>CP110972.1:5000-5055000 GCA_028869255.1 Pseudomonas poae | reverse complement strand
AATACTACTGACTGACCGATAGTGAACTAGTACCGTGAGGGAAAGGCGAAAAGAACCCCGGAGAGGGGAGTGAAATAGATCCTGAAACCGTATGCGTACAAGCAGTGGGAGCCCACTTTGTTGGGTGACTGCGTACCTTTTGTATAATGGGTCAGCGACTTATTTTCAGTGGCGAGCTTAACCGAATAGGGGAGGCGTAGCGAAAGCGAGTCTTAATAGGGCGTCTAGTCGCTGGGAATAGACCCGAAACCGGGCGATCTATCCATGGGCAGGTTGAAGGTTGGGTAACACTAACTGGAGGACCGAACCGACTACCGTTGAAAAGTTAGCGGATGACCTGTGGATCGGAGTGAAAGGCTAATCAAGCTCGGAGATAGCTGGTTCTCCTCGAAAGCTATTTAGGTAGCGCCTCATGTATCACTGTAGGGGGTAGAGCACTGTTTCGGCTAGGGGGTCATCCCGACTTACCAAACCGATGCAAACTCCGAATACCTACAAGTGCCGAGCATGGGAGACACACGGCGGGTGCTAACGTCCGTCGTGAAAAGGGAAACAACCCAGACCGTCAGCTAAGGTCCCAAAGTTATGGTTAAGTGGGAAACGATGTGGGAAGGCTTAGACAGCTAGGAGGTTGGCTTAGAAGCAGCCACCCTTTAAAGAAAGCGTAATAGCTCACTAGTCGAGTCGGCCTGCGCGGAAGATGTAACGGGGCTCAAACCATACACCGAAGCTACGGGTATCACGTAAGTGATGCGGTAGAGGAGCGTTCTGTAAGCCTGTGAAGGTGAGTTGAGAAGCTTGCTGGAGGTATCAGAAGTGCGAATGCTGACATGAGTAACGACAATGGGTGTGAAAAACACCCACGCCGAAAGACCAAGGTTTCCTGCGCAACGTTAATCGACGCAGGGTTAGTCGGTCCCTAAGGCGAGGCTGAAAAGCGTAGTCGATGGAAAACAGGTTAATATTCCTGTACTTCTGGTTATTGCGATGGAGGGACGGAGAAGGCTAGGCCAGCTTGGCGTTGGTTGTCCAAGTTTAAGGTGGTAGGCTGAGATCTTAGGTAAATCCGGGATCTTAAGGCCGAGAGCTGATGACGAGTTAACTTTTAGTTAACGAAGTGGTTGATGCCATGCTTCCAAGAAAAGCTTCTAAGCTTCAGGTAACCAGGAACCGTACCCCAAACCGACACAGGTGGTTGGGTAGAGAATACCAAGGCGCTTGAGAGAACTCGGGTGAAGGAACTAGGCAAAATGGCACCGTAACTTCGGGAGAAGGTGCGCCGGTGAGGGTGAAGGACTTGCTCCGTAAGCTCATGCCGGTCGAAGATACCAGGCCGCTGCGACTGTTTATTAAAAACACAGCACTCTGCAAACACGAAAGTGGACGTATAGGGTGTGACGCCTGCCCGGTGCCGGAAGGTTAATTGATGGGGTTAGCTAACGCGAAGCTCTTGATCGAAGCCCCGGTAAACGGCGGCCGTAACTATAACGGTCCTAAGGTAGCGAAATTCCTTGTCGGGTAAGTTCCGACCTGCACGAATGGCGTAACGATGGCGGCGCTGTCTCCACCCGAGACTCAGTGAAATTGAAATCGCTGTGAAGATGCAGTGTATCCGCGGCTAGACGGAAAGACCCCGTGAACCTTTACTATAGCTTTGCACTGGACTTTGAATTTGCTTGTGTAGGATAGGTGGGAGGCTTTGAAGCGTGGACGCCAGTCTGCGTGGAGCCAACCTTGAAATACCACCCTGGCAACTTTGAGGTTCTAACTCAGGTCCGTTATCCGGATCGAGGACAGTGTATGGTGGGTAGTTTGACTGGGGCGGTCTCCTCCTAAAGAGTAACGGAGGAGTACGAAGGTGCGCTCAGACCGGTCGGAAATCGGTCGTAGAGTATAAAGGCAAAAGCGCGCTTGACTGCGAGACAGACACGTCGAGCAGGTACGAAAGTAGGTCTTAGTGATCCGGTGGTTCTGTATGGAAGGGCCATCGCTCAACGGATAAAAGGTACTCCGGGGATAACAGGCTGATACCGCCCAAGAGTTCATATCGACGGCGGTGTTTGGCACCTCGATGTCGGCTCATCACATCCTGGGGCTGAAGCCGGTCCCAAGGGTATGGCTGTTCGCCATTTAAAGTGGTACGCGAGCTGGGTTTAGAACGTCGTGAGACAGTTCGGTCCCTATCTGCCGTGGACGTTTGAGATTTGAGAGGGGCTGCTCCTAGTACGAGAGGACCGGAGTGGACGAACCTCTGGTGTTCCGGTTGTCACGCCAGTGGCATTGCCGGGTAGCTATGTTCGGAATAGATAACCGCTGAAAGCATCTAAGCGGGAAACTAGCCTCAAGATGAGATCTCACTGGAACCTTGAGTTCCCTGAAGGGCCGTCGAAGACTACGACGTTGATAGGTTGGGTGTGTAAGCGCTGTGAGGCGTTGAGCTAACCAATACTAATTGCCCGTGAGGCTTGACCATATAACACCCAAGCAATTTGCTGACCTGAGAAGGCACCAGATTGCGGTGTGTGAAGACGAAATGAACCGAAAGTTCGACGCTTACAAACACCGAAAGCTATCACATACCCAATTTGCTGAAGCGAGGCCAGCTGGTCACGACTCAGTACCCGAATTTCTTGACGACCATAGAGCATTGGAACCACCTGATCCCATCCCGAACTCAGTAGTGAAACGATGCATCGCCGATGGTAGTGTGGGGTTTCCCCATGTGAGAGTAGGTCATCGTCAAGATTAAATTCCAGAACCCCTGTTTGCTAACGCAAACAGGGGTTTTGTTTTGGGCGGTCGGAAAGCCAAACAGCGCCGAATCCGCCGACAAATTTGCACAGTTATTTCTGAACCAGACCACTAGAATAGGCACCTAACCTTTTTTAGAGCCCGAGCCCTATCTATGCCCGATCCGGTTGATGCCCTTGAGGTGTCGGATTTACCACTGGACGATCTGGTGGCGTGCCATGAGTGCGACTTGCTGATGCGCAAACCAACGCTCGCCCTCGGCGAAAAAGCCCAATGCCCACGTTGCGGTTACGAGCTGTACGCTCACCGCCACAATGTCGTTGAGCGCAGCCTTGCCTTGGTACTCGCCGCGCTGTTGCTGTACATCCCCGCGAACTTTTTACCCATCATGCAGCTCAATTTACTCGGGCAGTCCTCGGAGGACACCGTGTGGAGCGGCGTTGTCGGCCTGTTTGATACGGGTATGCAAGGCGTCGCTGCCGTTGTGTTCCTGTGCAGCATGGGGATTCCCTTGCTCAAACTGCTCTGCCAACTGGCCGTACTGCTCAGCATTCGCTGGAAGATTGGCCGCAGCTATGGATTGCTGCTGTACCGCATCTACCATCACATGAAAGATTGGGGGATGTTGGAGGTCTACTTGATGGGCGTACTGGTGGCTATCGTAAAGCTCGCCGACATGGCCTCCATCACGATTGGCCTGGGCTTGGTCTGCTTCGTGAGTCTATTAATGGTTCAGGTACTGCTTGAGGTGGTGATGTCGCCCCACCAGATCTGGCAAGCGCTGTCAGGAGAGGATGATCATGCGGGCGATTGATGCAGGCATTCTGATTTGTACCGAATGCCATGAGTTGAACAAGCAAGAGCCGGACACCGATGAGCAACTCTGCACCCGTTGCGGTGCGCTGATCCATGCCCGCCGTCCTAACAGCCTCACTCGTACCTGGGCGTTGTTGATCACGGCGGCCATTCTGTATATCCCGGCCAATTTGTTACCCATTATGACTATCAACTCCCTTGGCCAGGGCGACCCCAGTACCATCATGGCCGGGGTGATCCAACTGGTGCAGCACGGCATGTTCCCGATTGCCGCAGTCGTGTTCATCGCCAGCATCCTGGTGCCGACCTTCAAGCTGGTGGGCATTGGTCTGCTACTGTTCTCGGTGCAGCGTCATCAGCCGCTGTCCGCGCAACAACGCATTGTGATGTATCGCTTTATCGAATTCATTGGCCGCTGGTCCATGCTGGATATCTTCGTGATCGCCATTCTGGTGGCGGTTGTAAACTTTGGGCGGCTTGCCAGTGTCGAGGCCAACCTCGGCGCTGCGGCGTTCGCCAGTGTGGTCATCTTGACGATGCTTGCCGCAGTAACTTTCGATCCCCGACTGATTTGGGATAACACGGAGTCGGACGACGACCATGAGTGATTTGCCAAAAGCTAAAACCCGCCCGGCCTCCAACTGGTCGGCGATTTGGGTGTTGCCCCTGATTGCGCTGATTATCGGCGGCTGGCTGGGATGGCGCGCCTATTCCCAGCAGGGCATCGAGATCCAGGTCCGCTTTGAAAGCGGCGAAGGTATCCAGGTCAATAAAACCGAGGTGGTTTACAAAGGCATGCCCGTGGGCAAAGTCAAAGCCCTGGCCCTGGACGACGAGGGCAGTAATCGCGGGGTTATTGCCACCATCGAGATGAATAAGGACGTCGACCAGTACCTCAAGACCAATACGCGTTTCTGGCTGGTCAAGCCGAGTGTCAGCCTGGCCGGCATCACCGGCCTGGAAACCCTGGTGTCGGGTAATTACATCGCCGCCAGCCCAGGTGACGGTGAACCCACTCGCAAATTCAAGGCGCTCTCCGAAGAGCCGCCTTTGTCCGACGCCAAGCCCGGCTTGCACCTGACCATCAAGGCTGATCGCCTCGGCTCGCTGAACCGTGGCAGCCCGGTGTTCTACAAACAGATCCAGGTTGGCCAAGTCAAAAGTTACCTGCTCTCCGAAGACCAGAGTACCGTCGAGATCAAGGTCTATATCGAACCGACCTACGCTAATCTGGTGCGCAAACACACACGTTTCTGGAACGCCAGCGGCATCAGCATCGACGCCAACCTGTCCGGTGTGAAGGTGCGCAGCGAATCCCTGTCCAGCATCGTCGCCGGCGGTATCGCTTTCGCCACGCCGGAGAATCGCAAGGACAGCCCGCCGACCGACCCGAGCCTGCCGTTCCGCCTGTACGAAGATTTCGACGCCGCCGCCGCGGGTATCAAGGTCAAGGTCAAACTGACTGACTTCGAAGGTCTGCAAGCCGGGCGCACCCCGGTCATGTACAAAGGCATCCAGGTCGGCAGCCTGAAAACCTTGAAGATCGACCCGGACCTGTCCAGCGCCAATGCCGAGCTGACCCTCGACCCATTGGCCGAAGATTACTCTGGTGCATGACACCCAGTTCTGGGTAGTCAAACCTTCCATCTCCCTGGCCGGTATCACGGGCCTCGAAGCCTTGGTTAAAGGTAACTACATCGCCATTCGCCCCGGCGACAAGGGCAGCGCCCCGCAGCGTGAATTCGTGGCGCGTGCCAAGGCGCCACCGCTTGATCTGCGTTCCCCGGGCCTGCACATGGTGCTGTTCACCGATAATCTCGGCTCCCTGGATGTCGGCAGCCCGATCCTCTACAAGCAGGTCAAGGTCGGCTCGGTACAGAGCTACCAGTTCTCACGCAAAAACAAACAGCTGGTGATCGGCGTTCATATCGAGAAGGAATACGAAAACCTGGTCAACGGCTCGACGCGTTTCTGGAATGCCAGCGGCGTCACCCTGACCGGCGGCCTTACCGGTGGCATTCAGGTAAAAAGTGAGTCCCTGGCGAGCCTGATGGCCGGCGGTATTGCCTTTGAAACCCCGGAGCCGAACGTGCCGCTGAAAAAGCGCATCCCGCGCTTCCGGCTGTTCGCTGACCGCGAGGCTGCCAACCAACATGGCACCCTGGTGACGATCAAGGTCGACCGCGCCGACGGCATGCGCTCCGGCACGCCGGTGCGTTTCAAAGGCTTGGATGTGGGCAAGATCGAGAGCGTCGACCTCAGTGCCGACATGCAGTCGGTGTTGCTAAGTGCCCGTATTACCCAAGTCGCCGACCGCATTGCCCGGGTTGGCAGTCAGTTTTGGGTGGTCAAGCCTGAGCTGGGCCTGATGAAAACCGCCAACCTCGAAACCCTGGTTACCGGGCAATACATCGAAGTGCAACCGGCGGCGAAAAATGCCGGGCCGCAGAAAAGCTTTGTCGCGCTGGACCAGCCACCCGAAGCCGCCCACCAGGAAGCAGGTCTGAGTCTGGTACTCAGCGCCGCACGCCGTGGTTCGCTGAAGGAAGGCGTACCGGTTACCTACCGTGAAGTTACCGTGGGCAAGGTCACCGGTTACGAGTTAGGGCAGACCGCCGACCGCGTACTGATCCACATCCTGATCGAGCCTAAATACGCACCGTTGGTGCGCGGTGGCAGCCGATTCTGGAACACCAGTGGTTTTGGCCTGGACTTCGGCCTGTTCAAGGGCGCGACGGTGCGTACCGAGTCCCTGGAAACCCTGGTCGCCGGTGGTATCGCCTTCGCCACGCCGGATGGCGAGCGCATGGGCAACGCTGCTCGCCCACAGCAGACGTTCCCGCTGTTCGACAAGTTTGAGGATGAGTGGCTGACTTGGGCGCCTAAGATTCCGCTCGGCAAATAGACCGAGGCGCGACCTTCGCGAGCAAGCCCGCTCCCACACTCGACTGCATTCCTGCAGGATAAACGCAGTGACCTGTGCGAGCGGGCTTGCTCGCGAAGAGGTCGGCACAGGCAACACAAAAAAGGCCCCTGGATTCTCACCCAGGGGCCTTTTTACATTTCAGTACAGCCGATCAAACCTCATCCAGCTCCGGCTCGTCCGCCTGTACATTCACCGTGGCTTTCACCACATCATGGCGACGGATGTACTTCCAGTCCGCCTCATCAATGTAGATACCATTCGGCCCGCTGCCGCCTTCCAGGTCGATCGCCACCTGGGCGGACACCTGCGGCTTCACACTGGCCAGGATCGGCACAAAGCCCAGTTGCAAACTGGTTTCCAGCAGGGCTGCCTGGTTCTTCTCGTCGATATCCGCTGCCTCATCGAGGTAGTACGGCAAGCGCACACGCCCGGCCTGGTCACGGTCCATCAAGTGCAGCAACAAATACATGTTGGTCAGCGCCTTGATGGTCATGGTGGTGCCGTTGGACGCGGCGCCATCGATGTCGGTGTGGATCACCGGCTGGCCATGCACCTTGGTGATTTCGAAGGCCAGTTCGAACAGATCCTTGAGGCCCAACTGGTTATGGTTGGCGGCCACCAGGCGGGCCAGGTATTCCTTGGCCTCTTCGTTCTTGTTGTCTTGCTCGGCGCTTTGGCTGAGGTCGAACACCGACAGGGTTTCGCCTTCTTCATACTGACCGGCACTGTGGATGATCTGGTCGATATGCTTGAGGGCTTCCTTGTTCGGTGCCAGCACAATGCGGAAGCTTTGCAGGTTGGACACCTGGCGTTTGTTGATCTCGCGGTTGAACAAGGCCAGCTGGTGTTCCAGGCTGTCGTAGTCGCTGCGGATATTGCGCAGGGTCCGCGCGATATCGGTGACCGCCGCACGGCGCGCCTTGCCGAGGGTCAGGGCTTCATCGGTACGGTGTGCATAGGCATTGATCAGCAGTTGCAGGCGGCGCTCTACATCATCCTCGCTGTCGAACTTGGCAACGCCCTTGAGACGCACCTGGGCGTACAGCGCTTCGATCTGGCCATCGGCACGCAGCAAGCCTTGCCAGCTGTCCTGATAGTCATTGAGCAGCGGCAGCAGGTTGTCCATGGAGTCGTCGACCGGGTCCATGAACGGCGTGCCGAACGGCAGGTCTGCCGGCAGCAACTGACGACGGCGCAACGCGTCATCCAGCGTGCGTTGCTTGGCTTCCATATCGCCGATCTGCCGGCCGACCAGTTGCAGCTTGGCCGACAGTTGTTGGACGCGCTCGGTGAACGCATCGCTGGAGCGCTTCAACTCATCCTGCGCGGCTTCCATCTGCGCCAGGTTTTCCAGCTTCTCGCCTTCTTCGGCGCTCAGGGTTTGGGCGCGGCGGAAGTCTTCGAGGGCTTTTTGCGCGTCCAGCACCTGCTGGTACAGCGCCTCGGTCTGGGTCTTGCTCGCGGCACGGTCAGAGGCTACCGCCTGCTGAGTCTTGAGTTGCTTGAGTTCTTTTTCCAGGCGCTCTTTCTGGTCGCGCAATGCCGCGCGATCCGCCAGCGCCTGCAATGCCGGTGGTTCGATATGGGAGATATCGATGGACAGCCCCGGCACTTCAAAACGCTCGCCTTTGAAGCCGTCGAGGATCTGCTCCAGGGATTTGACCCACTGGCCGTCCTCATCCAGCGTGATGCCATGCTCGCCCAATGGCAGGCTGAACAACGAACTGTTGAACAAACGCATCAGACGCTCTACATCCTGCTGTGAGAATTCTTCGCGCAGTTTGGCGTAGCTGTTGTTGTCCGCGTGGTCGAGCTGTTGCTTGACCGACTTCAGGCGTTTTTCCAGGTCGCGCAGGCGCTCATCCAGGTCCTCGGCGCTGAACTGCCGCGATTGCGCCAGGGCGCCGGCCAATTCATCGTGAGCATCCTTGGCCGCCAGCAGTTGCTGTTCCAGCACCTTCACGTCATCCACCAGCGCAAAGCGGTGCTTGAGCACCGACAGCTCGCCCAGCCAACGCTGGATGCCGCTGATTTCGCGCTCCAGGCGCATCAGCTCCTGGGTACCGCCACGCTGGTCGTTCTGCAGCGCGTCCTGCTCGTTGCGGTAATGCTCGGCCTGAATGGTCAGCTCTTCCTTGCGCGCACTCGCGTAGTCCGACCAAGTGCCGAGCAACGAATCCAGCAGCGGCGACAGGCGATGCAATTTGCCGCGCAATACATCGCGCAGGCGCACGCCATTGGCCAGGGCCTCAACCAACGGCCCGGCGGCTACCAGGAATTGTAGTCCTGCTCCATGCGTCGCACATCGCGGAAGGCTTCTTCGCACGCGGCGATGTAATCCACGCTACCCGAACGCAAGCTGTGCTCGAACGCATCCAGGAACAATTGCTTGAGCTTGGCCGCCGTGATTTCGCGCATGTGCAGCAAGTTGATAAACAGTGCGCGGAAGGTCTTCAGGCTCTGCTCGCTGGTGGAGCGCAGCGGAATCAGAGTCAGGTCCAGCGGGATCGACGTGTGGCCGCCCACCAGCAAGCGGCGCAACTCATCCGGCTTGAGTTCGTAGGCTTTCAGGCCCTCGCGCTCAAGGTTGGTGAACAGCTCTTTCTGACGCAGGCAGGTGTCGTTTTTCTGGTAGTGCGCCAGGTCCAGCTTGCCGGCATAAGCGAAGAACTGGTGACCGAAACCACCGCCCGGGCCGCGCCCGACCACGCCGATCACATGCGGGCCGTGGGGCAGCGAAACTTCCACGAGGATGTAGCTGGTGTCGGTGGCAAAGTAGAAGCGCCGCGATTGTTCCAGGGTGTACTTGCCGAAACTCATGTCCGACATGCGCGCCAGAATCGGGAACTGCAGGGCGTTGATCGACGCGGATTTACCCAGGTTGTTCGCGCCATACACCGACAGCGGCTCTTCCAGCGGGAACAGCCCCAAACTGTAACCAGCGGTGTTCAATAGGGCGAAGCGGCGGATGCCGTAGCGTTCCTTACTCATGCGTCGGTCTCCTGTTCTTCGGCAATGGCGCGGGCCAGGGCGTCTTCCTCGCTTTCGTCCGCGAAGTCACTCAAGTCCAATGGGTCATCGGTCTTCAGCAGTTTTTCATCGCTGTCTTCATCGATGATCACTGGCGCCGGCAATGGCAATACGCTGTGCACGCTGGCCGCGAGGTCGCGGTCTTGCTGCACCGACAGGCACACGTCGAGGAAACGGTGCATCGGCGGCAGGAAACGATAAATGCCGTTGTCTTCGCTGGCAAAACCCAGCTGGGTCATACGGCGCATGATTTTTTCTTCGAGTTCTTCCTGGGTCTGTACTTCGGCCTGGATAAACAGGTCGCGGTACTTTTCCAGCAGGGACGGCAATTCATCGCGGCCCAGGCTGCCACCGTCGAGCACGGCAATCGGGTCACGGCCCTGGTCAGCCAGATGCTCGACGATGATGAAAGTGAACAGCGCCAGGCGCTGGGCGGTCTTGTTCACCTGCGCGCTGGCGATGGCGGAGTCCGGCACGAAGTAGTAGAAACCCCGCGTGTCGCACACCAGCTCAAAGCCCAGGGCCTTGAACAGCGTGCGGTACTGGTCCTGGAAGTTCGACAGTTGCGCGTACAGCTCCGGGTCGCGACGGCTGACGTGGTAACCCTTGAACAGCTCGCGAAAAATCGGCGCCAGCTGGGACAGTTCGGATAGATCAAGATGCATAAGGTGTGCTCGCGGAATTCCCGGCGGCGTCGGAGCCGGCCGGGAGCAGGGCGAAGGAGCGCAGGCTGACCTGGTGCTCGTGTGTGTGGTAATCGCGGCGTTCCAGGCGTTCGCGCTTGAAGCGCTTTTCACGCGAGAGCCGTGAGAACCAGTACAGCAATTCGTCGGTGGCGCCGTCCGGTTCCTGCTCCAGCAGCCAGGTCATCAGGTCCGGCATCGGCAGTGCGTCTTCGCAGCGCTCGAGCATTTCCTTGACCGTGCGCGGTGCACGCTGGGCGTCGCCCTTGTGGGATTTGTGCGCCTTGGGGAAACGCGCCGGTTTCGGCTCGAAATTCGCCAGGGCATACACGTAGGCCTCGACCTGGCTGGCACTGCCGAGGAAGGTGCTTTGCGGCCGGGTGAACATCGGCATTGCCGCTTGGGGCACCGCGTCCAGACCTTTACGGCGAATCGCCGACAAGGCCAGCGCCGCGCCACGGGTCACGGCGTTATGCCGGCGCGCTTCTCGCGCAGCGGCAGCAGCAATTCGCGGGCGTGACGCAAGGTCAGCTGGGCGCTGGTTTGCATTTCGAGGATGCGCGCGTGGGTACGCAGCAGCATGTCGTCGTCCACCAGGTGGCCGAGGCGTTGCTGCTCGGTGAGCATGCGCAACAGCACATTCTCGACCTTGCGCACGCCTTGCTCGAAGGCGCCGTCGGCGTTTACCAGCTGGATCATCGGTTCGACATATTCGTCCCAGGTCGCCAGGACTTCGGCGTAACGCTGGCGCAACGGGATCTGCCGGTCGCTGGTCTTGGCGCGGTCGGCCACGGCTGCGAGGGCCTGTTCGTCGTTGGCGAGCTTTTTCAGCACGTCGCGTACACGCATATCCAGCAGGCGCAGTTGGCGGGCCAGGTCGTGGCCGTCACGGATGTCGAAGGCGTCCTGGATATAGCCGGCCAGGCGCTCGAGGTGGCGCAGGTAGGCTTCGATCTCCAGGCACAGGCCAAGCCGGTGCTCCTTGCGAAGATAGGCGAGGAAGTCGTGGATCTGCGCGTTGAGCTCGAAACGGTTCGGGCTCTTGGCGACAGGCACCAGGATATCCAGGCGAATCCACACGTCCAGCAGGCTGGTGATGTCCTGTGGCGTGCTGTCCAGTTGTTGGGCCGCCAGTTGTGCGCGCAGCTCGCCCAGGCTCAGGGTGCCTTGGTCGAAGTGTTCGCACAGTGGCTCAAGCAGGGCCCAGTGTTCGGCGAGGGCGCGCAAGACGCGCTTGGGTTCGATCATCGGAATGGCCGGCTGGTTGGCGATTAAAAGTCGCGATTGTACTGCATCAGGCGCGGGATTTATCCACAGCCGGTCAGTGCGCAGTGGGCGATTGTTAACGAACAGCGGTAGAATCCCCGCTCTTTAGTTATCCACAAGTGGCCGAGCTGTGCTTATCGAGTCCCGACGTCGCGCTTACTTGACTGCCATGCAGGTGGTCAACTGGCTGCCCCGCACCGAACTGCCGTTTGCCGCGCCCTCGCGGCCCGAGCTGCTGCAGGCGCTTGAGCCCTATGAGGCGTTCGACGTTTCGGGAGAGGAGGCGGCTGCGCCGGTCGCCGTGGTCAAACCGGTGCCCGAAGCGCGCCCGGTGGTGGAGCGAGCAAAGATCGAAGTGCCGCGCCCCTCGCCAATGGCCAAGCCCGTGGCGGTCGAAGAGGCCGCGCCGGTGGTCAAGGCCCCGGTGGTGCCGCCGCCGCGTTTTGCCCTGCAATTGCTGCGGGCCGGGCGCTGCCTGCTGCTGGTGGAATTGCCCACCGGTGAACGCTTCCAGACCCGCGACCCGGCCTACATGCTGCTCAAGGACATGCTGCGCGCCGCCGGCCTGCCCGACAGCCCGCAGATCGTCGGCGACCCGGTGCGCTGGCCACTGCTGGTACGCGGCAACATGGACCAGGGCCCGGAAGCGGCGCGGGATTTTGTGCAAGGCTTTGTCTCGGCGCGCCTGGAAGACGAACCCTGCGTGTGCCTGTGGCTGATCGGCCTGCCCGCCGTGCGGTTTGCCGGTGAAGCCAATGCCGAAGCCTGGTACCGCGAGCTGCAGGTCGAGGGCTTGGGTTCGGTATGGGCCCTGCCGGGTCTGGAATTATTAATGGAAGAGCCACAGCGTAAGGCTGATGTCTGGCAAGCCATGCGCCGGCTGATGGCGCGCTGGAAGAGTACCGATGAGTGAAGCTTTATCCTTCCGCCCGATGACCGAGGCGGACCTCGACGCTGTACTGAAGATCGAATACGCAGCATTCAGCCATCCCTGGACTCGCGGGATCTTTCTCGACGGGCTGGGCAAGTACCAGATCTGGCTGATGTTTGAAGGGGAACAGCAGGTGGGCCATGGGGTGGTGCAGATCATCCTGGATGAAGCGCACTTGCTGAATATCACCGTCAAACCGGAGAACCAGGGCCGTGGCCTGGGTTTGGCGCTGCTGGAGCACTTGATGTCCCGCGCCTATGCGGCCAATGCGCGGGAGTGCTTTTTGGAGGTGCGTGACAGCAATACTGGGGCATTCCGCTTGTACGAGCGCTACGGTTTCAACGAAATCGGCCGTCGCCGGGATTACTACCCCGCCGTGGGGGGCGTGAAGACGCGGTCGTCATGGCCTGCACCCTCGTCGACTGACCTCAACCCCTCTGTAATAGCTGATCCCTGTGGGAGCCGGGCTTGCCCGCGATGGCGGTGGATCATTCACCACCGCTATCGCAGGCAAGCCAGCTCCCACAGGTTCCCGGTTTTACAATGAATCTCAGCGGTTGCCGTCGACCGGATCAATATCCGCCAGTTCAGCCTCATCCAGCCCGTTTCCGCCGCCAATCTCATCTTCATCGACGATACTCAGGTCGAAGTCCGCCGGGTTGTCTTCACCCGCCTCGCGAGCATCGCGCGCGCCGTCCTCATGGATCAGCGTTTCGGGGCTCATATCGTCATCAGTTGACTCATGATCATCGGTCGAAGCCCCGGTCAACCCGGCCTCGCGCACCCGTTCGTCGGGCATCAGGTGCTCGCGCTCGCGACGCGGGATCTCTTCGCCGATTTCCGCCGTGGGCGCTTCCTCGTCAAAATCCAGCTCGCGCATCTCGCCCATGCGGTCTTCGTTGTCATCAATCGGTTCCGGCTGCGTAGCGCCGTAGGGACGTCGTGATTCAGTCATGGCCAATCCTCATACTGTGGGGCTTATAGTGTGTGGACAGGCTGCGCGCACCAAAGATTCAAGCTAATTTGCGCGTGGCGTGACCTGGACGAGGGGTTGTCAGTCACAAAACTGCGCATCATTCCTGAGGCTTTCCCTGATGAACGAACTACAAGACCTGCTTGATAACAACGAACGCTGGGCGGATGCGATCAAACAGGAAGATCCCGAATTCTTCGCCAAGCTCGCCCGCCAGCAAACCCCGGAATACTTGTGGATCGGCTGCTCCGACGCCCGCGTACCGGCCAACGAGATCGTCGGCATGTTGCCCGGCGACCTGTTTGTGCACCGCAATGTGGCCAACGTGGTGCTGCACACCGACCTCAATTGCCTGTCGGTGATCCAGTACGCGGTCGATGTGCTCAAGGTCAAACATATCCTGGTCACCGGCCACTATGGCTGCGGCGGCGTGCGCGCCTCGATGCAGGACCGCCAGTTCGGCCTGATCGACGGCTGGTTGCGCACCATTCGCGACCTTTACTACGAAAATCGCGAGCTGCTGGCTCAATTGCCGACTGAGGAAGAGCGCGTCGATCGCCTGTGCGAGTTGAACGTGATTCAGCAGGTGGCCAACGTCGGCCACACCAGCATTGTGCAAAACGCCTGGCACCGTGGGCAGAGCCTGTCGATTCATGGCTGCATCTACGGCATCAAGGATGGCCGCTGGAAGAGCTTGAACACCACCATCAGTGGCTTCGAGCAACTGCCGCCGCAATATCGCCTGCGCCCGTTGGGTGAAGCCTAGGGGCGTTTGCGCATTCGCCACTTGGCCATGAACGCCTGGCCCTCGGTGTTCAAGGGTTCCAGGCCCCCGGTGATCCAGCCCCGGCAGTTCAGCTCGCCGCACTGGCAGGCAAACTGCCGGAACAGTGCATCCTCGGTGCTGGCGTAGTCCAGGGTCAGCAGGGTGCCGGCGGCGATGGGCTGCACGGTCCAGAGCTCCAGGTAGGTGGTGTCGAAAAACACATTCGGGTTGCAGGAGTGCCGTAACAGGCCGCAGAACCAGCAATCGTACAAGTGGATGCGGGCCGACAGCTGCAACGTGTGGGGGCGTCGCTCGCCCACGGCGTAGCCGGAAACCTTGGCAATGCGCATGCGGTTGTCGAATTCCTTGCGAGCCAGCACCCCTGCGGCCTCGCCATCAGCGGTTTGCCTGACTTGGAAGTGCTCGGACGAGGGGTAACCGTGTTCGGCGAGTAGCGTCTTGAATGGGTACAGGCAATCACTCACAGCGGTTTTAGCCTTATCCATGGCCTGAGTTTTCATAACTCTCCTTGGTTGGGCTGCATCGACCTGCGAACGTGTCTGACTGCCAGTCTTGCAGCAGATGTGCCCGGCTCAAGACTTACCGAAGACGGAGCCGATTTCTACTGTTAAGTCTGACAGTAGAAATCGGTTTTTTTTTGTGCGCACTCAGAGTGCCGGCGCGCTGATGGCCGGTGCCGGGGCGGCGTTTTTCAGCTGTTTGAGCTGAGTCTTGATCGCGGGCGTGGCGCACTTGGCATTCGCCTGTTCCGGGGGCAGGTTGCGCACCGAGGTGTAGAACAGCTCGCAGGTCTGCTCTTTGCGCGTCACCTGCCAGGTGTTCATGCACGCCTTGAGCAATACATTCGGATCGCTGGCCGGTTTCTGGCCCATCCCCGCCTGCCAGCAGGCGGCGCTCAAATCCTGGCCCATCACCTTCAGGCCGGCCTCGTCGGCTTTTTGCTCGTTACCGTCATAGGTATCCGGGTCCGCCGCATACCAGATGTAACTTGGGTGGTTGGCGCCGAGGACCGAGACGGTTTTGCCGGCCGCCGGGCTGATCTGCGCCAGGCCCAGTACGCCGACAGTCTGCCCATATTGTTGCTTGATCCAATTGCGCACTGGGGCGCCGAACGCGACCATCGGTAGCGAGCCGTTGGCGTGCAGGCTCAGTTCCTGGACCATGCGGGTCTGATAGTCGGTGAAGTAGCTGTAGACGTTTTCCAGGTCCTTGCCCGCCGTGGACGGCGCGGCGATGGGGGCGATGTCGATGATGGTCTGGTAGGCCGGCGTTTCGGTGGCCGGCACGCCATTGTCGGTGAGCAGCGTGGCCCAGCGGTCGGTGGTGGCCGATTCCAGGTAGTCCTGGGCCTGGGTCAGCGAATAATCCGGTGGGAAGTGCAGCAACTCAATACTTTTGCGGTTTTCCAGGGCCATGCCCAGCGGCAGGAACAGGTACCAGTTGTAGGCCCACTTGCCATCGCTGTTGAGTTTGCTGGCGCCTTGATAGGCGAAGTCGGCGGTGTTGAGCAAGGCTGTCAACGGCTGGCCGTAGGTGTCGGGCACGCCGCTCAAGGTCGCCGATACCTGGCCGTCATGGGTTTTGACGCTGACCTTGGCCCGGCTGTAGCCGTCGCGCTGCAGGCTTTGGTTCAGGTAATGCTCGGCGGTCTGCTCCAGCGTCCATGGCCGAAAGCAGATCACGTTGCAGTTATTGGGGTAAGCGAACAACTGGGTGACGCGTTGCGTACTGCCCAGTGGCACCTCGATGTCGGCCTGTACGACCGCACTGGCCAGCAGTGCGGCCAGGGTGAAGGACAACCTGGTCGGTTTGAACATGCTTGATTCCTTGTCAGCGAAAGCCCGTCTGCGCGGGGTGAAAGCCCACCTTCACACAGTAGCGGCTGACCAGGAAAACCGCGTGCTAAATCGCCGGGCGTGTCGCTATTGGATAAGAAAACCTACGGGTTGAACTGTAAAGCGTTGCTCAGATCGCCCATGGGTTGCTGGCCGCGGGCGGTCATTGCGTCATCACGCTGCTTGAGGCCGTCCAGTTTCTCCAACTGGAACACCCGGGTAATCAGGCGCAGGATCGACGCAGTGTCGTACACCGTGTGGTCCACCGTGCCTTTGCGCGCAAACGGCGAAACCACGAGGGCCGGAATTCGCGTGCCGGGGCCCCAGCGGTCGCCTTTGGGCGGCGCCACGTGGTCCCACCAGCCGCCGTTTTCATCGACCGTCACCACGACCACCATGTTTTTCCACTGCGGACTTTCCTGCAGCACTTTCAAGGCGCGGGCGATATGGCGGTCGCCCGAGGCCACGTCGGCGTAACCGGCGTGCATATTCAGGTTGCCCTGGGGCTTGTAGAAACTTACGGCAGGCAGCTTGCCGGCCTGGGCGTCGGCGAAGAATTTGTTGGTGCTCGACTCGTCGCCCAATCCGCCGTCACGCAGGCGTTTGTCGCGCTCGGCGCGGTTCTGCGGCCCTTGCTGCTTGAAGTAGTTGAACGGCTGGTGGTGGTACTGGAAATTCGGAATCTTCGGAATGCCGCCCGAATCCTTGAACTGATCCAGGGTGGCTTGCCAGGCGCCGGCATACCAGGCCCAGTCGATATTCTTTTTCGACAGCTTGTCGCCGATGTGCTCGTGGGTTTGTGGCACCAGCACGTTGGGCAGGTCGGGCTTTGAGTAATCCGGGTTTTCCGGGTCGCGAATCCAGGTCGGCCAATAGGGCGGAGCCAGGGTGTTCACGCCGTAGCCATCCGGGGTCAGCGCGCTGGGGCCGAACTGCGGCGGGCCGGTCATGGCACTGGCGGGGGACTTGTCCAGCGGTTTCAGGCGTGTGTCGCTCGGGTCATCGCTTTGCAGCGTGGCGATCTGCGCTTTGGCCACCGACTGCGCGGCATTCGGATAAAACGGCGCGGTGGCGCTGATCAGGTATTGGTGGTTAAGGAACGAGCCGCCGAACGCGCCCTGGAAGAAGTTATCGCAGAGCACAAACTCCTTGGCCACATCCCACAGGCGCAGGGAATAACGGCTCTGGGCGTAATGGCCCATCACCAGGGCGCCGGAATCGCCCCAGGCCACAAAGCTGTCGTTCTTGCCGCCGTTGATCTGCATCTGGTTCTGGTAGAACACGTGCCACAAATCGCGGGTGACCAGGCTCAGAGGCAGGTCTTCGGCGTTCGGGCCCTTGAGGGCGAACGGCGCGTTGGGCAGCTTCTCCTGAAATTGCACTTCGCTGGGGTAGGTCACCCCGTCCACGCTTTGCGGGCCGACCTGCAGTACGCCGCCCCAGGTCGGGGGCAGGGTGGTCAGCAGGCTGCCATCGCGGTCGCGCTGTTGAGCGTCGGCGGCGGACAGCGCTGAAAGTGGCTTTTCCACCCCAGGGAAATCCGCAAACAAGTTGTTAAAGCTGCGGTTCTCGGCATAGATCACCACCACGGTTTTCACCTGGTCGTGCAGGGCCTTGTCCAGCTCCTGTGGCGTGAGCGGCCGCGCCACCGGTTTGCCCGGTGCTTCGCTGGTGTTGCCGCAAGCACTCAAGGTCGCGCCGACCCCCAGCACCGCCGCCCCCCCAGAAAGCGCCGGCGGCTGGTGTCTACCGGCGGTTGCGCTACGGAATCGGGAGAAGGGCGGTCTTCGTGCTCGTCACTCATTGCTGGGAGTCCTTGCTGGCGTTTTGTTGCAAGATATTTCGCAGGACGGTAGCAATGCAATGTGACGGAACGAAGACAGTGATGTGAGCCTGGTGCTCACAGCAGGCGCAGGGCCAATTGGCTGCCGGCGAGCAAATATTGCACTTGGGCCGCCAAGGCATCCTTGACGATGGCCTCACCGGTGTCGGTCAGCTTGGCTTTTTTTGCATCGATGACGCTGCTCTGCAACAACTGCATGGCCACGTCCATGGCTTTCTGGAAGGCCGTCACGTTGTTATGCAGACCAAACTCATTGATCACCGCCGCCATGCGGCAATCGGCGTTGTCGCGCAGGCCCTGGTATTCGAGGACCGATACGGTACCGTCCTGGTAAATAGCATTGATCAACTCTTCCAGCGATTTGGATAGGGGCGTCATCGGGGATTCCTTGGATGGCTGTGTGCGGTAATCCGAGGAAGGTTAATCAAAGGCGCTGGCGGCGGGAGTCAGGGGTTGTCACCGCATGGAGTGGGACAACCCCGACGCATGTCATCAGAAAATGCGTTAAGGCATCACCGGCGGCAAATACTTCAACGTCGTCCCCAGTGCCCACAGCAGGAACAGCACCAGCGGCGTGTGCACCAGCAACTGCACAAACGAAAACCCAATCAAATCCCGCGCCTTGAGCCCCAATACCCCCAGCAGCGGCAACATATAGAACGGGTTGATCAGGTTCGGCAGCGCCTCGGCGGCGTTGTAGATCTGCACCGCCCAGCCCAGGTGATATTGCAGGTCGTTGGCCACTTGCATCACGTAGGGCGCTTCGATGATCCACTTGCCGCCGCCCGACGGGATAAAGAAGCCCAGCACCGCCGAGTACACGCCCATCAGCAGCGCGTAGGTGTCGTGGGAAGCGATGGAGGTGAAGAAGGTCGAGATATGGTGCGCCAGGGTCTGGCCGTCGCCGCCCTTGACCACCGTCATCAGCGCGGCAATCGAGCCGTATAGCGGGAACTGGATCAGTACACCGGTGGTGGTCGGCACGGCGCGGGCCACTGCGTCGAGGAAGCTGCGCGGGCGCCAGTGCAGCAGGGCGCCGACCATGATGAACAGGAAGTTATAGGTATTGAGCCCCGAAATCGCACTGATCGCAGGCTTGGTCGAGAATTCATGAAACAACCAGCCGGCTGCCAGCAAGGCCAGCAGAATAGTCAGCAACGGGCTGTGTTCCAGCCACTCGCCCGGGCGGGTGGGTGCTTGCAGTTTGGGCAGGTTGAACGCGGGGTCGATGCCACAGGCTTTGGCATCACGCGCACTGTTCGGGCCGGGCGCGGTGGCGTAGGCGATGATCAGCGAGACCACGATCAGCGCCAGCAACATCACCCCGGATTGCCACAGGAAGATCGTGTCGGTAAACGGGATCACCCCGGTAATCGCCAGGATCGACGGCGGCAAGCTGGCCGGGTTGGCCTGCAACTGCGCGGCGGACGATGACAGCCCCAGCGCCCACACCGCGCCCAGGCCCAGATAGGCCGCAGCACCGGCAGCGCGGTAATCCATGCGCAAATCCGTACGCCGGGCCAGTGCGCGCACCAGCAAACCGCCGAACACCAGGGACAGGCCCCAGTTGAGCAGGGAGGCGACCATGGAAATCAACGCGACCCAGGCCACCGCCGAGCGGCCGTTTTTCGGGATGCGCGCCAGGCGGTCAATCAGCTTCACCGCCGGTGGCGAACTGGCGACCACGTAACCGCCAATGACCACAAAGGCCATCTGCATGGTGAACGGGATCAGGCTCCAGAACCCGTCACCAAACGCTTTGGCGGCTTCAGTGGGGGCGGCGCCCATGCCCAGGGTCGCCACGGCGACGATGATCACGGCGAGGGCGGCAAACACCCATGAGTCGGGAAACCAGCGTTCGGCGAAGTTTGAACAGCGCAGGGCAAATCGGGCATAGCGGCTTTCTTCGATAGCATCGGCCACGAGTCTTTCCTCTTGTATTTATTATGGTGATGGCAGTTTTACGGCATGTTCCGCTACAGCCATTGATATGGGAATGCAGTTATCTTCATCGATCCATGAGGAAAACAAATATATCTGCCGTGATTGCCAGGATGGGGTACACCTCATAACCTGCACGCCATTTTGTTTGTCTGCCGAGCCTACACATGACTGCCACCTTTCCTACACAGGCGCAGCGTTTTTCCCGTTCCGACTACAAAACCCTGGGTCTGGCCGCCCTAGGCGGCGCCTTGAAATCTACGATTTCATTATCTTCGTATTCTTTGCGCTGACCCTCAGTCAACTGTTCTTCCCGCCGGAAATGCCCGAGTGGCTGCGCCTGCTGCAAAGCTTCGGGATTTTCGTGACCGGTTACCTGGCACGCCCGCTGGGCGGCATCCTGATGGCGCACTTTGCCGACCACCTGGGCCGCAAGCGCGTATTCAGCCTGAGCATCCTGATGATGGCCTTGCCTTGCCTGCTGATCGGGATCATGCCGACCTACGCGCAAATCGGCTATTTCGCACCGCTGATTCTGCTGGCGCTGCGCGTGCTGCAGGGCGCAGCAGTGGGCGGCGAAGTGCCCAGCGCCTGGACCTTCGTCGCTGAGCACGCACCGCGCAACCACCGTGGCTACGCCCTGGGCTTCCTGCAAGCCGGGCTGACCTTCGGCTATCTGCTTGGCGCACTCACTGCGACCTTGCTGGCGCAAGTATTTACCCCAGCGGAAATCCTCGATTACGCCTGGCGCTTGCCGTTCCTGCTCGGTGGTGTATTCGGCGTGATCGGCGTGTGGCTGCGCCGCTGGCTCAGCGAAACCCCGGTATTCCTCGAAATGCAGGCTCGTCGCCAGGCTGCTGCTGAAATGCCACTGCGCACCGTATTGCGTGACCACCGCGCCGTGTTGCTGCCGGCGATGATCCTCACTTGCGTACTCACCTCAGCCGTGGTGGTGCTGGTGGTCATTACCCCGACCATGATGCAGAAAACCTTCGGCATGAGCCCCGGCCACACCTTCGCCTTGAGCGCGCTGGGCATTGTGTTCCTGAACATCGGCTGCGTGCTTGCGGGCCTGCTGGTAGACCGAATCGGCGCCTGGCGTGCGGTGCTGGTTTACAGCCTGCTGCTGCCGGTGGGGGTTGCGATTCTGTACGCCAGCCTGATCAGCGGCGGCATGTGGCTGGGTGCGGCATACGCCGTGGCGGGCCTGAGCTGCGGGGTGGTGGGCGCGGTACCGTCAGTGATGGTCGGCCTGTTCCCGGCGCCGGTGCGGGTGTCGGGGATTTCCTTCACCTACAACATTGCCTACGCGCTGTGGGCGAGTACCACGCCGCTGTTGTTGATCGCGCTGATGCCGACCAGTCCGTGGATTTGCGTGGGGTATTGCGTGGTGATGGGGGCGGTGGGGGTGGGGGAGTGTGGCGCTGTTTGGTAAGCGCCACACCTTGGCCGGCTGAGACTCAGGTCAAAAAGTGCCACAGCACCAGCGTACCTACCAACCCGACCACCGAAACAATCGTCTGCAACACCGACCACACCCAGATCGTCTGCTTCAGCTGCAGGCCGAAGTACTCACGCACCATCCAGAAGCCGGCGTCGTTGACGTGGCAGAAGAACACTGAGCCCGCGCCAATCGCCAGCGCTACCAATGAACTCTGCGTAGCGGCCAACCCGGCCATCATCGGTGCGAGGATGCCCGCCGTTGTGGTGGTGGCCACGGTTGCCGAGCCGGTAGCCTGGCGCAACGCCACGGCGATCAACCAGGCCAGCAGCAGATAGGGCATGTGTGCGCCTTCGGCGACCTTGCTGATGGTCTGGCTGACGCCGGCGTCCAGCAAGGTTTGCTTGAGGCCGCCGCCGGCGCCGATGGTCAGTAGCAGCACGGCGATGGGCGCGAGGGCTTTGCGCAAGGTGTTGCCGACGTCGCTTCGCGGCATACCGGCGGCCCAGCCCAGGCAGATCACGGCGGCGATGACGGCCAGGCCGAGGGCGATCAACGGTTCGCCGAGGAACTTCAAGGTCAGGCCGACGGTGCTTTCTGCCGGCAGCGCGACTTTGGCCAAGGTGCTGCCGAGCATCAGAATCACTGGCAACAGAATGATCAGCAACGACACGCCAAAACTCGGCTGGCGCGGCGCCTTGGGCGGTGCGCTGAACAGCGCGCCGATGTCGGCCGGCTCATCCACGTGCAGGCGCTTGGACAGCCAGTTGCCATAGAGCGGGCCCGCGAGGATCACCGCCGGTACGGCCAGGCAGAAGCCCAGCAACATGGTCAGGCCGAGGTCGGCGTGCAGCGCGCCCACCGCAATCAGCGGCCCCGGGTGCGGCGGCATCAAGGCGTGCAGGGTGGTCATGCCGGCCAGCGCGGGGATGGCGATTTTCAGCAGCGGCTGGTTTGAACGTTTGGCCATCACAAAGATGATCGGCACCATCATCACCAGGCCCACTTCGAAGAACAGCGGCAGGCCGATCACCATTGCCACCAACGCCATCACCCACGGCAATGACTTGCCCTTGCCCAGCCCGAGCAAGGTCGTGGCAATGCGGTCGGCCGCGCCGGATTCCGCCATCAGCGCGCCGAGCATCGAGCCCAGGGCGATGATGATCCCGGCTTCACCGAGGATCGCCCCGGCGCCTTTGCTGAAGGCCTTGGCGACTTCTTCCGGCGGCAGCCCGGCGCCGACCCCGGCGATGAACGTGCCGATCAGAATCGACAGGAACGGCGGCAGCTTGGTCGCGCTGATCAGCACGATGATGCTGGCGATGGCCAGCAGAACGCAGAGCATGAGGCGGGTGTCGTGAACCATCCACGCGGCAGTCGATAACTCCAAAACGGGACTCCTTATCGAACAGGTTAGCTAAATTGTTTCTTTTTGTTTCCTGCTCGAAAAGCATACCTGATACAACCGTGCCAGAGCATTCCTGTGCGATTTTGGTGCGCGCAATCTAACGCCGAGCTGGCGCACGGATGACAAATCTGTAACCCATGCCCGGGGATTTGGCTTATAGCTCTATGCTCAGCAGCCCCCCTTTTGAGGACATTTCATGAGTGCAGGACATAGTCATGCCCAAGTACGCGCCGGCCACGAACGCAAGTTATGGTTTGCCCTGGGGCTGACCGCCAGCTTCATGATCGCCGAGGTGATCGGCGCATTCGTCACCGGTAGCCTGGCGCTGTTGTCCGACGCCGCGCACATGATGACCGACGCCCTGGCCCTGGCGATTTCGCTGGTGGCGATCCAGGTCGCCAAGCGCGCAGCCGACCGCAAGCGCACCTTTGGTTATGCGCGTTTCGAGATTCTGGCGGCGGCGTTTAATGCGCTGCTGCTGTTCGCCGTGGCGTTTTACATTCTGTATGAGGCCTATCAACGGCTACAGGCGCCCGCTGAGATCCAGTCCACCGGCATGCTGGTGATTGCAGTGCTGGGGCTGATCGTCAACCTGATTTCCATGCGCCTGCTCAGCGCGGCCAGCGGTGAAAGCCTCAATGTGAAGGGCGCCTACCTGGAAGTCTGGAGCGACATGCTTGGCTCCATCGGCGTGATCATTGCGGCGCTGGTGATCATGCTGACCGGCTGGGGCTGGGTCGACTCGCTGGTGGCGGCGGCAATTGGTTTCTGGGTATTACCGCGCACCTGGACCCTGCTCAAGGAAAGCCTGAACGTGCTGCTGCAAGGCGTGCCGGACGGTATTGATATCGACCGGGTGGAGCAGGCCATTCGTGGGGTGCCCGGGGTCAAGGACGTGCATGACCTGCACATCTGGGCGCTCACCAGCGGCAAGAATGTGCTGAGCACGCATCTGGTGGCGGATTCGGCGCTGAGCACGGAGCAGAAAATTCTTAGCCAGGTGACGGAATTGCTGCACGAACAATTCGATATTTCCCACGCCACAATTCAGGTCGAAGGCGACGGTTTCGCGCATGACGAACATGACGAGGTGCACGCCTGATCCTGGCTAACAGATTTGTAATGTTCTGCCCACCGAGCTGATAAGTACCGAAAGCTACATTGCCCCCGCTGGGAAAGCTCAGCGACTTCATGGGCGTGGAACTCTCGTTATGGCAATTTCCGTTAGAACACTCTTGGGCGTGGCGGCGTTGTGGGTAACCGCCAGCGCCGCCCAGGCACAAACCCTTACGCTCGATTCAGCGCTGCAAACCGCCTTCGCCAACAACCCGGACCTGGCCGCAGCGCAATGGGAAATCGACATCGCCGCGGGCGGTCGCCAGCAGGCCGGGCTGATCCCCAACCCGGTGGCTTCCTGGGATGCTGAAGACACGCGACGCGATACCCGCACCACCACCCTCAAACTCAGCCAGACCCTGGAGCTGGGCGGTAAACGCGGTGCGCGCATTGATGTGGCCACGCGTGCCAGGACGCCGCCGCACTGGGCCTGGAACAGCGTCGCAACCTGTTGCGCGCCGAGGTTATCGACAGCTATTACGGCGCCCTGCGTGCTCAGGAGCGCCTGACGCTGGCGCAACGCTCCCTGACGCTTGCCGAGCGCGGCCTGGTGGTCGCCAAGGGGCGCGTCACTGCGGGTAAGTCCTCGCCGGTAGAGGCCACACGCGCCCAGGTGCAACTGTCGGAGATCCGGCTGGAACTGAACCGTGCGCACGCCGGCCTGACCGACGCCTATCGCCGTCTCGCCGCCAGCACCGGCAGTGCCGGCCCTGACTTCCAGGCGGTCGCCACACAAGACCAGGCCGCACCGCCCTTGCCGGGCTCCGCGCAACTGCTGGCGCGCCTTGAGCAAACCGTGGAGCTGCGCCTGGCCGAACTGCAGATCCAGCAGAGTGAGGCCAGCGTGGGCCTGGAAAAGGCCCAGCGCATTCCTGACCTCGATGTGTCGATCGGCAGCCAGTACGACGCCGGCGTGCGCGAGCGGGTGAACCTGGTGGGTGTGTCGATGCCGATCCCGTTGTTCAACCGCAACCAGGGCAATGTGCTGGCTGCCAGCCGCCGCGCCGACCAGGCCCGCGACCTGCGTAATGCGACTGAGCTGCGCCTGCGCACCGAAACCCGCCAGGCCCTCGACCTGTGGCAGACCGCGAACACCGAAGTGCTCGCGTTCAACCAACAGATCCTGCCCGCCGCCCAAAGTGCGGTGGACAGCGCCACGCGGGGTTTCGAGATGGGCAAGTTCAACTTCCTCGATGTGCTCGACGCCCAGCGCACCTTGATTGCCGCACGCAACCAATACCTCACGGCGACCGCCCAGGCCACCGACGCCTGGGTGCGCATCGAACGGATTTACGGCGACCTCGCCCGGTTTTGATTTTTTCTGGAGTGCCTTATGAACAAACGACACGGCGTGGCGCTTGCCCTCGCCCTGGGCCTGATGCTGTCTGGTGTTGCACGTGCCGAGGAAGAAGAAGGTGAACTTGAACTTACCGAGCCGCAGCTCCAGGCCGCCGGTATTCAGCTCGCCCAGGCCCAACCGCGCACGCTCAGCACATTGCTGACGCTGCCGGGCGAGGTGCGTTTCGATGAGGACCGCACCTCACACATCGTGCCGCGTGCGGCCGGGGTGGTGGAGGCGGTGAAGGTCAACCTTGGCCAGTCGGTGAAGAAGGGCGAGGTGTTGGCGGTGATCGCCAGCCAGCAGATTTCCGACCAGCGCAGCGAACTCGCGGCCAGCGAGCGCCGGGTCGAACTGGCGCGCACCACGTTCCAGCGCGAACGCCAGCTCTGGAAGGACGAGATCTCCGCCGAGCAGGATTACCTGCTGGCGCGCCAGACCTTGCAGGAAGCTGAAATCGCCCTGAACAACGCGCGGCAAAAGATGACTGCGCTCAGTGGCAGCGCGGTATTGGTCGGTGGCAATCGCTATGAACTGCGTGCGCCGTTTGCCGGTGTGGTGGTGGAAAAACACCTGGGTGTCGGTGAGGTCGTCAGTGAAACCAGCAACGCCTTCACGCTCTCGGACCTGTCCCAGGTGTGGGTCACCTTCGGGGTATTTCCCAAGGACTTGAACAAGGTTCGGGTGGGTAAACCGGTGAAAGTCAGCTCCACCGAAATGGGCACCGAAGTGCTCGGCACCGTGGCCTATGTGGGCAACCTGCTCGGCGAGCAGACCCGTACCGCCACCGTGCGCGTGACCGTGCCCAACCCCGACGACGCCTGGCGCCCCGGGCTGTTTGTCAGTGTGCAACTGGCCACCGACACCTACCAGGCCAAGGTCACCGTGCCGCAGGAGGCGATCCAGACGGTCGAGGACAAACCTTCGGTATTCGTACGTACCGCGCACGGTTTCGTGACCCGCCATCTTGAACTGGGCGTGAGTGAAAACGGCCACGTCGAAGTGCGCCAGGGCCTGGAGGCCGGAGCGCAGGTGGCGACTGTCGGCAGCTTCATCCTCAAGTCAGAACTGGGCAAGGGCTCGGCCGAGCACGCCCATTGATCCTACGAGTGATTCCCCATGTTTGAGCGCCTTATCCAATTCGCCATCGAGCAGCGCATCATCGTGCTGCTGGCGGTGCTGCTGATGGCCGGTGTCGGCATCGCCAGCTATCAGAAATTGCCCATCGACGCAGTGCCCGACATCACCAATGTGCAGGTGCAGATCAACTCGTCGGCGGCCGGTTTTTCGCCGCTGGAAACCGAGCAGCGCATCACCTTTCCCATCGAGACCGCCATGGCCGGTTTGCCGGGCATGCAGCAGACGCGTTCGCTGTCGCGCTCCGGCTTGTCCCAGGTCACAGTGATTTTCAAGGACGGCACCGACCTGTTCTTTGCTCGCCAACTGGTCAACGAGCGCCTGCAAGTGGCGCGTGACCAATTGCCCGTCGGCATCGACACGCAGATGGGGCCGATCTCCACCGGCCTGGGGGAGATTTTCCTGTGGACCGTGGAAGCCAAAGAGGGCGCACTCAAGGAAGATGGCACGGCCTACACCCCGACGGACCTGCGGGTGATCCAGGACTGGATCATCAAGCCGCAACTGCGCAACGTGCCGGGCGTGGCCGAGATCAACACCATCGGTGGGTTCGCCAAGGAGTACCAAATAGCCCCCGACCCCAAGCGTCTGGCGGCCTACAACCTGACCCTGACGGACCTGGTGACCGCGCTTGAGCGCAACAATGCCAACGTCGGTGCGGGCTATATCGAACGCAGCGGCGAACAGCTGCTGATCCGTGCGCCGGGGCAAGTGGCGTCGATTGATGATATCGCCAACATCGTCATCACCAGCGCAGATGGCACACCGATTCGCGTGCGTAATGTGGCGCAGGTTGAAATCGGCCGTGAGTTGCGCACCGGTGCCGCCACCGAAAACGGCCGCGAAGTGGTGCTGGGCACGGTGTTTATGTTGATCGGCGAAAACAGTCGCACCGTGTCCCAGGCGGTGGCGAAAAAACTCGAGATCATCAATCGCACACTGCCCGAAGGTGTGGTGGCCGTCACGGTGTATGACCGCACCAATCTTGTTGAAAAGGCCATCGCCACCGTCAAGAAAAACCTCTTTGAAGGGGCGCTGCTGGTGGTCGCGGTGCTGTTCCTGTTCCTGGGCAATATCCGTGCGGCGCTGATCACCGCGATGGTGATCCCGCTGGCGATGCTGTTTACCTTTACCGGGATGTTCACCAACCGCGTCAGCGCCAACCTGATGAGCCTCGGCGCGCTGGATTTCGGCATCATCGTCGACGGTGCGGTGGTGATTGTCGAAAACGCGATCCGCCGCCTGGCGCATGCCCAGCAGCGTCACGGCCGCTTGCTGACCCGCAGCGAGCGCCTGCATGAAGTGTTCGCCGCCGCCAAGGAAGCACGCCGTGCGCTGATCTTCGGGCAACTGATCATCATGGTGGTGTACCTGCCGATTTTCGCCCTCACCGGGGTGGCCGGGAAGATGTTCCACCCCATGGCCTTCACCGTGGTGATCGCCTTGCTGGGTGCGATGATTCTGTCGGTGACCTTCGTGCCGGCGGCGATTGCGCTGTTCGTTACCGGCAAGGTCAAGGAAGAAGAAAACCTGGTGATGCGCACCGCACGCCGCGCCTATGCGCCGGTGCTGGACTGGGTGATGACACGCCGCCCATGGGTGTTCAGCCTGGCGGTGTTGACCATCCTCGCCTCGGGCGTGGTGGCCAGCCGCATGGGCAGCGAATTTATCCCCAGCCTCAGTGAAGGCGATTTTGCCCAGCAGGCCTTGCGCGTACCCGGCACCAGCCTCACGCAATCGGTGCAGATGCAGCAGCAGCTGGAAAAAACCTTGATGGCCGAGGTGCCGGAAATCGAGCGCGTGTTTGCCCGTACCGGCACCGCCGAAATCGCCTCCGACCCGATGCCGCCGAATATTTCCGACAGCTACGTCATGCTCAAGCCGAAGGAGCAATGGCCGGATCCGAAGAAGTCCCGCGAGACGCTGATTGCCGATATCCAGCGCGCCAGTGCGATTGTGCCGGGCAGTGCGTATGAACTGTCGCAACCGATCCAGCTGCGTTTCAACGAGCTGATTTCCGGGGTGCGCAGTGATGTTGCGGTGAAGGTGTTCGGTGATGACATGACGGTGCTCAACCGCACCGCCGGGGAAATCGCCGAGACCTTGCAAAAGCTTGCGGGCGCCTCGGAAGTGAAGGTGGAACAGACCTCCGGCCTGCCGGTGCTGACCATCAATATCGACCGTGACAAGGCGGCGCGGTTTGGCCTGAATGTCGGCGATGTGCAGGACACCATTGCCGTCGCCGTGGGTGGGCGCCAGGCCGGTACGCTGTACGAAGGTGACCGCCGTTTCGATATGGTCGTGCGTTTGTCCGACGCGTTGCGCACCGATATCGACGGCTTGTCGCGGCTGTTGATTCCGGTGCCGGCGCTGGCCGGCAATGCGGCCGGGCAGTTGGGCTTTATTGCCCTGTCCCAGATCGCCAGCCTGGACCTGGTACTCGGCCCCAACCAGATCAGCCGCGAGAACGGCAAGCGCCTGGTGATCGTCAGCGCCAACGTGCGTGGGCGGGATATCGGCTCGTTTGTGGAAGAGGCCGAGGCTGCGATTACCGCGCAGGTGAAAGTGCCGGCGGGTTACTGGACCACCTGGGGTGGCCAGTTCGAGCAGTTGAAGGAAGCCTCCGAGCGCTTGCGCATCGTGGTGCCGGTCGCCTTGCTGCTGGTGTTTGGCTTGCTGTTTATGATGTTCAACAACCTCAAGGACGGCTTGCTGGTATTTACCGGGATTCCGTTCGCGCTGACCGGTGGGATCATGGCCCTGTGGCTGCGGGATATTCCGCTGTCGATCTCGGCGGGCGTGGGTTTTATTGCGTTGTCCGGCGTGGCGGTGTTGAACGGGCTGGTGATGATCGCGTTCATCCGCAACCTGCGCGAGGAAGGGCGTTCGCTGGCGGTGGCGATCAACGAGGGCGCACTGACCCGACTGCGCCCGGTGCTGATGACCGCGCTGGTGGCTTCCCTCGGGTTTATCCCCATGGCGCTCGCCACCGGCACCGGCGCCGAAGTGCAGCGCCCGTTGGCGACGGTGGTGATCGGCGGGATTATTTCTTCTACGTTGCTGACGTTGCTGGTGTTGCCGGCGTTGTATCAGTGGGCGCATCGCAAGGAAGAGGAAAGCACCTGACACAGAAAGCCAGGCGGTCAGGGCAGGGGAAACGTCAGGCTGAAGCGCGTAAAACGGCCGGGCTGGCTGCTGACGTCGGCATGCCCCTGATGCAGGCGCATGATCGACTGCACAATGGCCAGCCCAAGGCCGGTGCCGCCTTCGGCGCGGGTGCGGCTGCTGTCGGCGCGGTAAAAGCGTTCGAACAGGTGCGGCAGGTGGTGGGCTTCGATACCTCGGCCCGGGTTACCGACCGAGAGCGACACGCGCAGGGCGTAGGTTTCCACCAGCAGCAAAACGGTGGAGCCATCAGGGGTATGGCGAATCGCGTTCGACAGTAAGTTGGAAATCGCCCGCTGGATCATCAGGCGATCGCCCGTCACCCAGGCGTCGCCGCTCAGGCTGAGCGTGACGTGTTTATCCTCGGCGCTCAGGGCGAACAGTTCCATCACCCTTCGCGCTTCCTCGCCCAGCGACACTTGGCCAAACCCGGCCCGCGCCGCGGGATGGCTGACCTGCGCCAGAAACAGCATGTCGGAGACGATACGTGACAGGCGCTCCATTTCCTCGGTGCAGGATTCGAGGCTCGCCTTGTACTCCTCCGAGGGGCGCTCGCGGGACAGAGTCACCTGGGCCTTGCCCATCAAGTTGGTCAACGGGGCGCGCAGTTCGTGGGCCAGGTCGTCGGAGAACTGCGACAGTTGCTGCACGCCGGCGTCGAGGCGATGCAGCATGAAGTTGATGCCTTCGGCCAGTTCGCCCAACTCCTTGGGCAGGTTGTCGCGTGATAAGCGGTGGGTCAGGTCCTGGGTGCTGACCTTGGCCGCCACCCGGCTGAATTGCTGGAGCGGGGCGAGCCCGCGCTGCACCAGCCACCAGGCGCCCATGCCGATCAGGATCAATAACATGGGCAGCGCGATCACCGTGGAGCGCAGGTAGGCGCTGAGCAGCGCCTCGTCATCGGAGCGGTCCAGCGACAGCAGCACGCGCACGTTTTCACCACCGCGCAAGGGCATCAGGCGCGTGGCGCTGAGGATGCGGTTGCCACGCCCGTCCGCCCAATTCAGGTAGGCCAGTGTGTTGCCGGCGGGCACGTCCATCAACAGTGGTTGCTGGGGCTTGGCGCCGACACTCAGCAGCACCGGCGCGCCGGGCGCTGTGCCGATGATGGTCAGGTAGATATTGTCGTGGCCCATCACCAGATCCAGCAGCGAGTGGGGGCGGGCGGCGATGTCGTGGGGTTTCAGGTCTTGGCCGAGGCTGTGTTCCAACTGCTCCATCTTGTTTTCCAGGCCCTTGCGCGCAAGCTTGTCCAGTTCATGGGTCAAGGCCAGGTAGGCCAGGGTCGCCAGCAGCACGACCAGGCCGGCGCCCATCAGGCTGACCGTCAGCCCCAGGCGCATCGAGAGGCTGCTGGTCCTCATTGGCGCGCCTCCAGTACATAACCCACGCCGCGAATGGTGTGGATCAGCTTGACCTCGCTCTGGTCATCGACCTTGCCGCGCAGGCGGCTGATGGACACTTCCACCACGTTGGTGTCGCAGTCGAAGTTCATGTCCCACACCAGGGATATGATTTGCGTGCGGGTCATCACCTCGCCGGCCTGGCGCATCAGCACATGCAGCAGGGCGAATTCCTTGGTGGTCAGGTCGATGCGTCGGCTGTCGCGATAGGCACGGTGCCGGCGCGGGTCCAGTTCCAGGTCCGACACACGCAGCACGTCCGGCAGCGGGATATGCTCGCTGCGCCGCAGCAGGGTGCGCACGCGGGCCAGCAGTTCGGGAAACTCGAAGGGTTTGACCAGGTAATCATCGGCGCCCATGTCCAGGCCCTTGATCTTGTCGGCCAGCCGGCCGCGGGCGGTCAGCATCATCACGCGCTGGTTGCCGTCGCGGCGCAATTGTTCCAGCACTTCCCAACCGTCGGTGTTGGGCAAATTCACGTCGAGGATTACCAGCTCATAGGTGTGCTGCCTGGCCAGGTGCAGGCCATCGATGCCGCTGGCGGCGCAGTCGACGACGTAACCACTTTCGGTCAGGCCTTGCTGCAAGTAGTCGGCGGTTTTCTGCTCGTCCTCAACCACAAGGATACGCATAGGGAATTACCTTCAAGGGAAACGAAACGGGCATGACCTCATAGAGGCATTAAGTAGGCTTTAGGACTTTTCTGGGCGCTGGACTCTGAACGCTGAAGTCGCTTCAGGGTCAAGCCGGGTGCGGCGATTAGCCGCTGAATCGGTGCACAAAAAAAACGCCCCATGCGGGGCGTAAAAATCATCTCTGTTCCAAAGGAGCTATACAAAAGCCGCAGAGATGAGTTGTGTTCGACACGCAGTATAAAAGTGCAACTTAACGTGAACGTGAGGCCAATATTACAGTTCTGAAAGACTTGAACGTGTGAACAGGTGTAGCGGAACGGCAAGTGAATGTAAGCGCGACTTAAAGAATCGCCAGTGGGTATTCGATAATGACTCGAACTTCTTCAAGGTCGGATTCAAATGAACTTGAGCGCACGCTCGCCTGGCGAAGTCGCAATGACAGGTCTTTCAAGTTACCGCCCTGCACCACATATTTGGCTTCGATATCCCGCTCCCAGCGGCGTTGATCGGTAAGCGGATCGCCGGCGCCATCGCGGCGCATATACACCGCGTTGGCATTGCTGTAATCGGCGCCGGTGCCCTTGCCGTAGCGGGCCATGAAAGACAGGCCGGGAATGCCGAATGGCTGCATGTCGAGGTCGTAGCGCAGCATCCACGAGCGCTCCTTGGGGGAGTTGAAGTCGCTGTACTGGATCGAGTTATTGAGGAAGATCGAGTCCGATTGGCGCAGGTAATCGAAGTCGTCATCGCCGTTGTTGCGCTGGTGCGACACGGCCAGGCTGTGGGCGCCGACTTTTACCCCGACTCTGGCGCTCCAGATGTTGTTATCGAACTCGCCCAGCAGCTTTTTGCCTTCGTCCACGGCCTTGTAGTAGTTGAAATCGCCGAACAGGGAGATGTCGTCGTTCAGCGGGTAACTGGCGGCGCTGCCGAAGTAGTATTGGTCCCAGGCGTCCTTCAGGCGGCTGCTGTACAGGCTCACACTGAGGTGTTTATTCACGGTGTAGTCGCCGCCGAAATAGCTAACCCAGGGCGAGTCGACCTTGCCTGCATAGAAGGTCGCAAAGCCTTTGTTCATGCCGCTTTCAGTGGGTTGGCTCATGCCGCTCAGGCGTCCGCCCTGCAGGCTCAGGCCCTCAACGCTGGTGTTCTGCAAGGTGACGCCGCGAAAGCTTTCCGGCAGTACGCGCGAATCGCCGTACGCCACCACGGGCGTGACCGGGAACACGTCCCCGGCCTTGATCACGGTGTCCAATACACGCAGTTTCGCCGCGCCGCCGACTTTGCTGTAGCTGCTTTCGGGATGGTTGTCGCTGTCCACCGGCAGCACACCGAACGAGCCCTTGCCGCCGCTGCGGCCGGTGCCGGAGTCGAGTTTCAGACCATACATGGCAAACGCATCCAGGCCAAACCCCACGGTGCCTTGGGTGAAGCCGGATTCGAACTTGCCGATCAACCCCTGCGCCCAGGCTTCGGAATAGCCATTGCCGGTAGGGCTGGACTGGCCCTTGCGGTCATCGCGGTTGAAGTAAAAGTTGCGCGCCAGCACGTTCACGCTGCTGCCTTCGATAAAGCCTTCGGGCTTGTCCTCCACCGCCACGGCTGCCAGGGGCAGTGCGACCAGCAATGAAAAGGGAAGGGTGTAGTAAGCAATGCTCATGTTTCGCTCCTCGGTATTGGCAGTTATCAGCTCTTATAGAGGTGGGCGTTCTTATTGATCTGGCCCGGGCTGATAGTTGCAAACGGCGGATAACGAATGGGTGGCGTGAACATTACAATTCTGGAAGCTCAGGGCCACCTAACAAATAAGTAATGTTCCAGTGACGCTGGCGTCAGGGTTGGTTTATTAGTCTCGTGACTCAACTTTCAGATGAGGAACTTGTGATGAACTTCTATAACGTTGGCCTGGGTGTGTTCGCGGCAATCTTGTCATTCGGCGCAATGGCGGAAGGTGGCGGGGATCGCACGTTTGCACTGATGATGGAGCGCAATGAAAAGGCCATGCAGGCTTACGCCCAAAGAAACGGCAAACCCGCGCCCGAGGTGCAGGCGTATCGCTATGGCATGAGCCTGGACATTGCCAAGGTGGTTAACGTGACGCCGCCGATCAAGTCGTGCCAAGCAGTGCCCTCGCGCATGACCTATGAAGACTCCAGCGGCAAGCTCACTACCTTGGAGTATCAAGTGATGGGCATATGCCGAAACAATGGTAGTTAATGGATCCAAAAAAACAGCTGGGCGCGGTGCACAAAAGCACTTCAGAAAATGCCGGCAGCGCCGATGCAGGTCAGATCATATCTCCCCAAATGACCATCGGTGCCCAATGTTCAACACCCGTTTGAAGCAGGAGCTGTCGGCTCTTCGCGAAGAATTGTCCAGCTTGCAACAGGTTAAGGAGAGCCTGGAAAGCGAAATGCTGTGCCTCACGCTGGACGCCGAAGGCCGTGTGGAATGGGCTAACGCCAACTTCCTGGAGGAACTGGTCTACCAGAGCGGTCAGATCCTGGGCCGGGCGATTGAAGACCTGGTGCCGGCGCACGTGCGCAAGGATGAGTTCCAGCAACGCTTCAAGAATGCCCTGGTGCGCGGTGAACACTTCGCCGGCACCGTGCGCCTGATGCGCGGCAATGGCAAGGAAGCATGGCTGCGCTCGATCGTGCAGCCGGTGCGCAGTTCGGGCGGGCGCATCAAACATTTTTCGATTTACTCCAGCGACCTCACCCGCACCATCGAAGCCTCCCGCGAGCATGAAAACCTGATCACCGCGCTGGTGCGTTCCACGGCTGTGATCGAGTTCGACCTGGGCGGGCACGTGCTCACCGCGAACGACCGCTTCCTCGGCGGCATGGGGTACAGCCTGGCGCAGATCCAGGGCAAACATCACCGCATGTTCTGCGCGCCGGAGGAATACAACAGCGCCGAATACCAGCATTTCTGGCAGCGTTTGAACGCCGGTGAGTTTGTCGCAGCGCGTTTCAAACGGGTCGACAGCCATGGCCGCACCGTGTGGCTGGAGGCCACCTACAACCCGGTGATGGATGCCAATGATCGGTTGTACAAAGTGGTCAAGTTCGCCACGGTGATCACCGACCAGGTCAACCAGGAACAGGCCGTCGCCGAGGCCGCCAACATTGCCTACAGCACCTCGTTGCAAACCGACAGCAGCGCCCAGCGCGGCACCACCGTGGTGACACAGGCCGTGGATGTAATGCGTGACCTGGCCCAGCACATGCAACAGGCCGGCGATGGCATCGAAGCGCTGAATGCTCAATCCCAGGTGATCGGTAGCATCGTCAAGACCATCAGCGGCATCGCCGAGCAGACCAACTTGCTGGCGCTCAATGCTGCCATTGAAGCGGCGCGTGCCGGTGAGCAAGGGCGGGGTTTTGCGGTGGTGGCTGATGAGGTGCGCCAGCTGGCGTCACGTACCAGCAAAGCCACCGAGGAAATTGTCGGCGTGGTGCGTCAGAACCAGGACATGGCTCGCGATGCGGTGAGCCTGATGAACGACGGCCGCCTGCAGGCGGAGCAGGGGCTGGCGCTGGCGGCGGAAGCCGGCACGGTGATCGTGGAGATTCAGGACGGCGCGCAGAAGGTGGTCAGCGCAGTAGGGCAGTTCGCCAACCAGCTGTCGAGCTGATCCGTAGGGCTTGTGCTTGAGGTATCGTAGGTTTTTTCCCGTTTGAAGAGCCGATCCTCCATGAGCCCTACCCACCGTCGCCCCGTTCCGTTATCCAAAGCTTACCGCTTGCTCAACCATGGGCCTACGGTGCTGGTGAGTGCGGCCCATAACGGCCAGCGCAATATCATGGCCGCCGCGTGGGCCATGCCACTGGATTTCGAGCCGCCCAAAGTCGCTGTCGTGCTGGACAAGGCCACCTGGACCCGCCAACTGCTGGAAGGCGCCGGCACTTTCGTGCTGCAGGTGCCCTGCGTGGCCCAGGCGGATCTGGTGCAGACGGTCGGCAACATCACCGGCTCCGAAACCGACAAATTCGCCGCCTACGGCCTGCAAACCTTCACCGGTGAACACACCGAAGCGCCCCTGCTCGAAGGTTGCGTCGCCTGGCTGGAGTGCCGCCTGTTGCCGGAGCCGCACAACCAACAAACCTACGATCTATTCCTCGGTGAAGTGGTCGCGGCCTATGCCGACGAGCGCGTGTTCAGCGACGGGCACTGGCATTTCGAAGGTCATGATGAGTTGCGCACCTTGCACCATGTGGCGGGTGGGCATTTCCTGGTGATCGGAGATCAACTGCAAGCTTCAAGCTTGAAGCCGCACGCTTGAAGCTCACCACTGCGCTCGCCCGAGCGCTTCGGCAAACGCCATCAACTTGGGCGAATACTGCCGTGACGGCGGATAGACCAGCGAAATAGCCCGGCTGCGGCCGGCAAATGCCTCCAGTAGCGGCACCAGGCGCCCAGCCGCGAGGTCGTCGCGTACGGCAAAGTCCATTACTTGGGCGATGCCGAACCCCCCTACGGCGGCGTCCACCATCGCGTCGCCGATATCAAAGATCAGCCGCCCCGCCACACTCACGTCCTGCACCTTGGCGCCCCGCATGAATTGCCAATCCACCAGGCGGCCGTTGCGCAAATTGCGCACGGTAATGCAGTTGTGGTCCTTGAGTTCTTCAATGCTCTGCGGCGTGCCGAACCGCGCCAGGTAAGCGGGGGAGGCGACCGTGACCCAGCGCAGCGGCGCCAGCGATCGGGCGATCAGGCGTTGGTCCTGGATTTCGCCGGTGCGCAGCAGGGCGTCGAAGCCCTCGTCGACGATATCCACCAGGCGGTCGGTCATCACCGCTTCGATGTGCAACTCGGGGTAGCGCAAGGTTAACTCGCCGATCACCGGCATCACCACCTTGCGTCCGAACAGCGATGGCGTGCTGATCTTCAGCAGGCCGCAGGGGGTGGCGCGGCGGTCGAGCATCAGCTTCTCGGTCTCGGCCAGTTCGGCCAGCAAAGGCGCGCTGCGCTCGTACAGCATCTGCCCGTCGGGTGTGAGGCTGACGCTGCGGGTATTGCGTTGCAGCAGGCGCACGCCCAGCTGGGTTTCCAGGCGGGAGATGGCGCGGGATAAGCCGGATTGGGTCAGTCCCAGGTCACCGGCCGCCCGGGTGAAGCTGCGGGCGTCGGCCACGCGGACCAGCAGACGAACAGCGTTCAGATCCATGATTTAAGTCATTACTGAAAGAGTAGTAGGGCTATTTATCATCTAGTCAGCATAAAAGACACTGGCGTTCTCTCATTTTCGGACAGGACGCTGTGATGTCTCCCTCTCGACCCTCAGGCTGGATGCTGATGCTGCTGGCCACGGCGCAACTGATCATCGCCCTGGATGCGACCATCGTGTTTGTGGCTTTACCGCAGATCGGCGCGCACCTGGATTTCTCTGCCCAGCAATTGCAGTGGGTGGTGAGTGCCTACAGCGTGGCATTCGGCGGCTTTCTGTTGCTGGGCGGCAGGGCCACGGATCTGCTCGGCAAGCGCCGTTTGTACCGGGTTGGCCAGTCGCTGTATGCGTTGGCCTCCCTGGCGGCGGTGCTCGGCGGCAGCGCGGTGTTGCTGGTATTGGCGCGGGCGGTGCAAGGCGTGGGCGGGGCGCTGTTGTTCCCGGCGACGCTGGCATTGATCAACACCCACTATGCCGAAGGCCCGGCACGTAACCGGGCGTTTGCCGTGTGGAGCGCGGCGTCGGCGGCCGGCCTGGCACTGGGTGCATTGCTGGGCGGTGTGTTGACCCAGGCGTGGGGCTGGGAGGCGGTGTTCCTGGTGAATGTACCGTTGGCGGGGGGCTGTGCCTGGGCGGCGCGTTACTGGATTCCGGCCGATGGCGAGCGTGCGCGCGGGCGCAACTTCGATATCAGCGGCGCGCTGAGCGTGACCGTTGGCGGCACCTTGCTGGTGTTTTCCTTGGTCCAGGGACCGGAGTGGGGCTGGACTGCGCCGCTGACATTGGGCTGCATCGCCCTGGCCGTGATGCTGCTCGGGCTGTTCGCCTGGATCGAACATCGCGGCCGCGACCCGCTGATGCCGCTGCGTTTGTTCGCCTACCGCGAGTTGCGGATGGCCATGGTGCTGACGGCAATATTCATGAGCAGCTTTGGCGTGCAGTACTACTTTCTGGCGCTGTACTACCAGCAGGTCTACGGCTACAGCGTGTTGCAGGCCGGGTTGGCGTTTTTGCCGGCGACCCTGGTGTGCACGTTCGGTATCTGGTTGGCGGAGCGCTCGCTGGTCAAGTTGGGGCTGCGCAATACCCTGGTCAGCGGGCAACTGGCGGGCGCAGTGGGCATTGCGCTGGTGTGCTGGGCGTTGCCAACCGGCGTGGGGTTCTGGTCGCTGCTGCCGGGAATTTTCATCTTGAGCATCGGCCAGGGCATGACCTGGACGGCGATGTGGGTGGCGGCGGGGTTGGGCATTCGGCCAGGCGAGCAGGGCGTGGCGGCGGGCATGGCGTCTACCAGCCAGCAGATTGGCGGGGCGCTGGGCCTGGCGGTGCTGGTGTCGGTGGCCAATGCCGGCGGGATCGAACTGGCATTGTGGTGGAGCGCCGCGATTGCTTTGGCCGGTGCCGTGCTGGCGCTACGCCTACGGCAGTCGTGCGGGCTACCCGTGTTGGACCCGGCCTGACATCTTCACCCAACGCGACGGCGGCATGCCGTAGGTGCTGCGAAATTGCCGGGTCATATGGCTCTGGTCGGTGAAACCTGCGGTCAGTGCCGCGTCCACCAAGGATTGGCCCTGTGCCAGCAGGCTGCGCACCAGGTCCAGGCGGCGCATGGTCAGGTAGCGGTAGGGGCTGGTGCCGAACAACAAGCGAAAATCCCGCGACAACGCCCAGCGGTCACGGCCGCAGTGGTCGGCCATTTCATCCAGGGTGATGCTGCGGCCCAGGGCGCTGTGGATAAATTCGCGGGCGCGCTCGGCGGCGACGTAGTCGAAGGATTTGCGGCTGATGATCGCCCCCGATGCGGCGTTCAGCGCTTGGGCCAGGTCGAACAGCGCGTCCTGCTCCTGCATCGGATCAATCGGGCAGTCCAGGCTTTGCAGCAAGACCTCGCTGGCGCGAAACAGTCGAGGGTCCGTCGACAGCCCGTTGTGGATAAACGGCAGCGGCTTGCCGCCGAGAATCTGCTGGATCAGTGCCGGTTCCACATAAATCATGCGGTACTTGAAACCCTCCACGCTGCTGGCGCGGCCGTCGTGGCTTTCATCGGGATGAATCACCATGGTTGCGCCGGGCATGCTGTGGGTCATGCAGCCGCGGTAGTGATAGCTCTGCACGCCAAATAACGTGCGCCCGATGGCGTAGGTGTCATGGCGATGCGGGTCGAACGCGTAGCCGGCAAAGTACGCCTCGATACGGTCCAGGCCGCTGGCGTGGGGCGCGCGGTGCAGCCAGTCGAGGGGGGAAATGGGATGGCCCATGGTGGCTTGTCACATGTGAAGGTGGAAATACGTTAACCGAGTCTGCATCCCGTGTCTGCCGAGGTCTTGTACGATTGTGCAGGTTGAAGGCGAAGCCTATGATCGGTGTTCGTGCCTTGCGCTGATGGAGCTGCCTCATGGACTTTCTCAACCCCGCCTATGTGGCGCCGCTGGTCTCGCTGGCCCTGCTGTGGACGGTGGCGGTGGTGACGCCCGGCCCCAACTTCTTCAACACCGCGCAATTGGCCGCCAGCGTTTCGCGCCGTCACGGCGTGATGGCATCGGCGGGCGTGGCCACCGGTACCATCATCTGGGGGCTGGCGGGTGGCCTGGGCATCAAGTCGCTGTTTACCGCCGCGCCGATGTTGTACCTGGCGTTCAAGATCATCGGCGGCTGCTACCTGATCTATCTGGGGCTTAAATTGTTCAAGCGTTCGGCACCCGCTGCGGGCCAGGCCGTGTTGCCCGATGAGCCGCGACGCTCGTTATTCTCCGCTTGGCGCTTCGGGTTGTTGGGCAACCTGTCCAACCCCAAGGCGGCGCTGTTCGTCGCCACGGCCTTCGCCTCGACCATGCCGCCGTCACCGTCGCCGGCATTGCTGAGCCTGGCGGTGATCACCATGGCCACTTTGTCGTTCAGCTGGTATTCCAGCGTGGCCCTGGTGTTTTCCAGCGAGCGCATGGCCAACCTCTACAGCCGCTCGCGCAAATGGCTCGATCGTTTTGCCGGTGGTTGCTACCTGTTGTTCGGTGCACATCTGGTGGCGAATCGCTGACGGCTCATGGTAAGAAGCCTTACTTTCAACAGTGAGGCCGGGTCATGAGCAAGGTGCGGGTAGGTATTATTTTTGGTGGCCGTTCGGCCGAGCACGAAGTCTCGTTGCAGTCGGCGCGCAATATCGTCGATGCACTGGACCGCTCGCGCTTCGAGCCGGTGCTGATCGGCATCGACAAGGCCGGCCACTGGCACCTCAACGACACGTCGAACTACCTGATCAACCAGGAAAACCCGGCCCTGATTGCGCTGAATCAATCCAACCGCGAATTGGCGGTGGTGCCCGGCAAAGCCAGCCAGCAAGTGGTAGAAACCGCAGGCAGCGGCCTGCTGGAACATATTGATGTGATCTTCCCCATCGTCCACGGCACCCTCGGCGAAGACGGCTGCCTGCAAGGTTTGCTGCGCATGGCGGATCTGCCGTTTGTGGGCTCGGATGTGCTGGGCTCGGCAGTCTGCATGGACAAGGACATCAGCAAACGCCTGTTGCGCGATGCCGGTATTGCCGTGGCGCCGTTCATCACCCTGACCCGTCGCAACGCGGCGCGCACCTCCTTCGATACGGCGGTGAGCACCCTCGGCCTGCCGCTGTTCGTCAAGCCCGCCAACCAGGGTTCCTCGGTGGGCGTGAGCAAGGTCGGCAATGAAGCCGAATATCGCGCTGCCGTGGAATTGGCCCTGGGTTTTGATGAAAAAGTGCTGGTGGAGTCCGCCGTCCAAGGCCGTGAAATCGAATGCGCCGTGCTGGGTAACGAAAACCCCATCGCCAGCGGTTGCGGCGAGATCGTGGTGAGCAGCGGCTTCTATTCCTACGACAGCAAATACATCGACGACCAGGCCGCCCAGGTGGTGGTGCCGGCGGCTATCAGCCAGGCTGCCAGCGAGCGCATTCGCCGCCTCGCCATCGACGCCTTTGAAGTGCTGGGTTGCGCCGGCCTGGCACGGGTCGACGTGTTCCTCACCGACGACGGTGAAGTGCTGATCAACGAAGTCAACTCACTGCCGGGTTTCACCCGCATCAGCATGTACCCCAAGCTGTGGCAGGCGGCGGGGATGAGCTACAGCGAATTGGTGAGCCGCCTGATTGAGCTGGCGCTGGAGCGGCATGCGGCGCGCAAGGGGCTGAAGATCACCCGCTGAAAGGCTCATGCCTTGAAGCGAACCGTTGTGGCGAGGGAGCTTGCTCCCGTTGGCTTGACGCGCTCTTTCAGGAAAAACTCAGTGGCTGGTTTTGGGGCTGCTGTGCAGCCCAACGGGAGCAAGCTCCTCGCCACAAAGGAGCGGTTCGTTCGTCAGGCTTTATGAGCAATCCACGAATAGAGTAAGTGCACGCCTCACATCGAACGGAAACCATGGTCGACGCCGAGAGTGTCTGCCTGTTGCACTCAATCGCCGAGCGCTTCGCCTTCACGCCTCGGGTCGGCGCCGCCGCTGAGCGCTACCTTACCCTGAGCATTGCGCGTGCGAACGATGGCCTGGATGCCGCTGGTCATGTCGATCTCGCTCAGCGCATGGCCCTTGTCCCTCAGCGCCTGTTTCAACGCGGGGCTGAACAGGCCCGCTTCCAGCTCGGTAGCGCCATTGCGGCTGCCGAAATTGGGCAGGCTGATGGCGGCTTGCGGGGCCAGGTTCCAGTCCAGCATCGCCACCAGGGATTTGCTCACGTACTCGATGATCTGCGAGCCACCCGGCGAGCCCACTGTGGCCAGTAGCCCACCACTTTTGCGGTCGAATACCAGGGTCGGCGCCATGGCCGATCGCGGGCGTTTGCCGGGCTCGACGCGGTTGGCAACCGGCTGGCCATGTTCTTCGGGGATGAACGAGAAGTCAGTCATCTGGTTGTTCAGCAAAAAGCCCTGGACCATCACATGGGAACCGAATGCGGCTTCCACCGTGGTGGTCATCGACACGGCGCCCCCCAGATCATCCACGGCCACCACCTGCGAAGTCGAGATACGCAGCGGCGAGCGGTCCGGCGCGTAGGCCACCTGGATGCCTGCCGGCGTACCCGGTTGGGCGATGCCCATGCTGCGCTCGCCGATCAGTGCGGCGCGGCTGGCCAGGTAATCCGGGGCGACGAGACCGGCGACCGGCACTGGCACAAAGTCGGCGTCGGCCACGTATAAACCACGGTCGGCAAAGGCCAGGCGCCCGGCCTCGGCCATCAGGTGCACGGCTTCGGGTGTCGGCTCTAGGCCGGCGGCTGTGGCGCTTTTTACGGGTTTCATCGGCGCGATGGCCAAGCCTGGGTTGCTGGCTTCCAGCGCCTGCAAGGTGCCGAGGATCTGCGCCACGGCAATCGCGCCCGACGACGGCGGCGGCATGCCACACACCTTCCATTGCTTGTAGTCGGTGCACAGCGGCGTGCGCTGTTTGGCGGTGTAGCCCTTGAGGTCCGCCTGCGACAGGCTGCCCGCATTGCGATTGCCCTGTACCTTGCGTGCGATCTCATCGGCAATCGGCCCGTGGTACAGCGCGTCCGGGCCCTCTTTGGCGATGCGCTTGAACACGGCGGCCAGCGCCGGGTTTTTCAGCAACGTGCCGGTGGCCTTGGGTGTGCCGTCGGCATTCAGAAAATAAGCCGCCATTTCCGGGGATTGAGGGATGTAGCGGTCAGCCGCGATCAGCGCATGCAGGCGCGGGGAAATCGCGAAGCCTTGCTCCGACAAACGAATCGCCGGCTCAAACAGCTTGGCCCATTGCAGGTGCCCGTTCTGTTTGTGCGCCATCTCCAGCGCACGCAATACGCCTGGCGTGCCGACCGAGCGCCCGCCAATCTGCGCCTCGGGAAACGCCATCGGCGTGCCGTCCGCTTTAAGAAACAAGCGCTCAGTCGCCCCGGCCGGTGCCGTTTCGCGGCCGTCATAGGCGTGCACGGTGTTGCCATCCCACAGCATGATAAACGCGCCGCCGCCGATGCCCGAAGACTGGGGCTCCACCAGGGTCAACACCGCCTGCATCGCAATCGCTGCGTCAATTGCCGAACCGCCCTGGCGCAACATCTCACGGCCGGCTTCGGCCGCCAGCGGGTTGGCGGCGGCGGCCATATGGCGTTCGGCGTGGCGGGTGGCGAGGTCGGTGCGATAGCCCGAACCCAACTCCGGTGCCGGAGGTTGTTCGTTGACGGGGGTGTGGCAGGCAGCCAGGGCGAGGGCCGCAGCAAGCATCGACAGTTGACGGCAAGAAATCGAAAACACGCGCTGAACTCCGTTCATTTTGAGAATGATCTGTTGTCCTTGGGTTACTGCTTTTTACAGGTAAATGTGAACCGTCGCATGACGGGTTTCAGCCCAGGCGCAACACCATCGCCCCGGCGGCGATGATGCAGGCCGCGACGATACGCACGCGGGTCAGTTGTTCTTTGAGCACCAGCGCCGAGATCACCACGCCAAACAGGATCGACGTTTCCCGCAGCGCCGACACCGTGGCGATGGGGGCTGCCGTCATCGCCCAGAGCGCCAGGCCGTAAGAGGCCAGCGTGCCAGCGCCGCCGACGATTCCAGCGCGCCAGTTGCGCCTCAGGTAACGGCAGAATTCCTGTCGTCGGGTGCCCAGCGCCCATGCGGCCAGCGGGATTGCGGTGAGCAGGAATATCCACAGTGTGTAGGCCGCAGGCGCCGCGGATTTGCGCACGCCCAGTCCGTCGACAAGGGTGTAGGCAGCGATCACGCCCGCGTTGATCAGGGCCAGGATCAGCCCTTTGCGCTGCCCCGTCGAAGGCGCTGCAGCCATGCTCAGGATGCCGATGGAGATCACCGCAATGCCAACCCAGGCAAACACTGACAGCGACTCCGATAACAGGAACACGCCCACTGTCGCCACCAGCAACGGCGCAGTGCCGCGCATGATCGGGTAGGTCTGGCTCATATCGGCGATTCGGTAAGTCGCGGCGACCAGGACGAAATACAGCACCTGCAAAATCACTGAGGCGCCAATGAACGGCCAGCTTTCTTTTGCCGGGAGTTGCAGAAACGGAATGACGACCAACGCCAGCAGGGAGGCAAACGCGGTGATCATGCAGGTGGTCAGCAGCTTGTCCACGCCGCCTTTGACCACCGCGTTCCAAGTGGCGTGGAGCGCGGCGCCCAGCATGATGATTGCGAACACATCCAAGCTCATGAATGGAGTTCCTGTGGGGCTCAAGGTTGCTTTGTGGAGGTGGAGCGTTGCGAGTATGCCGCAGTACTTTTCTGCGGGCATAAAAAAACGGCTTACCTTTCGGTAAGCCGTTTTTAGTACTTGGTGGTGCTGAGTCCTTCGGGGCGTTTGGGGCGCAGCTTTAGCAAATTGTTCGTGCAGTCGAACTGGGTCAGCGCGGCCAACGAGTCGGGGCATTGCAGGTCAGTGAAGCGGGGCAACTGGATATCTCCCGGCTCGCGGCGACGGGAGTAACTGCAAGCTTGGACGCGTCGCCAGTGATTGTCTGCTGGCGAGCGGTTTATACGGAAGAGAGACGTCGCTATATTTTTGTTGCCCAAGGTGAGTCGCACAGACTCACTATCAGTTCTGATAGTTCATTTGATAGTTGAAGTATGTTTCCATACCGGCGGGGTGGAGGTCGGTAAGTACGTCGCACTTAAACTGCGCAGGGAGGCGGGTTCAATGGATCAGGTTTTTACGGCTGCGCGTAATACACGAATGTTCTTCATTTATCGGGCTGTGTCTCGACTGTATTTTTATCTGCCGGTGCTGGTGCTTTATTTCTTTGTGCAGGGCGAATCGTTTTTTAAGATTGGCGTGTTGCTCTGTGTGTATTCCTTGAGTGTCATGGTATTTGAACAGCCCACCAGCAAGTTGATTGAGTATTTTGGCGCCAAGCGCATCATCGTTGTCGGCGAGGTGCTTAAGGCATGCGGGCTGACGTTGTTGGTTTATGGGGCGCAGACTTCATACTCTATTATTGCGCAGCTGCTCACAGGCGCCGGTTATGCCTTGGCCGCCGGCGGTGACGCCTCATTGATGTCTCGCTCTTTGATCGATGCTGAACAACAGGCGAAAGTGCAAAAAAAGGCCCATGTAATCGTTCTGGTATGTGTCATCACTGCCAGTGTCGTTGGTGGTGTGCTTGCTCAACTTTATGGGGCTCGCACCGCGCTCTTGATCAGTATTGTTCCGCCACTGCTGGCGGCACTGTCTGCGTGTTTATTTATTGAACCTTGTACCGGCAAGGGACAGTCACCCCTTACCACCACGAGTGCCGGATATATATGGTTGGCGCGTTCGCCCGCCTTGTTGACGAGTGTTTTGAGCTACGGCACAACGCGGGCTATTTTCATGTCGATGTTTGTAGCCTTCATCCCTATCACTTACTTGATCCTGTTCAAGGTCCCGCTGGCTGTATTTGGTGTGGTGATGGGTGTCTATACCGTTGTTTCAATTCTCACGGCGAGTTACAGCACCGCCATTTGTCAGCGGTTCGGTGAGCGCCTGACGGTGATGCTTTCCTATACTTTTCTGACGTTGGCTGGCGGCGTCCTGATGTACCAAGGGCCTGTGCCTCAGTTGCTTTACCTATCGCCCATACTGATGGGGTTTTCGGCCGGTATCACGCGGCCCCTGGCCGTTGTGCAATTCAATCGACTGACGGATTTGCAAGGGGCCGGCCGGGCGCTGACGCTTGGGGAATCGGTCAATGCGGTGGTAACGCTGGCACTGATATTGACTATTTGTAACGTCATGGACGTGTATGGAGTCGAAACCGGATTAGTTGTACTCGCGGTGTCAGTTGCGACGCTGGCGGGGTTAATGCTTACCTGTCTGTATGGGGTCGCCTGGCGCAACAACACCTGCGAAACAATCATCAATTAACCGTCAGGGCCTGGAGGTTCGACACCATGTTGTTGATTATTGATAACTACGACTCTTTTGTATTCAATATCTTGCAGTGGCTTGATTACCCGGCTGATCAGATAAAAGTCTTGCGCAACGATGATATAAGTTTGAAGCGGCTCACTGTTGCGGACGTTGAGGCCGTTATTATTTCGCCCGGTCCCATGAGTCCCGGTGAAGCCGGGTATTCAAACGAGGCGGTGCGCTTATTTGGTGAGTCCGGTATTCCGGTACTTGGCATCTGCCTGGGGCATCAGTGTATCGGTCATGTCTATGGCTGTGTCGTCGGGCGTCATCCACGGCCGGCACATGGTAAAGAGGCAATAGTCGAACTCCAGCGTTCAGCGCTTTTTAACGGTCTGCCTGAACGGATAACGGTAGGTCGTTATCATTCTTTACATGTTGAAATGCACGGTGTTGATCACCCGCAATTGAAAGTCACCGCCACGCTGGACGATGGAACGGTCATGGCGTTGGAGCATCGCCACTATCCAATCTATGGTGTGCAGTTTCATCCGGAGTCTGTCTTGACCGGAGCGCCAGGCAAAACAGTGCTGTCCAACTTCTTAACTATTGCTGGGCTCAAGCCACGCTCTAAGGTCACGCCGGCGGTTTCTGGCTTTTAAAAAGAGAGGTCTCTATGCTGATTGAAAGCTGCATTACAGACGCGTTTATTTTTTATAAAAAGTTGCGACTGATAGAACACCGTACCGGGCTACTTGAAAGTTTAGGGCCGTGTGTGGACGGGCATTCGTCCTATACGTTGATCGGCGCGTGCGCTCGCAGTGTATTAACTGTGACGGAGGGTAAGGCGAGCCTTTTGGATGTGGCGACCGGGCGCGAGGAGATCATTCACGATTGGAAGGCAGTCGTCGATGCCTGGGCGCCTCTGGGCGGTCCTGTCTTGTGCCAGCCCTATCAAACTGGTTGCATGGGCTACATCGGGTATGACCGCAAGAATGATTTTGAATACTACGTTCCACATATTGCTCAAGACACCGCGATGCCTGATGTATGCCTTGTCCGCTACGGGGCGGTGCTGGTGTTTGATCGCGTGGCGACGACGGCCACTTGGGTGGTCGATGACGAAGCGCTGGTTGAGCGGGTCGCCGTGTTTGAAGCGCTGGCGCGATCCGAGGTGACCCAGGACGGTTCTGCTTTTGTCCTCTGTGGAGATGTTGTTTGCGACACCCCCGAAGACCAATATCAGCAAAGTATTGAGCGCATCATCGAGTACATCAAGGCCGGTGATGTATTTCAGGTCAATTTCACCAGCCGTTTTTGCGGCAGTTACCTGAGCGATGTCATCCACCTTTATGAAGCGTTGCGTATTCGCACGCCCAATCCCTATTTCGCCCTTCTGGACTTTGCCCAACCGTTAATTTCAACCTCTCCCGAGCGCTTCCTTTCGATCGAGGCTGGGCGCATCACGGCCAGTCCGATCAAGGGCACCCTGAGGTGCGAAATCAACGGTCAGGATCAACGCGCGGCGCTGCTTGGTTCGGCGAAGAATCGTGCCGAAAACGTCATGATCGCGGACCTGATGCGCAATGACCTGGGGCGAATTTGTGAGCAGGGTACGGTGCAGGTCGAGGCACTCTGCGCGATTCGACGTTTCAATCAGCTTTACCATCTGGAATCGACCATCGCGGGCACGTTGCGTGATGACGTGATGCTGTCCGACGTGCTGGCGGCAACGTTCCCCTGCGGCTCGATCACCGGCGCGCCGAAAATTCGCGCGGTCCAAATTATCGAGGAGCTGGAGAGTCATCGCCGTGGGCCTTATTGCGGCGCAATCGGTTTTTTTGGGCGCCAGGGTTGGGTCCAGACCTGTGTAGGCATCCGCATTATCTACTTCGACAGCGGCCAACTGTATTTCCATGCGGGTGGCGGCATCGTCGTCGACTCGGATGCTGCGGAGGAGTACGCCGAGATGAGCCTCAAGGCCGAGTCGATCAAGTCGACTATCGAGTCCTTCAACGTGATGAACGATGTACGGGCAAGGATCGACGAGATCGACGATCAACTGTTTGAAGTCGTGCACCGGCGCTTCGAGGTGATCAAAGAGGCGTGTCGTATCAAGGTGCAATACGGCGTACCGGTGGTTCAGCAGTCCCGGATGGAGCAGATGATTGCGTTCCGCAAGTTGCGTATGCAGGACGATAAGGAAATCCCGGAGACCTGTATCACCGACCTTTACGCCGTCCTCACGGAACACTCGATGCAACTCGAGCATCGCGCCAAACCTTGATCTGGAAGCCCCATGCAAACAGCACTGAAATCTGAGAAACGGCCACACACCGGGGCGGATGCCTTCGCCCAATGGTTGCGTGACCAAGACGTGGAACTGGTGTTCTCCGTGATGGGAAACCAGGTCAATGACATCGCGTTTGCGCTGCAGCACGTCGGGATCCGCTTGATCACCTGCCGCCATGAGGGCACCGCCACCATGATGGCGGAGGCTTATGCGCGGTCGTCCCGGCGTATCGCAATGGTGCTGGTCATTCCGGGGCCAGGTGTGAGTAATACCGCCAGTGGTTTATTGGAAGCGCAGATGACGGCCTCACCGGTACTTGTCGTTTCGGTGCGCCAGCCGGCGCGCTTCCCTGATCGGCCGGCGGACAAGCTGTTTCACGGTCTGAAGCATTGCCAATTCACTCAGGCCATCACCGGCTTCAGCGCGACAGTCACGTGTGAGTCGGACTTCGATATTCACCTGCGCCAGGCCTATCGAACGTTGCACGGGGACCGTCCGCGTCCCGTTTTCCTGGAGTTCACCGTGGACTTCCTGCGCGGCGAACTTGGCCCGAAGTCGGTGCAATCAAGCCCTGTTGTTGCGTGCGTCCCCAACGCGGGGCGCTTGCACGACGCAGTTCGACTCATCAGCTCTTCACAGCGTGTGCTGATCATTGCTGGGCGGGCGGTGATTGCTGCGGGCGCTGAAGCAGCATTGCTAGGGTTGGCAGAGCATCTGCAAGCGCCGGTGTTGACCACGACGCTGGGCAAAGGCGGTTTCCCCCGAGCGTCATGCTTTATACCTCGGCAAGTTGTACGAGCCGGCCTGCCGGGACCTGATTGCCGATGCGGATCTGGTGATTGCGATTGGCACGCGATTCAGCCAGGTCGATACGGATGATTGGCGTATCCCGCTGTCAGCGCCGCTGATTCAGATCGACCCGGACACAGAGCAGTTCAACAGTGTGTATGCCTGCGATGTTGCTCTGTGTGGTGAGCTCAAGCAGACCCTTGGATTGCTGCAAGGCATGCTGGCGCAAACTATCAGTGGATGGGACCTGGCCGCCTTGAGCCGTGACGTCGGGCTGTTGCGCGGGCCTGCGCCGCTTGTTGCATCACTGCTGCATGAGCTGTTGTTACCAGGCGACATCATTGCCGTTGACGTTCACGAGCAAGGTTACCCACTGGTCGAACATTTGCTGCTGGATCAGCAGGCCTTCCTGTTTTCTGGCACATCGCTGTGCCTGGGTTATGGCATTCCCGCTGCGATCGGTGCGCGCCTGGCTCACAAGCAGGGCCGTGTCATGGCGTTCTGTGGCGATGGCGGTTTCCTGATGTCCAGCTGCGAGTTGGCCACCGTGGCCCACTACGGGCTGGCGATTGTGTTCGTGATCGTCAACGACCAGGCCTTCGGCACGATCAAGAATCATCAGTTGGAACATTTTGGCGCGACCGCCGGTGTCGAGTTGACTAACCCGGACTTCAAGGCGTTAACGCACTCTTTTGGTTTTGATTACCGGGCCATCAATCACCATGAGGATTTGCACCCGGTGTTGTGCTGGGCACTCGACCAGACCCGGCCGACAGTGATTGAAATTGATAAAGCACTTCTGCACTGACACGCTTTGAATCAAAGGGAATGTATGAGCCGGATTCTGAAGAAACACAGTGATGTGATGGACGAAGTCATTGCGCTATTGCGTGAAGGTGCAGTGGCTATTTTGCCGACTGATAATGTTTATGGATTGGTCACCAATGGCCAGATACAGGCGTCGGTAGAGCGCATCTACCGTTTGAAAGGGCGTGATAGTTCCAAACCGCTTTGTTATTACACAACGCCTGAAAGGGCCGCACAGTGGGGAAAGCTCGACGACCGGGCCCTCAGCATCATCAAGCTATGGCCGGGAGCGGTCAGTTTGATTGTGCCCAAACAGCCAACAGTGCCTGACTACATCACGCGCGGCATGGATTCAGTGCTGCTGGTTTGCATCGACGCCTTTGTCGAAGAGCTTGCCCGGCGCGCGGATTTCCCCCTCGTGGCGACTTCCGCGAACATTTCCAACGAACCTGCAATCACCGATTTCGAGAGCGCCCGTGAGCAATTCGAGGGCAAGGTCGACCTTATTCTGGACGGTGGCGTTTCCAGGGAAGGGCTCTCCAGCACCATCGTCAACCTGTCCGTGGTGCCGCCCTTTATTCAGCGACAAGGCCCTGTCTCGGCAGACAGTCTGAAAAAAATAATACCTGAACTTGTACAACCGTGACCTAGAGCTATTCAACGAGGGGATAACCATGGAACTCATCGCGCCAACAATTTTTGACAATGAGCTGATCGATTACTTTGCCGACAATGGAGTGACTTCCGTGTACGGCAAATTGCCCGTTGATTTTATGGGCGGTGGGCATGAAACCGCGATGTTGCGCAATGTCGGTTGGAAGGAGCTGAAGGAACATATCCAGCACTGCCAGAAATACGGCATGGACTTCAACTATGTGATGAACTCCACCTGCATGGGGCTTTCGGAATTTGATAATGATGCGCGGCGGCGGATCTTCAATTTCTTTGACTTGGTGTCGGAAGCCGGTGTGCGCTCGGTAACGGTCAGCAATCCCAATTTGCTGCAGATGATCAAGACCAATCATGAACATTTGAAGGTCAAGGTGTCCGCCTGTTGTTACGTCAAGTCAGTCGGCGAAGTGAAATATTGGGAAGACCTGGGTGCAGACATTATTGTTCTCGACCCGCTGCAAGTGAACCGGGACTTCAAGACACTCAAGGGTATTGCGCGGGTGGCGAAGGCCGAGCTGGAACTGATCGTCAACAACAACTGCTTCCAGTACTGCCCAGAGATTTACAACCATCAGAACTTTCTGTCGCATTCCTCGCACCATTCGCTCAAAAACTCGATTGAGCAGGATTACAGCTACAACTGGTGCAGCCGTGAACGATTGCGCGAGCCGGCAAACTTTCTGATCGCCGACTGGATCCGCCCGGAAGACGTGACGCATTACGAGCAAATCGGCTACAAGCGCTTCAAATTCACCGATCGAAATACCCCGGTCGAGTTTCTGAAGAAGCGCGCCGCAGCCTATCACGCGCGTCATTACGACGGAAATCTTCTGGATTTGATCCAACATTTTGCTTATCGGGATTCAGTCGAGGCCGATGCGTACTTGAGCAACATTCATATCGACAATCGCAAACTCGATGATTATCTGAAAATCTTCCTGCGCTCGGAGTGCAAGGCCAAGGATTGCGGCGACAAATGTCGGTATTGCTTTGATTACGCGACCGATGCGATCACCCGTGATGTAGCGTTCTGCGAAGCGCATGTCAGCGAGAAAATCCAAATCAATGATCAGAAAAACGCCAGGGATTATGTGATGAACAATAAACCCGTCACCTATATCCCGGCGGTGCAGCTTTGATCGCCGCTCATGTCTAGAACGTTCACATCGTTTAATCCGGCCGACGCCAATTCAGTGGTTGCCCGGTTTCGGGCAACCACTGTCGGTGAGCTTGATCAACGGGTTACAGCCTGCCGGGTGGCAGCGCAGGTCTGGAGCGGCCTTGAGTTGTCCCGGCGCGTTGAGCAACTGGCACAGTTGCCGGCAGCACTTGTGGCTGCCAGGGAGCGCCTCGCCCGTACCCTCTCAATGGAAATGGGCAAGGCGTTTTTCGAGGCCCTGGAGGAAATTGACGACGCCGTCGAGGAGTGCACTTATCTGCTCAACCGCGCGCCTTCTGTTCTGGGTGAGCAACCGTTGCCGCGCACAGCGGATGGCGAACATGTCGCGGTATGGCAGGGGCTGGGAACAGTTGCGGTGATCACGCCGTGGAATTATCCGGTGGAGATCGCGCTCTGGGGCATTGTCGGCGCGCTGTTGGCGGGCAATGCGGTGCTCTACAAACCGTCCGAGGTCACGCCGCTGACCGGTCAGTTGCTGTATGAACTGTTGCTGTTACTGGACTTGCCGCCAGGTCTGTTGGGGCTGGTGCAGGGCGATGGGCGGGAGGGGCAGATGCTGGTGGAGTCAGGCGTCGATGCCGTGTGGTTCGTCGGCAGCGAACAAGCCGGGCAGGACATTTACTGTCGGGCGGCCAAGACCATGAAGAAGTGCCTCTTGGAGTTGGGCGGAAGCAGTCCGACACTGCTGTTTGCCGATTTCGAGGTCAGTGACGAGTTGATTGACCTGCTGCTGGCTTCGCGTTTCACCAATGCCGGGCAGGTTTGTTCGGCCATGAAACGGTTGTACATCGAGCAGCCGATATTTGATGCGGTTGTTCGGCGTCTGAGTCAGCGACTGCAGAAAATTCGCGTGGCCGAGCCCTTTGCGATTGATTGTGGAATGGGGCCGTTGGCGTCAAGCAGCGCTTTTGACAGGCTGCAAGAACAAGTGAATCAGGCGCTGGCTTCAGGGGCCACAAGCCCACAGATCGAGGCCTGGCGCAGTACCGTCTCGCCTTTTTTCCACCCATGCTGTTGCTCGACGTCACTCCCACTATGTCGGTGGTGCATGAGGAAGTTTTCGGTCCTGTTTTACCCGTGATTCCGTTTTGCGGCGAAGAAGAGGCCATTCGGCTCGCCAATGCGAGTCGTTATGGCTTGTCCGCGTCGATCTTCTGTGCCGATGCCGCCAAGGCGGGTCGGGTCGCGGCACGGATTGACGCCGGCCGAGTGCTGGTCAATGCGCGAAAATCCGCCGGTATTGCTTACCCCGTCGAAGGGTTCAAATGCTCGGGGTTAGGCCGCCATCAGGGTGACTGGTTGCTGCTGGAAATGGCCCGCATGAAGTACATCAAGTTTGGACATGGCCCAGGCCCTGTAAATAATGACCGCTCTTAAAAGGCGAAGCAGGTAAATGAACACTATCATGGCGACCTATTCGCCCTTGGATTTTGAACCCTCCAGCGGTATCGGTGCGCACCTGGTTGGGCGTGACGGGCATGCCTGTCTTGATTTGATTTCCGGGGTTGGCGTGAACGGTTTGGGGCATGGTCATCCCAAGTTGGTGCCGGCATTGCAAGCGCAGGTGGCCAGGCTGATGCATTGTTCGAACTTGTATCGGATTGGCGAGCAGCATGAGTTGGCTGCGCGATTGTCCGAACTGTCCGGCGCGTCGGGAGTATTCTTCTGCAATTCCGGTTGCGAAGCGAACGAGGCGGCGATCAAGCTTGCTCGTTTGCATGGGCACAACCGAGGCATTGCCACCCCGAAAATTATCGTCATGGACGGTGCGTTTCACGGGCGCACCCTGGCGACCGTGGCGGCCACGGCCAGCCCCAAGGTTCGGGCAGGGTTTGCCCCATTGCCCGAAGGGTTTGTCCGCGTTCCCTACAACGACATTCCGGCCCTTGAGGCGTTGGACGATACCGAGTGTGTGGCGGTGTTGGTCGAACCTGTGCAGGGCGAAGGTGGCGTCAACCTGCCCGATACCGGATACCTGACGGCATTGCGTGAAGTCTGCAGCCGCAAGGGCTGGTTGCTGATGCTCGACGAGGTCCAGACCGGAGTCGGTCGAACCGGACGATGGTTCGCCCACCAGCATTCGCCCATTCGGCCCGACGTCATGACCATCGCCAAGGGGCTGGGCTCCGGCGTCCCCATCGGCGCGTGCCTCGCCTGGGGGGATGCGGCACATACATTCACCCCCGGTAGCCATGGCTCGACCTTCGGTGGCAATCCGCTGGCTTGCCGTGCCGGGCTGGAAACCCTGGCCATTATCGAAGCTGACGGCCTCTTGGAGCATGCACTGGAGCTGGGCGCATTTATCGTGCAGCAACTGCGCGACAAACTGGCAGACCTGCCCCAGGTCGTCCAAATACGAGGCTTGGGGCTGATGATCGGGATCACGCTCGATCGCCCCTGCCAGCCTCTGGTGGCTGAAGCGCTGCGCGAAGGCCTGTTGATAAATGTCACGGCCGAGCGCGTGGTGCGATTGCTGCCGCCGTTGGTGCTGAATCGCGAAGAGGCCACTGCGGGGATTGCAACGTTGACGCACTTGATCCGTAATCGGATACAGGACAGTGAGGGCGATTCTCGTGCTGCTGCTAGTATAGGAACGCCTGCAAACGACGGCCGGTAGTCAGTGGTTTACGATGTCGAATCCATCTCCAAGTTTTTTAGTCTTGCCATCTAAGGAATGATCTTGAACGAGCTAGAACTGTTCATCCCCGGCCCCACCTGGATAAGGCCCGAGATTCGCAAAGCCGGGAGTTACCCGGAGTTTGGTCATCGCGACACACAAGCAGTCGAGATTATCTCGAATATCCTGGACAACCTCAGGATCATTGCGCAGTTACCCGAGGGCTATCAGGCGGCACTGGTCAATGGCAGTGGCAGCAATGCCATGGAATGTGCCGTGCGTTCGCTGATCGCCGAGACGGATCGGGTGTTGTGCGTGTGCGTTGGCGCATTTGGCGAGCTTTTCCACACGCTTGCCACGGGCTTCAATGAACAGGTCGAGCGCCTGGATTTCGAGCCGGGTGCGGGTATCGACCTGCAAGTCCTTGAGCGTACCTTGGCCAAGGGCAATTTCGATGTGGTGACATTGACCCACAACGAAAGCTCAACCGGGGTTGCGACCAATATTGTTCGTGCCTGTGAGCTGATTAACGGGCAAGGGGCGCTGGCGATTGTTGACGGCGTGAGTATTTTTGCCGGTGCGCCCTCCGGGATCGCACAGGCACTTCCAGCGGCGTACGTCACGGCTACGCAAAAATGCCTGGCACTGCCTCCCGGCTTCGGGATTGTGTTCGTCAATGAGGCTGCCCTGGCCAAGGCTCACACTATAAAGAACAGGGTGTATACCCTGGATCTTTTGCGACATGTTGATATGGCGCGTCAAGGGCAGACCTTGACCACGCCCAACTGCACGCTGCTCAACCAGATGCACGCTCAACTTGACTACATCGTCCATCAAGAAGGGGTGCAGGCACGCTTTGCGCGGCATCGCCAACAGCGTGATCATGTACGGGGCTGGGTGCAGGCGCGACCTGAGCGTTTCAGGTTGTTCGCGGCACAAGCCGATGCGTCGCCATCGCTGACCTCGCTGTATGTCGATTCGCACGTTGACCTGTCACGCACCAAATCGCGGATGCGTGAAGCCGGTTATTTGATTGATACCGGCTACAGCAAGCTGAACAAGCGCCTGATGGCTGAAAGTGGACAGGTCATGATGCGGATTCCCCATATGGGGGATATCAGCCACTTGATGCTGGAGCGCTTTCTCGAGGTTCTAGATGAAATTACCGGCGAGTTTTCTCGCTAGACCGTCAGCTCGGCGGCGGGTAGTGCGTTTTGCTGTTTAGACGCCGCTTGCGCACAGTCCGTCATGCCTATGGGGCTTGCATGAAGCCTAGCGGGCGCGATGTTGCCAGGGCTGTCGGGTTTCGAGGTCAACATATTCGCGCTGCCGAATAATGCTTGGCAAGTCTTCTCGTCCAGATGAATAGTCAGGGCGATGGCTTGCTCGACACCTATACGCAATGCGGGCCCGAAGGGAACCATCGAGATGCCGGTTTTTCTCATCATCCGTTCCACGCCCACCGTGGTGACTGTGAGCAGTCGCTGGGCATTGCGGCGTAAAGCAAACCTGACGACTTCCCTGATTGCCTGCAACGTGATCTGCGAGAAGGTCGAATTGCCAGGATTTTGAGCGCGAACGACAAACCGGCTGAGTTCAAGGGTGCGGCTGTCCTGGGGCGCCGGCGCGCCATGCAGCAGGTCAGGAAATGTGTCTTTGAGCATGTAAGGACCGACAGTCTCCAGGATCCGCCAACAACCGATGACCTCACCCGCCGAGGGGGTGCTGATCAGCAGGTAATACGGATTTAGATCGTCGAACGCGTCCACTTCCCAACGATCCGAAACCACGACGTCCCACTGCTTCTTATCTTTGAATATTTGCGCCCTTAATTGGTGCATGCCGTTGAGAAGTGCAGCGCTTAGATGTTCGCGTCGAACAATGTCGATAACCATTTGATCATTCCATGATTGGGGGGTAATTATCCATTGGACCCCAATGCTGTACCACTATCAGTTCTAATAGCCAGTTCGCGACTGGATAAAATATTGACGCCATTAATTTATAGAGGGCGCAGTATTGGTGCAAATACTTGTCTATACCGTAAATCGATTTTTATCGAGTTTATAGTGGGTGAGGGTCGGTTGTTTAAATAGAATCATTATTATTTAAGTTGCTCAGGCCTTTTCAATATTGGGCTTGTGGCGGTTGGCGTGATCTATTAGCATTATTTTTGAATGTCGGGAGTGTTATGGAATAGGGAGGTTCGAGTGTTTACATTAGGCGATACGTGGGTGTTAAGTAGTGATGGCGGTGTCAGTAGTTGGTTTTCCCAACTTCAAAAAATAACCTCGGATCGTGGTTTTGACAAAGTTCTTTTCGGACTTGCACAACGCAATCATCAAGATCATGGCGCAGTATTGATAGTTGATAATTATCCTGTCCAATGGCGCGCTGACTATGACTCGGCCAAGTACACTACGATTGATCCAGTGGTGGCCGACAGTGCGCAACATTGTACGCCATTGGTCTGGGCCGACAGTATGTATAAGAATTCGGTACAACAGGCCTTCAGAGAAGAAGCGTATTCATATGGGCTTATCCATGGTGTGTCAATCCCCATGCACGGACCGCGTGGAGAGTTTGGTGTTTTCAGTCTCAGCCTGGATGCTGAAACGCCGGCAAGTGCGCGTTCCCATATTGCCCAGGAAATGTCTAATCTGGTTTTTATAAAAGATATCGTACTGCAAAGCGCGACCGCCTTTGCCTTCGACTCAGCAACCCCTAACATGCCGAGTTTGACCTCGCAGGAAAAAGATATTTTGCGGTGGTGTTACAACGGAAAAACCAGTTGGGAGATATCTGTAATATTTGGCTGTTCAGAAGCCAATATTAATTTCCATATTGGTAAAATAACCCGGAAGTTAGGCGTCAGTTCGCGCCGGGCGGCCGTTTTATTGGCTATCAATGCCGGGCTAATACTTCCCTAGTTGCAAGAAACCCCTGGCCGGAAGTCTTTTTTCAGCGTTTGGTTATTCGTGTATAGCGATCAAGGCTTTACCCGCCGCGCATCCAGGCTGTTTACGCCAGGTGTTTGGCCTAGTCCTGGGTCATGCCCAGGTAGGTGTACAGCGCATGGAAGTTTTCAGTGACATCGCCGCCGAAGTACGCCGGGTCATCCGAGTTCACCGGTGCAGGCGCTGGGTGGGATTCTTGGGCCTGCGATGGAGCGCATGGCCGAGGTCATCGGCGTGCCCCAGGCGCTGGCCGCGCAATCGGTGGTGGCTGCCTCGGCGCTGGCCACCCAAGGCCATGCGGGCTTATATCTCGACGGACGCAGTTATCCTCTGTCGCTGTACCTGATCACGGTGGCTGCGTCCGGTGATCGCAAGACTGCTGCGGATCGATTTGCATTGCTGCCAGCACGGCAATGGGAGCGTGAGCAGTGGCAGCGCTACCGCGAACAACTCGCCCGGTACCGTGTCGCGCAGCGACAGGCGCAACGTATCAACCCTGCCGAACCCGACTCCGCAAGCGGCGCGACGCTCGAAGCGGAACCCTCTGCACCCCGGCTGATCACCACGGACCCGACTATCGAGGCCCTCCTCGGACACCTGGCGGCTTGTGACTGAGCTGGGCTTCAATGTGGTCCGCTGGAAAACCGTGCTCGTTGAGTACGGTGCTTGCAATATGACGCAAGCCATGTCCAGTCTGTCGTCCTTCGTAACCAAGGCGCCTTAGCGCCATCAGAAAAACGGTATCGCTGCGAGGCTTGGTTCGATCGCTTCGACCAGGGAACAGCAATGAGTGCGGGAAGCTCTTCCAGGGAGACATGGGCGTAGTTCTCGGCCTTTCCCGATGAGAGAAATTTATGAACCCCCTCTAAGGGGTTGTTCATCGCCCTGCCGGTTACGCGAGCCAGGTCGTAAATGTCTTTGCAGTATGCCCTCACGCGACTCATCTGCTCGAGGATTTCCTGACGTTCGAGCCCTCTCAAAAGCTCCATCCACTCCATCGACATGATGGAGACATAAGGACGTTTTCCGACAAGAGGGAACACGTGACGCTCCAAGGCTCCAAGGACTCTTTTTGCTGTGCCGACATCCCAGCCAGCCAAGCGAGACGTATGCCATTCACGAGCCAACGCTTCAAAGGTTTCGTTTGTTGCTGCTACCTCCGCAGCTTTTCTAGCTTTCTTGGCGGCTATCGGATTTTTGCCTTCTGCTGCATCCGATCTCAATTCGGCAGCTTTTTGCCGAGCAAAGGCGCCGCTGACTTCTGGGTACCCGCCAAGCCCGAGCCACGACCATTTGCCGTCGGGCTTTTTATAGCGCAACTCCCATGATTTCTGCCCGTTAGGCTTACTCTGAAATACAGCCCCGAGCTTTCTAGCTCGCGGTAGGCCCCCGCTTCGGGAGCGAGATTGACTAGTGCGGTATCGGAGAGAGGGCGGCGTTTAATATCGCTGCGTTTGATCCGTGTATGCCTCCAGTTCAATTTTTATTGAAGCATACAGGGGGCATACAGGATGTGAAGGATGTGGGTGGATCAGTTTGGATGTCCAGACACAAGAAAGCCCGCACTAGGCGGGCTTCTTGAGGTGATTCATAGACTGCTGTAGACATCTATGGATCGGTACTTGGTGGCTACACAGGGACTTGAACCCCGGACCCCAGCATTATGAATGCTATGCTCTAACCAACTGAGCTATGTAGCCAAGTGGCGCGCATTATTCGCGTAGAACGGGAATGCGTCAAGCGTTTATTTTGAATTTTTATCTACGCTTTCAACTGTTTAACCGAAAACGCCGGGCCGGGCGACGAGTGGCGGGTGATTTGCTTGGGGTGTGGCGCGGCCTTGCCACAGGTTTTCTTGACGCGCAGGCGTGGGTGCCTGGCAATGTGAGGGACTGCCGGAGTCTTCTGGGGGGAGGTCGCAGCGGCGCTGCTGGTGATCTTCCTGGTGTGTACCGCAAAGCGTTGATCAAGTTGGGCAGATATCCCTGCCGCCCAACGCGTGGTGGTTGTTACGGGTAGGTCGAGTTCTGGGTGACGCGCTTGAGCTGTTCGCGCGCCCGCGACAGGCGTGAACGAACGGTACCGATGGGTATGTCCAGTACGTCGGCAGTGTCCTGGTAGCTGCCGTCGGTTTCCAGCGAGGCGTACAGCGTCCTGCGCATTTCTGCTGGCAGGTGGTCGATGGCCGTCAGGGTTTTTTCCAGTCGGCGATTGACCTCGAACGCCCAATCCAGATTGCTGCTTTCCTCCTGCCCATGCCACAGCGATTCATCGAATTCGCAATGCACCGGTTTGGCATAAAGGCGGCGGAAGTGGTTGCGGACCAAGTTCTGCGCGATGCCGCACATCCAGGTGCTGAGGCTTGCCTGGCCGCTGAAGCGCTCCCTGTTGCGCCAGGCCTCCAGGTACGTCAGTTGCAGGATGTCGTCTGCGTCTTCGTGGTTGAGTACGCGTTTATGAATAAATCGGCGGAGTTTTTTCTGCTGGTCGTCCGTCAGTTCGAGCATGAATTGAGGCGAGCCGCCAACGAGGTGCGCTAAAGCATCAATAGGGATATTCACGATTTTTTCCTCAGGGTAGACGCTGTCGAAATGGTTTCGACGAGAACCCCTTTAGCACCGGCTGTGCCAACCTGAAAAATCATGCAAGTACTTGATTTATATAAGTATATATATTGAATTGAAGCGTTTTTGCGCAGCTATTTGCAAAAGGCTTGAAAGGACCGTGCCGGTATTGTCAAAAAAGCCTTAGAGCTGATTTCGATGGAACCGCATGGCGTGTGCTTGCCACATAGGGAAACAAACCTCCTGTCCCGGCACGCCCATGAAAGTCGAATCCAACCATGATCTGCACAAAGTCCATAGTCTGGAGCAGCCTGTTTCCGAGCAGGTATCCCAAGCTAAAGCGCACGTTGGCGCACCGGGTATTGATGCACTCGCCGAGATTTTCAGCCAGGAAGTAGCCTCCTCCAGCAAAGCCCTGAGCCAGCGTTCGATAGGGTTGCGAGTGACGCCCACCGAGCAGCTCGCGCAAATCTATGATCAGTTGGGCCACCCAGCCCAGGTGAGCCTGGCAGCCATCACTCGCCAAGTCAGGCAGCATTTGTTGCAACAGCCCAGCGTCGAGAAGTTAGTGGACCTCACCGGCGGTGACCCGGCACGGACCTATGTGGTACTGCGCCAGATTACCGCTCAGGCCGAAGCGGAGGTGCGCAAGACCGAGGCCGCGCTGGCGCGTGATGCCCTGGCCAAGCTGGAGCTTCGTTATAAGCGGGAAATCCAGGCCGGCCTCAATATTGCCCTGGCGTTGCAGGCCAGCAGTGATGACCCGCAGGAGCGCCAGGCGGTGCGCGCGCTGTATTACGCCAACGTGGTCGTGCGCCAATCCCTGGCAAACATGATGCAATCGCTCTTGGGCATGTATGGCGGCGAGCAGTTCTCTATGGGGCTCAACATCATGCGTCGGGCCTTGGCAGACGACATCGCGGCCTATGCGTCGTCGCTTCCGACAGCCAAGTTGCGCACGCTGCTTCTGGGGTTGCAAAGCTGTGGCCAGTTGGGGGGCGTGTTGTCCAGTTGCCATACCTTGATCGAGCGTCTCAAGGTTGAGCACGATGCCGTTGCGCTGTTGCAGCGTCTGCTCGGTTACGCGGGTAACGGCATCGCATCGTCCGAGGTGCAGCGGCTTGCGGATGAGTTGGCCGGTGACCAGATGGCCAGCCAATTGGCTTCCCTCAATGCGGTTTACCCGGTGCTCAAAAATCTGCCGATGGCCTTGTGGCGTGATACCCGTGGGCGCCAGGAGGGCTTGCATAACTTCTTGCTGGTGATGGATGAATTCACCCGCCTGGAGAAGGGCCCGGCCCGGTTTGGCAATGAGCCTGGGGTTGCGGTGTGACCGTCCTGGCAACCCTCAACCGCTGGCTGCTCAAGATTGCACAGCGTGCCGAAGTCCTCGGCGCGGTGGTGGTCCTGGCCATTGTGTTTATTTTTATCGTGCCGTTGCCCACCTGGTTGGTGGATATCCTGATCGCGCTCAACATCTGCATCTCCTGCCTGTTGATCGTGCTGGCGCTGTACCTGCCGGGGCCGTTGGCGTTCTCGTCGTTCCCGTCGATTTTACTGTTGACCACCATGTTCCGCCTGGCACTGTCGATCGCTACCACGCGCCTTATCCTGCTGGAACAGGACGCCGGCGACATCGTTGAGGCGTTCGGTAATTTTGTCGTGGGTGGCAACCTGGCGGTGGGGTTGGTGATCTTCATGATCCTGACCCTGGTTAACTTCCTGGTGATTACCAAGGGCTCGGAGCGCGTTGCCGAAGTGGCGGCGCGTTTCAGCCTCGACGCGATGCCCGGCAAACAGATGTCCATCGACAGTGACCTGCGGGCCGGGCTGATCGACGGCCTGCAGGCCCGTGACAAACGGGACCAGTTGTCCCGCGAGAGCCAGTTGTTCGGGGCCATGGACGGGGCAATGAAGTTCGTCAAAGGTGATGCCATCGCCGGTTTGGTGATCGTGGTGATCAACCTGCTGGGTGGCTTTTCCACCGGCATGTTCCAGCACGGCATGAGCGCAGCCGATTCCATGGCGCTGTACTCGGTGCTGACCATCGGCGACGGCCTGATTGCCCAGATACCCGCGCTGCTGATCTCCCTGACCGCCGGCATGATCATCACTCGCGTGGCGCCGGACGGACGTAAGGGCGCCACCAACATGGGGGCTGAAATCGCCCGGCAGATGACCAGTGAACCCAAGAGCTGGATGATTGCGTCGGTGGGGATGCTGGCTTTTGCCGCATTGCCTGGCATGCCCACGCTGGTCTTCATCCTTATTTCGTTGACCACCGGCACCCTGGGCTTTTACCTCATGCGTCAACGTCAACGGCGCGAAGCGCCGCCCCCTGACGCTACCCAGGCTGTGCGCCCGGAAGAAAACGGTGAGGAAGACCTGCGCGGGTTCGATCCGTCGCGGCCCTATCTGTTGCAGTTTTCCCCCGTGTTGCGCGGCACTCCTGAGGTGATTGAGCTGGTTCAGGGGATTCGCCAGACCCGCAACGCGCTGGTCGCCAATATTGGTCTGACGTTACCGCCGTTCGAGGTCGAGCTGGACGACACGCTGGCGGATGATGAAATGCGCTTCTGCGTGCATGAGGTGCCGATGGTCAAGGCCTCGGTTGTGGCGCGTGTGGCCGTGGAGCGTAAAGCCTTGGCAGAGGTGCCTGAGCGCGCGGTGCCGGGTTTGGCCGAGCGCGATGAGCAGGACTGGGTGTGGTTGGAACCCGATGACCCTTTGCTGGATGATCCACAGTTGGAGCGCTTCAGTGCGACGCGTTTGATCATTGATCGCCTGAAACACGCCATGATGCTTACGGGCCCGCAGTTTCTGGGGATCCAGGAGAGCAAGTCGATCCTCGGTTGGCTTGAGCACAATCAGCCTGAACTGGTACAGGAACTTCAGCGGATTATGCCGCTGTCGCGCTTTTCGGCGGTGCTGCAACGCCTGGCGTCTGAAGGCGTGCCGTTGCGTGCGGTGAGGTTGATTGTGGAGTCGTTGATTGAGTACGGCCAGCATGAGCGTGAGCCGGACGCCTTGGCGGACTACGCGCGTATCGCCCTCAAATCGCAGATTTTCCACCAATACAGTGAGGCTGACGGCCTGCATGCCTGGCTGTTGTCACCGCAGACCGAAAACGTTTTGCGCGAGTCGTTGCGCCAGACCCAGACGGGGGTGTTTTTCGCCCTTGGCAACGAGAGCAGCGCATCGCTGATCCACTTGCTTAACCAGGCCTTTACCGTGCGCCCTAAAAGCAAAAGCGTGATGTTGGTCGCGCAGGATTTGCGCAGCCCCCTGCGTACTCTGCTGCTCGAGGAGTTCAACCACGTGCCGGTGATGTCCTTTGCCGAATTGGGGAGCACCTCGAAGGTGAAGGTACTGGGACGCTTTGACCTTGGCCAGGACGATCTGATGCGCGGGGAGGTGGCATGAGTACTCGGCCATTTTCAACCTGCGCGATGGCGCTGTGATGTTTGAACTGCGCGTGCTGGAAGGTCTGCATCAGGGGGCGGCATTGCCGCTGTTTGGTGAACAGTGGAGCATCGGTGCTCACCGTGACGCGGACCTTGTTCTGACCGATCCGGGCGTCGCCGAGCATCATGCGCGGCTGCGGCTTGACGGTTCGAACTGGTCCGTACAGGCCGAGGCAGGACTGTTGCAAGGGGCTGATGGACAGGTGCTGGCACAGATTTCGAGCCTGGCGCTGGATGAATCGTTCTGCGTGGGGGCCATCCGTCTGTGTGTCACCTTGGCAAATCAGCCCTGGCCCGAGGCGCCTGCTCCCACCCCTTTGCCCCAGGTTGCGCCCCGTGAGGCGCCGCAGACGTTGCGTTTGTCGTCCATCCCGCATTTTCAGCAGAAGCGACTGATCAGTGTAGTGCTGGCGGTGACGTTAATCATCACGGTGGTGGGCATTGTCTCCACCGGGGAGCGCGATGCCCAGGCATCCCTGATGCCCGCCGTGCCACAGAAAGTCGAACTGGTCTCGCCATTCGAGGTTCGCGAGCAATTGCTCAAGATGCTCAACGAGCGTGAATTGAGCCAGCGCGTCAGTTTGCAGGTGATCAATGGCCAGATTGCGCTCAACGGCGACGTTTCCCAGGACGACGTGGAGCTGGTGGCGCGCATGCTCAACCAATTCGGTGAAAAGTTCGACAGCGTTGTGCCGGTGATCAGCCGTGTGCGCCTGCGCGACACAGAATTGCCGCTCAAGATTGTGCAGATTGTCGGTGGGCTCAGCGGTCATGTGGTGCTGGAGGATGGCAGTCGAATATTTGTAGGCGACGAAGTGGATGGCTTGCGCCTGGTGTTGATTGACAACGCCAAGGTGGTTTTTGATGGTGCGCAGCGTTATGAGGTGCGCTGGTGAGTACGGACTTGCAAGCGCGTCTCGATGCCTGGCAGCGGCATCACTCCCAAGCGTTGGCCGGCTTTGCGCCGGTGACGATGCGAGGGCGCATCCAGCGCGTCAACGGTATGTTGCTGCAATGTCGGTTGCCCCAGGCACGCATAGGCGACTTGTGCCAGGTGGAGAAAGGCCCGGGTGATTACATGCTCGCCGAGATCATTGGTTTCGATCACCAGGATGCCGTGCTCAGTGCCCTTGGCAACCTGGAAGGTGTACGGGTGGGTGCTGGCGTGGAGCGCTTGGGAATGTCGCATCGAGTACAGGTCAGCGACCAATTGCTGGGGCAGGTACTGGATGGTTTTGGCCGCTCGATTACCGGCGACGGCCCTGGCGCTTTTGCCGAGGCTGATTCGCCGCAGGCAAGCGCTGTGTTGTGTGAAGCGCCCTTGCCCACCGATAGGCCGAGGATCAACCGCGCGCTGGCCACGGGTGTGCGTTCGATCGATGGCTTGCTGACATTGGGTGAAGGCCAGCGTGTGGGGCTGTTTGCCGGCGCGGGTTGCGGCAAGACCACGTTGTTGGCGGAGATCGCCCGCAATGTGGACTGCGACGTGATTGTGTTCGGTCTGATCGGCGAGCGGGGCCGGGAACTGCGCGAATTCCTTGATCACGAGCTGGATGATGAACTGCGTGCCAAAGCCGTGTTGGTCTGTGCCACGTCGGACCGCTCGAGTATGGAGCGGGCACGCGCGGCCTTTACGGCGACTGCGTTGGCCGAGGGGTTCAGGCGCAAGGGGAAGCGGGTGCTGCTGTTGATCGACTCCCTGACACGTTTCGCCCGGGCCCAGCGTGAAATCGGCCTTGCCGCCGGCGAGCCACTGGGGCGCGGTGGCCTGCCGCCCTCGGTGTATAGCCTGCTGCCGCGCTTGGTTGAGCGCGCCGGGCTGACCCGCGAAGGTGTGATCACGGCGATCTACACGGTGCTGATCGAACAGGACTCCATGAGCGACCCGGTGGCCGACGAAGTGCGCTCGCTGCTCGATGGCCATATTGTGCTGTCGCGCAAATTGGCTGAGCGTGGGCACTATCCCGCGGTGGATGTATTGGCCAGCCTTTCACGGATTCTGAGCAACGTTGCCGAGCCTGCGGATATCCAGGCCGGTACGGCGTTACGCCGTTTGCTGTCGGCCTACCAGCAGATCGAGCTGATGCTCAAGCTGGGGGAGTATCAGCCCGGCAGCGATCCCCTGACCGACCTGGCGGTAGACAGCCGAGGGGCGGTCGACGGTTTCCTGCGCCAGGACTTGCGTGAACCTACGCCGATGTCGACCACCCTGGAGCATCTCAAGGAGCTGACGGCCTATGTCCCATTCTGATGGGCTGTTCGGTGAAATCGAAACCTTGCGGCGCCTGCGCAGGCATCGGGCCGAGCGTGCCGAACGCGCGTTGCGCGAGGCAACGCGTGCCCGGCAAACCTTGCTGGTACATATCGAGCAGGCCCTGGCGTCGCTTGAGCAGACCCGCCTGGAAGAGGCGCGCCAATCGGCGCAATTGCTCAGTCAGCACCAAGGGCAGGTGCTCACCCTGAAAGACCTGAAATCGTGGGGGCAACAGGAGCTCTCTTTATCTGCAAGCACCCGGCGTGACGAAGGCCAGTTGCAGACCCTGTACGGACAGCGAGAGGAGAAAGAAATCCAGATTGGCAGCGCCCGCAAGCATGCGACCGAGTGTTTGCGCCAAGTGGAAAAACTTCAGGAATTGTCCAATTTGCTAGCTCAGGATCAGATATGAAACAGGTTTCAAATAGCCCTCCCGAGCGTCCACGGTTGCGTGACTCAAGGGAGCAGCGCGAACCGAACATGACGGCCATGGTGCCACTGGAGCAAGGCCGACTGTTCGCTCACCTGCTTGCAGACGATTCGGGAGAAGGCAGTTATGGCGCCTCTCGAGTGGACGTCAGGGCCTTGGTCGGTGCCGCCGGGGTCGAGGCGTTGGTCGAGCAATTGGTGCCTCGCATACAGATGAGCCCGCAGTGGCCGCTTCAGGCCGTGTTGTACTTGCCTCGACTCGGGCGGATCAACGCCACGGTGCGTCGTGAACAAGGCGCCTGGAGCATCGACCTGGAAGCGGATGATGCCGCAACGGGTCGCTGGCTCACTGGCGTACGGCAACAATGTCAGGACCGAGTCGCGGGGGCACTGGGCCAGCCGGTCAGGCTGAATCTGTCCAAAGTCGATGTGGCATGAAGGCGCCTTTTCTGACCTTGCCCCGGGTCAAGAGCTCCACCGTTGCTGCTCGCCTGAGGTTGGGGCGGGGGTTGCGTCTGCCGTTTCAGGTTGCCGGGCAGAACGGTGAATTGCTGCTCGAACCCGAGCGTGCTCCCGCCAGTGTAGAGGTGATGTGCTTCGAAACCGCGTGCGGTGTGCTGGCGCTCGCTGAAGCGGGGCCGCTGCTGAGCCTGATGGGCGAATGCCCGGTGCCTTTGGCTCAGGCCGGCAACGATCCGGATTCCTGGTTCTGGGCGTTGTTCCATCACCACCTGAGCGATCAGGTGCGGGCGCTGTTTGGCTATATGCGATTAGTGACGACCGAGCGCCCTGCAGGTTTCGGCTGCCGGTTGAGCGTGACCTTGGGCGCGTCCCGGGTCCTGGGCTATCTGTGGCTGGCGCCCGAGAGTTTTCTGATGATGTGCGAGGCCGCGCCATGGCGCTCTATCGCCGAGCCGGTGCCCGCCCTGTTTCAGCTGACGATTGCCGTGCCCCTAGGGCGCCTGCGATTGCCGATCGCGCAAGTGCGCACGCTGCGCGCCGGTGATGTGCTGATGCTCGAACACGCGTTTTTTCAATCCGAGGGCAGCGGCTACGTACAAGTTGGCAAGCAGCGACTGCACGGCTGCATTGACGATGATATCGGGCCGTTGCGCCTGACCCTTACTGCTATGGAGGACATGACTGTGGACGAGGAATTTTCGGCGCCTTATTACGCTGAACACGAGGAAGACCAGCCGGTGGTCGACGTATTTGGGCATGAGCCGTTCGATGAGTTGAGCATGGCGTTGAGCGTGCGCTGTGGAACGCTGAACCTGACGCTGGGCGAGCTACGCAATCTTGCTGCCGGTTCGGTCCTGGGCGTGACAGGTTACGCGCCGGGCATGGCCGGCCTTTATTACGGCGACCGGCCCATTGGGCAGGGGCAGTTGGTTGAAGTGGACGGGCGCTTGGGCCTTCAGATGTCCAGAGTGACGTTTTCCCGATGAGCTTCCAGGGGATAGATCCGTTCGTACTTGCACTTTTCCTTGGGGCGTTGTCGCTGATGCCCATGGCGTTGATCGTGTGTACGTCCTTTTTGAAGATTGTCATTGTGCTGATGATCACCCGTAACGCCATTGGGGTGCAGCAGGTACCGCCAAGTATGGCCATCAACGGCATCGCGCTGGCGGCGACGCTGTTTATCATGGCCCCGGTGGGTTATGAAATGGCCGAGAGCGTCAAGACCTCGCCACTGGACTTGAGCAGTGTGCAAATGGCTCTGCAGACGGCAGGGGAGGCCATCAAGCCGTTGCGTGCATTCATGTTGCGCAATATCGACCCGGATGTGCTGACGCACTTGCTGGAGAACACCGCACGCCTGTGGCCGGCAAAAATGGCGCAAGAGGTTCAGCGTGAAGACTTGATCCTGCTGGTTCCGGCCTTTGTCCTGTCACAACTGCAAGCGGGGTTCGAGATCGGCTTTTTGATCTATGTCCCATTCATCGTGATCGATCTGATTGTCTCCAACCTGCTGCTGGCATTGGGCATGCAGATGGTCTCGCCGATGACGATTTCCCTGCCGCTCAAACTGCTGTTGTTCGTGATGGTTTCCGGGTGGTCGCGGCTGCTCGACAGCTTGTTCTTTTCCTATCTTTGAGTGGCGTATGGAACCTATCGTGCTGTTCAAGCAGGGCATGTTGCTGGTCGTGGTGTTATCGGCGCCGCCGCTGATTGTGGCGGTAATCGTAGGCGTACTGACGTCACTGATACAGGCGTTGGTTCAGGTACAGGACCAGACGTTGCCATTTGGTATCAAGCTGGTGGCAGTGGGTATCACGCTGATCATGACCGGTCGCTGGATCGGCGTGGAGTTGATTCAACTGATCAATCTGACCTTTGACATGATTGCCCGTTCGGCCCTGAACTGAGGTTTACCCTTTGCTGCAGTATCTGGAGTACTTGCCGAGCCTGCTGGTCGCCATGGCGCGAATTTATCCGTGCGCCTTTCTGGTAGCAGCATTCTGTTTTCAACATATACGCGGCATGCCCCGCCACACCATTGTGATGGCCTTGGCGTTGATACCGGCGCCGGGCATTTATGCAACGTTCGCTACCGAGGAGTTTTCCACGCTCATGCTCAGCGCGCTGGTGCTCAAGGAGGCGACCCTGGGCGTGTTGCTGGGGGTGTTGCTGGCGATGCCGTTCTGGATGTTCGAGGCGGTGGGGGCGTTGCTGGATAACCAGCGCGGGGCCTTGGCCGGTGGCCAGCTCAACCCGTCACTCGGTCCGGATGCGACGCCCATCGGGCATATGTTCAAGGAACTGGCGATTTTTCTGCTGATTGCCACTCTGGGGCTTGGCGCGCTGACCCAAGTGATCTGGGACAGTTACCTGATCTGGCCGCCTACCGTGTGGTTTCCGCTTCCCCAGCCCAATGGGTTCGGTGCGTTTCTCGATTTGCTCGGCGACACGTTCGTGCACATGATGCTCTACGCCGCGCCGTTTATCGCGGTGCTGCTGTTACTGGAGTTCGGGATTGCGTTGCTGGGGCTGTATAGCCCGCAGCTGCAGGTGAGTACGCTGGCCCCGCCGGTCAAGTGCCTGGCGGGTATTGGTATTTTGCTGCTGTATTTTGCCTTGTTGCAGGACCTGATTGTCGGGCGGATGGGGCTGCTGGGCGATCTGAAACATACGCTTGGGCTGATGTTCAAGGCGCCCATGCCATGAGTGATTCCGGCGAAAAAAAGCATCCGGCCAGTGCCAAGAAACTGCGTGATCAACGCAAGAAAGGCCAGGTTTCCCAGAGCCAGGACGTCGGTAAGTTATTGGTGTTGACCGCCATCAGCGAAATTGCCCTGTTCACGGCCGACACTAGCATGCAGCGCTTCCAGCAATTGATGGTGTTACCGATGTCGCGGTTCGGCCAGCCATTCGTGCGCGCCTTGGAAGAGGTGTTGATGGAGGCCTTCGTGCTGTTCTTTTCATTCGCCTTGTTGATGGTCGGGGTGGCGATTACGGTAAAGCTGATCAGCAGCTGGCTTCAGATCGGGCTGCTCTTTGCACCGGAAGCCCTCAAGCTGGATTTCAATCGCCTCAACCCGCTCAATCAAGCCAAGCAGATGTTCTCTGCTCAGTCGCTGATGAACCTGCTGATGGGGGTCGCCAAGGCGCTGTTGCTGAGCCTGATTCTGTATGTGGTGATCACCCCGTCACTGAACGGTCTGATCAACCTGGCCAACAGCGACCTGCAAAGCTACATCCTGGCGCTGATCGCCGTGTTCCGTCATTTGCTGCATGTGTGTCTGGGCCTGCTGCTGGTGCTGGCGTTGATCGACCTGACCTTGCAGAAGTATTTCTTTGCCAAGCGCATGCGCATGACCCAGGTCGAGGTCGTCAAGGAGTACAAGGACATGGAAGGCGACCCCCACGTCAAGGGGCAACGGCGCCAGCTGGCGCACCAAATGGCCCAGGAAGAGCCCAAGGTCAAGCTGCCCAAGCTGGAGGAGGCGGACATGTTAGTCATCAACCCGACGCACTTTGCCGTTGCCTTGTATTACCGGCCAGGCAAGACCCCACTGCCGTTATTGGTCGACAAGGGAACCGATGCACAAGCCCGGCAATTGATCGTACGTGCTAAGGCCGCGGATGTACCGGTCATCCAATGTGTGTGGTTGGCCCGTACGCTGTATCAGAACAAATTGGGGGCGAGTATTCCTCGCGAAACATTGCAGGCTGTGGCAGTTATCTATCGAACCTTGCGCGAGCTGGATGATGCAGCCAAGCGCGAAACCCTTGAGTTGCCGGAGCTTGATAAACCCTGATCAGCGAATGACCCGCTCATCCAGTGCTTCAAGGTTAGCCAGCGACAACATCCGGCTGATTGTCTGATTCAATACCGTACGTTGCGCAGGCAGTGCATGCCAGATCACCAGTGCATCCTGGGCATCGAGATAGACAAAGCAGCCGTCGAATGCGATGGACTGCTCAAAGCGGCGCTCCAGTATCCGTTGCACCTGCCCGGCTTGTAGCGCCTTACGGGCTATGTGCAGGCTCAGACCCTGGTCGGCGCCGGCGCTCATGGCGCACAGTTCGATTCCCGGGCACAACTGCAGGTGAGCGGCCTCTGCGCTCACCAGGCTGTCCAGGAACGCCTGGCGATTCACCTCGTCGTCAGGCGGTCCCATGGCGTTCATCGTTCCAGCGACACCGTCTGATGGTCCGAACGTTCCCCGGACGGGCCGGGTTCGACGCGCATCTGCTCAGGCCACCAGACCACCATTTTGTCCGCACTCGATTGTGGGCGTGTGCAGGAATCGCCCTTGCAGGTGGGGGTGCAGGCGGTAACGAGCAGCGTCGCGCCGATCAGGGTAGCGCTCAATAGTCGGTATTTCATGGCGTGGTCTTCTGGGCGGGAGGGAGGAGAGACGGACGTGATACACCGATGTGTTCATCCTTCACCACGGGGCGCATAGCGATGAACACTTCCGCTTCTTCACCGGGTTTGAGCCAGGCGCGCGGCCAGACGCTGACCGCCAGGGTCTGCGAGTTGCTGCATTCCTTTTCATCGATGCGCACATTGCGTTTGAACTGGTTGCGCAGCACCACCACCGCCACATTGAAATCCGCGCCGGCGTACCACTGGCTGCGTTCGGTGTTGAGTGCCAGCAGGCTGCGGGTGGAGCACAAGGTGTCCAGCCCCAGCGGCATCGGTGCGGCCTTGAAGCCATTGGGCACTTGCCCGCTGACCAGGTGAGCCAGGGTGCTGGTGATGTCGCTGCGCTTGATCACCGGCGGGTGTGCGGCCATGCGGCGTGCCAAGGGTTTGAGGGCGGCCTGCAGTTCGGCCTGGTCCTCTTGGGGCAGGTAGCGTGAAGGGTCGGACTGATCGCCGATGACCCGTGGGGTCAGGATGAACAGGCGTTCACGGCGATTGTTCTGGCGTTCGGTCGAGGAGAATAAAGCTTTGCCCAGCAATGGAATGTCCCCCAGCAGGGGAACCTTGCTTTGCTTGTCTTTGCTGTCGGTCACATGGAACCCGCCGACCACTAGCGAGCGTTTTTCCGCCATCACCGCCTGGGTGCTGACCTTGCCGCGGCGCACATCCAGGCCGTCGAGCAGCGGGTTGGATTCGTCGAAATTGCCATCTTCAATATCCACCACCAAATCGATCTGGTGGCTGCCACGGCTGGTGATGACCCTTGGCACCACTTGAAAGCTGGTACCGACGGTGACGGGCAAAATGGTCGCATTTTCGATACCGGCCCTGAGGTACTGAGTGCGATTGAAGTCGATGACTGCCGGCTGGTTTTCCAGGGTCAGCACCGAGGGGTTGGAGACCATAGTGGCCAGGCCTTTGGCTTCCAGGGCGCGGATATCGGCATAAAAACGCTCGCGGTTGCCAATGGCCAGCTGTGATGAGGTGCCGGGCGCGACATTGGCACCACCGAAGAAACGGCTGTTTTGAAAGCCCCAGTTGATCCCGAACTCGCGCAGCTGCGTGCGTTCGATATCGAGGATGATCGCGTCGATCTCCACCAGCCTGCGCGCGACGTCAAGTTGGGTAATCAACTCGCGGTACATCGCCTGGCGCTCCGGCAAGTCGTAAATCAGCACCGCGTTGTTGCGCACGTCGGCCTCGACGCGAATTCGACTGGTTGAAGTCGGCGCACGCGGGGTGAGCGTTGCCCCCGTTGTCAGTTGCCCGGAGTTCGCCGCAGTACCGAGCATTTGCTCCAGCAGCGGGTTGTTCAGGCGGGGCATGTTCGGACCCACCATGGCCGCTTGTGACTGGGCGGCCGAAGAAGGCCTCACGCTTGAAATGGCAGAGGGCGAGCGCGGTTCCAGCAACCCGCGCAGCATCGTGGCGATGCCCGGGATGGTCAGCTTTTCACCGCGATAATCGACGAAGCGGTCAGCCGCGTTGGCGAACTTGAGCGGGTAGCTCAAGATGCTCTGTTTTTCATCCGGGGAACGGCGCTGGCTGCTGAACTGCTTGATCTGGTCGATGTAGCGCTTGGGGCCAGAGACGAGTACGACCCCATCGTCCGGTAACTCACCCCAGCCGAAGCGGCTGTCGAGCAGGCCGATATCGGTCAGGGCCTTCTTGAGGTCTGAAATGGATTCGGCCGAAACCTCCAAGCGTGCAGACTCTTGTTGATCCAGCGTGCTGATGTGCAGGGTATTGTTGTAGAGATACCACTGAAAGCGATGTTCGACGCCGAGTCTGTCGAGCATCGACTGGGGCGTGTTGGCGCGTATTTTGCCATTGACGACGCCTTCCAGCAGACCTTCGATCTGCAGCTGCGTGCCGAAGGTCTGGGCGAAATCTTCGAGTACTTCGCGTAGAGGCTTGAACTGCGCTTCATAGGCATAGGCCGTGTTCTTCCATTCCGCGGGTACGGCCGCGAGGGCGTCGCCGAGCGGAGTCAACAGGCAAGCCAAGGCAATCAGGCTGCGCCAGTCGGCTCGTTTTAACGGCGCGCAGGGCGAGCTGACAGGCAAGCGCTTGTAGGTAGGGTTGTCCATAAGGGTTCTCTGATTAGTAAAGCTGCGCACGCAGTGACGTGGGGACGGACTTGTGTGGGCGGCGAGCCATGCGCGCGATGATTGAGCGCCAGGTGTCGCGTTGGTTGGACAGGGCTTCGAGATGACGCAGCAGAACCTCCTGCTCGCATTCCTGTGGGGCGCATTGAAGAAGCCAGAGCTGTCCACTGGCAGGCTCGAGTGACAGGGCGCCCTGAAAATGCGCCAGGCTTGCATGCCCCAGTCGCAACCATGTTTGTGTTGTGGTGCCCTGTGGGCGATGAGTCAGTTGAACGCTGAGCAAAAAAAGGGTGGGTGACGACTCACACAGAGGGTGTCTTCGCCCTCGAACAGCGTGATCCTGTCCTCTGTCCCATCCCTCCATCGCGTGATGAGCCACGTCAGTTCATGGGGTGCCATTGAAGATCACTTTTCCTATTTCGGCCCTGTGAGTAAGAATCGCGCCCGCAGCGGTAGCCCCCAGACTCAAGGTTTGGCCCAGCGTGAATTGTTCTTCCATCAATGCTGAAAACTCCTGCGCGTCCAGCGCATCAGGCTGATTGAGTTTCATCAGGTCGGACTGTCGGTAGTTTTTACTCAGATCTCTGAAGATCTGCCCGCCCTCGCGTGCGTCGTATCTCATAAGGTGCTCTCCCGGTGGATGTGTATTTTTATGTGGCTGGCGCGTGGGAAGACGTTCCATCACTTGGGAAATATTTTGATGGCAATCATTGCTGTAATGGCTGGGGCTCGATCTACGCCTGTGCATAACGCTCTGTATCGGCGGTTAACAGCGCGTTGACTGACGACGTCCAGTCGATCCGGAAGCTGCCTTCCTCCGCCTCCAGGATCAACACGCTCGGCGCGATGGACTCGTCGCAATGCAGTTGCCAGACAGCCTCGCTATGGTGGTTCAGCCATCGTTCCACGTGGGGCTGATCCAGCGGGTTGCAGAGCAACTTGGCCTGGATTGCGGGGGCCTGTGCCGTGAGCAGTTGCTTAAGCATGGCGGACACGCGTTGAACCGGCGTCGTGTCGTCCAGCAAGCTACGGATGGCGTGGTGGGTGACCGAGGTGGCGATGGACTCAACGTTGTCGAGAACCGCCTGTTGTGTGGCTTGCCAGCGACTCAGTTGGCGGTTGGTGCGTTGCCAGAAATCATATTCTGCCTGCGCAAGCAGTTGATCACGCTGTGCATGGGCCTGGCGCAGGATCTCATCGGCCTGATCCTGGGCATGCCTCAGCAACTCGCCGGCTTGAGCGCAGTCCGCCAGGGCTTCGCGGGTGATCAGCGGGGAGGGGGCACCAGTGTGGGGCTGGCGTAACTCAATCGTGCGTTTGGGAAGCATTGTCATGAGGCTCGGCGCAAGGGCGGGGAAATCCAGAGGGGGTGTGCGAAGTGCCTGTACGCCATATCGCGGCTTTCCAGACGGTATCGAGCTTGTCGTGAAAATCGCGCAGCCTCGGGGTTCTTTCAAGGGTGAGTACCCGGCTGCGGTCGAAGCTCAATCGCAGGCGCTGCCAGACCTTGGGGTCTACCCAGGCGCGCAGGCATTGCAAAGCGTCCTCGGTGTCGGTTTGCACCGGATACGTGACCAGTGCCTTGGACAGGCGGGCACACCAGAGCTGGTGATCCTGGCTCAAGGGCGTGTCGCTCTTCATGTGGTACACACCGCCGACCAGCGCGAGCACAAGGTCGCGTTGGGCGGCATGTTGCAGTACAAGTTGCAGCAGGGCTGGCGGGGGTTCGATGGGCAGGCATGGCTCAATCTCCAATGCCGCGCCCATTGCGGCATGCTGGCTCTGGAAGAGTGTTTTCCAATAGCTCAGGGCCGGGTCGAACGGAGGCCAGGCGTGCAGGGAACCCAGCCATGGACGGGCCCACCACTGAGCCCAGGCGAGGCTTTCATGCGTCATACGCGCGTGGCTCTGCTGGCTGGGGCTGGTGTATACCGAATGGTTTACGCTGCGCCTTTTTGAACCAGAACACGGCTGCTGCGACCCCGACTACCAGCAATACCAGGACCCCGATAAGGGTGGTTTGCCAGAACGGCAGGTCATCCGTCTTGATCAGAAAAGGCCCCCAATACGTAAGTTGCTGCGTTTCCCGATACGCGGTTGCCGGAACGAATACCACGGTCAACTTTTGGTTATTGGAAACGGCCGATGCCATGCCCGGTATGCTGCTGGCCACCATCCGTCGTACGCGTGGCAGCAGGCTGTCGGGCTCAAGCTGTGGATCATGTTTGATAAAGACGGATGCCGATGCCGGCTGCACCGGTTCCCCCGGTGCGACCCGTTCGGGGAGTACTACGTGAACGCGAGCGACAATGACGCCATCGATATTGGACAGGGTCGCTTCCAATTCCTGAGACAAGGCATAGATATAGCGAGCACGTTCTTCCAGCGGGGTGGAAATCACCCCTTCCTTGCGAAAGACATCGCCCAATGTCGACCGCGCGGTCTTTGGCAGCCCGGCCGCTGCCAGCGTACGGACTGCGCGAGCAATGTCATCTGTTCGTACGCGAACTATCACGCCGTCTTTGGCCAGCTGCTTTTGAGCCCGAATGTGTTTGTCTGCCAGCTCCGCGATCACTTCATTGGCCTCCTGTTCGGATAACTGCCGATGCAACTCGACGCTTTCGCCGCAGCCACCCAGCAGGAGTACCAGGGGCAGCCATAAGAGGATAAAACGACAGCGATGCATGGCTCACCTATTGCAGGTTGGAGGTCTTTTCAACAAAGGACGCGCAGTGTTTTATGACCTTGACACCGATGTTGAGGATTTCCTTGGATCCAACCATCGCGTCTACGGCATTAGCTGCCTTGAGGTGATTTTTTTCATTGACGAAGTCACGCAGCAGTTTTGGAATGCTTTCGTTGCTTGACTTCAGCCTTTCAGAGTAGTCAGCCAGAGGGTTGCTTCCTGCGGAGGACGCCTGGGTGGGGCGCACAGTATTTTGCTCCAGGGCCGCACTGAAATACTGTGCGTCCTGGGCGTTTTCACTGCTGTTTTCAACGGCAAGGGGTGGGGCAATGGCATCGCTTTGCCGTTGCTGATCAAGCTTGATCTGCATGTGATACTCCAGCACGAAAAACAGGTTGGCTTCCTCTAATAAACATAGAGGAAGCCAGTGATATTTACTGCTGTTTCTGGATTAACGCAGTCCACTTGTTATTAAGCGATACTTCTTTGTCCTTCTCCGCCATTTTCGCGGAGTCGGCGTTTTTTGCCTGGCTTGTGCCTTCAAGGTTTTGTTCGAGCTGTTGGTTGGTCAAGCCACCGGAACCAAAGTTGCTAATTGGAGATACCATAAATATTCACCTGCTATTTATCGAATGATTGGGTTTGCTTCTGTTCGGTCGCCGGCCAAGGAAGTCACGCTACTCCTTGATAACTGGCGTCCGTGATCTAAGTGGCGAGTTCGACCGGCGCGGTTCCATTAATTGTTTGTTGCTGTTTTTTTGGGGGGCATGCGTTCATTGTGTAAAAGTGTCTTTCGTGCATGCCTAGCTATTTTCAGAAACACGGGGAGGTGCTGGAATTGAGTGAAATGCCCAATTGTTTCATCCTGTAATAGAGCGTGCGTTTGGCAACACTCAATTCGATCGAGACGGTATCCACGCAGTGGGCGTGACGGTGTAAAGACTCTTCGATCAGCGATTTCTCTATGTACTGCAATCGTTGCTTGAGGCTCATTTGGGCTTTTTCTGTCTCCGGCCTGGTCAGGGCTGTCAGCCCCAGCACGAACCGTTTGGCTGTGGAGCGCAACTCACGAATATTTCCCTGCCATGGATGGCACAGCAACTGCTGGAGCAATTCACCGGAGGGCGGTGGGGCAGGGCACTTGAAGTACTGGGCTTCCTGTTGAACCATGTTCAGAAACAAGGGGACGATGCGTTCGCGCCGCTCACGTAGCGCTGGAAGCTCGATATTGATGACGCTGAGGCGAAAATACAGATCCCGTCTGAAGGCCCCTTGCTCGACCATTTCATGCAGCGATTGCTGGGCAGAGGCGATGACGCGCATGTCTACTGGTATAAACCGGGTTGAACCCAGGCGCTCGACGCCCTCGACTCCAACGCACGCAGTAACTTGGCCTGCAACGAAAGCGGCATGCTGTCGATTTCATCCAGGTACAAGGTGCCCTGGTGCGCAGCTTCAATAAAACCTGCTCGTGACTGCACGGCGCCGGTGTAAGCACCACTGTTGACCCCGAACAACTGGCTCTCTGCGAGGCTCTCCGGAATGGCGGCGCAGTTCACGGCGACAAAGTTACCCCGACGTCCGGACAGGCGATGAATCCGCTGTGCCAGCGTGTCCTTGCCTGTACCGGTTTCCCCAAGTAACAGAATGTCAATATTTAGAGGCGCAGCGCTATTGATCGTATTTTCGATGTCTGGGCCTTCAATGAATGGAGTGTCCGTTTCATTATCATGTTGATAGGAGGCCGACATCGGATGGTACTCCACTACCGCGATTATTCACTGGTTAATAGGGATTCAGTAGAGCGCAAATTATAAAAGCTGTCATCGTGTCTGCGTGTAAGAGTAAGCCAGGTTGTCGTAGGAATAGTCATTCATTCAGTGGTTAAAGTTACCCGGCTTATTCGGGGGGTATGGGGCAATAGGGAAAGTCTTGGAGTTTACTGCGGGTGGGGATCAGGTGAGCGTCTTGTGTGGGTATAAGTCAGCGCGCACAAAAAAGCCGATGCACTGCATCGGCTTTTTATGTGCGATATAAACCGCAGGTAATGCTTACACGTTAAAACGGAAGTGCATCACGTCGCCATCCTTGACGATGTATTCCTTGCCTTCCAGGCGCCATTTACCGGCTTCTTTGGTACCGGCTTCTCCCTTGTACTGGATGAAGTCGTTGTAGGCGATGACTTCGGCGCGGATGAAGCCTTTTTCGAAGTCGGTGTGAATCACGCCAGCGGCCTGTGGTGCGGTAGCACCGACCTTGACGGTCCAGGCGCGGACTTCTTCGACACCGGCGGTGAAGTAAGTCTGCAGGTGCAGCATTTCGTAGCCGGCGCGGATTACACGGTTCAAGCCAGGCTCTTCCAGGCCCAGGGCCTCGAGGAACATGTCTTTCTCTTCGCCGTCATCCAGCTCGGCAATTTCTGCTTCGATCTTGTTGCACACCGGCACCACGATTGCGCCTTCTTCTTCGGCGATGGCCTTGACCACGTCTAGCAGCGGGTTGTTCTCGAAGCCGTCTTCCGCGACGTTGGCGATGTACATCACTGGCTTGGTGGTCAGCAGGTGGAAGCCTTTGATGACTGCCTTTTCGTCGGCATTCATGCTCTTCATCAGGCTGCGCGCCGGTTTGCCCAAGGTGAAGTGCGCAATCAATTGCTCCAGCAGGCCTTTCTGGACCACGGCATCCTTGTCGCCACCCTTGGCGTTACGCGCAACTTTCTGCAGTTGCTTTTCGCAGCTGTCGAGGTCGGCGAAGATCAGTTCCAGGTCGATGATCTCGATGTCGCGCTTCGGGTCGACGCTGTTGGAGACGTGAATCACGTTCTCGTCTTCAAAGCAGCGGACCACGTGGGCGATGGCATCGGTTTCACGGATGTTGGCCAGGAACTTGTTACCCAGGCCTTCACCTTTCGACGCGCCGGCCACCAGGCCCGCGATATCGACGAATTCCATGGTGGTCGGCAGGATGCGCTTGGGATTGACGATGGCCGCCAGCTCCTGCAGGCGCGGGTCCGGCATGGCCACGATGCCGCTGTTGGGTTCGATGGTGCAGAAGGGGAAGTTCTCCGCCGCAATACCGGACTTGGTCAGGGCGTTGAACAGGGTAGATTTGCCGACGTTGGGCAGGCCGACGATGCCGCAATTGAATCCCATGGTGTTTCCCCTCGGTAAGAGTCAGGCCTTCTGGCTGTGCAGGTTTTTCATCGCACGGTTCCATTCACCGGCGAAGATATCCGGCAGCACGCCGAGGGCAAAGTCGATGCTGGCATCGAGTTTTTCCTGTTCGGCGCGTGGCGCACGACCCAGGACGAAATTTGAAACCATACTGGCGACGCCTGGGTGGCCAATGCCGAGCCGCAGACGGTAAAAATTATTCTGATTGCCCAACTGCGCAATGATGTCGCGCAGGCCATTATGCCCGCCATGCCCGCCGCCCAGCTTGAGTTTGGCAACGCCGGGTGGCAAGTCCAGTTCGTCATGGGCCACCAGGATTTCTTCGGGTTTGATCCGGAAGAAGCCCGCAAGCGCCGCGACAGCCTGGCCGCTGCGGTTCATGTAGGTGGTGGGAATCAGCAGACGAACATCCTGACCCTGATGCGAGAAGCGTCCGGTCAGGCCAAAATATTTGCGATCGGCCACCAGGTTCACACCTTGGGCGTGGGCGATGCGCTCAACAAAAAGGGCCCCCGCGTTATGCCGGGTCTGTTCGTATTCGGCGCCTGGATTTCCCAGGCCAACGATCAGTTTAATGGCAGTCACGACAGGGGCCCTTCCTTTGGAGTTGTGGATAACATTGCCGACACCTGCGTGCGGCGAAAGTGGACGACAGGAGCTCACTTATCCAGAGATAAACTTCGCGTTGTCGCCCGCTTTCTCGCTACGTTTCGGTGCGCGATGTTTCCTCAAGCTCCGACGATGCAGAGAGAATTACTCTGCAGCGGTTTCGCCTTCTTCATCTTCAGCTACAACACGTGGCGCGTGGACGTTGGCAACAGCCTTGTCGTCGTTGTGAGCCAGTGCAACGAACTCAACGCCTTTAGGGGCTTTGAGGTCGGACAGGTGAATGATGGTGCCGATTTCAGCAGCCGACAGGTCGACTTCGATGAACTCAGGCAGATCTTTCGGCAGGCAGGTTACTTCGATCTCGGTAGTAGTGTGGGAAACAACGCCACCTTTCTTAACCGGAGCTTCTTCACCAACAAAGTGCACAGGCACGATAGCGGTCAGTTTCTGACCGGCAACAACGCGTACAAAGTCAGCGTGCAGCACGTGGCCTTTGGCCGGGTGACGTTGCAGAGCTTTGATGATTACGTTTTGCTTTTTGCCGCCAACATTCAGTTCGATAACGTGGCTGTAGGCAGCGTCGTTTTCGAGCAGTTTGGCAACTTCTTTGGCCAGCATGCTGATGGATTCAGGGGCTTTGTCGCCACCGTAAACTACAGCTGGAACCAGGCTTGCGAGACGACGCAGGCGGCGGCTCGCACCTTTCCCAGGTCGGAACGCAGTTCAGCATTCAAAGTAAAATCGTTCATGTTGTATCTCCAAAATAACCACATTCGCCCTAGCGTTTGCGACCAGCGCTAAAGGCGATATGGGCAAAAAAGCCCCGCCCCGGCAGTATGCTGGGGCGGGGCGCTTTTCGTCAGTGGGATGTTTCGTAAGGTTTGAGCCTTAACGGAACATCGCGCTGATCGATTCTTCGTTGCTGATACGGCGAACCGCTTCGGCAACTACCGGTGCGATATCCAGTTGACGGATACGCGAACAGGCTTGAGCAGCAGCGGACAACGGGATGGTGTTAGTCACCACCAGTTCGTCCAGCATGGAATTCTCGATGTTCTCGATCGCTCGGCCCGACAGCACAGGGTGTGTGCAGTAGGCGAAGACTTTAGCGGCACCGTGCTCTTTCAAGGCTTTTGCCGCGTGGCACAGGGTGCCGGCGGTGTCGACCATGTCATCAACCAGAATACAGGTACGCCCTTCGACATCACCGATGATATGCATCACTTCAGAGTGATTGGCTTTCTCACGGCGTTTGTCGATGATCCCGAGATCCACGCCCAGGGATTTGGCAACAGCCCGTGCACGCACGACGCCACCAATGTCTGGGGACACGATCATCAGGTTTTCAAAGCGCTGGTCTTCAATGTCATCCACCAAGACGGGGGAGCCGTAGATGTTATCTACCGGAATATCGAAGAACCCCTGGATTTGGTCAGCGTGCAGGTCAACCGTGAGAACACGGTCGATGCCTACCACGGTCAGCATGTCAGCCACGACTTTCGCGCTGATAGCCACACGTGCGGAACGCGGACGGCGATCCTGACGGGCATAACCAAAGTAAGGGATTACAGCTGTGATTCGAGTCGCTGAGGAGCGGCGGAAGGCATCAGCCATCACGACGAGTTCCATCAGGTTATCGTTGGTCGGAGCGCAGGTCGGCTGAATAATGAAGACGTCTTTACCGCGGACGTTTTCATTGATCTCGGCTGTAATTTCGCCGTCGGAGAACTTACCGACAGAGATGTCACCGAGAGGGATATGCAGCTGACGTACGACACGTCGAGCCAGATCGGGGTTGGCGTTCCCCGTAAAGACCATCATCTTGGACACGCGCAGTACCTAGAGGCTGAGGGTAACCTGGATGAGTATTAGAAAATGGCAGGGGCGGCTGGATTCGAACCAACGCATGGCAGGATCAAAACCTGCTGCCTTACCGCTTGGCGACGCCCCTGTATCTGTTGCAACGAGTGCCCAGCACTCGATTCCTTTTAGAGCAGACTTTGCAGCTTGCGATGCAACATCGAAACGTTGCTTCCCTTTGCTACAAACCCTGTAAGGGTCTCTGTAAGAAGGGCCGAGACTTTATCAGCTTCAGCTTTGCTTGGGAAGCCCCCAAACACACAACTTCCAGTTCCGGTTAATTTTGCTTCGGTAAATTTACCTAACAAATTCAAAGCGTTACGTACCTCTGGATAACGCCTTGCTACAACCGGTAAGCAGTCATTTCGACTGTTTCCCTTGGGAACGGGGCGCACTTTAATGGGAGGAGAGTTACGTGTCAACAGTGGATCTGAAAAAATTTCTGCTGTACTTACAGATACTTGCGGAACAAGCACGACATACCACGGCTCTTCGGGGTATTCCGGGGTAAGTTTCTCGCCCACGCCCTCTGCAAAAGCTGCGTGCCCGCGCACGAAAACCGGGACGTCGGCGCCCAGCGTCAGGCCCAGCGCTGCCAGGCGATCGTGGTCCCAGCCGAGCTGCCACAGGTGGTTCAGGCCCAGCAGTGTGGTCGCGGCATTCGAGCTGCCGCCACCGATACCGCCGCCCATGGGCAGGACTTTATCGATCCAGATGTCGATGCCGAGCGTGCAACCGGATTGTTCCTGAAGTTTTTTTGCGGCCTTCACAATCAGGTTGCTGTCGTGGGGCACGCCTTCGAATTCGGTGTGCAGCTGGATCACGCCATCGTCGCGTACGGCGAAGGTCAGTTCATCGCCGTAGTCGAGAAATTGAAACAGCGTCTGCAGCTCGTGGTAACCATCTTCACGGCGACCGAGAATGTGCAGCATCAGGTTGAGCTTGGCGGGGAGGGCAGAGTCAGCTTTTGTACGGTCACGTTTATTGCCCCAACTTGCGCGGTTGCCAGTCCTTGATCACCAACGTGACGTCCAGGTCGGTGCCATGCAGCTTGATGCGCTCGGGCAGCCAATAACCGTTCTGTTGCACGTAGCTAAGGTACTCGACCTGCCAGCCATCCTGTTCCAGGGTGGCCAGGCGGCTGTCGCCATTGAGGCTCAGGCGGCTCTTGCTGTCGGGGGCGGGCAGGCCACGGACCCACCACACAAGGTGGGAAACCGGCAACTTCCAGCCGATCTGCTGTTCGAGCAGTTCTTCCGGTGAGGCCGCTTCGTAGCGACCCTGGTTGGCCACTTCAAGGCTGACCTGGCCCGGGCGACCGGTCAGGCGTGCCGCGCCGCGGCCGAGCGGGCCGGACAGGCGAATGTCGTAATAGTCCTGGCGCTGCAGCCAGAACAAGGTGCCGCTGCCGGAATCTTTTGGCGCGCGCACCCCGACCTTGCCTTCGATCTGCCAGCCATCAATGCTGCTGAGCTGATCCTTGTGCTGTTGCCATTGTGCCGGGTTGCCCTGGCCCTCAACGGATTCACGGCTGCCTATGCCCGCACAACCGGCGAGCAGGGCGATGAAGCTGAAAACAATAACGTGGCGCAAGAACATAAGCTTAAAGGGTCTCGGATCCGGTCAGGCGCTTGATGGTGCCGCGCAGGATTGGGCTTTCGGGTTGTTCCTTGAGGAATTTTTCCCAGACTTGTCGTGCTTCGCGCTGTTTGCCGTTGGCCCACAGCACTTCGCCCAGGTGGGCGGCGACTTCCTGGTCGGGGAAGCGCTCCAGAGCCTGGCGCAGCAAACGTTCGGCCTCGTCCAGGTTGCCCAGGCGGTAGTTCACCCAGCCGAGGCTGTCGAGTACGGCCGGGTCTTCCGGGTTGAGCTTGTGCGCTTGCTCGATCAGCACCTTGGCTTCGGCGTAACGCGTGGTGCGGTCGGACAGGGTGTAGCCCAGGGCGTTAAGGGCCATGGCGTTGTCCGGGTCGCGCTTGATGATCAGGCGCAGGTCTTTCTCCATCTGCGTCAAGTCATTGCGTTTTTCCGCTTGCATGGCGCGGGTGTAGAGCAAATTCAAATCATCGGGGAATTGCAGCAAGGCTTGCTGCAAGACCTTCCAGGCGCGCTCGCCCTGATTGTTGGCGGACAAGGTCTCGGCCTGGATCAGGTACAGCTGGATCGCATAGTCCGGTTCGGCATCGCGGGCCGCGGCCAGGCGTTTTTCCGCCTCGTCGGTGCGACCGTTGCTCATCAGGATATCGGCCTGGCGCAACTGGGCCGGCAGGTAGTCGTTACCGGGGCCGACCTGGGCGTATTCGAGCAAAGCGGCTTGCGGGTCGTTGCGCTCTTCGGCAATCCGGCCGAGGTTCAGGTGCGCGGAGTCCACATGGCTTTCACGCTGGATCAGGTCTTCCAGGTAGCCCTTGGCCTCGTCCCAGGCCTTGGCTTCCAGGCATACCAGCGCCAGGGAGTAACGCAGTTCGTCGTCGTCCGGGTATTGCTGGACCAGGCCGGCGAACTGCACTTTGGCGTCCTCCATACGGTCCTGCTCCACCAGCGTGCGTGCGTAAGTCAGGCGCAGGCGCTTGTCTTCCGGATACTTCTTGATGCTTTTTTCCAGCAACGGAATCGCTTCCTTGCCGCGATTGAGGTTCTGCAGCAGGCGCGCACGCAGCAGGATCGGCGCGATCTCGCCGTCCTCCGGCGGGTTCTGTTCCAGCAGCTTCAGGGCGGCTTCGGCTTCATCATCCTGTTGCAGCAGCAGCGCCTTGCCGAAAATCAGCTGGCTGTTCTTCGGGTGTTTTTGCAGCAGGCGGTCAAAACTCTTCATCAGGCCATTGCGCGTGTCCTGGTCGGTGTCGGCGGCCGACAGCGCGAGGAAATCGAAATGGGTGTCACCTTTGCCCTGCAAGACTTTTTCCATATAAACCATGGAGTCGTCATAGCGCCCGGCGCGGGCCAACTGAATAGCCGCTGCGCGCTGTGCTTCCAGGTCGTCCGGCGCGTTTTTAGCCCAGATCAGCGAGGTGTCCAGCGCGGCCTGATCGGCTCCCAGGTACTCGGCAATGCGGAAGGCCCGCTCGGAAATGCCCGGATCCTGGGTGTTGATGGCCTGAGTCACGTAGTTATCCAGCGCAATATCGAAACGATTGCGTTGGCCGGCCAGCTCCGCGCTCAGCAGGCTGAACACCGTTTCTTCACTGAATGAGGAATAAACCTTGGGCTTTTCAGGGGCTGGGGTGCTGTCTTCTACCGGCGGCGTACCGTCCGGCGACACGGGGGCCATGGCCTGGCAGCCGCTGAGGAAGACAAAAGCAAGGAGCAACGCGGAAGATCTATTCATATAGGAAGAGGACGACTAACCTGCGGTCGGATCATCATGACACAAGCCTTCGGCCAAACATAACCGAGTCTCAGTGGATGCCTTTATAGACACAAGGCATTAGGACAATAGACGACGGTGGTTGTTCTGAATCTTTCGAAGTAGGACAATTGTCGGCTTCCCGACATCATCAGCGATATTGAATGGCCTTCCTCGCACTCGGTATTAACCACAAGACTGCAACCGTAGACGTGCGCGAGCGCGTGGCGTTTACGCCAGAGCAGTTGGTTGAGGCCTTGCAGCAGCTCTGCCGGCTCACCGATAGCCGCGAAGCTGCGATCCTTTCGACCTGCAATCGCAGCGAGCTTTATATAGAGCAGGAACATCTTTCAGCGGATGTCGTCTTGCGCTGGCTGGCCGATTACCACCATTTGAGCCTTGAGGACCTGCGCGCCAGTGCTTATGTGCACGAAGACGATGCGGCAGTTCGTCACATGATGCGTGTGGCAGCAGGGCTCGACTCGCTGGTGTTGGGCGAGCCGCAGATTCTGGGCCAGATGAAGTCGGCCTACGCCGTGGCGCGTGAGGCCGGCACCGTCGGTCCGCTGCTGGGCCGGCTGTTCCAGGCTACGTTCAATTCCGCCAAGCAGGTGCGCACCGACACGGCTATCGGCGAAAACCCGGTGTCGGTGGCGTTTGCCGCCGTCAGCCTGGCCAAACAGATTTTCAGTGACTTGCAGCGCAGCCAGGCGCTGCTGATCGGCGCCGGTGAAACCATCACCCTGGTGGCCCGCCACCTGCATGACTTGGGCGTGAAGCGAATTGTGGTCGCCAACCGCACCCTGGAACGTGCCAGCATTCTGGCCGAGCAGTTCGGTGCCCACGCCGTGCTGCTGTCGGATATCCCGGCCGAACTGGTGCGCAGCGATATCGTGATCAGCTCCACCGCCAGCCAATTGCCGATCCTCGGCAAAGGTGCGGTAGAAAGCGCGCTGAAACTGCGCAAGCACAAGCCGATCTTTATGGTGGATATCGCCGTTCCCCGGGATATCGAACCAGAAGTCGGCGAGTTGGACGACGTTTACCTCTATAGCGTCGACGATCTGCATGAAGTGGTCGCCGAAAACCTCAAGAGCCGCCAGGGTGCTGCCCAGGCTGCGGAGGAGATGGTCAGCACCGGCGCCGAAGATTTTATGGTGCGCCTGCGTGAACTGGCGGCGGTGGATGTGCTCAAGGCGTATCGTCAGCAAGGTGAACGCCTGCGTGACGAGGAGTTGCTCAAGGCCCAGCGCCTGCTGGCCAACGGCAGCAGCGCCGAAGAAGTGCTGATGCAACTGGCGCGTGGCCTGACCAACAAGCTGCTGCATGCGCCCAGCGTACAATTAAAAAAGCTTACCGCCGAAGGCCGCCTCGATGCGCTGGCCATGGCCCAGGAACTCTTTGCCCTCGGTGAGGGCGCGTCAGATAGCTCTTCGGATAAAAAACCGCAATGAAAGCGTCACTGCTCAATAAACTGGACGTGCTCCAGGACCGTTTCGAAGAACTGACCGCCTTGCTCGGCGACGGTGAGGTCATCTCCGATCAGACCAAGTTCCGTGCTTATTCGAAGGAATACGCCGAAGTTGAGCCGATTGTGACGACCTACAAAAATCTCACGAAGGTGCAGGCCGACCTCGAAGGCGCCCAAGCGCTGCTCAAGGACAGCGACCCGGACATGCGTGAAATGGCCGTGGAAGAAGTCCGCGAAGCCAAGGAAAAGCTCGCCGAGCTGGAGGGCGACCTGCAGCGCATGCTGCTGCCCAAAGACCCCAACGATGGGCGCAACGTGTTCCTCGAAATCCGCGCCGGCACCGGTGGCGACGAGGCGGCGATTTTCTCCGGCGACCTGTTCCGCATGTATTCGCGGTATGCCGAGCGTCGCGGCTGGCGGGTCGAGATCCTCTCCGAGAACGAAGGCGAGCATGGCGGCTATAAAGAGGTCATCGCTCGGGTTGAAGGCGATAACGTTTACGGCAAGCTGAAATTTGAATCCGGCGCGCACCGTGTGCAGCGGGTTCCGGCCACCGAATCCCAGGGCCGCATTCACACCTCGGCGTGCACCGTGGCGGTGTTGCCCGAGCCGGACGAGCAGGAAGCCATCGAGATCAATCCGGCGGACTTGCGCGTCGACACCTACCGCTCGTCGGGCGCCGGTGGTCAGCACGTCAACAAGACCGACTCGGCGATCCGCATCACCCACTTGCCGTCGGGCATCGTGGTCGAGTGCCAGGAAGAACGCTCCCAGCACAAGAACCGCGCGCGGGCCATGTCCTGGCTGTCGGCCAAGCTCAATGACCAGCAGACCAGCGCCGCCGCCAACGCGATTGCCAGCGAGCGTAAGTTGCTGGTGGGTTCGGGCGACCGTTCCGAGCGCATCCGTACCTACAACTTTGCCCAGGGCCGGGTCACCGACCATCGGGTCAACCTCACCCTGTATTCCCTGGACGAGATTCTTGCCGGTGGCGTGGATGCGGTGATCGAGCCGTTGCTCGCCGAGTACCAGGCTGACCAACTCGCGGCGATAGGTGAATAAATGACCATCATCGCCAGCCTGTTGCGCGCCGCCGACCTGCCCGACTCGCCTACCGCACGTCTGGATGCCGAGTTGCTGCTGGCAGCTGCCTTGGGCAAGTCCCGCAGCTACCTGCACACCTGGCCGGAAAAAATCGTCAGCAGCGAAGACGCGCTGACCTTTGCCGGCTACCTGCAACGCCGTCGCGGCGGTGAGCCGGTGGCCTATATCCTCGGCCAGCAGGGTTTCTGGAAGCTCGACCTGGAGGTCGCGCCCCACACGCTGATCCCGCGCCCGGACACCGAGTTGTTGGTGGAAGCGGCGCTGGAACTGTTGCCGGCCACGCCCGCCAAGGTCCTCGACCTGGGCACCGGCAGCGGCGCCATCGCCCTGGCCCTGGCCAGTGAACGTCCGGCCTGGCAGGTCACAGCCGTCGACCGCGTGCTGGAAGCCGTGGCCCTGGCCGAGCGCAATCGCCAGCGGCTGCGCCTCGATAACGCCACGGTGCTGAACAGCCACTGGTTCGACGCGCTGCAAGGGCATACCTACGACTTGATCATCAGCAACCCGCCGTATATCGCCGATAACGATCCGCACCTGGTGGCGGGCGATGTGCGCTTTGAGCCGGCCAGCGCGCTGGTGGCGGGCCATGACGGTTTGGACGACTTGCGCCTGATCATTAAACAGGCCCCGGCCCACCTGAACGCCGGAGGCTGGTTGCTGCTGGAGCACGGTTACGATCAGGCCGCCGCGGTGCGTGACTTGCTGCTGAGCGAGGCATTTGAAGAGGTGCACAGCCGTATTGACCTCGGCGGCCACGAGCGCATCAGCCTTGGACGTCGGCCGTGCTGACCGATCAGGAGCTGTTGCGCTATAGCCGACAGATTCTGTTGCAGCATGTCGACATCGAGGGCCAGTTGCGCCTGAAAAACAGCCGCGCCCTGATTGTCGGCCTTGGTGGCCTGGGCGCGCCGGTGGCGTTGTACCTGGCCGCTGCCGGTGTGGGCGAACTGCACCTGGCGGATTTCGATACCGTCGACCTCACCAACCTGCAACGTCAGATCATTCATGACACCGACAGCGTCGGGCAAACCAAGGTCGATTCGGCCCTGCGCCGCCTGAGCGCGATCAACCCTGAAGTCAGCCTGATTGCCCATCGCAGCGCGCTGGATGCCGATTCCCTGGCAGCGGCAGTGGCGGCGGTGGACGTGGTGCTCGATTGCAGCGACAACTTTTCCACCCGCGAAGCGGTGAATGCCGCCTGCGTCGCCGGCGGCAAGCCGTTGATCAGCGGCGCGGCGATTCGCCTTGAGGGGCAGTTGTCGGTATTCGACCCGCGTCGTGCCGACAGCCCGTGCTACCACTGTTTATACGGGCATGGCAGCGATACCGAACTCACCTGCAGCGAAGCCGGCGTGGTGGGCCCGTTAGTAGGGATGGTTGGCAGCCTGCAAGCGCTGGAAGCCTTGAAGCTGTTGGCCGGTTTCGGTGAGCCGCTGGTGGGCCGCTTGTTGTTGATTGACGCGTTGACCACGCGTTTTCGCGAATTGCGCGTCAAGCGTGACCCCGGTTGCAGTGTCTGCGGGACGCAGCATGGTTAAGAGCGCGCCCATCGGTGTGTTCGATTCCGGCATCGGTGGCCTGACCGTGCTGGACGAAATTCAACAGCTATTGCCCCAAGAATCGCTGCTGTATGTGGCGGATTGCGGGCATATCCCCTATGGCGAGAAAACCCCGGCTTTCATTCTTGAGCGCTCTCGGTCGGTCGCCGAGTTTTTCCGTGCGCAGGGCGCCAAGGCGTTTGTGATTGCCTGCAACACCGCGACGGTCGCGGCGGTCGCGGAGTTGCGCCAGGATTACCCCGATTGGCCGCTGGTGGGCATGGAGCCCGCCGTCAAACCTGCCGCCGCCGCCACGCGCAGTGGTGTGGTCGGCGTGCTTGCCACCACCGGGACCCTGCAAAGCGCCAAATTCGCCGCGTTGCTGGACCGCTTCGCCACGGATGTGCGGGTGGTAACCCAGCCCTGCCCGGGCCTGGTCGAGCTGATAGAAACCGGCGACTTGAACAGCGCGGCGCTGCGCCAGCTGTTGCAGGGCTATATCGACCCGTTGCTCAGCGCGGGCTGCGACACGATTATCCTCGGCTGTACCCACTATCCCTTCCTCAAGCCGATCCTGGCGCAGATGCTGCCCCCCAGCATTATCCTGATCGATACGGGCGCCGCCGTGGCGCGCCAACTCAAGCGTTTGCTCGGCGAGCGCGACCTGCTGGCCAGCGGTAATCCGCAGCCTGCGCAGTTCTGGACGAGTGGCGATGTGTATCACCTCAGAAATATCCTACCGACACTATGGAAACATAACGGAGTTGTGCGAAGCTTCAGCGCGTGAAAAATTCGTGAAATATCGCGGATAGAAGCTGAACTTCTGACACTGCGTCGGCTTCTATAGCCAGATTGCCTGTACAAAACCATATAACTTCGTTCGGAAAGGATGTTTCTTATGAAGCGCTTGTTCTGTTTGGCCGCGATTGCGGCCGCTGTGGTGGGACACTCTTTTTCGGCGCAAGCGGCCGGCCTTGAGTTTGGCCTGGGGGCCACCAGTGATTCGACGCTCACCTATCGTTTGGGGCTGACGTCCGATTGGGACAAGAGCTGGATGCAGAGCGATGTCGGTCGCCTGACCGGTTACTGGAGCGGCGCCTACACCTATTGGGAAGGTGACGACCGTGCGGGTGCAAGCAGCCTGTCGTTCTCGCCGGTGTTTGTGTATGAGTTTGCCGGGCAGTCGGTCAAACCCTACATCGAGGCCGGGATCGGTGTGGCGGTGTTCTCGCGCACTCGCCTGGAAGACAACAACATCGGGCAGGCTTTTCAATTCGAAGACCGCTTGGGTTTCGGCCTGCGCTTCACCGGTGGGCATGAAGTGGGCATTCGCGCCACGCACTACTCCAATGCAGGCATCAGCAGCAACAACGATGGGGTAGAGAGCTACTCGCTGCACTACACCATGCCGCTGTAATTCTTCAGAGCACGGCTAAACCCCTGTGGGAGCTGGCTTGCCTGCGATGCGCACACCTCGGTTTAACCGATTGACCGAGGTGATCCAATCGCGGGCAAGCCCGGCTCCCACAGCGTGTTAGCGATACGCCGTCGCAATCCCTTCTCGCTCGGTCAAGCACTCCGGCGCGCCCATCTCGAATTCCCTGCAAATCAGCGGCCGCCGCTCGTAGATCGTGCACATCATCGTGTCCCGATCCAGCGCCGCGCACCAGCCGTCGTCCAGACGCAGCATGACTTCGCCACCCCAGTCGTCCGTGTCGATATAGCGTTGCGGCACACCGGTGTCGGTGATCAGCATCACCTCCAGCTGGCAGCAGCAGGCCGCGCACGTCGAGCATGTGACGGCGGGTTCGGTGATTTGGGTGTGCGGGATGTTGGTCATAGGCGCGCAGTGTAAGGCAAGCAGGTGTTACGCGTATGAATGCTCTGACGGGCGTCAGTGTGCCAGCTGCGCGGCGACCCAATGCAACAGGGGAAACAGCAGGGCCCAGAGCAGCGCCAGGCCGATCAGGGTTGGCGTGGTGCCATAACCGAAACTGACCCCCGCCAACTGGCTGCCGGCGTAATAAGACAGTGGCCCACCTAACGCACCCAACAGGCTGGCTCGCCACCAGGGCTCTGCACTCCAGGCCAGGCAGTGGCGCAAGGTCGTGGCCAGCAGCGCCCACAGCAGGATCAGCCAAACGGGAATTACAGGCCCCGGCATCGTAAAGTGAAACACGCCAAAGGTACGCAGCAAGGTGTCGACCACCGTCCCCAGCAAGGTCACGGCCAGGATCACCTGACCCTCTTTGGACCCGCCGCTTATCCACAACAGGTGAACCGCCAGCACTGCCAGCCCCACCAGCAGCCAGCGGCTGTCCCCGCCCAGCACGCAGGCAAACCAGCCGCACTGAAAGAGCACGGCATTGGCCAGCGTCTTAAGCACTGAAGCGCCCGAGCAACGGTGGGTTGATGGCCGACGGTTTGGCCAGCAGCAGTTGTGCGGTACCGATGGTGCGCTCCATAAACCCACCCTCGCAGTAGCACAGGTAAAACTCCCACAGGCGCAGGAAATACTCGTCGTAGCCCAATTCCGTCAGGCGGCCGTGAGCCCGGCGAAAGTTCTCATGCCACAGGCGCAAGGTGCGTGCGTAGTGCAGGCCGAAATCTTCCATGTGCAGCAGGTTCATGTCGGTATCGCGGCTGACGATCTGCAGCATGTTCTGCACGCAGGGCAGGGCGCCGCCGGGGAAAATGTAGCGCTGGATAAAATCCACGCTGTTTTTGGCCTGCTCGAAACGTTGCTCACGGATGGTGATGGCTTGCAGCAGCATCAGGCCATCGCTCTTGAGCAGGTGCGCGCACTGTTTGAAGTAGGTCGGCAGGAAGCGATGGCCCACCGCCTCGATCATCTCGATCGACACCAGTTTGTCGTATTGGCCGGTGAGGTCGCGGTAGTCCTGCAGCAGCAAAGTTACCTGGCCTTGCAGCCCCAGGGCTTCGATACGTTTTTCGGTGTAGGCAAACTGCTCCTTGGAGAGCGTGGTGGTGGTGACCTTGCAGCCGTAATGCTGCGCGGCGTACAGCGCCATGCTGCCCCAACCGGTGCCGATTTCCAGCAGATGGTCGCCGGGCTTGAGCGCCAGCTTCTGGCAGATGCGTTCCAGCTTGTTCAGCTGCGCCTGTTCCAGGGTGTCATCGGCGGTGAGAAATTGTGCGGCCGAATACATCATGGTCGGGTCGAGGAATTCTTCGAACAGGTCGTTGCCCAGGTCGTAGTGGGCGGCGATGTTTTTTTGCGAGCCTTTGCGTGTGTTGCGGTTGAGCCAGTGCAAACCCTGGGTGAAGGGCCGTGCCAGTCGCGCCAGGCCACCCTCCATCGCGTCGAGTACGTCGAGGTTGCTCACCATCACGCGCACCACGGCGGTCAGGTCCGGGCTGCTCCAGTAACCGTGGATAAATGCCTCGCCCGCGCCGATCGAGCCGTTGGCCGCCACCAGGCCCCACACCGCCGAATCGAGGATGTGGATTTCCCCCAGCAGGTGCGCTTCGCGTGCGCCGAATACCTGCCGTTCGCCATCCTCGATCACCACCAGTTGGCCGTGGCGCAATTGGCTCAGTTGGCGCAGCACGCCCTTGCGCAGCAGCGCACTGGTCATGCCGTTGACGTTCAGGCGGTTGCTTTTGACCGATAAACTAGGGGATTTCATGGCGGCGATCCTTGGTATACCCGACTGCTGTACGAGAGGCGCCGTCGGCAGCCTGATGGGAAAAAACCGGTGTGCGTTTGAGCAACAGGCGCAGGGCCTGCCAGTAAATCGCCAGGCAGGTCTTGGCGGTCATCCAGGGGAAGCGCCACAGGTAGCGGTGCAGGCTGGCGCGGTTCAGCGCTTGCTTTTGCAGGCTCAGGGTGGCGTCGAAGACTTTTTGCGCGCCTTGCCAGTCGGCCATGTGCACGCCGAGCCTGGCGGCGGGCGGGCTGAAACTCATGCGATATTCCAGGTCACGCGGCAAAAACGGTGACACATGAAACGCCTTGGCCACGGCGAAGTGCTGGTGTTCATCGGCGCCCAGAGGCTGGGCTGGGAGCACATAATGGTAGCGCTCGCGCCATGGGGTGTTGGTCACTTCACACAGGATCGCGGCCAGTTGCCCATCGGCCTCGAAACAGTAGAAGAAACTCACCGGGTTAAAAGCCAGGCCCCAACTGCGGGCCTGGGTCAGCAGGCAGATAACGCCCTGGGGTGTGTGCCCCAGAGCCTTGCCGACTTCCTGACGCACGGCGTCGCTCAAACTCATGCCGTGGCGTGTGAATTCACGCAGGTAATCCTGCTGGCGAAACCCGAAGGGTGCCAGGCGGCTGGTGCCGGCCAGGGGCGACAGCCCGAGCACTTGGTCCTGTTCGCTCAAATCCAGGTACAGCAGGCCGATGCGGTAGCGAAAGGCGTGAGCCTTGGGCGTGAACCGGCGATGGGCGATCCAGCCGCTGTACAGGGCGCTGTTCACAGGGTTTCCCCAAACGTCTGGGCCACGCGCAGGGCGCTGACCACGCCGTCTTCGTGAAACCCGTTGGCCCAGTACGCGCCGCAGTAAAAGGTGTTGCGTGCGCCGCACAATTCTTCCCAGCGGCCCTGGGCGGCCACCGCCGCCAGGCTGTATTGCGGGTGGGCGTAGGTGTAACGGGAGATGACCTTCAACGGGTTGATCATCGACGTCTGGTTGAGGCTGACGCAAAAAGTGGTGGCGCTGTCGATGCCTTGCAGGATGTTCATGTCGTAGGTGACGGCGGCCTGGGTCTGCGCATCGCCGGTCAGCCGATAATTCCAGCTGGCCCAAGCCAGCTTGCGGTCCGGCAGCAGGCGGGTGTCGGTGTGCAGCACCACATCGTTGTCGGCGTACGGCAGAGCGCCGAGGATCTCCTGTTCGGCCTGGCTGGGGTCGGCGAGCAACGCCAGGGCCTGGTCACTGTGGCAGGCAAACACCACCCGATCAAAGGTCTCGCTGCCGGCGGGGCTGTGGATAACCACGCCATCGTCGGTGCGCGCAACGTTATGCACAGGGCAATTGAGGCGGATCTGCTCGCGAAAGCTGCGCGTCAGCGGCTCGATGTAACTACTGGACCCGCCTTCGATCACACACCATTGCGGCCGGTTGTTCACTGACAGCAACCCGTGGTTCTTGAAGAAGCGCACAAAGAACTGCAACGGGAAACCCAGCATGTCATTCAGGGACATCGACCAGATCGCCGCGCCCATCGGCACGATGTAATGCCGGATAAACCGTGGGCCGTAGCCCCCGGCTTCGAGGTAGTCGCCCAGGGTCATGTCGGCGCTGATGCGCTGCTCTTGCAGGTCCAGCGGTGCCTGGCGGTTGAAGCGCAGGATGTCACGCAACATGCCCCAGAAACCCGGCGACAGAATATTGCGACGCTGCGCGAACAGGCTGTTGAGGTTGTTGCCGTTGTACTCGAAACCTTCGTTCTGGTCGCACACCGAAAAGCTCATTTCGGTGGGTTTGAACTTCACCCCGATCTGCCCCAGCAGGCGGATGAAGTTGGGATAGGTCCAGTCGTTGAACACAATGAAGCCGGTGTCCACCGCGTAGCTTTTATCCTCCACCGTCACGTTGACCGTGTGGGTATGCCCGCCGATGCGGTCGCCTGCCTCGAACAGCGTGATCTCGTGGCGACGGCTGAGCAGGTACGCGCTGGTGAGCCCGGCGATGCCGCTGCCGATAATGGCGATCTTCACAGGTCGTCCTTTTGTGGCGGCGGACTGCGCAGCATGCGTTTGCCGATGATCAGTTGCGCCCGGTTGGGCAGCTTCGACAGGGGCCACAGGGTGGCGATAAACATTGCGGGAAAGGCGATTTCCAGTGGGCGTTTTTCCAGCTTGGCAAAGATATGTTTCGCGGCCTTGGCAGCCGACCAGCTCAGGGGCATCGGGAAGTCATTGCGCTCGGTCAGCGGCGTGTCGACAAACCCCGGGCTGATCACCGTAACGTCGATATTCTCCGGCGACAGGCTGATGCGCAGGGATTCGAACAAGTAGCGCAGCCCGGCCTTGGACGCGCCGTAGGCTTCGGCCCGTGGCATCGGCAGGTACGTCACCGCGCTGGCAACGCCCACCAGATGCGGGGTACGCCCGGCGCGCAACAACGGCAATGCGGCTTCGATGCAATAGCTGCTCGCCAGCAAGTTGGTGCGCACCACATGTTCGACAATCGATGAATCGAATTGCCTGGCATCGACATATTCACAGGTACCGGCGTTGAGGATCACGGTGTCGACCGCGCCCCAGGCCGCGCCGATCCGCTCACCGATTTCGCGCACGGTCTGGCTGTTGGTCAAGTCACCGGCCACTACCAGCACTTGCCCCGGGTAACGTTGGGCGAGGGCTTCCAGCGGGCCTTTGGTGCGCGAGCTGAGGGCCACGTGAGCGCCGCTGTTGAGCAGCTCCACGGCCAGCGAGGCACCTATGCCACTGCTGGCGCCGGTCAGCCAATAACGGCGGGGCGGTGTAAGGCTCATCCCATTCTCCTTTTCAGCCAACTGATGACGCGGCCGAGTACCGGCAGGTGTTCGTAGAGCAGAGCGCCGGCATCGAAATAGTCACGATGGCGGTACACCTTGTTGTCGCGCCACAGCAGGTGCGAACAGCCTTCCACGCGGATCACTTTGCCGCTATTAAGTCGCGGGTGGCAAAAACTCATTTTCCAGCGCAGGTAGCCACTGCCTTCGGCGATCTGGTCGAACCCGTGGAAATCGAAGCGCAACTGGCTGACGTTGCCGTACAGCTCGGCGAAGTACTGGTGCAGTGCGGGCAGCCCGTGGACTTCATGCAGCGGGTCGGTGAAGGCAATGTCCTGGCTGTACAGGCCGTCGAGCAGACGCAGGTTGTGCTTGTCCAGGGTGGCAAAGGCTTGGGCGAAACGCTGCAGGAAGTCACTCATGCTCGGCGACCTCCTGGCGTGACGGCAGGCTGCGGAAGGCGGCCAGGGCGCGTTCGCGGGATTTCTTCAGGTCGACAATCGCGCGCGGGTAATCCGCCACGCCGAACAGGCCGCCAGCCGCTTCGGGGTTGTGCACTTCCTTTTTATTCAGCGCGGCCAGTTCGGGCAGCCAATGCTTGATAAACACGCCTTCTGCGTCGAATTTTTCCGATTGGCTCAGCGGGCTGAAAATCCGGAAGTACGGCGCCGAGTCGGTGCCGGTGGACGAACTCCACTGCCAGCCGCCGTTGTTGGCCGCCAAGTCGCCATCGATCAAGTGGCGCATAAAGAAGCGTTCGCCCTCACGCCAGTCGATCAGCAGGTTTTTGGTCAGGAACATCGCCACCACCATGCGCAGGCGGTTGTGCATCCAGCCGGTTTCCAGCAGTTGGCGCATGGCCGCGTCGATGATCGGCAGGCCGGTGCGGGCTTGCTGCCAGGCGGCGAGGTCCTTGGGTGCATCGCGCCAGGCCACGGCTTCGGTCTCGGGGCGGAAGGCACGGTGGCGCGATACACGTGGGTAGCCCACCAGAATATGTTTATAGAACTCGCGCCACAGCAGTTCGTTGATCCAGGTAATGGCGCCGATATCGCCACTTTCGAATTCGCCCTGGTTGGTTTGCAGCGCGGCATGCAGGCATTGGCGCGGTGACACCACGCCCGCCGCCAGGTAGGCGGAGAGCTGGCTGGTGCCGGGCTTGGCCGGGAAATCGCGCTCGTCTTTGTAGTAGCTGATCTGCTGGTCGGCAAAGGCGTCGAGGCGGCGCCGGGCTTCTTCTTCACCCGCAGGCCACAGGGCGCGCAAGGTGTCGCTGGGTGGGGCAAACCCTTCGACCTGCGTGGGGATCGGGTCGCTGTTCAGCTGGACCGGTTGCTGGGCCTTGGGTGTTGCGACCAGGCGCGGCAAGGCGCTGTGCAGGCGGCTGTAGCAGACCTTGCGGAACTGGCTGAACACTTGGAAGTAGGTGCCGGTTTTGGTCAGCACGCTACCGGGTTGGAAAAACAATTGGTCCAGGTAGCTATGGAACGTCACGCCCTCGGCTTGCAGTGCCTTGGCTACCGCCACATCGCGGCGGCTTTCGTGAATGCCGTATTCCTCGTTGACGTGCACCGATTCCACCGCCAGCTCGCGGCACAATTGGCGCATTACGGCGGGCGCCTGGTCCCAGGTGGCGGCATGACGGATCAGCACGGGGATATTCAGCTCGCCCAGCGCCCGGCTCAGGTGTTTGAGGTTACGCAGCCAGAAGTCCACTTTGCACGGTGCATCATCGTGGTCCAGCCATTGCTGCGGCGTGATCAGGTACACGGCCGCAACGGGACCACGCTGGCAGGCGGCGGCGAGGGCGGTGTTGTCGTGTAGGCGCAGGTCGGTGCGCAGCCAGATCAAGTGCATTTAAAGAAGTCCACGCTGGATCAGTATCTGGTGGGCCGACAACGGGTCTTCGGCCACGAACAATTCAGGGGTGTCACGGGTTAATACGCCCAGCTCGGCCTGGTGGATGCATACCGTTGGTCCGACGATCAACTTTGGGCAACCGACGCCACCCAAAAGTTTTGCGAGCGCCGACAAATGGAGGGTTTTGCTCGAATACAGCAGCACGGCGCGCGGTTGCAGGTGCTCCACCGCCAGCGCCAGCTCACCGGCGGGCAGCGGCCAGTCGAACACCTCCACCGGGCAATCGGCACTGCTGGCCAGCCAGGCACTGAGCCACAAGTGTGGCTCCAGGGGCAGGTCGGACTGGTTGACCAGCAGCAGCGGCGCGCCGTGCAACTGGCGGTTGTTGTGGTAGATGCGTGCACCGAACTTGCTGCGCAGCCAGGACAGGAAAAACACCCGCTCCATCTGCGCGCCAAACTGGCCCTGCCAGCGCTGTTCCAGCTCTTGCAGCAGCGGCAATAGCAGTTGCTCGCACAGGGTGCGCGGCGGGTACAGCGCCATGGCCTGGTTGAAAGCGTCGTCGACCCGGCGTTCGGTCAGTTCGCTGATGGCGTTCACCAGGGTCTGGCGCAGGGCATGCCACTCGTTCTCGACGGTATCGGGCAGGGCTTGGGCGGAGTCGATCAGCCCCTTGACCTGGCTGACCGGCACGCCGCGATTGAGCCAGGTCAGGATGGTGTGGATGCGTTGTACATGTTCGGCGCTGAACAGCCGATGCCCCTTCGGCGTGCGCTGGGGCACGATCAGGCCATAGCGGCGCTCCCAGGCGCGCAGGGTCACGGCGTTGACGCCGGTTTGGCGCGCCACTTCGCGAATCGGCAGCCAGCCGTCTTCGAGGGCTTGGGCGATGTCTTCGCCTGGGGTGTCTTGCAGGGCAGCTTTCATGGTCTAGATCGCATTACGCAGGCTGAGGTTTTCCGGGTGCGGTTGCAGGTAGGCCTGTTGCGCGATGTAGCGGTCCGGGTGTTGGCGAAAGTGATGTTTGAGCAGGGTCAGCGGCACCACCAGCGGCACGATGCCTTGGTGGTATTGGCCGATGACGGTTTGCATTTCCTGTTTGTCATCGGCGGTGATGGCCTGCTTGAGGTAGCCGCTGATGTGTTGCAGCACATTGGTGTGGGTGCCACGAGTGGCGCATTTTTTCAGGCCGGTCATCAGGTCGCTGAAATAACACGCAGCGAGTTCATCGAGATCGGTGCCCTTGCCCATGCTGCCCAACAAGTGGCCAAGGCTTTTGTAGTGCGCCGGGCTGTGGGCCATCAGCAGGTATTTGTAGCGCGAATGGAAAGCCAGCAACCGGTGACGGCTCAGGCCCTCAGTCTGCAGTTGCTGCCAGCTGGCGTACACGAAGACGCGGGTCAGGAAGTTTTCGCGCAGTACCGGGTCATTCAGCCGACCGTCTTCTTCAACCGGCAGGTTGGGGTGGCGTGCGCAAAATGCCTGGGCGTAGATGCCACGCCCGCCGCCGTCTACCGGCGTGCCGTTGTCGCGGTAGACCTTGACCCGTTCCAGGCCGCAGGACGGCGACTTCTGCATAAAGATGTAGCCGCACAGGTCGGTGTGCGCCGCAGCCATTTGTTGGCCGTAGTCGTCCAGCGGTTGGGTGACATTCAGCTCGCGGTGCACTGTGCCCACGGCTTGTGGCTGGGCGGGGTCGCCCACCAGGCGGATCGGCTCGCGGGGGGTGCCCAGGCCGATGGCGACTTCAGGGCATAACGGCACAAAGTCGAAATAGTCGGCGAGGGTCTGGCTGCACAGCAGGGATTGTTTATGTCCGCCGTTGAAGCGCACGTTCTCGCCGAGCAGGCAGGCGCTGATGGCGATCTTGGGCTTACCGGTGCTGGACATGGCCAAACCTCTACAAAATTCCTGTACAGGCTGGAAAGTCTGTACAACTAAATCTCATCATAGGTTTGATGCTGTACAAGTCAAATATTTTGTACAAGTATTTGCAGAAGAGCTACTTCCAGCCGATCCGCCAAGCCTCGGCATTTTGCAGGGTTTGCCACGCCAGGCGCTCTGCGCGCCGGGTCATCACGGCTTGCAGCTCGATTTCGAGCACGGTGCCTTCGTCGTCACGAAACAGTTCGGTGACCAGAAAGTGTTTTTCCTTGTTGCGCGGATGGGCTGCTGTCCACTTCGACAGCAGCAATTTGGCGGGGTTGATACGGTTCATTGCAGGTGTTCGATCAAGCGCCGCGCCGCTTCCTGGCCACTGAGCCAGGCGCCTTCCACGCGGCCCGACAGGCACCAGTCACCGCACACATACAGGCCCAGGTCGGCGTCGGCCAGTACGCCGAACTCATGGGCACCGGACGGTCGCGCATAGAGCCAGCGGTGTGCCAGGCTGAACGACGGCGCCGGCATGGCGCTGTGCAGCAGTTCGGCGAAGGCGCCGTGCAGGTGTTCGATCACCGCCTCTTTGGGCAGGTCCAGATGCGCCTTGCTCCAGGCGCTGGTAGCGTGCAGAACCCAGGTGTCGAGTATGGCGTCGCGCCCCGGCTTGCTGCGGTTGCGCGCCAGCCAGTCGAGTGGGCTGTCTTGCACGAAGCAGCCTTGCATCGGTGTATCCAGCGGCTTGTCGAAGGCCAGCGCGATGGCCCAGGTGGGGTCCATTTTTACCCCGGCGGCGGCACTCGCCAGCTTGGGCGCAGCCGCCAGCAGTGCGGTGGCCTGTGGCGCGGGCGTGGCGATGATCACGTGGCTGAACGGGCCGTGGTTTTCGCCGTCGGCATCCAGCAGGTTCCAATGATGTTTGCCCTGGAACACTTCGGTGATGCGGCAACCGAACTCCACCGGCAAGTCATCCAGCAGGGCGCGGGTGATCGCGCTCATGCGCGGTGTGCCGACCCAGCGGACTTGTTCATCGGGGGAGGGGGTGAGCTGGCCGGATTTGAAGTTGTACAGCTGGGGCTTCCATTGCTCGGCCCAGCCATTGCTTTGCCAGCGCTGTACTTCGTTGACGAAGCGCCGGTCGCGGGCGGTGAAGTATTGCGCGCCCATGTCCAGTGCGCCGGCATCGCTGCGCTTGCTGGACATGCGGCCACCACTGCCGCGGCTTTTATCGAAGAGTTGTACAGCGTGCCCAGCGTCTCGTAACGCTCGGGCGGCGGAGAGACCGGCGATGCCGGTGCCGATGATCGCGATAGGAACAGTCATGGAGGGCCTCGTTTTACCGTTGGGTACAGACTACGCCGACACCAATAGCTGTACAATATTGTTTTTTGGTATAAGTTTTGGCGTGCCTGTTCTAACGGCGTGACCTATGGTTAAAGCTGAGGCTTAAACCAACGTCACGCCCGATTACAAAATGTCCCTGCTTATAAAATAGACTAGCGACGGGCGGCAAACGTTACATGAGGAGTGTCCCATGCACATTTTGCTGACCGGCGGTACGGGTCTGATCGGCCGCCAACTCTGCCAGCACTGGCTGGCCCAAGGGCATCGCCTGACCGTGTGGAGCCGCGAGCCGGAAACGGTTGCCCAGTGGTGCGGTGCTCAAGTCGTGGGTGTAGGCCGCCTGGAGGACGTGAGCAGTCCCGTGGACGCGGTGGTCAACCTGGCCGGGGCGCCTATTGCCGATCGCCCCTGGACCAAAAAGCGCAAGGCATTGCTGTGGAGCAGCCGCATCAGCCTCACTGAAACCTTGCTTGCGTGGCTGGAGACCCTGGCGCAAAGGCCGGCGGTGCTGGTTTCCGGTTCGGCGGTGGGCTGGTATGGCGACGGCGGCGAGCGTGAATTGACCGAAGCCAGCGGCCCGGTGCAGGACGACTTCCCCAGCCAGTTGTGTATCGCCTGGGAAGAAACCGCGCTGCGCGCCGAAGCCCTGGGCATCCGTGTGGTGCTGGTGCGTACCGGCTTGGTGCTGGCGGCCAAGGGCGGCTTTTTGTCGCGCTTGCTGCTGCCGTTCAAACTGGCGCTGGGCGGGCCTATCGGCAATGGTCGGCAGTGGATGCCGTGGGTGCATATCAAGGATCAAATCGCCCTGATTGATTTTCTTCTGCACAAGGAAGACGCCAGCGGTCCTTATAATGCCTGCGCGCCACACCCGGTGCGTAACCGCGAGTTCGCCAAGACGTTGGGCCAGGTGCTGCACCGCCCGTCGTTCATGCCGATGCCGGCCTTTGCGTTGAAGGTGGGTCTGGGCGAATTGTCCGGCCTGTTGCTGGGCGGGCAGAAGGCGCTGCCGGAGCGGTTGCTGGCCGCCGGTTTCACTTTCCAGTTCACTGAATTGCGTGCGGCCCTGGATGACTTGTCCAGCCGCCTCTAGAGATAGGATGTTGCATGACGGATCACGCGTTGTTACTGGTCAACCTGGGCTCACCGGCGTCCACTTCGGTGGCCGATGTGCGCAGCTACCTCAATCAGTTCCTGATGGACCCTTATGTGATCGACCTGCCGTGGCCGGTGCGGCGTCTGTTGGTGTCGCTGATCCTGATCAAGCGTCCCGAGCAGTCGGCGCATGCCTATGCGTCGATCTGGTGGGAAGAGGGCTCGCCCCTGGTGGTTTTGAGCCGTCGCCTGCAACAGCAAATGACGGCGCAGTGGACTCATGGCCCGGTGGAGTTGGCGATGCGCTACGGCGAGCCATCGATTGAAACAACCTTGACGCGCCTGGCCGCTCAGGGCATTCAAAAAGTCACCCTGGCGCCCTTGTACCCGCAGTTTGCCGACAGCACCGTGACCACGGTGATTGAGGAAGCCAGGCGTGTGGTGCGCGACAAAAAGTTGAACCTACAGTTTTCGATCTTGCAGCCTTTCTACGACCAGCCGGAATACCTCGACGCCCTGGCGACGAGCGCACGCGCCTATGTGGAGCAGGATTACGATCATCTTCTGTTGAGTTTTCATGGGCTGCCTGAGCGTCACCTGACGAAGCTAGACCCTACCGGCCAGCACTGTTTCAAGGATGCTGACTGTTGCCAGAACGCCTCGCCTGAGGTGCTCGCTAAATGCTATCGCGCGCAATGTTTCAGCGTCGCACGGGACTTTGCCGAGCGCCTGGGTCTGCCGGAGGGCAAGTGGTCGGTGGCGTTCCAGTCGCGCCTGGGCCGTGCCAAGTGGATTGAACCCTACACCGAGGCCCGCCTGGAAAGCCTCGCTCAGCAAGGCGTGAAAAAGCTGCTGGTGATGTGCCCGGCGTTTGTTGCCGATTGCATTGAGACGCTGGAGGAGATCGGTGATCGCGGGTTGGAGCAGTTCCGCGAGGCGGGGGCGAGGAGCTGGTGTTGGTGCCGTGTCTCAATGATGATCCGCAGTGGGCGGCGGCGTTGAATACGCTGTGCGAAAGAGCGCCAGTGACCTTGTAATCAAGTCGACTGAAGCGCCAATGTGGGAGCTGGCTTGCCTGCGATGCAGGCACCTCGGTCTTACAGACAAACCGAGGTGATCCTATCGCGGGCAAGCCCGGCTCCCACATTGTTTTTGCGCGGCCTATTACAGGTTGAGGGTCAGGCTGACGGTGAAGTTGCGAGGCTCCCCGGGGTTGACCCAGTAATTGCTGTAGGCGCGCTCGTAGTATTTTTCATCGAGCAAGTTGTTCAGGTTCAGGCCGACGGTGACATTCTGCGTGGCCTTGTAATGCGCCAGCAGGTCGACGGTGTGGTAGGCCGGTAACTCAAAACTGCTCCCAGCCTCGCCGGAGCGGTCGCCGACGTAGGTAAAGGCCGCGCCCAGGTCCGAGCCGCGCAGGAAGCCATCCTGGAACTCATACACACCCAGCAAACTACCGCTGCGCTTGGCCACGCCGAGAATTCGGCTGCCGGTGGGGATGGCCTTGTCGCCTTGAGTCACCTCGGCATCTATGTAGGCGAACGCGCCGATCACCCGAACCGCGTCAGTCACTTGGCCGCTCAGTTGCAGGTCAAAACCCTGGCTGCGTGCCTTGCCCATGGCGCGGTTGGTATTGGTGGCGGGGTCCAGGGCCAGTACGTTTTCCTTCTCGATATGGAACGCGGCGAGGGTGGCGCTCAGGCGGTCGTCGAACAGTTCGCTTTTAACTCCCACTTCATAGCCCACGCCTTCTTCGGGCTTGAAGGACTTGCCCTCGGCGTCCAGGCCGTTGTTGGGCTTGAACGAGGTTGAGGCGTTGGCGAATACGCCGACGTGCGGCGTCAACTGGTAGAGCAGGCCGGCACGCTGGGTCAGGGCATCGTGGGTTTGCCGGCTCTTGGCGTGGTTGCGGGCAAAATCGTCGGTGCTTTGTTCGAAATGCTCAAAGCGTGCGCCGATCATCCCGCGCAGGCGGTCGGTGAAGATGATCTGGTCTTGCAGGTTCAGCGCGTGGCTTTTGGTCTGCTCGAAGAAGTCCGTGCCGGAACGCGTGCCGTTGGGTTTGGGCTGGCCGTAGACCGGGTTGTAGATATCGATGGCGTAGGGGCTGCCGGCGATAGCGGTCACGCGCTCCTTCTTGCGGTAGTCCTCGTATTCGGTGCCGATCAGCAGCTCATGCTGCCAGCTGCCAATGTCGAACAGGCCGCGCAGTTCCAGCTGGGTGATGCTGTCATGCCAACCCGTGGAACGTTCGCGATAGCGGCGGTTGACGGTGTGACCATCGGCATTCAGCGCACGGCTTTCCGAGGCGTCGCCCCACAGGCTGCCTTGTTTGTAGTGGCTGGCGAGGCGCAGTTTCCAGGCGTCGTTGAGGTGATGCTCGAGGGTGGCCTGGATGCGGTTGTTATGGTTGTCGATATCACCGTCGTTGGGTTCGCCGAGGAAGGTGGAGCGGGATACGCCGCTGGCGTCGACGATGCCACGGTCGAAGGTGGAGCTGTGGCGAACGAATTCGCTTTCCACCAGCAGGCTGGTGTCCGGGTCCAGTTGCCAACTGAACGAGGGCGCGACGAACACCCGCTTGCTCTGTACGTGGTCGCGGAAGCTGTTGTTGTCTTCTACCGCCAGGTTGACCCGCGACAGCACGTTGCCCTCGCTGTCGAGCGGGGTGTTGAGGTCGACGGCGGTGCGGTAGCGGTCCCAACTGCCGGCGCTGGTTTGCAGGGTGGTAAAGGCTTCTGGCTGGGGCTTCTTGGTGACGATATTCACCGTGCCGCCGGGATCGCCACGCCCGTACAGGCTGGCGGCGGGGCCTTTGAGCACTTCGATGCGCTCGATATTGGCCGCGTCCGGCGTGCTCGGGTAGCCACGGTTGGCGCTGAAGCCGTCCTGATAGAACTCCGACGTGGTGAAGCCGCGCACGCTGTATTCGTACAGCGTCAGGCCGCCGAAGTTGTTTTGTTTGGACACGCCCCCGGCAAACTCCAAGGCGCGTTCGACGCTGGTGCTGCCCAGGTCCTTGAGCACCGTCGCGGGAATCACGCTGATCGATTGTGGGATGTCGCGCAAGGCGGTGTCGGTTTTGGTCGCGCTGGCGGAGCGGGTGGCGCGATAACCGTTGACCGGGCCGGTGGCGGATTCATACGCGTCGGTGGTGACGCTGATGGCCTCCAGTTCAACGGTGTTGTCATCGGCGTAGGCGGGGTCCAGCAACAGGCCCAAGGCCAGGCCAGCCAAGGGGGCAAATCTTCGAGACGGCATGATAGAGCGTTCCAATAGCGGTATTGAAACAATATAACATGACTAATGAGAATGGATTTTTTTGAAATATTAGGTTACAGGAGCCCGCGCACGGGCTCCTATCACCGTTATTCCTCTTCTTTCACCGGTGCAGGCGGTGGGCGCAGGCCGATTTCCGCCAGCAGCTTGATCTCTTTGCCGTTGCGCATCACCTGGATCGCCACTTTGTCGGTCGGCTTGATCCGCGCCACCTGGTTCATCGACTTGCGACCGTCCCCGGCCGGTTCACCGTTGATGCTCAGGATCACGTCGCCCAGTTGCAGGCCGGCTTTCTGCGCCGGGCCATCGCGGAAGATCCCGGCGACCACGATGCCAGGGCGCCCGGTCAGGCCAAACGACTCGGCGAGTTCCTTGGTCAGTGGTTGCACTTCAATCCCCAGCCAGCCGCGAATCACCTGGCCGTGTTCGATGATCGACTTCATCACTTCCATCGCCAGCTTCACCGGGATCGCAAAACCGATGCCCTGGGAGCCGCCGGACTTGGAGAAAATAGCGGTGTTGATCCCGGTCAGGTTGCCATTGGCATCCACCAGCGCGCCGCCGGAGTTGCCCGGGTTGATCGCCGCGTCGGTCTGGATGAAATCTTCGTAGCTGTTTAGCCCCAGCTGGTTGCGCCCGGTGGCGCTGATGATACCCATGGTCACCGTCTGGCCGACCCCGAACGGGTTGCCGATGGCCAGCGCCACGTCACCCACGCGCAAGCCATCGGAGCGGCCTAGGGTGATCGAGGGCAGGCTTTTCAAGTCGATCTTCAGCACTGCGAGGTCGGTTTCCGGGTCACTGCCCACTACGCGGGCCAGGGTTTCGCGGCCGTCACGCAGGGCCACCACAATCTGGTCGGCGCCGGTGGTCACGTGGTTGTTGGTCAGGATGTAGCCCTCAGGGCTCATGATCACGCCGGAACCCAGGCTGGATTCCATACGGCGCTGCTTGGGCCCGTTATCCCCGAAATAGCGGCGGAACTGCGGGTCTTCAAACAACGGGTGCGCCGGTTTGTTGATGACCTTGGTGGTATACAGATTGACCACGGCCGGCGCGGCGATGACCACTGCGTCGGCATAGGTCACCGGGCCTTGTACCACCGCGCTGGTTTGCGGTGCCTGTTGCAGGTTCACATCAAGGCTGGGTAAGCCCACCAACTGGGGATAACGCTGAATAATCAGCATCGCGATCAGCACGCCAGCCAGCAATGGCCATCCAAAAAAACGCAGTGCCTTGAGCATCAAGTAAGTCCTGACAGGTTGCAGGGGGCGGGAGAGCGCCCATAATGTCGCGCATTATACGAGGCTGCGACGCCTGCGAACGGGATATTTAGGAGTCTTTTATGGCCGTCCCCCTTACCACCCTCGTCGAGGAAGCGGACCGCTACCTTGGCAGCGCAAAAATTGCCGATTATTGCCCCAATGGCCTGCAGGTCGAGGGTCGCCCGCAGGTGATGCGCATCGTCAGCGGCGTCACCGCCAGTCAGGCCCTGCTGGACGCCGCCGTCGAAGCCCAGGCTGACCTGATCCTGGTGCATCACGGTTATTTCTGGAAAGGCGAAAACCCCTGCATCACCGGCATGAAGCAACGCCGCTTGAAAACCCTGCTCAAGCACGACATCAGTCTGCTGGCCTACCACCTGCCGTTGGACCTGCACCCGGATGTCGGCAATAACGTGCAACTGGCTCGCCAGCTGGACATCACGGTCGAAGGCCCGCTGGACCCGAATAACCCCAAGGTCGTCGGCCTGGTCGGCTCCCTGGCGGAGCCCTTGTCGCCCCGTGACTTCGCCCGCCGCGTGCAGGACGTGATGGGCCGCGAGCCACTGCTGATCGAAGGCAGCGAAATGATCCGCCGCGTCGGCTGGTGCACCGGCGGTGGACAGGGCTATATCGACGACGCGATTGCGGCCGGTGTCGACCTGTTCCTCAGTGGCGAGGCTTCCGAGCAGACCTTCCACAGTGCGCGGGAAAACCACATCAGCTTTATCGCCGCCGGCCACCATGCCACCGAGCGCTACGGCGTACAGGCGCTGGGCGATTACCTGGCGCGGCGGTTTGCCCTGGAGCATCTGTTCATCGATTGCCTCAATCCGATCTGAGCCACACCGTTGAACAACATGTGGGAGCGGGCTTGCTCGCGAAGGCGGGCTGTCAGTTGATACATGCGCTGGCTGACACACTGCATTCGCGAGCAAGCCCGCTCCCACCTTCGACCGAGTGGGGCCAAACCCGGCGATATATTGATATATCGTTTCGATCTAGCCGGCTCCCTGAATAGAAGAAGGTGCTGTGCTAGCATGCCCCGCTCGAACACGGCCCGCTGGCCGTCCATAAGATCGTTTTTCCGTGAGTAACCATGGTCGACAAACTGACGCATCTGAAACAGCTGGAGGCGGAAAGCATCCACATCATCCGCGAGGTCGCCGCCGAGTTCGACAACCCGGTGATGCTCTACTCGATCGGTAAAGACTCCGCCGTGATGCTGCACCTGGCGCGCAAAGCCTTTTTCCCAGGCAAACTGCCGTTCCCAGTGATGCACGTCGATACCCGCTGGAAATTCCAGGAAATGTACAAGTTCCGCGACAAAATGGTCGAGGAACTGGGCCTGGACCTGATCACCCACGTCAACCCCGATGGTGTGGCGCAGGGCATCAACCCGTTCACCCACGGCAGCGCCAAGCACACCGACATCATGAAGACCGAGGGCCTCAAGCAGGCCCTGGACAAGCATGGTTTCGACGCAGCGTTCGGCGGCGCCCGTCGTGATGAAGAGAAATCCCGCGCCAAAGAGCGCGTGTACTCATTCCGCGACAGCAAACACCGCTGGGACCCAAAGAACCAGCGCCCGGAGCTGTGGAACGTCTACAACGGCAACGTCAACAAGGGCGAATCGATCCGTGTGTTCCCGCTGTCCAACTGGACCGAGCTGGACATCTGGCAGTACATCTACCTCGAAGGCATCCCGATTGTGCCGCTGTACTTCGCCGCCGAACGCGATGTGATCGAGAAGAACGGCACGTTGATCATGATCGACGACGACCGCATCCTTGAGCACTTGTCCGATGAAGACAAAGCCCGAATCGTCAAAAAGAAAGTACGTTTCCGTACCCTTGGCTGCTACCCGTTGACGGGTGCGGTGGAGTCCGAAGCCGAAACGCTGACCGACATCATTCAGGAAATGCTCCTGACGCGAACTTCCGAGCGCCAGGGCCGTGTCATCGACCACGATGGTGCAGGCTCGATGGAAGATAAAAAACGTCAAGGCTATTTCTAAGGGGCTGTCATGTCGCATCAATCTGATTTGATCAGCGAGGACATCCTCGCCTACCTGAGCCAGCACGAGCGCAAGGAAATGTTGCGCTTCCTGACCTGTGGCAACGTCGACGACGGCAAGAGCACCCTGATCGGGCGCCTGCTGCACGACTCCAAGATGATCTACGAAGATCACCTGGAAGCCATCACCCGCGATTCGAAAAAATCCGGCACCACCGGCGACGACATCGACCTGGCCTTGCTGGTCGACGGCCTGCAGGCCGAGCGTGAGCAGGGCATCACCATCGATGTTGCCTACCGCTACTTCTCTACCGCCAAGCGCAAATTCATCATCGCCGACACCCCCGGCCACGAGCAGTACACCCGCAACATGGCCACCGGTGCGTCCACCTGTGACCTGGCGATCATCCTGATCGACGCGCGCTACGGTGTGCAGACCCAGACCCGTCGTCACAGCTTTATCGCCTCGTTGCTGGGCATCAAACACATCGTGGTGGCCGTCAACAAGATGGACATCAATGGCTTCGACCAAAGCGTATTCGAGCAGATCAAGGCCGATTACCTGAAGTTCGCCGACGGTATCGCCTTCAAGCCGAGCACCTTGGCCTTCGTGCCGATGTCGGCGCTCAAGGGCGACAACGTGGTGAACAAGAGCGAGCGTTCGCCGTGGTACACCGGGCAGTCGCTGATGGAGATCCTGGAAACCGTCGAGATCGCCAACGACCGCAACTACACCGACCTGCGCTTCCCGGTGCAGTACGTCAACCGTCCGAACCTGAACTTCCGTGGCTTCGCCGGCACCCTGGCCAGCGGCATCGTGCACAAGGGCGACGAAGTCGTAGTGCTGCCGTCAGGCAAGAGCAGCCGCGTCAAATCCATCGTTACCTTTGAAGGTGAGCTGGAGCACGCAGGCCCGGGCCAGGCCGTGACCCTGACCATGGAAGACGAGATCGACATCTCCCGTGGCGACCTGCTGGTGCATGCCGACAATGTGCCGCAAGTTACCGACGCGTTCGACGCCATGCTGGTGTGGATGGCCGAAGAGCCGATGCTGCCGGGCAAGAAATACGACATCAAGCGCGCCACCAGCTACGTGCCGGGTTCCATCACCAGCATCGTGCACCGTGTGGACGTGAACACCCTGGCCGAAGGTCCGGCGAGTTCGCTGCAGTTGAACGAGATCGGCCGGGTCAAGGTCAGCCTCGACGCCGCCATCGCTTTGGACGGCTACGACAGTAATCGCACCACGGGCGCGTTTATCGTCATCGACCGTTTGACCAATGGCACTGTGGCTGCGGGCATGATCATCGCGCCGCCGGTTACTCACGGCAGCGCGGCGCAGCACGGCAAATTAGCTCACGTGGCCACCGAAGAGCGCGCACTGCGCTTCGGCCAGCAACCGGCCACCGTACTGTTCAGCGGCCTGTCGGGCGCGGGCAAGAGCACCTTGGCCTATGCGGTTGAGCGCAAGCTGTTCGACATGGGCCGGGCGGTGTTCGTACTGGATGGCCAGAACCTGCGTCACGACCTGAACAAAGGCTTGCCGCAGGACCGTGCCGGGCGCACCGAGAACTGGCGTCGTGCGGCTCACGTTGCGCGTCAGTTCAACGAAGCGGGCTTGTTGACCCTGGCTGCGTTTGTTGCGCCGGATGCCGAAGGGCGTGAACAGGCCAAGGCGTTGATTGGCGCCGACCGCCTGCTGACCGTCTACGTGCAAGCGTCGCCGCTGGTGTGCGCCGAGCGTGATCCGCAAGGCTTGTACGCTGCCGGCGGGGATAACATCCCTGGCGAATCCTTCCCGTACGACGTGCCGCTGAATGCCGATCTGGTGATCGACACCCAGGCCCTGTCTCTGGAAGAAAGCGTCAAGCAAGTGCTGGAGCTGTTGCGTCAGCGCGGCGCGATCTAAACCTCGCGGCCACAAAAAAGCCCGCCACCGATCACTCGGTGGCGGGCTTTTTAATGTTTTCAAAACAACTCGGTCAACTGTGGGAGCTGGCTTGCCTGCGATGCACGCACCTCGGTCTGCCAGTTACACCGCGGCGATGCTATCGCAGGCAAGCCAGCTCCCACAGGCAAGTGTGTCCATATTGCGATCAGCGGCGTTCTGGGAAATCTTTGTGAAGTTGATCGAGCAAGTCATCTTTCTCTTCCCACAACCGGTTGATCCAGCCCTGGAACGCCAACCGATATTCCCCATCCTGCTCATAATTCTTGCCAATAAACTCGGCCGGGATCTGCACCTCTTCAAAGTGCACCACCACGTCCTTCACATTCCCGCAGAGCAAATCCCAATAACCAGGGCGCCCAGCCGGGTAGTGGATGGTCACGTTCACCAGTGACTTCAGCTGTTCACCCATGGCATCCAGCACAAACGCGATACCACCGGCCTTGGGCTTGAGCAGGTAACGAAACGGCGAGTTCTGCTGGGCATGCTTGCCTGGGGTAAACCGTGTGCCTTCGGCAAAGTTGAAAATGCCCACGGGGTTGTCGCGAAACTTCGCGCAGGTCTTGCGAGTGGTTTCCAGGTCTTTGCCTTTTTTCTCCGGGTGTTTCTCCAGATAGGCTTTGGTGTAACGCTTCATGAACGGAAAGCCCAGCGCCCACCACGCCAGGCCAATCACCGGCACCCAGATCAGTTCTTGCTTGAGGAAGAACTTCAGTGGGCGAATCCGCCGATTGAGCACGTATTGCAACACCATGATGTCGACCCAGCTCTGGTGGTTGCTGGTCACCAGGTACGAGTGCTGGTAATCCAGGCCCTCAAGGCCGGTCAGGTGCCAGCGGGTGCGGCACACCAGGTTCATCCAGCCCTTGTTGTTGGTCACCCAGGCTTCATGGGTGTGGTTCATCAGCCATTCGCTGAAGCGCTTGGCGAACGGCAGGGCCTTGAACAGCGCGACGATAAACAGGAACGAACACAGCAGGATCGTATTCAGTGCCAGCAACAGCGAAGCGATCACCCCGCGCACGGCGGCAGGTAGAAAACCCAACATTTAGATATCCATAGGTCGGTTGGCGGCTTGGATCGCAGTCAGCGCGATGGTGTACACGATGTCGTCGACCTGGGCGCCACGTGGCAGATCGTTGACGGGTTTGCGCAGGCCCTGGAGCATCGGCCCCAGGCTCACGCAATCGGCGCTGCGTTGCACGGCCTTGTGCGTGGTGTTGCCGGTGTTCAGGTCCGGGAACACGAACACGGTGGCCTTGCCCGCGACCAGGCTGTCGGGCGCCAGCTGTCGGGCGACGGCTTCGTTGGCGGCGGCGTCATATTGCAGTGGTCCGTCGATCAGCAGTGAGCTTTGCTGCTCGTGGGCGAGCAGGGTGGCTTCGCGGACTTTTTCCACTTCCTCGCCGCTGGCCGAATCGCCGCTGGAATAGCTGATCATCGCCACACGTGGGGTGATGCCGAACGCGGCGGCCGAGTCGGCGCTTTGCAGGGCGATTTCCGCCAGCTCGGCTGCGCTTGGGTGCGGGTTCATCACGCAGTCGCCGTACACCAGCACCTGCTCGGGAAACAGCATAAAGAACACCGACGACACCAGGGTGCAGCCCGGCGCGGTCTTGATCAGCTGCAGGGCAGGGCGGATGGTGTTGGCGGTGGAGTGGATAACCCCGGAGACCAGGCCGTCGACTTCGTCCAGGGCGAGCATCATGGTGGCGATCACCACCGTGTCCTCCAGTTGCTGCTCGGCCATCGGCGCATTGAGGCTCTTGCTCTTGCGCAGCGCGACCATCGGTTCGACGTAGCGCTGGCGAATCAGGTCCGGGTCAAGAATCTCCAGGCCCTCGGGCAGTTCGATGCCCTGGGCGCGGGCGACGGCTTCCACGTCCGCAGGCTTGGCCAGCAGCACGCAGCGGGCAATCCCCCGGGCCTGGCAGATGGCGGCGGCTTGTACGGTCAACGGCTCGCTGCCCTCGGGCAATACAATGCGCTTGTTGGCGGCCTGGGCGCGCTGGATCAGCTGATAGCGGAATACCGCCGGCGACAGGCGCATCTCCCGTGGCGTGCCGCAGCGTTGGTGCAGCCAGCGCGCATCGAGGTGGCTGGCGACAAAGTCAGTGATGATCTCTGCGCGCTCACGGTCATCGATAGGGATTTCCTTGTTCAGGCCATTGAGCTGGTTGGCCGTGTCGTACGAGCCGGAGCTCACCGACAGCACCGGCAGCCCGGCCTGGAATGCGCCGCGGCACAAATCCATGATGCGTGGATCGGGCAGGGTGTCGCTGGTCAGCAACAGGCCGGCCAGGGGCACGCCGTTGATCGCAGCCAGGCTGACGGCGAGGATGATGTCGTCGCGGTCGCCCGGGGTCACCACCAGCACGCCGGGCTTGAGCAGCTCCACGGTGTTACGCATGGTGCGGGCGCAGATGATGATTTTGGTCATGCGCCGGGTTTCGTAGTCGCCGGCGTTGAGGATCTGCGCGCCCATCAGGTCGGCCACGTCGCGGGTGCGCGGCGCGTTGAGTTCCGGCTGGTAGGGGATGCAGCCGAGCAGGCGGAAGTCACCGCTGCGCAACAGCGGCGAGTGCTCCTTGAGACGCGCCGAGAAGGCTTCAATGCTTTCGTCGGTGCGCACCTTGTTGAGGATCACGCCGAGCACTTTCGGGTCTTTCGGGCCGCCGAACAGCTGGGCCTGCAATTCCACGCGCCCTGATAGCTCGGTGAGCACTTCGTTTTCCGGGGCCGACACCAGGATCACTTCTGCGTCCAGGCTCTTGGCCAGGTGCAGGTTGACCCGCGCCGCATAGCTGGCGCTGCGGGTCGGCACCATGCCCTCGACGATCAGCACGTCCTTGCCGATGGCGGCCTGTTGATACAGGGTGATGATTTCTTCGAGCAGCTCGTCGAGCTGGCCGTCGCCGAGCATCCGCTCCACATGGGCCAGGCCCAAGGGTTGCGGCGGCTTGAGGCCGTGGGTGCGGGCCACCAGTTCGGTGGAGCGCTCGGGGCCGGTGTCGCCGGGGTGCGGCTGCGCAATCGGCTTGAAAAAGCCGACTTTCAGCCCGGCCCGCTCAAGGGTACGCACCAGCCCAAGGCTGATGGAGGTCAGACCCACACCAAAATCGGTGGGCGCGATAAAAAAAGTCTGCATGCGAATTCTCTGGAGGTGCATGGCTTCGGTGGCCGTCTATAGCTGATGGCCTACCGGGGGAATCAGCTGACAAGGTTATCTCTATCCGGGGCTTGAGCGCACCAGCCACACGCAAAGCGCTGACCTATTTTTTCAAGGCGTTGCGTGGGGTCCGTCACCCAGGCCCGGGATTGCCACGGCGGCTGATGACGCAAGTGCTGAGTGTGGCCGCAGGACAGTTCGACGACCCATTGCTGGTCCTCATCTTGATGAAAACCGGTGACGGTCGAGACGTTTGTTCGACCCCGTCCGTCCGGGTTCTGTTCGCTTTCGGGCAAATCCTTGTTTAGACTTGTCCGTTCTTCATTCTTATGCAAAAGGTCTCGCCCCATGACGATCGCCGCTAACAAGGCTGTCTCCATCGACTATACCCTGACCAACGACGCTGGTGAGGTCATCGACAGCTCCGCCGGCGGCGCGCCGCTGGTCTACCTGCAAGGCGCAGGTAACATCATCCCGGGCCTGGAGAAGGCGCTGGAAGGCAAGAACGTTGGTGACGAACTGACCGTCGCCGTAGAACCTGAAGATGCTTACGGCGAATACTCCGCTGAACTGGTCAGCACCCTGAGCCGCAGCATGTTCGAAGGTGTTGATGAGCTGGAAGTCGGCATGCAGTTCCACGCTTCCGCGCCGGACGGCCAAATGCAGATCGTCACCATCCGCGATCTGGACGGCGACGACGTCACCGTCGACGGCAACCACCCTCTGGCAGGCCAGCGCCTGAACTTCCAAGTGAAGATCGTTGCCATCCGCGACGCTTCCCAGGAAGAAGTGGCTCACGGCCACGTCCACGGTGAAGGCGGTCATCACCATTGATTGTGGTTTGATCAATCGGTAGCAAAAACGCCCCGACTGGTTCGGGGCGTTTTTTTGCCCGATAGTTAAGTCGAGTGCATCTTCTGTGGCGAGCGGGCTTGCCCGCGTTGGGGGCGAAGCGGCCCCAATAAATCCCCCGCGCCGTTTCAGACCGATCGCGGTCGCAGGTTTCAGGGCCGCTTCGCGCCCCAGCGCGGGCAAGCCCGCTCGCCACAAGAAGCCCGCTCACAGATAAAAGGGGTTTTTTGTGGGCAAACAAAAATGCCCCGGACCTTTCGGTACGGGGCATTTCTTAACTGTTACGCGACCTGGGCTGCGAGTCAGTTGTTACCACTTAGGCTGCAGCAGCGACGCTCAGAGCCTTGATGTGGCCATTCAGGCGGCTCTTATGACGAGCGGCCTTGTTCTTGTGGATGATGCCTTTATCGGCCATACGGTCGATAACTGGCACGGCCAGAACGTAAGCAGCTTGGGCTTTTTCAGCGTCTTTGGTGTCGATGGCTTTAACTACATTCTTGATGTAGGTACGAACCATGGAACGCAGGCTGGCGTTGTGGCTGCGACGCTTCTCAGCCTGTTTTGCACGTTTTTTGGCGGAAGGTGTGTTGGCCACCGTCGAGCTCCTCGAAAGACTTTTTAGGAAATAGCAAACAAAATAGGCCGCGAATCATGCCGATGACTTGATGGGTTGTCAAGGGCGGCTGATGCGAACTGCTGAGTGGTCGATCTGAAGAGGCGGGTGATTTATTTCCGGCGCTTGACCTGTAAACTCGCGAGCTTTGGCTCTGTGCTGTTGCAGGCGCGCAGTATCGCATAAGTAGGCGCACAGTTCGCCTGCTCTTTACCTATAGGCGCAAACTCTTTCAATGAATCTGCTCAAATCGTTGGCTGCCGTCAGCTCTATCACGATGATCTCCCGGGTATTGGGGTTTGTGCGAGACACCCTGCTGGCGCGCATTTTTGGCGCCAGCATGGCCACGGATGCGTTCTTTATTGCCTTCAAACTGCCCAATCTGTTGCGGCGTATCTTCGCTGAGGGCGCGTTTTCCCAAGCCTTCGTGCCGATCCTGGCCGAGTACAAGACCCAGCAAGGCGAAGAGGCGACCCGTACCTTTATTGCCTACGTCTCGGGCCTGTTGACCCTGGTGCTGATGCTGGTGACTGTGCTCGGCATGCTCGCCGCGCCCTGGGTGATCTGGGCCACCGCGCCCGGTTTCGCCAATACACCGGAAAAATTCGCGCTGACCACCGATCTGCTGCGCGTGACCTTTCCTTATATATTGCTGATTTCCCTTTCATCCCTTGCCGGAGCGATCCTCAACACCTGGAACCGCTTCTCGGTGCCGGCGTTTGTGCCGACCCTGCTGAACGTCAGCATGATTATTTTCGCGTTGTTCCTCACGCCGTACTTCGATCCGCCCGTGATGGCCCTGGGCTGGGCGGTATTGGCCGGTGGCCTGGCGCAGTTGCTCTATCAATTGCCGCACCTGAAAAAGATCGGCATGCTCGTACTGCCGCGTCTCAACCTCAAGGACACCGGCGTATGGCGCGTGATGCGCAATATGCTGCCGGCGATCCTTGGGGTCTCGGTGAGCCAGATCTCCCTGATCATCAACACCGCGTTTGCCTCATTGCTGGTGTCCGGTTCGGTGTCGTGGATGTACTACGCCGATCGCCTGATGGAATTGCCGTCCGGTGTGCTCGGCGTGGCCCTCGGCACGATTTTGCTGCCGACCCTGGCGCGTACCTACGCGAGCAAGGACCGCCAGGAGTACTCGCGCATCCTCGATTGGGGCCTGCGCCTGTGCTTTGTGCTGGTGCTGCCGTGTTCCCTGGCGCTAGGGATTCTGGCCGAGCCGTTAACGGTTTCGCTGTTCCAGTACGGCCAATTTGACGCGCATGACGCACTAATGACCCAGCACGCGCTGGTCGCGTATTCTGTCGGCCTGCTCGGGATCATCGTGATCAAAGTGCTGGCGCCAGGCTTCTACGCCCAGCAAAACATCCGCACGCCGGTCAAGATCGCGATCTTCACGCTGATCGTCACGCAACTGCTCAACCTGGTGTTTATCGGCCCGCTGGCCCATGCCGGCCTGGCCCTGGCCATTAGCGCCGGGGCCTGCATCAACGCCGGCCTGCTGTTCTATCAACTGCGCAAACAACAGATGTTCCAGCCGCAGCCGGGCTGGGGCCTGTTTGCGCTCAAGCTGCTGGTGGCGGTGGCGGTGATGTCGGCGGTGCTGCTGGGCCTGATGCACGTTATGCCCGCCTGGAGCGAAGGCCATATGCTGGAGCGCTTCATGCGTCTGGGCGTGCTGGTAGTCGCCGGTGTGGTGGTGTACTTCGGGATGTTGCTGCTGCAGGGCTTCCGCCTGCGGGATTTCAACCGCAAGTCACTGAACTAGAGAGTTTGCCGCGATAAAACGGGTGTTTTATCGATTCGATCCATTTGGGCTGCGCTGTTGCCTGTCGTCCGGGGCCGGGTGTGGTTATAATCGACCACTTTATGAGCAAGAAGCGCGTTATGCAGCTGGTTCGAGGTCTCCACAACCTGCGCCCCCAGCATCGGGGCTGCGTCGCCACTATTGGCAACTTTGACGGTGTTCACCGTGGCCACCAGGCTATCCTGGCCCGGCTGCGCGAGCGTGCAGTCGAGTTGGGCGTGCCCAGCTGCGTGGTGATTTTTGAGCCACAGCCGCGGGAATACTTCACTCCGGAAACGGCGCCGGCGCGCCTGGCCCGCCTGCGCGACAAGCTGCAACTGCTGGCCGAAGAAGGTGTGGACCGCGTCCTCTGCCTGGCCTTCAATCAGCGTTTGCAAAGCCTCAGCGCCGCCGAGTTCGTTGACCGTATCCTCGTCGATGGCCTGGGCGTGCAGCACCTGGAGGTCGGTGACGACTTCCGTTTCGGGTGCGACCGCGTCGGTGATTTCGATTTCCTGCAGCACGCCGGTATCACCCAGGGTTTTACCGTCGAAGCCGCGCAAACCGTCGAACTGGACGGCCTGCGTGTGAGCAGTACCCAGGTGCGTAACGCCCTGGCCGCTGCCGACTTCGCCTTGGCCGAGCGGTTGCTCGGCCGCCCGTTCCGCATTGCCGGGCGGGTACTGCACGGCCAGAAGCTGGCGCGCCAACTGGGCACGCCAACCGCCAACGTGCAACTCAAGCGCCGTCGTGTGCCGCTGACCGGGGTTTACCTGGTGAGCGTCGACATCGACGGCCAATCGTGGCCGGGAGTCGCCAACATAGGCGTCAGGCCCACGGTTGCAGGTGATGGCAAGGCCCACCTGGAAGTTCATTTGTTGGATTTTGCCGGTGATCTGTATGACCGGCGTTTGACGGTGGTATTCCACCAGAAGCTGCGTGAAGAGCAGCGTTTCGCCTCCCTTGAGGCGTTGAAAACGGCGATCAATGCGGATGTCGCCGCCGCCCGTGCACTAGCCGCACCTAGCGCCCATCGCTAACCGAAGAGCCTTAAATGACCGACTATAAAGCCACGCTAAACCTTCCGGACACCGCCTTCCCAATGAAGGCCGGCCTGCCACAGCGCGAACCGCAGATCCTGCAGCGCTGGGACAGTATTGGCCTGTACGGAAAGTTGCGCGAAATTGGCAAGGATCGTCCGAAGTTCGTCCTGCACGACGGCCCTCCTTATGCCAACGGCACGATTCACATCGGTCATGCGCTGAACAAGATTCTCAAGGACATGATCCTTCGCTCGAAGACCCTGTCGGGCTTCGACGCGCCGTATGTCCCGGGTTGGGACTGCCACGGCCTGCCCATCGAACACAAAGTCGAAGTGACCTACGGCAAGAACCTGAGCGCGGATAAAACCCGCGAACTGTGCCGTGCCTACGCTACCGAGCAGATCGAAGGGCAAAAGTCCGAATTCATCCGCCTGGGTGTGCTCGGCGAGTGGGACAACCCGTACAAGACCATGAACTTCAAGAACGAGGCCGGTGAAATCCGTGCCTTGGCCGAAATCGTCAAGGGCGGTTTTGTGTTCAAGGGCCTCAAGCCCGTGAACTGGTGCTTCGACTGCGGTTCGGCCCTGGCTGAAGCGGAGGTCGAGTACGAAGAGAAAAAGTCCTCGACCATCGACGTCGCCTTCCCGATCGCCGACGACGCCAAGCTGGCCGAGGCCTTTGGCCTGGCAAACCTGAGCAAGCCGGCAGCCATCGTGATCTGGACCACCACCCCGTGGACCATCCCGGCCAACCAGGCGCTCAACGTGCACCCGGAATTCACCTACGCCCTGGTGGACGTCGGTGATCGCCTGCTGGTACTCGCTGAAGAAATGGTTGAAGCCTGCCTTGAACGTTACGAGCTGCAAGGTTCGGTGATCGCCACCACCACCGGCACGGCGCTGGAGCTGATCAACTTCCGTCACCCGTTCTACGACCGTCTGTCGCCGGTTTACCTGGCTGACTACGTCGAGCTGGGTTCGGGCACCGGTGTGGTTCACTCCGCGCCAGCCTACGGCGTGGACGACTTCGTGACTTGCAAAGCCTACGGCATGGTCAACGACGACATCCTCAACCCGGTGCAGAGCAATGGCGTGTACGCGCCGTCGCTGGAGTTCTTCGGCGGCCAGTTCATCTTCAAGGCCAACGAGCCGATCATCGACAAGCTGCGTGAAGTCGGTTCGCTGCTGCACACCGAAACCATCAAGCACAGCTACATGCACTGCTGGCGCCACAAGACCCCGCTGATCTACCGCGCCACTGCGCAGTGGTTTATCGGCATGGACAAAGAGCCAACCAGCGGCGACACCCTGCGTGTGCGCTCGCTCAAAGCCATCGAAGACACCCAGTTCGTGCCGGCCTGGGGCCAGGCGCGCCTGCACTCGATGATCGCCAACCGCCCGGACTGGTGCATCTCCCGCCAGCGCAACTGGGGCGTGCCGATCCCGTTTTTCCTTAATAAGGAAAGCGGCGAGCTGCACCCACGCACCGTTGAACTGATGGAAGAAGTGGCCCAGCGTGTTGAACAGGAAGGCATTGAAGCCTGGTTCAAGCTGGACGCCGCCGAACTGTTGGGCGACGAAGCGCCGCTGTACGACAAGATCAGTGACACCCTCGACGTGTGGTTCGACTCGGGCACCACCCACTGGCACGTGCTGCGCGGTTCGCACCCGATGGGCCACGAGACCGGCCCGCGTGCCGACCTGTACCTGGAAGGCTCGGACCAGCACCGTGGCTGGTTCCACTCCTCCTTGCTGACCGGTTGCGCCATCGACAACCACGCGCCGTACCGCGAGTTGCTGACCCACGGCTTCACCGTCGACGAGACGGGCCGCAAGATGTCCAAGTCGCTGAAGAACGTGATCGAGCCGAAAAAGATCAACGACACTTTGGGCGCCGACATCATGCGTCTGTGGGTCGCTTCCACCGACTACTCGGGCGAGATCGCCGTCTCCGACCAGATCCTGGCTCGTAGCGCCGATGCCTACCGCCGCATCCGAAATACCGCACGCTTCCTGCTGTCGAACCTGACCGGTTTCAACCCGGCCACCGACATCCTGCCGGCCGAGGACATGCTCGCCCTGGACCGTTGGGCCGTGGACCGTACCCTGTTGCTGCAGCGCGAGTTGCAGGAACACTACGGCGAATACCGCTTCTGGAACGTGTACTCGAAGATCCACAACTTCTGCGTGCAGGAGCTGGGTGGTTTCTACCTCGACATCATCAAGGACCGCCAGTACACCACTGCGGCCAACAGCACGGCGCGCCGCTCGGCGCAGACCGCGCTGTACCACATCTCGGAAGCGCTGGTGCGCTGGATCGCGCCGATCCTGGCCTTCACCGCCGATGAGCTGTGGGAGTACCTGCCGGGCGAACGTAACGAATCCGTGATGCTCAACACCTGGTACGAAGGGCTGACCGAACTGCCAGCCGACTTCGAGCTGGGCCGCGAGTACTGGGAAGGCGTGATGGCCGTCAAAGTTGCGGTGAACAAGGAGCTGGAAGTGCAACGTGCGGCCAAGGCCGTTGGTGGCAACCTGCAAGCCGAAGTCACCCTGTTTGCCGAGGATGGCCTGACCGCCGACCTGGCCAAGCTGAGCAACGAACTGCGCTTCGTGCTGATCACCTCCACCGCGAGCCTGGCGCCGTTTGCCCAGGCCCCGGCGGACGCGGTCGCGACCGAAGTGCCCGGCCTTAAGCTCAAAGTGGTCAAGTCGGCCTTCGCCAAGTGCGCCCGTTGCTGGCACTGCCGTGAAGACGTCGGCGTGAACCCTGAGCATCCGGAAATCTGCGGTCGTTGCGTCGACAACATCAGCGGTGATGGCGAGGTTCGCCACTATGCCTAATGCCGCCGGCCGTTTCGGACGTCTGGGCTGGCTCGTCTTGAGCTTGCTGGTTCTGGTCATCGACCAGGTCAGCAAGGCTCACTTCGAGGGCTCCCTGGAAATGTTCCAGCAGATCGTGGTCATTCCTGACTACTTCAGCTGGACCCTGGCCTACAACACCGGCGCGGCGTTCAGCTTCCTGGCGGACAGCGGCGGCTGGCAGCGCTGGCTGTTCGCCCTGATCGCCGTGGTGGTCAGCGCGGTGCTGGTGGTGTGGCTCAAGCGCCTGGGCCGTGATGACACCTGGCTGGCCATCGCCCTGGCTCTGGTGCTGGGCGGCGCGCTGGGCAACCTGTACGACCGCATCGCCCTGGGCCATGTGATCGACTTCATTCTGGTGCATTGGCAGAACCGCTGGTACTTCCCGGCGTTCAACTTTGCCGACAGCGCCATCACCGTCGGCGCAATCATGCTGGCGTTGGACATGTTCAAAAGCAAGAAAACCGGAGAGACCGTCAATGACTGATCAGGTATTGGCTGAGCAACGCATCGGCCAGAACACGGAAGTCACTTTGCATTTCGCATTGCGCCTGGAGAATGGCGACACGGTCGACAGCACGTTCGACAAAGCGCCGGCGACCTTCAAGGTCGGCGACGGCAACCTGCTGCCGGGTTTTGAAGCGGCCCTGTTCGGCTTCAAGGCCGGTGACAAGCGCACCCTGCAGATCCTGCCGGAAAACGCCTTTGGCCAGCCCAACCCGCAGAACGTGCAGATCATCCCGCGTTCGCAGTTCCAGGACATGGACCTGTCGGAGGGCCTGCTGGTGATCTTCAACGATGCGGCGAATACCGAATTGCCCGGTGTGGTCAAAACCTTCGATGACGCGCAAGTGACCATCGACTTCAACCACCCGTTGGCCGGTAAAACCTTGACGTTTGACGTTGAAATCATCGACGTTAAAGCGCTCTGATCACCGAAACCGGCTCCTGTGAGAGCAGGCTTGTGTGGGAGCTGGCTTGCCTGCGATAGCATCACCCCGGTGTAGCTGATACACCGGGTCGTTCGCATCGCAGGCAAGCCAGCTCCCACAAGATCCAATTTCTTGCCGAGCAAGACACGAGGCACAGCATGCAAATCAAACTCGCCAACCCCCGTGGCTTCTGCGCCGGCGTGGACCGGGCGATCGAAATCGTCAATCGCGCCCTGGAAGTCTTCGGGCCGCCGATTTATGTACGCCATGAAGTCGTCCACAACAAGTTCGTGGTCGAAGACCTGCGTGCGCGTGGCGCCATCTTTGTCGAAGAACTGGATCAGGTGCCGGACGACGTGATCGTCATCTTCAGCGCCCACGGGGTTTCCCAGGCAGTGCGTACCGAAGCGGCAGGCCGTGGCCTGAAAGTCTTCGACGCCACCTGCCCGCTGGTCACCAAAGTGCATATCGAAGTCGCACGCTATAGCCGCGACGGCCGCGAGTGCATCCTCATCGGCCATGCCGGCCACCCGGAAGTCGAAGGCACCATGGGCCAGTACGACGCCAGCAACGGCGGCGCGATCTACCTGGTGGAAGACGAAAAAGACGTCGCCAACCTGCAGGTACACAACCCCGAGCGCTTGGCGTTCGTGACCCAGACCACGTTGTCCATGGACGACACCAGTCGCGTGATCGACGCGCTGCGCAGCCGTTTCCCGGCCATCGGTGGGCCGCGCAAGGACGACATCTGCTATGCCACCCAAAACCGCCAGGATGCCGTCAAGCAGTTGGCTGATGAGTGCGATGTGGTGCTGGTGGTTGGTAGCCCCAACAGTTCCAACTCCAACCGCCTGCGCGAGTTGGCTGAACGCATGGCGACACCGGCGTACCTGATTGACGGTGCCGAAGACATGCAACGCAGCTGGTTCGATGGCGTTGAGCGTATCGGCATCACGGCGGGCGCTTCGGCCCCTGAAGTGCTGGTGCGTGGTGTTATCCAGCAGTTGCACGCCTGGGGTGCTACCGGCGCCGATGAGCTGGCCGGGCGTGAAGAGAACATCACCTTCTCCATGCCCAAGGAGCTGCGTGTTCGCTCGCTGCTTTGAGTGCCAGGGTGCCGGAGTAGCTCCGGCACAGCGCCTGCTCGGCTCTGTCGCTGCGCAGGCTGATACGCCCGCTCGGCGCCAGCACGATTTGATACAGGCTTTGCGCTTGGTCCGCGCACACATGCACCGTGCCGGCCCGAAACCCCCCGCCTGAAAATACCGGTTCGCCCAACCCGCTGAAGCGCACCAGGCTCTTCACCGGCCCGTTGCCCACCATTGCAACGCGCCCGCTGTCCTGGCGCTCCAGCAGCACGGGATTGTTATCGTCCAACTGGCCGCGCCCGCTTACATCCAGTATTACCCGCCAACCCTGACTCCAGTCATCGTCCAGCGCCTGAATGACTACGCCCCGGTTGTGTGCGATCGCTTGCGTGCGTGCATAACGCAGCCCATTTGCCAGCGATTGGGCGGCGTTTTGTCGTTGATGGGATTCCAGCAAACTCTTGAAGTTGGGCACTGCCAGGTGCGCCAGGACGCCACTCAGGACCAGCCCGATGAGCAGTTCAATCAAAGTGAAACCACGTTGTTGCATGGACCGTCCCTCCGTGGACGCGGTTGAGCGTATGGGTGCAGTCCTAGGTATAGCGCCTCGGTAACGGCGCTGGATGATGGCCTTTATGTCCAAAGTATTACCCTTTGTTCCGGGAGCAGCGCGGGCCGAAAACCGGCGTTAGTCTTGGGCCGCACAGCAGGGTTTACCTGCTTTTTTCGGCCCTCGACACGGATGACGACGGTAATGCTTGCCTGCCTGAACACTTGTTTCCCCCCTGTATTGCCTAGGGCCCAGACCGGTATGACGCTGATCGAAGTGCTGGTGGCGGTGCTGATTCTCGCCATCGGCCTGCTGGGCGCGGCGGTGATTCAGCTCAATGCCCTCAAGTACACCGACAGCTCAAGGATGACCAGCCAGGCCAGTTTCATTGCCTACGACATGCTCGACCGGATTCGCGCCAATTCCGGCGCCGACTACACATGGCGTCGAAGTGCGCGTGCCCCGGCCAGCAGTCTCGGCGCCAGCGTGCGTGACCTCGACCTGCATGATTTCGAAGCCAATATTCGTGGCTTTGCCGGGGAGAGTGCCGACGGTTCGGTGGTGATCAGCGCGGAGGAGGTGACTGTCAGCATCAGCTGGGATGATCAGCGTGGCACGAATGCTGCGGGCGCCCGGGAAACGTTCACCCTCACCAGCCGCATCAGTGACGAGCAAGGGGAGGTGCAATGAGAGGTTTCAGCCTGATCGAGTTACTGCTGGCCCTGGCCGTCGGGCTGGTGCTGGTACTGGGCGCCAGCCAGGTGGCGATCAGCTCGCGGATGACCCACGCCAGCCAGCAGGCGGCGATGCTGCTTCAGGATGATGCGCGGTTTGCCTTGGGCAAGTTGATTCAGGATATACGCCAGGCGGGCATGTTTGGCTGTTTGGCCACGGCCTTTATCGAGAACGCCCCGCCGGCCTTTGATCGGCCTGTCGCGTGGAATGCCGGGGGCGGCTCCAGGTCGCTGACGCTTATCACACCTGACCCTGGCGGCGGCAAGCCTGACTGGACAGTGCTGTCGGACTGCACAAGTACCGCCCATGCCTACACCGCAAATTCCCCGGTACCGGCGCCTGGCCAGACCCGGTTTGCAATACGCCAGCTCACCTACACCTTCGAGGCGGGCCAGTTAAAGGTCAGCACGCCGGCAGCGCCGGCCAAGGCGGTGCTGGTCGATAACGTGCAGAGTTTTGACATCAGCTTCGGCGTGGCCGCCACGCCTGCATCGACGCGGGTGGCGCGCTACGACGCAAGCCCGGCCGACGCGTCGTTGATACGCAGTGTGCGCATCCGGATGACGCTGCAAGACCCCACAGGCCGGGTAAAAGACCAAACCTACAGCGTCGTGGCGGCGCTGCGAAACCGGCTGGGGTAGGGCGAGCATGCAGCGTTGCGAAGGTTTGTATGCGCGGCAGGCGGGCATGGCCCTACTGATCAGCCTGGTGTTTCTGCTGTTGTTATCGCTGGTCGGCTTGTCGTCGATGCAAGGGGCTGTGACGCAACAAAAGGTCGCCGCCAGCCTGTGGCATCGCAACCAGTCATTTCAACAGGCTGAAAGTGGCGTGAGGCTGGGCGAGGCGAGGGTAACGCAGGGCGCTGCGGCGTTGCCGTTGTGCCGGTCGATTGCCAGCTGTGCGCCGCCGGGGGAGGCGTTGTCGGTGATGGGCGCCGGGTTCAACCCGGTCTCGGGTGTGACTTGGGTTGCCCTGAAAGGCGGTCTTTACGGTGTGCAATCTCTGGGGCTTGGCGTGGGGCTCGCACATTTGCCGCCGCAAACCCCGGCCGCGGTGTATCGGGTGACGGCTGTGGGGCTGAGCGGCCAATCGCGCACGGTGCTGGAGAGCGTATTTGCGCGGGTAGAAGACGAGGGCGGCTCGCGGTTTCGACGAGTGATGTGGCGGCAACTTCAATAAGGAGCAATAAAATGGGCATGGATAGCTGGGGCTTTAGCCTGATCGAGTTACTGATCGCGGTAGTGATCACCGCGTTGCTGGCCGGGATCGCTTACCCCGGGTATACCGGGCATATGAAAAAGGCGTATCGCGCACAAATTGTCGCCCTGTTGAGTGAGCAGGCTCAGCATCTGGAGCGCTTTTATATGAAGAACGGGACTTTTATTGACGCAAGCGGCGTCAGTTCCGGCAATGATCGCTATAGAATCACCGCTGCATTGAACCCTCAGGACTTCCACTTGGTGGCCACGCCGGTCCTTGACTCGGTGATGGCGGGCGACCCTTGCGGCGAGTTCAGCCTGACCAGCACCGGTGCGCGGGCCAACCCTGGCGCGGCGCCGCACATGTCGCGTCAGACGTGCTGGGGGCAGTGATGCAGATGCTGGATGATTGGGCGCCCGGTGCGCTTGTCCCTATTTATCGGCTGGATCGAATGATGGCTAAGCAACAGCAGGTGGTGATTGTCGGTGGCGGAGTCATCGGCTTGTTGACGGCGTACAACCTGGCGACCCAAGGGCAGGCGGTAGTGTTGCTGGAGCGGTCAGGGCTGGGACAGGAATCTTCCTGGGCGGGCGGTGGCATTGTTTCGCCCCTGTACCCATGGCGCTATAGCCCGGCAGTCACAGCGCTGGCTCACTGGTCCCAGGATTTTTACCCGCAATTGGCGGAGCGCTTGTTTGCTGCCACGGGCATCGACCCCGAGGTTCACACCACAGGTTTGTACTGGCTGGACCTGGATGATGAGACCGAGGCCCTGGCTTGGGCGGCCCGTGAAGGTCGGCCCTTGAGCAAAGTGGATGTATCCGCCGCCCATGATGCCGCCCCGGTGTTGGGCAGCGGGTATTCCCAGGCGATCTATATGGCCAACGTGGCCAATGTGCGTAACCCGCGCCTGGTCAAATCCCTCAAGGCGGCGCTATTGGCGTTTCCCGATGTGACGATTCACGAGCAGTGCGAGGTCCTCGGGTTTGTGCTGGATGGCGCCAGCGTAGTCGGCGTAAACACGGCGGCTGGTCCGATCCTCGGGGATCAGGTGGTACTGGCGGCCGGGGCGTGGAGCGGTGAGCTGCTTGGCACGCTGGGCTTGGCGTTGCCGGTGGAGCCGGTCAAGGGGCAGATGATTCTGTACAAATGCGCCTCGGACTTCCTGTCGAGCATGGTTCTGGCCAAGGGGCGTTATGCGATTCCACGGCGTGACGGGCACATCCTGATCGGTAGCACTCTGGAGCATGAAGGCTTCGACAAGACGCCGACTGAAACCGCGCTGGAAAGCCTCAAGGCTTCGGCGGTCGAGCTGATTCCCGCACTGGCGGATGCAGAGGTGGTGGGGCATTGGGCCGGTTTGCGCCCCGGCTCACCCGAAGGTATTCCCTATATTGGTGAGGTGTCGGGGTTCAAGGGGTTGTGGCTCAACTGTGGGCATTACCGCAACGGCCTGGTGCTCGCGCCGGCATCCTGCCAATTGTTTACCGACTTGTTGCTCAAGCGTGCGCCGATTATTGACCCGGCACCTTATGCGCCCGCCGGTCGGCTCAACGCTGGATAGACTTCGGCCCTTGTTCCAGATGCGCCTGGGTGCAATACCACTCCTGGCGTGAGTTGAGTGCGCGATCCTGCGGCAAGTGCACGCCGCAGTGGGCGCAGCGCACCATCATGGCTGCGCCGGGCTCGCTGGCACGTTGCTGTTTAGCGGCCGGGCTTTTGAATTTGCGCCAAAACCATACCGCGGCAGCAATGACGGCAATCCAGAACAGTAGACGAACCATGATAGGTAGTTTCTCGACAGGGAATGCGCCAGTTTAGCCAAGGACGTGGCAGGCGCACAGAGCAATAATGCTGGCCCATAAAAAAGGGAGCCCCGAGGGGCTCCTTTTGCGTCGCGCCGACTGATCAGTCGAACACGCCGAAGGTCATGTAGCTGAACCACGAACGGTCCTGGTTGTTGCCCAGGGCCTGCGGTTCTTCCTCTTCGATCACGTCGCCGTTCTCGTCGTGAGGCTTGAGTTCCGAAGGAATGGCTTCCTTGGCGTCCTGGTACTGCTTGATCACGTCCTGGTTGGCGCGGGTTTCGCCCGGCGGCAGCGGTGGACGGGACTCGATCAGGCCCAGGGTGTATTTGCTCAGCCACGAACGGTTGTCTGCCTCGGCCACCTGAGGCACGAACTGGCCGTCCTTCAGGCTTGGGTGGTCCGGGTAGTTGAGTTTCAGGGTTTCCAGGCTGGTGTTGGCCAGCTCGTCCAGGTGCAGACGCTGGTAAGCCTCGGTCATCACTGCCAGGCCGTCACCCACCGAAGGGGTTTCCTGGAAGTTTTCCACTACATAACGACCACGGTTGGCGGCGGCGACGTACGCCTGACGGGTCAGGTAATAGTGCGCCACGTGGATCTCGTAGGAGGCCAGCAGGTTGCGCAGGTAGATCATGCGCTGCTTGGCGTCCGGCGCGTAGCGGCTGTTGGGGTAGCGGCTGGTCAACTGGGCGAACTCGTTGTAGGAGTCGCGGGCAGCGCCCGGGTCACGCTTGGTCATGTCCAGCGGCAGGAAGCGCGCCAGCAGGCCAACATCCTGGTCGAACGAAGTCAGGCCCTTCATGTAGTAGGCGTAGTCGACGTTCGGGTGCTGCGGGTGCAGGCGGATAAAACGCTCTGCGGCAGACTTGGCAGCCTCAGGCTCGGCGTTCTTGTAGTTGGCGTAGATCAGCTCGAGCTGGGCCTGGTCGGCGTAACGCCCGAACGGATAGCGCGACTCCAGTGCCTTCAGCTTCGCTGTGGCGCTGGTGTAGCTATTGTTGTCCAGGTCTTTCTGAGCCAGTTGGTACAACTCGACTTCGCTCAGGTTTTCGTCGACGACTTCCTTTGTTGACGAGCAAGCAGCAGTCATGGCGAGGATGGCGATCAGCAGCAGGTGTTTCACTTGCATGGCGGCTTGCGTCCCTATGACGGCCGCTGTCTTGGGCGGGGCCGTCCTGTTATGATGAGCGCCCCGTTGAAAGCCTCGGGGCAAAAGACGCCGTATTTAACCACAAGCGCGCAGCCGAAACCAAAGGCTGTGCCACGCCTAGTCTGAGCATGTCCGATAAAATTGAACTTCGCGCAGAGGTGCCGTCCGAATTGGGCGGCCAACGCCTCGATCAAGTCGCCGCACAATTATTCGCTGAGCACTCGCGCTCGCGCCTTTCCGCCTGGATCAAAGACGGCCGCCTGACTGTGGATGGAGCGGTTATCCGCCCGCGAGACATAGTGCATGGCGGTGCGATTCTTGAGCTGACTGCCGAGCAGGAAGCCCAGGGAGAATGGGTCGCCCAGGACATCGAGCTGGATATCGTCTACGAGGACGATGACATCCTGGTCATCAACAAACCCGCAGGTCTGGTGGTTCACCCGGCCGCCGGGCACGCTGATGGCACCTTGCTCAATGCCCTGCTGCACCACGTGCCGGACATCATCAATGTCCCGCGCTGCGGCATCGTGCACCGCCTGGACAAAGACACCACCGGCTTGATGGTGGTAGCCAAGACCATTCAGGCGCAGACGCAGTTGGTCACACAATTGCAGAGCCGCAGCGTCAGCCGGATCTACGAATGCATCGTGATCGGTGTGGTAGTGGCGGGTGGCAAGATCAACGCGCCGATCGGTCGCCATGGCCAGCAGCGCCAGCGTATGGCGGTGATGGAGGGCGGCAAGCAGGCCGTCAGCCACTACCGTGTGTTGGAGCGTTTCCGCTCCCACACCCACGTGCGGGTCAAGCTGGAAACCGGTCGTACTCACCAGATTCGTGTGCACATGGCCCACATCAACTTCCCGTTGGTCGGCGATCCGGCCTACGGTGGTCGCTTCCGTATTCCTCCGGCGGCGAGCCAGACCATGGTCGAATCCTTGAAATCCTTCCCGCGCCAGGCACTGCATGCACGCTTCCTGGAGCTGGACCATCCGACGAGCGGTAAGCGGATGAGCTGGGAATCGCCTCTGCCGGACGATCTGGTCTGGTTGTTGTCGCTGCTCAAGCAGGATCGCGAGGCGTTTATCGGATGAGTGACTGGCTGATTCCTGACTGGCCTGCGCCGGCTCGGGTCAAGGCCTGCGTCACCACCCGTGCGGGCGGCGTCAGTCTGGCGCCGTTCGACAGCCTGAATCTGGGTGATCATGTCGAGGACAGCCTGGAGGCGGTCCTTGAAAATCGCCGTCGTCTTACCGATGCCTTTGATATTCAGCCTGCGTGGCTGCGCCAGGTTCACGGCACAACCGTGGTCGAGGCTGACCCGTCGCATACCGCTGAAGCCGATGGCAGTTGGACCAGCACGCCCGGTGTCGCCTGCACCTCGATGACCGCCGATTGCCTGCCCGCGTTGTTCTGCAACCGTGCCGGCACTCGCGTGGCCGCGGCCCATGCCGGATGGCGTGGGCTGGCGGCGGGCGTGCTGGAAGCAGCCTTTGAGAGCCTGGAGGCTGAGCCTGCCGATGTACTGGTCTGGCTGGGCCCCGCAATCGGCCCGCAAGCCTTTGAAGTCGGGCCGGAAGTGCGTGAAGCCTTTATGCAGCAGTTGCCGGTTACTGCCGAGGCCTTTGTGCCGAGCCGCAACCCCGGCAAGTTCATGGCTGACATCTACCAGCTGGCGCGCCTGCGTCTGGCCGCACGCGGCATCACCGCCGTATATGGCGGCGGTTTCTGCACCGTGACCGACCCTCGTTTCTTTTCCTACCGCCGCAGCCCTCGCACCGGTCGGTTTGCCTCCCTTATCTGGCTTGAGCGCTAGACTCTTCTGATCTGCGTCAACGCTCTGTAGCTTGAATCTCCCAGAATCGACCGCATCTATAGGGGTATCTGGCAGGTTTCTTCATTCAGGAAGTGTGTTTATAGCTCCGGCCTGCTCAAAAGGAAGGTGACTAATGCGTATTGATCGTTTAACCAGCAAATTGCAGTTGGCTTTATCGGACTCCCAGTCCCTGGCGGTGGGCCTCGACCACCCGGCCATCGAGCCTGCGCACTTGATGCAGGCACTTCTGGATCAGCAAGGTGGTTCTATCAAGCCCTTGTTGATGCAGGTGGGCTTTGACGTTAACAGCCTGCGCAAGGAGTTGAGCAAAGAGCTCGACCAACTGCCGAAAATCCAAAATCCTACCGGCGACGTGAATATGTCGCAGGACCTGGCACGCCTGCTCAACCAGGCCGATCGCCTGGCCCAGCAGAAAGGTGATCAGTTCATCTCCAGCGAACTGGTGCTGCTCGCCGCGATGGACGACAACAGCAAGCTTGGCAAATTGTTGCTGGGCCAGGGCGTGAGCAAGAAAGCCCTGGAAAACGCCATCAACAACCTGCGTGGCGGCGAGGCGGTGAATGACCCCAACCATGAGGAGTCGCGCCAGGCCCTGGATAAATACACGGTCGACCTGACCAAGCGCGCCGAAGAAGGCAAGCTTGATCCGGTGATCGGCCGTGACGATGAGATTCGTCGCACCATCCAGGTCCTGCAGCGCCGTACCAAGAACAACCCGGTGCTGATCGGTGAGCCAGGTGTGGGTAAAACCGCGATTGCCGAGGGGCTGGCCCAGCGCATCATTAATGGTGAAGTGCCAGACGGCCTTAAAGGCAAGCGCCTGCTGTCGTTGGACATGGGGTCGTTGATCGCCGGTGCCAAGTTCCGTGGCGAGTTCGAAGAACGCCTCAAATCCCTGCTCAACGAGCTGTCTAAGCAGGAAGGGCAGATCATTCTGTTTATCGACGAACTGCACACCATGGTCGGCGCCGGTAAAGGCGAAGGCTCGATGGACGCTGGCAACATGCTCAAGCCGGCATTGGCGCGGGGTGAGCTGCATTGCGTCGGCGCGACCACGCTCAACGAGTATCGCCAGTACATCGAGAAGGACGCGGCCCTTGAGCGGCGTTTCCAGAAAGTGCTGGTGGAAGAGCCGAGCGAAGAAGACACCATCGCGATCCTGCGCGGCCTGAAAGAGCGTTATGAGGTCCACCACAAGGTGGCGATCACCGACGGTGCGATCATTGCGGCGGCCAAATTGAGCCATCGCTATATCACCGACCGTCAGCTGCCGGACAAGGCCATCGACCTGATCGATGAAGCGGCCAGCCGTATTCGCATGGAAATCGACTCCAAGCCGGAAGTGCTCGACCGCCTGGATCGGCGCCTGATTCAACTGAAAGTCGAATCCCAGGCCCTGAAAAAGGAAGAGGACGACGCGGCGAAGAAACGCCTGGAAAAACTTCAGGAAGAAATCGTGCGTCTGGAACGCGAGTATTCGGACCTCGAAGAAATCTGGACCTCGGAAAAAGCCGAAGTGCAGGGCTCGGCGCAGATCCAGCAAAAGATCGAGCAGTCCCGTCAGGAGCTGGAAGCCGCGCGCCGTAAAGGCGACCTGAACCGCATGGCCGAGTTGCAGTACGGGGTGATCCCCGATCTGGAGCGCAGCCTGCAGATGGTCGACCAGCACGGCAAGGCTGAAAACCAGTTGCTGCGCAGCAAGGTGACTGAGGAAGAAATTGCCGAAGTGGTTTCCAAGTGGACCGGCATTCCGGTGTCGAAAATGCTCGAAGGCGAGCGCGACAAGCTGCTGAAAATGGAAAGCCTGTTGCACCAGCGCGTCATCGGCCAGGAAGAGGCCGTGGTCGCGGTGTCCAACGCGGTCCGGCGTTCGCGGGCCGGCTTGTCCGACCCGAACCGTCCGAGCGGCTCGTTCATGTTCCTTGGCCCGACCGGCGTGGGCAAGACTGAGCTGTGCAAGGCCCTGGCCGAGTTCCTCTTTGATACTGAAGAAGCGATGGTGCGGATTGATATGTCCGAGTTCATGGAAAAACACTCGGTGGCGCGTCTGATCGGCGCTCCACCAGGCTATGTGGGCTACGAGGAGGGCGGTTACCTGACCGAAGCCGTGCGGCGTAAGCCTTACTCGGTGATCCTGCTGGATGAGGTCGAGAAGGCCCATCCGGATGTGTTCAACATCCTGCTGCAGGTACTGGAAGATGGCCGTCTGACTGACAGTCACGGGCGTACCGTGGATTTTCGCAACACGGTGATCGTGATGACCTCCAACCTGGGCTCGGCGCAGATCCAGGAACTGGTGGGTGATCGTGAGGCGCAGCGCGCTGCGGTAATGGATGCGCTGACCTCGCACTTCCGCCCGGAATTTATCAACCGGGTCGATGAAGTGGTGATCTTCGAGCCTTTGGCGCGGGATCAGATCGCGGGCATTACCGAGATCCAGTTGGGCCGCCTGCGTGGTCGTCTGGCGGAGCGCGAGCTGTCGCTGGAGCTGAGCCGCGAGGCGTTGGACAAGTTGATCGCGGTCGGTTACGACCCGGTGTATGGCGCACGGCCGTTGAAACGTGCGATCCAGCGCTGGATCGAGAACCCGCTGGCGCAGTTGATCCTGTCGGGCAGCTTCATGCCGGGCACCAGCGTTACGGCAAGCGTGGAAAACGACGAAATCGTCTTCCACTGAGCCCCGCCGCTACGGCAATAAGAGAAGGCCTCGCATTGCGGGGCCTTTTTTTTCGATAGGGCGTTGAACTGTAAGGCAAAGGCTTGTAAAGTGCGCCCCGCAGCAACGTCAGCCCACGGGTTTCTTCTCCCCAAGAAGAAATCAGAAACAAGCGCAAATCATTGTCTTAAAAGCAATTTAAAGGGTTGACAGGGGTTTTTAAGATTGTAGAATAGCGCGCCTCAGACACATGAACGTAGCGATACGGACAAGTCGAAGAGAAGGTAGTAAGCAGTAAAAGTTGTACATTTGAAATATGTAGTTCCGTGATAGCTCAGTCGGTAGAGCAAATGACTGTTAATCATTGGGTCCCAGGTTCGAGTCCTGGTCACGGAGCCAATTTCAAAACCGGGGTATAGCGCAGTCCGGTAGCGCGCCTGCTTTGGGAGCAGGATGTCAGGAGTTCGAATCCCCTTACCCCGACCATATTTGGGTCGTTAGCTCAGTTGGTAGAGCAGTTGGCTTTTAACCAATTGGTCGTAGGTTCGAATCCCACACGACCCACCATTTTTTGAGACCAGTTAACGCTGGAATCGAATCTTAAGATCAGAGGCCAAAAGCGCTGATCGAAGAAGGCGACTGAGAGGTCGCCTTTTTTTTACCGGGGTATAGCGCAGTCCGGTAGCGCGCCTGCTTTGGGAGCAGGATGTCAGGAGTTCGAATCCCCTTACCCCGACCATATTAAAAATCCTCGTATCGAAAGATACGGGGATTTTTTTTGCCTTCTGAAAACCTCAAATACGACGCAAAAAATGTGGGAGCAGGCTTGCCTGCGATAGCGGTCTGTCAGCCAACATGGTTGCTGCTGATCCACTGCTATCGCGGGCAAGCCCGCTCCCACACTGTTTCGTGTGGTTAGTGCAGCTTGAGCCTGGGCTCGGTGCCACGCCCGATCTTGCTGCCCAGCATCAGCATCGCCGTGCGGAAGAAGCCATACAGCGCCATCTGGTGCATGCGGTACAGCGACACATAGAACATCCGCGCCAACCAGCCCTCGAGCATCACGCTACCGGTGAGGTTGCCCATCAAGTTACCCACAGCCGAGAAGCGCGACAGCGAAATCAGCGAGCCATAGTCGGTGTACTTGTAGGAGGGCAAGTCCTTGCCTTCGATCCGCAGTTTCAGCGACTTCGCCAGCAACGAAGCTTGCTGGTGAGCGGCCTGGGCACGCGGTGGTACGTTGCGGTCGGTGCCGGGTTGCGGGCAGGCGGCGCAGTCACCGAAGGCGAAGATGTTTTCGTCACGGGTGGTTTGCAGCGTCGGCAGTACTTGCAGTTGGTTGATGCGGTTGGTTTCCAGGCCGTCGATGTCCTTGAGGAACCCCGGTGCGCGAATACCGGCCGCCCATACCTTGAGGCTGGCTGGAATCACCTGGCCGCTGCTGGTGATCAGGGCGTCGACGGTTACTTCGCTGACGGCTGAGTTGGTCAGCACGGTCACCCCGAGTTTCTCCAGGGTTTTATGCACAGGCCCGCCGATGCGCTCGGGCAGGGCAGGCAAGACGCGTGGGCCGGCTTCGATCAGGGTGATGTGCATGTTTTCCGGCTTGATGCGGTCCAGGCCATACGCCGCCAGCTCATGGGCCGCGTTGTGCAGCTCGGCGGCCAGCTCAACGCCGGTGGCGCCGGCGCCAACGATGGCGACGCTGATCTGCTCAATGGTGTCGGTCTGCCCGGCATGGGCGCGCAGGTAGTGGTTGAGCAACTGTTGGTGGAAGCGTTCGGCCTGTTTGCGGGTGTCGAGGAACAGGCAGTGCTGCGCCGCGCCCTCGGTGCCAAAATCGTTGGTGGTGCTGCCGACCGCGATCACCAGGCTGTCATAGCCCAGCACGCGTGCAGGCACCAGTTCACGGCCTTCTTCGTCGAGGGTGGCGGCCAGCTGGATTTTCTTCTGCTCGCGGTCGAGCCCACTCATGCGCCCCAGTTGGAACTCGAAGTGGTTCCATTTGGCCTGGGCGACGTAATTGAGTTCGTCTTCTGAAGAGTTCAGCGAGCCAGCAGCCACTTCGTGCAGCAGTGGCTTCCAGATATGGGTCAGGTTGGCGTCCACCAGCGTGATGCTGGCGGTGCCGCGCTTGCCCAGAGTCTTACCCAGGCGGGTAGCCAACTCCAGGCCGCCGGCGCCGCCGCCGACGATAATAATACGATGGGTCATGGGGATATCTCGCAAGGCTAAAAGAAATCGGAGCAGTTACCCCCGCGAGCGCCAGGCAGCTCATAGCGTCAGGTAACTCAAAAGGCGGCTCAGCAGACCGAGCCCGACCACCACTACAAGCACCACACCAAGGAGCAGCCACGGCCGGAAAGGCTTGCGCTCGACTCGGTTCTGGGAGAGTTGCAGGTACTCTTCGACATGCTGTTGGTCATCGGGGTTCAGGCGGCTGGTCATATAAGGCCTCGTCAGGTAGACGTTGCTGAAGGGCGCCACGTTACAGTCCGGGGGATCAGAGGCTGATGCCCACATCGAACACTATGCTGCGCCCCAGGTTGTTGCGCAAGAAATCCGGCGCGTCCGGATGCGCGAACAACACCCGCGCAAAGGTCGGCCCCACCAGCGACAGCGAGCGCCAGCCCTGGCGCAGGTATTCGGTGGGGGGCGGGAAGTGGCTGTTGAGGTCCAGTACTTCGCGTTTGAGGCTGGTGAAGGCGACGATATCCAACTCACCCAGGTCCATCCCGCGCTCTTTGTAGTTGTGCGCCTTTTTGCGCAGGGTTGGCGCCAGTCGCAGCAAAAATTCATGCGCCGGAATGCGCCGCGGCTTGGCTTCGCGCCGCACCAGTTGGCTCAGGGAGAACGCACTGCGCCGACGCAGCAACTCATCGCGCCATTCGTCGTTCAGTCGTCGGCCTTCATCCAGCACGAAAAATACCTCGAAACTGGCATCGCGAAACAGCACGTCCGGCGGCTCTTGCCCGGCGGCATGAAACTCTTCGGCACGGTAGGGCACGTTCAAGCCTTGCAACAGGCGCTGGCAGACCCAACGCTCACGCTCCCATTTGCGGGCATTGGACAGGAACGCGTTGGCTTGTTCGGCTGCTACGGTGAGCAGGCGCAAGTAATCTGAGTCATCCATATTGGCAGCTTAGCGTTCAAATGATGACTGTAGGAAGTCTTGCTTTAAAGCGTCGGTGTAGACTGGTCGCTCGATAGCAAACCCAAGGATGAGGTGTGTGGTGAGGCTTAGTGTGAAGGGGTTGCAAGCGTGATCAGCGCCGCTGTTCTGGCACCGGAAACCCTCGGCATCGGCTGGCTGCTGTACGCGCCGCTGTTGCTATGGGCCATCCTGCGCTCGCCTTGGGTCGAGTTGTTTGCCGACCGGCGGCGCCAGCACTTGCTGTTCGGCACGGTGTTCGCCTTGTTCATGTTGTGGCTGGTGCGGCGTGATTTCGATACCGGCGTTTCCTACCACTTTATCGGCATGACGGCCGTGACCTTGCTGCTGGATTGGCCGCTGGCGATTGTCGGTGGGTTTGCCGCGCAGCTTGGCTTGATGGCGCTGGGGCGTCAGGACCTGGCAGCCCTTGGCGTCAACGGCCTGCTGTTGGTCGGGTTGCCGGTGCTGGTTACCGAAGGCTGCGCGCTGCTGGTAGAGCGGGCGCAACCGCGCAACCCCTTCGTTTACATCTTCTGTTCCGGCTTTTTCGCCGCCGCGCTGTCGGCGTTGTTGTGCCTGTTGGCGGCGCTGGGCCTGCTGTGGTTCGACGGCCGCTTCGCCATGCCGGAATGGCTGGAGGACTTTATCGGTTATCTGTGGCTGATCATCTTTCCCGAGGCCTTTATCAACGGCATGGTGATCAGCGCCCTGGTGGTGTTTTGTCCGGAATGGCTGGAGACGTTCAACCGCACGCGCTACCTCTCGGCCCCCTGGAAGGATGATGATTCGCAGCGTTGACCCAGATCAAATCCCGCGTGGCCAGGCGGGCTCATGCTCTGCGAAATTTACCCAGGCAAGGTGGGAGCACCGATCATGAGTGTGTATGAATGGGCACGGCAGGAGTTGCGCAGAAGCCAGGACGCGGCACAGGAAATCGGCTTTGACCCGGGCTTGACCCTGCGCGCCATGCTTAGCGCAGTGGTGCAGCAGAGCAAGGGCGTGCGCAGTTTCGAAGACCTGGCCGACGAGCTGCAATACCTTGCAGAAAACCTCGACGACCAGCAGGAATATGCCTTTATGCGGCCTTAATGGCGCGGCGGCAGGTCTTCGGAAAACAGCTCGTCTTCAGCGTCCGGCGCTACCGGGATCTTATGTTCCTCAGCGGCCCAGGCACCCAGGTCGATAAGTTTGCAGCGGTCCGAGCAGAACGGCCGGTTGAGGTTGGTCGCTTTCCATTCCACGGGTGCACCGCAGGTTGGGCAGTCGACGGTCAAGGGTTGGCTCATGATCGGCCTCCACGCAAAGTAAGGTAAAAGTGGTGCAGTCGCTCGACCTCGCTGTGCAGCCAGGCGAGGTCCTGGTCATTGACCAGCACGTCATCGGCATGGTTCAGGCGGTCTTCGCGGCTGGACTGCGCCTTGAGGATCGCCTGCACTTGCTGTTCGCTGATGCCGTCGCGCTGCAGGGTACGCTGAATCTGCAGTGATTGCGGCACGTCGATCACCAGGATGCGCTGGGTCATGCTGTACTGCCCGGACTCGATCAGCAACGGCGACACCAGAATCGCATAAGGCGACCGGGCGCGGGCCAGATGGCTGCGAATCTCCTCGCCGATCAACGGGTGCAGCAACGCTTCGAGCCAGCGGCGCTCCTCGGGTACTTCAAAGATCAGCTTGCGCAGGGCGGCGCGGTCCAGTTGGCCGTCAGGCTGCAATACACCGGCGCCAAAATGCTCGGCGATACGTGCCAGCGCCGGGCGGCCGGGTTCGACCACCCAACGGGCCGCGTGATCGGCGTCCACCAGGTCAATGCCCAGGTCGATAAAGTGCTGGGCCGCCGCGCTTTTGCCGCTGCCGATGCCGCCAGTCAGGCCAAGAATCCAGGGTGTTGCAACAGAAGTGGTCATCTGAAACCGACAGACTGCAAATAGAAGTCGGTTATTTGACCACCCCAGAGCAATGCAATCCAGCCGGCAATCGCCAGATATGGACCAAACGGCATGGGTGCCGAGGCGTGAGTCTTGCGCAAACGCATCAGGATCAGCCCCGCAAACACGCCCACCAGTGACGACATCAACAACGTCATCGGCAGAATCTGCCAACCGCCCCAGGCACCGAGCAGTGCCAGTAACTTGAAGTCCCCATGGCCCATGCCATCCTTGCCGGTAGCCAGCTTGAACAGCCAGAACACGGTCCACAAGCTCATGTAGCCGATCACCGCGCCCCACAGGGCATCCGGCAATGTCGTCAACAGGTCGAAGCCATTCACGATCAGCCCCAGCCACAGCAACGGCAGCACCAGCACATCCGGCAGCAACTGGTGGTCCATATCGATCAGGCTCATCGCCAGCAGCCCCCAACTCACGATCATCACCGCTGCCGCTTGCCAGCCGAAGCCGAAATGCCAGGCCACCAGCGCAGAGATCAATCCGCACGCCAGTTCGGTCAGCGGATAGCGGGCGCTGATCGCACCCTGGCAGTGGGCGCAACGGCCTCTGAGGAATAAATAGCTGAGCAGCGGGATATTTTCCCACGGGCGAATCGGATGATCGCAGCGCGGGCAGCAGGAGTTGGGCCGCATCAGGTTATAGGTCGGCCCGGCAGGTTCTGCCGGCAAACCGAGCACTTCATGGGCCTGGGCACGCCATTCGCGCTCAAGCATTTTCGGCAGGCGCCACACCAGCACGTTGAGAAAACTGCCGACAATCAGCCCCAGTACGCACGCCATCACGACAAAGGCCCAAGGGTATTCACTGAACAACAGGCTCAAAACGCACTCCCCAGTTGGAAGACCGGCAAGTACATGGCGATGACCAGTACCGTGACAATGCCCCCCAGCAGCACCATGAGCAGTGGCTCCATCAAGCGTGTGAGGTTATCGACCTGATCGTCGACCTCGGTCTCGTAGTGGCTGGCGACTTTCTCCAGCATGCGGTCAAGCGTGCCGGACTCTTCGCCGATCGCCGTCATCTGTATCGCCATGCGGGGAAACAGGCCGCAGTCGGCCATGGATTGATTCAGCGGCATGCCGGTAGATACATCGTGTCGCATATGCTCGATCGCCTGTTTGAACGGCCCTGAACCTGCGGCACCCGCCACGCAGCCCAGCGCTTGCACCAGTGGGACACCTGCGGCAAAGGTGGTGGACAGCGTGCGGGCATAGCGGGCCACTGCGGATTTTTGCAGCAGTTTGCCTGCCAGCGGCACTTTCAACAAACCGGCGTCCAGCCAGTGGCGAAAACCGACGCCGGTGCGATAGGCATGCCGCAGCCCCAGGGCGCCCGAGCCCAGGCCCAACGCCAGCATCCACCAGGCGTGCTGCATGAACTCGGACAACCCGATGACCCGCAAGGTCAGCCCGGGCAGCTCGGCGCCGACCCCGGCGAACAGGGCCTTGAACTGCGGCACTACGTGGATCAACAGCACGCCGGTGACCAGGCTGGCCACCACCAGCACGGCGGTCGGGTAGGTCATGGCTTTTTTGATTCTGGCTGTGAGCTGTTGGCTTTTTTCCCGATGGATCGCCACGCGTTCCAGCAAGGTTTCCAGCGCCCCAGCGTGTTCGCCGGCAGCCACCAGGCTGCAGTACAAGTCATCGAAGTGGCGCGGGTATTTGCGCAACGCCTCGGTCAGGCTGGTGCCGGCGGCGATATCCTGTTTCAAACCCTGCACCAGCGCACGCATGGAGCGATGGTCGAAGCCTTCGCTGATGATGTCGAAGGCTTGCAACAGGGCAATCCCGGCCTTCAATAGCGTGGCCAGTTGGCGCGTGAACAGGGTGATGTCCGCCGGTTTTATCGGCGAGGTGAAGTTCACCAGCATCGGGGATTTCTTGCGCACCCGCCCGGGGCTGATGCCTCGCTGGCGCAGTTGCGCCTTGATCATGGCGGGGCTCTGCCCGCTGGTTCGCCCGGACACTTTGCGTCCTTTGCGGTTGATGCCTTCCCAGGCGTAAATCGTCGAGGCGTGGTTCATGTCGCGGTTCCGCACTCAGGTCGTCGAAGATTTATAGCTTAGTCAGGTGACGGATTCGGGCTGGCGCTTGCTCAAGGATAAAATGTCAGAATGTGCGACTTGGGCGCGATTGACCGCTTGCGGATGAGTACACTGGTGCCGCTGCACGATACGGGGCGCAGGAAGCGCCTTGTCATAAGTTCTATTCTGGAGAGTGAATGTGATGCGTCAAAAAGGCTTCACCTTGATCGAGTTATTGATCGTCGTGGCGATCATCGGCATTTTGGCCACCATCGGCCTGCCCATGTACACCACCCACCAGGCCAAGGCCAAGTTCACCGCCGGCCTGGCTGAAATCAGCGCGTTGAAGGCCGGTTACGAAGACACCCTCAACCAGGGCACCGTCCCCACCCTGGCATTGATCGGCGGCACCAGCCCCACCGCCAACTGCAAAATCGACGTGGCAGGCGACGTTGCCACGGGCGCGGGCTCCATCAGTTGCGAAATACTCGACGCCCCGGCGCCGGTGCTGGGCAAGACCATCAGCCTCACGCGCAACGCCACCACTGGCTGGAAATGCACCACAACCGCCGACGCAAAATATGCAGCCAAAGGTTGCGGCGCCGACGGGGCATAACTGCTAAACCATCCACATGGACGTAGAGGTGGCCGATGTCGTTATCCGTACAGCAGCGCGGCAGTGTTTTCCTGGTGGTAGCGGTGTGTTTGCTGGTTACAGGGGTAAGTGCGCCATTCGGCGGGCATGACGTGCAGCGAACGCTGCAGATTGCCATCGCAGTGTGTGCGGTGCTGTATGGGCTGTCGGTCTGCCCGGTGGAGCGGTTGGTGGATCGGCCCACGGCGCTGGGCCTGGCGCTGGTTATCGGGTTGGGCCTGGTGTCTTCGGCACTGGCCCATCAGCCGCTTTGGGCGCTTGCCGAAGTGGCGTTGTTTGTCGCTTGCGCGGCGATCGCCGTGGCGTTTGCGGTGCTGCGGCGCCATGGCGGTGAGCCGCTGGATCGTGTTCTGATCCTGCTGGTGCTGTTGTTGTGCCTGATCAAGTCCATCCAGTACCTGTATGCCGGTGCGCTGGCCTTCACCAGCGCAGAGCGGGTACTGGACCCTGAAATATTGCTGTCCGGCTTTTCCAACAAGCGCTTTTACGGCCAGTTCCAGACGTTCACCCTGCCGCTGCTGGCGCTGCCCTTGTTGTTGCCCACACTTTCCCGCCCTCTAAGAGGCGCGGTGTTCGCGTTGCTGTGTGTCTGGTGGATGATCGCGATCAGTGGCGGCACGCGCGGTACGTGGCTGGGCATGGGCGCGGCAGGCGTGGTGCTGGCGGTGCTGGGGCCCTGGGGGCGGCGCTGGCTGGGCTGGCAGCTGGCCGCGGTGCTGGTCGGTCTGCTGCTGTATTGGCTGGTCTTCACGGTGTTGGCCGGTTACCTGGGGGTTGAGGTCTCGGATGACGCGGCTGATCGCCTCACCACCTCGCTGTCGGGCCGTGGGCTGATTTGGTGGCAGGCGTGGCAAATGCTCCTCGAGCGCCCTTGGCTGGGCTTCGGCCCGATGCATTTTGCGGATATCGCCAACAAGATTGCCGCTCATCCGCACCAGGCCATCCTGCAGTGGGCCAGCGAATGGGGCGTGCCATCGGCTGTCTGTGTGGCGGCGCTGGCGTGGCGCGGCGGCTGGGCTACGTTCGGTGTTCTGCGCGAGCGAGCACTGTGCGCTGAGCGTGTGGACCTGCTGCGGCTGTGCCTGTTTGCGGCGCTGGTCGGTGCGCTGGTGCAGTCCATGGTCGACGGTGTGATGGTGATACCCAATTCCCAGGTCTGGCTGGCGCTGGTAGTGGGCTGGCTGATGGCGCTGCACCTGTGGCAATCGCCGATAGCTGCACGCTTGCCGCTGGCGTGGGCTGCCTGGAAAACCCTGAGTGTCTTGGCCGTTGGTCTGTTGGTATTTATCGCGGTGCGCGACGTACCTCACATCACGCAAGCCCAGCAGCAGTACCTGCGCGCCCATGACAACTTGCTGCAGCCGCGCTTCTGGGCGCAGGGCGTGATCGCCCGCTGAGGGCCACAAGTTGCCGGACGCCCGATGCGGTGCTAGCTTTAGCCCACCGCCCGTGTAGCTCAGCCGGTAGAGCAGCGCACTCGTAACGCGAAGGTCGCAGGTTCGATTCCTGTCTCGGGCAAAGAGGCAACACTGTTACAAAGGCAGCACTGTTTTCAGATGATCCCAGAATGGTTCTGAAGGCCAGACGAGTCGGCATTCGTGCCCGCTCTTTTGTATCTGCGCAACCTTGATGACCCAGATGCATCCCCATTCCTTGATCTAAGAGAACAACATGACCACGACAGAGATGACCCAGGAAGTTCGGCATCAAGCAGCCCTCGAAAAATACCTCGAGGAATCGCCGCAACTTAAAGAAGAGATCAAGGACCTGAGCGCCGATGATCAGCGCGACCAGATTCAGTGGGCATTCGAGGACGAGGCTGAAAGCCAGGGTTACCAGCCCTGGGAGCTGACCCTCAAGTACACCTCGACACCGCAAGAGTTTGAAGCGGCACGGCTGGCCTTGCACAAAGAGGCGGCCGAAGTGCTGGATGTCGAGTGGGAAGAGTATTGCGAGATGAACAACCTTGTAGTTTAAAGGCAGCTGCAAGTTTCAAGCTGCAAGCTGCACGTTGTTACGCAGCCCCCTTGCAGCTTGAAGCTTACCGCCTGCAACTCCTCAGATACTGAGGCGCATCGACAGATCCACCGCCTTCACATCCTTGGTCATCGCCCCGATGGAGATGTAGTCCACCCCGGTCTCGGCGATGGGCAGCAGGGTGCTTTCATTGATCCCGCCGCTGGCCTCCAGCTTGGCCTTGCCGCCGTTCAGGCGCACCGCTTCACGCATATCGTCCAGGCTCAACTCATCCAGCATGATGATATCGGCGCCTGCCGCCAGTGCTTCGCGCAGTTCCTCCAGGCTTTCCACTTCGATTTCCACCGGCTTGCCCGGGGCGATCTTGTGGGCGGCCGTGATGGCCTGGGCAATTCCGCCGCAGGCGGCGATATGGTTTTCTTTGATCAGGAACGCGTCATACAAACCGATCCGGTGGTTGTGGCAGCCGCCGCAGGTCACGGCGTATTTCTGTGCCAGGCGCAGGCCCGGCAGGGTTTTGCGTGTGTCCAGCAACTTGACCTGGGTGCCGGCCACAAAGTCCGCCAAATACTGGGCGCGGGTGGCCACCCCTGACAGCAACTGCAGAAAATTCAGCGCGCTACGTTCGCCGCTGAGCAGCGAGCGCGCCGGGCCTTCGAGGTGGAACAGCGCCTGATTGGGGCTGACGCGCTCCCCGTCGGCCACCTGCCAATGCACGGCGACCCGTGGGTCCAACTGGCGGAACACCGCATCCACCCAGGCTGTACCGGCGACCACTGCGTTGTCGCGGGTAATGATGGTGGCGGTGGCCAGCCGTTCGGCCGGGATCAACTGTGCAGTGATGTCGCCGCTGCCGATGTCTTCCAGCAGTGCGCGGCGCACGTTGGCTTCGATTTCGGCGGTGAGGTCGGCAAGACGGAGGTTCGGCATAACAGGCTCCACAAACAAAGTGCCCCGATTATAGGGGCAGTGTGCGTTCGAACCCACACTCGCCGCTCATTTACAGCGCATTGGCAGAGTTTGCTGGCGCAACCCACCTCATTTGCAAGATAATCTCGCGCCTTGCAATTGGCGTCATAGCTTTGACGTCCAGGTAATCACCGGTTACCCACCGGCAAAAAAGGCCCGTAGCCGTTCTTTGCCCCACTCAATACCGCCGTTTCAGGAGGCCAGGATGCACAATGACGGAAAGGTGGTGCCGATCAACCAGGCACAGGCCACGCCATCGCCGCTCGCCCGACTGCCGGTGGTGTTGCTGCAGGTCCGCGACAAGGCGGCGCAACAGTTGCAGCAAGGTCTGCAGGAATTGTTCGATAACGCCGACGACACATTGTTCGAGATGGCTGACAAGGCCCGTAACAACGTCGACCACCATATTTTCTTTGAAGCCATGCGCGACCTGCGCCTCAAACGCAAGAATTTCGAGCGGGTGTTCATGGAGCGGCTGTTCGAAGCGTTCGCCGGTCTGAGCCTCGCGGGGCAGGGCGAGCTTCAGCTGGTGCCGGTGGTGTCCTATGACGCGGCGCCGGGTACGTCCAGGGATGAGCTGGAAAAAGCGCTGGCGCTGGAGGCCATGCTGGGCCGGGTACACCACCGCGACGGCCTGGCGCTGTCACAACTCACCGCCCGCTTGAGCGCATTGCTGGGCAACCGCCTGGACGACCGGGAGAACCCCCTGGGGCCGGCGCTGTTGTGCGAGTCGTTCCTGCGGGCGGGGCGCAGCCTGGGCGTGGAGATTCGGGTAAAGCTGATCATGCTCAAGCTGTTTGAAAAGTACGTGCTCAGCGACGCCGACCAACTGTACGGCGAGGCCAACCAATTGCTGATCGCGACGGGGGTGTTGCCGGAGCTCAAGGCTGTGCCATCGCGTCGGCCCGGTGGGCGTGCTGCCCGCGAGCTGCCGAGCCATGATGCACAGCCGAGCGCCGGCCAGCCCGTCGACGAAAATGGCCAGGAAGCCTTCGCCGCCTTGCAGGCGTTGCTGGCCACGCTGCGCGGCAGTGTCGCGCCCACCCTGGAGGCCAGCGCTGAGCCCCTGCCGATTGCCACCCGTGACTTGCTGCGCCTGTTGTCCCATTTGCAGCAATACGTGCCGGAGCCGGAGGCGGAGGATGATTTCGACCTGCGCAACCAGCTAGAGCAGTTGCTCACCCGCGTCAGCGTCAAGAGTGGCAAGTCGCGGGTCGTGGAGGAGTCGGACGAAGACGTGATCAACCTGATCGCGCTGTTGTTCGAGTTCATCCTCAGCGACCGCACGGTGCCCGACGCCTTCAAAGCCTTGATTGCCCGCTTGCAGATCCCGATGCTCAAAGTCGCGGTGCTCGACAAGAGCTTTTTCAGCCGCGCCGGCCACCCGGCACGCCGCCTGCTGAACGAAATCGCTGCCGCCGCCATGGGCTGGAGCCCGAGCGATGGCTACCAGCGCGACAGCCTGTACCTGCGCATCGAGCAGGTGGTGCAACGCCTGCTTAACGAATATGTCGAAGACCCGGCGATTTTTTCCGAGTTGCTGGCGCAGTTCAGCGCGTTTGCCGCCGATGAGCGACAACGCAGCGAGCTGCTTGAACAGCACACCCGCGATGCCGAAGCCGCGCGCATGCGCACCGAAGCGATCCGCGAGCGGGTGGCGCAGGTGCTCAGTCGGCGCCTGATGGGCAAGGTCCTGCCGCGAGCGGTGGTGCAATTTGTGCAGCACGCCTGGAGCCAGGTGCTGGTACTGGCCAGCCTCAAGCACGGCGAACAGTCGGTGCAATGGCAGGCGGGGCTGCGCACCCTGGATGAGTTGGTCTGGAGCGTCAGCCTGCAACACGACACAGAGGCTGGGCGCCACTTGCAGGAGCAACTGCCGGGGTTGCTCAAGGCGTTGCGCGACGGGTTGGCCAGCGCCGCATTCGACCCGTTCAGCACCCGTGAGTTTTTTGTCCGGTTGCAGGCCCTGCATGTGCAGCTGCCGAGGGGCGTCGACGAGTTGATCGAGGTGCGCGAGCCTTTTGTGTTGAGCACGATTGCGCATGATCCCGCAGCAGACCTGCCGGCCAACGATCCCGGGCTGCTCAGGGCCCACTCGTTGCGAATCGGCACCTGGATGCTGTTCCAGCCAGACACAGGCAGCACCCTGCGCTGCCGGCTGACTGCGATCATGGCTCCGGCCAACCGCTACATTTTTGTCAGCCGCACGGGGCTCAAGGTGCTGGAGCAAAACGCCGGCCAACTGGCACTCGCGTTCAAGCGCGGCACTCTGCAAACCCTGGACGATGGGCCGTTGTTCGAGCGTGCGCTGGCGGCGGTGATGGGCAAGCTGCGTCAACTCAATCGCGGCAAGTGATCGCAACCACAGGGGCGAACGCGGCATACTGGTAACACGTTGTCTCGTTCAAGGAACCTGTATGCAGTTGGACCCCACCAGCGGTTGGTGCCAGGGCATCCGTCATTGCCCATCGCCCAACTTCAATGAGCGCCCCGCAGGCGAAATCTCACTGTTGGTGGTGCACAACATCAGCCTGCCACCGGCACAGTTCGCCACCGGCAAAGTGCAGGAATTTTTCCAGAACCGTCTGGATGTCACGGAACATCCCTACTTTGAGGGGATTGCCGACCTTCGGGTATCCGCGCATTTTCTGATTGAGCGCGACGGTGCGGTGACGCAGTTTGTGTCCTGTATCGACCGGGCCTGGCATGCCGGGGTCTCGCGCTTCGAAGGGCGTGAAACCTGTAATGATTTTTCCCTGGGCATAGAGCTGGAAGGCACGGATGACCTGCCGTTCACCGACGCCCAATATGTGTCGCTGATCGACCTGACCCGTCAGCTGCTGGCGGCCTATCCAGGCATTACCCCACAGCGTATTTGTGGCCACAGCGATATTGCTCCGGGGCGCAAGACCGATCCCGGCCCCGCTTTTGATTGGACGCGCTTTCGCAGCGCCCTGCTGGATGGAGGACACGCACGATGAGTTTTCTGGTGTTGGTGCTGGCCGTGTGGATCGAGAAATTCTCGGCCCTGCGCCGGCGGTTGCAGCGCGATGGCGGCTGGTTGCGCGAGCTGGCCAAGCTTGAATCGAGCCCGCGCCTGGGCAAGCAGCCCTGGCTGATCCTGGTGCTGCTGGTGTTGTTGCCGGTGGCGCTGCTGGCGCTTCTGTTGTTGGTGCTGGAACCGGTGGCTTATGGCCTTTTGGCACTGCCGGTGCACCTGCTAGTGGTGATTTACAGCCTGGGGCGCGGTGATCTGCTGGCCGGGCTCGGCCCGTTCCGCGATGCCTGGCGGCGTGGCGATCTGCAGGCCGCCGAGCATGTGGCCGAGCGTGATTTGAACCTGAGCGCCGACAGTGGTGAACAGCTGCTCGAGCGCGTGCAGGGCCATTTGCTGTGGCAGGCTTACCAGAGCTTTTTCGCGGTGATTTTCTGGTACTTCCTGCTGGGGCCGGTTGCCGCCCTGGCTTATCGCTTGTTGGCCTTGGCCAGCGAACACAGCAAGAACCCGCTGGTGGCCGAGCGCGCCGGGCAGTTGCGCCACGCGTTCGACTGGTTGCCGGTACGCTTGCTGGCGGCCAGCTTTGCCTTGGTGGGCAACTTTGTCGCGGTCAGCCGCGTCATGCTCCACGAGCTGTTGAGCTGGGACATCAGCGCCGCGCAACTGATGGAAAAAGTCGGGCTGGTGGCCGCCGAAATCCCGCCGCCGGCAGTCGGTCCCGACGGCATCAACAGCCTGGACCGACTATGGGAACTGCTGCTGCGCGCTGCGGTGCTGTGGTACGCCGGGTTTGCCATCTGGACTGTATTGCCTTAATCCAGTGAGCACGGTCAACAATGTGTGAGGGGGCTTGCTGCCGATAGCGGTGCAAGCCCCCTCCCACAGCTCGTTAACTTTACGTTACAAAACTCCCTTTCAATTTGAGCTATACAGACAGAGCGCCAAATAGTGGCTTTCTGCCGCCGCCCTGCGCCTCAAATAAAAATAATTAAAGGGGAGTTCACCTGTGAAGAGCTTGCTCTATCCCGCTGTCGCGCTGATGAACCGCCTGAGTTTCGGCATGAAATTCAGCCTGATCAGCGTGCTGTTCCTGTTGCCGATGCTGGCGACCAATTTTTACCTGGTGCGCGATTCGTGGCGCGAATTCCAGGGCACCCGCATCGAACTGCAAAGCCTCGATTTGCTCGGCAGCAGCCTGGCGCTGCGCCGTGACCTGGAAACGCTCAACAACCAGCTGCAGATCAACGCGACCCTCGGTCAGGCCGGCAAGGCCGGTGACCTGGAGGGCAAGATCACGGCCCTGGAACAAAGCGTACTGAGCCGCCTGCAGAGCCTCAGCGCGATGGTCACCGAGCCGGAACAAATCGCCGCTTTCGAGGCTAAGCGCGACGAGTTGGTGGCCGCCTTCAAGGCCCAGCAACAAGAAACGTCGCTGTTGAGCAAAAGTGCGCTGATCGGCAAGTTGCTGAACAAGGCGCAAATGCTCAGCCAGATCATCGCCAGCCAGGCTGGCTTGAGCCGCGATCCCCAAAGCGATCTGCGCCAGCTCAGCGAGTTGATCACCAGCGTCACCCCGCAAGTCACCCAGACCCTGGGCGAAGGTCGGGCGATGGGCGCGTATTCCCTGGGCCAGGGCTTTCTCAATTCATCCTCCAGCACGCGCTTTGACGAGCTGCTGCAACAGCTGGAAAAACTCCAGGCCGAATACGGCTTGAAGTTGCAGGACGCCCTCGGCGCCAGCAAGGCCGCCCATGCGGCCCTCGACAGTTTAGCCAAAGCCAGTAACGCCAGCCTCAAGCAAGGCAGCGAGCTGTTTGAAGAACAGGTGGTGATGGCCGAAACCCTGGACGCGCCCTGGCAGGGTTTTTACGACAGCGTCAGCCAGTTGATGGCGCAGACCTATCAACTCGATGAGGCCACCCTGGCCTTTATCGGCCAGCAGCTGGAGCAACGTCTGGCGCAGAACCGCATGCACATGGTGGTGTTGGTTTCGGCCCTGACGGCGGTATTTTTGCTGATCTTCTACTTGTACGCCGGTTTCTACGCCTCCACGCGCACCACCTTGCGACGCCTGGGTGCGATGATGGACAAGGTGGCGGCCGGTGACATGACCGTCACTTTTGTCGCCCAGAGCCGCGATGAACTGGGTGATCTGGGGCAGGTATTCAACGGCACCGTGGCCAAGATCCATGACTTGATCGAGCGCGTCGGGCACACCGTCACCCAGGTCGAACTCCAGGCGGGCCAGGTGGAAGCGGTCTCGGCCCGGAGCAACCAGGCGGTCGCCGGCCAGCGCAGCCAGATCGAGCAGGTTGCGACGGCCATGAACCAGATGTCGTCCACCGCCCAGGAAGTCGCACGCAGTGCGGCAGCGGCCGTCAGCAGTGCCCACAGCGTCAATGACGAAACCGTCAGTGGCCGTGGCCTGGTGCAGTCCCAACAAGGCAGCATCGTGCGGTTGGCCTCGGAGATCGACCAGTCGGTGCAGGTGATCAACCAGTTGGCCACCGACAGCCAGTCCATCAGCAGCGTGCTGGAGGTGATCAAGAGCATTGCCGAACAAACCAATCTGCTGGCCCTCAATGCGGCCATCGAAGCTGCGCGGGCCGGTGAGCAGGGGCGCGGGTTTGCGGTAGTGGCCGACGAGGTACGCACCCTGGCCCGGCGTACCCAACACTCCACCGAAGAAATCGAACAGACCATCCTGCGCTTGCACAGCGGTGTGGCGGCGGCGGTGAAGGCGATGGGCACCAGCCATGCCATGGCCAATGGCACAGTTGGGGAGTCGGAAAAAGTCCAGCAGGCCCTGGAAAATATCCTCGGCGCCGTCGGTATGATCGTCGATCAGAACCAGCAAATTGCCGCCGCCGTGGAGCAGCAGACCGCCGTCGCCCACGATATCGACCAGAACATCGTCGCGATCAACCGCGCCGGTGAGCATGCGGCCGAGGGCGCGCATCAGACCGAAGCGGCGAGCCGCCAGCTGTCGACCCAGGTGATAGAACTGAAGCACTTGATCGGTGCGTTTCGGGTGTAAGGCGCCGACGTGAGAATTGTCTCCATCTGTCGTGGTGCTTTTCTTGATTTCCCAGCGACTCTTTTCTCGTCGCATAAATGGGCGAGACTTTGTCTCGATCAAGTTCAGGCTCAGGGGAGTACGGCGATGACCCGCGCAATCGGCATCCGGGGGCACTGCACCCATTGCGGCATCAGGTTTGAACTCAAGCCCTGGCAGTTGAATGCGATCGCCATCGAGGAGCCCTTCGACTGCCCCGACTGCCACCGGATATTGCAGTTGCGCTGCCCGCGGCAGATGCACCGGTTCAAATCGCTGGACCACTGGGCCATGGTACGCCCGAGCATGAGGGTGTTGACCTGCGTGGTGCTGATCGTGGCCCTGGTGGCGGAGTGGGTAGGTTTGATCAGCATAGTCGGCCAGCTCAATGTGTCACTGGTGGTGATGCTCGTGCATTTCCTGGCATTGCGTTATGCGCGCTATCGGCAGCGGATCACCCTGGACCTGCAAGTGGTGGCCGCCGCCCTACCAGTTGAACAGTTCACACGCATTGCGTGTGCTCGCCTCAGCCAGCAATAGCGGGCTGGTACCCATGCGCTCGGCCAGGGCGCTGCAGATGGCCGGCAGGTGCTGCGGGCTATTGCGCTGGCCGGGGTACATGGCGGGCGCCATATCGGGCGAGTCGGTTTCCAGCACTACCGCGTCCAACGGCAACTGCGTCAGCACCTTGTGCATGCGCAGCGCCTGTGGCCAGGTCGGGGCACCGCCCAGGCCGAGCTTGAAACCCAATTTGATGTACTCGCGGGCTTCTTCCCGGCTCCCGGCAAACGCGTGGATGATGCCGCCGCGTGGCAGGCGAATGCGCTTGAGGGTGGCGATCACCGCCGCGTGGCTGCGGCGCACGTGCAACAGCGCCGGCAGTTGAAAATCCACCGCAAGCTTGAGCTGAGCTTCGAACAGCTGTTGCTGGCGCTCGCGGTCGAGGGTTTCGACGAAGTAATCCAGGCCGATCTCGCCGACCGCACACACCTGCCGATGGCCCTGCAAGCGGGTCAGCCAGTCACCGAGTTCCGTCAAGTGGGCGGGGTGGTGGTCCTCGAGATACACCGGGTGCAGCCCGAATGCGGCGAATAAACCTGCATCGGTTTGCACCAGATCCCACAGGCGTTGCCAATTGTGCTGATACACCCCCAGCACCACCATGCGCCTTACGCCCAACTCTCGGCTGTGGACGAGGACTTCGCGGCGATCGTGGTCGAAATCCGCAAAGTCCAGGTGGGTGTGGGTGTCGATCAGCTCCACATTCAGGCCTCGTGGATACGCTGCTTGAAGGTCCGCCCGATGGCGTGCACGCCGGGTTGATAGTGTTCCTCTTCAATGGCCGCCAGGGCCAGGCGCAGGGCGGTGTCGGCGATCAGCTGGTGTTGCTGGGCCATGGCGTTGACCGGCAGCGGCAGGAAATCCAGCAACTGAGTATCACCAAAAGTGCCCAGGCGCAGCGGCCGCGACTTCAGTGGGAAGTCATGCAGCGCATCGAACACACCTTGCAGCAGCACGTAGGAAGTGGTCACCAAGGCGTCAGGCAAATGCCCCAGGCGTTGCAGCAATTGCTCCATCAACTGTCGGCCACAGTCGCGACTGAACGCTTCGCCGTGTTCAACCAGCACCTCGCCGGTGAAGCCTTGCAGCGCCTCGCGAAAACCTGCGGCGCGTTCCTGGCTGATGCTCAGCTCGGGCCGTGCGCCGATCAGCACGATCTGTTTGGGCACGGGTTGCAGCAGGCTGCTGGTCAATTGCTGGCACGCCTGGCGGTCGTCGCTGACCACCGAGCAGAACTGCCCCGCTTCCATCACCCGGTCAATCGCGATCACCGGCAGGCCCTTGGCTTGCAACTCGCGGTAGCTGTCATCGCCGGCCGGCAGGCAGCTGGCGACGAACAGCGCATCGCAACGGCGGGCGCGGAATAGCTGCAGCAATTGGCGCTCGCTACCGGCCTCATCGTCGGAACTGGCGATCAGCAACTGATAGCCACGGGCGCGGGCGCCTTGCTCCAGCAGCTTGGCGATGCGTGCGTAACTGGGGTTTTCCAGGTCGGGCAGGATGAAACCCAAGGTGCGCGTATGCCGACTGCGCAGCCCGGCTGCCTGGGGGTTGGGGGTAAAGCCATGGGCCTCGACGATCGCACGCACCCGTTCGACGGTGGCGTTGCTGATCCGTTGCTGTTCGGCTTTGCCGTTGATGACGTAGCTGGCGGTGGTCACGGACACACCGGCGAGACGTGCGATATCACTGAGTTTCAAACCGGGATTTCCTTGTTTTTTGGAGCTTGCCCCGACACTTTGTCCAATCGTAACCGATTACGGCACACGACCAATGTCCTGGCTCAAATGCCGAGCGGTCCTTCAAGGATGCGCAATTAACGCGTAATCTGCCATAAATTCTAGATTAAACGTTTCAGCCAGCGTATTTTTACGACGTTCGCGACTGAGTGCCTACTGCCAATTGACTGCTCAGTCAGTTATTTATGAACACCCATTACACTGTTTGTTTAAAACAATACCTAGTGCGCCACTGCACTAACTAGGAGAACGGCATGCTTGAGCTCACTGTAGAGCAGATTTCCATGGGCCAGACGGCTGTGGACAAATCTGCTGCCTTGCACCTGCTCGCTGACAAACTGGTGGCCGACGGCCTGGTCGCCGAGGGATACCTCAGCGGCTTGCAAGCCCGTGAAGCTCAGGGCTCGACCTTTCTCGGGCAAGGTATTGCGATCCCCCACGGCACCCCCGAAACCCGCGACCAGGTGTTTTCCACCGGCGTGCGCCTGCTGCAGTTTCCCGAAGGGGTGGACTGGGGCGACGGCCAGATTGTCTACCTGGCCATCGGCATTGCCGCCAAATCCGACGAACACCTGCGCCTGTTGCAGCTGCTGACCCGCGCCCTCGGTGAAACCGACCTGGGCCAGGCACTGCGCCGTGCCGGCAGCGCCGAAGCCTTGCTGAAACTGCTGCAAGGCGCGCCGCAGGAGCTGGCACTGGACGCACAGATGATCAGCCTGGGCGTGTCCGCCGATGACTTCGAAGAATTGGTATGGCGCGGCGCTCGTTTGCTGCGCCAGGCCGATTGTGTCAGCAATGGTTTCGCTGCTGTGTTGCAGCAGGTGGACGCGCTGCCCCTGGGCGATGGCCTGTGGTGGCTGCACAGCGAACAGACCGTCAAGCGCCCGGGCCTGGCCTTTGTCACCCCGGACAAACCCATGCGCTACCTCGGCCAGCCGCTCAACGGCCTGTTTTGCCTGGCCAGCCTCGGCGAAGCGCATCAAACACTATTGGAGCGCCTGTGTGCGCTGCTGATCGAAGGTCGCGGCCAGGAGTTGGGTCGCGCCACCAGCAGCCGTGCGGTGCTCGAAGTGCTCGGCGGCGAACTGCCGCCGGACTGGCCCAGCGCACGCATCACCCTGGCCAATGCCCATGGCCTGCATGCACGGCCGGCGAAAATTCTTGCGCAACTGGCGAAAAGTTTTGAGGGCGACATCCGCGTGCGCATCGTCGATGGCCCGGTGGGTGCCGTGTCGGTAAAAAGCCTGAGCAAACTGCTGAGCCTCGGCGCCCGGCGTGGCCAGGTGCTGGAGTTTGTCGCAGAACCGGCGATTGCCGGCGATGCGCTGCCGGCCCTGTTGGCGGCGGTCGAAGAGGGCCTTGGCGAAGAGGTCGAGGCATTGCCGACGGTGAGTGCCCAGGCCGCCACCCTCGATATCGAACCCGTGGTCAGCGCACCGCAGGCCGGCAGCCAGGTCCAAGCGATTGCCGCCGCGCCCGGCATCGCCATCGGCCCTGCGCATATTCAGGTTCAGCACGTGTTTGATTACCCGTTGCGTGGCGAGTCCTCCGCGATTGAGCGCCAGCGCCTGCAGAACGCGCTGGCCGAGGTCCGCCGCGACATCCAGGGCCTGATCGAACGCAGCCAGGCCAAGGCCATCCGCGAGATTTTCATCACCCACCAGGAGATGCTCGACGACCCGGAACTCACCGACGAAGTCGACACCCGTCTCAAGCAAGGCGAAAGCGCCGAAGCGGCGTGGATGAGTGTGATCGAAGCCGCCGCCAAACAGCAGGAGTCGCTGCAGGACGCCTTGCTCGCCGAGCGCGCCGCCGACTTGCGCGACATTGGCCGCCGCGTGCTGGCGCAACTGTGTGGCCTCGAAACCGCCCAGGAGCCGAGCGAACCTTACATCCTGGTGATGGATGAAGTCGGCCCGTCCGACGTGGCGCGCCTGGACCCGGCGCGGGTGGCCGGCATCCTCACTGCCCGTGGCGGCGCCACGGCCCACAGTGCCATTGTGGCCCGCGCCCTCGGCATTCCGGCGCTGGTCGGCGCAGGTGCAGCGGTGCTGCTGCTGGCCGCCGGCACGCCGTTGTTGCTCGATGGGCAACGCGGCCGTCTGCACGTGGACCCCGACGCCGCCACCCTGCAACGCGCCACCGTCGAGCGCGACACCCGTGAACAGCGCCTGCAAGCCGCTGCGGCCCAGCGCCATGAGCCGGCCCTGACCCGCGACGGCCACGCCGTGGAAGTGTTCGCCAATATCGGCGAAAGCGCCGGTGTGGCCGGCGCGGTGGAGCAGGGCGCCGAAGGCATTGGTTTGCTGCGCACCGAACTGATTTTCATGGCGCACCCGCAAGCGCCCGACGAAGCCACCCAGGAAGCCGAATACCGCCGTGTGCTCGACGGCCTCGGGGGACGCCCGCTGGTGGTGCGCACCCTGGATGTGGGCGGCGACAAACCGTTGCCCTATTGGCCGATCGCCCAGGAAGAAAACCCGTTCCTCGGCGTGCGCGGCATTCGTTTGACCTTGCAGCGCCCGCAGATCATGGAAGCCCAGCTGCGTGCGTTGCTGCGTTCGGCGGACAACCGCCCGCTGCGCATCATGTTCCCGATGGTCGGCAGCGTGGATGAATGGCGCGCCGCCCGCGACATGACCGAGCGCCTGCGCCTGGAAATCCCGGTGGCGGACCTGCAACTGGGGATCATGATCGAAGTTCCGTCGGCAGCCTTGCTCGCGCCGGTGCTGGCCAAGGAAGTCGACTTTTTCAGCGTCGGCACCAACGACCTGACCCAATACACCCTGGCCATCGACCGTGGCCACCCGACCTTGTCGGCCCAGGCCGATGGCCTGCACCCGGCGGTGTTGCAACTGATCGACATCACCGTGCGCGCCGCCCATGCTCATGGCAAATGGGTGGGCGTGTGCGGCGAGTTGGCGGCGGACCCGCTGGCGGTGCCGGTGCTGATCGGCCTGGGGGTGGACGAGTTGAGCGTGTCGGCCCGCAGCATTCCCGAAGTGAAGGCGCGGGTACGTGAATTCAGTCTGAGCGAGGCCCAGGGCCTGGCGCAAAAAGCACTGGCGGTGGGTTCGCCCGCCGACGTGCGTGCCCTTGTGGAGGCCGTGTAAATGGCGAAGATTTTGACCCTGACGCTGAACCCGGCGTTGGACCTGACAGTACGCCTGGCACAGCTGGAACCCGGTGAAGTCAATCGCAGCGAAGCGATGCTGACCCACGCGGCGGGCAAGGGCGTGAATGTGGCCCAGGTGCTGGCCGACCTGGGCCATCAAGTGACCGTGGGCGGCTTTCTCGGCGAGGACAACCCGCAGGCGTTCGAGGCGCTGATCGCTCGCCGTGGGTTTGCCGATGCGTTTATCCGCGTGCCCGGTGAAACCCGCAGCAATATCAAAATTGCCGAGCAGAACGGTCGCGTCACCGATGTGAATGCGCCGGGGCCGCTGGTCAGCGTTCACGCGCAGCAAGCGTTGCTCGATCAACTGGCGCGCATTGCGCCCGGTCACGATGCAGTGGTGGTGGCCGGCAGCCTGCCACGGGGTGTCAGCGCGCAGTGGTTTGAAGGTGTGCTGGCGCTGCTGAAAAACCTCGGTTTGAAAGTCGCCCTGGACACCAGCGGCGAGGCGTTGCGCGCCGGTCTGAAGGCCGGCCCGTGGTTGGTCAAACCCAATACTGAAGAGTTGGCCGAAGCCCTGGATAACGCCAGTGATGCCGTTAGCCAACTGCACCAGCAGGGTGTGGAACATGTGGTGGTGTCCGACGGTGCCGCCGGCGTGAGCTGGTACAGCTCAGGGGCAACGCTGCATGCCACACCGCCCAAGGTCACGGTGGCCAGTACCGTCGGTGCCGGCGATTCGCTGCTGGCCGGGATGCTGCACGGGTTGCTCAATGGCGATACGCCGGAGCAGACCCTGCGCCGCGCCACTGCGATTGCCGCGATGGCCGTCACGCAGATCGGTTTTGGCATCAGCGATGACGCGCAATTGGCGCGCCTCGAAAGCGGCGTCCATGTACGCACGCTGACAGAACAATAAGAGGGTTTGTGATGAAGTTAGCCATTGTTACCGCCTGCCCGAACGGCATGGTCACCAGTGTGCTGTGCGCCCGCTTGTTGGACGCCGCCGCGCAGCGCCAGGGTTGGAGCACCAGCGTTGAGGTGGTGGATGTACAGCGCCCGGAACGCCAGTTGTCCCAGGCCACACTCGACGACGCCGAATGGGTGTTGCTGGTCAGCAGCACGCCGCTGGACATGCAGCGGTTTGTCGGCAAGCGTGTGTTCCAGAGCACACCGGCCCAGGCGTTGGCGGATGTCGACGCGGTGTTGCGCCGTGGCGCCGAAGAGGCCGAGGTCTATGTCGCGACGGAACCCGCGGCAGCGGCCAAAAACGCCCCGCGTATCGTGGCGGTCACGGCCTGCCCAACCGGCGTAGCGCACACCTTTATGGCGGCCGAAGCCTTGCAACAGACGGCCAAACGCCTGGGTTACGACTTGCAGGTCGAGACCCAAGGCTCGGTGGGCGCCCGCACGCCGTTGAGCCCACAAGCGATTGCCGATGCCGATGTAGTACTGCTGGCGGCGGATATCGAAGTGGCCACCGAGCGTTTTGCCGGCAAGAAGATTTACCGCTGCGGCACCGGTATTGCCCTCAAACAGTCCGAAGCGACCCTCAACAAGGCCCTGGCCGAAGGCACAGTGGAAAGTGCCGCCGGCGGTGCGGTGGCCAAGAAGTCGGAAAAAACCGGCGTCTACAAACACCTGCTCACCGGCGTGTCGTTCATGTTGCCGATGGTGGTGGCGGGCGGCTTGCTGATTGCGTTGTCCTTCGTGTTCGGCATTCACGCGTTTGAACAGGAAGGCACCCTGGCCGCCGCCCTGAAAACCGTCGGCGACCGGGCCTTTATGCTGATGGTGCCGTTGCTGGCGGGCTACATCGCCTACTCGATTGCCGACCGCCCAGGCATTGCGCCCGGCATGATCGGCGGCCTGTTGGCGGGCACCTTGGGCGCGGGTTTTATCGGCGGGATCTTTGCCGGTTTCCTCGCCGGTTACTGCGTCAAGCTGATCACCCGAGCAGTGAAGCTGCCGCAGAGCCTGGAAGCGCTCAAGCCGATTCTGATCATCCCGTTGCTGGCGAGCCTGTTCACCGGCCTGGCGATGATCTACCTGGTGGGCCCGCCGGTGGCGCGCATGCTCACTGGCCTTACCGACTTCCTCGCCACCATGGGCACCACCAACGCGGTGCTGCTGGGCATCCTGCTGGGCGGCATGATGTGTGTCGACCTGGGCGGGCCGATCAACAAGGCGGCGTACGCGTTTTCGGTCGGTTTGCTGGCGGCGTCGAGCGGCGCACCGATGGCGGCGACCATGGCCGCCGGCATGGTGCCGCCGATCGGCATGGGCATCGCTACGTTCCTGGCGCGACGCAAATTCGCCCAGACTGAACGCGAGGCCGGCAAGGCGGCGATGATTCTGGGGATGTGCTTTATCTCCGAGGGCGCGATTCCGTTCGCCGCCAAGGACCCGTTGCGCGTGATCCCTGCCAGCATCGCCGGTGGCGCGCTGACCGGCGCGCTGTCGATGTATTTCGGCTGCAAACTCGCCGCGCCCCACGGCGGCCTGTTTGTACTGGTGATCCCGAATGCGATGAACCATGCGCTGCTGTACTTGCTGGCGATTGTCGCCGGCAGCCTGCTGACCGGTGTGGTGTACGCGCTGATCAAACGTCCGGAAGCAGTCGAGTTGGCGGTCACCTCGGCCCAAGCCTGACACAGTTCAAAAATGTAGGAGCGGGCTTGCTCGCGAAAGCTGGGTGTCAGGCAATACATCCTTGACTGATACACCGCTTTCGCGAGCAAGCCCGCTCCCACATTGGATCTCCAGTGCCTGTGGCTATGTCACATGGGCTTCATCCCCGCATGCTTTAGTGGCCCTTTTGATACTCAAGAGGGCACCTGCATGAGCCACTTCGACCTCGGCCGCCGCCGCGTGATGCAAGCCGTCGGCGCCGGCCTGTTGCTGCCGGGCCTGGCGCCGGCCGTGATCGCTTCGGTCAAGGACCGTCCGCAACTGACCGATGGCGTGCAGTCCGGCGACCTGCTGGGCGACCGCGCCATGATCTGGAGCCGCAGCGACCGCCCCGCGAAGATGGTGGTGGAGTGGGACACCCGCAGCGTGTTCAGCAACCCGCGCAAATTCGTCTCGCCGCTGGCCGACAGCCGCACTGATTTTACCGCCCGCGTCGAACTCACCGGCCTGCCCGTCGACCAGGCGATTTTCTACCGCGTGCACTTTGAAGACGCCCAGACCGGCGTTGCCAGCGAGCCCTGGTTCGGCCACTTGCGCAGCGTGCCGCAACAGCGTCGCGACCTCCGTTTTGTGTGGAGCGGCGACACCGTGGGGCAGGGCTTCGGCATCAACCCGGACATCGGCGGCATGCGCATTTACGAAGCCATGCGCCTGCGCCTGCCTGACTTTTTTATCCACAGCGGCGACACCATCTACGCCGACGGCCCGGTGCCCGCGCAACTGGCCACCGAAGGCGGGCGCGTCTGGCGCAATATCACCACCGAAGCCAAGAGCAAAGTCGCCGAAACCCTGGATGAGTATCGCGGCAATTACCGCTACAACTTGCTGGATGAAAACGTGCGGCGCTTCAATGCCGAAGTGCCGCAGATCTGGCAGTGGGATGACCACGAGGTGGTGAATAACTGGTCGCCGAGCAAGCAACTTGACGAGCGCTACCGGACCAAGGACATCAACACCCTGGTGGGCCGCGCACGCCAGGCCTGGCTGGAATATTCGCCGATGCGTCGGCAGAACGCCGACGGCGGCGGGCGCATTTACCGCAAGCTCAGCTATGGCCCGTTGCTGGACGTGTTTGTGCTGGATATGCGCAGCTATCGCGGCCCCAATGACGACAACCTGGGGGCGGAAAAACCCTTCCTCGGCCGCGAGCAATTGGACTGGCTCAAGCGCGAGTTGAAGGGCTCCCAGGCCCAGTGGAAGGTGATCGCCGCCGACATGCCGATCGGCCTCGGCGTGCCCGACGGTGAAGTCAGCCCCGGCGTGCCACGCTGGGAAGCCATCGCCAACAATGACCCGGGCCCGGCGCAAGGCCGCGAGCTGGAAATCGCTGAGCTGCTGGGGTACCTGCGGGCGCAACAGGTGCGCAACCATGTGTGGCTGACGGCGGATGTGCACTACTGCGCGGCGCATCACTACCATCCGGATCGCGCTGCATTCCAGGATTTCGAACCGTTCTGGGAGTTTGTCGCCGGGCCGTTGAATGCCGGGAGTTTCGGGCCTAACCCGCTGGATAAAACCTTCGGCCCGCAGGTGGTGTTCGAGAAGGCCCCGCCCGCGCAAAACACTTCGCCGTTTGCCGGGTTTCAGTTTTTTGGCGAGGTGCAAATTGATGGGCAGACGGCGGAGTTGACCGTTACCTTGCGCGACCTGGATGGGGTTTCAGTCTTCGAGCAAAAGCTGCAACCGGTCTGATTTGAAATGCATTCAACACTGTGGGAGCTGGCTTGCCTGCGATAGCGGTAGTGAATTCACCACCGCTATCGCAGGCAAGCCCGCTCCCACGTTTCGATTTGCGTAACTTCAGGAATCAGTACACATCCCGACGATAGCGGCCTTGCTCAATCAAGCGCTCCACCGCTTCGCTGCCCAGCACATCGTGCAGCACCTGATCCACCCCCGATGCCATGCCCTGCAAGCTCCCGCACACATAAATCGCCGCGCCGTCCGCCAGCCATTTACGCAGCACATCGGCGGATTCGCGCAGGCGGTCCTGCACGTAGATTTTCTCTTCCTGGTCGCGGGAAAACGCCAGGTCCAGCAAGGCCAGGTCACCGCTGGCGAGCCAGCCTTGCAGCTCGTTCTGGCAGAGGAAATCGTGGGCGATATTACGTTCGCCGAACAACAGCCAGTTGCGCTGCTGGCCATCGGCAATCCGCGCCTTGAGCAAACTGCGCAGGCCGGCCAGGCCGGTGCCATTGCCCAGCAGAATCAACGGCACCGGCGCATCCGGCAGGTGGAAGGCACTGTTGCGGCGCAGGCGCAGGCTGATGCCCGAACCCACGGCCGCGTGTTCAGTCAGCCAGCCGCTGGCCACGCCGAGGCTGCCGTCCGGATGGCGTTCCTGGCGCACGATCAGTTCCAGCACCCCGTCACCGGCAATCGAGGCGATGGAGTATTCGCGCATGCCCAACGGCGCCAGCGCGTTCACCAGCGCCTGGGCGTGCAGGCCCACCAGATGGGCGCGGTTGTCCGGCAGTTGGCGCGTCGCCAGGGCCTGGCTGAGGGTGTGCGGCAGGCCGTCGATCAGCACGCCGTCGCTGCCGGCCAGGCCCAGGCCCTCGAGGAAGTGCTCGATGGTCCAGGGGCAGTTGCGCGGCAGGACTTCCACCAGGTCACCGGCCTCCCAGCGCTGCGGCGAGGCGCTCGTCAGGCCCAGCAGGTACACATCGGAACCGCTGCTGTCACGGTTGAGCAGGGTGCGCTGGCTCAGCGTCCAGTGCTCATACTGGGCGGTCGGCCATGCCGCCGCCGGTGCCTGGCCGGTGAGTTGGCCCAGCTGTTGTTGCCAGTTCAGCAGCGCCGCGCTGTCGCCGCTGTCCACTTCCACCGGGGCAAACAGCGGGTTGCCGCCCTGGTTGGTCAGCCAGAAATGCAGGCGCCGGGCAAAGCCGCAGAAGTGTTCGTACTGACGATCACCCAGGGCCAGTACCGAATAGTTCAGGCCCTTGAGGGGCAGGTCCTGGCCGAGCACGCTGCGCTCGAAACCACGGGCGCTGTCGGGGGCTTCGCCGTCGCCGAAGGTGCTGACTACAAACAACGCGTTTTGCGACTGGCGCAGGTCCTCCTGGCTGACACTGCCCAAGGGCTGCACTTTCACCGGCAGGCCGGCCGCCTGCAATTGCCCAGCGGTCTGCCAGGCCAGTTGTTCGGCAAAACCGCTCTGGCTGGCAAAGCCGATCAGCCAGGCCGGCGCATCACTGTGGTTGGCACTGAGCCCCTTGCGTGCATCGCGGACCTGGCGTTTTTTGCGGCGACGGTCCAGGTACAGCAGCCAGCCGGTGATAAAGAACAGCGGCATCAGCAGCGAGGTCACGGTGAGGATAATCCGCCCCGCCAGGCCGAAATAACTGCCGGTGTGCAGTGCATAAATGCTGGTCAGCAACTGGGCCTTGACGCTTTTGCTCGCGTATTGGTCATGGGATTTGACCTCGCCGCTGGCCGGGTCCAGGTTGATCTGGTTCAGCGCCCGGTCATGCGGCGAGTTTTTCAGCAGGTAGTAGACGGTGGCCGGTTGCCCCGCAACGGCCGGCATGCGGATGTTATAGGCACTCAGGCCTGGGCCTGCGTTGCTGTAGATGCTGCTCCAGATCGCGTCGTAGTTGGCCACCGGTGCCGGGCCTTCGGGCGCCGGGCCACGCTTGCGCACCCGTTCATTTTGCGGCGCGTCGGACAGCAGCTTGGTCAGGCCCTGGCTGTACCAGTCGTAGGACCAATACAAACCGGTCAGCGCCGAGAGCAGGTACGCCAGCAGGCACCACGTGCCGAATACCGAGTGCAGGTCCCAGTTGAAGGCACGACCCTTCTTGCGCCAGTCCAGCGTCAGCCAGGCACGCCAGCTCGCCACTTGGCGCGGCCAGCGCAGGTACAGGCCGGAGAGGCAGAAGAACACCAGAATCAGCGTGCAGGCGCCGGTGATGTTGCGCCCTGTATCACCCATCACCAGGAAACGGTGGAATTGCAGCAGGAACCCGAAGACGTCCTGGCCGACCACGTCGCCCATGTAGTCGCCCGTGTAAGGATCGAAATAGCGCAACTGGCCGCGGCGCTCACCGGGCGGTGGGGTGAAGAACACGCGGGCGGCGTTGCCGCTTTCACTTTCCACGAACAGCATGGCCACGGTCTGGCCTTCGGTGGCTTCGAGCTTGCGCACCAGCTCGGCGGGCGGCAGTACACCGGCCTCGCGTTTTTGCACGGTCAGTACGCTCGGGTTGAGCGCCCGCAGTATTTCATCCTGAAACGAGACCGCAGCCCCGGTTATCCCCATCAAGGCCAGCACCAGCCCGGCTGTAATGCCGAAGAACCAGTGCAACTGGAACAGGGTTTTCTTCAACACGTCTGACGCCTCGTCTATCTGGATATGTAGGGCACGGCGCGCATTATGCCGTGGGTTAACGAGAAAAATTCTGTTTTACACGCAAAAGCCCCACGCATCCGATGCGTGGGGCTTTTTGCTGTGGGTTGCTGCGTTTAGAAGTGGAAACTGGTGGACAACAGTGCCGTACGACCGGCCGCCTGGTTGGCGAAGTGCGAGGCGTACGCCTTGTCGTAGTAAGTCTTGTCGGTCAGGTTCTGCACGTTCAATTGCAGGTCGACGTTCTTGGTCAGTTTGTAGCTGGCCATAGCGTCGTAGCGGGTGTAGGACGGCACATACACAGTGTTGGCCGCATCGCCGTAAACCTGGTCGACATAGAACGCGCCGCCGCCGAGGGTCAGCTTCGGGGTCACGTCATACGTGGTCCACAGGCTGAACGAATGCTCTGGCGTGTTGGGCATCTGATTGCCTTTGTTGGAACCGGCCTGGACCACGCCCTGGCGGTTACCGTTCTTGCCGGGGTCAACCAGCTCGGCTTTCAAGTAGCTGTAGCCGGCGAACACTTGCCAACGCTCGGTGAGCTTGCCGCTGGCCGACAGCTCCAGACCATCAACGCGGGATTCGCCGGCGGTTTCGTAGGTGTTGGAATCCACCAGGATGCGCGTGTTTTTCTTCTCGGTACGGAACACGGCAGCGGACAGGGATAGACGGTTGTGGAACAGGTCCCACTTGGTGCCCAGCTCGTAGTTGACGGTTTCTTCCGGCTTGAGGTCGCTGGTGTTGATACCGGTCGGGATCGCGTTGCTGTCCACGCCTTCACCCACCAGGCCGCCGGCCGGCGAGGCCGAGGTGGCGTAGGAGGTGTAGATACTGCCGTTGTCCAGCGGCTTCCAGACCAGGCCCGCCTGCCAGTTGAAGAACTGGCTGTCGTCCTTGACCTTGCTGCGCGCCTGGACGGTGGCGGTTGGCACGGCGTTGGTATTGGCTTCGGTGTCGAAGGTGTCGTAGCGCAGGCCGACGTTCAGCAGCCATTTCGGGTCGAGTTCGATGGTGTCGAACACATACGCGGCGCGGCTGGTGGCTTTGGTGTTGGTGCCGTTGTAATTGCGTGCGACGCTGCCGTTCCAGGCGTCGTCCGGGTTCGGGTTGGCGAGCGAGGTGCACTGCCCGCCACGGCTGCCGCCAGCCACGGTGCAGGTGGGGTTGGCGTTCGGGCTGACGGTATAGCCGCTGACGCGGGTTTCTTCACCGGTAAATTCCAGGCCGGTGGAGTAGCTGTGCTTGAAGCCCAGGGCCTGGAAGCTGCCGAACAGGTCGGTCTGGTTAGTGGTGGTCGTCGTGGTCGACACACGGGTGTTGGCGCGACGCCACACGGTGCCGAAACGGTTGACGTTGCGCTGACTGTCATCCGGCTGGGTGAGCACGTAGTCCTGGCCGGTGCTGCCATGGCGCAGGGTGTTTTTCAGCGTCATGGTGTCGCTCAGGTCGTGCTCGACGGAGACCGTGCTGATGTCGGCGCGGGTCTTGCGGAAATCGCGGCTTTTCAAACCGTAGAAGTTATTGCTGTCGCCGCCGTCGGTGGGTTTGTCGTGCCCGTGGGCGGTGGCGGTCGGTGAGCTGTAGCCGTAGGGAATGCCCGAATCCGGCAGGTCGTTGCTTTCCATGTGGTAGTAGCTGAGGTTGACGCGGGTCGGCGTGCCGAGGCCGAAGGTCAGCGACGGCGCGACGCCCCAACGGTCGTAATTCACCGCGTCGCGGCCGGCGACGTTCTGTTCGTGGCTCATCAGGTTCAGGCGGAACGCGGCGCTGTCGTCGAGGAACTGGCGGTTCACGTCGAGCACGTAGCGGCGGGTCTGGTCGGAGCCGTAGGTGAAGCCGCCGTTGGTGAAGTCCCGCGCTTGTGGGGTTTTGCTCACCAGGTTGAGGCTGCCGCCGGCCGAACCCCGGCCGCCGAACGAAGAGTTGGGGCCTTTGCTGACTTCGATGGATTCAATGTCGAAGATCTCGCGGCTCTGGCCGCCGGTGTCGCGCACGCCGTCCAGGTAGGTGTCGCCCTGGGCGTCAAACCCACGGATAAACGGGCGATCGCCCTGGGGGTTGCCGCCTTCACCGGCGCCGAAGGTGATCCCCGGCACGGTGCGCAAGGCATCCTGCAACGAGGTGGCAGCGGTGTCCTTGAGCACTTGTTGCGGCACCACGGTCACCGAGCGCGGTGTGTCCACCAGCGGCGCGGTGTACTTTTGCGAGGAGGCTTTTTCGACCTGGTAGGACGTGTTGTCCTGTTCTTCGCCGGTGATGCTGGTGGCGCCCAGGGAGATGCTGTTGCGCTGGCCTTTCTGTTCGGTGTCTTCGGCCGCCTGTGCCAGGTGGGCAGCAGAGCTGGCGCTGAGGGCGACGCCGATGGCCGAAGCCAGCATGCGTGGTGAACCGGCAGGTATTTTTGTAATGGTGCGCGACATGACGTGTCCCTTCCCCAAGGATGTGAGGCCGCGGAATATAGGGTTAACAAGACTTCATATCAATTGCGATACATTGCTAATTGCAACGAATTTACATTCTTTACACTTTTTGCTTACGGTTTTTACGAACTCATCCGTCTGTCGCGTTTTACAGGCAGGATAAGAATCAATACCATTGGCGCCTCTCTGATTTCAGGTATTGCCCCATGTTGCTGCACATTCCCGGCCTGTTCTCTCGTGAGGAAGTGCAGCGCATCCGCCAAGCCCTGGAAACCACCGAGTGGGCCGACGGCAAAATCACTGCCGGGCACCAGTCCGCCAAGGCCAAACACAACCTGCAATTGCCCGAAGGCCATCCATTGGCCAAGGAAATCGGCGCGGCGATGCTCGAACGGTTGTGGAAAAATCCGTTATTCATGTCAGCGGCGTTACCGCACAAGGTTTTCCCGCCGTTGGTTAACTGCTACACCGCCGGTGGCAGTTTCGACTTCCATATCGACAATGCCGTGCGCCAGGCCCGGGGCAGCCATGAGCGGGTGCGTACCGACCTGTCGTCCACGTTGTTCTTCAGCGACCCGCAGGAATACGACGGCGGCGAACTGGAGATCCAGGACACCTTCGGCCTGCAGCGCGTCAAGTTGCCGGCCGGTGACATGGTGCTCTACCCCGGCTCCAGCCTGCACAAGGTCAACGCCGTGACGCGTGGGGCGCGTTACGCCTCGTTCTTCTGGACCCAAAGCCTGGTGCGCGAAGACAGCCAGCGTACGCTGCTGTTCGAGATGGACGGCGCGATCCAGCAACTGACCGCGGACGTCCCCGACCACCCCGCGTTGATCCAGCTCACCGGCACTTATCACAACCTGTTGCGCCGCTGGGTCGAGGTCTGAGCATGGGTTTTTTATTGCGCCGTGAAGAAGTGCTCAACGTCGAGCAGTTGCAAAGCATGCTCGACGACTCCCCGGTGCGTGCAGCGCAGGCGATCCTGATGGCGGCGAAAGAGGGCGTGGTCGACGCCCAGGCGCTGCTCGGGCAGATCCTGCTGGAAGGGCGCGGCATTGCGCGTGATGAAGCGCTGGCCCTGCGCTGGTTCCGGATTGCGGCCAAGGGCGGGCATTCGATGGCGCGCAATATGGCCGGGCGCTGCCTGGAGCATGGGTGGGGGTGTGCCGTGGATGAAGCGGCGGCGGCGCAGGAATATCGCCAGGCGGCCGAGGCCGGGTTGGATTGGGGGCAATACAACTACGCCAACCTGCTGGCTACTGGGCGCGGGGTTGCTGAAAACCAGCGACAGGCGCTGGCCTTTTATCGCCAGGCGGCGGAACAGGGCCACGCTAAGTCGATGAACCTGCTGGGGCGCTATCTTGAGGACGGCCGTTTTTGCCCCCAGGACCTGGAGGCGGCCGAGGCGTGGTATCGGCGCTCAGCCGAAGGCGGCGATTTTCGTGGGCAGTTCAGCTATGCGGCGGTGCTGGCGGACAGCGGTCAAATCGATGAGGCGCTGGGTTGGTTGGGCAAGGCGTTGGCAGGCGGCAATCTCAAGTTTCTGAACACGGCGCACAAGGCCCTCGCGGCGGCGAATGATCCGCAGATACGCGCGATGGCTGACGCCTACCAGCAACGCGCCGCCAGCTTTTCTTGAGGCATAAAAAAACCCATGACATGTCATGGGTTTTTTGTGTGCAGCGGTCTTACACGTAGAACGACTTCAACGGCGGGAAGCCATTGAACTCAACCGCGCTGTAGCTGGTGGTGTAGGCACCGGTCGACAGCCAGTACAAACGATCACCAATCGCCAGGTTCAGCGGCAGGCCGTACTTGTAGTTTTCGTACATGATATCGGCGCTGTCGCAGGTAGGACCGGCGATCACCACTTCTTCCATCTCGCCTTTCTTCTCGGTCCAGATCGGGAACTTGATGGCTTCGTCCATGGTTTCGATCAGGCCGGAGAATTTGCCCACATCCGTGTACACCCAACGCTCGACGGCGGTGCGCGATTTACGCGCTACCAACACCACTTCACTGACCAGGATACCGGCGTTGGCGATCAACGAGCGGCCTGGCTCCAGGATGATTTCCGGCAGGTCGTCGCCGAAATCTTCCTTGAGGAAGCGGATGATTTCTTCGGCGTAGGTTTCCAGGCTGTTGGTGCGGGTGATGTAGTTGGCCGGGAAGCCACCGCCCATGTTGATCAGCTTGAGGTGGATGCCGTCTTCTTCTTTCAGGCGTTCGAAGATCACTTTGACCTTGGCGATTGCCGCGTCCCATACGCTGATGTCGCGCTGTTGCGAGCCGACGTGGAACGAGATGCCGTACGGCACCAGGCCCAGGTCACGGGCGAGGATCAGCAGGTCCATGGCCATGTCGGTCTGGCAGCCGAATTTGCGCGACAAAGGCCAGTCAGCCGTGGTCGAGCCTTCAGTGAGGATACGTACATACACTTTCGAACCCGGCGCGGCCTTGGCGATGTTGCGCAGGTCGGCTTCGGAGTCGGTGGAGAACAGGCGCACGCCCTTCTCGTAGAAGTAGCGGATGTCCTTGGACTTCTTGATGGTGTTGCCGTAGCTGATACGGTCGGCGCTGACGCCACGGTCCATGACCTTGTCCAGCTCGTAGATCGAGGCGATGTCGAAGCTCGAGCCCTTGTCTTTCAACAGGTCGATGATTTCGACGGCCGGGTTGGCCTTGACCGCGTAATAGACTTTGGCGAACTCGAAACCGGCGCGCAGGTCATCGTAGGCCTGGCTGATCATCGCGGTATCGATTACCACGAACGGGGTTTCTTGCTTGTCGGCGAACGCCTTCATTTTGTCAAAAGTGGCGCGCGCGAAATAATCTTCGACGTTGATCGACATGCTGGGAACTCCTAAGGGCAAACTAATTTGATCAATGGGTGCAAATGAACGTCCTCCGTATCCCCACTTTGGTTCGCCTACTTCCCAAGGCATGTCGCCGAAAGCAAAAAGGCCATGGGAATAGACGCTTCCCTTGGCCTTGCTGTCTCGTCGTCAGTACTTGAGCCGGATGGATCGTTTCCAGCATGGACGTTCGGCGCGAACTTTAGGACGTGAGGGGCGATAGATCAACTAAAAATGTCGCGTTTTTGCACGCGTTCGTCGCGGGACCGCGTGCAGCTACTTATGTAACCGACAGGTGTGACGGATTGATGTTCCCTGGAGGGGCACAATTGAGGTAATTCCTCTGACACACCAACGATCCAAATGTGGGAGCGGGCTTGCTCGCGAAAGCGGTGTATCAGTCAATATATTCGGTGACTGACACTCCGCTTTCGCGAGCAAGCCCGCTCCCACAGTTTTAACCGAGGTGTGTCAGATCAGGCCAACGCAGTCTCGGCAGGCGACACAATGCTGGTCTTGCCCCCACGCGACTTGCCCGAGCTCAAGTACTCGGCAATCGACTCCTGGGTCACTTCACCCAGGAACACCCGCTCCGCATCCATCACCGGCAGCCACGAGCGGTTGAACTCGTACATGCGCGACAGCAGGATGCGCAAGTGCTCGTCATACGCCGCCGTGGCGTTGAACTCGCGCAGGTACTGGCCGCAGGTGCCGGTCTGACGGTGCAGGTCGCGACGTCGCACATAGCCCAGTGCCTTGTTCTCGGCGCAGGTGACCACCACGTAGCGGCGGTCGGTTTCGTCCATCAGCTCCAGGGCCTCGGCCACCGGGGTTTCCGGGCTGACCGACGGGGCGTTGTCCGCCGCGTCTTCGGCTTTCACCAGCAGCAGGCGCTTGAGGGTGCTGTCCTGGCCGACGAAGTTGCTGACGAACTCGTCAGCCGGGTGCGCCAGCAGGGTGTCCGGGTGGTCGATCTGCAGCAGCTTGCCGGCACGGAAGATCGCAATCTTGTCACCCAGCTTGATGGCTTCGTCGATGTCGTGGCTGACCATGATCACGGTCTTGTTCAGCGCACGTTGCATCTCGAAGAACTCGTTCTGGATCATCTCGCGGTTGATCGGGTCGACCGCGCCGAACGGTTCGTCCATCAGCAGCAGCGGGGCATCCGCCGCCAATGCGCGGATCACGCCGATCCGCTGTTGCTGGCCACCGGACAGCTCGCGCGGGTAGCGATGCAGGTACTGCTTGGGTTCCAGCTTGATCATGCTCATCAACTCGCGGGCGCGGTCGTGGCATTTCTGTTTGTCCCAGCCGAGCAGCTTGGGCACGACCACGATGTTTTCCTCGATGGTCATGTTCGGGAACAGGCCGATCTGCTGGATCACATAGCCGATGTTGCGACGCAGGGTCACTTCATCGAGATCGGTGGTGTCTTCGCCGTTGATCAGGATCTTGCCGGAGGTGGGCTTGATCAGGCGGTTGATCATTTTCAGCGTGGTGCTCTTGCCGCAACCCGATGGGCCGAGGAATACGCAAATTTCGCCTTCGTTGACGGTCAGGCTTACGTCGTTCACGGCAGACACGGTTTTGCCGTTGCTTTGAAAAGTCTTGGTCAGGTTTTGAAGTTCGATCATTTGAGCAGTCCTTTTGGAGTCAGCGAGCGTTGCAGCCATTGCAGAAGCAGGTCGGCGAAGATGGCCAGAAGACTGACCAGCACGGCGCCAACGATCAGCATCGACATGTCGCTGCGGCTGATGGAAGCCAGAATAAGTACACCCAAACCACCGGCGCCGATGGTGGCGGCGATGGTCATCACACCAATGTTCATCACTACGGCGGTGCGTACACCGGCAAGGATTACCGGCACGGCGATGGGCAACTCGACCATGCGCAGGCGCTGGCCGAAGGTCATGCCGATGCCTTTGGCGGCCTCGCGAATGCCCGGCTCGACGCCGGTCAGTGCCAGGTAGGTGTTACGCATGATCGGCAGCAGGGAGTAGAGGAACACGGCGGTGATCGCCGGCATCGGCCCCAGGCCCTGGCCGAATTTGGAGTAGAACGGCAGCAGCAGGCCGAACAGAGCGATGGACGGCACGGTCAGCAGCACCGTGGCGCTGGCTTGCAGCGGCCCGGCCAGGCTCGGGAAGCGGGTCATCAGCACGCCCAGCGGCACGCCGATAAAGATCGCCAGCAACACGGCGATACCGACCAGGGTGATGTGCTGCCCGGTGAGTTGCAGGACTTGGGCCCAATCAAGGTGGGAAAAGGCGTTCAGGAATTCCATGTCTTCTCCTTCTTAGTTGATCGGATGTTGGCGCAGGAAATCGGCGGCAACAGCGGAGGGGCTTTCATGCTCGACGTCGACCCGCGCATTCAGCTCGCGCATGGTTTTGTCATCGAACAGCGCGGCCAGTGGCGCAAGGTCGGCGGCCAATTCAGGATGGGCGTCGAGGTAAACCTGACGCACCACGGGGGCGGCGGTGTAGTCCGGGAAGTAGTGCTTGTCGTCTTCCAGCAGCTTCAATTTGAAGGCATTCAGGCGACCGTCGGTGGTGTAGACCAACCCGGCAAATACCTGGCCATTACGCAGCGCGGTGTAGACCAGGCCGGCGTCCATCTGCCGGGTGTTTTTGCGGGTCAGGTTCATGTCGTACAGCTTGACCATGCCACCCATGCCGTCGGACCGGTTGGCGAACTCGGTGTCCAGGGCCACCAGGCGCGTGCCTTTGGTTTTCTCGGCCAGGGCTTGGGTCAAGTCGCTGATGCTGTTGATCTGCGGGAATTCCTTGGCCACGTTCTCTGGCAGCGCCAGGGCGTAGGTGTTGCTGAACTTCGACGGGGAGAGCCAGACCAGGCCTTTTTTCGCGTCGAGTTCTTTCACCCGGGCGTAGGACTGTTCGCTGTCGAGCTTCTCATCCACGTGGTTGTACGCCACCAGCGACACGCCGGTGTATTCCCAGATCAGGTCCAGTTGCCCGCTTTCCTGGGCACTGCGCGCCAGGTTGCTGCCCAGGCCGCCGGTCACGCGGGTGTCGTAGCCCTTGGTGCGCAGGTACTGGGAGGTGATTTCGGCGAGCAGGGTCTGTTCGGTGAACACCCTTGCGCCGATGCGGATCACCGGTTTTTCAGCGGCTTGTGCAAAACCTGCAAACAGCAGGACGCAGCTCAATATCAATGTCAGTTTTTTCATGTGAGTTCCTTTGCCAAGCCTTAAGACGGACGCAACCCGCGTTCCAGCCAGAGGCGGCTGGCCATGGTCACCAGACCGTCGAGCAGCAATGCCAGCAGCGCGGTGCACGCGGCGCCAAGCAGCAATTGCGGCTGATTGTTCAGGGCGATGCCGGGGAAAATCAGGCTGCCCAGGCTGTTGGCACCAATCAGGAAGGCCAGCGGTGCGGTACCGACGTTGATCGCCAGGGCCACGCGCACACCACCGATGATGATCGGCACGGCGTTGGGCAGCTCCACGCGAAACAACACCTGGCGCGGCGTCATGCCGATGCCGGTAGCGGCTTCTTTGAGCGAGCCTTGGACGTTTTTCAGGCCCTCGTAAGTATTACGCACGATGGGCAGGAGGGAGGCGAGGAACAGCGCGAAGATGGCCGGGCCGCTGCCGATGCCAAGGACGCCGAGGGCGATGGCCAGTACGGCCAGGGGCGGGACGGTGTTGCCGATGTTGAAGATCTGCATGAAGCGTTCTGCGCGCCCGACCATGTTCGGTCGGCTGAGCAGGATACCGGCGGGGATGCCCACAATCAGGGCCGCCAGCATCGAGACTAGAACAAGGATCAAATGAGCTTGCAGGTAAAACAACAAATCGTCGCGGTACAGTTCGATCGTGTTGATGCCGATCCAGTGGATCAGCAGGGCCAGGAGAGCGACGACAACCGCTCCTCCTATCAGCCCTTTGCCATAGCGAATAGCCACAGGCGGACTCCTTTTTTCTTTTGTCGGCGACCACATTCTCCGGCGGCAATGCCATTCCTGGCTGTCGGCGAATAGAGTCGCGAAAAGCAGCTCGTCGATACCGGCAATGCGGTATGTATTCGAGCCATGAGCGCAGCCTCGTCAGGCTAACTTGCTGATTTATCAGCCCCTGTTCCGAGTGCGGTAGCAGGGGAGTGGACGTCTCTACCTTTTAAAAGGTTCCACACTTGGCAGCATTTAGCCACCCCCAATCGGGTGAACGGTGGTCCGGCCTACTGGGTTTGCGCTATACTCGCCGCCCTTTTTTGACTCACCTGCCAGGCGATTTCCCATGACCCACCAGGCCGCCGAAGTCGCGAAACGCCGCACTTTCGCCATTATTTCCCACCCCGATGCCGGTAAAACCACCATCACCGAGAAGCTCCTGCTGATGGGCAAGGCAATCGCTGTGGCCGGCACGGTGAAATCCCGCAAATCCGACCGCCATGCCACCTCCGACTGGATGGAAATGGAAAAACAACGGGGTATTTCCATTACCACGTCGGTCATGCAGTTCCCGTATCGCGACCACATGGTCAACCTGCTCGACACCCCGGGCCACGAAGACTTCTCCGAAGACACCTACCGCACCCTGACCGCGGTGGACTCGGCACTGATGGTCCTCGACGGCGGTAAGGGCGTTGAGCCACGGACGATTGCGCTGATGGACGTGTGCCGTCTGCGTGACACGCCGATTGTCAGCTTCATCAACAAACTCGACCGTGACATCCGCGACCCGATTGAATTGCTGGATGAGATCGAAGCGGTCCTGAAGATCAAGGCTGCGCCGATCACCTGGCCGATCGGTTGCTACCGCGATTTCAAGGGCGTGTACCACCTGGCCGACGACTACATCATTGTCTACACCGCCGGCCATGGTCACGAACGTACCGATGTGAAAATCATCGAGAAGCTCGACTCCGACGAAGCCCGCGCCCACTTGGGTGATGAGTACGACCGCTTCGTCGATCAGTTGGAGCTGGTGCAGGGCGCCTGCCACGAGTTCAACCAGCAGGAATTCCTCGACGGCCAACTGACCCCGGTGTTCTTCGGTACTGCCTTGGGCAACTTCGGTGTCGACCACGTGCTCGACGCGGTGGTGAACTGGGCGCCGAAGCCGCTGGCCCGCGTTGCCAACGAGCGCACCGTGGAGCCGGTCGAAGAGAAATTCACCGGCTTCGTGTTCAAGATCCAGGCGAACATGGACCCCAAACACCGCGACCGTATCGCCTTTATGCGCATCTGCTCCGGCAAATACGAAAAAGGCATGAAGATGCGCCACGTGCGCACCGGCAAGGACGTGCGCATCGGCGACGCCCTGACGTTCTTCTCCTCCGAGCGTGAGCAGCTCGAAGAAGCCTACGCCGGCGACATCATCGGCCTGCACAACCACGGCACCATCCAGATCGGCGACACTTTCACCGAAGGCGAAGCCCTGGGATTCACCGGTATCCCGCACTTCGCCCCGGAACTGTTCCGCCGCGTGCGCCTGCGTGACCCGCTCAAATCCAAGCAACTGCGCCAGGGCCTGCAGCAGTTGGCCGAAGAGGGCGCCACCCAGGTGTTCTTCCCCGAGCGCAGCAACGACATCATCCTCGGCGCCGTCGGTGTGCTGCAGTTCGACGTGGTGGCCAGCCGCTTGAAAGAGGAATACAAGGTTGAATGCTCCTACGAGCCGATTACCGTGTATTCCGCGCGCTGGATTGATTGCAGCGATAAGAAGAAGCTCGAAGAGTTCTCCAACAAGGCCGTGGAAAACCTCGCGGTCGACGGCGGCGGTCACCTGACCTACCTGGCGCCGACCCGGGTTAACCTGGCATTGATGGAAGAGCGTTGGCCGGATGTGAAATTCCGTGCGACCCGCGAACACCACTAAGGTCTGAGCGGTCGATAAAGGGCGAAGCTGTGATGGCTTCGCCCTTTTTTGTCGGCGCCGAAAAGCTAAAAGTGTGGGAGCGGGCTTGCTCCCACATTTTGATCTGCACAGGGCGATGAGTTGGCGAGAAGCCCACATCCGGTCTAGCGTTGCAAATACTTCACCCATTCACCGACGGATCAGGAGACTAACTTGCGTATAACTCAACGCGCCATTCAATGGATGCTACTGGGCGCCTTGGGCCTGTCTGCCTCCCTGGCGCACACATCGGCGCTGGCGGATGCAGGAACGCCCCAGTGGAAAGACACCGGCCCGGTCAGCAAGCGCAAGCAGAACGAGGTCAACTCCGGCAGTTGGCAGCCCCAGGCCCAGCCCGCGCCCAAGGAGGATGCAGAAAACCCCTACAACGAAGGTGAAGACAGCGAAACCTATGACGACGGCGACACCTGATAGCTGGCGCGAACCTGGTATCAGAACTAGCTTCAATGACTGGCGACGGTAAACCGCTGTCGTGCGGGACTCATCTACTGACTGGACGGAAATCGACCATGAGTATTTTTCAACGAGTAGTGCTGTTGATAAAGGTGCTGGTGCTGATGTCTTTGGGCATGTCGGCGGCCTGGGCGCATAGCCCGGTGCACAGCCTGGCGGGTGTGTCGGCAGTGCAGAGCGAGCCGGGCCAGGGGCTGCAACTGGCCAAGTCCGAGGCGGAGCCCGGTGATCAGGACCAGGGCGGCAGCAAGGACGATGATGACTCGACCACCAACGAGCCGGACAGTGATGACCCGGACGATGATGACGGCGACAGCCAGACGTAGCCCGCTCCCAAAAGAAAGCCCCTCCCACCAGGCTGATGCGCAACCTGATGGGAAGGGCTGTAGAACTCACTGACAGTCGCGGCGCCTTCTGTGGCGAGCGAGCTTGCTCGCGTTGGGGGGCGAAGCGCCCCCAAAAAAGCTTGGGACTACCGCGCACTCCAACGGGAGCAAGCTCCCTCGCCACAAAAGCAGCTCACCAAGAGGGAGCTGTAGGCAATTTAAGCCACAAACTGCTCCGCATAGTGGCAAGCCACTTGGCGGTTATCCAACGGCCGCAACAGCGGCTCCTCGCTGCTGCAGCGCGCCGTCGCGTACGGGCAGCGCTTGTGGAACGCGCAGCCAGGCGGCGGGTTCAACGGGTTAGGCAACTCGCCGACGATTTTGATCTTCGGTTTGTTCGGGTCCGGATGAATGGTCGGTGTGGCCGACAGCAGCGCCTGGGTGTAGGGGTGCAGCGGGCGGGCGTAGATGTCGTCCTTGGGGCCCACTTCCACCGGGCGGCCGAGGTACATCACCATCACGTCGTCGGCCACGTGCTGCACCACCGCCAGGTTGTGAGAGATGAACACGTAGGCGGTGTTGAATTCCTGCTGCAGGTCCATGAACAGGTTGAGCACCTGGGCCTGGATCGACACGTCGAGGGCCGAGGTCGGCTCATCCGCCACCAGCACTTTGGGTTGCAGCATCATGGCACGGGCCAGGGCGATACGCTGGCGCTGGCCACCGGAGAACATGTGCGGGTAGCGCTGATAATGCTCAGGGCGCAGGCCCACTTGCTTCATCATCGCCTGCACTTTTTCGCGGCGTTCGGCGGCGGACAGGTTGGTGTTGATCAACAGCGGCTCGCCGAGTTGATCACCGACTTTCTGGCGTGGGTTCAACGAAGCGTACGGGCTCTGGAACACCATCTGCACGTCTTTGCGCAGTTGCTTGCGCTGGGCCTTGTCGGCGCCGGCGACTTCCTGGCCGGCGATTTTCAAGGAGCCCGACGACGGCTCTTCAATCAGGGTCAGCGCACGGGCCAGGGTGGATTTGCCGCAACCCGACTCACCTACAACGGCGAGCGTCTTGCCGGCTTCCAGCTCGAAGGACACGCCATTGAGGGCGCGCACGGTGGCGTGGCCCTTGAACAGGCCACGGGACACTTCGTAGTGACGGGTGAGGTCGCGGGCGGTAAGAACGACGGCCATTACGCCACCTCCTGGTTCAAGGGGTAGAAGCAGCGCGCAAGGCTGTTGGATTTAGGGTCCAGACCCGGGCGGGTCTGACGGCAGCTTTCCTGCACATACGGGCAGCGCGGCGACAGCAGGCAACCCTGCGGGCGGTCATAGCGGCCCGGCACGATGCCGGGCAACGTGGCCAGACGCGTGGCGCCCAGGCTGTGCTCGGGGATCGCCTTGAGCAGCGCTTCGCTGTACGGGTGCGCCGGAATATCGAACAGTTGCGGCACCTGGCCGACTTCCACCGCTTGGCCTGCGTACATCACGCACACGCGCTGGGCGGTTTCGGCGACCACCGCGAGGTCGTGGGTGATCAGCACCAGGCCCATGTTCTGCTCTTTCTGCAGGGCCAGCAGCAGTTCCATGATCTGCGCCTGGATGGTCACGTCCAACGCGGTGGTCGGTTCATCGGCAATCAGCAGTTTCGGCTCGCCGGCGATGGCCATGGCGATGGCCACGCGCTGGCTCATACCACCGGACAGTTGGTGCGGATAGGCATCCATACGGCTGGCGGCGCCTGGGATTTCAACTTTTTCCAACAACTCGATGGCACGCTTGCGGGCTTGCTTGCCGGACATTTTCAGGTGCAGGCGCAGCACTTCTTCAATCTGGAACCCCACGGTGTAGCTGGGGTTCAGCGCCGTCATCGGGTCTTGGAAAACCATCGCCAGGTCTTTGCCGACGATCTGGCGACGCTGGCGGTTGCTCAGCTTGAGCATGTCCTTGCCGTCGAAGTTCAGGGCGTCGGCAGTGACGATGCCGGGGTGCTCGATCAGGCCCATCAGCGCCATCATGGTCACGGATTTACCCGAACCCGACTCGCCAACGATCGCCAGTACTTCGCCTTTGTCGACCGAAATGTCGAGGCCATCGACCACCGGCACGGCGGTCTTGTCGCCGAAGCGCACATTGAGATTCTTGATTTCTAACAGTGACATGGGAATCTCCTCAGGCGGCGTTCTTGAGTTTCGGGTCCAGCGCATCGCGCAGGCCGTCACCCATCAAGTTGATTGCCAGCACGCTGAGCAAAATAGTCAGACCGGGCAGGCTCACCACCCACCAGGCGCGTTCGATGTAGTCACGGGCCGAAGCCAGCATGGTGCCCCACTCAGGCGTTGGCGGTTGTACGCCAAGGCCAAGGAAACCCAGGGCTGCGGCATCGAGGATCGCCGAAGAGAAACTCAAGGTAGCCTGCACGATCAGCGGCGCCATGCAGTTGGGCAACACGGTGATGAACATCAGGCGTGGCAGGCCGGCGCCGGCGAGGCGGGCGGCAGTCACGTAGTCGCGGTTCAGTTCGCCCATCACCGCCGCGCGGGTCAGACGTACATAGGACGGCAGCGAGACGATCGCGATGGCGATCACGGTGTTGATCAGGCCAGGGCCGAGGATCGCGACGATGGCAACGGCCAGCAGCAGCGAGGGCAGGGCCAGCATGATGTCCATCAGACGCATGATGGTCGGGCCGAGCAAGCGCGGGAAGAACCCGGCAAACAGGCCCAGCAGGATGCCCGGGATCAGCGACATCACCACCGACGATAAACCGATCAGCAACGACAGGCGCGAGCCCTGGATCAGGCGCGAGAGCAGGTCGCGGCCCAGTTCATCGGTGCCGAGCAGGAACTGGATCTGCCCGCCTTCCAGCCACGACGGCGGGGTCAGCAGGAAGTCGCGGTATTGCTCGCTGGGGTTATGCGGCGCAACCCACGGGGCGAAGATCGCGCAGAACACGACCAGCAACATGAACAGCAGGCCGGCAACCGCGCCTTTGTTCTTGGAGAAGGCTTGCCAGAATTCTTTGTACGGGGACGGGTACAGCAGGCTTTGATCGACTGCTGACACTGGAGTAGGTGTGGTCATGGTCATGATCTCAGCGCTGGTGACGGATGCGTGGGTTGGCGAAGCCGTAGAGGATATCCACCACGAAGTTCACCAGGATCACCAGGCAGGCGATCAGCAGGATGCCGTTTTGCACCACCGGGTAGTCCCGTGCGCCAATGGCTTCGATCAGCCATTTGCCGATGCCGGGCCACGAGAAGATGGTTTCGGTCAGTACCGCACCGGCCAGCAGGGTGCCGACTTGCAGGCCGACCACGGTGAGCACCGGAATCAGCGCGTTACGCAGGCCGTGCACGAACACCACACGCGCCGGCGACAGGCCCTTGGCCTTGGCGGTACGGATGTAGTCTTCACGCAATACTTCGAGCATCGAGGAACGGGTCATCCGCGCAATCACTGCCAGCGGGATGGTGCCGAGCACGATGGCCGGCAGGATCAGGTGGTGCAGGGCGTCCCAGAACGCGTCCGGCTCGTCGGCCAGCAGGGTGTCGATCAGCATGAAGCCGGTGCGCGGCTCGATGTCGTAGAGCAGGTCGATCCGTCCGGAAACCGGGGTCCAGCCCAGGCTTACCGAGAAGAACATGATCAGGATCAGGCCCCACCAGAAGATCGGCATCGAATATCCCGCCAGGGAGATGCCCATCACCCCGTGGTCGAACAGGGATCCTCGCTTGAGTGCCGCGATCACCCCGGCCAGCAGGCCCAGGATACCGGCGAACAACAGGGCGGCCATGGACAGTTCCAGGGTCGCCGGGAAGAGGGCGGTGAACTCGGTCCACACGCTGGTGCGCGTGCGCAGGGATTCACCCAGGTCGCCTTGGGCGAGCTTGCCGACATAGTCCAGGTATTGCGCATACAACGGCTTGTTAAGGCCAAGGCGTTCCATTGCCTGTGCGTGCATCTCGGGGTCGACGCGGCGTTCGCCCATCATGACTTCGACAGGGTCGCCAGGGATCATGCGAATTAACGCAAACGTCAACAAAGTGATGCCGAAAAACGTGGGGATCAGTAACCCCAGTCGGCGGGCAATAAAACTAAACATCTTGTTGTGTACCTCAATCAGCCGGTTAGGCAGGTTCGGCGCCGTCAATGTCGACGGCGCCGAGCGTTTCTCTTATTTACTTCACCTGAGTGGTGGCGAAGTTATTTGTACCTAGAGGGCTTTGGGTGAAGCCTTCTACGTTCTTGCGCATGGCGGTGAACAGTTTCGGGTAAGCCATGGGAAGCCATGGTTGGTCCTTGTCGAAAACGTCCTGTGCTTGTTCATAGAGTGCAGCGCGCTGGCCGGGTTCAGCGATGGCGCGCGCCTTGTCGATCAAGTCTTGAAATTCTTTGTTACACCAGCGCGCGTAGTTTTCGCCGTTTTTGGCTGCATCGCAACTCAGGTTCGGCGTGAGGAAGTTGTCGGGGTCGCCGTTATCGCCTACCCAGCCAGCCGAAACCATGTCGTGCTCGCCGTTTTTAGCGCGCTTGAGCATCTCGCCCCATTCCATGACTTTGATATTGACCTTCAGGCCAATCTGGGCCAGATCCGCCTGCATACGCTGGGCGCCGAGCATCGGGTTGGGGTTGGTCGGGCCGCCGCCATTACGGGTGAACAGGGTGAATTCGGTGCCTTCCGGTACACCGGCCTCTTTGAGCAGGGCACGGGCCTTGTCCAGATCACGGGGTGGGTTTTTCAGTTTGTCGCTGAAACCCAGCAAGGTCGGCGGATAAGGGCCGGTGCCCACTACCGCGTTGCCTTTGCCGAACAGGGCTTCGGTATAACCGGCCTTGTCGAACGCGATGTTGATCGCGTGACGTACCCGCGCATCGCTCATGTATTTGTGGGTGGTGTTCAGCGCGGTGTAACTGGTGGTCATCGCCGCCAGTTCATCGACTTTCAGGTTCGGGTCTTTCTTGATGCTTGGAATGTCATCCGGCTTGGGGAACAGTGCGATCTGACATTCGTTGGCCTTGAGCTTCTGCAGGCGTACGTTGTTATCGGTGCTGATTGCCAGGATCAGCGGGTCGACTGCCGGTTTGCCGCGGAAGTAGTCGGGGTTGGCCTTGAACCGCGCCTGAGCGTCTTTCTGATATCGGATGAAGATAAACGGGCCAGTGCCGATGGGCTTGGCGTTGAGGTCTTCGGTCTTGCCGGATTTGAGCAACTGGTCGGCGTATTCCTTCGAGTGGATTGAAGAGAATGCCATTCCCAGGTCGGCCAAAAACGGTGCTTCAGGACGGGTCAGGGTGAAGACCACGGTGTGATCGTCGGTCTTCTCTACGCTCTTGAGCAGTTCCTTGAAGCCCATGCTTTCAAAGTACGGGTAGCCCACGAGGGACTTGTTGTGCCACGGGTGATTCGGGTCCAGCTGGCGCTGGAAGCTCCAAAGCACGTCGTCGGCGTTCAGGTTGCGCGTGGGTTTGAAGTAGTCGGTGGTGTGGAACTTGATGTCGTCACGCAGGTGGAAGGTGTAGGTCAGGCCATCGGCGCTGATCTCGGGCAGGTCTTTGGCCAGCGCGGGGATCACCTCGGTGGTGCCGGGCTTGAAGTCCACCAGGCGGTTGAACATGGTTTCCGCCGCAGCGTCAGCGGTGACGGCCGTGGTGTACAGGACCGGATCGAAGCCTTCCGGGCTGGCTTCGGTGCAGACCACCAGCGGTTTGGCCGAAATGCCGACGGCCACGCTCAACAGCGCGGCAGCAATGGCGGCTTGTAGCGGGAGCATTTTCATTCAGAGCCCTCTGCAATCGATGGGACCAGACAAGCGTAGACGGCAGGCTCGTCCTGAGCCCACCGTCTACCTGGTGCTAATTAAAGAATGTTGAACGGGATGGTGGTGACCAGACGGAACTCTTTGATGTTGCCGTCAGCTTGTTGTGCGCTGGCGCGGTGAGTCACGTAGGTACCACGGATGGTGGTGGCCTTGAGCGGGCCGCTCTGGATCGCGTAGGAGGTGCCAACACCGTATTCCTGGTGTTTCTCGCCGTCCATCAGGCGCAGGTCGCTGCGGCTCTCGCCCGTGGTGCCGTAGGCGGTACCGTTGTAGTGAGTACCGTCGATGCCCCAACCGCGAGCCGAGTAGACGTTGAACTTCAGGCCCGGTACACCGTACTCGGCCATGTTGATGCCGTAGGCGATCTGGAAGGACTTCTCGTTCGGGCTGTTGAAGTCGGAGGTCAGGGAGTTGGCCAGGTAGATGCCGTTGGTTTCGTGCAGGTAGTCGAAGTACTCGTCACCGTTAACTTCCTGGTACGAGAAGGTCAGGCTGTGAGCCTGGTGGGTCAGGCCCAGGGACAACGAGTAGGTGTCGTTGTCGATCTTGCCCATCTTCTTGCTGCCGGTATCGGTGGTTTTGTAGTAGTTCAGGCCGGTGGTCAGTGCCAGGGTCTGTGCATCACCCAGTTCATGGGTGGCGCCGAAGTAGTACTGGTTCCAGAAGTCTTCGACGTTAGCGGCGAACACGCTGGTTTTCAGGCTCTTGAACGGCTGGTAGTTGAAGCCCAGGGTTTTGACTTTGTCGGTTTCCTGGCCATTGCCGTATTCGGAGCGGAATTTCGACAGGCTCTGCTCGGTACGTGGCGAAACGCGGTCGAAGATACCGCCCTGGAACGACAGGTTGCTCAGCTCTTCGCTGTTGAAGCTCACACCCTCGAAGCTCGAAGGCAGCGCACGGTTACCGATGGTGTCGATGATACCGGTGCTGAAGTTCTGGCGACCGGCGGTCAAGGTGGTGTTGGACACACGGAACTTGACGTTGGCCAGGCCCAGTTTGCTCCACTGGCCTACAGCGTCACCGAAGGAATGAGCCAGGGTACGGTTGGAGCCGCCGGCGATGTCTTTCTGGTCGCGGTCGAGCGCGATGTAGTTGTACGCGGCAACTTCGGTGCTCACGCCAACGGTGCCTTGGGTGAAACCCGAGGTGTAGTTGAGGATGGTGCCCTGGGCCCAGTTGTAGCGGCGAGAGACGCGGGTAGTTACGTCGTTGGCTTTATCGGCTTCATTTTTGTAGTAGCCGAATTTCTGGCCACGAAATTTCATTTCGTTGGAGTACCAGTTACGGGTAGTACCGCCCAGGCTTTGACCGTCGATAAAGCCTTTGGCCTCGCTTTGGGCGCTGGAGCCGGCCAGGGTGGTAGGAACGAATTCCTGGCTGGCGGGTTCAGCGTAGGCGGTGGCCGTGATGCTGCTGATGGCCAGGGCCAGAAGCGCTTTGCTGCTCAGTTTCATGGGTGAAGCTCCTTTGGTTCTCTTTTTAATGCCGGTCTTTTTTGGTGATCCGGCTATTGGGTGTGTAACTCGTTCAAGCCATTGCAAACGTTTGCCGTAGGAAAAATCCCGATAAAAGGCTGCACGTTTGCAGCAGGGCGGGGAGCCGCCCTGCACAATCCGGTTATTTTCTTATGGGGTAACGCTGACGCCCGAGAACACGTTGCGGCCGAAGGGGCTCACTTTGAAGCCTTCGACTTTGGCGCTTAACGGCTGGTTGACCGTCGAGTGGGCGACGGGCGTGATCGGCACCTGCTGCTTGAGCAGTTGCTGCGCCTGTTTGTACAGAACAGTCCTTTGTTCGCGGTCGGTCACGACCTTGGCTTGCTTGATCAGCGTGTCGTACGCCGGGTCACACCACATGGAGTAGTTATTCCCGCCGATGGCGTCGCAGCTGTAGAGGGTGCCCAGCCAGTTGTCCGGGTCACCGTTGTCGCCGGTCCAGCCGATCAGGCTGATATCGTGCTCACCGTTCTTGGTGCGCTTGATGTATTCGCCCCACTCGTAGCTGACGATCTTGACCTTGAGGCCGATCTTGGCCCAGTCGCTTTGCAGCATCTCGGCCATCAGCTTGGCGTTGGGGTTGTACGGCCGTTGCACCGGCATCGCCCACAGGGTGATTTCGGTGCCTTCCTTCACGCCGGCGGCCTTGAGCAGTTCCTTGGCTTTTTCCGGGTTGTAGGCGGCGTCCTTGATGGTGTCGTCGTAGGACCATTGCGTCGGCGGCATGGCGTTGACCGCCAGTTGGCCTGCGCCCTGAGTACACGGCATTCAGGATGCTCTGCTTGTTCACCGCCATGTCCAGCGCCTGGCGCACTTCGAGCTGGTCGAACGGCTTGTGGCGCACGTTGTAGGCGATATAGCCGAGGTTGAACCCGGGCTTGGTCAGCAATTGCAGGTTGGGGTCGGCCTTGAGGGCATCGACGTCGGCCGGGCGCGGATGCAGGGTCACCTGGCATTCGCCGGCCTTGAGCTTCTGCACGCGCACCGAGGCGTCGGTGTTGATGGCGAAGATCAGTTGGTCCAATTGGACCTTGCTCGGGTCCCAATACTGTTTGTTGGCCACATAGCGTATCTGCGAGTCTTTCTGATAGCGCTGGAACACAAACGGGCCAGTGCCGATCGGCTTCTGGTTGATGTCACTGGGCTTGCCGCTCTTGAGCAACTGTTCGGCATATTCGGCCGACAGGATCGCGGCGAAGCTCATGGCGATGTTCTGCACGAACGCGGCGTCAACCGAGTTCAGGGTCATCACCACGGTGTGCGGGCCGGTTTTTTCGACCTTGGCAATGTTCTTGTTCAGGCTCATCCCGTTGAAGTACGGAAACTCGGTGGGGTAGGCCTTGCGAAACGGGTGGTCGGGGTCAAGCATACGGTTGAAGGTGAACAGCACGTCGTCGGCGTTGAAATCCCGCGTCGGCTTGAATTCCTTGTTGCTGTGGAATTTCACCCCTTCACGCAGGTGAAAGGTGTAGGTCAGGCCGTCTTCGGAAATATCCCATTTGGTTGCCAGTGCAGGTACCACGTTGGTCGCGCCTTTTTCAAACTCGACCAGGCGGTTGTACAGCGGCTCGGCCGCATCGTTGTCGGTGGCGGTGGTGTATTGCGCAGTGTCGAACCCTGCCGGGCTGCCTTCGGAGCAGAACACCAGGCTCTTTTTGTCGGCGGCTTGGCCCATCGTGGCCACAGCCAGCAGGCTGGTGCCAAAAATTGCGGATAGAACGGTGGTATGGCGCATGACGATCCCGATCCTTGTTTGTAATTGTCATCAGCGAGCAATCACCCAGGCTTTCGGCCTGGGGGACATCACTGATCCCACGCACAGCAAGTGCCTTTCCCAAGTTGGAGCCTCTGCTGTCCTACGACGGTATGGGCCGCGGACTTCGCAGTAAATGCGCCAAAATGGATTGACCTTGTAGGCAACAGGCGTGTTTACCGCGGTCCGTTGCTGTAGGACGCAACGTCAGCGAATGTGCTCTGTTTCCTATGGTCAAGGCAGAATGCAATAACGGCGACGTTATGAAACGTCGCCGTTATTAAGCATTACTTGCCGCTTACGCTCACGCCATAGAAGGAGTTCAAGCCAAACGGGCTGATCTTGAAGTCCTGCACGGTGTTGCGCATGGGTTGATACACCGTCGAGTGCGCGATAGGTGTCATCGGGACTGCATCTTTGAGGATATGTTGCGCCTGCTTGTACAGCTCGGTGCGTTTGGCGACATCCGATGTGGCCTTGGCTTCTTTCACGATGCCGTCGAATTTCTTGTCGCACCATTTGGAGAAGTTGTTACCGGCCAGCGAGTCGCAGCCGAACAGCACGTTCAGCCAGTTGTCCGGGTCACCATTGTCGCCGCTCCAGCCAATGATCATGGCCTGGTTCTCGCCGCCTTTGGAACGCTTGATGTACTCGCCCCACTCGTAGCTGGTGATCTTCACCTTGAGGCCGATCTTGGACCAGTCGTTCTGCAGCATTTCTGCCATCAGCTTGGCGTTCGGGTTATACGGACGCTGAACCGGCATGGCCCACAGGACGATCTCGGTACCTTCCTTTACGCCCGCTTCCTTGAGCAGCGCTTTGGCTTTCTCAGGGTCGAACTTGGCATCCTTGATGGTGGTGTCATAGGACCATTGGGTCGGCGGCATGGCGTTGACGGCCAACTGGCCGGCGCCCTGATACACGGAGTCGATGATCTGCTGCTTGTTCACCGACATGTCCAGTGCCTGGCGCACGCGCAGGTCGGCCAGCGGGTTAGGCTGGTCGCTGCCCTTGACCTTGTCCATCACGTTGTAGGCGATGTAGCCCAGGTTGAAACCGGCCTGGTTCGGCAGTTTCAGGTCCTTGTCTTCGCCCAGCGCCTTGAGGTCGGCCGGACGTGGGAACAGGGTGACCTGGCATTCGTTTTTCTTCAGCTTCTGGATACGCACCGATGGGTCGGTGGTGATGGCGAAGATCAGGTTGTCGATCTTCACGTCTTCAGGTTTCCAGTAGTCCTTGTTGCCGGTGTAGCGAATGTTCGAGTCTTTCTGGTAGCTCTTGAACACGAACGGGCCAGTGCCGATCGGCTTCTGGTTGATGTCCGCGGCTTTGCCTTCTTTCAACAGTTGGGCGGCGTATTCGGCCGACTGGATCGAAGCGAAGCTCATCGCCAGGTTCTGGATGAAGGCCGCGTCCACGGTGCCAAGGGTGAACTTGACGGTATGGTCATCGACTTTCTCGATGTTCTTGATGTTGGTGTCCATCCCCATGTCCGTGAAGTACGGGAACTCGGTGGGGTAGGCTTTGCGGAACGGATCGTCCTTGTTGATCATGCGGTTGAACGTGAACAGCACGTCATCGGCATTGAAGGTACGGGTCGGCTTGAAGTACGCGGTGGTGTGGAACTTGACGCCATCGCGCAGGTGGAAGGTGTACGTCAGGCCATCCGGGGACACGTCCCAGTTGGTGGCCAGCCCAGGAATCACAGCGGTGCCGCCGCGTTCGAACTGGGTCAGACGGTTGAACATGGTTTCGGCCGAGGCATCGAAGTCTGTTCCGGTGGTGTACTGGCCTGGGTCAAAACCAGCCGGGCTCCCTTCGGAGCAGAACACCAAGTTAGTCGCCGCTTGGGCGAACGGGGCTGCGGCCATAAGGCCAGCGCTCACTAATAACGGAAGGACTGCGTGTTTGAACATGTTGGCCTCATGATTTGTTGTCATTTTTGGTGGTGAGGGCGACCTCGTGAGTCGGCCTGCGGATACTTATGCAGGCGCCATACCCATTGCAAGATGTTGAACCGTTGCAATAGGCAAAGAGTGGTACGAACGTACAGGAATGTCGCAATTATGAAAGTTTGTACATAATTGCGTCTGTTTTGAGGGTTTTTTCGGTGCATTGTGCGCACCAAAAAAGCCCAACCGAGGCGTCTAGCGCCCTCGGTTGGGGCGTTGCTGTTACTTATCTAGACTCACGCCGTAGAACGGGGTCAGGCCAAAGGGGCTGATCTTGAAGTCCTGGACTTCCTTGCGCAGCGGTTGGAAAACCGTCGAGTTCGCAATAGGCGTTATAGGTACTTGTTCCTTAAGTATTTTTTGCGCCTGTTGATACCACTTGATGCGTTGCTCGCGGTCGCTGCTGACCTTGGCCTGCTGCACCAGCTTATCGTAGGCCGGGTTACACCATTTGGCGTAGTTGCTGCCCTTGACCGCAGCACAACTGTAGAGCACGCCGAGCCAGTTATCGGGGTCGCCGTTATCGCCGGTCCAGCCGTAAATCATCGCGTCGTGCTCGCCATTTTTTGCACGCTTGATGTACTCGCCCCACTCATAGCTGACGATATTGGCCTTGATGCCGACTTTCTCCCAATCCTGCTGGATCATTTGTGCCGACATTCGCGCATTCGGGTTGGAGGCGCGCTGGACCGTCATGGCCCACAAATTAATGGTAGTGCCAGGTGCAACCCCTGCTTCTTTTAGTAGCGCCCGCGCCTTGGTCGGATCGTAAGGCGCGTCCTTGATGCTTGGGTCATAAGACCACTGCGCCGGTGGCAGTGCGTTCTGCGCCAATTGCCCGGCGCTCTGGTACACAGCCTTGATGATCGCGGGCTTGTCGATGGCCATGTCCAGGGCCTGGCGCACTTTGAGCTGGTCCAGTGGTGGGTGTGTCACGTTGTACGCCAGAAAACCCAGGTTGAACCCGGCCTGCTGCAGCACGCGCAGGTTGGGGGCCTGCTTCATCACCTCGATGTCGGCGGGGCGCGGGTAGCCGCTGACCTGGCATTCACCGGCCTTGAGCTTTTGCAGGCGCGAGGCGGCGTCCGGGGTGATGGCGAACACCAGATTATCGAGCTTCACATCCTCGGGCTTCCAATACTGTTTATTGGCGACGTAGCGGATTTGCGAGTCTTTCTGATAGCGCTTGAACACAAACGGTCCGGTGCCCACCGGCTTCTGGTTGATCTCCTCAGCCTTGCCTTGCTTGAGCAACTGCGCAGCGTATTCGGCGGACTGCACCGAGGCGAAGCTCATCGCCAGGTTCTGCACGAACGAGGCATCGACGCTGTTCAGGTTGAAACGCACCGTGTGCTCGTCGAGTTTGTCGACACTCTTGATGGTGGTGTTCAACCCCATGTCGGTGAAGTACGGCGACTCGGAGGGGTAAGCCTTGCGGAACGGGCTGTCGGCATCCAGCAGGCGATTGAAGGTAAACAGCACGTCATCCGCGTTGAAATCGCGGGTAGGGGTGAAGTAGTCGGTGGTGTGAAACTTGACGCCATCGCGCAGGTGGAAGGTATACGTCAGGCCGTCCTGTGACACCTCCCAGCGCGTTGCCAGGCCCGGCTCGACCTCGGTGCCACCGCGCTTGAACTGGGTCAGGCGGTTGAACACGGTTTCGGCCGAGGCATCAAAGTCGGTGCCGCTGGTGTACTGGCTGGGGTCGAAGCCGGCCGGGCTGGCTTCGGAGCAGTAGACCAACGTGCTGGCGGCCTGGGCCATGGGCATAAAGGCCAGCAGGCCGGCGGCGAGGAGCAGTGGTTTTAAGGTGATTCTTTCCATTGAGACCCCTGAAGTGGCAGGCATATAAACGCTGCTTAAACGAAAACGGCGGTCACCGAGGTTACCGCCGTTGAGGTTTGTCAGGTAGGGGTTACGGCATCTGTACTTCAATCACACCATCAGCACTCATGCTGACCTGGCTGGTGCCGGCTTCGACTTCTGGCGTTGGTGCCGAATCCGCCATGGCCGCTTTCATCATCATGGCGCCACGGGCATACGGTTGTGGGTAACCATTAGTGTTGAAGTTCAGGTTGACGATCTTGTAACCCTTGCCGCCCAGCGCATCGGTGGCCAATTGGGCGCGTGCCTTGAACGCGGCAACGGCATCTTTGAGCAGCGCATCTTCGCTGGCCTTGCGTGTGGCGTCGGCGATGGCGAAGTCCATGCTGTCCATTTTCAGGGTGTTCAGCAGTTCGCCGGTGAGCTTGGACAGCGCCGGGAAGTCCGCGCTTTCCAGGCGCAGTTCGGCGCGCTCACGCCACCCAGTGATTTTCTGGTTCTTGTTGTCGTAGATCGGGTAGCTGTTACGGCTGCCCTGGCGCAGGGTCACGCCTTTGACTTCGCGCGCCTGGCCCAGGGCCGTGTTCAGGGTGGTGGTGATTTCGGCGGCGAGCTTGGCCGGGTCGGTATTTTGCGACTCGGTGTAGAGGGTGACGATCATCTTGTCGCGGGCCACCTCCTGGCTGGCCTCGGCGCGCAGGGAAACCTGATTGTAATGCAGCTCATCGGCGGCCATGGCCGGCAGGCTGGCCAGTGCGCTGGCGCTGAGGGTAAGAACGGCTGCGCTGCGAGTGAAACGAGACATGGAAGCTCCTTGGGATGTTCGTGTTCGGTATGACTGTAGACGGTGGCATCGGGTTCTTCGGGTTTACACATTCGCTACACGTGGTGGTGCGGCCGACGAACGGTCACTTTCGCGGCCTGCGTCAAAGAGCCACACACGCCGTGTCAGTGGGCCTGCTTCGTTTATACTCCCGGCGATCCGCCTGCAGCGCTCAACGGGAGAGCACATGCTCGCCGCCGTAAAACTGACTTCCGCCACCCGCCAGAACCTCTGGCGCCTGACGTTTATTCGTACCCTGGTACTGGCCGCACAAGCCGGTTCCGTCGGGCTCGCCTACTGGTTCGACCTGCTGCCGCTGCCTTGGCTGCAGTTGGCCGTGACCCTCGGCTTTTCGATTGTACTGTGTGTGTTCACCGCGATCCGGTTGCGCACCACGTGGCCGGTGACCGAGCTGGAATATGCCCTGCAATTGGCCTGCGACCTGTTTATCCACAGTGTGTTGCTGTATTTCTCCGGCGGTTCCACCAACCCGTTTGTTTCTTATTACCTGGTGCCCCTGACCATCGCTGCGGTGACCTTGCCATGGCGCTACTCGGTGGTGCTGTCGGGCATTGCGCTGACCCTGTACACCTTGCTGCTGGCGCGCTTCTATCCATTGCAGACGTTCCCCATTGCCCGCGAAAACCTGCAGATCTATGGGATGTGGTTGAGCTTTGCGCTGTCCGCCGCCGTTATTACCTTCTTCGCCGCACGCATGGCCGAAGAACTGCGCCGCCAGGAAGAGCTGCGCGCCATTCGCCGGGAAGAGGGCCTGCGTGACCAGCAACTGTTGGCCGTGGCCACGCAGGCCGCCGGTGCGGCCCATGAGTTGGGCACGCCGTTGGCCACCATGAGCGTGCTGCTCAAGGAAATGACCCAGGACCATCACGACCCGGCCCTGCAAGACGACCTCAGCGTGTTGCAGGAACAGGTCAAGCAGTGCAAGCAGACGTTGCAGCAACTGGTGCGCGCCGCCGAAGCCAATCGCCGCCTGGCGGTAGAGATGCAGGACGTGACCCAGTGGCTCGACGGAGCCCTGAACCGCTGGCACCTGATGCGGCCCGAAGCCAGTTACCGTTTTCATCTGTTGGGGCAGGGCAGCGTGCCGCGCATGGCGCCGCCGCCGGATCTGACCCAGGCGCTGTTGAACCTGCTGAACAACGCCGCCGACGCCTGCCCCGAAGGCTTGGGCGTGCAGCTGGACTGGGATGCCGAACACGTGACCATCAGCATTCGCGACCACGGTGCGGGTGTGCCGCTGGCGATTGCCGAACAAATCGGCAAACCTTTTTTACCACCAAGGGCAAAGGCTTCGGCCTTGGTCTGTTTTTGAGCAAGGCCAGCGTGACCCGCGCGGGCGGCTCAGTGAAGCTCTATAGTCATGAGGAAGGCGGCACGCTTACCGAGCTGCGCCTGCCCCGTGTCGCACGAGGAGATATCGATGAGTGACGAGATCCAAGTCGAAGGCGAAGAACTGCCGCACCTGCTGCTGGTAGATGACGACGCCACCTTTACCCGCGTGATGGCGCGTGCCATGAGCCGTCGCGGTTTTCGCGTGAGTACCGCAGGTTCCGCCGAAGAGGGCCTGACCATCGCCCAGGCCGACCTGCCGGACTACGCCGCGCTCGACCTGAAAATGGACGGAGACTCCGGCCTGGTGCTGCTGCCCAAGCTGCTGGAACTCGACCCGGAAATGCGCGTGGTGATCCTCACCGGTTATTCCAGCATCGCCACCGCCGTCGAGGCGATCAAGCGCGGCGCCTGCAACTACCTGTGCAAACCGGCGGACGCTGATGACGTGCTGGCCGCCTTGCTCTCCGAGCACGCCGACCTCGACACCCTGGTGCCGGAAAACCCGATGTCGGTGGACCGCCTGCAGTGGGAACACATCCAGCGCGTGCTGACCGAGCACGAAGGCAATATCTCCGCCACTGCCCGCGCCCTGGGCATGCACCGCCGCACCTTGCAGCGCAAGTTGCAGAAGCGCCCGGTACGTCGCTGAACGAAGTCTGAACAACCTGCTTCAGGCCGCACGGAGCCCTGAACCGATCGTCTATGATCGGTTCAAACGCCTGTCTCCCTTTCCCTACCGAGCCTGAACGATGAATCAGAACGCTGAATATTCCGCGGTCAACGACGCGGTGCGTGGGCAATTTTTACGGCGGGTGTGGGGGTTGATCACGCCTTATTGGCGCAGCGAAGAGAAGGGCAAAGCCTGGCTGCTGTTGCTGGTGGTGCTGGGTTTGTCGCTGTTCAGCGTTGCCGTATCGGTGTGGTTCAACAGCTGGAACCGGGATTTCTACAACGCCCTGGAACACAAGGACTACGACGCCTTCACCCATCTGCTGATGTACTTCAGCGTGATTGCCGTGGTGGCGATTGTGACCGGTGTGTTCACCTCTTACCTGCAACAGATGCTCACTATCCGCTGGCGTCGCTGGCTGACGGAAACCTACTTTACCCAATGGCTCGGCCACAAGAATTACTACCACCTGGAATACGGCGGTTACACCGATAACCCCGACCAGCGTATCTCCGAAGACCTCAACGCCTTCACCAGCAGCACCCTTACCCTGGGGCTGGGTTTTATCAGCAACCTGGTGAGCCTGGTGTCGTTCTCGGTGATTCTGTGGGGCGTGTCCGGCAGCATCGAGGTATGGGGCATCACGATTCCCGGCTACATGTTCTGGGCCGCGCTGGTTTACGCGGTGATCGGCAGCTGGTTGACCCACTTGATAGGTCGCAAACTGATCGGCTTGAGCAATCGCCAACAAAGGTTTGAGGCCGACCTGCGTTTCAGCCTGGTGCGGGTGCGCGAGAACGCGGAAAGCATCGCGCTGTTCAACGGCGAGCCCAACGAGCATCAGCAATTGAGTGCACGTTTCGGGCGGGTGTGGAGCAACTTCTGGAGCATCATGCAGCTCAAGAAGCGCCTGAGCTTCTTCACCAGCGGATACTCGCAGATCGCGATCATCTTTCCCTTTGTGGTCGCGGCGCCGCGTTATTTTGCCGGCAAAATCGAACTGGGCGTGCTGATGCAGGTGGCTCAGGCGTTCGGCAGTGTGCAGGGCAGCCTGAGCTGGTTTGTCGATGCTTACACGCTGCTCGCCAGTTGGCGCGCCACCTGTGATCGTCTGCTGAGTTTCGGCCAGGCCATGCAGGACAACGAAGGCCGCACCATGGGGATCGGTCTGCAGCATCAGGGCGGCGACTTGCAGGTCAAGGACCTGAGCCTGGACCTGGCAGACGGCCGTCATTTGCTGCAGGGCGCCGACCTGACGGTGGCCGAAGGCGAGCGCCTGATGCTCAGCGGTCGCTCCGGCAGCGGCAAGTCGACCTTGCTGCGGGCCATGGGCAACCTGTGGCCCAACGGTCACGGCAATATTCGCCTGCCGGCCGAGCGTTATCTGTTCCTGCCGCAAAAACCTTACCTGCCGATTGGCACGTTGAAGGCGGTGTTGAGTTATCCACAGGACGACAGCGCTTACCCGGCAGCGCGTTATGCACAGGTCCTGGAGACCTGCCGCCTGCCGCATCTGGTCGGCCGTCTGGATGAAGCCAACCACTGGCAGCGCATGCTCTCGCCAGGCGAGCAGCAGCGTCTGGCCTTTGCTCGCGCCTTGCTGTTCGCGCCGCAATGGCTGTACATGGACGAAGCCACGTCGGCGATGGATGAAGAAGACGAGGCGACGCTGTATCAGGCGTTGATCGATGAACTGCCGGGGCTGAGCATCGTCAGCGTCGGCCACCGCAGCAGCCTCAAGCGCTTCCATGGGCGGCATGTGCGGATCGAGGGTGGGCAGTTGCAGGAACAAGCGGTGTCCTGAGGACTGACTCGGTCAATGTGGGAGTCGGGCTTGCCCGCGATGGCGGTATGTCAGCAGCAGGTGTATCAACGCGTACACCGCTATCGCAGGCAAGCCAGCTCCCACAGTTGATCGGTGTTGTTTGATGGATTGAGCGTGCACAAAAAAGCCCGGCTGATCATCGATCAGCCGGGCTTTTTTAGTGCTTGAAGAGGGCTTACTTCTTCAGGCCGTAATGCTCATCCAGCATGCCAGGGGCGTTCGGCGTTTTTGGCGCGTAGTCCCTAGGTGGCTCCTGGTTTTCCCGGGGTGGGGTCAGGCGTTCGCGTGGGGTTTGCGGTGCATCGGAATGCAGCGCGGCCAGCAGGCGCTGACGGGTAATGTCGTCGAGGGCCAGGCGGTTGGCGCCATCGGCGAGGTGATCCTGTACTTCCTGGTAGCTCTGAGTGAGCTTCTTGACCAGGGTCGCGGTGCTGTTGAAGTGGGTAACAACCTCGTTCTGATAACTGTCAAAACGTTCCTGAATGTCATCCAACTGACGCTGCGTGCGGTTAGGCGCGGCATTCGGCAGCAAGCGAGCAACCAGGAAACCAATGGCGACACCGGCAACCAGGGCAAGAGTCGGCAACAACCAAACTAAGAGCGAGTGTTCCACGAGTCCTTCCTCTATAAACGGCTTTGCTTTACGTTAACGGCTCGGACCTGCGCTGTATACCGCGATTAAGCTCGCAATGATGCCATGCACAGACTTTTAGCTAGACGAGTCGACCCTTTGAGAGGTCACGGAGTTCATTCCTTGCTCATGCGTGAAACCCCCGTTTTGATCGATGGCCCGGTAGGCCAATTGGAAGCCCTGTACCTGGATCACCCCGAGCCACGTGGCCTGGCGCTGATCTGCCACCCTAACCCGGTGCAGGGTGGGACCATGCTCAATAAAGTCGTATCGACCCTGCAACGCACCGCCCGCGATGCCGGTTTGATCACATTGCGTTTCAATTATCGTGGCGTCGGCGCGAGTGCCGGTACCCACGACATGGCCACCGGTGAAGTCGACGATGCCGAAGCGGCCGCCACCTGGCTGCGCGAAAAACACCCGGACCTGCCGATCACCTTGCTCGGTTTTTCCTTCGGCGGTTATGTGGCCGCCAGCCTCGGTGGGCGCCTGGAAGCCAAGGGTGAAAAGCTCGCGCACCTGTTCATGGTCGCCGCTGCAGTGATGCGCCTGCGTGACAGCGACGTGCTGCCCCAGGGCTGCCCGTTGACCCTGATCCAGCCGGAAACCGACGAAGTGGTCGACCCGCAACTCGTCTACGACTGGTCGGCCGCCCTGAAACGCCCCCATGAGCTGCTGAAAGTGGCAGAATGCGGACACTTTTTTCATGGCAAGCTGACCGATCTCAAGGATCTGGTGCTGCCGCGCCTCTCGAATTGATAGCAGTCTGATAAGCGATTACCCATGACGACTCGTACCCGTATCCTCACCGGCATCACCACCACCGGCACGCCGCACCTGGGCAACTACGCCGGTGCGATCCGCCCGGCGATCCTTGCCAGCCAGGACGCCAATGCCGACTCTTTCTACTTCCTGGCCGACTACCACGCCCTGATCAAATGTGATGACCCGCAGCGCATTCAGCGCTCGCGTATGGAAATCGCCGCGACCTGGCTGGCCGGTGGCCTGGATGTAAACCGGGTGACTTTCTACCGCCAGTCCGACATCCCGGAGATCCCCGAGCTGACCTGGCTGCTGACCTGCGTGGCCGCCAAGGGCTTGCTCAACCGCGCCCACGCCTACAAGGCCTCGGTGGACAAGAACGTCGAAGCCGGCGAAGACCCGGACGCGGGCATCACGATGGGCCTGTACAGCTACCCGGTGCTGATGGCGGCGGACATCCTGATGTTCAACGCGCACAAGGTGCCGGTCGGCCGCGACCAGATCCAGCACGTTGAAATGGCCCGCGACATCGGCCAGCGCTTCAACCACCTGTTCGGCAAGGGTAAAGAATTCTTCACCATGCCCGAGGCGCTGATTGAAGAAAGCGTCGCTACCTTGCCGGGCCTGGACGGGCGCAAGATGTCGAAAAGCTACGACAACACCATCCCGTTGTTCACCAGCGCCAAGGACATGAAGGACGCCATCTCGCGGATCGTCACCGACTCCCGCGCCCCCGGCGAAGCCAAGGACCCGGACAACTCCCACCTGTTCACCCTGTACCAGGCGTTTGCCAGCAAGGCCCAGGAACAAGAATTCCGCACCGAATTGCAGCAAGGTTTGGGCTGGGGCGAGGCAAAGAATCGCTTGTTCAAGCTGCTCGACGGCCAGTTGGGTGAAGCCCGTGAACGCTATCACACACTGATGTCGCGCCCGTCGGACATGGAAGACTTGCTGTTGGTCGGCGCCAAGAAAGCCCGTGCTGTAGCGGCGCCGTTCCTGGCTGAGCTGCGCGAGGCGGTTGGCCTGCGTTCGTTCGTCAGCCAGGCGGCAGCGCCGGTAGCCACCAAGAAGAAAGCCGCCAAAGCCGCACGTTTTGTGAGCTTTCGCGAAGACGACGGCAGCTTCCGTTTCCGCCTGCTGGCGGCCGATGGTGAGCAACTGCTGCTGTCGCGCAACTTCGCCGACGGCAAAGCAGCCGGCGCGGTGACCAAGCAACTGCAAAGCGCTGACGCGCTGGACGTGCGCCCTGAGGCCCTGAGCTTCAGCGTATGGCTGGACGGCGCTGCGGTGGCCGACAGCGCCGAGTTCGCCGACGAAGCGTTGCGTGATTCGGCTATCGAAGCCCTTCGCGTTGCGTTGGCTCCAATCGAGGATTAACCCGACCAAGGGTTGATTGCCATTATCCAGGGCCGTCGTTACAGTGACGGCCCGTTTTTGTTGCCTTGCTAACGAAATTATGACGCCCCTAGAACGATATCAAGCTGATCTGAAACGCCCTGAATTCTTCCATGACGCGGCCCAGGAAAATGCGGTGCGTCATTTGCAACGCCTGTACGAAGACCTGGTCGCGGCCTCGCAAAGCAAGCCAGGGATGTTCAGCAAGCTGTTTGGCAAGAAAGACCACACGCCGGTCAAGGGCCTGTATTTCTGGGGCGGCGTCGGCCGCGGCAAGACTTACCTGGTCGACACCTTCTTTGAGGCGCTGCCGTTCAAGGAAAAGGTCCGCACCCACTTCCACCGCTTCATGAAGCGTGTGCACGAAGAGATGAAGACCCTGCCGGGCGAGAAAAACCCGCTGACCATCATCGCCAAGCGTTTCTCCGAAGAAGCGCGGGTGATTTGCTTCGATGAGTTTTTCGTCTCCGACATCACCGACGCCATGATCCTCGGCACCCTGATGGAAGAGCTGTTCAAGAATGGCGTGACCCTGGTCGCCACCTCGAACATCGTGCCGGACGGCTTGTACAAGGACGGCCTGCAGCGTGCGCGCTTCCTGCCGGCCATTGCGCTGATCAAGCAGAACACCGAGATCGTCAACGTCGACAGCGGCGTCGACTACCGCCTGCGCCATCTTGAGCAAGCGGAGTTGTTCCACTTCCCGTTGAACGACGCGGCGCACGACAGCCTGAAAAAAAGCTTCCGCGCACTGACGCCGGAATGCACCCAGGCGGTGGAAAACGACAAGCTGATGATCGAGAACCGCGAAATCATCGCGCTACGCACCTGCGATGACGTGGCCTGGTTCGAGTTCCGCCAACTGTGCGACGGCCCGCGCAGCCAGAACGACTACATCGAACTGGGCAAGATCTTCCACGCGGTGATCTTGAGCGGTGTGGAGCAGATGGGCGTCGCTACCGACGACATTGCGCGCCGTTTCATCAATATGGTCGACGAATTCTACGACCGTAACGTGAAGCTGATCATCTCGGCGGAAGTCGAACTCAAGGACCTCTACACCGGCGGTCGCTTGAACTTCGAGTTCCAGCGCACCTTGAGCCGTCTGCTGGAGATGCAATCCCACGAGTTCCTGTCGCGTGGGCACAAACCTTAAGAACGGTGTAGATCAAACTGTGGGAGGGGCTTGCCCCGATAGCGGTGCATCAGTCAATATCTACAGTGACTGACACTCTGCCATCGGGGCAAGCCCCCTCCCACATTTTTTACAGTGTTTGACCTGGCTTATGCGGCCTGCTGGAACTGCTGGCGGTATTGGTTCGGCGACAGCTCGGTGTGCTGCCTGAACAGCCGTGCGAAGAAACTCGCATCGTCGTAACCCACCTCATAACTGATGGTCTTGATGCTCTTGCGGCTGCCCGAGAGCAAGCCCTTGGCCGTCTCGATGCGCAGCCGTTGCAAGTAATGCAGCGGCTTGTCCCCTGTGGCGGTCTGGAAGCGGCGCATGAAGTTGCGGATGCTCATGCCGTGTTCCCGGGCGACGTCTTCGAAGCGGAACTTGTCGGCAAAATGCTCTTCGAGCCAGTGCTGGATCTGCAGGATGATCACATCCTGATGCAGCTTCTGCCCGCCAAACCCAATGCGCCCCGGCGAATAGCTGCGCTGCACTTCGTAGAGAATGTCGCGGGCCACGGCCTGGGCGATAGTGGCGCCGCAGAAACGCTCGATCAGGTAGATATAAAGGTCGCACGCCGAAGTGGTGCCGCCGGCGCAATACAGGTTGTCGGCGTCGGTAAGGTGCTTGTCCTGGTTGAGCTGGACCTTGGGGAAACGCTCGCTGAAGGCCGTGAAAAAACGCCAGTAGGTGGTCGCCTCCTTGCCATCGAGCAAGCCGGCTTCGGCCAGCCAGAACACCCCGGTGGCTTCGCCGCACAGTACGGCGCCGCGTGCGTGTTGCTCGCGCAGCCAGGGCAGCACCTGCGGGTAGCGCGTGCACAGGGCGTCGAAGTCATCCCAGAAGGCTGGTAGCACGATGATGTCGGCGTCTTCGAGGCCGCCATCCACCGGCATGATCACATCACTGAAGCTGCGCACCGATTGCCCGTCGGGGCTGACCAGGCGTGTTTCGAACGCCGGGGTCAGGCCCAGGCCTTGCTGTTTGCCGTAACGCAGGCTGGCCAGGTGGAAAAAATCCTTGGCTTGCATGAGGGTTGAAGCGAATACCCGATCAATGGCCAAAATGCTGACGCGCCGCAACGGCGTGGAGATTTGGTTAGACATAATTTCATTTATTCTTATAGGGGAAAGTGGTCACCAGACGGCTGGATCGTCTTATTTTTTGTCGCATGTGTCCAGTGTCCCGTGACGTCTTCGCGGCATAGGCTCTGTGGGCTTGTTTTTGTCCGACAATCCACGCAGGTGACCCATGATCCCCAGAACCTTGTTCAGCCCGGAACACGAACTCTTTCGCGAGAGCGTGCGCACGTTCCTCGAAAAACACGCCGCGCCGTTCCATGGGCAATGGGAGAAACAGGGGTATATCGACCGTGGCCTGTGGCGCAAGGCGGGGGAGGCGGGGATGCTGTGTTCGCATTTGCCGGAGGCGTACGGCGGCCTCGGCGCGGACTTTCTCTACAGCGCGGTAGTGATCGAGGAGATCGGCCGCCTGGGGCTGACCGGCATCGGGTTTTCGCTGCATTCGGACATTGTCGCGCCGTACCTCCTGCATTACGGCAGTGAGGCGCTGAAGCACAAATACCTGCCCAAATTGATCTCCGGGGAGATGGTCACGGCCATCGCCATGACCGAGCCGGGGGCCGGCTCCGACCTGCAAGGGGTCAAGACAACCGCCGTGCTGGACGGCGATGAGTATGTGATCAACGGTTCCAAGACCTTTATCACCAACGGTTTTCTCGCCGAGTTGGTGATTGTGGTGGCCAAGACCGACCCCAAGGCCGGCGCCAAGGGCACCAGCCTGTTTCTGGTGGAGGCAGACACGCCGGGCTTTGCCAAGGGCAAGCGCCTGGAAAAGGTCGGCATGAAGGCGCAGGACACCTCCGAGCTGTTTTTCCAGGACGTGCGCGTGCCCAAGGAAAACCTGCTGGGCCAGGCGGGCATGGGCTTTGCGTATTTGATGCAGGAGTTGCCTCAGGAGCGGCTGACCGTGGCGATTGGTGCGCTGTCCTCCGCCGAAGCGGCGCTGCAGTGGACACTGGACTACACCCGCGAGCGCAAGGCGTTCGGCAAGGCGATTGCCGACTTCCAGAACACCCGGTTCAAGCTGGCGGAGATGGCGACCGAGATTCAGATCGGCCGCGTGTTCGTCGACAAGTGCATGGCGTTGCACCTGGAAGGCAAGCTGGATGTGCCCACGGCGGCGATGGCCAAGTACTGGGCCACCGACCTGCAATGCAAGGTGCTCGACGAGTGCGTGCAGCTGCACGGCGGTTACGGCTTTATGTGGGAATACCCGATTGCCCGAGCCTGGGCGGATGCGCGGGTGCAGCGGATTTATGCGGGGACCAATGAGATCATGAAGGAGATTATTGCGCGGGCGCTTTGATGGTTTTGTAGGGGGGCTGATGGCCCCTTCGCGAGCAAGCCCGCTCCCACATTCGAGCGGTACTCGGTCAAATGTGGGAGCGGGCTTGCTCGCGAAAGCGGTCTAACTGCCAATCAAGGCGCTGGGTTCGGGTGATCCTTCTGAATCGCCTCAATCCCTTCCAGCACCTCTTTGGACAGCTCCAGGTCGGCACTGGCAATGTTGCTGTCCAGTTGCTCTAGGCTGGTGGCGCCAATGATGTTGCTGGTCACGAACGGCTGCTGCGTGACAAACGCCAATGCCATCTGCGCCGGGTCCAGGCCATGTTCCCGGGCCAGTGCCACATAACGGCTGCACGCCGCTTCCGACTGCGGGTTGAAGTAGCGGCTGAAGCGGCTGTACTCGGTCAGGCGCGCCTTGGCCGGGCGTGCGCCATTTTCGTATTTGCCGCTGAGCATGCCGAACGCCAGGGGCGAGTAGGCGAGCAGGCCGCACTGTTCGCGGATGGCGACTTCCGCCAGGCCCACTTCAAAGCTGCGGTTGAGCAGGTTGTAGGGGTTCTGGATCGATACTGCACGGGGCCAGCCACGCGCTTCGGCCAGGGCGAGAAATTTCATGGTGCCCCACGGGGTTTCGTTGGACAGGCCGATGTGGCGGATCTTGCCGGCTTTAACCTGTTCGTCCAGCGCTTCGAGGGTTTCTTCCAGCGGGGTGAGGTCGTCTTCGTCCTTGTGCTTGTAGCTCAGTTGGCCGAAGAAGTTGGTGCTGCGCTCCGGCCAGTGCAACTGGTAGAGGTCGATCCAGTCGGTCTGCAGGCGCTTGAGGCTGGCATCCAGGGCGTCGACGATGTGCTTGCGGTTGTGGCGCAGGTGACCGTCGCGGATGTAGTCGATGGTGTTGCCGGGGCCGGCGATCTTGCTCGCGAGGATCCAGTCGGCGCGGTCGCCACGGCTTTTGAAGTAATTACCGATGTAACGCTCGGTGGTGGCATAGGTGTCGGCCTTGGGCGGCACCGGGTACATTTCCGCCGTGTCGAGGAAGTTGATCCCCGCGGCCTTGGCCCGTTCGATCTGCGCGAAGGCCTCTGCCTCGCTGTTCTGCTCACCCCAGGTCATGGTGCCCAAGGCGATCGCGCTTACGTTCAGATCGGTGCGGCCCAGCTGTCGATAATCCATCGGGTACTCCTTCGGGGAAAACAATCATAAAAGCAGGTTGAATTTTTTTTCGCAATCTGCATAATTGCCCACCTCTTTCTGCAGTGGAAGTGATGCGCCGCCTGCCGAAGAATCTTGCCGTTGAACGGACGCGCCGACCCGAGCCCCCGATAGCGTCTGTATCCGGCTGCCTTTGACTTGTCAAAGTACGCACTATTCAGTAAGATCCGCCGTCTAATTTACAGGGCGGCCCCTGAGGCTATTAAAGAATGACAACTTTTACTGCAAAACCGGAAACAGTTCAGCGCGACTGGTTTGTCGTCGACGCCGCTGGTCAGACCCTGGGTCGTCTGGCCACTGAAGTCGCCAGCCGTCTGCGTGGCAAGCACAAGCCTGAGTACACCCCTCACGTTGACACCGGTGACTACATCGTGATCATCAACGCTGAGCAGGTACGTGTTACCGGCAACAAAGCGCAAGACAAAATGTACTACCGTCACTCCGGTTTCCCAGGCGGTATCAAGTCTTCGAACTTTGAAGGCCTGATTTCCAAGAAGCCTGAAGCCCCGATCGAAATCGCGGTCAAAGGCATGCTGCCGAAGGGCCCACTGGGTCGCGATATGTTTCGCAAGCTGAAAGTCTATGCGGGCGCTGTACACCCTCATGCTGCTCAGCAGCCCCAAGAACTGAAGTTTTAACGGAATAGTTCATTATGTCGGCGACTCAAAATTACGGCACTGGCCGTCGCAAAACCGCAACCGCACGCGTTTTCCTGCGTCCGGGCACTGGTAACATCTCGATCAACAACCGCACTCTGGATAACTTCTTCGGTCGCGAAACTGCCCGCATGGTAGTTCGTCAGCCGCTGGAACTGACCGAGACAGTTGAAAAGTTCGACATCTACGTCACCGTTATCGGTGGCGGTGTAAGTGGTCAAGCTGGCGCAATCCGCCACGGTATCACTCGCGCTCTGATGCAGTACGACGAAACCCTGCGTGGCGCTCTGCGCAAAGCTGGCTTCGTGACTCGCGATGCCCGTGAAGTTGAACGTAAGAAAGTCGGTCTGCGTAAAGCGCGTAAGCGTCCGCAGTACTCGAAGCGTTAATTCGCTTTACGTTCCACAAAAACGCCCAGCCTCCTCACGGAGCTGGGCGTTTTTTATTGCCTGCGATTTATGCAAAAAAACGCCGTGACAACTTGCCACATCCGTAGACCCCCTATACTACAAGGCCTGGAGGCGCAGGTCCGGGCAATTCCCTTGTCATACGTGGGGCTTTTCATTACCATCCGACAAAATTTTTATAAGTAAAAGATTCAACACTTAGTAGACGCCTGATTTAACAGGCCAAAAAGCTGATGGGAGAGGACTGAATGAGCAATGACGGCGTGAATGCAGGCCGGCGTCGCTTCTTGGTAGCAGCCACATCCGTGGTGGGTGCTGCAGGAGCGGTGGGGGCTGCGGTCCCGTTCGTGGGGTCATGGTTTCCCAGTGCCAAGGCGAAAGCCGCAGGTGCACCGGTGAAGGTGAATATCAGCAAAATCGAGCCAGGCCAGCAGATGATTGCTGAGTGGCGCGGCCAGCCGGTTTTCATTGTTCGTCGTACCGAGGAAATCCTGGGGAATCTGAAGAAAATCGAAGGTCAACTGTCTGACCCCGACTCGAAGAATTCCGACCAGCCTGCCTACGTTGATAAGGAAATTCGCTCGATCAAGCCAGAGATTCTGCTGCTGATCGGTATCTGCACCCACTTGGGCTGCTCGCCTACCTTCCGCCCGGAAGTTGCTCCTGCCGACCTTGGCAAGGACTGGGTCGGTGGCTATTTCTGCCCTTGCCACGGTTCGCACTACGACCTGGCCGGCCGCGTCTACAAGTCTCAGCCCGCACCCTTGAACCTGCCGGTTCCGCCGCATCAATACGAGACTGACAGTATCGTGATCATTGGTGTCGACCAGGGGAGAAAGCCTGATGAGCAAGTTCATGGATTGGGTGGATGCACGCTTCCCCGCCACCAAAATGTGGGAAGACCATCTCAGCAAATATTACGCGCCAAAAAACTTCAACTTCTTCTACTTCTTTGGCTCCCTGGCTCTGCTGGTGCTGGTCAACCAGATCGTCACCGGTGTGTGGCTGACGATGAGCTACACCCCGTCGGCGGAAGAGGCGTTTGCCTCCGTCGAGTACATCATGCGTGACGTCGAGTACGGCTCGATCCTGCGCCTGCTGCACTCCACCGGTGCTTCGGCGTTCTTCATCGTGGTCTACATGCACATGTTCCGTGGCTTGCTCTACGGTTCGTACCAGAAGCCCCGTGAGCTGGTGTGGGTCTTCGGCATGTTGATCTACCTGGCGCTGATGGCTGAAGCCTTCATGGGCTACCTGCTGCCGTGGGGCCAGATGTCGTACTGGGGCGCCCAGGTGATCATCTCGCTGTTCGGTGCAATCCCGGTGATCGGCAACGACCTGACCCAGTGGATCCGCGGGGACTACCTGATCTCCGGCATCACCCTGAACCGCTTCTTCGCCTTGCACGTGGTGGCCTTGCCGATCGTGATCCTGGGCCTGGTGGTGCTGCACATCCTGGCGCTGCACGAAGTGGGCTCCAACAACCCGGATGGCGTGGACATCAAGAAGCACAAGGACGAGAACGGCATCCCGCTGGATGGCATTCCGTTCCACCCGTACTACACCGTGAAAGACATTGTCGGTGTGGTGGTGTTCCTGTTCGTGTTCTGCTCGATCGTGTTCTTTTTCCCGGAGATGGGCGGTTATTTCCTGGAGAAACCTAACTTCGAACAGGCTAACGCCTTCAAGACCCCTGAGCACATTGCCCCGGTGTGGTACTTCACGCCGTTCTACGCAATCCTGCGGGCGATCCCCGACAAACTCATGGGCGTGATCGCCATGGGGGCGGCCATCGCGGTGCTGTTCGTGTTGCCCTGGCTCGACCGCAGTCCGGTCAAATCCATGCGCTACAAGGGCTGGCTGAGCAAAATCTGGCTGTGGGTGTTCTGCATTTCGTTCGTGATCCTGGGTGTGCTGGGCGTATTGGCGCCGACCCCTGAGCGTACGTTGCTGTCGCAGGTCTGCACCTTCCTGTACTTCGCCTACTTCATTCTGATGCCGTTCTACACCCGGCTCGAGAAGACCAAACCGGTTCCGGAAAGGGTGACTGGCTGATGAAAAAGTTATTTGTTGCTTTGATGCTTGCGGCGCTGCCGCTACTGTCCTTCGCCGCCGAGCACGGCGGCCCGGAGCTGGAAAAAGTCGATATCGACGTGTCCGACAAGGCCGCCATGCAGGACGGGCTGCGGACGTTCACCAACTACTGCATGGGCTGCCACAGCGCCAAGTTCCAGCGCTACGAGCGTGTCGCCGATGACCTGGGCATCCCGCATGACGTGATGCTCAGCCACTCGGTGTTCACCGGCGCGAAGATCGGCGACCACATGAGCATCGGCATGCAACCTGCCGACGCCAAGACCTGGTTCGGCGCTGCGCCGCCCGACTTGACCCTGGTGGCACGTGTTCGCGGCACCGATTGGCTCTACGGTTACCTCAAATCCTTCTACGAAGACCCGGCGCGTCCGTATGGCGTGAACAACAAAGTCTTCCCGAACGTCGGTATGCCTAACGTTCTGGTCGGCCTGCAGGGTCGTCAAGTGGTAGGATGCAAGCAGGTTCAGGTCGTTGAAGACGGCAAGAAGCAATATGATCCGTTGACCGGCACGCCGCTGACGCATGAAGCGTGCGATCAACTGACCATCGTGCCCAAGACCGGTACGCTGAACGAAGAGCAGTTCGACGAGAAGGTCAAGAATCTGGTGACCTTCCTGGCCTACTCGGCCAACCCGGTCAAATTGCAACATCAGCGCATCGGTACCTATGTGTTGCTGTACCTGGCCTTCTTCTTTGTATTCGCCTATCTGCTCAAACGCGAATACTGGAAGGATGTGCATTGATCCAACCGTAAGCAATTGCTGTTAATCTTGCGCGCCCAGCGGCATCTCTGAATACGTAGCGGTCTGGTTGAACCAGGCACTACAGGGATGCTCTCTGGGCGCGCTCGTTTTTGAGCTTTCGATAATTTCAACAAGCGAGGAGGACCGCCATGGGCGTGACCAATCGGTTGGCCTGTTACTCCGACCCCGCCGACCACTATTCCCACCGAGTACGCATCGTGCTCGCAGAGAAGGGTGTCAGCGCCGAGATCATCAGTGTGGAGGCAGGTCGTCATCCGCCGAAACTGATCGAAGTGAACCCTTACGGCAGCTTGCCCACCCTGGTCGATCGTGACCTGGCGTTGTGGGAGTCAACCGTGGTGATGGAATACCTGGATGAGCGTTACCCTCATCCGCCTTTGCTGCCGGTGTATCCGGTGGCGCGTGCCAACAGCCGCCTGCTGATCCATCGGATCCAGCGTGACTGGTGCGGGTTGGTGGATGTGATTCTGGATTCGCGTAGTAAAGAAGCGGCTCGGGTGCAGGCTCGCAAGGAATTGCGTGAGAGCCTGACCGGTGTTTCGCCGCTGTTCGCCGACAAACCTTTTTTCCTCAGCGAGGAACAAAGCTTGGTGGATTGCTGCCTATTACCGATACTCTGGCGTTTGCCGATTCTCGGTATTGAACTGCCGCGGCCAGCCAAGCCGCTGCTTGATTACATGGAGCGCCAGTTTGCGCGTGAGGCTTTCCAGGCGAGTCTGTCTGGTGTCGAACGCGATATGCGCTAAGGCTTAAGGAGCCGCTGATGAACTCCAGTCGACCCTACCTGGTCCGCGCGCTCTATGAGTGGATTGTGGACAACGATTGCACCCCGCACATGCTGGTCAATTCCGAATTTCCTGCGGTTCAGGTACCGCAGGGTTTTGCCAGTGACGGGCAGATTGTGTTGAACGTATCACCCAGTGCCGTGCGCCACTTGCACATGGACAACGAAGCCGTGAGCTTCGAAGGGCGTTTTGGCGGCGTGCCGCATACGCTGTTCGTGCCGATCGGCGCCATTCTCGGGATCTATGCCCGTGAAAACGGCCAAGGCATGGTGTTTGATCTGGAGTCGCCTTTCGAGGAGGACGAAACGATCGAAAACCAGGACGGCGATGATGTGCCGCCACCCGACGCAGAGCCACCGCGCCCTAGCGGCCGGCCGAGCCTGAAAGTGGTGAAGTAACCAGCCTTCACCTTCGGGTGAGCCGGGAAAATGCCTCGACCTGTGTCGGGGCATTTTTTTGCGCGCAGGATATAAGTGAAAGTCGTGATAGAACGGTGATCGTACAACCGCCATGGGCTATGATGGTGTTTTAGTCCACCGAGATAGATGATTTCACATGGAAAACGCCAGCACCGCCCCTCGTCTTCCCCGCAAGCGCCGCAGCCTTGCCCAGGAATTGGTCACGGTGTTGTCCGAGCAGATCCGCGACGGCCAACTCAAGCGGGGTGACAAGTTGCCCACCGAGTCGGCAATCATGGATGCCCATGGGGTCAGCCGCACGGTGGTGCGAGAGGCTATTTCACGTCTGCAGGCGGCAGGGCAGGTTGAAACCCGTCACGGCATCGGCACGTTTGTTTTGGATACGCCAAGCCCCAGTGGTTTCCGGATTGACCCGGCCACGGTCGTGACCTTGCGTGATGTGCTGGCGATTCTCGAGTTGCGTATCAGCCTGGAAGTGGAGTCGGCCGGCCTTGCCGCGTTACGCCGCAGCGATGAGCAGCTGGCGGCCATGCGTGCAGCGCTCGACGCCCTGAATGAAAGTGCGGCGCACGCCGGCGACGCAGTCGCTTCGGACTTCGCCTTCCACCTGGAAATCGCGCTGTCCACTGGCAACCGCTACTTCACCGACATCATGACCCACCTGGGTACCAGCATCATCCCGCGTACCCGCCTGAATTCGGCACGTCTGGCCCATGACGACCACCAGCACTACATGGATCGCCTGAGCCGCGAACACGAAGAGATTTATGAGGCGATTGCCCGCAAGGATTCGGACGCGGCGCGAGCGGCCATGCGCCTGCATTTGACCAACAGCCGTGAGCGGCTGCGCCATGCTCATGAAGAGGCAGAGGCGCAGCGCAACTAATCGTGAAATAAAACAGATACATTCCCTTGTGGCGAGCGGGCTTGCCCGCGTTGGGCTGCGCAGCAGCCCCAGTAAAAGGCCCCGTTTTTTCCTGAAAGAACTCATCGTTCGGTTTTGCGGCCGCTACGCGGCCCAACGCGGGGAAGCCCGCTCGCCACAGTTGATCTCCAGTATTTGGAATTGCGTTTCGATTTAGTTGGCAGGCGTGTTCGGCTTGTAATCCGTGAGCAGCAGATAAGTACTCCACCCCCACCAGTCATTGGTCCAGTGCTTGTCGTTGAGGTCATTCACGTCCTTGCGGCGCAGCACCTTGTCCCCCTCCAGCTTGAACAGTGGCGAAAAGTTATTCGCCGGGTTCTGTGCCGCGTTCAAATCCGGCACATACAGCGGCGCCTTGAAGTTGGCCGGGGAGGGCGCCGCGCCGCTGATAAAGGTCTCGAAGATCTCATCCGCCGAGGCTTGCACCGCACGTTTGACCTGCACCCGATTGTCCGCGTCGATGGCGTCGAAGTAGCGTTTATCCCCATACGCATGCCATTGGTCACCCAAGGCATTGCGCACCTTGAGCCCGAACTTGCTGTCTTCGTCGTGCATGAAACGGCTGATCAGTGAGCCCAGCTCGCCCGGTGTCACCACGGCTGCCAACTGTTTGCGCGGCACCCGCAGGTGGCCGGCGGAAAACAGGTCGGTCAAGAAGTGGTCCGCAAAGCTGTTCATCGCATACGCCAGTTCCAGCGCCTGGTCGGTGCCGGTTTGGTGAGCCACGACTGCCTGTTGCAGCGCCGCCGTATGGCCTGCCAGGTAGGCCGACAGCGCCCACTCGCCAAAGTGGTCGGCGTTGTCCGCCGCCAGTTTCAAGTAACGCCCTAGCGGTATTAGCGCCGAGACCGCACTGCCGCCGCCGGTGATGCGGTTCCATTCCTCCGACAGCGTGTCGCCCAAAGCATCGTAGGCTTCATGGGCTTGCTTGCCGTCCTTGATCGCCTGGCTTACAGCATTGATCTCCTTTTGCATGACCGCGAGGATCTTGTGCGCTTCCTCCCGCGAGGCGGGCAGTACCGCCAGCGAGTTGAAAGCTGCGCCGAAGCGCTGAACGCGGTCGGCGGGGGAGGCGCCATCACTGATCGGCTGGCCGGGGATGCCATAGAAGTCACCGCCCAGCGCGATCACTTGGCCGTAGGTGAGCGCGAGCCCATTGGGCAGGTGCAACTCGACTTGGCGTGCGGGAATCGCCGGGGCGTCCTTGGCGAAACGCAACAGGGTGTCATCGCCGATGGCGGTGTGCTCACCCCCTTCGAAGCGCAGGGTCGGCGGGTTCTTTTCGGGTGCTGCGAGTTCAAGACCTGACATGTTAGCTCCTTGCTATGTCGTAGGAATTTTCCTTAAAGGCTGTATGTATATACAGCTATGTCGAGCATAGAGGAATAATTTCCTACGTCAAGAAGGTCGCGTGATAGCCCCCTACACGCCGCATAACCCATGTGGGTGCAGTGTCAGGCGCCCTCACAGCGAATCAGCGAAAAATTGCTGTTGACGAAATTATTTATAGTTGTACGATGACGTACGACATCATCAAAACCAACAACAACCTTTCCCAGAAAGTTTTCGCCCAGGGTGTTCGAATAATGAATCCACAAGAACTGAAGTCCATCCTCTCCCACGGTCTGCTGTCTTTCCCGGTGACCGATTTCAACGCCCAGGGTGACTTCCACCAGGCGGGCTATATCAAGCGTCTGGAATGGCTGGCCCCTTACGGCGCCACTGCCCTGTTCGCTGCCGGCGGTACCGGTGAGTTTTTCTCCCTCGCTGCCAGCGAATATTCCCAGGTGGTGAAAACCGCCGTTGATACCTGCGCCACCAGCGTGCCGATTCTGGCCGGTGTTGGCGGTGCGACTCGCCAGGCCATCGAATATGCGCAAGAAGCCGAGCGCCTGGGCGCCAAAGGCTTGCTGTTGCTGCCGCACTACCTCACCGAAGCCAGCCAGGACGGCGTCGCCGCCCACGTTGAAGCGGTGTGCAAGTCGGTAAAAATCGGCGTGGTGGTTTACAACCGCAACGTCTGCCGCCTGACCGCGCCGTTGCTGGAACGCCTGGCCGAGCGCTGCCCGAACCTGATCGGCTACAAAGACGGCCTGGGTGACATCGAACTGATGGTATCGATCCGCCGTCGCCTCGGTGACCGTTTCAGCTACCTCGGCGGCCTGCCGACTGCAGAGGTTTACGCCGCTGCCTACAAGGCCCTGGGCGTGCCGGTGTACTCCTCGGCGGTGTTCAACTTCATCCCGAAAACCGCGATGGATTTCTACCACGCCATTGCCAAAGACGATCACGCCACTGTCGCCAAGATCATCGACGACTTCTTCCTGCCGTACCTGGATATCCGTAACCGCAAGGCCGGGTATGCCGTGAGCATCGTCAAGGCAGGTGCAAAAATCGCCGGCTACGACGCAGGCCCTGTGCGCACGCCGCTGACCGACCTGTTGCCGGAAGAGTACGAAGCCCTGGCCGCGCTGATCGACAAGCAAGGCGCGCAATAACCTATCTACAAGGCCGCTGAGTAATCAGCGGCCTTTTGCGTCAGGAGAAGATTTGTGTCCCAAGCTCAACGTTACGAAAACTACATCAATGGCCAATGGGTGGCCGGTGCCGACTATTGCGTCAACCTCAACCCGTCGGAGTTGTCTGATGTCATTGGCGAATACGCCAAGGCAGACGTAGCCCAAGTCAACGCCGCCATCGATGCCGCCCGCGCCGCTTTCCCGGCCTGGTCGACGTCCGGTATCCAGGCTCGCCACGACGCGCTGGATAAAGTCGGCAGCGAAATCCTCGCCCGCCGCGAAGAACTCGGCACCCTGCTGGCCCGGGAAGAAGGCAAGACCCTGCCCGAAGCCATCGGCGAAGTGACCCGCGCCGGTAACATCTTCAAGTTCTTCGCCGGTGAATGCCTGCGCTTGTCCGGTGATTACGTGCCGTCGGTACGCCCGGGCGTCAACGTCGAAGTGACCCGCGAAGCCCTCGGTGTTGTTGGCCTGATCACCCCGTGGAACTTCCCGATCGCCATCCCTGCGTGGAAAATCGCCCCGGCCCTGGCCTACGGCAACTGCGTAGTGATCAAGCCTGCGGAGCTGGTACCGGGCTGCGCCTGGGCCCTGGCCGAAATCATCTCCCGCGCCGGCTTCCCGGCCGGTGTGTTCAACCTGGTGATGGGCAGCGGCCGTGTGGTTGGCGACGTGCTGGTCAACAGCCCTAAAGTCGACGGCATCAGCTTCACCGGATCCGTAGGCGTGGGTCGCCAGATCGCCGTCAGCTGCGTATCGCGCCAGGCCAAAGTGCAATTGGAAATGGGCGGCAAGAACCCGCAGATCATCCTCGACGACGCCGACCTCAAGCAGGCTGTCGAGCTGTCGGTACAGAGCGCGTTCTACTCCACCGGCCAGCGTTGCACGGCGTCCAGCCGCCTGATCGTGACCGCCGGTATTCACGACCAGTTCGTCGCGGCCATGGCTGAGCGCATGAAGTCGATCAAAGTCGGCCACGCCCTCAAAAGCGGCACTGACATCGGCCCGGTGGTCTCCCAGGCTCAGTTGGACCAGGACATGAAGTACATCGACATCGGCCAAAGCGAAGGTGCGCGGCTGGTGAGCGGTGGCGGCCTGGTGACCTGCGATACCGAGGGCTACTACCTGGCACCGACGCTGTTTGCCGACAGCGAAGCCGCCATGCGTATCAGCCGTGAAGAGATCTTCGGCCCGGTGGCCAACGTGGTGCGCGTGGCGGACTACGAGGCGGCGCTGGCCATGGCCAATGACACCGAGTTCGGTCTGTCGGCGGGCATTGCCACCACGTCGTTGAAGTATGCCAACCACTTCAAGCGCCATTCCCAGGCCGGGATGGTGATGGTCAACCTGCCGACTGCCGGTGTGGATTACCACGTTCCATTCGGTGGCCGTAAGGGCTCCTCCTATGGTTCGCGCGAGCAGGGTCGCTATGCGCAAGAGTTCTACACCGTGGTGAAAACCAGCTACATCGGTTCGTAATACGCAATACCCGTGACAACGGGCTTGTGTGGGAGCTGGCTTGCCTGCGATAGCATCACCGCGGTGTGACTGACACACCGCAGTGCCTGCATCGCGGGCAAGCCCGGCTCCCACCTAGGTCGGTTCTCACAACAAAAACAGAAAACAATTACCCGCAAAAAAAATAATTAGTGGGAGTACTTCTACATGCAAGCGACCAAGCCGACCCATGTCCGCTATTTGATCCTGCTCATGCTGTTCCTGGTGACCACGATCAACTACGCCGACCGGGCCACCATTGCTATCGCGGGCTCCAGCCTGCAAAAAGACCTCGGCATCGACGCGGTCACCCTCGGTTATATCTTCTCTGCATTCGGTTGGGCCTACGTGGCCGGGCAAATTCCCGGCGGCTGGCTGCTGGACCGTTTCGGTTCGAAAAAAGTCTATGCCCTGAGCATCTTCACCTGGTCACTGTTCACCGTGCTGCAAGGCTATGTCGGTGAGTTCGGTGTCTCCACTGCGGTTGTTGCGCTGTTCATGCTGCGCTTCATGGTGGGCCTGGCTGAAGCGCCATCCTTCCCCGGTAACGCGCGTATTGTCGCCGCCTGGTTCCCGACTGCTGAACGCGGTACGGCGTCGGCGATCTTCAACTCGGCGCAGTACTTCGCCACGGTGTTGTTCGCACCGCTGATGGGCTGGATCGTCTACCGCTTCGGCTGGCAGCACGTGTTTATCGTGATGGGCGTGATTGGCATCGTGTTCTCGCTGATCTGGCTGAAAGTTATCCACAGCCCGCGCCAGCACCCGATGATCAACGAAGCCGAGCTCAATCACATCGCCGCCAATGGCGCGATGGTCGATATGGATCAGGACAAAGGCAAGGGCAAGAAAACCGACGGTCCGAAGTGGGATTACATCCGTCAGTTACTGACCAATCGCATGATGCTGGGCGTTTACCTGGGCCAGTACTGCATCAACGGCATCACTTACTTCTTCCTGACCTGGTTCCCGGTGTACCTGGTACAGGACCGTGGCATGACCATCCTCAAGGCCGGTTTCATCGCCTCGTTGCCGGCGATCTGCGGGTTTATCGGTGGCGTGCTGGGCGGGGTGATTTCCGACTACCTGCTGCGCAAAGGCCATTCGCTGACGTTCGCCCGCAAGGCGCCGATCATCGCGGGCCTGCTGGTTTCCAGCAGCATCATTGCGTGTAACTACGTCGACGTTGAATGGATGGTGGTGGGCTTCATGGCGCTGGCCTTCTTCGGTAAAGGCGTTGGCGCACTGGGCTGGGCGGTGGTGTCCGACACCTCGCCGAAACAAATCGCCGGTCTCAGTGGCGGCTTGTTCAACACCTTCGGTAACCTGGCGTCGATCACTACGCCGATTGTCATCGGCTATATCATCAGCACCACCGGCTCGTTCAAATGGGCCCTGGTGTTCGTCGGCGCCAACGCGCTGGTGGCAGTGTTCAGCTACCTGGTTATCGTCGGCCCGATCAAACGTGTAGTACTCAAAGAGCCGCCAAGCAAGGGGCCAGAGTTGACCAACCTAACCGAAGCGCATTCCTGAGAGGCCCCGTGATGCAGTTGATTGAACATGCCGACTCGCCGCGCTCGATCCGTTTGCACGAGCGCGACAACGTGGTGATCGTGGTCAATGACCAGGGCGTACCGGCCGGGACCGAGTTCCCGGACGGCCTGGTGACCGTGGATTTCATCCCTCAGAGCCACAAAGTGACGCTGGAAGATATCCCCGAAGGCGGTCAGATAATTCGCTACGGCCAGACCATCGGTTACGCCCTGGCGCCGATTCCGCGCGGCAGTTGGGTCCAGGAAGATCAACTGCGCATGCCCACCGCGCCGCCGCTGGACAGCTTGCCGCTGTCCACCGAGGTGCCTGAAACCCAGGCACCGCTGGAAGGTTTTACGTTTGAGGGTTACCGCAATGCCGACGGCACCGTCGGCACGCGCAATATTCTCGGCATTACCACCACGGTGCAGTGCGTGACCGGGGTGCTGGATCATGCGGTCAAGCGCATCAAGGACGAATTGCTGCCCAAGTACCCCCACGTCGATGACGTGGTGGCGCTGACCCACAGCTATGGCTGTGGGGTTGCGATTACCGCGAAGGACGCCTACATACCGATCCGTACCGTGCGCAACCTGGCGCGCAACCCGAACCTGGGCGGCGAAGCCTTGGTGATCAGCCTGGGTTGCGAGAAATTGCAGGCCGGGCAGGTGATGCACGACAACGACAGCTCCGTCGATTTGAGCGAGCCGTGGTTGTATCGGCTGCAGGATTCCAGCCACGGTTTTACCGAGATGATCGAGCAGATCATGGAACTGGCCGAGGTCCGCTTGAAGAAGCTCGACCAGCGCCGCCGGGAAACCGTGCCGGCGTCCGAGCTGATCCTGGGCATGCAGTGCGGCGGCAGTGATGCGTTTTCCGGCATCACCGCCAACCCGGCGCTGGGCTATGCCTCGGATTTGCTGTTGCGGGCCGGGGCGACGGTGATGTTTTCTGAAGTCACTGAAGTCCGCGATGCTATCTATCTGCTGACTTCACGTGCTGAAAGCACAGATGTTGCCCAAGAGCTTGTAAGGGAAATGGACTGGTACGACCGCTACCTGGCCAAGGGCGAGGCGGATCGCAGCGCCAACACCACGCCGGGCAACAAGAAGGGCGGGTTGTCGAACATTGTCGAGAAGTCCTTGGGCTCCATCGTCAAGTCCGGCAGCAGCGCGATCAACGGCGTACTGGGCCCGGGCGAGCGTTTCAAGCGCAAGGGCCTGATCTTTTGTGCCACGCCGGCCAGCGACTTTGTGTGCGGAACCTTGCAGCTTGCTGCGGGGATGAACCTGCATGTGTTCACCACCGGGCGCGGCACGCCTTACGGGCTAGCGATGGCGCCAGTGGTGAAGGTCTCGACGCGCACGGAGCTGGCGCAACGCTGGCCGGACCTTATCGATATCGACGCCGGGCGCATTGCCACCGGGCGTGCGACCATCGAGGAGCTGGGCTGGGAGTTGTTCCACTTCTACCTGGACGTGGCCAGCGGCAAAAAGCAGACCTGGGCGGAGCATCACAAACTGCACAACGACATCACCTTGTTCAACCCGGCGCCGATTACCTGATTCGAGGGTGGCAGGCATGTTCTGGCGGTCGGGCTTGTTGTGGCGAGCGGGCTTGCCCGCGTTGGGGCGCGCAGCGCCCCCAGAACAGCCAACAAAGGTACATCAGGCACCCCTCAGCGTCTGGCTTTGGGGCCGCTTCGCGCGCCAACGCGGGCAAGCCCGCTCGCCACAGGGTGTTGGGGTATGGCGGTAGACCAGACGAAGCGGCCTACACTGGCTTATCATTAGCCACCTAACGACGCTCACCAAGGTTCTCCCGGCATGCTGGCAATTTTCCTCACTACTCTCACCATCACTGCGCCGGTGTTTGCCATGCTGTTCCTGGGGGTGCTGCTCAAGCGCGTCAACTGGATCAACGACAACTTTATCCACACGGCTTCGTCTCTGGTATTCAACGTCACCATGCCGGCGTTGCTGTTCCTGGGCATCCTGCATGCCGACCTGCACTCGGCGCTCAAGCCGGGCTTGCTGCTCTATTTTGCCGTCGCCACGCTCCTGAGCTTTGCCCTGGCCTGGGGGTGGGCAATTTTTCGCTGCCCGCGTGAAGACCGGGGCATCTACACCCAGGGCGCATTTCGCGGCAATAACGGGGTGATCGGTCTGGCGCTGGCGGCCAGCATGTACGGCGACTATGGCATCTCCCTCGGCGCGATCCTCGCGGCGCTGGTGATCCTGTTTTACAACACCCTGTCGACCATCGTGCTGGCGGTGTACAGCCCGGTGATCAAGTCCGACCCGTGGAGCATCTGCAAAAGCGTGGTGGCCAACCCGCTGATCATCAGCGTAATTGCCGCCGCACCGTTCGCGATTTTCAAGATCGGCCTGCCGGGCTGGCTGGAGTCATCCGGGCAGTACCTGGCGGACATGACTCTGCCACTGGCGCTGATCTGTATCGGCGGCACCTTGTCGCTGGCGGCGCTGCGCAAAAGCGGGAGCATGGCCCTGAGTGCCAGCCTGGTGAAGATGATCGGGTTGCCGCTGGTGGCGACGCTGGGGGCCTGGCTGTTGGGGTTCCGAGGGCCGGAGCTGGGGATTCTGTTTCTGTATTTCGGCGCGCCGACCGCGGCGGCCAGCTTTGTCATGGCCCGGGCGGCGGAGGGCAATCATGAGCTGGCGGCGGCGATTATTGTGATTACTACGTTGATGGCGGCGGTGACCACCAATATCGGGATTTTCGTGTTGCAGGCGGGGGGGGTGGATCTGAGGTCTCGAGTGATCTTCAGGGCCTAATCGCAGGCAAGCCAGCTCCCACAGTTTGATGTGTGAATACATTCAAAGGTGGGAGCTGGCTTGCCTGCGATAGCTATTTGAGCTTCACTGCTTATCGGCCTGATACGCCTCAATCACTTCCTGCGCCGCACGAAACGCATCAATCGCCGCCGGCACACCGGCATACACTGCGCAATGCAGCAGCGCTTCGCGAATCTCTTCCACGGTGCAGCCATTGTTCAGCGCGCCACGTACATGGCCCTTTAGCTCCTGCGGGCACTTGAGCGCGGTCAGGGCGGCGAGGGTGATCAGGCTGCGCGTCTTCAACGGCAAACCTTCGCGGTTCCACACGCTGCCCCAGGCGTGGTCGTTGACGAAGTCCTGCAGCGGCTGGGTGAACTCGGTGGCGTTGCCCAGGGCGCGGTCGACGAACACATCGCCCATGACCTGGCGACGCATCTCAACCCCGGGCTTTTTCGGATCGGTCATAGCGGTTCCCTCTTGTGTTGGCGGCGCCAGGCTCGCAGCGTGCTGAACAACAGAAAAGCCACCAGCACTGGCAGGACGTAATACAGCATCAGTTGTTCAAGCTTGTTGGCCAGCGGCATGCCGGTGGTGAATGACATCACATGCAGCCCATACGCCAGGTATAGGCCCAGCAGCACCAGGCCCTCGGCGCGGGTGACGCGGTAGCCGGTATAAAACACCGGCAGGCACAGCACCACGACGCCGAGCATCACCGGCAGGTCAAAATCCAGGGCGTTGGGCGACACCGACAGCGGTGAAGGGGCGAGCAGGGCGGTCAGCCCCAATACGCCGAGCAGGTTGAACAAGTTGCTGCCGATCACGTTACCCACCGCAATTTCACGCTCGCCGCGCAGGGCGGCAATCAGCGACGTGGCCAGGCACGGCAGCGAGGTGCCGACGCCGATCAAGGTCAGGCCGATCACGCGTTCCGACAGGCCCAGGTCGCCTGCTACATCCACCGCTGCGCCCAGCAGCAAATGCCCGGCCAGTACCAGAATCAGAAAACCGCCGAGCATCAACAGCACGCTGCTCAACCACGGGGCGCGGGCCACGGTATCCAGCGTGCGAGGGCGGCGCGAGTGGCGCGTCTGGTAGTGCAAGACTCCGAGGTACGCGAGCAGTGCAACAAGCAGCAACAGGCCGTCGATGGGGGTGAGCTCTTCGTTGGCGGCGAGGGTGAATACCAGCAGCCCGGCCAGGATCATCACCGGGATATCCAGGCGCACCAGTTGGCGTGAGACCCGCAGCGGAATAATCAACGCCGACAGGCCGAGGGTCACCAGGATGTTGAAAATGCTGCTGCCGATCACGCTGCCCACGGCGATATCGGTATTGCCCGCCAGGGTGGCTTGCAGGCTCACTGTCATCTGCGGCGCGCTGCTGCCGAAGGCGACGATGGTCAGGCCGATGATCAGCGGCCGCACCTTGAGGCTGGCGGCCAGGCGCACGGCGGCGCGCACCAGGATTTCGGCGCCGACGATCAACAGCAGCAGGCCGCTGACCAATTCCAGCAGGCTCCAGGGTGAGAGGGCGATTAATCCGAAAATGGCCAGGGCTCCCTCTTTAGTTGCTCAGGGCTTGCACGCGAACGCGTGCGGTGCCGTTGCTGAGCATACCCAGTTGCTCGGCGGCTTTGCGTGAGAGATCAATCAAGCGCCCACGGGTATGCGGGCCGCGATCATTGATGCGGACCACGACAGATTTGTCGTTGTCGAGATTAGTGACCTTGACCTGGGTGCCAAAGGGCAGTCGCCGGTGGGCGGCGGTCATGGCGTTCTGGTTGAAGGGTTCACCGCTGGCGGTCTTGTTGCCATGGTGCTTGGCGCCGTAATAGGAGGCGGTGCCGGTTTCGTCGTAGCCATTGGGGTTGATGATGCCGCTGGCGCAGCCAGCCAGCAGGGAGAACAAGGCCAAGAGGCCGAGTAGACGCTTCATGTTCAAGGATGCCCCCATAATAATGTGGGAGCTGGCTTGCCTGCGATGCAGGCGACTCGGTGTTTCAAGGGCACCGAGGTGATGCAATCGCAGGTAAGCCAGCTCCCACAGGGAATCCGGGTTGGAGGTGAAATCCCGCCCGGACCGTTCACCGCTGTCAGCCTTCGAGCTTGCTTTTCAGCAACTCGTTCACTTGTTGCGGGTTGGCCTTGCCCTTGGAGGCTTTCATGGCCTGGCCGACAAAGAAGCCGAACATCTTGCCGCGCTTGGCTTCGTCTGCCGCACGGTATTGCTCGACCTGCTCGGCATTGGCCGCGAGCATTTCATCGAGTACGGCCGAAATGGCGCCGCTGTCGGTGACTTGCTTGAGACCGCGCTTCTCGATGATCTCGTCGGCGTTGCCTTCACCGCTGGCCATCGCCTCAAACACCGTCTTGGCGATTTTGCCGGAGATGGTGTTGTCCTTGATCCGCAGCAGCATGCCGCCCAGTTGCTCGGCGCTGACTGGCGCCTCGTCGATTTCCAGGCCCTGCTTGTTCAGCAGGCTGCCCAACTCAACCATCACCCAGTTGGCCGCCAGTTTCGCGTCGCCGGCGATGCTCACGACTTTTTCAAAGTAGTTGGCTTGTTCACGGCTGGAAGCCAGTACGCTGGCATCGTAGACCGACAGGCCGAACTGCGCCTGGAAGCGCTCGCGTTTCTGCTGCGGCAATTCCGGCAGGGTGGCGCGGATGTCACTGAGGAACGAATCCTCGATGACCACCGGCAACAGGTCCGGATCGGGGAAGTAACGGTAGTCGTTGGCTTCCTCTTTGCTGCGCATGGCGCGGGTTTCGTCTTTGTTCGGGTCGTACAGGCGGGTTTGCTGGATGACCTTGCCGCCGTCTTCGATCAGTTCGATCTGGCGACGCACTTCGCTGTTGATCGCCTTCTCGATGAAGCGGAACGAGTTGACGTTCTTGATCTCGCAGCGGGTGCCGAACTCGACCTGGCCCTTCGGGCGGATCGACACGTTGCAGTCGCAACGCAGCGAGCCTTCGGCCATGTTGCCGTCGCAGATGCCCAGGTAGCGCACCAGCGCGTGGATCGTCTTGACGTAGGCTACGGCTTCCTTGGCGCTGCGCATGTCAGGCTCGGAGACGATCTCCAGCAACGGCGTGCCTGCGCGGTTCAGGTCGATACCGGTGGCGCCCGGGAATTCTTCGTGCAGGCTCTTGCCGGCGTCTTCTTCCAGGTGCGCACGGGTCACGCCGACACGTTTGATGGTGCCGTCTTCCAGCGGGATGTCCAGGTAGCCCTTGCCGACAATCGGCAATTCCATCTGGCTGATCTGGTAGCCCTTGGGCAGGTCCGGGTAGAAGTAGTTCTTGCGTGCGAACACGTTGTGCTGGCCGATTTCGGCGTCAATCGCCAGGCCGAACATCACCGCCATGCGCACCGCTTCCTGGTTCAGCACCGGCAGCACGCCGGGCATGCCCAGGTCTACCAGGCTGGCCTGGGTGTTGGGCTCGGAGCCGAACGTGGTGGCGCTACCGGAGAAAATCTTCGATTGGGTGGCGAGCTGGGTATGAATCTCCAGCCCGATCACAACTTCCCATTGCATAGTGTTCTCCTCAGAAGCCGGTAGGGGTGCGGGTGTGCCAGTCGGTGTGCAACTGGTACTGGTGCGCCACATTAAGCAGGCGGCCTTCCTGGAAATACGGGGCGAGCAATTGCACGCCCACCGGCAGGCCATCGACGAAACCGGCGGGCATGGACAAGCCCGGCAGGCCCGCGAGGTTGGCGGTGATGGTGTAGAGGTCTTCCGGGTACTCGGCGATCGGGTCGCCGGTCTTGGCGCCGATTTTCCAGGCCGGGTTCGGCGTGGTTGGGCCGAGGATCACGTCGACTTCATTAAAGGCAGCCATGAAGTCGTTCTTGATCAGGCGACGGATCTTTTGCGCCTTGAGGTAGTACGCGTCGTAGTAGCCGGCCGACAGGGCGTAGGCACCGACCATGATGCGGCGTTGTACTTCGGCGCCGAAGCCTTCGCCACGCGAGCGTTTGTACAGGTCGGTGAGGTCTTTCGGGTTTTCGCAGCGGTAGCCGAAACGCACGCCGTCGAAGCGCGACAGGTTCGAGGAGGCTTCTGCCGGAGCGATCACGTAATAGGCAGGAATCGCGTGCTGGTTGTTCGGCAGGCTGATTTCCTTGATCACCGCGCCGAGGCCTTCCAGCGTCTTGACGCTGTTATGCACCCGTTCGGCGATACGTGGGTCGAGGCCGGCGCTGAAGTATTCCTTCGGCACGCCGATGCGCAGGCCCTTGAGCGAGGTATTCAGGCTGGCGCTGTAGTCCGGCACCGGCTCATCAATGCTGGTGGAGTCCTGGGTATCGAAGCCTGCCATGCCTTGTAACAAAATCGCGCAGTCTTCGGCAGTGCGTGCCAGAGGGCCGCCCTGATCCAGGCTGGAGGCGTAGGCGATCATGCCCCAACGGGAAACGCGACCGTAGGTCGGCTTCAAACCGGTGAGGTTGGTGAAGGCCGCCGGCTGGCGGATCGAGCCGCCGGTGTCGGTGGCGGTGGCGGCTGGCAGAAAGCGTGCGGCAACTGCCGCAGCCGAGCCACCGGACGAGCCACCCGGCACGTGTTCCAGGTTCCACGGGTTTTTCACCGCGCCGTAGTAGCTCGATTCGTTGGCCGAGCCCATGGCGAACTCGTCCATGTTGGTCTTGCCCAGGGTCACAGCCCCGGCGGCAGCCAGCCTGGACACCACGGTGGCGTCGTAGGGCGCTTTAAAGTTGTCGAGCATCTTCGAGCCGCAGCTGGTGCGAATGCCCTGGGTGCAGAACAGGTCTTTGTGGGCGATCGGTGCGCCCAGCAGCGCGCCATTCTCACCGTTGGCGCGACGGGCGTCGGCGGCCTTGGCCTGGCTCAGGGCCAGTTCTTCGGTGAGGCTGATGAAGCTGTTGACCTTTGGATCGTGCTCGGCGATACGCGCCAGCAGGGTCTTGGTCAGCTCTTCGGAAGAAAACTTTTTGTCGGCGAGACCGCGGGCGATCTCGGCCAGAGTCATGTGATGCATGAAAGGCTCTTTCCCTTTAGTCGATGACTTTCGGAACCAGGTACAGGCCGTTTTCGACCGCTGGTGCGATGGACTGGTAGGCCTCGCGATTATTGCGCTCGGTCACGACGTCTGCGCGCAGGCGCTGGCTGGCTTCCAACGGGTGAGCCAGGGGCTCGATGCCGTCGGTATTCACCGCCTGCATTTGGTCAACCAGCCCGAGAATGCTGTTCAGGGCTGCGGTGGTCTGTGGAAGATCGGCATCATTGAGGCCAAGCGAGGCCAGATGAGCGATTTTTTCCACGTCGGAGCGTTCAAGTGTCATGGGAATCTCCAGTGGAAAACAGAACGGAAGCTGTCCGTGTGTTAGATTGTCGGAACACTACCGCATTTCTACGGTCTTACGGCCGCGATTGTGGGGGTTGGTGCACAGAAAGTCGGCCAATTTAGCACATTGGCGCCTTGCCCAAAATCCCTGTCGTTGTTAGAGTTTGCCGCACTTTTTTACCCACGCGTTGCCTAGGGTCCCTTTCCCATGTTCAAGAAACTGCGTGGCATGTTTTCCAGCGATCTTTCCATTGACCTGGGCACTGCCAACACCCTTATTTACGTGCGCGAGCGCGGTATCGTTCTGAATGAGCCATCGGTTGTGGCCATTCGGACCCATGGTAATCAGAAAAGTGTCGTTGCCGTCGGCACCGAGGCCAAGCGCATGCTCGGCCGTACACCAGGCAATATTGCTGCCATTCGTCCGATGAAAGACGGCGTGATCGCCGACTTCAGTGTCTGCGAGAAGATGCTGCAGTACTTCATCAACAAGGTTCACGAAAACAGTTTCCTGCAGCCCAGCCCTCGTGTGCTGATCTGCGTTCCATGCAAGTCCACCCAGGTGGAGCGTCGTGCCATCCGTGAATCGGCCCTTGGTGCCGGTGCCCGCGAAGTGTTCCTGATCGAAGAGCCGATGGCCGCTGCGATCGGTGCCGGCCTGCCGGTTGAAGAGGCCCGCGGTTCGATGGTGGTGGATATCGGTGGTGGTACCACTGAAATCGCCCTGATTTCCCTGAATGGTGTGGTCTATGCCGAATCCGTACGTGTGGGCGGCGACCGTTTCGACGAAGCGATCATCACTTACGTGCGTCGTAACTACGGCAGCCTGATCGGCGAATCCACTGCCGAGCGCATCAAGCAGGAAATCGGTACCGCTTACCCGGGCGGCGAAGTTCGCGAAGTCGATGTTCGCGGTCGCAACCTGGCCGAAGGCGTTCCACGTGCCTTCACCCTGAACTCCAATGAAGTGCTGGAAGCTCTGCAAGAGTCCCTGGCCACCATCGTTCAGGCTGTGAAGAGCGCCCTGGAGCAATCGCCGCCAGAACTGGCTTCCGATATCGCCGAGCGTGGCCTGGTGTTGACGGGTGGTGGCGCGCTGTTGCGTGACCTCGACAAGCTGCTGGCCCAGGAAACCGGCCTGCCGGTGATCGTCGCCGAAGACCCGCTGACCTGCGTCGCCCGTGGCGGTGGCCGTGCATTGGAAATGATGGATAAACACACCATGGACCTGCTCTCCAGCGAATAAGTATTTGCTCGTTAGCCCATGTTTCGCCCGCAGGCAGCACTTTGCAGTGCTGCCTGTTGGCGTTTATCTTCTTCAATCTGCATCCAGGCCGGTTAGATGCCGTATGAATAAAGAGAACATTTGCCTGGGAGGAGCGGCTTATTAAACCGCTTTTCGCCAAAGGCCCCTCATTGGGCGTGCGCTTATTGGTGCTGGTCGTGCTTTCGGTCGCGCTGATGGTGGTCGATGCCCGCTTTGCACTGCTCAAGCCCGTGCGTAGCCAGATGTCGCTGGTGTTGATGCAGACTTACTGGATCACCGACCTGCCGCAACGTCTCTACCAGGGCGTGGCCAGCCAATTTGGCAGCCGCACCGAGCTGGTCGCCGAGAACGAAAAACTCAAGACTGAAAACCTGCTGCTGCAGGGGCGCATGCAAAAGCTTGCGGCCCTCACCGAGCAGAACGTTCGGCTGCGCGAGTTGCTTAATTCTTCCGCGTTGGTCAACGAAAAGGTCGAAGTGGCCGAGTTGATCGGCATGGACCCCAACCCCTTTACCCATCGCATCATCATCAACAAAGGTGAGCGCGACGGCGTGGTGCTCGGCCAGCCGGTACTCGATGCACGTGGCCTGATGGGTCAGGTGGTCGAGCTGATGCCCTACACCTCGCGGGTGCTGCTGCTGACGGACACCACCCACAGTATTCCGGTGCAGGTCAACCGTAACGGCCTGCGTGCGATTGCCAGCGGCACCGGCAACCCCGAGCGCCTGGAGTTGCGGCACGTGGCGGACACTGCCGACATCAAGGAAGGCGACCTGCTGGTCAGCTCTGGCCTGGGTCAGCGGTTCCCGGCGGGTTACCCGGTGGCGACGGTCAAGGAAGTGATTCACGATTCCGGCCAGCCTTTTGCGATTGTGCGCGCCGTGCCCACGGCCGCCTTGAACCGCAGCCGCTACCTGCTGCTGGTGTTCAGCGATAACCGTACCCCGGAAGAGCGCGCCAACGACGCCGCCCAGGCTCAGGAAGCGGAAGACAAGCAGAACGGCAGCGTACCGGCCGTGCCAGCCACGGTGCCGAAACCGGCGTTCGTGGGGCCGCCGGCACCTGAGGCAATCCCGGCAACGCCAGTGGCGACGCCGGTCAAGCCTGCGGCCCACTCGGCACGCCCGGCCAAGCCGGCTGCATCGGCGCCCGCAGCCACCACGCCGGCTACCCGGCCAGCGGGCGCCGCTCCGGCTACCACGCGCCAGAGGGAGGAATAATGGCCGGTACACATTCACGCAACGGTTGGATCGTCTGGCTGACCTTCGCTATCGGCTTGCTGCTCAGCGTTTCGCCACTGCCGCAATTCATGGAAATCCTGCGCCCGCTTTGGCTGGCGTTGCTGCTGGCTTTCTGGTCGTTGAACCTGCCGCATAAAGTCGGGATGGTCACAGCGATGTTCCTGGGCTTGGCGGAAGATGTGCTCTATGGCACCTTGCTGGGTCAGAATGCGTTGATCCTGACCCTGATCACCTTCCTGGTACTGTCGCTGCAGCAACGTCTGCGCATGTTTCCGATGTGGCAGCAGTGCCTGGTGATCCTGGTGATCTTCGGCCTGGCGCAGCTGGTTCAGCTGTGGCTGAGCGCCTTGACCGGTAACCGCCAGCCGACCCTGGCCTTGGTATTACCGGCCCTGGTCAGTGCCTTGCTGTGGCCATGGATCAGTTTCGGCCTGCGCGGGTTACGTCGGCGCTATAAAATCAATTGAATGGATTGCGAGGCTCTGCCTGGTTATCGAACTCAACAGGGAGAGTCTGCAATGAATTCGCTTTATCTGGCCTCGGGCTCCCCGCGGCGGCGTGAACTGCTGACCCAGATCGGTGTGCCTTTCACCGTGGTCAGCGCCGCCATTGATGAAACCCCACTTAACAACGAAACCCCCGTTTCCTACGTCGAGCGTCTGGCTCGGGGCAAGGCCACGGCGGGTTTCGCTGCGCTTGAGCCAACCTCGGGCGCCTGTGTGCTGGGCGCCGACACGGCCGTGATCGTTGACGGCCAGATCCTCGGCAAGCCCGTTGACCAGGCTGATGCCCTGGCGATGTTGATGGCCCTGGCGGGTCGTGAGCATGAAGTCCTGACCGCCATTGCCCTCACGGATGGCCAACGTTGCGAAACGCGTTGTGTAAGCAGCCGTGTACGTTTTCGCGGGGTTTCTGTCGAGGAGGCTACAACCTACTGGCACAGTGGTGAACCTCAGGACAAAGCGGGCGGCTATGCTATCCAAGGCTTGGGTTCGGTGTTTGTCGCCGGCCTCAATGGCAGTTATTCCGCCGTGGTAGGACTGCCGGTGTGCGAAACCGCGCAACTGCTCGACCAATTCGGCATACCCTGTTGGCAAAACCTTACCGTGCGCTGAGCGCTGTACTTCAGCGCCCAGCCTTAAGCGACCGGTCACTATTGTGAAAACGCCTGAACGAGACCCAGCCATGAGTGAAGAGATTCTGATCAATATCACGCCGATGGAATCACGCGTGGCGGTGGTAGAGAACGGTGTTCTGCAAGAGGTGCACGTCGAGCGTACCCAGAAACGCGGGATCGTCGGCAATATCTACAAAGGCAAAGTGGTGCGCGTATTGCCGGGGATGCAAGCCGCATTCGTCGATATCGGCCTGGACCGTGCGGCGTTTATCCATGCTTCGGAAATCTCCCTGCGCGAAGGCCCGGCAGTAGAAAGCATCAGCGCGTTGGTACATGAAGGGCAGAGCCTGGTGGTGCAAGTCACCAAGGACCCCATCGGCTCCAAAGGCGCACGCCTGACCACCCAGTTGTCGATCCCGTCGCGCTACCTGGTGTACATGCCGCGTACCGCGCATGTTGGCATTTCCCTGAAAATCGAAGATGAAGCCGAGCGAGAGCGCCTGAAAAAGGTAGTCAGCGACTGCGTGGCCGCCGAGGGCATCAAGGAAGCCGGTGGTTTTATCCTGCGCACCGCCGCCGAAGGCGCAGGCGCCGATGAAATCCTGATGGACATCCGCTACCTGCGGCGCCTGTGGGACCAGATCGGGGTGCAGATCAAGACCATCGGCGCGCCCAGCGTTATCTATGAGGACCTGGGCCTGGCCCTGCGCACCTTGCGCGACCTGGTCAGCCCCAAGATTGAGAAAATTCGCATCGACTCGCGGGAAACCTTCCAGCGCACCACGCAATTTGTTGCCGAGCTGATGCCGGAAATTGCCGACCGCCTGGAGCATTACCCTGGCGAGCGGCCGATCTTCGACCTGTATGGCGTCGAAGACGAAATCCAGAAAGCCCTGGAGCGCAAAGTGCCGCTCAAGTCCGGCGGCTATCTGGTGGTGGACCCGGCGGAAGCCATGACCACCATCGACGTCAACACCGGCGCGTTCGTGGGCCATCGCAACCTCGAAGAAACCATCTTCAAGACCAACCTCGAAGCGGCCACCGCCATTGCCCGCCAACTGCGCCTGCGCAACCTGGGCGGCATCATCATTATCGACTTCATCGATATGGAGGACGAAGAGCACCAGCGTCAGGTGTTGCGCACCCTGGAGAAGCAGCTCGAACGCGATCACGCCAAGACCAATATTATCGGGATTACCGAGCTGGGCCTGGTGCAGATGACCCGCAAGCGCACCCGTGAGAGCCTCGAGCAAGTGCTGTGCGAACCGTGCAGCAGTTGCCAGGGGCGCGGCAAGTTGAAGACCCCGGAAACGGTTTGCTACGAGATTTTCCGGGAAATCTTACGAGAGGCGCGTGCCTATCAGGCCGAAGGTTATAGAGTGCTCGCGAACCAGAAAGTGGTGGATCGGTTGCTGGATGAAGAGTCCGGTAACGTCGCTGAATTGGAAGGTTTTATCGGACGCACGATTCGCTTCCAGGTCGAAACCATGTATTCCCAGGAACAATACGACGTGGTGCTGCTCTGATCCCCATTCGCTTTGTTTTTACGAGACCGGCAGACCGTGATCTGCCGTCCGCTTACTGCCTTGAGGGTCGCCTGACATGGAGCGTCTGATACGCTTTTTTGCCGCTTTGACCCGTTGGGGCCTGGGCCTGTGCGCCTTGCTGCTGGTATTGGCGGCGGTGTACGTGAGCCTGGGTCGTGAATTGACCCCGCTGGTGGCTGAATACCGTGCAGAAGTTGAAGCCAAGGCCCAGGCCGCGGTGGACATGCCGCTGCACATCGGCAGCCTGGAAGGGCGCTGGAGTGGCTTTGCCCCGGTATTGCTGGCCCATGACGTGATGGTCGGCGAGGGCAGCAGTGCCTTGCGCCTGGACCAGGTTGAGGTGGTACCGGATATCTGGGCCAGCCTGATGGCGCGTGAAGTGCGCATTGCGCATCTGGAAGTCAGCGGCCTGCAACTGAGCGTCAAGGAAGACCAGGACGGCCATTGGCAGCTGCAAGGCGTACCGGTGCAGGACGACCAGCCGCTGGACCCGGAGCAGTTGCTCAAACGTATGCAGCTGGTCAAGCGCGTGTCGTTGCTCGACAGCCAGGTCACCCTGCAACCGTTCGACCAGGCGCCGCTGACCCTGACATACGTGGGCTTGAGCCTGCACACCGGCGCTACCCGCCAACGTCTGGACGCACGCCTGACCCTGCCCGACGGCCAGCCCCTCGCGCTGAGCCTGCGCAGTCGCATTCGTGCGAGCCAATGGAAGGAGGGCGAGGTCGAGGCCTACTTGAGCCTGCCCCAGAGCGATTGGGCCAAGTGGATTCCGGCCAGGCTGACTCAGCAATGGAAACTCACACAGTTCAAGGCCGGCGGCGAATTCTGGCTGAGCTGGGCCAAGGGCACCGTGCAAAGCGCGGTGGTGCGCCTCAATTCGCCACAGGTGAAGGGCAGCTACGCCGACCGCAAGCCGGTGCATATCGAGAATCTGGCGCTGACCGCCTACCTGCAACGCAGCCAGACCGGCCTCAAGGTGTTGTTCGATTCGCTGGCGATGAACCTGGGCGAAACCCGCTGGGAATCGCGCCTGCAGTTGCAGCAAAGCCTGGCGACCGACAAAGCCCTGGAGGTCTGGAAGTTACAGGCCGACCGCATCGACCTGACCCCGATCACGCCATTGTTGAACGCCTTGGCGCCATTGCCGGAAGGCTTCGCCAAAACCGTCGAACACCTCAAGGCCACCGGACTGCTGCGCAACGTGCTGGTGGATTTTCGCCCCGAGGACACGACCGAGCAGAAAGTCAGCTTCGCCGCCAACCTCGAGCGTGTGGGGTTTGATGCCTATTTCGGCGCGCCGGCTGCGCGCAACGTCTCCGGCAGCATCAGCGGTTACCTGGGCCATGGCGAGTTGCGCATGGACAGCAAGGACTTTTCCCTGCACCTGGACCCGATCTTCGCCAAGCCCTGGCAGTACCTCCAGGCCAATGCACGCCTGACCTGGAAACTGGATAAAGAGGGTTTCACCCTGATCGCGCCGTATATCAAGGTGCTGGGCGAAGAGGGCAAGATCGCCGCCGATTTTTTGATTCGCCTGCATTTCGACCATAGCCAGGAAGACTACATGGACCTGCGGGTCGGCATGGTCGATGGCGATGGGAAGTTCACGCCCAAGTACCTGCCTGCGGTGCTCAGCCCGGCCCTCGACGAATGGCTGCGTACGGCGATTCTCAAGGGCGCGGTCGAGCAAGGCTTCTTCCAATACCAGGGCTCGTTGAATCACGACGCGCTGCCGGCGTCGCGCAATATCAGCCTGTTCTTCAAAGTGCATGACGCTGAGCTGGCGTTCCAGCCGGGTTGGCCGCATGTGAGCAAGGTCAAGGGCGAAGTGTTTGTCGAGGAGAGCGGCGTGCGCATCCTGGCCAGCAAGGGCCAGTTGCTCGACACCAAGGTCAAGGATATCTACGTCAATATTCCGCACGCGCCTGCGGGCAAAGACAGCCACCTGCTGCTCACTGGCGGTTTTGCTGGCGGGCTTGGCGACGGCCTGAAAATTCTGCAGGAAGCGCCGATCGGCACCGCATCGACCTTTGCCGGTTGGAAAGGTGAAGGCGACCTGCAAGGCAAGCTGGACCTGGATATTCCGCTGGCCAAAGGCACCGAGCCCAAGATCGTGGTGGACTTCCAGACCGACAAGGCGTGCCTGCAATTGGCCGAACCCTCCCTGGACCTGACCCAGCTCAAGGGCGAATTCCGCTTCGACAGCGCCAAGGGCCTGAGCGGGCAGAACATTACGGCCCAGGCGTTTGACCGGCCGCTCACTGCGCAGATTTTTGCCGATGGCAAGCCCGGCGATATCAGCACCCGGATCACGGCCAAGGGCCAGGTCACGGTCAAGCGGTTGACGGATTGGCTGAAAATCAGCCAGCCACTGCCGGTGTCCGGAGATATCCCGTACCAGCTGCAGGTCAATCTGGACGGCGCCGACAGCCAGTTGATGGTCAATTCCAACCTCAAGGGTGTCGCCGTGGATTTGCCGGCACCGTTCGGCATGCCGGCCAGCCAAGGGCGTGACAGCACGTTCCGCATGACGTTGCAGGGCGCCGAGCGCCGTTATTGGTTCGATTATGGCGAGCTGGCGAACTTCACCTTTGCCGCGCCGCCGGACAAATTCAATGAGGGTCGCGGCGAGCTGTTCCTCGGAGACGGCGATGCTTTATTGCCCGCCGGCAAGGGCCTGCGTATTCGCGGCGTGCTCTCGGAACTGGACATCGACCCGTGGAAAAAACTGGTCGACCGCTACGCCGGCAATGACCCGGGCGGCAGTGCCAAGCAACTGCTCAGCGGCGCGGATTTCAAGGTCGGCAAACTGACCGGCTTCGGCACTCAGTTTGATCAGGTCAGCCTGCAGCTGGACCGTAAACCCGCAGCCTGGGGCTTGCAGCTCGACAGCCTGCAAGCCAAAGGCGCGGTGAACCTGCCGGATGCCAAGGGCGCGCCGATTGCGATCAACCTGCAATACGTGAAGCTGCCGGCGGTGGACCCGACGGTGCAAGCCGATGAAAACGCACCGGACCCGTTGGCTGATGTTGATCCCAAGGATATCCCGGCACTTGATATCGCTATCGATCAACTGTTCCAGGGGCCGGACCTGATAGGGGCCTGGTCGCTGAAAATCCGCCCAACCGTTAAAGGCATGGCCTTCAACACCCTGGATCTGGGCCTCAAGGGCATGCAACTCAAGGGCGCTGGTGGCTGGGAGGGTGCGCCGGGTGCCAGCAGCAGCTGGTACAAGGGGCGTCTGGATGGCAAGAATATTGGCGATGTGCTCAAGGGTTGGGGGTTTGCACCGAGCGTGACCAGTGAAGAGTTTCACGTCGACGTGGACGGTCGCTGGCCGGGCTCGCCGGCCTGGGTCGGGCCCAAGCGCTTTTCCGGCAGCCTGGATGCGGCGTTTCGTAAGGGCCAGTTCGTTGAAGTGGAAGGTGGCGCCCAGGCGCTGCGGGTGTTCGGCCTGCTTAACTTCAACTCCATCGGCCGCCGCCTGCGCTTGGACTTCTCTGATTTGCTCGGTAAAGGGTTGAGTTATGACCGGGTCAAAGGTTTGCTGGCGGCCAGTGATGGTGTGTTTGTGACCCGCGAGCCCATCACCATGACCGGGCCTTCCACCAACCTGGAGCTCAATGGCACCCTGGATCTGGTGGCCGACCGTGTCGACGCCAAGCTGCTTGTCACCCTGCCGGTCACCAATAACCTGCCGATTGCCGCGCTGATTGTCGGTGCGCCTGCCATTGGTGGCGCGTTGTTCCTGATCGACAAGCTGATCGGTGACCGTGTTGCGCGCTTCGCCAGCGTGCAATACAAGGTGGAAGGCCCCTGGAAGGATCCAAAAATCACTTTCGACAAGCCATTTGAAAAACCAAACTGAGAGCCTGTGGAGTAGCATGGCCGCATGCCCTGTACGGAGTGTCGGCCCATGTCCTTTGCGGTAATTCAAATGGTCAGCCAGAGTGATGTGCTGGCCAACCTGGCCCAGGCCCGGCGCTTGCTTGAGCAAGCGGCGGCAGGTGGTGCGAAGCTGGCAGTATTGCCGGAGAACTTTGCCGCCATGGGCCGCCGTGACGTGGCCGATATCGGTCGCGCCGAGGCGTTGGGCGAAGGCCCGATCCTGCCGTGGTTGAAACAGACCGCCCGCGACCTCACCTTATGGATAGTGGCCGGCACTTTGCCGCTGCCGCCCAAGGACCAACCCGACGACAAGGTAAATGCCTGCTCGCTGCTGGTCGATGATCGGGGCGAAATCGTCGCCCGTTACGACAAGCTGCACCTGTTCGATGTCGATGTAGCGGATGCTCGCGGTCGCTATCGCGAATCCGATGACTATGCTTTCGGTGGCAATGTGGTGGTGGTGGATACGCCGGTGGGCCGGTTGGGCCTGACGGTGTGTTACGACTTGCGTTTCCCGGAGCTGTACAGCGAGTTGCGTGCGGCAGGGGCTGAATTGATTACCGCGCCCTCGGCGTTCACGGCGGTGACCGGCGCAGCCCACTGGGACGTGCTGATTCGCGCCCGGGCCATCGAGACCCAGTGCTACCTGCTGGCTGCCGCGCAGGGCGGGGTGCATCCGGGTCCACGGGAAACCTACGGCCACGCGGCGATTGTCGACCCGTGGGGGCGCGTGCTGACCCAACAGGATCAAGGCGAAGCGGTGTTGCTGGCCGAACGCGATAGCAGTGAACAGGCGTCGATACGGGCGCGCATGCCGGTGGTCAACCATCGGCGCTTTTTCTCGCAGGGCGCGCAGCGGCCTGCTTCAGAACGATGAATTTAAGGCCAAACCTATGAGCGAGTTGTTGTCCTCAGTCAGTGAACACCTCCTGGTACCCGGTGGCGTGACCATCGAAAGTTTGCAAACCGTGCTTGGCGATCTGGCCGGGCCGGGCATCGACGCGGCCGACCTGTATTTCCAGGGGCAGATTTCCGAGTCGTGGGCCCTCGAAGACGGCATCGTCAAGGAAGGCAGCTTCAACCTTGACCAAGGCGTGGGTGTGCGTGCGCAGTCCGGTGAGAAAACCGGTTTTGCCTACAGTAATGCCATCACCCTGGAAGCTTTGGGCTTGGCGGCGCGTGCGGCGCGCTCGATTTCCCGTGCTGGTCAAAATGGTACCGTGCAGGCATTCAGCACCCAGGACGTGGCCCAGTTGTACGCGCCGGATAACCCGCTGGAAGTGATCAGCCGTGCGGAAAAAGTCGATTTGCTCAAGCGTATCGATGCGGCCACGCGTGCCCTCGACCCGCGCATCCAGCAAGTCACCGTGAGCATGGCCGGTGTGTGGGAACGCATTCTGGTGGCGTCCACCGACGGCGGGCTGGCGGCGGATGTAAGGCCGCTGGTGCGTTTCAACGTCAGCGTGATCGTCGAACAAAATGGCCGTCGCGAGCGCGGCGGGCATGGCGGCGGCGGGCGTACGGACTACCGTTATTTCCTCACCGAAGACCGTGCCATGGGTTATGCCCGTGAAGCGCTACGTCAGGCGTTGGTCAACCTGGAAGCCATCCCGGCACCGGCCGGTACGTTGCCGGTGGTGTTGGGCTCTGGCTGGTCCGGTGTGTTGCTGCACGAAGCCGTGGGCCATGGCCTGGAGGGCGACTTCAACCGCAAGGGCAGTTCGGCCTACAGCGGGCGTATGGGCGAGATGGTTGCGTCCAAGCTCTGCACGATTGTCGATGACGGCACCCTGGCTGGGCGCCGTGGCTCGCTGAGCGTCGACGATGAAGGCACGCCGACCGAGTGCACCACCCTGATCGAAAACGGGGTGCTCAAGGGCTATATGCAAGACAAGCTCAACGCCCGCCTGATGGGTGTGGCGCGTACCGGTAACGGCCGTCGCGAATCCTACGCGCACCTGCCAATGCCGCGCATGACCAACACCTACATGTTGGGTGGCGAAAGCGATCCGGCGGAAATCATCGCCTCGGTCAAACGCGGGATCTACTGTGCCAACCTCGGCGGCGGCCAGGTGGATATCACCAGCGGCAAGTTTGTGTTTTCCACCAGCGAGGCGTACCTGATCGAGGACGGCAAGATCACCGCACCGGTCAAAGGCGCAACGTTGATTGGTAACGGTCCGGAAGCCATGAGCAAGGTGTCGATGGTCGGTAACGACCTGTCGCTGGACAGCGGCGTGGGCACGTGCGGCAAGGATGGGCAGTCGGTGCCGGTCGGTGTCGGCCAGCCAACGCTGAAAATTGATGCGATCACCGTGGGTGGCACGGGGTCGTAAGGGGTGGAGCTTCGGGTGGCGCAAGCCGCCACCCGGGGAAGAGGATCAGCGCAGGCCGCGTTGAGTCTCGTCCAGCTCTCGGATGTACTTGAAGATTTTACGGCTGGTGGCCGGCGCCTTGTTATGCGCCTGCTCGTGCTGGGCCTGACGGATCAGGGAGCGCAATTGCTGGCGGTCCGCATCCGGGTAGTCCAGCACGAATTTCTCCAGCACCGCGTCATCGCCCGAGATCAGGCGGTCACGCCAACGCTCCAGGTTGTGGAAGCGTTCGTTGTACTGGCGAGTGGAGGCATCGGTTTGATCAAGCAAGGCCAGAATCGCGTCAGTGTCCTGATCGCGCATCAGCTTGCCGATAAACATGATGTGCCGTTTACGCGCGATATTCGCGGTGTGCTTGGGTGCATCCGCAAGCGCCCGGCGCATTTCGTCGGTCAGTGGCAATTTTGCAATCAAGTCTTTCTTGAGCGTTGTAAGGCGCTCGCCGAGGTCAACCAGAGCATGCAGCTCACGTTTGACCTGGGTTTTGCTTTTCTCCCCATCGAGGGAGTCGTCGTAAGAATCAACCATGGTGGCAGTCCGCAAAGAAACGCCGCCATGATAACCAGTCGGGGGCCGCTTGTCCGGCCCGGTCGCTCGATGGCCTTAACCGAAAGCAGAATTTGAGTGGAGAAAACCATGAGTGCAGCCCAAAGCGTCGGTCCGCAAGCGTTACCGGCACTGCAGGAACAAGTCGAGCAGATCCTTGCCGAGGCCAAGCGCCAGGGGGCCAGTGCCTGCGAGGTGGCTGTGTCGCTGGAGCAGGGGCTGTCGACTTCGGTGCGTCAGCGGGAAGTGGAAACCGTTGAATTCAACCGTGACCAGGGGTTTGGCATCACCTTGTACGTGGGGCAGCGCAAAGGCTCGGCCAGCACCTCGGCCAGCGGCCCGGAAGCAATTCGCGAAACGGTCGCCGCCGCCTTGGCGATTGCCAAGCACACCTCCGAGGATGAAAGCTCGGGCCTGGCCGACAAAGCGCTGATGGCCAAGGACCTGAAGGACTTTGATCTGTTCCACGCCTGGGACATTACGCCTGAGCAGGCCATCGAACAGGCGCTGACCTGTGAAGCGGCGGCGTTCGACGCCGATCCGCGCATCAAGAACGCTGATGGCACCACGTTGAGCACTCATCAAGGTTGCCGCGTATACGGCAATAGCCATGGTTTTATCGGCGGTTATGCGTCCACTCGTCATAGCTTGAGCTGCGTGATGATCGCCGAAGCCGATGGCCAGATGCAGCGTGACTACTGGTACGACGTGAGCCGCCAAGGCGAATTGCTGGCGGACCCGGTCAGCATCGGCCAGCGTGCTGCGCAACGCGCCGCGAGCCGGTTGGGCGCGCGTCCGGTGCCGACGTGCGAAGTGCCGGTGCTGTTTTCGGCCGAGCTGGCCGGTGGCTTGTTCGGCAGCTTTCTGGGGGCGATTTCCGGCGGCAACCTGTACCGCAAATCCTCGTTCCTGGAGGGGGCCATCGGGCAGAAGCTGTTCCCGGAATGGCTGACCATCGACGAGCGTCCGCACTTGATGCGGGCCATGGGCAGCTCGGCGTTCGACGGTGATGGCCTGGCCACCTATGCCAAACCGTTCGTCGAGAAAGGCGAGTTGGTGTCCTACGTACTGGGCACTTACGCCGGTCGCAAGCTTGGCCTGCCAAGCACCGCTAATGCCGGCGGCGTGCATAACCTGTTCGTGACCCATGGCGATGAAGACCAGGCCGCGTTGTTGCGGCGTATGGGGCGTGGCCTGCTGGTGACCGAATTGATGGGCCACGGCCTGAACATGGTCACGGGCGATTATTCCCGTGGCGCGGCGGGATTTTGGGTGGAGAACGGCGAGATTCAATTCGCGGTTCAGGAAGTTACTATCGCCGGCAATATGCGCGATATGTTCAAGCAGATTGTCGCCGTGGGGAATGACCTGGAACTGCGCAGCAACATTCGCACGGGGTCGGTATTGATCGAGCGGATGACCGTCGCCGGCAGCTGATCCGCCTGTTCCGCTGAAAAAAAGCGCGCTATGCCCCATGGATAGCGCGCTTTTTTTGTGCCCGCATTTCAAGTGGAGCACGATGCCGCCATTGCGTTGATTCTCAATATCATTTAATAATAAATATCATTACCGAATGAGTGTGGATCATGAGTTCTGTCCTGCATGAGGATCCTTACCTGGAGAGCTGGCGCTGGATGAGTCGTCAGATTCGCTGTGGCCTTGATCCCAATGAGCCTCGCCTGATCGAACATTACCTCAACGAGGGGCGCTACCTGGCGTGTTGTACCGCCACCCATCCGTGGACGATCGCCGAAACGTCATTCCGCCTGCTGATCGACACCGCCAGCGATATCGCGCTGCCGTGGCACTGGCGCTCCATCTGTCTGGACCAGGCCTGGCGCCCGCTGCGCGACCTGGAAAAACTCTCTCACTGTGCCTGCCGCCTCAAGCGCTGGCAGACCTTTGCCTGGCAATTGGCGACCTGCGAATTGCTGCCGTCTATTTCTCACTCCGACCTGGTGCAAGGATCTAACGATGAGTAACACCCGTATCGAACGCGACAGCATGGGCGAACTGCAAGTGCCAGCCGAGGCCCTGTACGGTGCGCAGACCCAGCGTGCGGTGAACAACTTCCCGATCAGCAATCAGCGCATGCCGGCGCAATTCATTCGCGCCCTGATCCTGGCCAAGGCCGCCGCCGCGAAGGTTAACGTCGACCTCAAGCAGATCAGCGAAGGGCAGGGCAAGGCGATTGTCGATGCCGCCCAAGGCCTGCTGGAAGGCGATTACATGCAGCACTTCCCGGTGGATATCTTCCAGACCGGTTCCGGCACCAGTTCCAACATGAACGCCAACGAAGTGATTGCGACCCTGGCCAGTCGCTTGCTGGGCGAGGCGGTCAACCCTAATGACCATGTGAACTGTGGCCAAAGCAGCAATGACATCATCCCGACCACCATCCACGTCAGCGCAGCCTTGGTGATGCATGAGCAGACCTTGCCGGCGCTGCTGCATCTGGTGCAGGTGATCGAGCAGAAGGCCGAAGAGGTTCATCCGTTCATCAAGACCGGGCGCACTCACCTGATGGATGCGATGCCGGTGCGCATGAGCCAGGTGCTCAATGGCTGGGCGCAGCAGCTCAAGGCCAATATCGGGCACTTGCAGGACCTGCTGCCGAGCCTGCAGGCACTGGCTCAGGGCGGTACGGCCGTGGGGACCGGGATCAATGCGCATGCGGAATTTTCCGCACGTTTCAGCCTGCAGTTGAGCCACCTGACCGGCGTGAAATTCACCCCGGGCAAGAACCTGTTCGCCCTGATCGGCTCCCAGGACACCGCCGTTGCGGTCTCCGGTCAACTCAAAGCCACTGCCGTGTCGTTGATGAAAATCGCCAACGACCTGCGCTGGATGAACTCCGGTCCGCTCGCAGGCCTGGGTGAAATCGAGCTGGAGGGCCTGCAGCCAGGTTCGTCGATCATGCCGGGCAAGGTCAACCCGGTGATTCCGGAAGCCACAGCCATGGTCGCCGCCCAAGTCATCGGCAATGACAGCGTGATCACCATTGCCGGCCAGTCGGGCAATTTCGAGCTGAACGTGATGCTGCCGATCATCGCCCAGAACCTGCTCAGCAGCCTTGAATTGCTGGCCAACTCCAGCCGCCTACTGGCCGACAAGGCCATCGCCAGCTTCAAGGTCAACGAGGCCAAGCTCAAGGAAGCGCTGTCGCGCAACCCGATCCTGGTCACCGCACTCAACCCGATCATTGGTTACCAAAAGGCCGCTGAAATCGCCAAGAAGGCTTATCAGCAAGGCCGCCCGGTGATTGATGTCGCCCTCGAGCACACCGACTTGCCGCGCAGCCAACTGGAGGTCCTGCTGGACCCGGAAAAGCTCACGGCCGGCGGCGTGTAAACACTGACCCTGCTTTGGAGGCTCACCATGGAGCACTGGAAACGCACGATCGAACGGGCCAATCGCTGCTTTATGGCGGGCGAGCTGGTTGACGCTCGCGAGGCCTATTTACAAGCCCTGGCCCTGGCCCAAGTGTTGTTCGAACGCTGGGCGGATGCCGACGAAGCAGTGGCGGCTTGCGTCATTTCCCATCACAACCTGGCAGACCTGCATCTGCGCCTGAACCAGCCGGAGGAAAGCGCGGAATACCTCTGTGCCATTCACCAGCGCCTGTTGCAGACCATGCAGGACCCACGCCTGAGTCCGCAATTGCGCGAGGCGGCCCTGCGCCAGAGCAGCAAGACCTACGTCGAACTGTTGAATTTCATCAGCGATCACGGCGAATACCCGCGCACCCATCGCTTGCTCGGCGGTACTGCCCCGCAACCGACCACTCCTCATTACGGAGCACACTGATATGTCCTACACCTTGCCTGCCTTGCCTTATGCCTACGATGCCCTGGAGCCGCATATCGATGCGCAAACCATGGAGATTCACTACACCAAGCACCACCAGACCTACATCAACAACCTCAATGCTGCGGTTGAAGGCACGGAGTTCGCGGGCTGGCCGGTAGAGAAACTGGTGTCCAGCGTGCAGCAACTGCCGGAAAAACTGCGGGCGGCGGTGATCAACCAGGGCGGCGGCCACGCCAACCATTCGTTGTTCTGGGCCGTGATGTCACCAAAAGGCGGCGGCAAGCCAGAAGGCGCACTGGGCAAAGCCATCGACGAGCAGTTGGGCGGTTTCGATAGCTTCAAGGAGGCGTTCACCAAGGCCGCCTTGACCCGTTTCGGCAGCGGCTGGGCGTGGCTGAGCGTAACCCCGCAAAAGACGCTGGTCGTGGAAAGCAGTGGTAACCAGGACAGCCCTTTGATGAACGGCAACACGCCGATCCTGGGCCTGGACGTCTGGGAGCACGCCTATTACCTGCTGTACCAGAACCGTCGCCCGGAATACATCAACGCCTTCTACAGTGTCATCAATTGGCCGGAAGTCGCCGCACGCTATCAGGCTGCTTTGGCCTGACATTCAACCCACATAACAAGATCTAAGGCCGACTATGGGCACTGAAACACTGGCGATCAGCAGCGGGCGAATGTTTCGTTATGCGTTTGGCTCGCTGCTGCTATTGGCAGGGACTGCATTGCTGGTGGCCCATGGGCTGGCCTGGCTGGACCTTGAACCGCGCATTTTGCGAGCCTTGCAGGGCGGCTCGATCTGCGCGCTCGGTACGGCGCTCGGCGCGGTTCCGGTGTTGGTGATCAGGCGGATGCCAGTGGCGTTGAGCGATACGCTGCTGGGCTTTGGTGCCGGGGTGATGCTGGCGGCCACGGCGTTTTCGCTGATTGTACCGGGCATCGCCGCCGCTGAAGGCTTGGGGCTCTCGCCTTGGGGCGCCAGTGGCTTGATCAGTTTCGGCATCATGCTGGGTGCTTTCGGGCTGTATCTGGTTGACCGCAAGGTCTCCGGTGCGAGCCCGGAAATGCTGGTGGGTACCCCGGATAAACCGGTAATCCCGCCGCGCATCTGGCTATTTGTGTTTGCCATCATTGCCCACAATATCCCCGAAGGCATGGCTGTAGGTGTTTCCGCCGGCGGCGGCATGCCGGATGCCGACAGCCTGGCCATGGGCATTGCCTTGCAGGATGTGCCCGAGGGGCTGGTCATTGCGCTGGTGTTGGCCGGGGCGGGAATGTCTCGGGTCAAAGCCTTCCTGATCGGAGCCGCATCAGGGTTGGTAGAGCCGGTATTCGCCGTGCTTTGCGCCTGGCTGGTGAGCCTGGCTGAGGTGCTGTTGCCCTTGGGGCTGGCGCTGGCGGCGGGTGCGATGCTGTTGGTGGTGACCCACGAAGTGATCCCGGAGTCGCGGCGCAATGGCCACGAAAAGCTTGCCAGCCTGGGGCTGTGCATCGGGTTTTGTTTAATGATGGTGATGGATACGGCATTGGGGTGAGGCTATTGCAGCCTCACGCGCTTTACTCACCCTCATCAAAATAGTTGTTGATCAACGCCACCAGGGCGTCCATCGCTTCCTGCTCTTGCTCACCTTCGGTCTTCAAGTGAATCTTGGTGCCCTTGCCGGCGGCCAGCATCATCATGGCCATGATGCTCTTGCCATCGACCATGGACTCCGGAGTGCGCCCTGCGCGGATCTGGCAGGGGAACTGCCCTGCCACGCCGACGAACTTGGCCGAGGCGCGGGCGTGCAGGCCCAGCTTGTTGATGATTTCAATTTCCAGAGCGGGCATCGCGGGGGTGTTCCTTTCAGCTAAGGTCGCGGTGGCGAACCTGGACGTTCTTGAGGGTTTGTTGCAGCACCCGGCCCAGGCGCTCCGTCAGGTAGACGGAGCGGTGGTGGCCGCCGGTGCAGCCGATGGCAATGGTGACATAGGCCCGATTGCTCGCGGCAAAGCGCGGCAGCCATTTGAGCAGGTAGCTGGAGATATCCTGGAACATCTCTTCAACATCCGGCTGCGCGGCCAGGTATTCGGCCACAGGCTGATCCAGCCCGGACTGGTCACGCAATTCCGGCTTCCAGTAAGGGTTGGGCAGGCAACGCACATCGAATACCAGGTCGGCATCCACCGGCATGCCGCGCTTGAAGCCGAAGGACTCCACCAGAAATGCCGTGCCGGGCTCCGGCTGGTTCAGCAGGCGCAGCTTGATGGCATCGCGCAGTTGGTACAGGTTCAGGCCCGTGGTGTTGATCTTGAGGTCGGCGAGGTCAATGATCGGCCCCAGCAGCTTGGTCTCGTCTTCGATGGCTTCGGCCAGTGAGCGATGCGGGCTGCTGAGAGGGTGGCGTCGGCGGGTCTCGGAGAACCGCTTGAGCAGGGTCTCTTCGTCGGCATCCAGGTACAGCACGTCGCAATGAATGTGCTTGGCCCGCACTTCCTCAAGCAGTTGCGGGAAGCGCTCAAGGTGGCTGGGCAGGTTGCGGGCATCAATTGAAACGGCGACCAGAGGTTGCGCCAGTTCGGTGTGAATCAGCGCACGCTCCGCCAATTCCGGCAGAAGGCCGGCCGGCAGGTTGTCGATGCAATAGAAACCGTTGTCCTCAAGAACATTGAGGGCGGTGCTTTTACCCGAGCCGGAACGGCCGCTGACGATGATCAAACGCATGATTACTGCCCGTTTTGTTCATCCAGGACAACCTGGTACAACGCCTCATTGCTGCTGGCGCTGCGCAGTTTGTCGCGTACTTCCTTGCGGTCGAGCATGCTGGCGATCTGCCGAAGCAGTTCCAGGTGCGCATCGGTAGCGGCCTGGGGGACCAGCAATACAAACAGCAGGTCGACCGGGGCGCCGTCGATGGCGTCGAAATCGATAGGTTTTTCCATGTGCAGCAGGGCGCTGACAGGGGACTCGCACCCTTGCAGGCGGCAGTGAGGAATGGCGATGCCGTTACCAAAACCGGTCGAACCCAGTTTTTCACGGGCAATCAGCGACTCATAAACAACTTGCTCATCCAGTTCAGGCACTTCGTGGCTGATCAGCTTGGCAATTTGTTCGAGGGCTTTCTTTTTGCTGCCGCCCGGCACGTTCACAAGTGAACGGCCGGGGGTCAGGATGGTTTCAAGTCGGATCATGGGGGGAGAGTTAACGACCTGTACCTTGCATCAGGTGCAGATTCTTTTCCTTATGCTTTATGAGTTGGCGGTCCAGCTTGTCGTAGAGTGAGTCAATCGCTGCGTACATATCTTCATGCTCCGCATTGGCGACGAGCTTCGCATTCGGTACGTGCAGGGTGGCCTCGATTTTCTGCTTGAGCTTATCGACCTCCATGATGACCTGCACGTTGGTGATCTTGTCAAAATGCCCCGCAAGCTTGTTCAGCTTGCTCTCGGTGTACTCACGCAGGGGTTTGGTGACTTCCAGCTGGTGTCCACTGATGTTGACTTGCATACAGCTTCTCCTTCGTTGCCAGTGCATAAAGCGGCAGGTAGGAATACCTGCCACTGGAACGCTGTGGCCCGCCCGTCACATCAAACGCTTACGCTCGCTGGAAGGCGCGATCCCGAGGGACTCGCGGTACTTGGCGACGGTTCGACGGGCGACCTGAATGCCTTGTGCCTCCAGTAAACCAGCGATCTTGCTGTCACTCAACGGCTTTTTCTGATTTTCCGCGGCAACCAGTTTTTTGATGATCGCGCGGATCGCCGTGGACGAGCATTCACCGCCTTCGGAGGTGCTTACATGGCTGGAGAAAAAGTATTTCAGTTCATATATACCCCGTGGGGTATGCATGAATTTTTGCGTGGTCACCCGGGAAATCGTCGATTCGTGCATGCCCACCGCTTCAGCGATATCGTGCAGAACCAGCGGTTTCATCGCTTCGTCGCCATATTCCAGGAAGCCGCGCTGGTGCTCGACGATCTGGGTGGCCACTTTCATCAGGGTTTCATTACGGCTTTGCAGGCTCTTGATGAACCAGCGCGCTTCCTGCAACTGGTTGCGCATGAAGGTGTTATCGGCGCTGGTGTCGGCGCGGCGTACAAAACCGGCATATTGCGGGTTGACCCGCAGGCGTGGCACCGACTCCTGGTTCAGCTCCACCAGCCAGCGCTCGTTGTCCTTGCGCACGATCACGTCAGGCACCACGTACTCGGCTTCGCTGGACTCGATCTGTGAGCCTGGGCGTGGGTTGAGGCTCTGCACCAGTTCGATGACCTGGCGCAGGTCGTCTTCCTTGAGCTTCATGCGGCGCATCAGCTGGCTGTAGTCGCGGCTGCCCAACAGGTCGATGTAATCGGTGACCAGGCGCTGGGCTTCGGCGAGCCAAGGGGTCTTGGCGGGCAGCTGGCGCAGTTGCAGCAACAGGCATTCGCTGAGGCTGCGCGCGCCGATGCCGGCCGGTTCGAACTGCTGGATGCGGTGCAGGACGGCTTCGATCTCGTCCAGCTCGATGTCCAGCTCCGGGTCGAAGGCTTCCAGAATTTCTTCGAGCGTCTCGTCCAGATAACCCTGGTTATTGATGCAGTCGATCAGGGTCACGGCGATCAGGCGATCGGTGTCCGACATCGGCGCAAGGTTCAGTTGCCACAGCAGATGGCTCTGCAGGCTCTCGCCGGCGGAGGTGCGGGTGGTGAAGTCCCACTCGTCATCATCATTGCTGGGCAGGCTGCTGGCGCTGGTCTGGTAGACGTCTTCCCAGGCGGTGTCGACGGGAAGCTCGTTGGGAATGCGTTCGTTCCAGTCGCCTTCCTCAAGGTTATCCACCGTGGGGGCGGTTTCCTGGTAGGACGGTTCCTGCACGTCGGGGTTGGGTTTTTGCTCTATGTTGTCGGCCAGCGGGTCTGCATTATCGAAGTCGTCGCCTTCTTCCTGGCGTTCGAGCATCGGATTGGACTCCAGGGCCTCCTGGATTTCCTGTTGCAGGTCCAGGGTCGACAATTGGAGCAGGCGGATGGCCTGTTGCAGCTGCGGTGTCATCGTCAGCTGCTGGCCCATTCTCAGGACTAGCGATGGTTTCATAGCAGGGGCTTAACACCTTATTCGCCGGCGCAGTGCGCCATCCACGACAGGGCGCGTGAGCGCCAAACATAAGCAAATTATATGCCTGATATCGGGGGCTTTGCCTAGAGCGCGGTAACAATAAAAATCCGGAGGTTTTTATTGACTCCCGCACTTCGGGCAAACGACCTGCCACCGCCAGTGTTTACAGGCAGATTTACAGGCGGAACTCGTGACCCAGGTACACTTCCTTGACCAGCTCGTTGGCCAGGATGGTGGCGGAGTCGCCTTCGGCGATCAGTTGGCCATCGTTCACGATATAGGCGGTTTCGCAGATATCGAGCGTCTCACGGACGTTGTGGTCGGTGATCAGCACGCCAATGCCCTTGGCCTTGAGGTGGTGGATGATCTGCTTGATGTCGCCGACCGAGATCGGGTCGACGCCGGCAAACGGTTCGTCCAGCAGGATAAACTTGGGTGCGGTAGCCAGGGCCCGGGCGATCTCCACGCGGCGACGCTCACCACCGGACAAGCTCATGCCGAGGTTGTCGCGGATGTGGTTGATGTGGAATTCCTGCAGCAGGCTTTCCAGCTCCTTGCGCCGGCCGTCACGGTCGAGTTCCTTGCGGGTCTCGAGGATTGCCATGATGTTGTCGGCTACCGACAGTTTGCGGAAGATCGACGCTTCTTGCGGAAGATAGCCGATACCGGCACGGGCGCGGCCGTGCATGGGCTGGTGGCTGACGTCCAGGTCGTCGATCAGCACGCGACCCTGGTCCGCCTGGACCAGGCCGACGATCATGTAGAAGCAGGTGGTCTTGCCGGCGCCGTTGGGGCCGAGCAAGCCGACGATCTGGCCGCTGTCGATCGACAGGCTGACGTCGCGCACGACCTGACGGCTTTTATAGGCCTTGGCCAGATGCTGGGCTTTCAGGGTTGCCATTACTCGGCCTTCTTCTTCGGCTGGATAACCATGTCGATGCGTGGGCGCGGTGCGGTGACCTTGCTGCCATTCGCACGACCGGCGTTAGCAATCTGTTTCACGGTGTCATAGGTGATCTTTTCACCTTCCGTGGAGTTGCCGTCGGGGCTGAGGACCTTGGCCTGGTCGATCAGGACGATGCGGTTCTGCTGGGCGTGGTACTGGATGGTCTTGCCGTAGCCCTTCATCGGGCCGGTATCGGCAGCAGACTGCTTCTGTTCGAAGTAAGCCAGGTTGCCGACCGAGGTCACCACGTCAATGTCGCCAGCCGGGGTACGAGTCAGGGTCACGGTATTACCGGTGATCTTCATCGAGCCTTGGGTGATGATCACGCCGCCGGTGTAGGTGGCGACACCTTGTTTGTCATCCAGCTGCGCATCGTCAGCCGAGATGTGGATCGGTTGCTGGCTATCGTTCGGCAGAGCCCAGGCGCTCACGCTTCCCAGTGCTGCGCCCAGACCGAGCAAAATAGGGAGAGTTTTAACGAGCCTCATACTGTCCTCTTACGTTCGATAGCAGGTGTATCCTGCTTTCTTTCAAATACGCTTTCATTCCCTTGCCAGTCGATACACCGCCAGCGCCGTCGATTCTAACGTCTTGCTCGGTCTGCGCATATTGCTTCTGCGGGAATACGGTCATGCGACTGCTGGTAATCACGGTATCGCGGTTTTTTGCGTCGGTGCGCGCAACGCGCACCGAGTCGATCAGTTCCACTTCGGTGCCGTCCGGGTTGACCTCGCCACGCTTGCTGGTGACGTGCCACGGAAACTCGGTGCCACGGTAGATGTTCATGTCCGGGTTGGTCAGCAGGGTGACTTCGGTGGCCTTCAAATGCTCGACCTTGTCCGAGGTCATCTCGTACTGCACCTTGCCATCGGGCAGGAACTGCACGCTTTTGGCATTGATGGCGTAGTAGTCGATAGCGCCCTCGTCAACCTGCGCAGCAGGCTGGTCGAGAAAGCGCTCCGGGCTGATATTCCAGTAGCCCACCGCCAGGAACAGCGCGGCGATGACCCCGAATAGCAGGAAGTTGCGAATCTTTTTACTCAGCATAAAACGCTCTATAAGTAGGCGGCGTGGGCCGCTTCAAGGCTGCCCTGGGCACGCAGGATCAGCTCGCAGAACTCGCGGGCGGCACCTTCGCCACCCCGCGCGGTGGTGATGCCATGGGCATGCTCGCGAACAAACGCCGCCGCATTGGCCACGGCCATCCCCAGGCCGACTCGGCGGATCACCGGCAGGTCGGGCAAGTCATCGCCCAAGTAGGCAACCTGCTCATAGCTTAGGTTGAGTTGGCCAAGAAGCTCGTCCAGAACCACCAGTTTATCCTCACGGCCTTGATACAGGTGAGGAATCCCCAGGTTTTGTGCGCGGCGTTCCACAACAGGGGTTTTTCTGCCGCTGATAATCGCGGTTTGCACGCCCGACGCCATCAGCATCTTGATGCCTTGGCCGTCGAGGGTGTTGAACGTCTTGAACTCGCTGCCATCTTCGAGGAAGTACAGGCGGCCATCGGTCAGCACGCCGTCTACGTCGAAAATCGCCAGTTTGATGTTTTTACCGCGTTGCATCAGGTCGCTGGTCATTTACATCACTCCCGCACGCAGCAAGTCGTGCATATTCAGGGCGCCAATCGGGTGGTCGTCGGTATTGACCACCACCAGCGCGCCGATCTTGTGGTCTTCCATGATCTTCAAGGCTTCGGCCGCGAGCATCTCGGGGCGGGCAGTCTTGCCGTGTGGGGTCATTACCGCATCGATGGTGGCGGTGTGGATGTCGATGGTGCGGTCCAGGGTGCGACGCAAGTCGCCGTCGGTGAAAACCCCGGCCAGGCGCCCGTCGGCTTCCAGGATCACGGTCATGCCCAGGCCCTTGCGGGTCATTTCCATCAGCGCGTCCTTCAGCAATGTGCCGCGCTGTACGTGGGGCAATTCATCGCCCGAATGCATGACATTTTCCACTTTGAGCAGCAAGCGGCGGCCCAGGGCGCCACCCGGGTGGGAGAACGCGAAGTCTTCAGCAGTAAACCCGCGGGCTTCCAGCAACGCCACGGCCAGGGCATCGCCCATGACCAGCGCGGCAGTGGTGGAGGAGGTCGGCGCGAGGTTCAGTGGGCAGGCTTCATGGGCTACGTGAACATTCAGGTTCACTTCGGCGGCCTTGGCCAGCGTCGATTCCGGGTTGCCGGTGACGCTGATCATCTTGATGCCCAGGCGCTTGATCAGCGGCAGCAGGGTCACGATTTCGTTGGTGGTGCCGGAATTGGACAGGGCGAGGATGATGTCATCCTTGGTGATCATGCCCATGTCGCCATGGCTGGCTTCGGCCGGGTGCACGAAAAACGCGGTAGTTCCGGTGCTGGCCAGGGTGGCGGCGATCTTGTTGCCGACGTGGCCCGACTTGCCCATGCCGACGACGACAACGCGGCCCTTGCTGGCCAGAATCATCTCGCAGGCGCGTACGAAATCCGCGTCGATACGGGCCAGCAAGCCTTCTACGGCTTCAAGCTCTAGGCGGATGGTGCGTTGTGCGGATTGAATAAGGTCGCTGGATTGGCTCATGTCTTAAATCGTATAGCCTGACGAAAAGTCGGCGATTATAGCGGTAATGATCAATTCCCTCACGCAAGTTCGTCAGGCTTTATTTACTCGGGATGCGAGATTCCTTCCTTGGTTGTATGCCCGGCAAGGTTTTTTCACTGTCGCCAATCTGAACAAGCACTGTTCCGGCCTTGGGCGCGTTGTACCACCAGTGATATAGTTCGCCGCCAGTTCGGTCCGCCCAGCCCATGTGGCTATCTATTGCGCACTCGTTGCAAACGTTTGTCGCAAACGTGGTGTCTGAGTGAAAGGCTGCATCCCAAGGAGTTTAGATGAGTGCCGATAACGCCTACGCGGTCGAGCTGAAGGGACTGACCTTCAAGCGCGGGACGCGCAGCATCTTCAATAACGTCGATATTCGCATTCCCCGCGGCAAGGTCACGGGCATCATGGGGCCTTCCGGTTGCGGCAAGACCACCCTGTTGCGCCTGATGGGCATGCAATTGCGCCCCAGCGCCGGCGAAGTGTGGGTCAACGGCCAGAACCTGCCGACGCTGTCGCGCAGCGATCTGTTCGATGCACGCAAGCACATGGGTGTGCTGTTCCAGAGCGGTGCGTTGTTCACCGACCTTGATGTTTTCGAGAACGTCGCGTTCCCGCTGCGGGTGCATACCCAGCTGTCCGACGAAATGATTCGTGACATTGTGTTGCTGAAACTGCAGGCCGTAGGCCTTCGCGGCGCCATCGACCTGATGCCTGACGAGTTGTCCGGCGGCATGAAGCGCCGGGTCGCCCTGGCGCGTGCCATCGCCCTCGATCCACAGATCCTCATGTACGACGAGCCCTTCGTCGGCCAGGACCCGATCGCCATGGGCGTGTTGGTGCGCCTGATCCGCCTGCTCAACGATGCGCTGGGGATTACCAGCATCGTGGTCTCTCACGATCTTGCAGAAACCGCGAGCATTGCCGATTACCTCTATGTAGTCGGCGATGGCCAGGTGCTGGGCCAGGGCACGCCTGAAGAACTGATGAACGCAGACAACCCGCGCATTCGCCAATTCATGACCGGCGATCCCGATGGCCCGGTGCCTTTTCATTTTCCGGCAGCGGATTACCGCTCAGATCTTCTGGGGAAGCGCTGATGCGCAAGACATCTCTTATCGAAAAGGTTCGCCTTTTCGGTCGCTCCGGTATCGACATCGTCGAAGTGCTGGGGCGCTCAACGATTTTCCTGTTCCACGCCTTGCTCGGCCGCGGCGGCATCGGTGGTGGCTTTGGCCTGCTGATCAAGCAATTGCACTCGGTGGGTGTGATGTCGCTGGTGATCATCGTGGTCTCCGGCGTGTTCATCGGCATGGTGCTGGCGTTGCAGGGTTTTAATATCCTCTCCAGCTACGGTTCGGAGCAGGCCGTTGGGCAGATGGTCGCCCTGACGCTGTTGCGTGAGCTGGGGCCGGTGGTCACGGCCTTGCTGTTCGCCGGTCGCGCAGGTTCGGCGCTGACTGCCGAGATCGGCAATATGAAGTCCACCGAGCAGTTGTCCAGCCTGGAAATGATCGGCGTGGACCCGCTCAAATACATTGTTGCCCCGCGCCTGTGGGCCGGCTTCATTTCCCTGCCACTGCTGGCGATGATTTTCAGCGTGGTCGGCATCTGGGGCGGTTCGTGGGTGGCGGTGGACTGGCTGGGCGTCTATGACGGGTCCTACTGGGCCAACATGCAAAACAGCGTGACCTTCAGCGGTGACGTGCTCAACGGCATCATAAAGAGCATCGTCTTTGCCTTTGTAGTGACCTGGATCGCCGTATTCCAAGGCTACGACTGTGAGCCCACCTCAGAAGGGATCAGTCGCGCCACCACCAAGACCGTTGTGTACGCCTCGCTGGCGGTACTGGGCCTTGACTTCATTTTGACCGCCTTGATGTTTGGAGATTTCTGATGCAAAACCGCACTGTGGAAATCGGTGTCGGCCTTTTCTTGCTGGCTGGCATCCTGGCTTTACTGTTGCTGGCCCTGCGGGTCAGTGGCCTGTCGGCCAGCCCCACCGCCGATACTTATAAACTTTACGCGTACTTCGACAATATCGCCGGTTTGACTGTCAGAGCTAAAGTGACCATGGCCGGTGTGACGATCGGCAAGGTCACGGCAATCGATCTGGATCGCGACAGCTTCACCGGGCGAGTGACCATGCAACTGGACAAGAAGGTAGATAACCTGCCGACCGACTCCACTGCATCTATCCTCACTGCGGGTCTGCTGGGCGAGAAGTACATCGGTGTCAGCGTGGGTGGGGAAACAGCCCTGCTCAAGGATGGTTCGACAATCCACGACACACAGTCGTCGTTGGTGCTTGAAGACTTGATCGGTAAATTCCTGCTCAATACGGTCAATAAAGACGCCAAATGAGGAATCTGTTCATGATCTCTACCTTGCGACGTGGCCTGCTGGTGCTGCTGGCAGCGCTGCCGCTGATGGCCAACGCGGCGGGTTCTGCCCACGAGCTGGTGCAGGACACGACTAACAAGATGTTGGCTGACCTGTCGGCCAACAAGGAAAAGTACAAGCAAGATCCGAGTCAGTTCTATAACGCGCTCAATACCATTGTCGGCCCGGTGGTCGATGCCGAAGGCATTTCCCGCAGCATCATGACGGTCAAGTATTCGCGCAAGGCTACGCCGGCGCAGATGCAGACCTTCCAGGAAAACTTCAAGAAGGGCCTGTTCCAGTTCTACGGCAACGCTTTGCTGGAATACAACAACCAGGGCATTACCGTGGCTCCAGCCGGCGATGAGTCGGGCGATCGCACCAGCGTCAACATGAGCGTCAAAGGCAACAACGGCGCCGTCTACCCTGTGCAGTACACCCTGGAGAAGGTCAACGGCGAGTGGAAACTGCGTAACGTGATCATCAACGGTATCAACATCGGCAAGCTGTTCCGTGACCAGTTCGCTGACGCGATGCAGCGCAATGGCAACGATCTGGACAAAACCATCAATGGTTGGGCCGGTGAAGTAGCCAAGGCCAAGGAAGAAACTGATAAAGCTTCCGGGAAGCCCGCGCAATGAGCGAGTCGGCTGTTCGTCTTAGCGACGCCGGCGAGTTGTTCATCAGCGGCGTGCTGGATTACCGCACCGGGCCGGACCTGCGCAAGCAGGGCCAGGCACTGATCAAGACCAATACCGCCCCTGAACTGGTGCTGGATTGCTCGGCGGTGACCAAGTCCAGCAGCGTCGGCCTGTCGTTGTTGCTGTGCTTTATGCGTGATGCCCAGACGGCCAGAAAGCCGGTGAGCATTCGTTCATTGCCCGACGACATGCGCGAAATTGCCGAGGTTTCCGGTTTGACCGAGCTGTTGGCACATCCTTAATACACATTATCGCAAAAGCCCCCCGTCAGAGTCCTGCTATGCGGGGTTCGCAGGCGCGGGGCTTTTTTGTATGATGTGCGACCCGTGCGCACTGGGCGCCGATAGAGGTTGAGCATGCAGGCCCTAGAAGTTAAGAGCTTCCTTGAAGGAAAGCTGCCGGATACGAGCGTTGAAGTTGAAGGCGAAGGCTGCAACTTCCAGCTGAACGTGATTAGCGATGAACTGGCGGCATTGAGCCCGGTCAAGCGTCAACAGCAGATCTATGCCCATTTGAACCCGTGGATCACCGATGGCAGCATCCATGCGGTCACTATGAAATTTTTCAGCCGCGCGGCCTGGGCCGAGCGCACCTGAGCCCCCAAGGCGTCGAGATTCTTATGGATAAATTGATTATTACCGGTGGTGGCCGCCTTGATGGCGAGATCCGCATTTCCGGTGCGAAAAACTCCGCCCTGCCGATCCTGGCGGCGACCCTGCTGTGCGATGGCCCGGTAACCGTAGCCAACCTGCCGCACCTGCACGACATCACCACGATGATCGAGCTGTTCGGCCGCATGGGCATTGAGCCGGTGATCGACGAGAAACTGTCCGTCGAAATCGACCCGCGCACCATCAAGACCCTGATCGCCCCGTACGAACTGGTGAAAACCATGCGTGCATCGATCCTGGTGCTCGGCCCGATGGTTGCCCGCTTCGGTGAAGCTGAAGTGGCCCTGCCTGGCGGTTGCGCCATCGGCTCGCGTCCGGTCGACCTGCACATCCGTGGCCTTGAAGCCATGGGCGCGACCATCGACGTCGAAGGCGGCTACATCAAGGCCAAGGCGCCGGAAGGCGGTCTGCGTGGCGCGAACTTCTTCTTTGATACCGTCAGCGTGACCGGTACCGAGAACATCATGATGGCAGCTGCCCTGGCCAACGGCCGCAGCGTGCTGCAAAACGCCGCACGCGAGCCGGAAGTGGTCGACCTGGCCAACTTCCTGATCGCCATGGGTGCCAACATCACCGGCGCCGGCACCGACACCATCACTATCGAAGGTGTGAAGCGCCTGCACTCGGCTACCTATAAAGTGATGCCGGACCGTATCGAGACTGGCACCTACCTGGTGGCTGCTGCCGTTACCGGTGGCCGCGTCAAGGTCAAGGACACCGATCCGACGATCCTTGAAGCAGTGCTGGAAAAGCTCAAGGAAGCCGGTGCTGAAATCACGACCGGTGCCGACTGGATCGAGCTGAACATGCACGGCAAGCGGCCAAAAGCCGTCAACGTGCGGACCGCCCCGTACCCGGCGTTCCCGACCGACATGCAGGCGCAGTTCATTTCCTTGAACGCGATTGCCGAAGGCACCGGTGCCGTGATCGAGACCATCTTCGAAAACCGCTTCATGCACGTGTATGAACTGCACCGCATGGGCGCCAAGATCCAGGTCGAAGGCAACACTGCGATCGTGACCGGTATCGACAAGCTCAAGGGCGCGCCAGTAATGGCTACCGACCTGCGTGCGTCGGCCAGCCTGGTGATTTCTGCGTTGTGCGCAGACGGTGACACCCTGATCGACCGCATCTACCACATCGACCGTGGTTACGAGTGCATCGAAGAAAAACTGCAGATGCTCGGCGCAAAAATCCGCCGCGTGCCGGGCTAACCCCGGGCTGCAAACACTGTCACTGTGGCGAGCGGGCTTGTCTTGCGTAGCAACCCCAAAAATGGGACTGCTACGCAGTCCAACGCGGGCAAGCCCGCTCGCCACGGGGCTGTGTTTGTTGTTACCTGAGCAGTTACTGAATTTGTTTCAAATCGAGGCTGTAATGGCCTCGATCTGTGTCTGGCGCCGTTTGCGACCGGACCGCAATAGCCTGATGAAGGACTGACGTTTCCCATGTTGACCATCGCACTGTCCAAGGGCCGCATCCTTGACGACACTTTGCCGCTTCTGGCTGAAGCGGGCATCGTGCCGACCGAGAATCCGGACAAGAGCCGCAAGCTGATCATCCCCACGACCCAGGACGACGTTCGCCTGCTGATCGTACGGGCTACCGACGTGCCGACCTACGTTGAACATGGCGCGGCCGACCTGGGTGTCGCCGGTAAAGACGTGTTGATGGAATACGGCGGCCAGGGCCTGTACGAGCCGCTGGACCTGCGTATCGCCCTGTGCAAGCTGATGACCGCCGGCCGTGTCGGTGATGTCGAGCCCAAAGGCCGCCTGCGCGTGGCCACCAAGTTCGTCAACGTCGCCAAGCGCTACTACGCCGAGCAAGGCCGCCAGGTCGACATCATCAAGCTGTACGGCTCGATGGAGCTGGCCCCGCTGATCGGCTTGGCCGACAAGATCATCGACGTAGTCGACACCGGCAACACCCTGCGTGCCAACGGTCTCGAGCCTCAGGATTTTATTGCCGACATCAGCTCCCGCTTGATCGTCAACAAAGCTTCGATGAAGATGCAACACGCCCGTATCCAGGCGTTGATCGACACCCTGCGCACCGCAGTGGAGTCTCGACACCGCGGTTGACCTACCTGCGTAGCTGAAAAGCTACGCCCGTCTATCCGCCTCATAGCCAGAATTCTCAGGTGCCCAAGCGGAAACGACTGCTAGTTTAGGGCGCCTGAGTTTTTGCCAATTCTATTGAGGCCCTCGCTATGACCACGTCCACTGCAATTGCCCGACTCAACGCTGCCGACCCGGATTTTGCCCATCATCTGGATCATCTGCTGAGCTGGGAAAGTGTGTCCGACGACTCGGTCAACCAGCGAGTACTCGACATCATCAAAGCCGTGCGCGAGCGCGGTGATGCGGCGCTGGTGGACTTCACCCGCCAGTTCGATGGCCTGGACGTGGCCTCCATGTCCGACCTGATCCTGCCCCGCGAGCGCCTGGAACTGGCGTTGACGCGCATCACCGCACCCCAGCGCGAAGCCCTGGAAGTGGCGGCGGCGCGGGTGCGCAGCTACCACGAAAAGCAGAAACAGGACTCCTGGAGCTACACTGAGGCCGACGGCACCGTGCTGGGCCAGAAGGTCACGCCGCTGGACCGCGCCGGGTTGTACGTGCCGGGCGGTAAAGCCTCTTATCCGTCGTCGGTCTTGATGAACGCGATCCCGGCCAAAGTGGCGGGCGTGACAGAAGTGGTCATGGTGGTGCCGACCCCGCGTGGCGAAATCAATGAGCTGGTGCTGGCCGCCGCCTGTATCGCCGGTGTCGACCGTGTGTTCACCATCGGTGGTGCGCAAGCCGTTGCAGCTCTGGCCTATGGCACCGAAAGCGTACCCAAGGTTGATAAAGTGGTCGGCCCCGGCAACATCTACGTCGCCACTGCCAAGCGCCATGTGTTTGGCCAGGTGGGTATCGACATGATCGCCGGCCCTTCGGAAATCCTGGTGGTGTGCGATGGCCAGACCGACCCGGACTGGATCGCCATGGACCTGTTTTCCCAGGCCGAACACGACGAAGACGCGCAGGCGATCCTGGTCAGCCCGGACGCCGAGTTCCTCGACAAGGTGGCCGCCAGTATCAATAAGCTGCTGCCGACCATGGACCGCGCCGAAATCATCGAGAAGTCGATCAATGGCCGTGGCGCGCTGATCCTGGTGCGTGACATGGAGCAGGCTATCGAAGTGGCCAACCGTATCGCCCCGGAGCACTTGGAGCTGTCCGTCGCAGACCCACAAGCCTGGCTGCCGTCGATTCGCCACGCCGGTGCGATCTTCATGGGCCGCCACACCAGCGAAGCGCTGGGCGACTATTGCGCAGGCCCGAACCACGTACTGCCGACCTCCGGCACTGCGCGTTTCTCGTCGCCGCTGGGGGTGTATGACTTCCAGAAGCGTTCGTCGATCATCTTCTGCTCGCCACAAGGCGCTTCCGAGCTGGGCAAGACCGCCTCGGTGCTGGCCCGTGGTGAATCCCTCAGCGCCCACGCCCGTAGCGCCGAATACCGCATCCTTGAAGAGGGGAAATAAGACATGAGCAAATTCTGGAGCCCTTTCGTCAAGGACCTCGTGCCTTACGTGCCCGGCGAGCAGCCCAAGCTGACCAAACTGGTCAAGCTCAACACCAATGAAAACCCCTACGGCCCGTCGCCTAAAGCGCTGGCCGCGATGCAGGCCGAGTTGAATGACAACCTGCGCCTGTACCCGGACCCCAACAGCGACCTGCTCAAGCAGGCCGTGGCCAAGTATTACGGAATCGACGCCGGCAAGGTTTTCCTCGGCAATGGTTCCGATGAAGTGCTGGCGCACATCTTCCACGGCCTGTTCCAACACGACTTGCCGCTGCTGTTTCCGGATATCAGCTACAGCTTCTATCCGGTTTACTGCGGCCTCTACGGCATCAAGTCCGACCCGGTGCCGCTGGACGAGCAGTTCCAGATCCGCGTGGCGGATTACGCCAGGCCCAACGGCGGGATCATCTTCCCCAACCCGAACGCGCCCACTGGCTGCGTACTGGCGCTGGACGCGGTAGAGCAGATCCTCAAGGCCAGCCCGGATTCGGTGGTGGTGGTCGATGAAGCCTATATCGACTTCGGCGGCGAAACCGCGATCAGCCTGGTGGACCGCTACCCGAACCTGCTGGTGACCCAGACCCTGTCCAAATCGCGCTCACTGGCCGGTTTGCGTGTGGGGCTGGCCGTGGGCCACCCGGACCTGATCGAAGCGCTGGAGCGGGTCAAGAACAGCTTCAACTCCTACCCGCTGGATCGCCTGGCGATTGTCGGCGCCGCGGCGGCATTTGAAGACCGTGAGTACTTCGAAAAAACCTGCCAACAGGTGATCGACAGCCGCAACCAGGTGGTCGCGCAACTGGAAGGTAAGGGCTTTGAGGTGTTGCCGTCAGCGGCCAACTTCATCTTTGCCCGCCACCCCCGGCACGACGCCGCCGGCCTGGCGGCCAAGTTGCGTGAGCAAGGGGTGATCGTGCGGCACTTCAAGCAGGAGCGGATTGCCCAATTCCTGCGGATCAGCATTGGTACGCCGGAGCAGAACCAGGCGCTGATCGATGGGCTTGGCGAGCTTTAACATCCGCTGAAATCAACTGTGGGAGCGGGCTTGCTCGCGAAGGCGGTGTATCAGTCACATAGTTATCGACTGACACTACGCGTTCGCGAGCAAGCCCGCTCCCACATTGGTTTTGCGGCGTTAATTACAGCAACGGCTCATCCGGCTTCTTGTTCTTCCAGCCATCATTGCCCGGCAGCAGCAGGTTCAAACCAATCGCTACCACCGCACACAGGGCGATGCCCTTCAGGCCGAAATCATCCGGGCCGGTGCCGGTACCCACCAGCACGCCGCCAATCCCGAACACCAGGGTCACCGACACAATCACCAGATTGCGCGCCTCACCCAGGTCGATCTTGTGGCGGATCAGCGTGTTCATGCCGACAGCCGCAATCGAGCCGAACAGCAGGCACAGAATCCCGCCCATCACCGGCACCGGGATGCTTTGCAGCAGTGCGCCGAACTTACCGATAAACGCCAGGCTGATGGCAAACACCGCTGCCCAGGTCATGATTTTCGGGTTGTAGTTCTTGGTCAGCATCACCGCGCCAGTCACCTCGGCGTAGGTGGTGTTCGGCGGGCCGCCAAACAGGCCGGCAGCCGTGGTGGCAATCCCGTCACCCAGCAGGGTGCGGTGCAGGCCGGGCTTCTTCAGGTAGTCGCGACCGGTCACGCTGCCCACTGCAATCACACCACCGATATGTTCGATCGCCGGGGCCAGGGCCACCGGGACGATAAACAGGATCGCCTGCCAGTTGAACTCCGGCGCGGTGAAGTGGGGCAGGGCGAACCACGGTGCGGCGGCGATCTTCGCCGTGTCGACCACGCCAAAGTAGAACGACATGGCAAAGCCCACCAGCACGCCGGAGATGATCGGCACCAGGCGGAAGATGCCCTTGCCGAACACCGCCACGATCAGCGTGGTCAGCAGCGCCGGCATCGAGATCAGCATCGCGGTCTGGTAATGGATCAGCTCGGCGCCGTCGCCGGACTTGCCCATCGCCATATTCGCGGCAATCGGCGCCATGGCCAGGCCGATGGAAATGATCACCGGCCCGATCACCACCGGCGGCAGCAGCCGGTCGATAAACCCGGTGCCTTTGATCTTCACTGCAGCGCCGAGGAAGGTGTAAACGAAACCGGCCGCCATCACCCCACCCATGGTCGCCGCCAGGCCGAACTGCTGCTTGGCGAGAATGATCGGGGTGATAAAGGCAAAGCTCGACGCCAGGAACACCGGCACCTGCCGCCCGGTGACCAATTGGAACAGCAACGTGCCCAGCCCCGCGGTAAACAGTGCAACGTTTGGATCAAGACCTGTGATCAGTGGCATCAACACCAGCGCGCCAAATGCTACGAAGAGCATCTGTGCGCCAGACAGGATCTGGCGCCAAAGCGGGTCGTTGAATTCGTCCTGCATGCTCACGCGTCCTTCTGCTTGGTGCCGAAGATCTTGTCACCCGCATCGCCCAGGCCAGGGATGATGTAGCCGTGTTCGTTCAGGCGCTCATCGATGGATGCGGTATAGATCTGCACATCCGGGTGGGCCTTCTCGACGGCGGCGATGCCTTCGGGTGCGGCGACCAGCACCATGGCGCGGATATCCTTGCAACCGGCCTTTTTGAGCAGGTCGATGGTGGCAACCATGGAACTGCCGGTGGCGAGCATCGGGTCGATGATCATGGCCAGGCGTTCGTTGATTTCCGGGACGAGTTTTTCCAGGTAGGTGTGCGCCTGCAACGTTTCTTCATTGCGGGCCACGCCGACGGCGCTGACTTTGGCGCCCGGGATCAGGCTGAGCACGCCTTCGAGCATGCCAATGCCGGCGCGCAGAATTGGCACTACGGTGATTTTCTTACCGGCAATTTTCTCCACCTGCACGGGACCGGCCCAACCGGGGATCTCGTAGTTTTCCAGGGGCAGATCTTTGGTGGCTTCGTAAGTGAGCAGCGCTCCAACTTCCTGAGCAAGCTCACGGAAATTCTTCGTGCTGATGTCGGCACGGCGCATAAGGCCGAGTTTGTGTCGGATCAGCGGGTGGCGGATCTCGCGAGTGGGCATGGGAAAGGCTCCGGCGGCGGGCAAAAAAACCGGCCTAGATTAATCTATCCGAGGGTGTTGTCCTATAGACATCTAGTACGTTAGTCCATTAAGGCTTGATCGTTGCCCCTCACATGCGTACCTTTGCCCGCTTTTCTTGCCACAGCACCCCCTTGGAGAGCGCCATGTCCGCTGATCTCGAGCATATCCGTCAAATCATGCGCGAGGCTGACTGCCTGTACACCGAAGCGCAAGTCGAAGAGGCGATCGCGAAGGTCGGCGCTCACATCACCCGTGAAATGGCCGAGACCAACCCGGTAGTCTTCTGCGTGATGAATGGCGGCCTGATTTTCGCCGGCAAATTGCTGACCCATCTGCAGTTCCCGCTGGAAGCTTCCTACCTGCACGCCACTCGTTATCGTAACGAAACCACTGGCGGCGACCTGTTCTGGAAAGCCAAGCCGGAAGTCTCGTTCATCGACCGCGACGTGCTGATCATCGACGACATCCTCGATGAAGGTCACACCCTGGGTGCGATCATCGACTTCTGCAAACACGCCGGCGCACGCAAAGTGCACACCGCCGTGCTGATCGACAAAGACCACGACCGCAAGGCCCGCCCGGACCTGAAAGCCGATTACGTCGGCCTGCCGTGCATCGACCGCTACATCTTCGGTTACGGCATGGACTACAAAGGCTACTGGCGCAACGCCAATGGGATCTTCGCCGTCAAAGGGATGTAAGCAGGATTCAGGCGCAGGGTTGTCATGCTATCGTGCTTGGCCCCTGCGTCTGGAGCTGTTCATGAGCCTGTTGACTCGCACTTGCGCCGCCCTGGCGTTGATTCTCAGTTTGCCCCTGGCTGCGGCCCCCGCACCGATGCACAGCCAGTTCCTGCCCTCGGACGACCTGACCCTGCGCGCCGAAACCCCGGACCAGCAACAACTGCTGCAAGTCACCGAGTACGCGGTGGTGGTGGGTAACCAGCGCCAGTCCAACCAGCAGCCGATCCCGGTGACCTCGCCGTTGATGATCCGCCTCAAGGGCAAGTCCCTGAACAAAGGCGCGAGCATTGCCCAGGTGGTGCTCAATTTCGATGCCGAAAGCAAAAGCCTGAAAAAGCCAGTATTCGACGACAACAGCAAAACCCTGACCTTGTCCTACCCGATGACGCAGTACCGCGTGATCGTCGACCTGCTGCGCAACGACACGGTGTATGTGCAGTTCCTGAGTTATGCCAACGGGCATATCTGGGCGGACTTGCACACTGGGGCTGTGCGTTCCAAGTAACGAGGTGCGCGGAAGATCAAAAGGTGGGAGCTGGCTTGCCTGCGATGCGGTCAACTCGGTCCATCAGCAATACCAGGGCGATACCATCGCAGGCAAGCCAGCTCCCACATTGAGCTCATGCTGCTTTCGAAGCCGGTACACCGCAGGTAAACTGCGTTTCCCGTGTAAATGTCTGCAGGCTGGAGTCGGTAATGCGTAAAGATAAGAAACAGGTGATTGGTGACGAGATCGGCGACGATCAGATCAAGTTGTTCCTGGACTTCGAGCCGGTTGACGCGACTTCACCCTCCCTGCACAAACTGATCAAAGCCTACCGTGGCCTGCGTATCGACGATTTTGAGCGGTTCCTGGGCTTTTTCAAGGACGCCGGCCTGGACCTGGATGGCAAGGATGAGCACGGCCAGACCTTCGTGGATCTGATCAAGGACCAGCGCAACGCGGACGAGTACATCGAGTTGATCGAAAAAGCTCGCGGCTGATTATCCGAGACAAAAAAACGCCCCGTTCTCATCACGAGAGCGGGGCGTTTTTTATGGCGTCACCGCCTCAAGCGTAGCTCTCGGTCTCGGCGGCAGGTTCAACCAGCTCCAGGCTGATGTTGTTCTGCGCGTTGATCTTGCGATACAGCTCGGCATCGGTCTCCAGGACCTTTTCACGCGCCGGGAAGATCTCGTGCAGCTTGGCTGCCCACTCACCGGCAGCCTTGCCCGGGAAGCAGCGCTCGATCAGTTCCAGCATGATCGACACGGTCACCGAAGCACCCGGGGACGCGCCCAGCAGGGCGGCGAGTGAGCCGTCTTTGGCCGCGACCAGCTCGGTGCCGAATTGCAGCACGCCGCCTTTTTTCGGGTCTTTCTTGATGATCTGCACCCGTTGGCCGGCCACTTCCAGGCGCCAGTCTTCGGCTTTCGCCTCGGGGTAGAAGCGGCGCAGGGATTCCAGGCGCTGCTCCATGGATTGGCGCACTTCGCTGACCAGGTACTTGGTCAGGTCCATGTTGTCGCGGGCTACGGCCAGCATCGGGCCGATGTTGCCGGCGCGAATCGACAGCGGCAAATCGAGGAACGAGCCGTGCTTGAGGAACTTGGTGGTGAATCCGGCGTACGGCCCGAACAGCAGGGACTTCTTGCCATCCACCACGCGGGTGTCCAGGTGCGGCACGGACATCGGTGGCGAACCCACGGCGGCCTGGCTGTAGACCTTGGCCTGGTGGTGCTTGACCACTTCCGGGTTGTCGCAGCGCAGCCATTGGCCACTTACCGGGAAGCCGCCAAAGCCTTTGCTTTCTTCGATGCCCGAGGCTTGCAGCAGCGGCAGGGCCGCGCCACCGGCGCCGAGGAACACGAACTTGGCGTCCACTTCGCGGCTGTTGCCGCTGTTGACGTCCTTGATGCTTACGGTCCAGCCGGCGCCGTTACGCTTGAGGCCGGTGACGCGCTTGCTGTACTTGATCTGGGCGTCCGGCGAGCTGGTCAGGTGCGAGAGCAACTGGTTGGTCAGCGCGCCGAAGTTGACGTCCGTGCCGTTCATCACGCGGGTGGCGGCGATTTTTTCGTCGAGCGGACGGCCCGGCATCATCAGCGGCATCCACTCGGCCATCTCATTGCGGTCTTCGGTGTAGTGCATGTCCGAAAACGCATGGTGCTGGCTAAGGGATTCAAAGCGCTTCTTGAGGAAGTCCACGCCTTTTTCGCCCTGCACGAAGCTCAGGTGCGGCACCGGGCTGATGAAGGATTTGGACGAGCCGAAGGTGCCCTTTTTGGTCAGGTACGCCCAGAACTGCTTCGATACCTCGAACTGGGTGTTGATGTGCACGGCTTTCTTGATGTCGATGGAGCCATCGGCGGCCTGGGGCGTGTAGTTCAGCTCACACAGCCCGGCGTGGCCGGTACCGGCGTTGTTCCACGGGTTGGAACTTTCCGCGGCACCCGAATCCATCAGCTCAACGACTTCCAGCTTGAGGCCGGGGTCGAGCTCTTTGAGCAATACGGCCAGGGTGGCACTCATGATGCCGGCCCCTACCAGTACTACGTCGACTGCTTCGTTATGCGCCATTTAACGCGTCTCCAAAATCTGCAGCACCAAATTGACGGCATGGCTGCCAGGAGTGACGGGGCGGTTCACGTGTTGCCCCAGATTACCCATGGCCAGGATCGCCATGTCCGTTTCGCAATTCTTTGCAACTTCAGCACACGCTTCCTGCCGGGCTAATCTGCCTATGAACGCATTCATGGGCGCCTGTGGCAATTCGACTTATGGTCAAAGCGTGCGATTCGTGCAACCAATCCGTAGCGGACAGGCTCAAGCTCCGGTTTTTGAGGCGTGCTCGGTCCTGTGTGGTTGGGCTGTTCCAGACGCTGATGGTGCTTGTACAAACGCCAAACTATTCATTTGCTCGCCACACTCTTGTGAAGTTGTGAAAACCCGTTTTTTCACGCTCTTTTGAAGACGTGAACCTCAAAAAAGGGCTGCCTCAGCCTGGCACCTGGCCCACAAACCTTTACCGACACGCGGCAAAACGGGCAAACAACTCAAGTGGCCGAGCGCAATGGCAGCTCTGGCAGATTCGGTAAAGAGGGGTGGTTTGCAAAGAAAACAGCAAGCGCGCCAGCTTCACTCGATCTGTGTGGGCGGCTCTCTGTGGGCGATTCTTGGGGGTTAATACCGAGGCATTAACGATGCTGCGAGGCCCGATCAGGAGACGTCCTTATAATCGGGGGGAGATTGTAGCGAAGAACGCCAAGGAAATGGGCGTGTTTTATGACTTTTATTAGGTGTTCGGTCAGGCGGCCAACGGCTGGTGACGCGGCGACCGCACCGGGCGTGGGCTTACCCGCGCACTGGCCGGCAGCGGGCGGTGCATCCAGCTCAGGCGAATTTCTTCGATTTCCACCCAGCCCTCGCCCACGGGAGGCTGGCAGCACTCTTTGAATGCCTGGCAGCGACCTTGCGCATCCAGCAGGGCGAACTGGCGAAGGGCGGGCTTGCGCGTAAACAGCGACCAGAGAAAATGCATGGCGATCAACCTCCTGAGATTGGAGCCAAGCATGCCTGCCCGGGATGACGAGCCCATGTAACGGCTGTGACATCTGGGTTACATCGAACCGCTGTCCGGGCAACAGGTCACAGGTTGTAACTGCCGCTAGTTCCCTGCAGTGGCGCCCCGCTATACTGCCGGCCTGTCGGTACCTGATTTCTGGAGAGAAGAGCATGTTGCAACGCCTGTTGTTCGGTTTGATCACTGTGACCAGCTTGACCCTGGTTGGCTGCGCCAACAGCCCGCAACAACTGAGCCCTGAACCGAAGATCACCACGCAGTTGGCCCCGGTGGGGCATGGCCAGCCGGTGTCGGTGCGTGTGGTGGATGGTCGTCCGTCGCCAACATTGGGTTCCCGTGGCGGTCTTTACCCTGAAACCGCGCTGGTCTCGGTAAATGCTCAGGACGTGCTGCCCAAGCTGCAGGCCCAGGCCGAAGCTGCCGTACGCCTGTTGGGCTTCACCCCGGCCAACTCGCCGGGCGCGCCGCAGTTGACCATCACCCTGGCCGAGCTGAAATACCAGTCGCCCAAAGAAGGTTTGTATGTGACTGAAGCGTCCATCGGCGCGACGTTCAAGTCCGACGTCACCGCCGGTACCCGTCGCTACAGCGGCCGCTATGGTGCTTCGCTCAACCAGCGCTTCGGCATGTCGCCGAACCAGGAAACCAACACCAAGCTGGTCAGCGACGTGCTGAGTGACGCCTTGACCCGCCTGTTCAAAGACCCAAGCATCGGTTCATTGCTCAGCTCGCAATAACCGCTTAAAGCGCTTTACAAGAAAAGCCGGGCTCAGTGATGAGCCCGGCTTTTTTTCGTCTTCAGTTTCACGCCGCCGTGTCGATACAGAAATCCAGCAGGCTGACCCCCGTCAACAGATCGGCCTCCGGCAGGTCCGCGTGCTGGTGCCCGCCAAGGGCGCAATACACCAGCCAGTGGCGGTCCTGAACGTTAAACGCCAGGCCGCCGATCAGCGCCTCTTGCTCATCGCTTGGGGCTATCAGATACAGCCGATCCTGGTTGTGCGCGTGCAGCATGACAAGCTCCCGAACGATCGAAGGGCAACAGAGTGGCTTGTTAAGGTGACGTTCAGGTGACGGCGTAAATTACTGGATACATTAACCGTCATTGGGGGAGGGAGCGTTTGCGGCGCCGGAGGCCACTATCGTTCAGGTTTGTATCTGAATCGATACCAAAACACTGTTTTACCGAGGTTTGCGATGGCGCTGCCCGCACTATTGATCAATGTTGTGGCTTTATCAGTGGCCTGCCCGGGTGCGGCCCTGTTGTTTATTACCCGTCTGCGCGAACAGCGCGCCATGGCCGAACTGGCCGCACAAAGCGAAAGCCGCGCGATCGACCAGCCGATGTTGTTTCTGGATGTGCGCACCGAACGGGCGCATCGTCTGGCTTACCGCATCGGGTTCGCCTGCCTGGGGCTAGCGCTGGCCATTTCCTGGCTCAGCACCCACCTCTAAAAATACCGCTGAATAACTGTGGAAGCAGGCTGGTGTGGGAGCAGGCTTGCCTGCGATAGCATCACCTCGGTGTGACTGATACACCGAGGTGTCTGCATCGCGGGCAAGCCCGCTCCCACATTTTTTGATCGGTGTTTACAGGGGGATGCCTGCTTTAACCCGATACTGATTACGCACCGGCGTTGCATATTGCACCACCAAAAAGGGCCGGTGCTCGGCCGGGCATTCGTTCAAGCGCCGTTCCCACTCTGCCTTCGCCTTGGCCAATTCATCGGCCGGGAACACGTCAGCCGCCTTCGGCACCTGCAATTGCGGGTCGGCGTCGTTCCATTGCTGGTACGCCAGGTAGTGCACCGGGAACAGCCGGTAACCGCCCAGAATCTGCCGGTCCATTTCCACCGCCAGCAGCTTGGTGTCTTCGAAACGCTCGGTAATCGGCGGCGCGAAGTTGATGTGCACCCGGCCCTTGTAGCCCGTGATGCCAAGGGCGATGCTCACGTCATCCTCGCCCGGTGCCTTGCTGTAGGTGCCTGTGGTAGCGCGGATGTACAACTCGCGAGCCTTGGCGGTATCGCACGGGTCGTACTCGTAGCTGATGGACACCGGCGTCAGGTTCAGCGACTGGATCACCTCGGCAAACGGCTCGTCCTTGCGGCTGACGTGGAACATCTTGAGGATCGCCGACTCGGTGCGATCATCGCCATCTTTGGCACGGCCTTCGGCCTGGGCGATCCAGATCGACTGGCAATCATTGCGGATCGAATGGTTGATGTAGGCCGATAGCAGGTTGAACGCCGCCATCTTTTCCTTTCGCCCGGTGATCGAGCGGTGCACGATAAAGCTCTTGTTCAGGCGCATCAGGTCGCTGACAAACGGCTTTTGCAGCAGGTTGTCGCCGATGGCGATACGCGGCGTCGGCAGGCCGGCGTGGTAGACGGCGTAGTTGACGAAGGCCGGGTCCATCACGATATCGCGGTGGTTGGCCAGAAACAGGTAGGCGGTGCCGGACTTGAGTTGCTCGACGCCGGTGTAGGTGACGCCGTCGGTCGCCCGGTCGATGGTGTGGTCGACGTAGTACTCGACTTTGTCCTGCAGGGTAGCCACGGTGGTGACGCCGGCGAACTCACGGCGCAATTTGCGGGCAATCATCGGCTTGAGCAGCCAGCCCAGGGCGCCGGCAAAGCGCGGGAAGCGGAAGTGGGTCAGGATGTCCAGAAAGGCCTTGTCACTGAACAGACGTGCCAGCACTGCCGGGACTTCGCTGTCGTTGTAAGGTCGGATGGTATCGAATTCGCCCATCATGCTCTCTTGTTAGAAACGGCTAGGGTAAGTAAAGGAAATACCAGGGTGCGGCCTGAGTAATTGGCTCGGCCGAAATATAGCCCTGTAAATAGACCGGCGATTATACGCACAAGTCACCTGGGAGACTGCGATGCTGGAAACCGCGACGTACGATTGTCCTTATTGTGGGGAAGTGGTCGAGACAACCGTGGATTTGTCCGGTGGTGATCAGACCTATATAGAAGACTGCCAGGTGTGTTGCCGGCCGATCATTTTTGATCTGCAGGTGCACGGCGACGAATGGATGCTTGAAACCCGTAGTGAAAACGAATAGCGGGGGCGCCATGCAGCGAATCTACGAACCGGAAAACCTGATGGAAGGCGAGCTGCTGCAACAGATGCTCGCCAGCGAGGGCATCGAGGCGCACCTGGTGGGGCGCCATCTGCTTGGCGGCACCGGCGAATTGCCGATATTCGGGCTGCTGGGGCTGGAGGTGGACAACGACCAGGCCGTCGACGCCCGTGCGTTGATCACCGCCTACATTGGCGCGCAGCCTGTGCCCGGCGATGAACCCGACAGCTTCCCCGACGTGTTGGTCTGTTAGGCTGTAGCTCGGTTTACCCCAAGAGTCGTGTTGCCCCATGTGTGGACGTTATGCCCTGTTTCGCTGGAATCCCGCCTTTGCTGCCTTGCCGGGCTTTCCGGCCGACCAGCAGCCCCAGTGGAACATCTCCCCGAATGATTCAGTGTTGATCCAGCGCTCAAGCGAGGGCCAGCGCACCCTGGCGCGAGCGCGCTGGGGCCTGACGCCGCCGTGGCTCACAGACCTTTCGCGCACCCCGGCCCACGCCCGCGCCGAAACCCTGGCCGAGCAGCCGATGTTTCGTGAAGCTTTTCGCCAGCGTCGTTGCCTGCTGCCGGCCAATGGTTTCTACGAATGGCGCGGCACCCAGCGCAAGCGCCCGTACTGGCTGACGCCGGGCGAGGGCTCCACGCTGTTCTTTGCAGCGATCTGGGAAGCGTACCCGGTGCAGGAGCAGGTGTGGCTGAGTACGGCGGTGGTGACCCAGGCTGCGCAGAGCCAGCGGCGGCCTTTGATTCTGGACGCGGCGGGGCAGGAAGCCTGGCTCAACCCAGATACGCCGCTGCATGTGTTGCAAGGCTTGTTGGCCAGTGAGCCGAGCGCGTTGCGCGAGCGGGTGCTGGCCAATATGGTCAATGATCCCAAGCTCAATGGGCCGGAGTGCCTGACGCCGGCTTGAACGTTGTGGTTATGTGTTGGATGTACCGGCCTCATCGCAGGCAAGCCAGCTCCCACATTTGACTGGGTTCACACATTCAAAATGTGGGAGCTGGCTTGCCTGCGATAGCGGCCTCGAAACCACCGCAGCTCTCTAGGCCTTGAACTGATTGATCAGTCGCGCCTGGGCGTCGGATTTGTCCGAAACTTCGCAGTTAAACGTCTTATGTATCTGGCGCAGATACAAATGACCGCCTACGATACGCGCCATGTTTTCAGGGAGACGGATCATGAAGAAATCATTGGCGGTAAGTGGATTGGTGGCAGCGCTGCTGCTGGCAGGTTGCCAGTCGGTCAACACCACCAGCGGCGGCGCTGTGGGGGTGGAGCGCAAGCAATACATGTTCAGCATGCTGTCGAGTCAGGAAGTCGACCAGATGTATGCCCAGTCCTACCAGCAGACGCTGGGTGAGGCGAGCGGCAAAGGCATGCTCGACAAGACCAGCGCAAACGCCAAGCGCGTGCAGGCGATCGCCAACCGCCTGATCGCCCAGGCGCCCACCTTCCGTCCGGATGCGGCGCAGTGGAAGTGGGAAGTGAACCTGATCAAGAGCGACGAGATGAACGCCAACTGCGGGCCTGGCGGCAAGATCTTCGTCTACAGCGCGCTGATCGATAACCTCAAGCTCACCGATGACGAACTGGCCGCAGTCATGGGCCATGAAATCGCGCATGCCTTGCGTGAGCACGGCCGTGAAGCCATGTCCAAAGCCTACGGAATCGAGATGGCCAAGCAGGGCGCCGGTGCTCTGTTCGGCTTGGGCCAGGACAGCCTGGCGCTGGCGGACACGGTGGCCAACTACGGCATGACCTTGCCCAACAGCCGCAGCAATGAAAACGAAGCGGACCTGATCGGCCTGGAGCTGGCAGCGCGTGCCGGCTACAACCCGAACGCGGCCATTACGCTGTGGAACAAAATGGCCAAGGCTTCGGAAGGCGCGCCGCCGGAGTTCATGAGCACGCACCCTGCGTCCGACAGCCGGATCGCCTCGTTGCAGGCGGCGATTCCGAAAGTGATGCCGCTTTACCAGCAGGCCAAAAAATCCTGACCCTGTGAAGATCCAAATGTGGGAGCGGGTTTACAGTCTTAAATCCTTAGATCCAGCCGCTGCTCTGCATGGCCTTGTACACCGCAACAATCGCCAAGATGAAAAAACGCCGTGGCCGCCAGTCGACGAATCAGGGTCAACGGCAGTTTTTCCGCGGCGAAATTCCCCGCCAGAACCACCGGTACGTTGGCAATCAACATGCCCAGGGTGGTGCCGATAATCACCAGCCACAGCTCAGGGTATTGAGCCGCGAGCATCACTGTGGCGATTTGGGTCTTGTCACCGATTTCTGCAAGGAAGAACGCGATCAGCGTGGTCAGGAACGGCCCGAACTTGCGCGTGGTACTGGCCTCGTCATCGTCGAGTTTGTCCGGCACCAGGGTCCACAGCGCGGTGGCGCAGAAGCTCGCTGCGAGGATCCAGTGCAGCACCGCATCCGAGAAGAAACTCCCGAACCAGGCGCCCACGGCACCGGCGGCCGCATGGTTGGCCAGGGTCGCAGCAACGATGCCGGCGATGATCGGCCAGGGTTTGCGAAAGCGTGCGGCAAGGATGAGCGCGAGCAGCTGCGTCTTGTCGCCGATTTCGGCCAAGGCAACGATTGCGGTAGGAACGAGTAATGAATCCAGCATCAGGTAGTTTCCAGGGGCGGGTCGACACGGCTATGACACGTACAGCCTTCCCGCCCCGGGTAAGGTGTGCGTGTCATAGGTCTTGTCAAACCCCGGTCCGTCTGTGCGGACTCCTGGGTCGCATACGCCATGGTCTGCTGACCAAGTATGTTGACGTATGCCGGACGAGCGTGGCGCTCGTGGGAGACTACTCCCCTAGGACGGAGCGGATTCTGCCTAGGCAAAACCCATTCGGCAAGCCTTCTTTTTCAAATGGCATCAGCCGCGCTTGGCACGGTAAATGCGGAAACCATTGCCTTCAGCCTTGATTGCGCACACGCCCAAGTGCTCCTCGATCAGCGGCTGGTACTTGAGGAAGCTGTTGGCAACCAGGCGCAGTTCGCCGCCTTTTGCCAGGTGTTTCGCCGCTTTTCGCAGCAGGTTTTCCGTGGCGAAATAATCGGTGTGAACCCCCACGTGAAATGGCGGGTTGCTCAAAATCGCGTTCAAACCCATCGGCGCGGCGTCGATGCCGTCACCGGTCAGCACCTCGGCTTCCAGGCCGTTGGCGGCCAGCGTCAGGCGGCTGCTGGCGGCGGCGAAAGCGTCCACATCCAGCATCGTCACCGTGTTGTGCGGGTAGCGACGTTTTACCGCGGCCCCCAGCACCCCTGCGCCGCAACCGAAGTCCAGCAGATGACCGCTCGGCAGTTTGTCCAGGTGCTCCAGCAACAACTCGGTGCCGCGATCCAGGCGACCGTGGCTGAATACGCCTGGCAGGCTCACCACCTTGAGCGGCCCTTCGGCCAGTGGCACCTCGAAAACCTGCGCCAGGCTTTCCAGCTCGACCGCTTGCGGGGCATCGGCCACGGTGACTTGCCACAGCTGGCAATGCCGCGCGTTGTCGAGCTTGCGCGGCTTTCCGAAGGGGATCATCTGCTTGGCCGCGCTTTCGATACCGGCTTTTTCTCCCCCACCAGAAACAGCTCGGCGCCGGGCAAACGTGCCGCCACGGCGTTGAGCAGGTAGTCGGTGAGGTCCTTGGATTTGGGCAGGAAGATCACCGCCGCGTCAAACGTGCGCTCAGGCACGTTCACTCCGAAATGGCTGCGCTCGGGGAAGCGTGCGTCGAGCGCCGCCTGGTCACCGGCATGCCAGCTCCAGCCGTGGGCGTTGGGCAGGCGGCCGAGCAAGTCGTCGGCGGGCAAGCCCACCAACAGCAGGTTGCCTTGAAAAAGTTCGGCCTGACGAAGCAGTACTTCACTGCGCGGATCCATGGTCTGCTCCTTGAAAAGGGGCGCAGTTTATCAACTGACGACGCGCAGCGGGGCGCCGCTGAAAAAGCCCCGGGCGTTTTCCGCCAACTGGCCGACGATGCGCTGGCGTGCCTCGCGGCTGCCCCAGGCATTGTGCGGCGTGACGATCAGGCGGGGGATGTCGCCAGCCAGCAACGGGTTGCCGTTGACCGGCGGCTCCACGCTCAGCACATCGGTGGCCGCACCACCCAGATGGCCATTGCGCAACGCGTCCGCCAGCGCCTGTTCGTTGATCAAGCCACCGCGCGCCGTGTTGACGATAAACGCACCGGGCTTGAGCAGCGCCAGTTCGCGGGCGCCGATAAAGTCGCGGGTGTGGTCGTTGAGCGGGCAGTGCAGGGTGAGCGCGTCGACCTGCGCGAGCAATTCATCCAGCGGCACGCGGTCGGCGCGTGCAGGGCGCCCGGGAATCGCACCCAGCAGCACGCGCATGCCGAAGGCTTCGGCCAGGCGCGCCACGGCACTGCCCAGTTCGCCGTGGCCGAGCAGGCCGAGGGTTTTGCCTTCCAGCTCGACAATCGGGTAGTCCAGCAGGCAAAACTGTTTGGCCTGCTGCCATTTGCCCGCCGTGATGTCGCGCTGATAGTCATTCAAGCGCGTTGCCAGGTTCAGCAGCAGCATGATCGTGTGCTGCGCCACCGACGGCGTGCCGTAGCCCTGGCAGTTGCTCACGGTAATCCCATGGGCGCGGGCGGCGGCGAGGTCGACGTTGTTGGTGCCGGTGGCCGACACCAGGATCAGCTTGAGCTCAGGGCACGCCGCCAGCGTCTCGGTATTGAGTGCGATTTTGTTGCTGATGACTACCTGGGCGCCTTGCAGGCGTTCCACCACGTTCTGCGCGGTGGTGTCGGTAAACAATTGCAGGTCGCTGAAGCTGTTGCGCAGCTCGCTGAGGTCAAGGTCCCCCAGGTCCAGGGACGGGTGATCAAGGAAGACGGCGCGGACATTGTTCGTCATCAACTGTACCTTTTGCGACAGGGTTCGAAGGCGTAATCTGCCGAGCCTATCAGATGAAATAATCAGTTACTTAATGGAGTGAGCATGTACGTCGCCGAGTTTTTGACCGTAGCCTTGATTCACTTGTTGGCGGTGGCCAGCCCCGGCCCGGATTTCGCCGTGGTGGTGCGTGAAAGTGTTACCCATGGCCGTCGTGCCGGGACCTGGACCGCGCTGGGTGTGGGCTCGGCGATTTTCCTGCACGTGGGTTACTCGTTGCTTGGTATCGGCTTGATCGTGTCCCAGTCCATCGTGTTGTTCAACGCGCTGAAATGGGCGGCGGCGGCTTACCTGCTGTACATCGGCTTCAAGGCCCTGCGGGCGCAGCCGGCCAAGCCGGCCGCCGAGGGGGAGTTGCACCGCGAAGCCGGCGAACGCACCCCGCGTGGGGCATTTACCGCGGGTTTTGTGACCAACGGCTTGAATCCCAAGGCCACATTGTTCTTTCTGTCGCTGTTCACCGTGGTGATCAACCCGCACACGCCGCTGGCGGTGCAGGCCGGTTACGGCGTGTACCTGGCCGTGGCGACGGCGCTGTGGTTCTGCCTGGTGGCCATGCTGTTCAGCCAACAGCGCGTGCGTGCAGGGTTTGCGCGGATGGGGCATTGGTTCGACCGCACCATGGGCGCGGTGCTGATTGCCATCGGTGTAAAACTCGCCTTCACCAGCATGAAGTAAACGATATTTTCGCGTGACCACAGCTCAAAATGTGGGAGCGGGCTTGCTCGCGAATGCGGGGTATCAGTCGGTATAGCTTTGACCGAACCACCGCATTCGCGAGCAAGCCCGCTCCCACTTTGGGTCTCGGCAAGGTCTCGATAATGGCTCAAAGCTAGCATTTGCTGGGGGCTGCAAATCATTCCTTTGGCTGATTTGGCTGACACATAAGGTCTCTAAAGTGCAGGTCTTCAAGCCAAGACCATGCAGTCATAAAAGGGATTCGTATGTTGCAGACCCGTGTTATCCCGCCCGCCGAAGGTGCGTACCAATATCCGTTGTTGATCAAACGCCTGTTGATGTCCGGAACCCGATACGAGAAGACCCGGGAAATCGTCTATCGCGACAAACTGCGCTACACCTACCCTACGTTGATCGAGCGCGTCGCCCGCCTGGCGAATGTCTTGACCGAGGCCGGGGTCAAGGCCGGCGACACGGTGGCAGTCATGGACTGGGACAGCCATCGTTACCTGGAGTGCATGTTCGCCATCCCGATGATTGGCGCGGTGATCCATACCATCAACGTGCGCCTGTCGCCGGAACAGATTTTGTACACCATGAACCACGCCGAGGACCGCTTTGTGCTGGTCAACAGCGAGTTCGTGGGGCTCTACCAGGCGATCGCCGGGCAGTTGAGCACGGTCGACAAGACCCTGCTGCTGACTGACGGCGACGCCAAGACCGCCGAGCTGCCCAACCTGGTCGGCGAGTACGAAACCCTGCTGGCCGCCGCCAGCCCGAAGTACGACTTCGAGGATTTCGACGAACATTCCGTCGCTACCACCTTCTACACCACCGGTACCACCGGCAACCCCAAAGGCGTGTATTTCACCCACCGCCAGCTGGTGCTGCACACGATCGGCGTGGCGACCATCATGGGCAGTGTCGACAGCGTGCGCCTGCTGGGCACCAACGACGTATACATGCCGATCACCCCGATGTTCCACGTGCATGCCTGGGGCCTGCCTTACGTAGCAACCATGCTCGGCTTGAAGCAGGTGTACCCCGGCCGCTACGACCCGGAGTACCTGGTGGAGCTGTGGCGCAAAGAAAAGGTCACTTTCTCCCACTGCGTGCCGACCATCCTGCAAATGGTGCTCAACGCCAAGGCCGCCCAGGGCGTGGATTTTGGCGGCTGGAAAATCGTCATCGGCGGCAGCGCCCTCAACCGTTCGCTGTATGAAGCCTCCAAGGTGCGTGGGATTCAGCTGACTGCCGCGTACGGCATGTCCGAGACCGGGCCGCTGGTGTCCTGTGCCCACCTCAACGAAGAGCTGATGGCCGGTACCGAGGACGAGCGCACCACCTATCGCATCAAGGCCGGCGTGCCGGGGCCTTTGGTGGACGCGGCGATTGTCGACGGCGAGGGCAATTTCCTGCCTGCCGATGGTGAATCTCAAGGCGAGCTGGTGCTGCGCGCGCCGTGGCTGACCGAGGGCTATTACAACGAGCCGCAAAAAGGCGCCGAACTGTGGGCCGGCGGCTGGATGCACACCGGCGACGTGGCCACGCTGGATGCCTTCGGCGTGATCGATATCCGCGACCGCATCAAAGACGTGATCAAGACCGGTGGCGAGTGGATCTCCTCCCTGGCCCTCGAGGATCTGGTCAGCCGTCACCCGGCGGTACGCGAAGTAGCGGTGGTGGGCATCGCCGACCCGCAGTGGGGCGAACGCCCGTTTGCGTTGCTGGTGGTGCGTGATGGCCATGTGATAGGGGCCCGTGAGCTCAAGGAACATCTCAAACCCTTCGTGGAGTTGGGCCATTTGAGCAAGTGGGCGATTCCAAGCCAGATCGCGGTTGTTACGGAAATTCCCAAGACCAGCGTCGGCAAACTCGACAAAAAACGTATCCGGATTGACATCATTGAATGGCAGGCCAACAACAGTACGTTCCTGTCCACCCTCTGAGCTGATTTGCCGTGCCTGTATGGCACGGCAATGCTCTATCTCGTGCCTTCACTTGTGATTTGCGATTTTTCAGCCATCCTTGCCGCGTCGGCTCTCGCCGACATGGCGAAAGGGTTGTGGCAGACGGGTCGGTGATGCAAATCACACTTTAGAGGGATCAAGCACTACCCCCTGCTGGCTATAGTCCCTTCCAGAGTTTTTCACGGATGTTCCGCTTCGGGCCATGGGGGCTCGGCTGCCGAGCGGCATTGGAATCGTTGTATTCCGGCCGTTACACGCATCACAGAAAAAACTCACTGCCATAACAATAATGCACATGGAGTAGCGTCGATGACCTCAGTAAACCAGTTCTGGCGCCGGGCAAGACTGCCCCTGGCCGTCAGTCTCGCCTCTACGCTCGCCGGGCCCGCATTCGGCGTCAGTTTCAATATCGGTGAAATCGAAGGGAGTTTTGACTCGTCGCTTTCGGTGGGGGCGAGCTGGTCTACCGCTAAGCCCAACCAGGATCTGATTGGTGCCAACAATGGCGGCAACGGTTTGTCCCAGACCTCCGACGACGGCCACTTGAATTTCAAACGCGGCGAAACGTTCTCGAAGATCTTCAAGGGCATTCATGACCTGGAACTGAAGTACGGCGATACCGGTGTGTTTGTGCGTGGCAAGTACTGGTATGACTTTGAGCTCAAGGATGAAAGCCGGGAGTTCAAGGACATCAGCGATAGCAACCGTAAAGAGGGCGCCAAGTCCTCGGGCGGGCAGATTCTCGATGCGTTCGTCTACCACAACTACGCGATTGCCGATCAGCCCGGCAGCGTGCGGTTTGGTAAGCAGGTAGTGAGCTGGGGTGAAAGTACTTTCATCGGCGGCGGCATCAACTCGATCAACCCGATCGATGTGTCCGCGTTCCGCCGTCCGGGGGCTGAAGTCAAGGAAGGCTTGATTCCGGTCAACATGTTCTATGTATCGCAGACGCTGACCGATAACTTGTCGGCGGAAGCTTTTTATCAGTTGGAATGGGACCAGACGGTTACCGATAACTGCGGTACGTTCTTTTCGCAGCCAGACGTCATATCTGATGGTTGCGACAACAATCTTCGAGTCTTGAGCAAGCGCTCGCGCATTTCGCCTTTAGCCTATCCCACTCTCAATGCTGCGGGCGTAGATGTGAATGAGGAAGGCGTACTGGTGCGCCGTGGCCCCGATCGTGATGCTCGGGACAGCGGCCAGTTTGGCGTAGCGATGCACTATAACTTCGAACCGCTGGACACCGAGTTCGGCGCGTACTTCATGAACTATCACAGCCGTGCGCCGATTTTCAGTGCGCAAGGGGCACCCGCGTCAGCGTACAGCCGTCCTCTGGGTCCATTGGCGGCGTTGCGCCCGGTGATTGTGGCGGGTAGCTCCAACTACTTCGTCGAATACCCGGAAGATATCCGTCTTTATGGTTTGAGTTTTTCCACCACGCTGCCTACCGGAACCGCATGGAGCGGCGAGTTGAGCTACCGGCCAAATGCGCCGGTTCAATTGAGTACTACCGACATACTCTATGCCGGCGTCACGCCTATTCCCGGCTTTGGCAACGCTTCCGTACTCAAGGGTTCGCCGGGTCAGGACCTGCACGGTTACAACCGCAAGGAAGTCACGCAGTTCCAGACCACGTTCACGCACTTCTTTGATCAGGTGATGGGCGCTAGCCGCTTGACCACCGTTGGTGAAATCGGGGTGACTCACGTGGGGGGCCTGGAAAGTAAATCCGATGCGCGTTATGGGCGCGACCCGGTGTTTGGTCCAGGTACATTGCCCGGTGGTTTCTGTAATACGCTCAATAACTCGACCGCCGTAGGCGCCGGCCTGGGCAACGCCAATGGGTTGAACACCAACTGCAACAACGATGGCTTCACCACTGCCACTTCCTGGGGTTACCGCGCCCGTGCCATCTGGGAATACCCGGACGTCTTCGCCGGCGTAAACCTCAAGCCAAACGTGGCCTGGTCCCATGACGTCAAGGGTTACTCCCCAGGTCCTGGCGCCAACTTTGAAGAAGGCCGTAAAGCCGTCAGCCTTGGCCTGGATGCCGAATATCAAAACACCTATACCGCCAGTCTGAACTACACCAACTTCTTCGGTGGGGATTTCAGTACGGTGAATGACCGAGACTTTGTTGCCCTGAGCTTCGGCGCGAACTTCTAAGCACACTTTTTCAGCTGCATGTATTTTCAGGAAGAACCAGAACATGAAAATAACTAAAAGTCTGTTGCACGTAGGTGTGCTTGGACTGTCGATCCTGGCGACCAACGTCATGGCGGCAGTCTCGGCGGATGAGGCGTCCAAGCTGGGCACCACCCTGACCCCGATGGGCGCTGAAATGGCCGGTAACGCCGCCGGTACCATTCCTAAATGGTCGCCACTGCCAACCAACGCCGGCGCCGTGGATGCCCGTGGCTTCCTGGCCAACCCGTATGCCAGCGAGCAACCGCAGTTCACCATCACCGCGCAAAACGTCGAGCAGTACAAAGACAAGCTGGCGCCGGGCCAATACGCGATGTTCAAGCGTTACCCGGAAACCTTCAAGATGCCGGTTTATCCGACCCATCGCGGCGCTACCGTGCCGGCGGAGGTGTTCGCCGCCATCAAGAAGAACGCCACCACCACCAACCTGGTGTCCGGCGGCAACGGCCTGGAGAACTTCGAAACGGCCGTACCGTTCCCGATCCCGAAAAGCGGCGTGGAAGTCATCTGGAACCACATCACCCGCTATCGCGGCGGCAGCGTGACGCGCCTGGTCACCCAGGCCACGCCGCAAACCAATGGTTCCTACAGCCTGGTGTACTTCCGCGACCAGTTCGTGTTCCGCGACAAAATGAAAGACTTCGACCCGAAAAACCCGGGCAACGTGTTGTTCTACTTCAAGCAGCAGGTGACTGCGCCAGCGCGTCTGGCCGGTGGTGTGCTGTTGGTGCACGAAACCCTGGACCAGGTGAAGGAGCCGCGTTCGGCGTGGGTCTACAACGCCGGCCAGCGCCGTGTGCGCCGGGCGCCGCAAGTGTCCTATGACGGCCCGGGTACCGCGGCCGACGGCCTGCGTACCTCCGACAACCTCGACATGTACAACGGCGCGCCGGATCGCTACGACTGGAAACTGGAAGGCAAGAAGGAGATTTACATCGCCTCCAACAGCTACAAGATCGACGATCCGAAGCTCAAGTACGCCGACATCATCAAGGCCGGCCACATCAACCAGGACCTCGCTCGCTATGAGCTGCGCCGCGTCTGGCATGTGGTCGCGACCTTGAAGGAAGGCCAGCGTCACATCTATGCCAAGCGTGACTTCTTCATCGACGAAGACACCTGGCAAGCGGCGGTCATCGACCACTACGACGGCCGTGGCCAACTGTGGCGCGTCGCCGAAGCCCATGCCGAGAACTACTACGACAAGCAAGTGCCGTGGTACGCCCTGGAAACCCTCTACGACCTGCAGTCCGGCCGCTACCTGGCCTTGGGCATGAAGAACGAAGAGAAGCAGGCTTATGACTTTGGCTTCACCGCCACCACCAGCGACTTCACCCCGGCGGCCCTGCGCCAGGACGGTGTTCGCTAAGCCATAGCTGTCGCCAAATGTGGGAGGGGCTTGCCCCCGATAGCGGTCTGACAGTCAAAAGATGCATCGACTGATCCGCCGCCATCGGGAGCCAGCCCCCTTCCACATTTTTTGTCGCAGTTCTTTTTCAGGCAAATGTTGCAAAGATCTACAAACCTGCCGCTTTTACCGCTAGTCTGCGGACATCTGCAGTGCCGACTACAGCCTTCTACAAGAGCCCGGCGATGACTGATCTGTCCCGAATTCAAGGGCCTGCCAGCGCGGTAATTCCAGCTCTGGAAGGTCGCTTCTACAGGCCACCGCTGCCTGACGGCTACGTGCTGCGGCCGCGCCTGTGCGAACGGCTGGCCGGCGGGCTGGAAGGGCGACTGTTGCTGGTCAGCGCACCGGCGGGGTTCGGCAAGAGTTCGTTGGCGGTAGAGTTCTGCCAGAGCCTGCCGGCTCACTGGCAAAGCCTGTGGCTGGGCCTGAGCCCCCGGGACAATGACCCCGGCCGCTTCCTCGAGCGCCTGCTCGACGGCTTGCAGCAATACTTCCCGCAACTCGGTGCCCAATCCCTGGGTCTGCTGAAAATGCGTCAACGCCATCAGCCCTTCGCCTTTGAAGAATGGCTCGATGGCCTGCTCGATGAGCTGACCGCGCACCTCTCTACCCGCGCGCCGCTGTTACTGGTGCTGGATGACTACCATCTGGCCCAGGGTCCGGTGCTCGATCGCTGCCTGCAGTTTTTCCTCAACCATTTGCCCGATGGCCTTCTGGTGCTGGTGACCAGTCGCCAGCGCCCGGACTGGCATCTGGCGCGGCTGCGGCTGTCGCGGCATTTGCTGGAGCTGCATGAACAGGACCTGCGCCTGACCCATGCCGAATCCCTGGCCGTGCTGGACCGTCACAGCAGTTCCTTGCGCGGCGAGGCCCTCGACAACCTGATCCGCCGCAGCGAGGGTTGGGTGGCCGGCCTGCGCTTCTGGCTGCTGGCCGCTTCCGAGGCGGGCAGCGAAGGTACCCTGCCGCAAAGCCTGCACGGTGGCGAAGGGCTGATCCGCGATTACCTGCTCGAAGAGGTGATCGACTGCCTGCCGGCCGAAGTGCAGGCGTTCCTGTTCGACACCGCCCCCAGGAGCGCTTTTGCAGTGAGCTGTGCGACGCCGTGCGGGAGGCCCACGACAGCGCCGAAATCCTGCGTTACCTGCAATCCCACCAAGTGTTTCTGGTGCCGCTGGACGAGCAAGGCCACTGGTTTCGTTATCACCATCTGTTCTCCGACTTGTTGCGCTCCCGGCGCGCCAGCAGCAATGTGCTGCCGGCTGCCAGCCTGCACCTGCGCGCTTGCCGCTGGTTCAATGCCCAGGGCTTGATCGATGAGGCGGTGGAGCAGGCGTTGCGCGCCGGCCACCTGGATGTGGCGGCCAACCTGGTGCAGAACCTGTCCGAAGAGCAACTGCTGGCCGAGCAAAATGTCGGCATGCTGCTGCGTTGGAAAATGGACTTGCCCGACAGCTTGCTGATCAGCACGCCGCGCTTGATCGTGCTGTACAGCTGGGCCCTGGGGCTGGCCTGCCAACTGGACGCGGCGGAGGAATTATCCAGCTATCTCAGCCGTTTCCTGCCAGCGCCGACGGCCACCGCGCAAAAGTCGATGCTGGCTCAATGGCTGGCGTTGAGCGGGATCATCGCGCGCGGGCGAGGGGACCGCGAGCTGACCCAGCGTTATTGCAGCGAAGCCTTGGAAAGCCTGCCGCAACGGCGTTACGGCCAGCGTTTGATGTGCCTGTCGACCCTGTCCAATCTGGCCATTGTCGATGCCGACCTGTGGCGTGCCCGTGGCCTGAATCGCGAATCCTTGGAGCTGGCGCAGCGCGTCGGCAACCCGCTGTTCGAGGCCCTGGCCCATTACGACCGTGCGCGGGTGCTGCAGGCGCGCGGCGAAATCCTGCGTTCCCTGGATGAAGTGCGCCAGGGCCTGCAACGCCTGCATGGCCTGGCGCCGCAACGGCTATACGCGGTGCGTGCGCGGTTGTCGCTCTATGAAGGCTACTTGCTGCTGGTGCGGTTCCAGACCGAAGCCGGGCTTGCCCGCCTGCGAGCGGGCCTCGCCGAAGCCCGCGCCTGCCGCGATATCAGCGTGTTGATCGGGCATTGCGTGATTGCCAGTTTCGAAGGGCGGCGCGGTGACTTTCCCACAGCCTTCGCCGAACTCGCTGAAGCCGAACGCTTGATGCACATCTGGGACGTGCCGCCGATCTACTACTTGGCGATGATCACCCTGATCAAATGCGAATTGTGGCTGGCCCAGGGCCGCACCGACCTGGCCGACGCCTGGCTGACCCGCCTGGGGCAAACCTACAACGGTGAACATGCCGCCGCGGCGCCGGAGTTTCATCCGCATTTGCCGCAACATATCGGGCTGCAACAGGCGGCGCTGGATGCCACTCGCTATCAAACCGATGCTGCCCTGCAACGGCTCGAGGCGTTGGCGCAACAGGCGCACAACAGCGGGCGCCAGATGATTGCCCTGATGGCCCTGACCCAACAGGCGCAATTGCTGCTGGACAGCGGCCAGGAAGCCAAGGCGCGGGCGGTTTTTGCCCGAGCCCTTGAGGCGGGCGCAGGCGGCGCGCTGCAACCCTTCCAGCGGCTGTTGGAAAGCCATCCGGAATGGATGCGCGAGCGACTCGGCAAGGACTCCGATGGCCTGCTGAACCAGAGCCTCATGGCGCAGCTGCCCGCCACCGCCGTCATCGAAACCCCCGCTAACCATGAAACCTTGAGCGCCCGGGAGCTCGCGGTATTGCAGCTCATCGCTGAGGGCTGCTCCAACCAGGAAATCAGCAACCGGCTGTTCATCTCCCTGCACACGGTCAAGACCCACGCGAGCCATATCAACAGCAAGCTGGGGGTCGAGCGACGTACGCAGGCAGTGGCGCGGGCGCAGGAGATGGGGTTGTTGTGAGGCTTCAAAAATTTGCCGACCAGGGATGGAAAACTTCTGATTATTGCGTCTGACGCAGTACCGACAGCAGTCCAACCGCGCAGTCATCCGAGGTTTTACTGGCAATGGAGTCGCCGAGGTTACCCTCTAGAACCGCTTTCATTTTTTTCCTTGGTAAGCGGATATTCCATTCCAATAATTTCTTGATAGCGGGTGCAGGTGTTGTAGTGACTTTTTGGTAAAGGCTTTCTGCTGCCCCGTCACTCATGATCATGAATCCCGCATGATCCTGAGTTAGGCCACAATAAATTCGTAGTCTAGGTACGGCGCGTGGGTCCGTGACAAATACTGTGGTATTTGTGAACTCGCCGTTATCCGGGAGTGAAAGTACGTGGGCCTGTCCTTCTGAATCAACCATCGCTATAAGCCCGTCTCCCAAGTGAGCAGCCAAATAACGTCCATGGCTGTGCGCGACAAACAACAGTGTGCTTGCCAGGTCATCAGCATTGCATTCCAGCTCCACAGCCTTCAGTTGTAGAGCTTTCATGCATCGGGAGATAACTTCTTCGGCAGCCGTCACGGGGTTGTTTTCAGCCATTTTCCACAGTGTTTCGAAGTGCCTGCAAATATAAGCCAGCATCGTATTCACTACGACCTTCGCTCCCTCCTCGGATCTGGATCGGGATCCTGCACCATCAGCAAGCGCAATACATGTGATCCCCTTCACGCGCCGGGCGGCTACAAAGTCTTGGCAAGGGGTTTGCGTTTTCGCGTGCGAACTGCCTGCGATGAACGCGCAGGCAGTAAGAGCACGGTAATCTAGAACGGTGCTGGTCATGGTTTTTAGATGTGCCCCCAGGCGGCGATACCGGCTGTATCCAGTGTTACTTCATCTCCCGGTGTCGATTGTGAAACGCGTGAAACACTGCGGCTGAGCCAAAGGAAGAATTCGTTGAAGTTCAGGCCCTTCAAGCGAAGTGGTGGGCGTTTCGGTGAAAACTGTTTGAGATACTCAAGGTTGGCTGCCGGACCAATAGCAATCGGGAAAACAGTGAGTGTTCGTTTTTCAGTCAGGCTGACTACTCGAGCGGCTGCTGAAGATATGTCATCTGTAGGTTCCCCATCCGTCATGATGACCATCCAAGGTTGGTAGTAATCAACGCCGGCGCGTTTGTAGTCTTCTTTTCGCGCTTCGAGCAGATCCAGTGCGATGCTGACGCCATGTCCCATGGGTGTCATTCCGCTAGCTACCAAGGGTGGAACGTCCTGGCGTTCAATCGAGTTGAAGTCCAACGATTTTTGGGCGGTGCCACCGAATGTGACGATACAAATCTCAGCGGCATATTGAGCTACTTCATCTGCACGGATAGCGTCGAAAAACATCTGCACACCCGATTGAAGTTCTGCAATTGGCGAACCGTCCATAGAGCCGCTGGTATCCAGCACCAGGCAGATCGGAACCCGCGCTGTTGGGTTTTCGAGGAGGTCTTCCTGACGAAGTACGTAGTCTTCCTGCATGTAATCATCCTTGTGAGAGTGTTTATAAAAAGCGTTTCAGGAGAAGGTTGAGCAACCGGAAAAGAACACTCTTCGCGGAGTCTGGTTTTTTAGCTATCGTTTTTTTGGGTTCTGGCCGAGGTGAAGTAACGTGTCTTTGTGGCTGTCTTATTACAACCTTTGCCGGCGACACAGAGGGCGGGTTACGTGGTATTGGCGGTGCAATAGTTTGGATAGCACGAGGTTGCGTCGGTTTTGTGTGCTGCGGCGCGGCGATTGTTATCGTTGGGGGAGGCGGACGCTGCTGGGCTCGCTCGATTTCCTTCTGGCTTTCACGAGCCATCTCTTCCACATTTGCTCGGCGTTGGCACTGGGAGCAGCGGGTGGATTTTCTTGTGAGTACCCACTTTTTGGATTCAATGTAGGTCTTTTTACAGCTCCCACAGATGGTTTCGACCGGGTCCGATATATGAAAGGCATCAGGAAAAAGGGCATTGGAGCTTTTATTTTGATCCAGTGCAGTCGCGTATAGGTTCAGTTGCTCCAGCCACTTATCAATCTGGGTACGTTGGTTGTCTTCAAAGGTGTTCCCGAAAGCTTGCTTCAGCGTATAAGGCAAATGGCTCCAGATATTCTGCCAGGCCCCTTTTGGTGTCACGGATGTCTTTCCTTTACCGCTGTTCTTTTTGTATCGGTAAGGAAAGTTTCTGTTCTTGATATTTTCCTCTTGTGAGCCACCGCCTTGTTGAGCGTAGGGCGGCTTTCCGGGCAGTAAAATCATGAACAACATTGTTGCGACGGCAAATAACTCATGATCCTTGGTGCGTAAAAAAACCGCGTAATTCTGTCCTTGGAGCTCCGGTGCCGTGTAATTGGGCGTTCCTACCTCGCACGGAAACCCCTCAATTTGAAAGCTGTCTGTGTCCACCATCCAGATGCGTGTACTTTCTTGTGTCACGAGTAAGTTCATCGGATTGATGTCGCCAATAATAATATTGAGCGAATGCAGGTAGTGCACCTGCTTGAGAAACGCTATGCCAATATTGACTAAGTCTTTTCGTGTCCATGAAGGAAATGCTTTTGCCAGCATGGGTTTGCCGAACGCCGAAGATTGTAAGGTTCGGCCATTAGCCATAGGCATCACATAACCGACAAATTGGCCTTCAATATTACGGACCGACTCTGTAGGCCAGCATATACCTTGCTCTACTATCTGACGCGTCACCATCAGTTCGATTTTTTGTTGCCGTCGGATGGTCAGTTTTTCGGCATGATAGATTTTGCACACCTCCCGACCTCCCGGTAAGGCGTAAATCGATCCCTCTCCACCCGAGCTTATAGCTTTGCCAAGCCTTATATGCCTCCCTGATGAACTTATTAGCGCATGGCCTTCCCGTGGGACATTGGTGATTTGAATGGGCGAGTCGGGTCTAGTTGTGGGGGTGGCTGGAAGCTCAAAAGGCATAATTTTTTTTGGGCTTGCAGGACCGGTCCAAAGTTGAGCCCTGACGTTCAGGGCTTTACAGTATGGGAACAGATTTTTATTGTCTGTAAGCAATAGCAAGTCATAGTGGCTGCTGAGCTCTACGCACAGTGGCGCTCTTTGAGGCGTGCTCAATGGTGCACTGCGTTTGATTGCGAATATCGACTGCCCCTCAAAAGCGAATTCTGCTAACAGATCGCCAGGCTTTAATACGAGGCCTTTCGGAAGCTTTTCATGAAAACGTGAGTTTTTATTGGAAAAGTAGTTAAGAAGGCTGGCACCTGAGTCGGGTTGATTGTTTCCCTTGGCACGAGTGATTAGCTCTTCAAGGGCGGCGTAAGTCACAAACGGCAGTCCCTTTTTCCGATGGATACGACGGACAATGTCTGGATCCCGAAGCAGGAGGCTGTGATCGATGAGTACGTGCTCTGCGGTTGTGGTCATGGCTTCCGGTTGCCTTGTCTCAATCTGATCCATTGCGGTATGGGTATCCGCTTTTTCAATTGCTCTCTCAGGCCGCAGCTCAGTTCTTGCCAGACGATTCGAGTCGGCTATAGCCGCGAATTACCAACTGCGTGACTACAGTCTCTGTGTCAATTAGTGTGCCGCCGTGAACAACGAACTTTACAGGAACGTTTATGGATGCTGCAAAGCTCTTACTGATCCGCGAAACCTTCCCCGTCGGCCCGTTGCAGTGCAACTGCACCATCATCGGCGACCCCATCACCAAAAAAGCCATCGTGGTCGACCCGGGCGGCAACCATGAGCTGATCCTGGCCCGCCTCGATGCGCTGGGCCTGAAGGTGGTGAGCATCATCCACACCCACGCCCATCTTGATCATTTCCTGGCGTCTGGCCAGTTGAAAGAAAAAACCGGCGCCACCCTGCACCTGCACAAGGAAGATCAGTTCCTCTGGGACAATCTGGAAATGCAGTGCCAGATGTTTCGCGTGCCTTATACGCCGGTGCCGTCGCCGGATCGCTGGCTGGAACATGACGAGGAGTTGGCCTGCGGTTGCGGGGTGGCGTTGCACACGCCGGGCCATACGCCGGGCTCGATGAGCTTCTGGTTTGCCGATGCCAAGCTGCTGATCGCCGGGGATACGCTGTTTCGCCGTGGCGTGGGCCGTACGGATTTGTGGGGTGGGGATCAGGCGACCATCGTGCGTTCGATCAGGCAGCGGCTGTACACGCTGGACGAAGGCGCGACCGTGGTGGCAGGGCACGGGCCGGATACGCGGCTGGGGGATGAGATGCGCGAGAACCCGTTTGTCCGCGCATGATGGGGCGCCCGGCAACGGGTCTTGAAGGAGACGTGTTGTAGCAAAAAACACAGGTCGCATTCAGGATCTGTCTGCTACGGTTTGTGTAGCGGCGAAGCTGGCCAATGTTTTGTTACAGCTCACAACGCCGCCATGGAATTTTTGCCGTTTGTCGCGTTCCAAGCTCGGCACAGGTCCATTGCCAATGTCCTTTGCACCACAGAATGCAAATGTAGGAGCTACCCTAATGTTCACTTCGCGTCGTCTGCTTGTTGTCGCTACAGTCGTGGCCCTGTTATCCGGCTGCGCTTCACCTAATCCTTATGACGGCAGCAGCCAGGGGCAGGCGAGTAATGAATCCGGCGGGATGAGCAAGACCGCCAAGTACGGTGGCCTGGGTGCCCTGGCCGGTGCATTGGCAGGTGCGGCCATCGACCATAACAACCGTGGCAAAGGCGCGCTGATCGGTGCTGTGGTTGCCGGTGCAGGCGCAGCAGGTTACGGCTACTACGCCGACCAGCAGGAAAAGAAACTGCGCGAAAGCATGGCCAATACCGGGGTTGAAGTTCAGCGCCAGGGCGACCAGATCAAGCTGATCATGCCCGGCAACATCACCTTCGCGACCAACTCGGACGCGATCTCCAGCAGCTTCTACACGCCGCTGAACAACCTGGCCAACTCGCTCAAGCAATTCAACCAGAACACCATCCAGATCGTGGGTTACACCGACAGCACCGGCAGCCGCCAGCTGAACATGGACCTGTCCCAGCGTCGTGCACAGAGCGTGGCCAATTACCTGACCTCCCAGGGCGTCAGCGCTGCCAACCTGAGTGCTCGTGGTGCCGGCCCGGATAACCCGATCGCCAGCAACGCCGACGTCAACGGCCGCGCCCAGAACCGTCGCGTAGAAGTGAACCTCGGCCCGATCCCTGGCCAGCAGTACGGCCAGCCAGGCGCCCAGCAACAGGCGCCACAGCAGAACAACCAGTTCCAGGGCAACCCGTACTCGCAATACCAGTAATCGCTGGTAAATAAAAGGGCGCCGTGCAGTCAATGCACGGCGCCCTTTTTTGCGGCTCGGTGTTTTACAGGCGGAAACGACTGACAAGGGTGTTGAACGAGATCGCCAGCTTCGACAGCTCCTGGGTCGATGCATTGGTTTGATGTGCGCCGGCGGCTGTTTGTGTCGACAGGTCCTGGATATTCACCAGGTTGCGGTCGACCTCGCGTGCCACATGGGCCTGTTCTTCCGAAGCGGTGGCGATCACCAGATTGCGCTCGTTGATCTGGGAAATGCCGTCGGCGATCTGTTCCAGCGCCTTCGCCGGTGGCCTGGGCGAGGGTCTGAGTGTCATTGACCAGTGCCTGGCTCTTGCCCATGGCGCCCACGGCCTGGTCGGCGCTGGTTTGCACGCCGTTGATCATGCCTTCGATCTCCCCGGTCGACGCCTGGGTGCGGGCGGCGAGGGCGCGCACTTCGTCGGCAACCACGGCAAAACCGCGGCCCTGCTCACCGGCCCTCGCGGCCTCGATGGCGGCGTTGAGTGCCAGCAGGTTGGTCTGCTCGGCAATGCCGCGGATCACGTCGAGCACTTTGCCGATATCGCGTACCTGGCCGGCAAGGTCCTTGACCATGGTGGTCGATGAGTCGATTTCGCTGGTGGCATGGTTGATCGCCGTGACCGCCTTGCGCGCCTGGTCGCGGCCATTGGTGGCTTGCTGGCTGGTGGCGTGCGAAGCCTCGGAGGTGGACACCGCATTGCGCGCCACTTCCTCCACCGCTGATGTCATCTCGGTGACCGCCGTTGCGGCCTGTTGAATCTCATCGTTCTGGCGAACCAGGCTACGGCTGCCGTTCTCGGTGACCGCCGTCAGCTCTTCCGCCGCGGAGGCGAGTTGGTCTGATGCGCTGGCAATTTGCTGGATGGTTTGTTTCAAGCTCGACTGCATATCGCCCAAGGCGCTCAGCAGTTGGCCGGTTTCGTCGCGGCCGCTGCTCACGATGGCTTGGGTCAGATCGCCATCGGCAATGCGCCGTGCGCTGGTCATGGCGGTAGCGATCGGGCGACTGATCAGGCGGCTGATAAACAGGCCCAACAGAATCGCTGCAACAAACGCCAGGACGATGCCCGAGTACAGCGTGTTCTTGGCCGAAGCCTCCTGGGCGGTGGCGTCCTTGGCGCTTTCTGCAACCTGGCGGTCATTGGAGTCGACCATGATCGTCAGCTCATCCATCACCGTGCGGTAGCTTTTTTGCAGGTCGCCGAACAACAGTGCGCGGGCTTTTTCCAGGTCGTGGGCCTGCAACAGGGCAACGTATTGCTGGAGCATTGCCTGATACGCAGGCCAGTCGCGCTCCATTTTATCGCCGGCCACACGCTCGTCATCGGCAAGCGGTCTCTGGCGATAAAGGGCAAATGCCTGCTCACTGGCCAGCCGGTTGGCATTCATGGAGGCGATGAATTCGTCTTTGACGTTCTGCGGCGCGTCGCTGGCATACGCAGCGTAGAGCCGGTAGAGGTCGCGGCTCTGGCCTACGGCTTTGGTCTTGGTCTGGGCGGTGTTCGAGACGGCGACCAGGTTATTGGTGAACACCAGCCTCAGGCTTTCCGACAGCGCAGACACCCCCCGGCTTCCCAGCACGCCGACGCCCAAGGTGATCAGGGCACAGAGTGAGAAGGAGGTGATCAGTTTGGTCGAGAGTTTTGCGTCGTTAAGCCAGCTCATCGGTTCATCCTGGAAAGATGCTGATTGAATTCATCAACGAAGTGAGGGCCGACACCGGGGTGGATGGCGGCAGTTGTCGTACTTCTATCGACAGCTGCGTCCAGGACTGAAGGGTTACTGGATATTTCGAGTGGTTTAAACGCTCTAAAACGGGGGTTTTGGAGGGTTTTACGGGGTTTTAACGCATTGAATTCACTGCGCCCCTATGAACCGCCAATGAAGATTCGAGAGGATTTTTAATAACAAAAAACCTTATTTATCAAATAGATAATTGATATTTGTAGCCTTTTCAGTTTTTCCAGAAAACTGGAGATGACAGCACATGCGTCCAAGCATGCTGAAAATTTACCAAAATCCGCCCTGTTTCTGCAAAAAACTCATTAGTGTTGCCCTGGCCAATACTCATATCGCGCCGAGAAGGCTGATCTAGACGCTTCTCTCAAAAGCACAGATTGATGGCTAATGGCCTTTTAATCTGTTGCCAAATATTGCTTGGCATGAAATATTCGCGCCTTCTCGTCATATGACGTCTGATAACAACATGAATTATTCGATAAGCCGCTAGAGCTTACGAATCCGTGAAAGCCATGAGTGCAGTTGCGTAGGGTAAACAGACATGCCGCGTAAAACGGTTGGGCAAAAAGGCATCAGGCATGCCTTGGCGGGCGTCTTGACGCTTGTCGTATGGGGGGCCGGGAGTGCGTCTGGTCAAGCACTGGAGGCCACGGCGTCAGCCGGCAAGCGCCTGGCGGTTGCAGCGGATTGCGTGGCATGCCACACCGCGCCAGGCGGGCAGCCCTTTGCCGGTGGCTACCCGCTCAGCTCGCCGATGGGGGTGATTTATTCGACCAACATCACGCCCTCCAAAACAGCGGGTATCGGTGGCTACACCGCCGAGCAGTTTGCCCGTGCGGTCAGAGATGGGGTGACGCCGGACGGCACCCATCTCTACCCGGCCATGCCGTACACCTCCTACGCGAAGATGACCGACACCGATGTGGCGGACCTCTACCAGTACTTCATGCACGAAGTGCAGCCCGTCGACGCGACGGCTCCCAAGACCGACCTCGACTTCCCGTTCAATATCCGCGCCTCCATGCTCGGCTGGAACGCCTTGTTTCACAGCCAGAAACGCTTCACGCCGGACCCCGCAAAATCCGCTCAGGTGAACCGGGGCGACTACTCTGGTCAATGCCCTGGCCCACTGCGACACCTGCCACACCCCGCGCAATGTGCTGATGGCTGCCGATAACAGCAAGCCCCTCGCCGGCGGCGCGTTAGGCAGCTGGTATGCACCCAATATCACCGCTGACAAAACCAGTGGCATCGGCGCGTGGTCCAGCGATGAGCTGGTGGCGTACCTGCGTACTGGCCATGTTGAAGGCAAGGCGCAAGCCGCCGGGCCGATGGCCGAGGCGGTCGAACACAGCCTGCAACACCTGGACGATGTCGACCTTATGGCCATCGCTGCCTACCTGCTGCAGACCCAGCCGATCAACACCGGCGAGTCCAAGGCACGCCATGCGTTCGGCCAGGCTTCCAGTGATGAGCTGACCCTGCGTGGCGGCAAACCGGAAGATAATCCGGGCTGGCATATCTTCAGCGGCACCTGCGCCAACTGCCATCAGGCAAACGGCCAAGGCACGCGGGAGTACCCGTCGCTGTTCCACAACACGGCCACCAGCCGCAGCGACAACCTGATCGCGGCGATCGTCTACGGCGTACACCGCGAAGTCGACGGTGTCGCCATCGATATGCCGGCCTTCGGCCCGGATGCGCTGTTCACCGACCGCCTCAACGACCAGCAGATCGCCGATGTGAGCAACTATGTGCTTTCCCGATACGGCAATGACGCGCTGACGGTCACCGCAGCCGATGTGGCCCAGGTTCGCGAAGGTGGGCCCAAGGCGCCGTTGGCGGTGATGGCCACGTTCACGGTCCCGGCCATCGTCATCGCCTGCATCCTGATTGCCTTGGCGGCGATCGTTATTGTCCGTCGGCGACGTCGGGAGGTTTGAATCATGGACTCATCAATCAATGCACTGGCGCTTTCTCGTCGCAGCCTGCTGCGCGGTTCGGTCACCCTGGGGCTGACCGCCCTGGTCGGCGGTTTGATGCCATGGCAATCGGCCCTGGCTGCCGCCCAAACGGACGCGGATTTCGCGGCCTTGTCGCAGTTTCTGGTCAGCCGCCCGGTCAGCTCGGTTCTGGCCGCACGCTACTACGCAGCGCTGGACAAACGTGCGCCAAATTTCTCGACCAATGTGATCGCCCTCAAGCAACTGGTCGCCGAGCGTGGCCTCAAGCACGTCGATGACTACCTGGCGCTGGCCGACGCGGACCCCTCGTTGAAGGCGACGGCCACCAGCATCATTTCGGCCTGGTATTTGGGCATTGTCGGCGAGCCGGTCGACGCCGAGCTGATCAGCTACAGCGAAGCGCTGATGTACCGGCCGACCCACGGCACCCTCATCATCCCTACTTACGGTGGCGGCCCGGATTCATGGGGTCCCAAACCTAAAGCGCCACAGGATTTCAAACTATGAGCAACGCTGATTTCGATGCCGACGTAGTCATCATCGGTTCCGGTGTGATGGGCGGGCTGATTGCGACCGGACTGGCCAAGGCCAATAAATCGGTGATCGTTCTTGAGGCTGGCCCCCGGGTCAATCGCCGGGACGTCGTGGAAACCTTCCGCAATGCACCGGTCAAGCTGTCGCTGGCCAACGCCAAACTGCAGGGCGCGGGCTCGCCGTACCCGAGCCTGCCGCATGCGCCGTCGACCTATGGCGATTACTTGCAGCAGGTCGGGCCGGTCAAATACAACACGTCGTACCTGCGGGTGGTGGGCGGTACCACGTGGCACTTCGGTTCATCGTTGTGGCGTATGCTGCCGAACGATTTTCGCTTGAAGTCGTTGTATGGTCGCGGCCGTGACTGGCCGATCAGCTACGACGAGCTTGAGCCGTTCTATGCACGTGCCGAAACCGAATTGGGCGTCTCCGGCGTCGATGGCCAGGACGAAAGCGGGCAGGGCGGTGATGCTTTCCCGCCGCGTTCGATTCCGTACCCCATGGAAGGGCTCAAGCCCAGCTATATGTTCACCCGGCTTTCGGAGATGCTCGGCAAGGGCGGCTATAACCCGATCCTTGAGCCCAATGGTCGCGCCACCCGCCCTTACGGCAAGCGACCGCCGTGCGCCGGCAATAACAATTGCAACCCGGTGTGCCCGATTGCCGCCAAGTACGACGGCTCGATGCATATCGACGAGGCGGAGCGTCATGGCGCCAAGGTCCTGGAAAACTCGGTGGTGTACAAAATCGAGGCGGGGGACGACGGCAAGATCACCGCAATCTGGTACATGCGCCCTGACAAATCGACCCACAAGCTGACGGCGCGTTATTTTGTGCTGGCCGCCTACGGCATCGAGTCGCCCAAGCTGCTGCTGATGTCCACGTCCGACAAATACCCCAACGGCATTGCCAACTCGTCGGACCAGGTCGGTCGAAACCTGATGGACCACACCGGCATCAGCATGAACGTCATGACCAAGGAAGACATGTGGCCGGGCGAAGGCCCCACGCAACTGCTGGTGTACCTGAACAGCCGCGACGGCGCATTCCGCAAGGACTACCCGGGCTACAAGATCAAGGTGCGCAACACGGTCCCGACGTCGCAGATTACCTCCAACCTGATTGCCAAGGGGGTGCTGGGTTCCAAGCTGGATGAGCAGATCCGCTTGCAGTCGGCGCGCTCGCTGAACTGGGCGGTGGACTTCGAAACCCTGCCGCTGCCGGAAAACCGCGTAACGCCGAGCAAAACCAAGTTTGACGCGATTGGCCTGCCGGTGCCGGAGATCTACTACAGCGTTCCTGACTACTGGCATGCCGGTAAAGAGAAGGCGCTGGAGGACTTCAAGCGGTTCGCCACGCTGCTGGATGCGGACATCCTCAGCACCGATGTCGGATTCCAGAACCGTCAGCACATCATGGGCACGACCATCATGGGCGATGATCCCAAGGACTCGGTGGTGGACCGCGATTGCCGCAGCCATGACCACGCCAACCTGTTTATTGCGGGCACGAGCGTGATGCCGTCCTCGTCCTGCGTGAACCCGACGCTCACCGGTGCAGCCTTGAGTATTCGCATTGCCGATGTGTTGGTGAGCGAAGTCTGAGGCGTCAATCGACGCACAAAAAAAGCCCCCTGGCGCCTGAGGCGCAGGGGGCTTTTTCGTAGGGCTTTACATCAGTCGATGTACTCGAACACTTTTACAATTTTCTGCACGCCCGACACACCCTGTACCAGGTTGGCGGCGCGGGTGGCTTCGGCCTGGGTCAGCAGGCCCATCAGGTACACAATGCCGTTGTCGGTGACGACTTTGATGCGCGAGCCAGGGATCGCGTTGTCGGTCAGCATCTGCGCCTTGATCTTGGTGGTCAGCAGTGCGTCATTGCTGATGGCCAGCAATGTGATCGGGTCCATCACCTGCAATTCGTTATGCACTTTCTTGACCCGCTGCACGGCCGCGGCGGCTTGTTCGGCCTGGGCCTTGAGGTCGGCACGTGGGGTTTGGCCGGCGAGCAGCACTACGCCATTGAAGCTGGTCACGACGATGCGCGATGCGCCATTGCCCAGGTCCGTGGCGGCCTTGGCAACATTCACTTCTACTTTGGTTTCGATCAGCGAGTCATCAATCTTGCTGCCGAAGGTGCGGGTACCCTTGTCGTCCTGGATGGGGGTGTCACGTGTCGCGGTGATGGCCGTGCTGCAACCGCTGAGGCCGAGGCACAGCGCAATAGCCAATAGGCTGAGACGTTTAACGGTCATTCTTCACTCCCGAACAGTTGGCTGTCGATCAGATCGCACAGGCAGTGGATCGTCAGCAGGTGGACTTCCTGAATACGTGCGGTGACATTGGCCGGGACGCGAATTTCCACGTCCTCGGGCAGCAGCAGCGAGGCCATGCCGCCGCCATCGCGTCCGGTCAATGCTACGACAATCATTTCGCGATCATGTGCGGCCTGGATCGCTTGAATAATGTTCGCCGAGTTGCCGCTGGTGGAAATTGCCAGCAACACATCACCCGGTTGGCCCAGGGCGCGGATCTGTTTGGAAAAGATTTCGTTGTAGCTGTAGTCGTTGGCGATCGAGGTGATCGTCGACGAATCGGTGGTCAACGCGATGGCCGGCAGGCTCGGGCGCTCACGTTCGAAGCGGTTGAGCAGCTCGGACGAGAAATGCTGAGCATCGCCGGCCGAACCGCCGTTGCCGCACGAAAGCATTTTGCCCTCGTTGAGCAATGCGTTGACCATGACCTGACTGGCTTGCTCGATGTGCGGTGCAAGTACGTCCATCGCCTGTTGCTTGGTGTCGATGCTGGCCTGGAAAAGCTGGCGAATTCGGGATTGCATGTCCATCTGTGTGACCTTAAGTAGCGCGGCTGTTTGGCACAGGAATGTGCAGCCCGCAAAGCAAAGAGCAAAAGTGTGTGGTGAAAATGTCCGGTGAATCAGCTGTCGAAGGCATCTTTGAGCCAGTTCAGATCAGCCTGACCAGACGGTGTGCTTTCTATGGCAACCACATCGAAACGGCAGGGGGCGTCGGCCCAGCGATGCTCTTTTTGCAGGTAGTACTGCGCAGCGAGTATCAGCTTCTGACGCTTGCGCCCGTCGATACTGGCGAGCGCGCCACCCCATTGTGCGTGTTTTCTGTAGCGGACTTCGACGAATACTACTGTATCGCCGTCAAGCATGACCAGATCAAGCTCGCCGCGTTTACACAACCAGTTCTGCGCCAGAAGGCGCAGACCCTGTTGTTGCAGGTATTTCAAAGCTTGAAGTTCGGCATCCTTGCCGCTTTGTGCGCTGGACCGCTCGGGCATCAGCGCGGGGTGTCCGGCAGGCGCTGGATATCGCCGCCGACAAACTTGGCCCATGGCATCTGGCGATCAACGCGCTGGTTGGCGCTGATCCCCAGGCTGCCCGAAAGGCCGTCAACCCGTGTATCCGGCAGCGCCTTGAGTTGGCCCAGGCGGGGTGCCAGGCGGTAGGCGTCGACACCCATCGCGTACAGGCGGCCGAGGCTGCCATTGGCTTGCGGCCATTGTGCGGCAACCTGGTTGCGCAGCGGGTCGGTGGTGTTGAGCAGCCAAGGGGTTTCACAGAACATCACGTTGGTCATGTCCAGGTACTGGTTCTTGTCACCGCTGGCGCTGAACACGTGGGACGTCGCGTACACAGGCACATCACCGGCGTACTGGAAGTTCAGGGTCGGCTTGATCTGCTGGGCCAATTGCGGGGTCACGGCCAGGAAGATGAACTCGATGTCCTGGCGACGCGAAGGCTGCGCGGCGACGTCGGTACCGACGGTGCTTTGCAGGCTCTTGGCGCGGCCTTCGCTTTTACGCAGCTGGAACAGGTCGGCAATCTGCTGGGCGAGGGCAACCGGCTGGTCGACATACTCCACACCTACCACCGTGCCGCCATTGGCTTCCCAGTCCTGGCGGAACGCTTTGTAGACACGCTCACCCCATTCGCCACGCGGCACCATCGCTGCAGCACGATGCAGGCCATCGGCGCGGGCGCGGCGCGACACTTCGCGGGCTTCGTCTTCAGCGGCCAGGCCGAATTGGAACAACTGCGCCGGGCTACGATCAGTCTCGCTGTAGTTGAGCGCAAGGGTGGTAATCGGCAATTGCGGGCGGGCGCTGAGCTGTTTGACCAGCGGTTTTTCCAACGGGCCGACCACCAGTTGCACGCCGGCAGCCTGGGCCTTGGCGTAGAACTCGTCGATTGAGGTAAGGCGCGAGCTGTCATAGAACTCGATGACCGGCGGCTTCTGCCCGGCTTGTTCAGCCTGGTAGTGGGCGGCCATGAAACCTTCGCGCAGCGCCTTGCCGACGGAAGCCAGCGGGCCGTCCTGGGGCAGCAGCAGGGCGATCTTGTTCAGGGGCTGGCTGGCCAGTTCCTTGAGCTTGGTCAGCGGCGTCGGCAGTTGCACGGCCGCCGGGTGGCCGGGGTTCTGCGCACGCCAGGTGTCGATGGCAGCTTGCTGTTGCTCAAGCGTGCCGGCGCCCTTGACCGATTGGGCCAGGGTGATCCAGCCGTCCAGCACCGGGTTGCCGCTGGCTTGCAGCTGTTCGGCCGGCAGGGCGGCAATCAATGCCCAGATGGCTTCGTGGTTGCTGTTGGCGGCGTCGCCGGTCAGCAGGGGGGCCATGGCGACCCGCTCACGGGCGGCGGCCAGGGTCTGGCCATCGGCTTCGTAAGCACGGGCATGCACGGTGCCGGTCCGGATCTGCTGTTCAGGCGGCAGGTCCTTCAGGCTTTGCAGGCTTGGATGGTTCAAGACGGTCAGCGCGGCCTTGGGCTGGTTGCGCGCCATGGCCAGTTCGGCGGCCAGGGTGCTGGCGAACACTTGCGCCGCCGGCTTGAGCACGTCCAGGGGCACTTGCGCCAGGATCTGCGAGGAGCGACCAGGGTTGTTCTGTTTGTAGGCCAGGTCAGCCGCACTCAGGCGCAGTAGCGCGGCCTTTTCTGGCGTATTGGCGGTTGTGGCCTGTTCGAGCAGTTGCTCGATACTGGCGTCCGGGGTCCGTGGAAGGTCGCCAAGGCTGGACGAGGGCGAGCTGGCACACGCGGCCAGCAAGGCAGCGAGGCAGAGGGCGGAGAGCAGCCGCAGGCAAGCGATCATGTAAGTGTTCCTGATACCGATCAAATTAGCGTGGAATTGTACCCAAGCACTGGCCCAGGCGCGATGTTACTGGTGTGAAACCGTCGATTTAGGTCGTGCAAATGTTGCTATCCGCTATCAACGGCTGAAACGGCATCGGCCTTGATGGCATATTTTCGAAGCGCCTACGCGCTACAATGTGGCTTTTGCCAACCATCGAGGTGTGCGTTTTGACTGCTCCAGGTCCTTTGAATTCCACTGCAGGCTCGCTTTTTGTCGTGGCGACGCCCATTGGCAACCTGGACGACATCAGTGCCCGGGCGCTTAAAGTGTTGCGCGAGGTTAAATTGATCGCGGCCGAAGATACGCGGCACTCCCAGCGATTGATGCAGCATTTTGGTATCAGTACGCCACTGGCGGCCTGTCACGAGCACAACGAGCGCGAAGAAGGCAGCCGTTTTATCGTGCGTTTGCTGGCAGGCGACGATGTGGCGCTGATCTCCGATGCGGGCACACCGCTGATTTCCGACCCTGGCTATCACTTGGTTCGCCAGGCGCGGGCCGCTGGTATCAATGTAGTGCCTGTTCCGGGAGCGTGCGCGCTGATCGCTGCTTTGTCGGCGGCAGGCCTGCCGTCGGACCGGTTTATTTTTGAAGGTTTTCTGCCGGCCAAGGCCGTCGGGCGGCGTGCGCGCCTCCAGGCGTTAAAGGAGGAGCCGCGCACGCTGATCTTCTACGAGGCCCCGCACCGCATTCTTGAATGCCTGCAGGATATGGAGCTGGTCTTCGGTGGTGAGCGCCTGGCGTTGCTGGCCCGCGAGCTGACCAAGACCTTCGAAACCCTCAAGGGCCTGCCGTTGGAAGAGCTGCGCGCGTTCGTCGAAGGCGACAGCAATCAACAGCGTGGCGAGTGCGTGGTGCTGGTGGCAGGCTGGACTGCACCGGAGAGTGAAGACGCCGTGGGCAGCGAGGCGATGCGCATTCTGGACCTGCTGCTCAAGGAAATGCCCCTCAAGCGAGCCGCGGCCCTGGCAGCGGAAATTACCGGCGTGCGCAAGAACCTTTTGTATCAGGCGGCGCTGGATAAACAGAAAGACGAATAGTTCCGGGGTTAAATCTGTATTTCGTCCGAACGTGATGGCATTGCTGCACTTTTAATACTTGTCCTGAGGCCGCCGTGCCGTTAACCTGCGCGGCGGAGAGTCGATTGGACAGTCGCTGCCTTCTATGAAAATTAGGGGGGGAGGAAAGTCCGGGCTCCATAGGGCGAAGTGCCAGGTAATGCCTGGGAGGCGTGAGCCTACGGAAAGTGCCACAGAAAATAACCGCCTAAGCACTTCGGTGCCGGTAAGGGTGAAAAGGTGCGGTAAGAGCGCACCGCACGTCTGGCAACAGTTCGTGGCTAGGTAAACCCCACTTGGAGCAAGACCAAATAGGGTCCCAAGGCGTGGCCCGCGCTGGGACCGGGTAGGTTGCTAAAGATGTCCAGTGATGGCCATCGTAGACGAATGACTGTTCAAGACAGAACCCGGCTTACAGATCGACTCTCCACCTTTTTTCCTTTTGTCCGAATCTCGGGCAGAAACCCGGTAATAACGCAAGAATCCCTCCCTGCCGAATCATTGGCAGATGCATCTTCGTAATACCAAAAAAATCTTACTCTTAATAAATCACTTTAACTTTAAGCCATAGCTCTTTGAGCTATTTGTGCTTACTGGGTCAAAAACATCGCTGAACTCTGGTTTCTCCTCCTTTTACGCTCCTAAATCTCCGTTCTGTAAGGCTTTTCCTTGAATCCGTGCCTTGACGGTGTGGTGGGCGCATTCCTATAGTGTGCGCAAGTGGCGGAAAGTGGCACAAAGTGGGTTTTTTGAACGTAAAACGCTAAAATTTGGAGAAACGCATCTGTGTTTCGCGGAGCTAACGCTATCAGTCTCGATGCAAAAGGCCGTCTCGCTATGCCGAGCCGGTATCGTGACGAGCTGATTTCGCGAAGTTCCGGGCAGTTAATCATCACCATTGATGCCGTTGATCCTTGTTTGTGTGTTTACCCCCTCGATGAGTGGGAGTTGATTGAAACCAAGTTGCGCGCTCTGCCTTCATTGCGTGAAGAAAACCGCCGCCTCCAGCGTTTGCTGATTGGTAATGCCGTCGACCTCGAGCTCGATGGCAGTGGTCGTTTCCTGGTGCCGCCGCGTTTGCGCGAGTACGCCAAGCTGGACAAGCGCGCAATGCTGGTGGGCCAGCTGAACAAGTTCCAATTGTGGGACGAAGATGCCTGGGATGCTGTTTCTGCAGCTGACCTGGCTGCTATTCAACAACCGGGCGCCATGCCTGATGAACTGCGTGATTTGATCCTGTGACTATTGATAGCGGCTTTAACCACATCACCGTACTGCTTGACGAAGCCGTTGAGGCTCTCGCCGTACGCGCGGATGGCTGCTATTTGGATGGCACGTTCGGCAGGGGCGGGCATAGCCGGTTGATACTCAGCCAGCTCGGGTCCGACGGTAAGCTCCTCGGGTTCGACAAAGACCCTCAAGCGATTGCCACCGGGCAAGCGCTAGCGGCCGAAGACGGCCGCTTTGTCGTTGTACAGCGCAGCTTTGCCGAGCTGGGTGCCGAAGTGGCCGAGCGCGGTATGGCGGGCAAGGTGGCCGGGGTTTTGCTTGACCTGGGCGTGTCTTCGCCGCAGCTCGACGACCCGGAGCGTGGCTTCAGCTTCATGAACGACGGCCCGCTCGACATGCGCATGGACCCGACCCGTGGCGTGAGCGCCGCGCAGTTCATCGCCACCGCGCCGGTGGAAGAAATCGCCCGCGTGTTCAAGGAATACGGTGAAGAACGCTTCGCCGGCCGCATGGCGCGTGCCGTGGTCGAGCGCCGTGAAATCCAGCCGTTCGAACGCACCGCCGACCTGGCCGAAGTGCTGAAAGTCGCCAACCCCGCGTGGGAAAAAGGCAAGAACCCGGCTACCCGTGCGTTCCAGGGCCTGCGCATTCACGTCAACAACGAATTGGGCGACCTGGAGGCTGGCCTGGAGGCCGCCCTCGAGGCGCTGGAAGTGGGGGGTCGCCTGGTGGTGATCAGCTTCCACTCGCTGGAAGACCGCATCGTCAAACTGTTCATGCGTCGTCTGGTCAAGGGCGAGTCCGACAACCTGCCGCGCAACCTGCCGGTACGTTTCGAAGCCTTTGTGCCGAAAATCAAAATCCATGGCAAAGCGCAGTTCGCTTCCGAAGCCGAACTCAAGGCCAACCCACGTTCGCGCAGCGCCGTCATGCGCGTCGCGGAGAAGTTGCGGTGAGCAAGCTTTTCGCCAAGCCCCTCCCGGGCGGCAGCTTCTTTATGCTGCTGCTGTTTGTGGGCGTGCTGATTTCCGCGATTGCGGTGTCCTACAGCGCCCACTACAACCGCCAACTACTCAATACCCTGTACGGGGAACTGAGCGTGCGCGACAAAGCGCAGGCGGAGTGGGGCCGGCTAATTCTGGAACAAAGCACCTGGACGGCCCATAGCCGTATCGAAGTGCTGGCCACCGAACAGCTGAAAATGCACATCCCGGGCGCGGCCGAAGTTCGCATGGTGGCGCCATGATGAAACTCGAAGGCGCACTCTACCCATGGCGTTTCCGCCTGATGCTCGGCTTGCTGGCATTGATGGTGGGGGCGATCGCCTGGCGGATCATCGACCTGCAAGTGGTCGATCGTGACTTCCTGATCGGCCAGGGTGATGCCCGCAGCCTGCGTCATATCCCTATTCCTGCACACCGCGGCCTGATCACCGACCGTAACGGCGAGCCGCTGGCCGTGAGTACACCGGTGACCACCCTGTGGGCCAACGCCAAGGAATTGCAGGTCGCCAAGGACAAGTGGCCGGAGCTGGCCGCCGCCCTGGGCCAGGACCCGAAAGCCCTGGCTGAGCGCCTTGAAGCTCAGGCCAATAAAGAATTCATCTACCTGGTGCGCGGCCTGACCCCCGAGCAGGGCCAGCAGGTGCTCGACCTTAAAGTCCCCGGTGTCTACGGTATCGAGGAATTCCGCCGTTTCTACCCGGCGGGCGAAACGACCGCACATATGGTGGGCTTCACCGACATTGACGACCACGGCCGTGAAGGTGTGGAACTCGCCTACGATGAATGGCTCGCCGGGGTTCCCGGCAAACGACAAGTCATCAAGGATCGGCGCGGCAGACTGATCAAGGATGTCCAAGTCACCAAAAACGCCAAGGCCGGTAAGCCCTTGGCGTTGTCGATTGACCTGCGCCTGCAATACCTGGCCAACCGCGAGCTGCGTAACGCGATCATCGAGAACGGTGCCAAGGCCGGCAGCCTGGTGATCATGGACGTCAAGACCGGCGAGATCCTCGCCATGGTCAACCAGCCGACCTATAACCCGAACAACCGCCGCAACCTGCAGCCGGCGATGATGCGCAACCGCGCCATGATCGACGTGTTCGAGCCGGGTTCGACCATGAAAGCCATCTCCATGAGTGCTGCCCTGGAAACCGGGCGCTGGAAGCCGAGCGACAAGGTCGAGGTGTATCCGGGTACGTTGCAACTGGGCAAATACACCATTCGTGACGTGTCCCGCACCGAAGGTCCGGTGCTGGATTTGACAGGTATTCTGATCAACTCCAGTAACGTGGGCATGAGTAAGGTCGCCTTCGATATCGGCGGTGAAACCATCTACCACCTGGCGCAAAAGATCGGCCTGGGTCAACCCACCGGCCTGGATTTTCCGGGCGAGCGCGTAGGCAACCTGCCGAACTACCGCGACTGGAAAAAAGCCGAGACCGCCACGCTTTCCTATGGCTACGGCCTGTCGGTGACAGCGATCCAGCTTGCCCACGCTTTCTCTGTATTGGCCAATAATGGCCGGATGGTTCCGCTGAGCCTGATCCATGTCGACGAAGCGCCGAAAGCCACCCAGGTGATCCCGGAAAACGTCGCCAAGACCATGCAGGGCATGTTGCAACAAGTGATCGAAGCACCGCGGGGCGTGTTCCGCGCCCAGGTGCCGGCGTATCACGTGGCCGGCAAGTCCGGTACCGCACGTAAAACCTCGGTGGGCACCAAGGGTTATGCGGAAAATTCCTATCGCTCGCTGTTCGCCGGTTTCGGCCCGATGAGCGACCCGCGCTACGCAATCGTGGTGGTGATCGATGAGCCAAGCAAAGCCGGTTACTTCGGCGGCCTGGTATCGGCGCCGGTGTTCAGCAAAGTGATGTCCGGCACCCTGCGCCTGATGAACATCACGCCGGACAACCTGCCGCCGACTCAACAAGCGAACGCCGGACCACCGGCCGCTGCTGTAAAAGCCAATGGAGGGCGCGGCTGATGTCCCTTAGCCTGAACAAGATTTTTGCCCACGCCGGCCGCGATCTGCTGATTCGCGAGTTGACCCTGGACAGCCGTAATGTACGCGCCGGTGACCTGTTCCTGGCGGTACCGGGCGGCAAGTACGATGGCCGTGCGCACATCGCCGATGCCCTGCAACGCGGTGCGGCGGCCGTGGCCTATGAAGTGGAAGGCGCCACCGTGCTGCCGATCACCGATGTGCCATTGATTCCGGTCAAAGGCTTGGCCAAGCAACTGTCGGACATTGCCGGGCGCTTTTATGGCGACCCGAGCCGCCACCTCAACCTGGTAGGCGTGACCGGCACCAACGGCAAGACCAGCGTGACCCAGCTTGTCGCGCAAGCGCTTGACCTGTTGGGCCAGCACTGCGGCATCGTCGGCACCCTGGGTACCGGTTTTTATGGCGCGCTGCAAAGCGGCCTGCACACCACGCCGAACCCCATCGCCGTGCAAGCGACCCTGGCCGACCTGAAAAAGGCCGGTGCCAAGGCGGTTGCCATGGAAGTCTCGTCCCACGGCCTCGACCAGGGCCGCGTCACCGCCCTGGCCTTCGATGTGGCGGTGATGACCAACCTGTCCCGCGATCACCTCGATTACCACGGCACCATGGAGGCCTACGCTGCCGCCAAGGCCAAGCTGTTTGCCTGGAATGACTTGAAGTGCCGGGTGGTGAACCTGGACGATGCATTCGGCCGCCAACTGGCAGGCGAAGACAGCGAAGCGCGCCTGATCAGCTACAGCCTGCAAGATTCCAGCGCGTACCTGTACTGCCGCGATGCCCAATTCAATGACGAAGGCGTGCGCGCCACACTGGTCACGCCGCAGGGCGAACACCATTTGCGCAGCACCTTGCTCGGTCGCTTCAACCTGAGCAACGTGCTGGCCGCCATTGGCGCGCTGCTCGGCCTGGATTACGCCCTCGACGAAATCCTGCGTGTGCTGCCCAAATTGGAAGGCCCGGCCGGTCGCATGCAACGCCTGGGTGGCGGCACGCAGCCGCTGGTGGTGGTCGATTACGCCCACACCCCGGATGCCTTGGAAAAAGTCCTCGAAGCCCTGCGCCCTCACGCCAAGGGCAAGTTGCTGTGCCTGTTCGGCTGTGGCGGTGACCGCGATCGCGGCAAGCGCCCGCTGATGGCCGAGATTGTCGAGCGTCTGGCCGATGGCGTGCTCGTCACCGACGACAACCCACGCAGCGAAGACCCGAGTCAGATTTTCGACGATATCCGCGCAGGCTTTAAAGACGCGTCCAAGGCCACCTTCGTTGCCGGCCGCGGTGCCGCCATCGCGCAATTGATCGCCGGTGCGAGTGCGGACGACGTAGTGGTGCTGGCCGGTAAAGGTCACGAGGATTACCAGGAAATCAAAGGCGAACGCCATGCCTTCTCCGATCTGGTCGAGGCCGATCACGCCTTGACCGCCTGGGAGGTCGCTCATGCTTAAGGCGATGACGTTCAGCGAACTGGCCCAGGCCCTGTCGGCCCGCGTGCTGTCGAGTGATTGCAGCTTCGACGGCGTCAGTATCGACAGTCGCAACATCAAGCCGGGGCAACTCTTTGTTGCGCTGACCGGTCCGCGTTTCGACGGCCACGACTACCTGAATGACGTCGCTGCCAAAGGCGCCGTGGGTGCCTTGGTGCAACGTGAAGTGGCAGACTCCACCTTGCCACAGTTGCTGGTAGCCGATACCCGCCTGGCGCTGGGCCAGCTGGGGGCGCTGAACCGCGCCGCCTTCACCCAGCCGGTGGCGGCCATCACCGGTTCCAGCGGCAAAACCACGGTCAAGGAGCTGCTCGCCGGGGTCCTGCGCACACGCGGGCCGGTACTCGCCACCCGTGGCAACCTGAACAATGATTTCGGCGCTCCGCTGACCCTGCTTGAACTGGCCCCGGAGCACACGGCGGCGGTGATTGAACTGGGGGCTTCGCGCATCGGCGAAATCGCCTACACCGTGGCGCTGACCAAGCCCCACGTTGCGATTATCAACAACGCCGGTACCGCCCATGTCGGTGAATTCGGCGGCCCGGAGAAAATCGTCGAAGCCAAGGGTGAAATCCTTGAGGGCCTCGATGCCTCGGGCACAGCTGTATTGAATCTGGACGACAAAGCCTTCGAGACCTGGCGTGTACGGGCTGCCGGTCGCAAGGTGCTGACGTTTGCCGTGTTGAACGCGGCGGCCGATTTCCACGCCTCCAACATTTCGGTCGATGCCCGTGGCTGCCCGTCCTTCACCTTGCATACGCCGCAAGGCAGTGAGCACGTGCAACTGAACCTGCTGGGCAACCACAACGTCGCCAATGCCTTGGCCGCCGCTGCTGCCGCATACGCCCTGGGCGTGTCGCTGTTCGGTATCGCCACCGGTTTGGGTGCGGTGCAGCCGGTCAAGGGCCGCACGGTCGCGCAACTGGCCACCCACGGCATGCGCGTGATTGATGACACTTACAACGCCAACCCGTCCTCGATTAACGCGGCGGTTGACCTGCTGAAAACTTTTGCCGGGCGCAAGGTGCTGGTGCTGGGTGATATCGGCGAATTGGGCGACTGGGCTGAGCAAGGCCACCGTGAGGTTGGCGCCTACGCCGCCGGCAAAGTCGACGCGCTCTACGCCGTCGGCCCGAACATGGCCCACGCGGTCGCTGCGTTCGGCCCCGGTGCACGGCATTTCGCCAGCCAGGCCGAGCTGATCCAGGCGCTGGGCGTGGCAGAACACGACAAACACACAACCATTTTGATCAAGGGATCGCGCAGCGCGGTGATGGAAAACGTCGTCGCGGCCTTGTGTGGCTCAAGTACGGAGAAACATTAATGCTGCTGCTGCTGGCTGAGTATCTGCAACAGTTCCACAAAGGCTTCGCGGTCTTTCAGTACCTGACCCTGCGCGGGATTCTGGGTGTGCTGACCGCGCTGTCTCTGTCGCTGTTCCTGGGGCCGTGGATGATCCGCACCCTGCAGAACCTGCAAATTGGTCAATCGGTTCGTAATGACGGCCCGCAGTCGCACCTGTCCAAGTCCGGCACTCCGACCATGGGCGGCGCGCTGATCCTGTCGTCCATCGGCATCAGCACCTTGCTCTGGGCCGACCTGCATAACCGCTACGTCTGGACTGTGCTGCTGGTGACCCTGTTGTTTGGCGCCATCGGCTGGGTCGACGACTACCGCAAAGTGATCGAGAAGAACTCCAAGGGGCTGCCAAGCCGCTGGAAGTATTTCTGGCAGTCGGTGTTTGGTTTGGGCGCAGCGATTTTCCTGTTCATGACCGCGCCAAGTGCGGTGGAAACCACCTTGATCATCCCGATGCTCAAGGATGCGAGCATTCCGCTGGGCATCGGTTTTGTGGTGTTGACCTACTTCGTGATCGTCGGCTCCAGCAACGCGGTGAACCTCACCGACGGCCTCGACGGCCTGGCGATCATGCCGACGGTGATGGTGGGCGGCGCGCTCGGCATCTTCTGCTACCTGTCGGGTAACGTGAAATTCGCCGAATACCTGCTCATCCCTTATGTACCGGGCGCGGGTGAGCTGATTGTGTTCTGCGGCGCGTTGATCGGTGCCGGCCTGGGCTTCCTGTGGTTCAACACCTACCCGGCACAAGTCTTCATGGGCGACGTCGGCGCACTGGCGCTGGGCGCAGCCCTGGGCACCATCGCGGTGATCGTTCGTCAGGAAATCGTGTTGTTCATCATGGGCGGTGTGTTCGTGATGGAAACCCTGTCGGTGGTCATCCAGGTGGCTTCCTTCAAATTGACCGGGCGCCGCGTGTTTCGCATGGCGCCGATTCACCACCACTTTGAACTCAAGGGCTGGCCTGAGCCACGCGTGATCGTCCGTTTCTGGATCATCACCGTGATTCTGGTACTGGTCGGCCTTGCCACCCTGAAACTGAGGTAGAAACGAGTGTCCCTGATCGCTTCAGACCACTTCCGCATCGTTGTCGGCCTCGGCAAGAGCGGCATGTCCCTGGTTCGCTTCCTGGCGAACCGGGGCACGTCGTTTGCCGTGGCCGATACGCGGGAAAATCCACCGGAGCTGGTCACGCTGCGCCGTGACTACCCGCACGTGGAAGTGCGCTGTGGCGAGCTGGATGTCGAATTTCTGTGCCGCGCCGACGAGCTCTACGTGAGCCCGGGCCTGGCCCTGGCGACACCGGCCCTGCAAGCTGCAGCGGCGCGTGGCGTGAAGCTGTCCGGCGATATCGACCTGTTCGCGCGTAACGCGAAGGCGCCGATCATTGCGATCAGTGGTTCCAACGCGAAAAGCACCGTGACTACCCTGGTCGGCGAGATGGCGGCTGCGGCCGGCAAGCGCGTGGCCGTGGGCGGCAACCTTGGCACCCCGGCGCTGGACCTGCTTAGCGACGACGTCGAGCTGTACGTGATGGAGCTGTCGAGCTTCCAGCTGGAAACCACTCACGACCTGGGCGCCGAAGTGGCCACCGTGCTGAACGTCAGCGAAGACCACATGGACCGCTACAGCGGCCTGCCGGCCTACCACCTGGCCAAGCATCGGATCTTCCGTGGTGCCAAGCAATTTGTGGTCAACCGCCAGGATGCGCTGAGCCGTCCACTGATGGGCGAAGGCATGCCTTGCTGGACCTTCGGCCTGGGCAAACCTGATTTCAAGGCCTTCGGTATTCGTGAAGAGAACGGCGAGAAATACCTGGCCTTCGAATTCCAGAACCTGATGCCGGTGCGCGAACTGAAAATCCGTGGCGCGCATAACCAGTCCAATGCCCTGGCGGCGTTGGCGCTTGGGCATGCCGTGGGCTTGCCGTTCGACGCCATGCTGTCGAGCCTGCGCACCTTCGGCGGCCTTGAGCATCGCTGCCAATGGGTACGCGACCTGAATGGCGTCAGCTATTACAACGACTCCAAGGCCACCAACGTCGGTGCTGCGTTGGCTGCCATCGAAGGCCTGGGTGCCGATATCGACGGCAAGCTGGTGCTGATCGCCGGTGGCGACGGCAAAGGCGCCGACTTCAAGGACCTCAAAGGCCCGGTGGCTGCGCATTGCCGCGCCGTGGTGCTGATGGGCCGCGACGCCGATGTGATCGCCGCCGCCCTCGGTGACGCCGTGCCGCAAGTACGCGCCACCTCGCTGGACAACGCCATCGCCCAGTGCAAAGCCCTGGCCCAGCCGGGCGATGCGGTGCTGCTGTCGCCGGCGTGCGCCAGTTTCGACATGTTCAAGAACTACGAAGAGCGCGGCCAGCTGTTCGCCCGCGCCGTGGAGGGCTTGGCATGAACCTCAATTTCAGAAACATCATCAAGCCGTATCCGTCGCCGATTATCACCGGGCGCGGTATCGACCTTGATTTTCCGATGCTCGCCGGTTGCCTGGCACTGCTGGGCCTGGGCCTGGTGATGATCACGTCAGCGTCTTCCGAAGTGGCCGCCGTGCAGTCGGGCAACACGCTGTACATGATGATCCGCCACTTGGTCTACCTGGTGATCGGCCTGGGCGCCTGCATCGTGACCATGATGATCCCCATCGCCACCTGGCAACGCCTGGGCTGGCTGATGCTGATCGGGGCGTTCGGCTTGCTGATCATGGTGATCCTGCCCGGCATCGGCCGCGAGGTGAACGGTTCGATGCGCTGGATCGGCTTCGGCGCGTTCAACGTGCAGCCGTCGGAAATCGCCAAGGTGTTCGTGGTGATCTACCTCGCGGGCTACCTGGTGCGGCGCCAGAAAGAAGTGCGCGAGAGCTGGATGGGCTTCTTCAAGCCATTCATCGTATTGCTGCCGATGGCCGGCCTGCTGCTGATGGAACCGGACTTCGGTGCCACCGTGGTCATGATGGGCGCGGCGGCGGCGATGCTGTTCCTCGGCGGCGTCGGCCTGTTCCGCTTCACCCTGATGGTGGTGCTGGCGGTGGCCGCAGTGACCATCCTGGTGCAGGCGCAACCCTACCGGATGGCACGTCTGATTACCTTTACCGACCCCTGGTCCGATCAGTTCGGCTCCGGCTACCAGTTGACCCAGGCGTTGATCGCCTTTGGTCGCGGCGAGTGGCTGGGCGTGGGCCTGGGCAACAGCGTGCAGAAGCAATTCTACCTGCCGGAAGCGCACACCGACTTCGTGTTCTCGGTGCTTGCCGAAGAGCTGGGCGTGGTCGGTTCGTTGTGCACCGTCGCGCTGTTCGTGTTTGTGTGCGTGCGCGGCATGTACATCGGCTTGTGGGCCGAGAAGGCCAAACAGTATTTCGCCGCCTACGTGGCGTATGGCTTGTCGTTCCTGTGGATCGGCCAGTTCCTGATCAACATTGGTGTGAACGTCGGCCTGCTGCCGACCAAGGGCCTGACCTTGCCGTTCCTCAGTTACGGCGGCAGTTCGTTGGTGATTTGCTGCGCATGCCTGGGCTTGTTGCTGCGCATCGAGTGGGAGAGCCGAACCCACCTGGGCAGCGAAGAGATGGAGTTCAGCGAAAGCGACTTCGCCGAGGAGCCAGCCCATGGGCGCTAACGTGCTGATCATGGCGGGCGGCACCGGGGGCCACGTGTTCCCGGCCCTGGCCTGTGCGCGGGAATTCCAGAACCGTGGCTATACCGTGCACTGGCTGGGCACGCCGCGTGGGATCGAAAATGAATTGGTGCCGAATGCCGGCTTGCCGCTGCATTTGATCAACGTCAGCGGCCTGCGTGGCAAGGGCAAGCTGTCCCTGCTCAAGGCGCCGTTCGTGTTGCTTAAAGCGGTGTGGCAGGCGCGCAAGGTCATCCGTGAATTGAAGCCGGTGTGTGTGCTCGGTTTTGGCGGTTATGTGACCGGCCCCGGCGGCGTTGCCGCCAGGCTCGCCGGTGTGCCGGTGATCGTGCACGAGCAGAACGCCGTCGCCGGTACCGCCAACCGCCTGCTGGTGCCCTTGGCGGCGCGAGTGTGCGAGGCGTTCCCGAACACCTTCAGTGCCTCGGGCAAACGCCGCACTACCGGCAATCCGGTGCGCACCGAACTGTTTATGGGCATCGCACGTCAGGCCCTGGCCGGGCGCAAGGCACATCTGCTGATCCTGGGCGGAAGCCTGGGCGCCGAACCGCTGAATAAATTGCTGCCTGAAGCGCTGGCGCAACTGCCTGTGCAATTGCGCCCGGAGATCTTCCACCAGGCCGGCAAGAACCACGATGAAATCACCGCCACCCGCTATCGCGAGGCTGGTGTCGAGGCGAATGTACAGCCCTTCATCAAAGACATGGCCCATGCCTATGGCTGGGCCGACCTGGTGGTCTGTCGCGCTGGTGCGCTGACCGTCAGTGAACTGGCCGCCGCCGGTCTGCCGTCCTTGCTGGTGCCTTTGCCCCACGCCATCGACGATCACCAGACCCGCAACGCCGAATATTTGGCCGGGGAGGGCGCTGCCTTCCTGCTGCCGCAAAGAACGACTGGCGCCGCCGATTTGGCCGCACGCCTGACCGAGGTTTTGATGCAACCGGAACGACTCAACAGCATGGCGAGCACCGCAAGCCGCCTGGCCAAACCTGACGCAACCCGCACCGTGGTCGATATCTGCCTGGAGGTGGCCCATGGTTGAGAATCAGAAAGCCATGCCGCACCCGGAGATGCGCCGCATCCGTCGCATCCACTTCGTCGGTATCGGCGGCGTGGGCATGTGCGGTATTGCCGAAGTGTTGCTGAACCTGGGTTACCAAGTGTCCGGCTCCGACTTGAAAGAGTCGCCGGTCACCGAGCGCCTGAAGTCCTTTGGCGCGCAGATTTTTATCGGCCACCGCGCCGAGAACGCCGCCGAGGCCGACGTTCTGGTGGTGTCCAGCGCCGTGAACACCTCCAACCCGGAAGTGGCCACCGCCCTTGAGCGCCGCATTCCTGTGGTGCCACGTGCCGAGATGCTGGCCGAGCTGATGCGCTATCGCCACGGCATCGCCGTTGCCGGTACGCACGGCAAGACCACCACCACCAGCCTGATTGCCTCGGTGTTCGCCGCCGGTGGCCTGGACCCGACCTTCGTGATCGGTGGCCGCCTGAATGCAGCCGGCACCAATGCGCAACTCGGTACCAGCCGCTACCTGATCGCCGAAGCCGATGAAAGCGATGCGAGCTTCCTGCACCTGCAACCGCTGGTCGCCGTGGTCACCAACATCGACGAAGACCACATGGCGACCTACGACGGTGACTTCAACAAGTTGAAGAAAACCTTCGTCGAGTTCCTGCACAACCTGCCGTTCTACGGTTTGGCCGTGGTGTGCCTGGACGACCCGGTAGTGCGCGAAATTCTGCCGCTGGTCAAGCGTCCGACCGTGACCTATGGCTTCAGCGAAGACGCTGACGTGCGCGCCATCAATGTGCGCCAGGAAGGCATGCAAACCTTCTTCACCGTGCTGCGCCCCGACCGCGAGCCGCTGGACGTTTCGGTGAACATGCCGGGCAATCACAACGTGCTCAACTCCCTGGCGACCATCTGCATCGCATCCGATGAAGGCGTCAGCGATGAAGCCATCGTTGAAGGTCTGTCGCGTTTTGCCGGTGTCGGCCGTCGCTTCCAAGTCTACGGCCAACTGCCGGTAGACGGCGGCGATGTGATGCTGGTGGACGACTACGGCCACCACCCAACCGAAGTTGCAGCGGTGATCAAAGCCGTACGTGGAGGCTGGCCGGAGCGCCGCCTGGTGATGATCTACCAGCCGCACCGCTACAGCCGCACCCGCGACCTGTACGACGATTTCGTCAATGTATTGGCCGATGCCAACGTGCTGCTGCTGATGGAAGTTTACCCGGCCGGTGAAGAACCGATCCCGGGCGCCGACAGCCGCAAGCTGTGCAACAGCATCCGCCAGCGCGGCCAGTTGGACCCGATCTACATCGAGCGCGGTGTAGACCTGGCCCCTATCGTCAAGCCGCTGCTGCGCGCCGGTGACATCCTGCTGTGCCAGGGTGCCGGTGATATCGGTGGCCTTGCGCCTAAATTGCTGGCGAGCCCGCTGTTTGCAGCGGCCAAGGGGAAGTCGAAATGATCAACGACTACGGCTCCCTGTTCTCGACAATCGCACCTGCCGACTTCGGCCGCGTGGCGGTGCTGTTCGGCGGTAAAAGTGCCGAGCGCGAAGTGTCGCTCAAGTCCGGCAATGCCGTGCTCGAGGCGCTGCAAAGCGCCGGCGTGAATGCATTCGGTATCGACGTGGGCGATGACTTCCTCGCCCGTCTGCAGGCCGAGAAAATCGACCGTGCCTTCATCATTCTGCACGGCCGTGGCGGTGAAGACGGCAGCATGCAGGGCTTGCTGGAGTGCGCCGGCATCCCTTACACCGGCAGCGGCATCCTCGCTTCGGCGCTGGCCATGGACAAGTTGCGCACCAAGCAGGTGTGGCACAGCCTGGGTATTCCAACCCCGCGTCACAGCGTGTTGTGCAGTGAAGACGATTGTATTTCTGCAGCCAAGGAACTGGGCCTGCCTTTGATCGTCAAACCAGCCCATGAAGGCTCCAGTATCGGCATGGCTAAAGTGAACTCGGCCGCCGAATTGATCGACGCATGGAAAGCGGCAAGTACCTACGATTCGCAAGTGTTGGTGGAACAGTGGATTCAAGGCCCTGAGTACACCATCGCCACCCTGCGTGGCCAGGTATTGCCGCCTATCGCATTGGGCACGCCCCACACCTTTTACGACTACGACGCCAAGTACGTGGCTTCCGATACCCAGTACCGGATCCCGTGCGGCCTCGACGCAACCAAGGAACAGCAATTGATGGACCTCACGGCGAAAGCCTGTGAGGCGCTGGGTATCGCCGGGTGGGCACGGGCAGACGTGATGCAGGATGACCAAGGGAATTTCTGGTTCCTGGAAGTCAACACTGCACCGGGCATGACCGATCACAGCCTGGTACCTATGGCAGCCCGTGCTGCCGGCCTGGATTTCCAGCAGTTGGTGCTGGCGATCCTCGCCGAAAGCATTGAGCCAAGAGGCTAAGGACATGAAAGGCGCATCGCTTCGTCATCAGCCCCCACAAGCACCGAGCCGCAAGCCGGTGCCTCGGGGTGCCAGCCGAATGGTGGCTAAAGAGCCGATGTCGGCGCGCCTGCCGAAAGCCAACTTTGGTTTCCTCAAGGCGCTTTTCTGGCCGGTAATGCTGGTGGTGTTGGGCTTCGGCACTTACGAGGGCGCGCAGCGTCTATTGCCGTATGCCGACCGGCCGATCACCAAGATCAGCGTGCAAGGCGACCTGAGCTACATCAGCCAGCAAGCGGTGCAGCAGCGCATTGGCCCGTACCTGGCGGCGAGCTTCTTTACCATCGACCTGGCCGGTATGCGCTCGGAGCTGGAACAGATGCCGTGGATCGCCCACGCCGAAGTCCGCCGTGTATGGCCGGACCAGGTGACGATCCGCCTGGAAGAGCAACTGCCCGTGGCCCGCTGGGGTGACGAAGCGCTGTTGAACAACCAGGGCCAGGCGTTCACCCCGCGTGAGCTGGCCAACTACGAGCACCTGCCGCAGCTGTTCGGGCCGCAGCGGGCGCAACAGCAAGTGATGCAGCAGTACCAGGCCCTGAGCCAGATGCTGCGGCCACTGGGCTTCTCCATTGCACGCCTGGAACTGCGTGAACGGGGCAGCTGGTTTTTGACGACCGGGGCAGGCAGTTCCGGCCCGGGCATCCAGTTGTTGCTGGGACGCGACCGCTTGGTGGAAAAGATGCGCCGTTTTATTGCCATCTACGACAAGACCTTGAAAGAACAGATTACGAACATTGCGAGCGTCGACCTGCGTTACGCCAACGGCCTGGCCGTCGGCTGGCGTGAACCGGCTGCGCCCACGGCAGCGCAACCCGCTGTCGCGAAGAATTAAGAAGAGGCAGGACCCATGGCAAACGTGCAAAGCGGCAAAATGATCGTCGGTCTCGATATCGGCACCTCCAAGGTGGTGGCGCTGGTGGGCGAGGTCGGGGAAGACGGCACGATCGAAATCGTCGGTATTGGCACGCATCCGTCCCGGGGCCTGAAGAAGGGCGTGGTGGTGAACATCGAGTCCACCGTGCAATCGATCCAGCGCGCTATCGAAGAAGCGCAGCTGATGGCCGGTTGCCGGATTCACTCGGCGTTCGTTGGCGTTGCGGGTAACCATATCCGCAGCCTGAACTCCCACGGCATCGTGGCGATCCGCGACCGCGAAGTCAGCTCGGCCGACCTTGAGCGCGTCCTCGACGCTGCCCAAGCCGTGGCGATCCCGGCTGACCAGCGCGTGCTGCATACCCTGCCGCAGGACTACGTGATCGATAACCAGGAAGGCGTTCGCGAGCCTTTGGGCATGTCCGGCGTACGTCTGGAAGCCAAGGTTCACGTGGTGACCTGCGCCGTCAACGCCGCACAGAACATTGAAAAATGCGTGCGCCGCTGCGGCCTGGAAATCGACGACATTATTCTTGAGCAGTTGGCTTCGGCCTACTCGGTACTGACCGACGACGAGAAAGAGCTGGGCGTGTGCCTGGTCGACATCGGCGGCGGCACCACCGACATCGCGATCTTCACCGAAGGTGCGATCCGTCACACCGCCGTGATCCCGATTGCCGGCGACCAGGTCACCAACGACATCGCCATGGCGCTGCGTACACCGACCCAGTACGCCGAAGAAATCAAGATCCGCTACGCCTGTGCGCTGGCCAAACTGGCCGGTGCCGGTGAAACCATCAAAGTGCCAAGCGTCGGCGACCGTCCACCGCGTGAGCTGTCGCGCCAGGCCCTGGCCGAAGTGGTCGAGCCGCGTTATGACGAGCTGTTCACCCTGATCCAGGCTGAACTGCGTCGCAGCGGCTACGAAGATTTGATCCCGGCCGGCATCGTGCTGACCGGCGGCACCTCGAAGATGGAAGGCGCGGTCGAACTGGCCGAGGAAATCTTCCACATGCCGGTCCGCCTGGGCGTGCCCCATGGCGTCAAGGGCCTGGGCGACGTGGTGCGCAACCCGATTTATTCCACCGGTGTGGGCTTGCTGTTGTACGGGCTGCAAAAGCAGACCGACGGCATTTCCCTGTCGGGCCCGAGCAACCGTGACAGCTACCGCAGCGACGACGAGGCGAAAGCCCCGTTGTTCGAGCGGCTGCAGGCTTGGGTCAAGGGCAATTTCTAAAGATTTACCGCAACACCGCAGTAAGCAGTAGGCGAAAAAACTAGAGAAAACGAAAGGAGAGGGAACATGTTCGAACTCGTAGACAACATCCCCGCCAGCCCGGTCATCAAAGTGATTGGTGTTGGTGGTGGCGGCGGCAACGCTGTCAACCATATGGTCAAGAGCAACATTGAAGGCGTTGAATTCATCTGCGCCAACACTGATGCCCAGGCGCTGAAAAGCATCGGCGCGCGGACCATCCTGCAATTGGGCACAGCCGTGACCAAGGGCCTCGGCGCCGGCGCCAACCCGGAAGTCGGCCGTCAAGCCGCTCTGGAAGACCGCGAGCGTATCGCTGAAGTGCTGCAAGGCACCAACATGGTGTTCATCACCACCGGCATGGGCGGCGGTACCGGTACCGGTGCAGCACCAATCATTGCCGAAGTGGCCAAGGAAATGGGGATTCTGACGGTTGCCGTCGTGACCCGTCCGTTCCCGTTCGAAGGCCGCAAGCGTATGCAGATCGCCGACGAAGGTATCCGTCTGCTGTCTGAAAGCGTCGACTCGTTGATCACCATTCCCAACGAGAAGCTGCTGACCATCCTGGGCAAGGACGCGAGCCTGCTGTCCGCGTTCGCCAAGGCTGACGATGTACTGGCGGGTGCCGTTCGCGGTATTTCCGACATCATCAAGCGCCCAGGCATGATCAACGTCGACTTTGCCGACGTACGTACCGTGATGAGCGAAATGGGCATGGCGATGATGGGCACTGGCTGCGCCAGCGGTCCTAACCGTGCACGTGAAGCCACCGAAGCGGCCATCCGCAACCCGTTGCTGGAAGACGTGAACCTGCAAGGCGCACGCGGCATCCTGGTGAACATCACCGCCGGTCCTGACCTGTCCCTGGGTGAGTACTCCGACGTGGGTAGCATCATCGAAGCCTTCGCTTCCGAGCACGCCATGGTCAAAGTCGGTACCGTTATCGATCCGGACATGCGCGACGAGCTGCACGTGACCGTGGTTGCGACCGGCCTGGGCGCTAAAATCGAGAAGCCTGTGAAGGTTATCGACAACACCCTGCATAACAGCCAAGCCAGCCACGCCAGCCAATCGGCTGCCGCTCCAGCGCCTTCGCGCCAGGAACTGCCGTCGGTAAACTACCGTGACCTGGACCGTCCGACCGTGATGCGCAACCAGGCTCAGGCCGGTGCTGCGGCGTCCCGTAGCCCGAATCCGCAAGATGATCTGGACTACCTGGACATCCCGGCATTCCTGCGTCGTCAGGCCGATTAATGGAATGTATCAGGGCTATGAAGGTGATTGGTGTTCAGCAAAGGTCTGGTCTGCTATTATCGCCAGCCTTTGTTGATACCAGTTCGCAATTTGCGCTGAAGCGGTCCAAGCCATGATTAAACAACGCACCCTGAAGAATATTATTCGTGCCACAGGTGTAGGTCTGCACTCCGGGGAGAAGGTATACCTGACCCTCAAGCCTGCACCTGTCGACACCGGCATCGTGTTTGTGCGTGCCGACCTGGACCCTGTGGTGCAGATTCCTGCACGCGCGGAAAACGTTGGCGAAACCACGATGTCGACCACATTGGTCAACGGTGACGTCAAGGTGGACACGGTGGAGCACTTGCTCTCGGCCATGGCCGGTTTGGGCATCGATAACGCCTACGTCGAGCTCTCCGCGTCCGAAGTCCCGATCATGGATGGCAGCGCTGGACCCTTCGTATTCTTGATTCAATCTGCCGGCCTGGAAGAACAGGACGCAGCCAAGAAGTTCATTCGCATTCTGCGGGAAGTGACAGTAGAAGACGGCGACAAGCGCGCCACCTTCGTCCCGTTCGAAGGCTTTAAAGTGAGCTTTGAGATCGATTTCGATCACCCGGTATTCCGTGACCGCACCCAAAGTGCAAGCGTGGATTTTTCCAGCACTTCGTTCGTAAAAGAAGTCAGCCGCGCCCGTACCTTTGGTTTCATGAGTGACATCGAGTACCTGCGCAAGCACAACCTCGCACTCGGCGGCAGCGTTGAAAACGCCATTGTGGTCGACGCGGATGGTGTACTGAACGAAGACGGCCTTCGCTACGAAGACGAGTTCGTGAAGCACAAGATCCTCGATGCAATCGGTGACCTCTACCTGCTGGGCAATAGCCTGATAGGCGAGTTCAAAGGCTTCAAGTCGGGCCACGCCCTTAACAACCAGCTGCTGCGCAAGTTGATTGAGCAGACAGACGCTTGGGAAGTTGTGACCTTCGAAGATGCCAGCACCGCACCGATCTCTTACATGCGTCCCGTTGCGGCGGTGTAAGTAACAACTCTCTTTCTTTAGTTTTGAAAGGCCACCTTAGGGTGGCCTTTTTTTATGCGCGTAGCGATCCGGCCTAGTGTGGCAAGCGAGCTTGTTGTGGCAAGCCCGCTCGCCACAGGGGGAGGGCTGCGCTACTTAGAGTGTCGCAGCCTCCACAATTCGATTGCGCCCGGTGTGCTTGGCTTCATACAACGCTTGATCCGCACTGAGCAGCAACGCCTCCAGGGACATGCGCCGGCTTTTATCCCAGGTACTCATACCAATGCTCACCGTGATCGGCCGCTCGCTCTGTGCCACCCGAGGCAAGTGTTCGACGCTGCTGCGGATATGCTCGGCAATGACCATCGCGCCTTTGGCATCGGTCACTGGTAACACCACCGCAAACTCCTCACCGCCATAGCGTGCCGCCAGGTCGGCCGGGCGGCGGATGTTGCTGCCGATCACTTGCGCCACCGTACGCAGCGCCAAATCACCGCCTTGATGGCCGTGGCGGTCGTTGAAGGCCTTGAAGTGGTCCACGTCGATCATCAGCACCGTCAGTGGTTCGGTGGAGCGCTGAGCGCGGTCCCATTCCAGGCGCAGGCGTTCATCCAGCACGCGCCGATTGGCCAGGCCGGTCAGGGCGTCGGTGGCTGCCAGTTCTGACAGCACGCGTTCAGCACGATAACGACGGCGCAATTCCCGGCGCAGCATCCAGGTCAGCCACAGCAGGCCAACGCAGAGAATGCCGGTAGCGCCGCTGGTCAACAGCGCGGCGCGCTTCCAGGGGGCGAATACATCCTGGCTGGACAGCGCCACCACCACAATCAGCGGCAGTTTGCCGACATTGGTGAAGGTGTACAGGCGCTCCTGGCCACTGACCGCCGAGATGGCCTGGAAGCTGCCATTGCCTTCACGCAGCATGCGCTTGAAGTTCGGTCGCTCGCTCAGGTCCTTGTCGATCATGTCGCGTTCAAGCAGTGGCTGCTGGGCCAGCAGAATACCTTTGTTGTTGAGCAGGTTGACGCTGCTGCCGTTGCCGATGGTCAGGGTGCTGAACAGCTGATCGAAATACGCCAGGCGCATGGTCGCCACCGCCACGCCGGCGAATTCACCATGGGGGCCCGACACGCGACGGCTGAATGCCATCCGCCATACCTGGTCGCAGTTGCAATGGATCTTGAACGGACGGCTGATAAACAAACCGACCTGGGCGTCCTTTGCATGTGCCTGAAAATAATCGCGGTTGGCAAAATTGCGCGGCGTAGGCTGCAGGGTCGATGAGTCTGCAATGACATTGCCGCCGGCATCCAGCAACAGCACTTCGCCCTTGAACGGTGCGGCTGTGGACAAGTCGAACTGCACCAGATGCTGGATATTCGCGGCAACCGGGGACAGGTCTTCGCGTTGCGTGGCCGCAATCAGCCCTGTGAGGGCCAAGTCATATAGCTCGACGTTTCGCAGTACGTCGGCGTTGATCAGTTGGGCAATATTGGTGGTTGAGCGTTTGGCCGCCTGCAGAGTGCTGCTGTGTTCGCGGATCAGCAGTGCTGCGACGATGATCACAATCAGGGCGACAGTCAGGCCGCTGCCGAGAATCAGCAAACGCTCCGGGTGTGCAGGTGGGGTACGAACACGGTGTTGACTCATCGCGCAGACTTCAACCGGGAAGATACTGGCAGTTTAGTTCTACGCGATGAAAATTAAATCACTGGTTCAAAAGAAAGATTCGAGTCTCAGAACACGTTGATCGGGTAGTCGACGATCACCCGGTATTCATCCACATCGCGGTCTACCGCCGAGTAGCCATTGCCGCCCCGGTTGGTCGCCCACTGCAGGCGCACGGCCAAGTCCTTGGCCTTGCCGCCTTGCACCACGTATTTGAGGTCGATATCCCGTTCCCAGTGCTTGGCGTCCTTGCCGTCGGCGCTATACCAGGCGCTGTAGCCACGGCTTTGCGGGTCAACCTTGGTCAGGTCGGTCTTGCCGCTGATGTAGGACACCGCCGAGGTCAGACCGGGCATGCCGAGGCCCGCGAAGTCGTAGGCGTACTTGAGCTTCCACGAGCGCTCGTTGGGGCCGTTGAAGTCCGAGTATTGCTGGGAGTTGTCCAGGTACACACTGTCGCCTTGGGCGATGTAGTCAAACGGTGTGTTGCCATTGACCCGCTGGTACGCGGCAGTGACGCTGTGGTTGCCCACGCCCACGGTGAAATGCAGGCTGTAGGTGTTGTTGTCGATAGTGCCGAGCAACGACTGGCCGGTGTCCTGGGTGTGGTAGTAGTGCAGGCCCGGGTTGAGGCTGACCAGGTCATTGAGCGCGTAGGTGTAGTCCAGGTCGTAGTAGTACTGGTGCCACACGTCCTTGAGTTCGGAGGCGTACAGGTTGCTGGTCAGGCCATCAATACCGCTGAACGACACACCGGCCCAGTTCATGTGCTGGCTGTCGGTGTTGGTCGGCAGGGCGCCGTAGCTGGTGCCGATGCGCCGATGGCCGCTCTGGTTGTAGAGCTTGGTGAAGCTGGCATGGCCGCCTTCGAGCATCCAGCCGTCGACGCTGTGGTTGGTCAGGCTCACGCCACGGAAGGTCTGCGGCAGCATGCGGGTCATGCCGCCGGCGATCACCGGGTTGTTGAGGAACAGGTCGCCGGCCTTCAGCTCGGTGTCGAAGGCGCGCATTTTCAGGGTGCCACCCGCGGTGGAGAACGAGCCGGGCGCTTTGCCGTTGCCGCTGCCGTACGGAAGGATGCTGGAACCGTCGGTGCCGCCACCGCCGTCGAGCTTGAGCCCGAGCATGGCGTGGGCGTCGAGGCCGAAGCCGACGGGGCCCTGGGTGTAGCCGGATTCGAACGTGCCGAGAAAGCCCTGGCCCCATTCCTTGCTGTCGTCGGTGTGGATGTCGCGGCGGTCGCGGTTCATGTAGTAGTTGCGGGTGTTGATCGTGAGGTGTGAGCCTTCGACGAAACCGTCGGCGGGTGGGGGGGCTGCTGCGTGGGCAAGGGGGATGATCGTTGCTGCAATCGCGAGGAATAACGGGGTAAGCGTTAGCGAGTTCTTCACCGGTAAGGCTCCTTTGGTCAATCGAAAACGGCCAATGTCGTGGGGGTGTGCCTGGCCTTTTTTTACGGCAAAAAAAAGCCGCTGAAGTCAGCGGCTTTAAGACAGATTCCCAGTGTAGAGCCCTGGAAATCAGTCGAGGGAAATTTGGGGGCGCGGGGAGGCTGTCTTTGCCGTTGCGCTCGTCGATGCGTCAAATTAACGCAGGGGAGCGGTGGGGTACAGAGTGTAACAAGATAATGACTGTTGCCCAAATTGCAATAGTTATGGGGTGGGGTGTATATCCGTTGCTGCGGTAACGGCTGCTTATGGTTCCGCTCTTACAGCGGGTCACTTTTGGAAAAGAGCCCCAAAAGTAACCAAAGGGCTCTTGCCCCATCACTCGGCACCTCGCCTCCGGCTCGGTGTGCCCTCACTCCGGCTTTGGAGCGTGGGCCGCCGCGATGGGCCATCCATGGCCCAGCGCGGCTAACCCGGCGTCCTGCCGGGTTGCCCACGCTCCAAAGCCTGCGTTCGGCCAGCGTGATTGACGGGGCGCCTCAGATCACAATCAAAAGCCCTAGATCAAAAGATCGCTGACTTCGTCAGCGCAAAGGATGTAAGGGCCAGATCAAAAACAAAGCAAAGCACGGCGGCCTGGCAGCCGACCTCGGTCAAATGTGGGAGCTGGCTTGCCTGCGATAGCATCAACTGAATTTGCCTGATATACCGAGGTGTCTGCATCGCAGCGATGCGGCGACCCGACAAGCCAGCTCCCACAGAAAAGCCAATCCACTGCAAGCCCGCTCTTGATCTACACCACTCAGGTCGGCTACCAGGCCGCCGTGCTCTGCTTTTGATCTTGATCTTGATCTAGGCGCCCCGTTAACCACGCTGGCCGAACGCAGGCTTGAATCCGTGGGCAACCCGGCAGGACGCCGGGTTAGCCGCGCTGGGCCATGGATGGCCCATCGCGGCGGCCCACGGATTCAAGCCGGAGTGAGGGCACACCGAGCCAGAGCGAGGTGCCGAGTGATGGGGCGAGGACCTTTTGGTTACTTTTGGGTCCTTTGTATAGACCGGACACATGGTTGACGGGTGTGCGGGGACATGGTGGACACTTTTCGGCGAGCCAATTTCGCCGGAAAGCCATCATGCCCTGGGACACGAGAGATGCCATGAGCCTGAAAGAAGAGTTTGTTGCCTTAGCAGGGCAACCCGGCAGCAACAAACGAGAACTGTGCCGACGGTTCGGTATCAGTCCGCAGACGGCCTACAAGTGGCTTAACCGCTACGCGACGCTCGGCCATTCGGGGCTGCAAGATAAATCCCGAAAACCGGCTACCAGCCCCAAGCTGACCACGCCGGCCCTGGAAGCGCAGGTCATATCGCTCAGACAAGACCATCCAGCATGGGGTGGGCGCACGATCAGCAGCCTCTTGAAAAAGCAGATTGCTCCCAGCACCGTTACCAATGTCCTGCACCGGCACGGGCTGATTCAGCCGGCTACGAAGGAGCAAGAGGCAAAGCTGAGATTTGAACACGACGCGCCCAACAATCTTTGGCAGATGGATTTCAAAGGGCATTTCCCGACGCAAGAAGGCAGATGCCATCCCCTGACTTTGCTGGACGACCATTCACGTTTCAGTTTGGCTATTCACGCTTGTGATAATGAGCGTGGAGCCACGGTGAAGGAAAGGTTGACCGAGGTATTCCAGCGCTTCGGATTACCGGCTCGCATCAACGTTGATAACGGACCGCCTTGGGGCTCTCCACGTAACCCTGGTGAAATCACAGAGCTGAGTATCTGGTTGATTCGTCTGGGTATTCGGATCAGTTTCAGCCGTCCTTACCACCCACAAACCAATGGAAAGATTGAGCGTTTCCATCGCTCACTCAAGGCCGAAGTACTTGAAGGGCGTCAGTTTTCCACGCTCAAGGAAGCTCAAGCAGCATTTGATCGGTGGCGTGATGTTTATAACCTGCAACGGCCCCATCAGGCGCTGGACTACAAGGTGCCTATGGACCGGTATAGGGCCAGCCCATGGGCTTATCCGCAACAGTTACCAACCTTTGAGTACGGACCGGACGACGTATTAGCCAAGGCTTATCACAGCCGTTTTCGTTTTCAGAAACGCTACTTCAGCATCGCCAAAGGTTTGGCTGGGCATCACATCGCAATACGGCCCAACACTGAAGGTGATGGACTGTTTGACGTGTTTTTCTGCCATCACTTCCTACGAACGATCGACGTGAGCAAACCTGACTATGGTCCATAATGTGTCAACCATGTCCCCGCACATGTGTCCACCATGTGTCCGGTCTATACAGGCTCTTTCCAAAAGTGACCCGCTGTAAGAGCGGAACCAATACCAGCCGTTACCCAAAAACCGGATATGTACCCAGCCAAAGATCACCTACACCGGCAAAGTAATCCCAAACGTATTCCCCCCACCCACACTGCGCACAAACACATCCCCCCCATGCATCAAGGCAATCGCCTTGACAATCGCCAACCCCAACCCATGATTCGCCCCACTGTTACTGCGCGACGCATCCACCCGATAAAAACGCTCAAACAACCGCGGCAAATGCTCACTGGCAATCTCATCCCCCGGATTGGTCACGCCGATGGCCACCTGATGCCCATGCACCTCAATGTTCACCTCGATCACCTGCCCCGGCGCGGTATGTTGCACCGCATTACTCAGCAAGTTGATCAGCGCACGGCGCAAGTGCGCTTTTTCGATCTGCACCAAGGCATCCCCATGCACCAGCACGTTGACCTGGGCGTCTTCCAGAATGAAATCCAGGTAATCGAGCGTGGTGGCCACTTCATCGGCCAGCGAGCTTTCGATCAGCTTGGTGGCCTTGCTGCCCTGGTCGGCACTGGCGAGGAACAACATGTCATTGATGATCGAACGCAGGCGCTCCAATTCCTCAAGATTGGACTGCAGCACCTCGAAGTAATGCTCCGCCGAACGCCCCCGCGTCAGGGCCACCTGGGTCTGGCCAATCAGGTTGGTCAGCGGCGAGCGCAGCTCATGGGCCACATCGGCGTTGAACGATTCCAGGCGTGAATAGGCCTGCTCAACGCGGTCGAGGGTGGCGTTGAACGAGTTGACGAACTGGCTCAACTCCGGCGGCAGCGGCGACAGTTGCAGGCGCCCGGAGAGTTTGGGCGGGGCGAGTTTCTGCGCTTCGTCCGAGAGCTTTATCAGCGGCTTGAGGCCCAGGCGCGACACCCAGAAGCCCAGCAACGAGGCCATCACGACCCCCACAAAGGCCAGCCCGATCAAGGCCATCAGCAGCTGGTGCTGGGTGGCCCGGAAGTTCTCGGTGTCGATGGCGATCATGAAGCGCAGCGGCGGGCGTTGGTCTTTCGCCGCAAATTGGCTCACCAGCACCTTGAACGGGTATTCACGCCCCGGCAGGCGCAGGTCGCGCTTGCCCGTGGGCCCGGCGGCAAACTCACGGATCTGTGCGTCCGGGTTACCGTACTCATAGGTCGGGTCGCTGCTCACCACCCAAAAGCGGATGCGCTTGTCTTCCTCGCCCAACAGCTTGAGCTTGGCCTGGATCTTCACCCAATGGTCCGGCGTACCGAAGCGATTCACCGAGGATTCGAGCACGCTGTAACGCGCATCCAGCTCGGCCCCCGGCAACAAGCCCAGGCCCCGGTCAACCTGCTGGTACAACGCGCCGCCGATCAACAGAAAGATCAGCAGCGCCACCAGCGTGAACATGCCGCTCAGGCGCAGTGCAATGGAGTTAGCCGACACTGCGGCTCTCCAGCACATAACCCATGCCGCGGATGGTGTGCAGCAGCTTTTGCTCGAACGGCCCGTCCAGTTTGGCGCGCAGGCGTTTGATCGCGACTTCCACCACATTGGCGTCGCTGTCGAAATTGATGTCCCAGACCATTTCCGCGATGGCGGTCTTGGACAGGATTTCACCCTGGCGCCGCGCCAATACGCTGAGCAGCGAGAACTCCTTGGCGGTCAGGTCCAGGCGCAGGCCGTTGCGGCTGGCCTTGCGGCTGATCAGGTCGATCCACAGGTCGGCCACGGTCACCTGCACCGGCTCATGGCCGCCACTGCGGCGGGTCAATGCCTGCAGGCGTGCCACCAGCTCCAGGAACGAAAACGGCTTGCCCAGATAGTCATCGGCGCCTTCGCGCAGGCCGCGAATGCGGTCCTCCACGCGCTCGCGGGCGGTAAGCATGATCACCGGTGTCTGCTTGCGTGCACGCAAGGCGCGCAACACGCCAAAGCCGTCGAGGCCGGGCAGCATCACGTCGAGCACGATCACCGCGTAATCGTTCTCCAGCGCCAGGTGCAACCCCTCGACGCCTTCGCGGGCCACATCCACGGTATAGCCTTGTTCGGTCAGGCCGCGGTGCAGGTAGTCCGCGGTTTTCTCTTCATCTTCAATAATCAGGACGCGCATGACACCGCCTCAGTGCGTGGTCGCCGGCTCGGCAGCTGGTTTGGGCCGGTGGAAAAACTTCTCAAGGTACAAGTATATGACCGGTGTGGTGAACAGCGTCAGCGCCTGGCTCACCAACAGCCCGCCGACCACCGCGATGCCCAACGGCTGGCGCATTTCTGCGCCGGGGCCGGCGCCGAGCATCAGCGGCACCGCGCCGAGCAGGGCGGCGAGGGTGGTCATGATGATCGGCCGGAACCGCGTGACGCACGCTTCATAGATCGCATCCTCCGGTGACAATCCGCGAACACGTTGTGCGTCCAGCGCAAAGTCGATCATCAGGATGCCGTTTTTCTTCACGATCCCGATCAGCAGCACCAGCCCGATCAGCGCCATGATCGAGAAGTCCTGGCCCATCAGCGACAGCATGATCAGCGCGCCCAACCCCGCCGAGGGCAAGGTGGAAATGATCGTCAGCGGGTGCACGAAGCTCTCGTACAGCACGCCGAGAATGATGTAGACCGCCACCAGCGCCGCGAGGATCAGCCACGGCTGGCTGGCCAGCGAACTCTGGAACGCCTGCGCCGCCCCCTGGAAGTTGCCGATGATGGTGGTCGGCATGCCGATTTCATTTTTCGCCTGGTTGAGCATGATCACCGCATCGCCCAACGCCACGCCGGGCGCCAGGTTGAACGACAGGTTGGCGGCCGGGAACATGCCGTCATGGCTGATGGACAAGGGCCCGACGGTGGGTGGGTCGACCTTGGCCAGCGCTGACAGCGGCACCATCTCGTTGGTCAACGGCGAGCGCAGGTAGAAGTAGTTCAGGCTCTCGGCCTTGCCGCGTTGCTGGGTGTCCAGTTCCAGCACCACCTGGTACTGGTTGATCTCGGTCTGGAACTCGTTGATCTGGCGCTGGCCGAAGGCGTCATACAGTGCCTGGTCGACATCGGTGGCCGTCAGGCCGAAACGCGCGGCGGCCTGGCGGTCGATGCTGATGTGGGTGATGCTGCCGCCCAGTTGCAGGTCGTTGGACAGGTCACGAAAAGCCGGGTTGGCGCGCAGTTTTTCGGTGAGGCGCTGGGTCCAGGTGTTGAGCGTCGGGCCGTCGTTGCTCTTGAGCACGTATTGGTACTGGGCGCGACTGGGGCCGGAGCTTAGGTTGATGTCCTGGCCGGCGCGCAGGTACAGCACGATACCCGGCACCTTCGCCAGTTTCGGGCGGATGCGGTCGATGAACTGGCTGGCCGACACGTCGCGGTCACCGCGATCTTTCAACGCGATCCAGAAGCGGCCGTTGGCGATGGTCTGGTTGCTGCCGGTAACGCCCACCGAATGGGAAAACGCCTGCACCGCCGGGTCGTCCTTGACGATCTCGGCCAGCGCCTTGTGCTTGGCCACCATGTCGGGGTACGACACATCCGCCGCCGCTTCGCTGGTGCCGAGCACAAAACCGGTGTCCTGCACTGGGAAAAAGCCCTTGGGAATAAACACGTAACCGACCACGGCCAGCGCCAGCGTCACGATAAAGATCGCCGCCATGCTGCGTTGGTGCGCCAGGGCACGCCGCAGGTTGCGTGCATAAGCGGCCAGCAGGCGTTCGCTGAAGCCGGGTTTGTCGTGGGTGTGATGGGTGGGGGCGCGCATGAACAGTGCCGCCAGGGTCGGCGCCAGGGTCAGCGACACCACCACCGAAATCAGGATGGTCGAGGTGGCGGTCAAGGCAAATTCCTTGAACAGCCGCCCGACTACGCCGCCCATGAACAGCAGCGGGATAAACGCCGCCACCAGCGAGAAGCTGATGGACACCACGGTAAAGCCGATCTCGCCGGCACCCTTGATCGCCGCTTCGCGTTTGTCCAACCCGGCTTCGAGGTGACGGTGAATGTTCTCCACTACCACGATCGCATCGTCCACCACAAAGCCCACGGCGATCACGATGGCCACCAGGGTCAAGTTGTTCAGGCTGAAGCCCATCAGGTACATCAGCGCAAAACTGGCGACCAGCGACACGCCGAGCACGCTGGACACAATCAGCGTGGCCGACAGCTGGCGCAGGAACAGCGCCATCACCGCCACCACCAGCAGGATCGCGATCAGCAGGGTCACTTCCACTTCATGCAGGGAGGCGCGGATGGTCTTGGTGCGGTCGGTCAACACGCTGACCTGCACCGACGCCGGCAGCATGGCTTGCAGGCGCGGCAGCTCGGCCTGAATGCGGTCCACCGTCTCGACGATATTCGCGCCGGGCTGACGCGAAATCACCAGGTTGACCCCCGGTGTGTCACCGGACCAGGCCTGCACGTAGGCGTTTTCCGAGCCATTGATGACTTTGGCGACATCGCGCAGTTGAACCGGGGCACCGTTCTTGTAGGACACGATCAGCTGCGCGTAGTCCTGCGGGTGAAACAGCTGGTCGTTGGTCGACAGGGTCGACACGCTGTTTTCGCCGTAGATCGCGCCCTTGGCCAGGTTCAAACTTGATTGCTGGATGGCCAGGCGGATGTCGGCCAGGGTCAGGCCGATGGCCGCGAGTTTGTCCGGGGAGGCCTGCACGCGAATCGCCGGGCGTTGCTGGCCGGTAATGTTGATCTGGCCGACGCCGTCGATCTGGCTGATCTGGCGGGCCAGCAGGGTCTCCACATAGTCGCTCAGCTCGGTGCTGGGCATGCTGTCGGAGCTGACGCTGAGGATCAGTACCGGGCTGTCGGCCGGGTTGACCTTCTTCCAGGTCGGCAGGCTCGGCATATCGCTGGGCAGCTTGCCGGACGCGGTGTTGATCGCCGCCTGCACTTCTTGCGCGGCGGTGTCGATGCTCTTGTTCAGGGTGAACTGCAGGGTCAGCAGGCTTGAGCCCAAGGCGCTGCTGGAGGTCATCTGGGTCATGCCGGGGATGGCGCTGAATTGCACCTCCAGCGGAGTAGCCACCGATGACGCCATGGTGTCCGGGCTGGCGCCGGGCAGGGTGGCCGTGACCTGGATCGTAGGAAACTCCGCTTCCGGCAGTGGGGCGATGGCCAGGCGTGGGAAGGCAATCATCCCGAGCAGTACCAGAGCAAATGTCAGCAGCAGGGTGGCGACCGGGTGGTCGACGCACCAGGCTGACGGCGAACGGCTCATGGCTGCACCTTGGCGTCGACGGTCTGGATCACCTGCGGCGGCTCCTTGAGCACCTCAACCTGGGCCCCGGCCTTGAGCCGCGACTGGCCATCGCTGACCAGCACGTCGCCGGCCTGCACGCCCTTGATGATGTTCACGTCGCTGTCCTGGTAGGTCACCTGCACCGGCACCACGTCGACCTTGTTGCCGTTGACCCGGTACACAAAATGCGAATCCAGGCCGCGTTGCACCACGGTCAGCGGCACCACCAGGGCATTTTTGTCGAGGGCGGTCTGGATCTTGATTGTCACCAGTTGCCCCGGCCACAGGCGCTGCGAGGCGTTGCTGAACTCTGCCTTGGCGCGCAGGGTGCCGGTGGTGGAGCTGATCTGGTTGTCGATCAGGCTCAAATGGCCTTCACCGAGCAAGTCGCCGGTCTGGCCGTCGGTGTCGGCGCCCATGTAGGCGTCGACGCTGGCTTTGGTGGGCGCGGCGATCAAGCCTTGCAGGGTCGGCAGCATCTGTTGCGGCAGCGAAAATTCGACGGCAATCGGGTCGATTTGCGTCACGGAAAACAGGCCCTGGGTGTCGCTCATGCGCAGGAAGTTGCCTTCATCCACGGTACGAATGCCCACGCGACCTGTTACCGGAGAGCGAATCTGGGTGTAGGAAAGCTGCACTTGGGCCGAGTCAATCGCTGCCTGGTTGCCCTGGGCGGTGGCCTTGAGCTGGTTGACCAAGGCTTGTTGCTGGTCATAGGTCTGCTTGGATACGCCGTCGTCGACGCTTAGCTCCTTGTAGCGCTTGAGGTTGACCAGCGCCACCTGCAACTGCGCCTGGCTCTCGCCCAGTTGGGCCCTGGCCTGGTCGAGGCTGGCACGGATAGAGCGGTCATCGATGGTCGCCAGCAAGTCGCCGGCCTTGACCAGTTGCCCTTCCTTGACCAGCAATTTGGTGAGAATGCCGTCGACTTGCGGGCGAATCACCACGCTGTGCAACGACAGCACCGTACCAATCCCGCTGACAAAACGCGCAATATCCTGCTGCGCCACGCTCACCACCCGCACCGGGATCGCTGTGGGCGCCGCCAGTTTGGTCTTGGCCGGGCGGGTCAAGGCCCAGGCTGCAACGGCCAGCACCACAAGGACACCCACGATCAGGGCGGTTTTGCGTCGAATTTGCATGGGGTGAGGCGCCAGGGCAAAGGATGGGAAGAGTGAAGGCCTTTATAGCTCGCCAATCCGGTCAGCAAGGTGACTGCTAACTGACAGCGCTGTCAGTAAACGTCGACCATTCGTACAGGCGGTGGTTAAAGATCCGAGATGGGCAGGTATACTGCGCGCCAGCGTGGTCCGCAACCTGGCCCCGCGTCATTTTTTGCACGTTCCGGAGCTTTCATGACTTCCCCGACACAACCCCCTGTTGAAGCGGCCGACCTCGTCGATCCGGCCAGCGCCGAAGGCGTTGAAAAAACCGAGATCCCGGCGTTCAAGTTTCCCTTCAAACCGGGTGAGCTGGCCGGGGCCAAGAATGCCGCCCAGCCCTGGTACAAGAACGGCGCCAAGAACGGCCACACCAAATCTCCGGGCATGGCCCCACCGGGTACTCGTCGTTCCATGGGTAAACGTTAAGATTAAGTGACTTAAAATTTAGCGGAAGTTGCCTACGACTTTCGCGGATGTTTCTGCTTGTAGGCATGCGCCCGTTTCTTGAAAGCTTGCACAGCCTCTGCTCTGCCCCGCGTGTTTATCCCGGGGTTGGGTGTGGTGAGGCTGGTCTTTTCGGAAAAGGACGCTTCCCGTGACCCCGATACACTTTTGTGCAGCGCTGGCCCTGTTGTTCTCGGCGGATGCCGTTGCGGCGGATGAGCCTCCCCGACGCGAAATCCGCTTCGCGGTTGCCGCGCAATTCCCGCCGTTTCAGAGCCGCAACCCGCAAGGGCAATTGGTTGGCCTGAACATCGATTTGGGCAATGCCCTGTGCCAGCAACTGAATGTGCGCTGCACCTGGGTCGATCAGGTGCTGGTCGAAGATTTCCCTGCCCTGGAAGCCAGGCAATTCGATGCGATCATGGGCATGGCTCCCACGCCTCAACGGAAGCGCTGGGCGGGTTTTACTGAGAACCTCTACCCCTTCACCACGCGTCTGGTGGCCCGCAAGGCCTCAGGCCTGATGCCGAATGCAAGGTCGCTCAAGGGCAAGCGGGTTGGCGTCTTGCTGGGCAGCAACCGCGAAGCCTTTGCCCGCTCGCAGTGGGCGTCCGAGGGCGTGATTATCAAGCCTTTCTGGCTCAATGATGAGCTGGTCCGCAGCCTGGTGGCCGGCGATATCGATGCAACCTTGCAGGGCTCTGTGGAAATCCGCATGGCCTTGCTCGACACCGAGCAGGGTCTGAATTTCGACTTCCTGGGCCCCGCCGTTTCAGCCGAATTGCTGGGCGACGGCGTGGCGATCGCGGTGCGCAAACCCGATACCGCGCTGCGCAATGACCTCAACCGGGCCCTTGAAGAGCTGATGCAGAACGGCGAACACCAGCGGCTCCTGGCACCCTATCGTCTGGATGCCCGGTGATAGCTGATTAATTGCCCGCCAACCAAGACCTTATCGACATCGGCGGTTACAGCTGTGACGAATTGCTGGCCGCGCTGGCGCGAAGATTTGCGCCAGTTGGCACACGGTCTCTGGGGGCGGCGGCAGTAGGACGCAAAGCCAGCTAAGCTGACTTTGGGAGTAATCCTACGAAATAAACAGGCGAGTCGTAGTGAGAGACCGGTTAGTGCTTGTTAGAACGTCTGCTGCGTTCGGGCTGTGAGTCACCCAGCCCGCATGCTTCACACAACTCAGGCACAGGACAGGTTTATGACTACGGCAAAACGATTGTTGGCTTTGGCGACGTATTCACTCATTTTATTGGCCGGGACGGGATGTGCTGTTGCGCCCAGTCCCGAGAACCCTTGGCGCGAGATACGCTTCGGGGTCGAAGCGGATGTACCGCCGTTTGAATACCGCAATGCGCAAGGCGAACTCGCGGGGTTGGATATCGAGCTGGGCAACGCCTTGTGTGCTGAACTCAATGCGCGTTGCGTGTGGGTCGACCAGCCTTACGCGACCAATATCGCAGCGCTTCAGGCCGGGCGTTTTGACGCCATCATGCCCATGACCGCGACCCCGGCGCGCCGTGAAATCGTCGACTTCACCCACGACCTCTATGCCCTTGAAAGCCGGTTGGTGGTGCGCAGGGGCGCCAACCTGCTGCCAAACCCGCAATCGCTCAAGGGCAAACGGATTGGCGTACTGGCGGGCACCAGCCGTGAAGCCTTTGCCAAGACGCGCTGGGCGCCGCAAGGGGTGGTGGTGCGCAGTTTTGGCCCGAATGCCGAACTGATCAAGAGCCTGCTGGCCGGTGAAATCGACGCCACGTTGCAGAACACCCTGGAAATCAACGAAGCCTTGTTGAACACCCCTCAGGGCGCGTTGTTTGCCTTTGCCGGGCCGGCGGTGGTCGATGAAATGTTGGGCGGCGGCGTCGCCATTGCGACGCGCAAGGCCAACCCTGATTTGACCGCAGCGCTGAACCGGGCACTGAAACGCTTGAAAGACAATGGCAAGTACGTTGCCATTACCGAGCCCTACCTGGGCGCGGCACCGCTTAAGCCGGTCAAGATGATTTACACGCCGTCGGAGGGTGGTTTGCCGTTCTCGGAAACCGTGCAAGTCGGGCAAACCCTGTATATCTCGGGGTTGCTGGGGCTGGATGCCAACGGCGATCTGGTGCCCGGCGGCATTCGCGCAGAAACCGCGCAGATCTTCACGACCTTGCGCGGGATTCTCAAGGCGCGCGGCATCGGGATGGACCGGGTTGCCAAATGCATGGTGATTCTTGCCGACATCAAAGACTTTGCGGCGATGAACCAAGTCTATGCCAGCAGTTTTCCGGCGGGCCGCCTGCCGACCCGCACCACCGTCGCGGCCGGGCTGTCGGCGGGTGCGCGGATCGAGATCGAGTGCATGGCCAGCCTCTGACCCTGCGCACACTGCACGCCTAGGCAGCGCGCAGTGAAATGAACGCGTAGTTGGCCGGCACCTCGGTGGCGATCTGCGCGCCGGCGTCCAACAGCTGTTCGGCGATGTCCATGCCGGACACATGGAACACCCACTCATTGGCCACGGCTGGCTGTTCCGCCGCCAGCTCGATCGCCTGGGCAAAGGCGCCCATATCCGGCAAATAGGCGGTAAACCCATCGCCCTTGAGCGCTGTGGTGCGAATCCCGAGCAAGGCGCACACCGCTTCTTTGGTCTGCACATCGTCACGGTCGGCCTGGCGTGAGCGACGGATCAGCTCGGCCAGCCCTGCATCCACCAGATCACCCCCGACGATCAGTGCCGGCCCCTGTTCCCAGGACTCCGGCGGGCAGTCCTTGGCGACGGGGTTGAGCGGGATATGCGGGTTGATCTCCATCGGATAGATCCGGCACACCAACGGGCGGCGTTCATAAATGCGGCACAGGTTGTCTTCGTCAAGATTCCGGCAGCGCCCGGCGTTGTAGGCGGCAAAGGTAATTGCCACAAACGCCTCGGTATTGCCGCTGGGCACCACCACCGAACGCCGCTCGGCGTGCTCGCGTTGTTGTTGCGGCAGGCCCAGGCCGTTGCCCAGGAAACCCTCCACCAGAACGATGACATTACCGCCGTCGGCCGCCCACATACGGGCTTCGGCGAGGGTCAAGGGGACGTGATGGTCAGTGCAGCATTTGCCGCAGCCAACGCAGGAAAAATGGGTGTTCATGGGCGGATCTGTCACCAGGCAAGGTCAGAGGGCACGCAGGAAGGGTGACGGGTTTTTACCTCTTTCCACCCCTTCAGAGACTCTGGAAGCAAGTTATGCGCCAGCGCCTGTCAGTCCTCGGCGACCACATCGCGCAGCACAAACACCATGCCCGCGCTTTCATACAATTGCCGAGCGCGCAGGTTGCTTTCCAGCACCTTGAGGTCCACATAGGGTTCACCGCGTTGCTTGAACACCCCAAACGCGTGCAGCAACAAGGCGCGGCCCAGCCCCTGGCCCTGGGCGCAGGGGTGTACGCAGAGGTTCTTGATAAAGGCGCTGGTCCAGCACTGAGCCACGCCGAGAATGCCCTCGTGGTTGCTCGCCACCAGGCACAGTGCGGGGTCGAACTCGGCATCGGTGATGAACTGGTGTCGCCAGGTTTCCAGATTGGGTACGCGGCCGCCACCCTGCTCCTGGGTCATGCGCAATACGGCGTGGATCGCCGGGGCCAAGTCGTCGCGGTAGTGATCCAGCACAGTGCCTGCCGGCCATTGCGGGGCGGGCAGGCTGCGGGTGAGGTCGCGGCGCAGCAGCTGGTAATACGCTGTCACCGATTACAGGCCCTTTTGCGCCACGGTCTGTGCGGCCACCACCAGGCACTTGGTCAGTTCTGGCGAAGAGAACTTGGTCAGCACCGCGTCGGCACCCGCCAGGCGGGCTTTTTCGCTGTTCATCGCGCTGTCCAGGGAGGTGTGCAGCAGCACGTATAGCTGCTGGAAGTCCGGGGTTTCGCGCAGGGTGCGGGTGAGGGCATAGCCGTCCATTTCCGACATTTCGATGTCGGACACCACCACGTTGATCTGCTCGACCGTGCCTTGCAGCTCCAGCAGCACATCGATGGCTTCCTTGGCACTGCGTGCGGTGTGGCAGGTCAGGCCGAGGTTGCGCAAGGTGTGTACCGACTGTTGCAGGGCCACCTGGCTGTCGTCGACCACCAGGATACGCGCGTTGCCCAGCACTTCGGCCTCTTCCATGGTCAAGTCGGTAGGCGCCGCTTCAATCGGCGCCGGCGCGATGCCGTGGATGACTTTTTCGATGTCCAGCACCTGCACCAGGCCGCCTTCCACCTGGGTGACCCCGGTGATAAACGCACGGTTACCGCCGGAGCCGTAAGGCGGCGGGCGGATGTCGGTGGTCAGGCAGTGCACGATCTTGCTCACCGCCTGCACATGCAGGCCCTGCTTGGAACGGCTGACATCGGTGACGATCAGGCAGCCACCGTCCGGGTCCGCCAGGGGCATTTCGCCCAGGGCACGGCTCAGGTCGATCACCGCCAGCGAGTTACCGCGCAGGGTGGCGATGCCTTTGACGTGGGGGTGCGACTCCGGCAGTTTGGTCAGTGGCGGGCAGGGGATGATTTCACTGACTTTCAGCAGGTTGATGGCCATCAGCTTGCCGCTACGCAAGGTAAAGAGCAGAAGCGAGAGTGAGTCTGCGCGGGCTTTGGTGGTGGACATAAAAACCTTCTGTGAATCAGGGATGACGATCTATAGAGGGTTATCGACTTGGAGCAGCCAGGCTTTAACCGCATTTTGTGTCGGGATGCGTGTGGGCGAGCCAGCTCCCACACAAGCCCATTCCACAAGGGGTATGGGTCAGCCCTTCCACACCTGCGGGTTCACCAGATCCTGCGGACGCTGGCCCAGCAAGGCGCTGCGCAGGTTCTCCAGGGCGCGGTTGGCCATGGCTTCGCGGGTTTCATGGGTGGCCGAGCCGATATGCGGCAGGGTCACGGCGTTGCTCAGTTGGAACAACGGCGACTCGGCCAGCGGCTCCTGTTCATACACATCCAGCCCGGCGCCGCGAATTTTCCCGGTTTGCAGGGCTTCGATCAGGGCGGGTTCGTCGACCACCGGGCCACGGGAAATATTGATCAGGATCGCGCCGGGCTTCATCAGCCCCAGTTCGCGGGTGCTGATCAGGTGGCGGGTCTTGTCGCTTAACGGCACCACCAGGCACACGAAGTCCGCCTCGGCGAGCAACTGGTCCAGGCTGCGGAACTGCGCGCCCAGTTCCTGCTCCAGCTGAGTCTTGCGGCTGTTGCCGCTGTACAGAATCGGCATATTGAAACCCAGCCGCCCACGCCGGGCCACGGCCGCGCCGATGTTGCCCATGCCGACGATACCCAGGGTCTTGCCATGCACATCGCAACCGAACAATGGTGCGCCGACGCTGGCTTTCCACTGGCCGGCCTTGGTCCAGGCGTCCAGCTCGGCCACGCGGCGTGCACTGCTCATCAGCAGGGCGAAGGCCAGGTCGGCGGTGCTTTCGGTGAGTACGTCGGGGGTGTTGGTGAGCATGATTCCGCGCTCGTTGAAGTACGGCACGTCATAGTTGTCGTAACCCACCGAGACGCTGGACACCACCTCCAGCCGGGTCGCGCCTTCGAGCTGTGCGCGGCCCAGCTTGCGACCTACGCCGATCAGGCCATGGGCATGGGGGAGGGCTTCGTTGAATTGCGCGTTGATGTCACCCAGCTTGGGGGTGGGCGCGATTACTTCGAAATCCTGTTGCAGGCGTTCGATCATTTCCGGGGTGACGCGGCTGAAGGCGAGGACGGTCTTTTTCATTGCAGGCGGGCTCATCGACTACGGAAGAATGGTAAGCACGCTAACATTCTTGACGGGGGGTTGTCAGGTTGGGGGGAATATCCGTTGCTGCGGTAACGGCCGCCTATGGTTCCGCCCTTACGGCGGGTCACTTTTGGAAAGAGCCCAAAAGTAACCAAAAGGCTCTTGCCCCACCACTCGGCACCTCGCCTCCGGCTCGGTGTGCCCGCACGCAGACTTGAATCCGTGGGCCGCCGCGATGGGCCATCCTTGGCCCAGCGCGGCTAACCCGGCGTCCTGCCGGGTTACCCACGGATTCAAGCCTGCGTGCGGCCAGCGTGGTTAATGGGGCGCCTAGATCAAAATCAAAATCAAAAGCAGAGCACGGCGGCCTAGTAGCCGACCTGAGTGGTGTAGATCAAGAGCGGGATCCCAGTGGATTGGCTTTTCTGTGGGAGCTGGCTTGCCTGCGATGCAGACACCTCGGTGCATCAGGCAAACCAAGTCGATGCCATCGCAGGCAAGCCAGCTCCCACATTTGAACCTAGGAAAGCTTCAATGCTCAGGTCGGCTGTCAGGCCGCCTCGCTTTGCTTTGTTTTTGCTGTGGCCCTTACATCCTTACCGCTGACGAAGTCAGCGATCTTTTGATCTAGGGCTTTTGATTGTGATCTGAGACGCCCCGTCAATCACGATGGCCGAACGCAGGCTTGAATCCGTGGGTAACCCGGCAGGACGCCGGGTTAGCCGCGCTGGGCCAAGGATGGCCCATCGCGGCGGCCCACGGATTCAAGCCGGAGTGAGGGCACACCGAGCCGGAGGCGAGGTGCCGAGTGATGGGGCAAAGCGTTTTTGGTTACTTTTGGCGCTCTTCCAAAAGTGACCCGCTGTAAGAGCGGAACCATAAGCCGCCGTCACACAAACAACGGATATACACCCAAAACCAAAGCCCCCAGCTCAATTAGCCAACCGCGCCCCACTCAGGCTACCACTCAACTCATAAGCCACCAGCTCCGCCTGATGCGCCGCCAGAATCTCCGGCAACGACCCCCTCAAGTACTCCACCCAAGTCTTGATCTTCGCATCCAGATACTGCCGCGACGGATAGATGGCATACAGGTTCAGCTCCTGCGAACGATAGTTGGGCATCACCCGCACCAGCGTTCCATTACGCAACCCCTCGATCGCCGCATACACCGGCAACAGCCCCACCCCCATCCCACTGGTAATCGCAGTCTTCATCGCATCCGCCGAATTCACCAGAAACGGCGACGTATTGATCGCCACACTTTCCTGGCCCTCAGGGCCGTTGAACGTCCATTTATCCAACTGAATCACCGGGCTCACCAACCGCAAGCACGCATGGTTAAGCAAATCCTGAGGCCGCTGCGCGCACCCCTTGGCCTTGACGTAATCCGGTGAGGCACACGCAATGCTGTAGGTGATGCCCAGCCGCTGCGAGACGAACCCCGAATCCGGCAGTTCACTGGCCAGCACAATGGACACGTCGTAGCCCTCGTCCAACAGGTCCGGCACGCGGTTGGCCAGGGTCAGGTCGAAGGTCACATCGGGGTGGGTGCGGCGGTAACGGGCGATGGCGTCGATCACGAAATGCTGGCCGATACCGGTCATGGTGTGCACTTTCAACTGCCCGGCAGGGCGGGCATGCGCGTCGCTGGCTTCGGCCTCGGCTTCCTCGACATAAGCGAGGATCTGCTCACAGCGCAGCAAATAGCGTTTGCCGGCCTCGGTCAGCGCGATGCGGCGGGTCGTGCGGTTGAGCAAGCGGGTTTGCAGATGGGCCTCAAGGTTGGAGACCGCGCGCGAGACGTTGGCAGTGGTGGTGTCCAGTTGCACGGCGGCGGCGGTGAAGCTGCCGGCTTCGGCCACGCAACTGAAGGCGCGCATGTTTTGCAAAGTGTCCATGGAGTGTTCTCAGGGGAGATAACAAATTGTGACAGAAAGTTACGCCGTCCAGTGATCCCTACCAACGGATTATCGCTTGAACGGTAACAAAGATTCACAGGAATGCCAGCTTATCGTCCTCCATGCCGCCGCCTAGAATTGCGCCACCTTCGCGCAATACCACCTCAGGAATTCGTTTGCCGTGCCGCGTCGCATCAGCAGAGAGCTAAAGACTCTCAGTGTTTGGGCCTTATCTCTAGCAATCAGCGGCTGCATCGGAACCGGAGGAATCGCCCCACAAGGCCAGTCCCTCAACGCCAATAACCTGGCTACCGACGAAGCGATCCAGCGCGCCACCCAGGACGCCCACTGGCCCGCCGCGCAGTGGTGGCAGGCCTATGGCGACCCGCAACTGACCCGCTGGGTCGACCTCGCTACCCAAAACAGCCCGAGCCTGGCCATGGCTGCCGCGCGGGTGCGTGAAGCGCGAGCGATGGCCGGGATCGCCGAGTCGGCCGAGTCGCTGCAGGTCAACAGTGACACCACGCTCAAGCGCCATAACTGGCCGAAGGATCAGTTCTACGGGCCGGGCGAGCTGAGCGGTGCCACCACCTGGGACAACAATTCGTCCCTGGGGTTGAGCTACGCCCTCGACCTGTGGGGCCGCGAAAGCAATGCCAGCGAGCGTGCCGTCGACCTGGCGCACATGAGTGCTGCTGAAGCGCGACAGGCCCAGCTTGAGCTGCAAAACAACGTGGTGCGCGCCTATATCCAACTGTCGTTGCACTACGCCAACCGCGATATCGTCGCGGCCACATTGGCCCAGCAACAACAGATTCTCGACCTGGCGAATAAACGCCTGAACGCGGGGATCGGCACCCATTTCGATGTGAGTCAGGCCGAAACCCCGCTGCCGGAAACCCATCGCCAACTGGATGCCCTGGACGAAGCAATCGCCCTGAGCCGTAACCAGTTGGCGGCGCTTGCCGGTAAGGGGCCGGGGAGGGCGCGCAGTTGCAGCGCCCCACGTTGTCCCTCGCTGCGCCGCTGAAACTGCCGTCCGCCTTGCCTGCGCAATTGCTTGGCCAGCGCCCGGACGTAGTCGCCGGCCGCTGGCAGGTGGCGGCCCAGGCCCGTGGCATCGACGTTGCGCATGCCGGCTTCTACCCCAACGTCGACCTGGTCGGCAGCCTCGGCTACATGGCCACCGGCGGCGGCATGCTGGAGTTTCTCGCCGGCAAGAAATTCAACTACACCGTTGGCCCGGCGATCACCTTGCCGATTTTCGACGGCGGCCGTTTGCGCGGGCAATTGGGCGAAGCCAGCGCCGGTTATGACATTGCGGTGGCCAGGTACAACCAGACCCTGGTCAATGCGCTCAAGGGCATCAGCGACCAGTTAATCCGCCGCGAGTCCATGGAAAAACAGGCGTCCTTCGCCGCGCAGTCGGTGGCCTCGGCGCAGAAAACCTATGACATCGCGATGATCGCCTACCAGCGCGGCCTTACGGACTACCTCAATGTGTTGAACGCCCAGACCTTGTTGTTTCGCCAGCAGCAGGTCGAGCAACAGGTGCAGGCTGCGCGCCTGAGTGCCCATGCTGAACTGGTCACCGCCCTGGGCGGCGGGCTCGGCGCAGGTAACGATGTGCCGCAACCGGCCAGGACCCTCCCGAGCAAAACCCCGGCGGCGCTTGCCGTGTTTGATCACTGAGTAGGATTTCATGACGCCCTTGCCTGCACCGCTGCGCTGGCTGCACGCCCTTGAGTGGCGCCGCGGTTTTTTCGACTGGGCACGCAGCGACGGCGTGACCTGGGTGTATATCTTCAAGGTGCTGATTGCGGCGTTCCTCACGCTGTGGCTGGCCATGCGCCTGGAGCTGCCGCAGCCGCGCACGGCGATGATCACCGTGTTTATCGTGATGCAACCGCAGAGCGGCCAGGTGTTCGCCAAGAGTTTCTATCGCTTCCTCGGCACCCTGGCGGGGTCGGCGGTGATGGTCTTCTTGATTGCCCTGTTTGCCCAGAACACTGAATTGTTCCTCGGCGCGCTGGCGATCTGGGTCGGCATCTGCACCGCCGGCGCGACGCGTAATCGTAACTTTCGCGCCTATGGGTTTGTGTTGGCCGGCTATACGGCGGCGATGGTCGGCCTGCCCGCGCTGGCCCACCCGGATGGCGCGTTTATGGCGGCCGTGTGGCGTGTGCTGGAAATCTCCCTGGGGATTCTTTGCTCGACCCTGGTCAGCGCCGCGATCCTGCCGCAAACCAGCAGCGCCGCGATGCGCAACGCGCTGTATCAGCGGTTCGGCGTGTTTGCGCTGTTCGTCACCGACGGCCTGCGGGGGCGCAGCCAGCGCGAAGGCTTCGAGGCCAGCAACGTGCGCTTTATCGCCGAAGCCGTGGGCCTGGAAGGGTTGCGCAGCATCACGGTGTTTGAAGACCCGCACATGCGTCGGCGCAATGGTCGGCTCAGCCGCCTCAACAGCGAGTTCATGAGCCTCACCACGCGCTTCAATGCCCTGCACCAGTTGCTCGAACGCCTGCGCACCGACGCGGCTGATCACGTGGTCGCGGCGATCAAACCCGGCCTGCAGGATCTGGCCGAAGTGCTCGACGGTTTCTCCGGCCGCGCGCTTACCAGCCCCGACGCGGCACGCCTGGTCAACTCGCTCAGCGCCTACAAGGACGGCCTGCCCGACAAGGTGCGCAGCCTGCGTGCGAGCTTCCAGGAAGGCAGCCCGAGCGAGGCCGAGCAGCTGGATTTTCACACCGCCTACGAGTTGCTCTACCGTTTTGTCGACGACCTGCACAACTACGCGTTGACCCACGCGTCCCTGGCCGATCACAGCCACGCGCGCGAACAGTGGGACGAAACCTTCACCCCCAAAACCAACTGGCTGGCCTGTGCTGCCTCAGGGATTCGCGCTTCGTTCATCCTGATTGTGCTCGGCAGTTACTGGGTGGCCACCGCCTGGCCGAGCGGCGCGACCATGACCCTGATCGCAGCCGCAACCGTCGGCCTGTCCGCCGCCACGCCCAACCCCAAGCGCATGGCGTTCCAGATGGCCTGCGGCACCTTGATCGGTGCGCTGGTGGGATTTGTCGAAATGTTTTTCGTGTTCCCCTGGATCGACGGCTTCCCGCTGCTGTGCGTGATGCTCGCCCCGGTGATCATCTTCGGCGCCTTCCTCGCCTCACGCCCGCACTACGCCGGAGTGGGGGTGGGCCTGCTGATCTTCTTCAGCACCGGCTCGGTGCCGGACAACCTCACGGTCTACAACCCCTACGCCTTTATTAATGACTACATCGCCATGGTCATCGGCATGCTGGTGTGCGCGGCGGCGGGGGCGATCATCCTGCCGCCCAACAGTCGCTGGCTGTGGCGCCGCCTGGAGCAGGACCTGCGCGAGCAAGTGGTGTACGCGATCAGCGGCAAGCTCAAGGGCCTGGCGTCGAGTTTTGAAAGCCGCACCCGTGACCTGCTGCACCAGGCCTACGGCCTCGCCGTCGGCCAGCCGCAAGTGCAGCGTGATTTGCTGCGCTGGATGTTTGTGGTGCTGCAGGTCGGCCACGCGATTATTGAACTGCGCAAGGAACAGGCGATTTTGCCGGTGCACCCGGCGTATGCCGAGTCCCAGCCATGGCGCCAAGCGATCCGGGTGATGGGGCGCTCGCTGGTGCGGCTGTTCCTGCAACCCAGCGCGAGCAACCTGGAGCGCGGCCTGATCGCGGTCGACCATGCGATCAGTCGCGTGCAGGCCACCGATGAACCCTTCGCCCCGCACTTCGACACCTCGGCGCTGCGCCGGGTGAAGAGCTACCTGCACTTTATCCGCACCTCGTTGCTGGACCCGCAATCGCCACTGGCGGCCCTCAAAGGAGCCCCGCATGCCTCGTGAAATCGCGTTCCACGGCCTCTACATGCCGACCATGACCCTGATGTTTTTGATCGCGGCGGGGCTGGCCTGGGCGCTTGATCGCTTTTTGGCCGGGTTCGACCTGTACCGTTTTTTCTGGCACCCGGCGTTGCTGCGCCTGAGCCTGTTCGTTTGCCTGTTCGGCGCTCTGGCGCTGACCGTCTACCGTTGAGAATGCACCGATGAAAAAGTTTTTCAGCCTGCTCGCGACCCTGCTGGTACTGGCTTTGGCGATCTGGATAGGCCGCACGCTGTGGGTGCATTACATGCAAACCCCCTGGACCCGCGACGGCCGCGTGCGTGCCGACATCATCAACGTGGCGGCCGACGTCACCGGTGAAGTGGTCGAGGTGCCGGTGCGTGACAACCAGTTGGTGAAGAAGGGCGACTTGCTGATGCAGATCGACCCCGAGCACTACCGCATCGCGGTCAAGCAGGCGCAATCGTTGGTCGCCTCGCGCAAAGCCACCTGGGAAATGCGCAAGCTCAACGCCCACCGCCGCGCCGACCTCGACGCGCTGGTGATCTCCAGGGAAAACCGCGACGACGCCAGCAACATCGCCGACTCGGCCCTGGCCGACTACCAACATGCGCTGGCGCAGCTGGAAGCCGCCGAACTCAACCTCAAACGCACCCAGGTCGTGGCGGCGGTGGACGGTTATGTCACCAACCTCAACGTGCACCGTGGTGACTACGCACGCATCGGCGAAGCCAAAATGGCCGTAGTCGATATGAACTCGTTCTGGGTCTATGGCTTCTTCGAAGAAACCAAACTGCCTCACGTCAAGGTCGGTGATAAGGCGGATATGCAGTTGATGAGCGGCGAGACGCTCAAAGGCCATGTGGAAAGCATCTCCCGTGGCATCTACGACCGCGATAACCCCGAAAGCCGCGAGCTGATCGCCGATGTGAACCCGACGTTCAACTGGGTGCGCCTGGCCCAGCGCGTGCCGGTGCGGATTCACATTGATGAAGTGCCGGAGGGCGTTTTGTTAGCGGCGGGGATCACTTGCACCGTGATCGTGAACCCAACACAAAACTAACTGTGGGAGCTGGCTTGCCTGCGATGGCGGACTGTCAGCTGACCTGTTTTCAGCTGACCCACCGCCATCGCAGGCAAGCCAGCTCCCACAGGTTTGATCGCGTCAGGCTTTGATAAAGGTTTCATGCAGGTGGCGCCACAACAACGCGCCGCTGGCTTGCTTCTCGAATACTACAGTGGCCCGTCGATCGGTCTGCGTGCCGCTGTCATCAACCTGATGTTCGCGATACGTCACGGTGGCACCCCGCGCATGTCGGTCAATCCCGGCCATTTCACTCAAGGTGATCTTCAACCCCGGACGCATGCCGCCCAGGCGCGTAAACAGCGCATTCACCCCAGCCGCATTGACCCGCGTGCCGGTGGCAGGGGCGACCATGCTGAAGTCGGGGGAGAAGCGCGCCAGCAGGTTTTGCAGTGTGCCCTCAGGGGCAACGCCGGCAAACCACTGTTCAATCTCGACATGGGTCTGGATCACTTCTTCGAAGAAGTCGCTGTAGTCGATCATTTATAAACTCCCGTTCAAACCAAAGCGTTTCTTCAACACTTTTTCCAATAATCCCTTGGGCAACCAGGCGGCCATTAACGGCAACGCTCGACTGCCATTGCCTGCGCGCAATAACCGTGGCGGGGTCGGGTGCTGCACGGCGTGCAGCACCCGGGCGGCAAATTGGCTGGCGGGTGTGGGGTTGTCCTGCGAGGCCTGAGCGCGCGCACGAATGCTTTCGCGCAGCGGCCACCACGGCGACTGTTCGTTGATCAGCAATTCGGCCTGGGTTCCGGCGTTTTTTGCAAAGCGCGTATCGATAGCCCCCGGTTGCACTTCCATCACCCGCACGCCAAACGGCGCCAGCTCCATGCGCAAGGCATCGCTCAAGGCGTGCACGGCGGCTTTGGACGCGCAGTACGCGCCGGCAAACGGCGTAACCAATACGCCGGACACACTGCCGATATTCACCACCAGCCCTCTGCCGCGCCGTAACGCGGGGAACAGCGCCTGAGTGACGCCGACGATGGAAAATACATTGGTTTCGAATTGCCGCTGCATGGCCTCGGTGCCACCGTCAAGCAATGGGCCAATGGCGCCGTAGCCGGCGTTGTTGATCAGCACATCCAGTTCGCCCCATTGTTCGGCGAGGTGTTGCAACGCGGCGCCGTCATTTACATCAAGTTGTACGGCGTTGAAGCCTGCCGCCGTGAGGGCAGTGACGTCGGCTTCACTGCGGGCGCTGGCCCACACCTCATAGCCTGCCGCTTTGAAGGCATCGGCCAAGGCGCGGCCGATGCCGCTGGAGCAACCGGTGATCAGTACGTTGGGCATGGATCATTCCTTTGTCAGTCCGAGAAACTGCCTTGCAGGTGCTCGGCGCGAAATTCCAGGGTCTGCGGGCGGTAGCCGGGGCGCAGCGGTGGGGTCGGCAGGCAATCGTCCCAGGTGGCGCCGGCCTGCAATTCGCCGGGGCCACGATAGCGCGGGGCGGCGTAGACGTTGTCGGCCAGGTTGACCGTGTCGCCCGGCGCATAGGCGGCGACGCGCCAGCGCAGTTCCATGAGGGGCACGTCGTTGCCGTTGCTCAATGTGAGTTTCAGCGGTCGGTCGGCCGGGCACTCCTGGGGCGCATAGCTGATGCGCAATTCCAGGCGTGACAACTGCGCCGCTTCGCGGTTATCCAACCACACCACCCACACGGCCACCAGGCCCAGGCCGACGGCGGCTGCGAGTGATACCGGCAAGGCCTTGGCCGGGTAGCGCAGTAACAGGATCAGCCAGGTGATGATCAGTAGAACGCCGAAGAACATCGTTACAACCTCGCGAAGGGGTGAACCATCCTACCTGTGGGCGGGCTGGGTTGACTATCTGAGTATGGCCGGTGGCGGATGGCTGTGGTTGTGGACACGTCTGCTCATAAAGCCCTTCCGCGTTTTTTGTTTGAGATGACACTCATTGGTGCCGGAATTCAGCCGGCCGAATGCCTGCTTTTGTCCTGTCGCCCTGTATGAGATTGAACCCATGATTCTGAACCCAATGAGCCCTGTCCATCAGCAACCGCTTACGCTTATTGCGCCGCCGCCGGTGCTGATTGAGCCGACAGCCAACGACACACAGGCACCCGCGGCACGTTCCGTTGCACGGGTGCCGCGCAATGTAAGCCCATTAGCCCAAGTCAGCGAGCAGCCACTGGGTACGGCGCAAGAGCGCGCCGGTAATTCGCATAACCTTGCGGCGTTGAAGATAGCCTTGGGTGAAATTCTCCGTACGGGGGCGCAGGACCCTGAGGCGGACATTCCCGCACTGTTGGAAATCGCACGATTTCGTGTTCATTCCTTGTCCACCTTTGGCAAGGCCAACCAAACCCAACCCAACGAGATGCTACCGATTGCCTGGTTTCTGCGGGAGCATTCCTTGTATGTCCCGCAAGACGTAGAGCAACTCTCCAACCTTATCGACGTGTTGGATAACCCGTTGCCTCAGCCACCCGTGCAGGGGAGTGACCGGGCTGTGTCGGCCCAACCGGCCGCTGAACAGCTTCCCAGCCCGCGTGGTGTAGTGGCCGGTTATGACCTCAATCAACCGGCCAATTGGGGGGTCAGCCCTTCGGTGGTGGTGGCGCATCTGGCGCGGCACCTGGAGGAGCAGGGTAAAGCGAGTGCCGACACGGCGCCGGCCGCTGCTCGCGCTTTGCTGGCGGGCGCTGCGCCGGCTTTTATCGTTGCGGGTATGCCCGACAACCTGGTCGTTGGGTCAGCCGCTTGGGCAAGGCTGTCGACGGCGGTCGAGGTGGGCGAGTTCTGGGAACCGGGGATGGCGGGTCGTACCGATTTCGAAGCGTTCATGCGGCGGGCCAATCAAAGCCCGATTTCGGATGCCCAGGCGATCGTCGAGGGCAAGGCTCAGTCCAATGCGCTGATTGACTGGGGTGTGGCCCAGGGCAGAATTTCCCGAAAGAGCGATGAGAACTACTCGTTGGCAGAGGTGGCGGTATTACGTGAAGCTTTTAACGAAGAACTGAGCGCGCTTAAAAAGGCGCAAGACCAACTCAGCGCACCCATGCCGAACCGCAGGGACATGGCGCTGGATGAGCTGAAAAAAGCGTACGGCGACACTGATCCGTTTGATGTGCCCAACATCAGCATTGCCAATATCGATGCCAGCGAGAGCGAGTACCACTCGTTACTTGAGATTTATATGGCTGGCAAAATGGAGCGTATTCCAAAGGGCGAGCGATACGACTTTCAGTTGGGCAACCGTTTTGTCGGCGTCAAGCCGCTACCCGATATCAATCAACAGTTCAGCAGCGAGTTTGATAGTTACCTGCGTAACCTCAAGGAGGGGGTGACAACCACAGTCGAACATCAGCTCTCGAAGCTGCCCTTGGAAGACCGGCAAACGATCGCCTCGGGCAAGGTCGAGTTTTTTTCCTTGCGCAAAGCCAGTGCGGCGCAAGCGCAGGGGGAGGAGTCGGCGGCTGAAGAGCAGGCGGCCAAGGCGCGTTATGGGCTGTTGATGCGCGTGGAAACCAAGGTCGACAAAAATGGCAGCGACCGCGACCCTAAAAATATCCGCCATGTGTATTACGAGGTTTTCCCCCTGCAAGGGGTTATCCGCCGGCGTGATGACCTGCCCAGGTATCTGCCCAACCCGGCGCCCCGGGTTGCCGACCCTGAAACCTACGTCGAACGCCAGGCACAAGGCAAAAGCCTGTGGGTCGATTACGAGGCCTATGAAAAGGGCACCCCGGCGCAGCAAGAAATATACTCTGGCGGGCTTCTGAACGAACAGCTCAGCACGCCTTACTTGCCTGAGCTGCGGCCAGGCCAGGAAGCCAATAGTGCTGTTCATGCCAACCCTCGATTCAAGACGATTGCCGGCATCGTGGCTGGCCATCTATTGCATGATCCCGATGTGATGAAGGCAGGAGCCAGAGGCAGCACCCGGGTGGAGGAAGAAGAGGCGGGTATCAAGGCTGGGCATGATTTTGTGACGGGGCTGATTCCCTTCAAGAATGCAATCGAAAACGCAGTTAACGGCAACACCGGCGCGGCGATCAGGGATTTCACGCTGGATATTTTCGGCTTTGTGCTGCCCTTCGCCAAAGGTGCAGGCCAGGCGGCGAAGGTGCTGGGCAAGGTGGGTGAAAAACTCGGTACGCGCGCCTTCAAGGCCAGCGATGCACTGCTGCGTTCTGCCTTCAACGGCCTCAACCCTGTCGATGGGCTGGGCGACCTGACACAGGCATTTGCAAAGGGCACGAAAAACGTTCTTCAGCGTACTTACCGGGAGCTGAAAGCACTCCTGCCGACGCAGAGCCTGAACCTGGCAGCCTATGGCCGGGCCGCAGGCAATCTCGAAAAATACGCCGTCAGCGGTCAAACCCTGGCGGGTCTCAGTGCAGACAGCCAGGGTATATACAGGGCGGCTGATAACCAGTTGTATGTGCGCAACGTCGATGACGCTGGTGAGGCGCGTGTTTTCCGGGTCAGGGAAGTCACAAATAATCAGGGGGCTGTGCAAGCACGGGTTGTCGACCCCAAGACCAATCGCCAGACCGAATTCCTGCTGGAGAATAATGGCACTGATCAGTGGAGCCGGCTGGGATTGCAGGGTGGGGGGAACAAACGCCCCTATGATCAAGGCGGTTCGGGTACGCAGTCATCCACTGCTCACAGGGCATCAGGCGCACAGCCTGCGTTCAAGCGGGCGAAGGTGCCTGAAGCGTTTCCTGGCGAAAAGGCCGATCTGGCCCCGCCGGTCAAAGGCGAGAATGTGTTTTATCACTACACCGGTGCCCGCAATCATGCGGGGATCGCTGCCAGCCGCAACCTCGACCCTTCGAGCTCCACCTTGAGTGGTGAAAAACTCCCTCGCGGCAAGGGACGGCATTACTTCACGGACCTGGCGCCGGGGGATAAGCCTGCCAAAGAGATTTCCGAGACTATTTTTGGTCGACGTAAATATGGCAATGCGCTGGATAAGATGACGCACTATTACGAGGTCAATACCACGGGGTTGAACGTGGTGCGCAGCACGGATAATCCGCATATCTTTTATGTGGAAACGCCTTTTTCGATTCCCTTGAAATACCGCAACGGTGGCCCTGATCTTGTCGATCGCGTCATCCGCCACGGGCCTGTTCCTGTCTAGTCAGGCAAACATGCAAAAAGCCCCTCACTCACCGCGGATAGGGGACGCGGTGAGTGAGGGGCTTCTGTTTTTTGCCGAGTTACTGCGCGATGGTTTTCACCGACACGCCACGCTCAACCGGCGTCGAGCGACCGTAGATATCTTCGAACCGCTCGATATCGTCTTCGCCCAGGTAGCTGCCCGATTGCACTTCGATGATCTCCAACGGGATCTTGCCCGGGTTGCGCAGGCGGTGCACCGACGCAATCGGGATGTAGGTGGACTGGTTTTCGCAGAGCAGGAACACGTTTTCGTCACAGGTGACTTCGGCGGTGCCGCTGACCACGATCCAGTGTTCGGCGCGGTGGTGGTGCATCTGCAGCGACAGGCACGCGCCCGGCTTGACCGAGATGTGCTTGACCTGGAAGCGCCCGCCCATGTCCACCGAGTCGTAGGAGCCCCACGGGCGATAGACTTCGCAGTGGTTCTGGGTTTCGCTGCGGCCCTGGTCGTTAAGGGTGCTGACCATTTGCTTGACGCCCTGGACCTTGTCCTTGTGGGCAATCATCATCGCGTCCTTGGTTTCCACGACCACGATGTTGTCCAGGCCGATCACCGAGACCAGCTTGCCGTTGCCGTGGATCATGCAGTTGCGGCTGTCCTGGATCACCACGTCGCCTTTGCTGACGTTACCGTTGACGTCTTTATCGTTGACCGCCCACAGCGACGCCCAGCAACCCACGTCGCTCCAACCGGCACTCAGCGGCACTACACAGGCGCGCTGGGTTTTTTCCATCACGGCGTAGTCGATGGAGTTGTCCGGGCAGCAGGCGAAGGTGGCTTCGTCGAAGGTCACGGTGTCGTTGGTCTGTTCGCTGCGTTCCAGGGTCAGCAGGCAGGTGTCGTAGATGTCCGGATCGTGCTTTTTCAGCTCTTCGAGGAAGCGGCTGGCGCGGAACAGGAACATCCCGCTGTTCCAGAAATAACCGCCGCTTTTGACGAACTCGACGGCGCGTTTTTCGTTGGGTTTTTCCACGAACTGCTCAACGCGGCTCACGCCTTCCGGCAGCAGCGAATCGTTGGTGGACTTGATGTAGCCGTAGCCGGTTTCCGGGCGGGTGGCCGGTACGCCGAACAGCACCATCTCGCCACGCTCGGCGGCCACGGTGGCCAGGGCCAGCGCACGTTGCAGGGCTTTCTGGTCGTCGATCACGTGGTCGGCGGGCAGCACCAGCATCAGGTCGTCGCGGCCTTCGTTGACCAGCATCATCGCGGTCAGGGCCACGGCCGGCGCGGTGTTGCGGCCGAACGGTTCCATCAGGATGCGTTGGCATTCGAGCTTACGGGTGCTCAGTTGCTCGTTGACGATAAAGCGGTGGTCCTTGTTGCAGACCACGATCGGGGCGTCCATGCCTTCAAACACCAGGCGTTCCAGGGTTTGCTGGAACAGCGTGTGTTCGCCGGTCAGGGCCAGGAATTGTTTCGGGAACTGTTTACGGGAAAGCGGCCAAAGACGTGAGCCGCTACCACCGGAAAGGATTACTGGGATCATGTGTTTCTCCTTGAATCAATTTGGGTCAGAGCTACGAAGGTTTGTCGTTTCACTCTTGTTTTTGTCTCGGTCCGACCAGGCTCCTCGGTCCCTGTGGGAGCCGGGCTTGCCCGCGATGCAGACGACTCGGTGTGTCTGTTACACCGAGGTGATGCCATCGCAGGCAAGCCAGCTCCCACAGGGGAATGGAGCCAGGTCGAAAATTTAATCAGCGGGTCGACACTGGGCGTTTCACCCAGACTGGCGAGATGCTCGAGCCGGAACCGGTGACGTACAGCACCGCTGCCTCACCGCGTTCCAACGCAACCGGCTTCACATCGCCGACTTTCTTGTCACCGTCATACAACGCCAGGCTCACCTTCACCGGGTTGATTTCACGTTCGCCACGGCCTTTGGCGGCCACCGACTTGACCACGTCGGTCTTGCCGTCAGCAGTTTTCAGGGTCAGGGCCTTGTCGCTGAGGTTCTGCACGCGCACCAGGGATTTCTGCTTGTTCTTGAACGGTGGTTCTTCGATCAGTTGCGGCTGGCCGCTGCTGTTGTTGACCAGGGTGTAGTAGTGGTCGGCGGCAAGTTTGACCGGCACGGTCTGGCTGCCGATCTTGGCGCTGTAGTCGCCGCCTGGCATGAAGCTGAAATCACTGCTGGCCAATGGCGCCACTTCGCTTAAGTTGGTGCTGCCGACGGTGGCGCTGACTTCCTGGTTGGAGGCGTTGTAGACACGCACGAAGCTTGAGCCTTTCGGTGCGACAGGGCCGTACAAGGCAGCGTCACCGGCGAAGGCAGACATGGATACCAAGCTCATACCGGCAGCCAGGGCCAGAGTCTTAGCGAGACGACGCGGAGTAGTAGTGAAAGTCATGTGAGTTACCTCTCTTTCAGTTTTGCGCCCGGTCGGGCGTCTCGGATTTTTGAGTTTTAACTGGAGTGTTGATTGCCATGTTTTGTTGGCGCGAACCGGCTTGTTTAAGCTGCGCAACCCACTTAGGGTCGGCGTCACCGATTTCGTTGTTTACGGGCAGATAACGTTCAGGAAACTCCCAGATCAGCACTTGTGGCGGGCTGTTCTTGAAGTCGTCACTTTTCAGGTAGCTGAGCATCGGCAGGATCGGGCCGTGGCCATCCTCGGAGTAGTTGATGACGTCGCTGCCCAGGGCTTGCTTGAGTGCACCCACGAAGTTCCAGTTGGGGTTGGCGCTGTAGCTGGTGCCCACCAGTGCTACCGGGGTTTCGCTGTCGGTGAATAGCGCGTCGTCACCACCGGCTTCGGCCAGGTGCGTAACGCGTTTTTCCAACGGCTCTTTAGGCGGCATCAGGTTTTCGAACAGCGGGTCCAGCGGCAGGAACAGACGCAGGTCGCCTTTGTGCGGCTCGGTCTTCTCAGCCTCGGTGATAAAGCGTTGCGGCTCACCGTGGAGTGGGGTCTTGGCGGCAATGGTCTTGGCCAACTGCTTGGCGGCAATTTCGGCGCCATCCGGGGTCCAGTGGGTGTCGGTGCGCAGGAACACTTGCTTGCCGCCCAGCTTGGCCTGTTGCAGCGGGCCAAGCAGGTCGGGGGCGATGATCTTGTCGGCCGCCACACGAGCGTGGAAGTCCTGGTACAGGTTGGCGTGGATGCTCGCCGGTTTCACGTCACCCAGGTGTTCCGGGTACAGGCGCACCTTGGCCGGCACAATCGCCATCACCAGTTGGATACCCTGGGCCTTGAGTTTCTGGCGCACGCCTTCGACCAGCGCGTAGTTGCCTTCAAGGTTCTGGTCTTCGTTGACGGCGGGGTTGAACTCCTCGTCGCTGTACAACCAGTGATCGCGGCCCAGCACCACGCCAGGGCGGCCTTCATTGAACAGCTTGTAGTCCAGCGCGGCCCACAGGTTGGTACCGATGCGCTTGATCGGGAATTGGTCGTCGTAATGGGTCTCGACGGCTTTGGTCCAGCGGCCGTTAAGCACGGTCGCATCAGCATTGGTGCTGAAACCGAAGAAACTGCGCATCGACCAGGCGCCCAGGGCCAGCAGCACCAGCAGGAACAGAGCGATATAGAGGACGCGGAATGAACGGGTCATGGTCGGCTCCCTCAGAATTGGAAGTAAAGGAACGGCGAGAAACTCTGCGCCGACAGTTTGAGAATCGACGCCACGAACAGCAGCAGCACCGCAGCGCGCATGGCGTAGCGTGGCCAGTCAGCGGTCCAGTAGGCCGGTTGCACGGCAGCGTCCTGGCCGACGGTGAAGCCTGGCTGATGGATGCTGCCCGGGTTGTCGCCCGGTACGGCCTTGATCAGGCTCGGGTCGGCCGGCTTGGTTTTGTCGGCAGGGCGGTTGCTGTAGAAGTCGCGCAGGCCGAAGAACGCCAGCGTTGCGTACGCCACCACCAGGGTTGCCACTTGCAGGCCGGTGAGGTTGGCGCGGTTGAGTTCCGACAGCGACCACTCACCAAAGCTGAACATCGCACCGTACATACGGCCGGCGACGTGCAGGTTTTCGGCGCGGAAGATCACCCAGCCCATCACTACCAGCAGGAAGGTGAAGGCCCAACGCACCGGGTTGAAGCTGCGCGGCGAGGTATTGAGGCCGATGGCTTTTTCAATCGCCAGCCACATGCCGTGCCAGGCGCCCCACACGATGTAGGTGATGTTCGCACCGTGCCACAGGCCACCGAGCAGCATGGTCAGGAACAGGTTGCGGTAGGTGGTCAGCGTGCCTTTACGGTTGCCGCCCAGGGTGATGTACAGGTAGTCCCGCAGCCAGGTGGACAGGCTGATGTGCCAGCGCCGCCAGAATTCGGTGATCGACTGGCTGATGTACGGCTGCTTGAAGTTTTCCATGAAGCGGAAACCCATCATCAAGCCCAGGCCGATGGCCATGTCGCTGTAGCCGGAGAAGTCGAAGTACAGCTGTGCGGTGTAAGCCAGGGCGCCCAACCAGGCATCGCCGGTGGTGGGGTTTTGCAGGGCGAAGCAATGGTCGGCCACCACCGCGAGGGTGTCGGCAATAAAGACCTTTTTGATGAAACCCTGCATGAACCGCGTGCAGCCCTCGGAGAACTTGTCGAGGGTGTGGGTGCGGTTGTTGAACTGGTCGGCCAGGTCGCGAAAACGCAACACCGGGCCGGCAATCAGGTGCGGGAAGATCGCCACGAACGCCGCAAAGTCGATCAGGTTGCGGGTGGCCGGGGTATCACCGCGGTACACGTCGATGATGTAGCTGATGGACTCGAAGATGTAGAACGAGATACCGATCGGCAACAGCACGTGGGTGAGGATAAAGGGCTCCAGGCCGGCCGACTTCATCATGACGTTGATGCTGTCGACGCCGAAGTTGGCGTACTTGAAGTAGCCGAGGATGCACAGGTCGACCGCCACGCCCAGCAGCAGCCAGCGTTGGGCCGGCTTGGTGCGTACGCCGGCTGCACCAACCTTGAGGCCGATCCAGTAGTTCCACAGCGTCACAGCGGCGAACAGCGCCAGGAAGTCCACTCGCCACCAGGCGTAGAACACGTAGCTGGCAATCAGCAGCAGCAGATTGCGATAGCGTTGCCCGCTCAAGTAGTACAAGCCGAGAAAGATCGGCAAGAACAGAAACAGGAACACATTGGACGAGAAAACCATCCCGATCTCTCCATGTTTAACAGACAGTCAAGGGCCAGAGCCCCCCCAAACCCCCCATCAAATCCGGGAGGGTGTACGCGTTTCAGTGTGGGAGCTGGCTTGTGTGGGAGCCGGGCTTGCCCGCGATTGGATCAACTCGGTGTGTATGAAGCTCCGAGGTGTCTGCATCGCAGGCAAGCCAGCTCCCACATAAAGCCAGTTCACACAGTTGGATCAGCTGCCTTTGTTGCCCTTTTCATGCGTCGGGTCGTAGACCTTGGTCAGGTCACCCCCGAGCCGGAAGGTCTTGAAAGGCTGCATCCCGTGCTTGCGCTCGATCACATCCGGGGCGCAGGTGTAGAGGCTGCAGAAGGGTTCGAGCCAGGCGAATTTCATGTCCTGCTTCAAGTCCTTCATGTCCTGCTCTTTGCCGTTCTTCTGTTCGAAGATCTCCGGGTCTTTGACCCCGGCGAGCACTTTGTCGCCCAGGCGTTTGAGCGCGCCGTTGTTTTCCTGGCGCAGGTCCACACCGTTGACCAGTGCAAAACTGGCGATCATCGACAGCGGCGGCAGGGCGTAGTTGTGGTACGACAGGGCACGCTGCTGACGCTTCAATTCGTTCGGCAAGAAGCCTTGGTCGTCGACCTGGTTGGCGCCGACCTTGTATTCCTTCACCGCCCAGTCAAACAGGTCGCGACGGTTGGTGGCGACGGACGTCGCCATCACCGACCAGGCGGCCCAGTAGGAGTGGTTGTTGGTTTTTTCCAGCGGCAGGTTGTCCCAGTCGCTCACCACCTGATCCGCCAGTTTGTTGAACCAGGCTTCGATCAGCTGCGATTCCTGCTGGTGGTTGGCCAGCGGGTGCGAGTCGGAGAACTTCAGGCGCACATAGGCCGACGCCATGCTGCCCAGCGCCCATTTGCGCATGGACTTGCCGGTGTGGTTGAAGTCCTTGGACATCAACGCATCCGCCTTGGCCCAGCTGGTCAGCCAGTTGAGGGTGCATTCCAGTTGCTCGGGCCTGCCGTCGCGCATGAACTGCATCACACGTTTGCTGGTGTCTTTTTCCAGCTTGGTGATGTCGGCGGTGCTGTCGCGAAAGGCTTTTTCGGATTGCACATTCAGCGTGGAACGGGCCTTGTCCGAACCTTCGTACTTGCTGCGAAACTGCAGCGAGCCGGTGTACGGCGCCGGCATGGCGTCGCAGTCATTCTTGAAGTCGCCGGTCTTGAACGCTTCCACCGGGGCGAAATAGCCCTGGGGTGGGCGCAGTGGCGCGGCGGCGTTGACTGAACCGGCGAACATCGCCAGGCCCAGCAGCGTTGGAATCAATAACTTCTGCATAAGTAACCTCATTGCCCCGTTGAAGCAGTCTGTTGACCGCCGGCAGGGAATACGTTGCGTGTGCAAATTTTCGCTTCGACTTTCTGCGCGGCAGCGCCCGCTTCGGGGCCCTGCACTTCAACGGCCAGCAAGTTCTGCGAGGCCCAGTCTTCATCGGTGCGCAGTTCAAAGGCGAAACGCCCGTCTGTATCGGATGTTTCGGGTTTCTCGATCTTGATGTCCTCGTGGCGCCCGTTCATGTACCAGAGGGTGGCTTGCAGGGTTTTCACCGACGGGTCGGCGAAGCGGATATCAACCTGGTGGTTGGCGTTGCGCAGGTCTTTGTTCGAACTGTTAACCAGCAATTCGTTCTTGCCGGGCTTCAATGTAGTGCTCGCGGTCATCTGCGCAGTCTTGCCTTCGCAGCCGTTGTCGAGCAGCGACATCATCTGGCGGTAGATGGTCTCCTAGTCGAGGCGGTACAGCGGCGAGAATTCCCAGATGAGGATTTTCGGCGGGGATTTCTGGAATTCATCGCTGCCCAGGTACTGGATCATCGAACCTTCCAGACCACCGCCAGGGAAGGCGACGTTGAGGATGTCGGCACCGATTTCCTGTTCCAGGAAGCCGGCGAAGTTGTAGTTCTTGCCGCTGTGGCTGGTACCCACCAGGGTGATCTGCGGGTTGCCCGAATCGCTGAACAGGTCGCCGTCGCCCGCTTCGCCCTTGGGCTCGGTGGTGAACTGGTCCATGTACTGGATCGCGTAGCTGGTGCCGCAGAGCTGCCCGGCCATGTTGTGCAGGGTACCGGTCTTGCCCATGCGCCCGGAGCGCTTGGTCTCGAATTCGCGCTTGGGAATATCCGCAAACTCAGGCATGGCACGCACTTTGGCACCGACGATTTTCGCGGTGCGCTGGGCGCCGTACGGGGTCCAGTGCTGGTCGCCGCGGAAGTAGAAATCGTGGGCCGGCAGTTCATCCGGAAGCTGCTCATTGGTCAACGGCGACAGGTCCGGCACTACGTAGCCCATCTTGGCGAAGCGGCCGAGCATGGTCTTGTAGTTGCCCAGCGCCGTGTCGAAATCGAACTTGGCTTTTTCCTCCGGGTTGAGCTTGTTGCGGTTCACCAGGCCACGGGTCGGCTGGTAGACCACCACCAGCTCAACGCCCTTGGCCTTGAACGCATCGTGCAGCTGTTGCATGCGTTTGTAGCCGGCCGGGGTGGTGTCGAATTCGGTGCGCAGGTCTTCCTGGGTCCGGAACAGCCAGTCACCCTGGGCTTGCACCAGGGTGGTGAAGTTCTGCTGGTAGCGCGTGGTGTAGTTCTTCGCGTCGTGGGCGGCCGGGCACAGGCTGCAGCACGGCTCGGCGGTAAAGCTTGGGGCCTTGATTTCGTCGGCGCGCACGCCCTGGCTGGCCGCCAGCAGGCCGAGGGCCAGACCCGAAAGGCTCAACAGTTTGATCATGTGTGGGTGCATAAGGGTCATCCTCAGTCCTGCATTTCGGTCTGGCGTTCGACAGGGTCGATCAGCACGGCTTTCTGCTGGCGCACCAGCAGGTCGAGAATTTCTTCCTGACGATCGCCCAGCACGCCGTTGAAGCTGATGCCGCTGGATTTGGTCGGCGCCAGCATCGACACGCGGTACAGTTCGACACTCAATGGCGAGTCGATGGACAGCGGCCCGCTGCCGTTACCCGCCAGCTCACCACCCACCACGATCAGCGAGACCTTCGCGTCGAACGGGTCGAGGGCGATGTCACGGTCGGTGTCGGTCAAATCCTTGATGTGGCCGTACACGCCGGTCAGGCCGTTGGCCATCGAAGTGTTTTCGTACAGGCGAATGTTCACGCTGTTACGCACCCGGATGCCGTGGCGACGGTTGGCGATCACCTTGTTGCCCCACAGCAGGTTGTCGCCGCTCTCGTAGAGGGTGATGCCGTCGGTGTGGTTGCGGTAGATCTCGTTGTCGGCGATCAGGTTGTTCACGCTGTTACGGTCGATCACCAGGCCCGAGAGCTTGTTGTCGTAGCTGCGGTTGTTGAAGATGAAGCTGTCGTTCACTTCACGGGAAATAATGATGCCGTGCTTCTTCTTGGTGCCGTACACGGTGTTGTCCGCGATGATCAGGCCGTGGGAACGGTCGTGCGGGTCAATGCCGTAGACGATGTTGTCTTTGTAGGTGTTGCCCTTGACCACAAAACCGGTGGTTTCGTAGCAGTAGAAGCCGTACCACATGTCCGAGAACTCGGAATCGATGATCCAGCCTGTCGGCTCAGAGCGCTTGAGCACCTTGGCCATGTTCGGCGTGTACTGGGAAATACTCACCCCGTACGACTTACTGTTGGCATAGCCGAAACTCGCCATCTTGGTGTTGGAGATGTAGGTTTCGGTGCCGCCCCAGGCCAGCAGGAACGGGCGAAATTCCTTCGGCGATTTGAACAGCGCCGGGCCGTTGGCCTTTTCGCTCCAGCCGGTAACCTTGGTATCACGCACAAACAGCTGGCCATCGTTGATCAGGAACGAACCGGCTTCCTGGGACAAACGCAGTTCCTGGGTTTTCTTGTCGATTTCCAGGATGCCCTTGCGCCCGACCACGATCGGCAGCTTGGCCAGGAATACCCCCGGCGAAGTTTCGCTGAGGTACTGCTTGGGCACTTTGCTCAGCAGGTCCTTGAGGTTCATGTAGCCGTCGTCGACAAAGATTGCCTGGGGAATGCCGTGCTGGCGCACCACCCATTCGGCCATCTTGTTGTCGCCGCCGATAAAGTCCTTCAACGCGTCTTCCTGCATCATGCGGCGGATGCTGATTTTGCCCGGCTTGGTTCGTACGATTTTCTTTTCCATCGCGGCGCCGGTGTAGCCCGACAAGTCCGGAAGGGCAGGCTTGGCCATTTCCAGCGGCGCAGTTGGCGGGCTGGAAATGGTGTAGGTCTTGGCCTGTTGCAGCTCTTTGGCGATGGTCGGCGCTTTTGCCTGCGGCGCGACATCGGCCATGGCAGCGCCGCTTGCCAGCAGCATCGCTGCCGCCAGCAGGGCCGAGCCTTTGAGGGCTTGAGGATTCATTGCGCAGGCTCCCATCAGAACTTCCAGATCACGTCGACAAAGGCGCGATGCATGTACGAGTCGACCTGGCTGCCATAGGCATCACCCGGCTTGAACACGCCTGCACGAAAGCGCACGAGTGCCGACGGTTCGTCGATCGACTGGCTGAGCGCGGCCGGCAGCAGGCCTTTCTTGAAGTACTTGGTGACCACCAGGTCCATCTCCTGGCCCAGATCCTTCTTGCCGTCTTCAAGTGGCAGGGAGGTGCTGGACAGGATCGCGCCAGTCACGTCATCGGTGTTGTTCTGCACGGCATCGATGCCGTTGCTGCCGACCGGCTTGTTGCCGTCGACGCGCCAGAACTTGTGGTACACCAGGCTGGCGTCGTAGTCCTCGCGCAGCTGCCAGGAACCGAACAGGCTCATGGACTGCATGTTGTTCATCTCGCCACGAAACGCTTCACCGAAGCGGTGTACGCGGGACTGGGTGCCGGTCCAGTTCGAACGGTTGCTTTGCAGGCCGTTCTGTTCGTACTCGGCGCTGGCGCGCGAGTAGGCCGCACCCACTTGCCACTGCGGGTCGAGACGCAGGCGGATACCCAGGTCGGTGGCCCAGCCACTGACGTCGTCGCTGCGCTTGGCGTTGGTTGGGCGTGTGCCGTCAGCGTTCAGGGCGTTGACTGAATCACGGTCGCCGCGCATGCCGGTGACGCTGGCCCAGTAATTGACGGTGTTGGTGTTGCGCCAGTTGTAGGCGTCGCTGTTGGCTTCGATGCCGAGCCAGGTCAGGTCGCCGTTCTCACGCTTGTCCAGCGAGTCGGTGGCGACGCCCGGTTGCGGGTAGTCGAGCTTGCCGTTGTCATGGGTGTGGTGAGCGCGCAGGCCGATCCACTGGCCCGGCGTCCACTGGTAGGCGGCGTCGGCGTAGAGGTGCTGGCGGTCCTTGTCCTTGGGCGACAGTTCCTTGAGGTCGGTGCGGTATTCGCTGAAGCGTTCGGCGACGCCGACGTTGGCCTTGAGCAGCGTGGTGTCGAAGGTCCAGTTCAGCGCTTCGATATTGGTGTCGCGCCATTGGCCGTCGTCATTGCGCAGGCGTTGGCGGCCGAGCTTGAGGATCTCGCCGGGGTAGGGCGTGAAGCCGCTGTAGCCAACCCAGAACTCGCGCATGGCCAGGTAGTTTTTCTTGGTCTTGCGGTCGTTGTTGGTGGTCTGCTGGTTTTCGTCATCCGCCGACTGTTGCAGGGTGTCGGTCTCGATGATGTCGCTGGACACCACCGCCTGGCCCATGGCGTAGGCGCTCCACGCGCCGCTTTCGCCGTAGATCCATGGGCGCAGGTCGAGGCCGATACCGTTGACGTCGCCGCCTTTCTGCGTACCCAGGTCGCGGTCATCTTCGGACTGTGCGGTGGCTTTGACTTCCAGGCCGAAGTTCTTGGCTTCGGTCAGCGCGGCCAGGGTCGGGCACGACCACAGCAGGGCGAAGGTCAGGCCGATACCGGCCTTGACGAATGGATTGAGCTTCATAGGGATTCCTCGCCGTCTTCTTCTTGCAGGGCGTGCAGTTGCAGCGTGCTCTGGGCCAGGGTGCCGCGGGCGGCCAGTTCCTGTTGCACCAGGCGTTGGCCTTCGGCGCGTTGCTCTGGCGTCAGTGGGGCTTCGAGCTGCGTGGCCAAGTCATTGGCCTCTGGCGTGTCCTGCGCTTTAGCCAACTGGCTGAAGACATAGGCGTTCAATGGGTCGGGCTTGGTGCCCTTGCCTTGGGAAAACAACTGGGCGATGGCGAAGTCGGCGCTGTTCTGGCCGTTGCGCGCAGCGGTCAGCAGATGGTCCAGGGCTTTTTGCGAATAGACCTTGCCCAGGTAGCCACGGCGGTAGATCTGGCCGAGGTAGTAATCGGCGGCGACTTCCTTGCCCACGGCTTTTTCGAAATGCGCCTCGGCTGCCTTGGCGTCCGCCGGCACCCACTTGCCTTCGTAGTAGAGCTTGCCCAGCAACAGCTCGGCGCGCGGCTGGTCGGCGGCGCGGCCGTTGTCCAGAGTACTTCATCATCTGGTCGACGTCGCCCAGCTCGGGGAAGTCGTAGAGCAGTTGCGCCAGGCTGACCCAGGAAGCGGGGTAGCCCGGGGCGATTTTTTCCAGCAGGGCCTGGGCGGTTTTTTCGTCAGGCTTGCCCAGGGTCGCATCGCCCAATACGCGGGCTACGCTGTCGACACGTTGCGCGGTGACGGTGCCACGGCTGTAGCCGGCTTCCATCTGCTTGAGCAGTTCGGCCTGTTTTTCCGGCTCGGCTTTTTTCTGGTAGACCGTGGCCAGTTCGACGTAGCAGATATCGGTGGTGTTCAGCGCCGCTTTACAGATGCGCTCCACGTCATCCAGATGCTGGTCGTAGGTGTCCTGGGTGCGATACAGCAGCACCTGGGCCAGGCCGGCTTCGGGGTAGCCCGCCGCCTGCCACTGGCTGATCTGCTGCTGGGCGTTCACGTTCGGGAAACTGTGCGGGTATTGCAGGTACAGCATGGCCAGCGGGATCAGGGTGTTGCCTTCGCCATTGGCAAAGGCTTTTTTCAGCAGGCCCTCGGCTTCATGGTGTTCGGCTTCGGTGCTGCCCGGCTTGGCAACCAGCAGACGACCGAGGCGGGCCTGGGCGCGTGGCGAGGTGTCCGCCGCCGCACGGTAGGTGGCTTCAGCCTGTTTGATTTGCGCCGGATCGCGGGTGCCTACCTGGATGTCGGCCAAGCCCACTTGGGCCTCGCTGTAACCCAGGTCGGCCAGTTGCTGGTAATTCTGCTGGGCGGTGACGGTGTCACCCCGCTTGAGTGCTTCATTGGCCAGGCGTTGGTCGGGCAGGCCGGCGCAACCGGCGAGGGAAATCGCCAGGGCCAATGTGCACAGAGATCCAATGTGGGAGCGGGCTTGCTCGCGAAGCAGGCGACGCGGTCCATCAGGCATACCGCGCTGATCCCTTCGCGAGCAAGCCCGCTCCCACAGGGATTGCGATGTATTTGGAGTAGGAGTCATCACAGGCATGTCCTCGCTTACAGACCGTGAGCCATGGCTTTATCGATCAGCCAGTTCAGGGACGGGCCACGGTCGCTGGTGACTTCCACCGGGCGGCCTGCGTAGGTGCTGTCCAGCGGTGCATCCGGCTTGATCTGCACGCGGATGTCGGAGGACAGGTCGGCGCTGTTCAGGCTGGTGCTGCTGACGATGGTGCCGGTGCGGATCTGTTCTTCGTCGGCCACCTGGAAGCTCACCGGGGTGCCTGGGCGAACGTCGCCGAACTGGCGGTAGGTGAAGCGTGCTTCGACGTTGGCCTGGCTGCCGCGTGGCACCAGTTGGAAGATCACATCGCCTTTGCTGGCATACTGGCCGTCGGCGACCAGTTGTTGGGCGACGACGCAATCGCAAGGCGAGGTCAGGGTGCCGGTCATTTGCTTGCCGAACAGCTCTTCGACCTTGGCCGGTTGCAGTTGGTCTTCGTCCAGGTGGCCCTTGAGCACATCGAGCATGCTGGTGCTGAAAGTCGCCAGCGGTGCGCCTTTGGCGGCAACCGCATCACCTTTGAGCAGGCTTTGCACGGTGCCGTCACGCGGCATGGTCACGTTCATGCCAGGTACGCTGACCAGGCCGGCCTGGGCGTGGCTGACGAAGTACATGCCGTATACCGACTTGAACACAAACCCGAACGCGGCGAGGCCGACCAAAAAGATCGCCAGGCTGAACGTCACGGCGCGCAGGCGGCCGAAGGCGCTCATGTTGCTGCCGCCGTCCTTGACCTTGCGCGCCTTGGTGAAGTTGTCGCGTTGCAGGGTCGCCAGCACGTCGCCCATGGTCACGATATCGCCGGACAAGTGCGAGGTGATCAGGTGGCGCAGGGTGGAAATATCCTGTTGTTCCAGGTTCTGGAACTGGCAACCGGTGCGGCCGCTCTGGCGGTCGTAGGAACGGATCTGCAGCTCCACGTCCATCGCCAGGCCGAGGTTATCGATGACGAATTGCAGGCGGCCCTTGTGCACTTCACCCACAGTCAGCGGCTGGGTGGCGGTGAACGCCAGGCCGCCGGCGGACAAGTCGATCACCCGTGCTTCGGTCTGGGTGCGGTCGGTGTTGAAGAAGCGCAGCTTGGCCGGGATTTTGACCCGGGCATGTTGGCGCTGGGCTTCGGACTCGTGGACAACGTTGGCGTTTACTTGGCTGTTCATCAGGGCAATTCCTTAAGTTAATTCAGGCTTGGCAGGGTCAGACCATCATCAGCAACACGGCAACGAAGATGCTGCCGGCGGAGAAGGTCATGGTCCGAGACGACCAGGTGTTGAACCAACGTTGAAAGCTGGCCAAATCGCGGGTCAGTTTGGTGTCCTGGCGGGTCCAGGACTGTTGATCAAGGCGGAAGAACACGTAGATCTTCACCAACGCGCCCATGATCTGGTTGTAATAGAGGATCACCGGGTACGCCGGGCCGATCTTGTGGCCGGAGCACGACAGCAGCAGGGTCAGAATCAGGCGGGTGATGCCGATCCACAGCAGGTACGCGAGGATGAACGCGCCGCCGTACTTGAAGGTGGCGATGATTGCCACGGTCAGGCCGAGCAGGGAGGTCCACATCGACACGCGCTGGTCGAACAACACGATGCTGGTGAACAGGCCCAACCGACGCATCCCCAGGCCCAGGGCACGGGAGTTCTGGCGCAGGTTGTTGCCGTACCAGCGGAACATCAGCTTGCGGCTGGCCTTGATAAAGCTTTTTCCGGCGGGTGTTCCACGGTGTGGATCGCCGCGTCCGGCACGTAGAAGGTGTCGTAGCCCAGGCGCATCAGGCTGAACCAGCTGGACTTGTCATCCCCGGTGAGGAACTTGAAGCGGCCCAGGCGCCAGTGTTGCAGCGAGTCGCTTTCCACGTCGGCGATAAAGCCCGGGTCGGTCACCACATTGGCACGGAACACCGACATCCGACCGGTCATGGTCAGCACGCGCTTGGACAGGGCCATGGAGCACATGTTGATGTGGCGTTGGGCGAAGCGCAGCTTGTGCCATTCGCTCATGATGTAGCCGCCGCGCACTTCGCAGAACTCGTTGGTGGTGAGGCCGCCGACATTGCCGAACAGCTGGAACCAGGGAACGGTCTTGCGCACTACGCCTTCAGCGAGCACGGTGTCGCCATCAATCACCGCGACCACTGCACGGTCATCCGGCAGGTGGCGGGAGATGGCGCGGAAACCGAAGGCCAGGCCGTCGCGCTTGCCGGTGCCGGCGATGCGCACGAAGTCGAGCTTGACGTGGTCCGGCGGGTTCATGCGTTCCCACAGGCTCTTCACCAGCAGCTCATCGGACATTTCTACCAGCGAGCAGACCACGGTGGTCGGGAAGCCACACTCGATGGCCTCGCGGATCACCGAGCTGTAGACCTGGGCGGTGGTCAGCGCGTCGATACGAAAGCTGGTGACCATCAGAAACACATGGGAGGGGTCCGCAGCCTTGCCCAGCTTGCGCACTTTGCGGCGCAGGTGCGGGTAGACCACGTACAGGAACAGCATGCCGCGAAAGAAATGCGTAGCACCCATCGAGTAGCGCCAGATACCCACGGCGCCAATCAGGAAAATAAAATTCTTCGACTCCGAGTCGAACGTACTCGCCGGCAACAGCATCGCGAGTCCCATCAGCAGGCTGAGGAAGAACAGCCAGCCGGCAGATTGCAGTAGTACATGTTTTAACTTGGACATAAGCGTCATCCGGAGGGGAAGGAGGTTCCGGGCTGCACGTGCTGGGGATGAAGACACGTGCAGCCTGAAACTTGCCGTTGCTGTTACCAGCAAATACCTTCGGTGCGGCCAGTCGTACAGGTGGCCTTGGACATGAAGCCCACCAGGTCGATGACTTGCTTGCCGTGCGGTGCGTTCTGCGCCAGGGCACGGAATTTCTCATCGCGGTTGCCCAGGATGATGACGTCGGAGTTGTTGATCACTTCGTCGAAGTCGGAGTTGAGCAGGGACGACACGTGCGGGATTTTCCCTTCGATGTAGTCCTTGTTCGCGCCGTGCACACGGGCGTATTCGACGTTGCTGTCGTAGATGCTCAGGTCGTAGCCCTTGCCGATCAGCATTTCCGCCAGTTCCACCAGTGGGCTTTCGCGCAGGTCATCAGTACCCGCCTTGAAGCTCAGGCCCAACAGGGCGACTTTGCGTTTGTCGTGGCTGGAAACGATGTCGAAGGCGTTCTGCACCTGGGACTCGTTGCTGCGCATCAGCGAGTTGAGCAGCGGCGCCTCCACGTCCAGCGAACTGGCGCGGTAGGTCAGGGCGCGCACGTCTTTGGGCAGGCAAGAGCCGCCGAACGCGAAGCCTGGGCGCATGTAGTACTGCGACAGGTTGAGGGTTTTGTCCTGGCAGACCACTTCCATCACTTCACGACCATCGACGCCGACCGCCTTGGCGATGTTGCCGATCTCGTTGGCGAAGGTCACCTTGGTGGCGTGCCACACGTTGCAGGTGTACTTGATCATCTCGGCCACGGCGATGTCCTTGCGGATGATCGGGGCGTCGAGTTCTTCGTACAGCGATTGCAGGACATCGCCGGAGGCTGTGTCGAACTCGCCGATGACGGTCATCGGTGGCAGGTCGTAGTCAGCGATCGCGGTGGATTCACGCAGGAATTCCGGGTTGACCGCGACGCCGAAGTCGACGCCGGCTTTCTTGCCGGAGCAGTCTTCGAGAATCGGGATGACAACGTTTGCGACAGTGCCCGGCAATACGGTGCTGCGCACTACGACGGTGTGGCGGGTAGTTTTGTCTCGCAGGACAAAACCGATTTCGCGGCACACCGCTTCGATGTAGTCGAGTTCCAGGTCGCCGTTTTTCTTGCTTGGCGTGCCGACGCAAATCATCGACAGGTCGGTATCGCGGATGGCGTCGGCGAAGTTGGTAGTGCCGCGCAGTCGACCGTTTGCGATGCCTTGGCTCAACAGCTCGCCCAGGCCTGGTTCAACGATTGGCGATTTGCCGGCATTGATCAGGTCAATTTTGTCCTTGGAGATGTCTACGCCGACCACTTCGTGGCCACGGGCAGACAGGCAACCGGCACAGACTGCGCCAACGTAACCCAAACCAAATATGCTGATGCGCATCGCATTTACCTCTTTGTCACTGAAGACGTTGTATTAATCACGCCATTAAATGGCCGGAGTTCATGTTTGCAAGCGTCACTGATGCCACGGAAGTTAGGCGAATAGACGCCGACTTACCGCGTACAGGCATGTTAAATAGTGAGTGACTAACTATTGCACTCAAGTTGTGCGCAACTTGGCCTTGTTATTGGGGCTTGCCCTCAAATGCAGCCAGCCTTCCGGGGGGAAGGGCCTGACGCCGGTGCCTTAGAGCCTTGATTGAGGCGGTTAGCCCTTTAATATCAATCTCTTGAGCGTTGGCACCGACACATTTGGGTAAGCGCTGCCTTGGCCTATAGGGGATAGCAATTGATCCTTATCGCCGCCCTCAACTCATATCAGTTGATGATGTTACCCGTGAGTCAAAGTTGATGGGGCAACTTTGCTACTTCCTTGGGTCGTTATGTAAGTCATCTCTTACAGGAGCAGAGAATTTCGTTACCGGTGGTATGAGCGGCGCTTTAGGGTGAAGTTCCTGGCCGCTCATCCTGTTTCCGGAAATTTCTTGAAATATTAGGAAAGATGGCACTGGTATTATTCTGATAGCACTTGCTATTTGGGCCAGTAGTTATAGGGAGTTGGTGCGCAGGTATAGTTTTGTGCCACTAGTGTTTTAAAAAAGTGGTGCCACTACGAAAAAAAATCGGAAATGTCGAGTGAAAGAATTGTTAGAAATGCGCGAGGGTATTTTTTGACGCCAAAATAATGACGATTCTAGGATTGGAATGCAGGCAAAAGTGTGGGAGCGGGCTTGCTCGCGAAAGCTATCTATCAGTAACGGATGCGCTGACTGATACGCCGCTTTCGCGAGCAAGCCCGCTCTCACAATTGATCTTTAGCGTCTGTGAAGGCGGAGCAGGGCCTTATTCCGGTGCGTGATCGCGCAAGAACACCAGGTTGTCCGGTTTGGACTGCTCCGCATTGAAGCGGTAACCCTGCACGTCGAACTGCTTGAGCTTGGCCGGATCGTTGATGCGTTCTTCAATCACGAAGCGGCTCATCATGCCCCGCGCCTTCTTGGCGTAGAAGCTGATGATCTTGTATTGGCCGTTTTTCAGGTCCTTGAATTCGGTGTTGATGATCCGCGCGTTCAGGGCTGTGCGCTTGACCGCCGAGAAGTATTCGTTGGATGCCAGGTTGAGCAATACGTCGTCACCTTGTTCGGCCAGGGCTTCGTTCAGCCACTCGCTGATGCGGGTGCCCCAGAAGGCGTACAGGTCCTTGCCACGGGCGTTGGCCAGTTTGGTGCCCATCTCCAGGCGGTACGGCATCATCAGGTCCAGGGGCGCAGCAGGCCGTACAGGCCCGAGAGCATGCGCAGGTGGTCCTGGGCGTAGCTGAAATCGGCGTCGCTGAAGGTTTCGGCGTTGAGGCCGGTGTAGACGTCGCCCTTGAATGCCAGGAGTGCCTGTTTGGCATTGGCCGGGGTGAAGGCTGGGGTCCAGCTGCCGAAGCGGGCGGCATTGAGGCCGCCGATCTTGTCGGAGACGTGCATTAAATCGCTGATTTGCGCTGGGCTTAGTTCGCGTAATTGTTCGATCAGCTCTTGGGAGTGGTCGAGGTATTGCGGCTGGGTGAAGCGCGGGGTGACCGGGTTTGACTCGAAATCGAGGGTTTTGGCGGGGGAAATCACCATCAGCATGAGGTTGGCTCCTGTAATCGTGGGGGGATTCTAGGGGGTTGGGCGGTTTGACTCCACCTATGATGGTGATAGGGGTTGGTACATATCCGTTTTTTTGGTGATGGCTGATATTGGTTCCGCTCTTACAGCGGGTCACTTTTGGAAGGACCCAAAAGTAACCAAAAGGTCCTCGCCCCATCACTCGGCACCTCGCTCTGGCTCGGTGTGCCCTCACTCCGGCTTGAATCCGTGGGCCGCCGCGATGGGCCATCCATGGCCCAGCGCGGCTAACCCGGCGTCCTGCCGGGTTGCCCACGGATTCAAGCCTGCGTTCGGCCATCGTGATTGACGGGGCGTCTCAGATCACAATCAAAAGCCCTAGATCAAAAGATCGCTGACTTCGTCAGCGGTAAGGATGTAAGGGCCAGATCAAAAACAAAGCAAAGCAAAGCGAGGCGGCCTGGCAGCCGACCTGAGCATTGAAGCTTTCCTCGGTTCAAATGTGGGAGCTGGCTTGCCTGCGATGGCATCAACCCGGTTTGCCTGAGAGACCGAGTTGTCTGCATCGCAGGCAAGCCTGCTCCCACAGAAAAGCCAATCCACTGTGTTCCCGCTCTTGATCTACACCACTCAGGTCGGCTACCAGGCCGCCGTGCTCTGCTTTTGACTTTGATCTGAGGCGCCCCATTAACCACGCTGGCCGCACGCGGGCTTGAATCCGTGGGTAACCCGGCAGGACGCCGGGTTAGCCGCGCTGGGCCAAGGATGGCCCATCGCGGCGGCCCACGGATTCAAGTCTGCGTGCGGGCACACCGAGCCGGAGGCGAGGTGCCGAGTGGTGGGGCAAGAGCCTTTTGGTTACTTTTGGGCTCTTTTCAAAAGTGACCCGCCGTAAGGGCGGAACCATAGGCGGCCGTTACCGCAGTAACGGATATCCCCCGATCTATCAGCTATAGTGCCCGACGAATGGAAACGGAGACCCCGCGTGCGAATTGCGCTTTTATTATCAGCCTGCCTGCTATGCCTGAACACCCACGCAGCCCCCGTGGACATAGCCAGCCTGGACCGCGGCACTTGGCCCGAAAAACTCAGCAGCCCCGCGCTGTTCGACGTCGCCTCACGCGCAGAAATCCTGATGTTCGCCCACAGCCTGCTGGCCAGCGAAAACCAGGACGAGGCCGCACTCAAACAGCGCCTGGGCTTGAAAATCATCAATCAGGCGTCCATCGACGACCTGCGCCGCCAGCTCTGGCAACGCCTGTTGGAGAACTACACCTTCGCCCAGCAAAGCTGTGAGGAGGACGCCTCCTTCTGCTACCTGGTGGAAAACATGGACGACCTGCGCGAGCAGGCCGGCAAGTTCGAGGTCAGCGACGACTCTTTCTATATAGGCTGGGCCGGCCCGAGCCACAGTTTCCACGAACGCTACCTGGACGAGTTGCTGCGCAAAGCCGCGCTGTTCCCGCAAATCAGCAGCGAAGTCGCACGGTTTGGCGACCACGAACGCAATGGCGACGAGCTCAATGACCGCCTGTTCCTGCTGACCTTCGACGGCGGCCCTGCACCGGTCAGCGGCAATACCGACTGGCTCACTGACTACCTGCGCAAGCAGAAGATGAACGCAACGTTCTTTGCCCTCGGCAGCAGCTTGCAAACCCGCGTGGAGCGCAGTTCGGTTGCGGATGTGCAGGCGCTCTACCAGGGCCAGTGCGTGGGCACCCAAGGTTGGCAGTATCGCTCCCACAGCCATTGGGTGGACTGGCAAAGCTCGATTACCCGCAGCGCCTCGCTCGCGCAAAACCTGATGCCGGAAAACTATGTACCGCTGTTCCGGCCGCCCTACGGCCAGCGTCGCGCAGACAGCCAGGGGTTTTTCCAGTCCCAGGGCTTGCAGGTGGCGTTATGGGACATCGACTCCCAGGACGAACCGGGCCAACTCAAGGCCGACGAGTCGGCGCAGCGGGTGCTGACGCTGATGCTGCTGTGGCGCAAAGGGGTGATTGTGTTTCACGACACCCAGGACAAGGCGCGGGTGGCATTACCGCTGTTGTTACAGGCAACGGCGCAGAGCGGCTTGGGTTGGCAGGACTGTCGGGAGGCATTTCGCTGAAGTGCCCGGCCCTGTTGGGGATGCGGCATTTTTGGGGTGGTTTTTTGCGATATTTCGATGCAGGCGGACTTCCGACTTTAACGGGGTACCTGGCACTCGGCTAGTGCTATTCGTCATCCTGAAAAATAAACTTCAAAAAAGCGTCAAAGTGCTTTTTCCTGTCATGGGTTTTGCGGTATTACGAAGTCAGATCGCCGAAACCTGCAACACAGGTGGCGTCTTCCAAGACTCCTCATGTGGGCAATGCACTTGACGTCACTCAGGTGCATTCGGTGGTCGAATCGAGGCGCAGCACTGTTGTGGTATTGCGTCGACTGGCTCCCACAAAGGTGACCGAGTATGGATGATCATGGACGTAACCCTTCTTCCGACCAGCCAATCCTTTATGTGCTTGATACCAATGTACTGATCCACGATCCGAACGCCCTGCTTAACTTCGAAGAACACCACGTCGCCATCCCGATGATCGTGCTTGAGGAGCTCGACAAACTCAAAAGCGGGCACCACAGCGTTGCCGCCGAATGCCGTCAGGCCATCCGTCTGATCGACAAGACCCTGGGTGAAGCCTCACCCGAGGACGTTGAAGTCGGTGTGCCGATCCAGCGTGGCAAAAGCGGGCCCAAGGGCTTGCTGTCGATTCTGATGAGCAAGCGCAGCGAGCCCAACAGCCTGCTGCCGGAGAATCTGAACGACAACAAAATCATCAACCAATTGATCGACCTGCACGCACGCGACAAGGACCTGCGCCTGGTGCTGGTGACCAAAGACATCAATATGCGCCTCAAGGCACGAGCGTGTGGGATCGCTGCCGAGGACTACAGTACCGACCAACTGGTCGACGACGTGTCGATGCTGTCGCGTGGTTATCACACGGTAACCGGCTCGTTCTGGGGACCTGGTCAGCAAGGTTGAAACCCGTCAGGACCACGGCCGCACCTGGCACCAGGTACAGCTGATCGACAACCTGCCGGCTGTGCACATCAACGAGTTCATCATCGACGAACAAGGGTTTGTGGGCTGGATCAAAGAGATCCAGGTCGACAAGCTGCTGATCCTCGACCTGCATCAGGAGCCCCTGTTGCACCAGGAAGCCTGGGGCCTGAAACCGCGTGATATCTACCAGAGCCTGGCGCTGTATGCGCTGCTCGACCCGGACATCCACCTGGTCAACCTGACCGGTGCTGCAGGCTCGGGTAAAACCATCCTCGCCCTGGCTGCCGCCATCGAGCAGACCATGGTGACCAAGCGCTATCGCCGTATCATCGCGACCCGCAGCGTGCAGGGCCTTGACCAGGAAATCGGCTTCCTGCCCGGCACTGAAGCGGAAAAAATGGAGCCGTGGCTGGGGGCGATCACCGACAACCTCGAAGCCTTGCACATGGATGACGAAAACACCCATGGCAGCGTCGATTACATCCTCAGCAAAGTGCCGTTGCAGTTCAAATCCCTCAACTACATCCGAGGTCGCAGCTTCCAGCAAAGCCTGATTTTGATCGATGAATGCCAGAACCTCACGCCGCACCAGATGAAAACCATCATCACCCGTGCCGGCGCCGGTTCCAAAGTGGTGTGCCTGGGCAACCTGGCACAGATCGACACCCCTTACCTGTCCGCGACCAGCTCCGGGCTGACTTACCTGACGGAACGCTTCAAGGATTTCCCGAACGGCGTGCATATCGCGCTGCAAGGGTTCCTCGCTCGATTCTGGCTGAATACGCCGAATCTCACCTGTAAACGCGGTCAATGTGGGAGCTGGCTTGCCTGCGATAGCATCACCTCGGTCTACCTGAACCACCGAGGTGCCTGCATCGCAGGCAAGCCAGCTCCCACATTTGTTTGGCGTTGGGTTTACAATCGATGCTCCTGATCAGGAGTATCCCTGTGCTGACTCATCTCGATTCCCAAGGTCGCGCCCATATGGTCGACGTCACCGACAAAGCCGTGACGTTCCGTGAGGCGGTGGCCGAAGCGCGGGTGCGCATGCTGCCCGAGACCTTGAAAATGATTGTCGACGGCGCCCATCCCAAGGGCGACGTGTTTGCCGTGGCCCGCATTGCCGGGATCCAGGCCGCCAAAAAAACCAGTGATTTGATCCCCCTTTGCCACCCGTTGATGCTTACCGGGGTCAAGGTCGAACTGCGCGCCGATGGCGTAGACGCGGTGCATATCCTGGCGCGTTGCAAACTCAGTGGCCAGACCGGCGTCGAGATGGAAGCGCTGACGGCGGCCAGTGTTGCCGCGCTGACGATTTATGACATGTGCAAGGCCGTGGACCGTGGCATGACCATCGAAAGTATTCGCCTGCTGGAGAAGCTCGGCGGCAAAAGCGGGCATTTCAAGGCGGATGAACAATGAGCATCAACGTACTGTTTTTTGCGCGCTACGCCGAAGCGACAGGCTTCGATTCGCTGGAGATGGAAGGTGATTTCGCCACGGTCGATGCCGTGCGCCTGGCGCTGGCCGGTGACCCGGAGTTTGCAGTGCTCAACGAAAGCAGCCTGATGTGCGCGCGCAATGAGGAACTATGCGGCCTTGATGAGCCTGTGCAGGCGGGTGATGAAGTGGCGTTTTTTCCACCTGTGACCGGAGGCTGAGCATGGCCATTCGCGTACAGGCCGAGGCGTTTGACCCAGGCTTTGAAGTCAACGCGATGCACGCGGCGAATGTCGGCGTGGGTGCGGTGGTGAGTTTTGTCGGCTACGTGCGCGATTTCAATGATGGCCTGGACGTGTCGGGGATGTTCCTGGAGCACTACCCCGGCATGACCGAAAAGGCCTTGGCCAAGATTGCCGTGGAAGCCGAACAGCGCTGGCCGCTGCTAAAGCTGGAAGTGCTGCACCGTATCGGCGCGCTGGAGCCGGGTGAGCCGATCGTGTTTGTGGCCGCCGCCAGCGCCCATCGCCAGGCCGCGTTCGATGCCTGTGCGTTTGTGATGGACTACCTGAAAACCCGCGCGCCGTTCTGGAAGAAAGAAAACACCCCTGAGGGTGCACGCTGGGTGGAAGGGCGGCACAGCGACCAAGCCGCCGCCGACCGCTGGAAGTAAACAGCCGAACGCAAATACACATGTGGGAGCTGGCTTGCCTGCGCTAGCCTCACCACGGTGTGACTGATTCACCGAGGTGTCTGCATCGCAGGCAAGCCAGCTCCCACATTTTTTAGCGCGTTTCAGGCTTGAGGGCGTTTACGCTCTACCGCTCGCAGCAAGTGCGTCGGCGGCGTCTCGCAGCTGATCTTGCGCCCCAGCAGCGTCTCGATCGACGGCAGCTGATACGAGTCATCCTCGCCCGCGAAGCTGATCGACACACCGGCCGCGCCCGCACGACCGGTACGGCCGATCCGGTGCACGTAGTCGTCCGGCACTTCCGGGAGGGTGAAGTTGATCACGTGGCTGATGCCATCAATGTGAATCCCGCGCCCGGCCACGTCGGTGGCCACCAGCACGCGAATCTTGCCTTCGCGGAAGCCTTCCAGGGTCTTGATGCGCTTGTGCTGCGGCACATCACCCGACAGTTGCGCGGCGTTGACGCCATCACGTACCAGGCGTTCTTCGATGCGGCGCACTTCGTCCTTGCGGTTGGCGAACACCATCACCCGCTCCCAACCGTTGTCGTTGACCAGGTTGTAGAGCAACTTGTACTTGTCGGCACCGGCCACCGCGTAGATGTGTTGTTCGACGTTTTCGCTGGCGACGTTCAGCGCCTCGATCTCGACGATGGACGGGTCGGTGGTCCACTGCTTGGCGAGGTTCATCACGTCTTCGGTGAAGGTCGCGGAGAACAGCAGGGTCTGGCGCTCGGCTTTCGGCGGAGTCTGGCGAATGATCTGGCGCACTTGCGGGATAAAACCCATGTCGAGCATGCGGTCGGCTTCATCCAGCACCATCACTTCGACCATGTCCAGGTGCACGTCGCCGCGCTGGTTGAAGTCGAGCAGGCGGCCCGGGGTGGCAACCAGGATGTCGCAGTGGCGCGCTTCGAGGTGCTTGAGCTGCTTGTCGAAGTCCATGCCGCCCACGAACGTCATGACGTTGAGGCCGGTGTACTTGGTCAGGTCGGCGGCGTCCTTGGCGATCTGCACCACCAGCTCGCGGGTCGGCGCGATGATCAGCGCGCGCGGTTCACCCATGTAGCGCTCTTTGGGCGGCGGCGTCTGCAGCAGTTGGGTGATGATCGAGATCAGGAACGCGGCGGTCTTGCCGGTGCCGGTCTGGGCACGGCCAATGGCGTCTTTGCCCGCCAGGGTAAAGCCCAGCACCTGCGCCTGGATCGGCGTGCAATACGGGAAACCCAGGTCCTGGATGGCGTGCATCAGTTCCGGGGCGAGTTTGAAATCGTGGAAGCGGGTCTTGCCTTCCTGGGGTTCGACGACGAAATCTTCGAGTTTCCAGGGGATCACGGGCGGTTTTGGCGCACGTTCGCGGCGTGGGGCTTTCGGCGCAGGAGCAGGCACGGCCTCAGCGGGTTTTGCCGGTTCTGGCGCTGTCACCGTTGGCTTCTTCGGCTGGGCGACAGGTGCGGTCCGGCCGGGCTGTTTACCGTCGTTGCGGCTGCCGGCAGTCGGGACAGGAGCACTGGGAACAGGCGCGAGCGGCTCAGCCTCGCTTTTGCCGAACATCTTCTTAAGTGCTTTGAGCACGGTGATCTCATTAATTGGTTAAGGAATGTACGCCGGCCAGTGTAATGCAAGAAACGGGCGCGGCGTAGTGCGTCTGTCATACGGCTACATAAACGCCGGTTTTCAGCCCAGTCGAGCCGTCAGCCAGGCGCCTATATCGTGTATCTCCTGGGGTAACACTTCGTGGCCCATTGGGTATTCCTGCCATGTCACGGTGACACCACGGCTCTTCAGATGCTCATAGGCGCTGCGGCCCATGGCGTTCTGCACCACGTCGTCGTACTGACCGTGCAAGCACAGGGTCGGAATGCGCTGCTGGCTGGCCGACAATTCCAGTTCGTCACTGAAGGTGGGCGCGTAGGTCGAGAGGGCAATCACCCCCCCAACGGGCCTTGCCAGTTAAGGAACGCAGTGTGGAAGACCACGGCGCCGCCCTGGGAAAAACCGGCCAGGAAAATCCGCGAGGCGTCTATTCCGGTCCTTTTTTGCGCTTCGATCAAATCCGTGACCATCTTGGCCGACACTTCCAGCTCTTCCAGGCTGATCGAGCGGGCCGGGCTCATGGCCTTGATGTCGTACCAACTGGGCATCTCGTAACCGCCATTGACGGTCACCGGGCGGGTCGGCGCCTGGGGCAACACAAAGCGGGTGGACAGCAAGGTTTCCTGCAGTGCTTCGGCCACCGGCAAAAAGTCGTAGCGATCGGCACCCAGGCCATGCAACCAGATTACGCAGGCGTCTGCGGGCTTGGCGGGCTGAAGAATCAAGGGTTCGGTCATGTCTGCTCCATAAATGTGCGTGCGCTCCGATTGGGTGCGTCGGAACGGTGCGCGACAGGTTGATCTGTTAAGAGAATGTCGCAAGGTTGAATCTTTTTCTATTGACCATGGGCTGAAACGACTCAGCGACCACTCTGGTACGGGGCTTGCTATGTGTAGGTCGATGTCAGAACTATCTTAGGACGGTAACACTATCAGTGACTGCCGTTTGTGGGATAGCAACTGGAATTACTGCGACAGTCTCATGCTGCTTGACCCCAAAAAAAGCCAACACGGGTCAATATCGCCTCATAAGGGTGCGCTGAGGTTCGAGCTCCGACACAACAAGAGCAACTGGAGGTTTGAATGAAGGTATTGAAATCCACCCTGGCCATCGTTTGCGCGGCGGCAGTACTGGGTGTCAGCGGTTTCGCCCAAGCCGGCGCCACCCTGGATGCCGTACAGAAGAAAGGCTTTGTGCAATGTGGCGTGAGTGACGGTCTGCCGGGTTTCTCGGTGCCGGATGCCAGCGGCAAGATCCTGGGGATCGATGCTGACGTTTGCCGCGCCGTGGCCGCTGCCGTTTTCGGCGACGCAACCAAGGTCAAATTCAGCCAGTTGAACGCCAAGGAGCGTTTCACCGCGCTGCAGTCCGGCGAAGTCGATATCCTCTCGCGTAACACCACCATGACCAGCTCCCGCGATGCGGGCATGGGCCTGAAATTCCCAGGCTTCATCACTTACTACGATGGCATCGGCTTCCTGGTAAACAACAAGCTGGGCGTTAAAAGTGCCAAGGAACTGGACGGTGCAACCATCTGCATCCAGGCCGGTACCACCACTGAGCTGAACGTTTCCGACTACTTCCGTGGCAACAACCTGAAGTACACCCCGATCACTTTCGACACCTCCGATGAAAGCGCCAAGTCGCTGGAGTCCGGGCGTTGCGACGTGCTGACCTCCGACAAGTCGCAACTGTTCGCCCAGCGCAGCAAGCTGGCCGCGCCGAAGGACTACGTGGTTCTGCCGGAAACCATTTCCAAAGAACCGTTGGGCCCGGTCGTGCGTAATGGCGACGACGAGTGGCTGGCGATCGTGCGCTGGGTTGGCTACGCCATGCTCAACGCTGAAGAAGCCGGTATCACCTCCAAAAACGTCGAAGCTGAAGCCAAGTCCACCAAAAACCCGGACGTAGCCCGTCTGCTGGGTGCTGATGGCGAATACGGCAAAGACCTGAAAGTGAAGAAAGATTGGGTCGTACAAATCGTCAAGCAAGTCGGTAACTACGGTGAAGTGTTCGAGCGCAACCTGGGCAAGAGCACCCCGCTGGAAATCGACCGTGGCCTGAACGCGCTGTGGAACGCCGGCGGCATTCAATACGCACCACCTGTGCGCTGATCGCTGATGGTTCTGTCACCCGGTGGGCCAACCGCCGGGTGATGTTCTGTTCCATTATTTCCGGGGCACTTCATGCAAAATCAAATCGGCGCACCAAAGCAGAAGCTCAGCTTCAGCGATCCCAAAGTGCGTGCGTGGCTCTTCCAGATCATCACGATTGTGGCGGTGATCTCGCTGGGCTGGTACCTCTTCAACAATACCCAGACCAACCTTCAACACCGGGGCATTACCTCGGGTTTCGACTTTCTTGAGCGCAGTGCCGGCTTCGGCATCGCGCAGCACCTGATCGACTACACCGAATCGGACAGCTATGCCCGGGTGTTTGTGATCGGCTTGCTCAACACCTTGCTGGTGACGTTTATCGGCGTGATCCTGGCGACGCTGCTCGGGTTCATCATTGGCGTGGCGCGGCTGTCGCCGAACTGGATGATCAGCAAGCTGGCGACCGTGTATGTGGAAGTGTTCCGCAACATTCCGCCGTTGCTGCAGATCCTGTTCTGGTATTTCGCGGTGTTCCTGACCATGCCCGGGCCGCGTAACAGCCATAACTTCGGCGATACCTTCTTTGTCAGCAGCCGTGGCCTGAACATGCCGGCAGCGCTTGCCGCTGACGGTTTCTGGCCGTTTGTGGTCAGCGTGGTCGTCGCTATCGTGGCAATCGTGCTGATGGCCCGTTGGGCCAACAAGCGCTTTGAAGCCACCGGTGTTCCGTTCCATAAGTTCTGGGCGGGCCTGGCGCTGTTCATTCTGATCCCGGCGTTGTGCGCCTTGATCTTTGGCGCGCCGCTGCACTGGGAAATGCCCAAGCTGCAAGGCTTCAACTTTGTTGGCGGCTGGGTATTGATCCCTGAACTGCTGGCGTTGACGCTGGCGCTTACCGTGTACACGGCCGCGTTTATCGCCGAGATCGTGCGTTCGGGCATCAAGTCCGTGAGCCACGGCCAGACCGAGGCTGCGCGCTCCTGGGCCTGCGCCCCGGGCCGACGCTGCGCAAGGTCATCATCCCGCAAGCCCTGCGGGTGATCATTCCGCCGTTGACCAGCCAATACCTGAACCTGGCGAAAAACTCGTCGTTGGCCGCCGGTATCGGTTACCCGGAAATGGTTTCGCTGTTTGCCGGCACGGTGCTCAACCAGACCGGCCAGGCCATCGAAGTCATTGCCATCACCATGAGCGTGTACCTGGCGATCAGCATCAGCATTTCCCTGCTGATGAACTGGTACAACAAGCGCATTGCGCTGATCGAGCGGTGAGGAAACGCCCATGAGTTCTCATACTTTCAAACCTGACATGCCGCCGCCGAACAAAGTGTTCGGGCCGATGGCATGGATGCGTGCCAACCTGTTTTCCAGTTGGCTCAACACGTTGCTGACGTTGCTGGCGTTCTACCTGGTCTACCTGGTGGTGCCGCCGATCCTGCACTGGGCCATCCTCGATGCGAACTGGGTCGGCACGACTCGCGCCGATTGCACCAAAGAGGGCGCCTGCTGGGTGTTTATCCAACAGCGCTTCGGGCAGTTCATGTACGGCTACTACCCCGGCGACCTGCGCTGGCGCGTGGACCTGACCGTGTGGCTGGCCATCGTTGGCGTGGCGCCGTTGTTCATCTCGCGCTTCAAGCGCAAGGCGATCTACGGCCTGAGCTTCCTGGTGCTGTACCCGATCATTGCGTTCTGCCTGCTGCACGGCGGCGTGTTCGGCCTGACCAACGTGGCGACCAGCCAATGGGGCGGCCTGATGCTGACCCTGGTGATCGCCACCGTCGGCATCGCCGGCGCCTTGCCGTTGGGCATCCTGCTGGCCTTGGGGCGGCGTTCGAACATGCCGGCGATTCGAGTGGTCTGCGTGACCTTTATCGAGTTCTGGCGCGGCGTGCCGTTGATCACCGTACTGTTCATGTCGTCGGTGATGTTGCCGTTGTTCCTGCCTGAAGGCATGGGCATCGACAAGCTGCTGCGCGCATTGATCGGCGTGATCCTGTTCCAGTCGGCCTACGTGGCGGAAGTGGTGCGCGGTGGTCTGCAGGCGATTCCCAAAGGTCAGTACGAAGCGGCTGCAGCGATGGGCCTGGGTTACTGGCGCAGCATGGGCCTGGTGATTCTGCCGCAAGCGCTGAAGCTGGTGATCCCGGGCATCGTCAACACGTTTATTGCGCTGTTCAAGGACACCAGCCTGGTGATCATCATTGGTTTGTTCGACCTGCTCAACAGCGTCAAGCAAGCCGCCGCCGACCCTAAATGGTTGGGCATGGCCACCGAAGGCTACGTGTTCGCCGCCCTGGTGTTCTGGATTTTCTGTTTTGGTATGTCGCGCTACTCCATTCATTTGGAACGCAAGCTCGACACAGGCCACAAGCGTTAGGAGTTGATGTTATGAGCGAAGCGATCAAACAGCCTGTGAGCCCTGAAGGCATTATCCAGATGCAGGGCGTCAACAAGTGGTACGGCCAGTTCCACGTGTTGAAAGACATCAACCTCAACGTCAAGCAGGGCGAGCGTATCGTGCTGTGCGGCCCGTCGGGTTCGGGCAAGTCCACCACTATCCGCTGCCTCAACCGTCTGGAAGAGCACCAGCAGGGCCGCATCGTGGTCGATGGTGTTGAGCTGACCAACGACCTCAAGCAGATCGAAGCGATCCGCCGTGAAGTCGGCATGGTGTTCCAGCACTTCAACCTGTTCCCGCACCTGACCATCCTGCAAAACTGCACGCTGGCGCCGATGTGGGTACGCAAGATGCCCAAGCGCAAGGCCGAAGAAATCGCCATGCATTATCTTGAGCGTGTGCGTATTCCGGAGCAGGCCCACAAGTTTCCGGGGCAACTGTCCGGCGGCCAGCAACAGCGCGTGGCGATTGCCCGTGCGCTGTGCATGAAACCGAAAATCATGCTGTTCGACGAGCCGACCTCGGCGCTGGACCCGGAAATGGTCAAGGAAGTACTCGACACCATGATCGGCCTGGCCGAAGACGGCATGACCATGTTGTGCGTGACCCACGAAATGGGCTTTGCGCGCACCGTGGCCAACCGCGTGATCTTCATGGACAAGGGCGAAATCGTGGAGCAGGCAGCGCCGAATGACTTCTTCGACAACCCGCAAAATGACCGGACCAAGTTGTTCTTGAGCCAGATTCTGCATTGATCGATGTTTGAAACGATAAACCCGGCCTGGTGCCGGGTTTATTTTTGCCTGTCTACGAGGCTTTCAGGGCTTCTTGCGTTTCATTGTGGGTGGTGTAGGTGAAGGCGTTACGCAGGTCTGCACCTTCGGCCAGTTCTTTGGCGTCGGTGAGCAAGTGGGGGTGACGATCCAGTAGACGCAGCAACACCATCAACGGTTTGGGCGGCGTTATTTCGCCGCGTTCGTAGCGTGAGAATGCGTTGTGCCCGCCACCGGAGAGCAATTGCACGGTTTCTTTTTGCGTGAGGTGCAGCTTGCGGCGGATACGCTTGAGTTCGGCACCCATCATCCCTCGGGCGGCGTGGAGCAGATCATCACTTGCCTTGGCATGGCGCTCGCAGCTGTCGGGGTCATACATGGCGTCCTCGCACACCTGGCATTCCCATCCCGAAAGATCATCAACGCGCCGCTCCATACCTTTTATACGCAGGGTTTCGCTGCGGCCTTCAAAGCGTGTCATGGCGTCGGGGGCGCCACAGATACAGCACTGTTGCGTTTTCATAGGTTCATCCCTTTGAAGGAGATCACCGGTGGGTTACTACCTGAGCAGTAAGTGACCTTGATGTAAATCTCCAGACCGTGTGAATGGATGTGGTAGACGTCATGCCAGACCCGGTGATCGGCATGAGTGGTCATCGACTTGTACAACATCCTTTTTTGCAGCTTGAAAACGACCGCTTGCATTTCAGCGAGATCAAGGTCGAGAGCCTCTGCGGTTTTCTTCGCCGCCCGTGTGAAAGCCCGCGCACCAAGCCGTCGCACATCCGCCTTTATCACCGCCAAATCGTAATGAGGTGTGTACTTTTCCATAAGACACCTGAGTCCAATAATTACCCTCTAAGGGTAATTTTACCAATCGAAAATTCAGTTCCTTTGCCTGCCTAAGAACCCTAGTGCCTTGCCCTTGTAGGCAACTCCGAATAGCCTGTGGGAAAATTCATCCTATGATTGGACGAAAGTGGAAAATCCATGACAGACATCGCCCCCCTGATCAAACGCTCTCTGGTCGATCAGGCCCTGGAGCAGTTGCGCTGGCGTATTACCGAAGGCAAATGGGCCGTTGGTGAGCGCCTGCCCACCGAGCCCGAGCTGTGCGCTGAGCTGGGCATCAGCCGCAATACCGTGCGCGAGGCCATGCGGGTGCTGGCGTTCTCGGGGTTGATCGAAATCCGCCAGGGCGACGGCAGCTACCTGCGCTCCATGACCGACCCGCTGGGGGCGATGCGCGCGTTGTCGCATTGCTCCCTGGAGCAGGCGCAGGAAACCCGGCAGATCCTCGAAGTGGAGGCGATCGGCCTGGCAGCGCTGCGCCGTACCGAGGAAGACCTCAAAGGTTTGCACGAAGCCCTCAACGCCAGCGCCGAGCTTTACCACGGTGACCTGGAGGCCTATATCAGCGCCGACCTGGTGTTCCACAAACGCCTGGTGGATGCCGCACGCAACCCGGCATTGAGCGAGCTGTATCAATATTTCTCAGCCATCGTCGCCGCCCAGTTGCGTCAGACCCTGAACCTCTCACCACGCCGACAAGCCGTGTTCGACCTGCATGTCTCCCTGCTCGACGCCGTGGAACACCAGGACCCGGAACGCGCCAAATCCCTCTGCCGGCAATTGATCAATGAACCTTGAAGCCAAACGCACCACCGAACTCGAAGAACTGCTGATCGACGCCGAAGCCGACGACGACGTGGTGCAACACAGCCATCCGGTGGTAAACCGCCCCTGGCTGTTGCTGCTGGGCCTGATCCTGGTGGCGTTGAACCTGCGCCCGGCGCTGTCGAGCATGTCGCCGTTGTTGGCCGACGTTTCCAGCAGCCTGGGGTTGTCGGCGGCCAAGGCCGGTTTGCTGACCACGTTGCCGGTGCTGTGCCTGGGCCTGTTCGCCCCCACGGCGCCGCTCCTGGCCCGACGTTTCGGCGCCGAGCGGGTGGTGCTGGGGATTCTGCTGACCCTGGCCGCCGGCATCATCCTGCGCAGCTCGTTCGGTGAAGTGGGCTTGTTCGCCGGCAGCCTGGTCGCCGGCGCGAGTATCGGCATCATCGGCGTATTGCTGCCGGGCATCGTCAAGCGCGACTTCGCCAAACAGGCGGGCGCCATGACCGGCGTGTACACCATGGCCCTGTGCCTGGGCGCGGCGCTGGCGGCAGGGGCTACGGTGCCGTTGAGTCATCACTTTGGTGACAGCTGGGCCATCGGCCTGGGCTTCTGGATCCTGCCGGCGCTGCTCGCGGCATTGTTCTGGTTACCGCAAGTCGGTCAGAAGCACGGCGCGCACCAGGTGGCTTACCGGGTTAGGGGCTTGTTGCGTGACCCGTTGGCCTGGCAGGTCACCTTGTACATGGGCCTGCAATCGTCCCTGGCGTATATCGTGTTCGGCTGGCTGCCGTCGATCCTGATCGGGCGTGGCCTGAGTGCCACCGAAGCCGGATTGGCGCTGTCCGGTTCGATCATCGTGCAGTTGTTCAGTTCGTTGGCCGCGCCGTGGCTGGCCACCCGTGGCAAAGACCAGCGCCTGGCGATTGTGGTGGTGATGGTGCTGACCCTCGGCGGCCTGTTCGGTTGCCTGTACGCGCCGCTGGACGGGTTGTGGGGCTGGGCCATTCTGCTCGGCCTGGGGCAGGGCGGTACCTTCAGCCTGGCGCTGACCTTGATTGTGCTGCGCTCGCGCGATTCCCATGTGGCAGCCAACCTGTCGAGCATGGCCCAGGGCATCGGCTACACGCTGGCGTCCATGGGCCCGTTCGCGGTCGGCCTGGTGCATGACTGGACCGGCGGTTGGGGCGCAATCGGCTGGATCTTCGCGGTGATCGGCCTGGGCGCGATCATCGCGGGGTTGGGCGCGGGGCGTGCGCGGTATGTGGCCGTAACCAGCGAGAAGGTTTAGAGATACAACACTTCCATGGTGCTGGAACCATCGATATGCACATCGCTGCGCAGGTCCAGGTTCTTGGTCGCCACGATGATTGTGTCGACTCTGATCGTGCTGCTCAGGCTCTGGATCGCCGTTGGCCCGCTGGTGCTGCCGGCGGTGTCGGTGAAGCCCAGAAAGCTGCGTGAGCCGATGTCGATAGGGTTGCTGTTGGCGGTGCGCCAGGCGATGCCGCCGGAGGTGGACTCGGTGCCGTAGACCTGCGGCAAGGCATCGATCACTGTCTGTTTGGGGTCGAAGGTCAGTGAAAACAGGCCGATCTTGTTGCCGCTCGGGTCCAGCCCCAGCCCGTAGTAGATTTCGCTGTTGACGTTGGCAGTCCCGTCGCGGTTGTCACCCATGCGCAGGGCGTACCGGCTCGGGGCCTCGCAGTTGATGGTCACGCTGAGGTAGCGCACCGGCAGGCGTGTGCCGCGATCGGCGTTCAAGTCCTGTTGGGATATCTTTCCGTAGTCGATCAGCCCGCTGCTCGACAGCGTAGGGGTGCAGGCGCTGGGGGTGAGCAGGCCGGTGAGGGTGAGGTCGGTGCTGGACGCCGCCATGGCGCCGGCGCTGAGGCCCAGCAGGGTAAACGTTGCGAGGGAAAGCTTTCGTAGGTTCATGACCATACTCCTTGATCAGAGGTAGATGATTTCAATCGTGCCCGAACCATCGAGCACGACGTCCGTGCGCAGATCCAGGCTGTTCATGGGGGACAGAACCGCGCGTACGCTGATCTGCCCGCTCAGGTTCTGGATCGCCGTGGGGCCAGCATGGCTGCCGGGTGTTGCGGTGAAGCCCAGCAGGCTGTTGCTGCCGATGGGAATGGGGTAGGCGCTGGAACTGCTCCAGGCCACGCCGCCGGTGGTGGAGTCGGTGCGATACACCTGGGGCAGGGCGTCGGCGCGCAGGTCGAAGGGGTCGAAATACAGGAAGTAGCGGCCGATTTTATTGCGGCTGTCGTCCACTCCCAGGCCGTAGGCGGTCTCGTCGATGCCGCCGGTGGTCGAGCCTTTGCGGTTGTCTTGCATGCGCAAGGCAAAGTGGGTCGGGCCGTCGCAGCCGATGTTCAGCCTCAGGTTGCGCGAAGCGAGGCCGGTTTCCTTGTCGGCGTTCAGGCTCTTGGCCCACATGCGGCCAAAATCGACAATCCCGCCGTTGGACAGGGTCGCCTCGCAGGCCGCCGGGGCGAAGCCGGCCTGCAACGACAACTCGCGGGCGCGGCCGGTGGCGACGGCGTCGATCAGCCCGGTGGCCTCCCAGGTCACCGCGTCGCGCACTTGCGTGGCGTCGGCCTGGGCCCAGGCGTTCACGAGCAACTGCGCGGAAAAGCTGCTGCCGGTGGTTGGCAGGCCGTCGCGCAAGGGCACGATGGCGTGGTCGGCGCGCCAGTCGAGCGTCTTGCCGCGTGCAGTGGGTGCCTGGCCTGGCCCGGTGATCAGGCCCAGCTCCACGGCCTGGCCGTCGAGTACCGCGTCGCTGATTTGCACGCGGTAACTGCCTCGCTCGGTAAAACGGTAACGCTCAGTGGCGGCGGCCAAGGCCCGATAGAACATATGCAGGTCGGTGGGCGTCGGGCAGTTCAGGTTCAGGCTCAGGCGGCGCTCCCCCCAGGAGGATTTCAGCGCTGGGGTTGCGTTGCACGGCGCGGTTCATCACGCCGAAATCCAGGCGCGCCTGGCTCAGGTTGAGCTGGCAGTCATCGGCGTGCGCCTGGCCTTGGGCGGTGGCGGCCAGGGCCAATCCCAACAGCAATAATCGTTTCATCAGAGGGGTCCTCATGGCTTCACACAGCGCGCCGGGGCGGTTTCGAAATACACCTGCGGGTCGGCTTTTTCTGCGAGGTCGACCTGCAGTTCACAGCGGCTCATGCCCTCTGCCTTGACCCACAGGCGGCGTGGGTCCAGCACATTCGGCAGGAACACCTGGCTGCCTTCCTGCACCAGGGTCACGAACTCGCCCTCGGCGGTGCTGACGGTGGCGCCACGGGGCAGCGGCGTGCCGTGGTCGGTGGTCACCGTGAGCAAGGCGCGACGGGTCAGGGCCACGCCGAATTCCACGCGGTCTACCGCACCACGCCCGGCAGTGATCACCGCCAGGCCGTTGCTGATATCGGCATTGCGCGGCAGCGACTGGGTTTGCACCTCGACTGCACTGCGCCCGTAGGCGGACACCTGCGGCACGACGGCCTGGCCCTGGCCATCGGTCCACACCGGGCCGCTTGGCGTGGTGAGCTTGACCCCGGGCATATCGCCCACGGACACCAGGGCGAAGGTGTCGCGCACCGGGTAGGGTGAGAACGTCACCCCACTGCTGTGCGCCACCACCGCCCCGCGTGCGCCGCCCTGGTAGCTGGAGCGCTCGGCGTCCGAGCGGCTGTAGTTGAGGTCCAGTTGTGCGTAACGCGGCAAGTAGGACACCCCCAGCGTGGACTCCACTTGCTGGTCGCGGCTGTCGTGCTCGGCGCTGACCCGGTAACTGAGTTGATCATTGACCTGTTCGTTTATGCCCACGCCGATACGGTGCTCGCCACCGGAATTACGCACCCAGGCCCGGCCGCGGCGGTTTTCGCCGAGCGGGACGCTGAGGTTCAGGTACACCGCGTTCTCGTCATTTTGGCGGCCGCTGACCTGCCACTCGGCGCTGGCCGACAGCGACACGCCGCGCACGCTGGTGCCCCATGACGCCAGGGCGCGGCTGCTGTTTTCGCCGTTGAACGTGGTGGTGCGCGACAGCCCGGCGTTGAACGCGCCAAGCCACGGATGGGCCCAGCCCAGCGACAGGCTCTGCTGGTCGCGGTAGCGGGTGCGCCGGCCATCGTCGTCGCGCGAATCGTAGTAGGCGGCGTCTTCCAGCTCCCGGTAGCCCAGGGTGCGGTGCGACGCGCCGGCTGTGATCGACCATTGCTGTCCCAGGCGTTGCGACAGTGTCAGGTCGGTTTGCACCCCGCGCTCCCGCTGGCGCTGGGCATCGGCAATCTGGGTCGACAGTTGCACCTGGCCGTCGGGCCACGGCAGCAGGCCCAGGCTGGCGCCCGTGGCGCGGTAATCCTCAGCGAGCAGCCCACCGGCCCCCACGCTCAGGCGAGGGTTCAACGCACCGCTCCAGCCGGCACTGACCACCCACGGGTCGTCACCGCGGGTATTGCCGATATTGCGCACCCGCCCGGCCCCCACCGAGTAACCCGCTGCCGGCAGGCCAATGCCGAGCATGGCGGCCGGCACGGTGAAACGCCGTTCTTCGCCGCTGCTTTCCTTGACGATGACTTCGACGTCGGCGCGGGTGTTCAGGCGCCGCACGTCGGTCAGCGAGAACGGCCCGGCAGGCACCACGGTGGAGTGAATCAGCGCGCCGTTCTGGCGCACTTCAACCTGGGCCGGGCTGTTGGCGATGCCGTTGATAGTCGAGCCTTGTTCCTGATCCTGCAGCGCCTGTTCAGTGAACACCTGCATGCCGGTGATCTGGGCCGATGCCAGCACCGGGTTGTAGAGGCTGATCTGCCCGGCCTGCAACACCGCTTGCTGCTCGGCGAACGTGCGCTGGGCATAGGCTTCCAGGTGCGTGGTGCGCGAGCGGGAATCCTGCCAGGTCTGCACCTGGCGGCTGCGTACGATCCAGTCGCCGGCGTTGAAGCCCACCTCGGTATTGGCCGAGCCGAAGCGGCTGGAGTCGTCGCCATAACGGTTATACAAACCGGTCACGTCGTAGTTGAGCAGGCCGGCGAAGCCACCGGTTTCATAGCCGGACAGCTCGCGTTGACGCGGGCGCAACGCATCGGTGGGCACCACCAGTCTGATGCTCAGGCTGGCGGGGTCTTGCTCCACCACGGTTTGTGGGTATTCGCCGAGGAAGTCATGGCAGCCGCCGCCACCCAGCGATGGCGGTATCACCAGGTCGGCGGCGTCCAGCAGCGGCCGGTCGAAGCACAGCGCGCCCTGGCTGTCGAACTGTGCATCAATGCGGCCACGGCGCTGGCCGTTGACCGTCAGGCTCACGGCATGGCGCCCGTTGGTATAGCGCGGTGCGTCGAGCAACAGGTAGGCCAGCTCCGGGTCGATTCCGCGCTGGTGCAGGGTTTGCGCGTCGAAGGCGTCGGCCCAGGACTCGGCCGACAGCAGGGCCATGGTCAGTGGCAGCACGGCCTTGAGCAGGACGGGGCGCGCAGGGTAGTCGGGCACGGCTTCGCCGGCCGGGTCAGTGGTTACTGTGTTCACGTAAGGCACTCAAGTTATGGAAGTCAGCAACGGTTGGCTGGCTTCCCGGTGACAGTCACAGGGCTGTCACTTCGTTATTCAGCGTTTGCTGCGGTTATCGGTGCTTCGTAGGCGGCGACGGCGAAGCCGTAGACGGTGGCCGGTTGCAGACGTACGGCCGTGCCGGTGTGGGGGGTGCTGAGCCGCAAGGTTTCACCGGGAAGCACGTAGGTACGCGGCAGCACCAGGCCATGCTTGCCGGGCAGCAGTTGCAGCTCCTGAGCCAGACGCACCACGTAAGGCGTGGGGTTGGCGATGTTCAGATGGCCGTCGTTGAGCGACCAGGTGAGCCCGGTCCAGGGCGTGCGATTCGGTGCCAGGCCCTTGGGGTGAATAATCACGGGCAGGTTCTGTCGCACGGTCACGCCGACCCGTGCGTGACCGGCCTGCTGGGCATCGCGGTCCTTGGGCATGCCTTCGAAGATCACCCGCTTCAGGCGCTGGGTTTGCAGGGGCGTACGGTTCTGCAGAATGAACCGCACCAGTTGGCTTTTGTCTGCCTCGACCCGGGCCAGGGGCGGGGTGACAAACAGCAAGGACTCGCTGTCCTCCGGGATGTTTTCGAGGGTGACGTGCAGCAGCGCCAGCTTGCCGTCGGTGTTGGTGACCGACACCGAGGCTTCGCCATCGGCCTCGTTGACGATCACCACCGAGGTGTCGGGCACCATGCCGTCGGCGTACACCTGGGTGCTCAGCAGCCAGCCCAGGGCCAGCAAGGTTGGATAGGTCTTCATGACGCAGCTCCTAAAATGATCACAGGGCTTAGAGGTAACGCAGGTCCAGCACCAATGAACCGTCGAGGGGCACGTCCTGCTTGAGAGTCAGGCGGTTCGCCGGGTTGATGATGGTCTGCGCGCGAATCCGGGTGGTCAGGGTAACGATGGGTTCGGGCAGTGGTCGGCCGGGGCGGGCAAAGCCCATCAGGGTCCTGGGGTGGATGGCCGGTTGCGGTGACCAGAAGCCGCCCTGGGTTTTTGACGCCAGTGACTGCATGGTCTGGCCGTCCCCTTGCGTCGCTTCAAACGCCAGCCCGACATAGCCAAGGTATTCCGTGGGCGCGTTGGGGTTTTTCCCTAAACCATAGGTAGTGTCCGGTGCTGCGGACGAATCCTCCCGACTGTCCACGCCGATCAGTGCAAACAGCATCGGGCCGCTGCAGATGACTTCCACCTCAAGCCATTGGCTGGGCAATGGGGTGGGCGCTTCCTAGTTCAGGGTATGGGCGGGGATGGTGCCGTGGTCGATCACTCCGCTGCCGGACAATGCGATGGTGCAAGAGCTGGGGGTGACCAGGCCCGAAAGGGTCATGTCAGTCGCGCTGCGGGCAAACACGTTAGAGCCGGTGTTGAGCAATAACAGCGCCGCGCACAGGCGTAGGGTTCTGTTCATCATTCGGTCTTCAATGTGTTTGGTGCAAATAAGGCGCCTCGCCGCGAACGGCGAGGCTACGGTTTTACAGGTACTTCACTTCGAACGTGGCCGAGCCGTCGATGGGGTGTTCGTCGCTCAGGTCCAGGCTGTCGGCGCGGGCGATACGCCCGTAGACCAGCATATCGGTGGTCATTTGTTGAATGGGTACTGGCGACCAGATACCTGCGGATCGAGTGCCGAATGCCCCCAGTGAGCTGGGCGCCAGTGCCGCATCGCCCGAGTCGAACCAGGTCGCGCCGTTATCCATCGACTCCAGCACGGTGACGGCCACGGAGTCGGCAACCGCGTTCATCAGGGCTACGTCATAGCTACCAAGTTTTTGCCCGCCATTGATCAGTCCCAGCCCGTAGGTGCCTGAAGCGTTAGACCCCGCGCGGTTATCACTGCCTTTGACCGCGAACAGCGTGCTCCCCCTCGCAACTGATGCTCAATTGCAACGTCGCGAGCGGTAGAGGTGTGGGGGTGGTGAGGTTCAAATCCTTGGCGGAAATCTTGCCGTAGTCGACCACTCCGGCGCCGGACAGGCTAGGGGTGCAGGCATTCGGGGTGATGATGCCTTTGACAGTCAGGTCGACGGTTGACGCCGCCAGGGCAGAGGCGCTGCTGCTGAGCAGCAGCGCGGTGGCCAGGGCATTGAGCGTAAGTTTCATGGGGCACACGTTTCCTTTCGAGTGGGGCCGGTTGAAATAGGGCTTACAGGTACTTCATTTGTACGGTGGCGTAGCCGTCCAGCGGCACCTCTTCCAGTACGGTCAGCCGGTCGGAGGCATCGATCATGGTGTAAAGGCGTAGATCGGCAGTGAAGTGCGTTACCGCGATGGGCGAGCTGCCGCTGGTCGCAGGGATAATCGCTGTCAGCAGGTTGTGGCCGAGGAACACTGACGGTATCCAGGTGGCCCCGCCATCGCTGGAAGTGGCGGTGCGTACGGCAACGCCGTCGGCCATCTTGTTGTAGAGGCCAAATCCCACGCTGCCGAGTTTCTCGTTGCCGGGGGTCAAGCCCAGGCCGTGCCAGTTCGAGTTGACCGCTGCAGTACCGGCCCGGTTATCAATGGTGCTCAGCGCCAGGAAGGTGGGCGCTTCACACAGGATTTCCAGCTGCAGGGTCTGCGGTGTCAGCGAGGTCGGCCGGTCTGCACTGAGCTCCTTGGCCGTCATCTTTCCGTAATCCACCACACCTCCGCCGGAGATTGAAGGGGCACAGGCATTGGGCGTGATGGTGCCGATAACGGCGAAGTCGGCGCTGCTGTCGGCCAGCACGGAGGGGGCCAGCAGTACAGCGGCGAGAAAAACAGCGGGTGAGGAATTCATGGGTGAACGGCACCTTTGGTTGCAGAGTCGATGGCGTATGAGCGGTTACAGGTAGAGCACTTCGAGCGTGGCGGAACCGTCGATAGTGACTTCGTTGCTCAGGTCCAGGCCGTCGGTGCGGTTGATGAAGCCGCTGTAATTGACCTCGGTGACCAGCTCCTGGGTGGGGCGAGGCGAGCTGACATCTGCCAGGGTGGCTACGGAGAGCATGAGGCCGTGTTCGAAGGAGCTGTATCTCTCCCAGGTAGTGCCGTTGTCGAAGGAGGCGATCGACTGCACGACTTCGCCATCGGCCACTGGAGGGTTAGTGGCTGAGCCCAGGTCCAAGGTGTAGAAACCGAGTTTCTGCGTGCCATTGATAAACCCCAGGCCGAAGCTGCTGCCTGACCCCGAGCCCAGACGGTTATCCGTCGCTTTGATAGCGAAGAGTACGGGCGCATCGCAGGTCACGGTCATTTGCAGGCTGACGGCCGGCAATGGCGTAATCCGGTCGGTGTTGAGGTCCTTGGCCGACATCTTGCCGTGGTCGATGACCCCGCCGCTGGACAGGCCAGGGGTGCAGGCATTCGGGGTGATGATGCCCTTGACGGTCAGGTCCACGGTGCTGGCGGCAAACGCAGGGGCGGTGCCTGTGATCAGCAGGGCGCTGGCGAGGGCGATAAGGTGCTTGTTCATGGTGTCTCTTCTCAGTGTTGGGGATGACTGCCGGGTGCGCGTCACCGCAGCGCAAGTAAGGCGCGGTCAGGCGTTGGGACAGTTCGGATAGTTGGCCGCCAGGTGAGTTGGCGGGTTGCCCTTTTGGGTAGGGCGCAATTTAGCGGCGGGGCAGGGGTGGGGAAATACAAAAAATACGACAAACCGTCGGTGTCGGAATCAGGTTTTTTCTGTGTAGGAAAACTTGTATTTTCGTAGTTGTTGTATCGATATAGGTGCATTCGTATGGGTAGCTTCTGACGCTATCGAGTTCTTTTTGAGTTGGTTGAATGTGGCCGTCAAAAGAACCCCCATCGTCTGTATCGATATCGAGGTGGCCATGAGCCCAAGGGGTCCTGCTGGTCATGGTCCGGCGTCGCACGCATCGCCTTGGGGCAGCCCGCCTGCCCACTGGTGCAACCTGAGCGTACTGGTCGCCGATGACCACGCTACCTATGGCGCATTGATGGGCTGGTTCCTGCACAAGTTCGGTCTGGACCACGAGGTGGTCAGCGACGGGCAGAGGGCAGTGATCGCCAGTGAGCTGCGGCATTTCGACCTGGTGATCAGCGATTGCCGGATGCCGGTGATGGATGGTTATGCCATGGCTCGGCAGATGCGCCTTCGTGAGCAAGTCGAGGACCGCCGGCGCGTCCCGATCATCGCCTTGACCGCCCACTTGACGCCCGATGACCTGCAGCGTGGCCTTGAGGCCGGCATGGACGCCTGGCTGCTCAAGCCTTTGTCGGCCCAACGCCTGCGTGAAGTACTGGAGCATTGGCTGCCTGGCCCGTCAGGCCGCGCCGCTGGCCCGTCTGCACTGGTGGTGCAGGCACGTTGGCCTACCCGTGCTCAACTGATCGAGACCTTCGGCGATGAGCAGGTAGTGAACCTGATGCTGCATAGCCTCCTGCATGAGGCCAATAAAGACTATGCCGGCCTGCTTCATGCCTATAGCTCCCTGGACCGACAAGCCACCCTCGACCACCTGCACCGTTTGTTGGGCAGCCTGGCGTTCCTCGCGGGTACAGAGCCAGAGCCGCGCACGGGGCGCTTGATCGAGGGCGTGCGTAAACATGGCATCGTCCTCAACCAGCGGGCGCTGCAACAATTCGAGCAGCAAGTGATTATCTATCTGCGGTATTTGACGGATCTATGACACTTCCCCGGGATTTGTAGGACGCAATACCTTGATTTGAGATTTTGCTTTGTAAGTTATTTCTTTTTATTTTGTAGGTATAAATTCAAACACTTAAAAACATGGGGCTCAGTGAAAATCAGTCTCGGTGGCTCGGTTGTTGGTCACGATGGATGGCGCTATTTTTCTTGAACAATTTGCCATCATTCGTGGTTTTCTATGCTTCGCGTAATTATTGCTGACGATCACCCCATTGTTCGTATCGGACAGCGGGTGGTGATCGAGGCGAGCGGCAAGTGCAAGGTGGTGGGGGAGGCCGATGGGCCTGATGCGTTGCTCGAGGTGTTGGGCAGCACGCCCTGCGATTTACTGGTGACGGATTTCACCATGCCCGGTGGGCAGCAGGCCGACGGCTACGTACTGCTGGGGTTGCTGCGGCGCCAGTACCCTGATTTGCCGGTGATTCTGGTGACGATGTTCGCCAATATCGCCACGTTGCGCGCCTCCTTTGCCTTGGGCGCACGGGCGATCATAGCCAAGAGCGCCTCGTCCAAGGAATTGCCGTTGGCCATCAAGGCGGTCAGCCAGGGCAAGACGTTTGTCAGTGAGGTTTTGCGCGTGCAGATGGTCGAGGCGGGGACCGGCGATCAGTCCCAGCAGCCGCAATTGTCGGGCAAGGAGCGCGAAGTGGTGCGCATGCTTGCCAGCGGCATGACCGTGAGCGAGATTGCGGCCCAGCTCAATCGCAGCATTTCCACCATCAGCAAGCAGAAAAGCACGGCCATGAGCCGGCTGTGCATTTCCACGGATGTGGACTTGTTCGCCTATGCTCGCAGTTGCGGGATGGTGCCTTAGGTATTCCTGTGATTAATCCCGATAGTGTTCCGGCGCACTGAGGATTATCGTATCCGGCCTCCCACCCCTTTTGCGGAAACCTCCCATGAGCGACGCCCATAACGCCCTGATCACCGAGTTCTACAGTGCTTTCCAGCGCCTGGACGCCGAAGCCATGGCGGCCTGCTACACCGAGGATGTGCTGTTCAGTGACCCGGCGTTCGGCGAACTGCGTGGGCGTGACGCCGGTGATATGTGGCGCATGTTGACCACCCGGGCCAAGGATTTTTCCCTGACCTTCGACCATGTGCGCAGCGATGACACCACCGGCAGTGCGCATTGGGTGGCGACCTACCTGTTCAGCGCGACCGGCAATACGGTGGTCAACGATATCGGCGCACGGTTTGTGTTTCGCGACGGCAAAATCTGCGAACACCACGATCACTTCGACCTGTGGCGCTGGTCCCGCCAGGCGTTGGGCCTCAAGGGGCTGTTGCTGGGCTGGTCGCCGGCGCTGAAAAACGCCGTACGCGCCCAGGCGCGCAAAGGCTTGAAGGCATTCCAGGCGAGTCGTTGATAAGCTTGACACTCCTCTGGTGTATTGAATCTGCCCGTGACTAATCCCGCTGAACCCAAACCCTGGTTCGTCTACCTGGTACGCGCCGCCAACGGCGCATTGTATTGCGGCATCAGCAATGACCCGGTGCGCCGTTTTGCCGCTCACCAGAGCGGCAAGGGCGCGCGGTTTTTCCTGTCCAGCCCGGCGGTGGCGCTGGTGTACACCGAGCAATGCGCGAGCAAAGGCGAGGCGCTGCGCCAGGAGCGCCTGATCAAAAAACTGAAGAAAAGCGCCAAGGAATGCCTGGCGGCGAGCGGCTCATTGATTTGACTGATGGGTTCCCATCGCTCCCCTTTACGTGGTTGCAGGCTAAGCTAGCGGCTCACCTATCGAGCGGAGCCTGGCATGTCTGAGTTGATCCTCCACCACTACCCGCAGTCCCCCTTCGCTGAAAAAGCCCGCCTGCTGCTGGGCTTCAAGGGCTTGTCCTGGAACTCGGTGCATATCTCGCCGGTGATGCCCAAGCCTGATCTCACCGCCCTCACCGGTGGCTATCGCAAGACGCCGGTGCTGCAAGTCGGCGCCGATATCTATTGCGACACCGCGTTGATCGCCCGCCGTCTGGAGCAGGAAAAGTCCGCACCGGCGCTGTTTCCCCAGGGCTTGGAACTGGTCACCCAAGGCTTCGCCGCGTGGGCCGATTCTGTGGTGTTTTCGCATGCCGTGGCGCTGGTGTTCCAGCCTGAATCCCTGGCCGTCAAATTCGCCAAGGTACCGCCGCAGATGATTGAGGTGCTGGTGGCCGACCGCAGCAAGCTGTTCAGCGGTGGCACCGCGGCCCGCGTGCAATTGGATCAGGCCAAGCATCAATGGCCGGCGATTGTCGGGCGTATCGAGCAGCAACTGCAGCACGCGCCGGGGGATTTCCTGTTCGGCGCGCCGTCGATTGCCGACTTTGCCCTGGCGCATCCCCTGTGGTTTCTCAAAGGCTCGTCCGTGACGGCACCATTGGTCGACGCCCATTCGGCCGTCGCCGCCTGGCTGGACCGAGTGCTCAGTTTCGGCCATGGCACTGCCACCCAAATGAGTGCCGAGCAAGCGCTGGACGTAGCGCGTAACGCGACCCCCGCTGTGCTGCCGGAGGAGGTATTCGAGGATTTGAACGGCTTCAAGGCCGGCCAGCCCGTCACCATTTGCGCAACTGACTACGGCACCGACCCGGTGGCCGGTGAGTTGCTGTTTGCCGGGCGTGAGGAACTGATCCTACGGCGTACCGACGAACGTGCCGGCACCGTACACGTGCATTTCCCACGCATGGGGTTTCGCATTCAGGCGCAATAAATAAAAAATAATTGCAAACAAAGGTGAGGTAAATCGTCAGCCCATCCGTGTAGTGCATGAAACTGCGATCTATTCGCATTAACAGCGTTTTCTACACGGGTTCTCACAGCATGAAGTCGATGGCGGGCGGTTTGGTTAAACAGTGGCTGGGAGCCTCGGTATTGGTGGTGTCGGGGCTGGCGTTGCTGCCCCTTTGCGTCGCGCAGGCGCAGGAGCAGCAAAGCGCCCAGTTCACCTTTGCCCTGGCAGCCAAACCGCTGCCCCAGGCATTGAGCGATTTCAGTCGGGTTACCGGGATCAGCGTGATCTACACCGACGAAGCGCCCTACGGCCTCAGCGCCCCGGCAGTCAGCGGGCAAATGAGCGCGACTCAGGCATTGCAACGCCTGCTGGGCAACTCCGGCTTCACCTTCCGCCAGATCGACGCCCGCACCCTGGCCCTGGAGCCCGTGCCCACCGAAGGCGCGCTGAACCTTGGCGCCACCACCATCAGCGGCGCCAGCCAGGCCCAGGACAGCACCAGCTACCAGCCGCCGCCCACCAGTTCGGTAATGCGTTCCCACGGCCTGCTGCTGGAAACCCCGCAGACCGTCAACGTGGTGCCGGCCCAGGTGCTGCGCGACCAGACCCCGCGCAATCTGGATGACGCCCTGGCCAATATCAGCGGCATCACCCAGGCCAATACCTTGGCCAGTACCCAGGACGCGGTGATGCTGCGCGGCTTTGGCGACAACCGTAACGGCTCGATCATGCAGGACGGCATGCCGCTGGTTCAGGGCCGTGCGCTGAACTCCACCGCCGAGCGCGTTGAAGTGCTCAAGGGCCCGTCGTCGTTGCTGTATGGCATTCAGGACCCGGGCGGCGTGGTGAACATCGTCAGCAAAAAGCCGCAACTGACCCAGGCCACTTCCCTGACCGTGCGCGGCTCGACCTTCGGCGATGGTAAGAACGGCAGCGGCGGCAACCTCGACACCACCGGCCCCATTGGGGATTCGGGCCTGGCCTATCGCTTGATCGTCGACCACGAAGACGAAGACTACTGGCGTAATTTCGGCACCCACCGCGAGACGCTGGTGGCACCGTCGCTGGCCTGGTTTGGCGATACCACCAAGCTGTTGTTTGCCTACGAGCACCGCGAGTTTCTCTCGCCGTTCGACCGTGGCACGGCCATCGACCCCAAGACCAACCACCCGTTGGATATCCCGGCGACCCGACGCCTGGACGAGCCATTCAACAACATGGAAGGCCGTTCCGACCTGTACCGCTTTGAAGCCGACCATGACCTGAACGACGACTGGAAAGCCCATTTCGGCTACAGCTGGAACCGCGAAACCTACGACGCCAGCCAGGTGCGTGTCAGCGCGGTGAATAGCAACGGCACCTTGACGCGCAAGATGGACGGCACCAAGGGCGCGATCACCACCGACCGCTTCACCACCGCCAGCCTGGAAGGCAAGGTCAACGTGCTGGGCATGCAGCATGACCTGGTGTTCGGTCTGGATGACGAATACCGCAAGATCTACCGCGCCGACCTGATTCGTCAGAATTCACGCGGCACTTTCAATTACCTGAACCCGGTGTATGGCAACGAAGTCGCAGGCACCACCGTCAGCGCCGCCGACAGCGCCCAGACCGACCTGCTGCGCAGCGACTCGCTGTTCTTCCAGGACGCCATCCACCTGACCGACCAGTGGATCTTCGTGGCCGGTGCGCGCTACCAGATGTATGACCAATACGCGGGCAAAGGCGTGCCATTCAAGGCCAACACCGACGGCAACGGCCAGGCGTGGGTGCCGCGTGCCGGGCTGGTGTACCGCTACACCGATGAATTGTCGTTCTACGGCAGCTACACCGAGTCGTTCAAGCCCAACTCCACCATTGCCGCGTTGGCCGATGGCAGCACGTTGACCGGCGACCTCACGCCTGAGAAATCCAAATCCTGGGAACTGGGCGCCAAGCTCGATATCCCTGGGCGCATCACCGCCAGCGCCGCGTTGTTCAATATCGACAAGCGCAATGTGCTGGTGTCGGTGGGGTCCGGTGCGAACACCATCTACAGCATTGCCGGGCAAGTGCGTTCGCGTGGCCTGGAACTGGATGCCACCGGCCAGTTGACCGACCAGTGGAGTGTGATCGGCAGCTACGCCTACACCGATGCCCTGGATGTGAAAGACAAAGACCCGACGCTGGAAGGCAACCGCCTGCAGAACGTGGCCAAGCATACCGGCTCGCTGTCGGTGGCCTACGACTTCGGCAACATCTTCGGCGGCGACCAGTTGCGCGTGGGCACCGGTGCGCGGTATGTGGGTGAGCGCGCTGGCGATGCCGCCAACGACTTCACCCTGCCGGGCTACACCGTGGCGGATGCATTCGCCACCTACGACACCAAAATCGACGGGCAGAAGGTCAAGTTCCAGCTCAACGTGAAGAACATGTTCGACCGCGTTTACTACACTTCGGCGGCCAGCCGGTTGTTTGTGTCCATGGGCGACGCACGGCAGGTGTCGGTGTCGAGCACGCTGGAGTTCTAGGATCACTGCGATAACCTGTGGCGAGCATTGCTCTTGTGGCGAGCGGGCTTGCCCGCGTTGGAGTGCGAAGCACTCCCAATCCGAGCACCTTGGTGTACCAGGAAGACAGCGTTAGCGGGTTTTTGGGCCGCTGCGCAGCCCAACGCGGGCAAGCCCGCTCGCCACAATTAGAGGGAGCTGTTAGCGTTGCCGCCATTGACGGCTTTACGGAACACAACGCTGATGCACTTTGGAAGACCGTTACACGCCGGCATGCTGCTGGCCGGCTTGATTTTTTTGCTGGGCGGTTGCGCGAGCGTTTCGCCGACTGCCACCTCGTCAACCCTGGACCACCTGTTGGCCGACCCGGCGCTGCACGGCGCCACCGTCTCGCTGATGGTGCGCGACGCCCGCAGCGGCACCACCCTCTATCAGCACAACCCGCGCACGCGGCTGATCCCGGCCTCCAACCTCAAGCTGCTCACCACCGCTGCGGCGATGGATGTGCTGGGGCCGCAGTACCGGTTTTCTACCCAACTGTTAAGCAATGGCACCCGGCAGGGCGAGCGCCTCAGTGGCAACCTGTATCTGCGCGGCCTGGGCGACCCCACCACGCAGTTTGCCGATTACCAGGCATTGGCCGCCCAACTGGCCAGCCAGGGCGTGCGGCAGGTGCAGGGTGATCTGGTGTTCGACGACAGCTGGTTCGACGCCGAACGGTTGGGGGTGGACTGGGCCCAGGACGACGAAAGCACCTACTACGGCGCGCAGATTTCGGCGCTGACCGTGTCACCCAATTCCGATTTTGATGCGGGCACTTTACTGGTCACTGCCCGGGCGCCAGCGGCGGTCGGCCATCCGGTAAGTGTGGCGATCAGCCCGGCGACCGACTATGTGCAACTGAGCAATCGCGCCGTCAGCGGCCCCGGCAACAGCTACGCCATCACCCGCCAGCACGGCACCAACCTGCTGCAACTCACGGGCGCACTGGCGCCGGGCAGCCAAAGCCGACAATGGGTCAGTGTGTGGGAGCCGACGCAGTTGGTGGCCAACCTGTTTGAGCAGGCGTTGGCGCAGCAGGGCATTCAGGTGCTGGGCCGGCGGGTGATGGGTGGCGCAAGCCCCGCGACCGCCACGCTATTGGCCGAGCATCAATCGGCGCCGTTGCAGGACTTGATCACCCCGTTGCTCAAACTCTCGAACAACAACATGTCCGAAGCGTTGCTAAAGGCCATGGGGCGCAAGACCGCGAATGCCGGCACTGCGCAGGCGGGGATTGCAGCGGTGGCGGCGTTCATGACGCGACAGCGCATGGACCCGATGACATTGAGCCAGGTCGACGGCTCGGGCTTGTCGCGACGCAACCTGGTGTCGTCGCAGACCCTGACCGACCTGCTGCTGGCGACGGCCAAACAACCCTGGTTCGGCGCCTGGTACGCGGCGTTGCCGATTGCCGGGAATGCCGACCGCATGACCGGTGGCAGCCTGCGTTATCGCCTGCGTGGCACCGCTGCGGAAAATAACCTGCACGGCAAGACCGGGTCGATGGCCGGCGTGTCGTCATTGAGCGGCTACATCACCGACGCCGAGGGGCGGCGCCTGGTGTTCTCGATGATCAGCAATAACTACGTGAGCGATGCGGCGCCCATCCGCGCACTGGAGAACCGCGTAGCGCTGGCCCTGACCCAGTGGCACGACTAGCTCAGGGCTGATAGCCCATGCGCCAGCTGACGGCCCGGGTCGCGGCCAGCAGGCGCTGGGCCGCCGGGCCATCTTCGTCGGCGTGGAACAGCGAGGTGGGCCCCACCACCGTCATCACCGCCGCCACTTGCCCTACCGCGTTGAACACCGGTGCCGACAAGGCATCCACCCCGGGCATCAGCAAGCCATGCACAAAGTGCAGGCCGCGCTGGCGGATCTGTTCACAGGCGCTGGCGTAGGCATCGTCGTCCGCCAGGGCGTGGGCGATACCGGCCTGGATCTCACGCGCACGCAGTTCGACGGTTTCCCGTGATGGCAGGAACGCACTGAACACCAGCCCGGTGGACGAGCTGAGCAACGGCAGCACCGAACCCAACTGCGTGACCACGGTAACAGCGCGCACCGCCGGCTCGATCTGCACCACGGTCGCGCCCTGGTTGCCCCACACCGCCAGAAAGCAGGTTTCATTCAATTCGTCGCGCAACTCGGCCAGCGGCATCGCGCCGACTTTCAGCACATCCATGCTGCCCAGCGCCGCCAAGCCCACGCGCAACGCCTCGCGGCCCAGGCCGTAATGGTTGGTGGCGGTGTTCTGTTCGGCAAACCCCGAGGCAATCAACGCCTGCAAATAACGGTGCACCTTGCTCGCTGGCATCTGCACATGCTCGGCCAGGCGCGACAGCGAAGTCGCGGGCGACAGTTCGGCCAGGGCCTTGAGGATATCGGTGCCCACTTCAGCCGAGCGGACTTTCTGTTTACCGGTGTCGCGGGGCTTTTCCATGGAGGGGCGAGAATCCGAGAGATGAATGGGCGTCTTTATAGCTTGACGGTCGATAGTGATCAAATTACGTTATGCGTAACTGGATTACGATAAAAACAACTTCCGCACAGAGGATGATCCATGGACCTCGAATACCTGTCGGGCTTTGGCAATGAATTTGCCAGCGAAGCCCTGCCTGGCGCGCTGCCCGTCGGCCAGAACTCGCCGCAAAAAGCCCCGTACGGCCTGTACACCGAGCTGTTCTCCGGCACCGCTTTCACCATGGCGCGCAGCGAAGCCCGTCGCACCTGGCTGTACCGCATCCAGCCGTCGGCCAATCACCCGGCGTTCGAAAAGCTTGCGCGGCAACTGGCCGGTGGGCCACTGGGCGCAGTTACGCCGAACCGGTTGCGCTGGAACCCGCTGGATATCCCGAGCGAGCCGACGGACTTTATTGATGGTCTTGTAGGGATGGTCGCCAACTCCGGGTCGGAAAAACCCTCAGCTATCAGCATCTACAACTACCGCGCCAACCGCTCGATGGAGCGCGTGTTCTTCAATGCCGACGGCGAACTGTTGATCGTTCCAGAGCAGGGCCGCCTGCGCATCGCCACCGAATTGGGCGTGCTGGAGGTCGAACCGCTGGAAATCGTGGTGCTGCCGCGTGGCCTCAAATTCCGTGTCGAACTGCTGGATGCGCAAGCACGCGGCTATGTCGCGGAAAACCACGGCGCGCCGCTGCGCCTGCCGGACCTGGGCCCGATCGGCAGCAACGGCCTGGCCAACCCGCGTGATTTCCTCACCCCGGTTGCCCACTACGAAGACCTGAAGCGCCCTACACCGCTGGTACAGAAATTCCTCGGTGAGCTGTGGGCCTGCGAATTGGACCATTCGCCGCTGAACGTGGTGGCCTGGCACGGAAACAACGTGCCGTACAAATACGACCTGCGCCGCTTCAACACCATCGGCACCGTGAGCTTCGATCACCCCGACCCGTCGATCTTCACCGTCCTGACCTCGCCCACCAGCGTGCACGGCCTGGCCAACCTCGACTTCGTGATCTTCCCGCCGCGCTGGATGGTGGCCGAGAACACCTTCCGGCCGCCGTGGTTCCACCGCAACCTGATGAACGAATACATGGGGCTGATCCAGGGCGCCTACGACGCCAAGGCCGAAGGCTTCCTGCCCGGCGGCGCGTCGCTGCACAGCTGCATGAGTGCCCACGGCCCGGACGGCGAGACCTGCACCAAAGCCATCAACGGGGAACTGGCGCCGCACAAGATCGATAACACCATGGCCTTTATGTTCGAGACCAGCCAAGTGCTGCGGCCCACCCAGTTCGCGCTGGAGTGCCCGCAATTGCAACCCACCTACGACGCGTGCTGGGCCTCGCTGCCCGCCACCTTCAACCCGAACCGGAGATAACCCATGACGCAGCCAACACTTACCCGCAGCTGGGTGGCCTCCGCCAACGGTCACCCCGACTTCCCGCTGCAGAACCTGCCGCTGGGTGTGTTCAGCATCAACGGCTCGGCACCGCGCAGCGGCGTGGCGATTGGCGAGGCGATCCTCGACCTGCATGCCGCACTGGACGAGTTTGACGGTGAAGCGCGGCGCGCCGTTGAAGCCACCGTCGACGGCCGACTGAACGCGTTCTTCGAACTGGGCCGTGGCCCGCGTGTAGCCTTGCGCGAACGCCTGCTGGAACTGCTGGCCGAAGGCAGCAAGCTGCAAACCCGTGAGGCGCAGGTGCTGCACCGCGCCGCCGAGTGCCAGATGCACCTGCCGGCCAGCATCAGCGACTACACCGACTTCTATGTCGGCATCGAGCATGCGCAAAACGTCGGCAAATTGTTCCGCCCCGACAACCCCTTGCTGCCGAACTACAAATACGTGCCGATCGGCTATCACGGTCGTGCCTCGACCATTCGCCCGTCGGGCACCGAGGTCCGTCGCCCCAAAGGCCAGACCCTGCCGGCGGGCCAGACTGAGCCGAGCTTCGGCCCCTGCGCACGGCTGGACTACGAACTGGAGTTGGGCATTTGGATCGGCCAGGGCAATGCCATGGGCGACTCGATTGCGATTGGCGATGCGGCTGAGCATATCGCCGGTTTCTGCCTGCTTAACGACTGGTCGGCGCGGGATATCCAGGCGTGGGAGTACCAGCCGCTCGGGCCGTTTTTGTCGAAAAGCTTTATCACCACGATCTCGCCGTGGGTGGTCACCGCCGAAGCGCTGGAGCCGTTCCGTAAAGCCCAGCCGGCGCGCCCCGCTGGCGACCCGCAACCGCTACCGTACCTGCTGGATCCACGGGATCAGGCGGCCGGCGCGCTGGATATCGAACTCGAAGTGCTGCTGAGCACCGCGTCGATGCGCGAGCAAAACCTGCCAGCCCATCGCCTGGCCCTGAGCAACAGCCTGCATATGTACTGGACTGTCGCGCAATTGGTGGCGCACCACAGCGTCAATGGCTGCCAGCTGCAGGCTGGCGACCTGTTTGGCTCGGGCACTTTGTCGGGGCCGCAGCCGGGGCAATTCGGCAGCCTGCTGGAGATGACTGAAGGCGGTAAAAAGCCGGTCGAATTGCCTTCCGGCGAGGTACGTAAATTCCTCGAAGACGGCGACGAAATCATCCTGCGCGCGCGTTGCAGCCGCGAAGGCTTTGCCTCCATCGGCTTCGGCGAATGCCGTGGCACCGTGGTCGCGGCGCGCTGAGAGGGCAGGGCGATGCAACTCTATACCTACTACCGTTCCACCTCGTCATACCGGGTGCGAATTGCCCTGGCACTCAAGGGGTTGGACTTCACCGCGGTGCCGGTGAACCTGCTGGTTCCGGCCGGTGGCGCCAATCGTCAGCCGGAGTATCTGGCGATCAACCCGCAGGGCCGCGTGCCGGCCTTGCGTACCGAGGAGGGCGAGCTGCTGATTCAGTCCCCGGCGATCATCGAATACCTGGACGAACGTTATCCACAGGTGGCGCTGCGTTCCACGGATTTGGCAACCCGCGCCCATGAGCGTGCGGTGGCCTCGATCATCGGTTGCGATATTCACCCGCTGCACAACTCCAGCACCCAGAACCTGCTGCGCCAGTGGGGGCACGATGAGGCTCAGCTGCTGGAGTGGATCGGGCATTGGATCAACCAGGGGCTGGGGGCTGTGGAGCAGTTGATTGGCGACAAGGGCTTTTGCTTTGGCGAGCAGCCGGGCCTGGCGGACGCGTTTCTGATACCGCAGTTGTATGCGGCGGAGCGCTTCAAGGTGCCATTGGCGGAGTACCCACGCATCGGAAGGGTGGCGGCGCTGGCGGCGCAGCATCCGGCGTTTATCCAGGCCCACCCGGCGAACCAGCCTGACACCCCATGAATCCCCGGGCTTGCGCCGCTTAGGTGTGAGCGGGCATGCCCGCTGGCCACAATAAGAAGTCAGGTGCCAAAAAAGTAGTGGTTTTTAATGCACTACTGAATTGGGCGGCAGATGCCCCAGCCGCTCGGTCAGGCGCAGGCGCTGGATCGGATCTTCGCTGAGCATCAAGGCGTGTTCCAGGTCGAAGCGTTCGGCGTTCGGGCAATCGAGGCGTTGATACAGGCTGGCCCGGGCGAGGTAATCGGCGGCACTGGCATTGCCCAGTTCCAGCACGCGTTCGGCGTCGACCAGGGCGGCTAACGGGTTGTCATTGGCCAGGTGCAACTGGCGCAGGTTGCGCGACAAGCGTTGCAGGATCGAACGCGGCGCGGCGGTGTGCAGGTGGTCGGCCTGCAACGTGAGGTTGGGGCCGTACTGGCGCTGCAGCAACTCGCGGCAATCGTTGGGGTACAGGCGTCGACCGCCGCAGGGGTCCAGCAGATGATCGGCGCCGGGTACCCGCAACAGGAAGTGGCCGGGGAAGTTGACGCCGACCATGGGGATATCCAGGCGGCGCGCCAGTTCCATGGCAATCAGGCCCATGGCCAGGGGTTGCCCGCGTTTGCGTTGCAAGACCTTGTCCAGCAGGGCAGCGGCGGGGCGCAGGGGCGTGAAGTCATCCTGGGCAAACCCCAGGTCATTCATGCGCCGCAGCAGCGGTTGGCCCAGTTCATCCGCCGGCAGCATGGGCATGCTCACGCTGACCTGTTGCTGCAGCACGCTCAGCTCCTGCAGGATCAGCAACGGCTGCACCGCCGGGTCATGCTCGGCAGCAATCCACAGCGCGGCTTCAAACAGCGCAGGGGGGAACGTTCCAGGCAGGCGAAAAAGGCTTTGCGGGGATTCATTGCATTCTCCGGCGGATGCCCCCGTTTTAGCCTTGCTGGGAATTTTCGTCCAGTGGCTTAAGAGATATCCCATCGGCTTATGTCGCAGAGCCAGCAAAACCGGGCGGCTTATTCCAGCGTACTTCGGCAGTTTTCTGCCGCCAGCCTATACTTGGCGACTACAAACAGTGATCCGGGAGCTCGACGATGTTTGCTCTCATGCACAGCACCCGCCTTGAATCGCTGCACCTGAGCATCGACCCGGTGACGGGGTTGAAGGCGGTCATAGCCATCCACAGCGGCCGCCTTGGTCCCGCCTTGGGCGGCTGTCGTTACCTCTCATACCCCGACGACGAAAGTGCCGTGGCGGATGCCGCGCGCCTGGCCCAGGGCATGAGCTACAAGGCGGCGCTGGCCGGCTTGCCGGTGGGCGGCGCTACGGCGGTGATCCTGCGCCCCGCCCATGTGGAAAACCGGGCGGCGCTGTTTGAAGCGTTCGGCCGTTGCATCGAGCAACTGGACGGGCGCTACATTACCGCCACCGACAGCGGCACTTCGGTGGCCGACATGGACTGCATCGCCCAACACACCCGCTTCGTCACCAGCACCACCGCCGCGGGCGACCCCTCGCCCCACGCCGCCATGGGGGTATTTGCCGGCATCCGCACCACTGCCATGGCCCGCCTGGGCAGCGACAACCTCGAAGGCTTGCGCGTGGCGGTTCAGGGCCTGGGCAACGTCGGTTATGCCCTGGCCGAACAACTGCACGCGGCCGGTGCCGAATTGCTGGTGAGCGATATCGACCACGGCAAGGTGCAACTGGCCATGGAGCAACTCGGCGCCCACCCCATCGCCAACGACGCCTTGCTCAGCACCCCGTGCGACATCCTTGCACCGTGCGGCGTCGGCTCAGTGTTCAATCGCCAGAGCGTCGGCCAACTGCGCTGCGCCGCCGTCGCCGGTTCCGCCAGTGCGCAATTGACCAACCTGCAAGTGGCCGACCAACTCGAAGGGCGTGGCATCCTTTATGCACCGGACTACGTAATCAACTCTGGTGGCCTGATCTACGTCGCCCTTAAGCACGGCGGCGCCGAGCTGCCGACCATCACCGCGCACCTGTCGAACATCGGCACGCGCCTGACTGAAATCTTCGCCCACGCCCAAGCCGAAAAACGCTCCCCCGCACGGGTTGCGGATGAACTGGCCGAGCGCCTGCTCTACAAATAGACCCGCTATTAAAAAGGCCCTGAATCAATGATTCAGGGCCTGTTCAATTCGGGCTTTATTCCGCGGGTGCATTCAGCAACTCGGACAACGCGTCCGGCTGGCTCTTGAACGCCTTGGCAAATACATCGCGATTCTTCGCCATGTAAATCCCGGCTTCCTCCACCTGCTGCTCGCTCAGGGACGGCACGGCTTTTTGCAACACTTCTGCCAGCAACTCAGCGAGTTCAAGCATCTTGTCATGACGGTCAGCTTCGGCTTTATCCATGAACAAACGCTCCAGATCTCGGCTGCTGCGGTATACCACTTCGACGGCCATTCACCACCTCACATGCCTTCACGATAGTTGTCTTTTGCGACTACTGTATTTATATACAGCAAAAAGAGTAAGCCAAACCGTGGGGTTTGGGTAGCAGTTTTTTAATGTAGCCGGGAAATAGGGGTTTGCTACACCAAATTACACACCGGCTTCATATCCATGAAGAGCGTGGCGAGCGAGCTTGCTCGCGTTGGGCTGCGCAGCAGCCCCAATTCCCCCAGATCAATCCAGGTGCCAGGTTAAGCAGGCGACGGGAAGAATCTGTGCCTCATATCACGCGGCCACCATCTCACTTCCCAGCCTCTGGCCTTTTTTCTGCATGCAGAACAACCGTCACGTCCAACCCGCATTATCCGGTCGAGTCGACCTAAGGAAACATCATCGTGAAAATCAACTGGGCCGAAAGGCTGCGCCAGAATGTCCATGGGCTGGCCGAGTCGCTGGGTAACCTGTTTGTCGAGTCGTTTCACTACCTGGCGCTGTTCGCCATTGGTGCGGTGACCGCGTGGGCGGCGGTCATGGAATTTCTGGGGATGCTGGAGAACGGGCATATCAAGATCGATGACATCTTGCTGCTGTTCATCTACCTGGAATTGGGCGCCATGGTCGGGATTTATTTCAAGACCAACCACATGCCAGTGCGCTTCCTGATCTACGTGGCGATCACGGCGCTGACGCGTCTGCTGATTTCCAACGTGTCGCACCACAACCCGCCAGATGTGGGAATCATCTACCTGTGTGGTGGGATTCTGCTGTTGGCGTTCGCGATTCTGGTGGTGCGGTATGCGTCGTCGGCTTTCCCCTCGGTGAAGGTCGAAGGCCCGCGTCGCAAGGGCGAGGCGAGCCTGGAAACCGAGAAGGGCGAGCTTTAAAGCCCGACGCTGAAGGGCAGGGTAGGGGCCGGCGGGCGCTGCAATATTTTGTGGCTGTCGCCGTCGGTCATCACCGCGAGGATTTCCATGGCGCTGTGGCCCTGCTCGATGGCAATGCCGAATTGAATGCTTTGCACCAGCCTTTTAAGCCGTTGCGGGTCGTTGCGTTGCTCGGCGCTGATCATGCGTTTGGCCACTACGCCCGTCTCATCCGAGAGGGTGAGCATGATGCTGCCGTCGAGCCGTTGAATGCTCAGGTTGACGCGGTATTTTGGGGTGAAGGTGTCGGTGATGATCTGAAAAGGATTGTCCATGGTGCGTTACCGCCTGATAAGAACATGCAGTCATTGACGACCGGTGTCTGGATTAGTTCGCATTGCCTGACCACCGGCCACTCCGTCGCTGAGGGTTTACAAGCTCCGTTTGCCTCATGGGCTGTACAGCAAGGGTCGTGCCGTACAGCCATCCATCTGGCAGTGATCATCCAATGTGGGAGGGGCTTGCCCCCGATAGCGGTGTGTCAGCCAATGAACGTTCAGCTGATACACCGCTATCGGGGCAAGCCCCTCCCACATTTGTTCCAGGGTGTGCTTGGGGCGGTGAGCTATTTCAGGGCAATACCGAGAAAACGATCGCAGACAGCGCAATCAAGCCGATCACCACCACAAACACGTTCGACACCTGGCCCGAATACTGGCGCAGCGATGGCACGCGGCGGATCGCGTACATCGGCATCAGGAACAGCAGGCACGCGATAATCGGGCCGCCCAGGGTCTCGATCATCCCCAGGATGCTCGGGTTGAAGGTGGCCACGGCCCAGCAGGTGAGCACCATGAACAGCGCGGTGCAGCGTTCCAGCCCTTTGGACGACATCGAGCGATTGCGCCCGCGCAGGGATTTGACGATCAGGCCCTGGAAGCCCTCGCTCGCGCCGATGTAATGGCCGAGGAAGGATTTGGTAATCGCCACCAGTGCGATCAGCGGTGCGGCGTAGGCGATCACCGGGGTCTGGAAGTGGTTGGCCAGGTACGACAGGATCGAAATGTTCTGGGCCTTGGCCGCTGCCAGGTCCGCCGGCGACAGTGCCAGTACGCAACTGAAGCAGAAGAACATCACCGTCAGCACCATCATGCCGTGGGCGGTGGCGAGGATGCCGCTGCTTTTGCGCTCGGCCTGAGCGCCGTACACGCGTTTCTGGTCAACCGCGAAGGCGGAAATGATCGGCGAGTGGTTGAACGAAAACACCATCACCGGGATCGCCAGCCACAGGGTCTTGAAGAACAGTGGCAGCGGCATGCCCTCGCCGGCGGAGGCGAAAAACGCGCCGTTCCAGTTGGGGATCAAGCTCACGGCCAGCAACAGCAGGGCGGCGACGAACGGGTACACCAGCACGCTCATGGCCTTGACGATCACGCCCTGGCCGCAATGCACAATGGCCATCAGGCCGAGGATCAGCACCAGTGACAGGATTGCCCGGGGCGGCGGCGTCATGTGCAGTTGGTGTTCCATAAAGCTGCCCAGGGTGTTGGTCAGCGCCACGCTGTACACCAGCAGGATCGGGAAGATCGCAAAGAAATACAGCAGGGTGATCAGCTTGCCTGCGCCGACGCCAAAATGCTCTTCGACCACTTCGGTAATGTCGCCGGATTTGCCCGACAGCACAAAGCGCGTCAGCCCACGGTGGGCGAAGAAGGTCATCGGGAAGGCCAGCAATGCCAGCACGATCAGCGGCCAGAAGCCACCGACCCCGGCATTGATCGGCAGGAACAGAGTGCCGGCGCCGATGGCGGTGCCGTAGAGGCCGAGCATCCAGGTGGTGTCGTGTTGGGTCCAGCCGGTTGTTTCGGTTGTTGCTACAGCAGGATTTTCGGCAGCAGGTGTACGTACATCAGTCATCGGTATTGCCTCGTTATTATTTTTGCGCGGGCTCACGTTGGGGCGGGCAGCAGTGCTCCGATCAGCACTCCACCCAGCTGACCGCCAGGCCGCCCCGTGAAGTTTCTTTGTATTTGTCATGCATATCGGCGCCGGTATCGCGCATGGTGCGGATCACCCGGTCGAGTGAAATAAAGTGTTTGCCATCACCGCGCAGGGCCATTTGCGTGGCGTTGATTGCCTTGACGGCGGCGATGGCGTTGCGCTCGATACAGGGCACCTGCACCAGGCCGCCGACCGGGTCGCAGGTCAGGCCGAGGTTGTGTTCCAGGCCGATTTCGGCGGCGTTTTCCAGCTGTTCCGGGGTGGCGCCGAGGATATCGGCCAGGCCGGCGGCGGCCATGGCGCAGGCTGAGCCGACTTCGCCCTGGCAGCCGACTTCGGCGCCGGAGATCGAGGCGTTTTTCTTGCAGAGAATGCCGACGGCGGCGGCGGCCAGGAAGAAATTGACGACATCATCGTCTGACGCGTCGGCATTGAACTTCATGTAGTAATGCAGCACCGCCGGGATGATCCCCGCCGCGCCATTGGTCGGCGCCGTGACCATGCGCCCGCCGGCGGCGTTTTCTTCGTTGACGGCGAGGGCGAACAGGTTGACCCACTCCATGGCCGACAAGGTTGAGGTGATCACGTTCGGTTTGCCGATTTCCAGCAGGCTGCGGTGCAATTTCGCGGCGCGGCGCGGCACATCCAGGCCACCGGGCAAGATGCCTTCATCGCGCAAGCCTTGCTCCACGCATTCGCGCATCACTGACCAGATATGCAAAAGGCCGCTGCGGATGTCTTCATCGCTGCGCCATGCGCGTTCGTTGGCCATCATCAGTTCGGAAACCCGCAGACCGTGCTTGTTGCACAAGGCCAGCAGCTCGGCTGCGCTGGAAAAGTCGTAGGGCAATTCAACATCGCTGGTCGGCGCGATGCCGGAGGCCGCTTCCGCTGCTTCGATGATGAAACCGCCGCCCACCGAGTAATACGTCTGCTCGCTCAGCAGGCCGTTTTCGCCATAGGCGTGCAGGGACATGGCATTGGGATGGTAGGGCAGGCTTTCGTCCAGCAGCAGGAGGTCGGTGTGCCAGTTGAAGGCAATTTCCTGGGTGCCTGCGAGCAGCAGTCGGCCGGATTCGCGCAGTTGTTGGATGCGTGCGTTGATCGAGGTGGGGTCGACCGTGTCCGGCCACTCGCCCATCAGGCCCATCACGCAGGCGCGGTCGGTGGCGTGGCCGATGCCGGTGGCGGACAGCGAACCGTACAGACGCACTTCGACACGTCGGGTTTGGCTGAGCAATTGGTGGTCGGCCAGGGCCTGGGCAAGGTTGCCGCCGCCCGCATAGGGCCGACGGTATGGGAGCTGGAGGGGCCGATGCCCACCTTGAATAGATCGAAAACACTGATAGCCATGCTAAAGCCTTACAAGCAATGGAGTAAAAATCGCTGCCATGTTTTGTAGGACAAGCGGAATTGGCGCGATACTGAGCCTCTGGAACGGCACTGACCAACGAATTATCCTAAGACACCCTTTAGCAGGACTAAACCCTATGACCCGGCCCCTCCATGGCCAGACGTATGTCTGGCTGCACGTTTTTTCCTGTGCTGCGCGGCATTTGTCGTTCACCCGCTGCGCCGAAGAACTGCACATCACACCCGGGGCGGTGAGCCAACAGATTCGCCAGTTGGAGGAGCGTTTGGGCTTTCGGCTGTTCCATCGACGCGCACGGGGCGTGGAGCTGAGTGCGGAGGGGCAACGGCTGGCGACCACGGTCGGGGAGGCTTACGGCAGCATCGATGCCGAATTGCAGCGGTTGGACGCGGGAATGATCAGCGGCACCCTGCGTTTGCGCTCGATTCCGTCGTTTCTGGGCAAATGGCTGACCCCGCGATTGCCGCGTTTGCAGCAACGTTTCCCGGATATCCAGCTGCGCATGGTCGCCGAAGACAGCAGCATCGCGCTGCACGAGGGGGACTTTGACCTGGCCATCGACTTGAATGACGGCAGCTACCCCGGCCTGTTATCCACAGCCTTGCTCGACGAACAGATTTTCCCGGTGTGTGCCCCCAGCCTGCTGCGCGGTCGGCCGCCGTTGCATGGCCCGGCCGACCTGGTGCATTTCCCGTTGCTGCACGACATCACCGCCTGGCGTGGGAGTTATGAGTATGCCGAGTGGGAGTTTTACCTGAATGCCATCGGCTACCACGATGCCGATGTGCGGCGCGGCCACACCTTCAACCGTAATCACCTGACCATCGAAGCCGCCATTGCCGGCATGGGCGTGGCCATCGCACGGCGGACCTTGCTCAACGATGAGCTGGAGCGCGGCACCTTGATCGTGCCATTCGGCCTGGCCGTACCCAACCACAAACGCTATGTGCTGCTGTATGCGCCGGGCGCTCTGAGCCATCCGGGCGTGCGTGTGGTGCATGACTGGCTGGTAGAGGAAGCGGGGATTTTTCGCGGCTTGCACCCGTTGGGGGAGGGGCAATTGTAAGGATTGTGGGACGTAAGAAGATGTAACTAACTCCCCACCCTAACAGCGTTTTTGCTTGTCGTCAGGGTTAATTTGTAATGTGGGATTTATCTTTGCAAAGGGGTTGAATTGTTCTTCCGAGTGCTCAATTGTGTAATCAAGAGGTCATGGTTTCACCACACCGGTGTTGCAGTTGTGACCTCTCGCGAGCTAGCTGAAATAAGGGAAGAACTATGCAAATCCAAGTCAATAGCGATAACCATATTGAAAGCAGCATCCGACTGGAGGAGTGGGTACGTAATACCATTGAAAGCACGCTCGAACGTTATGAAGAGGACCTGACCCGTGTGGAGGTCTACCTGCGGGATGAGAACGGCGACAAGCCCGGTCCCCACGATTTAAGTTGCCGTCTGGAAGCGCGGCCAAAAGGCCATCAACCGGTTTCGGTGCTGCACAAGGCCGATACCCTGGAGCAGGCGATCGACGGCGCCGCGACCAAGCTGGATCACGCGTTGGAACATCTGTTCGGCAGACTGCAAGGCAAGCCCCGCGCTGCTGCGAAAAATGTGCCGGCCAACAAAGTGAATGATGACGCGCTGGAAGAGGAATTCCTGGAAAACGAAAACGCTGCACTTAATAGCTGACAGTTTTTCAAACCCCACTCAAAACGGGCCTGCATCTGCAGGCCCGTTTTCGTTCAGCGGCGCTGCCTGAAGAAATACCCGCTCAATATCGCCAACCCGCCAGCGCCCACACCCGCAAACAGCATCGCCCAACCGGCGCCGTGGCGCAGAGTCGCCTGGGCCTGTGTGGGGGTCAAGCCCGGTGCGTCCAGCTTGCCTGCCGCAAGGTGTTGGCTGATCGCCGGCCAGTCCAGGGCTGTGGTGGCGGGTAGCAGACTGGCGAGGTGATGGCTGATCCCCAGCAACAGCACCAGGCCCATCAGCGCAATATTCAGTGCCAGGGTGATCAACCGCGCACTGAAGTCGATGCCGGAGGCCATGCCGGCGCGGTCGGCCGAAACCGAGCCGGTGGTGGTGTTGGTGGTGGGTGAGTTGGTCAGTGCCAGGCCCACGCCAGCGATCACACAGCTGAAGAGCACAAAGACGATGCTCGGTTGCTCAACGCTATTGGCTGCCGCCATGGCCATGAACCCCGTACCCATCAGGCCCAGGCCCACCGGGATAATGCGCTCGGCGCCATAGCGCAGGGCCAGGCGTTCGGCCAGCGGCGGCACCAGCAAGGTGGGCAAGGTATAGGCGAGCAGGGCGCCGCCGGTGGTCAGTGTGTCGTAGCCCAGGCCCGCCTGGAAATACAGCGGCAGGTAAATCATGAACGGCCAGAAGCTGAAGTTCATGCCGATCGAGCCCATCAGCGCGCCGTTGAAGCGCGGGATGCGGAACACCGAAAAATCGAACATCGGGTGGGCGCTGCGCCGCTCAATCAGGATAAACAGCAGCATGGCAGCCAGCGACACGCCTGCCCAGCCGAGCATGGCCAGTGTGCCAAAACCGTTTTCGCTGCCTTGGGTGATGAAGTACACCAACGCAAACACCGACAGCGTGAGGGTGAGCATGCCGGCGATGTCGAGGCGATGGCTGGCCGGATCGCGGGATTCCTGCACGCTCAGGCGCAGTAATACCAGGGTGATCAGCGTGAGCGGCACGTGCACGAGGAACACCCAGCGCCAGTCGGCGACGGCCAGAATCAGCGCGCCCACCATCGGCCCGAAGCCCAGGCCCACGCCTGCGATCACGCCCCAAATCGCGAAGGCTCGTGCACGCGCCGCCGGTTCGCGGAACTGGTGCGAAAGAATCGCGAACTGGCAGATCATCATCGCCCCGGCGCCCACGCCCTGAACGAAGCGTGCCGCAATCAGCCAGGAGGCATCGTTTGCCAGGCCACAGGCCAGCGAGGCCAAGCCAAACAGCCACAAGCACACCACCAGCACGCGCCGGCGACCAAAGCGGTCGGCCAGTGTACCTGCGGCCATTAACACGCTGGTGCAGGCCAGGGTGTAGGCGTTCATGATCCATTGCGCATCCTGGAACCCCGTGCCCAGTTGCTGTTCCAGTGTGGGCAGGATCACCGGCACGCTGGAGATTTCCAGGCCGAACATCAGGGCCACGAGGCAGACGGCGGTGAGGGCCATAGCATCTCTGGCGGTGCGAGCGGGGCTGGCGGCCGATAAGGTGGCGGCGGGTGGCATGGGGAATCTCCTGTGAATGGGGGGATCGGTTTATTCTCAGGGGAATCTGGTTCTTGATTCGTGATAAGTTTTCCGCTTATCCGGGAATAAAGAGCGACAATCGCCCCATGACCACTCCGCGTTTTGATGGCGTTGAGCTGTTTTTGCACATCGTCGAAAGCGGCAGCCTGACCGAGGCCGCCGAGCGGCTGAACCTCACGCGCTCCGCCGTCGGCAAGGGGCTGGCGCGCCTGGAGGCACGTTTGGGCACCTGCCTGCTGCAGCGTTCTACCCGGCGCCAGCGGTTGACCGAGGACGGCCAGGCCTACTACGAGCATTGCTTGCGGGCGCTGGCGGAACTGGAAGCCGCCGAGTCGGTGCTGGAAAGCGGGCGCCAACAGCCACGCGGCCGCTTGCGCGCCAGCCTGCCATTGGCCTTCGGCCACCACTACGCGGCGCCGGCGTTGTGGGGGTTGATGGAGCGCTATCCGGGGCTGGAAATCGAGATCAGCTTCGCCGATCGGCTGGTGGACCTGGCACAGGAGGGCTTTGATATTGCCGTGCGGATCGGCCCGCTGCCCGACACTGATCGGCTCAGTGCACGGCGCCTGGGCGAGCAGTCCGTGGGGCTGGCGGCTTCACCGGCGTACGTGCAGCGCACGGGGCCGATTGAATCCATCGAGGACCTCGCCGGCCATCGCGGCATTGCCTACCGCAGCAATACCCCGCACCGTTCCCGCGTGACCTCGCCGTTGCTGATGGACGACCTCCAGGCCGTGGCCGATGCCGCAATTGCGGGCGTGGGCCTGGCCTGGTTGCCGAGTTGGTTGATTGCGCACTATGTGCTGCGCGGGCAATTGCTGGCGGTATTGCCCGAGTTCCGCGAGCAGCCCGCGCCGATCCATGTGATCTGGCCCACGGCGGCACATATGCCGGCCAAGACGCGTTGTGCCATCGACGCGTTGGTGGCCGGCACGCCTTCGTGCCTGGCGGGCAGTTGATCAGAACGCGAGGGAGGTTTGCACGTACACCGTGCGGGGTTCACCGACGTATTTGCCACTGTTGTTGTCGTTGAATGAACGGGTGAAGTACTGCGTATTGAAGATGTTTTTCACCCCGACGGCAACATTCAGGTCCGACAGCTGTGGGCCGAAATCGTACGCGGCGCGGCTGCTGAACAGCATGTAGCCCGGGATGCGTCCGTTGGCACCGTTCGCGGTTTCTTGCACGGTGTTGGCGTTATCGGCGAACTGGCTGCTTTGGTAGCTGCTGTCCAGGTTGAGTTTCCAGCGACCCTCGGTGTAACCCACGCCGAGGGTGCCTTTATGCTTGGACGAGAAGGGCACGCGGTTGCCTTTGTTCGGGCCGTCTTCGCGAATGGTTGCGTCCACATAGGCGTAGGTGGCGTACACATCAAAACCTGCCAGCGCCGGGCTCAGGCCGTCGAGGGCGTAGTTGATGCTGGTCTCGATACCCTGGTGGCGGGTTTCGCCACGGGCGATCACCGAGTCGTCGGTCTGGTTGCTTTCATACTGGTTGTCGAAGTTGATCAGGAACGCGCCGATCTCCGCACGCAAGGTGCCGTCGTCATAGCGGGTGCCCAGCTCCCAGGTGCGGGCTTTTTCCGGTTTGACTTCGCCGCTGGTCACACGGTTTGGCATCTGGCTGTACTGCACGCTGCCGAACGAGCCTTCGGTATTGGCATACAGGTTCCAACTGTCGGAGAGGTGGTAGAGCACGTTGAGCGCCGGCAGTGCGGTGTTGTAGTCGCCTTTGTATTTGACGTTGGTCAGGTTATTGGTCTGTTGGGACTCGATCATCTCGTAGCGGATGCCCGGCGTGATGGTCCACTTGCCGATATCGATCCGGTCATCCACGAAGAACGCGTTGGCTTCAGTGCCGCCACGGGTATCACGGTCGTTGCGGCTGTCGGTGCTGGGGATCTGCTGGTTGGCGCTGATCGGCGTGCGGTAGCGCAGTTCGTGGCCGGCTTCGTTGATGTAGCGATAGCCCACGCCGACTTCATGGCTGGTTGGGCCGAGGTCGAAGCCCTGGGCGAAACGGGTTTCCAGGCCGCGTACCCAATATTCGCGAGGGGACAGCGAGAGGAAGTTGCCCTGATCCAGGTAACCGCTGCGCAGGGTTTTGGTGAAGAAGCTGTTGACGGTGAATTCGCGGCGGTCCTGCTCGTAGCGGTAGCCGACGTTGAACATCGTGCGGCGGCCCCAGAATTTGTCGTAGGGGCGGGTGGACTGATACGGGTTGGCCTTGTAGTCCTTGACGTTCAAACCGCCCGGCATATCGGCCTGGCCTTCGTAGTACTGCGCCATGGCGTTGAAGCTGTTGGCGTCGTCGAGCTGGTATTTACCCTTGAGGATCAGGTCGTCGATGTGTGTATTGCTGTTTTCGCGCCAGTCGCCGCCACGGGTGCCGGAGTACAAAATTGCACCGCCCAGGCCATTCTCGGCGGTGCCGCCGGCCAGCAGGTTGCCGGTGGTCTTGAAGCCGTCATGGCTGGACGACGGGCTGGTTTCGGTCTGCAAGCCGCCTTTGACGGTGGGTGCGTCCGGAATCGCCCGGGTCACGAAGTTGACCACGCCGCCGACGTTCTGCGGGCCATAGCGCACGGCGCCGCCACCGCGTACCACGTCCACCGCGTCCATGTTGCCCATGCTGATCGGCGCGAAGGACAGTTGCGGCTGACCATACGGCGCGAACGGCACGGGGATGCCGTCCATCAGCACCGTGGAGCGCGACGCCAGGCGCGGGTTGAGGCCGCGAATGCCGAAGTTCAGCGCCATGTCGTGGCTGCCGGTGCCGTTGTTTTCCGGCGCGTTGACCCCGGGGATGCGGTTAAGCACGTCGCGGGCCTGGGTGGCGCCCTGGCGTTCGAATTCCTCGCGACGGATCACGTCACGCGCACCGGGGTGCTCGAACACGTTGGTTTGCGCCGCGTCGCCGAGCCAGTCGCCCACCACGCTGGAGGTTGCCAGCTCCACGCTCGCCGGTGCACCCGTCGGTTGCAGGCTGAAGGCGTTGTCACCTTCGGCGCGGGCTTGCAGGCCGGTGCCTTCCAGCAGTTTCTGCAAGCCTTCGGCGGCGCCGTAGTTGCCGGACAAGCCCCGGCTCTGCATGCCCGCCGTGACCTCGGAGCCAAACGAAATCAACACGCCGGCTTCGCGGCCAAACTGGTTGAGTGCCGCTTCCAGCGAGCTGGGGGCGATGTGATACGGCTTGGTGTCGGCCGCCATCACATACGGCAATGCCGTGAAACTGAGGCTGGCGCCCAGTAACAGTTGGCGCAAGGTGCGGGTCAGAAGGGTCGGTTGCTGGGGCATGAAGAGCGGTCCTGAGAAGGAAGGATCAAGGTGGCTTTCCTTCTCTGTCACGCGAGGTTTGGAAAACGGCTCACGGTTATCCAAATTATTTTCAGGCGCGTGCCTGGACGGTCACCCAATAGCGGGTAAAGCGCCGCACTTTCACCGCCAGGCTGACTTCCAGCAGGTCGAGAATGCGCTCGCTGTCATCCAGCGGATAGCTGCCGGAGATCAGCAAGTTGGCGACCTGCGGGTCGCAGTTGAGCTGCCCGCGACGGTAACGGCCGAGTTCGGCGAGGAAGTCTTCCAGGCGCATATGGGCGGCCACCAGCATGCCGTCAGCCCAGGCGCCGCTGTTGGCGTCGGTGGGGCGCGGGGTGTCCCAGCCTTTGCGGGTGAAATTGACCTGGCGCGCCGCTTCGACCGTCAAGGGCAGGCCGCTGTAGGTGTTGGGCATTACGTCCACACGCCCCTCGAATACCGCCAACTGCGTGTGATCGTTGAACTGGCGCACATTCAAGCGCGCCGCGTGGCTGGTGAGCAGGCCCTGGCCGGTCAGCACCTGCAGCGGGGTTGCGCCGGCGCTGCTGGTCAGCAAGATTTCACCCTCGAGCAGGCGGATCAGCCGTTGGCCGCCATCGAACTGCACATCCACCGCGCTGCCAGTGTTGAGCTGCAACTGGCTGCCGTCGGCCAATTGCACCTTGCGCCGCTGGCCCACGGGGCTGCGATAGTCGGCGGTCAGTGGCGGCAGGATATGCTGCTGGCGCAGGCTCCAGGCGGCGGCCGAGCCGGCGCCCAGAATCAACAGCAACTTCAGGGCCTGGCGACGGCTGTTGGATTTCGGTGCGTTCAACGCCGCATGGGCCAGGGGCGAGGGCATGCCGCGCAGGCGCTGGTTGACGCGCTGGATATGCTCCCACGCACGCTGATGCTCACTGTGGGCGTTCAGCCAGTGCTGCCACGCCGCTTGCTGGCGCGGGTTAAGGGCGCCTTGCTGCATTTCCAGCAGCCAATGCACCGCCTGCTCGGCGACCTGGGTCGAGAAATTCATAAGGCAAAGTAGCAGCGCATGGCTGCTTTATTCAGGTGGCGTTTGACGGTGGCGATGGAGATGCCCAGTTCAGCGCCGATTTGTGCGTAGGTCAGACCGTCGAGTTGAGCCAGCAGGAAGGCGCGTTTGACCTGCACCGGCAGGCCGTCGAGCAGTTGGTCCAGCTCGACCAGGGTTTGCAGGATGATGGCGCGTTCTTCTTCCGACGGCGCCACGTGTTCAGGCATTTGCGCGAGGGCGTCGAGGTAGGCGCGCTCCAGGTCCTGGCGGCGATAGAAGTTGAACAGCACGCGCTTGGCGACGGTGGTGAGGAAGGCGCGGGGCTCGACCAGCGTCGGGGCTTCGCGGGCGGTGAGTACGCGGATGAAGGTGTCTTGCGCCAGGTCGGCGGCGCTTTCCGGGCAGCCGAGCTTGCGCCGCAACCAGCCGGTGAGCCAGTGATGATGGTCGTTGTACAGCACTTCGACGGTGTTGGACGGGCTCAACGGGGACACTCCACAAGCATCGCCATGCTTTAGAGAACAAGAATTGTTCGCATTGTAGGGCGCGGCAAGGGCTTCGGCAATCCATCCGGGCAGGCGATTCATCCGTTCTCTTTTGCTTATGAGAATATTTATCATTAATATTGCGTGCTGATGAACCTGGCGCCTCCCGCATGAAAAGCAAAACCTCGCTGCCTGTCTCCTATCGTCTCGCCGTGACCTCACGGGTCCTGGCTGCCGTGGTGGGCGGCTATCTGATGGCTTCCCTGGCCAGTATCTGCCTGGCGCTGTGGCTGCCCACCGCCCGCGCCGATGCGGTGATCACCGGGATGATGAGTTCATTTGTGTTCTATCTGCTGGCCGTTATCTGGTGTTTCGCCTGCCGCAGTGCCGCCCGTGCCTGGTTCGGCGTGATGCTGCCCAGTGCGCTGTTTGCGACCCTGGCAGGCGTGGGATTCTGGATGGTGCGCACATGAAAGAGGGCTTTCGCCAGGCCATGGCATGGTTGCATACCTGGGCCGGGTTGACCTTTGGCTGGCTGCTGTTTGCGATTTTCCTGACAGGCACCCTGTCGTATTTCAAAGACGAAATCAGCCACTGGATGCAGCCCGAAGTGCAGGCCCATGCTCTGGACGATGCGCGCAGCCTGACCGTCGCCCAAACCTATCTGCAGCAAGTGGCGCCGAGCGCCGCCCGCTGGTTTATCACCCTGCCGGACAGTCGCGATCCCGGCCTGTCGGTGATGTGGCAAGACAAGATCGACCCCGGCAAGCGCGGGAACTTCATCCAGAAAACCCTCGACCCGGTCAGCGGCCAGGCCGTGCAGGCCCGTGAAAGCATGGGCGGCGAGTTCTTCTACCGTTTCCACTTCCAACTGCAAATGCCTCATCCGTGGGGCCGCTGGCTGTCGACCATTGCCGCCATGGTGATGTTTGTCGCGTTGATCACCGGCATCATCACCCACAAGAAAATCTTCAAGGACTTCTTCACCTTCCGCCCCCGCAAAGGCCAGCGTTCCTGGCTGGACGGGCACAACGCGGTGGGGGTGCTGGTGCTGCCCTTCCACTTGATGATCACCTACAGCAGCCTGGTGATTTTCATGAGCATGGTCATGCCGGCGCCGATCCTGGCCTCCTATGGCAACGACAGCCGTGCGTTTTTCAATGAAGTGTTTCCGGCGTCCAACAACGCGCCGGCCCTGGGCCAGGCCGCGCCGTTGAAGGCGCTGGTGCCGATGTACGAACAGGCGCGGGCGCAGTGGGCGGGCGGCCATGTCGGGCGGATTGCCGTGAATAACCCGGGCGATGTGAATGCGTCGGTGAATGTGTTCCGCGCCGGTTCCGATCGGGTGGTGCATGATTTCGGCAGCACCGTCTCGTTTAACGGTGCCACCGGTGAGCTGCTGCGGGTGAGTGGCGAGCAGTCGTTGCCGGCGGTGGTCGGCGGCAGTTTCTACGGCCTGCACATGGGCCATTTCGCCGGCCCGGTGTTGCGCTGGTTGTACTTTATCTGTGGCCTGGCGGGCACGGCGATGATCGGCACGGGGCTGGTGATCTGGCTCGGCAAGCGCCAGCTCAAACACGCCAAAAGCGCGGCGATGCCGTTTGAGCTGCGGCTGGTGGAAGTGTTGAATATCGCCAGTATGTCCGGGCTGATGATCGCGATTGGCGGGTTTTTCTGGGCCAACCGTTTATTACCAGTGAGCTTCGCCCAGCGCTCCGACTGGGAGGTGCAAACCTTCTTTATCGCCTGGGGCCTGAGCCTGTTGCACGCCATCTTGCGGCGTGGCCGCCAGGGCTGGGTCGAGCAATTGAGCTTCGGCGCGCTGCTGTTTGTCGCGATTCCCCTGCTCAACGCGCTGACCACCTCCAGCCATCTGGGCGTGTCCCTGGCAACGGGCGACTGGGCCATGGCCGGTTTCGACCTGACCTGCCTGGCCAGCGGCGTGTTTCTCGCCTGGGCAGCCTGGAAGATGCAGCACCGCAGCGTGCCTGTGCCCAAGGCTGAGCGCGCACGGCCCTTGACCCTCAAACGCGAGGCCCACTGAATGCTGCTGGCGCTGTTGATGTGTTACGCAGGCTTCACCGCATTGTGCCTGTCCACCGACCGTCACCATGGCGAATTGCTGCACAGCAAACCCTCGCCACGTCGGCGTTTGGGCCTGCGAGGGCTCGGCTGGTTACTGCTGAGCGTGTCGATCTGGCCGGCCGTGAGCGTTGCCGGGTGGGGCCAGGGCCTGGTGCAGTGGTGCGCGGTATTGATGCTCAGCGCACTGCTGTTGGTGCTGTTGTTGCCGTATCGGCCAAGGCTGGCCTTGATCCTGGCGGGCGTTGGCCTGCTGGCCAGCCCTGTTGCGGCCTTCGCCACCCTCTGAGCCCTCGCCATGATGATCAGCACCCCGCCCGAATCCCAGGACAGCCAGCACGCTGATGCGGCAGGCGGGCGTGCGCATTTTTTGCAGGTGTTCCTGTCCCAGCGTTCGCAGATGGAGGCCCTGGTCAGCCGGCGCGTGGGCTGCCGCGCGACGGCGGCCGACCTGGTACAGGATTTGTTCCTGCGCTTCTGGCGGCGGCCGTTGGTGCAGGTCGAGGAGCTCAGTACTTACCTGTTGCGCTGTGCCGGCAATATCGCCATCGACCACTTGCGCAGTGAAGGTGCGCGGGTGCGCAGCAGCGAAGGCTGGCTGCCCGAACAGCAGGACCATCAGGGCTCCGAACCCCAGGCGGCACTGGAAGCGGGCAATGACCTGCGCCATGTCGAGGCCGCCCTGCGCAGCCTGCCTGAGCGCACCCGGCAGATTTTCCTGCTTAACCGCATCCACGGCCGCAAGTACGCACAAATCGCCAAAGCGATGGGCTTGTCCCAAAGTGCCGTGGAAAAACATATGATGCGTGCCCTCGAAGCCTGCAAAGCCAGCCTTCGCGACCCATCACCCGCACGTAAGCCAGGGACAGCACCGTGAACCGCACCCCAACGCCCGACCAGGAACAAGCAGCACTGGCCTGGCTGAGCCTGCTGCATGACCAGCCGAGCGCCGGCGACCAGGCCACGTTCAGCCGCTGGTTGCGCGCCGACCCCGCACACGTCGAGGCCTATTCCCAGGCCCAGGTGCTGTGGGAGTTGAGCGAGGTGCCTGCGCGCACGCTGGCGGCCGAAGACGCCTTGGCGTTGCAGGGTTACCTCAATGCGATGAACCGCTCGAAACGCTCACGGGTGGTGCGCTGGTCCGGCGCCCTGGCCATGGCCGCGTGCTTGCTGGTGATGGTGTCGATGGGCGCCGGCTGGCAGCCCTCGCGCTGGGTCGATGAATTGGGCGCGGACTACGTGACGGCCCCGGGCGAGGTGAAGACCTTTACCCTGGCTGACCAGTCCCAGGTCACCCTGGATGCCGACAGTGCCATCGCCGTGGATTTCAGCCAGGGCGAGCGGCATATCCAGCTGCGGCGCGGCGCGGGCTTTTTTCACGTGACCCACACCGGCGAGTCGTTTGTGGTGGAGGCGGGCAGTGGCGAAGCACGGGTGCTGGGTACGCAGTTTGAAGTGCGCCTGCAACCGGCAGGGGCACAGGTGACGGTATTGTCAGGGCGGGTTGGCGTGACGCCTTCCCGGCAGGGTACTCAGCAGATTCTTACAGCCGGCCAGCAAGTGGCCTACGCCGATGGTGTGGCAGACCCGCTGCATGCGGTCGACAGCGAATCCCGCCTGGCCTGGCGTGACGGCTGGCTTAATTACTATAAAGCGCCGCTGGCGGAGGTGGTCCAGGACCTGGGCCGCTACTACCCGGGCCGCATCCTGTTGCTTAACGAGGAGATGGGCGCCAGGCGCGTCAGCGGCAGCTTCCCGAGCAAGGACCCGCAGGCGGTACTGAATGCCCTGCAGGCGGTGCTGGGCTTCGAGCAGCACAGTGTGCTGGGGCGGATGATCGTGGTGCGCTGATTACTTCGTCAGCGCCGCCATGATCTTCTCGGGGTCAAAGTCGCGAATCAACGTCCCGTTCACGTCCACAAATGGAATCCCGCCACCGCCCAACGCCTCGTAGGCCTTGCGCCCCTTGGCGTCCTTCTCGATATCAACCACCCCATACGGAATGGCTTTCTGGTCCAGAAAGCGGCGTATCTGCTTGCAGTAGCCACACCATTCGGTGGAATACAGCGTCACCCGCGCCGCGGCGCGGATTTCGATAGGCGCCACTTGCGACGGGTTGAACAGCCGCTCGATCTTGCCCCAGTTCTGGATGACCACCACCACCAGCAATACCAGCAGGACTTTCTTAAAGACCCCGCCGAGCATCAGTTACGGCGCTTGAGCTGGTCGGTCAGCTGGGTCGGCAGGCCCTTGATGATCAAGGTGCCGGCGGCTTCGTCGTACTCGATCTTGTCGCCCAGCAGGTGTGCTTCAAAGCTGATCGACAGCCCTTCGGCGCGCCCGGTGAAGCGACGGAACTGGTTGAGGGTGCGCTTATCCGCCGGGATTTCCGGCGACAGGCCGTAATCCTTGTTGCGGATATGGTCGTAGAACGCTTTTGGCCGATCTTCATCGATCAAACCCGACAGTTCTTCCAGGCCCATGGGCTCGCCGAGCTTGGCCTGGCTGCTGGCGTAGTCCACCAGGGTTTTGGTTTTTTCGCGGGCGGACTCGTCCGGCAAGTCTTCGCTTTCAACAAAGTCGCTGAACGCCTTGAGCAAGGTGCGGGTCTCGCCCGGGCCGTCGACGCCTTCCTGGCAGCCGATAAAGTCGCGGAAGTATTCCGAAACCTTTTTGCCATTCTTGCCTTTGATAAAGGAGATGTACTGCTTGGACTGCTTGTTGTTCTGCCACTCGGAGACGTTGATCCGCGCCGCCAGGTGCAGTTGGCCCAGGTCCAGGTGGCGCGAGGGGGTCACGTCCAGCTCATCGGTCACCGCCACGCCTTCGCTGTGGTGCAGCAGGGCGATGGCCAGGTAATCGGTCATGCCTTGCTGGTAGTGGGCGAAGAGCACGTGGCCGCCGGTGGAGAGGTTGGACTCCTCCATCAGCTTTTGCAGGTGCTCCACGGCCGTGCGGCTGAAGGTGGTGAAATCCTGGCCACCGTCGAAATATTCCTTCAACCAGCCGCTGAACGGGTGCGCGCCGGACTCGGCATGGAAAAACCCCCAGGCCTTGCCTTGTTTGGCGTTGTAGCTCTCGTTGAGGTCGGCAAGCATGTTCTCTATCGCGGCCGACTCGGCAAGTTCGGAGTCACGGGCGTGGAGAACTGCGGGTGTGCCGTCGGGTTTTTTGTCGATCAGGTGGACGATGCAGTGACGGATCGGCATAGGCTTCTCGGCTGGTTGAAGGGGAGCGGTGGGCCTCCCAAAAAGTCGCCCAGTGTACCGCACCCATTGGCCAAGACACGCGTCCAAGGCCATATTGAAGGCTCTCCGACAGGCCATATGCCTTTTTTTCACGGTTTAGAGCGATAAAGCTGACCAAATGGGTAGGTAGAAGCGGATATTTCCCCGTCTCTGTGCTAGTTTTGCCCCGTCTTACGCCAAGACTCGGCGTTAAGCGTGCATTCAGCATCTGTCAGGTCGAACCAATCCCTGTTTCAAGCATCTATAACCCCGATCTCCGTGGTTATAGCCGGGGGTGCCAGGCCATGACGGTCGGGCTCGACGGCTGACACTGCACTCTGCAATCCATATGAATTTGATAGGGAAGGAACACCACAATGGCTATTACTAAAGACCAACTGATCGCTGACCTGGCTGAAGCAGTAGACGCACCGAAAACTACCGTGCGCGCTCTGCTGGACCAACTGAGCCAAGTTGTTGCTGACCAGCTGGAAAACGGCGGCGAAATCACTCTGCCAGGCGTTGGCAAACTGAAAGTGACCGAGCGTCCTGCCCGTACTGGCCGTAACCCTTCGACTGGCGCTGCCATCGAAATCGCTGCCAAGAAAGTTATCAAGCTGGTTGTGGCCAAAGGCCTGACCGACGCTGTTAACAAGTAAGACGCAGCAAAAAAAAACCGTGCTCCGGAGCGATCCGGGCACGGTTTTTTGTTGCCTGCGATTTGTCAGTCGCGAACCCAGCGCTGGCGCCAGATCTGCTGCTCGTTCTTGGTCTGGAAGGTCCAGGCCACGAAACGGCTTTGTTTCTGACCCTGGGACATCTCAACCACCCGGCTTTCCAGCACACCGGCTTTTTTCAGGGCTGTCTCGATTGCGGGCAAGTTCGACGCTTTGGACACCAGGGTGCTGAACCACAACACCTTGTGGGCAAAGTGCGCACTCTCGGCGATAAGCTGCGTCACAAAGCGCGCTTCGCCGCCTTCACACCACAACTCAGCCGATTGGCCGCCGAAATTCAGCACCGGCAATTTGCGCTTGGGATCGGCCTTGCCCAGGGCGCGCCATTTGCGCTCGCTGCCCTTGGTGGCTTCGTCCATGGAGGCATGGAACGGCGGGTTGCACATGGTCAGGTCAAAGCGCTCGCCCGGCTCCAGCAGACCCAACAGGATCTGCTTGGGGTTGCTTTGCTGACGCAGCTGGATGACCTTGCTCAGGTCATTGGACTGCACGATGGCCTTGGCCGCAGCCACGGCGATGGGGTCGACCTCGGAGCCGAGGAAATTCCAGCGGTACTCCATATAGCCAATCAGCGGATAGACGCAGTTGGCGCCCATGCCGATATCCAGCACCTTGACGATGGAACCACGCGGGATCTTGCCGTCGTTGACCTCGGCCAGCAGGTCGGCGAGAAAGTGCACGTAGTCCGCACGCCCCGGTACCGGTGGGCACAGGTAATCGGCCGGAATGTCCCAGTGCTGGATGCCATAGAAGGCTTTGAGCAACGCACGGTTGAACACGCGCACCGCATCCGGGCTGGCGAAGTCGATACTTTCCTTGCCGTACGGATTGATGATCACGAATTGCGCCAGTTCCGGCGTGGTCTTGATCAGCGCCGGGAAGTCGTAGCGGCCGGTGTGGCGGTTGCGCGGATGCAGGGTGGCCTCTTTGCGCGGCACCACGGGTTTGGCTGTGGCTGCGGTTTTAGGCTTCTTGCGCGGAGGTTTTGGCGTGCTGGGGGCGGTCATGATGATTCTGGGGTTGGCTCAAAGTGGTGGGCATTGTCCCACATCCTGAGCCCAATTCGGTCAACTGTGGGAGCTGGCTTGCCTGCGATGGCATCACCGCGGTCTCGCGGGGGTACCGAGTTGTCTGCATCGCAGGCAAGCCAGCTCCTACATTGATCGGGTTTTCAGGCAAAAAAAAGAGGCCCGAAGGCCTCTTTTTTCACACGGCTTACACCTTACAGGCTGGAAATCCGCGCATGTTGCTCCGCCAGCTTGCCCAGGGCCTGTTCCGCCTCGGCCAGTTTGGCGCGTTCTTTGTCGATCACTTCGGCCGGCGCCTTGTCGACGAACGCCGCGTTGGACAGCTTGCCGCCCACTCGTTGCACTTCGCCTTGCAGGCGCAGGATTTCCTTGTCGAGACGGGCCAGTTCCGCGCCCTTGTCGATCAGGCCGGCCATCGGTACCAGCACTTCCATGTCGCCGACCAGTGCAGTTGCCGACAGCGGTGCTTCGGCGCTTGCCGCCAATACGGTGATCGACTCCAGCTTCGCCAGCTTCTTGAGCAGCGCATCGTTCTCGGTGAGGCGACGCTGATCGTCGGCACTGGCGTTTTTCACGAACACCGCCAGTGGCTTGCCCGGGCCGATGTTCATCTCGGCGCGGATGTTGCGCGTGCCGAGCATCAGGGTCTTGAGCCATTCGATATCGCTTTCGGCCGCCTCATCGATGCGTGCTTCGTTGGCCACCGGCCAAGGTTGCAGCATGATGGTCTTGCCTTCGATACCGGCCAGCGGCGCGAGGCGCTGCCAGATTTCTTCGGTGATGAACGGCATGAACGGGTGCGCCAGGCGCAACGCCACTTCCAGTACGCGTACCAGGGTGCGGCGGGTGCCGCGCTGGCGTTCGATTGGCGCGTTTTCGTCCCACAGCACGGGCTTGGACAGCTCCAGGTACCAGTCGCAATACTGGTTCCAGATGAACTCGTACAGGGCTTGCGCGGCCAGGTCGAAGCGGAACTGGTCGAGCTGGCGGGTCACTTCGGCTTCGGTGCGTTGCAGCTGCGAGATGATCCAGCGGTCGGCCAGGCTCAGCTCATAGGCTTCGCCGTTCTGGCCGCAGTCTTCACCTTTATCCAGCACGTAGCGCGCCGCGTTCCAGATCTTGTTGCAGAAGTTGCGATAGCCTTCGACGCGGCCCATGTCGAACTTGATGTCGCGACCGGTGGACGCCAGCGAGCAGAAGGTGAAGCGCAGGGCGTCGGTGCCGTAGCTGGCGATGCCGTCCGCGAACTCGTCACGGGTCTGCTTCTCGATCTTCTTCGCCAGTTTCGGCTGCATCAGACCCGAGGTGCGTTTTTGCACCAGGGTTTCCAGGTCGATGCCGTCGATGATGTCCAACGGGTCCAGGACGTTGCCCTTGGACTTGGACATCTTCTGGCCCTGGCCATCACGCACAAGGCCGTGCACGTACACGGTCTTGAACGGTACTTGCGGGGTGCCGTCCTCGTTCTTCACCAGGTGCATGGTCAGCATGATCATCCGGGCAACCCAGAAGAAAATGATGTCGAAACCGGTGACCAGCACGTCGGTGGAGTGGAATTTCTTGAGGAATTCGGTCTGTTGCGGCCAACCCAGGGTGGAGAAGGTCCACAGGCCGGAGCTGAACCAGGTATCGAGTACGTCGTTGTCCTGCTGCAGCGCAACGTCAGCGCCGAGGTTGTGCTTGGCACGCACTTCGGCTTCGTCACGGCCAACGTAGACCTTGCCCGACTCGTCGTACCAGGCCGGGATGCGGTGGCCCCACCACAGTTGACGGCTGATGCACCAATCCTGGATGTCGCGCATCCACGAGAAGTACATGTTTTCGTATTGTTTCGGCACGAACTGGATACGGCCGTCTTCCACCGCGGCAATGGCAGGTTCTGCCAGCGGCTTGGTGGACACGTACCACTGGTCGGTCAGCCACGGCTCGATCACGGTGCCGGAGCGGTCGCCTTTCGGCACTTTCAGGCCGTGGTCGTCAACGCTGACCAGCAGGCCGGCGGCGTCGAAGGCAGCAACGATTTGCTTGCGCGCTTCAAAACGGTCGAGGCCGGCGTATTCCGCCGGGATCTTGCCATCGATGCTTTCATTCAGCGTACCGTCCAGGTTGAACACCTGGCAGGCCGGCAGCACGGCGGCATTTTTGTCGAAGATGTTCAGCAGCGGCAGGTTGTGACGCTTGCCGACTTCATAGTCGTTGAAATCGTGGGCCGGGGTGATTTTCACGCAGCCGGTGCCGAATTCAGGGTCGCAATAGTCGTCCGCGATGATCGGGATACGGCGGCCCACCAGCGGCAGCTCAACGAACTTGCCGATCAGCGCCTGGTAACGTTCATCGTTCGGGTTAACGGCCACGGCGGCGTCGCCGAGCATGGTTTCCGGACGGGTGGTGGCGACGATCAGGTAGTCGTTGCCTTCGGCGGTCTTGGCGCCATCGGCCAGCGGGTACTTGAGGTTCCACAGGAAGCCTTTCTCGTCGTGGTTTTCCACTTCGAGGTCGGAAATCGCCGTGTGTAACTTGGTGTCCCAGTTGACCAGGCGCTTGCCGCGGTAGATAAGGCCGTCTTCATGCAGGCGCACGAAGGCTTCTTTCACGGCTTCCGACAGGCCATCGTCCATGGTGAAGCGCTCGCGGCTCCAGTCTACGGACGAACCCAGGCGACGGATCTGACGGCTGATATTGCCGCCGGACTGGTCTTTCCATTCCCAGATCTTTTCCAGAAACTTCTCGCGACCCAGGTCATGGCGGTTCTGGCCGGTGGCTTCGAGTTGGCGTTCCACCAGCATCTGCGTGGCGATACCGGCGTGGTCGGTGCCCGGCTGCCACAGGGTGTTGCGGCCCTGCATGCGGCGGAAACGGATCAACGCATCCATGATCGCATTGTTGAAGCCATGGCCCATGTGCAGGCTGCCAGTGACATTCGGTGGCGGAATCATGATGGTGTAGGAATCACCCGCGCCTTGCGGAGCGAAATAATTCTCGGACTCCCAGGTCTCGTACCAGGAAGTTTCAATAGCGTGCGGCTGGTAGGTCTTATCCATGCGCGGCGGGACCCTAGTTGGCATTTATTCAGGAAAGCCGGCAAGTATAACGGGGGAGGGCGTGGAGGGCGAGTTGTAGACGGGCTTAAGGTTGGCGCTGAGCAAATGTGGGAGCGGGCTTGCTCGCGAATGCGGAGTAACAGTCACCGGGTGGATTGACTGAACCACTGCATTCGCGAGCAAGCCCTCTCCCACACGGGATGTGTGTCGGCTTCAGGACTGGTATTGGCTGAGCAACCGCTCCATCCGCGCATCCAGCCGGCGCTTGATCTCGGTTTCGATATGCGGGGCAAAGTCGTCGATCACGTCTTGCATGATCAATTGCGCGGCGGCGCGCAGTTCGTTGTCCAGGTGCAGCAGCAGGGCGTCGGCGGACTTCTCGGCGACAGGTTCTGCGACAGGGGCTGCGGCTGCAGCAACCGGCTGCGTCGCGGCAGGCTTGCCGCCGACCATGTCGAACAACAGTGGAATCTGTACTTCGCCATTGACCGGCTCGGTCAACAGCGGCGGTTGCAAGTCATCATCACCCAGCAACTGGCGGATCGACTCAAGGTCGTCCAGCAGGTGGTCGTCTTTTTTTATAGGGTTGGGAGTGTCCATCATGTACTCAAAGTCGTTGTAGCCGGTGATCCTGCAAAGGATAGCCCTGTTCGCGGTAGAAGCGGAAACTCTCACGCGCGGCCTGACGAATAGCCGGGTCTTCCACCACCACTTCCGCCACACGGGCGAAGGCCTTGGCGAAGGGTGGTACTTTCAGGTCCAGGTTGACCAGCAGGTCATGGTGATCGCCGCAGTTGTCGCCCAAACCCAACACAATCAGGCTGTCGGGTTCAGATTCGGCGGGGCCGTGGGGCACGAAGCTTTCGCCCTTGAAGCGCCACAGGCGTGCATCGAGGTCGTCGCGTTGGGCGGCGTCGCTGCAATGCAGGTAGATGCGGTGGCCCATGCGCCAGGCTTTTTCGGTGAGTTTGCAGGCAAAGTCCAGGCGCGCAGAGGGATCGGCACTGGGCAATATATAGAAGTCAACTTGGGTCATTGCGGTTCCTGAGGCCGGGGCGGCGAGTTCATCACCGCCCCGGCGTCTTCAGTTTCAGGCTTTGGCGCGATCCAGCAGGTACTGGGTCAACAGTGGCACCGGACGGCCAGTGGCGCCCTTGTCCTTGCCGCCGCTGGTCCAGGCCGTGCCGGCGATGTCCAGGTGCGCCCAGTTGAAGTTCTTGGCAAAGCGCGACAGGAAGCACGCCGCGGTGATGGTCCCGGCTTTCGGCCCGCCGATGTTGGCGATGTCGGCGAAGGGGCTGTCCAGTTGCTCCTGGTATTCATCGAACAGCGGCAATTGCCAGGCGCGGTCGTCGGCAGCCTTGCCGGCGCTGAGCAGTTGCTCGATCAGTTCGTCGCTGTTGCCCAGCAGGCCCGAGGTGTGGGAACCCAGGGCGACGATGCAGGCACCGGTCAGGGTAGCGATGTCGATCACGGCTTGCGGCTTGAAACGCTCGGCGTAGGTCAGCGCATCGCACAGCACCAGGCGGCCCTCGGCGTCGGTGTTGAGGATCTCTACGGTCTGGCCGCTGAGGGTGGTGACGATATCGCCAGGACGGGTCGCGCCGCCGCTCGGCATGTTCTCGGCACAGGCCAGGATGCACACCAGGTTGATCGGCAGTTTCAGCTCCAGCACGGCACGCAGGGTGCCGAACACGCTGGCGGCGCCGCCCATGTCGTACTTCATCTCGTCCATGCCCAGGCCCGGCTTGAGGCTGATGCCGCCGGTGTCGAAGGTGATGCCTTTACCTACCAGGGCGTAAGGCTTCTCGGACTTCTTGCCGCCGTTGTATTGCATCACGATCAGGCGTGGCGGCTGGTCGCTGCCCTGGCCCACGGCATAGAACGAGCCCATGCCCAGTTCCTTGATCTTCTTCTCGTCCAGCACTTCAACTTTGAGGCTCTTGAACTCTTTGCCCAGCGCCTTGGCTTGCTCGCCCAGGTAGGTCGGGTGGCAGATGTTCGGCGGCAGGTTGCCCAGGTCACGGGTGAACGACATGCCGTTAGCGATGGCCTGGGCGTGGGTTACGGCGCGCTCGACTTCAGCCTGCGCGGCCTTGATGGTCAGCAGGGTGATTTTCTTGATGGCGCGTGGTTCGGCTTTCTGGCTCTTGAACTGGTCGAAGATATAGCCACCGTCCACCAGGGTTTCGGCCAGCAGGCGGGTCTTGCCGTAGCTGTCACGGCCTTTGACCACGATTTCGTCGAGTGCCAGTGCCGCGTCGCTGCCGCCCAGGCCCTTGAGGGTGCTGAGGATGCCGCTGATGATTTTGCGGAACGGGCGGTCGCCCAGTTCGGTGTCCTTGCCCACGCCCACCAGCAATACGCGGTCGGCTTTAAGGTTAGGCAGGCTTTGCAGCAGCAGGCTCTGGCCGACTTTGCCGGCCAGGTCGCCGCGCTTGAGTACGGCGCTGATGGCGCCGCCGCTCAGTTCGTCGAGTTGCTTGGCGGCGACGCCGAGCTTGCGGCCTTCGCCGATGGCGACCACGAGGGTGGCGGTTTTCAACGTTTCGGGGCTAACGCTTTTTACAACCAATTCCATTTTCGGGTCCCTTATAAAGGTCTGAGAGCCTTGCGTCTGTACGCAGGCTTTAAAGCTTGGCAGCCGTGTAAACCGCCAGCGACAAAGGCCGCAGTTTGAACCTCGCAGGCGAAGCCTGACAACCCTTGGCGCACCCTTTGTGCATGTGCAAGAGGTTGCGCAGTGACAGGCGCGGTCAATCACAGGATAATGCGCCATCTTTTTAGCCGGCCCAGTGCAAACGGGCTGACTCGGTATGCTTGCTTGTTTGGCCGCCTTAGCCTGACAACCCTGGAGTGTCTGGTTTGATTGTCTTCCGTTATCTGTCCCGCGAAGTCCTGTTGACCCTGAGTGCCGTGAGTGCGGTATTGCTGGTCATCATCATGAGTGGTCGTTTCGTCAAATACCTGGCCCAGGCTGCCTCAGGCGCCCTGGACCCGGGCTCGCTGTTCCTGATCATGGGCTTCCGTCTGCCGGGGTTCCTGCAGCTGATCCTGCCATTGGGCCTGTTCCTCGGGATCCTGCTGGCTTACGGCCGCCTGTACCTCGAAAGCGAAATGACCGTGCTCTCGGCCACCGGCATGAGCCAGCAGCGCTTGCTGGGCATGACCATGATCCCGGCCGCCGGCGTCGCGCTGATCGTGGCCTGGCTGAGCCTGAGCCTGGCCCCACAGGGTGCCATGCAGTTCCAGCTGGTACTGAACAAGCAGGACGCGATGACCGAGTTCGACACCCTTGAGCCCGGCCGTTTCCAGGCGCTCAACGACGGCTCACGGGTGACCTATACCGAAACCCTGACCGACGACCGTGCCAATTTGGGCGGGGTGTTTATCTCCGAGAAGCGTCTGGGCCAAGACAAGAAAGACCGTGGCATTTCGGTACTGGTGGCCGATTCAGGGCGCCAGGAAGTGCGTCCGGACGGCAGCCGCTACCTGATCCTGGAAAACGGCTATCGCTATGACGGCAGCCCGGGCCAGGCCGATTACCGTGCGATCAAATACGACACCTATGGCGTGATGCTGGCTCGACCGGATATCAGTGACGAAGTCACCGACCGCGACGCCATCCCGACCACCGATCTGTTCGGCAGCAAGGAACTGCGTTCCATCGCCGAACTGCAATGGCGTATTTCCCTGCCGCTGCTGGTGTTTATCGTGACCCTGATGGCCGTGCCGCTGTCACGCGTCAACCCGCGCCAGGGCCGTTTCCTCAAACTGTTGCCGGCCATCCTGCTGTATATGGCTTACCTGACCATCCTGATTTCCGCCCGTGGCTCCCTGGAGAAAGGCAAGCTGTCGCCGGTCCTGGGGTTGTGGTGGGTGCACGGGATGTTCCTGTTGATCGGCCTGGGGCTGCTTTATTGGGAGCCTATACGCTTGAAAATGATGAGCCGTCGTGGCCAGAAGGAGTTGGCTCGTGGCTAAGCTCGATCGCTACATTGGTAGCAGCGTACTGATCGCCATCCTGGCGGTATTGGGCATCATCCTCGGTTTGGCGTCGTTGTTCGCCTTCATCGATGAAGTGGGCAACGTCAGCGACACCTACACCGTGTGGGACGTGCTGAGCTACGTGGCCCTTACCGCGCCGCGTCGTCTCTACGACATGATGCCGATGGCCGCGCTGATCGGTTGCCTGATCGGCCTGGGCAGCCTGGCCAGCAACAGTGAGCTGACCATCATGCGGGCCGCCGGGGTGTCCATCGGGCGTATTGTCTGGGCGGTGATGAAGCCGATGCTGCTGCTGATGGCTTGCAGCGTGCTGATCGGCGAATACGTCGCGCCACCGGCCGAAACCACGGCCCAGGCCAACCGCGCCCTGGCCCAGGGGTCGGGTGATGCGCAAAGCTCCAAGCATGGCCTGTGGCACCGTCAGGGCGATGAGTTCATCCATATCAACGCCGTGCAGCCAGGCGGCCTGTTGATTGGTGTGACACGCTATACCTTTGACAAAGAGCGTCACCTGCTGGAGTCGAGCTTCGCCAAACGTGCGCAGTACAGCAACGAAAAGTGGCAACTGACCGATATCACCACAACTTACTTCCGCAATATCGGCCAAGGCACCAAGGCCAGCACCGAAGTGATCAATGTGCCGAGCGAAGAGTGGGATATCGCCCTCAAGCCGCAGTTGCTCAATACCGTGGTGATGATCCCGGAAAGCCTGCCGATCTCCGGGTTGTGGGGCTATATCCACTACCTCAAGGATCAGGGCTTGAATAACGGCCGCTACTGGCTGGCATTTTGGGTCAAAGTGTTGCAGCCGGTGGTGACCGCCGCGCTGGTGCTGATGGCGATTTCGTTCATCTTCGGCCCGTTGCGTTCCGTCACCCTGGGCCAGCGTGTGTTTACCGGTGTGCTGGTGGGGTTTACCTTCCGTATCGCCCAGGACCTGCTCGGCCCGTCGAGCCTGGTGTTCGGTTTCTCGCCGCTGTTTGCGGTGCTGGTACCCACCGCCATCTGCGCCCTGGCCGGGTTCTGGCTGTTGCGCCGGGCCGGTTGATGCTGCACTTATGAACAAAAAATGCCCCGGTCGAGAGATCGGGGCATTTTTGTTCTGGTCAGCAAAGATGACGTCTGGCCTGAGCATCAGGTACAATTCCCGGCTATTTTTCAGCGGGCAATCTGCCTGCAGCCTTTTTGAGTGTTGATCCGTGAGTGATTTGAGTCATATCCGCAATTTCTCCATCATCGCCCACATTGACCATGGCAAGTCGACGCTGGCCGATCGGTTCATCCAGATGTGCGGCGGCCTTGCCGAGCGTGAAATGGAAGCCCAGGTCCTGGACTCCATGGACCTTGAGCGCGAACGCGGGATCACCATCAAGGCCCACAGCGTTACTCTGTACTACACCGCCAAAGACGGCATCAAGTACCAGCTGAACTTCATTGACACCCCCGGCCACGTTGACTTCACCTACGAAGTCAGCCGCTCGCTGGCAGCCTGTGAAGGCGCCTTGCTGGTGGTCGATGCCGGCCAGGGCGTTGAAGCTCAATCCGTAGCCAACTGCTACACCGCGATCGAGCAGGGCCTTGAGGTCATGCCGGTACTGAACAAGATCGACCTGCCCCAGGCCGATCCTGACCGCGTGAAAGAAGAAATCGAAAAAATCATCGGCATTGACGCCACCGACGCCGTCGAGTGCAGCGCCAAGACCGGCCTGGGCGTCGACGAAGTGCTCGAGCGCCTGGTCAAGACCATCCCTGCACCTACCGGCAACTACGAAGATCCGCTGCAAGCGTTGATCATCGACTCCTGGTTCGACAACTACCTGGGCGTTGTTTCCCTGGTGCGTGTGCGCCACGGCCGGGTGAAGAAGGGCGACAAGATCCTGGTCAAATCCACCGGCAAGATCCACCTGGTGGACAGCGTTGGTGTATTCAACCCGAAACACACCGCCACCACCGACCTCAAGGCCGGCGAAGTAGGCTTCATCATCGCTGGTATCAAGGACATTCACGGTGCACCGGTCGGTGACACCCTGACCTTGAGCTCCACCCCTGATGTAGACGTGCTGCCGGGCTTCAAACGCATCCAGCCGCAGGTTTACGCCGGTCTGTTCCCGGTCAGCTCCGACGACTTCGAAGACTTCCGCGAGGCGCTGCAGAAGCTGACCCTCAACGACTCGTCGTTGCAGTACACCCCGGAAAGCTCCGACGCCCTGGGCTTCGGCTTCCGCTGCGGGTTCCTGGGCATGCTGCACATGGAGATCATCCAGGAGCGCCTGGAGCGCGAATACGACCTGGACCTGATCACCACTGCGCCGACGGTTATTTTTGAGCTGGCGCTGAAAACCGGTGAAACGATTTACGTCGACAACCCGTCCAAGCTTCCAGACCTGTCCTCCATCGAGGACATGCGCGAGCCGATCGTGCGGGCCAATATCCTGGTACCGCAGGAGCACCTGGGCAACGTCATTACCCTGTGTATCGAAAAGCGTGGCGTGCAGCACGACATGTTGTTCCTCGGGACCCAGGTACAAGTGACCTACGATTTGCCGATGAACGAAGTGGTCCTGGACTTCTTCGACCGTCTCAAATCCACCAGCCGCGGCTATGCTTCGCTGGATTACCATTTCGACCGTTACCAATCGGCTAATCTGGTGAAACTGGATGTGCTGATCAACGGCGACAAGGTTGATGCCCTGGCACTGATCGTGCACAAGGACAATGCGCACTACAAAGGTCGCCAGTTGACCGAGAAGATGAAAGAACTGATTCCGCGCCAGATGTTCGACGTCGCGATCCAGGCCGCCATTGGCGGGCAGATCATTGCGCGAACCTCCGTCAAGGCACTCAGAAAGAACGTACTGGCCAAATGCTACGGCGGTGACGTAAGCCGTAAGCGCAAACTGCTTGAGAAGCAAAAGGCCGGTAAAAAACGCATGAAGCAAGTGGGCAACGTGGAAATTCCACAAGAAGCCTTCCTTGCGGTGCTCAGGTTGGATAGTTAGGTCCTATGTCGCTAAATTTCCCGCTGTTGCTGGTCATTGCCGTAGCCGTTTGCGGCCTGCTGGCGTTGCTCGATCTGGTGTTCTTCGCCCCGCGTCGGCGGGCGGCTATCGCCTCTTATCAGGGCAGCGTCAGCCAGCCCGATACGGTGGTGGTCGAGAAGCTGAACAAAGAGCCTTTGCTGGTTGAATACGGCAAGTCGTTCTTCCCGGTATTGTTCATCGTGCTGGTGCTGCGTTCGTTCCTGGTGGAGCCGTTCCAGATCCCTTCGGGGTCGATGATCCCTACCCTGGACGTGGGCGACTTCATCCTGGTGAACAAGTTTTCCTACGGGATTCGCCTGCCGGTGATCGACAAGAAGGTCATCGAAGTCGGTGACCCGCAGCGTGGCGATGTCATGGTGTTTCGCTTCCCAAGCGACCCGAACGTCAATTACATCAAGCGTGTGATTGGCCTGCCGGGCGATGTGATTCGCTACACCGGCGACAAGCGCCTGTTCATCAACGGTGAGTCGGTGGCCGAGAAGTTGATCGGTTCCGAACCGAACAGCCTGGGCAGCGCCGAGTTGTACCAGGAAAAACTCGGTACGGTAGAGCACCAAATCCGCAAGCAAATGAGCAACTACCGTGCTCAGCCTGATGGCGAATGGAAAGTGCCGGCCGGGCACTATTTCATGATGGGCGACAACCGTGACAACTCCAATGACAGCCGTTACTGGGATGACCCCAACATTCCCAAGGATCTGCTGGGCATGGTTCCCGACCAGAATATCGTCGGCAAGGCGTTTGCGGTCTGGATGAGCTGGCCGGAATCCAAATTCAGCCACCTGCCGAACTTCTCGCGGGTCGGGCTGATCAAGTAATACAAGCGGCGCTGTGAACACAGCGCCGAATGCTTTTCTGGGGCTGGGACAAATCTGTCCTGCCTCATGCGGCACCAACCAGGATTTGAATTTGAACACTGCGTCAATCGTCGATGGCCGCCGGTGCCACCAACTAGAAATGGGTAAACCGTGAGCGTTTCTCTAAGTCGTCTCGAGCGTCAGCTCGGCTACACCTTCAAGGATCAGGAATTGATGGTCCTTGCCCTCACACACCGCAGTTTTGCCGGGCGTAATAACGAACGCCTGGAATTCCTCGGTGACGCCATCCTCAACTTCGTCGCCGGTGAAGCCCTGTTCGAGCGCTTCCCTCAAGCCCGTGAAGGTCAACTGTCGCGCTTGCGTGCGCGGCTGGTGAAGGGCGAGACCCTGGCCGTGCTGGCCCGTGGCTTTGGCCTGGGCGAGTACCTGCGGCTGGGTTCCGGCGAGCTGAAGAGCGGCGGTTTTCGTCGCGAATCGATCCTGGCCGACGCCCTTGAAGCGTTGATCGGTGCCATCTACCTCGATGCAGGCATGGACGCGGCCAAGGAGCGGGTGACCGCCTGGCTGACCTCCGAGATCGAAAGCCTGACGCTGGTCGACACCAACAAAGACCCCAAGACCCGCCTGCAGGAATTCCTGCAGTCGCGTGGTTGCGAACTGCCACGCTACGAAGTGGTGGATATCCAGGGTGAGCCGCATTGCCGCGTGTTCTTCGTGGAATGTGAAATCACCTTACTGAATGAAAAAAGCCGAGGTCAGGGTGTGAGCCGCCGTATTGCCGAACAGGTAGCGGCCGCCGCAGCACTGATTGCCCTGGGCGTGGAGAATGGCCATGACTGATTCAACCGCAACACGCTGTGGCTATGTTGCCATCGTCGGCCGCCCGAACGTGGGCAAGTCCACGCTGCTGAACCACATCCTCGGCCAGAAACTCGCGATCACCTCGCGCAAGCCGCAGACCACCCGCCACAACATGCTGGGTATCAAGACCGAAGGCAGCGTGCAAGCGGTCTACGTCGACACCCCGGGCATGCACAAAGGCGGCGAGAAAGCCCTCAACCGCTACATGAACAAGACCGCTTCGGCGGCGTTGAAAGACGTCGACGTGGTGATCTTCGTGGTCGACCGCACCAAATGGACCGACGAAGACCAGATGGTTCTGGAGCGTGTGCAGTATGTCACCGGCCCGTTGATCGTCGCGCTGAACAAGACCGACCGCATCGAAGACAAAGCCGAACTGATGCCGCACCTGACCTGGCTGCAGGAACAACTGCCGAACGCCCAGATCATGCCGATCTCGGCCCAGCACGGGCATAACCTCGAAGCCCTGGAGCGTGTGATCGCCGGCTACCTGCCGGAGAACGAGCACTTCTTCCCGGAAGACCAGATCACTGACCGCAGCAGCCGTTTCCTTGCCGCTGAACTGGTCCGCGAGAAAATCATGCGCCAGATGGGCGCCGAGCTGCCGTACCAGATCACCGTCGAAATCGAAGAGTTCAAGCAGCAGGGCAAGACCCTGCATATCCACGCGCTGATCCTCGTGGAACGTGACGGCCAGAAGAAAATCATCATTGGCGACAAGGGCGAGCGCATCAAGCGCATCGGCACCGAGGCGCGCAAGGACATGGAATTGCTGTTTGATTCCAAGATCATGCTTAACCTGTGGGTGAAGGTTAAGGGTGGCTGGTCCGATGATGAGCGCGCGTTGCGTTCCCTCGGCTACGGCGACCTGTAAACACCGCAGTATCTCTGTGGGAGCCGGCTTGTGTGGGAGCTGGCTTGCCTGCGATAGCATCACCTCGGTGCAACTGAAAGACCGAGTTGCCTGCATCGCGGGCAAGCCCGCTCCCACATTGGTTTATCGCTGTTCTTAAGTTCTGCGAAGAGACTTCCATGTCCCAATCCCCACCTCCCAGCCAACTCGCCTACGTCCTGCACAGCCGCGCCTACCGCGAGACCAGCGCCCTGGTGGACTTCCTTACGCCTCAAGGTCGCCTGCGTGCCGTATTGCGCAGTGCACGGGGCAAGGCGGGCACATTGGCCCGGCCGTTCGTGGCGCTGGATGTGGAGTTTCGGGGCAAGGGTGAGTTGAAGAACGTCGGTCGCCTGGAAAGCGTCGGCACCTCCGCCTGGCTGAATGGCGAAGCCCTGTTCAGCGGCCTCTACCTCAACGAATTGCTGATTCGTCTGCTGCCCGCCGAAGACCCGCATCCGGCGGTCTTCGATCACTACGCCGCCACCCTGCTGGCCCTGGCCGAAGGCCGCCCCCTGGAGCCGCTGTTGCGTGCCTTCGAATGGCGCCTGCTTGACGACCTGGGCTACGGTTTCGAACTGAGCAACGACCTGAACGGCGATCCCGTCGCCGAAGACGGCATGTACCGGCTACAAGTGGACGCGGGCCTGGAGCGCGTGTACCTGCTGCAACCGGGCCTGTTCCAGGGCTCTGAGCTGTTGGCCATGAGCGAAGCCGACTGGACGGCCCCCGGCGCCTTGTCCGCTGCCAAGCGCCTGATGCGCCAGGCGCTGGCTGTGCATTTGGGCGGAAGGCCGCTGGTCAGTCGCGAGTTGTTTCGAAAGCCCTGACATCCCCGTGTATGCTGTGCAGCGTTTCTTTCCCTTTTCAGGAGCGCTTCCGTGAGCACCAGCAATCGCATTCTTCTTGGCGTCAACATCGACCACGTCGCTACCCTGCGCCAGGCCCGGGGCACCCGTTACCCTGACCCGGTCAAGGCTGCGCTGGACGCCGAAGAAGCGGGCGCCGACGGCATCACCGTGCACCTGCGCGAAGACCGTCGCCACATCCAGGAGCGCGATGTGTTGCTGCTCAAGGATGTGCTGCAAACCCGCATGAACTTCGAGATGGGCGTCACCGAAGAAATGATGGCGTTCGCCGAGCGCATCCGCCCGGCGCATATCTGCCTGGTGCCGGAAACCCGCCAGGAACTGACCACCGAAGGCGGGCTCGACGTGGCCGGCCAGGAAGCGCGGATCAAGGCCGCCGTGGAGCGCCTGTCGAAAATCGGCAGCGAAGTGTCGCTGTTCATCGACGCCGACGAGCGCCAGATCGAAGCCTCGCGCCGAGTTGGCGCGCCGGCCATCGAACTGCACACCGGGCGTTATGCCGATGCCACTACCCCCACCGAAGTGGCTGACGAACTGCAGCGCATTATCGACGGCGTGAAGTGCGGCCTGAATGAAGGGCTGATCGTCAACGCCGGCCATGGCCTGCACTACCACAACGTCGAAGCCGTGGCTGCGATCCAGGGCATCAACGAGCTGAACATCGGCCACGCATTGGTGGCGCATGCGCTGTTTGTCGGTTTCAAAGGTGCGGTGGCCGAGATGAAGGCTTTGATTCTGGCTGCTGCCAAGCACTGAGAAACCAGCAGAAATCCAATTTGGGAGGGGGCTTGCTCCCGAAAGCGGTGGGCCAGTCACCCGATGTATCGGCTGACACTCCGCATTCGGGAGCAAGCCCCCTCCCACATGCGAAGCCTTACTGTTTAGCCGATGCAGGTGTATCGTATCTGCCCTTTGCAGGCCCCGAGCCTGCGGCAGATACGTGAGGTTGTTGTGTCCCGATCCTTTTCCCGTCGACAAATCCTGGGTGGTCTTGCAGGCCTGGCCGTAGTGGGGGTCGGTGCCGGTGGTGCCTATCGCTATTGGCTGGGGAAAGTCGCCGAGGCCGAAGCGGGTCACGATTACGAGCTGATTGCCGCGCCGCTCGACGTGGAACTGGTGCCGGGGCACAAGACCCCGGCCTGGGCATTCGGCCCGTCGGCACCGGGTACCGAATTGCGCGTGCGCCAGGGCGAATGGCTGCGGGTGCGTTTTATCAACCACCTGCCGGTCGCCACCACCATTCACTGGCATGGCATCCGCCTGCCGCTGGAAATGGACGGCGTGCCGTACGTCTCGCAATTGCCGGTGTTGCCTGGCGAATACTTCGATTACAAATTCCGCGTGCCGGATGCCGGCAGCTACTGGTATCACCCCCACGTGAACAGCAGCGAAGAACTCGGCCGTGGCCTGGTCGGCCCGCTGATCATCGAGGAGCGCGAGCCCACGGGTTTCAAGCACGAACGCACCCTCAGCCTGAAAAGCTGGCACGTGGACGAAGAGGGCGCTTTCGTGGCGTTCAGCATTCCCCGTGAGGCCGCACGTGGCGGTACGGCCGGGCGCCTGTCGACGATCAACGGCGTGTCCCAGGCGGTGATCGATCTGCCCGCCGGGCAGATCACCCGCGTGCGCTTGCTCAACCTCGACAACACCCTGACCTATCGCCTCAACATCCCGGACGTCGAAGCGCAGATCTATGCGCTGGACGGCAACCCCATCGAGCCGCGCCCGCTGGGCAAGGAATACTGGCTGGGCCCGGGCATGCGCATCTGCCTGGCGATCAAGGCCCCGCCGGCCGGTGAAGAACTGTCGATCCGCAATGGCCCGGTGCGCCTGGGCACCTTCCGCTCGGTCGCCAATACCGACGCGCCGACCGAATGGCCACCGGCGCTGCCGGCCAACCCGGTTGCCGAGCCGGACCTGGCCAATGCGGAAAAACTCAACTTCAATTTCGAGTGGGTCGGCAGCGTGTCGGTGGATGATGGCAAGCCGCCGAGCCTGTGGCAGATCAACGGCAAAGCCTGGGACATCACCGACAAGACCTGCGCCGACCGCCCGATCGCCAAGCTGGAGAAGGGCAAGAGCTACATTTTTGAACTGAAGAACATGACCCAGTACCAGCACCCGATCCACCTGCATGGCATGAGCTTCAAGGTGATCGCCTCGAACCGCCACAAGGTGATTCCGTACTTCACCGACACCTACCTGCTGGGCAAGAACGAGCGCGCCCGCGTGGCATTGGTGGCCGATAACCCCGGGGTGTGGATGTTCCATTGCCACGTGATCGACCATATGGAAACCGGCCTGATGGCCGCCATCGAGGTGGCGTAATGCGCCAGTTTCGCCCCGCAGCAATTATCGACCGCAGCCGCGACCAGGACTTTATGCGCGAAGCCCTGGCCCTCGCCGCCCAGGGCGCCGCGCTGGGCGAAGTGCCGGTGGGCGCGGTGCTGGTGCAGGACGGTGAAATCATCGGCCGTGGCTTCAACTGCCCGATCAGCGGCAACGACCCCAGCGCCCATGCCGAAATGGTCGCCATCCGCGCCGCCGCGCAAGCCATCAGCAACTATCGCCTGGTCGGCAGCACGCTGTATGTGACGCTGGAACCGTGCAGCATGTGCGCGGGCCTGATCGTGCATTCGCGTGTGGCGCGTGTGGTGTATGGCGCGTTGGAGCCCAAGGCCGGGATCGTGCAAAGCCAGGGGCAGTTTTTTACCCAGGGCTTTCTTAACCATCGGGTGTTGTATGAAGGTGGGGTGTTGGCGGAGGAATGCGGGGCTGTTCTGAGTGAGTTCTTCAAGGCCAGACGAGCCAAGCCAACACTTTAAAGAACACTGAGGGCCAAAATGTGGGAGCGGGCTTGCTCGCGAAGGCGCAGTGTCAGTCACTGCATGTGTTTCTGATACACCGCCTTCGCGAGCAAGCCCGCTCCCACATTTGATCTGCGTTTCCAGGGAGATGGAATTATTTTTTGGCGATGATCACCGCCCGCATCGGCGCCGGCAGCCCTTCGATGGTTTTGCTGTGATCCTGCGGATCGAGGAAATCACTCAGCGACTGATACTTCATCCACTCTGTCCCACGCTGTTCCTCGACCGTGGTGACGCTCACATCCACACACCGCACGTCGCTGAAACCGGCGCGGCGCAGCCACAGCATCAACGCCGGCACCGACGGCAGGAACCACACGTTGCGCATCTGCGCGTAGCGATCTTCCGGCACCAGCACCTGTTGCTGATCGCCTTCCACCACCAGGGTTTCCAATACCAGCTCGCCGCCTTTGACCAGGGTGTCTTTGAGCGCCAGCAGATGCTCGATAGGGGAGCGGCGGTGGTAGAACACACCCATGGAAAACACCGTGTCGAAGCCTTCCAGGTTCGCCGGCAGGTCTTCGAAGGGGAAGGGCAGGTGCCAGGCTTTCGGCTCGGACAGGTAACGCTGCACTGCCTGGAACTGGCAAAAAAACAGCCAGTTCGGGTCCACGCCGATCACGCTGTCGGCACCCGCGCCGAGCATGCGCCACATGTAGTAACCGTTGCCGCAGCCCACATCGAGGATGCGTTTGCCTTTCAAGTTCAGGTGCGGCGCCACCCGTGACCACTTCCAGTCCGAGCGCCATTCGGTGTCCACATGCACGCCGAACAGGTGGAACGGCCCTTTGCGCCAAGGGCTCAGGCCCATCAGCGCGGTGTGCATCTGCGCGCGCGTGGCCTCGTCGCAATCGGTATCGAGGGTCAAGCCGTTGAGCAAGTCGACTTCGCTGGGCTGAATCTTCGGCAGCGCATCCAGCGCGCTCTGCCAACGCTCCAGGTCGCCATGGCCCTTTTCCATCTTGCTGTCGAGTTGCGCTTGCAGGCCCTGGGCCCACACGGCCAGGGGGTGCCGACCAAGTGGCGGGCGAGGGGGGACAAATCAATCATGGCAAGGCAATCAACGAGGCAAAGTTAAGACACTGGAACCACGGCACGACTTTCGAGAACCCGGCCGCCAGCAGGCGTTCGCGGTGTTCTTGGAGGCTGTCGGGCTTCATGACGTTTTCGATGGCGCTGCGCTTCTGGGCGATTTCCAGTTCGCTGTAGCCGTTGGCGCGTTTGAACGCGATATGCAGGTCGGTCAGCAGTGCGTGTTCTTCAAGGTCATTGAAGCGCAGCTTTTCCGAGAGGATCAATGCACCGCCCGGCAGCAGGGCCTGGCGGATGCGCCCGAGCAACGCCAGGCGCTCATCGGGGGCGATAAATTGCAGGGTGAAGTTCAGCGCCACCACCGAGGCCGGTGCAAATTGCAGCGCGAGGATATCGCCCTCGATCACCTCAACCGGCAGCAGCTCCTGGAACATCGAGTCCTGGCCATTGAGGTATTCACGGCAGCGCTCGACCATGGCTGCCGAGTTATCCACCGCGATCACCCGGCAGCCGTCAGTGCGCACATGGCGGCGCAAGGCTTGAGTGACCGCCCCGAGGGACGAGCCCAGGTCGTAGAGCACACTGTTGGGTTGGGCAAACTGCGCCGCGAGCACGCCGAGGTTCTCAACGATGGTCGGGTAACCCGGTACCGAGCGCTTGATCATGTCCGGGAACACCCGCACCACGTCCTCGTTAAAGGCGAAGTCCGGCACCTGGGGCAAGGGCTGGGCGAATAGGCGATCGGGTTCTTTGCTCACGGCTGTTCCGGCGACGATGGGGGAAAGGCCGGCATTTTAGCCAAGTTGGCCCTCGTGTGCGCGGGTTGTCTGATGGAAAGCCGAGGCCGTGATGCCCCACTGGCCGAGCCAGTACATGGTGATCAACAAATACGGCGCCGCTTCGAACGCCAGCACAAACCGATTGATCCCGATCAGCGTGTCGGAAAACACAAACGACACCGCCCCCGCCGCCGCCAGCAGCGCCGACTGCCGGGGTACATCAGTGCCCAGCCGCGCCAGCGCCCGCCAAAGCATCGCGCTGATCACCAGCGCGTAAACCACCACCGGAATCAGCAGGTCGCCCAGGCCGTGGGCAATCAGGATGCTCAGCAGCACCGCGCCCACCCCCAGCGCCAGTACCAGTGGCAGCAACGCCCGGCGTCGGCAGTCGCTGAAATAGGCTTTCAAATACGCCAGGTGCGCAAACAGGAAAGCGCCGAGGCCAAAGATAAACAGGTCGCCCGGCCAGGCGAGCAATACATCACCGACCAGGGAGAAAATCAGCCCCAGGCTGATCCAGCGTCGATATTCGGTGGGCGGCGCATCATGCAGCCAGCCCAGCAGCGCCAGCACCGGCAGCGGCTTGACCAACAGGCACAGCAAGCTGGCATGGGTGGTCAGGCCGTAGATAAAAGTGCCGGCGCCCATCAACGCAAGAATCAGCCATGGCATATCAGTTCACCGTGATGGCGCAGTCGAAGGTTTCGGCGGGTTCGGCTTCCGGCTCCCAGGGTTGCTGGGAGGTCAGGCGCAAACGGCCCTGGCCCGCCGCGAACGCCTGGAAGCGCCAGGTGGATTGGCCACCACCACCGATCACACCCGATTCGGAACTGCTGTAGACCTCGGGACTCAGGGCGCGCAGCACGCCGCCGGCTGAATCCTGGATGGCCCAGCGGTAACCGGTGGTGGGGTTGCTCGGCAGGCTGAGGATCAGGTTTTGCCCGGCTTTAAGCTGAAGCGGGCAGGCGCTCTGGTTTTCCACGGTGATGTTTTGCTTCGGTGCACTGGCGCACGCGGCCAGCAGGGCAAGGCTCAGGGGGAGAAGCAGGCGGGCAGCGGTCATGGGGGCTCCGTTGTTTGACGACGAAGGGCGAGCATAACCGAAGATGAGACAAGGTGTGACAAGAGGGGGGTGTGGTGAATGGTCTGGCCCCATCGCAGGCAAGCCCGCTCCCACATTTTGACCGCATACTCGGTCAGTGTGGGAGCGGGCTTGCCCGCGATGAGGCCAGACCAGGCACTACATAAGGATCAGAACAGCACCTTAGCCACATCCGCAAAGCGCTTGGCAAAATGAACCGTCATGCCTTCTTTCAGGTACTCCGGCAATTCCTCGAAACTGCCACGATTCGGCTCCGGCAGGATCAGCTCGTGAATCTTCTGGCGCCGCGCCGCGATCACCTTCTCGCGCACCCCGCCAATCGGCAGCACATGCCCGGTCAATGTCAGCTCACCGGTCATCGCCACGCCTTTTTTCGGCGGCTGGTTGCGCGCCAGCGACAGCAGCGCGCTGGCCATGGTCACGCCGGCACTCGGGCCGTCTTTCGGCGTGGCACCTTCCGGCACGTGCAAGTGCACAAAGGCTTCATCGAAAAACTTCGGATCGCCGCCGAACGACTTCAGATTCGAGCTGATGTAGCTGTAGGCGATTTCAGCGGATTCCTTCATCACTTCACCCAACTGCCCGGTGAGCTTGAAGCCGCGGTTGAGCGTGTGGATGCGCGTCGCCTCGATCGGCAAGGTCGCGCCGCCCATGCTGGTCCAGGCCAGGCCGGTGATTACGCCGGTGCCGGACAGCACTTGCTCATTGCGGAACACCGGCATGCCCAGGGAGCTTTCCAGGTCCTTGGTGCCGAGTTTGATCACCGAGTCCGGCTCATCCAGCAGCTTGACCACCGCCTTGCGCACCAGTTTGCCCAGCTGTTTCTCCAGCTGGCGCACCCCGGCTTCCCGCGCATAACCGTCGATCAATGCGCGCAGGGCGCCGTCGCTGATGGTCAGGCTGGTTTTTGCCACGCCGGCTTTTTCCAGCTGTTTCGGCCACAGGTGGCGTTTGGCAATGGCGACTTTTTCTTCGGTGATATAGCCCGACAGGCGAATCACTTCCATCCGGTCCAGCAGTGGGCCGGGGATCGAGTCCAGGGTGTTGGCGGTGCACACGAACAGCACTTTGGACAGGTCCAGGCGCAGGTCCAGGTAGTGGTCGAGGAATTCGACGTTCTGCTCAGGGTCGAGGGTTTCGAGCAAGGCCGAGGCCGGGTCGCCCTGGAAGCTCTGGCCCATCTTGTCGATCTCGTCGAGCATGATCACCGGGTTCATCACTTCCACATCTTTAAGCGCCTGCACCAGCTTGCCCGGCAGGGCGCCGATGTAGGTGCGGCGATGGCCCTTGATCTCGGCCTCGTCACGCATGCCGCCGACGCTGAAACGGTAGAACGGCCGGCCCAGGGATTCGGCGATGGATTTACCCACACTGGTCTTGCCCACACCCGGCGGGCCTACCAGCAGCACGATGGAGCCGGCGACTTCGCCTTTGTAAGCGCCCACCGCCAGGAACTCGAGGATACGACTCTTGATGTCGTCGAGCCCCGCGTGGTGTTTATCCAGCACTTTGCGCGCATGTTTGAGGTCGAGTTTGTCCTCGCCAAACACGCCCCACGGCACCGAGGTGGCCCAGTCCAGGTAATTGCGCGTAACCGCATACTCCGGCGAACCCGTTTCCAGGATCGACAGCTTGTTCAATTCTTCATCAATGCGTTTTTTCGCCTGGGCCGGCAGCACCTTGCCTTCCAGGCGCTGCTCGAACTGCTCGACGTCCGCGCTGCGGTCGTCCTTGGTCAAGCCCAGTTCCTGCTGGATCACCTTGAGCTGTTCCTTGAGGAAGAACTCGCGCTGGTGCTCGCCGATCTTGCGGTTCACCTCGGCGGAGAGTTCTTTTTGCAGGCGCGCAACTTCCACCTCTTTGCGCAGCATCGGCAGCACTTTTTCCATGCGTTTGAGCATGGGCACGCAGTCCAGCACTTCCTGCAACTCGTTACCGGTGGCCGAGGTCAGCGCGGCGGCGAAGTCGGTGAGCGGCGACGGGTCGTTGGGGCTGAAGCGGTTGAGGTAATTCTTCAGTTCTTCGCTGTACAGCGGGTTGAGCGGCAACAGCTCTTTGATCGCGTTGATCAGCGCCATGCCGTAGGCCTTGACCTCGTCGGTCGGCTCGGTGGGCTGGTGCGGGTATTCGACTTCCACCAGGTATGGCGGGCGATGGTGCTTGAGCCAGGTCTTGATGCGTACGCGGGTCAGGCCCTGGGCGACAAATTGCAGTTTGCCGTTCTCGCGGCTGGCGTGGTGCACCTTCACCAGCGTGCCGTACAGCGGCAGGCTGGAGGTGTCGAAGTGCCGTGGGTCTTCCGGCGGGGTGTCCATGAAGAACAGGGCCAGGGAGTGGTGGTCGGATTTGCTCACCAGCTCCAGCGTTTCGGCCCACGGCTCTTCATTGACGATCACCGGCAGCACTTGCGCCGGGAAGAACGGCCGATTGTGGATCGGGATGATGTAGACCTTGTCCGGCAGGTTTTGCCCAGGCAGCGCCAGGCCGGTGTTGGACGAAGCCGCATGCTCGGCGTTTTCGGGGTCGGCGTAGTCGTTCAGGTCGTAATCAGGGAATTCTTGCTGGTCGCTCATGGGGCACCTGCATAAGGAAGTATGGAGGTTAGATGGGGCGGCGCAGCGGTGGTTTCAATGGTGGGAGGCAGTTAGCAACAAATTGCATAAAATTATCAGTGTGGGAGCGGGCTTGCTCGCGAATGCGCTGGGTCAGCCAATACATCGCTGACTGACCCAGCGCATTCGCGAGCAAGCCCGCTCCCACATTCTGCACCGCATGGGGTCAGCTGATTTTGTGCAGGTAGGCGGGCAGGGGTTGTTCTGGCAGGACTGAGAGCACCTTCAGCCTCTGCAGCATCCGTTGCCGAGCCCGCTGCAAATGCTCACGCAGGTTCAGCGCCGCGGCATCGAATGCTCCATGTAGCAACAGCTCCAGAATCAGGCGATGTTCGGCAAGCATGGCCGGATCAGCACCGATCCCCAGCAAACGGTAGAAAATCCGACTGATGATCATCGGGCTCTGGCCTTGGCGGATCAGCGCGGCGATCTTGCGGTTTTGCAGACCGGCCAGGCAGCGCTGGTGCAAATCCTCTTCGATCTGCTCGATGGCTTCCAGGCTGCAATGGGGGCTGTCCTGGGCCTCCAGCACGCGCTGTAACATGGCTTCGAGCAGTTCGCGGTCGAGGTTGGGCGCGCTCTGGCGCAAGGCTTCGGGCTCAAGGCAGGCGCGCAGTTCGTAGTCTTCGGTGACTTCCCGCGCCGTCAAAGGCCCGGCCAACCATTGGGAGTAGGGCTCTTTTTCCACCAGGCCACGGTCGCGCAGGCGCATCAGCGCTTCGCGCACCACGGCGCGGCTGACGCCGTAGTGGTCGGCGGCGGCTTGTTCATCCAGACGGTAATGGCCGAAAGCAATGCAGGTGGACAACGCCGCGCCGATTTCCTCGACGATCCGCTCGCCCAGCGGCCGCGTGTCCACCAGCTCATCCTCGCCGTTCAGGCCCAGGTGCGCATGGCTCAGGGGCAGGCGCAGCGGCTCCATGGCCAGGCCGTCGGGGTTGATCAGGTAACCCCGGCCGTTGAAGCGGCAGATCAAGCCTTCTGCGTGCAACAGGTCCAGCGCCTTGCGCACCGGTACGCGACTGGTGCCGAACAATTCGGCCAGCGGCGCTTCCAGCAGCACCAGCCCGTGGCGGGCGGTGCCGTTGACGATCGCGTCACGCAACAGCTGGTGAATCATCGCGTAACGGGAGGCCGAGGCGGACACTGCTTTCATCGGTTTCTCTGAGCGGGGTTGGACGATGGCCGGGGATTCTCTCATAGATGCGCCTGTCACTCTGCGCCACATCGGCGGCACTTTTTTGGGGCCTCAACTACCGGAATGTTACTTTTCTGCACCAAAATGTACTTATTAATAAAAGATACATTATTTCATTGGAGGCTCATGGCCCACGCTGTGCAAGCTTTTTTTCTCAACCTTCAGACCATCTATCCCGTAGCTCTGCGCGCTATCGCTGAAACCCACACATGGGCGCGCTGACAGACTGGCACGAAACCTGCCTTTGTAAAATGTACATTTTATTAATATGTACGTTTTATGAGGATCAACCCGATGTCAGACGCCACTTCAATGGCCGAGGATTTCGCCAGCGGTCGCAGCGACCCGGTGCAAGCCCTCGAACAGGCGCTCGATAAGGCCAGCCAGGTCCCGGCGGTATTTATCAGCCTGACCGCCGAGCGCGCCCGCCGTGAAGCTGAAGCGGCTGCCGCCCGCTGGCGTGCCGGCCAGCCCTTGAGCGTGTTCGATGGCGTGCCCCTGGCCTGGAAAGACCTGTTCGACGTGGCCGGCAGCATCACCACCGCCGGCGCCGCCTACCGCCGCAACGCGCCAGCCGCCCTGCTGGATGCGCCGAGCGTGGGCCTGTTGTGCCGCGCCGGGATGGTCAGCGTCGGCAAGACCAACCTCAGCGAACTGGCCTATTCCGGGTTGGGCCTGAACCCGCATTTCGGTACGCCGCACAACCCGCATGGCACTGACCAACCGCGTATTCCCGGTGGCTCGTCGTCCGGTTCGGCGGTGGCGGTGGCTGCCGATATCGTCCCCATCGCCATGGGCACCGACACCGCCGGTTCCATCCGCATCCCCGCCGCCCTCAACGGTCTGGTGGGGTACCGCAGCAGCAGCCGACGCTACAGCCGCGACGGTGTATTCCCGCTGGCCCGCACCCTCGATAGCCTCGGCCCACTCAGCCGCAGTGTGCGCGATGCGCTGGCCATCGACGACTTGCTCCACGGCCGCACGCAAACCCATAGCGCACGCAGCCTGAAGGGTCAGCGCCTGGTGCTTGAGCAAGGCGCGCTGGAAGATATCGAACCGGCCGTGCGCAACAATTTGCTGCGAGCCATGGAGCAACTCAAGGCCGCTGGCGCGCTGGTCGAGGTGCGCCCGTGCGCGGCCTTCCAGGCCACTCTGGACCTGATCAAGCAGCAGGGCTGGCTCGGTTCCTTCGAGGCTTTCGCCTTGCACGAAGCCTTGCTCGACAGCCGCGATGCGGAGCAACTCGACCCGCGGGTGCGCCGCCGCCTTGAGGCAGCGCGCTCGCTGCCGGCCAGCCAGCTTATCGCCCTGACCGATGCGCGCCGCCGTCTGCAACAACAACTGATCGATGACCTGGATGGCGCGATTCTGATCACCCCCACCGTCGCCCATGTCGCGCCGGCCCTGGCACCGCTGGAAGCCGACGACGGGCTGTTCGTCAGCACCAACCTCGCCACCCTGCGCCTGACCATGCCCGGCAGTTTGCTCGACATGCCCGGCGTCAGCCTGCCCAGCGGCCGCGATGCCCTGGGTTTACCGACCGGCCTGCTGCTCAGCGCCCCCAGTGGTGAAGACGCACGCTTGCTCAGGGCCGCGCTGTCGGTCGAAACCGCACTTATTCTTTAAGGAGAACACCCCATGGCTAAAGACATCCTCTGTGCATTTGGCGTCGACGTAGACGCCGTCGCCGGCTGGCTCGGTTCCTACGGCGGCGAAGACTCGCCCGATGACATCTCCCGCGGCCTGTTCGCCGGTGAAATCGGCGCGCCGCGCTTGCTCAAACTCTTCGAGCGCTATGGCCTGCGCACCACCTGGTTTATCCCCGGCCACTCGATGGAAACCTTCCCCGAGCAAATGAAGGCCGTCGCCGACGCCGGCCACGAGATCGGTGTGCACGGCTATAGCCACGAAAACCCGATTGCGATGACGGCCGAGCAGGAAGAAATCGTCCTCGACAAGTCCATCGAACTGATCACCCAGGTCACCGGCAAACGCCCCACCGGCTACGTCGCGCCGTGGTGGGAATTCAGCAAGGTCACCAACGAGCTGCTGCTGAAAAAAGGCATCAAGTACGACCACAGCCTGATGCACAACGACTTCCACCCCTACTACGTGCGCAAGGGTGATAGCTGGACCAAGATCGACTACAGCCAGCACCCCGACACCTGGATGAAACCCCTGGTGCGCGGCGAAGAAACCGACCTGGTGGAGATCCCGGCCAACTGGTACCTCGACGACCTGCCGCCGATGATGTTCATCAAGAAAGCCCCCAACAGCCACGGCTTCGTCAACCCGCGTCACCTCGAAGAAATGTGGCGCGACCAGTTCGACTGGGTCTACCGCGAGCACGAACATGCGGTGTTCACCATGACTATCCACCCCGACGTGTCCGGCCGCCCGCAAGTGCTGTTGATGCTTGAGCGCCTGATTGAACACATCCAGAGCCATGCCGGCGTGCGCTTCGTCACCTTCGACGAAATCGCCGACGACTTTATCCGCCGCCAACCGCGTACCTGACACTCACCCACCCCCGAGGCGCGATTTATGTCCATCTACAACAAGCTTGACCTGACTGGCTGGAAACCCCGGCAATTGACCTCCCAGGAAGTGCGCTTTGCCACCTGGATCGCGTTTTTCGCCTGGGTGTTTGCGGTGTATGACTTCATTCTGTTCGGCACCTTGCTGCCGGAGATCGGCCGGCATTTTGGCTGGGGTGAGGTGGAGCAAGCTGAGATCGCGACCTGGGTGGCGGTGGGCACGGCGGTGGTCGCGTTTGCCATTGGCCCTGTCGTCGACAAGTTGGGGCGTCGCAAAGGCATTATCTTCACCGTGGCCGGCTCCGCGCTGTGCTCGGCACTGACCGCGATTGGCGGGGCGTGGGGCAAGTCGCCGCTGATTCTGATCCGTTCGTTGGGTGGCCTGGGTTATGCCGAAGAAACCGTCAACGCCACGTATTTGAGCGAACTGTATGGCGCCTCGGAAGATCCGCGCCTGACCAAACGCCGTGGGTTTATCTATAGCCTGGTGCAGGGCGGCTGGCCGGTCGGTGCATTGATCGCCGCCGGTTTGACCGCACTGCTGCTGCCGATCATCGGCTGGCAGGGCTGCTTCATCTTCGCCGCGATCCCGGCGGTGGTGATCGCGATCATGGCGCGCAAGCTCAAGGAGAGCCCGCAATTCCAGATTCACCAGCGCATCAGCCAACTGCGTAAAAGCGGCGCGGTGAAAGAAGCGCAAAACGTCGCCGTGACTTATGGCGTGGACTACGACGAGCACAGCAAGGCCGGTCTCAAAGCTGCCTTCCGTGGCCCGGCCCGCCGCGCCACGCTGGTGATCGGCGCCGCGCTGTTGCTCAACTGGGCGGCGATCCAGGTGTTCAGCGTGCTGGGTACCTCGGTGATCGTCAGCGTGCACCACATCTCGTTCGAGAACTCGCTGATCATTCTGGTGCTGTCGAACCTGGTGGGCTACTGCGGCTACCTGACACACGGCTGGATGGGCGACAAGATTGGCCGTCGCAATGTCATCGGCCTGGGCTGGATGCTTGGCGGGCTGTCGTTTGCCGGGATGCTGTTCGGCCCGAGCAATATGCCGATGGTGGTCGGGCTGTACAGCCTGGGCCTGTTTTTTCTGATCGGGCCGTACTCGGCGGCGCTGTTCTTTATCAGCGAGAGTTTCCCCACCAGCATCCGCGCCACCGGTGGCGCGATCATCCATGCCATGGGCCCGATTGGTGCGGTTGTCGCAGGTTTTGGCGCGACCCAGGTGTTGTCCGCCGGCAGCGACTGGCAGACCGCCGCGCTGTGGTTCGGCGCGCTGCCGTGCTTCCTGTCCGGCGCCCTGATGTTTGCCGCACGCCATGTGCGTCCGGAAACCGTTCAGTAAGGAGTTACCGATGAGCCGTAAAGTTGCCTTGATTACCGGTGCCGCCAGCGGCATCGGCCAGGCCCTCGCCGTGGCCTATGCCAAGGTTGGCGTGGCGGTGGTGGGCGGGTATTACCCGGCCGATCCGCATGACCCGCAAACCACCGTTGCCTTGGTGGAAGAAGCCGGCGGCGAGTGCCTGATGCTGGCGCTGGACGTGGGCGATACCGCCTCGGTAGACGCCTTGGCCGCCCAGGCCGTGGAGCATTTCGGCCGCCTCGATTACGCGGTGGCCAACGCCGGCCTGCTGCGGCGTGCGCCGTTGCTGGAGATGACCGATGAGCTGTGGAACGAGATGCTCAATGTCGACCTGACGGGGGTGATGCGCACCTTCCGGGCGGCGGCTCGGCATATGGGCGAGGGCGGCGCGCTGGTGGCGATTTCATCGATTGCCGGTGGCGTATATGGCTGGCAGGAACACAGCCATTACGCGGCGGCCAAGGCCGGTGTGCCGGGGTTGTGCCGTTCTTTGGCGGTGGAACTGGCGGCCCAGGGAATCCGCTGCAACGCAGTGATTCCCGGGTTGATCGAGACGCCGCAGTCATTGGATGCGAAGAACTCGCTGGGGCCTGAAGGCTTGGCGAAAGCCGCGCGGGCCATTCCATTGGGGCGGGTAGGGCGGGCCGATGAAGTGGCGTCGCTGGTGCAGTTTTTGACCAGTGAGGCGTCGAGTTATCTGACCGGGCAGAGCATCGTGATCGACGGCGGCCTGACCGTGCGCTGGCCAGACTGACTGTACTCAGTCTGAAAATGTGGGAGCTGGCTTGCCTGCGATAGCGGTGGGTCAGCCCCAACTGTATTTACCGACACACCGCTATCGCAGGCAAGCCAGCTCCCACATGGGCGGTGTTTGTTTCAGGAGTTTTTGTATGCCCCAACTCACCCACCGCCGCGCCGTCATCACCGGCGCCGGCAGCGGCATCGGTGCCGCCATCGCCCGGGCGTATGCCGCTGAAGGTGCGCGCCTGCTATTGGCCGACCGCAACGCCGTGAGCCTGGCCGAAACCGCGATCACCTGCCGCAACCTCGGCGCCGAGGTGGTCGAGTGCCTGGCGGATGTAGGCACCGTTGAAGGCGCCCAGGCCAGTGTCGACCGTTGCGTCGAGCACTTCGGCGGCATCGACATTCTGGTCAATAATGCCGGCATGTTGACCCAGGCGCGCTGCGTCGACCTGACCATCGAGATGTGGAACGACATGCTGCGCGTCGACCTCACCAGTGTGTTCGTCGCCAGCCAGCGCGCCCTGCCGCATATGCTGGCGCAGCGCTGGGGGCGGATCATCAACGTCGCCTCGCAACTGGGCATCAAGGGCGGTGCCGAGCTGACCCACTACGCCGCCGCCAAGGCCGGGGTGATCGGCTTTACCAAATCCCTGGCGCTGGAGGTGGCCAAGGACAATGTGCTGGTCAACGCCATCGCCCCCGGCCCGATTGAAACGCCATTGGTGGGCGGGATCAGCGACGACTGGAAACGTGCCAAGGCCGCTGAACTGCCGCTGGGCCGCTTCGGCCTGGCCGATGAAGTGGCGCCCACCGCCGTGCTGCTCGCCAGTGAGCCTGGCGGCAACCTGTTTGTCGGCCAGACGTTGGGCCCGAACTCCGGCGATGTCATGCCATGAGTGAGGTATAGCCATGTGCGGACTCTGCGGATTGCTCGGCGAAGACCTGCACTGGAGCGACCCCCTGGGCGATGAGCTGCCCAGGCGCCGTGAACGCCTGCGCCGGATCGCCGCCATCAACCAGGTGCTGGCGGTGTTCCGGCTCAAGGTCGAAGACTTCCAGGGCGCGTCCTACCTGCTGTTGGGCGCCACCGGCAAACAAGCACTGGCGAGCGGCCTGGATCAACTCTGGCAGGCGGCTGAAAGCATGTTGGGTCGGCCGTTGGATCCTCTCGATCCCCAACTACTCGACCATCTTGAACGGTAAACCCGCCCCCTGTGGAGAGGAAGCACGCGCCCTCGCCACACAAGCAGGTATGGAGCACCACTATGAGCATCGCCCTCAATGTCATCACCGGGTTTCTCGGCAGCGGCAAAACCACGTTGCTCAAGCGCCTGCTGCAAGGCGAAAGCCTCGGCGATACGGCTTTGCTGATCAATGAATTCGGCGATGTCGGCATTGACCATCTGTTGGTGGAGGAAGTGGCGCCGAACACCGTACTGCTGCCCAGCGGCTGCATCTGCTGCTCGATCCGTGGCGAGCTGAAAGACGCGCTGCTCGGCCTGCTGCAACGCCGCGAGCGCGGTGAAATCCCGGCGTTCAAACGGGTGATCCTGGAGACCACCGGCCTGGCCGACCCGGCGCCGATCCTCGCCACGCTGAACAACGACGTGCAACTGCGCGGGCGTTTCCATATCGGCCTGGTGATCACGCTGGTCGACGCCAGCCACGCCGCCCTGCAAGAACGCCTGCACCCGGAATGGCTGGCGCAGGTGGCGGCGGCGGATCGCTTGCTGCTGAGCAAGACCGACCTTGAGGGCGATTGCCCTGAGCTGCGCGCACACTTGCAAGCGCTGAATGCCGGTACGCCGATCCTTGATACCCACGACATCCACAGCGGCGATCAACTGTTGCTCGGCGAAGGCTTGCGCAGCGCGGAACCTGCCGTGGAAGTCAGCCGCTGGCAACTGCATCAAGCCACCAGCGTGACTCACGGCGCCGCGCAGGTGTGCAGCCTGACCTTCGACCAGCCGCTCGACTGGGTGGGTTTCGGGGTGTGGCTGTCGATGCTGTTAAGATGCCACGGCGAACGAATCCTTCGTGTCAAAGGGCTGCTCAACGTGAATGCCAGTAACGCCCCCATCGTCATTCATGGCGTGCAGCATTGCCTGCATGCCCCGGTGCACTTGCCTGCGTGGCCGGGCAACGATCGGCAGTCGCGCCTGGTCTTCATCCTGCGCGGTCTTGACCCTGCCTTGCTGCGGCGCTCCTTTGAAGTGTTCTCACGGCGGTTCGCGGCATGATCACACTGCGCGTTCTCGGTACTTCGGTGACCTTGCTGGAAAGCCTGCGCGTACGCGCCGAACAGGAACTGGGTATCCGCCTGGTGTACCAGGTGCACGACGTTGAACAGGCCCAGCGCATCGCGGTGATGCAGCCCGACAGCTACGACCTGTATGACCAGTGGTTCCACAACGTCGACTTTGTGTGGCCGGCGCGGGCGATCCAGCCTATCGATACGCGGCGCATTGCGCTGTGGCACGAGATCAACGACCTGCCCAAGCGTGGGCGCCTGTCGCCCGATGACCGGTTGGGCAGCGGCAGCGTGCCCAGCGAACGGCTGTTCGTGCAGCACGATGGCAGCCTCGGCAGCACAGTGACCGAGCGCATCAGCATGCTGCCTCTGACCCACAATGCCGACAGTTTTGCCTACCGCCCCGAGCGCTTGCCTGAGGGTTTTTGCCACGGCAATGAAAGCTGGGGGTGGTTGCTGGACCCGGCATGGGGTGCGCGCACCGCCCTGCAGAGCGATGCCGCCATCGGTGCCCTGGACGCCGCGCTGGCGGTGCAGGGGGCGGGGCTGGCGAGCTTCAAGGATATCGGCAATATGAGCATCGAAGAGATCGATACCCTGGCTGACATTCTGGTGCGCAAGCAGAAGCAAGGGCACTTTGCGGCGTTCTGGTCTGATGATGAAGAGGCGGCGCAATTGATGCTCAGCCCGAGCATTGATATTCAGAGTTTGTGGTCGCCGACCTTGATGCGGCTGCATCGTGCGGGGGTGAAGTATCGTCTGGCGGTGCCACGTGAGGGGTATCGCGCCTGGTTTGGTGGGTTGTCCTTGTCGCGCCATGCTCGAGGGCCTGTGTTGGATGCTGCTTATGCGTATTTGAATTGGTGGTTGTCTGGTTGGCCGGGGGCGGTGATGGCGCGTCAGGGGTATTACATCGGCAATCCGGCGCGTAGTCGTGATCATTTGAGCAGTGCTGAGTGGGATTACTGGTATGCCGGGAAGCCTGCGCGGGAGGAGTTGCTTGGGAGTGATGGGTTGCCGTTGATCGATATCGGCGAGGTGCGGGATGGGGGGTCTTATGAGGAGCGCATGGGGCATATTGCGGTTTGGAATTCGGTGATGGATGAGCATAATTATCTGGTGCGTAGGTGGGGGGGATTTTATGCGGGCTCGCTGTGTTTGATTTGGGTGTATATCCGTTGCTGCGGTAACGGCTGAGTAGGGTTCCGCTCTTACAGCGGGTCACTTTTGGAAGGACCCAAAAGTAACCAAAAGGTCCTCGCCCCATCACTCGGCACCTCGCTTAGGCTCGGTGTGCCCTCACTCCGGCTTGAATCCGTGGGCCGCCGCGATGGGCCATCCATGGCCCAGCGCGGCTAACCCGGCGTCCTGCCGGGTTGCCCACGGATTCAAGCCTGCGTTCGGCCATCGTGATTGACGGGGCGTCTCAGATCACGATCAAAAGCCCTGGATCAAAAGATCGCTGACTTCGTCAGCGGTAAGGATGTAAGGGCCACGGCAAAAACAAAGCAAAGCGAGGCGGCCTGACAGCCGACCTGAGCATTGAAGCCTTCCTCGGTTCAAATGTGGGAGCTGGCTTGCCTGCGATGGCATCGACTTGGTTTGCCTGATGCACCGAGGTGTCTGCATCGCAGGCAAGCCAGCTCCCACAGAAAAGCCAATCCACTGCAAGCCCGCTTTTGATCTACACCACTCAGGTCGGCTACTAGGCCGCCGTGCTCTGCTTTTGACTTTGATCTGAGGCGCCCCATTAACCACGCTGGCCGCACGCAGGCTTGAATCCGTGGGTAACCCGGCAGGACGCCGGGTTAGCCGCGCTGGGCCAAGGATGGCCCATCGCGGCGGCCCACGGATTCAAGTCTGCGTGCGGGCACACCGAGCCGGAGGCGAGGTGCCGAGTGGTGGGGCAAGAGCCCTTTGGTTACTTTTGGGGCTCTTTTCCAAAAGTGACTCGCTGTAAGAGCGAAACCAATAGCCGCCATCACCGCAGCAACGGATATGCACACCCACCCACCCACAACCCCAGCCAACCCTCTGTCGCCAATAAACCGCCACCAAAATCCCCGTATTTATTGAATGCGCTCAACCCAACTCCCAGCTAATCTCCTCAAACCAAACTCCCCACAAAAATAGATATTTTTTTGACGCCAGTCCGCAGTTGCCAGGAAAGCATATGACCAAGGGACGTACCGGCAGAGAGAGGCGAACGCTGCCAGAGGGCACTGCAATGAGGTGGCGCCATACGTTTCAAACCCGCATCGCCGGGGTGCTGGCGCTGTTGCTGTTGGTGGTAGTCGCCGCCACATACTTCGCCGTCAAGGCCGCCACCTCCCGCGCCGTGGAAAACCAGGCACAAGTCCAACTGAAAACCGGTAGCCAAGTGTTCGAACGCCTGCTGGACCTGCGCGGGCGCCGCCTGCAATACGGCCTCGACTGGCTGACCGTCGACGGCCCGTTCAAACAGGCCGTGGCCGAAGGCCACACCGTGCCGATCCTGGCCGCCCTGCGTCGGCATGGCACCGGTATTCGCTCCAGTGAAGTGTTTGTGCTGGGCCTGGATGGCAAGGTCATAGTCAGCACCTTGCCCCTGCTCACACGCGGCCAACCGTTTCCTTATGACGCGGCGCTGCGCCACGCACGGCGCAGCGGCCTGCAGATGCTGATTGTGGCCATGGACGGTCGGCCCTATTTGCTGGTGCAGGACGAAGTGCTCGACCCGCTGCCCGTCGCGCGCGTGGTCATGGGCTTTCCCATGGACAAGCTGTTCGCCAATGAACTGCGCTCCATGAGCAACCTTGAAGTGTCGTTCCTCAGCGTGCAAAACGGCCAGCCCGGCCCGTTGTTGAGCACCCAGCCCGACGCCTATCAGGCCGCCACCCTCAGCCTGTTGCGCGAGGGGCACCTGAACCCCGAGCCGCAGATCCAGCAGTTCTATGGCGAGCGCGTGCTCAGCCAGGTAATGCCGCTGGCCAACACCGGTGACGGCGATGAAGTGCGGGTGTTGCTGCAAAGCCCGCTGGACCACGCGCTGGAATCCTTTGCGCCGCTGGACCGGCAGTTCCTCGGGATTGCCCTGGCCGTGCTGGTGGTGTCGTTGGCCGGCGCGTTGTTCCTGGCGCGCCGTGTATCGCGCCCGCTTAACGCACTGGTTGAGGCCGCCGGGCGTATTGGTGCCGGTGATTACCGCACCCCGGTCCGGGTGCGCAGCCATGATGAGTTCGGTTTGCTGGCCCGCGCCTTCAATGCCATGCAAAGCGGCATCGCCGTGCGCGAACGGCAGTTGGCGCACAACGCCCTGCATGATCCGCTCACCGGCCTGCCGAATCGCGCCCTGGCCATGGAGCGCCTGGGCAGCGCGATCAGTGCGCAACGGCCCGTGGTGCTGCTGTACCTGGGGATCGAAAACTATCGGGTCATCAACGAAGGCTTTGGCCCTCAGGGCGTCGAGGAAATGCTGCGTGAGGCCAGCCGCTGTCTGTCCATGAGCCTGTTGGCCAGCGACACGGCAGCGCGCATTACCGGCAGTGAATTCCTGCTGTTGCTGGAAAACACCGAGATCGACCGCGCCGTGGCTCGCGCCGACCGCCTCTACGCGCTGCTCACCGAACCCCAGCGCATCGGCAATGATGAAGTGCGTCATGAAGTGAGCATCGGGATCGCGGCGTACCCCGCCGACGGCCAGCAGGTTGAAGAACTGATCAACCGCGCCGCCATCGCGCGGCACGATGCGGCGACGCTGCCCGGTTATCTGCAGATCTACCAGCAAGACCGCGACTTGGCCCACCAGCGCCAGATCACCCTGATCCGCGACTTGCGCCGCGCCGCCGTCGAGGGCGAGTTGCACCTGTGCTACCAGCCCAAGCTCGACCTCAAGCACGGCCATGTGCGTCAGGCCGAAGCCTTGCTGCGCTGGCAGCATCCGACATTGGGGCTGGTGTCGCCCGCCGAATTCATCCCCCTGGCCGAGCGCACGGGCAGCATGAGCGGCCTGACGCAATGGGTGATCGAAGAAGCCATCCGCCAGATCGGCGAGTGGGCGCAGCGCGGGATGCATATCCAGTTGTCGGTGAATATTTCGGTGGACGACCTGGCCGATGATGACCTGGCGATTCGCGTCACCACCTTGCTGATGGAGTACGGCGTGCTGGCCCAGCAGCTTATTTTTGAAATCACCGAAAGCGCAATCATGCACAACCCCCAGCAGGCCCTGAGCGTGCTGGAGCAACTGCGCGGGTGCGGCATCAGCCTGTCAGTGGATGACTTTGGCACCGGCTATTCGTCGCTGGCGCAACTGCAGCGCCTGCCGGTGCAGGAGCTGAAGATCGACCAGTCGTTTGTGCGCAACCTCGACAGCACCAGTGGCGACGCAGTGATCGTGCGTTCCACCATCGAGATGAGCCACAACCTGGGGCTCAGGGTGGTGGCTGAAGGGGTCGAGTTCGAGCCCAGCCTCAAACTGCTCAAGCAGTGGAACTGCGACACCGCCCAGGGCTATCTGATCAGCCGCCCGCTGAGCGCCATGGCCTTCGAAATGTGGATGCGCCGGGCGGGTGTGCAGGTTTAAGCGCGTTTTTGTCGCCTATAGGTTTCTCCCTTCCGGCCGATAAGCTCTACATCTCCTGACCATTTGCATAGGTTTTTGCCGACCGGCGGTCAGGGCTCAGTGCACTTTAAATGATGGCAATTAGCCTTATTTGCGGCATCATCAGTACTGCTCGTTGCCCCGATTTTGTGCCAAGGCAGGCCGCTCTTTTTCTCTTTTTGCGGACTTTTCATGGTCAGGATTTTCCAGCGGTTTTTCTTTGTCGTGCTGTGGCTGACAATGGCCGGCCCCGCCGCGGCGGCAACGCTTGAGGTGCTGCTGCGCCAGGCCGATGGCAGCCCGGTGGCCGACGCGGTGGTCACCCTGCAAGGTCCCGCCAGCCTGCCGGCCGGTGCGCTCAAGGCCGATATGGACCAGCGCGGCCAGCGCTTCGCACCCCATGTGCTGGCGGTGCATACCGGCACTCAAGTGCGCTTTCCCAACAGCGACAATATCCGTCACCAGGTTTATTCCTTCTCCACCGCCAAGCGCTTCGAACTGCGGCTTTACGAAGGTACGCCTGCCGCTCCGTTGCTGTTCGACAAACCCGGGGTGGTGGTGCTGGGGTGCAATATCCATGACTGGATGCTCGGCTATATCTACGTCACCGACGACCCACGCTACGGCGTCAGCAATACCCAGGGCCGGGTACGCCTGGAGGAACTGCCCCCGGCGACTACCACGCCACCCTGTGGCACCCGCAACTGGTGGGTATGCAGCCGCTGGATGGCGGTACCTTGCACGTGCCGGCTGCCGGCCTCAGCCATTCGGTGGTGCTGAGCCTGGAACCTGCGCCCGCAGACCTGCCACCGGCCCCGACCGCCTTTGGCGACACGTTCAATCGAGCGGCCCATGAAACTGCGCAATAGCTTTCAGGCGCGGGTCGCCTGCGTGCTGATCCTGCTGTCGCTGGTGGTGATCGGCGCGCTGTATTTCAGCGTCAAGGCCGCGACCCGCTCGGCGGTGCACGGCCAGGCCCTGGCCCAGTTGGAGGTGGGCACGCGGGTGTTCGAGCGCTTGCTCGACGTGCGCGGCCGGCGCCTGGCCGATGGCGTGCAACTGCTGGCCGCCGACTTCGGTTTTCGCGATGCGGTGGCCAGTGGTGATTCGGCAACCATGCGCTCGGTGCTGCTCAACCACGGCAAGCGCATCAACGCGAGTGACATGATCCTGCTGGGCATGGACGGCAAGGTCCTGGCCAGCACCCTCGACGAAGTCCCCGAAGGCTCGACCTTTCGCTATGACCCGGCGCTGCGCGAAGCCCGGCGCAACCGCCAGGCCATGCTGATGGTGCCGCTGCAAGGCAAGCCGCACTTGCTGGTGGAGGCTTCGGTGCTGGCGCCGTTGCCGATTGCGCGGGTGGTGATGGGCTTCAGCATGGACGGCGCGTTTGCCGATGAATTGCGGTCGTTGAGCAACCTGGAAGTCTCGTTCCTGGCGATTGATCACGAGCGGCCCGGCGAGTTGGTCAGCACTCAGCCGCAGGTACTGAGGGACAGTATCAGCGCACTGATGCAAGGCGATTCGACGCGTCGCGGGGTCTCAACCACCGATCATCTTGAGCGCAGTTTCCTCAGCCAATCCCTGGTCCTGGCCAGTGATGAAAACGGCAAAGTCCTGGCCCTGTTGCAAAGCCCGCTGGATGCGGCGATGCAGGCGTTTGTGCCGTTGGATGAAAAGATCCTCGGCATCGCGCTGGTCGCGCTGATTGCCTCGTTGATCGGCGCCTTGCTGCTGGCGCGCACCGTGTCGCGGCCGGTGCAGGCGTTGGCGCTGGCGGCCGAACGCATCGGCCAGGGCGACTACCAGACCCCAGTGGTGCTGGCGCGCAGCGATGAACTGGGGCGGCTGGCGCATGCGGTCAATTCCATGCAAAGCGGGATCGCCGAGCGCGAACAACAGCTGGCGCACAATGCCCTGCATGATCGCCTCACCGGCCTGCCGAACCGTGCGTTGGCCATGGAACGCCTGGGCAGTGCGATTGCCCTGAACCGGCCGATGGCGCTGATCTACCTGGGCATCGATAACCTGCGCGCCGTCAGCGAAACCGCCGGGCCCGATGCGGTGGACCAACTTATGTTGGGCGTGAGTCAGCGCCTGCAAGCGACGTTGCGCCCCGGCGACACCCTGGCGCACCTGATCGCCGATGAATTCCTGCTGCTGCTCGAAGGTGCAGGCAGCGACGAAGCGGTGGGCATGGCCGACAAGCTGCAACAACTGCTGCTGCGCCCTCAGCGCTTCAACGGCCATGACCTGGCGCTGGATTGCCGCCTGGGCATTGCGACGTATCCGGCCGATGGCGAAAGCCCGCACACCTTGCTTGAGCGTGCGGCGATTGCGATGAGAGACGCCGCGCAACTGCCTGGCCGCCTGCAAATCTATGAACACGGCCGCGACCTCGCGCACCACCGCCAGATCACCTTGATTCGCGACCTGCGCCACGCGCCCAACCAGGGCCAATTGCTGCTGCATTACCAACCCAAACTGGATATTCGCCAGGGCCATGTGCGCCAGGCCGAAGCCCTGTTGCGCTGGCAGCATCCGCAGTTCGGCATGGTCTCGCCGGCGGAGTTCATCCCCCTGGCCGAGCGCACCGGCAGTATTCGGTTGCTGACCCAATGGGTGATCGAGGAGGGCATTCGCCAGCTGTGCGAATGGAACCGGCGCGGCTTGTATCTGCAGCTGTCGCTGAATATCTCGGCAGACGATTTGCTCGGCGATGAACTGGCCCATCGGGTCTCGGCCTTGTTGCGGCGCTATGGCCTGCCGGCGGAGCAACTGGTGTTCGAGATCACCGAGAGCGCGGTGATGCGCGAGCCGGAAAAAGCCCTCAAGGTCCTGCACCTGCTGCGCGACTGTGGCATCAGCCTGTCGGTGGATGATTTTGGTACGGGGTACTCCTCGCTCGCGCACCTCAAGCGTCTGCCGGTGCAGGAGCTGAAGATCGACCAGTCGTTTGTGCGCAACCTCGATGAAACCAGTGAGGACGCGGTGATCGTGCGTTCTACTATCGAGATGAGCCACAACCTGGGCCTCAAGGTGGTCGCCGAGGGCGTTGAATACGCCCACAGCCTGCGTCTTTTGGAACGCTGGCAGTGCGACACGGCTCAGGGTTACCTGATCAGCCGGCCCCTGGGGGCCGACGCTTTCGAAGCCTGGGTGGCGTTGCCCCTCAGTGCACAAACTTCCATGGTTCATTGAGTGGCATGACGGTGCGTGTTTCTTTTTTGATCGGTTGCCTTGGTGCATTGGCCTTGCAAACGGCGTTGGCCGATAACGGCCGGTTGCTCGCTACCGGCGGCGCCAGCAGCCTTGAGGGCGCGGCAGGTGGCGGCATTACGCCGTGGGCGGTGCTAGCCGGGTATGGCGAGCAGCACGAATGGGGCGCTACGGCGTTCGCCACCACGGTCAACCTGCCGGACTATCGGCTGGATGTGGCTGGGCTGGCGCTGGCCTATGACAATCGGGTCGAGCTGTCTTTCGCCCGCCAGCGCTTTGACCTCGGCACGCTGGTGCATAGGCTCAATCTGCCGCAAGACAACCTCGGGCAGGACGTGCTGGGCCTCAAGGTACGGTTGTTTGGCGATGTGATCTACGACGCGTTGCCGCAGGTGTCCCTGGGGGTGGAATACAAGCACCAGACCAATTTTGATATCCCCAAGCTCGTGGGCGCGAAGCGTGACAGCGACGTCGAGGGCTACCTTGCCGCCAGCCGTTTGTTCATGGGGGCGGCGTTTGGCTACAACGTGTTGGTCAATGGCAGCTTGCGCTACAGCCGGGCCAATGAAACCGGGTTGCTTGGTTTTGGTGGCGACCGTCGTGACAGTCGTAGCTTGCTCAAGGAGGGCTCGGTGGCGCTGCTGTTCAACCCGCGCTGGGCGCTGGGGGTGGAGTATCGCGAGAAGCCCGACAACTTGTCCTTTGCGGGTGAAAGTGACTGGGCGGATGTGTTTGTCGGCTACTTTCCCAATAAGCATGTGTCGTTTGTATTGGCTTATGCGCGACTGGGTGAGATTGCCACGCTGGATAACCAGAACGGCACTTATCTGTCGGTGCAGGGGAGTTTTTGATGCGCTTTTTAGAGGGGGTTCTGGTGTTGCTGCTGAGTGCTTGTGCGCAGCAACCGGTTAAGGATGACAGCCTGTATCGTGACCTTGGTGCGATGCCTGGTATTACGCGCATTGTCGAGGGCATGTTGCTTAACATTGCTCGGGATGAGCGGATTGTTGAACGCTTCCGGCGTGTTGATATTCAGCGCTTGCGTAACAAGCTGATCGAGCAGTTTTGTGTGGAGGCGGGGGGGCCTTGTACTTATACCGGGGATAGCATGGCGGAGAGTCACAAGGGGCAGAATGTGAGCCGCAGTGATTTTAATGCGTTGGTGGAGGATTTGATTAAGGCGATGGACAGCGAGGGGGTTGCGGTTCCGGTGCAGAATCGGTTGATTGGTAGGTTGGCGGTGATGCGGGGGGAGGTGATTGAGCGCTGATTTTGTGGTTGGGGTTGGGGTACATATCCGTTGTTTGGGTAACGGCTGAGTATGGTTCCGCTCTTACAGCGGGTCACTTTTTGAAGAGCGCAAAAAGTAACCAAAAACGCTTCGCCCCATCACTCGGCACCTCGCCTCCGGCTCGGTGTGCCCTCACGCAGGCTTGAATCCGTGGGCCGCCGCGATGGGCCATCCTTGGCCCAGCGCGGCTAACCCGGCGTCCTGCCGGGTTGCCCACGCTCCAAAGCCTGCGTTCGGCCAGCGTGATTGACGGGGCGCCTCAGATCAAAAGCGCAGATCAAAAGATCGCTGACTTCGTCAGCGCAAAGGATGTAAGGGCCAGATCAAAAACAAAGCAAAGCGAGGCGGCCTGACAGCCGACCTGAGCCTTGAAGCCTTCCTCGGTTCAAATGTGGGAGCTGGCTTGCCTGCGATGGCATCAACTGGGTGCCACTGATAGACCGAGTTGCCTGCATCGCAGGCAAGCCAGCTCCCACAGAAAAGCCCCCCACTGCTCACGCCGACCCGCTCTTGATCTACACCACTCAGGTCGGCTACCAGGCCGCCGTGCTCTGCTTTTGACTTTGATCTGAGGCGCCCCATTAACCACGCTGGCCGCACGCAGGCTTGAATCCGTGGGTAACCCGGCAGGACGCCGGGTTAGCCGCGCTGGGCCAAGGATGGCCCATCGCGGCGGCCCACGGATTCAAGTCTGCGTGCGGGCACACCGAGCCGGAGGCGAGGTGCCGAGTGGTGGGGCAAGAGCCTTTTGGTTACTTTTGGGCTCTTTCTGTATAGACCGGACACATGGTTGACGGGTGTGCGGGGACATGGTGGACACTTTTCGGCGAGCCAATTTCGCCGGAAAGCCATCATGCCCTGGGACACGAGAGATGCCATGAGCCTGAAAGAAGAGTTTGTTGCCTTAGCAGGGCAACCCGGCAGCAACAAACGAGAACTGTGCCGACGGTTCGGTATCAGTCCGCAGACGGCCTACAAGTGGCTTAACCGCTACGCGACGCTCGGCCATTCGGGGCTGCAAGATAAATCCCGAAAACCGGCTACCAGCCCCAAGCTGACCACGCCGGCCCTGGAAGCGCAGGTCATATCGCTCAGACAAGACCATCCAGCATGGGGTGGGCGCACGATCAGCAGCCTCTTGAAAAAGCAGATTGCTCCCAGCACCGTTACCAATGTCCTGCACCGGCACGGGCTGATTCAGCCGGCTACGAAGGAGCAAGAGGCAAAGCTGAGATTTGAACACGACGCGCCCAACAATCTTTGGCAGATGGATTTCAAAGGGCATTTCCCGACGCAAGAAGGCAGATGCCATCCCCTGACTTTGCTGGACGACCATTCACGTTTCAGTTTGGCTATTCACGCTTGTGATAATGAGCGTGGAGCCACGGTGAAGGAAAGGTTGACCGAGGTATTCCAGCGCTTCGGATTACCGGCTCGCATCAACGTTGATAACGGACCGCCTTGGGGCTCTCCACGTAACCCTGGTGAAATCACAGAGCTGAGTATCTGGTTGATTCGTCTGGGTATTCGGATCAGTTTCAGCCGTCCTTACCACCCACAAACCAATGGAAAGATTGAGCGTTTCCATCGCTCACTCAAGGCCGAAGTACTTGAAGGGCGTCAGTTTTCCACGCTCAAGGAAGCTCAAGCAGCATTTGATCGGTGGCGTGATGTTTATAACCTGCAACGGCCCCATCAGGCGCTGGACTACAAGGTGCCTATGGACCGGTATAGGGCCAGCCCATGGGCTTATCCGCAACAGTTACCAACCTTTGAGTACGGACCGGACGACGTATTAGCCAAGGCTTATCACAGCCGTTTTCGTTTTCAGAAACGCTACTTCAGCATCGCCAAAGGTTTGGCTGGGCATCACATCGCAATACGGCCCAACACTGAAGGTGATGGACTGTTTGACGTGTTTTTCTGCCATCACTTCCTACGAACGATCGACGTGAGCAAACCTGACTATGGTCCATAATGTGTCAACCATGTCCCCGCACATGTGTCCACCATGTGTCCGGTCTATACAGGCTCTTTCCAAAAGTGACTCGCTGTAAGAGCGAAACCAATATCCGCCACAACAAAAAAACCGGATATACACCCAATCCCCCCCCACAGATCAACACACAACAGACATAAAAAAGGCAGCTACCCAGTGAAGGGAGCCGCCTTTCTCATACCACCAGCAAAGCTTAATCCGGCAGTTTAAACGCCATCACATAGTCACCCTGCTTGGTCCCCAACGACCCATGACCACCCGCCATGACCAGCACATACTGCTTGCCATCCTTGCCGGTATAGGTCATCGGCGTGGTCTGCGCACCTGCTGGCAGGCGGCCTTCCCACAACTGCTTGCCGTTTTTCACATCGTAGGCACGCAGGTACTGGTCAAGGGTCCCGCTGAGAAACGCCACACCCCCCGCCGTGGTAAAGGTCCCGCCCAGGCTAGGCACGCCCATGGTCAGCGGGATCGGCACCGGCGAGCTGTCACGCACGGTGCCGTTCTTGTGCATCCAGATGGTTTGATGGTTGGTCAAGTCGACCGCCGCCACATAACCCCACGCTGGTGCCTGGCACGGCAGGCCCATTGGCGACAGCATGGCTTCGAGGATCACACCGTACGGCGCGCCTTTGTTCGGCTGCACACCTTCGGTTTCGCTGACACGCGGGCCTTGCTTGGCAATGTCGGCCGCCGGGATCAGCTTGGATTTGAACGCCATGTAGCTCGGGTTCACAAAGGCGATCTGGCGTACCGGGTCGACGGAAATGCCGCCCCAGTCGAACACGCCAAAGTTACCTGGGTAAACGATCGAACCTTGCAGCGATGGCGGGGTGAACGGACCGTCGTAGCGCAAGGATTTGAAGTCAATCCGGCACAGCATCTGGTCGAACGGCGTCACGCCCCACATGTCACGCTCTTTGAGGGGCGGTGGCATGAAGTTCAGGTCGGACTTGGGTTGAGTCGGCGAAGTATGGTCGCCGGCGACGGCGCCTTGTGGCACGGCCACTTCGTGGATCGGCACTACCGGCTGGCCGGTTGCACGGTCGAGCACGTAGATGCTGCCTTGCTTGGTCGACGCCATCACCGCTTGCTTCACGCCGGCTTCGGTCTTGATGTCGATCAGCGAAGGCTGGCCGCCCACGTCCATGTCCCACAGGTCGTGGTGAGTGAACTGGAAGGTCCACTTCACGTGGCCGCTGTCGATGTCCAGGGCGGTCAGGCCGGCGCTGTATTTTTCCGAATCTTCGGTACGGTCGCCGCCGTATTGGTCGGGCATCTGGTTGCCCATCGGCAGGTACAGCATGCCGAGTTTTTCGTCCACGGCGAACATGGACCACATGTTCGGCGAGTTGCGGGTGTAGGTCTTGCCCTCGGCCAACGGGGTGGTGTCGTCCGGGTTGCCGCTGTCCCAGTTCCACACCAGCTTGCCGGTGTGCACGTCGAACGCGCGGATCACGCCGCTTGGCTCGTCGGTGGAGACGTTGTCGGTCACGTGGCCGCCGATCACCACCAGGTTTTTGGTCACAGCCGGTGGCGAAGTGGAGTAGTAACCGCCTGGGGCGAAGCTGCCGATATTGGCGCGCAGGTCGATCTGGCCCTTGTCACCGAAGTCTTCACACATCTTGCCGGTGTCGGCGTTCAGTGCGATCAGACGGGTGTCGGCGGTTGGTACGAAGATACGTTTCGGGCAGGCATTCGGCGCGGCGGCCGGGCTGGCGCTGCCGGTAGGGCTCTGTTCGGAAGCGTAGGCGGCGTCATCGTGATACGACACGCCACGGCAGGTCATGTGCGCCCAACCCTTGAAGTTCTCGGCACCTTCGGTGCTGATCTTCGGGTCGAAACGCCAGATTTCCTTGCCGGTGTCCGGGTCCAGCGCAATTACTTGGCTGTGCGGCGTGCACACGTAGAGCATGCCGTTGACTTTCAGCGGGGTGTTTTCCGCGGTGGTTTCACCCGGGTCGCCTGCGCCAGGAATGTCGCCGGTACGGAAGGTCCACGCCGGCACCAGCTTGTGGGCGTTTTCCGGGGTGATCTGCGCCAGTGGCGAGTAGCGATCACCATGCGCGGAACGGCCATAGGAGTTCCAGTCGCCATCGGCCTGGGCCGGGGCTGAGCTGGCCATGCCGGGTACCGCGTCGCGGTCCAGTTGGCCGGTCTTGACCATTTCACCTGGGTGGGTGAATTGGCTGGCAATGGCGGCAGCACCGGCCAGCACCACGGCCACGCTCAGTGCGCCAGTGCCCAACGGGGCAGGCTGGCCGCGCAGTAACGGGCGGCGAAACCACGGGAGCAGCATGACGATGCCCAAGGCGAACAGCAGCGCCAGGCGCGGCACCAACTGCCACCAGTCCAGGCCGACTTCCCACAGGGCCCACACGGTACTGGCGAACAGCACCAGTGCGTACAGGCCCAGCGCGGCGCGGCGGGTGGCCAGCAGCAGAATGCCGGTCAGGGTGATGCCGATACCGGCCAGCAGGTAGTACAGCGACCCGCCGAGCAGGCTCAACTTGATACCACCGGCCAGCAAGGCCAGGCCCATGATCAGCAGCAAGATCCCCAGCAGCCTGGGCAGCAGGCGGCTTGGGCTTGAGGCCCCATCAGTGCTCATAGTGTGTTTCTCCGTTACGTAGGAATTTTGTAACCCCGTGCTTCACTGTAGATGACGATTCGGCGCGGGCTTGGTTCAGCGTTAATTCGGTTTTTCTGGGGATAGCGAGGGTTATCCACAGGCGGGCGATTTATCCCCAGGCGCGGTTGGGTGTAAGACAGCGCTGTCTTTGCAGGCAGGAATAATCAGCAAGATGGGGTCGACCGGGGAGTGAAACGTTTCAGGTTGTTGCGAAGGATAAAGTGCTGAGGCGTTTAGAGAAAGGGCAAATCGCGATATGCATCTTTTCAGATCTGGTAACAGTGACTAAATGTCGCTGCAAAGAGTGTGGGAGCGGGCTTGCTCGCGAATGCGGTAGATCAGTCAGCATCCTCAGTGACTGACACGCCGCATTCGCGAGCAAGCCCGCTCCCACAGGGGATTTGCGGTGTGGGTTAGAAGGTGGTGCGCAGCCCGACCTGCACACTGCGCCCCGGTGCCGGCGCGATATCGCGCAGGATCGAGCTGGCGTAACGCACGGTCTGGTTGGTCAGGTTTTCACCGTTCACAAAGGCCAGCCACTGGCTGCCACCCATGTTGAAGCGGTAGCCCGCGCTTGCGCCCAGGGTGGTATAGCCATCGGTGCCGCTCTCGTTATCCGGTACGCGACCTTGCCCGGCGGCGTGTTCCAGGTCGATGCGCGCCTGCCAGCGGTCAAGTTCCCACAGCAAACCGCTGTTCAAGCGCAGCGGGGCAATGCGCGGCAGGGCTTCACCGGTGTCCAGGTTGGTGGCGCGGGTGTAGTCGCCCGACAGTTCCAGCGCGAACTTGCCGTAGGCGCTTTCTCCGAGCTTCCAGTGATCCTGGGCTTCAAAGCCTGCGAAACGCGCACGCACCCCGGAATATTCGTACTCAGGGATGCCGCCTGCGTCTTCTTCCCCTTCGTCGTTCAATGTACGGCCGGTGCCCAACAAGCCGATGTAGTTGGAGAAGTGGCTGTAGAACACGCCGAAGCTGCCCTTGTGGGTGCCATTGTCAAAGCGTAGGGCCAGGTCGCTGGACACGGCTTTTTCTTTCTTCAGGTTGGCGTTGCCCAACTCGTAGGTGCCGGTGGCGACGTGGGCGCCGTTGGCGTACAGCTCGTAAAAGGTCGGCGCACGCTCGGTGTAGCCCAGGGTTGCTGCCAGCGACCAGATGGGCGTGAGGGTATACACCGCGCCCGACGACAGGCTGCCGGCGGTAAAGTCATTGCGCTTGTCGGCACCGGCAAAACGCGCGTTGCCCTTGGCGTCCGGGTCGACGCTGGTGTGCTCCAGGCGCCCGCCAAGGCTGAGTTTCAGGCGCTCGGTGGCCTGCATTTCTTCGAGCACAAACAGCGCGCCGGCGTTGGTGTCGGTCTGCGGCACAAAGGCCTCTTCACCCAGCGCCGAGAATTCGTTGCGGGTCACTTGGGCGCCGACTACGCCGTCGAACGGGCCGATCGGTTGGTGACGCGCTTCAACCCGCGCCTCATAACCCTTGTTCTTGAAAACGGTGCCGGTTTCGCCGCCTTCGATTTCGCGGTGCTCGTAGTCGGTGTAGCCCGCGTCGAGTTTGACCGAGGTAAACGGGCCCTGCAGGTTGCGAATCTCGGACGCGAAGGCGTAGTGATCCTGCTTCATGCGGATGCGCACATCCTGCTCGGCGGGGGAGCCGTAGTTGGCGTCGTAGTTGCTGTAGGACAACCCGGCATAGCCGTCATCCCAGGTGTAGGACCCGCCCACCGCGCCGCCGTCCTGGCGCCCGTCGCTGTTGCCCAGGCGGCCATTTTTGCCGGGGCCGTCGTCGCTTTCCGCTGCGTGGCGGCTGCGGGCCTGGCCGGGTATTTTCAGGTCGTTGAATTCCCGCGCATTGGCGTCCAGGTGCAAGGCGAAGGTGCCGTTGCCGGCTTCGAGTTTGCCCGCGCTGCTGCGGGTGGTGTCGGCGCCGCCGTAGCGCAATTCGCCCGCGCCGTGGATGCCTTCGATGGCTTCGGTGGGGATGCGGTTGTCGAAAGTGTTGACCACACCGCCGATGGCGCTGCCGCCGTATAGCAGCGCGGCCGGGCCGCGTACGATTTCAATGCGGTCGACGTTGACCGGGTCCAGCGGTACCGCATGGTCGTAGGAGAGCGAGGAGGCATCCAGCGCGCCTACGCCATTACGCAGGATGCGAATGCGGTCGCCATCCTGGCCCCGAATGATCGGCCGACTGGCGCCTGGGCCAAAGTACGAAGACGACACGCCTGGCTGTTTGTTCAGGGTTTCGCCGAGGCTGCCTTTTTGTTGCAGGGTGAGGTCGTCGCCTTCCAGCACGGTGGTCGGCGAGGCGAGTTGCTCGCTGCCCAGCGGGTTGCCGGTGATGACTTGCGGTTGTAGCTCAAGCGCATAAGCTTCGGAGCTGATCAATAGGGCGGCGGCCAGTGGGGTCAAGCGCCACAGAGAGGAGAGGGACATCGGTCATTCCTTGGCAAAACAGCAAAAAGAGAAGGCTTAAGACGGTATCGAACGGATCACTTTGATAAGTATCGTTACAATATAACATCTCTTTTTTCGCTGAGAAGGGGAACTTTATTGCAGGGTCTATATTCAATGCAGTGCTTCCACCGTTAAGCCCCGTGGGCTAAGGTGCGCGGCTGTATTTCCTCCTATTGCAAAAGGCCCGGCATGACCGCGACAAGTAACGACCCCCTCCACGGCGTGACCCTGCAACACGTCCTCACCACCCTGGTGGAGCATTACGAATGGGAAGGCCTGGCCGAGCGTATCGATATCCGCTGCTTCAAGAGCGACCCCAGCATCAAGTCGAGCCTGACGTTCCTGCGCAAAACGCCTTGGGCGCGGGAAAAAGTCGAAGGGTTGTACGTGAAGCTGATGCGCACCAAACGTCCGCTGGGCTGAGCCCATGAAGCGGTATGTGGCAACGGCGGCGCTGGCCGCCTGGGCAGGGTTGGGGATTCAGCAATACCTGATTTTCTATTCGCGCTGGGAAGCCGGCGCCAGCCTGCTGGGCGGGCTGATCAATTTTTTCAGTTTCTTCACGGTGCTGACCAACACGTTGGCGGCGGTGGTGCTCAGTTATGCGCTGATCAACCGGGACTGCGCCGCGAAGCGGGTGTTTCTCGCGCCCGTTGTCAGCAGCGGCATTGCGGTGAGCATCGTGGTGGTCGGCCTGGCCTACAGCCTGTTGCTGCGCCATTTATGGCAGCCCGAGGGCTTTCAGTTGATTGCCGACGAATTGCTGCACGACGTGATGCCGGTGCTGTTTGTCGTGTACTGGTGGCGGTGGGTGCCTAAGGGCCAGCTGCGGCTCAAGCACATTGGGCTGTGGGTGATCTACCCGCTGGTGTATTTCGCTTATGCGCTGCTGCGTGGGGATTTGCTGGGGCAGTATCAATACCCCTTCATTGATGTCGGCACCCTGGGTTATCCACAAGTGTTTGTGAATGCAGGGGGGATTCTGGCGGGGTTTGTGCTGGTTGCGCTGGTGGTGGTGGGGCTGGACAGGCTGCTTTCGGCTCAGCGCTGATCCGTTGTGGCGAGCAGGGTTGTGGTGGCTTCAGGCTTGTGTGGTGAGCAGGCTTGTGTGGCGAGCGGGCTTGCCCGCGTTGGGGCGCGAAGCGGCCCTGAAATCAGGCAGCGCGGCTTGTTCAGAAAAAACGCGGTGGCTTTATTGAGGGCTGCTTCGCATTCCAACGCAGGTTTTGCGTTGTGGCGGATATTGGTTTCGCTCTTACAGCGAGTCACTTTGGAAAAGCCCCAAAGTAACCAAAGGGCTCTTGCCCCACCACTCGGCACCTCGCCTCCGGCTCGGTGTGCCCGCACGCAGACTTGAATCCGTGGGCCGCCGCGATGGGCCATCCTTGGCCCAGCGCGGCTAACCCGGCGTCCTGCCGGGTTACCCACGGATTCAAGCCCGCGTGCGGCCAGCGTGGTTAATGGGGCGCCTAGGATCAAGATCAAGATCAAAAGCAGAGCACGGCGGCCTGGTAGCCGACCTGAGTGGTGTAGATCAAGAGCGGTTCGGCGTGCGCAGTGGGGTGCTTTTCTGTGGGAGCTGGCTTGCCTGCGAAAGCATCAACTCGGTGTGCCTTACAGGTCGAGGTGTCTGCATCGCAGGCAAGCCAGCTCCCACATTTGAACCGAGTGCGTCTTTAATGATTAGGTCGGCTGTCAGGCCGCCTCGCTTTGTTGTTGATCTGCGCTTTTGATCGTGATCTGAGACGCTCCGTCAATCACGATGGCCGGAGTGAGGGCATGCCGAGCCTAGGCGAGGCACCGAGTGATGGGGCGAAGCGTTTTTGGTTGCTTTTGGCTGGGCCGCATTCGGACTCTTCCAAAAGTGACCCGCTGTAAGAGCGGAACCATAAGCTGCGATTGCCGGCTTGTCAGAAAAAGCGCGGTGGTTTTATTGGGGGCTGCTTCGCAGCCCAACGCGGGCAAGCCCGCTTGCCACATAAGCCCGCAAGCCATACAAGCTCGCTCGCCACAACAAGCCCACTTGCCAAATGGGCTTGAGGCTCACTCTTCTTCGCTGCCCTCGGCGCGCCAGTAACCCACGGCCTTGAGGAACTCCTCATTGACCTTGTGCGTGTCCAGCAATACACGCCGCACCTGGCGCGACAGTTTGGTTTCGGTCGCGACAAAGCTGTACAGCGTGCCGCCTGGCAGCGTCAGGTTCTGCACGGTTTGCAGCAGGTCATCCTGGCCACGCACTACCCAGATCACTTGCACATTGGCAGCGCTTTGCAGCGCCTGCTGTTCCGCTGCATTTTCGATTTCGATCACCGCCAATACCTGGCGCCCGGCAGGTAACTCTTCCAGGCGTCGGCCGATGGCCGGCAGGGCGGTTTCGTCGCCGATCAACAGGTAGCTGTCGAAGATGTCCGGCACGATCATCGAGCCGCGTGGGCCGCCGATGTACAGATACTGGCCGACCTTGGCCTGGTCCGCCCAGGTGGAGGCGGGGCCATCGCCGTGCAATACGAAGTCGATATCCAGTTCGCCGATGTCCAGGTCGTACCTGCGGGGTGTGTAGTCGCGCATTGCCGGTTGCGGGCCGTCGCCCTTGATGCTGAAGCTGGGGCTTTCCAGTGCCGCTTGCTCGGCGGCGTTCTGCGGGAACAGCAGCTTGATGTGATCGTCGCTGCCCAGGCTGACAAACCCCGCCAGTTCCGGCCCGCCCAAGGTGATGCGGCGCATGCGCGGGGTAATGTCGACCACGCGCAACACCTGCAGGCGGCGGCGTTTGATTTCGTGGGTAACGCGATGGATGGCTTGAGTATTCATTGAGTTTTCCCGTCGGCAATGGCTTGGGCGGTGCCGTTGAGCAGCGCGGCGACACGCGTGATTTCTTCCGGGCTCCAGCGCCCATGGTGCGAATGCAAGGCGTGGCGCAGGTTGTGCACCGCCTCGTGGATTTGTGGCGGGCGCTCATGGCCGCGCAGCGAACGCTTGCTCACTTCCATGCGCAGGCGAATGCCTTCGAGGGCCACTGCCTGTTCGCTTAAGAAGAGACGACCGGCGTCGGTGATTGTGTAACGTTTTTTTCCGCCCTCGGCGTCGCCGCTGATCAATTCGCTTTCTTCCAGAAAGGTCAACGTGGGGTAGATCACCCCGGGGCTGGGGCTGTAGGCGCCGTCGAACAGGGTTTCGATCTGGCGGATCAGGTCGTAGCCGTGGCACGGCTGTTCGGCGATGAGTGCCGGCAGCAGCAGTTTCAAGTCGCCGGGGGCAAAGACCCGTGGGCCACGGCCGCCGCGCCCGGGGCCTGGGCGTTTTTCGAAGCCGTCGCGGTCGTCACCGTGGTCTCGGTGGGAATGATGGTCTCTCATTTTCAGGGTGCTCTCGTTTGGTTTAGATACAACTTAAGATATATCTTTAATGGAGGGCAACCGGACCAGACGAACGGTCGATCCTGCACCTTCGGCACAGCGAGCATTGCCTCGCTGCCCTCAGACCGCACATGCACTCGACATATTTTTCAACTTACTAGTTGGTTTTACCAAGTAATTGCTGTTGTTTTTTAGAGTCTGTAATCCTATTCTTACGGACTTCTCCTGCTGCAAATCATTCTCATTAGTTGGCGTGTAGTCCTGTTCTTACAGTCCATTTCAAAGTTTTGGCAAAGTGCCATAATTTTCCTATGCATCCTGATGTAACAGGGCTACGCAACTAAGCGAATCGGACGGCTTTCGTATTCACTATCGCCATGGATAATTGCCAGGCGTCGAACGGTTTGCTGAATTGCAATGCAAGTAGTTGGAAAAAACCAAGCACTTCAATGCTGTCAGTAAAGCGTTTAATGCCTAACAAGTCCCGCGCATAACTGCGAACGGGATTCCGTTGTGATTTTAATATTATGTGAGCGTCTGCTAATGAAATCTAAAGTGAAAACTGCACTGTTGACTATCGGCCTGTTGGCGGGTTCGGTATCTGTTGCTCAAGCGGCTGATGGGACCATTACGTTCCTGGGGTCGGTCCACTCGGGTGCTTGCTCCATCAAGCCTGAATCCGTAGATCAGTCGGTTCACCTTGGCGCCATCGCAAAGCATCAGCTGGAAACCGGCGGCCGTTCTGAATCCCGCCCGGTGCGTATCGAGCTCGAAGGTTGCGACCTGACCGGCCTCACCGATAACACCGTGACCACTACCTTTACCGGCGCGCCGTCGGGCTCCGTTCCAGGTGCGATCGGCACCGTCGGCAGCGCGGGTGGTGTGGGCGTCATGATGACCCACGGCGGTCGCCCCGTCGTACTGGGTACGCCTACTGCACCGCAGCTTATTGCCACCGGCAATAACACCCTGGAGTTCGGCGCCTACGTACAAGGCCAGGCTGCGGGCGCAATCGTGCCTGGTGAGTTCAGCGCAGTCACCAACTTCACCTTGGCTTATCAGTAAGGGTTTCCCCCGCCACTCAGGGGTGGCGGGGGGAAACTGGCGGGAGGTTCAGGTGAAAACATTCATAAGTCTCGCTGTTGCCTCTTCTTTGACGATGTTCATCAGCCCTTGGGCATTCGCGCAGGCGCAACCGCAAGGTGATGGCGTCGTCACGCTGGGAGGCACGGTCATTGATTCCGCTTGCGGGCTGGAATCGAGCTCCGTCGATCAAACCATCGAAATGGCTTCAGAACCCATAGGCCGGCTTTTGCGTGACGGGCAGGGGCAGGCACAGTCCTTCCAGTTGCGCTTGATCAATTGCTCACTGAGCCGTCCCGACCCCATGCGCCCCGGTGAAAGCCTGCCGGATTGGGAGCATTTGCGCGTGACGTTCGACGGCGCTACTGATCGGGGAGGGCGCTCATTTGCAGCCTTTGGTGGTTCACAGGGGGTCGCCTTCCACATTGAGGATGCTGCCGGTGAGGCGTGCATGCCAGGTAAGCAACTGGGCCTGTACCCGATCGTTGAGGGGGAGTATGACGCTCAACTACACGGTTCGCTTAATGGGCAACGGAGTGCCGCTGTTAGCCGGCGATCACACTGCCGCAGTGCGGTTCAAGTTGGAATACTTTTGAAGATGATGGGTTGCTTGCATGTGGAATGCCTCGAAAGTCATACATACACTTCGTCCGGGCCTGTTGGGTGGGTTGATAACACTGGCGGGAACTGTAACAGGCGCCGGAGAAATTGAATTCAATACCGACGTTCTTGATCTGACTGATCGCACTAATATTGACTTGTCTCGGTTCGCACGCAGTGGCTTTATTTTGCCCGGCAACTATTCAATGGTCGTGCAAATAAATACTCAGGCCATTTCTGAACACGCCGTGGCGTTCTATCCTCCCGATGACGATCCCAAAGGCAGTCAGGCCTGTTTAACCGCTGAACTGGTAGAGCTGTTGGGCCTGAAAAAGGCCAGCCTTGAAAAACTGCTGTGGTGGAAAGGCGGACAGTGCCTGGACCCTCAGGGTTTGCCAGGCATGGAGGTGAGCGCAGACCTGGCCACTTCCACGCTGAATATCAGCCTGCCCCAAGCCTACCTCGAATACAGCGCCATCAACTGGGACCCACCTTCGCGTTGGGATGAAGGGGTGCCAGGACTGCTGGTGGACTACAACATGACGGCCCAGTCCAGCTACCGTCGGCATAACGGTACTCGCAATGACCTCAGTGGTAACGGCACCGTTGGCGCCAATGCCGGTGCCTGGCGCTTGCGGGCGGATTGGCAGGGACGAGTCGAAAAAGACCGCGAGTCGGCGAACAACCAGCAAAAACTGGAGTGGAGCCGTTACTACGCTTATCGCGCCATTCCCGAGCTGAAAGCGCGCTTGGTCGTGGGTGAGGACTACTTGTATTCCGACCTGTTTGACAGCTTTCGCTTTACTGGCGCGGCGCTCAAGTCGGACGAAAGCCAGCTGCCGCCCAACTTGCGCGGTTACGCGCCGGAAGTGGTTGGCGTGGCCAAGACCAATGCCAAAGTCATCATCAGCCAACAGGGGCGTGTGCTCTATGAAACGCTGGTGGCTGCAGGGCCGTTTCGTATTCAGGATCTGAATGACGCAGTGTCCGGCATGCTGGATGTGCGGGTAGAGGAGCAGGACGGTACGGAACACAAGTTCCAGGTCTATACCGCAGGCGTTCCTTACCTGACTCGCCCAGGGCAAGTGCGTTACAAAGTGTCTGCCGGGCGACCGTCGAATCTTCAGTACCACGCTGACGGTGCATTTTTCGGCACCGGCGAGTTTTCCTGGGGGTCAGTAATGGTTGGTCGCTATTGGGCGGCGCGATAACGGATAACAATTACCGTGCGCTGTCGCTCGGGGTCGGGCGCGATTTGCTGGCGTTTGGGGCCATCTCCGTGGATGTCACGCAGTCCCAGGCAACGCTGTGGAACGACACACTCTCGGGTAAATCCTACCGCCTTCAATACTCCAAGAACTTTGAACAATACGACAGCCAAGTGACCTTCGCCGGTTACCGGTTTTCCGAGAAAAACTTCTTGAGCATGAGCCAATACCTGGATGCCCAGCATTACGGGCTGAACGGCGAGCTGGGCGGGCGCGGCGTATACGACGAGAACGGCGACTACGTTGAGCACTGGAACCCCATCGGCGGCAACAAGGCGCTTTATACGATAACGGTGAACAAGCAGTTCCGTGACCTGGGCGCCACCGTCTACGCAAGCTACAACAAGCAAACCTATTGGAACCGACCAGAGACGCAACGCTGGAACCTGTCGGCTTCGCGCTACTTCAATATCGGCACCGTAAAAAACCTGAACATGGCCCTGAATGTCTATCGCACGCGGGAGTACCACTACAAGGATAACGGCCTGTCGCTGACGGTCAGTCTGCCGTTGGGGCCTAGCGGCACGCTATCGATGGACGCTAACAGAGCCGCCGGCAAAAACAGCTTTTCAACGCGCTTCAACGATCGCATTGATGAGCGCAACAGCTACCAACTCAGTGCCAGCGACGACTCCGCCAGTGGTTACCTGAGCCATATCGGCGACCAGGCCGACATCGACCTGAGCGCCAGTGCACGCGAAGGCAATAACCGCACCCTCAGTGCGTCCGTGCGCGGCGGCGGTACGCTCACGCCTTACGGTGGGGCACTGCACCGTACGATGAGCACGGGCGGCACCCGGTTGATGGTCGACACCGGCGGTGTACCCGATGTGCCCGTACGCGGTTATGGCACACCGACCCGCAGTAACGCCTTCGGCAAGGCGGTCATCGCCGACATCGGCAGCTATCAGCGTACGGCGGCCAGCGTGGACCTGGAGCGCCTGCCGAGCGATGTCGAAGCCACGCAGTCCGTCACCCAACTGACGCTCACCGAAGGGGCTATCGGCTATCGGTCGCTGGAAGTGATTTCCGGTCACAAAGCCATGGCTGTTCTTCGCCTGATGGATGGCAGCTCACCGCCCTTCGGCGCGACGGTGAGGAACATGAAGCAGCAAGACACCGGGGTTGTGAACGATGGCGGGGACGTCTACCTCAGCGGCATTCAGGCCGGCGAGCAGATGGTCGTCAGTTGGGGCGGGACCGAGCGTTGCATCCTCACGCTGCCTGTCGTGTTGCCTGCTGATGGCTTGACCGACGCCCTGCAACTGAGCTGCCAGCCAATGGTCGCCACCGATCAATCCTTACCCGAGCCAGCAGGGCTGACCGGGCAGCGTAACGATATGGAGAACACATCCTCATGATGCTGAATATGCGCCTCACCCCCCCAGGTCTTCGCATTGCTGGCCCTGGCCTTCAGCCAGAGCGCCAACGCTGCGGTGGCGCTGGATCGAACCCGCGTGATTTTCGATGGCGGCAAAGATGCCACCAGCGTGAACATCACCAATAACAACACCCAGCTGCCCTATTTGGCCCAGGGTTGGATCGAGGACGAATCAGGCAAGAAAATCACCTCGCCGTTGATCGTGCTGCCACCCCTGCAACGCCTGGAGCCTGGCAAACAAAGCCAGGTGAAAGTCCAGGCACTGCCGGCGGCCAAGTCACTGCCGCAGGATCGAGAGACGGTCTTCTACTTCAACTTGCGGGAAATCCCGCCGCGCAGCGACAAGGCCAACACCCTGCAAATCGCGCTGCAAACCCGGATCAAATTGTTCTACCGGCCGCAAGCCATTACCCCCAGCCAGCAAGACCTGTCCACCCCTTGGCAGCAGAAGCTGACATTGACCCGCCAAGGCGACAGCTATCAGGTCAATAACCCTACGCCGTACTACGTGACCCTGGTGGATGCGCGCAGCAGCAAGGACGGCAAGACCCTGGAAGGCTTCGAGCCCCTGATGGTTGCGCCCAAAGGTTCACAGGCCTTGGGGCTGACGGTAAAGGCGCTCGGTACAACCCCCTATCTGGCCTACGTGAATGATTACGGCGGCCGACCGGTACTGGCCTTCACCTGCAGTGGCGAAACCTGCACGGTGAATGTGAACGCCTCCGCACCCAATCAGTAGTGCCTGCCGCCGGAGAACATCATGAAGTTGTACAAAGTGAAGGTCTGGGGCTGCCTGTTACTGGCCCTGATGGGGCGGGCACACGCCCAGGATGTCGAAGGCATGATGGGAATGCTGAACATACGGGGGGCCATGCATGAAATGCCGTGCGGCCTGGAGATGACCTCCCTCCATCAAACGATTGACCTGGGGGCGATATCGGCTGGCCAGTTGCAACGGCCCGGCGATCAGGCCACTGCCCTGCCATTTCTGCTGCGCTTTCAGGATTGCCAGCGTACCGCCGGCAAGATCACCAGTGAGCGCACCGGGAACCTGACCTGGAGTGCCCATCAGCCAGTGCTGTCGGTGATGTTTATCGCACCCGCCGATGCCGATGATCCACGCCTGGTCAAAGTGCAGGGCATCACCGGCATGGGCTTGCGATTGACCGACCCCGAGGGGCGGGATGTACAGCTGGGCTCACGGGGCGAGCCGTTGTTTTTGCCCTTGGGCAGCAACACGCAAACCTGGAATGTCCAGCCCACGCGTACCTCCGCGCCATTGACCAGCGGGGCATTCAGGGCCGTGGTGGATTTCAGGCTCAATTATGAGTAAGGGCAGAGCAATGGCTAAGTTAACCGGCTCACGGGCCATTTTAATCATTGGGGGGCTGCTATGGGCGGTCAGCCAGGGCGCGCAGGCCAATGTGAACCTGACGATCCGCGCAGTCATCATTGCGCCGCCACCCTGTGTGATCAACGGCGGCAGCACGCTCAATGTGCCGTTCGGCAACGACCTGCATACCACGCGCATCGACGGCGTCACGTATCGCCGCGATGTGCCGTATACGGTCAGCTGCAGCCCCCCTGTCTACAGCAATGCGATGACCCTGGAGCTGCAGGGCACAGGGGCTTCGTTTGACAGCGGCGTGCTCTCCACCCGCAAGACCGACCTTGGGGTGAAGCTGTTCGTCAATGGCGCCGACTGGCCGCTGAATACGCCCGTCAGGTTCACTCATCCCAACTTTCCAGCCGTGCAGGCGGTGCCGGTCAAGCGCGTGGGCAGCACGCTGACGGGCGGGGCATTCGATGCCTCCGCGACCCTTGTGATCGAGTACCAATGATGAGGAATGATCAATGACTTTTTGGCCGCAGCGAGTCCTGCTCGCCTTGTGTTCAATCGGCTTGTGCAGCGCGGCGTCGGCCAACCTGACGTTCAACGGAACGCTGAACGAGCCGCCACCCTGCACTATAGATTCCGGGCGCAACATTGAAGTCGATTTTGGCGATGTCGGCACCAAGCGCGTCGACGGCGTGAAGTACCGCAGGGCAGTGGGCTACACCATCAACTGCGGCACCTCCCCGCTGCCGTGGTTGCTCAAGTTGAGCATCAACGGCACCGCAACCACGTTTGATGGCGCGGCGTTACAGACCACTGCGCCGGACCTGGGCATTCGCCTGCTGCAAAACAACGTGCCGTTTCTACTCAATACGCCATTGGATATCACCATCGCTGCACCCCCGACATTGGAAGTCGTCCCCGTCAAACGGCCAGGCGCGGTTCTGGCCCCGGCACGGTTTACCGCGGTGGCCACGCTGTTGGCCGAATACCAGTAGGAGTCAGTGTATGCGACATGAAAGCGTTCATAAGGGCTGGTCATGTGCCGGGTTGGCAATGCTGCTCAGCGTTGGCCTGGCGCCTACCGGGCAGGCCGCGGACAACCTGCGGTTCATGGGCAATCTGGTCGAACAGGCCTGCAGCATCCGCCCCGGCGATGAGGCCCTTACGGTGGAACTCTGGGACGTTACCAGCACCCACCTCTACATCAACACGCGCACCGTGGGTAAGGGGTTCAGGCTGCACCTGGACGACTGCAACACCACAATCAGCGAATCGGTTTCCATCACCTTCGCCGGTCGGGAAAACGCCGCGCTGCCTGGGTTGTTCGCCCTGGATGGCGGCAGTGGTGCCAGCGGTATCGGGCTCGGTATCGAGACGCCGAGTAAAAAGCTGGTGCCCGTGAACACCGCCAGCGACGAACAGCGTTTGACCCCTGGCAACAACGTGATCGAGCTCAAAGCCTTTGTGCAGGGCGAGCCGAATGCTATTCGGGATCAGACCATAGGAGAGGGTGCTTACAGGGTGACCTCAATTTTTACGCTGGATTATCCATAGTAGAGATCAACATGAAACGACTATATGCAGCCATTGGGCTTTTCGCTCTGATGGGCATGACAACCACCGTGAGAGCAGCGGATTGCAGTGTCAACGGCGGGCCGTGGCAAAGGATAGGCGCTGGCACGACGTTAACCCTGCAGGTCCCAGTCAATGTCCGGCCGGAAGTGAATACACCGCGTATCCTCCTAGAAGGTGTGAGGCTGAGTTGCCGATTCGAACCTGATAGCTACCCCGGGTATGGGCGGCAAGATTATTGGGCAACCGGAACCAGGGTCGGCCCGGCGTGGACACCGGGCCCAAAATTCACCAACCAAAGCGCTGGCTTGCGAATCAATGGGACGTATCGGGATGTTCCGATCCCGTCAGGTATTCGGATTGCGACCATGACGGATAGTGGCTTCGCCCCTATGCCGATCGAGGTAATACCTTATATTTTACAGCGCAACAATCCGGTGACGCCGATTGATATTCGAGTAGGCGACACCCTTGGCACCTTACGGCTCGATCAGACAAACAATTATGATTCCCTCTCGACGAGCCTCAGCCTTGTATACATCGCCAACAACAACTTCACCGTTTCCCCATCAACCTGCACCATCAGCAATAACAACCCGCTCGAGATCAACTTCAACGACGTGCACCAGCGTGCAATCGGCACCGACCCGCTGACCACGGCCATCCGCACCAACCGCAGGCTTAACTATTCCTGCCCTGGCCCTGGAAGCGTTACCACGCCTATTACCATTACCTACCAAGGCACGCCTTCGTCGTTCAACTCGAACCTGCTGACGATGAGCAATCCGGATGTGGGAACGGGCCTTGTCCGTGGGGGGACGGCGGTACGGGTAAACGGTTCGTTCCTCACCCAGATCACCAACAATGCAGGCGGCGACGACGTGACATTTACCCTTGTCAAACGCGCGGGTACCCTCCCTGCCGCCGGCCCCATCAGCGGCAGCGGTGTGCTCGTGATGGGCGTCCCCTGACCCCCTTCTAACCGTGGCGAGCGGGCTTGCCCGCGTTGGGCTGCGCAGCAGCCCCTCTGCTTGCATGCCGGTTCTGCCTGGCCCGGCGCATCCGGCTTTCCTGGGCCGCTTCGCGCCCCAACGCGGGCAAGCCCGCTCGCCACAAAAGTGTTGTTCAGTCTTCGGCGATGTGTGGTGACCGGAACATCCGTGGCGAGCGGGCTTGCCCGCGTTGGGCTGCGCAGCAGCCCCTCTGCTTGCATGCCGGTTCTGCCTGGCCCGGCGCATCCGGCTTTCCGGGGCCGCTTCGCGCCGCAACGCGGGCAAGCCTGCTCGCCACAAAAGTGTTGTTCAGTCTTCGGCGATGTGTGGTGGCCGGAACATCCGTGGCGAGCGGGCTTGCCCGCGTTGGGCTGCGCAGCAGCCCCTCTGCTTGCATGCCGGTTCTGCCTGGCCCGGCGCATCCGGCTTTCCGGGGCCGCTACGCGCCCCAACGCGGGCAAGCCCGCTCGCCACAAAAGTGTTGTTCAGTCTTCGGCGATGTGTGGTGGCCGGAATATCCGTGGCGAGCGGGCTTGCCCGCGTTGGGCTGCGCAGCAGCCCCTCTGCTTGCATGCCGGTTCTGCCTGGCCCGGCGCATCCGGCTTTCCGGGGCCGCTTCGCGCCCCAACGCGGGCAAGCCCGCTCGCCACAAAGGTGTTGTTCAGTCTTCGGCGATGTGTGGTGGCCGGAATATCCGTGGCGAGCGGGCTTGCCCGCGTTGGGCTGCGCAGCAGCCCCTCTGCTTGCATGCCGGTTCTGCCTGGCCCGACGCATCCGGCTTTCCGGGGCCGCTTCGCGCCGCAACGCGGGCAAGCCCGCTCGCCACAAGAGCGTTGTTTATGGCACTGTGCCTCCTACAAATCTTCATGCTTGAAAAACTTCTCCGTGTAGCGCTGCTCGTTGGATAAGTTCGAATAATGGCTGGAAACCCGAGGCGAATCAGCGGAAAAGTGCGCCTATAAAGCGCATACCTAACACCCGGTTTTCAGCGTGTAGCGCTCGTGGGAAGTGCCAGGCACAGGGTGCTGTCGCCCGGTTGCAGATACGGCGTGAGAATCGGCGCCATGCCCTTGAGCACCTGCACCGGCAGCGCCGAGGTGAACCTGAAACCTTGCGCCGAAGCCCCAGGGACAAACGCGGTCAGCGTGCCGAAATGATGCTCGCCGATATAGAACACGAAGGTCGCCGTGCGGTTGATCGCCTTGGAACTCAGGACCCGCCCACCGGCGCCGATGGCTTCGATGCGGTTGTCGCCGGTACCGGTCTTGCCGCCCATGGCCAACGGTGTGCCGTCTGCCAGTTTGAAACTGCCGGACACGCGGCGTGCGGTGCCGGCGTCGACCACTTGCGACAGGGCTTCACGCAGTGCGGTGGCGACCTCGGCCGGCATCACCCGTTTGCCACGATTAGGGTCGTTGGTCAGCTGGGTTTCATAGGGCGTTTCGGCGGCAAAGCGCAGGCTGTCGATGCGCAAGGTGGGTTGGCGTACGCCGTCGTTGAGGATGATCCCCACCAGCTCGGCCAGCGCGGCGGGGCGGTCGCCGGAACTGCCGATAGCCGTGGCCAGCGACGGCACCAAATGGTCAAAGGGGTAACCGACTTTCTGCCAGCGTTGGTGAATATCCAGGAAGGCTTCGATTTCCAGCATGGTGCGGATGCGGCTGTCGCGGGCGCTTTGATGGCGGCTCTTGAACAGCCAGCTGTAGACCTCCTGGCGTTCGTGTTCACTGGCGACGGTGGCTTGGGTGAAGGTGGCGTCGGGGTGGTTGAGCAGGTAACCCATCAGCCACAGGTCCAGTGGGTGGACCTTGGCGATATAGCCTTGGTCGGGCAAGTCATAGGCGCCGGGGCCGTAGTTCTGGTAGAGCTTGGCCAGGCGCTCGTCGGTGAGTTTTTCGCTGCTTTTTACACTGCTCAGGTGCGACCGCACGAAGCTGTTGAAACTGGTCTGGCTGGCGTTGGGCAACAGGTAGCGATGCACTGCAGCCAGGCGTTGGGCGGTGGGGTGCATGCTGTCAAGGAAGGTGTCGAGCCGCGCCTGGGTGTCTTTGTTGCGGTATTTTTTCCAGAACTTGAGGAGGAAGGTGGTGCCTTCGCGGTCGGCGAATTTGGCCAGGTATTCCTGGCGGCGCGGGTCGTTGTCGTCCTTGAGCAATTGGGCGCTGTTGTTGGGTGCCTGGTAGGTGCTGTAGCGCACCAGATCGCGCATCAGGCGAATGAACGGCAGGTTGATCGATTCACGCAGGGCTTCGCGCAGGGTCGGGTTGCGGCCGTTGTCCTCATTGCGAAAGTTATGGAAGCGATGAATGCCGCCGCCGGTGAAAAAGCTCTCACCGGGGCTGGCGGAGTATTGCCGGTCCAGGGCCGCGCCGAGCATCCTGGGCAGGCTGCGGTCGCTGTTTTGCATCAGGTAATCCAGGGCCCAGCGGGTCAGGCGGTCCTGGTCGTCGACCTGGACCTTTTTCAGCTCGGGGGTGGTTTGGGCGCCGTAGCGCTCGTGCAGTTCGCTGATGATTTGCAGGTAGGTGGTGAGCACCCGCAGCTTGGCGGTGGAGCCCAGCTCCAGCTTGCTGCCTTCATTGATGTCGAAGGGCTGGTCGGTGCTGTCGGTCTGCACGCGCACGCGGGCGCCGTCGGCGGTCATTTCGTAGAGGGTGAAACTGTAGCGCACCTGGGCGGTGCTGGCCGGGGTCAGCAGGCGTTCGCCGAGCAGGCCGATCTGGCCGGCGAAGGCGGGGTCGGCGAGGTGCTTGAGGTAGGCGGAAGCCTGGGCTTGCAGGTCACTTTGCAAGGTGCTGGTGGCCGCCAGGTCGAGGCGGTCCAGGTCGTACAGCGGCCGGTTGAGCAGGGCGGCCAGGCGGCTACGGGCGACGCTGATGCCCTTGTTGGTTTCGATCGGCTGCACCGTCGGCTGTTGCTGCCAGTCGCGGTAAGTGACTTGGCTGGCGAGGGCGGCCTTGGCGAGCGCTGGGTCGATCACGCCGTTCTGTGCCAGCAAGCGCAGGTGGCTGTCGGTGAGGTCGGCCAGTTCCGCGTGACCCTTGGTCAGGTAGTGGGAGGGGCGGCGCTGGGCAATCATCAGCGACAACACCTCGCGCAGGGCCAGGCCTTTTTGCGGCAACTGTGCGGGGTCGGTACTGGTGAGCAGGGTGTTGGTCTGGCTGAAGTCGGCGCCGTACCACACACGCAAGCCTTCGGCCATGCCATGCACTTCGCCATGGCCCGGTACGGCGGACAGCGGCACGCTGTTGAGGTAATCGCGCACGATGTTCTGGCGGGCGGCAAGCGTGTCGGGCCCATCGTGGTAGGCGCGCACGCTGGCGGAAATCATCTGGCGGATTTTTTCGCCGCCCGACAGCGTCAGGCCGTCGGGCGAGTGGCGGTATTTTTCCAGCTGGGTCGCCAGCGTACTGCCGCCGGCGCTTTGGCCTGGCAGGTGCAACACCTTGGCCGCCTGAGACCACGCGGCTTTGGCGAAGCGTGGCCAATCCACGGCGGGGTTGGCCTGGGGAAGGGCCGGGTCGAGCAGGTCACGGTTTTCGATAAACAGCAGGCTGTTTACGACCACCGGTGGGATGGCGGTGAAGCTGGGGTAAAGCTGCTGTGGGTAAGTGAAGGTGTAGAGCGGTTGTGCGCGGCAATCCGTGATGGTCAGGCCGGCCTGGATTTTCTCGTCATAGGGGACGAACAGGCCGTGATCGGTGTAGTCCATCAGCGCGGGTGAGAAGCGCACCTGGCGCTGTATCAGGTAGTCGCGCTTGAGCAGGCGCGGCAGGAACGTGTCGAGGTCGCTATAGCCCAAGCGTTTATCAAAAGGACCGTCGCCGGGATACACCATGGCATCGCTGGGCCCGGGTTGCAGGCGGTAAGTCAGCTGCGCCGCCCAGCGACTGAACTGCTGCGCCTGCCAGGCAGACGTGAGGGTTTCGCGGTGAGCCGCATACGTTACGGCAATCAGCCCCAGCAGCACTACCAGCCCTGCCAGCCGCCACCCGCGCCGCTTGCGGCGTGGGCGTTGTGGCAATGGCGGTTCATCCGGGCTGTCAGTGGGAACTGCAGCCCTGGTGGTACCGGTTTGCCATAAAGCGCCCATAGTCGATTGATCCATTTACTGCGCAGATTGATCGGACTTGGTTGAAGCTTAGACGGTGGTGGGAGCGCCAGCGATTTTGTTGGATTTTTATTGCACTGTGGCGAGCGGGGTCTGTGGCGATCGGGCTTGTGTGGCGAGCGGGCTTGCCCGCGTTGGGCTGCGTAGCAGCCCCCAAAACCTGCGACCCGGTTTTACCTGACATACCGCGTTAACCTTTTTGGGGCCGCTTCGCGCCCCAACGCGGGCAAGCCCGCTCGCCACATAAGCCCGCTCGCCACACAAGCCTGCTCTCCACACAAGTCGGATTGCTACACAGGCCTGTTTGCCAGGCAGGGCCGTCTTCAGAGCACGCAATCGTCCCGCAGCCAGGCTGCATCCCATAGCGGGTAGTCGCCGATATGCTCCACTAAACCCGCACGTAAAGGGTTGGCGATGATGTAGCGGGCAATTCTGCGCAGGTCTTCTTCCGCTCGGACCGCTCGGTCGTGGTAACCCCTCTGCCAGAAAGCACCGCCGCTTTGGCACGCCCTGTTGATGCTCAGCGTGCTGCGCGATTTTGTTCGCCCTATGACCTCGGGGAGGGTGCCATTTCGTAATTCGAGCAGCCAGTGAAAATGGTCCGGCATTACCACCCAGGCCAGGGAGTTGACCCATCCCTGGTCGTGGGTTCTCTTGAGTTCCGCGACCAGCAGCCTGCCGATGTGGAAATCCGCGAAGAGCGGTTTTCGTTGATGAACCACCGCCGTAACAAGGTAGGCGTGACCCACACCCGAGTATCTGCCGCGCCGTAGAAGATGAGAGTTGGGCTGGGGAGGCAATCCTTTGCTCCTTTTGAAATTGATGAAGTGACAAGCTCACGCTAGCAGCAGGCAGGGCTGGTGCTCGGCAGATCAATATCCGGATGTAACCATCATGCTTACGTGGCAAACAGGCTTGTGTGGCGAGCGGGCTTGCCCGCGTTGGGCTGCGCAGCAGCCCCTCTTATTGCCTACCGGTTTTGCCTGACACACCGCGTCAACCTTTTTGGGGCCGCTTCGCGACCCAACGCGGGCAAGCCCGCTCGCCACACAAGCCCGCATGACGATGCACCATTACCGTGCAATACTCGCCGCCCTTACACCCCGCTGATCTGGCTCGGCCAGACGGGTTTGCCCAAAAGGCAGGCCCGCCATCAGGGCGTCGCGGCTTACCCGCTGTGGCCTCCGAGACTCGGTGGCTCATCTCCAATAACAAGACGAGGTTGTACTCTATGCCCGCTGGCAATCACCTGCCCCACGGCGACACCGCTCAAGGCGGCCCGCTGAAACGCGAACTCGGCGAACGGCATATTCGCCTGATGGCCCTCGGCGCCTGTATCGGTGTCGGTCTGTTCCTCGGCTCGGCCAAGGCCATTGAAATGGCCGGCCCGGCGATCATGCTGTCCTACATCATCGGCGGCCTGGCGATCCTGGTGATCATGCGCGCCCTTGGTGAGATGGCCGTGCACAACCCGGTCGCCGGCTCCTTCAGCCGCTATGCCCAGGATTACCTCGGCCCGTTGGCGGGTTTTCTCACTGGCTGGAACTACTGGTTCCTGTGGCTGGTGACTTGCGTCGCGGAAATTACCGCCGTGGCCGTGTACATGGGCGTGTGGTTCCTCGAGACGCCCCGCTGGATCTGGGCCCTGGCGGCGCTGATCAGCATGGGCACCATCAACCTGATCGCGGTCAAGGCGTTCGGTGAGTTCGAGTTCTGGTTTGCGTTGATCAAGATCGTCACCATCATTGCCATGGTGATCGGCGGCGTGGGCATCATCGCGTTCGGTTTCGGCAATGACGGGGTCGCGCTGGGGATCTCCAACCTGTGGGCCCACGGCGGTTTTATGCCTAATGGCGTGCAGGGCGTGTTGATGTCCCTGCAAATGGTGATGTTCGCCTACCTGGGCGTCGAGATGATCGGCCTCACCGCCGGTGAAGCGAAGAACCCGCAGAAGACCATCCCCCGCGCCATCGGCTCGGTGTTCTGGCGCATCCTGCTGTTCTACGTCGGTGCGTTGTTCGTGATTCTGTCGATCTACCCATGGAATGAAATCGGCACCCAGGGCAGCCCCTTTGTGATGACCTTCGAGCGCCTGGGCATCAAGACCGCCGCCGGGATCATCAACTTCGTGGTGATCACAGCGGCGTTGTCCTCGTGCAACGGCGGTATTTTCAGCACCGGCCGCATGCTCTACAGCTTGGCGCAAAACGGCCAGGCCCCGGCGACTTTCGGCACCACCTCCAGCAATGGGGTGCCACGCAAGGCACTGCTGCTGTCGATTTTCGCGCTGTTGCTCGGCGTGTTGCTCAACTATCTGGTGCCGGAAAAAGTCTTCGTCTGGGTCACCTCCATCGCCACCTTCGGCGCGATCTGGACTTGGGTGATGATCCTGCTGGCCCAGCTCAAGTTCCGTCGCGGCCTGAGCCCTGCTGAACGGGCCGGGCTCAAATACCGCATGTGGTTGTACCCGGTCAGCTCGTACCTGGCGCTGGCGTTCCTGGTGCTGGTGGTGGGCCTGATGGCGTACTTTCCGGACACCCGGATTGCGCTGTACGTGGGCCCGGTGTTCCTGGTGCTGCTGACGGTGCTGTTCTACACCTTCAAGCTGCAGCCGACTCAGGCTGGCCAAGGTGAAACGCACGTCGCGTGATACGTTGCCGGTACTGGCCTGTGCCAATACCGGCTACCTTCAAGTGTGGCTCTGGCCGACTTGCTCGGCCTGAGTCAATTGGCGGATCAGGCGTTGGTGCTCAGCCAATTGATGATCGACAAACCATTGGCGCCGCTCCAGGGCTAACTATTTAAGCCGGGTTTACTGAGCCTGGCGGCCTGTGCCGCGTCCAGCCGCTTGTTGAATTCGAGCCACGCCGCGAGCCCGGCCATCAAGGCTGCGCCGATGATCGCCGTCAGCAATTGCATGGCCACGGCATCTTCCGCCAGGGCGTTGACCATGTCCGCCAGCGGCGCGAGCAGCACGCCGAGGCAAAACACCTCCAGGGAATAACGACCCATGCGGCAGGTTTGCTGCCCCAACCAGTTTTTTGTCCAACCGCTGCTGGGCAACAGCTTGGCGGTGACATAGGCCAGGGCCAGAAAATGCAACAGGCGCACCGGCGACAGGTCGGTCTTGCTGATTGGGTACAGCAGGTCGCTGGCCAGCGACGGCATCAGCGCGTCGTGCACCTCGGGCCAGCGCCACGAGAGCGTCAGCACTCCCGCCAGCAGCGTGTACAGCGCCGCCGCCACGAACAACGGTTGGCGCGTCAGTGGCCGGTTTTCCTCCGGGCGCGCCTGCCCGGCATGGATCGCCGCCGCACCACCGAGGATAAACAGAAACTGCCAGGTCACCGGGTTGAAGTACCACACGCCATCGGCAATCGCCCGCAGGTTCCAGCCCATCCAGGGCGCCAGGAAATACACCGTGGCCGATACGGCCACCACCGGCCAGGCCTTGCGCAGCATCAGCGGCAACACCAGCGGCAGGCCTGCCAGCAGCACGATATACAGGGGCAATGGGTCCATCAGGTTAGGTTTGAAGCGTAGCAGCAGCTCGTCGGTGAGGGCTTGTTGCGGGTGGGTGACGAAGTGCGTCAGGCCCATTTCTTCGACCAGGTCGCGGGTTTCCACATGGCTGTTGGCGAAGAACACGATCCCCATCAGCATCGCCAGCAAGAAGATATGCACCACGTAGAGCACCCAGGCGCGGCGCAGGATTTTCAGCGAAGCCATCCAGTAACCGTCGCGTTGCATGACCTTGCCGTAGGCCAGCACCGAGGCGTAACCGGCGAGGAACACAAACACCTCCGCCGCATCGCTGAAACCGAAGTTGCGCAGGGTGATCTGGCCGAGGGGGTTGTGGGGGACGTGATCCCAGAAAATGAAGATCAACGCCAGGCCCCGAAAAAAATCGATGCGCGGGTCGCGTCCGTTCAGCATGGCAGCGGGCTCTTGTACAAAAGGTTTAGTAATGACAGGCGAACGGGCACGTAGTCGTACGCCGCACGTCGGGCGGGCGCAGGTTGGCGGTATTTGTGAGCAATTGCAAAGGTTGGGTATTACTGAATGTCTCTAAACGTCAATGATCACAAGAGTACCTTGGCTACCGGCGAGCACAGCATGTGCGATGCCGGCTTGCACAAGGTACATCTGGCCCGCCTCCACGCGGATTTCACTGCCGCCGATGCTCAGGCGCAAGCATCCGTTGATCACCAGCAGCCCTTCGTTGTAGTCATGGGTTTCTTCTGCATACGCCTGCTCATCCATGCGCAGCACCTTGACCCGCGCCGGGCCGACCTGGCCCAGGCAGGTGGATTTCCAAGTGGCGGGCAGTTGCCCTGCGATGTCGGCGAAGTCCAGTAACGGCATGTGAATCTCCTTGTTTGATCAATGCCGTCGGTGGTCCGGTTCAGCGCGGTGTGGGTATTTTCAAAACGCATCCATCAATAAAAACCGGCAAGGTTTAGCCTGGTATGCGTTGATCTGCGGCACCAGCCGGGTGAAGTGTTCCGTCTGGCAGTGCGCATCCAGCGCGGCCTGATCAGGCCACAGCTCGATAAAAATAAAGTGGCCTGGGTCTTTTTGATCGACAAACAGATCGTAGGCGATACACAGCGGTTCCAGGCGGGTTTTTTCCACCAGTTCGGCGTACCACGGGCGCACGGTTTCCAGGTGTTCGGGCTTGATAAAGTCTTCGGCGATAACTTTCAGCATGGCAACATCCTTTTAGGCGGCAACGGGTTCATGCGGCTCAAAACTGTCCGCCCGCGCCATTTGCCACATGCGCGAATAGAACGCGCCGTTCACTTCGCCGGTGAGCAATTCCCCAGGCTTCAAGAACACATGCAGCTGCGAGAACAGCTTGATCTCGGTCGCCGACATGCGCCGCACCAGGTGTTTGGCCGACAGCTGCGAGGGGTGATCCAGGCCCGCCGCCGCGAGCATCTCGGCCAGGGCCTTGAGGGTGTTGCGGTGGAAGTTGAACACGCGCTGGGCTTTGTCCGGCACCACGAGGGCGCGTTGGCGCAGCGGGTCCTGGGTGGCGACACCGGTCGGGCATTTGTTGGTGTGGCAACTTTGCGACTGGATGCAGCCGATGGCGAACATAAAGCCACGCGCCGAGTTGGCCCAGTCGGCACCGATGGCCAGGACGCTGGCGATATCGAACGCGCTGACGATCTTGCCGCTGGCGCCCAGCTTGATTTTGTCGCGCAGGTTCAGGCCCACCAGGGTGTTGTGCACAAACAGCAGGCCCTCACGCAGCGGCACGCCGATATGGTCGGTGAACTCCACGGGCGCGGCGCCGGTGCCGCCTTCCTTGCCGTCGACCACGATAAAGTCCGGGAGGATGCCGGTTTCCAGCATGGCCTTGGCGATGCCCATGAACTCCCACGGATGACCCAGGCAGAACTTGAAACCTACCGGCTTGCCGCCAGACAGTTCGCGCAGTTGCGCGATGAACTGCATCAGTTCGATCGGCGTGGAAAACGCGCTGTGGCGCGACGGCGAGATGCAGTCTTCGCCCATCATGATGCCGCGGGTTTCGGCAATTTCCCGGGTGACTTTGTGCTTGGGCAGGATCCCGCCGTGTCCGGGTTTGGCGCCCTGGCTCATCTTGATTTCGATCATCCGCACTTGCGGGTTCTGTGCCTGCACGGCAAAGCGTTCCGGGTCGAAACGGCCGTCACTGGTGCGGCAACCGAAGTAGCCGCTGCCCAGCTCCCACGTCAGGTCGCCGCCGTTTTCACGGTGGTAGGGGCTGATGCTGCCTTCACCGGTGTCGTGGGCGAAATTGCCGAGCTTGGCGCCCTGGTTAAGGGCGCGGATGGCGTTGGCACTCAGTGAGCCGAAGCTCATCGCCGAGATATTGAACACCGAGGCCGAGTACGGCTGTGTGCACTGCGGGCCGCCGACCATGACACGGAAGGCGCTCGGGTCACTCAACGGCGCCGGGCGCATGGAGTGGCCGATAAATTCGAAGCCCGACCGGTACACGTCGATCAGCGTGCCGAAAGGTTTGTCGGCGGATTCGTTTTTGGCGCGTGAGTAAACCAGCGAACGCTGGGCCCGGGAAAAGGGCAGGGCGTCGCTGTCGGACTCCAGCAGGTATTGGCGGATTTCCGGGCGGATGCCTTCCACCAGGTAACGTATATTGCCCAGGATCGGGTAGTTGCGGCGTACCGCGTGGGGGCTCTGCAACAGGTCGAACAGGCCTATCAGGCTTAATACGCCGGTGACCAGGGTGATGGGCCGCAGCCATTCATGTTCGATAAACGGCAGGCTGGCGAGGGTGAAAATGACGCACACGGCAAAGAAGGCGTAACGGCTTAGTAACGACAGGCTCATACGGGTTTCCTTGGGTTCACTCATCGGCTAGGCGTTTTGCGCCTGAAGAAAAATCGAGAACAGCTCCGACTGGGATTTGATCCCTAGCTTGCTGTACATGTGTTTCTTATGGACTTTCACGGTTTCAACAGAGATTTCCAGCTTACGAGCGATTTCCTTGCTGGAGCAACCGCTGAGCATCAAGCGGCCTACGTCCAGCTCGCGGGCGGTGAGCTGCGCGCCCCAGCCGTCGTTTTGAATCGGTGGTTGCGGGGCGCTGACCTGGTTGACTTCATAGGGCAGGCGCTGGCGCAGCAAGCTCAGCACCCAGGGCTGGATCAGCGACAGCAGGGCGATCTGCTGCGGGTCAAAACGCTGTTTCGAGCCCAGGGACAGGCATAGCGTACGCCCATCCGGCAGTTGGCAATTAAATTGGATTTCATCCGCCACCACGTTCAGGCGGAAGTAGCGCTGGTAGTACTCGGTGAGTTCAAAATGCTCCGGCGCGACGTCCGCCAGGCGAAACAGGCCGGTGCGCGAGTGTTCGCGGCTGGCGATGTAGAAGGGGTCGAGCAGGTACAGGCCGTTGAGGTAGTCCTGGAACAAGCTGTCCGGGGTGCCGTCGGCGCCCGGGCACTCGGCGAATACCAGCGGGCGGTGTTCGCTGCTGAAGAGCAATACCACCCAACTGTCGAAGGGCACGTACTGGCCCAGCAGCCGCACCAGTTGGGTCCAGAAATTGGCCTGGTCGAGGGCGTCTATCATTTGCCCCACCGAACGGTGCCAGGCGATGTCTTGCAGCGAAACGGTCATTCGTCTACCCCCATAGGGTTACCCCGGCGGCGTGATTTCCCCAGCGGGTGCGCCTGCGCATACTGCGCCACAGATAAAACCACAGGATGTCCCATGAAGGTCGAATTTGCCCAATTGGCGGGTCGCGATAACGACACAGCTTACAACCTTGAGCGGGCTTTGGCGGCGATTGCTGCAACGGCTGCCGATACGCAACTGGTCGTCTTCCCGGAAACCCACCTCACTGGTTTCCCATCGGCCGAGACCGTCGCCGCCATCGCCGAGCCGCTGGATGGCCCTACCGTGCAGGCCATTATCCAGGCTGCACGTGCGCGCAATATCGCCGTGGTGATCGGCATGGCCGAGCACGACGGCGGCCAATTCTATAACAGCACCTTGCTGATCACGCCCGAGGGCATCGCCCTGCGCTATCGCAAGACCCACCTGTGGCCTCTGGAGCGCGGCGTGTTCACCCCGGGTGATCGCTACGCCACCTGCGAGTGGAATGGGCTGCGCGTCGGCCTGTTGATCTGCTACGACATCGAGTTCCCGGAAACTGCCCGCGCTTTGGCGCAATTGGGCGCCGAACTGCTGATCGTCACCAACGGCAACATGGACCCCTACGGCCCCACGCATCGCACCGCGATCATGGCGCGAGCCCAGGAAAACCAGGCGTTTGCGCTGATGGTCAACCGCGTGGAGGAGGGCGATGGCGAGCTGGTGTTTGCCGGCGGCAGCGCCTTGGTCGACCCGTTTGGCACGTTGCTGTTCGAGGCCGGGCGTGAGGAAGGGCAATTCACGGTCGAGCTGGAACTCGAGCAACTGGCAGCGGCTCGCAAAGACTACCGCTACCTGGACGACCAGCGCATGAAGTTGCCGGGTGAGGTGCTTGAGCACAGCAACGGCACGCGCGAGTTGCTGATCCCCAAAGGTTGAAATCGATTCTTTTTGGCTGGCAGGCTTGGTGGTGATCAGGCTTGTGTGGCGAGCGGGCTTGCCCGCGTTGGGGCGCGCAGCGGCCCTGAAACCTGCCACCCCGTTTTGTCTGGAGAAACGCGGTGACTGTATTGGAGCTGCTTCGCAGCCCAACGCGGGCAAGCCCGCTCGCCACAACAAGCCCGCTCGCCATAGCCATAAAAGTGTTTTGACCATAAGAAAAATGACACCAGCTTCACCGACTTCAGTTCTGCCATAAATCTAATAATTGCGCGGAGAATCACTCATGGCTCGTTTGCAACGCACCCTGTCATTAGGGTCGGTGGTGCTGTTTGGCATCGCCTATATGACGCCGATCATTGTGCTCGGCACCTTCGGCATCCTGGCGCAATCCACCGCCGGCATGGTCCCCGCCGCTTACCTCGCCGCGCTGGTAGCGATGTTCTTCACCGCCATGAGTTACGGGCGTATGGCCTCGGCCTTCCCGGTGGCCGGTTCCGCCTACAGCTATGTGCGCAAGGCCATCAGCCCCAAGCTGGGGTTTATCGCCGGTTGGGCGGTGTTGCTCGATTACCTGTTCTTGCCCATGGCCATCTGGCTGATCGGGGCTGCTTATCTTAATTCGGCGTTTCCAGCGGTACCGCAGTGGGTCTGGGTATTGGCGTTTATCGGTGTGACCAGCGCCATCAATATCGTTGGCCTCAAGCTGGCCAACGGCATCAATGCCTTGCTGATGCTGGTGCAGTTTCTGGTGCTGATCGCGTTTGTCGCGCTGTGCATCCACTACATCGGTGGTGATGCGAGCAAACCCCTGTGGACCATCGCCCCCTTCTTCAACGGCCAGATGCACATGCCGCTGATCATGAGCGGCGCGGCCATCGCCTGCTACTCCTTCCTGGGCTTTGACGCGGTCAGTACCTTGACCGAAGAAACCCGCGACCCACGCCGCACCATTCCACGGGCGATCATGCTGATCACCCTGATCGGCGGGCTGATCTTCGTGGCAGTCTCCTACTTTGTGCAGATCGCCCATCCGTCGTTCGAATTCGCCAATGTGGATTCGGCAGCCTATGAAATTGCGCGCAATATCGGTGGCGACCTGTTCGTATCGATCTTCCTGATCGGCCTGATCGTCGGCCAGTTCGCCTCGGGGTTGTCGGCCCAGGCCAGTGGGTCGCGCCTGCTGTTTGCGATGGGCCGCGATGGGGTGTTGCCCAAGTCGTTTTTCGGCACCTTGCATGCGCGGTTTGGTACGCCGGTCAACAGCATCCTGTTGTGCGCAGCGGTGGCGTTGCTGGCGTTGAAGCTGGACGTGACCACCTCCACCTCGTTCATCAACTTCGGCGCATTCCTGGCATTCAGCCTGGTGAACCTGTCGGTGATCTTTCACTACTGGATCGGCGCCAAGCAGCGTGGCGTGCGTGAATTGATCCTGTTCCTGATCTTCCCGGCCATTGGCTTGTTGGCTGATTTGTGGCTGATGGTCAGCCTCGATCACCTGGCGATCTACCTGGGCCTGGTGTGGTTGGCGATTGGCCTGGTTTACCTCGGCGTGCTCACGCGTGGCTTCTCGCAACAACCGCCGGAGATGGACTTCCAGGAAAGCGCATAGAAGCAGCGAGTCTATTCTTATTGCAATCGGTTCTCGTTTGGGCGCATGATTTGTGTTACTGTATAACACTTGTAACGCACCCAGACGCCCCGGAGGCCCTATGAAAGCTGGTATCCATCCCGACTACCGCACCGTGCTGTTCCACGACACTGCCGCCGACGTGTTTTTCCTGATCGGCTCCACCGCCGACAGCGACCGCACGCATCAGCACAGCGACGGCAACACCTACCCTTACATCCCCCTGGACGTGTCCAGCGCTTCGCATCCGATCTACACCGGCCAACAGCGCAAGACCCAGGTCGAAGGCCGCATTGCCGGGTTCAACAAGCGTTTTGCCGCGTTTGGCTCCAGCCCGAAACAAGCCGAGGCGTGAGCACGGCTACAGTGTTTGGCGAATGGGCAGCACCACCCGGAACGTGGTGCCTTTGCCCAATTCGCTGCTGACGGAGATCGCGCCACGGTGTTTTTTGACGATGCCGTAGGAGAGTGACAGCCCCAGCCCCGTCCCTTCGCCCACCGGCTTGGTGGTGAAGAATGGATCGAAGATTTTCTGCACGCTGTCCGGGGCAATCCCGCAGCCGTTGTCTGCGACTTCCAGCCAGATGTTTTCGCCTTCCACCCCGTTGCTGATCGTGATGGTGCCGCGTTCCGGACCCATGGCTTGCGCGGCGTTGATCACCAGGTTCATCACCACTTGGTTGAGCTGTGATGCCAGGCATTCGATGTCGGGCAGCGGCGTGTAGTGCTTGATCACATCGGCCTTGTACTTGAGTTCGCTGGCGACGATGTTCAAGGTCGAGTCGATGCCCTGTTGCAGGTTGGCCCATTGCCAGGTCTGGTCGTTGTCCACTCGCGAAAAGTCTTTCAAATCCTTGACGATCTGCGCTACGCGGCCAATCCCATCCCTGGATTCACGCAGCAGCGTGGGGATGTCTTCCTTGAGGAAGTCCAGGTCCAGGCGCCGCCGCAAGGCTTCTAAATGATCACCGCCCACTGCGGTTTCCGCTTGCCGATAGGCGTCGAGCATTTCCTGCAACTGGTTGAAGTAGCCGCCCAGGGTGCCGAGGTTGGAGGAAATAAACCCTACCGGGTTGTTGATTTCGTGGGCCACGCCGGCCGCCAGTTGGCCCAGGGAGGCGAGTTTTTCTGATTGCACCAACTGGCTTTCCAGTTGTTTGCGCTCGTCGATTTCCAGCTGCAACGCTTGGCCGGCCTGGGTAAGGGCCAGGGTGCGCTGTTCCACTAGGTGTTCCAGGTGGCTGGTTTGCAACGAGGCACGCCGCGCCATATCCCATTTGGCGGCCAGGGTATTGGCCATCTGCTGCACTTCAATATTGTCGAACGGTTTTTTCAGGATCAGCAGTCGGTCATGGGCGTGCAGGCGAAACAGCAACTCTTCCCAGGAATAGTCCGAGTACGCCGTACACACCACCACTTGCAGGTTCGGGTCGACTTTCCAGAGTTCTTCGATGGTCTGGGCGCCGTCCCAGCCCTGAGGCATGCGCATGTCGACGAAGGCCAAGGCATACGGCCTGAGTTCGGCCATGGCCACTTCAAGCAACTTCAACCCTTCTTGGCCGCCGTAAGCCGAGTCCAGCTCGAACGCTGGACCCTGCGGCGCGTCGCAGGTACCGAACAGCGCCGTTTCCATCTCGTCCAGGGCCTGGTTCTGTTCCGGGGGCGGCGTGAGGATTTTGCGGAAGTCTTCGTGGATCGATGGCGTGTCGTCGATCAGCAGAATGCGCCGGTTCGAAGGTTGGTTCATGCTGGGCCTGCCGCATCGTTGAGGGGGATTTGCAAGGTGAACACGGCGCCTTTGCCCGGCCCATCGCTATGGGCGGTGAGGCGGCCATTCATTTCAATGGCGGCCAGCGCACAGCTGTGCAGGCCGAAGCCATGGCCTTCCTTGCGGGTGGTGAAACCGTGGGTGAAGATTCGCGTCATGTTTTCTGCGGGGATGCCTTCGCCTTCGTCCTTGACGCTGATTTGCAGGAGGCTGTCCTCCACGGTCTTGATCGACAAGGTGATCTGCCGCGGGCGGTCGGTGAGGTTCGACATGGCGTACTTGGCGTTGCTGATCAGGTTGACCATGATCAACAGCAGCCGGTGTTTGTCTGCCATTAGTTGCGGTACTTGGGCGTACTCCTTGACCACCGTCACGTGGTGGCGATTCAGCGCCCCGGAGTTCATGCGCAGGGCATCCTCCATCAAGGCACTGATCTGCACGGGCTCCAACAGGCTGGAAACGCCGGCGTAGGATTGCTGGGTGGAGACGATGTCTTTGATGTGGTCCACGCTTTTGCTCAACTGCGCCAGTTCTTCGGTCAGGCCCTGTTGCTCGGTGGCAATCGCGGCCACCAGTTGGTTGAGGTAGCCAGGCAGCAGTTTGCCTTTTTCGTCTTCGCGCAGGTAAGCCCCCAGGTCGTCAGGGTGCTCGTTGATCAATTGCATGGCCTTGCCGAGCCCCAAAGCCTTGCTGGAACGCAGTTTGCGTGTCACCAGTTCGGCGGAAATATTCACGCTGTTGAGTACGTTGCCGACATTGTGCAGCACGTTGGTGGCGATCTCCGCCATGCCGGCCTGGCGAGCGCTGTCGAGCAGTTCGCTCTGGGCATCCTTGAGTTCCTGTGTGCGCGCTTCAACGCGCTGTTCCAGGCTCTCATTCACCGCCTGCAAGGCGCGGTTGACCCGGTTGATCTCGGCAAAACTGCGCAACAGGCGTACCGCCAGGTACACCAGCAGCACCACCAACAGTGTGGAAAACACCAGCAGGTAGCGGTGGTATTTCTGATCGATCAAATCGGCAGCGGTCTGGTCCTGGTTGAGCTGGGTGGTCATGGCGTCCAGCTGGTCGGACAAGGGGATTGCGGCGATACGATCCAGCAGGTCGTTGACCAGCGGTTGTTCGCGCAGAATCAGCGAAATGTGATTGCTGAGAATTTCCACCGGCAACTGAAACGCCTCAGGCAGGCTTTCCTTGTTGATCGCCAGCTTGTTCAGGCCCACGAGGATGTCCGCAGCCTTGTCGTCGCTGGTCACTTGGGCAAACTCCAGCGCGCTGAGCAGCAAGTCGTAAGTGTCGGTGGCGATGTCTTGCAGTTGCAGTTTGTCGGCATCTTTCAGGCGCAGGAAATGCGCCTGTATGTCGTCCTCGGCGGTCGGCAAAAAGGCCAGGGAGTTGCGCAGCACCGCATTGTGCGACTTGAACTGTTCCACCAGCCGGGCCTTTTCCTGGATCGACTGGCGATAAGCTTGCTGCGCGGCCTGCCAATCGGCCGGGCGATCGTGGCGGTGTTGCCCTTCACGGCTTTCCAGCGTGGTCCACAACGTGTGCATCTGTTCGAGCGGCGCCACCAGCGGGTCATAGTTGTGGGTGAGGGCGATCCGCGCCTTGAGCACCTCGACGTCCCATTGGGAGTTGAGTTGCTTGATCTGGCGGATCAGGTCGCGGGACTCGGTGTAGGTGGTGGACTGGTCGCCGAGCGACTTGAGGTACAAAAACACCAACACCGAGGCCAGTACCAGGGCGATGCCGCTGAGCGTAAGCAGGCTGGCGAGACGGGATGATTTCATAGCGGCTTGCCCGCCCATTCACCGGTCAGCGTCTTGAGGAATTGGATGATCAGCGTCTTGTCCTCAGCCGAGGGGATGCGCCCCAGCTGGTACTTGAACATCACATCGACCGCCTCCTCGAGGGTCTTGGCCGAGCCATCGTGAAAGTACGGGGCGGTCACCGCAACATTGCGCAGGCTCGGTACCTTGAACACGTTGCGGTCTTCTTCGTCCTGGGTCAGCAGGTAGCGGCCCAGGTCGGCTTCGGTAGGGTTGCCACGGGCCTTGAAGTAGTCGCCCATCACACCGAATTTCTGGTACATGTTGCCGCCGATATTGGCGCCCTGATGGCAGGCGATGCAGCCATAGTCCTTGAACCGCTGGTAGCCGTATTTCTCTTGGGTGGTGAGGATATCGGTGTTGCCTTGCAAGTACTGGTCGAAGCGCGAATGGGGGGTGAGCAGGGTGCGTTCATAGGTGGCGAGGGCATTTTGCACGTTGGCGGCTGTCACGCCGTCGGCATAGATCTGCCGGAACGCCGCCTGGTAGTTGGGCAGGGCCTGCAAGGTCTGGGTCACGGTCTGCCAGGTGTTGCCCATTTCCATGGGGCTGGTGACCACCTGCTCAACCTGCGCTTGCAGGGTGTCGACCCGGGCGTTCCAGAATTGTTTGAAGTTCAGGCTGGCATTGAACACCGTCGGGGTGTTGAGCCCGACGGGCTTACCCTCGAAGCCCAGGGAAAACGGCCGGTTATCCGCACCGCCCGTTTCCAACTGATGGCAGCTGGCACAGGATTTGGTGTTATTGACTGACAGCCGCGTCTCATTGAACAACTGGCGCCCCAGCTCCACGGTGGCCGCATCCAGCGTCGGCACCGGCGGCAGCGGTTTGAGGGGCTCATCCAGCGGCGCGGCCGCAGTGGGCAGGCAGGCGCCATACCCCAGGGCGACGGCCAGGCCCAGTGCCTGAGGCGACAGGTGAGAAGAACGTTGCGTAGTGCTGCTCAAACGGTCGCTCCTTGGGGCAAAGGGTCAGGGGGCGGGCATCAGGCTGGATTGCCCGGGTTGCAGCAGCCGGGCGAAATCGTCGGCCGCAACGGCTTTGCTGAACAGGAAACCCTGGCCCTCTTCACACTGGTGGGCCTTGAGGAACGCCAACTGTTCAAGCGTCTCCACGCCCTCGGCGATGATGTTCAAGTCCAGGCTTTTACCCAGGCTGATGATTGCGCTGATCAACTGCGCGTCCTGGGTGTTGCTGCTCAAGCCGCGAATGAACGACTGATCGATTTTCAGCACATCAATCGGGAAGCGTCGCAAGTAGCTGAGGCTGGAATACCCGGTGCCGAAATCATCGATGGACAGCCGCACGCCCAGGGTCTTGATCCCGCGCAGAGTGGTCAGCGTGTCTTCGACGTTTTGCATCAGCACCCTCTCGGTGATTTCCAGCTCCAGCAAACGCGGCGCCAGGCCCGTATGCTCAAGGATCGCCGCCAGGTTGGTGACGAAGTTACGCTGGCGAAAATCCAGCGCCGAGATATTCACCGAGATGCAGATGGGGGGTAGGCCGGCGGCCTGCCAGGCGCGTGCTTGCGCGCAGGCCTGGCGCAGCACCCATTGGCTCAACGGCACGATCAGGCCGCTGTCCTCGGCCACGGGAATGAAGGCTGACGGGTAGATCCAGCCATGGTCGGGCTGGTGCCAGCGAATCAGGGCTTCGGCGCCGACGATCTGCCCGCTGTTCAGGTCCAGCTTCGGCTGGTAGTGCAGGATAAATTCGTCGCGCTGCAGGGCCAGGCGGATGGCGCTTTCCAGGCTTTGCTGTTCCTGGGCGCGCAGGTTCATTTCGTCGATGAAAAAACTGAAATCGTTGGGGCCGTGGTCTTTGATGGTACGCATGGCGGTTTCGGCTTTTTTGATCAGCTCCACGGCGCTGTTGCTGTCATTGGGGTAGACACTGATGCCCAGACTGGCGGTGACGCTAAGGTCGTGGCCGGCCACATAGCGGGAAGTGCTCACGGCCGCGAGGAGCTTTTCTGCAAGGTACTGGGTTTGCTGCGGGTGCTTGATGTCGTTGAGGATCAGTACGAACTCATCGGAGCCGTAGCGGAACACGGCGTCCGACTCGCGGACCGTGGCCACCAGGCTCTGGCTGACCCGCTTGAGCATTTCATCGCCGACCGGGTGGCCCAGCGCGTTGTTGATGCGCTTGAAGCGGTCCAGGCCGATAAATATCACGGCCAACTGGGTGTCATGGCGCCGGCACACGGCAATGGCTTGCGTCAGGCGGTCGCCCAGCAGTGTGCTGTTGGGCAGTTCGGTCAGGGCGTCATATTGCAGCAGGTGCGAGACCTTGAGCAGCTCCTGCACGCGTTCCTCAATCGTGCGCTCAAGCCCGATCAATTTGAGTGCCGCGTCCTGTGCCAACTGCCATTTCCAGGTCAGGGCGGTGGCCATCTGGCGGATTTCCAGGTCGTCGAATGGCTTCTTCAGGATCAGCAGTTGGTCGTCGTACTGCAGGCGCGCTTCAATGGCTTCGAAGGAGTAGTCGGAATAGGCGGTGCAGAGGGCAATTTGCAGGTGCGGGTCGACCTTCCACAGATGCTCGATGGTCTCCAGGCCGTCCCAGCCCGGCGGCATGCGCATGTCGATGAATACCAGGGCATACGGGGCGTTGTCGGCCAGGGCTTTGGTCACCAGTACCAGGGCTTCCTCGCCCTGATAGGCGGAGTCCAGCACGAAGGTCTGGCGCAGCGCCGGAGCGCTGCCGAACAGGGTTTCTTCGATGCTGTCCAGGGACTGCTCGCCGTTGGCGTCGGCGCACAGGATCTTGCGAAAATCCGCGTGGATCGAGGCCGTGTCATCGACGATCAGAATGCGTCGATTGGCCCGCTCGGAGCGCGGCGTCATAGCTGATTCTGCGGGGTGCGCAACGGCGATTTCTGGCGCATACGGCTTCCTTACCTTGAATGCTTCGTTAAACAGGAGCGGTCACCAGCTTGTTGCCACAAGCATAGTCGGCTCCCTTGAATAAGTCGGCCAGTTGGCGTCAAATCAACGCCAGTTACCTCGGTGATCATCTAGCGCTCAATGCTGTAGCAAGTACAGCAATGGATTGCACCGGGTCGCAATGAAGCAATTGTGTGTCATTGCCAGGAGGTGTCGCCATGGATGAACAAAGTGCTACGACGTCCGCTTACACCCCCACGATTTTGCTGGTCGACGACGAAGAATCGATCCTCAACAGCCTGCGCCGCCTGCTGCGTGGCCAACCCTATGCAGTGCTGCTGGCCGGCAGTGGGGCCCAGGCCCTGGAAATCATGGCGGCCCAGCCCATTGACCTGGTGATGACCGACGCGCGCATGCCGACGATGGACGGTGCGATGCTGCTCGCCGAGACCCACCGCCTGTATCCGGCCACCACCCGCATCCTGCTGACCGGCTATGCCGACATGAGCATGATGATAAAGGCGATCAACGAAGGTCAGATCCACCGCTACATCAGCAAACCCTGGAACGATGAAGAAATGCTCCTGACGTTGCGTCAGTCCCTGGAGCACCAGCATTCCGAACGCGAACGGCTGCGCCTTGAGCAGTTGATCCGCGAGCAGAACGACCAGTTGAAGGCCCTCAACGCCACCCTGGAAAAACGCGTGATTGCCCGCACCAGCGAGCTGCAGCAAACCGCCGACATGCTCGACCTGGCCTACGATGAACTCAAGCGCAGCTACGTGACCGGCACCGAAGTGTTTTCTCTGCTGGCCAACTTGCGGTTGCCCAAGCAGAAGCAGACCAACCGCCAGTTGATCGAGCTGATACGCGTGTACTGCAAGGCCCAGGTGATGGACGAAGCCAGCGCCCGTGACCTGACCATGGCCGCCGCGCTGTATAACATCGGCAAGCTGAGCTGGAGCGACAGCATGATGGTCGCGCCCTCCGACCTGCTGCACAGCACGGACCGCGAGCGCTATCGGGACTACCCGACCCAGAGCGAATCGCTGCTGATGACCCTGGAGCCGATGAAAGACGCCGCACGCTTGATCCGCCATCACCAGGAGCGCTGGGATGGCAGTGGTTTTCCGGATCACCTCAAGGGCGATTTGATCCCCTCCGGCGCGCGCTTATTGAAGCTTGCCGTGGACTTTATCGAGCTGCAAAAGGGCTTGATCCTCGAGCGCCAGATGAACAGCGATGAAGCGCTGCTCTACATCCGCAAATACGCAGGCAGGCTCTACGACCCGGATATGGTCGAAGACTTCGTGCAGGCGTGCGCCGCGTTCCTCAGTGACGTGACCTTGGGTGACCCGAGCGTGAAGGTGTTGACTACCCGCGAACTGGCCGAGGGCATGGTGCTGGCGCGCAACCTGAATGCGGATAACGGCATGCTGCTGCTCAACGCCGGCAAGGTGCTTAACCTGCCGCTGGTGGATAAGTTGATTGCGTTCGAGGCGATGGAAGGGGCCAAGTATTCCGTGTTTATCAAAGAACCTGATGAGGCGCAGCTTTGCGATTAAGGTGCTTTCTGTGATCCTTGCGTCTTTACCTTCAAGGAAGACCTGTTCATGACCTCGACCATCCGCATCGCCGCCGCGTTCCTGATCGGCAATGACGGCCAGACCCTGTTGGTGCGCAAGCGCGGCACCCAGGCGTTCATGCAGCCCGGCGGCAAGATCGACGCCGGCGAACACCCTGCGCAGGCTCTGGCCCGCGAGCTGCATGAAGAACTCAACCTGCGTATCGACCCGAGCGATGCGATCTACCTCGGCACATTTTCAGCCCCGGCCGCCAATGAACCGGGGTTCACCGTGGAGGCGCAGCTGTTCCAGGTGCAGATCGACGTAGCGGTCAGCCCCGCCGCCGAGATTGAAGAGGTGCGCTGGATCGACCCGGCCGGTGATGGCGGTTTGCACTTGGCGCCGTTGACCCGTGACCTGATCCTGCCGTTTTACCGCGCTTCGCTGACCGCAACGGCCTGACGATGATCCGTGCACTGGGGGCCAACGACGCCGAGGCTTATCGGGCGTTGATGCTTGAGGCTTACGGCGCCTATCCCCAGGCGTTTACCTCCAGCGTGGCGGAGCGCGCCGCGATGCCGTTGAGCTGGTGGGAAAAGCGCCTGGACAACCCGCTGGACCGGTTGCTCGGCGCTTTTGAAGGGCCAACTCTGGCCGGCATTGTCGGCCTGGCGTTCGAACCCCGTGAGAAGGCACGGCACAAAGTGACCTTGTTCGGTATGTACGTGAACGCGGCTTTTCAACGCAAGGGCCTGGGGCATCAGTTGGTGGAGGCAGCCCTGGCCGAAGCGCGCCGGCACTCGCGCCTCAAGGTGATCCAACTGACCGTCACCGCCGGCAACTACGCCGCCATTGCGCTGTACCAGCGTTGCGGGTTCGCCCAGTACGGCCTGGAGCCGCTGGCGGTGCGGGTCGGCGTCGATTACTTCGACAAGCTCCACATGTGGCGCGAGTTGCGAGACGTGTGATGGCCAATGTGGGAGCGGGCTTGCTCGCGAAAGCGGGGGTTCAGTCAGCACATGTGTTGACTGACACAACGCCTTCGCGAGCAAGCCCGCTCCCACATGTTCACCTGCGGCGCTTAACGCACTGCGCTGACCCCATCCAGCGTCGAAAACGAAGTGTCCTTGGCCGTGAGCAAGAAGTCGCGCATATACGGCGCATCCAGCATGTCGGCACGAATCCCCGCATACAACGTCGCAAACAAGCCTTTCTCGCCCAGGCGCTTGGCCTTCACATAACCGCGTGAGCTGTATTCATGCAGCGCCCAATGGGGCATGCCGCAGACGCCACGGCCGCTGGCCACCAGTTGCATCATCATCACCGTCAGCTCCGAGGTGCGCACCTGCGCCGGTTCCACATCGGCCGGTTCCAAAAAGCGCGTGAAGATGTCCAGGCGGTCGCGCTCCACCGGGTAGGTGATCAGGGTTTCGCTCAGCAAGTCTTCCGGCACGATATAGGACTTGTTCGCCAGCGCATGCTGGTTGGCCACGGCCAGCATGGCCTCGTAGGTGAACAGGGGCACATAGGTAATGCCCGGCAGCTCCTGCGGGTCGGACGTCACTACCAGGTCCAGGTCGCCACGGGCCAGGGCCGGCAGCGGCGCGAAGGCAAAACCCGAGGCCAGGTCCAGTTCGACTTCCGGCCAGGCATCGCGGAACTGATCGATGGTCGGCATCAGCCACTGGAAGCAGCTGTGGCACTCGATTGCCATGTGCAAACGCCCGGCGGTGCCGCCGGCCAACCGTGCGATATCGCGCTCGGCCCCGCGCAGCAGCGGCAGGGTCGCGTCGGCCAGTTGCAGCAGGCGCAGGCCGGCGCTGGTGAAGCGCAGCGGTTTGGTCTTGCGCACGAACAACTGCATGCCCAGGCGCTCTTCCAGTTCCTTGAACTGGTGGGACAGTGCCGATTGCGTCAGGTGCAGGCGCTCGGCGGCTTCCACCAGGCTGTCGGCTTCGCGCAGGGCGTGCAGGGTCTTGAGGTGACGGATTTCGAGCACAGGCTCTCCATGAAAACAATTTGTGATGAAGTCGTATAGCGTGAGTTTGTCTCATGTTATAGGTCGTGTCGACCATGACCGCCGGGCACTCTTCATCAAACTGTCACGTAACTGTGGCAGCGCGCTTGAACAAACTTCATCAGACTCGCGCTCTACTGGGGTTCTGCGTTTCGGTGTTTTTCATGCGCGTGTTGCTTTTACTGGCCGCTCTATTGTTCGGCCTGCCGTCTTTTGCGGCTTCTCGATGTGATGTCAATGTCCCGACCCAAACGGTCGACCTGGCTCAGGTGAGCATCGCCTACCAGAGCATCGGCCGTGCGTCCGACCCGGCGTTGCTGCTGGTGATGGGCCTGGGTGGGCAACTGATCCACTGGCCCGATGAGGTGGTGGTTGCCCTGTGCCAACAGGGGTTCCGGGTGATCCGCTATGACAATCGCGATGTCGGCCTGTCCAGTTGGCGCCAGGCGCCGGCCAGCGCCAACCTGACCTTTGAAGTGCTGCGCTACAAGCTCGGCCTGCCGGTATCCGCGCCGTACACCTTGACCGATATGGCCGATGACGCCCTGGGCTTGATGGATGCGTTGCAGGTCCGCCAATTCCACGTGCTGGGCGCGAGCATGGGCGGGATGATCGCCCAGCACCTGGCGGCCATGGCGCCGCAGCGTGTGGAAAGCCTCACGCTGGTCATGACCAGCTCCGGCGCCGAGGGCTTGCCGGCGCCAAGTGCGGCGCTGGTGCAGTTGTTATCGCGGCGCAGCGCGCCCAATCGCGAAGTGGCGCTGGAGCAACAGGCCGATTTGCTCGCTGCGCTGGGCAGCCCCACGGTGAAGGATGATCGCCAGGCGCTGCTGCACCAGGCGGCGCTGTCGTATGACCGCGCGTTCAACCCGGACGGCGTGAAACGCCAGATCATGGCGATCCTCGCCGAGCCGAGCCGCGTGCGGCTGCTCAATCAACTGCGCGTGCCGACCCTGGTGGTGCACGGCACCGCCGACCCGTTGCTGCCGGTGATGCACGGCGTGCACCTGGCGGCGCATATCCAGGGCAGCCAATTGAAGCTGATTCCCGGCATGGCCCATCGTTTCCAGGAGGCATTCAAGGACCCCTTGCTCACGGCGGTGCTGCCGTACCTGCAAGCCCATCGTGAAGATGCAGCGCATTGGGCGCAGATTGACCCGGTCGCGCCTTCGAAGCTGTTGTGACATTGGTGTATCGTGCAACCTTTGCGGCGCATTTTACTGCCAGCGAGGTTGCCTGCCATGAGTACTCCCCTGAAAATCGATTTCGTCAGCGACGTGTCCTGCCCCTGGTGCATCATCGGCCTGCGCGGCCTGACCGAAGCCCTCGACCAGCTCGGCGCCGAAGTCCAGGCCGAGATTCATTTTCAGCCGTTCGAGCTGAACCCGAACATGCCCGCCGACGGGCAGAATATCGTCGAGCACATCACTGAAAAATACGGCTCCAGCGCCGAAGAATCCCAGGCCAACCGTGCGCGCATTCGCGATATGGGCGCCGAGTTGGGCTTTGCTTTCCGTACCGATGGCCAGAGCCGTATCTACAACACGTTCGACGCGCACCGCCTGTTGCATTGGGCCGGGCTGGAGGGCTTGCAGTACAACCTCAAGGAGGCGCTGTTCAAGGCGTATTTCACCGATGGGCAAGACCCTTCCGATCACGCGACCCTGGCAATCATCGCCGAAAGCGTAGGCCTGGATATCAAGCGTGCTGCCGAGATTCTCGCCAGCGATGAATACGCCGCCGATGTCCGCGAGCAAGAGCAGCTGTGGATCTCCCGGGGCGTAAGCTCGGTGCCGACCATTGTGTTCAACGACCAGTACGCGGTGAGCGGTGGCCAGCCGGCCGAAGCCTTTGTGGGCGCGATTCGGCAGATCATCAACGAAGCCCGATCCTGACACTGCTCTAGTGTGGGAGCTGGCTTGCCTGCGATGACGGTGGTAACTGACAGTCCGCCATCGCAGGCAAGCCAGCTCCCACATTTACTTAGCACTGCCCTCAGGACAAACGCTGGCCCGTCCCTTGCATTGCCCCCCTAAAGCCAGCCATTAGGGGGCGTACTGCCTTGAACATTCTTGACCTCGACCACAGCCTCACCGGCCAGGCACCGATTGCCCGGCGTTTGGCCAGCGGCCGTGCAACGCGCATCGACCTGCTGGACCTGGGCCCGAAGCTGCGCCTGTGGTCCACCGAAAAAACCTGGAAACGCTTTGCCGAGCGCCTGGCCAAACGGCCCCGGCCGGTGGATGCGCGCCCGGAAATCCTGTTTGTCGGCTCCGGTGATTATCATCACCTGACACCGGCGTTTCTCGCCGACCTGAAAGAGCCGATCAGCCTGATTCACTTCGACAACCACCCCGACTGGGTGCGCTTCGCGCCCAAGCGCCACTGTGGTTCGTGGGTCAACCGGGCGCTGAAAATGCCGGCGATCAAGCGCATCGTCACCCTCGGCCCGTGCAGCGATGACCTGCATAACCCGCAACTGCGCGGCGGCAACCTCGGCGCCCTCAAGCGCGGGCACTTGCAGTTGTTTCCCTGGCAGCACGCGCCGTCGAAAGTCTGGGGCAGGGTGGGCGATGGTGCCGGCCACCAGCAGCAGGAAAACCACCTGCACTGGCGCAACCTGGCCGAGCTGGACTGGGCCGCGTTTCTTGAGCAGATGATCGGCAGCCTGCCCACTGAAGCGATCTGGATCACCCTCGACAAAGACGTGCTCGCCATCGAAGACGCGGCCACCAACTGGGACCAGGGCGGCATGCGCCTGACCCACTTGCTGCAGGCGCTACGGGCCTTGGCGGCGCGCAAGCGGATTATCGGCATCGATGTGTGCGGCGAATTCGCCCAGCCGGCGTTCAGCAACGCATTCAAACGCTGGGAGGCCAAGTCCGACCAGCCACCGCCCGAACGTTGGAGCGCGCAGGACTTGCAGCGCAACGCGGCCACCAATGAAGCCCTGATCGACCTGTTTGAGGAGCTGTTCCCGTGACCCTGACTGTGGTGTTGCTGGTGGCGTTTTCCATCGTGCTCGATGTGATCGGCCAGCTGTGTTTCAAGATCGGCCTGGACCGCCTGCCGGAGCTGGAGGGCGGCTTTCGCCTGAGTGCGTTCTGGGGCCAGGTGTTCAATGCGCCGTTGCTATGGGCCGGGATCGGCGCGTACGTGATTGAGTTTTTCGTATGGCTCGAAGCCTTGTCCCGTGCACCGTTGAGCCTGTTGTTTCCGGCGGCGGCACTGGCTTATTGCGGGGTGGTGCTGGCGGGCAAGGTGGTGCTGGGCGAGACGGTCAGCCGCCGACGCTGGCTGGGCACTCTGGTGATTACCTTGGGGGTGATGTTGGTGGCGATTGCAGGGAGTCAGGCATGAGTTCGCAAACTTTGAATACGGGGTGGCTGCACGGGCGTCTGGGCACCGTGGTGCTGTGGGCCTTGCTGATTTGCACCGAGAGCGCCGGGCAGTTGTTTACCAAGGTGGCCGGGGATCAACTGGGGCAGATGGATTTCAACTGGCAGTGGCTGGGTGAAGTGGCGCGTAACCCTGGGATCCTGGCGGCGATTGCCAGCTATATCGGCGCGTTTTTCGTGTGGATGCTGATTCTGCGGCGCAGTAGTTTGTCTCTGGCCTTCCCCTTGAGTTCGCTGGTGTTTGTGGTGGTGTTGCTGGGGTCGTGGCTGGGGCTTGGGGAGCATATCAGCCCGCTGCACTGGGTGGGGGTCGCGGTGATTATTGGTGGGATTGCGCTGTTGGCGGAGGGGGAGGAAAACTGAAGCGCGGGGCGGTGGGGGATTGCGGGATTGTCTGTGGGAGTACATATCCGTTTTTTTGGTGATGGCTGAAATGGGTTCCGCTCTTACAGCGGGTCACTTTTGGAAAAGCGCCAAAAGTAACCAAAAACGCTTCGCCCCATCACTCGGCACCTCGCCTCCGGCTCGGTGTGCCCTCACTCCGGCTTGAATCCGTGGGCCGCCGCGATGGGCCATCCATGGCCCAGCGCGGCTAACCCGGCGTCCTGCCGGGTTGCCCACGGATTCAAGCCTGCGTTCGGCCAGCGTGATTGACGGGGCGCCTGGGATCAAAAGCGCAGATCAAAAGATCGCTGACTTCGTCAGCGGTAAGGATGTAAGGGCCAGATCAAAAACAAAGCGAGGCGGCCTGACAGCCGACCTGAGCATTGAAGCTGTACTCGGTTCAAATGTGGGAGCTGGCTTGCCTGCGAAAGCATCAACTCGGTGTGCCTGATGTACCGAGGTGCCTGCATCGCAGCGATGCGGCGACCCGACAAGCCAGCTCCCACAGAGAAGCAGACCACTGCGCACGCCGAACCGCTCTTGATCTACACCACTCAGGTCGGCTACTAGGCCGCCGTGCTCTGCTTTTGATCTTGATCTTGATCTAGGCGCCCCGTTAACCACGCTGGCCGCACGCAGGCTTGAATCCGTGGGTAACCCGGCAGGACGCCGGGTTAGCCGCGCTGGGCCATGGATGGCCCATCGCGGCGGCCCACGGATTCAAGTCTGCGTGCGGGCACACCGAGCCGGAGGCGAGGTGCCGAGTGGTGGGGCAAGAGCCCTTTGGTTACTTTGGGGCTCTTTTCCAAAGTGACTCGCTGTAAAAGCGAAACCAATTCCCGCCCCCACCCAAACAACGGATATTCACCCAACAACCAGACGCAAGAGTGTATCCACCGGTAAGTCAGTCAAACGTATAGCTGATCGCCGTCTGCACCTGGCCCTGGTTCACGTCGCCGGTCTCCTTGACGATGCTGCTGTTGGCCGCCGAGCCCACCAGGTGCACCCAGCTGGCGCTGGTCAGCAGTGACCATTTTGGAGCCAGGGGAAACTCGAAACTCTGTGTCAGCGTCATGTTCTGAAAGCCCCCGCTGGCGTTATACGGGCGAATGCCGGAAGCCTCGGATTCATTGGCGTCCACACCGAAATAAGTCTGGGTTTGGCGGGCATCGGCGAAGTTCGCTGCGAGGCCGCTGCTGCCGATAATCCCACCGCCCAGCGGGTATCCAAGTTCACCGCCGACCTTGCCCAGCGTGCCGCTCTGCGAATGCCCACCGCCCACAGCCTGGCCCAGCCGCGCATACACGCGCCAGAAGTCGGCCGGGGCGTACTGAACGAAACCGCCGATCTCGGCCATGTCCGACACATTGCGCAGCCCCTGAAGCGAGCCGTTGGACGTGCGCCCCTGCAGGTAATTGATATAGGGCCCGGCGGTAAAACCGTTGGTATTCAGGGCGCTCCAGGTCAGGCCGTCATCGGTGCTCAGGCTGACATTGCCCCAGTCCAGGTCCACGTAGGGCACGGGGCGCGTTTCGTAGCGGCTGCCGGTGGGGTCGTGGGGTTGGTAGCTGACGCCCGCGCCGACTTCGCCAGTGATCGGGTCCGCCAGGGCGCTGCCGGCAACCCCCCACAGCCCCAGCAAACCGGCGAATACAGCAGAACTGAGCTTGAGCATGAAGCGGTTTCCTTATCTGGACATGCGCGCATGAACGCGCGAAGAGCCTTCCTCGCGCAAGCACTCATCTTGTTTGTAGCAAGCTACAAAAATTGTAGCTCCCACGACACAAAACCCCGCATATACCCGGCAAAGCCCCAGCCCCGCTGGGCGTCGGCCAGTTGGCACAGTCCCTGCTCTACCCCTTGTGCAAGCGCATACAGCGCGCTCCTTTTAGGTAAACACAGATGATCCACTGGCATATCGTGTGTGACTTCGACGGGACCATTACCCCCACCGATGTCATCGACAACGTCCTCCAACGCTTCGCCGGCCCCGAGTGGGAAACCATCGAACAGGAATGGCTGGACGGGCATATCGGTTCACGCGAATGCCTGAGCCGCCAACTGGCGCTGATCAAGGCCACCCCCTCCGAACTGCTGGCGTATTTCGACAGCGTCGAGATCGACCCGGACTTCCCCGATTTCGTCGATCACGTGATCGGCCTGGGCGCGTCCATCGAAGTGGTCAGCGACGGCATCGAGCAAGGCATCGCACGGATTCTGTCGCGCAACTACGTGACCTTGCTGCCGATCCTTGCCAACCGCCTGCGTCAGGTCGACCAGAACAGCTGGCGCATCGACTTCCCCTACGCCAGCGATGCCTGCCGCGCCGCCTCCGGCAACTGCAAGTGCAAATCCACTCCGCGCAACAAACGCGTGCTGGTGATCGGCGACGGCAAGTCCGACATGTGCGTGGCTTCGACCGCCGATTTCGTGTTCGCCAAGGGCAGCCTCGCCGACTACTGCGTCGCCAACCAGATCCCTCACGCGCGCTTCGACACCTTCGCCGAAGTGCCTGCATTGCTGGCCCAACTGCCTCAGGGCATCGCTGCCAACGCCACCTCCTTTACTGCTGCCGACAATCAGGAACTCTTCCACCATGTCTGATATCCGTATCGCTACCGCCGAAGACCAGGTCCTTCTGGATAAAGAAGCCAAGTATTGCTCCTACGGCGACACCGTTCATTACATCGAGCCGCCGCGCATTTTCAGCCGCTGCGAAGGCTCCTATGTGTGGGACACCGAAGACCAGGCCTACCTCGACCTGCAAATGTGGTACTCGGCGGTCAACTTCGGCTACGCCAACCCGCGCCTGAACAACGCGCTGAAACAACAGATCGACACCCTGCCGCAAATCGCCAGCCAATACCTGCACAAAGGCAAGATCGAGCTGTCGGAAATGATCGCGGTCGACGCCAAGAACAAGTTCGGCCTCGACGGTCGCGTGCACTTCAACGTCGGCGGTTCGCAGTCCATCGAAGACTCCCTGAAAGTGGTGCGTAACGCCACCAACGGCAAGAGCCTGATGTTTGCCTTCGAAGGCGGCTACCACGGCCGTACCCTCGGCGCCTCGTCGATCACTTCCAGCTACCGCTACCGTCGTCGCTACGGCCACTTCGGCGAGCGTGCGCAATTTATCCCGTTCCCGTATCACTTCCGCGGCCCCAAAGGCATGACCAAGGAGGAGTACGGCAGCCACTGCGTGCAGCAATTCGCGCGTTTGTTCGAGACCGAATACAACGGCGTGTGGGACCCGAAAGTCGGCCAGAGCGAATACGCCGCGTTCTACGTGGAGCCGATCCAGGGCACCGGCGGCTACGTGATCCCGCCGATGAACTTCTACCGCGAACTCAAGCAGGTGCTGGACCAGCACGGCATCCTGATGGTGTCCGACGAAATCCAGATGGGCTTCTACCGCACCGGCAAACTCTGGTCGATCGAGCACTTCGATGTGCAACCGGACGTGATCGTGTTCGGCAAGGCGCTGACCAACGGCCTCAACCCACTGGGCGGCATCTGGGCCCGTGAAGAGTTGATCAACCCGAAGGTGTTCCCGCCAGGTTCGACTCACTCCACCTTCGCCTCCAACCCGTTGGGCACGGCGGTGGGCCTGGAAATGTTCAAGATGACCAACGAAGTCGACTATGGCGCGATGGTCATGGCCAAGGGCAAATACTTCCTTGAAGGTTTGCAGGACCTGCAGAAACGTTTCCCGATCATCGGCGACGTCGACGGCCTGGGCCTGGCCCTGCGCTGTGAAATCTGCGGCCCGGATGGCTTCACGCCGGACAAGGCGACCCTGGATTACATGGTCGAAGAGGGCATGAAAGGCGACATGGTGGTGGACGGTCAGAAACTCGGCCTGATCCTCGACGTGGGCGGTTACTACAAAAACGTGATCACCCTGGCACCGTCCCTGGAAATCAGCTACCCGGAAATCGACCTGGGCCTGAAGCTGCTTGAGCAACTGCTGGTGCGGGCGACCAAACGGTGAATAGCCACGAGATCGACCTCGGTGAAGGTACCGCCGGCTTCGTTCTCGGTGAAGGTCCGGTCGGGATCCTGTTGATCCACGGCCTGACCGGCACCCCGACGGAATTGCGCCAGGTCGCCAAGGGCCTGGCCAAAGCGGGCAACTGCACGGTGTACGTGCCTACCCTGGCCGGGCACTGTGGCGACAACAGCGACTTGCAGGCCACCGGCTGGCGCGACTGGTACGAAGGCGTGCGCAAGACCTTCGTACAGGTCAAGCAACGGCACGCGCAGGTGTTTGTCGGTGGCTTGTCCATGGGCGCGGTGATGTCGATGTACGTGGCCGCCGAACATCCGGGGCAAGTCGCCGGGCTGCTGATGTATTCCACCACCTTGAAGTACGACGGCTGGAGCATCAACAAGCTGGCGTTCTTGACGCCGTTGCTGATGACGATTCCATTCGGTGTGCACCTTTGCAGCTTCGAAGAAAAACCGCCCTACGGCATCAAGAATGAACGCCTGCGAGCCATCGTCGAGCGGCAGATGAAGGAAGGGGAGAGCAGCGAGGCCGGCTTGCTGACCATGGAGGGTATCACCGTGCGCGAATTGCACCGGATGAACGCCGTGGTCAAGAAATGCATGCCGCAGGTCAAGGTGCCGGCGCTGGTGTTGCACTCCATCGAAGACGACATCACCAGCCGCTGGAATGCCGATTACGTGGAACGCCACCTCGGCGGGCCGGTGACCAAGATCCTGTTGGACAACTGTTACCACATGATCACCGTCGACCTGCAATACCGTCGGGTGATCGAGTTGAGTGCCGAGTTCGTCGAGCAGCACACCTCTAGCGCTCGCACCGAACCCCTTAGTGGCGAGCGGGCTTGCCCGCGTTGGGTGGCGCAGCCGCCCCAAAACCTGCCGACTGCGGTTTAACCGGGAGACTTTGAGGGGGGCTGCTTCGCAGCCCAACGCGGGCAAGCCCGCTCGCCACAGGGGCCGCTTGCGACCGCCATGAACTTGCTTACGCGTAAGGGATATATGTGATCACCACCCAAGCCTTCCCGACTATCCGGGGCATCCAGCGCAGTGCCTGGAACGACTGCTTTCCCGGTGCCCTGGAGGACTGGGACTATTACATCGCCGTGGAAAACGCCGCCATCGCTGATTTCAAGTGGCGTTACCTGGCGGTTTACCAGGATGGAACGCTGGTGGCCGTGGCCGCCGCGTTCATCACCCATTATCGGCTCGACACCACCGTGTCGGGTGCCGGCAAGCGCTTGACCGAGCGCCTGGAGCGGCTGTGGCCGGGTGTTTTGCAGCTGGGCCTGTATGCCATCGGCTCGCCGGTGGCCGAACGCTGCGACGCCGGGGTGGCCAGCCACGTACCTGCGTCGCGCCGTGCGCTGTTGCTCAAGCACTTGCTGGCGGCCGCACGCCAGGACGCGGATGACTTCGGCATCGGCCTGCTAGCGGTCAAGGACGCTCCTTCTCAAGACCCGCACTGGCTCGACAGCTGCCGGGCGGCAGGCTTTCAAAGCATGCCGAGTTTGCCCACGGGCGTGTTGCCGCTGCCTTACGGTTCGGTGGATGCCTACCTCGGCTCGCTGGGCAAGTCCACGCGCAAGGACCTGCGCCGCAAACTGCGCGCACCGGGGCCTCGGGTAGAATGGCGGCGCAATATCGACGACGTACTGCCCGACGTCATGCGCCTGTACGAAGCCACCCTGACGCGGGCCGAGTTGCAGTTCGAGCGCCTGCCCGCCGGTTACTTCACCGGTGTGCTCGAACGTCTTGAACAGCGCGCCGTTTGTGTTCTTTACTGGGTGGACGAGCAGTTGGTGGCGTTCAACCCGGTCCTGGTGGACGAACACCGGCTGGTCGACAAGTTTTTCGGGCATGACGTGGCATTCACCCGCGACTACAACCTGTACTTCCGCAGTTGGCTGACCAATGTCGACTACTGTATCCAGCACAATATTGCGGTGTATGAGTGCGGGCAGGCCGGGTATGCCAGTAAGCTGCGCCTGGGCTGCGAGTTCCAGGGCAACAGTGTGTTTTTCCGCCACCGCAACCGGCTGGTCAACGGCCTGCTCAAGCTTGTAAAACTGTTTATTCGACCGGATCGTTCCGACCCTGCCATGGCTGCTGCGATAAGCGAAACCTGATGATCACCAAGACCCGCCAGAAAGCCCGTCCCTTTGCCATTTCGCGCTGGAGCGTCCAGCGCAAGCTGGTGCTGGCGTTCTGGTTGGTCAGCGTGATCCCCACCATGATCGCGGCGGAACTGGCCGCCACCACGCTGTCGCAGATTTTCGACAGCAACGTGCGTATCTGGCTGCAAGAGTCGACCAAGATCGTCAAGGACGAGATCGGCGACATCCTTCACGACAATGCACGCATGGCCAAACTGTTCCTGCGCTACACCAGCCCGCCCTCGAGCCGGCAAGCCGCCAAGCACGACCGCCTGACCGCCGACATCGCCGATGCCACCGACATCGACGTGGTGGCACTGATCCGCACCAGCGATAAAAAAGTGGTGTTCAGCACCGCGTCCGATGACATCGTCAAGCAGATCAGCCTGACCAGCAACGCGGTGTTGCAGACCGTTCAGGTGGCGGGCGTGAGCACGGGCATCGTGGTCTCGACCTTCGAAACTACCCAGGACGGCGTCGACTACCTGTTGCTGGTGGCGACCTACCTGGACAGCAGCTTCCTGACCAGCGTGGCCGATGTGCATTCCCTCGACCTGCGTCTTTACCTGGCCAACCCCGACGGCTTCTCGGAGATATTCTCGACCCAGCGCTTTGAAGATCACCCGTCGCGTATTCCAAAAATGTCGAAGCCGCGATGCGCAGCACCAAGCAGCCCAGCGAGCAGTTCACCAATAATTACAGCGGTTTGTACTGGCCGATTTTCAGTGATGCCGGCGACTTGCAAGGCGTGATCTTCAGCGGCCTGCTGCGCCATACCAGCCTGGTGGGGCTGGTGAACCAGAGCAATCTGTTTGTGCTGATTTTCCTGCTCAGTTCGGCGCTGTCGCTGGCGGCCGGAGTGTTGGTGTCGCGGCGCCTGACCAGCCGCTGCGCGACTTGTCCCAAGGCGTGGGCGCGGTGATTTCCGGCAATTACGAGCACCGCGTGCGGGTCACCGGCGGCGATGAACTGGCGCAATTGAGCAGCACCTTCAACCACATGACCGAGCGCCTGGGCGAGCTGCATCACCTCGAAGCCCAGTTGCGTCGGCGTGACCGCCTGCATGCCCTGGGCGAAGTCGCCATGGGCCTGGCCCACGAGATCCGCAACCCGCTGGGCATCATCAAGACCGCCACCCAATTGCTGCACCGCCGCGCCGACCTGCCCGAAGCCGACAAGCGCCACCTGGAATACGTGATCAGTGAAGTCAGCCGCATCAACGACCTGATCACCGAGTTCCTCGACTTCGCCAAGCCCAACCCGCCCTTGCGCGTGCTGCAACCGGCGCGCCCGCTGGTGGAAGAAATCCTCGGCTTCTGCGCGCCGGAACTCGCGACCCATAACATCGACGCCCAGATAGACGACCAGGCGCCGGGCGCGACGATTTACGCGGACGCCAAGCAACTCAAGCAGGCTTGCCTGAACCTGATTCTCAACGCCATCGACGCCATGCCCGAAGGCGGCCGCCTGACCCTGGGCATCCGCAGCCTGGGCGACAACACCCTGATCAGCATCGCCGATACCGGCCAGGGCATTCCGGCGGAGATGATCGAGCGCATCTTCACGCCATTTGTCACCACCAAGGCTTCCGGTACTGGCCTGGGTCTGGCCAAAGTCTATTCGATCATGGAAAGTCACGACGGCAGCATCGAATGTGCCAGCGAGAAAGATGCCGGCGCCACGTTCAGCCTGTACATTCCGGCGATTGGCGAAGACGACGAGGACAGTCATGACGCATAACATTCTGGTAGTCGACGACGAACCCAAGCTCTGCGACCTGCTGGCGTCGGCCCTGGGCCAGAACGGCGTGCAGGTATTTATTGCCGGCAACGGCCTGCACGCGCTCAAGGTGCTGGAGCAGGAAGACATCGACCTGGTGATCAGCGACTGGCGCATGCCCGGCATGGACGGGCCGGCGCTGCTGGCTGAGATCAAAGTGCGTTACCCGCAGGTGCCGGTGATCGTGATGACCGCCTACAGCACGGTGAAAAACGCCGTGCAGTCGATGCGCAACGGCGCCTATGACTACATTGCCAAGCCGTTCGATATCGACGAACTGGACATCACCGTGGCCAAGGCGCTGCAGTTTCGCGACATCATGCGCGACAACGCCCGCATGCGCGCCGAGCTGGATGAACACGCGCAGTTCGACAGCCTGGTCGGCGACAGCCCGGCCTTTCGCAAAGTCCTGCAAGCGGTGGATTCGGTGCGCGACAGCAGCGCCACGATCCTGCTGACCGGCGAAAGCGGCACCGGCAAGGAAATGGTCGCCCGCGCCATCCACAAGCACGGCAGCCGTGCCGACAAGCCGTTTGTGGCGGTCAACTGCGCGGCGATCCCTGAAGGCCTGCTGGAAAGCGAAATGTTCGGCCACCGCAAAGGCGCGTTTACCGGCGCTGTGGCCGACCGGGTCGGGCGCTTTATGCAGGCCGACAAGGGCACGCTGTTTCTCGACGAAGTAGGCGATATGCCGCTGGCACTGCAAGCCAAGATTCTACGGGCGCTGCAGGAGCGGGTGATCGAGCCAGTAGGCGACCCTCGGGAGCGCAAGGTGGATGTGCGGGTCATCGCCGCCACCAACAAGAACCTGCTGGACGCGGTGGCCAACAAGGAGTTTCGCGAAGACCTGTATTACCGTCTCAACGTCTTCCCGATCCCATTGCCGGCCCTGCGTGAACGCGTGGAAGACATCGCGCCTCTGGCTCGCCACTTTGCCCAGACCCTCAGCGCCACCGCCGGCAAACGCATCACCGGCTTCAGCCCGGAGGCGTTGCAGGCCATGGCGGCTTACCACTGGCCGGGCAATATCCGCGAGCTGCAAAACTGCGTGGAGCGTGCGACCATCGTGGCCGCAACGCCTGTGATCGAAGATATCGACCTGCCGGGGTATCTGTTCGCTTCCAGGCCGAGCGAGAGCGGGGTAACGGCTATTCTCAGCGACGGGCCGGGCATTCCCCAGGACCTTGATGCGGCGCTGGCGGAGGTGGAGAAAGCCTACATCCTGGCGGCGTTGCAGGAGAGCAACGGCGTGCAGGCGGCAGCGGCGGCGAAGATCGGGATTTCCGAGAGGAGCTTTTGGTATCGCCTGAAGAAGCTCGGCATCCAGGTCGACAAGATCGTCCGCTGATTTATCTGTCTGTCACCGATCCAAATGTGGGAGCGGGCGTGCTCGCGAAAGCGGTCGGTCAGCCAATATTTAAGTGCCTGATACAGCGCATTCGCGAGCAAGCCCGCTCCCACATGTTTGACCGAGTTGGGTCAGGTATGAACGCGTACCCAAATGCTCACCAAGAGGGTCGCCGCCATCAACCACGCCACCGCCGCCACGGCGAGCGACGCTTCCAGTCGCATCCGATCGACCATCACATACAACGTCGCCAGGTATACAAAGTACGGAATGATCGACCACATCCCAAACACGATAGTGGTCTTCAGGTCGTCTACCGAGCGCCCCTTGCCGACGATGTAGTGCGCGATCAACGCAAAGGTCGGAAACAGCGGTACCAATCCGGCGATGTAATAGTTTTTGGTCTTGGCCAGTGCGGCCAAAATCAACACCACTGCCGCGCCAAGGGCGGCCTTCACTATAAGATCCATCAGTGGTTCAACCCATATTTCTTGACCTTGTCGAACAGCGTGGTCTTGGCCATCCCCAGTTCCTGGCTGGCCTGGGTCAGGTTGCCGCCGCTACGTTGCAGGGCATCCACCAGCAGGTTGCGTTCGAAGGCTTCCACCGCCTCGGTGAAGGCCAGGCCATGGTTGGCGTTGCCGGTGCCGCTTTTCTTGAAGGCCGGCAAGCCCAAGGCAAAACGCTCGGCCACGTTGCGCAGTTCACGCACATTGCCTGGCCAGTCGTGGCTCATCAGGCTCGACACGGTCTGGTTGTCCAGTTCCGGCACGGCGCGGTCGAAGCGTAGCGACGACTGCTGCAGGAAGTGTTCGAACAGTTGCAGGATATCTTCGCGGCGTTCGCGCAGGGGCGGCAGTTCCAGGGTCACCACGTTGAGGCGGTAGTACAGGTCGCTGCGGAACTGATTGGCGCGGCTCAGTTCGTCGAGGTCGGACTTGGTGGCGGCGATCACTCGGCAATCCACCGCCACGCTCTGGTTCGAACCCAGGCGTTCGAGGGTGCGCTCCTGCAAGACCCGCAGCAGTTTGATCTGCAGGTTAATCGGCATGCTTTCCACCTCATCGAGGAACAGCGTGCCTTCGTGGGCGTGTTCGATCTTGCCGATGCGGCGCTTGCCGGCGCCGGTAAACGCGTTGGCTTCATGGCCGAAAATCTCGCTTTCGAAGAGATTTTCCGGCAGGCCGCCGCAGTTCAGGGCGACGAATTGATGCGAATGGCGCCGACTGAAATCATGCAGGCAGCGCGCAACCAGTTCCTTGCCGGTGCCGGTCTCGCCTTCGATCAGCACGTTGGCCGAGGTGTCGGCCACATTGGCGATCAGCTCGCGCAAGTTCTGCATGGCCGGCGAGCGGCCGATGATGCGGCCTTCCAAAGAGTCGCGCTCGGCCAACTGGCGGCGCAGCGACCAGACTTCCCGCGCCAGCCCGCGCTGCTCCAGAGCGCGGCGGGCGACGTCGACCAGGCGCTCGGGGGAGAAGGGTTTTTCCATGAAATCATAGGCGCCGTTGCGCATGGCGCCGACGGCCATCGAGATATCGCCATGCCCGGTAATCAGCACCACCGGCAGGCTTTTATCCAGCGCCTTGAGGCGGGTCAGCAGCTCCAGTCCGTCGATGCCCGGCAGGCGAATATCACTGATGACGATACCGGCAAAATTCTCGCCGATACGCTTGAGGGCTTCTTCGGCACTGGCTACGCCCACGCTGGGAATGTCTTCCAGCGCCAGCGCCTGCTGGCAGCCGAGCAGCACATGCGGGTCATCTTCGACGATCAGCACGGTAAGGTCGTCTTTTGCGGCTGTGGTGTCTGTATTCATGTCGACTCAGCTTTCTGAGTGCCCGCCAGCGGCAGGCACAAGACAAAGGCCGTACCACCACTGGCCGGGTGCTCCACGGCGAGGTTGCCGCCGGTGGCCGCCGCGAGGCTGGCGGACAGGGTCAGGCCCAGGCCCAGCCCTTGTTCGCCGGGTTTGGTGGTGAAGAACGGTTCGAATAGATGTTTGCGCGCCTCGGGGTCGATACCGTGGCCGTTGTCGCGCACGTGCAGGCGGTACTTGCCGTCGGTGCTGTGGCCTTCCAGCCACAGTTCGGGGGCCGGTTGCGCCTGCATCGCATCGAGGGCGTTGCCGATCAGGTTGACCAGGATTTGCTCCAGGCGCGTTTGGTCGATCTGCAACTGCGCATTGTTGAACTCGCGGTGCAGGGTCAGCGGCAGGCCGTCCAGGCGCGCGCCCAGCACCTGGAACGCCGCGTCCACGGCCTTGGCAAGGTTGGCTTCGCCCTGGTTATCGCCGCGCCGGGCAAACGAACGCAGGCTGGCGGTGATACGGCCCATGCGGTCTATCAGCTCGTTGATGGTTTTGAGATTGGCGCTGGCGGTGTCCAGGGCGCCCCGTTCGAGGAAGCGCACGGTGTTACCCGACAGAGTGCGCAACGCGGCCAACGGCTGGTTCAATTCATGGGCGATGCTGGTGGACATCTGGCCGATGGCCGCCAGTTTGCCGGCCTGCACCAGTTCATCCTGGGCGCGGCGCAGGGTTTCTTCGGCCTGGCGCCGTTCGCGGATCTGGCCTTTGAGCCGTTCGTTGCTGGCCCGCAGGTCGGCGGTGCGTTCGGCAATCCGACGCTCCAGCTGGCTGTTGGCTTCCTGCAAGGCTTCGCGGGCGGCGAGGCGGGTGGCGATGACCTTGCGGCGTTCGTTCCAGGCGATCAGCAGGAAGGCCACCAGACCAAAGGCGACGGCCACCAGAATGCCCTGGTTGATCGCAGCGCGGCGCAAGTCATTGAGTGGCGTAAGCAGGGTGAAATTCCACGGGGTGTCGTTGAGTGGGCGGGTTTGCGCCAGGTAGCTCACTTCATGCTCGTCGTTAACCACTTCACTGTTGGCCGGGAAGGTCAGTTTTTCGGTGCCTTCGTTCAAGCGTTCGCGGGCCAGCGGCTCCAGCTCGTTCAGGGTCGCCCAGTAATATTGCAGGCTGTGGGCCAGGCGTTCCTTGGTGTCATCGCTCAAAGGGCGTACGGCCTTGAGGCGGCGGGCCGGGTCGCTGGAGAGGATGATGATGCCGTTTTCATCGCTGACAAACGCTTCGAGACGGGCGCGCTGCCAGCGTTCTTCCAGCGCTTCGAGGCGCACCTTGACCACGGCCACGCCGATGATCTTGCCGTGCTCTTCCAGGCCGTGGGCCAAGTAGTAGCCAGGTTCGCCGTTGGTGCTGCCGATGCCGTAGAAACGCCCGGGCTGGCCGCGCACGGCATTTTGGAAATAGGCACGGAAGGACAGGTCTTCACCCTGATAACTGTCGGCATCGCGCCAGTTACTGGTGGCCAGCACACGGCCGGTGGTGTCCATCACGTAAATGGCCCGACTGCGACTGCGTCGGTTCAGGCCCTCGAGGTAATCGTTGACCGTTTGCCGGGTTTCCTGGTTCGGGTCGGCCAGCAGCGCGGAAACGCTGGACTCCAACTCCAGCAGGCTGGGCAGGTAGGTGTATTTGCTCAGTTCGCTTTCGACGGTGCGGGCGTGCAGTTCCAGCTGGCGTTCGCCAGTGTCGCTGAGGGTGCGGATGCCATAGTACTCACTGACCCAGAAGCCGATATAACCCAGGCCGATCATCAAGGCGATGATCAACGGCGGCAGGAACAGTTGGCGAATCAGACGAGGTTTCACGGCAAGTGATGGCGGTGCGGCGCGAAATTGGTTGGGGTCGCATTTCATCACAGATGCCTTGGGTCAACCAGAGCTTGCCAGCCTGCGCGGTCCAATGTGGGAGCGGGCTTGCTCGCGAAAGCGGTCTGCCAGTTACTGATGTATCAACTGACAGATAGCTTTCGCGAGCAAGCCCGCTCCCACAATGGATCCGGTTTTCACAGTGGAAGCGCTGTAGGGCTTAGTGCTGCAGGATCTTCTCAAGGAAGTGCTGCGCACGCTCGGAGCGGGCGCTGATATCGCCGAAGAACTCCTCTTTCGGGCAGTCTTCGATGATCTTGCCGGCGTCCATGAAGATCACGCGGTCGGCCACTTTGCGGGCGAAGCCCATTTCGTGGGTCACGCACATCATGGTCATGCCTTCGTGGGCCAGTTGCACCATCACGTCGAGCACTTCGTTGACCATCTCCGGGTCGAGGGCGGAGGTCGGTTCGTCGAACAGCATCACGATCGGGTCCATGGCCAGGGCGCGGGCAATTGCCACACGTTGTTGCTGGCCGCCGGAGAGCTGGCCCGGGTGCTTGTGGGCGTGTGCCGACAGGCCTACGCGCTCAAGCAGTTGCAGGCCCTTTTTGGTGGCTTCTTCCTTGCTGCGGCCAAGCACCTTGATCTGCGCGATGGTCAGGTTTTCGGTGATGGTCAGGTGCGGGAACAGCTCGAAGTGCTGAAACACCATGCCCACCCGTGAACGCAGTTGCGGGAGGTTGGTCTTCGGGTCGGCGATGGAGGTGCCGTCGACGACCACATCGCCCTTCTGGAACGGCTCCAGCGCGTTGACGCACTTGATCAGCGTGGATTTGCCCGAGCCGGACGGCCCGCACACCACGATCACTTCGCCTTTTTTAACCTCGGTGCTGCAATCGGTCAGCACCTGGAAGTCGCCATACCACTTGTTGATGTTCTTGATAGAGATCATACGGCAAACCTTTTTTGCAGACGCTTGACCAGCAGCGAGGCGGAAAAGCTGATGATGAAGTAGACGACACCGGCAAAGATCAGGAACTCATTGGAGCGGCCGATGATATCGCCGTTGGAGCGGGCGGAGTTGAGGAAATCCACCAGGCCTACGGTGTAGACCAGCGAAGTGTCCTGGAACAGGATGATCGACTGTTGCAGCAGCAACGGGGTCATCTTGCGGAACGCCTGGGGCAGGATGATCAGGCGCATGGTCTGGCCGTAGGTCATGCCCATCGCTTGTGCCGCCGCCATCTGGCCCTTGGGGATCGACTGCACGCCGGCCCGCACGATTTCACAGAAGTACGCGGCTTCAAACATCATGAAGGCCACGACGCAGGAGGTGAACGCGCCGATCGGCGTGTCTTCGCCGGTGATCCAGCGCAGCACGAACGGCACCGCCAGGTAGAACCAGGTGATCACCAGCAGCAGCGGGATTGAACGGAAATAGTTCACATAGGCGCCGGCCAGGCGTGACAGCAGTTTGCTGGACGACAGGCGCATCAGTGCGAGGAGGGTACCCAGCACGATGCCGCCGACCACGCCCATGACCATCAACTGCAAGGTCATGACCATGCCGTTCCACAGGCCCGGAATGGCGGGGATGATGCCGCTGAAATCGAATTCCATTATTTACCCCCCACGGAGATCAGGCCGGGCACGGCGACTTTCTTCTCGACCACGCGCATGAGCAGCATCAGGCTCATGTTCAGGGTGAAGTAGATCAGCGTAGCCAGGGTGAAGGCTTCAAACAGGTTGGCCGAGAACTCGGCGGTCTGCTTGGTTTGCGCCAGCAATTCCATCAGGCCGATCAAGGACGCCACGGAGGAGTTCTTGAACACGTTGAGGAATTCCGAGGTAAGCGGCGGAATGATGATCCGATAGGCCTGGGGCAGCAGCACGTTCCAGTAGATCTGCGGCAGCTTGAAACCCATGGCGCGTGCAGCGGATTCCTGGCCACGTGGCAGCGCCTGGATACCGGTACGCACTTGTTCACACACACGGGCGGCGGTGAACAGGCCCAGGCACACGACAACGCTCAGGTAAGCCGAGGTGGTCGGGTTGAGGTCCTGTTTGTACCAGTCCTGCAGGTTTTGCGGGAGCATATCGGGTACGAGGAAGTACCAGATAAACAGCTGCACCAGCAGCGGTACGTTACGAAACAGTTCCACGTAGCAGGTCGCGATGCCCGATACGATGCGGTTCGGCACGGTGCGCATGACGCCCAGCACGGACCCCAGCAACAAGGCGATAATCCATGCCACGACAGCGATGGCGATGGTCCAGCCCAAGCCGGCGATATACCAGTCGAGATAAGTCTCGCTGCCAACGCCGGTGGACTTGAAGAACACGCCCCAGTCCCAGTTGTAATTCATTAGGGTCTCCCCTCGAGATCGATCGATGTACAAGCACCCGCTTGGGGAAGATCCTTTCCCGCCCGACGTTGAACGTCAGGCACACGCGATCGGCTCGGAATCCGCCAGGTCGAGTGTTCCAAATTAAAGCCAGCAGGTAGTAACAGACGCCTGAGGGAGTTTGGCTCCCTCAGGACATAAGCTTAGTCAGGTATCAGATTTTTACGTCAGGCGCTGGCTTGTCGCTTGGGTTGGCGATCAGCTCCTTCACCTTGTCGCTCATCGGGAAGTTCAGGTTCAGGCCTTTTGGTGGAATCGGGCTCTCGAACCACTTGCTGTAGATCTTGTTGATTTCGCCGGATTTGAACAGGGCGACGATGGCGCCATCCACGGCTTTCTTGAACGCAGGGTCGTCTTTACGAACCATGCACGCGTAGGCTTCAAAGGATTGTGGAGTACCGGTAATGACCCAGTCATCCGGCTTCTTGGCCTTGGCTTCTTCACCGGCCAGCAGGGCGTCGTCCATCATGAAAGCCACGGCGCGGCCGCTTTCCAGCATTTGGAAGGATTCGCCGTGGTCTTTGGCGGAGATGACGTTCATGCCCATCTGCTTGTCGGCGTTCATCGCCTTGATGATGCGCTCGGACGTGGTGCCGGCGGTGGTCACGACGTTTTTGCCTTTCAGGTCGGCAAAGTCGGTGTAGGACGGCTTGCCATCCTTGTCTTTCTTGACCAGCAGACGGGTGCCGATTTCGAAGATGTTGACGGTGAAATCAACTTGCTGGGCGCGTTCGGTGTTGTTGGTGGTGGAGCCGCATTCCACGTCCGCGGTGCCGTTTTGGATCAACGGGATACGGGTTTGCGAGGTCACCAGGTTGTATTTGACCTTCAGGTCGGGCTTGTTCAGGTCTTTTTTCAGTTGTTCGACGATAGCCAACTGGATGTCGTGGGAGTAGCCCACTGGTTTGCCCGAACCATCCGCGATGTAGGAAAACGGAATGGAGCTGTCGCGGTGAGCGAGAGTGATGGTGCCGGAGTCGTTGATTTTCTTCAGTGTGCCGGTGAGTTCGGCGGCGAAAACTGGAGTGCTGATCAGAGCAGCAGCGATAGCTGCGCCCAGGATATGGGGAACGATGCGCATCAATACTTCCTCGACATTTGTTTTTTTTATGAAGCCGGTTAGACGGCTCTCTTGTACAGCGAATGCCCGTGACGGCTCCTGAGGCGTCTCAGGCAATCGTCAAGGAGTGTAGAGCATGAGTCGTGCCACACCTGGGGTTAAAGGTTAACTGTATGATTTATATAGGTATTAATTTTTTGTGAAGGGAGGGTTTTGGGTGTTGGGTCCGGCTAACCGAATGATATGGGGTGGGGCGTTCGGAAAACCGAATGGGCTGGGGGTGGGGGTATATCCGTTGGTGGGGTAACGGCGGCTTATGGTTCCGCTCTTACAGCGGGTCACTTTTTGAAGAGCGCAAAAAGTAACCAAAAACGCTTCGCCCCATCACTCGGTGCCTCGCTTAGGCTCGGCATGCCCTCACTCCGGCTTGAATCCGTGGGCCGCCGCGATGGGCCATCCATGGCCCAGCGCGGCTAACCCGGCGTCCTGCCGGGTTGCCCACGGATTCAAGCCTGCGTTCGGCCATCGTGATTGACGGGGCGCCTCAGATCACGATCAAGAGCGCAGATCAAAAGATCGCTGACTTCGTCAGCGGTAAGGATGTAAGGGCCAGATCAAAAACAAAGCGAGGCGGCCTGGCAGCCGACCTGAGCATTGAAGCTTTCCTCGGTTCAAATGTGGGAGCTGGCTTGCCTGCGAAAGCATCAACTGGATTTGCCTGATGTACCGAGGTGTCTGCATCGCAGCGATGCGGCGACCCGACAAGCCAGCTCCCACAGAAAGGCACCCCACTGCGCACGCCGACCCGCTCTTGATCTACACCACTCAGGTCGGCTACTAGGCCGCCGTGCTCTGCTTTTGATCTTGATCTTGATCCTAGGCGCCCCATTAACCACGCTGGCCGCACGCGGGCTTGAATCCGTGGGTAACCCGGCAGGACGCCGGGTTAGCCGCGCTGGGCCATGGATGGCCCATCGCGGCGGCCCACGGATTCAAGTCTGCGTGCGGGCACACCGAGCCGGAGGCGAGGTGCCGAGTGGTGGGGCAAGAGCCCTTTTGGTTACTTTTGGGGCTCTTTTCCAAAAGTGACCCGCCGTAAGGGCGGAACCATAAGCCGCCGTCACCCCAATAACGGATATGCCCCCCAAAACCCCACCCCATCAAAACGTCTAATCAGCCGACACAACCCCCGCCCGCTGCCCCGTCGACATTGTCGGCGCAGGTGAAGTTGAAGGGCCCGGCCCCGTAGTACCTCAGGTCACTAAAGCTGACCGGTAGCGGGGTAATCATCAAATGGGGCTGCGCTATCAGCGCCAGTCCCTTGAGATATAAAAAAGCCCCTGAGCCTTACGGCGCAGGGGCTTTTGCAGCGGCGGTCTGATCAGGCCGCTTCGATCTTGCGGTTCTGCTCGACCTTGGACAGGTAACGCTGCACGTTGTCCTGCTCTTCCTGGGTGGTGAACAGCCCGAGCTTGGTGCGACGCCACAGCACGTCCTGCGGTTGAGTCGCCCATTCTTCGGTGCACAGGTAATCGACTTCGCGGGTGTACAGGCCGCCCCCCAGGTGGTCGCCCAGGTCTGCCAGCGATTGCACGCCTTCCAGCAAGCGCCAGGTACGGCTGCCGTAAGTGGTGGACCAGCGACGGGCGATTCCCTCAGGCACCCAGTTGAACTTGGCGCGAATCGCTTCGGCCAACGCTTCTGGCGTGCTCATATCTTCGCCGCCCGGCAGGCTGGCGGTGGCGGTCCAGCTTGGGCGCATCTGCGTGAAGTACGGCGCCAGTTGGGCCATCGCCGACTCGGCGAGTTTGCGGTAGGTGGTCAGCTTGCCGCCGAACACCGACAGGATCGGCGCCTCGCCAGTGCCGCCCGACAGCGACAGTGTGTAGTCGCGAGTGATCGCCGACGGGTTATCCGACTCGTCGTTGCACAGTGGGCGCACGCCGGAATAGGTGTGCACGATATCTTCGCGACTCAGCTGTTTCTTGAAGTGCGCATTCACCACTTTCAGCATGTAGTCGGTTTCACCTTCGGTAATCGCCACTTTCGCCGGGTCGCCGGTGTATTCGCGGTCGGTGGTGCCGATGATGGTCAGGTGGTTCAGGTACGGAATGGTGAAGACGATGCGTTGGTCTTCGTTCTGCAGGATGTGCGCGTGGGCGCCTTCGTACAGCTTCGGCACGATCAGGTGGCTGCCCTGGATCAGGCGGATGCCGTAAGGCGAGTCCAGCTTCAGGTCTTCCTTGATGAACTTGGCGACCCACGGGCCTGCCGCGTTCACCAGGGCACGGGCACGAATCGAGAACAGGCTGCCGTCATCGCGTTCCATGTTCATTTCCCACATGCCGTTGCTGCGGTGCGCGCTGATGCAACGGGTCTGGGTGTGGATATGCGCGCCTTTTTCGCGGGCGGCCATGGCGTTGAGCACCACCAGGCGGGCATCGTCGACCCAGCAATCTGAGTATTCGAAGCCTTTGGTGATTTCGCTTTTGAGCGGGCTGTCGGCGCCGAACTTCAGGCTTTTCGACCCGGCGAGCTTCTCGCGCTTGCCCAGGTGGTCGTACAGGAACAGGCCGGCGCGAATCATCCACGCCGGGCGCAGGTGCGGGCGGTGCGGCAACACAAAGCGCATTTGCTTGACGATGTGCGGGGCCTTGGCCAGCAACACTTCACGTTCAGCCAGGGCTTCGCGCACCAGACGGAATTCGTAATGTTCAAGGTAGCGCAGGCCGCCGTGGATCAGCTTGCTGCTGGCGGAAGACGTGTGGCTGGCCAGGTCGTCCTTTTCGCAAAGGAAAACCGACAACCCACGCCCGGCTGCGTCTGCTGCAATGCCGACGCCATTGATCCCGCCACCGATAACGGCAACGTCATAGACTTCGGCAAGCGGTGGAGCAGGCAAGGTAGAAGGGTTCATCGGCTGGCCTCGCGATCTTTTTCGTATTGGAATTCGAACATTAATGTTCATTTGCGAAAATGGTAGCTGATAAACGCGCGCGCAGCCACCCAAGTTCGATTGAAAAAACTCATCGAAGGGCGGGGAAAGGAAAATTTGTGAACATAAGCCTGGCAAGGCTCAAGGGAAGGGTGCTGGATAAATCGCTTTCGCGGGCAAGCCCGCTCCCACCCTTGACCGAGTTCCAGCATGGGAATGCAGTCGAATGTGGAAGCGGGCTTGCCCGCGAAGGCGGCAGTGCAGACGCTAAACCACTTCCAGCCGAACCTTGTGCTGATTCAACAACTGCACCAGCGCCGGCACCGGTTGCTGATCCGTCACCAAACAGTCCACCAAACTGATCGGCCCCAGGCGAATCATGGCATTGCGCCCGAATTTGCTGGAGTCGGCTGCCAGAATCACTTGGCGCGCATTCGCAATAATCGCCTGGGAAACCCGGACTTCCTGGTAATCGAAGTCCAGCAAACTGCCGTCTTCGTCGATACCGCTGATGCCCACCAGCGCAAAGTCGACCTTGAACTGGTTGATGAAGTCGACACTGGCCTGACCGACCACCCCTCCATCACGGCGCACGTTACCGCCGGTCAGCAACACATCGAAGTCGTCCTTGGCGCTGAGCATCGTGGCGACGTTGAGGTTGTTGGTGATGATCTTCAGGTGATTGTGATTCAGCAGCGCACGCGCAATCGATTCCGTGGTGGTGCCGATATTGATAAACAGCGAGGCGTGATCGGGAATTTGCGCCGCAATGGCTTCACCGATGCGCTGTTTCTCGTCGCGCATCTGGTCGGCACGCATGGCGTACGCGGTGTTCTCGACACTGGAATCATAGGCCGCGCCGCCGTGGTAGCGGCGCAACAGGTTGGCGTCCGCCAGCTGGTTGATATCGCGGCGGATGGTTTGCGGGGTCACAACGAATAACTGCGCCATTTCCTCGATACTGACGTAACCGCGTTCGCGGACCAGTTCGAGGATTTGTTGCTGGCGGGGAGGCAGATTCATGGGGCGTCCTTTGGGCTGCCATACAAAAGTGGCCCATGATGACGCAGCAAGCGGCTCCCCGCCAGTTACAACCCTATAGGGGTCCGGCGCTTGGCTTATTCAGCGCCTTCGTGCGGTTCCCAGTCGCGGGTACGGCTGACTGCTTTTTGCCAGCCGGCGTAGAGCTTCTCCTTCGCCACCTCGTCCAGTTGCGGTTCGAACTCGCGCTCGATCACGGCCTTGCCGCGCAGCTCGTCCAGGCTGCCCCAGAAGCCGCACGCCAGACCCGCCAGGTAGGCGGCGCCGAGTGCGGTGGTTTCGCGCATTTGCGGGCGCTCAACCTGGGTGCCGAGGATATCGGCCTGGAATTGCATCAGGAAGTTGTTGGCTACCGCGCCGCCGTCCACACGCAGGGCCTTGAGGCGTTCGCCGGAATCCTGCTGCATGGCGTCCAGTACGTCGCGGGTCTGGTAGGCAATCGACTCCAGCGCTGCACGAATAATGTGATCCACGCGTACGCCACGGGTCAGGCCGAACAGCGCGCCACGCGCATACGGGTCCCAGTACGGGGCGCCCAGGCCGGTGAAGGCTGGCACCAGGTACACGCCGTTGCTGTCCTTGACCTTGCCGGCGAAGTATTCGGTGTCGGTGGCGTCGGCGATGATTTTCAGCTCGTCACGCAGCCATTGCACGGTAGAACCGCCGTTGAATACCGCGCCTTCCAGCGCGTAAGCCACTTCGCCACGCGGGCCGCAGGCGATGGTGGTGAGCATGCCGTGCTTGGATTTGACTGCCTTGTCGCCGGTGTTCATCAGCAGGAAGCAGCCGGTGCCGTAGGTGTTCTTGGCCTGGCCGGCTTCCACGCACATCTGGCCGAACAGCGCCGCTTGCTGGTCGCCGGCGATACCGCCGATGGCGATGCCGCTTTTGGTGCGACCGTAGATTTCCGAGGAGGACTTCACTTCCGGCAGCATTTCACGCGGCACGTCCAGAATCTCCAGCATCTTCGCATCCCACTCCAGGGTGTGGATGTTGAAGAGCATGGTGCGCGAGGCGTTGGTGTAGTCGGTGACGTGGGTTTTGCCGCCGGTAAATTTCCAGATCAGCCAGCTGTCGATGGTGCCGAACAGCAGTTCGCCATTGCGCGCACGCTCACGGCTGCCTTCGACGTTGTCGAGGATCCACTTGAGTTTGGTGCCCGAGAAGTACGGGTCGGTGACCAGGCCGGTAGCATCGTTGATGTACTGCTCATGGCCATCACGCTTGAGCTGCTGGCAGATCTCGGTGCTGCGGCGGCACTGCCAGACGATCGCGTTGTAGATCGGGCGGCCAGTGACTTTGTCCCATACCACGGTGGTTTCACGCTGGTTGGTGATACCAATGGCGGCGACCTGGTCATGGTGCAGGCCGGCTTGTGCCAGGGCCTCGACCATCACCGCGCTCTGGGTGGCGAAAATTTCCATCGGGTCATGCTCGACCCAGCCGGCCTGCGGGTAATGCTGGGTGAATTCACGCTGGGCGGTGCAAACCACGTTGGCGTCACGATCAAAGATGATGGCGCGGGAACTGGTGGTGCCCTGATCAAGGGCAATGATGTAGTTCTTATTCTGAATGTCGGTCATGTCAATTGCCTTGGACGAAATAAGGAAGTCGGAAATCAGCCTGGGCCACGAAGGGCAGGGGACCAGGCCGGCGCGTTCAGGAAATACGAGTCTTGCCGTTGACAGCCGTGTCAGTGGTTTCATCCGTTGTGGCAGGTACGGCGCTCGGCAGATGACGGGCAATCAGCCCGCGATAGGCCGCAGCACCGAGGCATGCGCCGACAATCGGCGCGAAAATCGGAACCAGGAAGTAAGGAATATCGCGACCGCCAGTAAAGGCTATTTCACCCCAGCCGGCGAAAAAGGTCATCAGCTTGGGCCCGAAATCCCGCGCCGGGTTCATCGCAAAGCCGGTCAACGGGCCCATGGCGCTGCCGATCACGGCGATCAACAGGCCGATCAGCAGCGGCGCCAGCGGGCCACGAGGCAGGCCATTGTTGTCGTCGGTAAGGGCCATGATCACGCCCATCAGGATCGCGGTGATGACCATTTCCACCAGGAACGCCTGCGCGGTGCTCAGCAGTGCATGGGGGTAGGTGGAGAACACCGACGCCAATTCCAGGCTGGCCTGCGAGCCGCGCACCATATGGTGGGTTTGTTCGTAATCGAAAAAAAGATTGCTGTAGAGCGTGTACACCAAGGCCGCCGAGCAGAAGGCGCCGGCGATCTGGGCGAGGATATAGAAGGGCAGTTTGCGTTTTTCGAAATCGGCGAAGATACACAGCGCGATACTGACTGCCGGGTTGAGGTGGGCCCCGGAAATACCGGCGCTCAGGTAGATCGCCATGCTGACGCCAACCCCCCAGATGATGCTGATTTCCCATAAGCCAAAGCTGGCACCCGCGACCTTGAGCGCAGCGACACAGCCTGTACCGAAGAAGATCAGAAGCGCAGTCCCCAGAAATTCGGCCATGCATTGGCTCGAAAGTGAAGGCTGTTGAAGAGCAGTTGTCATGGAAAACCTCAATTGTTGTTCTTGTCTGGCGATTGGCCTCAACGGGCCATGCGCGATTTTCACCGTGAAAAAGATCCCCATCTCTTAAACGGCTTACTGCTACGAATCCGCAGGTCTATTCCTACAGTATTCGGAAACGAAAAAATATAGACAAGAATGACTGCTGTCAAAGGTCGAAAGTGAACCATTAGTCACTTTCAAACTATTGGTCTGGTGAATGATCACGCTGGCGCCATCCGGGCTGGGTTGCGGTAGCGTGCGCACTAGAGCGTTTTGCGTGGGCTTGGCCTAGAATTGGCCATCTGTTTGCTACGCCCGGAGACTCTATGACCCCCGCTTTGGACCTGTTGAAAAAAGTTCGCGCCGAACATCGCATCCACAGCTACGAGCACGACCCCAAGGCGGCTTCGTATGGCCTGGAGGCCGCGGAAAAATTGGGCCTCGACCCGGCGCAAGTCTTCAAGACCCTGCTGGCCAGCAGTGAAAAGGGCGAATTGTTAGTGGCGGTGGTGCCGGTCGTCGGAAGTCTGGACTTGAAAGCCCTGGCGCACGCGGCGGGCGTCAAAAAAGTCGAAATGGCCGACCCGGCTGCAGCGCAGCGTTCAACCGGTTACCTGTTGGGTGGCATCAGCCCCTTGGGGCAGAAGAAGCGTTTGCGCACATTTATCGACGTGACGGCGCAGCCGTTCGCAACAATTTTTGTGAGCGCCGGGAGGAGGGGGTTGGAAGTTGAATTGCCAGCAGCGGTACTGGCGGAGCATACCCAGGCCAAATTCGCGCCGATTGGCCGGGCTTGACCGCATCATCTTGAAGTGCATGAAGATCAAAATGTGGGAGCGGGCTTGCTCGCGAAAGCGGAGTGTCAGGCATCCGATTCGTTGCTGAAAAACCGCATTCGCGAGCAAGCCAGCTCCCACCTGTTTTGATCCGGTTTCGTCAGGTGGCGTGGCTGTAGCGCCGCACACCAGAATCGGATTGAGGAATATGCGCCGCGACGCTGCCCGAAGCCTGGAACAGCACCAGATGTTCGGCGGCCACGCGAATGCCCACCTCCGCTCCGACCGGATGGTCGGCATGGCTGGGGAAAATCGACTCCAGCTGTGCACCCGTTGGCAGTTGCAGGCGATACAGGGTCGAAGCGCCCAGGAAGGTTTTGCCGACAATCCGCGCTTTCAACGCGCTGTCCGGCGCGTAGACAATATCGTCGGGGCGCAGCAACACATCCACCGCGCCGCCCGTAGGCCAGTTGTAGGCGCGATTACCCCGCAGGTCGCCCAGCTCGGTACTGACCGATTCCGGCGAGCTCAGTTGGCCACGGATGAAATAACCCTGGCCGATAAAGCTGGCGACATATGGCGTTTGCGGTTCGTGGTAGAGGTTGTAGGGCGTGTCCCACTGTTCAAGCCGGCCTTCCTTGAACACACCCACCTGATCACTCACGGCGAATGCCTCTTCCTGATCATGGGTCACCAGGATCGCACTGGTGCCGCGAGCCTTGAGAATCTCACGCACTTCGTGGCTGAGCTTGCGCCGCAGTTCGCCGTCGAGGTTGGAGAAAGGTTCATCCAGCAGCAACAGTTGCGGCTCCGGCGCCAGGGCACGGGCCAGGGCCACACGCTGCTGTTGGCCGCCCGAAAGCTCGTGGGGAAAGCGCTTGCCAAGGTTTTTCAGGTTGACCAGCTCCAGCAGCTCAGCGACCACCCGGTCTTTTTGCGGGTGCTTGCGAATGCCGAACGCAATGTTGTCGGCCACGCTGAGGTGGGGAAACAGCGCGTAGTCCTGGAACACCATGCCGATTCGACGTTTCTCCGGTGCCAGGGTGAATCCGGCGGTGGAGATTACTTCGCCGGCCAGGCTGATTTCACCTTCATGCACCGGCTCAAACCCGGCGATTGCACGCAAGGTGGTGGTTTTGCCGCAGCCCGAGGAGCCCAGCAGGCAACCGATGTCGCCGGCGTTGAGGTGCAGGTTGAGGTTCTGCACCACGCGTTGATCTTGATAGCCGCATGCCAGATTGCGCAGGTTCAGCAGGAAGGGCTGGCTCATGCGTGGTGGTACGACGGCGGGACGAGGAATTCGAGCAGGGCCTTCTGCGCGTGCAGGCGGTTTTCAGCCTGGTCCCAGGCCACCGAGCGTTCATCGTCGAGCAGGTCGAGGCTGATTTCCTCGCCACGGTGCGCGGGCAGGCAGTGCATGAACAGCACGTCCGGCGCGGCCAGGTCGAGCAGGGCGCGGGTCACTTGGAACGGCGCGAACAGGGCCAGGCGCTTCGCGGTTTCTTCTTCCTGGCCCATGGAGGTCCACACGTCGGTGCTCACCAGGTGCGCACCGATCACCGCGTCACGCGGGTCGCGCACGATGGTCACGCGATCACCGGCCTGTGCCAGGAAACGCGCATCCGGCTCGTAGCCTTCCGGGCAGGCAACGCGCAGTTGGAAGTCGAACTGGATCGCCGCTTCTATATAGCTGTTGCACATGTTATTGCCGTCGCCGATCCAGGCCACGGTCTTGCCTTGGATCGAACCACGGTGCTCCAGGAACGTTTGCATATCGGCCAGCAACTGGCACGGGTGCAGGTCATCGGACAGGCCGTTGATCACCGGTACCCGGGAGTTGGCGGAAAATTCGGTCACGGTGCTGTGGGCAAAGGTACGGATCATCACCGCATCGAGCATGCGCGACATCACGCGTGCAGCATCGGCGATCGGTTCGCCACGGCCCAGTTGGGTATCACGCGATGACAGGAAGATGGCCTGGCCACCCAGTTGGATCATGCCGGCTTCGAAGGACACGCGGGTGCGGGTCGACGACTTCTCGAAAATCATCCCGAGCACGCGGTTTTTCAAAGGCTCGAACAGTACGCCGCGGTTACGCAGGTCTTTAAGCTCAATGCCTCGACGGATCACGCTGACCAGCTCTTCGGGCGTGCAATCCATCAGGGAGAGAAAGTGCCTTGCGCTCATCATTAACTACCTTTTTGCAACAGACCGCAGATACTCAAAGCCTTGTTTATTGTGACAACGGGCGAGACCTGCGGCGAAAGCCGCACGGGGCGACGAAATAGGGGAAGGCGCGATCTTATAATTAAATGTCGCGTCTTACCAATAGGGCTACGGTTTTTAAGGGTGTTCAAGCAGGGCGCCGGAGCGCTTTTGAAGACGGATTCCAGACAGCAGCGGCCCATTTGTACACTGGCCCCGAGACCTTTTGCAATGTGTGAGGGCGGGCCCAGGCCAGGCTGCGTCGGTTTCAGAGGCCGTGTGCAAGGTTTTGAAACATTTGCACATGGTCTGGCCTATGCCCCTCGATTCACAGGGCTGACGTTGCTGGTGCGCATCCCGGTCGGGGGCCATAGTTGGGCCAAAGCCCATAACAGAGACTGGCCATGACCAAGACTCTCCACCACCGTGCCTGCCATCTGTGTGAGGCCATCTGTGGCCTGACGCTTGAAACCACCCAAGCCGACGACGGCAGCCTGGCGATCACCTCGATCAAGGGCGACCCGCTGGACACCTTCAGCCGTGGGCATATCTGCCCCAAGGCCGTGGCCCTGCAGGATATCCAGAACGACCCGGACCGCCTGCACCAGCCCATGTTGCGCGTCGGCAGCGAATGGCAACCCATCCCGTGGGAAGACGCCTTTGCGCTGGTAGCCGAACGGCTGGCGGGCATCCAGGCGCGCCATGGGCAGAATGCGGTCGCGGTGTATCAAGGCAACCCCAGCGTGCACAACTACGGGCTGATGACCCACAGCAACTACTTCCTCGGCCAGCTCAAGACGCGCAATCGGTTTTCCGCGACCTCGGTTGACCAGTTGCCGCATCACCTCAGCAGCCACCTCATGTACGGCCATGGCCTGTTGTTGCCGATACCGGACATCGATCACACCGATTTCATGCTGATCCTGGGCGGCAACCCGTTGGCGTCCAACGGCAGCATCATGACCGTGCCAGACGTGGAAAAGCGCCTCAAGGCGATTCAGGCGCGGGGCGGCAAAGTGGTGGTGGTCGACCCGCGGCGCAGTGAAACGGCGGCGATCGCCGATCAGCATCTGTTCGTGCGGCCCGGCGGCGATGCGGCGCTGTTGTTCGGCGTGCTCAACACTCTGTTTAGCGAAAATCTGACCCGCGACAGCCATTTGCCGATCGAGGGCCTGGAAGACGTGCGCCTGGCGATTGCCGGATTTACCGCCGAGGCCATGAGCCGCCAGTGTGCGGTGCCTGCCGAGCAGATCCGCCAGCTGGCGCGGGATTTTGCGGCGGCGGACAAGGCGGTGTGTTATGGGCGCATGGGCGTATCGACCCAGGCGTTTGGCACGCTGTGTCATTGGTTGGTGCAGTTGATCAACCTGGTGACCGGCAACCTCGACCGTGTCGGTGGCGCCTTGTGCACCACGCCGGCGGTGGACCTGGTGGCCTCGACCGGCGGCGGGCATTTCAATCGCTGGCAGAGCCGGGTTTCCGGGCGTCCAGAGTACGGCGGCGAATTACCGGTGTCCGCCCTGGCGGAAGAAATGCTCACCGAAGGCGAAGGGCAAATCCGCGCCTTGGTGACCGTGGCGGGTAACCCTGTTCTCTCGACACCGAACGGGCGGCAGCTGGAGCAGGCGCTGGATGGGTTGGAGTTCATGGTCAGCATTGACTTGTACATCAACGAGACCACGCGCTACGCCGACCTGATCCTGCCCTCCACCTCGGCGTTGGAAAATGACCACTACGACACCACGTTCAATATGTTCGCCGTGCGGAACATCACGCGCTTCAATCGCGCCATTTTGCCCAAACCGACGGGGGCGCTGCACGACTGGGAGATTTTCGTCGGCCTGGCCAAGGCGTTTGCCGCGCAGACTGGCGTCGCGCTCAAGCCGACAATGCCTCCGGCGCAGATGATCGACTTCGGGCTTCGCGCAGGCGTGTACGGTGATGCCTCCACGCATAAGCTGTCGGTCGCGATGCTGGCGGATCATCCGCATGGCGTGGACCTGGGGCCGCTCAAGCCCAACCTGGCCGCCCGTTTGAAAACCGCAGACGGCAAGGTGCAGGCCGCACCGGCAGTAATCCTTGCGGACCTGGCGCGGTTCGCGGCGCAGCCGATGCCGGTGGCCGACGAACTGCTGCTGATCGGCCGTCGCCATGTGCGCAGCAATAATTCCTGGATGCACAACTATCACCGGCTGGTGAAGGGCAAGCCTCGGCACCAGTTGCTGATGCATCCCGACGACCTGAGCAGTCGTCAGTTGAGTGATGGCCAGCGGGTGCGTGTGAGTTCGCGCATCGGCATGATTGAGGTGGAAGTCGTCGCCAGCGTGGACATGATGCCCGGCGTGGTCAGCCTGCCCCATGGCTGGGGGCATGGGCGCCCGGGCGTGCAGATGAGCATCGCCAGCGGGCAGCCAGGGGCGAGTGCGAATGACTTGACCGACGAGCGGCAGTTGGATGAATTGTCGGGCAACGCCGCGCTGAACGGGGTGCCGGTGCAGGTGGCCGCTGCATAAGGTGCCCGAGCACCACGCTGGGATTTTGCGTTACAATGCGCCACCGTGCCGACCTGTGAGTCGCAAAGTTCCAGCCGAGGTGTTCCATGGATATCATCGAAACGATCAAAGAGCAGATTGCCAACAACACCATTCTGCTTTACATGAAGGGCGCTCCGAACGCTCCTCAGTGCGGTTTCTCCGCGAAGGCGTCCCAGGCCATCATGGCGTGTGGCGAGAAATTCGCTTACGTGGATATCCTGCAAAACCCGGAAATCCGCGCCAACCTGCCAAAGTACGCCAACTGGCCAACCTTCCCACAATTGTGGGTGGCCGGTGAGCTGGTCGGCGGTAGCGACATCATCACTGAAATGGCAGCTGACGGTTCGTTGCAGGCGCTGATCAAGGATGCAGCGGCAAACGCGGCAGCCAAGACTGACGCGTGATGCACTTGTAAAAAGCCATGCAATAAAAAGCCCCGCTTCTCCAAGGAGAGCGGGGCTTTTTTGTGACTGTTGAACTACGGGTTATTCACCCATCTGCGATTGCAGGTAGTTCTCCAGGCTGACCTTGTCGATCAGGCCCAGTTGGGTTTCCAGCCAGTCGATATGCTCTTCCTGATCTTCCAGGATGTCTTCCAGCAGTTCACGGCTGCCGAAGTCGCCCTTGGTTTCGCAGTGTGCGATGGCGGCCTTGAGGTCGCTGTGGCTCTTGCGTTCAAAACCCAGGTCGCTGCTGATCATTTCCTGGGTGTGCTCGCCGATGTTCAGCTTGCCCAGGTCCTGCACGTTTGGCAGACCTTCCAGGAACAAGATGCGCTTGATCAGCGCGTCCGCGTCCTTCATGGCTTTGATGGATTCTTTGTATTCACGCTTGCCGAGCTTTTCCAGGCCCCAATCGTCATACATGCGTGCATGCAGAAAGTACTGATTGATCGCGACCAGTTCATTGGCAAGGATTTTGTTGAGTTGCTGGATGACTGAGATGTCGCCTTTCATGACTGGGGTCCTGCCCTGTAATAGCTGTGTATAAGGCGGAGTTTGAGCGGCGAAATCCCTAGTGTCAAACCTAAGTTATTGAATAATAAATGAAAATTAATCGGAATAAGAATGTTTGTGTTCCGCGTCTTGGCGCTAACTAATTGAATTGCTGGCATAAAAAAACCGGACACTAAGTCCGGTTCTTTAAAACACGCTGATTTAAGCGTGTGTAAATTCTGCTGAATAGGGTAGCGCGGCCTGGGCTGTCTGCAGCTGCGTCAGGGTTTCGCGTACCACTTGCTTGGCCAGGCAAGCACATTTCCCGCACTGGCTGGCAACGCCGGTGGTTTCACGCACTTCCTTGTAGCTGCAGCAACCTTCATAGATTGCTTCGCGGATTTGTCCGTCGGTGACGCCAGTACAGAGGCACACATACATAAGGGAGAACCGTCGCGGGTTTAAGGCTTAAGTGCGATGGATCTTAATGTTAACGAGAATGATTGTCAAAGTAGATTCGCAGGGTATTGCCGGGGGGCGGCGGGCTCACTGACGAACGGTTTTTTCAGTGTATGATGGTCGGTCTTCACGAAGCGTGACTGCGTCACAGGGCTGTCGCTTATCTGCGCCAGACTTGGTCCGGTCCTTTTACTTCAATCGTCACCCCTATATCAGGAGATATCCAATGAGCGTACTCGTCGGCAAACAAGCCCCGGATTTCGACGTACCTGCCGTCCTCGGCAATGGCGAAATCGTTGACAGCTTCAAACTGTCTGAAGCCATCAAAGGCAAATACGGCCTGGTATTCTTCTACCCGCTGGACTTCACCTTCGTCTGCCCTTCGGAGCTGATCGCTCTGGACCACCGCATGGACGATTTCAAGGCGCGTAACGTTGAAGTGGTAGCCGTTTCCATCGACTCCCATTTCACCCACAACGCCTGGCGCAACACTGCCATCAATGATGGCGGCATCGGCAAAGTCAAATACACCATGGCTGCCGACATGAAGCACGACATCGCCAAGGCCTACGACGTTGAGTCCGAAGGCGGCGTGGCGTTCCGTGGCGCGTTCCTGATCGACGACAAGGGCGTTGTGCGCTCCCAGATCATCAACGACCTGCCGCTGGGCCGTAACATGGAAGAGCTGATCCGTCTGGTTGACGCGCTGCAATTTCACGAAGAGCACGGCGAAGTTTGCCCTGCCAACTGGAAAAAAGGCGACAAAGGCATGAACGCTTCGCCAGAAGGCGTTGCGGCTTACCTGACCGAGAACGCCGGCAAGCTGTAAGCCCGCGTCGAGGTACAAAAAAACCGGCCTGAGAAGGCCGGTTTTTTTATGCGCAGGATTCAACCCTGTGACGAGCATGCTTATTGTGGCGAGCGGGCTTGCCCGCGTTGGGCTGCGAAGCGGCCCCAATAAGACCGCCACAGTTTACTCGGCAAACCGCGGTGTCAGGTTTTGGGGCTGCTACGCAGCCCAACGCGGGCAAGCCCGCTCGCCACAAAGCTTGCCTGGGCCTCAGTCGTTGAAGTCTTCCCAGCCGCCCATTTGCTTCCAGCGGTTGACGATGCCGCAGAACAGCTCGGCAGTCTTCTCGGTGTCGTAGCGTGCCGAGTGAGCCTCGCGCCCGTCAAAGTCGATACCGGCCGCCTGGCAGGCTTTCGCCAGCACGGTCTGGCCATACGCCAGGCCGGCCAGGGTGGCGGTGTCGAAGCTGGAGAAGGGATGAAACGGGTTGCGCTTCATGTCCAGACGCGCCACGGCGGCATTCAGGAAGCCCAAATCGAAGCTGCTGTTGTGGCCCACCAGGATCGCGCGTTTGCAGCCATTGGCCTTCAACGCCTTGCGCACGCCACGGAAGATATCGGTCAGCGCCGCTTCTTCACTCACCGCCATGCGTAGGGGGTGATCGAGCTTGATCCCGGTGAATTCCAGGGCCGCCGCTTCGATATTCGCGCCTTCAAACGGCTCGACGCGGAAGAAGTGGGTATGTTCGGGGAACACAAAACCCTGTTCGTCCATGCCGATGGTGGTCGCGGCGATTTCCAGCAGGGCGTCGGTGGCGCAGTTGAAGCCACCGGTCTCTACGTCGATGACAACCGGCAGATAGCCGCGAAACCGCTCGGCCATCGGGTGACGGGAGCCGCCACCACTGTGCTCGTGTTCGTCGTCGTAATGGTCTTCACTCACTTGCTTTCCTCCAGCAGGCGCCAGCGCAGTGTTTCACCGGCGCGCAGCGGGATAACAGTCAGCTCGCCAAACGGCAGGCTGGCAGGGGCGGTCCAGTCTTCACGGACCAGGGTAATGCGATCGGTATTCGCCGGCAGGCCGTAGAATCGCGGGCCGTTGAGGCTGGCGAACGCTTCGAGCTTGTCGAGGGCATTGCGCTGTTCGAAGGCTTCGGCATACAGCTCGATGGCTGCATAGGCGGTGTAGCAACCGGCACAGCCGCACGCGGCTTCTTTGGCGTGTTGGGCGTGCGGTGCGGAGTCGGTGCCGAGGAAAAACTTCGGGCTGCCGCTGGTGGCGGCATCCAGCAAGGCCACCTGATGGGTGTTGCGCTTGAGGATCGGCAGGCAATAGAAGTGCGGCCGAATCCCGCCCACCAGCATGTGGTTGCGGTTGTACAGCAGGTGATGCGCGGTGATGGTCGCGCCCACATTGGCCGAAGCCTCGTTGACGAACTGCACGGCGTCGGCGGTGGTGATGTGTTCGAACACCACTTTCAGGGTCGGGAACATCTCGACCACGCGGCGCATGTGCTCATCGATGAAGATCTTCTCGCGATCAAACACGTCCACATCGCCACGGGTGACTTCACCGTGGATCAGCAGCGGCATACCGACTTGCGCCATGGCTTCGATCGCCGGCAGGATCTTGTCGATACTGGTCACGCCGGAGTCGGAGTTGGTGGTCGCGCCCGCCGGGTACAGCTTGGCGGCGTGCACGAAGCCAGTCGCCTTGGCTGCGCGAATTTCTTCAGGCTGGGTGCGGTCTGTGAGGTAGAGCACCATCAACGGTTCGAAGCGGCTGCCGGCCGGTCGGGCAGCGAGGATGCGCTGGCGATAGGCGTCGGCTTCAGCGGCGTTACGCACCGGAGGTACCAGGTTAGGCATGATAATGGCGCGGCCAAACGTGCGCGCTACATCGGCCACGGTTTGGGGTAACGCAGCACCATCGCGAAGATGAATATGCCAGTCGTCGGGACGCAGCAGGGTCAGGCGGTCGGACATTGGGGATTCCAGGCGGGTCAATCTGGTGGGAATGCTACCGGAAAAGACTCTTGCAGGCACTCGCTATCAAGTTTTGCAGGATGCATCCGATAGCCTTTTGTATGCCTTATCGATGTATGACGCTTTGAAGTGTTGTAGAAACCAGTGGAGCCTCCCGTGCGCCAGCATTATCTAGCCCTGCTCAGTGTGTTCGCCAGCCTGCCTGCGATGGCCCTCACGTTCCAGACACGTCTGGAGAATATTGAGTGGAAGGTGGAAGGCGACCAGTTCGAGTGCCGCCTGACCCAGCCGATCACCGATTTCGGCTCGGGTGAGTTCGTGCGCCGCGCCGGCGAGCAGGCAACGTTTCGTCTGAAAGCCTACAACGGCTCGCTGGGCGCGGGCTCGGCCACCTTGTTGGCGGCAGCTGCGCCGTGGCAACCGGGGCGCGGTGATATCAACCTCGGCGCGGTGCGTGCCGGCAGTGGCGATGTGCTTTTTAATAGCTCCCAGGCCCAGGCCGGCCGGCTGTTTACCGGCTTGCTGGAAGGGCGCAGCCCGACGGTGCGGCATTACGGGCGCGAAGGGGGTTACTCCGAAATTCGCCTGCTGCCGGTCAAATTCAATAAGGCATTTAACGACTATCAGCTGTGCACCACCAAGCTGCTGCCGATGAATTACGACCAGGTAAAACAGACCGAAGTCGGCTTCCCTGGGGGGGCATCGAGCTGGACGCAGCGGCCAAGAAGAAGCTGGATGTGATTCTGGCATTCATGAAAGCCGACCCTACCGTCAACCACGTCGAATTGAATGGCCATTCGGACAACAGCGGCAACCGCTTGACCAACCGCGACGTCTCGCGCCGCCGTGCCCTGGCGGTCATGGACTACTTCAAGGCCAACGGCATCCAGGAATCGCAGATCACCATGCGCTTTCACGGCGAAAGTTATCCGCTGGCGCCCAACACCAATCCGACGAACCGGGCGCGCAACCGTCGCGTGAATATCCAGCTTGAGCGCGTAGCAGCCCCCGAGAAACCGGCGCCTCAGGCGACGGGCCCGAGCAACCCGGCGCACACTTCTTAAGTGCCGCCATAAGGCGCGACCATCGGTCGCCCGCTCGACATAATCTGTCGCTTTATCTTCATTTGCTGTCGCGCCCCTGTAAATCCACGGTTTTGGTCGGTAGAATCGACGGCTTTCCGTACAACCCCGTGGAGTGATGGCATGGCCGACGTAAACAAGGTCGTTCTCGCGTATTCCGGCGGCCTGGACACTTCGGTGATCCTCAAGTGGCTGCAGGATACTTATAACTGTGAAGTGGTGACCTTCACCGCTGACCTGGGTCAGGGCGAAGAGGTCGAACCTGCACGTGCCAAGGCGCAAGCCATGGGCGTGAAAGAGATCTACATTGACGACCTGCGCGAAGAATTCGTCCGCGATTTCGTCTTCCCGATGTTTCGCGCCAACACCGTCTACGAAGGCGAGTACCTGCTGGGTACCTCCATCGCACGTCCGCTGATCGCCAAGCGCCTGATCGAAATCGCCAACGAAACCGGCGCCGACGCCATTTCCCATGGCGCTACCGGCAAGGGTAACGACCAGGTGCGTTTCGAGCTGGGTGCCTACGCACTCAAGCCAGGCGTGAAAGTGATTGCCCCGTGGCGTGAATGGGACCTGCTGTCCCGTGAAAAGCTGATGGATTACGCTGAAAAGCACGCGATCCCGATCGAGCGTCACGGCAAGAAGAAGTCGCCTTACTCGATGGATGCCAACCTGCTGCACATCTCCTATGAAGGCGGCGTGCTGGAAGACACCTGGACCGAGCACGAAGAAGACATGTGGCGTTGGACCGTCTCCCCGGAGAACGCACCCGACAAGCCGCAGTACCTGGAACTGACCTACCGCAACGGCGACATCGTCGCGCTGGACGGCGTCGAAATGACTCCGGCCACCGTGCTGGCGACCCTGAACCGTATCGGCGGCGAACACGGTATCGGCCGTCTCGACATCGTCGAGAACCGCTACGTGGGCATGAAATCCCGTGGCTGCTACGAAACCCCGGGCGGCACCATCATGCTGCGCGCTCACCGCGCCATCGAGTCCATCACCCTGGACCGAGAAGTGGCTCACCTCAAAGACGAGCTGATGCCCAAGTACGCCAGCCTGATCTACACCGGCTACTGGTGGAGCCCTGAGCGTCTGATGCTGCAACAGATGATCGACGCCTCCCAAGCCCACGTGAACGGCGTGGTGCGCCTGAAGCTGTACAAGGGCAACGTGATTGTTACTGGTCGCAAGTCCGATGAGTCGCTGTTCGACGCCAACATCGCCACCTTCGAAGAAGATGGCGGCGCCTACAACCAGGCGGACGCGGCAGGCTTTATCAAGTTGAACGCACTGCGCATGCGCATTGCGGCCAACAAGGGCCGTAAGTTGTTCTGAGTGATCCAGACGTTGTGAAAAATGGCCCCTTGTTCAAGGGGCCATTTTTTTTTGCCTGTATATATGCATGTCGGCCTTCACGTTTATTAATGTTTAAAGTTTGTTGAGTGCTGAGGGCTCAAGAACTTTGATGCGGGATATTTGACGCTTTTGTTCTCGTGAATGAATTATTTACACCTCAATAGGAACTATGTCTTACAGAAAATTCACACACAGAAGTGCTGAGTTGATATGAAAGTTGAAAGTTCTGTAGGAAATATGGAGTGTGAATGGATATGTCGAATGGAACTGAAATGGTCAGGGCTTTTTTGCCGGCTCGGCCTGGTGAAAGCTGCAAGCAAGCGGCATTTCCTCAAACTGATGTGCGCTACGTTTACAGCCTCTATCTGTATTCGTGGATATTTCGCTCAAAATGTGTGCGACCCCGGAAAGGTCTGAAGTCCTCCATAAAACTCGATACATCTGAGTTTGCGTTTTTTTGTAGGTTAATTCCGAGCTGGTTGTGGGTTGGGTCTCTGCTTGCTCTTACTCGGGGGTGAAAGCTATGCCAACTATGAAACGACTAGGCTATTGTGTTTGCTCTGAATAATTCGAACAGCGAAATTGGACTTTCTCATGAATAAAGTGCTGATCGTGGATGATCATCCCGTCATTCGTCTTGCTGTGCGTATGCTAATGGAACGTCATGGTTATGAGGTCGTTGCCGAGACCGATAACGGTGTCGATGCGTTGCAACTTGCGCGCGAGCATATGCCGGACATTGTCATACTGGATATTGGAATTCCCAAGCTCGATGGGCTGGAAGTTATTTGTCGACTGTCTTCTGTCAAACAGCCGGCGCCGTTCAAGGTGCTGGTGCTGACGTCGCAGGCACCGGGCCATTTCTCCATGCGCTGCATGCAGGCGGGCGCTGCCGGCTATGTGTGCAAGCAACAGGACCTGACCGAGTTGCTGAGTGCCATAAAAGCGGTGCTTTCGGGCTATAGCTACTTTCCGAACCAGGCGCTCAACTCTGTACGTTCCACCATGGGCAACGCCAGCGAGGCCGACATGGTCGAGCGACTGTCAGGCCGCGAGATGATGGTGTTGCAACAGTTGGCGCGGGGTAAAACCAACAAGGAGATCGCTGATGGGATGTTTCTCAGTAACAAGACCGTCAGTACCTACAAGACACGCTTGCTGCTCAAGCTCAATGCGCGTTCGTTGGTGGACCTGATTGAGTTGGCCCAACGCAACGGCTTGGTCTAGAGGAGGCGTCTCTGGATATACCGGCAGAAAAAAGCCTCCGTAAAGGAGGCTTCCGGCCGTACAAGGCTCTATCAGAGGTCGAAGTCGTAATCGGCCAGCTGTTTTTGCAGGCGTCGCTCTTCCAGAAGATTGTCGATAGTGCGGCGTTTGCTCAAATTGGTCTTGGCGACCTCTGCCACAGGTGCTTCGGCCCCTTCGTCATCCGACTCAACGAGGTCGTCTTCCACTTCCAGTTGTTCTTTGCCAGTGCTCATAAGGTTAACTCCGGGCTAAGACTGCCGTTGGCGCTCCTTATAACGATAATCCATGCAAGGGTAAAAAAGATTTTTTCAATCGGCTGATCAAAAAAACCAATGATCCCTCAATCGTCAGAGGTTTTTTCCTTGTATTCGCACAGGTCCTCGATCCGGCAGCTGCCGCAGCGGGGCTTGCGTGCCTGGCAAACATAGCGTCCGTGAAGGATCAGCCAGTGGTGGGAATCGAGCAAATAGGGTTTTGGCACAAACTTCATCAGCTGCTTTTCCACCTCCACCACATCTTTGCCGCGGGCAATGCCGGTTCGGTTGCTGACGCGAAAAATATGCGTGTCCACCGCCATGGTCAGTTGCCGGAACGCAGTGTTGAGCACCACATTCGCGGTTTTACGGCCAACGCCCGGCAGAGCCTCCAGGGCTTCTCGGGTTTGCGGCACTTCGCTGCCATGCAGTTCGACCAGCAGGCGGCAGGTCTCGATAACGTTTTTGGCCTTGCTGTTGTATAGGCCGATGGTCTTGATGTACTCGGACAAGCCTTCCACGCCCAAGGCATGGATCGCCTCGGGCGTATTCGCCACCGGGTACAGCTTCGCCGTCGCCTTGTTGACGCCAACGTCCGTGGATTGGGCCGAGAGGATCACCGCAATCAGCAACTCGAACGGCGTGGTGTAGGCCAGTTCGGTCTTGGGTTCCGGATTGTCTTCGTGAAGCCTGCGGAAAATTTCCAGGCGTTTTGCGGCATTCATGGGGCAGGCGTTTCCTTGCAGGCAGTCAACGTGATTGTGAAATAGGGGCCAGGCTCGGGGCCCTGCGAGCACCCGAGCAGGATAAACCATCACCGCTACATCCGGCAGCGCGTGTCGCGGATCAAGCGCCGAGGTGGGCGTCGACTTGGCGCTGCGCTTCTTCGAGCTTGCGCTGTGCGGCCTTCAGTTCATCTGCGCCGACGCCAGGTTGGCGTTGCAATTTGCTGACATCGGCCCGGGCATACGCCAGAGCGGTTTTCAGCTGACGCAGTTGGGCGTCGATGGGGCGTTTTTCCACACGCTGCAAGTCCGGCCTGGGCTGTTCACTGTCGGCTTCGGCGTTATGCAAGGCTTGCTCTGCGCTACACAGTGCTGCGCTCAAGGTTGCCAACTGCTGTGCGTCAGCGTTCAGGTCCTGCGCTTCTTTCAGTTCGGCGCGGCGCATGGCCAGTTGGATTTTTGCACGTTTGAGCGCCGGATCTTTTTGCGGCGGCAGGGCAGCAGGGCTGGTGATTTCCAGGGCTGCAAGGGCCTGCTCAGCTGCTTCAAACTGCTGTTGCAGGACGATCAACTGAGACTGTTGCTCAAAGGTTGGCGGATGACCAAACGCCTTCAAGGATTTATGCAGTTGGGCGCGACTCATTGCGACCGTGATTTTGGCTTTCTTGACTGCTGCATCCCTGGCTGCTTGAGCGGTATCGGCCTGTTTAGGCGCAACCGGCGCCGTACGCGTGGCGCGTGCCAAGCGTTCGGCGAGCTTGTGTGCTTCCTCTTGCAGTAGGCGTGTGTTGCGGTGTTCATAGCGCCGGCGCGCCCTGTCGCGCTTGAGGTCACGTTCATGGCGCTGGTGATCGTTGGCTGCCAAGTCGCCCACAATCGGCAGCACGGAAGCCGCTGGGCGCATCTCAATGCAGTCGACAGGGCAGGGCGCGACACACAGGTCGCAACCTGTGCACTCATCCATGATCACGGTATGCATCAGCTTGGCGGCACCCACAATTGCATCCACCGGGCAAGCCTGGATGCATTTGGTGCAACCGATGCACTCAGCCTCGCGGATGTAGGCGACCTGAGCCGGAGCTTCTGCGCGGCTCATGTCCAGTGGCAGCACCGGCACACGCAGCAATTGCGCAAGGCCCGCTATGGTCTCCTGCCCACCCGGCGGGCACTTGTTGATCGCCTCGCCCTGGGCGATGCCCTCGGCGTAAGGCTTGCAGCCTGGGTGCCCACACTTGCCGCACTGGGTCTGCGGCAGCAGCGCGTCGATACGTTGAATCAGAGTCATGGGGGTCATTGGCATGCCGGTAAACAAACAGGGCCTGATTATCCGGCTAGCGGGAAGGGGGACTAGCTGAAAAGCCCCATCGCCGAAGCGACAGGGCTATTTTGCAGGGCTTACTTGATACGTTGACCCGGCTTGGCGCCGCTGTCAGGGCTCAGCAGGTAGATTTCTTCGCCACCAGGGCCGGCCGCCATCACCATGCCTTCGGAAATACCGAACTTCATTTTCCGTGGCTTGAGGTTGGCGATCATCATGGTCAGGCGACCATCGAGCTTGGACGGGTCCGGATAAGCGCTCTTGATCCCCGAGAACACGTTGCGTTGCTCGCCACCGAGGTCCAGGGTCAGGCGCAGCAGTTTGTCGGCACCTTCCACGGCTTCGGCCTTGACGATCAGCGCCACGCGCAGGTCCACGGCAGCGAAAGCGTCGAAGTCGATTTCTGCGCTAATCGGGTCCTTGGCCAACTCGCCGTTACCGGCCGGAGCGGATTCGCCGGTGTCGGTCTGGCTGGCGACCAGGTCTTCTTTCGAAGCGTCGGTCATGGCCTGGACTTTCACCGGATCGATACGGGTCATCAGCGGCTTGAACTCGTTCAGCTGGTGGTTGCTGAGTAGGGTGGTGTGATCGTTCCAGGTCAGCGGCGCGACATTGAGGAACGCCTCGGCGTCGGCGGCCAGCAACGGCAGTACCGGCTTGAGGAAGATCACCAACTGGCGGAACAGGTTGACGCCCGTGGCGCAGATCGCCTGCACTTCAGCTTGCTTGCCTTCCTGCTTGTTCAACGACCACGGTGCCTTGTCGGCGATCCAGGCGTTGGCGCGGTCGGCCAGGCCCATGATCTCGCGCATGGCGCGAGCAAAGTCGCGGGCTTCATAAGCGTCGGCAATGCTTGGCGCGGCGGCCAGGAAAGCTTCGGTCAGTTCCGGCGCAGCGTTCTCGGCCACCAGCAGGCCGGCGTTGCCCTTGTGGATAAAACCGGCGCAACGGCTGGCGATGTTGACGACTTTGCCGACCAGGTCCGAGTTGACCTTCTGTACGAAGTCTTCCAGGTTCAGGTCAAGGTCGTCGACGCCACGGCCCAGCTTGGAGGCGTAGTAGTAGCGCAGGTATTCCGGCGACAGGTGGTCCAGGTAGGTGCGCGCCTTGATAAAGGTGCCACGGGACTTGGACATCTTCTGGCCGTTGACCGTCAGGTAGCCGTGCACGGCGATCCCGGTTGGCTTGCGGTAGCCCGAACCTTCGAGCATGGCCGGCCAGAACAGCGCGTGGAAGTTGACGATGTCCTTGCCGATGAAGTGGTACAGCTCGGCGGTGGAATCCTTGGCCCAGAACGCGTCGAAGTCCAGCTCCGGCGTGCGGTCACACAGGTTCTTGAAGCTGGCCATGTAGCCGATCGGCGCGTCCAGCCACACATAGAAGTACTTGCCCGGCTCATCCGGAATCTCGAAACCGAAGTATGGCGCATCGCGGGAGATGTCCCACTGTTGCAGGCCGGCATCCAGCCACTCGGCGATCTTGTTGGCCACGGCGTCCTGCAAGGTGCCGCTGCGGGTCCAGGTTTGCAGCATCTGCTGGAAATCCGGGAGCTTGAAGAAGAAGTGCTGGGAGTCCTTGAGCACCGGGATGGCGCCGGAGATGGCCGAGCGCGGGTTCTTCAGGTCGGTGGGTGCATAGGTGGCACCGCACTTCTCGCAGTTGTCGCCGTACTGGTCTTCCGTACCGCATTTCGGGCAGGTGCCCTTGATGAAGCGGTCGGCCAGGAACATTTTCTTTTCCGGGTCGAAATACTGCGTGATCGAGCGCGTGGCAATGTGCCCGGCGTCGCGCAGGCGCTTGTAGATCTGGCTCGACAGCTCGCGGTTTTCTTCGGAGTGGGTCGAGTGGAAATTGTCGAAATCCACCAGGAACTCGGCAAAGTCGGCGCTGTGTTCAGCCTGCACATTGGCGATCAGTTGTTCCGGGGTAATGCCTTCCTTTTCGGCGCGCAACATGATGGCCGAACCGTGGGCGTCGTCCGCGCAGACGTAAATGCATTGATTGCCGCGATGCTTCTGGAAGCGCACCCACATATCGGTCTGGATGTACTCAAGCATATGGCCAAGATGGATGGAACCATTGGCATAGGGCAGGGCGCTGGTGACGAGGATCTTGCGTGGCTCGGACATGGGGCTCGGCTACTTGATGAAACGGAGGTCGGCCACTATAAAGCGCCGGGAAATTTATTTCACCCCGTGGTGCTGTTTCAGAATCTTCCTCACCTGCGAAAGCATGCCGTAACGCCGCTGGAACGGTTAGGATAGCCGCCTGTTTCAGTCAGTCTTTTTTCGGGAGTAGCCCATGAGCGCCGTCAATCGCGCAGCGGTGGAAGCCGTTCTTCGCCAGTACACCGACCCCTATTTGAACCAGGACCCGGTCAGTGCCGGTTGTGTACGCGCCATCGAGGTCCAGGGCGACCAGGTGTCGGTCCAAATGGAACTGGGCTATGCCGCCGGCCTGTTCAAGAGCGGTTGGGCGCAGATGCTGCAAATGGCCATCGAGGGCCTGGACGGTGTGCGTTCGGCCAAGGTCGACATCCAGTGCGTGATCGCCGCGCACAAGGCCCAGGCGCAGATCCCGGGTTTGGCCAACGTCAAGAACGTGGTCGCCGTGGCCTCCGGCAAGGGTGGCGTGGGCAAATCCACCACCGCCGCCAACCTGGCCCTGGCCCTGGCCCGTGAAGGCGCGCGCGTGGGCATTCTCGACGCCGATATCTATGGCCCGAGCCAGGGCGTGATGTTCGGCATTGCCGAAGGCACGCGGCCCAAGGTCAAGGACCAGAAGTGGTTCGTGCCGATTGAATCGATGGGCGTGGAGGTGATGTCCATGGCCTTCCTCACCGATGACAACACCCCGATGGTCTGGCGCGGGCCGATGGTCTCCGGCGCCTTGCTGCAACTGGTCACCCAGACCGCCTGGGGCGACCTGGATTACCTGGTGATCGACATGCCGCCAGGCACCGGCGATATCCAGCTGACCCTCGCGCAGAAAGTCCCGGTGGCTGGCTCGGTGATCGTGACCACGCCCCAGGACCTGGCGCTGCTGGATGCCAAGAAAGGCGTGGAGATGTTCCGCAAGGTCAACATCCCGGTACTGGGCGTGGTGGAAAACATGGCGGTACACATCTGCTCAAACTGCGGGCATGCCGAGCATCTGTTTGGTGAGGGCGGTGGTGAGAAGCTGGCGACCCAATACGGCGTCGAGCTGCTGGCCTCGTTGCCGCTGTCGATGGACATTCGTGAGCAGGCAGATGGTGGCAAACCCACGGTGGCTGCAGAGCCCGATGGCCAGATTGCGATGATCTATCAGGAACTGGCCCGTCATGTCGGCGCCCGGATCGTCCTGCAGGAAGCGGCTGCGCCGGCAATGCCGACGATTACGGTCAGCGACGACTGATCCCGCTGAAGGAAAAGAAGCCTCGACACTGTCGGGGCTTTTTCTTGCCCGCAGATCGGTCAACGCTTCCCAATGACACTTTTTCTCAATTGCGCGTGTAAGCATTCGCTTACTTTTTCGTAAGTGTTTGGGTTTTTTGCCGGGTGTGGACGTCTCGAATCAGCGAGAGAGTTTTCTATCCTGTTGAAATATAACAATTATTTATATCTGTTGCAGTGCTTGTGCCTGTCAGCCCACAGGTTGGATCCCGTTGAACTTCCTTTGGAACTCTCTAAGATCAGCCCTGTGTCCACGGATTGGCACAGCCATCAAGGAACGATGGTTCGAAGGAACGTCGCAGGATGCGATTCATCAGGATGATGAAAAGGAATACAGGGACTAGGGAAAAAATGTGGGCGGGTCATACCGCCCCTTTTTTTTGCCTGCAGAAAAGTAAAACCCAAGCCGCAGAAACGCAAAAAGGCCCGCAAGGGGCCTTTTCAGGGACGACGGACGCTGTCAGCGTTCCAGGTCGGCGATCTTGCCCTTTTTACCATCCCACTCTTTAGCATCTGGCATCGGGTCTTTGCGTTCAGTGATATTCGGCCAGACTTCCGCCAGCTCGACGTTCAACTGAATAAATTCCTGCATCTCTGCCGGGACTTCGTCCTCGGAGAAAATGGCGACGGCCGGGCATTCTGGTTCACACAGGGCGCAGTCAATGCACTCATCCGGGTGGATAACCAGGAAGTTCGGCCCTTCGTAGAAGCAGTCCACCGGACACACTTCGACGCAGTCGGTGTACTTGCACTTGATGCAGTTGTCGGTAACGACGAAGGTCATTTCTAATTTTCTCCTCAGGCGGCGGCAGCGAAACCCCTTATTGCAGGGCTCGCGAGGTTCGGGAGCGATAGTCTGCAGGCCAGGCTAAAAGCCTGCAGCATCCCAAACCGCGCGAGAGTCTACCAGCTTGCAAGCGTATGCGTTATATCCGAACTTGCAGTGCATATAACATTTCTAATGCTTTGCGCGGCGTCAGGCCGTCCAGGTCAAGCTTTGCCAACTCATCCAGCACCGGATGCGGCAGGCTGGCAAACATATCGCTCTGGTGCGGCGCGGCGGGTTTGCTGCTGGTTTTTTGCGGGCTGGCCACCACGGTTTCATGGGGCAGCGCCGTGGTTTCCAGGCGGCTGAGGTGTTCGCGTGCACGGGTGATTACATCGTTCGGCACACCGGCCAATTGCGCCACGGCCAGGCCGTAACTCTGGCTGGCCGGCCCAGGCAACACGTGGTGCAGGAACACGATGCGCTCGTTGTGCTCGGTGGCATTGAGATGCACGTTGGCCACTAGCGGCTCGCTTTCCGGCAGCACCGTCAGCTCGAAATAGTGGGTGGCAAACAGTGTATAGGCACGCAGATGCGCCAAACGCTCGGCCGCCGCCCACGCCAGGGACAGGCCGTCGAAGGTGCTGGTGCCGCGACCCACTTCGTCCATCAGCACCAGGCTGCGTTCAGTGGCGTTGTGCAGGATGTTGGCGGTTTCGCTCATTTCCACCATAAAGGTCGAACGGCCACCAGCCAGGTCATCGCTGGAACCGATCCGCGTGAAAATCCGGTCCACCAGCGACAATTCACAACTGGCCGCCGGCACGAAGCTGCCGATATGCGCCAGCAGCACGATCAACGCGGTCTGACGCATGTAGGTGGATTTACCGCCCATGTTCGGACCGGTGATCACCAGCATGCGGGTGTCGTCATCCAGCGACAGGTCGTTGGCGACGAACGGTGTGGTCAACACCTGCTCCACCACCGGGTGGCGGCCTTGCACGATGCGCATGCACGGCTCGCTGACAAACCGCGGGCAGTTCAGGTCAAGGTTCAGTGCACGTTCGGCGAGGTTGCTCAGTACATCCAGTTCCGCCAAGGCTGCGGCGGTGTCCTGCAGCGGCGCCAGTTGGCTGATCAAGTCTTCCAGCAAGGCCTCGTAGAGCATCTTTTCCCGGGCCAGGGCACGGCTTTTGGCCGACAGCGCCTTGTCTTCGAACTCTTTCAGTTCTGGCGTGATAAAGCGCTCGGCACCTTTAAGGGTCTGGCGACGCTGATAGTCGATCGGTGCCGACTCGGCCTGCTTGCTCGGCAACTCGATAAAGTAGCCGTGCACACGGTTGTAGCCGACCTTCAGGTTGGCCAGGCCGGTGCGGGCTTTTTCGCGGGCCTCCAGGTCGATCAGGAACTGCCCGGCGTTTTCGCTCAGAGACTGCAGTTCATCCAGCTCGGTGTCGTAACCGGTCTTCAGCACGCCGCCGTCACGGATGATCGCGGGTGGGTTGTCGATGATGGCTTTTTCCAGCAGCGCCGCCAGTTCCGGGTAGGTACCGGCCGTCACGGCCAACTGTTGCAGGTGCGGTGTGTCCAGCTCGGTCATCGCCATTTGCAGTTGCGGCAAAGCGCCGAGGGCGTCGCGCAGGCGCGCCAGGTCACGCGGCCGCGCATTACGCAGGCCGATCCGCGCCAGGATGCGCTCGATGTCGCCGATTTCCTTCAGCTGCGGCTGCAGCTTTTCAAAGCGATAGCCGTCCAGCAGGCAGGTAATCGACGTTTGACGCGCTTGCAGCACCGTCAAGTCGCGCAGCGGACGGTTCAACCAGCGCGTCAGCAAACGGCTGCCCATGGCGGTCTGGCAACGGTCGACCACCGATTGCAGGGTGTTGTCGCGCCCGCCGGCGAGGTTGGTGTCCAGTTCCAAATTGCGACGGCTCGCACCATCGAGCACCACGGTGTCGTCCAGGCGCTCATGGCGCAGGCTGCGCAAGTGCGGCAGGGCGGTGCGCTGAGTTTCCTTGGCATAACCGAGCAGGCAACCCGCAGCGCCGATGGCCAGGGTCAGGGTTTCGCAGCCGAAGCCTTTGAGGTCCTGCACCGAGAATTGCTGGCACAGACTTTTCAGTGCCGAATCACGCTCGAAATCCCACGGTGCACGACGCTTGGTCCCACGACGCTTCTCTGCCGGCAAGTCCTTCGGCCAATCATCCGGGATCAACAACTCCACCGGATTGATGCGCTCCAGCTCCGCCAGCAGGTTCTCCCAGCCCTTGATCTCCAGCACGCTGAAATTGCCGCTGGTGATATCCAGTACCGAAAGGCCGAACAAACGCTCATCACCCAACACGGCGGCGATCAAGTTATCGCGACGCTCATCCAGCAACGCCTCATCACTCACCGTTCCCGGCGTAATAATGCGCACCACCTGACGTTCCACCGGCCCTTTGCTCGTCGCCGGGTCGCCGATCTGCTCACAGATCACCACCGACTCGCCCAGCTTCACCAGCTTGACCAGGTAGCCTTCCAACGAATGGTAAGGAATCCCACACATCGGAATCGACTGCCCCGCCGACTGCCCGCGTGCGGTCAGGGTGATGTCGAGCAACTTGGCGGCCTTCTTCGCGTCTTCATAGAAGATCTCGTAGAAGTCGCCCATGCGATAGAACATCAACTGATCAGGGTGCTGGTTTTTGAGGCGCCAGTACTGCTGCATCATCGGGGTGTGAGAGGACAGATCGGACGTATTTTTACTCATTGGGTAGTAGGCAAATTCGTTGAAAGTGATGGGGCAAAGGGGGCGCTTGGCCCAGCATTTTTTGCGATGGCGGCAAGGTTAACACGCGAGGTCGGGGGTTCGCAGGTCACAAACGGATAGGTAAAACCTGAAAAGGGCGCAGCGCCCAATGGCCACCACTCTTAAGGACGAGCACTACACCTGTGGCGAGGGAGCAAGCTCCCTCGCCACAGGTTAGTGATTGCCGCTCTTTTTCATAAGTTTTGCATCTAAGTGCATAAATAATGCAAATCAGCATTTGCCAACCCAAAAAATTCCATTCACTATCCGCGTTATGCAAAAACGCAACGTTTCTACCGTATTAAGAGAACTGCTGGACCGCGACCGGATCTCCCCCACGGAGCTTCACCGGCGTACCGGCGTGCCTCAATCCACACTCTCACGGATCCTCAGCGGCAAGATCGTTGACCCGTCGGACAAGCACATCTCGCGCATCGCCGAGTACTTCCGTGTCAGCACCGACCACCTGCGCGGGCGCGCGGCGGTGGGCGCTTTGCGCGATGACGGGCGCGACCCGATGCATTCGGAACTCAAGGACATAAGCCTGTGGGACGACGACACGCCCGTTAATGATGACGAGGTGTCGATCCCCTTTCTGCGCGAGGTTGAATTGGCTGCTGGATCAGGAAGATTCGTCATTGAGGAAAGCGAGAAGGCCAGCCTGCGCTTCGGCAAGCGCAGCTTGCGGCATAACGGTGTGCAGTTCGACCAGGCCAAGTGTGTGACGGTGCGCGGCAACAGTATGTTGCCGGTGCTGCGCGACGGCGCCACTGTCGGTGTGAATGCGGGCAAAAGTGGCATTGGCGACATCGTCGACGGTGACCTCTATGCCATCAATCACAACGGCCAGTTGCGGGTGAAACAGCTCTACCGCCTGCCTTCCGGGATTCGCCTGCGCAGTTTCAATCGCGATGAGCACCCGGACGAGGACTACAGCTTTCAGGATATTCAGGATGAGCAGATCAGCATCCTCGGCCATGTGTTCTGGTGGGGCATGTACGCTCGTTAACCTCCCTACGTAAGACAAAGCCCGCCAATGCGCGGGCTTTTTTTCGCCTGTAGAAAATCGGTAAACCCCTGGCTCGCAAGGGTTAAAATGCATTAACGCATTACTCGAGTGAAAATAAATGCGGTTGTGCATTGACTGTATATGCATACATGCATATTCTTCACCTCAAGCCAGCCAACAAGGTGGTGGAGGCGGCAAGGATGCTGCCAGTCAATTCAAGGAAGGCACGCAACATCGGCAAGGATGCCATCAGAGCGATGGCAAGGACGCCAGGCAACACCGGCAAGGATGCCGACGCTCTTTAGTTTCAAGGTTTCACAAGCACAGGCAGCGATGAATCGGCCTAAACGGTTCAGAGGGTTGGCAACTGACCCGGGTGTGCAGCGTAAAGCACCAGAAGCAGTTATCCGGCAGACAGGGATCGTGGTCGGAAAAACATTGAGGAAAGGTCCGTACCGCGCCAGTAGCGCCGAAAGACCGAGGACATCATTACTGAAAAGCCCGGGCAACCGGGCTTTTTGGAATGCCAACCTGTAAATGGATTTACCCAACCCACCGGCCCTTTGCCGGTAATGCTCAGCCAGGAGGCGTGACATGACAAACGAGCAGCAAGCGTTAGCGGAAATGCCTATCTGGCTGGTGATCGCACTGGCCTTGATCGGCGGCGTATCCGGTGAAATGTGGCGCGCCGACAAGGAGGGCGCCCGAGGCTGGTCGCTGGTACGGCGCCTGGCCCTGCGGTCCGGGGCGTGCATGGTCTGCGGGGTCTCGGCATTGATGCTGTGCTACGCCGCCGGCATGTCGATCTGGACCGCCGGCGCCATTGGTTGCCTGACGGCCATGGCCGGCGCGGACGTAGCCATCGGCCTTTACGAACGCTGGGCCGCCAAGCGCATCGGGGTCAACGAGGCCCCGCCCTCTCGCCCGGATCAGCAGTAACCGCTGCAAGGACGCAACGTAATGACTCTTATCGAAAAAACTTCCCAGCTGCCCGTGGCGATAGGGGCGGCGCTCAAGAGCGCCTTCCCACAATTGCGTGTAGGCAGCTACCAGGACTTCAGCGGCGCCGAGGATAAAACCGGCGTGTTGATCAGCGTTGAGCGCAATGGCCCTGGCGTGCGTTCGCTTGAAGGACGCAAGGCGCATGCCTTGTTGGTATCACTCCGGGCCACGGTCGCCAGTGGGTCAGTGCCTTTTGAGGCGTGCGACCTGGCCAGCCAATTGATGGACTTGGCCCTGGATAACCGCTGGGGCCTGCCGCCCGACCAGTGCGACTTGCCCACAGCCATCGTCGCCACGCCCTTCGGTCTCACCAGCGCGCAAACGGACTACGACACCTGGACCGTGTCCTTCACGCAAACCCTCTACCTCGGCCCGTCGCTGCTCGAAGAACCTACAGGCAAGCCGCTGTTTGCCTGCACCTGGGAAGTCTCGAATATCGACGATCCGGATCAATATCGGCCACTGCAGGAGTAGTCCATGTTCGACGCATTGCTACGCATGCAGCAGGGGCCGATCGTCGAGCGCCTGGCGGAACCCTCAGCTGTCTGCCGAAGGGGTGGTGCTGCTGGATGAGACGTGGCCGGTGTACATGCGGGGGCGCTGGTCGATCGACAAGGTGATTCACAGCGGGGATGCCAGGGGGTATCGGAGTTCGATCACCGCCAGTGGCTTGGCCTCTTGAATGAACGGGGGCGTGATGACACTTGAACAGTTGCAGCAGATCCTGCCTGACGCCCGCGCCCAAGCGGGCGTTTTTATAGGGGCGTTGAACAGCGCCATGGCCAATCGCCAAGTCACTACGGCGCGGCGCGCGGCGGCATTTATCGCCCAGATCGCCCATGAATCCGGTGAGCTGCGCTACGTGCGTGAACTGGGCAGCGATCAATACCTGAGCAAATACGACACCGGCCCCTTGGCCGCCCGCCTGGGCAATACTCCCGAAGCCGACGGCGACGGGCAGAAGTACCGGGGCAGGGGGCTGATCCAGATTACCGGGCGGCGCAACTACCTGGCCTGCAGCCGCGCGCTGTTCGGCGATGATCGGTTGTTGCACCAGCCGCAGTTGCTGGAGCAACCGCAGTGGGCGGCCGAGTCGGCGGCCTGGTTCTGGCAAAGCAATGGCTTGAACGAACTGGCCGACAAGGACCAGTTCACCCGCATCACACGGCGCATCAACGGCGGGCTGAATGGGCTGGAAGATCGCTTGCTGCTGTGGGCGCGGGCGAAGGCGGTGTTATGCGTTTCGTAGCAGCTTGCCGGCTGATCGGCGTTTGCTTATTGATGGCGCTGACTTGGCAGGTGCAGGCCTGGCGCTATGGTGCGCAGCTTGAGCGCCAGGCCCTCGTCCAGGCGCAGGCGCTGAGCCGGCAAAGCCAGGCGGCCTTGCACCAGCAACAGGCCGAGCAGGACAAACGGTTGGCTCTGGAGCAACAGCTCAGCGCCGGCGACCAACAACACGCTCGGGAGTTGAGCGATGCCCAACGTCATCAGGCTGTTCTGCGCGACCGCCTGGCCACTGCTGATGTGCGGTTGTCAGTCCTTCTCGACGCCGGCGACCTCGCCTCCGGCTGTGCATTGCCTGCCACCTCCACCGCCGGCGGCGTGGTTCATGCAGCCCCGCGAGCCCGACTTGACCCGGCGCATGCTCAACGAATTATCGGCGTCACCGATGACGGCGATAACGCCTTGATCGCCCTGCGTGCCTGCCAGGCGTATGTGCGGTCCGTCGCCCGTTAGTTTCTTGATGCACTCTGTAACTTGCGTGGCCGATGGGCTCCTGTAGGGTAGGCAAATCCCCCGCCCGCTTCTGGAGACGACCGTGAAGGAAATCACTCAACTTGCCGCTGAACTGGGTCGCCGTTTACAGGTGCTCAATGCCCACGTCACCACTGCCGAATCCTGTACCGGTGGCGGTATTGCCGAAGCCATCACGCGGATCCCGGGGAGTTCGGCGTGGTTTGAGGCAGGGTATGTCACCTATTCCAATCGGCAGAAGACCCGGCAATTGAATGTGCCGGAGAGCTTGTTTCCCAAGGTTGGGGCCGTCAGCCAGGACGTGGTGGAGGCCATGGTGCGTGGCGCCCAGGAAAAAGCCTGGCGCACTTTGCCGTGGCGGTCAGCGGTGTGGCGGGGCCCGATGGCGGTTCGCCGGACAAACCGGTGGGCACCGTGTGGCTGGCGTTCGGCGTCGGGGATGTGGTTACGGCCGAGCTGCAGCACTTTCCCGGCAACCGTGATGAGGTCCGCCGACAGACGGTAAAGGCCGCCCTTGAGGGCTTGATGCGACGAGCTGCAGCAGAAATAGAAAATCAGGGGTAGGCGATCTCCGATCTTTGTGGAACAATACTGTCTACTTATACAGGTGTTGGCCGTCAGGCCTTATTGATTACGTGAGGACTTTAATGGACGACAACAAGAAGAAAGCCTTGGCTGCGGCCCTGGGTCAGATCGAACGTCAATTCGGCAAGGGTGCCGTAATGCGTATGGGCGATCACGACCGTCAGGCGATCCCGGCTATTTCCACTGGCTCTCTGGGTCTGGACATCGCGCTCGGCATTGGCGGCCTGCCAAAAGGCCGTATCGTTGAAATCTACGGTCCTGAATCTTCCGGTAAAACCACCCTGACCCTGTCGGTGATTGCCCAGGCGCAAAAAATGGGCGCCACCTGCGCGTTCGTCGACGCCGAGCACGCCCTGGACCCTGAATACGCCGGCAAGCTGGGCGTCAACGTTGACGACCTGCTGGTTTCCCAGCCGGACACCGGTGAGCAAGCCCTGGAAATCACCGACATGCTGGTGCGCTCCAACGCCATCGACGTGATCGTGGTCGACTCCGTGGCGGCCCTGGTACCCAAGGCTGAAATCGAAGGCGAAATGGGCGACATGCACGTGGGCCTGCAAGCCCGTCTGATGTCTCAGGCGCTGCGTAAAATCACCGGTAACATCAAGAACGCCAACTGCCTGGTGATCTTCATCAACCAGATCCGTATGAAGATCGGCGTGATGTTCGGCAGCCCGGAAACCACCACCGGTGGTAACGCGTTGAAGTTCTACGCTTCGGTCCGTCTGGACATCCGCCGTACCGGCGCGGTGAAGGAAGGTGACGAGGTTGTTGGTAGCGAAACCCGCGTTAAAGTCGTGAAGAACAAAGTGGCCCCGCCTTTCCGTCAGGCTGAGTTCCAGATTCTCTACGGCAAGGGTATCTACCTGAACGGCGAGATGATCGACCTGGGCGTGCTGCACGGTTTCGTCGAGAAGTCCGGTGCCTGGTATGCCTACAACGGCAGCAAAATTGGCCAAGGCAAAGCCAACTCGGCCAAGTTCCTGGCGGACAACCCGGATATCGCTGCCACGCTTGAGAAGCAGATTCGCGACAAGCTGCTGACTGCAGCGCCAGACGTGAAAGCTGCCGCCAACCGCGAGCCGGTTGAAGAAGTAGAAGAAGTCGACACTGACGTCTGAAGCAAACGATGACTGTTGTACTGGATACCCTTGTCGCCGTTAGGCGCACTGCGATGGACCTGCTGGCTCGTCGCGAGCATGGTCGAGTCGAGCTGACGCGTAAACTGCGTCAGCGCGGCGCAGAGCCCGAGATGATCGAAACTGCCCTCGACCGGTTGACGGAAGAGGGGCTGTTGTCGGAAGCCCGTTACCTTGAAAGCTTTGTGTCCTACCGAGCCCGTTCCGGCTATGGCCCTGCGCGGATTCGTGAAGAGCTGAGCCAGCGTGGCCTGCAGCGTGTAGATATCGACCTTGCCCTGCGGGAGTGCGGTATCAGCTGGCAATCACAGCTGGAGGAGACCTGGCGGCGCAAGTTCTCTGGTCATCTTCCAATTGATGCGCGGGAGCGTGCGAAGCAAGGTCGGTTTTTGAGTTATCGCGGGTTTTCGATGGACATGATCAGCCGCCTATTGAGCGGTAAAGATATGGACGACTGAATCGCAGGAACGCCACAAAAAAAGGCCCACTATGAAAATAGTGGGCCTTTTTTTTTTGCCTGAAAAATCACGCCGGCTCCGGCGCCACCCGTAGCTGAGCCTTGCCCTGAGCCTGCGCCCAGTTCTCCGGCAAGTTGATGTAGTCCACCAATTCCCGCAGCCGGCCCTGATCCCGCCCATTGAAGTTGAACACCAGCCGCGTCAAATGGCTGAACCTCGGCTCATCATGCTCCTCGCCCGTATAGGCGAGTTGCTGGAAATCCCCGCTCAATCGCAGGCCGGCAAATTCGCTCTGCAAATGCGCCAGTGCCCGATCACTGAGCGGGTGATTCATGCGCACCACAAACTCGCGTTTCAGCCAGCGTGTGGAATGGAAGTTGGCATAGAACTGATTGATTTCTTCCACCGCCTCTTCAGCGCTGTACACCAGCCGCACCAATTTGAGGTCAGTGGGCAGAATGTAACGATTGGCCTCCAGCTGGCTGCGGATAAAGTCCAGTGCGCCTTGCCAGAACCCGCCCCCGGGTGCGTCCAGCAATACCACAGGCACCAGGGGACTCTTGCCGGTCTGGATCAGCGTCAATACTTCGAGGGCTTCATCCAGAGTGCCGAAGCCGCCCGGGCACAACACCAGCGCATCGGCTTCCTTGACGAAGAACAGCTTGCGGGTAAAGAAAAAATGGAAAGACAGCAGGTTTTCGGTGCCGTCAATGGTCGGGTTGGCGTGCTGTTCAAACGGCAGGGTGATGTTGAACCCCAGGCTGTGCTCCAGGCCTGCGCCTTCGTGGGCCGCCGCCATGATGCCGCCACCGCCGCCGGTAATCACCATCAGGTCAGAGCGCGCCAGTGCAGCGCCCACTTCACGGGCCAACGCGTACAGCGGGCTTTCTGCTGGCGTTCGGGCTGAGCCGAACACGGTGACTTTGCGCCGGCCCTTGAACTGTTCCAGTACGCGGAAGGCATGGTCCAGCTCGCGGATGGCCTGTAAAGTGATCTTGGCGTTCCAGCGGTTGCGGTCGTCCTGGGCCATGCGCAGCACCGTCAGGATCATGTCGCGATACAGGGGGATATTCGGGCTGTCGGGGGCGATCAGCTGGAGTTGTGCTTCGACCTGCTGTGTGAGGTCGGCGCCGTTTTCTTCAAAGTGCCGGAGCAGGCGGTCATTCGGTTCGTAAGGCATTCAACTTCTCCTTCTTCACAGAGGCTGGGCCATCGGCGAGTGATTCGTCCGCGGGCCGCGACACTGCATGTGTCACTGCATGCCCAAGGCAATGCACGTGTTCGCCAGGCGGCAAACGGGCTCTGTATGTTCCTTTTGATTTAAAAACCTTTGCACTGCAAGTTGCAGGAGGGCAACCTTCTTTTGCCCTGAAAATGTTACAGAACGGTGTGAAAACCGTTGTGAACGGGCGGCAGGGATGGCTTGATCATGGGCCGAAAAACCCTTGCCTGGCAACCGCTTATTGGTTGCTCTGAAGGGAGTTTAGCTGTGCTCGGGGAATTGGAGCAGGGCAGTGCGCGCCACCGGGCGGCGGCGCGTGACGTTGGAGCAGTGGTTACTTTTTCTTCTTCGCTGCAGCCGGTGCCGGGCAGTCCGCTTCCACGAACTTCACCGATGCCACAGGACGGTTGGTCTTGTTCTCGGTGATTTCGTAGCGCATCACTGCGCCCTTGGCCATCAACTCGCGGTAACCCGCGTTCAGGCATACGCTTTGCCCCAGCTGGAAATACACCGCCTTGGGGTTGGCGCGCATCTGTTCGGCGCGGTCGGGCATGACGCTCAGGTGATCGATCAGTTGCATGCCTTCAACGGTATAGGCCACTTCCAGGGTTTTTTCGTCGATTTCCCGGGGCAGGTCCTTGTTGCTTTCGGCCGCGACGCTTTGCAGTTTCCTGTTCATTTGGGCCTCCAGCAGCGAGGCCGCCTGGGCGCCCATGGGCAAAACCAGCGCAAGGGCGACGGATGGGACGACAAGGCGCAGCATGGAACGCAGCATGAAACTCTCCTGATTCGGTTACTGGTGCATAGACCAGCCACTGCGCTGTGCGTTCAGTGGCGCGCAATTATAGGTGACCCCTTGCCACTACAGCCAGGCGTATCGCTGGTAAACTGCGGCCACTTCAAGCCTTTCACGAGTTTCCCCGTGTCGATTTACCCCTCTCTACGGCGCATCCGATGAGCCATGCCGTTTCCCGTCTGCGTACCCAGCGCCTCGCCCGCGCCATCCGGCCCTTTCTCAACCGTGGCTCGCGTGCCGAGCGTTGCCCCGGCTGCCGGGTAGTTCCCGAGTATTGCCTGTGTGCCTGGCGCCCTCAGGTGCAGGCCCGGTCCGCGATGTGCCTGCTGATGCACGATGTCGAGCCGATGAAGCCCAGCAACACCGGGTGGCTGATCGCCGATGTGATCGATGACACCACTGCATTCGCCTGGTCGCGCACCGAGGTTGACCCGGATTTGCTCACCTTGCTGGCCGACCCGCAGTGGCAGCCTTACATCGTGTTCCCCGGCGAGTTCGTAGCGCCCGAGCGGGTTGTCAGCGAGGTCAAGGTGCAGGCGGGCAAGCGCCCGTTGTTCATCTTGCTGGACGGCACCTGGAGTGAAGCGCGCAAGATGTTCCGCAAAAGCCCCTACCTCGAGCATCTGCCGGTGTTGAGCCTGGCGCCTGAGCAGCTCTCGCGCTACAAGCTGCGTCGCTCCAAGCGCGATGACCATTTCTGCACCGCCGAGGTCGCGGCCCTGTGCCTGGAACTGGCCGACGATGGCGCCGCCAGTGAAGTGCTGGAGGCCTACCTCGACGTCTTCAGCACTCATTACCTGGCGGCCAAGTTCCAGCTGCCACTGGACCCGAGCGATATCGTCCATACTCGTCTGGCGCCTTATATAACGGCGGTATAACCAGACGACGTTTGCATGATGGCACTGTAAATCCGTACCCCGCTAAAATGCCCGCGGGCGTAGTGCTTGACCCCCAGGCTGCGCTGGGCATGCTGGGCGCCGATTGGGGTGCAACCGTGAATTTTCGACGTTTTTGACGTTGAACGTACCCTGTGGCGATGGCTGCCTGGCCGTCGCCTAGTGTATTGGCGAACCCTGAACCCATCAGGGCTGCCATAAAAAACAGGATCATTTAATCAATGGCCACATACGAAATCCTGATAGCCGATGACCATCCGCTGTTTCGCAGTGCGCTGCATCAAGCGGTCACCCTGGGCCTGGGCCCGGACGTGCGCCTGGTCGAAGTGGCCAGCATTGCCGAACTGGAAGCCCGCCTCACCGAAAAATCTGACTGGGACCTGGTGCTGCTCGACCTGAACATGCCAGGCGCCTACGGTTTCTCTGGGCTGGTATTGCTGCGTGGGCAATACCCGCAAATCCCGGTGGTAATGGTCTCGGCCCAGGAAGAAGCCGACGTGGTGGTGCGCTCCAAGGAGTTCGGCGCCAGCGGCTTCATTCCCAAGTCCAGCGCCATGGAAGATATCCAGAAGGCCGTGCGCACGGTATTGGACGGTGATGTGTCCTGGCCGCCGCAAGCGTTTGAAGAAATCAACGTGTCCGACGAAGCCAAGGCCGCTCGTGATGGCCTCGCCAGCCTGACGCCCCAGCAGTTCCGGGTGCTGACCATGGTGTGCGAAGGCTTGCTGAACAAGCAGATTGCCTACGAGCTGAGTGTGTCGGAGGCGACCATCAAGGCCCACGTCACCGCGATCTTCCGCAAGCTGGGCGTGCGCACGCGTACCCAGGCGGCGTTGCTCTTGCAACAACTTGAGTCAATTTCGCAGCATTAAGCTGCTATCGATTCACGCTTTTTTGACTTGGCGTGACCTAGTTTCCCCACTCCTTCAGTTCAGTTGCCTACGTCTATGTCGCCTTTCAAGGGTCAAACCGGTATCAAACGTATCTTCAATGCAGGGGGTTACTCCTGGACGGCCTGCGCGCAGCGTTCACCGGCGAGGCGGCGTTCCGTCAGTTGGTGTTGCTCAATGTGATCCTGATCCCGCTGAGCTTCTTTCTGAATGTCAGCCGGGTCGAGCGTGCGTTGCTGATCGCCGTGTGCCTGCTGGCGCTGATCGTTGAATTGCTCAATTCGGCGGTAGAGGCGGCGATCGACCGCATTTCCCTCGACCGCCACCCGCTGTCGAAAAACGCCAAGGACATGGGCAGCGCCGCGCAATTCGTGGCACTGACCATGATCACCCTGGTATGGGCCGTGATCCTGATCTAAGGCTCAGGCTATGCTCGGCAACACAATTTCGTCGCTGCGCTGCACCCCGGCGGTAAAGGCGCGGCACAGTTCCAGGAACTCGCGCATCGCCGAGGTCTGGTATTTCTGTTTATGCCAGATGAAGTAAAACTGTCGTGCCAGGTCCAGGTCCGGGGTTTCCACCGGCACCAGGCTGCCACGGCGGAATGCATCACGCAGCGCCAGGCGGGAAATGCAGCCAATCCCCAACCCCGACTCCACCGCACGCTTGATTGCCTCGGTGTGTTCCAGCTCCAGGCGGATATTCAGCGTGCTGCGGTGATGGCGCATGGCTTGGTCAAAGGTCAGGCGCGTGCCCGAACCTTGCTCCCTCAGGATCCACGCCTCATGGGTCAACTCGTCCATGCTGGCCACGCCGCGCTTGGCCAGGTGATGCTGCGGCGCGCAGAACACCACCAGCTCATCTTCGACCCAGGTTTGCACCTCGATGTCCGGGTGGCTGCAGTCGCCTTCGATTAGACCCAAGTCAATTTCGTAGTGCGCGACCTGGTGCACGATATGCGCAGTGTTCTGCACATGCAGCTTCACCTGGCTCTCGGGATGTTGCTGCATGAAGCTGCCGATCAGCAGCGTAGCCAGGTAATTGCCGATGGTCAGCGTGGCGCCGACCGCCAGGGAGCCGAAGCCGGACTTGCCGTTGAGCAGGTCCTCGATCTCCTTGGCCTGGTCCAGCAGCGCCACTGCCTGGGGCAGCAGCTGATGGCCCAGCGCGTTGAGGCTCAGGCGTTTACCCGCGCGGTCGAATAATTGGCAGCTGGATTGGCGCTCCAGCTCGGTGATCGAGGTGCTGGCGGCGGACTGAGATAAGGCCAGAAGGCCAGCAGCGCGGGAGACGCTTTCCTGCTGGGCGACGGCGACGAAGACTTGCAGTTGACGTAGAGTAAATCGCATATCGATATAACCGATAACCCTTATCTTAATAATTCAGTTAACAGATATTGTCGCCGCCATTAGAATGCGGTGCAATTGCGCAACTACATTTGGCGCAGACCCATTTCCAGGAGTCCCCCGTACATGAGCAACATGAACCACGAGCGTGTCCTCAGTGTTCATCACTGGAACGACACTCTGTTCAGCTTCAAGTGCACCCGCGATCCCGGCTTGCGCTTCGAGAACGGTCAGTTCGTGATGATCGGCCTGCAACAGCCCAACGGCCGCCCGCTCATGCGCGCTTACTCGATTGCCAGCCCGAACTGGGAAGAGCATCTGGAGTTCTTCAGCATCAAGGTGCCGGATGGCCCGCTGACTTCCCAGCTGCAGCACTTGAAGGAAGGCGACGAGATCATCATCAGCAAAAAACCGACAGGCACCCTGGTGCTTGACGATTTGAAGCCTGGCAAACACTTGTACCTGCTCAGCACCGGTACTGGCCTGGCGCCATTTATGAGCGTGATCCAGGACCCGGAGACCTACGAGCGTTTCGAAAAAGTGATCCTGTGCCACGGCGTGCGTTACGTCAACGAAGTCGCTTACCGCGAATTCATCACCGAGCACCTGCCGCAGAACGAGTTCTTCGGCGAAGCCCTGCGTGACAAGTTGATCTACTACCCGACCGTGACCCGCGAGCCATTCGAAAACGAAGGCCGCCTGACCGACCTGATGCGCAGTGGCAAGCTGTTCAGCGACATCGGCCTGCCACCGATCAACCCCGAAGACGACCGCGCCATGCTGTGCGGCAGTCCAAGCATGTTGGACGAAACCAGTGAAGTGCTGAACAGCTTCGGTTTGAAGGTTTCGCCGCGTATGCGTGAGCCGGGTGATTATCTGATCGAGCGTGCGTTCGTCGAGAAGTAAGCACCGATCAAAAAAATGTGGGAGCTGGCTCGTGTAGGAGCTGGCTTGCTTGCGATGCAGACACCACGGTCATTCAGATGAACCGAGGTGACGCTATCGCAGGCAAGCCAGCTCCCACATAAGTCGCTCCCACATTTGTTTTGCGGTTTACCCGGCAGGCACCACTTCAAGCACACAGATAACGCCAGCCTCGGGATAGTGCCAACGCACATCCACATCCCAGAACTGCGCGCCGTATTCCTGCTCCGGCCCAGGCGTCTGATACGCCGGCCGCGGGTCCTGTGCCAGGCACTGATCAATCAACTCCACCAAGGGCTCGCCAAGACGCTGTGCATGGCCTTGTGCCTGATGCAGCGCGGTCTTCAGCCACTGCACCGCAATCAGCTGCGGCGCGCCACTGGCGATGCTGTTGGTGGCTGTGTCGATAATGTCGGCATACGGCACATATGGCTTGATATCCAACACGGGCGTGCCATCGAGCAAATCAATCCCGGAGACCCACAAGCGGCCCGGCTCGACCTTGTCCAGCTTCACCACGGACTGGCCGATGCCGTTCGGACGGTGGGTCGCACGGGTAGCGAACACGCCCATGGAGGCGTTGCCGCCCAGGCGTGGCGGGCGCACTTTGAGGCGCGGTTTTTCTTCCAGCGCCTGGTGGAACAGGAACAGCAGCCACACATGGCTGACCTGCTCCAGGCCCTGCACCGCCTCACCCTGGTCAAACGGCGCCACCAGCTCCAGCACGCCGCGGGCAGCCGGTGCCAGTTGCGGTTGGCGCGGGATGGCGAACTTCTCCTTGAAGCAGGAGCGCACGAAGCCAACGGGCGAAACCTGGTAGGTCATTTCTGAAGCCTCAAGTTACAAGCTGCAAGCCACAAGCGTTGAACTTGCAGCTTGAGGCTCGTCGCTGTCCTTAAGCTCTGACGCGCAGCGTCAGGCCCTTGAGGAAGTTACGCAGCAACTGGTCGCCGCACGTGCGGTAGTTGGTGTGGCCGAACTTGCGGAACAGCGCGCTCAGCTCCGGCTTGGACACCGGGAATTCGGCGGCCTTGAGGATGGCGTGCATGTCGTCTTCCTTGAGTTCGAAGGCCACGCGCAGCTTTTTCAGGATGATGTTGTTGGTCACCGGCGTTTCGATCGGCTGCGGCGGGCGGCTTTCGTCCTTGCCGCGCTTGAAGATCACCAGGCCATCAAGGAAGTGGGCCATCACGTCATCCGGGCAGAACACAAAGCCTTCTTCCTCATCTTTCTTGAGGTAGGTCAGTAGATCTTCCTTGGTTACGTCCATGCCGCCGAGCTTGATGATCTCGACCATCTTGTTGTCGCTGATGTCGAGCATGTAGCGCACGCTGCGCAGTACGTCGTTGTGAATCATGGTGGGCAATCCTGGTATTCAACTGAGGACACCGCCTAAGCAGGCGGTGTCGAGAAAAGGGCAGCGGCTTAGAACTTCTCTTTGCCGGACATGTAGCGCCACTGGCCAACGGGCACTTTGCCGATGGACACGCCGCCGATGCGAATGCGGCGGATGGCGATGACTTTCAAGCCAACGGCTTCGCAGAACAGTGCGATCACGCCCGGCTGCGGGTTTTTCATCGCAAAGCGCAGGCGGTTTTCGTTCTGCCAGCTGGCTTTCACGGCCGGCAGCTCTTTGCCTTTGTAGGTCAGGCCGTGATTCAGGCGATTCAGGCCGTGGGCCACCATGTCGCCTTCGACCTCCACCACGTATTCCTGCTCGATCTTGGCGGCATCCGCCGTCAACTTGCGCAGAATTTTCCAGTCCTGGGTAAACACCAACAGGCCGCTGGCCTTGGCCTGCAGGTTGGCGCTGGCCGTCAGGCGCAGGAAATGCCCCTTGAGCGGGCGCTTGCCGAAGCGGTGTTCTTCGGACAGGGTCTCGGCGCTGATCGAGGCCAGTGCCGTTTCAGCATCCATGCCCGCCGGCGCGTGCATCAGGATGGTCACCGGCTCCGGCGCGGTGGCCTTGGCCTCGGGGTCGAGTTCGACCTTCTGGGTGGTGACCTTGAACTGCGGCTCGTCGATCACTTCGCCGTCCACCGAGACCCAGCCGCCTTCGATAAACAGCTCGGCCTCCCGACGGGAGCAACCGACCAGTTCGATAAGGCGTTTGGAGAGGCGTATGGGGTCAGTCATGACAAGGGCCGTAACAAAAGGGGGCGGCTATTGTACCTGCCTGGCGCCGGTTAATCCCGGTCCCATTTCAGCGCATTGGCTTTTTGTGGGAGCTGGCTTGCCGGCGATGGCTATCAGGCCGGCGACAGAGCCTTCTCAGGTGTACTCGGTTTAAGTGTGGGAGCGGGCTTGCTCGCGAATGCGGAGTGTCAGTCACTATATTCGGCGACTGATCTACCGCGTTCGCGAGCAAGCCCGCTCCCACAGTTATTGGGTGTGGTGTCAGCCATTACCTATCTTTTGTTGCTGGCGCAAACGCAGGCGCAGCAACGGATAAGGCTGCCCGAGGCCATCATGCTCCGTGCGTCCGATCACCTCGAAGCCTTGTTTGAAGTAAAAGCCCAGGGCCTGCGGGTTCTGCTCGTTCACATCCAGTTCATCGGCGTTCATGCAGTCGATCGCATACCGCAGCAATTGCCGGCCAAGGCCCTGGCCCCGGTGCTGCGGGTCGATAAACAGCATCTCGACCTTGCCGCACGCCACCCCGGCAAACCCGGTGATGCGTTGGCGGGCGTCCTTGGTGCAGATCAGCATCACCGCATCCAGGTAGCGGGTCAGTACCAGATTCTTGAGCAACTCGATGTAACTGTCCGGCAAAAAATCATGGGTGGCCCGCACCGAAGCCTCCCAGATACGTGCCAGTTCCGCGTAGTCGCTGGTTTTAGGTGTGTGGATAACCGAATGCTGACGCATGCCCGCTGCCCCTTGCCGATGATTGGCACTGATGGGCAAAACGATAGACCTAAAAAAGCCCCGCATCTTGTCCAGAGGCAGGGCTTTTTCAATTCTTTACAGCATGCTTGCGACAATCAGTCGCGCTTTTCAGCCCACAGGTCGTATTCGTCGGCATCAGTCACGGTGCACCAGACCTTGTCGCCCGGCTTCAAGCCGCTGGCGTCGTCGATAAACACGTTACCGTCGATTTCCGGGGCATCGAAGAAGCAACGGCCGACTGCGCCTTGCTCGTCGACTTCGTCGATCAGTACTTCGATTTCCTTGCCGATGCGCAGTTGCAGGCGCGCCGAGCTGATGGCCTGCTGGTGCGCCATGAAACGCTCCCAACGGTCCTGCTTGACGTCGTCCGGCACTACGGCCAGGTCCAGCAGGTTGGCCGGTGCGCCTTCCACCGGCGAGTACTGGAAGCAACCGACGCGGTCCAGCTGCGCTTCGGTCAGCCAGTCCAGCAGGTACTGGAAGTCTTCTTCGGTTTCGCCGGGGAAACCGACGATGAACGTGGAGCGGATGATCAGCTCCGGGCAGATCTCGCGCCAGTTCTTGATGCGCGCCAGGGTCTTGTCTTCGAATGCCGGGCGTTTCATCGCCTTGAGCACTTTGGGGCTGGCATGCTGGAACGGGATGTCCAGGTACGGCAGGATCTTGCCGGCGGCCATCAACGGGATCAGCTCGTCCACGTGCGGGTACGGGTAAACGTAGTGCAGGCGCACCCACACGCCCAGGCTGCTGAGGGCTTCGCAGAGTTCGGTCATGCGGGTTTTCACCGGCGCGCCGTTCCAGAAACCGGTGCGGTATTTCACGTCGACGCCGTAGGCGCTGGTGTCCTGGGAGATCACCAACAGCTCTTTAACGCCGGATTTGACCAGGCGCTGCGCCTCGTCCAGCACATCACCCACCGGGCGGCTGACCAGCTTGCCGCGCATCGACGGGATGATGCAGAAGCTGCAACTGTGGTTGCAGCCTTCGGAAATCTTCAGGTACGCATAGTGACGCGGGGTCAGCTTGATGCCTTGCGGCGGCACCAGGTCGATCAGCGGGTTGTGGTCCTGGCGCGGCGGCACTACGTCGTGCACGGCGTTGACCACCTGCTCGTACTGCTGCGGGCCGGTCACGGCCAGCACGCTTGGGTGCACGTTGCGGATATTGCCTTCTTCCACGCCCATGCAGCCGGTCACAATGACCTTGCCGTTTTCCTTGATCGCTTCGCCGATCACTTCCAGCGACTCCGCTTTGGCCGAGTCGATAAAGCCGCAGGTGTTGACCACCACCACGTCGGCGTCCTGATACGTGGACACCACGTCATAACCTTCCATGCGCAGTTGGGTCAGGATGCGTTCGGAGTCGACCAGAGCCTTCGGGCAACCCAGGGAAACAAAGCCAACCTTGGGGTTGGCTTTTGCGATGGTGGTGGACATGTCTAACCTCGGTATTGAATGACGCCATCCGTCGGGCACGACAGGGCAGCGGACGGGCGCTCGGTGCGCCTCTGATCAAAAAGTGCGCAATTCTATCGACGGGCAGCGCACTTGACCAGCTTTATGCAGGGAAATGCGACGAGTGCTGCGCTATGCTTCGCGCCGTTGCGCACGGGTAAAACTCCTGGGTCAATAAAACGTCTGTTACGAGAAGTAAAACAGCGCATGCTAGGGTCAGCTTAGACGCGTTGTTTATAAAAGACCGCAGGTCAAAGGGCAGGAGTGGTTGATGGGTCACGCGAGTAGTCAGGCAGCAGGTGCCGAGCAGTCAAATGCCAAGCCGATCGGCATGCTGGTGGCAGCGGTCGGGGTGGTTTACGGCGATATCGGGACCAGCCCGCTGTACACCCTTAAAGAGGTGTTCAATGGGGGGTATGGGGTTCAGGTCAACCATGACGGCGTGCTGGGGATCCTGGCGCTGATCTTCTGGTCGCTGATCTGGGTGGTGTCGATCAAGTACATGCTGTTCGTGCTGCGCGCGGACAACCAGGGTGAGGGCGGCATCATGGCGCTCACGGCATTGGCGCGACGGGCGGCGGGTGAGCGCAGGAAGTTACGCAGTTTCCTGGTGGTGTGCGGCCTGTGCGGTGCGGCGCTGTTCTATGGCGACAGCATGATCACCCCGGCGATTTCCGTGTTGTCAGCGGTGGAAGGCTTGGAATTGGCCTTCGACGGCCTGGAAAAATGGGTGGTGCCCATTGCCCTGGTGGTGTTGGTGGCGCTGTTCCTGATCCAGAAGCACGGTACCGATCGCATCGGCAAGCTGTTCGGGCCGGTGATGGTGACCTGGTTCCTGGTGTTGGGCGGCCTGGGTGTGTACGGGATCACCCTGCATCCGGAAGTGCTCAATGCAATGAACCCGATGTGGGGCGTGCGCTTCTTCGAGGCGCACCCCGGCATTGGCGTGGCCATTCTCGGCGCGGTGGTGCTGGCGTTGACCGGTGCCGAGGCGCTGTATGCCGACATGGGTCACTTCGGGCGCAAACCCATTGCCCGCGCCTGGTTCATCCTGGTGCTGCCGGCGCTGGTGCTGAATTATTTCGGCCAGGGCGCAATGCTGCTCGGTGACCCGGAAGCGGCGCGCAACCCGTTCTACTTGCTGGCGCCAAGCTGGGCGCTGATCCCGCTGGTGGTGTTGTCGACCCTGGCCACGGTGATTGCGTCCCAGGCGGTGATTTCCGGCGCGTTCTCGTTGACGCGCCAGGCGATCCAGTTGGGTTACATCCCGCGCATGCATATTCAGCACACCTCCAGTGCCGAACAGGGCCAGATCTACATTGGCGCGGTGAACTGGTCGCTGATGGTCGGCGTGATCCTGCTGGTGCTGGGCTTCGAGTCCTCCAATGCGCTGGCCTCGGCCTACGGCGTGGCCGTGACCGGCACCATGCTGATGACCACTATTCTGGTGTCGGCGGTGATGCTGTTGCTGTGGAAATGGCCACCCATTCTCGCGGTGCCGGTGTTGGTCTGCTGCCTGTTGGTAGACGGGCTGTATTTCGCGGCCAACGTGCCGAAGATCATCCAGGGCGGCGCCTTCCCGGTGTTGGCGGGGATTGTGCTGTTTGTGCTGATGACCACTTGGAAGCGCGGCAAGCAATTGCTGGTGGAGCGCCTCGACGAAGGCGGCCTGCCGCTGCCGATCTTTATCAGCAGCATCCGCGTGCAGCCGCCCCATCGCGTGCAGGGCACTGCGGTGTTCCTCACTGCACGGCCCGACGCGGTGCCCCACGCGCTGTTGCACAACCTGCTGCATAACCAGGTGCTGCATGAGCAAGTGGTGCTGCTCACGGTGGTCTACGAAGACATTCCGCGGGTACCGGCCGCACGGCGTTTCGAGGTGGATTCCTACGGAGAAGGGTTCTTCCGGGTGATCCTGCACTTCGGTTTTACCGATGAGCCGGACGTGCCCGAAGCGCTGAAGCTGTGCCACCTGGACGACCTGGATTTCAGCCCGATGCGCACCACCTACTTCCTCAGCCGCGAAACGGTGATCGCCTCGCGCATCAAGGGCATGGCCCGTTGGCGCGAAGCCTTGTTTGCGTTCATGTTGAAGAACGCCAACGGCAACCTGCGCTTCTTCAAGCTCCCGGTAAACCGGGTGATCGAGCTGGGCACCCAGGTCGAAATGTAAGACTTTGCAGCACGGGAGCCGGCAATCGGCTCCCGCTTTCCTTCTGAACCCTGTGCAATCGGTTGTTGTCGACTAGGCTCTAAGCACTGTTTGAATAGTGCCCACAGAACCCAGAAGAGGTGCGCCATGAGTCAGCTGCTCGAACCCTATACCCTGCGCCAATTGACCCTGCTCAACCGCATTGCCGTGTCGCCGATGTGCCAGTACTCCAGTGTCGATGGGCTGGCCAATGACTGGCACCTCGTCCACCTCGGCAGCCGTGCAGTCGGCGGGGCCGGGCTGATCTTCACCGAAGCCACTGCCGTGACCGCCGATGGCCGTATCACCGCCGAAGACCTGGGGCTGTGGAACGACGCACAGATCGAACCGCTGCAACGCATCACCCGTTTCATTGCCGCCCAAGGCGCCGTGGCGGGCATCCAATTGGCTCACGCCGGGCGCAAGGCCAGCACCCATCGCCCGTGGATCGGCAAGCACGGCAGCGTCAAGCCGCAAGACGGTGGCTGGGTGCCGGTAGGACCCTCGCCGATTGCCTTCGACCCGAATCACACGCAGCCCCAGCCGTTGGACGCAGGGCAAATCCAGCAAGTGATCGCCGACTTTGTGGCTGCTGCCAAGCGCGCACTGACCGCCGGTTTTGAAGTGGTGGAAATCCACGCGGCCCATGGTTACCTGTTGCATCAATTTCTCTCGCCGATCAGCAACCAGCGCCAGGACCACTACGGTGGCTCGTTCGAAAACCGCATTCGCCTGGTGCTCGAAGTGACCCAGGCGGTGCGTGAGGTCTGGCCCCAGGACTTACCGCTGTTTGTACGGGTGTCGGCCACCGACTGGGTGGAGGACGGCTGGAACCCCGATGAAACCGTGGAACTGGCGCGCCGCCTGAAGGACCTGGGGGTGGACCTGATCGACGTGTCCTCCGGCGGCACTGCCGCCAACGCCGAGATCCCCACCGGCCCCGGCTACCAGACGCGCTTCGCCGAGCGGGTGCGCAAAGAGTCGGGTATCGCCACCGGCACCGTCGGCATGATCACTGAGCCGGCGCAGGCCGAGCACATTCTGCGCACCTGCCAGGCCGATATCATCTTCCTGGCCCGTGAGCTGTTGCGTGACCCGTACTGGCCGCTGCATGCCGACGATGACCTGGGCGGGCGCAAGGCCACCTGGCCGGCGCAGTACCAGCGGGCGACTCATCGGGATCAGCCGATTCATGAGTCTGACCTCCGGGACTGACGCTGCCGCATGTTTCACCAGAACCCACCCTGATCCGGTGGGTTTTTTGTTGGCGGATGCCGTGGGAAAAGCCTGTAGGTATTTGTTACCTAAGTAATTTTTTAAGTGAATACTCTAAAAAAATCCCACGCGTGACCAGATTGTTTCTACGCTTAAGGTAAGTCTGATTTCTGGCCCAGGGCATCAGGCTGTTTGCCCACGCAGGCGTTACGCCTCATGGGATGCGGGGATGGGCGCCAGGAGTTTTGATCGTTATCAGGAGAAGCAGTCCATGGCCAAGTCTTATGGTGTTGCGGGTGCGGTGGCGTCTTTTCTGTCGCGCAGGGGCTTGTTGCGTGGCAGCCGGTTGAGTTCGGACGAAGCCGAATTGCTCGCGCAGTATCGCGCCCTGACCGAGAGTGACCAGGTGGCGATGCGGTATCTGATTGGGGCGATGAAGAGTGTTTCGCGCTTTTAGCATGTGAGAGCGGGCTTGCCCGCGATGCAGGCACCTCGGTGTGTCATTCACACCAGGGTGATGCTATCGCAGGCAAGCCAGCTCCCACACAGGCTGCTTTGGGTCAGGGTATCAAGTGTACTTACGCAGCTCCGGCGCCGGCGGGAAGTACTGGTACAGCCAGGTTTCACTCAACGTGCGGTCCTGGGTGCGGATAAACAGCCGCAGCTCAACCGGCTCCACGCTGTCGCTGGTCGGGTACCAGTCGAACAGAATGCGATAGCCCTTGATGTTGTCGAGCACCAGCACGCTGAAGTCTTTCACTTCGCCGTGGGAGCAGGTCACCACCGGCTCGATCCCGGTGCCGGCCGGCAGGCGATCCAGGCCGCCGCCCTTGAAGTCCACGGCAAACCGGCGCGCCCAGACTTGCGGGTAATGCTCGCCCGGGGCCCAGCCTTCGGTGAAGCCGCCCATGCCGGAGCGTGTCGCATCGACTTGCGCCAGTGGCGTGCTCACCGGGGGCAGCGCGCTCCAGTACAGCTTGTAGCCATAGTTGAGCGAGTCGCCTGCGGCCACCGGTTTTTTCGGGGTCCAGAAGGCCACGATGTTGTCCAGGGTTTCGCCGGTGGTGGGGATTTCCAGCAGGTCAATCGAGCCTTCGCCCCACGCGGTAGTCGGTTCTACCCACAGGCTCGGGCGCTTGCTGTACCAGTCCACGGTGTCCTGGTAGCTGGCGAACTCATGGTCGGTCTGCACCAGGCCGAACCCTTTCGGGTCAGTGTCGGCGAACGCGTTGAACTGCAGCTTGGCCGGGTTGTTCAGCGGGCGGCAGATCCACTCGCCGTTGCCGCGCCACATCGCCAGGCGGTCCGAATCGTGGATTTGCGGGTGGATCGTGTCGCACATGCGGCGCTCATGGGTGCCGCAGCTGAACATGCTGGTCATCGGCGCGATGCCCAGTTGTTCGATGGCGGTGCGCGCATTGATATTCGCGTCGATGGCCATCACCACCTGGTTGGCCTGGCAGTCGATATCGAAACGGTAGGCGCCGGTAGCACTTGGCGAGTCGAGCAGGGCGTAGACCACAAAGCGGGTGGCGTTCTTGTCCGGGGTTTCGAACCAGAACTGGGTGAAATCGGGGAATTCCTCGCGCTTCTTCGCGTAGGTATCAATCGCCAGGCCACGCGCCGAAAGGCCGTACTGGCCGGTGGAATCCACGGCACGGAAGTAGCTGGCGCCGAGAAACGACAGCACGTCATGGCGATCCAGCTCCGGCGCCTTGAACAGCTTGAAGCCGGAAAAACCCAGGTCGCCGGTCAGCTGTTTAGTGTCGACCGTGGTTTTTTCGTAGTTGAACAGCGAAGGGCGGAAATGCACCTCGCGCGCCTCACGGGTCTTGGGGTCGACACTGTGCATGCGCACCGGGGTCTTGAAACCCATGCCGACGTGGAAGAATTGCACGTCGAGCTGGCCGTTCAGTTCCTTCCACAGCGAATGGTTGCCGTCGTAGCCGATGGCGTTGAAATTCTGTGGGGTCATGGTCGCCAGGGTCGGCGGCAGCACCTGTTTGGTGTCTTTGTATGCGGTCCCGGCGAGCTGCTTGGCCTGGGCCTTGAGCGTTTCGAAGTCGAACGCCACAGCCTTGCCATCGGCGGCGCGGTTGCCGGCCCACGCCTGTGCTGCCAGCAGGCCGCTGGCCGATAAACCGGTGTAAGCCGCAATGGCCATGGATGCTTTGAGCAAATTCCTGCGGTGCATAGAGACAACCTGTCGTGAGCAAATCCCGCGCCGTTCCTGGCACGTGCTGGATCAGAAATTACGGTTCGGACATGCCTTCGGCCAAACGCTACGGACAATAAACAGACGCCGGATAGCTTAAGCGGTTCGATGACGTAGGAAAAATGATTGATAGCGGGGTGATAGCGCTGCATATGAAACAAGACATTTCCAGCTCTGTGTAGGGGCACTGTACCTGAACATTATGAAGATCAAATGTGGGAGTGGGCTTGCTCACGAATGCGGTGGATCAGTCGGTAAAACCTGTGACTGACATATCGCATTCGCGAGCAAGCCCGCTCCCACAGGGGTAAAGCATCAGTGCTTGAACATCACGTGCCGAACAGTGGTGTAGTCCTCCAAGCCGTACATGGACATGTCCTTGCCATAGCCCGACAGTTTCTGACCGCCGTGGGGCATTTCACTGACGAGCATGAAGTGAGTGTTGACCCAGGTGCAGCCGTACTGCAAACGTGCGGCCAGGCGATGGGCGCGTCCTACATCGGCGGTCCATACGGATGACGCCAGGCCGTAGTCCGAATCATTGGCCCAGCCCAGTACCTGCGCTTCATCGGTGAACTGGGTCACCGACACCACTGGCCCGAACACCTCGCGGCGCACGATCTCATCGTCCTGCTGGGCATCGGCAAGCACTGTCGGTTCAAAGAAGAAACCATTGCCTTCCACCGCCTTGCCGCCCGTGACCAGGCGAATATGCGGCTGCGCCACGGCGCGCTCGACAAACCCGGCCACGCGGTCGCGGTGTTGCGCGGTGATCAGCGGGCCCAGTTCGGTGGCCGGGTCATCCTGCAAACCGTACTTGATGCTGGCGACCGCCGCGCCGAGCTTCTCCACAAACGCATCGTAGATATCCGCTTGCGCATAGATGCGGCACGCGGCGGTGCAGTCCTGGCCGGCGTTATAGAAGCCGAAAGTGCGGATGCCTTCCACGGCCGCGTCGATGTCCGCATCGTTGAAGATGATCACCGGCGCCTTGCCGCCCAGCTCCATGTGCATGCGTTTCACGCTGTCGGCGGTGCTGGAGATGATATTCGCGCCGGTGGCGATGGAACCGGTCAGCGACACCATGCGCACTTTAGGGTGGGTCACCAGCGGGTTGCCCACGGTAGGCCCACGGCCGAATACCAGATTGAGTACACCGGCCGGGAAAATTTCCGCCGCCAGTTCGACCATGCGCAACGCGGTCAGCGGGGTTTGCTCCGACGGCTTGAGCACCACGGTATTACCCGCCGCCAGGGCCGGGGCGATTTTCCAGGCGACCATCATCAGTGGGTAATTCCACGGCGCGATGGATGCAATCACGCCCACCGGGTCGCGGCGGATCATTGACGTGTGGCCGGGCAGGTACTCGCCACCCGCCGAGCCGCTCATGCAGCGGCTGGCGCCGGCAAAGAAGCGAAACACGTCGGCAATCGCCGGGATCTCGTCGTTCAACGCAGCGCTGTAGGGCTTGCCGCAGTTGTCCGATTCCAGCTTGGCCAGTTCTTCGCCGTGGGCTTCGATCACGTCCGCCAGTTTCAGCAGCAACAGCGAGCGATCCTTGGGTGCGGTTTGCGACCAGCTTTCAAAGGCTGCGTCGGCGGCACGCACGGCGGCGTCGACCTGGGCTTCGCTGGCTTCCTTGATTTCCACCAGCACGCGGCCGAGTGCCGGGTTGAAAACGGCTTGGGCCGGGCCTTCGCCTTCGACCAGTTGGCCGTTGATCAAGAGTTTGGTTTGCATGGTTCAGTCCTCCTCAAAACGACAGTTCTATCTCTGGAGAAACCGGCTCAACTGTGGGAGCTGGCTTGCCTGCGATAGCGGTGGTTCAGTCGATACCGCTATCGCAGGCAAGCCAGCTCCCACATTGACCGTGTTTCAACAGTGGCTATGTGTTGTCAGTTATTTACCGCCACTACCGGCCACGCTTTCACCGCCGCGCGTCAGGTAATAGGCACCGAGAATCGGGAACATCGTCACCAGCATCACCAGCATCGCCACCACGTTGGTCACCGGCACATCGCGTGGGCGGCTCAACTGGTTGAGCAGCCACAACGGCAAGGTGCGCTCGTGGCCGGCGGTGAAGGTGGTGACGATGATTTCGTCAAACGACAGCGCAAAGGCGAGCATGCCGCCGGCCAGCAGCGCCGAGCCCAGGTTGGGCATGATGATGTAGCGAAAGGTCTGCCAGCCGTCGGCGCCCAGGTCCATCGAGGCTTCGATCAGGCTGTGGGAAGTGCGGCGCAACCGGGCGATCACGTTGTTGTAGACGATCACCACGCAGAACGTCGCGTGGCCGACGATGATGGTGAACATCCCCGGCTCGATCCCCAGCGTCTTGAAGGTCGCCAGCAGCGCGATACCGGTGATGATCCCCGGCAGTGCAATCGGCAGGATCAACATCAACGACACGCCTTGTTTACCGAAGAACTCGCGGCGATACAGCGCCGCCGAGGCCAATGTGCCGAGCACCATCGCAATCAGGGTGGCGATGGCGGCGATCTGCAGCGACAGCTTGATCGCTTCCAGCACATCCGGTCGGGCGAAGGCCACGCTGAACCACTTCAGGGTGAAGCCCTGGGGCGGAAAGCTGAACGCGGCTTCTTCGGTGTTGAAGGCGTAAAGGAAGATGATCAGGATCGGGAAATGCAGAAACACCAACCCACCCCACGCTGCGATCTTCAAACTCAAACTGGCTTTTTCAGAGTGCATCGAAGGCCCCCAGGCGTTTGACGATGGACAGGTAAACCGCGATCAGCACGATCGGCACCAGGGTGAACGCCGCGGCCATGGGCATATTGCCAATGGCGCCTTGCTGGGCGTAGACCATGCCGCCGACGAAGTAACCGGGCGGGCCCACCAGCTGCGGGACGATGAAGTCGCCCAGGGTCAGCGAGAACGTGAAGATCGAACCGGCGGCAATTCCTGGCACCGACAGCGGCAGAATCACCTGCATAAACGTCTGGCGCGGCTTGGCGCCCAGGTCGGCCGACGCTTGCAGCAACGAGGGCGGCAAACGTTCCAGGGACGCCTGGATCGGCAGGATCATGAACGGCAGCCAGATATAAACGAAGACCATAAACCGCCCCAGGTGCGAGGTGCTCAAGGTACTGCCACCCACGCCAGGAATGCCCAGCACGAACTGCAACACCGGCTCCAGGCCCAGGTGCTGCACGAACCACTGCGCCACGCCGCCCTTGGCCAGCAGCAAGGTCCAGGCGTAGGCCTTGACGATGTAGCTGGCCCACATCGGCATCATCACCGCGATATAGAAAAACGCCTTGGTCTTGCCCGTGGTGTAGCGCGCCATGTAGTAGGCGATGGGGAAGGCCACGATGGCACTGGCGATCGACACCACAATCGCCATGCTCAGGGTGCGCAGGATGATGTCGAAGTTCGATGGCTGAAACAGCGCTGCGAAGTTGGCCAGGGTCAGGTCCGGCGTGACCGCCATGGTGAAGTCGTCAAAGGTATAGAAACCTTGCCACAGCAGGGTCAGCAACGAGCCGAGGTAGATCGCGCCGAACCAGATCAGCGGCGGTATCAGCAGCATCGCCAGGTACAGGTTGGGCTTGCGGTAGAGCAGGTTGGAAAACCTGCGCATCGGCGGTTGGGAAAGGGCCAGGCTCATCTCACACCTCGCCTGCGGTATCGGTCAGCGGGGTCATGGCTTCCCGCGCCCAACGGGCGGTGATCGGCTGGCCGACCTGATGGCTGCTGCTGGTATCCAGCCACTGGTTGTTGGCCTGGCTGATGTTCAGCGCCTGGCCGTTTTCCAGTTTCAGTTCATAGCGGGTCGCGCTGCCCTGGTACTGGATATCGTGCAGCAGGCCGCTGATTTCCACCTCGCCGGAGCCCAACGGGCCTTCGGCAAAACGCACGTGTTCCGGGCGAATCGAGAAGGGCTGGGCACTGCCGCTGAGGCGCTGCGCCAGTTCGCCGCGAATCACGTTGGAGGTGCCGACGAATTCGGCAACGAACGCGGTGGCCGGCTTCATATACAGGTTGCGCGGGGTGTCGACCTGTTCGATGCGGCCTTTGTTGAACACCGCCACGCGGTCGGACATCGACAGCGCTTCGGTCTGGTCATGGGTCACGAAAATAAAGGTGATGCCCAGCTGGCGTTGCAGCTTTTTCAGCTCGCTTTGCATCTGCTCGCGCAACTTGAGGTCAAGGGCGCCCAGCGGCTCATCCAGCAGCAACACCCGCGGGCGATTGACCAGGGCGCGGGCCAGTGCCACGCGTTGGCGCTGGCCACCGGAGAGCTGCACCGGCTTGCGATCGCCGTAACCGCCGAGGGCGACCATGGCCAATGCCTCTTCGGCGCGGTTGAGGCGCTCGGCCTTGGCCACGCCCTTGACCTTGAGGCCGTAGGCCACGTTGTCGCGCACATTCATATGGGGGAACAGCGCGTAATCCTGAAACACAGTGTTTACGTCGCGTTGATACGGCGGCAAGCCGGCGGCTTCCTCGCCATGAATCCGGATCGAGCCTGCGCTCGGCTGCTCGAAGCCGGCAATCAGGCGCAGGCACGTGGTTTTGCCGGAGCCGGAGGGGCCGAGCATGGAAAAGAACTCGCCGTCCTGGATATCGATGGAAACCCGGTCAACGGCTTTCACTTCGCCGAACTGACGGGAAACGTGGGTGAACTGGACTGCAAGCGTCATGGTGCGGTGCTCCAAAAAGGCGCGGGTCGTCGCAGCGGCCCGGCCTGGACTTCTGAAAAATCAAAACAGTGGAAGGCGACTCGATCTGAATGTGGGCGCTTTTCTGTGGGAGCTGGCTTGCCTGCGATGGCATCACCTCGGTCTGGCTGAAACACCGAGGTGCCTGCATCGCAGGCAAGCCAGCTCCCACAGAAACCCTGTCCACATTGGATCTATGCAGCCCGCAAGACCTTACCTGCCACCCATGATCGCGATGTAATCCTGGGTCCAGCGGCTGTACGGCACGAATTTGCCGCCCTCAGCCTGCGGGGTTTTCCAGAAGGCGATCTTGTCGAACTGGTCGAAACCGTTGGTCTTGCACCCTTCGGCGCCCAGCAGTTCGCTTTCCTTGCAGGCCGCAGGCACTGCCGGCAGCGAGCCGAACCAGGCGGCGACATCGCCCTGGACCTTCGGCTGCAGCGACCAGTCCATCCACTTGTAGGCGCAGTTGGGGTGCTTGGCCTCGGCGTGCAGCATGGTGGTGTCGGCCCAGCCGGTGGCGCCTTCTTTCGGAATTGTCGACGCGATCGGCTGCTTCTCGTTCTGCAGGCCGTTGACCTGATAGGGCCAGGCGCTGGAGGCCACCACGCCTTCGTTCTTGAAGTCACTCATTTGCACGGTGGTGTCGTGCCAGTAGCGGTGGATCAACGGTTGCTGGGCGCGCAACAGTTCAAGCACGGCCTTGTACTGGGTTTCGGTCAGCTCGTAGGGGCTCTGGATACCCAGTTCCGGCTTGGTGCTCTTGAGGTACAGCGCGGCGTCGGCGATGTAGATCGGGCCGTCGTAGGCTTGCACACGGCCTTTGTTCGGCTTGCCGTCGGGCAGGTTCTGCGCGTCAAACAGCACGTTCCAGCTGGTGGGCGCGGTCTTGAACACGTTGGTGTTGTACATCAACACGTTCGGGCCCCACTGGTACGGGGTGCCGTAAGTCTGCTGGCCCACCACGTACCACGGCGCGTCTTTGAGGCGCGGGTCGATGTTTTTCCAGTTGGGGATCAGCGCCGTGTTGATCGGCTGTACCCGTTTGCCGGCGATCAACCGCAGCGACGCATCACCGGACGCGGTCACCAGGTCATAGCCGCCCTTGGCCATCAAGCTGACCATTTCGTCAGAGGTGGCGGCGGTTTTCACATTGACCTTACAGCCGGTTTCCTTCTCGAAACCGCTGACCCAGTCGTAGGCCTTGTCGCTTTCGCCACGTTCGATGTAGCCGGGCCAGGCGACGATATCCAACTGGCCCTCACCCGCGCCCACCGCTTTGAGCGGTTCGGCGGCCTGGAGGCTGGCGCTGGCCAGCAGCGCGGTGGTCAAGGCACTGAGCAGTGCGGTCTTGTGCGCAGACATAGGGGTTCCCTCTTCTTTAATTATGGTCGGGGCAGTGTGTGAAGCCGTAACGCATGAGCTTAGTTGTTGTTTTAAAGGTGCTGACCGTGGCGGGCCATGATGTGCCGCACCACGCTGTAGTCCTGCAGCGAATCGCTGGACAGATCTTTCCCATACCCCGAGCGCTTCAAGCCGCCGTGGGGCATTTCGCTGACCAGCATGAAATGGCTGTTGATCCAGGTGCAGCCGTATTGCAGGCGCGCCGCGACCTGCATGGCCTTGTCCAGGTTCTGGGTCCAGACGGAGGAGGCCAGGCCGTATTCGGAGTCGTTGGCCCAGTCCACCGCCTGTTCCAGCTCATCGAAGCGGGTCACGGTGACCACCGGGCCGAACACTTCGCGCTGTACGATTTCGTCGTTCTGTTTACAGCCGGCGAGCAGGGTCGGTTGGTAATAGAAGCCCGCGCCGGAATGCACGGCGGCGCCGGTCACCCGTTCGATATGCGGCTGGCCGAGGGCGCGTTCGACAAAACTGGCGACGCGGTCACGTTGGCGGGTGCTGATCAGCGGGCCGAGTTCATTGTCGGCGTCGCGTTTACCGGCAAAGCGCAGGCTGCTGACGGCGGCGCCGAGGTCGGCGACCAATTTGTCGTGGATACCGGCCTGGGCGTAGATGCGGCAAGCGGCGGTGCAATCCTGGCCGGCGTTGTAATAGCCGTAGGCGCGCACGCCTTCAACCACAGCTTGCAGATCGGCGTCGTTGCATACGATTACCGGCGCCTTGCCGCCCAGTTCCAAGTGCGTGCGTTTAAGGGTTTTGGAGGCGGCTTGCAGGATTTTCTGCCCGGTGACGATATCGCCGGTCAACGACACCATGCGCACCTTGGGATGGCTGACCAAATGGCTGCCGACCCCTTCGCCGCCGCCACACAGAATGTTTATCACGCCCCGTGGTAACAATTCCTTCAGTACAGGCGCCAGGGCCAGGATCGACAGCGGCGTGTGTTCCGACGGCTTGAACACCAACGTATTACCGGCGGCCAGGGCTGGGGCGATTTTCCACGCGGCCATCATCAACGGGTAGTTCCAGGGTGCAATCGAGGCCACGACCCCGATCGGGTCGCGACGCACCATGCTGGTGTAGCCCGGCAGGTATTCGCCGCTGAGCTGCCCGGTCTGGCAACGCACGGCCCCGGCAAAGAAGCGGAACACGTCGACGGTGGCGCTCAGGTCATCCTGACGCGCCAGGTGCAGCGGTTTGCCGCAGTTCAGCGATTCCAGGCGCGCCAGGTAGTCGGCGTGTTTTTCGATGGCCTCGGCGATGCCCAAGAGGATGTTCGAGCGCTGCTGCGGCGTAGTGCGTGACCAGCCGGCAAAGGCGCGGTGGGCGGCGAGGATGGCGCTTTCGACTTGCTCGGTGCTGGCTTCGGCGATCTGGGTGAGGACTTCGCCGGTGGCCGGGTTGAGAATCGGCTCGGCAACACCCTGGCCCTGGACCAGTTCGCCGTCGATCAGCAACGCAGTGAGCAGCGGGGTGGACGCGCCGGACATTTTTCGCGATCTCTTTTCTTGTGTGGCCATGGGCGTTCTCTTACGAGGCGCCAGACCTTCTCTATAGGCGTGAACTGAGAGTAGAGGTCAGGCGCGAGGTCAACAAATACTAAATACTGAATGCGGCATTCGATTAAATAGATGGCTTGCGCGGGTGCGGTTGCTCGCGGGCCACGGTCAGGAACGGGTCCACCAAGGCCGGGCGTGCGGTGCCTCGGCGCCAGGCCAGGCCCACGTCGAGGGTCTGGCTGAGGTCGGCAATCGGCCGCGCTTCAATAATGTCGCCCTCCAGTGACCAGGGGCGGTAGGTCATGTCGGGCTGAATCGACACGCCGAGCCCGGCGGCTACCAGGCTGCGCACGGCTTCGGTTGACGCGGTGCGTAACGTGACCCGCGGCTGTAGGCCGGCGCCAGTCCACATGCGCTGGGCGTTGTGGCCCATTTCATCCACGTTCAGTTGGATCAGCGGTTCGCGGGCGACGTCGGCCAGGTTGATGCTGTCGTGTTCCAGCAGCGGATGTTGCGCCGGCAGCCACAGGCGGTGGGGCGAGTGGGTGAGGACTTCGGTCTGCAGCGCGTGGCGGTCTTCGAGGTTGGACAGGATCAGCACGCCCACGTCAATTTCGCCGCTGACCAGCAAATGCTCGATATACGGGCGCTCGTCCTCCATCACGCGGATTTCCACATTCGGGTAGGCGCGTTGGAAACGGGTGAGCAGGTCAGCGAGGTAATAGCCGGCCACCAGGCTGGTCACGCCGATGATCAACTGCCCGGCCACTTGGTCGGTGCTCTGTTGCAGGCTGCGCTTGGCGTTGTCGACGGTGGCGAGGATCAAGTGCGCCTGGCGCAGGAACTGGTGGCCCTGATGGGTCAGGGTCATGCCCTTGGCATGGCGGTTGAACAGGTTGACGCCGATTTCCTGTTCCAGTTGCTGAATCGCCAGGGTCAGGGTCGACTGGGAAATGAAGGCGGTTTGCGCGGCGGCGGAGATCGAGCCGGTCTCGGCCACGGCGATAAAATGCCGGATTTGACGCAAGGTCATCATGCTGGAATTACCAGTGGGGTGTTTTTATAGATGTATTCGAGTGTATATCGGTTTTAGCGAACGGCAGCGGCGTTACATCTGGAAGCACTCTAGATCGAGGCTTTTTGGCACTTAGTTTTACGCTGGGGGCCTATTGGTCCTATGAACCCAAGTGTCTGGAGGCGATGAATGAATACCCGTGGATTGCTCGATCAGTTGCTTAAATCCGGCCAGGACATGCTGCAGAACAAGGCTGGCGGCCAGCGCAAATCCGACGATAAAGGTGCCCTGGGCGGCTTGCTCGGCGGTGGCGGGCTCGGCAGTTTGCTCGGCGGCGCTGGCGGCGGCGCCCTCGCGGCGGGTGCCATGGGCCTGTTGCTGGGCAACAAAAAGGCGCGCAAGTTTGGCGGCAAGGCCCTGACCTACGGCGGGCTGGCGGCGTTGGGGGTGATCGCCTACAAAGCCTACGGCAACTGGCAGGCGCAACAGGCCGGTGCGCCCCAAGGTGAGCCGCAAACCATCGACCGCCTGCCGCCCGCCCAGGTCGAGCAGCATAGCCAGGGCATTCTCAAGGCCCTGGTCGCGGCAGCCAAGGCCGACGGGCATGTGGACGACCGCGAGCGGGCGTTGATCGAAGGCGAATTCACCAAGCTGGACAACGACCGTGAGCTGCAAAACTGGCTGCACGCCGAACTGAACAAGCCTCTGGACCCCGCCGACGTGGCCCGCGCTGCCGGCACGCCGGAAATGGCGGCCGAGATGTACATCGCCAGCGTGATGCTGGTGGACGAAGAAAATTTTATGGAGAAGGCCTATCTGGATGAGTTGGCGCGCCAACTCAAGCTGGAGCCGGGTTTGAAGCTGGAGCTGGAGAAACAGGTGCGACTGAACCAGTAATCACGGGGTTTATGCAAATCCAAAGGTGGGAGGGGCGGTGCGACGACTCGACTTGCCCCTCCCACATTTGATTGTGTAATGCCTGACTGTGCATTCTGTGAGCATTCCAGCAAAACCCGTTGATTAATGAGGGCTTCTGCTCAGCTATACTCCCCCCATTTGAATGGCCCTTCGAGGAATTACTGTGAAGAACTGGACCTTGCGCCAACGGATTTTGGCGAGCTTTGCGGTCATTATCGCGATCATGCTGCTGATGGTCGTGGTGTCCTACTCACGGTTGCTGAAGATCGAAGCCAGCCAGGAAGCAGTCCGGGATGATGCGGTGCCCGGGGTTTACCTCAGCTCGATGATTCGCAGCGCGTGGGTCGACAGCTATTTGCAGACCATCGACATCATTGGCCTGCGCGAGGACAAAACCTTCACCAATACCGACAAGTCCGACTACAAGGCGTTCGAGGCGCGTATTGAGCAGCAGATGGCCAACTATGAAAGAACCATTCATGGCCAGGCCGACCGCATGGAGTTCGATAACTTCAAGGCGGCGCACATCAACTACAACAAAATCCTTGCCGAACTGTTGGACCGCGTGCAGAACAATGACCTGCCGGCTGCGCGTGAGCTGCTTGAAGAGCAACTCACGCCGGTGTGGACCGAAGGTCGCATGAAGCTCAACGACATCATTACTGAAAACAAAAACGTGTCCGACCGCGCCACGGCGGCCATCGACGAGGCCGTGCTGTCGGCCAAGATCAGCATGGCGGTGTCGCTGCTCATCGCGATCCTCGCTGCCGGCCTGTGTGGCTTGCTGCTGATGCGCGCCATCATGGCGCCGATGCAGCGCATCGTCGACATCCTCGACACCATGCGCACCGGGGACCTGAGCAAACGCCTGAACCTGGAGCGCAAGGACGAATTCGGCGCTGTCGAAACCGGCTTCAATGACATGATGACCGAGCTGACGGCCCTGGTTTCCCAAGCCCAGCGTTCATCGGTGCAAGTGACTACCTCGGTGACCGAGATTGCCGCGACCTCCAAGCAGCAACAGGCCACCGCCACCGAAACCGCCGCCACCACCACCGAAATTGGGGCGACGTCCCGGGAAATCGCCGCCACCTCCAAAGACCTGGTGCGCACCATGACCGAGGTGTCGACCGCCGCCGACCAGGCGTCGGTGGCCGCCGGTTCCGGCCAGCAGGGCCTGGCGCGCATGGAAGAAACCATGCACTCGGTGATGGGCGCCGCCGACCTGGTGAACGCCAAGCTGGCGATCCTCAATGAGAAGGCCGGCAACATCAACCAGGTGGTAGTGACCATCGTCAAAGTGGCTGACCAGACCAACCTGTTGTCGCTCAACGCGGCCATCGAGGCCGAGAAGGCCGGTGAATACGGCCGTGGTTTTGCTGTGGTCGCCACCGAAGTACGCCGCCTGGCGGACCAGACCGCCGTGGCCACCTACGACATCGAGCAGATGGTGCGTGAGATCCAGTCGGCGGTGTCGGCAGGGGTGATGGGCATGGACAAGTTCTCCGAGGAAGTGCGCCGCGGCATGTTCGAAGTGCAGCAAGTGGGTGAGCAGCTGTCGCAGATCATCCATCAGGTGCAGGCGCTGGCGCCACGGGTGTTGATGGTCAACGAGGGCATGCAGGCCCAGGCGACCGGCGCCGAGCAGATCAACCATGCGCTGGTGCAATTGGGCGATGCCAGCAGCCAGACCGTGGAGTCGCTGCGCCAGGCCAGTTTTGCGATTGATGAACTGAGCCAGGTTGCGGTCGGTCTGCGCAGCGGCGTGTCGCGTTTCAAAGTCTGATGAGCGACCTCGCGGCTAAACGCGGCGCCGTCCCGGCAGCGAAAAAGGCGTTGTTCCTGGTGTTTCACATCGGCACCGAACGCTTCGCCCTCAGGGCCACGGAAGTGGCCGAGGTACTGCCGCGCCTGCCCCTCAAACCCATCGCCCATGCACCGCTGTGGGTCGCCGGCATCTTCGCCCATCGCGGTGCGCTGGTGCCGGTCATCGACCTCTGCGCGCTGACCTTCGGCAAACCGGCGCAGGCCCGCACCAGCACGCGGCTGGTGCTGGTCAATTATCAGCCGCAGCCGTGGGTCGAGGCCCGCTGGCTGGGGCTGATCCTGGAGCAGGCCACCGACACCCTGCGTTGCGAGCTGGGCGAGTTCAAGCCCTATGGCCTGGACAACCGCGAGGCACCTTATCTGGGCTTGGTGCGTGAGGATGCCTTGGGGTTGATGCAATGGATCGGCGTGAATGACTTGCTCACCGATGATGTGCGCGCCTTGCTGTTCAGCGCCGAGTTGAGCCAATGAGCAGCGACCCGCGTTTCTTTGCCTTCCTCAAGGAGCGCATCGGCCTGGATGTCGCGTCGGTGGGCGAGGCGATCATCGAGCGCGCCGTGCGCCAGCGCAGCCAGGTAATACAGGCAAGCACGCTCGAGCATTACTGGCAGCACCTGCAAAGCTCCCACGATGAGCAGCAGGCGCTGATCGAAGCGGTCATCGTCCCCGAAACCTGGTTTTTCCGTTATCCCGAATCCTTTGCGACCCTGGCCCGCCTGGCCAAAGCGCGGCTGGCGGACATCAAGCAGATGCGTGCGTTGCGCATCCTCAGCCTGCCGTGCTCCACCGGTGAAGAGCCTTATTCGATTGCCATGGCGCTGCTGGATGCGGGCCTGGCGCCGCACCAGTTCAAGGTGCAGGGCATGGACGTCAGCCCACTGTCGGTGGAGCGCGCCCGGCGCGGGGTGTACGGCAAGAACTCGTTTCGCGGCAGCGACATTGCGTTTCGCGATCGGCATTTCACCGAGTACGGCGACGGGTTCCACATCGCCGACCGGGTGCGCGAACAAGTACGCCTGCAAGTCGGCAACCTGCTCGACCCGAGCCTGTTGGCCAATGAGGCCAGCTACGATTTTGTGTTTTGTCGCAACCTGCTGATCTATTTCGACCAGCCGACCCAGAAGCAAGTGTTCGAAGTGCTCAAGGGCCTGACCCACGTGGACGGTGTGCTGTTTATCGGCCCGGCCGAGGGCAGCCTGCTGGGGCGTCATGGCATGCGTTCGATTGGTGTGCCGCAGTCCTTTGCATTCAGTCGGCACGCCGAACCGGTAACACTCGAGCCGCTGCCGGTGCACATGCCGGTGCCGGCTCCCATGCCCCAGCGCAGCTCGGCCGCGCTGGCGGCCAAGCCGCGCCCGTTCAGCAGCGTCAGTGCCCAGGTGGTGCCGGTGACTGCACCGCCGTCCGATGCAGGCACCCTGCTCAGCCGCATCGCCACGTTGGCCAACGAAGGCAAAAGTGCCGAGGCCCGTGCCGCGTGCGAACAGTATTTGAACAACCACCCGCCGGCCGCCCAGGTGTTCTACTGGCTGGGGCTGCTCAGTGATGTGGCCGGCAGCGCCCTGGAAGCCCAGGGCTATTATCGAAAAGCCTTGTACCTGGAGCCCCAGCATTCGCAGGCCTTGATGCACCTGGCCGCGTTGCTTGAGTCCCAGGGCGATAGCGCGGGGGCGCGCCGGTTGCAGGCGCGGGCCGCGCGTAGCGAGCGAGCTGACAGTGAGCACAAACGATGAGTAGCCCCGACGCGCTCGACACCACTGGCCTGGACCTGACCCTGGCCGACACCCAAGTCATCGACGATTGCTGGAACCGCATCGGCATCCATGGCGACAAGTCCTGCCCGCTGCTGGCGGAGCATATTCATTGCCGCAACTGCTCGGTGTACTCCGCCGCCGCCACGCGCCTGCTGGACCGCTATGCGCTGCAGCAGGACGACCACCGCCCGCAGGCTGCCGTCGAGCGCGGCGAGGAGGTGGTCACCCGTTCGCTGTTGATGTTCCGTCTCGGCGAAGAATGGCTGGGCATTGCCACCCGTTGCCTGGTGGAAGTGGCGCCGTTGCAGCCGATCCACTCCTTGCCGCATCAGCGTTCGCGGGCCTTGCTGGGGGTGGCCAATGTGCGTGGCGCGTTGGTGGCGTGCCTGTCGCTGGTGGAGTTGCTGGGCCTGGACAGCACCAGCACTGGCGCAACGGGCGGGCGGATCATGCCGCGTATGTTGATCATCGCCGCGCAGGACGGCCCGGTGGTGGTGCCGGTGGACGAAGTGGACGGCATCCATGCCATCGATGAGCGCACCTTGAAGGCGGCCTCGGCCTCCGGCAGCCAGGCCAGTGGCCGCTTCACCCAAGGTGTGTTGCAGTGGAAAGGCCGCAGCCTGCGTTGGCTGGATGAGGCGCAATTGTTGTCCGCCGTGACCCGGAGCCTCACATGACCCCCGACCAGATGCGCGATGCCTCGCTGCTGGAACTGTTCAGCCTGGAAGCCGATGCGCAGACCCAGGTACTGAGCGCGGGCCTGTTGGCCCTGGAACGCAACCCGACCCAGGCCGACCAGCTCGAAGCCTGCATGCGCGCCGCGCACTCGCTCAAGGGCGCGGCGCGGATCGTCGGGGTGGACGCCGGGGTCAGTGTGTCCCATGTGATGGAGGATTGCCTGGTCAGTGCTCAGGAAGGTCGCCTGTACCTGCAACCCGAACATATCGACGCGCTGCTGCAGGGCACCGACCTGCTGATGCGCATCGCCACGCCGGGCAATGACGTGGGCCCGGCGGATATCGAAGCCTATGTGGCGCTGATGGAGCGCCTGCTCGACCCATCGCAGCTCACCGCCAAAGTCGCGCCGCCGCCACCCGCGCCAGCCCCGGAGCCCGTCGTCGAAGCGTTACCGCCGGAGCCCGAGCCCGCGCCGCCGGTGACCAGCGAACCGCCGCGCCAAAGCAAGCGTATGACCGAAGGTGGCGAGCGGGTGCTGCGGGTGACCGCCGAACGCTTGAACAGCCTGCTCGACCTGTCGAGTAAATCCCTGGTGGAAACCCAGCGGCTCAAGCCGTACCTGGCCAGCCTGCAGCGCCTCAAGCGTATTCAAAGCCAGAGCGTGCGGGCCCTGGACGCGTTGGACGGCCAACTCAAGACCGTGGAGCTGAACCTCGAAGCCCAGGAAGCCCTGGCCGATACGCGCCGCCTGTTGAGCGAAGCCCAGGCCCTGCTCGCAGAAAAACATGCCGAGCTGGATGAGTTCGGCTGGCAGGCCGGCCAGCGCGCCCAGGTGCTCTACGACACTGCGCTGGCCTGCCGCATGCGCCCGTTTGCCGATGTGCTGGCCGGGCAGGTGCGTATGGTGCGCGACCTCGGCCGCAGCCTGGGCAAGCAGGTGCGCCTGGAAATCGAGGGCGAAAAGACCCAGGTCGACCGCGACGTGCTGGAAAAGCTCGAAGCGCCGCTCACCCATCTGCTGCGCAATGCCGTCGACCACGGCATCGAAATGCCCGAACAACGCATGCTGGCAGGCAAGCCCGCCGAGGGCCTGATCCGCCTGCGTGCGTCCCATCAGGCCGGGTTGCTGGTGCTGGAATTGAGCGATGACGGCAATGGCGTCGATCTGGAGCGCCTGCGCGCCACCATCGTCGACCGGCACCTGTCGCCGCTGGAAACCGCGCTGCGCCTCAGCGAAGAAGAGCTGCTGACGTTCCTGTTTTTGCCGGGTTTCAGCCTGCGCGACAAGGTCACCGAAGTGTCTGGGCGCGGCGTCGGCCTGGATGCGGTGCAGCATATGGTCCGCCAACTGCGCGGCGCGGTGGTGCTGGAGCAGACGGCGGGGCAGGGCAGTCGTTTTCACCTGGAGGTGCCGCTGACCCTGTCGGTGGTGCGCAGCCTGGTGGTGGAAGTCGGCGACGAAGCCTATGCGTTCCCGCTGGCGCATATCGAACGCATGTGCGACCTGGCGCCCGACGACATTGTGCAGCTGGAAGGCCGTCAGCATTTCTGGCATGAGGGCCGGCATGTCGGGCTGGTCGCCGCCAGCCAATTGTTGCAGCGCCCGGCGGGGCAGAACCAGACGGATACGTTGAAAGTGGTGGTGATCCGCGAGCGCGATGCCGTGTACGGGATTGCCGTGGAACGCTTTATCGGCGAGCGCACCCTGGTGGTGTTGCCGCTGGATGATCGCCTGGGCAAGGTCCAGGACATTTCCGCCGGGGCCTTGCTGGACGATGGCTCGGTGGTGTTGATTGTCGATGTGGAAGACATGCTGCGCTCGGTGGACAAGCTGCTCAACACCGGCCGCCTGGAACGCATCGCCCGGCGCAGCCAGCAGGCCAACGAGGCCCCGCGCAAACGGGTGTTGGTGGTGGATGACTCGCTCACCGTGCGTGAGCTGCAGCGCAAATTGTTACTTAATCGTGGTTATGAAGTGGCTGTGGCGGTCGACGGCATGGACGGCTGGAACGCGTTGCGCTCCGAAGACTTTGACCTGTTGATCACTGATATTGATATGCCTCGTATGGACGGTATTGAATTGGTCACACTCTTGCGCCGTGATACTCGCCTGCAGTCGTTGCCGGTGATGGTGGTGTCTTATAAGGATCGCGAAGAAGACCGGTGCCGTGGACTGGACGCCGGCGCCGACTATTATCTGGCTAAAGCCAGTTTCCACGATGACGCCCTGCTGGACGCCGTGGTGGAACTGATTGGAGGCGCGCGGGCATGAGGATTGCGATCGTCAATGATATGCCCCTGGCGGTGGAAGCCCTGCGCCGCGCCCTGAGTTTCGAGCCTGCGCACCAGGTGGTGTGGGTGGCCGGCAATGGCCTGGAAGCGGTGCAGCGCTGCGCCGAGCTGACCCCGGACCTGATCCTGATGGACCTGATCATGCCGGTGATGGATGGCGTGGAGGCCACCCGTCGGATCATGGCCGAGACCCCGTGCGCCATCGTGATCGTCACCGTCGACCGTCAGGCCAACGTGAGTCGGGTGTTCGAAGCCATGGGCCATGGCGCGCTGGACGTGGTGGACACGCCGCCGCTTGGCGTGGGCAACCCCAAGGATGCGGCGGCGCCGCTGTTACGCAAGATCCTCAATATCGGCTGGCTGATCGGCCAGCGCGGCAGCCGTGTGCGCGCCGAAACCACGCCACAGCGGGCTACCGGCAAGCGCCAGAGCCTGGTGGCTATCGGCTCTTCGGCAGGTGGTCCGGCTGCCCTGGAAATCCTGCTCAAGGGCTTGCCCCGGGACTTTCCCGCCGCCATTGTGCTGGTGCAGCATGTGGACCAGGTGTTCGCCGCAGGTATGGCCGAGTGGCTGAGCAGCGCCTCCGGCCTGCCGGTGCGCCTGGCCCGCGAGGGTGAGCCGCCACAAAGCGGCGTGGTGCTGTTGGCCGGCACCAACCATCACATTCGTTTATTGAAGGATGGCACGCTAGCCTATACCGCAGAGCCGGTGAACGAGATTTACCGGCCTTCGATCGACGTGTTTTTTGAAAGCGTGGCCAGCCACTGGAACGGTGATGCCGTCGGTGTACTGCTGACCGGCATGGGGCGCGACGGTGCCCAGGGCCTGAAATTACTGCGTGAACAAGGTTATTTGACCATCGCCCAGGACCAGCAAAGCTCGGCGGTGTATGGCATGCCCAAAGCGGCGGCGGCGATTGATGCTGCTGTTGAAATTCGCCCACTGGATAGAATTGCGCCCCGATTGCTGGAGGTATTTTCCAAATGATCCATACCCTCCGCTGTGCCGGCTTGCAGGTAGTAATTCAGGTGACTGCACATGAATGATTTACAGATCGACGACATCAAGACCGACGAAAATGCCGCCATGGTGTTGCTGGTCGACGACCAGGCCATGATCGGCGAAGCCGTGCGGCGCGGCCTGGCCCATGAAGAAAACATCGACTTCCACTTTTGCGCCGACCCGCACCAGGCAATCGCCCAGGCGATCCGCATCAAGCCGACGGTGATCCTGCAAGACCTGGTGATGCCGGGCCTCGATGGCCTGACGCTGGTGCGCGAATACCGTAACCACCCGGCCACGCAGAACATTCCGATCATTGTGCTTTCGACCAAGGAAGACCCGCTGATCAAGAGCGCGGCGTTTTCGGCGGGGGCCAATGATTATCTGGTCAAGTTGCCGGACAACATTGAGCTGGTGGCGCGTATTCGCTATCACTCGCGCTCGTATATGACCTTGTTGCAGCGGGATGCGGCGTACCGTGCGTTGCGGGTCAGCCAGCAGCAATTGCTCGACACTAATCTGGTACTGCAACGGTTGATGAACTCTGACGGGTTGACCGGGCTGTCCAATCGTCGTCACTTTGACGAATACCTGGAGTTGGAATGGCGTCGGGCCATGCGGGATCAGACGCAGTTGTCGTTGTTGATGATTGATGTGGATTTCTTCAAGACCTATAACGATAGCTTCGGTCATGTCGAAGGTGATGAGGCATTGCGCAAGGTTGCTACTGCGATTCGTGAAGCCAGCAGTCGGCCGTCGGACTTGCCGGCGCGGTATGGGGGGAGGAGTTTGCGCTGGTGTTGCCCAATACCTCGCCGGGTGGGGCGCGGTTGGTGGCTGAGAAGCTGCGGATGGCTGTTGCGGCGTTGAAGATTCCGCATATTGCGCCGGCTGAGGGGGCTAGTCTGACGATCAGTATTGGGTTGTCGACGTTGACGCCGGTGCAGGGGACGGATTGCCGGCAGTTGATTATGGCGGCGGATAAGGGGTTGTATACGGCCAAGCATAATGGGCGTAATCAGGTGGGGATTGAGTAGGTGGGGGTATATCCGTTGTTGTGGTAACGGCTGATATTGGTTCCGCTCTTACAGCGGGTCACTTTTGGAAAAGCGCCAAAAGTAACCAAAAACGCTTCGCCCCATCACTCGGCACCTCGCCTCCGGCTCGTTGTGCCCTCACTCCGGCTTGAATCCGTGGGCCGCCGCGATGGGCCATCCATGGCCCAGCGCGGCTAACCCGGCGTCCTGCCGGGTTGCCCACGGATTCAAGCCTGCGTTCGGCCATCGTGATTGACGGGGCGTCTCAGATCACGATCAAAAGCCCTAGATCAAAAGATCGCTGACTTCGTCAGCGGTAATGATGTAAGGGCCAGATCAAAAACAAAGCGAGGCGGCCTGACAGCCGACCTGAGCATTGAAGCTTTCCTAGGTTCAAATGTGGGAGCTGGCTTGCCTGCGAAAGCATCAACTCGGTGTGCCTGATGTACCGAGGTGTCTGCATCGCAGGCAAGCCAGCTCCCACAGAAAAGCCAATCCACTGTGTTCCCGCTCTTGATCTACACCACTCAGGTCGGCTACCAGGCCGCCGTGCTCTGCTTTTGATCTTGATCTTGATCTTGATCTAGGCGCCCCATTAACCACGCTGGCCGCACGCGGGCTTGAATCCGTGGGTAACCCGGCAGGACGCCGGGTTAGCCGCGCTGGGCCAAGGATGGCCCATCGCGGCGGCCCACGGATTCAAGTCTGCGTGCGGGCACACCGAGCCGGAGGCGAGGTGCCGAGTGGTGGGGCAAGAGCCCTTTTGGTTACTTTTGGGGCTCTTTTCCAAAAGTGACCCGCCGTAAGGGCGGAACCATAGGCGGCCGTTACCGCAGCAACGGATATTCCCCCGGCATTCCTCGTCAACAACCGAGCCTTTTCGCCAAGCGGGCTGCCGCTCCCCCCGTTTGTCGTTATACTCGTCGGCTTTCAAAAGTTCGCCAACGAGTGCTGCCCGCCATGGAAATCAACCCGATCCTTAACACCATCAAGGACCTGTCCGAGCGCTCCGAAACTATTCGGGGGTATCTTTGACTACGATCAAAAGCATGAGCGTCTGACCGAAGTCAACCGCGAGCTTGAAGATCCGAGTGTCTGGAACAAACCTGAATACGCCCAAGAGTTGGGCCGCGAGCGCTCGGCGCTGGCGCAGATCGTCGATACCCTCGACGAACTGAACACCGGTCTGGCCGATTGCCGTGACCTGCTGGACATGGCCGTCGAAGAAAACGACGAAGGCGCAGTGGGCGATGTCGTCGCCGAGCTGGCCCGTCTCGAGGAAAACCTCGCCAAGCTTGAATTCCGCCGCATGTTCAGCCACGAAATGGACCCGAACAACGCCTACCTGGACATCCAGGCCGGCTCCGGCGGTACCGAGGCCCAGGACTGGGCCAACATTCTGTTGCGCATGTACCTGCGCTGGGCCGACAAACGCGGTTTCGACGCGACCATCATGGAACTGTCGGCCGGTGAAGTCGCCGGTATCAAGGGCGCGACCGTGCATATCAAGGGTGAATACGCCTTTGGCTGGTTGCGTACCGAAATCGGCGTGCACCGCCTGGTGCGCAAGAGCCCGTTTGACTCCGGCAACCGTCGCCACACCTCGTTCAGCGCGGTGTTCGTCTCGCCGGAAATCGACGACAAGGTCGAAATCGAGATCAACCCGGCCGACCTGCGGATCGATACCTACCGCTCCTCCGGTGCCGGTGGTCAGCACGTAAACACCACTGACTCGGCCGTACGTATCACCCACGTACCGACCAACACCGTGGTCAGCTGCCAGAACGAACGTTCCCAGCACGCGAACAAGGACACCGCCATGAAAATGCTGCGGGCCAAGTTGTACGAGCAGGAAATGCAGAAGCGCAACGCGGCTTCGCAGGCGCTGGAAGACACCAAGTCGGATATCGGCTGGGGTCACCAGATCCGTTCTTATGTGCTTGATGCGTCGCGGATCAAGGATCTGCGCACTAACATCGAACGCAGCGACTGTGACAAGGTACTCGACGGCGATATCGACGAATACCTGGAAGCCAGCCTGAAATCCGGCCTGTAAAAAGACGATAGGCGATCCCCGGCCTAAGCCGGGGACAACGAACCTGATGGAAAATTTAAAGACATGAGCGACCAACAACTCGACCAGGCCCTGCAACAGGAAGAAAACTCCCTGATCGCCCTGCGCAAGGAAAAGCTTGCTGCCGAGCGCGCCAAGGGCAACGCCTTCCCGAACGACTTCCGCCGTGAAAACTACTGCGATGACTTGCAGAAACAGTACGCGGACAAGACCAAGGAAGAGTTGGCAGAGGCTGCAATCCCGGTCAAGGTTGCCGGTCGCATCATGCTCAACCGTGGCTCGTTCATGGTGATCCAGGACATGACCGGTCGCATCCAGGTTTATGTCAACCGTAAAACCCTGTCCGAAGAAACCCTGGCCTCGGTGAAAACCTGGGACATGGGCGACATCATTGCCGCCGAAGGTACCCTGGCGCGTTCCGGCAAAGGCGACCTGTACGTTGAAATGACCAGCGTGCGCCTGCTGACCAAGTCGCTGCGCCCGCTGCCGGACAAGCACCACGGCCTGACCGACACCGAACAGCGTTACCGCCAGCGCTACGTTGACCTGATCGTCAACGAAGAGGTGCGCCAGACCTTCCGCGTGCGTTCGCAAGTCATCGCGCACATCCGCAGCTTTCTGATGGCGCGTGACTTCCTGGAAGTCGAAACCCCGATGCTGCAAACCATCCCCGGTGGTGCCGCAGCCAAGCCGTTTGAAACTCACCACAATGCGCTGGACCTGGAAATGTTCCTGCGCATTGCGCCGGAGCTGTACCTCAAGCGCCTGGTGGTTGGCGGGTTTGAAAAGGTCTTCGAGATCAACCGCAACTTCCGTAACGAAGGCGTCTCGACCCGTCACAACCCTGAATTCACCATGTTGGAGTTCTACCAGGCTTACGCCGACTACGAAGACAACATGGACCTCACCGAAGAACTGTTCCGCGAACTGGCGCAGCTGGTCCTGGGCAGCACCGACGTGCCGTACGGCGACAAGGTGTTCCACTTCGGCGAGCCGTTCGTGCGTCTGTCGGTGTTCGACTCGATCCTCAAGTACAACCCTGAGCTGACGGCTGACGACCTGAACGACATCGACAAGGCCCGTGCCATCGCCAAGAAAGCCGGGGCCAAGGTCCTGGGTTTTGAAGGCCTGGGCAAACTGCAGGTGATGATTTTCGAAGAGCTGGTGGAGCACAAGCTGGAGCAGCCGCACTTCATTACCCAGTACCCGTTCGAAGTGTCGCCGCTGGCCCGTCGCAACGACGACAACCCGAACGTCACCGACCGTTTCGAGCTGTTTATCGGTGGTCGCGAAATCGCCAACGCCTACTCCGAGCTTAACGACGCGGAAGATCAGGCCGAGCGCTTCATGGCCCAGGTGGCCGACAAGGACGCCGGTGACGACGAAGCCATGCACTACGACGCCGACTTCGTCCGTGCCCTGGAATACGGCATGCCGCCGACCGCAGGTGAAGGTATCGGCATCGACCGTCTGGTGATGTTGTTGACCAACTCGCCGTCGATCCGCGACGTGATCTTGTTCCCGCATATGCGGCCACAAGCGTAAGCGTAGCGAAATCCGAAGCCGCCTTTTATAAGGCGGCTTTTTTATGTGGCGTTTTTAAGCGTCAAGCAAACAGCGCCAGGTTTTGATCTATTCAAGGATGTGAGTCGTGAACCGCGTAACCGCTCAAGAAGGCGCCGCCGGCATTGCCGCTGCCGTGGCTGAAAGCGTCCAGTACCAGGGCCGCAAGGCCAGTCGTCGGGGCAGCGAGCAACGCAGGCAAGATATTCTCGACGCGGCCATGCGCATCGTGGTGCGCGATGGCGTGCGGGCCGTGCGCCATCGGGCGGTGGCGGCCGAGGCGGGGGTGCCGTTGTCGGCCACCACCTATTACTTCAAGGATATCGATGACCTGCTCACCGACACCTTCGCCCAATACGTGGAACGCAGCGCCGCCTTTATGGGCAAGCTGTGGGTGCGCAACGAGGGCCTGCTGCGTGAGATGGTCGCCTATGGCGACGGCAGCCCGGCGTCGCGTTCGCAATTGGCCGATGATATTGCGCGGCTGACCGCCGATTATGTGATGCGCCAACTGGCCAACCGTCGCGAACACCTGATGGCCGAGCAGGCGTTTCGCCAGGAAGCCTTGCTTAACCCGCGTCTGGCTGAACTGGTGCGCTCCCACCAGCAGATCCTGTTGCAGGGCACGGGGCAGTTTTTTCAGGTATTGGGCTCCCGCGAGCCGCAACAGGATGCCAAAGTGTTGACGGCGATAATCGGTCGGATGGAATATCAGGGCCTGTTGGGCGGCGCAGAGCCTCTGACCGCCGACGAGATGCTTGAGATCCTCAAGCGCTACATGCATTTGGTGTTGGCCTCGGTCTAGCCACGCCTATGTGCTATCTGCTTTATGTGGGAGCTGGCTTGCCTGCGATACAGGCACCTCGATGTTTCAGGTAAACCGAGGTGATGCTGTCGCAGGCAAGCCAGCTCCCACACCTGACGGGGAATGTGATGAAAACCTGGCGTGTTGCGGTAATTGCCTTGTCGTTCCTGCTGCTCAGCGGTTGCCTGGTGACCTTCAAGGACCCGCTGCCCGCCCGCGAGGCGGCGCCCGATGGGTTGCTGGGCCAATGGGCCAGCAAAAACGCCTGGGGTGAGCCGCTCAACCTGCAGATCACCCGTGCGGGCAACCACCAATACAAAGCCGTGAGCTACCCTACAGCCAAGCCGGGCCAGCGCGATGAGTACCTGTTTACGGTGTCACGCCATGGCAGTCGCTGGTATTTGTCGGCGCCGTTGCCGGCCAAGCTGGGTGGGCATTTCATCCTGGCGGGATTTGAGATCGACGAAACACACGAATTGGTGGTCTACAACCTGGACCTGGAGCAAATCCACCAAGCCATCGGCCAGAAGTCGCTGCGCGGCCATACCGTGGAAACCGTCGAAGGCGACGGGGTGTTGATCGATAGCCCGATGAACCAGGTATTTGCCTACCTGGATGACCCGGCCAATGCCGATGTGTTCGTTGAAGCCGTGCGCTACCGGCGTGCGGGCAAATAACGTTTAAAGAGGAAGCACCGGGTGGACGATTACCAGCAGACGATACGCACCTTGTCTGATCGCATTGTGCTGGCGCAAACACCGATTCGCGTCCTCGACGCCGTAAAGTGGGACGAGAGTATTCGCCAAGGATTTCTCAAGGCCAAGGGCAAGGAAATGCCCGCCGTGGATCGCGATTACTACCTCCACCGGCCGCTGTCGTTCGACTCCAGCGCGGTGAAGCTGGAGTTTCAGAATATCGAGCGTGACATCACCCGCCGCCTCGGCCAGTTCAGCCCGGTGGGCCAGATCATGCGCCGCATGTGCCGCGAATACCGCATGGTGGTGCGCATGCTCGAGGCGCGAGGTACCGAAGACTTCGGCCTGATCTCCCAGGAACTGTACGGCGCCGCTTCCGATGCGTTTCACGCCGGCGACCCGACCCTGGCCGACCTGGGCCTGATGCTGTCCGACTACCTGAACAATATCGACGGCCGTGGCGACCTCAAGGACGAAGCCAAGACCCTCACCGCCAAGGACGCCGTGGCCCTGCTGCAAACCCGTCTGAACAAAGTGTTTGGCGAGGCCGAAGAGACCATTCGTGTGTTTGAGTCCGACGGTATCGTCGCCGACGCGGCAGCGGGCGCCGACTACATCAAGATCCGCGCCGACGCGATGTTCAACGACCGCGATGTGCGTGCGCTGGAAGTGCACGAGGGCCTGGTGCATGTGGGCACCACGCTCAATGGCCAGAACCAGCCGATCTGCACCTTCCTGTCCAAGGGCCCGCCGTCGTCCACCGTGACCCAGGAGGGCCTGGCGATTCTGATGGAGATCATCACCTTCGCCTCCTACCCGAGCCGCCTGCGCAAACTCACCAACCGCACCCGCGCCATCCATATGGTGGAGGAGGGCGCCGACTTCCTGCAGGTATTTGAGTTCTTCCGCGAGCAAGGCTTTGAAGTTGCCGAAAGCTACGGCAACGCCAGCCGCGTATTCCGTGGGTCGACGCCGACCGGTCTGCCGTTTACCAAGGACCTGTCCTACCTCAAGGGCTTTATCATGGTCTACAACTACATCCAGCTCGCCGTGCGCAAAGGCAAGCTGGAACAAGTGCCGCTGCTGTTTTGCGGCAAGACCACCCTGGAAGACATGCGCACCCTGCGCCAACTGGTGGACGAGGGCCTGGTGGTGCCGCCCAAGTACCTGCCGGAGCAGTTTCGCGACATGAACGCACTGGCGGCGTGGATGTGCTTCTCCAACTTTCTCAACCACTTGAGCCTGGACCGGATCGAGGCGGATTACTCGAATATTCTTTAAATGGATTTTCCGGGCGAAACCGGATCAAAAATGTGGGAGCGGGCTTGCTCGCGAATGCGGTGTGTCAGTCAACCAATGTGTCGGCTGACCCACCGTATTCGCGAGCAAGCCCGCTCCCACATTTGATCTCCCTAGCCTGTAAGATCGTTTTCCAAACCATTCACGAGGCTTCAACGGATGAGAATCCTCGGCATTCTTTGCCTGCTACTCACTTTGAACGGCTGCAGCTCCTTGCTGTTCTACCCCGAACCCGGCCTGCCGTTTACGCCTGAAAAAGCTCACCTGGCCTACCGTGACGTCACCCTGACCACCGCCGACGGGGTAAAACTTCACGCCTGGTGGCTGCCGGTAAAAGCAGGCGTGCCGCTCAAAGGCACCGTGCTGCACTTGCACGGCAACGGCGGCAACCTGGCGTGGCACCTGGGCGGCAGTTGGTGGTTGCCGGAGCAAGGTTATCAAGTGCTGCTGCTGGACTATCGCGGTTATGGCCTGTCTGAAGGCAAGCCGTCGTTGCCGGCGGTCTATCAGGATGTGGACGCGGCGTTCAGCTGGATCGACAAGGCCCCCGAAACCCAGGGCCAGCCGTTGATCGTGCTCGGCCAGAGCCTGGGTGGCGCACTGGCGGTGCATTACCTGGCGGCCCACCCGGAGCGCCAATCCCGACTCAAGGCCCTGGTACTCGACGGCGTGCCCGCCAGTTATCGTGACGTAGGACAATTCGCCCTGAGCACCTCCTGGTTAACATGGCCGTTTCAGGTGCCATTGTCCTGGCTGGTGCCGGACGCCGACAGTGCGATCAATGCCATGCCCCGGCTGACGGGCGTGCCGAAGCTGCTGTTCCACAGCCTCGATGACCCGATTGTGCCGGTTGCCAATGGTATCCGCCTGTACCAGGCCGCGCCGCCACCACGGGTGTTGCAGTTGACCCGTGGGGGCCATGTGCAGACCTTTGCCGACAAGACCTGGCAGACCGTGATGCTGCGTTATCTGGACGACCCGCAGCACTTCAACGGCCTGCGCCGCCTGGGCGAAATCCCGAATTACCCGATTCCTAAAGTTGATCCATCAGAGAGCCCGCAATGAGCGAAGAACGCAACATGATCCCGCTGATCCTCACCGGCATCGGCACCATCATCGGTACCGTCGGTTGCCTTTGGTACTACGGCTACCTGCACTTCGCCAAACCGGAAGACGCGCTATTGCTCAGCGACTTCACCCTGCTCAAGACCGTACCCGGCGAGGACTACAAAATTTCCCTGACGCCGGCCGCGCAAGTGGCGCAGTGCGTCGATGGGGTGCTGGTGATGTTCGATACCGAGCAGAAAGGCCTCAGCGGCGTGCTGGTCAACAACAAGAAGCAGGCTGTGCGCTGCCTGGGCCAGGAAACACCGCAGCTGCAGGATTAACCCGTACCGTATCAAGTTGAACCACTCAGGAAATATTTGGAACCGTCTCCCGTAAGACGCCACTGAAAGGGTTGTCAGCGTTGCTGACACCAACTTATGTGTAGCGAATTTAGGAGTGGATGGCCATGGCAATTCCGGGTATGGATATGGCGCTGCAAGCGGGTATGCAGGCGATTAGCAAGATTATGGAACAGATGAACGCCGAAAAGGGCATAGGCGAGAAAGGCGGCGGGCAGGGATCCAAGGGCGCTGGGGGTGGCGGGCAACAAGACGATATGGACCCGCTGAAAAAACTGGAAATGATGCTGAGCGCTATCGATAAGAAGGACGGTCCAGACATGGCATCAGGCATGCCGAAGGACAACAGCAGTAAAATCGACACCAGTACCGTGTAAATAAAAAACCCACCATAAGGTGGGTTTTTTATTACACGTCAATCAATCAGTTAGCCATGGAAGAACGTGGTTTAACCGGCTGGTTGTCGTTGGAAATGGTCACTTCAACGCGACGGTTCATGGCGCGGCCCGACACGCTGCCGTTATCGGCAACCGGGTATTCCTTGCCATAGCCCTGGGTCACGATGCGCGAAATGTCCACGCCTTGCTGGGCCAGTGCACGCTGCACGGAAGCCGCACGGCGCTCCGACAGGCTCTGGTTGTACGAGTCGGAACCGGTGCTGTCGGTGTAGCCTTCGACAATCACTTTACGGTCCGGGTTGTCACGCAGGAACTGCGCCAGCTTGGTTATGTTCACCAGGCCGCTGGATTTCAGGTCGGACTTGTTGGTGGCGAACAGCACGTCACCAAAGGTCACCAGGGTACCGCGATCGGTTTGCTTGGCGTTCAAGCTGTCTTGCAGCTGCTTGATCTGCGCGTCACGGGCCTGCAGCAGTGCACGGGCACGTTCGTCGCCGGCATTTTTCAGCTTGGCTTCGGATTCACGCAGCACGATGGTGTCTTTGGCCACTTCAACGCGCTGGTTAGTCAGGTAGGCCAACTGGTCGACTTTCTTCTCGTCTTCCTTATCGCGGTAGGCTTTGTCGGCCTTGTCCAGCCAGTCGCTGGCATCCTTGGTTTCCAGTGCCGCGAGCTTGGTAGCTTGCGGGTTGGTTTGCAGGGACGAGTAGTTGGTCCGCGCATTTTCCAGGTTCGCGTTCGGCGGGGTGGAGCAGGCCGCCAAGGCAACGCTCATCGCCAGCAGGGCAGGGATCATCAATTGTTTACGCATAGTCGTGTCGTCCTTTCAATTCGATATCAAGTGCGATTCAGTCAAGGGGCGCGGTTTATTTCTGCTGGATAGCAGCCGGGCGCATGCCTTCCTGACGCAGCTCGTCAACAGCCTTCTGGGAATCTTTCACAGCCTGTTCGGCTTTGGCAGCCTGGGATTTACGCTCAGCAACACGAGCGTCCCACTCGGCTTGTTCGGCCAGGCGACGGGCTTCGTCGTAGTTCTTGTCGTGCATGGCAATCTCGGCTTGCTTGAGCTTGTCCTGAGCCGACTTCATTTCTACTGCTGCGTACTCGGTACCGCCGGCGCTGACCGCGCTGTTTACTGCCGATTGGGTCACGGCGTATTGCTCGGTCGGAGGGTTGCCGGCGCAGCCAGCCAAAACGAAGCTGGTGCCGATTGCCAGCGCGGCCAATTTCAGCCCGCGCAGGTGGTTAAACGAGGATTTGGCAGTGCTGGTCTTCATCGTCTTCAACTCCATTGGGTAACTCCTGGAAAACATCAAAATCCATGTCACTGGTCAGCGGTGAGGGCCCCTGCGGCAAAGCGCCAAGTACCCGTTCAAACGGCCGTTCCAAGTGATGGCTTACTGGCTGTGACCGGAGGCTTTTTTCAAAAGTTCAGAAGAGATGGCGATTTGCCTAAAAAAATAACTGACTGAATGGTCAGCGTTAAAAACTTGGAACTTTTGCTGTGCGCAGCGGTAATCCGGGCCTGTGCAAGGCCCGGATTACAAGGGTTTGGTGGGGAGGTGTCAGTGTTTTTGTTCGTCGGCACTGCGCGACATATCATGCAGATAGCGTCGCGACAACGTTAGAAAACGTGGGGTAGGGCCGACGTCTTCGTACAGCGGGTCGCCTTCTTCATCGGTAGCAACCACCTGTTGCCCCTTGATGTAGGGAAAGCTGGCTTCCAGCTCTTCAAGGGCGGCACCGATCAGTTCGCCGAGCAGTTCTTCCGTGCTGCGCTTGGGGTACATCTCGGCGATGGCCGCAAGCCTTGCGGCAGCTTCCACGTCCAGGTGGATGGCGTACTCGGTTTTGGTCAGGCGACCCTTGGCGTTCTCTTCCCAATGCTGGGCCAGTTCTCTGATTTTCATGGCAACCTCAATAAAGCCCGGGATGGCAGGCGGTGATGAGTGACCAGCCGCCTGCGTGGATAAACGCGGCGACTCAATGTTGAGACTAGCTGCAACTCGCAAGGTTTAAAGTCTTGTCAGAAACTCATGCTGACGGCACTCTGCAAAGCCTGCGCGTCCCGGATTTCTGGCTGGAGATTGGCTGATGAGTGATATCGATGCACGCTTGCGTGAGGATGTTCACCTGCTGGGTGAGCTGTTGGGCAACACCATTCGAGAGCAGTACGGCGATGCTTTTCTCGACAAGATCGAGCAGATCCGCAAAGGCGCCAAGGCTGACCGCCGCGGAGCCATCCCCGAGAAAGCCGCCGGCGACGAACTGAGCGCCAGCCTCAATCAGTTGCAGGAAGACGAACTGCTGCCGGTGGCCCGGGCCTTCAACCAGTTTCTGAACCTGGCCAACATCGCCGAGCAATATCAGTTGATTCACCGGCGCGATGAATCGCAACCGGCGCCGTTCGAGGCCCGTGTGTTGCCGCAGTTGCTTGCCCGCCTGCAAAGCGAGGGCCACAGCAACGAATCCCTGGCCCGCCAGTTGGGGCGCCTGGAGATCGAGCTGGTCCTCACCGCCCACCCCACCGAAGTGGCGCGCCGCACCCTGATCCAGAAATACGATGCGATTGCCGCGCAACTGGCGCTGCAGGACCACCGCGACCTGACCACGGCCGAGCGCGAGCAGATCCGCCAGCGCCTGCAACGGCTGATCGCCGAAGCCTGGCACACCGAAGAAATCCGCCGCACCCGGCCCACCCCGGTGGATGAGGCCAAATGGGGCTTTGCGGTGATCGAGCATTCCCTGTGGCATGCAATCCCCAATTACTTGCGCAAGGCCGACCAGGCGTTGCACGCCGCCACCGGCCTGCACCTGCCGCTGGAAGCCGCGCCCATTCGCTTTGCGTCGTGGATGGGCGGCGACCGCGATGGCAACCCGAATGTCACCGCACCGGTCACCCGCGAGGTGCTGTTGCTGGCGCGCTGGATGGCCGCCGATTTGTACTTGCGCGATATCGATCACCTGGCCTCCGAGCTGTCGATGCAGCACGCCAGTGCGGCGTTGCAGGCCAAGGTCGGCGACAGTGTTGAACCCTATCGTGCGCTGCTCAAGCAGTTGCGCGAACGCCTGCGTGCCACTCGCCAATGGGCCCACACCTCGTTGACCAGCGCCACCCCGGCGCCTGCCGAGGTGTTGCAGAACAACCGCGACCTGCTGGACCCACTGGAGCTGTGTTACACGTCGCTGCACGAGTGCGGCATGGGCGTGATTGCCGATGGCCCGCTGCTGGATTGCCTGCGTCGTGCCGTGACTTTCGGCCTGTTCCTGGTGCGCCTGGATGTGCGTCAGGATTCCAGCCGGCATTCGGCGGCCATGACCGAAATCACCGATTACCTGGGGCTCGGTCGTTATGAGGACTGGGACGAAGACGCACGTATCAGCTTCCTGACCCAGGAACTGGCGAATCGTCGCCCCTTGCTGCCAGGCTATTTCAAACCCTCGGCCGACACCGCCGAGGTCTTGAATACCTGCAAGGAAATCGCCGCCGCGCCAGCCGCGTCGCTGGGTTCGTATGTGATCTCCATGGCGGGCGCCGCGTCGGACGTGCTGGCCGTGCAACTGCTGCTTAAAGAGTCGGGCGTGCAACGGCCGATGCGCGTGGTGCCGCTGTTTGAAACCCTGGCCGACCTGGATAACGCCGGGCCGGTGATGGAGCGCCTGTTGCAACTGCCGGGCTACCGGGTGCGGTTGCAGGGCCCGCAGGAAGTGATGATCGGCTATTCGGATTCGGCCAAGGACGCGGGCACCACCGCTGCGGCCTGGGCGCAGTACCGGGCCCAGGAACGCCTGGTGGATATTTGCCGCGAGCAACAGGTGGAACTGCTGTTGTTCCATGGTCGCGGCGGCACCGTCGGACGTGGCGGCGGCCCGGCCCACGCGGCGATCCTGTCGCAGCCGCCGGGCTCGGTGGCGGGGCGTTTCCGGACCACCGAACAGGGCGAGATGATTCGCTTCAAATTTGGCCTGCCGGATATCGCCGAGCAGAACCTCAACCTCTACCTGGCGGCAGTATTGGAGGCGACCTTGTTGCCACCGCCGCCGCCGGAGCCGGCCTGGCGCCATTTGATGGACGAATTGGCGGCGGATGGTGTCAGCGCTTACCGCGCCGTGGTGCGGGAAAATCCGCAATTCGTCGAATATTTCCGCCAGTCCACGCCGGAGCAGGAATTGGGCCGCTTGCCCTGGGCAGCCGCCCGGCCAAGCGTCGTGCGGGCGGTATCGAGAGTTTGCGGGCGATCCCGTGGATCTTCGGCTGGACCCAGACGCGTCTGATGCTGCCGGCCTGGCTCGGCTGGGAAGCGGCGTTGAGCAAGGCCCTGGAGCGCGGCGAAGGCGAGCTGCTGGGGCAGATGCGCGAGCAGTGGCCGTTCTTCCGAACCCGCATCGACATGCTGGAAATGGTGCTGGCCAAGGCTGATGCCGATATCGCTCGCCTCTATGACGAGCGCCTCGTGCAGCCCGACCTGCTGCCATTGGGTGCGCACTTACGCGACCTATTGTCGCAGGCATGCAGTGTGGTGCTTGGCCTGACCGGTCAGTCGCAACTGCTGGCCCATAGCCCCGACACCCTGGAGTTTATCCGCCTGCGCAACACCTACCTCGACCCCTTGCACCTGCTGCAGGCGGAGTTGCTGGCGCGGTCGCGCCAGCAGGAAGCGGCGCAGGACAGCCCTCTGGAACAGGCGCTGCTGGTGTCCGTGGCCGGTATTGCGGCCGGTTTGCGCAACACCGGATAAGATTTTTTGCATGTTCTCAAAGGCTTGCACCAAACCACGACGGCCGCCCTGAAAAGGGCGGTTGGCGTTTGCGGGGTCGGGTTGCACCCAGGCACACCCTACCTATGACGCATGCACGGCGCGGGTTCCTGCGACTTTCGGCGGCTTGTGTGCTTAAGGCCCGCTGTGTATCTTGATCAGCCTTTGGCCGTTTGGGCGGCCTCGGCTCACATTTTTAAGAGCCATATTTTTACGAGATTGGCCCCACGCGGCGAATCCGAGCGTCATCTCTATAAAAAATTGAGGAGCACATCGATGCGCGTCATTCTGCTGGGAGCTCCCGGGGCCGGTAAAGGTACTCAGGCAAAGTTCATCACTGAAAAATTCGGCATTCCACAAATCTCCACCGGTGACATGCTGCGCGCTGCGGTAAAAGCAGGCACCGAGTTGGGCGTTAAAGCCAAAAGCATCATGGATGCCGGTGGCCTGGTGTCCGATGACCTGATCATCGCGCTGGTCCAGGACCGTATCGCGCAGCCAGACTGCGCCAATGGTTTCCTGTTCGACGGTTTCCCACGCACTATTCCCCAGGCGGAAGCCCTGGTGACGGCCGGTGTCGAGCTGGACGCCGTGGTTGAAATCGCCGTTGAAGACGAAGAAATCGTTCAGCGTATCGCCGGTCGTCGCGTTCACGAAGGCTCGGGCCGCGTGTACCACATCGTCTACAACCCGCCGAAAGTGGCCGGCAAGGACGATGTAACCGGCGAAGACCTGGTGCAGCGCAAGGACGACACCGAAGAAACCGTGCGTCATCGCCTGTCGGTCTACCATTCCCAGACCAAGCCGCTGGTGGACTTCTACCAGAAGCTGTCCGCTGCCCAGGGCAAGCCGAAGTACAGCCATATCCCTGGCGTCGGCTCCGTGGAAGCGATCACCGCCAAAGTACTGCAAGCACTGAGCTGATCTCACCCTCAGCTTCACAACAACGGCCCGCTTGCGGGCCGTTGTTGTTTATGCGTAGTTATAGTGTGTAGAACTACTGTGTAAGATTAATGCTATAGGAAACATCTTCTGACGAAGATGCGGTGGTGTGTTTATTGTAATAAACTTTGCAGAGTTATTAGTATTTCGGCTCAATCTAAGTAGGAAGGATGCCGTGACTAATAATATAGATTCCACCAGGCCGGAACAATTGACTCACTTTGTGGGTAAACAGGTTTTTTATACTTACGATGTAGGTTGGTCGTATGAGATGTATATCAAGAATGACCATACGATAGACTATCGTATCTTCAGCGGAATGGTAGGTGGCCGCTGGGTGCGGGACCAGCAGGTGGATATGGCGCGGATCAGCGATGATGTCTGCAAAATATCCTGGGAAGAACCTACTGGCACCACGGTCAGTGTTTCGATCAACTTTGCTGAGCGCCAGGCGCATGTTGTTATTTTCTTTCCACAATGGATCGCATTGGACCCTAAGAAAACTGCGCTCTTCCAGAATGAACACCTGGAGGCCATGCGTGCGTACCGTGATGCGGGCCCTACGTATCCAAAGTTAGTGGTTAACCAATTCGCCACGGTCACGTTCGTGGAAGATGTCGGCATTAATAACGAGAGTCTTGTGGCCTGCGCGCCCTCCGAATTGCCCGAGGCTTATTATTCGCGACGCAATTGATCAACAGTCTATTCGGCTCGACCGATGGGGTTGTTGCCTGACCCTTGAGGTCGATCGCTTGAAACGGTCGTCAGTCGCAGGACAGCCTATGGAGGCTGTCTGTTTTGCCATTATACTGGCGCACTTTTTTCGATCTGGATGCATACACCCATGAGCACCTTGCTGGCCCTGGACACCGCGACTGAAGCTTGTTCCGTTGCCTTGCTGCACGATGGCAAAGTTACCAGCCACTACGAGGTGATCCCGCGCCTGCACGCGCAGAAGCTGTTGCCGATGATCAAGCAGCTTCTGGAAGACGCCGGCACCACGCTGGCGGCCGTGGACGCCATTGCGTTCGGCCGGGGCCCGGGGGCGTTTACCGGGGTGCGTATCGCCATTGGTGTGGTGCAGGGCCTGGCCTTTGCGCTGGAGCGCCCGGTATTGCCGGTCTCCAACCTCGCGGTGCTGGCACAGCGCGCATTGCGTGAGCACGGCGCAGAGCAAGTCGCAGCGGCCATCGATGCGCGCATGGATGAAGTTTATTGGGGCTGCTACCGCGCCACCGCCGGCGAAATGCGCCTGGTGGGTGCGGAAGCCGTGCAGCCACCCGAATCATCGGCATTGCCTGTTGATGCCAGCGGTGAATGGTTCGGTGCCGGCACAGGCTGGGGGTATGGCGAACGCATTGCTGTGCCGCTGGTGGGCCAGGACGCTGCAATGCTGCCTCACGCCGAGGACCTGCTGACCTTGGCGCGCTTCGCATTCGAGCGAGGTGAGGCGATTCCTGCGGATCAGGCGGCACCCGTGTATTTACGCGACAAGGTTGCTCAAACCAAGGCGGAGCGCGGAATAATTTGACGCCAAAAATGATGGCAATTTGGGCTGAAAGTCGCCAATCGTCAGAATTTGCCGCCGTTTTTAAACCTTTTTCAAATTATGTGTTCTAGTTATCACCAGAGCATTTGCGCGCTACGGATTGCGCCACTAAAATGCCATCACCGATACCGAGTTCGCATCGATGCGTATAGACGGCTTTTCCTCACAGTCCTACCCCCTCAAGCGTAAGCCGCGTAAGGCAAACGTCACGGTAGATGATTCCGTCGAGGATTCGCCGGACTTCATCGAAGTCCAGTCTGAGGCAGCGTCCCATTCACAAGGCTCCTCCGGTGCCCGTATCAGTGGGGTTCCGGCCCGCCAGCAAGATATGGTCTTCCCGCGCTCCATGAGCAAAAGCGTCGCTACCGCCCTGGCCAGTTACCTGACCACCGCCGGTTTTGTCGAATGGGATATGGAAGTGCTGGGCCTCGATATCCACATCTGATGCGTTTGCCTTACTACATCGGTTGCCCGTCCTGGAGCGAAAACGCCTGGCGCGAGTACCTGTACCCCGTCGATGCCCGTTCCAGCGACTACCTCGCCCTGTATTCCCAAGTCTTCAACGCTGTTGAAGGCAACACCACCTTCTATGCTCGACCGTCGGCCGCCACCGTGCAGCGCTGGGCCGAGATCATGCCCGAAGATTTCCGCTTCACCGCCAAATTCCCCGGCGATATCAGCCATGGTGGCGACTTGCGTGAGCAGTTGCCGGCAGCAGAAAGCTTTGTCGGCCTGATGAGCCCGCTGGGTGAACGCGTTTCGCCGCTGTGGTTGCAACTTTCGGCAAGCTTTTCGCCGCAACGCCTGGGCGAACTGGCCGGTTTTATTGATGGATTGGAACGGCCCTTGGCGGTCGAAGTACGCCACCCGGAATTTTTCGCCAAGGGTGATGCCGAGCGCATGCTCAATCGCCTGCTGCGCGACCGTGGCGTCGAACGTATCTGCCTCGACCCCCGCGCCTTGTTCAGTTGCACGTCCACCTCGGCGGCCGTGTTGCATGCCCAATCGAAAAAGCCCAAGGTGCCTCCGCGCCCGGCGGCGCTGACCCAGTTTCCCCAGGTGCGTTTTATCGGCCACCCGGAGCTGGTGGCCAACGACCCGTTCCTTGTCCCTTGGGTGGAAAAAATCGCCGGCTGGATCGAAGAAGGCCGCACCCCCTATATCTTCCTGCACACCTCGGATAACCGCCTCGCCGCACAGCTGGCCCTGCGTTTCCACGAGCAACTGATGGCGCGTTTACCCGGTTTGCCGGCACTGCCGACCCTGCATCGGGAGCCCGCGGTGGAGCAACTGGGGTTACTCTAGGGCTCCTTTTCCCGCCAGGAGTCAGTCATGGATGCCCAAACCGTTCGCGCCGAAACGTTCAAGGCGCTGCATGAGCGTGACCGCGCGTTCGTGATGCCCAACCCGTGGGATGCTGGCTCGGCGATCATGCTCGCCAGCCTTGGCTTTGAAGCCCTGGCCACGACCAGCGCGGGTTATGCGTTCAGCCTGGGGCGCCCGGATGCCGAAGGTGCGCTGTCCCTGGAAGATACCCTGGTCAATGCCGCTATGATCGCGAAGGCGACCGCCTTGCCGGTGGCGGCTGATCTGGAAAACGGCTTCAGCGACACCCCCGAAGGCTGCGCCCAGACCATCCTGCGCGCCGCCACCAGCGGGATTGTCGGTGGTTCCATCGAAGATGCCACTGGCATCGCCGTCGACCCGATCTACCCCTTTGACCTGTCTGTGGAGCGCGTGGAAGCCGCCGTGGCTGCTGCTCGCAGCCTGCCGTTCCACTTCATGCTTACGGCCCGTGCGGAAAACCTCCTGCATGGTCGCCTGGATTTGCCCGACACCATCCGCCGCCTGCAAGCCTACGCCGAAGCCGGCGCCGACGTGCTCTATGCGCCCGGCCTGCGCACCGCCGAGGAAGTGCTGGCGGTGGTCAAGGCCGTGGCACCCAAGCCGGTGAATGTGTTGATGTCCGGCGGCCTGAAACTCAGCGTGGCGCAATTGAGCGAAATGGGGGTAAAGCGCATCAGCGTGGGCTCGGGCATGGCGCTGGCGGCGTATGGCGAGTTCTACCGGGCGGCGCAGGAGGTGTATGAATCGGGCACTTTTACCTTCACCGAGCGTTCAATGCCGTACCGCCAGGCCACTGAATTTTTCAAGGACTAAGCCGTGCGCATGTTCAAAGTGCTGGCTGCGCTGCTGTTACTCGCAGGTGCAGGCGCGCTGGGGGTATGGCGTGGCTGGGTGCCGGTGCCGACGCAATGGAACCCGTGGGCGCCGCTGGACGTGCGCGACAGCCCGAACCTGCTGACCCGCTTCAAACTGGGACGTTTGCAGGACGACCCAACGCTGTGTGATCAGGTGCTGAAAACGTCCGGCCTGCGTGTCAGCCATCAGGCGGATACACCGGCCGATGCCGCGTGCCCATTGAGCAACGTGTTGCGCGTGCAGGGCGCCGCAGTGGGGCTAAGCAGCAGCTTTCTCGCCAGTTGCCGGCTGGCGGTGGCGTTTGCCCTGTTCGAGCGCCACAGCTTGCAGCCCGCAGCCCAGGCGGTGTTTGGCCAGGCGGTGACGCGGGTCGATCACCTGGGCAGCTTTGCCTGTCGCAACATCTATAACCGTGCCGAAGGGCGACTCAGCCAGCACGCTTCGGCGAATGCCCTGGATATCGCCGGTTTTCGCCTGGCGGACGGGCGCAGCATCAGTGTGCTCAAGGATTGGCCGGGGGAGGGAGAGAGTGCGCGGTTCCTGCGTCAGGTGCGCGAGGGTGCTTGTAATGATTTCAACGTGGTGTTGAGCCCGGACTACAACGCCGCGCATCGTAACCACTTTCATCTCGACATGGGGCGATGGTCGGTGTGTCGCTGAGGCTTATGCGGCCAGGCGCAGGTTGTTGGCGATCAGTGGGCGCGCCCAGTAGTAGTCGTAGTCCAGGGCTTTCTGTTGCGCCACCAGCTCTGCTTCGGGATACGGCGTGGCGGCGGGTGGCAGCAGGTCCAGTTCGAATTCGGCAATCGGCAAGTGCAGCGGGCGTGGCTGCGGCGCCGGGCCTGGCTCTGGCACCGGCTGGCCGGCGGTCAGCACGATTGGGCGAACCCAGCCACTTTCAAAATTCTGCTGGCGTTGCTGGGCGACGATTTCTTCTTCCGGGAAAGGGGCGGCGGCCGGTGGCAGCAACTCGGTTTCAAACTCGGCGATCGGCAGGAACAGCGGCTCAGGCGGGGCGATTTCGGTGTCTTTGACGTCGCACTCGCGTTGGGTGAGGATCTGCGACAGCAGGTCCGCACCTTCGCTCGGCTCAACCGTTGGGTCCGCCGGTGCAGGCGTCTTGGCGGCGAGCGCCTGCGGCGTTTCGCCGAGCTGCTCGGCCAGCGCCCGGGCGAAGAAGTCCTGCCACACATGGCTCACCCCGGCCAGCGCTTGAGTATTGCGCAGGCCGTAGTGGTTATGGGTCGGCAGTACACCGATGGTTAGGGGAAGAATGTCTGACATTTTTCTCGGTCGACGCTCAGCTCTGGCAAAATACCTGACTGTTGTTTTTATCGGCCGCCTTTTGCCGATCCTTAATATTTTTGAGCGTAGTGATTGATGAGCGAACAACCAGCGGTCAGCCGCATTCAGGTCGAGGCCTTGACCGAAGGTTTCAAGGATCGCGCCGAGCAGTGGGCTGAACAGCTTGGCTTGCCGTTAACACTGGCCGAGGCGGATTTTTCCCTGCAGGTCGGCGAGCACGGCCTGCAACTGCAACAGCTTGGGCCTGACGCGCCGGGGCCGGTGCGGGTCGACTTTGTGGAGGGCGGTGCCGCGCATCGGCGTTTATACGGCGGTGGCAGCGGGCAGATGATCGCCAAGGCCGTGGGCATCGCCCAAGGCGTGCGCCCACGGGTACTGGACGCCACGGCCGGGCTGGGCAAGGACGCGTTTGTGCTCGCGAGCCTGGGCTGCGACATGAGCCTGATCGAGCGCCAGCCGCTGATCGGCGCCTTGCTCGAAGACGGCCTGGCGCGTGCTGCGCAGGATTTCGACGTGGCGCCGATTGTGGCGCGCATGAAGCTGCTCAAGGGCAATTCCATCGACGTGATGCTCAACTGGCAAGGCGAGCCGCCCCAAGTGATCTACCTCGACCCGATGTTCCCCCACCGTGAGAAAACCGCCCTGGTGAAGAAAGAAATGCGCCTGTTCCGGCCCTTGGTCGGCGATGACCTGGACGCACCGGCGTTGCTGGCGGCGGCCCTGGCGTTGGCCAGCCACCGCGTGGTGGTCAAGCGGCCGCGCAAGGCGCCCTGCATCGAAGGGCCCAAGCCAAGCCATGCGCTGGATGGTAAATCCAGCCGCTATGACATCTATCCTAAAAAAGCGCTCAAGACTTAAGCTGCTTCTCTGCGATACGCCCGCATAAACAACCCCACCACCTCCTGCACATGGGCTTCGGCGGCTTCCTCGCTCAACTGGCCGCCGCAGCCATACAGCAGGCAAAAATTCGCCGTGCCCTTGAGCAGGCAGAAGAAGTGCTCAGCCGCCGTAAAGGGCTTGTCGATGTTCAGGGCGCCGCTCTGGCTGATCTTGCCGAGCAGGCGCTCCATGCCTTGCAGCATGCGCATCGGGCCCGCTTCGAAGAAGATCTGTGAGAGTTTCACGTCCTGATTGCCGGTGGTCATCATCAGGCGGTGCAGGTTCACCGATTCCTCGCTGTTGATCAGCCGATGGAACCCACGGGCGATATTCAACAACACCGTCTTCACCGGCATGCCTTCGGGCAGCTCGAAGTACATCACCGGCAATTGCTCCTCGCACTTGGCCACCACGGCGGCGGTAAATAACGTCTCTTTGTCGGTGAAGTGGCTGTAGACGGTCAGCTTCGACACGCCGGCCTCCAGGGCCACCGCATCCATGCTGGTGCTTGCGTAGCCATTGCTCAAAAACAGGAATTTCGCCGCTTCGAGGATTGCCTGGCGTTTTGCCATGTCCTTGGGACGCCCGGGGCTATTGGTGTTTACAGGATTGTCGGACATTTTCACCTTTAATACTGGACTGGCGAGTTTGGTATTAATAACATACCGGCCAGTATAATTATTCCTAGCACCATTTGCGAAAGGTCCTTCAGCATGCGCAGCACTTTCCTGCCCCTTGCGTTGCCTGTCAGCCTGGTCTTCCTATTGGCCGCCTGCGGCCAGTGAAGAAGCGGCTCAAACCACCATCCGCCCGGCGATGGTGGTGCAACCGCAGCCCTCGGCGCAGTCGATGGACAGCTACCCTGGCGAAGTGCGTGCCCGTTATGAGCCGGACCTGGCCTTTCGCATCGGCGGCAAAGTCAGCAAGCGGCTGGTAGAGGAGGGCGAGCGGGTCAAGGCCAACCAGCCCCTGGCGGAACTCGACCCCCAGGACGTGCGCCTGCAGCTGGAGGCCACCCGCGCCCAGGTGGCGGCCGCCGAGGCCAACCTGAGCCTGGTGCGCGCCGAGCGTGATCGCTACAAGACCTTGATGGACCGTCAGATGGTCAGCCGCTCCCAGTACGACAATTCCGAAAACCTCTACCGCGCAGGCGAAGCGCGCCTCAAACAGATCAAGGCCGAATTCGATGTGTCCAGCAACCAGGCCGGGTACGCCATTTTGCGTGCGCCACAGGACGGTGTGGTCGCCAAGCGTGCAGTGGAGGTCGGCCAGGTGGTCTCCGCCGGTCAAACCGTGTTCACCCTGGCCACCGATGGCGAGCGCGAAGTGTTGATCAGCCTGCCGGAACAAGGCTTCGGGCGTTTCAAGATCGGCCAGCCGGTTGCCGTCGAGCTGTGGAGCCAGCCGGACCAGCGCTTTGCCGGGCGCATTCGTGAGCTGTCGCCCGCAGCCGACCCGAAATCGCGCACCTTCGCTGCACGTGTCGCCTTTACCGGCGGCAAAGTCCCGGCGGAACTGGGCCAAAGCGCCCGCGTATTCATACAGGCCGATGGCGTTATCCCGCTGTCGGTGCCGCTGTCGGCCCTCAGCGCGGAGAACGGTGCGTCCTACGTCTGGCGCGTAGAGCCGGACAACACCCTCAAGCGCACCCCGGTGCGCATCGGCGCCTTCGGTGAAAAGACCGTTCCGGTGCTGGAAGGCTTGCGCCCGACTGATTGGGTGATTGCCGCCGGCGTGCATGTGCTCCACGAGGGTCAGCAAGTGCGCCCGGTGGATCGCTCCAACCGTGTGGTGAATCTGGCGGCCAAGGAGTAGTCCCCGATGGGTTTCAATCTTTCCGAATGGGCGTTGCGTAATCGCCAGATCGTACTGTTCCTAATGATCCTGCTGGCGGTAGTCGGTACTTTGTCTTACACCAAGCTCGGGCAAAGCGAGGACCCGCCCTTCACTTTCAAGGCGATGGTGATCAAGACCAACTGGCCCGGTGCCACGGCCCAGGAGGTGTCGCGCCAAGTCACCGAGCGCATCGAGAAAAAACTCATGGAGACCGGCGACTACGAGCGCATTGTCTCGTTCTCGCGCCCCGGCGAGTCGCAGGTTACGTTTATGGCCCGCGACTCCATGCGCTCGGCGCAAATTCCCGAGCTGTGGTACCAGGTGCGCAAGAAGATCAGCGACATTCGCCAGACCTTGCCACCGGACATCCAGGGCCCGTTTTTCAATGATGAGTTCGGCACCACCTTCGGCAATATCTACGCGCTGACCGGTGACGGCTTCGACTATGCGGTACTCAAGGACTACGCCGACCGCATCCAGATTCAGCTGCAACGGGTGCCGGATGTGGGCAAGGTCGAGCTGCTGGGCCTGCAGGATGAGAAGATCTGGATCGAGCTGTCCAACCTCAAGCTCGCCACCCTGGGCTTGCCCTTGGCGGCAGTGCAGCAGGCGTTGCAGGAACAGAATGCGGTGTCCACCGCCGGCTTCTTTGAAACCCCGAGCGAACGCGTGCAATTGCGCGTGTCGGGTAACTTCAAGACGGTGGAAGAGATCCGCGCTTTCCCGATTCGCGTGGGCGATCGCACGTTCCGCATCGGCGATGTGGCCGATATCCACCGTGGCTTCAACGACCCACCGGCGCCGCGTATGCGGTACATGGGTGAAGACGCTATCGGCCTGGCTGTGGCCATGCGCGACGGCGGCGATATCCTGGTGTTGGGCAAGGCCCTTGAAGGCGAATTCGCACGCTTGCAGAAGAACCTTCCGGCCGGCATGCAACTGCGCAAGGTGTCGGACCAACCGGCGGCGGTGAAAACCAGCGTCGGTGAATTCGTCCAGGTCCTGGCAGAGGCGCTGGCTATTGTCTTGCTGGTGAGCTTCTTCTCGCTCGGCGTACGCACCGGCATGGTAGTAGCCCTGGCGATTCCGCTGGTGCTGGCGATGACCTTTGCCAGCATGTATTACCTCGGCATCGGCCTGCACAAGATCTCCCTCGGCGCACTGGTATTGGCTCTGGGCTTGCTGGTGGACGACGCGATCATCGCCGTGGAAATGATGGCGATCAAAATGGAGCAGGGTTACGACCGGCTTAAAGCCGCGAGTTTCGCCTGGACCAGCACCGCCTTCCCGATGCTCACCGGCACCTTGATCACGGCTGCGGGCTTCCTGCCGATTGCCACCGCACAATCGAGCACCGGCGAATACACCCGTTCGATCTTCCAGGTGGTGACCATCGCGCTGCTGGCCTCGTGGGTTGCCGCCGTGGTGTTTGTGCCGTACCTGGGGGAAAAACTCCTGCCGGACCTGGCGAAGATTCACGCTGCCAAGCACGGCACCGATGGGCCGGACCCCTACGGCACGCCGTTCTATCAGCGCGTAAGGCGTTTGGTGGAGTGGTGCGTGGGGCGGCGCAAAACGGTGATCGTGCTGACCCTGCTGCTGTTTATCGGTTCGGTCGCGTTGTTTCGCTTTGTGCCGCAGCAGTTCTTCCCGGCCTCCGGGCGGCTGGAACTGATGGTGGATCTGAAACTGGCCGAAGGCGCCTCCCTGAGCAGCACTGCAGACCAGGTCAAACGCCTGGAAGCCTTGCTCAAGGAGCACGCGGGTATCGACAATTACGTGGCTTACGTCGGCACCGGTTCGCCGCGCTTCTACCTGCCTCTGGACCAGCAACTGCCCGCCGCGAGCTTCGCGCAATTTGTGGTGCTGGCCAAGACCATCGAAGAGCGTGAAAGCCTGCGCACCTGGCTGATCGGAACCCTCAACGAACAATTCCCCGACCTGCGTTCACGGGTCACGCGCCTGGAAAACGGCCCGCCCGTGGGCTACCCGGTGCAGTTCCGTGTGACCGGCGAACACATCGAAGAAGTCCGCGCCCTGGCTCGGAAAGTGGCGACCAAGGTTCGCGAAAATACCCACGTGGCCAACGTGCACCTGGACTGGGAAGAGCCGAGCAAAATCGTCTACCTCAATATCGACCAGGACCGCGCCCGCGCCCTTGGCGTGAGCACTGCCAACCTGTCGAAGTTCCTGCAGAGTTCTCTCACCGGTTCCAGCGTCAGCCAGTTCCGGGAGGACAACGAGTTGATCGAAATCCTCCTGCGCGGCACCGTGCATGAACGCACCGAGTTGTCGCTGCTGCCGAGCCTGGCCGTGCCGACCGACAACGGCAAAAGCGTGGCACTGTCGCAAATCGCCACCCTTGAATACGGCTTCGAAGAAGGCATTATCTGGCACCGCAACCGCCTGCCGACGGTCACCGTGCGCGCCGATATCTACGGCAAGGAACAACCGGCGACCCTGGTTCAGCAGATATTGCCGACGCTGGAAGGCGTGCGTGCCGAACTGCCGGACGGCTATCTGTTGGAGGTCGGCGGCACCGTCGAAGACTCCGCCCGCGGGCAGAACTCGGTGAAGGCCGGCGTGCCGCTGTTTATCGTGGTGGTGCTGACCTTGCTGATGCTGCAACTGCGCAGCTTCTCACGCACGGCGATGGTATTTCTCACCGCCCCATTGGGCCTGATCGGTGTGACGCTGTTCCTGCTGGTGTTTCGCCAGCCCTTCGGGTTCGTGGCCATGCTGGGGACCATCGCGTTGTCGGGCATGATCATGCGTAACTCGGTGATCCTGGTGGACCAGATCGAGCAGGACATCAAAGCCGGGCTCGCGCCGTGGCAGGCGATCATCGAAGCCACCGTGCGACGCTTCCGCCCGATTGTGCTGACAGCCCTCGCGGCAGTGTTGGCAATGATCCCGCTGTCACGCAGCGTGTTCTTCGGACCGATGGCAGTGGCGATCATGGGCGGCTTGATTGTGGCGACGGCGTTGACCCTATTGTTCCTGCCGGCCCTGTATGCGGCTTGGTTCCGCGTCAGGAAGGAGGCGCAATAGTTTATAGAAAGGGGGGTGTGAAGGCTTTCAGATAAGATTAAAGGGTGTGGGAAAAGCCTGAGATCCGATAACTGCTGTTAAAGCCTGAATATCTCCCACGTGTTTACTTAGAAGGCGGGTAGTTTCTTATCAACTGTTTTAATGATCGATGTATTGGTGTCGGCCAACGGAGTAATGCGTTGCAGTGTATGGTCCAGATGGCTGACCGAGTCGGTATAGAGATGGCAGACGAAACTGTCCTCTCCGGTAATTTTATAGCACACCACACATTCGGCCATTTCTGACAGTAACTGTTCCACCGCTTGAAACTTTCCGGTCAGCGGTTTTACCCGCACCAGCGCCTGTAGCGAAAACCCCAATGCCTGTGCATCTAATTCAACACTGAACCCACTGATAACGCCTGCCACTTCCAGGCGTTTGAGGCGCTCGCTGCAGCCGGGGGCCGACAATCCCACCTGCCGGCCGAGTGCTCGGATCGACGCTCGGGCGTTCTGGTGCAGCGCAACCAGCAACGCGCGGTCAATCGGGTCAAGTGTGTGATCGGTTTTTGTAAGCCTTTTCATTAGATGGACCTTACGAACATTGACGAAATAGCGTGAAAATCTTACATACCACAGTTCCCTGAAAAAAGAATGGCTTTTTCGAAAATCCCTACCTATTGTTTTGCCTGCAGTCATACGCAGTACTGTGATGCTCTTTCAACTTGATCTATTTATCGAGGGATTGAAATGAACTACGTACTTGATGAGGCGCGCTTGCAGCACTACCAGAATAATAACTTTCCTGAAGAACGTATGTTTAACTTGCGTCATGAGTTTGCCCGCAACGGGTTTATAAAGTTGCGCGATATTGTCGATGATGGCCTGCGTGAAACGATAACGGCCGAAGTCAACAGCCTGATCGAACGCCAACTTGAACGCCGCGACCTGCACCTGGCAACCACCGATAATACGCCGCGCTATATGAGTGTGGTGCGTAGCGAATTCATTGCTGAAAACAGTCCACTGATCAACACACTTTCCAAGTCCGAGGTATTGCTCGATACCTTGTCCCGGATCGCCGGTACGCAGATTGTCGCGTCCGTCTCCAAGGACGAGGAGTACCTGATCACCAAGCAGGAGCGCAAAGGTGATACCCACGGTTGGCACTGGGGCGATTACAGCTTCGCGCTGATCTGGATTATCGAAACGCCGCCTGTCGCTAAAGGCGGGATGTTGCAATGCGTGCCTCATACCTCATGGGACAAAACCAACCCGAGGATCCATGAGTTGCTGTGCAGCAACCCGATTGCGACTTACGGCTTCAAGACCGGGGATATTTATTTCCTGCGCACCGATACCACGCTGCACCGCACCATTCCGCTCAATGAGGACGCCACGCGGATCATCCTTAACATGACCTGGGCGGCTGAAAAAGACCTTAGCCGAAACCTTCACGGCAATGACCGTTGGTGGGAAGACCAGCACGCCGAAGCTGCGAAAAGCCTGACCTAGGCACAGTGTTGCTGAACCCACGGGAGGATGATCATGCATGACATTGAATGTCTCCAGCGCGCCAGTGCCTTACTGGAACAGGCGCAATCGCACGCGGCCATGGCCGATCTGGTCAGGGCGGCGGTCGTTCGAAATGAACAGTGGCGCGGGCAGCAGTGCATCAATCTCGTGGCGGCCGAGTCCCCGACCAGCCCGGCGGTGCGCGCATTGCTCGCCAGTGAAGTCGGCACGCGTGCATCGGGTGGGCATATCGGACGTGATAACCGTTTTTTTTCCGGTATGAAGAACATCGACGAGCTGGAATCGCTCTGCGTGGAGCTGTTGAAGACCACGTTGCGCGCCCGGCACGCCGACCATCGGTTGATGGGCGGTATGGCAGCTGTACTCGCGGCGTACACCGCGTTGGCCCGCCCCGAGGACAACGTAATGACCGTGCCGGTGATCAGGGGCGGGGATACCAGCAACCGCACCAATGGGCCGCCCGGTGTGCGTGGGCTCAAGGTCTGGGACATTCCCTTTGTGCACAAAACCGCAGACATCGACCTTACGCATTTCAGCGAAATCGCCCAGACCCTCAAGCCGGCCGTGATCGGGTTAGGCATGACCTTGACCTTGTTCCCGCTGCCGGTGGCCGATATCAAAGGCATCGTCTCGCCCTGGGGTGGAAAGGTCTATTTCGATGCGGCCCACCAAATGGGCTTGATCAGCGCCGGATTGTTTCAGGACCCGCTGGCAGAGGGGGCTGACCTCATGACCGGTTCTTCCGGAAAAACCTTCAGTGGCCCCCAGGGCGGACTGATCGCCTGGAACGATGCAACATTGACCGCGCCGCTGCATGAGGCCATTTTCCCCACGCTGACCGGCAGCCATCAGATCAACCGCGTGGCGGCGCTCGCGGTGGCGGCGACCGAGTTGCTCGAATACGGGCCGACCTATATGAAGCAGGTCGTGACCAACGCACAGGCACTGGCCATGCATCTGGACCACAGGGGCGTGACGGCCTTCTACCGGGAGCAGGGCTACACCCGAACCCATCAGATCGTGATTGATTCAAAGCCTTTCGCCAGTGGCCGCGAAGCGGTGCAGTTGCTGGAGGCGGCCAACATCATCAGCAATGAAATGCCGCTGCCCTGGGATACCGACCCCTACCGGGAAACCGGTATTCGGCTCGGCACCGTCGAGGTCACGCGCCTGGGTATGAAAGAGCCGGAAATGGCCTGGATCGCCGAGCAGATCGCCAAGGTACTGCTGCACAAAGAGGACCCGATGGGCATCGCCAATGGCGTGATTGATTTTATGAAGAACTATCGAACCGTCTATTACTGCCACGAACATGGGCTGCCCGTTTAAGCCGCGACGAACCCGACCCTAGAGGAGGCTTGTATGCCCGACGCCCTGCTATCCGTGTACCAGGCGACGCTCACGTTTACCGTCGCCGCGATCGCCTTGCTCGCCAGCCCAGGCCCCGCAACCCTGGCGCTGGCGGCGAGCGGTGCGGCTTATGGCATGCAGCGCTCGGTTCAGTTTTTTATCGGGATCACACTGGGCCTGACGATTGCCATGGCCTTGGTTGCTACAGGGCTGTATGTGGTCCTGCACAGCTTTCCGATGCTGGCGGCGGCACTGACGGTCATCTCCATTGTTTATATTTTTTGGCTGGCCTATCGCATCGGCACCGCGCCGCCGATCAAGGACGAACTGTCTGTGATCACGCCGGGCTGGGGCGCCGGGTTTGTATTGGGCGTCGCGAACATCAAGGCCTATGCGGCGTTTGCGGCGTTGCTGGGCAGTTTCACCTTGGGCACGGCGCCCGCCTGGGAGCAGAGTGCTAAAGCGTTGATCTGCCTCCTGGTGTGTGTGGTCTTCGATTTTTTGTGGTTGTTCGCGGGCAGCAGGATGCGCAAATTGTTTATCCACCCCGCTTGGAGTCGGCGACTTAACGTAAGCTTCGCGATTTTGATGGTGGCGACGGTCGCGTGGTCATTCACGCTGGCGTAATAGCACTATCGGTGGAAAGCCCATTGATCATTTCCGGTCGAGGATAATCTTTATGTTTGGGACGGTTTCTGCACTGGTATTGCTACTGGTCGTGCCCGGGCCGACGAATACACTGTTAATGCGCGCAGGCGTGTTATTCGGGTTTGCAGCCTCATGGCGTATGGCGTTTATCGAATGCCTGGCTTACCTGCTTCAGGTCACCCTTTGGGGGGTGGCGTTGTTCTATCTGTCCGCCTGGTCACCGTGGGCCGTAAAAGCCACGCAGTTGGCTGCGGTCTGCTACCTGCTCAAACTTTCCTACACGCTGTGGTTACGCAAGAACAGCGCCGTCGATGCGGGCCGGGACCGTTTCAGCGGCCTGTATTTTTTCTGGCTCACCGTGATGAACCCCAAGGGCCTGCTGATCGTTTCTTTTATCGCACCGATCAACGCGTTTGCTTCGCTGCAAGGCTATGCCGGTTTCATGGCCACCCTCGCATTGGTGGTGATACCGGTGGGGGCTGCATGGATTGTGCTGGGCAGTCGCTTCGAAGGCATTCAGAAGGCGTGGCTCACGCCCTTGAAGATCAACCGGGTAACCTCCGTGGCCATCTGCTGTTTCGCGACGATCATGATGGGGCGACTGGCTGAGTCGGTGATTCATTGATTTACATGCTGATGCAACCCGGCAGCGGGGTGTATGGAACGTTCGTATTTTTTACTCCACTCAGAATTGCCTGATGGACAGGCGCAGCGTTCGACCTTGTCAGATGACGGTCGGCGCTATTTCACTGAGTTTATGGAGTGTCACATGTCTATTTTTGATGCCATTGCTGCTTTCAAAGGTGCGTTGCTGGGGTCGTTGCTGGGTAGCAAATTACCCGTTCAAAGGCCTGACCCGTTTGAGTCTTATGCGCGTACAGGCTCACACCTTTCTTATTCATCCCCGTTTGGTTCCGGCCACTCGCTGCCTGAAAGGCCGAGCCAAGGCCACTCGCACCCTTACCCGGTGTGTCAGTACCCGTTGTCCGACAGACCGCTGCGCTCACTGTTTCCGCTGGGTTGATAATACGCTAGCGTAATGCCGGTGCGCCAAAGTCCGTGACAGGGATTCTGGCGCACTGGTTGGAGGGTTTACAGCGCCCCAAACACCTTCTTCGCCAGGCTCGTGGCAGCCGCCGCCGGATTTTTACGAATGGTTTCTTCCTGCTGCGCAATCATCTTGAACAAGCCGTCCAGCGCTTGCTCGGTCACGTAGTTTTCCACGTTGGCGCTCTTGGCATCCACCGCGCCAAAAGCCGCAGCCTTGCCGGCGAGGGCGTTGTACTGTTGGGCCACCCCGACCTTGTCGGTGGCAGCCTTGACGATCGGCAGGAACTTGGCACGGATCTCTTCGCGACTGCTCTTGTTCAGGTATTGCGTCGCCGAATCCTGACCACCGGCGAGGATGCCCTTGGCGTCGGTCACACTCATGTTCTTCACTGCATTGACCAGGATCGGTTGCGCCTGGGTCACGGCAGTTTCTGCCGCTTTGTTCATGCTGGTTTCCAGCTGGGTGACCTGATCACCCATGCCGAACATCTTCAGCTTGTCGGCGACTTTGCCCAGTTTGCCCGGCAGGCCGATCTTCACTTCGGGGTTGTTGCTGAAACCACCGGGTACGCCCAGTTGCTTCACGGCGATCTGTGCGCCTTGGGTCAGTGCGTCCTTGAGGCCGCCGCTGGCGTCGCCCTGGGACAGGCTGCCAAGGTCCAGGGCCATGGCATTGGCGCCGAGCAGCAGGCCGGCACACAGGGCAGTGAGGCGAAGAGACTTACGGAGCATGAGCGCTTCCTTATGTTTGTAAAATCAATGTGCGTAAATTAAGTGTTCGTAAAGTCAGTGAGCCACAGCATCAACCCGCAAGCGCATCGGCTGTGGGTCCTGGCCATTGAGCTGCACAGTGTGCCGTTCGGTGGTAATAAACAGTAGCTTGCCCTCCAGCTCGATGCGAGCACTCACCGAGTAACTGTGGCCAGGTTTGACCTGGGCCGGGTCGTAGCTCAGATGAAACGGCAGCGGCACCTGGCCTTTGACCGGGCCTTTCTGCTCGGCGAGCGTCACGGCCGGGGCGTCCGCCAGGGACACATCCTGCAGGCTGACACTCAAGGTAGCAGTCGGCGGCAGCGCGATGCGTTGCAGGTAGAACACTTCGCCGTCGAGGCTGGCCTTGGGCGCGGGATTCATGGTCTGGCAGGCTCCGAGCAGGGCGGTCAGGCCCAGGAGGATGATTTTTTTCATGGTACAGCTCCTCGTCAACGGCGCCGGCATCCGACCGGCGCCTCATACAATCTAGCGGCTTTCTTCGGGGTCAACCGACGCCTCGGCGGCACCGTCCACCCGGTGCAACGCCACCTGGCGGATCGACAGGCGAATTTCGGCCGGCAACACGCGCTTGGCCGCGCCTTCGGCCAGCTCGCCGAGCAGGTCGTGGTAGCTCAACTTGCCGGCTTCATCGCGGCGCAGCACATCTTGCTCCAGTAAGGTCTGGATAAAATGTCGGAAAAGGCTCTTATCGAAGAATTCCGGCGCATTGAGGCCATGCAGGATCGACAGGCGCTGGGCCATGATCGTGCACAGGTCTTCCAGTTCTTCGGCGCTGATGCTGTTCTGGCCGCTGTTGAGCAGCAGCGAGATCGCCATATAGAAGCGTTGCAGCGTCTGGGCGATGCTCTTGGACAGCAGCGTCAGCAGCACAAAGTGCCGCGAACTCGGGGCCGGGCGCAGGTACACGTTGTTCTCGAAGCGCAGCAGGCCCTGTTCGACAAACGCCTCGAGCCATTGGTCGACCACCGTGTCCAGCTCCTCCAGCGACCAGCGGATAAACAGCTCCGATTGCAGGTACGGGTACAGCGCGTGGGTGTAGCGCAGGATCTGCTCGCGGCTCATGCGCGAGCTGCTCTGGAAGAAGCTCGCGAGCAGCGCGGGCAGGGCGAAAATGTGCAGCACGTTGTTGCGGTAGTAGGTCATCAGCACCGCGTTTTGCTCGCCCAGGTACACGATCTTGCCCAGGGCGTCGCTTTGCTCCGACAGCAGGTCCATATCCTTGACGTGCTTGATCAACGCCAGGCCATCACCTTCCGGCAAGGTGGTGTGCGGCGAGTACGGCACGCGACGCAGCAGCGCCAGGTACAGGTCCAGCTGGCGGGCCATGGCCTGTTCATCCAGGGCCAGGCGGGTGGTGGACAACAGCGCCAGGGCCACAAGGTTTACCGGGTTGACCGCAGCGGCCTCGTTCAAGTGGCGCGCCACCTGTTCGCCGAGGCGGTTGGTGGTTTCGTTGAGCCAGGCCGGCTTGTAGTTCGGGCCCAGCTCCTGATTGCGCCAATCCGGTTGTTCGGCGTCGAGGAATTCCGCCAGTTTGATCGGCTCGCCGAAGTTGACCGCGACCTGGCCAAAGCGCTGCTTGAGCGCGCCGACCACTTTGAAAATATCGAAGATCGACTCTTTCTTCTTGCTCGCACCCCGCAGCTCGCCCAGGTAGGTGCGGCCTTCCAGCACACGTTCGTAGCCGATGTACACCGGCACAAACACGATCGGCATGCGCGAAGAGCGCAAGAAACTGCGCAGGGTGATCGCCAGCATCCCGGTTTTCGGTTGCAGCATGCGCCCGGTACGCGAGCGCCCGCCCTCCACGAAGTACTCCACCGGGAAGCCCTTGGTGAACAGCGTGTGCAGGTATTCATTGAACACCGAGGTATACAGCGGGTTGCCCTTGAAGGTGCGGCGCATGAAAAACGCACCGCCACGGCGCAGCAGGCTGCCGATCACCGGCATGTTCAGGTTGATCCCGGCGGCGATATGCGGCGGGGTCAGGCCATTTTTGAACAGCAGGTACGAGAGCAGCAGGTAGTCGATATGGCTGCGGTGGCACGGCACATAGATCACCTCGTAGCCCTGGGCAACCTTTTGCACACCTTCGATGTTATTGACCTTGATGCCGTCGTAGATCTTGTTCCAGAACCAGCTCAGCACCACTTCCAGGAAACGGATTGCGGTGTAGGTGTAGTCTGAGGCGATCTCGTTGCCGTAGCGCAGGGCCTGGGCCTTGGCTTTTTCCGGGGTGATTTTTTCGCGCTCGGCCTCATCCAGGATGGCCTGGCGCACCAGCGGCATGTTGACCAGGCCCTTCACCAGGTTACGGCGGTGGGACAAATCGGGGCCGATCACCGCCGTCTTCAGGTTACGAAAGTGCACACGCAAGATGCGTTGGGCCATGCGCACGGTGCGTTCGTGACCTTTATTGTGCTCGATCAATTCACGCAGGTTGATTGGCGCGGAGAATTGCACGCGGGTCTTGCGACCCAGGATCAGGATGCTCAGCAACCGACGCAGACGCCCGGTGACCGCCCAGCTGTCGGCAAACAGCAGCTTCCACGGGCTGGACTCGCTCTCGGGCGACTGCCCCCAGAACACGCTGACGGGAATGATTTGTGCATTCTCTTCGGCGTGCTCGGTCAGGGTATCGACCAGACGGGTCAGTGTCGGCGGTGCGCCGCGCTTGTCCTGGCGGCCGAGCCAGTCCGGCTCGGGCGTGAGGTAGAAGAACGCCGCCGGTTCCATCAGCCGGCCCACCGATACCGGCAGCACCGGGCGCGGCAGGCCGGCCTTGGTGCACTCGGCATCGACCACGGCCAATTCGGTGAGGGAGGGCGATTGCAGGACGTAGAACACCGGCCGGCTGCGGTCCAGGTTAAGGGTGAGGGACGACTGGTTGATCGTCTCCGAGCGAACCCAGAGGTACAACAGTCGGCGCAAGGTGCCAAACACCAGACGGCGGAACGGGGAGCGGGTCATAGGCGTGCTGCTTCAAGTGGAAAAAACCGAGCAGGCGCTCGGGCGAGTAGTGTGCCGTATTCGCCGAAAATCGGCAAAAAAGCAGCGATGTAAACTTGAGTTGAACGTTTTTGAGCCTGTCATATACTCGGCAGTTCAACGCGACCGACTCAACAATAACAATCAGGTGGGAGTGAATAGATGGCAACGCGCGAAACCGGCAATGTGAAGTGGTTCAACGACGCCAAGGGCTATGGCTTTATTCAGCGTGAAGACGGCAAGGATGTGTTTGTGCACTACCGCGCCATTCGCGGTGAAGGACACCGTTCCCTGGCCGAGGGCCAGCAGGTGGAATACGCCGTGGTGACCGGCGAGAAGGGGTTGCAGGCGGAGGATGTGGTGGGTCTTTAAAGCGGACTTTGTTACACCGCTGAACCCATGTGGGAGCTGGCTTGCCTGCGATGCAGACACCTCGGTCTATCAGCTAGACCACGGTGATGCTATCGCAGGCAAGCCCGCTCCCACAGTTTGATTGGGTTCACACGTAAGGCTTATGCGGTTTTCCAGGTGATCTGCTCTTCACCGTCTGCGCTGATCCGGATCCAGGTGTCGGCGCTTTCTTCCCCTTCTTCCTCAACCCACGTCCCCGGCGCGCAACGTACTTCCACGTTCAGCGCGGCAAACGCTGCGCGGGCGCAGGCGATGTCGTCTTCCCACGGCGTCTGGTCGCTTTCCAGGTACAGGCTGTTCCATTTACCGACGGCTTTGGGCAGCCAGGTAACGGGCACGTTGCCGGCCTTGCATTTGTAGGTCTGGCCCTTCTGGACCCAATCGGTGCACGGGCCCAGGGCGGCGCCCAGCCAGGCGGCGATGGCCTTGTAGTCGACGTCGGCGTCCTTCAGGTAAATCTCGATATCAGGTTGGCGCATGGATGTTCCTCGTTGCGGGATTCGAAAATCCATTCGCGGATGCTTAAAAGTCGGTTATTGAAGCACGAAATAATCGTAGCGCATGGACACCGTGACCAGCAGCGGCTCGGCGGCCTCGATCACCTCGGCGCGGCGTTCGGCACTGGCGCGCCAGCCATGGGGCGTCATCGCCAGCAGGTTGGCGCGGTCCTGTGGCTCGGCCAGGCTGAGGGTGAACTCAAGGGTTTCGCTGTGCGCCAGGCTCATGCCTTGGGGCACCAGGGCCAGATGCTTGTCGTCGGTGTACTCGCGCACTTCATCGTACAAACGTTCGCGCAGTTCCATCAGGTGACCGCTGGTCGGGCCGACCTTCATCAAGCCGCCGCCAGGGCTCAGCAAGCGTTTGGCTTCGTCCCAATCCAACGGGCTGAAGACGCTGGCGAGAAACTGGCAACTGCCCGACGCCAACGGCACGCGGGCCATGCTGGCGATCAACCAGGTCAGCGCCGGGTTGCGTTTGCACGCACGCTTGACTGCTTCCTTGGAGATATCCAGCGCATAGCCGTCGGCGTGGGGCAGGGCGTCGGCGATTTGCGCGGTGTAGTAACCCTCGCCACAGCCGATGTCCACCCAGCGTTGCGGTGCACGCTCGGCAGCCAGCTCGGCCAGGCGCTTGGCCACCGGGGCGTAGTGCCCGGCGTTGAGAAAGTCACGGCGCGCCTCGACCATGGCGAGGTTGTCGCCCGGGTCGCGGCTGTTCTTGTGCTGCACCGGCAACAGGTTCAAGTAACCCTGGCGCGCACGGTCGAAACGGTGCCCGGCCGGGCACGCCACGCCATTGTCCACCGCGCTCAGCGGTGCGCTGCAAAGGGGGCAGGCGAGCATCAGGCGAGCAACTTGATCAGGGTCTGGTAGTAGATTTCGGTCAGCACATCGAGGTCGCTGGCCAGAATGCGTTCGTTGACCTGGTGAATCGTCGCGTTGACCGGGCCCAGTTCCACAACCTGCGTCCCCAGCGTGGCGATGAAACGCCCGTCGGACGTACCGCCGCTGGTGGACGCCTTGGTCTCCCGGCCGGTAATCGCCTTGATGCTGGCCGACACCGCATCCAGCAACGCGCCTGGCTCGGTGAGGAACGGCAGGCCCGACAGCGCCCATTCCACGTGCCAGTCCAGGCCATGCTTGTCGAGGATCGCCGCAACGCGCTGTTGCAGGCCCTCCACGGTGGACTCGGTGGAGAAACGGAAGTTGAACACCGCCGTCAGGTCACCCGGGATCACGTTGGTGGCGCCGGTGCCGGAGTTGAGGTTGGAAATCTGGAAGCTGGTCGGCGGGAAGAAGGTATTGCCGTCGTCCCAGTGCTCGGCGGCCAGTTCGGCCAAAGCCGGAGCGGCCAGGTGGATCGGGTTCTTCGCCAGGTGCGGGTAGGCCACGTGGCCTTGTACGCCGCGCACGGTCAGGGTGGCGCCGAGGGAGCCGCGACGGCCGTTCTTGACCACGTCACCCACCAGGGTGGTGCTCGACGGTTCGCCGACGATGCACCAGTCCAGGCGCTCCTTGCGGGCGGCCAGGCGTTCGATCACGGCTTTGGTGCCGTGGTGCGCCGGGCCTTCTTCATCGCTGGTGATCAGGAAGGCGACCGAGCCCTTGTGGTCCGGGTAGTCGCTGACGAAACGCTCCGCTGCCACCAGCATCGCGGCCAGGCTGCCTTTCATGTCCGCCGCGCCGCGCCCGCAGAGCATGCCGTTGTCGTCGATCAACGCATCGAACGGGTCGTTCTGCCAGGCTTGCACCGGGCCGGTCGGGACCACATCGGTGTGGCCGGCGAAGCACAGCACCGGGCCTTCGTGCTTGCCATGGGTGGCCCAGAAATTGTCCACGTCCTCGATGCGCATCGGTTCCAGCGCAAAACCGGCGTCGCCCAGGCGCTGCATCATCAGCTTCTGGCAGTCGGCGTCGATCGGCGTCACCGAGGGGCGACGGATCAAGTCGATGGCAAGTTGAAGGGTCGGCGAAAGGTCGGCATGGGCCGTCATTGGGGAACTCCGGAAGCGTGTTATGGGCGCAGGACGAATGTGGGCTTGAAACGGCGTGAATCCAATGTGGGAGCTGGCTTGCCTGCGATAGCATCGCCGCGGTGTACCTGGCAAACCGCAGCGTCTGCATCGCAGGCAAGCCAGCTCCCACAGAAAAAAGGGCTAGGCCAAGTCTCACAAAACGGCCGTTATCTTATAGCAAAACGGCGGCCAGAGGCCGCCGTTTAGTGCATTGCGCAAGTTTTTACTCAACCGTTGCCGGTTCTACCTTCGGTGCCGGTTTGGGCAGCGACGAGAGGAACGCCATGATCAGTGCCGCCACATACGGCAGCGATTGCACCAGCAGCATCACCACCCAGAAGCGCATGTCATTGCTTGGCAGGCCCTGCACCAGGTAAATCCCCAGCGCGGCGCCCCACAACAGCAGCATGATGAACATTTCTTCGCGGGCTTCGGAAATCGCCACCCAGAAGCCGTGGTTATCCGCATTTTTCGGTGTACGAAAGAACGGAATACTGGTGGTGAAGAAGCCATACAGCACCGCCTTGGCGATGGTGTGGGACAACGCCAACCCAGCCAACGCCGCGCAGAACGCATCCTTCAGGTTCACCCCCACCGCACGGCGGTAGAGGAAGATGATCTTGCCCACCTTGAACACGAACAACGCCAACGGCGGGATCGCGAAAATCAGCAGCGGCGGGTCAACCCGGGTCGGCACGATGATCATCGCCGCCGACCACAACAGCGCGCCCACGGTAAAGAAGATGTTCATGCCATCCGCCACCCACGGCAACCAGCCCGCGAGGAAGTGGTAGCGCTGGCCCCGGGTCAGCTCGGTGTCCTTGCCGCGCAACAGGCTGGCGGTGTGGCGCTTGATAATCTGGATCGCGCCGTAGGCCCAGCGGAAACGCTGTTTCTTGAAGTCGATAAAGGTATCCGGCATCAAGCCCTTGCCGTAACTGTCGTGGTAATACGCCGCCGACAGACCTTTCTCGAATACCCGTAGGCCCAACTCGGCATCTTCACAGATGCACCAATCGGCCCAGCCCAGTTCTTCGAGCACCGAGCGACGGGTCATGGTCATGGTGCCGTGCTGGATGATCGCGTCACGGTCGTTGCGGGTGACCATGCCGATATGGAAGAAGCCTTTGTATTCCGCGTAGCAGAGCTTCTTGAAGGTGCTTTCGTTCTGGTCGCGGTAATCCTGCGGCGACTGCACCACGGCGATTTTCGGGTCGGCGAAGTGCGGCACCATGTGCTTGAGCCAGTTCGGCGACACGCAGTAGTCCGAGTCGATCACCGCGATCACTTCGGCGTCCTTGGCGGTGTGCGGAATCAGGTAGTTCAGCGCGCCGCCCTTGAAACCGGCCAGGGGCGCGACATGGAAGAACTTGAAGCGCGGCCCGAGGGTTTCACAGTAATCGCGCACCGGTTCCCACACCGCAGGGTCTTTGGTGTTGTTGTCGATGATCAGGACTTCGTAGTCCGGGTAATCGAGGGCGGCCAGGGCGTCGAGGGTCTGTTTGACCATATCCGGCGGCTCGTTGTAGCACGGCACGTGGATCGACACTTTCGGGCGGTAGTCCGAATCCCCTTCTACCGGCAGGAATTCACGCCGGCGCTTGTGGGTCCACACCGCCTCCGCCAGTTCGTGGGCTTCGGTCAGCAACACGATAAACACGCCGAGGGCGCCGAGGGCCAGCAAGATACCGACGGTCACGCTGAACCAAGTGCTGTATTGCTGGCTGTAGTCGTAGCCGATCCACACCAGCACCGACCCGCACAAGAACGCGATAAAGGTCAGGAACGTGCGGCCACGCTGGCGCAGGGCCGAGCCGTCGATCATCAACAAGGTCAGCGACAACAGCGCCAGCACCACCGAGCCGATAGCCAGTACGCGCCATTGCGGGATCGCAACCACCGGGCCTTCAAAGTTGAATTTCTGCTGGCGTGCGGCGTTGTAAACGCCCCAGTAAGCGCCGGCCGAGCCTTCGTCGCTGACTTTCCAAGGCTGGTCAAAGGCTTCGATCACGAAGTAGTTGAAACCCTGGCGGTTCAGCTTGTTCACCAGCGTACGCAGGTAAATCGCCTGGTCGGCCGGGGACGTTTCATTACCACCGCGCATGCGTCCGTTGCTCGGCCAGCCAACTTCCGACAGCAGCAACGGCTTTTTCGGGAACAGTTTTTTCAGGTCACGGGCGCGGTCGAGTACGTACTGGCCGGCCTTGTCCATCGGGATAAATTCCCAGAACGGCAGGATGTGCGCGGCGATCAGGTCGACGTGCTTGGCCAGTTGCGGGTTCTTTTCCCAGATATGCCATTGCTCGGAGGTGGTCACCGGCACTTTGACGGCGGCGCGCACCCGGTCGAGCAACACGATCAGCGCTTCAGGCGTGATCTCTTCTCGGAACAGCGCTTCGTTACCCACCACCACGCGCACGACGCTGCGCGAACTGTTGGCGATCTCGATGGCGCGCTGGATTTCACGCTCGTTGCGCTCCAGGTCGGGGCTGATCCAGATCCCGAGGGTTACCCGCAGGCCGAACTCTTCGGCCAGCTTGGGGATGTCGCCCAGGGTGCCGTCGACCGAGTAGGTGCGGATGTTGTCCGTCAGCTTGCTCATGATTTCCAGATCGCGACGCATCTGGTCGTCGGTCGGGTATTGGTCTTTCTGCGGGTACTGACCTTGCTGGAACGGCGAGTAGGAAAAACCGGAGATCTGCTCAGGCCAGTTGGGGGTGGTGACCGGGCGGTTGATCAGCGCCCAGAAGCCGGTGAACAGCGCGGCGATTGCCAGCACGACCACCAGGTTGAGTCCAAATTTACGCGATGACATGGCTATTTCGGGTTCCAAAGGGTGTGGAACGAAAAGAGGTGTCGGCCTACGCCGAACGGCGCGCATCCTACACCGGCCTTTCCCTGACCGTACAGCAGACAGAGAAAAGCCGGACTTTAGTCAGCGAAACCCCATCTAAGTTCTTTACTTGTAACTTGTAGCTTAAAACTTGCCGCTGCGTACCCCATAATGCGCGCCGGTTTTTGGGGTAATGGTCATGAGCACAGAAGATCCGCGGTTTGCAGGCGTCGCCCGCTTGTATGGCATTGAGGGGCTGGAACGCTTGAAAGCGGCCCATGTGGCGATCGTCGGCGTCGGCGGCGTGGGCTCGTGGGCGGCGGAAGCCATGGCCCGTTGCGGGGTGGGCGAGATTTCGCTGTTTGACCTGGACGATGTCTGCGTGAGCAACAGCAACCGCCAGTTACACGCCCTGGACAGCACCGTGGGCAAACCCAAGGTCGAAGTGATGGCCGAACGCCTGCGCGCGATCAACCCGGAGTGCACGGTGCATGCGGTGGCGGATTTCGTCACACGCGACACCATGGCCGAGTACATCACCCCCACCATCGACTGCGTGATCGACTGCATCGACGCCGTCAACGCCAAGGCCGCGCTGATTGCCTGGTGCAAGCGCCGCAAGATCCAGATCATCACCACCGGCGGCGCGGGCGGGCAGATCGACCCGACGCTGATCCAGGTCTGTGACCTGAACCGCACCTTTAACGACCCGCTGGCCTCGAAAGTACGCTCCACCTTGCGCCGCGATTACGGTTTCTCGCGCACGGTGACCCGTCATTACAGCGTGCCGTGTGTGTTTTCCACCGAGCAACTGCGCTATCCCAAGCCGGACGGAAGCATCTGTTTGCAGAAGAGTTTTGTGGGCGATGGGGTAAAGCTGGACTGCGCCGGTGGGTTTGGCGCGGTGATGATGGTGACGGCCACGTTCGGTATGGTCGCGGCGACCAAGGCGGTGGACAAGATTGTGGCCGGGGTGCGCAGGCCGTCGGAGCGGGTTAAACCGACTTAGCGTTAACTGCCAAACATAGATCGAAATGTGGGAGCGGGCTTGCTCGCGAATGCGGTGGTTCAGTCAATGATGTATCGACTGACACTACGCTTTCGCGAGCAAGCCCGCTCCCACAGTTAGTTTTGAGCATGGCTCAGGTCTCGCATGCGCTGCAAGACTGCATTCAAGCCGTTGCTGCGCGATGGCGACAACTGGCGGGAAAGCCCCAGCTGGCTGAACCACTCCGGCAGGTCAACCGCCTGCAACTCAGCCGCCGACAGCCCATTGACCCGCGCCAGCAGCAACGCCACCAACCCGCGAATCATCCGCGCATCGCTGCTCGCGGCGAACTGCCAATGGCCGTTCTCCAAACGGCCGACCAGCCACACCAGGCTTTCACAGCCCTGCACCAGGTTGGCGTCGACCTTTTCCTCGTCCGCCAGGGCCGGCAGCCGCTCACCCCATTGCATCAGCATGCGGGCGCGTTGCTCCCAGCTGCCGACCGCCTGAAAGGCTTCCAGCGCAGCCACTGCCTCTGTCGGCAAGCTCATCGCAGCATATCCAGCGCCTGGTCCAATGCTTCAAAGAAGCGCTCCAGGTCCTCCGAATCGTTGTACAGCGCCAGGGACACGCGGATCGCCCCCGACAGGTGCATGCCCTTGAGCAGGGGCATTGCGCAATGGTGCCCGGCCCGCACGGCGATGCCCTGTTCGGTCAACAGGTGTGCGAGGTCAGCGTTGTGCACGCCCTCGACCACAAAGCTGACCAGCGCCACCTGCGGTGCGCCCAATACGCGCACGCCGTTGCGCGCTTTGAGGCCGCGCAGCAGGTACTCGTGCAGCGCGGCTTCGTGGGCGATCACGGCGCTTTGATCCAGCGAACTCAGGTAATCCAGGCTGGCGCCCAGGCCGATCACTCCGGCAATTGGCGGCGTGCCTGCTTCAAAACCCAGCGGCGCGGGGCGGAAGCTGGCGCTGTGGTAGTCCGCCTGCTGCACCATCTCCCCGCCGAACTGCCAGTGGCGCAGGTGATGCAGGGCCTCATTGCGGCCAAACAACACGCCCACGCCGTCCGGGCCGTAGAGCTTGTGGCTGGAAAATACATAAAAATCGCAGCCCAGCGCCTGCACATCGTGGCGGCCATGGACGATACCCTGGGCGCCATCGACTACGGTCAGCGCGCCGTGTGCCTTGGCGAGTGTCAGCAAGGCTTCCAGCGGTTGCCAGGCGCCAAGGACGTTGGACAGCTGGCTCACCGCCAGCAGGCGTGTGCGCGGGCCGATCAATTCGGCGGCGGCTTGCAGGTCGATCACGCCATCATCACCCAGCGGCAATACCACCAGCGTGAGTGCGCGACGCTTGGCCAGTTGCTGCCAGGGCAGCAGGTTGGCGTGGTGTTCCAGGGCGCTGATGACCAGCTCATCGCCCGCATTGAATAAGTGCTCAAGGCCATAGGCCAAGAGGTTCAGCGCAGAGGTTGCGCCGTGGGTAAACACAATTTGCCCGCTGTCACCTGCATTCAACCACTGCGCGACCTTGCTGCGACTGTCTTCAAAGGCCTGGGTCGCGTGGGCGCCCGGCAAATGCTGGGCACGGTGCACATTGGCTGCGCCATTGGCGTAGTAATGGCTGATCGCATCCAGCAGCGCTTGAGGTTTTTGCGTGGTAGCGGCGTTGTCCAGGTAGGTCTGGTCTTGCCGTTGCAGGGTGGCGATGGCCGGAAAATCCGCGCGCCAGGGGGAGGGCACAAGCATGGTAATCAAGACTCGTATAAGCGAGCCCCGGGGTCGGGGCCCGCTAGTGGCATCGAGTGGCTGCTTAGTTGTGAGCGTGCAGCGCTTCGTTCAGTTCGATGGCCGATTTGTGGGTTTTGCACTCCACGGCACCGGTCTCGGAGTTGCGGCGGAACAGCAGGTCCGGTTGGCCGGCCAGTTCACGCGCCTTGACCACTTTGACCAGCTGATTGTTCTCGTCCAGCAGCGCAACCTTGGTCCCGGCCGTCACGTACAGGCCCGACTCCACGGTGTTGCGGTCGCCCAACGGGATACCGATACCGGCGTTGGCGCCGATCAGGCAGCCTTCGCCGACCTTGATCACAATGTTGCCGCCGCCCGACAGGGTGCCCATGGTGGAGCAACCGCCGCCCAGGTCCGAACCCTTGCCGACGAATACGCCGGCCGATACGCGGCCTTCGATCATGCCCGGGCCTTCGGTGCCGGCATTGAAGTTGACGAAACCTTCGTGCATTACGGTGGTGCCTTCGCCCACGTAGGCACCCAGGCGGATACGTGCGGCGTCAGCGATACGCACGCCGCTCGGCACCACGTAGTCGGTCATTTTCGGGAACTTGTCCACCGAGAACACTTCCAGCAGCTCCCCACGCAGGCGGGCTTCCAGTTGGCGTTCGGCCAGTTCGTTGATGTCGATCGCGCCCTGGCTGGTCCACGCCACGTTCGGCAGTTGCGGGAACACGCCGGCCAGGCTCAGGCCGTGCGGCTTGACCAGGCGATGGGACAGCAGATGCAGCTTGAGGTAGGCCTCCGGCGTGGAGGTCAGTGCGGCGTCTTCGGCCAGCAGGGTGGCGACCAGCGGGGTGTGGCTTTCAGCCAGACGGCTGAGCAGCGCGGCCTGGGCGGTATCGACGCCTTTGAGCGCGTCCGCCAGTTGCAGGGCCTGGGTCACGGTGAAGGTGATGGCCTGGTTGCCTTCGCTGTAGCCGAGGATCGGTGCGATGGCCGCAACGATTTCAGCCGACGGGTTGAGCAAAGGTTGTGCGTAAAACACTTCCAGCCAAGCACCTTGGCGGTTCTGAGTGCCGACGCCGAAGCCCAGGCTGAACAGGGAATTGGACATGCTGTTACCTCTACAAAAATGGAAAGGCTGGCCTACTTGAGGGCCGCCGAATAACTATCTGGCTTGAAGCCAATCAGGGTTCTGTCACCGAGATCAAGCACCGGGCGCTTGATCATCGAAGGTTGTGCGAGCATCAATTCAATGGCTTTCGACTGATCGAGATCGGCTTTGCGTTCGTCTTCGAGTTTGCGAAAGGTGGTGCCCGCACGGTTCAAAACCACCTGCCAACCGTGCTCTTCGCACCATTGGGTCAAGTGTTCGCGGTCGATACCGGCCGTTTTGTAATCGTGGAACTCATAGCTCACGCCATGCTCATCGAGCCAGGTGCGCGCTTTTTTCATGGTGTCGCAGGCTTTGATGCCGAAAAGGTGCAACGTTTTGCTTGAAGCGGTCAAGGAATTGCCCCCTTTTGGATGAACAGGAAATGAAAGGTCACGGATTATGCCACGCCCAGAGATTTTGGGTGCCGCTCGTCAATACCGTGCGACTTTTGTGCAAAAGCCAGTGCGTAACATAGCCGGGTAATATGGCACTTCAACGGCCAGTTGTTGCCTGATGTGTGTCGTTGCAAGTCGATTGTCCGGGAAAACCGCGTTATGCAAACCGCCTACACCGTTCTTATCCTGCTGATGCTGGTCAGCGTGTCGCGTCTTGTCGGGCGTGTTATTCCTCTGCCGTTACCGTTGGTACAGATCGCCGCCGGTGCCCTGCTGGCCTGGCCGACATTGGGGTTGCACGTGGCGTTGGACCCGGAGTTGTTTCTGTTTCTGTTCCTGCCGCCTCTGTTGTTCTCCGATGGCTGGCGCATGCCCAAGCGCGAGTTGTGGCGCCTGCGCGGGCCGATCCTGACGTTGGCGGTGGGGTTGGTGCTGTTCACGGTGGTCGGCGCCGGCTACTTCATTCATTGGTTATTGCCTACGATCCCGCTGCCGGTGGCCTTCGCCCTGGCGGCTGTTTTATCACCGACGGACGCGGTGGCGGTGTCAGCCATTTCCCAGAATCGTTTGCCAACACCGCTGATGCATATGCTCCAGGGCGAAGCGTTGATGAATGATGCGTCGGGCCTGGTGACGTTCAAGTTTGCCCTGGCTGCGGCGCTGACCGGGGTGTTTTCGCTGGCAGATGCCAGCCTGACCTTTGTGCTGGTAGCCGTGGGTGGCCTGGCGGTGGGCGTGGCGCTGAGCTGGCTGGTTGGCCGCCTGCGCGCGTGGATGATCGACCGGGGTTGGGACGACCCGGCGACCCATGTGGTGTTCATGTTGCTGCTGCCGTTTGCCGCGTATGTACTGGCTGAACGCTTGGGCGCCTCGGGCATTTTGTCGGCCGTGGCCGCAGGCATGATGCAAAGCTGGCTCGATCTGTTGCCACGCCAGACCAGCACGCGCTTGCTCAATCGCAGTGTGTGGTCGCTGCTGGAATTTGCCTTCAATGGCCTGATCTTCTTGCTGCTGGGGCTGCAACTGCCGGACATCATCAAGGCCGTGGTCAGTCATGAGCCGACGCTTTGGCCAACTCTGTTGTATCGCTGCCTGGATGTGATCGCGATCTTCCTGGTGCTGGTGGTATTGCGCTTTATCTGGGTGCAGAGCATCTGGCGGCTGTCGGGCCTATTACGCAGGATTCGTGGGAAAAGTGAACTGACCATGGTACCGACGGCGCGCTCCTGCTGGCTGTTGACCGTCGGCGGTGTGCGCGGAGCGGTGACGCTGGCAGGTGTGATGTCGGTGCCGTTGCTGCTGGCGCCGGGGCAGGATTTCCCCGAGCGTGACCTGCTGATTTTCATCGCGGCCGGGGTGATCCTGTTGTCATTGATTTCGGCGTGTGTCGCCTTGCCATTGCTGTTGCGCGGTATCGAAAAGAGCCCTGACGAGAAACGCTACAACGAAGTGCGCGAAGCCTGGAAGAAGACCGCCGTGGCTGCCATCCATGCGCTTGAAGCGCAGGAGCCTGCTGAACTCGAGACCCAGGATGCGGCCCAGGCCGCACTGGCCACTGAGCTGAAGGCGCGGTTGATGTCGGAATATCGTCATCAGTTGGAAGTCTTCAACGACTCGGCCGAAGCCCAGGCGCTGGCGCAGCAGATGGACCTGCTTGAACGCAAACTGCGGCTCAAGGCCCTGCGCGCACAGCGCTTGGAGTTGTACAGCTTGAGCCGCCATCACCAGATCGGTGATGACGTGTTGCGGGAAGTATTGGCGGAGCTGGATATGAGTGAGGCTGGCTTGGGAAAAGCCAATTAGTGGCGGATGTACTCCTATGACTTTTCGAAAAGCACACCCGTTCCTGGGCGCGCCACTCTGAGTTTTTCGAATGTTATAAACTGCCAAGTTAGCGCTTAGGTAGAGGCCTTAGGAAGGGTTACGTTGGTAAAACCTAGCGCCTTGGCAAACATGTGTTTGATATCGCGTGCCGTGTTCTTTCTATTCGGGTCCCAGTGAATACCCATGGTCGGACTCGCCGGTTGCATATTTTTTGCATCTGTTCCTATTTCGGACCAGGACTTGCCATTGTCGGTTGGTGAAATTCGGATATCCCCGTCTGCCTCGTCGGTAAATTTAATAGATATGTTTATATGCGGTTGCAGTTTTTCGACGTTATGTTTTACAAACTTCTTTTGATCGTCATTCATGCCGAGCAGCGAGACGGTAACGGTTGATAGATCTGGCCAAAGTTTGGTTTTGGCTGCGGTAGCTTTTAGCTGCTCAATGCTCTGCTCCAGAGAAGGAAGGGGGCGTGGTGGATACATTTTTCGAAGTAGCGCTATATCACCTTCTGAAAGCTCATTGTTTTTTGGAATGGCAGGCGCACCGTCTAATTCTTTCGATGTGAATTCATAATGCATAATTGACTTGCTATCGTAATCAGTTATGAGTGGGCCTTTTTTATGCCGTTTTACTGTGTCCAGTACGGAAGTTTTCATGGCTGCTTGTGGGTCGCTAGCTCCTTCGAAACGCTTTATGAGTTCTTCTTCGTTGAATTTTATATCGCGGTCGGGGTGTTGATGCTCGTGAAGTACGCCGATTGCGTGCATGGCTTCGTGTGTGGCGGTAGCGATTACTTTTTCGGCGGAACGGTTGAAGTCCATGAAAAAAGTCGGCTGATCAGCGGGGGCGCGTAGTGCGTCCTTACCTACATATGACGCACCATTTTGACCTTTTACTGCAATAGGCCCTACGCGAATGTCTGCATCCGGTCCTGGGACATATTTGAACTTCAGGTTTACGTACGGGGCGACCTTGCTGAACCCTTTTTTTATAAGCGCCATCTGGTCTTCAGTGGCGCCTTGAAAAGCGATGGTCACGGTTGAGTTTTGTGGCCATTGTCGATAAGTTGCTCCTATGCCGCGCGCGCGTCTTTCACTGGGAGTGGAATCCGCTTGTGTATCTTCATTGGCAATGGGGTCGATTGACGTTGCCGGGTAAGCATTTTCTGGCAAGTGACCATTGTGAATGGGGTTCATTTAACGTGACTCCTGAATTGATGGGCGCGGGATGATATGTTTGCGGTTGTTGAGAACAAACACTATTAAGACGAAGAATTTATGATTTAATCTTCAGAGTGAGCGTATAAATTCTTACGTTGAGTGGTCCGCGCGTCTTGCAAGTTCCAGGGTTTAATTGACTAAGTGTTGCATTATTTGTCATGCGTGAAGCGGCGCTCAGGTTCAGTTTTTTGCTGAACAATCTGCAGGGCTGGAGTGGTACGGCTTAAGCCGCCATCATCAGGTCGATGATGACGTATTGCGGCAAGTATTGGCTGAGGCGAATCTGGAGGGCGTGAGGGGGAGTCGATGGCGCAGGGGTGGGAAGTCAGTCATGGCCTTGAAATCGGCCACGGGTGTATAGCTTGCGAGTGAACGCCTTATCGCCTTTGGACAATGAGTAGTTGACCGGGACCGATCTTCCGTCTTTTGTTTCGTCTGGGGTGATGAAGTAATGCATGACGGATTGGCTGTCGTAGTTTGTTACCAGTAGTTCCGCGCCTGTCGGCAGGTCAAAATAGTTGTCGTATGCATTTTTCTTGTCTTCGTGTTGGGCATAGATGGCTTCCTTATTCCAATTGATATCGTGTTCCGGATGTTGATGTTCATGCTCAAGACCTAGTGCATGGCCGAATTCGTGCAGCGCCGTTTGACGAAATGCTTTTGAGTCATCAGTTCTGTCCAGATGCATTGTTGGTTGACCCTGCGGTATTTTTCTGGCGGAGGAGCCGATCATGGACCAGTTCCCATGCAGGCCTTCGTCATCGGATATTCGGATATCGCCTTTTTTGCCGCTGACAATTCGAAATAGAAGCCCGGGGGTGTTATGAGCCCATTCCCTGATCACATCTATTACCAATGCTTTGCTTTTTTGATCGCCTAAGTCCAGAGCAACCGTAAGGGTGCCGTCTGGCCATCGATTGCGGGCATCTGCGATACCTCTTTTTCCTCGCGCTGCGCCGGCGGAGGCAGATGTTTCGCTATCGAAGGGGGACGGGAGAAGGGGGGGAGTTGCCAGTGGGGGAGTCAGTTTCATGCGCTTTACTCTGGGGGGAAGTGCCAGGTAGTGGCGAGCGCTATGGAGTTGGTTCCGGGTTCAAGCCAGCAAGGCACCTGCACTGCGTTGCACAGTGCGGGTGCCGAAGTGTTTACTGCCTGCGCTGAATGAAATCGCGAATCCGCTCAGCCGCTTCTACGCACTCGGCCAGCGGCGCAACCAGCGCCAGGCGCACACGCCCAGCTCCAGGATTTACGCCATCGGCTTCCCGCGACAGGTACGAACCCGGCACCACGGTCACGTGCTCTTCCACGAACAGATCACGGCAGAAGGCTGCATCGTCGCCCTTCACGTTCGGCCACAGGTAGAAGCCGCCGTCCGGGGCTTGTACATCGAGCACCGGCTTGAGAATGGCCAGCACCGCGTCGAATTTCTCGCGGTACAGGTCACGGTTGGCCTGCACGTGGGCCTCGTCCTGCCAGGCAGCAATGCTCGCCAGCTGGGTTTGCACCGGCATCGCGCAGCCGTGGTAGGTGCGGTACAGCAGAAAGCCCTTGAGGATGTCGGCATCGCCGGCCACAAAGCCCGAGCGCAGGCCCGGCAGGTTGGAACGCTTGGACAGGCTGTGGAACACCACGCAGCGCTTGAAGTCCTGGCGGCCGAGTTCGACGCAGGCGCTGAGCAAGCCTGGTGGCGGGGTTTGTTCGTCGAAGTAGAGTTCGCTGTAGCACTCGTCGGCGGCGATCACGAAGTCGTATTCGTCGGCCAGGGCGATCAGTTTTTTCAGGGTGTCGACCGGGATCAGCGCGCCGGTCGGGTTGCCTGGGGAGCACAGGAACAGGATCTGGCAGCGTTTCCAGATGTCCGGCGACACGGCGTCGAAGTCCGGGTTGAAGCCGTTTTCATCCAGGCACGGCAGGTAATGCGGCTTGGCCCCGGCCAGGAATGCGGCGCCTTCGTAGATCTGGTAGAACGGGTTCGGGCTGACCACCAGTGCATCGTCGCCCCGGTTGACCACGGTCTGGGTGAAGGCGAACAGCGCTTCACGGGTGCCGTTGACCGGCAGGATATTGCGCGCCGGGTCGAGCCAGCCCTTGGGCACATTGAAGCGGTGTTCGCACCAGGCGCCAATGGCCTCGCGCAGGGCCGGGATGCCCAGGGTGGTTGGGTACACCGCCATCTGGTCGAGGTTGTTGCTCAGCGCCTCGGCCACAAACTGCGGCGACGTGTGCTTGGGCTCGCCGATGGACAGCGCGATCGGGCGTTTGCTCGGGTTGGGCGTGACGCTGCCGAGCAGGGCGCGCAGTTTCTCGAATGGGTAGGGCTGCAGCTGGTTCAGGGCGTTGTTCATCGAAAGTCTCGTCAAATTCGGTTGAAAGCATTCGGTCTGCTAGGCAAAGCAATTCAAATGTGGGAGCGGGCTTGCTCGCGAAGACGGTTTGTCAGTTACACATACATTGACTGGCCCATCGCATTCGCGAGCAAGCCCGCTCCCACACAAGCCCGGCTCCACGGGAGGCGCCGGGTGTTCATCAAATGGTCAGGCGCGTCAGCTCGGGTTCCTGGCTCACGCTCAATTGCTGGACGATGGCTTCCTGCAAGCGGCGGCACAGTTCCGGGTCGGACAGCGGCTGGTTGTCCGCATCGGTAATAAAGAACACGTCTTCCACGCGCTCGCCGAGGGTCGCGATCTTGGCGTTCTGCAATGAGAGGTCGAACTCCAGGAAAATCCCGCCGATGCGTGCCAGCAGGCCCGGGCGGTCGGGGGCGCTGAGCTCCAGCACGGTCACCGGGCGCTGGGCGTCGTTGGAAATGGTCACCTGGGGCGCAAAGGCAAAGTGCTTGAGCTGGCGTGGTACGCGGCGCTGGATGATGGTCGGGTAGTCGTCGGGGTTGCGCAGGGCCTCGGTGAGCCCTTCGCGGATCTTTTTCACCCGCGCCGGGTTATCGCCGATGGACTCACCCTCGGTGTCGAGCACGATATAGGTGTCGAGGGTGAACTGGCTGCTGGAGGTAATCACCCGGGCGTCATGAATGTTCAGGTTGAGCTGGTCCATGGCCGCTACGGTCACGGCGAAGAAGTCGTGCTGGTCCGGCGCGTAGATGAAGATCTGCGTGCCGCCCTCGAATTCGCGCTGGGTGGTTTCCTTGATCAGCACCAACGGGCCACCATCGGCGGGCTGCTGCAGGATCGCGTCACTGTGCCAGGCCACGTCGCCGGCGGTATGGCGCAGGAAGTAGTCATCGCCCAGTTGCGACCACAGTTGCTCCACATCGTCCGGATCGTTGCCGCCGCGCACCAGGATATCCAGGGCCGCGCTTTGGGTGCGGCGGATCTGTTCTTCGCGGTCCACCGGGTTCTCCAGGCCACGGCGCAGGGCGCGCTTGGTCTCGGTATAGAGCTGGCGCAACAGGCTGGCACGCCAGGAGTTCCACAGCGTCGGGTTGGTGGCGTTGATGTCGGAGACGGTCAGCACGTAGAGATAGTCGAGGCGGGTTTCATCCTCCACGATCCCGGCGAAGTCATGGATCACCTGCGGGTCGGACAAGTCCTTGCGCTGGGCGGTGGTCGACATCACCAGGTGATTCTGTACCAGCCAGACGATCAGGCGGCTGTCCCACAGCGGCAACTGGTGGCGCTGGCAGAAGGCTTCGGCATCCACCGCGCCGATTTCCGAGTGGTCGCCATGGCGGCCCTTGCCGATGTCGTGGTACAGGCCGGCCAGGTAGATCAGCTCAGGCTTGGGCAGCTTGGCCATCAGCTTACTGGCCAGCGGGAATTTCTCTGACACCTGGGTGTACTGCAGCTTACGCAGGTGCTTGATCAGGTTCAGGGTGTGGGCGTCCACGGTATAGATGTGGAACAGGTCGTGCTGCATCTGCCCGACAATAAAGCCGAACTCCGGCAGGTAGCGCCCGAGGATGCCGTAACGGTTCATCCGCCGCAGGTTGCGGTGTATGCCGATCTTGCACTTGAACAGCTCGATAAACAGGCTGGTGTTACGGATGTCGTTGCGAAAGTCATCATCGATCAGGTGACGGTTTTCGCGCAGCAGGCGGATGGTGTCCGCGCGCACGCCTTTGATCTCCGGCTGTTGGGCCATCAACACGAAGATTTCCAGCATGGCGAACGGGGTACGGCGGAACACGTTGTCGTTGCGCGCCTCGATATAGCCGTCGTGCAGTTGGAAGCGCGAGTTGATCGGCTGGGGCGGCGCTTCGTCGTCGGGGGCCAGGATCACCTCTTCGAAGTGCTGGATGATCAGGTCGCTGAGCTGTGCAATGCTCATGACCACCCGGTAATACTGCTGCATGAAGCTTTCGATGCTGGTTTTCGCGTCTTCGCCTTCGAAACCCAGCAGGGTCGCGATGGAGCGCTGATGGTCGAACAGCAGGCGATCTTCGGAGCGCCCGGCGAGCATGTGCAGGGCGTAGCGCACCTTCCACAGAAACTCCTGGGACGAGGCCAGCAGGGCGTTTTCGCTCTCCACCAGGAAGCCCTCGCCAGCCAGGGCGCGCAGGTTCAGGGTGCCGTACTGGCGGCGCGCTACCCACAAAATCGTCTGGATGTCCCGCAGCCCGCCCGGCGAGCCTTTGACGTTGGGTTCCAGGTTGTATTCGGTGTCGTTGTACTTGTGGTGCCGGGCCTTCTGCTCGGCGCGCTTGGCCAGGAAGAACTCCTTGCTGGGCCACATGTGCGCGGTACTGGTGACCTCGAGCATGCGCTGGCGCAGGCGCTCGGGGCCGGCGATGGTGCGGCTTTCCATCAAGTTGGTGATCACGGTGAGGTCGGCGCGGGCCTCTTCGGCGCATTCGTCCACCGAGCGTACGCTCTGGCCGACTTCCAGGCCGATGTCCCACAGCAGCGTCAGAAAACGCTCGATGGAATCGCGAAAGATCTCATGATCGGCGCTGTCGAGCAGGATCAGCAGGTCGATGTCGGAGTAGGGGTGCAGCTCGCCGCGACCGTAGCCGCCGACCGCCACCAGGGCGATATCGGCGTCTTCACTCCAGCTGAATTGTTCCCAGGCCTTTTGCAGGATGTTATCGACGAACCAGGCGCGGTCCTCGATCAGCCGACGGATGTCCCGGCCACTGCGAAAGCGCTCATCGAGCACCTCGCGGGCCTGGCGGATCGCCTTCTTGAACGCGGCGATGGGGCTTGCCTTCAGGGCCAGTTCGGCCTGGAACTGGCCGCGGTCGAAGAGTTCGGGGTCCACCTGGGGCATCGATCGGCTTTCCTTCTATCTATCAGTCAGTCACAACACAGTGGGGGAAAACCTGGGTGATCCTTACGCGGAAACGCGGGGGATCGTGTCGTCCGCACGCAGGGTGAAGATCTCGTAGCCGGTGTCGGTGACCAGCAGGGTGTGTTCCCACTGGGCCGAGAGTTTGCGGTCCTTGGTGATGGCAGTCCAGCCGTCGCCCAGCACCTTGGTGTCGGCCTTGCCCTGGTTGATCATTGGCTCGATGGTGAAGGTCATGCCGGCCTTGAGTTCCATGCCGGTGCCGGCGCGGCCGTAGTGCAGGATCTGCGGTTCTTCGTGGAACACTGTGCCGATGCCATGGCCGCAGAATTCACGGACCACCGAGAAACCGTTCTTTTCGGCGTGTTTCTGGATCACTTCGCCGATGTCGCCCAGGCGGCAGCCGGGCTTGACTATTTCGATGGCCTTGTACATGCATTCCTGGGTGACTTGGGACAGGCGCTCGGCCCATACCGGCACGGTGCCGACGTGGAACATGCGGCTGGTGTCGCCGAAGTAGCCATCCTTGATCACGGTGACGTCGATGTTCAGGGTGTCGCCGTCCTTCAAAGGTTTGTCGCCCGGAATTCCGTGGCAGACCACGTGGTTGACCGAGGTGCAGATCGACTTGGGGAAGCCTTTGTAGTTCAGCGGGGCAGGGATGGCTTTTTGCACATCGACGATGTAGTCGTGGCAGATCTGGTTCAGGGTTTCGGTGGTGACGCCGGGCTTGACGTGTTCGGCGATCATTTCGAGCACGTCGGCAGCCAGTTTGCCGGCGATGCGCATGCCAGCGATGTCTTCGGCGGTTTTCAAGCTAACGGTCATACAGGCTCTCTCTAGCGCGACGCGCTGAAATCAATACGGTTTACGGGCGTGCGACAAAAGGTTATGGAATTCGCACAAGCCACAGAAAAACGCGATTCTAGCAGACGATGGGGGCAAGTCATGAGCTCCTGATCATCGCTTCTATCTATAGGGGCTTTAGGTGAGTGAGTGAATATCCGTTGCTGCGGTTATGGCGGCTTATGGTTCCGCTCTTACAGCGGGTCACTTTTGGAAAAGCGCCAAAAGTAACCAAAAACGCTTCGCCCCATCACTCGGCACCTCGCCTCCGGCTCGGTGTGCCCTCACTCCGGCTTTGGAGCGTGGGCCGCCGCGATGGGCCATCCATGGCCCAGCGCGGCTAACCCGGCGTCCTGCCGGGTTGCCCACGCTCCAAAGCCTGCGTTCGGCCATCGTGATTGACGGGGCGCCTGAGATCAAAAGCGCAGATCAAAAGATCGCTGACTTCGTCAGCGGTAAGGATGTAAGGGCCAGATCAAAAACAAAGCGAGGCGGCCTGACAGCCGACCTAATCATTAAAGCCTTCCTCGGTTCAAATGTGGGAGCTGGCTTGCCTGCGATGGCATCAACTCGGTATGCCTGATGTACCGAGGTGCCTGTATCGCAGCGATGCGGCGACCCGACAAGCCAGCTCTCACAGAAAAGCACCCCACTGCGCACGCCGAACCGCTTTTGATCTACACCACTCAGGTCGGCTACTAGGCCGCCGTGCTCTGCTTTTGATTTTGATCTTGATCCTAGGCGCCCCATTAACCACGCTGGCCGCACGCAGGCTTGAATCCGTGGGTAACCCGGCAGGACGCCGGGTTAGCCGCGCTGGGCCAAGGATGGCCCATCGCGGCGGCCCACGGATTCAAGTCTGCGTGCGGGCACACCGAGCCGGAGGCGAGGTGCCGAGTGGTGGGGCAAGAGCCCTTTGGTTACTTTGGGGCTCTTTTCCAAAGTGACTCGCTGTAAGAGCGAAACCAATATCCGCCGTGACCTAAACAACGGATATGTCCCCAGCAGACCAAACCCCCACGCCCCCCTACAAGCGAGCTTCTCAGCTCATTTCAACGGCTTACCCCACCCCACCCCACATCAACCGCGATTGCGTGTTTCGTTTTTCTCCTTCGTGTGGTATAAAATGCGCCGCTTTCCGGGGATACCCCGCAAAGCTTAAATCCACACACGTGTCGACACGATGACCTGGGTGCCGGAGGCGAATGCCGCTGGTTGGTCATTGGGATACGTGGAGGCCAAACCCGACTTATTAAGGAACTATCATGTCCCAAGTCAACATGCGCGATATGCTGAAGGCCGGTGTGCACTTCGGTCACCAGACCCGTTACTGGAACCCGAAAATGGGTAAATACATTTTCGGCGCGCGTAACAAGATCCACATCATCAACCTTGAAAAAACCCTGCCAATGTTCAACGAAGCTCTGACTTTCGTAGAGCGTCTGGCCCAGGGCAAAAACAAGATTCTGTTCGTCGGCACCAAGCGTTCCGCTGGCAAGATCGTTGCTGAAGAAGCAGCACGTTGCGGTTCGCCGTACGTCGATCACCGCTGGTTGGGCGGCATGCTGACCAACTTCAAAACCATCCGTGCTTCCATCAAGCGTCTGCGTGACCTTGAAGTGCAAGCCGAAGACGGTACTTTCGCCAAGCTGACCAAGAAAGAGGCGCTGATGCGCACTCGCGACCTGGAAAAGCTCGATCGTTCCCTGGGTGGTATCAAGGACATGGGCGGTCTGCCTGACGCACTGTTCGTTATCGACGTTGATCACGAGCGCATCGCGATCACCGAAGCCAACAAGCTGGGCATCCCTGTTATCGGCGTAGTCGATACCAACAGCAGCCCGGAAGGCGTTGACTACATCATCCCAGGCAACGATGACGCAATCCGCGCTATCCAGCTGTACATGGGTTCGATGGCTGACGCTGTAATCCGTGGTCGCAACCACGTTGCTGGTGGTACCGAGCAGTTCGTTGAAGAAGCTCCGGTAGCTGCCGCTGAGTAATTGACGCCCTGGCGTTGACTCAGTAAGCAAAAAGGGGGCTTGGCCCCCTTTTTGCCACCTCGAAAACCATTTGTTGGCGCCCGCTGTGGCAGCGCAACCTAGCGACTGTAACGTGCAGCAGCCTACAAGGGTGATTCGGGAAGAATTGATCGCCCGTTTGATCGGGTGGAATGGTTGAAAACCTATCCAAGAGGATTTTGAAATGGCAGAGATTACTGCAGCGTTGGTTAAAGAACTGCGTGAGCGCACCGGCGAAGGCATGATGGATTGCAAAAAGGCCTTGACCAAGGCCGGCGGCGACATCGAAAAAGCCATCGACGACATGCGTGCTTCGGGCGCCATCAAGGCTGCCAAGAAAGCAGGCAACGTGGCTGCTGAAGGCGCTATCGCTCTGGTTGAAGACGGCAAAGCCGCCGTTCTGCTGGAAGTGAACTCCCAGACCGACTTCCTGGCTCTGCAGGACGACTTCAAGGCGTTCGTTGCTGCCAGCGTCAAGAAAGCATTCGACGACAAGCTGACTACTGTTGAGCCGTTGATCGAAGCTCAAGAAGCTGCTCGCCTGGTACTGGTCGGCAAGGTTGGCGAAAACGTCAACATCCGTCGCCTGGCCCGCATCGAAGGTGATGTGGTTGGTGGCTACCTGCACGGCAACAAAATCGGCGTTGTGGTTGCCCTGAAAGGCGGCGACGTTGAACTGGCTAAAGACATCGCTATGCACGTAGCAGCCAGCAACCCTGAATTCCTGCTGCCATCTGAAGTCTCCGCTGACGCAATCGAACGCGAAAAAGCCGTGTTCCTGAGCCTCAACGCTGACAAGATCGCCGGCAAGCCGGAAAACATCGTTGAAAACATGATCAAAGGCCGTATCAGCAAGTTCCTGGCTGAAGCGAGCCTGGTTGAGCAGGCGTTCGTCAAGAACCCTGAAATCAAGGTTGGCGAACTGGCCAAGAAAGCCGGTGCTGAAATCGTTTCCTTCACCTACTACAAGGTAGGCGAAGGCATCGAGAAGCCGGTCGACAACTTCGCTGAAGAAGTTGCTGCCCAGCTGGCTGCCGCCAAGCAATAAGACAGTTTTTAACTGTCGCCCGAAAGAGGCTGCCCGCTCACGCGCGCAGCCTCTTTTCAAATGGGAAGGTCGATTTTATTTGGCTTCCCCTCGGAACTGGCTTACAAAGCCGTGTTCCGATGGCGCTGTGACAGCGTCCAGCTAGAGTGAACGCAAGCCGTAAACGGCTCGCCAAGAATTTTTAAAAAATACGCCGCAGGAGAGATTCGCAATGGCTCAGCAGGGCAGTGGTTATCAGGCTCGCTATAAACGCATTCTACTCAAGCTTAGCGGCGAGGCCCTGATGGGCTCGGAAGAGTTCGGGATCGATCCCAAGGTACTCGACCGCATGGCGCTGGAAGTCGGCCAACTGGTCGGTATCGGCGTACAGGTCGGCCTGGTGATTGGTGGTGGCAACCTGTTCCGCGGCGCGGCACTGAGTGCTGCCGGCATGGATCGGGTTACCGGCGACCACATGGGCATGCTGGCCACTGTGATGAACGCCCTGGCCATGCGCGACGCCCTGGAGCGTGCCAATATCTCGGCTATCGTGATGTCGGCTATTTCCATGGTTGGCGTGACCGATCACTATGATCGCCGCAAAGCCATGCGCCACTTGAACTCCAAAGAAGTGGTGATCTTCGCGGCCGGTACCGGTAACCCGTTCTTCACCACCGATTCGGCGGCTTGCCTGCGTGCCATCGAAATCGATGCCGACGTGGTGCTCAAGGCCACCAAGGTGGATGGCGTGTACACCGCTGACCCATTCAAAGACCCGCATGCCGAGAAGTTCGATCATCTGACCTACGATGAAGTGCTGGATCGCAAGCTGGGTGTGATGGACCTGACGGCTATTTGCCTGTGCCGCGACCACAAGATGCCGCTGCGCGTATTTAACATGAACAAGCCCGGCGCCCTGCTGAATATCGTACACGGCGGCGCGGAAGGGACTCTGATCGAGGAAGGCCAACAATGATCAACGAAATCAAGAAAGACGCCCAAGCGCGTATGCAAAAATCCCTGGAGTCTCTGAGCCATGCATTCGGCCAGATTCGTACCGGTAAAGCGCACCCGAGCATCCTGGGCAGCGTGATGGTGCCTTACTACGGCGCCGACACCCCGCTGAGCGGTGTGGCCAACGTCACCGTAAAAGACTCGCGCACCCTGCAAGTCGTGGCCTTCGAGCGCAATATGCTCGCCGCCGTCGACAAAGCCATCCAGAGCGCGGGCCTGAACCTCAACCCGACCAACCTGGGTGAGTTGCTGCTGATCTCCATGCCGGCCCTGACCGAAGAGACCCGCAAGGGCTTCACCAAGCAGGCGCGCAGCGCAGCTGAAGATGCGCGTGTTGCCGTGCGCAACATCCGTCGTGATGCCTTGGGTGACCTGAAGAAGCTGGTCAAGGACAAGGAAATCAGCGAAGACGAAGAGCGTCGTGCCGTCGCCGATATCGATAAGCTGACCAAAGACGCCGAGGCGCAGATCACCAAAGCGACCGAAGAAAAAGAAAAGGACCTGATGGCCGTATAAGGGGTCAGGACGCCTTCATGGAAAAGACCAAGCAGACTGTACCCTCTGTGGTGCCGCGCCATGTCGCGATCATCATGGATGGGAATAATCGCTGGGCGAAGAAACGCTTTATGCCGGGTGTCGCCGGGCATAAAGCGGGTGTCGATGCGGTGCGGGCTGTTATCGAGGTGTGCGCTGAGGCCAAGGTCGAGGTGTTGACCCTGTTCGCCTTTTCCAGTGAGAACTGGCAGCGTCCGGCCGAAGAAGTCAGTGCCCTGATGGACCTGTTCTTCAAGGCCCTGCGCCGTGAGGCCAAGCGCCTCAATGACAACAACATCAGCCTGCGAATCATTGGTGATCGCTCGCGGTTCCATCCGGAGCTGCAAGCGGCCATGCGCGAGGCCGAAGCCATCACCGCGGGCAGCGATCGTTTTGTGTTGCAGATTGCAGCCAACTACGGCGGCCAGTGGGATATCGCCCAGGCCGCACAGCGGCTGGCTCGCGAAGTACAGGCCGGCCATCTGCGCCCCGAAGACATCACGCCCGAACTGTTGCAAACCTGCCTGGTCACCGGCGACCTGCCGTTGCCGGACTTGTGCATCCGCACCGGTGGCGAGCACCGCATCAGCAATTTCCTGCTGTGGCAACTGGCCTATACCGAGTTGTACTTCTCCGACCTGTTCTGGCCGGACTTCAAACACGATGCCATGCGCACTGCGCTGGCCGATTTCGCTTCCCGTCAGCGTCGCTTCGGTAAAACGAGCGAGCAGATCGAAGCTGGAGCCCGGGTTTAAATGCTTAAACAACGAATCATCACCGCACTGATCCTGTTGCCGATCGCCTTGTGCGGGTTTTTCCTGCTCGAAGGTTCCGGCTTTGCGCTGTTTATTGGCCTGGTGGTGACCCTCGGCGCCTGGGAATGGGCGCGCCTGGCGGGCTTCAATGCGCAATTGCCACGTGTGGTGTATGCCGCTCTCGTGGCGCTGTTGCTGTTCCTGATGCATACCTTGTCCAGCATCGTAGTGCCATGGGTATTGGGCGCGGCGGTGCTGTGGTGGGCGCTTGCAACCTTCCTGGTGCTGACCTATCCGCGCACCAGCGGCCACTGGTCCAGCGTGGCCAGTAAATTGGTGATTGGTTTGTTGGTTCTGCTGCCGGCCTGGCAAGGCTTGGTAGAAATCAAAAACGCTCCGATGGGCAACTGGCTGATCATGGCGGTGATGGTGCTGGTCTGGGGGGCTGATATTGGCGCCTACTTCTCCGGTCGGGCCTTCGGCAAGCGCAAGCTGGCGCCGGCCGTGAGCCCGGGCAAGAGCTGGGAAGGTGTATACGGCGGCCTGGCGCTGACATTGCTGATCACCCTGGTGGTCGGTGTGGTGCGTGACTGGGCGGTGGCGGACATCCTCCTGGCCCTCTTGGGTACAGCCATCGTCGTATTTATTTCGGTAGTGGGTGACCTCACCGAAAGCATGTTCAAGCGCCAGGCCGGGATCAAGGACAGCAGCAACTTGCTGCCGGGCCATGGGGGCGTGCTGGATCGCATCGACAGCCTGACGGCGGCTATCCCGATCTTCGCCGTGCTGTTGTGGATGACCGCTCCGTGAGCCGCCTGCAACAAGTGACCGTGCTGGGCGCAACCGGCTCGGTAGGGCTGAGCGCCCTGGATGTGATCGCTCGCCACCCGGATCGCTACCAGGTGTTCGCCTTGACCGGCTTCAGCCGCCTGAGCGAGTTGCTGGCCTTGTGTGTGCGTCACACGCCGCGCTTTGCCGTGGTGCCTGAGGCCGGCGCGGCGCGGGGGCTGCAGGATGATCTGCGGGCTGCCGGGCTGGCCACTCAGGTGCTGGTGGGGGAGGAGGGGCTGTGTCAGGTCTCGGCCGATGCCGAAGTGGATACCGTGGTCGCCGCCATCGTCGGCGCCGCCGGCCTGCGCCCGACCTTGGCCGCCGTCGACGCCGGCAAGAAGATCCTGCTGGCCAATAAGGAAGCGCTGGTCATGTCCGGCGCGCTCTTTATGCAGGCAGTGCGCAAAAGCGGCGCCGTGCTGCTGCCTCTCGACAGTGAGCACAATGCAATTTTCCAGTGCATGCCCGGTGATTTTGCCCGTGGCCTGAGCCAGGTGGGCGTACGCAGGATTCTTCTCACGGCGTCCGGCGGCCCGTTCCGCCAAACTCCGCTGGCCGAGCTTGCACACGTGTCGCCTGACCAGGCCTGCGCGCATCCTAACTGGTCGATGGGGCGCAAGATCTCCGTCGACTCGGCGAGCATGATGAACAAAGGCCTGGAGCTGATCGAGGCGTGCTGGTTGTTCGACGCCCGGCCCGATCAGGTTGAGGTGGTGATTCACCCGCAAAGTGTGATTCATTCCCTGGTCGACTATGTGGATGGTTCGGTTTTGGCGCAGTTGGGCAATCCCGATATGCGCACCCCGATCGCCAATGCCCTGGCCTGGCCTGAGCGTATTGATTCCGGCGTGGCGCCACTGGACCTGTTCGCTATTGCGCGGCTGGACTTCGAGGCACCGGACGAGCAGCGTTTTCCCTGCCTGCGCCTGGCGCGGCAAGCGGCAGAAGCGGGCAACAGTGCGCCGGCGATGCTCAATGCGGCCAACGAAGTGGCGGTGGCGGCGTTTCTCGAGCGGCGTATTCGTTTTCCGCAGATCGCGAGTATCATCGAGGACGTCCTGGGTCTTGAGCCCGTAGTGGCGGTGAGTGATCTGGGGGCGGTATTCGAGGCGGATACCAAGGCTCGGGCCCTGGCCGAACAATGGTTGAGCCGCAACGCGCGTTAGCCTGACCTTCAGGCACTGGATTGGAATGCGGAGAAATTAGATGAGTGCGCTTTACATGATTGTCGGCACCCTGGTTGCTCTGGGTGTGCTGGTTACCTTCCACGAATTCGGCCACTTCTGGGTGGCGCGTCGTTGCGGCGTCAAGGTACTGCGCTTTTCCGTCGGTTTCGGCATGCCGCTGGTGCGCTGGCACGACCGTCGCGGCACCGAGTTCGTGATTGCGGCCATCCCGTTGGGTGGCTACGTCAAGATGCTGGATGAGCGCGAAGGCGAGGTTCCGGCAGATCAGCTCGACCAGTCGTTCAATCGCAAGACCGTTCGTCAGCGCATCGCGATTGTTGCCGCCGGTCCGATCGCCAACTTCCTGCTGGCGATGGTGTTCTTCTGGGTCCTGGCCATGCTGGGCAGCCAGCAGGTACGCCCGGTCATCGGCGCGGTCGAAGCGGACAGCATGGCGGCCAAGGCCGGTTTGGTTGCCGGGCAGGAAATTGTTTCCATTGATGGCGAGCCCACCACCGGCTGGGGCGCGGTCAACTTGCAGCTGGTTCGTCGCCTGGGCGAAAGCGGCACCGTCAATGTGGTGGTGCGCGAGCAGGACTCCAGCGCCGAAACGCCGCGAGAGCTGGCATTGGACCATTGGCTGAAGGGCGCCGACGAGCCTGATCCGATCAAGTCTCTGGGGATTCGTCCGTGGCGTCCTTCGCTGCCGCCGGTACTCGCCGAGCTGGATCCGAAGGGGCCGGCCCAGGCCGCAGGTCTGAAAACCGGCGACCGCCTACTGGCCCTTGATGGTCAGCCGTTGGGTGACTGGCAGCAAGTGGTCGACCTGGTGCGCGTACGTCCTGATACCAAAATTGTGCTGAAAGTTGAGCGCGACGGTGCTCAAATCGACGTCCCCGTGACCTTGTCGGTTCGGGGCGAAGCCAAGGCGGCCGGGGGTTACCTGGGGGCTGGCGTCAAGAGTCCCGAGTGGCCGCCGTCAATGGTGCGCGAGGTCAGCTTCGGGCCGTTGGCGGCAATTGGCGAGGGTGCAAAACGCACTTGGACCATGAGTGTGCTGACCCTCGAATCGCTCAAGAAAATGTTGTTCGGTGAGCTCTCGGTAAAAAACTTGAGTGGACCGATAACCATTGCTAAAGTGGCGGGCGCTTCTGCCCAGTCGGGTGTCGCGGATTTCCTGAATTTCCTGGCTTATCTGAGTATTAGCCTGGGTGTTCTGAATTTGCTGCCCATTCCAGTATTGGACGGGGGGCATCTGTTGTTTTATCTGGTCGAGTGGGTGCGTGGTCGCCCCTTGTCAGATCGGGTGCAGGGTTGGGGGATACAGATCGGTATCAGTTTGGTGGTCGGGGTGATGTTGTTAGCCCTTGTCAACGATCTGGGTCGACTGTAACGCTTCGCTGAATTGCGAATCTGCCGCATTTTGCGGCAGTTTGTTTATTGCCAGTTGGAATAAGAAAGGACTTCATGAAACGTCTGCTGCTAACTGCGGTTCTCACCGTATTGATGATCGCCGAAGTTCACGCCGAGTCCTTCACCATCTCCGATATTCGCGTCAACGGCCTCCAGCGGGTTTCCGCGGGTAGCGTCTTTGGTGCCTTGCCGTTGAACGTTGGGGAACAGGCTGATGACCGTCGCCTGGTGGAATCCACTCGTGCGCTGTTCAAAACCGGTTTCTTTCAAGACATCCAACTGGGTCGCGAAGGCAACGTCCTGGTCATCACGGTCGTCGAACGACCGTCCGTCGCCAGTATCGAGATCGAAGGTAACAAGGCGATCTCGACTGAAGACCTGATGAAAGGCTTGAAACAATCCGGCCTGGCCGAAGGCGAGATCTTCCAGCGCGCCACCCTTGAAGGTGTGCGTAACGAGCTGCAACGCCAGTACGTTGCCCAGGGCCGCTACTCCGCGACCGTGGAAACCGAAGTGGTACCGCAGCCTCGCAACCGTGTTGGCCTCAAGGTCAACATCAACGAAGGCACTGTGGCGGCGATTCAGCACATCAACGTGGTGGGCAATACCAAGTTCGCTGATGAAGACCTGATCGACCTGTTCGAACTCAAGACCACCAACTGGCTGTCGTTCTTCAAGAACGATGACAAGTACGCCCGTGAAAAACTCTCCGGTGACCTGGAACGTCTGCGTTCCTACTACCTGGACCGTGGCTACATCAACATGGATATCGCTTCGACCCAGGTGTCCATCACCCCGGACAAGAAGCACGTCTACATCACCGTCAACGTTAACGAAGGCGAGAAGTACAAGGTTCGCGACGTTAAGCTGAGCGGCGACCTGAAAGTACCTGAAGACCAGGTCAAGGCCTTGCTGCTGGTGCAGAAAGACCAGGTGTTCTCGCGCAAGCTGATGACCACCACCTCCGAGCTGATCACCCGCCGCCTGGGTAACGAGGGCTACACCTTCGCCAACGTCAACGGCGTGCCGACCCCGCATGATGATGACCACACTGTGGACATCACCTTTGTGGTCGACCCGGGCAAGCGTGCCTACGTGAACCGCATCAACTTCCGCGGCAACACCAAGTCTGCGGACGAAGTGCTGCGCCGTGAAATGCGCCAGATGGAAGGTGGCTGGGCGTCGACTTACCTGATCGACCAGTCCAAGACCCGTCTTGAGCGTCTGGGCTTCTTCAAGGAAGTCAACGTGGAAACTCCGGCCGTGCCGGGTGTGGATGACCAGGTTGACGTGAACTACGCCGTGGAAGAGCAAGCGTCGGGTTCGATCACCGCCAGCGTCGGTTTCGCACAGAGTGCCGGCCTGATCCTCGGTGGTTCGATCACCCAGAACAACTTCCTCGGTACCGGTAACCGTGTATCCATCGGCCTGACCCGAAGCGAATACCAGAGCCGATATAACTTCGGTTATACCGACCCCTACTGGACTGCAGACGGTGTGAGCCTGGGCTATAACGCCTTCTACCGCACCACCGACTACAAAGACCTCGACGTTGACGTTGCAAGCTATGCGATCGACAGCCTCGGTGCCGGTGTCAACATCGGTTACCCGATCAGCGAGACCTCGCGCCTGACGTTCGGCTTGACCGCGCAACAGGATGAGATCAAGACCGGTGTGTACACCGTGGATGAGATCTTCGACTTCACCCGTCGTGAAGGCGACAAGTTCCTGAACTTCAAGGCGTCTGCCGGCTGGTCCGAGTCGACCCTGAACAAAGGGGTACTGGCGACACGTGGCCATTCCCAGAGCCTGACCCTGGAAACCACCACGCCGGGCAGTGACCTGTCGTTCTTCAAGCTCGACTATCGTGGCCAGTTGTTCACGCCGTTGAGCGACAACTACACCATGCGTCTGCACACTGAGCTGGGCTATGGCGACGGTTATGGTTCGACCAACGGTCTGCCGTTCTACGAGAACTACTATGCGGGTGGCTTCAACTCCGTACGTGGCTTTAAAGACAGCACCTTGGGCCCGCGTGGTACGCCGAGCCGTGGTGTCGGTGTAACCGGTAACCAGGGTACTGTGGCTGACTCCGACAACGACCCGCTGCCATTCGGTGGTAACGTGTTGATCCAGGGTGGTGCGGAGATTCTGTTCCCGCTGCCGTTCGTCAAGGATCAGCGTTCGCTGCGTACCTCGGTATTCTGGGACGTGGGTAACGTGTTTGACTCCAAGTGCGAGCAGATCCGCAACCCGAGCGGCGTGAAGTCCGACACTCAGTGCAACGACGTGAGCCTCAGCAACCTGGCAAGCTCCGTGGGTGTGGGTGTGACTTGGGTGACTGCGCTTGGCCCATTGAGCTTTGCTCTGGCCATGCCGATCAAGAAACCGGATAACGCTGAAACCCAGATTTTCCAATTCTCCCTCGGCCAGACGTTCTAAGCGTCTGACCCAAGATAACGACAACGGATTCTGTAGGAGTGCATCGTGCGTAAGTTGACTCAATTGGTTCTGCTGGCAACTGTGCTGGTAACCACCCCGGCCTTCGCCGAAATGAAAATCGCCGTCCTGAACTATCAGATGGCGCTGTTGGAATCCGACGCGGCCAAGAAGTACGCGGTAGATGCCGAGAAGAAATTTGGTCCACAACTGACCAAACTCAAGACATTGGAAAGCAGCGCCAAGGGTATCCAGGACCGTCTGGTAGCCGGTGGCGACAAGATGCAGCAAGGCGAGCGCGAGCGTCTGGAGCTTGAATTCAAGCAAAAGGCCCGTGACTACCAGTTCCAGTCCAAAGAACTGAACGAAGCCAAGGCTGTTGCCGACCGTGAAATGCTGAAACAGCTGAAGCCGAAACTCGACAGCGCCGTGGAAGAAGTCATCAAGAAAGGTGCCTTTGACCTGGTGTTCGAGCGTGGCGCTGTAATCGACGTCAAGCCTCAATACGACATCACCCGTCAGGTGATCGAGCGCATGAACCAGCTGAAGTAAGCCATGACCGCGACTATCAAGCTCGGCGAGTTGGCCGAGTTCCTGGGGGCCACCTTGCGTGGCTCCAAGGAGAAAGAAATTACTGGGCTAGCCACCTTGCAGGAGGCTGGCCCAGCTCAGTTGAGCTTCCTCGCAAACCCCCAATACCGTAAATACCTCGTCGACAGCCAGGCTGCAGCCGTGTTGCTGAAAGCCGCTGATGCCGAAGGGTTTGCTGGGGATGCGCTGGTGGTGGCTGACCCGTACCTGGCGTATGCCCGGGTGTCTCACCTGTTCGATCCGAAACCCAAGGCAGCTGCGGGCATTCATCCCTCGGCGGTCATCGCCGATGATGCGCAGGTTGACCCTGCGGCCAGCATCGGTGCGTTTGCGGTGATCGAGAGCGGTGCGCGCATCGCGGCAGGTGTAACGGTCGGTGCGCATTGCTTTATCGGCGCACGCTGCGAAATCGGTGCCGGTGGTTGGTTGGCGCCCCGCGTGACCCTTTACCACGATGTGCGTATCGGTGAGCGTGTGGTCATTCAGTCAGGTGCCGTAATCGGCGGCGAAGGCTTCGGCTTTGCCAACGCCAAAGGTATCTGGAACAAGATTGCCCAGGTCGGCGGCGTATTGATCGGCAACGATGTGGAAATCGGTGTGAACACGGCAGTCGATCGCGGGGCCCTGGCCGATACCGTTATTGGCAATGGCGTGAAACTCGACAACCAGATCCAGATCGCCCACAACGTACAGATTGGCGATCACACCGCGATGGCTGCGTGCGTGGGGATCTCCGGCAGCACCAAAATCGGCAAGCATTGCATGCTCGCCGGTGGCGTAGGTCTGGTGGGGCATATCGATATTTGCGACAACGTATTTATCACCGGCATGACCATGGTGACCCACTCGATTACCGAGCCGGGTGCCTATTCTTCCGGTACCGCCATGCAGCCCGCAGCTGAATGGCGCAAGAGTGCAGCGCGGTTGAGGCAGCTCGACGACATGGCTCGACGCCTCAAACAGCTGGAAAAGCGTGTTGGAGACGTGACCCCTGGCGGTAATGCTTCATCAGAAGGCTGATACCATTTCCATATCAAGTGTGCACAGCCGCTAGACTGCCTCCTTGATTTGCTAGCGGGGCGTGCGTTTAGTTCGCCCGCCCCCAATCTTTATTACAGGCTTCCCCCCGAAATGATGGACATCAACGAGATTCGCGAATACCTGCCTCACCGTTACCCGTTCCTGCTGGTAGACCGCGTGGTGGACCTCAATGTTGAGGAAAAGCGCATTCGTGCCTACAAGAATGTCAGCATCAACGAACCGTTCTTCAATGGTCACTTTCCTGCGCATCCAATCATGCCGGGCGTGTTGATCATCGAAGCGATGGCCCAGGCTGCCGGTATCCTTGGTTTCAAAATGCTCGACCTCAAGCCTGCCGATGGCACGCTTTATTATTTCGTGGGCTCCGACAAGTTGCGTTTCCGCAACCCGGTCACCCCGGGTGACCAGTTGATCCTGGAAGCCAAGTTCATCAGCTGCAAACGCCAGATCTGGAAGTTCGAGTGCCAGGCTTCGGTAGACGGCAAGCCGGTGTGCTCCGCTGAGATCATCTGTGCGGAACGCAAACTATGAGTTTGATTGACCCTCGCGCAATCATCGATCCGTCGGCCGTTCTGGCCGCCGACGTTGAGGTCGGCCCCTGGTCGATCATCGGCGCAGGTGTTGAAATCGGCGAGGGGACTGTCATCGGGCCGCATGTGATCCTCAAAGGTCCGACCCGTATTGGCAAACACAATCGTATCTACCAGTTCTCCTCGGTAGGCGAAGACACCCCGGACATGAAGTACAAGGGTGAAGAAACACGCCTGGTCATCGGTGATCACAACATCATCCGTGAGGGCGTGACCATTCACCGCGGCACCGTGCAGGATCGTGCCGAGACCACCTTGGGTGATCACAACCTGGTCATGGCCTATGCCCATATCGGCCACGACAGTGTGATCGGCAACCACTGCATCCTGGTCAACAACACGGCGTTGGCCGGCCATGTGCACGTTGACGATTGGGCCATTCTGTCCGGGTTCACCCTGGTGCATCAGTATTGCCATATCGGCGCCCACAGCTTTTCCGGCATGGGCACGGCCATAGGCAAGGATGTTCCGGCGTTCGTCACGGTGTTCGGTAACCCTGCCGAAGCCCGTAGCATGAACTTCGAAGGCATGCGCCGGCGTGGTTTCAGCGAAGAGGCTATCCACGCCCTGCGCCGTGCCTACAAGGTGGTTTACCGTCAGGGGCTGACGGTTGACCAGGCATTGACCCAACTGGCCGAGCCGGCAGCGCTGTTCCCGGAAGTCGCGGTGTTCCGTGACTCTATCCAGGCGTCGACTCGCGGCATCACCCGCTGATCATGGCCACTGTGCGTATCGCGCTGGTGGCCGGAGAAGCTTCTGGCGATATTCTGGGCGCAGGGCTTATGCGGGCGCTCAAGGCCCAACACCCGGCGATAGAGTTTATCGGCGTGGGTGGCCCGCTGATGCAGGCCGAAGGCCTCACTTCCTACTTCCCCATGGAGCGTCTGTCGGTCATGGGGCTGGTTGAGGTGCTAGGCCGCCTGCGTGAGCTGTTGGCTCGCCGCAAGCTGCTGATTCAGACTCTTATCGAAGAAAAGCCTGACGTCTTTATCGGAATCGACGCGCCGGATTTCACCCTCAATATCGAACTCAAGTTGCGTCAGGCCGGGATCAAGACCGTGCACTATGTCAGCCCGTCCGTATGGGCCTGGCGGCAGAAGCGCGTGCTGAAGATCCGTGAAGGTTGCGACCTGATGTTGACCCTGCTGCCGTTCGAGGCCAGGTTCTACGAAGAGAAGGGCGTGCCGGTGCGGTTTGTCGGGCATACCCTGGCCGATACCATTCCGTTGCAGGCTGACCGCGCCGCTGCGCGTGCCGAGCTGGGCTTGCTCGATGGCCCGCTGGTTGCGTTGATGCCGGGCAGTCGAGGCGGTGAAGTCGGGCGTCTGGCCAGCGTGTTTTTCGACGCCGCCGAGCGCCTGCAGGCCTTGAAACCGGGTGTGCGTTTCGTGCTGCCGTGTGCCAGCCCGCAACGCCGCGCACAGATCGAAGCCCTGCTGGCAGGCCGCAACTTGCCGCTGACCCTGCTCGACGGCCAGTCGCACCTGGCGCTGGCGGCCTGTGACGCAGTGCTGATCGCGTCGGGCACTGCCACGCTGGAGGCGTTGCTCTACAAGCGCCCTATGGTCGTGGCCTATCGCTTGGCGCCGCTGACGTTCTGGATTCTCAAGCGCATGGTCAAAAGCCCTTATATCTCCTTGCCCAACCTGCTGGCCCAGCGCCTGTTGGTGCCGGAGTTGTTGCAGGACGATGCAACGCCCGAGGCTCTCGCGCAAACCCTACTACCCTTGATCGACGGCGGCGAAGAACAGACCCGCGGTTTTGACGACATCCACCGCACCCTGCGTCGCGATGCATCGAACCAGGCGGCTGACGCCGTATTGACCTTGATCGGCCACAAACAGGACGCTTTATGACCCTACAAATGGGCCTGGATTTCAGTCTGGTAGCCGAAGCCCACGCACTGGTGGCCGGCGTTGACGAGGTAGGGCGTGGCCCCTTGTGTGGCGCAGTCGTCACGGCGGCGGTGATCCTTGACCCGAACCGCCCGATCCTCGGCCTCAATGACTCGAAAAAACTCACCGAAGCCCGTCGCGAAAAGCTCTACGACGAGATTTGTGAAAAGGCCCTGAGCTGGCATATCGCCCGGGCCGAAGTCGAAGAAATCGACCAACTGAACATCCTGCACGCCACCATGCTGGCCATGCAGCGCGCAGTGGAGGGGCTGCACATCACCCCGAAACTGGCGATGATTGACGGCAACCGTTGCCCGAAACTGGCGATGCCGGCGGAAGCGGTGGTCAAGGGGGATAGCAAGGTGCCATCTATCGCCGCCGCCTCGATTCTGGCCAAGGTCAGCCGCGACCGTGAAATGGCCGCGTTCGAATTGATCTACCCCGGTTACGGTATTGGCGGGCATAAAGGCTACCCGACGCCCGTTCATCTGGAAGCGCTGGCTCGTCTTGGCCCGACGCCTATCCACCGTCGCTCGTTCGCCCCGGTGCGCCAGGCTTACGAGCTGCGCGAGAACCTCAGCGAGGTTTAGTCGCGAGGCTGATGTTTTTGCCAAGGCCCGGTACAATCCCGGGCCTTGTTGTTTCCATGTATCAAGACAGGATCACTATGCCGGCTTCATTCGTTCACCTGCGCCTGCACACTGAATACTCCTGGTCGACGGCCTGGTACGGATCAAACCGCTGGTCAAAACCCTGGTGGGCATGAATATGCCTGCGGTCGCGGTGACCGATCAGAACAACATGTGTTCCCTGGTCAAGTTCTACAAGAACGCCATGGGCGCCGGCATCAAGCCGATCTGCGGCGCCGACCTGTGGCTGTCCAACAAAGACCCGGATAACCCCCTGAGCCGTATCAGCCTGCTGGCGATGAATGGCGTGGGTTATCGCAACCTCACCGAACTGATTTCCCGTGGCTTTATCGACGGCCAGCGCAATGGCTCGATCATCATCGAGCGCGAATGGGTCGCCGAGGCGAGCGAAGGCTTGATCATGCTGTCGGCGGCCAAAGAGGGCGAGATCGGTATTGCGCTGCTTGGCGGTAACCCGCATGAGGCTGAAGTGCTGGCGAGCGAGTGGATGCAGGTCTTCCCGGGCCGCTTTTACCTTGAGGTCCAGCGCACCAACCGCCCCAACGACGAAGAGCATCTGCACGCCGCCGTGGCCCTGGCCGACAAGCTGGGCGCGCCGCTGGTCGCCACCAACGATGTGCGCTTTATCAAGAAAGAAGATTTCGAGGCCCACGAAACCCGCGTGTGCATCGGCGAAGGTCGGGCCCTGGATGACCCGCGCCGTTCCAAGAATTACAGCGAAGAGCAGTACCTCAAAAGTGCCGACGAGATGGCCGAGCTGTTCAGCGACCTGCCTGAGGCTCTGGAAAACTCTGTCGAGATCGCCAAGCGCTGCAATATCGAAGTGAAGCTGGGCAAGCACTTTTTGCCCAACTTCCCGATTCCCGATGGCATGACCATCGATGAGTATTTCCGCAAGGTCTCGTTCGATGGCCTGGAAGAACGCCTCAGCGTCCTGTTGCCCAAGGACACCACCGAAGACTACGACGCCAAGCGCCAGGTGTATGTCGACCGGCTGAATTTCGAGCTGGATATCATTATCCAGATGGGGTTCCCCGGTTACTTCCTGATCGTAATGGACTTTATCCAGTGGGCCAAAAGCAACGGCGTGCCGGTAGGTCCGGGCCGGGGGTCAGGTGCCGGTTCGCTGGTGGCCTATGTGCAGAAAATCACCGACCTCGACCCGCTGGAATATGACCTGCTGTTCGAACGGTTCCTGAACCCGGAACGGGTTTCCATGCCCGACTTCGACGTCGACTTCTGCATGGACGGTCGCGACCGCGTGATCGAATACGTGGCCGAGAAATACGGCCGCAACGCCGTGAGCCAGATCATCACCTTCGGTTCCATGGCGGCCAAGGCGGTAATCCGTGATGTGGCGCGGGTGCAGGGCAAGTCCTACGGCTTGGCGGATCGCCTGTCGAAGATGATCCCGTTCGAAGTCGGCATGACTCTTGAGAAGGCTTATGAGCAGGAAGAAATCCTGCGCGACTTCATCAAGGTGGATGAAGAAGCCGCCGAAATCTGGGACATGGCGCGCAAGCTTGAAGGCGTGGTGCGTAACGTCGGTAAACACGCCGGTGGGGTGGTCATTGCGCCGACCAAGCTGACCGACTTTTCGCCGATCTATTGCGATGAGGAAGGCGGCGGCCTGGTCACCCAGTTCGACAAGGACGACGTGGAGGCGGCCGGCCTGGTGAAGTTCGACTTCCTCGGCCTGCGGACCCTGACAATCATCGACTGGGCACTCAAGACGATTAACCGCGACCGCGCCAAGGTCGACGAAGCGCCACTGGATATCGCGTTTATCCCTCTGGACGATAAGCCGACCTACGCCTTGCTGCAAAAAGCCGAAACCACGGCGGTGTTCCAGCTTGAGTCACGTGGCATGAAAGAGCTGATCAAAAAGCTCAAGCCCGACTGCCTGGAAGACTTGATCGCACTGGTGGCGCTGTTCCGTCCGGGCCCGCTGCAATCAGGCATGGTGGATGACTTCATCAACCGTAAGCACGGGCGTGCCGAGCTGGCGTACCCGCACTCGGACTACCAGTACGAGGGCCTCAAGCCGGTACTGGCGCCGACTTACGGCATCATCCTGTATCAGGAACAGGTGATGCAGATCGCTCAGGTCATGGCCGGTTACACCCTCGGCGGTGCGGACATGCTGCGTCGCGCCATGGGTAAGAAAAAGCCCGAGGAAATGGCCAAGCAGCGCGGCGGTTTCATTGAAGGTTGCGCCACCAACAATATCGACGCCGACCTCGCCGGTAACATCTTCGACCTGGTGGAAAAGTTCGCCGGTTACGGCTTCAACAAATCCCACTCCGCCGCTTATGGCCTGGTGTCGTACCAGACCGCCTGGCTGAAAGCCCATTACCCGGCGCCGTTCATGGCGGCGGTACTCTCGGCGGACATGCACAACACCGACAAGGTCGTGACCTTGATCGAGGAAGTGCGCACCATGAAGCTGCGCCTCGACGCGCCGGATGTGAACGCCTCGGAGTTCAAGTTCACGGTGAATGACGAGGGTCGCATCATCTATGGCCTGGGCGCGATCAAGGGCGTGGGTGAGGGGCCGGTGGAAGCCATCACCGAGGCGCGCCAGGATGGGCCATTCAAGGACCTGTTCGACTTCTGTGCGCGGGTTGACCTCAAGCGCATCAACAAGCGCACCCTCGATGGTTTGATCCGCAGCGGTGCGCTTGATCGCCTCGGCCCGTATTTTCATGATGAGCCCAAGGCTTACCAGGCCAATATCGACCGCAACCGGGCGGTGCTGCTGACCGCCATGGAAGAAGCGATCAAGGCCGCCGAACAGACTGCCCGCACCCACGACAGCGGCCACGCCGACCTGTTTGGCGGGCTGTTTGTCGAGGAAGACGCCGATGTTTACGCCAACCATCGCAAGGCCAAGGAGCTGACTCTCAAGGAACGTCTCAAGGGTGAGAAAGACACCCTGGGCCTGTACCTGACCGGTCACCCGATTGACGAATACGAAGGCGAAATCCGCCGTTTCGCCCGCCAGCGCATCATCGACCTGAAACCGGCGCGGGACACCCAGACCGTCGCTGGCATGATCATCGCCCTGCGGGTGATGAAAAATAAAAAGGGCGACAAGATGGGCTTTATCACTCTGGATGACCGTTCGGGGCGGATCGAAGCCTCGCTGTTTGCCGACGCATTCCACTCCGCGCAGTCGCTGTTGCAGACGGACGCCATGGTGGTGGTGGAAGGGGAGGTCAGCAACGATGACTTCTCCGGCGGCCTGCGCCTGCGGATCAAGCGGGTGATGAGCATGGAAGATGCGCGCACCAATTTGGCCGAAAGCCTGCGCCTCAAGGTCAAGACCGAAGCCCTCAAGGGCGATCAGCTACGCTGGTTGGGTGACCTGCTCAAGCGTCACCGTGGCGCATGCCCGGTGACCATGGAGTACACCGGCAACGACGCCAAGGCCATGTTGCAGTTTGGCGAGACCTGGCGAATTGATCCCGCTGATGGCTTGATTCAAGCATTGCGTGACCAGTTCGGGCGAGACAACGTCTTCCTCCAATACCGTTGACGGTCAGATATGTCTGACCTCGACTGAACATTTAATCTCGACCTAACCGCGCCTCTCACTTAATGTAGGGCGCGAATAGACAACCGGCTGGCCAGGGGCTCCCTGGCCGTCGACCCAAGACGGACGCTTATGAACCCGAATTTTCTTGATTTCGAACAGCCGATCGCTGACCTGCAAGCCAAGATTGAAGAATTGCGCCTGGTCGGCAATGACAATTCGCTGAATATCGGCGATGAGATCGCTCGCCTGCAAGACAAGAGCAGCACGCTCACCGAAGACATCTTCGGCAAGCTGACCAGCTGGCAGATTGCGCGCCTGGCTCGCCATCCGCGCCGTCCGTACACCCTGGACTACATTCAGCACATCTTCACCGAGTTCGACGAGCTGCATGGCGACCGCCACTTTTCCGACGACGCGGCCATCGTGGGCGGTATCGCTCGCCTGGACGACCAGCCGGTGATGGTGATCGGTCACCAGAAAGGCCGTGAAGTGCGCGAGAAAGTGCGCCGCAACTTCGGCATGCCGCGTCCGGAAGGCTACCGCAAGGCCTGCCGCCTGATGGAAATGGCCGAACGCTTCAAAATGCCGATTCTGACCTTCATCGACACCCCGGGTGCCTACCCGGGTATCGACGCCGAAGAACGCAACCAGAGCGAAGCGATTGCCTGGAACCTGCGCGTCATGTCCCGCCTGAAAACCCCGATCATCGCCACCGTGATTGGTGAAGGTGGTTCCGGCGGCGCACTGGCGATTGGCGTCTGTGACCAACTGAACATGCTGCAATATTCGACCTACGCGGTGATTTCGCCGGAAGGTTGCGCGTCGATCCTGTGGAAAACCGCCGAAAAGGCCCCGGACGCCGCTGAAGCCATGGGCATCACGGCCGATCGCCTCAAGGGCCTTGGGATCGTCGACAAAGTGATCGCCGAGCCACTGGGCGGCGCTCACCGCGACCCGGCTGCTGCTGCCGCGACTATCCGTGGTGAACTGGCCTCGCAACTGGCGATGCTCAAGAAGCTGGATAACGAAGCGCTGCTGGCCCGTCGTTATGAGCGCCTGATGAGCTACGGTCTCTGATCAAGCACTGATCTGGCAGACTATGCAGTACTAATGTGGGAGCGGGCTTGCTCGCGAATGCGGTGTATCAGTCAACATATCCAGTGACTGACACATCGCATTCGCGAGCAAGCCCGCTCCCACATTTGCTTTGTGTATGCTGGGTTTATCGCATTCCAGATTGATGGCGGTACTTTGTTATGAAGCCGGCTCTATCCGCCAAACTCCTGAAAAAGCTGGCCCCCTGGCGCAACGCCCCGGCCTGGCATATCGCCTTTTCTGGCGGTCTCGATTCCACCGTCCTGCTACACCTCCTGGCCACCCTGGCAAAAACCGAAACCCTCCCGCCACTCAGCGCGATCCATGTCCACCATGGCCTGCAAGCCGCCGCCGACGCCTGGCCTCACCATTGCCAAACCGTATGTGACGGCCTGGGCGTGCCCTTGCGGGTTATGCACGTGCAAGTGCAGTTCGGCGCAAGCCTTGAGCGCGCTGCCCGCGATGCGCGTTACCAGGCATTCAGTGAGGCGGTCGGGGCAGGGAGGTGATGCTCACCGGCCAGCATCGCGACGATCAAGCCGAAACCCTGTTGTTTCGCCTGTTGCGTGGCGCCGGGGTACGAGGGCTGGCGGCCATGCCAGTGCATCGCCCGTTGGCGGACGGGCACTTGGTGCGGCCGTTGCTGGGCGCCTCGCGGGGTGAATTGGAAGCCTATGCCCATGAACATCGGTTGCAGTGGATTGAAGACCCGTCCAATGCCGATCCCCGGTTCTCGCGTAATTACTTGCGCCATCGCGTGCTCCCGGCGCTGACCGAGCGCTGGCCTCAAGTGCTCTCAAGCCTGGCGCGCAGCGCCGAACACCTGAGCGAGGCCCAAGGGTTGCTCGACGAATTGGCTGTGTTGGACCTCAAGGCCGCCAATCAGCCTTCGCCGCTTCCGTGGTTGCCTTTGCCGTCATTGGCCCTTGTTGCATTGCGCGAACTTTCCGACGCTCGTCAGCGTAATGCCCTGCGCCACTGGCTGACCCCCTGACCCGTTTACCCGACAGCGACCACTGGGCCGGCTGGTATTCCCTGCGCGATGCCAAGGGCGACGCGCAGCCCGTATGGCGCCTGGCGGATGGCGAGTTACACCGCTGTGGCGAACGTATCTGGTGGCTGCCCTTCAGTTGGTCGGAATATTCCGACGCAACGCTGAGCTGGCCCGATCCGCAAAACCCACTAGAGTTACCCGGCAATGGGCAGCTGAGATTTATCGGCAAGGCCCCGGAAGGCCCGCTGGTGGTCGGTTATCGACAAGGCGGTGAAATCATCGAAGTGCCAGGCCGAGGCCGGCGCGACCTGAAGCGCCTGCTTAATGAAAGTGGGTTGCCGGGCTTCGTCCGTGGCAGATTGCCGCTGCTGTATCAGGGCGAGCAATTGCTGGCTGTCCCAAGCCTTGCAGGGCCATGGGCCAAGTCGCCCGGCGACTGGCAATTGGATTGGATGCCACAGACTTGCGATCAAGGTTTGAGCTGATAGAGCCTTTCCGGTAGACTACGCTCCCTTCTTGATACAACTTCTGTGGATTCGACTGAATCGCAGCAGTTGCCGATTACCAAGCAGTCTTTGCTGGGCGATTCCAAAAAATGTGTAGCGATCAACGTACCGGTGTTTCATTACTGGTCTGTCACCACGCGGCGGTTTTTTTGAAAGGTGCACTGTGATTAATGCAGGTGATCGGGGGCTTCGGCCTTCCTTCGCTTTCCCCGGCGGCTCGGACCGCTTTAACGCAGACTTCTAGGGTTTTTCATGACGCGCTACATATTCGTCACGGGCGGTGTTGTTTCTTCATTGGGGAAAGGCATTGCCTCCGCTTCATTGGCGGCCATCCTGGAGGCGCGGGGACTTAAGGTCACCATGCTCAAGCTGGACCCGTACATCAACGTTGACCCGGGCACCATGAGCCCGTTCCAGCACGGTGAAGTGTTCGTCACCCACGACGGCGCCGAGACTGACCTGGACCTGGGCCACTACGAGCGGTTCATCCGCACGACCATGACCCAGAACAACAACTTCACCACCGGCCGTGTCTACGAGCACGTGCTGCGCAAAGAGCGCCGTGGTGACTATCTGGGTGCAACCATCCAGGTGATCCCGCACATCACCGACGAAATCAAGCGCCGCATCATCAAGGGTGCAGGCGATGCCGACGTGGCGATGGTCGAGATCGGTGGCACCGTGGGTGACATCGAATCCCAACCGTTTCTCGAAGCCATCCGCCAGCTGCGTTTCGAAGTCGGCGCCAAGCGCGCGATGCTGATGCACCTGACGCTGGTGCCGTACATCGCCACCGCCGGTGAAACCAAAACCAAGCCTACCCAGCACTCGGTCAAGGAACTGCGTTCCATCGGCCTGCAGCCGGACGTGCTGGTGTGCCGCTCGGATCACCCGATCGATATCTCGTCGCGTCGCAAGATCGCGCAGTTCACCAACGTTGAAGAACGTGCGGTGATCGCCCTGGAAGACGCCGACACCATCTACAAGATCCCGGGCATCCTGCACTCGCAAGGCCTGGACGATTTTGTGGTCGAGCGTTTCGGCCTGCAGTGCAACGGCGCGGACCTGTCCGAGTGGGAAGCCGTGGTCGATGCCAAGCTCAACCCTGAGCATGAAGTCACCATCGCCATGGTCGGCAAGTACATGGAGCTGCTGGACGCGTACAAGTCGCTGATCGAAGCGATGAGCCACGCCGGTATCAGCAACCGTACCAAGGTCAACCTGCGCTACATCGATTCCGAAGACATCGAGAACCAGGGCACCGCGCTGCTCGAAGGTGTTGACGCGATCCTCGTCCCAGGCGGTTTCGGCCTGCGTGGCGTGGAAGGCAAGATCACGGCCGTGCAGTACGCCCGTGAGAACAAAGTGCCGTACCTGGGCATCTGCCTGGGCATGCAAGTGGCCGTTATCGAGTTCGCCCGTAACGTGCTGGGCTGGAAAGACGCCAACTCCACCGAGTTCGACAGCAAGAGCGGCCACCCGGTCGTGGGCTTGATCACTGAGTGGGAAGATGCCACCGGTGCCGTTGAAACCCGTACCGAAGCCTCCGACCTGGGCGGCACCATGCGCCTTGGCGCACAGGATTGCCTGCTGGAGCCGGGCTCGCTGGTTCACGACTGCTACGGCAAGGACGTGATCGTCGAGCGTCACCGTCACCGCTACGAAGTGAACAACAACCTGCTGCCGCAAATCAAAGAGGCCGGCCTGAAAATCTCCGGTCGCTCCGGTGATGGCGCGCTGGTTGAAGTGGTCGAGGCGCCGGACCATCCGTGGTTCGTGGCGTGCCAGTTCCACCCTGAGTTCACCTCGACGCCGCGCGACGGTCACCCGTTGTTCAGCGGCTTCGTCAAAGCTGCACTGACGCAACATCAGAAGAAGGCGTAACCCTGATGGCCCAGAAGATCATTCGCGTAGGCGACATCGAGATTGCCAACGACAAGCCCATGGTGCTGTTCGGTGGCATGAACGTGCTGGAAAGCCGTGACATGGCGATGCAGGTCTGTGAAGAGTACGTCAAGGTCACCCAGAAACTGGGTATCCCTTATGTGTTCAAGGCCAGCTTCGACAAGGCCAACCGTTCGTCGGTGACCTCCTATCGCGGCCCGGGCCTTGAAGAAGGCATGCGGATCTTCCAGGACATCAAGCAAGCCTTCGGCGTGCCGATCATCACCGACGTCCACGAGCCTGAACAGGCTGCGGTGGTCGCCGAGGTGTGCGACATCATCCAGTTGCCGGCCTTCCTGTCGCGCCAGACCGACCTTGTGGTCGCCATGGCCAAGACCGGCGCTGTGATCAATATCAAGAAAGCCCAGTTCCTCGCGCCCCAGGAAATGAAACACATCCTGAACAAGTGCGTGGAAGCGGGTAACGACCAGTTGATCCTCTGCGAGCGTGGTTCGAGCTTCGGCTATAACAACCTCGTGGTGGACATGCTCGGTTTCGGCATCATGAAACAGTTCGAATACCCGGTGTTCTTCGACGTGACCCACGCGCTGCAAATGCCCGGTGGTCGTGCCGATTCCGCTGGCGGGCGTCGTGCCCAGGTGCTGGACCTGGCCAAGGCTGGCATCAGCCAGTCCCTGGCCGGCCTGTTCCTGGAAGCCCACCCGGACCCGGACAACGCCAAATGCGACGGCCCCTGCGCCCTGCGCCTGGACAAGCTGGAGCCTTTTCTGGCCCAGCTCAAACAGTTGGATGAACTGGTCAAGAGTTTTCCGACGGTAGAGACCGCGTAACGGCCGTTTCTCCGGTAGACTTTCCCTCGCTTTACGCTCAGGCCCACGGGCCTGGGCCTTGTCGCCTGCAAGCCTGCCCCGTTGTTCCACCCTTGCGGTCGGTCAAAAGATTTCCTTCAGCTGCGTCGTTTTCGTCAACTTTGGAGTGTTTACAACAATGGCAAAAATCGTCGACATCAAAGGTCGTGAAGTTCTCGACTCCCGTGGCAACCCCACCGTCGAAGCCGACGTGCTTCTCGATAACGGCATCATCGGCAGCGCCTGCGCGCCGTCCGGTGCTTCCACAGGTTCGCGCGAAGCGCTGGAACTGCGTGATGGCGACAAGAGCCGTTACCTGGGCAAAGGTGTACTCAAGGCTGTAGCCAACATCAACGGCCCGATCCGTGACTTGTTGCTGGGCAAGGACCCGCTGGACCAGAAAGCCCTGGACCACGCGATGATCAAGCTCGACGGCACCGAAAACAAAGGCAGCCTGGGTGCCAACGCCATCCTCGCCGTGTCGCTGGCTGCTGCCAAGGCCGCCGCACAGGACCAGGACCTGCCGCTGTACGCCCACATCGCCAACCTGAACGGTACTCCGGGTGTGTACTCGATGCCGGTTCCGATGATGAACATCATCAACGGTGGCGAGCACGCCGATAACAACGTCGACATCCAGGAATTCATGGTGCAGCCGGTTGGCGCCAAGACCTTCTCCGAAGGCCTGCGCATGGGCACCGAGATTTTCCATCACCTCAAGGCTGTCCTGAAGGCCCGTGGCCTGAGCACTGCTGTGGGTGACGAAGGGGGGTTCGCACCGAACCTGGCGTCCAACGAAGATGCACTCAAAGTGATCTCCGAAGCCGTGGCCAATGCAGGCTACAAGCTAGGCACCGACGTGACTCTGGCCCTGGACTGCGCGGCCAGCGAGTTCTTCGATGACGGTAAATACAACCTGTCCGGTGAAGGCCACGTGTTCACCTCCGAAGGTTTTGCCGACTACCTGAAGGGCCTCACCGAGCGCTACCCGATCATCTCGATCGAAGACGGCCTGGACGAGTCCGACTGGGCAGGCTGGAAAGTCCTCACCGACAAGATCGGCGAGAAAATCCAGCTGGTGGGCGACGACTTGTTCGTGACCAACACCAAGATCCTGAAAGAAGGCATCGATAAAAAGATCGCCAACTCGATCCTGATCAAGTTCAACCAGATCGGCACCCTGACCGAAACCCTGGAAGCCATCCAGATGGCCAAGGCTGCGGGCTACACTGCCGTGATCTCCCACCGCTCCGGCGAAACCGAAGATTCGACCATCGCCGACCTGGCCGTGGGCACTTCGGCGGGTCAGATCAAAACCGGCTCCCTGTGCCGCTCCGACCGCGTTTCCAAGTACAACCAATTGCTGCGTATCGAAGAGCAACTGGCTGGCAAAGCCAAGTACAACGGTCGCAGCGAGTTTCGCGGCTGATCGCTACTTGATGGTAAAGCGTGGTAAAAAGTCGGCGGATTGCGTCGGAAAACTCACGACAGTGTAGATTTCGACGCTAATCTGATGGCTATCAAGCACAAGCCTGGTTTTTCCAGGCTTCGTGCTATCAGTTGCTGCAAAAGTTTTGCATGGCGGTCTTTTTTCACTGGATACCCGATATTCGATGCGCAGTCCCAATTGGTTGTTCCTCGTCTTGCTCTTGTTGCTGGCTGGCCTGCAGTACCGCCTATGGGTGGGTAATGGCAGCTTTGCGCAGGTAAAAGACCTGACCCAGCAAATTGCCGACCAGCACGCCGAAAACGAACGCCTGCTGGAGCGCAACCGCGTCCTCGATGCCGAAGTGCTTGAGCTGAAAAAAGGTACGGAGACCGTTGAAGAACGGGCTCGTCATGAACTGGGCATGGTCAAGGAGGGCGAAACCCTCTACCAGTTGGCCCAATGAGTATTTCTTCACCGGCCTTCTGGGCCGTGATTCCTGCCGCGGGTGTGGGTGCCCGTATGGCCGCGGACCGTCCCAAGCAATATCTGCAACTGGGCGGGCGCACAATTCTCGAACACAGCCTTGGCTGCTTCCTCGATCACCCGGGCCTTAAGGGCATGGTGGTCAGCCTTGCCGTGGATGATCCTTATTGGCCCAACCTGGCCTGCGCCACCGACCCGCGCATTGTGCGGGTGGACGGTGGCGACGAGCGCTCGGGTTCGGTGCTCAACGCGTTGCTGTACCTGCATGGCCAGGGCGCCAGCGATGAGGATTGGGTGCTGGTGCACGATGCTGCACGCCCCAACCTCAGCCGCGACGACCTCGACAAGCTGCTGGACGAACTGGCCGACGACGCCGTGGGCGGCCTGCTGGCGGTGCCGGCCAGGGACACGCTCAAGCGCGCTGACAAGCAGGGCCGGGTCACCGCAACCGTGGACCGCAGCGAAATCTGGCAGGCCTACACCCCGCAGATGTTCCGCCTGGGAGCACTGCATCGGGCGCTGGCCGACAGCCTGGTCTCGGATGTGGTGATCACCGACGAAGCCTCCGCCATGGAGTGGGCCGGGCACGCGCCGCGCCTGGTCGAAGGCCGCTCCGACAATATCAAGGTCACCCGCCCGGAAGACCTTGAGTGGCTGCGCCAGCGCCGGGCCAATCAGTCTGTTTGATTCAGTCGGTTACCTGCTCCACCCCGGGCCGGGTTTTCAAAGTGTCCACCAGGGCTTGCAGGGTATTGAAAGGTTTCTGATCAATCGACCAACCGGGCGCGTTGATGGAAAACCGTGTGTCGGCTTGATTGACCGTAATGCTTTGGATATTGCCCCGGCGCGATCGGTAGAGAATTTTCGCCGGCGTTGTAGCCGTGGCGGCCGACAGTAAAAACTGTCCGGGTTTACTCAGCTGTGACTCAGGCGTTTTCTGCAACACCAGGCTATGTGACGGGCCAGGTATTGCTTGCGCGGGCCTTTGCAGTGAGGTGGTATCAACCCGTAATACAAAGTCGGCCTTGACCGTCGCGTTACCTTTGCCAATTCCCATGCTTGAGGTTCGACCTGGGTCGGCCTCGATTCCCAGCCGTTGCCCGGCGCGTGCATCCTCTATTCGCAGGCCGATACTGCCGGTCAGCTCGGCCAGGCCGGGGACGCCCCGGTAATTGTTGGTGTGGCTGTCGCCCACCAGCGCGACCCATTTTCCCGGGTGGCGCTTGGTGGTCTGGATCCACTGGATCACCTCGGTCGCGTAGAAATTCATCATTCGCTGACGCAGCGTGCCATTGGCGTCGGTCATGTCCCTGATCATGTAGCTGGCGGTGCAGTCGATGGGTTGGATCTTGATCCCGGCCTCCCTGGCTTTGATCAGGATATTCAGAAACGAGTAATGGCTGTCGCTGCGGGGCGGATAAATGCCCCTCAGGTAGCTTCGCAATTCATTCGACATGGCTGCTGTCCTGGAGCGATAGAACAGCTTGATCAGCGGCGTGTGAACGTCCGTCAACAGATGCTCGAAATAGATCCGCTTGACCCCTTCGCGCGCCAGCGCCTGCATGTTGTCCATCAAAAAAGCCTTGCTCGACAGCGCCTCATGGCTTTCGCCCAGTACCAGGCCATCGCTGGCACTCAACAGTTTGTGGATGATGCTGGTTTGGGAATCGTCGAGGCTGAAGGTCGGCAACACCGGTCGTACCGGGGGCAGCGTGCGGTTGTTAAAAAAGGTTGTCGAGTCTTGGGCCAACTTGTTTCTTTTCTCAAAGAACAGGCTGCGAGCATTTCTGAGCGGCTGCTGCTCGCTTCCAAGCGGTTCGAAGTCTTCGGAAAACGAACTGCTGTCACTCATCATGCCTGCCACAGTTTCGCGTAGCGGGGTGGGCATTTCATAGGCGTTGAATAAGCTTGAATGGGCCGGGCCGCCAAAAAAACGGTAAATACGCTGCCAGCCGTTGCGAAACGCACCACCACCGTTCAGCCCCGCTATTCGCCATTTCAGGTCAGAACTCTGTATGGCGAAGAGTCCGGTAGCGTGGATTGTCAACGGGGTTGCCGGGTCGCTCATGAACAGTTCGAAAAAGCCGCTTTCGTCGGGGGTGAGGTAGGTAATAAACGATTCGCCGAGGATCCTCACCGTTTGCAAGCCGCTGGGTCTGGGCCTCGCATTCAGTATCCGGCCCGGCTCCTGCGCTGGCGTCGAACTGCTGGCGAGCAGACTGACCTTGATGTTGCCGCTCACTTGGCGGACAGCCTTGCCCAGTTGGCTGCGCAAGCTGTTGAGGGTGGCGGCGGCCTGGGTACCGATACCGTGGACGACCACGGGCATTGCATTCAGGGCACCGAAGATGATCCGTTCAGTGCCCATGGGCTTGTCTTTCAGTATGTCGTCGGTACCAATCGCCATCTCGGTGATGCCCTGAGTCAGGAAACAAAACTCGGCGAGCAGGGCTGATCGCATGGCAAGGGCGAGGGGAATTGCCAGCAGGCAGCCTTTTTCCAAGGCGTCGAGGGTGTTGGCCTTGTAGGTATCCAGTGGTGAAACAAGGGTGCGCGCCATCAGCTTGCTGATACGGGCCTTGACCTGTCGGGTTATATAGTCGAAAGGATTGCCGTTCAGCGCCGGGTACATGGCGTTGTTGATGTATTGCTCCGGGTCCCAGTAGGTGGCTGGCAGCAAGCTATTGAAAAAGCCTGACTTCGGGGCTGGGCCAGGAAAGGCCGTCATACCGACCAGGGCCTCCTCGACGCCGCTGTATATCAAGCCGGAGTCGACGGTTTCAGCTTCGAAGTGGTTGGTCAGCGCTTTACGTTGGTTTGCCGTTTTGGCCAGGCTCACCAGCCACGTACGCATGGCTGCCGGGTCAACAAAGCCGTGGAAGGGGGAAGAGTTGCCTGGAATGTAAAGCAGGGTGATCTGGCTCTGGTTGTCGGTGATGGTGAGAATGTCGGTGGCTTCGTTGGTATGGATGCGCAGCAGACGCATAGAAAGGTTTGTATCCGGAACATACGGGGCCTGCAGGTCTTGAAGGGACAAGTTGCTGAAGTCCTTGGTGTTGGCGACACCTGCCGCCCGCGCTGCCAGGCTGCGCTCCTCATCGGTCAGGGTGAATTCGTCGAATTGATTCAGATAGCCTTCGATAAAGGACATACGCATCAGGGTTTTGTAGTTCTCCTGGTGCTTGTCCCAGAACGCCGTGATTGCCTCGTTGTAAACCTGGTCGAAGTTGCTCGATTGCACGACATTGCGAAAGTTTTGCGGGGAGATGCCCAGTTGGGTGCTCGGCCCGTAAGCCTGCGGCTCGCTGCGCAGGTAAATCGCTTCATAGCGACGGGGCGCAATCCAGCCGGCGGCGATGAACTCTTCGTTGAACATTGCCGGAATCCGGTTATCCATCAGGCGTGGCAGCTCGGGGACAATATTGAAATACGGCGCGGTCATCGAGAACCCCGTGATGTTGACCAGGCCGCCTGGGGCCTCTGGGGCGTTGGCGATCATCGCTTCGGTCAACGTCATCGTCTGGATGATGGCGCCGGTAAAAGGCGCATCGGGATTGTCAGTGTTGTATTCGATAGTGGTCAGCAGGGTGTTGTCGGGGTCCAGCTCTTCGTTGCTGAACGGTTGGGCGTGCTTGCGAATCAACCGGGAAGCAATTTCGCCCGGCACCGGGAAGTCGGCCAGTACCTTGCGGATAAAGTGGTTGGTGCGTTGAATCTGTGGGGTATGTGGGCTCATCTGCTTGCCTTGGGGCAGTGGAAACTGCGTGTATTTGCAGGCAAACGGCCAAGGGCCGGGCGTTATCTATATGGTGGTGTAGACGACGTGCTGCGCCAGCCCCTCTTTGAGGAACTCCACCAGCTTGCGCACTTTTGGCGAGAGATGGCGCTGTTGCGGGTAGAGCGCCCACACGGCGGTGTTCGGCGGCTGGTGACCTTCCAGCAACGACACCAGGGTGCCGCTTTTCAAGTGCTCCAGCACGTAGTAGTCGGGTAGCTGGCACAGGCCGACGCCCTGAAGTGCCGCATCCAGCACGGCCTGCCCACTGTTGCAGCGCCAGTTTCCCTGTACTCGCTGGGAAAATTCCCGCCCGTCCTGTTCCAGTTGCCAGATATCCGAGCTGCCAATCAGGCAGTTGTGCCGGCTCAGCTCCGACAAGCTGTGTGGGCGGCCATACCGTGCAAGGTAGGAGGGCGACGCGCACAGGTACATGCGCCGTGGCGCCAGGCGAGTAGCAACCATGCGCGAGTCCGAGAGGCGCCCCAGACGAATGGCCAGGTCCAGGCCCTCATGCACCAGGTCCAGCTGGCGGTTGCTCAGTTCCACATCCACCCGCAATTGTGGGTACAACCCCATGAAGCGGGTCACCAGCGGCACGATAAATCGTTCGCCATACGCCACCGCGCAGGTCATGCGCAACATGCCCTTGGGCTCGCTGGCCAGGTCGCCCACGGCGCGCAGGGCTTCTTCGCGGCCGTCCTGCAGGCGCTGGCAGTGTTGTAAAAAGGTCTGCCCGGCCTCGGTCAGCGTGACGCGCCGGGTGCTGCGATACAGCAACCGCGTCTGCAAACGCTCTTCGAGCCGCGCCACCTGGCGGCTGATATGCGACGAGGAAACGCCTAAACGCTCCGCCGCTGCGGTGAATTGGCAGCATTCGGCCACGGCGACAAACTCGTCGATGCCTTCCCAGCGGTTCTCCTGCATGATAATTATCCCTGTACAGCAATAATGTTTTGCTTTTGGTTGGATTATTAATCAGTTGGCGTTGTTTTACACTGCCAGTCTCAGTTTTTTACTCCATGGAGAAACCCGGATGATCAAGTCTCGCGCTGCCGTAGCCTTCGAAGCCAAGAAGCCCCTTGAAATCGTCGAAGTGGATGTGGCCATGCCCAAGGCTGGCGAGGTGCTGCTGCGCGTGGTCGCGTCCGGCGTATGCCATACCGATGCCTACACCCTGTCGGGCGCCGACCCGGAAGGGATCTTCCCGTCGATCCTCGGCCATGAAGGCGGTGCGGTGGTTGAAGCCATCGGCGAAGGCGTAACGTCGGTAGCGGTCGGCGATCATGTGATCCCGCTGTACACCCCGGAATGCGGCAAGTGCAAGTTCTGCCTGTCGGGCAAGACCAACCTGTGCCAGGCCATCCGCTCCACCCAGGGCAAAGGCCTGATGCCCGACGGCACCACGCGTTTTTCCTACAAGGGCCAGCCGATTTTCCACTACATGGGTACTTCGACCTTCTCCGAGTACACCGTACTGCCGGAAATCTCGGTCGCCAAGATTCCTAAGGAAGCACCGCTGGAAAAAGTCTGCCTGCTCGGTTGTGGCGTCACCACTGGCATCGGTGCGGTGATCAATACCGCCAAGGTCAAGCCGGGCGACACCGTGGCCATCTTCGGCCTCGGCGGTATCGGCCTGTCGGCCATCATCGGTGCGGTCAAGGCCAAGGCCGGCCGCATCATCGCCATCGACATCAACCCGGCCAAGTTCGAAATCGCCAAGCAACTCGGCGCCACCGACTGCATCAACCCGAAAGACTACGATCGCCCGATCCAGGACGTGATCGTCGACTTGACCGACGGCGGCGTGGACTTTTCCTTCGAGTGCATCGGCAATGTGCAGCTGATGCGCGCCGCCCTTGAGTGCTGCCACAAAGGCTGGGGCGAGTCGGTGATCATCGGCGTGGCCGGTGCCGGCCAGGAAATCGCCACCCGTCCATTCCAGCTGGTGACCGGTCGCGTCTGGCGCGGTTCGGCATTCGGTGGCGTGCGCGGCCGCAGCGAACTGCCAAGCTACGTGGAAATGGCCCAGACCGGCGAAATCCCGCTGGACACCTTCATCACCCATACCATGGGCCTGGAAGACATCAACAAAGCGTTTGACCTGATGCATGAAGGCAAGAGCATTCGTACCGTCATTCATTTTTGAAGCAGCGGCGAGTTACGAGCTGCAAGCTGCAAGTGGGCGTACGCCTGACTTGTTGCTTGAGGCTTGCAACTTGTAGCTGGGAGCATTCCCATGACCCTGGAAAATATCTCGTGCCAAAAGAGTTTTGGCGGCTGGCACAAACGCTATAAACACAGCTCCCACGTGCTCGGTTGCGACATGACTTTCGCCGTCTACTTGCCGCCGCAAGCGGAGCAGGGCGGCAAGTTGCCGGTACTGTACTGGCTGTCCGGGCTGACCTGCACCGATGAGAATTTCATGCAGAAAGCCGGCGCCCAGCGCATGGCCGCCGAGCTGGGGTTGATCATCGTCGCGCCGGACACCAGCCCGCGTGGCCCCGGCGTGCCGGGCGACCCGGACAACGCCTGGGATTTTGGCCTGGGCGCCGGCTTCTACCTGAATGCCATTCAGGAACCGTGGGCCAAGCACTATCGGATGCACGACTACGTGGTGCAGGAATTGCCGGCTTTGGTTGAAGCGCATTTCCCGGCTTCGGATAAACGCGGCATCAGTGGCCACTCCATGGGCGGCCACGGTGCGCTGGTGTGTGCCTTGCGCAACCCCGGGCGTTACCTGTCGGTGTCGGCGTTTTCGCCGATCAACAACCCGATGGATTGCCCGTGGGGTCAGAAAGCCTTCTCCCGTTACCTGGGTGAAGAACGTTCGAAATGGCGCGAGTGGGACGCCTGCGTGCTGATCAGCGAAGCCTCGCAAAAGCTGCCGTTGCTGGTGGACCAGGGCGACCGCGACGACTTCCTGGCCGTTCAACTCAAGCCCGAAGCCCTGATGCAAGCGGCCAAGGCGGCTAACCACCCGCTGGAACTGCGCCTGCAGCCGGGCTACGACCACAGCTACTTCTTTATCGCCAGCTTCATCGAAGACCATTTGCGACACCATGGTCGTGCTTTGCTCGGTTAATGTGAGGCAAAAGTAGGTAGAATCACGCCCTGAATTAAATCGGGGCGTTTTTTTTATGCGTATTGGCCACGGCTACGATGTGCACCGTTTCGCTGAAGGCGATTTCATCACCCTGGGCGGCGTGCGCATTGCGCACCACCATGGGTTGCTGGCTCATTCTGACGGCGACGTTGTGCTGCACGCCTTGAGCGATGCCTTGCTCGGTGCGGCGGCATTGGGGGACATCGGCAAGCACTTTCCGGACACCGATCCCACCTTCAAGGGCGCGGACAGTCGTGTATTGCTGCGCCACGTGGTCGGCCTGATCCACGCCAAGGGCTGGAAGGTCGGTAACGTCGACAACACCATCGTGGCCCAGGCGCCGAAAATGGCACCGCATATCGAATCAATGCGTGCGCTGATTGCCGCAGACCTGCAAATTGAATTGGATCAAGTGAACGTGAAAGCCACTACCACCGAAAAGCTCGGGTTTACCGGTCGTGAAGAGGGCATTGCGGTGCACTCCGTCGCCTTGTTGCTGCGCGCATGAATGACCTGCAACTACTGGGCCCGCGGGCCTATGGCGAGGCGTTGGGCAGCGCAGTCCTGAAGGCCACCGCTGAAGACTTCCAGGTTGATGAAGTGCTGGACATCCCGCTGAGCGGCGAGGGTGAGCACCTGTGGTTGTGGGTGGAGAAGCGCGGCCTGAATACCGAAGAAGCGGCCCGCCGCATCGCCAAGGCGGCTGGCGTGCCTTTGCGCACCGTCAGCTATGCCGGGCTCAAGGACCGCCAGGCGTTGACCCGCCAATGGTTCAGCGTGCAGCTGCCGGGCAAGGCCGACCCGGACCTGAGTGGCGCGGAAAACGACACGCTCAAGATCCTCAAGACCGGCCGTCACAAACGCAAGTTGCAACGGGGTGCACACTCGGCGAATGGCTTCACCTTGCGCCTGACCCAGCTGGCAGGTGATACCGCCGCTATCGACGCGCGGTTGCAACTGATTGCACAACACGGCATTCCGAATTACTTCGGCGCCCAGCGTTTCGGCCACAACGGTGGCAACCTCACCGATGCCCGCGAATGGGCTGCACGCAAGGCTTTGCCGGAACAGCGCAATGTGCGTTCGCGGCTGCTGTCCACTGCGCGCAGCTACCTGTTCAACAAAGTGTTGGCGGCGCGTGTGGCTGATGGTTCCTGGCAGCGCGCCCAGGTCGGCGACCTGCTGGCCTTTACCGACAGCCGCAGTTTTTTCCCCGCCGGGGAGGCGGAGTGCAGCGACCCGCGCCTGGCGATTCTGGACCTGCACCCCACCGGGCCGCAGTGGGGCGAGGGCGACTCACCCGCCGCAGGTGCAACCCACGCGCTTGAGCAAACGATTGCCGCCGGTGAAGCCGAGCTGCGCGATTGGCTGGTGAATGCCGGAATGAGCCAGGAACGTCGCATTCTGCGACTGCCCATTGGCGGGTTGACGTGGCATTATCCTTCGCTGGACATTCTGCAATTGGAATTCGTCCTGCCGGCCGGATGCTTCGCCACTGTCTTGGTGCGCGAGCTTGTTTATCTGGTGCCGGTGGGGCAGACGGACAACCCATGCGTATTCTGATATCAAACGATGACGGTGCCACCGCACCCGGTCTTGCCGCGCTCTATGCTGCGCTGGAAGATTACGCCGAGTGCGTGGTGGTTGCCCCCGACCAGGACAAGAGCGGCGCCAGCAGTTCGCTGACGCTCGACCGTCCCCTGCACCCGCAGGTCCTGGCCAATGGCTTTATCAGCGTGAACGGCACCCCCACCGACTGCGTGCACCTGGCTATCAACAGCTTGTTGGAGCAGGAGCCGGACCTGGTGGTGTCCGGCATCAACCTCGGCGCAAACCTGGGGGATGACGTGTTGTATTCCGGCACCGTGGCGGCGGCCCTTGAAGGGCGCTTCCTGGGGCGTACCTCATTCGCTTTCTCCTTTGCTTCACGCCAGTTGGATAACCTGGCCACTGCCGCTTATTTCGCACGCAAACTGGTGGAGGCCCATGGTGATCTGGACCTGCCACCGCGCACGGTGCTCAACGTCAATATTCCCAATTTGCCCCTCGACCATATTCGCGGCATTCAGCTCACGCGCCTGGGCCATCGCGCTCGTGCTGCGGCGCCGTTGAAGATCGTCGACCCGCGTGGCAAGGAAGGTTATTGGATTGCTGCAGCGGGCGACGCGGAAGACGGCGGCCCGGGGACGGACTTTCACGCGGTGATGCAAGGTTATGTTTCGATTACCCCGTTGCAACTTGATCGCACCTTCAGTGATGCCTTCAGTAGTCTTGATGGATGGCTGGAGGGCCTGCGCTGATGGCTCGTGAACAAGACGACCTGCTGCGCCGCGGTATCGGGATGACCTCCCAGCGTACTCGCGAGCGTTTGATTCAGCGCCTGTACGAAGAGGGCTTGTCCAACGCCCAGGTGCTGGAAGTGATCCGGCGCACGCCTCGGCATCTGTTTGTCGATGAAGCCCTGGCCCACCGTGCCTATGAAGACACGGCGCTGCCCATCGGCCATAACCAGACCATCTCCCAGCCCTACATGGTGGCGCGCATGAGCGAGCTGCTGCTGGCGGCGGGGCCGTTGGACAAGGTACTGGAGATCGGCACCGGCTCGGGCTACCAGACCGCCGTGCTGGCGCAACTGGTGGAGCGGGTGTTTTCGGTGGAGCGCATCAAGGTGCTGCAAGACCGCGCCAAGGAACGCCTGGTGGAGTTGAACCTGCGCAACGTGGTGTTCCGCTGGGGTGATGGCTGGGAAGGCTGGCCGGCGCTGGCGCCCTACAACGGCATCATCGTTACCGCCGTGGCCACCGATGTCCCGCAAGCGTTGCTCGACCAACTGGCGCCCGGTGGCCGTCTGGTGATCCCGGTGGGTTCCGGCGAAGTGCAACAATTGATGCTCATTATCCGCGAGGACGAAGGCTTTTCCCGGCATGTGCTGGGGGCTGTCCGCTTTGTGCCGTTGCTGAACGGCCCGCTGGCCTGATCATTTGTTCACGGGCACTGAATTCTGCTGGTGGGGATGTGTCTTACGGCGGGGTCTATCGAGTCAACAGAGTTGGCGCCAGCATTCAACACGATGAATATTTCGTTTCAGTCGTGTGCCGGTAAAAATTCAATGCCCAGTTATACTTGCGTCATATTTCAAGCCTGATACAGGCGTTCATGTTCAGCCACCACAAAGGGAGCGGCGGGTGAGTCTCACAGGTCTTGCGCAGCGTATGAGTAAAACAAGCTTTCAGCGACTGGTGCTTGGCCTTGTCTTGAGTTCCCTGCTGGCGGCGTGCTCCAGTTCGCCAAGCAGTGGCGCGCGGGTGGTTGATCGCAATAATGCGGCGCCGCAAAAGCCGACGGTCACCACCGGGCAATATGTGGTGCGCAAGGGCGACACGATGTTCTCGATCGCCTTCCGTTATGGTTGGGACTACAAGGCGCTCGCAGCTCGTAACAATATTCCTGTGCCCTACACGATCCATCCGGGTCAGACCATTCGCTTCGACGGGCGCACCGGTTCAACACCTACGACAGTTGTGACAAACACCGGATCTTCGCCGTCGTCTTCGAGCAAAACCACCCTCATCACCCGGCCTGCAGGCACCGCTGCGCCTACTGTTGCCAGCAAGCCGGCAGCCGCGCCGTTGCCGCCTGCAGGGCCTGCGCCGACCGGTTGGGGGTGGCCTTCAAACGGCGTATTAATTGGAAAATTCTCTTCAAACGGTAGTTTGAATAAAGGCATTGATATCGCCGGGGATTTGGGACAGCCTGTTTTAGCTGCGTCTGATGGGACAGTGGTGTACGCCGGGAGTGGTTTACGGGGCTACGGCGAGCTGGTCATCATCAAACACAGCGATACCTACGTCAGTGCTTACGGTCACAACCGCAGGCTGTTGGTTCGGGAGGGGCAGCAAGTCAAGGTCGGACAGACAATTGCCGAAATGGGATCAACTGGCACAGACCGGGTGAAACTGCACTTTGAGATTCGCCGCCAAGGGAAGCCTGTAGATCCGCTGCAATTCCTACCCCGTCGTTGATGTGTTGCACAGCCTGTTCCCTCACGTAGAAGGAACAGGCTCCAGCGTTGCCAAGGATAAAGGCGTCGCTTGAGCTTGAGGTCGAACTCACCAAAGGACTATAACAATGGCTCTCAGTAAAGAAGCGCCGGAGTTTGACATCGACGATGAGGTTCTCCTTATGGAGACCGGTATCGCTACGGAATCGATGTCGAATGAGGGACCTGCTGTACCTTCAGTTCGCACCAAATCCAAGAACTCCACCGCGTTAAAGCAACACAAATACATTGATTACACACGGGCGCTCGATGCGACCCAGCTGTACCTCAATGAAATCGGCTTTTCCCCTCTGCTTACCCCCGAAGAAGAAGTCCATTTTGCGCGCTTGTCGCAAAAGGGTGATCCGGCTGGGCGCAAGCGCATGATTGAAAGTAACCTGCGCCTGGTGGTGAAAATCGCCCGACGCTACGTCAATCGTGGGCTATCGCTGCTGGACCTGATCGAGGAGGGCAACCTGGGCTTGATCCGGGCGGTGGAGAAGTTCGACCCTGAGCGGGGCTTCCGCTTTTCAACCTATGCCACCTGGTGGATCCGCCAGACCATCGAACGGGCGATCATGAATCAGACCCGCACGATCCGGTTGCCGATCCATGTGGTCAAGGAGCTCAACGTCTACCTGCGGGCAGCGCGTGAGCTGACACAAAAACTCGATCATGAACCTTCGCCCGAAGAAATCGCCAACCTGCTGGAAAAACCGGTAGGGGAGGTCAAGCGCATGCTTGGCCTGAACGAGCGGGTGTCTTCGGTTGACGTCTCGCTGGGTCCGGATTCGGATAAAACCCTGCTGGACACCCTGACGGATGATCGCCCGACAGATCCTTGCGAGCTGTTGCAGGACGATGATCTTTCCCAAAGTATTGACCAGTGGCTGTCTGAGCTCACGGACAAGCAGCGTGAGGTGGTGATTCGCCGCTTTGGTCTGCGCGGCCATGAGAGCAGTACCCTGGAGGACGTAGGCCTGGAGATCGGCCTGACCCGCGAACGGGTGCGGCAGATTCAGGTGGAGGGCCTCAAACGCTTGCGTGAGATCCTGGAGAAGAACGGCTTGTCGAGTGAGTCGTTGTTTCAGTAACAGCGGCTCACGAAATGTAGTCGCTGGCATGTGGGAGCGGGCTTGCTCGCGAATACGGTATTTCAGTCGGTATGTAGGGTGACTGATCCACTGCATTCGCGAGCAAGCCCGCTCCCACATTTTTTTTGCACCCGGCTTTTTATCCAGGTATCCCCAAACCACAGGCATAAAAAAACCCCGCTTTTAAGGGCGGGGTTTTTTCGACTAAGTCAGTACAAGTTAGATAACTTGAACTTCTTCAGCTTGCATGCCTTTCTGACCGCGGGTAGCGATGAAAGAAACCTGTTGGCCTTCTTTCAGGCTTTTGAAGCCGTCGGATTGGATAGCTTTGAAGTGAACGAACAGGTCGTCACCGGATTGTGGAGTGATGAAGCCGAAGCCTTTTTCATCGTTGAACCACTTAACGGTACCAGTTTGGCGATTAGACATGGTGTATCTCCTTGGACAAAGTTAACTGCGACTCAGGAAAAGCCCTGGCCGAGACTGAGTGCAAAGAGCAGGAAAAATTCTTGGAGATGGTTGGATCGAAATTCAACATATCGTGTAGAGATTCTCAGTGACACAAGCAGCACAGTGGCGCCACCTTAACCCTTTTTCCGGAACGTGCCAATGGTATTTCCGAAGGTTTCTCTATTTTCGTGACTGGCGGTGGTATTTACAGTCACTGGCGGCAGCGACGCGGGTCCCGGCCACGCTGGCTGTGGCTTATAGCGGCAGGTGCATTCGCCAGGGCATTCATCAACAAAAGCCCTACGCCCTTTGAACCCCAACGCCGGCCCCGGTAAGATGCTCCACAGAATTTTTCCACCTCGCTATTCAGGACACCCGCCATGAGCATCAAATCGGACAAGTGGATTCGCCGCATGGCGCAAGAGCACGGCATGATCGAACCATTCGTTGAGCGCCAGATTCGGGGTGAAGGCGACGAGCGTGTGATCTCCTACGGGGTTTCCAGCTACGGCTACGACGTGCGCTGCGCCGATGAGTTCAAGGTGTTCACCAATATCAATTCGGCCATCGTCGATCCGAAGAACTTCGACGAAAAAAGCTTCGTCGACGTTAAAAGCGACGTGTGCATCATCCCGCCGAACTCCTTCGCCCTGGCGCGCACCGTGGAGTTCTTCCGTATCCCCCGTGACGTGCTGACCATCTGCCTCGGTAAAAGCACCTACGCTCGCTGCGGCATTATCGTCAACGTGACGCCGCTTGAGCCGGAGTGGGAAGGCCACGTGACCCTGGAGTTCTCCAACACCACCACATTGCCGGCGAAAATCTACGCCAACGAAGGCGTGGCGCAGATGCTGTTCCTGCAGTCTGACGAGGCGTGTGAAGTGTCGTACAAAGACCGCGCAGGCAAGTATCAGGGCCAGCGCGGTGTCACCCTCCCACGCGCTTGATCGAAAGCTCCTACATGCCAAGGGAATTAGTCTGCGGAAAGTGACTCTATTGGGTGTACTGCCTCGGCGCGTGCAAAACGCGCCGGGCCACGCTTGAGGAGTACCTTATGAAGATCGACCCCCGAATCAGCGCCGAACTTGCCCGGCTTGAACCCAACCAGATTGGCGTTCTGGCCTGGTCCCTGATGGCCGACCCCGCCTATGCGGGCGGCATCCCCGGCCAACCCGAGCCGGATTACCCCCAGCCTACCGAACCCGGTGAGCCGACCCTTCCGGACGAGCCGCCACCGGCGCCTGTCGCCTGATACCTGGCAGGCCGGTCAACCCACTGGCCACACCGTGTGATCGCCGATCACAAAGAGTCGGCGGTCATTGTCCTGTTCCACCGCATAACCTCCCGTGAACGCCCCGAACGCCGGTAGCAGGCTGACCCGCGTACCGATCTGGAAGCACGGCAGGCGCAAACGCTGCCGGCCTTTGCCGCGCAAGTGATACACCGGGTGCACATGCCCTGCCAGCACATGGTGGCTGGGATGGGCGTGCGGTTCGTGTTGCAGCGCAAACGGGCCCAGCAGCAGAGGCTCCGGCACCACCTCAATGTTCAAGTCCTCAGGTGGGTCGCCGGCGCGCTTGTCGTGATTGCCACGAATCAAGGTCATGCCAATATTCGAATACCGCTCACGCCAGCCCCGCAACGCGCTCAGCGTGCCACTGGCGTGTGAGCCGGGGCCGTGCAGGAAGTCGCCCAAAAAGATCACGCGCTCGCACGGCAGCGCCGTTAGCAATCGCTCCAGCCGCGCAAGGTTCTCGGTGGTGGTGCCCTGCGGCACCGGCTGCCCCAGACTGCGATACGCCGAAGCCTTGCCGAAATGCGCATCGGCGATCAGCAAACACTGGCGTGCTGGCCAGTAAACGGCCTTGTCCGCCAGCAACAATAGCTCTTCGCCCTCAAGCGTCAGTGTGCAATGCATCAGCGCTTCCCGTTATCCGCGACTTTTTCCAGATCCTTGACCATCCGCGCAATGCGCTCCGAGAGTTTTTCCGAACTCATGCTTTCGCGCATGCGTTCCACCAGCAAGGGGAACGCCAAGGGTGTCGGCCGTTCAATCCTGTGCAAGTCGAGTTTCAGCGCCGACAGATGGCGCAATGTCTCCTCCAGCCGGCGAATATCCAACTCATCGCGCAGGACTTCTTCCCCGGCCTGGGTCAGCAATAGGTTCTGCGGGTCATATTGCTTGAACACTTCGAAGAACAACCCGCTGGATGCCTGCACCTGGCGCGTACTTTTCGGCGCGCCGGGGTAACCGGCAAATACCAGCCCGGCGATCCGTGCAATCTCGCGAAAGCGCCGCAGGGCCAGTTCCCCGGCATTCAGGCTGGCTATCACGTCCGGCAACAGGTTCTCCGGGCTCAGCAGCGCCTCATTCAGCAACAAGGGCCAATCCACCTCGGTGGCGCTGAGCAATTCCAACCCGTAGTCGTTGACGGCAATCGAGAAGGTTACCGGCTGACGCTGGCTGACCCGCCACGCCAGCAGGCTCGCGAGCCCCAGGTGCACCTGGCGCCCGGCAAACGGGTAGAGGAACAGGTGCCACCCCTCCTGCGACTTCAGGACTTCGGCCAACAAGCTCCCGCGTGTCGGCAACCCCGACCAGCGCAACTGCGTGTGCAGCAGGGGCTGCACCGCCTGCATTTCCGGGCCGTCGTAATGGCCGTGCGCCGCCGCATCAAAACGCTCGACCACGGCTTGCGCCAGCTCATTGGAGAGCGGCATGCGCCCGCCATTCCAGCGCGGCACGGCGGCTTTTTTGGCGCTGCTGCGGCGTACATAAGCGGTCATGTTTTCTACCCGCACCAACTCCAGCAGCCGCCCGGCGAACAAAAAGCCGTCACCGGGCTTGAGCCGCGCAATAAAGCCTTCCTCCACACTGCCGAGGTTCTTGCCGCCACCGCCCTTGCTCCAGAATTTGAGCTGGATACTCGCGTCACTGACGATGGTGCCCACGCTCATGCGGTGGCGGCGCGCCAAGCGCGCATCGGGGACGCGCCAGATGCCGTGCTCGTCCGGCTCCACGCGGCGGTAATCCGGGTAGGCGGTCAACGACAGGCCGCCATGCCGCACAAACCCCAGAACCCACGACCAGTCGGCCTCGCTGAGGTCGCGATAGGCCCAGGCGCCGCGCACTTCGGCCAGCAATGCATCCGGGGTAAAGCCGCCGCCCAGGGCCATGCTCACCAGGTGTTGTACGAGCACATCCAAAGGCTTGTGGGGCGATTCCCGTGCTTCGATGCGCCGCTGGGCAATCGCATCCTGTGCAGCGGCAGCCTCCACCAGTTCCAGGCTATGGGTCGGCACCAGCGTCACCCGTGATGGCCGCCCCGGCGCATGCCCCGAACGCCCGGCGCGTTGCATCAGGCGCGCCACGCCCTTGGCCGAGCCGATCTGCAACACCCGCTCCACCGGCAAAAAATCCACCCCCAGGTCCAGGCTGGAGGTGCATACCACCGCCTTGAGCTGGCCGTCTTTCAAGGCCCGCTCCACCCAATCGCGGGTTTCCCGGGACAGTGAGCCGTGGTGCAGCGCAATCAGCCCGGCCCAGTCCGGACGCGCCTCGAGCAACGCCTGGTACCAGATTTCCGATTGTGCCCGCGTATTGGTGAACACCAGGCAACTGCTGCTGCTTGCCACCTCGGCCACCACTTGGGGCAGCATCTTCAAACCGATATGCCCGGCCCAGGGAAAACGCTCGGCGACAGGCGGCAGCAAGGTATCGACCTTCAGCTGTTTGGCGGTTTGCCCCTGCACATTGATCCCGCCACCTTGTGGGACCAAGACCTCCAAGGCGTGAGACTGATTGCCCAAGGTTGCCGAAATCCCCCACACCATCAGTTCGGGATGCCAACGCCGCAGCCGCGCCAGCGCCAGTTGCAACTGCACGCCGCGCTTATTGCCGATCAGTTCATGCCACTCATCTACCACCACCATGCGCAGGTGCGCCAGGCTCACTTCGCTGTCGGCGCGTGCGAGCATCAGGGTCAGGCTTTCGGGGGTGGTGACCAGTGCGGTGGGCTGGCGGCGGGTCTGGCGGGCGCGCTCGCTGCTGCTGGTGTCGCCAGTTCGCAAACCGACATTCCAGGGAATCTGCAACGCCTCAAGCGGCGCTTCAAGGGCGCGTGCGGTGTCGGCGGCCAAGGCACGCATGGGCGTGATCCACAGCACCGTCAGCGGCTCAGGTGGGGCCTTGCGTTTGCCGGTGGCGGGCGGTCGGGTGAGGGCGAAGCGATTGAGCGCGGCAAACCACAGGGCATAGGTTTTACCCGCGCCGGTGCTGGCATGCAGCAGGCCCGATTGGCCGTTGCGCACGGCGGCCCACACGTCTTTCTGGAAGGCAAACGGCTTCCAGCCCTTGGCGGCAAACCACTGTTTGGCGAAATCGAGGGGTTTTGCCATGCGGCTGGGAACACTCTGGAGGGCCTATTCCACAGACCCTCCAGGTGCTGCAAAGGTTTACTTCAAATTGCCACTCAAGAACTGCTGCAGTCGCTCGCTCTTCGGGTTGCCCAGCACATCTTCCGGCGTGCCTTGCTCTTCCACCAGGCCCTTGTGCAGGAACAGCACCTGGCTCGACACTTTGCGCGCAAAGCTCATCTCGTGGGTCACCATGATCATGGTGCGGCCTTCCTCGGCCAGGCCCTGGATCACTTTCAACACTTCGCCTACCAGTTCCGGGTCGAGGGCCGAGGTGGGCTCATCGAACAGCATCACCTCCGGCTCCATCGCCAGGGCGCGGGCGATGGCTACCCGCTGCTGCTGGCCGCCGGACAGGAACGCCGGGTATTGATCGGCCACCCGCGCCGGCAGCCCGACTTTGTCCAGGTAGCGACGGGCGCGGTCTTCGGCGTCCTTCTTGCTGCAACCCAGCACCCGGCGCGGGGCCATGGTGATGTTTTCCAGCACGCTCATGTGGCTCCATAGGTTGAAATGCTGGAACACCATCGCCAGCCGGGTGCGCAGGCGCTGCAGCTCGGCGTCGTCGGCCACGCGCATGCCGTGGCGGTCGCTGACCATGCGGATCTGCTGGCCGTCGAGGGTCATGGCGCCGTCGTTGGGGGTTTCCAGGAAGTTGATGCAGCGCAAAAAGGTGCTCTTGCCCGAGCCGCTGGCGCCGATCAGGCTGATCACGTCACCGGTCTTGGCTTTGAGCGAGACACCTTTGAGCACCTCATTGTCGCCATAGCTTTTATGCAGGCCTTCAACGGTCAATTTGTACATGGGGGCGTGCATCCTCAAGGCGAAAGTAGGTAGCCGCTGCGGTAGGCTTCGGTGCCTGCGACATGGCCGATGACCATCCCCGCAGTGGCCATGCGGCGCAGCGAACGGGCGTAAAGCAGGCCGGCCTGGCGGCAGTGCACGGGCGTTACGCGGTCGGTAATGGGGTCGATGATTTCGGCGATCAGTTGCCCGGCTTCCAGGTATTCACCCGGCAGGGCGCTGAACACCAGCAGGCCGCCGACCGGCGTGGCCACCGGTTCCACGCCCGCCAGCGGGGTGGCCGGGTAGGGCAGGTCGGGCAGCGGCGCTACTTCGCCGGCTATTGCGCCGAAGTGGATCAAGTAATCGATAATCGCCTGGCAGTCGAGGCTGGCCAGGCCGTGGTTGACGTCGCCCTGCCCACGCAGTTCGACGGTCACCGAAAAGCTGCCCATGGGGATCGGAAAGCGCCCGCCGAAGCGTTGCTGCAATTGCCACCACACCAGCGTGAAACACTCATCGAACGACTGCCCGCCGGAGTCGGTGGCCAGCAGGTTGGCCTCCGAGCCGATATAGCGCGCCAGCGGCTCCACCTGCGGCCACGCTTCTGGTGTGGTGTACAGGTGCGCCACGGCTTCAAAGTCGCAATGCAGGTCCAGCACCATGTCGGCATCGCAGGCCAGGCGTTGCAGCACCAGGCGCTGGGATTGCAACTGGGTGTCGGCGGTGTGTAGCGCCAGGGCGGTGATCAGCGCGGCGCGGATCAGTTCGACGTTGTGCTGCGGGTCATCGCCAAGCAGGTCTTCGACCCGGTTGCCGACGGTTTCACTGAGGTCGACAAACAGGCGATTGAAGTTCTGCCCGCTTTCCAGTTCGTAGCGGCCCAGCGGGATATCCATCAACACCTGTTCCAGCCCCACCGGGTTAGCGATGGGCACCAGCACGATCTCGCTCAACAACCGCCCGGCCGCCGCCAGCTCGGCGAGGCGCACCTTGAGGTGCCAGGCCACCAGCATGCCCGGCAGCTCATCGGCATGCAGCGACGACTGGATATAAATCTTGCCTTGGGCCTGCTGCGGGCCGAAGTGAAAGCTGTGAATCTGCCGCGCCGTACCTGGCACAGGCGCGATCAGTGGATGAACCTGATGACGCATGAAAGCTCCTTAATGGCTCGGGCCGAGGAAGGCCAGCCAGCGGCGTTCCGCCAGACGAAACAGCCCGACCAGGGCAAAGGTCACGGTCAGGTAGATCAGCGCAGCGATGCCGAATGATTGAAAGGTCATAAAGGTCGCCGAGTTGGCGTCCCGGGCGACTTTGAGGATGTCTGGAATCGTCGCGGTAAACGCCACCGTGGTCGAATGCAGCATCAAAATCACTTCATTACTGTAGTAGGGCAGCGAGCGGCGCAGCGCTGACGGCATGATCACATAGGCATACAGCTTCCAGCCGCTGAGGCCGTAAGCTTTGGCCGCTTCGACTTCGCCATGGGCCATGCTACGGATCGAGCCTGCGAAAATTTCCGTGGTGTAGGCGCAGGTGTTGAGGGCGAAGGCCAGGATCGTGCAGTTCATCGCATCGCGAAAGAACGCATCCAGCAGCGGTTGTTCGCGTACGGCGGCGATGCTGTAGATGCCGGTGTAGCAGATCAGCAGTTGTATATAGAGCGGCGTGCCACGAAACAGGTAGGTGTAGAACTGCACCGGCCAACGCACCAGGCGGTTGCGCGACACCCGGGCGATGGACAGCGGGATCGACACCAGAAAACCAATCACCAGGGAGGCGCTGAGCAGCCACAGGGTCATGGCCAGGCCGGTGATGTGCTGGCCGTCGCTATAAAGGAAGGGCCGCCAGTATTCCTGCAAGAGTTCGATCATCGCACTGCCTCCCGGGAGCCTGCGGAGTAGCGGCGTTCAAGACGGCGCAAGACAAAGTTGGACGCGCTGGTGATCAACAGGTAGATCAACGCGGCGAGCACCAGGAAATAGAACAGTTGGTAGGTGCTCTTGCCGGCATCCTGGGCGGCCTTGACCAGGTCCGCCAGGCCGATGATCGACACCAGCGCGGTGGCCTTGAGCATCACCATCCAGTTGTTGCCGATACCCGGCAGGGCAAAGCGCATCATTTGCGGGAAGGTCACGTAGCGAAACCGTTGGCCACGCTTGAGCCCATAGGCCGTGGCGGCTTCGAGCTGGCCACGGGGCACGGCGAGGATCGCGCCGCGAAACGTCTCGGTGAAATACGCACCGTAGATAAAGCCCAGGGTGATCACCCCGGCGCTGAATGGGTCGATCTCGATGTATTCCCATTCCATGAAGTCGGTAAGGCCGGTGAGCCAGGTTTGCAGGCTGTAGAAAATCAGCAGCATCAGCACCAGGTCGGGTACCCCACGAATCAGCGTGGTGTAGAGCTGGGCGGGGATGCGCAGGAAGGGCAGGCTGGAGAGTTTGGCACTGGCACCGAGCAGGCCCAGCAACACACTGACGGCCAGGGACAGCACCGACAACTTGATGGTCATCCAGGTGCCTTGCAGCAGCAACGGGCCGAAACCCTTCAAGCTGAGCGCGCTCAGCCCGAGGGTTTGCAACAATTCTTCGAACATAAATCAGGACCTATGGCGATGAAAAAGCGCCCCTCCAGAGAAGGGGCGCCCCAGGCATTACTTGCCGCTGTACAGGTTCAGATCGCCAAAGTGTTTCTTCTGGATGGTGGCGTAGGTGCCATCATCGTGTAACGCTTTGATACCTTTATCCAAAAGGGCCTTCAGCTCAGTGTTACCTTTTTTGATACCGACCGCGGTTTTCGACGGCAGCAATGGGTCGTCGATGGCGGCGCTGACTTCGTAACCGGCACCGGCCGGCGACTTCAGGAAGCCCAGTTCGGCTTGCAGCATGTCTTGCACGGAGGCATCCAGACGGCCGGAAGTCAGGTCGGCATACACCTGGTCCTGGTTGGCGTAGGCCTTGGTGGTCACACCGGCTTTATCCAGCACGGCCTTGGCATAGGCCTCCTGGATGGTGCCTTGCTCGTAGCCCACGGTTTTACCCTTGAGGGACTCAGGGGTGGAGAACCCGGCGCCTTTCTTGAACACCAGCGACGTCGGGCCGGAGAACAGCTCGTTGGAGAAGTCGATGGCCTTCATGCGGGCGTCGGTCACGGTCATGGAGGAAATCACGCCGTCGAACTTGTTGGCTTTCAGGCCCGGAATCATGCCGTCGAAGTCGCTTTCGACCCACTTGCATTTCACTTTCAGCTCGGCGCAGATCGCATTGCCCAGGTCGATATCGAACCCTACCAGGCTGCCGTCGGCCGCTTTGGATTCAAACGGCGCGTAGGACGGATCGACACCAAAACGCAATTCCTTGTATTCCTTGGCCGTGGCTACACCGGCGGCCATGCACAGAGCCAGTGCAGAAAGGGTCAGCAATGCTTTTTTCATTATGTAATCCCTGGAAACCAAGATAAGCGCTTGTGGCGCGTTTAGGACTGTTACTGAACGGTGTCAGACGGATCACAAGTAGCAATTTCTGCACCATAGTTCCGAATGAGCGTTTTAAAAGGTGGGATAAGGGCGTTGTGAGTGTAGGAGATGCCCGAAAATGGGCATCGCAAAATGAGTGCACTATTTTGGATCTGGTGCAGATCAACATGTGGGAGCGGGCTTGCTCGCGAATGCGGTGGCTCAGTTGAAGAGGTATTGACTGGCCCTCCGCTATCGGGAGCACGCCCCCTCCCACAGGGCTTTATCTCAGGCCAGCAGATCCTGCAATGTGCCCAAGTTATCGGCCTCATCCACCGCCTTATCCTGCCGCCACCGCAACATCCGCGGAAACCGCACCGCAATCCCGCTTTTATGCCGCTTGGACAGGGCAATACCTTCAAACCCCAACTCAAACACCATGCTCGGCGTCACGCTGCTGACCGGGCCGAATTTCTCCACGGTGGTCTTGCGCACAATGGCGTCGACTTTGCGCATTTCCTCGTCGGTGAGCCCTGAATAGGCTTTGGCGAAGGGCACCAGCGTGCGTTCAGTGCCGGGCGGGCCGTCCCATACCGCAAAGGTGTAATCGCTGTACAAACTGGCGCGGCGACCATGCCCGCGCTGGGCGTAGATCAACACCGCGTCGACGCTGAACGGGTCGACTTTCCATTTCCACCATACGCCCATGTCCTTGGTGCGGCCCACGCCGTACAGGCCATCGCGAGCCTTGAGCATCATGCCTTCCACGCCAAGCTGGCGCGAAGCCTCGCGTTGCTGCGCCAGGTCTTGCCAGGTGGCGCCCGTCAGAAGCGGCGACGCCAGCAGTACCGGCTGGTTGCACTGGGTAACAACCTGTTCGAGCTGGGCGCGGCGCTCGCCCTGGGTGTGGTTGCGCCAGTCGTCGCCCTGGTATTCCAGCAGGTCATAGGCGAGGACGGCGACGGGTGCTTCCTCCAGCAGCTTTTTGCTCAGGGTCTTGCGGCCAATTCGCTGTTGCAGCAGGGCGAAGGGTTGCACCGCCTCCTTCCACACCACGATTTCGCCGTCGATTACCGTGCCATCGGGCAGGCCGCTGACCAGGCTATGGAGTTCGGGGAAACGTTCGGTTACCAGCTCTTCACCACGCGACCAGATCCACAGCCGGCCCTCGCGCTTGACCAATTGCGCACGGATGCCATCCCACTTCCACTCCACCAGCCAGTCGGTGGGGGTGCCGAGCAGGGCGTCGAATTGCTCCAGCGGCTGCGACAGCCCATGGGCGAGAAAAAACGGATAAGGCTGCCCGCCCCGTTGCGCATGTTCGTCGGATGATTCGGCGGCAATCAGCTTGAGGTAACCCTCAGCTGTAGGGCGATTGGACAGATCGGTGTAGCCCACCAGGCGCTGGGCCACGCGTTTGCTGTCCAGCTCGGCCATGGCGGCGAGGGCGCGGGTGACCAGGAGTTTGGACACGCCGACGCGAAAACTGCCGGTGATCAACTTGATGCACACCATCAGGCTCGGCTGATCCAGTTGTGCCCACAGCGCGGGCAGGCGGTCGGCCAACTCCAGGGGCGGTAGCCCACGCAGCGGCAGGAGTTTTTCTTCCAGCCACACCGCCAGACCGTCTTCCGAGGTGTAGGTAGATTCCGGAAGCAGCAGGGAAATGGTCTCCGCCAGGTCGCCCACCGACTGGTAACTCTCTTCGAACAGCCAGGGCTCGATGCCTGCGGCTTGCGTGGCCATGTCCCGCAGCAAACGGGTCGGCACCAACTGGCGGGGGCGCCCGCCGGACAGGAAATACACGGCCCATGCCGCATCTTCGGCCGGGGCTTGCCGGAAGTAGGTTTGCAGCGCCGCCAGCTTGGCGTTGCTGGAGGTGGTGGCGTCGAGGTCGGCGTACAACTCGGCAAAGGCTTTCATGCCGTGGCCTCCTCTTCATCGTCGCCGTATTCGGTGGTGAAGCCCTGGGCATCCAGGCCTTTTTCCCGCAGATGGCGCACCAATACACCGACCGAACCGTGGGTAACCATCACCCGTTCGGCGCCGGTTTGCTCGATGGCCCACAGCAGCCCGGGCCAGTCGGCGTGGTCCGAGAGCACAAACCCCCGGTCCACCCCGCGTCGCCGCCGCGTGCCGCGCAGGCGCATCCAACCGCTGGCGAAGGCATCGCTGTAGTCGCCGAAACGCTTTATCCAGCTGCTCCCTCCGGCGGAGGGCGGGGCGATGATCAGCGCCTGGCGCAGCAGCGGGTCGGTCTTTTTGAAGTCACCGGCATAGAGCGTTTCGGGGATATAGATACCCGCCTCGCGGTATACCCGGTTCAGCGGCTCGACCGCGCCGTGGCTAAGGATCGGTCCGATGCTGGCGTCGATGCCATGCAGGATGCGTTGGGCCTTGCCGAACGAATAACAGAACAACACGCTGGCTTTACCGGCGGCGATATTGGCCTGCCACCAGTCGTTGATCCCGGCAAAGATCTGCGCCTGGGGCTGCCAGCGGTAAATCGGCAGGCCAAAGGTGGATTCGGTGATAAAGGTGTGGCAACGCACCGGCTCGAAAGGTGCGCAAGTGCCATCGGGTTCCACTTTGTAGTCGCCGGAGGCCACCCAGACTTCGCCCTGGTATTCCAGGCGCACCTGGGCCGAGCCCAACACATGCCCGGCCGGGTGAAAACTCAGGGTCACGCCGTGGTGTACGAGTGGTTCGCCATAGGCCAGGGTTTGCAGGTTAATGTCCTGGCCCAGACGCGAGCGCAGGATACCTTCGCCGGGGGCGGCGGCCAGGTAGTGCTGGTTGCCGGTACGGGCGTGGTCGCCGTGGGCGTGGGTGATGACTGAACGTTCCACCGGGCGCCAGGGGTCGATGTAGAAATCTCCGGCGGGGCAGTAGAGGCCTTCGGGCCGGGCGATGACAAGGTCCATGGAGTGGCCGGGGAGGTGGGCTTGTTACTTATGAGGCAAGGCCGAGCGGAGAAGTTCTATCTGAATTCACGCGGTACAAATGTGGGAGCGGGCTTGCTCGCGAAAGCGGTCTGTCAGTCGACTGAATCATTGACTGCGCAACCTGATTCGCGAGCAAGCCCGCTCCCACATTTTTTATCCGGTTCCTCCAAAGAGGGCCGGGTTACTTGCCAGGAGTCAGGGTCAACCGAGCCTTGCCATACACCTTCTCAAAGTTCTGCGGCTGCATCGGGAAGCTCAGGTATTGCGCCTTGAGCGAGGGGTCGATGCCGTTGGCGTAGTTCGGGCTGGCCGGGTTGCCGGATTGGCCGATGCCGCCCTGGCCCATCATCGGTTCCACCTGGCCGAAATCGACGATCATGCGCAGTGCCGGTACCTGGGTGGTGTTGAAATCCTGGCCCCAGCTGTAGGGCGAAGGGTTCAAGGTGTTGTGGTCACCTCCGGTAGCCAACGGGCCGCGAATCACTTGGCCATTGCTGTTTTTCCAGGTGGTGCTGTGCAGCTTGCCCCACTGCCAGGCTTTGTGATCGGCGCCCAGTTGGCTGTCGCCAGCGGTGATCGCGGCGGCCAGGCTGCGGGCGAGGATCGCCGGTTTGTCTTCTTTTTGCGGGGTACGCACGTCGTCCCAGAACGGGCTGTCTTCGCGGCCCAGCAGGTGGTCGGCCTGGGCGGCGTAGGACAGGCTGGCGTTGCTGACAAACGCCTTCCAGCTGGCACTGTTTTCCGGGCCGAGCTCGTCGAGGAAGATCTGTTTGGTGCTTTCCTGCAGGAACAGCTCAAAGAGCGCGGCGTCGGCGGACGTCGACACCAGGCGACCGTCGAAGGCCAGCAGGCGGCCCAGGGCTTCGCGTGCCCTGGTTTGCTCGGCGGCCGGCAACGCGTCAATCGCCTGTTTCAGCGGCTGGGCCATGCCGGGCGCCTGGAACATGGTCTTGAGCTTGGCGGCGAAGGTGGTGGTCTGGTCGTACTGCATGGCGATCATGCTGCGGCTGTCGTGCTTGCCCGCGTTGGCCAATTGCGCCAGGCGTTCGCTGCGCTCCGGCGCATCCCAGGAGTTGGACAGCTGCATGCCGTAGCCACGCGGCGCGGTGCGCTGGTTGGCGGTGCCGATCCAGCCCTGGGCCGGGTCTTGATCGTAGGGGTGCAGCATCGCGTCGGCGTAACCGTCCCAGTCAAAGCGCGTGTCCCAGCCCGGCGAGGGCAGCAAGCCTTCGCCTTCGCGGCGGTTGGGGAAGCGGCCGGTGACCTGCCAACCGATGCTGCCGGCGTCGGCAAAGATCATGTTCAGGGCAATTGCGCGGATAGTGCGGGTGGCATCCGACGCCTTGCCGGCGTTTTGCGCACGGGACAGGTCGAAGAACGCATCCAGGCTCTTGTCGTCTTTAAAGTCGGCGGTTTGCAGGGCCAGGCCCAAGCCGCTGGTGAGCGCCTGGCTGCTGTTGAGCAGGGCACCGTGGCGGGTTTCGTACACCACTTCGCGAATCGAGCGTTGGCCTTTGACAAAGAAGGTTTCGTTACGCACCAGCGCAGGTAGCCATTTTCCGTTGTTCTCGTAGTACAACGCGCTGCCTTGGCGTTTGACCTTCTCCAGGAACAGGTCCTGGGTGTCGCCTTTGACCGTGCTCATGCTCCACGCCACATTGCCGTTGAAGCCGGACAACAGGGTGGGCAAGCCCGCGATCGAAGCGCCGACCGCCTGGTATTTTGGAGCGCGAATCTGCACGTAGCTCCACGGCGAGGGGGCTTGCGGCTGGGCGGCGAGGTCGCCCGCCAGCAGGCTTTTGCCGCTGCGGCTGCGTTGCGGGCCGATGGCCCAGTTGCTTGACGTGGTGACGGCCAGCGCGTTGAGGCTGCTCAATTGCTGACTGACCGTGTCCAACCCGGCCAGGCCAGTGATCTGGCCCAGGTTCACGCCCTTGAGTTTCTCGGCCTCGGCCAGGGGGATCGGTTCATCCGGCGCGCTTGGCGTGAGCCAGGCGAGCTTGTCGACGCCGACCTTTTGCGCCAGCACCAGCGAGGCGAGTTCTTCCTGCAGGTTGGCCGACTCGCTGAAATTCAACAGGCAGAACAACAGCGCCGAATCTTCCGGCTTCCAGTATTCGGGCTTGTAGCCAGTCTGGGCCAGGTCCGGCGGCAGCTTGTCGCGGTAGCGGAACAGGTAGGCGTTGACGCCACGGGCATACACTTCAAAGAAGCGCTTGAGGCGTGGCGACGCGGCGCTATACAGCTCCCCGGCGCTTTTTTTCAGGTTGACTGCGCGCATCAAACGGTCGACATCCAGCACTTCAGGCCCGGACATTTCCGCCAGACGGCCCTGGGCCAGCAGGCGCAAGGTGACCATCTGGGTGATGCGGTCACTGGCGTGCACATAGCCGAGGGTGAACAGCGCGTCATGGAAGGTGTTGCTTTCGATCAGCGGCATGCCTTGGGCATTGCGGCGCACCGACACATTCTGCGCCAAGCCCTTGATCGGCTGTACGCCGACAACGGGCGGCAGGGTGTCCTGGGTGCTCTGGAGCTGGCAACCGGCCAGGCTTAATGCACTGGCCACTGCCGCGGCAACGCCGAACCGGGGAAGAAAATGTGAGAGGGCTGGCGAGGCCATGGCAAAGCTCCTGCGGGGGTAGCGTCAGTAAAGGCGCTACGTTAGTGAGCGCGGCGAAACGACGCAAGCGGGAGTTTGGTTTAAGCGTTAGATCTTGAGTCTTGCGCAAAACAATGTGGGAGCGGGCTTGCTCGCGAAGGCGGTATGTCAGTCACTGAAATTGCAACTGAACCACCGCCTTCGCGAGCAAGCCCGCTCCCACACTTTGACCGCGTATGACGTCAGATCAGGATTTTGGCGGGTTCACTTTCTGCACCAGTTCATAAGCCCGAACGGTCGCCGGGCGCTCTTTGATGCTGTTGAACCAGCGGTGCAAGTGGGGAAAATCCTCCAGACGCTGGCTCTGCCACTTGTGGGAAACAATCCACGGGTAAATCGCCATGTCGGCGATGCTGTAGTGCTCACCCGCCACGAACGCACGATCTGCCAAGCGCCGGTCCAGCACGCCATACAGGCGGGCGGTTTCATCTACGTAGCGCTTGATCGCGTAGGGGATTTTCTCCGGCGCGAACTGGCTGAAGTGGTGATTCTGGCCGGCCATCGGCCCCAGGCCGCCCATTTGCCAGAACAGCCATTGCAGCGTTTCCTGGCGACCGCGCAGGTCTTTTGCAATGAACTGGCCGGTTTTTTCCGCGAGGTACAAAAGGATCGCGCCGGATTCAAACAGCGAAATCGGCGCGCCACCGTCGCTCGGCTGCTGATCGACGATGGCGGGGATGCGGTTGTTGGGAGCGATCTTCAGGAAGTCCGGCTTGAACTGCTCACCCTGGCCGATGTTGATCGGGTGCACCTTATAGGGCAGGCCGGCTTCTTCCAGGAACAGCGAAACTTTGTGACCGTTAGGGGTAGTCCAGTAGTACAGGTCGATCATGAAGCTCTCCAAAGTGGTGATGCTTGAGCGAATGTCTGTAGGTATAGGTAACGGTGGGTGTACGAAAATTCAATGAAACATTTGCGCATACCCTTAGACGCGTTTCACACGGCACCATCCACCAGCACCTGTAATGACTGCTGTGAGCACCGCTCGATGCGCACCTGTACGCCGTAGACCTCGGCAAACAATGCCGGGTCCAGCACCTCATCTGCCAAGCCACTGGCGTACAGCCGGCCCTGGCGCAGCACGGCGATATGGTCGGCGAAGCGTGCGGCCAGGTTGATATCGTGCAGCACCACCACCGCGATCAGGTTATGTTCGCGCACTAACCCGCGTACGCAGTCCATGACTTTCAATTGGTAGTTGAGGTCGAGGGCGCTGGTGGGTTCGTCCAGTAACATCACTTGGGGGCGGCGTGCGATCAGTTGGGCGAGGCTGACCAGTTGGCGCTGGCCGCCAGACAAGGTGCTCAGCAATTGATCGGCCAAATGCGCGATACCGATGCGCTGCAACGCCTCGAAGGCTTCGCGCAAGCAGGCTTCGCTCGACAATGGAATGCCCTCCACATTGGCCACGCGCAAGGCGGCGATCACGCTTTCCATCACGCTCAGGCTCAGGCCCGGCGGCAGGTTTTGCGGCATGTAGGTGACGCGCCGCGCGCGCTCGGCCACGGACATGGCCGACAGGTCGAGGTCGCCCAGCCTTACAACGCCATGCATTTTTTCCAACCCGGCCACGGCACGCAGCAGCGTGGATTTACCCGCGCCGTTGGGGCCGATCAAGGCGGTCAGACTGCCGTGGGGCAGGGTGGGCAAACTCAGGTCATGCACAATCTGCCGCCGCCCGTAACTGACATTGGCGTTGTGTACCGATAAACCCGCACTCATAACTGCCTCCCACGCTTGAACACCAACAGCACAAAAATCGGCACACCCACCAGGGCGGAGACGATACCCACCGGCACGATCACGCCGGGCATGATCAGCTTGCTGGCGATCGATGACAGCGCCAGCAGCAACGCGCCGGTCAGGGCGCTGGCCGGCAGCAGGAAACGTTGGTCTTCGCCCACCAGAATCCGTGCGATATGCGGCCCCACCAGGCCGATAAATCCGATGGTGCCTACAAAGGCCACGGCGGTTGCCGACAACAGGCTGATGCGCAGCAACGAGAAAAACCGCAGGCGTTTCACGTCCACGCCGAAGCTTTGTGCGCGGTCTTCACCCATACGCAGCAAGGTCAGGCGCGGTGCGGCGGCAAACGAAAACGGCAGCACCACGGCGACCACCAGCGCCAGGATGCCGAGCTTGTCCCAGTTGGCCCGGGTCACACTGCCCAGGGTCCAGAACACCAGTTGTTGCAGCACGTCTTCGGTGGCCACCAGTTGCAGCAAGGCCACCACCGCGTTGCAACTGAACACCAGCGCGATGCCGAACAGCACCAGGCTTTCCACCCCGGCGCCACGCAGGCGTGACATGGCTTGCAGCAAAAACACCGAGGCCGCCGCGAAGATAAAGGCCGAAATGGAAATCGCCGTATTGGCCGAGACCCACAACGTAGTCACCGGAAACACAATCACCAGGGACGCGCCCAGCGCCGCCGCCGATGACACGCCCAAGGTAAACGGGCTGGCCAGCGGGTTGTTCAGAATCGCCTGCATTTCGGCCCCCGCCAACGACAGCGCGCAGCCCACCAGCACCGCCATCAGCGCGTAGGGCAGGCGCACGTTCCAGATAATCACCTGGTCGGTGGCGCTCAAATGGGACGGGTGCAGGATGCCATCGAGCAACGCTAACAGGCCCATGCCCGACGGGCCGCTGGCCAGGTCGACCAGAATCGCGCAGACCAGCGCCGTGCCCAGCAGTGCCAGTAGCCAGGCACGTCGCGCCAGCAAGCGGCGGTAGCCGTGCGTGGCGCTGGCGAGGTCGAGGGTTTGAGTGGTCATAGGGCTCACACAGTGTTGAAAACGATGAAGATCCAGAAATGTGGGAGCGGGCTTGCTCGCGAAGGCGCTAGTTCAGTCAACTATTCAGTGACTGACACACTGCATTCGCGAGCAAGCCCGCTCCCACATTTATGGGAGTGTTATTTGGATTTGGCGTCAATCCAGTAAGCGCCCTGCAACGGCATCCCGAGGAATTGCTGGTTGATCTGTTCCAGGGTCGCCTGCGGGTCCAGCGTGGCGAACAGTCGTGGATGCACCCACTTGGCCAGGGCTTCAATCGCCAGCAGGTTGTACGGCGAGTTATAGAAGTCATGCCACAGGCCGTGGGCATTGCCCTCGCGGATCGCACGCAGATTGGCGAACTCAGGGCGCGCCAGCACCCGCTCCAGGGCTTCGTGGGCTTCGTCGGCGCCAACGCCTGCGCCCAGGATCAAGCCGGGTTTGCGGTTGCCTGTGGCTACATACACATCCGGGTCAGCCTTGAGCGCGTATTCCACGCTGATATCCCCCAGTGCACCCGGCACCACGCCGGCGGCGATATTGCGTCCACCCACCAGGGCGATGAGTTCACCCATGCCGCTCTTGCCGGTGGTGTGCCCCGGCGCCTGCCAGACACCGGCCAGCAACTCCAGGAACACCCGTGGGCGCGGCTCGGCGGGCAAGGTGGCGACGGCATCGGTGATGGCCTTGATGTGCTGGTCGTAGAACGCCAGGAACGCCTTGGCCTGGGCTTCACGCCCGAGTGCCTGGCCGAGGGCCGTCAGGCTGGTGTGGGTGCCTTGCACCGGGTTGATGCGAAAGTCGACAAACACTACCGGGATGCCGGCCTTGGCCAGCACATCGGCCACCGGGCTGTGTTCGGTCGGGCCGTGCCCGGAAATGCTGAACACCGCCAAGTCCGGTTTCAGCGAGAGAATTTCCTCAGCACTGACGCTCTGCTCCGACGCTTGCCCGATCAACGGGATGTCTTTGACCGTCGGGAATTTCGCCAGGTAGGCGTTGTAGGTGTGCTGGTCCAGCAGCTTCAAATCGTTTTGCCAGCCGACGATGCGCTGGAACGGCGCGTCCTTGTCGAGCAAGGCAAACGCGGAAATCAGCCGACCTTCGCCGAGTACCACGCGTTGGACGTCGTCTTTGACTTCGACCTTGCGGCCCAGCACGTCGGTGACTTCATGGGCAGCGGCGGTTTCGGCGTGGCCGAGCACCAGGGCGCCGAACAGCACGCCCAGCTTGAGCAGGTTACGGGGTTTGAACATGGCGGGGGCTCCTGATGAGGGGAATTCAAAACTCATAATCGACACTGGCGGTGAGGGTGCGCCCGGCGCCCGGAATGCCGTACAGCTGGAAGCCGTCGAGGGATGCGCCGACCTGGCTGTAATAAAACTTATTGAACACGTTGTTCAGGTTGAGGTTGACCGTGGTGTCCTTGTTCACCTTGTATTGCGCGGCCACGTTGCTCAGCCAGTAGCCGGGGGCCTTTTCATGGTCTCGTGTGTAGATCGCATACACGCCGGACGGGCCATTGGCGTAGCTGCTGTTGTTGTTCAAACCGCCGACATATTTGTTGTCGGTGTAGCGGCGCCGGCCCACGTATTGCTCGCCGTAGCTCAGGCTCAGGGCGTCGGTGAACGCGTAGGTGGTCCACAGGTTGGCGGTCAGGTCGGGGACGTTCTTGGCTTCTGCGCCTTTATTGATGCCTTTGGTCTGCCTGCTCTTGAGCGCCGAGAAGCCGCTGTAGGCGGTCCAGCGCGGCGTGATATTGCCTTGCAGGCCGAGTTCCACGCCATCCACACGCTTGGCGGGCAGTGCGCGCACCGGGGCCGACTCACCGTCCTGGTACTCCCACGCGTTATCCAGTTCGGTGCGGAAGATCGCGGCGGTCACGTTGAGCATGTCGTGGGCAATGTCCCACTTGGTGCCCAGTTCGTAGGTCTTGGACTTGGCCGGGCTGTAGTTGCTGGTGGTGGCCGAACCGTAGATCTGGTTGTTGGTGGAGGCGCCCAGCGCCGACGGTTGCGCCGCTTCGCTGTAGGACACATAGATGCTGCCATTGGGCAACGGCTTGTACACCGCGCCGACACGGCCACTTACCGCACCGTCGGTGCTGCTGATGGTGGCCTGGCCGCGCTGGCTGGTTTGCGCACGCCAGTGGTCGTAGCGCAGCGAGCCGAGGACCTGCCATTGCTCGTTGAGGGTGACGGTGTCGCCCAGGTAAAGGCCAGCGTTGTCGATCACCGAGCGTGGGTCGCCTTCGCCTTTGGTCACGTAGGTGCTGGCGAAGCTATGGCTGGGGTCGCTCATGTCGAAGAGCATGTTGCCGGCCGGCACTTCGGCGTTGCGTTTCAGGCCGCCGTAGGTCTCGTGATAGAACTCAAGGCCCGAGACCACCGCGTGTTGCAGGCTGCTGGTGTTGAACGTGAAGGCAAAGTCGGTCTGGTTATCCAGAATGGTGTAGCGCTTGGACAAACCGAAGTCGCTGCCGCGCAGGATGCCGTACGCGGTGTTGCTGTTATTCACGTAGTCGGTGTAGGCATTGACCGTGCTGCCCGGCACTTGGCTGATCGGGCCTACGCCGGTGTAGCCCAGGGTCGCACAGCGGGCGCCGGTGCAGGTTTTGTTGCCATTGGCGTCGGCGGCGGAGAAGCGCGCCGGGGAGAGCACGGCGAAGTTATCGCTGCGCTCCCAGCGGGTCTGGTTGCGCAGGTTGGCGTCGTTCCAGTCGAAGTCGTGTTCGATGCGTGCCGTCAGCGACGTGGTTTTGTTTTCCTGGGTGTAGAGGCTGGAGTCGCCGTACCAGTTCGAGCGTTTCACGCCAGGCATGCGGTCGCCATTCGTCCCACGCTGGATCGGCACGCCGCCGTCCGGGGTGTTGGTGTCTTTCTGATAAAAGGTGTCGATAAACACGCGGGTGTCGGTGCCCAGGCCGAAGCCGAACGAGGTGGCGATGCCCCAGCGGTCGTAGTCCACGTCGTCGCGCTCGGCCACCTGGTTGTAGTGTTTCATCAGGTTGATGCGTACGGCGGTGGTGTCGTTCAGTTGCTTGTTCAGGTCGGCGGTGAGCCGGCGGTAGCTGTCGGTGCCGATTCCGGCCGACACCTTGTTGGCATCGCCCAGGTGCGCTTCCTTGCTGACCAGGTTGACGCTGCCGCCCACGGCGGACACTCCGGACTCGATGGAGCCGGTGCCCTTGAACACTTCGGCCTGTTGCAGGTTGAAGGTGTCGGTGCGTGTCGACATGCCGGCATCGCGTACGCCGTCGACGGTCAGGCTTTGCTCGGAGGAAAAACCGCGAATCGAAAACAGGTCGCCCCAGCCCAGGTTGCCCTCGCCGGACATGAAGGTGATGCCCGGCACGTTGCGCAACACTTCCTGCAGGGTTTGCGCGTTCTGCTCCTTGAGCACCTGCTGCGGCACGATGGTCACGCTTTGCGGCGCGTCCAGCAGCGGCTGGCTGATTTTCGCCGAGGTCACGCGGTCCACCTTGAAGGTGGAGGAGGCTTCGCCATCGACCTTGATTTCCGGCAGGCTCAGCACCGAATCATTGGCGGTGGTGGCGGGTGCATCGGCCCATGCAGTTGGGGCAACGCTGCCGGCAGCAAGAAAATCGAACATCGGCGCCAGGGTCGTGTGCAGCGTGTGGCGGTGAGGGGTGGGCAATGACATGGGCTACTTCCGAGTCTAAATTACAATTACTCTCATTTAGGTTCGGTAGTCTAAAGAGCGATTCCACTGGCCATGCCCTGGCTTTGTATCGCTGATGCGTGATTATGGTTTCCCACAACATTCCATTACATTTGCGCGCACCGTTGGCTGAACTTTCGGTTATCTCCTGCATTTTGAGTTTTAGGTTCGACTGCCCATGGCCAAACAAGACCACTTGTTGATCGTCGATGACGACCCGCAAATCCGCCAGTTGCTCTGCGACTACCTGAGCGACGCCGGCTTTCAGGTGTCCACCGCCGCCGACGGCAAGGAAATGCGCCGCCGCCTGGCGCTGAATGTGATCGACCTGATCGTGCTCGACCTGATGCTGCCCGGCGAAGACGGCCTGAGCCTGTGCCGCGAGCTGCGGGTCAACTCCAACATCCCGGTGGTGATGTTGACTGCCAAGGGCTCGCTGATCGATCGCATCGTGGGCCTGGAAATCGGCGCCGATGACTACCTGCCCAAGCCCTTTGACCCGCGTGAATTGCTGGTGCGGATCAAGGTGGTGTTGCGCCGGGTGCAGAGTTTTCCGGACCGTGCGCGGCTGGACGAGGCGCCGAGCATTCGCTTCGCTGGCTGGCAGCTTGATACGCGGGCGCGGCAATTGCTGACGCCGGAAGGCGTGGTGGTCAGCCTCGGTAACTCGGATTACCGTGTGCTGCGCCTGTTGTTGCAGCATCCCAACCGCCCATTGAGCCGAGATTTTTTGCTCAACCATGTGTTCGACAAAGACAGCACGCCGTTCGACCGTTCCATCGATGTGTGCGTGAGCCGCCTGCGCTCGCAACTGCCGGCGGGGCTGATCAAGACCGTGCGCAACGAGGGTTACATGCTCACCGCCGATGACGTGGTGCTGGAGTCGTGAGGCTGCTGCCGCGGTCGCTGTTCGGGCGGCTGGTGCTGATTCTGGTCAGCGGTATGCTCGCAGCCCAGGCCCTGACCAGCAGCATCTGGTATGACCGGCGCCATGGCCAGGTGCTGGAAATCCCTGCGCGGCTGATCGCCACGCGCCTGGCAGACGTGGTGCGCCTGGTGCACCGCGACCCGCAGCAGGCCGATCAGTTGATCAAAATGCTCGATACGCCGCATTTCCGCCTGACCTTGAGTGATCAGGCCAGCCACACTTCGAGCAGCCTCAACGACAGCGACCGGCCCACGGAGCGTCTGATTAAAAAGTACTGTCGGAGAAAACCGGCTATGCCCAGACCCTGATCCTGTTGCGCCTGGCCCTGGTGGATGGCGAAGGGCAGAGCGCCGGGCTGTCGACGTTGCTGGGCTCCAAACCCGTGGTGGGGCAATTTCTGATCGACCTGCGCCTGCCCGATGGGCGCTGGTTGCAAGTGGACGCCAGTGAAGAGCAGGGCTGGACCAGTACCTCGCCGCTGGACCTGTTGTTCGACTACGTGATGCGCATTTACCTGCTTAGGGTGTTGGTGCTGGTGGTGATCGCCCTGGTGGCGGTGCGTCTGGCCATCCGCCCGCTCAACGCGCTGGCCGAGGCCGCCGAAGCGCTGGGCCGGGACATCCAGCGCCCGCCGTTATCGGTGGACGGCCCCACCGAAGTCCGCCGTGCCGCCCAGGCGTTTAATGCGATGCAGCAACGGCTGATCGCCAATATCGCCGAGCGCACGCGGTTTCTGGCGGCGATTTCCCACGACCTGCGCTCACCGATCACACGTCTGCGGCTGCGCACCGAGATGCTCGACGACACCCCGACCAAGGAGCGCTTTCGCAGCGACCTGGAAGAAATGGAGCACATGGTGTCCAGCACCCTGGATTTTGTCAGCAGCGGCGAGATCAACGAGGCGCGGCAGAACATCGACATCAATGCCCTGCTGCAAAGCTTGCAGGCGGATCTGCAGGACGTGGGCGAAAGCGTGCTGATCGAGGGCCGTGCGAAACAGCCGTTGCCGGGGTATGCCCGCAGCTTGAAGCGTTGCGTGCAGAACCTGCTGGAAAATGCGGTGCGTTATGGCAGCGACGTGGTGGTGCGGGTCGAGGACCAGGCGGACAGCCTGAAGATCGTCATCAGCGACCGTGGCCCGGGGATTCCCCAGGAGCAGTTGGAGCAGGTGATGGAGCCGTTCTACCGGGTGGAAGGGTCACGCAATGCCGAGACCGGCGGGTATGGGTTGGGGTTGAGCATTGCCCACACTATTGCCCGGGCGCATGCGGGGCGATTGAGTTTGAGTAATCGCGAGGGTGGGGGGCTGGAGGTGGAGCTGGCGTTTCAGCGAAAAAAACTGGCTTGAAACACGATCAAATGTGGGAGCAGGCCAGCCAGCTCCCACACTGACTGTATTCAGGGCATCAGGCCCCGTGGCACTTCTTGAATTTTTTCTCACTGCCGCATGGGCAAGGATCGTTGCGGCCAACGTCTTTCAAGGCGTTGCGCACCGGCTCCTGGTGAGCGTGGCCGCAGTTCGGGCCGTGGACATGGCCATGGTCGTGATCATGGTGATCGTGATCGTGGTTGCAGTCAGGACCATGAACATGGGGTTGCTGAGTCATCGATGTCGCTCCGGAATAAAATCGCCGGGGATTATCTCGCCATTGTGGTTCACCTGCACGTCATAACCGATGAATAATCCGGTTTTCAGCTCACCCTCCAGGCGATAAGGCACGGGGTGATCAGGTTTTTTCAGCATCTGCACCACATCGCGGATCTGCGGCCAGAGGTTAGTGCGCACCGACACCCTGAAAAATTTATGGCTGCGCGGCGGCACGGTCAGCCATTCATTGGACTCGCCTTCGGTCAGCACAAAGTCACCCAGCGTGACCTTGTAGATCAGGCCGCGCACGGTCAGGTCGGCGTCGTCGCGGTTGTCCACGCGAAAGTACAGTTTGAATTTCTGCTCGAGCAACTTGGCGCGCACCACCTCGACTTTCACCAGGGATACGTGGGGCGGGGGCGCATCGTCTTCGAACCAGGACGCGCAGCCGGTCAGGCCCAGGGTTAACGCCAGCATCAAGCTGTATATCCGAAACATGGCGTCAGTCCTGAGGGGGGTTAGAGGTAGCTGGAACAACACTTCTTAATGTTGTGCAACAAAACACTAGCAGCCCAGCTCAACCGGCTGGCTGGCCGAAATGTTGTTAGATTTTCTCTAGGACAGATTCAGGGGCGTCAAAGCTGATCTTTCCTGCCACAAGCCTGACCTGTGTCTGAGCAAGCTCTGTCTCATCAAGGAAGTCTGCAAGCTTCTCTTGCGTGAGTCGTACTACGCTAGCGTTAAGGTCAAAATCTCTACTTCTACGGATAGGCATTGTCCCCGTGCTCCCAACGAGTGTGCCCCCAATGTAGCAGTTTTTTCTAGGCTATTCGGGTCTTCATCACTGCCCAGAGGTCACACACAGGCAACTGATGGCGGTTTGCAATGATTGCGGATAGTCTAAGGGTGTTACAAGGCGAGTGTGATTACGAATTTTGATTGCGGCGGCATGAGCACTAACTAGCTTGATTAATTTGGGGTGAGTATGGACAGGCTTTTAATTAATGGTGGGAAAGAGCATATTAGCGTAGATTTGCTGCCCGATACCTGTCCCATATGCAATATAGGTATCAATCCAAACTTTTTAACGGGCCTTACATGTAGTGATAATGGTGATGCGGATGTACTATTCACCTGCCCCAAAGTCGACTGTAGGAAGATGTTTATAGCGTCATACAGAAGGGATAGGATGAAAGGGCACCATTTCTTGGTGTCATTGCTGCCACGTACTCCTAAATCTGTTGCTGTTGTACAGGAAGTTGCGGATATCTCACCACAGTTTGCGCAGATTTATAACCAGGCATTTCAAGCCGAGGCCTATGGTTTGGGAGAGATAGCCGGTGTGGGATTCAGGAAGTCTCTAGAGTATCTAATTAAAGACTATTGCACTGCTCAGAATCCTGACAAAGAAGAAGATATTAAAAAGCGCCCGATTGCACAGGTTATTGAAGCTTTCGTTTCAAATGAGAATGTTAAGCAGTGTGCTAAGCGGGCTATCTGGCTTGGGAATGATGAAACCCATTACGTGCGAAAGTGGGAAGGTAAAGACATTAAGGATTTGAAGTTGTTGATCCAGATCACTGTTAACTGGATTCAACAGGAAGTGATTACAAAGAAACTGTTGGAAGATATGCAGTAGATTGTGATTGCTGGGGAGCATAGGACAATGACGGTAGAGATAACCTACACAGCGATCTGTCGCAACAATCAGCTATTCATCTTTGATGGCCTCAGCGAAGGCGAAAGTCAGACAGGGCGACGATTGCATGAGGACGTCACTGATTTTGCCAACAGCATAAGTCGTTACAACTACTGTACCCGATATGTAGTGAAAAGCAGGGTTACGCTTGTAGCTCATTTAAAAGCCATAGAGAACGAGTGCAAAGCAGGTGTATTGCTACCAGCCCTGCACTTTGAGTGCCATGGCGATAAAACGAAAGGGTTATGGTTAGCTGCTAGCAAGGAATATATACCTTGGCGGGATTTAGCTGCCCTGATAGCTCCAGTGAATGCGGCAACACGAAACAATGTGGCTGTTGTACTTGCGACATGCGAAGGCTTTGAATTGTGTGAGTCAGTGGATATCAAGTCGCCATGCCCATTCAACTTTATGATTGCACCAAGCGAAGAGATTGAAGTAGGAGCAATTCAAGATTCACTCTTACCCTTCTACAAGGAGGTTGTTTCAACCGGCGAACTCAATAAAGCGCTGGCACACCTTGATAGCAGATTTAAACGATTCATTGCGGGTGAGTGGTTTTATACACGAATCTCCAACTTCTACACCCATCACTACAGTTCGAAGGATAAGCAGGAGATCATGAATCAGATGATTGATAATGAGGTGGCGAAAGCAGGCTACTCAAATCGTCAGTTGATAAGGTCAGTCAGGGCAAAAGTGAAGAGGTTTTTGTCCGATCCTAAAGAGTTTTATCAGGCGGTAGAAAGAGTGTTCTTTCACGGGCAAACACATGTGCCATACATCGACATGAAAAAGTTTGTCGACCACCAGAAAACTTCGAAATGAAACCTTCACACTTTTTTTTTCTGCTGAAATTCTGTCCGCCGCGAGGGTCGAGCAACTTTCGTCCTCACTTGATCTCTGGTCTGGAAAAGCTGTTTTCAATCGAGAGCTACTCAATGACTCGCGAGCATGCCAAAGGAGAGTCGCCAAAATCCTAAAATAACGAGAGCGGTTATCAACTGCGTGTGGTGCTGCTGAGAGAGTGTTGGTGTGTGTGATAGTGGTTGGCGATAACACTGGGTTGGCACGTACCCTTGAGGGTATGCACGCTTGAAAGGATCAACCTTGGAAGGGGGCGAGACGTGTGGCTTCGCACACAGAGACGTGGCCTGTCATGCTGTCGCATGGGCTAGGTGATACGTGGCAGCTAACGGCTGGAGGGTTGGAATCTTGCAAGAAATCTGCATTGCAATGTGGCTGTAGGCCACGTAATACGTGGGGTTGGGGCGGATACGTGCGTTACACTTGGGCTCCTACCTCATGGCGCTCTCACCTGTAGGCTGGCTACAGGGGCTGGCAAGCCTTCCACCAAAACCTTTTGGGCTCATGCCCAATGGCGTTTAATGGTGGCTAGGGAAATGCCCAAATGACGTGCTGCTGCTGACTGACTCAAGCCTTCGGCTTTGGCTTCCTGCACTATCTTGGTGGTGGCGGTAGCTGCTGGGCGTCCCAGCTTCTTGCCTTCGGCCTTCGCACGTAACAGACCAGCGTTGGTGCGCTCTATCAACAGGTCACGTTCAAACTCGGCGACAGCGGCCAATACTTGCATGGTCATCTTGCCAGCGGCAGAAGTCAGGTCAACTCCCCCAAGGGCAAGGCAATGCACCCGTATACCGGCATTGTCCAGCATCTCAACCGTCTGGCGAACATCCATGGCATTACGGCCTAGACGGTCAAGCTTGGTAACGATCAGCACGTCTCCAGCCTCCATACGCTCAACCAACTTGAGAAACCCTGCACGCTCCTTGGCCTGCGTGGAGCCTGACACGGTTTCAACGATTGCACGTTGAGATTGAATGTCGAAGCCTGCCTGACGAATTTCCAGCACCTGATTGTCAGTGGTTTGGTCAACTGTGGAAACACGGCAGTAGGCAAAAGTGCGGGACATGATTTGGTCCTAAGTGGTGTCGTTTAACGTGGTGTCATTGTACGGGTGGTGTCACAAATTAACAAGCACGTTTGTTGATACCAGATCGGAAGTCTTTTCAGTGGTGTCGTTATACGGACGTTAGATGACCCAAGACTAAAGTCTCGCCCCGTGCACGATGGCCTATTGCTACATTTGTCCCGCCACAGTTCGATGGCGACCATTAGGGGTAATAGTATGTTTACCGACATTAAACCGGGACCAAAGCCGAAGCGTGACGATGGAAAAGATGACCGACGCCGCCACGTAAATCCTGAGACTAAGCCGAAGCATCCGACGCTGCCTATTCACAAGCCAAGCAAATGACTTTGTAGTGTCGGCCAATGCAGGCTGCCGGGAGGGGCGCTTGAAGCCTTCTCTCGGCTCCAATTGAGTGGAACGCTATGCAGTTAGAACTGAAGGGGACTCTCAAATCTCAAATGAGATTCTTTCGCCTTTGTTGGGGGTGTGGTGGGTGAGAATGGTTCTCGACTTGAAGAGCTTGGCCGTTCCTCGGGGCTGGCGCTCCGTTTCTCGGATTTTCAAAACTATTATTGGAGAGAGAGAAAGCGTCCGGCTTAGCACACCAGTGACTCCCGAAACTGGCTCAACTGGACAGATCGCCCTTTTATGAATCCTCACTCATGGCTGTAGGCCATACAGGGCAGGGCTTTCAAGGAGTTGGTGTCGTTTGGGCGCCCAAACAGGGAAAGGATTGATAGTTAAATGCTATCAATTATGGTTTTGTGATTGGCGTAAGCAATGAGTGCCTAAACTGGCATAGGTGGGAGGTTTCTAGAGGTTTTTATTGAGGTTATTTATGGTGGATTCGGTACTACTAGTAGTGATTTCATCCTAAGAGCTTCCGCTCTTTAGGCATTATCGCTTCAATCGTACCGATTGTAAGGGTATTCAACTTTTCGATACATCCATGACACTCCGTTCAAAAGAAGAAAGCCCTTACAAGATGTACTCTTTAATGCTTCGCATTGGAGAGGATCAAGGTCAAGAGCTTAGAAGCTCGTTCTGTGGTGACGGTTGTGTGTAAAGGCGGGGTGTCAGGACTGACGGCGGCGGTGCGTATACCGTTCGTTGCTCCGCAGGGGCAATGCCTTCGGAGCCTAAGCCGACGACAAGCGTCAGCTTACAGTATAAAGTCTTTTTGTCAAGGTGTTTTTAGGTTTGTCAAGTGCCGTTTGTCCGCAGGGCGAAGGTGGATGCCCATTGTGCTGTGCACAAAATCTGCATTGGAAAATGGCTGAAAGCCTTATGGGGCGTGGCTTGGAGGGCAGAGTAAGCGTAACACTCGTACTCCTACCTATGGAGCGCGTCACACGTTAGAACGGTAACTCTTGACAGGTTGCGGTCTGAGCAACTTCCCACTTTGATGTGAGCATCACTCTGTCGGCGTGATCCTGCATCCAGAACCCTTGGTGTTCTTCGATGGTGTGGAAGTCGAAGCCTGTACCGTAACGAACGCGGAATACCAGCGTGTTTTCGAGGATCAGCTTTTCGATGGTCGATTGCACCAAAGTTTTGCCGTGTAGCAGGTTGAACAACACCTTCCCGTGCTCGCTGGTGAACAATGATTGGGGCGCGTGCTTCTGGGTCGCCAATGCTGCTGTGAGGCTGTCAGCGATGGTTGCGAACTCTGGGCGATACTTGGTCAGCCGGGCAAATTCGGAGGTGAGCACGTCAACCAGTGGCGTTGCTGGGGCGAAGTAGATTGGCATTGTGTTCTCGCCCTTGACGATCTCAAGCGCTTGTTTCATCTGGCGACCAGTTAGGCCGTTGATGAATTCAACGCTCTTGAGTAGATCGGCGTGTGTGTCATTGCACGGGTTGAACATCATCAGCACTTGCGTCAAGTCGGCCTTACGTGTGGACTTCACTGGCTTGACGGCCTTGGCTTCTTTCAGCATGAACGCTTCGCCGTGGAGTTCGATCAGCAATTGCTTGATTGTCTCGTGTGGCGTGGTGGGGGTGATCAGTAAGCGCGGGTTGGCCTCTGTCATGTCTACGCCTTCACCGAATCCGAAGTGTGTGCTGCCGTGGGCTCGGTTCATAGAGGTTGGAGCGATGACGAGGTTTTGCAGGTTGAAGAACCCGCCCTTGGAGGCTGGGACGATGTGGCTGAGTTCGTAAACACGGCCAGCGTCACCGTTGAATGCTGCGCATTGCTTGTCCAGCTTGCTGAGGGTCAGGTACTCACCTGCATTGTAAGGCGAAGCCTGCACTGTACCGGCTCGGCCAAGGTGGTTACAAAGCTTGGTCCAGAAGCTGCCATCCATATAATCAATCGCTGTCTTGACTACTCTAGGTGACTTCTTTTTATCGGCCTTGCGGTGGGAGGCGACTCTGCACGCCGTGGAGCAGTATTTCGCTGTGGCTTGCTTGCGGCAGTTGGCGGCCTTGCATGTGTTCGCTTTGCGGGTGCTCTTAACAGCTGGTGTGGTGGTTCTGGTGGTCATCGGTGTTAGCTCCTTGAAGGTCGGCTTGGGATAGGGTTAGTTGTTCGGCTTTGTAGATGGTGTTGCAGGCGTGGCAACAAACTGGCTGAAACTTCTTGCGAGTGAACTGCTTATGGCAGACCCGGCAAGTTAGGCTTCGCAAAGTTCCGGCACGCTTGTTAAGAACGGACATAGGAAATTCTCCATTTGAATGGTGTGAGGGTATTTTGCGTGGGGATGTTTCGGGGGTACTGACAGGAGCGGTGCTAACATTGCGTCAACACAAACAAAGTTTATTTCCTGCTTATATAGTATTGTCTCACGGAATTCTCACATGTAAACCCTTTTAGGTTAGATAGACTAAAAGTAGCTGTATTAGGCGCTCTTGCGAATTACGATTGCTGAGAGTTTCCAGTTAAAGCAAGAGTCATCTAAGGCGAGTTTACTGTTTTGTCAACTTCCATATTTCTGTCGCAAAATTCGGCTAGTGGCTTCTATGGCTGTTTCGGGTTTTACATTCTTCTGCACGCTCACACTCACACTTACACTGGCCTTGGCCTTCTTGATGGACTCGGCTGTCACGGCTTCGCCAGCTTGGAGAATCTGGAAGATAATATTCCCGGCGTAAAGGTCAGTTATTCCCAAGGTTTCGCGTAGTGCCTCAATTGCGATAGGGTCGTATGTCTTGCTCATTGTAGAATCTCCAGTTGATTGGTGTATGTATCAGTGCATGTAGTACATGACTTTGGCGTCACGCTTGAATTGGTGTTCTGGAACACTGCCTTCCGCACATTGCACGGTGTAGCCAACTAAGTCTGGGTACATATACGGTACGTGAATACCGAAGGTAACTTCTAGGTAGTGGTAGGCGGCTTCATATCGGTCGTAAGCTTGGGTGATCTGGGCATACTTCATAGTTCGTTCTCCGTGCTGAATGTGTGGGGTGGGTGTCACTGTGCGAGGTGGTGCAGGACAATACTAACTTGGTGTGTCAGGGCGTCCATAGCTGCTTCTAGGGCGCTGTGATCGCCGGTTGGTACTTGCTCTAGGGCGTCGAGGTAAAGAGCCTCCAGTGCGTCCGTGGCGTCTACTAAGTGCCACTGCTCAGCCTCTAAGGCGAGTGCACGGTATGTTGGTAAGTGTTCAATATCGCCAGCCAAGGCTAGTAATGTAGCAGTGGCTTGGGTCAGGTAGGTTTCACCTGTTACTTGGTCGGCCATAGTGTAGGCGTTTGGATTGATAACTTCGTTGATCATCATTTGATTCCTTTTCTAAGTAGTTCGCTGATTGCGTATGCTGCTTCACGTACTAGAGCTGTGAAGCGCGTTACTGCGTCGAGTTTGGCAAGGGAGCCAGAATCTTTAAGTAGGCTGTACTGGGTGGCGAGTGCTGTATAAAGCCTGTCGCCCTTGGTACTTCCCGATTCTCTCAGGTCTTTGCACAGGGCTAGGAAGCTGGAGAAGGAAGTGTTGAGAAGTTTCATTTCAAAGCTGTAGCGTTCTGCTGCGTAATCAACTCTCTTGTTACTGGGCATTTGGCGGGTTCTCCGTAGTTGTGTTGGGTGGTGTGTATTTAAGTGGGGCTGGCTTTTCTGGTGTGGTATCGGAACATTGAGCGCCAGAACTTAGGCATGTGATCTGTGTTAGAAGTTTGGTGCTGGTGCTGAGCCCTGTAACAATGTCGAGCATTGCCATTCGTGATTGCAGCACTTGACTATCGGTATAGTCTTGGACGCGCCTCAATTCGATAGCTGTTTGGTGAGCGTTATACCTCTCTCGGTTAGCTGCACCAATTGTCATAATCAGGCAGATGACTAGAACGCAATAGACGATAACGTCTCTCAGCACTTGAAGAGGTGTGTAGTGGAAGGTGAAGCTTGACATTTTGGAAGGGTTCCTTGGGGCTGTTAGTTAGAAGGGAGAGGCGTATGGGATTGCAGTCCTATAAGCCTCTTTTCGTATTTGGCTGTTAACGTTCGGCTTGTTGAGAGCGGGCGTGAACAAGCATGCCTCTGATAGAGTCTTCGGCGATACCCGGCAACTTGCTCTCCATGCGTCCAACTTCTGTTTTAACGTAGTCCATGAACTGCTGACCATCCTTCTCGGTAGCACTCCCTGCAATAGTTACTTCGAAGTTGTAGCTTGGGGAGACGGTTTGCTGCACGTTAGTGGCGCCTTGCATCACTGCGGCTGCACTCCCGTTTGTGGTCATCAAGTCTTGCATGGCTTTGAACTGACTAGACAAGTCAGCGATACGGCTTAGAGGGCTGCTTGTGTCAGAATTCAAATCTTTATCCAAACCAGCTTTATGCATCAAACCAGAGGCGTCGATCTGAGGAAGTTTGTACTGATCGCCAAGAGACATGTCACGGTCTTTACGAGCTTGGGCGTTGCGCTCTGTAACTCCAAAGAGTTTGTCTAGGAAATTATCGTAAAACCCTTTACTGCGATCACCGATTGGATCAATTTTCTGATATTCGGAAGTGTCGAACAGGTTTACAGGAGCTGGCATGTCTGCCGTAGTCATACGGTCAGCCATTTGTTGAGCGTCAGACTTCTTGCTGCCATCCATGTTACGTCCGAACATGAGTCTTAGTAGGCTGGTCTGGGCACTGGTTAAGCCTTCGTCAAAACCTTTGAGTGCCACACGGGTAGACTCAAGGTCTGTATTAACATCTTGCCAAGCCTTAACGTTGTCCTTCATCACTTCGCTGAGGTTTGCGTCAGTGTTGACCGAGTTGTCGTTTAGATACTTCTGGTTATCCGCTTGAGCTTGAGTATAAGTTACTGTCTTCTTGCGGTCCTCAAGCATCCCTTGGTTTTCTTCGGCCATCAGTTGGAAGGCGCGTTCATACCAACTGTATTTGACGCCATCACCAGCCTTGAGCCTTTTATTCAAAGTCTGTCGCGCTTTAAGCGGGTCTTTGATGTTCTTCTCTTCTCCGTAAGCACGGGCTAGATATGGGGCCATCATCGGCATGCGGTCGTTGATGATATCGTAGTCTTGCTTATTGCCTGTGCCGTCGCTTGCCATCTGACCAAGTTGCTTGTTCAGCTCCTTCGCATCGTCTTTACTTGCACCACTGATAGCGAATACCTGTTGGCGAAGTTTGTAGTCTTTCATGATTCCGTCGGGCTTCTTACCATAGGCAAGTTGGGCCATCACGAAGTTACGAAAATCTTTAGCACTGTCATTGTCGATATTGGTGCCGCTGTCGTTAGCGGCCTTGATGTACTCGTCTCGCCAAAGTTTTTGCTGGGCTGGATCACGACTGATAGCGGTGAAGTTCGAGTTAAAGGCTTCTGCACCCTTGACGTTCTCTTTCCGTTCTTCGACGCGCTCCCCGAGTTTACCAATCAGGCCATTCAAGGCAGACACTGCAATCCCGATTCCGCCGATCATCCCGCCCAGGGCGAGAACACCACCGATACCACTACCTCCAATCCCGGCGCCCGGTGATGAGCGTGGAGCGTTCTGTCGGGCTTGCCACGCTTGGTGCCGTTGCTGTGCCCATTGGAAGCGTTGAGCGCTCTGGGTGCTGCCTTGAGTCTTGTTGGCGGCTGTCTGTTGAGCTGCCGCCTGCTGAGTTGCCGCACGTTGGGCGCGAAGGTGAGCTTGCTGCTGGCCGTGGTTAATCTGCTGCTGAATCCTTTGCAACTTACCTTGGCTGGCAAGGTGCGCGTTTGCCGCTTTCTGGGTGGCGGCGGCTAGCTTCTGTTGGATAGCTTGCAATCGGGTCTGGCGGGCCACGGAGGCCGTGATAGCGTTCTGGCTTGCCAGTTGGCTCTTGGTGGCGACTCCACCTGCTGTAGTGCTTGCCGCTGCCTTGGCTGCCACGATGGCGCCTTGCTTTTGGCTGGCGAGGGCTGCTGTGTTGAGCTGGGCCTGAGCCTTGGTCCCGGCATACCTCAACTTAGATTGGGTGATCTCAGCGGCGAACGTCTTACGCTGCTGGTTGGATAAAGCGGCCTCAGCGGCTGCCTGACGCTTGATTGCACTTTCAAGCTTGGCCTTAGACTTGTCCACCTGACTTGTGTCTACTTTGATTTTCAAAGTCTTTGCCAGTGCGGTATGCAGTTTGCTAACTGCCATTGCGAGTCCGTTAACTTTAGTCTGGGCTGACTGTAGTCGCTTCTGGAAGTTGGCAAGGGTTTGAAGTCCCTGCACGTTGAAAATCAGTTTACCTGTTAGGCGGGCTACCTCTTCGTTTAACATACGAATCTCCTAAATACGAAAAGGGGCACTTGGCCCCCTTGTTCTTCTGCGATGTTATTAAGCGTCAGCAAAGCCACTGTTCATCAGGGCTTCATAGTTTGGACGCTGCTTGTTACCTCTGATTTGGCGATCAACTTCGGCGTTCAACTCGGCTTCTTTCTCAGCGATGATGCGAGCCTTGATCACTTCGCGGTGTTGGGCATCAGCCTTTCCACGGGCAACTAGTTTATTATGCTCGGCCACTTCGCGTTCGTACGCTGCTTCTGCACTCATGGCGATGGTTGGCATTAGATGCTCGTCAAAGTAGTTGTGGGGTGCCAGAGCTGCAAACTGGAGCGGGGCACGGTCATTGAGTTTGACCATTTGATACTTATAGTTAATGTCTAGCTCCCAACCTTCGCTAGCCAGTTTGGCATACTTGGTCATGCCATCGTATGGCGTCAGCACTGTGAAGAGGATAGAGCGGGTTGGCTGGCGGCTACCTTCGTAAACTGGAGCGGGGGAGTTGCGGGCAAACTCAATTGCCGCTTTGATGTATTCGGCTTTCTCAGAGGCTACGACTTTACGGGTCGTAGTCAAATCATACTTTTTCATATCTTAGATTCCTTTGGTAGGTGTGTTAGGGTTCTGTGCTGTAATGGCGGAGTGTCTAGCGGGGGGTGTTACGCTGCTACTTGTTCTGCTTTCTTCGCTTTCTGCTTCAATCGCCACGCTTGCATGTAGTGAGAATGAGAACAATAGCGTGGCTTCATTAGCATGTAGCTGGTGATAATCGGTTTGCCGCAAACGGCACACCTTTGTAGCAGGGAAGTTGCTTTTTCTGGCACTTTCATTAGTTGGCCTCTTGTGAGAAATCGGAAATTGGGAAAAAAGAAGTGGCCGAAGCCACCTCTTTAAAGGTCATATATAGGAGGTATGACATTTCGACGCTGATGTGTGTCGTCGGAATTTAGTTTGCTAAGAAGTAGTTGCCAGTGTTTCGCGAATCTACTGGGCGGAGACCACACCATGCCCATCTAGCGAAAGGCATTGCGAAGGGAAAGTTTGGGGAGCAAGTGATCCAGCAATGAGGACTGTGGACTCTGCTCTGATTTCTGGTGGTGTGTAAACGATCACCGCGTGTTTGATTGCGAAACTGGAGGGTAAAAGCGAGTGAGGCAATCAAAGAGGGTGTAATTCTGGGGGTGTAAGAGTTGTAGAAAACAATCGTCCTCTACAATTAATATTCTACAGTATGTTTCTATTTTGTCAAGTAAAATCCTCACTTTTAGTTGCTTTGTGATGAATTAACTGTTAAGTGGTGAGGGCTGCGAAAGTGTACTGGTGGCTGATCTCTCTCACGCTGGTTAGTAGTAGTAGAGCACAGCAATAAGCGCTCATGAGCGAGCGTGGAGGGCTTCGGGAGAGGGTGAGGCTAGTTGCGGCTCTACAAGGTTGAAGTGTCCCTGTAGAGCCTATGGAGGGTTTTAAACTTGCTAGGTACTGTCGTCGGCTGAGTCTTCTGTGATTACACCGTGTTTGGCTTTCCACATTGCCAAGAGATGGGGCGGTAAATCGTCCCATGATTCAGTTTTGGCAAAGATCGCTTCCACTTCATTAATCTCGCCCTGAGTAACTTGAAGATCAACATATTCGTCGTACATAGCTTCGAAGCGGATTTCGTTACCCCGGTGTATGAAGTAAAACAGTAAATTTTCAGACTCTGAACTAAACGGTAGCGGTGGAACATCGCTCTTGCTTACCCAATATACCTCGTCTGTTCTGCCGTTCTTACTGGCGAAGATGAAGAGGCCAAGCCGCTTGATCAGGTTGTTAGCCGCTGCTCTCCCTTCAAACGTCACAAGGTCGAGCTTTTCAAAAAAGTCATCTTTGCTTATCACCCTGTCCGCGACCAACTGTTCAGAGAGGGCTGCGTGCTCGGATTCTAAGGTGGTGATGCTTGATTCCAGTTCACTAAGCAACTTTGCGGTTATCCGGGATGGGAACTCAGCGTGGGAAGCTTCTGCTTCGTCCTGACGTGCTTTGAATTCAGAAATACGGCCTTCGATCACCTGTAGCGATTTTCGCAAGCTGCCTGAACTGTCTTGCACCAGCGACAGGCTATCGACCTTGGCTAACAACTCTTTGAAGACAGCCTCGGAGCGAGGGGCGCTGATGATGCCAGCGTTACACATACCCTTTGTCGTCTTGGAGCACTTGTAATACTTGCGGCCATGCTGACCTTGTAGGTGCATGGCTGAGCCACATTTGTAGCAGTTGAAGATGCCAGCGAGCACGTTGAAATTGGCGGTGGTGCGCGTAACGGTGTGTGTTTTGCGTGACGTGCGGGCGGCATGAGCTAAGTAGAACTCATCCTCAGTAACGACAGCCGGGAACTGTCCCTTGATGGGGTCGCCATCTGGAGTTCGTTTACCGTCTATGAAGATGTGCGGCTGATACTCTCCGAGGGTAGTCCTGCTGTCGAGGATGTGACGCACGGTTGAAAATCCCCACAAACCAGAGACGTTTTTGCGTCCTGCACTGAATGCGGGGATACCTTCCTGATTCAGTGTCGCAGCGATGATGCGTGAGCCGTGGCCCTTGGTAGAAAGGTCGAAGATTCGGCGGACTACATCAGCCTTTTCCGGGTTCAGTACGTAGCCATCTGGAGTAACGTCCAGCCACAAGGGACGGAGCTTGCCGAGAGGTTTACCGGTGTCGCGGGCGTCTTTCTGTTTGTTACGCCATGCAGAAGAAACACGCTTTCCCTTGGTGGCGCTTTCCTCATGTGCACGTGACATGGAGATGATCGAAATGATCAGGTCAATTTCGTTGTAGTCGCGGGTGTAAAGGCGTTTGTCTGTGCTGGTGTAGACGTTAATGCCCTTGGTGAGCAGGTCAAGGAACCTTGGGAGGGCGTCACGCACGCGCTCACGCGAAAGTCGATCCAGAGACTCAACTACCAGATAGCTGCCCGCCGGAATCGTCCCGTCTTCAACGTAGGTCAGGAATCGCGCTAGCTCGCCCGTATCGTCGAGGTGTCTTCCTTTATACGCACTGCGGCCAGAGTCGAAGAAAAGGTAATCACGGGGATCGGCCAGTTCAAGGCTGTGTTCGTCGCAGAACGCCTTTGCCGCCTTCACCTGTCTGGCGTAGCTGTCGCCTGCTGACTGCTTTGCACTGCTGAATCTGATGTAACTGAAAACCTTGCCCATGCTGGAGACTGCCCTACCTGTGATCTTGTAGGTAATTGTGGCAACACTTCTTGAATTTTTGACCACTGCCGCACAGGCACGCATCGTTGCGGCCCGCCTTCACTTCCACAGTCGGGTCGATGAAGTACCAGCGCCCATCATTCTGTACGAAAGAGGACTGCTCGCGGTGGCTATGTTCGCCAGTGGCGTCATGCCAGCGTGCGGTAAAGGTTACAAAGGCATGCTCTGGCTGGCCGCCAAATACCTCGGAGCTTTCCACCTCAAGGCCAAGCCAGGTGCTTTGGGCGCTCCAGGCTGCGATGGCGTCGCGGTCCAGCCCGGCCTGTTGCGCGGGCAGGGTCGTGGCCACCAGATAGTCCACCAGGCCCAGCACGTAAGCGCTGTAGCGCGAGCGCATCAGGGCGCTGGCGCACGGGGCCGGGTGGCCGGCGTGATAATGGCCGCAGCAGGCATCCAGCAGGTTGCCGCTGCCGCAGGGGCAAATGGATGTACTCATCGGGTTACCACCAATACTTTCCAAAGTTTTCCGGGTTGGCCCAGAAGCGGGCGTTGAGCCAGTCCGGCACTTGCTTATAGTCAAGCAGATCATAGGTAAACAGGGTCAGAACCTGTTCCTCGCGCTGGAACCGCTCGCCGGCCTGCAGCGCCAGGGAGAAAAAGTCGGTGTCCTTCCAGTCGCAGGCGCCCAGGTCCACCAGCACCGCAATGCGGCTGGCATTGAGGTTGCGAATGCCGCCGAGCAGGGTCAGGCCTTGTGGTTTTGACAGGTGCTCCAGGCAGTCCACCACCAGCGCCAGGTCAAAACGCTGCGCGGCAAGCTCCGCCGGCAAAGGCCCAGGCACCGCCACCGAGACCTGTGTGTCCGGATGGGCCGCCTTGAACGCATCCAGTGCGGGAAACTGGCTGGCGCCCAACAGCAACAGGCGTTTGGGCTGGTGCAGATCCAGCAGGGCAGCCAAGGCTTGTTGGGGCGTACGGGAAGAAATACCAGCGGTCATCGAAGATCCTCACATCAGGACCGTAGAGACTAGCGCGGCTGAGCGTGCGGGCCTAGAGCGGGCGGCGGCGAAAAATCCTACAAGTGCGATCATCCTCAATGAATCCGGGGGTGTGGCGTACTGGCGCAGATGAAAAGAGCCGTCTTTACTCCACCCATCGGCCCCCGCCGATCCCCTCAGGAGAAATCAGATGAGCATCATGCGGACAGCTCTACCCTTGGTTCTGCTAACCGGAGTATTGACAGGTTGCGCAGGTTTGCAAAAAACCGACTGGCCCACCTGCGCCGCCGTTGGCGGTGTGACCGGTGCCGCGATCGGTGCCACTGAAAGCTCGGCCTATGCAGGCTATGGCGCGTTGTTGATCGGCGGTATGGCCGGAGCCTATTGCTGGGTGAATGGTGATGGCGACGAAGACGGTGATGGCGTGCCGGACAGCCGCGACAAGTGCCCGGGCACTCCGAAAGGCGTGCAGGTCGACGTCAATGGCTGCCCACCTGCACCACCGGCGGCGGCGGTGGTAGAGGAGGTGGTGGTGGTCAAGGAAGAAACCATCGTGATTCGCGATGTGCACTTCCAGTTCGACTCGGCCAAGTTGACGGCGGCGGATAAAACCAAGCTTGATACCATCGCCACGCGCCTGAAACAGGAAGCCCCGAGCGCCCAGTTGCGGGTCAGCGGCCACACCGACAGCGTGGGCAATGACGCCTATAACCAGAGACTTTCGGAAAAACGCGCCCACTCGGTCACCGATTATCTGGTCGGCGCCGGCGTGCCTCGCAGTAACTTTGTGTCTGTGACCGGTGCGGGTGAAAGCCATCCGGTAGCCGACAATAAAACCGCTGATGGCCGTGCCTTGAACCGCCGTACGGAAATCCAGATCAACCGCTGACCCGCCTTGCCCCTGTGGAATCCACAGGGGCATTGCCGCCGAACCACACCCCCATCTCAAGTTTTTTGATCCTTCACTGGCAAATCGCCTGTAGAAGTCGTTACTGTGCGTTCAAAGAAAAAATTGAAATCAGTCAGGAGCCCCATGATGCGTAAGGTTTTACTGTTGGCCGTGTTGGTCAGCCCCGTCGCCCTGGCCCAGAGCGTCAGCGTTGAAACCAACTCGTTGATGCGCCTGCCCAACAGCACCAGCGTGTTGCAACTGGAGCGCCTGGAGGTGGCGGATTACGGCACCTTGCTGATCCCGGCCAACATCAGCCAAGTCAGCGTGGATGAGCTGCACCTGGGCCGTGATGCGCGCATTGCGATTGTCCCCGGCAATACTGCACTGCAATTGCAGGTGCGCCATGCCCAGCTGGACCACGGCAGCCAGATCACCTCACGGGGCGCCCCCGGCACCCATGAAAAACCGGCCAAAGCCGGGCGTGACCTGACCTTGCGGATCAATTCACTGAGCGCTGAAGAACTGTCGGTGGACGCACGTGGCGGCGCCGGTGCCCAGGGTTATGCCGGGCTCGATGGCGCCAACGGCGTGGACCCGGGTTGTACCTGGGGCTCGGCGGGCCGTGGGGCCAATGGCGACAACGGTGGCGATGGTTTGCCGGGCGCGGCGGGTGCGGCCGTACGGGTAGAGCTGCCGCAGGATTTTCCGGCTGACCATATCAAGGTCTGGGTAGACGGCGGTGCTGGCGGTTTGGCCGGCACGGCGGGCAAGCCTGGCAAGGGCGGGCAATCCAAGGGCTGCGTTGTGTACCGCGCCGATGGCGGCGAGAAGGGCCGCCCGGGCTTGGAAGGGCAACCGGGGCCGGCTGGGCCTGCGGGAAGCGTGACCATTCAACGCCTGTAACACCGCTTATTGTGGCAAGCCCGCTGGTGTGGCGAGCGGGCTTATGTGGCGAGCGGGCTTGCCCGCGTTGGGCTGCGTAGCAGCCCCACTAAGACCACCCGGTGTATGGGTTTAGGGCCGCTGCGCGTCCCAACGCGGGCAAGCCCGCTCGCCACACAAGCCCGCTCGCCACAGGGGGACCGCCTCAGAACATCGGCCGAGCCGAAGCAATCGCCACCACCAACAACCCCACGATCAGGTTAATCCCCACCAGCTTGCGGATCTGCCCCAGCGCAGCCGCGCCTGCTGGCCAGTCCTCGGCGGCCACCGCCTTGCGCAGTTCCGGGAACTTCAACGCCTGGATGCGGATAAACAGCGCCGTCATCACCAGATACAACCCCATCATCACCTGCACATAACGCGGTGCGGTTTCAAAGCCGCTGAAGCGCAATTGCAGCAGGCCGATGCCGCTGATCGGCAAAACCAGCACCGCGACCCACACCCATACGAAAAAACGTTGAAACACATTTGCCCACAGTTTGAGCCGGGCCGGGCCCTCGAGCGCCGCCATAGCGGCGGGGCGCAGGATCATCCAGGCGAAAAACATACCGCCGACCCATACCAGGGCGGCCAATACATGCAGGGTGTAAGCGAGGCTAAACGCGGTCATTGTGGTACTCCGTTCTGCGCGGGATTAATTAGCGGGGTATGATAGCGGCCGATCCGAACCACTGAAAATTTATCCAGCGTTTTTTGCGCCCGACTATCCATGATCAGCACTGAACTCAAAACCACGATCCAGGGCGCCTATTCGCGTTTTCTCGAAGCCAAGAGCTTGAAACCGCGTTATGGCCAACGCCTGATGATCGCCGAAGTGGCAAAAGTCCTCGGGGATATCGACACCGACGACGAAGGCCGGCGCAGTGGCGACCCGGCGGTCGTGGCCGTCGAGGCCGGCACCGGTACCGGCAAGACCGTGGCCTACAGCCTGGCCGCGATCCCCACCGCCAAGGCCGCCGGCAAACGCCTGGTGATCGCCACCGCCACCGTCGCCCTGCAGGAGCAGATTGTCTACAAAGACCTGCCCGACCTGATGCGCAACAGCGGCCTGAACTTTACCTTCGCTCTGGCCAAGGGGCGTGGGCGCTATATGTGCCTGTCCAAGCTCGACGTATTGCTGCAGGAAGGCCACGCGCAAACCGCCACGGCGTCGTTGTTCGAGGAAGAAGGCTTCAAGATCGAGGTGGATGAAGTCAGCCAGAAGCTGTTTACCAGCATGATCGAGAAACTTGCCGGCAATAAATGGGACGGCGACCGCGACAGCTGGCCCACCGCCCTGGAAGACTCCGACTGGGCGCGCCTGACCACCGACCACAGCCAGTGCACCAACCGCCATTGCCCCAACTTCGGCCAGTGCGCCTTTTATAAGGCCCGCGAAGGCATGGGCAAGGTCGACGTGATCGTCACCAACCACGACATGGTGCTGGCTGACCTGGCCCTGGGCGGCGGTGCCGTACTGCCGGACCCACGCGACACCCTCTACGTATTCGACGAAGGCCACCACCTGCCGGATAAAGCCATCGGCCACTTCGCCCATTACACACGCCTGCGCTCCACCGCCGACTGGCTGGAAACCACCGCCAAGAACCTCACCAAGTTGCTGGCCCAGCACCCGCTGCCCGGCGACTTGGGCAAGCTGATCGAGCAAGTGCCGGAGTTGGCGCGGGAGATCAAGACCCAGCAGCAATTCATGTTCAGTGCCTGCGAACAGGTGGCCGACTTCAAGCCCGGCGAAGACGTGGAGGGCCGTGAGCGCCCGCGTCACCGGTTTGTCGGCGGGCTGATCCCCGAGCACATGCGCGAAATGGGCATTGAGCTGAAAAAGGGCTTTTCGCGCCTGACCGACCTGTTTACCCGCCTCACCGACCTGCTCAAGGAAGGCATGGACGGCGAGGTCAATATCGGTATCGCCAGCAACCAGGCCGAGGAGTGGTACCCGCTGTTCGGCAGCTTGTTGTCGCGCTCCCAGGGCAACTGGGAGTTATGGACCGCCTTCACCGTCGAAGACCCGGAAGACAACCCGCCCATGGCCCGCTGGCTGACCCTGTCGGAAAGCGGTGCGCTGTTTGATATCGAGGTCAACGCCAGCCCGATCCTCGCCGCCGAAATGCTGCGCCGCAACCTGTGGAACGTGGCCTACGGCTGCCTGGTAACGTCCGCCACGCTGACCGCGCTGGGCACTTTCGACCGTTTCCGCATGCGTGCCGGCCTGCCGAAAAAAGCCGTTACCGCCGTGGTGCCGAGCCCGTTCCATCACGCCGATGCGGGCGTGCTGCGGGTGCCGGACCTCAAGGCCGACCCACGGGATGCACCGGCGCATACCGCCGCGATCATCCGCGACCTGCCGGAACTGGTGGAAGGTTCACGGGGTACCTTGGTGCTGTTCTCGTCGCGCAAACAGATGCAGGACGTGTTCGACGGCCTCGACCGCGACTGGCGCAAGCAGGTGTTTATCCAGGGCAACCTGTCCAAGCAGGAAACCCTGAACAAGCACAAGGCGCGGGTCGACGGCGGGGATTCCAGCGTGCTGTTCGGCCTGGCGAGCTTTGCCGAAGGCGTCGACTTGCCGGGTGCCTACTGCGAGCACGTGGTGATCGCCAAGATCCCGTTCTCGGTGCCGGATGATCCGGTCGAGGCGGCCTTGGCCGAATGGATCGAAGCGCGGGGCGGTAACCCGTTCATGGAAATCTCGGTGCCGGATGCTTCCTTGAAGCTGGTGCAGGCCTGCGGGCGCTTGCTGCGTACCGAAGAAGACCGGGGCACCATCACCTTGCTCGACCGCCGTTTGGTCACCCAGCGCTATGGCAAGGCTATCCTGAATGCTTTGCCGCCGTTCAGGCGCGAAATTTCTTAAGCCACTGTGGGCGAATTCGCCCACTGCGTGGTCTATCTCACTGCCAACGCTTTACATCATCAGGCCATTCACCGGCCGTTTGGGAGAACCTTGTTCGTATGATTCGCACGCTGCCCGCTCTTTTTGCCCTGCTGTTCGCCACGCCATTGATGGCCGCACCTGCCGGGCAACAGACATTGTTCAACTTCGTGCGGCCTGCCGATGTGGTCAAGGTGGCGACGCAGGACGCCAGCTTGCCGCAATACAATGCTGAACAAACCCCCGAAGGCGAGGTGCTGCGCCGCATTACCTTCAACCCGGCCGCCGAGCCAAGTCTGGTGCTCAGCCCGCAGACCGGCGTATGGGACTGGTCGCAGTCCGGCGCCATGAGCCTGCGCATCCAGAGCGCCATGGACTGGGCGCTGACCCTCTACGTGAAGGTGCAGAGCAGCGACGGCAAAACCCTGGTCAGCCGTGTCGACCTGCCGGCCGGCCCGGCCCAGACCTTACTGGTCCCGCTGCAAGCCAATGCCCCGTTGAGCCAGGGCATGAAGGCCGGCCCGCCGATGCCGATCACCGTGGATGGCCAGCGCGTATTGCTGGCCGCCAGCGCCGGCGAGATCGACCGCAGCCAGGTGGCCTCGGTGACCCTGTCGATGATCAAGCCTGCGGCCGCGCAAAGCATCCTGCTGGAGCGCTTTGGCGTGCAGGACAGCGAGCCGGTGCTGAAAGCGGCCTACAGCGAACTGGTGGATGTGTATGGCCAGTCCACTCGTGCGCGTTGGCCCGAAAAGGTCAGCAGCGACGAGCAACTCAAGGCCGCCGCGGCCAAAGAGCAGCAACAGCTCAAGGGCTGGCTGGCTGAGCGCGACAAGTCTGCCCTGGACCAATATGGCGGCTGGAACAAAGGCCCGGCGTTCGATGCCAGCGGTTTTTTCCGCACCGAGAAGCGTGACGGTCGCTGGTACCTGGTGACGCCGGAAGGCCATCCGTTCTATTCCCTGGGCGTCAATACCGTGGCCCCGGACAACAACCAGACCTATGTGGCCGGGCGCGAGTGGATGTTCGCCGCGCTGCCCAAGGCCGGTGAGCCGTTCGACAAGTATTACGGCCGTGGTGATAACCGTGGCGGCAACGGTGCGGATCAGGGGCGCGGTTTCAATGTCGGGCGTTGGTACGACTTCTATGGCGCCAACCTGCAGCGCACCTACGACACCCAGGGGTTTGACGCCAAGCGTTGGGTGACCCACACCCTTGATCGCCTGCAAGCCTGGGGCTTCAACACCGTGGGCAACTGGAGCGAGCCGGACCTGGCCACCGCTGACCGCGTGCCGTACACCTTGCCGCTGTCAATCGTGGGTGACTACGCCAGCATCAGCACCGGCACCGACTGGTGGGGCGGCATGCCTGACCCGTTTGACCCGCGCTTTGCCATGGCCACCGAACGCGCCGTGGCCATTGCCGCCCGCGATCACCGCGATGACCCGTGGCTGATCGGTTTCTTTGCCGATAACGAGTTGGCCTGGGCCGGGCCCGGCGATGACCCGAAATCCCGTTACGCCCTGGCCTACGGCACGTTGCGGATGACCACCGACGTGCCGGCCAAGCGCGCATTTCTCAAGCAATTGCGCGACAAATACCGCAATGAAGAAGGCTTGTCGCGTGCCTGGGGCATCCAGCTGGCCGGTTGGGAGCTGATGGAAGACCCGGGTTTCGAGCCGCCGATGCCGAGCCCTGAGCACCCGGAAATCGAAGCCGACTTCAAGTACTTCCAGAAGACCTTCGCCGACGCCTACTTCAAAACCATCTCGGACTCGCTCAAATGGCACGCGCCGAACCAACTGCTGCTGGGCGGGCGCTACGCCGTGAGCACGCCGGAAGCCGTGGCGTCCTGCGCGCAGTATTGCGATGTGCTGAGTTTCAACATGTACACCCTCAAACCCCAGGACGGCTATGACTTTGCCGCCCTGCGCGCACTGGATAAGCCGGTGCTGATCACCGAGTTCAACTTCGGCTCGGCGGACCGTGGCCCGTTCTGGGGTGGCGTGACGCAGTTGGCCAAGGAAGAAGATCGTGGCGTGGCGTACGGCAATTTCCTCAAGCAGGCCATGGCCGAGCCGTCGATTGTCGGCGTGCATTGGTTTCAGTACCTGGACCAGCCGGTGACCGGCCGCTTGCTTGACGGCGAAAACGGCCACTTCGGGCTGGTCGGCATCACCGATGTACCGTTCCAGGGGTTTGTCGACAGTGTGCGAAAAAGCAACCTGGCGGCGATCGACCAACTGGGCAAGGCCGCTGAAAAAGCCAAAGCGGCCAGTGCGGCGCATGAGCATGAAGGCGGCCGGGACGGCCAGGCAGGCAAAGGCCCGGGGCAGGGCGCCGGACACGCCGGCGGGCACTCCGGAAATGGCCATTGATTGCGTGTTGACGGGTTCACAAAAGGCCTGAGGGCTGGAACAATGCGGGCCATTTCTTACAGTGTTTTCCGAGGGCGCTCAGGTGCAGATTCAGGGTCATTACGAACTTCAGTTCGAAGCGGTACGTGAAGCGTTCGCCGCGTTATTCGATGACCCGCAGGAGCGTGGCGCCGGGCTGTGCATCCAGATCGGCGGTGAAACCGTGGTCGACCTGTGGGCCGGTACCGCCGACAAGGATGGCACCGAAGCCTGGCACAGCGACACCATCGTCAACCTGTTCTCCTGCACCAAGACGTTCACCGCCGTCACAGCCTTGCAACTGGTAGCCGAAGGCAAATTGCAACTGGATGCGCCGGTAGCCAATTACTGGCCGGAGTTCGCCGTGGCGGGCAAGGAATCCATTACCCTGCGCCAGTTGCTCTGCCATCAGGCCGGGTTGCCGGCGATCCGCGAGATGCTGCCCACCGAGGCCCTGTACGACTGGCAACTGATGGTCGACACCCTGGCGGCTGAAGCGCCGTGGTGGACACCGGGCCAAGGCCACGGTTATGAGGCGATCACCTATGGCTGGCTGGTCGGTGAGCTACTGCGCCGCGCCGATGGGCGCGGGCCCGGAGAGTCCATCGTGGCGCGGGTGGCGCGGCCGCTGGGGCTGGACTTCCATGTGGGGCTGGCCGATGCAGAGTTTTATCGCGTTGCACATATAGCGCGCAGCAAAGGCAATATGGGCGATGAAGCCGCACAACGTTTACTGCAAGTAATGATGCGTGAACCGGCGGCCATGACTACACGGGCATTTGCCAACCCACCGTCTATTCTGACCAGTACTAATAAACCCGAATGGCGGCGCATGCAGCAGCCGGCGGCAAATGGTCACGGTAATGCGCGCAGCCTGGCGGGTTTTTATAGTGGTTTGTTGGACGGTAGTTTGCTGGAAGCCGACATGCTCGAACAATTGACCCGCGAACACAGTATCGGGCCGGATAAAACATTATTGACACAAACTCGTTTCGGCCTGGGCTGCATGTTGGATCAACCGCAGTTGCCCAATGCCACGTTCGGCCTTGGCCCACGTGCATTTGGGCATCCCGGTGCAGGCGGCTCGGTGGGGTTTGCCGACCCGGAACATGATGTAGCGTTCGGTTTCGTGACTAATACACTGGGGCCTTATGTACTTATGGACCCACGGGCACAGAAGTTGGTCGGAATATTGGCCGGTTGTCTGTAAACCCCTTGCTGTTTCACGTTTTTTTGTTACAAAGGCAAGTATAAGAAGGCGCTGAACGAAAATGATGTAACTCTGATGTTCTGTAAGCGTCTGTTTAATGGGTCATCCAGGCCCCCGTTTCTTTTCTCATTTTGTGGATATCTCATGTTATCGAACAAGTCCTTGGCACTGGCGCTGTGCCTCACTATTACCGGTTGCGCACAAACTCCGCAAAATGATGCCGAGGGTGGACATTGGTGGTCATTTGGATCGGATAAAGCCGCTACCAAGGACGCCGTCACCCAAACTGATGCAAAACCGGATGCCAAACCCGCGGCCGGCGCCAAGCCTGCTGCACCGGCAGCCGCTGCCGCCGCGCCTGCTGCCGCTGCGCCGGCGCCCGTCGCAAAGGCTGACACCGGCTCCAGCTGGTGGCCGTTCTCGTCCAAGAGCGCTGACGAAAAGGCCGCTGATGCCAAGGCCGATTTGAAAGCCGACCTCAAGGCTGCGGACCCGGCGCCTGCAGTGGCCAAGACCGACACTGAAACCCACTGGTGGTGGCCGTTCGAAAGCAAGCCCAAACCATTGGCCAAGGTCGACGTAACCAACGTGCCGATGCCGGATCCGAAAATCACCCAGGCCTGGCTGGACGACTATGAGCCGCGCCTGCGCGCCGCCATCAAGGACAGCAACCTGCAGCTGGAGCGTCGCGACAACGTGCTGGTGGTGATTGCCCCGGTAGACGGCTCCTACAACCCGAAACGCCCGGCGATGCTGCTGCCGGTCACCCTGGGCCCGTTCACACGGGTGGCCAAGGCGGTTGAAGCCGATCCGAAGACCGCCGTACTGGTACTGGGCCACGTGGATGCCACCGGCACTGCTCCGGCCAGCCAGGCATTGACCAAGGAACGTGCGCAATCCATCGCCTCGATCTTCAGCCTCAGCGGCTTGAAGCAGGATCGCCTGATGCTGCGTGGCATGGGCGACCTGATGCCGCGTGCCGCCAACGACAGCACCCAGGGGCGTGCGCTGAATCGTCGCATGGAAATCATGTTCACTCAGCGTACAACTATGTTGGCCTTGCTGAGCAAATACCAGTCGGGCAAAACCCCGCCGGTAGCTGAAATGGTCGCTGTGCAGGATGTTCCAGCACCGGCGCCCGCTGCCAAAGCCCCGGCGAAAAAGGCGCCTGCCGCCAAGAAAGCCGCTGCCAAGCCAGCCGCCAAAAAGGCCCCAGCCAAGCCGGCTGCCAAGAAGCCGGCCCCGGCCAAAGCCAAGGCGGCCACTCCGGCGGCTAACGACCAGGCGAAAAACTGATCTGCTGAACCAGAAGGATAAAGCTGCATGACCCAGGCCCTGGCCGATATGCGTCGTGATTACATACGGGACGGTTTGACCGAGGCTCAGGCTCCGAGCGAACCGTTTGCGTTGTTCCACCAGTGGTTCGGCGATGCGGTGAAAACCGAGCAGCCGCCGGTGGAAGCCAATGCCATGACCTTGGCCACGGTCGACCAGGACGGTCGGCCGCACTGCCGCATCCTGTTGCTCAAGGGCCTGGATGCGCAGGGCTTTACCTTCTTTACAAACTATCAGAGCGCCAAGGGCGAACAGCTCGCGGCGCGGCCGTTCGCGGCCATGACCTTCTTCTGGCCGACCCTGGAGCGCCAGGTGCGCATCGAGGGGCGGGTGATCAAGGTCACGCCCGAGGAGTCGGACGCTTACTACCAGGTCCGCCCGCTGGGCAGCCGCTTGGGCGCCTGGGCGTCTCCGCAGAGCAAGGTTATCCGTGACCGTGAAGAACTGCAGGACTTGCTCAAGGCCACCGAGCAGCGTTTCAGCGACACCCAGCCTGACTGCCCGGAGCATTGGGGCGGTTATCGTCTGCTGCCCGAGCGCATCGAGTTCTGGCAAGGCCGCACCAGCCGCCTGCATGATCGCCTCAACTATCGCCTGCAAGCGGGTGACTGGACACGCGAGCGGCTGGCGCCTTGAGCGTCACCTTTCGTCACTTCGCCTGAATCCTGCCGAGCACACCGAAGTCTCTATTCAAGAGGCTTCGGGCGTGTGCGCGGCTACAACCATGAACGCGTCCATGACAATCTTGGGAACAAGGTGAGTGCTACCGTTCGTCGAGTTTTCTGGTGCTGGCAGTCTGTACTAGGGCTGAATGAAAGCAATTTTCTGCGGTGCTTGCCGTGACAGGCGCCAAGCTGCAGCGTCTAATGAACACCTGTCCTTTGGAGTTGATGCTATGCGTAAGTCCGTTTTACTAGTTGCCTGCTTTACCACCCTGTCGTTGTTGTTGGGTGGCTGCGCCTCGAGTCTGACCGGCGACTCGTACTCCCGTGACGAGGCGCGTCGTGTACAAACCGTGCGCATGGGGACTATCGAATCCCTGCGTCCGGTGAAAATCGAAGGCACCAAGACCCCGATCGGCGGCGCTGCTGGCGCAGTTATCGGCGGTGTTGGCGGCAGCGCCATCGGCGGCGGCCGTGGCAGTATCGTCACCGCCGTGATCGGCGCAGTCGCCGGCGGCCTGCTGGGCTCGGCCACCGAAGAAGGCCTGACCCGCACCCAGGGCGTGGAAATCACCGTTCGCGAAGACGACGGCAGCATGCGCGCTTACGTGCAGGCCGTGCAGGAAAATGAAATCTTCCGCATCGGCGACCGCGTGCGCATCATGACCGTTGATGGCACCAGCCGCGTTACTCGTTAAGCGGTAAACAGCAGGCAATAAAAAACCGCCTTAGTAGGGCGGTTTTTTATTGCAATCCCAGTTTGCGGCTGGGGTTGTTATCTCAAGGATGCATCGACCTGCAGGCGGATGCTATCTCTGGTCATGCAATCAATCAAGACCGGACGATAGCGGGTATGGGTTGCCTGCTCAGCCTTTTCTCTTTCCAATTTAGCCCGTAAAAGCTTGCAATAAATCCCAAGCAAAATACTGGATATTTAGCTTTGACGACCTGTAAGGTCTGAAAAGTGGAGCCGCCTCGGTTTAAACCGAGGCGGCTTTTTGGTTTTTGCTTTCCAGGTTTTTGATGCGGACTTCGAGTTTTAAACAACGGTCTGCTTGCGACTCGCCATCGCCGTCACCGCATACCCGATGCACGCTGCCAATATCGACCCGGTCAGAATCCCCATACGGTCCTCACCGGCAAATTCGCTGGCGCCCGGCACAAACGCCAGGGAGCCGACAAACAGGCTCATGGTAAAGCCGATGCCGCACAGGATCGCGACACCGAACACCTGACCCCAGTTGGCGCCGCTGGGCAGGGCGGCAAGGCCGGTCTTGATGGCCAGCCAGGTAAGGCCGAATACGCCAACGGTCTTGCCGATCAACAGGCCGGCGGCAATGCCCATGGGCACGTGGTGGGTGAAGCTCTCCAGGCTGACCCCGGTCAGCGAAACACCGGCGTTGGCAAAGGCAAACAACGGCAGGATGCCGTAGGCCACCCAGGGATGCAGGGCGTGTTCCAGAGTCAGCAGGGGCGAGGGTTCGGCATTCCTGGTGCGCATCGGGATGCAGAATGCCAGGGTCACGCCGGCCAGTGTCGCGTGGACACCGCTCTTGAGCACGCAAACCCAAAGGATCAAGCCAATGATCAGGTACGGCCCGAGTTTGATCACCCCCAGGCGGTTCATCGCGATCAAGGCCACCAGGCAAGCACCGGCGCCCGCCAGCGCGGCACCGGACAGGTCGGCGGAATAGAACACAGCGATCACGATGATCGCGCCCAGGTCGTCAATAATCGCCAGGGTCATCAGGAACAGCTTCAGCGACACCGGGACCCGCTTGCCCAACAGCGCCAGTACGCCCAACGCAAAGGCAATGTCGGTGGCCATGGGGATCGCCCAGCCGGAGAGGGCGGCGGGGTAATCCTTGTTGATCGCCCAGTAGATCAGGGCCGGCACGACCATGCCGCCGATGGCCGCTGCGCCGGGCAGCACCACTTGCGATGGCTTGGAGAGGTGGCCGTCGAGCAACTCGCGCTTGACCTCCAGGCCGATCAGCAGGAAGAACAGCGCCATCAGGCCATCGTTGATCCACAGCAGGGCCGGTTTGGCGATTTTCAGCGCGCCGATCTGTGCCACCACCGGTACGTCGAGAAACGCGTTGTACAGGTGTGACAATGGTGAGTTATTGATGATCAGGGCCAGGGCGGCAGCGGCGATCAATAACAGACCGCTGGCGGCTTCCAGCTGGAAGAAACGGGTGAAAGTGCTACGCAGAGGCAAGGGATGCTCTCCAATCCAGGTTCAATAGGTGGGTACCCTAACCCGTACCGTTAGTTGTTAAAACAAAAGTTATATTCTTATTTGTTATAAGCGACGGGCTGGGATGGCGTTGCGCTTAAGCCTAGCAATTGTGTGTCCAATTGAGTCGTCACTGTATCTGTGTGGCCTGTAGGAAACCCCCTAAAATCAAGGCTGAAATCCTTAGAGAGACCCTCCATGAGCGACCACCGTCCCTGGGCCCGCGAAGCCATTCGTATCATTGAAGCAGACTTCCAGCGTAGCGCCGACACGCATCTGATCCCTCTGCCGCTGCCGGGGTTGCCGGGTATTGAGTTGTATTTCAAGGATGAGTCCAGCCACCCCACCGGCAGCTTGAAACATCGGTTGGCCCGCTCGCTGTTCCTGTACGCGCTGTGTAATGGCTGGCTCAAGCCAGGGGCGCCGGTAATCGAGGCGTCCAGCGGGTCGACGGCGATTTCCGAAGCCTACTTTGCCCGCCTGCTCGGTTTGCCGTTTATCGCGGTGATGCCGGCCACCACCTCTCAGGAGAAAATCGCGCAGATTGCCTTCTACGGTGGCAAGAGCCATCTGGTAACGGATCCGACGCAGATTTACGCCGAGTCCGAACGATTGGCGAAGGAAAGTGGCGGGCATTTCATGGACCAATTCACCTACGCCGAGCGCGCTACGGATTGGCGGGCCAACAACAACATTGCCGAGTCGATCTTCCAGCAGATGCGCTTTGAGCAACATCCCGAACCGAGCTGGTTGATTTCCAGCCCCGGCACCGGTGGCACCACCGCCACGCTGGGACGTTATGTGCGTTACCGCCAGCACTGCACCCGCGTGCTGTGTGCCGATGCCGAGCGTTCGGTGTTTTTCGATTTTTACCAGAGCGGCGACGCCAGCCTGCGCCTGGACTGCGGTTCGCGGATTGAGGGGATTGGTCGGCCACGGGTCGAGGCGTCGTTTCTGCCCAAGGTGATTGATGCCATGGTCAAGGTGCCGGATGCCTTGTCGCTGGCGGCCATGCATTACTTGGCGCAACGGTTGGGGCGGCGGGTCGGTGGTTCCAGCGGGACCAACCTGATCGGCGCGTTAGTGGCGGCGCAACAGATGAAAACAGCCGGGGAGTCGGGGTCGATCGTGGCGATCTTGTGTGATGGGGGCGAGCGTTATGCCACCACCTATTACGATCAAGCGTGGCTGGCGGGGCAGGGGTATGCGTTGGAAGGCTTGATCGCCGCCGTTGCGGCCAGTGTGGAGCGGGGTGAGCCGCTGCCGGACAGCATCCTGCGCGCCAATATCTGACCCAACACAAAACCCAGCGTGGGAGCTGGCTTGTCTACGATAACGGTGCTCACTGACACTCCGCCATCGCAGGCAAGCCAGCTCCCACATTGGATGTGTGCTGGCTGGGGAAAAGTTCTTAAGCTTCGATGCCGAGCATATCCCGCGCCAACGCCTCGGCAATCCGAATGCCGTCAACACCGGCCGACAGAATCCCGCCCGCGTAGCCCGCGCCTTCACCGGCCGGGAACAGGCCTTTCACGTTCAAGCTCTGCATCGACTCGTTACGGGTAATCCGCAGTGGCGATGAGGTGCGCGTCTCGATACCGGTCAATACCGCATCGTGCAGCGAATAGCCCTTGATTTGCTTTTCGAACGCCGGCAGTGCTTCACGGATCGCCTCAATGGCGAAATCCGGCAAGGCCAGGGCCAGGTCACCCAAAGCCACACCCGGTTTGTAGGACGGCTCCACACTGCCGATGGCCGTGGAGGGTTTGCCGGCGATGAAATCACCCACCAGCTGCGCAGGGGCCTCGTAGTTGCTGCCGCCGAGGATGTAGGCGTGGGACTCCAGGCGCTCCTGCAACTCGATACCGGCCAGCGGGCCGCCCGGGTAGTCCACCTCAGGGGTGATGCCGACCACGATGCCGGAGTTGGCGTTGCGTTCGTTACGCGAGTATTGGCTCATGCCGTTGGTTACTACGCGGTTCGGCTCGGAAGTCGCCGCTACCACGGTACCGCCAGGGCACATGCAGAAGCTGTAGACCGAGCGGCCGTTCTTGGCGTGGTGCACCAGCTTGTAGTCGGCCGCGCCGAGTTTCGGGTGCCCGGCGTACTTGCCCAGGCGTGCGGCGTCGATCAGCGACTGCGGGTGCTCGATTCGGAAGCCCACCGAGAACGGCTTGGCCTCCATGTACACACCGCGCCCATGCAGCATGCGGAAGGTGTCGCGGGCGCTATGGCCCAGGGCGAGGATCACGTGCTTGGAGCGGATTTGCTCGCCGCCGTCGATGACCACGCCGTTCAGTTGGCCGTCGTCGATCAGCACGTCGGTGACGCGCTGTTCGAAACGCACTTCACCGCCCAGCGCGATGATCTGCTCACGCATGTTCTCCACCACGCCGGTCAGGCGGAAGGTGCCGATGTGCGGCTTGCTGACGTAGAGGATTTCCTCCGGCGCGCCAGCCTTGACGAACTCGTGCAGCACTTTACGGCCGTGGAATTTCGGGTCTTTGATCTGGCTGTAGAGCTTGCCGTCGGAAAAGGTCCCGGCGCCGCCTTCGCCGAACTGCACGTTGGACTCGGGGTTAAGCACGCTTTTACGCCACAGGCCCCAGGTGTCCTTGGTGCGCTGGCGCACTTCCTTGCCGCGTTCGAGGATGATCGGCTTGAAGCCCATCTGCGCCAGCAACAGCCCGGCGAAGATCCCGCAGGGGCCGAAACCCACCACGATCGGCCGCTCAACCAGACCGTCCGGCGCCTGGCCGACCACTTTGTAGCTGACATCCGGTGCCGGGTTGATGTTGCGATCATCGGCGAACTTGAGCAGCAGGGCGGCTTCACCCTTCACGTTCAGGTCGATGGTGTAGATGAAGCACAGCTCCGAAGATTTCTTGCGGGCGTCGTAGCTGCGCTTGAACAGGGTGAAATCGAGCAGGTCATCACTGGCGATGCCCAGGCGCTGCACGATGGCAGGGCGCAGGTCTTCTTCGGGATGGTCGATGGGCAGCTTGAGTTCGGTGATTCGTAACATGACGGGATCCGGTAGGCGGCGGACAAAGAGGCCGGCTGTTTTGCAAACCGGCGATTATAAGCCCCAATGGCGGTTTTTCGTCATGTTAAAACAGCGCAGGGCTGAATCAGTCGTCGCGCGAACCGCCGAAAGACGCGCAACCACGTTGTACCTGCCCGTTGACCCGCAGCTCGGCGGTCATGTGTTGCAGGCTGCCGCTGGCGCTGTCAATGCAGCGTTGTGGGGCTACCCACAGTTCGACGTGCTGACCATTGGCCTCAGTCATCAGGTTGAAACGGCCGTCGCCCATTTGCTCTTCCACATAGGGTACCGCCAGTGGCGGCTGGCCTTCGCGCTCCAGGACCATGCCCTTGGCCGTGACGTTCATCACCCAGGTCGGCTTGTGGCCGTTGGCTCGCAGGATCATGCGCTTGAAGTCCGGGTCGTCGCAGGCCGCGGTCGAACGCTCGACGCGGTAGAGCTGTTGCAGGTCGACGCTGCCTTGGGTGCCGCTGGCGACGCCGGAGAATTTGCCACGCAAGTCGACAAACAAGGCGCCTTGCTGGCCTGCCAGTGAGGCGGCTTCCTGCAGGATACTGGTACCACCGGTGTCGTTGACCACGTAATTGCGTTTGTCGTTGCACGGTTGGAACAGCAGCTTGTCGCCTACCGCCGTGAGTTCACCCTGCATGCGGGTCAGCCCGGCGAGAGACGGTTTGGCCGGCTCGCTTTCGAACATCTGGCAGGCGGCGAACAGGGGAAGCAAGGCAAACAGGGCGAGGGTACGGGCGGCACGCATTATCGGGTCTCCAAACAAGTGCCGCCACGTTACGCAGGCTGGCGGCTCATCACAAGTGCAGGACACCGGTTCAACAGCCTGTTGCCAAAGTTATAGGAAAGAGGCGCTGTTAATTCAGATGTTTCTTACAGCGGCGGTTGAGGACTCGTGAGAATGTCGGCGTTTTTGGAGTGCGCAGAGCGATGAATATCAAATGGGGCCTTTGGGCTTTTTTGCTTTGGGCAAGTGTCGCCTTATCAGACGAGCCCGCCCGGCTCGTCTACTCGTCAGCTATCGACTTCACGAAGATATCGGTGACGTTGAAAAGAGCCGAAGACCCCGATCCAGTCTTGGTTGAGGTGAATGTCACGTTGAGCCCCGAGGCCGAGGCGAGGACAAAGTCCATTACCCTGCTTGCTTACCAAAAGCAGCTGACACTCTACGTAGACGGTTATCAGCTGACCACGGCCAAGGTTCAAAGCCAGCTGGGCGGGGCGTTCGTTCTTTTTGCGCCCCGCGAGCTAGTGATCGAATGGATGTCTCAGTTTTCCCGTGGAGAAATTGCCTCTCAACCTACGATGTAGGTTTGGCCTGTCTGTAAACCTTCCACACTTTTGGCGTAGGCCAATGCCACATCGGCCCCCGTCGCAGGTTTAAAACCTCGGAAGTATGGCGCGTAGCTACCCATGGCTTCCAGCAGCACGGTCGGGCTCACCGAGTTGACGCGCAGGCCGCGTGGCAATTCGATTGCGGCGGCTTTGACGAACGCATCCAGCGCACCGTTGACCAAGGCCGCCGAGGCGCCGGTACGAATCGGATCACGGTTGAGAATACCGCTGGTGAAGGTGAACGAGGCGCCATCGTTAGCGTACTCGCGGCCGATCAGCAGCAGGTTGACCTGGCCCATCAGCTTGTCACGCAAGCCCAGTTCAAAATCGTTTTCGCTCATCTCACCCAGGGCCACAAAATTCACGCTGCCTGCGGCACAGACCAATGCGTCGAACTGGCCGGTCTGTTCGAACAGCTCGCGGATCGAGGCGCTGTCGCTGATATCCACCTGAAAGTCGCCACTGCTGCGGCCGATGCTGATCACGTCGTGACGCTGGGCCAGTTCGGCCTTCACTGCCGAGCCGACGGTGCCGCTGGCGCCAATCAATAGGATTTTCATGGTGCTGTTCCTCCAGGGGGTAAGTGAAGGTTCAGTCTAGAGTGGCTTTTTGCGTGGATAAACGCGCTAATAGGCAACCTTTGGTTTTCAAATGGAAACAATCCATGAGCGAAATGGATGACCTGGCGGCCTTTGCCGTGTTGATCGAGGCCGGCAGTTTTACCGTCGCGGCCGAGCAACTGGGCTGCAGCAAGGGGCAGTTGTCCAAGCGCATCAGCCAGTTGGAGTCGCACTATGCGGTGGTGCTGCTGCACCGCACCACCCGCAAACTCAGCCTGACCGCCGCCGGTGCCGCGTTGTTGCCCCAGGCGCAGGCGCTGGTGGTGCAAGTAGATCGCGCTCGTCAAGCATTGGCCCGGCTCAAGGACGATCTGGCCGGGCCCGTGCGTATGACGGTTCCGGTTTCTCTGGGCGAAACCTTCTTCGACGGCCTGTTGCTGGAGTTTTCCAAGCAGTACCCGCAGGTGCAGATCGAACTCGAGCTGAACAACAGCTACCGGGAGCTGGCACGGGATGGCTTTGATCTGGGGGTGCGCTCGGGCGCGATTGAAAACGAGCGCCTGGTGGCCAAGCCTTTGCTGGCCTGGCACGAAATGACCTGCGCCAGCCCGGACTACCTGGAGCAATACGGCGAGCCGCAGACCCCGGCGGAGCTGGCCACGCACCGCTGCCTGCTCAACAGCCACTACAGCGGTCGTGAAGAGTGGCTGTACCACCAGCAGCATGAATTGTTGCGGGTGCGGGTCAGCGGCACGTTTGCCTCCAATCACTACAACCTGTTGAAAAAGGCCGCTCTCGTGGGCGCCGGTATCGCCCGCCTGCCGTCCTATGTGTTGCCGGCGGAATTGGCTGACGGCCGATTGCGCTGGCTCCTGCGCGATTATCAGACGCGGAGCATGCCCATGTACCTGGTCCACCCTTACCAGGGTGGCCTGCCGCGTCGTACCCAGGTGCTGGCTGATTATTTGGTGGATTGGTTCAAGCGCAGCGGCGAGGCGCTGGATCGCCTTTAGCGGTAGCGACGGGCGATCAGATGGTCGATGGACAGGCAACCCGGACCCTTGGCGGCCAGCAGCAACAACAAGGCAATCCAGGTGCCATGGGTCGGGTAGGCGTCGGGGTACACAAACAGTTGAATCACCAGGGTCATGCCGATCAGGGCCAGGGCCGAAAAGCGCGTGGCGAACCCTAGCAGAATCAGCACCGGGAAAAAGTGTTCGGCGAATGCCGCCATGCGCGCCGCCACTTCCGCTGACAGCAGCGGCACCTGATATTCGCTGCGAAACAACGGCAGGGTCGAGGCGGCCAGTTTCGGTACGCCGAGCTGGAAGGTGCCGCTGATCAGATCAACGGCGAAGCCTTCAACCTTGGTTTGCCCGGACTTCCAAAACACCGCGGCCATAGAGAAACGTGCGAGAAAGGCGATCAGGCTGTAGGGGATTTTCTCAAACCGGTCGATGAGCCGTTTTATAAACGGCGAGGCGGCTGTGCTCATGGCTGGACCTTTTGTTCTGTGTGCAAATGAGTGATGGCGTCGTGGCGGATCAACAAGCCCAGGCATGGGTTCAGGTCGAATTCGGGCGCCGCTTCGAGGGCGTGGGTCACTGCCATTTCCAGCTGCGCGCCCTGGTTCAGCTGGTCGATCAACGCCGCTGCGCCAGTGTCGATGGCGAACACCTTGACCACCAGGCCTTGGCGCAGCACCAGCGCGCTTTGGGCGTGCCAGGGGTTCAAGGTGGGCATGGCGCCTTCGGTCTGGTGCGCCGCCCACATCGCAACCACCGCGTAGGCAGAGCTTAAAGTGGCAAGGGAGGGTGCAGTTGCACGCGCAATGCTCCCAGGTCCGTTTGGCCTTGCAGTGTGTGAAGCACGGTTTGCGGGTCCAGGGCTTGCGCATCCGCCGCGTGGTAGGCGCGCACGCGCAAGCGCTCCAGCCGTGCGACATCGGCGAGGTAGGGCACGCTGGCCGCCGGTTCGAAACCCTGGATAAAGTCTGCAAACGTGCTGCCGTATTCGCGGATCAGCGGGCTGTCGGGTGGGGACGCTTGCACGTAAAACCCCGCCATGGCGCGAAAGAATGCGTCGCCCACCAGTTGCAATGTCACCGGGTACGCGGTGGCCAGCGCGTTGATCAACGAGCTGTGTACATTGTTGCGGTACACCGAAAAACGGCTGGCCGGGTCGGCGCCATTGCGGCTGAACAAGCCATCGGGGCAGGCCAGGTCAGGCGCGAGCAGGGCACGGGCGAACGCGTCTTGAGGGCTCATGGGCGTACCTGCGACAGGTACCGTTCGGCGTGCTCGACTTCCGCCAGTAGCACGCTGAACGCCGGCACCTGGTTATCCCGTTCGATCAGCGTCGGCACTGCGCCTACACGCGCCAGTAGCTGTTCGTACAGCTGCCACACGGCGTTATCGATAGGCGCGCCGTGATCATCGATCAGCAGGCGTTCGCCCAGGCTGTCAGTGTCTTCGGCAAACCCCGCCAGATGAATCTCACCCACCGCGTGCAGCGGTAACGCGTCAATGTAGGAAAGTGGGTCGCGTTGATGGTTGATGCACGACACGTAGACATTGTTCACATCCAGCAGTAACCCACAGCCGGTACGCCGGATGACTTCACTGATGAAGTCGGTTTCGTCCAGGGTCGAGCGATGAAACAGCAGGTACGTCGACGGGTTTTCCAGCAGCATCGGCCGCTTGAGTGTGCTCTGTACCTGGTCGATGTGTTCGCACACCCGTTGCAGGGTGGCGCTGTCGTAGGCCAGCGGCAGCAAGTCGTTGAGAAACGCCGGGCCGTGGCTCGACCAGGCCAGGTGTTCGGAAAAGGATTGAGGTTGATAGCGTTCGATCAGCGTGGCCAGGCGCGCCAGGTGGTCAAGGTTCAGTGAGCTTTCGCTGCCGATGGACAGGCCCACGCCATGCAGCGACAGCGGGTACTGTTCGCGGATCAAGCCCAGGTAATGATGAAACGGGCCGCCGGCCACCATGTAGTTTTCGGCGTGCACTTCAAAAAAACCGATCGCGGGCGAGGTCTCGAGCACTTGCGTGAAGTGCTCGGTCTTCAGCCCCAGCCCGGCCTGGCAGGGAGGCCGGGTGCCTGAGCCGGTGAGGGCATAAGCGTCATCATCAGTACTCAGGCTGTAGGGGGGTCAGGACTTGGCGGTGAAGGCCGCTTCCTGGCCGAAACCGGTCGGCGAGGTGGCGCTTGGGGTTTTGGCGCAGGTGCCGGCGGGCACCAGTTTCCAGGCGTTGGCCTGGTCTTTGACTTTCGAGGTGCCGGCGCAGGACGTGCCGGCGCCTGCGGCGCAATCGTTCTTGCCGGCTTCAGCGACGCCGAAGCATTTGTCCATTTTGGCGTCGTCGGCGTGGGCCATGTTGGACATTGCGGACAGGCTCAGAGCAGAGCCAAGGGCCAGGATCAAGGTAGCGGCGGACAGTTTGGTAGTCATGGTGTATCTCCAGCGGTGGGTTGAGGTAGCGAGCTTGAATGCCTGCTTACTCCACTAGAGGCAGCAGGGAGAATTTCGTTACAAACTCGACGAAAAAAATTTCAATCGATGCAAAATTCAAGGTTCACACAAAGCAAATGTGGGAGCGGGCTTGCTCGCGAAAGCAGTGTGTCAGTCGATAGATACTTAACTGATACACCGTATTCGCGAGCAAGCCCGCTCCCACATTTTTTATCGGGTTCCTGCAGGAACCTTTTTTAACCGCCCAGGTACGCCTCACGCACTTTCGGATCAGTCAGCAACTGCTCACCCGTGCCTTGCATCACCACCCGGCCGTTTTCCAGCACGTAGGCGCGGTCGGCGATTTTCAGCGCCTGGTTGGCGTTCTGTTCCACCAGGAACACAGTCACACCGTCCTTGCGCAGCTGTTCGATGATGTCGAAGATCTGCTGGATGATGATCGGCGCCAGGCCCAGCGAGGGTTCGTCCAGCAGCAACAGCTTGGGCTTGCTCATCAAGGCACGACCGATGGCGAGCATTTGCTGCTCGCCGCCGGACATGGTGCCGCCGCGCTGGCTGAAGCGCTCCTTGAGCCTGGGGAATAGCTGCAGCACTTTGTCCAACTGTTCCTGATAGTCGCCCTTGTCGGTGAAGAACCCGCCCATGGCCAGGTTCTCCTCCACCGTCAGGCGCGAGAACACGCGGCGACCTTCGGGCACCACGGCAATGCTCTTGCGCATGATCTCTGACGACTGCTGGCCCACCAGTTCTTCACCCATGTAGCGGATGCTGCCGCTGTGGGCCTGCGGCGAACCGCACAGGGTCATCAGCAAGGTCGACTTGCCGGCGCCGTTGGCACCGATCAGCGTGACGATTTCCCCTTGGCGCACTTCCACGTTGACGCTGTGCAGGGCCTGGATCTTGCCGTAGAAAGTGGAAACGTTTTCGAATTGCAGCATTTTACGCTTCCCCCAAATAGGCTTTGATCACTTCAGGATTGTCACGGATCTGCTCCGGGGTCCCGTCGGCCAGCGGCGTACCCTGATTGATCACCACGATGTGGTCGGAGAGGCTCATGACCAGTTTCATGTCGTGTTCGATCAACAGCACCGTGGCGTTGTTTTCCTCACGCAACACGCCGATCAGCGCCTTGAGGTCTTCGGTTTCCTTGGGGTTCAGGCCGGCGGCCGGTTCGTCGAGCATCAGGATCCGCGGGCGGGTCATCATGCAGCGGGCGATTTCCAGGCGACGTTGCTGGCCATAGGCGAGGGTGCCGGCCGGGCGGTTGGCAAACTCGGTGAGGTTGACCTTGTCCAGCCAGTACTCTGCATATTCCATGGCCTCGCGCTCGCTCTTGCGGAACGCCGGGGTCTTGAACAGACCAGCAAAGAAGTTGGTGTTCAGGTGACGGTGCTGGGCGATCAGCAGGTTCTCGACCGCCGTCATGTCCTTGAACAAGCGCACGTTCTGGAAGGTCCGCACCACGCCCTTGCGGGCGATTTCGTGACCGGCCAGACCCTGGATCGGCTGGCCGTCCAGCAGGATGCTGCCACCGCTCGGCTTGTAGAAACCGGTGAGGCAGTTGAACACCGTGGTCTTGCCGGCGCCGTTGGGGCCGATCAGCGCTACCACCTGTTTCTCTTTTACGGTCAGGGCTACGCCGTTGACCGCCAGCAAGCCGCCAAAGCGCATGCTCAAGTTTTCGACTTTCAGGATCTCGCGGCTCATTTGCGCAGCTCCATATGTGGACGTTGCATGGGCAGCAAGCCTTGAGGTCGCCAGATCATCATCAGCACCATGAGGGCGCCGAACATCAACATGCGGTATTCGCTGAAGTCACGCATCAACTCCGGCAGTAGCGTCATTACGACAGCCGCGAGGATGACGCCCAACTGAGACCCCATTCCGCCCAGCACCACAATCGCCAGGATGATTGCAGACTCCAGGAAAGTGAATGACTCAGGTGTTACCAAGCCTTGGCGCGCGGCGAAGAAACTACCCGCAAAGCCCGCAAAGGTTGCGCCGAGGGTGAAGGCCGAGAGCTTGATGACGGTAGGGTTCAGACCGAGTGCGCGGCACGCGATTTCATCTTCGCGCAGCGCTTCCCATGCCCGCCCGATAGGCATGCGCAACAGCCGGTTGATCACGAACAACGTGGCCAGCACCAGCAGTAGCGCGATCAGGTAGAGGAAAATGATCTTGTCCGTACCGCTGTAGGCCAGCCCGAAGTACTCATGGAAGGTTTGCGCACCGTCAGCGGCGTTCTTGTCGAATGTCAGCCCGAAAAACGTCGGCTTCGGAATGCTGCTGATGCCGTTAGGGCCGCCGGTGATGTCGGTCAGGTTACGCAGGAACAGGCGGATGATTTCTCCGAAGCCCAGCGTCACGATGGCCAGATAGTCACCGCGCAGGCGTAACACTGGGAAGCCCAGGAGGAAGCCGAAGGTCGCAGCCATCATCCCGGCGATCGGCAGGCAGATCCAGAAGCCCCAGCCGAGGTAATGCGAGAGCAGCGCGTAGGTGTAGGCACCGACGGCATAGAACCCGACATAGCCCAGGTCGAGAAGACCGGCCAGGCCCACCACGATGTTCAGGCCAAGGCCAAGCATCACGTAGATCAGGATCAGCATGCCGATATCGACAGCGCCCCGGGAGCCGAAGAATGGCCATACCAGAGCGGCAGCAATCAGGCCGATGATGATATAGCGCTGGGTGCGCGGCAGGGTCAGGAATTGGCTGACCTTGGGCGAGACCAACGGGCCGCGGTTGCTCTTGAACAACGCGCCGACCTGCTGGCTGAACAGCACCCGCAGGAACATCAGCACCGAGCACAGGGCGATGATGGTCAGGGTCACGGTGCCGGTGCCATGCACTTCCAGGTTGATCCCGACAATGCTCAGCTTGAGGCCGAGTACCGGAAAGGCCACGGCCCATACCAGCAAGGCGCTGAAAAACGCCGATTTAAGATATTTGCTCATACTTTCTCAACCTCCGGACGACCCAGGATGCCGGTCGGACGGAACAACAGCACCAAAACCAACAGGCCGAACGCCACGACGTCCTTGTACTGGTCGCCGAAGATATCGGCACCAAAGGCTTCGGCCACACCCAGCACCAGCCCGCCGAGCATGGCGCCCGGAATGCTGCCGATGCCGCCCAATACCGCTGCGGTAAAGGCTTTGAGGCCCACCAGGAAGCCAGCGTTGGGGTTGATCACGCCGTACTGCATGCTCAGCAACACGGCCGCGACGGCAGCCAGTGCGGCACCGATCACGAAGGTCAGGGCGATAATGTTGTTGGTGTTGATGCCCAGCAGGTTGGCCATCTTGATGTCTTCGGCGCAGGCCCGGCAGGCGCGCCCCAGACGGGAGCGGGAGATGAACAGGGTCAGACCCAGCATGGCCACCAGGGTGACGACGAAGACCAGGATCTGCATGTACGAAATCAGCACTTCTTGTGCGCCGCCTGGGCCGAAGGAGATGCTCCCCGGGATCAGGTTGGGAATGGACTTGTCCTTGGAGTCCTGGGACAGCAATACGGTGTTCTGCAGGAAAATCGACATGCCGATGGCGGAAATCAGCGGGATCAGACGGTTGCTGCCACGCAAGGGACGGTAGGCAACGCGCTCGATACTGTAGCCATAGGCACTGGTTACGACGATCGATGCAAGGAACGCAGCGGTCATCAACAGCGGCAGGGAGTGGATACCCATCATGGCCAGCCCGGCAAGGGCGATGAAGGCCACGTAGGAACCAATCATGTATACCTCGCCATGGGCGAAGTTGATCATTCCAATGATGCCGTAAACCATTGTGTAGCCAATGGCTATCAAGGCATAGGTGCTGCCAATGGTCAGACCATTAACCAGCTGTTGGAAAAAATGATAGATCTCAGGCATTACAGCGCTCCTAAAAACCCGATACGCATTTCACTGGTGGAGTCATGTTCCGGCCCTGCGCTGTGTTCTGTGAGCACATTTGCGCAAAGCGTTTGCCAGCGAACCGCTGGTGACGGTTTTAAGATTTTCAGGTGAGCCAGCGCCCGGATCGCGGGTGACAGGCCCATAAACCTCGTAAAACAAAGCCCACTGCTCTCACAGTGGGCTTGTTGACCAGTAACGCCTGGCTTACTGAGGGGAAACTTCGGTTTTTGGTTTGCCGAAGTGCCATTGGTAGACCACGAATTTGAAGTCCTTCAGGTCGCCCTTGGCATCGAAGCTCAGCTCGCCGGTAGGGGTCTTGAAGGTGCCCGCGTGGATGGCGGCTGCCACTTTGGCGGTGTCTTCGCTTTTCGCGGCAGCGATACCACCGGCGATCACTTCAACAGCCGAGTAGGCCGGGAACACGAACGGACCGGTTGGGTCCTGCTTGTTCTTGGCGAACTCTTCAACGATGGCTTTGTTGGCCGGGTCGGTGTCGAAGGATTTAGGCAGGGTTACCAGCAGGCCTTCGGAAGCGTCCTGGGCGATCTGCGAGATGGAGTCGTTACCGACGCCTTCAGGGCCCATGAACTTGGCGTTCAGGCCTTTTTCCTTGGACTGGCGCAGGATCAGGCCCAGCTCAGGGTGGTAACCGCCGTAGTAGACGAAGTCGACGTCGGCTTGCTTGAGCTTCTGGATGATCGAGGAGAAGTCTTTGTCACCGGCGTTCAGGCCTTCGAAGACGGCCACTTTCACGCCTTTCTTCTCGAGGGTCTGTTTAACGGCAGTGGCGATGCCTTCACCGTATTGCTGTTTGTCGTGCAGTACGGCAACGACTTTAGGCTTCACGAAGTCGGCGATGTAGTTGCCGGCTGCCGGGCCCTGGGCGCTGTCCAGGCCGATGGTGCGGAACACCAGTTTGTAACCACGGGCGGTGATTTCCGGGCTGGTAGCCGCCGGGGTGATCATGATCACGCCTTCGTCTTCGTAGATATCGGTTGCAGGCTGAGTGGAGCTGGAGCACAGGTGACCGACCACGAACTTGACGCCGTCGTTGACCACTTTGTTGGCGACGGCAACCGCTTGTTTCGGATCGCAAGCGTCGTCGTATTCTTTGGCCTCAAGCATCTTGCCGTCTACGCCGCCTTTGGCGTTGATGTCTTTGATGGCTTGCTTGGCACCCATGAATTGCATGTCGCCGTATTGCGTCACCGGCCCGGTTTTAGGGCCGGCGATGCCGATCTTGATGGTGTCGGCTGCGAACGAATGGCCGGCAACCCCAGCCAGGACCATAGCGGCAAACAGTTTGGAAATCTGCTTAGTAGCCTTATTCATAGTGCTCCACTCTTACTGTTGTATTTTTTATAGTTCTAGCGGCCTTGTGAGCTGCAGAACCGGATCAGATATCGCGAATATCCCCCCGGCAGTGCCCTGGCAACTGTACCGGTACAGTGTAGAGCGCCAGTTGATCTATTGAAAAGCTGGCTGCTGGGGGCAAAAGCCGCGTATGTCGCTTAAATGAAAGAAAAAGACAGAATTGCGGCGGGGCGATGCCAGAGTTTCGGGCAATCCTTGGCTTTCCTGACACTTTCAATCGATGACTCAATTGCAACTGGGTTTTTCTACCGGAGTCGGGACGCTATGATTGCGCCGATTTTTTCCGACAGGTGAACTCCCATGACGCAAGAACCTAGCACCCTCTATGCCAAGCTGCTCGGTGAAACCGCCGAAATTTCCTGGAAGGAGCTTGAACCGTTCTTTGCCAAGGGTGCCCTATTGTGGGTCGACGCCGGCCTGGATTTGATCGAGGCCGCCGAGGGAATGGCTGAGGACAACCGTGACAAAGTGGCTGCCTGGCTGGCTGCGGGGAGCCTTGGCGAGAGTGTCTGCGACGCGGGCATTGGACCTGGTGGAGCGCGACCCATGCTTGTGGGCAGTGGTGGTCTCACCGTGGATTCTGATCCAGGAAAGGGCAGCGTAGGAAAGCGCTGCGCGAAAATGGTGCGTGTTTTCCGTTCGTTGAAGTGTGTAGGGGAGTAACCGCCGAGGCGGTGATGGCATCTTGCCGTAGAGAAAGGTCACAGCCGAGGGTGACGTGCACGTCATGGGAACAGTTTTTGCGGCGCCCAAAGCGCGGAAGAATTGTTTCCTGGTGTGAAAAAAATACAGACGGCTGCCAGATCGTGGCGTAGTAAATGCTGAATTCCGGTAAAGTTCGCGGCCTGTCATCCGGAGCTCGTTATGTCGCCAGCGCTGCCCCCTCTAGAGAAAACGTCGCACCAGCTGCTTTACCTTATCTACGGTAATCAGGATGTTTACCGGCGCGAAGCGAAATTCAGCATCCTCACCGCGCTGGCGAAGCTCAAGCAGGGCGAGTCGCTGTGCATCCGGGTCATGACCGATCGCCCGCAGGATTACGCCGGCTGGCCGGTCGAGATCATCCACCTCGATGAGCAGACCCTGCTCGAATGGAAGGGGGATAACGGCTATACACACCGCCGCAAAGCTTGCGCGATTGCCCAAGGGCTGACGCTGGCGGACAAAACCCTGTTCGTCGACACTGACACGCTGTTCCTCAAATCCCCCCATCGCGTCTTCGAACTCATCGAGCCTGACCGGTATGTGATGGACGGCTTCGAATACGACTGGAGCTACGTGTGCAAACGCCCGGACTATCTCAAGTTGGGCGGGCATCTGCATGCGCATGGCATCAGCGCCACCAACAGCTTCAAGCTGTATAACAGCGGCCTGTGTGGCGTGCGTTCCAGCGATACGCCGCTGCTCGCAACGGCAATCCAATTGATCGATGAGTGGACCCAGGGCTCGTTTGATATCCACACCATTGAGCAGATCGCGATTTCGTTTGCGATGCGCGACAAAACGGTGCGCGCGGCCGAGAAGTTCGTGCATCACTACTATGCCGACAAGCGCTTTTTCCATGCCATGCAGGCGCACTTTTTCAGCTTGTACGGCGAGGCGTTCGGCCCTCAACTGGTGGCGCGTTGCCTGGATGTGCCGCAGGTCAAACCGGTGCCATCCCCTTGGCAGCGGCTGCGTATCAAATGGAAACTGCGCAATCAGCGCAAGCACCTGAAACGGGTCGGCCGTGACTTGCTCTACGGCAGCTCAGCGCCCAGGCACCCGTATTACGAGGTGTGCAGACATGGCTGGTGGGAATCGGCATCCAGGGAAATCCGTGGCTGGGATGTGCAAGAGCAGCAGAAGTTCTTCGGCCCGCACGCCGACCGCTGGCCAAAACAACTGCCCCGGCCGGCCAGGCGAGCGGACGAGCAAGCCATCCTCGCCTTCCTGCGCCAGCGCACGGCCCGCTGAAGCGGCGACGGCGCCTGGCAGCGCCGTCGCCACCAATCAGGCAGTCTTGCCGGTATGGTTATTCAGCGAAATAACCTTGGTCTTGCCGATGCGGTGACGGTAAATCTCACGCAGGTACTTGATCGCCTTCTTCACGCAATCCCGTGACAGGCGAATGTCATTGATCGACACGAACTTCTCTTTGTCGTTGATCAACTCGCGGTACTTCTTCTCATACATCGGCTTGATCGCGTACCAGTTGGTATCGAGGATCTTCGCCGGGTTTTCAAACTCGTTGAGCAATTCGTCGATACGGTCTTCATCGAAGTCCTCGTGGATGATGAAGTCCAGGATCGAGTTGTCCAGCGTGTCGTCGAAGCGGTACGGGTTGCGGGCAAAGCAGCGTTTGATAAAGGCCACGATCAGGGTGAGGAAGTCATCCGACAGGCACGGGCTTTTCGCGATCAGTGTGGTCAGCGACAGGTTCGCCGAGGCGCCGATCACCAGGGCATAACGCTTGAGCGTGGTGTTGGGGAACAGGCTGTTGAGGTGGGTCTTGAGCCGGTTCAGGTCCATGTAGGACAGCTTGTAGTCCTTGGGCAAGGACACAATCGAGACCACCGACGAGCAATTCTTGAAAAAGTGCAGGTCATGCAGCGCGGCCGCGTCGTAGCCGGAGTTCTTGTACTGCTCAAGCGAGGCCTTGTAGCGCTTGGATTCGATCGGCAGCAGGCTGATGCCTTCAATGGCCTGGGTGACCTTGTTGAAGTGCGGCAGGTCGATGGAGCGGAAAAACAGGTCATCGATGTTCAGGCGCTGCGGCTCTTTTTCGAACACCTTGAATTTGTCGTTCGACGGCGCCGGGGTTTCAGGGACTACGGACTCCGCGTAGGCAATCGCCACCGGGCCGGCCAGGCTCATGAACAGGTCGTTGGCATCCAGGCGGATGGTTTCGCCGATGTCGATGCCTGCGCGACGGAAGTAGTTCTGGTCGTAGTCGGTGGTCACGGCCTGGGCTGTGAGGATGTTGAAGATTTGCTGGGAGATGTACTGGTTGGCGTGTTTTTCCATGGCATTGACGTCAATGTTCTGGATATTGCCGTCATCGCTTTCTTCGGCATACCGCATGATGTCGTTGGAGATCAACATCATCGCGTTCCATGGGCGGATGCGGCCCTTCACGCTGGCTTCGCTGCTGTCTTCATTGGCGAAGTTGTACGAGAAATCCCATTCTTCCGAGAGGTATTTGCACAGCAGCCGCCCGGCATTGATGTGCAGCGCCTCAGACATTTCGCTACGGTGATCGGAAATATTCGGCAGCACGCAGATGCCGCTGGTGAAGATCGGTTCGAACACAAAGGCGTGGCCGCTTTTGCTGTCGTGTTCGTCGGCGGGCTTGGTGTCGAACGTCTTGTTCATGTACGAGTGCTGCTGGGCCAGGCCGAACTCCGAGGCCATGCCCGAACCGGTACCGCCGCCGGCGCTGAAGATCGAGAAGTACAGGCGCGACTGGTTGGCCTTGATGCCGCACGAGTCGATCAGGTACGAGTGGATCATCTTCCAGTCGGGGCTGGAAAAGCGCTGGGTGTCTTTATTGAGGATGATCTTGGCCAGGTACTGGCCGAGGATCGGCGCGTTACCGGCGCCACCGGCATGCACCTCAGAGAGGTCCATGATTTTCATTTTGCTGTAGTCGCGCAAAAAGCCGCTTTTTTCGCCCTTGCGCGAGAAGCGGATGCGCCCGGCGATGTCCTTGTCCAGGTCACCCAACATCACCAACGGTTCTACCAGGAACACCGGTTTGCTGGCCTTGCCGCTGCCCAGGCGCAGGTTGTTGCGAATCCACTGGGCCGGGCTGTAACCCTTGTCCAACGACTTGTCTTCGTTACTGAACTCGTTCAGGTAGAACTTGCGCGCGTTGTACACCAACTCTGCCACATCCAGCGCGATGTTCGAACCGCAACGGCCCAGGCCGATCAGGCACACCGACGGGAATTCCTGTTCGTTGCGCGGGTCGCTGTCGCCTTCCAGGTGGGGTGGGCGCGGGAACACCATGTCGCGCAGGCCGTCGAGGTTATCGAGGATGCGGTCGGTGTTGGTTTCGGTGAAGTACAAGTATTGCTGGGTGGCCAGCGGGCGGGTGGTGCTCAATGACTTTGAACCTGAGGGCTTGTCCGCAGGAGCTGGGAGCAACACGTCGGATACCACGGTGGCAGAGTTATTTTTAGAAGTCATGGTGCGCCATGTGCCTGGGCGGATGGCTGAAAGATTTCAAGGGGCCATCACGGAATGGGAGTTCGCGACTTTGCAGTGCGTCCTTGTCCGGAATGATCGGGTTTGGGCCTGGTGTGCGCAGGCAAAACCTGGCCGGACTCTGATGAATCGGCCGTTTGTCGGGGTTCTTTAGGCGAATGATGGCGAAATGCCAAAGATTCGGCGTCAGCGAATTGGCCTAACCACGGACGTGGGCCCCGCAAGGCTGGGGGAGGGCGCTTTGGGCGGGGTATTTTCCTGGGCCCCCGCCACGCTGAACGGGTAGAGTGGGTTGCGGATGTCGATGCCCTGGATCACGCCGATGATGTCACTGGCCGGCACCGCCGGGCTCAACAGGTAGCCCTGGACAAAGTCACAGCCATGTTTGAGCAGCAGTTCGAACTGCGCCTGGGTTTCCACGCCTTCGGTCACCACCTGCAGGTGCAGGGTGTGGGCCATGCCGATAATGGCCTGGACGATCTCGATGTCGGCGGTGGACTTGGGAATATCCTGGATAAACGAGCGATCGATCTTCAAGGTGTTGAGCGGCAGGCGCTTGAGGTAGGCGAGGGAGGAGTAGCCGGTGCCGAAGTCGTCAATGGCCAGCGATACGCCCAGCGCACGGATCTGCCGCAGCAGCGCCAAGGTGCTGCTGATATTGCCCATCAGCGCATTTTCGGTGACTTCGAGTTCCAGGCGGTTGGGTGCGATCCCGCTGAAACGCAGCGCATCTTCGATTTCGTCCGCCAGCTCATCACGGGCCAGGTTCAAGGCCGAGCAGTTGACCGACATGGTCAGCTCGGTATACCCCCTCTCGGACAGCAGGCTCAGGTCATGACAGGCTTGACGCAGGACCCAGTGGTCCAATTCGGCGATCAACCCGTTGCTCTCGGCGATCCCGATAAACCGATCCGGCGTCAGCAACCCGTGCTGCGGGTGTTGCCAGCGCACCAGGGCTTCCAGACGCGTGACTTTGCCCAGTTTCATGTCGAAGATCGGTTGGTAGAACAGCACCAGTTGATTGCGGGTACGCAGGGCACCGCGCAGCTCTTCTTCCAGTTGCAACTCGAGGAAGGCCCGGGTTTTCAGGTTGGAACTGAAGAAATTAAGGCTATTTCGCCCGCTGTCCTTGGACTGGTACAGCGCCAGGTCGGCGGTTTTCAGCAGCTCTTCGCAGGTCAGGCCATCATCGGGGAACAGGCTGATACCGATGCTGGTGGTCATCACCATGCGCCGGCCGGCCAGTTCGATGGGTTCTTTCATCTTCTGCATGATGCGCTGGGCCATGTGCCGTGCTTCGTCGCGGTGGTGAATGCTGATCAGGATGCAGAACTCGTCGCCGCCAAACCGGGCGACTACATCGGCGTGGCTGCGCACCGAACCCTTGATATGCCCGGCCAGCACGCTGAGCAGTTGGTCGCCGGCGTCGTGCCCGAGGCTGTCGTTGATGCGCTTGAAATGGTCGATGTCGAGGAAGATCACCGCCAACATCCCGTTGGCGGCGGTTTTTTCGGCGATTTTTTCCGCGAAGATCTGGTTGAAACCCCGGCGATTGAGCAGGCTGGTCAGTGCGTCGTAATGCGCCACTTGTTGCAGCGAGGCGCGAGCCTGGTCCAGTTCGCTGAGCAGCGCATTGACCCGGCGCAGGTCGCGCTCCTTGTGTTGCAGCTTCTTGTCGGCCAGGGCCGCGCTGATGCTGCTGCCGATCACCAACAAAGTGATGACCGCCACCGACAAGCCCAGTTGAATCGGGTTGTTATCCGAAGACAAGGACAGGTCGGCCCCGTTGGGGACGATCAATTGCATGGCGGCCATGCCGGTGAAGTGCATGCTGATGATCCCGGCGCCCAGCACCAGGCTGGCGGCATACTTGAGCAGCTGATGGAACACGCCAGCCCCGTTGCGCAGGTAGCTCGACAGCAGTAGCGCCGCCAGGCTGGCGCCGATGGCAATCGCGATGGACGCCATGAACAACCCCGATTCGAAGTACACCTGGGCCTGGGAGCGCATGGCCGACATGCCGACGTAGTGCATCAGGGCGATCCCGAGCCCCATCCACACCGACGCCAGCACGTATTGATGCAAGCGCAGGTGGTTATGGCTGAGGGTCTGCATGGCGAACAACGATGCGATCAGGGCGATCAGCAAGGACACGAACGTCATGATCAATTCGTAATCGATGGCAATCGGGGCCTGGAAGGCCAGCATGCTGATGAAGTGAGTGGACCAGATACCCCCCGCCAGGCAGCCGGCGCCGAGCCAGCGCCAGTGGCGTCTTGCGGTGGGGTCCTCGACATGGCCAACGCGTTCGGCCATATCCAGCGTGCCGAACCCCGCCGCGCAAGCGACCAGGTAGGCCAACAGCACCAGGAACGGGTTATGACTGCAATTGAGTAATAAGTGCCCGCTCGCCGGGAGGTCGGTAAAAAAATGCAGACCGAGCCATTCCATAGCATTTCCCGTCATAGAGTCATTGTCACTGCCTACGGCAATAACCTATGAGGTCGAGTATAGAAGCCTCGCGGGAACTCACATGGGTAATGGCACTTTGCTCTCAACGATTTTGGCATGCCCCTGATAGCGTTTAATGCTAAGCGCTGATGGGCAGGTCCAACTCAAACGGCGCCTCCAAGGGCGGCAGGCCGAACGCTGCGCGAGCGGCGTCGCAATCGACGTTCTGCACGCCCTGGTCCCATGATGCCTCGAACTCACGGCAAGGGCTCGACCGTTGCTCATAAATGGTGCAGCGGGTGCCCTTGCCCACCTCGCCTTCAAGGCTGCAGCAGCGGGCGGGTTTCTGGTCGGTACCGATCATCGCCACGCGGGTGGGGTTGATCTGTACCACCAGGTCATCGGGCACCGTGCCCCCCGATGAGGCGCACTCTCCCCAGAAGAAAGACACACGAAAGTATGAACAGCAGGCACCGCAACTCAGACACGGACTGGCTTCGGACATGGGCGTCATCGATAAGAAAGCAGGGATTGGGGGACTACGGGAAGGCTCGCCATTCTATCCCCGCCATGGCCCTTGGGAAGAGGGGCGCGCACTTATATTTTGCGTAGGCAAAGTCCCATGCCCACGGGTGAAATCATGCCCTATCAGCTTTACGAATCATTACAGACAACCGCGTGCTGCCTGACTATGTTGCAGTTACCGGGCAGGATGCATCGGGCATCGCAGCTCTAATAACAATAAAAGAGACGGACCCATGCAGAACTCGACCCAAGCGGCGAATGCCTGGCGCATTCTGTTCCTGCTGTTCCTCGCCAACTTGTTCAACTTCTTCGATCGCACCATTCCGGCGATCATCATCGAGCCAATCCGCATGGAATGGCACCTGAGCGACTTTCAGCTCGGCATCATCGGCACCGCCTTCACCATCGTCTACGCCATTGCCGGCTTGCCGCTCGGGCGCCTGGCCGACACCGGCTCGCGCAGCAAACTCATGGGCTGGGGCCTGTTCGCCTGGAGCGGGCTGACGGCGGTGAACGGCATGGTCGGCAGTTTCTGGACCTTCCTGCTGGTGCGCATGGGCATCGGCATTGGTGAAGCCAGCTATGCCCCGGCGGCCAACTCGTTGATTGGCGACCTGTTCCCGGCGCACCGCCGCGCCCGGGCCATGGGGATTTTCATGCTCGGCCTGCCGCTGGGGCTGTTGCTGGCTTTCTTCACCATCGGCTGGATGGTCAAGGCGTTCGACAGCTGGCGTGCGCCGTTCTTTATCGCAGCCGTGCCGGGGATGATCCTGGCGGTGTTCATGTTCTATATCAAGGAGCCCAAGCGCGGCGCCGCGGAAACCGTGCAAGTGTCACAGGAACGCGTCGACCGCCCGATCCGCCGCGTGCTGGCGGTGCCGACCTTCCTGTGGCTGGTGCTGGCGGGGCTGTGCTTCAACTTCGCGACCTATGCGTGCAACTCGTTCCTGGTGCCGATGCTGCAGCGCTACTTCCTGATGCCCTTGCAGGAGGCGGCGGTCGCCACTGGGGTGATTGTCGGCGTCACTGGCCTGGTGGGCCTGACCTTGGGCGGCTGGATTGCCGACAAGATTCATCAGCGGGTTGCCAATGGGCGACTGTTGTTCGCGGCGTGCAGCCTGATCATCTCCACCGTCACCACTGCCTGGGCCTTGCATGCCGGGCGTATTGAGATCGGTGTGTTCGTGGCGCTGTTCAGTGTGGGCTGGTTGTTTGCCTATAACTTCTACACCTGCGTATACACGGCGATTCAGGACGTGGTTGAACCGCGCCTGCGGGCCACGGCGATGGCGCTGTTCTTTGCCGGGTTGTACTTGCTGGGCGGGGGCATGGGACCGATTGTGGTGGGCGGCTTGTCGGATCACTTTGCCCATTCGGCGATGTATGCCGAGGGGGCGACGCAGATGACCGAGGCTTATAAAGCGGTGGGCTTGCACGACGCCATGTACCTGATCCCGGTGGCGCTGTTCTTGACCATGCTGTTTCTGTTCCAGGCGTCGCGCAGTTTTGTGCGCGATGCCAAGCGAATGAAGGATGGCTTGAGCGAGGTGGTGGTGCCGGCTTCGGCGGCAACAGCCTAAGGCAGCTTGTGGCGAGCGGGCTTGCCCGCGTTGGGCTGCGAAGCAGCCCCAATACGATCACCACATTTCTTCAGACAAAACGTGGTTGCGGATTGGGGGCCGCTACCGGCCCAACGCGGGCAAGCCCGCTCGCCACAGTGTTTTTTCAGTCGGGCAGGTTAACTATCAACCCGCCACCAACACCCGAATCGCTTCCAGTCGCAGCGCCGCCTTGTCGAGCATGGCCAGGCCTTGCTCGCGTTGGTTACGCAGGGCCACCAATTCGCTGTCGCGTACGGTCGGGTTGACCGCCTGCAACGCGGTCAGGCGTGCCAGCTCTTCGTCGGTGTCCGCTGCCAGGCGGCGCTTGGCCTCGGCCACACGCTCGGCGTGGCGTGGGGTGATTTTCTCTTCGCCGGCGTTGATCCGTGGCGTCAGCTGATCGCGCTGGGCCTGGATAAACTTGTTGGCGCTGGCCCGTGGCACGCTTTCCAGCTGGTCGTTGAGGGTTTCGAACGACACGCGGCCCGACAGGTCATTGCCATTCGCATCCAGCAGGCAGCGCAGCGCGGCCGGCGGCAGGTAGCGGCCCAGTTGCAGCGAGCGCGGGGCAACCACTTCGCTGACGTAGAGCAGTTCCAGCAACACGGTGCCCGGCTTGAGCGCCTTGTTCTTGATCAGCGCCACGGCGGTGTTGCCCATCGAACCGGACAGCACCAGGTCCATGCCACCCTGCACCATCGGGTGTTCCCAGGTGATGAACTGCATGTCTTCACGCGACAGTGCCTGGTTACGGTCGTAGGTGATGGTCACACCTTCGTCGTCACCCAGGGGGAAGCTGGCGTCGAGCATTTTTTCGCTGGGCTTGAGGATCAGCGCGTTTTCCGAATGGTCTTCGCTGTCGATGCCGAACGCGTCGAACAGGGTTTCCATATAGATCGGCAGGGCGAACTGGTCGTCTTGCTCAAGGATGTCTTCAACCAATGCATCGCCTTCACCGGCGCCGCCGGAATTGAGCTCCAGCAGGCGGTCGCGGCCGGTGTGCAGTTCCTGCTCCAGGCGCTCGCGCTCGGCACGGGCCTCGTCGACCAGGGTTTGCCACTCGCCGTCGTCGGCGTTTTCCAGCAGCGGCAGCAGGCGCGGGCCGAACTGGTGCTGCAAGGCGTTACCGGTCGGGCAGGTGTTGAGGAACGCGTTCAGCGCCTCGTGATACCACTGAAACAGACGCTCTTGCGGGCTGGTTTCCAGGTACGGCACGTGCAGTTCGATCACGTGCTTCTGGCCGATCCGGTCCAGACGGCCGATCCGCTGTTCCAGCAGGTCAGGGTGGGACGGCAGGTCGAACAGCACCAGGTGGTGGGAGAACTGGAAGTTGCGACCTTCACTGCCGATTTCCGAGCAGATCAGCACCTGGGCGCCGAACTCTTCATCCGCGAAGTAGGCGGCGGCGCGGTCACGCTCGAGGATGTTCATGCCCTCGTGGAACACCGTGGCCGGAATGCCGGAGCGCACGCGCAGCGCGTCTTCCAGGTCCATGGCGGTTTCGGCGTGGGCGCAGATCACCAGGACCTTGGTGCGCTTGAGCATTTTCAGCTGGTCGATCAACCATTCGACCCGTGGGTCAAAGCGCCACCAGCGGTTTTCTTCCTCAATGTCGGGCTGCGACTGGAAGCTGACTTCCGGGTACAGCTCGGCATGTTCGCCCAGCGGCAACTCCAGGTATTCGTCCGGGTTCGGCAGCGGGTAGGCGTGCAGCTTGCGCTCGGGGAAACCCTGCACGGCGGCGCGGGTATTGCGGAACAGCACGCGCCCGGTGCCATGGCGGTCGAGCAACTCGCGCACCAGGCGTGCGCTGGCTTCGGTGTCGCCATCGTTGACGGCGGTGAGTAACGCCTCGCCTTCGTTACCCAGGAAACCCTGGATAGTCTTGTGCGCGGCAGGCGACAGGCGGCCCTTGTCCAGCAGCTCCTGCACGGCTTCGGCCACCGGGCGATAGTTTTCGCTCTCGGCGCGGAAGGCTTGCAGGTCGTGGAAACGGTTCGGGTCGAGCAGGCGCAGGCGGGCGAAGTGGCTGTCCTGGCCCAGTTGCTCAGGCGTGGCGGTGAGCAGCAGCACGCCCGGGATCACTTCGGCCAGTTGCTCGACCAGCGAGTACTCGGGGCTGGCTTTTTCTTCATGCCACACCAGGTGGTGGGCTTCGTCGACTACCAGCAGGTCCCAGCCGGCGGCGAACAGCGCATCCTGGGCCTTCTCGTCGTCCACCAGCCATTCCAGGGCCACCAGGGCCAGCTGGGTGTCTTCGAACGGGTTGGTGGCATCGCTTTCGATAAAGCGCTCTTCGTCAAACAGCGCGACTTGCAGGTTGAAGCGGCGGCGCATTTCCACCAGCCACTGGTGCTGCAGGTTTTCCGGCACCAGGATCAGCACGCGGTTGGCGCGGCCCGATAGCAGCTGGCGATGGATCACCAGGCCGGCCTCGATGGTCTTGCCCAGGCCCACTTCGTCGGCCAGCAATACCCGTGGCGCGATACGGTCGGCGACTTCACGGGCGATGTGCAGTTGGTGAGCAATGGGTTGTGCACGTACACCGCCCAGGCCCCACAGCGCGGACTGCAACTGGCGGCTGGTGTGTTCCAGGGTGTGGTAGCGCAGCGAGAACCAGGCCAGCGGGTCGATCTGCCCGGCGAACAGACGGTCGCTGGCCAGACGGAACTGGATGAAGTTCGACAGTTGGGTTTCCGGCAGGGTGACCTGCTCGTTCTGCCCATTGAGGCCGTGGTAGACCAGCAGGCCGTCGACGTCGTCGACCTCCTGTACGGTCATTTTCCAGCCTTCGAAATGGGTGATTGAGTCACCCGGCGAGAACCTCACGCGAGTGAGGGGCGCATTCCGTAGCGCATACTGGCGAGTGTCGCCAGTGGCCGGATAGAGCACGGTCAACAAGCGCCCGTCCTGTGCCAGAACGGTGCCTAACCCCAGCTCTGCTTCGCTGTCACTAATCCAGCGTTGCCCCGGTTGATACTGCTGCGCCATGCTGCCTGACTCCCGCCGTGAAAAAGCCGACTATCTTAACGGAACAAGCCCCCACGCCCAAGGACTCTGACAAAAACTACTCCGTTTGCACGCGGGTTCAGAGGCGCAATCGACGGGTGGCGGGCACTTGCGAGTGTCGACTGGGTCACAGCTTGGCGCGCCAGTGCTCAAGTCGCTGCTGTGCCCGCCGACAGCCTGATGATCAGGAGAATAACTATTATGCTGCCACCCATGCTGCCCGTGAGCGTTGTGCCGGTCACGTCACAACTCGATCCGGTCCGCCAGAAGCCGGATATCCCGCCCGTGGTGCCAGTGCAACCGGGCTCCAACGAAAGCACGATCGACCTGAAAAAGGGCGATTCCGAGCAGTCGACGTTCCTCTTGCGTGAAGAACAGCGCCGCCAGCAGGAGCAGCAGAAACGCCGGCGCGAAGCCGACGAAGACCCTGAAGTACACCTGGCGATCCCCGGTGACGTGCTGAACGCCGACAACACGGTGCCGGTGGTGCCGCTGATCGAAGACGCGCCGCGCCAGGGTTTGTGGGTGGACGTCGAGGTTTAATCGCGCAATGCGTGCAGCGCCGCGATGAGGTGCTCGATGTCCTCTTCGGTGTTGAGCGGGCTGACGGAAATCCGCGCAATACTCTTCAGCGCCCGCGCCTGCATATCCAGCGGGGTATAGGCCACGTCATTGGCGCCGATGTTGATGCGCTTGAGCGCCAGGCGGCGTTTGAGTTCGAAGGCGTCCCAGCCGGCGAGGTTGAAGGCGATCAGTCCTGAGTGATGGGTGCCCAGGTCGTGCAGAGAAACTCCCGGGATCTGACGCATCGCTTCGCGGATTCGTGCGCTGAGTTGCAAGACCCGCTCCCATGTCCGCTCTACACCCAGTCGGTTTATCTCCTGCAACGCATTGCCCAACCCGGCCAATAAGGCGTAGGACACTTCGCTGGTTTCAAAGCGCCGGGCGTCGTTGCGCAGGTCGAACCCCTCGGCGGTCCAGGGGCGGACAACACATCGCGCTGGGCCGGGTTCAAGTGCTGCAGAAAATCCGGCCGCACATACAGCAGCGCCGTGCCACGTGGCCCGCGCAGGTGCTTGCGCCCGGCCGACTTGAGCACATCGCACTGCAGCGCCTGCACATCCACCGGCACTTGGCCGAGCGCTTGCCCGGCGTCGATGAAGTAGGCAATGCCATGCCGCCTGGCGACCGCTCCGATTGCCTCGGCGGGGTTGATCAGGCCACCGTTGGCCGGGAGCCAGGTCAGGTCGATGAGCTTCACGTTGGCATCGATCATCGCCTCCAGCGCCAACGGGCAAACGGCGCCGCTTGCATCGCAAGGGATCACCTCCACCCGCGCCCCGGCCTGCACCGCCCACTGCATGCTCGCCAGGTTGCCGCCCCATTCGTGACGGCCGACCAGAATGCGCTCACCGGGTTGCCACGGGCCCAGGGCTTGGAAGGCCATGCTCCAGGCGCTCGAACCGCTGCCGGCAAAGGCAATCGAGGCGGCCGGCGCGTTAAGCAATTGCCCGGCGGCGCGGCGGGCTTTTTCCACCAGGATGGCGCCATGCTCGCCGGCTTCCATCGGGCCATCACGGGCTTCGCGTTGCAGTTGGTCGATGATTGCATCGAGGGTTGCCTGGCTGGGTAACGATGCACCGGCATGGTTGAAATGCACGATGCCCGAGCGGCAGCCGGGTGTGCTGTCGCGTAGCTGCTGCGCCTCAAGCGGGCTCACGGCTGCAGCTCGAAAATCGCATCGACTTCCACGGCCACACCGGCTGGCAGGCTGGACACGCCCACGGCGCTGCGCACATGCCGGCCCTTGTCGCCAAGGGCGTTGACCAGCAGGTTCGAGGCACCGTTGGCGACCGCGCTCTGGCGCGAGAAGTCGCCGCTGCTGGCGATGAATACGCCCAGGCGCAGAGTGCGCACCACACGCGCCAGGTCATCTCCTACGGCTTCACTCAATTGCGCCAGCAGGCCCAGCGTCGCCAGCTCTGCCGCCTGAGCGCCGTCCTCATCGCTGAGGCCTTCGCCCAGCCGGCCGAGGTAGGCGGGTTTACCGTCGACCAATGGAATTTGCCCGGAGATAAACAGCTGGTTCTGGCTCACCACACAGCTGATGTAGTTGGCCGCCGGCTGGCTTGGGGTGGGCAGCGTCAGGCCGATGGCGTGCACACGTTGGCGAATGGAGTTGCTCATGGTGAAACCTCCTGGGGTCAGAGGTTTGAGCATGTTGGCTGCGACGGTGGGCGACAAACGCATAGATCTCACGCGACGTATCGAAATAACTCACGCGTCGCGGCAGGCGTCCTTCAGCCACTCGCTGAAACACCTGGCGGCTTCACTGACGGCGCCCTGGGGCGCGATCAGCCAGTAACCGATCTCGCTGCGATACGGCGGCCAGTCGTAGGCTTGCACCAGGCTGCCGTCCTGGAGTTTGCGCTCGATCAAACGGTGACGCCCCATGGCGATGCCCTGGCCGGCTACGGCGGCTTCGACCACGATGTTGTAGTCGTGCAGCAGCACGCGTGGGTGGTGTTCGAGGTCGACTTGATAATGCTCCGACCAATCCGTCCACTCGAAGGGGCGGTGCGAAGTGGCCATCAGCAACGGCCCGTTGTGCAACTGGCTGGCCTTGAAGGCCGGGCTGCAGACCGGTGAGATCACTTCAGGCATCAGCCGCGTGGCCTGCACGTCGGGCCAGTCGCCCTTGCCATAACGAATCGCCAGGTCGACCTCGGCGCCAGCGACATTGGCCAATTGAATCGCCGGCAACAGCTCCACCTGGATATGCGGGTAGCGGTTCAAAAACGCAGCCAGGCGCGGGGCCAGCCACAGGGTGGCGAAGGAGGCCAGCAGGCCGACGCGCAGCACGCTGGTACTGGGCGCTGTTCGCTGGGCGCGAGTGGCGGCGGCGATGGCGTCGAGGGCGGGGCGGATTTCTTCGTAGTAGCGTTGGCCGTCGGCGGTCAGATCGATCGCACGGGTGCGTCGGATAAACAGCGGTTTGCCCAGGTGCTGTTCGAGTTTTTGCACCTGGTGGCTGAGGGCGCTTTGGGTTACCGACAACTCATTGGCCGCTTTGATAAAACTCAAGTGCCGGGCCACGGCTTCAAAGGCGCGCAGGGCCAGCAGCGGGGGAAGGTCCTTGTGCAGTGACACCTGGGTGCGCCTATTCGGTTGCGTGGAAAGTGCCGATTTTGGTTGATGGCCTGCCTTTTGTCGCCCGCTGATTTGCCGTCGGGCGGGGGAGGCCGCATTATTGGGGCATTTCCGCCACGACGTAAGCCAAGCCATGAGTGATGATGACAAGCTGATTGACCTGAATGCTGAGCGTGCCAAGCGTGTGCATGACCTTAATGACAAGCGCCTGAATGAGGTGCGCCAGGCATTTGAGCAGGCCATGCCGTTGGGCAAAGTTAAGAAAAAGTCGAAGAACAAGCCGAAAAAGCGTTGAAATGGTCTGTGTCGGTTGATGCAGGTCAGTTATTGCCCTTCTTTACGTCCCGTTGCGGGCGACATTGATCCTCGTCAATTTTCCAATCGGGTTTGTGCATTAAGTTAGCCCTATCGCAACAGGGCAAGTGCAGGAGGCCGGTCATGTTTATCGATAATGTGGTGTTTGCCGGGGTGCTGACTGTCAGCCTCATGGTGGTGTTTTTTGTAGGGTTTGGGATTTTTATCTGGAAGGACGCTAATAAGCGTAAAGAACCGTAAGTTCTTTCGGGTTATAGGGGCACGCAAGGCATTTTGGGCGACTTCGGTTGCCCTTTTTTTTGGTTGTTTTTTTGTGTGTATATCCGTTGTTTGGGTAACGGCTGAGTATGGTTTCGCTCTTACAGCGACTCACTTTTGGAAGGACCCAAAAGTAAGCAAAAGGTCCTCGCCCCATCACTCGGCACCTCGCCTCCGGCTCGGTGTGCCCTCACTCCGGCTTTGGAGCGTGGGCCGCCGCGATGGGCCATCCTTGGCCCAGCGCGGCTAACCCGGCGTCCTGCCGGGTTGCCCACGCTCCAAAGCCTGCGTTCGGCCATCGTGATTGACGGGGCGTCTCAGATCACAATCAAAAGCCCTGGATCAAAAGATCGCTGACTTCGTCAGCGGTAAGGATGTAAGGGCCACGGCTAAAACAAAGCAAAGCGAGGCGGCCTGACAGCCGACCTGAGCATTGAAGCTGTACTCGGTTCAAATGTGGGAGCTGGCTTGCCTGCGATGCAGACACCTCGACCTGTCAGGCACACCGAGTTGATGCTTTCGCAGGCAAGCCAGCTCCCACAGAAAAGCACCCCACTGCGCACGCCGAACCGCTCTTGATCTACACCATTCAGGTCGGCTACTAGGCCGCCGTGCTCTGCTTTTGATCTTGATCTAGGCGCCCCATTAACCACGCTGGCCGCACGCAGGCTTGAATCCGTGGGTAACCCGGCAGGACGCCGGGTTAGCCGCGCTGGGCCATGGATGGCCCATCGCGGCGGCCCACGGATTCAAGTCTGCGTGCGGGCACACCGAGCCGGAGGCGAGGTGCCGAGTGGTGGGGCAAGAGCCTTTTGGTTACTTTTGGGCTCTTTCCAAAAGTGACTCGCTGTAAGAGCGAAACCAATATCAGCCGTAACCACAAAAACGGATATGTACCCCCCAATCAGCCATAAAAAAAGGCGCGATCTTCAGCAAGATCACGCCTTCTTTATCAGCCGCAGCCTATCAGCTACCCAACGCCTTGGAAGCCAACCAGAACAACCCGGCCGACAGCCCCACAGTCGCCGGCAGGGTCAGCACCCACGCCATCAGAATAGTCTTCACCGTGCCACCTTGCAGCCCACTCTTGTTGGCAACCATAGTCCCGGCCACACCCGACGACAGCACATGCGTAGTAGAAACCGGCAGGCTGAAAATGTTGGCCAGGCCAATCATGCTCGCCGTGGTGATCTGCGCCGACATGCCCTGGGCATAGGTCATGCCCTGCTTGCCGATCTTCTCGCCAATCGTCAGCACCACACGCTTCCAGCCCACCATGGTACCCAGGCCCAGGGCCAGTGCCACCGCGAGGATCACCCAGAACGGCGCGTATTCGGTGGTGGCGGTCAGGTCTTTGCGCAATTTGTCGAGGTCGGACTTCTCACGCGCTTCCAGGCCCGGCAGTTTGCCGACTTTCTTCGCGGTATCGTCCAGGCAGAGCAGATAGCGACGTACTTCAATACGATGTTCGGCCGTCAGCGAATGGTAATCGGAGACACCTTTCAATGTGCTCAGCAACGCTTCGATGGTCGGCTCGGTCTGCTGCGGGTTGCACTGGAACTTGCCCGGCAGGTCGTTCTTCACGCTTTTGCCCAGGGCCAGGAACTCACCGAGGGTCTCGTGGTTGCGCTGGTAGAACTGGTTGAGGTGCAAGGTAGCGTCGCGGGTACGTTCGATCTGGTAAGTGGTGCTGCCCAGGTCGAGTACAAATTGCGCCGGCACAATACCGATCAGCACCAGCATGATCAGGCCGATACCTTTCTGACCGTCGTTGGAGCCGTGTACAAAGCTCACGGCCATGGCGGAGATCACCAGGACCAGGCGGTTCCAGAACGGAGGATGCTTTTTATCGTCGAGCTTGCGGCGCTGGTCCGGGGTCTTGTGCATCTTCGACAGCGGGCGCCACCATTTCAGGCCCAGTAGCACCAAGGCTGCGACCAGGAAACCGGCCATCGGCGAGAACACCAGGGATGCGCCAATATCGATCGCCTTCTGCCAGTTCACACCGTCAGCCAGCGGAATATCGTTGATCAAGGCATTGGCCAGGCCGACACCCAGGATCGAGCCGATCAGGGTGTGGGAGCTGGAGGCAGGGATACCGAAGTACCAGGTGCCCAGGTTCCAGGTGATCGCTGCGGCCAATAATGAGAAGACCATCGCCAAACCATGGCCAGTGTTCACATTGATCAGCAACTCCACCGGCAGCAAGTGCACGATGGCGTAGGCGACACCCACCCCCCGAGCAACACGCCGAGGAAGTTGAACACCCCGGAGAAGAACACGGCCAGGTGCGGCGGCATGGCTTTGGTATAGATGACTGTGGCCACCGCGTTAGCGGTGTCACGAAAGCCATTGATGAACTCGAAGGCGAGGACAAAGGCCAGGGCGAGCAACAGGCTCACGAGAACCCAAGCATCCAGTCCGCTGAATAAATCGATCATGAAGGTTTTCTGACCCGGTCGTAAGGGGGCGCGATTATGCCAGAAAACCTCGGTAATCGATGCACTAGCTGCTCATCGGTAACAATCTTCGATGAAAAAAACGCGGGGAAAGGCGCGCATCCCAGGGTTTTCGGGGCTTTGGCAAGTCTTTGATTTATAAAGCAGGGGGCGCGCAGGGCGGGGGATTGTCACTAAAACGTCATGTCTGAAACATTTGTATGAAATTTCGCTAAATGCAGTGGGATGCAAGCTTGCCGACTGCTAGCTATATGCCAGCAGTCAGGGCGAAAACCTGCGGCTCAAACCGAATCGCTTATGGCTCTTCGGTTTTGAGTTCCTGTTCAATCTTCTGGATTTCCTGGGCAAATGCCTGGTCGAGCAGGCTGGCTCGTTTGCGCCAGGGTTTGCGCTCAGGTTCAGGCTGGGCGGCGTAGGTGGTGACTTCCCCGCCGTAAACGTCCTTGTAACGTTGCTCCTGGCGCTCAAGTTCCGCGCGCAGTTCGTCTTTCGTCACAGTGTTACCTAATTGAGTTGAGTTTAATAAGTTGCAGCGTTATGCCTGAATGCCGCCCTCGGGCTGTTCCAAATTGAACGATTGAAGCATTCAAGTTTGAAATAAGCACACGTGGCCACTTATTAGTGCGAGCATTCAAGGCCGCGAGTTGCAATCGGCAATGCACTGCCTGTGCATCGTCTGATGAGCTTCGGTCTCGAGCATGAGATCGGGTAGACCTGCCGATAGGGTGCATTATAGCGGCGGATTTGAATAACACTATCGGCAGAAAGTTAAAAAGCGTCAACATCGCGTGAGGGCTTTGTTACATGAGCGCGTCGGTCTTTGTGGATATTCTGGCGCCAGAAGTTCCAGGAAACTTTAGGCGTAATAAAACCCTTTTGTAACTTTTCACGCGATGTCAGCCCGCAGGCGAGGAGCGTTGCCGGTTTGCGATAATCGAATGATCGTCCGATAATCGCCCAATGTTCCAGGCCCTGCCTTGTGCATGCCCCGCGGCGCGGCTTGTAATAGCGCGGTTGACAATAAGAGAAAGGAACCCGACATGAACGATCAATTGCGCAACTCTTTCGCGTCAGTGGCGCCGCCGATCGTTGCCTCGCCGGCCAAGCGTATCCAGGCATTTACCGGTGATCCGGATTTCATGACCTCCCTGGCCCGTGGTCTGGCTGTGGTGCAGGCGTTCCAGGAGCGCAAGCGCCACCTCACCATCGCCCAGATCAGCCACCGCACGGAAATCCCCCGCGCCGCCGTACGCCGTTGCCTGCACACGTTGATCAAGCTGGGTTATGCCACCACGGATGGGCGGACTTATTCGCTGTTGCCCAAAGTCCTGACCCTGGGCCACGCCTACTTGTCGTCCACGCCGCTGGCGGTGTCGGCCCAACCCTACCTTGACCGCATGAGTGAGCAACTCCACGAAGCCTGCAACATGGCCACCCTTGAAGGCGACGACATTCTCTATATCGCCCGTTCGGCCACCACTCAGCGCCTGATTTCGGTGGACCTGTCGGTGGGCGGGCGCTTGCCGGCGTATTGCACCTCCATGGGCCGCATCCTGCTGGCGGCATTGGACGACGCCTCGCTGCAGGATTACCTCGACCACGCCGACCTGCAAACCAAAACCAGCCGCACGCTGACCACTCCCGAAGCTTTGTTCGAATGCCTGCAACAAGTGCGTCAGCAGGGTTGGTGCATTGTGGATCAGGAATTGGAGCAGGGCCTGCGCTCCATCGCGGTGCCGGTGTACGACGCGTCCGGCCAGGTGCTGGCCGCGCTCAACGTCAGCACGCATGCCGGCCGAGTCAGCCGCAGCGAACTGGAGCAGCGATTTTTGCCGAGCATGCTCAGTGCCAGCCGTGAGTTGAGTGCACAACTGTTTGCCTAAGCTGTTCGGTGACCGCACAGATCCCGGTTTGATGAATTGACGGTGTTTCCCCTGGCTTATTACTGTGCGGCAGCGCTCCTCTGGGGCCGCCGCCAATAATAACGACGACCTCAGGTCGTATGCCCGCCATCGGTGTGGAATAAAGATAATGAATCAGCCTTCTGTCGGTACCACGCTGGACGTCCAGTCCTTTATCAATGCCCAGCCACTGTCACGCTACCAGTGGCGCGTGGTGATCCTGTGTTTCCTGATTGTCTTCCTCGATGGCCTCGACACCGCCGCCATGGGCTTTATTGCGCCTGCGCTGTCCCAGGATTGGGGCATCGACCGCGCCAGCCTCGGCCCGGTGATGAGTGCTGCGTTGATCGGCATGGTGTTCGGCGCCCTGGGTTCCGGGCCGCTGGCGGATCGTTTCGGGCGCAAGGTGGTGTTGGTCGGCGCGGTGCTGGTGTTCGGCGCGTTCAGCCTGGCCTCGGCCTACAGCAGCAATGTCGACCAATTGCTGGTGTTGCGCTTTCTCACCGGGCTGGGCCTCGGCGCCGGCATGCCGAACGCCACGACCCTGCTTTCCGAATACACCCCCGAACGCCACAAGTCGCTGCTGGTGACCAGTATGTTCTGTGGCTTCAACCTGGGCATGGCGGGGGGTGGGTTTATCTCGGCCAAGCTGATCCCGGCGTTCGGCTGGCACGCCTTGCTGATGATTGGCGGCATCTTGCCGTTGATCCTGGTGGTGGTGCTGGTGCTGTGGCTGCCGGAGTCGGCGCGCTACCTGGTGGTGCGCAACCGAGGGACCGACAAGGTGCGCAAAACCCTGTCGCCCATCGAACCCTCCATCGTCGCCCAGGCCACCGGCTTCAGCGTGCCGGAGCAGAAAACCGTCAAGGCGCGCAACGTATTCGCGGTGATTTTCTCCGGCACCTACAGCGCCGGCACCTTGCTGCTGTGGCTCACCTACTTTATGGGCCTGGTGATCGTTTACCTGCTGACCAGTTGGTTGCCGACCCTGATGCGTGACAGCGGCGCCAGCCTCGAACAGGCCGCGTTTATCGGCGCATTGTTCCAGTTTGGTGGGGTATTGAGTGCCGTCGGCGTGGGCTGGGCGATGGACCGGTTCAACCCCCACAAGGTCATCGGCACGTTTTACCTGCTGGCCGGGGTGTTTGCCTACGCGGTCGGGCAGAGCCTGGGCAATATCACCCTGTTGGCAACCCTGGTGCTGGTCGCCGGCATGTGTGTCAACGGTGCCCAATCGGCGATGCCGTCCCTGGCGGCGCGCTTCTATCCGACCCAGGGGCGCGCCACCGGGGTGTCCTGGATGCTTGGCATCGGCCGCTTTGGCGCGATCCTCGGCGCATGGATGGGCGCCACGTTGCTGGGCCTGGGCTGGAACTTTGAGCAGGTGCTGACAGCGTTGGTGATCCCGGCCGCGTTGGCCACTGCTGCGGTGGTGATCAAAGGGATGGTCAGCCACGCCGACGCCACTTGAGGGTGGGCGCGGTGCTTAGATTGCGCTGGCCTCTGTGGGAGCTGGCTTGCCCGCGAATGCATCGCGCCGGTTCAACTGTCGGACCCAGTCGTTTGCATCGCAGGCAAGCCAGCTCTCACATTGATTGTGCCCAGTTGAGTTTGAGTGTTTCGCAGGAAAGATTAGCTAGACAACAATCTGTTCGATAATCGAACGCTGAGTCGATTATCGGATTGTTTGGCCCAAATCCCCGGCTTAATCTTCAAGCACTTCGGCGCCACCTCAGCGCCTTTTTCGATCCACACCGGGAGCCCAACCCCATGGCTGAAATTCTTGCGCTGCGCGACGCGGTGAAGCAGTTTGTGAACGACGGCGATACCGTCGCACTGGAAGGCTTCACCCATTTGATCCCTACAGCAGCGGGTCATGAAATCATTCGTCAGGGCAAGAAAGACCTGACGCTGGTGCGTATGACGCCTGACCTGATCTACGACCAGTTGATCGGCGCCGGTTGCGCCCGCAAGTTGATTTTCTCCTGGGGCGGCAACCCGGGTGTGGGCTCCCTGCATCGCCTGCGCGACGCGGTCGAGAAACAATGGCCGCAACCGCTGGAAATCGAAGAGCACAGCCACGCCGACCTGGCCAATGCCTACGTTGCCGGCGCCTCAGGGCTACCCTTTGCGGTGCTGCGTGCCTACGCCGGTTCCGACCTGCCCAAAGTCAACCCGCTGATCAAGACCGTGACCTGCCCGTTCACCGGCGAAGTGCTGGCGGCGGTGCCGTCGGTGCGTCCGGACATCAGCGTGATCCACGCGCAAAAAGCCGACCGCAAGGGCAACGTGCTGCTCTGGGGCATCTTGGGCGTGCAGAAGGAAGCGGCCCTGGCGGCCAAGCGTTGCATCGTCACCGTGGAAGAAATCGTCGACGACCTGAACGCGCCGATGAACAGCTGCGTGCTGCCGACCTGGGCCCTGACTGCGGTGTGCCACGTACCCGGTGGCGCACACCCGTCCTACGCCCACGGCTACAACGAACGCGACAACCGTTTCTACCAGGCGTGGGACCCAATCGCCCGTGACCGTGGGACCTTTACCGCCTGGATCGATGAATACATCCACGGCACTGCCGATTTCAGTGAATTCCAGGCCAAGCTGGCCACCGCGCAGGAGGCCAAGTGATGGCTTACTCGACCAATGAAATGATGACCGTCGCCGCCGCCCGCCGCCTCAAGAACGGCTCGGTGTGTTTTGTGGGCATCGGCCTGCCGTCCAAGGCGGCCAACCTGGCGCGGCTGACTTCGTCGCCGGATGTGGTGCTGATCTACGAATCCGGCCCGATTGGCGCCAAACCATCGGTATTGCCGTTGTCGATTGGCGATGGCGAGCTGGCGGAAACCGCCGACACCGTGGTACCGACCGGTGAGATTTTTCGCTACTGGCTGCAAGGCGGGCGCATTGACGTGGGCTTTCTGGGCGCAGCCCGGGTTGACCGTTTTGGCAATATCAACACCACCGTCGTCGGTGATTACCACCAGCCCAAAGTGCGCCTGCCGGGTGCCGGTGGCGCGCCGGAAATCGCCGGTTCGGCCAAGAGCGTGCTGATCATCCTCAAGCAGTCGGCGCGTTCGTTTGTCGACAAGCTGGACTTCATCACCTCGGTCGGCCACGGCGAAGGCGGCGATTCGCGCAAACGCCTGGGCCTGCCGGGTGCCGGTCCTGTCGGCATTATTACCGACCTGTGCATCATGGAGCCGGAGGAGGGCACCCATGAGTTCGTGGTCACCGCGTTGCACCCTGGCGTGACCCGCGAGCAAGTGATTGCCGCCACCGGTTGGGCGATTCGCTTTGCGGAGCAGGTGAGCACCACCGCGCAACCTACCGAGGTCGAGCTGACCGCCCTGCGTGACCTCGAAGCGCGCACCGCCGCCGCCCATGGTCAAGCGCCTGGAGAAGCCTGATGCGCGACGTATTTATCTGTGATGCCATCCGCACCCCCATCGGCCGGTTCGGCGGTGGTTTGTCCACGGTACGCGCCGATGACTTGGCGGCGTTGCCGATCAAGGCCCTGATCGAGCGCAACCCCTCGGTGGACTGGGCAGCGGTGGACGAGGTATTCCTCGGCTGCGCCAACCAGGCCGGTGAAGACAACCGCAACGTGGCGCGCATGGCCTTGCTGCTGGCGGGCCTGCCGGAGAGTATCCCGGGCGTGACGCTCAACCGCCTGTGTGCTTCGGGCATGGACGCAATCGGCACCGCGTTTCGTGCCATCGCCAGCGGCGAGATGGAGCTGGCGATTGCCGGTGGCGTCGAGGCGATGTCCCGTGCGCCGTTTGTGATGGGCAAGGCCGACGCGGCGTTTTCGCGCAACATGAAGCTGGAAGACACCACCATCGGCTGGCGTTTTATCAACCCGCTGATGAAGGCCCAGTACGGTGTGGATGCGATGCCACAGACCGCCGACAACGTCGCCGACGATTACAGCGTGTCCCGCGCCGACCAGGACGCCTTCGCCTTGCGCAGCCAGCAGCGCACCGCCGCCGCCCAGGCTGCCGGGTTCTTCGCCGAAGAAATCGTGCCGGTGCGGGTTGCGCATAAAAAAGGCGAAACCCTGGTGGAGCATGATGAGCACCCACGAGACACCACCCTGGAAGCCCTGGCCAAGCTCAAACCGGTCAACGGCCCGGACAAGACCGTCACCGCCGGCAATGCCTCGGGCGTGAATGACGGCGCCGCGGCGCTGATTCTGGCCTCTGCCGAAGCGGTGAAAAAACACGGCCTGACCGCCCGCGCTCGCGTGCTGGGCATGGCCAGCGCCGCTGTCGCGCCACGGGTGATGGGCATCGGCCCGGTGCCGGCGGTGCGCAAACTGGTGGAGCGCCTGGGGTTGGCAGTCACCGATTTTGACGTGATCGAACTCAACGAAGCCTTCGCCAGCCAAGGTCTGGCGGTGCTGCGTGAGCTGGGCATTGCCGACGACGCACCCCAGGTCAACCCGAACGGCGGCGCCATCGCCCTTGGCCATCCGTTGGGCATGAGCGGCGCACGGCTGGTCCTGACCGCGCTGCACCACCTTGAGAAAACCGGCGGCCGCAAAGGCCTGGCGACCATGTGTGTCGGCGTGGGCCAAGGTTTGGCCCTGGCCATTGAACGCATCTAATAAGAGAGGATTGCTCCATGAGTGACAAGCCCGGTTACCGGCGCCCGCAAGCGGGCACTCAACCTGATTACCTGCACCCGGCCTACCAGTCGACGAACCTGCGTTCGCCGTCCAAGCCGTTGGTGTTCCTGCCCCATTCCTTGTCGGAAATCACCGGCCCGACCATTGGCGCCGAGCGGATCAATGAGAAGGACAATGACCTCACCGCACAGCACGAGGGCGAGCCGCAAGGCGAGCGCATCATCATTCACGGGCGTGTGCTGGATGAAAACGGCCTGCCGGTGCCGGGGATTCTGGTGGAGATCTGGCAGGCCAACGCCGCCGGTCGCTACAACCACAAGCGCGACCTGCACGACGCGCCGCTGGACCCGAATTTCACCGGCACCGGCCGCACCGTCACCGACGCCGATGGCTGGTACCAGTTCCAGACCATCAAGCCCGGTGCCTACCCGTGGGGCAACCACCACAACGCGTGGCGCCCGGCGCATATCCACTTTTCGCTGTTCGGCCCGAGCGTGCTGACACGGCTGGTCACGCAAATGTATTTCCCCGGCGACCCGCTGCTGGAATACGACCCGATCTATAACTGCGTGCCGGACACCTCGGCCAAGCAGCGCCTGATCGCCAGCTTCGACCTGGAAAAAACCATTCCTTCCTATGCCCTCGGCTACCGCTGGGACATCGTCCTGCGCGGCCGCGAAGCCACGCCGATGGAGAAATGAGATGACACTCTATGCGACCACGTCCCACACCGTTGGGCCGTACTACCACATCGGCCTGACCTGGCTGAACCGCGAAGACCTGACCGTACCCGCCACCTTGGGCGAGCGCGTGGCGATCAGCGGGCAGGTGGTGGACGGCAACGGTGATGTCGTCAACGACGCCATGCTCGAAGTCTGGCAGGCAAATGCCGCCGGTAAGTACGACCACCCTGAGGATGAGCAGGACAAGGCTGTCGACCCGAACTTCGAAGGCTTTGGCCGGGTGCCGGTGGACGCCGAAGGACGGTTTCGCTTTACCACCATCAAACCGGGCAGCGTGCCGGGGCTGCAAGGCACGACCCAGGCGCCGCACCTGGTGGTGCTGGTGTTCGCGCGCGGCCTGGTGAAGCACTTGCTGACGCGGATTTATTTTGACGGTGAGGCGTTGAATGGCGACGACCCGTTGCTGGCGTGTGTGCCGGCAGAGCGGCGCAGTACCTTGATTGCCAAGCCGGATGCGGCTGGGGTGCATCAGTGGAATGTGATTTTGCAGGGCACAGACAAGGAAACGGTGTTTTTCGATTATTGAGTTGGCTGTAGGGCTTCATCGCAGGCAAGCCAGCTCCCACAGGAGATACCGGCCAACGGTGGGAGCTGGCTTGCCTGCGATGAGGCCCTTTCAGGCAATGCATATCCAAAAGTCTGCTTGCGGAACATGGTTGTTGCAAAGTATGTCTAGGCTATAACCGTTCCCACTGAGTGAAAAAACATGACAACAACGACGACAAGTCACTACACCGGAGAAGAACGCAGCAAACGGATATTCGCGATCGTCGGGGCATCCTCCGGCAACCTCGTCGAATGGTTTGACTTCTACGTCTATGCCTTCTGCGCCATCTACTTTGCCCCGGCGTTTTTTCCGTCGGACGACCCCACGGTGCAACTGCTCAACACCGCCGGTGTATTTGCCGCCGGGTTCCTGATGCGACCTATCGGCGGCTGGCTGTTTGGCCGGGTGGCCGACAAGCACGGCCGTAAAAATTCGATGATGATCTCGGTGCTGATGATGTGCGCCGGCTCTCTGGTCATCGCCTTCCTGCCCACCTACAAAGACATCGGCGCCTGGGCTCCGGCGTTGCTGTTGGTGGCGCGCTTGTTCCAGGGCCTGTCGGTGGGTGGCGAATACGGCACCACCGCGACCTACATGAGTGAGGTCGCGCTCAAGGGCCAGCGTGGTTTCTTCGCCTCATTCCAGTACGTCACGCTGATCGGCGGGCAACTGCTGGCGGTGTTGGTGGTGGTGATCCTGCAACAGCTGCTTACCGAAGAAGAATTGCGCGCCTGGGGCTGGCGGATTCCGTTCGTGATCGGCGCCATTGCGGCGGTGATCTCGCTGTTGCTGCGTCGCACCCTCAAGGAAACCACCAGCAAGGAAACGCGCCAGGACAAGGACGCCGGCAGCATTGCCGCGCTGTTCCGCGATCACAAGGCAGCGTTTATCACCGTGCTCGGCTACACCGCCGGCGGCTCGCTGATTTTCTACACCTTTACCACCTACATGCAGAAATACCTGGTGAACACCGCCGGGATGCACGCCAAGACGGCCAGCTACATCATGACCGGTGCGCTGTTCCTCTACATGTGTATGCAGCCGTTGTTCGGCATGCTGGCGGACAAGATCGGCCGTCGTAACTCGATGCTCTGGTTCGGCGCGTTGGGCACCCTGTGCACCGTGCCGATCCTGCTCAGCCTGAAAACCGTCAGCAGCCCGTTCCTGGCGTTTGTGCTGATCACCCTGGCCCTGGCGATTGTAAGTTTCTACACCTCGATCAGCGGCCTGGTGAAAGCCGAAATGTTCCCGCCCCAAGTGCGCGCCCTGGGTGTGGGCCTGGCGTATGCGGTAGCCAACGCAATTTTTGGTGGCTCGGCGGAATACGTGGCCCTGGGCCTTAAATCCATGGGCATGGAAAACACCTTCTACTGGTACGTCACCGGCATGATGGCGGTGGCCTTCCTGTTCAGCTTGCGCCTGCCGAAACAGGCGGCGTATTTGCACCACGATCTGTAAGGGACGAGTTATGACTTTGCGCACGAGCAATCAATTGTTCGACGCTTACTTCACCGCTGACAGCATGGCCGAGGTGTTCTGCGACCAGGGGCGCCTGCAGGGCATGCTGGATTTTGAAGCCGGGTTGGCCCGTGCCGAGGCGCGGGTGGGGCTGATTCCCCAGGCCGCCGTCGCGCCGATTGCCCAGGCGTGCCTGGCGTCGCTGTACGACGTGGATGCCCTCGGCGTGGCGATTGCCACGGCGGGGAATTCGGCGATTCCACTGGTCAAGGCGCTGGGCAAGTTGATTGCCGGTGAAGATGCCGGGGCCGAGCGTTATGTGCATCTGGGCGCCACCAGCCAGGATGTGATGGACACCGGCCTGGTGCTGCAACTGCGGCTCGCGGTGGCGTTGATCGAAACCGACCTGGCGCAGCTCGGCGAGGTGCTTGCGGTGCAGGCCCAGCGTTATGCGGGCGTGCCGTTGGCCGGTCGAACCTGGTTGCAGCATGCGACGCCGGTCACGCTGGGGATGAAAATCGCCGGCTGGCTGGGGGCGGTGACGCGCAGCCGTCAGCGCCTTGCCGAGCTGAAACCACGCCTGCTGGTCCTGCAATTTGGCGGCGCTTCCGGCACCCTGGCCGCGCTCGGCGAACAGGCAATGCCCGTCGCCGAAGCCTTGGCGCAGGAGCTGCAACTGAGTTTGCCCGAGCAACCCTGGCATACCCAGCGCGACCGTTTGGTGGAGTTCGCCAGTGTGCTTGGGCTGATCGCCGGCAGCCTCGGCAAGCTGGGGCGAGATATCAGCCTGCTGATGCAGACGGAAGCGGCGGAAGTGTTCGAGCCATCGGCGCCGGGCAAGGGCGGCTCATCGACCATGCCCCACAAACGCAACCCGGTCGGCGCCGCCGTGCTGATCAGCGCGGCCACCCGTGTGCCCGGCCTGGTGGCGACGATGTTCAGCGCCATGCCCCAGGAGCACGAACGCAGTCTGGGCCTGTGGCATGCCGAGTGGGAAACCCTTCCGCAGATTTGCCGCTTGGTCTCCGGCGCGTTGAAACAAGCGCTGCTGGTTAGCGAAGGGTTGGAAGTCGACCCCGAGCGCATGGCGCACAACCTCGACCTGACCCAGGGCCTGGTGCTGGCCGAAGCCGTCAGCATCGTGCTTGCCCAGCGTCTGGGCCGCGAGACTGCGCACCATCTGTTGGAGCAATGTTGCAAACGTGCGGTCGCCGAGAGCCGTCATTTGCGTGCGGTGCTGGCGGACGAACCGCACGTGACGGCCGAGCTGTCAGCGGCCGAACTCGATCACCTGCTCGACCCGGCCCACTATCTGGGCCAGGCCCAAACCTGGGTCACCCGCGCCGTAACCGAACACTTTGCATTGACTGCCTAAGGAGGCCTTTGTGGCATTTGTACAACTCGCCGAGGGCGAACTGCATTACCAACTGGATGGCCCGGTCGACGCGCCGGTGCTGGTGCTGTCCAACTCGCTGGGCACCGATCTGCATATGTGGGACATCCAGATCGCGGCTTTCACCGCGCATTTTCGCGTGTTGCGTTTCGACACCCGTGGCCACGGCAAATCCCTGGTGACCGAGGGCCCCTACAGCATCGAGCAACTGGGCCACGATGTGCTCGCGCTGCTGGATGCGCTGGGCATCCCGCGTGCGCATTTTTGCGGGCTGTCCATGGGCGGTTTGATCGGTCAATGGCTGGGGATCAATGCCGGTGAGCGCCTGCAGCGCCTAGTGGTGTGCAACACCGCCGCCAAGATCGGCACGCCGCAGATCTGGGACCCGCGCATCGAGATGGTCCTGCGCGACGGCGCGGCGGCCATGGTAGCCCTGCGCGATGCCTCGATTGCACGCTGGTTCACCGCCGATTTCGCCGCCGCCAACCCGCACCAGGCCAGGCAGATCACCGATATGCTCGCGGCGACTGACCCCCAAGGCTATGCCGCCAATTGCGCCGCGGTGCGTGATGCGGATTTCCGAGACCAATTGGCCTTGATCAAAGTGCCGACCCTGGTGATTGCCGGCACCGAAGACGCCGTCACACCGCCGGCCGGTAGCCACTTTATCCAGAACCATGTGCAGGGCGCCGAGTACGCCGAGTTCTACGCCGCGCACCTGTCCAACGTACAGGCCGGCGCGGCGTTCAGTGACCGTGTGCTGGACTTTTTGTTGGCGCATTAACCCAGTGTGGTGAGCAGGTTTTTTGTGGCGAGCGGGCTTGCCCGCGTTGGGGCGCGAAGCGCCCCCAAAACCCGACAACAAGGTCCTGCTGAAGACGGTCCAGGGCTGCTACGCAGCCCAACGCGGGCAAGCCCGCTCGCCACAGGTGCTTGAGCCTGAATCGAATTGAGCAAGGAGTTTTTGTGGACGAGAAACAACGTTACGCCGACGGCCTGCAAGTACGCCGCGAAGTGCTGGGCGATGCCCATGTCGACCGCAGCCTGAATGCCCTGACCGAGTTCAACAGCGAGTTCCAGGAAATGATCACCCGCCACGCCTGGGGTGATATCTGGACCCGCCCCGGCCTGCCGCGTCATACCCGCAGCTTGATTACCATCGCCATGCTGATCGGCATGAACCGCAGCGAAGAACTCAAGCTGCATCTGCGCGCCGCCGCCAGCAATGGCGTGACACGCGCCGAGATCAAGGAAGTGTTGATGCAGAGCGCGATCTACTGCGGGATTCCGGCGGCGAATGCCACTTTCCACCTGGCCGAATCAGTGTGGGATGAGCTGGGCGTGGAGTCCCGTCAGCAGGATTGACTTGTGACGCGATCAACTGTGGGAGCTGGCTTGCCTGCGATGGCATCACCTCGGTATCACCGAAAAACCGAGGCGCCCGCATCGCAGGCAAGCCAGCTCCCACAGGGGATTTGCGTGTGATCCACGCATCAGTGCGAATCCGCATCCCACACCCAATTCCACACTCCCGGCAGGTGCACCGGCTCGTTCACGTCCTTGACGGTACGCGCCAGCGCTGCACGCTCCAGCACGGCGCGGTCGGTGTAGAACGGCTCGGCGGCGGTCTGCATGCCATTGATGCGGGCGCTGTCGAGCAGGATCTGCAAGTACTCCTGCATATGCCGTGCGGTGTAGCGGTTGATGTCGTGGAAGGTCACCACCACCGGTGTCACGCCGTCCACCGTCGGCAACTCACCTAGCGCGATTCGCTCGCGCACCACTGACAGTTGTCGATACAGGTTGGCGCGGCGGCGCGGGCTGGCGTTGAAGCCCCAGATCTTGCCGTCATTGGCACTCAAATCCGTGAGCAGTACGTGCATGCCGTGGCGTTGGTAGGCGGCGAAGGTGCGGCGGTCGTAGTTCCAGAACGGCGGGCGTACCAGCACGGGCGGCGCGCCGGTGATTGAAGCGATGTCCGTTGCACCCTGGCTGAGGGTGCGCTCCAGCTCTGCGTCGCCGAGCCAGCGATGATTGGTATGAAACGCTGTTGCCGTGTGGAACGCCAGGATATGCCCGCCTGCGTACTCACGTTCCATGGTCTTGCGCCCCCGCGAGCTGCCGCCGGAACGCGACGCTTCGGTCTGCAGGAAGAACACCGCTTTGATCCCCGGCAGTATCGGGTTGTGCGCGAGGTCAGCGACCACCGAACGGCTCGGGTTGTTGTAGCCCGAGGCGCTGGGGCCGTCATCGAAGGTCAGCAGAAAACGGATCGGCGCCTGGGCGTGCAGGCGTTGTTCGGTGTGTGCCGTCAAGGGGATCGGCGAACCGATACAACCGCTCAGGCAACTGGCTACGGCAAGCGCTGACAGCACGAGGGTGATGGATTTCATACGGGGCCGGACTCCAGAGTGCTGCGCACGATACAGCATGTATTGCCCGATTGCGGACTGGATTTTGACCAACGGGAGGGATGGTAAGGCGTCAGCCGTTATTGACTGAGTGGGCCCAACCTCTTTGACACATGAACGCCCCCAGGGTGGGGGCGTCGTTACTGCGCAGCCAAGCAGTTTTTACGATCAGGCGTTGGCTGTCGGGTTGTAGTTCTGTGGCCTGTATCGCTGGGCGAGGCGGGGCTCTTCAGCGCCTGAAACAAAACCACCCCCTCTGTAGAGCGAGCCGTTCTTATCTTCGCCGGGAAGGATGAACGCATAGTTTTTGACGTTGGAGTCGATAATGGTTTTATCGTCGCCGCCCTGTGTCGTGATGTAGAGCCTTGAGCGCCCGGTGGCGTCGTTTTTGATTGGCAACAGGAATTTTTCGCCATTGATTTGGGCAACCATCGAGCCATCTTCGGCCGCCATGATATGGACGGTGTCTGCCCCATCACCGGTCTTGATGATGGTTACTCCATCGCCGAACTGCAAAGCGTTTTTATTCGGGTCGAAGGTAATAGTGACGTCGCCGTGCCTGAACACTTGGCTATTTCCCTCTTGTTTCATCTGCGAGGCAACCGGGATGACGCCAGGTTCCAGGAATGTTTTTTGGCCGGAGGATTCCGGTGCGGAAATGTAACCATTGAGCCCGGTTACACGATGGCTGTCATTGAGGCTGACGGTTGTTTCGAACCAGATGTTATCGGCGATGGTGACGTGGTCTTTGCCGCCGTTGGTTTTTATTTCAAGTTGTTCGGTCATGGCTCCAATGTTTTCGATGGGCAGTGCATAAGCCTTCCCGTTGATCTCGGCCACTACCCCGCCCGTGGTGAGTGTCTTTATCTCAACAAGATCATCTTTGCCGCCCGTTTCAATGGTGACTTTGTTTCGTTGGATAGGAACGCCGTTGAAACTTCCCGGGTGCAGGGGAGAGGACGTTATCTTGACGTTCCCATTATCAAACTCATGCGTGATGGGCGCTCCGGATGGCGACCTGGGCACGTCGACAAGGGTTGTAAATATGATTCCGGGTGTCTGCGCGGGTTCAGCGGCGCGGGCCTGGCTGAGCCTCAGCTGAGTAAGGCTGTTGGCAGGCTGATGTTGACGCTGAGCTTTTTGGCGACGATCGGTTTCATCAACTACAGCGGGTGTGGCGTGGCTGATGTCTTTGCTGTCGGCGCCACCGGTACTCTTCGACTCCGCGTGTATATATTGTTGCCAAGTTTTCCAAACTTGATTGACTGGATTGCTAGAGGCATTGATGGTCATACATTCGTTCCATGTTTTAGAGGTGGGTGGTATCGCCGCTTGACGGAAAAGATATCCGTCTGGCCCTCTGTAATTGGTGCGACTGCAGTAAGGGTTCCTTCGTGCTTTATTTCGTGTTCTTACAAGTTTTTTTACGCTGTCTGAGTGAAGCGGAGAATGATTCTTCGGTGATTAATCTCAGGGTCTGAGTAGGCCCGAGCGTGCATCGCCATGTAAGCATCGCTTAGTCATGGCGATTCTTTCTCCTCGGCTCAGAGCAGAGAGATGGGATAGCTGACAATCAAGCGATTTTCATCAAACTCATTGTTGCTGTAGTCGCGGCGCATGCTGGAATTGCGCCAGCGCACGGTAAGGTTTTTCAGGCTGCCGCTTTGCACGGTGTAGCCCAATTCGCTTTCGCGGCCCCATTCCTTGCCGTCGGTGATGGTGCCGGTGTGCACGTTGCTGCCGCTGATGTAGCGGTTCATCAAGGTCAGGCCCGGAACGCCGAGGGCGACGAAATTGTAGTCGTGACGCACCTGCCAGGATTTTTCCTGGGCGTTGTCGTAGCTGCTGTTGTAGCTGTCGTTGGCCAGGGTGCCGCCGCTGGTGCCGTTGACGCGCATCCACGCGTTGTTGCCGGTGAGCTTTTGCAGGCCGACGTAGAAGGTGTTGCCGCCGTAGCGGGCCGAGAACAGGCCGGACCAGGTCTTGTTGTCCAGCTCGCCGGCGCGGGCGCTGCCGTCGTCCTTGCCATAGAAGAACCCGAGGTTGGCGCCCAGGGTCCAGTCGCCCAGGGGCTGGCTGTGGGTCAGGTTGACGAACTGCTGGCGGTAGATGTCCTTGAGCTGGGCATTCCACAGGCCGATCTGGGTGCGCTTGTCGTTGAACGCGTATTCGCCGCCCTGGAAGTTGAAACGGTCGGAGGTGAAGGCGGTTTTACCGACCATCGACATGTCGTTCATGCTGCTGTCATCGCGTGGGCTGTTGGCGCGGAACTGGCCGCCGTAGAGGGTCAGGCCGTCGATTTCCCTGGAGGTGATCTGCCCGCCGCGCAGGGTTTGCGGCAGGGAGCGGCCATCGTCCGCACGCAAGATCGGCAGCACCGGCATCCATTCGCCTACCTTGACTTCGGTCTTGGAAATCCGCGCCTTGAACGCCACGCCGAGGCGCCCGAATTCATCCGCCGGGCGGCCATCGTGGTCCAGCGGCAACAGCTGGGTGCCACCGGTGCCGCGCCCGCCATCGAGCTTCAATGAGTACAGCCCCAGCACATCCACACCGAAGCCTACCGTGCCTTGGGTAAAGCCGGATTTGGCGTCGAGGATGAAACTTTGCGTCCACTCCTGCGCGCCGCCCTGGGTTTTGGAGGGGTTGGTGTAATTGCGGTTGAAGAAGAAATTACGCAGGTTGAGATTGGCGTTGGCGTCTTCGAAAAAGCCGTGTTCTTCGGCGACGACGGGGAGGGCAAGGCTGGCGATAGCGGTTACCAGCAAAAGCTGGCGAGGGCGGAGCGTGCTCATGGTGTTGCACCTGTTGTTATTAGGCGGCCATGGTGCGGGGCGGTCCGGGGGCGGTTCAATCGGGGGAGCGCGGGTTGTGGGCGATGATCGAACGCAATTGTGAAGCGCTCAACCCGTCAGCTTCAGGCGCATTGGGGCCTGTGTCTACTGTCAGGGTTGACAGTAGATGGGCGGGTATTGAGCGGCTATGTTCGAGACGGAGGAGATAACTTTTTAGCGTTCAAGGGAGAAGCATCCATGAGCTTTGGATCGGATATGGGGACGTTTTTAACGGCCTCGGATGAGTTCAGTGGAGACCTCATCTATGAGGGGGCCAGACGGTTGCGCTGACCTTCGACAGCTTTAAGTTGATCTATAAGGAAGGCAGTTACTGTCACATCCGCCTTGGTCTGTTGGACAACCAGGGCACGAAAAACGAACTGAAACTTGACGCCGGCCAGCTTGTGTTGAGAGCTGGCATGACCTATCCCATCGGCCCACAGCTGTTGCCCATACAAGCGACCTTCAGCTGGGGGGACTATATCAATTACCTTCCACAGTCCTATTGGGGCAATTTGGCTGTCAATCGCTTCACCACTGACGGTGCTGAAACTGCATTGATCGAGGCCAGCTTTTCACTTGGATGGGAAACCGATGCGGGGAGTGGGGTGGAGGTCCAGTGCACGTTGCTTCGAGTGAGTACTTGAACGCGCCTTGTTGGTGATTAAAGCCGCGACATAAAAAAACCGCCTCCTGTAAGGGAGGCGGTTTTTTGTTTACTGCGCCGTTATCAGAACAACTTCAACGCCGGTGCTTCTTCTTTCAACGGCTCGTTCTTCGCGGTCTGCTCGTTCCAGCCACCGCCGAGGGCCTTGTACAGGTTGACCTCGCTGGTCAGCTGCGCCAGACGGTCGGTGATCAGCGATTGCTGGGCACTGAACAGTTGGCGCTGGGCGTCGAGGAACGTCAGGTTGCTGTCGACACCAATGCGGTAGCGACGCTCGGCCAGGCGGTAGTAATCCTGGTTGGCCGCGACGAAGCCGCGCTGGGCATCCAGCTGCTGCTTGTAGGTCTCACGTGAGGCAAGGCCGTCAGAAACTTCCTGGAAGCCGGTCTGAATAGCCTTCTCGTAGTTGGCCACGTTGATCTCTTTCTGGATCTTCGAGTAGTCCAGGCTTGCGCGCAGGCTACCGGCGTTGAAGATCGGGATGTTGATCTGCGGGGCAAACGACCAGGTGCCCGAACCGCCTTTGAACAGGCCGCCCAGGGTCGGGCTGGCGGTACCGGCGCTGGCGGTCAGGCTGATGCTCGGGAAGAACGCCGCACGCGCTGCGCCGATATTGGCGTTGGCGGCTTTGAGGTTGTACTCGGCCTGCACAATGTCGGGACGACGTTGCAGCAGGTCCGAAGGCAAACCGGCCGGCACTTCGCTGAGCAGGTCATCCGACAGCGGCTTGCTGGCGATATTCGCTGGCAGGCCGGTGCCCAGCAGCAGGGTCAGGCTGTTTTCGTCCTGGGCTACCTGGCGGGTATAGCGCGCCAGTGCGACCCGGGCGTTTTCCACCGAGGTGCGTGCCTGGCTCAGGTCGAGGGCCGAGGCCACGCCGACTTCATTGCTGCGCGAGGTCAGCTTGTAGCTCTGTTCGAACGCGCCCAGGGTGTCCTGGGTCAGCTTGAGCAGTTCCTTGTCGGCCTGCCAGGTCAGGTAGGCATTGGCCACACTGGCCACCAGGCTGATCTGGGTGCTGCGCCGCGCTTCTTCAGTGGCGAAGTACTTTTGTAGCGCTTCTTCACTCAGGCTGCGCACGCGGCCGAACAGGTCCAGCTCGTACGAGCTGATCCCGAGGCCGGCCGAGTACTGGCTGGTGATGCCCGCTTCGCCGGTCTGCGACAGTTTGGCCGGGGTGCGCGAGCGGCTGCCGCTGCCCGTGGCCGAAATGGCCGGGAACAGGTCGGCCCGCTGGATCTGGTACTGAGCCGCATAGGCGTCGATGTTCAGCGCCGCGACACGCAGGTCACGGTTGTTCACCAACGCGGTCTGGATCAGCTGTTGCAGGGCAGGGTCATGGAAAAACTGCTTCCAGCCCTGCTCGGCAGCGGCCTGGCCCGGCGCCTGGGCCGACGAATACGCCGGCCCCTGCGGGAACTGTGCCGCCACCGGCGCGTCGGGGCGCTGGTAGTCAGGTATCAGCGAGCAGCCACTGAGCACGAATGCGGTGACGGCTAGGGAAAGTAGCGACTTGCTCATTGGCCAGCCTCTTTAGGAGTTTCAGTAGTCACTGTCTTTTTACGCTCGCCGGCGGAGGACACGGTTGCGAAGAACAGTGGCACCCAGAATATCGCCAGGACGGTCGCGGTGATCATACCGCCAATTACGCCGGTACCGATCGCGTGCTGGCTGCCTGAACCTGCGCCCGAGGAGATCGCCAACGGCAGTACGCCGAGGATGAACGCCATGGAGGTCATGATGATCGGTCGCAGACGCATGCGGGATGCTTCGATAGCGGCCTCGACGATGCCCTTGCCTTGCTCGTGGAGCTCTTTGGCGAACTCCACGATCAGAATGGCGTTCTTCGCCGCCAGACCCACCGTTACCAACAGGCCCACCTGGAAGAACACGTCGTTGGACAGGCCGCGCATGCTGGTCGCAATCAATGCACCCACCACACCCAGCGGCACGACCAGTACCACTGCAATCGGGATCGACCAACTTTCGTACAGCGCCGCGAGGCACAGGAACACCACCAGCAGCGACAGCGCGTACAACGCCGGTGCCTGGGAGCCGGACAGGCGTTCTTCGTACGACAGACCCGTCCAGGCATAGCCGATACCGGCCGGCAGTTGCTTGGCGATCCGCTCGACTTCGGTCATGGCGTCACCGGTACTGTAGCCCGGTGCCGGGGTGCCGAGGATTTCCATCGCCGCCACACCGTTGTAACGCGAGAGCTTCGGCGAGCCGTAGATCCACTTGCCCGAAGCGATGGCCGAAAGCGGCACCATCTTCCCGGAGTCACTGCGCACGTACCATTTGTTCAGGTCTTCAGGCGACATGCGGCTGGCGGCTTCGCCCTGCACGTACACCTTCTTCACCCGACCACGGTCGATGAAGTCGTTGACGTAGCTGCCACCCAAGGCAATTGCCAGGGTCTGGTTGATGTTCGACAGCGTAATGCCCTGGGCGCTGGCCTTCTCGTCGTCGACGGTGAGTTCGTACTGCGGCTCATCGTTCACGCCGTTGGGGCGCACACCGGCCAGGATCTTGCTCTGGGCAGCCATACCGAGGAACTGGTTACGTGCTGCCATCAACTTCTCATGGCCGACGCCGCCCTGGTCTTGCAGGAACACGTCGAAACCGGTGGCGTTACCCAACTCCAGAACCGACGGCGGCACGATGGCAAACACCATGGCGTCCTGGAAGGTCTGCATGAAGTAACCCTGGGCGCGCTTGGCGATCTCGAATACCGAGTTGGACGCATCGCGCTCATCCCACGACTTGAGCATCACGAACGCAAGGCCCGAACTCTGGCCACGACCGGCGAAGTTGAAGCCGTTCACGGTAAACACCGATTTCACGCCTTTGCCTTCGCCTGGCTCGCCTTCCTTGTCGTTGAGCAGGTAAGCACGCATGTCGTCGATGACTTTTTGCGTACGTTCAGCCGAAGAACCGACCGGTGTCTGCACCTGGGCGAAGATAACACCCTGGTCTTCGTCGGGCAGGAACGCGGCAGGAATGCGCATGAACAGCCAGATCATGCCGGCGAAGATCAGCGCGTACACCAGGAACGCCGGGATCTTGTGCTTGATCATATTGCCCACGCCGCGCTCGTAGCTCAGTACGCCACGGTCGAAGGTGCGGTTGAACCAGCCGAAGAAACCACGCTTGGGTTGGCCGTGTTTTTCCGGATCGATGGGCTTGAGCATGGTGGCGCACAAGGCCGGGGTGAAGATCAGGGCAACCAGTACCGACAACGCCATGGCCGAAACGATGGTGATGGAGAACTGTTTGTAGATCACACCGGTGGAACCACCGAAGAACGCCATCGGCAACAGTACTGCCGACAGTACCAGGGCAATACCCACCAGGGCGCCCTGGATCTGGCCCATGGATTTGACCGTCGCCTCTTTCGGCGACAGGTGTTCCTCGGCCATCACCCGCTCGACGTTTTCCACCACGACGATGGCGTCATCCACCAGCAAGCCGATGGCCAGGATCATGCCGAACATGGTCAGGGTGTTGATGGTGAAACCGAACGCCGCAAGGATCCCGAACGTACCCAGCAATACCACCGGAACCGTCATGGTGGTGATGATGGTGGCGCGGAAGTTCTGCAGGAACAGGAACATCACCAGGAACACCAGCACGATCGCTTCGACCAGGGTGTGAACCACGCCGGAGATCGACTCGGTCACAACCGGCGTAGTGTCATACGGCACCACCGCCTTCATGCCCGGCGGGAAGAACGGTTCCAGCGACGCCACGGTGGCGCGGATCGCCTTGGCGGTGTCCAGGGCGTTGGCGCCCGAAGCCAGCTTGATCGCCATACCGGAAGCCGGGTTGCCGTTGAACTGCGCACTGATGCTGTAGTTCTGGCCGCCCAGTTCGATACGCGCGACGTCATGCAGGCGAACCTGGGAACCGTCGGCATTCACCTTCATCAGAATGTTGCCGAACTGCTCAGCCGTTTGCAGACGCGTCTTGCCGATGATGGTGGCGTTCAGCTGGTTGCCGGGCAGGGCAGGCAGGCCGCCCAATTGACCGGTGGCCACCTGGACGTTCTGCGCGGAGATCGCCGTGCTGACGTCGACGGGGGTCAACTGGAAGTTGTTGAGCTTGGCCGGGTCAAGCCAGATACGCATGGCGTACTGTGAACCGAACACCTGGAAGTCACCGACGCCCGCAGTACGCGAGATCGGGTCCTGGATGTTGGACACGATGTAGTTCGAGAGGTCGTCCTTGGTCATGCTGCCGTCTTCCGACACCAGACCGATCACCATCAGGAAGTTCTTCACCGACTTGGTCACGCGGATACCCTGCTGCTGCACTTCTTGCGGCAGCAGTGGGGTCGCCAGGTTCAGTTTGTTCTGCACCTGAACCTGGGCGATGTCCGGGTTGGTACCCTGGTTGAACGTCGCGGTGATGGTCATGCTGCCGTCGGAGTTACTGTCCGAGGCCACATAACGCAGGTTGTCGATACCGTTCAGCTGTTGCTCGATCACCTGCACCACGGTGTCCTGCACGGTTTGTGCGGACGCGCCTGGGTAGGTCACCTGGATGTCGATGGCGGTTGGCGCGATGGCCGGGTATTGGTTGATGGGCAACTTCAGGATCGAGAGTGCCCCGACCAGCATGATCACCAGGGCAATTACCCAGGCGAAAATGGGGCGGTCGATAAAAAATTTCGACATGGATTACTCCCCTTTGCCAGCAGGAGCAGCAGGAGCTGCACTACCTGCGGGCTTGGCGTTGTCAGCATCCTTGACCTTGACCTCCACGCCCGGCTTGACGTACTGCAGGCCTTCGGTGATCACACGGTCACCGGCGTTCAGGCCCTTCTCCACCAGCCAGTAGGCGCCGGCGGTGCGGTTGGCGACCAGCACACGCTGCTCGACCTTGTTGTCCGCGTTGACCACCAGGGCTGTCGGGATGCCCTTCAGGTCACGGGTCACACCTTGCTGTGGTGCCAGGATCGCCTTGCTGTTCACACCGGCTTGCAGTTGGGCGTGCACGAACATGCCCGGCAGCAATGTGTGGTCAGGGTTCGGGAACACGGCGCGCAGGGTCACGGAACCGGTGGTCTGGTCGACCGACACTTCGGAGAATTCGAGCTTGCCGTCCTGGCCGTAGTCGCTGCCGTCTTCCAGGGTCAGCTTGACCTTGGCGGCATTGGCGCCGGCTTTTTCCAGCTGGCCGCTTTCCAGGTCGCGGCGCAGTTTCAGCATTTCAGCCGAAGACTGCGTTACGTCGACGTAGATCGGGTCCAGTTGCTGGATCACGGCCATGGCGTCGGTCTGGCCGTTGCTCACCAGCGCGCCTTCGGTGACCGAAGAACGGCCGATACGCCCGGAGATCGGCGCGAACACTTTGGTGTAACGCACGTTGATCTGGGCGGTTTGAACGTTTGCTTCCGAAGTCATGCGATTGGCGACGGCGGTGTCGTATTCCTGACGGCTGACGGCTTGCTCATCGACCAACTGCTTGTAGCGGTCGGTGATCGACTTGGTCTGGGTCAGGCTGGCTTGTGCGCTTTTGAGCGTGGCTTCATAGACCGAAGGGTCGATCTGATAAAGCTGCTGGCCTTCCTTCACATCCGCGCCTTCCTTGAACAGGCGCTTGAGGATGATACCGTTGACCTGCGGGCGAACTTCCGCGATGCGGTAGGCAGTGGTGCGGCCCGGCAGCTCTGAAGTCAGGGTAAAGGCTTGCGGTTGAAGGGTGACCACGCCGACCTGAGGGGTTTGAGCGGGCGGAGCCGCTTCTTCCTTTTTACATCCGCTGAGCAGCGATGCCAGGGCGACGGCAGTGACCAGAGCGGTAACAGCTGGCTTAAGTTGCATGAAGATCCTCGGGTCAGGCGCGCAGGGTGCGCACAAGAAGGGTGGAAGGGTAAAAAACAAGCTGTGAGTGGATAAGTAGCTTGCTACGCAATATACTTACGTTCATGGTTGTTTGTAAACTCTTGACAGGCTTTGCGCAATGTTGACAAAGCAACGCCCAAAGCCTCGATTCCATTACGTTCGGCACCCATGACGGTGTCGTCCCACAAATATTCTGATGATCGTTAACGCCTATTAACGTTGCGTTAACGATAGTCTCAAGTGTCCTGATTGAGGTTTTACTGCCATGGTTCGTCGCACCAAAGAGGAAGCTCAGGAAACGCGCAGCCAAATTCTCGACGCCGCCGAGCAAGCCTTTTATGCGCGTGGTGTTGCGCGGACCACGCTGGCGGATATCGCCGCGCTGGCCGGTGTGACGCGGGGTGCCATCTATTGGCATTTCAGCAATAAATCCGATCTGTTGCAGGCGCTGCTCGACACCCTGCATGAGCCGCTGGACGAGTTGGCCCGCGCCAGTGAAAGCGAGGATGAACTCGACCCGCTGGGCTGTATGCGCAAGTTGCTGATTCATCTCTATCATCAAGTGGCCCTGGACCCGAAAACCCGGCGCATCAATGAGATCCTTTTTCATAAGTGCGAGTTCACCGATGAAATGTGCGACATGCGGCGCCAACGCCAGACCCACAGCCTTGAATGCAACCTGCGCATCAGCCTGACGTTACGCAACGCAGTCCATCGCGGGCAGCTTCCAGAAAATCTCGACACCACGCGGGGTGCAGTGTGCATCCATGCCTACATCCACGGTTTGATCGGCCAATGGTTGCTGGTGCCTGACAGCTTTCAGCTGCATCAGGACGCCGAACGCTGGGTGGATGCAGGGCTGGACATGCTGCGCCTGAGCCCTAGCCTGCGCAATTAAGACAAAATGCGTAATTGCATCCACTTGTGTCAACAGTAAAGCCCAAGGAGCGTCAATCGTCCTTTTGCCTGATCGGTGGGGTGACTTTATATACGGGCTGGCGGGCGGTTGATAGGTAGCCGCCTAAGTATTTTGTAGGGATTTTGTTGCGGTTCTGTGAAGCAATGTAGCCAGAACCTGCACACAGCCAACAATGTGGGAGGGGGCTTGCGCCCGATGGCAGTGGTTCAGTCAACACATACAGTGACTGATACACCGCCATCGGGGGCAAGCCCCTCCCCACATTTGGTTTTAGGTTTCGGCCTATTACAGCGCCAATGTCGGGTAGTCGATATAACCGACCGGGCCCTTGCCGTAGAAGGTTTCCGGATGCGCTTCGTTCAGTGGCGCATCGGCTTTCAGGCGAGCCGGCAGGTCCGGGTTGGCAATGAACGGTACGCCGAAGGCCACCGCATCGGCCTTGCCCGAGGCCAGCCAGGCGTTGGCGCTGTCCTTGGTGAAGCGTTCGTTGGCGATGTACGGGCCGCCGAAGGCTTTTTCAGTTGCGGGCCCAGGCTGTCGCCGGCTTCTTTCTCACGCGAACAAATAAAGGCGATGCCACGCTTGCCCAGCTCGCTGGCGACGTAGGTGAAGGTTTCGGCCAGGTTGTCGTCGCCCATGTCATGCGCGTCGGCGCGGGGTGCCAGGTGCACCCCCACACGGCCGGCGCCCCAGACTTCGATGGCGGCGTCGGTCACTTCCAGCAGCAGGCGTGCACGGTTTTCCAGGGAACCGCCGTAGTTGTCGGTGCGCTGGTTGGTGCTGGTCTGCAGGAACTGGTCGAGCAGGTAGCCGTTGGCGCCGTGGATTTCCACGCCGTCAAACCCTGCGGCCTTGGCGTTTTCCGCACCGGTGCGGTAAGCGTCGACGATATCGGCGATTTCAGCGGTTTCCAGTGCGCGTGGCGTTGGGTAATCGGCCAGCGGGCGCACCAGGCTGACGTGGCCTTTGGCTTGAATTGCGCTGGGCGCTACCGGCGTTTCGCCGTTCAAGTAGGACTCGTGGGAGATCCGGCCGACGTGCCACAGTTGCAGGAAAATCTTGCCGCCCGCGCCGTGCACGGCCTTGGTCACGTTGGCCCAGCCGCGTACCTGGTCGTTGGACCAGATGCCCGGGGTGTCCGGGTAGCCTACGCCCAGCGGCGTGACCGAGGTGGCTTCGCTGAGGATCAGCCCGGCGGAGGCGCGTTGTACGTAGTACTCCGCCATCAGCGCGTTGGGTACGCGGCCGGCGTCGGCGCGGCAGCGGGTCAGCGGTGCCATGATGATGCGGTTCGACAGTTCCAGGTCGCCCAGTTTGATCGGATCGAAAATAGTCGTCATGGGATAACACCCTTCTCTTTAAGTGGATTGATCAGTTGGTCGCAGGGGCCAGGTCGGCATCGCCGCTCTGACGGAAAGTAATCAGGGTTACCAGCAGCGCAAGGATCGCCAGGGCCGCAGCCGCCAGAGGCACGCTGGTCAGGCCGAAACCATGGGCAATCACGCTGCCGCCGACCCAGGCACCGAGGGCGTTGCCGATGTTGAAGGCGCCGATGTTGAGGGTGGACACCAGGTTCGGTGCGGCCTTGCCGAAGGTCACCACGTTGATCTGCAGCGCCGGTACGGCGGCGAACGAAGCGGTGGCCCACAGGAACAGGGTGATTTCAGTCGGAATGACCGCGACACTGGTCCAGGTCAGCACCGTGGAAACCACTGCCATGCTGATAAATACGCCGATCAGGGTGGCTGCCAGGCGTTTGTCCGCCAGCTTGCCACCGATGATGTTACCCACGGTGAGGCCCAGGCCGATCAGTAACAGGGTCCAGGTCACGCCTTTGGGCGATACGCCGGTGACATCACCGAGCAGCGGCGCAACATAGGTAAAGAGGGTGAACATGGACGCGGCGAACAGCGCGGTCATGGTCAGCGACAACCAGATGCCGGCCCCCTTGAGGGCTCGGAGTTCGGCGCGCATGTCGAGTTTTTCTTCGTCACGCTTGGCCGGCAGGAAGCGGATCAGGCCGATCAACGCCACCACACCAATCACCGTCACCGCCCAGAAGGTCGAACGCCAGCCGGCTTCCTGGCCCAGCGCGGTGCCCAGCGGCACACCGAGCACATTGGCCAGGGTCAAACCGGTGAACATCAAGGCCACCGCCGACGCACGCTTGTTGGCCGGCACCAGGTTGGCGGCTACCACCGAACCGATCCCGAAGAACGCACCGTGGCACAGCGCGGTGACCACACGGGCAAACATCAGCACGTTGTAGTCACTGGCCAGGGCGCAGAGCAGGTTGCCGACAATAAAGATGCCCATCAACGCTACCAGGGCGGCTTTGCGCGGCAGCCTGGCGGTGGCCAGTGCCATGAAGGGCGCGCCGATGGCCACGCCCAGGGCGTAGCCGGTCACCAGCCAGCCGGCGCCGGGGATCGACACGCCGAGGTCTGCCGCCACATCGGGCAGCAGGCCCATGATGACGAACTCGGTGGTGCCGATGGCGAAGGCGCTGAGGGCCAGTATGAGTAGCGAGAGAGGCATTATCGTTTCCTTGTTACAGCGCTGCGTTGTCGTCCGCGCTGAGTTCTGTGGTGAGCGCAGCGAGGAAGGCTTGGATCACTTCCTCATTGCGTTTGAAAAAGTGCCACTGCCCGGCCTTCTGGCTGCTGATCAAACCTGCGCGTTGCAGCGTGGCCAGGTGGGCCGACACGGTTGATTGAGACAAGCCGCAGCGCTGGTCGATCTGCCCGGCACAGATGCCGTATTCATGGTTGTGCAGTTGCTCGGGGAATTGCACTTTCGGGTCTTTCAGCCAGGTGAGGATGTCTCGTCGTACTGGGTGCGCCAGGGCTTTTATTATTTCGTCGAGGTCGATGGACATGGCAGTTGCTCGGTTTCGTAAAGCGTTATATCGCGATGAGGCGAACTTTAAATCGCTATATCCCGATACACCAATATGATTTTGGTCTGAATCAAGGCTAAATCGGTATATCGGGTTATAACGATACATTGGCGGCAGTGCTAGACTGCGCGCCATGAATTATCTCGCACATCTGCACTTGGGCGGCCAACTTCCTGCGCAACTGCTGGGCAGCCTGTATGGCGACTTCGTCAAAGGCCGCCTGCAGGGCCAGTTCAGCCCGCAAATCGAAGCGGCGATCCAGCTGCACCGCTCAATCGACCGTTTCACCGACAGCCACCCGTTGGTAGGGGAGGCGCTGTCGCGTTTCAGCCTCACCCGCAGGCGCTATGCCGGGATCGTGCTGGATGTGTTCTTCGACCACTGCCTGGCGCGGGATTGGGCGCTGTACGCCGACCAGCCGCTGGAGCGCTTCACCTCACAGGTGTACCGCGTGCTGGCCGCCGAACCGCAGTTGCCGGGGCGGCTGGCGCAGATTGCACCCTATATGGCGGCGGATGACTGGCTGGGCTCGTACCGCGAGTTCGCAGTGATGGAGCAGGTGTTGCGCGGGATTTCACGGCGGCTGACGCAGCCAGAGGAATTGGGGTATGCGATGCAGGAATTGCGGGTGTTGTATGAGCCGTTGAGTGAAGACTTCCGGGTGTTCTATCCAAAGTTACAGGCGTTTGCACAAGCCCAGCTGACTACTGATATCTAAATGTGGGAGCGGGCTTGCTCGCGAATGCGGTTTGTCAGTTACCTACATGCTGACTGATCCACCGCTTTCGCGAGCAAGCCCGCTCCCACATTTTTTACCGTATGCGCTTCACGCCGCGAACGCAGGCCGGGCATCCACTTGCTCTGCCTCTGGCAACGGCCCAAACAACGCCTTCTGCACCGCCTGCTGCGCCTGGAACGCCAGCGCCGCACGTTCTTGCCCGGCACAGGCAATCGGCTTGAGCACATGGATTTCCACATCACCCTGGTCATTGGCAAACAGGCGCATCAGGTGCGACAGCAAATCGTCATCGCCAATAAACGGCGCCAGTGAGTCCACTTGGCCATTGCGCAGATAACGGATCGCCACCGGTTGCAGCGACACATCCGCGTCGATCGCACTGGCCAGCAAGCGCCCGTGGAAGGTACGCAGGCTGCGCCCGTCGGTGGTGGTGCCCTCGGGGAACATCAACAGCGGGTGCTGTTGCTCCAGGTGACGGGTCATCTGTTTGCGGATCAACTGGCTGTCGCCCGAACCGCGACGGATAAACAGGCTACCGGCCTTGGCCGCCAGCCAGCCGGCCACCGGCCAGGTGCGCACTTCGGCCTTGGACAAAAACGACAGCGGCGTGACCATGCCCAGCAGCGGGATGTCGGTCCAGGACACGTGATTGCTCACCCACAGCATCGGTGTTTGCGGCAACTCGCCGTGTACTGTCACGCGAAAGGGCAGGGCGTTGGTCAGCCGCGCCATAAAAAACCGCGACCAGCGCTGACGGCGCACCATCGAGTTGGCAATCCCCATCCGCTCAAACACGCCAAACACACTGGCCATGCTCAAACCCAGCGCCACCACCAGCAACACGCGGGCAATCCGCCCGTATACGCGCAGGCGGCCCATCACATGGCTGCCTTGAAGTGGCGTGCGTAGCGCGGGCACAACTCGTCGCGCTTGAGCAGGATGAACACGTCGGCCACCTGGAAATCTTCATCCCAGCACGGCTCGCCGCAGATCTTCGCGCCCAGGCGCATGTAAGCCTTGAGCAGCGGCGGCATTTCCGCGATGACGTTGGACGGCAGGTCCAGCGCCGGCAGTGGTTTTTGGGCTCGGCGCGCAGGTGTTCGTTGCACAAGTAGCGTTCGCGCAGACGCTGCATGATCGCGTGGGCCTGGATGCCGCCGTCGTGCATCGGGATGCTCGCGCAACCCATCAGGTAGCTGTAGCCGCCTTGGTTGAGCACTTCGGCCAACTCGCCCCACAACACGGCGATGGTGCCGCCATTGCGGTAGGCCGGGTCGACGCAAGTGCGGCCGATTTCCAGGATCGGGCCCTGCAGGTGCAGCAGGCCGTGCAGGCTGAATTCTTCTTCACTGTAGAACCGGCCCAGGGTGCTGGCGGCCTGGTGGTCCAGCAAGCGGGTGGTGGCGACCAGTCGACCGCTGTTCAAATCCCGCACGCCGATGTGGCTGCAGTGAACATCATAGTCATCCATGTCCAGACCCAGTTCCGCGCCTTTCAGCTTGGCGTTGAACTCGCCGCTGAACACGTTGAACCGCAGGGCCTGGGCTTCCTGCAAAGCCTGTGCGCCAACCAGGCGTTCGGCTTGCAGACGGCGTTCATTGCCGGTGTCGCTGATGCGGGCGATCTGAGTCATGGCGAATCTCCGAGTGCCGGCCACTTCTCGGCCGGTCGACTTGTTTGTCCAAACTCAGGCTATGTAGGCTCGGTGTCAGCTCCATGAAGTTACGGTGACGCTTAGATGACAGGCCTCGGGTCACGCTGGCGTCGCAAAAATGTCATGTGCCTCGTCTAGGCTCGCGGGCTTGAATGCCCCCTTGAGTTTGCGTCCATGGTCAGAGGCCTGTTGTGCGTTGCGCTGCTACTTGTCACCGTTACCGCCCGCGCCGAAACCTGGCCCGACAAGGAGTGGGCCAAGGGCACGCCGCTCTCAGGCCCCGCCGTCGATGCCTTGAATGCCTATGCTTTCCCTGCGCGTGATGATGCCACCCGCCAGGGCATCCGCACCGACGCGCTGCTGGTGATCCGTGACGGTGAGGTCATCTATGAACGCTACGCCGAGCCCACCACCGCTCGCACGCCGCACCTGATCTGGTCCATCAGCAAAAGCCTGATGGCGACGGTGCTGGGCGTGGCCTACGGTGAAAACCGCTTCAAGCTGAGCGACCCCGCCGCACGCTTCTACCCGCCGATGAAACAGCACCCCAAGGTCACAATGGCCGACTTGCTGCACTGGGCCTCGGGCCTGGACTGGCAGGAAGACTACGAATACGCCCCGCTGAAATCCTCGGTGGTGGCGATGCTCTACACCCGGGGCCGCGCCGACATGGCCGAGTTTGCCGCTGGCACCGAGTCTTTCAGCGCGCCGGGCCAGGCGTTTCGATATTCCAGTGGCGACAGCAATATCTTGTCCGCCGCGCTCAAGGGCATGCTCGGCCACAAGGCGTACATGAGTTACCCGTGGGATGCGATGTTCAAGCCGTTGGGCATTCACAACGCCACGTGGGAAACCGATGCCGACGAAACCTTTGTCGCCTCCTCCTACGCCTACCTGACCGCCCGCGACCTGGCGCGGGTCGGCCTGTTGATGGCACGGAACGGGCGCTGGGGTGAGCAGCAGTTGCTGCCCAAAGACTGGGTCGCCTTCAACCGCCAACCCTTCGACAAATATAAGGTCGGCCAGGACGAAGCCGTGCCGGGCGGCCAGTGGTGGCTCAACACCGGGGCGCCGCGCCCTTGGCCTGATGCACCCGCCGACACCTTTGCCGCACTCGGCCACTGGGGCCAGGCGCTGTACGTGATGCCTGACGAACGCTTGGTGATCGTGCGCTACGGCGATGACCGCGACGGCAGTTACCGCCATAACGACCTGCTCAAGCGCGTGCTCGCGGCGGTGCAACCATGATCCGTCGTCGGCCGTTTAGCAGCCTGTTTCTGCTGCTGTTACTCGCGCTGCTGGGTTGGATCTGGCACGAGCGCGTCAACCTGCAAGCCTTCCCCGATATCATCGCGGCGTACACGGCCAAGGAGTACTGCTCGTGCCGCTATGTGGCGAACAACCCGGCCGGGTATTGCCTGGGTTATGTGAAGCAGTACGTGCCCACCAGTGCGTTCAGCGATAACCCGAAGCGCAGTGAAGTCACGGCGAGTGGGTTGGGGCGTACGCACACGGCGCGTTGGCTGGGGGATCGGCAGGGCTGCCGCCTGCTTCCCTGACACCACAAAACCCTGCGGGAGCTGGCTTGCCTGCGATAGCGGTGGATCAGCCTGCCGCCATCATCACAGGCAAGCCAGCTCCCACATTGGATTTGCGCCGTTCGTGACATTGCGCTTAAGGTTCGTGCAGGTTTTTTGCCCCATGAGTTTTTATGTTCAATGTCAAACCTCTGGCCCTCACGCTGTTGACCTGCGCTGCCGTGCCTGCCCATGCCGACTGGTACCTGGACAACGAGTCCTCGCGGCTGTCGTTCGTCACCACCAAAAACACCGAGATCGCCGAGGTACATCGTTTTCTGGTGTTGCACGGCAAGGTCGACAGCAAGGGCGCGGCGCAATTGGAAGTGGAGCTGGAGTCGATCAACAGTGGCGTTCCGTTGCGTGACGAACGCATGCGTAATGATCTGTTCCAGATCAAGACCTTCCCCGACGCGCTGATCAGCGCACAGATCAACCTGCAACCCATCAACGACCTGGCGCCCGGTGCGCAATTGGAATTGCGCTTGCCGCTGAACGTCACCTTGCACGGCAAGACCCAGACCTATAGCGCCGAGTTGTTGGCCACGCGCCTGGATGACCGGCGCTTCCAGGTGGTGACTCTGGAACCGGTGGTGTTGCATGCCGAGGATTTTGACCTGGCGCCGGGCGTGGCAACACTGCGCAAGGCGGCGGGGATCAAGTCGATCAGTTTGTCGGTGCCGGTGGGTGCGGTACTGATTTTTACGGCGCGCTGACATGAGTGGCGCGGTGTTCCCCTGGCGCAGCGCCAACCGTTTCGAGTTGCTGATCGACGGCCCGCAGTTTTTCCCGCAGATGCTGGTAGGGATTGCGCGGGCCGAGCGGCAAGTCGACCTGGAGTTATACCTGGTGGAAGCCGGGGCCTGTGCCGACGCGATGGTGCAGGCGCTGGTGCTGGCCGCCGAGCGCGGCGTGCGGGTGCGCTGCCTGTTTGATGACTACGGCAGCCTGGCCTTTACCCTGGGGCTGCGCAAGCGCCTGACCGATGCCGGTGTGGAGTTGCGGTTCTACAATCGCCTGAGCTGGCGGCGCTGGATGCGCAACCTGTACCGCGACCACCGCAAGCTGTTGCTGATCGACCAGAGCATCGCCGTGGTCGGGGGCACCGGGGTCACCGACGAGTTCTGGACGCCGGGGCAGGACAGCGCCGACTGGCATGAAGTGATGGTGCAAATCAGCGGCCCGCTGGTGCTGGACTGGCAGGCGCTGTTCGACCGCCAATGGCACGCCAATGCGGCGCGCCGCGAGTGGAAGCCCGCCACCCATTTCGGTTTGCCGCGCTTGCCCAAGGTGCCCGCGACCGGGCCGGGCCTGGGGCGCGTCGCGTATGCCGATGCCCGCCAGCACCGCGATATCTTGCAGTCGCTGATTCGCGCCTTGAACAGCAGCCGGCAGCGCATCTGGCTGGCCACGCCGTATTTTTTGCCGACCTGGAGCGTGCGCCGCGCCCTGCGCCGTGCGGCCGGTCGCGGGGTGGATGTGCGTCTGTTGCTGACCGGCCCGCGCACCGATCACCCGTCCGTGCGCTACGCCGGGCACCGTTATTACCCGCGTCTGCTGCGTTCGGGCGTACAGATTTTTGAATACCAGCCGTGTTTCCTGCACCTGAAAATGGTGTTGGTGGACGATTGGGTCAGCATTGGGTCATGCAATTTCGATCACTGGAATTTGCGCTTCAACCTGAAGCCAATCTGGAAGCGCTCGACCCTGAGCTGACGCTGGCCGTGGCGGGCAGTTTCGAACGGGATTTTACCCAGAGCCAGGCGGTGAGCCTGGAGGCGTGGAAGAAGCGGCCGTTGTGGCGGCGGGTGAAGCAGCGGGTGTGGGGCTGGATTGATCGGTTGGTGGTTAACTTGCTGGATAGACGCGGCTAAGAAGAACACCGCCAAACAAATGTGGGAGCGGGCTTGCCCGCGAATGCAGAGTGTCAGTCACTGACGAGGTCGACTGATCCACCGCATTCGCGAGCAAGCCCGCTCCCACATTTTTTGGCTGCCTCAGACGTTAGAGCAATTCAAAGGTCTGCTGCTGCACAGCCTGGGAATCCAGCCCGATCTGCACATTGAACTCACCCGGCTCCGCCGCGAACTTGAGCTGGGTGTTGTAGAACTTCAAGTCTTCCTCGGTGATGGTGAAGTGCAGGGTGCGCTCTTCGCCGGCCTTGAGCATGACCTTCTGGAAGTTCTTCAGCTCTTTGATCGGGCGGATCATCGAGCCGGCCACGTCCTGGATGTAAAGCTGCACCACGGTTTCGCCATCGACCTTGCCGGTGTTCGTTACCGTGACGCTGGCATCGAGCTTGCCGGTCTTGTTCAGGGTGGTGGACGACAGCGCCATGTCCGACAGGCTGAACGAGGTATAGCTCAGGCCATAACCAAACGGGAACAGCGGCCCGGTGGTGTCATCGAAGTACTGCGAGGTGTAGTTGCCCGGCTTGCCCGGAGTGAACGGGCGGCCGATGGTCAAGTGGTTGTAGTAGGTGGGAATCTGCCCAACCGAACGTGGGAAGGTGATCGGCAGCTTGCCCGAAGGGTTGTAGTCACCGAACAGCACATCGGCAATGGCGTTGCCGCCTTCGGTGCCGGCGAACCAGGTTTCCAGGATCGCGTCGGCTTGCTGGTTCTCCTCGACAATCGACAGCGGGCGGCCGTTCATCAGCACCAGTACCAACGGCTTGCCGGTGGCTTTGAGGGCCTTGATCAGGTCGCGCTGGCTTTGCGGGATGTTCAGGTCGGTGCGGCTGGACGATTCGTGGGACATGCCACGGGACTCGCCCACAGCGGCCACCACCACGTCGGCATCCTTGGCGGCCTTGACCGCTTCGTCGATCAGCACTTGCGCCGGGCGGGTGTCATCCACCACTTCCGGGGCATCGAAGTTGAGGAAGTTGAGGTAGTCGACTACGGCCTTGTCGTTGGTGATGTTGGCGCCACGGGCATAGATAATTTTGCCTTTTTCGCCGATCACGGCGTTCATGCCGTCGAGCAGGGTCACCGATTGCGCCGGTTGGCCGGCCGCCGCCCAGCTGCCCATCATGTCGATGGGGGCCTTGGCCAATGGGCCGACCAGGGCGATGGTCGCGGATTTTTTCAGCGGCAGTGTTTCGTTATGGTTTTTCAGCAGCACCAGGCTGCGGCGTGCGACGTCGCGGGCGTCGGCACGGTGCAGGCGGTTCTCGGCGTTAGTGTCGGCCGGGTCATCCTCGGCCTTGCCGATACGCAGGTACGGGTCTTTGAACAGGCCCATGTCGTACTTGGCGGCGAGCACTTCACGCACGGCGTTGTCGATGTCGCTTTGCTCGATCTCGCCGGACTTGAGCAGCCCCGGCAGTTCCTTGCCGTACAGCGAGTCGTTCATGCTCATGTCGATGCCGGCCTTGATCGCCAGCTTCGCGGCTTCACGCCCGTCCTTGGCCACGCCGTGCTTGATCAGCTCGACGATTGCGCCGTGGTCGCTTACGGCCAGGCCCTTGAAGCCCCAGTCCCTGCGCAGCAGGTCGTTCATCAGCCAGGTGTTGGCGGTGGCGGGCACGCCGTTGATCGAGTTGAGCGCCACCATCACGCCGCCGGAACCGGCCTTGATCGCCGCGTGGTAGGGCGGCAGGTAGTCCTGGTACATCTTGACCGGGCTCATGTCGACCACGTTGTAGTCGCGACCGCCCTCAACCGCGCCATACAGGGCGAAGTGCTTGACGCTGGCCATGATGCTGTCGGCGTTGGCGGGGCTGGCGCCCTGGAACGCCTTGACCATCACTTCGGCGATCCGCGAGACCAGGTAGGTGTCTTCGCCGAAACCTTCGGAGGTGCGGCCCCAGCGCGGGTCGCGGGAGATGTCGACCATCGGCGCAAAGGTGATGTCGAGGCTGTCGGCGGCGGCTTCCTGGGCGGCGATGCGCCCGGAGCGGCCGATGGCGTCCATGTCCCAGCTGGAGGCCAGGGCCAGGCTGATCGGGAAAATGGTCCGGTGGCCATGGATCACGTCATAGGCGAAGAACATCGGGATCTTCAACCGGCTGCGCATGGCCGCGTCCTGCATCGGGCGGTTTTCCGGGCGGGTGATCGAGTTGAAGGTGCCACCGATACGGCCGGCGGCGATTTCCTTGCGGATCAGCTCGCGGGGCATCTCGGGGCCGATGCTGATCAGGCGCAACTGGCCGATCTTTTCATCCAGGGTCATCTGCTTGAGCAGGTCGCTGACGAAGGCGTCCTTGTCTTTAAGCGCAGCAGGCTTTGTTTCTGCCCACACGGGGTAACTGGCCAGAGTGGCAACAAGGCCGAGCAAACACAGCTTTTTCATGAATATCCTTTTTCGGCTCACTGCACAGCATCAAGGGAACGCTGTCGGCCAAAATGTGGGGAGCGTCTATTGTTGTTCGGGTGTTGTTCAGATAAATGCAGCACACTCTGAACTCTTTTTCGCGCTGGGCATCTTTGTAGCTGATTGGCTCAATGCATTCCAGTGGTGGCGGATTATGCCCCAAGCGCGCGGTGTATAGGGTTAGTCGTAACATTCCATCAAGATTGGGCAGGAGAAACACCATGCAAGCAGCACAAGGTTACCGCTGGGGCTTGAAGGCCGCGGTTTTGCTATTGATCAGCACAGTGCTGAGCGGTTGCGGCATCAACAACATCCCGACCCTGGACGAACAGGCCAAGGCCGCCTGGGGCCAGGTGCAGAACCAGTACCAGCGCCGCGCCGACTTGATCCCCAACCTGGTGGAAGTGGTCAAGGGCTACGCCGCCCATGAGCAGGACACCCTCACCGCCGTAATTGAAGCGCGGGCCAAGGCCACCTCGATCCAGGTGGACGCCAGCACCCTCGACAACCCGGAAAAACTCAAGCAGTTCCAGCAAGCCCAGGACGGCTTGAGCGGTGCTCTCAGCCGTTTGATGGTGGTGTCCGAGCGCTACCCGGACCTGAAAGCCAACCAGAACTTCCTGGCCCTGCAGTCGCAACTTGAAGGCACGGAAAACCGGATTGCCGTGGCCCGCCGCGATTTTATCCAGGCGGTGCAAGCCTACAACACCGAAATCCGCACCTTCCCCGGCCGTCTGTGGCACAGCGTGATGTACAGCGACTTGCCGATCCGCGCCACGTTTGAAGCCACCAGTGCCGATGCCGATAAAGCGCCGCAAGTGAAGTTCAAATAAGACTTTCCTGAGGTGTCGATGCGTTTATTACGGATAGGCTTGGCGCTGTGGCTGCTGGCCTGCGTGGGCGTGGCCCACGCGGCGCTGACCTTCCCGGCCTTGACCGGGCGGGTGGTGGACACCGCGCAGATGATCGACCCGGCAACACGCGAGCAGATCACTCAGCAATTGCAGGCGCTGGAGCAGAGTCGTGGCGACCAGATTGTGGTGGTCACCGTGTCCGACCTGCAGGGCGTGCCGATTGAAGACTACGGTTACCAACTGGGCCGCCAATGGGGCATTGGCCAAAAGGGCAAGGACAATGGCGCGCTGTTGATCGTCGCCCGCGATGAGCGCAAATTGCGCATCGAAGTCGGCTATGGCCTGGAAGGCGTGCTGACCGATGCGCAGTCGTGGGTGATCATCAACCAGGTGATCGCGCCCAAGTTCAAGGCCGGCAATTACAGCCAGGGCATCAGCGACGGTGTGTCGGCGATGGTGCAGGTGGTGGGTGGCGAGCCGTTGGCGGTGCCGGCGCATGTGGCGGATGCCAACTTTGCCAAGGATAATCCCGGGTTTTCCATCGGCCTGTTTATCCTGCTGATCGGCGTGTTGTGGCTGTGCAATCGCATGGGGCTGCCGGTGGGCGCTATCTTGCTGGCGATTCTCAGCAGCAGCGGACGCGGCGGTGGCGGAGGCGGCGGTGGTGGTTTCCGGGGCGGCGGTGGCGGCTTCGGCGGCGGCGGGGCTTCTGGCGGCTGGTAATGACAATAACGAAAACAGAGCATCTACAACCATGGCATTACTAAGTGAGCACGAGCAGCGCCAAGTGGCTGAGGCGATTGCACGGGTGGAACAACAGACCGACGCCGAACTGGTGACGGTGCTGGCGGCCCGCGCCGACGATTACGCCTACATCCCGCTGCTGTGGGCCAGCCTGATCGCCTTGGTGGTGCCTGGCGTGGTGCATTACTTGTCGGGCTATCTGACCATGTACACCTTGCTGTTGGCGCAATGGGCGACGTTTATCGTGTTGTGCCTGGTGTTTCGCTTGCCCAAGGTCACTACTCGGTTGATCCCGCGCTCAGTGCGCCATTGGCGGGCCTCGAATCTGGCGCGGCGGCAGTTCCTGGAGCAGAACCTGCACCACACGCTCGGCAGCACTGGTGTGCTGATTTTTGTCAGTGAGGCGGAACGCTACGTGGAAATCCTGGTGGATGAAGGTATTTCCAAGCACTTGGATGACAGCAGTTGGGACGGCATCGTCACCGCGTTCACCCAACAGGTGAAGCAGGGGCAAACGCTGGCCGGGTTTATTGCCTGCATTGAAGCCTGTGGCGAGTTGCTCAAGGTGCATGTGCCGGTGACGCAAACGCGCAATGAGCTGCCGAACCGTCTGGTGGTACTCGAATAGCCCAGCCAACACAGAACCAATATGTGGGAGCGGGCTTGCTCGCGAATACGGACTGTCAGCCAACCTATTCGGTGACTGGCCCACCGCTTTCGCGAGCAAGCCCGCTCCCACATTGGGTTCTGTGTTATCCAATCCAATTACCGTTGATCAAATAACCCCGTGCCCTTAACCCCTATCCCCCCTAAAATGCCCGGCATTCCCAGCCCGAGGCGTTTTTTTTCATGTCCGTCACCGCTCAACCTGCCAGCCCCGCGCCGGATCATCACGCCCAGTTCATCGAACTGCTGAGCGCAAGCCTGGCGCAGAACGCGTTTATCAAGCTGGTGCTGGCCAAGTACGTCGGTGACGAGGCCGAATTGCAACGGCTGATCATCAAACCTGTGACGGTCAAGGAGCAGGCATGCCTGTCCTTCGTCTACCGCTACAAGACCCGCGACATTACCAAGAACCTGCTCCTGGCCGACGGCGTCGCAGCGATTGCCGAGTTGCTGCCGGCCGCGTTCAAAAACGCGCATTTGCTGTCGCTGACCGACGAAGCCCAGCTGGAATACAGCAAGAAGAACAAAAGCTCGTTGTTCAAAAGCAAGCCCCAGCAATTGCGCGAGGCGCCATCGGCTGAGCATAACCGCGAGAAAAATCGCTTCCTCGACCTGAGCCGGCCGTTCCTCGCCGACCTCGGCGTAACCGATGCCAAACACGCGCTGATCCCGTCGATGTCGCGCAAGTGGAAGCAGATCAACAAGTTCATCGAAGTGTTCAGCCATGCGCTGACCTCGTCGCCCTTGAAGCTCGACCAGCCGGTACGCGTCGCCGATTTTGGCTCGGGCAAGGGCTACCTGACCTTCGCCATCCACGACTACCTGCGCAACACCCTCAAGGCCGAGGGCGAAGTGACCGGCGTGGAGCTACGCGAAGACATGGTGACCCTGTGCAACACCGCCGCCGCCCGCCTGGAGCACCCGGGGCTGGTGTTCAAATGCGGTGATGTGCGCAGCGTGGCGCCCAGCGACCTGGACGTGATGATCGCCCTGCATGCCTGCGATATCGCCACCGACTACGCGATCCACACCGGTATCCGCTCCGGTGCGTCGATCATCATGTGCTCGCCGTGCTGCCATAAACAGATTCGCCTGCAGATCCAGAGCCCGGTACTGCTCAAACCGATGCTGCAATACGGCCTGCACCTGGGCCAACAGGCGGAGATGGTCACCGACAGCCTGCGTGCGCTGTACCTTGAAGCCTGCGGTTATGAGACCAAGGTGTTTGAGTTCATCTCGTTGGAACACACCAACAAGAACAAGATGATTCTCGCGGTCAAACGCGCCGAGCCTTTGGACAATGCGCAGTTGCTGGAAAAAATCCAGGAATTGAAGGCGTTCTACCACATCAGCGAGCACTGCCTGGAAACCTTGCTGCGTGCGGATGGCTATTTAAGCTGATGAACCGCAGGGTTTAAAAAATGTGGGAGCTGGCTTGCCTGCGATAGCGGTGGAACATTCACCAGCGCTATCGCAGGCAAGCCAGCTCCTACCTTCAGACAGTGCTCGGCTTGGCGACGGGCGCCGGTTGTACGGCAGTCTTGCGCCCCAGCATCACGGTCACGATCACCCCACAGGCAAACAGCCAGGTGATCGGTTCGATATGCTCGCCAAAAAACAACGCCGAAAACGCGATGGTGAAGAAGATCTGCAGCAATTGGATCTGGCTGACCCGCGCAATACCGCCCATGGCCAACCCGGCGTACCAAGCGAAGAAGCCCAGGAACTGTGAGAACAGCGACACATAGCCAAACGCCCACCAGGCACGCATGGAAATCGACCCTTGATGCTGCGCCGCGAGGTACCACACTGGGCCGATCAACACCGGCGTCGACAGCACCAGCGCCCAGCAGATCACCTGCCAGCCGCCCATCTCCTTGGCCAGTCGGCCGCCTTCGGCATAGCCCAGGCCGCCGACGGCAATTGCGCCGAGCATCAACAGGTCGCCCGCCTGAATACTGCCGGCACCGGTGATCAACGCGTAACTCAGCACCAGCGCACTGCCCAGCGCCGCGCAGACCCAGAAGGCTTTCGACGGCCGCTCATGGGACAGCCACGCCGCGTACAGCGCCACGCACAAAGGTTGCAGGCCGTTGACCAGCGCGCCATGGGAGGCCGGCAAGGTTTGCATGGCCCAGGCCGACAGCACCGGAAACCCCAGGATCACGCCCGCGATCACCAGGCACAGCCCGCGCACCTGGCGCCAGGTGGGCCAGCGCTCACGGCGCCACAGCAACAGCGCCGCCGCCGGGATTGCCGCGAACAAGGCGCGGCCCAGGCCGTTGAGCAAGGGGTGGATTTCCTGCACCACGATGCGGGTGAAGGGCAGGGTCAAACTGAAGATGATGACACCCAGCAGGCCGAGGGCCATGCCGGTGTTTTCGCGCGAGCTCATGGGAGGGATCCGAAATCCAGAGGGCTTCAAAGGAAGCCCATCTAGCCACAACCCCCGTCGATTGCGGGCCTACAGCTGGGTGCGGATTTATCCGTACAGTTTCAATTGCTCGGTTAGCCGTGCCGCCGCCTTCGCAGCCTCGCCAAGGCTGCGAAGGGATCGCCTGACCTTAGAAGAACCGCGTAACGCTGATCTTCGCATCGCGGCCTTTGGTGTAGGCGCGGTCGCCGCTCAAGGCCGGGCGGAAGTTGTTGTTGAACAGGTTGTCCACGGTGAAGTTGACCTCGGTGCCTTTCAGGTAAGCCTGTTGCGGTTGCCATTTGGCGAACAGGCCCTGGGTGTTGTAGCGCTTGTTGCCGTATTGGTCGTAGAACAAATCGCCCACGCTGCTGCCCGGGCCGCCGGAGTATTTGTCGCTGGGCAAGCGGTCGGTCGCGCCGATGAACTGGCCCATCCAGCCCACTTGGGCATCCCAGGCCGGAATATTGGTGCCCAGTACCAGCACCCATTTGGTCGGTGGAATGTCACGTGCCGCCACATCCGGGCCCCATGGGTTGGTGTAGGCGCCTTCGTGGTCGCCTTTGGCATAGGCGAACGACACCGAGCCGAACAGGTAGGTGGAGTTGTAGAACGATTCCAGCTCAAAACCCTTGATGGTCAGGCCGCCGATGTTGCGGTAGTTGGACATCGCCCCCGGGGGGCAGGCGCTGGAAATCGTGCCGCCATTGATCGCCTGGTTCTCGCAGCCGACGCCGGTGGCCTTGAAGATTTCGTCTTCGACTTTGTTGTGGAAGAACGTGGTGCGTACTTGCAGGTTGTCGTCCCGAGCGATCAGGTTATCGAAGCTGACAACGCTGCCCACGGTGATCGAGGTAATGCGTTCCGGGTCGAGGTCGACGCTGGTGGCGGTCCGGCTGCCAAGGCCTTGCACTTCATACTGCTCATCGATGACCGGTGCGCGCCAGGTCTTGCTCCAATTGGCGAACAGCCCAAGGTTTGGGGTTACGTTCCAGAACAGCGCCAGCCGGGGCGACCAACCGGTGTAGGTGCGGTCGCTGTAATCATGGCCTACGGCCGGGTCGGGATTGTTGTAGTACGGTGCATCGTTGCCTTCGCCACGGTTGCGCACATGGTCGTAGCGCAGGGACGGGGTAATGGTGACATCGCCCACCGTCACCGCATCCTGGACAAACAAACTGTTGGTATCGACCTTGCCGTGGGGCATGAAGCCCGGCTGGAAATGCCCGTAGTTGTAGCGTGCGGTGTTGTAGGTGGCGCCGGGCATCCACATCTCGGTTTCGCGGATGTGCTTGCGGATCTGCCCGCCGACGGTGACCGCGTGTTGCAGCGGGCCGGTGTCGAACAGGCTGACGTTGCGGATGTCGAGGTTCTTGTCGGTGTACGCCGTGTCCATCTTGCGCCCGCCAGTGGCCAGCTGGAAAAACGCCGTGGCGTCACGCTCGTCGGTCTGGTCGGTGTTGGACTGCGAATACTTGACGGTCAGGTCGACCAGCGGGTTATCCAGTGGCTGGTATTCATACTTGCCCGACCACGTGGTGTCGACGGTGTCGCGGTGGGCTAAAAAACGCTTGAGTGCGCCTTCATAGCCGTAGCGGTCGATGTTCGCCTGGGTCGGCGGCGTTGGGTAGCTGGCGGCCGAAAACGGTGTCCAGCGGTTGCTGTGTGAGCGCGAGTAGGACAAGCCCACGCTGTGCTCGTCGGTAAGGTGGGCGTTGACCTTGAACAGTTTGCCGTCCACGTCCTGCGCGGTGTTGGGCAGGCGCTGCGGGTTGATCGGGTATTCGTTGTTCTCATTCGGCAGCTTGGCGGCCACTTTCATGTCGCCGCCGTCGCGTTGGGTCAGGTAGGCGAGCGCGTCGAAACGGCCGTCATCGGTGCGGCCATACACGGCGCCGCTGTACACCTGTTCGTGGTCGTTGCTGGAGTAACCGTACTTGAGCATCGCGCCGCTGTTGCGGCCGTCTTTGAGCAGGTCCGGGGCATCCTTGGTGGTCATGTTGACCGTGCCGCCAAAACCGCCGTTGCCGGTGAACGGTGAGTTGGGGCCTTTCTCGACCTCGATGCTCTTGATCAGCTCGGGCTCGATAAACACTGTGCCTTGTTGATAACGCTCAAAACCGCTCTTGGTGGCGCCGTCGACGGTCATCGGCACGTCTTCGGCATCGCCGAAACCACGGATGTTGATGGTCTGGCCGCCGGGTTTCAGCGAGCCGCCCTGGCTGACGCCGGGCAAGGTCTGCAACAGGCTCGGGATGTTATTGGCCTGGTAACGATCGATATCGGCCTGGCTCAGGGTGGAGCGGTTGACGGTACTGGAGTCGACTTCGTTACCGGTGCCGATCACGCTGAGCGCGTCCAGTTGGATGGCGCCGCTGTTGGTGGTCTTGCCCTCGTCGGGCCTTACCACGTAGGTGCTGCCGACTTTGATCAGGGTGAACTCGCCGTTTTTCAGCAGGGTGCGAATCGCCACTTCCGGGGTGAAATCACCGTTGAGCGCCGGTGCCTGCACGTTCTTGAGCAACGCTTCATCGAACAGCAGCTGGATCTGCGCCTGCTGCGCCACCTGGCTCAGGGACGTGGCCAGCGACTGGGCGGGCAGTTGCAGTTTGAATGATTCAGCCTGGGCGCTGAGGCTGAAGCCCAGGCAGGCTGCGATGATGGTCGGTCGAAGAAACAGGTGCGAAGCGTGGCAAGGCGCGCGAAACATGAAATCCCCCGGTGTGGCCAAATGGCCAAAAAATACATGCGTTTCAGATGCAGACCGGGGGAAGACGGGGCACGTAGAAAAATCCACACCTGCGAATGCAAAATATTCTCAAATAAGAATTATGTAGGGTTATTTGCTCGGTTCTATTCTCACGATGCCGTCGGCCGACGCCACGGTTTTCACCGGCAGCAGCGCGGGCAGGGCGTTGAGCAGGGCGTCGGGGTCGTTCACATCCAGGTTGCCCGAAACCTTCAGGTGCGCCACGGCGTTACTCACTTGCAGCGGTGCCTGGGGGCGGTACAGGCTCAGTTCATCGATCAGGCTGACCAACTCGCGGTTGCGAAACGACAAATGCCCGCTGCGCCAGTCGGCCACTTCTCCAGCGGTGAGGGTTTGCTGCTGCAGGCTGCCCGTGGCGTAGCTGTAGCTGGCGCGTTGTTGGGCGCCGAGCAGGGTTGCCGGGCTTTTCGGGTTCGGCTCGAAAGCCACCTGGCCATGGGCGACGCTGACCACCAGTTGCTGCTGGCTGCGCCGCACATCGAAGCCGGTGCCCACCACTCGCACACTGGCCTCGCCCGCCTGCACGAACAACGGCCGTTCCTTGTCGGCCGCCACCTCGATATACAGCTGGCCCTTGTCCAGGTGCACGATGCGCTGGTAAGCGGTGAAATCCACACGCAGACGGGTGTTGGCATTCACGTACAGCGTGCTGCCATCGGGCAGGCTCAAGGTGCGCATGCCCTTGGCATGGGCCGCCACCTGGGTGTGATACAGCTCGCGGGGCGCACCGATATGCGTGGCCATGACAGCGCACAGCAAGGCGGCCGCCACCGCCAGGGCAGGGCGCCACACCGACGGTTTGCGCTTGGGCAATGCCACGGGTTTGTTCAGTTGCTGCAATTGGGCAAGGTCAGCCCACAGCTGCTCGAATTCGGCATAGGCGCGGGCATGCGCAGGCGTTGCTTGCCAGGCAGCAAAGGCCTTGCGGTCGGCGCGCCCCGCATTGTTGCGGTTGCGAGCAAACCAGCTGGCGGCTTGGGCATCGATGGCGTCGCTTGCTTCGATATCCAGGGCGTCGATGTCGCTCAGGCGGGTCATTCTGGCTGCTCCGTGCCGGGGGCGTTTTGAAGTCTTCTTTTGCAATGCAGCAGGGCAAAGGCGATGTGCTTTTCTACCATGCTGGTTGAAATCCCCATGCGCTCGGCGATCTGCGCCTGGCTCAGGCCTTCGAAGCGGTGCAGCATAAGGGCTTCTCGTCGGCGGGGCGAGAGTTCGGCGAGGACTTCTTTCAACTGTTCCAGGCGTTGCATGCGGAGCGCGGCGGCCATGGGATCGTTTTGCTCATCGGTGACCGGCTCCGCATCCCTGTCGGCCGGGTCAAAGTGGACGGTGTGCCGCACCTTCTGTCTGCGCCAGTGATCACGCAGCAAATTGCGCGCCATTTGGAACAGAAATGCCCGTGGCTGCTCGACCTTGGCCCGGTCGCGGTAGTCCAGCCACTGGGTAAAGACATCCTGGGTCATGTCCGCCGCATCGCTGGCGTTGTCCGTGCGTTTACGCAGGAAATACAGAATATCTGCATAAAACCCGCGAAAGGCATCGGCCGACAACGGGTCGGGCTTGGGACGAGACATGGATATCCTTCTTGACGAAGCACGACGTGGAATAGTCGTGAATGATATCGAGAATTATTGTCATTTGTCTCTATGTAACAGGGGGGTGCAATTAAAAATGTGCGAGCTGGCTTGCCTGCGATGCAGACGCTTCGGTGCATCTGAACCACCAAGGTGATGCCATCGCAGGCAAGCCAGCTCCTACAATTTGATCAGCGCTCGACAGGCACGGACAGCGCCGGGTTGCCCAAAGGATGGGTACGCGCCGCGAAGAACTTGAGCTCCACCCCAGACCCATCAAACAACTGGGAATACCGCCGCTTCTGCTGACGAATAAACCCGTCGCTGCGGCCCGACACCGAAATCGCCAGCGTGGTGATCCGGGCCTGGCGAAGTGCATCCACCAGGTGTTTATCCTGCGGCCCCAGGTCGTGGCCGAAGAGGCACAGCGTGCCCTCATGGCTCAGCAACTGTTCATAGCAGAACGACAGGTAATCCGAGCTGCGGATGGTCTTGAGCTTCTCTTCCACCTTGCCTTCGCTGACAAACAGCGGCACATCGTCCAGGGTCTTGATCGTGTTGTTGATCGCGAAACTGCTGAGCAAGGTGCTGTCGGTGGTCGGCAATTTGCGTGCGGTGCCGTCGAGGTTGCGCACCAGGTGCAGGCCGCCGTGCAGGTACAGAATGCGCGTGGCGTCGGTGCGGGTGTCGCGCAGGTCGAAGCTGGCGTCGGCGCTGCGAAACAGATCGTCGATGCCCGGGGCGTGCAGGATCGCCCAGTAGTTGAGCAGGTCGTAATTGGTGGTGAATACCGTCGAGTAATTCTTCAACTCATGGTTGATGGTCGCCAGCGTCGACGGCTGCACCAGGCGCCACGGAATGTGCACGGCGTGGATGGTATTGATCAGCGCTTCCTTGATCGCATAGTAGCGATTGCGCGGCGCCGCCGAGCTGACGGCCAGGGCCTTGTTGACCCGGCTGGTGGTCTTCAGCGCGCCCAGGGCCTGCTCGAAACTGCGGGTTTGCAGGGCGTCGAACACGCTGAGTTCGGATTGGCTCAGGGGTTTTTCTTCGACGGTGCGGGCGTTTTCGAACAGTGAGTCGTAGGCAAAGTCTTCCCAAATCACCCGGCTCGCGCCGTTGCCGATCAGAATCCCACTGAAGGCGGTGCTGCTGCGCAGCGCGTTCCAGTCTTCAAGGTGGGCGTCAATATCCTGGAAATCCTTCATTGCGGCGGGTCTACTCGAAATCGGCTGGACGGTGACTTTATCACGAGCTGGCGTTGATCCTGGTCAAGATGCCGTAGGCAGGTGAAGTCGATGCTGTAGGCATAAACGTCATCCGAGGGTTCGTCATGAGCAGCACTTTTTTCATTCCCGCCGTCAACATCATGGGCACCGACTGCCTCGACGAAGCCATGGTCGCGATCCGTAACTACGGTTTTAGCAAGGCGCTGATTGTCACCGATGCCGGCCTGGCCAAGGCGGGCGTGGCCAGCATGATCGCCGAGAAGCTGGCGATGCAGGACATCGACTCGGTGATCTACGACGGCGCCAAACCCAACCCCAATGTGGAGAACGTCGAGAAAGGCCTGGCGCTGCTGCAACAGAGCGCCTGCGATTTCGTGGTGTCGCTGGGCGGCGGCTCGCCCCATGACTGTGCCAAGGGCATTGCCCTGTGTGCCACCAACGGCGGGCATATCGGCGACTACGAAGGCGTCGATCAATCCGGCAAACCGCAACTGCCGCTGGTGGCCATCAACACCACCGCCGGCACCGCCAGTGAAATGACCCGCTTCTGCATCATCACCGACGAAACCCGCCACGTGAAAATGGCCATTGTCGACCGCAACGTCACGCCGCTGCTGTCGGTCAACGACCCGGCCCTGATGGTCGGCATGCCCAAGGGCCTGACCGCCGCCACCGGTATGGACGCCCTGACACACGCCATCGAAGCCTATGTATCTACCGCCGCCACGCCGATCACCGATGCTTGCGCGATCAAGGCCATCGAACTGATCAGTGCCAACCTGCGCCTGGCCGTGCGTGACGGCAGCGACAAGGCCGCGCGGGAGAACATGGCGTATGCACAGTTCCTCGCCGGCATGGCGTTCAACAACGCCTCCCTCGGGTTCGTGCATGCCATGGCCCACCAACTGGGCGGCCTGTATGACTTGCCCCACGGCGTGTGCAACGCGGTGCTGCTGCCCCATGTGCAAAGCTTCAATGCCAGCGTCAGCGCCAAACGTTTGAGCGATGTGGGCCGCGCGTTGGGTGCCGACATCAAGGGCATCACCGAGGAGGAGGGCGCCCAGGCGGCCATCGCGGCCATTCGTGCGTTGTCCCACGATGTTGAAATCCCCGCGGGCCTGCGCGAGTTGGGCGCCAAGTTGCAGGACATTCCGCTGCTGGCCACCAATGCGTTGAAGGACGCGTGCGGGCTGACCAACCCACGGCGGGCGGATCAGCGTCAGATTGAGGAGATCTTTCGCAACGCGTTCTAAAAGGGGCAGCCGCACGCGGCAAGCGTTAAGCTACAAGCCGAACTGCATTCAACTTGAGCATGAAGCTTGCGGCTTGCCGCTGAGGTCCCCCCATGAGAGTTCTACTATTCGGCGCCACCGGCATGGTCGGCCAAGGTGTGCTGCGTGAGTGCCTGCTGGCGGCCGATGTGCAGGAAGTGATCGCCGTCGGCCGCACGCCACTGACCCAGGAACACGGCAAGCTGCACCAGGTGCTGCACAGTGACATGCTGGATTTCCAGCCGTTGGAAAACCTGCTGCAAGGCATCGACGCGTGTTTCTTCTGCCTCGGCGTATCGTCGGCGGGCATGAATGAAACCAAGTACACCCATCTCACGTATGACCTCACCCTTGTCGCCGCCAGTACCCTGGCGCGGCTCAATCCGCAGATGACCTTTATCTACGTGTCCGGCGCCGGCACCGACAGCTCCGAGGCGGGCAAGTCGATGTGGGCGCGGGTCAAGGGCAAGACCGAGAATGCGTTGCTGCGTTTGCCGTTCAAGGCGGTGTATCTGTTTCGGCCCGGGGTGATTCAGCCGTTGCACGGTGTGCGCTCAAAGACGCCGTTGTACCAGTCCTTCTATAGCGTGCTGGGGCCATTGCTGTCGTTTGTGCGCCGGGTGAAACCGGGCTGGGTGGTGAGTACCGAAACCGTCGGCCGGGCGATGTTGGCGGCCGTGCGCTCTGGCGCGCCGCAACCGGTGGTGGAGCAGGCCGAGATCAATCGCCTGGCCGCCGAGCGCGCCTGATGTTGCACAAAAGCCTGGTGCGCCGCCTGGACCTGATCACCCTGCAACTGTTTGTTGCGGTGTTTGAGGAAGGTACCCTGACCCGCGCCGCTGCCCGCGAAGCCATTGCGGTATCGGCGGCCAGCAAGCGCTTGATGGAGCTGGAGCAGGTATTGGGCGTGAGCCTGTTCGTGCGGCGGGCCAAGGGCATGGAGCTGACGGCAGCCGGTGAAACCCTTTTGCACCATGCCCGGCAGATGCTGTTCAACGTCGAGAAAATGGGCCTGGAACTCGGCGAACACAGCCACGGCGTGCGCGGTTATGTGCGGATGCTGGCCAATCTCTCGGCGATCATTCAGTTCCTTCCTGAAGACTTGCGGGATTTTTCCGAGTTGCATCCCGAAGTGAAAACCGATCTGGAAGAACGCCCCAGTAACGGCGTGGTGCAAGGCGTGCTGGATGGGGTGGCCGACCTGGGGATTTGCTCCAGTGACACCGACACCAAGGGCTTGCCCAGCGTGACGTATCGCCACGACAAACTGGTGGTGCTGATGCCGGCGGATCACCTCTTGGCGGCGCGTCAAACCCTGGCCTTCAGCGAAACCCTGGGCAGCGATTACGTCGGCCTGCACGCGGCCAGCTCGATCAATATGCGCACCCACGCCGCCGCACGCGAGGCCGGCAAGATGCTGCGCCTGCGTATTCATGTGCCGGGGTTTGATGCGATGTGCCGGATGGTCCAGGCGAATATGGGCATCGGCATCCTGCCGCAGAAAGCCTACGAACTGTTCGGCCGGGCGCTGGGTTTGCACGCGGTGCCACTGACCGACGCCTGGTCGGATCGCAGCCTGATCCTGGTGGTGCGCGATAAGGCACAGTTGTCGCCAGTGAGCCGTTTGCTGTTCGAGTATCTGAGCAGGACGCAGGAGGCCTGACACCCAGCCTGCTTATGTGGCGAGCGGGCTTGTGTGGCGAGCGGGCTTGCCCGCGTTGGGCTGCGAAGCAGCCCCGAAATCGGCACCTCGGTTAACCCTGACACCATCAGGTTGAGCTAATTGCGGCTGCTGCGCAGCCCACCGCGGGCAAGCCCGCTCGCCACAACAGCGCTTGTTGTTCGCGTTTGGCGAACGCTGCTTGCCAACTGACGGTTGGATTTCTCCTATGGCTGTCCTCTAGCCTTGGCCTCACATTCCAAGAATAAGAGGTACACCCCATGACGGCTCCCCTGAGCGGTATCAAGGTGATCGAGATCGGTACCCTGATTGCCGCGCCGTTCGCCGCCCGGCTGATGGGCGAGTTTGGCGCCGAGGTGATCAAGATCGAGGCCATGGGTCAGGGCGATCCGCTTCGCAAATGGCGAAAGCTGCACGAAGGCACGTCGCTGTGGTGGTACCTGCAATCGCGCAACAAGAAGTCCCTGGCCCTGGACCTAAAGTCCCCGGAGGGCCTGGGCCTGATCAAGCAACTGCTCGGCGATGCCGACGTGCTGATCGAAAACCTGCGCCCCGGCGGCCTGGAAAAACTCGGTCTGGGCTGGGACGTGCTGCATGCCCTCAACCCCAAGCTGACCCTGGTGCGCATCTCCGGCTACGGCCAGACTGGCCCTTACCGCGACCGCCCGGGTTTCGGCGCGATCGGCGAGGCGATGGGCGGCATTCGCTACACCACCGGCAACCCGGACTCGCCCCCGGCGCGGGTCGGCGTGAGCCTGGGCGATTCGCTTGCCTCGTTGCATGGCGTGATCGGCGCGCTGATGTCGCTGCTGCGGGTCAAGACTGGCCAGGGTGATGGGCAGATTGTCGATGTGTCACTGGCCGAAAGCGTGTTCAACCTGATGGAAAGCCTGGTGCCGGAATACGACATGCTCGGCCATGTGCGTGAGCGCAGTGGCGGCGCGTTGCCCGGCATTGCGCCGTCCAACACCTACCTGACTGCTGATGGCGCCTATGTGGTAATCGCCGGCAACAGCGACCCGATCTACAAGCGCCTGATGATCACCATCGGCCGCGCCGACCTGGCCGACGCCGCCGAATTCGCCCACAACGATGGCCGCGCCGCGAAGAGCGGTTTGCTGGACGCCGCGATCACCCACTGGACCAGCAGCCTGCCCATCGAGCAGGTGCTCAGCGCGCTCGAAGCCGCTGAAGTGCCGGCCGGGCGCATCTACTCCGTGGCCGATATCGTCAGCGACCCGCACTACCAGGCGCGTGACATGCTGCTCGATGCCGAGTTGCCTGGCGGTGTGTCGGTGAAGATGCCGGGCATCGTGCCCAAACTCTCGCAAACCCCCGGTGGCGTGAACTGGCAGGGCCCAAGCCTGGGCCAGCATACCGACGACATCCTGGGCAGCCTGGGCCTGACGGTGGCCGATATCCAACGCTTGAAAACCTCGGGAGTGGTGCAATGATCTCCAACTACTCGGACCCGCTGATCGTGCAGGAAGTGTCCCCACGTGACGGCCTGCAAATCGAGCCGACCTGGGTCGAGACGGCCGATAAGATCGCCTTGATCGACCAGCTGTCCCTGGCGGGTTTTTCGCGCATCGAAGCCGGCTCGTTCGTGTCGCCCAAAGCCATCCCCGCGTTGCGTGACGGGGAGCAGGTGTTCCAGGGGATCCAGCGCACATCCGGGGTGATCTATGTGGCGCTGATCCCCAACCTCAAAGGCGCGCAGCGCGCCATCGAGTCCCGCGCCGATGAGCTGAACCTGGTGATGTCCGCCAGCCAGACTCACAACCTGGCGAATATGCGCATGCGTTGCGAGGCGTCGTTGGCGGCGTTTGGCGATATTGTCAGCTATGCCGCCGAACACCCGGTGCGCCTCAACGGCAGTATCGCCACCACCTTCGGCTGCCCGTTCGAAGGCAAGATCGATGAAGACCGCGTGCTGCAGATTGTCGACGCGTATCAGGCGCTGGGCATCCGGGGTATCAGCCTGGCCGACACCACCGGCATGGCCAACCCGCGCCAGGTCGAACGCCTGGTCAAACGCGTGTTGCAGCGGGTTTCGGCCAGCGACCTGACCCTGCATTTTCACAACACCCGCGGCCTGGGTTTGTGCAATGTGCTGGCGGCCTATGAAGCCGGTGCCCGACGTTTTGACGCGGCCCTCGGCGGCCTCGGTGGCTGCCCGTTTGCGCCGGGGGCGTCGGGCAATATCTGCACCGAAGACCTGGTCAATTTGTGTGAAGAGGTCGGGATTCACACCGGTATCGACCTGCCGCATCTGTTGCACATGTCCCGCCGCCTGCCGGCGCTGCTCGGCCATGAATTACCCGGCCAGGTAGCCAAAGCCGGGCGCAACTGCGACCTGCATCCGCCACCTTCGTACATCGCCACGCTGTAACGCCATACCAGACAACAAAAACAATCGGGCGCCTGTGAGCAGTCCGCTGGAGAGAAATAATGAGCACTAATACGTTAGAGGCCGGCGTGCGCCCGGCCGCTGAAATCGATGCCGAAAAAGCCCTGGTCAGCAAGGTCGCCTGGCGCCTGATGCCGCTGATCATGGTGTGCTATCTGTTTGCGTTTTTTGACCGTATCAACATCAGCTTCGCCAAGTTCCAACTGCAAACCGACCTGAGCCTGAGCGACACCGCTTACGGCCTCGGCGCCGGCCTGTTTGTCGTGGGCTATGTGATCTTTGAAGTGCCGAGCAACATGATGCTGTACAAGGTCGGCGCCCGCCGCTGGATCGCACGGATCATGATGTCGTGGGGCCTGGCCACGGCGGCCATGGTGTTTGTCACGGCCGAGTGGCAGTTCTATGGCCTGCGCTTCATCATCGGCGCAATGGAGGCGGGCTTTGCGCCTGGCGTGCTGTATTACCTGACGTTGTGGTTCCCGCAGCACTTCCGGGGGCGCATCACCTCGATGCTGTTCCTGGCGTCTGCCTTCGCGGGATTGGTCGGCGCGCCGTTCTCCGGCCTGGTGCTGGAACACCTCGACGGCGTGTTGCAGATGCGCGGCTGGCATTGGCTGTTTCTGCTCGGCGGCTTGCCCTGCATCGGCCTGGGGTTCCTGGTACTGGCGCTGCTCAAGGACCGCATTGAAGACGCGCATTGGCTGACGCCGGCGGAGAAGACCTTGCTCTCTAGCCGTATCGCCAAGCATGAGCCGAACCAGCACGGTGGTTCACTGCTGTCGGCGATCCGTATTCCTGGCTTTTTGATGCTGGGCTTTATCTACTTTCTGATTCAGGTGGCGTCGTACGGCCTTAATTTCTGGGCTCCACAATTGATCCGCAGTGCCGGCACCCAGAGCCCGGTGATGATCGGCCTGCTCACGGCGATCCCGTATGTGTGCGGTGCGATCAGCATGGTGGTGATCGGGCGGCTGTCGGATGCCACCGGCGAGCGTCGCAAGTTTGTCTGCGCCCTGGTGGTGCTGGGGGCGGTGGGCTTCTTCAGTGCCGGGATTTTTGCCGACCACACCACCTTCCTGATCATCGCCCTGGGCATGCTGGGCGCGGGCATTATCGCGGCGATCCCGACTTTCTGGACCCTGCCACCCAAGCTGCTGGCCGGCGCCGGTGCCGGTGCGGCCGGCGGGATTGCGGTGATCAACACCCTCGGTCAGTTCGGCGGGATTGTCAGCCCGGTGATGGTGGGGCGGATCAAGGACCTTACCGGCAGCACCACCCCGGCACTGTATGTGATCGGCGTGTGCGCACTGTTGGCGGCGGCGCTGCTGCTGTGGGGCCTGCCGCAGAAACTGCGCACGCTGGACAAGGGCTGATCAGCCGGCCGTTGCCAGTGCCCGGGCCGGTGTGGCGCTGAACTGAATCAACGCCACCCCGCCCATCAACAACAACGCCCCCAGCAACCGGGGCGTTGTCAGTTGGCGTTCCACCAGGCCGAACAGGCCGAAATGGTCGAGCACCAGCGAGGCGAGAATCTGCCCGGCCATGGCCAGTGCAATAAACCCTGACGCGCCGAGCTTGGGCAGCAGCATCAAGGCCAGGGAAATAAAGCACACGCCGAATGCGCCACCGGCCCACATCCACAGCGGCGCCTTGCTGATAAACGCCAGGCTCGGCAGCGGCAAGTGCAGCGCAATAATCACCGGCAGCAGCACGATAATGCTCACCAGCAGCGACGCCAGGGTGGCCCACAGCGGGTGACCCAGCCCGCGCCCGAGGTTGGCGTTGATCGCACTTTGAAACGGCACCACCGCACCGGCAATCACCGCCAGTGCCAACAAACCTGCCCAATGCAACGTCGTCATCTTGAATCTCCCCAGAGGTTTTGCTGGACTCTAGGCTATTCGTCGCGCAAATTTAAATTCCAAGTTCTTATGCCGAGCATGCAGCTGATGAATGATCTGCGTCGTATCGACCTCAACCTGTTGGTGATCCTCGATGCCTTGCTCAGCGAGCACCATGTCACCCGCGCCGCCGAGCGTTTACATCTGAGCCAGCCGGCGGTCAGCCATGCGCTGGCGCGTTTGCGTGATTTGCTGGGCGATCCGCTGCTGGTGCGCCAGGGCGGCACTCTGGTGCCGACCGCCCGTGCGCTGGAGTTGGCAACGCCATTGGCCGAAGTCCTGGCCCAGGTGCAGGCGCTGCTGGCGCCGAACCGGTTTGATCCGACGTCGGCCAAGCGCCGGTTTCGTGTGGCGATGTCTGACTACAGCGCGGCGATTTTCCTGCCGGGCTTGGTCCGTGTCCTACGCCAGAAAGCGCCGGGTATCGACCTGCAAATCATCCAGGCCAGCCGCGAAGGCATGGTGGACGGCGTGCTCAACGGCGACCTCGACCTGGCCGCCGGGGTGTTCCCCGATATGCCTGCCGAACTGCGCACCACACCCTTGTTCGAGGAGCATTACACCTGCCTGGTGGACCGCAACAGCCTACCGGAAAATGCTGCACTGGACCTGCCCACCTACCTGTCGCGGCCCCACGTGCTACTGGAAATGCGCGGCAGCGGCACCCCGGAAATCGAGCGGGCGCTGACGGCGATCCGTGAGCGCCGGCATGTGGCGATCAGCCTGCCGCATTGGGGCGTGGCGCCGCAGTTGATTCAGGGTACGGACTTGATTCTGACGGTGTCATCCAGAGGCGTGCTCAACATCGATCAGCAGCATTTGCTGGCGGTGCCGCCGCCGTTTCATATTCCCTCGTTTGCCTTCGAGCTGGCATGGCATACGCGGCGGGGTGGGGATTCGGGGCTGCAGTGGTTGAAAGAACAACTCCAGAATGTATTGAATTAACTCCCCCTCAAGTTAAGCACGTTTTTTATGGCGAGCGGGCTGTTGTGGCGAGCGGGCTTGCCCGCGTTGGGCTACGAAGTAGCCCCAATAAGATCACCGCCAGGCTTGGGTGCCGCTACGCACCCCAACGCGGGCAAGCCCGCTCGCCACGATTGCACTCGTCTGCAGAACATGCAAAATCCTTGCACCTCATAACTGTCTGTCAGAGTCGCGCCCATGACCCCATCCTTGCTGTTCGCCGTCCTTGCTTCGGGCTTTATCTACGGCATTACCCCAGGTCCTGGAGTATTGGCCGTGTTTGGTATCGGCGCTGCCCGTGGCCGTCGCGCCGGGGCGGGGTTCCTCTGCGGGCACTTGCTGGGCGATGTGGTGTGGTGCAGTACGGCGCTGATCGCCATCGTCGGCGCACGGGAAGTCGGCAGCAGTGCCTTTGATGTGCTGGGCGTGCTCAGTGGTTTGTACCTGTTCTGGCTCGGCTGGCGTGCCATTCGCACCCAGCGTCGCAGCAGTGATGCACCGCAGGGCGCGGCGCGGCATCCGTTCTGGCACGGCATCCTGTTCGGCCTGACCAACCCCAAGGCGTACCCGGTGGCCGTGGCGACCTTCACCGCGTTGCTGTCCAGCCGCGCCGAGTTGCTGACCTGGGCGATGCTGCCCTCGTTGATCTTCCTGAGCTTCGTCGGTGGGCTGGTCGCCTATGCGATTCTGATCGGCGTGGTCGGCGCCCAGCGGGTGCGCATGGTGTATCAGCGCCATGAAATCCTCATCACCAGACTCTGCGGCGTGATGTTTATCGGCTTCGCGATCAACGCGCTGGCCCATGCGTTGCCGGGCCTGTTCGGCAGCAAACCGGCCTGAAGTGATGACGACCGTTCGTCGCACTGGCGAGTTTTTTCTAAACCTTTGCCGCGCATAAAATTCGAATTCAGGGCGGGGTGTATGTCCCCGCACCTATTTTTGCCCTGGAGGAACCCATCATGAGCCGCATGGCTATCCGGTTACGCACCGCCAGTTTCGCGATGCTGCTGGGCCTCGGCGCCAGCAATGCTTTCGCCCAGTCGCCTGCTGAGTTCATCGAGCAGGCTTCGGCCAAGGGTATGGCCGATATCGAAACCAGTCGCATGGCCCACGCCAAAACCTCGTCCCAGGAAATCAAGGACTACACCATCGAGGTGATCAACGAGCGCACCCTGGCCAACCAGCATCTGGCAGCCATCGCCAAGAAGCTCGACCTGCCCGTGGCCCCACGCGAGAAGATCGTCGATAAGGCCGAAACCCTGATGCCCGAACTCAAGGACGGCGATTCCTTTGACGCCGCCTACACCGCGCAGCAGGTTAAGGAAAACGAAGAGGCCATCGCCTTGTTCAAACGCGAAGGCGCGGCCTCGGATGTGCCGGAAATAAAGGCCCTGGTGGATGAGACGCTGCCCAAGCTGGAAGAGCGTCTGCAAAAAGCCCGTGCCCTGGCATCGACCTACGGTAAAGGTCATCAAGGCGACGGTTAAGGCATTTGCCTGATATAAAAACGGCGGTTGGAGGTGATCCAACCGCCGTTTTTTTTATGCCTGGTTCAGGTCGGTTTTATTCGGCACAGCATCGTCCACCGCCGCACCGCAACTGCTGTTCAGCGAGACACTGCCCGTGGCGCCGATGCTGCGGTATTCGTTGCGCAGTTTTTCCAGCGCCTTGCGGTCCAGGCCATCCAGGCTCAGCACGGCATTCTGCGCATCCTTGGAAACACGCAGCAACTCATCGATCTTGATATGCAGGATGTCGTTGTCACGGTTTTGCGTGTTCTGGATCAGGAACACCATCAGGAAGGTGATGATGGTGGTCGAGGTGTTGATAATCAGCTGCCACGTGTCGTTGTAATGGAAATAGGGCCCGCTCAGGCTCCACAGGAAAATCAACGCGACGGCTGCATAAAACGTCCGGGCGCTGCCTGCCCAGCGGGACAGAGATTGGGAGACTGCGGAGAATTTCATGACCGTTTTCCTAAATGGGTGGGTGATGAAATGATGGACCGCAGACGCGCGCTGAAATTTCTTTTTACAATTGAGTGGCTGAACAAAGCTGTACGTTTTTGTCGCCGAGGCTGTTAAAACGCCAGTTCGACCTGGCCCGTGCCTTCCAGCGCGAGCAGATACTGCTTGGCCTCAAGCCCCCCGGCAAAGCCTGTAAGCCCACCCGAGGCACCGATAACACGATGGCACGGCGCAATGATCGAGATCGGATTTCGGCTATTGGCCGCCCCCCACCGCACGCACCGCTTTCGGGTTGCCGATCTGCCGGGCGATCTGGCTGTAGCTGCGGGTTTCGCCGAAGGGGATGGTCAGCAGGGCCTGCCAGACCTGCTTCTGAAAGTCGGTGCCGGTGAAGTCCAACTCCACCTCGAACCGGTTGCGTGTCCCGGCGAAGTATTCCCGCAGTTGGCGCTCGGTTTCCAGCAGCACCGGGCTGTCGTTAGCTTCGTGCAAATCCCCCAGGCGCACGCGGTTGGCGCGTTCCACTTCCCACAGGATGGCGCTGAGTTTGCCATTGCGCCCCACCAGGGTGAGTAGGCCCACAGGCGAGGGCATGAGTTTGTATTCATAGGGCATGAGCGGTCTCCTGGGGCGAGTGTTTTTCCAATCTAAGGCGCCCTGTGTAACGAGAAACTACGTTTCTTGCGGTTGAATTCGCGTGGGTCAGCGGTCTTGTTGCAGCACCTTGAGCGCCGCTGACGCGAGGAAACCCGAGCGGCTTTTTTCTTCAGGGTGGTGCAGTACGTAGTCATCAATGCGATTGAGCAGATAGCCCGGCAAGGTGATGTTGAGTTTCTGCGCCTTGCCCAGGTACTTGGTGACATCAATGTCCACCACCGCCCAGGTGCAGCCAGCGTACTGTGGGTTGGCGGCATGCAGGGTGACTTTCTGAGCGCTGGGGATCGGCGCGCCGTCTTCCGCGAGGATCTCGAAGTGCCCTTCGATGGCTTCACGGGCCATGGCCATGGCGTCGTCCAGGTCGTCGCCGGCCGAGTAGCAACCAGGAATATCCGGGACTTCCACGCCCCAGGCATGGTCTTGGTCGCCGGTTGAAATTGCGATGGGGTACAGCATGTTCAGTGTCCTCCACGGACGGTTAACTCAGCAGAGCTTGTTTGAGAATGCTCTTGGCAGTCTTGTCCAACAGGTCCTTCTTTGGGTGGGGAATCGTCACCAGCCCAGGCTTTGTGGGGTGCTTGAAGTGGTGGTGGCTGCCTCGGGTGCGTACCAGGTACCAGCCATCTGCAACGATATGACCAATCAAATATCGGCTATCCACATCACCTCCTTGTGGTGTGTGTCAGTGGTGACTATAACCACTGAAATTAAATTATCAACACCGTACCTACCAGTTGTCGATGACTGGTATTTCGGTGAGCGCCGAATGAAGTGTATGACCGCGCAGGAATGGCGCCGGGGAGAGGTATTGCGGGTTTTTTCGAATACGTTAGCGAGTGTGTAACGCCTCTCCAATAACGCTGAGAAATGCATCCACCAGAACGCTGCGCCTTTGAGTCGAGGTCAGCACCAACAGCCGTGCGCATGCATCCACCTCTGCCAACGGCCGATAGGTAACACCTTTATTCATCAGGCTTTGTGTACACGCCGGCACTAGCGCCACACCTTGCCCGGCCGCCACCAGCGCGATGATCGAGGTGATCTGCCGCCCGGTCGGTCCGGCCCGCAGGGCTACGCCGTGGTGGCGGTAAAGCTGTTCGATGGACTGGTTCAACCCCGAGCCGTAGTCGGCTGGAAACAGGATCAGCGGGTACGCGCCGAGCTGCGCCAGGTTGACCTCAGCCTGGCGCGCCAATGGGCTGTCACTGGACACCGCCGCCACTAGCCGCTCCTCACCCAACGACACTGTCTGCACCTCGTCGTTTTGCGGCAACAGCCGGCTCAGGCCGATATCCAGCCGACCCTCGGCTACCTGCGCGCCGAGGCTGCCGGAGGCGCATTCCACCAGGGTCAGTTGCACATCGGGGAAACGCTGGGCGAAGGCCTGGATCGCCTGGCTGAACAGATCGGAGAGGGCAATTGAACTGACGTACCCCAAGGCCAGCTGCCCGGCTGTACCTGCAGCCAACTTGCCGGCGATCACCTGAGCCAGCTCCACCTGCTCCAGCACGCCACGGGCATAGGGCAAAAACGCCCGGCCCTGGGCGGTGAGGGCCACGGTGCGGCTGGTACGGTCGAACAGCTTGAAACCCAGCTCGGCCTCCAGCGCTGAAATCTGCCGGGTCAGCGGTGGCTGGGCCAGGTGCAGGCGCAGCGCGGCGCGGCCGAAGTGCAGTTCTTCGGCAACGGTCAGAAAGTAACGCAGCTTGCGTAGGTCGAGCATCCTGATCCTTGGGTATTGATCGGTCGGAAATCGGTATTGGTCACGATCATGCCGCTCATTCTATAAAGGCGTAACAAAATAAAACGCAAAATAACAACGAGAGGTTTCATGAAGCCGCGCCTGCATTGTGCCCGCCTTGCCCTGTTCCTGTGTGGTTGCGCGGCGTTTCTCAACCTCTATGCGACCCAGAGCATCCTCCAGACCTTCGCCGCGCATTTTCATATCAGCGCCAAGACGGCAGGCTGGAGCATCACGGTCACCACCCTGGCCGTGGCCATCACGGCGCCCTTCGTCAGCCGCCTGACCGGGCGCTTTGATCAACGCACGGTGATTGCCAGCGCCGCGTTGCTGCTGGCGGTGCCGGCGCTGATGACGGGCTATGCCGACAGCTTCGCCGAGGTGCTGGTGTGGCGCTTTGTCGAGGGCATGCTGATTCCGGTGGTGTTCGCTACCAGCGTGGCTTATATCGGCGACCGCTGGAGCGGTGGCACCGTCACCGAAGTCACCAGCCTGTATGTCGCCGGGACTGTGCTGGGCGGGTTCGCTGGGCGTTTTGTTACCGGCGTGATGACTGAGTACGTGGGCTGGCGCGAAGCCTTTGAGCTGCTGGCGGTGTTGAGTCTGATGGTCGGCGGGTTTATTCAGTTTCTATTGCCCGCCAACCGGCCGCGAGCGGTACAGGTTAAAGCACCTTCATCGAGCCTCTTTCGCAGAGCTTTGTTGGCTGCGTACGCCGTAGGTTTTTGCGTGCTGTTTTCCCAAGTCGCGGCGTTTACCTACGCGGGCTTGTACCTCAGCCTACCGCCTTTCAACCTTGGGCCTGCAGCCTTGGGCACGCTTTACATGGTGTTCCTGTTGGCGTTGATCGTGATCCCCGTCGCGGGCCGACTCAGCAAAGCCCGGCCCCACGCCGAGTTGTTGAGTGTCGCCGCCGTGCTCGGCGTGAGCGGCTCGGCCCTGACCCTGGTGCCGTCCTTGTGGTGCATCGTGGCGGGCCTGGCACTGAGTTCCACCGGCGTGTTCCTCGCCCAGGCCGCCGCCAATGCTTTCACCACCGCCACGGCGGGCGATAACAAGGCGGGCGCCGTGGGCGTTTACCTGACCTGTTACTACCTGGGCGGCAGTTGCGGGGCCATCGTCCCGGCGCTGATCTGGGAACGCTGGGGCTGGGTCGGGTGTGTGGCGCTGATTATCGGTTTCCAACTGCTGACCCTGCTGATCGCCTTGACCGGCTGGAAGGCCCCTAAACCCGAGCTGATTCCTACGCCATGAACGACACCGTCGCTGTGCCCGCGTCCGAAATCCCTGCCCGCCGTCGCGCCCTGTTCGCTGGGTGCACCGCTCATGCTGTGCACGATGGCCTCACCGATGTGATCTATGTTTTGCTGCCTGTCTGGCAGGCTCAGTTTGCCTTGTCCTACGCCCAGATCGGCCTTTTACGCGGCGCCTATTCAGGGATGATGGCCGTGTTCCAACTGCTGGCCAGCCGTGCCGCCAAACGCTGGGGCCGCTTGCCGATGCTGGTGGGCGGCACCGCGCTGGCCGGTATTGCCTACCTGTTGGTGGGGCAAGCGACCGGGCTGAGCCTGCTGCTGGTGGCGCTGCTGCTCGGTGGCCTGGGCGCCAGTACCCAACACCCGCTGGCCTCCTCGATGATCACCGATGCCTATGAGGACGGTGGGGGCGTAAAGCAGGCGCTGTCCCAGTACAACTTCTCCGGCGACATTGGTAAGACCCTGATCCCGGGGCTGGTCGGGTTGTTGCTCACGGTCATCAGTTGGCGGGCCAGTGCTACGCTGCTGGGGCTGCTCGGTCTGGCGGCGGCGGGGCTGCTGTGGTGGCTTATTCCTGCTCAGGCATCCGAATCCAGCGTCACCAAAAAAGCCAAACCCCTTACCGGAACCGGCTCCGCCACGGGGCTGCGCGCGCTGATCCTTACCGGCACGCTCGACAGCGCCGTGCGTATGGGCTTTCTCACCTTCCTGCCCTTCCTGCTGCAAGCCAAAGGGGCCGGCACTGCCGGCATCGGCCTGGCCTTGACCCTGCTGTTTATCGGCGGCGCGTTCGGCAAGTTGCTCTGCGGCTACTTGGGTGCACATATCGGCATGATGAAGACGGTATGGATCACCGAAACCAGCACCGCCTTGCTGATCGTCGCTGCGGTGTACCTGCCGCTGCCCGGGTTGATGGTGATGTTGCCGGTACTGGGCTTGGCGCTGAACGGCACGTCTTCAGTGCTGTACGGCGCCGTGCCGGACCTGGCCGGCGCGGGCAGGCGGGAGCAGGCGTTTGCGCTGTTCTACACCGGCACGATTGGCGGCGGCGCGTTGGCGCCCGTGGTGTTTGGTGGGGTGGGGGATGCGCTGGGCGTGCCGATGGCGGTGATGGTGCTGGCGGGGATGTTGTGTGTGACGTTGCCGTTGGCGTGGGTGGTGGAGCGGGGGGTGGAGATGGGAGATTGATTGCGTCTTTTCGGAGGGAAACTCAGTTACGTCCTACGTCATGACATTGGCTGTCTGGTTGTAGAGTTTGTGCTTCATAAAACTCGGCGCATTTTTGTAGGCCTATCAATGCATGACGGATGGCTGTTGCGTGATAGGAAAGGATCTGAATAATCTAATTATGCGCCAATGACGTATAGGCGTGAGCATGCTATTTATCGAGTCGCTCGCTTTTACAGAGGATTTTGCAGCGCTTTTGAGCGACGAAAGTTACAGTGAATTTCAAGGTTTTCTGGCGGAAAATCCCACTGCAGGTGATGTTATTCAAGGGACCAACGGTCTGAGAAAAATCCGTTGGGCTGCGCAGGGTAAAGGAAAAAGTGGAGGTGTCAGAGTGATCTATTACCATCTCTGCAGGGCCTTTGAAATTAGATTGATCCTGATCTATCGAAAGGGCATCAAGGATGATCTTTCGTCAGCGTAAAAGAGAATCCTGAGTGAGATAAACGTAAGGTGGGAGTGATGGAGAAAAAACTGTTCAATCGTCTGGTCGAAAGCATGACCCAGATGGATGAGATCGTCCGCGGTGAAAGTCCCCCATCCCGCGAATTTTTTGTGGATGCCTTGAAGGTTAAGGAGATTCGACAAGGGACTGGACTTTCGCAGGCACGTTTTGCCAAGGCAATTGATGTGCCTGTGGGAACGCTCCAAAACTGGGAGCAAGGGCGACGTGAGCCGGAGGGGCCGGCAAGGGCGTTATTGCGTGCCCTTTACAATGACCCTGATCACGTATTGGCGGCCTTGGAACATAGGTAATTGCCTGAGAGGGAATATTTCAGTCAGTTGAAACCGGCTACTTGCCGGTTTTTCGTTTGATCAGTCAGTGACGCCTTACAGCGTCGACGTCAGCGAAAACGGAATGCGCAACGCACCGATGGGCCCTTCACGCACACCGCACATTTCATCGTGGACGCAGTGCTGCACCAGCACACAGGGAAACGGCGGCACCCGCTGCAACAGGTCGCGCAGATGGGTGGTGGAGCCAATGCGCAACGGCTTTCCCTCATCATTCATCAGTGTTGTCTGGGTATGACCAAGGCTGATGCGTGCCAGGTAGAAACCGCCCTCGAGCGATAACAACTCCAGTTCATGTACCTCGCCCTTTCCGGCCAGTTCAGTCAGCTTTTGCAGATTCATGACTTACCCTCACTTTGGCTCGTTCATTGGCGACGAAAGAACAACGTGACCTGGCCCCACTCAACGCCGAATTTGGACATGCTCGAACGATTGATCAGCGTGTCCTCATCCATCAGGTACATCCAGTCGTCAAAGCTGACCTCGTACGCGGCACCCTCTACCGGGAGGTTGAGTCGGTAGCGCCAACGCAGCGCGTTACCCGCCACTTCGCCGATCGCCTCGCCGACCACATCACCCGCTCGCCCGCGCCAGCGTCCAGGGCCATCCGGGGTCAGTGTCCAGACCCTTTGCTGGCGCGTGCCATCGCTGTAGAGGAATCGCTCGTCGAGAATCAACGCGTTGCCTTCGCGCCGGCTCGCGATATCGACCTCAAAACGCTTGGCGACTTCACCCGAACGCTTCTGGAAGATGCCCCAGGCTTTTACGGGCTTGCTGAAGAAGCGCTCCAGGTCCAACTGCGGTTGCTGGTCGGCGTAGTGGTCGACTCCCACGTTGCCGCAACTGCTCACACTCAACACCAGCAACAATGAAATCAATAGACGCGTCATTGCCCGGCTCCCTGATCGTGCGCGGCGCGGTGCCATCGCTCAGGACTGATACTTGTACAAAAATATTGTTTTGTACATGTTTGCGCGAGATAAATCACGGAGACCTCAAATCTCGCCCATAAAAAAACCGGCCACCAAGGACCGGTTTTTTATGCATCCCCCGTCGAAAATCCTGACGCGAGACCACTATTTGAGTGGAGCGGGTAGAGGGGGTCGAATGGGCCACGTGGTGCGCGGGTTTCAGGGCTTTTTTTTTGGGTTCGCTATACAAGCCGCTATACAAGAATTTTCAGATCGGAGGACCCCGCACCGCCTGTCACGACGCAGCGCGCTGGGGGTGACGAAGGCCCGTGGATGAGTTATTTTAAGTGTAAGCAACTTGCCTATACTTTTATCTATGAAAACGGTCTTCTTCGAAACCACAAGCTTCACCGCTACGGTTGGTGACTACCTGACTGACGATGAGTATCGCCAGCTTCAGACCGAAATGCAGGCGAACCCTGAAGCAGGCGATGTGATGCCGCGCACCGGAGGCTTCAGAAAGCTCCGCTGGCAGGACGCTCGCCGAGGCAAGGGAAAGCGTGGTGGGCTGCGTGTCATTTACTACTGGCTGATGAATGACGGTCAGTTTTGGATGTTTGCGATCTACGACAAGGATGAAATGGCGAACCTGACCGCTGATCAGGAGAAAGCACTGAAAGCTGCGATTGATGCAGAGCTGAAAAAACGAGGTGGAAAATGAAAAAGCGCGATCTGTTTGCAGAACTGATGCAGGGTGTTGGCGAGATGGCTGAACACCGGCAGGGGAAGATTACGCTTCGTCAGTACGAAGTGGAGGCCCTTGCTCCGCCAGAGGTGACGGCTGCTGAGATCATTTCCATCCGTGAAAAGCTGCACATGTCACAGCCCGTATTCGCCCGGCAGATCAGGACCAGTCCTGACACGCTGAAAAACTGGGAGCAGTCGAAGTCCAAGCCCAATGCTCAGGCGGCGCTGTTGATTAAGCTGGTTGAGCGCTTCCCGGATATGGTTGAGCGGCTGAACGCTGTTTGAATGTTTAGCCCAGCGCCCGGCCTTGTGTCGGGCGTTATCTAGGGCGCTTATCCGGTGGTCGCTTCCGCCTGCCGATCACGTTGTTCCTTCTTGGCGGCAATCCACTGCTCAATCTCCGCTAGATCAAAACGCACCTTGGCTTGCCGTGCGTCGCTGGTCTTGATGGGTTTTGGAAAGGTCTTGTCGCGCACCCTGAGCTTGTTCAGGCCAGAGATGCTTTGCATCCCCAGCATTGCCTGAACCTCTGGGTTCCCGATCAGTTGGGTGTGTGGTCGTGATTCCATGATGCGATACCTCTATTCAAGCCCAATTCGAGCGCCTGACGTTTCTCCGATCACAGTGCCTGCTATCCATTTCTCAATCTCGTTTCAGATGTCGACAATAACAACGTCTCTGTCAAACCGTTGGTCTAGCTATTGCGCTTATAACGCCCCATCAGTTGGTCCAGTTCCTTGACCGCTGCGTCTCGTTGCTTGTCGATGTAGTTAGCCAGGTCGCTCAGGTGAATTCCTAATGCTGATTTTTGGGAGCGCCCCCCTAGCCGGATAATAGGCAGATCCAACTCGCCTGCCAGTTGCTTGCGTTTGGCTTGTTCGTAGCTCAGGTTCAAATAGTCCCGACACACGGTTTCCAAGGGGATGACGGCTTGGCCGTTGTATTGGGCCATCAGCAAGAACAGGGTGTTCATAGTCGCTTCTCCTGTTCTGTTGTGCTGTTGGTCGGTGGTGCGCAGGAGTCTAGATAGTCCGCCAAGTCATGCAAATAGATCACTGGTGCAGATCTGATCGACCCATGCAGCCGCGTGTACCTGACAGGAATACGACCGGAGTTGATCTCATGCAGCATGTACCGGTCGGTCTTGATGTGCGGAAAGTACCGCTGACGCACAGCCGACAGCGTGGGGCAGGGCGTGCTCCATTCGCGGCGTAGTTGGTCGAGTGTTGGGCTCATAGTGTTTATCTCCCGTCATCGCGCTCCTGGGCGTTGACGTGCAGTGGTTTAGGCGGCGTCGCCGCCCCAGGGATCGATGTCATCATGGTAGGCAATAGGCGTCGGTGGTTTTGGCCCATTTGAACGCTGACCGATGATGATCAGTAATTGGCCGATGCGCTTTTGAAGGGCTTCAATTTGGGCGCGCTGTGAGACGGCTGGGTGAAGGTACACCTGCGGTGATTTCAGTTTTTTAGTGTTCATGATCGCTACACCTCAAGCAGCGAAGTGATAATGGCTAAAAATTAGGATCACTAATTTATTCTGTCAACTGTGCTTTCGGTGAGAGTTGTATAGGTCATGGGGGAATGTGGCTGGTATGGCTGAAAGATATTTCTGATCATCACGCTAGATAAGCACTGAATACCAGAAGACCTTGCCGAGAATTCGGATATTTTTAGAAACAAAATTGCCGTCCCAATTTTCCTCAGGATACTCGTCGTTGTTGTAGCTGCGCAGTCGCAACCCATTTTCTGGCAGTTTGTAGACGAGGCGTAGTCGGAGCTGGCCTTTGTAATCGAGGAGGTACATCTTCCCGTCATGGATCTGCTTTGCTGAGGTATCAATTGCAACTCGGCTACCTTCGGGCAGCACCGGTTCCATACTGGTGCCTTCAACAAAGATTCCCGCCACAGACTCAGGCGTGATTTTCTTCAAGTACAGATCGCGACGGCTGCAAGGCATCGTTCTTCCGCCACCAAGCTTGACCTCGGAGCCCTTACCGTCCGCGCGATTGACCTCGTGATAGAGGTCGACTTCGATATCTCCAGGAGCCAGTGGGATTTTGTTGTTTAAGCCGGAGGGTGGTGGCGAGCTCACGTCGGTTTCACCCAGGGCACGAAGGAAGGAAGCGCCGATGTTAGTCGGCAGAGGGCCAATGTTGAAACCTTCAATCGGAAAATCTGGGAAGAGGCGGGTGCTGACTTCGGCGGGTTGAAACTCCAATAGCGCGGCGAATTTCAGCAGCGCGGGCATGTTTAAAGGAATCTTCCCTGTCATGTACTGGCTGACGACGCTTTGCCCTTCCCAGCGGCATTTTTCCCCGAGCTTTTTCTGCGTCAAAGCTGGAAACAGACGCTTTCGGTTCTTGTAAATCGCAAGCAGGCGAGCGGCTTCTTCGCGGATGTGTTCTGGCTGATCTGACATAGGCTGAAAATATAAGGGAGGCTTATTTCCGCATACTTTTACATATTGGCGGTTGAGATGTAAAAGAAGTATTACTAATATCTATAGTCCAAAACCATTCGAGGTATTGAGGAATGGACGACGATATTGGTATTTCACTGAAGGATTTTGCTCACGGTCGCACCCAGCCGGAACTCGGAAAACTGCTGGGCGTTTCGCAAAGCGCAGTGTCACAGATGCTGAGCTCGGGTCGTGATATCCGCATTCAGGTCGATAAGCAGGGCCGTTACTCGGCCTTCGAGATTCGGCCTGTTGGCGGCCGTAGAAAAGCTACGGCCGCGTAAGGTTGCGCGATGCAACGGCCAACATCCTCTGACTGGGCAAAGCGCTACGTTGAACTGTTCAACCTAGCCCTCGTCCCCATTGAGCCTCGTCAGAAGGCGCCCAAGGGCAATGCTTGGAATCAGCCGGACGGCTATTTCACCGACGCCGAGCAGGCTGCGGACTTCTGGCGTGATCATCCCAAACACAACATGGGCGTGGTCTTGGGGCCGAGTCACCTGTGTTCGCTGGACGTGGATGATGTGCAGTGGGCGCGGCAAGTTTTGTTCGATCAGTTGGGCCTTGATCTGGATGAATTGGCGAGCGCCTTCCCGTGCGTAATTGGTAACCCTGCACGTATGAGGATTCTGTTTCGTGTGCCGGACGAAGTGGAACTCAGCCGACATGCGTTAGCGTGGCCACGTGAAAGCGATCCTGATGGTTCGAAATTCAAAAGCGCTATCGCGATGGCGAAAGAGGCCAAGGCCTCTGGGGATCAAGCTGCTGAAGCAGCAGCGAGAACGCTGGCGGACAAGTACAAGGCGTTCACGGTTTTCGAGCTCCGAGCCGGGCTTGTTCAGGACGTGCTGCCACCCTCCATTCATCCCGGAACAGGCAAGCCTTACACCTGGAGGAACCCACCGTCGGCTGAAGGTTTTCCGGTGCTGCTTCCTGAGCTACTTAAAGCCTGGCAGAACTGGGAGCTGTTCAAGCGTGATGCCGACGCAAGTTGCCCGTGGAAGCCCACACCTAAACCGCCTGTGCGCAAACCGAAGCAAACTGAGCCAGGAAAGCACCCGTCGGTGATCGATGAGTTCAACCGCGCCCATGACGTTGAGGCAATGCTGGCCGATCACGGCTACACCAAACATGGCCGAAAGTGGCTCTGCCCCCATAGCAGCACAGGCTTACCCGGTATTACCGTAACTGAGGGCCGCGTGTATTCACATCACGCGTCAGACCCACTCGCCAATGGTCACCAGAACGATGCCTTCGCGGTCTATTGCTTGCTGGAGCATGACGGTGATGTATCGCGGGCGGTGAAAGCAGCCGCGAAGCTGTTAGGTCTAACTCCTACAGAAAAAGCTCCAAGATCGTGCAAGCGCCCGAGCGGCGCTATCGTCGAAAGTGATGACTGGAAAGCGCTTTTACGGCGTACCGAGGAGGGAGCCTTACGGTCCCAACTCGCCAATGCTTATTTGGTCCTCAAGCACACACCCGAATGGCAGGGCGTCCTTGCCTACAACGAATTCGCCGACCGCATCGACAAACTCAAGCCACCTCCTACGCCAGACGGTGAAAAAGGCCCATGGCAGGATGTCGATGCCAGCAAGACGCTGGTGTGGCTGCAGATGGTGTGGAGCCTGCACCTGCGCAGCAGTGCTGTCGCCGACGAGGCGGTGCGGATGGTTGCCTGGGAGCATCGCTTTCACCCCGTACGCAATTGGCTTGAATCACTACCACCTTGGGATGATCAGCCCCGCCTGGAGATGCTGCTGCCCACGGTGTTTGGCGCCGACATCAACCCCTACACCGCGCACATCGGCCAATCCATTCCTGTGTCCTCGATTGCACGCATCTTCATTCCCGGCTGCAAAGTCGACGAAATGGTGGTGCTGGAAGGCGGGCAAGGGCAGGGCAAATCCTCCTGTATCGCTGAGCTGTTTGGTTTCGAGTGGTATCTGGAAACCAGCGAGCCACCGACCAACAAAGACTTCTACGTCACCATGCAGGGCAACTCTGTGGTCGAGATTGGCGAGATGCAGAGCTTCTCCAAGGCCGATATCAACCAAGTGAAAATGGCGATCACCCGGCGCGATGACAAATACCGTGCGCCTTATGATCGCCATGCGCGCAGCCATCCACGGCAGTGCATTTTCATGGGCACCACCAACGCCGATGCTTACCTCAGCGACCCCACCGGGGCACGGCGATTCTTACCGGTGTTGTGCCGCAAGGCTGACGTCGCCTATATCCGGCAATGGCGGGATCAGCTTTGGGCTGAGGCGTTGCATCTGTACTGCACAGGCTTTCAATGGTGGAACTACCCGCAAGAGCTGGCCCGAGAAGAGCAGGATTCCCGCTACGTCGAAGATCCGTGGGAGGAGCCCATCATCAAATACTTGGAAGGCCATGCACCTCAACTGTACTACCCCGACGGGTTGTTTGGGCCGATCACTGAAGTGACGGTCATGGGCCTGCTCAAACACGCCCTGCAAATGGACCTGGCGAGGATGAACAAACCGGAGCAAAGGCGCGTGGCAGATATCCTGCGACGGTTGGGCTGGGTGAAGGAAAAGCAGAAACGCGTCGCCGGAACCTTGGAGCGGATTCGCCCTTATGTCCGGCCGCAGGCGGAGGATCAAGCTGCGTAGATGTCACCAGTGTCACCGGCCATGTCACCAGCCGACGCATTCAAAAAACGTTGCAGATCAACGGTGTCACCAATGTCACCGGTGTCACTACCGATTCGTGCATGCAATACACGGTACGCCCCCGTCACCGGCTGCGTACCGTGTAATTACTTTTTAATTGGTGGCACTAGTGTCATTGGTGACAGCTTTGAATTTAAAGGCGTTTCAGCGTCACCAGCGCGTCACCAATGTCACCAGATGAATGAGCGAGGTGAAGACGATGATTCCTGAAATCGAAAACCTGATGCGTCATTGGGGGGAGCAGACCCGGCGTTGCAATGCTGAGCGCAGTCTTGGCAGTCCACTGGGTACGTTGATGCGCTTTGGTGGACTGATGCCTCGTGGCACGCCGGGCGTGCGCGATTTGCTCGTTGGAGCTGGTCCCGATCACATAGCGAGGGAAGTCGAAGCTGCGTTGGCCTGGTTGCAGCATCAGGGTGAGCAGGGCCAGCGGCTAGCCAAACTGGCGAGTCTGCGTTACTTGCCGGAGAGGGAGTTGTCCGTTGTTGAGCAAATGCGATTGCTAGGGTTGGAGGCAACTGCAGATAGAACCTATCGCAATTGGGTGCAGCGATTGCACGATCTAGTGTTGGCGAGATTGAATCACAGAGCATTGAGCCGCTCTGGCGGCTGCTGACTTGTCATTTCTGCTAGGGTTGCCGAACCCAGATCCTTGACTGAGCCCAATAGAGGGCTCATGGTTTTTAATTCATAGAGTTGTTATTTCCAGTTAAAACCAATTATCTCGAAATCCTGTGAGTTGGGGGTATCGGAGTAAGAAAGAGCTAACATCTGTCCGATTGCCAGTGGTAGGGCGCGAAGCTGATTTAGTGGGTCCTCAGGGTTTTGAATGCGCTCGAAGCAGGGATGTAAAGTTGCATGCGAACCGTTTTCGAAGGTCAAGCTGAGCCGACGTGGATCATTCGCTGGTGCTGTAACGAACTTCGATGTTCGAGTTGAGTAACCGTCATAGATCTTTTCACCACCCCCGGCGAAATCAGACAAAAATTTAGGGGGTTGGTCGCTATTGCCAGTTATTGTCAGTGTAAGATTTGCCTCGGTGTCCCGCCCTCGGGTTCCTTTGAGGGATGTATAAACTTGAAATTCCATTGCGGCTGAAGCTCCATAATGTGTTCGTGTCATAGGTTGTATTGCAGCTGATGTGGTCTAAGTAAAACAGGTTTGGCGCTTTAGGCGCGATACCGCATTACCGTTTGTCAGCTCTCTATACCTTAACCGTGACACAACCTTCTCTCAATTCAGTACTGAGAAAATTTCTTTAATCAGTCCCTTTGCTCAATTTCCGTTGAGGAGTAAAACCTCGCTAAGTTGTTATTTTTGTGCCGGTAGCCCAGAGTCGAGAGCAACGCGTTCAACCCGCCAATGCGTTCAGCACATGTACTGGATCGTTGTGAATGGCCTTAAGCAGTGCTTTTGCTGGGCCAGTAGGCTCGCGCCGTCCCTGCTCCCAATTGCGTAAGGTTCCGAGTTGCACATCAATCAGTGCGGCAAACTTGGCTTGAGTCAGACCCGTTGCTTTGCGAATCTCTTTGACCTGTAGCGCATCAACGTGGAATTCGCGCGAAGGCTGACGCTCACCCCGTAGGATTTCGTTCATTTCCTGCACGCTTCCCATCAGCTCGTCAAAAAATTTGCTCATGATTATCTCCAGTGTTCGATTGCAGCCTTCAACGCTTTGCGTTCGTCGCTGGTCAGGTCGTGCTGTTCATTCTTCGGGTAGATCATCAACAGAATAATCTGCGACATCGAGACGAAGTGGTAGAAGATCACTCGGGCTCCACCTTGTTTGCCATGGCCCTTCGCAGCAATTCGAACTTTACGAATTCCACCGGTGCCTTCGATCACGTCACCTGCGGACGGGTTAAGCATCAATGCACGCTGAAAAACAGTGTAGGCATCGTCATCAATCAATTCCTTCACACGGCGCGTGAAGGTTGGGGTCTCAATGAAAATCATAGCTAATGTACGCCATTGGCTTAGTTTTCGGCAATGCTAGTCCCGAATACGTCAGCGTGCATCCGATGAGTTGTAACTGGTTTTTAACGAGTCTCGATGTATCGGAGGACTGTCGATATGCCATCGAGTAAAGACCCCACCGCTTGGGCCGTTGCCCTCGCATGGCTGGCTCAACATGCCCCAGTCATCTACGCCACCAGCTTGTCAGCATTGATTTCTGCGCTACGAATCATCTACCGAGGCGGCACCCGAAAAGCCGTTCTGTTGGAGTCAATCCTCTGTGGCTGCATCACTCTGGCAATCCTCTCTGGGCTAAGCCTGCTAGGGCTCCCACAAGAGGCGGCAGCGTTCGTGGGGGGCATGGTTGGGCTACTCGGCGTCGACAAGGTGCGCAATCTGGCTGAACGCTTCGCCGGTGCCAAAATCCCCCGACGCGACGAGGATAGATGAACACATCCGCCCAGCGCGGCTACGGCTACCGTTGGCAGCAGGCTCGCCTCGGCTGGTTAAGACATCACCCGCTGTGCGCCGAATGCGAGCGCCACGGCCGTATCACCCAAGCTTCAGTCGTCGACCACATCCACCCCCACCACGGTGACACGCGCCTCTTCTGGGACCACACCAACTGGCAATCCCTCTGCAAGCACTGCCACGACGCCCACAAACAACGCTTTGAAAAATCCGGCGTAGTCCTCGGCTGCACAACCGACGGCCAACCCATCGACCCCAGCCACCCATGGAACCAGGGGAGGGTGGGGTGAAAGTTGCACAGACTCCAGCTTCAAGACCCCGCCCCCGGTTTCTATGCAGTGGCGGGAAAAATGAGGGGCGCCCCTTTCACGTAGCAGGCGCTCCCAGGTGAAATCTGAGGTGAACAATGGCCGGTAATCAAAACTCTGGGCGTCCAGCCAAGCCTGCCATCGTCCACTTGCTCAACGGCAACCCCAGCAAACGCAACCGCGAAGAACTGCTGCGCGAGCAGGCGAAGCCACTGGCACCAGTGGAAGCACCCTCGATACCTGATTGGCTCAGCAACGAAGCCCGCACTGAGTGGGAACGTGTCGTCCCCGACCTGGAAGCACTGGGCCTAATTTCTCGCCTGGACCGCCAGGCCATGGCCCACTACTGCGAAGCCGTCGCCGAATACCGTTTCTGGACCCTGAAAATCCGCGAGCTGAGCCAGGGCCAATCCCTACGCGGCGACGTGCAAACCTACCGCAGCGGCGCCCAGGATTTATCGGTGTGGCGCAAGTTGCGCAACGATGCCGAACGCCGCGCCAACGAGGCAGGCGCCAAGTTCGGTCTATCGCCATTGGCTCGCCGCTCCCTAAAAGCACCTGCGCCCCAAGGCGAGCTATTCCCCAATGAGCAAAAGCGCATCGCGGACAGGTACTTCTGATCGCGTCAGCGCCTTTGCTCTGGAGGTTGTCGACGGTCGTATCGTCGCCGGGCCGGATGTGCGCCACACCTGTCAGCGGTACCTGAATGATTTAGAAAACGGTCCCGCCCGAGGCCTGCGCTGGGATCAGGAAGCCGCCAACCGCGCCATCGGTTACTTCGAAGAAGTCCTCTGCCTCAACGGCGGTGAGTACGAGGGCCTTCCGTTTCTGTTGCTGCCTTGGCAATCCTTCATTGTCGGCAGCCTGTTTGGCTGGAAAGGCTCCGACGGTTTCAGGCGCTTTCGCACCGCCTACATCGAAACCGCTAAAGGCTCCGGCAAGTCACCGCTGGCCGCTGGCATCGGCCTGTACGGAATGACCTCGGACGCCGAAGCCCGCGCCGAGATCTACGCAGCCGCGACCAAAAAAGACCAGGCGATGATCCTGTTTCGCGACGCGGTCTCGATGGTCGATCAGTCAGCGTTGCTAGCCGAGCGCCTGGAGAAATCCGGTCGCGGCGAAAAGGTCTGGAACCTGGCCCACTTTGCCTCCGGCAGCTTCTTCCGCCCGATCAGCGCCGACGACGGTCAATCCGGCCCGCGCCCTCATATCGCGCTACTGGACGAGATCCACGAACACAAAACACGTGTCGTGGTAGACATGATCCGCGCCGGCACCAAGAGCCGTCGCCAAGCACTGATCGTGATGATCAGCAACAGCGGCCACGACCGCACTTCGGTCTGCTACGAGTACCATGAGTACGGCCGGGCCATCTGCTCAGGCCAGCAAGACGACGACAGTTTCTTTGCCTTCATCTGCTCCCTGGACGAAGGCGACGACCCGTTCAAAAGTGAGGCCTGCTGGTACAAGTCCAACCCGAGCCTAGCGTTCGGCCGCCTGCCGGGCTTGAAATACCTGCGCGAACAAGTCACCGAAGCGCGGGGCATGCCAGCCAAGGAGTCGAGTGTTCGGCGGCTGAATTTCTGCCAGTGGGTGGATGCTGAAAACCCTTGGCTCTCTGCAGATGTCTGGCTGGCCTGCGAATCTGATTTCGCAGTGGAAGACATCCCCCAGAACGAGCCGTGTTATGGCGGCCTGGACCTGTCCGGCACCCGCGACCTGACTGCGCTCGCACTGTACTTTCCACGATTGCACAAAGCATTGGTCGAATTCTGGACGCCGAAAGACACCCTCAGCGACAGAGCCCGCACCGACCGAGTGCCCTATGACGTTTGGCTACGCGAAGGCTACTTGCATGCACCTCCCGGCAGCGCGGTGGACTACGGCGCAGTTGCCACCCGCCTCGGCGAGCAAGCTGCACGCTTCAACATCGTCGGCGTGGCATTCGACGCTTACCGCATCAAGTATTTTCTGCCGGAGCTGGAAGCGCAGGGCATCGAAGTCCCGCTGTTCGCCCATGGCCAGGGCTACACCGTCGCCAAGGATTCCGGCCTCTGGATGCCGCGCTCAATTGAGCTGACGGAAGCTCTGCTCACCGAGCAGCGCATTCAGATCAAAGCCAACCCGGTACTACGCTGGAACGCCGCCAGCGCCGTGCTCGACGCCGATCAAAAGGACAACCGCATCTTCGCCAAACGCAAAAGCAACGGCCGCATCGATGGCGTGGTGGCGCTGGCGATGAGCATCGGTGCCTCCGAACTGCAACTGGCTGAGGTTGGCGACCGCGACGGCTTCTTCAACCATCCGATCATGGTGGGCGTCTGACCGTGAAACTCTGGAAACCTGGACGACTGCGTGCCGCCTTGCAGCACTGGCTCGGCGTGCCCGTCGGCCTGACCGACAAGGCCTTCTGGCAGGAATGGTTCGGCACCTCCAGCAGCGGTAAAGCTGTATCAGTCGATTCCGCCATGCGCCTGTCGACGGTCTGGGCCTGCGTGCGGTTGCTCTCGGAATCCGTTTCCACCTTGCCGCTGAAGCTCTACCGCCGACTGCCCGATGGCTCCCGTGAACCCGCCACCGACCATCCGCTGTACCGCGTGCTGTGCCGCTCACCAAATATCGAGATGACCCCGCAGCGCTTCATGCTGATGGTGGTCGCCAGCCTCTGCCTGCGTGGCAACGCCTTTATCGAGAAGAAAGTCATCGGCCTGCGATTGGTGGCGCTGGTGCCGTTGTTACCGCAATGCGTGACGGTCAAGCGCCTGGACAACGGGCGCTTGCAGTACCTCTACAGCGAGGCGACAGGACAGCGCGAGATCCCGGAAAAGCACCTGGTTCATATCCGTGGCTTCGGGCTGGACGGCATCTGCGGCATGCTGCCGATCACCACCGGCCGCGACATCTTCGGCGCTTCGATGTCGGCCGAGGAGGCCGCAGCCAAGGTCTTCGCCAACGGCCTGCAAGCCTCAGGTTTCCTCACCGTTGAAGGCGGCGCTGCACAAGGCGCAGGCACCCTGACCAAAGAACAACGCGAACTGCTGCGCAAGAGCCTGGAAGAATTCAGCAGCTCGAAAAACGCCGGTAAAACCATGGTGCTGGAAGCGGGCTTGAAGTATCAGGGCATCACCATGAACCCGGAAGCCGCGCAGATGCTGGAGACCCGCGCATTCAATGTTGAAGAGATCTGTCGCTGGTTTCGTGTGCCGCCGTTTATGGTGGGGCACATGACTAAGCAGAGCAGTTGGGCCGCGAGTGTCGAGGCGCAAAACCTGCATTTCCTCACCAACAGCCTGCGTCCGTTGCTGGTGAATATCGAACAGGAAATCAACCGCTGCCTGATCGACGAAAACGACGCAGAAAAGATCTTCGTCGAGTTCGCCGTAGAGGGGCTATTGCGAGCTGACAGCACCGGTCGCGCCAGTTTCTACATCAGCGGCCTGACCCACGGCTGGATCAATCGCAACGAAGTCCGGCGCTTTGAAAACCTGCCGCCGATTCGGGGGGGCGAGGTCTTCACGGTCCAAGCAGCGATGATATCTCTTGAGCAGCTTGAGACAACGCCAGTGAGTACTTCTTGAAGTTATCTTGGCAGCACGGTTGTTGTTAGCGTGCTTGGTGGGGTTTTCAATCAAATATGGTTAATTCGTTAGAATGATGGTCCTCAATTTTTTGCAGGAATTGCTTGATGTCATGTTTGTCGATGCCCGAGTAGCCTAGAGCAGATGAAAGCAAACGTGAGGTGGGGGCACGATCTATAATTCGAGAAGCCCCGCTGCCATTCGGAATGACAATGTAGGCATAAGGTAGGTTTGTATAACGGAATCGTGTTTGAAATTCTGGTTCTGTAACAGGAATGACTTCGGTTCCCGTGTTGTAATAACCGTTGTGGGTTTTTTCAGCTGAAATGTAGTTGCCATTCCAGAGTACAGCTTCATCTACAGGCAGGTTGTAGATGAAGCCTCTGCTGACGTTTTTTCCTCTGTTATCTATGATTTTAAATGGTTTTGATGGCTCAATGGTGAAGGCGAAAAAACTTTTGTAAAAGCAGCTAGGGTCTTTGTAAATTGTTAGTCTTTTAATTTTAATCTCGCTGTATTTGTTGAAAAGCCAGTTCCCATCTTCTAGCTTTTCAAAGGGGGCGAGCTCGCCATCGCCATTGCTAGATCCTTGATACCAAAATTCTTCGGCTTTACAGATGTTGTTGAAGTTTAATATAAATCTGTCAATTTCATGCTGGTCTTCCGTGGAATATAAATCAATAATTTCAGGGAAAGACTGCCGGATGCATAAGTCGAGATCTCTCATTCGATCACGCATGTCACGTATCGGTTGTGCCTCCGTACGTCCTATAAACTCCTCTATAGACTCTATTGATTGAAAGCGGTCGGTGGGATTGTTTTTTAGGCATTGATCTACTATTGAATCAAGCAGTTTTAGACGCTTTGGTGAGTTCTCTTTCGAGAATTTACTTCGATCTATACCTCTGTTAGCGGTACCTGTGACTAGCCAGTGCATTACTTGGCCTAGTGCGAATATATCGCTGGAAAAAGTTGCACGCTCATTGTTGTTTGCTTGCTCCGGAGCACTGAACAAATAATTGCCGGTGCGCTCGTTTGCTTTTGTTTTTGCTTCTTTTGTAAATCTATCTTCGTCAAAGTGTGCGATTCCCAAGTCTCCGATTACGTACTGACCGGTCTTGGCGTCTAGGAAAATATTTTGTGGCTTGATATCTCGATGGGTTATCCCATGGTTATGCAGGTGTTTTAGACCATTGCAGAGGTTTTGGAAAATACTCCATAGGTTGCCAGTTAGGTCGTTATCGTTATCGTTTTTTAGGATTTTTAGAGTGCCTGAATAAGCCTTCATTATGACTATAAAGTAGGGTGATCCTGATATTTCTACTTTGTCGAAGTGAAACAGTTGGGAGATGTTTGGGTGGGTTGGTATCTGTGCGGCACAAAAATATTCATCTTTAAAACGTTGTATTTTCTTTATTTCATGGATTTCAAGAAATTTGACCGCGTATTTCGTACGTCCTTTTTCAAAAAGGAGGACCGTGCTATTTCCTCCTTCACCAAGTGGCTCTATATAAGTGAAGTCACTGACATCAGTAGTTAGTGTTGGTGAAGACTTAAAGTGTTTGATCAAATTGCTGATGGACATAACCCCAATTCCCTCTGAATAAACAGCGATAGTAGCATTTTGCCTTTCGAGGGCTAACCCTAAGCATTCTAATTTTTCTGCTTATCGAGATTTGGTTCCCAGGTTTGCATCACCCATCGGAGATTTATATGGCGACTCGTTCATTGCTCCCTTTGCCTCGGCTGCCATCTTGTCCAGACCTGTCCGGCGAAGTTCGGCCCTTGGCGTTGGAGCGCTGGAATCCCTCGATCCAAGCCGCCAACGAGGATGAGCACACGATCTCGATCTTCGACCCCATCGGCTTCGATCCCTGGACCGGCGAAGGCGTCACCGCCAAACGAATCGCCGCCGCGTTACGCGCTATCCACGGCGCCGATGTCACGGTGAACGTCAACTCACCCGGCGGCGACATGTTCGAAGGCCTGGCGATATACAACCTGCTGCGGGAGTACTCCGGCAAGGTCGTCATCAAGGTATTGGGACTGGCCGCATCGGCAGCATCAATTGTCGCAATGGCCGGAGATGAGGTTCGCATCGCTCGTGCCGGGTTCCTGAACATCCACAACTGCTGGGTCGTTGCCATGGGCAATCGTTATGACCTGATGGATATGGCGGAGAGGCTGGCGCCGTTCGATCAGGCCATGGCAGACATCTACGCCGCCCGCACCGGCGACTCCCAAGACGCAATGCAACAACTGATGAACGCCGACAGTTGGATCGCCGGTAGCGCCGCCGTTGAGCAGGGTTTTGCCGACGATTTACTTGCCTCTGACGCTATCAAGCAAGGCGCAAAACCGGCAGGCCTTCTGGCACGCCGTTACCTGAACCGCTTGCAGCACAACCCTGTGACTGAACTGGAACTCGCCCTGGCCCGGCTTCGGGCTGCCATCCCACAGCAACCGGGAGGATAAACCATGTCCGACACCACCCACGACCTGCTCAAACAGGTCTCCGCCGAGCTGGAACGTGCCTCCAGCGCCTTCAGCAAGCAGGCCGAGGAGGCCATGAGCGAAGCGCGCAAGGCTGGCAGTTTATCCGAGCAAACCAAGGCAGCCGTCGATGAACTGGCGCTGAAATTCAACAGTCTGACCGAAGCCGAAATCCAGCTGAAAACCCGGCTTGGCGAGATTGAGCAAGAGTTCGCTCGACTGCCCAGCCCAACAGCATCCCAGCCCCAAGACAGCCTCGGCGCCTGTGTGGTCAAAAGCGAAGCCCTCAAAGCCTTCGCCTCCAGCGTTGAAGGCGGCAAGCGCATCAGCATTCCGGTGAATGCCGCGTTGCTCTCCAAGGACATTCCCGAAGGCGTCGTCGAACCCCAACGCCTCCCCGGCATCGACTCCTTACCCAAACAACGCCTGTTCATCCGCGATCTGATTGCCCCAGGCCGAACCACCGCGCCAGCAATCTTCTGGGTCCAACAAACCGGCTTCACCAACGCAGCCGCTGTTGTGCCAGAGGGGCAGGCCAAACCCTATTCGGACATCAAGTTCGACATCAAAATCACCGCCGTCTCCACCCTCGCGCATATGTTCAAAGCCGCCAAGCAAATCCTCGATGACTTCACCCAACTGCAATCCACCATCGACATCGAAATGCGCTACGGCCTCAAGTACGTGGAGGAAGATGAGATCCTGTTCGGCGACGGCACCGGTGTCCACCTCCACGGCATAGTGCCCCAAGCCTCGGCATTCGCCCCGGCCTTTTCGGTACAAGAGCAATCGGGCATCGATGACCTACGCCTGGCAATGCTGCAAGCCCAGCTCGCACGACTGCCCTCCAGCGGTCACGTTCTGCACTTCATCGACTGGGCCAAGATCGAACTGACCAAAGACACGCTGGGCCGCTACATCCTCGCCAACCCTCTGGGCCTCGCCGGGCCAATGTTATGGGGCTTACCGGTGGTCGCGACCGAGGCCAGCGGCTTCGAGGGCAAGTTCCTGACCGGCGCCTTCCGCACTGGCGCGCAGTTGTTCGACCGTGAAGACGCCAACGTAGTGATCAGCACCGAGAACGCGGATGACTTCGAGAAAAACCTGATCTCCATCCGCTGCGAAGAACGTGTCGCCCTGGCCGTGAAGCGCCCCGAAGCCTTTATTCATGGCCCCTTCACGGTGCCTGCGCCAGAAGGTCGCCGGCTCAAGGCTGCTTGATCATGAGCGTGATCGACATCGACATCGCAATGCTCCACCTGCGCGCCGAGCCGGTTGATCAGCCGTTGGTGCAACGCTATCTGGATGCAGCGGAAGATGCCGCGATGCAGTACCTGCAGCGGCGCTTCTTTGCCAGCACATCCGATCTGGAACAGGCCGTTCTCGCGGGCGACGCCGGGCACGATCCACTGCTGATCACCCCGTCGATCCTCGCCGCCTGCCTGCTGATCCTCGGGCACTTTTACGACAGCCGTATCGACCTGTTCAGTGAAACCGGTCGCACTGATTTGCCCACCGGCTCGCGATCCTTACTCGCACCGTTCCGCCGAAATTTGGGTGTGTGATGCGTGCCGGTCGCCTGCGCCATCGGGTGACGCTACAACGCCTGACTCGCGTGCAAGACGATATCGGTGGATGGATCGAAGTCTGGCTGGACGTTGGCGAGACTTGGGCAGAGATCCGCCCGGTCTCCGGCAGAGCCTGGATGGCGGCAGCTCAGGAGCAACGGGAAGTGACTGCGGAAGTGTTGATCCGCCCACGCCAGGGCATCGTCTCCGGCATGCGCGTGGTGAATGGCGACACCTTCTACATGATCGAAGCGGCCCTGCTGGATTACGCCCGATGCGAACTCAAGCTGATGTGTAAAACGGTGAAGGCCAATGCTTGATACCTCGTTACGTTTCCTCGGTTTCGCCGAGCTGGAAGCTGACTTCCAGCGGCTGGCCAAAGCCACTTCCAACAAAGTGGTGCGCGATGCCACATTGGCCGGAGCCCGCGTAGCCCAGGACCGCACCCGCAAGAGCGCGCCCATCCGCAGCGGGAAATTGCAAAAACACATCGTTGCTAAACGCCTGCGCCAACGGGACACACCAGGCGCCGCCGTGGCGGGTGTCAGCGTGCGGCGGCCGAAGAATTCCCCTGCGCCTTTCTACTGGCGCTTTCTGGAGCTCGGTACCTCGAATATGACCGCCAAACCCTTCATCCGCCCAACCTGGGACCGCAGCCTTCCTGATATCGAAGGCGCAGTGCGCAGCAAACTCGTCCAGGCCATCGACCAGGCACTGCTCGCCCGATGATCGAAACCGCCATCGTCGCCCGCATCGGCACCTTGGCCGACGGTCGCGTGTACCCGGAAATCGCCCCAACCGATGCCGCGTCCCCACGCATCACCTGGACCCTGATCAGCGGCGGCGCAGGCTGGACACTTTCCGGTTGGGACGGCTCAACCGACGCGCAAATCCAGATCGACGCCTGGGCGCTGAGCAAACGCGAAGCGATCCTCCTGGCCGAACAAGCCTTCGACCTGATGTCCGCCAGCGGCCCCGATTTTTGCGTCAGCGAGGCGATGCGTTTACCCGATGACTACGAGCCCGACACACGCCTGTTCCGCGTGAGCTGGGAGTACACCCTGCAACCCTAGGAGGCACCATGGCCAGCCAGACGCCGACCAAATCCAAGTACGTAAAATCCCAAGGCACGCAGGTCAGCGTGTCGAAAACCAGCACCGCCGACCCTACGGACGACACCTTGGTGTTCGCCGACCTCTCGGTGACCATCAAGCAGCCGCAGTTCCAGGGTGGGCAGTCCGACGAGATCGAAACCACCACCCTGGCCAGCGACGCCAAGGAGTTCACCACCGGATTGGCGGACAACGGCACCTTCAGCATGTCCGGCAACTGGAAGGCGGATGACGAGGCGCAGACCGTACTGCGCGAAGCGCGGGATGACGGCGAGGCGCGTGCGTTCAAAGTGATGTTCAAGGACAAAACCAGCTCGTTGTTTCTTGGGCTGGTGACCCAGTTCACCTGGGACGCCGCGCCGAATAGCACGGTGAATGGCACGTTTAATGTGCGGATCACTGGGGCGGTCAGCTTCGATACAGCCAATGGAGGTGCGTGATGCCACGTGCAAGAACCAGCGATAGCGACCTGCGCGACAAAATCCTCGACCCTCTGCGCAATTTCAAACATGAGAGTGTGCAGGTGGAAGAGTGGGAGGGCGCGACGGTGGTGATTCGTGCGCTGAGCGCAGGGGATTGGTTGGAGTATCGACGGCGGGCGCTGGAGCAGGTTCGGCAGGCGCGTGTGGCGGCGGGGTTGAGTGCGCAACCGCCTGTTATGGAGGATGAGGATCAGCCCGAAGAACCGCTGATTGAGGTGTTCAGCGTGCCCCTGTATGCATTTGTATTAGCGCGGACGTTGTTTGAGTTGTCGGGTCGCCGGCTGTTTAGCGACGACGATGTCGATGAATTGGCTGAGGCGTTTAGCCCTGTGCATGACCGGTTGGTAGCTAGAGCATTTGATTTGAGCGGTGTCCGTGTTGAAGCCGACTCACCTGACCCCGTGGACATGGCGGGAAACGCTTGAGCGCAGAGCCTGAGTTGGGTTTTCTCATGGCGTTGGCTCTGCGGCTCGGCAAGACCTTACATGAGCTGATCCAGCAAATGAGTGCCGAAGAGCTTTTCCTGTGGCAAGCCTTCAACCGCGAGTCGCCCATCAGTGATGTGAGAGGTGATGTGCAAGCGGCGATCCTCGCAGCGGCAGTCTTCCAGGCTCAGGGCGCGAAGGTTACGGCGTTGGAGCTATTGCCAAAATGGCAGCGCAACGCTGAACCGTCGAATCTGGATGCGGACGAGGGCGAAACACAACTGCGTAAATACCTGGCGACGCAGACAGTTTGAAACTTCGAGTTTCAGATTTCTTTGAAATACAGAAGCGTCCTACAACTGCGCTTTGGGTTGCTGTAATAGCCTGCTCAGCCGATTGGTTTATTACAAGGAAAGGCACCCATGGCGAACACTGGATATATGTCGATCACTGGTAAGATTCAAGGATTGATTTCGGCAGGATGTTCAGGTCAGAGCTCGATAGGTAATAAATGCCAGCCAGGGCATCTCGATGAGATCATGGTACTTTCCTATAGCCATAACATGGCAAATCTCGGGAATGTCGATAAGCCGACGCATCGGCCAATTGTCCTAACAAAAAATGTCGATAAGTCTTCACCGTTGCTGGCACAAGCTCTTTCAAGTCGAGAAGAAATTCAATGTACGATTAGTTTTTATCGTGTGTCTTCTTTCGGGCAACAGGAAAAATTCTATTCGATATCAATTGAGGGCGGCGTCATTTCGGACCTGACGTTGGATATGCCGCATGTCATTTTACAAAATGACGCTGAACCCTAGGAGCATGTTGCTATTCGTTATCGGAGCATCACTTGGGTCCACCACCTTGCTGGAACGACCGGGTACAGTTCTTGGGGTGGTGACGCGTGATGCCGTTCAGGGATAAGAATGGCGGCAACGAACCAGGCAGCTGCGACTTTTGGCAAGTCAGCCGCGCTGGAAGCATCCTTGCTAACCAAGCTTGTACCGTGAGCGCCCGCCATATCCAAGATGGTGTGTTACGTCTGCAATTCAATCGTGAAGTGGCGTATTACGCGAGAAGTATCGTCCACGATGTGGAGCAGGGTAGAAAATCACCGGAGCAGGGTCTTCGCGACTTGGAGGACGAGCAAAAAAGCCTGCTTGAGCAGTCACTGGAAATTGCTCAAAAGGGTGTCGGGGTGGTCGCTGGTGTATTGCAGTTCGCGGCGGGGGCAGGGATTTGCTACGGCTCTGTTGGCACGCTTTGTCTGGTGGCAGGCGCGCCATTGATGGCGCATGGTGCTAATAACACTTATGAAACTGCACGCAATCTATGGGAGGACCGCACGGATACCCAAGGATCTGTGCGTAAGGGTTATCACGAAGTTTCCAAAGTGATGGGCGGTGACGAATTTGAAGGGAATATGGCCTATGGAGGCGCAGACTTATTGATGTCTGCCTATGGTTTAGGCCGGTTGGTATTGAAACCTGACTCTTGGCGCCTGTTTCGTTATGTTCGTGGTGATTATCAACGTGCGTATATCAATACGAGCAAACAGGCTTTCGCAGTAGATATGACCGCTGACGGGTTTACGATGGGTTCCATGTATAAGGAAACTGCTGAAGATGGACGGTGATCAGCTTTTTGTTACCGTTATATATTTTGTTGTTTCTATGTTGGGTTTTTTATTTTGGCGTGCCGTTATCAGGTATTTTTCCAGTGAGTGTTTTAGGGGTATATGGTTTTTGATGTCCCTTGCTGGAGTCTTGCTATGGGGGGGCGATGCAATACGGTGTGTCTAAAAACGGGTCTATTTTGTTCTTTACACAGCCACTGGATTTTCTTGTGCAAAACTACTGGGTGCGATGGATTGCATTCATCAGTGTTCTATTACAGGCAGCGAGCATTCCGAGCAAAAAACCGTACAAGCGATAGTTGCCACGAAAGCAACCGCTGGCTGACAGGCCGAGCTGACAGACTCGATTGAAAACCGATGATACCTTCGCATTTTTCTCTCCGGGAGAAATCACGTGAGACCTGTCATCAAGCGTTCCCTGATCAGTTTGGTGCTGGCGTTGTTCATTTTCATCTTCATCGTTGCCTTGGGTTTCTACCGCTTCGGCAACACACACGCCGCGCCGTACGTACTGCTCGAAAACTGCGAAGCCGCCGACTTGCGACTGGTGAAGACACCGTCTGCGATGACCCTGCTCAACACACGGATCTACAAAGGCGGCAGCCTAAGTATCAGCGATGACGACCATCGCGCTTTCAAAAGTAGCACCGCCTATGCCGAAGTGGTTGCCCGTGGCGATGATTGCTGATTTAGCTACGGTCGATGCCTTATATAAAGAGTCTAAAAATGATGGACGCTGACCAGGTTTTTTTAACCGTAATTTATTTTGTAATGTCTCTTTCGGTATTTTTAGTCTGTCGCTTGGTCAGTAGAAAGCTTTCGGGCGATAACTTTAGCGAGAAGTGGTTTTGGGTGTGCTTGGTAGGTGTTCTGCTTTGGGGGGCGGCTCAGTTTAGTGTGGCCCGTTACGGCTCAATTTTTCTTTTTTCCTCCCCCTTGGAGTTTCTGGTGAATAACGATTGGGTTCGATGGATCGCTTTCATCAGTGCGCTGCTTCAAGCGACATGTATTCCAAAAAAATCAATTCGGAAAAATTAACGCTCGGTTAGTTTGAGTTGTCACAAAATAACCGCTGTCTGACAGACCGAGCCGACAGACTCGATTGAAAACCGGTGGTACGTTCGCACTTTTCCATCTGGGAGAAATAACGTGCGACCGATCATCACGCGTTCATTCATCTGCATGGGTCTACTGTTGTCGCTCGCCACCGTTGTCTTTGGCGTCGGAGTCTACCGCTTCGGTAGCGATCCGCGTCTCGCCTTTGTACTGCTCGAAAATTGCGAAGCTGCGGTCCTGCGACTGGTGAAGACGCCGTCCGCGATGACACTGCTCAACGCCCGGATCTACAAAGGCGGCAACCTGAGTATCAGCGATGACGACCAGCGCGCTTTCAAAAGCAGCACCGCCTATGCCGAAGTGGTTGCTCGTGGCGATGGGCGTTTCTTTTATCCGGCAGTTAATCTGGAGATCGAAGCGCTCAACTCCTTCGGTGTGAAACAGGTAGACACCGTGCTGTGCCGCTATGGCGGGGTGGAGTACAAAAATGGCGCCTTGCTCAGTCTGCGGTTGATGACCTTGGATCTTGGTTCTGGAGTTCTGCGAAACCCCTTCGTGTACAACAATGCGAAATTTGCTGAGTGGGCGAAGCTCGGAATCATTGATGTGGTGAGCATTGATGAGTTCACACTGACCGAACACTGGCGACACTTCTTTGATCGCAAAATCAAAATGGTGGATCTGGACGGGGAGGTGTGATGGCTAATTGTTGGAAGTACCCATGGCCGGACAAACCCTACGTTCCCTGATCGTCAGCGTCTCCGCCGAAACCAGCGCCTACCAACGCGAAATGGCCCGCGCCGGTCGAGTCGGGCGCGACTATCTGCGCACAGTTACTGCCGGCAACCGCGAAGCCTCCGCAGGATGGCGCGCCCAGGAAGCTGCAATCCGCGCCCAGGAGCGCGCCCTTGGTTCAATCTCCGGCACCGTCGGCAGCTACGTCCGCGTAATGGCCGGAGCCCTGGCCGTCGGCAACCTTGTCGCCATGGCCGACCAATGGGGCCAAATCGCCTCGCGCCTTCAACTCGCCACCGACTCCCAGGCCGACTTTGCCGAGGCCCAAACTCGTTTGATGGACATCGGCCGCGTCACCTTCAAAGCCTTCTCCGAAAACGCCGAGCTGTTTATCCGCACCGCTGGCGTCCTCAAGGACTATGGCGGCACCGCCGAAGACGCTTTGAACATGACCGAGGCCCTGTCGCTGGGCCTGACGGTCAGTGGCACCAAGGCCCAGGCCACGGCATCGGTGATCGATCAGGTCAGCAAGTCCCTGGAGCGCGGCAAGTTGCAGGGTGACGGTTTCAATGCGGTGGTCACCCAGGCGCCGCGTTTGTTGCAGGCGTTGCAGGATGCCCTCGGCAAGAACCGCGACGAGCTGCGTTTGATGGCGTCTGAGGGCAAGTTGACGGTAGATGTCGTCGCGAAGGCTTGGGTCAGTCAGATCGGCCGTATGCGCAAGGAAACCGACGGCATGGCGACCTCGGTGGCGGATGCCAGCCTGCGTCTGCGCGATGCCTTTATGCAGTACATCGGCACCGCCGACAGCGGCTCGCAGGTCACGGCGAAGTTGGCGCAGGCGATCAACTATGTGGCGGATAACCTGGGCGTGTTGTCGGCCATCGCTGTCGGCACTGGGTTGGGCTGGATCACTCAGACAGCGGCGGAAAGCATCAAGGCGCTGTATCAACAGGTAGACGCGGCGCGAGCGGCGTACTCGGCGGAGTTGGGCCGTGCGCGGGCTGCGCTGGATACCTCGGCGATGATCGCGCGCGTTACCCAGGCTGAGGTGTTGTTGGCCGAGCGACGTGTTGCGGCAGCGATGACGGCGCAGCAACTCAACACCGCAACGCGGGCGCTGACGGCGGCGAAGCTGGCGGATCTGGAGACTTCACGCGCTGCGGCTGCGGCGCAGGCGGCGTATGCGGCGGCGAGTTCGTTGTCGGCGCGGGCGATGTCGGGTGTCGCGGCGCTGTTGGGCGGGCCGATGGGGTTGGCGTTTTTGGTGGGGACCACGGCCACCAGTTTTCTGTTGTTCAGTGACAATGCAGACAAGGCCCGTGTTTCAGCGGTGGATTTGCAGCGTCCTTTGGCCGAGCTGCGCAAGGAGTGGGAGGCCCTGAGCAATGCCCAGCGGCGTCCGATCCTCAAGCAGTTGCTGGACCAGCAGAACGAAGCGCGCAAGGCGGCTGAGCAGGCGCTCCGCGATATTCGCCAGCGCGCCCAGTTGTTGGATAAATGGGGCGATAGCTACAGCGCCAATCCCTTTGCCAGAGACCGTGCGGTGTCGGTATTTCGGCGGGCGGTGGCTGGCGGGCAGGATATCGACGCGGCGACTCAGGCGTTGATCAAGGCCATTGGTCCGAGCCAAAAACTGCGTGATCAAATCGAAGGCCTGGCCGGTGCCTATGCCCGCAGTCAGCAGCAGGCCGATGAGGCCGGCAAGCGTATCGACGCGCTAGACGGCATATTGCGCAGCGCCCAGAGCGCCGCCGAAGGGGTCAGCGCGGGACTGCAAAGCATCAAGCCACCAGATGCCGATCTGACCGCTGCGTGGGAGCGACGTATCAGCAATTTGCTTGAGCAGATGGCCCGCCTGCGGGATAGCTCGGCCCTTGGCGAGATCAATCGACAGGCCGAGCGCGATAAGCTCAGCCAGACCGAAGCCGGGCGCGCACTACTGGCCCGCGCCCAGGCCGTCGCTCAACTCAAAGATGCGCAAGAGGCTGCGAACCGCGCCCAGGAAAAGGCGAACCGCCAAGCTCGACAAGCCACTGAAGCCGCCCTGCGTGAAGCGCAAAAGCTTCAAGACAGTTACGAGCGAACCCTGCGCTCGTTGCGCGAACAGCTCCAGCTCAGCGATCAGAAAACCGAACGCGCCCGCATCGAGTACGAGATCAATCAAGGCTCACTGGCCCAGCTCGATCAGTTGAAAAAAGTCGAGCTGCAACGGGCGGCGTTGGCGGTCGATCACCTCAATACGCAGCGCGGCTATCAGGAGCTGCTGACGGAGGTTCAGCAGCAGGAAGACAACCTGTTGGTCAGCACACGCAAGCGCTTTGCCGAACTGGACCGACTGCAAAAACAGGGCGGCTTATCGGCGGATCAATACCGCACCGCAGCCGATACAATCTCCGGCGCATCGGTCGGCAAAGCACCTGCCTTCATGGGAATGGACAGCGCCGTCGGCGGCCCAAGTGCCGAGCTGATTCGCCTCACCGAAGTGGAGCGCGAACTTCAAAAATGGCGCGACAAAGAGCTGGAGCGTCAGCAACTGTTCTTCGATCAAAAACTCACTAGCGAGCAGCAGTACCTGGACCGTGTTGCCGAGATCAACCAACAGAACAATGACCGGCTCGCCGCGATTCAAGACGCCTATCGCTCAGCCACGCTCGGCGTGTTTAGCGAACTCACCGGCAACGCCGCTGACCTATTCAAGCAACTCGCCGGTGAAGGTTCGGCAGCCTACAAGCTACTGTTCTTCGCCAGCAAGGCAGCGGCCATGGCCCAGGCAATCATCAACACCGAAGTGGCGGCGACCAAGGCTCTGGAGTTGGGGCCAGCGGGGCCGGCAGCAGCGGCGTTGGTTCGGGCGCTGGGCTATGCCTCGGTGGGTATGATCGCCGCGACCACCTTGGTCGGCATGGCCCACGAGGGCATCGACACGATTCCGAAGACCGGCACCTGGTTACTGCAACAGGGCGAGCGGGTAGTGGACGGTCGCACCAATCGCGATCTCAAACAATTCCTGGCCCAGGCACCGCCCGGCAGTGCGCAGCCAATGCCTCCGGTCAGTGTGAACATCAACGTCGATGCGCGAGGCAGCAGTGCAATGTCCGTCACCTCCCAAGTAGGCGCCCAGCAATTCGCGCAGCAGATGGGCCAGGCGATTGAAGACGCCGTCCGGCAAGTCATCCGCCAGGAACAACGGCAAAACGGCTTGCTGGATTCAACTGGGAGGCGCTAAGTGGACACCTTCGTTTGGCCGGTGCGCCTTGGCTCATCCGGCCAGATCGAGCAGCGCGTGCAGATCAATGAGTTTGGCGACGGCTACGTGCAGGTGATCGGTGTCGGCCTCAACAATCAAGCCGAAGCCTGGGACGTTTCCGTGACCGGTGTGCTGGCCAAGATCCAGCCGGTGCGTGAGTTTCTGGATCAGCATCGCGGTTCACGCTCTTTCCAATGGACATCACCAGGCGGCAACGCAGCGCGTTTTCGCGCAACCGGTTACCGCCTGTTGCCCCACGGCAAAGGCATCTACACCCTGAGCTGGACCTTCCAACAAGTCTTCTATCCCTGACTCGCCATGGCCATCAACACCGACGTCCAACTGCTGGAGCCGGGTGACGCCGTTCGCCTGTACGAAGTCGATGCCACACACCTGGGCGGCGACCTGATGCGCTTTCACGGCCACATGCAGGACGGCACGATCATCTGGCAGGGCCAGGCTTATGAGCCGATCAGCATCGAAGCCAAAGGCCTGGACCTCAACGGCGACGGTCGCCCCGCATTGCCGACGCTGACAGTGGGCAACGAAATCGCAGGGGTACGCGGTGCTCTCTCGGCCTTGTGCCTGCACCTGGACGACCTGGCCGGGGCCAAGGTGACCATCCGCGAAACCTTCCGCCATTACCTCGACGCCGCTAACTTCCCTGACGGCAACCCGCAGGCCAGTGACCAGCAACGCGTCATGAGCTGGTTTATCGAACAGAAAACCGATGAAGACGAGATGCAGCTGGAGTTCCAACTCTCCAGCCCGGCGGACTTGCAGGGCATCAAAGTTCCCACGCAACAAATCACCAGCCTGTGCCGCTGGGCCTGCATGAACCAGTACCGAGGCGAGGCCTGCGCGTACATCGGCACCGCGCTGTTCACCAAGCACGACGAACCCACTGATGACCCCGCACAAGACCGCTGCGCGGGGCGCTGGCGCAGTTGCAAGGTACGCGGCAACACCGCGCGGTTTGGTGGGGCGCCCGGTTCGAGTTTGATTATTCGGAGGTAGCCATGCGAATCAGCCGCGCCCTGGAGGCGCAGATGCGGCAGCACGCCGAGGCAAGGTATCCGGAGGAGGCGTGCGGGTTGTTGATCCGCACCGGCAGCGGGCGCGTGTATTGGCCGTGTCTCAACGCTGCCGCCAGTGCTTCGGAGCATTTTGTAATTAGCCGCAATGCCTGGTGCGAGGCCGAGGATCAGGGCCAGGTGCTGGCGGTGGTGCATAGCCATAACAACGGCAGTGCGCGGCCTAGTCAGGCGGATCGGGTGAGTTGTGAGTTGCATGAACTGCCCTGGGCGATTGTGGCCTGGCCAGGTGGGGAGATTGGTTGGCTCAAACCCGAAGGCTACACCGCGCCGCTGCTGGGGCGCGACTTCACCCATGGCGTGCTGGATTGCTACACGCTGATCCGCGATTGGTATGCGCGGGAGTGGGGGCTGACCTTGCCCGATTACCCGCGCACCGACCGGTGGTGGGAGAACAAGCACGGCCCCAGCCTTTATCAGCATCACTTCGCCGAGGCCGGGTTTGTGCAGGTCGACAATCCCCAGCGCGGCGATGTGCTGATCATGGAAATCGGCCGCACCTATCACCCCAACCACGCGGCGATATTTTTAGGCACGGACGGTTCGCTCTCGAGCGAACGGGCGCCCGATTTGGGTGGCAGTGGTCCGTTTTTTATTCATCACCTGCACGGGCGCAGTTCGACCCGCGAGGTGTATGGGCCGGATTGGGCGCAGCGTACGCGGTTGATTTTGCGGCATCGCGAGGCGCGGCCATGAGCCAGCGCACGGTGCGGTTGTATGGCGTGTTGCGAAAGCATTTTGGCCGGGACTTTCCGCTGGAGGTGTCCAGCCCCGCGGAGGGCATCAGTGCGTTGTGCTATTTGCTGCCAGGCTTTGAGCGCTTTCTGCGGGATGCCGAGTTGCGAGGGTTGGTGTTCTCGGTGTTCGCTGGCCAACGCAATCTGAGCGAGCAGGAATTGCCCCTCAGCACTCGCGACGACAGCGTGATCCGCATCGTGCCGTTGGTGGCGGGTAGCAAAAGCGCCGGGATGTTTCAGACCATCCTCGGCGTCGCGTTGGTTGCGCTGGGGTATTTCAGCTTCGGCACCACGTCACCTTGGGGCATGGGCCTGATCGCAGCGGGCACCGGCGCGGCTGTCGGCGGTGTGATGCAGATGCTTGCACCGATCCCAAAGCCGGGGCTGGGCCGAGACGAGGAGGGCAACCGCGCGAGTTACGCGTTCGGCGGCGCCGTCACCACCGTCGCGCAGGGCAATCCGTGGCCGGTGTTGTACGGTGAACGTGAGATTGGCGGCGCGGTGTTAAGCGGCGGCATCTACGCCCAGGATCAGGTCTGACGCTGCCATGGGCAGTTATGTTGTCGGCGCTAAGGCTGGCAGCAACAAGCCCAATCGCCCCTACATTGCCAGTGACAGCGCGCCCTCCATCGCCACCGCAAAAATGCTGTACTCCTTCAGCTGGGGAGAGATCGTTGGCCCGGTAGATGGGCTGAAATCCATCAAGCTGGACGGCACGCCCATCGAAGCCGCCGACGGAACTCTGAACTTCCCACGGGCACGCTGGCAGTTCCGTTCGGGCACCTTGAATCAGGATCGCCTGGTCGGCTTCCCCGAGATCAACAACGAGATCGCCATCGGCGTCGAACTGCGCTCCGAGTCACCGTGGGTAAGCTCGGTCAGCAACGACGAGATCAATGCCGTGCGCTTGCGACTGTCCTGGCCCCAGCTTCAAGCCCAGGACGCCAATGGCAATATCAACGGCTATCGCATCGACTACGCGGTGGATATTGCCACCGACGGCGGCGCCTATTTGCCGGTGTTGACCGCCTTCGTCGCACGCAAAAACACTACCAAGTACGAGCGCTCCCACCGCCTGGAACTCCCCACCGGCAGCGAGTGGACCCTGCGCGTCCGCAGGCTGACCCCCAACCAAAACAGCAGCCTGATCGCCGACATGATGCGAGTCGAGTCGATCACCGAAATCATCGACGCCGAACTGACCTACCCCCTCACCGCCGTGGGCGGCATCGAATTCGACGCCGAGCAATTCAACAACGTGCCCAAACTCTCGGCCCTGATGCGCGGCCGCATCCTGCGCGTACCCAGCAACTACGACCCCGAAACCCACACCTACATCGGCATCTGGGACGGGACCTTCAAGCTCGCCTACAGCAACAACCCCGCGTGGGTCTGGTACGACCTGGCGCTGCACCCGTATTACGGCCTCGGCGAGCGCCTCAACGCGGCGATGGTCAACCGCTACGCCCTGTATCGCATCGCCCAGTGGTGCGACCAAATGGTCCCGGACGGCAAGGGCGGCACCGAACCGCGCTTCACCTGCAACCTCTACCTGCAAACACAGGAAGAGGCGTACATCGTCCTCGAAGACATCGCCTCGATCTTCCACGGCATGGCCTATTGGGACGGCAGCCAGATGGTGGTCAACGCCGACATGCCGCAAGACCCGGTCTACAACTTTCATCGCGGTAACATCATCAGCCTCAAATACCAGGGCGTGCGCAAACGGGATCGGCATACGCGGGCGATGGTCAGTTGGGACAACCCCGACAACAGCTTTGAGACCGAGCAGGAGCCGGTGTTTGTCGAAGACGGCATCGCGAAGTTCGGTATTCAGGATTTGCCCATCGGCGCAGTGGGTTGCACCAGTCGTGGACAGGCGCAGCGGGCGGGGATGTTTGCGTTGGTCAGTGAGCAGACGCAGACGCGCCCGGCGACGATGCGCGTCGGCCTGGATGGGCAGATACCGCGACCGGGGCAGTTGATTCGCCTGAGTGATGAACTGCTGGCAGGCCGGGCCAATGGTGGGCGGGTGTCGGCGGTGGCGGGGCGGGTGGTTACGTTGGATCGGGATGTGGAGATTCCGTCTGGATCGCGCTTGATCTGCAACTTGCCCAGTGGTGCGTCCGAGTCGCGGTTGATTGCGCGGGTAGAGGGGCGTGCGGTAACGGTTGCCGCCGAGTACAGCGAGCCGCTGCTGCCGGAGTGCGGCTGGGTGATCGACTCTGATGACCTGGCGACGATGCAGTTCAAGGTACTGAGCATCACGCGACCGGAGTGGCAGCAGTTCCAGCTCACGCTGATCCAGCATGAACCGGGCAAATACGATGCGGTGGATTACGCGAGCAAGATCGATCCACCACCGGTGACCGTGATACCGCCTGGCGTGCAGGCACCACCCAGTTCCGTGCTGATCACGCAGAGCATCTCCACTCAACAAGGGCTGGCGGTGACCACCATGACCATCGCCTGGCACGCCGCTGAGTATGCGGTGGGCTATGACGTGGAGTGGCGGCGCGGCGCCGGGGACTGGGTACGGATTCCGCGCACCGGAGAACTGTTGGTGGATGTAGTGGGCGTGTACTCCGGCCAGTACCTGGCGCGGGTGCGGGCGGTGAATGTGCTGGATGTGGCCTCGATACCGGCCAGCTCGGTGTTGACCACCATTGAGGGCAAGATCACGCCGCCGCCTTCGGTGGCGTTTTTGCGTACCCAAGACAAGTTGTTTGGGATTGGCTTGCAGTGGGGCTTCCCTGCCGGGGCTGAGGATACACAGCGCACAGAGGTTTGGTCCTCGCAGGTGCCTGCGTTTGAACATGCACAGAAACTCGGTGACTTCGCTTATCCGCAGGCCGCGCATGACTTGCAGGGGCTGGCGGCGGGGGCGCAATTCTACTTCTGGGCGCGGCTGGTGGATCGCACGGGGAATGTCGGACCTTGGTATCCCGTCGGTAATGGTCTGGCCGGGCAAGCCAGCGCTGAGGCCGGGCCGATTCTGGATTTGATCGCGGGGCAGATTGGCGCCAGTCAGCTGGGTCAGGAGTTGCTGGGTGAGATTGGGCTGATCACTGGCGATGGGCCTGGCTCTGTGAACGACCGGCTGGAGAAGACCCGAGAAGAACTGAAAGAGCTTTTTAGCGAGGTGAGCGATGCCTTGGCGTATGACGAAACCAAGGCCTATTCGGCGGGGGAGATTGTTCGCCTGGGCAGCCGCCTGTTCCAAGCCAGAGAACCGGTGCAAGGCGTGGCCCCACCCGATCCCGATTATTGGCTGGATATCGGCACTGTCGCCGAGACTGCAGATGCGCTGGCCTATCAGGTCGAGGCGAACTCCAGCAGCATCGAACAGCAGGGCGAGCAGCTCATTGCTCAAGCCCATCAACTGAATACCGTCGTTGCCTCGGTGGATGATGCGGTGGCTTCGGTGCAGCAGGTCAGCCAAGCCCTGGCCAGTACCGATGACAAGCTCCAGGCCATGTGGGTGGTGAAGATGGAGCTGAATCAGGACGGGCAGTATGTGGCTGCCGGGTTTGGCTTAGGCATCGAGAACACAGGCGCCGGTTTGCAGAGCCAGTTTCTGGTCAGCGCCGACCGCTTCGCCATGGTGACCACCCTCGCTGGTGGGCAGGTGTTCACGCCGTTTGTGGTGCAGAACGGGCAGATGTTTATCAACCAGGCGCTGATTCAAGACGGCTCCATCAGCAACCTGAAAATTGGCGACTACCTGCAATCCAACGACTACATCGCAGGCACGCAGGGCTGGCGACTCGACAAGACCGGCGTGATCGAATTCAACGGCCCGGTAGCCGGAGGCGGGCGCCTGAGCATCAACAACCGCGTGGTGCAGGTGTACGACATCAACGGCACCTTGCGGGTACGCCTGGGGATCTGGGGCTGAACCATGCCTGCCGGATTACAAGTCTGGGACGCCAACGGCGCATTGATTCTGGACACCTCCACCCGCGTCGGAACCCTGATCGGCAGCGTCAATACCGGCGCGGTCAATGGCGCGATAGCCGTCTCGCTGATCGGCGAGCCACTGTTCTTCGTCAAGCAACTGAGCTTCCCGCTCTACACCGTCTACATCTTCCCGAATGTCTCGATAGCGGGCGGGGTACTCAGCTGGGTCTACCCGCCGCCATTCAACCCTTACCAAACCAACGTGGCTGTGAGGATTTTTTATGGTTTCTACTGATGCCTGCCGGTCTGCAAGCCTTTAACGACTACGGCACCGCCCAGATCACCGGCGAAGAAATTTGCCTCAGTCTGATCAACAAATTCGCCGTTACCCTGACCCCGCGCTACACCAGCGGTCAGCAGCTCTACTTCGCCATTAACCTCACGGTACCGCTGGACGCAGTGATGCTGATGGGAGACACCAGTGGCGCCTACGTCAACGTCTTCTTTGACCCACGATACGACGGCTCCTACGTGCAGCTCACCAGCCACGCGGGCGTCACGGTGACGCTCTACCTGTTCGCCGCCGCTCCAGTCGTTGCGTCCACGGCGGGGTTGCAAGTGTTCGGCAGCGACCAGCGATTGCTGTTCGACTCATCACACAAAATCCTCCGACCGATCCATGCCAACACCATGCTCTCGCCTGAATACCCGCTGCCCGTGGGCAACGGCCGAGCATACGCCGCCGCGCTGACCTACTCCCGCGTACATTTCTACAACGAGTTCAACGACAACATCGACGGCACCACCTACGACTCCGCCAGCATCGGCCCCGGCTACGTACGACGCGGCGCGCTGATGGACATCAACCTCTGGGGCCAGAACCTGTTCCGCTTCTTCACCTACACCGAGGTCACACCTCTCCGGCTGACACCCCCAACCCTGCTCGTGGCGGACGTGACGCACTACTGAGGGCTATCGACATGAACATCACCGAGCAACAGCTGCAGCAAATCTTCCCCAACGCCCGCGAACAAGCGGGCGTTTTTGTGTCGGTGCTGAATGACGCTATGGGGCGGCGGGAGATCAATACGCGACAACGACAGGCGGCGTTCCTGGCGCAGATTGGGCATGAGTCTGGGCAGTTGCGGTATGTGCGGGAGCGGGGGAGTGATGAGTATCTGAGTCGGTATGACACCGGGGCGTTGGCGAGGCTGCTGGGTAATACGCCGGAGGCGGATGGGGATGGGCAGCGGTATCGGGGGCGGGGGTTGATTCAGATAACGGGCCGACGGAATTACCTCAAATGCAGCTTGGCGTTGTTTGAGGATCTGCGTTTGCTCAAGCAGCCAGAGTTGCTGGAACAGCCGCAATGGGCGGCGGAGTCGGCGGCTTGGTATTGGTGGGCGAATGGGTTGAATGCGCTGGCGGATCAGGATGATTTCACCGGGATTACCCGGCGGATCAATGGAGGCACGAATGGCCTGGAGGCGCGTATCGAGTTGTGGATCTGGGCGAGGGCGGTTTTGTGCTGAATGTGCGGGGAGTTGTTCTTGTCGTTTTGTTTATCGTCGGTGCTGCTGTTGGTTGGCAGATCCAGACTTGGCGGTATGAACGGCAACTGGCAGATCAAGCACGGCTCCACGCTGAAACGCTCAAAGAACTGGCCTTCGCCTCATCGTCGCAACAGCGCAGCGAGGTCGACAGACGCTACGCCCTGGAACTGCGACTGCAAACCAAAGACCAAATCCACCAGAGGGCTTTGACCGATGCAAAACAACGCCAAGCACGCCTTATGGATCGCCTGGCTACCGCTGATTTGCGGCTGTCAGTCATCCTCGCCCAGCCGCCCTTTGCCGGTGGTGATGCAGTGCCTGCCACCACCGGCCCCGGCGGCGTGGTTTATGGAGGAGAGAGAGCCGAACTTGACGGAGCGTTTGCTCAACGAATTGTCAGGATCGCCGAGGAGGGGGATGAGGGATTGATTGCGTTGGGGGCGTGTCAGGCATATGTGAGCATGCTACGTGACAATGCTGCTCGATATCAATTTGCACCTGGGCTCTAGCCGTACCTTGAAATCATCAACGATGTGTTGCAATGCTTACTTGCACCGTCAAGATCCGGAAATAATGAAAGATGGTTGACATTCATTCTATTTAAAGACTTAAGGGCAGTGAGTCGGTCAAAAGATGGAATGTATATCTTTAACAGGCAGGCTCCATTTGCTGAAGAGTCATCATAATTTTCGCGTACCCATTCATCTACGGTTACAAAGTCAGGTGTCCTAGTAAATAGCCCTCTTTGGCTGATTAGACGAGGATTTTCATCTGTAAATGGACGGACGAATTGGATGCAGCCCATATTGTTTATGTCATCAGACTTAGGGGCTTTCAGTAAGAGTGCGTTTTTTCTTTCGCATGAAGTACGGCTCAATGCGTAAATTACGACTGACTCGTCAAACTCATTGAACTCGGGTAGAAATGCAAAATAGGCGGAAACAAAAGGTGATTCAGACCAGTCTAGGAGTGGCGTGAGTAAGCCATGATGCTGGCCCAACGCCCACCAATCATTTTCGCACATTTCAAGTTTTGGATTTGCGCCTCTTCTTCCACGTGTAGCGTGCTTGAATTTTTCAAGATGCTCTACTCTTCTGTCTTTTCCAGGTTTGAACTTTCCTTCGTCCGCCAAAATACGATCAATTGTAGGTTCTAGTTTCCAGTCTGCCCGTGCGTGTCCACGGAAAATATATGAATCGTAATCAACTAGGCGTTGATCAACAAATGATGTAAATCCATTCCAGGATTCACAATGAATCTCTCTCGTTCCTGATATGACCTTTGTGGAGGTCCAGCCCTGTCCTTTTAGTTTCTTATCCATAAGGCTTCTCTGTAGAGATATTTATAATTAAATCGAGTTTAAGTTTTTGCTTTTTTCTGTTTGTCTGAAATTAGTGTTTTTAGACCTGGGTGAATTAATACTTTGTTCTCCATCCGTTCTCGCAGATCGAGGCAGGCACACCCAGTGCGAGCCTATCATCCGCATCTACACGCAGAGAAGGCTTTCCATGACCAATCCCATCATCCCCTGGATGGGCGGAAAACGACGTCTGGCCGACCGCCTCATCCCGCTGTTCCCACCCCACGAGTGCTACGTCGAAGTCTTCGCCGGCAGCGCTGCCTTGTTCTTCCTCCGCCCCCAACCCGCATCTGTTGAAGTCCTCAACGACATCAACGGCGATCTCGTGTGCCTGTACCGCGTCGTACAGAACCACCTGGAAGAATTCGTCCGCCAATTCAAGTGGGCGCTCAGCTCACGGCAGGTATTCGAATGGCAAAAGATAACCCGCCCGGAAACACTCACAGACATCCAGCGAGCAGCTCGATTTTTCTACCTCCAACACCACGCGTTCGCTGCCAAAGTCTCCGGTCAGACGTTCGGCACGGCAACAACAGCGCCACCGATCAACCTGCTACGAATTGAAGAAAACCTCTCCGCCGCCTGGCAGCGGCTCGCCGGAACCTATGTGGAAAATCTGCCATGGCTCGATTGCGCCCAACGCTACGACCGGCCACATACCTTTCACTACATGGACCCACCGTACTGGAAGGTCGCAGGCTACGGTGTGGAGTTTACCTTTGATCAATACGAGCAGATGGCCGAGTTCATGCGGCGGTGTGAGGGGAGGGTGATGGTCAGTATCAACGACCACCCCGACATCCGGCGGGTGTTTGATGGCTTTCACTTTGAGACGCTGGATGTTCGATACACCTCAGCTAACCAGCGTCAGGCGAAGACGGAGCCGAGCGGTGAACTGGTGATCATGAACTGGGAGCCCGAGGTGCTGGGCGGCTTGTTTTAAAGCAAGCATAAATCGGATAGCCGCTCTTTGGCGACACGGCTATCCGGGTTGGGTTGCTGTCAGTTCGCAGATGGGCTCTCTCGCTCCAGCACCATGTCGATCAGGAGCCGAGCGTTCTCAACCAGTTGAACGACACCGAACACTTGCTGACGCTGTGCGTCATCCAGCTCGAAGACGCATTTGTAGGCGAGCGCGGTGGCTGAATGGAGAAACTCACTGGCATGAACTAGCGCTTTTTCGGTGGTGATATCTGAGCGGACGGTGAAAAGGCCCTGTGAGGTATCTGCGTTGTTGTCGTTGGTGTTCATACGCAAACCTCCCGTTGCGGGTGGCGGTTTTTATCGCGGGTGGGTGGGAATTTCAGTCGGCTGAATTGGCTGACTGAAAATTCCGATATATGTAACGAAGTATTGATTAGACGTAATGGGCGGTGCCCTGGCGTGAAAGGGGGATAAGTCATCTCCTTAGCTCCTTGGTTTGATTAAGGAACCAACCACCCATCGTTCTGACCCGATGTAGGGTGGCGGACCGCACGGGGGTCAGAATACCGGAACCAAGGGACCGGCCAGGCCGAAGCCTGCCCCGCGCGGGCCGCCATAAGATGCAGCGGAAGGCATAAAAAAACGCCTACAGCTGAGCTATGGCGCATGGGGCCGCGCCTTGGTTTGGTCGGGATCTGACACCCGGTCACAGTAATACTGCAACGTATAAATACTAACGTCCTTGACACTAGATAATCAAGTACCTGTCAGATTAGTATAGTTATGAGTAGGGTTTCGAGTATGTGTTTATTGATAAAATTACTATTACTTAGTAGGACTATTACTTGACCTATAGGTGGACTCCATATCGATATAATCAAGTTGGACAGTCCACCAATATATAGCTTCATCGATCAAATCCCTGCCATCTTCACCCTCATATGTACCGCTACTCATAGGCTTATAAATGTTTTCACCAATCAAAGTTACACGATTTAAGCTGAGGCTTGTATCGCAATCGCCCGGGATATCTACAATTGATACTGGGCCTTCAGTGACGCCGAACTGATACTCTTTAATTATATTGTTTCGTTCTAGTTCTATGAAGTCACGAAATATTTTATTTTCGGCGCTTTCTCCTTTCCAGTTCGTATGCAGTTCGTTTGCTATTTGCTTTACTGTCGGCGATCTTTCTCCGTCAACTTTTAGGAGGACGTGGCCTGTTGCACGTAGCAAAACAATTGCAGTGATCCAATAAATGCGCCATTCAATATCTCTAGTTTCTTCTTCAAGGTGTATGCGCACATGCTTCAGATCTGCGAGGACTTTACGGGCGCTGGATGTATAATTCATATCATGCTCAGTAACATTAAGACAGCGTAAATGCAGATGTTCTATGGGGGAAAAGTAGTAATGAGGGTTTTTTGCAAACCCTCTACTTTATAAAGTCCAGCGCTACTTTTGGAAATAGGTGTTTATATTTACAGCCGCATCATAATGCTCGCGAAGTTTTAGAAGGAGATTTCTCATTTCTACTGGTCCCCAGACTTTCTTCTGACGGTCCTGAAATATAGGTATTCCCTCTATGTTGGTAGTGGTGCGTGCATGCGCAAATTCGATTCGATGCTGGTTTATTTCATTTGCAAAGTTAGAGATAATCTGATGGCAGTTCAGACTGAGCTGTCCTCCATCTTCCTCCAAAAGTTTTAACAGTAAATCTACCTTAACTCTCAGATTAAGTTTTTTTACGATTTTTTCAGTTGTCATGTTATCGAAGCCAGGGAGTTTTACATTTTGAAGTTCGTCGATGAATCCCTGAAGAGAGGCTTTCGCCATGTCTCTGACTTCATCAGTTGAAGGTGAGCCCTTTTTGGCAATTATTGAGTTAATGGTGTCTTCAAATAGCCCTTCAAGCTCGCCTACCGATCCTACTACTAAACCGCGCATATAGTTAGGGTGAACTACACGCCGTATTGCGTTTTGCGCTAACGAAAAAACCTCTTGAGCTAGAGAAGCTCGTTGCATGCAATATACGCCATCTACTTTTTCTCGGTATAACTTTTCCCTAAGCTCTTCATCTGGAGCTGAACTGTAAAACACCATGTCACCATAAGTTTGGCTCCTTATTTGCTTTGTAAGTCGATGTCCAATCTTTCCAACACCGAGATCATAATCAATCATTATGAGATCGTACGGTGAGTGCTTTCGTAAAGACTCAACTAATGAACGGATACTGGCATCATCAAATTTCTCTTGCCATGTAACATGAATTTTTAGTCCGACGCTGTAAAGACGGCTTTCAAGATTTTTCAAAACGCCATGTAGCTCGTCTTTTTGGTCGTCGAGCCAAAGTATGCAGTAGGTAGCGTCCATTAGTTATATATCCTGATTTCAAAAGTAGTGCCGTCAAAGCCGGACTCAATTAATTCAATAGTGCCGTTTATATTTTGTAAAAGCTGTCTTACGTTGTACAAACCTAATCCTGAGCCACTTGTCGTTGTAACACCTTTGTCGAAAATTGTCTCTGGTTTAAATATATCTGCGGAAAGCCCTGTTCCGTTGTCTTTTAGTGTTATGGCTAGTATGTTAGGTTTAGGTTTGCTTATTTCTATATTGATTGATGAGGCCGTCGCCTTGATCGCGTTATCTATCAAGTTGTCTATTATTATAGAGACTTCAATAGGCTTAAATTGGATCTTGAAATCTTTAGCTGTTCTAGACGTGTTGATAGTAATTTTGCTTTTATAAACTTTGCAGATTTTTTCGATATATTGTTCGGCGTATAATGCAAAATCTTCGTTGATAGAGTTTGAGTCTAGTTTAAAGTTTGCTTTCGTTGCAAATCTGGACGCCGCAATGACTTGCTGATTGAGAAGAAGCAGGCTCTCAAAAGTCTCTACTGTTTCCTCTTGAGGTATTTGTCTCTTATGGTGCATGGAGAAAAGGCTTGCCTCAATCAAGTTTATTGCGTTACTTGCGTATATGATCACTTGGTGATGTAGGCTTTCCAATACATCTTTGTCATGGCTTTGTAGTGAGGTTAGAAATAGGTTTCTATCTTTTTCGGTTTTAAGTTCTTTTTCGGCTTTTAAGGCTAGAGCCTCTGCCTTCTGCCGTTCTTCTCGTTCTCTCTCAGCGTACTGAATCGCTTCAGTTTCAGCTTTGAGCATTTCCTGATAGCGAACTTTAGCAATTTTGGCTTCTTCGAAAAGCGCTTGGTTACCAGTTTTTTCAGCGATGTCTGAAAGATTTTCTATCGTTCTATCAAAGTCTTTAGCTTTGCTGTCGATGAGGGTGAGAAAGTCTTCTGCAAAATAGTCAACGGTGATGCCTGGTGAATTTGAAAGTTTGTTAATGACTTCGATTATTTTTGAGCGCATTTCATCTCTTGTGAGATGGCTCGAATCGACTAAGTCTGAATCGTATTTGACTCTCCAGTTTACTCCGACCACATAGTTTTCTAGTCGTGTTAAGCACTTTTTCCAGAAAGCATCTTTAAGTTGAAGGTATGCAGGAGTTTCTATTAGTCCCTTGTCACGACTAGATGATTCTTTGAATTTTGAGTCGTCACCATACACGTCGATTTTTCCAAGTATATCTCGGGTGCCTAGATAGCGTGAGTAACCTTGTTGTTTTCTTCTGTCGATACCAAAACTATCATCAGCTTCCTCACCTAATGGATAAACTCTAAATCCGTTCTTAAATAAAAATACGGATCCAAATGAAATCGAATTTATACCCATTCGGCGAGCAAAGGTAGATTTAGCTGAGCGATTCAGGAAAAATAGATTACATTCAAATCCGGAGTTATTTAACGCTTTATATTCATTGGGCTCTGAAACACGATAGATTATCTTTCCACGATCAATTAGCTCGGTGTGAATTTTACTATCGTCAATCGTGGTTCTAAGCCATGTTGTTTTTTCTTGAAGTGTCTGAAATATAAAATTGTCTACAGGTCCGTTAATTATTTCATTTGGATGAGGATCTTGGTTCTCGTTTAATATGCGTTTGTCTTCAGCAATTTCGCTTTCTGCATACACGTTTACTGAGAAGTTTTCTTTATGAGCCCCGAAAGGATTGATTAGTTTTGCAAGGGATGATTTCAGATCTTTAAGTTTTGCGCGATTCCATTGTTCTCTTAATATTCCTATTTCGAGTATTGTCCCACTTGTATGATTAAATTCTATATTTATTGGTAAGGAGAAGTGATGTCTAGTGCTGTGCTGGATGTCAATGTTTATAAAGTCGTTTTTTGCTGATGTCTCGAAGTCCGACCAGATGACATCCAGCCTGTTGATGTCGGTACTATCATTTTTTTTTGTTTGAAGTGTAAGAAGCTCTCCAAGTCGATCACAGGAAAATCGGCCAACACCTTTGCTTCCTGCGTATCGTTTCGAATTTATTGATTCTCTATAGTTAGCAGCAAAAGAATCCTCTGTACCATCTTGTTTGGCGGAGTATGCGACAAATAGCCATTTATTAATTAGGTCGTCGTAGGACATGCCCTTACCATTGTCAATGATAAATATGCTGTCCTGAGTGAAGTGAATATTTACTTCGCTGGCATTGGCGTCGAAGGAGTTTTTTACAAGTTCAAAAACGGCAACGAAATCATCCGTTATTAAATCTCTACCAATTATAGACTTTAAATGGGAACTCACCCTAAAGTTAAGAGCCTGCATTTATTGCACCTTCCTGAGCTAAGTCATATTCGTTTTCTAATTGGCCGAGGCTCCGAACTTTTAATAGAGAACCTATGGCTTCGGCCAGCAGGGGAGGGACTGCATTTCCGATTTGAGTATAACGTGGGCATTCTATTTTTCTTTTTTGGCCGCCCGTAGTGTATTTTCCCGTAAATTCAAACCAGTCAGGGAATGATTGAATTCGAGCGGTTTCCCTTGCTGTGAGTATTCTTAACTCGTTGTAGTGAATTATGTCGTCAGGAAGAGTTGTAATGGTTGGTGAGGGCGAGTTTTTGGTAAGCACAGTTATAGCGTGTTTTTTTAAGCCAAGTTTATCTCTTGCTTCTTTAGACAAAGATTTTCCTGGTATCGACGCGCGCTGTATTTTACTAAACTGTATGATCGTGTCTGGCTTGTGCCTCGGTAGACGCCTGCTATTTGGAGCCCCAGAATAGCCCTCACGCATAATTGCCAAATAAGGCGAGTGTATTTTTGGGGCGTCGTAAACGGCTTCTACAAATCCAGAAATTCCTGAGTCTTCATTCTGAGTTAGTTTTCTATCCTTAGTCTGTAAGTCAGCAATTGCTTCGTAAGCTGATACAGGTCTAGATGTCGGAAGGCCCTTGGTATCTAAGAATTTTTCTTTGCTATTTAACAGTTCTGCAAGTAGATTTGAATTTTCACCTAGTGTGCAAACTATCAAGTAGCGGTGCCTATTTTGAGGAACTCCAAAGTCTGCGCAGTTAACTTTTCCTCTCGAAACCGTGTAGCCCACTTTTGAAAGTTCGTTGCTTATGAATTCTGCGTAAGACTGTTTGTGGTGCGATTCGTTATTTTCGGAATTGGATTTACTTTCGTTAAATTTAATGTTGAATCCACTAACATTTTCAATGACTATATACTGTGGTAGTATGATCTTTACTATCTCTAAGTATTGCTCAGCCATTTTGTTTCTAGGGTCCGCTGGATTTCTCCGACCTGCGGTAGAGAAGCCTTGGCACGGTGGCCCTCCAACCATCAAATCAATTTTACCTTTAAGGCTACGAATCTCTGTGGCATGGTTGCTCAAAAAATCCTCGCAACTCATTGCTTGTTTTGGGAGCCAGCTTGGCCAACTGAACTGGTATCGCTTCCCATCGATAAGGTTGTGACGTAGAGTTTCAAAAGCCATGGGGTTTTTCTCAATCGCAGCAATACCTTCACAACCCGATTTCAATAACCCTAGGGACAATCCGCCACACCCAGCGAAAACATCAATAAATCGCATGCTTTCTTTTCCTAAAATTATTTCAATAATGAGTTGATAGTGGTGCAGAAATAAAATATAACATTTGACTGATTCATGGTCTCTGCACTATGTCATTTTTTATTAAATATATAGCGCTCATTTTTCTTACGATGCTGAGTTGTAAGGCGTGGCTTCGACCCATGAATTCGTTTAATTCATCTGGTCGCATTGTTTCACATTCGCCATAGGTCTTTATCACATGACCAATTGTGTCTAAATATGTTAGATATGTGTTCGTTAATTCGGTATTTCCGAGTAGCATTACGTATGATTTAACTGTGGTATGTTTGTGGAGTGAAGTGATTGCTGTTTGGAAGCGCAGAGCGATTACTTCCTGCTCTGTTTCTGGCCACGGATCGTCATGAATAAGTGTGTCAACTTTAGCAAATAGCATAATTCCAAAAGCTGTAAAGTTGTCGTGTAGGCTATTTATGTCTAGGATACATGACTTGATAAGGTCTCCTGTTCTGGAGTTTCGTTCTTGTTCCGTGTCGTGTATATACTGCATCTTTTTAACGAATAAATTTTGTTTGTGGCCCCACCAGGCGAGTATCAAACTGCTTAGTGTTCCGGCTAAAGCCACTACTGATGGTATTCCGATTTTAATAAGGTCTGAAATAAGTTCGTTGTCATTCATTTTTATGGGTCCGTCCTGCTGTTGCGCTCCATATATCGGCGCTACAAAGCTTCGCATCCTATTTGAAGCGGAATCCTACCCTCTTTTGTTCAAATAATGCAGGGGGGATGCTAGCATTTTGCCAAGAAATGAATCGAAGGATGATTTAATTCTGGTTTTTGTCAGGAAGTCAATCATAAATTTCAGGCTTCGTAGGTGGTCTGTGTGCGGCTACTTGTGCATTTCCGCCAGAGAATCATGTTCATGCGTTGCTCTACACGTTGCGCTACATCTGAACAGGTTTCTCGGCTATGAGGCTCTTTTTTTCTTTGGAGAACTTACTACGGCCTTCCATTCGATCCTGAAATTCGTTCATCCGCTCAGCTAAACTCCCTGCTTCTAGCGCCTCAAGATAATCCGAATACCACTGCACCATCCTCTGTCGCTGCGCCAGAAAAACCGCCTTGTCATACACCCCCTTCAACCCCGGTTTCTTATGCGCCAGATGCATATCCCGCCAATCCTCCGGCCACCCATGCTCCGAGAGCAACGTGTCGCACGTATGCCGACTCCCATGCCCAGTCATACGCCCCTTATAACCAATCAACGCGAAGCACTTATTGATCGACCCATCAGAGATAACCGGCACCTTTTCCCCACTGGACGGAAACAGATACCGGGAACAACCGGTCCGTTTTTGCAGCTCCCTGAGTAGTTCAACCGCCTGAGTAGGCAACGGCACCAGATGATCCCGCTTCATCTTCATCTTCGCCCCAGGAACGCTCCACAATCCGTTATCCAAGTCGAACTCCGCCCATTCCGCCCAGCGCACCATCCCCGGCCGTGACGCAGTCCACACAGTCAGCCAAGCCGCCGTTTTCACAATGGCGCCGCTGTCTGACGCACGCAGCGCCTTGAGAAAGTCTGGCAGCTCCTCTTCTAACAAATGCGGATACTGGTTCTCCGGTGGCGCCTTCTCAGCAATCGCGAGCAGATTGCTGGCAGGATTGTTCTCCGTCATGCCCTTGGCGATGGCCAGCGCAAATATCTGATTCACCCACACCCGCACCTTTTCCGAAGTGTTATGCGCCCCACGTTTCTCGATACGCGCCTGCAGGTTGGCGCAATCGCCACGGGTGATGTGATCGAGAGGTTTATGCCCAAGGGCAGGGAGGATGTCGTTCTTCAGGGCGCCGCCAATCCCCTTGAGGGTTTTCTCAGCGCGACCATCTTTGATTTTCTTTTCCAGCCACAAATCAGCCGCCACTTTGAACGTATTAGCCTCAGCGACGGCCTGTGCCGCTTTCAGGGCAGCTTTGTGCGTAATGGGGTCTACGCCATCAGCATTAAACTTCAATGCGGCCCGTGCCTTTTCTCGGGCGTATTTTGCGCTGACATCAGGATAGGTCCCCAACCCATGCCAGCTCCATTTCCCATTGGGCTTTTTGTACCGCAGCACCCAGCGCTTACGACCAGCACTGGTCACAAGGAAGTAGAGGCGGTCAGCCCCGTAGTTTTGGTAGTAGTCCTTCGCCTCAGGCTCCAATGCAGCCAACACCGTATCGGCCAGGGGCAGGCGCTTGATATCAGTACGTTTCATGGCGTTTGTATAGCGTGGTTCGATCTAACTCCACTATACAAACCGCTATACAAAAAATTCCAGACTGAAAAGACAAGCGGCGGAGTGCGAGGGAACGTGCGGAATCGCTGAAAGCCCCGTATTGACTGGGCTGGTCGCTGATGTGGAAGCGTGGGGGATGATGCGGAAAAACGAGGGAAAAGCAGAAGTGGAGCGGGTAGAGGGAATCGAACCCTCAACTAAAGCTTGGGAAGCTTTCGTTTTGCCACTAAACTATACCCGCTCAGAGCGGCTGACTTTGTACCAGATGTTCGCCTGGATTTGAAGTTTTTCTTTGAAAAATGTGTGGGTTGCGTTCATCAAGCCAACCGATGAACGGGTACAACGCGCGTGCAAGCTGGTGTGGGAGCTGGCTTGCCGGCGATAGCCTCACCTGAGTGTGACTGCCACACCAAGGTGCCTGCATCGCGGGCAAGCCCGGCTCCCACACAAGCGGTTACTTCAAATCGCAAAGGCATGCTGCGTCTGACCCTGGTGATAGCGCAATCGGCTCACCTGCCGCTCAGGTTTCAAAAACCCCACCACCGCTTCCTTGCTGTCACGGCACGCCGCCTTGTGCTCCATATCCAGAAAATGCCCGGTCGCCTGAATGGTGCTGAAGCTGCTGTTCGGCACATATTGGCCGAACTGCCTGGCGTCCTGGGCGCTGGTGTATTCGTCCCATTCGCCATTCAAAAACAGCACCGGCACGTCGATCTGCCGCGCTGCCTTGAGGTAGCACAGCCGGTCGCTGTGCAGCACCTGGCTGATGTGAAAGTGCATCTGCCCGTATTCGTGCTCGGCCAGGCTGCTTACGTGCTTGTAGTTGAAGCGCTTGAACAGCGACGGCAGGTGTTTGCCGATGGTGCTGTTGACCAGGTGCCCGACGCTGTGGCGGTCGAGGTTGCCGAGGTAGTCGACGCCGCGTTCGAGGTAATCACGCATGGGCGTGTTGATCACCGGGGAGAACGAGCTGATCACCGCCTTTTCCACGCGCCGGGGGCGGTGGGCGAGGGCGACCAGCGCAGCGGCGCCGCCCCAGGAGAACGACAGCACGTGTTCGGCGGCGAAGTGGTCGATGAGTTCCAGGAGGATCTGGCCTTCAACTTCCTTCGTCAGCATTTGCTCATGGCGGTTATGGATCTTGGAGCGACCGGCGTAGGGCTGGTCGTACAAAACCACGTTGAATTGCGGGTACAGGCTTTTCACGGTTTGGGCGAAGGATGCCGTGGTGGCCATGGAGCCGTTGACCAGGATGATGGTCTTTTGAGCAGCGTCCGCGCGATAGAACTCCGTGTAAACCCGATACTGACCCTGTATATCCAACACAGCGATTTCTGGCCTCATGTCGTAAGACTCCTGGCAAGCGGGTAGGGCGCGCAGATCACTCTGCACGAGCTTTGTGACAGGTAGGCATACGCCTGAAAGATGAGGGCCCATGTCGGTCCGATGACGGCTGGCCGACGGGTGTTGTTATGGCGGGCTGGTTGCCTGGGAAGCCCGTGAATCAAGCGCGGGCGGGGCAAGGTGTTTCTTGGAGGTTATAGGCGACTCGCCAGTCATAATTTGGCTGACGTTCTGATTCAAGCAGCAGAGTCGGAATGTCGCAAGTCGCAGAAATAGGTTTTTGCCATCACCGGCCGAACGGTCGTCAGACCTGTCGGATTTCACTGTCAGTCAATGCCCGGTACTCGCCCGGCGCAAGGGCTGCATCCAGCGCCAATGGCCCCATCCGCTCACGATGCAGGCCGATCACCTTGTTATTGAAGTGCCCGAACATGCGCTTCACTTGGTGATAGCGGCCTTCGATGATGCTCAAGCGCGCCGTCCTCGGGCCGAGCAATTCCAGTTCGGCGGGTTGGGTGGTGAGGTCTTCAAACGCAAAATACAGGCCCGCCGCAAAGGTAGTGGCGTATTCGGGGCCGATGACCTGTTCGGTTTCCACCCGGTAGACCTTGGGCAATTTGGTCTGTGGTTGCGTCAGGCGCCGCGACCATTGGCCATCGTTGGTGATCAGCATCAGCCCGGTGGTGTTGAAGTCCAGACGGCCGGCGATATGCAGTTCGTCCGTGTCCGGCTCATCCAGTAAATCCACAACGGTCGGATGCTGCGGGTCCGACGTGGCGCTTACGCAACCCTGAGGTTTGTGCAGCATGAAATACCGCGCCGGTTTGCCCGCCTGCAGCACGTCATCATCCACGCAGACGCGGCTGAATTCGCGCACTTCATGGTGCGGATCGCTGACCGTCATGCCGTCCACGCTGACCCGCCGTTCAACCAGTAGCCGCCGAACTTGTTGACGATTGAACCGCGGCAAATTGCTGAGGAAACGATCAACGCGCATTGCGCATCTGCTCATCGACCTGGGCGCAGCGCGGGCACAGGCAAGCCTTGTTGCGCAACTCATCGGGCAGCGCTTCAAGCACCGCCGGGTCGATGGTGACGCTGTAGCACCAACAGGGCTGGTCGGCCGTGCGCGGGTCGGCCAGGGTGCAATCGTTGCGGGCACCGCAGGCGGGGCAGAGGGTAGGTGTGGTCATGGGTGGTTATGCAGGGTCCCGGAAGTCCCTGCACGATACAGCGCCGCTCAGTCGCGTTCCAGCACCACGACCCGCTGCCCGGCACCGATGCCGCTGCCGGGCTGCACCGGAATCTCCCGCACCACGCCGGCAAACGGCGCCAGCACCGGAATTTCCATTTTCATCGACTCCAGAATCACCAGCACATCACCGGCCGCCACGCGCTCACCGGTTGCCACCTGGACCTGCCAGAGGTTGCCCGCGATATGGCTGTCGATGCTGTACTCATTGGCCTGCAATGGTGTGTCTTGCCCGGGCGGCGGCGCCGCTTCTTCGCTGTCGAAATGCGCCTGGCCGCTGGCAATCCAGCGTTCACGCTCAGCGTTAAAGGCATGCTGCTGGTGCTCACGGAACGCGCCGATAGTCGCGGCCTCGCGCTCCAGGAAAGCCTGGTAGTCCGCGAGGTTCAATACGCTTTCTTCGATGCTCAGCTCGAAGCGCCCTAGGGGGAAATCCTTGCGAATCCGCACCAGTTCCTCACTGCTCACCGGGTAGAAGCGAATCTGATCGAAAAACCGCAACAACCACGGTTTGCCGTCGAATGCCGCGACTTCCCGATAGCGGTTCCACATCTGCAAGGTACGGCCTACAAACTGATAACCGCCGGGGCCTTCCATGCCGTATACGCACAGGTAGGCGCCGCCGATGCCCACCGAGTTCTCGGCGGTCCAGGTGCGCGCCGGGTTGTATTTGGTGGTCACCAGCCGATGGCGCGGGTCCAGTGGCGTGGCCACCGGTGCACCGAGGTAAACGTCGCCCAGGCCCATCACCAGGTAGCTGGCGTCGAACACCGTGTGGCGCACTTCATCGAGGTTGGCCAGGTCGTTGATGCGGCGGATGAACTCCAGGTTGCTCGGGCACCAGGGGCGTCCTTGCGCACGGTGGTCATGTATTTTTCAATCGCCAACTGGCACGCCGGATCATCCCAGGACAGCGGCAAGTGCACGATACGCGAGGGCACTTGCAGGTTTTGTCGGGTGCACACGGCCGTCCAGTCGCTGGCGATCAGGGTCAGCAGGTCGGCCAGGGGCAGTTGCTCGGGTTGGTAGTGGATCTGCAGGGAGCGGATGCCTGGGGTCAGGTCGATCACGCCCTGCAGCGTGCGGCTCTCGAGGGCTTGCATCAGGGCATGGCCGCGAAAGCGCAGCACCAGGTCCAGTTCGGGCGCGCCGATTTCCAGCAGCAGGTGGGTGTCGCCGGCGAGGCGGGCGACCAGGCGGGTGTCGGCGTGGCCGATGTCCAGGATGATCGGGGATGCCAATGGCTTGAGGCTGGCTGGGGACTGAGGTGCTGCCATCGCGGGCAAGCCCGACTGCCACAGGGTTTCAGGGGCCGGTTGATCCCATTTCAGGGCGAGGTCGCGGGCGGCCTTGAGGTCTACCGGTTCAAAGCGAATCTTGTCCCCCGCTTTCAACTGTCCGAGCTGCCAAAGGTCTGCCTCGATCACCGTCACCGGGCACACGAACCCGCCCAGGCTTGGTCCGTCCGGCCCGAGGATCACCGGCATATCCCCGGTGAAATCCACCGCACCGATGGCATACGGGTTGTCATGGATATTCGACGGATGCAGCCCCGCTTCGCCGCCGTCGGTGCGTGCCCACAACGGCTTGGGGCCGATCAGCCGCACGCCGGTGCGGCTGGAGTTGAAATGCACTTCCCACTGGGTGGCGAAAAAGGTCTCGATGTACTCGGGTTTGAAGTATTCCGGCGCGCCATGCGGGCCGTAAATCACGCGCAGTGTGCGTACCGCCGCCAGCGGTTGCGGGGTCAATTGTTGCCCGACGCGCACATCCACCAATGGCAGCAGATGCAACACATCACCGGCCCGTAAAGCCCGCCCGCCATGCCCGCCAAACTGCCCGAGGGTGAAGGTGCTTTTGCTGCCCAGATAGTCCGGCACTTGCAGCCCACCGCGCAGGCACAGGTAGCTGCGCGCACCGGCTCCGGCGAGGGTGCCAAGGCTCAGCACCGAACCTGCCGGGATCAGCAGCGCGGTGTTCATGGGGACCGTTTGATCATTTAGCAGCAACGGAATTTCTGCGCCCGTCACCGCCACCACCGCCGCGCAATTGAAGCGCAACAGCGGCCCGCCCATGGTGATTTCCAGCGCGGCGGCGCCGTCGGAATTGCCCAGCAGACGATTGCCCAGGCGTAACGCCCGGCTGTCCATCGGCCCCGACGGCGGTACACCCACGGCCCAATAGCCCAGGCGGCCCGGATAGTCCTGCACGCTGGTTTGGGTGCCCGCGCTGAGCACCTCAAAGGTGTCGGCGGCGTAGACCAGGTCTTCCAGGCAACGCGTCCATGGCCGGCCACTGGCGAAGGGCGCGGCGAGCAGGATCTGGCGCAGGTAGTCGCGGTTGGTTTCCACGCCGTAGAGTTGGCTGTCGCTGAGTGCCTGATGCAGATCCAGGCGCGCCTGTTCGCGGGTGGGCGCCCAGGTGATGAGCTTGGCGATCATCGGGTCGAAGTACGGCGGGATCTCGCAACCGGCCTCCACCCAGGTGTCGATCCGCAGGCCGTCAGCCGCCGGGAAGTCCACACAGGTCAGCAGCCCAGGGCTCGGCTGAAAATCCCGTCCCGGGTCTTCCGCATACAGCCGCGCCTGAATCGCGTGGCCCTGCGGTTTCAATGCCAGGGTATGCAATGGCGGCATTTCCCCTGCCGCCAATTGCACCATCCAGCGCACCAGGTCCACGCCCCACACCTGTTCCGTCACGCCGTGTTCCACTTGCAGGCGGGTGTTCACTTCGAGGAAGTAGAAGCGGCCATCGGCGCTATCAAAAATAAATTCCACGGTGCCGGCGCTGCGGTAATTGACCGCCTTGGCCAAGGTGATCGCGGCCGAGCACAGCGCCTCGGCCATGCCTTGCGGCAGGTTCGGCGCCGGGGTTTCCTCAAGGACTTTCTGGTTGCGCCGCTGCACCGAACAGTCGCGCACGCCGAGGGCGATCACCGCGCCTGCGCCATCGCCGAACACCTGCACTTCCAGGTGGCGGGCGTGCTCGATGTACTTCTCGATAAATACGCCGGCATCGCTGAAATTGTTCTGGCCCAGGCGCTTGACCGCGTCGAACGACTCGCTCAATTGCGCCGCATTGCGGCACACGCGCATGCCGATCCCGCCACCGCCGGCGGTGCTTTTGAGCATGATCGGGTAGCCCACGTTGTCGGCGGCCAGCAGCGCGGCATCGAGGCTGTCGAGCAGTTCGGTGCCTTCCAGCAGCGGGATAGCGTGTTGCTTGGCCAGCGCACGGGCGGTGTGCTTGAGGCCGAATACGCGCAACTGGTCTGGCGTCGGCCCGACAAAGGCAATGCCTGCATTTTCACAGGCTTCAGCAAAGGCGGCGTTCTCCGAGAGAAAGCCGTAGCCTGGGTGGATTGCCTGGGCGCCACACGCCTTGGCGATGGCGAGGATTTTTTCCACCGTCAGATAAGTACCGGCCGCCGCGCCTTCGCCGAGGCTGTAGGCTTCGTCGGCCTGCTGGATATGCAGGCTGGCCGCGTCGGCTTCGGAGTACACCGCCACGCCCTTGACCGAAAGTTCACGCAAGGTGCGCAGGATGCGGCAGGCGATGGCGCCACGGTTGGCGATCAATAGTTTTTCGAACATGGCAAAACCCTGCGGGCCGTCCCGCAAAGTGGGGTAGGCGCTGCGGTCGTCCGCAGCGCAAATTCCGAAAGCAGTGGAGGTCAACTGTGGGAGCCGGGCTTGCCCGCGATGGCGGTCGGTCAGTTAACCCATTGCTAGGCTGATACACCGCTATCGCAGGCAAGCCAGCTCCCACAGTTGAGCTTCATTGTTTTTAAGGCACTGCCCGGCGCGGGCCTGGCATAGGGTGAATAGCCATTGGCGCAGGCGCTTTAGCTTCAGTTCCATACCAGCACCTGCGCCGGGGTGGGGTTGTAGCCATTGCACGGGTTGTTCAGTTGCGGGCAGTTGGAGATCAGCACGATCACGTCCATTTCCGCACGCAGGTCGACGTACTTGCCGGGGGCGGAAATGCCGTCTTCAAACGTCAGCCCGCCGTCGGCCGTGACCGGCACATTCATGAAGAAATTGATGTTCGGGCCGATGTCGCCTTTCCCCAGCCGCCCGTCGTGGGCACAGGCGCGCAGGTAGTTGTCGCGGCAGCTGTGCATGTAGCGTTTTTCCAGGGCGTAGCGCACGGTGTTGCTCTCTTGTGCACAGGCGCCGCCGAGCGTGTCGTGGCGCCCGCAGGTGTCGTCGACGATGGTCAGCATCGGCTGGCCGAGGTTGGAATACAGCACGCTGCCGGTGCTCAGGTACACACGGTTTTGCCGGCGCAGGGTGCGCTGTACGTCATAACGCTCGCGAGGGTTTTTGGCGCTGTAGAACAGCGTATCCACCGCCTGGTTGCCCTCCAGATCCAGGATGCGCAGGGTCTGCCCGGCCTTGACCTCCATCAGCCATGGCTCGCCCGCGGGAATAGTGGCGCGGTAGGTGGCCGCATCGGGTTGTTTGAGTGCGATAGACATTGGCAGCTCCTCAGGCGAACAGGCGATCGGTGTTGATAAAGCCGCGCTCGTTTTCCGGGCGCGAGGTGCGGCAGTGTTCGGCGACGCTCGGGTCGGCGTTCATCCAGCTGAGTTTCAGCGGCTGCGGGGCGTAGTCGGGGTTTGGGTCCAAGGGGTGTTGCAGGGCGGTCAGCACCACGAGCGTGTCCATCGGTGCGTAGAGTTCGATGTAGTCACCAGCCTTGGAATTGCCCGGCACAAAGTGCAATTGACCGTCGTCGTCCACGCTGACTTTGCTGAACAGGTTGAGGGTCATCAGCAGGTCACTGAGGCCCAGGCCCCACTTGCCCAGTTCCACCAGCAGGTTGTCGGTGCCGTTGCGGAAGAAGCCGTTGCGCAGTTCCTGGTAGCGGCCCTGGCCGTACTTCTCGGCCACTTCGGCTGCGCTCAGGACGCCGCCGAGGCTGTCACTCCAGCCGCAGGTGTCGGTAGTGATCGCGGCCAGTACGCGGCCCATGTCCGAGTACAGGCAATGGCCACTGGTGAGCTTGGCGGTGTGTTGACATTTGAGGCTGTCGGGGAGGTTCAGGCGTTCGGTTTTTTCATCGGCATTGAGCAGGGTCAGGCTCACATTGGCGCCGCCGCGAATGTCGGTGAGGCGCAGCAATTGGCCGCGCTTGAGCACGAAAGAACGATGGCCGCCGCCGGGCAGTATTTCCTCGGCGAACGGGGGGAACAGTGGGGTCGAATCGGTCATTTGGAAGTGGCTCCAAGTTCGGCGGCGAGCACCTTGCGACGCTCGCTGTTCAAAGGGATGTCGTAGGTGATGCGGGCGCCGTAGGCACCGGGGGCGTGGGGGTCGACGCGGACCTTGTCGAACACCAGCAGGCGCGTGCCGAGGCTGAAGCCTTCGCTGAGGTCGTGGGTGACCATGAACACCGTCAGCCGGGTTTCGCGCCACAGCTCCAGCAGCAGTTGGTGCATGTCTTTGCGAATGCCCGGGTCGAGGGCGCCGAAGGGTTCGTCCAGCAGCAATACGCGGGGCTTCATGATCAGGGCCTGGGCGATGGCCAGGCGCTGTTGCATACCGCCGGAGAGTTGTGCGGGGTACTTGTCCAGGGCGTGGCCGAGGCCGACCTTGTGCAGTAGCGCGGCGGCCTGTTCGCGAGCAGCCTGTTTGGCCTTGCCGAACAGCCGGCCCAGCAGCGGCGAGCGCGGCAGTTCAAGGCCGAGGGCGACGTTATCCAGCACAGTCAAATGCGCGAACACCGAGTAGCGCTGGAACACTACGCCACGGCTGGCATCCGGCTCGGCGGCCAGGGGCTGGCCGTCAAGCAGGATCTGGCCCTTGCTCGCGGTTTCCTGGCCCAGCAGCAGGCGCAGGAAGGTGGATTTGCCGCAACCGGAGGTACCGACCAGCGTGCAGAACTCACCTTCGGCCACGTGCAGGTTGAGGCCTTCGAGCACCACCTGGTCGCCATAGCGCTGCCACACATTGTTGACGCTGATAAAGCTCATGCCCGCGCTCCTTCATACCAAGGGAACGCGCGCCGGGTCAGGGTCTTGAGGCCCCAGTCCATCAGCCAGGCGAGCAGGGTGATCCACACCACGTAGGGCAAAATCACGTCCATCGCCAGGTAGCGGCGCACCAGGAAAATCCGGTAGCCCAGGCCGTCAGTCGAGGCGATGGCTTCGGCGGCGATCAGAAACAACCACGCCGAGCCGAGCATCAGCCGCAGCGAGATCAGCAGGCGCGGCAGCAATTGCGGGAGCACCACGCGCAGCATCAGGGTCCAGGTGGAGGCGCCGAGAGTCTGTGCCTTCACCAGCAGCTCGACGGGAATTTCCCGCGCACGCTGTTCCAGGTCTCGCGCCAGGGCCGGGGTGATGCCGATCACGATCAGCATCACCTTGGACAATTCCCCAGCCCGAACACGATGAACAGAATCGGCAGGATCGCCAGTGGCGGCACCATCGACAACACCGTCAACAGTGGCGACAACGGCGCGCCAAACAGCGGCAAGGTGCCGGCGGCGATGCCCAGGCACAGGCCGGCCAGGGCGCTTATCCCCAAACCGATGGCCAGGCGGCGCAGGCTCGACGCGCTGTCTTGCCACAGCACGTACTCGCCGGTGCGGGTGTCGGCGCTGAACGCCAGGCGCTTTATGGCGTCGCCCATTTGCACGGCGCTGGGCAGCAGCTTGTCGTTGGGATTTTCTGCCAGGCGCTCGGCCGAGCCTACAAAGTAGGCGAACAGCAGCAGGGCGAACGGCAGGATCACCAATAACAGACGGCTGGAGCGTTCCGGGTGACGGTTGATCAGGCGCATGGCCGGGTCCTCTTACAGCTTGCCGTCGGCGGCCATCTGCACGTAGCTGGGGTCGAAATGCAGCTTGAGGTTGGCGGTGTCGCCGCTGGTCACGCCATTGGCGAAGCTCATGCCCACGGCGCTGGTGTCCTTGGCGCCTTCGCCGAGCAGGCCGTGTTCAAACGAGAACTCGGCGACCTTGCGCATGGTGGCCGGCAACTGCGCGCTGGTGGCGAAGGCGAGGGCTTCCTTGGGCGTGGCGAACAGCTTGGTGGTGTCCAGTTGCGACTGGAAACCCTTGAGGTCGGTGCCGGACGCCTTGGCCATATGCTCCAGGGCTTCGGTGCTGGCGGCGCCCTTGGCGTTCATCAGCGCGACCACTTCAAACCAGGCACCTGTGAGCGCTTTGCCGAGCTTGGGGTTGTCTTTGAGGGTCTGGGTGTTGACCACCATCATGTCCATGATTTCGCCGGGCACTTTGCTGGAGTCGAACACTTCGCTAACCCCCGGTTTGGCCTTGATCTCGGAGAGCATCGGGTTCCAGGTGGTCACGGCCTGCACCTGGTCGGTGTTGAAGGCGGCGGCGATGTCGGCGTCGGAGGTGTTGACCACTTTCAGGTCTTTTTCAGTGAGGTCGGCCGACTCCAGTGCACGGGCCAGCAGGTAGTGGGACACCGAGAGCTCCACCAGGTTGACGTTCATGCCCTTGAGGTCGGCCACGGTCTTGCCGCTGCCCTTGATCACCACGCCATCGTTGCCGTTGGAGAAGTCGCTGACCACCAGCGCGGTGCTGTCCACGCCACCGGCGGCGGGGATGGTCAGCGCGTCCATGTTGGTCATGGTGCAGCCGTCGAACTGGCCGGCGGTGTACTGGTTGATGGATTCGACATAGTCATTGAGCTGCACCATGTCGATGGTGATCCCGTATTTTTTGGCCCACTTGTCGAGGATGCCCTGGCTGCCGGCGTACTCCCACGGCATCCAGCCGGCATAAATCGTCCAGCACACGCTGAAGTGGTCTTTAGGGGCGGCTTGGGCCGAGAAGCTCAGCACGGCGGCAAATGCGGCGGCGAGCAAGGCGGGTAAACGGATTGAGGGCATTGGGCTTCTCCAGTTGATCGTGGGCGAGCAGGAGCAACGCGGCACCGTAAACGGTGGCTGTCTCCCGGGCTTTTATCCCGCCGTGTAACCTCAACTGGAGGTCGCCAACTCTCGGACCAGCCACTCGCGTGATGCGAGCCGGAACCCTAGTCGGCCATTGCAAATTGTGGTGCCGCGAACCTGTGATGAATCCTGCACGTGTGAGGCAAAGCGAGAGTCGTGCCAAGTGGCGTAGAGGCCCGGCTTTTCAGGCGGGCTCTGCGTAACGGAGGGGGAGGCGGGGAGGGGGTGCGCCAAGCGGGTGCGCCGGCGCACTGCAATGAGGCGGTTACAGCTGGAACTTGCTGACCAGCACATTGAACGAGGTGGCCAGGCGTGAGAGGTCCTGGCTGGAGGCGTTGGTCTGGTGGGCGCCGGCGGCGGTCTGGGTCGACAGGTCCTGGATATTGAGCAGGTTGCGGTCCACTTCGCGGGCCACCTGGGCTTGTTCCTCGGACGCGGAGGCGATCACCAGGTTGCGCTCGTTGATCTTCGCCACACTGCTGGTGATGCGCTGCAGCGCTTCACCGGCGTTCTGCGCCAGGGTCTGGGTGTTGTTGGCCCAGGTCAGGCTTTTGTTCATGGCCGCCACCGCATCGTCGGCGCCGACTTGCACTTCGCCAATCATCTTCTCGATATCCACCGTCGAGGTCTGGGTGCGATGTGCCAGCGCCCGCACCTCATCGGCCACCACCGCAAAGCCGCGACCTTGCTCACCGGCGCGGGCGGCTTCGATGGCCGCGTTGAGGGCCAGCAGGTTGGTCTGGTCGGCGATACCGCGAATCACATCGATCACTTTGCCGATCTCGCGCACCTGGTTGGCGAGGTCTGCGACCGACTGGGTCGAATCGTTGATCTCAACCACCATCGACGACATGCCGGACACCGCCTGTTCAACTTGCTGGCGGCCGTCTTCGGCTTCGGTGGTGGCCTGGCGGGACGCTTCCGAGGTGGACACGGCGTTGCTGGCGACTTCGTCTACCGCCGCTGTCATCTGGTTGACGGCGGTGGCGGCTTGTTGGATTTCGTCGTTCTGGCGGGTCAGGCCGCGGGTGCTTTCATCGGTCACCGCGCTCAGTTCTTCGGCGGCCGAGGCGAGCTGGTCGGAGGCATTGGCGATTTCCACCAGTGTGCTTTTCAGGCCGCCCTGCATATCCGACAGCGCCATCAGCAGTTGCCCGGCTTCGTCGGTGCGCTCGGTGACGATGGCCTGGGTCAGGTCGCCCTTGGCAATCCGCTGTGCGCTCTCGACCGCCTGGGCGATGGGGCGGGTGATCAGGCGGGTGATCAGAACGCCGATGATGATCGCGATGATGAAGGCCAGCACAATACCGGCGATCATCCACGTCAGCGCGCTGCCGCGCAGCTCATCGGCGGCAACGGCGCCTTCCTGGATCTGGCGGTTATTGGACTCGATCATCACGCGGATCAGCTCGCGTGCCTGGCGGAACAGTTCATTGTTGGTGCTGTTGAGCTGAGTGCGCGCTTGCTCTTGCTGGCCGCCATCAAGCAGTGCGATAACGCGTTCGGAGTTGCTGATGTAGTTGGGCCAGAGCTGGTCGAGCTTGTCGCCGGCCGCCCGTTCGTCGTCTTCCAGCGGGGTGGCGCGGTAGGTGGCGTAGGCCGTCTGGGCGCGCTTGAGTTCGTTGGCGATGTCCTGGCGCACGCGGTCGCGGTCTTGTGCGGTGACGTCGCCTTTGCTGGCATCCAGCAGTCGATACAGGCCGCGGTTGTGCGCAACCAGGCCATTGAGGGTGGCGGCCGTATTGCTGACGGACACCAAGTTGTTGGAGAACGTCAGTTCCAGTGCGTTGGCCAACCGAACCACGCCTTTGATGCCTAGCAGGCCGACCCCGAGGGTCACCAGCGCACACAGTAGGAATGAAAGCAGCAGCTTGGTAGAGATTTTCATGGGTCGAATCCGGCAAGAGTGGCTAAGGTCTCACGCTAGAGCCTCCCTGGCCTTACGTGATGTCTTAATGACATCATCGTAACCGAGATAGTTGCAACCCAGGTATATTTACTGAATCGATAAAGCCTTTTGGCGCGAAAACCCTGTGCTGGGGCGGGTTGGCGACGGTGTATCGGAACCCATGCATTCATGTATCAAGTTGTTACCGGTACGCACCAGATTCGGTTTTCGATGTCCGATACTGTGTCATTCAGCAAAAAACTGAGTGCCGCCCTCCCGCGTCGCTGGAGGTGCTCTTCCGCGGTCCAGGAGGCCGCCATGTATCGACGACTGCTGCTCAGCGCTTTACTCGCTCTAACCCTTTCTGCTTGCGTGCCCTACTACGGTGGAGGCCAGAGCTACTACCGTTCCGAGGTCTACACCTCACCGGCGCCGGTGTATTACTACGGCGGTGGCACGGCGTATCAATACCGCCAGGGGTACTATTCCGCGCCGCGTTACTACGCACCGCCACCGCGTTACTACTCGGCACCACGCTATTACCAGCCGGCGCCGCGCTACTACCCGTCCGGGCCGAGGGCGGGTTATCGTCCTTACCCGAACCAGGGCTGGGGCGATCATGGGGGTGGACGCAATGGCGGGCATGGTCGTGGTGGAGACCATGGCGGTGGTCACGGCGGTCACCGTTAAACGGCCTTGAATGCCAACGGCGCAGGAAGCGCCGTTTTTTGTGGGCGCAAACTAATCAGTAATCCGATAAATCCGCCAATGGATGGCGGCCTTCCCACGCCTTGCGGAAATGCGCCTGCACCACTGCCTCTGGCACTGTATTGATGTCCGGCCAATGCCAGTGGGGCTTCTGGTCCTTGTCGATCAACCGTGCGCGCACCCCTTCACTGAATTCCGGGTGCCGGCAGCAATTGAGGCTCAGGGTGTATTCCATCTGAAACACCTGGGCCAGGGACAAGTGGCGGGCCCGCTGGATCTGTTCCCACACCAGGTGCGCGGTCAGTGGGCACCCTTCGCTCAGGGTCTTGCCGGCGCGGTTGAACAGTGGGTCGGCGTGCTCACGCAGCGGGCTCAAGGCCCGCCAGGCACACCGCACGTCGCCCACGTCGAGCCATTCGTCGATCTGCGCCCGGCGCGGCAGCCACTGGGCTTCGGGTTGTTGGTCGACGGCTTCCTGGGCCAGCGCTTTAAGCAGGCTGTTGAGTTGCATCGGTGTTTGTTCCTGCCAGTTCAACTGCAGCAGGCCATCGATCAGTTCGTCCTGTTGATCGTCACGCAGGAAACGGTCGGCCAGGCCCAGGTCCAGGGCGTCACGGCCGTTGATGTGTGCGCCGGTGAGGCCAAGGAACAGGCCGAGCTTGCCCGGCAGGCGCGACAGAAACCAACTGGCGCCCACGTCAGGGTACAGGCCGATGCTGATCTCGGGCATCGCCAGGCGGCTGCTCGGCGTAACGATGCGCACCGCCGCGCTCTGCAGCAGGCCCATGCCACCGCCCAGCACATAGCCATGGCCCCAGCAGATCAGCGGTTTGGGGTAGGTGTGCAGGCGGTAGTCGAGGCGATATTCCGCCGCAAAGAACTGTGCGGCCAGGGCCGGTACTTCACCTGGCGCTTCACGGCAGGCCAGCGCCAGGCTGCGCACCTCGCCACCGGCGCAAAAGGCTTTGGGCCCGTTGCCGCGCAGCAGCACGCAGACGATATTCGGGTCCTTGGCCCAGGCATCCAGGCGGTCGTCCAGGGCCAGGATCATCGGCAAGGAGAGGGCATTGAGGGACTTTTCAGCGTCCAGGCTGGCGATACCGATGCGGGCACCGTCGCTGCCGGTCAGCTCTTCGAAGTGCAGGTTCATCATGACCTCAATCGAGAAAGTGAAGGATGAGTATGATCGCTTCGTGGGAAAGTGCCGATGGTGTGTCAGATCAATTGACAAGCGGGGTCGGCTTTCCTAGGGTTCGCCTCATTCTTTTCCACAAGACATTTCAACTATGACCGAAGGCGACCGTATCAAACTCGAACCCAGCTGGAAACATGCCCTGCGGGATGAGTTCGAGCAGCCCTACATGGCCCAGTTGCGCGAGTTCCTGCGCCAGGAACATGCCGCCGGCAAAGAGATCTACCCGCCCGGCCCGCTGATTTTCAATGCCCTCAACTCGACGCCGCTGGACAAGGTCAAGGTGGTTATCCTCGGCCAGGACCCCTACCACGGCCCCGGTCAGGCCCATGGCCTGTGCTTCTCGGTACAACCGGGCGTGCCGGCGCCACCGTCGCTGGTCAATATTTATAAAGAGCTCAAACGCGACCTGAACATCGACATTCCCAACCACGGCTACCTGCAAAGCTGGGCCGACCAGGGCGTGCTCATGCTCAACACCACCATGACCGTGGAACGCGCCAACGCCAACGCCCATGCGGGCAAGGGCTGGCAGTTTTTTACTGATCGGATTATCGAAGTGGTCAGCGAACATCAGCCGCACCTGGTGTTTCTGCTGTGGGGCGCCCATGCGCAGGGCAAGCAGAAGCTGATTGATGCGACCAAGCACCTGGTGCTGACGTCGGTGCACCCGTCGCCGTTGTCGGCGTATCGCGGGTTTTTGGGTTGCGGGCATTTCAGCCGCACCAACAAGTTTCTGGAACAGAGTGGCGAGACGCCGATTGAGTGGCGGTTGCCGCCACTCTAAAGCCCAACTCAATTTAACAATGTGGGAAGGGGATTGCCCCTCCCACATTTGAATTGGATTGAGACTTTAGGTTTATTCGGGCCGGCGGTTCCAGTGCCGGAACAACGGCTCCGCCAGAAACAGCACAAACAACAGACGCATCACCTGCATCGCCGTCACCAGCGGCACCGACAGTTGCAGGGTTTCGGCGGTGAGGCTCATTTCGGCGATACCGCCGGGCATCATGCCCAACGTCAGCGAGCGCAGGTCCAGATGGGTCAAGGCGCTTAAACCGACTGCCGCCAAGGTCGCGAGGGCCATGGTCAAAGCCGTGCCGATCAAGGTACGCCCCATGAACGACGGCGCCCTGCGAAAGAACTGACGGTTGAAATGGCAACCCAACCCGCTGCCGATCAGCCATTGGCCAATCTGGCTGCCGCCGTCCGGCAGGCCGATATGCAGGTCCCACACCACGCTGGCCGTCGCACTCACCAGCAATGGGCCGAACAGCCACGGGTTCGGCTGGCGCAAGCGCTGCCATCCCCACGCCACCAGCGCACCGATCGGAAACAACAGTGCCAACCAGATCCAGCTCACCGGTGCCGGATGAAACTGCGGCGTGCCGCCTTCGAGCAAATACTTGAAGATCGCCGGCACACACAGCACCACCACCAGCACGCGCAAACTCTGGCCTGCTGCAACCCGGCTCAACACGGCACCATTGCGTGCGCCGAGGTTGACCATCTCACCGGAACCGCCCGGCATGCTGGAGAAAAACGCGGTGGCACGGTCCTCACCGCTGCGGCGCATCAACCACACGCCGACAATGCTCGACAGGCTGGTCACCAGCGCGCCGAAGAAGATCAAGCCGAAATGGCTCATCACCTGCTCGATCACCACCGGGGTGAAGTGCAGGCCGATGCCGATCCCGACCACCCACTGGCCGCATTTGCGCCCGCCGGGAATTTCCGCCAACTGCCACGGCGTGAGGCAACGCACCAGGATGATCGCCAGCAACGAGCCGACCATGTACGGCAAAGGCCAGCCGACGAGGCTGGCCAGGTAACCGCCGGCCAGACCGACCAGCGGTGTTCCCCACCATTGTTTAAAGGTGACCTCAGACATCGGCCACGGCACGACGCTGCAGGGCACGCTTGCGGTAGATGCGCACCAGCGGGAACGCCAGCATCAGCGCGGTCAGTACCCACACACCAAAGGTGATCGGGCTCGACCACAGAATATCCAGCGCACCGTTGGAGATCGACAGCGCACGGCGCAGGTTCTGCTCCATCAGGCCGCCGAGGATAAAGCCCAGCAGCACCGGCGACAGCGGGAAGTCCAGCTTGCGCAAGATGTAACCGAAGATGCCGATACCGACCATCAGGAACAGGTCGAAGGTGGTGGCGTGCACCGCGTACACACCAATCGCGGTGATGATCGCGATCACCGGCACCAGCGCCCAGTTCGGTACGGCCAGGATGCGCGTGAAAATGCGGATCATCGGGATGTTGAGGATCACCAGCATGATGTTGGCGATAAACAACGAGGCGATCAGGCCCCAGACGATGTCCGGTTGCTGTTGAAACAACAGCGGGCCCGGGGTGATGTTGTACAGCGACAACGCGCCGATCATCACCGCCGTGGTGCCCGAACCGGGTACGCCGAGGGTCAGCATCGGTACCAGGGCGCCGCAGGCGGAGGCGCCGATCGCGGTTTCCGGCGCTGCCAGGCCGCGCATGTCGCCCTGGCCGAACTTACCGCTGGCACCGGCCAGGCGTTTCTCGGTCATGTAGGCAACGGCTGAGGCCAGAGTGGCACCGGCACCCGGCAATACGCCCATGATGAAACCGAGCAAACCGCAGCGGATGTTGACGACAAACACCGCGCCAGCTTCCTTGAGGTTGAACATCATCCGTCCCGTGGCCTTCACGGCTTCCTGGCCACGGTGGGTTTTTTCCAGCAGCAACAGGATCTCACTGATGGAGAACAGGCCCAGCACCAATACCACAAACTGAATGCCGTCGGTGAGGTGGATGTTATCCCCGGTAAAGCGGTACACGCCGCTGTTGGCGTCGATGCCGACGGCGGACAGGAACAGGCCGATCAGCGCCGCCACAAAGGTCTTCAGCGGTTTGTCACCGGCCATGCCGCCCAGGCAGACAATTGCGAACACCATCAGTACGAAATATTCCGCCGGGCCGAAGGCAATCGCCCATTTGGCCAGCAGCGGCGCAAACAGCACCATGCCGCAGGTGGCGATAAACGCACCGATGAACGAACTCCACGCCGACAGCGACAACGCCACCCCGGCCAGGCCTTTGCGGGCCATCGGGTAGCCGTCGAGGGTGGTCATTACAGTGGAGGCTTCGCCCGGAATGTTCAGCAAAATCGAGCTGATACGGCCGCCGTATTCGCAGCCCAGGTACACCGCTGCCAGCAGGATCAGCGCCGATTCCGGCGGCAGGCCCAGGGCGAAGGCGATAGGGATCAGCAGCGCCACGCCGTTGATCGGACCCAGGCCCGGCAACAGGCCAACCACGGTGCCGATCAAGGTGCCGCAGAGCGCGGTCACCAGGTTGTAAGGGGACAGTGCAACGCCGAAGCCCTGGCCCAAATAGCCGAAAGTATCCATATCAGTTCTCCAGAACGTCGAGCAGGCCGAGGGGCAGCGGCACATCCATGGCTTTATCGAACAGCAGGTAAAGACCGATGGCCATCAGGCTGACGATCACCACGCTGGGCAACCAGCGGCCGCCATACAGGCGTGCCATCGGGATGCCGATCAGCATGCTGCTGAGGATGAAACCCAGGGGTTCGAAGGTGCCGGCGAACACGATCAACAGACCGACACAGATGCCGATCTTGACCAGGGTTTCGCGGTCCAGTGCGGGCTCTTCTTCGGTGTGCTTGGTCGGTTGTGGACGGATGATCATGTAGATCAGGCCCAGGCTCATCAGCCCGAGCATCAGCAGCGGGTAGGCGCGAGGGCCTACCGGCTCGTAGGAAAATGCCGCCTGATACGGCCAAGCCATCAGCGCGAGACCCGCGCAGACCAGCAGCATCACTGAGGCGAAAATGCGTTGTAAGAGCATGCGGAACTCCTGGGCCACGCCCGCTGTAAGCAAGGCGTGGCCGAGCAAGAAGAGGGGCGATTACTGGATCAGGCCAAACTCTTTGGCCAGCACTTTGTAGTCAGCCACCTGCTTCTTCACGTAGGTGTCCAGCTCCGGGCCGGTCATGGCGAACGGGAACAGTTCGCGCTGGTCACGCAGCTTGGCGAACTCTTCGGAAGCCAGCAGTTTGTCGAAGGCGTCTTTCCACCAGGCGTAGTCGGCATCGCTGACTTTTGGCCCGAGGTAGAAGCCACGCACCACTGGCCAGACGATGTCGTAGCCTTGCTCTTTGGCGGTCGGAATATTCTTCATTTCCGGCTCGTCCAGGCGCTGCTCGGAGAACACCGCCAGCAGGCGCATGTCACCGCTGAGGATGTGCGGCATGGAGTCGGAGATGTCGGTACTGCCCACTTGGATATGGCCACCGAGCAGGGCGGTGGCGATTTCACCGCCGCCTTCGAGGGCTACATAACGCAGTTCGCGGGGGTTGATCCCGGCGGCCTTGGCGATCAGCGCGGTTTGCATCCAGTCCTGGCTGCCGACGGTGCCGCCGGAACCGATGACCACGCTGCCCGGATCTTTCTTCAGGGCTTTGACCAGATCGTCCAGGGTTTTGTAGGGCGAGTCGGCTTTCACCGCGATGGCCCCGTAGCTGGTACCGACCGCCGCCAACCAACGCACGGCGCTCTCATCGAAGCGACCGAACTTGCCCTGGGCCAGGTTCAGCAGCGAACCGCTGGACCACGCCACCAGGGTGCCGGCGTCCGCAGGGCGTTGAGCCACCACCGCGTTGTAGGCCACCGCGCCCACGCCGCCTGGCATGTAGGTCACGCGCATTGGCTTGCTCAGCAGCTTTTCGTTGACCAGCGCGCTTTGCGCCAGTTTGCAGGTCAGGTCAAAACCACCGCCGGGCGAGGCCGGGGCGATGCATTCCGGGCGCTTGGGTTCGTCGGCGGCCAGCAGTTGGCCGGCGAACAGCATGCAGCCGGCGGCGAGGGCCAATTTACGCAGTGAATAGGTCATTTTTATCTCCGTCTTTGTTGTTATAAGTCGCTATTACCAAAGAGCAAGGCTGTAACTCACCAGCACGCGCACTTCATCCGCATCACGGGCCGAGTAGTTGGAACGGTACGTGGCGTTACGCAGGCGCAGCCCCACATCCTTGAACACGCCGCTTTGCACGACGTAGCGGATCTCGCTGTTGCGTTCCCACTCCTTGCCGGTCTCGCCATTCCTGAGCTTGATATTGTCACCCGACATGTAGCGGCTCATGAAACTCAGGCCGGGAATCCCCAGCTTGGCGAAGTCGTAGTCGTAGCGCGCTTGCCAGGAGCGTTCTTCGGCGCCGGCGAAGTCGTTGATCTGTACGAAGTTGATCAGGTACGGGTCGCTCCCGTCCACGTAGGGAAACGCGCTGTCGCCGGACATGTGCTGGTAACCGGCGCTGAGCTTATGACCATTGAGGGCATAGCTGAACAGGCCGTTGAGGGATTTGTTGTCGATTTTGCCGCCACGGGCGCTGCCGGTGTCATCACTGATGGCCAGCCGCAGGTCGGTGCCGAAGGTACCGGGGCCCATCGGGCGTGCGGCCACCAGGCCGAGGAAGTGCTGGCGGTACACATCATCGAGTTGAGCAAAGTGGTAGCTGCCGGTGATTTTGTCGGCAAATTTGTAGTCCACGCCGCCGAAGTCGAAATGCTTGCCGGTGGCACCCGCGACAAAGCGGCTGTTGCGGTTGTTGAGGCCGATGTCTTCGTAGTTGGTGTCGTCGCGGTCCTTGGCCTTGTTCAGGCGGCCGCCGGTAAACACTAGGTTCTTGAACTCCTTGGAGCTCAGCAGGCCACCTTCGAAAGTTTGCGGCAGAATGCGTCCATCATTCGGCTTGAGGGTCGGCAGTTCGGGGATCAACGCACCGATTTTGAGCTCCGTGGCGGAGATTTTGACTTTGCCGGTCAGGCCCAGCTTGGAGTACTCGTTGGCGGCGCGGCCATCGTCATGGGTGGGCAGCAGGCCGGTGCCGGTGCGATCCGGGCTGGAGTCGAGCTTGACCCCGAGCATGCCCAGCGCATCCACGCCAAAGCCGACGGTGCCGTCGGTGTAGCCCGATTGCAGGTTGAGCATGAAGCCCTGGGCCCATTCGTCGCGTTTGGATTGCTGCGCGCTGGTGCCGTCGCGAAAGTCGCGGTTGAAATACATGTTGCGGGTTTCGAGGGTGGCGCTGCTGTCTTCGAAAAAGGCAGCCTGGCTAAGCGGCGAAAAGCCGGCAAGGGCAGTGGCACTGGCAAGGGCGGTCTGGGCAAGGCGAGAAAAACGAACAGGCGGGCAAGCCTGTGGCTGTGTCGGCAGCATCGTTGGAACTCCGGTTATTGTTCTTATTTTGGCGAAAACGCTTCGGGGCGTTTTTCAGTCGCGACCTTCAGGCCGCTCGGCAGGCAATACCTACCGTGGCTGGATGCTAAAGGGCGAAGCTTTCACTAACCTTTCAGCTGTCTTTGCATGTTTTCGGGCTTCACAGGCCAGGCGGCGCCTGTAAACTGCCCGCCAAAGCGTGGCGTCGACCACCCCTGAACGAGGTAGAAATCCATGCGTGTCTTGCTGGTTGAAGACCATCTGCAACTCGCCGAAAGTGTCGCCCAGGCGCTCAAAAGCACGGGTTTGACCGTGGATGTGCTGCACGACGGCGTGGCTGCGGACCTGGCGTTGAGCAGCGAGGAATACGCGGTCGTCATCCTCGATGTGGGGCTGCCGCGCATGGACGGTTTTGAGGTGTTGGCGCGTCTGCGGGCGCGTGGGAAAAATCTGCCTGTGCTGATGCTGACGGCGCGCAGTGATGTGAAAGACCGCGTGCACGGGCTTAACCTCGGCGCCGACGACTACCTGGCCAAGCCCTTTGAGCTGACGGAGCTGGAGGCGCGGGTCAAGGCCCTGCTGCGGCGCAGCGTGTTGGGGGGCGAGCGCCAGCAGGCTTGCGGTGTGCTGGTGTATGACCTTGATACTCGCCGGTTCACCGTGGGCGGCGAGCTGATGACCTTGACCTCCCGCGAGCAGGCGGTGCTTGAGGCGCTGATCGCACGCCCAGGCCGGGTGATGAGCAAGGAGCAACTGGCGTCCCAGGTGTTTGGCCTGGATGAAGAAGCCAGCCCGGACGCCATCGAAATCTACGTGCATCGGCTGCGCAAGAAGCTCGACGGCCAGCCTATCGCTATCGTGACCTTCCGCGGCCTCGGCTACCTGCTGGAAGCCCGCGATGCATAAGCCCAGCAGCCTGCGCTGGCGCCTGCTGTGGAACCTGGCGCTGTTGCTGGTCTTGCTGATGCTTGCCAGCGGCATGAGCGCCTACTGGAATGGCCGCGAGGCGGCCGATACCGCCTACGACCGCACGCTGCTGGCCTCGGCACGCACGATTGCCGCCGGCTTGACCCAGGTGGACGGCACCCTCAGCGCCAATGTGCCGTACGTGGCCCTGGACACCTTCGCTTACGACAGCGCCGGGCGCATTTATTACCAGGTCAATGACATTGATCGCAAGCTGATCTCCGGCTATGAAAACCTCCCAGGGCCGCCGCCCGGTACGCCGCGTACCGATGATTACCCGGCGTTGGCGCGCTTCTACGACGCGACCTATCAGGGCCAGCCGGTACGCGTGGTGAGCCTGCTCAAGGCTGTGTCCGAACCGAACATGAACGGCATGGCGGAAATCCGCGTGGCGGAGACCGATGAAGCACGCGTCAGCATGGCCCGCAGCCTGATGGCCGACACCTTGCTGCGCCTGGGTATGCTGGCGGTCGGTGCCTTGTTGTTGGTGTGGTTTGCCGTCAGCGCGGCGTTGCGCCCGCTGGAACGCCTGCGCACCGCCGTGGAAGAGCGCCAGCCGGATGACCTGCGGCCCTTGCCGCTGGTAGAAGTGCAGCACGAGTTCGGCCCGCTGGTGCGCTCCCTCAACCACTTTACCGAACGCCTGCGCGGCCAGTTCGAGCGTCAGGCGCAGTTTATTGCCGACGCGGCCCACGAACTGCGCACGCCATTGGCGGCGCTCAAGGCGCGGTTGGAGCTGGGGTTGCGCGCTGAAGATCCGGCCACTTGGCGCAGCACCCTGGAGACTGCTGCCCAGGGCACCGACCGCCTGACCCATCTGGCCAATCAATTGCTGTCCCTGGCGCGTATCGAAAACGGCGCCCGGGCGATTGCCGAGGGCGGCGCTCAGTTGCTCGACCTCAGCCAGTTGGCCCGTGAACTGGGTATGGCCATGGCGCCGCTGGCCCATGCGCGTGGCGTGGCGCTGGCACTGGAAGCCGATGAGCCGGTATGGCTGCGCGGCGAACCGACGTTGCTCAACGAGCTGCTGAGCAATCTGGTGGACAACGCGTTGGCGCACACACCGCCCGGCGGCAACGTGATCCTGCGGGTGACCGCCCCGGCGGTGCTGGAAGTGGAAGATGATGGCCCGGGCATCCCGCTGGATGAGCGGGACCGGGTGTTTGAGCGCTTCTACCGACGCAGCCAGCAAGGCATGGGGTCTGGCCTGGGGTTGGCGATTGTCGGTGAAATCTGCCGGGCGCATCTGGCGCAGATCAGTCTGCATGATGGTGCGCAGGCGGGGTTGAAGGTGCGAGTGAGCTTTATCGCCGGCTGATCAGTAGAACATCGAGCGTGCTTCATCCAGCTCTGCGCGCAGGCTTTCGCTGTAGGGGTCGACCCGAAGCTTCTTGATCGCCGGCAGGCTGGAGACCGCCACGCTCGCCAGCGGGTGGTCGGTCCCGCGGTGGCAATACAGCACGGCGATCTGCACCAGATCGATGTAGTCCAGGCTGGCCGAATCGCGCTCCAGGTTCAGGTATTGCCCCGGCAGTTTCGCCAGCATTTCCGGGAAGTCCCAGCCACCCAGCAGCTTGTCGCCCAGCAAGGGGTGGATGCTGTCGATCACATGGTTGAGGCTGACAGGGTCTGAGAGCAGCTCGTAGTGGTCTTCGGCGTAGGTCAGAATCGGCAACACACCGATCTGGTGCACCAGGCCGCCGAGGGCCGCCTGGTCCGGCTTGAGCTGGCTGTGGCTGCGGCACAAGGCATAGCTGACGCCCGCCACTTCGAGGCTGCGGCGCCACACTTCGCGCATTTTCAGTTCGACGACTTCGGAGCGCGCGTGGAAGATTTGTTCCATCACCAGGCCGATGGCCAGGTTGCTGCTGTAGTTGGTGCCCAGCCGGGTGATGGCGGTGTGCAGGTCGGTGACTTCCTGGGTTGCGCGCAACAGGGGGCTGTTCACCACTTTGATCAGGCGTGCCGACAGCGCGGTATCGCGACCGATCACTTTGCTCAAGTGGCTGATGCTGATTTCCGGGTCTTCTGCGGCCTGACGAATTTTCAGGGCCACTTCCGGCAATGTCGGCAGAACCAGGTCATCGTTGTCGATGGCCATCACCAAAGCCTGTTGGACTTTTTCCGCCAGCTTGTTCATTCATGATCTCTAGGGTGTTGCAAGAAGGTACGGCGACTAGCGTTGGATCTCTCGATCACGGTCGAGCGGGTAAGGCAGGTCGAGCATCTGCAAACCGGGGCCTTCGAGTGTGCCTACATGCACATCGCCACTATCGGCTGCTTCGGCTTGCAACACGGCCAGAAGTTCAACCCCCTCGTCAGCTTTTGCGGCAATCACCACTTCGCCGATGGCGCTGTTGTGGCTGGGTGAAAACAGCGGGGTGCCTGGCTCGGGCATTTCGGGCGCATTGAGGCTCAAGCGGTACAGGCGACGCTTGAGTTTGCCCAGATACTGCATGCGCGCAACGATTTCCTGGCCGGTGTAGCAGCCCTTCTTGAAGCTGACACCGCCGACGGCTTGCAGGTTGAGCATCTGCGGGATGAACAGTTCACGCGTCTGGGGCATGACCTGGCCGATACCGGCGCGGATCTGGCCCAGTAGCCACTCATTCAGATCGGCTTGCTTCAACTGTGCAGCCAATTGGTTGTGTAAGGCTTCGGCGTGTTCGGCGGGCACCCAGAGTTCGGCGCGAGCGGGGGAGACGCGAATGGCGATCAGTGCGTCGGTGCGCGCCACGCTGTCAGTCTCGGCCGGTAGCTCAAGATTCAGGCTGGTGAGGGCCTGATCCGCATTCGTCAGGCCGAAACGTACCCAGGCGGCACTTTCATCGGTGAGTTTGGATTTGGAGAACACCGCGTATTTTTTCAGGTCCGCCAGTTGCGGTTCCAGCAGTTCGGTGGCCATGGCCAGCAATACGCCGTCACCTTGCAACACAATGCGAAAGCTCGACTGCATGCGCCCTTTTTGCGTGCAGCGCGCGCCGAGACTGGCCTGCGTGTCGCTCAGGTAATTGAGGTTGCAGGTCAGTTGCCCTTGCAGGAACTTGCCGGCGTCGGAGCCGCGGACGGCGAGAACACCTTCGTGGGACAGGGGGCAGAAGAAAGCAGAGTCAGCCATGGGTCATCGCAGGTCAAAAAGTCATGGGTGCATCATAGAGGGGCGCCCGGTAAATGGATAGTTTCCGTATGGGTCGACCAAAGCCGACTGTTCCGGTGCCGTCGGGCCTGTATACTTGCGCTCTATTTGAGGAGCGCTCCATGGTCGAAGATGTAGAACTCAATCGCCTCTACTGGCACAGCCGTCGCGGCATGCTTGAACTGGACGTGTTGCTGGTGCCATTCGTCAAAGAGGTCTATTCAACCCTTAATGAAGTGGACCGCAACGTTTACGTTCGGCTGCTGGAATGCGAAGACCAGGACATGTTCGGCTGGTTCATGGAGCGCGCCGAGTCTGAAGACCCGCAACTGCAGCGCATGGTCCGGATGATTCTGGATCGTGTCCAGCCCAAGTAATACATTCGAATGCCGCTGGCAGGCCTCACGGCTGTTGCTGGCGGCGTATCTCCTTGCCCAGCTGTTCGCGTTGGGTGCGCTGGTCTTACTTGATCTGCCTTATTCAAGCCTCGGTATATTGGTGTGCCTGGCGCATGCCGCCTGGGTGCTGCCGCGCCATGTCTTGCTGACTCACCGTTCGTCGATTCGTGGCCTGCGACGTGATGAAGACGGCTGGCAGTTGTTCAGTGTCGAACGCGGTTGGCACAGCGTGCAGTTACGCCGCGACAGCCTGGCGCTGCCCCTGATCGTAGTGCTGCGTTACCGGGTGCAGGGCGGGTGGTGGGTGCGTTCTATCTGTGTGCCTGCGGATTCGCAGGCCGCCGATCTGCACCGGCGCCTGCGGGTGCGCCTGAAGTTCAGCCGCCGTAGGTGGTTGGCACCAGAATAGTGTCGCGGGCCTCGGGCAGCATCTGCGGGTAGTCGAGGGTGTAATGCAGGCCCCGGCTCTCCTTGCGCTCCATGGCTGAGCGGATCATCAGCTCCGCCACTTGGGCCAGGTTGCGCAGTTCGATCAGGTCACGGCTGACTTTATAGTTACTGTAGAACTCATCGATCTCATCCAGCAGCAAGCGCACCCGGTGCTGCGCACGTGCCAGGCGTTTATTGGTGCGCACGATCCCCACGTAGTCCCACATGAAACGGCGTAGCTCGTCCCAGTTGTGGGCGATGATCACGTCTTCGTCCGAGTCGGTGACCTGGCTGGCGTCCCAGCGGGGCAGGGCGACCGGCACCGGGATGCACGGCAGTTGTTCAACAATGTCGGCCGCCGCCGAGCGGGCGTAGACGAAGCATTCGAGCAGCGAGTTGCTGGCCATGCGGTTGGCGCCGTGCAGGCCGGTGAAGCTGGTTTCGCCAATCGCGTACAGACCGGGGACGTCGGTGCGGCCGCGCTGGTCGACCATCACGCCGCCGCAGGTGTAGTGCGCGGCCGGTACCACCGGGATCGGGCCTTTGGTGATGTCGATATTGAAGGCCAGGCAGCGCTCGTAGACGGTGGGGAAGTGGCTCTTGATGAAGGCTTCAGGCTTGTGGCTGATGTCCAGGTAGACGCAGTCGATGCCCAGGCGCTTCATTTCATGGTCGATGGCGCGGGCGACGATATCTCGCGGAGCCAGTTCGGCGCGTGGGTCGAAGCGTTGCATGAAGCGTTCGCCATTCGGCAGTTTCAGGTGTGCGCCTTCGCCGCGCAGGGCTTCGGTGATCAGGAAACTCTTGGCTTGCGGGTGATACAGGCAAGTGGGGTGGAACTGGTTGAATTCCAGGTTGGCCACCCGGCAGCCGGAGCGCCAGGCCATGGCGATACCGTCGCCGCAGGCACCGTCCGGGTTGCTGGTGTAGAGGTAGACCTTGGCCGCGCCGCCCGACGCCAGGATGGTGAAGCGTGCGCCGTAGGTGTCGACTTCGCCGCTGCCACGGTTGAGCACGTAGGCGCCCAGGCAGCGTTCGCCCGCCAGGCCCAGGCGTTTTTCGGTGATCAAGTCGACGGCGACGCGCTGCTCCAGCAATTCGATGTTGGGGCGTTGGCGGGCCTGATCGAGCAAGGTCTTGAAGATCGCGGCACCGGTTGCGTCGGCGGCGTGGATGATGCGGCGGTGGCTGTGGCCACCTTCCCGGGTCAGGTGGAACTCGAAGCCGCCGTCGTCGCTGCCGGCGTGTTCGTCACGGGTGAACGGCACGCCTTGGTCGATCAGCCATTGGATCGCTTCACGGCTGTGTTCCACGGTAAAGCGCACCGCCTCCTCATTGCACAGGCCACCACCGGCATTGAGGGTGTCTTCGACGTGCGATTGCACCGTGTCGGTGTCGTCCAGTACAGCGGCGACACCGCCCTGGGCCCAGAAGGTCGAGCCGTTGGCCAGGTCGCCTTTGCTCAGTACGGCAATGCGCAGGTGGCTGGGGAGGGTCAGTGCAAGGCTCAAGCCGGCCGCGCCGCTGCCAATCACCAGGACATCGTGTTGAAACTGTTGGCTCATTTGAAGGATTCCGCAAAAAGCGATCCACAGGGCTGGCGCAAACAGGACGCCTGGGTCGGCGAATCAAAGGGTCACACAGCCCACTAGTATATAGAGGGGGGAGCGGCACAATAGTCGGGCATTCGTGGCAATGTGAGATTACGGTGCACAGCTTGGGTAAAATCGGCTGGTTATTGAAGCGGGAACTTTTTGCATAAGCCCCGACTCAATAGCAGGTTGCCCGAAAGCTGGGAAAACGTTGAGTTTATTGGCCCGTCGGGAGCATTGGACGCGTCAGAAAACCGGCGACAAGATTATTCGCGCAGCCGGCTTTGCCCGGGCTGCGTTTTTCGTGTGTGCCAAATCAGTGCATGCCGGAAACTTGCTTGGAGGGGGAGAACTTTTGCGAAAAGTCCGAGTCTATGTTTGCAAGCCTGATCGTTTAGTTATGCAAGCCTCCTTCAAGTACAACGAGGAGTGTTCATGCTAACCCAGGAAGAGGATCAGCAGCTGGTCGAGCGCGTTCAACGCGGCGATAAGCGAGCTTTTGATCTGCTAGTGCTGAAATACCAGCACAAAATTCTCGGGTTGATCGTGCGTTTTGTGCACGACACCCATGAAGCGCAGGACGTTGCACAGGAAGCCTTTATCAAGGCGTACCGTGCACTTGGCAACTTCCGCGGTGATAGTGCGTTTTACACGTGGCTATACCGCATCGCCATCAACACGGCGAAGAACTATCTGGTGTCTCGCGGGCGCCGCCCACCGGATAGTGATGTAAGTTCAGAAGATGCGGAATTTTACGATGGTGATCACGGCCTCAAAGATCTCGAGTCGCCGGAGCGTGCATTGCTGCGCGACGAGATTGAAGGAACCGTTCATCGCACAATTCAGCAACTGCCAGAAGATTTACGTACGGCGTTAACTTTACGTGAATTCGATGGTCTGAGTTACGAAGACATTGCGAGCGTCATGCAGTGTCCGGTGGGGACTGTAAGGTCACGGATTTTCCGGGCCCGGGAAGCCATCGATAAAGCCTTGCAACCGTTGTTGCAGGAAAACTAAAGACAGCGGCGACAGCCAAGAGAGGAACCGCCATGAGTCGTGATGCCCTGCAGGAATCGCTGTCCGCAGTGATGGATAACGAAGCGGATGAACTGGAACTTCGTCGAGTGCTCAATGCGTTTGATGATGCCGAAACCCGTGATACCTGGTCTCGTTACCAAGTCGCTCGGGCGGTGATGCACAAGGATCTTTTAATCCCTCGTCTGGATATTGCTGCGGCCGTTTCTGCTGCGCTGGCTGATGAAGCCGTTCCGGCAAAAGCCACTCGTGGTCCTTGGCGTAGCCTGGGTCGCCTGGCGGTAGCTGCCTCGGTGACTGTTGCCGTATTGGCCGGTGTTCGTCTGTACAACCAGGACGAAATCGCCGGTGCCGAACTGGCCCAGCAGACTCAGCAACCGGTCATGGCCGGTCCGCAAGTCAAAGGCCCAGCGGTACTGGCCGGCTACAAGGAAAGCTCTGATACCACCGGCCCTATGGCTAACGGTGTGTTGCAAGGGCAATCCGGCTGGCAGGACCAGCGTCTTCCAGGCTACCTGCGCCAACACGCACAGGAATCGGCCTTGAAAGGCACTGAAAGCGCTCTGCCATACGCTCGCGCAGCAAGCCTGGAAAACCGCTGAACCGCTAAGGAGCCCTATGCGCGCCATACCGCTCCTTACGCTTTTGCTCAGTAGTTGGTTTGCACTCCCCGCCCATGCCGATGAAGCCCAAGACTGGCTGACTCGACTTGGGCGTGCAGAGCAACAGCAAAGCTTTCAAGGTACGTTCGTCTACGAGCGTAACGGCAGTTTTTCTACCCATGACATCTGGCATCGTGTCCAGAATGGTCAGGTCCGTGAGCGGCTCTTGCAGCTCGATGGTTCTGCCCAGGAAGTCGTACGGCTGGATGGCCGTACCCAATGCGTCAGCGGCACCCTTGTCGCAGGCATTGGCAACTCACGTGATGCGCCTTCGCGTGCGCTTGATCCGCAAAAACTTAATCAATTCTACGAACTGGCCGTTATCGGAAAATCCCGCGTGGCCGGTCGGAATGCGGTGATTGTGTCGATCACGCCCCGAGACCAATACCGCTACGGTTTTGAACTGCACCTGGATCGTGACACCGCACTGCCTCTCAAGTCCCTGCTGCTTAATGAGCAGGGCCAGTTGCTGGAGCGTTTCCAGTTCACGCGGCTGGATACCTCGAGCGCACCCATTGATCGTGACTTGCAGCCCAGCGGTGAATGCACGCCTATCGCCGTGGTTAACAGCAATGCGCCACAGGTGGCCTCCACCGAGACCTGGCACATGGAATGGCTGCCGCCCGGCTTTCAGCTCACCAATAGCAGCGCCCGCAAAGACACCCAGACCAAAGCGACGGTAGACAGCCTGATGTATGAAGATGGGTTGGCGCGTTTCTCGGTGTTTCTGGAGCCGATCAGCGACGTGAGCGTCACGGAAACCCGCACGCAATTGGGCCCGACGGTTGCGGTGTCCCGTCGCCTGAATACGGTGGACGGTGAAATGATGGTGACGGTGGTCGGGGAAATCCCCATCGGTACCGCCGAGCGCATTGCGCTGTCGGTGCGCGGTGAAAAAAAGCCGACCTCCAAGCCATGAGCCGTTAATCCTATGTTCATCCTGACCTTTCACTGTGTATCCATGCCAGGTTGGCTGCCGAGAGCATGAAATGTCTGGATCAGCATTTTCACTTGCAAAAATCTCTCATGTTTTTTATAGGTCAGGGCTTGTCGGCTCTGGCCTTGTTTTGTTCGCGGAACAAAGATGTCGGTCGCAGTTTTCGGCGTTTCTTGAACCCTGTCGCTCAACCCTGCTCGTCGTAACGGGAGCTGTATGTCGATACCACGTTTGAAGTCTTACCTATCCATAGTCGCCACGGTATTGGTGCTGGGTCAGGCCGTCCCTGCGCAAGCAGTCGAGTTGCCTGACTTCACCCAATTGGTTGAGCAGGCCTCGCCGGCCGTGGTGAACATCAGTACCACGCAGAAGCTGCCGGATCGTAAGGTCTCCAACCAGCAGATGCCGGACCTGGAAGGCCTGCCGCCGATGCTGCGCGAGTTCTTCGAGCGCGGTATGCCACAACCACGCACCCCGCGTGGCGGCGGGAGTGGCCAGCGTGAAGCGCAGTCCCTGGGGTCGGGCTTCATCATCTCGCCGGATGGCTACATCCTGACCAACAACCATGTGATTGCCGACGCCGACGAGATTCTCGTGCGCCTGGCCGATCGCAGTGAGCTCAAAGCCAAATTGGTCGGCACCGATCCACGTTCCGACGTCGCCTTGCTGAAGATCGAAGGCAAGGACCTGCCAGTGCTGAAGCTGGGTAAATCCCAGGACCTGAAGGCTGGGCAGTGGGTAGTCGCCATCGGTTCGCCGTTCGGGTTTGACCATACCGTGACCCAAGGCATCGTCAGCGCCATTGGTCGCAGCCTGCCCAACGAAAACTACGTGCCGTTCATCCAGACTGACGTGCCGATCAACCCGGGTAACTCCGGTGGTCCGCTGTTCAACCTGGCGGGCGAAGTGGTGGGGATCAACTCACAGATCTACACCCGTTCCGGTGGTTTCATGGGCGTGTCGTTCGCCATCCCGATCGACGTGGCGATGGATGTTTCCAATCAGCTGAAAACCGGTGGCAAGGTCAGCCGCGGCTGGTTGGGCGTGGTGATCCAGGAAGTGAACAAGGACCTGGCTGAATCCTTCGGCCTCGATAAACCGGCCGGTGCCCTGGTCGCGCAGATCCAGGACGACGGCCCGGCTGCCAAAGGCGGCCTGCAGGTGGGCGACGTGATCCTGAGCATGAATGGCCAGCCGATCATCATGTCGGCCGACCTGCCACACCTGGTGGGCGCGCTCAAGGCGGGCAGCAAGGCCAAACTGGAAGTGATCCGTGAAGGCAAGCGCCAGAACGTTGAGCTGACCGTAGGCGCTATCCCTGAAGAGGGCGCGACCCTGGATGCCTTGGGTAACACCAAACCGGGCGCCGAACGCAGCAGTAACCGTCTGGGCATTGCTGTCGCCGAGCTGACTGATGAGCAGAAGAAGACCTTCGACCTCAAGAGCGGCGTAGTGATCAAGGAAGTGCAGGATGGCCCTGCCGCCCTGATCGGCCTGCAGCCAGGCGACGTGATCACTCATCTGAATAATCAGGCGATTGACAGCACCAAGCAATTCACTGACATCGCCAAGGCGTTGCCGAAGAATCGTTCGGTGTCGATGCGCGTATTGCGCCAAGGGCGTGCCAGCTTCATTACCTTCAAGCTGGCTGAGTAACTCGCCGGCCCAATAGCCCAATAAAAAGCCCCGCTTTCGTTTAACGAAAGCGGGGCTTTTTGTGGATGATGGGTTTAGCTCATCATCCCTTTCACCAAACGTTCCTGCTCGATCAACTCACGCTGACGTGCGTCGATACGTGACGACAGCGGGAAATTACTGCCGGCGCGACGTTTGGCAAAATCCAGTTGCTGGATGGCCTGCTGGAAGTCGCCCACCAATGCGAAATATTCGGCACGCGCTTGATGCAGGCCAATGATGTTGCCCGACAGGCCGCGTGTCTCGGCGACCTGATACCAGACGTCCGGATCGTCCGGGCGCGACTTTAGCAAGCCATCCAGGGCTTTTTCCGCGTCGGCGGTACGGTTCTGCTTAAGCAGCAGATCCACTCTCACCTGGTTCAATGGGTAGTTGCCTGGATACTGGTTCAACATTCGATCGGTACGCTGTTGCGCATCCGGCAGCTTGTTGTTGTCGATGTCCAGCTGGATCAGTGCGAGGTTGTAAGTGATGTCGTTGGGCGCCTTGGCCAGCAGCGGTGCCAGGTTTTCCCGCGCCTCTTTAAACTGGGAGCCTTTGATCTGGGCAATGGCCAAGCCGTAGCGCGCCACATCGTTTTTCGGGTTCTCGTCCAGCTGTGCCCGGAAACGCTTGGCGGCGAGCCCAGGTGTGTCTTCGTACTGCAGCTGCACCCGAGCGCGAATCAGTTGATAGCGCAGGCTGTCTTCCTTGCCACCGGGCTTGGCTTGCTCGGCGCGGTTGCGGGTGTCGGCGATCCGCGATTCGGTAACCGGGTGCGTCAGCAGGAATTCCGGCGGCTTGGCGTCGAAGCGGTACTGGCGCATCAGGCGTTCGAACATCGTTGGCATGGAGCGCGGATCGTAGCCGGCTTTTTCCAGATTGAGGATGCCGATGCGGTCCGCCTCTTGTTCATTCTGGCGCGAGAAACGCCGTTGTTCCTGGATCGCCGCAGCCTGGGTGCCGGCAATCGCGGCAATACCGGCATCACCTGCGCCGGCAGCGGCGGCAATAATGCCGCCAAGCAGTGCGGCCATCATCGGGATCTGCATGCGCTGTTGCGCTTCAACGCCACGGGCGAAGTGGCGTTGAGACAAGTGCGCCAATTCGTGCGCGAGTACCGAGGCGTATTCGCCTTCAGTCTGGGCATTGAGGAAGAGGCCGCCGTTCACCCCTACGATGCCGCCGGGCGCGGCGAAAGCGTTCAGTTGCGGGCTGTTAATCAGGATGAATTCCAGGCGCCGGTCATTGACTTGGCTGGTCTCTACCAGCTTGTACACGCTGGTTTCGACATAATCCTTGAGCTGTGGGTCGTTGAGCTGCGAGACCTGGCCGCGCAGGTAGGCCAGCCATGCACGGCCCAGCTGGTATTCCTGTTGTGGCGAGACAATGGCAGAACTGGCGTCGCCAAGTGACGGCAGGTCGTCAGCGAAGCCTGGGGAGGCCAGCAGGCAAGCCAGCGTCAGCAGGGTAGGGCGCAAAAAAGTCATGCACAGAGCCTTTCGACAAAGAGCTTACTGTAGCCGGACACTGAGCTTCGGACCAGATATTCTAAGCAACCCGAACGCGTGCCTGGAGTAAAACCATGACCGACGCTGTAGCCTTTGATGCCGAACTCGATGCCAGCGGCCTCAATTGCCCGTTGCCCTTGCTCAAGGCCAAGCTGGAACTCAATCGATTGGCCAGTGGCGCAGTGCTCAAGGTGATCGCCACTGACGCGGGCTCCCAGCGTGACTTTCGCACGTTTGCCAAGTTGGCGGGGCATACCCTGTTGCATGAAGAAGACGCCGCCGGTGTGTACCGTTACTGGTTGCGCAAGGCCTGAACCGTTCGCCCCCACCACCCGAGGTTGATTGATGTTCAAAGTGTTACGAGACTGGATCCAGCGTTACTTCTCCGATGAAGAAGCCGTGGTGCTGGCGGTCCTGCTGTTTCTGGCCTTTACGGCCGTGCTCACCTTGGGCGGTATGTTGGCGCCGGTATTGGCGGGGATGGTGCTGGCTTACCTGATGCAAGGCCTGGTCACTACCCTGGAGCGTTTGCGCTTGCCGGGCGGGCTGGCGGTGGGCTTGGTGTTCGCCTTGTTCATGGGCGTATTGGTAGTGTTTATCGTGGTGGTCCTGCCCTTGTTGTGGCATCAATTGATCACCCTGTTCAACGAGTTGCCGGGCATGCTCGCCAAATGGCAGTCGCTATTGCTGTTGTTGCCGGAGCGCTACCCGCACCTGGTCTCGGATGAGCAAGTGTTGCAAGCCATCGAAGCGGCACGCGGCGAGATCGGAAAATTCGGGCAATGGGCGCTGACGTTTTCCCTGTCCAGCCTGCCGCTGCTGGTCAACATCATGATCTACCTGGTGCTGGTACCGATTCTGGTGTTTTTCTTCCTTAAGGACCGCGCCATGATCGGCCGTTGGGTGCGTGGCTACCTGCCACGCGAACGGGCGCTGATTACGCGGGTGGCCGAAGAGATGAACCGACAGATCGCCAACTACATCCGTGGCAAGGTCATCGAGATCATTATCTGCGGGGGTGTTACCTACATCGCCTTTATAGCTCTGGACCTGAACTACGCGGCATTGCTGGCATTGCTGGTGGGCATTTCGGTGGTGGTGCCGTATGTCGGCGCCGTGGTGGTAACGGTGCCGGTGATGCTGATCGCGCTGTTTCAGTGGGGCTGGAGCGACCAGTTCATCTACTTGATGGCGGTGTACGGGATTATCCAGACCCTGGATGGCAATGTGTTGGTGCCGTTGCTGTTTTCGGAGGCGGTCAACCTGCACCCGGTGGCGATCATCTGCGCGGTGCTGTTGTTTGGTGGGCTGTGGGGATTCTGGGGCGTGTTCTTTGCGATCCCCCTGGCGACGCTGTTCAAGGCGGTGCTGGATGCGTGGCCACGGCAAGAGCCGGTAGTGGCGCCATTGCTTTGAGCGTGGCGGCGCCATCCCCGGCAAGCCGGCTCCTACAGGCAAATGCGACACAAATGTAGGGGCTGGCTTGCCGGCGATGGCGATCAAACGGTCGCCGCAGACTTCAAGCCTTGTTCAACGCCTGCGCCGCCGCTAGAACAGCGTCCACATGCCCCGGCACTTTCACGCCGCGCCATTCCTGACGCAGCACACCCTGGCTATCGATCAGGAAGGTGCTGCGATCCACGCCCAGGTATTCCTTGCCGTACAGCTTCTTCAGCTTGATCACATCAAACAGCTGGCAGACCGCCTCGTCCTTGTCACTGATCAGTTCGAAGGGGAATTGCTGCTTGCCCTTGAAGTTCTCGTGGGACTTCACGCTATCGCGCGACACGCCGAATACTTCGGTATTGGCGGCCTTGAATGCCGCGTACTGGTCGCGAAAGCCCTGGCCTTCGGTGGTGCAGCCCGGGGTGCTGTCCTTCGGATAGAAGTAAATCACCACTTGCTTGCCTTTGAGCCCAGCGAGGCTGAAGGTTTGCCCGCTGGTGGCCTGGGCTTCGAAGTCGGCTACCGGTGTGTCGATGACTACAGCCATGAAAACTTCCTTACATTGGGTTCTGTGGGCGCCAAGGTTCGATCAATGCGTCGAGGTTCAAGGCATCGGCAAAGTCCAGGAACTGGTCACGCAGCCAACTGATCTGCACGCCGGCCGGCAAGGTCACGGTAAACGTGGCGTTGAGCATGGTGCCGCCGGTTTGCGGGGCCTGGTAGGTGTCGCAGGTCAGGTTCTCCAGTTCGACGTTATGGTCGATAAAGAACTGGCACAGCTCATTGACGATGTCCGAGCGATAGGCCGAGCTGACATACGCCACATAGGGCAGGGCCTGTGGGCGGTTTTCCAGGGCGGCGCTGCGCACCACGTTGACCGTGAAGTCATGCTTCTTGGCCAGGCCCGGCAGGCCGGTTTCCAGGCGCGCCAGGGCGTCCCAGGTGCCGGAAATCTGCAGCACCAGCGCGCTGCACTCGCCATGACGGGTCAGGCGGGAAGTCACGACGGCGCAGCGGTTTTCATGGCTGGCGCGGCACAGGACGTTGGTCAGCTCCATGGGGTTGGCGCCGAGGGCACTGATAACAAGGAATTGTTCGCGAACTGTGGGGGTGGACATGCAGCCTTCCTAAAACGATGAGCGGTCGATACGGTGAGGGCTGTATCGATCAAAGGATGAAGGGTAGCGAAAAGCGCCGCCAAGGGATAGGAGGTGGCGTTTTCATTACGTGAACGGCTTGATTTCACCCTGTTGCAACCCGTGCTTTGGCCCAATGATGGCATTGCCCGTCGTTTAGTTGGCCCAGAACGCATCGTCAGGCGGTACTTCGCTTGTACAAGCATCTTGGCGCCAGTACCATTACGGCTCTCTTTTTCCGGCAGGAGCGGTTGCATGATTGCGGGCAGTATGGTGGCACTGGTCACACCCATGGATGCACAAGGTCATCTCGACTGGGACAGCCTTGGCAAACTGGTGGACTTCCACCTGCAAGAAGGCACCAACGCCATCGTGGCGGTCGGCACCACCGGTGAATCGGCCACCCTCGATGTGGAAGAACACATCCAGGTGATCGAATTCGTGGTCAAGCGTGTCGCGGGTCGCATTGCCGTGATCGCCGGTACGGGCGCCAACTCGACGCGTGAAGCGATCGAGCTGACCAAAAACGCCAAGAAGGCCGGCGCCGATGCTTGCCTGCTGGTGACCCCGTACTACAACAAGCCGACCCAGGAAGGCCTGTACCAGCATTTCCGCACCATTGCCGAAGCCGTGGATATCCCGCAGATCCTCTATAACGTCCCGGGCCGCACTGCCTGCGACATGAAGGCCGAGACCGTGATCCGCCTGTCCACCGTGCCGAACATCATCGGCATCAAGGAAGCCACCGGCGACCTGCAGCGCGCCAAGGACATCCTGGCCGGTGTGAGCAGTGACTTCCTGCTGTATTCCGGTGACGACGCCACGGCTGTCGAGCTGATCCTGCTGGGCGGCAAGGGCAATATCTCGGTGACCGCCAACGTGGCTCCGCGTGCCATGAGCGACATGTGCGCCGCCGCCATCGCCGGCGACGCCGTGACTGCCCGTGCGATCCACGAGAAGCTGATGCCGCTCAACAAGACACTGTTTATCGAATCCAACCCTATCCCCGTGAAATGGGCGCTGTTTGAGATGGGCCTGATGCCGGACGGTATCCGTCTGCCGCTCACCCGCCTCAGCGAAGCCTGTCACGAACCGCTGCGACAGGCCCTGCGCCAGTCCGGCGTCCTGGTTTAATTGAGGAAGCACTACGCATGAAGCGATTGGCCGGACTTTCCGCACTTGCCTTGATTATCTCCAGCACCAGTGGCTGCGGTTGGATCTGGGGGCCGGAAGGCTACTTCCGTGACCGCGGCAGCGATTACCTGGAAGCGCAACCTACCAAACCGATGGAATTGCCGCCGGGCGTCAACGTCGCCAAGCGCCTTGACCCGTTGCTGCCGATTCCACGCAACGTCGCCGACGACACCACCAAAGGTGAGTACGTGGTGCCACGTCCGCAGCCGATCTCGGCCGTGGCGGACGCCAGCGACTACAGCCTGCAGAAGAGTGGTGATTCGCGCTGGATCGTGGCTCAGCGCCCACCTGCCGAAGTCTGGCCGGTGGCCGTGCAGTTCTTCCAGGACAACGGTTTCCGCATCGACGAACAGCGCCCGCAGACCGGTGAATTTACCACCGCATGGCAGCAGGGCAGCGAGCTGTCCGCCACCATGGCCAAGCGCCTGCAGGCCGGTGGTGTCGCCGCTGACAGCGAAGCCCGTGTGCGTGTGCGCATCGAGCCTGGCGTGCAACGTAATACCAGTGAAGTCTACGTGGTCAGCGCCGAGCGTCCTGCCGGCAGCACCGCCAACGTTGATTTCACCAACCGCTCGGTCAACACCGGTGTCGACTCGGCACTGGTCGACGAGATGCTGGCCAGCATGAGCCGTATCTCCGAGAAGGGCGGTTCGGTTTCCCTGCTCGCCGCACGTGATTACGACACCCCGAGCCGCGTCAGCCTCACCGAAGATGGCAGCGGCAACGTGGTACTCAACCTGGGTGAAGACCTGGACCGTGCCTGGGCCAGCGTCGGTCGTGCGTTGGAGCAAGGCCCTTGGCGAGTTGAAGACATCAACCGCAGCCTGGGCCTGTACTACATCAACGTGGCTGAAAAAGCCGAGCGCAAAGATGAAGAGCCAGGTTTCTTCGGCAAGTTGTTCGGCAGCAAGCCGACCAAGGAAGAAATCGAGACCCGCGCCGAGCGTTATCAGGTTCGTTTGAGCAAGGTTGGCGAAAGCGTGCAAGTCACCGTCGAGAAGAATATCAATACCGTTGCGCCAGCTGAAACAGCACGCAAAGTATTGGGCGTGATTCAGGACAACCTGGGCTGATCCGATGCGTTTTGCCGTTCTCGGCAGCGGTAGCCAAGGGAACGGCACGCTGGTCGCACATGACGACACGTACGTGCTGGTGGATTGTGGTTTCTCGTTAAGAGAAACCGAGCGGCGCCTGCTGCGCCTGGGGGTTCACCCCGCGCAGCTGAGCGCGATTCTGGTGACCCACGAACATGCCGACCACGTGCATGGCGTGGGTTTGCTGTCTCGGCGCTACAATCTTCCGGTGTACCTCAGTCGCGGCACCTTGCGCGGGATGCGCAAACCCATTGAACCCGCAGGTTTCCTGGCCGGTGGCGAGCAACTGCAAATCGGTGCCTTGAGCATCGATGTGATTGCCGTGGCGCACGACGCCCAGGAACCGACGCAGTATGTGTTCAGTGACGGTGAGCGGCGTTTCGGCGTACTCACCGACCTGGGCTCCTATTGCGCCAAGGTGCTGGACGGTTACCGGAACCTCGATGCCTTGATGATCGAGTCCAACCACTGCCGAGACCTGCTGGCTCGCGGTCATTACCCGACCTTTCTCAAGCAGCGGGTGGGCGGCCAATTTGGACATTTGAATAATCACCAGGCGGCGTACCTGGTGTATGAGTTGGGCTGGCAAGACTTGCAACACCTGGTCCTGGCCCACCTGAGCAGCAAGAACAACCTGCCGCAGTTGGCCCGGCAATGTTTTGTCGACACCCTCGGGTGCGACCCGGACTGGCTGCAACTGGCCGATCAAGATTCAGGGCTCGACTGGCGACACATCGCCTAGCCCACCATTTAGCAAGCGGAGCCCATCATGGAAAAACGTGAAGAACTCTACCGCGGCAAAGCCAAGTCGGTGTACAAGACCGACGACGCCAACCGCCTGATCCTGCTGTTTCGCAACGACACCTCGGCGTTCGACGGCAAACGCATCGAACAACTTGATCGCAAAGGCATGGTGAACAACAAGTTCAACGCCTTCATCATGCAAAAGCTCGAAGAGGCCGGTATTCCGACCCAATTCGACAAATTGCTGGGCGACAACGAGTGCCTGGTCAAGAAGCTCGACATGATCCCGGTCGAATGCGTCGTGCGTAACTACGCCGCCGGCAGCCTGGTCAAGCGCCTGGGCGTGGAAGAGGGCCTCAAGCTCAACCCTTACACCTTCGAACTGTTCCTGAAGGACGACGCCAAGGGCGACCCGTTCATCAACGAATCCCACGTCGTGGCGTTCGGCTGGGGCACCGCTGAGCAACTGGCGCGCATGAAGGAGCTGTCCCTCAAGGTCAACGACGTGCTGAGCAAGCTGTTCGACGACGCCGGCCTGCTGCTGGTGGACTTCAAGCTGGAATTCGGTGTGTTCCACGACGGCTCCATCGTCCTGGGCGACGAATTCAGCCCAGACGGCTGCCGCCTGTGGGACAAGGACACCAAGAAGAAGATGGACAAAGACCGCTTCCGCCAGGGCCTCGGTGATGTTATCGAAGCCTACGAAGAAGTCGCCAATCGTCTCGGCGTACCGCTTTAATCGACGCAAGCATCTGATAGCACGGAAAAAAAATCGCTTCGGCGCTTTGCTTTCCTGATTCACGCTGTTATGATGCGCGCCGTTGGAGAGATGCCAGAGTGGCCGAATGGGACGGATTCGAAATCCGTTGTACCTTCACCGGTACCTAGGGTTCGAATCCCTATCTCTCCGCCATTACATAGAAAAAGCCCCGTAGCTGAATAAGCTACGGGGCTTTTTTGTTTTCGGTGTTTCAAATCTTCTGTTCGCTCAAACGCTCGCCCGCTTTACGGTAAGCCTGTTCACGTTCCCGTTTATCAATGGCCACCACAACCACAGTGACTTCCTGATCGATCACTTGGTAAACCAACCTGTAACCGCTGCTACGTAGTTTTATTTTGTAGCAGCCGGGCAGGTCATGCAGGCGATTAGCTTCAATACGTGGGTTGTTCAGAATTTCCACTAGCTTCTTCTTGAGCTGCTGACGAATGGTGTCGCCTAGCTTTTGCCACTCCTTCAATGCACGTGCATCGAAATCAAGGCTATAGGTCATCTATAGAAACCTTGACCCGTTGAGGGGATGCCAATCGTTCCCGCACGGTGGCCATCAACGCTTCATCTTCCTCTGTCATCAGCACAGGCTTGAACGGTAGTTGGCCGCGATCCGCCACGTATTGCAGGGCCTGGCGCATCAGTTCGGAAGGGGTAACGCCGAGCTTTTCCAGTTCGAGATAGGCGCGCGCTTTTAGGTCGTCATCGATACGGATGCTTATAGACGCCATGGGATAGATCCTCATGTAATGACATTGGTCATTACATTGGATCAAGAGGGGCCTATTGGCAAGGCTGTCGGGACGTATGGCGTTCGCATACACCCTTGTTACCGCATCACAATGTCCATTTGTCATAGAAGCTCCTAAATCCGGTGTCAGTACACCAGCGATCCTTTTGAGGCTAGCCCAGAGGCTTGGGTACACAAGCTTCATTGCACGAACACTCATTACCGAGCATTTCCAAAATCGTGATTATCGTTACACAGGCTCTGCAACCCCCGCACGGGCTTGCACTGGCTGAGGCAGGGCGCCAACCTTCCGCCGTCGCCCTCATGGCGACCGGTTTTGACAGACCGAATAACGTGCGATCTCTGTGCATCCCCAAACTTGGTTCCAGACTCCTATCTGTGCCGATCTGTTATGGCGGCTGTGCGTGGGGCATCTTCGGGTGCGCCGGGTTTCCACGTTTGCGGTCTGTCAACCCGCGTACGGCTGCCATCCAATCCTGTTTGACAGCAGGGAGTGGTAGCTTCTTTTCATGACGTGGAGTTACATCATGAAAAAGATCACCCCCAACCCTACCGATGCTTTCCATGCCACTTCCGAAGACGAGCTTCGCAAAATCTTCCACGGAAACGCCGACGTCGACACCGAAGAAGCCCTGGCCAACGCCTCCGAAATCCTCGCATCAGCACTTCAAACCGCCTACCAAAGCGCCGAAGATCCGGGCAGCACGCAGTCACCCGTGATCATGGGCCTGGCGCAATTGATCGTGAATGCCCAGACGCTGGTAGATGCTGTGCTTGAGCGAACTTTCCCGACGTATAAAACAGGCAAATAATGACCTGAATCTGAAACGGAAAAAGCCTGCTGATCTCAACGCTCAGCAGGCTTTTTATTGGTTTGTGTTCTGCATAGAGCTGCTGGTTTTCTAGCTCCCTACAAAACACTCACTCCTTTCGTACAAATTTCCACAACGATGCCTACAAGTAGCGCGTTGTACCTCCCGCTCGAACTCACTATCTTTCGGTTGCGACGACTTTCCGGGTTGTCATCCTCAAACTGCAAAGGAAATGCACCATGAGCACTAACACCAAAAAAACCTCCGACAAGATGGCCACCCTGGCCGCAGAAACCCTCAATAACCCAAACGCCTCAGTCATCGCCAAAAGCCTGGCCGCGTCAGCCTTGGCGCAGACGGGTACCGACAAGCAGACCAGTGCAGAAATGGAAGAGAAGGCCGGTAAGGCGCTGCAGAGCGGTAAATACAGCGAGGATACGAAGTCCCTGGCGGCCTCGGTGCTGTCCCAAGCCAATAAAGAACGCTGATACTGAGAATGCGCTGCGCCATCGCGTAAAAAAGCCCGTAGCGGAACGCGCTACGGGTTTTTTGTTTCCAAGTGGTGGGGTGTGGAAATCTTATGTAGCACTTTTATTGAGCACCGCTAAAGTCCTGCCCCCGCAGGCCGAAACTCTCATACGACATCATATTTCTTATAAGAGAGTCCCCCGAAATGTCCCTTCGCAGCCTGTCCATCGCCCGCCGTGCGGGTTTGGGTTTTGCCCTGATTGCTTTGCTCGTGGCCCTGTTGGGGTTTTTCGCGCTGTCGAATATGGCCAGTATTCGTGCGAGTGCGGTGCAGGTGGAAAGTGGGCTGGTGCCGAAGATGCGGCTGGTGGCGGACATTCGTGAAATCATGTTGCGCATTCGTACGATTTCTTTGCGTATGGCGTTGGACCCGAACCCCGCGAGCATCCCGCAATACCGTAGCCAGATGGACACTCGCAGCCAGGACCTGACCAAGCGCCTGGCCGACCTCGACGCGGTGATCGACACCCCCGAAGTGCGCACGCTCTATGACCAGTTCCAGGTCTCGCTGCGTCAGTACCAGCAGGGGCTGGCCCAGTCATTTGTGCTCGCCGACAAGCAGCAGGGCGCCGAGCTCAACAAGTTGTTGCTGGTGGACATGAAAACCGTGGTGGACGGCTCCGGTGCCCAGCTCAATGCCCTGTCGGACTACTATAACGCCCAGATCAACCAGCAGGGCCAGACGGCCGAGTCGCAGTACAGCCGTTCGCGCACCATGGTGTTCGGTTTTGTGATCGTCGCGGGTTTGAGTACCGTGTTGCTGGCCTGGTTGCTCACGCGCAGCATCGTCGGCCCGTTGAGCCTCGCGGTGCGGGCTGCGGAGAACGTGGCCCAGGGTGACCTGACCCAAACGGTGGACGTGAGCGGCGACGACGAAGTGACCCGTCTGCTGGTGGCACTCAAGACCATGCAAGCCAACCTGCGTGGCACCTTGCAACTGATTCGCCAGTCGGCGGGGCAGATGGCGTCATCCGCCACCGACCTGAACGGCATCACCGATCAAAGCAGTCGCAGCCTGCAAAAGCAGACCGCGGAAATCGAGCAGGCAGCCACCGCGGTCAACGAGATGACCTCGGCGGCAGATGAAGTGGCGCGCAATGCGGTGTCTACCTCCGAGTCCACACGCCTGTCCAATGAGACGGCGCGCGAGGGCCAGCACCGCGTGGGCGAAACGGTCAGCGCGATTCAGGCCTTGAGCACCAACATCGGTGAGACCTCGACCCTGGTGCAGAACCTCGCCGAGCAATCGCGGGATATCGGCAAGGTGCTCGATGTGATCCGCTCCATCGCCGAGCAGACCAACCTGCTGGCCCTTAACGCGGCCATCGAGGCGGCGCGGGCCGGTGAGTCCGGGCGCGGCTTTGCGGTGGTGGCCGACGAAGTGCGTGCGCTGGCCCATCGCACCCAGCAATCGACCCTTGAGATCGACCAGATGGTGACCGCCATGCGTACCGGTTCCACCCAGGCGCTGACCTCGATGCAATCCAGTACCCAGCGTGCCACTGACACCTTGGCCCTGGCGGAAGGCGCGGGGGGCGCGTTGAGCCAGATCACCGACTCCATCGACCAGATTCACCAGCGCAACCTGGTCATCGCCAGTGCGGCGGAAGAGCAGGCCCAAGTGGCGAAGGAAGTGGACCGCAATATCGTCAATATTCGCGACCTGTCGGCCCAATCGTCGTCCGGGGCGGGGCAGATCAATGGCTCAAGCCGTGAGCTGGCTCAATTGGCGGTCTCGCTGAACGAGGCGGTTGCACGGTTTCAGCTGTAGTGCAGCGTGTCCCTGTAGTCCTGTTCCGTGTGGATAGGTCGGATGTTCATGGGTTACTCCGTTTCAACGGTATCGGCGTCAATTCCAACACCCGATCACGCCCGCCTTCCGCCACCAGATAAGTCCCGCGAGCCGTCGGCACAATCGACTGCGGCGCCTTCAAAAACGACAAGATCGTCTGTTGGCGCCCCTGTTTGTCGATCAGCAACAACCGCGCACGATGGGTGGCGTCTTCGTTGATCCACAAACCCCGCGCATCGCACATCAGGAATGTCGGCTGGTTCAGCCCGCCCACCACCATTGGGTCGCTGCCGTCGTCGGTCAGTTCGCGCACCATGCCTTCTCTTTTCTTGGTGTAGAGCATGCGCCCATCGGTACAGCGGATGATTGATTCGCCCTCATCGAGGCCAGCGCGTACCACGCTCAGGCTCTGGTCGCTCCAGCGATAACGCAGGACGCGTCCTTCGTCGCGGCGGTCTTCCAGGGCGTAGAGGTCGTCACCGTCGTCCCACAGGCCCTGCACGTTTTCGCCTCTGAACAGTTCGGTGACGGTGCCATCCTTGAGGAAGCTGACGGGGGAGTCGAGGGCCTCCTGGCTGAATACCCAGCCGCCACGGGTGGCCAGCATACCGTCGGGTTTGGAGAGGTTGCCCACCACCACTTCGCGGGTGCCGTTGGGGTAGATGCGTACGATGCTGCCCTTGCCCTTGTCGAGTTCCTGGCTGACCATCAGCGAGCCATCGTCCATGGGCATCAGCGATGCGGCCTTGGGCACATCCCTGTGCACCACCTGGTAGCTCCACGCGGTGGCGGCGCTCACGGGGTAGAAACTCTGCCAGGCGAAAAAGCCCAGGGCGGCGACGCACAGCAGGCCGAGTGTGCACACTGCGGTTTTGAAAATTCGGATCATTGCTTAATGCCGGTCACGGATCGAGAGGCTGAACACGGTAGCAAGCATGTCGCCAAACATCACCCCGCAATTCGCCGACGTCCCCGTTAACCGGCGCCTGCAGTCCCCTCCAGCCCACGCCTAATCTTCTCCAGCAACTCGTCGATATGGAAGGGTTTGGAAATCAGGTCCATGCCTTCACCCAGGAAGCTCTGCCGATTCGCCGCATTCTCTGCGTAGCCGGTCATGAACAGAATCGGCAGCGCGGGATGCATTTCGCGTGCGATGTCCGCCAGTTCGCGCCCGTTCATATAGGGCAAGCCGACATCGGTGAGCAACAGGTCGACACTGGGGTCGCTGCGCAGGTTGGCGATCGCTTCGTCAGCATCGGCGGCCAGGCTGCAGCGGTAGCCGGCGTCGATCAGTACTTCGGCGACAAAGCTGCGCACCGAGGGCATGTCTTCCACGATCAGCACGTGCTCGCCGCTGCTTTGGCCGGGAGCCGCCAATGGCTTGGTCGCGGTGCTGGCGGGGCCGCTGGCGGCGGGTAGCATGATGGTCACTTCGGTGCCTTGGCGGGTGACGCTGCGGATCAGCGCGTCGCCACCCGACTGGCGGGCGAACCCGTAGATGGTCGACAGGCCCAGCCCGGTGCCCTGGCCCACGGGCTTGGTGGTGAAGAAGGGGTCGAAGACTTTATCGATGACGCTGTGGTCGATGCCCACACCGTTATCGCGCACCGACAGGGCAATGTAGGGGCCGTTTTCCAGTTTCAGGTTGCCGTTGGAGTAGGCCGGGTATGTGGTCACCCAGATATTGCCGCCCTTGGGCAGCGCGTCGCGGGCGTTGATCACCAGGTTGAGTACCGCGCTTTCCAGCTGGATCGGATCGACCATCGCCACAGCGGGATTGGTGGTCAGTTCCAGCTTCAGCGCGATATGTTCGCCGATGGTGCGCACCAGCAGTTCCTCCAGCGAGCGGATATGCGCGTTGATATCGATCGGCCGGGTGTCCAACGGTTGCTGGCGGGCAAAGGCCAGCAGGCGGTTGGTCAGGCCAGCGGCGCTGAGGGCCGAGCTTAGTGCCGCATCGGCGTAGCCCACGACTTTGTCGGTGCGCTGGGTTTCGATGCGTTTTTTGATCAGCTCCAGGCTGGTGATAATCCCGGTCAGCAGGTTGTTGAAGTCGTGGGCGATGCCGCCGGTCAGCTTGCCCAGGGCGTCCATTTTCTGCGCCTGCAACAACTGCGCCTCGGTCCGTGCCAGCTGGTTGGTGGCGTTGGCCAGCTCGGCCTGTTGGTGGCGTTCGCGGTGACGGTGCTCGGTGACATCCTCCACAAACACCAGGCTCAATTCGGCGCGACGATAGGGCGAAATCTGCCATTCGGTCTCGCGCAGTTGGCCGTCGACCTTCATTTGCAGCGTGCCCTTCCAGCGTTCACCGGCCGCCAGGCGCTGGCACAGCTCCTGGATGACGGTGAGCTGATCGGCGGCAAAGCACTCGAGCAGGGCATCGGGGTTGAGGTTGTCGTGAATCAGCTGGGCGAAGGCGTGATTGCATTCGTGGACCTTGAGCTGTGCATCCATCACCGCAATCGGCGCGCTGATATTGAAGAAAATCTCGCGAAAGCGCGCCTCGCTTTCACGCAACGCATATTCGGTGTCGCGCACGCGCAGCAAGGTGCGCAGGGTCGCCAGCAGCACATCGGGGTCGACCGGGTGGATCAGGTAGGCATCGGCACCGGCGTCCAGGCCGGTGATGATATCGCCGGTCTCGATCGAGGCCGCCGACACATGCACCACCGGCAGCAGGGCCGTGATCGGATCGGCGCGCAACACGCGCACGATGTCGAAGCCGCTCATGTCCGGCAGGTTGACGTCGAGGATCAGCCCATCGATTTTTTCGCTGGCGATCAGGTCCAGCCCCTCCTGCCCGGTGCCGGCTTCGAGCACGTGGTAGTGATGGCTCTCCAGGCGGCGGCGCAGGGCATAGCGGGTGGCGGCGTTGTCGTCGACGATCAGCAGTTGGATGTCACGATTCATCAACAGGCCCGCCATTAATGGAAAGAGGAATGATCACAAAGAACATCGAGCCCACGCCAGGGGTGCTTTCCACGCCGACCTGACCGCCGAGCAGCTCGGCAAAGCGTTTGCACAGCGACAGCCCCAGGCCGGTACCGCGCAGGCGTTTTTGCAACGGTGAGTCGATTTGGGAAAAATCCTCAAACAGGTTGTTGTGCAGTTCGGCAGGGATGCCCAGGCCGGTATCGTGCACGGCAAAGCGGATTTCCTGCTCGCCGACCCTGTGCGCCGAAACCCGCACTTCACCTTGCACCGTGAATTTCAGGGCGTTGGAGATGAAGTTGCGCAGGATCTGCGCCAGCTTCTTGTCATCGGTGTAGAGCTTGGGCAAGCCGACCGGTTCTTCGAAGATCAAGTCCACCGACGAGGCGTCGACAATCGGCCGGAACATCCCGCGCAACGCCGAGAACAGGTCGAACATGTCAAACCAGGCCGGTGAGATGGTGATGCGCCCGGCCTCGATCTTGGCCAGGTCCAGCAAGTCGTCGACCATTTCGCGCAGCTCGCGTGCCGAACTGCGGATAAACCCCACCTGGGTGTGTTGCTCCGCGCTCAACGGGCCGTCGAGCTCATCGGCGAGCAAGCTGGTGATGCTCAGGATCGAGCCCAAGGGGGTGCGGAACTCATGGCTCATGTACGACAGGAAGCGGCTTTTCAGGTCCGACGCCTGGCGCAGTTGGTCGGCCTGCATGTCAAGCTCGGCATACAGCGCCAATACGCCCTGGTTGGTTTCGTCCAGTTCGGCGCGCAGCGCATCGGCTTCCTGGTGCAGCCGTTGCACCTGCTCTTCGAGGGGGACAGTGGTTTCAGCCATCGATGGCCTCCAGGGCAATCACGAACACGGTGACGTCATCCCGGCCGCGACAGAAATCACGGTGCAAGATGGCGGCGATCAGGGCGGGGTGGCGGTGGGAGAGCCCGGGGTAGTCGGCCAGGTTCCAGCGTGACTGCAGGCCGTCGCTGTAGAGGATCAGCAGCTGGCCGGTGACCTGAGCGTAGTCGAAGGGCTGCGCCTTGCGAAACTGCACGCCGACGATGCCCGGGTGGGAGGCCAGCCCGCGTGACTTGCCGAGGCCGATCAGGCTGGCGCCGATATTGCCCACCCCGGTAAAGCGCAGGCTGTCGGCCGTGGCGTCGTACTGAGCCACGGCCACGGCGGCGCCGCGGGTGCCGGTCATGCCGATATGCAGGTCGTTGAACAACACCTGCGCGTCCTGAAAGGCATCAGCGGCAAATACGGTTTCACCGGCGTGCGCCGCACGCTCGGCTTCGCTGCCATGGCCCAGGCCGTCAGCCACCATCACGCTGAAGCGGCCGGGTTCGATTGCCAGGTGCCAGGCGTCCCCGCAGGCCGGGTCGTGGTGCAGGGAATGCTGGCTGACGCCGTAGCGGATATCCTTCGCGGCCGATGACCGGGGGTACAGGCGGGCCAGCATCGCCGTACCGCGCTGATCGGCGAACACATCGAACACCTGGGCCACGCGGGCGATTGCGCCCATACCGATACCCTGGGTGCCACCGGTGGAAAAGCCGTCCACCAGGCAACTGTCCAGATCAAAACCCTGGCCACGGTCCACGGCAATCATCTCTACACCCTGGTTGCCGGTGGCGCGCAGGTGCAGTTCGCCGTGGGCGGCGTGCTTGAGGATATTGCTGGCAAGCTCGGTGGCCACCAGCGCCACGCGCCCGGCGTCGGTTTCGTCAAACCCCAATTGCTCGGCAAGCTGTTGCGCGGTGCGCCGGGCATGGCCGATCTGGCTGACATCTTCGATCAACAGCACCTGGGTCAAGGCGCTGGGAATATTCACGTCCATCGGGTGATCGTCACGCGGGTGCCCTTGCCGGGTGCGGTATCCAGTTCAAACTCGTTCACCAGGCGCTTGGCGCCGGTCAAACCCAGGCCCAGGCCGCTGCCGGAGGTCCAGCCGTCGGTCATCGCCAACTTGAGGTCGGGGATGCCCGGCCCTTCATCGCGAAAGGTCAGGCGCAGGCCGGGTCGGTGGTCTTTCTCGACCACCGCCCAATCCATATAGCCACCGCCGCCGTACACCACGGTGTTGCGCGCCAGCTCACTGACGGCGGTCACCAGCTTGGTCAGGTCGATCAGGCGCATGCCGCAGTCCTGGGCCAGCTTGCGCACCAATTGTCGGGCCAGCACCACGTCCTGTTCGATGAGCACTGGGTGAGTGCCACTGCTGGCCTGGGTCATGAGTGGTCTACCCGGTCACGCAGCAGTTTCATGCCGCGCTCCACGTTCAGCGCGGTCGCTACGCCAGGCAGGGTCATGCCCAGTTCCACCAGGGTAATGGCCACCGCCGGTTGCATGCCCACCAGCACGGTCTGCGCATCCATGATGCGCGACAGGCCGGAAATGGTGCCGATCATGCGGCCGATAAACGAGTCGACCATGTCCAGTGCCGAGATATCGATCAATACACCGCGCGCCGAGGTGCGGCTGATGCGTTCGGACAGGTCGTCCTGCAAGGTCAGCGCGAGTTGGTCATGCATGTCGACCTGGATGGTCACCAGCAGGAATTCGCCCATCTGCAAAATAGGGATGCGTTCCATGCTTAAACAGCCTTGCTGACGCTGACGCCCAGGCGTTTGAGGGCCAGCGCCAGGGCGTCCGCCAGGTTGGCCTTGGTCACCACGCCTTGCAGGTCCAGCCCCAGGTGCACGATGGTCTGGGCGATTTGCGGGCGCACGCCGCTGATGATGCAGTCAGCGCCCATCAGGCGGATGGCGGTCACGGTTTTCAGCAGGTGCTGGGCCACCAGGGTGTCCACGGTCGGCACACCGGTGATGTCGATGATGGCGATTTCCGAGCCAGTGTCGACGATGCGTTGCAGCAGCGATTCCATGACCACCTGGGTGCGTTGCGAATCCAGGGTGCCGATCATCGGCAGTGCCAGCACGCCGTCCCACAGCTTGACCACGGGGGTGGACAGTTCCAGCAGCTCTTCCTGCTGGCGCTTGATCACCGACTCTCGGGATTTCTGGAAGGTACGGATGGTGTGCATGCCCAGCGCATCAAGCAGCTCGGAGATTTCCCACAGCTGTTCGGCCAGTTGCGCCGGTTGCTCGGCGTATTCACGCTGCAGCAAGGCGAACAGCGGGCCCTTGAGGGCGAAGATAAAGCTGGCGGTCTGTTGCGAGTCCTGGCCGATCAGCGCTCGGCTGTGGGAGAGTTTTTCCAGAAACACCCGGGTCTCGGCCCAGACTTCCTGGCCGACCTGCTGGGAGCCGCCGTGCTGGAGTGCGGCGATCATCAGGTTGAGGAAGTCGCCGGCCTGCTGCCTGGCGTCCTCGGCCTTGAGGTTGCGTGTGGCCCCTGAAGCTTCGAGGCTGGCAACCCATTCAGTCAACAGGGAAGGGCGATGGGTGTGCAGTGCCTGGATGGTATGAGCTTGCAGAGTTGCCACAGGTAGCCTCCTTGGATGTCTTGAATGAATGACAGTCAATTTATACTAAATTGAGCGATTTAGAATTGTTTCGGCGGATTTCGTTCATTCGCCGTAAGCCGCCTGTGGCGGGCGCTTCAGGCGAATTTACGGTTCGCCTGCCCTGTTTAGTTAGCGTGCACTCAACAGCCAGAGGATAATGCCGCCCATTCCCGACTCAACTGGCTCCCCCCGTGATCATCAACTTCGACCTCAACGACCTCCAAGCCTTCCGCGCCGTGGTAGACAAGGGCAGTTTTCGCGGCGCCGCCGAGGCCATCCGTATCTCGCAGCCGGCCCTCAGCCGGCGTATCGAAAAGCTTGAATCGGCGCTGGATGTGAAGCTCTTTGAACGCACCACACGGCGGGTCAGCCTGACCATGGTAGGCCGCGCCTTCCTGCCGCAGGTCGAGCGCATGCTCGACGACCTCGACATTGCCTTGATGGGCATCAGTAATGTCGCGTCCACCCGCATGGGCAACGTGACCATTGCCTGCGTGCCGTCCACTGCGTACTACTTCATGCCCCACGTGATCTCCGAATTCCACAAGCTGTACCCGAAGATTCGCCTGCGAGTGCTGGATGCGAGTGCCGGTGAGGTGTGCAATGCGGTGGAAAGTGGCGAGGCGGATTTTGGCGTGAGCTTCAGCGGCAGCCTGGCCGATGAAGTGGAGTTCGAGCTGCTGTTGCAGGAGCGCTACGTGCTGGCGTGTCGGCGCGATCACCCGTTGGCCGGGCGCGAGAGCGTGACCTGGGCCGAGGCCTATGAGCACGACTACATCACCGTGGATAAAACCTCGGGCAACCGCTTCCTGCTGGACCAGGCGTTACGTGGCGTGCGGGTGAAAAAACCGAGTATCTGCGAGACGCACCACGTGACCACGATGATCGGGCTGGTGGAGGCGGGGTTGGGCGTGGCGATGGTGCCGTCGATTGCCATGCCGGCGTGCGATCACCCGATCCTGCTGAGCGTGCCGCTGGTGGAGCCGCAGGTGATGCGCAATGTGGGCTTGATCAAGCGCCGCGGGCGGACATTGCCACCGGCGGCGCTGGAGCTGGAGCGGTTGGTGCGGGAGATGCCGTTCCGGTCAGCGTGACACCGAGTCCAGGCCGGTGGATTGCACCACCCGTTGCGCCTCGGGCGAGGCCAGGAACTGCAGCAGCGCCTTGGCCTGCGCCGGGTGTTCGGCGTTGACCGGTATGCCCGCGGCAAAGCGCGTTACCGATTGCACGTCTTCCGGGATCTTGCCGACGTAAGTCACACCCTTCACCGGCAACAACTCCGCCACTTGCTGCAAGCCCACCTCGTAGTCACCCTTGGCGACCTGCTCGGCCACCGGGATGCGTTCGATCATGGTGCCCTTGGCGGGCATTCCGAGTTTCTTGAACAACTCCTTCTCGACGTACACGCCGCTGGCGCTGTCCGAGTACGCCACAGACTTGGCTTTACTCAGCACGGCTTTCAGTTCGGCGTCGGTGCCGATCGCAGGCTTTGCCGCGCCTTCCTTCACCACCAGGCCAATGCGCGAGTCCGCCAGTTCCACGCGGGAGGCGGGGTCGACCTTGCCCTGTTTGATCAACTCATCCAGCGCGTAGCCGACCATGATCACCACGTCGGCGTGTTCGCCACGGGCCAGGCGGTTGGGAATCGCTTCCGGCGCCTTGCCCATCGACGGGCCGAGGATCGTATCCAGGCTGTCGCCGCTGTGCTGGGCGTATTGCGGGCCGAGCAATTTATACGCGGCGGTGAAACCACCGGAGGTCATCACCTTGAGCTGTTCGGCCTGGGCCGTCAGCGCCAGGGCGCCGAGGGCCAGGGCCGTCAGGGTCTTGAACAGCACCTTCATTGTGCGGCTCCCTGCATCACCTGCCCGCGAGCGTTAGCGCGGCGGTAGAGCGCCAGGGTCGAGCACAGGGCGCACAGCGCGGCGAACATCATCCAGTAGGCCGGCGAGGCTTTGTCTTCGGTGATGTGGATAAACCAGGTGGAAATCGCCGGGGTAAAACCACCGAAGATCGCAGTCGCCAGGCTGTAGGCCAGGGAGAAGCCCGCCACACGCACTTCAACCGGCATGATTTCGGTCAGGGCCGGGATCATCGCGCCGTTGTACATGCCATAGAGGAAGGAGAACCACAGCAGGGTTTCCAGCATATGGCCGAAGCTTGGGGCGTTTACTACGTAGGACAGCGCCGGGTAAGCCGTGAGAACGGTCAACACGGTCATGGCGACCAGCACCGGCTTGCGGCCGAAACGGTCGCTCAAGGTGCCACCGATCGGCAGCCACACAAAGTTCGACACGGCCACCAGCAAGGTCACCAGCAGTGCATCGGAGGTGCTCAGTTGCAGCACGGTTTTGCCGAAGGTCGGGGCGTAGACGGTGATCAGGTAGAACGCGGTGGTCGTCATCGCCACCATCAGCATGCCGCCGATCACCACGGTCCAGTTTTTGACCAGGGTCGCCAGCACTTCGCGCATGGTCGGGCGATGTTTGCGGTTGGCGAACTCTTCGGTTTCTTGCAGGTTGCGACGCAGGATGAAGATGAACGGGATGATCACGCAACCGATGGCAAACGGAATGCGCCAGCCCCAATCGGCCACCACGGCCGGTTCCATCCACACGTTCAGGCCATAGCCGAGTGCGGCGGCGACCACGATGGAGATCTGCTGGCTGCCGGATTGCCAGCTGGTATAGAAACCCTTGCGGCCGGGGGTGGCCATTTCGGACAGGTACACCGACACACCGCCGAGTTCCGCACCGGCCGAGAAGCCTTGCAGCAAGCGGCCCAACAGCACCAGCAACGGCGCCCACAGGCCAATGGTGTGATAGCCCGGCACCAGCACGATCAGCAGCGTGCCGCTGGCCATGATCGACAGGGTCACGATCAGCCCTTTGCGGCGACCGACATCGTCGATGTAGGCACCCAGAATAATCGCGCCCAGTGGACGCATCAGGAAGCCCGCGCCGAACACGGCGAAGGTCATCATTAATGACGCAAACTCATTAGCGGCAGGGAAGAAGGCGGCAGCGATGTAGGTGGCGTAGAAACCGAACAGAAAGAAGTCGAACTGTTCGAGGAAGTTGCCCGAAGTAACGCGGAATACCGCACCAACTTTCGAACGGGCAGAGTCGGGCCGGGTAGGGCTAGTCATGGTTTTGTGTCTCCAGCGTTCTTTTTAAAGTGCTTGTTTCGCTTAAGACCTGGAATAGTGGCTGACACATTTAGAAATGATAAGTGACAAATTTGGATGGATTGATGTGCATTGGCTATCAATCGACCGCTTAGTCGAAGACGCATACGGTCAAACTGTGGGAGCGGGCTTGCCCGCGAAGGCGGCGTGTCAGTCAACCAAGGTGTTGGCCGGCCCACCGCCTTCGCGAGCAAGCCCGCTCCCACCGTTGTTTTGGTGCGCCATCAGCATTGGGAAACTATTTGACATATTTGATTTGTGATCACATATTGAAGCCATAAGAACGACAACACAGGTTTTGCCTCATGACAGATGGTCCGCTCCTCCTGCCCACCCTGCGCCAGGTGTCCCGCGATACCTTGCAAGACCAGGTCTATCGCCAGATCCGCGAAGCCCTGATGAGTGGCCGTTTCCAGCCCGGCCAGAAACTCACCATTCGCGGCCTCGCCGAAGCCCTCGGTTCCAGCCCTATGCCGGTGCGCGAAGCCCTGCAGCGCCTCAGCGCCGAAAACGCCTTTGAAGTCACCGAAACCTCCCGTCTGCGAGTACGCCTGATGACGGTCGACCGTTTGCGCGAAATTCGCGATGCGCGGGTCGCCCTTGAAGGCTTGCTGGCGGAAAAAGCCGTGCTGCGCCTGCAAAAGGCCGACCTCGACGAAATCACCGAGCTGTGCCGGCAGATGCAGCACGCGGCGGATGAAGTCGACGTGTCCCGCTACCTGTGGACCAACTTCGCCTTCCACCGGCGTATCTACGCGGTGGCCCAAGCCGAGTTGACCATGGCCGCCGTGGAAAACTTCTGGCTGCACATGGGCCCGTGCTTTGCGCTGGTCGCCCCGGATAAAGCTCACCTGCAACGCTCGATGGAGGCGCATACGCGCATCGTCGAAGCCCTGGCCGCCCGCGATGGCGCCGGTGCCCGTGCGGCGGTGACCGATGACATCATGCAGGCCGCCGATTCCCTGGCGCGCCTGCTCGTCAAGAGCGACCGTGCGCGGTCGTCTGCTTCAGGAGGTAAACGTGCATGAGTGTCCTACAACGGCTGCAGCCCTATCCTGGGTTACGTGTGTTGATTTCCGGCGGGGCTGCCGGCATCGGTGAAGTGTTGGCGGCGGCGTATCTGGAGGCCGGCGCCCAAGTGCATGTCTGCGATGTGAGCGAGCCGGCGCTGGCGGCGTTTCGCGATAAATACCCGGGCACCCTCGCCACGCGTGCCGACGTCAGTGATGCGGCGCAGGTCGAGGCGGTGTTCCAGGCGCAGCGCGAGCATTTCGGCGGCCTTGATGTGCTGGTCAACAACGCCGGGATCGCCGGGCCCACCGGCGGTATCGATGCGATCAGCGACGCCGAATGGCAGGCCACCATCGCTATCAACCTGACCGCGCAATACCGCTTCGCCCACCACGCGGTGCCGATGCTCAAGGAATCGTCCCACGCCCATCTGCTGCATATCGCCTCGGTGGCGGGGCGTCTCGGCTACGCCTGGCGTACGCCGTATGCAGCGACCAAATGGGCGATTGTCGGCCTGATGAAATCCCTGGCGGCGGAACTCGGCGAAAGCGATATCCGCGTGAACGCCGTGCTGCCCGGCATCGTTGAAGGCCCGCGCATGGACGGTGTGATTCGCGCCCGTGCCGAACAGGTCGGCGTGCCCGAGGCCGAGATGCGCCAGGAATACCTCAACAAGATTTCCCTAAAGCGCATGGTCACCGCCGAAGACGTCGCGGCCATGGCGTTGTTCCTCTGTTCGCCCGCCGCCCACAACGTGACCGGCCAGGCGATCAGCGTCGACGGTAACGTCGAGTACCTGTAAGCCACGGAAGAACACACAGCGCTGGACCCAGGATTTTTTTCATAAGAATAAAAGTCGGAGAATCGTCATGTCCAAAAAACGCCCCGTGATCATCACCTGCGCCGTCACCGGTGCGATTCATACGCCGTCGATGTCGCCGCATTTGCCGATCACTGCCCAGGAAATCGCCGACGCCGCCATCGGTGCGGCCGAGGCCGGCGCGGCTATCGTCCACCTGCATGCCCGCGACCCGATTGACGGCCGCCCCAGTCAGGACCCGGCGCTGTTTGCCGAATTCCTGCCGCACATCAAGGCTGCCAGTGACGTGGTGATTAACATCACCACCGGCGGCGCTCCGACCATGGGTGTGGAAGAGCGCCTGCAGCCGGTGATGCAGTTCAAGCCCGAACTGGCCTCGCTGAACATGGGCTCGATGAACTTCGGCCTGTACGAAATGCTGAACCGCTTTAACGAGTTCAAGCACGATTGGGAGCGCCCGTACCTGGAAGAGAGCGACGATCGGATCTTCCGCAATACCTTCCGCGACATTACCCACATCCTCAATTCGTGCGCCGAGAACCGCACCCGTTTTGAGATCGAGTGCTACGACATCGGCCACCTGTACACCGCCGCGCACTTCCTGGAACGCGGCCTGCTCAAGCCGCCGCTGTTTATCCAGTCGGTGTTCGGCCTGCGTGGCGGCATCGGCGGGCATCCGGAAGATTTGGCGCACATGCGTCGCACCGCCGACCGCCTGTTTGGCGACGACTACGTGTGGTCGATCCTCGGTGCCGGGCGTGGGCAGATTCCGCTGGCGACCATGGGCCTGTCCATGGGCAGCAATGCGCGGGTCGGCCTGGAGGATTCGCTGTGGGACGGTCCGGGCAAGCTGGCGGCGTCGAATGCCGACCAGGTACGGCGCATTCGCACGGTGATCGAAGCCCTCGGCCATCGGGTCGCCACGCCGGATGAAGCGCGGGAAATCCTCGGGCTCAAGGGGCGTGACCACGTCAATTTCTGACGATATCAGAGGCCGCTTCATTCATGGCGCGGCCCGCATCCCGCACAACAACAATAAGGGGATAACACCATGCGTATCGAAGTGCTGGTAGACGTCAAGACCACCCTGGGCGAAGGCCCGGTATGGGACGTCGAACAACAACGGCTGTACTGGATCGACAGCGCCGACGGCCGGGTGCTGCGCTGCACCGATGACGGTCGCGAACTGCGCGCCTGGGACGTGGGCCAGAAAATCGGCTCCATGGCCCTGCGCCACAACGGTGAGTCGGCCATCGTCGCGCTGCAAAATGGCCTGCACAGCCTGGAGCTGGCCACTGGCGAGTTGGACCTGATCGAGGACCCGGAACCGCACCTGCCGAACAACCGCCTCAATGACGGCAAGGTCGACCGCCAGGGCCGCTTTGTCTTCGGCTCGATGGACACCCTGGAAGACCGCGCCAGCGCAAAGCTCTATCGCCTGGACGCCGACCTCAGCCTGCACACCCTGGACGAAGGCATCATCGTGTCCAACGGCCCGTGCTGGAGCCCGTCGGGAGAAACCCTGTACTTCTGCGACACCTGGTCCGGCGAGATCTGGGCCTACGACTACGACCTGGCCAGCGGCGATGTGAGTAACCGCCGAGTGTTCGCCAAGGTCGACACCTCCAGCGGCGGCGCCGCCGACGGCTGCACCGTGGATGCCGAAGGCTGCCTGTGGCAAGCGCTGGTCTACGCCGGGAAACTGGTGCGTTACAGCCCCGACGGCCAGGTCGATCGGATCATTCAAATGCCGGTAAAAAAGGTCACCAGCCTGACCTTCGGCGGGCCGAACCTCGACACCCTGTTTGTGACCTCAATGGCCAAGCCGCCGCTCCCGCGTTTTCCGGCCGACGGCCAGCAGCGGGGCGCGCTGTTCGCCATTACCGGGTTGGGCGTGCAAGGAATAGCCGAGCGACGTTTCGCCCGCTAGCGCGTTTGTTTGACAAGGCACCTTCCTTCGCAACCTTGTGTCAGTGCGCGCCCTCGCGCGCCTGGAGAGGCCCATGGCAACTTTAAAAAAAGCGTCGCTGCGTAATATTCACCGGCATTCCTGGGTGTCGCTGCTGGTCTGCTGGATGATCTGGATTCTTAACGCCTACGACCGAGAGATTGTGTTGCGCCTGGGGCCGACCATCTCCAAGCATTTCGATTTGTCCGCCGACCAGTGGGGCACCGTGGCCACGGTGGTCATGCTGGCCCTGGCCGTGCTGGATATTCCCGGCTCGATGTGGAGCGACCGCTACGGTGGCGGCTGGAAACGCGCACGCTTTCAGGTGCCGCTGGTACTGGGCTACACGGCGATTTCGTTTTTGTCCGGCTTCAAGGCGTTGAGCGGCAACCTCGCGACGTTTATCGCCTTGCGCGTCGGCGTCAACCTGGGTGCGGGCTGGGGCGAGCCGGTGGGCGTGAGCAACACCGCCGAATGGTGGCCGGTGGAGCGTCGCGGGTTTGCCCTGGGCGCGCACCACACCGGTTACCCGATCGGTGCGATGCTCAGCGGCATTGTCGCCAGTTTTGTGATCACCGTGTTTGGCGAGGACAACTGGCGCTACGTGTTCTTCTTCGCCTTCGTGGTGGCGCTGCCGCTGATGATTTTCTGGGCGCGTTATTCCACCGCCGAGCGGATTACCGCGCTGTACGTCGACATCGCCGCCAAAGGCATGACCCCGCCGGACAGCGCCCCGGCCAGCGCCGTGAAGGGCGAAGCCTGGCGCACCTTTATCGCCACGTTGCGCAACCGCAATATCGCGCTCACGGCGGGCAACACGATGCTCACGCAAGTGGTGTACATGGGCGTGAATATCGTGCTGCCGGCCTACCTCTACAACATCGCCGGGCTGTCGCTGGCGGAGTCGGCGGGGATGAGCGTGGTGTTCACCCTCACCGGCATTCTCGGGCAACTGGTGTGGCCGTCGCTGTCGGACATCATCGGCAGGCGCACCACCCTGATCATCTGCGGGGTGTGGATGGCGGCGAGTGTCGGCGCGTTCTACTTCGCCAATACCCTGACCTTGATCGTGGTGGTGCAACTGCTGTTCGGCCTGGTAGCGAATGCGGTGTGGCCGATCTACTACGCGGTGGCCTGCGACTCGGCCGAACCGTCGGCGACCTCCACGGCCAACGGCATCATCACCACCGCGATGTTCATCGGCGGCGGCCTGGCGCCGGTGCTGATGGGCAGCCTGATCGCCATGGGCGGCGGCTGGACCACCTTGCATGGCTACACCGTGTGCTTCTTCGTGATGGCCGGCTGCGCCTGGGCGGCGCGCTGCTGCAACTGTTTTCCCATCGCCCGCCGGCGTTGGTTGTGCAACTCGACTCCTAGAACAACACCGATGCGCCCCCCAGCCTGGCTGGCGGGGCGCCCAGAGGAATTGCCGATGACTACCGCCACCCACGCCCGCGAGCCGCAGGCGTTGAACAAACTGATGTTCGCCAAGCTGATGCCCTTGCTGATCATCGCCTACATCCTGAGCTTTCTGGACCGCACCAACATTGCCCTGGCCAAGCATCATCTGGACGTCGACCTGGGCATTTCCGCTGCGGCGTACGGGCTGGGCGCCGGCTTGTTTTTCCTGACGTATGCGCTGTCGGAGATCCCCAGCAACCTGATCATGCACAAGGTCGGCGCACGCTTCTGGATCGCCCGCATCATGGTGACCTGGGGCCTGATCTCGGCGGCCATGGCCTTTGTGCAGGGCGAGACCTCGTTCTACGTGCTGCGCCTGTTGCTGGGCATCGCCGAGGCGGGGCTGTTTCCCGGTGTGATGTTGTACCTGACCTACTGGTTCAACCGTGAACAACGGGCGCGGGCCACCGGTTACTTCCTGCTCGGCGTGTGCTTTGCCAACATCATCGGCGGCCCGGTGGGCGCGGCCTTGATGCGCATGGATGGTCTGCTTGGCTGGCACGGCTGGCAATGGATGTTCCTGCTTGAAGGCTTGCCGGCCGTGGCCTTTGCCTGGGTGGTGTGGCGCAAGTTGCCGGATCGCCCGAGCAAGGCGCCGTGGTTGTCGGCCGAAGAAGCACGCGGGATCGAACAGCGCATTGCGCAAGAAACCGAGGAAGGTGCCGGGGAGGGCGGGCACTCGTTGAAAAACTGGCTGACCCCGCAAATCCTGCTGGCGATCTTGGTGTACTTTTGCCACCAGATCACCGTCTACACCGTGATTTTTTTCCTGCCGAGCATCATCAGCAAGTACGGCGAGCTGAGCACCATGAGCGTCGGCCTGCTGACCTCGCTGCCGTGGATTGCGGCGGCACTCGGCGCCGTATTGATTCCACGGTTTGCGACCACGCCCGGGCGTTGCCGCCGATTGCTGGTCACCGGCTTGCTGACCATGGCGCTGGGGTTGGGCATCGCTTCGGTGTCGGGGCCGGTGTTCAGCCTGCTGGGCTTTTGCCTGTCGGCGGTGATGTTCTTTGTGGTGCAGTCGATCGTGTTTCTTTACCCGGCCTCGCGCCTCAAGGGCGTGGCGCTGGCAGGCGGGCTGGGCTTCGTCAACGCGTGCGGGCTGCTGGGCGGGTTCGTCGGGCCTTCGGTGATGGGCGCCATCGAGATGAGCACCGGCAATGCGATGAATGGCCTCAAAGTGATTGCCGTGGTGCTGGTGATCGCCGCGCTGGCGGCCCTGCGTTTGCGCCAGGGCCAGGAACAGGCGCCGACTTCGCAGGGGGTTATGAAACCAGCAACGAAATAGGAAACCCTGACGCCAGCACCAGGTACGCCCCCACCGCCGCCAGGCACAGGCCCACAAACACCCGCAACAAGGTGCGGGCGGTGGGGTGGGCGATAAAGCGGATAACCCAGAGACAGAACCCGGCCACGATAATGGCCAAGGCGAGAATGACCAGCACGATGGTGTTCCTGCGACCTTGAAGAGCTGATTTATAGTCCCAAAGCTGCCCGATGAACAGTGCGCACATAGACGCAGCCCCTGGGGCTTTCTAAACTGCGGCTAGTCTTGGGAATGGGCAGGCGCCGATGAATCGCAATGAATTACGCAAGGCCGACATCAACCTGATGGTGGTGTTCGAGGCGCTGATGCTGGAGCGCAACGTGACGCGGGTGGCGGAGAAGCTGTTTCTCGGCCAGCCCACCATCAGTTCAGCCCTCAACCGTTTGCGCACCTTGTTCAATGACCCGCTGTTTATTCGCGTCGGCCACCGCATGGAGCCCACCGCCCGCGCCGAAGAAATCATCCAGCACCTGTCGCCGGCCCTCGATTCATTATCGTCGGCCTTGAGCCTGACCCACGATTTCGACCCCTCCATCAGCACCATGACCTTTCGCATCGGCCTGTCGGATGATGTCGAGTTCGGCCTGTTGCCGCCGCTGCTGCGTGCCCTGCGCCAGGAAGCGCCGCAAGTGGTGTTCGTGGTGCAACACGTGGACTATTGGCGGATTCCCGATCTATTGGCCTCCGGGGATATCACCGTCGGCATCACCCAGACCCGTGGTCTACCGGCTAATGCCAAGCGCAAATTGTTGCGCCATATCCGCCCCCGGTTATTGCGCGCCGACGCCAGCGACACGCCGCTGACCCTCGACGAATATTGCTCACGCCCGCATGTGCTGGTGTCCCACACCGCCAACGTGGCCGGGTTCGCCGATGAGTGGCTGGCGGAAATCGGCCGCAAGCGCCACGTGGTGTTGTCGGTGCCGCAATACAGCGCGCTGCCGGCGTTGCTGGCCGGCACCGACCTGATCGCCAGCCTGCCGGACTACACCGCCGAGGCCATGGCAGTGTCGGGCAACCTGTTCTGTGAGCCGTTCCCGTTCGAGACGCCCACCCTGGATTTATCCATGGTCTGGCTCAGCCATGTGGACACCGACCCGGCCGAGCGCTGGGTGCGTTCGCGCCTGGAGGCATTCATGAGTGACCGTGGCCTGGCGGGCAAACCCTGACTGACAGAGCTTTCATGCCTGGGGCGGAGTGCCTCGTGCTATATATCTACGACTCTTCCTACTACAAACCTGGAGAAACCCATGCCGCACCTGCACCTGGAATACACCGCCAACCTGACGGGCCTCGCCGTCGAGAAAACCTTGTTGCGGCTCAACAACGTGCTGATGGCATCCGGGCAGTTTGGCTCCGAGTTCGATATCAAAAGCCGCGCAATCAAACTCGAGAGTTTCCAGGTGGGCACCTCCCTCAACCCACGCGCCTTTATCGCGGTGAAGCTGTCGCTGCTCAGCGGGCGTTCACCGCAGGTCAAGCAGCAGTTGTCGCAAAGCCTGTTGGCGGCATTGCAGGATATGGGCGATTGGCCGGCGGACGTGCAGGTTCAACTGAGTGTCCTGCTGGTAGACATGGACCGCGACTCCTACAGCAAAGTCGCCATCGGCTGACGCGCAATACGCTGTGGGGTTATAACAGCCCTTGATCCGCGCACACCTTCACCACCTGCTCACGAAACCAGGTATTGGCACTGTCCTGTTCACTGGTTTCATTCCACTGCATATCCAGGGTAAACCCCGGCAACCCGTTCGGTGCTTCGCAATGGCCGAACACCGTGGCCGGGGCCAGCAGCTTTTGCACGCGGCGCGGCAGAGTGACGATAAAGTCGGTACCGGTAATCATCTTCAGCGCCGCGCTGTAGCTATTGGCCCGGGCAATCACCTGGCGCTTGTGAGCCTGGCGCGCCAGCCAGCCGTCGACCATGTTGGTGTCGGAGGTCCAGGGCGTGGGGAACACATGGCGCCGTTCGACGAAGGCTTGCAGGCTGAACACCGACTCGCGAGGCGCCGAGCGTTTGTCGAAGACGCACACCAGGTCGTCCTCCAGCAACATCTGGGTTTTGAAGTCCTTGTGGGCCCGGTGAAAGTGCGGGCCGAAGCAGATCACCAGGTCCAGGCGGCCTTCGCGCAGGTCGTCGGCGGGGATGTCGGTTTCCAGCTTCTGCACATTGACGATCACCGGCAAGTCGGCACGGTCGAAGTTTTTCAACAGGCGCGGCAGGATCAACTGTTCGAAGTATTCCGGCGCGCACACGTTGAACGTCACGGCCTTCTGGGTCGGGTCGAACGCCTGGCCACCGGCGTGGCAGAGGTTGATGCTTTCGAGGATTTTCTGCACATGGCCGTACATGGTCGTGGCCTTGTACGTAGGGCGCATGCCCGCCCGCGTGTTGATAAACAGCTCATCCTCGAAACTGGTGCGCAGCTTCTTCAGGCTGTAGCTCACGGTGGACTGGCTGACGAACAGCGTTTCTGACACCTCGGTAACGCTGCTCTGGTCGTAGACGGCGATAAACACCATCAAGTCCTGCATATCGAGCTTTCTGAGCAAGTTACTGTTTAGCATCCATTCCGTCCGATAAGCCTTGCGCGACAAGCACAAAAGCTTAACGGAACGGACGTGCCAATAGAAAGCTCTGTAGGGCGTTTCTATGTTTTGAGTGGGACAAATACTGTTTGCAACACGACGTCAGCGAATATGCTGCGTGTAATAGCGTGGATTGAAGCGCGTGACGATCAACAGCATTACCACCACCACGGCGGTCAGCGCCCACCAAGCCCATTCGAAGCTGCCCAGTTGGTCACGGATGATTCCGGCAATCAGTGGCGACAGGCCGGCGATCAGGTAGCCGATGCCTTGCACAAAGGCGGTGAGGCCACCGGCGCGGCGCGGGTTGTCCAGGTGGTCGAGGGACAAGATCAGGCTCATCGGGAACAGCCCGCCGATGCCCAGGCCCAGCAGGCACGGCCACAGCAGGCTCAAGTGTTGCGGGATGAGAATCAGGCCGCAGAACCCGGCGATGATCAGCACCAGCAACACCGCGACCACACCGCGTTTATCCTGACGGCGGTTGGCGATGGCTGGGGTGACCAGGCCGGAGACCACTTCCATCGCCGTGAGAAAGCCCAGCAGCAAACCGGCGTTCTGTTCACTCCAGCCCAACTCCACGTAGTACGGCGCCAGCCACGCCAGCACACAGGTATAGGACGCGGTGCCGAGGCCAAAAAAGATCGCCAGCAACCAGGCACGGCGATTACCGAAAAACCACTCCTGTGGGCCGGAGCCGGCGTGCGGCAACGGCGGCAATACCGAGCGCTGGGCGTACCAGAACACCAGGGCCAGCAGCGCGAGGGCGGCCCAGATCGCCAGGCCGATGCGCCAGCTGCCGGTCTGCACCTGCACGAACGGTGCGAAGGACGCCGCCAACGCGGCGCCGCCCATGATCGCGGTGACGTACAGCCCCATAAACAGCGAAACGTTGTCGCTGAACCGCGACTTGATCAACGCCGGCATCACTGCCTGGATCAGCGCAATCCCGACACCGGCTGCGATTGCGCTGACAATCAGCTCCAGTGCCGAGTCCAGAAACAACCGCGATAGCGTGGCCAGGCCGATCACCAGCAGTGACACCACGATGCTGCGGTGCTCGCCGAAGCGCTTGGCCAGGCCCATGCCAAAGAACATCGCCAGGCCCATGGCCATGACCGGCAACATGGTCAGCAACGCCGCGCTGCTGAAGCTCAACGGCACGTCGCCGCGAATCGATGACAACAGCGGGCCAACGGCAGCCATCGATGGGCGCAGGTTAAGGGCGACCAGTACAACGCTGATCATCAGCCAGAGGGCGGTGGTGGGTTTTGCGTGAACGTTTTCCATGGGCAAGCCTTGAATGAACAAGGGCGAATCAGGCCATGGGCGGGGAGGGGGGCAAATGAGAAAGTCGCAGGGGCTATCTAAAAAATACAGATCACTGCCAGTGGGCTTTGTGTGGCGAGCGGGCTTGCCCGCGTTGGGCTGCGAAGCAGCCCTGAAAACCATACGAAGAGAAATGTCTGATACACCACATTCCTGCGCACTGGGGCCGCTTCGCGCCCCAACGCGGGCAAGCCCGCTCGCCACAAAAAACCAGTTGCCACAAAACGAGGTGATCAGTTCGCCCGGATCACATGCTTGATCTCCTGAAACGCCGCCAACCCCCATGGCCCCAGCTCACGGCCGAGGCTGCTCTGCTTGTAACCGCCCCACGCCGTCTGCGCGAAGATCACCTGCGGGGCGTTGATCCACACCATACCGGCCTGCAAGGCATTGGCCACGCGCTCGGCGGTTTCGGCGCTGGCACTGACCACACTGGCCACCAGGCCGAAATCGCTGTCGTTGGCCAGGGCGATGGCCTCGGCCTCCGAGGCGAAACGCCTTACACACAGCACCGGGCCGAAGATTTCCTGGTTCCACAATGCGCTGTCCAGCGGCACCTCGGTGAACACCGTGGGGCGGATGAAAAAGCCCTTGGGCAAGTCTGCCGGACGCTCCCCGCCACACAGCAAACGTGCGCCATCCGCAATGCCACGCTGGATATGCCCCAGCACCCGCTGGTACTGCGTACGGTTGATCAGCGCGCCCATTTCCACATCGTCGGCAAACGGGTCAGCCACGCGAATCCCTTCAGTCCGCGCCTGCAAGCGCCGCAGGAATTCATCGGCCAGGCGGTCGGCCACCAACACGCGACTGGTGGCCGAACACATTTGCCCGGCGTTGAAAAAACCACCGCCACACGCCAGCTCCACGGCCAGGTCGAGGTCGGCATCGGCCAGCACCAGCAACGAGGATTTACCGCCCAGTTCCAGGCTTACACCCTTGATGGTTTCTGCGGCGCGTTGCATCACCTGCACCCCCACGGCGTTGCTGCCGGTGAAGGAAATCTTCGCCACCCGGCTGTCCGCCGCCAGCGGTGCGCCAACGGCCAGGCCCGTGCCGCACACCAGATTGAATACGCCGGCCGGGAAGCCTGCATCGGCAATGATCCGCGCCAACTGCAGCTCCGCCAGCGGCGTGACCTCCGACGGCTTGAGCACCACGCAGCAACCGGCGGCGAGGGCCGGGGCGAGTTTCCAGGCGGTGGTCACCATCGGGAAGTTCCACGGCACGATCAGCCCCACCACGCCGCAGGGTTCGCGGCGCAGGCGGGCGCTGAAAGCCTCGCTGGGCAGCTCCACCGCCTGGTCTTGCGCGGCGTCCATCTGTTCGGCAAGGCCGGCGTAGTACTCGAAGGTGGCGATCACGTCGTCCACGTCGATACCCGCTTCAAACAGCGGCTTGCCGTTGTTGCTCGACTGCAACCGCATCAGTTGTTCGCGTTGCTCGCTCACACCGTGGGCGACCTTGCGCAACAGCGCGCCACGATCACGGCCGGTGCTTTTCGACCAGTCGCCAAAGGCCGCGCCGGCGGCGTCGACCGCCTGGGTCACGGTGCTCGCATCGCCAACGCTGACCCGGGCCAGCGCCTGCTCGGTGGCCGGGTTGATCACCTCCAGCACCTCATGGCCTGCCCGCCAGCTACCGCCGATGTACACACCGTTCAATACTGTGCTCATAGCGCGACCTCCTTCATCCAAAGTCCCTGGTCGATTTCAATCAGCGTCGGCCCCTGGCGATCAGCAGCGGCGCGCAATGCGCTGCGCAACTGGTCTACGCCGTGCACGCTTTCAGCTGCCGCCCCCAGTGCCTGGGCCACGCCGATAAAGTCCGGGGTGTAGATGTCCACGCCGACCGGCTCGATGGCGCGGTTGAGCATGTACTTTTTAATCTCTTCGTAGCCCTGGTTATTCCACAGCAACACGATGATCGGCGTGCGCGCTTCCACCGCGCTGGCCAGTTCCGGCAGGGTGAATTGCAGCCCGCCGTCGCCGATCAGGCACACCACCGGTTGCCCATCCCCACGCCCCAGCCAGGCGCCGATCGCGGCCGGCAACGCGTAGCCCAGGGTGCCGTAGCCGGTGGACGAGTTGAACCAGCGGCGCGGGTGATCGAGGTTCAGCGTGAGGTTGCCGCTGTACACCGGCTGGGTCGAATCGCCCACCAGTACGGCGTTGGGCAACGTTTGCAGTACGGTGTTGAGGAACAGGGTTTGTGCGCGGGTCGCGGCGTCCCAGGCGGGCGTCAATTCGGCCCACAAACGGGCCACGCGGTGCGCGCCCCAATCGCCGGTCCGAGCGGCCAAGGGCATGCTGTTCAGCTCAGCCAGCAAGGCCTCGGCGGCGATCTGTGCGTCCGCCACCAGCGCGACCTGGGGCGGGTAGTTGCGCACGGTCTGGTCCGGGTCGATATCGATGCGCAGCAGCGCGCCGGGGATTTCAAAGCCGCCGGCAAAGGTCACGTCATAGTCGGTTTCCGCCAGCTCAGTACCAATCGCCAGCACCACGTCGGCTTCGGCGACCAACGCACGCGTGGCGACCAGGGTCTGGGTCGAGCCGATCAGCAACGGGTGGCTGGAGGGCAGCATGCCCTTGGCGTTGATGGTCAGGGCCACCGGTGCGCCGAGGGTTTCCGCCAGGCGTGTCAGCGCCGGGGCTGCATCGATGGCACCGCCACCGGCGAGGATCAGCGGCCGCTTGGCGGCGGCGAGCAACTGGCTCATCTGCTTGACCGCCGACGGCGCCGCACCGGCCCGGGCCACACTCACGGGCTCACTGGCGAGCAACGCATCGGCGTTTTCCACCAGCACGTCCAGCGGGATCTCGATGTGCACCGGGCGCGGTCGCCCCGCCTGAAACAGCGCAAACGCCCGCGCCAGCACGCCCGGCAACTCCGCCGCCGACATCAGGGTGTGCGAGAACGCGGCCACGCCGGCCATCATCGCGCCCTGGTTCGGCAGCTCATGCAGCTTGCCGCGCCCGCCGCCCAGTTGGCTGCGCGATTGCACGCTGGAAATCACCAGCATCGGGATCGAATCGGCGTAGGCCTGGCCCATGGCCGTGGTGATATTGGTCATGCCGGGGCCGGTGATGATGAAGCACACGCCGGGTTTGCCGCTGGTGCGCGCATAGCCGTCGGCCATAAAACCGGCGCCCTGTTCGTGGCGCGGGGTCACGTGCCGGATGCTCGAGCGGGCCAGGCCGCGATACAGCTCCACGGTGTGCACGCCGGGGATGCCGAACACTTGGTCCACGCCGTAGCTTTCCAGGAGGTTGACCAATACTTCGCCGCAGGTCGCCATACATGTCGCTCTTGTTATGGATTCAAGGCGCTATTGGAGCGGCTGGCCCGTAGCGGCAACAATCGATAAAAAGTCATACTAGCCATGTCCTCACGTCATGGCTCGCCCCTTATGAAACGCCTTCCGCCATTGCCTGCATTGCACACGTTCTGGGTCACGGCCCAGTGCTGCAATTTCACCCGTGCCGCCGAGCAACTGCACATCACCCAGGGCGCGGTGAGCCGGCAGGTCGCCGGGCTGGAAAGCCACTTGGGCTATGCCTTGTTCCAGCGCCAGGCGCGGGGGTTGAGGCTGACCGAGGAGGGCCGTGAATGGTCGCTGCGGGCGCAGCACGTGTTTGGCCTGCTCGGCGACGCGGTGGAGCAGATCGGCAGCCGCCGCGAAACCCTGCAACTCAAGGCGTCCACCTGCGTGATGCGCTGGCTGCTGCCGCGCTTGATGCAGTGGCAGAAGGAGCGGCCGGACGTGCCGGTGGAACTCACCACCACCGTGGCCTACACCGTGGACTTTCGCCGTGAGCAATTCGACGCGGCGGTGATCTATGCGCCCATCGCCGAGCAGTCGGTCGAAGCGCGGCATTTGTTTGATGAGCAACTCACGCCGGTCTGCGCACCGGTTTTGCTCGAGCGCTTGCGCACACCGGCGGATCTGCAACAACAGGTGCTGCTGCACCACGCGGGACGAGCGGGATTGGGCGTTGTGGCTTAAGGCGGCGAACACACGCTTGAGCAACCTGGCCCAGGGGCATCATTTCGAAACCCTGGATCTGGCGATGACGGTGGCGTCGCAAGGTTCAGGCGTGGCGATTGGCGACAGTGCGTTGATTGGCGAGGACCTGAAGGCCGGGCGGTTGGCGACGCCGTTTGAACTGCGGGTGCCGACGGGGATGGGGTATTACCTGGTGTACCCGTCGGGGACTGAGCCTTCGGCGGGCCTTGAAGCCTTGATGGCGTGGCTGGTGGGCCAGGCGCAACAGCCCTGACGCCGAAGATCAAAATGTGGGAGGGGCTTGCCCCCGATGAGGGTGTGTCAGCCAAAACTGTTCCAACTGACCCACCGCCATCGGGGGCAAGCCCTCCCACATTTTTGACCGCGCAGGGTCAGTAACCCACGGTAAAGCGCTGGCGCGAGTGCTTCGGTGTTTCCACTTCGTCGATCAAGGCAATGGCATAGTCGGCGAAGCTGATCCAGCTGCGGCCCTCGCTGCTTACCAGCAAGTCATCCTGGCCCAGGCGGAATTGACCGGTGCGCTCGGTTTCAACGAACTCGGCCGACGGCGACAGGAAGGTCCAATCCAGCTCTTTTTCCTGACGCAGCACGTCGAGGAACGCAGCACCGGCACTCGCTTCGGTTTTGTATTCGGCAGGGAAGCCTTCACTGTCGATCACCCGACCGCCGCCCGGCAGCAGCAACGAACCGGCGCCGCCTACCACCAGCAGGCGTTTGACCCCGGCTTTTTTCACCGGGCCGATCACCGCAGCAGCCGGCAGGGTGGCAAAGTGCGCCGCACTGATCACCACATCACTGCCGCTGATGGCCTGTTGCAGTTGGTCGGCGTTCAACGCATCGACCTGTTTGGCGGTCACACCCGGCTTTGCGCCAATGGATTCAATATTGCGTGCGATGGCCACAACGCTATGCCCACGACGCAGTGCTTCTTCCAGCAGTTGGCTACCGGCGCGGCCGGTGGCACCAATGATTGCGATCTTGCTCATGACGTTCTCCAATACGTTAAGGTTTAAAACCATTCACCACTTCATTTCGCCCTTGGCGACTTTGGCACTCAGTTCCAGCGAGCTTTCGTCGGCGAGGGTGGGGTAACGCTTTTTCATGGCTGCGATCAGGGCGGCGGAGTCTTTGGTCTTGGCGGTCTCGTCGTCGAAGGCTTGGATGTAACCGGCAGTAAAGGTCACGGATTCAAGCGTCGGCGTGCCCAGGTAGTGACCCGGAACCACGGTGCGCGGTTTCAGGTTTTCGATGCGTTGCAGGGTAGCCAGCCAATCCTTGTGGGATTTCGCGGTTTGGGTGTCGGCCATCCACAGATGGATGTTTTCCGAGACCACCACACCACCGACCACCGCCTTGATCGACGGGATCCAGACGAAGCTGCGATCCGGCTGCGGGCCGTCCAGGCCGATCACCTCCAACGACTGGCCTTCCAGGCTCAGGCTACGGCCTTGCAGCACTTGCGGCAGGATGGTTTTGCCCGGCTTGTCGGCGCCCATTTTCGGGCCCCAGAACGCGAGTTTGCCGGCCACGGTGGCCTTGATATGGTCGACCACCGGTTGTGGGGCCACGACCTTGGCGTCGGGGAACGCGGCGGTCAGGGTGTCGAGGCCGAAGTAGTAGTCCGGGTCGCCGTGGCTGATGTAGATGGTGGTCAGGTGCTTGCCGCTGGCACGGATCTTCTGCACCAACTGCTCGGCCTGGCCCTTGCCGAATTGCGCGTCGACCAGGATCGCATCCTTGGCACCGCTGACCAGCACCGAGCTGACCGGGAAGATCGCCGCTTCGCCCGGGTTGTACACGTCAAGGGTCAGGTCGGCCGCCGCCGCGTGGGCGGCGAAGGCCAGGGCGGCGGTGGCCAGGGTCAAGCGCTTGAGGGTCGAAAACATCGGGCAGCTCCAGCAGTGATTAAAAGATGCCCAGAGCTTAGTTGCACCAAACACAACTAAAAATGCGATGCTGGAACATAGTTTGTTTCTGAAAGCGTGCAAATCATGGATCGTCTTCAAGCAATGCGGGTGTTTGTAACGGTGGTGGACCTGGGCAGCCAGTCGGCCGCCGCCGATCAACTGGAGCTGTCGCGGCCGGTGGTGTCACGCTATCTGGCGGAGCTTGAGGATTGGGTCGGCGCCCGCCTGATGCACCGCACCACGCGCAAGCTCAGCCTCACGGCGGCCGGCATCGAAATGCTGCCCCGCTGTCGGCAGATGCTGGAGTTGTGCACCGACATGCAAGCGGCCGTCCGCGAGCCCGATGAAGCGCCGCGTGGCCAGTTACGGCTGAGTGTCAGCAGCTCGTTCGGCCAGGCGCAGTTGGCGGATGCCGTGGCCGAGTACGTCAAGCGCTACCCGTTGGTGAGTATCGACATGCAGATGCTCGACCGCACGGTGAACCTGGTGGATGAGCGTATCGACCTGGCCATCCGCACCAGTTTTGAGCTGGACCCCAACCTGATCGCCCGCAAGCTCACGCTCTGCCGCTCGGTAATCTGCGCATCGCCGGCGTACCTGCTGGAGCACGCGCCACCTCGGCAGGTGCAGGACCTGGTGGGGCACAATTGCCTGACCCACTCGTACTTCGGCAAAAGCCTTTGGCATTTCACCGAGCAGGGCGAACCGGTGTCGGTCGCGGTGCAGGGCAATATCAGCGCCAATGAGGCGACCACGCTGTTGCGGGCGACATTGGCGGGGGCGGGGGTGGCACGGCTGCCCAGCTATCAGGCGGGTGACTATATCCGCAGCGGCGAATTGATCCGCTTGCTGGCGGACGCCGAGCCGCAGCAAATGAATGTTTACGCGGTGTACGCCTCGCGCAAGCACATGTCGTTGGCGCTGCGCAGCCTGCTGGATTTTCTGGTGGTGAGGTTCCCGCAAGAGCCGGTGTGGGATATCGGTCTCTAAGCCGACATAAGCCTGTTGAATGGCGACCAATAATGGCAACTCGGCCTGACTGACCTATGCTTTAAACAGCACCTGTGTAGATCCGTTCAGAGGTCTGTGCCATGACTCTAAAAATCAGAAAGTACCTGATGATTTTCCTGTTATCCGCCCTGGCCACCGCGCTGTATGGCACGGCCGCCTACCGCGTTGAACAGACCCGTATGCAGCCGAGCTTCGCGATCAGTTGCCATCAGGATCAATGCGTTCCACACACTGGTAGTTTCAGCGCGCTACGCTGACGGCGTTCCAGTGTGGGAGCAGGCTTGCCCGCGGGTTCGCGAGCAAGCCCGCCTTTAAACCAGCGGTGTGTCTGTTTTCAGTTGTTCACGGAACGCCTTGGGCGAAAACCCGACCCGTCGACGAAACAGCCGAGAGAAATTGGTTGGGTCGGAAAACCCCAGCACCTCTGACATTTCATTGATGGTCATGCTGGTGTAGGTCAGCAGGCGCTTGGCTTCGAGCAATTGACGGTCATGCATGATCTGCAGCGCAGGCTGCCCGCCCAATTCGCGACACGTCCCGTTCAGGTGTGAGACCGAGATCCCCAGTTTGTGGGCCAAGTCCTCAATCTTCGGGTGTTCACGGTAATGCTGTTCGACCAACTGGGTGAAGCGCCGGAAGTACTCATGGCCCCTCGGCGCCCGTGGATGATGCCGCTGGGCTGCCTGGCGGCTGATCCATACCAGCAACACGCTGACCAGCGCGTGCATCATCATGTCCCGGGCCGGTTGCTCATCGGCGTATTCGTCCTGCAAACGGGCGAACAGGCTGTTGAGGTAGTCGCTGTCCTTGCCCGCGGGGTAGCTGCCCCGTGTACGCAAGCCATCTACCGTCGCGCCCAGTTGCGCTTGCAAATGGCTGACCAGCGGGGCCGCCAGCGTCACCACGTAGCCTTCGACATCTTCGGCAAACCGAAAGCCATGCACACACAGCGGCGGCAGCACCTGCAAGGTGGCTTCGCTGAGGGTGGTGCGTTGGCCTTCGATCTCCAGCTGTGCCTGGCCTTTGTGCACGTACAGCAATTGGCACAGATCCGCGTGCCGGTGGGGCTGGATTTCCCACTGGTATTCCCGACTGCGCCGGGAAATGGTTTCACAGTGCAACAAATCGGGGGTCGGCCATTGTTGGCTTTCCCCGTAAAGCTTGAAGACCGGAATCGCGGTTTTGGTCATGGTTTCAATCCGATACTCAGAAGAGTGGTGCGGTAATCGCCCCGATTGGCAAAAAGCGCAGGCTTTGGCTCAGTTTTCACCTTCTTATGCCGGCCACTCAAGTGAAAAATGTCAGCAACAACACCAATGACAACTCTTTCACTCGATCCGTTCGGGTGGAACTTGCGGGGCATAACAATAATGAAAATCCTGAAAACCCAAGTCGCCATTATCGGCGCCGGCCCATCCGGGCTGTTGCTCGGTCAACTGTTACACAACGCCGGTATTCAAACCTTGATTCTTGAGCGCCAGACGGCCGACTACGTGCAAGGCCGCATCCGTGCCGGGGTGCTGGAGCAAGGCATGGTCGACCTGCTGCGCCAGGCCGGCGTCAGTCAGCGCATGGACACCGAAGGGCTGGTGCACGATGGCTTTGAGCTGGCGTTGAATGGCCAGCTCACCCATATCGACCTCAAGGCCCTGACGGGCGGCCAGTCAGTGATGATCTACGGCCAGACCGAAGTCACCCGCGACCTGATGGCCGCCCGCGCCGCCGTCGGTGCCACCACCTTGTATGAGGCGCGCAATGTGCAGCCTCACGGTCTGAAAAGTGATCGACCCTGGCTGACCTTCGAGCATCAGGGCGAGGCGTTTCACCTGGAGTGCGACTACATCGCCGGGTGTGACGGTTTCCACGGTATTTCCCGCCAGTCGATACCGGCTGAGTCGCTGGAGGTTTTCGAGCGCGTCTATCCCTTCGGCTGGCTCGGTATTCTTGCCGACACGCCGCCCGTGCACGCTGAACTGGTGTACGCCAAGCACTCACGTGGTTTTGCCCTGTGCAGCATGCGCTCGCCGACCCGCAGCCGTTATTACCTGCAAGTACCGGTTGAAGAGCCGCTGGATGAATGGCCGGACGAGCGTTTCTGGGATGAACTGAAAAGCCGTCTGCCCGGCCCCCTTGCCGAACAGCTGGTGACCGGCCCGTCGATTGAAAAAAGCATCGCGCCACTGCGCAGCTTTGTGGTGGAACCGATGCAGTACGGGCGCCTGTTTTTGCTGGGGGACGCGGCGCATATCGTGCCGCCCACCGGGGCCAAGGGCTTGAACCTGGCGGCCAGCGATGTGAGCACGCTGTTTCGGATTTTGCTCAAGGTGTACCGCGAGGGGCGGGTGGACTTGCTGGAAAAATACTCGGCGATCTGCCTGCGCCGCGTGTGGAAGGCCGAGCGTTTTTCGTGGTGGATGACCTCGATGCTGCACCAGTTCCCGGAGGCGGATGGCTTCAGCCAGCGCATTGCCGAAAGTGAACTGGCGTATTTCGTCAGCTCCGAAGCCGGTCGCAAAACCATTGCAGAAAATTACGTCGGCCTTCCTTACGAGGCTATTGAATAGCCTGCTATCGTATTGAGCATTCCCGTGGGCCCTCTTTTCCCATGGGCCCTGCTCGAAGGTTCTGCCGTGACTCAGCTCAGTCAGCCCGCTCCACCTCTGCCCGCCGTACGCAGCGTCCTCGCTTCATTGATGATGGCGATCTTCCTTGGCGCCCTGGACCAGACCATCGTCGCGGTGTCCATGCCGGCCATTTCCGCGCAGTTCCACGACGTCAACCTGCTGGCCTGGGTGATCTCCGGCTACATGGTGGCGATGACGGTGGCGGTGCCGATCTACGGCAAGCTCGGCGACCTCTACGGGCGGCGGCCGATGATGCTGATCGGCATGGGCCTGTTCACGTTGGCCTCGCTGTTCTGCGGCATGGCGCAAAGCATGGAGCAACTGGTGCTGGCGCGGGTGCTGCAGGGCATCGGCGCCGGCGGCATGATTTCGGTGAGCCAGGCGATTATCGGCGACATCATCGCGCCCCGTGAGCGCGGCCGCTATCAGGGCTATTTCAGCAGCATGTACGCGGTGGCCAGCGTGGCCGGGCCGGTACTGGGCGGCTACATGACCGAATACCTGTCGTGGCGCTGGGTATTTTTGATCAACCTGCCCTTGGGCGCGGGCGCCTGGTACGTGGCCCATCGCACTCTGGTGGGGTTGCCGGTACCGCAACGCAAGCCGGTGATCGACTACCTCGGCACTGTGCTGATGATCATCGGTTTGACCGCCTTGTTGCTGGGCATTACCGAAATCGGCCAGGGCCATGATTGGCGCGACAACGCAGTGCTGGGGCTGCTGGCCTGTGCGCTGGTGGCGCTGACGGTGTTTGTCTGGCATGAGCGCCGTGCCCGCGAGCCGTTGTTGCCGATGCACTTGTTCGTCAACCGCAGCGCGGTGTTGTGTTGGTGCACGGTATTTTTCACCAGCTTCCAGGCGATTTCCCTGACCGTGCTGATGCCGCTGCGCTTTCAGACAGTCACCGGCGCCGGTGCCGACAGCGCCGCCTTGCACCTGTTGCCCCTGGCGATTGGCCTGCCCATCGGCGCTTATTCCGCGGGGCGCATGACCTCGGTGACCGGGCGCTATAAACCGATGATCCTCAGCGGCGCACTCTTGAGCCCGCTGGCGATTCTCGGCATGGCCTTCAGCGCGCCGCAGGATGTGCTGCTCACCGGCGTGTTCATGCTGCTGTGCGGGATCGCAGGCGGCATGCAGTTCCCGACGTCGCTGGTGGGTTCGCAAAACTCGGTGGAGCAACGCGACATCGGCGTCGCCACCAGCACCACCAACCTGTTCCGCTCCCTCGGCGGGGCGGTGGGGGTGGCGTGCATGTCGGCATTTCTGCTGGCGTTGTTGCAGGATTCGAGTTTCGCGCATTTGGCCAGTGGGGCGTTGGGCGGCGAGGGCAGTTCCGGCAATGTGTTGCTCGATGGCCTGAACGCCGCGCCAGGCCCGGCGCAGGATGCGCTGCGCGGCGAGCTGGCGCTGACGTTCCGGCATTTGCTGATCGTCAGCGCGGCGGTGTCGCTACTGGGGCTGGCGGCGGCGATCGCGATGCCCAATCGGCTGTTGCGCGGGCGAGAGGACAAGGCTCAATAACTGGCACGACAAAGGTCAAAAAATGTGGGAGCTGGCTTGCCTGCGATAGCGGTGGTTCAGCTCGCACATCTGCCACTGAAACACCGCTATCGCAGGCAAGCCAGCTCCCACAGTTAATTGCATTGCAATCCGGATCAGGGGCTGTAGTACCCGACCGCCACCATGAAATGCTCGGCCTTGCGCACATACGCATGTTTGTTCTCAACCTTGTCGGTCACCGGGTTTTTCCAGCGGTACTTGTATTCACCCTGGTCCTGTTCGGCCATCAGCTTGAGGATCGGCTCGCCCACTGGCTTGCCGTCGGGGTCCTTGATCTTGCTGAAGTCAGTGTTGACCAAGCGCAGGTTAGTGCCGTGGGCCACATAGCGTTGGGTGTTGAGGTCCACCACAAACACGTAGAGGTCATCCTGCAGGAAGCCGCCCTGCAATGAATTGATGGCTTTGAGCGTGCCCGTTTCATCCTTGAGCAGCGCGTTCACCGCCTTGTTGCGCAGTGCCCGGGCCTGTTCCGGGGTGGCTCGCGGCAGGTAATAACCGACCGCCAGGATCCTTTCGCCAACGCGCTGGAAAAACACATGCTTGTGTTCGACCTTGCCGTCGTTCCAGTTCTGCCAGCGGTAATCGGCCTGCTGGATGCCCTGGTCTTGCGGCACCTTGAGTGCGTCCTTGAAGGACTGGCGCAACTCCGGCCCCAGTACCTCGGACACATCGCGACCGATCAGCGCGGAAGACGGTCCGCCGCTGGCCAGCAGTACGCCCTGGGTGTCGACCACAAACACATAGCGGTCCTGGTCGATAAACTCGCCCTGACGGCTGAAGGCGGCAAACGCTTTGTCGCCGTTGGTCTGGTAGTAGGCCAGGGCTTTTTCCAGCAACGCCTTCGCCGCCTGGGCCTCTTGATCCTGAGTCGTCGCGGCGTGCACCTGGCCGAAACACAACAACAGCAGCAGCCCGCTGATTCGGAGCAGTCCCTTCATGTCCCGTCCCTCATTATTATTGATGTGAGCAGAGCTTAGACGGCTGTGGCTCAAGGCGCTGCCAACCATTGATTGACGATGCCGTCGTACACCCCGGTCGCCACGCTCAGGTGTAACCACTGGTCGACGTAGCTTTTCCATGCCACATCATCGCGTGGCAGCAAGAAAGCTTTTTCGCTGTACTGCATCTGCCGCTCCGGGTTGACCGCGCACAGCCCAGGCTTGAGCTTTTGCTGGTAACGCGCTTCGCTGGCGTCGGTGATCATCACATCGGCCTTGCCCGCCAGCAATTCGTCGAAAATGGTCACGTTGTCATGCAGGCGGATTTGCGCCTGGCCCAGGTGTGTCCGGGCAAACACTTCGTTGGTGCCGCCTGCCGGTTCGATCACCCGCACCTGAGGCTGGTTGATCTGCTCGACCGTCTGGTAGCGCTGCACATCGGCGCAGCGCACCAGCGGGATCTTGCCGTCGACCCCCAGGGACTGGCTGAAGAAGGCTTTTTTCTGACGCTCCAGAGACACCGAAATACCGCCCACGGCGATGTCGCAGCGCTGGGCCAGGAAGTCCGGCATCAGGGTTTTCCAGGTGGTGGGCACCCATTGGATGTTTGCGTTGAGGCTCTTGGCCAGGGACTCGGCCATGGCAATGTCGATGCCTTCGTAGCGGCCATCGGCGCGCAGCGAGGTGTAGGGCTTGTAGTCGCCGGTGGTGCAGACGCTGAGCGTGCCGCGCTGCAGCACTTCGTCCAGGCGCGAGGGCGTGGGGTCGGCCAGTGCAGTGGTTGCCAGGCTCGCCAGCACGCACAGGGTTATTGTTGTTTTCATGCGATCGAGTCCTTGGGGCATGCTCGGGGGCGGTCATTATTTCCAGCACGGCGGCCAGCTGGCAAGGGCCATGAATGTTTAGCCAAGTGGCAACCAAACTCCATCAACCCTGAATTTAACCCCCTATGCAGGCATGTGACGCTGGCGGTTATCTCTGGCACTGTGATTCCCACATGCACGGCTCCTGCGACACTCACCCTGCGACACTGCCGTCCGATCTCGCGTTCTGGGCCCTGTTCCATTGCCGACACGCACGCCCACCAGATACCTCATTCCTGCGTTGATCCATCTCCTGGATGGCGCGCACCTGCGCGCCTGCCCGACACAAACGTATGAGAATGCCCATGAGTGTTTTTGCCTGCCTGCACGAAGCCCACACCTTCCTTGAACAGCACCCGGACATCGAGATGTTCGAGCTGTTTATCCTCGACAACAATGGCGTGCCCCGTGGCAAGTTGCTGCACCGCGACGAACTGCTGGCGGTGTATGAGAGCGGGCGGCCGTTGCCCAGCACCCTCCTCGGCCTGACCATCAATGGCGATGACGTGGAAAACTCCGGGCTGGTGTGGGAGGTGGGTGATATCGACTGCCGTGCCTACCCGATCAGCGGCAGTTTGCAGCGCATGCCGTGGCGCCTGATCCCGACGGCGGCGGTGCAAGTCAGCATGCACCCCACCGAGGGCTTGCCCGCCACCGTGGCCGACCCTCGGCATTTGCTCGCCAGGGTCATCGACGGCTTGAAAGCCGACGGTTATTACCCGGTGATGGCGGCGGAGCTGGAGTTTTACTTGCTTGACCAGAAGCCCGACAGCAATGGCCGGCCACAACCGGCACGGGATGTGGACGGAATCGCCCGCGCTCGACCCAGGTCTACGGCCTGCGCGAGCTGGAGCAGATCGAGCCGTTTCTCGCGGATTTGTACAGCGCCTGCAAACTGCAAGGCATCCCGGCGCGCACGGCGATTTCCGAATACGCCCCGGGCCAGGTGGAGATCACCCTGGAGCATCGCGCCGATGCCTTGCAGGCGATGGACGAAGCCGTGCGCTACAAGCGCCTGGTCAAGGGCGTGGCGCATAAACACGGAATGACCGCGTGCTTTATGGCCAAGCCGTTCGATGACCTGGCGGGCACCGGTATGCATATGCACGTGAGCCTGGCGGACGCCCAGGGCAATAACCTGTTCGCCAGCGAAGCCGCCGACGGCACGCCGTTGCTGCGCCAGGCGGTGGGCGGCATGCTCAGTACCTTGCTCGATTCGTTGCTGCTGTTCTGCCCCAACGCCAACTCCTATCGCCGGTTCCAGACCAACAGTTACGCGCCGCTGGCCGCCACCTGGGGTGTCGACAACCGCACCGTCAGCCTGCGCGTGCCCGGCGGCCCGGCCTATTCGCGGCATATCGAACACCGCATTTGCGGCGCCGACGCCAACCCCTATCTCGCAGCGGCCGCGATCCTCGCCGGTATCCACCGGGGCATCCGCGAGCAACTCGACCCCGGCGCCCCGGTGGAAGGCAACGGTTACGCCCAGGCCACGGCATTGCTGCCCACCGACTGGCTGACCACCCTGCGTGCGCTGGAAGCCTCAGACTGGGCGCCAGGGGCTTTCGGCGCCGAGTTTCTCGCTGTGTATTTGGCGGTGAAACGTGCCGAATACCGGCAGTTCATGGGCGAGGTGGGCGAGCAGGATTGGCGCTGGTACTTGCATCAGGCGTAAATGAACCGAACGGTGTGGCGAGCGGGCTGTGGCGAGCGGGCTTGCCCGCGTTGGGTGGCGGAGCCGCCCCAATAAGGCCGGCCCCATCCGTTCAGACAGAATGCGGTGAATGTTTTTAGGGCAGCTTCGCGCCCCAACGCGGGCAAGCCCGCTCGCCACAGCCCGCTCGCCACAGCCCGCTCGCCACAACACGCCCGCTCACTGCAGCGAGGCGGGCGTGAGGGCTTCGACCTTTTTTTCACGTTGTAGTGGTTAAGCTGCGAATCAAGGTCATTCACCACCGTTTAACTCCTATGAGCCCGTGATGTCGCCACAACCTCCTTCCTCTATAGAGATTGAATTCGCCGAACGCTGTGACCGTGAGCATGCCAGGGTCTGCGGCGATACACGCCCGCCGGGGACGCTTGAGCGCCTGGCGGCGTGGCGCGATGAACGGTTGGTGCGCCACGCCTTGAAAGTGGCCGGCGAACCGGGGCTGATCCTTGATCTGGCCTGTGGCTCGGGGCGCTTCTGGCCGGTGTTGGCGGAACACGTCAACCGGGTGATTCTGGCGTCGGACAATTCCCAGACCATGCTCGACCATGCCGTTACCCATCATCCGGCGGCCTTGCTCAAGCGGGTCAAGACGTTTCAAGGCTCGGCATTTTCCATCGGCTTGTCGGCGAATGCGGTGGACTGCATTTTCTGCCTGGAATTGTTTCGTCATGTGCCCAGCAGCGAAGGGCGCCTGGCGTTGCTGCGCGAGTTTCACCGGGTCAGCCGTGACACGGTGATCGTGTCGGTGCAGTCGCGTACCCCGGTGGAGGAGGAGTTTCGTCAGGCCGGCTTCAAAATCCTCAAACACCAGGAGTTCATGCCGGGCTCGCACCTGTGGCGGGTCTACGTTCTGCGTAAGAGAGGATAACTCCCGCCTGTCGGACTATTCTCTATGTCTGTCGGAGTTTTCATGGTGGCCTGTGCACTGCGGGTGCTCGCAAGTCCCTTTCGCGATATATACTGCGCGCCATTCTTCAAGGGAGAGCCGTGTGGCCATCGATATTCACTGGATCTGCGACAACGATAGCCTCGGCCAGCATTGCGCCGAATGGCAGCAGTTGCCATTCGTCGCCCTCGACACCGAATTCATGCGGGTCGACACCTTTATCCCATTGCCGGGCTGATCCAGATCGGCGATGGCGTACGCGCTTACCTGATCGACCCCCTGACCATCGACAACTGGCAACCCTTGGCCGCTTTGCTGGAAAACCCGGCGGTGATCAAGGTGGTGCACGCCTGCAGCGAAGACCTGGAAGTGCTGTTGCGCCTGACCGGCAGCCTGCCGGTGCCGCTGTTCGACACGCAATTGGCCGCCGCTTACCTGAACCTCGGTTTCTCCATGGGCTATTCGCGTCTGGTGCAGGCCGTGCTGGATATCGAGCTGCCCAAGGGCGAGACCCGCTCCGACTGGCTGCAGCGGCCGTTGTCCGAGACGCAAATCAGCTACGCCGCCGAAGACGCCGTGCACCTGGCCGAGGTCTACACCCGGCTGCGCCCGCGTCTGTCGGAGGATAAATACGCCTGGGTGCTGGAAGACGGCGCCGAACTGGTGGCCAACCTGCGCCGCGAGGTCGACCCGTACGAGGTGTACCGCGACGCCAAGCTGGCGTGGAAGCTCTCGCGTGCCCAGCTCGCCGTATTGCGTGAGCTGTGCGCCTGGCGCGAGCAGCAGGCGCGTGCCCGTGACCTGCCGCGCAACCGCATCATTCGTGAACACTCGTTATGGCCCCTGGCCAAATCCCAGCCGGATAACCTCGCCGCCCTGGGCAAGATCGAAGACATGCACCCGCGCACCGTGCGTCAGGATGGCCAGTTTCTGCTGGACCTGATCAAGCGCGCCGGCAGTGTCTCGATCGACCAATGGCCGCCTGCGGTGGCCGAACCGCTGCCGGTGGACGCCGCCACGCTGATCAAGCAACTGCGTGCCCTGGGCCAGACGTTCGCCGAGCGCCTCGACATGGCGCCCGAACTGATGCTGCGCAAGAAAACCCTCGAAGCCCTGGTTAAAAGTGGCTACCCCGATGGGCCTTACCAATTGCCAGACTCGCTGCGTGGCTGGCGCCGCGAGTTGATGGGCCAGGCGCTGCTCGACAGCCTGGCCACTGCCGGAGAACAGCCTTGAAACGTATTTGCTCCATCTATCGCAGCAAGAAAAAAGACGGGATGTACCTCTACGTGCTCAAAAGCGATGCCCTGGAGCGCGTACCGGAGCCGCTGATGGACGCCTTCGGCAAGGCCCATCACGCGTTTGACATGGTGCTGACGCCGGAGCGCAAGCTGTCCCGCGAGGACATCACCGTGGTCCTGGAAAACCTCGACAAGCAGGGCTACCACCTGCAAATGCCGCCGGCCGAAGACGAGTACATCGAGCACTTGCCTGAAGAGCTGCTGCGCCGCAACGACCCGATGTGATCGGGCAGTGCCCTGTTCGGGGCACTTTTTTCAACGCAATTGTATGAGTGGGCGGTGGCCGTAAGGATGCGGGCGGCCGTTTGCACTGTTTTTGAAAGGTTTGAACCATGCGTGTTCTGATTGCTGAACAGGATTACCCGCTTTACGCCCAACTGCTGAACGAGGCGGCGCCGGACCTTGAGGTGCTGACCAGCGGCGACTCGGCCGAACTGTCGCGTCTGGCCGCAGACTGCCCGGTCTGGCTGGGCCAGCCGGATCTGCTGGCGACCCTGTTGCGCCAGGGTCATCAGCCGCAATGGCTGCAATCGACCTGGGCGGGTATCACGCCGCTGCTGGCCGAGGGTTTGCCGCGTGACTACCGCCTGACCCGTGCGGTCGGCATCTTTGGCCAGGTCATGGCCGAGTTTGTCCTTACCTATATGCTCGGCCACGAGCGCGAAGTGCTGGCGCGGCTGGTCAGCCAGGTGGAACGCAAGTGGGACAGCCGCATGGGCCAGAGCCTGGCGGGGCGCAAAGCGTTGATCGTGGGCACCGGTGATATCGGCCAGCGTGTTGCCGAATTCCTGCTGCCGTTTGGCGTGAAGCTATATGGCATCGCCAGCACGGCACGCGAGCAGGCGCCGTTTATCGAGGTTGCCGGGCTCGATCAACTGGGCCGGCTGGTGGGGGAGGTGGACTACGTGATCAACCTGCTGCCCAACACGCCCAATACCCATGACCTGTACGACGCGGCACTGTTCAAGCAATTCAAGCCGACCGGGTTGTTTATCAATGTCGGGCGCGGTGTGGCCGTGGTGGATGCCGACTTGGTCGAGGCGTTGAAAGAAGGGCACCTGGCCGGTGCGGTAATCGACGTATGTCGTCAGGAGCCATTGCCGCAGCGCCATCCGTTCTGGACTGCGTGGGGGCTGCTGTTGACCGGGCACAGCTCGGCACCGACTTCGCCTGCAATGATGGTGGAATTGTTTGTGCAAAATCTGCGGGCGTATGAAGCCAAGGAAGTTTTGCGCGGAGAGGTCAGCTTCGAACGCGGTTATTGACGGTACGCCGGCGGGCGTATTTGTTCACATTTGGTCATGTACACATATCCTGACAGTCAAGTTGGAACCTCCCAGGCAGGACTTTCCACAAAGTGACCGCAGAGGACGCAAGGTTGCGCCCTGTGGTTCCACTTGACTAAGGACAGGTTCCAGCATGACGACTCTTGCTTCGCCCGCGATTCATCCGCGCCCGATGGCGCACCTTGTTACACACGATAACGCACAGCTTCAAACTCTCGCCGGCCAACCCAACCCCCTGGCACAGCCGCCTGCCTCGGCCCTGACGCTTGCACTGGGGGACCGCTGCAACCAACGAAACCCTGGTCGAAAAACTCCAGGGCATCACCCGCACACTTCCCGCGCAACGGGTGCCCGATGCGTCGTTGACCATGAGCAACGCCAGGGCCCAGATGGAAACTGCGCTGGCCTCGCACTTGAAAAGCACCATGATGTACGTGTGCGAAGACTCCTCCTTTCCGGCACTCCAGCCGCTGCCTGCCAACCGCTTGATCAGTCTTGAGGCGTTTATCCTCGCCAGCGGTATGCCTGTCCCGAAAACCCTGAAAGCCCTGTCTGATCTAACCGAGGAGCTTGCCCTGCAAGCGCGGGCCCATCCCCTGGGCAACCTCAGTGGCGGGCAGCCCTCCACTCAGGATCAGGACAGCATCCTCGACGTGATGCACAGCAACACCAGCGGCTTGCCCGGCCTGCCTTTGGTCGACAGCGCGAAGGGCGCCCTGGGGTATTTGCTCAGCGGCAGCTCGGTACTTGAGGCCGATCTGAAAACGCCGGTCAAGGCGATGGAGAAATTGCTCGGCTCCCCCAAGGCACAGGCGTTGGGGCAGGCCATCCAGACCCGGCTGGGCATCGCCGCCACTGAGGGCGCCGGCCATGACTCTGTGATGACGGCCATCCATCTGGGCCTTGATCCGCAACCCCTGACGACGGCCACCCGCACGCATGTCGCCGGTTTTGACTTGGCGCAGAGTCAGCATTGGGGGCAGCCCGCTTCGGTGGTAATCGAAGAGCTGGCCAGGCACCTGATCGAAACAGGCCGCGCCAGTGAGCAAACCGCGAATCTGGCAGCGTATCTGCTGTTGGCCAAAACCGCGCCGCAATACCTGGTCAAGGACATTCCGGCTCGCGTGACCTACGCCAGCGTGCTCTGGGCACAATTGGCGATGGCCGTGGCCAGGATCGAAGCGCACACCCCAGGCGCTACGCTTGGCATGGGCTATGCCGAGATTTTGCTGGCTGGCGAACAGCTCAATGCCGACCCGGACTTCAGCCAGCAAATGGCCTATCAGGTGCTGAAGGAATGGGGCATCGCCAACGGATTTATCGCCAGCGCCGAGCAGGCGCCCTCAGCGAGTGATATGGAGCGGGTCAGGGCTGCCTATAACGGCCATCTGAGCACATTGAAAAGCACCAGCACCTTGTTGCAAACGCCCATTCCCAGTCGGGAATCGATGGCGCTGGCCCAGCTTGAAGCGGCTTTTCCTGAGCTGGATGCCAGCCTGTTCAAGCTGCGTAACCTGCAGAAGGCCCGGTTGAAAGAAGGCCGGCCCGGTCTTTACCCCGGCATGCGCTCGATGCTGGATATCGTCATGGAAGGGGGCAAGCTGGGGGCGAAGACCATTGGATCACCAACGATAAGCGCCTTCCCATCAGCCGATTCTGCGACCTGTACACCGCCGGTAAACTGGGGGTGGCTGCGTCGTTCAAAGCCGCGTACGACAACGCCATCAAAGCCCACGAAGAGGGCAGCACGGTGCGGCCCGTAACCTGATTTGCACCTTGCCAATGGAGGACCGCAAGAACCTGGAGTTCGGCAAGCTGGAATTCTTCCATACCAACCAATACAAGATCGGCGTTGACCTGTTGGCCCAGCCTGCTCTGCACCTTAGAGGGCATACATTGGAGGTGAAAACCACGAGAAACGGGCAAGTCAATTTCTATGTCATCGACACGCGACGCGGCACCCTCGAGAAGCAAAACTTCCTGATTGCCAGCCGCACCGAGCCTTATACCGCCCAGAAACTTGAGACGCGCAACGCGAATATCCTGTCGCGCACCGTGCTGGTTGCGCCCGATAGCACAGCATCTTTCCAAGAGCGACCGGAGGCGGCAGGCCAGCCTGATAGTTTTAACTCCAGGCGCAGCCACGCCATCGCTGACGTGTTCGTGAAGTCCCTCGACCTGCATAACGACGACCTGCTGAGTGCGGCCAGGGGCGTCACGGCCGATGATCAGGACAGTGCGCGCAATACGGCGATTTCCGAGTTCTTTCTAAATCTCATCCCGCTACGCTCGGCCATCGTCAATTTTCAACATGGCAACGTCGGCCAAGGCCTTTTTGACCTGGGCCTGGATGTCGTCGGCCTGGTGACGGTGGGCGCCGGCAAGGCTGCGCAGGCAGGCAAGGTCTTGAGCAAGGCGGTGTCGTCGGTGGGGCATGCGGCCAAGGCGGCGAGGTTTGTCGGGGCGAGCATGGTTGAAGCCTTCAACCCCTTGAGTGGAGTGGGGGATTTGTTGGCAAGCGGCGGCAGGTTGGCGGTTAAAGGAGGGCGTTATGCTGTGGGGAAAGTGGCCGGGCGGCTCAATACTTCCGTGCCGGATGGCGAACTGAGTAACGCGCTGTTTCGCCAATTCAACGTGCCCGAGTCGAAAGTCGCCGGGCTCTCACGTAACAGCCAGGGCGTGTATGTCGGCGCCGATGGGCATCTGTCGCATATCCGTCATACCGACAGTGCGGGTCACACCGCCATTTACGAAGTGCGCCAGGTTGTGCGTAACGCGCAGGGGAAGGTGCAGGCGCGGGTGTATCACAACAATCGGCAGACATCGCTGCTGGTCGAGCAGGTCGAGGGTGATCAATGGCGGCGGCTGGGGCTTCTGGGCGGCACTCCACCTTCGATCAAAAACGACCTTGGGCCCGTGATCGGCCAAGGTGGCGAGGGAATTGTTTACGCAAGCCTTGATGGGAAACGAGCCTACAAGGATTTTGGGCCTACCTCGTCAACCGTCGACAACGTTCACGAGCTTTCCGAAGTTGAATACCTCAACAAATATTATGGCGACGGGTTTGCCCGTACGGCTGTTGAAGACGGCCGCCTGTATTTGGTGATGGGGCGTATAGACGGGGTGGATCTTTCTTACTTAAAACGAGGCACTTTGCCGCCTGAGGCGCGCCCATTGCTGGCGGATGCATTTGCACAAATGGAGGCTAAGAATATCTACCATAACGATATGCAGCTGAAGAACTACATGTACTCAGCCAAGGACAATAAGGTTTACCCGGTCGACCTGGATGCAATGCAGGCTGAATGGATGCCGCCGTTTTTAATGCAGATGTACGAAAGAAATAAGCAAAAAGTCCTCAGCGAATATGCCGCGCTTTTCGCATAGGCGCCTTGAGCCGCTGGCGTGTAACCCTGCATGAGTTGCCCCGTACTAAGGGGCAACTCATGGTGGGCGGTCAAAGGCTGAAATCACCTTCCGAGACCAGCTCGCTCAACGGTTTGCGCGGGCTTGGCGTTTCACGACCTTGCAGGTATTCCGGCAGGGTCGATTTGTCCCCCAGCTTGCCGACGGCCACGGCTGCGTGCAGCGCATACCCTTCTGGAATCTTCAGCTCTTTGCGCGTCAGCTCCTGATCGAAGCCGGCCATGCCGTGGGTGTGCCAGCCGCTGATGCTGGCTTGCAGTGCCAGGTGGCCCCAGGCGGAACCGGTGTCGAAGGTGTGCCACAGCGCCGGGGTTTCTTCGGTGGCGCCGGGGGCGATGAAGTCGGTTTTCGAGGCGATGATCACCAGGGCCGACGCATGCTGCGCCCAGTTACGGTTGAATTCATTCAGCAGGCCCAGGAAGCGCTCCCAGTCCGGCGTGTCACGGCGTGCGTAGAGAAAACGCCAAGGCTGCGAGTTGTAGGCCGACGGTGCCCAGCGCGCAGCTTCGAAGAAGCTCAGCAGGGTTTCCTGCGGGATGCTCTCGCCGGTAAAGGCGCGAGGCGACCAGCGGTCGGTGAACTGGGTGTGGATCGGATAGTCGGCAACACGGGTCATGAGCAGTTCCTGATCGTCAATTCGGCGTTCAAAGCTACTGCGCGGCCGCTAGACTGACAAGTGTTGTTACACCGCCAGTCGTAAGCGCTTGGTTATAAGGGACTAGGGCACTAGACTGGCGGCCTTTTAATATACCGCTACCGATGCAGAGCCATGGCCGCCAAAGTCGAACCTTTCTGGATACGCAAAACCCTTGAACACCTCGACTGGGAGGAGTGGGAGTCGTTATGCGACGGCTGTGGCCTGTGCTGCCTGCAAAAGCTTGAGGATGAAGACGACAACAGCGTCTATTACACGCGCATCGCCTGCAAGCTGCTGGACCTGAAAACCTGCCAGTGCACCGACTACCCCAACCGCCGCGCCTCGGTGCCCGACTGCATCCAGCTCACCCCTGGCCAGGCCGATCAGTTCAAATGGCTGCCGCCGACCTGCGGCTACCGCTTGGTCAGCGAGCGCAAGGACCTGCCGTTGTGGCACCACCTGGTTTGCGGCGACCGCGACGCTGTGCACCATGAACGCATTTCCCAGTCCGGGCGCATGCTCAGCGAAGGCAGCGTGCCCGAAGATGACTGGGAGGATTACCTGATTTTCCGCGCGGGTTGAAACGGAGTGTGTATGAGGGTGGGAATCAAGCTGGCGGCAAGCCTGGTGTTGCTGACGCTGAGCCAGACAGGTTGGTGCGCGAACAAAGTCGACCTGGATTATCACGTCAAATTCCTGCCCCAGAGTGATCAGGCCGAGGTGCGGGTGAGCCTGTCCCAGGGCTCGGCGGTGCGCAGCCTGAACTTCGACCTGGGCCACGACGGCGACTACAGCGACTTCAAGGCCGATGGCCAGTGGAGCGTCAAAGACCACCGTGGCCTGTGGCAGCCCGGCGCCAGCAAGGCCAGCCTGACCTATCGCGTACGGCTCACCCATGCACGCAAGCCGGGTATTTATGAAGCGCGGATGACCCCGAGTTGGGCGCTGTTTCGCGGCGAAGACCTGGTGCCGCCCGCACGCCTGGACCAGCAGGACGGCGTCGAGCTGGTCTCGCGCCTGGTGTTCGAATTGCCGGCGGGCTGGAGAAGCATCGAAACCGCCTGGCCGCGCATCGGCAAAAACAAGTTCCGGATCGACAACGTTTCGCGCTTGTTCGACCGGCCCACCGGCTGGATGCTCGCCGGCAACCTCGGCAGCCGTCGAGTGCGCCTGGGCGAAAGCGAGGTGACGGTGGCCTCGCCCAAAGGCCAGGCCATGCGCCGCATGGATGTGCTGACCTTGCTGACCTTTGTCTGGCCGCAAATTGAAGCGGCGTTCCCGCGTCACCCGGCCAAGCTGTTGGTGGTGGGCGCCAGCGACCCGATGCGCCGTGGCGCCTTCTCGGCACGGGACTCGATCTACCTCAACAGCCGCACGCCGCTGGTCAGTGAAAACGGCAGCAGCCCGCTGATCCGCGAAGTGGTGCAGGCGATTGGCCGCTTCAACGATCACGACACCAGTGACTGGATCAGCGAGGGCCTGGGCGAGTATTACGCCATCGAGCTACTGCGCCGTGCCGGTGGGATCACCGATGAGCGGTATCAGGCGATACAGGCGCGATTGACCCGGGAAGGCAAGGACGTGACCAGCCTGCGCGGCGAGCACATCAGCGGCGCGACGCTGTCACGGGCGGTGCTGGTGCTGCAGGAACTGGACCGCGAGATCCGCGTGAAAACCCACAACAAGCGTTCCCTGGATGATCTTGCGCAGGCGGTGATGCGGGCCAACAGCATTACTACGGCGGAATTTGTGCAACTGGCCGAGAGCATCCTTGGCGAGTCGTCGGTGGTGCTGGACTCAAAACTGCTGCGCTGATCCGAAACCATGCACCAAGCCAAAATGTGGGAGGGGGCTTGCTCCCACATTTGATTGGGTTCAGCCGAACTATTTGGTGGCTTTCTCGGCCGCCACTTCGGCTTTGGTCTTCAAGTTCTTCAACTCGGCACCTGCGCGTTCGATCTTTGTGCGCACGCTGTTCATTTCCTGGCGACCCTGTTCCAGCTTGTCCTTGAGCGAGCTGTGCCCGGTAAAGCCACGGGCCAGGGCCACACCGCCGATCGCCACCTGAATCAGGCCGAAAATCCCGCCACGGCGCAGGCCTTTGCCCACCATCATCACGCCACCGGCGACGGAGCCGATGCGTTCCCAGCCATGTACGTTCTGGGTGGGCCGGGTTTCAAACGGGGTGTGCTCGATGATAGGTCGCAAGGTTTTGCTGTCGCTCATGATCCGTCTCCAACAAGGGCAAATGTAAATAGCTGACTGTTTGTGGGCACCGGATGTTCCAAAAATATCAGTACTTGGGGCCCGAACGGGTGTTGTTGCCCTTGGCCAGGCGGTCGTAGAGCACCACGTTGACGGTGGCGGCGAGGTTCATGCAGCCGGTGGTCGGGATGTACACCACGTCTTCACACCAGTCGCGGATCTCTTTATCCAGCGAGCCGTCTTCGGGGCCGAAGATATACAGCGCACGGTCCGGGTGGGTGTATTCGGGCAGCGGGCGGGCGCCTTCCACCAATTCTACGGCGACCGGGATGCAGCCCAGCGGCAGGATCTTTTTCAGGTCGTCGATGCCGATCAGCGGAATGTCGTGGTGGACTTTCTTGGTGTCGGTGATGAAGTCCCGCGCACGCTCGTAACGCACCCCGGTGTAGAACACCGAGGCCACGCCGTAGCAACCGGCGGCACGCATGACCGAGCCGACGTTTTCGGGGGATTTGGGGTTATACAGACCGATGCAGCTGTAGCGTTTATTGCCCACGGGGAAGGGTGCCTTGGAGAAAAACGGCGATTATACGGTGATTAGGCGGGGTGCGGTGTTGTCTGGGCGCTCGCTATCGCGGGCAAGCCCGGCTCCCACAGGAGAATGCATTCCACCTGTGGGAGCTGGCTTGCCTGCGATGAGGCCGGAACAGCCAGCGACGAACGTCAGTCGTCTTTTTTCATCAACCCCGCCAACGCCGCGAACGGGTTGTGCGTGGCCTTGGCAATCGTCGGGCTGCTGGTGGAGCCTTCGCCGAAGTACTGCTGGTCGGTATAGCGCGAGTGTTCGTTGTCGTGGCAGTACAGGCACAGCAACTCCCAGTTGGAACCGTCCTGGGGGTTGTCATCATGATTGTGATTTCGATGGTGTACCGTAAGTTCGCTCAAGCGTTTGCCGGCGAATTCACGGGCGCAGCGGCCGCAGACATGGGGGTACATCTTCAAGGCTTTGTCGCGGTAGCCCATTTCCCGATCACGCTGGGCATCGGCAAGGATGCGGTCCAGCTTGGCGGTGTGGGAGGGCGGGTTGGTCGAGCTCATCATGGCTCCTGGCTATTTGGTGGTCACGGATAAGGTTGATTCTAGCCGCTCGCGCTGTAAATGACCGCTGGCTTTTTCAGCAACGGTACAGCCCGGCACCGGCAATCGTTTGTAGTATCGGCTCATTCAATTTCATAAGGATCTGAAACCTATGCGTTTACCTACATGGACAGTTGCACTGCTATTCAGCGTACTGACGGCTCAGGCCCAGGCGTTCTCGACACCCCAGCCCGGCCAGGTGATCGAGGTGGCCCTCGACCAGTTGCACCCGACCCAGGCGGTGATCGGGTTCGACCAGATTTACTACAGCCTGGGGTTGTTCGCCGACAAGCCTTCGAAAGTCTTCGATGACTACTGCGAAACCAATGGCCAGGGCGAAGCTGACAAGGTGCCTAACGGGGCCGACCTGCACAAACCGTCGAGTTTCACCTGCAAGGCGCCGGTGGGCACTCACCCCGAAGACATGAAAACCGTGGTCGTCGGCCCTGCCGGCCAGTTGTACCTGACCGACGGTCATCACAGTTTCACTACCTTGTGGGAAGCCACCGGAGGCGGGCCACGCTTGAAAATGTGGGTCAAGGTGACCGACGACTTCAGCAACAGCCCGGACCTCGCCACGTTCTGGCGGCGTATGGAGGCGGCCCGCAAGGTTTGGCTCAAGGACAATCAGGGCCAGACCCTGTCGCCGAACGAACTGCCGGCTCAGTTGGGCTTCAAGAATTTGCAGGACGACATGTTTCGCAGCCTGGTGTATTTCACACGCAAGGCGGCTTATGCCAAGCCGGATGATGGCTCGGTGGCGCCGGAGTTTTTGGAGTTCTACTGGGGGAACTGGTTGCGTACGCAGGTTGATTTGGGGCAGTACAACCTGAACAAGAAAGGCGGTTACAAGGATGCCATTGAAGCTGTGGCCAAGCGTATGGTCAGTCTGGCGCCGGGTTCACAGGTGGGGGACAGTGGTTTTACTGCGCATCAACTGGGGGGATGACCCAGCTGGATCGCGATGAGCTGGAGAAGACCTTCGACAAAAAAGTGCCGTATGTGATTGATTATCGGAATTCCCGCCGTTAGTGCGGTGGGATGGGCATTTTTATGGTTTTAGGGGGGAGGTGGGGGTGTTGGGGGCATATCCGTTGCTGCGGTTATGGCTGAGTATGGTTCCGCTCTTACAGCGGGTCACTTTTGGAAGGACCCAAAAGTAACCAAAAGGTCCTCGCCCCATCACTCGGCACCTCGCCTCCGGCTCGGTGTGCCCGAACGCAGGCTTGAATCCGTGGGCCGCCGCGATGGGCCATCCTTGGCCCAGCGCGGCTAACCCGGCTCCTGCCGGGTTGCCCACGGATTCAAGCCTGCGTTCGGCCATCGTGATTGACGGGGCGTCTCAGATCAACGTCAAAAGCAGAGCACGGCGGCCTGGTAGCCGACCTGAGTGGTGTAGATCAAGAGCGGGATCCCAGTGGATTGGCTTTTCTGTGGGAGCTGGCTTGTCGGGTCGCCGCATCGCTGCGATGCAGACACCTCGGTACATCAGGCAAACCCATTTGATGCCATCGCAGGCAAGCCAGCTCCCACATTTGTCCGAGGTCGGCTGTCAGGCCGCCGTGCTTTGCTTTGTTTTTGATCTGGCCCTTACATCCTTTGCGCTGACGAAGTCAGCGATCTTTTGCGCTTTTGATCTTGATCTTGATCCTTGGCGCCCCGTTAAACACGCTGGCCGCACGCAGGCTTGAATCCGTGGGCAACCCGGCAGGACGCCGGGTTAGCCGCGCTGGGCCAAGGATGGCCCATCGCGGCGGCCCACGGATTCAAGTCTGCGTGCGGGCACACCGAGCCGGAGGCGAGGTGCCGAGTGTTGGGGCAAGAGCCCTTTGGTTACTTTTGGGGCTCTTTTCCAAAAGTGACCCGCTGTAAGAGCGGAACCATAAGCAGCCGTTACCCAAATAACGGATATTCACCCCCCAACAGCAACTAACCCGCGCGCAGTCACCCATACTCAGCCCTTGAGCTTTTCCGCAATCCAGATGGTATGCCGCGTCCCCTTATTGCCATGCGCAAACACCTGCACCTCTTCGGCCTTGAACCCAGCCTTACGCAGTTTGTCGCTAAACAACTTGTCAGCGCTGGCAGACCACACCGCCAGCACCCCTTTGGGCCGCAAAGCCTTGGCGCAGGCAGCCAGGCCACCGGCGGAGTAGAGCCAGCTGTTGGCCTTTTGCGTCAGGCCCTCGGGCCCGTTGTCCACGTCCAGCATGATCGCGTCAAAGCCCTGGGGTTCGGCCTGCAGCACCTTGGCCACGTCTTCCATACGGATCACCGTGCGTGGGTCCAGCAGCGGGCGGCCGGATTTTTCGCCCAGCGGGCCACGGTTCCACTCCACCACGCCAGGCACCAGTTCGGCCACGACCACCTCGGCGGTCTTGCCCAAGTGCTTGAGCGCCGAGGCCAGGGTAAAGCCCATGCCCAGCCCGCCGATCAATACGCGTGAGCCCGGCCGACCCGCGACCTTGCGACAGGGTATTTCCGCCAGGGCGTCTTCGGAACCGTGCATGCGGGTGTTCATCAACTGGCCGCCATCACCGCCCTGGATCTTGATGACAAAATCCTCACCGTATTCGAACAGGCACAAGGCACCGCCGTTGTCGGGGATCGGGGTGGTGTCGAGCAGAACGAAACGTTTCATGGAAATCTCATTGGGAAGGGCATTCTTGCGCGGTTGGGAGTAGCCTTACGACATTCCGGTCAGGCCATGGAGCCATCGATGAAGTGCAGCATTCTAACGGTCATTGTGCTTGGCGCGCTCACATTGGGTGCGGCGCAGGCGCAGGAGTTGCAAACCGTGCCGGTCGCGCCCGACCCAACCCCAGGCGCGCCGGGTACCCCGACACCGACGCTGTACCCGCAAGTCACGCCACCTGCCGTGCCCAAGACCAACGGCTCGCCACCCTTGGTGCCGATTGTGTTGCCGACGCCGCCGAAGGACCAGACGGTGCCCGGCCTGCAGCAAAACGACAACAAACCGAAGACCCCGGGCGGCTAGAACTGTTGGTTGAGTAGTTGCCCGTCCGCCATGCGCAGGCGTTTGGACAGAGCGATGGCAATCGCACGGATGATCTTGGCGGCCACCCTGGGTGCTTCGTTGAGCATTTTTTCCAGGGAGTCCTTGCCCAGGTTCAGCAGCACGCAGTCACTGGCGGCCACGCAACTGGCCGAGCGCCGCTCGCCGTCAAGCACCGCCATTTCGCCAAAGGCCCGGCCACTGCGCAGGGTGGCAATGGTCAGGCGCTGGCCGCCAGGGTTGGTTTTTTGCACCGCCACCTGGCCGCTGTGGATGATGCACATAAAGGTGCCGGCGTCGCCCTCGAGAAAAATTACCTCGCCCTTGGCAATGCTGCTGATATTGAAGTAGCCGGCGGCCACGTGAAAATCTTCCGGCAGCAGCGGATCGAACAGGCCGCAGTCCATCAGCATGTCGCGAATTTCGTTATTCAATAAAGTCGGTTGGGACATGGCTGCAATCTTGGTCCATCAATCAAGTAGGCGGTCCTGTGTTCAGACAGGGCCGCCACACTAAGTTCCTTAAACCAGGCCCAGCGCCTTGAACACAAATGCATATTCGAGCGCTACGTCACGTAATCCCTGATAACGCCCGCTCATGCCGCCGTGGCCGGCACCCAGCTCGGTCTTGAGCAGCAGCAGGTTGTCGTCGGTCTTGGTATCGCGCAACTTGGCCACCCATTTGGCCGCTTCCCAGTACTGCACTCGGCTGTCGTTGTAGCCGGCGATCACCAGCGTGGCCGGGTAGGCCTGGGCGCTGACGTTCTCGTACGGCGCATAGGCTTTGATGCGCTCGTACACCTCTGGCTCTTCGGGGTTGCCCCACTCGTCGTACTCGGTGATGGTCAGCGGCAGCTCCGGGTCGAGCATGGTGTTGAGCACGTCGACGAACGGCACTTCGGCAATCGCTGCCTGGAATAGCTCCGGGCGCTGGTTGAGCACCGCACCGATCAACAGGCCGCCGGCACTGCCGCCGCTGATCGCCAGTTGCCCGGCGGTGGTCAGGCCGTCGGCGATCAGGTGTTCGGCGCAGGCGATAAAGTCGCTGAAGGTGTTCTGCTTGTGCTCCTGCTTGCCGTTGCGGTACCAGGCTTCGCCCAGCTCGCCGCCGCCGCGTACATGTGCGATGGCGAATGCCACGCCGCGGTCCAGCAGGCTCAGGCGCGCATGCGAGAACCATGGGTCAAGGCTGTGGCCGTAGGCGCCGTAGCCATACAGGTACAAAGGCACAGGCTTGCCGAGCTGGTCGCGCTTGACCACCAGGCTGATCGGCACCTGGGTGCCGTCGGCGGAGGTGGCCCACAGGCGCTGGCTGACATAGTCGTCGGCGTTGAACACGCCCAGTACCGGGGTTTCCTTGAGCACCAGTTGCTCGCCTTTAGCCAATTCAAGCTGGCGCACCTGGGCCGGACGGTTTAGTGCTTCATAACGCAGGCGGATCTTGTTGCTGGCAAACTCCAGGCTGTTCTGTACGTAAAGACTGTAGGCGGCGTCAGGCAGTTCCACGCGATAGGCCGGCAAGCCCTCGGGGTGCACTTCGATCACCGGCAGGCCGCCGATGCGCAGGCTCAAGGTCATGGCGCCGGCATTCAGGCTTACGCCGTCGAGCATCACCTCATCGCTGTGGGGGATCAGGTTCTGCCACTCACTCTCGGCCGGCACGTCGCCGATGTCGGTAGCCACGAACAGTGCGTAGTTGATGCCGTCACGGTTGCTGCGGATAAACCAGGTCCACGCGCCATTGAGCTGGCCGTGGTCGACATCGTATTCATGGTCTTCGACACGTGGCGCCAGGCAAGTGAAATCCAGGTGCGGCTGGTTGGCGTCCAGCGCCCAGATTTCGCTGGTGGTCTTGCTGCCCAGGGCCAGCAGCAACTGGCGCTCGGAGCTGGAACGGTAGCAATGCAGGAAGAATCGGCCGTCGGGCTCGTGGAACACTTCCTGCGCCGCTGTACCGTCCAGGCGGTAGCGATACAGCTTGTGCGGGCGGTGGGTGTCGTCCAGTTCGCCGAAGAACAGCGTCAGGCTGTCATTGGCCCAGGTCATGCTGCCGTCGCAGTTCTCGAACGCCAGTTCGCTGACCTTGTCGGTGGCCAATTCCTTCACGTACAGGGTGTAGATCTCTTCGCCACTGGTGTCCAGGCTGTAGGCCAGGCGCTGGTGGTCGGGGCTGATGCTGAACGCGCCCAGGGAGAAAAAGCCGCCATTGGCCAGCACGTTAGGGTCGAGAAGCAGTTCTTCGCTGCTCTCATCCACCGCGTTACTGTCATCCGCCGGGCGGTGGCAGCGGTAGTGGCGGGCATATTCGTCACCGGCGGTGGTGCGCGTGTAATACAGGTACGGGCCCCACGGGGAGGGCAGGGACAGGTCGGTTTCGAGGATGCGGCCCTTGATCTCTTCGAACAAGGTTTCGCGCAGCGCCTGCTGGTCGGCCAGTTGGGCTTCCTGCCAGGCGTTTTCGGCCTTGAGGTAATCGAGGACTTCAGTGCTGTCACGCTCTTGCAGCCAGGCGTACGGGTCCTGGCCTGGCGCTTTGCGGGCAATCGGGGCGTTAGATGACGGCATGGATCACTCTCTGTCTGGCGGACGGTGGCAGGCATTGCAGCCGCGACACGCAAAAGCCGTTATCATAGCCGCCTGTTTGCCTACCTTGCCATGGACACCATGACCGAGAACGATTATCTGACCGCTTGGGGCCTTTACGCCTTCGCCGCTTTGGGCTGCTTGTTGGTGTGGTGGCGCATGACCCGCTGGATCTGGCGCTGGTTGCGCGAGCCGCTGCAATTGCTGATGGCGGTGCTGCTGTTCAGCCCGACCATCGTTGATCCGGTCAAGACTCAATTCGCACCCGCCGTGGCCATCACCGCGCTGGACCTGGTGCTCAAGGTCGGCAATAACGCCTGGCGGGCCATCTCCGATCTGTTTATGTACACCATGATCGCGTTTGGTGTGTACCTGGTGATCGTGCTGATCCGCTGGCCCATCGAACGTGCCGCCAACGCCCGCCGTGAGCGCAAGGCTGCGGTTGATGCGGCCCTGGCGGCCGAGCCGCAGGATGAGGACGATGAGCTTTACCGCCGTCCCGCGCCTGTGAGCGGTATGCGGGTCGAACCGCGCCTTTAACGTTGTCCGCCCTGCAGCGAGAGCCCTGGCATGTGTGAATTATTGGGCATGAGTGCCAACGTCCCCACCGATATCGTGTTCAGCTTTACCGGGCTGATGCAGCGCGGTGGGCGTACCGGCCCCCACCGCGACGGTTGGGGGATCGCCTTCTACGAGGGCCGCGGCCTGCGCCTGTTTCAGGACCCGGCCGCCAGCAGTGAGTCGGAAGTCGCCCTGCTGGTGCAGCGCTACCCGATCAAAAGTGAAGTGGTGATCGGCCATATCCGCCAGGCCAATGTGGGCAAGGTGAGCCTGGCCAATACCCACCCGTTCGTACGCGAACTGTGGGGCCGCAACTGGTGTTTTGCCCATAATGGCCAGTTGGCGGACTTCCACCCCCGCGCCACCTTCTACCGGCCGGTGGGCGATACCGACAGTGAAGCGGCGTTCTGTGACCTGCTCAACCGTGTGCGCGAAGCCTTCCCGGAGCCGGTGGACATCGAGCAGATGCTGCCGGACCTGATCGCCGCCTGCGCCGAATACCGCAGCAAGGGCGTGTTCAACTGCCTGCTCAGCGATGGCGACTGGCTGTTTTGCTACTGTTCGACCAAGTTGGCGCAGATTACCCGGCGCGCACCGTTTGGCCCGGCACGCCTGAAAGATGTCGACGTGATCGTCGATTTTCAGGCCGAAACTACGCCCAATGATGTGGTGACGGTGATCGCTACCGAACCGTTGACCGACAACGAAAACTGGACCCGCTACGAACCGGGCCAATGGAGCCTGTGGCGACGCGGTGAATGCGTCAGCCAGGGCGTTACCGAGTAAGGATAGTGACCATGTTGCTCAGTTATCTGCGGTTGGTGCTGTTTGCCATTGGCTTGTTGGTCGGTGTGCAAGTGCCGGGGTTTATCAATGACTACGCCAAGCGCGTTGAAGCCCACCTGATCGAAGCCCAGACCGGCTTGCGCGGGTTTGAATCGACTGCGCAGCAGTTCTTCAAGGGTGACTTGCAGGCGCTGGTCGCCCATTACCGCGCCAGCGACGACCCGGTATTCCAGAGCGACGCCAACAGCCTGGGCGCCATGCTCGATCGCCAGGTGGCATTGGATAAACAATTCCAGGCCATGCAAGGCCCTTGGTACATCCGCGCCCTGCAAGTGGCCGTGGCGGCCGACCCGGATATCCGCCTGGAGACCTGGAATGGCTACAGCTACCAGATCCTGCTGACCCCCGAGGCCATGGGCTGGGGCCTGGGCGGGGCGATGCTGTTGTCGTTCGGCATCGAGTGCCTGTTCCGGCTGATCGACTGGGTGGTGCTCGGCGGCAAGCGCTTGCGCCAGAGCCGGCCGATTGAAGAGCGAGACCTGAAGGGCCTCTAAAATGTGCGAGCTGGCTTGCCTGCGATAGCGGTGAGTCAGCTTGCACAGTTGCCACTGATGCACCGCTATCGCAGGCAATCCAGCTCCCACAGGTTTAACCCGATTTTGTCAGCACCATTCGCTCCTCACCGACCTCTTCGGCATACCGCGCCACCACCTTCTGGCACAGCCCGACTATCTCCTCCACCAATTCCACCCCCACGCGCCACGACACCACCACCTGCAAGTTCGGCAGTTTCTGCGCCATCGGCAGCATCACCAACTCGCCACGCGCCAGTTCTTCGATGACCAGCACTGGTGGCAGCGCGCCCACCCCGAACCCGTCGCGCAGCAAGCGGGTAATCGCCGACACCGAATTCACACAGTTCATGCGTGGCGCGGCCACGCCGTTGGCCTGCATCAGGCTCAGCACGTCCTGGTGCGGGTGGGAGTTTTTCGAGTAAGTAATGATGCGCTCCTGGGCCAGCTCGGCGAGGGAGGCATAGTCGCGGTTGTAGATCGACTGGCTGGCGACGATCCACGCCATGGGGTGGCTGGCCAGTTCCAGGCTGCGCACGGTTTCGAGGCGCAGCAGGTCGGTTTGCAGGATCAGGTCGAGGAAGCCTTTTTGCAGCTGATCGCTGAGGTTCAGTGCGGTATCGGCGACCAACTCGATTTCTACCAGCGGGAAATGGTCCATCAGTTCCGCCACCAATGGGCTGAGCCAGGTATGGATAACGGTGTCCATCGCGCCGATACGAATGCGCCCGACCTTGCTGCTGGTGGTCTCCAGGGATTGCTTCAACCCCTGCATGGTCACCATCATCTGCTCAGCATAATCGAGCACCTTGAGGCCTTCCGGCGTCAGGCTCACGCCCCGTGAATCACGCAGAAACAGCTTCACCCCCAACTCGCTTTCAAGCACCGCGATGCGGCTGGAGATCGAGGCCTGGGTGGTGAACAGTTTCTCGGCGGTCAGGCGAAAGCTCTTGAGCTTGGCCACCCAGACGAAGGTTTCGAGGAACTTCAAATTCATGGGATCAACTTTTTCTTATGCATGGATCGGTTTTTATTAGTTGGACGCCGTACCGGGCCAGCGCCAAAAATCGAGCTATTCCACGATAAGCGTCGTTGGGGTGTCAGGACAAGTTGCGAGTTCTGCGTAAAAAATCCCACACTACAAAAAAACAAAGCCTACAGGAGCGCCCACCGTGAGCCGTCTGCTACTCAATTGCGATATCGGCGAAAGCTTTGGTAACTGGACCATGGGTCTGGACGCCGAGGTCATGCCGTTCATTGATTGCGCCAACGTGGCCTGCGGCTTCCATGCCGGCGACCCGAGCATCATGCGCAAGACCGTCAGCCTGGCCCTCAAGCACGGCGTACAGGTCGGCGCGCACCCGGCGTACCAAGACCTGCAAGGTTTCGGCCGCCGTTCCATGGCCTACACGCCCGAGGAAATCCAGGACCTGTTGCACTATCAGATCGGCGCCCTCGACGGCATCTGTCGCGCCCAGGGCGGGCGGGTCAGCTACGTCAAACCCCATGGCGCGATGTACAACGACATGATGGCCAACCCCGCACAACTGCGCGCAGTGATCCGGGCCGTGGCGGCTTACGGCGAGCTGCCGCTGATGCTGCTGGCGACCCGCGACAACAGCGCAGCGCAGGCCCTGGGCGACGAATACGGCGTAACCCTCTGGTTTGAAGCCTTCGCCGACCGTGCCTATGACCCCAAGGGGCATCTGGTTTCGCGCCAGTTGCCGGGTGCGGTGCACCATGATCCCGAGACCATCGTGCAGCAAGCCCTGACCCTTTCGCGTGGCCACGCGCTGACCGCCAGCGACGGCAGCCCGCTGGTCCTGCAGGCCAATACCCTGTGCGTGCATGGCGACAATGCCAGCTCGATCGCCGCGGTGCAGCGCATCCGCGAGGCGTTGAGGCCAGCATGAAACCACGGATTGAAGTGGTTGCCATCGACTGTTTGATGGTGCGTCTGTTTGAGGTGATCGCCGAAGCGAATATGCCGTGGATGCTCGCCGCTACCCAGCGTTTGCGCAGCGGTTTTGGCGCGGCGCTGGTGGACCTGGTGCCGTCCTACACCACCTTGATGGTGCATTACGACCTCACTGCGTTGAACCCGGCCCAAGCCCGCGAACTGATCGACCAGGCCCTCACCGACCTGCAACCCCAGGCCCAGGGCGGCGGCCAATGCCATGTGCTGCCCGTGTGGTACGACCTGAGCGTCGGCCCTGAATTGAGCTTGCTCAGCCAGCGCAGCGGCTTGGCCGTGGACGACGTGATTCGCCGTCACAGCGCTCACCCCTACCAGGTGTTCGCCCTCGGTTTCGCCCCCGGTTTCGCCTTTATGGGCCTGGTGGATGAAAGCCTCGCCACCCCCGCCTGAAGACCCCACGCAAACGCGTGGCGGCCGGCAGCGTCGGCCTTGCCGAACGGCAAACGGCCGCGTACCCGGTGGTGTCGCCGGGCGGCTGGAACCTGATCGGCCGTACCCCGGCCAAACTCTTCGACCGCGAGCGCGACGGTTACAGCCTGATGCAACCGGGCGACACGGTGCGTTTCGAAGCGGTTGATCACGCCGAATTCATCAAACTGGGTGGCGATGACACGCCGTTGGAGGCGCAGGCATGAGCCGCTTGTTGATCGAGGCCAGCACGCCGCTGTGCCTGTTGCAGGACGCCGGTCGTTTTGGCGTGCGCCACTTGGGCGTGACCCAGGGCGGCGCGCTGGACTGGGTGTCGATGTCCTGGGCCAACTGGCTGTTGGGCAATGCGCTGGACGCGCCGGTGGTGGAAATTACCCTCGGCGGCTTTACCGTGCAGGCCGAGGATTACTGCCTGCTGGCCCTTGCCGGTGCGGACCTGGGCGCGTATATCGACGAACGCGCCATCAGCCCCGGCCGCAGTTTTATCCTGCAAAAGGGCCAGCGTTTGCGCTTTACCCAGCCATTCAACGGGGCGCGGGCTTACCTGGCGGCACCGGGCGGGTTTGATGCGCCGCAGGTGCTGGGCAGTTGCGCCACGGTGGTACGTGAGGAACTGGGCGGGCTTGATGGTTTCGGCAAAGTGCTGGCTGAAGGCGGGCGGTTGGCGTATTCCGGTACGGGCGGGGCGATGAAAGTGCTGGCTGACCCAGGGTTGCAATCGGCAGCATCACTGGACGTGATTGTCGGCGCACAAATCGGCCAGTTCAGTGGGCAAAGCCTGTTCGATGCCTTCAACACCGAGTGGGCGCTGGACAGCCGCGCCGACCGCATGGGTATGCGCCTGTTGGGCACGCCGTTGCAGTATCAGGGGCCGTCGTTGATCTCCGAAGGAATTCCTCTGGGGGCGATCCAGGTGCCGCCGGATGGGCAGCCGATTGTGTTGCTCAATGATCGGCAGACCATTGGTGGTTACCCGCGTCTAGGTGCGCTGACACCATTGGCGCTGGCGCGGCTGGCGCAGTGTCTGCCGGGGGAGAAGGTTCGGTTGGCGCCGGTGGTGCAGGAGACGGCGCATCGGCAGCATATCGAGTATTTGCAGCGGTTAACCACGGGCTAAACCACGCTGCAATCCAGAAGGTGGGAGCGGGCTTGCTCGCGAAAGCGGTGGGTCAGTTGCCTGATAGGTTGGCTGACACTGCGCATTCGCGAGCAAGCCCGCTCCCACATTTGGATCTGCGTTTATTTGGAGAGAAAGCGCATGCCTTCTTCCAACCCGCGCAACGTCAGCGGGTACATCTGATCCTCCACCAACTCCCGCACAATCCCGGTCGAGGCGGTGTACCCCCACGTGTCCTTGGGATACGGGTTAATCCAGATCAACTTCTTGTACTTGGCCATGAAACGCTGCATCCACACATACCCCGGCTCCTCGTTCCAGTGCTCAACACTGCCGCCGGCCTGGGTTATTTCATACGGCGCCATCGACGCATCGCCGATAAAGATCACTTTGTAATCGGCGCCGTATTTGTGCAGCAAATCCTGGGTCGAGGTGCGTTCCGAGGTGCGGCGCTGGTTGTTTTTCCACACCGACTCGTACACGAAGTTGTGGAAGTAGAAGTACTCCAGGTGCTTGAACTCGGTCTTGCACGCCGAAAATAACTCTTCGCAGATTTTGACGTGGGCATCCATCGAGCCGCCGATGTCGAACAGCAACAGCAGCTTGATGGTGTTACGCCGCTCCGGGCGCATCTGGATATTCAGCAACCCGGCATCGCGGGCGGTGTGGTCGATGGTGCCGTCGATATCCAGCTCTTCGGCCGCACCCTGGCGCGCAAACTTGCGCAGGCGGCGCAGGGCGATCTTGATAGTGCGCGTGCCCAGCTCAACCTGGTCGTCGAGGTTCTTGTACTCGCGCTGGTCCCAGACCTTTACCGCCTTGCCCTGGCGTTTGCCGGCGTCACCCACGCGAATGCCTTCCGGGTTGTAGCCGCCGGAACCGAACGGGCTGGTGCCGCCGGTGCCGATCCACTTGTTGCCGCCGGCGTGGCGTTCCTTCTGTTCTTCCAGGCGCTTCTTGAATTCTTCGATCAGCTTGTCCAGGCCGCCGAGGGACTGGATCTGCGCACGCTCTTCATCGCTCAGCGAGCGTTCGAACTCCTTGCGCAGCCACTCCTCGGGGATCAACGCCTGCAGGTGGTCGTCGAGCTTTTCCAGGCCGTTGAAGTAGGCGCTGAACGCCCGGTCGAACTTGTCGTAATGCCGCTCGTCCTTGACCAGAATCGCCCGGGCCAAGTAGTAAAACTCGTCCATGTCGGCGAAGGTCACGCGCTGTTTCAGGGCGTTGATCAGGTCAAGCAGCTCGCGCACCGACACCGGCACCTTGGCCGCGCGCATTTCATTGAACAGGTTGAGCAACATCAGCGATTACCGCGACGGCTCATGAACGCCAGTCGCTCCAGCAGTTGCACATCTTGCTCGTTCTTCACCAGCGCACCGGCCAGGGGCGGGATGGCCTTGGTCGGGTCGCGCTCGCGCAGCACGGCCTCGCCGATATTGTCGGCCATCAGCAATTTGAGCCAGTCGACCAGCTCGGAGGTGGACGGCTTTTTCTTCAGGCCCGGCACTTTGCGCACGTCGAAGAATACGTCCAGGGCTTCGCTGACCAGGTCCTTCTTGATGTCCGGGTAGTGCACATCCACGATTTTTTGCAGGGTGGTGCGGTCGGGGAAAGCGATGTAGTGGAAGAAGCAGCGGCGCAGGAACGCGTCCGGCAGCTCTTTTTCGTTGTTGGAGGTAATGATGATGATCGGGCGTTTCTTGGCCTTGATGGTCTCGTCGATTTCGTAGACGTAGAACTCCATCTTGTCGAGTTCTTGCAGCAGGTCGTTGGGGAACTCGATATCGGCCTTGTCGATTTCATCGATCAGCAGAATCACCCGCTCTTCGGACTCGAACGCTTCCCAGAGCTTGCCTTTTTTCAGGTAATTGCGCACATCGTGCACTTTATCCACGCCCAACTGCGAGTCACGCAGGCGGCTAACCGCGTCGTACTCGTAGAGGCCCTGATGCGCCTTGGTGGTGGACTTGATGTGCCAGGTAATCAGTTTGGCGCCGAAGGATTCGGCCAGTTGCTCGGCGAGCATAGTCTTGCCGGTGCCCGGTTCGCCCTTGACCAGCAATGGCCGCTCCAGGGTGATGGCGGCGTTGACGGCCAATTTCAGGTCATCGGTAGCCACATAGGCCTGGGTGCCTTCGAACTTCATCGGTCATTCCTCGAATTCATCAATGCCCGGACTATACCGCGCAGCCCCGGCGACTGTGAACGCAGACGGGTTATTCAGTCTCTGAATGGCCGGTCACGACACAACCTTCACGCTGCACCGCTCCCCCAGTTAATCTGCGCTGGGCTTGGGTTGCTCGTAACGGGCATTGAACGCCTGGATAAACCCATTACGCAAAATCGCCAAAAATGCAGAGAACGCGCTGACATTTTGCTGATGCACGCTGCCACTCAGCTCCACGCGGGTGGCGAACTGGTTCTTGGACTGGTTTTTCAACACGGTCTCGCTGGCGCCGACCACGGCCTCCCAGATCGAACGGAAGATGTTTTTGTCCTTGTTTTCCACGTCCTGCTGCCAGTCGAACACCTCGACATCGCGCAGCAGCGGCTTGATGTAACCGGTCAGTTGGCCTTTTTCCGCCTGGGCTTCGATCACCACATCGCCGGTACCGGCCTTGAAATCGAACTTGCCGTAGGCCGAGGCGAAGTCATTCATGCGCTTGAGCTGCAAATCCTTGGCGCGAAAGCGGAATTCGAAGTTTTCGAAATTGCTCAGCGGGTCAAAGGTGGCGGTGGCCTCCAGCGGTGCCTGGCCTTGCAGCAGGGCCTTGCCTTCGAAGCGTGCATCGCGCTTGCCTTTGACGTCGACCACGTTGGTCAGGTTGTAGAAGCTGGCATTCACCGAGGTGGCGTTGATATTCACCGGGGGCTTGGAGCTGAAGTTATGGAAAGCGATCTTGCCCTCCTGGATGCGCACTTCATCGAGGGTGATCGGTGCCAGTTTGCTCAGTTGCTCGCGCCAGTCGGTGCCTTTACCGGTCTGGGATGCCTGCTGGTTGGCGCCGCCGTCGACAAAGTTCACCTCGGGGTTGATGAACAGCACCTTGGCCACCACCGCATGGTCGTACCACAACGAATGCCAGCTCACCGCGAGGTCGATCAGCGGCGCCTTGACGAACGGTACAGGCACCTTGCCGTCGACCTTGACGATCTGCAGGCCGTTGATGCGGTACGCGCCGCGCCACAGTGCCAGGTCCACGTCGGTGACCTGGCCACGGTAGTCGCCCATGTCGGCGAGCTTGTCGTTGAGGTAGTTACGCACCAGATAGGGCAGGGCGACACTGATGGCAACCAGCAATACCAGCACTCCGGCGACGGTCCATAGTGGCCAGCTGTAGCGACGTTTCATGGCGGTTCTCCTTGCATGTAGGAGATGGACTGTGCGGACGCGCCCAACGTTCCTCCGACTGGACGCTTTGCAGCACGAGGCATACCCTTGTGGCCTTCTTGATATTGCCTAAAGGACCCGTCATGAGCCGCATTTTTGCAGACAACGCGCACTCCATCGGTAACACGCCCCTGGTGCAGATCAACCGCATCGCCCCGCGTGGCGTGACCATCCTGGCCAAGATTGAAGGGCGCAACCCAGGCTATTCGGTGAAGTGCCGCATTGGCGCAAACATGATCTGGGACGCCGAAAGCTCCGGCAAACTCAAGCCGGGCATGACCATCGTCGAACCTACCTCCGGCAACACCGGTATCGGCCTGGCCTTCGTCGCCGCGGCCCGTGGCTACAAGCTGCTGCTGACCATGCCGGCCTCCATGAGTATTGAGCGGCGCAAGGTGCTCAAGGCCCTCGGCGCCGAGTTGGTGCTGACCGAGCCGGCCAAAGGCATGAAAGGGGCTATCGACAAGGCGGCTGAAATCGTCGCCGGCGACCCGGCCACCTACTTTATGCCGGCCCAGTTTGAAAACCCGGCCAACCCGGCGATCCACGAGAAAACCACCGGCCCGGAAATCTGGAACGACACCGATGGCGCGGTGGACGTACTGGTCGCGGGCGTGGGCACCGGCGGCACCATCACCGGTGTGTCGCGCTACATCAAAAACATCCAGGGCAAACCGATATTGTCGGTGGCGGTAGAGCCGATCGTGTCGCCGGTGATCACCCAGGCACTGGCTGGTGAAGAGATCAAGCCCAGCCCGCACAAAATCCAGGGCATCGGCGCCGGTTTCGTGCCGAAAAACCTCGATTTGTCGATGGTCGACCGCGTAGAGCTGGTGACCGATGACGAGTCCAAGGCCATGGCCCTGCGCCTGATGCAGGAAGAGGGGATTCTGTGCGGCATCTCCTGCGGTGCCGCGATGGCGGTGGCCGTGCGCCTGGCCGAGAAGCCGGAAATGCAGGGCAAGACCATCGTAGTGATTCTGCCGGACTCCGGTGAGCGCTACCTGTCGAGCATGCTCTTCAGCGATCTGTTTACCGAACAAGAAACCCAGGCTTGATATATGCCTGTGTTGAGCAGGCTCGCTGTGGCGAGCAGGCTTGTTGTGGCGAGCGGGCTTGCCCGCGTTGGGCTGCGCAGCAGCCCCAATGGCCCACGCCGCATTTCTGCAGAGCTAAACACGGTGACTGGTTTTAGGGCCGCTCCGCGCCCCAACGCGGGCAAGCCCGCTCGCCACAGAAAGCAGGCTCGCCACAATGCGATGTTTGATTTGTGTCAGCCGGTCAGCTCGGGCCTTCTGCATAATGGCTCAACTGTTTATCATGGCCGGCTGCTACGTCTGCTGTTGGCCAGGCGATTATTTCAGGAGTTGCTGCATGACCTTTTCTTTGGCCGCCAAACTGTCGGTACTGGCGTTGTTTATCGGCAGCACGCTGTATGTGCACCTGCGCGGCAAGGCGCGTTTGCCGATGTTGCGCCAGTTCGTCAACCATTCGGCGCTGTTCGCCCCCTATAACGCCTTGATGTACCTGTTTTCGGCCGTGCCGTCCAAGCCGTACCTGGACCGCAGCAAGTTTCCCGAACTGGACGTGCTCAAGGACAACTGGGAAGTGATCCGCGAAGAGGCCATGCACCTGTTCGACGAGGGCTACATCCGCGCCGCCGAAAAGAACAACGACGCCGGTTTCGGGTCGTTCTTCAAAAAGGGCTGGAAGCGTTTTTACCTCAAGTGGTATGACAAACCCCTGCCATCGGCCGAGGCGCTCTGCCCGAAAACCGTGGCGCTGGTGAGCAGCATCCCCAACGTCAAGGGCGCGATGTTCGCCCTGTTGCCGGGCGGCAGCCACCTCAACCCGCACCGCGACCCGTTTGCCGGTTCCCTGCGGTACCACCTGGGCCTGTCCACGCCGAATTCCGACGACTGCCGGATCTTCGTCGACGGCCAGGTTTACGCCTGGCGCGACGGTGAGGACGTGATGTTCGACGAAACCTACGTGCACTGGGTCAAGAACGAAACCGAGCAGACCCGCGTGATTCTGTTCTGCGACATCGAACGCCCGCTGAGCAACCGTGTAATGACCCGCATCAACCGCTGGGTCAGCAAGCAATTGGGCCGCGCTACGGCGCCGCAGAACCTCGACGACGAACGCGTGGGCGGCATCAACCAGGCATATGCGTGGAGCAAGACCTTCAGCGACAAGTTCAGTGGTGTGGTCAAACAGTGGAAGCGCAAGCATCCGAAGGCGTACCGCATTGCGCGGCCGATTCTGGCGGTGGTGGTGTTGGTGCTGTTGTGGAAGTGGTTGTTCGGCTGATCTGAAACGCGGTCAAAAATGTGGGAGCGGGCTTGCTCGCGAATGCACAGTGTCAGTCGATACATATTTGACTGATCCACCGTATTCGCGAGCAAGCCCACTCCCACATTTGATCTGCGTCGTGCTTAAGAGGCGATCAACTGCCGCAGTACATAGTGCAGAATCCCGCCCGACTTGAAGTATTCCACTTCATTGAGCGTGTCGATCCGGCACAGCACCTCGACCTTCTCGCTGCTGCCATCCTCCCGCGTAATCACCAGCGTCAAGTTCATGCGCGGGGTGATCTCCACGTCGGTCAGACCGAGAATGTCGATTTTCTCCTTGCCGGTCAGCTTGAGCGCCTTGCGGTTCTGGTCCAGCTTGAACTGCAACGGCAGCACGCCCATGCCTACCAGGTTGGAGCGGTGAATCCGCTCGAAGCTCTCGGCGATCACCGCCTTGACCCCCAGCAGGTTGGTGCCCTTGGCCGCCCAGTCACGGCTTGACCCGGTGCCGTATTCCTGGCCTGCGATCACCACCAGCGGCGTGCCAGAAGCCTGGTATTGCATGGCTGCGTCATAGATCGGCATTTTCTCGCCGGTAGGGATGTAGAGCGTGTTGCCACCCTCCTCGCCGCCGAGCATCTCATTGCGGATGCGGATATTGGCGAACGTGCCGCGCATCATCACTTCATGGTTGCCGCGGCGTGAGCCGTAGGAGTTGAAGTCCCGCGGTTCCACGCCTTGCTCGCGCAGGTAGCGGCCAGCCGGGCTGTCGGTCTTGATATTGCCGGCGGGGGAGATGTGGTCGGTGGTCACCGAATCGCCCAGCAGGGCCAGTACATTGGCGCCTTTGACATCCTTGATCACCGGTAAGGGGCCGGCGATGTCATCGAAAAACGGCGGATGCTGGATGTAGGTAGAGTCTTTCTGCCACACGTAAGTCGCGGCCTGCGGCACTTCAATGGCTTGCCACTGCGCGTCACCGGCAAACACCTCGGCGTATTCCTTGTGGAACATACCGGTGCTGACCTGTGCCACCGCGTCAGCAATCTCTTTGCTGCTCGGCCAGATGTCCTTGAGGTACACCGGCTTGCCGTCCTGATCGTTCCCCAGCGGCTCGCTGCTGATATCGATACGCACGGTGCCGGCCAGCGCATAGGCGACCACCAGCGGCGGCGAGGCCAGCCAGTTGGTTTTCACCAGCGGGTGCACGCGACCCTCAAAGTTACGGTTGCCGGACAGCACCGAAGCGACGGCCAGATCGGCCTTCTGGATGGCTTTTTCGATCGGCTCGGGCAAGGGGCCGGAGTTGCCGATACAGGTGGTGCAGCCATAGCCCACCAGGTCGAAACCGAGCTGGTCGAGGTACTGGGTAAGACCCGCCGCCTTGTAGTAGTCGGTGACCACTTTGGAACCTGGAGCCAGGGAGGTCTTGACCCAGGGTTTGCGGGTCAGGCCTTTTTCCACGGCTTTTTCGCCACCAGGCCGGCCGCCATCATCACGCTCGGGTTGGAGGTGTTGGTGCAGGAGGTGATCGCGGCGATCACCACGGCGCCGTTTTTCAGGCGATAGGTCTGGCCGTCGTATTCATAGTCGGTCTCACCCACCAGGTCGGCGTTGCCCACGGCCACACCGCCACCGCCTTCACTTTCCAGGCGGCCTTCTTCCTTGTTGGTCGGTTTGAATTGCAGATCGAGGAAATCGCTGAACGCTTGGCCGACATTCGGCAGCGACACGCGGTCCTGCGGGCGTTTCGGCCCGGCGAGGCTGGCTTCGACGCTGCCCATGTCCAGGGCCAGGCTGTCGGTGAACACCGGTTCCTGGCCTGCGTTGCGCCATAAGCCTTGCGCCTTGGTGTAAGCCTCCACCAGCTTCACGGTTGCTGCCGGACGGCCGGACAGGCGCAGGTAGTCCAGCGTTACGTCGTCCACCGGGAAAAAACCACAGGTAGCGCCGTATTCCGGGGCCATGTTGGCGATGGTGGCGCGGTCGGCCAGGGGCAGGTCGGCCAAGCCGTCGCCATAGAATTCGACGAACTTACCCACCACGCCTTTTTTACGCAGCATCTGCGTGACGGTCAGCACCAGGTCGGTGGCGGTAATGCCTTCTTTCAATTTACCGGTGAGCTTGAAGCCGATCACTTCCGGAATCAGCATCGACACCGGCTGGCCGAGCATCGCCGCTTCCGCTTCGATACCGCCCACGCCCCAGCCGAGTACGCCGAGACCGTTGATCATGGTGGTGTGCGAATCGGTGCCCACCAGGGTGTCGGGGAACGCGTAGGTGCGGCCGTCTTCATCCTTGGTCCACACGGTGCGGCCGAGGTATTCGAGGTTGACCTGGTGGCAGATGCCGGTGCCCGGTGGCACGACGCTGAAGTTATCGAAGGCACTTTGGCCCCAGCGCAGGAAGGCGTAGCGTTCGCCGTTGCGCTGCATTTCGATGTCGACGTTCTGCTCAAACGCGCTGGTGGTGCCGAATTTGTCGACCATCACCGAGTGGTCGATCACCAGGTCCACCGGGGACAGCGGGTTGATGCGCTGCGGGTCGCCACCGGCCTTGGCCACGGCGGCGCGCATGGCGGCCAGGTCGACCACGGCGGGCACCCCGGTAAAGTCTTGCATCAATACCCGGGCGGGGCGGTACTGGATCTCGCGGTCGGACTGGCGCTCTTTGAGCCAGGCGGCGATCGCCTTGAGGTCGGCGCCGGTGACGGTCTTGTCGTCTTCCCAGCGCAGCAGGTTTTCCAGCAGCACCTTGAGGGACATCGGCAGCTTATCCAGGTCACCCAGGCTCTTGGCGGCTTCGGGCAGGCTGAAGTAGTGGTAGGTTTTGTCGTCTATCTGCAGGGTTTTAAGGGTTCTCAGGCTATCAAGGGATGACATTACATGACTCCTTATGGTCCGCACGGCTACGGACCTGACGGGACGAACAGAGCTTTCAACTTAGCCCTGTTTTCATTAGCAGGCTAATAACTGGACTCTATCGTTAAGTCCAAGGTTCCGAACTCGGCTATCATGCGCGCGTTTTCATGACAGGCATTGCGCTACAGCAAGCCGGTTGCCAGGAGATTCAATGAACACCCTTTTTATGCACTGCCGCCCGGGTTTTGAAGGCGAAGTCTGTTCCGAGATCGCGGAACACGCCGCGCGCCTGAACGTTTCCGGCTACGCCAAGACCAAGACCGGCAGCGCCTGCGCCGAATTTGTCTGCACCGAAGAAGACGGCGCCCAGCGTCTGATGCACGGTCAGCGCTTTGCCGAGCTGATCTTCCCGCGGCAGTGGGCACGCGGGGTGTTTATCGACCTGCCGGAAACCGACCGTATCAGCGTGATCCTCAACCACCTGCAGGGCTTCCCGGTGTGCGGCAGCCTGTGGCTGGAGATGGTCGACACCAACGACGGCAAGGAGCTGTCGAACTTCTGCAAGAAATTCGAAGTGCACCTGCGCAAAGCCCTGCTCAACGCCGGCAAACTGGTGGACGACCCGAGCCAGCCGCGCCTGCTGCTGACGTTCAAAAGCGGCCGCGAAGTATTCATGGGCCTGGCCGAGTCGAACAACTCCGCCATGTGGCCGATGGGCATCCCGCGTTTGAAATTCCCGCGTGACGCGCCAAGCCGTTCGACCCTGAAGCTGGAAGAGGCCTGGCACCACTTTATCCCCCGCGACCAGTGGGACGAGCGCCTGCACGGCGACATGACCGGCGTCGACCTCGGTGCAGCCCCTGGCGGCTGGACCTGGCAACTGGTCAACCGGGGCATGCTGGTGACCGCCATCGACAACGGCCCCATGGCCGAAAGCCTGATGGACACCGGCCTGGTGCAGCACTTGATGGCTGACGGCTTCACCTTTGTGCCCAAGCAGCCGGTGGACTGGATGGTCTGCGATATCGTCGAAAAACCGGCGCGCAACGCCGCGCTGCTGGAAACCTGGATCGGCGAGGGCTATTGCCGTGAGGCGGTGGTGAACCTGAAATTGCCGATGAAGCAGCGTTACGCCGAGGTCAAGCGTCTGCTGGAGCGCATCGAAGAAGGGTTCAAGGCGCGTGGGATTCGGGTCGAGATCGGCTGCAAGCAGCTGTACCACGACCGCGAGGAAGTGACCTGCCACCTGCGTCGGCTGGTGGATGTGAAGAAAGCCAAAAAACACTGATATCAACTGTGGGAGCTGGCTTGCCTGCGATAGCGGTATAACTGTAGAAATCTATGTTGAATGTGCCCCCGTCATCGCGGGCAAGCCCGCTCCCACAGGAGAACGGGTCTGTTTTAGGAGTGAAGTATGAGTCAGTCTCTGGATTTGCCCGTCGACGGCACCCTTGACGCCACCGGCCTCAACTGCCCGGAGCCGGTGATGATGTTGCACCAGCACATCCGCGACCTGCCGCCCGGCGGCTTGCTCAAGGTGATCGCCACCGACCCGTCGACGCGCCGCGATATCCCCAAGTTCTGCGTGTTCCTTGACCACGAACTGGTGGATCAGCAGGAGCAGGCCGGCACGTACCTGTACTGGATCCGCAAGAAGGTCGATTAAACCCTTAAAACACTGCAGTTGTGGCGAGCGGGCTGGCCCGCGTTGGACTGCGTAGCAGGCCCATTTTTGGGGCCGCTTCGCGACCCAACGCGGGCAAGCCCGCTCGCCACAGGTTCTGCCTCAGGTGTTGTCACAGGGCCGGATGGAGGCGCCTCGTCTTGTCCACACGAATGCGTCGGCGTGCACTGCGCGCCAAGCGCACCAGCAACATCCCCGCCGCACAGCTCAGGCCCACGATCAGGCCCTGCCACAAACCGCTCGGGCCGCTCGGTTCGCCGAGCCAGTCGGTCAGCCCCAGCGCGTAACCCACCGGCAGGCCCACGCCCCAATAGGCAAACAGGGTCAGCACCATGGTCACGCGGGTATCCTGATAGCCGCGCAGGGCACCGGCGGCGGTGACCTGGATCGAGTCGCTGAACTGGAACAGCGCCGAGAACACGATCAGCGTCGACGCCAAGTGAATCACGATCGGGTCCGGGGTGTAGATCGCCGCAATCTGCTCGCGAAACACCAGCATCAGGCTGCAGGACAGGCAGGCATACGCCAGCGCGGTGCCCATGCCGACCCCGGCGGCGAAACGCGCTTCACGCGGCTCGCCTCGCCCCAGCGCCTGGCCCACACGCACGGTGACCGCCATGCTCAGGGAGTAGGGGATCATGAAAACCAGGGAGCTGACGTTCAGCGCAATCTGATGCCCGGACACCACCGTGGCGCCCAGGCCGCCGAGCAACAGGGCGATCACCGCAAAGATGCTCGATTCGGCAAAGATCGCGATGCCGATGGGCAGGCCAATCCCCAGGACACGCTTGATCACCGCCCATTGCGGCCAGTCGAAACGCTTGAACAGTTCGCTGCTCTGGTAGGCCGGGCCCCAGCGGGTCCAGCCGGCCAGGCCGAGCATCATCACCCACATCGCAATCGCGGTGGCCCAGCCGCAGCCCACGCCGCCCATGGCTGGCACGCCGAGGTGGCCATAGATGAAGATGTAGTTCAGCGGAATATTCAGCGCCAGCCCGCACAGGCCCATGACCATGCTCGGCCGCGTGCGGCCCAGGCCGTCACTGAAACAGCGCAGTACGTAATACAACGCAATCGCCGGCATGCCGGCGGCGATGCCGTGCAGGTAGCCCATTGAGGGTTTGATCAGGTCAGGCTCGACTTTCATCGCATGCAGGATCGGTTCGGCGCACAGCAGCAACAGTGCCGCACTGATCCCGACCACCACCGCCAGCCACAAGGACTGGCGCACCAGCGGGCCGATCTCGCTGAACTGCCCGGCACCGTAGCGCTGGGCGACTTTCGGCGTGGTGGCCAGCAGGGTGCCGGTCATCAGCAGGTACACCGGGATCCAGATCGAATTGCCCAGGCCCACGGCCGCCAGGTCCTGGGGGCTGACGCGCCCGGCCATTACCGCATCGACAAAGCTCATCGCGGTGGTGGCCAGTTGGCCAATCATGATCGGCAGGGCCAGGGTCAGCAGGTCGCGCACTTCCCGGCTGATGCGGGCGGGGCGGGTGAGGGTGGCGGTGGCAGTGTTCACGTACAGGTGTCCAGTAAAGAGCAGCGCAGGGACGGCGGATTCTACGCTTTGACGCAACGGTCAGGAAAAAACCAGTGTTGCTGATTTGTAATGCGCTCTACCAACAGGCGCTGAACCCCTGTGGGAGCTGGCTTGCCTGCGATGGCAGCACCTCGGTTCGGGCGATCCACCGAGTCGCCCGCATCGCAGGCAAGCCAGCTCCCACTCAAGCCCTGTACACTGCTGTTCCGCGAAAGGAGCCTGCCATGTTGATTGTTGCCGACGAAAATATTCCGCTACTCGATGCCTTCTTCGAAGGGTTTGGCGAGATTCGCCGGGTGCCCGGGCGCGCCATCGACCGCGCCACGCTGGAGCAGGCGGACGTGCTGCTGGTGCGCTCGGTCACCAACGTGAACCGCGCCTTGCTGGACGGCACATCGGTGCGTTTTGTCGGCACTTGCACCATCGGCACTGACCACCTCGACCTCGATTACTTCAAGCAGGCCGGTATCCAATGGTCCAGCGCTCCCGGCTGCAATGCGCGGGGCGTGGTCGACTATGTGCTGGGCAGCCTGCAAACCCTGGCCGAGCTCGAAGGCGCCGACCTCAACCAGCGCACGTATGGCGTGGTGGGCGCCGGTGAAGTCGGCGGGCGGCTGGTCAAGGTGCTCAAGGGCCTGGGCTGGAACGTGCTGGTGTGTGACCCGCCGCGGCAGATCGCCGAAGACGGCGATTACGTGAGCCTGGAGCAGATTATCGAGCAATGCGACGTGATCAGCCTGCACACCCCGTTGACCAAATCCGGCAACGGTTCCACCTGGCACCTGTTTGACCGCCAGCGCCTCAACCAGCTCAAGCCCGGCACCTGGCTGATCAACGCCAGCCGTGGCGCGGTGGTGGATAACGCTGCCCTGCGCGAGGTGCTGCTGGACCGCGAAGACCTGCAAGCGGTGCTGGATGTGTGGGAAGGCGAGCCGCAGGTGGATGTCGACCTGGCAGACCTGTGCGTACTGGCTACGCCGCATATCGCCGGTTACAGCCTGGATGGCCGGCAGCGTGGCACGGCGCAGATTTATCAGGCGTTCTGCGCCTACCTGGGCCAGGCGCCTGCGATTCAATTGAGCGATCTGTTGCCGGAGCCGTGGCTGGCCGAAGTGCAGCTGAATGCCTCGACCGACCCCGCCTGGGCGCTGGCCACCCTGTGTCGCAGCGTGTACGACCCGCGCCGTGATGATGCGGATTTCCGCCGTAGCCTTGTGGGAACCGTGGAACAACAGCGCAAGGCTTTCGACCTGTTGCGCAAGGGCTACCCGGCACGCCGCGAGATTGACGGCTTGAGGGTGCGGATCAATGGGGAGTCGACGGTGTTGGCAAACATCGTCACCGCCCTGGGCGCTCAAGCGGTTTAAAGCCAGCCTATAAAAAACCCGGCCACCTGGGCCGGGTTTGAAAGTGCGTGGGCGCTTCAGCCCTGGGCAGGCTTGACCAGCCGCTGCTCCAGCTCGCTGCACGCCTGCTGGATCATCTCTTCGGTGATCTGCACTTCGCGGCCCTTGGCGTCGATGTACGAGCAAGGCAACTGCTGCGGTTGGCGAATCACTTCAATTTTGGCATCGCTGCTATCTTGCAAGGTCATGGCCTGTCTCCTCATCAGGTTGTGTACCTACTGTGAACCCCCCGCGTGACTGCGCCGTTACAACTCCTTGCACATTCATCGGTTCGAATACTCAGTCCACCAGAAACCATTACGAATTTCCAGCCGGGCATTAGACCGATAGCCTCTAGGGGCCAGCATCGGCGGGCATAATTAATCCGACTCATTGTTATTTACCCAGGTTCCCCCCATGTAAGGGCGGTAGATACTTATCTCCCTTACGCAGGTGATGCCCTCCATGTTCTCAGTCCGTCAACGCCGTGCGATCCGCCTGGCCAGCCGCTTTATTGCGCCCTACCGCTGGCAGGCGCTGGGTGCGCTGTTGGCGCTGATCGTCACCGCTGGCATCACGTTGTCCATGGGGCAGGGCATCCGCCTGCTGGTGGACCAGGGCTTCATGACCCAGTCACCGCACCTGCTCAACCAGTCCATCGGCCTGTTTATGGTGTTGGTGTTGGGCCTGGCCGTGGGTACGTTTGCGCGGTTTTACCTGGTGTCGTGGATTGGCGAGCGGGTGGTGGCGGATATTCGGCGGCAGGTGTTCAACCACCTGATCTACCTGCACCCCGGGTTCTACGAGAACAATCGCAGCTCGGAAATCCAGTCGCGACTGACCACCGACACCACCTTGCTGCAATCGGTGATCGGCTCTTCGCTGTCGCTGTTCCTGCGCAATGCCTTGATGGTGATCGGCGGTATCGTGCTGCTGTTTATCACGAACCCCAAGCTCACCAGCATTGTGGTGGTGGCGCTGCCGCTGGTACTGGCGCCGATCCTGATTTTCGGCCGCCGCGTGCGCAGCTTGTCGCGCTTGAGCCAGGACCGTATCGCCGATGTGGGCAGCTACGTGTCCGAGACCCTCGGCCAGATCAAGACCGTGCAAGCCTATAACCACCAGGTGCAGGACGAGAAGCGCTTCGCCGTGACCGTGGAAGACGCCTTTACCACCGCGCGCAAACGCATCGTGCAGCGTGCCTGGCTGATTACCCTGGTGATCATGCTGGTGCTCGGCGCCGTGGGCGTGATGCTCTGGGTTGGCGGCATGGATGTGATCGGTGGGCGGATTTCCGGCGGTGAGCTGGCGGCGTTTGTGTTCTATAGCTTGATCGTCGGCAGCGCCGTCGGCACCCTCAGCGAAGTGCTTGGTGAGCTGCAACGGGCTGCCGGTGCGGCGGAGCGGATCGGTGAATTGCTGCAGTCGAGCAACGAGATCCAGGCACCTGCCACCGGCACCGTGCAGTTGCCCGAGCGCGTCAGCGGCCGTATGGAGCTGCAGGACCTGCGCTTTTCCTATCCGTCACGGCCGGACAGCTATGCCATTGACGGCCTGAACCTGACTGTCAACCCCGGCGAGACCCTGGCGCTGGTCGGCCCGTCCGGTGCGGGCAAATCGACGATTTTCGATTTGCTGCTGCGCTTCTATGACCCGCAACAGGGGCGCATCCTGCTCGAAGGCCAGCCGCTGACCGACCTCGACCCGCTGGACCTGCGCCGCCACTTCGCCCTGGTGTCCCAGAGCCCGGCGCTGTTTTTTGGCAGCGTCGAAGAAAACATCCGCTACGGCAACCCGTCCGCCACCCGCGAACAGGTCGAAGCCGCCGCACGTATTGCCCATGCCCACGACTTTATCCTGCAAATGCCCGACGGCTACCAGACCCACCTCGGTGACGGCGGCATGGGCCTTTCCGGCGGCCAACGCCAACGCCTGGCCATCGCCCGTGCGTTGCTGGTGGACGCCCCGATCCTGCTGCTGGACGAAGCCACCAGCGCCCTGGATGCGCAGAGTGAACACTTGATCCAGCAAGCCTTGCCGCAACTGATGCAGGGCCGCACCACGCTGGTGATCGCGCATCGGCTGGCAACGGTGAAGCATGCCGACCGAATTGCCGTGATGGACCAGGGCAAACTGGTGGCGGTGGGCACGCATCAGCAGTTGATCGCGAGCAATCCGCTGTATGCGCGGTTGGCGGCGTTGCAGTTCAGTGATGGGGATGCCGGTTAAACGCTAACCCTGTGCCTTGTGGGCTTGTTGTGGCGAGCGGGCTTGCCCGCGTTGGAGTGCGAAGCGCTCCCACTCCAGCCGCCGCAGTTCTGCTGGTAGACCGACCGTGTTGACTGGTTTTGGGGCTGCTGCGCAGCCCAACGCGGGCAAGCCCGTTCTCCATAACAAGCCTGCTGCCACACGTTATGCGTTACTGATCGTCGAAGTACCGCTCATGCCAGTCCACCAGCGGCTGTGGGGAGTTGAGCTTTTGCCCGTAGATCACCGAATAAGACAGCACGTTCTGCACGTACTGGCGGGTTTCGTCGAACGGGATGCTTTCCACCCACACGTCGAAACTCAGGTGGTCTGCACCGCGCAGCCATTGGCGCACGCGGCCGGGGCCTGCGTTGTAGGCGGCGGAAGCGAGTACGCGGTTGCCGTTGAACTGGCTATGCACCTGGCTCAGGTAGGCCGCGCCAAGCTGGATATTTTTGTCCGGGTCCAGCACCTGGGCCGGGGAGGCCAGCGGGATGCTGAACTTGCGTGCGGTTTCCTTGGCGGTGCCGGGCATCAATTGCATCAGGCCGCTGGCGCCGACGCCGGAGCGAGCGTCGTCCATAAAGGCGCTTTCCTGGCGGGTGATAGCGAACACCCAGCTTGAATGCAGGCCACGCACCTTGGCTTCGCGCACCAGGGTGTCGCGGTGGGCCATCGGAAAGCGGATATCCAGGTCATCCCAGTACTGCGCCTGACTGATGGTGCGGATCGCCGGGAAGTACCACTTCATGTCATAGGCCAGCTTGGCCTGGGCGACCATTTCGTCGCGGTTGAAGTGGCGGCTGACGTGATACCACTCACGGCGGCCATCGACGATCTGGCCACGTGCATAGAACTCCAGGGCACGTCGCACGCCCGGGGTGTTACGCACCTTGTTGACCAGCGCCTGGCTCATCAGCAGCGGTTTGTTTTTCAGCTGGTACGGGGCCTTGGAGCGGTCGGCGGCGAGGAAACCGTAAAAATCACGTTCCTGCGCGAGGTTTTTGTACAGCACCAGCGGCTGCGGGTTTTTCGGCTCGGCCAGCTCCAGGCTGCGCGCCTGCCAGTAGCGCCAGCGGTTGGTGGTGGCCAGGTCTTGTGGGAGTTTACGGGTCAACTGGTAGGCATCTTCCCAGCGCGCCAGGCGCAACAGCAGGCGCAGGCGCCATTCGGAGACAGTGTTGTCGCGCAGCTCGGGGTCGTACTTGGTCATCACGTCCAGCGCACGCGGGTCGTAGCGGCGGGCGAGGGTCAGCCCGATCTCCCGGGCGATCGACACTTTTTCGTCACGCGAGAAGTGCATGCTGCTGGCGTAGCCGTCGAGCAAGGCCATGGCCTTGTCCGGGGCCTGGCGCGCCAGGCGGCGCAGGCCCAGGCCGACGGCGTCAGACATGGCCTCGTTGGCCGGCAGGAAGCGTGACGGGTCGCTCAGCATGTCGGGCTTTTGCGCCACGTCCACCATCAGGCGGCCGGTGGCGCCGAGGGTCGGCAAGGTTTTCACCAGGCTGTTGGCCAGCGCGTAATTGCGCGCTTCGGCCGCGAGCTTGGCGCGGTCCCAGATTTTTTGTTCGGTGAGCTGGCCGTCGGCGGCCCACTGGCCGAAGGTCGCATCACAGGCGGCCGGTTGGGATTTACCGGTCAGCCAGAGTTTTTCGGTGGTCTTGTAACCTTCAGCTTTCAGGTTATGGGTGAGCTGGAACTGAGCATGCAGGCAGTCCAGCTCGACGAAATTGAGTTTGGGGTCGTAGTACTTTTCAAAGGTCTGCCAGTCGCCACGCTCGGCCAGCCAGCGCAACCAGCGCAGCTTCATCCAGTTGGCCTGGGGCAGGTCGCCGTTTTTGGCGAGGAACTGTTCGATTTCCTCGTTGCTGGCGGTTTTCAAGCGAGCGGTCAGCTCGTCATAGGCCAGGTACGGCGTAAGCGGGTAATCGGCGAGGGCCTGGCTGTATTGCATATAGGGGCCGGTATCGCCCTTGGCCAAGGCGCGTTTGGCTTCATCGTAGTATTGACGTTGGGTGGTGAGGTCCACGGCCTGGGCGGATTGAACGGCGGTGGCGGAAAGAAGCAGACAAGATAAAAAGTTGAAAAGGCGACTGCGCATGAGACGTCCGTGCAGAGAAATCACGACTAGCACCGGCACCGCCGACACTGATTGCCCCTAGCTTAGCCTTTTGCCAGCGGCCGGCGAAAGCTTTGCCGGCCGGTTGGTTCAAGTTGCTGGGAAATGTCCTTCAGAACGTGTCTATAGCGAAAATGCCGACCGCATCCAAGCCTCAAGTCAGGTAGAATGCGCGCCCAGTTTTTGGAGAAGCGTATGACCCTGCTCAAATTCAGCGATGTGTCCCTTGCTTTCGGCGCTATGCCGTTGTTGGACAAGGTGTCCTGGCAGATCGCCCGTGGTGAGCGGGTGTGCATCATCGGCCGAAACGGCACCGGCAAGTCCAGCATGATGAAGCTGGTTAAAGGCGACCAGAAGCCCGACGACGGCTCTGTATGGCGCGCCCCGGGCCTCAAGATTGGCGAATTGCCGCAGGAATTGCCGGTGGCCGACGGACGGACAGTGTTCGACGTGGTTGCCGAAGGCCTGGATGGCGTGGGCGAGTTGCTCGCGCAATACCATCACCTGGCGCAGAACTGCGTCACCGAAGAAGACCTGGACAAGCTGATGCATGTCCAGCAAGACCTCGAAGCCCGTGACGGCTGGCGCTTGCAGCAACTGGTCGACAGCACCCTGAGCCGCCTGCAACTGCCGGCCGACAAGACCCTCGCCGAGTTGTCCGGCGGCTGGCGTCGCCGTGTGTTGCTGGCCCAGGCGCTGGTGTCCGAGCCGGACCTGCTGCTGCTCGACGAACCAACCAACCACCTGGACATCGGTGCGATCGCCTGGCTCGAAGAAGCCCTGAAGGATTTCCAGGGCGCCGTGCTGTTTATCACGCACGACCGTTCCTTCCTGCAAAACCTGGCCACGCGCATCCTCGAACTGGACCGTGGCGGCCTGATCGACTGGAACGGCGACTACGCCAGCTTCCTGGTGCACAAAGAGGCCACACTGGCGGCTGAAGAAACCGCGAACGCGCTGTTCGACAAGAAACTGGCCCAGGAAGAAGTCTGGATCCGCCAGGGCATCAAGGCGCGCCGCACCCGTAACGAAGGCCGCGTACGCGCCCTGAAAGCCCTGCGTGTTGAGCGCAGCGAGCGTCGCGAGCGCACAGGCAAGGCCAATATCCAGCTCGATACCGCCGACAAATCGGGCAAGCAGGTGATGGTGCTGGAGAATGTCAGCTTCCATCACCCCGACGGCCCGTTCCTGATCAAGGACTTCTCCATGGTCCTGCAGCGCGGCGACCGTATCGGGCTGCTGGGCGCCAACGGCACCGGCAAGACCACCTTGCTCAAGCTGATGCTCAACGGCCTGCAGCCGACCAGTGGCACCGTGGAAGAGGGCACGCGCATCGACGTGGCCTACTTCGACCAGTTGCGTCACCAGTTGGACCTGGAAAAAACCGTGATCGACAACGTGGCCGAAGGCCGCGACTTTATCGACATCGACGGCCAGAGCCGCCACGTGCTGAGCTACCTCGGCGACTTCCTGTTCAGCCCGCAGCGCGCACGTACGCCGGTCAAAGCCTTGTCCGGTGGTGAGCGCGCGCGCCTGCTGCTGGCCAAGCTGTTCAGCAAACCGGCCAACCTGCTGGTGCTCGACGAACCGACCAACGACCTCGACGTCGAAACCCTTGAACTGCTGGAGGAGGTGCTGCTGACCTTCAACGGCACCGTGCTGATGGTCAGCCACGACCGGGCATTCCTCGACAACGTGGTCACCAGCACCCTGGTCTTCGAAGGTGAAGGCAAGGTGCGTGAATACGTCGGTGGTTACCAGGACTGGCTGCGCCAGGGCGGCTCGCCGCGCCTGCTGGGCGTGACCGAGAGCAAGTCCGGCAAGGCCGACTTGACCTCGGCAGTCGTTGCCCCGGTGGCCGCCGCTGCACCTGTGCAGGAAGCCGCTCCGGCTGCCAAGAAGAAACTCAGCTACAAGCTGCAGCGCGAGCTGGAAGCCTTGCCGGGCGATATCGACGCCAAGGAACAGCAGATCGCCGCCGTAGAAGCGGAGATGGCTGACGCGGGTTTCTACCTGCGCCCGGCGGCGGAAACCGCCAAGGTCATTGCTTCCCTGGAGACGTTGAACCAGGAGCTGGAAGTGCTGATGGAGCGTTGGGCTGAGCTGGATGCCTGAGTGATCCGCAAGCAATAAAAAAACCCGGTGTTCATTTGATGAATGCCGGGTTTTTTATATGAAATGCGGTTCAAATGTGGGAGAGCTTGTGTGGGAGCAGGCTTGCCTGCGATAGCCTCACTGAGGTTGGACTGACAGACCGAGGTGCCGTTATCGCAGGCAAGCCAGCTCCCACACAAGCTAGCTCCTGCATTGGATATTCATCAGTCTTACTTACTGGTGTCTTTGACCAATTTAACGGCCAGCACATCACACGGCGCGCCGTGCAGCACATCATTGGCGGTGGAGCCCAGCAGCAGCGCCAGGCCGTGACGGCCATGGCTGCCGACCACGATCAGGTCGCAATGCTGTTCCTTGGCCAGGTGGTGGATCTCCTGGCGAGGTTGGCCGTAAGTGAGGTGGGAGTTTTCCTTGGTCACTTCCGGGTATTTGAGGATCAACCGGTCCAGGCGCTCTTTGGCCTGATCAAACTGCTGTTGCTGCAGTTGGGAAAGGTCCATCGGCACGTCGCCACCAAAGGCCATGGCCATAGGCTCGACAATGTGCACCAGTGACAGTTTGGCGTTGCTGGCGACCGCGAAGGCGCGGGCGCGCTTGATCACTGGATCGCACTCTTCGGTCAGGTCTACCGCGACCAGAATATGTTCGTAGGACATGGGGCGTTCCTCCAGGGGACTGCAATAGATTCAGTATGGCTGCTTTCAAGCGGATAGGGTTGCGTCAGATCAAATCCGCTCATCTGGAAATTCGGGAGTACACATATGACGGTCTGGATAGTGGTGTCAATCCTTGTGGTGGTTCTGAGCCCTCTGGCATGGCTGCGCCCCTCGCGCCATCAGAGCGGGCGCATGGCCCTGCGCATGGAGGCGCGCCGCATCGGCCTGGCCATGCAACTGGCGCCCCAGGAGTGGCCGCACTGGCTCAAGCAGGAGCCGCCGAGCCCGTGTGCGCAGTACTGCCGGCCACGGCGCGGGAGTGCGCCGGCGACCTGGAGCTACTGGCAGCTGGAACCGGGAGTCTGGGTCAATCAGTGGCGTGAGGTGTGCGTCGATGAAAAGTTGTTGCCGCATTTTGCAACGCTGCCGGCCAACGTCTACAAGGTCGAAGCCGACAAGCAAATGATCGCCCTGTACTGGGGCGAGAAGGGTGAGGCAAGCGTGTTGAACGCTATAGACGCGTTGCTCAAGGCCCTGGCTTGATGCCCGTGGATAAAAGCCAGGCAATAAAAAGCCCGACATCATCATCGGGCTGGGTTGGCCAGGCAGGCCGGTAAATCTGTATTTCCCGCGTCGGATGTTCATCCGCACGCGTTACGGTTGTCGCTAGCCTAGCGGTATATCCGGTTCTGTACAGTCTTTTCCCTCATCTTTTCTATTATTGATCCTGTGAATCTTTGAATATTGACGGAGCGCACGCCCGTGGCCGGGGTTCTGAAATGACTGGAAAGTCGCGTTTTTCCTAGCCCTTCGAGCGATTGACAATTGCCCTGAATTGGATGAAGGTGGCGTACCCAAATCAAACGGGCGTATGAATTGAGCGTTTGTCTGTCAGAACGCTCATACAGAATCCCGACTATCGCATTGGCGGGTGTGCCTGGCGGATTGGCATGAGCATTGACGCAACTATCAATGTCCAGCCAGAGGCCAGCGTCCAATGTGTACTGTTCAGCTTCCATATCGTGGAGATCAGTTGATGATTTACGAAGGTAAAGCCATCACGGTTAAGGCTCTTGAAAGTGGCATCGTCGAACTGAAATTCGACCTCAAGGGTGAGTCCGTCAACAAGTTCAACCGTCTAACCCTGAACGAACTGCGTCAGGCCGTAGACGCCATCAAAGCAGATGCTTCGGTCAAGGGCGTGATCGTTTCCAGCGGCAAGGACGTGTTTATCGTCGGCGCTGACATCACCGAATTCGTCGACAACTTCAAGCTGCCCGATGCCGAGCTGGTGGCTGGCAACCTCGAAGCCAACAAGATCTTCAGCGATTTCGAAGACCTCAACGTGCCGACCGTTGCCGCTATCAATGGCATCGCGTTGGGCGGCGGCCTGGAAATGTGCCTGGCCGCAGACTTCCGTGTCATGTCGGCGACCGCCAAAATCGGCCTGCCTGAAGTCAAGCTGGGCATCTACCCGGGCTTTGGTGGCACCGTGCGCCTGCCGCGCCTGATCGGTGCCGACAACGCCATCGAGTGGATTGCCGCCGGTAAGGAAAACAAGGCCGAAGACGCGCTGAAAGTCGGCGCCGTCGATGCTGTGGTTGCCCCGGACAAACTGGCAGAAGCCGCATTGAACCTGATCAAGGGCGCCATCAGCGGCGAATTTGACTACAAGGCCAAGCGTCAGCCGAAGCTGGAAAAACTCAAGCTCAACGCCATCGAACAAATGATGTCGTTCGAAACCGCCAAGGGTTTCGTGGCTGGCCAGGCCGGCCCGAACTACCCGGCGCCGGTTGAGGCGATCAAAACCATCCAGAAGGCCGCGAACTTCGGTCGCGACAAAGCCCTGGAAGTGGAAGCGGCAGGCTTCGTCAAACTGGCGAAAACCTCGGCTGCCCAGAGCCTGATCGGCTTGTTCCTGAACGATCAGGAACTGAAGAAAAAGGCCAAGGCCTACGACGAGATTGCCCGCGACGTGAAACAGGCTGCCGTACTCGGCGCCGGTATCATGGGCGGCGGTATCGCCTATCAGTCGGCGTCCAAAGGCACGCCGATCCTGATGAAAGACATCAACGAGCACGGCATTGAGCAGGGCCTGGCGGAAGCCGCCAAGCTGCTGGTGGGCCGCGTTGATAAAGGTCGCATGACCGCTGCGAAAATGGCTGAAGTGCTTAACGGCATTCGTCCTACGCTGTCCTACGGCGATTTCGGCCACGTCGACCTGGTTGTCGAAGCCGTTGTCGAAAACCCGAAGGTCAAGCAGGCCGTACTGGCCGAAGTGGAAGCCCAGGTTAAAGAAGACACTATCCTGGCCTCGAACACCTCGACCATTTCCATCTCGCTGCTGGCCAAGGCCCTCAAGCGTCCGGAAAACTTCGTCGGCATGCACTTCTTCAACCCGGTGCACATGATGCCGCTGGTGGAAGTAATCCGTGGCGAGAAGTCCAGCGAGCTGGCCGTTGCCACCACCGTTGCCTACGCCAAGAAAATGGGCAAGAACCCGATCGTGGTCAATGACTGCCCGGGCTTCCTGGTCAACCGCGTGCTGTTCCCGTACTTCGGCGGTTTCGCCAAGCTGGTCAGCGCCGGTGTGGACTTCGTGCGCATCGACAAAGTCATGGAAAAATTCGGCTGGCCAATGGGCCCGGCGTACCTGATGGACGTGGTCGGTATCGACACCGGCCACCACGGCCGCGACGTGATGGCTGAAGGCTTCCCGGACCGCATGAAAGACGACCGCCGCTCGGCGATCGACGCGCTCTACGAGGCCAAGCGCCTGGGCCAGAAGAACGGCAAGGGCTTCTATGCCTACGAGGCCGACAAGAAGGGCAAGCAGAAGAAAGTCGCCGACCCGTCGGTACATGAAGTGCTCGCGCCAGTCATCTACGAGCAGCGTGAGGTGTCCGACGAGGACATCATCAACTGGATGATGATCGCCCTGTGCCTGGAAACCGTGCGTTGCCTGGAAGACGGCATTGTCGAAACCGCCGCTGAAGCCGATATGGGCCTGGTGTACGGTATTGGTTTCCCTCCATTCCGTGGTGGTGCGCTGCGTTACATCGACTCGATCGGTGTGGCTGAGTTCGTTGCCCTGGCTGACAAATACGCTGATTTGGGCCCGCTGTACCACCCGACCGCGAAGCTGCGTGAGATGGCCAAAAACGGCCAGCGCTTCTTCGGTTAAGCGACCCTGACACTTGAGCGAGAATATTTATGAGCTTGAATCCAAGAGACGTGGTGATTGTCGACTTCGGTCGCACGCCGATGGGCCGCTCCAAGGGCGGCATGCACCGCAACACCCGTGCCGAAGACATGTCGGCGCACCTGATCAGCAAACTGCTGGAACGTAACGTCAAGGTCGACCCGAACGAAGTCGAAGACGTGATCTGGGGCTGCGTCAACCAGACCCTGGAGCAGGGCTGGAACATCGCGCGCATGGCGTCGTTGATGACCCAGATCCCGCACACCGCTGCCGGGCAGACCGTGAGCCGTCTGTGCGGTTCGTCGATGAGTGCGCTGCACACCGCCGCCCAGGCGATCATGACCGGTAACGGCGATGTGTTCGTGGTCGGTGGCGTGGAGCACATGGGCCACGTCAGCATGATGCATGGCGTTGATCCTAACCCGCACATGTCGCTGTACGCGGCAAAAGCCTCGGGCATGATGGGCCTCACCGCAGAAATGCTCGGCAAAATGCACGGCATTACCCGCGAAGCTCAGGACGCCTTCGGCCTGCGCTCCCACCAGCTTGCCCACAAGGCGACCGTGGAAGGCAAGTTCAAGGATGAAATCATCCCGATGAACGGCTACGACGAGAACGGTTTTCTGAAACTGTTCGACTACGACGAAACCATTCGTCCGGATACCACCCTGGAAAGCTTGGCGGCCCTCAAGCCGGCCTTCAATCCAAAGGGCGGCACCGTGACAGCCGGTACTTCGTCGCAAATCACCGACGGTGCTTCGTGCATGATCGTGATGTCGGCGCAGCGTGCCCAGGACCTGGGTATCCAGCCGCTGGCCGTGATTCGTTCGATGGCTGTGGCGGGTGTGGACCCGGCGATCATGGGCTATGGTCCAGTACCGGCCACACAAAAAGCCTTGAAGCGCGCGGGCCTGACCATCTCTGATATCGACTTCTTCGAGCTCAACGAAGCTTTCGCCGCACAGGCCTTGCCAGTGCTGAAAGATCTGAAAGTGCTCGACAAGATGAATGAGAAGGTTAACCTGCACGGCGGCGCGATTGCCCTGGGCCACCCATTCGGTTGCTCCGGTGCGCGTATCTCCGGCACTTTGCTTAACGTGATGAAGCAAAATGGCGGCAACCTTGGGGTTGCAACCATGTGCATTGGTCTCGGCCAAGGCATCTCCACCGTCTTCGAACGTATCTAATCGTTTCGTCGACGGAAGCCGGGGCCCAGTGCCCCGGTTTTTGTTTTTTGGAATTTTTAATATTTTTTTTAACAAATTTTGTAAGAGGGCCAGAGCATGAAAGTCGAACCAGGGCTCTACCAACATTATAAAGGTCCGCAGTACCGGGTTTTTAACGTGGCACGGCACTCCGAGACCGAAGAAGAAGTGGTGTTTTACCAAGCACTGTATGGCGATTACGGCTTTTGGGTACGCCCAGTGAGCATGTTCCTGGAGACTGTCGAAGTTGACGGCGAGCAGGTCCCGCGCTTTGCTTTGGTCCAGGCCGAACCCAGTCTTTTTTCAGGGCAATAACGGCAGGCCGCGCAGAATGCTGCGCTTGACCTCACCTTGTTGCCACTATATATAGCGTTGCCGCGACAGGCGCCAACTGCCTTTCACTTCTCGAATTCAGGAATTTTCCGATCCATGGGCAAATCGCTGGTCATTGTGGAATCCCCGGCTAAGGCCAAGACCATCAACAAGTACTTGGGCAACGAGTACGTGGTGAAGTCGAGTATCGGCCATATCCGAGACCTGCCCACCAGCGGTTCGGCTAGCGCCAGCAAGGAGCCTGCCGCCAAACGCGGCAAGGCGGCTGCGGGCGAAGGTCCGGTGCTCAGCCCTAAAGAGAAAGCGCGCAAGCAGCTGGTCTCGCGTATGGGGGTGGACCCGGATCATGGCTGGAAGGCCAAGTACGAAATCCTTCCAGGCAAGGAAAAGGTCATTGAAGAGCTGCGCCGGCTCGCCAAAGATGCTGACACCATCTATCTCGCGACGGACTTGGACCGCGAAGGGGAAGCCATTGCCTGGCACCTGCGGGAAGCCATCGGCGGTGATGACAGCCGCTACAAGCGCGTGGTGTTCAACGAAATCACCAAAAAAGCTATCCAGGAAGCCTTCTCCAAGCCGGGCGAACTGGACATCGACCGTGTTAACGCCCAGCAGGCCCGGCGTTTCCTCGACCGCGTTGTGGGTTACATGGTCTCGCCGCTGCTGTGGGCCAAGATCGCCCGTGGCCTGTCCGCCGGCCGTGTGCAATCGGTCGCGGTAAAGCTGGTGGTGGAGCGTGAGCGCGAGATCCGTGCGTTCAACCCCGAAGAATACTGGGAAGTCCACGCCGACCTGGGCACTGCCAAAGGCGCCAACGTGCGCTTTGAAGTGGCCCGCGAAAAAGGCGAGGCGTTCAAGCCGCTGAACGAAGCCCAGGCCATGGCCGCGCTGGAGAAGCTCAAGGCTTCCAGCTACAGCATCGTCAAGCGCGAAGACAAACCGACCAGCAGCAAGCCGTCGGCGCCGTTCATCACCTCCACCCTGCAACAGGCCGCGAGTAACCGCCTGGGCTTCGGTGTGAAGAAAACCATGATGATGGCCCAGCGCTTGTATGAAGCCGGCTACATCACGTACATGCGTACCGACTCCACCAACCTGTCGGTGGACGCGGTGGCGATGGCGCGTACTTATATTGAAAGCGAATTCGGCAAGAAGTACCTGCCGGAGAAGCCAAACGTCTACAGCAGCAAAGAGGGCGCCCAGGAGGCTCACGAAGCGATTCGTCCTTCCGATGCCAACACCGAGCCAAGCAAGCTCAGTGGCATGGAGCGTGACGCTGAGCGCCTCTACGAGCTGATCTGGCGCCAGTTCCTGGCCTGCCAGATGCTGCCGGCGCAATACCTGTCTACCACCGTGAGCGTGGGCGCTGGCGACTTCGAGCTGCGTGCCAAGGGCCGTATCCTCAAGTTCGATGGCTACACCCGCGTAATGCCGCAAATCGCCAAGCCAGGTGATGACGACGTGCTGCCGGACATGGCCCAGGGCGACACGTTGAAGCTGATCAAGCTCGACCCGTCCCAGCACTTTACCAAGCCGCCGGCGCGTTATTCGGAAGCGAGCCTGGTGAAAGAGATGGAAAAACGCGGCATTGGCCGTCCTTCGACCTACGCGGCGATCATCTCGACCATCCAGGACCGTGGCTACGTGGCGCTGCACAACCGTCGTTTCTATTCGGAAAAGATGGGTGACATCGTTACCGAGCGCCTGTCCGAGAGCTTTTCCAACCTGATGGACTACGGCTTCACCGCCGGCATGGAAGAGAACCTCGATGACGTGGCCCAGGGCGAGCGCGACTGGAAAAACGTGCTCGACGAGTTCTACGGCGACTTCAAGAAAAAACTCGAAGTGGCCGAAAGCCCTGAAAGCGGCATGCGCGCCAACCAGCCGGTGATGACTGACATCCCGTGCCTGACCTGCGGCCGTCCGATGCAGATTCGTACCGCGTCTACCGGTGTGTTCCTCGGTTGCTCGGGCTACAGCCTGCCGCCGAAAGAGCGCTGCAAGGCCACCGTCAACCTGGTGCCGGGCGATGAAATTGCCGCGGACGACGAGGGTGAATCCGAGTCGCTGGTACTGCGTGGCAAGCACCGCTGCCCGATCTGCAGCACGGCGATGGATGCCTACCTGCTCGACGAGAAGCACAAATTGCACATCTGCGGTAACAACCCGGATTGCGACGGCTACGAGATCGAAGAGGGCAGTTACCGGATCAAGGGCTATGAAGGCCCGAGCCTGGAATGCGACAAGTGCGGCAGCGAGATGCAGCTCAAGACCGGCCGTTTCGGCAAGTTCTTCGGCTGCACCAACCCGACGTGCAAGAACACCCGCAAACTGCTGAAAAGCGGTGACGCAGCGCCGCCGAAGATGGACCCGGTGAAGATGCCTGAACTCAAGTGCGAGAAGGTCAACGACACCTACATCCTGCGTGATGGCGCTTCGGGGCTGTTCCTGGCCGCCAGCCAGTTCCCGAAAAACCGCGAGACCCGTGCGCCGTTGGTGCTGGAGATCGTGCCGCACAAAGACGAGATCGATCCGAAGTACCACTTCCTGTGTGAAGCGCCGAAGAAGGATCCTGACGGTCGCCCGGCCGTGATCCGCTACAGCCGCAAGACCAAGGAGCAGTACGTGCAATCGGAAGTGGATGGCAAGCCTACCGGCTGGAAAGCGTTCTACGACGGTGGCAAGTGGAAGGTCGAGGACAAGCGCCAGGGCGCTTGATCGTCTAATCTGCGAAATATAAAGGCCGCCTGCACAGGCGGCCTTTTTTTGCGCTTGCAGTAGTCTCGGCTGATCCGTGACACTGTTAAGCCAGCATCACGCCTATTCGTTGTGGAGACTGCCGTTATGGCCAACGAACTCTATACCCGTACCAATCAGAAAATTTACTTCGCGGGTTTGTCCCTGGAAGCCCTTGGCCGCGCCGAGGAAGGGAAGGAGATGAATGCCATCGCGTTGGTCCAGGCGGGGCGTGAGGCGGCGTTGTTCCACCTGTATGGTGCGTTGCTGGGGCTGTGTCATGAGATCGCCGGGTTCTACCGCTTGCCCCAGGCTGGCTCGCCGCGGGCGGAAATGATCATGAACCACGAAGTGCTGGACAGCATGGCGATTCCCGAGTTGGCTGAGCTGGTGGAAATGGCGCAGAGCCCGGACAGTTGGATCGCACGCTTGCTCAAGGCGCATGCTGACATGTTCCAGCCGCCACGCGTGCCGCATGTGCCCAAGGGGGATGTGACACAGCCGCTGATCGTCGCTGTTGCACTGGAAGAGGATGAGCCCAAGCCCTTGAGCCGTGAAGAACTGGAGAGCTGGCGGCAGGAGCTGAAGAAGATGGCGCTGCGGTTTCGGGAAGGCTTGAACGAGTGCTGAGGCCTTTGCGCCTATTAAATGTGGGAGCTGGCTTGCCTGCGATGGCATCCATTGAGTGTGTCTGATACACCGAGGTGTCGGTATCGCAGGCAAGCCAGCTCCCACCCGGATCCCGGTAGTTCTCGTGAGCACCGTTCATCAAGCCGTAAAGAAACCTCTTCAGATCCTCAGCGATGCCGGGTGGATGACTGATATAATCCCGGCCTTTCGTGGAGAACAGACTTTTATGCCGACGTCCTTTCTGGAAATTGTTGAACTGCCTGACGGTCGAATCGAACTGCGCCGGGCTGAGGACGAGGGTTCTCTGGTTATTCTGGATTTTTCCGAGGACGCCAAAGCGTTCCTGCAAGGCCAGCACGTAGAAGTGGCAAAAGCCATGTTGAGCGTGGGTGTGCAGATGGCAGGTCGCCTGGCAGAAGGCGAGCCGGAGAAAGAAGATGGGCCGCGGGTTCTTCATTGATCTCCAGGGTGAAAGGGGCTGTCGTGGTGCGCAGGCTTGTGTAGTGAGCGGGCGTACGTGACGAGCGAGCTTCTGTGGCGAGCGAGCTTGCTCGCGTTGGGCTGCGAAGCGGCCCTAAAACCAAGCGCCGTGGCATAACGGATATACCGCATTAATCTATTTAGGACTGCTTCGCAGTCCAACGCGAGCAAGCTCGCTCGCCACACAAGCTCGTTCACCACATAAGCCCGCTCGCTACACAAGCCCTTACACACAAGCCCCACACACAAGCTTGCTTATCAAAACAAGCTCGTTCCGCGCTTACCCCAATCGAATATTCAAGCTCTGTGCATCGCCCGTACGTGCGGCGCTGATCAGCTGTTGCTTGGCGGTCGCATTCAGCGGGTTCAGCCAGCTCACCACCGTATGGCTGCGGCCCAGGCGCAGGGCTTCGCAGGTCAACTGCTGGGCACTTTGTGTGCCGCGTGGTTGCAGCAACAGGATGCGCTCGCGGTTGAGGCCGGCGTCCCGAAGCCATGCCTGGGTCAGGCTGGCAGGCGGGGCGATCAGCGTCAGCCAGCGGGCGTTCTGTTCTTCGCTCAATTCGCGAAGGATCGGCGCCAGCAGGCTCAGGCAGCTCCCAGCTGCACCGCGCAACGACAATTCACTGAACACCTCGGGTTCGGCGCCCCAGGGCGCCTCGACCGTTTCCTTGAGTAGCGGCGCAAGGGGTTGGGCCATAAAGGCCTCGAACAGCGACAGTTGTGTGTGTTGGGGGGTGTGCACGAGCTGCATGATGTCTCCTTTAGCGGCGAATGACGCCGACACTCAAGCCTTCGATCACCAGGTCCTGATCTTTCAGGTTCACTTCAATCGGGGCGAACTCAGGGTTCTCGGCCAGAAGCCAGACCTTGCTGCCTTCGCGTTTGAAGCGTTTGACGGTGACTTCATCGCCGATACGCGCCACGACGATCTGGCCATTGCGGGCTTCGCGGGTGGTGTGGACGGCCAGCAGGTCGCCATCGAAAATACCCACGTCCTTCATACTCATGCCGTGGACCCGTAGCAGGTAGTCGGCGCGCGGATGGAAGAAGGTAGGGTTGATGTTGCAGGACTCTTCGACGTGCTGCTGCGCCAGGATCGGCGCACCGGCGGCGACGCGGCCAATGATCGGCAGTGTCGATTCGTCGGCCTTGGCTTCGAAGCCAGGGATGCGAATACCGCGTGAAGCACCCGGGGTCATCTCGATCGCGCCTTTGCGGGCGAGGGCCTTGAGGTGTTCTTCGGCGGCGTTGGGGGACTTGAACCCCAGTTCCAGCGCAATTTCCGCTCGCGTCGGCGGGTAGCCGTTGTCATCGAGGCAGCGCTTGATAAAAGCCAGAATCTCAGCTTGGCGTGGCGTCAGTTTTAGCATGTTGATCGCTCTGTCTTTTTATACAGTGACTGGGATTATATACAGTGAACTGCGCTTGGCAATCATCCTTTTCAGGCACTCCGCTGGACGGTCATTCGCCACCCGTCCTACAGGGCGCGGAGAGCGCTGCCTACAGACCCGTATGGATGTGATTAAATAGCAACGAAATAGATGACTGCCCGGCCGGAAAACGGACTCGCAGGCTTGACAAGACACAACCTGAAACGTATGTTTCAAACAAGTGTTTGTCAGGCGGAGTAGCCATGGCCCAGTCGGAAACCGTTGAACGCATTCTCGATGCTGCCGAGCAATTGTTCGCGGAAAAAGGATTTGCTGAAACTTCATTGCGGCTGATCACCAGCAAGGCAGGGGTCAACCTTGCTGCGGTGAACTACCATTTCGGCTCGAAAAAAGCCCTGATCCAGGCGGTATTCTCGCGCTTTCTGGGGCCGTTCTGTGCCAGCCTCGATCGTGAGCTTGAGCGCCGCCAGGCCAAGGCAGACCACAAGCCGAGCCTGGAAGACCTGCTGGAAATCCTCGTGGAGCAAGCGCTGGTGGTTCAACCGCGCAGCGGCAACGACCTGTCGATCTTCATGCGCCTCTTGGGCTTGGCGTTCAGCCAGAGCCAGGGCCACCTGCGGCGTTATCTTGAAGATATGTACGGCAAGGTATTTCGCCGCTATATGTTGCTGGTCAACGAAGCCGCGCCGCGTATCCCGCCTATCGAGCTGTTCTGGCGTGTGCACTTCATGCTGGGTGCGGCGGCATTCAGCATGTCCGGGATCAAGGCGTTGCGTGCGATTGCCGAGACCGATTTCGGCGTCAACACCTCCATTGAGCAGGTGATGCGCCTGATGGTGCCGTTCCTGGCTGCTGGCATGCGTGCTGAAAGCGGCGTGACCGACCAGGCCATGGCCGCCGCCCAGTTGCGCCCACGCAACAAATCGACACCCAGCGCCGCCAAGGTTTGACTGCCCCGGGTGTGCGCGGCCGCTTGCATCCGCTAAGCTAGCCGCCATGCCGATTTCAGCTATTTACTCGCAACCCGTTGTGCTCACCGCGCCAATCGCGCCGGGTGAGTGCGACGGGTTGTGTGCGTTATTTAAGGAAGGTTTATGACTGCTGCGCTGCAAGGTTCTTTGATGGTCGACGTTGCCGGTACCTGGCTCACGGCCGAGGATCGCCATCTGTTGCGTCAGCCTGAGGTGGGCGGCCTGATCATTTTTGCGCGCAATATCGAGCACCCACGGCAAGTGCGCGAATTGAGCGCAGCGATTCGTGCCGTGCGCCCGGACCTGCTGCTGGCGGTCGACCAGGAAGGCGGGCGCGTGCAGCGTCTGCGCCAGGGTTTTGTGCGCTTGCCCGCGATGCGTGCGTTGGCGGATAACCCCAATGCCGAGTACCTGGCCGAGCAGTGCGGCTGGCTCATGGCCACAGAAGTGCTCGCCGTGGGCCTGGACCTGAGCTTCGCCCCGGTGCTGGACCTCGACTATCAACGCAGCGCCGTGGTCGGCACCCGTTCTTTTGAAGGCAACCCCGAGCGCGCCGCCGTGCTCGCCGGCGCCTTTATTCGCGGCATGAACAGCGCCGGCATGGCCGCCACCGGTAAACACTTCCCGGGCCACGGCTGGGCCGAGGCCGATTCCCACGTCGCGATCCCTAATGACGAACGCAGCCTGGAACAGATTCGCGCCAATGACCTGGTGCCTTTCGCACGGCTGAGCAAGCAGTTGGCGGCGGTAATGCCGGCCCACGTCATCTACCCGCAGGTGGATGCGCAGCCCGCCGGCTTCTCGCGCCGCTGGTTGCAGGACATCCTGCGCGGCGAGTTGCAGTTTGATGGGGTGATTTTCAGCGACGACCTGTCGATGGCCGGTGCTCATGTGGTGGGTGATGCGGCCAGCCGGATTGAGGCGGCGCTGACGGCGGGTTGCGATATGGGGCTGGTGTGCAATGACCGTGCGGCAGCCGAGTTGGCGTTGAGCGCGGCGCAGCGGATGAAGGTGACACCTTCGGCGCGGATTGCGCGGATGCGGGGGCAGGCGATTGCTTCGACGGAGTACAAGCAGGATCCGCGCTGGTTGGCGGCGGTTACGGCGTTGCGGGATGCTCAACTGATCGACTGAAAACTGCGGCGCGCCTATCGCAGGCAAGCCAGCTCCCACCTTTGATGTGTGAATGCATTCAAGGGTGGGAGCTGGCTTGCCTGCGATAGCGATCTAACAGTTAACGCTTCTCTTGTTTGTGCGGCAATGGCGCAAACAACGCCTCTATATCGTCGTTACCCAACTGCCAATCCCCGGTCGTACGCCCATCCAGCACGCCCGCCGCCAGGTCGGACTTTTCCTTCTGCAGGTGCTGGATTTTCTCCTCCACCGTACCGCGGGCAATCATCTTGTAGACGAACACCGGTTTCTCCTGGCCGATGCGATAGGCGCGGTCGGTCGCCTGGTTTTCCGTAGCCGGATTCCACCATGGGTCGTAGTGAATCACGGTGTCGGCTTCGGTCAGGTTCAAGCCCACGCCGCCGGCCTTCAGGCTGATCAGAAAAATCTGCAGCTTGCCGCTCTGGAAATCCTTCACTGGCGTGCGCCGATCGCGGGTCTGGCCGGTCAACAGGGCGTAGGCAACGCCGCGCCTTTTAAGCTCGACTTCGATCAGGCTCAGCATTGAGGTGAACTGGGAAAACAGCAGGATTCGACGCCCCTCGGCAAACAGCTCCTCAAGCATCTCCATCAGGCTGTCGAGCTTGCCCGAGCTGCTGCCACGGGCGGGTAGGGTGGCGTCGTTGACCAGCCGCAGGTCGCAGCACACCTGGCGCAGCTTGAGCAGCGCCTCAAGGATGATGATCTGGCTGCGCGCCACACCTTTGCGGGTGATTTCGTCGCGGACCTTCTTGTCCATGGCCAGGCGCATGGTTTCGTACACGTCGCGCTGGGCCTCATTGAGGTCGACCCAGTGGATGATCTCGGTTTTGGGCGGCAATTCCGTAGCGACCTGTTCCTTGGTGCGGCGCAGCAGGAAGGGTTTTATCCGACCGTTGAGGTGCTGCAATCGCACATCACTGGCGCGCTTTTCGATGGGCACGCGGTAATCGCGGTTAAAGCTTTTTACATCGCCCAGCCAGCCCGGCAGCAGGAAGTGGAACAGCGACCACAGCTCGCCCAGGTGGTTTTCCAGCGGCGTGCCACTCAGGCACAGGCGCTGGCGGGCATTCAGCACGCGGGCCGCCTGGGCTGCCTTGCTGTTGGGGTTCTTGATGTATTGGGCTTCGTCGAGGATCAGCACATGCAAGGGCAGGGCGGCGAGCTGTTCGATGTCTTTGGGCAGCAGCGCGTAAGTGGTCAGCAGCAGGTCGTAGTCCTGCAGGTTGGCGAAGTGCTTTTTACGTGTCGCGCCGTATAGCGCCAGTACTTTGAGTTGCGGCGTAAAGTGCGCCGCCTCGTCGAGCCAGTTGGGGATCAAGCTGGTGGGCATCACCACCATGCAGGGTCGGTCCAGGCGCCCGGCGGCTTTCTCGCTGAGAATATGCGCCAGGGTCTGTAGAGTTTTGCCCAAGCCCATGTCATCCGCAAGAATCCCGCCGACGTCCAGTTGGCGCAACGACTGCATCCAGCTCAACCCTTCGAGCTGATAGGGGCGCAAGGTCGCGTTCAAGCCTTCGGGCGCCACACAGGTGAAGTCCTTGATGTCGCGCAGGCGCTGGGCGAAATTGCGGATTTTTTCGCCGCCCTCCCATTGCAGCGGCAGGTCTTCCAGCGGGTTGAGGCGAATCGCATCCGCCTTGGCCAGGCGCAAGCTGGTGGTGCCGGTTTCCTGCAGGTAAAACTCGCCAAGGGTGGCCAGCACCGGTTTCAGCCGGCCGTAGGGCAGTGCCACTTGCAGCGGGCCGTGGCCATTGGGCAGGCCGGGGATATTCACCAGGATCAGTTCTTCATCACGGCGCCGGGCGAGTTTTTCCGGGTTGAGGATCTCGGTGTGCGAGCGCATCAGGTTGAGCAGGATCGGCAGCAGGCTCAATCGCTCGCCATTGACGATGATCCCCAGTTCAAGGTCGAACCAGTCGCGTTCCGGGCCGTCATCGACGGTGGCATACCAGTCGTCGACGGCGCTGAGGTCGAAGCCGAAGTCTTCATCGATCTGCAGCTCCCAACCCTCGGCCCGCAAAGTCGGCGATGCATTGAGGGTAAAGTTCAGCCAGGCGCTGTCATTGACCATCTCGAACAGCTCGCCGGCACTTTCCGGCAGGGCTTTGCTCTGGCGTGTGGCGATCTTGAAGCCGAGCAGGCGCAGTTGCTCGCGATACGGTTGCTCCAGCTCCGGATGGCGTTTGATGCGCAGGCTCTGGGTTTCCTGGCGTACGATGATGTCGGCGTTTTTCTGCCCGCTGACATAGTTGCCCAGGTAGTTGAACGACAGCGCCGCCCGATGCTGGATATAGCGCTGCATCTTGCCGTTGCGCGGTTCAAACGCGCTGAACTCGACACTCGCCAGCCACAGGCGTGGCACGGGCCGCACCTCTTCCATCACCACTTGGGGCAGCGCCACGCGGTTATCCAGCACCGCCTGGAGTTTTTCCAGCAGCTCGGCATCCTGGGCGGCGGCCGGGTAGGCCAGGGTTTCCTGGACCTTGAGCAGCACCGCCGCAATATGTTTGCAGTTGGTGTGCACCGGGCAGGTACAGCGGCTGTCCACCAGGATCAGCATGCCCTTGGCTGATTCGCGCAGCGAAATGGTCTGCCGATAGACGTTGCCGCCCGAGCCCTCGCAACTGGCAACGATCGTGCTATCGCCGGACTCGACGATGCGCACACGGTTTTCCAGGGCATAGCGCCGCCCGCGCTCAAGGCTTTGCTCTTTAAAGCGATTGGCCCACGAAGGGGCCAGGGGTTTGGTCAACGACGACGTCAGGGGCATGGCGCTGGATCAGTCCTGGATGTCGGGCGGTGGTGCGCTGGGGGGCTTGGCGGTCAGCGAAGTGATCTTGATCAGCAGCGCCAAGTGGCCGCCGTCGAGGTAGTTGAGTTGATTGTTCTTGGTGCGCACGTCTTTTTGCGCCAGGTGTTCGCTGGCGATCACGCTGCCATTACTGTCGAACTGGTTGATCCAGAAATCGGCGTCGATATCGGTGAAACGCCCCAGTTGCAGGCTCAACACGCCCTCGATGGGGAACTGGCCGAATTGCTCCGGGCCGTCGGTGATCGCGATTTTTACCGGTTGCTCACCGAGGTTCTGTTCCCAGGCTTTGTGTGCCAGCACGGTATAGCTGTTATCGGCGCGAAGCTTGTCGACGATATTGCTCAGGCGCGGCGGGCTCATTTTTTCGCCCAGGCGCATGGCGCCGGCATCCCAGTTTTCCGGCGCGGCGCGGCTATTGATCACCGGCTCCGCGTTCTGGCGCACCAGGATCATCTCCACCTGGTACGGGCTGTCGGCAAATGCCGAAGGTGCAACGACCACCAAAATCAGGCTCAAAATGCGGAACAGGCGCATTGGGGCGTCCTTCAAGCAGTTTTCGGGATGAGGCGCTCGAACAACGCCTCCAATGTATTAAAGCGTTCTTCGGCACGTTCCATCGGCACCATGAACTTGAACAGCGTAGCCCTTCGAACTTGTAGCGGTTGGGCTGGCCCTGGATCAGCTTGATCAGCACCAACGGGTCTACCGGCGTCTGCGCTTCAAACTCGATACGCCCGCCCTGCGGTCCGGCGTCGACTTTCTTGATGCCCAACTGTTCGGCCTGCAATTTGAGCAGGGTCAGGCGCACCAGGTTCTTGGTCGGTTCCGGCAACAGGCCGAAGCGGTCGATCATCTCCACTTGCAGGTCCTTGAGACCGTCTTCGTCGGTGGCCGACGCGATGCGCTTGTACAGGATCAGCCGCGCATGCACGTCCGGCAGGTAGTCCTCGGGGATCAACGCCGGCAAGCGCAGGTTGATTTCCGGACCGCCGCCCAGGGGTTGATCGAGGTTCGGTTGCTCGCCCTTGCGAATGGCTTTCACCGCACGCTCAAGCATCTCCATGTACAGGGTGAAGCCCACGGCCTGGATCTGCCCGCTCTGGCCGTCGCCCAGCAGCTCGCCGGCGCCACGGATTTCCAGGTCGTTGGTGGCCAGTACAAAACCGGCGCCCAGGTCCTGGGTGTTGGCGATGGCTTCCAGGCGCTTTTCCGCATCCCCGGTGATCTGTTGGCGTGGCGGCGTCAGCAGGTACGCATACGCCTGGTGGTGACTACGCCCGACGCGGCCGCGCAGCTGATGCAGCTGGGCCAGGCCGAATTTGTCGGCACGCTCGATGATGATGGTGTTGGCGCTCGGCACGTCGATGCCGGTCTCGATGATGGTCGAGGCGATCAGCACGTTGAAGCGCTTGTGGTAGAAGTCGCTCATCACCTGTTCGAGTTCACGTTCGCGCATCTGCCCATGGCCGATGGCGATGCGGGCTTCCGGCACCAGTTCGGCGAGGTCGGCGGCGCACTTCTCGATGGTTTTCACATCGTTGTGCAGGTAGTAAACCTGGCCACCGCGCAGCAATTCGCGCAGCAGCGCCTCCTTGACCGTGCTTTTGTTCTGCTCCATCACAAAGGTGCGCACCGACAACCGGCGCGCCGGTGGCGTGGCGATGATCGACAGGTCGCGCATGCCCGACACCGCCATGTTCAGCGTGCGCGGAATCGGTGTGGCGGTGAGGGTGAGGATATCGACTTCGCTGCGCAGGGCCTTGAGCTGTTCTTTCTGACGCACGCCAAAACGGTGTTCTTCGTCGATGATCACCAGGCCGAGGTTCTTGATCTTCACGTCGTCCGACAGCAGCTTGTGCGTACCGATCACGATGTCGATCTTGCCTTCGGCCAAATCAGCGACGGCGGCATTCACTTCCTTGGCGGACTTGAAACGGCTCATCACCTCCACGCTCACCGGCCAGTCGGCGAAGCGGTCGCGGAAGCTGTTGTAGTGCTGCTGGGCGAGCAGGGTGGTGGGCACCAGAATCGCCACCTGCTTGCCGCCATGCACGGCAATAAAGGCGGCGCGCATCGCCACTTCGGTTTTGCCGAAGCCCACGTCGCCGCACACCAGGCGGTCCATCGGCTTGGGCGCGAGCATGTCGGCGCGTACGGCTTCGATGGTGGTTTGCTGGTCCGGGGTTTCTTCGAAGGCAAAGCCGGCGCTAAAGGTCGCGTAGTCAGTTTTGGGGTCGGCGAAGGCATACCCTTCGCGGGCGGCGCGGCGGGCATAGATGTCGAGCAGTTCGGCCGCCACATCGCGTACCTGTTCGGCGGCCTTGCGCTTGGCTTTCTGCCAAGTCTCCGAGCCCAGGCGGTGCAACGGCGCCAGGGCGTCATCGCTGCCGGTGTAGCGGGCGATCAAGTGCAGGCTGGCCACCGGCACATACAGCTTGGCGCCCTCGGCGTATTCCATGGTGAGGAATTCGGCGGCCTGGTTGTCGATCTCCAGGGTTTGCAGGCCCAGGTAGCGGCCCACACCGTGGTCGATATGCACCACCGGCGCGCCTTCGCGCAGTTCGGTGAGGTTCTTGATCACCGCGTCGTTGTTGGCGTCTGCGCGCTTTTCACGGCGCCGGCGCTGCATCACACGTTGGCCGAACAGCGGGCTTTCGGCGATCAATGCCAGGGCCGGGTCGTCCAGCAGCAAGCCTTCATCCAGCGGCGCGATGGTGATCGCCAGGCGCTCTTTGCTCGCGATGAAGTCCGGCCAACTGTCGACGGTTTTCGGGCGCAGCTTCAGGCGTTCGAGCAATTCCAGCAGCACTTCGCGACGCCCCGCCGATTCGGCGGTAAACAGCACGCGGCCGGGGAAGTCGCCGAGGAAGTTGGACAGTGCTTCCAGCGGCTGCGTGGCTTTGGCCTGAATCGCCAGGTCCGGCAGCGTGCCTGCCGGGAAGCGTTCGCGGCCGCTGCCGGCGTCCACGTCCTGCTGGCTGGCGACCACCCGTGGCCAGTTTTTCAGGCGGGCGAAGCAGTCTTCCACCGGCAGGAACAACTCAGCAGGCGGCAATAAAGGACGTGAAGGATCAACGCGGCGCTCTTCATAGCGGTTGCGCACATCGTTCCAGAAGTTTTCCGCCGCTTGCTCGATGCCCGGCAGCGAGAACACTTGGGTGTCCAGGGGCAGGTAATCGAACAGGGTGGAGGTTTCGTCGAAGAACAGCGGCAAGTAGTACTCGATACCGGCCGGTGTAATCCCGCTGCTTAAATCCTGAAAGATCGGGCAGCGGCGGAAGTCCACATCGAAGCGTTCGCGAAAGCGTGCCTTGAAGCGCGTGACCGCATCTTTTTGCAGCGGGAATTCCCGTGCCGGCAGCAGCTTGATCGACTCTACTTTATCGATGGAGCGCTGGTTGTCCGGGTCGAAGGTGCGCAGGGTCTCGATTTCGTCATCGAACAAGTCGATGCGATACGGCAATTTGCTGCCCATCGGGAACAGGTCGATCAGCGCACCGCGCACCGCGAACTCACCGTGTTCGTACACCGTGTCGACGCAGCGGTAGCCGCTGGCTTCAAGGCGCGTGCGCATCTGCTCGACGTCAAGCTTCTGGCCGACATCCAGCACCAAGCTGCTGCCCAGCAGGAACTTGGTCGGCGCCAAGCGGTGCAGGGCCGTGGTAATCGGCACCACCAGCACGCCGTGGGCCAGTTCCGGCAAGCGGTAGAGGCTGGCGATGCGCTGGGAGATGATGTCCTGGTGCGGCGAGAACAGGTCGTAGGGCAGGGTTTCCCAGTCGGGAAAATGCAGCACCGGCAAATCGGGGGCGAAGAAGCTCAGCTCCTGCTCCAGCCGCTCGGCACTTTGGCTGTCGGCGGTAAGCAGCAGGGTAAAGCGCTTGGCTGCGCTGGCAGCCTCGGCGATGGCCAGGCTCAGGGCGGCACCGGGCAGGTTGCCCCAGTGCTGTTTACCTGCCGCGGCAGGGAGAAGCGGTAGACGCAGAACGGGCACGGAAGGTTGAGCTCCAAGCGTTGCGACAAAGTCGGTAATTGTAACGGCCCGAGGTGCCGCCTGTCAGTTGCTGACTGAGCCTATTACGGTTTGTAGGAAATGTAGTGGCTAAGACAAACAATGGCGTGTTTTGACTCAATATGTAGTGCCATTTTGCGCGGATGTTTCGGAGAGTTACGGACAAGTCGGCGTAGGCGCTTGACTAGTGGCCTTCTGGAACCCGCGTATTTACTGGGCTGCAGCGCAGTGTTGTTTTTTGGCAAGGGGTTTTTGTTGTGGGTCGCGCATTGCTCCGAGGGCGGTCGGGCGGCATAATGTAGCCCCTTTTTTCAGCCCCTACATGTGGAAGGTTCCCGTGACTCAGAAGCCCGACCAGTGTCTTGGTGAATGGATCGACCGTGAAGCACTCGCAGAAGCGATGATCCCGCTTATCGGTCAGCTGTACCGCAATAACAATGTGGTGAGCTCGATCTATGGCCGCAGCCTGATCAACCAGTCAGTCATCGCGATTCTCAAGGCGCATCGCTTTGCTCGCCATCGTTCTGCCGACGATAGCGAACTCTCCGTCCACGAAACATTCCCTCTGCTTAAGGCCATGAGCGAGCTCAAGCTCGGCGCGGCTTCGGTAGACCTGGGCAAACTGGCCTACAAATTCCGCAAGGAAGGCGCTGGCCGCACCGCCGAGCAGTTCGTGCGTGAAGAAATGGCCGATGTGGTCGGCCAGCAAAACGCCGCCGCCCGCAAAGGCACCGACGTTGTGCTGTACGGCTTCGGTCGTATCGGCCGCCTGCTGGCGCGCATCCTGATCGAGAAAACCGGTGGCGGCGACGGCCTGCGCCTGCGTGCCATCGTGGTGCGCAAAGGCGCCGAAAACGACCTGACCAAGCGCGCCAGCCTGTTGCGTCGCGATTCGGTACACGGTCCGTTCAACGGCACCATCGTCATCGACGAAGAAAACAACACCATCACCGCCAACGGTAACCTGATCCAGGTGATCTACGCGAAGAACCCGGCCGAGGTGGATTACACCCAGTACGGCATCAAGGACGCGCTGCTGGTGGACAACACCGGTGTGTGGCGTGATGCCGAAGGTCTGGGCCAGCACCTGGCCTGCCCGGGTGTCGACCGCGTTGTGTTGACCGCGCCTGGCAAGGGCAAGCTGAAGAACATCGTGCACGGCATCAACCACGGCGAAATCACCGCTGACGATAAGATCGTGTCCGCTGCGTCCTGCACCACCAATGCCATCGTGCCGGTGCTGAAGGCGGTAAATGACAAGTTCGGCATCGTTAACGGGCACGTTGAAACCGTTCACTCGTACACCAACGACCAGAACCTGATCGACAACTTCCACAAAGGCGATCGCCGTGGCCGCAGCGCCGCGTTGAACATGGTGATCACCGAGACCGGTGCTGCCACCGCCGCTGCCAAGGCTCTGCCTGAGCTGGCTGGCAAGCTGACCGGTAACGCGATCCGCGTGCCGACGCCGAACGTGTCGATGGCCATTCTCAACCTGAACCTTGAGAACGCCGCCACCCGTGAAGAGATGAACGAGTACCTGCGCTACATGGCGCTGCACTCCGATCTGCATAAGCAAATCGACTTCGTTAATTCGCAGGAAGTGGTCTCCACCGACTTCGTGGGCTCGCGCCACGCTGGTGTGGTGGATGCCGAGGCAACCATTAGCCAGGACAACCGCGTTGTGCTGTACGTTTGGTACGACAACGAGTTCGGTTACAGCTGCCAGGTGGTTCGCGTGATGGAAGACATGGCCGGGGTCAACCCGCCTGCGTTCCCGCGCTAAGCGTTTGCGCTGAATGAAAAAGCCCCGACTGGTTCGGGGCTTTTTTGTGCCTGGGTTTTGTGGTGGTAGGGGAGGGCCTCATCGCAGGCAAGCCAGCTCCCACATTTTGATTTGCGAACACATTCAAATGTGGGAGCTGGCTTGCCTGCGATGGGGCCATCAGTCCAAAAGCTTGCTGCGCAGGCTGTCGGACAACCCCTTGGGCGCCAGCCAGATCCCCAGGTAGGCCCTGGCCAGTTCATCATCCCGACTGCTGAACACCACCTGCCCATTGATCTCCAGGTTCAAGCCACGGCCTGGGTGAAAGTCCAGGGCATATCGATCACCGCTACGGATGTTGCGAAAGCTGGCATGCAGCTTGTCTATCTCGGGCTTCAGTCGGGCGCTGGCTTGCTGGCGTTCCAGCGTGGCAGTGGCGGCCTTGATCACATCATTGCGGTCGATGTCGCGAAAGTAATACAGCACCAGACGCAGCGCTTTGCGCTGGTCCCAGGCTTGTTTGGCGCCCAGTTCCTGCGGGGCATACAGCGCGGCCGCGTACACATCCGCCCAGAGATAGGTGAGCACCGCCTGGTTTTTCAGGGCCAGTGCCTGGACCTGTGCCGGGAAGTCGGCCTGCTTGAGTCGATCCGCTTCATTGGCTTGCGCCGTGAGCGACAACATCAGCAATAAACCGATAAATACATGCCGCATAATGGTTCGTCCTGAAAAGGGGGCGTGTATACAGGTTAATTGAATTTCCGGTAGTGGTAGGGTTTCGCGATAATCTGCGGGGGTGTAGTAAAGGCAAGACTGGCCTACGACGCGACCAAGGGTTAATGTGCGCGGCGTTGAGCCTTATATAGACTGTGCCCCGGTTCACACACTTGAGCCGAATTGTCCTTCATGACCGCTGGCCGCGGCATGATTTAGCCAGGCGTTCAACCGTGCGCCTGGCCTGTTCTGAGGAGTACGCATGGCTGTCTACAACTACGACGTGGTGGTACTGGGTTCCGGCCCGGCTGGAGAAGGTGCGGCGATGAACGCCGCGAAGGCAGGGCGCAAGGTGGCGATGGTCGATAGCCGTCGCCAGGTCGGCGGTAACTGCACCCACCTGGGCACCATCCCGTCCAAGGCCTTGCGTCACTCGGTGCGCCAGATCATGCAGTTCAACACCAACCCGATGTTCCGGGCGATTGGTGAGCCGCGCTGGTTTTCGTTCCCGGACGTACTGAAAAGCGCCGAGAAGGTGATTTCCAAGCAAGTGGCGTCGCGCACCGGTTACTACGCCCGTAACCGTGTCGACCTGTTCTTCGGCACCGGCAGCTTCGCCGACGAGCAAACCATCGAAGTGGTCTGCCCCAACGGCGTGGTCGAGAAGCTGGTGGCCAAGCACATCATCATCGCCACCGGTTCGCGCCCGTATCGCCCGGCGGATATCGATTTCCACCACCCGCGTATCTACGATAGCGACACCATCCTGAGCCTGGGTCACACCCCGCGCAAACTGATCATCTATGGCGCCGGCGTGATCGGCTGTGAATACGCCTCGATCTTCAGCGGCCTGGGTGTACTGGTGGAGCTGGTGGATAACCGCGACCAGTTGCTGAGCTTCCTCGACTCGGAAATTTCCCAGGCGTTGAGCTACCACTTCAGCAACAACAACATCACCGTGCGCCACAACGAAGAGTACGAGCGGGTCGAGGGCCTGGATAACGGGGTGATCCTGCACCTCAAGTCCGGCAAGAAGATCAAGGCCGATGCCTTGCTGTGGTGCAACGGCCGTACCGGCAACACCGACAAGCTGGGCATGGAAAACATCGGGGTCAAGGTCAACAGCCGTGGCCAGATCGAAGTGGACGAGAACTACCGCACCTGCGTGACGAATATCTACGGTGCCGGTGACGTGATCGGTTGGCCAAGCCTGGCGAGTGCCGCACATGACCAGGGCCGCTCGGCGGCTGGCAGCATTATCGACAATGGCAGTTGGCGTTATGTGAACGACGTGCCGACCGGGATCTACACCATTCCGGAGATCAGCTCGATCGGCAAGAACGAACACGAACTGACCAAGGCCAAGGTGCCTTACGAAGTGGGCAAGGCGTTCTTCAAGAGCATGGCGCGTGCGCAGATCGCCGGTGAGCCGCAAGGCATGCTGAAGATTCTGTTCCACCGCGAGACCCTGGAAGTCCTCGGCGTGCATTGTTTCGGCTACCAGGCGTCGGAAATCGTGCACATCGGCCAGGCCATCATGAACCAGCCGGGTGAGCTCAATACGCTGAAGTATTTTGTTAACACTACGTTCAACTACCCGACCATGGCTGAAGCCTATCGGGTAGCGGCCTACGACGGCCTCAACCGGCTTTTTTGAGCGGCTCCGGCCGGTGGCCTGAGCCGGCCGGGGAGACCGATTTCAGTAATTCTCGAGGGTGGCAGTGGCCAAACCGGGAAAGTCTGTAATCAGGCTATCTACGCCGAAGTCGGCGAGCCTGCGCATCAGCGCAGGTTCGTTGACTGTCCACACGGACACGTGCAAACCCTGGCGCTGGGCTTTTTCCAGACGTTCAGGGGTGCACAACGTCCAGTTCAACGCCAAGTACTCACAGCCATAGTTCTGCGCGACCTTCAACGGGTCGAGCCAGGCGTATTCGGCGACCAGGCCGCGTGACAGGTCCGGGGTGAGTTCCACGGCGGCTTTTAATACTTCCCGCGAGCTTGAGGTCACGGTGACCTTGTCCATCAGGCCGTGACGCACAGCCATCTCACGAATCGCCAGCACGGTCGTCGCAGCGCGGGTGCGCGAAGCGCTTTTGACTTCCAGTTGCCAGTGATCGAAGTCGCATTGCTCAAACAGCTCCTCCAGACGCGGGATCGGGCAGGGCTTGACCCAGCCCGGGCCGCCTTTGCGCGCGTCCATCTTCACCAGGTCCGCCGCCGAATACTCGACGACTTTGCCACGCCGGTCGGTGGTGCGTTTCAGGGTCGGGTCGTGGATGACCATCAACTCACCGTCCATGGACAGGTGCAAATCCAGTTCGCAACGGCGTACACCGTGCTTGAGGCACTCCTGGAAGCTGGTCAGGGTGTTTTCCGGTGCTTCGCCTTTGGCACCGCGGTGGCCGTAAATCAGGGTCACAGTTGCTCCTTTGCGCCAGGCTGGCTGGCGTGGTCAATACGCATTCAGATGTCGTCGCTTTGTTCTCGCGCCAGGCGGCGTTCCTGGGCTTGTTTCTGCAGGATGTAGCGCGCCAGCAGTTGGCGTTGGGCATCAGTCATGGATTCGAATTCCGTGCCCACGTCGAACCCATTGCCCCTGGCATCGCAATGGGTGACCCGCGCCCGCAGCAGCAGGCCGAGCGCCTGGGGCATCAGCACCAGCTTGACCGCCAGGTGCGCGCCGGGCGGCAAGGGCGTGGCATGCTGGAAGTCGATGCCGCCTTCGGAAATGATCACCGGCTGCGGGGCGCCGACCTCATCCAGCAGGCCGCGTGCCATGATCTGGCTGAGCAGGTCCAGGCGTTTGTTCTGCACGCGCAGGAACGCGGCGAGGGTGCGATCCTTCTCGCTGAGCTGGCGCAGCAGGTGCTGGGCTTCGAATTCACTCAGGTGCAGTTCACTGAGCAGATTGAACAGCGGGGAATCATCCAGCAACACTTCCTTGCTCGCCGCTTCGGGGGCAGACAGGCTTTTGATTTGAAGTGCGATCATGTCGTCGATACGGTAGTATTCGCGGCGCTCTTCTTCATCTAATGTCGACATGGCGAACCCCAGGTAACGGTAATGGTCTGAGTGTAAAGCTGCTTACCAGACCCCGCCACCGGGACGTCTTCTTTTCCTCCGAACAAGCCCCGACATGTTCAGACCTCTCTTCGTATTTATCGGCACGCGTTATACCCGTGCAAAGCGTCGCAATCATTTTGTGTCGTTCATTTCCCTCACCTCGATGATCGGGCTCGCCTTGGGCGTGGTCGTGATGATCGTGGTGCTGTCGGTGATGAACGGCTTCGATCATGAGATGCGCACCCGCGTGCTGGGCATGGTGCCCCACGCGACCATCGAGGGCGATGCGCCCATCAGCGACTGGCAAAGCCTGGCCGCCAAGGTCAAGCAGAACCCCAAAGTGGTGGCCGTTGCGCCATTTACCCAGATGCAGGGGTTGCTGACCAACGACGGCAAGGTGCAGAAAATCCTGCTTAATGCCATCGACCCGGCCCAGGAACGCAACGTCTCGATCATCGACAAGTTCATGCTGCAGGGCAAACTTGACGACCTGGCGCCCGGCAGCTTCGGCATCGTGATCGGCGACAAGGCCGCAGCCAAGCTCGGCGTGGGTATCGGCGACAAGCTGACCTTCGTCGCCCCGGAAGTCACCGTGACCCCGGCCGGTATGTTCCCGCGCATGAAGCGCTTTACCGTGGTCGGCACCTTCCACGTCGGCGCCGGCGAAATCGACGGCTACCTGGGCCTGACCAACCTCACCGACCTGGCGCGCCTGCATCGCTGGCAGCCGGATCAGGTGCAGGGCCTGCGCCTGAAGTTCAACGACCTGTTCGATGCCCCGCGCGGCGCCTGGGAAATCGCCCAGCACCTGGGTGAAAGCCAGTACTACGCCCGTGACTGGACCCGTACCCACGGCAACCTGTACCAAGCCATCCGCATGGAGAAAGCCATGATCGGCCTGCTGTTACTGCTGATCGTCGCCGTGGCCGCGTTCAATATCATTTCCACGCTGGTGATGGTGGTGAATGACAAGAAGGGCGATATCGCCATCCTGCGTACCCTCGGCGCCACGCCGGGGCAGATCATGGCGATCTTCATGGTGCAAGGCACCGTGATCGGCGTGGTCGGCACCTTGATCGGCACCGCCGTCGGTATTCTGGCCGCACTGAACGTCAGCGCTGCGATTGCCGCGCTGGAAAAAATCCTCGGCCACAAGTTCCTCAACGCCGACGTCTACTTCATCGACTACTTGCCGTCCCAGGTTCAGGCCCAGGACGTGTTGATGGTGGGCGGCGCTGCGTTGGTCCTGAGCTTCCTTGCCACCCTGTATCCAGCCTGGCGCGCGGCACGTACCCAGCCAGCACAGGCCTTACGTTATGAGTGAATCGGGCATGAGTGAAAAAGCAATCCTGAGCTGCCGCAACCTGGGCAAATCCTACGAGGAAGGCCCGGAATCGGTTGTGGTGCTGTCCAACCTGCAGCTGGAACTGCACCCCGGCGAGCGCGTGGCGATCGTCGGCAGCTCCGGTTCCGGCAAAAGTACCTTGCTGAACCTGTTGGGCGGCCTTGATACGCCGTCCCAGGGCAGCGTCTGGCTGGCCGGCGAAGAGTTGTCGGCCCTCGGTGAGAAGGCCCGTGGCCAACTGCGCAACCGCTCGTTGGGCTTTGTGTACCAGTTTCACCACCTGCTGCCGGAGTTCACCGCCCTGGAAAACGTGTGCATGCCGCTGTTGATCGGCAAGACCGCGATTCCGGAGGCCCGCCAACGCGCCAAAGCGCTGCTCGAGCGCGTCGGCCTCGGCCATCGTCTGGAGCACAAACCGGCCGAACTGTCCGGCGGTGAGCGCCAGCGTGTGGCAATCGCCCGTGCTCTGGTGAACAACCCGGGCCTGGTGATGCTCGATGAGCCCACCGGCAACCTCGACTCCCACACCGCCCAGGGCATCAAGGACTTGATGCTGGAGCTGAGCACCCAGATGCGCACCGCGTTCCTGGTGGTGACCCATGACATGAGCATGGCCCGCCAGATGGACCGTGTGCTGCACCTGCAGGAAGGTCATCTGGTCGCCATCTGACCCGTTTCAAGCCCGGCGCCTGGCGTTCGGGCTTTTTCATTTTTTCAACGGTGCCCGCGAATGTTCAGACCGTTATCGATTTTTATCGGCACGCGCTATACCCGCGCCAAGCGCCGCAACCGTTTTGTCTCGTTTATCTCGATGACCTCGATGATCGGCCTCGCCCTGGGCGTGCTCGCGATGATCGTGGTGCTGTCGGTGATGAACGGCTTCCAGCGCGAAATGAGCTCGCGCATCCTCGGTATGGTGCCCCACGCCACCATCGTCGGCGTAAACCCGATTGATGATTGGCAGCCGGTGGCCGCCGCCGCGATGAAGAACCCGGAAGTCACCGCCGCCGTGCCCTTCACACAGATGGACGGCATGTTCTCCTACAAGGGCGCCATGCAGCCGATCGAGATCAGCGGCGTTGACCCGGCCCAGGAAGGCAAGGTGTCAATCGTGGCCCAGCACATCGTGCAGGGCAAACTGCAAGACCTGAAGCCCGGCGAGTTCGGCGTGGTGGTCGGTGAAATCACCGCCCGGCGTTTCCGCCTGAGCGTGGGCGACAAGCTGACCCTGATCGTGCCGGAAATCAGCAGCGCACCGGGCGGTATCACCCCGCGCATGCAGCGCTTGAACGTGGTGGGTATTTTCAAGGTCGGCGCCGAGCTGGATGGCTCCATGGCCCTGATCCATATGGCCGATGCGGCAGAAATCCAGCATTGGCAGCCGAACCAGGTGCAAAGCGTGCGCCTGGCGGTGAAGGATTTGTACGCAGCGCCCAAAGTCTCTGCGGATATCGCCGCCAGCCTCGGCGCGGCCTACAAGCCGGATGACTGGACTCACACCCAGGGCAGCCTGTTCAGCGCGATGAAGATGGAAAAGACCATGATCGGCCTGCTGTTGCTGATGATCGTCGCGGTAGCCGCATTCAACATCATCGCCACCCTGATCATGGTGGTGAACGACAAGGGCGCGGATATCGCGATCCTGCGTACCATCGGCGCCACGCCTCGGCAGATCATGGCGATCTTCATGGTGCAGGGCACCGTGATCGGCATTGTCGGCACCCTGATCGGTGGCGTGCTGGGAGTGATTGCCGCGCTGAACGTGAGTGAGCTGGTGGGCTGGCTGGAGCGGGTGACCGGGCAGCATATCTTCAGTTCGGATGTGTATTTCGTCAGCAACCTGCCGTCGGAGCTGCAAAGTGGGGACGTGGTGTTGATCTGCACGGCCGGGTTTGTGTTGAGCTTTCTGGCGACGATTTACCCGGCGTATCGGGCGGCGAAGATTGAGCCGGCGCATGCCCTGAGATATTCGTAATATTCAAGATTGCCATCGCAGGCAAGCCAGCTCCCACATTTTGAAGGTGTTCACCTATCAAAACTGTGGGAGCCGGGCTTGCCCGCGATGAGGCCGGCCCAGCTTGCATCAATCTTCTTAGGGCAACTCAATCACAAACCGGGTCCACCTCTCGCCAGACTCACAAAAAATCCGCCCCCCATGCGCCCGCACAATCGACTGGGTAATCGCCAACCCCAGCCCCGCATGCTCGCTGCTGCCTTCATGGCGCGCCGGGTCGGCCCGGTAGAACCGGTCGAACAACCTGGGCAGCAACTCTGGCGCAATGCCTTCCCCGCTGTTCTCCACCGTGAGCGTGACCCCGCGTAGGCCTTGCGTGATCTTTACGCGTACTTCGCCGCCCGCCGGGGTAAACCGCAGCGCGTTATCCAGCAAGTTCGACAAGGCCCGACGCAACATGCCGCGATCGCCTGCCGTGTGGGCCGTGCCCTCGCGTACCAGGCTGATGTGTGCGTCCTCTGCCAGCAGTGCGAAGAACTCCAGCAGGGCCTCGACTTCATCCTCCAGCGCCAACGCTTCGCGCTTGGGCATCAGCAAGCCGTGGTCGGCCTTGGCCAGGTACAACATGTCATTCACCAACTGCGCCATCCACTGCAATTCTTCCAGATTGCTGTGCAGGGCCTCGCGGTAGTCCTCCAGCGGGCGCGGCTGGGTGAGGATGACTTGGGTGTGGGTCAGCAGGTTCGACAGCGGCGTGCGCAGTTCATGTGCGATGTCGGCGGAGAAGGCTGACAGACGCTGGAAGGCATCGTCCAAGCGGCCGAGCATGGCGTTGAAGGCCTGGGCCAGTTCGGCCAGTTCCGCGGGCATCTGCTGCTGTGGCAGGCGCTGGGTCAGGGAGTGGGCGGACACACTGGCGGCCACCTCACTCATGCGCCGCAACGGCCGCAGACCGCTGCGTGCGGCCCAGGCACCGAGCAAGGCGGTGGCCAGGGCCGAGAGGCCGACGGTCAGCCAGATCAGGTGCTGCATACGTTGCAGGAAGTGTTGGTGATGGGTGATGTCGAGCACCAGGCTCAACTGTGGCGAGCCGGGTTGGTCGGGCTGCAGGGGCACGTTGTACACGCGGTAGTCGGTGCCGGCGTTTTGCAGGCTGTGCAGGCCCGGCGCCTCAGGCAATGCAACGCCCGGTGCACCGTCAAGCCAGCGCTGGCCGGCGGCGCTGATGCGAAGCGCCAGGTCGGGCTGGCGATTGAGTTCGGTGCGCAATTGCGCTTCGCGTTGGGCAAATAATTGCGGCGTGTCGACACCCTGCAAGGTGCTGCGCAAGGCCGTCAGCTTGCCGTCGAGCAACTGTTGGTCCAGTTCAATGAAGTGCGCCTCACTGGCCTGGTTGAACAACACGCCCGCGATCAACGAGACCACCGCCGTACACGCCGCAAACAGCAGGGCCAGGCGGCTGGCCAGGGACAGGCGCCGGATCAATTGCACCGCTCCTCCAATACATACCCCATGCCGCGCACGGTGTGGATCAGCTTGGTGGGGTAGTTATCATCGACTTTCAGGCGCAGGCGGCGGATGGCGACTTCGATGATATTGGTGTCGCTGTCAAAGTTCATGTCCCACACCTGCGAGGCGATCAGCGACTTGGGCAGCACTTCGCCCTGGCGGCGCAGCAGCAGTTCCAGCAGGGAGAACTCCTTGGCGGTGAGGTCGATGCGCTGGCCATCGCGTTCGACGCGGCGACGAATCAGGTCCAGGCGCAGGTCGGCCAGTTGCAGCGCGGTTTCCTGCGGTGCGCTGCTGCCACGGCGCAACAGGCTGCGCACCCGGGCCAGCAGCTCGGAGAACGCAAAGGGCTTGACCAGGTAATCGTCGGCGCCCAGTTCCAGGCCGTGCACGCGGTCTTCCACGGCGTCGCGTGCGGTGAGGAACAGTACCGGGATGTCCAGGCCGGCACTGCGCACGGCCTGCAGGATTTGCCAGCCGTCGCGCCCGGGCAGCATCACGTCGAGGATCAGCAAGTCGTAGTCGCCGGTCAGCGCCAGGTGCTGCCCGTTGGTGCCGTCGGCCACCAACTCGGTAGTAAAGCCCGCCTCAGCCAGGCCCTGGCGCAAGTATTGGCCGGTTTTCGGTTGGTCTTCGACAATCAACAGTTTCATGGGCAGCTCTGGGTAACGGGGCACGACCGGCTTTATACCGTGGGGCGCAGGGTAGGGGCGCAACCTGACAAACTTGTAATCTAGCAGTCAGCTGGCTGGCAGCGGTGCCATCTTAGAGTGCTGACCAAGCTGTTCACACACTTTTGGAGACGAGCGATGGCGTTGCGTACACCTCTGATATTGGCGGGTTGCCTGTTGGCATTGAGTTTTGATGCCGTGGCTGACACGGCCCACACGTTCGCTTTCGGCCAGCCGGCGCCGGCGGATAAGGCCACGCGCACCGTGGAAGTGACCCTGCAGGACATTGCCTTTTCGCCCAAGTCGCTCGACGTAAAAGCCGGTGAGACGGTGCGCTTTGTACTGGTCAACAAAGGCCGGTTGCTGCATGAGTTCAACCTGGGTGACGCAGCGATGCACGCCGCACACCAGACGGAAATGCTGCAGATGCAGGCCAGCGGCATGCTCACCGCGACCGGCATGGGCAAGATGGACCACAGCGCCATGGGGCATGGCGATAGGGGCGGCATGAAACACGACGATCCCAATAGTGTGCTGGTGGAGCCCGGCAAAACCGCTGAGCTGACCTGGACCTTCACCCAGGCCACCGGCCTGGAGTTTGCCTGCAACCTTCCCGGGCATTATCAGGCGGGCATGGTCGGCAAACTGAACGTTGAGTGAGGCGTTTCTTAAGAGCGGGGGCAAAGGCTGGTAGACTGGCGGGGTTTATTTAGCCAGGTTTCCGCCATGCATCCCGCAGCCGAACATTCGCCGCTGGGCAAGTCCAGTGAATACATTTCCACCTACACCCCTTCGTTGCTGTTCCCGATTCCGCGTGCCGCCAAATGGGCCGAGCTGGGTCTGAGTGCCGAGACCCTGCCTTACAAGGGCGTGGATTTCTGGAACTGCTTCGAGTTGTCCTGGCTGCTGCCTTCGGGCAAGCCGGTGGTGGCCATCGGTGAATTCAGCATCCCAGCCGATTCGCCGAACATCATCGAATCCAAGTCATTCAAGCTGTACCTCAACTCGCTCAACCAGAGCGCATTTGCCGATGTGCAAAGTCTGGAAACGACCCTGCGCACCGACCTCAGTGCGGCTGCCGGCAAGCCGGTCAACGTGCGTATCCGCAGCTTGGCCGAGGTTGAGGCCGAGGGTGTGCAGGCGTTGCCGGGTGTGTGCATTGACGACCTGGAGATCAGCGTCAGCAACTATGAGCACCCGCGCCCGGAGCTGCTACGGTGCGATGAGTCGCGCACCGTCGAGGAGAGCGTGCACAGCCATTTGCTCAAATCCAACTGCCCGGTCACCAGTCAGCCGGACTGGGGCAGCGTGGTGGTGGAATACCGTGGTTCGGCGCTGGATCACGCCAGCCTGCTGGAATATATCGTGAGCTTTCGCCAACACTCGGACTTCCATGAGCAATGCGTGGAGCGGATCTTCCTGGACCTGCAGCGCTTGCTCAAGCCGGAAAAGTTGACGGTGTATGCGCGGTACGTGCGGCGGGGCGGGCTGGATATCAACCCGTATCGCAGTACTGAGGCTACGCAGTTCCAGAACCTGCGCCTGGCGCGTCAGTAGCCGTTAGATGAAACAAATGTGGGAGCTGGCTTGCCTGCGATAGCGATCATGCAGTCATACATCAGTTGACTGATACATCGTCATCGCAGGCAAGCCAGCTCCCACATTGGGTTCTGCACTTGGCTTGGGCTTGGGTCAGATCCCGATATTGCCCAGGGTAATCACAATATTGCGTAACGTCCCGGCAATACCCGGGTGGTCCAGTTCGAAGCCCTCTACCGCCCGGTTCACATCGTCAGCGATGCTCGGGGTTTGGGTGGCCGGCTCCAGTTGCAGTTGCACTTCAAACTTGGCGATCAACTCTTCCAGTGCTTCACGTTTTTCTGCGGGCAGCTCTGGATGATTCTGCAGCTGCTCACGCACAATATCGGCCTGCTGTTGTAACTTTTCGCGATCAGGCATGACGTTCTTCCTTTTATCGATAGGCACTGGCATAGACCACGGCACGCCGAGAAAGGTCTACGGGCTGACCTGTAGATTAATCCACCGGCACCGACTGTGCATGATCTCAATCAGGGCTTCTCGCCTTTAAGCTGACGCAGGCTGATGTCGGCCAGGCAGCTGCCGAGCTCGCCCAGGTGATCGATCACCGAGTGCACGCCCAGCCCGTACAACGCCACGGTGGCCTTGCCGCGCTTGTGCTCGCGCTCCTGCTCGCTCAGCGCCAGCCATTGTTCGGGGGCCATGCCGCACAGTGAGCCGCAGGAGGCCAGGCCGATGGTCCACAGCCCGGCGTTCAGCCCGGATTGCAACAGTCGCGGTTCGCCGCTGACCAGCACGCAGCCTTCCAGGCGTTCGATGTTCAGTTCCATCAAGGCTTGCCAGCAGGCATGGGGCGCGGGCCAGCGGATCGAGGAGGGCGATGCGGCCTTGAGCCAGGTGGGGAGTGCGGCGGCCAGCGGGGTGGTCACTGCGGGGGCAGTTCATCCAGCCAGGCGCAGGGCACGCCTTGTTCCTTCAGGCTGCGCAGAATTTTCAGCGCGCCCGGTGTGGCCTGGGAATCAGGGGCGGCGGAATCGGTGCGGGCCTGGGAACCAAAGTCCACCAGGCAGCCACTCAGTCCGAACAAAACAGCCGTCAAGGCAGGCGCGCTGGCAATGGCAATCTCGGCGTGAGGCATGTCGACATCCCTGAAATAGCTTCGACGCTATCGGGGCTGGATGACAAACCGATGACAAGACTGTGATAGGCGGGCAATTGTAGGAATTTTGTGCATTTTATGGATGACATTTCCTGTGGGATGCCTAATTCAACACTTCCGTCATATACTGGCGGCTTCATTCAGGGCATAGCGCCCATGACAGACCATTCAAGGAGCTAAAGCTATGCGCTGGAGCCACTACTTCGCTCAGCTGTCGGTGTGTGCCACCGTCCTGTTGGCCCCGTTCGCCGCTCAGGCTGCGTCGGAAGATGACCCATGGGAAAGCGTCAACCGCCCGATCTTCACCTTCAACGACACCGTTGACACCTATGCCCTCAAGCCATTGGCACAGGGCTATCAGTTTGTGACCCCGCAATTCGTGCAGGACGGCGTCCACAACTTCTTCCGCAATATCGGCGATGTCGGCAACCTGGCCAACAACGTGCTGCAGCTCAAGCCCTACAACGCTGGCGTCGACACGGCCCGTTTGTTGGTCAACACCACGTTCGGCGTGCTGGGCCTGGTTGATGTCGGCACCAAAATGGGGCTGCAACGTAACGATGAAGACTTCGGCCAGACCCTGGGTTACTGGGGTGTAGGCAGTGGCCCTTATGTGATGATCCCGCTGCTGGGCCCAAGCACGTTGCGTGATGCGCCGTCCAAATACGTGGACAGCTACACCCAGCCTTACCGTTACATGGACGACGTTTCCCTGCGCAATAGCGTGATGGGCCTGGGCATTGTCGACACCCGCGCCAGCCTGCTCGACAGCGAGAAGCTGATCACCGGTGACAAATACACCTTCATTCGCAACGCTTACCTGCAGAACCGCGAGTTCAAGGTCAAGGACGGCAAGGTCGTCGACGACTTTTAAGCTGTAACGTCCCGAAACGAAAAAGGCGACCCTGAGGTCGCCTTTTTTGTGCGCGGCTTTCAGCGCATTTTCAGGATCTTGAGGCCCAGGTGCTGATCTTCGCCGCTGGTTTTGGTCCATACCACTTCAGTATCCGCCTCCAGGCCCTTGAGGGCGGCGTGCTCCGAATCGATGCGCACGGTCAGCAGGTCACCCACCTGAAACTGGCGAGGCGCCTGCACCTGCATGCCGGAGCTGGAAAGGTCCACGCAAACCCCGGCAATCTCCTGGCCGGCGTGGATCAAAGACACATCCGCATCCACTCGCATGCGGATGAAATCGCGTTTTTCGGCGTAGTCGCGCTCGTGTTCGCTCACAGGTTCCATCCTTACTTTGTGTTGTGGTCGTGCCTGTTCTTATAACTCCCGGTGATTTGCGATGTAAAGACGCCCGGCGACCATCGGCATGAGCTTGAAACCCCTGGCGGATGGGAGTACCGTCTGCGCCTTAGAAGGGCACCTCTGCTTTACCGTTGTGCATGGGGAAAAAACCCATGTTTTGTAGGACAGAGAGGCTAGAAAGCGAATCCAGTACGTGAGCCCGGCCATTGCCGAGCCGCCTACGCCAACCTAATTCTGGCGCCGTTTGCCCACATGCAAAAAACCAGTGCCACGCTGCTGATAATCGATGACGACGAAGTAGTGCGCGCGAGCCTCGCGGCCTATTTGGAAGACAGTGGCTTCAGCGTCCTGCAGGCCGGCAACGGCCAACAGGGTCTCCAGGTGTTCGAGCGCGACCAGCCCGACCTAGTGATCTGCGACCTGCGCATGCCCCAGATGGGTGGCCTGGAGCTGATTCGCCAGGTGACCGAGCGTGCGCCGCAGACGCCGGTGATTGTCGTATCCGGTGCCGGGGTGATGAACGATGCCGTCGAGGCCCTGCGCCTGGGCGCCGCCGACTACCTGATCAAACCCCTGGAAGACCTGGCAGTGCTGGAGCACTCGGTGCGCCGTGCCCTGGATCGGGCCCGCCTGCTGGTAGAAAACCAGCGCTACCGCGAAAAGCTCGAAACCGCCAACCGCGAACTCGAAGCCAGCCTGAACCTGCTCCAGGAAGACCAGAACGCCGGTCGCCAGGTGCAGATGAACATGCTGCCGGTGAGCCCCTGGAGCATCGACGAGTTCAAGTTTGCACACCAGATCATCCCGTCGTTGTACCTGTCGGGGGATTTTGTCGACTACTTCCGCGTTGATGAGCGGCGCGTCGCGTTCTACCTGGCTGACGTATCCGGCCACGGCGCTTCTTCTGCTTTTGTGACCGTGTTGTTGAAGTTCATGACCACACGGCTGTTGTTCGAATCCAAGCGCAACGGCACCTTGCCGGAGTTTACCCCCTCCGAGGTGCTGGGCCACATCAACCGGGGCCTGATCAGCTGCAAGCTGGGCAAGCACGTGACGATGGTGGGCGGCGTGATCGATGAAGAAACCGGTCTTTTGACCTACAGCATTGGCGGTCACCTGCCGATGCCGGTTTTGTACACTCCAGACAGTGTGCGCTACCTGGAAGGACGTGGTCTGCCCGTAGGCTTGTTCAATGAAGCCACCTACGAAGATCACATTCTGGAGCTGCCGCCGACGTTCAGCCTGACGCTGATGTCCGACGGCATCCTGGACCTTCTTCCAGAGCCTACACTCAAAGAGAAAGAAGCCGCCTTGCCCCAAAAGGTCAAGTCGGCGGGCGGCAGCCTGGATGGCCTGCGGCAAGTTTTTGGATTGGCCACGCTAGGGGAGATGCCGGATGATATCGCCCTATTGGTGTTGAGCAGGAATCTTTGATGAGTACCGGAAGAATCCAATTCGCCGAGCAAGACGGGACCTTCGTCCTGAAGTTTGTCGGTGAAGTGCGCCTGACCTTGTGTTCGGCGCTGGATGCGACGATTGAGCGGATTTTCACAGCGTTGAATTTCTCGGCGATCGTGATCGATCTGACCGAAACCCGCAGCATCGATAGCACCACCCTTGGGCTGTTGGCCAAGTTGTCCATTCTGTCTCGGCAGAAGGTCGGCCTGTTGCCGACTGTCGTCACCACCCACGAAGACATTACCCGTCTGCTGCAGTCCATGGGCTTTGACCAGGTGTTCAACATCGTTGACCGCCCGATCCCGTGCCCGGAATGCCTGACCGACCTGCCTTCGCAAGACCAGTCCGAAGAAGTGGTACGGGTCAAGGTGCTGGAAGCGCACAAGATCCTGATGGGCTTGAACGAGTCCAACCGCGAAGCCTTCCACGACCTCGTGAATGCGCTGGAACGCCACTAAGCCTCACTTGAAACACACTCCAATGTGGGAGCGGGCTTGCTCGCGAATGCGGTGTGTCAGTCAGCCAATTCATAACTGACCCACCGCATTCGCGAGCAAGCCCGCTCCCACATGTTGTACTGAGTTCTGCTTGAGAACAGCGAAACATAAAAAAGGGCGACACCCGCGAGGTTGCCGCCCTTTTTGCTGCAGCCTGCCTTACAGCTTGGCAGTCAGCAACGCCTCCAACTTCTCCTGGTCCCGAGCAAACTGACGAATCCCCTCCGCCAGCTTCTCAGTCGCCATCGCGTCCTCATTGGATTCCCAACGGAACTGCGCTTCAGTCAAATGCACCCGCGCTTCACCGGCATGCCCTGGCGACAGCTTGCGCTCCAGCTTGCCTTCATCCGCCGCCAGCTTCTCCAGCAGGTCCGGGCTGATGGTCAGGCGATCACAGCCGGCCAGCTCTTCAATCTGGCTCAGGTTGCGGAAGCTGGCACCCATCACCACAGTCTTGTAGCCATTGGCCTTGTAGTAGTTGTAGATGCGCGTTACCGACTGCACACCTGGGTCATCGGAACCGGTGTAGTCGTTGCCGTTGGCCTTCTTGTACCAGTCGTAGATACGGCCCACGAATGGCGAAATCAGGAACACACCGGCTTCTGCACAAGCCACGGCCTGGGCAAAAGAGAACAGCAGGGTCAGGTTAGTCTGGATGCCTTCTTTTTCCAGCTTCTCCGCGGCGCGGATGCCTTCCCAGGTGGAGGCGATCTTGATCAGCACACGGTCACGGCTTACGCCGGCCTTGTCGTACAGGTCGATCAGACGATGCGCACGCTTGAGAATAGCGGCTTCGTCAAATGACAGGCGGGCATCCACCTCGGTCGAAATACGCCCCGGCACCACTTTGAGGATCTCTTGACCGACCGCCACCGCAAAACGGTCGCTGGCCAGGCCCACGTCACCGTTGCAGTCCGTCACGCACTCATCCAACAGCTTGGCATAGCCTGGGATCGAAGCGGCTTTGAGCAGCAGGGAAGGGTTGGTGGTGGCGTCTTGCGGCTTGAGCTTGGCGAGGGTTGAAAAATCGCCGGTATCGGCTACGACGGTGGTGAACTGCTTGAGTTGTTCCAGCTTGGAAGTCATGGGCGTGCTCTGTCCTATGGGTCTGAAGACATTACCCGAGCGCCGGCAGGCGCTCAAGGGCGCAAATGCGATCGATCGTTTGCGAGGGCAATAACCTGAAAACAGCCGTTTGAATGACTGATCTTGCTGGTAAATAGGAGGGCAAAGAGACCGGCAGGTTCAACCCAACTGCCATATGAGCACCGCAATCAGACGGTGGGAGCTGGCTTGCCTGCGATGGCGGCCCAAAATGTGGGAGGGGCTTGCTCCCGAAAGCGCCAGATCGGCCAGCTCATGCCTCAACAGGCACTCAACGCCCCTCCAGCAACGCCCCTGCCTGATCCAGCAACGCCAGCGGGTCCGCAGCCTTATGAATATCCACCGACAACAACTGCCGAAACTTGCGCGCACCCGCAAACCCCGTCCCCAACCCCAACACATGCCGCGTAATGTGATGCATCGTCCCGCCACTGGCCAAATGCTCAGCAATATAAGGCCGCAACTGCGCCAACGCCTCGGCCCGGCTGATCACCGGCTGGGTGCTGCCAAACAACTGCTGATCCACCTCTGCCAGCAAATACGGGTTGTGATAAGCCTCACGGCCCAGCATCACCCCGTCAAACGCCTGCAAATGCTCATGGCACTGCTCCAGCGTCTTGATCCCGCCGTTGAGAATAATCTCCAGCTCGGCAAAATCGCGCTTCAACTGCGCCGCCACGTCATAACGCAGCGGCGGAATGTCGCGATTCTCCTTCGGCGACAACCCCTCCAGAATCGCAATCCGCGCATGCACGGTAAAACTGGTGCACCCCGCGTCCTTCACAGTCCCGACAAAATCACACAGCTCGGCATAACTGTCCCGACCATTGATCCCGATACGATGCTTCACCGTCACCGGAATCGAAACCGCATCGCGCATCGCCTTCACGCAATCGGCCACCAGTGCTGGATGCGCCATCAAGATCGCGCCGATCATATTGTTCTGCACCCGGTCGCTGGGGCAGCCGACGTTCAGGTTCACCTCGTCGTAGCCCGCCGCCTCGGCCATGCGCGCACAGGCAGCCAGATCCGCCGGAACACTGCCACCCAGTTGGAGCGCAAGTGGGTGCTCGGCTTCGTTGTGGCGCAGGAAACGCTCGTGGTCGCCATGCAGGATCGCGCCGGTGGTGACCATCTCGGTGTAGAGCAGGGCGTGCTTGGAGAGCAGACGCAGGAAGAACCGGCAGTGGCGGTCGGTCCAATCCATCATGGGTGCTACAGAAAATTTACGATTCATAAAGCCTTGTATTTAAAGGCCTTCAGCAGGTTTTTGTGCTATCGTTCGTGTACATTTCAGGGGCCAAAATCACGGTTTTGGTACACCTGGAGTACACGCCGTGTGCATCAAAGGTATGCATCGGGTATGGATAAATGAACACTGAGTGAACACGACCATGGCTTCAATCCAAAAGCTCCCAAGCGGCAACTGGCGTGTGCTGATTCGATCAAAGGGTCACAAGGCGATCAGTGAAACGTTCACGACAGAGAAGCTTGCAAAGGCGTTTGCAAAGGAAAAAGCACGTCAGCTTGAAGAGATCAAAGCCACCGGCAGGGCCGCTGCTCCCAAGGGTTCAACTGTCGCGCATTATATCGATGACTACCTCGATTACATACAGCAGGGCCGTACCCTTCAGCGGAGCGCACTGTTCATCTACAAAGCTCTGAAGAAACGCCTGGGCAATATCGGGATCGAACGGCTTTCGAAGAGTCACCTGGAGTCGTTCATTGATGCCAGGAAAAAGAGGGCGTTCAGGGTCAAACAATTGCTGGTGATCTCTCATTGCTGTCATCTGTGCTTCGCTATTGCTATGACACCAAGCACCTTGATATTGACCCAGATCTGGCCGACAAGGCGCGTAAGGGGCTGAAGACAAGTCACAAAATGAGAATCAAAAGTCGCGAAGTGGAGTGTGTACCAACACAGCAGGAAATCGACGCTATCACTGCTGTCTTTGCTACAAAAACCCGTCAGCAGATCGACATGCCGCAGGTGATCCGATTCAGTCTCTACACATCTATGCGACAAGCAGAGATCTGCAGAATCAGAATTGAAGACTTGGACAGGGAGAATAAGACAGTCATTATTCGTGACCGAAAGCATCCTGACTTAAAGGAAGGTAACGATGAGACTGTTCCACTGCTGCCTTCAGCCTGGGAACTTGTAGAGAGCTTTATCGGGGGGCGGAAATCCGGCTGCATTTTTCCCTACAATCCGAAGTCCGTTTGTACTGCGTTCACACGCGCACGGGCGGAAGCTGGAGTGTCTAGACCAGTTCGCTTTCACGATCTTCGGCACAAAGCGATCACTGACTTTTTCGGCATTGGCCTGAACGTTCCCCAAGTCGCGCTGATGAGCGGCCACCGTGATTGGCAGACTTTGAAACGATACACACACGTCAAAGCGACTGATGTCCACACTGCTTACAACGCGCTGAACATCAAGCAACAGGACGCTAAAAATATCGACGGACAACTCGCCCTGATTTTGCAGCAACTTGGTGAACTCAAAAGCGCCTAGGCATGAAAAAAGGGGCCAGTTGGCCCCTTCATTTTAAATGCAGCGTCTAATGAACTCGTCCGAATCGGATTCCATCAGACTGCCGATGAATTCCATCACAGCGTTTTTGGATACAAGTAAGCAGAGCCAAAGCGGATAGGTTTCGGCCCCTTGCCGTGCTTTCTCCAGTACGCCAAAGTATCAAGGTTGACCTTAGCGAGTTCACTGATATCTTCGGCGGTGTAGCAGTTGATCTCGTGAGCAATCTTACTTCTGATGTCGCTCATGTCAGATCGCTCCGCCGTGAGTGAAAACGAAGCCCTTGAGCCTCAACATCGGGAGCGTGCTTACTCCGTCCGCAGGATAAAAGAAGCTATTCCCTACATATGCGTAAGCCGGGCCATAGCTATTTCCTCTCCAGTAGTCGAGTGTAGACTTGCTCACGTTATATAGGTGGGCTACGTCATCTTCAGTCAGAAAACCCACTTCCTGCGCGATTCCTTTTTGCATTTTTCTGTCCCGAAAGCACCCGCCATCATGACCGTCAGTGCTCCCTGAGCTCTCAAAAAAAACGGTGTCGTACCGTTGCTTTGTCAATATATGGAATATGTTTTTCCAGATGCCGTCAAGGCGCAGGGCAAATTTTTTAAACAGTCTACGTAGGGCATACCGTTAGCTAGAGTATGCTAAAAATATACTTTGGTAGTCTTAACCAAAAGGCCACTTGTATAAAAAGACGCCGGAGATTGGCCGTACAGACTAGGGGTATGCCCAGAAGAAACGGAAAGTAAACTTCGAGACGCTACTTCTTATGTTGTATTCTTTAATGTGTGTATGGCTTGTTGTCAAAATACTAAACAAGAGATTTCGTTCTGTGCATGGGATCCATTAGTTCCGGAGATTGTTTGATTCTTGCTAGGACTATATGGCCTTCAATTTCAACTAATTCCCTAAGCTGTCGCATGTGGGCTTTTGTGACTTTTGCAATATTATCTTGAGCAGGTTCGGTGATTTTTATTGCTGTTGAGCGATTGCCATAACTCAATGAACTTGTCCCTTGAGAGGCCGTGCTCAGGTTGGAAAAGCGTGTTCGAGCTTTTGCGACTGCTCTGTTACAAGTCCATGCCTTGGGGGGAAGCGGAGCGATCATCAACTAATGTGACGCCCTCCTGCGCGCAATAATTGCCAGCGGGCCGTCTCCGCCACGGGCGCAGTCCGTAGCCAATAAGTTACCAGGGCGAATAGGGCGTGGAATCCGGTGTGACCTGCACATACCATCTAGGCACTTTTAACTCCGTCGCGACAATGCTTGATGATGTGCTCACGCGCCCCCGGTGCGACCTCTTCAATCTGAGGATTATCCGGGCTTCCACTAAGCTCTCTTCAGAGTATGCCGACCGGGGCATCTGCATGGCTCCGATGACATGGATTACTCGATTGGGTGATCCAGCTGCTTGACCAAAAGGGCGGGACGCTGCGCCCAGGATGTCTTCTGGATGCTTACTAAGGCTGGGTTTTGCCTGTGCAATATAGAGCGAGATCGGGTGATCAAAAAAATATTTTCGCTACCCCCCTTGAAATCATTTTTCAAAACCGGAGATGTTATATTTGAGGACAAAAGAAAAGCAGCGATCCCGACAGCCTCGCTTTTTTGGTTTTTCCACGAGCTTTTAAGGCAATCGACTCGATTGCTTTGCTGTTGCTTTGGTTTTTAGGCTGTTTTCCCTGTCTACTTTTAAATGATGGCTGTTGCACAGCTTAACCTGCGGTGTTGGATATAGGCCCGTAGGGCAGTGAGATGTCGCCTCTTTGCGCCGTAAGGCGCTGCTATTTTTTGATTTCAAAAAGAAGCAAAAAAGCCAGAAATTGTGAGGGATAGCTCCGTCTGAGAATCTTAGGAGGTCTAACATCCGTTACGAGCTGGCACAGCAGGGGAGGTATTTGATTGGTCATCAGTGCTAAGTGCCTCAACCCACATCACTTCCGGACTCCCTTCCTACTGCTATCTATCAGCTACCAAGGCTCGCCCCGCTCTCGGGTATCAACCTGCGTCAGCCCTATCGCGACCTCAGTCGCTGAAGTGCAATTCTGTCTGCCGGGAAGGACTGAATGCCGCTTTCCTAAGGAGAAGTTTTGCGATCCTCCTGGGCACTCTTGTAACGGCTTTGAAATCAATCGCGAGATCTTTGAGCATATCCTTTGATCAGGCAGTAGAAATTGTTACAGACGCTCCCCAATACGACTGGGAGCTCTTCTGTGATCTCGCCTACGACGATGGGCACTGGCCCAGAATCGTTCGTAATTTTCCTACTGACGCAACAATGCTTTCTCAGACTAGCGAGGGTGAAGAGCTGCCCCACCATGCGTTGCTCGACGCCAGGATTATCGCAGGCATGTTCGCGCCAGTGTGCGGAGGCAGCGGATTATCCTAATCAGATGAATTGATCAGCAATCTGGATTGGCCTGTCGAGCGGAGCAAGTTACGAAATGCAACGCACGCACGTCGAGGCGAATCGCGGAGTTAATCAGTGTTGACAAATGGAAGGCTATTTCCGCTATCAGGACTGATATTCATTCCTTTGGTGGTTGGTGCCACAACCGGCGCAACGTCGATTCCGGCAGCCCTAGCTGTCTCGCTGCCTCACTCTGGCTAAGCCCTTTCGTCTTAAGCTCCTGCACGGCCAACCATTTCCTCTGAGCCTCCAACTCTCGAGGCGGATTGATGGCTTTCGGTTCGGTTGGAAGCGGTCTATCTGCCAGCCCTAGCGCCTCAGCCTCAGCTAGCGACGCCAGAAGAACTTCGCGCATTGAGCGTTTTTCATGGGATGCAACAGTTAGTGCCAGCAGTGTGATCGGCTCTACGTTCAGCGCTAAGGCGAGACGTGCACTCATATCGACGGTCGCTGAGCTCCTTCCTTGCTCTAGCTCGCTGACGTGCGCTTGCGTGACGAAGCCCGAAAGACCTGCCTGAGATAGACCTTTCTGAGTGCGAAGCAGTTGAACTACTGCTGCATAAGATTTGCGCAGCGACATTTCACTATCCCGATAAAAGGAAACGGTATGTCGCATTTGCCTGCCGCCACACAAACAGATATATTGGTGGATGTGGCGGTATTGTGCCTCAGTTACTAATTATTGGATATTGACAGAGAGGGCTTGGGCGATGGATGGGATCATCGAAGACGGTCTGCTAGGTGATCTTGGTATCCGATTAATGGGCTCCGCACTTTCCCTTGATGAAGCCGTCGCAGTGGCCAGAAAACGCTACAAATGGATGCCCCTATGCGCCGTCGAGGAATGGATCATCCTAGACGCCATCGTCACCGACGCCGAGCGAGCCAAAGTAGCCGCCGCAGGCTGCCAACCAATGTTTATGTTTGCCCACAAAGTTGTGGACGACGAGCAGAGGCGTTTCGAGCCAGGCCATTGGGTGCGCTCAAGCATGGGCACCGCTTTCAAGGAAGGCTACCTATTCGAAACACGCAACACGGTCTACGTATTGCTCGGGCCAGGCCATCGTAAGTCTGCTTCTATCGAAGCGATATTTTCCCTTTTCTGATTACCCACCGGTTCTGCTGGGCAACTGACGTGCTCCAGCAGTTTGAGGCGACACATGTTCAGAACCTTAGACAACGACCTAATAGGCGTCCCAGGAATGTTCGGGGAGGGCGTGTCCCATTGGCGTGGAGTCTCAAGGCTGCTCCGAACGCCTTGGTATCACTTAACCCTTAGCGTCGAAAACGAGGGTCGGTTCAGCGAGTGCGTGATGATGATTGACGACACCCACCAGCTTCAAAAAATGTTGGTAAGCCAAGGTGCGGATTTAGCTATCACCGAGATTATGGCTGTGACGCCATCTTGGATGAATAAGTCCAGAGGCTGGCAGATGGAGCGGTTAACCAGAGTAACCGTAGGTGAGGACAGGTCTGGTTCTGAGGTTTGCTTGCTGGAAGTGGCTCAGGGGGCGGTGTATCACACCTCACACCAGCGAGACTTCCAGATTGAAGCGCTGGCCAACCTGAGGCCCGTCTTTCTCTCAACCATGATTCGATCTGCGTGAAATTTACCAAGAATTCCGCACGATACCAGCACCTCTGGTTGCGTGGGAAATTCCTGATAACGTCATATGGACTGCCCATTGGAGCGCAAAGATGCTAGACACACTAGATGTGAATTTTCACGGCAAACGCCATACAGATTTTGATCTCAAGCGAATCATCAGAGTCCAAGAACAAGGCTTCGATGTGCCAGTGACCGCCTATCTATGCGGTGTTTCCATCAGGTCACGAGCAGGTATCGGTGTGGTATTTGGCCACAAACGTAAAGACCAGTATGGGCGGTTTGGTGATGGCCACCTAATCAGGACTTCTGACGTGTTGAAAGTCGAACGCGAGGGGAGGTTTTGGGTGATGACAACGAAGAACTCCAGGTACGTGCTTGCGACATTTCAGCGTGGAAATGGACGAGCCAGTCTGCGCGAGTTTCTGGGCTTAGCAAAGCGTCAGCTCCTCTTCACACCATGCATCCTTCAGTGAATATGAGTTTGGCCGTGTAGCTATCGAAGTTAGGTAAAATCAGATTAGGGCCATGATAGTAAAAGCAGGCGCAGTCATTCGCGTAACCTCGGGCATTTTCGGAAGCTGCGCGCTCGGGTGCTTTGTAACGATGAATGATTTCCGGTCTTGATCCAATTGTTGCAAAGGCAATGAGCTCTCACCTAAGCATGGCAGGCCGCAGCCTTTAGATGAACTCAATGAGCTTCTCCAATTCGACTGTTGGCCGAGGTTCCTTGCAGGATTACCTAGCTTTGAGCGATGGGTGACGTAGACTTACGATGGAAGAGTTTGATTGTTAGTAAACGACTACAGAGGTGGATAAGACGCCGATCTAGGTACGGCAGCGTTGTGCAAGGTAATGAAGCGCTAAGAACGCGTGCGATTTGCCTAGGATTGATTGGTTACAGCGGTGCATTGCGTCAGCCGAAGGTCAATTTAAGTCCGTTCTCGCTATCCCCATAGCTCGTAACATAGCCAAATTGCTTACACCACTCATCGTTTTTCCATCTCTCATTTATCTCGCTTTGGACGTTGAACCCGATACATGCGGGGCGCACAGTGCTGTGGTAGATAAGCTTTGCTACTGCCTCATCATCGGGATGTCGAAAACGATTGCCCTCTGTGGAAATGATCCAATGATCGCACACAACGCTTTTAATTAGCTTGTTGGAAAGATTTTTACTGCTCCCGTGATGCGGTACTTTAAACACATCAAGTCTCATTGGTTTCGTCGAATCTATACTTTCGATTGCCTCTACTAAATCGGACGCATACGCATCGCCGCTCAACAATATGCGACTCCCTTGATACTCAACAAGCAAAGCAATGCTGCTACCGTTTGCACGGCTTTTATCGGTAAGGGTTGGTTTAGTGGCGAGCTGTATTAAATCTTGCATATTTCTCAAGGTAAGTTGCTGAGATGCACCTAGAGCTTCAAGCTCGTCATCTTCACCCCTATCTTCGTATTTGGCCAATGCCTCACGCCATTCCTTTTGCCAAGTTGGCAAAAGTTGTTTGAGGCGCTGCGGCGTGGGCCCTAGTACCGTGATTCGCAACCCATCAGCAAGTTCTATCACTGGAGCTGGCTTGCTAGGATCTCTAAATACCGGCCCGCCATTAAAATGATGATTCCATGGTTTATCTTTGAGCCATTCGCTGAGCATCTCACCTTTGACTGCACCTAATTCCTCAAGTGCGTCTGAATTTGGATTGTAATCGAGATGAGCTAAGCCATTGAACCAGAAGTCCTTTACTGTCACACCTGGAATAGGTGCGTTGTCAACCAGCGCTGAAAGAGCACCATTGATGTGGTCACAATCGATATGGGTGACGACAATCAGCTCAAATTTGCGCCCGTTTTCAGGAAGGGCTTCTAACCGCTTACGAAGCGCAAGTCCTGTTTGCACCGTTCCCATATCAATCAGCATTTGGAAAGCCAAATCCTTTCCCCATCGTAGCCAAATCGAGTCGCCTTCGCGCGCCGGGAGGAACTGTATTTCAAGCATTGCTGTTTTCCGTCGAGGTTCTACACAGGTAAATCGAATTCCAATCTACATCTGGCGCGATCTTAGCAATGTTCGTTAGCGCTTTTTGGCAAAGAGCAACATTATCAGCTTCGGGTGCGTAACGAAGCAGACTCATCAGCATGGAGAATGATTCGGTATAGAGGATTCGTTCCTGGCTCGCTTCATAAGCCAGTTGAATTGCTCTTTTGCGCTCGTTAGGTTGTGCCATCAAAATGCTGGCAAGCAGTATTTTAGCGTCTGGTAACCAAGGGAAATCAGTGCTGAGCTTTTCTAGCTGCTTGAGGTATGCACCAAGCCTTCCAGTTTTTTTAAGTATAAGGGCTGCGAGGATCACCCCGGTGGGGTCGACGTATATATTCATCAGAGTGTGAATTGCCCTACCTGCAAGCTTTGCTGCAGGGCCAATTTGCCCTGAGATGAACAAGCTTTCCAAGGCTGCCGATAAACTCCTACTTTGAGAAATGCTGATTTGTAGGTGGCTCTTCGGGCGTTCTGAAGAGGTTTTGATGTGGCAAGTAACGGATAGGCGATGACCGCCAGCACTGATAGGAAGACTAACTTCGAACAGTTCATGACCTTTTCGAATAATCGCGTAAGCGACATGCTCCATTTCCTGACGGTGACGGACAATCCAAAAGCCATCCTCAGGATAGATGGTGACATTACTGCTTGCGCCAATTAGCTTAAAATCTTGTGTAGGAGTTTCAAGGCTTTGTATCTGTTCAGCGGACAGGAATTTGAACGCTAATTCTGGCGCCTGCGGCTGAGTTGGCAGCTTTGGTTCGAGCGACACATTAGCAGTTTCTGACTCGGTTACTTTGACTGTTTGTTTCTGTCGTTTTCCATCTTCAAGGACGGCGCTTATTTCGTAAATGCCTACAGGGAGTTCAAATATTCGCTTACTGCTCGTGGAAATGATAAGAATAAGATCGTCATTTCTAATCTCGATTGGTGTCGCAGCCCCACCAAAATTGACCCTGGACTTAACTTGGACTTTCAGTTGGCCGTGCTTTGTATTCTCAGGAATCATTTTAGTGGTAGCTCCATCTCGCTAGTGGGAGGTTCGATGCTGAAGCAATCCACTTGAGAATCTGGAGGGGTGACTGTAGTGACCTCAACTACATAGATGCCCGCACGGACTTTCGTTCTAGCTGGCCACTTAGTCAGAGTATTTCCGACCTTTTTGCCTTTCAGCTTAAGATCTGCTGAGTAATTGTCAGGATCTTGAGTTGGGCAGACGGTAACTATAAGGTTTACGTCAGGCGGAGACAGGCACTCATGTAAACACGCTTTGATTGGACGGCCACCGACATCTACTTTTTGTTTTTTTCCTTTCGCTGAGGCGATAGCCTCTACTGCGGGCGTCAAGTAATCGATGAGGCTAGTGGTGGTCACACGCCATGTAGGGTCGTTCGCTACGTCGGTTTTCGCAGCATAACCTTCTCTGAGACCAGCCATTAACACTTCATTAAAAAGCGTGACTTTATTAGGCGTCCCGTAGGCGGTCTGTCCACTGGAGGAGGAGAAAAACATCGGAGAGGCGACAGTCGATTCGGATCGGCTGACGTCGAACTCCAAGATTCCAGCCAGTTTATCGTAATCCTCTTTGTCTGGTGCAAGGCCGCGACATAAATCCAGAAACCAGAACTGCGCGTGTGCGGAGCCCTCATTGTCCATGGCCTTATTTAAGGCGGTCATGTCAACAGCGCCGGTATATTTCTTCCGGTTGTGAAGTGGATTTCCAAAGTCACTCAGAAGTAAAACAGCACCGTCTTTGGTGAATTGCACTCCATGTCCAGCGACGTAGACAACTGCGATGTTTTCAGGATGCTGCTCGGAGGCATCCATGAAATCGAGAAAGGCCTGTTCGACGTTCGCGCGGGTCGGTGTGTGATCGCCTTTCATCAGGCTTTGAACCGCAGGGTGGATGACTTCACTCGGCGATTCAGCAAGGAGCACTCTCAGGCTGCGCAGAGGAAGTCCTGGCAGATTATGGCCATCCATAAGCCAAGCGGCGAATTCCGATGCCGATCGAGCGGCAGATGATAACTGCTTCAACCCTAGGTGTAGGGTATCGGGGTTTTCATCGTGGCCACCCTCCAGAAACTGGTATGCACTGATGCCGATGACAAAAGCGTGGGTGCCAGGCTCCGTCAGATCCTCAGGTAATAACAACGGCATGTAGAAGCTCACTCATCCTAGGATGCCTCAAACCTCTATCATATCAAACAGCTAGCATCAGTAGCGGTTCCGCTAGTATTTCTCAGTAGCACTTGTGCCGCATGGAACGAGGGCTCAAAGCTTTGGCACGCTTGGCCGCGACACAGGTGCCCATTGCGGCAAGTTTAAGACAGCCAAATCAGGCGCCGCCGGCGAGCTGGCCAGCCGAAGAACACCCTTTCCCCGACGGTCTTGATCTCATGCAGGATGGTCATCACTTTGTCCGCCGTAACTGGCTGAGAATGTGCAAACAGGTCATCAGTGAATTCGCCCGGCTGTCGCAAATCCATCAGCAGAGCCTCGGCCTTGCTGTACTTGAAACCCGGTCGAAAAAGACGATTGACCGCTTCGGTCGCAGACTTGGCCATGAGTCGAACGTCGTTTGTCAGGTATACGCTGATGTATTGATCTAGATACCCAGATCAGGGGCTTGCCTTTCAAGCTGCGCGGAGGTTTCCCAGTAGGTATCGCCCGCAACCGCTTAACCGAACTCACTATTGCCCTGGTTGCATACGCTAAACGCGCCTCGTCCATCACGTGGAACTGGTCGCAGTTGGCAGAAAGCGCTAGCTTTGGCATTCGACAGCCACGTACTGTCGTGTTGCTATCAGTCAGGCTTCTTTCCGGAGCGTGGCTACTGCATTCAAATGGAGTGTTGATATGCCATTGACCGCCTTCTCCGCCTCTCGCCAAATGGAATTGGATGTAGATCAACTCCTGCAATATCTCGCCGATAGTCATCAGCGGGGTAAGTTGAAATCAAGGGAGCCGATTCCGGATACTTGGAAGCAGACAATTCATAGTGATCTCGAATGCCCTGCGTGTTTTGTGAAGGGGGCGGAGGTCGTCAGAGCTTCGAGCTCGAAGGTAACTGGGGAGGCAATAAAGCAGGCGTACTTCCGTTTTCCTGGAGGGCACCACCCATTTTGCGGCTTTGCCATTTTGCCGCCTGGCGAAGCGCCGCAAGGGTTAGTGCAACTGATCTCGACTGCACGTGACGGGATATCTAGGACGATACGAGATTTGGTTTGCAAAGGAATTCAGATCGGCGCGCTGGATCAAGTCAAGATCAGGAGCATGCGTGAGTGGTTCCACCACAAAAAACTCAGCTCACAGTTCGACGTAAATCTGGATCAGCAGGTTCTGCAATGGGTCGCTGCGGTGCAGGCCGGAGCTTGGCCGGTTAAGTACCAGCCTCAGTGGCTGACGGTTAACCAGGAGCTCCTGAGTATTCCTGGTTTTGATCTCGGGACGGCCACGAAAGTGATGCTGGCCCGCCGTCACGAGTCGCTGCTCACGTATCTTTTCGAGCGTACCGGCATGATCAGGCCGTTGGTTTCTCGAATCGCAAAGCTCGCGAGTGATCATCAGGGCCAGCCAGCTTTTGACCCAACTACACTAAAGGTGGAGTACGACGCCACGCTTGCACTGGCGCAATTCATATCACATCACTACGAGCCACTGCGCAGAGCAATGGGCAGGGGGTATGGTGCCATGCAGGGAAGTAAACCCTTGATGGCGTTTACCGCGCTGTTGCTCTTTCTCAACGATTGGAATCTGAATCAGGCTGCGGCGTTTTTTTGCTCGGATCGCCAGTTACCAAGGGTATGTCGATCAGAGCCTCGGTAATGTCATGGGGCTTAACCCGTTTCATGACTATGAGGCGTGGTCGGCGCTCAAAGTTATCCAAGAAACACCAGCGTCTGACATCGGCCCCTATAACCTGGCACATGGCTGGAAGGAGTGGAGCGAAGAAACAGCTGCTGCCCTCCGAAACGGGCAGACCTTCTGAGGCTCAGAGGGGAGAATGATGGCTCACCGATCTTGAGCTGATAGCTGCTGGGTATCACCGCATAATTTTAAGAAATGGATTCTTTAAGCCTGGCCCACTGCATCGCATTTCAATGACAGGAAGACATGGATGTATTTGTCAGCACTCAAAATTCAAAATTTTCGGCAGTTTGGCGCAGACCAAGACAGTTTGGTCATCGAATTCAATAAGGGCGTTACTGCGCTCGTTGGCGAGAACGATGCAGGTAAGTCTTCGGTTATCGATGCTCTGCGACTCGTCCTCCAGACCCGAGACGGCGAATATGTTCGCCTGCAGCCGGAGGATTTTTTCATCGCTCGTGACGGGAATCAGGCCCATCAGATCTTCATTGTTGCGAAGTTTTCAGATCTCACTACATCTGATCAGGGGCTTTTTCAGAGTACGTGACATTCAAAGACGGCAAGGCTGTTGTGTACGTCCATTGGGCTGCACGTCGAATCAGTGATGATGCGCTGGCACGACGCTGGGTAGATATTGCAGTACGAAGCGGCCACAACGGTGGTGGGCCGAGTCTCGATAATAATGTACGGCAGTTGTTAGCCGCAGCCTATTTGCGACCACTGCGCGATGCTGCGCGTGAGATGTCCCCTGGACGGAGCTCACGGCTGTCACAAGTATTGAAAAATTTTCCAGATATCAAGAGCGGCAGCGATTTCGATAGTACGCAGCCCATTGCGGATCTGGATCCTGCTTCATTAAGCCTCGCGGGTTTGGCCGAATATCTTCGCCATCTGGTTAACCTTCACCAGGGAATTAAGACAGCTCAGGACTCGGTCAACAACGACTACCTATCGCATTTAGCCCTTGAGGGCGACGAACTGCAAGGCCAAATCAACTTTGTCGAGGGGGGCTCAGAACCGGCGCGCTTGAGGCAGATTCTTGAGCGCTTGGAGTTGAGCTTGCTCGACTAAGAGTCGGGGGATCCCCGGGGCAAGTATGGGCTTGGTTCCAATAATTTGCTGTTCATGGCATGCGAACTGCTACTGCTCGGGCGAGAGCCAGATGGGCTACCTTTGCTTTTGATCGAAGAGCCCGAAGCTCACCTTCACCCTCAGCGACAGTTACGCCTGATGGAGTTTTTGAGCGTTGCTGCAGGGCCTGAGAATTCCTCCCAGAAAAAAGTTGAAATCTCGATAGAGTGCGACAGTCAGGAACATGCTGGTACTCAACACCGATCCTATAGCTGGGCGGATGCTAAGGTCGCTACAGCAGTGCTGCCTCCTGAACCAGCGGAGCAGCCCTCAGATGACTCAGAGAGCAAAAAACAATCTCGACCCGTTCAGATCATCTTAACGACACACAGTCCCAACCTTAGCTCAAAGATTCCGCTGGATAATCTGGTGCTCATGCATCGCCACAAAGCGTACTCGCTCAGCAAGCAGCACACAAAGTTGGATACCAGTGACTACAGATTTCTGGCGCGTTTTCTGGACGTGACTAAGGCCAACCTATTCTTCGCGCGTGGTGTGCTTATCGTGGAAGGTGATGGTGAGACTATCTTGCTGCCGGCGTTGGCGAAACTCTTGGGCAGAGACTTCACGCGATATGGTGTGTCGGTGGTAAACGTAGGAAGCACCGGCTTGGGGCGTTACTCGCGAATCCTTCAAAGAGCGAATCCGGAGAAAGGGATATTGGCTTTACCGGTTGCCTGTCTGGCTGATATGGATGTCATGCCAGATTGTGCACCGGTCATCTTGGGACGAGTGAAGGATGATGATGACGCTGCATGGGCTTCTACGTCGCGTCGCTGGAAGGCTATCAGGGACTTTGGGGATGATGAAAATACTCAGCAGGTCGCGTTGGAAAAGCGGCGGCAACAACTCAAGTCCCACGACGGGCAAAACGTTAAGACTTTCGTTGCTGGTCAATGGACGCTTGAGTATGACCTCGCGTTCGCGGGCCTTGCCCGGGAGGTTCTCATTGCTGCCAGGCTGGCAGAAAACGATGACGCGCTCAACGAAGAGAAGAAAGAACCTGAAGAAATCATCCAGAGTGCTGAGGCGGAGTTTCACACACTGAAAGATTCGGCTGAATCCATGGCACACCTGTGCTCTCACATTTATGCGTTGTTCCACCGCAAGAAAGCGTCCAAGGCGATCACGGCGCAGTATCTGGTGGACTTGCTTGAGGGGCGACTAGGTTTCAAAGCGCCACCCCAAGAGCAACTCGTGCAAGCCTTGCCGACCTACCTTACCGAAGCCATCACCTACGTGACCTCCGGCCTGGAAGCGACCCAGCCGGCGAGACCTGATCAATGATTGGGTTCAAGGATCTGGTGCCCCAGATCACCGACGAAGATATCTCCTGGGTTGTCGATCTGCTGAGCCTCAAGGAGCTTGATGAGCGACGGCTGGCTTTCCTTAGATCAAGAGAGACCTTGGACATCTCGGCCTGTCCTGGAAGCGGCAAAACTACTTTGGTGGTCGCTAAGCTTGCAATCCTTGCGCGCAAATGGACGAGCCGAACCCGGGGCATTTGTGTGCTGTCACACACCAACGTCGCACGCCAAGAAATTGAGCATCGATTAGGCGGTACGGAGGTGGGCAGGCGCCTTCTTAGCTATCCCCATTACATCGATACGATCCATGGTTTCGTGAGCCGTTTTCTAGCTACCCCATGGCTGCTTTCCGCCCAATACAGGTTCACCGCCATTGATGATGAACTGACACACCGGATGAGATTCAACTGCATGAACAGCGCGGATAGACGGGCATTTCGCGATTTTCTTGGCTACCGGAAGTTTGATACCAAGAAGCTTCGCCTTAAAAGCGCAGATTTCCATACCCCCGTAATCGATGGCAAGTTTCCAAGCGGGCCAACGACTCGCATGTACAAAATCATGTCATCTGCCATGGGAGAGGCTGCCAAGCGAGGATACTTCTGCTATGACGAGATCTTCGTATTAGGAAAAGCCCAATTAACAGAAAGACCAAGCGTAGCAGAAGGGCTCCGGCATCGCTTTCCCTGCGTAATCATCGATGAAATGCAGGACACGTCGGCGATGCAAAACGAATACCTGAGCACGATCTTTCCTCGCCACAACCCAGCAATCTGTGTGACTCGTGTGGGTGATCCTAACCAGGCGATCTTCGATTCTGACGTCCATTCCAAAGGCAGTGATTTTCCGGATTCCACACGCTCGATTGATATCGCCAGTAGCTTCCGTTTCGATCCTTCGATCGCATCTCTCGCCGATACGTTTGCCTTCTTTCCAGTTGCTGGCAGCCTTTGCGGGTTGCGAGAGCGAGATCACGATCCGCTCCCGCACACCATATTTGTTTTCCCAGATGGTGACTGCAGTGGTGTGCTTGATGCGTATGCCCAGCTTGTTCTGGATCACCTGCCGGCAACATTGCTTTCAAAGGCTAAGGTCGCCGCGCTGGGATACACGCACAAGGAAATTGATCCCGATGGAGATCCTGAACATTACCCCAAGACAGTAGGGCATTACTGGGAACCCTACGAACGCAACGCTGGCCGCACTGGATACAGGCCGTCGACTCTCGTGGAGCGAGTGCGTCTTGCTAGGCGACACATTTCGAAAGGCGAGACTGCGCATTACGGAGTGGAGGAGATTGCCAGAGCATTACTCCATCTTGTGAACCTTTCAAATCTGTCCACCAAGTTCAAGGTCGGTGCTCGGCAACACGTACAGGTTCAGCAGCTATTCACCGAAGCGAAAGACCTGGAGCGTTACCAGCAGCTTGTTGTTGAGGTTCTATTTAAGGGGGATGTGCTTAGTTGCGAGCGTTGGTTGATTCTTTCTCAACGCTTTTGGGATCTTACGAAAATTCTAGCCTGTACGAATGATAAAACCGAAGCAGCCCAAGACTACCTGGGATGGGTCGTGGAGAACTAGTAAGGACTACAAGAGCGCGTAGTCGGCTTGTCTGTAAACACATATCGAAGTGTTCATGAGAGGGGCGCCGTCGACATCAAGCTTGGCTCCATTCATTCGGTAAAGGGGCAGACTCACACCGCGACGCTTGTGCTTGAAACCTTCAGTCATGAGCCGTTTCTCGACAGCTTAATGCCCTGGGTTTTGAGGAAGCGTGTACATGGCCATAAAAGGCTTGGGGTGCGAGATACGCAGCGGCTCCTTGCGATGTACGTGGCAATGACTCGACCGACACATTTACTTTGCTTGGCAATCAGCAATCGAACGTTGGTAGGGGATGAACAATTTCAGCCTAACTGTCAGGCACTCATTGATCTTGGGTGGAACGTCCAGCATCTCTGACGATCAATGGCGCCATCGCGACGCGTCTGCTGAGCTGTTGATGCGCGCCATACTCCTCGGGATAGACGCGTTGTGGCAGAGCAGTGGTGTGAATCTGGACTCTTGCTACCATCGTGAAAGCCCAAGGGCATTGGGCATTGGGAATTTTCGGCATTATCTGCAGCATCTAAAGTGAGATAGAAAAATGCAGTCCAATGATCACGCACATCCAGACGTCGTCCTCGACCCTGCTCAGTTGAAGCGGATTGAAGCCGTTCATAAAGGATTTCTGTACCAACACTTGTACGCCGTAGGTTGCCTTTTTCTGGCACAGGCTTCCGGGGTGCGTGAGGTGCTGGTCGAATTGGATGAGGACGTCGAGCTCAGCTTAGATTCCGGGCGAGTGTATGTGCAGGTGAAAACGCGCTCGCGCGGGATCATGCCTGGCGACGTCTCAGGCGCTCTGGAGCGATTCGACCTCATCAGGCAGGAACATATCTCGAACCGACGCACCGGGGCGGCTCAATTTGTCATCGTCGCGAATCAGGCGCTTGGGGAGACGCTTCAGTCGGAGGTGGATAAGGGTAGCGTGCCTGCTGATCTGCTGTACGTCTACCCGGAAGCTAAACTCAATCGACCAGAGTGGCTTCCTCCCGCTTGGAAAGACGTTTCGGAGGCTGCGCAGTGGTGTATGGCACAAGCCGAGAAGCTTCACTTTTCCCTGTTATCACCAGCCTCGTTGACGTGGAAAATGGCAGGATTGGTGATGCTTGCCTCGGCTGCCGGGAACGGAAACTCGAGGCATGCGTTCCTCAGCTCGGAGCTGTCTGATCTGTTCGAACAAGTAATTGTTCAACTTCAGGATTTTCCTTCGCCTCCCCAATCTTATAGGCCTCAGCAGGACGAGCCCTCTCTCGATTCTCAGGAGCGGGTTCGGATAATTTGCGGATTGTCTGGTGCGGGTAAAACTACCTGGGCCTCGCATGCGGCCTTGCATAGTGTTGAGCGGTGCGCCTATTACGATGTTGGCGATCTTCCTGGCCCTTCCATCGCAGGCTCTATTGTGCGTGAGCTGGTCTCGAAATACGCGAAGGGTGATCCGGACAAGGTAAGGCAGATACTCATGCCGGGGGCTAGCGGCTACGAAGCAATGCGAGTCTTCGACCGTTTCCTCGAACAGGATGGGATGGGCCTAGTCGTTGTGGTAGACAATGCTCATCGTGTCCCTGTCGCCAACTTGCGTGACCTGTTGAGCGCGACTCGGCACGTTCGTTTTGTTCTCTTGTGTCAGCCTCATGAAAATGTCCGTGAGCTCGAAGCAGTCATGGGGCTGAATAGAGAGAATCTGCTCGGCTGGGATCTCGATACCGTGGCTCGTGCGGTCAGTGATGCGGGGGGCGCCGGTAGTCCACAAGCACTTGATCGGCTGCGGGCTTACTCGGGTGGGCTACCTCTGTATGTAGATAGCGCAGCAAAAATTGCTGTCTCCGAATACGGAGGGAGTATTGATGCGCTGTGTGCTGATCTTGAACAGCAACTCAACGTTGTGGAGACAGCGCAGGAGGTCATCCTCACGCGTGTCTTTGAAGGCTATGACGAGGTTACTAAAAATGCATTGGCTGTCATCAGTCTTGCCGACGTGGGGCTTACGCAGGAAGAGGTTATTCGCCTGCTGACAGCCACCCTTGACCTAACGAAGATTGGTGCAGCTGTTGTGATCAAAAAGATCCAGGCCACGGGTACGGTTGAGGTCTTTGGCGCCAAAAGTCTCAAAGTCCATGATTCTGTCCGGGCGATAGGCCTCCGACACCTAGAGCTCATGGGGGCATCCCTGGTAAATACGGCTCTACTGACCTTGAAAGAGATTTTGGTCGCGGGACTGGAGAAGGATCGGGATACCTCCAGGTTTTCACTTCTGACCCAAGTGTTCATCAAGCTTGATGACGTTATGACCCTCATTGGACTGTCCGGAGAGGAGGTGTTCTATGAGATGGGTATAGCGGTAGATATTCTTTCCAGGCTTGAGCAGGCGGTGGATTCAGGAAGTTTGAACCCTCATCAGGCTTTCTGGGCTCTTGACGGAGTAGTCTTCTCTCACATGCGATCAGGTCGATTTGATGGGGTGCCGAATCGTCTGGCCCAAATGGAGGCGCTTCTTGTCGAGCATGAGTTCGAATACCGCGAGCAGATAGCTTGGGCAATGAAAAAAGTTATTTTTGCCTCGGAGCAGGGGAATGAGGAAGAGGTAAGGCGAGCAATCGAGTATGCCACTCCCAAAATACCTGATGCCAAAAATAGAAGGGTCTTTGAGTACAACCATGCAATTGGGCTCTGGAAGCTGAAGCGTCATAAGCAATCCGAAAATCTATGCCGAAAAGTAATTGATGAATATTACGATTTGCTTGGACTCAGTCCAAAGGACGTAATTGGTAAAAATTCCGATGTACTTTGGACGATCATCAAGCGGCCTCCAGATGTTCATGAGGATCTGAAACATATTGCTGACGCCTTGGAGTTGTACGCTATAACGAGAGAGGCCCAAGGACTCCACACTCCTTTCGCTCGAATTCACTCCATGAAGTTCTATGGAATGATTGGTGCCTATGACTCAATTGTGAGGGTCGGCCAAGACTTAGCCGATGAGTTTGTCGGATTGAAAGACTACGAGGGTGCGCGAGAGGTCATGGAGCAGCATGTTCTGCCTATGGTCTCGAAGGCGAAACTTGTTACGAGAATGGTTCAGTGCAGAAGTCAGTATGCCGTGATCCTCGCGCACGCTGGCGATCATAGAGGTGCCGTTGCTGAGATCCAGCGGTTGAGGCCGTATTTGGATGGGGTTAGCGAAAGTCAAAGAGCGGAGGTCGAGCATCAGACTGCCTTCATAGCCCATATCATCGATGAAGCCGACCGGGCAGCGGTTAGAGCTTCGATAGGGAACGTGGGTCGCAATGAACGTTGCCCCTGCGGTTCTGGACTGAAATATAAAAAGTGCCATGGCACTTGATGTGCTGAGGCGGGCTAAGACTGCGTTAGGCGGGTTTGCAGCCAAAGACCCAATGAATTTTGAGGATGGAAATGGTTGGCAAGAAGTCTGGGGGTACCACCTTAATAGTGGTGAATGGATGGACTTACGACTCTCGAAAGTCCCTTGGCAGCGGAGGAAACGGTGACGTCTTCCGTGCAGAAAAAGATGGAAAGGTTGGCGCGCTTAAACTGCTCAAAATCAACCCGAAAAAACTCAAGTCGCGAGGCACACAGAAACGGGTCGACCGTTTTCATGACGAAGTGGATGCGCTCAAAAGATGTGCCGATATTCCGGGTGTTATACCAGTTTTTGAGGCCGATACCGCCCCTAAGCCCGATCAACAACCTTGGGTGGTGATGGGACTCGCTATCCCACTTGCCAAGCAACTTGGCAAATCACCGTCACTCAGAGACGTCGTTCAAGCATTTCACGAAATCTCAATGGTGCTTGAAACTATGCATGAGCGCGGGTTTTCCCATCGTGATATCAAACCCGAGAATCTCTTCTACTACCAAGGTCAATGGACGGTGGGTGACTTTGGGCTTGTTAGTTTTGAAGGCAAGACAGGCATAACCGAGCCAAATGAGAGAATAGGCCCTCTGTTCTACAGTGCTCCTGAGATGCTCAATACCGCAATAGAAGCCGATGGCAAGCCTGCCGATGTTTTTTCGATCGCGAAAACTATTTGGGTGCTTGCTACCGGACAGCGATTTGCTTTGCCAGGCGCTTACGATTTAAATCATGAGGCTTTTCAAATTGGCACTTATCTACCTGCCGCCGAAAACACAGCCCCATTAGATATGCTGATTGCTAGTGCGACAGCCTTTACGCCAGAGAATCGGCCAACCATGAGCCAAGTGCGCGCCGAGTTGGACGCTTGGTTGAGCCCTAGTAAGGAGCAAGATTTGGCAATCAAATTTGATACCAGCAAGTTCAATGCTCAGATTGACCGAAATCTTAGGTCTATGGACTTAGAGGCGAGCAGAGAGACCCAGAGACACGCGCAGCTAGCGAGTGCCGCACAAAGAGTCAAAGAGTCACTGTCTACCTTCACGGAAGATGTGGTGACTGGGCTGAAGGACGCAAAGCTTCATACCGTTACCCAAGCATGGAACAATAATGATCATTCTCTGACGATTCGAGGCAGCATTCCTGGTATCACTCACTGCGGCCTCGTACTGCGGATTGGTGTTGATGATCTCCAACCTCCGAACCTAAAGGTCACCGGACGTACCCTGCTCGAGTGGAAAGGAGCACCGGCAGCCCAATTGCTGCTGTGGAATGAGGAGGAACAATTTTTGGAGGCCGGGAGTGAGGAGCCACTGGCAATTGAACGGCTTCAATTGAGTGCTATTGCTGCGCTCCAGTCAGGATTGGAGCAGGCATTCACAATGTCATTGGCCCAGCTCACTTCCATTCCCCAAACACAGAGTTACGCTTTCAACATCATTGATAGTGAAGGGTTGCCATTGGCTGGCGCTCATGTTTGCCTAGTCAACAGCGACGGTGCCCCGTTCAGTGACCGTACAGATGAGCAAGGACGCGTCGTGATAGGCCCGTATCCTCTAATTGCCCCTATTGCATTTATTGCTCACCCATTCCATCGAGGTGCTGTGCTTTGGAGTCTCCTAGAAGACAATAAGGTCGAGCTATCCTCTTCATTAGGTAGTGGTTCTTTTATCTCTTTCGGCGCTGGGAATTATTGGCCTGAGCTCAAGACAAGGCTTGAGCTTATTCATCAGGAGCTCAATCGTTCATACATGTACGCGTCAGATGGCGTGATCGATCATGGTGTCCACCAGCCTGGATATATTGCAATAGGTCGCCATACGCACATCAAAGATAAACCCGGTAACGCCGTATCTATATGTCCCCAGGCTGTTCGAGGTAAAGTCTTCCTAGTGAATCTTATGAGGCTATCAGCTTGACCGCAGCTTTAGGCAGGGCACTGTACGTAAATGAGAAGCGCACTTTTTGGTGTATTGTTGAGAGACTTACCACATAGGGATTTAACATGTCCAAACTCGCAGAATTTCGCCAGCTCGAAAAACACCTCGCCGAACAGCTCCAAGCTCTCGAAGCCCTTAAGGGTGATGCTGGCCTCAAGAAAGAAATTGAATTCGAAACGAAGCTGCGCGATTTGCTCGCAAAATATGGCTACAGCCTTAAGGACGTGATCAACCTGCTTGATCCGCAAGCGGGTCGACGCGCTCCTGTCGCCGCGCCGAAAGCGGGCACGCGCAAGGCCCGCCAAGTGAAAGTCTACAAGAACCCGCACACCGGCGAGATTATCGAAACGAAAGGCGGCAATCACAAAGGTTTGAAAGAGTGGAAAGGTGAACACGGCTCAGCGACTGTAGAGTCTTGGCTGACCAAGTGATTTTGGTTTGAGTACAAGAAAAGGCCCATCAGGGCCTTTTTTTGTTATCGATTTACAGTCAGTCTGAGCGTGTTTGGAATTTCCAATTACCACGTTAAATTTGTTAGAGTGCCGCCTCCGGATTCCGCCCAAATACTCGGCTGTATTCGGCCTTCGCAGTCTGTTCGGTAAACTCCCCCGACCACTTCGATACCACCACGGTCGCTACGCTATTGCCGATGGTGTTGCAGGTGGCGATGGCCATGGACATGAAGCGGTATACCCCGAACAGCAGCGCCAAGCCTTCCACAGGCAGCACGCCAATCGCTGTCACGGTGGCGGCGAACACCACGAAGCTGCCACCGGAAACCGCTGCCGCACCTTTGGAGGTCACCAGCATGATGGCGATGGTGCCGAGTTGTTGCTCCCAGCTCATCGGTACGCCGTAGGCATTGGCGATGAACAGCACGCAGAGCGACATGTAGATGGAAGTGCCATCCAGGTTGAAAGCATAACCGGTTGGCAGTACCAGACCTACGCTCTGCTTCGAGCAACCGAATTTCTCCAGTTTCTGCAGCAGGCGTGGCAGGGCGCTTTCCGAGGACGCGGTGCCCAGCACGATGAAGATCTCATCCTTGATGTACTTGAGGAATCGCCAGAGGCTGAAGCCTGAAATACGGCAGACCGCGCCCAGCACCACGAAGATGAAGAACGCGATGCAGACGTAGAACATCAGCACCAGATTTGCCAATGACATCAACACGGCGGTGCCATTGCTACCAACGGCATAGGCTACCGACCCGAAGGCGCCGAGCGGGGCGAACTTCATGATCAGGTTGATGAATTCGAAGAAGCATTCCGAAACTCGGCTCAAGCCATCCTCGATGACACTGCGCCGTTCGGGTTTCAGAGCGAGTAGGGCAAAGCCGAACAGCACCGAGATCACCAGCACTTGCAACAATTGGCCACCGGCGAACGCGCCGACGAAGTTGTCCGGGAAAATCCCGTAGATGAAGTCCATCGTCGAGGCCGGGGCGTGACCCTTCGCGACTGCCGCGCTGGCAGCTGCCGCAGCAGCACTGCTCGGATGAGCATCGTGCATGCCCGAGCCGATATTCAGCAGATTGCCCCACAACAGGCCGATGGCCAGAGCGATGGTGGATACGATTTCGAAGTAGATCAATGCGCGCAAGCCGACCTTGCCAACCCGCTTGATATCGCCTGCCGAGGCGATGCCATGAACAACGGTGAAAAACACCAAGGGGGCAACGGCAGTCTTGATCAGCTTGAGGAAGATATCACCGAGAATCTTGAACTTGGCAGCCAGTTCCGGAGCAAGGAAGCCGAAGGCAATACCCAGCACCATGGCAGCGATGACCTGGAAGGTCAGGTCTTTGTAGAACGGCTTTTTGTTGATAGTGGTCATGTCTGCGATCTCGTTGTTTTTATTGGCGAGCAAAATGCAGAAAGGGGGCCGGCTATGGACGAGCCCCGTGAAATTAGCGCTTAACAGCACCCTCACGAGACAGCGCTATATCCACCATTTGAGGAGCAAGGCCCAAATAGTTAGACGGGTCGGTCAGGCGCTTGAGTTCCTCGATATCCAGTTGCGCGGTGGCTTCGCCCTGAGCGAGTAAGGCGTCGAGCAGACTGGTGCCTTCATCGTTCGCCATACGGCAGGCCGCATAAACCACGTCGTGTGCCACCTGGCGACCGAGCGCTGGGGCCAGGCCCATCATCACTGCCTCAGCCACGATCAGGCCTTGCGTCATGTCGAGGTTTTTGCGCATGCGCTCCTCGCGGACTTCCAATCCGGCGAGCATGAATTTCGCTTGGCCAAGAGAGGCGGCGCTCAAAGCGAAGGCTTCAGGAATGGCGATCCATTCGGCCTGCCAAGGGCCGGTAGAGCGCTCGAAGTCCTGAATCATTGCATCGAGCATCAGACCGGCGTGCTGGCGGACGCCTTTGGCAGCGGCGTACATCAATTCGCAGGAAATCGGGTTGCGCTTCTGCGGCATGGTGCTGCTTGCGCCACGACCTTTGACGAAGGGTTCGTACACTTCGCCCAGCTCGCTGGTCATCATCATCATCACATCCAAGGCGACTTTGCCGAGGGAACCAGTGACCAAGCCGAGGAAATTCAGGGTTTCAGCCAGACCGTCCCGTGCAACGTGCCAAGTCGCTTGTGGCACGCCCAGACCCAATTCAGCCATCAGGGCCTCCTGGACTTTCAGGCCTTTGTCGCCTAATGACGCCAAGGTGCCTGCCGCACCGGCGAACTGACCGATCTCGACCCGAGGGCGCAATTCCACCAGGCGCTCGGCGTGACGGTCGAACATGCTCAGCCACACCGCACATTTGTAGCCGAAGGTGATTGGCAGGGCATGTTGCAGGTGAGTACGACCCGCCATAGGGGTGTCGCGATAGCGCTTGGCCAAATCGGCGAGCAGGCCACGTATCGCCTGGATATCGCGCTCGACCAGAGCCAGCGCAGAACGGACTTGCAGCACAACAGCGGTGTCCATGATGTCCTGGGTAGTAGCCCCCCAGTGAACGTAGCGTCCGGCTTCACCACAAATTTTCGACAGCTGTTCAACCAGCGGCAGGATCGGGTAACCGACGATTTCGGTTTCGTGCTGCATCAGCGCCAGATCGAGAGAGGCATAGGTAGCGAGTTCGGCGATTTCTTCGGCGGCCTCAATCGGGATTACGCCACAGCGGGCTTCGGCGCGGGCCAGCGCCACTTCCACTTCGATATAGCGTTCGATCAGGGCTTTGTCGGAAAACACACCACGCATCTCGGCGGTGCCGAACATGTCGCGAAAGAGGGCGGAGTCGAAGACAGTGCTGGACATGAGGTAATCCTGATATGTTTGTTATTGATCGGACATATTTAATATGTACGTACATAATTCTTGCGTGCTCACTGATACACTGTCAACTCGGGAAACGCTCGGGACTGATGAAAGGTATGAACCAGACGCGCTATGCGGTCGTTGCAAAGGACTTGATGGAGGGGATTTCCAGCGGACGATTCCCGGTCGGGTCGTTGCTGCCAACAGAATTCGAGCTGTGCGAGTTGTATGACGTGAGCCGACATACGGTACGTGCCGCCATCACTCAGTTGCAGAATCAGGGGCTGGTGTCACGGCGCAAACGGGTGGGCACGCGAGTCGAGTCCGCCACACCCAAGGAGGGCTATTCGCAGTCGCTGGCCTCGGTATCCGATCTGGTTCATCTGGCCGAAACTCAAGTGCGCAGCATTCAGAACGTGCAGCACTTCGTTGCTGACATCGCGCTGGCCAAGCGATTGGGGTTGGAGCCCGGCGAGCATTACTTTTGCGTTTCCAGCATCCGTGTTGATCAAGAGAACCTGCGAGCGCCACTCTGCTGGACTGACGTTTACGCCCAGGACATTTATTCAGATGTTATCGAGCTGGCCGAGCAGCATCCTGACGAGCTGATTGCCGCTTTGATTGAGCGACACTTTGGTCGGCATATCGAAGTGGTGGATCAGCAAGTGCGTGCGGTTCTGTTGTCGCCCGAGATTTCCAAGAGCCTTAATGCTGAAGCCGGTTCGCCTGGTTTGAACATTCTTCGCCAGTATCGTGACGAGGAGGGGGCGGTGATGGTGGTGTCGGAAACCACCCATCCTCAGGATAGATTTACCCTGGTTTCGCAGATGAGAAGAGAAAGGAATCTATCCACGTAAAGGGTAGATTTTGACCACAAAATTTGACGCTTCAGTTTTATGAAGGGCGGCATGCCAAGTAGCGGATCTCATGATCAATTTTTGATGCGACTCCGCGACTGTTGAGTCCTGGCTGAACAAGTGATTTTAGTTTGAGTACAAAAGGGCCCTTCGAGGGCCCTTTTTTTGGTCAGTTTTTGTTGCGCCGGCAGCGCTCCGAGCAGTAGCGCACTTCCTCCCAACAGCGTGCCCATTTTTTTCTCCAGATGAAGGGAAGGCCGCAGGTCACGCAGGCTTTTACGGGAAGCTCACTCTTTTTTCACAGATATAACTACCGGCTGGATCTGTCTGTAGATGACTTCGACAAGAAGCGTGCAGTGGCGCGCAGCGGGAGGCTGTAAACCCAAATCTCAGAATCCGAAGCGTACTTCCTGCACCCTTGCTTTCAATTCAGCGACTTTACTGCGAGCTGAGCCGAGCCTGGGCTTTGTGCAGACTGCCGATCTCGACACTGCAATGCTCAGCGTGGATTAACGCCATGATGAGCCTTCAACCGGCCACAGAACAGCCACGGCTATCCTCTACCTATTTACTCTGGTTTGCTCTGCCGTAACCGGCAGAGCAACAGTCACCATTATTAGAGCTTGAACTCGATGAGGTCGCCGAGTTCTTGAACCATCAAGGCCACATGCACGGTCGTTTCTTTGTAAACCCCAAGCGAATCCATCACTCCTTTGATCTGGTTCCAAGCGATGTTCTCGGCTTCATTTCGCTTCTGCGTGATGGTCGTTTCACTCAGATGAACAACGCCTTTAAAAGCCGTTTCGACAGTTTCGAGTTTGACCCAATCCTCGATCTCGACGCGGTTCAATTTCTGACGCAAGCGAGCTGCTTGATTTTGATGCACCCGATCAGTTTCTGTGTACGGGGAGACGCTGTAAGTCAGCAGGAAGGAATAACTAGCCATGAGAGTCCTTTCAATGGAATGTGGAAGTGTACGAGTTGCAGGTTGCCCGCGATCGCCTTGTGGAACAACCGGCTCAAAGTAGGAGTGTGTGCCTACTTTATAGTGTTTTGTTGTGAGGTAGTCACTGTCATGAGGTAGGCATTATATCTGTTCGAAATTTAGGAGTTGGACATGCGTATTTTGTACATGGCGGAGCCCAGCAGTGCATCTGAATGGCGTGAAGAATTTTCAAAGCAGGCCCCCGACATTGAGTTTCGTGAGTGGCCGGATATTGGCGATCCATCTGAGGTTCGCTACATAATCGCCTGGGAACCGATTCCGGATCTCATGCAGCGATTCCCAAACCTCAAAGCGTTGTATTCAGCTGGAGCCGGCGTCGATCAGTTCGATTTGTCCCAGCTACCTAGTCACGTTTCGATGGTACGGCTCATTGAAACTTCAATGGCCGATATCATGGCCGAGTACGTTGTGTTTGGTGTTCTCACCCTACACCGCGATATTTTCGACTACCAGATCAGGCAGCGGGAACGATGCTGGATGCCATTTCCCGTCATTCCCGCTTGCGAACGTCGAGTTGGGGTTATGGGAGCAGGCAGGCTAGGGCTGGCCGCTCTAGAGCGATTGCGACCCTTCGGGTTCCAGTTAAGCGCGTGGAATCGCTCGCCCAAGGATGTGCCGGGAGGACGTTGTTACGTGGGGGGGCAACAACTGCATGAGTTTTTGGGACAATGCGACGTTCTAGTTAACCTTCTCCCCCTTACTCCTGAAACTCAAGGGATTCTGAACGCGGCCAATCTAAGCCTTTTGCCGCATGGGGCTGGGCTCGTCAATGTTGCTCGCGGTGCGCACGTTGTCGAAGAAGATCTCTTGCGGTCACTGAACAGCGGAAGAATCGGAGGAGCGGTTCTAGATGTGTTCAACCAAGAGCCGCCTTCGCCCGATCATCCGTTCTGGAGTCATCCCAGAGTGTTGATCACTCCACATATTGCCAGCAACGTACAAGTGAAAGGAGCCGTAGACCTAATAATGAGAAATCTATATCGAGAGCGGAGGGGGTTGCCGCTGCTTAACGTGGTTGATCGTTCGAAGGGCTATTGAGCCGAAGAAAATTTTGGGTGTGGGGGGCTCTTGAAGAGCCACCCAGAATGGATTTAGTGGCCGCCCAGATAGGCCTCTCGTACCTCTTGATTTCCTAGTAGCTCCTCACCTGTTCCTGTCATCCTGATTTCGCCGGTAACCATCACATAAGCCCTGTCGCTGAGGCGCAGCGCGTGGTTGGCATTTTGTTCGACCAGGAAGATGGTCATCCCTGTTTGAGCGAGTTCTCGCAGCGTGGCAAAGATTTGCTTCACGACGATTGGAGCTAGGCCGAGAGAGGGTTCGTCGAGGAGCAGGAGCTTGGGCCGGCTCATCAGTGCCCTAGCGATGGCAAGCATTTGCTGCTCGCCACCAGACATTGTCATTGCCCGCTGGTTTCGCCGCTCTCTGAGGCGCGGAAACAGATTGAACATTTGTTCTCGATCTTCCTCCGCGTGATTCATTCCTACGGGGATGGTACCCATCAGAAGGTTCTCTTCGACCGTCATGTCCGGAAAAACGCGGCGTCCTTCAGGCGACTGAGCGATGCCGTTGGATGCCACGAAATGGGTGCTCTTCCGGGTGATGTCCTGCCCTTGGTAAATGATCTGCCCGTTAGTAGCTCGTGGCTGTCCAAAAATCGACATCAACAGTGTCGATTTGCCTGCCCCATTTGCCCCGATCAGGCTCACGGTTTCTCCAGAGTTGATATGGAGATTTACTTTCCTTAGGGCCTGAATGGGGCCGTAGTGAACATCTACGTCTTTGAACGCGAGAATCTGAGTGCTCATGCTACTTCCTCCTCTTCAGCGCCGAGGTAAGCAGCGATTACCTTCTGGTCGCATTTGATCGAATTTGGTGTGCCCTGAGCGATTACAAGCCCATGATCCAGAACGATGATGTGATCAGAAATGCTCATGACCATCCCCATATCATGCTCAATCAACAATACGGTAAGTTGATGGTCATCTCGGAGTTTGCGGATGATGCCGCTGAGAGTAATTGTCTCTGCTGGATTTAGGCCTGCTGCGGGCTCGTCAAGGCAGATCAACTCCGGGCCGGTACACATCGCCCTAGCGATCTCTAAACGCCTTTGCTGACCGTATGAGAGTTCTCCCGCGAGCCTGTTGCAGTGCTCCACCAGGTACGACTACTTCAAGCCAGTAGAAAGCGGTATTGAGCAATTTGTTTTCCGTGCTCCGGTACCCTGGTGTATTGAGAATCCCGGCCACCAGGTTGCGCTGTGCGAGCATGTGCTGAGCAACCAGCAGATTCTCAAGCACCGTCATTTCTTTGAACAGGCGGATATTCTGGAAGGTGCGAGCCAGTCCAGACCTGTTCACCAGGTGAGTACCGCCAAACATCTTGTACCAAAGTCGAGAAGCGAATTGCTTCGGGCTAACGAAGTCATGAGCCTTGAAGGGCTCCCCCAGAACCTGAATGACGTCTGTTTGCTTGCCCTGTGCGTTCAACAAAATCTTCCCGCCCGTGGCGGAGTAGAAGCCTGTTAGGCAGTTAAATACGGTGGTCTTGCCGGCGCCGTTGGGGCCGATCAAAGCTGAAATTGAATGCCGTTTGATGGCGAAATTGACATCATTGAGGGCCTTGATGCCACCGAAGTGCATCATGAGACTGTCCACCGTGAGGATGTTGTCTTTCATGGGGCTACTCCCTTGCGTGGTGCGATGCCGATACGGTTGATCCTAATCAGGCCGCGTGGCCGCCAGATCATCATGAGCACCATCAGCATGCCGAACATGAGAACCCGGTAGTCGGCAAAGCTGCGCAGCAGCTCAGGAGCAATGGTCAGGACGAATGCTGCAATAACGACTCCTACGGTAGAGCCCATGCCACCGAGTACAACAATCGCGAGAATCAGGGCCGACTCGAAGAAGGTGAATGAAGTCGGGTTCACGAAGCCTTGGTAGGTGGCGAAGAAAACTCCCGCGATGCCGGCAGTTGATGCACCAATCATGAAAGCCGAGAGCTTGACCAGAACATGGTTGAGCCCCATGGAGCGGCAGGCAATCTCGTCTTCACGGAGCGCCTCCCAAGCTCTTCCGACGGGCATACGTGTGAGTCGATGTTTGATGTAGAGCACTGACATCACGACCAGCAGAAGCACCGTGTAGATGAAGATGAACTTCATGTTGGAGTTGTAGGTGAGCCCCAGAAACTCGTGATAGGGAACTCCGCCATCTTTGGCGCGGCGAGCGAACTCGAGTCCAAAGAAAGTCGGAGAGGGAGCGGTCATACCGTTGGGCCCGTTGGTGAATGAAACCCAGTTGGTTAACACTAAGCGGATGATTTCCCCGAAGCCCAGCGTGACGATAGCCAGGTAGTCGCCGTGCATTCGTAGCACCGGGAACCCGAGCAGCATGCCCGCGAATGCGGCCATTACTGCGGCGAGTGGCAGCATGCTCCAAAACCCAAGGCCCAGATACTCGTAGCCCAGAGTCAGTCCGTAAGCACCAATTGCGTAGAAACCGACAAACCCGAGATCGAGCAGCCCGGCCAAGCCCACCACGATGTTGAGACCCAAGCCGAGCAGCACGTAGATCAATCCGAGGATAACCACGGTCAGTACATACTTGTTTGCACAGAATGGCAGGATGAACGCTAATACGAGCAGCACCGGAATGACCCAGCGCATCTGGGATTTGTTGCCCGGTAGCTGAACGCCAACACCACCGCCTGTACGATCAAAGCGCTCCAAAAGCGAATGGCCCCGGGCTGTCTGGAGAAACAGGCTGAGGGCGAGGCGACCTGCCATTACCGTCCCGACGAGCCAGGCGACTCGGTCGAATCGAGGTGTGAAGTCATAGCCCTGCAAGACGACGCCAACAATAGGGCCGAAGACGATCAATGCGATCAGGCCGGCCATGACAGTGTCGATCAAGCTTTTCTTGATGTCGGTTTTATAGATTTTATCGCTCACGGCTTCATACCTTGGTTACTTGAGGTCGGCCAAGGAGTCCTTGGGGGCGGAAAATGAGGATCAGCACGAGTAGGGAGAAGCTAAAGACATCTTTGTAGTCTGAGTTAACGACACCTGAGAACTGAGCTTCAGCAACACCCAAAATCAACCCACCAAGCATGGCGCCGGGCAACGAACCGATGCCGCCGAGGACTGCTGCAGTGAAGGCCTTGATACCGATGATGAAGCCTGCGTAGAAGTCGAAGGTTCCGTAGTTGAGGGTGATGAGCACCCCTGCTAGGGCGCCCATAGACGCGCCGATCACGAAGACATAAGAGATGATGCGATCAGTGTTGATGCCCAAGATTTGCGCCATTTTTCGATCTTGTTGTGTGGCGCGGCACATTCTGCCGAGACGGGTATTTTTGATCACGAAGGTCAAGGCAAGCATACCTATCACTGCTGCTGCCAAAATGAACAGCTTTGTATGGGTGATCATTACGAAGCCTTCTCCAACCGAGAAACGTAGCGTTCCTTCGAGCATGGTTGGAATACCTTGCTGCCTCGCACCCTGACTGATTTGTACATAGTTCTGAAGTATGAGTGAAATGCCAATAGCCGAGATTAGAGGAGCAAGACGGGTTGAGTTTCGGAGAGGTTTGTACGCAATTCGCTCAATTGCGAAACCATAAACTCCGGTTACTACGATCGTGAATATTAAAGTGCCCAAAATTATCAGAGGGAAGGAGTCAATGCCGAAGAACGTGAGCACTGCAATCGAAATCGCGGCCAGGTAAGCAGAGACCATATAAACTTCGCCATGAGCGAAGTTGATCATGCCGATGATGCCGTAAACCATTGTGTAGCCAATGGCGATCAGTCCATAGACCGAGCCCAGCGTTAGTCCATTGACTAGCTGTTGAATAAATGTGTCCACAAGGAAATCCCCCAAACGGGCGGTAGAAGTGCAGACTGGAATCAGCCTGCACGGTACTCAGGAAAAGTTATAGTTGGCTGAACTTTCCGTCTGCATCCCATTTGTACATCACATAGGGAGACTCTTTTAGATCACCTTTGTCGTTCCAGCTTTTGTTGCCAAGGACAGTGTCGACCGTATGTGACTTGAGCCACTCGCTGGCTTTTTTGCCATCTGTGCCACCTGTTGCGCTGAAGGCTGCGGCCAATGCTTGCAGAGATGCGTAGGAGAAGAGGGTGTAGCTTTCGGGCTCATACCCAACATCCCGGAACTCCTTGACCACCGCCTTGCCGGTATCCAGATTCCTTGGGTCTGGATAGAAGGTCATCAGCACGCCGTCAGTGTATTTTTTGCCACCTGCGGTAGTAACCAATTGATCGGTCACGGTGCAGTCGGTGGTTACGAAGGGAATAGTGAGACCCTGCTCACGCATTTGACGAACCAGAGGGCCGGCTTCAGGGTGACACCCCCGAAGTAAACGACTTCAGCTTTAGAAGATCGAATCTTGGTCACGACGGCGTTGAAGTCCTTTTCGCCTCGGGTCAGTCCCTCGTAAAGCACCGTCTCGACCCCTTCCGCCTTGAGGGAAGTCTTCGTTGTGTCCGCAACACCCTGGCCGAAGGTGTCCTTGTCGTGTATGACCGCAACAGTTTTGGCTTTGAGGTTCTTCGCGATGTAATCAGCTGCTACCTGACCTTGCTGATCGTCGCGCCCGGCCATGCGGAACATACCTACCAAGCCACGTTCAGTGATAATCGGCGCGGAGGAGGCTGGAGTAATAGTGACGATCTCCGCTTCATCGTAGATTTCGGAGGCGGGAATGGTCGAGGAGGAGCAGTAGTGGCCGATGACTGCTACAACCTTCTCTGCGTCGACCATCTGGTTCGCAGCGGATACTGCTTGCTTGGGTTCACATGCGTCATCGCCTTTGACCAAGACGATCTTCTGACCGTTAATTCCGCCCTTGGCATTGATATCTTTTGCGGCTTGCTCGGCACCACGCCATATTTGTTCACCGAAAGCAGCGTTAGGGCCAGTCAGCGGTGCGCCGACACCGATCTTAATGTCGGCCATCGCTGTCATCGAAAGCGCCATGGAAATAGCGGCGGAAAGGGGGATTGATGCCTTAAAGATCATTTTCATGCTCGTGCCTCTTTATTATTTGCTTTTTAAGCTTATCCAGGCAGCAGGAATAAATTAAACTTTTTGAGTGTTTAAGTGTGTAGCTGCTCTGGTTCGTGTTGGCAGTTTTTGAGTTATGAGAGCTTTGGTTTTTTGGCTGTTTTTATTGTTTTTGAGTTTTCGAACAAGGTGTCCTTAGATTAGGTGGGGATGGGCGTTTTTTTAGTTGAAAGTTTGCGTAAATGATCACGCTGCTCGCATTTAGCGCGGGCAGAACCCTCAGCATTCATATGTATTGAAGATTCATGTCATAACCGAGGTTGATCAATTAGCGCTCACTTTGGTCAAATCCTATCTGCGAACAGCGCAGCATTCCATCTACCTGGGATAGGTTTTTGTCGAGAGCAATTCCAGCTTCTCATAGGAATTTTTCCAATTCAGGATTCGCTGAATGGATACTTAGTTTTGTGCTGAGCGCATGAGGCAATGAGTGAGAAGGCGACTTGGGAGATAAGGGGGAGGATCTACGGCTTCGAGATCTCCGCCAACGCTCCTTCATTGTTCAGCTGGCTTCTTGCTCCCACTTTATAGAAAGGCTGGACGGAATCCTTGTCAGCTCATGCAATTCGCAGTCTTGGGTGATGAAGATAGCCACGGATCGACCTCCAGACTTTTTGCGAAGTAGCCGTGGAGCGGAAAAAGCTGTGCCGACTGTCTGCATCAGCAAATCCCTCTCTGGTGTACAGATTAGCGCTTTGCTTCTCAGCAGTTTCTCCCCGAGACAGCCCGTGACATTTTCAAGCCAGTCGATGGCATCGCCCAGGTCTGGCTCATTTAGCTGAGCTTGATATACGTGTATGCGAGGGTGAGCGATGGCTTGAACAAGCTTACGGTGGGGGAGGGTGTGATCAAGTGGGCGAAGGGCCGCGTTTAGAAAGGCTTGATGGCTCCTTTTGGCCTGCGATGTTTCTTCGACAATTGTTGCGAACGGGTTGATTCGCTCCGCTGTTGCCATTGCAGCGCACAGTTCCGACTGTGACGCTGAATCGATCTTGGTGAGCACTACGGTTTGAGCTGCACTAAGTTGAGCTGCCGCCGCATCAAATTGGGAGCTTAGTAGGGAGGGCCTGGTGCAGTCGTAGGTGCAGATGATCGAAACGGCCATCTGCAGGTGGGCTAAGCCAGCCAGAGAACGCACTACTTCACCTGGCATGGACAGCCCGCTGCATTCCAGGATGATTCGTTCAAATGGAGGTAAATCCATCCGCGCCCTAGATTCGATTAGATGTTGCACTGTTCTGACCAAATCATTGCTAAGGCTGCAGCAGACGCATCCATTGCTGAGTGTTTCGATAACCAGCCCATCGGTCGAATCGAAGAGTACCGCGCCGTCGATGTTGACGGCGCCGGCCTCATTAACAATTACTGCTGTGCCGGTGCTGTCTTCTACTGAGTAAAGGAGCTGTTCCAGCAGGGTTGTTTTGCCGCTGCCCAGCGGGCCAGTCAAGATGAAGAAGTCGATACCCTTTGAGGGAGAAATCATATCTGTCTCCTACATCGATGGCTTTTGTTCGCCGTTCCAAGTTTCGTCAACCATCTCGCGGACATCGGCGAGCAGTTCCTCAGTATCAAAAATGACGCCGCCCTTGATGGTGTAATCAAGGCAGCGCTTACGTTCGGCTACGTTGGTGTCATCGTTGAGTCGCACTGCACCAGTCCCGTAAAGCAGCTTAAAGTCCGACAGGGGGTTCTGGTTGTGAATAAGAATGTCGGCCTCTTTTCCGACCTCCAGGGTGCCAGTCTTGTGCTCAATACCAAGCAGTTCGGCCCCTTGCAGGGTGGCAGCACGCAGCACCTCCTGTGGTGTGAACCCTGCCTCCTGAAGAAGCTCAAGCTCACGTACGTAGCCGAAGCCATAGACTTGGAACATGAATCCGGAATCGCTACCAGGGCATACCCGGCCCCCTCGATTTTTGTACTCATTCAAAAACTGCATCCAGATCCTGAAACTTTCCTTCCACTCCACTTCATTCTTGGTTGACCAGCGAAAGAAGTAGGCGCCGTGACCACCTCGTTGAGGCTGGAAGTAGTTCCAGGAGGTGCTGTCGGTGTACTCCTGATGCCAGTCAGCACGACGAGCTCGCATTACGTCACGGTTACTGTCGTAGACATTCATCGTCGGAACAAAGGTGTGGCCTACCTCAAGGAATGCTTCGAGTACCTCATTCCACTTCTGGCTACCTGGTTTTGTCGCCTGCAGGAATGTTCTGCCGGCAGTGGCGAAGCGGATGTACTCGTCGTTGTAGTTGTAGTCGTCATCAATGAACTGGAGGGTACTGCCTTCCATTAGTGCTTCTGGGAGGCCGTAGGAGTGCTCTGTACTGGTCAGCCCCCACTTGGCTGTTTTGAGCGCGTTCATGCGTCCGACTGAAAGCTGGGCATGGTGGCAACAGGTTTTGAGACCGAGGTTTCGGCACTCGTCCAAAGCGGCTTCCATAATGGCCGGTGGAGAGCCAAAAAATTTCACACCACAGGCGCCTTTCTCGCGCACCTGACGCAACCATTCACGTCCTTGCTCTGGGCTGTAGATCACCTTTAGGTAATCATTCACAGCAGGGAAGTAGACGTACGGGTAGAGATTAGGCGCTCCTATGGCGTGATCGGCTGACGCACGTTGCTGCTCGCATGTCCAGGCGAGCCCGTTCATGCAGCCGGCCTCTCGCACGGAGGTGACCCCATGGGCCAGCCAGAGCTTGTATACGTAATCGGCTGGAAGCATCTCACCGCTTTCTGCGTGAAAGGGCGTGCCGACGTGAGCGTGACAATCAATGAAGCCTGGCGTAGCGAACTTGCCATGGCAGTCGATCTCGCGAGAGCCGTTCGCGGGGCGGCGAGCGGGGTTTATCGGAAGCCCGGGGACGCCAACCGCTGCAATTTCAGTGATGAGGCCATTTTCTATAACGATATCGGCGGGCCCCCAAGGTGGGGCGCCGGTACCGTCAATGACAGTGATGCCTCGAAGCACCAGGCGGGAGTGTGGCCCATTGCCGCGATCATTGCTGGTGGAGGGTTTGACTTGGCCAAGGCCTTTCTTGGCGAAACCGGTGACCATTTCTTCGCCTACCTCAATTGAAGTAGCAGAGCTCGTCTTCACATAGCCTCCTGTTGTTTTAATTACCGACCAGCGACGGCTTTGCGGCTGGTCTGTTGGAGTTGAACATGATGGGCTCACAGCATTTTAGATGCTGATGTTGAGCCACTCAGGGGGTGGGATTACCACAACACCCTAGGCAGATGGGCAGTAAGAAAGTCGGCCTGAATCGGGTGGTCTTTGTGACCTTTGCTCAGGCTCTACAGGGTCTATCTCAGCCATCTGGTGGCGCGGCTTGGATGTACGGCTGGATGGTTTGCCCTTACATTCATCCTATCCCTGAAGCGCCCGCGTTTCTTAGTGGCTGGAGTCGAATCTAAGACTTTTAAATTCCGACTCGAAATAGGTTGAAGTGCTCGAAATAGGATTTATTTGCCTTAAATTCCTATTTTTGTGCGGTAGAAGCGCGTCGTTCTCAGGCGCTCAATTGACGAACCCTACAACAACGACAAAAGGCGCGGCTTTCACAGAAGGCTCGAGGGGATCTGAAAATGAGTGCAATTAGTTTGGAAGTTGGTCGTGCAGTGGATACGAGCGCAATGCGGCGCAAAGCTATCATCGCCACTGTTCTTGGGAATGGATTCGAGTGGTTTGACTTCATGGTGTATGGCTTTTTTGCCATTATCATCGGGAAGCTATTTTTCCTACTGGAGATGACTTGACGTCTCTGATGCTTTCGGCGGCAACCTTTGGTGTGGGTTTTTTGGTGCGGCCTGTAGGTGGTGTGCTGATCGGTATCTACTCTGATCGTTATGGCCGAAAGGGGGCGTTGTCTCTCACCATCATCTTGATGGGGGCTGGTACGGCTCTGATCGGCTTGGCTCCAACCTATGAGCAGGCAGGTATGCTCGCTCCATGTGTCATCGTATTTGCGCGGCTTCTCCAGGGTATCTCTGCGGGTGGTGAGATGGGTGCCGCCACGGCCTATTTGACTGAACAAGCGCCTGAAGGAAAGAAGGCTTATTACTCAAGCTGGATCCAGACGAGTATCGGCTTTGCAGTTCTGCTCGGTGCTTGTTTCGGTACCGGCATTACACTTGGTTTGAGTCCGGAGGACGTTGAGAGCTGGGGTTGGCGAATTCCATTCCTGTTCGGCATCCTGATTGGCCCTATCGGATTCTTCATTCGCCGCAACCTGCATGAGTCACCGGTGTTTGAGGAGTCTTCCGAACTGACTGAGACGCCGCTGCGAGACGTCCTTCGCGAGTACCCACGGCAGGCGGTCGCTAGCTTCGCCATGATCGTTCTTTGGACGGTGTGCATCTATGTCATTCTGTTTTATATGCCAACCTACTCCGTGAAGGTGCTCAAGCTTCCTCAGTCTGCATCCTTCATTGCCGCTATGGTGGGCGGTGGCGTAATTGCGTTCTGCTCTCCAATCACTGGTTACATTTCTGACAAGGTCGGTCGGAAGTACCTGCTAGCTGGAGCCTCGGCGGTGATACTTCTTGTGGCTTGGCCGATGTTCAATATGATCGCCAGTTCGCCCTCGCTTTACACACTCTGCATCTTCCAAGCGGTGTTTGGTGTTCTGATTGCTGTTTACACTGGCCCGATACTGGCTGCGCTTTCGGAGACCTTTCCCACCAAGGTGCTTTCAACGGGCCTGTCCTTGGCCTACAACCTTGCAGTGATGACTTTTGGTGGGTTCGCTTCTTTGATCCTCACCTGGCTCATCAGTGTTACCGGCTCGGTTACTGCTCCAGCTTTCTATGTGATGATCGCGGCAGCGTTCAGTCTTCTAGGTGTAATGCTCGGTTATCGACAGCCTGATCGTCGCTGATTGATGAAGCGCTGGGATCGCTTACGCGATACCCGGCGTTTTTGCAGTGTATTGGGTGATCTCATCTCAATTTTATCTTTTCTTAATTCCTATTTTGAGAATGATAAAATGATTACTTTATCCTGTTTTGAGTTGGTAGAGCTGCGCGCTTTCTCGGCTTACAGTACCTAACCTCCGTCGCTCTACCTCGGGTCATCCGCGTAGGGCTTCACGTTGTGTTCCCGTGCTGCTGATCGAGACCAGGCTTTTCCAAATGACAAAAAATAATCCTATCCCGTTCGACCTCAATGTCCTCATGAGTCTCCGCTCCAAGCTGGAGGCTGAAACATCGGCGGAGGTGAGGTTCGACGCAGCGACTCGTGCGATCTACGCCTCTGAGGCATCGAACTACCGTCAACTGCCAATCGGTATCGTGATCCCTAGAAGCATCGACGACATCGTCGCCACTGTGCGAGTTTGCAGGGATTCTGGGATTCCGATTCTTCCTCGTGGTGCTGGTACCTCGATGTGTGGCCAAGCCGTCAACGCTGCGGTTGTTATTGATGCTTCGAAATATCTGAATGCAATTCATGAGATCGATCCGGGCCGACGCCTGGCTAGGGTTGAGCCAGGCGTTATTTGCGATCAACTGAAAGGCGAAGCAGCAAAGGTGGGCTTGACCTTCGGCCCGGATCCGGCGACTCATAGCCGTTGTACCCTTGGCGGTATGATTGGGAACAACTCCTGCGGCGCTCACTCGGTAATGGCTGGCAAGACGGTAGAGAACGTGGAGCGGCTGGAAATTCTCACATACGACGGTGAGCGTTTTTGGGTCGGGCCCACCGATGAAGTGGCGTATCAGGATCATATTAGTGCTGGTGGCCGTCGCGCTGAAATCGTTCGTTCTCTCAAAGAATTGGTAGATCGGAACGAGGAGCAAATTCGTCAAGGCTTCCCTAAGCTAAAGCGTCGAGTCTCGGGCTATAACCTGGATCAGTTGTTGCCGGAGAATGGCTTCAATATTGCCCGAGCACTGGTAGGTGTGGAGGGTACCTGCGTGACAGTTCTCCAGGCCGAAACCCTCTTGGTGAAAAATCCGACTCACCGTGTCCTTTTGGTATTGGGTTACGAGGAGATCTACTACGCTGCCGATTCGGTACCTCAATTGCTACCGCTCAATCCTATCGCCATGGAGGGTCTGGACGACGGCATTATCGAGGGGCTCAAAGAGCGCGGTATGAAGCTCGCTGACATTGCTGAGCTGCCTTCTGGCAATGCCTGGTTGATGATTGAGTTCGGAGCGCTCTCAACCGAAGACGCAATCGCTTTCGCTCAGAAAGCCGTCGATATAGCGCCAGAGCTGCCAGGGCGTCCAAGCGTCCGGCTTGTTACTGATGCCGGCTTGATGAACCGGATTTGGACAATTCGTGAGACCGGGGCTTCGGCTACTTCCCTGGGGTTGGATCCCAACGAACCTGATCCTGTCGTGGGTTGGGAAGATGCGGCGGTTGAGCCAGAGCACTTGGGTAAGTACCTGCGCGAGTTCAAGAGCCTGGTTAGCAGCTATGGCTACAAAACGAATCTCTACGGTCACTTCGGCGATGGCTGCATCCACTCTCGGATCACCTTCGATTTGAAGTCTCAAGATGGCCTAGACAACTGGCGGGCGTTTCTCGACGAGGCTGCACACTTGGTTGTCCGTTACGGCGGTTCTTTGTCCGGGGAGCACGGCGATGGCCAGGCAAAGGGTGAGTACCTGCGCATCATGTACTCCGACGAGATAATGAATGCCTTTGCCGAGTTCAAGGCTATCTGGGATCCGCTCAACAAAATGAACCCAGGCAAGCTGATCCATGCAATGCCTGTCGATGCCAATCTCCGTTTGGGCCTAGATTACAAGCGTCGAGAAATCCCAAGCCAGTTCACATATGACCCTCGTCTCGGCGACAAAGGTCTGGCTCGTGAATCCGAGCGCTGCATTGGAATGGGTAAGTGCCGCTCGCTGGATGGTGGAACCATGTGCCCGAGTTTTAGGGCTACACGCGAGGAAAAATACTCAACGCGAGGTCGTGCTCGTCTGTTCTTCGAACTACTAAAGGGTGAGGTGATTGAAGATGGCTGGCAGAACGAAGAGGTCAAAGACTCGCTTGATTTGTGCTTGAGCTGTAAAGGTTGCAAGACCGACTGCCCTACCAATGTGAACATCGCGCGATATAAAACCGAATTTCTCAATCGTTACTACAGCGAGAAGCGTCGCCCGGTCATGGATGCGATGATTGGCCGAATTGGTGAATGGCTGCCTCATGCCACCAAGTTTTCACCTGTTCTCAATTACGCCATGGGTAACCCGCTGGTTCGCACAGCAGGTTCATATTTCGGCTTGGCGCGCTACGCCAAGTTTCCAAAGATCGCGGCGAAGAGCTTTCGCAGTAGTGTCACAGCCAAACGAATCCTGAAAAACGAAGGCCAGCGTACAGGCACTGAAGTGCTGTTGTGGGTAGATAGCTTCAATAACGGATTCACGCCTAAGGTGTTAGAGGCGGGTGTGACTGTCCTAGAAACTCTCGGCTTCAATGTGAAGCTGATGAAGCGTCATGTGTGCTGTGGCCGTCCTTACTACGACGTAGGGATGATTGATCAGGCGAAGGCCAATCTGGAGCAGATACTCACTCAGTTAGAGCCAGTATTGGAGGAGCGGATGCCTGTCATTGTTCTGGAGCCAAGCTGTCTTTCCGTATTCCGAGACGAAATGCCAAGCTTGTTCCCGACAGACCAGCGTGCAAAGCAACTCGAGAAGTCGATCATGACCCTTAGTGAGTTCATTAAGAGTCGTGGCTTGCAATTGCCTCTCATTGATGAAGATGTCCGGATTCATGGTCATTGTCATCAGAAGTCTTGTGGTGGCATGGAGGGCGAGCAAGGCGTCCTGGAGAAGCTCGGTGGTAAAGGTCAGGTGATCAATTCCGGTTGCTGTGGTGTTGCTGGAGCCTACGCCTACCACAGCAAAACGGCTCCGATAGCCAAGATCATCGGTGAAAAAGAGTTCAAGCCACATATCGATAAGATCCCACAGGACACTCCGGTGGTCGCAGATGGATTCAGCTGCCGGGGTCAGATCCGAAACGTGAGTGGTCGAGAGGCCATGCACTTGGCTGAGTATCTCGCGAAAATTCTGGGCTAGTCGCGCCAGGCACGGCATTCTCATGCATTTGGCTGCTGGGGCCCGCGTCCTGGCAGTCAGTGGATGCCAGCGTGTAGGTACTTATGGAGTGGAGTAGGTTGGTCATGAAGCTCGATACTGCGATTGAAAACACTGTGTTGCGCGAAGCCTCTGTTGTTGCAGGGGTAAATGCCATGGATCGCGAAATAACTTGGGTTCATATCGTCGATCACCCTGAGATCACTAATTGGTTGAAACCAGGCGAGCTGCTGTTGACCACCGGTTACAACTGGCCGGTTGATGACGATGAAAGCCGAAGCATGGTGCGTCGCCTCAGTCAGATCGGCTTGGCAGGAGTCGTTCTTGCAGTTCCTCATTTTCGGGAGCATTTCACTGAAGCGGCAATCGAAGAGGCCAACCTCTGCAATCTACCTCTGCTTGAATTGCCTTGGGAAATTCCGTTCAGCGACATCATGCACGATGTGTTGGCACGGATCATCAATATCCAGGCCGAGACGATTCGGCGCTCTGACCACATCCATCGCACATTGACGGAAGCTGCCCTCGAGGGGAAAACCTTGAGGGGCTAGCTAAGGCTTTGAAAGCTGCACTCGACAAATCGGCTACCGTCGTTTCCGTGGACGGGACGATATTGGGGGCGTCCGATCCCAGCGCAGATGAAGCGCGCGAACGACTGCTTGTTAAAAAACTCACCGAGATGGAGCCTCTCACAGCATTTTTCGAGTCCAATGCCCCTAAAGTGGTTTCGGAGTGGGTGACGAAGCCTAGGTTGGGTGGAGCCATCCGGTTGAGGGATGAGGTGATTGGGGTCGTGTGGCTGGAGAGTGATGAGGGCGAGTTTGGAGAGCTAGACTCCCGTGCCTTGGAGCATGCTGCAGTTATTGCAGCTCTCCACCTGACCTATCAGCGAGAGCTGTCTGATCAAGAAACTCGCTTGGGTTACGCATTCGTAGCGGGATTGTTGGAGGGGAAATTTTCGGCCACGCCTAGCGCTATCGAGCGAGCTCAAGCTTCGGGTTGGAGCGAAAATAGAAATTACAGGGTTTGCCTGGTGCTTTTGAATGAGCCGATTCCGCTTTCTATCGAGGGTTTCACTCGGCGTTCAAGAACTGCGGATCGAATCTCGCAAGCAATGCTGAGCATGGGTGTGGCGCCGCTTATGTCTGTGTCTTTGAACCAGGTGAGCTTCTTGTTGCCGTCGGAAATTGCGCCCGACTCGGTATGGCGGGCTGTGCGCACCGAGGGCTGCGCAATGGCGGTTAGTCGAACTCATCAGGGAGTGATCGGTATGGCTCATGGTGCAGAGGATGTATCTGCGCTTCTTCCTTTGCTCAAGCCAGGTAAGTTGCATGATTTTGATGAGGTTCTATTTCCCAGGGCGCTTATGGGCGATTCGGATGCTCGACGCTTGCTGGTTGAGAAAATGATTGCGCCGCTGGGCAATCCTAAGCGTGGTAATGCGCTCATCGAAACGGCCCTTACGTTGGCCAAGGAAGGCTTCCAATTATTGAATACCTCCAAGGCGCTAGATATCCATATTAGTACGTTGCGCTATAGGGTAGAGCGTATTGAGACGATGTTGAGTATTTCGCTCGATAACCCTGATGACAAATTCAAGCTTCAAGTGGCTGCTCAAATGTATGTTTTGGCCGCTGACGAGAATTCTTAGAAAGTATTAAATGCGGGGGGGCGCTTGTAGTGCTGGATGCCCCGTGGGAGGCTTTGTGTCTAGGCGTGTTACGAAAACTTCATGCGGGCTGCATTTAGTGTCTCAGTCTGAAAATACTCTTTTTGACCTAAAAGGCAGGGTCGTGCAGTCTGAGCTAGTTGAACTGGCCAGAACTGCTATTAGTTTAAAGAGTTCTGGTAATAGCGTTGTCGTCGCTATTGGTGAGCGTTGTTCTGCTGGTGCTGGCTGTTTAGGAGGAGAGGTCTATCGAGCAGGCTATGCTGCGATGGTTGTATCTCAGACTAAACTCATGGCTGAGTGGGAGAAGTGTTGCAGCAACGGTGGTGAATTGTCAGCTCAAGTTCTAGTAGATGCGGTAGTTTTTCACAACGAGCTCAGAGGCCAGCAGTTGGCAGGCGTCTTGTGTGAGTTGACCGATATGGGGGTGGTTCCTATCGTGGGGCTGAGTGCAGGTAGTCGTGGAGCCTGCACTACATTGTTGGATTCTTTCCTGCTGACATTGCTGGATGATCACAAGAAAAGGATCCTGCAAAAAGTAGCTGTCTAATCATTTTGTCCTCTATTACGGCTTTGTGCTACCAGTCGACCAAAAAAACGATCGTGAATTCGTTTGTTGAGTAGGTAGTTCCTATCGTCCTCCTCCTGTTCAATGAGTCCTATAAGTCCCATGGAATGGGCCTGCCGGTCGTGCGAAACCGAGTAGTTAGATCCAGATGTTGTACGCCTGCCTAATAATAACTCGAGGCTTTTCAAGATGTCCCAAACATCTCATTCAGTCCATTCAGCTATCGCTGAAGGATCAAACCTTTCCACTGGTTTAAAACAGCGCCACGTCACTATGCTCTCGATTGCGGGTGTAATCGGGGCGGGTTTGTTTGTTGGCTCTGGTCATGCAATCGCTGCTGCTGGCCCGGCGGTTCTTCTTTCGTATATCGCAGCCGGTACTCTAGTTGTGCTGGTGATGCGAATGCTCGGCGAAATGGCTGTAGCATCTCCCGATACCGGATCATTCTCCACCTATGCGAACAGAGCCATCGGTCAATGGGCTGGATTCTCAATCGGTTGGCTGTATTGGTGGTTCTGGGTTCTGGTTATCCCCTTAGAGGCAATTGCAGCAGCTGCGATTTTGAACACATGGTTCCCGGTTATTGATACCTTGGTTGTTCGCGTTGGCGATCACTGCGCTTCTGACCATTTCAAATCTTTTCAGCGTCGCTAAATACGGCGAGTTTGAGTTCTGGTTTGCGTTGTCGAAAGTGATCGCCATCATGGCATTCATCATCTTGGTTGCAGTCGCTCTTGTGGGAGGGCTGCCAGGTCGGGAGGTTGAGGGCTTCGTAGCTACCATGCACGCAAATGGCGGTTTCGCCCCGAATGGCTATGGGCCGGTGCTTGGTGCCTTGCTGACTACCATGTTCAGCTTCATGGGTACCGAAATCGTCACGATCGCTGCAGCAGAATCGAAAAACCCATCTCAGCAGATCGCCAGGGCTACCAACTCTGTTATTTGGCGAATCGGTATTTTCTACATCGTTTCCATCTTTATGGTGGTTTCCATCGTGCCATGGAACGACGCCCAGCTCTCCGTGGTTGGTTCGTACCAGCGTGCGTTGGAGTTACTGCAAATTCCCCACGCCAAGCTGATCGTCGATATCGTGGTTCTCGTCGCTGTAGCGAGCTGTCTCAACTCGGCCATCTACACCGCTTCTAGGATGATGTTCTCCCTGGCCAAGCGTGGTGATGCGCCAAAAGCGCTCAAGGCTACGACTGTCTCAAATGTCCCGCGCAGGGCAGTCTTGGCCAGTACGGCTATCGGCTTCGTTACTACAGCCATTAACTACTTTGCCCCTGAGAAAGTTTTTGCATTCCTACTGGCAACCTCGGGGGCTGTTGCATTGTTGGTCTACTTGGTTATCGCAGTTTCGCAGTTGCGCATGCGCAAGCAGTTGATAGCTAACGGCCAGGAGTTGGACTTCAAGATGTGGCTTTACCCTTGGCTGACCTGGCTTGTGATCATTTTCATTGCTGCCGCACTGTGCCTGATGCTGACTCTCCCCAAACACACTTATGAGGTGGCGTCGACGGCGGTGCTGGCACTCATGATCGTTGCCACTGGTGTTTACACCAAGCGCCGAAGCAATGCGGCGAATTGGTCTCAGGGTCTCGTCAGTAATACCCATCGCTGACCCCCATCAGATCTAGGTTCTTCAAGAAGGGGTGGGGGCGTTGGTTCGCGCCCCCCCCCCCCCCTCATTCTTGGTTGACCAGTTGCCAGCAAAATATTTGGGTTCGGATTGTTGCTGTCTGTCTTTCCTGCCCTGAATCCCAACTTTTCTGTATCTACTTTTAGTACGAAAAAATCAGTCAATCTTCCTATCTTTCGCACGTATTTAGAGTGCGAGGGCGTAGTTACGATTGCCACACTGACACACAAAGGTGAATACCATGTCTTCTCAACAAAAAATGTCCGTATCGCCTCGCGCACAACACGTATCCAATGGTGTTGCGGTTGCTCACCCGATCATCGTGAGCCGCGCTGCAGGCGCTTACCTCTGGGATGACCAAGGTAAGAAATACTTGGACTTCGTTGGTGGTATCGGCGTGCTGAACGTCGGCCACAACCACCCACGCGTAGTCGAAGCAGTACGTAAGCAGTTGGATACCTTCTCGCACATCTGCTTCCAGGTAGCCGCTTACAACCAATACACCGACCTCGCCGCGAAGCTGAACAATCTTGTTGGTGGCTCGGAACACTACAAGTCAGTATTCCTGACTACCGGTGCCGAAGCTGTTGAGAATGCCATTAAGATCGCGCGTGGCCATACGAATCGTCCGGGTGTGATTGCATTCCGTGGCGGTTTCCACGGTCGTACCTTGATGGGTATGACCCTGACCGGCATGAGCCAGCCTTACCGCCAGAATTTCGGCCCATACGCCCCGGATATCTACCATACGCCGTATCCGAACGAGTACCGTGGTGTGACCACAGAGAAAGCCCTGGCCGCTCTGCAGGAGGTATTTGACACTCAAATCGCTGCTGATCGCGTCGCTGCAATCATCATTGAGCCCGTCCAAGGTGATGGTGGGTTTATCGCCGCTCCGGTCGAGTTCATGCGTGCTCTGCGCAAAAAAACTCAAGAGCTGGGCATCGTTCTGATCTGTGACGAAATTCAGACCGGCTTTGGTCGTACCGGTAAGATGTTCGGCTTCGAGCACTCCGGCATCCAGCCTGACTTGGTAACTGTTGCCAAGAGTATGGCCGGCGGTCTGCCGATCTCTGGTGTCGTGGGTCGTGCCGCAATCATGGATGCCCCACAGCCAGGTGGTTTGGGTGGCACATATGGTGGCAATCCGCTCGGTTGCGCTGCTGCGTTAGAGGTCATCAAAATCTTCGAATCGGAGAACCTGACAGAGCGCAGCCGCGCGATCGGAGCCCAGCTTCTGGAAGGCTTCAAATCCCTAGAAGGCCGCTTCAAAGGCATCGGTCACGTGCGTGCGATTGGCGCAATGGCAGCCGTTGAGTTCGTTTCTGATCGTGAGTCAAAAGAGCCAGATCCCGCTCTGGCGCAACGGATCATCGATGCTGCCCGTGAAGAGGGGTTGCTGGTGATCAAATGTGGTGTCTACCGCAACGTTGTACGCTTCATCTGCCCACTGGTCATTTCTGAGCAGGATGTGGCTGAAGCCCTGGGCATGTTCGAGCGAGCGATGGTTACCGCCGGAGCATAAGGCTGACGTTTATCGATTTACATCGCAATAACTCTGGAGTGGTTATGTCCCCGTTTGAAGCGTTCAGTGAAGTTGACATTCGTATCGGCGAGGTCGTGCGAGTGGAGCTCAATGAAAAAGCAAACAAGCCAGCTTATAAGTTCTGGATCAATTTTGGTGAGTTGGGCGAGAAAACCACCAGCGCGCAGTACACCAAGCTCTACAGCCCTGAAGAGCTTATCGGTAAGCAGGTTGTTTGCGCTGTCAATCTGGGCTCAAGGAAGATTGCTGGCTTTACCTCCGAAGTATTGATGTTGGGTGTTGATCGTGAGCCTGGTGAGGTTGTTTACCTGACCACAGAGCGCTCTGTTCCACTCGGCAGCAAGATTTTTTAACCCTCTAGCCGCTGTGCTGCGATACAGCGGCTGGCTCAAAACAAGTAAACCTAAAGTAGGATATCAAGATGCAACTGACCGACTTCAAAGCGCTGACCTTCGACTGCTACGGCACCCTGATCGACTGGGAGACCGGCATCGTCAACGCCCTTCAACCACTGGCCAAGCGTACTGGCAAGTCCTTCATTTCTGACGAGCTGCTGGAAGTGTTTGGTCGTAACGAGTCGCCTCAGCAAACCGAAACCCCTGATGCTCTTTATCAGGACATTCTGCGCGCTGTATATGATCGCATCGCCAAAGAATGGGGCTTGAAGCCCGACGCTGCTGAGCGCGAAGAGTTTGGCACCTCCGTGAAGAACTGGCCTGCATTCCCGGATACGGTGGAAGCTTTGCAGTATCTTAAGAACCACTACAAGCTGGTCATCCTGTCCAACATCGACCGCAACGAGTTCAAACTGAGCAATGCCAAGCTGGGTGTAGAGTTCGACCACATTATCACCGCTCAGGATGTGGGTTCGTACAAACCAAACCCAAACAACTTTACCTTCATGATCGATGCGCTGGCTAAAGCTGGCATCGAGAAGGGCGATATTCTGCACACCGCAGAAAGCCTTTATCACGACCACATCCCAGCCAACGACGCAGGTCTAGTTTCGGCTTGGATCTATCGTCGTCACGGTAAAGAAGGCTACGGCGCCACTCACGTTCCGTCCCGTATGCCAAACATCGATTTCCGCTTCAACAGCATGGGCGAGATGGCTGAAGCGCATAAGCAAGCGCTGAAGGGTTGATACAAATGCCGGCGGCTATGCATGCCGCCGGTTTTTTCGCTGAGTTTGAACTAACAGTGAGACTGCCATGAGTTCTTATGATTCGACTGTCTCGAGATCTCAGTTCGGGATTATCCCAGCGGTAGTCTCAGTGATCATCTGGAGCACCTTGGCAGTGAGTGTTACCTACTGCCAAAACGTGTCTCCCATGTTTATTACGGGTGCTGCGCTGTTTATTGGTGGGCTCATAGGCCTTCCTTGGTTCAGGCTATGGGCTATGCCACGCAGGCTTTTTGTGTTGGGCACATTCTGCATGTTGGCCTACCACGTCATTTATTTTTACGCGCTTCAACTTGCTGATCCGATCGGCGTCAGTCTGCTGCACTACCTTTGGCCTGTGCTGATCGTGGTGATGGCCCCACTGTTTGTGTCGAGCGGGCGGCTCACTACAAGATCGATTTTGGCCGGGCTTGTAGGTTTTGTTGGAGCAGTAATCAGCTGTAATCCGGATCACTCTCTGGGTGAGGGCAACTGGCTTGGATATGGCCTGGCATTTATCTCGGCCATCCTGTGGGCAGCTTACTCGCTACTTGCCAAGCAATATACGGGTGTTCGTAGTGCATCGGTTGGGCTGTTCTGCCTAGTGTCGGGCGCTGCGTGCCTGTTGGTTTATCGCGCAGGCTCGCAGTGGCCTTCGCTTACCCCTAGTGAGACCTGGGCAATCGTTTATATGGGGTTGGGGCCTATGGGTGGAGCCTTTTACCTTTGGGACTATGCAATGAAAAAGGCCAATCATGAGCAGGTAGCTGTCCTCAGTTATGCTACTCCTGTGCTGTCTACAGCATTCTTGGCTATCTACCTGCAGGTCGGAATGCAGTGGTACATCTGGGTAGGTGCGGCCTTAGTTGTTTGCTCGATGATAATGTCGAAAAGAGCGACTGGGTAATAATTATTTAGTTTGTGCTTGTGTCAAATAAGGCGAAGGAATAGAGCTGGTCATTCTATCCATGATCGCCGAATTAACCTTGCCCCCTTCATGCTGGGGGCTTTTTATATGTATTAACTATTGAATTAGAGCGTCCAAGTGCGCAGTGTCGCATATTTTGGCTGAGATGTTGTTCGTAGAAATAGAGGTGACTCGATGATTGAAACAAATATAAGTGTCGAAAACCCGAAGACTCAAGATGGTCAACTCAAGGCGGGGCTAAAGTCCAGGCATCTAACCATGATGTCTATCGCGGGGGTCATTGGTGGCTCTCTGTTCGTAGGGTCAGCAAGTATTATCCATAGTGCAGGGCCAGCTGCGGTTTTGGCATTTCTGGTAGGTGGTATTCTAATGATGCTTATCATGAGAATGCTGGGCGAGATGGCGACGTCCTCTCCTGATACTGGATCTTTCTCAACTTACGCCGATCGGGCGATTGGTCGTTGGGCCGGTTTTACCATTGGCTGGCTTTATTGGGGATACTGGGTATGCCTCATGGCTTGGGAGGCTTACGTTGCAGGCAAGATCCTTAATGGCTGGTTTCCATCGATCAGTATCAATGTCTTCGTTCTGGCAACGACGCTGGTACTGATCAGCATCAACTTCTTCAACGTGAAAAACTATGGCGAATTTGAGTTCTGGTTTGCACTGATCAAAGTGGTGGCGATTTTCTGCTTCTTGATAGTGTGTGGCCTCGCTGTAGCCAATATATGGACGCTGGGGGAGGTTAGGGGGATCACCAATTTGACGGCGCACGGTTTCATGCCGAACGGAATAGACCCTGTCGTCGGCGCTATGCTCGGGGTGATGTTTGCGTTCTTGGGGGCAGAGATCGCGACTATTGCCGCTTCTGAGTCTGCGAACCCATCCCAGCAGATCATAAAGACGACCAAGTCAGTCGTTTGGCGCGTAGGGTTGTTTTACGTGGGCTCGATTTTCCTGATTGTTTGCTTGGTGCCATGGAATGACCCCATGCTCGGTGTGTCAGGCTATGGGGCTTACCGACGCACGCTGGAGCTGCTTGGGGTGCCTGGTGCAGAAGTGCTGATGAATTTCGTGGTGCTGACGTCGGTGAGCAGCTGCTTGATTTCTGCGCACTACACAGCCTCGCGCATGCTCTATTCATTGGCTAGCCGTGGCGACGCTCCGTCGTTTTTCAAGTTTACAAAACAAGAAACTGGGGTTCCGCTTTACGCCATCATTGGTTCCTGTCTGGTGGCTGTGATTCTGGCACTTATCAATTTCAGTGAGGCACTGAGACCCAAGGATGTGCTCGATACACTGATGAACATGACCGGTACTATCGCGCTTCTGGTTTATCTGGTTATCGCGTGCTCTCAGCTGAAAATGCGTCGCAAGCTGGAGATGAAGGGCAGTGAAATCCCGCTAAAAATGTGGCTGTTTCCTTGGCTGACCTGGGCGGTGATCATCTTCATCGTGGCTTGCTTGGCAGTAATGTCGTTCATGGCTGAGTATCAGGTTCTGGTAGTGTCGACGGGCAGTGCGGGCCTCGCTTTGGTACTGATCGGAATCGTGCATCAGCTACGTTGTAACCGATTGAAGCGCTAGGAACGTAAGAGTGGGACTTTGACCGAAAGCTCAGGCTCAGTAGCTCACGCTGCATTTTGGGTTTATCAGAATAAAGCCACCATTTGCAAACAGATGGTGGCTACTGACACTAACCCCCCTCAAAACAGCAATTACCAGTTTAGTTATCATTCGGCTAATCGTAAAATGAACCTCTGAATTACTAAATATAGTGCAGGTGTTAAATGAATAAAAATAATAGTTTTTTTATCAGTATGCTAGTCGCCATCCGAGATTTTTGTTTGGGAAGGAATGTTGAACAGAAAGATGGCGAAGTGAGGGTGGCTCGCCCGTGCCCTCATATTCATATTGAAGTATATCCCAGTTCTCGAAACCACTAGGTAGCACTTCAAGGCTCAAAGCCCTTGCTTTGTTCAGGTGGTCTCCAGGCAGGTTGTCGCAGTCGAAGACCGTTTCGTGCGACTCCTTCCGAGCGTGCACTAGCCTAGCTCAGGCGTTTACAAGGCAGCGGAGGCTTAGACGATTCATTCGCAGTAACCATCCGACACTCGCCATCCTCACGCCAGTATTCCAGTAGTTGTGCTTTGATCGGTGGAGGATGCAGCCCTGGATTGCCATTAGGGTAATCCAAGGTTGCACTGTTTGAGGGGCTACTGCACGACTATGAATCAGGTGTCGATGTATTTATACGCTGTGGCAGTGGTTGTTCATGGTTAGTGGGCTGCTGCACGAGCACGTAAAGGCAACTGACAATCAGGGCCGCGCCTGTCCAGCCCACTGGTGACAGCTGCTCTCCGATGACAACCGCAGCGAGCAGTGCTGCCACGACGGGTTCAATCAATGAAAGGGTCGTGGCGGTGCTTGCTGAAACTTTTGCAAGGCCCTTCCCAAATAGCACGTAGCCTAGGCACATTGGAACCAAGGCCATGTAAAAACCAACCATAGCATTCGTCCAGGTTTCAATAAGTGGTGCGCCCGTGACCAGCAGCACAGGCAGGAGCACCAGTCCACCCAAACCAAACGTTGCGCCCATTGCGGCAGATGACGAAATGTTCTTCTGGATTAGCCGATGTGCTGTCCAAGAGTAAAGGGCATAAGTCGCGCCTGCGACCAAGCCAAGCAGAATCCCGAACATGCTACGAATATCTGAAGCCCCTGCGACATTATCTGTGTGCCCTTGGGCTTTAGCCACGCATAACATCACTGTGCCCAGCAGTCCCAGTCCCGCTCCGATTGCCCAACGTCCAGTTAGCGGCTTGTTATCGAATATCCGCTCAATGACGGCGCTCAACAGTGGTGCTGAGCCGATAGTGACTACGGTGCCAATAGTCACACCTGCCATGTGCATGGAGGTATAAAAGGCTAGGGGATAGACGGCTACGGCAGATGCGCCGATCAGCACATAACTGGACTGTAATTTCAGTCTTGCCCAATCGATGCCGATCTGGCGAATGGCGATAAGCATCTGTAGCAGCCCACCAACGCCCATTGCAGCTGCACCAATTGCAAGCGGGCTGACGCTTGGGGCGAATGTGGCAGCTGTGCCCGTCGTACCCCAGAGGATGGATGCCATCAAGACAAATATCACGCCTATTGTCTTGCTATTGTTTGTTGTTAATACAGAACGGGTCATGTCACATCGCCTCCAAAAGCGAAGCAGCGATACGGCGAGCTTGCTGGACGCGAGCATCATTGCCTTCCAGGCCGGCCCGAGACATTGCGCCTTCCAGCAGATATGAAAGATGGGAAGCCTTTTCGGTGACGGACTCAATATTTCCAGGCGAAATTGCCCTTAGGTGTTCAAGCAACAATCCTTCAACATGCTCTTTATGGCGACGCACTGCATCGCGGCCAGCATCGCCTGCGGGTAATTCCGCCGCAGCGTTAAGTAGTCCGCATCCGCGAAACCCGCTCTCATACGCGCAATTGGCGTGGTCTGCATACGCGTCGAAAACAGCCAGTATCATGTCTCGGGCAGTAGCAGCTTGCTGAGCCCGCGCATCATAAAGGGCAAGCCACTCAGCATGCCTGGCCTCAATGAAGGCGGCGACTAGGTCAGCCTTGGAGTCGAAGTTGTTGTACAAACTCATCTTGGCGACACCAGCCTTGGCGGTGATGGTATCGATGCCAGTGGCGGTGATTCCGTCGTTGTAGAAAAGCGATGCTGCAGCTTCGAGAAGACGGGCTCTCGCAGCTTTAGGTTTCAAGGGCTTCAAAGCGATGGGTTCCTAACTAGGTAGGTCAGTCTATCTAGTTGCGCGCGCCCCTGCACGCGTCTTCGATAACTGGTAGCGAAACGAAAGAAGTCGGTGGTGATGCAGGGTACCGAGAACGATGAGTTTCGAGAGAGCACCACGGATAATGGCCACCGCTCTGCAGGTGTGACCTATAAATACATCGCAGTTCAGACTTCCTATTTTAATTCAGTCGTCCTTCACCGTTTAATACTTTAAATACTAAAAACACCCATCTTTGTCCTGTTCAGACCATGTAGATGATATCGGGTTCGTTGCTTAGGATTTAGCCAAGATGAATGGTTGAAGTTACGCCTCCAAAAGACTGCCTGCAGGCGTAGTGAATTGAGCCATAGCTCTAAGTGCTTAGTCATCGGCGGTACTCTGGAATACCTGTTCCTTCGTGGTGTAGCTACGAAGGTATTTTCTTCTAATTTTTTTACGAATCTCTTTGGAGGTTTTATGAGTTTTAAGCTGCAGCGCGAAGAGTTGATAATCACCAAGAACTTTATCGCTGGTGTGTGGCAGGACGCGGTCTCTGGCGCAACCCTCCCAGTCAACAACCCAGCTTCAGGAGAGCGCGTCACGCTCGTTGCAGATAGCGACGAAAAGGATGCAAAGGCTGCAGTTGAAGCTGCAGTCGAAGCGTTTGAAGCTTGGCGCTCTACTCCGGCCAAGCAGCGAGCTGTGATCTTGAAGCGCTGGAATGACTTAATCATGGCTAATGCTGAAGACTTGGGTAAGATCATTTCCACTGAGCAAGGTAAGCCCCTTGCCGAAGCTGTTGGCGAAATTGCCTACGCCGCAAGCTATGTGGAGTGGTTTGCTGAGGAAGCCACCCGGGCGAATGGTGACATCATTCCTCAAGCCGTGCGTGGACGTAAAATGGCTGCTTATAGGGAGCCTGTAGGCGTTGTAGCGGCCATCACGCCTTGGAACTTCCCCGCAGCGATGATCGCTCGGAAAATCGCCCCTGCTCTGGCTGCAGGTTGTACTGTCGTTTGCAAGCCAGCGGCGGAAACACCTCTCACTGCCTTGGCACTGGTTAAGCTTGCCGAGGAGGCGGGCGTCCCAGCTGGCGTCTTGAACATCGTCAACACTTCCGCATCGAAGACGGTAGCGGACGTATGGTTGGATGATCCACGTGTTCGCAAAATCACCTTCACAGGATCGACGCCGGTCGGTAAGCACCTGGCCCACGAATCATCGCGCACCCTGAAGAAATTGGCGCTGGAGCTGGGCGGTAATGCGCCATTCATCGTGTTTGAGGACGCCGACATCGATGCCGCAGTAGAAGGTTTGATGGTGGCTAAATTCCGTAACGGCGGCCAGACCTGCGTGTGTCCAAACCGTGTGTACGTTCAGTCGAAGATCTACGGCAATTTCCTAGAGAAACTCAGCGCTCGCGTGTCGGCCCTCGTCGTGGGCCCTGCCAGCGATTCGAAGTCGCAGATTGGCCCTATGATCAACGCGAAAGCGATCGCCAAGATTGAAGAGCACGTCAATGATGCAGTCGCTCGTGGTGCTCGAGTCCTCGCGGGTGGCAAGCGTCTTTTCACCGAGCAGCGTGCTGAGTCCACGTACTACGCTCCAACCGTCCTGGCGGACGTAGATCCTTCCTCTAAATGCTTCCATGAGGAAACATTCGGGCCGGTTGCACCGATCACCCGGTTTGAAACCGAGGAAGAGGTCATCAAGATGGCCAATGACTCGCCATTCGGATTGGCATCTTACTTTTATACCAACGACATGCGCCGTGTGCATCGGGTTGTTGATGCGCTCGAGTGTGGCATTGTCGGAGTGAACGAAGGTGCTATAGCTGCCGAGGCAGCTCCGTTTGGGGGAGTGAAGGATTCTGGATATGGCCGAGAAGGCTCCGTACATGGCCTAGAGGAATACATGCACATCAAATATGTCTGCCAAGGCGGCTTGGATTAACACCCCTAATTTGATGAGTGAGCTCTTTACTCAAATCTGTTTGAGGCAGAGGGAATCCGCTAAGCGTGTTTTATTGAGAGATCGTATGAACAACCTTCAGAAAAAAGATCAACACTGGGTTCACCCTGTGACTGCCCTGATGGATCACCAGGCAAAGGGCGTATGTGCCTGGAAAAGTGCGGACGGGATTCACCTTGTGGATGTGAACGGTCATCGGGTTCAAGATGCCTTCTCGGGCCTCTGGTGTGTGAACGCCGGTTACGGGCAGCCGACGATCATTGAGGCCGCAAGGAAGCAGCTTGAAGTCCTACCTTACGCGACCGGTTATTTCGGTTTCGGTAGCGAGCCTGCAATTGAGCTAGCCCATCGTTTAGCAAGCCTGGCGCCTTCTGGCTTGAACCACGTTATTTTCGGGCAGGGCGGTTCAGATGCTGTAGACACAGCGATCCGAACGGTACGCTATTACTTCAATGCGATCGGAAAACCTGAAAAAAAGCACTTCATTGCAGTGCAGCGTGGCTATCACGGCTCCTCAGCCTTGGGCAGCGGACTTACCGCACTTCCAGTATTCCATCGCTATTTTGATGTACCTGCTCCTACCCAGCATCACATTGAAGCGCCTTACACTTACCGACATAGTGCCGGCCCAGATGAGGTATCGGTACTGCAAGCGACCGTTGCGGCACTTGAGAGCAAAGTGCGAGAAATTGGCAAAGAAAAAGTGGCCGCGTTCATCTGCGAGCCCATCATTGGCTCTGGTGGGGTGATTGTTCCTCCTACTGGTTATCTGAAAGCAGTGCGCGAGACCTGTGACAAACTCGGCATCCTGATGATCGTTGATGAGGTGATTACTGGATTTGGTCGTACTGGCCCAATGTTCGCTTGCGAGCATGAAGGTGTTAGTCCAGATATCTTGACACTCGCGAAAGGCCTGACCTCAGGGTACGCGCCCATGGGCGCAACTATCATCTCCGATAGTATCTATGCCGCAATCGCGGAGGCTGGCTCTGACGGTACGCCGTTTGGTCATGGCCAAACCTACGCCGGACATCCTGTCAGCGCGGCAATTGCCAACGCCACGCTGGATTTGTACGAAACCGGTCTCTTGGAAAATGGCAAAGCTGTTGGTGAGTATTTCCAGGAAAGACTGCGTAGCCTCGACGCGCTAGCCGTAGTAGGGCAGGTGCGGGGGCAGGGCATGCTGGCGGGCGTAGAGCTTGTTGCAGACAAGCAGACACGAGCCAAGCCAGACCCGAGCTTGAAAATCGGGCAGAAGATCTTGGCCCACGCGTTTAGCGAGGGGCTTGTATTCCGTGCTTTTGCCGACGATATCCTCGGCTTTGCTCCCTCACTGAATTACACCAATGCTGACGTCGACAAGCTGATTGAGATTCTTACCTTTTCTATCGAGAAGGTGATCGGCGCTAAATGGGTTTGATTGCTTCCCGCTGCGCGATTTAGCACTGCGTTTAAGGTCTTCTTTCAGAAGACCTTCTTTTTATGATAGCTATGAGCCTGTTTAATCTTTCAGCTTATCTTTGCTATTGATCCTTCATGCTTTCATCTTCCCTGAGTTGGTAACTCATGGCGTCACAGCTATCTGACCAGCACGTAAGCCATTTAGGCATATCTGGAGACTTTTCGGCTAGCCTCAACTCTTGAACGAATTCGACTGGTGAAATATTACCTTTCGCTGATCGAAATAGACCGCGCATCACCACTACACCGATCACTTTGCCTTTGCTGATAAACCGATGCTCCATGAAAATCCATTTCTCGTCCCACCCCAGCATCTTGGTATGGATTTCAAAAACTTCAAAAAGTCTGAGCTCTCTTCGAAATTTCCCCCAGGCATCCCCTACGATTGGTAGAGATTTTGTTTTAATAGCTACCCGGTATGCTCCAGTTCGCAAAACGAAATCCATGCGTCCGACATCTGCCAGTGTGAAATATCTTCCGTTAGTAACGTGCTGATTAAAGTCCAGATCCAGAGGCCAAACACGCATTCGGATGAATGTTGATTCAAGTGCTTGTACTGGGCGACGCCAAGGTCGGCGCAGCAGCATGAGAAGGAGTCGAAACCAGAGATTCATAAAAACGCCGATAGGTAAATAGTTGATGCACTCTATAGTTTTAGGCTCGTGTTTGGTATGTCTCGAAATGACAGAGTTTTCTTAATGTGTATTTTTCGATTATTAAAGGTCAGCCGGGCCGGTAATAATGCTGTCATTGAGCTCGCTAAGAGCTTTCAGTCGAACGTTAATCGTGCGTGAACTTGCACCGCTACAATTCATCGCCTTTTATGGTGTGGTTTGAGAGAAGACTCGGCTGTACAATTTCCTTTAGTTTGCGTCCTTCAGCGTGCGCTGCCACAAAACCGTAGACGATAAGGAGTTGCTGCATGGAGGATCGTCTATCCTGCAAAACAGAATTCTCCCTGCTGTGCGTTCGTCACTGAGCGATTTCCTGATGGCTTAGTAGAGGGGCGTGGCACTAGCAATTCATCACACGACGAAATTGCCAGGTTTTTGAGAACTCCTTCATTGGCGAGATTCGAGAGTTCCTCTTGTGTACGACGTAGCAAAGCGCTAACTGATTGCCCTGACTCGGCACAAAGAGTAATGGCTACTAAAGTCAGAGGGTTCACGTCGAGTGGCCCACTTAGCGCGGTGATCATCTCTAAAGTTGGACTTGATTGAGCGCGTTCTAGTTTCGAGACATATGTCCGACTGCTGACTTCTGCCAGGTTTTTCTGGGTCAGCCCCCGACCAGCGCGCATCGCTTTAAGCACAGCAGCGAAAGCTTTTTTGAGCGACATATACGCGTTCCTGATTTGAGTCAGTCCCTGTGAGTTTGCATACGTTGGGACGAGCAATTCTAGCCAAATCGAAGCCTATCACGGTATGCCTGGGTTTCATGCTCTAGAGACTCCGAGATGAACCTTGTAGCTCGCTGGAACTATGCGCACTGAGTTGGGCTACGTACTCTAACGCTACCGGGACTGCTGTGATTTCCATCTGCCGTCTTGATTGATCTATTGCGAGCTTAGCCAGGCCTCCACTTGTTTCAGCATACCTAGCTCGAAGAGCTTTTGCTTTCCCATCTCAAGAGTTACGAGCAGCAGCTGTTTTTCTACTTTGGTTGGAAACCATTCAGCTACCTCGACATTGCAGTGCCTGGAACCGCTCATTGCCCACTTCACGATCATGTCGGAAGCCGCTCGGTAATGATCGGCCACGAAGAGGCGTTTGCCTTCTGATGCCCATCCTAGCCTCGCCAACTGGTCGGTAACGTCGCATATTCCAGCGTCACCAAAGAAGTCGGTGGTATCAGGATAGTGAATACCTGCAAGCGACACTTTTGCCACGCCTGAATCCCGGTCGAAGTAGGACAGAAAATGCGACCCACCTGTAGTGCTTCTAGCGTGCGGAAAGTTGATCGCGGCCTTGCCAGTGATGTAGTGCGTGCGGGAAATGCGTTTGAGATCAAAATCAAAGAGCGGCGGGGTCATTGGAGCTTTTTTAGCCGGGCGAGCCCCTGCTTGATGTGGCCCGCATTGTCGCCGATTGTCTCCAGAGCACCACGTACATTATTTCCTACATCCGCGTGTCCGTGGGCTTCTACGTGGAGGGTCAGCTCCATCAGGGCGGCCTCCAGAGCGAGCTGGTTTTGATACATCCGCTCCAGTACATCCGACAGCGAATATTCCTTTGGCATTGACTTGATCTCCTTCAGGGACGCTCAGCATAGCGCAGCACAAGAAATGGTTAGGTGCTTTGTGGACAAATCCAGATGCTCATCAACTTTGAACTTATCATTACGCCCGTCCCCCTAACTCTGTGCAGGTTGCTTCAAGCCCAGGTTTTTCTGGGTTACTCAATCACACACGAAGGTTTGGTGAATCATGAAGAGCGAACAAGTTGAAGGCGTTGTAGAAAAGGTTGCCGGCAAAGCGCAGAGCGCAGTCGGAAAACTGTTTGGTGATTCGAAGCTGGAAGCTGAAGGTGCCGGGCGTCAAGCTGCTGGTCAGTTGACTCAAACCTATGGCGATGCGCTGGACAGCGTATCTGCGTTCGTCAAAGAGAAGCCAGTTGCTGCAATCGCGATTGGTGCAATTGCTCTGCTGGTTCTAGACCGTCTCTTTCGCCGCTGAGTAAGGAAAAGGACGTTTCGACAGGGTTGCTCCCTTTAACGTTTATCGCCTCCTTCTCCTAGAACTGTCCTGTACGACAGCCGTCCTCGTAGAGGCCCGCTCGAACTTGGCTCCCTAGAGCGCTTTCAGGAGACGCTCGAGCGTCTGATGCTCCCATGTGCTGAGCAACGCAATGGGATCCGCTCCAAATCGATCCCCTGCGTCAAACAACCATCGCCGTCCTTCCGGACTTACGCATTCTGCGCAGTAGTCGAGCGTGTCACAGTCGTTGTAGATCGATATCCGCCAACCTTCTACGCTGACAACGAAATGGCCCGCATAAATCTCATCCCAAGAAGTCTGACTCACCTTGGTCATTATCCGTCGCTGGAAGGTGACCTCTCGCAATATTTGGCATACCTCTCTCGCTGAGAGCTCAGCCGCAGTGTCATTGCTGACGCTACCTACCTGGGATGAACGAGCTGCCGCTCTGGCCTCTTCCAGCCTTTGCTCAGCGTACATAGCCGGATCATCATCTGGCAGCGGATAGCCTGCAGCTGAGAGAGCTTCGGCGCGCTTTTCAATGAGCAAACGCTCGGGATCGCGAACTGCTTGGTAGGCTCTGCCTGGCACGCGCCAAGTGGCATCCATTCGTGGCTCCTCAGTGGCTGACCGGCTTACTCTCCAGCCGGCTTCCTCCGGATCTTTCGAAAGCAGGCACCCACCACAATTGGGCACGTGGTTCGCGATCTCATACTCACGCCAGTTCACCATAGCTCCGGCATCAATGCCGAGCGTCTTGCGCTCTATCAGCCAGGCTACAGCGTTAATGAACTGGCCATGAGAGTACGCAACGATGTCTTGGGCGGGATGCTCTGCAAGACACACCAAGAAAGACTGAGCTCTAGCTATGAAATCTAGAAATGACTCAGCGCCTTCACCATCCGTGAAACCAGGATCGGCTTTGGCCCAATACGCCTCCACCCATTCACGCCGATCAGCGACGGTTGTGTTGATACACCGTGCGGGCTCAAGATAGGTAAATTCGTGGATGGGCCAGGTTTCAAATGGTACTGAAGAGAAAGCAGCCACTGTCTTCATTGCAGTTGCTTGGGCTCGGGAGAACGGCGAGGCAACGATCAGATCTGGGGCCTGGACGAATGACCCGGCCACTAGGCACGCTTGTTCAACACCCTTTGGCGTAAGAGGGATGCTCGCGTGATCCAGGCTGGCTTCGCCGGCGTTAGCAGCACTCTCTCCGTGTCGTATTAGTCTTACATGCTTCATTTACGAACTACTCGTACAGATTGGGCCACTATTTCTCTTAGATCCCCAAGGTTACCGGTACCCAACCTTCAATCAAGAAGTCTCGACAGCAGTCCCTCTATCTGGGTGCCTGCATGCTTGAATTTCAGCTCTTCCAGCTTAGCTGCTCTTCGTTCGCCGGTGAGCAAGCTTAGTCCGTGAAGCGCGTTAAGTAACTTCTGGACATCGCTAATTTCCGAACGCAAGGTCAGCCAGGTAGTGTTCACTCGACGAGCTAACTCGTCGGCCTCATGGCTCAAGCGTTGTGACTCAATTAGCTTGTTAGCGTTGGTGGTGGCCTTAAGATGACCTAAAGCCTGCTCAAGTTCGTCCAGTAGCTCGGTAACAGCCTCCGATTGGTCAAGTGACACGGGGCGCCCCTCCACATAAATCGTGTCCGCCTGAACGCAATAGACAGCTAGTGGCCCTTCACCCCCTCCAGTGCAATCAAGTGCAAGAACGTTCCCTAGCCGAACAGGCTCTGGAATCCAGGTGTGCCCCGTGCACACACGCCAGACCCCTTTGACACCTTCTCGATGGTGCTTTTTGATCCGCTCGCGCCCCCCATAGCGCGATCTCTTCTACAACAGGGATTGATATGTCTCGGGTGAACTCGACCCATGACATCCCGGCAGGGACATCAGCATGAACAACGCCAACCAAACCGCGAGGGGACTCGATTTCTATGACTGTGGGAAGGCTCTCGAGCTTCCCAATGACCATCTCTTTCGATTCGTCAGCGATGGCCGACCACCAGCCTGCACCATGAGCTACATAACGAGCGCTGGGGTTTGCCCTGTAAGCCTTGATAAGCATCTGCTCATGGTTACCTTGAACGGTGAAGAACCACGGCTCACCAAGAAGCTTCAGACCGTTGAGGACTCCAGGCCCGCGATCTATGAGATCACCCACCCCAATGACTCGGTCGATAGTTTTGTCGAAACCTAGCTTCATTAATCCTTTGTATAGATCAATCGACTTGAAGTGAATGTCACCGATAACGAAGTCGCGACCGACCTCGTTCCGTAGAAGCCTCAGGACTTTCTGACTCATGCGCGGGGTTCCTTCCTCAATGCCCACCTTCCAGGCTACCAAAACCGTATTGTCCCCCGGCAACCGCACCTTCCAACAGAAATATGACCAAGCAGGATGACTACGCTCCATTGCTTTCGGGCAAGCGGAGCGCGCAGGCCAGTAGGCCGGAGGCGCGAGGATGGAAGCCCAAAGGGCCATGACTTGGCGTCAGCCATGGCATGGTTTACGACAGCCGACCCGATAGGGCGCGCCATAAACCGCGATTTGCTCAGATTGTCTTCAGCAGTCGCTCGAGTGTCTGGGCTTTACGTAAACGGACGGAACCGGCTGATAGCTGCCTGGCGCTAGACTTCTATCAGGCCACCTGAATCGCATAGGAATGGGCCCTGCAGATCCAAAAGCAGCTACGTCGGATTGCACTTTTCTCCGGCCTTATTTGCCTTGGAAGCGGCTTTCACTGCTTCGCTGACCAGCTTTCCATTTTGAGGGTTCATTGACTTATCCGGGCCATGCAACTCGTAATAGCCAGCAGGGCCATCCGGCATCAATTCTCTGCTGTAGCTCTTGAACACATTACAGGAAGTGGTTGCGCCGCAGTTCTGAGTAGAAAGTGAAGCGATACAGCTTTCGGCAAGCTGCTTCAGCTTTGTCATCTCCGCTTCCACAGTCTGTGCCTGCGCATCCGCCACAATTAGCAGCAAAGCTACGCCAAAGACTTTTTTCATCAAAACACCTGCTCTCTTCTTTAGTTGAGGGCAGACCTTACCTCTGCGAAGTTAGAGCAACCACTCAAAACCGCGTCAGAAACTGCATGAGCGAATGCAGGAGAAACGGTTGGTCGAGTGGGATGGTTACGCCAGGGTGAGTCAAGGATCGCTGATGTTCTGGGGGCTCAGGTATTCCAATATTTTTGGACTGTGCTTCTGGCAACGCCGAGCTTTTCGGCGATTGTTTTCCTGTCGAAACCTTGCGCTTTCAAGGCTCGAATGTATTCCGCATTAAGCGGCTGCTTTGGCTTTCCCTGTGAGCGCTTGATGAGCTTTCCATCACGGAATTGCTCCTCTACTAACTGCCACCCTCCAGACAACTCGAATTCCCTGATTCGCAGGGCAGTACGGTGCAAAGCCTCGGAAGGAAGTTCGTCACCCTGCGCAGCAATGGCAAGAGTGACCATAGTTAAAAGGTCGAGACCTAAGTAGTCAGCGATCTCGTCCAGTTTCTCCAACGTCGCGTTCGCTCGGGCCTGCTCAAGCTTCCCCACGTACGTTCTGTGCGTTGCCCCCGCCAACTCTTCGTAATTCAAACCCTGATGAGCACGAGCTCCGCGCAATGCTCCTGCCAGCGCTTCTTTCAGATGCATGAGTCGGATCCTCAAAACTGAGGATAGAGCCACGGCAAGCGTGTTTCGATAAACAGACCATAGTGATATTATCGTGGCATATGGTTTGCCAGGCAGTCGTTTGATCATAGCGGCGGGATGTTTGGATTGGTGATGGATTGGTCATGAGAGCAGCACCTAAGACACGGCCAGTGACGTCTCGATGGGAGACGCGCTCGTCAAGTCCGACGTTTATGGCCCGCGTAGGCCTGCCTGCAATCGTCACTGAGCGACGTCTTGGCAAGAACCAGATCCACTTTTTTAAGCGAAGGCAGGGATAGTGAGTGATGAAGTTCGATTGCGTGAAAGTTTCAGGAAAAGTTGACTACGTTCGATCTATTGATCGAATGAACGGCGGACATAAAGCTAAAGTCAGCATTGACGGTGCAGTTATCCCGAATTTGCAAGTGTCGAACAAGCTTTACGAAGAGCTAGAGGTCGGCGAGAGTGTAACTTTGTATGGCTTGTTTAAAAGAAACAATGACAAAGAAAAAAACACAGGCATCTTGTACGGCCTGGCGAAGCAAAACGGCGAGAAATCATTTGCAACCCAGTATAGATATCAAGTTCCGATTTTCCTGATGGTCACTGCAGCCATCGCATTTTGCTTAACTTTCGTCGCCGGGTGGATCGCCTCTTTATTTCCAGTGCTTTTCTTATTTGGAGAAAATTCAGATTATATGTATACCACCACGGTATTTGCAGTAATTGAGTCGAGCTTGGTTGCGGCCTTTTTCCTGTGGAGGGCATTGGTGATGTTCAACGCTACGTCTGATCCTGAAGCTTGGGAAACTACCGAAGCTGCAGTGCTATCGAGTCGCTTCAGTAAGCTGCATAAGTAATAGTCCTGTACGTAGGGCCCGGCCTCAGGATCGCTGCGCCAGACTGACCTTTTCTTGCGAGTATCGGGCAAGCGGAGCGCGCAGGCGTGCTGGATGAGCGCCCAACGGGCTGAGACGCGGCGCAGCCGTGGCTCAGTTCTCGCCAGCCTTCCGCCGCAGGCGGCACGCCATAGCTACTGCCCGATATCAAATCAACAAGGATGCAGCTGAAATGACCCACGATGAACTCCGTCAGCTTGAGGGCGCTAGGCGAAGGACTCTGTGGGCCCTTGCATGCCTCCGTCCTGGCGATCCCACTGCATCCGACCTCCTTGCCATCCTCAATGATCTCGACGACCAAGAGCGAAACGACACCCCCTGTAGCGATAGGCCACTCGACCTCATTGAGGTTCGTAACTCTATCTCGGTGATGCGTCATAACTCCGGCATCGACATCATTTTGGAGCAGACTATTCCGCAGCCCTGGCGAGAACGCTTTCTGCAAGCGAGCATCGGATCAACCAGGTTGGTTGATGGGCATTACGGTGCAGACTGGGATAAGTTTCTGACTGAATGGGAGCGTGAGATGCAGCATCTAAAAAATCACCGAGCTGCGCAGGCTCCTACCAGCTAGAGCGGCTGATTCGAGCGATGGCGGCGCAAGCACACAAGCAGTCGGTGGAGCCGCTGAAAATCGCAGCCTTCAAGCAGGAGCAGCAAGGTGGAACGGCCTTCGTTTTTTATTGATTTTGAAGCCTCTGGAATAGCTCCTGATAGCTATCCTATCGAGGTTGCCGTCGTGTCGAGTGAGATATCCTTCAGCTCGCTGATCAAACCAGCCCGTTACTGGACGCACTGGTCGTTCGATGCGCAAGACATGCACGGTCTCACTCAAGATCAGGTACATCAGGAAGGTGGTACCCCAGTCGCTGTAGCGAGAAGTATGAATCAGCTGTTTTCAGGCCAGGTGCTTTGCAGCGACTCACCTCAAGACAGTTTTTGGCTCGATGTGCTTTTCGAGGCCGCAGATCTGATGCCCACCTTCGAGTTGAAGCCTTTGGAGGTTTTTGTGGGCCGGGAGGCTGCCAGTGAAATCTACCGGCGACTGCCGACAGCCAGGCACCACCGAGCTCTAAATGACGCAACTGCTTTGATGAACGCCTGCCGTGTTTTTTTCGAAGCTTGAACTATCAGAGGGGGGATACCGACCCTCAGCTAGAGATTGCGATAGCAACAAAGCCGGTTACAACTGCGTTGATTCAATCCACGAGTCTCACAAAAAAATATGGCCATTAGACCGATTGCAGCTGAGTATTGGTCTCGCTGCACGCGGGCTTGCTGGAACTAACATGCGAGATAGGCGATGGAAGCTCAGAACTCACAGGTTGTGAACCAGAACAGCCAAGGAATATTTCGCTTCTCGAATTGGAAGAAGGAGGGCGATGGCCTGTTGATTGCAGCTAAGGCATTGAGAGAGCAGTGGCTGCGCAACAAGGACGAGGTTAGGCAGATCATTACTGATCAGGTTCCTCGTTCCCCTGAGGTGTTTACAAAAGATCATGCGCTCGCCCGGTCGTCCATGCTGCTACTGGGGTATGCCGTCGAGATGTACCTGAAGGGCGGTCTAGTGAAACTTTATAGATATTGCCCTGAGAAGCTGGTTGAGCGAGAACTGAGGGTGTATGGGCATCAATACGAGCTTTTGGCTAAACGGTTAGGGGCTCCGATAGCTGAAAGCCAATATCTTCAGTTGAAAGGACTGGCAAAAAGCGTTGTGGATGAGGCGAGGTACCCTGTCACTCCCACCATTGATGGAAACTTCTTCGATAAGCTCAATTCAATTACGCGCCGCAATCAGGGCCAGTCTAGTTTTGAGAGTCTGATTGGCTTGGTAGAGAGGATTCGCGATTTTGTGACTCGGATTGACACCGATTCCGACAATCCTTCTAGCATTCAACCCCGAGAGACGCTGTGGGGCTACTATGTCGTACGCTACGGTGGTCATTTGGCACCCTCAATCGTCTTTCGGTGTGCGGATCCGATGACTTTGCTTGGATTGCGAAATGAGATAGAGGCTCAAGTGACCTTACCTGGCGGCTGGGAAGAGTATGAGGTTTATCAGGACACAGGCAGCGGTCATAAACGAAAGTGTGAGCGCAGGGTCTGAAATTTGTGAAGGTCTGCGTCCTATTTCTGAGTTGCTACCCAAGGTGGTTCGTTGCTCCGCCTGTAGGCACGCCGGGCGCCACGCCTAGCTGAAGGCTTGCGTACGCAGCCACGCTTCCACTTTTGGCCATCGGCCAACCTTGGAAAGCTGTGGCCTTGCTGTATCTAGAATCTCAAGCAGTCGCTGTCTCTCCGCACGAGAGGGGAACCAATCATCAATCTCGACGCTGCAGTGGTTGGACTCGCTCAGAGCCCATCTTACGACCATATCCGCAGCGGCTCTGTAGTGATCGGCCATGAACAGGCGATGGCCATCCACAGACCAGCCGCGCTCCGCCAGCTCATCGGTCACGTCGATGATGCCAAGGTCATCAAAGTAGGCTGTGGTATCAGGATAATGAATGCCTGCTAACGACACCTTAGCCACGCCGGATTCCCGATCAAAATATGCAAGGAAATGCCATCCACCCGTGGTGCTTCCTGGATGTGGAAAATTGATGGCGGCTTTCCCTGTTATGTAGTTTTCGCGGGATGCGCGTTTGAGGTCAAAGTCGAACAGAGGCTGCTTCATGTGCGTTTCCATAACGAACCGGCTCGGACTCAGATTTGAAGGATCAAACACTCGAGGAAAAGATGCTCTTCAGACATCTCAAGCTTTACGGGCTTAGCTCGCAGCGAGAACGTGGGGCAAAAAATAACTGAGCCAAACAGCGCCCACCGGTTCAAGGGAGCGCGTAAGCCGATTACGGTTGAAGGCGTGATCCGCGATGTGCAGACGACGCACTTCGCCTGGCTCTATGTGGCTGGAGTGGCTGAAGCCGTAATGGCTTCTTCATCCTTTTTAATGATTGCTTCGGCGTTTTTAACGAACACACCGCACGCGATCAACGATTTCACTTCTTCGTGCTTCCCATAAAGTGAAGCTTGAATCCCATGGAGCAGAACTTGGGCGTATCTTGCATCCTCAATCCTTGTGTCCATGTCGCCGGAGATCTTTATCTCTCGTGAACTCCACTGTTTGACTGCAGATAGGGTGAACGGCTGCTGCGGTTCTTCCATTCTGTACTGGTGGCGTTGCTTGAGGAGGTCACTCAGTTCCCGAGCGTCGCTCAGCATCTGATCTGAAACTCCCCGTCGGTTGCTTTGTCGAGCCGCTACCAGCACGTTGGCCTGCATCGACTGAAGTCCAGGAAGAATGAAATCGCGCAGGATGAAATAGAACTCGAGTTGCCGATTCATCGCATCATCGGCGGGCTTGCGCAGCCCTTTCAGGATTTCCGTAGACGCATCAGAGTTGTTGGGAGTGCACAATGCCTTCTGGCTATCAATGATCCCCTGCTCAAAAAAACCAACCATTTGATTGGCGATCAAACCCTGGCGATAGTCCTCCCTCAAGAGATCAAGCAGCACGTCCAGTTGGTTGATGGCCGCAGGATCAATCTTCATACTTGCGTGTTGAACCTGATGCTCCATGGCGTTCAGGGTTCGCTCCACTGGGACTATGCAGAACTGTTGGAAAGAATACGAAAAGGCGAAGGTACCTTTGTCAAGCATCCCAAGACAGCCATCATAGATAGAGATCAAACGATCATTAAGACTCATGTACTCAGCGAGGCCTTGGATTGTCGCCTCATTCATTTGAGCTGAGTCTGCTTGATACGCGAGATACCTGTGAACCCCGACAAAGCAGGATATCGCCAAGCAGCTCGCCAAACCTACCCTCAAGATCCATCCGCGAAGAGAAATTTTGGGTTTGTACTCGGAATAGAACGAATCCTGCAGAGAGGCATTCTCTCGGATGATATTTTCAAGCGATTCCCAGCCCCAGACTTCTACCGACCCTTTTCCGACAAGGGCTCGTTGTTCCGTCAGCTCCAATGCACGGTTGGTTAATGCGGCATCATGTGGACTGGTGGTGAGGATGAAAAAGCGGTCGATCTTGACGAGAAAGCTTTCGGTATCCTGCACAGCCTTATCGACCTCTGCGACTGTCAGCTTCTTCCCAAGGTTGCCGTTCCGACCTTTGCACTGGACGGCGATGATGGAGCCATCTTTGAGGCGGCAGTAGAGGTCGACTCCATCCTGTCGTTGGCCTTCACGGCCATACTGATCGAAGCGGCTGCCAAATACGCAGCTCATAAGGGCTATCGAAAGACGCTCGAATTGCTTCCAGTCTGCGGGGCGTGGATAGTTTGCTGCGTGTGGTGCGGTCATAGCCTAAAAATTAACTCCATTGAGCGATGTATCCCGCTTGCACGGGTCTAGGTAGGAATGGAGTCTTACAGACGAGCCGATCCCGTCTCGTTTATCGACCGAGAACCAGCATGCCTTAGCAAATACCAGCAGGATTTACACCAAATCAGCGAGGGAACTGGTTGGCAAGGCGGGTGTGATTGATCGAGTGGGACGGCCTTCAGAACTACCAAGTGACTACAATCAAAAAAATGATGAGATCGGATAGGCCGAGGAAGACGTGCAGAGGTTTGAACCCCTCAGCGATTACGACTAGATCCGCTAAGGGGGTATTAGAGATCAGAGAGGAGATGCGACATGTCAGGGGTACGACAGCACTTCATTCCAAAGTTTTTGCAAAAAGGGTTCAGATCTCCAGGTAACGGCAAAATCGTTCGGTGCTGGGTGTATGAACAGAATAAGCCCGCCAGATCTGCGAACATTCAAAATGTAGGCCTTGAAAGGCATTTCTACGCTATCGACCGCGAGCCTGATCTGGACGTTCAGATCACCAACGAAGAGCAAATTTATGCACCATTAATAGAGAGCCTACGTGCCGGCGACCTGAGTGGAGCAGTGGTCGAGAGAATTCCACAATTGTTAGCTCATCTAGAAACCAGAAGCCGCCACGTTCGCCAGAATATGCAGTCAATGGTCGAGGGGTGTGCCATTGGCGTTTTTGGGTATCTATCAGACCCCGCCAACCTCAGAGTGTTGGTAAAAAATCACTTCAAACCAGGCTCTCCAGCCTTTGAGCGCGCTTTAGCAGAACGGGGTGTTAATCCGCAGCAAGTTCAGGCTTTGCTCTCTACTGATGAATCACTCCTCGACCAGATGATCAATCCGCTTGTTGCGATTTTTGCCACCCAGATGCCTGCCCTGCTGGAACGTATCAAGTCTTCAATCCCGAGCTTGGTCAGAAACAGTCATGTTCGTGTGCTCAGTGAATCCGTATCGCCAGCTGCCCGTGCTCACCGCTTCAGTGCTCTCCACTATTCTGTTCAGAAATTCGCGCCTGGCGACCTGCCGCTTGGGGATTCCGTCGTACTGTTCCAAGTGCGAGGCGAGCGCTCCTTCAAGCCGTTCATGGATAAGGATGATGAGCTCGTGCACGTGATTCTGCCGCTGGCGTCGGACAGATATCTTCTTGGTGCTACGAATACCCCCTTGTCATCGCCTCTACAGAACCTGCCGCTTGAGATCGCCAAGTGCTCTATGGGGTATTTCATCTGCGCCCAACCGAGTGAGCGTGCTGCCGATCTTCAGTTGCAGATAGGAAGTAATTCCAGCTGGCTTTCAACACGAGAAATGAGCGCGTTACTTGGTGAGGTTTTTTCAGGGTTTATGGGGCTGAAGCAAACCTGACACGTAACTGTTAAAGCTAGGGTGCGAGGGGGTCATTTGCTGACTACCTGTCGCTATCCAACCCTTATGACAGTGTCTTTAATAGCTGATCGAGTGTCAGAAGTTCCCACGTGCTGAGCAGAGCTACCGGGTCAGTCCCATATCGATCACCCGAATTGAACGACCAAAGCTGTCCATCCGGGCTCACGCACTGCTCGCAGTAATCAAGTTCATCACAGTCGTTGAAGATCGTAATCCTCCATCCCTCGATGTCGACCATCAACATCCCGGCTTAAAGCTCGTCCCAAGTCTGTGCGCACACTCTCACCATCGTGCGCCGCCCGAAGATGGCATCGCGCAGCACCTGGCAAACCTCCCTTGCCGTGAGTGAAGGCATAGACTCGTCAGGACAATCAGTTAAAGTCATAGAAGAAACCAGTCGGCTTTAATCGTGTTGCCAAAAGTACACCGGAGTCATGACCAAGTATTCATAGGGAGGAGGGGATGAAGCTATTTTTGGACTGCGAGTTCACTCGGCTCAATCGAGACACGAAGTTGATTTCGCTGGCACTCGTGTCCGAAGCCGGGCACGAATACTACGTCGAGCTCACAGACACGTACGTGACTCAGGACTGCAGCGACTTTGTGATTCAAAATGTCCTGCCACAGCTCAACCTGGCTGCACACGGGCAAACCTTGGTCGAAGCTCAATCCTCACTACTTGCTTTCCTGAGCAACCTGAAAGGCCCCCTCGAGGTTTGCTCGGACGCGCCGGATTGGGATCTCTTCTGCCAACTGGCCTACGTGAATCATCGTTGGCCAGATAACGTTGCCAATCGCGCGACTAACCTGATCCTGATATTCAGGCATCTCGAAGCGGATGATATCGGCGACGTGGTGCTGCCAGAACTTCCACACCACGCACTGTTGGATGCTCGCCTCCTGGCCGACCTTTATCGTCGGCTGGCAACTGGTTCAAATCGAGGCACTGAAAATGGATGATGATCTGGCATACGCGTGAGTAGGCGCAGAAGACCACCGTGAAGGTGGCCAGCCGACCTTCGGAACGTTTCTTTAATCCATTTCCAGCACGTAGCGACAATGGCCGCACAGCAGATCCGAATAAATGCCCTCAATGCCCACATCGTCATCAAGTGTCGCCCCGCATTGCCTACATTCGGGGACTTTGGGCCCCTCCCCACAAATGGCGCAGCGCTGTTCCTCGACAACGTATGATTCATGTTCACAGTGATCACATAGCTCCAATGGGCTCTCTCCGCCCTGCGTGGCGGCGATGTATAAGTCCGCGTAATATCGCTCAACGAGCACAGCGTCAACCACATCACCAAACTGCGATACTGCTCCGCAACGGGTGCAGTGAAAACTCGTTTGCGGGAGTGATTTGAGGTTCCCCAAAGCCTTCATGAGCTTGGCTTTACAGTGCGGGCAGCTAATGTGCTCCAAGGCGCCGGCAAGGATGTCGGTTGGCCAGCGAACTTGGCTGAGTGACTCTAGGCAAGCTTTCCGCTCACGCCCGTAGAATGCCTCGTGCTCAGTCAGGAATGACCAAATATCTGCTCCCAGCAGGCTGGCGGGGCTGATCTCGAGATACCTGGGCACGAACTGCTGTATCAGGTGGAAGCAGTTCGCTACGGTCTCCAGCAGTACGGAGGTGGGCCGGGTGCTGTGGTAATGCTCTACCTCATTTCTAATATCGGTGAGCGCCTTCAGTAATTTCCATTCGACTCCGTCGACACCTAGCCCCTCCAGCCGGGAAATTATCGTCACGACATCGACGGTCTTGGTGCCGCTACCGACCCAAATGATCTGGTCGTCAACTCCTTGAGTTGGAGCCACCCTCTCTTTGAGTAGTGCCTCATTTGAACCTGGTGGGCTCATAGCCTGCAGCTTGACTTTGAAGAGCAACAGTAGACCCGAGGTCAGATTTCGAATAGAGGAGAGGGCTCGGGCTTCATCGTGTTCCGCAGCTTTGAAATCCTCCACCCCGAGTCGGATGGAAGCTACAGCATTATCTTGCATTGACATCCCTTTCTCCTGGTTGAGAGAGCCGAATCAGGCGGCTCCAATTGAGCACGTCTGTCCCGTTCGGTCTGCGCTTTTGATCCAGCGCACCGCCAAGAATGTTCCAAGGCCGGAGACATCCTGAAGCGCATGGGTGCAGTTCAACCCAAAGGCACCTAGGGGGCACCCTTTACGTCCCATGGTTCCAGCTCATTGCATGCTGTCGTCACGTTGCAGCAGAGCGTGTCCCGGTTCCTGCGATTCTGAAATGGTCGATGGTCAAGCGATGTTGCTGTGTATTCATACAGCGCTGCATGATTTTAGCTACGGAGAGCAGGCAAAATTGCAGAGTGCCATCATTCTCTTCTCCGTAGGTTGCATTCTTCATATACTCTCATACGCCAGGGAGGGGGGCGTAGAGCATGAATCGAGTTGATTATCAGAAAAAAATAATTAAATGGCTAGGTTGGCTCAAAAATGAAGTCGAGCTTAACAATAGCCTTAGTTTGACGGATATCAACAGGGGAGCCGAAGATTTCTACTGCGGCCTCTTGAATTTGGTTTATGGGTATAACCTCAAGAATATTAACATCCTTGACCTCAATGCCGCCGCGATAGATCTTGGCGATAGTGAGAAGAGGATCGCGATACAGGTGACATCCACTTCGGCACTAGCCAAGACAAAGTATACTGTTGAAAAATTTATAGAAAAAAATCTCTATGAACAGTTTGATAAGCTGCTCATCCTGAATATAGTTAGAAAATCCAATCATGAGGCACCCACCGTTGGCGGGGTTGAGTATTTTCTCGATACCAAAACTGACATCATTGATGTTGAGGATCTAATCAAGAAAATCACCAGTGATCCTGATTTGCAAAGGCTAAAAGCGATTGTAGACTTCATGGACGCTGAGATTGCGCCTCCGGCACAAAAGAGCCTTGCCAACGAGGTTATGACGATACTTGGAATAATCGAATATATCAGTGACGAGAAGCATGAAGATGCCGGTAATGGGTATCTTGAAGAGCCCATTCCAGAGGAGAAGATCTATCAACGCTTCGCTGATCATGCCGACTTCCTCGTCGATATGTATAGCGATGGTTATATCGAGTACGGTGCTATTTTAGAAGCCGTTAAGAAAGAAGCTGATTTTGGGCAGGTTAAAATTCGCCGAGCTGCTACCTACCTAAAGAGGCGCAGTGACGCCATACTCAAGGAGTGCTGCGGTAATCCCAAGCAGGCGTTGGATCAGCTGATCGCAGGCTTCAGCGATCTACTTGAAAAAAACGGCTACACCTTCGATAGAGGGGCAGGTGAGTTTTTCGTAATCGACCAGTTGATGAAATGCAATGTCTTCCCCTACAAGGACACTGCACTTGTCTAATCTATTTTCTAAAGATGATGACCTGAGAAAGTCGGCTCCTATGCTCGGCTTTGAGATTCTGAAACTCCTACAAGAATCAGGAGAGGCTCGGGTTAGCATATTTGATGTGGCAAAAAAAATTACAAAGCCTGGTGGGGTCAGTGCTAGAAGCATCTATTACGCGATAATTTTCTTGTATTCTCTTGATGTCATAGATTTCCAAGAGCCATATTTGGTAGCGAAATGCTAAGAATTAGAAAGCTATACAGTGAGCCTCGGGTTTTCGATCCAATTACTTTTGTTGATGGAATAAACCTTATCCTAGGCGAGACGACTAAAGACAACGTCAAGACAAACGGTGTCGGTAAGTCGATGGCCGTAGAGTTCATAAACTACGGTTTACTTAAGCGGTACGAGGAAAGTCGTGTTTCGCTGATTCCAGATGAAGCCTTCCCACACAGCACCCTAATCTGTATAGATATAGAAATTAACAATACGCCAATCACGATCAAGCGAAGCATCGAGAATCATAAGTCTCCAACTCTCATCATAGATGGAAATATCGTTCCCATCATTGAAATTGAGGATGCGACTAGCTATCTGACGAGTCTTCTTTATGGTGCTAGTGACAATGAAAGCATCCCATCTTTTCGTTCATTGATGGGGCCGATCATTCGGGATGAACGGTCGGAGTTTAAATCTATTGTAAAATGCTTTGATACCAATCGAAATATTCCGGCGGACTACACGCCGCACCTATTTCTGCTTGGGATTGATCCTAAACCATACAGGCAGGCAAAATCTTTATCGAACGAAATAGATAAGCTCGCTAAAGCGATCTCCAAGTCCAAAGAAAACATAGTATCAATCACTGGCAAAAATATATCTGAAGCCAAGGCGGACTTGAACGAACTGACCAGTCAGGTCGGCAGAATCCATCGCGAGATGGAACAGCTAGAAAATATCGAAGGTTACAACATTGTTAGGGATGAGGTAGTTGAGATTGAAACGCAGATTGAAGAGTTTAGATCTCGCCAGACTGTCATAAAGTCCGAGCTTTCGAAAATCAAGATGTTTCGCGGTGATAACTACATTGATGAAGTAGAGGTGGCGGAACTCTACAATCAGTTTAAGGTAGGTCTGGGAGACCTTATCAAGAAGCAGCTTGAAGAGGTTACTGCGTTCAAGAAGAAAATCGATAATTTTCAGAGAACTTTGATTGAAGGTCGTCGAGAAGAGCTGGAGAGTACACTTAAATTAATTGAAGATAATATTATCCGTCTTGATCGATTGTATCGAGAAAAGCTGATATTGATTGATCATAAGGGTGCATTAAAAAACCTTCGTCAGACTATCGCAACCTACCAGAAAAAATTGGAAGATCATGCTTCGCTGTCTGCTTTTATAAGAAAGCATTCAGAGTACGAGCGAGAAAAGAAGGACAAGAGCAACGAGCGTTATGGCTTGATATTTCTGCTCGATAGTTTCGTGGCAAACGCATCTAACGTTATCAAGTCTCTCGAGCAGACAATTCTTGATGTGCACGAGGTTGTCGCGGGGAATCGACATGGCTCCTTTGAAGTGGAAATCACGAAGAAAAAAGAAGTCGTCAATTTCGATTTGCGAATTTATGATGATGGTAGCCATAGCAACGAGCGCGAAAAAGTATTCTTGTATGACATCGGCCTGCTGACATGCTCTGAAATTGATAAGAGGCATCCAGGTATGCTGATTCATGACAACATCTTCGATGTTGATTACGACACTCTTTTGAAAAGCCTGAACTATCTCAGTGATAATGTTGAAACGCTTAAAAATCGACAATACATTCTGACGTTGAATAGTGACAAGATCTACGAGGCAGATCTCAACTCTCGCTTGAGATTGGATCTTGAAGGCTTGAAACGTGCAGCCTTCACAAAGGCCGACAGGTTTCTCAAGGTTGGTTATCAAGAGCGTTCCAAGTGATGGCCCCCGTAAATGTTCACCACGGCCAGTTCCCCGAGGCCAGGTAGGTGATAAGAATCTTTAGATATCCTCGGCGGAATCATCCCTTAGCGGGATTGGAAAGCCCATTTGGCACCTTGTCTATGCCAACGCCCTGCGATGATAGGCCGGTGCTTAGTGCTTAGTGCTTAGTGCTTAGTGCTTAGTGCTTAGTGCTCAAGTGCTCAATGGCGTGTGGATGGTCGATTTCCTCAAGGTGGGTAGATTGAAAGCGAAACCTAAAAAGACAGAATGGTTGCTGCCGATTGATTTCCCAGTGGGCGACCTGTTTGATGTCAGCGGGGTACTGAAAACGGCAGGTATGTTGATACCCGGTTACCTTGCTCCCGACGCAGGTATTTACGAGCCAGCAGTTTATTTTTATGCCCAAGACCAAGGCATACGTACGATCATTTTGCCGGATCGGAACGTCGCCTCTCGTATCGCGCAATTGGTGAAGGGGAAAGAAACGGCCAATGACAAGCAACTCAAGCTTTCAGCCGCACTGCTAGGATTTGCTCAGCTTCTAAATATCGATTTTGAACCAAGTGTTTCCTTCCATGAGCTGGCTCACCGATGTGGTAACACCAGCGCAGCGGATGAACTTGGTTGGTTCAGGGCAGCTGACAACGCCCCTCCACAGGATATGCTGAACGTAGCGCTCGGTAGGACAAATCGTGTTTCCCGCAGTTATACCCCACTCGAGGCACCGAACCTCAATCTAGAGCTGCCATTGAAACGCTGGAATCGAAATTACATCACCGCACTCAAAATACTGGAGCTAGACCTTGCCCCGGGTAAGCAAGTCGACAAGATGCTTCGTCTTCTAGATTGGATGAGTACGAGTCTTGTATTCGCGGGGCCGGCTCTGATGCTCGCGTGTGTGTACCTCGGAACTCATTCGCCTGCTCGCAAGAATGTGTTCAAAAACAGCAGGTCTACTGATCGGATGGCGGCGATCGCTGGGGTGAGAAACGCTGCATGGGATATCACTCATCTGAGTGATTTTATTCTTCGCTCAAACGAGAGCGCCGATTTCGGGAACGTTCAATATTTGCTTGCTAGCTTCGATGCACATTTGAAGCTAACGACGAACCTCCTGATGACAGTAGGCCGTGAAGGAAGCGATGCGTCGCTTATTGCAGCTGCGCTTGCCCAGTGGTGGGGGACAAAGGACGCTCAGCGCATTGCACATGAAGTAGTCATTCAGCTCCGACGAATCAATAGCGACTCGCACGTTCCCAAAACATCTGACGATCCCGATTACATTTCCAAGCTGAAATTGCTCGGCGAGCGCCTGGTGAAGGAGGGCATTTAGCGCTCAGATCAACGTATGTGTTTATGCGCTACGTTATGTCTAGAGCCTAGACGGTTGGGTTATGCCCAGCCTTTACCTTGCAAGCGGAGCTCGCAGGTTGGTCAGGCTGGAAGTTTTAAGGATGGAAGCCGGCAGGGCAGGCGTAGGGCGGTACCTCAGAGGAGCACGCCCTTCAGAGCTATGGTCGTTCAAATGTTTGGTGTTTCATCTGGCTAAGCGGTGCTATGGGATCTGATCAGAACGATCTCCTGAATCATATTCGTGATTACAAGGTTCTGAGGCATACAGTGCTGAAGATTTGCGACAAGCATGGTAAACGCGGAAGACTGTCTGTCTTTACTCGAGGAGAGCCGATTGACAGCACTTGAAAGCTCACCGCTTGGCCATCTCGATATAATTCCAGAAAACACCTCAAGTTTTTCGAGACGCATCCGTTTCTAGTTCTAAGAGCAAAAATTCTAGGGTGCTTCGATGAGCATTTACCAGACTTCAAAAGATTCCTCTGATTTTCGTGTTTCTAAAGAATTCGTTTCGTGGCGTGGACTGGATTCTGATGAAACGTATACATGCGCTATCGAACTGCTTCCGACTGCGCGAGTCATGATTGAGCTAGACATTGTAAAGTTCAGCGTCACTCCTGAAGTCGCACTAGAGATTTCATCATGCCTCAGAGAAGCACTGGCAATTGATGGTGACGAGGAAAGTGATCAATCCGACGGAGAAAATCGACCGACTGGATTGTTCAGGGTTCGCAGGACGACTGGAATACGCGGCCTTCAGTATTAGGCTTCTGGCGAGATTACGATTGAAGACGCGACCGATGACGTCTGTGAAGGTTCACCTTCAGGCACCACGTCAATTGTGGCCTGCACAATTGACGGCGGAGGTTTTGAGTTGGTCTTTCCCTTTATGGGTTACTCGTTCACTGAAGATGATGCGGTCTGGCTGAGCGAGCAGTTATTTAGAGCCTGCCAATAAATATCGAAATATCAAATTGAGGGGCGGGCCGCACCTCTATCGCTGCCACGTCATGTGGTCGAACAGACCGCTTAGGAATGACTCCTATCCATGCTGACTGGATGCAATCCATGAGGGGTATGCGTCTAGCGCATTAATAAGGAAGCTGCTCCGTAGCTGTACTGGAGCCTCCTTTATATATTGGTTGGTGCTGGCGATAAGAAGGTGCTCGACCACTCCTAGGCTAAAGCAAGCGGAGCGACGCCGCCAAGTTATCGGCCCTCGAGAAAGTACAATCAGCAGGGCGGGGTGGGGCAAAGAGGTCGTTTTACGCCGGTTGAGGCTCCGATTTGGTTGGCCTTTCGGTATCGCTATTTTTTAACCAGGTGTTTGTATAGCTCTCGGGCTTCAAGGATCTGATCCCTGATCTCCTCGGGATCTATGCGCATGCCACCGCGAGGCGTTACCTGGAGCGATTTTAGACTGTTCGCAGCCTTGATGAATTTCTGTTCTTCCGCCTGAATCCACGCGGGGCGCTTGTCTTTCCAAAAGAGCCAACCCATTTGTCCGGCCTCATCTTTGATTGGATGCTCAGCAGTATGTGGGAGCGGTGGCCAATGTCCAAGCAAGAAGGTGAGTCGGATCGCTCTGCAAGCGGAGCGCGCAGACCAAGATGGTCGTAGAGCGGAAGGATGGTAGCCCGTAGGGCCGAGACCCGTCGTAGCGGGGCTCGGTTCACGACAGCCGGCGCCGAAGGGGGCCGCCCGTCTACTGGCAACGCAAATGTTACCGAACAGCTCGTTGATGAAATGACCGAGGCACTACGCCCAGCGCGCAAAGATCGTATGTCCCGCGCAATGCCACCTCGTCACCAGACGACACCCTGACATGGGTAAAGATCGTCGACAGGAAGCGCTTCCTTTCGCCGTTGCCGAGCTCAGACCAAATCCTCGGCTGTCCTTGTGCATCAGGGATCGCCAGACGGTCGAGGAAATACTCTTCCAGGCTGTGCAGACGTTGTTGGCCATCAATCAAAACTTCACTGTTCTCGGCCAATGCCCTGTTACCGATCACAGGCTCGTACCAGTCATTCGTGAGGTAGCTCCCCAGATCCGCGCCTGACCACACAGCAGAGATAAAGCGAGCCTTTTGCCCTAGGTTCCACTCCAGCCCGCGCGCCCACGATGGAATGGGCATGCCCATAACGAATCGCGCCGCCCACGGAAACTGCTCACGCACGGAGGAGGGGTCTACCAGATACTTTTCCCAATGGCCGACTAAGACCTCGAGGGGAGAATGACTGACGGTCGTGGGCAGAAGACGCTGCGGCATATGGATGTGCATGTCTGATGTTCCGCCGTCGGCGTAACGTTTAAAAAGCGAAGTCATAGTTTTCCTGGGTAGCTCAGGTTGGTCGAAGTATTCGGGTAAGTACGGGCGCATCGCCATGCATCCACCGTTGCAATGATCAGCAGATCCCGATTTGTGGAGATATCAATCTGACCGCTATCGGTCAATGCATGTGCATAGCCCTCAGCGTAGGCCGCCGCTTTGTCGAATTCGGATGTGCAGGTTGACGATTCGATGTAGCTGATCAGCCGTTCCCATGTGCGCCGTTGTCGGTTGCCGAGAATCGTGAAGGGGAGCGACAAGGCACCGCTCAGGCGCTGTGCGAAGTCATGTGTAGAGAGGGTCAAAGCCATCGCTCAAAAAAGGTACTTATCCATCACAAACGGTTAGTTTCGGAAAACCTTGAGCCTGAAGCGATGTTTTTGAAGAAATACATGTTTGTCCAAATGCTGCAGCTGGGACTGATGTGTTACTGGACTGTCACGCCAGGCAAGCGGAGCGCGCAGGCACAAAGATGGAAGCCCGGAGGGGCAAGATAGCCATTGAAAATGGCTGGCTTGATTCACGACAGCTGGCCCGAAGGGCGCGCCAAACGCCGGTCTGCAGGAATAAGCCGTCTGACTGAATTTTGCATGCAGTCAGCATTACTCAAACACCCTATTCCAGTCCCGTTTATTGAGCTCGTTGCAGACATCTGGTGAGCCACCGAATACACGTCCAGCTACCCTTTAAGCGCCAATATCTTCTAAGCCATAGAGTCCAAGATAGAAGGCGCAGTAAAGGAAGGCTGACTCAGCCCTCCAGCGTACTAACTGACTAACGAGATCTTATAGCGCTGGAGCCTGTTCCTCTTCTAGCTCCAGCGGCTGGCCTGGTATGTACTCTATGTAACTGCGCATCAACCTGCACTCCCTTGGCTTAAATAGCTCATCAAAAATAGCATCCAGCAGCTCAAGAACCTCCTGAATCATTTTCTGGACTTCATAGTCCCTGGCTGTAAACCTGACGTAGATCGGGCTTCTTCTCTTTCCTGAAGTTGAAACAAATTCAAAGTAATAGATTCGAGCTCTTTCTTGTTCTTCGCTATCTCTTCTCGCAATGTCATCCTGAAGTTCACGAATGGTTTTGGGGTCATAATGTATTCCTTCCTGCGTAGTTAGTTTGTGCCATGTGAGTCTTGAGCGCTTGAGCTGTCTGCCACTTATATATTTGCCGTCAAACTCAAACGATATTCCTTTTGGTTGGCCGTCCTCGTTGAGGGTCAGGTTGATATAGACCTTTTGCTTCCTGAGTAGCCGGGTGAACGTGAACATATCGCCATCGACGGCGTTGGTGGCTTCGATAGCGCCTGCGATCTTCGCGATCATCTTGTGCTTCAACGGCAGGTCGCCGTCGCGGATCGAGGCTTGGAGCTCTTCGTGAGTGATCGAGGCGCCCCATGTGTCCTCGGGCTTCGGTGCTTTGGTGAGGCCGAAGCGATCTTCTATGCCCGACACTGAGTCGAGGCTGATGCTTCGCTCGTTGCTGTCTTTGACCATGGAGAAGTCATCGTTGAGCCTGATCCTGTTGGCGACGATGTGGACGTGTTGGTGTTCTTTGTCTTGGTGCATTACAGCGACGTACTGGTTGGTCTCGTTGAAGCCCAGGTCTGTCATGTAGGTCTGGACGGCTGTGCGCCACTGTGCGGTCGTCAGGGACTCTCCGGGCCGAAGGGACAGTATTGCGTGGAAGACTGGCTTGATGGCTTTATCAGAGTCGATTGAGAAGCGGCGAAGGGTCTCAATCTGGTCGAACTCCTTGATCATCTCCGCGAGGTCTGCTTCGTTACCCTGAACGACGCCTGGCAGCGGATCTTTGCTCATAGTGTTGTGGCTGATCGTCCGGATTCCGCTGATTTCGTGATCGTGCTTGGTGCAGCCAAAAATGTACCGAATCCGGTTCTTAAACGAGCCTACTGACTTAGGAAAAATCTTGCCGATCATGCAACACCCCCAAAGTTGACTTGGGCGATGTACTTCACTTTCTCAAGCAGTGCGGAGCCTGGACGGTCTGCGTTGATCATCGAGGCGAGGTTCATGAGCTCACGGGCGATCTGAACAATGTCCTGGGTGACTTTGGGCTTCAACTGCCCATTGGCAACGTAGTCACGGATAAACGCTCCAGCGGACTTATAGCCTGCTTCAGCCATCTTTGCATTCAGGATATCTAACTCAGACTTGTTAAGCCTGAAAGTGATCCTAGTCTCTTTATTCTGCTTCTCAGTGTTCTTCATCTTGACTCACTTTATTTTTTTATTTGTCGAGGCAATCACGCAACACCCGGAGGGATGTGAGTATCTAGTCCTGCTTGTCTGACACAGACACAACTGGCTAAAAAGAAGCTCTAGATCTATTGTGCAAAAGGAGTTTTAGGTGGGTCTAGTGGTTTTGCTAATTATTTTGATTTATTTGCTTGTATACCGAAACTTTCGCAAGGTGTGAATGCGAAATCGTAGTATTGGAGTGCGAAATCACTCTGGTCGAGTGCGGTTTTACTTTAGGTAGGTGCGGGGCTCGCAAGGGATGAGTGCGAAATCGCAGTATGGTCTTGCGACTTCGCTTTGACAGTAAGCAATATGGAAGGTATATCAGTTGTAGAAGGTTATACTTGGGAATATACCAGTCTCTTTACCTTCTTCAACGATACTGTCAAATGGATCAAAGAACTTCTCTGGTGTACTGAGCTTTGCTGTCCATGTCACAAGCTCTGGATATCCCATTACGTAACATGAAGAATTCATTTCTTTGCCCAGCCCAAGAACTCGTTCCGAGTAGCTCTCCCATTCATTGATGAAAGTTTCCTGGACGACTATAAGGTTTCGGATCACTTTGTCGTGCGTTTCAATCTCAAAGATATCTTCGCCAAAGTGAAACTGCAGGTTCTCACCACGTCTGAGGTACTTAATCGCTCCTCTCGTTTGATCAATAGCTTTATCAAGAGCCTTTGAAACTGTCGAGATCTTTCTTTTTAGAGTTCGATCTAAGGACTTTTCCGTGTTTGGGCTGTCCTTGGCCTGAGTCAGCAGCAGATATTCATCGGAGGCAACTAAAACGTCGACGAACTCTTCATTGTTATCTGTGCGAAGTGGGTTCAGGAATATTGAGTCTTCATGAAATACTTTCTGAAGTAGCTTAACAATATCCATCTCTTGAAAGCTACCTGGCTCTAGCCTCTCAAGGGTCGAGTGGCTCACAGGTGGGCCTTTTTGAAACAGATTGTTCATGGGTACTGCGTCTAGAATGAATAAATCCTCGATCATTAGTGGTTCAAGGAAATTAACCTTAATCGAGTTCTTATCATCCTGAAGCGATCTGCGCATGAACCAGTGATTAGTTAAGTCACGAATTTCATAAGCAGCCTCAAGGCTTGATGGGGCAAGCTTGTATTGGCTTTTGTCGAACTCTGCGAACTTTGTGTTCTGCGACCTGTAGCCAAGAAGTTCGCGATTGTTGTCGTCAAAGAAATGAATGTCGAAGCTTTCCGATGAAAGCAGGTCAAATATGGAGTGTCCCATTTCATCGTCTAGCAGGGGAGTAACAACCATCAGTGGGTTGAGCTCATCATCTTCATATGTAGTGACCAGACCGTGGTAAGTCTCTCCGTTCATCCGACATGGGGCTAGATAGAACCCGATGCGCTGCTTGGCTTTTGCGGCTAGTACGGCCTCCTTGGGCACTTTGATTATGAGGAGGAGCGTACCTTCCTTGTCGTTTGCAATCGTACTTATCCCGTGATGTAGGTCTCTCACGTGCTGCATCAGATGTGGATAGCGGATGGTCAGCATTGTGTCTCCATGAGGCTGGCATAGATCAATGTGCCACTACTCATAGCATGAAAGTGGCAGCTATTCACTGTGCAGGAGAGGGGAAAAGTAGGTAGTGCCAGTCGGTAGTGCTATGGCTGGAGGCACTGGCGCTCAGCGTGGAGTCCAATCGGTCTGTCCAATATTTTCGCTGTCAGGGTAGGAGGGCGGTATCGATGTCTGCACACAGGATGTACACGATCACAGCAAACCCAAATGAATTAGGGCTTTGGTGATCCAATCCATCATGGGTGCGACGGAGAAGCGGCGGGAGAGGGGAGCAGTTTGTAGGGGCATTGGGGAATCTGAGTCGATGAGGCGAATGGTGCAGTTTATCAGGGATGCTTCCTGGGTGTCGGGGAGGTGTGTGGCGCCTTTCACCACTTATATGCCTTAAGAATTTTCCCACGGTTTTCCCAGCTTGCCCCTCAGACCTCCCATCGCTAACCTCCTCCAGCCGCTACAAACCCCGCGGCCAGAGGTGGAAGTCCGTATTGCTAAGGCGTTTTAACTCCCGAAAATATTGGAGCGTCGCCCATGCACAACAAAACACGCAATCCGTATGCTGACCACAACGCTGCACCCGTCGATACCAAACTTCACGCAGCCGCCAAGCGCGCGATTGAGCATTACCTACCCTCATCCGACGACGGTGCGCCCATCGAGCGCCCAAGCAACAACGTGTTCTTCGTCAGCCCCAACATAGACACCGAAACCCTCCTGGCCAACGCTGCCGAGAACCTGGAATCCGCCAACCAAATGGCCTCAAACCTGGCATTCGAAGTTGATGAGCCCCACCGCGCCATCGTCCTGGGCATTCAACAGCTAATCGAATTAAGCGCTCTACTCGTCGACCGAGCCCAAGAGCAGCTAGCCCCTGCAATCCGCTGACAACTAACCTCCCCGCCGCCTAACCCAAAAGGCGGCAACCTGAACCAGCCCTGTCATCCCACAAAGTTTCATAATTCCCTGCGCCTTTGAGGTCTACCATCCTCCCTATCAGAGAGGCCCCCGCACCTCCCACCCACAGAGCACTGATAAATGATCTCGAACCTCGCCAAAGTCGTGATGATCACCGGCACGCTGCTGCTGTCCGCTTGTTCCGGCATGAGCAGCAGTACGTGTTTCTCTGAGGGTTGCCAGTCGTTTGACGGGCACGGCGCAAACAACAATGCCACCAAAGTAAATTTTGGTGGCAGTGCCATCGGCAGCAGCTTTAGTCAGTACAGCTCGGGGTTGCTGCACGACGATTGATAGTGAGTACGGCGCCTATGACTGTTGCTCATTCCAGGCTGTGCCCTGCACACGCTCGCCGTTGAAGGTGCCGCTGGCCTTGGCCACGCCTTCGTAGGTGTCACGGCCCTTGGACGTGTCGCCAGGGAGGGGTGGGAAGGGAAAGTCTTGCGCATCCATCAGGCTTTCTACATGAATTACGGCGTCGAACGCTGGAATTTCGACCTTGAATTCCATGTAGAACAACACGCCAGTCGGGCCGGTCCAGGTTCTTCCTGTGGGGGTCATCACGCAGTCAGTCTGGTAGTAAGTCGTCCCATCGGGAAACTCAATGGTCGCATTGCTCTGCACCGGCTTATCGAGCGACGGCGGGGCGCCGCTGAAGGTGGTGTAGTGCGAAATGTGGATGCCGTTGTCCAGTTGCATTGTCTGCAGGAACCATAGGGCCGGGTCCTTGGCGCTACCGAAGTAGCCGTACTCGTGATCCATCCATGTCAGCCCCTGCACTGCAAACTCTGCATCGCCGAGGGTGAGTGTGCCCTCTGTGTGCACCCGCGTCAGTGAGTAGTAATAGTTGTTGGTGGTGAGGCCACCCTGTTTTTCCGGATGGTCCAGCACACCACGGCCCCATACATACAGCGGGCGCCCTTGCTGGGACATCGTCAGCGAAAACTTCACTACCGTCGGGGTATCGGTGTCGACCATCACCGCGTCTATCTGCATGTTTTTGGTCGGGTCTGCCTGGGGGCTTTCATCGACACATACGACTTCTTGTCGGCGCTTTCCTGTTTCACCCACCAGTCTTTGCTCGGGTCGCTTTCTGCCCAATCCGTGATACCCAGGGTCATGGAGGTCAGCTGATAGTGCTTCTGGTTTTCGACATCCGTCAGCATCATTTGAAAGAAGCCCAGCGGGTAGAACGCAGCAGCGTTGATCTCAAAGCCGAACACACGCCCACCTGCCTTGAGTGTGCCGGTATGCCACCACCATTCCGTGGGCGCGCCGACGTGCAGGTAATGGTCCTTGGGGAGGTGAAGGACCACCTCGGACGAGGGAACGGGAACAGGAGCCTGCGAAAGCTGCGATGACTTCACGGTGTCGCCTCTCTATAAGAACCAGTTTTTTTGGGGGGGGGCGGGCGGGGAAGGGGTTTACTGGCGGTGAGAGGGGCTGGCCATGTAGTTCTTCCATGAAGGAGCCGCAGCGGGGCTGGGGCTTCAAATGTCCTGGGCGAAGGCTAGCTGACAATTCTGAAGCTGCAATGTCAATTTGATGGCATTGGTTGTTCGGGAAGAAGGTTGAGCGGGCTTGAAGGGGGAGGGGCTGCTGCGCAGCCCAACGGGAGCAAGCTCCCTCGCCACAGCGCGGGGTTAGCCCGTAACCACTGTGCCCTTATGAAAAATCTCCCGCCGTGCCCGGCGGCTGATGTTTTCATGCTTGCTGGCCGCGTACATCTCGGCAAAACGCTCGCGGTCGATGCCTTCATAGTGGGCCAGTTCTTCCATCACCAGATGGTCGTACTCTTTCTCGATCACGAACCGGAAAATCTCGCGTCGGTAGTAGAAGCCGAATTGAAACGCCAGCACCTCGGTCAGGTAGTCCGAAGGGGTGAGGAAGCAGTTTTCCAGGTCGATGGCCTTGGCGGCTGTTGGCCGCTTGGGGTCGATCATCACGTTGTTGGCCCAGAAATCCATGTGTACCACGCCCTTGCCGTGCAGGGAGCGCAGCAGTTTGAACGACACATTGATCAAGCCGTGAATGTCACGCGTTTGGTTGAGCCAGTCCAGGCCGCTGACGTAGCCGTCGAGCATTTCGGTGAAGATGAAGAATTCCTGGATCAGGCCAAGCGCCGACTTTCTATAGCCGAACCCGTACAAGCCGGCCACTGGGGCGCCACGCTTCTGGGCGCCGAGGGTGTTGATGACTTCTTCGACCGGCCAGTCGAACGTGCCGTCGCGTTTTGCGCGGCCGAACGTAACTCTTAATTTGGGCCTGAGGCTGTCGAGGGGTTGGGATTTGGCGAACAGGTCGTTCTCCATCCCTTTCAGGGGGCGCTGACGCGGTCTTTTAGCTCAAGGCGCGTGTCGATCAGGTCCTGAATCGCCTGCTGGGCACTCGCGTCGGTGCCGTGCGTGGTGTAAACCGTAGCGTTGCGATGGCTCAGTGTCGCCGGAAAACTTTGCAGCACGCTGCTGTCAGGAAAGCTCAAAACACGTCCTTGTATTATCAGAAAAATACTACAGACATGTTACATGTTGAGTGCATTGGATCCAACCTGAACCTAACCTGTACGAAAATGAAATTTCTGTCAGAAAGCGGAGTTGGCGGCTTTTTAAGGTTGATGGCTGTGGATTTTTGTGAGCTTTTTCGAGGGGTGGGGCAGGCTTCCCTGCCCCTGTCATTTAATGCCCGCCCTGCATCCGTCGTGCTATCAGGTAAACCCCTAGGCCGACCAAGGCCGTGGCCGCGCCGATGTACCCGGTGCTGGTCCAGCCCAGCCCTGCCGTAATCGCCATCCCGCCAAACCATGGGCCCAGCGCGTTAGCCAGGTTGAAGGCGGCGTGGTTGGAGGCTGCCGCGAGGCTGGGTGCTTCGTGGGCGATGTCCATCAGGCGGATTTGCAGCGGAGCGGCCAACGACACCATGGTGCCGACCAGGCCAATGCCCAGCAGCACGCCCCAGAGTGACCCGGCGGCGAAGGGGAAGAACACCAGGACTGCCATCGACCACACCAGGATCAAGCCCACCGCCCGAAATTGCAGGCGATCAAACAGCTTGCCGCCGGCAATGTTGCCGATGATCCCGCCCACGCCAAACGCCGCCAGCCCGAACGGGATCCATTGCGGCGACACCTTGGTCACTTCCAGCATGGTCGGGGCCAGGTAGCTGAACACGCAGAACATCCCGGCAAACCCGATGGCGCCGATGGCCAGCGCCATCCACACCTGGGGTTTGGTGAAGGCGCGCAGTTCCTTGCGCGGGTCGCTGCGCGGTTCATCGCGGCGGTCGGGGACGTAGCGCCACACCAGCGCGATAGTGCACAGGGCGATCACGCTGACCAGTGCAAACGCCGAGCGCCAGCCCAGGTACTGCCCGAGGGAGGTGGCAATCGGGTTACCCAGCAGCATCGCCAGCGTTAGCCCCATCATCACGCGGGCTACCGCGCCGGCGCGTTTGTCGTTCGCCACCATGCTCGACGCCACCACGGCGGCAATCCCGAAGTAGGCGCCATGGGGCAGGCCGCTGATAAAGCGGAAAGCCACCAATGAACCGAAGGTTGGGGTGAACGCGGTGGCCAGGTTGCCCAGGGCATACAGCCCCATTAACAGCAGCAACATATGTTTGCGCAGCAGTTTGGCGCCGAGGATCGCCAACAGCGGCGCGCCGACCATCACGCCCAGCGCGTAGGCACTGATGGCGTGGCCCACTTGGGGTTCGCTGAGGTTGAGGTTGTGGGCGATGTCCGGCATCAGGCCCATGATGGCGAACTCGCCGGTGCCGATAGCGAAAGCGCCCACGGCCATGGCAGCTTCCATTTTCGCAGCGCTGCGCGCGGGCAGCACGTGCCCGGGTGTTTGGTGGATAGACATGGATCGCCTGTTTGGATGGATTGCACAAAGGACAGCCGCCGATGCTACGCAGCCGGCGGCGAATGTGTCTAGAACAGCCTTTTCCCACAGAGTTCAACGGCCCTTTGAGATCCGTCTTATTCTCCGGCTCCCTTGAGCCCCTTACGCTTGCAGCGATGAAACTCAAACATTTCCTGCAACCGCTCGACTCGTCCTTCTCCACGCCCAAGGCTGCCCGCAAGCTGCTGCGCCTGTTTGCCCTGGCGCTGGTGCTGGGTGTGTATGCAGGCGCCTACAGCTACCTGCGCGCCGCGTTCAGCGAAGAAATTTCGTTGCGGCGCAGCTATATGAATGAGGCGGTCTCCGATGCGCAGAGTTTTTTCGTCAGCCGCCAGACGCTGCTGAAAAGCCTCGGCCTGTCGACGGTGCGGCATATGACGGCGCCGGTGGGCAACCTCAATGAAGTGCCGGCCGAAGAAGTGCATATCACCCTGGGCGAGGCGGGCAATATCTGGAGCCTGTGGCTGACCCGACGCATGCTCGATTACCTGCAGGTTAACCAGGTCAACCTGATCTACGTGGCCCAGCGTGCAGCGCCTGCGGTGGAGCGCCTGTTTACGGTGGGCGTTGCGCCGGGTGAGGTGCCGCAAACGGTGTTGCAACGGTTGATGGCGGTGGACACCGGCAAGGTGTCGGTCAGCGATGAGTTGTGGCTCACCGAACAAAGCCGCCTGGATTCGCCGCTGTACATCTTCACCCGCCTGGATGAACGCAGCCCGACCTCGGGCTGGCTCGGCCTGGAGGTTGACGGGCCGGACCTGATCAACGCCCTGCAGCATGAAAAGGCCGGCGACTTCATGCTGCTCGATGGCGCCGGCCAGCTGATTTTCAGCAGTGCGCCGCATCAACCGACGGCGGCGCAGGTGCTGCGTCAGTACCATTCCACGGCCAGTTTCGGCTGGGAGGGCAGCCGCTGGTTGCCCGACCGCCTGGCCATCCGCAAACACCTGGGTTACTCCCATTGGCAGATTGTCTACAGCCTGGAGTTGCGCTCGCTGCTGCCGAGCCTGGCACTGCCGTTGCTGGTGTGCCTGCTGCTGTGTGCGCTGGCGAGCGTGTTGATGGTGCGGCTGGTACGCCGCATCGATCAGCGCCTGATTATCCCGGCGGCCAATCGCATCGAGGCGCTGGTGGAAAGCGAGGCGTTCAGCAGTGCGGTGATTCGTATCGCGCCGGTGGCGCTGTGCGTGCTGCGGCGCAGCGACGGCGGCGTGGTGCTGGAGAATCCCTTGTCCCGCCAATGGCTGGGCAACGGGCAGGAGCGCGAGCAACTGTGCCACGACTGGATTCGCCGTGCCTTCCACGACGCCGAACAAAGCAGCACCGATGAGCTGCAAACGGCCGATGGTCGGCACCTGTTCCTGAGCTTTGCGCCTACGCGTTATCAGCGGGAAGAGGTGTTGATTTGCGCCTTCAGCGACATCAGTGAGCGCAAGCAGGTGGAACTCGCTCTGGAGCAGGCGCGCACCCTGGCGGACGCGGCCAATGAGGCCAAGACGCTGTTCCTGGCGACCATGAGCCATGAAATCCGCACGCCGCTGTACGGCGTGCTCGGCACCCTGGAATTGCTCGCCCGCACCGACCTCAACAGCCAGCAGCGCGGCTACCTGAATGCCATCGAAGGCTCGTCGGCCAACTTGCTGCAACTGATCTGCGATGTGCTGGATGTGTCGAAGATCGAGGCCGGGCAACTGTCCCTCGAACTCACGGTATTTTCCCCGCTGGAGTTGGTACAAGAGGTGCTCCAGGGCTACGCCGGCGCCGCGCAGAGCAAGGGCTTGCAGCTGTTTACCTGCCTCGACCCGCAGTTGCCCGATCGGGTGCGCGGCGATGTCACGCGTATCCGCCAGATCCTCAACAACCTGCTCAACAATGCGCTGAAGTTCACCGAGAGTGGGCGGATCGTCTTGCGCTTGCGCCTGGAAAGCCGCGAGGGCGAACGCGCCATGCTGCAATGGCAAGTCGTCGACACCGGCAAGGGCATTGCCGCGCACGACCAGCAGTACCTGTTTGAACCGTTCTTCCAGGCCAGCGGCAATGCCAATGTGGTGGCGGGCACCGGGCTCGGGCTGTCGATCTGCAAGCGCCTGGTGCACTTGATGAACGGTACGCTGCGGGTGGTCAGCGAGCCGGGCCTGGGCAGCAGTTTTACCTTCACCTTGCCGCTGGAGCAGGTCAGCGAACACGACGGCGAGCCTTGGGCCCTGCCGCTGTTGGGCGAGCGCGTGTATGTGGTGTCGCCGGTGCGTGAGCTGGCGGAAAGCATCGGTGGCTGGCTGCGGCGCTGGGGCGCACGGGCGCAATTGGGGGTGCCCGAGTCGGTCGAGGCGGACCCCGGCGCGGTGCTGGTGGAACTTTATCCCGGCCCGGCCGAACTCAGCCAGCGGCTGCGTTGGTCGGGGCCGCGGGTCATGGCGGCGGCCGATGAGCATGCCGCGTACCCGGGCCCCGGCGCGTGCTGGCAGATCGGCTTGAACAACCTGCACGCCCTTAATCGTGCGGTCAGCCGTGCCCAGGGCATCGAGGAACACCTGTCGCCCACGCCCAGTGAGGCACCGGCCTCGCTCAACCTGAACCTGCGCCTGCTGGTGGCCGAAGACAACCTGATCAACCAGTTGATCCTGCGCGACCAACTCGAGGAACTCGGCTGCACCGTGGTGCTGGCCGCCGATGGCATCGAGGCGCTGTCGCTGTGGGGCGAAACCTCGTTCGACATGATCCTCACCGACGTCAACATGCCGCGCATGAACGGCTACGAACTCACCGAGCACTTGCGCCGCCAAGGCTGCTCGCTGCCGATCATCGGCGCCACGGCCAACGCCATGCTCGACGAAGCGGAGCGTTGCCTCAGCGCCGGCATGGATCACTGCCTGGTCAAGCCCTTCACCTTGCGGGCCCTCTATCAGTGCCTGCAGCGCTACCAGAGGAGCGTGCTTTGAGTGGCTATCGCGTGCTCATTGTGGAAGATCATCCCTTTCAGCATGAGTACCTGATCAACGTATTTCAGGCCATCGGCGGCTTTGAGGTCGAGGTGGTCTGGGACGGCGCGAGCGCGTTGCAGCGCCTGGCCCGCCAGCGCTACGACCTGTTGCTCAGCGACCTGATGATGCCGGGGATGGACGGTGTGCAACTGATCCAGCAACTGGCACGCCTGCCCGCACCGCCGGCCCTGGCGCTGATGAGCGTGGCCTCGCGGCGCATGCTGGTAGGCGCCGGGCAAGTGGCGGGCAACCTGGGCTTGACCGTGGCCGGGCTGATTTCCAAGCCGGTGTGCGAGCCGCAAGTGCGGACCCTGCGCGGCTGCCTCGACAAACTCGCCGAGCAGGCCCGTGCACCTTGCTGTCATCGCGGTATCAAGCTGGTGCGGGACAACCTTGTGCGCGCCTTGGCCAACGGTGAAATCCAGGCCTGGTTCCAGCCCAAGAAATCCTTGCGTGACGGGCGCATCGTCGGCGCCGAAGCGCTGGCCCGCTGGGTGCATCCGGTGGAAGGGCTGTTGATGCCCGGTGAGTTCCTTGGTGAAATCGAGCGCCTGGGTTTGGAAATACACCTGTTGACCTGCATCCTCGCCCAGACCCTGACCGCCCAGGCCCAGTGGGCGCAGCTGGGTTACCGGCTGCCGGTGTCGATCAACCTGCCCACCCATCTGCTTGACCAGAGCGACCTGGTCGACCGCCTGCTGGCCCAGGTGCAGCAGGGCGATGCCGAGCCCCGGCAGATCACCTTTGAGCTGATGGAAAGCTCCACCACACAGTTGCCCAGCAACTACTACGCTGGAGCATGCCGCCTGCGCATGATGGGCTTCGGACTGGCGCAGGATGATTTCGGCAAGGGTTTCAGTTCCTACTTCAACCTGGTCTCCACGCCGTTCAACGAAGTGAAGATCGACCGCTCGCTGGTGCATGGCTGTGCCGAGAACGAGAGCCTGGCCTCGGCCTTGCAAAGCATCGTCGAGCTGGGCCGCAAGCTGGGGCTGACCACCATTGCCGAAGGTGCCGAGACCCAGGCCGAGTTGGCGGTACTGCGGCGTATCCGCTGCGACCAGGTGCAAGGCTTCCTGATCTCACAGGGGGTGGCAGCAGACAAGTTCAGTGCGTTGCTGATAGAAGATGGCCCTGCGCCAGCACTTATCTGAGCGGCCAGGGTCACACAGTCAAGAAGCCCGAAGGAAGGGTCGCCCGGTTCGCCGGGCGTTATTGGCCAATGCCGGGATCAAGCATAGGCCCCACATCCTGATTCAGGCTTTCGCGGTACTGACGATGAAACATGCAAGCCTGCGCCTGGACAAACTGGCGCAAAGTTCACAGCGCCTGAACAAAGCCCTGTTGCTGCTCACGGGGCTCGCCTTGTTGCTGTCCAGCAGTTGCTACTGGGCGGTGTCGCGGCTGCTCGATGCCGAGCAGGAAAAGGTCCAGTTTCACTTTGCCCGTGTCGTGGAAATCATCCATGAACATGAGGCGTTTCTGCGCAACGTGGCCGTGGGTTACAGCCGCAGCAATGCGCCGCCGCTGCCGGCGGTGCAGTCCACCTCGGTGGTGGAGCTGCAGCGCGATGCCGGCCAGGTGGTATTGCAGGCCAAGGGTTTTGCCTTGTCGTTGCCGTTCACGTTGGCCCATGACGCGAGGTTTTCGGCGGATGACACACGCCGTGCGCTGGCGTTCGGCGTGCAACTCACTGACTACTACGGCGGCTATTGGGCCAGCTCGTTTTACGCCTCGCCGCAACTGTTTGTGCTGACCCCCAATAATGTCGCCAGCCTGGCGGTGCCCGGCATCGGCGGCTTGCGCCAGCACCAGCCGTTATTGCGCGAGCAGTACCGCGAGGTGGTGAGCCGCTTGCAGCAATTGCAGCAAAGCCAGCAGACCTTGTTGACCGACACGCGTGTGCGCTGGATGCGCGCCCCATTGCGCCTGTATCAGAACAGCCGCAACGTGGTCGCGATGATCGGCCTCGATGCGCCCGCTGCCGTACTGCCGGCCAGTCAGCCCCAGGGCCTGCTGACCCTGGCGGCCGTGGTGGATACGTCCCAAGTGGATGAATTCGAGCGGGTGCTGCAACTCTCGGTGTACAACCAGTTCACCCTGATCTCGCCCGAGGGCGAGGTGTTGCTGGGTAGCCTTGGCGACGAGCACATGGCGCCGCTGGGCTTGAGTTTCAACCGCCAGGGCCTGCGCTTCAAGATGGTCAGCGAAAGCGGTGAGCGCTGGACCGGTTTGTATGCGATCAGCTACCAGGATTTCCTGCGCTACGCCAAATGGCCGCTGCTGGGCCTGGGCCTGACCTTTATTGCGGCGCTGCTGCTGGGCTGGTGGATCAACCATTGGTACAAGACCCGCATCGTAAGCCCGGCCCAGCGCGCCCAGGAGCGCTTGTTCGAGAGCGAAGCCTTCAACCGCATCATGTTGCAGAACGCCCCGGCGGGTCTGTGCGTGGTGCGGCGCAGCGACCGCCAATTGCTCCTGGAAAACCAGCGCGCCCTGCACCTGGGCGGCACGGCGTCGCTGGTGGAAGTGCTCAAGGCCAACGATGGCCCGGACACCCCCGGCGAGATGTGCCTGGCGGTGCAGGGCCGCTATCTGCAGGTTGTGGTGGTGGCGGCGCGGTACGAAGGCGAAGACGTGTTTCTGTGTGGCTGCAACGACATCACCCGGCATGTGGATGAGACCCTGTTGCTGAACCAGGCCCGCCAGGAAGCCACCGCCGCCAACGAGGCCAAGACCGTATTCCTGGCCACCATGAGCCACGAGATCCGCACGCCGCTGTATGGGGTGCTGGGCAACCTGGAACTGATGGCCCTGACCGACCTGAGCGAGCGCCAGCGCCAGTACCTGGAGATTATCCAGGGCTCCTCCACCGTGCTGTTCCAGCTGATCAGCAACGTACTGGACGTGTCGAAGATCGAGTCCGGGCAAATGGCCGTGGAAGCGGCGCCGTTCAATCCGCGGCAACTGGTGGAGGAATCGGTGCTCGGCTTTACCGCCACGGCGCGTAACAAAGGCTTGCAGATTGACGCGGAAATCGACCCGCAAGTGCCGCAGCAACTGCAGGGCGACGCGGTGCGGATCCGCCAGATCCTGCATAACCTGTTGGGCAATGCGATCAAGTTCACCGAGTCGGGGCGCGTGCGTTTGCGCTTGACCGTGCAGGAACTGCTTGAGGGGGAGGTTGCCCTGCAATGGCAGGTCACCGATACCGGCGTGGGCATTCCGGAGAAGGCCCTGGACCAGTTGTTCAAACCGTTTTATCAAGTGGCCGGCGGCCAGGACGGCAGTGGAGCGGGCCTGGGCCTGTCGATCTGCTCACGTTTGAGCGAGTTGATGGGCGGGCACATGCGCGTGGTCAGTGAGCCGGGGCTGGGCAGCAGTTTTTCGCTGTTTATCACCTTGCCGATCCTCAGCGACGCCTTGTCCGCAGCCGGCCCGGTGCTGGCCGAGCCGTGCCTGGACGCGCCCTGCCTGAACGTGCGCGTGCTGGTGGCCGAAGACAACCCGGTCAGCCAGGCCGTGCTGCAGGAACAACTCGAAGCCCTCGGCGCCCAGGCCACGGTGGCGCGGGACGGCGAGCACGCGCTGCAGATCTGGGGCTCGCAGCCCTTTGACCTGGTGATCACCGACATCAACATGCCGCGCCTCAACGGCTACGACCTGGCCCGCGCCTTGCGTGAACAAGGCGTGCAGGTGCCGATTATCGGCGTTACTGCCAACGCGCTGCGCGAAGAGGGCGAGCGCTGCCTGGCGGTGGGCATGAACGCGTGGGTGGTCAAGCCGCTGAGCATGGGCATGCTGCGCCAGGCCCTGATGGCGCACTGTCGTCGCGCCACCGCCCTGGCGGTGCCGCAGGTGGACCGCGACCGCGAAGGCTGGATTGCATTGTCACCGGCCATGCGCCAATTGATGGGCGACACGTTGCTGGTCGACGTGCAACACATCGAGCAGGGCCTGGTCGCCGGCGATGCAGAGCGGGTTCGCCAACGCCTGCACAGCCTTAACGGTGCGCTGGCCAGCGTGCGGGCCACAGCCTTGTCCAGCGCGTGTCAGGCATGGGAAAACACGCTGTATGACGGCCCCCTGGATAGTCACGGCACTGCCCAGATCCGGGTGTTGTGCGCGAGGCTGACGGCGGTCGCGCAGTGCTTGCTGGCAGAGTCAACGGCTCACTACAAGGAAGATAAATAATGCGAGACATGAACGTTGTTATCGCCGATGACCACCCGATCGTCTTGGTGGGCGTGCGCGAGATCGTGCAGCGCGATTCACGCTATCGCCTGGTGGGCGAGGCCGTCAGTTCCAGCCAGCTCATCGAGTTGTTGCGCAGCCATCGGCCGCAGGTCCTGATCACTGATTTCAACATGCCCGGTGACGACACCTATGGCGATGGCCTGAAGCTGATCGAGTACATCCTGCGCCACTTCCCCGACACCCAGGTGCTGGTGCTGACCATGATTTCCAACAACCTGATCCTCACCCGTTTGCAGGAACTGGGCGTGGCCGGGGTGATCCAGAAAAACCATCTGCATGGCGAAATCGAAAAAGCCCTGGGCGCCATCAGTGCCCAGCGCAGTTACCAGGCGCCGGAGCCGGCGGCGACTTCGGTGGTCGGTAACCCGTACCAGGTGCAGGAGCGGTTCCAGAGCCTGTCGCCGCGTGAGATGGAAGTGCTGCGTTTATTTGTGACGGGCATGAGCGTCAGCGATATTGCGCGGCAATTGAGCCGCAGCAACAAGACCGTCAGCGCGCAGAAAATCTCGGCCATGCGCAAGCTCGATGTGGACAGTGACCAGGCGTTGCTGACCTATTGCATCGAGGCCCGGCAATTCCAGTAGGTGGCTCAGCGGTAGGTCATCTGCATCAACAGCATTGCGCTGTAGCTGCCCGCTTCGGGCAGTTCGCCCACCGACACGGGCTTGACCCGCAGGGTGAGTTCCAGCGGCCCGTCCGCCACTGGCCAGGTGCCGGTTTCGCCCAGGCTGAAGTCGGCCTTGGCGCTTTTATTCAAGAGCCCCAAACGCAAACCCAGGCCTGCACGATTAGTGAGCAGGGTCTGGTTATCGGCGCTGCCCAGCCCCGCCGAAAGCGTCAGGCTCACGCGGCTATCGGCCTGGCAATCGAAGACCAGCGGCACATCGGTGGCGGCGGCGCTGTCGTCGACCAGTTGGTTAAGGTTGACCTGGCCCAGGTCCACCTGTTGCGTACTGGGAAAACGCGCCGTGCACGGCGGTGCGATCAGCTTGCCGGTGACGTCGATCTGCGCGTGCTCCGCCGATTGCGCAAAGGCGGTGCCGGCCACCGCCAGCAGCATCCAGGCGAGCGCTTTCATAGGTAATTGATGGTCATGACCATGGACGAACTGAATGCTCCCGGCGCCAGCGTGCCGCGTGCCACCAGTTGCGCCTTGAGGCTGATATCCACGGCACCGCTGAGGTTCGTGTAGCTCTTGGTGGTGCCGTTGAGGTTCGCCGCGGTGTTGTCTGCCCACAGCAACGACACGCCGAGGTTGTCTGCCGTGGTCTTGGCGACGGTGGCGGTGTGCGTGCCGTTGTTGGCGGTGAAGCTCACATTCAGCGATGACCCTGCTGGGCAGGTCATGCGCACCGGCACCGGCACGGTTTCGGTCGTGGCCACCTGGTCGGTACGCACATTGCCGAATGCGGCGGTGAGGGTGGTGTTGCTGCTGAGCACACACGGCGGGCGGGTGAGGGTGCCGCTGACGGTGATGTTCACCGTGTCGGCGGCCTGGGCGGTGGCGCTGAGCAGCGCCAGGGCGAACAACGAAGATTTCATGGCGATGGCCTCAGCGGTAATTGATGGTGAGGGTGTATTGGCTCTGGAAGGCGCCGGTGGGCGACTGCCCGGCCACCAGTTGCGGTTTGAAACTCAGGTTTATAGCGTTGCTGCCGGTCTTCAGTTGCAGGTTGCGTGGGCTGGTGAAGTTCACCGGGTTGTAGGAGTCGGTCCAGATTGCCTGCATGTTCAGGCCGGCCAGTGTGGTGCGCGACACGCCGGTGGTGGCGCTGACCACTGCCTGGCTCGGCACCAGGGTGGCAGTGGCTTGCACGGCGGCGGCGCAGGTTACCGAGACCGAGGTCGATTGCACCTGGCTGCTGACGTCGGCATTGCTGATGGTGCCGAAGCGCAGGTTGACCGCGCTGGGGGAACTCAGCGTGCATGCCGGGGTGTAGACGGTGTACACAAACGGCATATCCAGGAACCACTCGGCCCACGCCAAGTAGTTAAGGGAGGTCACCCCAATTCGCACCTGCACATTGCGCGTGCCGGTGGTGCGGGGCGCGGTGCCCACCAGGTTGTAGCGGTAGCGCACCACGGTATTGATGGGTAAGCGTTGGCACGTGCCACCCAGGCAGACACCACTGAACTGGCCGATGTCGAGCAGCGGCACATAGGTCCAGCTGGAGGGGTCCACAAATTGCAGCGCGGCGTGGTTGTAGCCGCTTCCGTAGGTGACGCTGGTGTTCACGCCGGCGGCATAGGGGAAGGCACGGCGAATCGTGCACGTAGCGCTGTACTCGACGTTGATCGCTTCCCCCGGCTGGAAACGGTAGCCGAAGGTCGGGTAGCCGGGCGTTCCGCAATCGACGTTGCCGCCGATCAGCGCCTGCGCCTGAAACGACAGCCCACACAGTAAGCCGGCCAACAGCGCCAGCGTCAGCCGGCGGGGTATGTTCATGTTCATGCTCACGAATCCTTGGCGCCCGACCCACCGGCCGCACGCTCGCATTGAATGTTCAGTTGCGTAATCCCGCCCTCGGCAGGCCCGTCGTCGTTCAGGTTCAATTCGCGGCTGCACCATGGCTGCCCGTCCACGCTGATCAGCAAGCGCGCCTGGGGCGGCACGCCGGTCAGGAAGGCGCGGCCTTTGTCCGCCACCAAGGTGTTGCCCAGCGAACGGCCGTCCGCTGCGAACAGTTCTGCACGGGCCGCAAACGGCGCTGCTTCGCCCTGTGTATCGCGGATGCGAAACAGAATGCGTTTGCCGCGTCGGGTGTCGAAGTCGGCCAGTACAAAGGCGCCGCGATTGGGCGTGACCTCTTGCACCGGCTCGGCGATGTCGACGTCGGCGGACATCGATTGGGTGTCCAGTGACACGCGGTTCTTGCGGTAAGGCAGGGCGGACGGCATCACCGTGTAGCCATTGGCGTTGGTGCGCACCCCGCGCTTGTTGGTGATCGCCACATCAGCGGCGCCGGGCGTCGCAATGATCACGTTGGTTTCACCCAGTGGTTGGCTGAAAATCAGGTTGCTGTCGTACGCCACCACCGAGCCTTCCATGCCCAGGTCCAGTTGGCGGTTGCCGGCGGACTCGTTGTAGGCGCCGCGCACAATCGCGCCGGGTGCGTCGTACTGCGCGGCGAAGGTGCCGCCGGCCTGGCGTTGAGCGCCGTTGACTTGCTGCGACACGCCTGCGCTGTAGGCCAGGGTGTTGTCTTGCAGCGCGTTGCCGCTGAGGGTCGCAGTGCGTGACGCCGAACTGCGCGCGCTCTGGTTCATGTTGGCCGTGACTCGCTGGTTGCGCGTGCTGCCCAACGGCATGCTGACGCTCAGGGACAGGCTGCGATCTTCGCTGTTGGCGCCTTTGTTCAGGGCCAGCCCGAGGGAGTAGGAAATCTCCCCGACGCTGGCGCTGTAGCCCAGTTGGATCGAAGTGTCGGCCTTGCTCTTGTCCCAGTAGGCGGTTTTCGACACGTTGGCGTACACCCCGCCGTAGCCGCCCAATTGCTGGGACACGTTGGCGGTGAAGTTGCTCTTCATATGGCCATTGCGATAGGTGTCCAGGCCCATATCGTTGCTGCGACTGTTGAGCGCCTCATTGAACGAGTAGTAGCCGCCGGTGGAGTAGCGGTAGCCGATCAGGCTGAAATTGGTGTCGGTGGCCGCCAGGGATTTGGAGTAGCGAAAGCGAAACGATTGGCCGCTGGCGCTGGTTTTGTCATGGCCCATGGCGTCGCTGCGGGCGTGGGTCACGTCCACCGAAATCGCACCGAAACCGGCAAAATCATGGGCAAAGCCCAGCAGGCCGGCGTTGTATTGATCACTGAGCAGGCTGCCACCGAACAACGTGGTGCCGCCGCTCAAGCCCCGGCGCAGGGACGCCTGGATGAAGCGTGGGGTTTGCTGGGCAAAGGCCGATTGCGCCGGGCGGTACTGGCCGGCGAATACCGAATAACTTTGCTGGCCTTCGCGCAGCATGTAAGGCACCGACGAAAACGACTGGGTGTAGACCTGGCGCTGGCCGTCCGGGCCTTCTACGGTGACTTCAATGTCGCCGTTGCTGGCGGTGGGGTACAGGTCGGTCAAGGCGAACGGCCCCGAGGGCACCCATTGCTCATGGATCACGTAGCCACGCTGGCGGATGATCACCCGCGAGCGGCCATTGGCGATGCCGCGAATCACCGGCGCAAACTGGCGGGCCTGGTCGGGCAGCATGTCCAGGTCCGAGGCGATGCCCAGCCCGCGATAGGGGATGGCGTCGAACAGGTCGCCTTCGGTGGTGGCGTCGCCGAGCGTGGCGATCGCCATCAGGTTGCCCATGTCGCGCTGGGCGTAGGTTTCCAGCGACTCCCAGCGCCCGCTGTCGCCGGTGCCTTTCTGCCACGTCGAGAAGTTACGCAGGCGCCAGGCCCCGGCGTTGAGGCCGCTGCGCAGGCTGCCGAACTGGTTCTGGCGGCGGCCGGTGTCCGACTCCGCCGTACTGCCGGTGAAGCTGTAATTGGTGAACGCCACTTGCTCGCCGTTGCTCCACTGCCGGCGGCGTACTTCAAACGGGATGCTGCCCAGGTAAGCCTGGGGGATTTCAATCGAGAGTATCTGGCGGTTGAAGTCGTAGTCGTAACTCACGCCGGCCAGCCCTTGGTCGAAGCCAATACATGTGGCGTCGGCGTCGTTACGGTTTTGCAGGGCGCTATCGGCCACGCCCTGGGCGCGGAAAAACTCGGCGTCCAGGCAGGGAAACAGGCCGGTGGACGAGCTGTCCTGCGCGCCGGTGGCGCGAATAAAGCGCACATCACGCTGCTCGACCGAACGTTGATTGAGCACTACATCCACGCGATAAATCCCGGGTAACTGGCCGCCGCTCATGGCGCTGACCTGTTGTTTCACCGCGGCCGAACTCTGCCCGCCGCCGATCTCGAGGAACGACGCATCGAACTCGTAACCGGCCTGTGCGGGGGCCATGTACAAGGCCAAGGCCGCTGCAAGCGGGCAGCCGAGGGCCTTCACGGCGCGACGGCGCATGAATGGGCGTGAACGGGGCATGGGCGTTCCTGGAGGGGGCGTGCGCGTTTATCAGTGAATGCGGATAACGGGGGCGTCCACGGTGCTGCCGTAGTCGTCGATGTAGCTGAGCGACACTTGATCGCCCGCCTTGGCCTGGATCGGCAGTTCGCGCTGCTCAAAGGGGCGCAGCACATCCGGTGCCTGGGTGATCGGCAGGCCGTTGAGCTTCAGTTCGCTGACCACCACGTGGAGCTTGGAGGGGTTGTTGAACGTCAATGCACCGGCCTGCGTCTTCCAGTTCACCTGCGCCACCGCGTCCTTGAGCGAGCTGTTCAGGCCGGCCGGGCGGTAGAACAGCTTGATGGTGGTCTTGAGGGCGATCTGCAACACGTTCTTGCCTTTTTGCTCATCGCTCATGGCCGGGATCGCCTTGACGTTCATCAGGAACAGGCTTTCGCGGTCCTGTGGCACCTCGGGACCGCCGGTAAAGATGATGCGCAGGATGTTTTCCTTGTTGGCATCAAGGCGGAACAGCGGCGGCGTGACGATAAAGTTATCGACGCTTTCGTCATTACCGCCGCCGAAGCGGCTGACCCAGGACTGCACCAGGTAGGGCGAGGTGTCTTCGCGATTGCTCACGGTCAGGTTGGCTTCGTTGGAAGCGCCGTCGTAGATCAGCCGCGTGGCGCCGACGGTGACGGCGGCGTGGGCTGCCGCGCTATGCCAGAGTGGCAGCAGGGCGAGCAGAAAATACAGTTTCAAACGCATGATGAGGGACCTTTGCAAGCCCGTGGGCTGGCGCACGCGCGCCAGGCCCACGGTGTTGACGAGCAATTACTTGTAGGTAACGTCGAAGCTGGCCAGTGCGTGCACCTGACCGGTGCCGATACCGGACGTGGTCTCGGCCGTTTCGCCTTCGCCGGTGGTCACGTCGGCCACGGTGCGCACGTAGGCGGCGGTGAAGTCAAAGGTGTTGGACTGTGCACGCAGGTCGTAATCGGCCGTTGGCGTGTTCAGTGGCAGCTTGTTGCCGGTACGCGAGTCGGCGATCTGGATCGCGATGCCGCGCACCTGGTTTTCCCCGGTCAGGCCCAGCAGGGTCGAATCGGTGGCGTCCTGCTGACCACTGAAGGTAATCGCAGCGTTCTTGCGGGTCGCGGTGCTGCAGTTGTCCAGGCTGATGGAGAACGCCTTGGGCTTGGCGGTGGAACCTACGGTAGGCGCGAAGTCGGCGATGCGCACCGCGTCCAGGGTCACGGATTTGTTCACGTCGCCGGTGGTGATGGTGCACGCGTTGTCGGTGACGGAGCCGGTGAATTCGATCTGCCCGTCCGCAGCCTGTGCAGTGCCAGCCAGCAGCCAGCAAGCGCCGCAAGCAAGGGTGAGTTGGCTCAGTTTGTTCAGCATTGCAATGCCTCTTTTGAGAGATGGAAGGTTGTCTGCTACCCGTTGGGTAAGCCAATCCATAGTGCAATCCTGCGATTTAGAGGCACATGAGACAGATCTTAAAAATGGCGAACTGATGGCCCGGCGACGGGTGAGTCCATATCCGACGCCGGGCGTGATATTCTGCGCGCCATCTTGGTCTAGTCTCTCTACGGCACGTACACCCGTATACGTCCCCGCGATTGGCTGTCGCCCAGGTAGCTGAAGCCAATAATGATAAGAAGTCAGCGCAGAAGGGACATAAAAGTGAGGTCGTTACGTCGGCCTTGTGTGCCCACCCTGCGGCCCTCGGATAAATCTGCACACCCCACGGTGCGTTGCCTGGCGCAACGTGATTGAGGGGTGCCGATGATCTGGGGCGGTGGGGCGGACGGCGTTTTATCATAGGTGCTACTGATGTTTAAAAAAGTAAACACTGCCCTGCTGGGGCTGGCTTTGTCGCTGGGGATCACGTCCGTTCACGCGGAAGAGGCAAAGAAAGTCGATGTGCTGCTGATCGGCGGCGGCATCATGAGTGCAACCCTGGGTGTATGGCTCAACGAGCTGCAGCCGGATTGGTCGATGGAGATGGTCGAGCGCCTGGATGGCGTGGCCGAAGAAAGCTCCAACGGCTGGAACAACGCCGGTACCGGTCACTCGGCCCTGGCTGAGCTGAACTACACCCCGGAAGACAAGAACGGCAACGTTGAGATCCCGAAAGCGGTCGAAATCAACGAAGCGTTCCAGATCTCCCGTCAGTTCTGGTCCTGGCAGGTGCAGCAGGGCGTCCTGAAGAACCCACGTTCGTTCATCAACTCCACGCCGCACATGAGCTTCGTGTGGGGTGATGACAACATCAAGTTCCTCAAAAAACGCTACGAAGCCCTGAAGGCCAGCCCGCTGTTCGCTGGCATGCAGTACTCCGAAGACCCGGCGCAGATCGCCAAGTGGGTCCCGCTGATGATGGAAGGGCGTGACCCGAACCAGAAAATCGCGGCCACCTGGAGCCCGCTGGGTACCGACATGAACTTCGGCGAGATCACCCGTCAGTTCGTCGCGCACCTGCAAACCACCCCTAAGTTCGACCTGAAACTGTCGAGCGAAGTGCAGGACATCACCAAGAACGCCGACGGTTCGTGGCGTGTGAGCTACAAAAACCTGAAAGACGGCACCAAGACTGAAACCGACGCCAAGTTCGTGTTCATCGGCGCCGGCGGCGGTGCTCTGCACCTGCTGCAGAAGTCGGGCATTCCTGAAGCCAAGGAATACGCTGGCTTCCCGGTAGGCGGCTCGTTCCTGGTGACCGATAACCCAACGGTGGCCGAACAGCACCTGGCCAAGGCCTACGGTAAGGCTTCGGTTGGCGCACCCCCGATGTCGGTTCCGCACCTGGACACCCGCGTGCTGGATGGCAAGCGCGTAATCCTGTTTGGCCCATTCGCAACCTTCTCGACCAAGTTCCTGAAAGAGGGCTCGTACCTGGACCTGCTGACCAGCACCACCACCCACAACATCTGGCCAATGACCAAAGTCGGTATTCGTGAATACCCACTGGTCGAGTACCTCGCCGGTCAACTGATGCTGTCGGACGACGACCGCTTCAAGGCGCTGCAAGAGTACTTCCCGAACGCCAAGCAATCCGACTGGCGCCTGTGGCAAGCCGGTCAGCGCGTGCAGATCATCAAGCGTGACGAAGAGCAGGGCGGCGTCCTGAAACTCGGTACCGAAGTGGTCAGCTCCGCCGACAACACCATTGCAGGCCTGTTGGGTGCATCGCCAGGCGCGTCCACCGCGGCTCCGATCATGCTGACCGTGCTGCAGAAAGTGTTCAAGGACAAGGTTGCGACCCCTGAGTGGCAGGCAAAACTGCATCAGATCGTACCGAGCTACGGCACCAAGCTGAACGACAACCCTGAGGCTGTTGCCAAGGAATGGGCCTACACCGCCAACATCCTTCAGCTGCCGACACCGCCCGTGATTCCACAGGGCGTTGCTCCAAAGGCTACCGAGGCTGCCAAGCCTGCGGCTGAGCCGAGCAAGCCGGCGTCTGATCTGGCGCTGTAAGTAACCTCCGTAAAAAGCCCGCTGAACCGGTAACGGTCAGCGGGCTTTTTTATGCCGGGGTGTTTATGCGCGGCGTTGGGTTCGCGAGACGGGAGGCAGTTCAACCGTGCGCTCGGCCGCTGCCAGCGCGGCCTTCAAGCCGGCCTGGTCCAGCGCGACGCAATAGGCGGGCTTGGCCCGTTCAAACCGCCAACTTTCATCCAGCCCACCCGCATCCACGGCATCGAAGCCCAGTTCGTCGAGCAATGTGATCACCTGCGCCTTCGCCGCTGCGTCATCCGCCGCCACCGGCAGTGCCCGGCGATCCGCTGCGCCGTGGGGGCGGGCATCCTCGGTCAGATCGGGCGCGAAGATCGCGTTGAACACTTTCACCACGTGCGCGTGCGGCAAATGTTCGGCAAGCAGCCGGCTGGTGGTGGTTTCAAAGCGGTCCAGCGCCGGGATATGCCCATCGCGCTCGGGGTAGTAATTGTTGGCGTCCATCACCGTCTTACCCTCAAGCCATTGCGCGGGCACGCTGCGGTAATGTGCCAGGGGGATAGCCACCAGCACCACATCGCCAAACTTGGCTGCGTCTGCTGCGCTGCCCACCTTGACCCCGAGAATGCCGCTTACCACGCTGCTCATGGTCTGCGGCCCGCGGGAGTTGCTTAACATCACCTCGTGCCCGGCGGCCAGCGCCAGTTGCGCCACGGCACGCCCGATAAAGCCTGCGCCTATCACACCAATCTTCATGGCCTTGCTCCTGTTGGATGGGGAAGCCGCTATGATGATTGGCAACCAATTGGCGATAAATAAGTGTTCTTGCGTGGGTGTTGTTACTGGGAGTAGAGAATCATGGACCGTTTATCCAGCATGAGTGCCTTTGTGATGGCGGCTGAGTTGGGCTCCTATGCCCGTGCCGCCGAGCGCTTGAACATGTCGGCGCAAATGGTCGCCAAACATGTCAGCGCGTTGGAGCAGCGCCTGGGCGCACGTTTGCTCAACCGCACCACGCGCAGGCAAAGCCTGACGGAGTTGGGTAATGCGTACTACGAGCGTTGCAAGCACATACTGACGGAGGCCGAGGCGGCCGACTCGCTCGCGCAGATCATGAACGACACCCCCGCGTGGCAAATTGAAAATCACCGCCCCGGTGACGTTCGGCTCCTACAGCCTGATGCCGTTGATTACCGGGTTTCTGCGGGACAACCCGGAGGTGGAAATCGACCTGCACCTGACCGATCGTTTCGTCGACCTGGTGGAGGAGGGCTATGAAGCGGCCTTTCGTATCGGCCCCCTCGCAGCCAGTGGCCTCACCGCCCGGCCGCTGGCGCCTTATCGCCTGGTGGTCTGCGCCGCGCCGGCATACCTGGCGGCACGCGGTACGCCGCAGACGCCGGCCGACCTTGAGCACCACGAATGCCTGGGCTACGCCTTCTGGTCGCGCCCGGCGGACCGTGAATGGGTGCTTTTCGAAGGGGCGACGCCACATAAGGTGCAGGTGGCCAGCCGTTTGCAGATCAACGAAAGCCGCGCCTTGATGTCGGCCGCACTGGACGGTTTTGGCATCGTCCTGGGCCCCGAAGACTTTCTGCGCACGGCGCTGGCCAAGGGCGAGCTGGTGCGGGTGCTGCCGGGTTTTGATTCGCCGAGCCGGCAGATGCACCTCGTCTACACGGCGAACCGGCAGCGCACCGCCAAGCTGCGGCGCTTTGTCGAAGCGGTGCTGGGGCGTTTTGGCCCGGCGTGAGCGCTCAAATATGGAACCCGTGTTTGACTTGCTCGTACAAGTGCAAGGCCAGCGCATTGCTGGTATCGCACAGCAGGTACAGGTGGTGAACCGGCAGCGGCGGTAACGCAAAACCTGCAATAGTTTGTGTCAGCCCTTCGCCCATGCGGCTTTCCTCGATCAACCCCACCGCCACTCCGCTGCGGATACACGCCTCGACCGCTGTAGAGTTGGGGCTTTCGAGCAATATCCGGTGATAAATCCCGTGGTCTTTCAGGGTCTGCAGCGCGGCTGCGCGATACGGGCACCCAGCGACCGGCACGGTGATGGGCAGTGCGCCATTGGCTGCGCAACTGAAGTGCTCGGCCGCGACCCACAGCGGCTGCACAGGCCCCAGGCGCTCGCCTTGTGCCAAGGGCTGTGCGGTAACGGTGATCGCCAGGTCCAGCCGATTTGCCATAAACAAATTCAGCAGCTCACCGCTGGTGCGCGCTTCGACTTCCAGTTCCAGCAGCGGGTTGTCGGCGATCAACTGCGGCAGACATTCCTGCATGAAGGCGGCGGCATAGGTGTCCGGCACGCCCAGGCGGATCTTGCCCTGCATGCGCTGGGGCATCAGTGAGATCAGCAGGCGGTCGTGGCTTTTGAGGAATTCGGTGGTTTCGCCCAGCAACTTGTTGCCATACAGCGTCAGCTCCACGCCCTGGTTGCTGCGGCTGAACAGGCGTTGGCCGACCTGGTCTTCCAGCTTCTGGATTTGCGTGGTCACGGTGGACGCGCTGCGGTGCACGTGTTCGGCAGCCTCGTTGAACCGACGAAAGCGCGCCACGGCGTGGAAGGTACGCAACAATTCGATATTCAGTTGTTTGGCCATGATTCCACTTTTTCGGACTTGTGATACAGCTTATTCAAATATACAGAATCATGCGCGGCCCTTAGCCTGACCGTCAACGTACAACGGCGGGAGGCTGCATGAAGCGATCAACCCTGGGGCGGCTGCTGTTGCAAGCTGCATTCGTCCTGTCGTGGAGCTCCGGCTATATCGGCGCCAAACTCGGGACTCAAGGGGGTGGGGCGTTCAACCTGCTGTTCTGGCGCTTCCTGTTGGTCTCGGTGTGCCTGGGGCTATTTTTGAATCTGAGCTTGCTGAAGGTTTCATGGGCCCTGATTCGCCATTACGCCGTGATCGGCTTTCTGTCGCAGTTCCTGTACCTGAGTTGCCTCTATGTCGCGATCCAGAATGGCTTGCCGCCCGGCATCGCGGCAATTATCGCGGCGCTGCAGCCCTTGATGACTGCGGCGTTGTCCACGGGAAACGCTGCCGAGCGCAGTGGCGGCTGGCAGTGGCTGGGGCTGACGATCAGCTTTGCCGGTGTGTCGATGGTGATCGCCGGGCAGTACGGCAGCGGCAGCCAAGGTGTTGGCCTGGTGATGTACCTGTTGCCCCTGGCCGCTGCGCTTGGGCTGACACTGGCAACCTTGTACGAGCGCCGCACCGTGCAGCACCAGGATGTGGGCCTGGTGTTGCCGCTGTTTATCCAGTCGGTGCTGACCTTGATCGGGTTTACCGGGGCTGTGCTCTACACCGATACCCTGAGCATTCCGAGTGACCCGGATGTGCTGATCTCGATTGTCTGGCTGACGGTGTTCTCCACGTTTATCGCCTACCTGAGCCTGTGGATGCTGCTGCGGGTGATGACCGCCACTCGCGTGGCAGCACTGGTTTACCTGGAGCCGCCGGTGACCCTTGCGTGGGCCGCACTGATGTTTGGCGACGTGATTCACCCATCCACCTATGCCGGCGTTGCCGTGGTGGTCGCGGGGCTGCTGCTGGTGCGCCTGAAGCGACCGACCGTCGCGTGCGCTTCTTGAGGGCGGAGGGTTCAGCAAGCTGACAGACATCACCTGTTAAAACTTACCCAGGCCAAGCAGGAGCATGGCTGAAACAAGGGGGGATTTTTACAGTTGCAAGTGTTGGGCGTCAGCGCCCGAGGGTCTTTGTATGTTGCTACGTTATGCAGCATTGGCGGCCATGGTCGTCGCGGCATCCGGATGTGTGCAAGAGCGCGTCGTGCATGAGCGCAGGCCGGTGCAACGTGAGTATGTGGAAGTCGTCGCGCCGCAACCGCCGCCGGTGCAGGTGATCGAAGTCGAGCCGCCCGTGCGGTATGGCTATGTCTGGTCACGTGGTTACTGGCGTTGGGAAGGCGGGCGCTACGTCGCGGTACATGGCCATTGGGAGCCGGTGCGCGAGGGCTATCGCTATGTGCACCCGCACTGGGTGCAGCACAGTGATGGTTACCACTGGCAGGCGGGTGGTTGGGTTCGTTGAACCTTGGCTAGATCGGCTTTTGGGTACCCAGCAGCCGAACCTCGCGTAACAACGCGGCACCGAGCTGATCGGTGCCCAGCTCCCGATAACCCACGGCCTTGATCTCGCCGTTCTCTTCCGCCTGGATGATGATCACCGGTGTTTCTTTGCCGCTGGTTTCGTCGACGTGCATTGCGTACTGGGGAATATCCAGCTTGATCGGCGTGCCCGCCGCCTGCCCTTTCACATTGATCAGAAACGCCGCGCAACCCGTGTCGACATCCGTACTGGTGGCGGAGCGGCCGCTGACGAAGCAGGTTTGCGGCAGGTCGGGCCAAGTGATGGCCTCGGCCAGGGTGAGGGTCGGCGTCATGGCCAGGGCTACGAGAAGAAGCGTGCGCACGTGAGTCTTTCTCTCGATCAAAGGTAAATGCGGTTTTTATCAAAGCTTGCCCGTTGCCGCAACGCGGTGGCTCACGTCAGTCGCTGCATCCCCGCCGACTTGACCGCGTTGAGATCGAAGGTCGCGGTGTATTCGCACCCGGCTGCGTGGGCGCAGCGCTCTATCAGGCAGTCGGCGAAGTCGGCTTTATTGGCAGAGAATCGCCGAAGCGCCTGCCAGATAACCTCCGCATGCTCGATGGTCAATTCACGGGTGCGCAACAGTGTTTCCAGCACCGTCACCACCTCGCTCTTGGCCGACTGGTAGCAGCTTTGTAAAACCCAGACCAGCTCCACCACGGATACCAGGCTGACAAAGCCGGGTGAAAAAGTGCTGAGCGATTCGATCAGCTCGTTGGCTTTGGGGGATTGCACGGGATCATCCTGGGTGACATAGCGCACCAGCACATTGGTATCCAGACCGATCATCCAGCCTTCGCTCCCTGTGCTGCGATGGCGCGGTTCATGTCCTCAATGGAGACAGCCTGCGCAGGCTTGCGGATCAGCCCTTTAAGGTCGTGAACGGTTTTGCTCGCGGCGATCATGGAAAACGTGCCGTCTTGCATTTCGACAAATTCAACCCGGTCCCCGGTTTCCAGGCCCAGGGCAGTCCTGACCTGAACGGGAATGGTGATTTGCCCTTTTGAGGTGAGTGTGGCGGTTGCCATAGTTAAAATCTCCATCGTGATATTCCTTACCTTAGGGTAAGGACTAGTGGAGGACAAGATCCGTTGGTCCATAGGTCGCTCATCTGGTGTGGGTTGGAGGGAACAGGTAAAAAGATAGCCCGTTTCTTCCCGTCGACACGCCGCAAAGTACCTGAAAAGAGATACTGCATATGACTGACCGCCACCTGATCATCCCGCCCGCCATGCTCCCGATTGTCGAGCGCGCGGGCTATGTGCCCGCCGTCAAGGTCGGCAAGACGCTCTACTGCGCAGGGCAAGTTGGCCGCACGCAGGCACTGGCGGTGATCGAAGACCCCGAGGCGCAATTCATTGCCGCCTGGGACAACCTGCGGGTGGTATTGGAAGAGGGGGGTGCACCTTTGAAGACGTGGTGGACATGACCACCTACCACGTGAACATGCGCCAACACATGGCGGTTTTTCGCGAGGTGAAAAACCGCCTGTTCCCACGCGGGCATTGCGCCTGGACCACGATTGGCGTGTCCGAACTGGCGCATCCCGGTTTGCTGGTGGAAATCAAATGTGTGGCAGTACAGCGCTGACTGATTACTGCACCACCCGGTAACACGGCACATACGCCGCGCCGCCCGGCAACTTCATGCGATGCTGGGCGACGAAGGCCTGCAGCAGTTCGTCCAGCGGCTTCATGATGGCCGGATCACCGTGGATTTCGTACGGGCCGTGCTGTTCGATCAGTCGTATGCCCATGTCCTTGACGTTACCCGCCACGATGCCCGAGAACGCACGGCGCAGGTTGGCTGCCAACTCATGGGGCGGCAGTGCGTGGCTCAGTTGCAGGCTGGCCATGTTCTCGTGGGTCGGGTCGAACGGGCGCTGGAAACCCTCGTCGATTTTCAGCAGCCAGTTGAAGTGGAACGCGTCGTTGCGCTCGCGGCGGAACTGCTTCACCGCCTTGAGCCCGGCGGTCATCTGGCGCGCCACTTCGGCCGGATCGTCGATGATGATCTGGTAGTGCGCCTGTGCGGCCTCGCCCAGGGTGGCGCCGACGAACGCGTGCAATTGTTGCAGGTACGGCGCGGCGTGTTTCGGCCCGGTGAGGATGACCGGGAACGGCAGGTCACGGTTGTCCGGGTGCATCAGGATGCCCAGCAGGTACAGGAACTCTTCGGCCGTACCGGCGCCGCCCGGGAAGATGATGATGCCGTGGCCGACGCGCACGAAGGCTTCCAGGCGTTTCTCGATATCCGGCAGGATCACCAGCTCGTTGACGATCGGGTTGGGTGCTTCGGCAGCGATGATGCCCGGCTCGGTCAGGCCCAGGTAGCGGCCGCCGGTAATGCGTTGCTTTGCGTGGGAAATGGTCGCGCCTTTCATCGGACCTTTCATCACGCCAGGGCCGCAACCGGTGCACACGTCGAGGCTGCGCAGGCCCAGTTCGTGGCCGACTTTCTTGGTGTATTTGTATTCTTCGGTATTGATCGAGTGCCCGCCCCAGCACACCACGATTTTCGGCTCGACGCCCGGGCGCAGCGTGCGGGCGTTGCGCAGCAGGTGGAATACGTAGTCGGTGATGCCCTGGGAGTTGCTCAGGTCGATGCGCTGGCTGTCCAGTTCGTTCTCGGTGTAGACGATGTCGCGCAGGGCGCTGAACAGCATCTCACGGGTGCTGGCGATCATTTCGCCATCAACGAAGGCGTCGGCCGGTGCGTTCAGCAACTCCAGGCGTACGCCGCGATCCTGCTGGTGGATACGCACTTCAAAGTCTTTGTAGGCGTCGAGGATGGTCTTGGCGTTGTCGATATGCGCGCCGGTGTTGAGGATCGCCAGTGCGCACTGACGAAACAGGGTGTAGATGCTGCCGGAACCGGCTTCACTCAGTTGCTGGACTTCACGTTGGGACAGCGTTTCGAGGCTGCCCTTGGGGCTGACGGAGGCATTGATGACTTGACGTTGGGGCATTCTGATTCCTTGAAAGCGCAGCCAGCGCGCCCCTTGAGGCGCAATGGCTTGAGAATGGTGGCGCCGAATTCGGTCGCACGAGACAGTTATTTACCTCAGGCGCAACGCCGAGTGCAAATACCGTCTCGCACCATCATGCCGCAGAACTTACTGAATCAGCTTCCAGTTTTTGTAGAAAACCCGACGCAGGGTAAAGACCATGCCGGCAAACCCCGCGATCACGGCGTTGAGCACCGCAGGCAGCGGGGTCGGGCGTACGATGTCGATAAACAGGCAGTAGCGTTTCGCATCGTTTTTATTGAAGGAGGCGTGCATCAGCGTGTCATCGAAAATAAACAGCGGGTCGTCGTGCCAGTAGTGCTTGTGCTTGCCCACCTGAATGTACACACCCTCGTGATGGGGCGCCGGGGCCATGTTGTAGAGCACGCGGAACATCATGCGCAGCGGGCCGAAGTGGAACGAGGTCGAACGGTTTTCATTGAACACCGACACGCCGATGGTCTTCACGAACGGCAGTTTTTCCCGCAGTTTCGGAATGTCCAGCGTGGTCTCGATCGGCCGTCCATACCATTGGAAAAACAGCATGCCGCGCTTCTTCTCGGCCATGCGTTCGTCCAGGTAACCGATGATTTCATCCTTATGGGCCATGGCATCCTTGATCACCTGTTGCAGGTCTGCACGCCAGGCGGGTGGCAGGTCGTGCAGCGTATAAACGTGACGATTACGCGAGCTCAGCAGGTCGAACACGGTGTTGAATGGTGCCAGCAGCCAAGTGTTGCGGCCGCTGCCGATGAAGTATTTCTTGATCGTGGGCGCGTCATACAGGCCGTTGCGCAGGAAATCGTAAATGCCGCAGACCAGCACCAGGCCCAGGAACACCAGTGTGGTTTCGGGGAACACATCGATAATCAGCAGTACGCCGAATACCCAGGCGACCGAAATCGCTTTTTTACGCAAGCCAGACTTGTTCATGACACTCAGCTCCAACAGGACGCCATTCGACAGGTCCGGGTCCTTGGCTGCGAGTGGTGGGGGTTTTGAAACATATTGAAACAACTACGCCATGATAAGGCGTTCAGCGGCGGATGGGCGTTTTAAATAGTGCGAAATTGTGAAGGCTTTACACCGTTTTTAACCCTTGCCACGCTGGTGTGGATTGGATTTTGTAAACGGAAGATTTGCGTCTATCGTGACGCTTCGGTTTTTCAGACGTCATAGACCGGTACGATTGAAGTTGAATGGCCACCATTGGCCTTCGGCACCTTGGAAGAGGCAGAATTTTTATGATCATCAAACCGCGGGTTCGTGGCTTTATCTGTGTGACCGCTCACCCTGTTGGCTGTGAAGCGAACGTCAAGGAACAGATTGACTACGTGACTCAACACGGCGCCATCGAAGGCGGCCCAAAGAAGGTGCTGGTCCTCGGCGCTTCCACTGGCTACGGCCTGGCCGCGCGCATCAGTGCTGCGTTTGGCTGCGGCGCCGACACCCTGGGCGTGTTTTTTGAGAAAGAAGGCGAAGAAGGCAAGTTGAGCTCCGCCGGTTGGTACAACAGCGCCGCGTTCGAGAAGTTTGCCGTCGAAAAAGGCCTGTACGCCAAGAGCATCAACGGCGACGCGTTCTCCGACGAGATCAAGCGCCTGACTATCGAAACCATCAAGAAAGACCTGGGCAAGATCGACCTGGTGGTCTACAGCCTGGCCGCGCCACGCCGTACCGACCCGCAAGGCGTGGTGCATACCTCCACCCTCAAGCCGATCGGCAAGGCCGTGACCCTGCGCGGTATCAACACCGACAAGGGCGTTGTAGTCGACACCACCCTTGAGCCCGCAACCCAGGAAGAAATCGACGGCACCGTGAAAGTCATGGGTGGCGAAGACTGGCAGCTGTGGATCGACGCCCTGCGTGACGCCGACGTACTGGCCGAAGGCGCCAAGACCACCGCGTTCACCTACCTCGGCGAGAAACTGACCCAGGATATCTACTGGAACGGCTCCATCGGCGAAGCCAAGAAAGACCTGGACAAAAAAGTCCTGACCCTGCGCGACAACCTCGCTGCGCTGAAGGGCGACGCCCGTGTGTCGGTGCTCAAGGCTGTGGTCACCCAGGCCAGCTCGGCGATCCCGATCATGCCGCTGTACCTGTCGCTGCTGTTCAAAGTGATGAAAGAGCAGGGCACCCACGAAGGTTGCATCGAGCAGGTCTACGGCCTGTTCAAGGACAGCCTGTATGGCACAGAGCCCAAGCTTGACGCCGACGGCCGCCTGCGTGCCGACCTGGCCGAGCTGGAGCCGAAGGTCCAGGACGCCGTGGCGGCCCTGTGGAACCAGGTCACCGACGACAACGTCAACGAGATCAGCGATTTCGCCGGCTACAAGGCTGAATTCCTGCGCTTGTTCGGCTTTGAAATCGACGGCGTGGACTACGACGCTGACGTGAACCCGACTGTGAAGATCAATGGTTTAGTCCAAGCCTAAACACGGTCAAAAAATGTGGGAGCGGGCTTGCCCGCGAATACGGAGTGTCAGGCACCCAATGTGTTGGCTGACCCACCGCTTTCGCGGGCAAGCCCGCTCCCACAGTTGTTTTGCGTGACTCCGGCTCCCACTCTACCCGCCTATCTGCCAGACTCTTCGCGTTCAAACCACGCTAACGGAGGATCTGATGACGATTCGTGCTGTAGTTTTTGATTTCGGCGGTGTGCTGTTCGATTGGAACCCCCAGCACCTGTACCGCAAGCTGATTGCCGACGATCACGAGCGGCAGTGGTTCCTCGATAACATCTGCACCCAGGCCTGGAACACCGAGCAGGACGCCGGACGTGCCCTGGCCGATGGCACGCGCAGCCTGATCGCCGAATACCCGCATCACGAAGCCTTGATTCAGGCCTATTACGACCGTTGGCACGAAATGCTGCGCGGCCCGCTGCCCGAAGGCGTGGCGATTCTGGAGGCGCTGCATCGGGCCGAGATGCCACTGTTCGGGCTCACCAACTGGTCCGCCGAAACCTTTCCCTACGCACGCGCCAATTACCCGTTCCTCCAGTGTTTGCGCGACATCGTGGTGTCCGGCGAGCTGAAGCTGATCAAGCCGGATGCGGCGATCTACCACGCCAGCCTGGCTCAGGTACGCGCCCACCTGCCGGATATCCAGCCGGCGCAAGTGGTGTTTATCGACGATGTTGTCGGCAATATCGAAGCCGCTGCTGCCCTTGGCTGGCAAGGCATTCACCATGTATCGGCCGAGCGCACTGCTGCACGCTTGCGCGAGTTGGGTGTGAGCTTTTAGCGCGCCCATTTTTCCATGGCGAAATTCACGAATGCGCGCAGTTTGGGCAAGCGGTAGCGATCCTGCCTGTAGAGCAGATGCATGGGGCGGCTGGGCAGTTGATAGGTGGTTAACAAGGCCACCAGTTTGCCGCTCTCCAGGTCCGGTTGCACCAGAGCATCGGCCAGCATGATGATGCCCATGCCGTTTACGGCCGCCTGGCGCAAGCCTTGCGAGCTATTGATGGTCAATGAACCGGACACCGGAACCTCTACCTCGCCTTCATCGCCGGTCATGCGCCAGAGTTTGTCGGTGTCACGCCAGTTGTCGGTCGCAGGGTAAGCGAACGCCAGGCAGTCGTGATGCTGCAGGTCATCGGGCGTTTGCGGAGTGCCACGTCGTGCCAGGTAGGCAGGTGATGCGCAGAGGGTGAGGGTGTAGGCCTGCATGGGCCTGGCGATCAGGTTGGAGGTTTCCAGTTCGCCGAGCCGGATCGCCACGTCGAACCCGCTGTCGACCAGGTCCACTCGCTCATTGCTCAGCTCTACGTACAGGTTGATCTGCGGGTAACGCTGGGAAAATTCGCTCAGGGCGGGTGTCAGGCGTTCGGTGCCGAATACCGGTGGGGCGGTGATGCGCAGGGTACCCCTGGGCACGTCGCTGTGGGCTTGTTCGGCGAGTTGCTCGGAGTCGGCCACCAGCCCCAGCACTTCCAGGCAGCGCTGGTAATACTGCCCGCCGAACTCGGTGAGGCTTTGCTTGCGCGTGGTGCGCTTGAGCAGGCTGACGCCCAATCGTTGCTCCAGGGCGCGCAAGTGATTGCCGACCATGGTGGTCGACATCCCACAGGCCTGGGCGGCGGCGGTCATGCTGCCGGTCTCCACTACCTTTACGTACACCGACATCGCCTGGAATAAGTCCATTATCAAGCTCTGATTTAAAGTCATTGCAGTAAAGCGAAGTTTATCCAGCTTGAGTGGCTAACGATACTGCAGCCATCATAACGATGCACTGGAGCCCGCCACCATGACCGCCGCCTGCCTGATGACCACTTACCAACCCCTGGCCTTGAGTTTTACCCGTGGCCTGGGCACGCGCCTGTGGGACCAGCAGGGCCGCGAATACCTGGACGCGGTGGCCGGTGTGGCGGTGACCAATGTCGGGCATTCCCACCCCCGGTTGGTGACCGCCATCAGCGAGCAGGCCGGCTTGCTATTGCACACCTCCAACCTCTACAGCATCGACTGGCAACAGCGCCTGGCCCAGCGCCTGACACAGTTATCCGGCCTGGACCGCGCCTTTTTCAACAACTCTGGCGCCGAGGCCAACGAGACGGCGCTGAAGCTGGCGCGGTTGCACGGCTGGAAAAAAGGCGTTGAGCAGCCGTTGGTGGTGGTGATGGAAAATGCCTTTCATGGCCGCACGCTGGGCACCATGGCAGCCAGCGATGGCCCTTCGGTGCGGTTGGGGTTCCAGCGCTTGCCGGGGGATTTTCTCAAGGTCGGTTTTGGCGATCTGGCGGCACTGGAGGCGATTACCGTGCAATTCGGCCCGCGGATCGCCGCGGTGTTGCTGGAGCCGATCCAGGGCGAAAGTGGCGTGCTGCCCGCACCGGCCGGTTATTTGAAGGCCCTGCGCGAGCACTGCACCCGCCACGGCTGGCTGATGATGCTCGACGAGATCCAGACCGGCATCGGCCGCACCGGCGCCTGGTTTGCCTTCCAGCATGAAGGCATCGTGCCGGACGTGATGACCCTGGCCAAAGGCCTCGGCAATGGCGTGCCCATCGGCGCCTGCCTAGCCCGGGCCGCCGTGGCCCAGCTGTTTACCCCCGGCAGCCACGGCAGCACCTTTGGCGGCAACCCGCTGGCGTGCCGGGTGGGCTGCACCGTGCTGGAGATTATCGAAGAGCAAGGTTTGCTGCACAACGCTGCCGTTCAGGGCGAGCGTTTGCTGGCGCGGTTGCGGGTCGAGTTGAGCGAGCACCCGCAGGTGCTGGCGATTCGCGGGCGGGGCTTGATGATCGGTATCGAGTTGGCCCGCCCGTACCGCGACCTGGCGCAGCGTGCTGCCCAGGAGCATGGACTGTTGATCAATGTCACGCGGGGCAAGGTCATTCGCCTGCTGCCGCCGCTGACGCTGGATCCCAAGGAAGTCGAGATGATCGTCAGGGCCATCACCCGGCTACTGGATTGAAACCCGATCAACATGTGGGGTTTTCAGCGATCGGGGCCATTCAGCCACTCCTGATTCAGGGTTGGCGTATCCCCCAGATACTCCAGCAACCATGCCATCGCCGGGGACAGTTTGTTCTGCGCCCACGCCACGCATGACGGGCTGGCGGGGAAGGGGCGCGACAGTTGCAACGCCACCAGCTCGCCGCGCTCGATCCACGGCAGCACCTGATGCGCCGGTGCCATGCCGACGCACAGGCCATCACGCAAGCAGTCGATGGCCGAGGCCCAGTTGGGCACTACCAGCCGGCGCTGGTTATCCAGGGTCCAGGTGTCACGCTTGGGCAGGTTGCGTGAGGTGTCGGTCATGCACAGCGAGGCGAAGGGGCGCAGTTGGTCATCACTGAGCAAGCCGTCCACACTCGCCAACGGGTGCCGTGCACTGACCACGCACAGCCAGTTCAACAGGCCCATATCGCGAAAGGTGAAGTGGCTGGCGACCGGCACCGCGCTGGTGGCGCCGATCACGATATCGGTGCGTTCATCCGCCAGGGCATCCCACACGCCGTTATACACCTCGTACTCCAGCAACAATTCCACCTCGGGAAACTGCCGATAGAAATCCAGCACCAACTGCCGGCAGCGCTGGGGTTTGACGATGGAGTCCACCGCCACCTTCAACTGGCCGCTCCAGCCATTGGCCACCTGCTGGCACAAGCGCCGTGTGCCGAGCATTTTTTTCATCACGCCACGGGCTTCGTCGATAAACAGGCGCCCGGCCGGGGTCAACTCCACATCGCGGTGGCGCCGCACGAACAGCGGCACAGCCAGCCACTCTTCCAGCTGACGCACCGTATAGCTGATGGCCGACGGCACGCGGTGCAATTCCTGGGCGGCGGCGCTGAAGCTGCCGTGGCGCGCTACCGCATCGACCACATCCAAGGAGTATTCGGACCACATGACGGTTGCCTTCAAAATATTTGATCAGAGTGTCCAATTATTATCGCTTCACACCAAATCTGTCAGCTTCATAATGGGCGCCAGTCAGCAAATAGTTTGATGGCAGGATCTACAAGGCTTCAATGAAAAATTCTTTTGGTTTTACCTGGTATCTGGCAGGGCTGAGCATGCTCGGTTATCTCGCCATGGACATGTACTTGCCGGCGTTCGGCGCCATGGGCGAGCAGTTGCAGATTGGCGCAGGCGCGGTGGGCGCCAGCTTGAGTATTTTTCTCGCAGGTTTTGCCGTGGGGCAGTTGCTGTGGGGGCCGTTGTCCGATCGCCTGGGGCGCAAGCCGATCCTGCTCGCGGGCCTTAGCCTGTTCGTGCTCGGCTGCGCCGGGATGTTCTGGGTCGAGACCGCGCCGCAGTTGCTGGCCTTGCGCTTTATGCAAGCGATTGGCGTGTGTTCCGCCGCCGTGAGCTGGCAGGCGCTGGTGATCGACCGTTACCCGGCCGACAAGGCACATCGTGTATTCGCCAGCATCATGCCATTGATGTCGCTCTCGCCCGCGTTGGCGCCGTTGTTGGGGGCGATGGTGCTGAACCATTTCGGCTGGCAGGCGATTTTCGGTGTATTGCTGGGAGTATCGCTGGTGTTGCTGTTGCCGACCTTGTTCCTGCGCAAGCTGCCGAAACGTCCGGCAGGGGAGGACGAACCTTCGCGCCTTGGTTATGGGCAGTTGCTCACCTCGCGAGTGTTCACCGGCAATGTGATGATCTTCGCCGCGTGCTCGGCCAGTTTCTTCGCCTGGCTCACCGCCTCGCCGTTCATCCTGGGCGATATGGGCTACAGCCCGAATGACATCGGCCTGAGCTACGTGCTGCCGACCCTGGCGTTTCTGGTGGGCGGCTACAGCTGCCGCAGCGCCTTGCAGCATTTTCAGGGCAAGACCTTGCTGCCCTGGTTGCTGCTGGCCTATTGCGTGAGCATGGTGGCGTTGTACCTGGTGGCGACCTTGACCGTGCCGACCCTCACCACCTTGTTGATTCCGTTCTGCCTGATGGCCCTGGTCAATGGCGCCAGCTACCCGATTGTGGTGGCGAATGCGTTGATGCCGTTTGCAGAAAATTCCGGCAAGGCGGCGGCGCTGCAAAACACCCTGCAACTGGGCCTGTGCTTTCTCAGCAGCCTGTTGGTGTCGTCGATGCTCGAGCAGCCGCTGCTGATTACCGTGATCGTGATGCTGGCGACCGCGCCGTTGGCGGTGTTGGGTTACTGGCTGGCGCGGCCGAAGGCTGACCGTAGCGAACTGGCAACGAATCTGAAGTGACAGTCCGGTCAAAAATGTGGGAGCTGGCTTGCCTGCGATAGCATCGCTTCGGTGTAGCTGATACACCGAGTTGCCTGCATCGCAGGCAAGCCAGCTCCCACAGTTGGATTGGGTTTCTTCAGGGGTTAAAAGGTTATTTCCATGTTCACCGTCGGGGTTGATGTACGGGTACCCCGGCCCCCGTCCACGCCGAATTTGTTATGCCAGTACTCGTAACCCACCCCGAGATACAGGTTTGGCTTCACGCTTTTACCCGGCCGCACCGCCACCATCAGCGCGGTGCGCATCAGCGCTTCCGGTGCGGTGTCACGGCCATGGTAGTCCTCGCCCTTTTCCCCGACGTAATTGATAAAACCCTGGAATTTCGCCGCATGGTTGGCGATCTCGAACGAGCGCATCCACGTCAGGTTAAGCAGGTAGGTGTCGTCAAAGGTGTGGTTCGACTCCTGCGCACCCGGGATACCGGTGTGGTTGCGTTCCTTGTAGTACATAAGGCTCAGGTCCAGCACACCGACGGTGTTGAATTTCAGCGTCGGGCCGATCACCAGGGCGCGCTTTTTCGCCGACGCAACGTTGTTGTTGCGGTTGGCGTCGAAGCCCAGGGTCAGCGCGTAATCCTTGATCAGGCCGGTGCCCAGCGGCATATCGAACACGCGTGAGGCGTACAGCTGGTGCCGATACACCGCGTATACCTCACTGCCGCCGTGGTCGGTGCCCTTGCGCGGGTCGCGGCTGTCGGAGAGGAACACATCGAGGTTCAGAAAATTGCTGCCGTACCGGTAACCGCTGGCGTGGGTGAAGCTGTAGATGCGCTTGCTGAATTCATCGGGGTTGTTGGGGTTGGTGAACTGCTGCCCGTAACGAAACCCTACGCTGTTGTTCATCCATTCCACCGCGACAGCCTCCCCGCCGCCGAGCAGGGTGAGGGCGACGGTGGCTCCCTGTAATACTTTTTTCATTTTTATAGGTCCTTTGGCGTCCTGGCTCATTGCGGCCGGATTATTTTTGTAACGCCAGCGGAGGGTATCTTGTTCGATTGATTGTATACAACTCTATGGACATCCAGTCCAAACATTGCATACAGTGTTCGCACAACAAAAACAGAGAACCCCTCACCATGACTATCCCGAAGGCGTCACCGCAGCGGCCAGAAGATGAGAATCTCGGCGTCGCCGCCAACATGGCTTACGGCCTGCAGCATGTGCTCACCATGTACGGCGGCATCGTCGCGGTACCGTTGATCGTCGGCCAGGCGGCCGGGTTGTCGCCTGCGGATATCGGCTTGCTGATCGCCGCGTCGCTGTTTGCCGGTGGCCTCGCCACGCTGCTGCAAACCCTTGGCCTGCCGTTTTTCGGCTGCCAATTGCCGCTGGTGCAGGGCGTGTCGTTTGCCGGTGTGGCAACCATGGTGGCGATTGTCGGCAGCGACGGCGCCGGCGGGTTGCCGGCGATTCTGGGAGCGGTGATGGCCGCGTCGCTGATCGGGCTGCTGATCACCCCGGTATTTTCGCGGATCACCAAGTTCTTCCCACCGTTGGTCACCGGCATCGTGATTACCACCATCGGCCTGACCTTGATGCCCGTAGCGGCGCGCTGGGCCATGGGTGGCAACAGCCGTGCGGCAGATTTTGGCAGCATGCCCAATATCGGCCTGGCGGCGCTGACTCTGGCGCTGGTGCTGCTATTGAGCAAAATCGGCAGCGCCACCATCTCGCGCTTGTCGATCCTGCTGGCGATGGTGATCGGCACGGTAATCGCGGTGTTGCTGGGCATGGCGGACTTCTCCGGCGTGACTCAGGGGCCGATGTTCGGTTTCCCCACGCCCTTTCATTTCGGCATGCCGACCTTTCAGGTGGCGGCGATCATTTCCATGTGCATCGTGGTGATGGTGACCCTGGTTGAAACCTCGGCGGATATCCTGGCGGTGGGTGAGATCATCGACACCAAGGTCGACTCCAAACGCCTGGGCAACGGCCTGCGCGCCGATATGCTGTCGAGCATGTTTGCGCCGATTTTCGGTTCGTTCACCCAGAGTGCGTTCGCCCAGAACGTCGGCCTGGTGGCGGTTACCGGCGTGAAGAGCCGCTTTGTAGTGGCGACGGGCGGGGTGATCCTGGTGGTTCTCGGCCTGCTGCCGTTTATGGGGCGGGTGATTGCGGCGGTGCCGACCTCGGTGCTGGGCGGGGCCGGGATCGTGCTGTTCGGCACGGTGGCCGCCAGCGGTATTCGCACCCTGTCCAAGGTGGATTATCGCAACAACATGAACCTGATCATCGTCGCCACCAGCATCGGTTTCGGCATGATCCCGATTGCTGCGCCAAGCTTCTACGATCACTTCCCCAGCTGGTTCGCGACCATTTTCCACTCGGGTATCAGTTCGTCGGCGATCATGGCGATCCTGCTGAACCTGGCGTTCAACCATTTCACGGCGGGTAATTCGGACCAGCAGTCGGTATTTGTGGCGGGGACCGAGCGCAGCTTGTGCTTTCGCGATGTGTCGGAACTGCGTGACGGGGATTATTTCAGCGGCGGCAAGTTGTTTGATGCTGAGGGGCGGGAGATTCCGTTGGTGGCGGATACGCCGAAGAGAACACCCAAGCCTGAGACGACTGAGGTCTGAAAATGTGGGAGCCGGCAAGCCAGCTCCCACATTGATTCAGCCGGCTTTGAGTTCTTTGTAAGGCACCGAACACACCTCATCCAGGAACTTCACCACTGTCCCCATGCACGCCTGGCGTTCTTCCACATGGGGCATGTGGCTGGAGTCTTCAAACAGCGCCCAGCGTACATCGGCGATTTCATCCAGAAACGGCTTGACCACCAGCGGCGTCGCCTCGTCATGTCGGCCGGAGATCACCAGGGTCGGCACATTGATTGCCGACAGGCGGCCAGTCGACTTCCAGTCCTTCAAGCTGCCGATCACATGGAACTCGGTCGGGCCACTCATGGCGTGGTACACCGTCGGGTCTGAGTCGACTTGGGCGAAGGTCCGCGCCACTTCTTCCGGCCACGGGTTTACCCGGCATACGTGGTGGTCATAGAACACCCGCGAGGCGGCGAGGTATTCCGGGTCCTGGTAGGTGCCGGCGGCTTCATGCTTGAGCAGGGTTTCATGCACGCCTTCGGGCAGTAATTTGCGCAGGCGGTTGGCTTCGCTGACCCAGGTGCGCATGCACGTCGGCGAGTTGGCCGGGATGAAGGCGCGCAGGCCCTTGGGCTGCAGGATCGCGTGTTCACTGCCGAGCATGCCGCCCCAGGACTGGCCGAGGATCGCGTAGTTATCGCTGATCTGCAGGTGGTCCAGCAGGTTGTTCAGTTCGGCCAGAAACAGCTCGACCGTCCAGAAGGACGGGTCTTTGTCCGGCAAGTGGGTGGAGCGGCCGTTGCCCAGTTGGTCATAGTGGATCACGGCGTGGCCACTGGCGGCGACGTCTTTGAAAGCGTCTACATAGTCGTGGGTGCAGCCGGGGCCGCCGTGAATAACCACCAGGGGTGTGCGGCCGCTGCAGAGGTCACCGGTGACGCGGTACCAGGTCTGGTGGGCGCCAAACGCCGCATACCCTTCGCGGATTTTTTCGATGAATTCCATTTCGTACCCTGCTCTGAAAAAAGGATCAGGGGAACACGATAATGCGTGGGCGAAATTTAAGTAACTAGCAAAACAGCTAGGTTTTTGCCCAGGTCAGTCTTCGAGCAGGCGGTAATGGGTGGCGCGCACCACGGCCTGTACCCGGTTTTTAGCGCCCAGTTTGTGCATCGCCGAGGCCAGGTGCAGGGTGACCACCGCCAGCGAGCGGCTGAGTTGGGTGGCGATTTCGGCGGCGGTCAGGCCCTCGGCGGCCCACTTGAGGCACTCGCGTTCGCGTTTGGTCAGGTGAATGTGCGGGTAGGTGCGTAGCTCCTTGCTGAACAGCGGGTAGGCCGCTTCCTGCAAGGCATGGGTAATCAGGCTGAAATCCGACAAGGTCTGCTGCGCATCCTGCAGCACGCTACGTGCTTTACCAGTACGCAGGCCGGTCAGCGAAGCGAAACCACCACGGGGCAGGTGGATCGGCACGCTGACGCCGCAGGTCAGTTGCTGGTCGTGCAGGTAGGACGAAACAGGCGCGTGGCAGGGGTCGATGATCTTTTGCAAGGCAGTGTCGGCCTTGGCTTCGTACGACCACACAAACGGCGAAACCGTGCGCAGGGCCAGGTGCTGCACCGGGTCTATCTGGTAGAACCCTTTGCTGCACCACAAGGCATGCCAGTCGGCCGGAGTATTGCGCAGCTCCAGCACAGAGGGGGTGATCAGTGCACCATCCTGGTCGATCGGCACCGGCGTGTAGTCATACACCAATGCATCGAAGCCCAACTGCTGGGCGAGGATGAAAGTGTTGTCCATCTGCTCATCCAGGCTCCTGCCCGGCATCAGACGGTGATTTAAGGCAGTCAGCTTGGCCAGCATCCGTTCTGCTCCCGAATTCATTTGAATCTCGACTTGCTGCAAGTAGAATGCCACGCCCCGGCGAAGGACTGCCAGGCCAAACCTATAAGAAATGCTAGGTTATGGACGCACGGCATCCTAGGTAGTGTTGGCCGATACACGGCCGCTACCTGCCAGGCCGACACAACACAAGGAATGTATGCATGTGGCGTGAAATTACCCCCGACCAGCAGTACAACGTGCAAGTCGACGGCCATAACCTCGTGGTCTACAGCTTTGGCGACGGCGATGAGGTGCTGCTGTGCCTCAATGGCGGCCCCGGGCTGCCTTGTGACTACTTGCGCGACGCTCATGGCTGGCTCAAGGACCATAACCTGCGAGTGGTTGCATTCGACCAGCTTGGTACCGGCGCATCTGCCAGACCAACCGACGTTTCCTTGTGGGAAATCGGCCGTTATGTCGAAGAAGTTGAAACCGTGCGCCAAACCCTGGGCCTGGGCCGCGTGCATTTGCTCGGGCATTCCTGGGGCGGCTGGCTTGGGATCGAATACGCGATTCACTATCCCGATGCCCTTAAAAGCCTGATCCTCGAGAACACTGTCGGCGATATCCCGCACCTGTCCCAGGAGCTCGAACGCCTGCGCGGCGCGCTGGGCAGCGAAACCGTGGCCATGATGCAGCGCCACGAAGCCATGGGCACCCTGGACCACCCGCAATATCAGGCGGCCATCACTTTGCTCAACTATCGCCACGTGTGCCGTCTGGACGAATGGCCCGAGCCGGTCAAACGCTCCCTGGGCGACTGGAACATGGGCCCCTACGAAACCATGCAGGGCCCCAACGAGTTCCTCTACGTCGGCAACCTCAAGGATTGGAACCGTATCAAGGAGATGGGCGCGTTCCAGATGCCGATCCTGATCACCACCGGCCAGCACGACGAACTCACCCCGGCCTGCGCGATGCGCATGAAGATGGCGGCCCGCCACGCCGAACTGCATGTATTCCCCAACAGCAGCCATATGCCTTTCTACGAGGAACCCCAGGCGTATTTTCCGGTGCTGCTGGATTTCCTCGCTCGCCACCGAGGCTGACGGATGAACCTGGCGCGCTACCGTTTTGTGTTGTCCCGGCCGCTGCAATTGCTGCCGGTGCTGTTTGGCATCAGCCTGATTACCTTTGTGCTGGTGCGCTCGATCCCCGGCGACCCGGCGCGAGCCCTGCTGGGGTCGCGCAGTACGCCCGACGCCTTGCTGAAAATCCGCGCCCAGTACGGCCTCGACCAACCCTTGTGGCTGCAATACTTCTACTTCCTGAAAAACCTGCTCAAGGGCGACCTCGGCCAATCGCTGCTGTACAAGGTCGATGCTTTGAAGCTGATCGTCACCCGCATTGAGCCGACCCTGGTGCTGGTGCTCGGCAGCGTGGCGCTGGCGCTGCTGATCGCGGTGCCGCTGGCGACGTGGGCCGCACGCAATAAAGGTGGCTGGGCGGATAACCTGATCCGCGTGTTCACCACCATAGGCCTGGGCATGCCGGCATTCTGGCTGGGCTTGATGCTGATCCTGCTGCTCAGTGTGCAGTGGGGCTTGTTCCCGGTGTCCGGCTACGGGCGGACCTGGCTGGACAAGGCGCACCACATGGTGTTGCCCTGCCTGACCATCGCCCTGGCGCTCTCGGCGGTGCTGGTGCGTAACCTGCGGGCGAGCATGTTGATGGAATTGCAGGCGGATCACGTCACGGCTGCGCGGGCGCGAGGGTTGTCGGAAGCCGCCGTATTTCGCCGCCATGTGTTGCCCAATTCGCTGGTGCCGGCGGTCAACCTGCTGGCGGTGAATATCGGCTGGCTGATCAGTGGCACCGTGGTTATCGAAAGCCTGTTCGCCATTCCCGGCATTGGCCAATTGCTGGTGCGCGGGATTTTCACCCGTGACTACATGGTGGTGCAGGGCGTGGCCATGGTGCTGGCCTGTGCGACGGTGGTGGTCAACTTTGTCGCCGATGTGGTGACGGTGGCTCTCGACCCGCGAGTGAAGATGCAATGAGCAGCCGCCCGTTGATTGCCCCCTGGCGTTTGCGCCTGCGCTTTGGTTTTCGCAATGGCCGGCTGACGGCGGCATGGGGCCTGTTGATTCTGCTGCTGTGGTTGGCCCTGGCCGTGTTTGCCCCGTGGATCGCGCCCTATGACCCGATTGCGCAGAACACCGATATCAGCTTGCTCGGCCCGGGCCTGGCGCACCCATTCGGTACGGATAACTACGGGCGGGACATCCTGTCGCGAGTGATCTGGGGCGCGCGCATCGACCTGCAGCTGGCCATCGTCGGGGTGATCTTTCCGTTTATGATCGGCACCTTTATCGGTGCGGTGTCCGGCTATATTGGCGGGCGCTTCGACAGCTTCTGCATGCGGGTGATCGATGTGATCCTGGCGTTCCCGTTCCTGGTGTTGATGCTGGCAATCATGGCCATCCTCGGGCCGGGCTTGAAGAGCTTTTATATCGCCATGGCGCTGGTGGGCTGGGTGTCGTATGCGCGGCTGATCCGCTCGCAGATCCTTGTGCTCAAGGAAAGCGACTTTGCCCTCGCCGCCAAGAGCCTGGGCTTTGGCCATGGGCGCATTCTGTTTCGGCACTTGTTGCCGAATGCGATGTTCGGCTCGATTGTGTTTTCCATGTCCGATGCCGTGCTGGTACTGCTCAACGGCGCTGCCGTGAGCTACCTGGGCCTGGGTGTGCAACCACCGACCGCCGAGTGGGGCACCATGGTCGCTGAAGGCCAGGCGTTTATCACCACTGCGTGGTGGATCTGCACCTTTCCGGGCCTGGCCATTGTGACCCTGGCCATGGGCTTCAGCCTGCTGGCCGATGGTGTGGCGCAAGTGCTGGGGGATCGCGCATGAGCATTTTGCAGGTCCGGGACCTGAGCGTGATTGCCAACAGTACCGGGCGCGATGTCACCTTGGTTGACCGTGTGTCTTTCGACCTGGCCGAAGGTGAAATCCTCGGCCTGGTGGGTGAGAGCGGCTCGGGCAAGACCATGGCCTGTCGCGGGCTGATGCGCTTGTTGCCGTCGCCCAATCTGCGAGTGCAGGGCGGTTCGGTGCACCTGGCCGGGCAGGATTTATTGCAACTTGATGATGCCGGTATGCGTGCCGTACGCGGCGGCCAACTGGGCATGATCTTCCAGAACCCCAGCAGCCACCTCGACCCCTTGATGCGCATCGGCGAGCAAATCGCCGAGGGCATCCGGCTGCATCAAGGCGCGTCGAAAAAGGATGCACGCCGGCAAGCCATCGAGGTGCTGCGCCAGGTCGGCATTCCGGACCCTCAGGCGCGGGTCGATAACTATCCCCACGAGTTCTCCGGCGGTATGCGCCAGCGCGCCATGATCGCGGTGGCCCTGGGCTGCGACCCGCACGTGCTGATTGCCGACGAGCCAACCACCGCCCTCGATGTGACGGTGCAGGCGCAGATCCTGCGTCTGCTGCTGGAGCTGCGCGATCAGCGCGGCCTGTCGATCATCATGATTACCCACGACCTCGGCGTGGTAGCGCAGACCTGTGATTCCATTGCCGTGATGTATGCCGGGCGCCTGTGCGAACACGGCAGCAAATATGACCTGCTGGCCCATCCGCAGCACCCGTACACCGCCGGCTTGATCGACTGCCAGCCCGCCCACAGCAGCGGGCATGCCCTGCTGCGTACCATTCCCGGCCAGCCGCCGTTGCTGGATGCCTTGCCCGCCGGTTGCCGCTTCAACCCGCGCTGCCCGCAGGTGGGTACCCTGTGCACCGAGTTGCTGCCGGAGGGCGTGCGGGTGGCGTGTCACTATCCGTTGGGAGGCCGCCCATGAGCCTGTTGCAAATCAAGAACCTGGAGGTGCGCTTCGCGGCGTCCGGCAATGGCCTGTTCGGCCTGAACAAACAGTGGGTGAAGGCGGTGAACGGGGTGTCGCTGAACCTGGCCGCAGGCCAAACCCTGGGTTTGGTCGGTGAGTCCGGCAGCGGCAAAAGTACGCTGGGGCGGGCGATCCTGCACCTCAACCCGATCAGCGCCGGCCAGGTGTTGTTTGATGGCATCGATATGGCCCACGGCAGTGCGATTGACATTGCTCGCCTGCGCCATGAAACCGCGATGATTTTCCAGGACCCGTATGCCGCGCTGAACCCGCGCCATACCATCGGCGAAACCCTTGCCGAGGTCTTGCGGGTACAGCGCAAAGTCGCTTTGCAGCAGATCCCGGCCCGCGTGGTTGAGCTGCTTGACCTGGTGGGCCTGCGTCCGGAACTGGCCGGCCGCAAACCCGGCTCCCTCAGCGGCGGCCAGTGCCAGCGCGTGGGGATCGCCCGGGCGCTGGCGGTGGAGCCGCGCCTGATCATCGCCGATGAATGCGTGGCGGCGCTGGATGTGTCGATCCAGGGCCAGATCATCAATTTGCTGCTGGAGCTGCAGCAGCGCATGAACCTGGCGATCCTGTTTATCGCCCATGACCTGGCCATCGTGCGCCGCCTGTGCGACCGAGTGGCGGTAATGTACCTGGGCAAGATCGTCGAGGAAGGGCCAGTGGAAGCGGTGTTTACCGCGCCGCGCCATCCGTACACGGCGGCGCTGATCCAGGCGATTCCCGAGATTGATCCGCATCGGCCACTGCCCACGGAACCGTTGCCCGGTGAACCCCCGAGCCCGCTGAATTTGCCGACAGGCTGTGCCTTTCACCCGCGTTGCCGGTATGCGCGCGCCATGTGTTCCGTGGTGTTGCCGCCGACCCATTTCCTGCACGAGCATCGATACAGTTGCGTGCTTGAAGAACCGTTGCTTTAACCCTCTGCCATTCATTAACAAGGAGTTGTGATATGCAATCGCGCCACTTGAAGTTGCTCGCCGCCGCTACATTGACTGCATGGTCCCTTACCGCCGGCCTCGCCCAGGCCGCCGGTGTGCTGACCATCGGCTGCCGTGAAGACAGCACCACCTTCGACCCGATCAAAAGCGCGCAAAACCGCGATACCTGGGTGTTTGCCAACGTCTACGACACCCTGGTGCGCGTGGACAACCTAGGCACCAAGATGGAACCGGGCCTGGCAGAAAGCTGGGAAATTTCCAAGGACGGCCTGACCTACACCTTCAAGCTGCGCGAGGCGAAGTTCTCCGACGGCTCGGCGATCACCGCCGATGATGCGGCGTTCAGCCTGCTGCGTATCCGCGACAACAAAGCTTCGCTGTGGGCTGACCCCTTCAACCTGATCAACACGGCCAAGGCTGCGGACCCGAAAACCCTGGTGGTCACCCTGAAGACTCCGGCGGTAGCCTTCCTGTCGCAACTGGCGTCGCCGACGGTGTCGATTCTGTCGGAAAAGGCCATGACCAAAATGGGCGAAGACGCCTACTCGGAAAATCCGGTGACCTCCGGCGCATTTACCGTGGAGGAGTGGCGCAAGGGCGATCGGGTGATCCTGAAGAAGAACCCGAATTTCTGGCAGGCCAAGAACGTGAGCCTCGATGGCGTGGAATGGGTCTCCGTGACCGATGACAACACGCGTATGCGCATGGTGCAGAACAACGAGCTGGACACAGCGATCTTCGTGCCGTTTTCCCGGGTAGAAGAGCTGAAAAAAGACCAGAACGTGGTGATCCACTCCGACCCGTCCACCCGTGAGGATCACTTGTTGATCAACCACGCGCATGGCCTGCTGGCCAAGCCGGAAGTCCGCCAGGCGCTGGACATGGCCATCGATAAACAATCGCTGGTGAAAACCGCCACTTACGGCCAGGGTACCGTGGCCTATTCCTATATCCCCAAAGGCTCGCTGTACCACTACGCCAACAATCTGCAGCGCCCGTATGACCCGACGGCCGCCAAGAAGCTGCTGGCGGATGCCGGTGCCAAGGACTTGAAGCTCAACTACGTGGTCAACGCCGGCAACGAAGCCGACGAGCAGATTGCGGTGATCATCAAGGACCAGTTGGCCAAGGTCGGCGTAACGGCCAACCTGCAGAAAGTCGACCCGACCCAAAGCTGGCAGATGCTGGTGGACGGTGAGTACGATATTTCGGTGATGTACTGGACCAACGACATCCTCGACCCGGACCAGAAGACCACCTTCGTGCTGGGCCACGACACCAACCAGAACTACATGACCCGTTACAAGAACGACAAGGTCAAGGAACTGGTAGCGGCGGCGCGGATCGAGGCTGACCCGGTCAAGCGTGAGCAGATGTATGTGGACCTGCAAAAACTGGCGAAACAGGATGTGAACTGGATCGACCTGTACTACAGCCCGTACATCAACATCTCACGCAAGAATGTGAGCAATTTCCTGCAGAACCCGCTGGGGCGCTTCACCCTGGAAGAAGTGGTGAAGAACTAAACGTGTAACCCAATGTAGGGCGAGCCACGTGGCGAGCGGGCTTGCCCGCGTTGGGCTGCGAAGCAGCCGCACCGCGATCTAACAGAGCGCGCGCGGTGGCAGGTTTTGGGGCCGCGTTGCAGCCCAACGCGGGCAAGCCCGCTCGCCACAAAGGCCAGCCACTTTTGGGTTCTGCGGCGTTGCAGATGTTTACTGCGCGTCAAACGCCTGCCCATTAATGCCCGTGCTATCCGGACCCATCAGGTACAGGTACACCGGCATGATCTCCTCCGGCGTCGGGTTATCCGTCGGGTTCTCCCCCGGATACGCCTGGGCCCGCATGCTGGTGCGCGTGGCGCCCGGGTTGATGCTGTTGGCCCGTACCGGCGCAACCGTGTCCAACTCGTCGGCCAGGGTTTGCATCAAGCCTTCAGTCGCAAACTTCGACACCCCATAAGCCCCCCAATACGCCCGACCTTTACGCCCGACGCTGCTGGAGGTGAACACTACCGAGGCATCCTGGGACAGCTTGAGCAGTGGCAGCAAGGTGCTGGTCAGCATGAACATTGCGTTGACGTTCACGTGCATCACCCGCATGAAATTCTCGCCGGACAGCTGTTCGATTGGCGTGCGCGGGCCGATGATCGAGGCATTGTGCAGCAGGCCGTCGAGGTGGCCGAACGCCTTTTCGATCATCGCCGCCAGCTCATCATATTGATGGGGCAGGGCGGTCTCCAGGTTGAACGGAATGACCACCGGTTGCGGCTGACCCGCTGCCTCGATCTCGTCATACACTTGGGCCAGGTTGGCTTCGGTCTTGCCCAGCAGCAGCACGGTGGCGCCATGGGCGGCGTAGGTTTTTGCTGCCGCCGCGCCAATCCCGCGGCCGGCGCCGGTGACCAGGATCACCCGGCCTTTGAGCAGTTCTGGACGTGCGGAGTAATCAAACATAAACAACAACCTCTACAGAATTCGGATTGGTAACCCATTCATGTGGGAGCTGGCTTGCCTGCGATTGCGCAGTATCAGTCACCGCAAGTGCTGGCTGGCAGGCCGCAATCGCAGGCAAGCCAGCTCCCACATTGACCTCGGTGATTTCAAGAGCTTCGAACAGTCAGCAACTGCACAGAGCGTTATCCAGCACCTTGCGCAGTTCCAGCGGGTGATCCACCACCACGTCGGCGCCCCAGTGGCGCGGGTTGTCGTCCGGGTGGATGTACCCATAAGTGACCGCCGCCGTGCGCGTGCCGGCGTCGCGGCCGGACTCGATGTCGCGCAGGTCGTCGCCCACGAACAACACGCTGGCCGGGTCCAGGTCGAGCATCTTGCACGCCAGGATCATCGGCTCCGGGTCCGGCTTGCTGTTTTTTACATGATCGGGGCAGATCAGCAGTGCCGAGCGTTCGGCCAGGCCCAGTTGCTGCATGATCGGCTCGGCAAAGCGCAACGGCTTGTTGGTGACCACGCCCCAGATCAGCTTGGCTTTCTCGATGTCTTCCAGCAGTTCGGCCATGCCGTCGAACAATTTGCTGTGGACGGCGCAGCCCTTGAGGTAGCGCTCAAGAAATTCCTGGCGCAGCTCTTCAAAACCTGGGGATTCGGGGTCCATCGAGAAGGTCACGGCGACCATCGCCCGCGCTCCGCCGGAGATTTCATCACGGATGTGCTGGGGGTTGACCGGCGCCAGGCCACGGTCGGCGCGCATGGCCTGACAGATGGCGATAAAGTCCGGCGCGGTGTCCAGCAGGGTACCGTCCATATCGAAGAGAACCGCTCGCAACTTCACAGGCTCACTCCTCGCGCAGGGTCTGGATCATGTAGTTGACGTCAACGTCGCTGGCCAGCTTGTAGTGCTTGGTCAGCGGGTTGTAGGTCAGGCCAATGATGTCCTTGACGGTCAGGCCGGCCTGACGGCTCCAGGCGCCCAGCTCGGAAGGGCGGATGAATTTCTTGAAATCATGGGTGCCGCGCGGCAGCAGCTTCATGATGTATTCGGCGCCGATGATCGCGAACAGGTAGGCCTTGGGATTACGGTTGATGGTGGAGAAGAACACCTGGCCGCCCGGCTTGACCATGCGGAAACAGGCGCGGATTACCGAGGACGGGTCCGGCACGTGTTCCAGCATTTCAAGGCAGGTGACCACGTCGAACTGCTCGGGCAGCTCTTCGGCCAGGGCCTCGGCGGTGATCTGGCGGTACTCCACGCTCACGCCGGATTCCAGCTGATGCAGCTGGGCCACGGCCAACGGTGCTTCGCCCATGTCGATGCCCATCACGGTGGCGCCGCGCTGGGCCATCGCTTCACTGAGGATGCCGCCGCCGCAACCGACGTCCAATACCTTCTTGCCGGCCAGGTTGACGCGCTCGTCAATCCAGTTCACCCGCAATGGGTTGATGTCGTGCAGGGGTTTGAATTCGCTTTCGCGGTCCCACCAGCGGTGAGCCAGGGCTTCGAATTTGGCGATTTCGGCGTGGTCGACGTTGCTCATGGTGAATCCTCTAAACCTGATAAATCGTGTTGTCGGTGCTGAACGTAGGGGTTCAACACCGTCGTTATTCGCTGTGCCCGCTGATGCGTTCGCCCCAGGCAATGGCTGTGGCGGTCAACTGCTGTTCATCCATGCGGGTCAATTGCCGGTCGTCGAGTAACTGCTTGCCGGCGACCCAAAGGTGTTTCACACAATCGCGTCCGGTGGCATATATAAGCGTTGAGACCGGATCGTAGATCGGTTGTTGCGCCAGCCCGCAAAGATCGAAGGCCACGATATCCGCCGCCTTGCCGACTTCCAGCGAGCCGATCTCGCTTTCCAGGCCCATGGCACGGGCGCCGTTGAGCGTGGCCATGCGCAGGGCGCGGTGGGCATCCAGTGCGGTGGCCGACCCGGCGACGGCCTTGGCCAGCATCGCCGCGGTGCGGGTCTCGCCCAGCAGGTCCAGGTCATTATTGCTGGCGGCGCCGTCGGTGCCGATGGCCACATTGACCCCAGCCTGCCACAGACGCTCCACCGGGCAAAAGCCGCTGGCCAGTTTCAGGTTCGATTCCGGGCAGTGGATGATGCTGGTGTTGCTTTCTACCAGTAAAGCCAGGTCATCCTCGCTGATTTGGGTCATATGAACCGCCTGGAAGCGCGGGCCCAGCAAGCCTAGGCGACCCAGGCGGGCCAATGGCCGCTCGCCGGTCTGCTCGACGGCCTGTTGTACCTCAAACGCCGTTTCATGCACATGCATATGGATCGTGGCGTCCAGCTCTTCGGCGATCACGCGGATTTTTTCCAGGTTGGCGTCACACACAGTGTAGGGTGCGTGGGGGCCGAAGGTGATCTTGATGCGCGGGTGGTGCTTGAGGTCGCCGAACAGCTCGATGCCCTGGCGAATCGCCTCGTCGGCGGTGCTGGCGCCGGGGATCGGGAAGTCGAGGATCGGAATCGCGATCTGTGCGCGCATGCCGCTGTTGTGCACGCAATCGCTGGCGACCTTGGGGTAGAAGTACATGTCGGAGAAACACGTGATGCCGCCCTTGAGCTGTTCGGCGATGGCCAGATCGGTGCCGTCACGCACGAAGGCTTCATCGACCCACTTGGCCTCGGCGGGCCAGATGTGTTTTTCGAGCCAGGTCATCAGCGGCAGGTCATCGGCCAGGCCGCGAAACAGGCTCATCGCCGCGTGCCCGTGGGCATTGATCAGGCCGGGGCTGAGCAGCATGCCGGGCAGCTCGCGGACCTCGCTGGCCGCAAGCTTCAGCGCCGCTGCGCGGGGGCCGATAAACGCGATGCGCCCGTCGCGAATGCCCAGGCCGTGCTCCTTGAGCACGACACCGGCAGGCTCGACAGGTACCAGCCAGGTGGGCAGCAGCAATAAGTCGAGCGGGGCGGCAGTCGGTGTCATCGAGGGCGGTTTCCCAGGCATCTGTAAAGAACGGCGAAGTATACCCGAGCGTCTTGGCTGGCGGATCGCTATAATCGGCGGCTTTTGTTGATGAGTACGGGGTGAGGGATGCGCGATCGACTGTTGGCAGCGGAGAAAGTGAAGGCCATCGATTGGCGTGATGGCGCACTGCACCTGCTCGATCAGCGTTCGCTGCCGGCCCGGGAAAGCTGGGTGACCTGCAACACCGTCGAGGAAGTGGCCACCGCCATTCGTACGATGGTGGTGCGCGGTGCACCGGCCATCGGCATCAGCGCCGCCTATGGCCTGGTGCTCGCCGCCCGAGAGCGGATCGCCGAGGGCGGTGACTGGCAGGCTGCGTGGGAAGAAGACTACGCGCTGCTGGCCGATACCCGTCCGACTGCGTCGAACCTGTTCTGGGCCCTCAAGCGTATGCGCGACCGCCTGGACCGCCTCCGCAAGCACGCCGACCCCCAGGCGGTGCTCGAGGCCGAAGCCATTGCGATTCATGAAAGTGATCGCGAAGCCAACCTGGTCATGGCCCAACTGGGCGTCGAGAGGATTCGCAAGCACCAGGGCAACGCTCAGGCGATCCTGACTCACGGCAATGCCGGTGCACTGGCCACGGGCGGTGTCGGTACGGCCCTGGGGGTCATTCGTGCGGCCTTCCTGGAAGGGCTGGTGGAGCAGGTCTACGTCAATGAAACCCGCCCTTGGCTGCAGGGCTCGCGGCTGACGTCCTGGGAGTTGGCGGGTGAGGGCATCCCGGTCACGGTGAATGCCGACTCCGCGGGCGCGCATATCCTCAAGACCAAGGGCGTGACCTGGGTGATCGTCGGCGCCGATTGCATTGCCGCCAATGGCGATGTGATCAACAAGATCGGTACTTACCAGCTGGCGGTGTGCGCCATGCACCATGGCGTGCGCTTTATGGTGGTGGCCCCCAGCTCCACCCTGGACTTGATGATGGCTACCGGCGATGACGTCGCCCTGGAAGAGCGCGATGCGGGCGAGTTGCTGGAAGTCGCCGGCCAGCGTTTTGCCGCCGATGTGAATGCCTATAATCCGGTGTTCGACGTGACCCCGGCCGACCTGATCGACGTGATCGTGACCGAAAAGGGCGTCGTCGAGCGACCGGACACCGCCAAGCTGGCCAAGTTGATGTGCCGTAAACGGTTGCATTGAGGGCTTCGGTGTCGGTGAGGTCGCCATCGCAGCCAAGCCCGCTCCCACACTGAATGTGTTCACAGGTCAACATGTGGGAGGGGGCTTGCCCCCGATTGGCTTTATAAGTCAACAAAACCCTCGGATCTGCCCTCAGAAAACAGCACCAACCCAGCTCTGAGCCCCTCTCGTCGCCCTCAAGCCTGTCACCCGTCAACTTACTATGCTCCATGCGCATCAGGGGGATAGGTGCGTGGCGGCGATTGTGATAACATCCGGCGGTTTCCAGGGCCGCCCCAAGGGGTTGCCTATAACGTGCAGATCCGTGTCATAACTCGTTGATTTGTCGTAAGTCGTTGTCAGGCACTCTGCCGGCAGCGGCGAGCTTCGTTCGTCCCATATGGATGCGACGAGGTTTCACCCGAAAAAGGAATCAGGCTTCTCATGGGCGAACTGGCCAAAGAAATCCTCCCGGTCAATATCGAAGACGAGCTGAAACAGTCCTACCTCGACTACGCGATGAGCGTAATTGTCGGTCGGGCACTGCCTGATGCGCGCGATGGCTTGAAGCCCGTGCACCGGCGTGTGCTGTTCGCGATGAGCGAGCTGGGTAACGACTGGAACAAGCCGTACAAGAAATCTGCCCGTGTTGTCGGTGACGTGATCGGTAAGTATCACCCTCACGGCGACACTGCGGTGTACGACACCATCGTTCGGATGGCCCAGCCATTTTCCCTGCGCTACCTGCTGGTAGACGGCCAGGGCAACTTCGGTTCGGTCGACGGCGACAACGCCGCGGCCATGCGATACACCGAAGTGCGCATGACCAAGCTGGCGCACGAGCTGCTGGCCGACCTGCATAAAGAAACCGTGGACTGGGTGCCGAACTACGACGGCACCGAAATGATCCCGGCCGTCATGCCGACCAAGATCCCCAACCTGCTGGTCAACGGTTCCAGCGGTATTGCCGTGGGCATGGCCACCAACATCCCGCCGCACAACCTCGGTGAAGTCATCGACGGTTGCCTGGCCCTTATCGACAACCCTGAGCTGACCGTCGATGAGCTGATGCAGTACATTCCCGGCCCGGACTTCCCGACCGCCGCGATCATCAACGGTCGCGCCGGTATCATTGAAGCCTACCGCACCGGCCGTGGCCGCATTTACATGCGCGCCCGCTCGATGATCGAAGACATCGACAAGGTCGGTGGCCGCCAGCAGATCGTCATCACCGAACTGCCGTACCAGCTGAACAAGGCGCGTCTGATCGAGAAGATCGCCGAGCTGGTTAAAGAGAAGAAACTGGAAGGCATCACCGAGCTGCGCGACGAGTCCGACAAAGACGGTATGCGCGTGGTGATCGAGCTGCGTCGTGGCGAAGTGCCTGAGGTGATCCTCAACAACCTCTACGCCCAGACCCAGCTGCAAAGCGTGTTTGGTATCAACGTGGTGGCCCTGATCGACGGCCGCCCGCGCATCCTGAACCTCAAGGATCTGCTGGAAGCCTTCGTCCGTCACCGTCGCGAAGTGGTTACCCGCCGCACCGTGTTCGAACTGCGCAAGGCCCGCGAGCGCGGCCACATCCTGGAAGGCCAGGCGGTCGCACTGTCGAACATCGACCCGGTCATCGCCCTGATCAAGGCTTCTCCGACGCCGTCGGAAGCCAAGGAAGCCCTGATCAAGATGCCGTGGGAATCCAGCGCCGTGGTGGCGATGGTTGAGCGTGCCGGTGCCGATTCGTGCCGCCCGGAGACCCTGGACCCGCAATACGGTCTGCGCGATGGCAAGTATTTCCTGTCGCCGGAACAGGCCCAGGCCATTCTGGAACTGCGCCTGCACCGCCTGACCGGTCTGGAGCACGAGAAGCTGCTGGCCGAGTACCAGGAGATTCTCAACCAGATCGGCGAGCTGATCCGCATCCTCAACAGCGCCGTGCGCCTGATGGAAGTGATCCGCGAAGAGCTGGAAGTGATCCGCGCCGAATACGGCGACGTGCGCCGCACCGAGATCCTCGATGCCCGCCTCGACCTGACGCTGGGTGACATGATCCCGGAAGAAGAGCGCGTGGTGACCATTTCCCACGGCGGCTACGCCAAGACCCAGCCTCTGGCTGCGTACCAGGCCCAGCGCCGTGGCGGTAAAGGTAAATCGGCTACCGGCGTGAAGGATGAGGACTACATCGCTCACCTGCTGGTCGCCAACAGCCACACCACGCTGCTGCTGTTCTCCAGCAAGGGCAAGGTGTACTGGCTGAAAACCTACGAAATTCCGGAAGCCTCGCGTGCCGCCCGTGGTCGTCCGTTGGTCAACCTGCTGCCGCTGGACAGTGATGAATACATCACCACCATGCTGCCGGTCGAGGAATACACCGAAGGTCACTTCATCTTCATGGCCACCGCCAAAGGCACCGTGAAGAAGACCCCGCTGGAATCCTTCAGCCGCCAGCGCAGCGTGGGCCTGATCGCCCTGGAGCTGGATGAAGGCGACGTACTGATCTCCGCCGCGATCACCGACGGCGAGCGTGAAGTCATGCTGTTCTCCGATGGCGGCAAGGTCACGCGCTTCAAGGAATCCGACGTGCGTGCCATGGGCCGTACCGCTCGCGGTGTGCGCGGCATGCGTCTGCCGGAAGGGCAGAAGCTGATTTCGATGCTGATTCCGGAAGAAGGCAGCCAGATCCTCACCGCTTCCGAGCGTGGTTATGGCAAACGCACCGCCATCAGCGAGTTCCCGGAGTACAAGCGTGGCGGCCAGGGCGTGATCGCCATGGTCAGCAACGATCGCAACGGCCGTCTGGTCGGCGCGGTCCAGGTGCTCGATGGCGAGGAAATCATGCTGATTTCCGACCAGGGCACCCTGGTACGTACCCGAGTGGCTGAAGTGTCGAGCCTGGGCCGTAACACCCAGGGCGTGACCTTGATCAAGCTGGCCAAGGACGAAAAACTGGTCGGCCTGGAGCGTGTGCAGGAGCCTTCGGAGGTCGAAGGCGAAGAGCTGGAAGGTGAGGAATTCGAAGGCGAGGTGATCGCAGCAGGCGATGACAACGTCGACGAGCCAACCCTCGATGCTGCCGCAGACGAAGAAGAACCGCAGGAATAAGCGGACACACAGGGGGCGGATGAAGATTCGCCCCCTTGTTGTTTGTCCCCTTTGAAATACAGGTCCTTTGTCCGGACTCGGTCCATGTGGGAGCTGGCTTGCCTGCGATACAGGCACCTCGGTAGTTCAAGTGATACCGCGGTGATGCTATCGCAGGCAAGCCAGCTCCCACAAAGGTCCGCTCCAGAACAGGACGTTGCCGAATATGATTGCAGCCCCACCAGATCAGAGTGAGATTGGATGTGAGCAAGAGAGCCTATAACTTCTGTGCCGGTCCCGCGGCGCTTCCTGAAGCAGTCCTGCAGCGTGCGCAGGGTGAACTCCTCGACTGGCATGGAAAAGGCCTCTCCGTGATGGAAATGAGCCATCGCAGTGATGAGTTCATGTCCATCGCCACCAAAGCCGAGCAGGACCTGCGCGACTTGCTGGGCATCCCTCCAACTACAAAGTGCTGTTCCTGCAGGGCGGCGCCAGCCAGCAGTTCGCCCAACTGCCGCTGAACCTGTTGCCGGAAGATGGCACCGCCGACTACATCGACACCGGTATCTGGGGCCAGAAGGCCATTGAAGAGGCCTCGCGTTACGGTCACATCAATGTGGCAGGCACCGCCAAGCCTTACGATTACTTCGCGATTCCAGGTCAGAACGAGTGGAAACTGTCGAAGGACGCTGCCTACGTGCACTATGTGGCGAACGAAACCATCGGCGGCCTGGAGTTCGACTGGGTGCCGCAAGTGGGCGATGTGCCGCTGGTGTGCGACATGTCCTCGGACATTCTTTCGCGCCCGATCGACGTGTCCAAGTACGGCATGATCTACGCCGGTGCACAGAAGAACATTGGCCCGAGCGGCATCCTGGTCAACATCATCCGCGAAGACCTGCTGGGTCGCGCCCGCTCGCTGTGCCCGACCATGCTCAACTACAAGGTCGCGGCCGACAACGGCTCGATGTACAACACGCCGGCGGCGTTTGCCTGGTACTTGTCCGGCCTGGTGTTCGAGTGGCTGAAAGAGCAGGGCGGTGTCGCCGCCATGGGCAAGCTGAACGAAGAGAAGAAGCGCACCCTGTACGACTTCATCGACGCCAGCGGCCTGTACAGCAACCCGATCAACCTCACCGACCGCTCCTGGATGAACGTGCCGTTCCGCCTGGCTGACGACCGCCTGGACAAGCCATTCCTGGCTGGTGCCGACGAGCGCGGCCTGCTGAACCTCAAGGGTCACCGTTCGGTAGGCGGCATGCGCGCCTCCATCTACAACGCTGTCGACATCCACGCCGTCAAGGCGCTGGTTTCCTACATGGCAGAGTTCGAAAAGGAACACGGCTAATGTCTGAGCAAGAACTCAAGGCCCTGCGTGTACGCATTGACAGCCTGGACGAGAAAGTCCTGGAGCTGATCAGCGAGCGTGCGCGCTGTGCCCAGGAAGTGGCGCGGGTAAAAATGGCGTCCCTGGCTGAAGGCGAAGTGCCGGTGTTCTACCGGCCTGAGCGCGAAGCCCAGGTGCTCAAGCGCGTGATGGAGCGCAACAAAGGCCCGTTGGGCAACGAAGAGATGGCACGGTTGTTCCGTGAAATCATGTCCTCGTGCCTGGCGCTGGAGCAGCCGCTGAAAGTCGCGTACCTCGGTCCTGAAGGCACCTTCACTCAAGCCGCGGCCATGAAGCACTTCGGCCACGCGGTGATCAGCAAGCCGATGGCGGCGATCGACGAAGTGTTCCGTGAAGTGGCAGCCGGTGCGGTTAATTTTGGCGTGGTGCCGGTGGAAAACTCCACCGAAGGCGCGGTCAACCACACGCTGGACAGCTTCCTCGAGCACGACATGGTGATCTGTGGCGAAGTCGAGCTGCGCATCCACCACCACCTGCTGGTGGGCGAGAGCACCAAGACCGACAGCATCAGCCGTATCTACTCCCACGCGCAGTCGCTGGCCCAGTGCCGCAAGTGGCTGGATGCGCATTACCCGAATGTCGAGCGCGTGGCGGTGTCCAGCAACGCCGAGGCCGCCAAGCGGGTCAAGGGTGAGTGGAACTCGGCGGCGATCGCCGGCGATATGGCGGCTGGCCTGTACGGTCTGACGCGCCTGGCCGAAAAAATCGAGGATCGCCCGGATAACTCCACGCGTTTCCTGATGATCGGCAGCCAGGAAGTACCGCCGACCGGCGACGACAAGACCTCGATCATCGTCTCCATGAGCAACAAACCCGGCGCGCTGCATGAGCTGCTGGTGCCGTTCCACGATAACGGGATTGACCTGACGCGAATCGAAACTCGCCCTTCGCGCAGCGGTAAATGGACGTATGTGTTCTTTATCGACTTCATCGGCCACCACCGCGACCCACTGGTTAAAGGTGTGCTGGAGAAAATCAGTCAGGAAGCCGTGGCACTCAAGGTGCTGGGCTCTTACCCGAAAGCGGTTTTGTGAGGCTTTAACATGAGTGGCAACTTCCTCGCCCTGGCTCAGCCGGGCGTGCAACAACTGTCGCCTTACGTTCCGGGCAAGCCTGTGGACGAGCTGGCGCGTGAGTTGAACCTGGACCCTTCCAAAATCGTCAAGCTGGCGAGCAACGAGAACCCGCTGGGCCCTAGCCCTAAAGTATTGGCGGCGATTCGTGAAGAGCTGGCCGAGCTGACGCGCTATCCGGACGGCAACGGCTTTGCCCTCAAGTCCCTGCTGGCGGAAAAATGCCGGGTCGAGCTGAACCAGGTGACCCTGGGTAACGGCTCCAACGACATCCTTGAGCTGGTGGGCCGCGCCTACCTGGCGCCGGGCCTGAACGCGGTGTTCAGCGAGCACGCGTTTGCGGTGTATCCGATCGTCACCCAGGCCGTTGGCGCCGATGCCCGCGTGATTCCTGCCAAGAACTGGGGGCATGATCTGCCGGCCATGCTGGCTGCCATCGACGCCCAGACCCGCGTGGTGTTTATCGCTAACCCGAACAACCCGACCGGCACCTGGTTTGATGAGCAGGCGCTTAACGAGTTTTTGCAGGACGTGCCGGAGCACGTGCTGGTGGTGCTGGACGAAGCCTACATCGAGTACGCCGAAGGCAGCGACCTGCCGGACGGCCTCGACTTCCTGGCGGCCTACCCGAACCTGCTGGTGTCGCGCACGTTCTCCAAGGCTTATGGCCTGGCCTCGTTGCGAGTTGGCTACGGCTTGTCCACGGCTGTTGTCGCGGACGTGCTGAACCGCGTGCGCCAGCCGTTCAACGTCAACAGCCTGGCCCTGGCGGCGGCCTGTGCGGCGGTGAAGGATGCCGAGTACTTGGAGCAAGGTCGCCGTATCAACGAAAGCGGCATGCTGCAATTGCAGGAAGGCTTTGCTGAGTTGGGTCTGGGCTGGATTGCGTCCAAGGGCAACTTTATCTGTGTCGACCTCGGCCAAGTGGCCGCGCCGGTCTTCCAGGGCCTGCTGCGCGAAGGCGTGATCGTGCGTCCGGTAGCCAACTACGGCATGCCGAACCACCTGCGCATCACCATTGGCTTGCCGGCTGAGAACAGCCGCTTCCTGGAGGCATTGGCCAAGGTTCTGGCTCGTGGTTGATGTCACTGCATTGCAACCTGCTGTGCCTATGATCGGTCGCCTGGTGGTGGTCGGTCTGGGGTTGATCGGCGGCTCCTTCGCCAAAGGCCTGCGTGAAAGCGGGCTGTGCGGCGAAGTGGTCGGGGTGGACCTGGACCCGCAATCGCGCAAACTGGCGGTAGAGCTGGGCGTGGTGGATCGCTGTGAAGCAGATCTGGCGCTTGCGTGCCAGGGCGCGGACGTGATCCAGCTGGCCGTGCCGATCCTGGCTATGGAGAAGTTGCTGGCGGTGCTGTCCGGCATGGACTTGGGGCAGGCGATCCTCACGGACGTCGGCAGTGCCAAGGGCAATGTGGTGCGTGCGGCGCAGCTGGCGTTTGGCGGCATGCCGTCGCGCTTTGTGCCGGGCCATCCGATTGCCGGCTCCGAGCAGAGCGGGGTGGAGGCCTCCAATGCGCAACTGTTCCGTCGCCATAAGGTGATCCTGACGCCGCTTGAGCAAACCGACCCGGCGGCCTTGGCCGTGGTGGACCGTCTGTGGCGCGAGCTGGGGGCGGATGTGGAGCATATGCAGGTCGAACGCCACGACGAAGTGCTGGCGGCGACCAGTCATTTGCCGCATTTGCTGGCGTTTGGCTTGGTGGACTCCTTGGCCAAGCGCAACGAAAACCTCGAGATTTTCCGTTACGCCGCCGGTGGCTTCCGCGATTTCACGCGGATTGCCGGCAGTGACCCGGTGATGTGGCACGACATCTTCCTCGCCAATCGCGAAGCGGTGTTGCGCACCCTGGACACCTTCCGCAGCGACCTCGACGCCTTGCGCGACGCGGTCGATGCAGGTGATGGCCATCAATTATTGGGCGTGTTCACCCGTGCGCGAGTGGCGCGTGAGCATTTCAGCAAGATCCTGGCGCGCCGGGCCTATATGGAAACTGCTGTGAACGCCGATGAGCTGACCTTTCTCGCCAACCCGGGCGGCCGCTTGAGCGGGCAGATTCGGGTGCCGGGCGACAAGTCGATCTCCCATCGCTCGATCATGCTCGGTTCATTGGCTGAAGGCGTGACAGAGATCGAAGGTTTCCTTGAAGGCGAAGATGCCCTGGCGACCTTGCAGGCTTTTCGTGACATGGGTGTAGTGATTGAGGGGCCGCACCATGGGCGCGTGACTATTCACGGGGTGGGCTTGCATGGCTTGAAGCCCGCGCCAGGGCCGATCTACCTGGGTAACTCCGGCACGTCCATGCGCCTGCTGTCCGGGTTGCTGGCGGCGCAGCGCTTTGACAGCGTGTTGACCGGCGATGCGTCGCTGTCCAAACGCCCGATGAATCGTGTGGCTAACCCTTTGCGGGAAATGGGCGCGGTGATCGAGACCGGGCCGGATGGGCGCCCGCCGCTGACTATCCTTGGCGGGCAGGCTTTGAAAGGCGTGGCCTACTCAATGCCGATGGCTAGCGCGCAGGTCAAATCCTGCCTGTTGCTGGCCGGGTTGTATGCCGAAGGTAAAACCGCGGTAACCGAGCCTGCGCCTACCCGTGACCATACCGAGCGCATGCTGCGCGGCTTTGGGTATCCGGTGACGGTAGAGGGCGCGACGGCGTCGGTGGAAGCGGGGCATGCGCTGACCGCGACCCATATAGAAGTGCCGGGGGATATATCCTCGTCGGCGTTTTTCCTGGTGGCGGCGTCGATTGCCGAGGGTTCCGAGCTGTTGCTGGAGCATGTCGGCATCAACCCGACCCGCACCGGGGTGATTGATATCCTGCGGCTGATGGGCGCGGATATCACCCTGCAAAACCAGCGCGAAGTGGGTGGCGAGCCTGTCGCAGACCTGCGCGTGCGCGCTGCCGCATTGAAAGGCATCGAGATCCCCGAAGCGCTGGTGCCATTGGCGATTGACGAGTTTCCGGTGCTGTTTGTCGCGGCGGCCTGTGCTGCCGGGCGCACTGTGTTGCGCGGTGCTGCAGAGCTGCGCGTGAAGGAATCCGACCGTATCCAGGTGATGGCCGACGGTCTGCTGGCGCTGGGGGTGAAGTGTGAACCGACCCCCGATGGGATTATCATTGACGGTGGCCTGATTGGCGGTGGCGAAGTGCATGCCGAGGGCGATCACCGGATCGCCATGGCGTTCAGCGTTGCTTCCCTACGGGCGGCGGCGCCGATTCGTATCCGTGACTGCGCCAATGTTGCTACGTCTTTTCCGAATTTTCTTACACTGTGTGCCCAAGTCGGCATCCGTGTTGCCCAAGAGGCTCAATTGTGAATATCAAAGCACCGGTGATTACCATCGACGGGCCAAGCGGCTCGGGCAAAGGCACGATCGCCGGCATCCTGGCCAAGCGCCTGGGCTGGTGCCTGCTGGATTCCGGCGCGCTGTATCGCCTGCTGGCATTCGCCGCACGCAACCATGGCGTCGACCTGACCAACGAAGAATCCCTGAAGCTGCTGGCGGCGCATCTTGATGTGCAGTTCGTCGGGGCGACGGAAGGTCATCCGCAGCGCATCATCCTGGAAGGGGATGACGTGACCGATGATCTGCGCAACGAGCAAGTCGGCTCCTGGGCCTCGCAGGTTGCCGCGCTGCCGGCCGTGCGCGATGCCTTGCTGCAGCGTCAGCGGGCGTTTCAGGAGCCGCCGGGTCTGGTGGCCGATGGTCGCGACATGGGCACCGTGGTGTTTCCCGAGGCGCCGCTGAAGATTTTCCTGACTGCCAGCGCCGAGGAGCGGGCTCGCCGCCGTTACTTGCAGTTGAAGGGCAAAGTCGATGGTGTTAGTCTGTCGAGTCTGCTAGATGAGATCCGTGCACGCGATGAGCGTGATACCCAGCGCGCAGTAGCCCCGCTAAAGCCGGCGGCTGACGCCATACAGCTGGATTCCACGGAGTTGTCCATCGAGCAGGTGCTGGAACGCATCTTGAGTGAAATCGCCATTCGCGATATCGCCGGGTGACCAAGAAGGCCGCAGGGGACCAGTCATAGTCCTGTGGTGCTTCTTCTAATTGAAACTAACCCACACCGTCTGGGGTGTGGAGATGGGCGTATTCTTCGCCCTTATCAACAGGAATTAAAATGAGCGAAAGCTTTGCGGAACTCTTTGAAGAAAGCCTAAAAACCCTGAACCTTCAGGCAGGCTCCATCATCACCGGTGTTATCGTTGATATCGATTACCAAGCTCGCTGGGTAACCGTTCACGCTGGTCTGAAGTCTGAAGCTCTGATCCCGCTGGAACAGTTCTACAACGATGCTGGTGACCTGACTATCAATGTCGGTGACGAAGTTCACGTTGCTCTGGACTCGGTTGAAGACGGTTTCGGTGAAACCAAGCTGTCCCGTGAAAAAGCCAAGCGCGCTGAATGCTGGATTGTTCTCGAAGCAGCCTTCGCAGCTGAAGAAGTGGTCAAGGGCGTTATCAACGGTAAGGTTAAAGGCGGCTTCACTGTCGACGTTAACGGCATCCGTGCGTTCCTGCCAGGTTCTTTGGTCGACGTTCGTCCAGTGCGCGACACCACGCACCTGGAAGGCAAAGAACTCGAATTCAAGGTCATCAAACTCGACCAGAAGCGCAACAACGTTGTCGTTTCCCGTCGTAGCGTCCTGGAAGCAGAGAACTCCGCCGAGCGTGAAGCTCTGCTGGAATCCCTGCAGGAAGGCCAACAAGTCAAAGGTATCGTCAAGAACCTCACCGATTACGGCGCATTCGTCGATCTGGGTGGCGTCGATGGCCTGCTGCACATTACCGACATGGCTTGGAAGCGTATCAAGCATCCTTCCGAAATCGTCAATGTTGGCGACGAGATCGATGTCAAGGTTCTGAAGTACGATCGTGAGCGTAACCGCGTTTCCCTGGGCTTGAAGCAGCTGGGCGAAGATCCATGGGTTGCTATCAAAGCTCGTTACCCAGAAAGCACTCGCGTTACCGCGCGTGTTACCAACCTGACCGACTACGGCTGCTTCGCTGAGCTGGAAGAAGGCGTGGAAGGCCTGGTACACGTTTCCGAAATGGACTGGACCAACAAAAACATCCACCCTTCGAAAGTCGTACAAGTCGGCGACGAAGTGGAAGTTATGGTTCTGGACATCGACGAAGAGCGTCGTCGTATCTCCCTGGGCATCAAGCAGTGCAAATCTAACCCATGGGAAGATTTCTCTGGCCAGTTCAACAAGGGCGATAAAATCTCCGGCACCATCAAGTCGATCACCGATTTCGGTATCTTCATTGGTCTGGATGGCGGCATCGACGGCCTGGTTCACCTGTCCGACATCTCCTGGAACGAAGTTGGCGAAGAAGCTGTTCGTCGTTTCAAGAAGGGCGACGAGCTGGACACCGTTATCCTGTCGGTTGACCCAGAGCGCGAGCGTATCTCCCTGGGTATCAAGCAACTGGAAAGCGATCCGTTCTCCGAGTACGTACAAGAGAACGACAAAGGCGCAATCGTTAAGGGCACAGTGAAAGAAGTTGACGCTAAAGGCGCCATCATCACTCTGGCCGACGATATCGAAGCGACTCTGAAGGCCTCCGAAATCAGCCGTGACCGCGTTGAAGACGCGCGCAACGTTCTGAAAGAAGGCCAGGAAGTAGAAGCCAAGATCATCAGCGTTGACCGCAAGAGCCGCGTAATCCAACTCTCCATCAAGTCGAAAGACGAAGTGGAAGAGAAAGAAGCTATCCAGAGCCTGCGCGACAAGCCAGCCTCCTCGGATACTCCAGTTGACACCACTCTCGGTGCTCTGCTGCGTGCGCAAATGGAAAAACAGAACTAAGTTCTGTCAGACCATAGAAAAAGGGCGACTTCGGTCGCCCTTTTTTGTGCCTGAAATTCGTTGAATCAACACCGAGAACCAAGAGTCGCGGCTCACTGTCAGAACTGACTATAGTCTTATGAAAGCTGTTCCAGCGTTGTTGTTTCAATAAGGATTTGAATGAACAGGCTTATCGTAATATTCGTGGTACTCGTGCTTGCTGGCTGCTCGACCACCAGCGCCAAGACCCACGCCAGGCGTGGTGTCAGCGGTATAGAGATCGATTGCTCGGGGCTGGGCAACCACTGGGACAAGTGTGAGAAGCGCGCTGCCCGTGAATGCAAGATGCAGGGCTACAAGGTCATCACCCGGTCCAGTGACGCCAAGGATGAGGAGGGCGACTATCTATTCGGCTGGAACCCTGCTGGTGCAGTCACTCGCACTATGCTCGTCATCTGCAACTGAGCGTGTTGTGCGGCCGTTACGGCTGTTTATTCAACCAGCAGATAAGTTTATGTATGGGCTGTTCAAATTCATCAAGTCATGCTAAAACCTTCGAAGCGCTTTTCCTAGCTGCTTGAAAAAGAAGGGAAAAATATGACGAAGTCGGAGTTGATCGAACGAATTGTCACCCATCAAGGGCTGCTCTCATCCAAAGATGTGGAGCTGGCTATCAAGACCATGCTTGAGCAGATGTCCCAGTGCCTGGCGACTGGCGATCGGATTGAAATCCGCGGGTTTGGCAGCTTTTCGCTGCACTACCGCGCACCGCGGGTTGGGCGAAACCCCAAGACCGGGCAGTCGGTGAGTCTGGATGGGAAGTTTGTGCCTCATTTCAAGCCGGGGAAGGAATTGCGGGATCGGGTGAATGAGGATGAGGAAGAAGGCGTTTGAGTCTTTTCAGGTAAGGGGAAAGGTATGCTGAAGGCAAAGCGTATATTGCTGACCTTGATGGTTGCTGTCGTCATCTTGGCGATCTTGGCCTTTGTGCTTGAAAATCAGAATGGTGTTACGTTGTCGTTTCTGGGATTGAGTACAGCTCAGTTACCGGTGTCGGTATTTGTAGTGCTGGCACTCATTATAGGTATGCTGATAGGCCCGTTATTTGTGTTGCTGACCCGACGCAGCCACCGCCGTAAACAGACGGTTGTTGGTCAATAGTCTGCTTGGTTGCTGTCGCTATTGAAGTCCGAGGAACAGTAGTTGTTTGTCTTTTGCGAGACTTAACGCTTACGTGAAAAGGGCTTTAACTCCCGCGCACGTGCGCCGAACCTCTTTTTCCCGGGGCATGGTGTGCCTGTCCCAAGTTCACTGAACTGCTGAGGATAGAGCAGCACTCCTTGCCAGTTTTCCTGGGCCCACCCACAAGGCATTGTTGATTGCCTGGCCAGTTGGTCAGCCGATGAACTGAGTGTGGGGAACCCGACGCCCTCCCAAAAAAATCATCGTCACTTGCACCCTGCCTCGACTTCAATACGTACGCTTGGAGGTATAGGAAGTGCTGCGCGTTGCGTATGATGGCGCCTGCAGTTCGCTTGAACAAATGGCACCGCGTTTATCAATACGCGCTGAGAAACCATCGCTTTCCTGCCGCCGAACAGCTTCGGCAATTGGGTTTGGAAGAGGCCAATACTTTAATGATCGCCTTGAAGATACCGTTCAAGATTTCCAGTTGTGTTTTCAAATGAGGCCGCTCAGCAACGTGCTGCTTACGGGCGCAACAGGCTTCGTTGGCTCAGCGCTTCTGGCGCAGTTACTAACGCGTGCGGATCACTCGGTGACCATTGCGTCTCGAGCGGAAAATCCCGCCCTCGAGCATCAATGCCGTGTGCACAACCTCGGCAAATTCGGCGCTGAAACCTTATGGCATGACGCGCTGGCAGATATTGACTGTGTGGTTCACGTGGCAGGGCGTGCCCATGTCTTTGAGCAGGAGCACGACGCGCTTGAGCTTTTCAGGCAGGCGAATACTCACGCGACCCTGAACCTGGCCAGGCAATCTGCCGCATCCGGCGTAAAGCGCTTCATTTTCATCAGCTCGATCGGCGTGAATGGCGCGTTTACAACAGGCGCGCCTTTCTCCGAAGACTCCGTGCCCTCCCCAAGCACCGACTACGCCCTTTCAAAATATGAAGCCGAAACCGGTTTGATGCAGATTGCCGACGCCACGGAAATGGAGGTTGTAATTATTCGGCCGCCGCTGGTCTACGCAGCCCATGCGCCGGGGAATTTCTGGCGCTTGTTGAAGCTTGTCGGGACGGGGGTTCCTTTGCCATTTGGGCGCGTGAGAAACAGTCGCAGCATGATTGCTTTGGAAAATCTGGTTGATCTGATCATTGTCTGCATCAGTCACCCGGCGGCAGCGAATCAGATTTTTCTCGCGTCCGATGGCGAAGATCTTTCCACCGGACAGTTGGTAACCTGTCTGGCGCAAGGTATGGGGCGAGGGGCGCGATTGCTCCCGGTCTCCGTTGGGTTACTGCGAATACTCGCAACGCTTGCCGGTAAGCAGGGTATTTTTACCCAGCTGTGCGGTTCTTTGCAGATTGACTCATCCAAAGCTGTCCGCGTTCTGGGCTGGACGCCGCCGCTGTCGGCTGGAACTGCATTGAAGTCGGCGGGAAAAAAATTCATTGAGCGGGTTGCTGCTTCGTAGCGGCGTTTGGAGCTGGATAGATGGTTTGGATGTTTTTGATGATGGGCGGTGTTATTTCCTTGCTGCTCACCGCTGCATTACGACGTTATGCGCTAGCTAAAAGCTTGATCGATATTCCCAACGCTCGCAGCTCACATACCGTCCCTACGCCAAGAGGCGGGGGCGTGGCCATCGTGCTGAGTTTCCTGCTGTTGTTGCCCGTGTTCCCAGCCTTGTCCCTGCTGTCCTGGGCATTCACCTGGGGGCTGATTGGTGCGGGTGCTGGAATCGCCGTGCTGGGCTTCCTGGATGATCATGGGCACATCCCTGCGCGGTGGCGGCTGCTGGGGCATTTCGGTGCTTCGGCGTGGGCGCTTTTCTGGTTGGGCGGTTTGCCGCCGATCACCCTGCTGGGAACGACCTTCGACCTTGGTTATCTGGGCTATCTGCTTGCTGCCCTCTATCTGGTCTGGCTCCTTAACCTCTACAATTTCATGGATGGAATTGATGGCTTGGCCAGTCTTGAAGCAATCAGCGTGTGCCTGGGCGCATCACTGATCTATGCGCTGGCAGGTTTCAGTTCTCTGGCCTGGGCGCCGTTGTTGCTCGCATTTGCAGTTGCGGGTTTTTTGTATTGGAACTTTCCCCCGGCAAAAATATTCATGGGCGATGCCGGCAGTGGTTTTTTAGGTATTGCTCTCGGCGTACTGTCGTTGCACGCCGCCTGGATGGCACCCTCGCTCTTATGGGTCTGGATCATTTTATTGGGCGTATTTGTCGTGGATGCGACTGTCACGTTGATTCGACGGCTGGTTCGAGGCGAAAAAGTCTATGAAGCCCATCGAAGTCACGCCTACCAATATGCGTCGAGAAGGACGGGGCGGCACTTGCCCGTGACACTGGCCGTGGGGGTGTTGAATGTCTGCTGGCTGCTGCCTGTTGCTGTGTGTGTTGCTCTTTTCGGACTGGATGGGTTTTTGGGTGTAATAATTGCCTACACACCGTTAGTCGTACTGGCTTGGAAGTTTAATGCGGGTGCGGTGGAAGAACCTGTCAGCCAGTAGTGGATCCAGGGGTTGCGGCAAAGCGTTTGAATATCGGTAGTTGCTCATTTGTGAAGCGGCTCGCCTTTGGAGGTTGATATGGAGATGTTGCGAACCTACTTGTTGAGTTTGCCACGTCGATACAAAAGATCCATTCAGGTAGCGACCGATGTGCTCCTGGTATGGTTAGCGCTATGGATGGCATTTGTTGTACGGCTGGGTGTTGATGAAATGATCAACCCGGTCCGCATGCATTTCTGGTTGTTTTTGGCTGCGCCGGTTGTGGCTATCCCGTTGTTTATTCACTTTGGCATGTACCGCGCCGTTATGCGCTATTTTGGCAACGATGCGTTGATTGCCATTATCAAGGCCGTCAGCCTCGCCTCGCTGATGCTCGCCGTTGTCATGTTCTGGTACAGCAACCACCAGAACGTCGTGCCACGCTCGATCATTTTCAACTACTGGTGGCTCAGTATGGTGATGATCGGCGGTTTGCGATTGGCCATGCGCCAATACTTTCTGGGCGATTGGTTTACGGCTGCCCAACATGTGCCGTTCACCAATCGGGACAACGGCCTGCCCAAGGTTGCCATCTACGGCGCCGGTTCCGCCGGAAACCAGTTGGTTGCCGCCTTGCGTATGGGCAGGGTGATGCGCCCGGTTGCATTTATTGATGATGACATCAGTATTTCCGATCGGGTTATTTCCGGTTTACAGGTTTATAAACCCAAGCATATCCAGCGCATGATTGATGAGACGGGGGCCGAGGAAATTCTGCTGGCGATTCCCTCATCGAATCGCGGTCGCCGCCGTGAGATTCTCGGCTTTCTCGAAGGGTTCCCACTTCATGTAAGAAGTGTTCCAGGTTTTATGGATCTGGCCAGCGGCCGAGTGAAGGTCGACGATATTCAGGAAGTCGATATCGCCGATTTACTGGGTCGTGATTCGGTCCCGGCTCAAGCCGAACTGCTTGAGCACTGCATCAAGGGGCAAAGTGTGTTGGTGACGGGGGCGGGCGGCTCCATAGGGTCGGAACTGTGCCGGCAAATCTTGTCTCTTCGCCCCACTACGCTGCTGTTGTTCGAACACAGTGAGTTTAATCTCTACAGTATTCTCTCGGAGCTTGAGCAGCGTATTGCCCGGGAGTCGTTGCCGGTGAAACTTCTGCCGATACTGGGGTCGGTAAGAGACCAGTCCAAGTTGTTCGATATCATGAAGAGCTGGCGGGTAGACACGATCTATCACGCCGCTGCCTATAAGCATGTGCCGATGGTGGAGCACAATATTGCAGAGGGTGTGCTCAATAATGTGATTGGCACGTTGAATACCGCTCAGGCGGCGCTGCAAGCCGGCGCGTCCAATTTCGTGTTGATCTCGACCGACAAAGCGGTTCGCCCGACCAATGTAATGGGCAGTACAAAACGCTTGGCGGAGTTAACCCTTCAAGCCTTGAGTCGTGAATTGGCGCCGGTGCTGTTTGGCGATAAATCCAACGTTTCGCGCGTTAATAAAACCCGCTTCACCATGGTGCGGTTTGGGAATGTACTCGGCTCCTCCGGGTCAGTTATTCCCCTGTTCCACAAGCAAATCAAATCCGGCGGCCCGTTGACGGTCACCCACCCCAAGATCACCCGTTACTTTATGACGATTCCAGAGGCCGCCCAGTTGGTCATCCAGGCGGGCTCCATGGGGCAGGGCGGTGATGTGTTCGTACTCGATATGGGTGAGCCGGTCAAAATAGTCGAGCTCGCCGAGAAGATGATCCACCTCTCTGGCCTGAGCGTTCGTTCCGATAAAAACCCCCAAGGTGATATTTCCATCGAATTTACCGGGCTGCGCCCCGGCGAAAAGCTTTACGAAGAGTTACTGATCGGCGAGAACGTGGTGGCCACTCAGCATCCGATGATCATGAGTGCCAACGAGGATCATCTCTCGTGGGATGTGCTCAAAGGAAAGCTCACAGAGCTGCTGGCAGCCGTGGGCCAGGACGATTACACCCGCGTTCGCCAACTCTTGCGCGACACCGTCAGTGGCTATTCACCGGACGGCGAAATCGTTGACTGGATTTACCAGCAGCGTCGTCGGGAGCCTTGATTCAGCCGAGTTCACACTCTGTAACTCAGCCATTTTTGACACGCTCCAAACATCGCCTAAGTTTGAGAGGCAGCTTCGGAAAAGCTGCTTTTCTCTTACGCATGTCATGGAGCGTCAAATGCAAAACACCTACCTCACCTCGTTGATTTTCGCCTTCCTCACCACTCTCTCGGTCACCACCAGCGCAGCCCCGTCCATCAAGCCCGAAGCCCCGGCCCCCATCACCGCTCAAATCGCAAACCCCGAGCAATCCGCCAAGGTCAACCTGAACGCCGCGGACGCTGAAACCTTGCGTCGCGACCTCTTCGGCATTGGTGCCGCCAAGGCCAAGGCGATCGTTGCCTACCGCGAAAGCAATGGTCCGTTCACGGCGGTGGATGAGTTGTTGGAAGTGAAGGGCATCGGCAAGGCGTTGCTGGAGAAGAATCGCGACAAGCTGGTAATCAACTAAACCTCCAAGGAGGGCCGGTCATTGACCGGCCTTTTCAGCCTTGGGAATTTGCGCCTTCAGGCTTTCTCGCACCGCCTCCATATTCCGCATCGCCATCTCACAGAGCGTGTTCCGAAGACCTCTCGTTGGCATGAAAAGTGATTACTTCTTCGCATAGGATTGTTCAACAATCGTGAGGTAGTGATGACGCCCAGCCTGTCTTTAGCCGATCAGATTGCCCTGGAACTCCGTGCCGATATCATCGGCGGGCGGCTGTTGCCGGGCATGGCATTGGTCGAGGCGCAATTGGTGAAAGCCTATAACGCCTCGCGCAATACCATCCGCGAAGCATTGCACCGTTTGGAGCAGGAAGGGTTGACCCGTTACGTGCGTAACAAGGGCGTGATGGTCCGTAGGCTGGAGCGCACAGAGGTGCGTGATTTGTTTGTAGTGCGCCGCACCCTTGAACTGCAGGCCATTGCCCAGAGCGGCGGGCTCACCCACGACCAGGCCGAGCGCATGCAGCACGCCATCGACGCTACGACCCTGGCCCGTGAGCGCGAGGATTGGCGCGCCGTGGCCACCCACAGTCTGGTGTTCCACCAGCAGATCGTGGGGCTGATGCGCAGCCCATTGTTCGATGAGTTTTTCGCCCAGGTCATTGCCCAGCTGCGCCTGGTGTTTTGCGCGGCGCCCGATGAGCAGCGTTTTCAGTCGCCTTGGCTCGAGCGCGACCGTGAGATTTACACATTATTGATCCAGCAGGACAAACCGGCAGCCGGTGAGGCGATGAGCCTGTACCTGGATGATTCGGAACGCCTGTCGCTGGCCTTGTTTAACCACCCCTGATCGAGGATCCGCATCATGTACAAAGACTATCCGGCCGCTTACCAGGTCAGCAAAGGCTCGGCGTTGCAGATTGACACGGCGTTCTATGAGCGGATTCGCAACAACGTGGATCAGCGCACGCTGATCGAGCAGTTTGAGGTGCCGATCCGCACGGGCAGGGCGTGGAAGGTACCGGCCGGGCATGTGTTTCGTGTCACTACCCCGGTGGGTCCGCAGGTGGGGGACTTTAACGTGTGGAACGCCAACGATCCCCGCGAACGTCTCTGGGCGGCGCGTACCCGCCAATTGCAGGGCGCGCATGTGAGCACCCATGACCGGCTGTGGTCGAACCTGCCGTTTCTGCGCCCTCTGGTCACCATCACCGATGACAGCCTGGCCGGGTATGGCATTGATGAGCACGGCGGTCGCCTGCACGACTTACTCGGCACGCGTTGCGATCCCTACGTGAATCGCATGCTCACCGGTGAGGACTTCCACCACCACTGCCACTCGAACCTGACGCGTGCGGTTTTGCCCCACGGTCTGACGGAGTTCGATGTGCATGACGTGCTGAATATCTTCCAGTGCACCGGCCTGAACCACGACGATATGTATTTCATGAAGGCGTGCCCGGCGCAGAAGGGCGACTACCTGGAGTTCTTCGCCGAGATTGATTTGTTGTGCGCGCTGTCGACGTGCCCGGGTGGGGATCTGTCGCTGCCGATGTGGGGGCCGGACGCGCAGGACCCGTTGACGGTATGTCGCCCGCTGGGGGTTGAAATCTATAAGTTGGAGGAGGCGCTGCTAAACGGCTGGAGCCAGCCGGAGCGTGCTGCCTATAAAGGGCAGCACGGGTTGCAGATTGCCAGGGCAGATTGGGAGTAAACCGGCTTCAGCGATCCTGAGCGTCCTTGGCATCCGCCTGGGCGTTGCGCTCGGCCACGCGCTTGCGTTGTTCGTCGGTGAGTTCCACCTTGTTGGCGCTGTCACGCAGCATCATCAGGCCACCGACGATCGACCCGATGGCGACCACTAAAATCAACCATGCATACCACGGCATAAGGCTCTCCTTGAGGCAGATTGCCGTGGGAGAATTTTCCCACGGGAATAACTGCTTTGAGTGACGGGCTTTCTTACTAGTTCAGTGTAGGCCCGTTCTGCCTCCAGTGGATCAGAGCCCGGTCAACATCGCATCCGCTGGCGCATCGGCACGGTCTTGCGCGGTCATCTGGAAGTAGATGAAACCCACCGCCATAAAGCCGAGGAAGATCAGCCCGATCAGCGCGTTGAACCAGGCCATGGCCACCAGGCATACCACCGCCAGCACCAGCGCGATGCCCGGCACGATCGGGTAACCCGGTGCGCGGAACGTGCGCTCCAGCAGCGGTTCGGTCTTACGCAGCTTGAACAGGCTGAGCATGCTCATGATGTACATCACGATCGCGCCGAACACTGCCATGGTGATCATCGCTGCGGTCAGCGTCATGCCGCCCAGGTTGATCAAACCGTCGCTGTAGATCGCCGCGATGCCGACCACACCACCGGCGATGATTGCCCGGTGCGGTGTCTGAAAACGCGACAATTTGGCAAGGAAAGATGGCAGGTAACCGGCGCGGGCCAGGGCGAAGAATTGGCGCGAGTAACCAAGGATAATCCCGTGGAAGCTCGCCACCAGGCCGAACAGGCCAATCCACACCAGCATGTGCAGCCAGCCGGAGCTGTCGCCCACCACGGTTTTCATCGCCTGTGGCAGTGGGTCGTTGATGTTCGACAGGGTGCGCCAGTCGCCCACGCCGCCGGCGAAGAACATTACGCCCATGGCCAGGATCACCAGGGTCAGGATGCCGCTGATGTAGGCTTTTGGAATGGTGCGCTTCGGATCTTTCGCTTCCTCGGCCGCCATGGCGGCGCCTTCGATGGCGAGGAAGAACCAGATGGCAAACGGAATCGCCGCAAACATCCCGGCAATTGCCGGCGCGCCGAAGGTGTCGGAACCGGCCCAGCCATTCAGGGCGAAGTTGCTGAAGCTGAAGGCGGGGGCGACCACGCCCATGAATACCAGCAGTTCCGCGACGGCGAGCACGCACACCACCAGCTCGAAGGTGGCGGCGAGTTTTACGCCGAGAATGTTCAGGCCCATAAACACAATGTAGGCACCGACGGCCGCGTGCTTGGGGTCCAGTGCCGGAAACTGCACATTGAGATAGGCACCGATGGCCAAAGCAATGGCGGGGGGCGCAAACACGAATTCGATCAGGGTCGCGAGGCCGGCGATCAAGCCGCCTTTCTCACCAAAGGCGCGACGGCTGTAGGCAAATGGTCCGCCTGCGTGAGGAATCGCGGTAGTCAGCTCGGTGAAACTGAAGATAAAGCAGGTGTACATCGCGGCGACCATCAACGAGGTCACCAGAAAGCCCAAGGTGCCGGCTACGCCCCAGCCATAGCTCCAGCCGAAGTATTCGCCGGAAATCACCAGCCCGACCGCAATACCCCACAAATGCAGGGTGCCCAAGGTGGGTTTGAGTTGTGTGTTCATTGTGTTGCTCTCCCTGAACCGTTTGGAATGATTCAAGGTGTTGCAGCGGGCATGCCACTCCTGAGAACCGTGTCGTAAAGCTGCGCAACTGTCGCCGACGGGACGGTTTGGCGTTTGAAGTTTTCTCTTGTTGCACCAGATAAGTGCGGTGATGTTCGAACTGCCGTCATCGCGGGCAAGCCCACTCCCACACTGGAATGCAGTCACTGTGGGAGCCGGGCTTGCCCGCGATGGCCCGCTCCCAGCCTCTATAAATCCCCCTGTAAACCCCGCATAAACCCACTCTTTACGCCGTCTTTACGCCCCACCCACCGCCTCGCTCTCGTTCCTTTACGCCACTCCTGCCGACAATTGCCCCACACGCGGCACTCGCCGCTAAACGGAGAGACTTCCATGAGTGTTCTGGACGGGGTGTCACTGCTATTGGCCGTGGCGCTGTTCATTTATCTGCTGGTTGCGCTGTTACGCGCGGATCGGAACTAGGAGCAGGCTATGCACAGTTATGACTATTGGCTGATCATCGCCTTCTTTGCCGTGGTGCTGGTGCCGGCGCCGTTCCTCGGGCGGTTCTACTACAAGGTAATGGAGGGCCAGCGCACCTGGCTCAGCCCGGTACTGGGGCCGGTCGAAAATGCCTGTTATCGCCTCTCCGGTGTCGACGCGCAGGAAGAGCAGAGCTGGCAGAAATACATGCTGGCCTTGCTCGCCTTCAACCTCGCGGGTTTTGTGTTGTTGTTCGCGATCCTGTTGTTCCAGGACTATCTCCCACTGAACCCGCAGAAATTGCCGGGCCAGGAATGGACCCTGGCCTTCAACACTGCGGTCAGTTTCATGACCAATACCAACTGGCAGTCCTACAGCGGCGAGGCGTCCCTGAGCTACCTCAGCCAGATGGCGGGCCTGACCGTGCAGAACTTCGTCAGTGCGGCCACCGGCCTTGCAGTCCTGGTCGCGCTTTGCCGTGGGATCGGTCGCAAATCCACCAAGACATTGGGTAACTTCTGGGTCGATATGACCCGCGCCACCCTCTACGGCCTGCTGCCGATGTGCCTGGTGCTGGCGCTGTTCCTGGTGTGGCAGGGCGTGCCGCAAACCTTCGCGCATTATGTGAATGCGGTGACCCTGCAGGGTGTGGATCAGGTGATCCCGCTGGGCCCGGCGGCCAGCCAGATTGCGATCAAGCAATTGGGCACCAACGGCGGCGGCTTCTTCGGCGTCAACTCGGCGCACCCGTTTGAAGACCCGACCGCGTGGGCCAACCTGTTCGAACTGGCGGCGATCATTCTGATCCCGGTGGCGCTGGTGTTTACCTTTGGCCACTACGTGAAAGACCTGCGCCAGAGCCGAGCGATCCTCGGCTGCATGTTGGCGCTGTTCCTGATCGGCGGCGCGACCTCGCTGTGGGCCGAATACCAGCCCAACCCGACCCTGAACAACCCGGCCGTAGAGCAGACCGCTCCGCTGGAAGGCAAGGAGGCGCGCTTCGGCACCACCGGTACGGTGCTGTGGTCGGTGACCACCACGGCGGCGTCCAACGGCTCGGTGAATGGCATGCAGGACAGCCTCAACCCGCTCAGCGGAATGGTGGCGCTGGTCAACATGATGGTCGGCGAAGTGATCTTCGGCGGCGTCGGCGCCGGTATGTACGGCATGTTGCTGAACGTGTTGATCGCCGTGTTCCTCGCCGGCCTGATGATCGGCCGCACCCCGGAATACCTGGGCAAAAAGCTGCAGGCCAAGGAAGTGCAATTGCTGGTGGTAACCCTGCTGGTGATGCCCGTTGGCGTGCTGGTCCTCGGTGCCATCGCCGCAAGCCTGCCTGGCCCGGCCGGCGCCATCAGTAACCCTGGCGCACACGGTTTCAGCCAGTTGCTCTATGCGTATACCTCGGCCAGCGCCAACAACGGCTCGGCGTTCGGCGGCTTCAGCGCCAACACGCCGTTCCACAACCTGATGCTGGGCCTGGGCATGTTGATCGGCCGCTTCGGCTACATCCTCCCGGTACTGGCCCTGGCCGGCAGCCTGGCAATGAAGAAGACCGCACCGATTGGCCAGAACAGCTTCCCGACCCATGGCCCGCTGTTCGTGACCCTGTTGACCGTGACCATTTTGCTGGTGGGCGGCCTGACTTTCCTACCAACGCTGGCGTTAGGCCCCATCGCTGAACACTTGAGCATGGGCTTCTAAAAAGGGGATATGAAAATGAATATGCCTGCAAAAAACGCGGCTCCGGTGACCACCCAGGAACCGCCAAAAACCGCGATCTCCGCCCTGTGGCGCCCGGCGCTGGTCCAAGCGTTCGTCAAGCTGGACCCGCGCCAGCTGCAACGCTCGCCGGTGATGCTGGTGGTCGAGCTGACCGCCATCCTCACCACCGTGCTGTGCTTTGTGCCCGACACCGCCGTGCCGACTTTTGTCGCCGTGCAAATCGCCGTGTGGCTGTGGTTCACCGTGCTGTTCGCCAACTTCGCCGAAGCCTTGGCTGAAGGGCGCGGCAAGGCTCGTGCCGACAGCCTCAAGGCCGGCAGTGAGGGCCTTAGCGCACGCCGCAAGGAGGCCGACGGCAGTTTTAAAGTCATACCGGCCACCAGCCTGCGCAAAGGTGATGTGGTGCGTGTCGCCGCCGGGGAGATGATCCCGGGTGACGGCGAAGTCATCGAAGGCATCGCGGCGGTCAACGAAGCGGCGATCACCGGCGAATCCGCGCCGGTGATCCGCGAATCCGGCGGCGACCGCTCAGCCGTCACCGGCAACACACGCCTGGTGTCGGACTGGCTGCTGATCCGCATCACCGTCAACCCCGGCGAGTCCACGTTGGACCGCATGATCGCCCTGGTAGAAGGCGCCAAACGCCAGAAAACCCCCAACGAAGTCGCGCTGGATATCCTGCTGATCGGCCTGACCCTGATCTTCCTGCTGGTGGTGGTGACCCTGCAGCCGTTTGCGCACTTCGCCAATGGCAGCTTGCCGCTGGTGTTTCTGGTCGCACTGCTGGTGACGCTGATTCCTACGACCATCGGCGGCTTGTTGTCGGCCATCGGCATCGCCGGCATGGACCGCCTGGTGCGCCTCAACGTGATCGCCAAATCCGGCCGTGCCGTGGAGGCTGCAGGCGATGTGCACGTGTTGCTGCTGGACAAAACCGGCACCATCACCTTTGGTAACCGCCGGTGCTCGGCGGTGGTCGCGGCACCTGGCGTCAGCGGCCGGGACCTCGCCGAAGGCGCGCTGCTGGCGTCGCTGGCGGACGACACGGCCGAAGGCAAATCCATCGTCGAATACCTGCGCGCCCTGCATCCCCAGGCCGAGCCGTCGCTGGATGAGCTGACCGCCGTGCCGTTCAGTGCTGAAACCCGTTTGTCCGGGGTCGACTACCAGGGCCGCGTCTTCCGTAAAGGCGCGGTGGACTCGCTGCTGGCGTTTATCGGTCAACAACGTCGCGACCTTGCACCTGCGTTGTCGCGGGAAATCGACAAGATCGCCCAGAGCGGCGGCACACCTTTGCTGGTGTGTGCCGATGGCAAATTGCTGGGTGCGATCCACCTCAAAGACGTGGTCAAACCGGGCATCCGCGAGCGTTTCGCCGAGCTGCGCAAGCTCGGGATTCGTACCGTGATGGTCACCGGCGACAACCCGCTGACCGCCGCCGCGATTGCCGCCGAAGCGGGTGTGGATGACGTGCTGGCCGAGGCCACGCCAGAGAAAAAACTCGCGCGTATCCGGCATGAGCAGAACGACGGCCGTCTGGTCGCGATGTGCGGCGACGGCGCCAACGATGCCCCGGCCCTGGCCCAGGCGGACGTCGGCATGGCGATGAACGACGGCACCCAGGCGGCGCGTGAAGCCGCCAACATGGTCGACCTCGACAGCGACCCGACCAAGCTGCTGGACGTGGTGCAGATCGGCAAGGAACTGCTGGTGACCCGCGGCGCATTGACCACGTTTTCCATCGCCAACGACGTGGCCAAATACTTCGCGATCCTGCCGGCGCTGTTCGCCTCGATCTACCCGCAACTGGGGGTGCTCAACGTGATGCACCTGCAGAGCCCGCAGAGCGCGATCCTCTCGGCCATTGTGTTTAACGCGCTGATCATCGTGGTGCTGATCCCGTTGGCGCTGCGCGGTGTGCGCGTACAGGCGGCGAGTGCGGCGGCGTTGCTGCGGCGCAACCTGCTGATCTACGGGCTGGGCGGGATTCTGGTGCCATTCGTGGGCATCAAGGCGATCGACATGCTGCTGACCGCGCTGCACCTGGTTTGACCTGACTCCTGTGGACACCCAACGGGTGTCCACAGGTTGCAATGACTGAATTGAGGAATCCGAAATGTCCAACATGATCCGCCCGGCCCTGAGCCTGTTGGTACTCATGACCCTGATTACCGGCGTCGCCTACCCGCTGGTGGTGACCGGTGTCGCCCAGGTTGCGTTCCCGGACCAGGCCAATGGCAGCCTGGTGCGCGATGCCGGCGGCAAAGTGCGCGGCTCCAGTTTGATCGCCCAGGACTTTACCGGTGACAGCTGGTTCCATTCGCGCCCCTCGGCCGGCGCTTTTGCGACGGTGTCCAGCAGCGCCAGCAACCTGGGCCCCAGCAACCCGGCGTTGGCCACACGCATTTTTGATGATGCGAACAAACAACTCGTGCCAGGCCAGGGACCCGTGCCGTTGGCCTCGCTGACTACCTCTGGCAGCGGTCTTGATCCACACTTGCCACCACAGGCGATTGCCTATCAACTGGCGCGAGTGGCTGCGGCACGGAATGTGCCGGTGTCGACCCTGCAGCGCTTGCTCGATGAGCATATCGAAAGCCCGCTGGTGGGCCCGCCTGTAGTGAATGTGCTGGCGCTGAACATGGCCCTGGAAAAGTTGTAAGCAGCCGTGCCGCCATCGCGGGCAAGCCCGGCTCCCACAGGGAACTGCATTCCAAATGTGGGAGACGGGCTTGCCCGCGATGGCGGCCTGAAAGACTCTATATAAATACCTGAAGGAACCCCCGCGCATGAGCGACTCCGGCCGCGCCGATGCCCTGTTAGCCGATCTGCCCCGGGACGGCCGGGGTCGGCTCAAAGTCTTCCTCGGCGCCGCGCCGGGCGTGGGCAAGACCTACGCCATGCTCCAGGCCGCCCACACTCAGCTGCGCCAGGGCGTGCGGTTGCTTGCGGGCGTGGTCGAAACCCATGGCCGCGCCGAGACCGAAGCCCTGCTCAGTGGCCTGCCGCAGCAACCCTTGCTGCGCAGCGAGTACCGTGGCGTGATGCTCGAAGAAATGGACCTCGACGGCCTGCTCGCCGCCAAGCCCAAGCTGGTGCTGGTGGACGAGCTGGCCCACAGCAACGCGCCCGGCAGCCGTCATGAAAAGCGTTGGCAAGATATCCAGGAACTGCTCGCCGCCGGCATCAATGTGTTCACCACGGTCAACGTCCAGCACCTCGAAAGCCTTAACGACCAGGTGCGCGGCATCACCGGTGTGCAGGTGCGCGAAACCCTGCCCGACTGGGTGCTGCAGGAGGCCGACGAACTGCTGCTGATTGACCTGCCATCGCGCGAGCTGCTGGAGCGTTTGCGCGACGGCAAGGTGTATGTGCCGGAACAGGCCCGTGCCGCCATCGATGCGTTTTTCACCCAGACCAACCTGATGGCGCTGCGCGAACTTGCGATGCAAACCGCCGCCGCCCATGTCGATGATGATTTGGCCCAAGGCTATCGCCAGCTCGGCCAGGCTGCCCCGGCGGTGCGTGGACGCTTGCTGGTGGGCGTGGACGGCGACGCGCAGGCCGAGCGGCTGGTACGACATGCCAGCCGCGTGGCCCAGCGCCGGCATTTGCCGTGGAGCCTGGTGCATATCGATAACGGCCGTGCACGTGATGAACAATCGCGCCTGCGCCTGCAAAATGCCCAGCAATTGGCCGAACGCCTGGGCGGGGAGGTGGTGCTGTTGCGTGCGGGGGAGGTGGCCAAGACGCTGATCCAGCACGCCGCCGAACGCCGCGCCAGCCTGTTGTTGGTGGGGCAGTCGCGGATGCGCTGGCGCCGTCGCTTGTTCGGTGGCGGCCTGGCCGCACGTTTGTTGCGCAATGCACGGGGCCTGGAAATCAACGTGCTCGACAGCGACGACATTCCCGCACCGCCACGCCTGCCGGATGTACGCGGGCTGGTGTGGTTCGACTATGCCTTGGCCGTGCTCGCCACCGTGGTCGCTGCCGCCGTGGCCTGGGGCGTGTCCAGCGTGTTGCCGCTGCCGAATATCTCATTGGTGTTTCTCGCCGCCGTGTTGCTGGTAGCGGTGCGTAGCAGCCTGGGCCCGTCGTTGGTGTGCGCCGCGCTGTCGTTCATGACCTACGATTTTCTGTTTATTCCGCCGAATTTCTCCTTCGCCATCCAGCGCGAAGAGGATGTGTTGACCCTGCTGTTCTTCCTGCTGATGGCGGCGCTGACCGGCAACCTCGCTGCGCGCCAGCGCCGACAGCTGCAGGCGTTGCGCGACACCCAGGAGGAAACCAGCGAGCTGCTCGATCTGTCGCGCAAACTCACCGCCGCGACTGATCGTCAGGCGGTCATCAGCGCGGCGGCGCATCATCTGGAAGGCTGGAGCGACTTGAACCTGTGCCTGGTCAATCGCGACGGCCAGGGCGGCTGGAAGGTCGAGACCGGCGGCCCGCTGACCCTTACCGAAGCGGAACGCGCCGCCGCCGATTGGGCCTGGCAGCATGACCAGCCGGCAGGCATGGGCACCGGCACCTTGCCGTTCGGCCGCTGGTGGTGGTGGCCGCTGTCGAGTGAGGAGGGGCCCTTGGGCTTGCTCGGCGTCAGTGCGAAACCGGGCCTGGAATTGAGCGGCCAACGCCGCCGCTTGCTCACTGCATTAAGCCAGCCGCTGGCCCAGGCCCTGGCGCGGGCACAGCTGGCGCAGGAGCTGGAGTCGGCGCGCCTGCACGGCGAAACCGAACAACTGCGCAGCGCCTTGCTGGCCTCGGTGTCCCACGATTTGCGCACACCGTTGACGTCCATGCGCGGCAGTATCGACAGCCTGCTGGCGTTGGGTGAGGCCATCCCCCTGGAGGACCGCCGCGAGTTGCTCGAAGGCACCCGTGATGAGGCCGAGCGCCTCGACCGTTACATCCAGAACTTGCTCGACATGACCCGCCTCGGTCACGGCGCCCTGAAACTGGCGCGCGATTGGGTGTCGCCGGGGGATATCGTCGGCAGCGCACTCGGGCGTTTGCGTGCGGTGCTGGCGCCGCTGCAGGTGCACACCGATGTGCCGGCGCAGTTGCCGTTGCTGTATGTGCACGCGGCGCTGATCGAACAGGCCCTGGTCAACGTGCTGGAAAATGCGGCGCGGTTTTCACCGCCCCAGGGGCGCTTGCAACTGAGCGCCGGGGTAACGGACAGCCAGCTGTTTTTCGCTGTGGCCGATGAGGGGCCCGGGATTCCCGAGGATGAGCGTGCGAAGATTTTTGATATGTTCTACACCGCTGCCCGCGGGGATCGGGGCGGGCAGGGCACGGGCCTGGGCCTGGCGATCTGCCAGGGCATGGTCGGCGCCCACGGTGGGCATATCAGCGTGGCTGACGGCATCGACGGGCGCGGCACCTGCATCAGCTTGTTCCTGCCGTTGCCGACGCAGCCTGGCCTGGAAGGTGAGCCGTGAGCTACCCTCTTTTCTCCACGGGTTTTGATTGGACACCATGAGCCAGACCGCGACGATTTTAGTCATCGATGACGAACCGCAGATCCGCAAATTCCTGCGCATCAGCCTAGCCTCCCAGGGCTATAAAGTGATTGAGGCCGGCACCGGCAACGAAGGTCTGGCCCAGGCGGCGCTGAGCAAGCCGGATTTGCTGGTGCTTGACCTCGGCCTGCCGGACATGGACGGTCAGCAGGTGCTGCGCGAGTTTCGCGAGTGGTCGATGGTGCCGGTGCTGGTGTTGTCGGTACGTGCCAGCGAAGGGCAGAAGGTCGAGGCTCTCGACGGCGGCGCCAATGACTACGTGACCAAACCCTTTGGTATCCAGGAGTTTCTGGCCCGCGTGCGCGCCTTGCTACGCCAGGCACCGACGGGAGAAACCCAGGAAGCCGCCTTGCGTTTTGGCCCCTTGACCGTGGACCTGGCCTACCGCCGCGTGCTGCTGGACGGTGCCGAAGTGGCGTTGACCCGCAAGGAGTACGCGGTGCTGGCGCAACTGGCGCGGCATCCGGGGCGGGTGATTACCCAACAGCAATTGCTCAAGGATATCTGGGGGCCGACCCATACCGAAGACAGCCACTACTTGCGGATCGTGGTCGGCCATTTGCGCCAGAAGCTGGCGGACGACCCGACCCAGCCGCGTTTTATCGTGACCGAGGCAGGGGTGGGCTACCGGTTGTTGAATGCCTGAACCGGCGTCATCGCAGGCAAGCCAGCTCCCACATTTGGAATGCATTCTCCTGTGGGAGCTGGCTTGCCTGCGATGGGGCCATCAGCGTCACCCAGGATCTCAGCGCTGCTCACTCTCATACCGGTCCAACGTATCGCTGGCAATTTCCCTTCCCAGCGCAATCAACTCCGGCGCCTTGTAGAACTCGAAAAACCGGCACACCCGCTTGGGCACGTTGATCAGCACATCCGGGGGGTAGCCGGCAATCTTGTACTGCGCCAGCGACGTTTGCATCACCTCGAAACTCTGGTTGATCAGGTCCAGCAATGACGCCGGGCCGACGTTATCGATAATGAACGAGCCCGTCGCCGACTTCGGCGCCCCGGCTTTTCCGGCGCGGCGGCAGGTTGTTGGGATTCGGGCTCGGCGGAGTCCAGCCACGGGTTGATCTCGGCCGCCTGGGCCTGCAGGGCCTCCTGTTCGAGCTTCAATAACTGCTCAGCCTGTTTGCGGCGAAAGGGCAGGTGCGAACCGAGGGATTTCACCAGGCTGTCAAAACGACTTTTAAATGCCGGCGGGCGCTGGATCACCGGCAATTGGTAGTGCTTCTGGTTGGTGGCGTTGAGGTTGACCGCGATGATCAGGTCGCAATGGCTCGACACCACCGGCACGATAGGCAGCGGGTTCAGCAGGCCGCCGTCTACCAGCATGCGGTTGCCTTGCATCACCGGGGTGAACAGGCTGGGAATCGCCGCCGAGGCGCGCATGGCCTGGTGCAGGCAGCCCTCCTGGAACCAGATTTCCTGCTGGTTGGTCAGGTCGGTGGCGACGGCGGTGTAGGGGATGCGCAGCTCTTCGATATTGATCTCGCCGACGATCTTGCGGATTTGCCCGAACACCTTCTCGCCGCGAATCGCCCCCAGGCGAAAACTCACGTCCACCAGGCGCAGTACGTCGAGATAGTCGAGGCTTTCAATCCAGTTTCGATACTCATCCAGCTTGCCGGCGGCGTAGATCCCGCCCACCACGGCGCCCATCGAACAGCCGGCGACACAGGCAATGTCATAGCCGCGCCGTTCGATTTCCTCGATCACCCCGATATGGGCGTAGCCCCGGGCCCCACCGGAGCCCAGCACCAAGGCAACACGCTTTTTCATGGTCAATGTCCTCCCCTGGGCAGGTGCCCACAATGCACCCATTGAGGGGGCGGCTTCAATCTTCATCGGGCCTGCAATATTTTTCCAGAATAGCCACAGCGCTCGGGTATGCTTTGGCAATCGGCGAGATTGATTTCAGGCTGACTGACAAGGCACTTTTCCTTGTAGGCAACGTCTACACCGTACGACTGTTTTTCTTTAATTGAGGTGTCATCGATGAAAGCCTGGATGTGTGTGCCTGTGATCGTGTTGGCCCTGGCTGGTTGTGCCGGGAAAACCGCGTACCGCGACAGCTGCGGCACGCAACTGGATGCCGCATGGCACGAGCTGGACCTGGCCAAGGCCGAAGGTTTTGCCGGCACCGTGAGCTATTCCAAGGCCCTGTCGTTGTTAACGGGCGCCAAGACCCAGCAGCAATTCGAAGCGTTTGAAGGCTGCTCCAACAAGGCCGAGAAAGCGCGGTTCTATATTCGTGAGTCGCGCGCCGGGCGTTAAGCCGTCTAAGCTGGCGTGAGTCAGCGGGGCATTTTTATCGTCAAGGGGGAAGGATGTCTGCTTTGGTTGATCAGTTAGTCGCTCAGGTCATTGGCCTGGAAGTAGGGTTACTGAGCTGCCAGGCTCGCCTCGCGGCCGTCACCGACGATGAAGCCCTGCATGATCTGCGCACTACCGTGCGCCGTCTGCGCAGCCTGTTGCGCCCCCTGCGCGGGCTGCCGGGGGTGGAACAGCTTGAGTCGGCCGCCCGTGCGGTCGGCCAATTGACCACGCCGCTGCGCGACCGCGAGGTGCTGGCGGCGTATTTGCACCAGCAGGGTCATCATGAAGCGGCTGAGCGGCGCTTGCGCCTGCAACCCGATGCCTATCGCCAGGTGGCGCAAGGCCCGGAGCTTGCACATCTGCTGCAGATCCTCGATGCATTCCCGCGATTTATTCGCGCCTCCCAACACCAGAAATTGCTCAAGGGCCTGCGCCCGCGCATCGAGAAACGCCTGGCCAAGCAATGGCTCGGGCTAGATGATGCGCTGAAAGACCCCGGCCATGATCGCCATCGCCTGCGTTTGTTGATCAAGCGCGTGCGCTATGCCGCCGAGGCCTACCCCGAACTGGACAAACTCCCCGCCAACGCCATGTCACGCCTGAAAAGAGCCCAGGCTGCCCTGGGCGATTGGCATGACTGTTGGCAGTGGTTGGCCCAGGCCGAACACCAGGCCGACTTGCAGCCCTGCGTTGCGGTGTGGCATCGCACCATGGCCAAGGCTGAAGGGCAGGCGGACCGGGTGCTGGATAAACTCAGCGCCGATTGTTTCTGAGCCCTCACATTGTCCGGCTTTTGGCCGGAATAGGCGCTGTACCTGGCGAGCACGATGGTTAAGATCCCTCATCTGTTTCTTTTGATGTGAGGTCGTCATGCGCTTCAGTGATTTGCTCGACACTGCCCGTAGCAACCCGTTGGATGTGACCATCCCCGCCGAATGGGCCCAGGGCCGGGCCACCTTTGGTGGCTTGGTCGCTGCGTTGCAATATGAAGCCTTGCGCGCCCAGGTACCGACGGATCGCCCTTTGCGTTCGCTGGCAATCACCTTTGTTGGCCCGGTGGCACCCGATGTGTCTGCCAGTTATCAAGTCGAAGTGTTGCGCGAAGGCAAAGCCGTCAGCCAATTGCTCGGGCGTGTGGTGCAGAACGGCGAAGTGGCGACGCTGGTGCAGGCCAGTTTCGGCGCGTCCCGTGAGTCAGAAATCGCTGTCGAGAGCGAAGCACCGCCGGTGTTCAAACATTGGGATGAATGCCAGGAGCTGCCCTATATCAAGGGCGTGACCCCAGAATTCATGCGCCACCTGGCAATGCGCTGGAGTGTCGGCGGCTTGCCGTTCACCGGCAACAAATCTCGCGATATGGGCGGCTGGGTGCGCTTGCGCGGAGACGTGAAAGAAGAGCCGCTGACTGAGGCGCATATCCTCGCGTTAGTCGACGCTTGGCCCCCGGCGTTGCTGCCACACCTGAAAAAGCCCGCGCCGGGTAGCACCCTGACTTGGACCATCGAATTCATCCAGCCGCTGCAGAACCTGACGACCCTCGATTGGTGCCAGTACCACGTCAGCATCGAACACGCGCGCGACGGCTACGGCCATGCCGCCGCCGCACTGTGGAGCCCGACCGGCGAACTTATCGCCATCAGCCGCCAGACCGTGGTGGTCTTCGCCTGACTTTCAGAAACGCTTACTGGCTTGAGCTTCCAGCCTATGGCCGTGGCGTCGCAGCGCCACGCCTGCCAGCACACCGATCACACCGACGGCAAAACTCGCCAAGCTCACGCTAAACACACCGGACGCCAGCAGCAGAAACCCGATGATCAACAGCGGCACTGCAATCAATTGCAGCCCTACATTAGTCGGGTTTTGGTGGTTTTGTGGTTGATTGCGCCATTGCCAGGCGGGGAGATTAGGATGACGTTTGCCCATGATGGTGAATCCTCTGTCCGTTGAAACAACTTGGGCAGAGTTTAGGTGGGGTGGGTGGAGGGGGCGAATTGGGCTTGGCTATGGGGGGCATAGGAGGTCTATATTCATATACTTATAAGCCCTAGAAAAAATAATCATCAGGTCCGTTTATGTACACATTTGGATCGCAAAGTGAAATATATTTAGCCTTGAATTCAATTGAGGCGTTTTTGTTACTTGCTTGGAAGTGGAACTGATCATTATTACGTGTGATAGTTACGGAAAATACTTCACGAATGGGAAGGTTTTGAATTTTTAGGTCGCGGATGCCATGGCAGTCAATTCCCATTCTACAAGTGTTATAGCCTTTATCTTGCCATTTGGGCGGTAATATGTCTGGGAAGTCAGGGATGTCGAACCCCAACCCCAGCGACGGTCGATCGTTTTCTATCTGCAAAGAAAATAATGCAATTTTTCCAATCTCTACAGGTTTGCTAAATAGCTTCTCGAAAAATATATTCTGATCTAATTCGTTCCAGTATTTCATTTTTTAATCCTGAAGTTGTAATGTTCTTTCGCTCCGGAAATATGCCCGTTGCGGGGCTTGTCTATTGGCCGTAAGTTGAAGTGTGTTGTTTGGTCTCCCACTCCATCCGGTCTGCCAAATTTATGCCCGGCAGAATGGTCCTGAATAAGAACTTTGGAGCCATCTGCTCTGGTGAATTGATAAACCCTCGTATTAATGGTCCTGCCATTGTCATCCAGTACATTGTCATCATTCAAATCAGTCATTTTTTCTTTTCTGTATTGTGTTGCCCTGCCTGACTTCGAATGCGTAATCATATCTGGCTGTTGAGTCAACGGTATTTTGGCGTCTCTTTTGGCTTCCCGAAACGCCCCTTTACGAGATGCGTCAGGCAGTTCCGGCTCAGCAGCTAAGGCGCAGGTTGGTGTTTTCTCTGCTGAACCAGGGCAGTTAGCGTTTAGCCCTAACGGATCCACCCAACCCGTAGGATTGGGCACGTACTGGTACGCGTTAATCCCACCGGCCAGCTTCACCGGGTCCGGCGTCAGGTAGCGACCAATATCCGGATTGTAGTAGCGATGGCGGTTGTAGTGCAGCCCGCTTTCTTGGTCGAAGTATTGGCCTTGGAAGCGTAGCGGGTTGTCGACTTTGCCTACGTCGAGGCGGGCGATTTCGCCGTAAGCGCGGTAGTGCGCGGACCAAACGATTTCGCCGTCAGGGGCGGTGAGTTCCTGAGGCGTGCCCAGGTGGTCGAGTTGGTAGTGGAAGGGTTTGGTTTCTTTTGGGCCATAACCTTCGAGTAATGCCAGCGGCCGGAAGCTGTCCGGTTCGTAGAGGTAGCTGCGGTGGCGACCCGCGTGGTGTTCGGCAACCAGCTTGTCGCCTTGCCAAAAAAACTCGCTGGTTTTGCCATCCACGGTTTTGCTGATGCGCCGCCCAAACGGGTCATAGCGATAGCTGGCCGTCTGCCCGTTGGGTTGGGTTAGGCCGATCAGCCGATGTTGGCAGTCGTAGTGGTATTCGGTAACGAGTTGATGGCCCTTGCCTCGTCGTTCGCGGATCAGGTTGCCGAAGGCGTCGTAGTCGTAGTGGCGGTCGCCCTGGATGGTCAGGCGGTTGCCGGCGACGATGTCGGGGCCAGGGCGGTCTTGCATCAGGAGGTTGCCGGCGGGGTCGTGGGCGAAGCGTTCCTGGGTGTCTTGGGAGTGGTCGGCGCGGGTGAGGCGGTTCAGCGGGTCGTAGTGATAGTGGTGTTCGCCTTTGCGGGTGTCGAGCAGGCGGGTGAGGTTGCCGGATTTGTCGTAGTCGTATTGGCGTTGGTAGAGGGTGTGTTGCTGATGGGTGACGGCGTGGGCGTGCAGACGTTGCTGGTCGTCGTAGTGGTAGTGGCTGAGGAGCTGGCCTTGTTGGCGTTGGTGTTCCTGGCCGGCGTTGAACAGGTGTGAGGTCAGTACGGCGCCATTCAGTTCCACGGTTGATAGGTGCCCACCCTTACCGTGATTGAACACCAGGCGGTTGTTGTCCGGCAGGCGCAAGTTTTTCAGCTGGCCGCAGGCGTCGTAGCCGTAGCGCAGGGTGCCCCAGCCTTGATGCTCGGCGGTGAGGCGATTTTGCGCGTCGTACTCGTAGGCCAGCGCCCAGTGGCCGTCGTCGACGCTGAGGAGATTGCCCTGGCGGTCGTAGGCATAGTCCACAAGACTGCCATCGGGCAGGGTTTTTCGTACGAGTCGGCCGGCAGGATCGCGCTCGTAACGGGTGACTAGCTGACTGCCCTCGTCGCCGTGTTCGGTTTTCTCCAGCAGGTTGCCGTTGAGGTCGTAGGCATACGCCGTACGCTGGCCGTCAAACCCGGTCTCCTGCTGGATCAGGCCATTGGGGTGGTATTGCAAGCCGTAGGTTTCGCCGACTTCGTTTTCGATGTCGGTGAGCAATAACCGCACATTGTCGTAACGGTATTGGACCTGGGTGCCGTCGGCATTGATGCGACGGCTGATCAGGTGCAGCCCGTCGGCATATTCGTAGCGAGTGGTCTGCCCCAGCTCGTCACGTTCGGCGGTGATTTTTCCGTAGGGGTTGTAGCTGTATTCTCGCGTTGCCCCACCGGGTAGCACCACGCGAGTCAACCGTCCCACGCCGTCCCACTGATACTCGGTCAGCGCCCCATGCGCCTCCTCACGCGCTATCTGCCGCCCAAGATCGTCATAGCGATAACGCTTGATCCCGCCGTTCGGCAAGTGTTCCTCAAGCAGTTGCCCCCGCTCATTCCACACTAGCCGCAGACAGCTGTGATCCGGGTACCAAACCCCAATCAGTTGCCCATATTTGTCGTAGCTGTAATCGGTGACGTGGCCTTCAGGATCGGTCTTGCGGATGACGTCGCCTTGGTCGTTCCGCTCATACTTCCAAACCGCCTCACCGCGCCGCACCACCCGTACGAAACCATTGTCATGCTCGTAGGAAGTCGGCTCGTCATCCCCCGGAAACAACGCCACCAAGCGTCCGGCGTCGTCGTACTGATACGCCGTCACCGCCCCCAGAGGGTCCTGCTCGACCGTCAGCCGGCCTTTATCGTCGTAGGATTTGAAGTGTTCGGCGCCATCCGGATCGATGCGCTGCACCAGCCGCGCCCGATCATCGTGGACATACACTTCCTGGCTGCCATCGGCGTTAAAAACCGTGACGCGGCCTTTGTCGTTCCAGGCATACCGCGTGTCCATCTGCGAAAAGCTGGCCCAGTGTCGGATGCAGCGCGCCGCTTTGCCAGAGCGTTTCCACTCCCAGAAGAAACTCGCACCACCGGCCAGCCCACGTTCCAAAATGACGTGCTGTTCGTCGTACCGGTAAACCTCGCTTTCGCCGACGGCATTGGTCGCCGAGACCAGTCGGCCAGCATCGTCATAGGCGTAGGAAACAATGCAAAACTCGGTCATCCATTCGAAGGGTTCGCGGCCCTTGGCGCGCTGGATCTGGTAGTCCACCGCCACGATGCGGCCAGACTCATAACGCAGGAACAGCGAGCGGCCCACGCCGTTATCCAGGCGTTCAATTCGCCCCAAAAAGTCTCGGGAAATTCGCAACCGGTTGTCATACGCATCGCTGATGGAGACCAGCACGCCATCGCGAAAATGATAGAAACGTGATGCCTGGGCCAGCACCAGCTCATCTGGCAACGAGCCCAGGTAAATCGCGGCTTCAGCCAAGCTATTGGTGATCGCCGGTCGGGAGGCAGTTGGTAGAGGAAACTGAGTACTACGGTTTTCGTGGTCGACCCACACCACCGAATCGCCCACGACAGAAAGCCGCTGCGCCAGCGAATGACTCCACCCAAACCCCAACCCACAATCCACGTCCACCGCACTGGTGCGATACAACCGTGTCCACTCAAACGGAAAAATCCCGTCCAGCGTCCCATCGGTCAGGGTCAGCAATTCTTCGCCGGTGACCATCGACACCGGGCAGCCGTTGGTGGCCGTCTTATCCGCCGCCGCCGCCGCATCCCCGTTGAGGTTTTTACCCGAAGCCGGCGCATCGTCGACAAGCTCCTGGCGAACCAACACCGTCTGCTGCGTCTTGCTGCGCACCGCCAGCACCGGGTTGGAAGCCAACTGCTCCCCAGCCTTCAACTGCGCAGCCGGCACCGTCTTGATCTCCGCCGCCGGGCTGCTCAGCAAGAGCGGCTTAACCGCCTCGACATGCGAGTCCAGCTTGGGGCCCACCCGCCGATTCGCCAGTGTTTCCAGCCAGTTACGCACCCGCCCTGACTTGACATGACTCATCACCTGAGCACCCAACCGGAGCTGCACACCCATGCCCCGTGTCGCCCAGATCAGAAACAGATTGATCAATACTTCGCCGGTAATCTCACCCAGCAATTCATACATGTCCGGCGGCGGCAGCATCCGTATCCAGGCGAGCATCGCTGACAGGTAAATAAACAGCAGCGGCTCATCGCTGAGCACAAGCAAACCTTTAGCGATGGCGTCTTTGCCAAGTTTCAACAGTTCATCGAGCTCTGCCTGAGAGATGTACTGCAGTAGCTTTTCGCTGTTGGGCTTGATGTCCGCCAGCAGGTCATACAGCTGCGTTAGGTTGTCCCAAAGGTTGTAGAGGGCTTTGGCTATGCCGCTTGCAAACGCAACCCCTTGCAGTGCGCTGCGCTCCAAAGGCGTGGCGTTTGCAAAGTCGCTCCACTGCAGCTTGAAGGTGTTCTTCCATTCATCAAGCAAATGAGCTTCCAGCCCGGCAATTACCGACTGATAAGACGCATACAGTGCCTTGACGTGATCCTTGGAGAGGTCGGGGTAGAAGGTGATTTGGTACTTCTGGTCGCGGGTGCACTCCTTGACTTCAAGAATGCCGCTGGCACCGATGGTTTTATGAATTGGGGCACCCAGCGGGCTGCCATCCGCTGCAAGGGCTTGCAGCGTCACCGGTGTGTTGCCGATCGGCACGTACTGCGTGCTTTCAAACATATGCGCCAAGGTCATCGAACCTTGGGCTTTGCACACGGCTACCGTACGGCTTGGAGTTTTGGAGGAAACAGGCGCGACCAGCGCCACCTCATTCCCCACTTTAAACACTTGCTCGACTTGCAGCGTCGAACCACTCCAGAAGCTTTCGGCCCATTCATCAAAGGTGTTCAGGCAACCGCGGAAGTCACGAAGAATGTCTTCAGCGTCCGGCGTTTGAGCGGTCATCGGGGACAGGACAAACTTGCCTATGACCGGAATCAAGAGGCAGCCCCATTCAGCGGGCGGTTAAAAGACAAGCACATTGGCGGTCCCTCGCACTGGTTGGTCAGGCGAGAGACTTTGGAGAGGTTGCCAGGGAAAAGAAGTCGGCTTTATTCGCTACTAGTGGTGGGCAAATTCGCCAAAACCTTGGGTTAACCGAGGGGCTACTGTAGGAAGAGGATTACAGGTCGAAAGCGCCTACAGCTTCAACTGCCCAATCGCCTTGCTCAACTCCCCGGCCAACGTCGCCAACTCATTGCTGGTGGTGGCCGAATCCACGGTTTGCTGCACGGTGTTTTCGGTCACGTCTCGAATACTGACCACGGCGCGGTTCATCTCTTCGGCCACATGACTTTGTTGTTCGGCGGCGACGGCGATCTGGGTGTTGCTCTCGCGCATCTGCGCCACGGCGCCGGTGATTTGCGCGAGGGCGGCGCCAGCTTCCTGGGCCTGTTGCACACAGTCGTCGGCCTTGAACGAGCTCTCCTGCATAAAGTCCACCGCATCGCGGGTGCCGGCTTGCAGCGCCGAGACCATACGCGTGATTTCATCGGTGGAGCTTTGTACCCGCTTGGCCAGGTTGCGCACTTCGTCGGCGACTACGGCAAACCCACGGCCCATTTCCCCGGCGCGGGCGGCTTCGATGGCGGCGTTGAGGGCGAGCAGGTTGGTCTGTTCGGCGATGCTGTGAATCACATCGACCACGCCGTTGATTTTCTGGCTGTCTTCGGCGAGTTTCTGGATCATTTCGGCCGTCTGTTGCACGCCGGTCGATAGCCCGGCAATCGAGCGTTGTACGCGGCTGACCACTTCCTGGCCGCTGCCGGCAAGGGCGTCGGCGGTTTGCGAGAGGTCGCGAGTAGCCCCGGCATGTTGGGCGATATGGTGGACGGTGGCGGTCATTTCATTGATGGCGGTGGCGGCCTGGTCGGTCTCGCTTTGCTGGCCGAGCATGCCGTGCTGCACCTCGTTCATGCTGCTGGCCAGGCGCGCAGCGCCCTCGTCCAGCTGCCGGGCGGTGTGCGCCACAGTGTTGACCACCCGTTGGTAGCCGGCTTGCATGGCATTGAAGGCACTGGCCATTTGGCCGACTTCATCCTTGCAGGCCAAGGGCACGCGGGCCGAGAGGTCGCCGGTTTTCTCGACGTGCAGCATCACGTCCTTGAGGGTGTTGAGCTGGGCGAGCAGGAAGCGGATCAACAACTGCGAAGCACCGAGCATCGCCAGCATCAGGATCAACACCGCCACTGCATAGTGGGTAAAGCGTTCGCCAAATACCTGGATCAAGCTGGGGGCATAGGCAAGCACGGCAATGTATTGCCCATCAGGGCGGGCGATCACTTCGGCGCCCATCAGCGGGTTTTCGCCGAACAGCGGCATACGGTTGAGTTCGACCCAGCCGGTGGAGCGGCTTAGTGCTGACAGGTCGAGGTCGGCCAGATGTGGGACTTGGCCACGGGCAAACGTCAGCCAATGTTCGCTCTGGGGTAGGGCTTTGTCGGCTGGCCAGGCGCTGAGCAATCGCCCCTGCGCCTGCGCGGAAGCCATAGACGCATTACTGCGCGCTTGTTGTTCGAGCTGCACGGCGTACAGCACCAGCAGCAGTGTGGTGATGAACGCGACCGCGTTGACGGCCCAGAATTTGTATTTCAGCGAGATATTGCTAAGCCAGGCACCCATGGAAGGTTTTCTCTGATAGCGGAAACAGCATTGGCAAGGTGCCATTATTGTGCCGCTACTCAGGAAAACGGTTTTGACATGGGTCAATGCGCCGCATCAATCCACGGCCGGCAACCCAAAAAACGCGCGTGCACAGGCGCTGCTGTGCTGAGCCAGGTCGTCCACGGTCTCGTTGCGATGCAGGGCGACTTCGCGCAGCACCTCCGGCAAATACGCGGGTTCATTACGGCCATTTTTCGGCTTGGGTCGCAAGGTACGCGGCAGCAGGTAGGGCGCATCGCTCTCCAACATCAGACGGCCACGGGGAATTTCCCTGACCAGCGGGTGCAAGTGTGTCCCACGGCGCTCATCGCAGATCCAGCCGGTGATGCCAATGTGCAGGTCCAGGTCCAGGTAGCTGAACAGCGCCTGTTGTTCGCCGGTAAAGCAATGCACCACGGCGGCGGTCAGGTGGTCGCGGTAGTCCCTGAGGATGTCCAGCAGCCGCTGGTTGGCGTCGCGCTCATGCAGGAACACCGGCAGTTTCAATTCGACGGCCAAGGCCAGATGCTCTTCCAGGACTTTTTCCTGCGAAGGTCGCGGGGAAAAGTCCCGATTGAAATCCAGCCCGCATTCGCCCACGGCGCGCACCCGGGTTTCACCGAGCAAGCTGCGCAAGCGTTGGGCGCTGTTGCCGTTCCAATCGCTGGCAGAGTGGGGGTGAATGCCGGCGGTGCTGAACAGGCGCTGGCCGCTTTCATCGAGTTTTACACAGAGTTCCAGGGCCTGTTCGCTGCCGTCGATGCTGGTGCCGGTGAGTACCAATTGCTGCACGCCAGCGGCATAGGCGCGATCGAGAACAGCCTGGTGCTTCTCGTCGAAACTGGGGTTGGTCAGGTTGACGCCGATATCAATGAGTTGCATGGTGCTATCTCCGCCTGCGGCCGGAAAGCATATCAGAGCTGTAGATTTATAAGAAAATCGAAGAACTACAACGGGTTATAGCTGTCTTTGAACGTCGCAAGTGACATTGTGGTTGGTCGAACACCTTACCCTGTGCCACCGTTGCGCGCGAAGCCTGCGCATAAAGCGCTCTGTTTCTGACCCCCAGCGCCGCGTTTTTCGCGAGGTAGCTGGCCAGTATTCTTTCCGGAGAGCGGATGATCCGACCCTCGGCGTTGCTTATGTTGTGCCTGACGTTACTGCTGCCCATGGCGGCGGTCGCACGTTTGGACGGGCCGCTGGAAGTGACCAAGCCAAGCAAGGTCCGCGACCTGGCGGAGATTCGCGCCAGTCGAACCCTGCGTGTGCTGGTCAACCAGAGCCGCAACAGTTCCGGTGAGGTGCAGGGCCAGGCCATTGGAGTGGAATACCATCGCCTGCGCGCCTTTGAGCAATACCTCAATGGCCATGCCCGCGATGGCCAGGAAATCAATCTCAAGATCATCCCCAAGGCCAAGGACCAACTGCTCGGCGCGCTGGCCCGCGGTGAAGGTGACCTGGTTGCCCCCGGTGAACTGCTCGATGTGAACGCCGCGCACAAGATCACCACCAGTGACCCGATCGCCAGCGATGTGCCGTTGTGGCTGGTGGGGGTGAAGGGCGAGCGACGGTTTACCAAGCTGGAGCAATTGTCGGGGCGCACCCTGGCGCTGACCACCGGCAGCGCCGCGGCGGATGCCATCAGTCAGGTCAACCAGAAGCTGGCCCTGCATAAACAGCCGCCGATCAAAGTGGAGTGGGTCGATCCGACCCTGGCCGTGGAGGATGTGCTGGAGATGGTGCAGGCCGGCATATTTCACCTGACCATTGTTGAAAAGCCGATTGCCGAACGCTGGTCGAAGATCCTGCCGAAATTGCGCTTCGATAAGCAGGTGGCCATCAGCGAACCGGGCGACGAGTATTGGTTTGTGCGCCAGGATGCCTCGATGCTGCGGGCCAGCATTGATCGATTTCTCAAGACCTATCGAACCCCCTCCGATCAGGATGTAGCGTTCCAACGTATTTATCGCCGCCTCTATCAGGTGCGCAACCCGCTGGCACGGGCCGACCGCCAGCGCCTGGAGAAACTGCGCCCGGTCCTGCAAAAGCATGCCCGCGAGCAGGGTTTGGACTGGCTGAACCTCGCTGCGCTGGCCTTCAAGGAGTCGGCGCTTGACCCCGGTGCACGCAACAGTGGTGGGCCCACGGGTCTGATGCAGATCACACCGTCGGCGGCGCAGCGGGTGGGGGTCAATAATATCGAGAACCTCGACAGCAATGTGCAGGCGGGTGCGCGTTATCTATCGATGATTCGCCGCAAGTTTTTCTCCAGCCCCAAACTAAACGAGCGCGAGCGCATGGCTTTTGTGCTGGCGGCTTACAACATGGGGCCGGAGCGCGTGCAGGGCATGCGCACCGAAGCCAAACGCCGCGGGCTCAACCCCAATCAATGGTTCTTTCAGGTTGAACGCATTGCCATGGAGCAGGTGGGGATGGGCGGCGTCAGCTATGTTAATAGCGTGAACAAGTATTTCTTGGCGTTTGATCGGGAGCGAGAGTCCCTGGAGCCGTCGGCGCCGAAAGTTGCCTCACGCAAATGATCGGATTTATAGATATGTATTAAGCATTTTTTCGGCTTTTATCATTGTTTAATCCGATTAATATAGCGGCCAACCAACCCCTACTTTGAAAAGGATTATCCCCATGAGCCCACTGATCAATCGCATCCTGTCCACCCGCGCCGGTTACGGCCTGACCATTTTGCGCATTGTTGTCGGCATCATCTTCGCCGCCCACGGTTCGCAAAAACTGTTTGGCTGGTTCGGTGGCTACGGCCTGGCGGGCACCGCGCAGTGGATGGAAAGCATCGGCCTGGCGCCGGGTACCCTGATGGCATTGCTGTCGGGCGGTACCGAGTTCTTCGCCGGCCTGGCCTTGATCATTGGCTTGCTGGCACGCCCTGCGGCACTCGGCCTGGCCATCTTGTCGCTGGTGGCGATCTTCTCGGTGCATATCCATAACGGTCTGTTCATGGCCAACAATGGTTATGAGTTTGCACTGGCCCTGCTGGCCGGCTCGTTGGCGGTGCTGCTGGAAGGCGCCGGCAAACTGTCTGCAGACCGCGCGATCGCCAACTGATCCTCGATCAAGACCCTGAAAAGGCCCGCCATGTGCGGGCCTTTTCGTTGCTCGGGATTCTTGACACTGCACCACCGGCTTCTCTAGGATGCTGCTCAGCGCCGATTTAAACAGCTAATTGCGGGGCGCCACCGGGCTCAATGCAGCCCGACAGAAGCGTGTACTCATCGAGAGTCGGGCTTCGAAATACCGCTAAAGCGCTGGTTCGGTGTTGCCTCTCACCTGCCCGCAGACTTTTGAGGCAGAGACACGACACGATGAATGCACTACGCCCCCTGATACGCCTGGCCCCGATCACTGCGGACCTCACTCAGCGCAATCCGAAAATTCTCCTGGGCGGCAAGCACCAGCCGACGCTCCTGCGTTATCTGGATGGCTGGCCACGGCGTACCGGACGGCCTTCGGCGTTTCTGATCCAGTTTGTCGAAGACGGCGATTCCCTTGCCCGGTTTGCCAGCAACAGCTTTGACTTGGCGGTGATCCAGGCTCCGAGCGCTGACAACGCGGCTGACGTGATCCGCCAACTGACCCGCATTGCCCGGCAGGGGCTGATTGCCAGGCGTTGAGCGCTTAGCGAACCAGGCTGCCGGTTTGCATCCGACGCCGGCGGTGGCCTACAAAAATCACCCCGGCCATTAGGCATAACGTGAGCGGTATCGCAAAGGTTGCGACCAGCTTTATAGCCAGCTCCAGGCGATTCACCTTCGCGTAAGCTTCGACCCGCAACGCATTTAACTCGATGGGCAAGCGCAGGCGCTCTTTGTTGAGTGCTTGCAGTTGGGTCGTGGGGTTCACGGTCTGGGTGCCGAGAGGGGTTGTCTGCGGGTTAGTTTGTTGCCACTCCTGTTCCGTTCGCCGCAGGCGCCGTTCCAGTTCGCCGGCCTTCACGCGGTAGTCCTGCTCCGCGCTGTTGCGCAGGGTCTCCAGCACCGTTGGCGACTTTTCCAGCGTCATACGGGGGCGAACATTGGCCAGTGCATCCGGCACCGCCAGGTTATCCAATGTGTTCAAGACAAACAGTGAGTTGCCGTCAGGCGCCGAGCCGCTGACTGTGTCAGAGAGCACGTCTGTGTCGGCGACCACCACGACATGGATCTGCGCCGCTTTTTGCAAACCCGGTGGTTGCCCCTTGATGCCGTCAGGAAATGCCGAATACCCCGGCCCTTCGATACGGGCAGCAATCACATGGCGTTTTCCTTGGGGCGGCGTTTTTTCATCCAGCAAATCGAAGGCGGTCAAGGCCGAAAAACGCTCGGTGCCCAGCAATTCGGATTGCTCGGAGCTCTGCAGGAGTGGGATCACGGTGGTGCGGCTTTTACTGAGCCGTGAGAGGGCGCCGCTGGTCGATACCGTGACCCTGTTCAATCTCCATGTGCTGATATCTTGGGTATTCATCGCCGGACGGGGCAGATTCAATCGGGCCGGCGGCTGCGCGGATTGGTTTTCGGGACCTGGCGTGTCCCACAACGCATAGTTGTCGACCAGAAATTTGTCTGCGGGCATCTGCACACCCCATGCGGCAAGCAGCCCGTCCAATCGCGTATTGGCAGGCGTGGCATTTGGGCTTTGTTCGCTGAGCGGGTCGATAAAAATCATCAACTTACCGCCCCTCAGTACAAACTGTTCAATCCCATACAGGGTACGCTCGGGCAGTGCTCGGGGGTGCACGACCATCAGCGTCTGAACGTGTTCCGGTATGCGCTCGGTGGTCGATTCCAGGTTGACCAGGTTGAAGTGCTGTTGCAGCTCCGTCAGCAATCGCCCCCCGGACTCAGCCATCGCCACCCCTGACAGCAGCCCGATAAGAGGGCGTTCCGGGTGCTGCAATTTATAGATCAGGTGGCTGATTTCGTACTCGAGCAAGGGCTCTCGCTCGGGGCTGAACGATTCGATGCGTTGCGCACCGTGACCGGCACGTGTGCCGATAAGGCCAATAAACCCAACCTTGTTGTCGAGGCCAAATACCCCGGCCTTGTAAGCATCTTCTGAAAAAGGCGCTGGCTCGATAAGGTGCAGGTTGATCATGCCCTTGGCTGCTTTTTCATACTCCTTGAGCAAATCCTCAATGCGCTTGCCATAGCGGTTTATGGCGTAGCTTCTTCTCGGGTCGCTGTTTGCGTTGAAATAGTACAAGTCCAGTGGGTCATCCAGTGAGGCGAGCAACTGCCGGACAGGGGGCGATAATGTGTGAGTTTGTTGTTGTGAAAAGTCCCACCGGATATCGGGAAGCTTGCTTATCCAAACCAGGTTGAACGCCAGAAGAAGTAACAGTATGACGGTAAGTGTCATACCTGTACGCAGAGCGGATCGCATTGAGGGCTTCCCTTATCAACTGTTTTTATAGTTGAGGGTGACTGTCGTTGCAGCAAGAAAGGCGAGGATCATGCTGATGAAATAAAGCATGTCGCGAAGTGTGAACATTCCATCGTCGATAGTGCCGAATCTTGAGAAAGGACTCAGGGTGGTCAGGCTGTCGATCAGCCAGATAGGCCTGTGGTGTTCAAGCGCATCCAATAAGGCAGCAAGTCCGCTGGCAATCAGCAGTAAGCCCACTGTAAGGATGACGATGACCGTACGCTGGCGCACGAGCGTGAAAATAAAACAGCCGACGGCCAGGTAACTGCCTGCCAGTAGCCAGCTCGCAACAAATTGCGAGGCGATAACGCTGTTGTCTGCGTTGCCCAGGTAATTGGCGATGATGACCAGAGGGAACATCAGCATCAGGCCGAAGCCCACCACGACCCAGGCGGCCAGGAATTTGCCGGCAACCCATTCAAACGTCGTGATGGGCAGTGTTTTCATCAAGTCGAGAAAACCGGCATTGGCTTCATCCGACCAGAGGTGCGCAGCCAGGATGGGTATCAACAGGCAATAGAGCCAAGGATGAAACTGGAAAAACGCCAGCAGGTTACCGCTGTCTTGTTCCAGCCACGGGCTGGTTTGCAGCCCCGCGATCACGGACAGCACTAAAAAAATCGCGATACTCAGGTAGGTGCCTGGCGTGCAGGCATAGCTGGTGAGCTGGCGCTTGAATATGACGGGCAGCAGTTTCAAAGGGGGGGCCTCTCGGCTCAGGTGATGAACCACGTCTTTCAAGCGACCTGGCTCCAGCTTCAGTGAGTTGATTTTCCAGTGGCGATTGGCAATTAGTGTATTGATGTGGGGGTAGATGGCGTGACCCGGCATGGCCAGAACGGTCACCGTACCGGGCGCATGCCGATGTTCTTCGATGCCGGCCACACCCGGCAGTACGGCGAGGGCCAGCAGGTCGAGCGGAGTCTCGGCTGTGAGGGTGACCGCCTGAAAATGCCGCGAATCGCGCTGCAGGTCGGGCAGTGGGGTGTCGGCTACCAGGCGACCACCTGCGATAACCAGCGCTCGTGTACAGAGTTCGGACAGTGCGTCGCAGTCGCGGGAGGCGATGATGACCGTCATTTCTTGCGTCAATGACTGAATCAGCGCCCTGAGTCTGCGTTTTTGATCAGGCGCGAGTCCCGCCGTCGGTTCATCCAGTAACAATACGGCAGGGCCATGCAGAATGGCTTGGGCGATCGCCACTTTGCGCTTTAAACCGATGGAAAGGGCGTTGAGAGGGGCGCTGAGTATTGGCCATAACTCCAGCCGCGTGGCGGCCTCTTCTACCCTTGCACGCTTTTCGTTGCCGTGGAACCCACGAATGGCGGCGATGTAGGTCAGAAACTCCTTAACCGACATCATGGGATGATCAACGTCTTGGTCGAGTTGATAGCCAACCAGTTTTCTTGCTTTAAATGTCTGGGTCTGAGTATTTAAACCCTGAATGTTTATATGGCCGCTGGAAGGGTGTGTAGAACCCGCTATCATATTAAGAAGTGCCGTTTTAACGGCATGGTCCTCGCCAAAAAGTCCCAGGCATTCCTTTTGATTGGCGATGAAAGAAATGCTATCAATCAGGTTTTTCTTGTCCAGGTATTTTGTAAGATTTTGTACTTCTATCATGGGGTTACCGGACAAGTTTTGAATCATCTAAGGTGCGAAGGTGAAAAAGGGTACGGGCAATAGTGTCTTTTGGGAACGGCGCTCGGCATTTATCAGAAAGGTCCTACGTGCTTGTTAGGTGGGTCACTGAAACAATTGCTATGCGTTTTCAACCCTTAAATTGTCGCCCTTTATGATGAGGCCTGATTACCATGATGCTTCTACGTACCCTTGTTCTTGAACGCAACGGACAGGACGCTCCGGTCAACGGTGCACTGCTCTGTGGGTTTGCTGTTGGTCAGATCGCCTCCAATTTTCTTGTTTATAGCCTGGATGAGGAGGTGGAGCCGGGCAGTTCCAGGGTCTATATCGCGGCCTTGCGCAAAAAAGCCGATCGGTATTTTCTGGACGGGGTCGAGTCCAAGGAAGACCTGCAAGTGGCGATGCTTGTTTTCAAGCAAATCCTGACGTTGGCAGCGTCGGGGGCGAAGGCGGGCGGCGTTACCGAAACCCAGGTGCCTTATCATTTTGTCGATCTCAAAGGCTGCAAACTGCCGACTGCCAGGCCCGATGATCATCACTCGGTGATCATCAAGAAAGCGCTGGTGATGAAGGTGATCACTTTGGGGATGTCGGCGCCGGCGCTGCCGGCAATCGAAAGTGCTTCATTGATCGTGCCGACCATTCGCTTTTCGTCGCAAATGAACTCCGTTCCCAAGGTGGTGACCCCCTCTGAAGCTGCCAGGCGGCCAGAGCCTGAAGCGCTCGACGAAGTACCGCACCAGGTAGCGGTCGAAACGCCGATAACGCCCGTGCAGATCGCGCCTGTTGCCCCGCGTGAGCCAGAAGTATTGGCGCAGCCCAAACCTGCGGTGACTGTGGACGACAACGCATTGTTCGAAATGGACAGTACGCTGACCAACCTTGCCCGTGTCGCTCAGGAGCTGAGCCAGCAAAAACGCGCGGCCATCGAACGAGAGGCCACGCTTGAGCAATGGCAGGCTCGATTGCAGCAGCAGCAAACCCAGCTGGACGAGAACACTCGGGAATTGGAGCAGCGCACCACCCAACTGCAAGGCCAGTCGTTGGCGCTCAGCCAGCGGGCCGAAGCGCTGAAGGCGACGATGGCGCAGATATCTGGCCTGCGCCAGAATCTGCGAGGGGTGCTGCTTGAGCTGGATCAGGCGCTGGAGGGCTAGACTGGTCTGGCTACTTTCCCGGGTTCATTTATGATCAGCGTCAGCCTGCCTGCGCCAGGGCATGAATGCCTGGCCTATCGGCACCTATGGACATTGCCCGGGGATGCGTGCGTTTGAGTACCAAGCTGATCACCAAAGAAGGTCATGAAGCGCTGAAGAAAGAGTTGGATTACCTGTGGCGCGAAAAGCGCCCGGATACCACGCGCAAAGTGACGTGGGCCGCTTCGTTGGGGGACCGCAGCGAAAACGCCGACTACCAGTACAACAAGAAACTGCTGCGCGAGATTGATCGCCGGGTGCGCTATTTGCGCAAGCGCCTGGAGGACATGCGCGTGGTGGAGTACATGCCCGAGCAGGAAGGGAAGGTATTTTTCGGCGCCTGGGTCGATATCGAAAATGAGCAGGGCGAGACCAAGCGTTTTCGTATCGTCGGCTATGACGAGATTTATGATCGGATGGACTACATCTCCATCGATTCGCCGATGGCCCGTGCGCTGTTGCGCAAGGAAGTCGACGACGAGGCCATCGTGCAGACCCCCAGTGGAGATGTCTGCTGGTGGATCACCGGTATCGAGTACGTGAAGTAGGCATCGCTGGCCCGCCCCCCTGCCGAGGCGCGAGCCAGCCAGGTTTCAGCCTTCGCGCAACACGTTCAGCGGGCTGGCATTCAGTGCGCGGCGCGTACCAAATACGCCGGCCCCACCGATCAGCACGGCACCTATCACCGGCAGCAGTAACAACCACGGGTGCGGATGCCAGGCCAGGTCAAATGCATAGCGGTACAGCACCCAGGTCACCAGCTCTGTTCCCAAGGCCGCCAGCACGCCGCTGACGGCACCCAGCAAGCCGAACTCGATGCGCCTGGCCTTGACCAGCAACTTGCGCTCGGCCCCCAGGGCGCGTAGCAGCGCACCTTGGCGGATACGCTCATCAAGGGTGGCTTGCAGGCCGGAGAACAACACGGCCATCCCGGCGGCCAGCACAAACAACAGCACGTATTCCACCGCCAGGGTCACTTGCGCGAGGATGCTGCGCAACTGCTCCAGCAGCGCCTCGACCTGCAGGATGGTCACTGCCGGGAATGCACGGGACAGATCGACGATCTGCTGATCGTGACCGGGGGCCAGGTAGAAGCTGGTCAGGTAGGTGGCGGGCAGGTCTTTCAAGGTGCCCGGCTGGAAAATCATGAAGAAGTTGGGCTGGAAGTTATCCCAGTTGATGGTCCGCAGGCTGGTCACCCGCGCTTCACGATTTTCCCCGCCCACGGTAAATACCAGGTGGTCGTCGAGTTTGAGCTTGAGGCTCTCTGCGACCTTGGCTTCTACCGAGACCCCGGGAATTTCCTCGGTGGGTTGCTGCGACCACCAGGCACCCGCTGTCAGCGCGTTGCCCGGTGGCAGGTCGGCAGCCCAGGTCAGGCTCAAGTCCCGTTGTACTGCGCGATCGCCACTGGAGTCCTTGCTGACAATCTCCTGTACGGGTTCGCCGTTGATGCTGATCAGGCGCCCCGGCACCACCGGGTACAACGGTGCCGACTGTGCCTGCAGTTCCAGCAAGCGGGCGCCAAAGGCGTCTTTGTCGGCCGGCAGGATATTCAGCGCGAAATAATTGGGCGCATCCTTGGGCAGCTGGTTTTGCCAGGTGTCGAGCAACTCGCCGCGCAGCAAGGCGATCAACCCCATGGACAGCAGGATCAGGCCGAACGCCAGGGATTGGCCGGCCGCCGCCAGCGGGTGGCGCAGCAACTGCCCCAAGCCCAGGCGCCAAGGCAGCGAGGCGCGAGCCAGCAGGCGTCGCAGGCTTTGCAACAGCAGCAGGAGCAGGCCACCCAGGACCAACGCCGCCACTACGCCACCGCCCAGCAATGCGAAGGTCAGGACCAGGTCGAGGCTCAGGCGCCACATGATCAGGCCCAGGGCGAACAGTGCCGCGCCGTAGACCATCCAGGTGCTGGACGGGATGGGCAGCAGGTCGCGACGCAATACCCGCAGCGGCGGTACGCGACCCAATGCGGCCAGCGGCGGCAACGCGAAGCCGGCAAGGGCGACAAGGCCGGTGCCGATCCCGGCGATGGCCGGCAGTAGCCCGCCGGGCGGCACGTCTGCCGGCAGCAGATCGTGCAGGAAATAGAACAGGCCGAACTGCGCCAGCCAGCCGAGCAGGGCGCCGGTCAAGCTCGCCAGCAGGCCCAGCACGCTCAACTGCAGACTGAACAGCAACATCGCTTCACGACGCGACAACCCGAGGCAGCGCAGCAACGCACTGGCGTCGAAGCGCCGCGTGGCAAAGCGGTTGGCCGACAAGGCCACGGCCACACCGGCCAGCAGCACCGCCACCAGGCTGGCCATGTTCAGGTAACGCTCGGCCTTGCCCAGGGCGCCGCCGATCTGCTGGTTACCGTCCCGTGAGTCCTGCAGGCGCTGGTTGGCGGCGAGGCCCGGTTTGACCAGGTCGCGGTAGGTTTGCAGCGCCGTGCTGTCCTGCGGCCCGCGCCACAGTTCGCGGTAGCTGACGCGGCTGCCGGGCTGGACCACGCCGGTGGCGTCCAGGTCCGCCAGGTTGATCATCACCCTGGGCGTGAGGCTGTAGAAGTTACCGGCGCGGTCGGGTTCATAGGTGAGGATGCGGGCCAGGCGCAGGGTTTTCATACCCACGTCGATGCTGTCGCCGACTCTGAGCTCCAGGGCCGTCAGCAGCCGTGCTTCCACCCAGGCTTCACCGGGTTTGGGGCCGCCGCCTGGGGTCTCATCGCCAAACGGCGCGGCCGCACTTTTCAGCGCGCCCCGCAGCGGATACTGCTCGTTGACCGCCTTGATGCTGGAGAGCTGGATGCCGTTATCGGTGGCAATGACGCTGGAAAACTCCACGACGCGCGCGTGATCCAAACCCAGCTCGGTCCCGGAGCGGATTTGTTCCGGCCGGGCCGGCGAGCTGCCTTCCAGCACCAGGTCGGCCCCGAGGAACTCGGTGGCGCGCAACATCATGGCGCCATTGAGGCGTGCGCCGAAGTAACCGATGGCGGTGCTGGCGGCCACCGCCACCAACAGGGCGAAGAACAACACGCGCAATTCGCCGGCGCGGGCGTCGCGCAGCAATTGACGCATGGCAAGGCTGAACAGGCGCAACAGCGGCAAACGTGCCATCAAGGCTCCAGGGGCGCGACCATCAGGCCGGCTTCAAGGCGGATCAGGCGCCGGCAACGGTGGGCCAGGCGCTCGTCGTGGGTGACCAGCACCAGGGTCGTGCCGCTTTCTTTGTTGAGTTCGAACAGCAGGTCGCTGATGCGCTCGCCGGTGTGGCTGTCCAGGTTGCCGGTGGGTTCATCGGCAAACAGCACGTCCGGTTCGGCGGCGAACGCTCGGGCAATCGCTACCCGTTGTTGCTCGCCACCGGAGAGCTGGCGTGGCGAGTGGGTCAGGCGCTGGCCCAGGCCGACGCGCTCCAGCAGGTGTCTGGCACGCTCGCGGGCGTCCTTGCGGCCGTCCAGTTCCAGCGGCAGCATCACGTTTTCCAGGGCGTTGAGGCTGTCGAGCAACTGGAAGGATTGAAAGACAAAGCCCACATGCTCGGCACGGATGCGTGCGCGCTGGTCTTCGTCGAGGCTGCTCAGCGCTTGCCCGGCGAGGGTGACTTCGCCGCTGCTGGGCAGGTCGAGGCCGGCCAGCAGGCCGAGGAGGGTGGATTTACCGGAACCGGAAGCCCCGACGATAGCCAGGCTATCGCCCTTGTTCAGTTCCAGGCTCAGTTCGTGCAGGATAGTCAGTTCACCTTCCGCGCTGGGAACCACTTTGCTAAGGTTCCGCGCGGTGAGAATGCTTGCGCCCATGGAGAATCCGATGCGAATGTGGTTTTTGAGTGCTGGCCTGGCCTTGATGTGCATGGCCCAGAACGCAGCGGCGGGTACAGTCCTGATCGTTGGCGATAGTATCAGTGCCGGTTTCGGGCTGGATACCAGCAAAGGGTGGGTAGCGTTGCTGGGACAACGGCTCAAGAGCGAAGGTTTCGACGATAAAGTGGTCAACGCCTCCATCAGCGGCGACACCAGTGCAGGAGGGCTCGCGCGGCTGCCGGCGGCGCTTGCAGAGCATAAGCCGGACGTGGTGGTGATCGAGCTGGGCGGCAACGATGGCTTGCGTGGGCAGCCTCCAGCGCAATTGAAACAAAATCTTGCGTCGATGATTGATCAGTCCAAGGCCGGTGGTGCCAAGGTGCTGTTGCTGGGTATGCAATTGCCGCCTAATTACGGGCCGAAATACACCACTGCGTTTGCCGAAGTCTACGGTGTGCTGGCCAAGGAAAAAAACGTCCCGCTGGTCCCGTTTTTCCTGGAAGGCGTTGGCGGCCACCCGGAGCTGATGCAGGCCGATCAACTGCACCCGGCCGCCTCTGCACAGGGCAAGCTGCTGGAAAATGTATGGCCGACGCTAAAACCCCTGCTATGACGCTTTTCTACCGGCAGGCTTTCGGCTAAGGTGGCGCCCCCCCGATTTGGAGCCCCTGATGTCGCGTCCTGCCTGGTCCCTGTTTAACTACCAACTGATCGAGCCGGACGAGCAGCTGGATCTGTTCGCCTGCCAGGAAGTACGGGTGCACCTGGTGACACGGCAATTGGAACTGGGCGGCTCCATTGATCGCACGCTGTGCGGCACGTTATTGCCGGCGCAACCGCGCTGGTCTCGGGTTGATCGTTCGATTTTCCAGGACCAGCGCCTGTGCCCGTTGTGCCGGGCGATCCTTGAGTCTCAGAAGCGTGGCACGCCGCCGATCTGGCCGGAGCTGCGTTTTGAGCTGTAGAAGCAGCTGCAAGCTTCAAGCTATAAGCTGTAAGCTAGCGGCTGAAAGCGTGCAGCTTGCGGCTCGCTTTTAACCTACCCGTCGTTCTGCGAAGGATTTTCCGGATGTTGTCGCGCCTTTCCGTCGTCACCTGCTGCCTGTCTCTCGCTGCACTCTGTGCGGCCGGTTCTGCGTCAGCTTTGCAGTTGCCCTTGCCACCACCGGGTGAAGACATTGTCGGTCAGGTCCAGGTGATCAAGGCCAAGTACGAAGACACCTTTGCCGACCTGGGTACCACCTACGACCTGGGCTATTCGGAGATGGTCGCGGCCAACCCGGGCGTCGATGCCTGGTTGCCGGGGGCGGGCACCGAGATCGTATTGCCGACGCGTTTCATCCTGCCGCCGGGACCGCGCGAAGGCATCGTGATCAACCTGGCGGAATACCGGCTCTATTACTTCCCCAAGGGTCAAAGCGTGGTCTACACCTTCCCGCTGGGGATCGGTCGTGAGGGCTGGGGGTCGCCAATTGCCCATACCAGTATTATCGCCAAGACGCCGAACCCGACCTGGACCCCGCCAGCCTCGATCAAGGCCGAGCACGCCGCCAACGGCGACCCGCTGCCCAACGTGGTACCGGCCGGCCCGGACAACCCCCTGGGGCCGTTCAAGTTCACTCTGGGGACGCCGGGCTACCTGATCCACGGCTCCAACATGAAATTCGGCATCGGTACGCGTACCAGCCACGGCTGCTTCCGCATGTTCAACAACAACGTGCTGGAGATGGCCGGCATGGTGCCGGTCGGGACGTCGGTGCGCATCATCAACGATGCCTACAAGTTCGGCAGCAGTGGCGGCAAGGTCTACCTTGAGGCGCATACACCATTGAACGACGACGGGACGCCGTCGGTGGTCGATAAGCACACGGCGGTGATCAACGCCTTGCTCAAGCGTGAGGACCTGGCCAACAACCTGCGGGTGAACTGGGATCAGGTGCGGGATGTGGTGGCCGCCGAAGATGGTTTGCCGACCGAGATCGGGGTACCGGGTGCAGCGCCTATAGCCTCCAGCGCACCGATTGACCTGCAGCAATAAAACAGCGCGAACACCCACATTCAGGCAAAAAAAAGCCGACCCATAAATGGATCGGCTTGATAACAACCCCGAAGGATTATTACTTGCGGCTTGCTTTTTCAAGCATGCGCAGAGCGCGCTCGTTAGCTTCGTCAGCAGTCTGTTGTGCTTTTTGAGCAGCAGCCAGAGCTTCATCAGCTTTACGGTAGGCTTCGTCTGCACGAGCCTGGGAGCGAGCTGCTGCGTCTTCAGTTGCAGTCAGACGAGCTTCGGTTTCTTTGGAGACGCTGCTGCAACCGGTAGCCAGAACTGCGGCCAGAGCCAGAGCAGAGAATTTCAGAACGTTGTTCATCGTGTTCCCCTTCAAGGACTTTCTATTAAATGGCTACTTTCTCAGAGTGAGCTGATAGCCGGCGTACATACTACTCATTACTTGTAGTAAGTAAACTGACGTAGCGCAAGAAGCAAAAAAAATTCTTGTGCCGAATCTATTTTGGCTAATCTTTTGGAGTTTTGTATAAAAACTGTCCAATTTTTTTCAATCCGCTGAAGATTGGATCCAGGCTGAAAGGGCCAGCCCGCAGGCCTTAAGCCTTGTAAATAGATGACAATTTATATATCGAGGCTGACACTTTCGTTCAGCTAGCGTTTACCTTTCCCTGCATCTTTTACCCATGTAGAGGTGACTTTAAGAGCACCAGTTCGTCTTAAGGTTCAACTGCCGGCAATGTTCAGGCTATCGGTCACCGGTTGATCGAGGCCCTTTCTATATCCACCAGCGGCGGGGGATGACGAGCGCGCCTTGAGCAATTGCAGGATTGGCGCCTACTATTCCCTACGTGCTGGTTGTGAGCGCTATAGGTTTTCTCGTTGTCGAAACCGGCACGGGGTGGCGTAGATGTTCCTTCGCCGGAAAAACATCGGTAAGGTAGGGGTCGGAATCCAAGACCCGCGAGGAGTAGTGATGAGCGAGGCGTTGTCCATCCACCATGACCAGGCTGGTCATCAGTTCGAGACCAATGTGGACGGTCATCGTGCCTATCTGACCTATATGGACCTCGGCAAACAGACCCTGGATATCTATCGGACCTTCGTGCCCAACGCGCTGCGAGGCCGTGGCATTGCGGCGGCGTTGACCGAGGAGGCGTTGAAGTTCGCCGAAGAGTCCGGCTACACGGTGATCCCGTCATGCTCCTATGTCGAACGCTACATGGAGCGCCACCAGCGCCATGCCGCCAAGCTCTGAGTGATCAGCAGACAATAAAAAACGCCGGGCTAGCCCGGCGTTTTTGTGTGCGCCATTCAGCCGCGTTGGCGTTTGGGCAATACGTCCTTGAGCTTGGCGTGCATGCTGCGCAGGGTGGTCTCGGTGGCGGACCAGTCGATGCAGGCATCGGTGATCGACACGCCGTACTGCAAGTCGGCCAGGTCTTTTGGAATCGCCTGGCAGCCCCAGTTCAGGTGGCTCTCGACCATCAGGCCGATAATCGACTGGTTGCCTTCCAGGATCTGGTTGGCGACGTTTTCCATCACCAGCGGCTGCAGGGCCGGGTCCTTGTTGGAGTTGGCGTGGCTGCAGTCGACCATGATGTTCGGCTTGATCTTGGCCTTGTTCAGCGCCTGTTCACACAGCGCAACGCTGACCGAATCATAGTTGGGCTTGCCGTTGCCACCGCGCAGCACCACGTGACCGTAGGCGTTGCCTTTGGTGGTGACGATCGACACGCCACCTTCCTGGTTGATGCCCAGGAAACGGTGCGGGCTGGAGACCGATTGCAGTGCGTTGATCGCCACCGTCAGGCCACCGTCGGTGCCGTTCTTGAAGCCCACGGCGGAAGACAGGCCGGACGCCATTTCGCGGTGGGTCTGGGATTCGGTGGTGCGTGCGCCGATGGCCGACCAACTGATCAGGTCCTGCAGGTACTGCGGGGAGATCGGGTCGAGGGCTTCGGTGGCGGTCGGCAGGCCCATTTCGGCCAGGTCCAGCAGCAGTTGGCGACCGATGTGCAAGCCGTCCTGGATCTTGAACGAGTCGTCCAGGTATGGGTCGTTGATCAAGCCTTTCCAGCCGACGGTGGTGCGCGGTTTTTCGAAATAGACGCGCATCACAAGGTACAAGGTGTCGGACACTTCCGCCGCCAGCACCTTGAGGCGTTCGGCGTATTCGTGGGCCGCTTTGAGGTCGTGGATCGAGCAAGGCCCGATTACAACGAAGAGGCGGTGGTCGGTGCCGTCGAGAATGTCACGGATGACTTCGCGGCCCTTGGTGACGGTCTGCAGGGCAGCGTCGCTCAAAGGGATTTCGCGCTTGAGCTGATCGGGAGTGATCAGGGTCTCGTTGGATTCGACGTTTAGGTCATTGATCGGTAAATCAGCCATCGTGTTACTCGCCAGGGTCACGGGTGCCGGCCGCCAGCCATCCCCGTGCGGCGGGCACAGCATGATTTGAATGCAGGGGGAGGAACCTTAGCGCGTAACACGGGCCCGCGACAATGGGCAAAGCCCGGTTTAATCCAGCGCCGGCCGCACAAATGCCTCATGGGAGAACTCGCCGGCATGACGCGCCACCCACTCACGGGCCAGGGCCTCGAGTTGCGCAGGTGTCGGTTCGGCGTCTTCGTGCTGGCGGCAGTAGCGTTCCATCCGGCATGCTTGCTCACCCATCCGTGCGCCGAACAGTGCATGCTCATCGGTAAACGAGATGCCGATGCGATAGCCGTTTTCGACCTTGCGGCACCACGCGACATAGCCCGGATAGCGGGCGCTGGCGCCCAGGGAGGGATGTGCAGATCAACCGCCGTACCCTGGCGCCAGGCGCGCGGCCAATTGCAGGCAATGCCGCCCAGGCCGATAGTGTGCAGGCGTTGGCGGGGTAGGGCAGGTGAGGGGCGTTGGATTAGCAGGGCAGCGACATCATCAGGGTGAGGTAAAAAACGACCCATGTACACGGACTCCGAGCACCGTCCAGTTGACGGCGGTGGCAGCAGTATAGTGAAGGAACTGGAATTGACCGACCTGGATATTGACCAGCAACTGCTGGGATTGCCAGGTATTTCGCTCGTAGTGTTTACCAGCGTAGGGTGCTCCAGTTGCCGTTGGGCGCGCCAGCAACTGCCGGGCTGGCGCTTGCCGGTGGACCGCGTGTGCTGGGTGGATGCCGGGCACAACGGCGGTGCGGTCGAGCGTTACCAGATCTTTCATTTGCCGGCGTTGTTCGTGGTGTGCGAGGGTCAATTCCTTGGGCAATTGCAGGCGCGTCTCACACTTGCCGACCTTACCGCCGCGATCCATCAAGCATTTACCCGTACTCCAGAGGAACTGCCATGACAGTACAGTCGCCCCGTATCGGCATTATCGGCACCGGCGCCATCGGTGGGTTCTACGGCATGATGCTGGCACGCGCCGGTTTCGATGTGCACTTCCTGTTGCGCAGCGAATACGCGGCGGTCAGCGAGCACGGCCTGCACCTCAACAGCACGCTGCATGGCAGCCTGCACCTGCATCCGGTGCAGGCGTATGCCCGCGCCGCCGATATGCCGCCGTGTGACTGGTTGCTGGTAGGCACCAAGTCCACGGGCAATGTGGAGCTGGCCCCGACGCTCGCCCAAGTCGCCGCGCCGGGCGCCAAAGTGGTGCTGCTGCAAAACGGCCTCGATGTGGAAGACAGCTTGCGTGAACACCTGCCGCCCTCCCTGCACCTGTTGGGCGGGCTGTGTTACATCGGCGTGCACCGTTCCGCGCCTGGCGTGGTTGAGCATCAGGCCCTGGGCAGAGTCAATCTTGGTTATCACAGTGGCACTGCGGCCAATGATGAAGCGCGCCGTCAGGCGATTGTCGAAGAGGGCGCCGCGCTGTTTCACGCCGCCGGCATCGAGTCCCAGGCCATGGCCAATGTGCATCAGGCCCGCTGGCATAAGCTGGTGTGGAACGTGCCCTACAACGGTCTGTCCGTATTGCTGGGCACCGGCACCACGGCGATGATGGCGGATGAATCCAGCCGCGAGCTGATCCAGGCCTTGATGGCGGAAGTCGTCAAAGGCGCCCACGCCTGCGGCCATGAAATCCCTGCAAGCTACGCCGAGCAGATGTTCACCATGACCGAAACCATGGACGACTACCTGCCCAGCATGTACCACGACCATATACACAAACGCCCGCTGGAACTGGCGGCGATCTACGCCCGGCCACTGGCTGCGGCCAAAGCCGCCGGTTGCGAACTGCCACGCATGCAGGCGCTGTATCAGGCCTTGAGTTTTATAGATCGGCACAACCGCTGATTGGGGGGACACACCATGGCAAAGGGACTGGGCGACAAGCTGGTGCTGGCGATTTCTTCGCGGGCACTGTTTGACCTGAGCGACAGCCACAAGGTCTACCTGGCCCAAGGGGTGGAGGCGTACCGCAAATACCAGATCGAACACGAGGAAGAAATCCTTGAGCCCGGCGACGCCTTCCCGTTGGTCAAGAAGCTGCTCAGCCTCAACGCCAGCCTGGGCCGTGCCCGGGTCGAAGTGGTGCTGGTGTCGCGCAACAGTGCCGACACCGGCCTGCGCGTGTTCAATTCGATCCAGCATTACGGCCTCGATATTTCCCGCGCCGCCTTCGTCGGTGGGCGCAGCCCTTACCCTTATCTCGCGGCATTCGGTTGCCATCTGTTTCTTTCCACCCATGCGGAGGATGTGCGCAGCGCGCTCGATGCCGGCTTTGCGGCGGCGACGATACTGTCGGGCGGCCCACGCCGGGCCTCCAGCGAGGAACTGCGGATTGCCTTTGACGGTGACGCGGTGCTGTTTTCCGATGAGTCGGAGCGCGTGTACCAGACCGACGGGTTGGAGGCGTTCCAGGTCAGCGAGCGTGAGTCGGCGCGCCAGCCCTTGCATGGGGGCCCCTTCAAGGGCTTCCTGGCTGCGCTGAATCTGTTGCAGCGGGAGTTTGCGGACGACGCCTGCCCGATCCGTACCGCGTTGGTCACGGCCCGCTCGGCGCCGTCCCATGAGCGGGTGATTCGCACCTTGCGTGAATGGGATATCCGCCTGGACGAATCACTGTTCCTGGGTGGCCTGGAAAAATCCGCGTTTCTGGAGGCGTTTGCCGCTGATGTGTTTTTCGATGACCAGGCCGGGCATTGCGAGAAGGCCAGGAAGGTGGTGGCCACCGGGCATGTACCGCATGGCATCAGTAATGAGGTAAGAATCCAGAGCGAGAGCTGATCCGAATTCCACTCGGCGCTGCTAAGCTCAATCAATCTCCGCCGTCCTGGCAACCCAGGAGGTTTTATGATTCGTTCGATGCTGTACGCCACGGACCTCGGTCTGTATGCGCCCTATGTGATGCAGCATGCGCTGGCGCTGGCGCGAACGTTCAAGTCTGATCTGTATGTGATTCATGTGGTCGAGCCCATCGGGTTGTTCGCTGAATCAGTGTTGCAGAGCTACCTTGATGAGAAGGCTCTGAGTGAATGGCAAAGCCAGGGGCTGACCACCGTAATGGCGACGATCGAGCAGCGCGTGCTGGACAGTTTTCGCGAGGAGTTGGGAGACGGGGAGCAGGATCTGAAACTGATTCGCTCGGTGCGCGTGATCCAGGGGGACCCGTGCGAAGTGATACTCGACCAGTTGCGCAAACTGTCCGTCGATCTGTTGATCGTCGGCAGTCACAGCCATGCGACGGCGGCCGCCACACCACTTGGGCGCACCGCTGCGCGGGTGCTGCAGCTGTCTACCGTGCCGGTTTACCTGGTGCCTTCCTTACAACGTCGACGAAGTGATGACGTGTGATGGATAGAAAAGGATAAAAAGTTCTAGATTTATCCGTCAAACCTTTAATATAGTTATATACCGTCGCTGATACCCGTGGCGTCTATCTGCTTTGAGGGACACATATGAAGCTTCAACAACTGCGCTACATCTGGGAAGTGGCGCACCACGACCTCAACGTTTCCGCTACTGCTCAAAGCCTTTACACCTCGCAACCCGGTATCAGCAAGCAGATCCGCCTGCTCGAAGACGAGCTGGGCGTCGAAGTGTTCGCACGCAGCGGCAAGCACCTCACCCGCGTTACCCCGGCCGGTGAGCGCATCATCACCACCGCTGGCGAGATCCTGCGCAAAGTCGAAAGCATCAAGCAGATCGCCCAGGAATTCTCCAACGAGAAAAAAGGCACCCTGTCGATCGCCACCACCCACACCCAGGCGCGTTATGCGTTGCCGCCGGTGATCCGCGATTTCATCAAGCAATACCCGGATGTGGCCCTGCACATGCACCAGGGTTCGCCGATGCAGATCGCCGAAATGGCTGCCGACGGCACTGTCGATTTCGCCATCGCCACCGAAGCCCTGGAGCTGTTCGGTGACCTGGTGATGATGCCGTGCTATCGCTGGAACCGTTGCGTGGTCGTGCCCCAGGGCCACCCGCTGGCCAAGCTGCCGAAGTTGACCCTGGAAGCCCTGGCGGAATACCCGATCGTGACCTACGTGTTCGGTTTTACCGGCCGCTCCAAGCTCGACGAAGCCTTCAGCCATCGCGGCCTCACGCCGAAAGTGGTGTTCACCGCCGCCGACGCCGACGTGATCAAGACCTATGTTCGCCTGGGCCTGGGCGTGGGTATCGTCGCCAAAATGGCCGTCGACACCGCCCTCGATAAAGACCTGGTGGTGCTTGATGCCAGCGAGCTGTTCGAGTCCAGCGTAACCAAGATCGGCTTCCGCCGTGGTACCTTCCTGCGCGGTTTCATGTGCGATTTCATCGAGAAATTCGCCCCGCACCTGACCCGCGAAGTCATGGCCAAGGCGATCCAGTGCCACAACAAGCAGGAACTGGAAGAGCTGTTTGACGGCGTAGAATTGCCGGTTCACTGATACACGTCCCAGCATAGACAAGCTTGTGTGGCGAGGGAGCTTGCTCCCGTTGGGCAGCGAAGCGGCCCCGAACATTTTGCGGACGCTGCGCACCCGAGTGCGAGCAAGCTCGCTCTAAAGGGATTTATCTGGCCTCGGTAACCACAAACTGTTGCCGAGCGCCCGCCACCAGAATCTCCACCTCATCGCCTTCAAACTTGCCCAACAGGCTTTTGCCCAAGGGCGAGCGCGGGGTGATGACGGTCACCGGTTGCCCCACCACGTCCACCTTCAAACCCGCCGCATCCGGTGCCAGGAACAGCCACTGCTGCCGGCCGTTCTCGTCCTCCAGGCCCAATAGCGCGCCGACTTCTATCCCGCGCTGATCGTCGTACGGGCGCAGTTGCATGGCCTGGCACAGCGCCAGTGCCTGCTTGATTTCCTCGACGCGTTTGGCTTGCCCGGCGGCCAGGTAAGACGCCTCCAGCCCCAGAGTGTCGTATTTGTTTTCGGCGATATTTTCTTCGTGGGTCGCGGTTTCGTACGCGGTCTGCGCGGCCCGTTGCGCAATATCAAGGTCGACGCTGAGCTTTTCCAGGACCAGTTGGTGGACGGCGTGTTTATTCATAGTGATCAATCGCAGAATTGCAGCACATTGGCGCGAGTCTTTTCAGTGGGCGCGTTCTGGTCCTGTTGCAGCCAGAACTGGCATTTGGGGTTGGACAGGTTGCGTGCGTTGTTGCGCGCCTGATCCAGGGTTTGCTGCTGTTCCTGCTTTTGCAGGTTCTGCTGGTACTGCTCGAACATTCGGTTCGGCGGCTCCGGTGCGGCAGGCGCCGGCTTACGCAATGGCTCGACCGCCTGCACGGCCGACTCCAGGCCCTGTGGGAACAGGTAGCGCGATGCCAGCCAGGCGCTCAGCACAATGGCGATGAACCCCAGCCATAGGCCGAACGCCACAGCCATACTGAGCTTGAACAACGACAACGGACGATCGGACATGATGGCCTCCTGGCAGGCATTGACGGCATGGTGGCGATTGTCGCACAGCCGCTGTGCAGAATAATCGCGATCAAGCCTTCTGCATCAGGGCATTTATGCGGACAATCGAGCCTTTGAGCGTTGGAGCCCGGAATGAAAGCCCGCTGGGATATTTTTTGCAGCGTCGTCGACAACTACGGCGACATCGGCGTGACCTGGCGCCTGGCCCGGCAATTGGTGGTGGAGCACGGCTGCGACGTGCGTTTGTGGGTCGATGACCTGCGCGCCTTCGAACGCATGTGCCCCGAAATCGATGTGCACTTGAGCCAGCAATGGCAAGAAGGCGTCGAAGTACGCCATTGGCCCGCCGAATGGGCGGGGGCCCCCGCGGCGGATGTGGTGATCGCCGCTTTTGCCTGCCAGTTGCCGCCCGACTACATGGAAGCCATGGCTGCGCGCGCGCGTGTGCCGTTGTGGATGAACCTGGATTACCTGAGTGCCGAAGACTGGGTGGTGGGTTGCCATCGCTTGCCGTCGGTGAAGTTCAAGGGCGTGCAGAAGTACTTCTTTTTCCCGGGTTTCAAGCCCGGCACCGGTGGTTTGTTGCGCGAGGCGGGGTTGCTCGAGCAGCGTCAGGCGTTTCAGCAAGATGGCGCTGCGCAGCGCCAATTCCTGCAAGGCTTGGGGGTATTTCCCGCAACCGATGCGCGGTTGATCTCGCTGTTCGCTTACGAAAACCCCGGGCTTGCCGGTTGGCTGGACGTATTGTCGACGGACGGGCGTGCCACTCATCTATTGGTGCCGGAAGGGCGAATCCTCGGGGATGTGCAGCGCTGGCTTGGCGTGGAGGGCCTGGCGGTGGGGGCTATGCATCAGCGCGGTGCTTTGACCGTGCAGGTGCTGCCGTTCGTGCGCCAGGCGCAATATGACCGCTTATTGTGGTGCTGCGACTTCAACGCCGTGCGTGGCGAAGACTCCTTCGTGCGCGCCCAATGGGCCGCCCGGCCCCTGTTGTGGCACATCTATCGCCAGGACGAAGACATCCACCTCGACAAGCTCGACGCCTTCCTGGCGCTGTACACCGCGGCCTTATCACCGGCCGCAAGGGCTGCGCTGGTCGCACTGTGGCAAGCCTGGAACACTGATGGCGATATGGCACTTGCGTGGAAAATGCTCCTCGAGCACTGGCCGCAGATCAGTTTGCATGCCCAGACGTGGTCTCTGGAACAAGGCTTGCAGGCCGATCTTGCGACGGCGCTGGTACAGTTTTATGAAAGTTGGATATGATACGCGACCTTGATTTTTGTAAATCCCATCCAAATTTCGGATATACGCAATGAAAACTGGTAAAGAACTGAAACCCGGTACAGTGATCCGTCTCGAAAACGACCCTTGGCTGGTTCAGAAAGCTGAGTTCACCAAGTCTGGTCGTAACAGCGCAATCATGAAGACCAAGCTGAAGAACCTGCTGACCGGTTACAAGACCGAGATCGTCTACAGCGCCGATGACAAGCTGGATGACGTGATCCTCGACCGTAAAGAAGCGACCCTGTCCTTCATCAGCGGCGACACCTACACGTTCATGGACACCACCGACTACACCATGTACGAGCTGAACGCTGAAGACATCGAAGCCGTTCTGCCGTTCATCGAAGAAGGTATGGAAGACGTCTGCGAAGCTATTTTCTTCGAAGAGCGTCTGGTTTCCGTAGAGCTGCCGACCACTATCGTGCGTAAGGTTGCCTACACCGAAGGTTCCGCTCGCGGCGACACTTCGGGCAAGGTCATGAAGCCTGCCAAACTGAGCAACGGTACCGAACTGCAAGTAGCCGATTTCATCGAAATCGACGACCTGATCGAGATCGACACCCGTGAAGGTGGTTCGTACAAAGGTCGCGCCAAGAAGTAATTCTGGCCCCGCCGATACGAAAAAAGCCCGACCTTGAGTCGGGCTTTTTCATGGGCGTTCAGTGCTTATTTCAGATGTTGCTTAAGCTCATCCGAAGCTTGCAGCAAGGCCGAACGCACCGCAGGGACCTGGCTGACCACGTTGAGCAAACCGTAGTCGTGGATCATGCCGTTGTAACGCACGGCGGTCACCGGTACACCGGCCTGATCCAGCTTGCGTGCATAAGCTTCGCCTTCATCACGCAGCACGTCGGCGCCGGCAGTCTGAATCAGCGCGGGCGGCAAGCCCTTGAGCTGATCCGTGGTGGCCCGCAACGGCGAGGCGTAGATCTCGGCGCGCTGGTTGGCGTCGGTGGTGTAGTTGTCCCAGAACCACTTCATCATGTTTTTGGTGAGGAAGTGCCCTTCGGCGTATTGGTTGTAGGACGCGGTCTCGAAGCTGGCGTCGGTCACCGGCCATAGCAGCAACTGGAACTTGATCGCCGGGGTGCCCTTGTCCTTGGCCATCAGGCTGACCACCGCCGCCATATTGCCGCCGACACTGTTACCCGCTACCGCCAGGCGCTTGCCGTCGACGTTGATTTCCTTGCCGTGCTCAGCCACCCACTTCGTGGCGCCGTAAGCCTGGTTGATCGCCACCGGGTAGTGCGCTTCCGGGGATGGCGTGTAGTTGACGAACACCGCCACCGCCCCTGAGCCCACCACCAGGTCCCGCACCAGGCGTTCGTGCGTGGGGTAATCCCCCAGCACCCAACCGCCTCCGTGGAAGAACATGAACACCGGCAATGTGCCCTTGACCCCGGCCGGCCGCACGATGGTCAGGCCCAGCGGCTGGCCATCGACCTGAATGGTCTTCTGGCTGATATCGGCCTTGGGCAGCGTCAGCTTCACACCCGCCTGGGCCCCCGTCAGCACGGCGCGGGCCTCCTTGGGCGTCAGCTGTTCCATCGGTTTGCCGGTACCGGCGTTCAATACGTCCAGAAATGCCTGGGTGTTGTGCTCCACATCGCCTGGCGCGGCGAAGGCGGTATTGATCGACAGGGCGAGCAGGGTGCCGGTGAGCGCTTTACCAATTGTGTTCATGTTCTTCTCCTGGGGCGGCAAAGGTCATTACACGGTTACGTGCAGGCGGACATCGACGTTGCCACGGGTGGCGTTGGAGTACGGGCACACCTGGTGGGCGGCGTCGACCAGGCTTTGCGCGTCGTCCTGGGCCAGGCCCGGCAGGCTGATGTGCAGGTCGATGTCCAGGCCGAAACCGCCAGGGATCTGGCCGATGCCGACGTGGGCGGTGATCGAGGCGTCATCCGGGATTTTGCGTTTGGTCTGGCTGGCGACGAATTTCAGGGCGCCGATAAAGCAGGCCGAGTAGCCGGCGGCAAACAGCTGTTCAGGGTTGGTGGCTTGGCCACCGGCGCCGCCCAATTCTTTAGGGGTGGAGAGTTTTACATCGAGGATGTTGTCGCTGGAAACGGCACGACCATCACGGCCGCCGGTGGCGGTGGCTACTGCGGTATAGAGAGTTTGCATGGTGTCGTCCTCTTGGTTTTAAGCGCTAAATATTTGCGCGCTAAGTAGTTGGTGAGATGAATGTATAGCGCTAATGTTTAGTGCGCAAGATAAATTTATAAAATAGTTTGCAGTAGCGATTTTCCGGAGCGCCGCATAACCCAATGTGGGAGCGGGCTTGCTCGCGAAAGCGGAGTATCAGTCGACTGATTTATTGACTGATCCACTGCTTTCGCGAGCAAGCCCGCTCCCACATTGTTAGTGCTCAGAGGGCTTTAGATGGCGCCCTGCAGATTGCTGCGCAAGGCAATCAGGTCGCTTTGCAGCTTGCGCAATTGCGCAAGCTCCAGGCCGCTGGCGCCGAGGATGCAGTGCGGAATGCCCATGGCTTTTTCCTGCAGGGCACGGCCGGTGTCGGTCAATTCCACCACCACCACCCGCTCGTCTTCGCGGCTGCGGGTGCGGCTCAGCAGGCCCTCGGCCTCCAGGCGCTTGAGCAGCGGGGTGAGGGAGCCTGGATCGGTCAGCAGGCGGTTGCTGATTTCGCCCACGGTCAAACCATCTTCTTCCCACAGCACCATCATGGCCAGGTACTGCGGGTAGGTGAGGCCGAGGGCCTGCAGCAACGGCTTGTAGACCTTGGTCATCAACAGTGAGGTGGAATGCAGAGCGAAACACAGCTGGTTATCCAGCAGCAGCGATTCGCAGGGGTCAGGATTTTTGCTCATGGCGATGCCTCAAAAAGCGTGTATGGGCTGGAATCTAGCGGGCAAATCTTTAAGGCGCCAGATAATTCTGTCCGGGCGGTCAGACCAAGCCGCTTTGCAGCGCCAGATCCCAGGGGGGCACGGGGCTGAAACGCGACTTCAGGTACTCCAGCAGCAATCGACTCCGGGCGTTGGGCTGCTGCTCCAGGCGCAGCGCATAGATCCCGGTGGTTTCCGGACTGGGCAGGCCGCCTTCGCAAAACAGCGGCACCAGCTCGCCGCGCACCAGGTATTCACTGGCCAGCCAGGTCGGCAGGTGGGCGATCCCCAGTCCTGCGAGAGCCCCGGACAGCAGTGCTTCGGCGTTGTTGGCGCTCATGCGGATGCGCTGCGGACGATAAGTGGCGCGGCGCCCGTCCAGCTCGAAGCGCCAGGCGAACATCGGCGCCAGGCCATCCCAGTCCAGGCCGTCATGCTCGCTCAGTTCGCGCGGATGGATGGGCGTGCCACGGGTTTTCAGGTACGCCGGGCTGGCGCAGGCGATGCGCACGATACTGGCCAGCGGTGTGGCGATCAGCCGGGTATCGACGATATGCCCGGCACGCAGCACCAGGTCGACCTTGCCCAGGTGGGCGCCCTGCATATCCACAAAGCTGTCGATCAGGTGCAAGTGCACATCCAGGCCCGGGTACACGTTGAGAAAGTCGGCAATCACCGGCGCCAGATGCCGCCTGCCAAACGCTGCGGGCGCATCCACCCGAATCAGGCCCTCCGGCGCATGGCTCAGGGACACCGCTTCGGCCCGCGCCAGCTGCAACTCGTTGACGATCCGCCGCGCCCGCTCGGCAAAAGCCAGGCCCGCCGGGGTCGGCACCACCGCGTGGGTGCTGCGCTGGAACAAGCGGCTGCCCACGGAGCTTTCCAGGCTGTCGATGCGCCGGGCCACCGCCGAGGGCGTCAGCGGGTGGCGACGTGCGGCGGCGGAAAAGCTGCCGGTCTCTAAAACATCCAGAAACAGGCCCAGTTGATCGGTCAGGGTATTCGGGTTCATTGGCAGTCGCTTATGCGAAATTGGCACAGCCATTGTGCGTTGCTGTGCGTTTCCGTGCCAGAGGCGACTGCGTAGCATGCATGGCTTGGGATTGTGGAGTGGCAAGCGGTGTTCGATTTAGTGATGTACCTGGTATTGGGCGCGGCCCTCGGCACGGTGGGCGGGCTGTTTGGCATTGGTGGCGGGTTGATTGCGATCCCGGTACTCGGCGTATTGTTTGGCCTGGATCAGCAACTGGCCCAAGGTACGGCGCTGGTGATGGTAGTGCCGAATGTGATGCTGGCCCTGTGGCGTTATCACCAGCGCAATCGCATCGAACTGCGGCATGCGTTGCCATTGGGCGTCATGGGCTTCAGCTTTGCCTGGCTCGGTTCGATCTGGGCGGTGGGGCTGGACGCGGGCGCCATGCGCATCGGCTTTATCGCGTTTTTGCTGACGCTTTCGGCCTACAACCTGTTGCGAATGTTCACGCGCAACGCGCCGCCTACGGCACAGATGCGTTACTCCTGGCCCTGGCTGGGGGTGCTGGGCGCGGCGTCCGGCTCCATGGGCGGTTTGTTCGGTGTCGGCGGCGCGGTGGTTGCCACCCCGGTGCTGACCAGCCTGTTCGGCACCACCCAGGTGGTCGCCCAGGGCCTGTCACTCGCCTTGGCGTTGCCCAGCACCGGCGTGACTCTGGTTACCTACGCCTGGCACCACGAGGTGGACTGGATAATCGGCGTGCCACTGGCCGTGGGTGGCCTGCTCAGTATCAGTTGGGGCGTGAAGGTGGCCCATGCGCTGCCGGAGCGCGTATTGCGCGGCCTGTTCTGCGGCTTTCTGGTGGTGTGCGCGGTGATGCTGACGTTTAAAGTTTAAAACCCTCGAGGATGTACTCGGCCAGGCATTCGGTGATGGGCGAGGTCATCCCCGGGTTGCGCAGCAATCGAAGGTTCATCGACGGCAGCGGCGGAAACCCTTCCTCAGCAGTCAACACGCGCAGGTCTTCGGTGACCAGGCTTTCCATGCTGACCATCACCGCCAGGCCGGCGCTGACCACCGCCTGGATCGCGGCCACATTGGAGCTGTGATAGGCCAGGCGATAGTCGCGCCCGGCGGCGTCCAGCGCCGCCCGGGTCCACTGCGTGCAGAAACTGTCGACCCCGGAAATCGCCAACGGCAGGGCTTCATGCTCGTCCATGCAGAAGCACGGTGCGGCTACCCACACCATGCGCTCGGTGCGCAGCAGTTCGCCGATTTCATTGCCGGGCTCGCGGCTGATCACCGTCAGCGCCAAGTCGCGGCGTTGCATCAGCACGGTAGACGCTTCGCAGTGCATCTCGATCTGGATCAGCGGGTACGCCTTGGAGAACCGTTTGAGGATCCCCGGCAGGAAACGCATCACGTAGTCATCCGGCGTGCCGATGCGCACCAGCCCCACCATATGCGGCTCGCGCAGGGTGTTGAACACCTCGCTGTGCAGTTTCAGGATGCGTCGCGCATACCCCAGCAGCACCTGGCCTTCGGGCGTCAGCCGCACTTGCCGGCCATCGCGCTCAAACAGCTTGCGTTGCAACACGTCCTCTTCCAGGCGTTTCATCTGCATGCTCACCGCCGATTGCGTGCGGTTTACCAGCTCGCCCGCTCGGGTAAAACCGCCTTGGTCGGCGATGGCGACGAAGGTGCGCAGCACTTCAGTGTCGATGCTCGGGTAGCCGGACAATTGATCAATCTCCGAGATGTATTGCATAAGAAGCATTCGTTGGATTGATCATAAGGCCAGGCACACACTCGCGTCATCCCCACTGGAGGGCGAGAAGATGAAAGGTCAAAGAGGTTTTGTATTGATGGCGAAACGCCCGTTTTCCGGGCTGTTTCACAAGGTCGCTCGTTGGCAGGCGTTGCATGAGGAGCGTCAGTTGCTGGCGAGCTTGAGCGATGATGCGCTCAAGGACATCGGGCTCAACCGTGGCGATGTCGAGCAGGATCGCCATCTGCATTTCTGGCAAGACCCGCTGCGAAAGTGAGCCGGGATGCAGTAGGGTGGTGGGCGTGCCCTCACGGAGAACCCCATGCCCGCCAACCTGTGTTTTTCACTCAAACAAGCTCGACGCATGGCGCTGGCCGCCCAGGGGTTTTCCGGGCGCCAGGTGCCTGCATTGATCAAGGCTGCGCACCTCAACCGCTTGATCGAGCGCCTCGGTGTGTTGCAGATCGATTCGGTCAATGCGGTGGTGCGCTCCCATTACCTGCCGCTGTTTTCCCGCTTGGGCAATTACTCCCCGCTGCTGCTTGAGCAGGCAGCCTGGAGCCAGGGTCGGCGGCGTTCGCTGTTTGAATACTGGGGCCATGAGGCGTCGCTGCTGCCCTTGGCGTTGTACCCGTTGATGCGCTGGCGCATGGAGCGGGCCAAGCGCGGGCAGGGGATCTATGCGCAGATGGCGCGTTTTGGCCGCGAGCAGCAGGCGACCATTCGGCGTGTGTTGCAGACCGTGGAGCAACAAGGCGCGCTGGGCGCAGGCAGCTTGTCGACCCGCGAGGAGCGCGCCGGACCCTGGTGGGATTGGAGTGATGAAAAACACGCGCTGGAATGGCTGTTCGCCGCAGGCCAGGTCACCGTTGCCGGCCGGCGCGGCTTCGAACGGCTCTATGATTTGCCGGAGCGGGTGATCCCCGCTGACATCCTTCAAGTGGCTGTGAGTGAAGACCAGGCTCAGCGCGGCTTGTTGTTGCACAGCGCGACCGCATTGGGCGTCGGCACCGAAAAGGATCTGCGCGACTATTTCCGCCTGGACCCTGCCGACAGTCGCAGCCATTTGGCGGAGTTGGTCGAAGAAGGGCGGTTGCAGGTGTGCCAGGTGCAGGGCTGGAAGCAACCGGCATATTGCTTGCCCGAGTCCAAAGTGCCGCGCAAGGTACCGGCCAGTGCCTTGCTGTCGCCGTTCGATTCGCTGATCTGGGAACGCAGCCGCACCGAGCGACTGTTCGACTTCCGCTACCGCCTGGAGATTTATACCCCGCAAGACAAACGGGTGTATGGCTACTATGTGCTGCCGTTTCTGCACAATGAACGTATTGCGGCGCGCATCGACTTGCGCGCCGAACGCGCCAATGGGCGTTTGGCGGTGCATGCGGTGCACGAAGAGGAGCCGGGGCTGGATGAGGAGGGGATGCTGGCACTGGCATCGAACCTGCGGCAAATGGCCGACTGGCTGGGGCTGGAACAGGTCCAGCTCAACTGCCAGCGCCCGAGTGCCGATAGGTTGCGGGTAGCCTTGTTGCAGCGGTAAGCAGCCGCTGCTTTCGTGGCGAGCGGGCGTGGCGAGCGGGCTTGCCCGCGTTGGGCTGCGCAGCAGCCCCGGTTTAATCTCACCGCGTTTCTTCAGGCTGATGGTTTTAGGGCCGCTTCGCGCCCCAACGCGGGCAAGCCCGCTCGCCACAACAAGCCCGCTTGTCACAGGTTGAAGCATCAGTTATCAGCGTTTGACTTGCTTCAAGGTCTCGGCAATCAGAAACGCCAGCTCCAGCGACTGATCGGCATTCATCCGCGGGTCGCAATGGGTGTGGTAGCGATCCGACAGGCCGTCTTCGGTAATCGGCCGTGCGCCGCCGATGCACTCGGTCACGTTCTGCCCAGTCATCTCGATATGAATCCCGCCGGCATAGCTGCCCTCGGCCTGGTGCACCTGGAAGAACTCCTTCACTTCGCCGAGGATCTGCGCAAAGTCGCGGGTCTTGTAGCCGCTGCTGGCTTTGATGGTGTTGCCATGCATCGGGTCGGAGCTCCACAGCACCTGCTTGCCTTCGCGCTGCACGGCGCGAATCAGGTTGGGCAGGTGATCGCCGACTTTGCCTGCGCCCATGCGTGCGATCAGGTTCAGGCGGCCGGGATCGTTGTCCGGGTTGAGGATGTCGATCAGGCGGATCAGGTCGTCCGGGTTCATGCTCGGGCCGACTTTGACCCCGATCGGGTTGTTGACCCCGCGCAGGAACTCGACGTGGGCACCGTCCAACTGGCGGGTACGGTCGCCGATCCACAGCATGTGGGCCGAGCAGTCGTAGTAATCGTTGGTCAGGCTGTCGCGGCGCACGAACGCTTGCTCATAGTTGAGCAGCAGCGCTTCGTGGGCGGTGAAAAAGCTGGTTTCGCGCAACTGCGGCGAGCTGTCCATGCCGCAGGCGCGCATAAAGGCCAGGGTTTCGTCGATGCGATCGGCCAGTTGGCTGTATTTTTCGGCCAGCGCAGAGTTGGCGATAAAGTCCAGGTTCCACTTGTGCACCTGGTGCAGGTCGGCAAAACCGCCTTGGGCAAAGGCGCGCAGCAGGTTCAGCGTGGCGGTGGACTGGTGATAGGACTGCAGCAGGCGGTCCGGGTCCGGCACGCGGCTTTTTTCGTCGAAGCCGATGCCGTTGACGATATCGCCGCGATAGGCGGGCAGGGTAATGCCGTCGATGGTTTCATCGTTGGCCGAGCGCGGCTTGGCGAACTGGCCGGCCATGCGCCCGACTTTGACCACCGGGCAACCGGCGGCAAAAGTCATCACGATGGCCATCTGCAGCAGCACCTTGAAGGTGTCGCGGATTTTTGCGGCAGAGAACTCGGCAAAGCTCTCGGCGCAGTCGCCCCCTTGCAGCAGGAAGGCGCGGCCCTGGGTCACTTCGGCAAACTGACGGCGCAACTCGCGGGCTTCCCCGGCAAACACCAGTGGCGGGTAGCTGGCCAGGTTCTGCTCCACTTGCAGCAAGTGTGCAGCGTCCGGGTACTGGGGTTGTTGCTGGATCGGCAGGGCGCGCCAGCTGTCGGGGCTCCAGGGTTGGCTCATCATGAACTCGTTTGGCTGATTGACGGTCGGGCGCCAATGTTATCAGCAATTAGTGCGTGACCTGTTGCCGCCGCTTGGCCGACAATCGCGGCTTTGCCGTGCGGTAAACCCTTTAGGAGTTGTGATGAGCGAGGAGCGTGTCGAGCGCCTGCTGGCCGAAGTCCATGATGATTTCGGCATGATCCGTGTGCTCGAAGTGGCCGATTACCGGTTTCTTGAATTTGGCGACGCCATCGAGCAAAGCTGCGTGTTCACCGCCGACCCAAGCTGGCTGGAGTACGACTACACCCGCGCAATGCTGATTGGTGCGTTGTGCCATGAGCAGCCGGAGAGCGCGCTGTTCCTCGGCCTGGGTGCCGGTACGCTGACCCAGGCGTGCCTCAAGTTCCTGCCGCTGGAAGACGTCGAAGCCATCGAACTGCGACCGGATGTGCCGCGCCTGGCCATCGAGTACCTGGGGCTGGACGACGATCCACGCCTGTACATCCGCATCGGAGACGCCCTGCAATTGCTCGACACGGCCGAGTCAGCCGACCTGATTTTCGTCGACCTCTATACCGATGTCGGCCCCGGCGTGGGGCACCTGGCCTGGACCTTCCTGGAAAACTGCCAAAAGAAACTCAACCCGGGTGGCTGGCTGGTGATCAATCAGTGGGCCACCGACGACGGCAAGCCGCTGGGGGCCGCGTTGCTGCGTGGCTTGTATCACCGGCATTACTGGGAACTGCCGGTGAAGGAGGGCAATGTGATTTTGCTGGTGCCTTCGGAGCTGGATCAGGAGTTGAACCTTGATGCGCTGATGGCGCGTGCCGACGCTTTGGAGCCGCGGTTGGGCTATTCGTTGCAGGCGCTGATCAAGGCGATTCGGCCGGCGACTTAGTCGTCATCGTGGGCAAGCCCGGCTCCCACAGTTGAAGTGTGTTCACCGGTTGAAATGCATTCCCCTGTGGGAGCGGGCTTGCCCGCGATGAAGCCAGCACGGTCAATTCAAATCCCCTTGAACACCCCCGGCCGCTTCTCAACCATCGCCCGCACACCTTCCTTGGCGTCTTCGCTGTTGAGCAGTTTATCGACCATCGGCGGTAACGCGGCGGCGGCGACGGTTTCGCCTTCCATACGGGCCAGGCGCGCCGACATCAACGTGGCCTGAACGCCAAGCGGCGCCTGGCGTGCGATGCGGCTGGCCAGCTCGATGGCGCGCGGCAGCAGATCTTCACTGGCCATCACCTCCTGCACCAGCCCCAGGCGCAGGGCGTCATGGGCGTCGAACTCATCGCCGGTGAGCAACCAGCGCATCGCGTTGCCCCAGCCGGCGACCTGATGAAAGCGCAACGTGGCGCCGCCAAACGGGAAAATCCCGCGCTGCACTTCCATCTGTGCAAAGCGCGTGTTGCTCGCGCACAGATTGATATCCGCCGCCAGCATCAACTCGATACCGATGGTCAGGCAGTAACCCTGGGCCGCCACGATCACCGGTTTATTGACCCGTGGGCCGGCGAATACGCCCCATGGATCGCATCCCCCCAGCGGCGGTTGCCAGCCTCCCGCCATCACGCCGCTGACATTGGCCAGGTCCAGCCCGGCGGTGAAGTGGTCGCCATGGGCAAACACCACGGCCACCCGCGCCTCGTCGTTTCGATCAAATTCGCCATAGGCCAGGCTCAGTTCATTGAGCAAATCCAGGTCAAAGGCGTTGCGCTTGGCCACCCGGTCCAGGCCCAACAGCAGGACATGGCCCTGGAGTTCACGGCTGACGCGGCTGCTGCTGGCTTGATTCATGGGGTGTGCCCTCGGGCGCAATGAAGGGTTTCAGACCAAAGGGTCTCGAACTACAGATGAACCGTTTAAGCGTTATCACCAGCAGGGCCGGGCCTTTGAAAAATAGACCCTGGCGCGCCTCTGTGCAAAGACTGTGACGCAGCGCGGTTTGTCAGCCTTTTCCGATAAAAAAAGCTCCCTTTTTCAGGTATTTCCGGTATAGTGCGCGCCGGCCTTTAACCGGGCCGCGTTTAGGTAGCGCAATTCCCCGAAGTCAGCTTCGGCTGCACGTCCGCACAGCGGACTCTTCCTTGACGAATCTTTTTCATTCATTCGTTTTCGCAAATCCCCGCCGACAAAGCAGCCAGGGCGACTCTTGAGTCTCAACACGGCATGCGCAGCTTTGGAGCATGGGTCTTTGCGGATGCACTTAGAGGCAGACCCATGACCCAGGAAACCGGCGGCTTCGCCGCTTTTAATCTTAACCCGAACATTCTTGCTGCCGTCATCGCGACCGGCTACGAAGAACCTTCGGCTATTCAGCAGCAATCGATCCCGATCATCATGGCCGGCCAGGACATGATTGGCCAGGCGCAAACCGGTACCGGTAAAACCGCCGCGTTCGCCCTGCCTATCCTGCACTGCATCGATCCTGCCAAGCGCGAGCCGCAAGCCCTGATCCTGGCGCCAACCCGTGAGTTGGCGCTGCAAGTAGCAACCGCTTTTGAAACCTACGCCAAGCAAATGCCAGGCGTAACCGTTGTGGCCGTTTACGGCGGCGCGCCTATGGGCCCACAACTTAAAGCAATCCGTAACGGCGCACAGATTGTTGTCGCCACTCCGGGCCGTCTGTGCGACCACCTGCGTCGTGACGAGAAAGTGCTGTCGACCGTGAACCACCTGGTTCTCGACGAAGCTGACGAAATGTTGAAGCTGGGCTTCATGGATGACCTGGAAGTCATCTTCAAGGCGCTGCCACCGACCCGTCAGACCGTACTGTTCTCGGCCACCCTGCCACAGTCGATCCGTGCCATTGCCGAACGCCACCTGCGCGATCCGCAACACGTGAAGATCCAGACCAAGACTCAGACCGTTACCGCGATCGAACAGGCTCACCTGTTGGTTCACGCTGACCAGAAAACCTCGGCTGTATTGAGCTTGCTGGAAGTCGAAGACTTCGACGCCCTGATCATGTTCGTGCGCACCAAGCAAGCGACCCTGGACCTGGCCAGTGCCCTGGAAGCCAAAGGCTACAAAGCCGCTGCGCTGAACGGTGACATCGCCCAGAACCAACGTGAGCGCGTGATCGACTCCCTCAAGGATGGCCGTCTGGACATCGTTGTGGCGACCGACGTTGCTGCCCGTGGCCTTGACGTTCCACGTATCACCCACGTGTTCAACGTTGACATGCCTTACGATCCAGAGTCCTACGTGCACCGTATCGGCCGTACCGGCCGTGCGGGTCGCGAAGGTCGCGCACTGCTGCTGGTGACTCCGCGTGAGCGCCGCATGCTGCAAGTGATCGAGCGTGTAACCGGTCAGAAAGTTGCCGAAGTCCGCCTGCCGGATGCCCAGGCTGTTCTGGATGCGCGCATCAAGAAACTGACCAACAGCTTGTCGCCACTGGTGGCTGACGCTGAATCGACCCACGGCGACCTGCTGGACCGCCTGACCGCCGATATCGGTTGCACCCCACGTGCCCTGGCTGCAGCCCTGCTGCGCAAAGCTACCAACGGTCAGGCCCTGACCCTGGCAGCCATCGAGAAAGAGCGCCCACTGGTGCCGAACAACGCGCCACGCGGTGATCGTCCAGAGCGTACTGGCGACCGTCCAGACCGTGGTGATCGTGAGCGTCGTGCTCCGGTTCCATTGGCTGAAGGTCGTGCTCGTTGCCGTACCGCGCTGGGCGCGCGTGATGGTATCGCCGCCAAGAACCTGCTGGGCGCTATCCTCAATGAGGGTGGCCTGGCACGTGAAGCTATCGGTCGCATCCAGGTCCGTGACAGCTTCTCCCTGGTGGAGCTGCCGGAAGACGGTCTGGAAAAACTGCTGGCCAAGCTGAAAGACACTCGCGTTGCCGGTAAGCAGTTGAAGCTGCGTCGTTACCGCGAAGATTGATCTGCCCTTGGGCTGATTGATCGCACATAAAAAATCCCCGACTGGTTCGGGGATTTTTTTGCTTTGGATTTCTGGATCGGCACTCAATCAGCTGTGGGAGCAGGCTTGTGTGGGAGCCGGGCTCGCCCGCGATGCAGGCGCCTCGGTCTCATCGTAAACCGAGGTGATGCCATCGCAGGCAAGCCAGCTCCCCCTTTAGACTTCCGTTAGCCGAAGCGGTAGATGTCCATTCCAAGAGCGCCCATGGTGAAACCTTGGTGCGCGATGCTGAACTCGCCCCCGGCGCCGCGTGCAAAGTACAGCGGCAACAAATGCTCATCACTGGGATGGCTGCGTACGGCATGCGGTGCTTGGCGGCGATAGTCATGCAAGGCGCTTTCATCGTTGGCCGCCAGCTTGGTTACTACCCAATCACGGAAGTCACGCGCCCAAGGCTCGATGCTTTCAGGCCCGGCGTGCCAGTTAAGCTCACCCAGGTTATGGGTGATGCTGCCGGAGCCGATCAGCAATACACCTTGTTCGCGCAAGCCGGCGAGGGCATGCCCGACCCGGGTTTGCAGGGCGGGGCCCAGGCGGCTGGGCAGGGAAACCTGTACCACCGGGATGTCCGCCGCCGGGTACATCAACGACAGTGGCACCCAGGTGCCGTGGTCGAACGGGCGGCGGTCGTCAATGCGTGCATCCAGGCCATCGGCGTGGAGCAGTTGCACAATCTCGCCGGCTAACTGCGGGTCGCCCGGCGCCGGGTACTGCACGGCAAACAACTCACGGGGGAAACCGCCGAAGTCGTGCCAGGTTTCGGGCGCGGCGTTGCCGCTGACCAGCAGCTCCTGGCTTTCCCAGTGTGCCGATACCACCACAATCGCTTTTGGCCGTGGCAGCTCAGCGGCAAGACGCGCAAGGGCAGGGCCGCTGGCGCCGGGTTGCAGGGCGAGCATCGGCGAACCGTGGGAGATAAACAGGCTGGGGAACATAAGTGGGGTCCTGAGCGTTAACATGGGCCCATCTTCAATCAGATCATTGATCTAAATCTAATATAAGTTTTAGCACCATTTGATCGAATTTTTAGGGGTGATCCATGGAACCCAAGTTTTGGCAGGAGCGCTGGGCGCTCAATCAGATTGGCTTTCATTTGCCGCAGGTTAATCCTTACCTACAGCGCCATTGGCCGCATTTGGCCCTGGAGGAGGGCGCCAAGGTGCTGGTGCCGCTGTGTGGTAAAAGCCTGGATTTGATGTGGCTGGCGAGTCTGGGGCTGCGGGTTATGGGCGTGGAGTTGTCGCAGCAGGCGGTTGAGGCGTTTTTCAGTGAGCAGGGGCTTACGCCGCGTATTAGCCAGCGGGGTGGGTTCAAGGTGTACCAGGCTGATTTGATTGAGCTGTGGTGTGGGGATTTCTTTGCCCTGGAGGCTGAGGCGCTTTCAGGTTGTGATGCGGTTTATGACCGCGCTGCGTTGATTGCGTTGCCACCGTTGATGCGGGCGCGGTATGCCGAGTGTTTGAATCGGCTGCTGCCGTCGGGTTGCCAGGGGCTGTTGATTACCCTTGATTACGATCAGACGCAAAAGGCTGGGCCGCCGTTTGCTGTTAGCCATGAAGAGGTGAGGGTGTTGTTTGGGCCGTGTTGGGGGCTGGAGGTGTTGGAAGAGCAGGATATTTTGGGGGAGAGCTGGAAGTTTGTGCAGGATGGGGTTACGCGGCTGGAAGAGCGGGTTTATTGGCTGACCAGGGGGTAGTCGGGTTTTTTGGGGGGCATATCCATTTTTCTGGTAGCGGCTGATATTGGTTCCGCTCTTACAGCGGGTCACTTTTTGAAGAGCGCAAAAAGTAACCAAAAACGCTTCGCCCCATCACTTGGTGCCTCGCCTAGGCTCGGCATGCCCTCACTCCGGCTTGAATCCGTGGGCCGCCGCGATGGGCCATCCTTGGCCCAGCGCGGCTAACCCGGCGTCCTGCCGGGTTGCCCACGGATTCAAGCCTGCGTTCGGCCATCGTGATTGACGGGGCGCCTGAGATCAAAAGCGCAGATCAAAAGATCGCTGACTTCGTCAGCGGTAAGGATGTAAGGGCCAGATCAAAAACAAAGCAAAGCGAGGCGGCCTGACAGCCGACCTAATCATTAAAGCCTTCCTCGGTTCAAATGTGGGAGCTGGCTTGCCTGCGATGGCATCAACTGGGTGCCACTGATACACCGAGTTGCCTGCATCGCAGGCAAGCCAGCTCCCACAGAAAAGCACCCCACTGCGCACGCTGACCCGCTCTTGATCCACACCACTCAGGTCGGCTACTAGGCCGCCGTGCTCTGCTTTTGATCTTGATCTAGGCGCCCCATTAACCACGCTGGCCGCACGCAGGCTTGAATCCGTGGGTAACCCGGCAGGACGCCGGGTTAGCCGCGCTGGGCCATGGATGGCCCATCGCGGCGGCCCACGGATTCAAGTCTGCGTGCGGGCACACCGAGCCTAAGCGAGGTGCCGAGTGGTGGGGCAAGAGCCCTTTGGTTACTTTGGGGCTCTTTTCCAAAGTGACTCGCTGTAAGAGCGAAACCAATCCCAGCCGTTACTACAAAAATGGATATGTACCCAATCCAAAACCTAGCCCAGTTGCCAGGCCGCCACGGGCACAAATCCAGCGCAATAAAAAAAACACACAAAAAAGGGGCGATCAGATCGCCCCTTTTTCTACCTAGCTATCAACCCCGACGACGCAACGCGTCAATACGCTCTTCCAGCGGCGGATGACTCATGAACAGGCGAGCCATGCCCTGTTTGATACCACCGTTGATGCCAAAAGCGGTCAGGCTGTCGGGCATATGCACCGGCAGCCCCTGTTCGGAGCGCAGGTGTTGCAGCGCTGCAATCATCGCACCGGTACCGGCCAGGCGGGCACCAGCTTCGTCTGCGCGGAATTCGCGTTTGCGCGAGAACCACATGGTGATCGCGCTGGCCAGGAAGCCCAGCACCACTTCGGCGAAGATGGTCGCCACGAAGTAGGCAATGCCACGGCCTTCTTCGTTCTTGAAGATCACCTTGTCGACAAAGTTGCCGATGATCCGTGCGAAGAACATGACGAAGGTGTTCACCACGCCCTGGACCAGCGCCAGGGTGACCATGTCGCCGTTGGCTACGTGGCCGATCTCATGGGCCAGCACTGCTTTCACTTCATCGTACGAGAAGCGTTCCAGCATGCCCTGGCTCACCGCAACGAGTGCGTCGTTCTTGTTCCAGCCGGTGGCAAAGGCATTGGCTTCGTAAGCCGGGAAAATCCCGACCTCAGGCATCTTGATACCAGCCTCGCGGGACAACTGCTCGACGGTCTGCAGCAACCATTGCTCATGCCGGGTACGTGGCTGGGTGATGACCTGGGTGCTGGTGCTCATCTTCGCCATCCACTTGGAGATGAACAGCGAAAACAGCGAACCGGCAAAACCAAAGACCGCACAGAAAACCAGCAGCTGATTGAGGTTCAGGTCAACCCCGTTGGCCGCCATGAACCCGTTGAAGCCGAAAAGGCTCAGGGTGATGCTGGCAATCAGCACGACCGCCAGGTTAGTGGCCAAGAACAGCAAGATGCGCATCATGGTTGTAGAGTTCTCCTCATGCTTAATATGTCGCGTACTGCGGGGTATATAAGGTGCCGCATGGGGTGATTCAACCGGGCGACTATTTCAAACTGTGTCCTACAGCCAGAATGTAGAGCCTTGAAGGGAATTTCCGACGCAGAACAAGGGGCTGGCTCGCCTCGCCGCAGCCTCGCAGCCCCTTAATTACAGGGGGCAAGAGCCATGCTGGAAGCCCGGACAGCCAAGGCACGCAGCAAGGACAGAGAAGTGTTGCCAGATACTCGCCGTACGACCGAAAGTCGGTCGCACAGTGCCACATTCCTTACTGACGATAGGACTTGAGGAAGTTACCGATGCGACCAATGGCCATGTCCAGGTCATCCACACGCGGCAAGGTCACCACGCGGAAGTGATCCGGCCACGGCCAGTTGAACGCAGTGCCCTGTACAACCAGCAGCTTTTCCGACAGCAACAGGTCGAGCACGAACTTTTCGTCGTTGAGGATCGGGCACACCTTCGGGTCGATTCGTGGGAAGGCATACAGCGCACCCATGGGTTTCACGCAGCTCACGCCCGGGATCGCGTTGAGCAGCTCCCAAGTGCGGTTGCGTTGCTCAAGCAAGCGGCCCTGGGGCAGTACCAGGTCGTTGATGCTCTGATAGCCGCCGAGGGCGGTCTGGATCGCGTGCTGGCTCGGCACGTTGGCGCACAGGCGCATATTGGCCAGCATGTCGATGCCTTCGATGTAGCTCTGGGCGTTGTGCTTGGGGCCGGATATGGCGATCCAGCCGGAGCGGAAACCCGCCACGCGGTAGGACTTGGACAGGCCGTTGAAGGTCAGGCACAGCAGGTCCGGCGCCAGGGAGGCGGTGCACACGTGCACGGCGTCATCGTAGAGGATCTTGTCGTAGATCTCGTCGGAGAACACCACCAGGTTGTGCTGACGCGCCAGTTCGAGCATGCCCAGCAACACTTCCTTGGAGTACACGGCGCCAGTCGGGTTATTCGGGTTGATGATCACCAGGGCCTTGGTGTTCGGGGTGATCTTGGCCTTGATGTCGGCCAGGTCCGGGAACCAGTCGGCGCCTTCGTCGCACAGATAGTGCACAGGGTGGCCGCCGGCCAGGGTCACGGCAGCGGTCCACAGCGGGTAATCGGGCGCCGGCACCAGTACTTCGTCGCCGTTGTTGAGCAGGGCCTGCATCGACATCACGATCAGCTCGGACACACCGTTGCCCAGGTAGATGTCTTCGATGCCGACACCGTCGACCTGCTTCTGCTGGTAATACTGCATCACCGCTTTACGTGCGCTGAACAGGCCTTTGGAGTCACTGTAGCCCTGGGCGGTCGGCAAATTGCGGATCACGTCCTGGAGGATTTCATCCGGTGCTTCGAAACCAAAGGGCGCCGGGTTGCCAATGTTCAGCTTGAGGATGCGATGGCCTTCCTCTTCCAGGCGTTTGGCGTGCTTGAGCACTGGGCCGCGAATGTCGTAGCAGACGTTGGCGAGCTTGTTCGATTTGCTGACCTGCATGGCGATGTGATCCTGAAAATGAACGATCCAGACGGTGTGGACACTACCGTACTGCGAAACCTGCGGGGCCGGCACCCATAAATACGTTTGAATGCCGGTAGCGCGGGTGCCAGACTGGCGTTTTGAAGAGGCGCAATCATACGTGCCGCCTGATCCATGGAAAAGACACAGATCAGGCTTTTTCAGTTGCCGAGGTGTACCGATGGAAAAGTTGCAAAAAACCCTTGAAGAGTGGCGGGACATGCTCGATCCCGAGCAGTATCAGGTTTGCCGTCTCAAAGGCACCGAGCGTCCTTTCAGCGGCAAGTACAATGAAACCAAGACCGACGGTGTGTATCACTGCATCTGCTGCAACGAACCACTGTTCGATTCGGCCACCAAGTTTGATTCCGGTTGTGGCTGGCCGAGTTTCTACGCGCCGATCGCTGACAGCGCGATGATCGAGATCCGTGACGCCACCCACGGCATGATCCGCACGGAAGTCGTCTGCGCCAAATGCGATGCGCACCTCGGCCATGTGTTCCCGGACGGCCCGCCGCCGACCGGCCTGCGGTATTGCATCAACTCGGTGTGCCTGGACCTGGTGCCGCGCTAGATTAGCCGGCATCGTCCCAATGTGCAGGTGTGTGGGAGCTGGCTTGCCTGCATCGCGGGCAAGCCTGGCTCCCATATTTGAACCGAGTACGGATCATCACTGCGATAAATTGAATTGCACGCAATTTAATTGCCTACTATGTTTACGCCTACTTCCCCTTATTGAGGCACCGCCATGCGCGACAACCTGCTGAGCATCCCGTGCACCACCATCAAAGGTGAGCAAAAGACCTTGGCCGATTTTGCCGGCAAGGCCATTCTGGTCGTCAACACCGCCAGCAAATGCGGCTTTACCCCTCAGTACAAGGGGCTGGAGCAGCTCTGGCAGCAGTACAAGGACCAGGGTCTGGTGGTGCTGGGCTTTCCCTGCAACCAGTTCGGCAAGCAGGAGCCGGGTAACGAAGGCGCGATTTCCGAGTTCTGCGAGCTCAATTACGGCGTCAGCTTCCCGCTGTTCAAGAAAATCGACGTGAATGGCAGCGATGCCCACCCACTCTTCGTGCAATTGAAACAATCGGCGCCGGGGCTGCTGGGCTCCAAGGGCATCAAGTGGAATTTCACCAAGTTCCTGATCGGCCGTGACGGCCAGGTGGTCAAGCGTTTTGCCCCGACCACCAAGCCGCAGGACCTGACTCAAGAGATTGAAGCCCTGCTCAAATGACTGACCTGCCCACCGTGTCCCTGGCGCTGGATGATCAGCTGTGTTTCAAGCTGTATGCCGCGTCGCGGGCCGTGACCCGTGCCTATAAGCCGATGCTGGATCAGCTCGGCCTGACTTACCCGCAATACGTGGTGATGCTGGTGCTGTGGGAGTGGCACGCAGTGGCCCCCAGCCAGCCCACGGTCAAGGCGTTAGGTGAGCGCCTGATGCTCGATTCCGGCACGCTGACGCCGCTGCTCAAGCGCCTTGAGCAACTGGCGCTGGTGACGCGTCGGCGCAGTGCCAGGGATGAGCGTGAGGTGCACTTGGGCCTGAGCGAAAGCGGTGTGCAGCTGCGTGAACAGACCCATGGCCTCAAGACCCGGTTGCTGTGCGACAGCGGCATCGACCTGAACCAGGCCGAGGCCTTGCGCGATGGCCTGGACCAATTGCTGGGCCAGATCAGAGAGTTGTCGTCTGAGGCACCCAAAGCTCCAGCAGGCCGTTGAGTTCTTCGCGGCGAAACGGCTTGGCCAGGTAGTCGTTCATGCCCGCCGCCCGGCACCGCTCGCGTTCTTCGGACAGGGCGTTGGCGGTCAATGCGACGATCGGCAGGTCAGGCCAGCGCCCACTGCGGCGAATCTGCCGGCTGGCTTCGTAGCCGTCCATCACCGGCATATTGCAGTCCATCAGCACCATGTCGAAGTGTTGTTCTTCAAGGCGCTTGAGGGCCTCGCCACCATGGGCGGCCACGATGACTTCGCAGCCCAGTTTGCTGAGCATGCCTTTGGCCACCAGTTGGTTGACCGGGTTGTCTTCCACCAACAGGATGCGCGCGCGGTGGGCAATGGGCGCGGCGTCCAGTTGGACGGGGTCGAGGATCAGTTGGGCATCGCTGCGCAAATTGCGTTGCAAAATCTGGTACAGCGCGTTACGGCTCAACGGGCGTGCCTGTTGCTGCAGCGGCGCCAGCGCAGCGACTTCTTCGCTGGGCATAAAGTTGCCATAGGCGGTCACCAGCAGGATGGGCGCGCTGATCCCGGGACGGATGCGGAACAGGCATTCCGGGCAGTCGGTAATCAGCAGGTCAGGCGTCAGCCCGCTCAAGTCGCCATCGAGTGGCAGACAACGCGGCGTCAGCCCCCAATGGGGCAGCAGGCTGGTGAGCAATTCCGTCAGGCCGCTGCCAGGGCTGGTGATGGCGATCACCTCGCCTTTGAGCGGCAGCTGTTGGGCGGCGGGCAAATGGATGGGCAGCGGCAGGTCGGCGCAGAACTGGCTGCCGAAGCCCACCTCCGAACTGATGCTCAAGCGGCCCTTCATCGCCTCGCACAGGTTGTGTGTCAACGCCAGGCCCAGGCCGGTACCGCCAAACTGGCGAGTGATGCCGGCGCCCGCCTGGGTAAAGGGCTGGAAGATTTTCACCTGGGCGTCCTGCGCAATGCCGATCCCGGTATCACACACTTCAATGCGCACCCTGGCGTCGACCGCGTGCAGGCGTACATCGACTCTGCCGAAACGGGTGAACTTCAGGGCGTTGGACAGCAAGTTGCTGACGATCTGGCGTACCCGCGTTGGGTCGCCGAGTACCTGGGCGGGAAACTGCGGTTCGATCAGGCAGGTCAGTTCGACACTCGGCGCGGCGTTCTGCGACAGCAGGTTGGCGGTGTCTTCCACCAGTGAGCCGAGGTCGAACGGGATCACCTCAAGTTCAAGCTGGCCGGCGTCGAACTTGGAGAGGTCGAGAATATCGTTGAGCAACTCCACCAGCACCTTGCCCGAGTCATGGGCGATCGACAGTTGCTGGCGCTGCTCGGCGTTCAACGGGCTGTCCAGCGACAGGGCGATCATCCCCAGCAGGCCGTTGAGCGGCGTGCGGATTTCGTGGCTCATATTCGCCAGGAACGCCGCCCGGGCCTGTGCCATGCCGAGTGCAGTCATCTTCGCCGTTTCCAGCTCTTCGTTGGACTGGCTCAGCCGCTGGTTACTGGCCTTGAGTTCCAGGGTGCGGGCGGAAACGATGTCTTCCAGTTGCCCCAGGTATTCGGTCAGGCGGTCTTCGGCGTGGCGGCGCTGCTGGATTTCGGTCTCCATGTTTTCAAATTGCTGGTTGGCCACGTTCACCAGCACGCCGATTTCGTCATGTTCGTGCCCGGGCGGGCAGTCCAGGCGGGCCTGCCGGCGGTTGCTCAGCTCGCGGATAATGCGCACCAGCGGCTGGGTCAGCATCACGTAGAACAGGGCCAGCAGGATGCCGGTCAGCAGCAGGCTGCGGGCGAACCCGTTGAGCAGGGTGATTTCGGCACGATGCAGAAAGCGGCTGCCGAAGGCATAGGTATCGACGTCGAGGCGCAGCACGCCGAGGGATTCATTGGGCATGTGGCTCAGGAACAAGCGGTCTTCGAACTGGCGGTTGGCGCCAAACAGGAAGTCGCTGATGGGGCGGTAGGCGCTTTCCTTGCGCGGGCGGTCCACATTGGCCAGCACCACGCCATTATTGTCGATCAATTGCGCGTGGATGATCGCGGGGGAGTGCAGCAGGCCCAGGGCCAGCTCCTGCGCCAGTTCGGCGTCGATGTTGTAGGCGATGCGTGACGCGGGGTTGTGGCTGATTTCGATCAACGAGCGTATTTCACGGTTGATGGATGCGTCTTCACTGGCATAATCAATGCCGATTTGGATCAGACTGAGCAAGGTTCCCAAGACGAAACCGACCAGCACAGTCAATCTGGCTTGTTTATAAGACAAGCGGTGGGCGAACTTGATATCCATCGAGTGTTGAACCACTTCACGTTTCCCTTCGCCCGGCAAGCATAGCTGAACATCCACAGGCTCTGGCTTGCCCGGCATGAATCGTTTTTGACGCGGCCTCGTGCGGTCCGCCGCAGGGTTGCCAATACGCCATCTTTTGCAAGAAGTTGCCAGAGGAATAATTGTGGATTCTCGACTGAATGCCTTTCTTGAGCGGGCCGATGCTGTGCTCGCCCGCCTTGAGCCCTTGTTACCCGCGCCCCGCCAGGCGATCGACTGGAACCACTGCCTGGCCGCCCGTTGGCAGCGCGAAGGCCGTACGGGGTTCCTGTTGCCGCTCGAGGTCAGCCTGGATATGCGTCTGTCCGACCTGATTGGCGTGGACAAGCAGCGCGAAACCCTGGCGCGCAACACCCAACAGTTTCTCGACGGCCTGCCCGCCAACCATGCCCTGCTCTGGGGTTCGCGTGGCACCGGCAAGTCCTCCATGGTGCGCGCCTTGCTGGCTCAGCATGCCAAGGCCGGCTTGCGCCTGATCGAAATCGAGCGTGACCACCTGGCCGACCTGCCACGTGTGGTCGAGCAACTGCTCAAGCTGCCGCAGCGCTTTATCCTGTTCTGCGACGACCTGTCCTTCGAAGCCGGTGAAGGCGATTACCGTGTACTCAAAAGTGTGCTCGACGGCTCACTGGAGCAGGCGCCGGAGAACGTGCTGCTGTATGCCACCTCCAACCGCCGCCATCTGGTGCCGGAAAACCAGAGCGACAACGACAACTGGAAACGCGTGGATGGCGAGCTGCACCCCAGTGAAGCTGTGGAAGACAAGATCGCCTTGTCCGACCGTTTCGGCTTGTGGCTGTCGTTCTACCCGTTCACCCAGGAACATTTCCTCGATGTAGTGCAGCACTGGATCGGCGAGCTGGCGAGCAAAGCGGGCCTGCAGTGGCAGCGCGATGAGGCGCTCGACATCCTGGCCGTGCGCTGGGCCACCGGGCGCGGCAATCGCAACGGCCGCTGCGCTTATCAATTCGCCCGTTACTGGGTGGGCCTCAAATTGCTGGAGCGTCAACCATGATCGATCTACAACACGCCGGTATTGGCCTGGATGGCTATGCCATGCTTGGTGCGCAATTGGAATCGCTGCTGGCTGATGAGCGAGACTTCATCGCCAACAGTGCGCAGTTTTCCGCCTTTCTGTTCAGCCAGTTGGATGACCTGAACTGGGCAGGCTTTTACCTCAACCGCAACGAAGAGCTGGTACTGGGCCCGTTCCAGGGGCAGATCGCGTGTGTGCGCATTCCGTTCGGCCGTGGCGTGTGCGGCGCCGCCGCAGCGTCGCGCCAGACCCAACGCGTTGAGGACGTGCACGCATTCCCCGGGCATATCGCCTGTGACAGCGCGTCCAACAGCGAACTGGTGGTGCCGTTGGTCAAGCACGGCCAACTGATTGGCGTGCTTGACCTCGACAGCCCCTCGCTGGCCCGCTTTACCGAACAGGACCAGGCCGGTATCGAACAGCTGGCGGCGATTTTCCTGCGCTTGACCGACTGCTGATCAAAGAGGGGGCAGGGCCGCTGCCCCCTTATGGCTATCCAGCTCGTGAAGCTGCACCTGCAGCATCCTCTCTAGCTCCAGCATCAGCTTCTCCAGGGTTTTCACGCCGGTTTCGATCAGGGCGGGAGTATCGCCCCGGGCGCAGGCCTGTTCGATGGTTTCGCATTGCGCGGCCAGTGCGTTGGCTTGAACGATGCGGGCGGCGCCCTTGATCTTGTGGGCCTGCTCGATGATGTCCTGGGGGAAGCCTGCGCGGCCATCAGTGCGAGCAATTCCTCGCGGTCCCGACGGCTGCTGCTTAACAGCTCTTCCAGCAGGCGCCGGCTCATCAGCGGGTCTCCACCGGTCAGGGCCTCGAAGTTGCCGAGGTTCAGGCTGAGGCTGGCCGCTTGAGGGCTGATCCTGGCCAGTTGCCGCTCCAGCGCGGTGAGGCTGATGGGTTTGAACAGGCAATCATCCATGCCTGCCTCGGCGCAGCGCAGCTTTTCTTCGGGCTGGGCATTGGCGGTAAAACCCAGCACGACACAGGGCGTCAGTTGCTCGCGCTGCTCGTATTCGCGGATCGAACGGCTTAACTCGTAGCCATTCATGATGGGCATGTTGCAGTCGGCTATCACCAGGTCGAAGTGCTCCCGGCGCCACGCCTGGAAACCGGCGGAGCCGTTCTGAGCGGCGGTGAACTGGTGGCCCAGGTACCCGAGTTGCTGGCACATCAGCAGGCGGTTTGCCGGGTGATCGTCTACCACCAGCACATTGAGCACCGGTGCGGTTGCGGGGGCCTCGGGTTTGTGTTCGCCCACCGTCAGCACCGACTGCAGGCGCGTCATCTTCAGGCTGACATGCACCTGGGTGCCCACCATGGGCACGCTGCTCAGGCTCAACTGGCCGCCCATCATGGCGCAGAGGCTGCGGCAGATCACCAATCCCAGCCCGGCGCCGCTCCTGGCCAGTTGCCCGGAATTGTCGGCTTGGGCAAAGGGTTCGAACAGGCGCACCTGATCGTCCCGGCTGATACCGATGCCGGTGTCTTCCACCACCAGTTTCATCTCGACCTGCTGCGGCAGTTGGGTGGGGAGCACCTCGACCTTGATTTTCACCTGGCCTTGCTCGGTGAACTTGATCGCATTGCTGACCAGGTTGGACAGCACCTGTTTGAAGCGCAACGGGTCGATCAAGACGTCAGTGTCATCAAGGTCGGGTTTGAACTCCAGCAACAGGCTGAGGGTTTTCTGCCGTGCCAGGCCGTCGAAGACCCGTACCACCGACTCGATCACCTCACGCAGGTTGACGCGTTCCGGCGCCAGGCTCAGCCGACCGGATTCAATACGAGCGATGTCGAGGATATCGCCGATCAGCTCAAGCAGATCCTTGGCCGAGTTGTAGGCCACTTCGATGGCCGGGCGGTCGAGGTGGCCCTGGTCCGCACGCTTGAGGGTCAGTTCCAGCATGCCGATCACGGCGTTCATCGGCGTGCGGATCTCGTGGCTCATGGTGGCCAGGAACGTACTCTTGGCCCGATTGGCTTCGTCGGCGCGCTCTTTGGCAGCCCGCAGTTCGTCGAACAATTCGCGTCGCTCGCTGATGTCGATCCAGCCACCGATAATGCCCTGGACCTCGCCGATGGAGTCGCGGTACGGCAATATCCAGTGATAGATCATGAGTTTCTTGCCGCGAATATGCAGGACGCGGTCGAGGATCAGCGGGCTGCCCTCGGCCACCACGCGCTGATAGTCGGCATGGTATTGCGCGGTTTCTGCTGCAAGGGCTGTGCTGATTTGCATCACGCTTTTGCCGATCACGTCTTCGCGCTTGACGTCGAACACTTGCAGGTAGCTGTCGTTGCACGTCTGCAGCAGGCCCTTGCGATCTCGCACGTAGATCGGGTGCGGGGTTTCATTGACCAGGGCGCGCATGAACTCAAACTGATCGTTGAGGGCGCGTTCGGCCATTTTGCGGTGCTTGATCTGGCGCCGCATGTAGGCGTTCCAGCTGAGTGAAATCAGCAGCAGCAGCCCGGTGCCGATGATGATGCGGGCAATCAGTTGGTGATAGTCGCGCCAGTAGCTGTCCGACGCCGCCGTATAGCCGCGCCAACGGCTGTTGATCACCCCCAGTTCATCGGGGTCGATGCTGAGCAAGGCCTTGTCGAGGATCGAGCTGAGTTCGGTGGCGCTGCGCGAGGTCGCCAGCGAAAAGGCGGCGGGGGTCGCACCAATGCTGAAACTGATTTGAACCTTGTCCTGGAACACCGGCGAAGACAACAGGTAGTTGGCGACCACCAGGGTATTCACTGCACCGTCCACCTGGCCCTGCACCAGTAGCTCGGCCGCCATGAAGGTGTCACCCGTCTCTACCAGGTGGATCTTCGGGAAGTTGTCCTGCAGGAATTTTTTCAACGGGTTGCCTTGCGTCACTGCCAGGCGTTTGCCTTCCATTTCCTCAAGGCCGGTGGGTGCCTGGCTCTCTTTGCGCGTCAGCATGACATAGGAGTTTTCCAGGTAAGGGCGACTGAAACTCAGCTGGGCTTCCCGTTCGATGCTGGGGGTGATTGCGCCAATGATGTCGGCTTTGCCGGCCTCGATCTGTTTGATGATCGTGTTCACGTCGCGCCCGCGCTGGATCTCGAAGCGTAACCCGGTACGCAAGCGAATCAGTTCCAGCAAGTCGGCGGTGACACCCCGGAAATTACCATCGCTGTCGAAGAACGTCAGCGGCGCAAAGGTCGCGTTCACGATCACCTTGACCACCGGGTTGTCCTTGATCCAGCGTTCTTCACGCAGGGTCAGTTGCAGCTTCTGGTCGGTCAGCAGGATGTCGCTGCCGGCAGTCCAGCGCTTGGCGATGGTTTGACGTTCGCTGGTGGGCACAGCCTTCAGCACGGTGTCGACGATGCTCTGCAGGGTGTGTTCGTGCTGGCGCATCGCGAAGCTGAACCCGTAGGCTTCATGTTTACCGAAGTTCGCCATGCGGATGTTCTTCAGATAGCCCTTGTTGATCATGTAATGGGTGGAAATGGTGTCGCCAAGAAACACGTCGGCCTGGTCGAATGCCACCGCATTCAAGGCATTTTGATACGAGGGGTAGGCGCGGATGATTGCCTTGGGGTATAGCTTCTCCACCTCTCCCAGCGGCAGGTAGTGGTAGACCAATGACAGGCGCATCCCGGCCAGCCCGTTGCTCAGGCTGCGGGTTTCGCTTTCGCGGGTGACCAGTACCGGCCGGTCCACCGCATAGGGCTCCGACAGGGTGAGGCTGGGGTTTGCCGCCTCAAAACCGTTGGAGGAACCCAATAAATCGATATCGCCTGCTTCAAGGGCGCGGATAGCGGCCTCTCGGGAGGGATAGCGCAGCACTTTGACCGGTAAGGCCAGCGTCTTGGCCAGGAGGCCGGCGTAGTCAGCGGTGAGTCCCTCATAGTCACGCCCGCTGGAGGTGAGGTCGAAAGGTGGGTAGTCAGGGAAGGAGGTGCCCAGCACCAGTTCACGTTTATTCTGCAGCCACAGACGTTGGGCCTTGCTCAGGTGGGTTTCCAGTTGTACGGAACTTGCGCGACTCAGTAAGTTGAAATGTTCCGGGCCCGTTTGGGAGGTTGCAGGCACGGCGGTGCTGAAGCACAAGCCGGCACTCAATATAATCAGATAGTCCTTTATACACCTGGGCATCCGTTTTCTCACACTAGCGCGTTTCGTTTTGCCATCTCGATAAGTTCTACCAAGGACTTGGCTTGAAGTTTCTGCATCAGCCTCTTTTTATAAGTGCTTACCGTTTTATTACTCAGGAACATGCCTTTGGCGATTTCCTTGTTGGTGCGGCCTTGTGCAAAAAGTTGCAAAACCATCAACTCGCGATCATTGACTGCCTTGAACAGTTCCAGCTCCTTGCTGTCCGCACCCTCTGCACCGCTGCCGTTCAACGCCTGGCTGGGGAAGTAGTTATAACCGGACAACACGGCGCGGATGGCGCTCAGCAGTTCGCTCAGGTCGCCTTCCTTGCACACGTAGCCATCGGCACCCGAGCGCATGCAGCGCGTGGCAAACAGGGTGGGGGACTGGGCGGTCAGCACCAGGGTTTTCATCGAGGTGTTCATGGCATTGAACCGGCACAGTACCTCGAGCCCATCGAGTTTCGGGATGCTGATATCCAGGATGATCAGGTCCGGCAGGCATTCGCGGACCATTTGAATGGCGTCACATCCGTTGTCCGTTTCGCCGACGACTTCATACCCCTCATGTTCGAGCAACATTCGGATGGCGAGCCTTATAACCGGATGGTCATCAATAATAAAAACTGTGTTCATGATCACATTCCATGCAAGTGCAAATAAAGCGGGCACATTAGCTCAGAAGCTGAGGGCAGAGCATGAAGTCAAGGGGGAGTAGATATAAAACAGGAAGTTTCCTACATCAAAAGAGGTAAAGGATTACCTGTTGCTAAGGCATTGTGAGGTGAGAGGTCGGTATTTAGCAGGGGTGCAGGCCGAATCGTGACCCCAAGGAATTAACGGCGGTTATACGGATACCTTTCGACGGGTTTATATGTTTGAAGTCCTACATTTATAACTTGGGTAGTGAGTGAGTCAAACGTTCAAGCTCGTCTTTGTTCAACGGCTTTGGCAAGTAACCGAGCAGCGGCAGGCCGCGTGCCAGCGCTTGGGCTTGCAGGCTTGATAATTCCGCTTCGGGAAGCCCGCTGAGCAAGATGGCGGCCCTGATAAAACGTCGACGGCTGGCGATTTCGATCAATTCCAGCCCTGGCAAGTCAGGCAGGCACTGATCGCACAGGATGATATCGAAGGGCGTCACGGCCTGCGTCATCAACCGCACCGCTTGTTCGGCGTTTTCGGCCGGGGTCAGTTGTTCGAAGCCAAAGCTGCGCAACAGGCACTGGGTGGCCAGCAGTTGAAAAGGATGGTCCTCCACCAACAGGATGCGAAGGGGGTTACTGGGCATAGAAGGCACACGGTGAGTCAAGCATCGATGGGGGGCACGTAAGACCTGAGCGGCAGATTTACCCGGAGCGTGCGCGATTATTAGCGAGGTACCTGTGCGAATTCGATCAGGCCGCTCTGTTCCCGTCGTAGGCTGATTCTGTTCAGTGAACAGGCGGCTGGATCAGTCAGTTTATTGCGGGCTGGAACGGCCCGTCATCTCGCGGGCCATCTCGGTGGCATAGCTGTCGGTCATGCCGGCGATAAAGTCGATCATGCGCAGGAACGACGCGTGCAATGGCCAGGCCGGGTTCGGAGCATTATTGCCCAGCAGGTCGAGAATGCGCCGGTTCTTGAAGGAGGGCGTGCGCCCGCCATGTTGCTCCAGTGCCGCGCCGCAAAAGGCGTTCAAGAGGATTTCCAGGGTGGTGTAGGCGCCGATCTCGTGCAAGGTCTTGCGCTTGTCCTGGAAGATTTTCTTGCGCGCCATGTCTTTGGCATCCAACACGCAGCGTTTGGCGGGGCCGTGCATATGCTCCACGAGATCGCCGGGCAAGGTGCCGGCCAGCAAGGCATCTTGTTGTTCGACGAAGGCCCGTGCCGCCGCATTGGTCAAATGCTCGATGGCTTTGCCGCGCAGGATCGCCAGCTTGCGTCGGCGCGAGTCCTGGGAGCCCAGTTGTCGATAGGTCTGTGGCAGGTCGTCGCCCACCAGGTCGAGCAGCAGTGATTCGACCTCGGCGTATTCCAGCAACTCCATTTCCAGGCCGTCTTCCAGGTCGATCAAGGCGTAGCAGATGTCGTCCGCCGCCTCCATCAGGTACACCAGCGGGTGGCGGGCCCAGCGCTGTTCTTCAAGTTGCGGCAGCCCGAGCTTGTGGGCGATTTGCTCAAGGAGCGGCAACTCGCTCTGGTAGCAGCCGAACTTGTGTTTCTTGTAGCCCAGGAGTCGGCGTGGCGGGCGGTCCAGGGGTATTTGAGGTAAGTGCCCAAGGTTGCGTAGGTCAGCCGTGTACCGCCGTCGAACTGGTGGTATTCCAGCTGGGTCAGCACCCGGAACCCTTGGGCATTGCCTTCGAAGTTGAGGAAGTCATTGCGCTCGGCGCTGCTCATGTCGTCCAGCCAGCCGCGCCCTGCGGCCTGCTGGAACCAGTGGCGGATGGCATCTTCGCCGGAGTGCCCGAACGGTGGGTTACCGATGTCGTGCGCCAGGCAGGCCGATTGCACCACCATGCCCAGGTCACTCGGGTCGCACCAGTCGGGCAGGGCGCTACGCAGCGTTTCGCCGACGCGCATACCCAGGGAGCGACCGACGCAGCTGACTTCCAGGGAATGGGTCAGGCGTGTATGGATATGGTCGTTGCTGGACACCGGGTGCACTTGGGTCTTGCGGCCCAGGCGGCGAAACGCACCGGAGAAAATAATACGGTCGTGGTCTTTGTGAAAGGGGCTGCGGCCCAGTTCTTCCGGGCTGTGCAGCGGTTTACCAAGACGTTCGCGGGTAAGCAGGGTGGGCCAATCCAAGGCGGGTATTCTCCGTGCGGTGAATGACCCTCCCAGCTTCCCGGTTCAGCGTGGCCTGGGCAAGCGAAAATCTACAGGCCGGCCGCGTCGATATCGATTAACAGCAAACGTTGACCGTTATTAAAGAATTGTCCCGCAGTGAGGCAGTACTGGTTGGTGGTGGCGTCGCGGTAGGTGGAGGACAACGTCAGGCGCCGCTCCTCCCAGCCTTCGGCCAACAGATGATAGAAGTAGGGGCGCCATGACCAGTTGTGGCCCAGGTAGCGGCTGTCGGTTTGCCAGGCGCCCTGGCGCCATTCGAAATTGGGGGTCAGCTGGGTGCCGTGCCGGTCACACTGATAAAAGCGCAGCAGCCACGGAAAAGCCTGCAACTGCGGCAAGTCACTCAGCGGCGCCTGGGTCTCGGCCCACGCCTGCAGGATTTTCATCAACTCGGTCAGTTGCAGGCGCAGTTGCATGATGCGGCCGCGCTCCGCCAGTTTGTGCTGCACATACGCCCCACGCAGTTGGGCGAAGTGCGGCACGAAGGCGTCGGTGGCGAACCAGTCGAACTGCGCCTGGGCAAACAGATAACCCTGCACGTAACGCGAACCGCACTCCAGGGCGAAGCTCAGCTGAGCCTCGGTTTCCACGCCTTCGGCAATGATCCAGCAGCCGGTTTTTTCCGCCATCTGCGCCAGCGCACGTACCACTTCACTGCTCGGCCCACCCTTGGCGGCCTCCTGGAACAAGCGCATGTCGAGCTTGAGAATATCCGGCTGCAACGCCAGCACTCGGTCGAGCTGGGAATAGCCGGCACCGAAATCATCAATGGCAATGCGCGCACCCGCCTCGCGATAGCGCGCCACCACCTCTGCCAAACGCTGAATGTCACCGCCCAGTTCGGTGATCTCAAACACGATGCGCCGCGGGTCCACGCGATGGTTGTGGATCTGTTTCAGGCTCGGCAGTGCCTGGCCCGGGCGCAGGCGGTTGATCCAGCGCGGTGAGATGTTCAGGCTCAGGAACCAGTCTTCAGGGGCTTCATGCAGGCGGCTCAACGCATTGTCGCGGATCTGCCGGTCCAGGCGGCGCAAGGTCACGCCCGGCGTGCGCGGGTCGGCGAACAGCGGGCCCACGGACTGCAAGCGGCCGTCAGCCTGGCGCAGGCGGCCCAGGGCTTCGACGCCGGCGATGCGGCCGGTGGCGGTGTCGATGAACGGTTGGAAGCAGGCGAGCGGTTGCCCGTCGATCACGGGGCCTCCTTAGGTGCGGTTGACGAAGAACACATGGGCGAAAAAAAGCCCGACCCTCGAAAACGAGGACCGAGCCGTTTCTATTAGCAAGAATGCAGCCAGCAGGGCTCAACTTTTGCGCGAAGTGCCCTGCATCGCCAATTTGATCAGCGGGATCAGACCGGCGCCGAGTCGCACCAGGCGCGTCAGGCTACTGATCCCGCCGCCCTTGGCCCCTTTACCGGTAAAGAAGCCCATCAGCGTGACGGCGGCCACGCCCCACAGCGGCGCGTGCTTGATGCCCAGGCCGCCCTGAAAGCTTTGACCCATATTGCGCACCTTGTTCAGCGGCACCATCAGTTGCTGGGACTCATGGCGAATTTCCTGGCGGTGCATTTCCATGCGCAGGCGGATCAACGCCTTGCGCATTTCCCGGCGGGAGGTTTGCTGGGTTTCATTCGAGCTCATGGCAGCAGGCGCTCCCGGTCATTGGCCAGCTCTTCAAGCGTGGCGTGGAACGGCGTGGACTCATCGAACACCGCCGCTTTCAAGCGCACCCCGCAGAACGCTGCGGCCAGGCTGTAGAACACGCAAAGGCAGATGATCCCGGTCAGGCGGTAACCGGTGTCCCACACCAGGATCATCACCAGCGTCGACAACCCCACCAGCAACAGCAGGGCAAATACCAACGCCAGGCCGGCAAACAGCAGCAGGCTGACGGTGCGCGCCTTCTGCTCCTGCAATTCGATGCCAAACAGTTCGACATGGCTGTGCAGCAAGCCCAGAACGGCCGCGCCCAGACGTCGAGAGGTTGTGCCCGTAGACGAGCTGCTTTCGCCGATAGACATGATTTAGCGCCTTGTAGCCAACAGACCGATCAAAAAGCCCACGCCAGCCGCGATACCCACCGACTGCCAAGGGTTGGCTTGCACGTAATCTTCGGTAGCGGTGACCGCCGCCTGGCCGCGTTCGCGCAGCGAGTCCTCGGTCAGTTGCAGGGTTTCACGGGCCTTGAGCAGGCTGTCGTGAATCTTGCTGCGCAGCTCATCGGCCTGGTCACCGGCCAGCACAGCCGTGTCGTCGAGCAACTTCTCGGTGTCGCTGACCAGGGTTTGAAAATCCGCCATCAGTATTTCTTGAGCAGTCTTTGCAGTTCTTCTGGCCATGGTTATCTCCGTGATTGGCTGATCTGTACATCTACGTTTGTTTTCGAGTCACCGGTGTCGATGAAGGTTCAGTGCAATTGTGTGGTACAGCTTTTGCTTTGCCTTGGTGCGCATGCCCCAGGGCATGCGCTGAATCCGGGCGGCCTGAGGCCAATGCCTTGAAAAACCTTACCCTAAAACACTCAAACTCGCGGAAAAACCCTGTCGGCAACGGCCTGTTGTGTTAATCGCTGCGCTAAAGCGGTTCATGCCCTCTGAAGAAGGGTGGTGCCTGCGGTGCCAATTTAGTGCGCGAAACCCTGGCTTGAACCGCTTTGGTGCTTTTTGCCTTTAATGCAGGCCTGCCAACCTCCATGGAAAATTTGCAAAGCGCAGTGGATACCCTCGTCCACAGCTCCAACACCCTGTTTATTCTGATCGGTGCGGTCATGGTCCTGGCCATGCACGCCGGCTTCGCGTTCCTCGAAGTCGGCACTGTGCGCCAGAAAAACCAGGTCAACGCCCTGTCGAAGATCCTCAGCGACTTCGCCATCTCCACCCTGGCCTATTTCTTTATAGGCTATTGGATCTCCTACGGGGTGAGCTTCATGCAACCGGCGGCGGTGATCAGCGCCGATCATGGTTATGGCCTGGTGAAGTTTTTCTTCCTGTTGACGTTTGCGGCGGCGATTCCCGCGATCATTTCTGGGGGGATTGCCGAGCGGGCGAAGTTTGCGCCGCAGCTGTGCGCCACTGCGCTGATCGTGGCGTTTATCTACCCGTTTTTCGAAGGCATGGTCTGGAACGGCAATTTCGGCCTGCAGGCTTGGCTGCTCGCGACCTTTGGTGCCAGCTTCCATGACTTCGCCGGATCTGTCGTGGTGCACGCCATGGGCGGTTGGCTGGCGCTGGCGGCGGTGTTGTTGCTGGGCCCGCGCAACGGGCGTTACCGCGAAGGGCGCCTGGTGGCTTTTGCACCGTCGAGCATTCCATTCCTGGCGTTGGGCTCGTGGATCCTGATTGTCGGCTGGTTCGGCTTTAACGTGATGAGCGCACAAACCCTCAACGGCGTCAGCGGCCTGGTGGCGGTCAACTCGCTGATGGCCATGGTTGGCGGCACCGTCGCCGCGCTGGTGATCGGCCGCAATGACCCGGGCTTTCTGCATAACGGCCCATTGGCCGGGCTGGTGGCGATTTGCGCCGGTTCCGACCTGATGCACCCCGTGGGCGCGCTGGTCACGGGGGCAGTCGCCGGCGGTTTGTTCGTGTGGTTTTTCATCGCCGCCCAGGACCGCTGGAAGATCGACGACGTGCTGGGTGTATGGCCGCTGCATGGCCTGTGCGGTGTGTGGGGCGGTATCGCCTGCGGCATCTTTGGCCAGACCGCGTTGGGTGGATTGGGCGGCGTCAGCCTGATCAGCCAGTTGATCGGCACCGCCCTGGGGGTGGGGGTGGCGTTGGTCGGCGGCCTGCTGGTGTACGGCCTGATCAAGCGCGTGCACGGGCTGCGTTTGAGCCAGGAAGAGGAGTATTACGGTGCAGACCTGTCGATCCATAAAATCGGGGCGGTCAGTCAGGATTGATCGGCGCCTCTTCGTCGTGGTGCGCGGCCGGGTAAAAGCCGTGCAGCAGGCGGTAGCGGCTGTGCCGCACTTCGTCGACCCGCGCCTGCACCTGTTGGTCCGGCAGGCCCAGCAGGACCAGGGCGTGGGAGGCGAGCATCAGGCTCGACTCCAATAGCTCGGGCACCACTTCGCTGGCGCCTGCGGCTTTGAGCTCCGCCAACTGGCTGTCATCGCGGGTGCGCACCAGGATCGGCACCTGCGCATTGATCCTGCGTGCTTCCTTGAGCACGGTCAGGGCGACGTCACTGTTGTCCACCGCAATCACCACCAGCCTGGCGCGTTCCAGGCCGACCGCACTGAGCAAGGCGCCCCGGCGGCAGTCGCCGTAGTGCACGCTGCTGTCTTCGGTGGCCGCTTCCTGCACCCGTTCCGGGTCGTCATCCAGGGCGATAAACGCCTGTTGCTCGCGCCGCAGAAAACGCCCGATGGACTGCCCGACCCGGCCATAACCGCAGATCACCGCATGGCCGTGCAGCTCGGCATTGAGCGCGGTGATTGCTTCGAGTTGCACTTGCTGGTTGGGCTTGCGATGCAGGCGCAGGGCCAGCGCCGGCGCCGCTCGCAGCAGGAGCGGGGTCAGCAGCATCGAGCAGAAGGTGGCCGCGAGCAACAATCCGTTGAATTCATCCGGTACCAGCCGGCTTTGCTGCATCTGCGCCATCAAGGCAAAACAGAACTCGCCGCCCTGGGCCAGGGCCAGGCCGCTGCGCCAGGCGGTCTCACGGTCGCTGCCGCGCAGCTTGACCAAGGCGGCGACCACGCAGCCTTTGACCAGCATCAGTGTGAGCGTGAGGCCGAGGATCAGCAGGCTATGGCTGACGAACAGCTGCAGGTCGATCAGCATGCCGATGCTGACAAAGAACAGCCCCAGCAGGATGTCGCGAAACGGCCGGATATCCGCTTCGATCTGATGCCGGTAATGGCTTTCCCCCAGCAACATGCCGGCCAGGAAGGCGCCGAGGGCAGGGGACAGGCCCAGTAGGTGGGTGAGCCAGGCGGTCAGCAGTACGATCACCAGTGCCAGCAGCACAAACAGCTCGGCCGAATGCGACGCGGCCACTTCATCAAACAAACGCGGCAACAACCAGCGGCTGGCCAACAACAGGCCGACGAACAACACCACGGTTTTACCCAGGGTCAGCGGCAGCGCCCAGTACCAGGCTTGCTCGCTGTTGCCGGCAAACACCGGCACCAGGGTCAGCAGCAACACGGCGACCACGTCCTGAAACAGCAACACACCGATTGCGTTCTGCCCATGGGTGCTGAAGATTTCCCCGAGGCTGGTCAGTTCCTTGGTGACGATGGCTGTTGATGACAGCGCCAGGCCCGCGCCGAGTAACAGCGCGATGCCCGGTGACAGGCCGAAGCCCATCAGCAAACCGCCCAGCAATGCCCCGCAACCCAACACTTGCAAGCTGCCCAGGCCAAACACCACGCGGCGCAGGGCGAGCATTTTGCTGAGGGAAAATTCCAGGCCCAGGGAAAACAGCAGGAACACCACCCCCAGTTCGGCGAGGTCGGGCAGCTCTTCGCTGTCATTCACCCAATCCAGTGCGGTGGGCCCCACGGCCAGCCCCACGCACAGGTAGCCCAGTACCGGTGGCAATTGCAGCCGGCGAAACAGCGCAATCACCACCAGGGATGAGGCCAGAATGATCAGCAGGTTGGCAAACACACGCATCTCCCTTGCAAGGTGGTGGGCAAAAAGCCGCGAGAATCGCTGAATCAGTTATAGGCCATGCTGATCTGGGTCAGGGTTTAATGTGGGGTGTGGGGCCGTTGTGGCGAGCTAGCTTGTTGTGGCGAGCGGGCTTGCCCGCGTTGGGCTGCGAAGCGGCCCCTGAACCTGGCACCGCGATTGTCTCTGAAGGAAAGTGGCGGCTCTGCTGGGGCCGCTTCGCAGCCCAACGCGGGCAAGCCCGCTCGCCACGAAGCCTACTCGCCACAGGTTTTCGTCGGGCTTAGAATGTTCGCCTACTTCCTGATCAGGGCCATTGTCATGCTGCCTGAATGCCAGTTATTCGGCACCCTGGGTTGCCATTTGTGTGAGATTGCCGAAGCCGAGATCATGCCGCTCGTCGAACGCGGGTTGCTGGTGGAGTTGGTGGATATCACCGACCCGATTGATCTGAGCGACGCCTACGGCCTACGGATTCCGGTGCTTCGCCGGGTAGACAGCGGGGCAGAACTGGACTGGCCATTCGATGCCGAGCAGGTGGTGGCCTTCCTGCGCTGAGCTTTATCCGATAGCGGCTTTCCAAATATTAAGTTACTGTATGTTTGTACAGCGATTGAATAGAGGGAACGCCCGTGGTGAATGTTGAACAACTGAAAAGCAGCGTCAATCGCATGTCCGCCGACGTCGTGCGCGACGCGGTGAACGAGCTGCGCCTCGACGGCCTGGTCACGGAAGGCAAGACGCCGTTTAACAAAGTGCATTTCAACACCTGCTTTGCGGAGATCGAGGCGTTGTTCCAGCGCGCCGGCTACCACAAGCAGCTGGATGTGGTGGGTTACCAGGGCTTGCTGTACGCGCTGTATGACCCCGGCCGCTGGGAGGCGGTGGATGTGCTGCGTTGGCTCAAGGAGTTCACCGAGGCCGCCAGTGCTTCGCCGATCCTGAGGGCCGAATTGATCAAAGCCTGAGATCCGCCCTAGGCTCCATCCCGCTCCATGCGGGATAATGCCGGCCTGTTTTCCCAGGCTTCGAGCATTTCATGTCCACTTTCGGTTTTTCCGCGTCCCAGCATCAAGCGAGCACGCTTTATTTGCCACCTGGCCCGTGGGCGACGGTGTTGGATTGCCTGTGCGAGCACTTCCCGGCGATCAGCCGTGAACACTGGTTGGACCGCATCGCCCGAGGCCGGGTGCTGGATATCCACGGCAGCCCGATCCGCCTGGACCTGGCCTACAAGGAAGGTCTGTGCATCTACTACTTTCGTGAAGTGCCGAACGAAAAGGTGATCCCGGTGCAGGAAAACATCCTGTACGCCGACGAGCATCTGGTGGTCGCCGACAAACCGCATTTCCTGCCCGTGACCCCGGCCGGTGAATACGTCGAGCAAACCCTGTTGCGCCGCCTGATTCGTCGCCTGGACAACCCTGCGCTGGTGCCCCTGCATCGTATCGACCGGCATACGGCGGGCCTGGTGCTGTTCTCGGCCAACCCGGCCAGCCGCTCGGCGTATCAGCAGCTGTTTCCCACACGCCGCATCGATAAATTCTACGAAGCCATCGCCCCTGCCTTACCGAACCTGACCTTCCCCCTGGTGCACAAAAGCCGCTTGGTGGAGGGCGAACCCTTCTTTCGCATGCAAGAAGGCGCGGGCGCCAGTAACACCGAGACCGGCGTGCAGGTGCGCGAAAAAAACCGCGATTTATGGCGCTATGGCCTGTTCCCCGTGACCGGCAAGAAGCACCAGCTGCGCGTGCACATGACCGCGCTGGGGGCGAGTATCTGTAACGACCCGTTCTACCCCGATGTGCTCAAGGATGCCGTGGACGACTACGCCAACCCGCTGAAATTGCTGGCCCAGGGCGTGCGGTTTGTCGACCCCGTGACGGGCGAGGAACGCCACTTCAGCAGCCGGATCACCCTCGACTGGTAACCCTGCGCAAACGACAAGGCCCGCACGAGGCGGGCCTTGGTGGCAAGCGTTTGAGGCTTACAGATCTTTAACGGTGCGGACCTGATCCTTGTTGATACGGGTCTGCTTGCCGTCCAGTTGTTCGAACTCGTAGAAGCCCGAATCCTTGTCGAATTTAGGGGTGTCGACGGCCTGGATTTCGCGACCGTCATTCAGGGTGATCACTGTAGGCGAGGCGCAACCGGCGAGGGTAGCGAGGCCCAGTGCAAGCATGAGAGCGGCGATGGTCCGTTGAGTCATGAGTTTGTCTCCGAGAGAATACTTTTTAATTGCTGACCTTGTGACGCGTGACACGTCGCCAAAGTTCCTTATGCGAACGTTCATTCTGACACGTCGGACCCCGGGTGCAACAGCTCGGGGGTATTAAGGTTGGCCAGGCGTGGGTCATCCTCTGGGCATTCCAGGCCCACGCCACTCAGTTGCAGCAGGATCTTGCGCGGGCTCCGTTCACCGGCGTCCCAGGCCCGTTCTATCTGGGTTTGCAGGCCGGTGGGGATGATGCAGATCAAGGGTTCCCAGAATGCCCCATGACGCACCATGACCGGCAGCAGCGGGTTGCGGCGTGCAGTCTCACGCAGGTCGGTGAGTAGTCCTACGTCGATGTTTGGAACGTCACACGGCAGTACCAGCAAATGCGCACCACGCGCAGCCGCGAGTCCGGCCCGGATGCCCGCGAGCGGGCCGGGGAAGTCCGGGCTGTCGTCGCTCACCAACTGGTCGGCGTAGGGCCGGTAGCGGTCATGGTTGCGGTTGCAGGAGATGATCAGGTCATCGGTCAGTGGGCGGGTCAGGCGTTGCAAATGGGCAATCAACGGCTGGCCACGCCATTGCAACAAACCCTTGTCCTGGCCGCCCATGCGTTGGCCGCGGCCACCGGCCAACAGCAGAATCGAACAGGGCAGGGGCGAAGAATCGAAAGACATGGCGGTTCCGCTGCGGCAGGTAAATAGGGCCCTGTGATATAACACCGGGCTGTTCCTTCGACAACCGGACCCTGCCATGAAAGCCAAGGCCGATGCGCCCTTTGTACCCCTGAATATCGCTGTGTTGACCGTCAGCGACACCCGTACCCTCGAAACCGACACCTCCGGCCAGGTCTTCGTCGACCGCCTGACCGCCGCCGGCCACAACCTGGCCGAGCGTGTGCTGCTCAAGGACGACCTCTACAAGATCCGCGCCCAGGTCGCCCACTGGATCGCCGAAGACGTGGTGCAAGTGGTGCTGATCACCGGCGGCACCGGCTTCACCGGCCGCGACAGCACGCCCGAGGCTGTAAGCTGCCTGCTGGACAAGCAAGTCGATGGCTTTGGCGAACTGTTCCGGCAGATCTCCGTGGCCGATATCGGCACCTCCACCGTGCAATCCCGCGCCCTGGCCGGCCTGGCCAATGGCACGCTGGTGTGCTGCTTGCCGGGTTCCACCAATGCGGTGCGCACCGGTTGGGATGGCATCCTCGCCGAGCAACTGGATAACCGCCACCGCCCGTGCAACTTCGTGCCGCACCTGAAGCAGGCTGAACCCTGTGAATCGCGTGGGTAAGCCCGGCAAGACCGGTGCCCTGATGCCGGTGGAAGACGCGCTGCGCCAATTGCTCGACATGGCCGAAGCGGCGCCGATCCGTGAGCAAAATGGACTGCCGCTGGCCGAGTGCGACGGCCGCGTGCTGGCCCAGGACCTGATCTCTACCTTCGACCTGCCGCCCTGGCCCAACAGCGCCATGGACGGTTATGCCCTGCGCCTGTCGGACTGGGCCGGTGAGCCGCTGGTGGTCAGCCAGCGCATCTTCGCCGGCCAGGCGCCGCAACCCTTGGCGGCCGGCACCTGCGCCCGCATCTTCACCGGAGCGCCGGTACCCGAAGGCGCGGATTGCGTGGAGATGCAGGAGAACGCCGTGGTCCACGCCGACCAGCGCGTGAGCTTCAGCGAGCCGTTGCAGGTCGGCCAGAACATCCGCCCGCAAGGCCAGGAAACCACCGTTGGCGAGTTGGTGCTCAGCGCCGGAACACGCCTGGGCCCTATCGAACTGGGCCTGGCCGCCTCCCTGGGGCACGCCAGCCTGAGCGTGATCCGCCGACCGCGAGTGGCCGTGCTGTCTACCGGTGACGAGTTGATCGAGCCTGGCTTGCCGCTGGGGCCGGGGCAGATCTACAACAGCAATCGCCGTGTGCTGTGCTCTTGGCTGGAGCGCATGGGCTGTGAGGTGATCGACGCCGGCATCCTGCCGGATGATCTGGAACAGACCCGTGCCCGCCTGGCGAGCCTGGGCGCGGCCGACCTGATCCTGTCTACCGGCGGGGTGTCAGTGGGCGAGGCGGACTTCCTGGGCATCGCCTTGCGCGAAGAGGGCGAATTGGCCCTGTGGAAACTTGCGATCAAACCGGGCAAGCCGCTGACCTTCGGGCACTTCCGTGGTGTGCCGGTGATCGGCCTGCCGGGTAATCCGGCCTCGACGCTGGTGACGTTCGCGCTGCTGGCCCGGCCTTATCTACTGCGCCGCCAAGGTGTGGCGGATGTGGAGCCGCTGCGTTTCGAAGTGCCGGTGGGCTTCACCTGGCCCAAACCGGGCAACCGTCGTGAGTATCTGCGTGCGCGCATCGAGCAGGGCAAGGCGATCATCTACCGCAACCAGAGCTCCGGCGTGCTGCGCAGCGCGGCGTGGGCGCAGGGGTTTGTGGAGGTGTTGGAGGGGACGACGCTGGAGATGGGGGATCGGGTCAATTTCATCCCGCTCAGTGAAGTATTGAACTGACAATAGAGATCGACTGTGGGAGCTGGCTTGCCTGCGATGGCGCCATCGCAGGCAAGCCAGCTCCCACATTTAGATTTTGGTAGACCTTTGAGAATTCAGTAATCATCCCCACGCTCAGTCACATCCCGCTCCACCGGCCCCGCATCCGGGTCATAGCCGACCGGGAACTTGCCCTTCAATGTCCACGCAAACGCAATAATCTCGGCGATGGTGCGGTACAGCTCCTCCGGAATACTGTCACCCAATTCCATGCGCGCCAGCAGTTTCACCAGCTCGGCGTTTTCATAGATCGGGACTTCATTTTCCCGCGCCAGTTTCAGGATCGCTTCGGCCAGGGCATCGTCGCCCTTGGCAGTCAGGGTCGGGGCTTGTTGGCCGTCGTACTTGAGGGCAATCGCCTGGCGCGGTGGGGTAGGGTTCTTCATGCGGTTTCATCCACCCAGCGTTGCTCCAGTCCGGTTTTCGGCCCGCGTGGTGGCGTGCCGAGGTGGCAATCGAGGTCGCCGACGTTGATGCCCGAGGTCACCAGGCGTTCGCGCAAGTTGCCCAAATGGCTTTCGATCAGGCTGGCGGTGAACGGTCGCGTGGCCCACAGCTGGCTGGACAGTTTGCCCTGGGTCAGTTGAGCCTGAACCTGCAACGGCCCCAGTGGCTCCATGTCGAAGGCCAGCTCCACGCGCCAGAGCATCTGTTTTGGGTCTTTCTTGTCTTTACGGTCGGGTTGGTCCTTGTCCGCCGCGGGTTCTTCACGCTGGAACTTGACCTGCAGCGGCACGATGTCCTGCAAGGTGCGCATGGGGATCTCCAGTTGCCAGGTGGTTTGCAGGCGGCCATCGGCGGTAGTGCCGGTTTGTTCCAGGCTCGACAATTGATGGCTCTGCAAGCGTGAAATTGCCCCGGCGGCCAGGCGCAGCAGGTTTTCCAGGTCGCCTTCGCCTTCCAGTTTCGCCATCAACCGCTCGGGCAGCGGGAAGCTGGCCGGTGCTTGGCGAGCGCTGACCTGGCCGAGGGTGTTCAGCGGGCTGCGCACAAAGTTCGGCAGCACCTGAGCCAGGGTATTGGCGGCGAGGATGGCATTGAGGTTGGTGCTGGCAGGCAGGGCGGGCACTAAATCCGCGACCAGGCGCAGCAAGGCGCCCTTCATGTCCAGTGGCGGCACTTGCGGGTTTTGCCCGGCGAGTAATTTGGCTTCCAGAAACGCGCCGCTGTTTTGCACCACTTGTGCCAGCACCTTGGGATTACTGACTTGCGCCAGGTCGGGCAAGGCCGCCAGCAGTCGGTCGGCTGCTGCGCGCAGGTCGGCGGAGGTGCTGTCGCCACGCGGCAGGTTCTGGATGGCGTTGAACACGGCATCCAGCGAACCCTGGCGACTTTGCTGGGTGGCCAGTTGTTGTGTGACCGCCAGTTGATCCTTGAGCCCGCTCAACGGCACAAAGCTCAGGGTGTGTGGGGTTTGCACCACGGCACTGAGCAAACTGCCGACGCGCAGGGGCTGCGGGCTTTCTACCGTCAGCGTCGCACCCGCCAGGGCATTGTTGAGCACGGTCACCAAGGAGCGGTAGATCGCCGGTTGCGCCGTGCCCTGCGGCAGCATCTGCGTGGTCAGCACCTTGGCCTGCAACAGCGTGCCCACCGGCATCTGGTTGGTGTCGATGCGGGTGAGGGCGGCGACGTTGGCGCTCATGGCCTGTTGCAAGCTGAGGGTCAGGTTGCCGGCGGGCGTCTGGCTCACCGCCACATTGCTGCCCAGCGGCAGCGGCTGGGCGCTGCTGGCCTGCACCAGGGTCTGGCGGCCACCTTCCAGTGTCAGCTTGAGCAGCAACTGAAAGGCTTCACCGCCTTGTTTAAGGCCAATCACTTGCGCGTTCGCGGTTTTTCCGGGGTCGATCAAGCCGATCTGCGGCTCGAGCAGTTTCAGCAATTCACCGGTCGCAGGCACGGGGCTGGGCCCGGTTGCCGGGGCGGGTGGAAGGGTCGGAAGGTTGATCTCACCGGTCATCGCGCGCTTCGTCTCTGGGGAAATTGCCCTCTTTAGAGTAGGGCATCGCATGTATAATGCCGCCCGTCTGCAAAGAGAGCGGTAAAAACCTCACAACTATTTGATCCAGCTCTCTAAAATCGGTCGCCAAAGCCGTTATTGTGCATCTTTCTATAACGGCCGCTGCACCGCCGACTTGAACCGTAAAGGCCCGCGATCTCTTGACCAGCCCTCTTCTTGAAGCCGTAGCGCTTGCCTGTGAGCGTGACCTGCGCCTGCTGTTCGAACACCTCGAACTGCGTCTGGCGGGCGGCGACATGGTGCAAATCAGCGGCCCCAACGGCAGTGGCAAGACCAGTTTGCTGCGCCTGCTGGCCGGTTTGATGCAGCCGACGGCCGGTGAGGTACGACTCAACGGCAAGCCCCTCAACGAGCAACGCAGCGAACTCGCCCGTAACCTGATCTGGATCGGCCACGCCGCCGGCATCAAGGACGTGCTGAGCGCAGAAGAAAACCTCAGCTGGCTCAGCGCCCTGCATCACCCGGCGTCCCGCGACGCCATCTGGCAGGCCCTGGCCGCCGTCGGTCTCAAGGGTTTCGAAGACGTGCCCTGCCACACCCTGTCCGCCGGCCAACAGCGCCGCGTGGCCCTGGCGCGGTTGTATCTGCCCGGCCCGCTGCTGTGGATTCTCGACGAGCCCTTTACCGCCCTCGACAAACAAGGCGTCGCCCAGTTGGAAGAACACCTGGCCCAACATTGCGAGCAGGGCGGTTTGATCGTACTGACCACTCACCATACCCTCACGCGTGTGCCCGCCGGTTACCGTGACCTCGACCTGGGCCGGTGGTCGCTATGAGCGTGTTTGCCCTGTTGGTTTCCCGCGAAGCGCGGTTGCTGTGTCGTCGCCCGGCTGAGTTGGCCAACCCGCTGGTATTCTTCGCCATCGTCATCGCGTTGTTTCCGTTGGCGGTCGGGCCCGAGACTAAACTGTTGCAAACCTTGTCCCCAGGACTGGTGTGGGTCGCCGCGCTGTTATCGGTGTTGCTCTCGCTGGACGGGCTGTTTCGCAGTGATTTCGAAGACGGTTCCCTTGAACAGTGGGTCCTTTCGTCGCACCCTCTGCCACTTCTGGTACTGGCCAAGGTGCTGGCACACTGGGCTTTTTCCGGCTTGGCGCTAGTCTTGCTCTCGCCGCTGCTGGCGATGATGCTGGGCTTGCCCGCTGAATGCCTGCCGGTGTTGCTCCTGTCCTTGTTGCTCGGTACGCCGGTGCTCAGCCTGTTGGGGGCGGTGGGCGCAGCGTTGACCGTCGGTTTGAAGCGCGGTGGCCTGTTGCTGGCCCTGCTGATTCTGCCTTTGTATATCCCGGTGTTGATCCTGGGCAGCGGCGCCTTGCAGGCCGCGCTCATGGGCATGCCGGCGACCGGTTACCTCCTGTGGCTTGGTAGCCTGACCGCCCTGGCGGTAACCCTGACACCCTTTGCTATAGCGGCCGGCCTGAAGATCAGCGTCGGCGAATAATGAGGTCTGACCCGGCGTTATACGCTGGGTCAGTAAAGACCCTACGCTTCTCGCAATGACGAGAAGCAACCGTGAGAAACAGCAATGAACTGGACCTGGTTTCACAAGCTCGGCTCGCCCAAATGGTTCTATGGCATCAGTGGCAAGCTGCTGCCGTGGTTGAGCGTCGCCGCCGCGTTGCTGATCGGCATCGGCCTGGTCTGGGGCCTGGCCTTCGCGCCGCCGGATTACCAGCAGGGCAACAGCTTTCGCATCATCTATATCCACGTGCCCGCCGCGATGCTGGCGCAGTCCTGCTACGTGATGCTGGCGGTGTGTGGCGTGGTGGGCCTGGTGTGGAAGATGAAACTCGCCGACGTGGCCCTGCAATGCGCCGCGCCCATCGGTGCGTGGATGACTGCCGTGGCGCTGGTCACCGGCGCGATCTGGGGCAAACCCACCTGGGGCTCGTGGTGGGTGTGGGATGCGCGACTAACCTCCATGTTGATCCTGCTGTTTCTGTACTTCGGCTTGATCGCTTTGGGCAACGCCATCAGCAACCGCGACAGCGCCGCCAAAGCCTGTGCGGTGCTGGCGATCGTCGGCGTGATCAACATCCCGATCATCAAATACTCGGTGCAGTGGTGGAACACCCTGCACCAGAGCGCCACCTTCACCCTCACCGAAAAACCGGCAATGCCCGTGGAAATGTGGGCGCCGCTGCTGCTGATGGTGCTGGGCTTCTACTGTTTCTTCGGCGCCGTGCTGCTGATGCGCATGCGCCTCGAAGTACTCAAGCGTGAAGCCCGCACCAGCTGGGTCAAGGCGCAAGTGCAAAACAGCCTGGGAGCGCGGGGATGAGTTTCAACTCTTTCAGTGATTTTCTCGCCATGGGTCATCACGGCCTGTATGTCTGGACGGCCTATGGCATCTGCCTGGCAGTGCTGGCCCTCAACGTCGCCGCGCCGATCCTGGCCCGCAAGCGTTACCTGCAACAAGAGGCGCGTCGTTTGCGCCGGGAGACCGAAAAGTGAATCCGCTGCGTAGAAAGCGTCTGTTGATCATCCTTGCCATCCTGGCCGGCGTCGGCATTGCCGTGACCCTGGCCTTGAGCGCCCTGCAGCAGAACATCAACCTGTTTTACACCCCGACCCAGATCGCTAATGGCGAAGCCCCGGTTGATACGCGAATTCGCGCCGGCGGCATGGTGGAGAAGGGCTCGCTGAAGCGTTCCGGTGACTCCCTCGACGTGACCTTTGTGGTCACTGACTTCAACAAGGCTGTGACTATCACCTACCGTGGCATCCTCCCGGACCTGTTCCGCGAAGGCCAGGGCATCGTCGCCCTGGGCAAGCTCAACGCCGACGGCGTGGTGGCGGCCGATGAGGTGCTGGCCAAGCACGATGAGAAATACATGCCGCCGGAAGTCACCAAGGCCCTGAAAGACAGCGGCCAGTCGGCTCCAACACCTGCCAAGGAGGGCTAAGCCATGACGTCCGCATTGTTTATTCCGGAACTGGGCCAGTTGGCGATGATCCTCGCCCTGTGTTTTGCCATCGTCCAGGCCGTGGTGCCGTTACTCGGGGCCTGGCGCGGCGACCGCCTGTGGATGAGCCTGGCGCAGCCGGCCGCCTGGGGTCAGTTTGCGTTCCTGGTCTTCGCGTTTGGCTGCCTGACCTACGCCTTTATGACCGACGACTTTTCCGTCGCCTATGTGGCCAATAACTCCAACAGCGCACTGCCCTGGTACTACAAGTTCAGCGCCGTGTGGGGCGCCCACGAAGGGTCGTTGCTGCTGTGGGCGTTGATCCTCGGCGGCTGGACCTTTGCCGTGTCGGTGTTCTCGCGCCAATTGCCGCAAGTGATGCTGGCCCGTGTGCTGGCGGTGATGGGCATGATCAGCATCGGCTTCCTGCTGTTTTTGATCATGACCTCCAACCCCTTCAGCCGCATCCTGCCGCAGATCCCGGCGGACGGGCATGACCTCAACCCGCTGCTGCAGGACATCGGCCTGATCGTGCATCCGCCGATGCTCTATATGGGTTACGTGGGTTTCTCGGTCGCGTTCGCCTTCGCCATCGCCGCCTTGCTCGGCGGGCGCCTTGATGCGGCGTGGGCGCGCTGGTCGCGGCCGTGGACCATCGTCGCCTGGGCCTTCCTCGGGATTGGTATCACCCTGGGCTCGTGGTGGGCGTATTACGAACTCGGCTGGGGCGGCTGGTGGTTCTGGGACCCGGTGGAAAACGCCTCCTTTATGCCATGGCTGGTCGGCACGGCGCTGATTCACTCGCTGGCCGTCACCGAAAAGCGCGGCGTGTTCAAAAGCTGGACCGTGTTGCTGGCCATCGCGGCGTTTTCCCTCAGCCTGCTCGGCACATTCCTTGTGCGTTCAGGTGTGCTGACCTCGGTGCATGCGTTTGCGTCCGACCCTGAGCGCGGCGTGTTCATCCTGATCTTCCTGCTGTTTGTGGTCGGCGGCTCACTGACGCTGTTTGCGTTGCGTGCGCCGGTGGTCAAGAGCCAGGTCGGTTTTAACCTGTGGTCGCGGGAAACCCTGCTGCTGGGCAATAACCTGGTGCTGGTGGTGGCTGCATCGATGATCCTGCTCGGCACCCTGTACCCGCTGGTGCTGGATGCCTTGAGCGGCGCCAAGCTGTCCGTCGGCCCGCCGTATTTCAACGCGTTGTTCATCCCGTTGATGGGCCTGTTGATGGTGGTGATGGCCGTCGGCATGCTGGTGCGCTGGAAAGACACCCCGGTGAAATGGCTGGCCGGCATGCTGATGCCGGTGCTGCTGGGCAGTGTGGCGTTGGCGGTGATCGCCGGGTTTGCCTACGGCGACTTCAATTGGGCGGTGCTTGCCACCTTCCTGCTGGCCGCCTGGGTGTTGCTGGCCGGTGTGCGCGACATCGTCGACAAGACCCGGCACAAAGGCTTGATCAAAGGCTTGCCGACCTTGACCCGCAGCTATTGGGGTATGCAGATCGCCCACATCGGCATCGCCGTATGCGCCCTGGGTGTGGTCCTGTCCAGTCAGAACAGCGCCGAGCGTGACCTGCGCCTGGCACCGGGCGAGTCCATGGACCTGGCCGGTTACCACTTCATCTTCGAGGGCGCCAAGCACTTCGAAGGGCCGAATTTCACGTCAGACAAAGGCACCGTGCGCGTGGTGCGCAACGGCAAGGAAATCGCCGTGCTGCACCCGGAAAAACGCTTGTACACGGTGCAGAGTTCGATGATGACCGAAGCCGGGATCGACGCCGGTTTCACCCGCGACCTCTATGTTGCATTGGGTGAACCGTTGGGCGAGGGCGCCTGGGCAGTGCGCGTGCATGTGAAGCCGTTTGTGCGCTGGATCTGGTTCGGCGGCTTGCTCACAGGCTTTGGTGGTTTGCTGGCCGCGCTGGACCGGCGTTATCGGGTCAAAGTGAAAAGCCGGGTGCGTGAAGCCCTCGGTATGCAGGGAGCGGCGGCATGAAGCGTTGGTTGATGGTATTGCCGCTGGCGGCATTTCTGGTGGTCGCGGTGTTTCTGTATCGCGGGTTGTATCTGGACCCGGCCGAGTTGCCTTCGGCGATGATCGGCAAACCGTTCCCGGCGTTTTCGCTGCCGACGGTGCAGGGCGACAAAACCCTGACCCAGGCCGACCTGCTGGGCAAACCGGCACTGGTCAACGTGTGGGGCACCTGGTGCATCTCCTGCCGCGTCGAACACCCGGTGCTCAACAAACTGGCCGAAAAGGGCGTGGTTATCTACGGGATCAACTACAAGGACGACAATGCGGCAGCCTTGAAGTGGCTGGCCGAGTTCCATAACCCGTACCAACTGGATATCCGCGACGAAGACGGCAATCTGGGGTTGAATCTCGGTGTGTACGGCGCCCCGGAAACCTTCTTTATCGACGCCAAAGGCGTGATCCGCGACAAGTACGTCGGCGTGATCGACGAAGTGGTGTGGCGCGAGCAACTGGCCGCCAAGTACCAGGCGTTGGTCGACGAGGCCAAACCATGAAGCGTCTGTTAGCTGCGGCTGTTCTCGCACTTGGACTGGTCGGCGTCGCGCAGGCGGCCATCGACACTTACGAGTTTGCCAAGGACGCCGACCGCGAGCGTTTCCGCGAACTGACCAAGGAACTGCGCTGCCCCAAATGCCAGAACCAGGACATCGCCGACTCCAACGCGCCGATCGCCGCCGACTTGCGCAAAGAGATTTTCCGCATGCTGGGGGAGGGCAAGGACAACCAGCAGATCATCGACTTCATGGTCGACCGCTACGGTGATTTCGTGCGCTACAAACCGGCCCTCACCGGCAAGACCGCGCTGCTCTGGTTCGGCCCGGCCGGGCTGTTGCTGGCCGGCGTGGTGGTGATGGCGGTGATCGTACGCCGTCGCCGCGTCGCGCCGACCGATGGCTCCGACGCGCTGTCCCCTGAAGAGCGTAAACGCCTCGACCAATTGCTGGACACCAAGACTGATGATTGATTTCTGGCTCGCAGCCGGCTTGCTGCTTCTGATTGCCCTGAGTTTTCTGTTGATCCCTGTACTGCGCGGCCGCCGCGCCCAGCGTGAGGAGGACCGCACCGCGCTGAACGTGGCGCTCTACCAGGAGCGCGTGGCCGAGCTGCAAGTGCAGCAGGACGAAGGCGTGCTCAACGCCGCGCAACTCGACACCGGCCGCGCCGAGGCCGCCCGCGAATTGCTGGCCGATACCGAAGGTGTGGAAAAGCCCCGCGAATCGCGCCTGGGCAAACCGCTGCCGTTGCTCGCCGCCGTGCTGGTGCCGGTGTTGGGCCTGGGCTTGTACCTGCACTTTGGCGCCAGCGACAAGGTTGAACTGACCCGCGAATTCTCCCAGCCGCCGGTGTCCATGGAAGACATGACCCGCCGCCTGGAGCGCGCTGCCGCCGCCCAACCGGACTCGGCCGAAGGCTTGTACTTCCTCGGCCGCGCCTATATGGCCCAGGATCGCTCGGCCGATGCCGCCAAGGTGTTCGAACGCACCGTGGCCCTGGCCGGCCGCCAGCCGGAACTGCTTGGCCAGTGGGCCCAGGCGCAGTACTTTGCCGACAACAAACAGTGGTCGCCCAAGGTGCAGGCGCTCACCGATGAAGCCTTGAAGCTGGACCCCAAGGAAGTCACCAGCCTCGGCCTGCTGGGTATCGCTGCCTTTGAAGGCCAGCGTTATCAAGAGGCGATCGACTACTGGAACCGCCTGTTGGCGCAACTGCCACCGCAAGACAACTCCCGTGCGGCGCTGCAAGGCGGCATCGACCGGGCGGCCGAAAAGCTCAAAGAGAGCGGCGGTACTGTCGCGCAAAAAACCGTGATGAAAGTGCGTGTGGACCTGTCCGCCGAAGTGAAGGCCAAGGCCCTGCCCACCGACAGCGTGTTCATCTTCGCCCGTGCGGTAAACGGTCCGCCGGCGCCGCTGGCGGCCAAACGCGTGACCGTCGCCGAACTGCCGGTCACCGTCGAGTTGGGCGACGCCGATGCGATGATGCCGCAGTTGAAACTGTCCAACTTCCCTGAAGTCCAACTGGTTGCGCGCATATCCCGGGCCGGTCAACCGACTACAGGCGAATGGATCGGCCGCAGCCAACCCCTGGCCAGCAGCACCACTGCCACACAGCCGCTGACCATCGACAGTCCGGACAAATAATTCGAGGAAGTGCCTATGACCGCTCTTGCACGTATCACCCTGTTCAGCCTGGTATTGGGGCTGAGCGCTTGTGCGGTCCACCGACCTCCCGCGCCTACCGGCCCGACCATCCCACCGTCGGGCCCGTCGACCCAGCCGAGCACCAAGCCCTCCGGCCCGGTGACGCCGGCGCCGAAACCGCTGCCAAGCTCCTCGCCAACCTTCGCCCCACCACCGGGCGCCGCCAGCCACTGGGACGGCAAGATGCAGGTGTATGTGCTGGAAGAGCAGCCCGACACCTTCTACCGCCAGCGCACCTACTACCGCTGGAGCAACGGCTGGAGCCGCTCCATCAGCCCGAACGGGCCCTGGGAAGACACCGACGTGCACGGCGTGCCGCCGGGGTTGAGCAAGCAGTACGCGCAATGACAAAAGGCGACCTTCGGGTCGCCTTTTTCATGCCTTTGAAATACATGCTTCCAACCACTGCAGAACCAATGTGGGAGCCGGGCTTGCCCGCGATGGCGGTGTATCAGCCAGTCATTTATCACCTGATCCACCGCTATCGCCGGCAAGCCAGCTCCCACGGGAAATCTCCTCAGCCTTCAGGCTACCGGACACTCCCGATTCAGTGCTTGATCCACCAACAACTGCGCAATTTCAATCATCTGCACCACCGCCAGCACCTGCTTGCGGCCTATGCCCTCCAAGTGCTCGGCGCAGTCGTACGCACACACAGTCGCCGATTCCAGCATCTCGCTGGCATTGCTCAAGGCTGCTTCAGTGCTGAGGCCGGGGCGGACGGTGAAGAGGAGGTTGGGTGGGGTTTGTGGGGTGTCATCCGGGGTGGATTGCGGGGGATTTGGAGTGACTTTTTTCATGCAGTAAATCTCCATTCAGTTGGAGCTCACCACATCCGCGACCAAGCAGGAGGGTGGTGAGCTGTACGTAGGTTGGTCGACCAGGGAATGGAAACCCGGCAGGGCTTAAGCCCTCCCACGCACAGCTCGCCATAACGCGAACACAATAATGCCGCTTGCGCGGCACTGTGCGCCATTCTAACCCAGGCGACCAAGCCTGATCGCTGATGAGCAGCGACTGCGAGAGGCTAACGGTGAGTAATAGCAACTGCAACCTTCAGAGATTGTAGGAAAAGTCTAAAGCGGCATTCCCGCACGAAGCGTGGGAATGATCAGTCCGCTGCCTTATTTTGCCCGAAACTGTTGACCTACTGCTGGCGAGAGCAAATAGTTCGCTAACTAACAACCTACGGTAGATAACATGCTGTCGCAGTTAACAAGCTGTTTTACATATTTCAATGGTACCGAAACTATATTTCTTGCCCGGTCTGGTGATGTACGCATCCACTTGCCGCCAGCACTGCTGAACGTACCTTTTCCCAAGCACGTCTGGTCAAAATTGCAGGTGCCAGCGGGAATTTCAGTAGTCACTTCGTTCCCACTGCAAGTTTGCGCCGCTGAACTTTTCATGAATGCCGTGGGGCAATCATCTTCGGCAAAACCATGGGCACTGACCATAATTAGTAATAGTGATGCACATGGCAATAGCTGTTTTTTGGAGATTTTCATTTTCATCACTCCCAGAGACTTTATAAAGTCGCTCCTCCAGGCTCTTCACTATGGTGCTCTGACTGGTAGTCGCGATGGTTAACTCTAATCACAATCTAAAGACTAAGTACCTGTTACTTCTGACAGTTGTTTAGACCCATATGTAATTAAAACTTGCGCCTGCAAACGAGTTTCGACCTTTCTAATCAGTTATTACCATCCCGACCTCAAGCCTTCCCGAGACCGACCTCATGCACCTCTATGTCATACGCCACGGCGAAACCTGGGCCAACGCCGAGCACCGCTATCTCGGTGCACTCGATCCTCAACTCACGGAACGGGGCAGGGAGCAGGCTTTAACGCTGAGCAAGGAATTGCCCGACGGCATTGACGCGTTGATCGTCTCCCCACGCCTGCGAGCCCAGCAAACGGCGCAGATTCTCAACCGAGAGTTGCACCTCGAGCTTGTGACGATGGACCGCTTTCGCGAGCGCGATGTGGGGGTTTTCGAGGGTTTGACCCAGGCGCAAGCCAAGGCCCTGCACCCAGCTCTCTGGGCGCAGAACATAACGCGGCAATGGGCGGCGGGGCCAACGGGTGGTGAGTCGATTGCCGAGGTGGTGACCCGTGTACATCAAGGCTTGGTGGAGTTGGCAGAGCGCTATCCATCCAGTGTTGTGTTGCTGGTAGCACATGGCTTTGTCGCTAAGGTGGTTCGTGCGTTAGCCAGCGGCGACTTTTCGGATTTCTTCAATTGGCAGCTTTCGAATGGGGAGATGCTGGTTTTGGACGATTTCAAAGTTATGGCGCTTCCAGCGACTGCACCACTCTGACTTCGTGGCGAGCGGGCTTGCCCGCGTTGGGCTGCGAAGCGGCCCCATGACCTGGCGATGCGTTCTGCCTGAATTAACTCGGCGCTTTCATTAGGGCTGCTGCGCAGCCCAACGCGGGCAAGCCCGCTCGCCACAAAAATCCTGCTCGCTGCAACCTTTCATCAAATCGCGGTTTCATGGTGGCCTGGCCGGCGCCGCGCTGATCGGCATCTTTCACGACCGCGCTGCCCGTGAAGCGGTCGCCGACCGCCATTTCGACATGACCCCAACGCCCGCTGCGCAAGAGGAATACGCCCATGCCCGCTGAACAGATCCTTAGTAACGCCCAGATCGTCACGGCTGAGCGCATGTTCATCGGCTGCGTGGTGTTGCGTGACGGCAAGATCGACGATATCGCCGAAGGCCGCAGCCAATTGCCCCAGGCCCAGGACTTGGGCGGTGATGTACTGCTGCCGGGGCTGGTGGAGTTGCACACCGACAACCTGGAAAAACACATGACCCCGCGCCCCGGCGTGGACTGGCCGTCGATCTCGGCGGTGCTCAGCCATGACGCGCAGATCATCGCGGCGGGGATCACCACGGTGTTCGACGCGGTCTCCATCGGTGACGTGAACCCCAAGGGCAACCGCATGAAAAAGCTGCCGGCAATGCTCGACGCGATCGCCCAGGCCGAAGGCGCCGGCTTGACCCGCGCCGAACACCACCTGCACCTGCGCTGCGAGCTGTGCCACCCGGACACTCTCAGCGTGTTCCGCGACCTGGTGGAAAACCCGCTGGTACGGCTGGTGTCGGTGATGGACCATTCGCCGGGCCAGCGCCAGTTTGTGCTTGAATCCAAGTACCGTGAGTACTACATGGGCAAATACCACCTGAACGACGAAACCATGGACGCGTTTATCGTGCTGCAGATGGTCAACTCCCGGGCGTACAGCGACCGTTACCGCGCCGCCATCGCCGAATTCCCCACCACCCTGGAAGCCGCGAAGGGCTGCCAGGCGCTGAACATGAAAGTCTTGATGGGCGCGCCGAACGTGGTGCGCGGTGGGTCGCACTCGGGTAATGTGGCCGCCGCCGGCCTGGCTGCCGAGGGCTTGCTGGATATACTTTCCAGTGACTACTACCCGGCCAGCCTGTTGCAGGCCGCGTTTGTGCTGGCCGATCAACAAGACGGCGGCGACCTGTCGCGGGCGGTCAAGATGATCAGCCTGGCGCCTGCGCAAGCGGCGGGTCTGGATGATCGCGGTGAAATTGCCATTGGCTTGCGTGCGGACCTGGTGCAAGCCCGCAGCCGTGAAGGGCTTCCTGTAGTGCAACAAGTCTGGCGACAGGCAAAGAGGGTGTTTTGATGGCGGGCAGGTTGATCTATCTCATCGGGCCATCCGGTTCGGGCAAGGACAGCCTGCTGGATGCCGCACGCCCTCGCTTGGCCGAGCGCGGTTGCCGTATCGTGCGCCGCGTGATCACGCGCTCGGCGGAGGCGGTGGGCGAGGCGGCTCAGGGCGTGAGCCCGGAGCAGTTTGCCGCGCTGCAGGTCGAGGGCGCGTTTGCCCTCAGTTGGCAGGCGAATGGGCTGTCCTACGGCATTCCCGGGGAAATCGACGCGTGGCTGGCGGCGGGGGACGACGTGCTGGTCAACGGCTCCCGTGCGCATCTGGCGCAAACCCGTGAGCGATACCCGACCTTGCTGGTGTTGCTGCTGACGGTTGATCAAGCCGTGTTGCGCCAGCGCCTGATCGCTCGCGGGCGTGAGTCCCTGGCGGATATCGAGGAGCGCCTGGCGCGCAATGCGCGGTTTACCGCGCAACTGATCGCCGGCAATGGTTCGGGGTTGTTTGTGCTGGACAATTCCGGCCCCCTGGAACACACGGTCGAGCGCCTGCTGTGCTGCCTGGACCACGGGCATTCGGCATGCGCCTGACCCTGCTGGGCACTGGCGACGCACGGCAAGTCCCGGTGTATGGCTGTGAATGCGCTGCGTGCGGTCTGGCCCGCAGCGATGCCAGCCTGCGCCGCCTGCCGTGCAGCGCGTTGATCGAATGCGGCGACCAGCGCTGGCTGATCGACAGCGGCTTGCCCGACCTCACCGAGCGCTTCGCGCCGCGCAGTTTCAACGGGATTTTCCAAACCCACTATCACGCCGATCACGCGCAAGGCTTGCTGCATTTGCGCTGGGGCCAGGGCCTGGTGATCCCGGTGCATGGCCCGGCGGACCCGGAAGGTTTGTCCGACCTCTACAAACACCCCGGCATTCTCGATTTCAGCCAGCCGTTCGCCGCGTTCGAGACCCGGCAGTTTGCTGAGTTAAGCGTTACCGCGTTGCCGTTGCAGCATTCTAAACCGACCCTGGGTTACCTGCTGCAAGGCCAGGGGCGGCGCATCGCCTACCTCACCGACACCGTCGGCCTGCCACCGGCCACACTGGCCTGGTTGCAACGCGAACCGCTGGACGTGCTGGTGCTCGATTGCTCCATGCCGCCGCAGCCGCACGCACCGCGCAATCACAATGACCTGACCTTGGCGCTGCAAAGCATTGAGGACACCGGTGCGCAGCTGGGCGTGTTGACCCATGTGGGGCATACGCTGGATGCGTGGCTGCTGGCGCATCGGTGCGAGTTGCCGCGGCATGTGTCGGTGGGGTGGGATGGGCGGGTTATCTAGGTAGCGCAACTCCGCAGCGGGCAGATGCAATGCATTGAAAAATACCGGTGTGGAACCTGTCAGAGATAAGGAAGCTGATAGCGGGAAATTTTCCTTAAAGAACTGAAAGTCAGCTCCGGTCTTACACTGTTTTTTAATGCCTGGTCTCGATTAAGGAAGTGGCTGAGTGTTTTAATGTGCTGGATGAATCAGTTGCTTGGTTGTGGGTAGGTGTTTTTTATATTTTTTTCGGATTTATTTTGTAAGTGTAAAATCTATTGCTTTGCAGTCTTTTAGTTTTATTTTCGGTTGTTTTTTTGCGCTTTATTCCTGTGGGGAACTAGGCGTTACTGCGTCAGTCGAGCGTATGGGCTGACATTCGCCATTGCGGTTACTGGCCGTATCCCTCGTTTTCAAATAAGAGGCCTGAATTCTGGGCTCTCCCACCTGCGCGGTCGGTGCACGCCTGAGTGTGTAGAGTTTTATTTCCAAGTAGTGGCGAAGTTTTCAGGTGATTGTAGATTTATATGTTTTGGTTCTTTTGTTGAGTCTATAGTTTTTGGCCGGTTAAGCGATTTTCAAAGAGTGTGAGTGAATATTTGTGTGTGAATAAATTTGTTGTATGTTTCGGAATGTTTAATGCTCGCGGGTTGGAGGTTTTCAGGTCTGGCGTTATATTTTTTTATATGGGAGCTTAGCCTCTCGGTTGATTGCAGTGTTGCTCGGAAGAGGGTTTATGAAAGTCGCTAATTCACTTGTTAATTATCATGCGCAAGAGGCTGTACACCCAACGTTGAATGTTCCCGCTTCCGCTGATCTTGCGACGCCTTCCAAGGCGGTCGTGGATAAACCCTCTTTTAGCACGGACGAGGCGGCCATGCAGATCCTGCGAGGGGGCTATCGGCACTACGATCGTAATGGCGACAAGAAAATTGAATTGTCTTTTACGTTGGACGAACGCTTTTCTACGCAACAAAAAGCCTCCATCCGCCAAGCACTGCAAGACTGGCAGGAGTTGGCCCATATTGTATTCAAAGAACGTTCAGCCTCCGCAGACGGTTCAATCGACATTAAAGCCGATCCTGCCACCAGTGGAGGCGTATCGCATTTGCCCTCTAGGTCTCACCGTAACATGACCACTGTTATTGGAACGGAGGACGCCTGGGAGGCTCCCAGAAAGGGCGACTATTTTACATTGACGACCCTTCACGAATTGGGACATGCGTTGGGTCTGGGGCACCCGGGCGACTACGGTAAAAATGTGCACAGCTATGAAGATACCGTTTACCAGCAAGACACCAGAGCCCACAGCGTCATGAGCTATTGGAGCGAAACCAATCAGCCGGGTCATGATTTCAAGGGGGACCAACCTTCAACGCCAATGAAGGATGATATTGCGGCCATACAGAAACTCTACGGAGCCAACCTGAACACCCGGAAAACGGATACTACCTACGGTTTTAACGCCAACGCCGATCGTGAGCACATGAGGCTGAAATCCCGGAATGACAAACCGATCTTTTCAATATGGGATGGCGGGGGCAATGACACGCTGGACTTTTCCGGGTTTTCCCAGCGTCAGACAATCAATCTGCGTGCCCAGTCGTATTCCGATGTTGGCGGTTTGAAAGGCAATGTCTCCATCGCCAAGGGCGTTATCCTGGAAAACGCTATCGGTGGTTCGGGTGACGACCACATCATTGGCAACGAGGTGGGCAACAGGCTGCGCGGGGGCGTCGGTGCGGACCGCCTGAGAGGTGGCGGAGGCGCGGATGTTTTCGCTTACGACAAGGCGAACGAATCAACGCTTGCCAGGCCGGACGAAATACTCGATTTCACCAGCGGTACAGACAAGATTGATCTATCCGGCGTATTGAAAAACTCCTCAATCACGCATTTCAAAGTCGTCGAGCAGTTTAGCGGGCGAGCCGGCGAAATCGTGTTGAGCCATGACCCCAGCCGCGGGCAGGGCAGCTTGAGCCTTGACCTCACGGGTAATGGCAAAGCTGATTTGTTTATCAAGTGCGTGGGGCGGGTTCAGGCCAGTGACATTCTCGCTGGCGGGCTGTCCGAGCATGACGATACGGTGCCGACACCCAAACCGAAGCCAGCACCTGCCCTCAACCCTGGCGATACGGTCTATGGGTTCAACGCCAACACGGGTGACAGTGCCAGCAGCCTGCATGCGCTGAGCGGTGCGCCCCGTTTCGTGGTAAGGGACGCTGGCGGCAATGACACCCTGGATTTTCCGGTTTCAAGCAGAGCCAGAGTATCGACTTGCGCCAAGACGCAACCTCGAGCGTGGGTGGCCTGCGCAATAACGTCGCCATCGCTAAAGGCGTCACTGTGGAAAACGCCATCGGCGGCTCAGGCAGCGACAGGCTCATAGGCAACAGGGCGAATAACGTGCTCACCGGTGGCGCCGGAGGGGATGAACTCTGGGGAGTGGGTGGCCGAAACACGTTCAAATATGACCAAGCCAGTGACTCGACTTATGACGATGCCGACCTGATCATGGATTTCACCAGTGGCCAGGACACCATTGATCTGACGGCACTGGCAACCGAGTACGCAACACCTTTGCGCCTGGTGGAGGCCTACACGGGGCGTATAGGCGATACGGTCGTGAAGTATCACGCACAGAGCGGCCTTTACGTGGTGGGCATCGATCTGTTGGGGCAGCGTCAGTCAAATTTCCTGCTTGAAAGCGCCCGTTTGATCCGGCCGCAGGATGTACGTGGCCTGACGACGCGCCCGCGCTGAGAACAACACGCGCAGGCGCTGGCGGGCTTAGGCATTGATCAGCGCATGCACATACTCCACAAACGCCCGCGCCTTGGCACTCGCCATTCGGCCCGTGGGGAACACCGCCCATAGGTCCCGGGCGGGCAAGTGCCAGTCGGTCAGCACGGTCTTTACCTCGCCGCTGGCCAACTCCGGGGCAAACATCCAGGTTGACGATAGGGTCAGCCCCAAATGGCTCAGCACGGCTGCGCGCACACCTTCTGCCGCGGTGACGCGCACGCGGCCGTGGGCGACGAGGGGGTATTGCGTGTCGCCTTGAGTGAAGGTCCAGTGCGAGCCTTCGCCACGGGTATAGATGATTGCCTGGTGTTGCAGCAGATCCGCCGGGGTGACGGGTTCGCCGAAGCGTTCGAAATACGCCGGGGTGCCGAGGACGACGCAGGGCGACTCGCCGATCTTGCGCGCCGTAAGACTTGAATCATCCAGGTTGCCCATGCGCAGGGCGACGTCGATGCCTTCTTCCACCAGGCTAAGGTTACGGTCGTCGAGCACCACGTCCACATTCACGCCCGGGTATTGCTCCAGGAACGGCCCCAGGTGCGGAATGATGTGCATGCGGGCGAAGGTCACCGCCGCGCTGACGCGCAGGTTGCCCGACAGGCCCGCGCCGGCGCCACGGGCGGCGTCGTTGGCTTCGTCGATGGCACGCTTGGCTTTCTCGAAAAATGCCAGGCCCGCCTCGGTGGGCGTCAGGCCCCGGGTGGAGCGCAATACCAGCCGTACCGCCAGGCGCGCTTCCAGTTGCGCGATGCTCTTGGATACGGCGGGCTGGCCGATGCCCAGGCGTTTGGCTGCGGCCGAGAACGAGCCGGTTTCGACGACGTGGACAAAGGTTTCCATGGCGGTGAGGCGGTCCATCGGGTGTCCTTTCTTGGTGGGGCAGGGGCATGGCGAGTGAGGGGGCTGGGCGTTGAGTGTAATCGGGGTTGACCTCGGCGTAACGAATCACGCGGTCCTTGCCGGTCACTAAGAGTCGGGACCTATGCCATCCAGGACTAAATCCTCAGCTTTCAATATCCGGTAAAACAACCGCCAGTCGCGATCGGTGATTTTGTGCTTGAGTAAAGATAACTCTAGGGTTACTTTTATTCGGGCCAAGCCAAGGAGGCTGGAGTGCAAAGCAGGCTATTGATCAAGGAGCTCCAAGAGGCAGGTTGGGTGCTGGATCGGGTGACGGGCAGTCATCATATTTTTACGCACCGCTATAGCCCGTACACGATCCCGGTGCCGCATCCAAAAAAGGACCTGCCCTTGGGCACCGTCACAAGCATCAGGAAACGCGCCGGGCTGTTTCAGTTTTAAGGAGAGCATGCATGCAATACCCAATCTGTATCGAATGGGGCGACGACTTCATCGCCACCGGCATTCAGATCCCCGATATTCCAGGTGCGGTCACCGCCGGGGACAGTTTTGAAGAGGCGTACAACGCCGCTGTGGAAGTAGCGCACATCCTGTTGCAGGAGATCGCCGCAGAGGGTGGGGTGATTCCGATGCCGACGTCGGTGGCCAACCACCACGCCCACGAAGACTACGCCGGGATGGGCTGGGGCATGTTGGAGTTGGACATCTCGCCCTATCTGGGCAAAACCGAGAAGGTCAATGTGACCTTGCCCGGTTATGTCATTCAGCGCATCGACCGGTATGTGCGCGAGCACAAGGTCAAAAGCCGCTCGTCATTTCTGGCGGACGCGGCTTTGGAGAAGTTGGTGCGTTCGTAACGGCAATCAGGCGGTGGCGACAGCGGCGCCACGCGAAGCACTCAGGAACCGCAACAAGGCCAGCAGTGGGAACGCACTGCCCACCAGCATCACTCCCAACCAGCCGCCGTGTTCGTACACGCTGCTGGCGATGGCCGAGCCGAAGGCACCGCCGATGAAGATGCTGGTCATGTACAGCGCATTCAGGCGGCTGCGGCTGTTGGCGTCGAGGGCGTAGATGGCGCGTTGCCCGAGCACCATGTTCATCTGCACGCAGAAGTCCAGCACCACGCCGGTGACTGCCAGGCCGATCACGCTGTACAGCGGGTGCACAAAGGCCGGCAGGAAGCTCAGTGCGGCAAACAGCATCGCCAGCAGCGAGGCGCGGTGGGTGTGGCCGGCATCGGCCAGGCGCCCGGCGATCGGCGCGGCGATGGCGCCCAAGGCACCGACCAGGGCAAACAGCGCGATCTCGCTTTGGCTCAGGCCGTGATTACGCGCCAGCTCCAATGGCGCAGCAGTCCAGAACAGGCTGAAGGTGGCGAACATGCCGCCTTGGTAGAACGCTCGTTGGCGCAGCACCGGCTGCCGGCGCAGCAGGGTGCCCAGCGAGCGCAGCAGTTGGCCATAGCTGGCGCTGTGATCCGGCTGGCGCTGGGGGATGGTCAGCATCAGCACCACGCTGATAAACGCCATCAATGCGGCTGCCGCCATGAACATCGCTCTCCAGCCGAAGTGGTCCGCCACCACGCTGGACACCGGCCGTGCCAGCAGGATGCCGAGCAACAGGCCGCCCATGATGCTGCCGACGACCCGGCCGCGGGACTCTGCCGGCGCCAGATGGGCGGCCAGCGGGATCAGAATTTGTACCGAGACGGAACTGAATCCGATCAGCAGCGACACAAGAAGGAACAAATTCGGCTGCTCGGTAAACGCCGCGCCCAGTAGGCTGGCGATTGCCACCACGGTGGTGGTGATCATCAGCTTGCGGTTTTCCAGCAGGTCACCCAGGGGCACCAGGAAGAACAGGCCCAGGGCATAACCGATTTGCGTGAGGGATACGATCAGGCTGGCCATTGCCGGCGTGAGGCCGATGTCCGGCGCAATCAGTTCGATGATCGGCTGCGCGTAGTAGATGTTGGCGACGATGGCGCCGCAGCAAAACGCAAACAGCATCACCATGCTCCGGGTCATGGTGCTTGTAGCGTGGGTCGTAGCGTTCATGGTGTTCTCATAAATGCGAATGAAAGTGGGGCGAGCCTAAAGACAACACCGTAGCCAGAGTAGGCCGCTGGCAGTGATAACACTCATGCCCGGTAATGATGAGTGAATCGTTAACTTTCTGCGCGAGCGCCAATGATACATTCAGACACAACTGCCGAAACAGGAAATCCACTGCAATGAAAATCACGTTGAACAAGATGCTCCTGGCTTCAACCCTCGCTGCGGCCATGGCCGTAGGCTTGGCTCAGGCCGCCGATGCGCCGCGGGTCGGTGTACGCGGCGCCATCACCGCGATCGACGGCGACGCGATGCATGTCAAGGTAAACAGCGGCGAAGAGGTGACTGTGCACCTGACCAAAGACACCCAGGTCCGTGCCGTAACGCTGGCCAAGATCGACGAGATCAAGCCCGGCAGCTATATCGGCTCGGCCGCCATGCCCAATTCGGACGGCACCTTGACCGCCCTCGAAGTGCACGTGTTTCCACCGGCCATGGCCGGCACAGGCGACGGGCACCGGGCGTTTGATTTGAAAGAAGGCAGCAGCATGACCAACGGCACCGTCGGCGACCTGGTGGTCAGCAACGGGCGAACCTTGACCGTCAAGTACAAGGGCGGCGAGCAGAAGATCGTGGTGCCGGATGATGTGCCGATCGTCAACCTGGAGCCAGGTGATCGCAGTTTGCTCAAGCCGGGGACGAAGGTGGTGTTGTTTGCGGCGCAGGGGGCGGATGGCATTATCACCGCCCAGGCCATCTCGGCCGGTAAAGACGGCGTCACACCGCCGATGTAACTGCCCAACATAAAACCAACTGTGGGAGGGGCGGTGCCCCTCCCACAGTTTTTATCGCGTTTCTTCAGTTATTGACCGGAATAGATCTGATCGAAAACCCCACCATCATTGAAGTGGGTTTTCTGCACGGTGCGCCAGTCACCAAAGGTCTTCTCCACCGACAGGAAGTCGACTTTCGGGAAGCGGTCGGTGTACTTGGCCAGTACCTTGGGATCACGTGGGCGCAGGTAGTTGTTGGCCGCGATTTCCTGGCCTTCCGGCGACCACAGGTATCTCAGGTAGTCTTCGGCCGCCACGCGGGTGCCTTTCTTCTCAACCACTTTGTCGACCACCGACACCGGCGGCTCAGCTTCGGCGGACACGCTTGGGTAGATCACTTCGAACTGATCACGGCCAAATTCACGGGCGATCATTTCTGCTTCGTTTTCAAAGGTCACCAGCACGTCGCCGATCTGGTTGGTCATGAACGTGGTGGTCGCCGCACGGCCGCCGGTGTCCAGTACCGGGGCTTGCTTGAATAGCTTGCCGACAAAGGCCTTGGCCTTGTTTTCGTCGCCGCCGTTTTTCAGCACGTAGCCCCAGGCCGAGAGGTAGGTGTAGCGGCCATTGCCCGAGGTTTTCGGGTTGGGCACGATCACTTGCACGCCATCTTTAAGCAGGTCCGGCCAGTCTTTCAGGGCTTTCGGGTTGCCTTTGCGCACAATAAACACGGTGGCGGAGGTGAACGGCGCGCTGTTGTTCGGCAGGCGGGTGACCCAGTTGTCAGGCACCAGTTTGCCGTTGTCGACCAGGGCATTGATGTCGGTGGCCATGTTCATGGTGATCACGTCAGCCGGCAGGCCGTCGATTACCGAGCGCGCTTGTTTGCTGGAGCCGCCGAAGGACATCTGTAGGGTCAACTTGTCGTTCGGGTGCTCGGCTTCCCAATGTTTCTGGAAGGCGGCGTTGTAGTCCTTGTAGAAATCGCGCATCACGTCGTAGGAGACGTTGAGCAGTGTGACGGGGGCAGCCTGGACGGCGCCCGCCAGGGCAAGGCCGGCGGCCAGGAGAGAGGCGCTTACGAGTTTTTTCACTGCTCATTCCTTGTTGTTCGAGAAGGTTGTCGTTTGAGTGGGGGCATTTTGCCAGCGACTATAGCCGGGGCTGCATAGACGCTTAAAGATTAAAACGAACTTTGCTTATTCCACTTTCTTAAAAAGAGCGTTGCCACAGCGCGAGCAAAACGCCGCGTTGGGCTCATGGCTGTTTTTCTTGCACACCGGGCAGTCGGTTTGCAGCTGTTCTCCGCGCATGGCACTCGCCAGTTCGGCGGTGAAAATACCGGTGGGCACGGCGATGATCGAGTAACCGGTGATCATCACCAGCGACGAAATCACCTGGCCCAACGGGGTCTTGGGCACGATATCGCCAAAGCCTACGGTGGTCAGGGTCACGATCGCCCAATAGATGCCTTTGGGGATGCTGGTAAAACCGTGTTCCGGGCCCTCGATCACGTACATCAAGGTGCCGAACACCGTCACCAGGGTGCACACGCTGACCAGGAACACCACGATCTTCTGCTTGCTGCCGCGCAGCGCGGCCATCAGGTAATTGGCCTGCTTGAGGTACGGGCTGAGCTTGAGCACGCGGAAGATCCGCAGCATGCGGATGATGCGGATGATCAGCAGGTACTGCGCGTCGCTGTAATACAGCGCGAGGATCCCGGGGACGATAGCCAGCAAATCCACCAGCCCGTAAAAGCTGAAGGCATAGCGCAATGGCTTGGGCGAGCAGTACAGGCGCAGGCCGTACTCGATCAGAAAGATCAGCGTAAAGCCCCACTCGATATAGGCCAGCACATCGGAGTAGTTCTGATGCACCTGGTCGATGCTGTCGAGCATCACGATCACCAGGCTGGCGAGGATGATCAGCAGCAGGATGCCGTCAAAGCGCCGCCCGGCAACCGTGTCGCTTTGAAAAACCATGACGTAGAGCCGCTGGCGCCAGTCGTTGTTGCTGTCCATAAATCCCGCCTGCATTGAATATCGGGCAAGCCTAGGGGGATTCGAAGGGGCTGTCCATGCGGGGTTTCCTGAGTATTCGGCGGCCGGCGCGCACCAGCCAGCAGGCGAGGATGAACGGCGCGGTCAGCGCAGGCAGGTGCAGTGCCGCGAAGCCTGGGGTGAGGATGATCGCCAGCAGGATGCCGAGCAACGGTAGCCAGGGTTGGCGCTGCACTTGGCTCAGGGCCAGGGCGGCCAGCGCCGGGTTGTAGCTGTGCAGGCCAAGCAGGGCGCCGGCGGGTTCATCCAGCAGCAGGGCGACCAGCCCCCGGCACTGGCGCCGAACAGCGCCCAAAAGGCGGCGCGACGGTTGGCCAGCAGCAGACCCAGGGCGATCAAGGCGCCCGCCAGCGGCTGGTCCAGCAGCATGACTTGTGCGAGCCCGGTAAACGGTGCGGTGAGCACGGCCAGGGTGTCGGGGTCGCTCAGGGCGACGGTGCTCTGTGGCACGCGGCCCATCAGCAACCAGCCCAGGCCGACAAACGGCGCGGTGTAGGCGGGCAGGTCATCGGGCCGGGTCGCGTGTTTCAGCCATTGGCGCGTCAGGATCGCACCCAGGCCGCCGCACGCCAGGATCAGTGGCGGCAACATAGCCGACCAGGCGAAATGCTGGCTGATCAACAAGCCCAGCAGCACCCCGTTATAGCTATAAAGCCCGGCCTGACGCTCGGCCTTGGGGTAACCCCGGCGCTGGGCCGTGAGCAAGCCGGCGACGCCACCCAGCAACGCACCGCCGAGCAAGGCCGGGGCGCCGACCAGGATGGCCAGCAGGCACAGCAGGCCGCACAGCGGTTGGCGTTGCAGGAAGATCTGGCTGAAGCCATTGAGCAGGGCTTCGGCCCAGTCGGGGCAGGTTGGGTTGTGCATGGTGGTTTAGTCAGTGAGACCGAGTCGCCCCCAATCGCAGTCAAGCCAGCTCCCACATTTGACGGTGTTGTGGGAGCCGGGCTTGCTCGCGATGGGGCCCTTACAGGCGCTAGATCAACGTCTCGATACGCAAGGAATTGGTCGAACCCGGCTGCCCGAACGGCACCCCCGCAGTAATCACCAAAGTATCCCCGCGCTGCGCCATGCCCTGCGCCTGGGCGATTTCCAGCGCGGTGGAACACACCTCATCTACCTGGCGCAGCCGATCGTTGACCACCGAGTGCACGCCCCACGCCACGCTCAAACGCCGCGCCGTGGACAGGTTCGGCGTGAGGTTGAGGATCGGCGCCACCGGCCGTTCCCGCGCTGCGCGCAGGCTCGAGCTGCCGGACTCGCTGTAGTTCACCAGCACCGCCACCGGCAGGATGCTGCTGATGCGGCGGATCGCGCAGCTGATGGCGTCCGACACCGTGGCATCCGCCTTGGGCCGGCTCACATCCAGTTGGGCCTGGTAGTCCGGGCCGTTTTCCACCTGGCGGATGATCTTGCTCATCATCTGCACGGCTTCCAGCGGGTACTCGCCCGACGCGGTTTCCGCCGACAGCATCACCGCGTCTGCGCCTTCGGCCACGGCGTTGGCTACATCGGTGACTTCAGCACGGGTCGGCGCCGGGGAGAAACGCATGGATTCGAGCATCTGCGTGGCCACCACCACCGGTTTACCCAGCTGGCGGCAGGTGCTGATGATGTCTTTCTGGATTTGCGGCACGCTCTCGGCAGGCACTTCGACGCCCAGGTCGCCTCTGGCCACCATGATTGCGTCGCTCAGTTCGGCGATTTCCCGCAGGCGTTGCACGGCGGACGGCTTCTCGATCTTGGCCATCAGGAAGGCCTTGTCGCCGATCAACTCGCGGGCCTCGCGGATATCTTCCGGGCGCTGCACAAACGACAGCGCCACCCAGTCCACGCCCAGTTCCAGGCCGAAGCTCAAGTCGCGGCGATCCTTGGCGGTCAATGGGCTGAGTTCCAGCAAGGCTTGTGGGACGTTCACGCCTTTGCGGTCGGATAATTCGCCGCCATTCAGCACGGTGGTGTCGATAGCGTCGGCATGTTTGGTGATCACCCGCAGGCGCAGCTTGCCGTCATCCAGCAGCAGGTCCATGCCGGGCTCCAGCGCCGCGATGATTTCCGGGTGGGGCAGGTTGACCCGGCATTGATCACCGGGCGTCGGGTCCAGGTCCAGGCGCAGGGCCTGGCCACGCACCAGTTGCACCTTGCCCTCGGCAAAGCACCCGACCCGCAACTTCGGCCCCTGCAGGTCCATCAGGATACCCAGCGGGTAATTCAGCTGGCGTTCCACTTGGCGAATCCACTGGTAGCGCTGGGCGTGATCGGCGTGCTCGCCGTGGCTGAAGTTGAGGCGGAAAATATTCACGCCGGCTTCCACCAGCTCGCGGATGTCATCGATGCCGTCGGTGGCCGGGCCCAGGGTGGCGAGGATTTTGACCTTTTTGTCAGGCGTCATGTTTGGCAGTCTCAAGGATCAGAATGGCGCGGAAGTCGTTGACGTTGGTGCGCGTTGGCTCGGTGACGATCAACCCGTCGAGGGCGGCGAAATAGCCGTAGCCATTGTTGTTATCCAACTCATCGCTGGCCGATAGGCCCAGGGCTTCGGCGCGGGCATGGCTGCAGGGCGTCATGATCGCGCCGGCGTTGTCCTCGGAGCCGTCGATGCCATCGGTGTCGCCGGCCAGCGCATACACGCCGGGCAGGCCTTTGAGGCTGTCGGTCAGGCTCAGCAGGAATTCGGCGTTGCGCCCGCCACGGCCATTGCCGCGTACGGTGACGGTGGTTTCACCGCCGGAGAGGATCACGCACGGCGCGGCCAGCGGCTGGCCATGCTGCACAATTTGCCGCGCAATGCCGGCGTGCACCTTGGCCACGTCCCGGGCTTCGCCTTCCAGGTCGCCGAGGATCAGCGGGCTGAACCCGGCCTGGCGCACTTTTACCGCCACCGCTTCCAGCGACTGCTGCGGGCGGGCGATCAGTTGGAAGTGGCTGCGGGCGAGCACCGGGTCGCCGGGCTTGATGGTTTCCGAGGCGGGGTTCTGCAACCAGCTACGCACGGAGGCCGGGGCCTCAATGCCGTAACGCTTGAGAATCGCCAGGGCTTGCTGCGAGGTGCTGGGGTCGCCGACCGTGGGGCCGGAGGCGATCACGCTGGCCTGGTCGCCCGGCACATCGGAGATTGCGTAGGTGTAGACCGTCGCCGGCCATGCAGCCTTGGCCAGCCTACCGCCCTTGATCGCCGAGAGGTGCTTGCGCACGCAGTTCATCTCGCCAATGGTCGCGCCGGATTTGAGCAGGGCTTTGTTGATCGCTTGCTTGTCGGCCAGGCTGATGCCCTCGGCGGGCAGGGCCAGCAAGGCCGAACCGCCGCCGGACAGCAGGAAAATCACGCGGTCGTCTTCGCCAAGGTTGCTGATCAACGCCAGCACGCGCTGGGCCACGGCGAGGCCCGCCGCATCGGGCACCGGGTGGGCGGCTTCGACCACTTCGATTTTTTTGCACGGCGCGCCATGGCCGTAGCGGGTCACCACCAGGCCCGAAATGTCGCCCTGCCAGCAGTTCTCGACCACGAGCGCCATGGCGGCTGCGGCTTTGCCCGCTCCGATCACGATCACTCGGCCGCTGCGGTCGGTGGGCAGATAAGGTTCAAGGACTTGCCGGGGGTGGGCAGCGTCGATGGCTGCGGCAAACAGCTCGCGAAGCAGGTGTTGCGGATCGACCGACATAAGCGGGCTCCCGGAGGATTCTTGTTATTAGGTGTGTGACTTGGAACCAGGTCAAAAGGTGGGAGCAGGCAAGCCAGCTCCCACACTGGATCGCATTTCAAGTGAAGGCTTATTTATCGCGAATCGAAAAGTTCGCCATATGCTCCAGTCCCTTGATCAGTGCCGAGTGGTCCCAGTTGCCGCCGCCAATCGCCTTGCAAGTGCTGAACACCTGTTGGGTGCCGGCCGTGTTCGGCAGGTTGATCCCCAGTTCCTTGGCGCCGGCCAGTGCCAGGTTCAGGTCCTTCTGGTGCAGGTTGATACGGAAGCCCGGATCGAAGGTGCCCTTGATCATCCGTTCGCCATGCACTTCCAGGATTTTCGACGACGCAAAGCCGCCCATCAGGGCTTCACGCACCTTGGCCGGGTCGGCGCCGTTTTTCGAGGCGAACAGCAGCGCTTCAGCCACTGCCTGGATGTTCAGCGCGACGATGATCTGGTTGGCTACCTTGGCGGTCTGGCCGTCGCCGTTGCCGCCGACCAGGGTGATGTTCTTGCCCATGCTCTGGAACAACGGCAAGGCGCGTTCGAAAGTCTGCGGCTGGCCACCGACCATGATGCTCAGGCTGCCGGCCTTGGCGCCGACTTCACCGCCGGACACCGGCGCATCCAGGTACTGCGCGCCGGTCTGGTTGATCTTCGCGGCAAAGGCCTTCGTCGCGGTGGGGGAGATCGAACTCATGTCGATCACCACTTTGTTCGGCGACAAACCGGCAGCGACACCGTCGGCGCGGAACAGCACGTCATCGACCTGTGGGGTGTCGGGCACCATCACGATAATGAACTCGGCTTCCTGCGCCACTTGCTGCGGGTTGGCCAGGGCCACGGCACCGGCGCTGATCAGCTCGGCAGGCGCCTTGCCGTGGTGTTCGGAAAGAAACAGTTGATGACCGGCTTTCTGCAGGTTGGCGGCCATGGGTTGGCCCATGATGCCGGTGCCGATAAATCCGATTTTAGCCATGATTAAAATCCTCTTTTTATTCGATGGGCAGGCCAGTCTGCCAACACAGGAAATCTACGGTGGGAGCTGGCTTGCCTGCGATGGCATCAACTGGTCATGCCTGACACACCGCGGTGTCTGCATCGCAGGCAAGCCAGCTCCCACATTGTTCTGTGGTGTGTCGGTTAGATCGCGTTGTGGGTTTTGAGCCAGCCCAGACCCGCTTCGGTAGTGGTCAGCGGCTTGTACTCGCAGCCGACCCAACCCTGGTAACCGATGCGGTCCAGATGTTCGAACAGGAAGCGGTAGTTGATCTCGCCGGTGCCGGGTTCGTTGCGCCCGGGGTTGTCGGCGAGCTGGATGTGGTTGATTTCGTCCAGGTGCGCGGCCATGGTGCGGGCCAGGTCGCCTTCCATGATTTGCATGTGATAGATGTCGTATTGCAGGAACAGGTTGGCGCTGCCCACCTGCTCGCGAATCGACAGGGCCTGGGCGGTGTTGTTCAGGTAGAAGCCCGGGATGTCGCGGGTGTTGATCATTTCCATCACCAGCTTGATGCCCGCCGCTTGCAGCTTGTCGGCGGCGTATTTGAGGTTGGCGACAAAGGTTTTTTCCAGCGTTGCGTCATCCACACCGGCGGGACGAATCCCCGCCAGGCAGTTGATCTGCGTATTGCCCAGTACTTGGGCATAGGCGATGGCCAGCTTGACCCCGGCGCGGAACTCCTCGACCCGCTCCGGGTGGCACGCCAGGCCGCGTTCGCCCTTGGCCCAGTCACCGGCCGGCAGGTTGAACAGCACTTGGGTCAGGCCGTTGGCGTCCAACTGCGCCTTGATCTCGGCCGAGCTGAATTCATACGGGAACAGGTACTCAACGCCTTCGAAACCGGCGTCGGCGGCGGCTTTGAAGCGGGCGAGAAAGTCCTGCTCGGTAAACAGCATGGACAGGTTGGCGGCGAAGCGCGGCATAGGGCTCTCCTTAATCGAGCAGGGAAATGGCGGTCGGCGCATCGTTGCCGACCAGCGCCAGATCTTCGAATTCGTTGACGGCGTTGATCTCGGTGCCCATGGAGATATTGGTCACGCGCTCCAGGATGATTTCGACGATCACCGGCACCTTGAACTCCTCGATCATGTCCTGCGCCTTGCGCAACGCGGGTTGGATCTGACCCGGCTCGAATACGCGCAGGGCCTTGCAGCCCAGGCCCTCGGCGACGGCCACGTGGTCCACCCCATAACCGTTGAGTTCCGGGGCGTTGAGGTTGTCGAAAGACAGCTGCACGCAGTAGTCCATTTCAAACCCGCGCTGGGCCTGACGGATCAACCCGAGGTAGGAGTTGTTCACCACCACGTGGATGTACGGCAGCTTGAACTGTGCGCCCACCGCCAGCTCTTCGATCATGAACTGGAAGTCGTAGTCGCCCGACAGTGCCACGACTTTGCGGCTCGGGTCGGCCTTGACCACGCCCAGCGCCGCCGGGATGGTCCAGCCCAACGGGCCCGCCTGGCCGCAGTTGATCCAGTGGCGCGGCTTGTAGACGTGCAGGAATTGCGCGCCGGCAATCTGCGACAGGCCGATGGTGCTGACGTAGCAGGTGTCTTTGCCGAACACCTGGTTCATCTCTTCGTACACCCGTTGCGGTTTGACCGGCACGTTGTCGAAGTGGGTTTTGCGATGCAGGGTGGCTTTGCGCTGCTGGCAGTCATGCAGCCAGGCGCTGCGGTCCTTGAGCTTGCCGGCGGCTTTCCACTCGCGGGCCACTTCGATAAACATCGTCAGTGCCGAACCGGCGTCGGAAACGATGCCCAGGTCCGGGGTGAACACGCGGCCGATCTGCGTCGGCTCGATGTCGACGTGAATAAATTTGCGCCCCTCGGTGTAGACCTCCACCGAACCGGTATGGCGGTTGGCCCAGCGGTTGCCGATGCCCAGCACCACGTCCGACTTGAGCATGGTCGCGTTGCCATAGCGGTGGGAGGTTTGCAGGCCGACCATGCCCACCATCAGCGGGTGATCGTCGGGGATGGTGCCCCAGCCCATCAGGGTCGGGATCACGGGAATGCCGGTCAGTTCGGCAAACTCCACCAGCAGTTCACTGGCGTCGGCGTTGATCACGCCGCCGCCGCTGACCAGCAATGGGCGTTCAGCCTGATCCAGCAGCGCCAGGGCTTTCTCCACCTGGATGCGCGTGGCCAATGGCTTGGCCAGGGGCAGTGGCTGGTAGGCGTCGATATCGAACTCGATCTCGGCCATCTGCACGTCGAATGGCAGGTCGATCAGCACCGGGCCGGGGCGGCCGGAACGCATTTCATAGAAGGCTTTCTGGAAGGCGTAGGGCACCTGGCCGGGTTCGAGCACGGTGGTCGCCCACTTGGTCACCGGCTTGACGATGCTGGTGATGTCCACGGCCTGGAAGTCTTCCTTGTGCATCCGTGCACGCGGGGCCTGGCCGGTGATGCAGAGGATCGGGATCGAGTCGGCCGAGGCGCTGTACAGGCCGGTGACCATATCGGTGCCCGCCGGGCCCGAGGTGCCGATGCACACGCCGATGTTGCCGGCCTTGGTGCGGGTGTAACCCTCGGCCATGTGCGAGGCGCCTTCAACGTGGCGAGCAAGGACGTGATCGATGCCACCCACTTTCTGCAGGGCTGAATACAGCGGGTTGATCGCGGCGCCTGGGATACCGAAGGCGGTGTCCACGCCTTCACGGCGCATCACCAGGACGGCGGCTTCGATTGCTCTCATTTTGCTCATGATTTTGGTGCCTCTTGCGTTTTGTAATTGTATACAAGTGGTTTCTGTTCAAAGTGTATTCACGGCGAGCGGCGCAGGTCAATCCATTTTATTCGCTGGCCATTGCGTTCGTCGGAACAGCTTTTTACGACATATGGAGCGTTTGTTTGAAAATATTGTATACAAAAACAAATGTCATTGTGTTCTATTTGTTTAATCGAGCATCTGATCCAGCAGACCTCCATCGCATTCCCGATAACAAAAGAAGGACGGCACCATGAGCGCTTTAACCTTGAAACTCGCCACCCAACTGGCCAGTCAGGCCCTCACCGCAGGCCGCACGATTTCTGCTGCGCCGCTGACCATCGCGGTGCTCGACAGCGGTGGTCACTTGATCACCCTGCAACGCGAAGACGGCGCCAGCCTGCTGCGCCCGCAAATCGCCATCGGCAAGGCCTGGGGCGCCATCGCCCTGGGCAAAGGCTCACGCTTGCTGGCACTGGACGCGCAACAGCGCCCGGCGTTTATCGCCGCGTTGAACAGCCTGGGCCAGGGCAGCGTGGTACCGGCGCCGGGTGGGGTGTTGATTCGGGATCAGGGCGGGGTGGTACTGGGAGCGATCGGGATCAGCGGGGATACATCGGATATCGATGAGCAGTGCGCGATCACGGCGATCGAGGGGGTGGGGTTGTTGGCGGATGCGGGGGTGTCGGCTTGATTTTTGGGTGACGGGTCTGTCCCCTTCGCGGGCAAGCCCGCTCCCACACTTGGAATGCATTCAAAGTGTGGGAGCGGGCTTGCCCGCGATGGGGGTGACTCGGTATACAGTCAAAGCCAGATCGCGTCCCATAAGGGGTAGTCGCCAAACTTCTTCACCAGGCCCGCTCTCAATGGGTTGGCCACAATGTAGCGGGCGATACCTTCCAGGCTTTCCTCTCGGCGCACGGCATGATCGTGAAATCCAGATTGCCAGAGACGGCCCTGGCGACCAGCGACGCCATTGATGATTCGAGTACTTTTGGATTTTACCTGGCGCATCAGATCGCAAAGGGAGCCCTTTTCCAATGAGATAAGCCAGTGGAAGTGATCAGGCATGACCACCCAGGCCAAGGATGTCGCCAGGCCTTGGTTCTGGGCGTTTCTGAATTGCTGGACAACCAGTCGGCCTAGCCTGAAATCCTGGAAAACAGGTTCGCGATCAAGGGTGTTGGTTGTGAGTAGGTAGATGCGGTTGGGTTCGTCATAGCGTCCGATGCGCAGACGCTTTGAAGCGGGCAGATCAGGCATTCCATGGCCTCTCTAGAGATTGTGTTCTGAGAGGCTAGATCGGGGAACTTGATACTGATCGGCAGGCTTTTGGCAGGATGTGTCTGGCTAGGCTCTATCGCGGGCAAGCCCGCTCCCACAGGGGATTTGGGATGTTAATTCATATTGTGTACAACGCAGGACAGTGTGGGAGCTGGCTTGCCGGCGATGGCCGCTCCACGATCCATCAGCCTACCTCACACCCCTTGAGCACCAACCGAATAATCGTCTGCGCCGCCGCCTCATAATCCGCTTCATCCAGCGTGTCCTTGCCGGTCACTGCGGAAATCTGCCAGTCGAAATCCGCATAGGTCTGGGTCGCCGCCCAGATGCTGAACATCAAATGGTGAGGGTCAATGGCTGCGATCAGGTGGCGATCTACCCAGCTCTGGATGCAGTCGATATTGTGCTTGGCCTGGGCGTTGAGCTGTTCGACCTGCTCGCGGCTCAGGTGCGGCGCGCCGTGCATGATTTCGCTGGCAAATACCTTGGAAGCAAACGGCAGGTCGCGGGAGATGCGGATTTTCGAGCGGATGTAGTTGCTCAGCACCACCGCCGGCTCACCCTCGGGGTTGAACGGCGTGGAGGCGGCCAGGATCGGCTCGATAATGCTTTCGAGCACCTCGCGGTAGAGGTTGTCCTTGGACTTGAAGTAGTAATAGACATTGGGCTTGGGCAGCCCGGCCTTGGCGGCGATGTCGCTGGTTTTGGTCGCGGCAAAGCCCTTGTCGGCAAACTCCTCGCTCGCCGCCCGCAGGATCTTTTCTTTGTTGCGCTCGCGAATGGTGCTCATAAACCAGAAGATTCCTTGCCAGGACAGGCGGTTGCGCATGGTAGCACCGGCTCTGCGCAGCGCTCAAGAAACCTGCCGGCGTGGCGTGGCGAGGTCGCCAGCCGCTTGCGCAAGGGCTACAGCGCGTACTCTGCTACGCGCTGCAGCGATCAGCGTCAGTTGCTTAGTGCGCGATAGCCTTGTTGGCTGAATTCCACAAGCTTCCTGGCCGGGGAGTTATCGAGGGTAAAGTCCTCTGGACTCAACGTTTCGCCCAGTAATTTATACGTACTATGGAAAGTGCCTTCGACCACTCCATTATTGCGTTTGGGTTCATCACCCACCGACTTGTCGATGTATTGAAGAACGCGCTCGGCATCTGCGGCGATATGCCTGCGAATGTGTTCGGGGAATTTGGGATTGTTCCAATCCCCGCCGAGTACTTTCTGGAAGTCCTTCAGCACTGAGCTGGGGGTGGGTGCGTCGAACGCCTTGAACAGAGGGTTGGCGGTAATTTGCTCAAGGCTACGGTTGTCGCCAGGTGCCAGCCCGGCATGGGCGGTGGGGACGGGGTTCTGCGTTGGGGCCTGATCCAGGGGCTTGAGAACGCCATAACCCTTGGCGGCAAATTCGCGCACGCGGTCTTGTTCTGAAGGCTGTCCGGCTGTGGAAACATCGGACAGTTGCCCGTCGCCTCGTTGGTTGGGTTCAGCGTCAATATGCTTCAAGACCTGAACCAGGTTGAACATGGCGTCGGCCCGGGATTCAAGGTCTCGATTAGAGAGGGAGAAGTCGCCAACATGGCGCTTGAGGTCATCAAGCAGTTCGCCCCGGCTCGCGCTCCCTCCGGGTGGGAAAGGGTTGCTCAACCACAATGGGCCAGAGTTGAGAATAGGATTGTCGTATTCGATCTCAAGCTCAGTACGCCTATCCCCCAAGGGCCTGCCACTCGGTGACGGCACTTGCGTGTTTGCCTCTACGCCCTTGGCCGAAGCCGGTGCTTGTTGTGCTGCACTCGCGGCGGCGGACGGACTGCCAGGAAATTGGATCGTGTCAAGGCGCGGATTATTAATGTGCATGTTTGTTACCTTGAATTGAATGTGCATCGTCGGAAATAAGGTGCTGAGTGAACGCTTCATTTCCTGTCAATTTGAACGCGAGACTTTTCGGTTCGAGTTTATGTGGCGTTGTCGAGTCAGGTGGTTCCGGAGAGTGCGGTGGTTTCTTCGTAGGCTGAAGCAGGAGGTGTGCGCTTTGAGCTGAAGGAAAAATGACCTCACCCAAGCCGCCATTGCGCTACTGGCCTCCTGGAATTGATCGGCAGCCTGGGCAGTGCAGGCTCGCTTCCCTGAAGGCCGCCGCGTTATATTCGCGGCACTCTCACCGCAGGAATGTCCTCCATGGCAGGAAGCAGCTTACTGGTACTGATCGACGACATCGCCGCTGTGCTCGACGATGTGGCGTTGATGACAAAAATGGCCGCCAAAAAGACCGCCGGGGTATTGGGCGATGACCTGGCGCTTAATGCCCAGCAAGTGTCAGGCGTGCGCGCCGAGCGCGAAATACCCGTGGTGTGGGCCGTAGCCAAGGGCTCGTTCGTCAATAAGCTGATCCTGGTGCCGGCCGCCTTGCTGATCAGTGCGTTCGCGCCGTGGGCGGTGACGCCGCTGTTGATGCTGGGCGGTGCTTATCTATGTTTCGAGGGTTTTGAAAAGCTCGCCCACAAGTTTCTCCACAGCAAGGCCGAGGTCCAGGCCGAGCACTCGCAACTGACAGAGGCCGTGGCCGACCCTGCCACTGATCTGGTGGCCTTTGAAAAGGACAAGATCAAGGGCGCGATCCGCACCGACTTCATCCTCTCCGCCGAAATCATCGCCATCACCCTCGGCACCGTGGCCGATGCGCCTTTGATGCAGCAGGTGATCGTGCTATCGGGCATTGCAATCGTCATGACCGTGGGCGTCTACGGGCTGGTGGCCGGTATCGTCAAGCTGGATGACCTGGGCCTGTGGCTCACCCAGAAGCCTGGCCAGGCGGCGCGCAGTGTCGGCGGCGCCATCCTGCGCGCGGCACCGTACATGATGAAGAGCCTGTCGGTGATCGGTACGGCGGCGATGTTCCTGGTGGGCGGTGGGATTCTCACTCACGGGGTGCCGGTGGTGCATCACTGGATCGAGACCGTCAGCCAGGGCGCAGGCGGGGTGGCGTGGTTGGTGCCGCCGCTGCTGAATGCGGTAGCGGGGATTATCGCGGGTGCGGTCGTACTGGCGGTGGTCAGCGTGGTCGGCAAGACCTGGAAAACGCTCAGGGCATAAATTGCGCGCACAAAAAAAGGCCATTCAATCGAATGGCCTTTTTTGTGGGCGTTTACTCGGCGATCTGCAACTTGCGCGATTCCGTGTAGATATAGCGCACCTTCTCATACTCGAACGGCGAGTTCATCTGGCCGTAGCGGAAGCTGGTCTGGTAGCGCTTGTCGACGGCGCGCAGGGCCCAGATTTCCGGATGGTTGGAGCTGACCTCAGCCACGTTGAGGAAGTTGATCTGGTTCTCTGCGGTGTAGTCCACCAGCAGGCCGGTGGTGTCGCGCAGGTTCGATGGGCCGAAGATTGGCAGCACCAGGTACGCGCCGCCCGGTACGCCGTAGAAGCCCAGGGTCTGGCCGAAGTCTTCGCTCTGGCGCGGCAGGCCCATGGCGGTAGCCGGGTCCCACAGGCCGGCGATGCCGATGGTGGTGTTGAGCAGCAGGCGCCCGGTGGTTTCCAGGGAGCGGTGTCCCTTGAGTTGCAGCAGGCTGTTCAACAGGTTGGGCACGTCGCCCAGGTTGTTGAAGAAGTTGCTCACGCCGGTGCGCAGGAAGCTGGGGGTTACATACGTGTAGCCGTCGACCACGGGCAGGTAAACCCATTGGTCGAAGCGGTAGTTGAAGTGGTACACGCGGCGGTTCCACGACTCCAGCGGGTCATACACGTTAAGCGCGGTCAGCGACGAGCGTTCGAACTCGCGCTGGTCCAGGCCCGCGTTGAACTTGAGCTTGGTCAGTGGTTCCTTGAAGCCATCGGAGCCGACCACGGTCGGCGCGTGAGCCTTGCTGTTGTCGGCATTGGCCACGCCTGCGCACATCAAGGCAGCAAGCAGCAGAAGATATTTAGCCACGGAAGAACTCCAGCATGGCGTCGGCGTTGACGCGGTAATTGAGGTTGCCGCAATGGCCGCCCAGCGGGTAGACGGTCAAGCGGTCGCCGAAGGTTTTACGCAGGAAGCCGAGGTCGCCAGGGCCCAGGATCACGTCGTCGGCGTTGTGCATAACGGCGATCTTGGGGTTGGTATGCAGGTAGTCCTGGAGTGCGTAAAGGCTGACCTGGTCGACCAGTTGCAGCAGGCTGCCGCCGTCGGAGCGCGCACGCCACATCGGGATCACTTGTTCGGTGAGGTAGCAGTCGAAGTCGCATTGCAGCGCACGCTTGAGGAACGGCGTGAGGCTGGTGCCTTCGGTGATCGGGTACTTGGGCGGGATGATCAGGCCACGGCGGTTGATCAGGTCCGAGGTAAAGGCAATGTCGGCGGCCGAGAAACGGAACGAGGTGCCAATCAGCATGGCCATCTGTTCGTTGGTCAGGTGCTGCTTGGATTGCTGGAAGTCGTAAAGCAGGGCGTCATTGAGGTCGATATAGCCCTTTTGCTGGAAGTAACGGGTCAGCTTGTTCAGCACCAGCTCATAGAAGGTGGTGGTGTTGTTGATGCCCTTGACCTCGGTCTGTACCAGCTTGTCGAGGTTGGTGATCGAGGTATAGAGGTTGACCGGCGGGTTGAGCAACAGCACTTTCTTGAAATTGAAGCTGCGGCGGGTCTCATCCAGTTTGCTGACAAAAGCCGCATCCAGGGCGCCGAGGCTGTAGCCGGTGAGGTAGAAGTCGGTGACCGGCAGCGAAGCGTTCTGCGCGCGCACGGCTTGCATCACGCGGTACATGTCTTCGGCGTCTTCCTGGCTGATTCCCGGCGTGGCGAAGCGCGAGGCAGAGGCTATGAAGTCGAAACTGGTGGGCGAAGACAGCTGCACCACGTGGTAGCCGGCCTGGTAATACAGCTTTTTCAGGTATTCGTTGATGCTGCTGTCAAACCGCGCACCGGTACCGGCGATCAGGAAGATCAGCGGCGCGGCGCGGTCCTGCTTGGCGATGCGGTAGGTGAGTTTCTTCACCGCCCAGAAGTTGTCCGGCAGGCTGAACTCGCGCTCTGGGCGCATGTTCAGGGTGTAGTCGGACTGGTTGATCTCATCATCCGTCGGCAGTTTAGGCCGAAGGTCAGGAGGGGTGGTGGCAATGGTCGCTTCGAACGGGTTCGTCAAAGGGTAGCCATAGGTGGCCTGGTCGATATCGACGGCCAGTGCTGACGCACTCAAAAAAAGGCTGCCCAGCAAGGCAGCACAGCGCAAGGAACGGAGCATGACTTAATCCCTAAGAGGAAACGTGCTGAATGAAGTTCGCAGGCTATGACCACCGCGTTGCCACCGAAGTGCCTGCCCTCGGCACTAAAAGTCGGAAAAAAACGTCGGAATCGGGGTAATAGTAGCCAGAAGATACACTTTGCAGCGCTTGGATGAACACTTATCTGCGTACACACCTTGCTAACGGCCGCTGGGGGATTAAGCTGAGCGCCGTTTTTGCTTATCGGAGTGCTCCATGTCCCGTCGTTTGCCCCTGATCCTGCTGCTTATTGCCCTGCCGCTATGGCTGGCTGCCAGCTATGCCGCACGTTACGGCTTTATGGAGGATGGCCGGTGGGTCGGCCTCTGTGCCGACGAGGCAAGCCGTTGGGAATGCCAGGTGCGTTCGAACCTGGGGTTGATGATTCACTTCAAGGTGATGGGCTGGGCGGCGCTGGTGACGGCGGTGCTGGCATTTTTTGTGCCGGGCCGGGCGGGGTGGGGGCTGGCAGTGCTGGCGATGGTGTTCGGGTTGCCGGCGCTGGCGTTGTACAACACCACGTTTGCGGTGTTTGCGGTGGTGATAGCGGGGTTGCGGTTGGTCAGGAAGCCTCGGGCTGTCTGATAGCGCCTCTTCGCAGGCAAGCCAGCTCCCACAGTCGACCGCATTCCAAGGGATGCACTCGGTCACTGTGGGAGCTGGCTTGCCTGCGATTGCAATCTTAAGCCTTGCGCACCCGCAAGCAACGCCACAAAGCCACAACCATCAGCAGGCTGACCACCGCCCACCCCCACGCCTGCTGGTTCTGCAAACCTTCGCGATACAGCTGCGGCGCAATGCCAGCACCGATAATGAAGGCCAGCAACGCAATCTCCCGACGCGGCCCGGTTACAGGGCGCACCAGAGTACACCAACGCCGGCAGCACCAGCGCCGCACTCGGAAAGCTGCGATAGCGCGGGTCAAACACCAGCGCCAGCATCATCACCGCCCCCGCAAACCCGGCGATTGCCATCAGCCAGCCTGCCCGTTGCTCCAGCCAGTTGAAGGCACGCTCGCGCCAGCCTTCCCGTGCGCTCAGGGCCAGGGCCGCGTGGGCCAGCACCAGCAGGTTCAGGGCCACCAGCAAGCCGGCCCACACCCACTCATCATTAAAGCGTGCGGTGACGCGGGTCAATTCGGCCCAAGTGCCAATGGAACAGGCCGCCACCGCACCGAGTAACGGCAGCATCAGCGCGGCGCGTGTGCTGCGAACACGACCGCCAATCACCAGCGTACCCAGCAGGATAATCCCGCCCACGCCCAGCCACAGCGGCCAGTAAGGCACATTGGTCACCGGCCCGGCGAGGATGCCCTTGTCCTGGCGGTCCGCGTCGAACAGGCCCCAGTAACCGCCGACTGCACCTTCGCTGGCGCGCTTCCACGGCTGGTCAAAGGCTTCGATCAGGTTGTAATGCCAGCCATTGGCTTCGGCCATCGCGACAAAACCACGCATGAACTTGGCCTCATTGACCCGGCTCGGCACCGCGGTTTCGCGCTGGCGACCTTCGCTGGGCCAGCCGGTCTCGCCGATCAGCACGTCCTTGGGCGCAAACTTGTTGCCGAACGTCTGGCGTACATCCCCGACATGCTTGAGGGCCTGGTCGATGCCCGACGGGTCATCCTCCCAGTACGGCAGCAGGTGGATGGTCAGGAAATCCACGGCAGGTGCGATTTCCGGGTGTTGCAGCCAGAACTCCCAGACGTCGGCGTAGGTGACCGGCTGCTGGATCTGGCTTTTGACCTTGTGGATCAGCCTCACCAGCTGCTTGGCCGTGACTTCCTTGCGCAGCAGGGCTTCGTTGCCGACGATCACCGAGGTCACGACGTCGGGGTTGGCGTTGGCCGAGGTGATCAGCAGGTCGACTTCTTTTTCGGTGGCGATCGGGTCACTGCTGACCCAGGCGCCGATCATCAACTTCAACCCATGCTTGCGCGCCAGGTCCGGCAAGGCTTCCAGGCCGGTCATCGAATAGGTGCGGATGCATTCGAAGCGGGTGGCCAGCAGGGCCAGGTCGGCGTCCATGCGCTCGGGGCGCAGCTTGAACGGCTGGTCAAAGGGCGACTGGTCCTTGTCGAACGGTGTGTAGGATGCACATTGCAGCTTGTGGCTGGCGCTGGCGACATCCGGCAACACCACTGGCCGGCCAAGGCCGTACCAATAGCTGAAAAGGGCCAGCAGCCCGAGGATCACGGCGAAGAAATAGGGCAGGGCAGGGAAGCGGGCATTCGCGGGCATGGTCGGCTTATCTGGGGGAGCAAAGGCGCGCATCTTACCCGGATTTGCCCCGTCCCAGTGGGGCTGCATAATTTTGACATGCAAAGTTCGGGCGGGATCGTGCTGCCAAGTCCTACAAAACGTCCTACTGGCGATGTGATGTCGTTTCTTGCTTGTACGAGGTCGCTGACAGAGCAGGTCGAAGGCCCGGGCAGGTTGATGATCGAAGTGTCAGCACTCCACTGATGTCGCAGTCTCCGGATCGATGCGCGTGAAGGGGGCGCGGTGCACCACATAACAACAGGTTGACGTCGCTCGGCATCCGCCGGGCGCAGCACTTTCGGGGAAGTACTATGAAGATGCGACGACTCTTGGGCGCAGCTGCCACTCTGGTAGTTGCGATGAGCTCCACACTGGCCAGCGCCGACAGCAAAACCCTGAGCATCGGCTACGTGGACGGCTGGTCCGACAGCGTTGCCACCACCCACGTGGCGGCAGAGGTGATCAAGCAAAAGCTCGGTTATGACGTGAAACTGCAAGCGGTCGCCACCGGGATCATGTGGCAGGGCGTGGCCACCGGCAAGCTCGATGCCATGCTCTCCGCCTGGCTGCCTGTGACCCACGGTGAGTACTGGGCCAAGAACAAGGACAAGGTGGTCGACTACGGCCCCAACTTCAAGGATGCGAAGATCGGGCTGATCGTGCCGGAGTACGTCAAGGCCAAGTCCATCGAAGACCTCAAGACCGACACCACCTTCAAGAACAAGATCGTCGGCATCGACGCTGGTTCAGGTGTGATGCTCAAGACCGACGAAGCCATCAAGCAATATGGCCTGGACTACAAACTGCAGGCCAGTTCGGGCGCGGCGATGATCGCCGAGCTGACCCGCGCCGAAGACAAGCAGGAATCGATTGCGGTCACCGGTTGGGTGCCACACTGGATGTTCGCCAAGTGGAAACTGCGTTTCCTGGATGATCCAAAAGGGATTTATGGTGCTGCTGAAACCGTCAACAGCATCGGCAGCAAGGGCCTGGAGAAGAAAGCGCCGGAAGTTGCGGCCTTCCTGAAGAAATTCCAGTGGGCCTCCAAGGATGAAATCGGCGAAGTCATGCTCGCTATCCAAGAAGGCGCCAAGCCGGATGCCGCAGCCAAGGATTGGGTTGCCAAGCACCCTGAGCGTGTGGCCGAGTGGGTTGGTAAATAACTCCCAATGCCTTGATACAACCCCTGTGGGAGGGGGCTTGCCCCCGATTGCAATGCATCAGTCAGCTTATCTGTAGCTGACCCACTGCCATCGGGGGCAAGCCCCCTCCCACATTAATTCTCGTGACCCGCAAATGTTTCTTCGCCCTCTCAATCCCTCGCTACACTCCCTCTAATACTAAGGTCGTCTGGAACCTGTTCCGCAGCCGCATACAGTGGATACGTTCCAATAATAAAAAAGCTGTGCTGCGAGGATAAAAACAATGAACGACAGCATTTACCTCTCGATTCAAAACAGCCCGCGTTTCAAGGAGCTGGTAAGAAAAAGGGAAAAGTTCGCCTGGATTCTCTCGGCGATCATGCTAGGGCTTTACTCCGGATTCATCCTGTTGATCGCCTATGGGCCACAAGTGCTGGGGGCCAAACTCAGCCCCGGTTCGTCGATTACCTGGGGCATTCCCCTGGGCGTCGGGCTGATTGTGTCGGCCTTTATCCTGACCGGCATCTACGTGCGCCGCGCCAATGGCGAATTTGACGACCTGAACAATGCGATTCTCAAGGAGGCTGCGCAATGATCCGGCGTCTACTGGCTCTATTCGGCGCTTCGCTCTTTGCTCCAGCCCTTTGGGCGGCGGACGCATTGACCGGTGAAGTACACAAGCAACCGCTGAACGTCTCGGCCATCGTGATGTTCGTCGCGTTTGTCGGTGCCACTCTGTGCATCACCTACTGGGCTTCCAAACGTAACAAGTCGGCGGCCGACTACTATGCGGCCGGCGGCAAGATCACCGGTTTCCAGAACGGTCTGGCGATTGCCGGCGACTACATGTCGGCGGCGTCTTTCCTGGGTATTTCCGCGCTGGTGTTTACCTCCGGCTACGACGGCCTGATCTACTCGATCGGCTTTCTGGTGGGCTGGCCGATCATCCTGTTCCTGATCGCCGAGCGCCTGCGTAACCTGGGCAAGTACACCTTTGCCGACGTGGCGTCCTATCGCCTGGGGCAAACCCAGATCCGCAGTCTCTCGGCCTGTGGCTCGCTGGTGGTGGTGGCGTTCTACCTGATCGCGCAGATGGTGGGGGCGGGCAAGCTGATCCAGCTGTTGTTCGGCCTGGATTACCATGTGGCGGTGATCCTGGTGGGTATCCTGATGTGCCTGTATGTGCTGTTCGGCGGCATGCTGGCGACCACCTGGGTACAGATCATCAAGGCAGTGCTGCTGCTGTCCGGTGCCTCGTTCATGGCGCTGATGGTGATGAAACACGTCAACTTCGACTTCAACACGCTGTTTGCCGAGGCGATCAAGGTTCACCCCAAAGGTGAAGCGATCATGAGCCCTGGCGGTCTGGTGAAAGACCCGATCTCGGCATTCTCTCTCGGCCTGGCACTGATGTTCGGTACCGCCGGCCTGCCGCACATCCTGATGCGCTTCTTCACCGTAAGCGACGCCAAGGAAGCGCGTAAGAGCGTGCTGTATGCCACTGGCTTCATCGGCTACTTCTATATCCTGACCTTTATCATCGGTTTCGGCGCGATCCTGCTGGTCAGCACCAACCCGGCGTTCAAGGATGCTGCAGGCGCGCTGTTGGGTGGTAACAACATGGCGGCGGTGCACCTGGCCAATGCGGTGGGCGGCAGTATCTTCCTGGGCTTCATCTCGGCCGTGGCGTTTGCCACCATCCTGGCAGTGGTTGCCGGTTTGACCCTGGCCGGTGCCTCGGCGGTGTCCCATGACCTGTACGCCAGCGTGATCAAGAAAGGCAAGGCCAACGAGAAAGATGAGATTCGCGTGTCGAAGATCACCACCATCGCTCTGGCGGTGCTGGCTATCGGCCTGGGTATCCTGTTTGAAAGCCAGAACATCGCGTTCATGGTCGGCCTGGCGTTCTCGATTGCCGCCAGCTGTAACTTCCCGGTGCTGCTGCTTTCCATGTACTGGAAGAACCTCACCACCCGTGGCGCCATGATTGGCGGCTGGTTGGGCCTGGTCAGTGCCGTCGGCCTGATGGTGCTGGGTCCGACCATCTGGGTCTCGATCCTGCATCATGAAAAAGCCATCTTCCCGTACGAGTACCCGGCGCTGTTCTCGATGATCATTGCGTTTGTCGGTATCTGGTTCTTCTCCATCACCGACAAGTCGGCGGCGGCGGAGAAAGAGCGTGCGCTGTACTTCCCGCAGTTTGTGCGTTCGCAGACTGGCCTGGGGGCGAGTGGGGCGGTCAACCACTAAGGGTGTAGCTGAATGAGAAATGCTCCGGTCGCAAGGCCGGGGCATTTTTTTTGCCTGGGGTTATGGGGTGGCCGGGCTATTGCTATCGCAGGCAAGCCAGCTCCCACATTCGACCGAGTAGGAACGCAGTCAAAAGTGGGAGCTGGCTTGCCTGCGATGGCGACCGCACAGGCGACACAAACGAAAACGGCCTCCACTAAGGGAGGCCGTTCTCATTACAAACAAGCAGTTAATGCTTACTTGCGATCTTCCAGCTTGGTGATGTCACGCGACTCGTAGCCGGTGTACAGCTGGCGCGGGCGGCCAATCTTGTACGGGCTGGAGAGCATTTCTTTCCAGTGGGAGATCCAGCCCACGGTCCGCGCCAGGGCGAAGATCACGGTGAACATGCTGGTTGGAATGCCGATCGCCTTGAGGATGATCCCCGAGTAGAAGTCGACGTTCGGGTACAGCGAGCGTTCGATGAAGTATGGGTCGGTCAGGGCGATCTCTTCCAGGCGCATGGCCAGTTCGAGTTGCGGATCGTTCTTGATACCCAGTTCCTTCAACACTTCGTCGCAGGTCTGCTTCATGACGGTGGCGCGTGGGTCGCGGTTCTTGTAAACGCGGTGACCGAAGCCCATCAGTTTGAACGGATCGTTCTTGTCCTTGGCCTTGGCGATGAAGGTGTCGATGTTGGAAACATCGCCAATTTCGTCAAGCATGGTCAGAACGGCTTCGTTCGCACCGCCGTGGGCAGGGCCCCACAGTGCGGCGATACCGGCGGCGATGCAGGCGAACGGGTTGGCACCCGAAGAGCCGGCCAGACGTACGGTAGAGGTGGAGGCGTTTTGCTCGTGGTCGGCGTGGAGGATAAAAATCCGGTCCATGGCCTTGGCGAGCACCGGGCTGATCGGTTTGATCTCGCACGGGGTGTTGAACATCATGTGCAGGAAGTTTTCCGCGTACGTCAGGTCGTTGCGCGGGTACATCATGGGTTGGCCCATGGAGTACTTGTAAACCATTGCGGCCAGGGTCGGCATCTTGGCAACCAGGCGGATCGCGGAGATTTCGCGATGCTGCGGGTTATTGATGTCGAGGGAGTCGTGGTAGAAGGCCGACAGGGCGCCGACCACGCCGCACATGACGGCCATCGGGTGGGCGTCGCGACGGAAGCCGTTGAAGAAGGTCTTCAACTGCTCGTGAACCATGGTGTGGTTCTTCACGGTGCTGACGAACTGGGCTTTTTGCTCGGCTGTTGGCAATTCGCCATTTAGCAGCAGGTAGCAGGTTTCCAGGTAGTCCGATTTTTCAGCCAGTTGCTCGATCGGGTAGCCCCGGTGCAACAAAATGCCATTGTCACCGTCGATATAGGTGATCTTCGACTCGCAAGAGGCGGTCGACATGAAGCCTGGGTCGAATGTGAAACGGCCCGTGGCCGTCAGGCCCCGTACGTCGATAACATCGGGACCAACGGTGCCGGTTAAAATGGGCAGCTCGACGGGGGCTGCGCCCTCGATGATCAACTGCGCTTTTTTGTCAGCCATGTGGCCTCCTATTTATGCTTCAAATCATCAGACAGACCCCCCACGCAGGGCCCGCACCACTATATTGATATAAATCCAGATGTCAATTTGCCTAAAGTCTTGCGCCAGAAGGCTTTAACCGTACTTTTTCCTCGAAATTAACTGCCATTTACGCCTTTTATCCCGCCAGCGCAATCAGCTATTAGGGTGAGGAGTGCGCGTTGTCATTAGTAACCTAACTGTCTATACTCGGCCACCGACCGCCAAGGGCTTTTGGGCTTGCTTTCATTGGGGGTCGCACTCCCTGGGTGGTGCTTACCTGACCAGTGCACTCCCCAACAACTTTGCCCTGATTGTTAGGGGCTCTTCAGTGTGAAAAAAAGCCGTGAATAGCCAACGACCTGTAAACCTAGACCTAAGGACCATCAAACTCCCCATCACCGGCGTTACGTCGTTCCTGCACCGTGTTTCCGGCATCATCCTGTTCCTGGGCTTGGGCATCATGCTTTATGCATTGAGCAAATCCCTGGGTTCCGAGGAAGGTTACGCCGAGGTGAAGGCATGCTTGACCAGCCCGCTGGCCAAGTTCGTAGCATGGGGCCTCCTGTCCGCTCTGCTGTATCACCTGGTAGCCGGTGTGCGCCACTTGATCATGGATATGGGCATCGGTGAGACGCTGGAAGGCGGCCGCCTGGGCTCGAAAATCATCATCGCCATTTCCGTGGTGCTGATCGTTCTGGCAGGAGTTTGGATATGGTAACCAGCGTTACGAACCTTTCGCGTTCGGGCCTCTATGACTGGATGGCACAGCGTGTGTCTGCGGTCGTTCTCGCGGCTTATTTCATTTTCCTGATCGGATACCTCGTCGCAAACCCGGGCATTGGCTATGAGCAATGGCACGGCCTGTTTTCCCACAATGCGATGCGAATCTTCAGTCTGCTGGCACTTGTAGCCCTGGGCGCTCACGCCTGGGTCGGCATGTGGACCATCGCGACCGACTACCTGACGCCAATGGCGCTGGGCAAGTCCGCGACTGCAGTACGTTTCCTCTTCCAGGCAGTATGCGGCGTTGCGATGTTCGCTTACTTCGTCTGGGGTGTGCAGATTCTTTGGGGTATCTGATTCATGGCTAACATTCCAACTATTTCATTCGACGCCATCATTATTGGTGGCGGCGGTGCCGGCATGCGCGCTGCGCTGCAACTGGCCCAGGGCGGTCACAAGACTGCCGTGATCACCAAGGTGTTCCCGACGCGGTCCCACACCGTATCGGCCCAGGGTGGCATCACCTGCGCCATCGCCTCTGCCGACCCGAACGATGACTGGCGCTGGCACATGTACGATACCGTCAAGGGTTCCGACTACATCGGTGACCAGGATGCTATCGAATACATGTGTCAGGAAGGCCCGGCCGCGGTGTTCGAGCTGGACCACATGGGTCTGCCATTTTCCCGCACCGAACAAGGCCGCATCTACCAGCGTCCATTCGGCGGTCAGTCGAAGGACTACGGTAAAGGCGGGCAGGCTGCCCGTACCTGCGCCGCTTCCGACCGTACCGGTCACGCGCTGCTGCACACTCTTTATCAGGGCAACCTGAAAGCCGGTACCACGTTCCTGAACGAGTACTACGCGGTCGATCTGGTGAAGAACGCACAAGGTGAGTTCGTCGGTGTAATCGCCATCTGCATCGAAACCGGTGAAACCACCTACATCCGCGCCAAGGCTACCGTGCTGGCGACGGGCGGTGCAGGCCGTATCTACGCCTCCACCACCAACGCCCTGATCAACACCGGTGACGGCGTTGGTATGGCTCTGCGTGCTGGCGTGCCGGTACAAGACATCGAAATGTGGCAGTTCCACCCGACCGGCATCGCCGGCGCCGGTGTACTGGTTACTGAAGGTTGCCGTGGTGAAGGTGGTTACCTGATCAACAAGCACGGCGAGCGTTTCATGGAGCGTTATGCTCCGAACGCCAAAGACCTTGCCGGTCGTGACGTTGTGGCCCGTTCGATGGTTAAAGAAATCATCGCCGGCAACGGCTGTGGCCCGAACGGCGACCACGTACTGCTGAAACTCGATCACCTCGGCGAAGAAGTGCTGCACAGCCGCCTGCCAGGCATCTGCGAGCTGTCCAAGACCTTTGCTCACGTTGACCCGGTGGTTGCTCCGGTTCCGGTTGTTCCGACTTGCCACTATATGATGGGCGGCGTGCCGACCAACATTCATGGCCAGGCGATCACCCAGAACGCCGATGGCCAGGACGAGATCATTCATGGTCTGTTCGCGGTAGGTGAAGTGGCGTGCGTATCGGTGCACGGTGCCAACCGTCTGGGCGGCAACTCGCTGCTCGACCTGGTGGTATTCGGTCGCGCTGCCGGCCTGCACCTGGAAAAAGCCCTGACCGACGGCATCGAATACGATGACGCCACTGACGCCAACATCGAAGCTGCCCTGGCCCGTCTGAACGCTCTGAACGAGCGCACTGATGGCGAAGACGTGGCTACCCTGCGTCGCGAGCTGCAAAGCTGCATGCAGAACTACTTCGGTGTATTCCGTACCGGCGAATACATGCAGAAGGGTATTGCCCAGTTGGCCGATCTGCGCACGCGCATCGCCAACGTCAAGATCAACGATAAGAGCCAGGCGTTCAACACCGCTCGTATCGAAGCCCTTGAGCTGCAAAACCTGCTGGAAGTGGCTGAAGCGACTGCGATCGCCGCCGAGGTTCGTAAAGAATCCCGTGGTGCTCACGCTCGTGAAGACTTTGAAGATCGCGACGACGAAAACTGGTTGTGCCACACCCTGTACTTCCCGGGTGACAAGCGCGTAACCAAGCGTGCCGTGAACTTCTCGCCGAAGACGGTTCCGACGTTTGAACCGAAGATTCGGACTTACTAAGGGTGGCTGCCATGTTGAAAGTCAGTGTTTACCGCTACAACCCTGATCAGGACGCTGCGCCGTTCATGCAGGAATTCCAGGTCGATACCGGTGGTAAAGACCTGATGGTGCTGGATGTATTGGCACTGATCAAAGAGCAGGACGAAGGTTTCTCGTATCGTCGCTCTTGCCGTGAAGGCGTTTGTGGCTCCGACGGCATGAACATCAACGGCAAAAACGGCCTGGCGTGCATCACGCCGCTGTCCGCCGTGGTTAAAGGCAACAAACTGATCGTTCGTCCTCTGCCAGGTTTGCCGGTTATCCGTGACCTGGTCGTCGATATGAGCATCTTCTACAAGCAATACGAAAAGGTTAAGCCGTTCCTGCAGAACGACACGCCGGCTCCGGCCATCGAGCGTCTGCAGTCCCCGGAAGAGCGCGAGAAGCTCGACGGTCTGTACGAGTGCATCCTGTGCGCTTGCTGCTCGACTTCGTGCCCGTCCTTCTGGTGGAACCCGGACAAGTTCCTGGGTCCAGCCGCTCTGCTGCAAGCGTACCGCTTCCTGGCAGACAGCCGTGACACCAAGACGTCCGAGCGTCTGGCTTCACTGGATGACCCGTTCAGCGTATTCCGCTGCCGCGGGATCATGAACTGCGTCAACGTATGTCCTAAAGGCCTGAACCCGACTAAGGCCATTGGTCACATCCGTAACATGCTGCTGCAGAGCGGCGTGTAACTGACGTTGTAGTAAAAGCAGGACCGTTGTGCCCGTAAATGCTACGGCGCAGGCTTCAACCGGCGCCGTAGTTTTAACTTGAGCAGCGACTTACAAAGCCGCGGCTCTTATTTTGAAGAAATGAGACAAGCAGGGGCATTCGGGTTGGTACCCGAACTATCAGCGTGATCCTAAGTGGCTTGTTTTGGTCGCTGCACTTGGCCTTTTGCAAGCAAACTCGGTGTTTTCGCCGGTGGTGTCCCCAAATCGAGGGTGACCAAGCATGCAAGAAAGCGTGATGCAGCGCATGTGGAACAGCGGCTATCTTTCAGGTGGTAACGCTGCCTATGTGGAAGAGCTTTATGAGCTCTACCTGCACGACCCTAACGCTGTGCCAGAAGAATGGCGCACCAAATTTCAGACGTTGTCTTCAGACGGCAACGCTGCCACCGATGTATCGCATGCAACAATTCGCGATCAGTTTGTGCTGCTGGCAAAGAACCAGCGCCGCGCTCAACCGGTTTCCGCCGGCAGCGTGAGCAGTGAGCACGAGAAGAAGCAAGTTGAAGTACTGCGACTGATCCAGGCCTATCGGATGCGTGGCCACCAGGCGGCCCAGCTTGACCCGCTGGGGCTCTGGCAGCGTCCTGCACCTGCTGACCTGTCGATCAATCATTACGGCTTGACCAATGCCGATCTTGATACGACCTTCCGTGCCGGCGACCTGTTCATCGGCAAAGAGGAAGCGAGCCTACGCGAAATTCACGAAGCGTTGCAGCAGACATATTGCCGCACCATTGGCGCTGAGTTCACGCACATCACCGATTCCGAGCAACGTCACTGGTTCCAGCATCGCCTGGAAGGCGTGCGCGGCCGTCCGGTGCTGTCGGCCGACGTACGCGGCCACCTGCTTGAGCGCGTGACCGCGGCTGAAGGTCTCGAGAAATACCTGGGTACCAAATACCCGGGCACCAAGCGTTTCGGCCTGGAAGGCGGCGAAAGCCTGATTCCGATGCTCGACGAGCTGATCCAGCGTTCCGGTTCCTACGGCACCAAGGAAATCGTGATCGGCATGGCTCACCGTGGTCGCCTGAACGTGTTGGTCAACACCTTCGGCAAGAACCCGCGTGAGCTGTTCGACGAGTTCGAAGGCAAGAAGAAGGTCGAGCTGGGTTCCGGTGACGTTAAATACCACCAGGGCTTCTCGTCCAACGTGATGACCACCGGCGGTGAAGTTCACCTGGCCATGGCCTTTAACCCATCCCACCTGGAAATCGTTTCTCCAGTGGTCGAGGGTTCGGTTCGTGCTCGCCAGGATCGTCGTAACGACACCACCGGTGAGAAGGTCCTGCCGATTTCCATCCACGGTGACGCGGCGTTCGCCGGTCAAGGCGTGGTGCTGGAAACCTTCCAGATGTCGCAGACTCGCGGCTTCAAGACCGGCGGTACGGTTCACATCGTCATCAACAACCAGGTGGGCTTCACCATCAGCAACCCGCTCGACGCGCGCTCTACCGAGTACGCGACCGACGTGGCCAAGATGATCCAGGCGCCGATCCTCCATGTGAATGGTGATGATCCGGAAGCCGTGTTGTTCGTGACCCAGCTCGCCATCGACTACCGCATGCAGTTCAAGCGTGACGTGGTGATCGACCTGGTGTGCTACCGCCGTCGCGGTCACAACGAAGCGGATGAGCCTAGCGGTACCCAGCCGTTGATGTACCAGCAGATCACCAAGCAGCGCACCACCCGTGAGCTGTACGCCGAAAGCCTGACCAAGGCCGGCGTGGTTGACGATGCGCGTGTTCAGGCGAAAGTCGATGAATACCGCAACGCGCTGGACAACGGTCTGCATGTAGTAAAAAGCCTGGTTAAAGAGCCGAACAAAGAGCTGTTCGTGGACTGGCGCCCGTACCTGGGCCACGCCTGGACTGCGCGTCACGACACCTCGTTCGATCTGAAAACCCTGCAGGAACTTTCTGCCAAGCTGCTGGAAATTCCGGAAGGTTTCGTGGTGCAGCGCCAGGTGGCGAAGATCTACGAAGACCGTCAGAAGATGCAAGCCGGCGGCCTGCCGATCAACTGGGGTTACGCCGAAACCATGGCGTACGCGACCCTGGCGTTCGAAGGTCACCCGATCCGCATGACCGGCCAGGACATCGGCCGTGGTACGTTCTCGCACCGTCATGCTGTGCTGCACAACCAGAAAGACGCGGGCACCTACATCCCGTTGCAGAACCTGTACGAAGGCCAGCCACGTTTCGACCTGTACGATTCGTTCCTGTCCGAAGAAGCCGTACTGGCGTTCGAATACGGCTACTCGACCACCACGCCAAACGCGCTGGTGATCTGGGAAGCCCAGTTCGGCGACTTTGCCAACGGTGCCCAAGTGGTTATCGACCAGTTCATCACCAGCGGTGAGCACAAGTGGGGCCGTTTGTGCGGTCTGACCATGCTGCTGCCACACGGTTATGAAGGTCAGGGTCCGGAGCACTCCTCGGCCCGTCTGGAGCGTTACCTGCAACTGTGCGCCGAGCACAACATCCAGGTGTGCGTGCCGACTACCCCGGCCCAGATCTACCACTTGCTGCGTCGTCAGGTGATCCGCCCGCTGCGCAAGCCGCTGGTAGTGCTGACTCCGAAATCGCTGTTGCGTCATAAATTGGCCATCTCGACCCTGGAAGATCTGGCCGACGGTTCGTTCCAGACCGTGATTCCGGAAATCGACACCCTGGACGCCGCCAAGGTCACTCGCCTGGTCCTGTGCAGCGGCAAGGTTTACTACGACTTGCTGGAAAAACGCCGTGCCGAAGGCCGCGAAGACATCGCCATTGTGCGTATCGAGCAGCTTTACCCGTTCCCGGAAGACGACCTGATGGAGGCCATCGCGCCTTACACCAACCTCACCCATGCGGTGTGGTGCCAGGAAGAACCGATGAACCAGGGCGCGTGGTACAGCAGCCAGCATCATTTGCGTCGCAGTATCGGTAACCACAAAACAGGCCTGGGCCTGGAGTACGCCGGTCGTGATGCTTCTGCTGCACCTGCGTGTGGTTATGCGTCGATGCACGCCGAGCAGCAGGAAAAACTGCTGCAAGATGCTTTCACTGTTTAACGCCTTCGCGCTGACTGAAACCGAATTTTAAGGACCCACAGATAATGGCTATCGAAATCAAAGCCCCGTCATTCCCGGAATCGGTTGCCGATGGCACCGTTGCCACCTGGCACAAGAAACCAGGTGAGGCCGTCAAGCGTGACGACCTGATCGTTGACATCGAAACCGACAAAGTCGTACTGGAAGTGTTGGCCGAAGCTGACGGCGTACTGGGCGCAATCGTTGCCGAAGAGGGCGCTACCGTCCTGTCCAACCAGGTACTGGGCTCGATCGAAGAAGGCTCTGCCGCCGCCGCAGCACCTGCCGCTGCTGCTGCACCGGCTGCTGCTCCGGCTGCCGCTGCCCCGGCTGCCGCCGACGAAGACGCTGTTGCCGCGCCAGCCGCGCGCAAGCTGGCTGAAGAAAACGGTATCAACCTGGCTTCCGTAAAAGGCACCGGCAAAGACGGCCGTGTAACCAAGGAAGATGTGGTTGCCGCTGTTGAAGCCAAGAAAAACGCTCCGGCTGCCGCACCTGCCAAGGCTGCTGCTCCAGCTGCTGCCGCGCCTGTGTTCGCTGCTGGCGACCGTACCGAGAAGCGCGTACCGATGACCCGCGTACGTGCCACCGTGGCCAAGCGCCTGGTTGAAGCCCAGTCGAACATGGCGATGCTGACCACGTTCAACGAAGTCGACATGACTGAAGTCATGGCGTTGCGTTCGAAGTACAAGGACCTGTTCGAGAAGTCCCACAACGGCGTGCGTTTGGGCTTCATGTCGTTCTTCGTGAAAGCGGCCACCGAAGCGCTGAAACGCTTCCCGGCAGTCAACGCTTCCATCGACGGCGGCGACATCGTTTACCACGGCTACGCTGACGTCGGCGTTGCCGTGTCCAGCGACCGTGGCCTGGTGGTACCGGTTCTGCGTAACGCCGAGCTGATGAGCCTGGCTGAAATCGAAGGCGGCATCGCCGGCTTCGGCAAGAAAGCCCGTGACGGCAAGCTGACCATCGACGAGATGACCGGCGGTACCTTCACCATCACTAACGGTGGTACCTTCGGTTCGATGATGTCGACGCCGATCGTCAACCCGCCGCAAGCTGCGATCCTGGGCATGCACAACATCATCCAGCGTCCGATGGCCATCAACGGCCAAGTCGTGATCCGCCCGATGATGTACCTGGCGCTGTCGTACGATCACCGCCTGATCGATGGTAAAGAAGCCGTGACTTTCCTGGTGACCATCAAGAACCTGCTGGAAGACCCGGCTCGTCTGCTGCTGGATATCTGATTGAAGCAGCTGCAAGTTGCGAGCTACAAGCTGTAAGAAAAAGCAGCTTGGCTTGCAGCTTGCGGCTAAAAGCTTGTCGCAAATAGAGGATCTATTTTCATGACACAGAAATTTGACGTCGTAGTGATTGGTGCAGGTCCTGGCGGCTACGTTGCCGCGATCAAGGCCGCACAACTGGGCCTCTCGACTGCTTGCATCGAAAAATACACCGACAAGGAAGGCAAACTGGCCCTGGGCGGTACCTGCCTGAACGTCGGTTGCATTCCTTCCAAGGCGCTGCTGGACAGCTCCTGGAAATTCCACGAAGCCCAAGACGGCTTCGCGATCCACGGCATCAACCATGCTGGCGTGACCATGGACGTACCAGCAATGGTCGGCCGTAAAGCCAACATCGTTAAAGGCCTGACTTCCGGCGTTGCCACCTTGTTCAAGGCCAACGGCGTGACTTCCCTGCAAGGCCACGGCAAGCTGCTGGCCGGCAAGAAAGTTGAAATCACCAAGCCGGACGGCTCGGTTGAAGTCATCGAAGCCGAAAACGTGATCCTGGCTCCAGGCTCGCGCCCAATCGACATTCCACCGGCTCCGGTTGACCAGAACGTGATCGTCGATTCGACCGGTGCTCTGGAATTCCAAGCCGTGCCTAAACGCCTGGGCGTGATCGGCGCCGGCGTTATCGGCCTGGAACTGGGTTCGGTATGGTCCCGTCTGGGTGCTGAAGTCACCGTGCTGGAAGCCCTGGACACGTTCCTGCTGGCTGCCGACACCGCGGTGTCCAAAGAAGCGCTGAAAACCCTGACCAAACAAGGTCTGGACATCAAGCTGGGCGCTCGCGTGACCGGCTCGAAGGTTAACGGCGAAGAAGTGGTCGTGACCTACACCGACAAGGATGGCGAACAGACCATCACTTTCGACAAGCTGATTGTTGCCGTTGGTCGTCGTCCCGTGACTGCCGACCTGCTGGCTTCCGACAGCGGCGTGAACATCGACGAGCGTGGTTTCATCCACGTTGACGATCACTGCGCTACCACCGTGCCAGGCGTGTACGCCATCGGTGACGTGGTTCGCGGCATGATGCTGGCGCACAAGGCTTCCGAAGAAGGCATCATGGTTGTCGAGCGCATCAAGGGCCACAAAACCCAGATGAACTACGACCTGATTCCATCGGTTATCTACACCCACCCGGAAATTGCATGGGTCGGCAAGAACGAACAGCAGTTGAAAGCTGAAGGCGTTGAAGTTAACGTCGGCACCTTCCCGTTTGCCGCTTCTGGCCGTGCCATGGCAGCCAACGACACCGGTGGTTTTGTCAAAGTCATCGCTGATGCCAAGACTGACCGCGTATTGGGCGTCCACGTGATTGGCCCAGGCGCAGCAGAACTGGTTCAGCAAGGCGCGATCGGTATGGAATTCGGCACCAGCGCCGAAGACATCGGCATGATGGTTTTCTCCCATCCGACCCTGTCCGAAGCGCTGCATGAAGCCGCGTTGGCAGTGAATGGCCATGCTATCCACATCGCCAACAAGAAGAAGCGCTAAGCGAGATAATAAGAAACCACGGCGGAGTTGCCCGTCGTGAGCCTTGCGCGCAAGACTCACCGCGGAATATCCGCTGGACGCAGTCTTGTGCAGCTTTACGGGCCTTGAGCCCCGCAAGTTGCGCAAGCAGCAGTCACAGGTGGCGCGGCACTCATAATGAGCGCAGCGCCGAATGCGCAGTACCTAACGAAGACGGTAAAAAGCATGAATCTTCACGAGTATCAGGGTAAGCAGCTGTTCGCTGAATACGGCCTGCCAGTTTCCAAGGGCTACGCAGTAGACACCCCGGAAGCAGCAGCAGAAGCTTGCGACAAAATCGGCGGCAGCGAGTGGGTTGTCAAAGCCCAGGTCCACGCCGGTGGTCGCGGTAAAGCGGGCGGCGTTAAGCTGGTTCGCAGCAAAGAAGACGCCAAGGCCTTCGCACAGCAGTGGCTGGGCAAGCGTCTGGTGACTTACCAGACTGATGCCAATGGCCAACCAGTCACCAAGATCCTGGTTGAATCGTGCACTGATATCGCTAAAGAGCTGTACCTGGGCGCTGTCGTTGACCGTTCGAGCCGTCGCATCGTGTTCATGGCTTCCACCGAAGGTGGCGTGGACATCGAGAAGATCGCTCACGAAACCCCAGAAAAAATTCTGAAAGCCACTATCGATCCACTGGTTGGCGCTCAGCCATTCCAGGGTCGCGAGTTGGCATTCCAGCTGGGTCTGGAAGGCAAGCAAGTTGCCCAGTTCGCCAAGATCTTCGTCGGTCTGGCCAAACTGTTCCAGGATCACGATCTGGCCCTGCTGGAAGTGAACCCGCTGGTGATCAAGGCTGACGGCGATCTGCATTGCCTCGACGCCAAGATCAACATCGACGCCAACGCCATGTACCGTCAGCCTAAGCTGAAGACTTTCCACGATCCGTCGCAAGACGATCCGCGCGAAGCGCACGCTGCCAAGTTCGAACTGAACTACGTAGCCCTGGAAGGTAACATCGGCTGCATGGTCAACGGTGCTGGCCTGGCCATGGGTACCATGGACATCGTCAACCTGCATGGCGGCAAACCAGCCAACTTCCTCGACGTGGGCGGCGGTGCTACCAAAGAACGCGTTACCGAAGCGTTCAAGATCATCCTGTCCGACTCCAACGTCGCTGCAGTACTGGTCAACATCTTCGGCGGCATCGTTCGTTGCGACATGATTGCCGAAGGCATCATCGGTGCAGTGAAAGAAGTTGGCGTTAAAATCCCGGTTGTTGTTCGCCTTGAAGGTAACAACGCTGAACTGGGCGCTAAAGTACTGGCAGAAAGCGGTTTGAACATCATCGCGGCTACCAGCCTGACCGACGCTGCTCAACAAGTTGTCAAAGCTGCGGAGGGCAAATAATGAGCGTCCTGATCAATAAAGACACCAAAGTTATCTGCCAGGGTATTACCGGTTCGCAAGGTAGTTTCCACACCCAGCAAGCCATCGAATACGGCACCAAGATGGTGGGTGGCGTAACGCCGGGCAAAGGCGGTACCGAGCACCTGGGTCTGCCAGTGTTCAACACCGTGAAAGACGCTGTAGCTGCCACTGGCGCCACCGCCAGCGTGATCTACGTTCCAGCTCCTTTCTGCAAGGACTCGATCCTGGAAGCGGCATTCGGCGGCATCAAGCTGATCGTTTGCATCACCGAAGGCATTCCTACCCTGGACATGCTGGACGCTAAAGTTAAGTGCGACGAGCTGGGCGTAGTCCTGATCGGCCCTAACTGCCCAGGCGTGATCACCCCAGGCGAATGCAAGATCGGCATCATGCCAGGTCACATTCACTTGCCAGGTAAAGTCGGTATCGTTTCCCGTTCCGGCACCCTGACCTACGAAGCTGTGAAGCAGACCACTGACGCCGGTTTCGGTCAGTCGACTTGCGTCGGCATCGGCGGTGACCCGATCCCGGGCTCGAACTTCATCGATATCCTGAAACTGTTCCAGGAAGACCCGAAGACCGAAGCGATCGTGATGATCGGTGAGATCGGCGGTTCGGCTGAAGAAGAAGCGGCTGCCTACATCAAGGCACACGTGACCAAGCCGGTTGTTTCCTACATCGCTGGTGTGACTGCCCCTGCTGGCAAGCGCATGGGCCATGCTGGCGCAATCATCTCCGGCGGCAAAGGCACTGCAGACGAGAAATTCGCTGCGCTGCAAGACGCAGGTGTAAAAACCGTGCGTTCGCTGGCAGACATCGGCAAGGCTTTGGCTGAGCTGACCGGTTGGGCTGTCAAGTAAGCCTCGCGCTTAGCTGACGCTTCACCCCACAAAGGCCACCTTCGGGTGGCCTTTGTGCGTTCTGCAGGTTGTTGAAGATCAAAATGTGGGAGCGGGCTTGCTCGCGAATGCGGTGGGTCAGCACTGGATCTATCCACTGATACACCGCATTCGCGAGCAAGCCCGCTCCCACATTGATTCGTATTGTCAAATTAGGTATGAAAACGCGACATGAATATGTCGCTTATCGGACAGTTCGCCCCGCAACAGTGCGTTTGTCAGCCCAATTCTGTACCCTAGCCGCCTCTTTATGCGTCCGCCTCCCAAAAGGAAGCTGCGCGCTAGACCGTTCGGTCCCCATAAGGGCCGGCAGTATTTCCCTCATCCATAGGGAATCCCTCTCTAAATTCCGATTCAGTAGTGTGGTATTTCCTCAAATGAAAGTGTTGAAAAGCCAGGACATCCTGGCGTTGGGCTTTATGACTTTTGCCCTGTTCGTGGGCGCCGGCAACATCATCTTCCCGCCTATCGTCGGCTTGCAGTCCGGGCCGCATGTCTGGATGGCAGCGCTGGGCTTCCTGATCACCGCAGTCGGTTTGCCGGTGGTCACCGTGATTGCCCTGGCCAAGGTCGGCGGCGGTATGGACGCGTTGAGCAGCCCGATCGGCAAGATCGCCGGCGGCCTGCTCGCGGCGGCGGCGTATCTGGCGGTAGGGCCGCTGTTCGCCACCCCGCGCACCGCGACCGTGTCCTTTGAAGTGGGCCTGGCACCGCTGACCGGGGAAAGCCCGCTGGCGCTGTTCCTCTACAGCTCGGTGTATTTCCTGGTGGTGTTCTTTGTGTCCCTGTATCCAGGTCGACTGCTGGACACCGTCGGGCGGTTCCTTGCGCCGCTGAAAATCATCGCCCTGGCCATCCTTGGTATCGCCGCGTTTGCCCTGCCGGCCGGTGATGTGGGTGTCGCTACGCCGGAATACGTGGCTGCACCGTTCTCCCAAGGCTTCATCAATGGTTACCTGACCATGGATACCCTGGGCGCGTTGGTGTTTGGCATTGTGATCGTCAACGCCATTCGTTCGCGTGGAGTCGAGTCGCCCAAGCTGATCACCCGTTACGCGATCATTGCCGGGCTGATTGCCGGCGTGGGCCTGGCGCTGGTGTATGTCAGCCTGTTCCGTCTGGGTTCGGGCAGCCATGCAGTGGCCGCCGGCGCCGCCAATGGTGCCGCTGTGCTGCACGCTTATGTGCAACACACCTTCGGTTCGCTGGGCAGCGGCTTCCTCGCTGTGCTGATCTCTCTGGCGTGCCTGGTCACCGCCGTCGGCCTGACCTGCGCCTGTGCCGAGTACTTCAGCAAGATCCTGCCACTGTCCTACAAGGCCCTGGTAGTGATCCTGGCGCTGTTCTCGCTGTTCGTGTCCAACCTGGGCCTGACCAAGCTGATTGCCTTCTCGATCCCGGTACTCACCGCGATCTACCCGCCGTGCATCGTGCTGGTGGCCCTGAGCTTCTGTAAAGACTTCTGGCAGGAGCAGGGCCGCATCGTGGGGCCGGTGATGCTGGTGTCGTTCATCTTTGGGTGCATCGATGCGCTCAAAGGCGCAGGGCTGGCGGGCTGGATGCCGTCGCAGTTGGCTAACTTGCCGTTGAGCGAGCAGGGCCTGGCGTGGCTGGTGCCGTCGGTGATGACCCTGGTGGTCGCTGTGGTGGTTGACCGTGTGCTCGGCAAACGTAGCGAAGCTATCGCCTGACACGCTCGATTCAGGCTGCACTGAAATGCCCCGTATCAGTCGATACGGGGCATTTTTATGCTTGGGAGGCAACAATCTTCTACAGTTGGAACTCGGTAAGTGTGGGAGCGGGCTTGCTCGCGAATGCGGTGAGTCAGTGCCAGATATATAAACTGAGCCACCGCATTCGCGAGCAAGCCCGCTCCCACATTTTCAGACCGTGTTCGCCTTTATCCAACGTGTCTAAGGACCCGCATGTCGTTCGTCGAAACCAATCAGATCCACCTGCTCGCCGCGCTATGGTTCGTCCTGTGTTGGGGCGGTTACACCCGTTATGCCACCTGGAAAGCCCGTGACACTGCATGCTTGGCCAGCGTGCTGCATTTGTATCGTGAAGACTGGATGCGCCGCATGCTGCTGCGGGACAACCGCATCGCCGACGCCAGTGTGATCGGCAACCTGGAGCGCAATGCCTCGTTCTTCGCCTCCAGCACCTTGATCATCCTCGCCGGCATTCTCACCGTGCTGGGCGCTTCTGAAAGGGCGGTGTCGCTGCTGGCGGATATCCCGATGGTGCAGCAGGCCTCCCAGGGGATGTCGGAGATCAAATTGCTGTGCCTTGCGCTGGTGTTCGTCTACGCCTTCTTCACGTTCAGCTGGTGCATGCGCCAATACAACTTCGCGGCGGTGCTGGTGGGGTCGGCGCCGATGATCGGTGAGCGGCATGTGTCCGAAATGGAGCGCAAGGCGTTTGCCCTGCGCGCGGCGCGGGTGATCTCCATGGCCGCCAACCAATTCAACTTTGGCCTGCGCGCTTATTACTTCGGCATGACCATGCTGGCCTGGTTTGTCAGCCCCTGATTGTTCATGTTGATGAGCAGCGGGGTGGTGTTAGTGCTTTATCGTCGTGAGTTCCATTCCGACGTACTGCAAGTGATGGTGTATACGCAAACTGATACGCCTTTGCCGGAGGCTCTCAAAGACGCGACTTAGTCGTAATAACGCGATAAATAAAAACTGCAGACAAAGAAAAGCCCGCTATCTAAGCGGGCTTTCTTTTTACAGCCAGGCTATGTCATGCCGCGGTATCAAGAACCGGTGGCAGGGGTAGCAGGTGCTGCTTCTTTTGCGGCGGCGGCGTTCGATTCGGCCTGAGCTTTGGCAGCATCGGCGTTTTCTTTCGCAGCGTCGTTCACTTTATCCTGAGCCTTCGCCATATCTTTCTGAGCTTGCTCAGAGTGCGCGGCGGCGTCTTGGGCTTTGTCTTCGGATTTTTTATCGCAGGCAGCGAGACCGAGGGCAGCGGCCAACATCATGGAAATAGCTAAAGTCTTGCGCATGGGGTGTTTCTCCTTATTGAAGATATCTACTGGCCTTTCGAGCGTGGGCGTTCAGCATTAGTTCCTTTTATTGCGTAGATATATAAACCACGCGCGCCAAGGAACTTTCAGGCGCATCGCCCATACCGCGGATTAACACAAATAAGAGTCTGTATCGAATGACCGAAAATCCCTTGTTAGAGCGTGCGAAACGCTTCGTATCGGCCTTGCGCCATTGTCAGGTGCTGGGTATTACCGCTCATCAGGCCAGCGAGGAGGGCATCACGCTGATCATGCCCTATGCGCCCCAACTGGTCGGTGACCCCCTTACAGGGGTTATCCACGGCGGTGCATTGACCTCCCTGATGGACACCGCCTGCGGCATGGCCACCTTGTGTGTGCTGCCGGAGTTCGAGGTGTGCCCGACCCTCGACCTGCGTGTCGACTACATGCATCCTGCCGAACCGCACAAGCCAGTGTATGGTTTTGCACAGTGCTACCGGGTCACCACCGACGTGATCTTTACCCGCGGTTTTGCTTATCAGGATGACCCGCAACAGCCTATCGCGCATGTGGTCGGCACCTTTATGCGGATGGGCAAGCGCCTCAAGGGCACACAAGGGCTGGGCAGCGCCATCAAGGGAGTGCAGGCATGACGCACAGGTTCAAGACCCGGCTGGAGCAGGCTCATGCACGCGGAGATTACGAGGCACTGCTCGACCTGATCCCCTACGCCAAACTGATCGGCATCGAATGCACGCGCCTGGGGGATGAGCTGCTGTTCCGCCTGCCGGCCAACCAGGACAATATTGGTAACCCCATATTGCCGGCACTCCACGGCGGGGTGATTGCCGGCTTTATGGAACTCTCGGCGGCGCTGCATCTGCTGGTGTTTACCGGCGCGCCGGGGATTCCGAAAATCATCGACTTTTCCCTGGATTACCTGCGCGCCGGGCAGTACCGCGATACCTACGCCAAATGTCAGGTGTGGCGCCAGGGCCGACGGGTGGCGAATGTGGCGATCACCGCCTGGCAAAGCACTGCAGCCGAACCGATTGCCACCGCCCGTGCGCATTTCAAGATCGAGGAACCGGCCCGCCCTTGAAATCCTGGTCTTAGCCCCCAACTTTGATGACAACCCGCCGCCAACCCTGAAGGGCGCGGCCACTGCCATCCAATTGGAGTTTGATGACCATGAGTGTGGAAACTCAAAAGGAAACCCTGGGCTTCCAGACCGAGGTGAAGCAACTGCTGCACCTCATGATCCATTCGCTGTATTCCAACAAGGAAATCTTCCTTCGCGAATTGATCTCGAACGCCTCTGACGCTGTCGACAAATTACGTTTCGAAGCCCTGTCCAAGCCTGAGTTGCTGGAAGGCGGCGCAGAACTGAAAATCCGTGTGAGCTTCGACAAGGACGCCAAGACCGTCACCCTCGAAGACAACGGTATCGGCATGAGCCGTGACGATGCGATCACCCACCTGGGGACCATCGCCAAATCCGGCACCGCCGATTTCATGAAAAACCTGTCGGGCGATCAGAAAAAAGATTCGCACCTGATCGGCCAATTCGGTGTGGGCTTCTACTCGGCCTTTATCGTTGCCGACAAGGTTGAAGTATTCAGCCGTCGTGCCGGCCTCGACGCCAGCGAAGGCGTGCACTGGTCGTCCCTGGGCGAGGGCGAATTCGAAATCGCCACTGTCGACAAGGCTGACCGTGGCACGCGCATCGTGCTGCACCTGAAATCCGGCGAAGACGAATTCGCCGATGGTTATCGCCTGCGCAACATCATCAAGAAATATTCCGACCATATCGCGCTGCCGATCGAGTTGCCGAAAGAGCAGGCTGCTGCCGAAGGCGAAGAAAAGCCCGCGCTGGAATGGGAAACCGTCAACCGCGCCAGTGCCCTATGGACCCGTCCGCGTACCGAAATCAAGGACGAGGAATATCAGGAGTTCTACAAGCACATCGGTCACGACTACGAGAACCCGCTGAGCTGGAGCCATAACAAGGTCGAAGGCAAGCTGGAATACAGCTCGCTGCTCTACGTGCCGGCCCGTGCTCCGTTCGACCTGTACCAGCGTGAAGCGCCGAAGGGCTTGAAGCTCTACGTGCAGCGCGTGTTCGTGATGGACCAGGCAGAATCCTTCCTGCCGTTGTACCTGCGCTTTATCAAGGGCGTGGTTGACTCCAACGACCTGTCGCTAAACGTGTCGCGGGAAATCCTGCAGAAAGATCCGATCATCGATTCCATGAAGTCGGCGCTGACCAAGCGCGTGCTCGACATGCTGGAAAAGCTGGCGAAAAACGAGCCTGAGCAATACAAGGGCTTCTGGAAAAACTTCGGCCAGGTCATGAAAGAAGGCCCGGCAGAAGATTTCGCCAACAAGGAAAAAATCGCCGGCTTGCTGCGCTTCGCGTCCACCCACGGTGACGACGGCGAGCAAGTTGTGTCCCTGGCTGAGTACCTGGCACGCGCCAAGGAAGGTCAGGACAAGATCTACTACCTGACCGGCGAAACCTACGCCCAGGTCAAGAACAGCCCGCACCTGGAAGTCTTCCGCAAGAAAGGCATCGAAGTGCTGCTGCTGACCGACCGTATCGATGAGTGGCTGATGAGCTACCTCAACGAGTTCGACGGCAAGTCTTTTGTCGACGTGGCCCGTGGTGACCTGGACCTGGGTAACCTGGACTCCGAAGAAGAGAAGAAAGAAGCCGAAGAAGTCGCCAAGTCCAAAGAGGGCCTGGTTGAGCGGATCAAGGCGTCCCTGGGCGATGCCGTCAGCGAAGTGCGGGTTTCGCACCGTCTGACCGACTCCCCGGCGATTCTGGCCATCGGCGAGCAGGACCTGGGCATGCAGATGCGTCAGATCCTGGAAGCCAGCGGTCAGAAGGTGCCGGACTCCAAGCCGATTTTCGAGTTCAACCCGGCTCACCCGCTGATCGAGAAGCTCGACGGCGAGCAGAGCGAAGAGCGTTTTGGCGACCTGTCGCACATCCTCTTCGACCAGGCGGCGCTGGCCGCCGGCGACAGCTTGAAGGACCCGGCCGCCTACGTGCGCCGACTGAACAAGCTGTTGGTTGAACTGTCGGTTTAACAACGTTGTAGAAAAACCCGCTTCGGCGGGTTTTTTCGTTCTCATGCACCTCAACTGGAGTAAATGATGAGCCAAGTCACTGTGCGTTCCGTGGTCTATCAGCTTGATGGCCAGTCTTACGAAAGCCGTCTGGCGTTCGATGCCAGCCACAAGGGCCCGCTCCCGGGCCTGTTGATGGCGCCGAACTGGATGGGTGTGAGTGCGGGTGCTGAAGAGATCGCCAAGGCCGTTGCCGGCAAAGGCTACGTGGTGCTGATCGCCGACCTGTACGGGCAAACTGTGCGCCCGACCAATGGCGATGAAGCCGGCGCTGCGATGATGCCGCTGAAGAACGACCGTGTGTTGTTGAACAAGCGCATGCAGGCGGCCTTCGAGCAACTGCAAGGCCAGACCGAAGCGGCGGTGGATACCTCGAAGCTGGCGACCTTTGGTTTCTGCTTCGGCGGTTGCTGCTCCCTGGAGCTGGCCCGTACCGGCGCGCCGTTGAAGGCTGCCATCTCGTTCCACGGCACCCTCGACACGCCGAACCCGGCCGACGCGAAGAACATCAAGGGTTCAGTGCTGGTGCTGCACGGCGCCTCCGACCCCCTGGTGCCGAAAGAGCAACTGCCGGCATTTGAAGATGAAATGAACGCGGCCGGTGTGGATTGGCAACTGCTGAGCTACGGCGGCGCGGTGCATTCCTTCACCGACCCGCACGCCAACGTGCCGGGCAAGATGATGTACGACGCGAAGACCGCTGCGCGGGCGTTCCAGTCGATGCATAACTTGCTGGATGAAGTGTTCAAGGGCTGATTCTTCAGCGCCTGCTCCGGCCTCATCGCGGGCAAGCCCGGCTCCCACATTTTGATCGGCGTACACCGGTAAATGTGGGGGCTGGCTTGCCTGCGATGGCTATCTCAAAGGCAACTCAATTCTTTCAGACTCACCGGGCACCGTCGGCCAATCCCCTGCCGCCCACCGCTGCCTGGCCTGCTCGATCACCGCCGGATCACTCGCCACGAAATTCCAGTTGATCCGCCGTGGCCCATCCAGCGGCGCGCCGCCGAACACCATCAGGTGGCAGTCCGTTTCGGCAAATAGGGTCATTTCCTGCCCGGCCGGCAACACCACCAGGCTGTGCACCTCCAATGCCTCACCGTCCAACTGCGCCTCGCCCGCAAGCACATACACCGCACGCTCCTCGTATTCATCCGGGATCAGCAGGGTGGTGGCCGTCTGCATCTGCACCTCGGCATACAGCGTGGGCGACAGCACCGGCACCGGCGATTTGAGGCAGAACCCGCTGCCGGCGATCAAGCGAAGCTGCACGCCGAGGTTGTCACTCACCGGCAGGCTCGCGGCCGGGTGATGGCTGTAATGCCCTGGCCCTGTCTCGTGGTGCTGGGGCGACGCCAGCCACACTTGCAGCCCATGCAGGTTGAAACCGCTGGCCTTCAGCGCATCGGGCGTGCGCTCGACGTGGGCAATCGCGCTGCCGGCGGTCATCCAGCTCACATCACCGGCCTGCACCACTTGGTCCGAGCCCAGGCTGTCCTTGTGTTGCAGCGCGCCTTCAAACAGGTAGGTGAGCGTGGACAGGCCAATATGCGGATGCTGGCGGATATTCATGCCGGTGCCCGGCGCATAGCGGGTCGGCAACATATGGTCGAAAAACACAAAGGGCCCGACGCTACGGCATTCCCGCGATGGCAGCGGCCGCAGGATGGGCTGGCCTTCGACATCTTCGGCGCGAGGGCGGATCACGGTGAGGGTGGTCATGGTGCGTCCCAGTCTGAGCGGGTTGGATGCTGCTGAGCATAACCCGCTCGACGGGAGGTTGCCGCTATTGGCTGAAGGCGCCTTCCGACAATTTAGTCTCGATCGTGACCTCGGCGGTGGTCATCAGCTTGTGCACCGGGCAGCGGTCGGCCACGTGGTGCAACTCGTCGCGCTGCTCATCGGTGAGCACGCCCTTGAGGGTCAGCTTGACGCTGAGCTTGTATTTGCCCTTTTGCTCTTCGGTGGCGTCGTGGGTGACCTCCACCGTCACGCCGGTGAGCGGGATATCCTTTTTCTGCGCGTAAAGCTTCACGGTCAGCGCCTTGCACGAGGCCAGCGCTGCATCGAAGTAGTCGTGGGGGGAGGGCGCCGAGTCGTCACCGCCCAGGCTTTTGGGCAGGTCGGTGAACAGTTCGTGATTGTTGATATTCACGCTATGGCGAAAGTTGTCGTGGTTCAGGGTATTGACGGTAACAGGCATGGTGAACCTCACAAGTGGGCAGGATGAAGGTCATGCAGTTATAGAGCATGCTGGCACTTGGGTGTTCCGCGATTTTTGCCGGTGAACCCGTTTATGCCGCACAAGGTCTACCGGTATTGAGCCCATTTGAGGTTGTACCGTGCCCTGGACCCACCTGAGTCTTGCCCTGTTACTCGCCGCCGGCAGCCTTGCCGCGCAGGCCCGCGACTATGCCTACAGCGATGCGCACCTGCATTACGTGGATTTCTTCCAGGAAACCGCGGGCATGGACAAATTGCTCAAGGCCATGGCCGAGAATCACATTGAACACGTGATGATTTCCGGGATTCCGGTGGCCAAGAAATGGCACGAAGACGAGCCCAAACGCCCGCGTTACTACGCCGGTGACGATGCCGATGCCTATTGGTACAGCGCCACCGATGTAATTGTCGCGGCGGCGGTCAATAAACTCACGCCTGAGCAACGCCAGCATTTTCATCCGTTTTTGTCCGGCTTCAACCCCAACGACAAGAACTCCGCCGCTCATATCCAGCGCATGCTCGACCTCAACCCGGGGTTGTGGCAGGGCATCGGCGAGGTGTTTACCCGTCACGACGACCTGACGGCCCTGACCTCCGGCGATACCCCGCGCGCCAACAACGAAGCCATGACACGCATCTATCACCTGGCCGCCGAAAATGACCTGCCGGTGATGCTGCATTCCAATATCACCTCCAAGCGCGAGCGCAACCCGCTGTACCTGGCGGAGGTCGAAGAATCGCTGCGCAATCATCCTCACACGCGCTTTATCTGGGCCCATGCCGGCACCAGCAAGGAGATTCACCGCCACCAGAAGCAGATGGATTTTTTGCTGCCCACCCTGAGCCGCCTGTTGGAAGCCTACCCCAACCTGTACATCGACCTGTCATGGAGCATGCTCACGCCTTACTTGCTGGACGATGCGGGCAAGCCCCGGCCGGAGTGGTTAGCGCTGGTGGAGCGCTTCCCGGAGCGCTTTATGCTGGGTTCGGACGTTGTAGGGCGCTTCAATAAATTGGGTAAGGAGATGCGCCGCTTTGAACCCTTCCTCGATGCGCTGCCCGAAGACGTGGCCCACAAAGTTGCGCGGGATAACTTCCTCGCGATCCTGCCTAAAGCGCGTCGCGATGGTGCCGCCCATTGATATCGCGTTTTGGTCTTACGCAAATACAGGAGAGCGCCGATAACTTTCAGGAGACCTGCTGCAGGTGGATGCAGCGCTTTTGGAAGGAACCCTGTAATGAATGTTCGCAGTTTGAATATCGCGCCGCGTGCCGGCTTGGGCTTTGGGGTACTGGCATTGATGGTGTTTGCCCTGGGCGGCTTCGCCCTGCTGCAGATGGCCAATATGCGCCAGCAATCGGACCAGGTGGAAAACAACTGGCTGCCCAGCGTGATGGCGGTCGGGCAGATGAGCCAGGACCTGCTGCGCGTGCGCGCCCTCACCTTGCGCCTGTTGCTCAACCGCGATTCCCAGGCGGTGGCGCAGAACGAACAGAAGCTCAACGAGCTTAAAAACGGTCTGCATCAGGCGCAGAGCCTGTATGAAGCGCTGATCGTGCTGCCCGAAGAACGCACGCTGTTTGATCGCTTCAAGGTCCAGGAGCAGCAGTACCTGCAGCGTCAGGAGCAGGTGATGGGGTTTTCAAGGGCCAATCAGCTGGATGACGCGATTACGGTGGTCAACGGCGAGATGAACCAGCTGGCCGACGAAATGGCCATGACTCTGCGCGACCTTGATCAACCTCAATAAAACCAATGCCAACCAGGCAGCGAGCCTGGCGCAGACGGTGTTCAGCCAATCACGCAGTTGGGTGGTGGGCATGATTGTGCTCACGGCGCTGATCACCATCGGGCTGGCAGTGTGGCTGACCCGCAGCATTGTGCTGCCGCTGGCCCAGTCGCTGAAGGTGGCTCAGGGCGTGGCCAGTGGCGATCTGACCGGTGAGATCAGCATCACCGGCAACGACGAACCGGCGCGCTTGCAGCAGGCGCTCAAGGGCATGCAGGAGAACTTGCGCGACACCATCCGGCGTATCGCTGAGTCCTCGAATCAACTGGCGTCAGCGTCCGAAGAACTCAGTTGCGTGACGGAAGACGCCACGCGTGGCCTGCACCAGCAAAACCAGGAAATCGAACAGGCTGCCACGGCGGTGAACCAGATGACGGCGGCGGTGGAGGAGGTGGCGAGCAATGCCGTGGCCACGTCCCAGGCGTCTCGTGAGTCCGACCGCATCGCCCAGCAAGGGCGTGAGCAGGTGCAGCAGACGGTGGTGTCAATTGAGGCGCTGGCGTCGGACGTGACGGCCAATGCCAGCCAGGTTGAGGACTTGGCGCAGAAGGTCTATGGCATCAGTAAGGTGCTGGATGTGATCCGTTCGATTGCCGAGCAGACCAACTTGCTGGCGTTGAATGCTGCGATTGAAGCGGCACGCGCCGGGGATGCCGGGCGTGGTTTTGCGGTGGTGGCTGATGAGGTGCGGGCGTTGGCCCATCGTACGCAGCAGTCGACCCAGGAAATCGAGCAGATGATCAGTGGGATTCAGCAGGGTACGGATCAAGCGGTCAGTTCGATGCAGCAGAGTAATACGCGGGCGCGGTCTACGCTGGATATCGCCAAGTTGGCGGGGGGAGCGTTGGAGGAGATTGCGTCGGCGTTTGCCTTGATCAATGAGCGTAATCTGGTGATTGCCAGTGCTTCGGAGCAGCAGGCGGCGGTGGCGCGGGAGGTGGATCGGAATTTGGTTAATATTCGGGATTTGGCGCATCAGACTTCGGCTGGGGCGAATCAGACGAGTGCGGCGAGTCAGGAGTTGTCGCGGTTGGCGGTGGATTTGAATTCGATGGTGGCGCGGTTTTCGGTGTAGCGGGTGGGGGGCATATCCGTTTTTTGGGTAGTGGCTGATATTGGTTCCGCTCTTACAGCGGGTCACTTTTGGAAGAGTCCGAATGCGGCCCAGCCAAAAGTAACCAAAAACGCTTTGCCCCATCACTCGGCACCTCGCCTCCGGCTCGGTGTGCCCTCACTCCGGCTTGAATCCGTGGGCCGCCGCGATGGGCCATCCTTGGCCCAGCGCGGCTAACCCGGCGTCCTGCCGGGTTGCCCACGGATTCAAGCCTGCGTTCGGCCATCGTGATTGACGGGGCGTCTCAGATCAAGATCACGATCAAAAGCCTAGATCAAAAGATCGCTGACTTCGTCAGCGGTAATGATGTAAGGGCCACGGCAAAAACAAAGCAAAGCACGGCGGCCTGACAGCCGACCTCGGTCAAATGTGGGAGCTGGCTTGCCTGCGAAAGCATCAACTCGGTGTGCCTGATGTACCGAGGTGCCTGCATCGCAGCGATGCGGCGACCCGACAAGCCAGCTCCCACAGAAAAGCCAATCCACTGCAAGCCCGCTCTTGATCTACACCACTCAGGTCGGCTACTAGGCCGCCGTGCTCTGCTTTTGACTTTGATCTGAGGCGCCCCATTAACCACGCTGGCCGCACGCAGGCTTGAATCCGTGGGTAACCCGGCAGGACGCCGGGTTAGCCGCGCTGGGCCAAGGATGGCCCATCGCGGCGGCCCACGGATTCAAGTCTGCGTGCGGGCACACCGAGCCTAAGCGAGGTGCCGAGTGGTGGGGCAAGAGCACTTTGGTTACTTTGGTGCTTTTCCAAAGTGACCCGCCGTAAGGGCGGAACCATAATAAGCCACACCCCAAACACCAGATAATCACCCAAAGAAAAGCCCCGAACCAGTCGGGGCTTTTTCAAAACATGATCAACCTACAGGCCTTACTTACCCTGCCAGCGCTTCAACACCAGGGTAGCGTTAGTGCCACCAAAGCCGAAGCTGTTGCTCATCACAGTATCGATTTTGGCATTTTCAACAGTCTTGGTCAGGATCGGCATATCAGCGACGACCGGGTCGATCTCGTCGATGTTGGCCGAACCCGCCATGAAGTTGCCTTCCATCATCAGCAAGCAGTAGATCGCTTCGTGAACGCCGGCGGCGCCCAGGGAGTGACCCGACAAGCTCTTGGTGGAGCTGATGGCCGGAGCCTTGTCGCCGAATACCGCACGCACGCCTTCCATTTCCTTGGCATCGCCGACCGGAGTCGAGGTGCCGTGGGTGTTCAGGTAGTCGATTGGGGTATCCACGGTGGACATCGCCATCTGCATGCAGCGAATAGCACCTTCACCGCTTGGCGCAACCATGTCGTAGCCGTCGGAAGTCGCGCCGTAGCCGACGATTTCCGCGTAGATCTTGGCACCACGGGCCAGAGCGTGTTCCAGCTCCTCGACCACCACCATGCCGCCACCGCCAGCGATGACGAAACCGTCACGCTTGGCGTCGTAGGCGCGGGAGGCCTTTTCCGGGGTTTCGTTGTACTGGGTGGACAGTGCGCCCATGGCGTCGAACAGGAACGACTGGCTCCAATGCTCTTCTTCACCACCGCCGGCGAACACGATGTCCTGCTTGCCCAGCTGGATCTGCTCAACGGCCGTACCGATGCAATGAGCACTGGTGGCGCACGCCGAGGAGATCGAGTAGTTCACGCCCTTGATCTGGAACGGCGTGGCCAGGCAGGCCGAAACGGTGCTGCCCATGGTCCGCGTTACACGGTACGGGCCAACACGCTTAACGCCTTTTTCGCGCAGGATGTCCAGCGCTTCCATCTGGTTCAGGGTGGATGCGCCGCCGGAACCGGCGATCAGGCCGGTGCGTACGTTCGATACCTGGTCTTCGCTCAGGCCGGAGTCGGCGATTGCGTCTTTCATGGCCAGGTAGGCGTAGGCGGCAGCGTGGCCGACGAAGCGATAGATCTTGCGATCGATCAGCTCTTCGAGGGGCAGGTCGATGGAGCCGGAAACCTGGCTACGCAGACCCATTTCGGCATATTCCGGGTTGAAGCGGATGCCAGGGCGACTTGCACGCAGGTTAGCGGTGACGGTCTCTTTGTCATTGCCCAGGCAAGAAACGATGCCCAGACCAGTGATAACGACGCGGCGCATGCGGATAACCCTTAAAAGTTGTCAGTGGAAGTGAATACGCCGACCCGAAGGCCTTCGGCAGTATAGATCTCGCGACCGTCGACGCTCACTGAGCCATCGGCGATGGCGAGGTTCAGCTTGCCCTTGAGGACGCGCTTGATCTGAATGTTGTAGGTGACTTTCTTGGCGGTCGGCAGGACCTGGCCGAAGAACTTCACTTCGCCCGAACCCAGGGCACGGCCGCGGCCCGGCAGGCCTTGCCAGCCGAGGAAGAAACCGACCAGCTGCCACATGGCGTCGAGGCCCAGGCAGCCCGGCATCACAGGGTCGCCTTCGAAATGGCAGGCGAAGAACCACAGGTCCGGGGTGATATCCAGCTCGGCGACCAATTCACCTTTGCCGTACTTGCCACCCTCTTCGCTGATATGGGTGATGCGATCCACCATCAGCATGTTCGGGGCGGGCAGTTGCGCGTTACCTGGGCCGAACAGCTCACCGCGACTGCAGCGCAGCAGGTCTTCCCGAGTAAAGGCGTTTTGTTTGGTCATGCGAGCTCCTCAATAATCCCATGCGGCAGGGTAGGGCAAATCTTCCCGTAACCGACGAAGCGTTCATGCCTCATGTCGGCAGCCTACACATAGACTATTGCGTTGTAGTGAAAGTCACAGCGTCAAGGCACTGAATGTACACTTGTTCACTGAAATTTTAAACCGGGCCTGTTTATCGGCCCGTTCGGGTGCCTAAGACTGCCGCACTTTCGCCTTTCACGCCAGTCGGAGTTGGCTGATGGCGCGGCGCTATTGCACCCAGCGCTGCAGTATTTGCTGCAAATCCGTGCGTTTGAACGGCTTCGCCAGGTAATCGTTCATTCCCGCTGCAAGGCAGGCTTCCCGGTCGCCCTGCAAGGCGTTGGCGGTCAGGGCGATGATCGGCAGGTCGGCGCAGCCCGGCAGTTGGCGGATCTGCCGCGTGGCCTCGTAGCCGTCGATCAACGGCAGGCGGCAATCCATCAGGATCGCGGTAAAAATCAGGCTCTCGGCGCTGCGGATCGCCTCGGCGCCATCGGTGGCCAGGCTCACTTCAAACCCCAGGCTACGCAGCATGGCTTCGACTACCGTGCGGTTGACCGGGTTGTCTTCCACCAGCAGCACATGCCGGCCATCGCCCGCGCCGGTTTTGCCTTCGGCGTTGGCGGCAATCGCCGGCAGGCTCTGCTGGTCGACGGCCAGCGGGATTTCCAGGGTAAATACCGAACCGCGTCCTTCTTCGCTCTGGGCGCGCAAGGTGCCGCCCATGCGTTCGGCCAGGGTGCGGGCGATGGGCAGGCCCAGGCCGGTGCCGCCGTAACGTCTTGAAATGGAACTGTCGGCTTGCTGGAACGCGTCGAACATCAATTCCAGGCGTTCGGCGGAAATACCGATGCCACTGTCGCGCACGGTGCAGGTGAACCACACCAGTTCATGGTCGAGGGTTTGCCAGTGCGGCTCGACGCTGACGGTGCCCTGCTCGGTGAATTTGAGTGCGTTGCCGATCAGGTTCACCAGGATCTGGCGGATACGCGTCGGGTCGCCCTGCACGCGCAAGGCGTCCATGCCCGGCGGAATCGGCAGCGTCAGCGCCAGCCCGCGCTGCTGGGCGCTGTGCTGGAAGGCTTGGGCGCAGCTGCTGATCAGCTCCGCCAGGTTGAACGGGATATGTTCCAGCTCCAGCGCGGCGCGTTCGATGCGCGAGAAGTCGAGGATGTCGTTGATGACCTTGAGCAAATGCTCGGTGGACTCAGAGGCCAGCGCCGCGTATTCGGTCTGCTCCTCGGTCATCTCGGTGGTTTCCAGCAATTGCAGCATGCCCAGTACGCCGTTCATCGGGGTGCGCAGTTCGTGGCTCATCATTGCCAGGAAGTCCGACTTGGCGTTGTTGGCGCGCTCGGCCTCTTCGCGGGTCTGGATCAACTGGGCCATGGCCTGCTGCTGTTCGCGGCTGGCCTGGTTGAGGCCCTCGGCGAGGTTGTTGATGTGGCGCGACAGGTCGCCCAGTTCCGAGTCATCCACGATCGGCAGCGGGGTCTTGTAGTCGCCTTGCTGGATCGCCTTCACCGCGTGGCCCATGGCGCTGATCGGCTGCGACAGGCTGGCGGCCAGGCGCCGTGCGAGCAGGAAGGTGAACAGCAGCGCGAACAGTGCCAGGATCCCGGCCTTGAACAGGATCTCCTGTTGGCGCTGGCTGAATGCATCGTTGGACATGCCGACAATCACCCGGCCCAGGTAGTCGGCGCGGGGCGCCTTGGGTTCGTTGAGGTTGTCCTGGAAAAAGTCGTTGCCCAACTGGATATGCTGCAGGCGGATCGGCGCCTGGAAGACTTTTACCGACAGCGAGCGGTCATCTTTCTCCGAGGGCTGCTCGACGTATACCAGGATGTTCTCGCTGCTGTCCTGGATTTCCAGAAAGCGCACGTGAGGCGTTGCCAGCGTGGCGCGCAGCAGGCTGTCGAGCACATCGTTGTTGCCGGAAATCACCCCGTACTCGGTGGCAGGCGCCAGTTGGTTGGCGATCAGTTGGCCGGTGTGGTCCAGTTCCTGGCGCAGGTCCTGGATACGCACGAAGGTAAAGAAGCTGATCAACAGCAACGTCAGCAACAGCGCCGGGCCCAGGGTGATGAGTTGGGTGCGGGTGTTGATATCCCAACGGCGACGCAAGGTCATGGGCGTTTTTCTCCTTCGGCCAATCGAGCGGCGACGCTGGTTTCGTCCACCTGTTCGATCCCCAGTGATCGCGCAACCTGCGGGTTGCCCACGACTTTGAAGTGTTGCGGATACAGCGTGTGCGGCCAGTTGGCCGGCGGGTGGTCAAGCAGGCCGTCGAGTACCGCCAGCCAGTCGGCCTGGTCGCTGTAAGTGCTGGCCAGGCTGCCCGCCCGCACGAATCCGGCATTGGGCCCTACCAGCGGCAATTGTTGGGCGTAACTGCTCAGCAACAGGTTCTTCGCGGTTTTCGGGTTGTACAACTGCGGGTCGTCGAGGCCAAGCAGCACGTCGCTGTTGCGAAACAGGGCTTGCAGCGGGCGGCTGTCATTAATGTTGTCCCAGCGCTGGGGTACGATTTCCAGGCCCAGCAGCGTGGCGTGCTGGCGCAGTTCGGGCAGCAGGAACTCACTGTCGGCGCCGTACAGCACGCCGACGCGCCGGGCCTGGGGCAAGATGCCGGCGATCAGGCGCAGTTGGCGCGCAAGCGGCGGGTCGCTCCATAACAGGCTGATCCGTGCGTGCTGCGTGCCGCCCAGGCGCTGATTGGCCTGCAACCGGCTGATGCGCAGCACCAGGGTCGGCGGGCCCTGGTTTTCCTGCAGGCGCCAGTCGAGGGCGGGCAGGTCCAACAGAATCAGGCGCGTGCTGGCCGGCAGTTGGCCGGGGGGCGGCAACTGGTCGAGGGGCGTGAAGGTGACGTGATCTTGCGGGCGTTGCTGGGCCAGGGCCTGGGTAAAGGTCTGCACCCCCGCACCGTCTTCTGCGGCGGTCAGCAGGATATCGGCGCTCCACGCTGGCACGGCCAGCAGCAAGCCGACCAGCAGCACAGCGCGCCGGCAGAGGGTGTAGATAAAGAACAAGGTCATCCGTGACGAGTCGCCCATGTCAGAACTCTAGCTCCGCGCTGAAGTAGAGGACGTGGCGATGATCGTAATTGTTATCGGCCCACGTGGTGGGCTGGTTATCGAGACGTTGTTGCAGCATACCGGCCAGCTCCACGTTGGCTTTGCCCACGGCAATGCGCTTGGCCACCCGCAGGTCGACCCGTTCGAAGCGATATTGGTTAAGTGCGTCATCGCCATAGTAGAACAGCGCGCTGGACCAACCATGGCCCCATTCGCGCAACCAGCCGGCGGAGCCACTGTTACGTGCAGTTTGCGCTTTGTCCAGTGGGTTGCTGGAAGTGGCATCAACATAGGCGTAGGTAAGGCGCAGGCGGTCGGCGTTGCTCACCCGCCAGTCGAACTGGGTTTCGGCACCGGTAAACCGCGAACTGTTGGCGTTGCTGGCAATGTACTGGTTGTTGCGCAGCGGCGAACTGATCATGTGGGTGATTTCGTCGTAGAACAGTTTCACGTCCATGTTCAGCCCGAAATCGGCAAAGAAACCGTTGTAGCCCAGTTCCCGTGAGCGCATCAGTTCTTTGTCGAGGTTGCCCGGGCCTCGCGTCTTGACGAAGTATTGGCCGCTGTTCTGCCCATAGGCCGGGGAGCTGAGGTTGGTGACGCGATAGCTCCAGTTGACGTTGTTCTCGAACATGTCTGGCGAGCGGATGGCCTCGGAGTACACCGCACGCAGGCCGTGGCGCGGGTTGATCAGGTAGTTGACCGCTACCCGTGGCGTCAACGAGTTGCCGCTCAGGTGCGTGTCTTCGTACATGGCGCCGCCTTGCAGCAGCCAGTGTTCGCTGGCGCGCCATTCCATCTGGCCGAACAGGCGCCAGGTGGTGTCGTCCAGGGTGCCGTTGAAGTAGGTGTCGGAGTCGGCGCGGTCGTAGCGGTAGTTCATGCCGCTGACCAGGCGCAGGCTGTCGGACAGGCTGAGGGTGTCCTGAATCTCCAGGTCGTAGCGGCTTTCGCGGGTGCTCTGGTCGATGTCGCCGCACACACTCTGGTTGGCACCGTTGCGCCACTGGTTCAACACCTGGTTGGCCAACGCTTGCTCGGCGGCGCTGCCGGGTGGAGCGCTGCCCTGGCTGTAGGTGTCCATATGCCGGGCCAGTTGTTCGGCGTAATTGGGGTTTATCTGCCACAACTGGGTCAGCTCGGGGCTGAACGAGACCTTGGCATCGCAGGCTTTCCAGATTTGCTGGCGGTCCCATTGTTGGGCCGAGCCCTGGATATACAGGCTGTGGTCAGGGTTGAAGTCGAAATTCCAACGCAGGGAGCCGGCGTAGTCCTTGGCCGTGACATCGGAATTATCGCCGCCTTCGGTAATCCCGGCGAATACCGGGGTGTAGGTGTAAGGACGCTGGTTGGTGCCTTCCTTGGCGTCAAACTGCCAGTCGAGGCTCTGCTGCGCGTTCAATGTCTGGCTGACCGCCAGGCTGAAGCGGCTGAGGCGCCGGCTGTCACGGCGGTCGGCGCCGGCGGCATCGCTGTCGAAGCCATCATCCTGTTGCCCGGACAGCGACAAGCGCAAATCGCCGGTTTCCCAGCCCACGCCCTGGCTGGCATAAAAGTCATTGATCCCGCGTTCGCCACGCACCACTTTTACCCGTGAGCCGTGGCTGTTGGCCGGCGAGCGCGTAAGAATGTTAACCACCGCCATCAGTGCATTGGCACCGTAGCTGACGGTGTTGGGGCCACGGAACACCTCGATGCGCTCGATATCTTCCATGGCGACCGGAATGTCGCTCCAGTCCACGGTGGCCAGGCCCGCGCGGTACACCGAGCGGCCGTCGATCAGCACCTGCATGCGCCGCGCATCACTGGCGCTGGTGCCGTGGTAGTTCACCGCCGCTTGGTTGCCGGTGGTGTAGCCGACCATCATGCCCGGCACCAGGCGCAGCAGTTCGCTGATGTCGCGGGCGCCGCTGGCCTTGATCAGCTCGCTGTCGATCACGGTCATGCTGCCGGGCACGGCGGCGGCCGATTGCTTGAGGCGCGTGGCGGTCAATACCTGCGGCAGCGGCTGGTTGTCGAGGAACAAGTCGTCGGCCAGCACAGGCGTACCGAACAACAGCATCAGCAACAGAGATGAACGAGGAGGAGGGCCCAAATACACGGCTCGGCCTTGATAATTACGGATAGCCGCCCATGTTAACTGAGGTGAGGCAATTTGCCAGTCGGCAGCCCTGCAATTACTTCATACACCCATGGCACTTTCCGACAAGCGTGCGAATTGACACGGGGGCTGGCCGCAAGCGGGTCGCTCCGTATAATGCGGCCATCGCCACTGGTATGGATTAACGGATTGCATATGACTGAACAGCGCCCTATTGCGGTCCTGGGAGGCGGAAGTTTTGGTACCGCCGTGGCTAACCTGCTGGCCGAGAACGGCCACTCGGTGCGTCAGTGGATGCGTGACCCCGAGCAGGCCGAGGCCATTCGGGTGCACCGGGAAAATCCGCGTTACCTCAAAGGCATCAAGATTCATCCGGCGGTCGAGCCGGTGACCGACCTGTTGGCCACCCTGACCGACTGCGACCTGTGCTTCGTCGCACTGCCGTCCAGTGCCTTGCGCTCGGTGCTGGCGCCGCACGCCGAGCGGCTGGCGGGCAAGCTGCTGGTCAGCCTGACCAAAGGTATCGAGGCGCAGACCTTCAAGCTGATGAGCGAGATCCTCGAAGAAATCGCCCCCCAGGCGCGTATTGGTGTGCTGTCCGGGCCGAACCTGGCGCGGGAAGTGGCCGAGCACGCGCTGACCGCCACCGTGGTCGCCAGTGAAGACGAAGAACTCTGCGAGCGCGTGCAGGCGGTGCTGCATGGCCGTACCTTCCGCGTGTACGCCAGCAGCGACCGCTTTGGCGTCGAGTTGGGCGGGGCGCTGAAAAACGTTTACGCGATCATCGCCGGCATGGCGGTGGCGCTGGGCATGGGCGAAAACACCAAGAGCATGCTGATCACCCGTGCCTTGGCGGAAATGACCCGCTTTGCGGTGAACCAGGTGCCAACCCGATGACCTTCCTCGGCCTGGCGGGCGTGGGTGACTTGATCGTCACCTGCTCGTCGCCCAAAAGCCGCAACTACCAAGTGGGGTTCGCCCTGGGCCAGGGCTTGAGCCTGGAAGACGCAGTGACGCGCCTGGGTGAAGTGGCGGAGGGCGTCAACACCCTCAAGGTGCTCAAGGCCAAGGCCCAGGAAGCGGGCGTGTATATGCCGTTGGTCGCCGGGCTGCACGCGATCCTGTTTGAAGGGCGCACCTTGAACCAGGTGATCGAACTGCTGATGCGGGCCGAGCCGAAAACCGATGTCGACTTTATTTCCACCAGTGGTTTCAACTGAGGAACGCGCCATGAATGATCCGAAAGCAGCCCCCAAGTACGAGTCCATCCTCCTGCGTATCCTGTGGATGCTGGTGTTTGCCCTGGTGTGGCAGGTGGCGCAGTTCCTGCTCGGCGCGCTGGTGGTGGTGCAGTTGATCTACCGCCTGGTCTACGGCGCGCCGAACCTGGGCCTGATGAACTTTGGCGACAGCCTCAGCCAGTTCCTCGCGCAGATCGGGCGTTTCGGCAGCTTCCATACCGAGCAGAAGCCCTGGCCGTTCGCCGATTGGCCTACCCCGCGTGCCCCCGAGGGCGAGGCGCCCCACAGCGTGCCACCGGCACCGCACCCGGCGCGTGATGAGGAGCCGAAGCTGTGAAACTGTGGATCTTGCGCCACGGTGAGGCACAAGGGCATGCCCGCACCGACGCCGAACGCAACCTCACCGAGCACGGCCGCGCCGAAGTGTTGCGCAGCGCGGCGCACCTGATCGGCCAGCCGCTCAGCGCGATCCTCGCCAGCCCCTATGTACGGGCGCAGCAGACCGCAGAGCTGGTACGCGAGGCGTTGGGTTTTGAAGCGCAAATCCGCACGGTGCCGTGGCTGACACCGGAGGGTAACCCGCTGCAGGTGCTGGAAAAACTCGACACCGATGACAACGTGCTGCTGGTCAGCCATCAGCCGCTGGTGGGCAGCCTGATCAGCTTCCTGCAGCACGGCCATCAGCGCCAACCGCAACCGATGTACACCGCCAGCCTGGCGGAATTGGAAGGCGACTTCCCGCTGGCGGGGCTGATGAGCCTGGTCAGTGTGAAGAATCCGTAGGCTTTATCGCGGCTTTGTGTGTGCTATATAGTCAACCGAGCAAGTGCTTGGTTGGCTATCATCGGACCACAAAGGAGCGCGTCCCATGCCCGTCGCTTTTCGTTTGCCGTTGCAGGTCTTCTTCGAACGTGAAGCGCGGCACCCGCGCAAAGCCTTTCTGGTGCAGCCCGTTGGCGGGGCAGAGGTGCAGACCCTGTCCTGGGGCGAAGTCGGCCACCAGGCCCGTTGCGCCGCGCACTGGCTGCGCGCCCGGCAACTGCCGCCCGGCTCGCACATTGCGCTGATCTCGAAAAATTGCGCGCACTGGATCATCGCCGACCTGGCGATCTGGATGGCCGGGCATGTGTCGGTGCCGCTGTACCCCAACCTCACCGCCGATTCCGTCGCCCATGTGCTGACCCATTCCGAGGCGGCGCTGGTGTTTATCGGCAAGCTCGATGACTGGCGGGCCATGGCCCCCGGCGTACCGGTGGGCGTGCCGACCATCAGCCTGCCGCTGTGCCCCACCGGCGCGTTCGATTACCGCTGGGCCGACCTGCAAGCCGGGCCGCCGATCGAAGATGACCCGCAGCCTGCCGCGTCCGACCTGGCCACCATTATCTACACCTCCGGCACCACCGGCCTGCCCAAAGGCGTGATGCACAGCTTCGGCGCGCTGGGGTTTGCGGCCACGCGGGGCACCGAATTGTTCGGCCTGGGGGAGGGCGACCGGCTGTTGTCCTACCTGCCGCTGTGCCATGTGGCCGAGCGGATGTTTGTCGAGATGGCCGCGATTTACACCGGGCAAACCGTATTTTTCGCCGAGAGCCTCGATACTTTTCTGACCGACCTGCGCCGGGCTCGGCCGACCGCGCTGTTCGGTGTGCCGCGCATCTGGACCAAATTCCAGTTGGGGGTCTACGCCAAGATCCCGGAGAAGCGCCTGGACACCCTGCTGCGCCTGCCCTTTATCGGCACGCGTGTAGGCCGCAAGGTGCTGGCCGGGCTGGGCCTGGATGCGTTGCGCATTGCCCTCTCCGGTGCGGCGCCCGTGCCGCAGGCCCTGTTGCGCTGGTACCAGCGCCTGGGCCTGGATGTGCTTGAGGTGTATGGCATGACCGAGAGCTGCGGTTACTCCCATGTGTGCCGCCCCGGCCAGCAGACCCTCGGCTGGATCGGCCTGCCATGCCCCGGGGTGGAGGTGCGTCTCGACCCCTCGGGCGAAGTACAGGTGCGCAGTGGTGCGACCATGCTCGGCTATTTCAAGGACCCGGATAAAACCGCTGAAACCCTCACCGCCGATGGCTTTCTGCGCACCGGTGACAAGGGCGAGCAGGACGCCGACGGCCGCCTGCGCCTGACCGGGCGGCTCAAGGAAATCTTCAAGACCAGCAAAGGCAAGTACGTGGCCCCGGCGCCGATTGAGAACCGCCTGGCCGAGCATGCACGCATCGAGCAGGTATGTGTGGTGGGCGACGGGCTGATAGCGCCCATGGGCTTGTGCGTGTTGTCGGCGGGCAGCCAGGACCGAAAGGCGCTGCACGCCAGCCTTGAACCTTGGCTGGAGCAGGTCAACGCGGCGCTGGATAAACATGAGCGGCTGCGGCAGTTGGTGGTGGTCAAGGACAACTGGGCGGTGGAGAACGGCTTTCTGACGCCGACCTTGAAGATCAAGCGCAATGTGATCGAGTCGACTTACGGCGCGCAGTTTCAGGCCTGGAGCGAGCGCAGCGAGGCGATTGTGTGGCAGGATTAGGGTCGTAATAAAACCAATAAGGACAATTCGCATGAGCCTGTGGCGTACCCAACCGAATATCGAGCAACTCAACGCGGCCCAGAAAAACACCATCGGTGAGCTGCTGGATATCCGCTTTGAACGTTTTGACGACGACTCCCTGACCGCCAGCATGGTGGTCGACCACCGCACCCATCAGCCCTTCGGCCTGTTGCATGGTGGCGCGTCGGTGGTATTGGCCGAGAGCGTCGGCTCCATGGCCGCCTACCTGTGCATCGACGCGAGCAAGTTCTATTGCGTGGGCCTGGAGGTGAATGCCAACCACCTGCGCGGTGTGCGCAGCGGGCGGGTGACGGCGGTGGCCAAGGCGATCCATATCGGCCGCACCACCCAGGTCTGGGACATTCGCCTGACCAGCGACGACGGCAAGGCCAATTGCGTCTCGCGCCTGACCATGGCCGTGGTGCCGCTGGGCGAGAACCCGCCGGTACGATAGATGTGGCGTGAGTGTCATCATTCCTGGCGGTTACGGTCATTGCTGTGGGCCTTGCGGCTGGCGACAATCAATCTCTGTTTTTGAAGATGGAACCGGTATGTCGCAGCAGGTGTTTTTTGCCCACGCCAATGGGTTCCCGTCGGCCACCTACGGCAAGCTGTTTGCCGCCCTGGCCCCGGAATACGCAGTAGCTCACTTGCCGCAGCACGGTCACGACTCCAGGTTTCCGGTGGACGATAACTGGCAGAACCTGGTGGACGAACTGATCCACCATCTGCAGCTGCAACCGGAGCCGGTGTGGGGCGTGGGGCACTCCCTGGGGGGCGTGCTGCACCTGCACGCGGCCATGCGTTGCCCGCAGCTGTATCGCGGGGTGGTGATGCTCGACTCGCCGGTGCTGACCCGTGCCGACCGCTGGGTGATCCGCGCCGCCAAGCGCTTTGGTTTTATCGACCGGCTGACTCCGGCCGGGCGCACCCTGGGCCGGCGTGAAGAGTTCAGCGACCTGGAGGCCGCACGCAGCTACTTTGCCGGCAAGACACTGTTTCGCGGGTTCGACCCGGAATGCTTCGATGCCTACCTGCAACATGGCCTGCACCAGGTGGGCGATCGCCTGCGCCTGCGCTTTGATCCGGCCACCGAAATCAGCATCTACCGGGGCGTGCCACACACCAGCCCCGGCCAGGTGCGCCAATTGAAAGTGCCGCTGGCGGTGGTGCGCGGTCGGCAAAGCCGGGTGGTGATGCGTCACCACGCCAGCGGCGTCGGGCGCCTGCCCATGGGCGAAATGCTCACCATGCCCGGCGGCCATATGTTCCCCCTTGAACGCCCGCAGGACACCGCGACCTTGATCAAGACCCTGTTTTCCCGCTGGCAAGCCCGTGAGCAGAGTTGCGCATGAGCACACCTGTCGAAGAAGTGCGCCTGAGCCTGCCGCACATCGAATTGGCCGCCCATCTGTTCGGCCCTGAACACGGCTTGCCGGTGATCGCCCTGCATGGCTGGCTGGACAATGCCAACAGCTTTGCGCGGCTGGCACCCAAGCTGAGCGGCTTGCGCATCGTGGCCCTGGACATGGCGGGGCATGGGCATTCGGCGCATCGTCCCGCAGGCGCGGGTTATGCCTTGTGGGATTATGTTTTTGATGTGCTGCAAGTCGCCGAACAGCTGGGCTGGAAACGTTTTGCATTACTTGGCCATTCGCTGGGCGCCATTGTCTCGCTGGTGCTGGCCGGTGCCTTGCCGGAACGGGTCACGCACCTGGGTTTGATCGACGGGGTGATACCGCCGACCGCCAGCGGTGAGAACGCCGCCGAGCGGCTGGGCATGGCCTTGCAGGCGCAATTGAGCCTGCAGCACAAGCGCAAGCCGGTCTACAGCACTCTGGATCGAGCGGTCGAGGCGCGAATGAAAGGCGTGGTGGCGGTGAGTCGCGAAGCCGCCGAACTGCTGGCCCAGCGCGGTTTGATGCCGGTGCCGGGTGGGTACACCTGGCGCACGGACAGTCGCCTGACCCTGGCCTCGCCGATGCGTCTTACAGACGAACAAGCCATGGCCTTCGTGCGACGTGTAGGGTGCCCTGCACAGCTGGTGGTTGCCGCCGACGGCATGCTGGCGAAACATCCCGAATTGCTTTCTCAGCTACCTTTTGCCGTCACCACGCTGCCAGGAGGCCATCATTTACACCTTAATGATGAGCCCGGCGCAGCTCTTGTTGCAGACTGTTTCAATCGGTTTTTCTCCACGCCTTGACTTGGCGGGGTCAACTGCCGAGGCTGGGCGGATTGAAAGGAGTCAACCATGAACCATCTCAACACCGCTGTGCGCTCCGATGGCCAGGGCTCAATCATCCGATGAGCCTACGTAAAGGATGTATCCGTGCCCTCGGGCTGTGCTGTTTCAGCCCCCTGGTATTCGCCGCCGACGTGCCGGGCAGCCAGGACCTGCCCACCGTAGCCCGTCAGGTCGACTCACAAATCGTCGATTACCGCCCCGCTGAAGAAAAAGAACGCATCTACCCCATGGGCGCGATCCGCAAGATCAGCGGCCAGCTGCGCTACGAAGGCCAGGCCACCGCACGCGGCCAAACCACGGCAATCACCTACGAGCTGCCCGCCGAACACACCTCCAGCGCAGCGTTTACTTCCACGCGTGAAGCGTTGCAGGCCCAGGGCGCGCAACTGTTGTTCTGGTGCCAGGCCCGTGATTGCGGCGAAAGCAGCCTGTGGGCCAATGAAGTGTTCGGTAACGCCAAGCTGGTGGGGGCCGATGGCCAGCAGGAATACCTGCTCCTGCGTCTGGCCGCCCCGCAGGCTAACTCCCTGGTGGCGTTGTACGGCATCACCCGGGGCAACCGCCGCGCCTATCTGCACGTAGAGCAACTGGACGCCAACGCGCCGCTGGGCGACCTGCTGCCCACCTCGGCCACGCTGTTGCGCGAGCTGAAAAGCACCGGCGAGCTGGATTTCCCGGCGCTCGGCGGCGAGCCTGACGACACCTGGCTGACCTTGATCTCCCGTGGGTTGAACCTCGACGCCACGTTGCGCGTCAGTTTGACCGGCCCGAATGCCGAGGCCTGGCGCCTGGCCCTGATCGACAAGGGCGTACGCGCCGCACGCATGGAAACCGGCGCCACTGAAACCAAAGGTCTGCACCTGCATCTGATACGCTGACCGTTACAAGGCGAACGGACCCGCGCCGTTCGCCTAAGCTCTCTTCCTACAGCCTTCTTCTAGAGAAACCCCATGCTCAATAACGATCGCCTGCTGGTGCAAATCCTGCTGCTGGTGCTGTTCGGTGCCAGCCTCTGGGTGATGGCACCGTTCTGGTCGGCGCTCTTCTGGGGCGCTGTGCTGGCCTTCGCCAGTTGGCCGTTGATGCGGTTGCTCACGCGCGCGCTGGGCGGGCGCGAATCCCTGGCCGCCGGCATCCTGACCCTGGGCTGGATGCTGCTGGTGGCGGTGCCGCTGGTATGGCTGGGCTTCAACCTGGCCGACCATGTGCGCGATGCCGTGGGGTTGATCAAGGATATCCAGGTCGATGGCCTGCCCGAGGCGCCGACCTGGCTGGGTTCGATCCCGTTTGTCGGTGAGCGGCTGGTGGCGATGTGGGACAGCATCGATCAGCAGGGTGCAGCGTTGATGGTCAGCATCAAGCCGTACCTGGGGCAGGTGGGCAACTGGTTGCTGGCGCGCAGTGCGCAGATCGGCGGGGGCATCCTCGAACTGACCCTGAGCCTGGTGTTCGTGTTCTTTTTTTACCGTGACGGGCCGCGCCTGGCGATGTTTGTGCACCGCTTGCTGGAGCGTTTGATTGGCGACCGCGCCGGTTACTACATCGAACTGGTGGCCGGTACGGTGCAGCGGGTGGTCAACGGCGTGATCGGCACCGCCGCCGCCCAAGCGTTACTGGCATTGATCGGCTTCTGGATCGCCGGGGTGCCGGGCGCGCTGGTGCTGGGCATCGTCACCTTCCTGCTCAGCCTGATCCCCATGGGGCCGCCGCTGGTGTGGATTCCGGCCACGGCCTGGCTGGCGTGGAAGGGCGACTACACCTATGCGGTATTCCTCGGGGTATGGGGTACGTTCATCATCAGCGGCGTGGACAACGTGCTCAAGCCTTACCTGATCAGCCGCGGCGGCAACCTGCCACTGGTGATTGTGCTGCTGGGGGTGTTCGGCGGGTTGATCGCCTTTGGTTTTATCGGCCTGTTTATCGGCCCGACCTTGCTGGCAGTAGCGTACAGCCTGTTGATGGATTGGAGCGCGACCCAGGCACAGGGCCGCCGGGAAGACAAAACTCTTTAAGCGCGGGGCAACCACATCACAGCGGTCAAGCCGCCGCCAGGGGTCTCTTCCAGGCTCAGGCGGCCGCCGAGGCGCTCTGCCGCTTCCTTGGAAATCGTCATGCCCAGGCCGACGCCGCCGGAGTTGCGGTTGCGTGAGGCTTCCAGCCGATAGAACGGCTCGAACACCGCTTCACGCTTGTCGGCGGCAATGCCCGGGCCATGGTCGATCACGCGAATGACCAGGGCGTCGCGGCTGTCCGTCAGCTCGATACGCGCCGTACCGGCATAGCGCAAGGCGTTGTCGATCAGGTTGTTGAGGCAGGAGCGCAAGGCCATCGGCTGCACCTGCAACGGTGCACAGGTACCGGCGAATTGCACATCGGAGCCCTGGTCCTGAGCGTTTTCGCTCATGGACTCGACCAGCGCCTGCACGTCCAGCCAATGCCGGGTTTCGCTGGTGCGCTGTTCGTGCAGGTAGCTCAGGGTGGCGTCGAGCATACCGATCATGTCATTCAGGTCCTGGCGCATCTGGCCCTGCAGTTTCGTGTCTTCGATTTGCTCCAGGCGCAGCTTGAGGCGTGACAGCGGGGTGCGCAGGTCGTGTGAGACCGCGCCGAGCATGCGCGCCCGCTGGCTGACCTGTTCGCGGATACGGCGTTGCATCAGGTTGAAGGTCGATGCCGCCTGTTTCGCCTCCCAGGGCCCGGATTCGTCGAGGGGCGGGCTGTCGAGGTCGAGGCTCAAGCGCTCGGCGGCTTCACTCAGGCGCTGGATCGGCCGGCTCAGCAGCTTGGCGCCGTACCAGGCGGCGATGATCAGCGAGATGAACTGGAACGTCAGCGGCACCACCGGGCCGCCAAACCACGGGCGTTTATGTTTGGGCAGGTGTTTCATCGTGCCATTCGGCTGCTCGATGAAGGTCTCCTCAGGCGGCGGTGGCGGTGGGCCGTAGTGGTGAAACCAGAAAAACGCCAGCGCATGGGCCAGCACAATCGCCACCAGCAACACGCCGAACAGCCGACCGAACAGCGTGTTGAAGGGGGCCCGCATCAGCCGATATCCCGGGCGTCGAACAGGTAGCCTTCGCCGCGCACGGTCTTGATCAACTGCGGCGCCTTGGGGTCATCCCCGAGTTTCTGGCGCAGGCGCGAGACCAGCAAGTCGATGCTGCGATCAAAGGCTTCAATCGAGCGACCACGGGCGGCATCCAGCAATTGCTCGCGGCTGAGCACCCGGCGCGGGCGTTCGATAAACACCCACAGCAGGCGGAACTCGGCGTTGGACAGCGGCACCACTAGCCCGTTATCCGCCACCAATTGGCGCAAGACGCTGTTGAGCCGCCAATTGTCGAAGCGGATATTGGCGCGCTGCTCGGTACGGTCATCACGCACGCGGCGCAGAATGGTCTGGATGCGCGCTACCAGCTCGCGGGGTTCGAACGGCTTGGACATATAGTCGTCGGCCCCCAGTTCCAGGCCGATAATCCGGTCGGTGGGTTCGCAGCGGGCGGTGAGCATCAGGATCGGGATGTCCGATTCGGCACGCAGCCAGCGGCACAGCGACAGGCCATCCTCGCCGGGCAGCATCAGGTCGAGCACCACCACATCATAGGTTTCGGCTTGCATGGCCAGGCGCATCGCGGCGCCGTCGGTCACGCCCGTGGCGAGAATATTGAAACGCGCCAGGTAGTCGATCAGCAGTTCGCGGATCGGCACATCGTCGTCAACGATCAGGGCGCGGGTGTTCCAGCGCTTCTCATCGGCGATCACCGCGCCTTTTTGCTCGTCATTCACGGGGACGGAAGGGGTATGCATAGTGCGATCATCTGCCTGATTGTTGCGGTCAGCATAGGCGCCCGGCCACATGGCGGGTAGTGCTGGTCGGTGGGTCGTGCGAGCGAGGCTAGCCTTGGGGCGTGTTGGGGGCATGTCGTGAATGTATCAGCTTTGACATAATTACTTGAAACGCCCGCCAAATGGCGGTTGATCAGTATTTACCGATCATCGGATCCCGCAACGGCGCCGCTTGCGCTACAATCCGCGCCGATTTCGACTTGCCTGAGAGCCCATTCCAATGTCCGTCTGCCAGACTCCTATCATCGTCGCCCTGGATTACCCCACTCGTGACGCCGCACTGAAGCTGGCTGACCAGTTGGACCCGAAGCTTTGCCGGGTCAAGGTCGGCAAGGAACTGTTCACCAGCTGCGCCGCAGAAATCGTCGGCACCCTGCGTGACAAAGGCTTCGAGGTGTTCCTCGATCTGAAATTCCACGATATCCCCAACACCACCGCCATGGCGGTCAAGGCCGCCGCCGAAATGGGCGTGTGGATGGTCAACGTGCACTGCTCCGGCGGCCTGCGCATGATGACCGCGTGCCGCGAAGTGCTGGAACAGCGCAGCGGCCCCAAGCCCTTGCTGATCGGTGTGACCGTGCTGACCAGCATGGAGCGCGAAGACCTGGCCGGCATCGGCCTGGACATCGAGCCGCAGGAGCAGGTATTGCGCCTGGCCGCCCTGGCGCAGAAAGCCGGCCTCGATGGCCTGGTGTGCTCGGCGCTGGAAGCCCAGGCCCTGAAGACCGCCCACCCGTCGCTGCAATTGGTCACCCCGGGGATTCGCCCGGCGGGCAGCGCGCAGGATGACCAGCGCCGCATCCTGACCCCGCGTCAGGCACTCGACGCCGGTTCGGACTACCTGGTGATCGGCCGCCCGATCAGCCAGGCGGCTGATCCGGCCAAGGCGTTGGCGGCAGTCGTCGCAGAAATCGCCTGACCGTCACCGATCTAAAATGTGGGAGCAGGCTTGCTCCCACATTAGGTTTTGTTGCGGGGTCAGCTGACCTTAAGCACCAACTTCCCAAAGTTTTCACCGTTGAACAGCTTCATCAACGTCTCCGGGAACGTCTCCAGCCCCTCCACGATATCTTCCTTGCTCTTGAGCTTGCCCTGCGCCATCCAGCCGCCCATTTCCTGGCCGGCGGCGGCGAAGTTGGCCGCGTGGTCCATCACCACAAAACCTTCCATGCGTGCGCGGTTGACCAGCAGTGACAAGTAGTTGGCCGGGCCTTTCACCGCTTCCTTGTTGTTGTACTGACTGATAGCACCGCAAATCACCACGCGGGCTTTGAGTGCCAGGCGGCTGAGGACCGCGTCGAGGATCTCGCCGCCGACGTTATCAAAATACACATCCACGCCCTTGGGACACTCGCGCTTGAGGGCGGCGGGCACGTCTTCGCTTTTGTAGTCGATGGCCGCGTCGAAACCCAGCTCATCCACCAGGAACTTGCACTTGTCGGCGCCGCCCGCAATGCCCACCACGCGGCACCCTTTGATCTTGGCGATCTGCCCGGCAATGCTGCCCACCGCGCCGGCTGCGCCGGAGATCACCACGGTTTCGCCGGCCTTGGGCGCACCGGTGTCGAGCAGCGCGAAGTAGGCGGTCATGCCGGTCATGCCCAGGGCGGACAGGTAGCGCGGCAGCGGCGCGAGCGTGGGGTCGACCTTGTAGAAGCCACGCGGCTCACCCAGGAAATAATCCTGCACCCCCAGCGCGCCATTCACGTAGTCGCCCACCGCGAATTTCGGGTGGTTCGAGGCAATCACTTTGCCCACCCCCAGTGCCCGCATCACCTCGCCGATACCGACCGGTGGAATGTAGGATTTGCCCTCATTCATCCAGCCACGCATGGCCGGGTCGAGGGACAGGTATTCATTGCGCACCAGTACTTGCCCGTCCTGGGGCGCGCCCACCGGTACTTCCTGGTAAGTGAAGGTGTCCCGGGTGGCCGCGCCGACCGGGCGCTTGGCGAGCAGGAATTGGCGGTTGGTCTGGGCGGTCATGGCAGCGGCTCTTATAGAAATGAACCTGAAGTGATAGACCCAGAACAGTCCGGGAGCAAGGTTCACCGAGGGCGCGAATGCTCCTCGATAGGTGTTGCTGATAGTTGGCCCGTGGGCCTTATCACTGCCACTCATGCAGCTATAACCGGCCTTTTGATAGTGCTGACGCGCCCGTGGCGGCGTTGGCTAGACTCCAGCCACCGCTATTTTCCCCATAGGACATCCCCCATGAGCATGACGTTTTCCGGCCAGGTCGCCCTGGTGACCGGCGCCGCCGCCGGTATTGGCCGCGCCACCGCGCTGGCGTTCGCCGCCGAAGGCTTGAAGGTGGTGGTAGCCGACCTGGATACGGCGGGCGGCGAGAGCACTGTTGCGCTGATCCGCCAGGCCGGTGGCGAGGCGCTGTTTGTGCGCTGCAATGTCACGCTTGAAGCGGACGTGCAGCAACTGATGGCGCAGACGATCAGCGCGTATGGCCGCCTGGATTACGCCTTCAATAACGCCGGGATCGAGATCGAGAAGGGCAAGCTGGCGGACGGCAGCCTGGATGAGTTCGACGCCATCATGGGGGTCAACGTCAAGGGCGTGTGGTTGTGCATGAAGCACCAGTTGCCGCTGCTGCTGGCGCAGGGCGGCGGGGCGATCGTCAACACCGCGTCTGTGGCGGGTTTGGGGGCAGCGCCGAAGATGAGTATTTACGCGGCCTCCAAGCATGCGGTGATCGGCCTGACCAAGTCGGCGGCGATCGAGTATGCGAAGAAGAAAATCCGCGTCAACGCCGTGTGCCCGGCAGTGATCGACACTGATATGTTCCGGCGTGCCTATGAAGCCGACCCGCGCAAAGCCGAATTTGCGGCGGCCATGCACCCGGTCGGGCGCATCGGCAAGGTCGAGGAAATCGCCAGTGCAGTGCTCTACCTGTGCAGTGATGGCGCGGCGTTTACCACCGGCCAGGCCTTGGCGGTGGACGGTGGCGCAACGGCGATCTAGGACCTCGCGTGGTCGCTCATTCGAAAAGGGAATCAGGGTATGTGGGGCATTTCCACAACTGGCAAAGTGCCTTGCCTGAATGTGTATCACTAGGTAAATAACTCAATAAAATCAATAATTTAATAAGTTTTTGCAGCCGGCAAACAGAGGCTTCTGTGCTTAACTCTTTGGGTTGAATAACAGACAGTTGAAGTGAGTGGCTCATGGATTTAGGGATCGATCGACAAGCCCTTGTACCGGTGGTGCAGCAAATCGTCAGTGCAGTGGCCGAGTGGATTCGCACAAATGGGGTCAGCCCCGGCACGCGCCTGCCGTCTATCCGTCAGTTTGCCCTCGATAATCTGCTCAGCCAGTCCAGCGTGATCGAAGCCTTTGAGCGCATGGTCGCTCAAGGCTTGCTGGCGTCCAGGCCGGGGCCGGGCTTTGTGGTGGCCCAGCCGCCGGTTTTGCACGAAGGCTATTGGTATGAGGGGGCGGAGCGCGGGTGGGGAACGTTTGCCGATAGCCCTTTGGGGGAGCTTAAGCTGGGCTGCGGTTGGCTGCCGGATGCCTGGCGCGAAAGCGATGACATCAGTTATGCGATTCGTGAGGTCGCGCGTACCGACACCGCTGGCCTGTTCAACTACAGCACGCCACTGGGGTTGCCGGCGTTGCGCGAACAATTGCTCAAGCGCCTGACCCAGGTGCATGTCGCCACCAGCCTTGATCGTATTCTCACAACGGCCGGCGCCAGCCATGCCCAGGACCTGCTCATCCGCACGCTGCTCAGGCCCGGCGACAGCGTGGTGGTCGAAACGCCGGGGTATGGCAACCTCTATCGCCAGTTGGCATTCCACGGCGTGCAGATGCTGGAGGTACCGCGCACCCGTGGCGGCCCGGACCTGGCGGCGCTGGAAACCCTGCTGCAGCGGCATCGGCCCAAGTGCCTGTTCATTCACAGCCTGTATCACAACCCCACCGGCACCAGCCTGAACCGTGCCGTGGCCGAGCGTTTGCTGGAGCTGGCAGCCGGCAGTGACTTCCTGATCATCGAGGAAGATGTCTACGGCGACTTGCAGCACGCCAGTTGCACGCGGCTTTCGGCGCTGCCCCATGCTGACCGGGTGATCTACATCGCAAGCTTTTCCAAGAGCCTGAGCAGTGCCTTGAGGGTGGGCTATCTCAGCGCCAGTGCGGCGATCATCGAGCAACTGGTCAGCCTCAAGACCTTGACCGGTTTCGGCACCTCGCGGTTTGCCGAGACGGTGGTCGCCACGCTGCTGGCCAATGGCACCTATCGCAAGTGGGTGCAGCGCCTGCGCAAGCGGCTGAGCACGCAAATGGTCGCCACCTTGCAAGTGCTGGAGGACGAAGAGTGGGAGGTATTCGCCGTGCCCGCCGGCGGCATGTTCGTGTGGGCACGGCCGGGGGTAGGCGACCCTTCGCGGTTGCAGGCGTGTGCCCGGCGGCTTGGGGTCTTGCTGTCGCCGGGGGCGTTGTTCAACCCGGGCGGCGAACACAGTGATTGGCTGCGCATCAACGTGGCTTATGCCGCTGACCAACGGGCCTTGGCGTTGTTCCGCGCCATGGGGCCCGCCAGATCGACCTCGACCATTCTGAAAACGACGGGTATGTAGCTTTTTGCCATTATTGTGGCGCCAATGTCTTGTGTTCAGGCCCTTGGGGTTGCCAATCTCGCTGCTGGGCAAACCATCTGGCATTGCAAGAGGATCCAAGTGCAATGATTTCGGGCGTGCAACGACGTTTCGCCAACCTCGGTATGGCGAAAAAACTGGGCTTGGGCTTCACCCTGGTGCTGCTGCTGACGGCTGTGGTGGCGGCGATTGGCGTGTGGTCGTTGCAAACCGTTGGCCAGCGTTTCGAGGGCCTCAAGGCCATGTCGTCGCTCAACAGTGGCTTGCTCAAGGTGCGCCTGATCGAACAGGACTACGCCCTGCACGCCGACCCCAAGGCAGTCGATGCCCTGCATGAAAGCGTCGATGCCCTGGCCGCGCTGGCGGCAAGCCTCAAGGCCCAGTCGGCCGCCAATGTGCCGGTGATGACCGATGTCGAGCAGGCCCTGGCCGCCTACCGCAAGGCGTTCGATGAGTTTGTCGAGCTGACCCAGACCAAGGACCTGGCATTGGAAATGGCCAGTTGGTCGGTGTCCAGCGTGGCGAATAACCTCGACGTGTTGCAGGCCGGGCTGGCGGACGACGGCGCCTATGGCCTCAAGGAAAGCCAGGGCAAAGAGGGCGCGGAGTTTATCGAGCAGGCGGGGCAGGTCAGTCAGGTCTCGCGCCTGATGCTGCAGGCGATGAACGAGGCGCACGTGCGGTTGGATCAGAGCCGCAAAGTGGACGCCGATGACGCCGAGCAGGGCAAGATCGAGCAGGCCGACCAGGCGCTGGCCCAGGTCGAGCAACTGAAAACATCGGTCAAGGACCCTGGCTACCAGACGGTGCTCAATGAAGTCTCCGGGCATATCGCCGCCTTCAGCGAAAAGCTCGGCGAATACACCGGCCTGTTGGCGCAGGAAACGCTGGTCTACAAACAATTGCATGACCGGGCGGGCGAGGTGGTCAGCCGGGTCAACCAGGCGTATGACGCCGAAGATCAATCGATGCAGGCGCAACTGCAGAAAAGCGCGCTGCTGATCATCGGCTCGTCGGCCCTGGCCCTGCTGGTGGGACTGATTGCGGCGTGGGTGATTACCCGGTTGATCGTCGCGCCGCTGCGCAGTGTGATCGCCGTGGCCCAGCAGATTGCCGCCGGCGATTTGAGCGGGCGGATGGAAGTCACCCGCCGTGATGAAATCGGCCAGTTGATGCAGGCCATGCAACAGATGGGCAATGGCCTGAGCCAGATGGTCAGCGGGCTGCAGGCCGGTATCGAGCAACTGGCCAGCTCGGCGCATACGCTGTCCAGCGTCACCGAGCAGACCAACGTCGAAGTCAGCAGCCAAAAGGACGAAACCGAGCAAGTGGCCACGGCCATGAACCAGATGACCGCCACCGTGCACGACGTGGCGCGCAATGCCGAACAGGCGGCGCAAGCTGCGCAGACGGCGGATGACAAGGTCGACAGCGGCCAACAGGTGGTGCGCCAGAGCCTGCAGCGCATTGAGTTGCTCGCGACCTCCAGCACCGATGCGAGTGCCAGCATCGAGAGCCTGAGTGCCGAGATCCAACATATCGGCACGGTATTGAGTGTGATCAAAAGCGTGGCCGAACAGACCAACCTGCTGGCCCTCAACGCCGCTATCGAAGCTGCGCGTGCGGGCGAGCAGGGCCGGGGCTTTGCGGTGGTGGCCGATGAAGTCCGCGCCTTGGCCAAACGTACCCAGCAGTCCACCGAGGAAATCGAGCGCCTGGTCAGCACCTTGCGCACGGCGGCCCAGTCCTCGGTGCAGCAGATCCAGCAAAGCGGCGAGTTGGTGAAACTGGCGGTCAGCGATGCACTGGAAACCGAAAGCGCCCTGGGCAGCATCGCCGCGGCGGTGTCGTTGATTCAGCAGATGAACCAGCAGATCGCCGCCGCCGCCGAAGAGCAAAGCTCGGTGGCCGAAGAAATCAATCGCAGCGTCACCAGCATCCGTGCCAGCGCCGATCAGTCGGCGTTGAGCATGCAGGGCAATGCCGCGTCGAGTATCCAGCTGGCGCAGTTGGGGGCGGAGCTTAAAGGGATGGTGGGGCACTTCCGCCTGTAATCGCCGCGTTACGCAGCGATCACAGGGGGGCAGTCAGGCGTTATTGGCGAGGAAGGTCAGCAGCGCTTCATTGACGTAATCCGGGTTTTCACGGGCGCTGATATGCCCGGCGTCCGGGATCAGGATCAGGCTGCAGCCGATCAGGTCGGCCATTTCCCGCGATTCGGCAGGCGGGCGTGGCTTGTCCTGCTCGCCGCACATCACCAGGGTGGTGTCAGCGTCCAGTTGCGGCAACTGTTCAAGCACATCCTCGCGACTGAAGATCAGCCGGCCGAGGGGCACGATGCTGCTCAGCAGGCGTTCCCGCGGGAAATCCTGCAGCGACTGGCGAAAGCCCTGGTACAGCGCGCAGTCGCGGTCGATAGTCGGGCGGAAGAAGATCGGTGCAATCACATCCAGCAACGGCTCAGGGATGGCGCCGGCGTCTTCGATCATCTTGAACAGCGAGAAATAATACTGGCGCGTGGCCTCCGGCTCGGCGCCCAGATAGGTGTCCATCAGCACCAGGCTGTTGATCCGCTCGGGGGCCAGCAAGGCCAGGCGTGCGCCCCACATGCCGCCCACCGAAAGGCCCACCAGGTTAACCTGCGCGATGTCCAGGTGGTCCAGCAGGGCCAGGGCCTGGCGTGCGAGCTCGTCAAGGGATTCGGTGCGTGCGGGCAGCGGGCCCGATTCGCCATGGCCCCACAGCTCGGGCACGATCACGCGGTACTGGTGCGACAGGGCTTCGACCTGCGGCGCCCACATGTCGCGGCTCCACAGGTAACTGGAGCCCAGCAGGACGACCGGGCCGGAGCCCTGGTCGACGTAGTGCAGCGGTTGTCCATCAATGACGGCGACAGGCATAGCGGGCCTCTGACTTCACGGAGTTAGGGGCACTTTTTTACGCTAGTCGTGGGGCGGGGGATAGGTGCAAAGTGATGGCATCTGGCGAACAGCGTTCGCCAGGCAGGAGGGAGGCTGATCAGTCGTAGATGACTTTCTTTTTCCACTCGGCGTCGGCATCCACCACTTTCAGGCCTTCGGTCAGTTCGTTGACTTCATCTTCAGCCGGCTTGCTGTTGGTCAGCACCGTGGAGTTGGCGCGGGCCAACTGGGCTTCCAGCTGTTGCAGCTGTGCACTGTAGAGCACCGGCTCCGGCTGTTTGCGCAAGTACTGCACGCCGCGTTCGAAAGCCAGACGCGCCTGACCCGGTTGGCCTTGTTGCAGAGCATGTTGGCCGAGGTTGTTGAAGAACTCGATGTGCAGCAGCACCAGGATATGGCGAATTTCCTTGATCCAGTGCTTGGCCTCGTTGGCCGGCAGGAAACCGTCCTGGGCAGCGCGGGTGACTTGGCCGTGCAGGGCTTCAAGCAGGAAGCGTACGTCCTTGGCCTTGGCTTCGGTCTGGATCGGGGCGGGCGGGTTGGCCACCGGGATCGACTCGCCCTGGGCAACCAGCGCATTCAGCTCGGTAATGCGCGCCTTGAGGGGGGCGCTGGTCTTGTTGAGGTTCAACAAGCGCTGGTTGACGTTGAGCTCCAGACGGGCCAGCAACAGTTTGAGCGCCGGGGACATCAACTGGCCGGGGAACGTCTCGGTGATTTCACCGCAACGGCGCAGGCGATCATTAAGCTCGATCTCGGTGCGCTTCTTTTCCAGCTTGTTGTTTTCCACCACGTGGTTCATGTAGCCAATGGCGATCAGTATTACGATCCCGGCTATTACCAGCAGGGTGATCATGAGTGGTGTCACCGGTGTGACCTCTTTATAGGGTTTGCTGTGGAGTGTAGTGACTGGGCCAGCCGACGGATAGCGTTGATCGACCAGTTGCCCAGGTAGTTTCTTCTATATAGCAACAGCGTTCCCTGCATGGATGCACATTGCCATCATTTGCTGCTGCGAACTATAACGTCTTGTTGAGTGCCAGAATATAGGCGCCAATGCCCAGACGGGCAGAATGCCCGCCAGGGACTTTAAAGCAGGGCGAAGTCATTGATTTAAATAAATTTATCCTTGGGGGTTGACGACCTTTCAATCCATCCATAGAATGCGCGCCACTTACAGCGTAAAGCACACAGCGAAACGCGGTAGGGAGTGAATGTTGTACGTGTGTCCCCTTCGTCTAGTGGCCTAGGACACCGCCCTTTCACGGCGGTAACAGGGGTTCGAGTCCCCTAGGGGACGCCAATATGCGGGAATAGCTCAGTTGGTAGAGCACGACCTTGCCAAGGTCGGGGTCGCGAGTTCGAGTCTCGTTTCCCGCTCCAAATTTAAGCAGTGTTGCTCTCGGGCGACACTGAGTGAAACCAGGGCGTAATCTTCGGATTTAATCTCTGGACACTGAAATACACACCATGTGTTTCAGTTGTGTGTCCCCTTCGTCTAGTGGCCTAGGACACCGCCCTTTCACGGCGGTAACAGGGGTTCGAGTCCCCTAGGGGACGCCATTTGCGGGAATAGCTCAGTTGGTAGAGCACGACCTTGCCAAGGTCGGGGTCGCGAGTTCGAGTCTCGTTTCCCGCTCCATATTTAACGAAAACGCCGATCAGTGATGATCGGCGTTTTTGTTCGTGCTGCTTTTTATCCGGCGAAACGCGTGGGTCTTGTAGGACTTGTTGTGAAGTGTGTGGGAATGCTCTGTAGCTGATCTCTGGTGGATGTGCGCCGGTTGCACTCTCTCTACTCTGGCCAGCCCATTGCCCTTGCTCACTTCAGAGAACTGCCCGGATGCTTCAGCTTGATTTCTATTCCACCCTGGTGGCGGCCTGCCTGGTGCTGTTGCTCGGGCGCTGGCTGGTGGCGCATGTCGGCTTTTTACGGACCTACAGTATTCCGGAGCCGGTTGCCGGTGGTTTGCTGGTGGCCGCGTTGCTTCTGGCATTGCGTGCGCTAGCGGACATCGAGGTTCGATTCGACGCGTCACTGCAAACGCCTTTGATGTTGGCGTTTTTTGCCACCATTGGCCTGAATGCCGATTTTGCCAGCCTGAAGAAAGGCGGGCGCGTACTGGGTATCTTCCTGCTGGTCGTGACGGCGCTGCTGGTGGTGCAAAATGCCATGGGCATCGCCTTGGCGACGGCGTTGGGCCTCGACCCGTTGATGGGGTTGCTCGCTGGCTCCGTTACATTATCGGGCGGGCATGGCACAGGCGCCGCGTGGGGGGCGGTGTTCAGTGAGAAATATGGCGTGGCGTCGGCGTCCGAGCTGGCGATTGCTTCAGCGACCTTTGGTCTGGTGCTGGGCGGTTTGATTGGTGGCCCGGTTGCACGCTTATTGATCAGGCGTGTCCAGGTGCCGGGCGTCGAACACGTGCCACCGCGTCTGCCCAAAGGGTTCGAACAGCCCGAGCAGGAGCGCATGCTCAGCGCCTTCTCGTTTATCGAAACGCTGGCGCTGCTGGCGGTCAGCCTGCTGGTCGGCACGTTCCTGAGTGACCTTATTCAAGGCACGGCAGCCGAGTTACCAACATTTGTCTGCGTGCTGTTTGTCGGCGTGGTGCTGCGCAACGGCCTGTCGGTAGTGGGCCGCCAGCAGGTGCTGGAGCGCGAGGTGTCGTTGCTGGGCAATGTCAGCCTGTCGTTGTTCCTGGCGATTGCGCTGATGTCGCTCAAGCTCTGGGACTTGAAGGCGCTGGCCTTGCCGATTCTGATCCTGTTGGCCGCACAGGCGTTACTGATGGCGCTGTTCGCGATTTTCGTGACGTTTCGGGTAATGGGCCGCAACTACGATGCGGCCGTGTTGGCGGCTGGGCACTGTGGTTTCGGCTTGGGTGCCACGCCAACCGCGATTGCCAATATGCAGGCGGTGACTCAGCGCTTCGGTCCTTCGCAGATTGCCTTCCTGGTGGTGCCGATGGTCGGGGCGTTTTTCATTGATATCACCAACGCGGTGGTGATCAAGGTGTTTCTCGCGCTGCCATTCCTCGGCGCGGCAGGCTGAGCCCGCCATCACGGCGGGCTCAGCCTCAGCTCAGAGTTTCGGCAACTGACCGATACGGCCCATCATCTCGGTCACGATCTGCAGGTCCAGTAAGAACTGGTCAACCGTCTTGAACTCATTGTCGGTGTGCCCGGTGTACTTCACTTCCGGCCGGGCCAGGCCGAATTGCACGCCATTGGGCAATTCATGCACCGAGGTCGCGCCGGCGGAGGTGCCGAATTTGTGCTCCATGCCCAGGTTCTCGCTGGCCACCGCCAACAGGGCCTTCACCCATTCACCTTCCGGGTTGCGGTACATCGGTTCGGCAACTGAGTAGGTGAAGCCCACTTTGACTTTGGTTTGCTGGTCCCAGGCGCTCAGCTTGTCGGCAATTTCGGCCTTGAGTTTTTCCGGCGACTTGCCCTTCGGCACACGCAGGTTCACCGCCAGCTTGAAGGCTTTGTCATCCAGGCCGACAAAGGTCAGCGAGGTGGTCAGCGGGCCCATGAACTCATCGGAGAAACCCACGCCCAACTTGCCGCCCAGGTAATCCAGGCCCCAGTTGTCGGCGGCATAACGGGCAGCGTCGGTGATGTGGTTGTGCTTGAGCGCAATTTTGCCATCGACGCTGTGGATCAGCTCCAGCATGCGTGCCACCGGGTTGATACCGGATTCGGGTTCGGAGGAGTGCGCAGACACACCGGTCACCGTCAGCTTGACCTCTTTGCCGACCACCTTGGCCGCCACCTCGAAGTCACCGCCATTGCGCTTGGCATAGTCCGCGCCGGCCGTTTGCAGGCTGGCTGCCAGTTCGGCAGGCTGGTCGCTGATAAAGGTGGCCACCGAGGCCGATGGAATCTGGTTAGTCGCCATGCCGCCGGTCATCGCGATGATTTCCGCGCCTTTGCCCTCACCCTTGCGCCGTGGGAAGGTGGCCATGATGGTGCCGTAGCCTTTCTCGGCGATCACCACCGGGTAGCCGCCATCCAGCGCCAGGTTGTACTGCGGCGTAGGATTCTTTTCGAAGTAATACGGGATCGCGTCACCGGAGGTTTCTTCGGTGGTGTCCACCAGCAGTTTGAAATTGCGCGCCAGCGGCAGCTTCTCTTCCTTGATTACCTTCATCGCATACAGAGCGACCACGATGCCGTTTTTGTCATCTTCGGTGCCGCGGCCATACATGCGGTCGCCGATCAACGTGACCTTGAACGGGTCGAGCTTGGTGCCGTCTTTCAATACCCAGTTTTCCGGAGTCACCGGCACCACGTCGGCATGGGCGTGGATGCCGACCACTTCATCGCCGCTGCCTTCCAGGGAGATCTCGTAGACACGGTTGTCGACGTTGCGGAAGTTCAGGTTGAAGTCTTTTGCCAGGGCCTGGATTTTGCCGGCGATCTTGATGAACTCCGGGTTTTTGTACTGCGGCACGCCGTCCACATTGAAGGTCGGGATTTCCACCAGCTCACGCAAGGTTTCGAGCGCGGCCTTGCCGTATTTCACGCGGGTGTAGAGGCCCAGCAGGCGGTGAATTTCGTTTTGCTGGTCGGCGCTCAGGGTTTTGTTCTCGAGGAAGGCGCTGATCGCCGGGCCCACGTCGCTGGTTTTGCCCAGGTCGCCCTTGGCCAGGGTGCCGAGGAAACCGCGAAAGTCAGTGACGGACGTTTCGCTGAAACTCTTGAGAATCGCCGTGCTTTGGTCCGGGGTGATGTTGGCCAAGGCGGGGGTGGTGATGACCGAAAGGCCGGTTGCGAAGAGGGTGGCAGCAACCAATTGCTTGAGTGGAAAGTGCATTGGGGGACGCATTCCTTTGCAGGTAGTGAGTGGGAGGTTTCTGATCGCTCCGTCAGAAACATCTCCACACACTACCATTACTCAGGTGCTCTTGGTCAATGCTGGCCAGGATGGGGCGCGGGGTACTCATCGGTGATGCTCAAGGCTTTAGCGTAGGGTCCATCCCACAATTGTGCATGCAGTTCACCTACGCGCTTGGCCATGGTTTCGCTGCGCATCACCACTTCCAGGTTGCGCGAATTATCCAGGTAGCCGCCCAGCCAATTACTGGTGCCCACCCACGCCACTTGCCCGTCGATCTCCAGGGTTTTGCTGTGGATCACCCGTGCATAGGGGATAAAGCCTTGCTTGGCCTCGGGCAGGGTGACGATCTTGATCTGCACGTTGGGCAGTACCGCCAGGCTTTTCAGGTAGGGCAGTTCCAGCGCGTCGGTATTCCAGTTGGAGACCATCAACTTGATCGACACCCCACGTGCGGCCGCCGCCCGTATGGCGTTGTCGATCACCGCGTAGTACGGGCGGGTTTTATCCGGGCCATACGACAGCGGCGCGTAGTCCAGCAGTTGCACACGCACTTCGTGTTTGGCTTCGCTCAACAGGCGCGGCAGTTCCAGTTGGGAGTCACCCACGCCTGGCGGGTTGTAACGTTGCGGGCTCGCGACCAGGTAGTTACCGGTGCGTGCAGGCTGTTGACCGGCAATCGGCAGCGGCAGCGGTTTTTTCTCGCTCAATGCCTGCTGGGCGCGCCAGTCCTGATCAAAGATCGCCTGCACTTGGCCCACCACCGTGGCGTCGCTGATGCGCAACCCGGTTTCGTGGATATGCTCGAGCGAGCGCCAATCGAAATTCTGGCTGCCCACAAACGCCTGCTTGCCATCCACCACCAGGTATTTGGCGTGGATGATCCCGCCGCTGACTTGTGCGTATGGCAACACGCGCAAGGTCAGGTTGGGAATCGCACGCAGGCGTTCCAGGGTCGATGCTTCTGACAACTTGATGCCTTTTTCTTCCAGCAGAAAGCGAATCTTCACGCCGCGTTTGCCGGCGGCTTCCAGGTGTTGGATCACCGTGTCCATCACAGAGCCCTGGTGGTCGGCCGCATAGAACTGGCCGATATCGATAGTGCTTTTTGCACCGTCGAACAGCTCGATCCACACCGGGCCGGGCTGGCGTAGGTCGTCGGTGGCAAGCTCGGTGTCCACTGGCACGGTGTGCACCAGTTCAAACCCTGGAATTGAAAAGTCCGCCTGGGCGAGCGGACTGAGCAGCAAGCCGGCGAGGCCTGCGATACGGCATTTCATCGATATGGACATGGGCGTCTCATCGCGCAAAAAAAAACGGGCGGGCGCATTCCGCACCCGCCCTGGAGGTCACGCCGTACGGCTGTGCAACGCAGTCGGCACCAAGTGCGGCACTTCACCTTGCACGCGGGCACCGGTGGCGGCGCGGATCAGCAGGATTTTCAGCTGGTCGTTGATGCGCTCCAGGCTGTCCTGGAAGAAGTTGTGGAACACCACGCAGAACAGCGCGATGGCGATACCCAAACCGGTGGCGAACAACGCCGTACCGATGCCACCGGAAATCTGCCCCGGGTCGGACACACCGGCACTGGCCAGCGCCTTGAAGGTGTCGATGATGCCGAGGATGGTCCCCAGCAAACCCAACAGCGGCGCGGCGGTGGTGATGGTTTCAATGATCCACAGGCTGCGGGCCAATGGCGCACGGGTAGTCAGGTACTGGGTTTCGATCACGTCATCCAGATCCTTGCGCGACCCGTGTGATGCCTTCTGTGCCAGTACCGGCAACACCATGCCGAGGGGCAGGCTGTCACGCCGGGTCAGGCTTTGCGGCAAGTCGCGCTCACTGTGCACGTTGGCGTCCAGCACCTCGGTAAGCGCCCGCGCCTGGCGGCGCACATACGCAAAGTAGATACCGCGCTCGATGGTGATGAAGATGGCGATGGCCATCGCGGCATACATCACATAAAAGGTGATGTCGTGGAGCAGGTTCATGTCCATGTTCGCTTACCTCGCAATTAGAAATTGGCTTCCAGGGAAACCGTCACGGTGCGTTCCAGGCCCACGATGTAAGCCGGGTCGCCGTCGCGGAAACCGCCGTAGGTGCCCGCGTTGGTCTTGGTGGTGTACACGCCGTCCAGGTATTTCTTGTCGAACAGGTTGTCGACGTTCAGGCGCAGGGTCGCGTCCTTGACCACTTTTTTGTCCACCGGCAGGTAGATACCGGCGCCGGCGTTGAACACGGTGCGCCCGGAGATGGCTTCATCGTTGGTCAGGTCGCCGTAGAGCTTGCTGGTGTACTTGCCGCCGAAGGTGCCGTAGAAGCGGCCATCGTCATAACCGATGTTGGCCGCCAGCATGTTTTTCGGCACGTTGGCGAACTGCTTGCCGCTGGTGGGCAACAGGATCGCTTTGCCGGCGTTGTACACCGTCAGGTCGTCTTGCTGCTCGGCCTTGGTGTAGGTGTAGGAGGTGTAGTAGTTGAAGTGGTTGGGCAGCAGGCCGCTCCACTCCAGCTCCAGGCCGCTGTTGTTGACGGCGCCGGCGTTGATGTCGGCGAAGTCGCCATTGATATCTTTGGACGAGACCTGGCGGTCCTTGAACTGCATGTAGAACAAGGTAGCCGCCACGGTCATGTCGTCGCCGGTGAAGCGCCAGCCCAATTCGTGGTTCCAGCTGGTTTCCGGCTTGGAGTTGATCGAGTCCAGGCCCTTGTCGTACAGCACATAGTTCTGCGGGATACGCATGTTGCGCGACAGGCTGTAGAACAGCTGGTCACGCTCATCCAGCTGGTATTTGAGGCCGACGTTGGGCAGCAGTTTGTTATAGGTCTGGTTACGTTTTTCGGCCTGCTCGGTGAGGCTGCCGTTGTTGGTGCCGTCACGCTTGACGTTCATGTAGGCCAGGCCCGCTACCAGGGTCCAGTCCGGGTTGATGTACCAAGTGTCCTGGGCCCAGACCTTCTGGGCCGGGGTGATGGTGAAGCGATCACGCCCCTGGATGGTGTTGCCGTTGGCATCGACCACGGCGTCGTTGGAGTCCGGCCAGGTATCCACCGGCTTGCCACTGGCCTTGAGCGGGATAAACGGCTGAGTCTGGCTCTGGCGTGCGCGCTCGTACCAGTAACCGAATTGCACGCTGTGGTCGCCCAGGTCCCAGTTCAGCTTGGTGGTGATCCCCGGACGCCAGGTTTGCGTGCGCGAAGGGCGGTAGTACACGCCGCTGTTCGGGGTGCCGTCGGCATTGTATTGGGCGGCGGAGGGCAGGTTGCCCAGGTCGAAAACACCACCCTGGTTCGAGCCGCTGTTCAGCGCATAGCTGGACGAGGCGACACCGCTGCCATTGCCCCAGTAGTAATACGGAATCACCGACAGCGCGAGGTTGTCAGCCAGTTTGAGCTGGGTGTTGAACACGGCGGTGAAGGTCTGGAACGGGTTCTGCGCCAGCGCGTAATAACTGTTGTATTTGCCGTTGCTGCCCACGGTCGGCGTCGCGGGGTACGGGTCGTACTTGCGGCCGTTCTGCTGGAACTGCGCCTTGGTCAACTGGCTGTAACTGTTGTTGTCCTGCTCGTGGTACTTGAGGATCAGGTTAGCGGTGTTGCCGTCGCCGGCGTCGAAGAAGCTGTTCCACTCCACCTTGTCCGCCCGCACCGCGCCTGAGCCGCGCCACATCTGGCCTTCGGTATGGGATGCCGACAACCAGTTGCTCAGGCCGTTGACTTCGCCGGTGTTCAGGCGGGCGAAGGTCTTGCGCGTGGCGTTGCTGCCCATCACCTGTTTGACGAACGCCCCGGTTTCCTTGGTGGGGCGAATGGTCACGATGCCGATGTTGCCGCCGCTGGAACCGATGTGCGGGCCGTCGGCTTCGGACGCGCCCTGGGTGACGAAGATCTGGTCGATGTTTTCCGGGTCGCCCAGCAGGTTCGAATACAGCGCGTAGTTGCCCGAGTCGTTGATCGGCATGCCGTCCACCGACATCCCCACCTGGTCGGAGTTGAGCCCGCGCATGGTGAAGCGAAAACCCGACAGGCCGGTGTTGTCTTCGCTGGAAATGTTCAGGCCCGGGGTGTACTTGAGCTTGTCGATCGCGTTGCCGGTGGCGGTCTGCTTATCCAGCGCCTCCTTTGTCACCGTGGAGCGGCCCTTGATGCTTTCTTCCTGCACCATGTAGCCGCCACCTGCAGTGGCCTTGCCCTGTACGCCGATGGTGCCGACGTCGCTGTTGCCGGTGTCGGCCATGGCCATGCCCTGGCCCATGCTTGCGGCAACAAGTGCCAGATGAATACGTGTGAACCTCATCACTGTCGTCCTGGTGTCGGTGCTTATTGCACGCTGTAGTTGAAGGTGGCGGTGAAGCGCTGCTCGTTACGCCCCCCAAAGGCTTGCTCGGGGAACGGCTTGACTTGCTTGATACGGCGCAAGCTGTTGGTGGCGGCCCGGTTGAGCAACATGCTCGAAGCCTGGGTTTGCAGGCCGGAGTCCAGAACGCGACCCTGGCGGTCTACCAGCAGCCAGACCACGACTTCGCCGGTAGGGCGTTCGAGGGAAGCCTGGCGCCCGGTGGGGTATTGCTTGTAGGTGTCCAACTCGTTGCGCAAACCCTTGAGGTAGCCGCCTTCCAGGGCCTGGCCATCGACCTTCGGCGGGGCCGGCGGTGCAGGTGTTGGCGCGGCCGGGGAGGCCACGGGTGGGGCCGGTTTGGCGGCGGCGACCGGTGGCGGGGTCGGCGTGGGTTTGGCCGCTACCACCGGCTTGGGCACGGGTTTCGGCTTGGGCTTGGGTTCGGGTTTTGGCAACGGCTTTGGCGGCGGCGGCGGCGGGGCCGGCTCGGCTTCTTCATCCTCGATCACCGGCGGTGGCGGCTCTTGCTCCACGACCGGCTCCGGGACCTCTTGCGGCTCGGGCTCGACCAACGCCAGCTCGACCGCCGACTCGTCGTACACCGGCTCGACCTTCAACGTCTGGGACTGGATACCCAGTGCAATCAGCACCAGGGCGATCAGGGCCGGGACACCGCCCAGCAGCTGTCGCGCACGAAACAGAACGTACATGATCAGGACTTACGCGTAGCGATGGAGACGGAGGTAAAGCCACCCAGACGCAGGGTGTCCATCACTTCCACCAGGCGCGAAACCTCTACGCCCTTGTCGCTGTTGACGATGATTGTCGACTTGGTATCGGGCTTTTGCGCCGCCTTCAGCGCCGGTACCAGGGCGTCGACCGTGAGGTCTTTGCCGTCGAGTTGCAGCTGGCCTTCCAGGCCCAGGGTCAGGATGAATTTGTTCTGTGGTTTGAGCTGCTGTGAACTGCTGGCGCTGGGCAGTTGGGTCTTTATGCCGAGCGCGGGAATCACGTTCAGGCTCACGAGCACGAAAACACCATGGAGGAACATCATCACGTCGATCATCGGGATCAGTTCGATGTGTGCCTTGCGCTTCTTGGGTTCATCCCAGGTTCTCATTCCGTTACCCCGTTATTGAATTAGGGGCGACACGCTAACAACCAAAAATGACCGATTGGTTAACTTTAATTTACGTTTTGAGTGCTCTAGGACGCGTCTTTCAGACGTTTTACCTTGCAGTTTTATGACGTAATAAAAATGCAACGACACGGGTACATTCTCAAAAACTTTACACCGAGGGCCCCCACGCATGAGTAGCCAATTGCCACACTTGTCCACCCCGCGTCTGTTATTGCGCGCCCTGGAAAAACACCAGGCCGAGACGTTGTGCGCTCTCGCCAACGGCCCGAAGATCGCCGACAACACCGCCAGCATTCCATCGCCCTACACCCTGCACACCGCCCTGGATTTCATCGACGGCATGCAGGCGAAATATCGTTCGACGGGCTTGTTGAGCCTTGGGGTGCATCTGCGTGACACGGGCGAGTTGGTTGGTGTCGCCAGCTTGCGCATCAATGCGGCGCATCAGTACGGGCACCTCGGCGGTTGGGCGGCTGCGGATGTGCGCAATCAGGGGTATGCGACCGAAGCGGCAAAGGCGCTGATGGACTACGGGTTTGCCGAACTGGGCCTGTATCGCGTGGGCAGCCAATGTTTCAGCCGCAACAAGGAATCGGCGCGGGTCATGGAGAAAATCGGCCTGCATTACGAGGGCTGCATGCGTGGGGCGTTTCTCAAGAACGGTGTGCATGAGGACATGCTGGTATTCGCCACGGTGCGTGAGGATTGGGAGTACCGACTGTGAGCGGCGCGGTGGACCCTGATCGGCGTCGGGTGCTCGCCGGGCTGGCCGTGGCTAGCGCGTTTTCGATCCTCAGCCCCTTTGCGCGCAGCGCCGGGGTCGACTATCCGTTTACTTTGGGGGTGGCCTCGGGCGATCCGTTGCCGGATGGGTTTGTGCTCTGGACGCGTCTGGCGCCGCTGTTCAATGCGCGGGACGGCCGGGGTGGCTTGAGTCGTGCAGTTCCAGTGCGTTGGCGGGTGGCCAGCGATGCCGCAATGACGCGGATCGTGCGCCAGGGCGAGGTCATGGCGACCGAGCGGTTTGCCCATTCGGTGCATGTGGAGGTGACGGGGCTGGAGGCGGGCAGGCCGTACTGGTACCAGTTCGAAGGCCTGGGCGCGCAGAGCCCAGTGGGGCAGTGCCGCACGGCACCGCCGCTGCAGGCCATGGCGTCGGCGCGTGTGGGGTTTGTGTCCTGCTCGCACTGGGAGCGGGGTTATTTCAGCGCCTATCGGCACTTGGCGGCAGAGCAGCCCGACCTGGTGTTTTTCCTCGGTGACTATATCTACGACAGCTCTTATGCCGCGGACTCCGGCAAGGTCATCCGCCCCCACGGCAGCGGCAATGCGGTGAGCCTGAGCGACTATCGCAATCGCTACGCCCTGTACAAGACCGACCCCGACTTACAGGCCCTGCATGCCACGGCGCCCAGCGTGGCGACCTGGGACGATCACGAGGTGCAAAACGATTACGCCAACCGCTGGTCCCAGGACCCGAAGATTCCGGTGGCGCAGTTTCTGCAGCAGCGGGCGGCGGCTTACCAGGCTTTTTACGAACATATGCCACTGCGCGCCGGCAGCCGGCCCAACGGCCCCGACATGCGCATCTATAGGCGTTTGGACTACGGCCGGCTGGCGCGTTTTCATGTATTGGATGGTCGGCAATATCGCTCCGAGCAACCGTGCATTGCGGCCAATGGCAGCCATCAGGGGCATATCGCCGCGAACACCTGCAGCGACTTGCGCGACCCGGGCCGGACCCTGCTCGGTTGGCAGCAGGAAGCCTGGCTGGACCAGGGTTTTGCGCAATCGAAGGCGCAGTGGAATGTGATCGCGCAGGACCTGCTGGTGGCGCCACTGATGCAGCGCGATTTGAGCAATCACAAGCCGGGGCGTTGGACCGATGGCTGGGACGGCTATATGGCTAACCGCGTGCGGATGTTGGCGTCGATCCAGCGTCACCGGTTGAGTAATCCGGTGTTCTGGGGCGGTGATATTCATTCGTTCTGGGCCACGGACCTGCATGCCGACGGCAATGACCTGGACTCACCGATTGTGGCCACCGAGTTCGTGGGCTCATCAGTGACCTCCGACGGGCCGCCCTTCGAGGCGTTCAGCCAGCTCTTGCCGCTGAACCCTCATGTGAGGTTTTTCGACAGTCGCCAGCGTGGGTATGTGTCGGTGGAGTTGGAGGCTTCAAGGATGCTGACCCACTTGCGGGTGATCAGTGACCCACGCGACCCGGCCGCTACGGTTTCGACCCTGAAGTCGTTTGTGGTGGAGCCGGGGCGGGCGGGGGCGATAGCGATGTAGCGCTTCCTGTGGCGAGCGGGCTTGTTGTGGCGAGCGGGCTTGCCCGCGTTGGGCTGCGAAGCGGCCCTGATTGGGACTCCGCATTATGTCAGATAAACCTCGCAACAGGTTTTTGGGCTGCTGCGCAGCCCAGCGCGGGCAAGCCCGCTCGCCACAAAAAAGCCCGATTGTCACAAGAAGCCCGACTGCCATAGGCGTGATGTGCCGCCTCAGGCGATTTCGTAGCGCACCGACAACGCGCCCTTTTTTTCCGACAGGGCCAGGATCCTGACCTGGCCCAGTTCACCCAAGGTTTGCACATGGGTACCGCCGCAGGCATAGGCGGGCAGCTCGCCGAAACCGACTTCGCGAGTGCCATCTTCCAATGTCATATGGCGCGGGTAGTCGGCGGCGATCCATTGGTTGACCTGTTGTTGAATCGCCTCGGCCTCGATGGCCTGCGCGGCTTCGCCACGGATGAAGGTGATCTTGCCTTCGCCCGGCCAGTGATGGGCTTTGATCGGCATCCAGCCCAGGGTTTCGCCGGCGTTGCCGATCAGGTGCCCGGCGGAATGCAGGCGGGTATGCAGGGCACGACGCTGTTCATCGACGCGGGCGCTGATCGGGCCTGGCGCCACAGGCTGTGCGACATAGTGCACCACGCGCTCGGCTTCCTGGGTGACCCGCAGCACTTGGCTTGCACCAAGCCAGCCGGTATCGAACGGCTGCCCGCCGCCCTGAGGGTGGAAAATCGTCGACTGCAAAATGACCGCATAGTGGTCTTCGTGCGGCCTGCAACTGAGCACTTCAAGCTCGGCAGTCAGGTGGTCGTGGGTGAAAAACAGGCGCTCGGTCATGATCTACATCCGCATCTAGGTTCTGCGCGCAGTATAAATTGTGCGTGATTGGGTGATAATCCGCTCCACTATCAATGGACCTGTGCGCTATGAGCATCAATCTTCCTTTGCCATTACTGGGCGAAATGGCGATTTTCGTCAAAGTGGTGGAAGCCGGCAGCTTTTCCGAAGCGGCTCGGCAATTGAGTGTTTCGCCCTCGGCGGTCAGCCGCAGTATTTCGCGCCTGGAAAAGGCCTTGGCGACCCGCTTGCTGCAGCGCACGACGCGCAAGTTACGCCTGAGCGAGGGCGGTGAAGAAGTGTTCACGCGCTGCCAGGAGATGCTCAACGCTGCGCGCTCGGTGATGGAAATCAGCGGGCAGTTCACCCACGAGGCCGAGGGCCTGGTACGGGTCAGCGTGCCCAAGGCGGTGGGGCGGTTTGTGGTGCACCCGCATATGCCGGAGTTTCTGCGACGTTATCCCAAGGTCGATGTGCAATTGATCCTTGAAGACCGCCCGATGGACCTGATCGACGACAATGTTGACCTGAGCATTCGAATCACCGACAGCCCGCCGCCGGGGCTGGTCGGGCGGCAGTTGTTGCCGATCGAACACCTGCTGTGTGCAACCCCGCAGTACCTGGCCGAGCACGGTACGCCGGGCCATCCGCATGATTTGCCCGGGCACAGTTGCATCTACTTGGGCGAGACCCCGGCGGACTCACGCTGGAAGTTTCGCCAGGCGGGCAAGACCGTGACGGTAGGCGTGCGTGGGCGTTATGCGGCGAACCACACCGGGGTGCGGTTGGATGCGGTGTTGCAGCATGTGGGGATCGGCAGCTTGCCGTATTTCACGGCGCGCCATGCCTTGGAAGAGGGGCGGGTGGTGCAGGTATTGCCGGAGTGGGACTTTATTGCGTCCTACCATGGCGAGGCGTGGTTGCTGCATTCGCCGACGCGGTACCTGCCGCCGAAGTTGCGGGTGTTTATTGATTATCTGGTGGCGTGCATGGCGACAGAGCCGACGCTGCGGCGGCGATAGGAATACGCTAGAAACTATGGGAGCGGGCTTGCTCGCGAATGCGGTGTGTCAGTTACTGTCTTCAGCGACTGACACACCGCATTCGCGAGCAAGCCCGCTCCCACATTTGGCATTGCGCAGGTCTGAAAAGTCAGTGCTTGCTCTGATCCTGCGGCATCGCCAGCAGCTGCTTTTCCTGGTTCCAGTCGAACGGTTCGTCGTTCTGTTCGGCTTCAAAACGCCGCTCTTCCAGGGCCTGGTAGAGGTCCAGTTCTTCGTCGGGCATGAAATGCAGGCAATCGCCACCGAAGAACCACAGCAGGTCGCGGGGCACCAGGTGGGCAATTTGCGGGTAACGCAGGATGACCTGGCTCATCAGGTCCTGGCCCAAATACTGGCTTTCGATCGGGTCGATCGGCAGCAGGGCGCGCAATTCGTCGAAACGCTCCAGAACAGGGTGTGGCTTTCCTCGGGCACCTGTTCGGCTTCGCCGACGGCAACCAGGATGCTGCGCAAGTGGTCGAGCAAGACGAGATGATCGGCAACGACGTTGGACACGAGATAAGTCCTCTAAAGCAAAAACGGGCGCGAGAGTATATAGCCCCCGCGCCCGTATTTATATGACCGCTCGACTCAGCGGACCTTGCCCTCGGTGTGTTCCAGCTCCTCCTTGCTGAAATCATCCACGTCGATCACCTTGCGCCGTGCCGCTTCGGCGTCGCGCAGGGTTTGCGCTTCGGCCGGTTGCAGCACCCCGGCGTGCAACGCCGCATCAATGGCGTGCTCCCCGGCGGTCGGTTTGACCTGGCCGCTTTTGAGCGCGGCATGCAGTTTTTTCTGCAACGGATGGCTGGCGCCGAGCAGGTCGTAGGCATGTTGCAGCGCGCCCACCGGATCATGCGTCGATTGCGGGCGGTAGCAGCCGGCCAGCAGCTCTTCCAGGGTCGGGTCGCCTTTGGCGCGGCCAATCACTGCCGCCACTTCGGCATCGAGTGCATCGGACGGCCCGGTATGGCGACGCCCGAACGGGAACACGATCACCCGCAGCAGGCAACCCAGCACCTTGTTCGGGAAGTTGCTCAGCAATTCATCCAGTGCCCGCTCCGACTCGCCGAGGCTTTCTTCCATGGCCCAGGCGAACAGCGGTTCCAGGTGGTCCGGCGAGTCCAGGTCGTGATAACGCTTGAGCGCCGCCGACGCCAGGTACATATGGCTCAGCACATCCCCCAGGCGAGCCGACAAGCGTTCGCGCCGTTTCAGCTCGCCGCCCAGCAGCATCATGCTCAGGTCGGCGAGCAGGGCGAAGGCGGCGGCCTGACGGTTCAGTGCACGGAAGTAACCCTGGCTCAAGCGGTTGCCCGGGGCTTTCTCGAAGTGCCCAACACCGAGGTTGAGCACCAGGGTGCTGGCGGCGTTGCTCACGGCAAAACCGATGTGCTGCATCAACAGCCCGTCGAACTCCTTCAGTGCCTGGTCATGGTCTTCGCGCCCGGCCAGGGCCATTTCCTTGAGCACGAACGGATGGCAGCGAATCGCACCCTGGCCAAAGATCATCAGGTTGCGCGAGAGGATATTCGCGCCCTCCACCGTGATGAAAATCGGCGCGCCCTGCCAGCTGCGGCCCAGGTAGTTGTTGGGGCCCATGATGATGCCCTTGCCGCCGTGCACATCCATCGCATGGCTGATGCACTCGCGGCCGCGCTCGGTCAGGTGGTACTTGAGGATCGCCGACAGCACCGAGGGTTTTTCCCCCAGGTCCACGGCGTTGGCGGTGAGCATGCGTGCGCTGTCCATCAGCCAGGCATTGCCGCCGATGCGCGCCAGGGCTTCCTGGATACCTTCGAAGGCCGACAGTGGCACGTTGAACTGTTCGCGAACCTGGGCATATTGGCCGGTCACCAGGCTGGTGAACTTGGCGGCGCCGGTGCCCACGGCCGGCAGAGAGATCGAACGGCCTACAGACAGGCAGTTCATCAACATCATCCAGCCCTTGCCGAGCATCTCCTGGCCCCCGATCAGGAATTCCAGGGGGATGAACACATCCTTGCCCGAGTTGGGGCCGTTCATGAAGGCGGCGCCAAGGGGCAGGTGACGACGGCCGATTTCCACACCCGGGGTGTCGGTGGGGATCAGCGCCAGGCTGATGCCCAGGTCTTCCTCTTCGCCCAGCAGGTGGTCCGGGTCATGCGCCTTGAAGGCCAGGCCCAGCAGGGTCGCAACCGGGCCAAGGGTGATGTAGCGTTTTTCCCAGTTCAGGCGCAGGCCGAGGGTTTCCTTACCTTCCCACTCACCTTTGCAGATCACGCCGGTGTCGGGCATGGCGCCGGCGTCGGAGCCGGCCAGCGGGCCGGTCAGCGCAAAGCACGGAATATCATCGCCACGCGCCAGGCGCGGCAGGTAGTGGTTGCGTTGCTCGTCGGTGCCGTAATGCAGCAGCAATTCGGCCGGGCCGAGGGAGTTGGGGACCATCACGGTGGACGCCAGATCGCCGCTGCGGGTGGCGAGTTTCATCGCGACCTGGGAGTGGGCATAGGCCGAGAAACCCTTGCCGCCGTACTCCTTGGGAATGATCAGGGCAAAGAAGCCGTGGGTCTTGATGTGCTCCCAGGCGGCGGGCGGCAGGTCCATGGCCTGACCGATTTCCCAGTCGCTGACCATGGCACAGAGTTCTTCGGTGGGGCCGTCGATAAACGCCTGTTCTTCTTCGGTCAGTTGCACCTTGGGGTAGGCCAGCAATTTGTCCCAGTCGGGGCGCCCGCTGAACAGTTCGCCGTCCCACCACACCGTGCCGGCGTCAATGGCATCGCGCTCGGTCTCGGACATCGGCGGCAGGACTTTCTGGAACCAGCTGAACAGCGGCTTGGTGAAGTATTGGCGACGCAGGTCGGGCAGCAGCAAGGGCGCGGCCACCACAGCGATCAACACCCAGAAGACCAGCAGCAGCCAACCCGGTGCGTGGCTCCAGGCGCCCATCGCCAGCAGGTACACAGCGACCACACCCAGCGCGGGCAGTGGGGCGACGCGGCGGTGTGCCAGGTAGGCAATGCCGACCACCAGAACCAGTATCCACAACAACAGCATATTCAATCCTCCGTGAAACCAGGGGCGAAACCACCAAGGAGCTTAGTCGGCATCCGAACAAGCGGGGTGATCAGGGTGTAACGAGTTGTGCTGGGAGCGCCGACCACCAGGCGCCGACATTTGGCCGAATCGTCGTTATCGCGATGGCCGACCTGCCGTTAAACTCCAGGCTTCCCCCGGAGATCAAGCTCATGGATACGTACCTGAGTCCCAGCCGCTTCATCGATAGTGACCACCCTGCGGTGGTGGAGTTCGCCGAAAAACATCGCGGAACCAGCGCGGATTTAAGTGACCAGGCGGTCAGCCTTTACCACGCCGTGCGTGAGGCGATTCGCTACAACCCCTACACGTTCAGCCGCGATCCAGACACCTTGAACGCCAGCTTTGCGCTGGCCGCCGGTGAAAGCTACTGCGTGCCCAAGGCCACCTTGCTTGCGGCCTGCGCCCGCCACTGCGGCATCCCGGCGCGCATCGGCCTGGCGGATGTGCGCAATCACCTGTCGACGCCACGCCTGATCGCGTTGCTCAAGAGTGACGTGTTTGCCATGCACGGCTACACCGAGCTTTACCTGAACGGGCGCTGGGTCAAGGCCACGCCGGCCTTCAACAGCCAGCTGTGCGAATTGTTCGATGTGCCGCCGCTGGATTTCGACGGGGTCAACGACAGCGTGTTCCATCCGTTCAATCGCCAGGGCCGGCGCTCGATGGAGTACGTTCTGGACCATGGGCAGTTTCCCGACGTGCCCGAGGCGTTTTACTTCAGCCATATTCAGCAGTGTTACCCGCACCTGTTCGGCGACGACATGCCGAGCCTGCTGGGCGATATGCAGAGCGATTTAAGCCGCGGGTGAACCGGCGTATGCTGCTGGGTTCATCAAGCCATGTTTATCAACAATAAGGCGCGGTCATGCTGAAAATCTGGGGTCGTAAAAATTCATCAAACGTCAGGAAGGCACTCTGGTGCGCCGAGGAACTCGGTCTGGACTATGAGGCAATTGATGCGGGCGGGGCTTTTGGGGTGGTCGACACGCCGCAGTACCGAGCGCTGAATCCCAACGGCCGGGTGCCGATGATCGAAGACGGCGACTTTGTGCTGTGGGAATCCAATACCATCGTGCGCTACCTGTGCGCCAAGCAGCAGTCGAGCTGGTACCCGAGCGATCTGAAAGTGCGGGCCAACGCGGAAAAGTGGATGGACTGGACCACCTCGACCCTGGCCGAACCGTTCAAGGCGGTGTTCTGGGGCATCCTGCGCACCCCTGCGGAAAAACAGAACTGGGACAGCATCAATGCCGGGCGCCAAGCCTGTATCGATGCGCTGAGCACGGTGGATAAAGCCCTCGCCGAGCAACCCTACTTGTCGGGCAACGAGATCGGCATGGGTGATATTCCTTTGGGCAGCTTTGCCTACGCCTGGTTTGAAATGCCTATCGAACGGCCTTCGATGCCCCATCTTGAGGCCTGGTACCAGCGCCTTCAGCAGCGTCCGGCCTACCGCAAAGCGGTGATGACCGCGTTGACTTAATACCCACTATTAATACGGGTGACTGTACTTGTGCGGCGTGGGCAAGCACCATGCTCGCCCTGCGCCGCCGTTGAACTACCTGGGCTGCGCCCTCATCTATTGTTTCTATTCCCTTCTTTGGTGCGTATTCCGATATGAGTTCCGCTCTGTCCATCCGGCAGCTAACCAAAACCTACGGCAACGGTTTCCAGGCCCTGAGTGGTATCGATCTGGACGTTGCCGAGGGTGACTTCTTCGCCTTGCTCGGCCCCAATGGCGCCGGCAAATCCACCACCATCGGCATCCTCTCGACCCTGGTCAACAAGACCAGCGGCAGCGTGAATATCTTTGGTCATGACCTGGACAAATCCCCGGCGGCGCTCAAGCGTTCCATCGGCGTGGTGCCCCAGGAATTCAACTTCAACCAGTTTGAAAAGACCTTCGACATCGTCGTGACCCAGGCTGGCTACTACGGCATCCCGGCGAAAATCGCCAAGGAACGCGCCGAGCAATACCTGACCCAATTGGGCCTGTGGGACAAGCGTGACGTGCCGTCGCGTTCGTTGTCCGGCGGCATGAAGCGCCGCCTGATGATCGCCCGCGCACTGGTGCATGAACCGCGCCTGCTGATTCTCGATGAGCCGACCGCAGGGGTGGACATTGAACTGCGCCGCTCGATGTGGACCTTCCTCACCGAGCTGAACGAGAAGGGCATCACCATCATCCTCACCACCCATTACCTGGAAGAGGCTGAGCAGCTGTGCCGCAACATCGGCATCATCGACCACGGCACCATTGTCGAGAACACCAGCATGCGTAACCTGCTGGGCCAGCTGCATGTGGAAACCTTCTTGCTCGACCTGAAGAACAACCTGTCGGTGCCCCCGCAATTGCTGGGCTACCCAAGCCGCCTGGTGGACAGCCACACCCTGGAGGTGCAGGTGGACAAAGCCATGGGCATCACCGCGCTGTTCACCCAGTTGGCGGCCCAGCAAATCGAAGTGCTGAGCCTGCGTAACAAAACCAATCGCCTTGAGGAGTTGTTCGTGTCCCTGGTGGAGAAAAATCTGGCGAAGGTGGCGGTATGAGTTCCGAACTGCAACCCAACATCGTCGCGCTGCAAACCATTGTCTATCGCGAAGTGAAGCGCTTTACCCGGATCTGGCCACAGACCCTGCTGCCGCCCGCGATCACCATGGTGTTGTACTTTGTGATCTTCGGTAACCTGATCGGCCGCCAGATTGGCGACATGGGTGGCTTCACCTACATGGAGTACATCGTGCCGGGCCTGATCATGATGTCGGTGATCACCAACTCCTACGGCAACGTGGTTTCGAGTTTCTTCGGCAGCAAGTTCCAGCGCTCCATCGAAGAACTGATGGTCTCGCCAGTGTCGCCGCACACCATCCTCATCGGCTACACCCTGGGCGGCGTGCTGCGTGGCTTGATGGTCGGGGTGATCGTGACGCTGCTGTCGCTGTTCTTCACCCACCTGCAAGTGCATCACCTGGGCGTCACCATTCTGGTGGTGGTACTGACGGCGACGATCTTCTCGCTGCTGGGGTTTATCAACGCCGTGTTTGCGCGCAATTTCGATGATATCTCGATCATCCCGACCTTCGTGCTGACGCCGCTGACTTACCTGGGCGGGGTGTTCTACTCCATTACCTTGCTGCCGCCGTTCTGGCAGACCGTGTCGCTGGCCAACCCGGTGCTGCACATGGTCAACGCCTTCCGTTACGGCATCCTGGGCGTGTCGGACATCAAGATCAGCGTGGCGATCACCTTTATGGTGGTGGCGACTGTGGTGTTGTATATCGGGTGTGCGCGGCTGCTGGTGAGCGGGCGCGGCATGCGTACCTGATCGAAAGCGAGCGAAAAAAACGGCCTCTTGATGAGGCCGTTTTTTATTGAGTACACACAGGACAATGTGGGAGCAGGCTTGCCTGCGATAGCAGTTTGTCGATTAGAGAATTGCTGACTGAACCACCGCTATCGCAGGCAAGCCAGCTCCCACATTTTGTACGATGCAAGGATTTAGACCTTCAGCGCCAGTTCGATCAGTGCGTGCAGCTCTTGCACTGTAAGCGGCGCCGTGGAAAACAGAATGCGGAACACCGTCGGCGCCGCCAGCAGGTTGATCAGGTGGTCCACGCTTGGCGGTGAGCCGTGCGGGTAGCGGTCCACAATCGCCTGAAGCTGTCCGCTCAAGATGCTCACGCAGTAGCCCGGGGTCACCATGCACTGCAAATCGCGCATCATGTTGCGCCCCGGCTCCGAACTCATTTCATCCAGGTATTGCTCGCCCCAGGCCCGCAAGTCACCGCGCAGGGTGCCGGTGTTGGCGGGCTCGCTGTCCGGGCGCAGGCGTTCCAGCGCCACGTCGGCGAGCAGGGCGGAGAGGTCGCCCCAGCGGCGGTAAATGGTCGAGGGTGTAACCCCGGCCCGCGCAGCAATCATCGGCACGGTGACACTGGAACGCTCATAGGCTTCCAGCAGTTCGCGCGCGGCGTTATGCACTGATTCTTGAACCCGGGCACTTCGGCCCCCGGGCGCAGGCCTTCTTTTATCGCCATGCGTAAAACCTTAACACAAAGAATTTGCTTTAAGCGCTTGCGGGTAGCACACTCCGCAAAAGCAAAATATTAGCTTTAGCGGAGTGTGCTCATGTCCAGCCCAGTGTCTCATCGTTCCAGCCTGGTGTTCCTCGCGATCACCTTGCTGACCTTTCTCGCCGCCTCCAGCGCGCCGACACCCTTGTATCACTTGTATCAGGAGGGCCTGCATTTTTCCGCGGGCATGCTCACGCTGATCTTCGGTGTCTACGCCATGAGCCTGTTGGCGGCGCTGCTGACGGTTGGTTCGCTGTCGGACCACCTGGGGCGCAAGCCGGTGATCTTTTCGGCACTGGTCCTGAATATGTTGGCGATGTTGCTGTTTATCAATGAGAGCAGTGTGATCTGGCTGATTGCCGCCCGCACTTTGCAAGGGTTTGCCACCGGCATGGCCACCGCCGTGCTGGGCGCGGCATTGCTCGATACCGATCGCCAGCAGGGCCCGCTGGTCAACAGCGTGGCGCCTTTGCTGGGCATGGCGTGCGGTGCAATGGGCAGCAGCCTGTTGGTGGAGTTCGCGCCATTGCCGACCCAATTGATCTACTGGACGCTACTGCTGCTGATGCTGTTGCAGGCCGCGTATGTATGGCGCCTGCCGGAAACCGTGGGCCGTATCCCCGGTGGACTGGCGTCGCTGCGCCCGACCTTGCATGTACCCCCGCAGGCGCGCCGGGCGTTGTGGTTGTCGTTGCCGGTGGATGTGGCGGTGTGGGCGATGGGCGGCTTCTATCTGTCGCTGGCGCCTTCGCTGGTGCGGGCCGCCACCGGTTCGACCTCCAACCTGATCGGTGGCGGCTTGGTGGCGGTGCTGACGTTGAGCGGGGCATTGATGATTTTCACCCTGCGCAATCGCCCGGCCGACAAGGTGCTGCGGCTCGGCGCCGGGTTGCTGGCGATCGGCGTGACGCTGATCCTCGCTGCCGTACACAGCGCCAGCCTGCCACTGTTTTTTATCGCCACCCTGATCGCCGGCAGCGGCTTTGGCGCGGGTTTTCTAGGTGCTTTGCGCAGTGTGGTGCCACTGGCCTTACCGCATGAGCGGGCGGGCTTGATGTCGGCATTCTATGTGCTGAGTTACCTGGCGTTCTGCCTGCCTTCGTTGCTGGCGGGCAATCTGATTCGCAGTTTTGGCCTGATCGCCACCACCGACGGCTACGGTGTAGTACTGATCCTGTTGGCCGTGGGGGCCTTGGCCGCGTTGATCTGGCAGGAGCGGCGCCTGACTTATATAGGTAAAACAGATAACAGTTAGAGATATTACCCGTTATATAGATATTCGATCAGATTCTATGATGGCTTCAACCTCATGCGAGGAAGAGGATTGCCATCATGACCTGCTCGAACACCCTCAGTTACAAACCCTTCAGTCACCTGACCCGTCCCCGGGAAGTGATTCGCCAATTCACCCCCAACTGGTTTGCCGCCACCATGGGCACCGGCGTGCTGGCCCTTGCCCTGGCGCAACTGCCGGTCAACCTGCCGGGGCTGCAGGCCATTGCCGAAGGGCTGTGGCTGTTCACCATTGGCCTGTTTGTGCTGTTCAGTGTTTTGTATGCGGCACGCTGGGTGATGTTTTTTCACGAGGCGCGGCGCATTTTCGGGCACTCCACCGTCTCGATGTTCTTCGGCACCATCCCCATGGGCCTGGCCACGATTCTCAACGGCTTGCTGCTGTTTGGCCTGCCACGCTGGGGCAGTCAGGTCATCCCGTTGGCTCAAGCCTTGTGGTGGCTGGACGTGGCGATGGCCGTGGCCTGCGGTGTATTGATCCCGTTCATGATGTTTACGCGCCAGGAACACAGCATCGACCAGATGACCGCCGTTTGGCTGTTGCCGGTGGTCGCCGCTGAAGTCGCGGCGGCCAGCGGTGGTCTGCTGGCACCGCATTTGGCCGACGCCCATGCGCAACTGGTAATGCTGGTGACCAGCTACGTGCTCTGGGCATTTTCGCTGCCGGTGGCGTTCAGCATCCTGACCATCCTGATGCTGCGCATGGCCCTGCACAAACTGCCCCCCGCCAATATGGCCGCGTCGAGCTGGCTGGCGCTGGGCCCCATCGGTACTGGCGCCCTCGGCATGCTGTTGCTGGGCGGCGACGCGCCGGCGATCTTCAGCGCCAATGGCGTGCAGGGCGTCGGCGAAATGGCCAACGGCCTGGGCCTGGTGGCCGGCATTACTCTGTGGGGCTTCGGTTTGTGGTGGATGCTGATCGCGGTGTTGATCACCCTGCGTTACCTGCGCGCCGGTATCCCGTTCAACCTGGGGTGGTGGGGGTTTACCTTCCCGCTGGGGGTGTATGCCCTGGCTACGCTGAAGCTGGCCGGCCTGTTGCAACTGGGGTTCTTCAGCGTATTCGGCTGCGTGCTGGTGGTGGCATTGGCGCTGATGTGGCTGATCGTGGCCACGCGCACCGTGCAGGGCGCCTATAAAGGCGAGCTTTTTGTTTCGCCCTGCATTGCAGGACTAGCGAATAAGTAAGCGGAGTTAGGTAAAGTCGTGGCCTGAACCAATAACAGGCCACGCAGGAACACGGACGATGAGCCACCCCTCACAATTCACCTTGCTGCGCACGCGGCGTTTTCTGCCGTTTTTCATCACCCAGTTGTTAGGCGCTTTCAACGACAACATCTTCAAGCAATCGCTGATCCTGGCGATTCTCTACAAGCTCAGCATCGACGGTGATCGCGCCATTTGGGTCAACCTGTGTGCGCTGCTGTTTATCCTGCCGTTCTTCCTGTTCTCGGCGCTGGCCGGGCAGTTCGGCGAGAAATTCAACAAGGATGCATTGATCCGCGCCATCAAGATCGGCGAGATCGTGATCATGGCCGTGGGCGCCACGGGATTTCTGTTCAACCACCTGGAGCTGATGCTGCTGGCCCTGTTTGCCATGGGCACGCACTCGGCGCTGTTCGGCCCGGTGAAGTATTCGATCATGCCCCAGGCGCTGCACGACGATGAGCTGGTGGGCGGCAACGGCCTGGTGGAAATGGGCACGTTCCTGGCGATCCTGGCCGGCACCATTGGCGCCGGGATCATGATGTCGTCCACCCACTACGCACCGGTGGTGGCGGTAGCGATTGTTGGCGTGGCGCTGTTGGGCTACCTGGCCAGCCGCAGCATTCCGCGGGCGGCGGCCTCTACGCCAGGCCTGCGCCTGAACTGGAATATTTTCAGTGAGTCCTGGGCCACCTTGCGCCTGGGCCTGGGCCAAACCCCGGCGGTGTCGCGCTCGATCGTGGGTAACTCGTGGTTCTGGTTTGTCGGGGCGATCTACCTCACGCAAATCCCGGCTTACGCCAAGGAGTGGTTGTACGGCGACGAAACCGTGGTAACCCTGATCCTCACCGTATTCTCGGTGGGGATCGCCCTCGGTTCGATGCTCTGCGAAAAACTCTCCGGGCGTAAGGTGGAAATCGGCCTGGTGCCGTTCGGCTCCTTCGGCTTGACCGTGTTCGGCCTGTTGCTGTGGTGGCACTCCGGCGGCTTCCCGCAGAACGTGCAGGCCAACGACTGGCTGGCGGTGCTCGGTTACGGCCAGGCCTGGTGGGTATTGTTCGATATTCTCGGTCTTGGGGTGTTCGGCGGCTTCTATATTGTGCCGCTGTACGCGCTGATTCAGTCGCGCACCGCCGAGAACGAGCGGGCGCGGGTGATCGCCGCCAACAACATCCTCAACGCGTTGTTCATGGTGGTCTCGGCGATTGTGTCGATCCTGCTGCTGAGCGTGGCCAAGCTGTCGATCCCCGAGTTGTTCCTGGTGGTCTCGCTGCTCAACATCGCGGTCAACACCTACATCTTCAAGATCGTCCCCGAGTTCACCATGCGTTTCATGATCTGGCTGCTCAGCCATTCCATGTACCGCGTGGAGCATCGCAACCTGGACCTGATCCCCGATGAAGGCGCGGCGTTGCTGGTGTGCAACCATGTGTCGTTTGTCGACGCGCTGTTGATAGGCGGTGCGGTGCGTCGTCCGATTCGCTTTGTGATGTACTACAAGATCTACCGTTTGCCGGTGCTGAACTTTATCTTTCGAACCGCCGGGGCGATTCCGATTGCCGGGCGTAACGAGGATATCCAGATCTACGAAAAGGCCTTCACGCGGATTGCCCAGTACCTGAAGGAAGGCGAATTGGTGTGCATCTTTCCGGAAGGCAAATTGACGGCTGACGGTGAGATGAACGAGTTTCGCGGTGGTGTGACGCGCATTCTGGAGGAGACGCCGGTGCCGGTGATTCCGATGGCGTTGCAGGGGTTGTGGGGGAGTTTTTTCAGTCGCGATCCGAGCAAGGGCGTGTTTCATCGGATCTGGTCACGGGTGACCCTGGTGGCCGGTGAGCCCGTGGCGGTGGGCGCGGCGACGCCTGCGCAGTTGCAGGAGCGGGTAGGGGTGTTGCGCGGGGCTGCCAGGTAGTTCTTTATTGCTTGTGCCGGCCCCTTCGCAGGCAAGCCAGCTCCCACATTTGGAATGCATTTCAAATGTGGGAGCTGGCTTGCCTGCGATAGCGGTAGTTGTTTAAGCGCTGATCTTAAGGCCGATAAGCCCGCAAATAATCAACGCCACACTGGCCAAGCGGAACAACGCCATCGACTCCCCAAACAGGATAATCCCGGCGATCACCGTGCCCACGGCACCCACGCCCGTCCAGATGGCGTACGCGGTGCCCAGCGGCAATTCCTTCATGGCCAGCCCAAGCAGGCCAAGGCTGATGGCCATGGCGGCGATCGTCAGGGCGGTGGGCAGTGGCTTGCTGAAACCGTCGGTGTACTTCAAACCGACAGCCCAGCCGACTTCAAACAACCCGGCAAAAAACAGAATGATCCAGGACATGCTGACTCCCCTCTATAGCTGGGGTCGTCCCCGGATTTAGCGCGTGAGAGCGTCGCGAGGTCGTCCCCGCGAAGCTCGGTAGAGTGCCGAAAATTGATCAGGTGATCAAGTTTGTGGCGTGTTCTCCAACACGCGGCGGTCTTCCTTTTCGCTCATCCGGCGGAAGTAAGTCGACAGCAATGCCCCGGAAATATTGTGCCAGACGCTGAACAGCGCGCTCGGCACCGCCGCCAACGGCGAAAAGTGCGCGCTGGCCAATGCGGCGCCCAGCCCGGAGTTTTGCATGCCGACTTCCAGCGCCAACGACTTGCGTTGGGCCAATGGCAGTTTGAACACGCGGCCGGTGAAGTAGCCCAGCAGGTAACCGAAGCTGTTGTGCAACATCACCACGGCCATGATCAACAGGCCGGATTCGGCAATCTTCGCCTGGCTGGCGGCCACCACCGCCGCGACGATAATCACGATGCTGACCACCGACACCAACGGCAACACTTCCACCGCATGCCGCACCCGTTCGCCGAGCAGGCGTTGCGCGACCACGCCGAGCACGATCGGCAGCAGCACCACTTGCAGGATCGACCAGAACAACTCCATGAACGACACCGGCAACCAGGCCGAGGCCAGCAGCCAGATCAGCGCCGGGGTCAGCAGTGGTGCGAGGAGGGTGGTGACGGCCGCGATGGCGACCGACAACGCCAGGTCGCCCCGGGCCAGCCAGGTCATTACGTTGGACGAGGTGCCGCTTGGGCAGCAGCCGACCAGGATCACGCCGACGGCAATTTCCGGCGGCAGGTGAAAAGCCTGGCACAGCAACCAGGCGACGCCCGGCATGATCACAAAGTGCGCGACGACGCCCAGCGCGACGCGCCACGGGTGGCGGGCGACCTCGGCGAAATCTTCGAGTTTGAGGGTCAGCCCCATGCCGAACATCACCAGGCCCAGCAGCGGGACGATGGCGCTTTTGAGGCCGATGAACCAGGCGGGTTCGAGGAAGGCGACGACGGCGAAAATCAACACCCAGTAGGCGAAGGTATTGCCGACAAAGCGGCTCAGTGCGGCGAGTGCGCGCATGGGGGTGTCCTTGTTATTGGATTCTTGAAGTGTAAACACATTATCAAATGTGGGAGCGGGCTCGCTCGCGAAGGCGGTGTGCCAGTCAATATATTTTCTGACTGATCCACCGCTTTCGCGACCCCTGGGGGATCTGTCGGTCAAGACACAACATGCAGTGCCGATCGTTCGCGTCGGCAACACAGATGTAGTGATTGGCCCTACGGAAGTCCGAACCTGTTTGTCTGGAAGCTCGGTGTAACTGGTTGCCACACCGTTTGGAATCAGTGGTAATCACCATCGACAGAGATCGCCACTGCGAAAACATTCGCTTGAACTGGAACCTTTAGAAATTTAGGCCCCGTGACCCCAGTGACAAGCTTTAGAAACGCGTTCGTAAGGGAAAATCAATTGCTCCAAACATACCTCACCTCATCCAACGTCACGCCACCACGCACCAGCGTGCGACGGCTGCTAGGCTCTTCTGTTCCACCAAGACCCTTATAGAAACGAACGGCCCTTTCGTTGCCAGATAAAACCCATAAGGTGATGCGTTTATAACCTTGATCAAGCAAACGCTTAAAACCCGTCTGCCACAATTGGGCGCCGATACCCTTGCTCCAATATTCTGCCAAAACGTAGATCGCCATGATTTCTCCCGATGCTGCTTCGGGCGTGTCTTCATCACGGCAAGGGCCCAGCGAAAGCCAACCAATAACGTCTCCCTCTACTTCGGCGACTAAAATGTCAGCGTCTTTGCCTTCAATTGTACGGGCCCAATAGGCCTCTCTTTGAGGCAATGTCGCGCTAAGCGAGGCTAAATAGTCAGCGGGCATCAGATCAAGATAAGCGTGTTGCCAGCTACTGACATGAACTTGAGCGATGCGCTTCGCATCCTGGGATAATGCATCACGAATCATAACCACCCCTCACTAGCGTTGTGTCTCGGATAAAAAATGTGGTTAATCCACCCCGCCCAAGGCCCGTTCTGCTAGTCCTGGCCACTTGGCTGTGGCCAGGAGTCAAGCAGCACTACGGTTGCGAATGACATAGGGAAGCCTAGTGAAGAATAGGGGGCAAAACAGAGTGCGAGAGCGACGCGTTGTCGTCAAACGTTTCTGATCGCGATGGGCTGCTTCTGGCCGATTTTTGCCTGTCGCCACCGTTTGCTTTGGGGCGAGTCCAGCCAGTCATTGAGATCATGTGCACTGGTCACGTCCGATGCAAACGACTGGTCAAGTCGAATGCAAATAGGGGGTCAAGTCCATGCAATTACTCATGTCTGATTCGTAGGGAGTATCACAGGCTTACCTTGATCACCTTTGGTGAAGCTAGCAGCAGGTCGATCGGGGAAGATGGCGTGTGTAAAATGGAGGTAAGCCTAGTTGGACACAGATCCAGATTGGCTCAATCCCCCCCAGCCTGAGCGACAGGGGGGAGGAGTTTTAGGCGTGACCAGTTCTTGGCTCCTAAAAGAAGTCCAAGAAAAAGCCTAGGTAAATCAGCTGCAATGACCCACTTACTAAGCTTTTAGGACTGAGCGGGGGTAGCTTACTGTGGAGTCTCTTCACCACCCAGTGCTTCGATCAGCGCCGGCAGGAAATCACCGAACGTCAGCATCATCAGGGTAAAGCTCGCATCCAGCTGGCCCAGGGCCTCTTCACCGCCGTCCTGTTCCGCCTGATCCTGCAGCAGGTCTTCGAACTTCAGGCGCTTGACGGTCATCTTGTCGTCGAGCATGAAGGACAGTTTGTCCTGCCACGCCAGCGACAGTTGGGTCACGACTTTGCCGGTGGTCAGGTGCAACTGGATCTCTTCGCTGGTCAGGTCCTGGCGTTTGCAGCGCACGATGCCGCCGTCTTCATGGGTGTCGCGCAGCTCACATTCGTCGAGGACGAAGAAATCATCGGCCGGTTTCTGGGTGGTGACCCAGTCGGTCATGATCGCCGTCGGTGCGGTTTTCACCGTCAGTGGGCGTACCGGCAGGGTGCCGATCACTTCACGCAGGGTGGAGAGCAGGTCTTCGGCGCGTTTCGGGCTGGCCGAGTTGACCAGGATCAGGCCCTGTTTCGGCGCGATGGCGGCGAACGTCGACGAGCGGCGGATAAACGCACGCGGCAGGAAGGCCTGGATGATTTCATCCTTGATCTGGTCGCGTTCCTTTTTATAGACCTTGCGCATTTGCTCGGCCTCGATTTCCTCGACTTTCTCTTTCAGCGCGTCACGCACCACGCTGCCCGGCAGGATGCGTTCTTCCTTGCGGGCGGCGATCAGCAGGAAGTCACCGCTGACGTGAACCAGGGGAGCGTCTTCACCTTTACCGAAAGGCGCGACGAAACCGTAAGTGGTCAACTCCTGGCTGGCACACGGGCGCGCCAGTTTGGTGGCCATGGCCGCTTCCAACGCCTCGGCATCAACAGGCAGATCTTGGGTCAGGCGATAGATAAGCAGGTTCTTGAACCACATGGGGTGAGTCTCTCCTTTATACAAAGGGGGGCATTATTCTCTTGATCACGCCGCAGGCCAACCCTGCCTAAGCCATTGGAAGCGCTGAAAAAAAAGATTTAAGAAAGTGCTTGCCAGACTTGGGGTCGCTCCGTAGAATGCGCGCCACACCGAAACGAAGGGTGATTAGCTCAGCTGGGAGAGCATCTGCCTTACAAGCAGAGGGTCGGCGGTTCGATCCCGTCATCACCCACCATTCGCTTCATGTGTTACGCGCAGCGGTAGTTCAGTCGGTTAGAATACCGGCCTGTCACGCCGGGGGTCGCGGGTTCGAGTCCCGTCCGCTGCGCCATATTCGGTAACCTGGAACGCTGAACGCCAGGTCACCACAGAAAGCCCGCTTAATCGCGGGCTTTTTTCTGCCCGAAATATGGCAAAAAATCGAGCGGTGAACTTTTTTTAAATAAAGTGCATTTAAATCAAGACATTACGATTTTTTGGTGTATGATGCGCCCACACCGAAACGAAGGGTGATTAGCTCAGCTGGGAGAGCATCTGCCTTACAAGCAGAGGGTCGGCGGTTCGATCCCGTCATCACCCACCATTCGCTTCAAGTGTTACGCGCAGCGGTAGTTCAGTCGGTTAGAATACCGGCCTGTCACGCCGGGGGTCGCGGGTTCGAGTCCCGTCCGCTGCGCCATATTCGGTAATCTGGAAAGCTGAACGCCAGGTCGCCACAAGAAGCCCGCTCATTGAGCGGGCTTTTTTTTGCCTGCGATTTGACCTCCCCCGCGCTGTTCTTCAGTTTTATCGGCCTGCGCCTGAGCATCCAGGGCATCGACTGGCGCTCATGACGGCTACTTATTGGTTTTTTCTTGCGCGGCTGGCGCGTGGCCAGGTGCTCAAAGCAAAACGAGGCGGTGCCGAACACGGCGATTATGGTCAGTACGAGCATGCCGAGGGTTGAGCTTTCCACGGTGACTTCCTACGTGATGGGGTAGGCGCTCACGGTAGAGGCGCGGCGAAAGCGGCTCAATAGACCCGACGCAAACCTTACGGCGCCGGGCCCATTGTTACGCACTCTTTACGGGGTGTTGCGGCTGTGACGGTAATCGCTGACCGCTTCGTACACCGCTTTGCGCAAGCGGTTGATGCCGCCGATGGGGCGATGCTCGGCCACGCCGAACCAGGGATTGAACGACTGGTTGTCGCATGCCAGGTTCTGTTCGGGCGTGTCGAAATCCTGCGCCGGAATGCGTACCTTGGCCACCGTTTCAAAGGGCGCATCGCTGTCTTTCCATTCGATGCTGGTGTCTTCGATCGGCATGAATTTTTGCGGGTTCTGGCGCTGAATCTGCAACACGAAGCACGCCGGTACATGGTCGGTGGACAGCTGCTGGCTCAAGGCGCTACGCAGAAAATTCGGCAGGTCCTGGTTCTGTTTGGGCAGCACGTACTCCGGGCAACTCTGCGGGTCGGGCGCGACACGAAACTTGGCGTTGGCCTTGCCAAACTTGTAGGGCGATACCGAAAAGTAAGTAGTCTGCGTCGGGCTGGCCGGTGCTGGCGCGAGGGTCGCCAAGGCGATAAACAAGTGGCGTACCTGCCAGCTGCGTGGGTCGAGGGTGGGGAAGAACGCCAGGACTTTCTTGCCATCTGCTTGTGCGCCGATGTTCTGCGCGTATTCCGCCACATCGCTGACAAAGAAGTTCGGGTGGCTGAACATCACGAAGTCCTGCTCGGTGCGCGTTTGCTGGTCGGCCAGCAGTTGTTTGCCCGGCACGTCGAGCAGCTTGAGCGCCATGCCCCGCGCATCACGGATGCTGTCGAACTGCGGGTAGGCGTTGCCGTTGGACAGCCGCATCAGCGCCGACCAGGCTTTGCCCGGCTCGGCAAACACGCCCTGGCGCAAGGCGGGGTCCAGGTCCGGCAGCACACTGACTTCGGCCTTCACGCAGCCATGCGCCTTGGCGTGGGCATCGCGCAGGTAGCGCGTGCCCTCGCGGTGCTGGTCCACGATGCGCACCGCGGTCTGGATAATGCCTTGGGTCATCGCCGCTTCACCCGCCGGTATCTGTTCGTTCGGCGACACCGGGCCGCTGTGCTGCCAGGCGTACCAGGCAGTGGCGGCCAGCCAGCCGAGCAAGCCCAGGCCGATCAGCCACAGCAGGGTCTTGCCGAGAAACGCGCCGAGGCGCAGCCAGAGCCGGACGAGCAGGGAGTGTTGGTTGTATTGGGATCGGATAATCATGGCAAGTGTTGCTCCAGCGGGCCGCCCAGCACTTTGAGGTATTCCAGCAGCGCCCAGCGTTCCTGCGGTAGCAGGCCACGGCCGATGACGCCATCGCCACGTTTGCCGGCACGGAATTCGTGGCCGCTGTTGTGGTTGCCGGTGATTTTGGTATCGAACAGGAAGGCATTCTTGAACCCCTGGGTTTCAAAGCCCAGGTGGCGCGGGTCGTAGTTGACGGTGCCTTTATAGAAGGTGGTGCTGCGTTCGTCCTGGGGCGAGAGCAACTGGTAGATCGTAGGCACTGAACCGTTATGCAGGAACGGCGGGGTCGCCCACACGCCGGCCAGTGGGCGCGCCTTGTAGGCCCGCAACTCGCGTACCCCGATCGGCAGGCCGTAGCCATCCAGGCGCGGGCGTTCGGCTGGGGTGACCCCGGCGGCGCGGTAGGCGTGGTCTTCGACGAAGGCCGTGACGTAGGCCAGGCCCTTGGCCACGGAGATATTTTTCAGGTCCAGGGGCTCGGTCGGCGTGGGGTGCAGTTCGACGTTGAGCTTGGCCAGCTCCGCCGGGTCCCATTGCAGGGCGCTGAGGTCGTAGCGTTGGTCGGCAATATTGCTGGCGGCTCCGGGATCGGTGCCGATGGTGTCCACCGGCAGCATTTTCAGGTGCTGCACCGGGCGACCGTTTTCCTGGGTGACGGTCGGCACGTGGCAGCCGGCGCAGTTCTCGGCGAACAACGCGCGGCCTTGGGCGGCCAGGGGCTTGTCGATGGCGCCGAACAGCTCCTCCGGCCAGGTGGGTGGTTTGAGGCGTTGCAGGGTTTCTTCGATCAGGTTGAGGTCGCGCACCCTCACGCTCGACGGGTAGCGCGCTGCGCCCTGGAGCGGCTGGCCGGCACTGTCGAAGAAGGTCAGGGTCGCACCCACGCCGAGGGATTCGCCGATATTGCGTGCCATCGGTTGTTGGGCCGAGCCGTTCCATTGCACCCAGTCGAAGGTCCAGATATTCCAGAGGAATGGGTAGTCCACCGGTGCATTGGCAATGCGATAGTTTTCCGGAGAAATGGCGTCGCCGAAACTGGCATTGGCGATGCGGCCGAACGCGTCGGTACGGCCAGGGCCTTCCTCAGTGGGGTAGAGGCCGCGATGGGTGTCGTTCCAGGCGACTTTGAGGAACTTGTTCAGCGACTGCTTGAAGTCCTGGCGCAGTTGGCTTTGCTCGGCGTCGTAGCGATCCCCCAGCACCTGGCGGGCGAAGCGCTCGAATTTCCACGGGTTGTAATAGGTTGCTGCAAGGCTGGCGACCAGGGCCTGGCCGAAACTGCCGCCGCGCAGGGTGGGCACACTGGAAGGCAGCACGTGTTGGGCCGAGCCGCCGTCGATACGCAGGGCCTGGCCTTTATAGCGCAGTTCGCCGGTGTGGCAGGCGGCGCAAGTGATATCCAGGTATTCGGCGTTGTCGTCGGCGTTTTTATGCCGGGCGAAACCCACGGGCAGGTTGCCGGGGTTTTGTGCGCTGGGCGCTTGCTTGGGGTCCACCAGGAAACCAAAGCGTGCCAGGTAGTCTGGCGTGGCAAAACGCTGGTTGGAAAACGGCAGTTCCAGGGCGGTGAACCAGTCGTAGTGCAGGCCTTTTACCTGGGTGCCCTGGGGCGTGAAGTAGTAGGTCTGGCGGTCGACGGCACTCCATTGATCCTGGTAATGCACTTGCTCCACGGGCACGTAGTCGGGGAGTTTGGGGTTGACGATGTAGTAGAGCACCACCGCCAGGATCAGACCGAAAATGACGAATATCGTCAATAAAACTCGGGAAAAAATGCGCAAGATAACTATCCTTGTCCAGTTGTGGCTTTCTTATGCCATTGAGTTGCAGGTGCGGCAAGTGGCCAGCAGTCTGCATGCACGCGGTCCGCGATCCATCGCGGACCGCCATAATGAATGAAAATGCGTTTAAACACGTGAACTTATCGGAAGTTTCCTGCTCACATGCCGGTAGCCATTGGTCGTGGCCGCCTGATAAGCTCGCGACTTTATTCGAATGCCCTATTGGCGCATGAACAAGGAAATAGCATGAAACAGCATCGGTTGGCGGCGGCGGTGGCCCTGGTTAGCCTGGTACTTGCGGGTTGTGATTCGCAGACCAGCGTAGAGCTGAAAACCCCGGCGCAGAAAGCTTCCTACGGTATCGGCCTGAACATGGGCAAAAGCCTTGCCCAAGAAGGCATGGATGACCTGGATTCCAAAGCAGTAGCCCAAGGCATCGAAGATGCCGTCGGCAAAAAAGAGCAGAAGCTCAAAGACGACGAGCTGGTTGAAGCGTTTGCCGCACTGCAGAAGCGTGCTGAAGAACGCATGACCAAAATGAGCGAAGATTCGGCAGCCGCCGGCAAGAAATTCCTCGAAGACAATGCCAAGAAAGACGGCGTAGTCACCACCGCTTCCGGTCTGCAGTACAAGATCACCAAGAAAGCCGACGGCCCTCAGCCTAAGCCGACTGACGTGGTGACTGTGCACTACACCGGTAAACTCACCAACGGCACCACCTTTGACAGCTCCGTGGATCGCGGTAGCCCGATTGACCTGCCGGTCAGCGGCGTGATCCCGGGTTGGGTCGAAGGCCTGCAACTGATGCACGTCGGCGAGAAGGTCGAGCTGTACATCCCATCCGACCTGGCCTACGGCGCGCAAAGCCCGAGCCCGGCGATTCCAGCCAACTCCGTGCTGGTTTTCGACCTGGAGCTGCTGGCCATCAAGGACCCAGCCAAGGCTGAAGCCCCTGACGCACCTGCTGCACCAGCCGCCAAAAAGTAATCGGCGCCTGAACACACAACGCCCCGTCTCGACGGGGCGTTGTTGTTTCTGACCCTCAGAAAACGCGCGCTTCCATGTAGGAGCCGGCATGCCGGCGAAAAACGCCCAGCCACTGAATTTCTCCAGGATGTCCGCCTAATCTTAATGTCCATCGCCGGCAAGCCGGCTCCTACAGAAATCTGATCGAACCCATGTTGCGCCGTGGAGTCTGATATAAGACTCGAGTACGGGTAGCCGCACATCAGCGCCAAGTCAATGAAATCTTGGGTTTTTTTAATGTGCGCAAAAAACGCCCGATCTGACTGCAAGCCTTGTAATCCGTGGCTTTCAGCCAGAAAAATAGGCTCTGTTCACAAGGTTATCCACAATTTGTGTGGATAACCTTTTATGTCGCCTGGAACTGGAGTGACAAATGAAACCACCCTTCAATTTCACCCGTTTCCTGCCTATGGCCGCACGCTTGCTGGGCCGTGGGCGTTTGCCGACGCTGCTGTTCGCCGTCGCCGCCAAGGGCTCAAGCCAGGGCAACCGCCTGGGCAAGCTCAAGGATGACCTCAAGCTGCTGCAGGCTTTGTGCCTGGCCTACTGGCGCGGTGAGTACCGGGCGATCAGCCCCAAGGCACTGATTTCGGTGGTGGCGGGGCTGATGTACTTCCTCAGCCCGATTGATGCGATCCCGGACTTTATCCCGATGTTCGGCATGCTCGATGATATCGCCGTGCTTGCATGGGTCATGAAGACCCTGGACGGCGAGCTGAGCGCCTTTCGCGCATGGCGTGAGGCGCAGCGTCCGGAAAAGCTGGCCGTGGTCGAGCGCCTGCCTGCGACGCCAGCTTTGCTGGCCAAGGAAACCTCGCAAAAAAACTGAAGACACGGTTTATCACCCTGCGACCTTTGTGGCTGTTAGGATTACACTCCTAAGGAAAGAGCTTACGTTGTAAGTGTTGTTATCCTACGGGGCACTCATGGATATTCAGATAATTTCACGCGATGGCGAACCCGAATACGCGGTTTTGCCATGGGCGCAGTACCAGGCGCTGCTAAAAGCTGCCGGTCAGCAACAACCCGCACCGCCTTCTTCTGCTACTGCCCAAGCCGCACCCGGCCAGGACCTGCGCCCGCTCGCAGACCTGCGCGGCTTGCGCGAAGCCAAGGGCCTGGCCATCGAGACCCTGGCCCGCACCGTGGGTATCAGCCCCTCGTATCTTGGATTGATCGAAAGTGGTGAGCGCCAGCCGGATGCCGCGATTCGCCGCAGCCTGGCTTGGGAATTGGGCGTTGCAGGTTGGAGGGAAGAATCTTGAGCCTACGTATCAGCCGTCAACACTGGGATGGCTTACTCAATGAGCTGGACCAGGCGCGCCGCCAGCGCCATCTGCTGACATACCGCGCGCTGCTGGAGCGCCTGCAGTTTCCTACGCCGGCCATGCAGACCCTGGCCGCCGCGCTGGAGCACCTGGCCGCGCTGGACGCCAAGGCCGAGCAGCCGTTGCGCAGCTCGCTGGTGATCAGCCAGGGCGCCAGCCGTCTGCCGCGTACCGGTTTCTTTGAGTGCGTGGAGCGTCTGGGGCGCTTCAGTGGGCCCTCTGATGGTGTGGCTGCAGCCTCCTGGCACGCCTCGGAAGTGGTGCGCGTATTCGAATACGAATACCCGGAATCCGCCGAGGCCTAAAGCGCCTGGGTCAGCACGTCCATGCTGTCGATCACATGGATGCTGTAGCCGGCTATGTCCTTGGCATGGTGCTTGGCCTGTGACGCCAGTTCCGCCAACTGGCTGGCATCCAGTTGTGCACAGGCCTGTGGATATAAATGCACCACGCCGATCGACAGCGACAGCAATGCAAACTCCTGGCGCACGCCCTGGCGGTTCAAGGCCACAAAGCACCCGGCATCGAGGTGCTCGGCGCGGTAGAAGCGTCGGCATTGGGTGTGAAAATCATCCAGCAACTGGTTGAGTCGCTTGCGCCAATCCTGCGGCCCCAGCACCAGCAAAAAATCATCCCCGCCAATGTGTCCGACAAAGTCGCGGCTTGGGTCGACGCGGTCGTTGAGGCACTGCGCCAGGCACAGCAACACCTCATCCCCACGCCCGTAGCCATAGATATCGTTGAACGGCTTGAAGCTGTCGATATCCACGTAGCAGATCACCGACTCCCGCTGTTGCTGCAATAACCGTGTGAGGCACTGCTGGATCGGCACGTTGCCCGGCAGCAGCGTCAGTGGGTTGGCGTAGCGGGCCTGCTGGATTTTCAGCTCGGTGATCAGCTTGAGCACGTCGATCACCCGGCCCAGGCCCAGGTAGTCGCCATTGAGCGTGATGATGAAATCTTCTTCAATGCGTTGCCGCGCACGGCTGGTCAACAAGCGGCTGACTTGTTGCAGGGATTGGCTCAGCTCCACGGCCAGAAAATCATCGCTCATCAGGCGGCTGATGGGCTTGCGCGCAAACAGATCGGTGGCGAAAGGCTTAAGCAGGGCGTCGGACAGCGAATGCCGATGCACGATGCCGACCGGGTGACCGCGCCCGTCCAGCACCGCCAGCGAATTGAGGTTGGCCTGGCGGCGGAACGACTCCAGCACCTGAGCGGTGGCCGTGTCCTGATCCACCGCCGGTTGTTCGTTGAGCAGGGCGCTGAGGTCGCTGCCTTCGTCGCTGAGGGCGATATTGGCGCTGTCCGGTTTGGGCAGCATCTGCCGCGCTTCCTGCGGCGGGTGTTCCTGCGGGCGGCAGAGCAGATAGCCCTGGACTAGGTCGACGCCCATTTCCGTGAGCACCGCCAGCTCTTCCGGCAACTCGATACCCTCGGCAATTACCTGGGCGCGTGAGGCCCTGGCGATCTGCAGGATAGAGCCGACAAACTCGCGCTTGAGCGCGTCCTGGTGGATGCCGTCGATAAAGTGCCGGTCGATTTTCACGTAATCAGGACGTAACTCCGACCACAGGCGCAGGCTGGAATACCCAGCGCCCAAGTCATCCAGGGCGATGGCGAAACCCATGTTGCGGTAGTGATGCAGGGCGGTCTGCAGCAGGTCGAAATCGTCGGTGGGCGTTTGCTCGGTGAGCTCGATCACCACCTGGTTCGGCGGGATGCCGAAGTCGCGCAGCAGTTGCAGGGTGCGCCCAGGTTGATGCGCCGTCTCCATCAGGGATTCGGGCGAGATATTGAGAAACAGCTTGCCCGGCAGCTTCTGTTCGCTGAAGCGTCGGCACGCGCTTTCGCGGCAGGCGATTTCCAGTTCACTGAGGCGCCCGGCGTGGCTGGCCACGGAAAACAACGAGACGGGGGAGTGCAGCGGGCTGTTGGAGGGGCCGCGGCTGAGGGCTTCGTAGCCGAGGATGCGCCGTTCGGACAGGCAGATGATCGGTTGGAACAGGCTGTGCAAACTGCCTTGAGCCAGGATAGAGCCCAATGCATTCAGCTGTTCGGTCATGGTCATGGCGATCTCGATCGAAAAAAAGGACCGCAGGCGTTAAGCCTGCGGTCCTACATTTCACGACAGAATGATGTCTATATGATGACACTCCGGGGAGCGACCACATTAAATCGCCATCATTTACTGCTTGGCTACCTGCTTGGTGATTTTCAGGTAGTCCAGCAGGATCCGGCCAGTCTCGGCCAGGTAGGCGTCGTCTTCCGGCTTGGTTTTGTCAGCGTCGGTCGGCAGTGCATCTTCATCTTCTTTCTTCAGCTCTTTGAGTGGATCTTCACCCTTGGCCTTGCGGCGGATGTTTTCCAGTACGAGTTGCTGGTTTTCGATGTCGGTGTGCTGCTTGCGGCGATCCACTTCGTTGAGGCTGACGGTTTTTTCTTCCATCAGTTTCTTGGCCAGGGCCAGCTTGTCGCGGATAAACACGAACTCGGCATCCTTGGCGGAGCGGGTGTCGTGGTCAGCCTTCAACTGCGCCAGGAACGGCTTGAACGGGTCCGACGCAGGCTTGATCGCAGGACGGATGGTGTCCCACGGCATGGCCTCAGGCAGAGCGCTTTCGCCGATTTCCTTGGTGTCGATGATCGACGGGAAATCGATGTCCGGCAGCACGCCCTGATGCTGGGTGCTCTGCCCGGAAACCCGGTAGAACTTGGCCAGTGTCAGTTTAAGCTCGCCGTGGTTCAGCGGCTGAATGGTCTGCACGGTGCCTTTGCCAAAAGTCTGGCCGCCGATGATCAGCGCACGGTGATAGTCCTGCATGGCGCCGGCGAAAATCTCCGAAGCCGAAGCCGAGAGACGGTTGACCAGCAACGCCATCGGCCCTTTGTAGAAGGCACCCGGGTTCTCGTCTTCCAGCACATCAACACGGCCGTCAGCGTTGCGTACCAACACGGTCGGGCCCTTGTCGATAAACAGGCTGGTCAGCTCGGTGGCTTCCTGCAGTGAACCGCCGCCGTTGTTGCGCAGGTCGATGACCACGCCGTCGACTTTTTCCTTCTGCAGCTCGGTCAGGATTTTCTTCACGTCACGGGTGGTGGACTTGTAGTCCGGATCGCCGGCACGGAACGCCTTGAAGTCCAGGTAGAAGGCCGGGATCTCAATCACGCCCAGCTTGTAGTCCTTGCCATCCTGCTTGAGGTTGAGGACTTTCTTCTGCACAGCCTGGTCTTCGAGCTTCACCGCTTCACGGGTGATGGACACGATCTTGCTGGTCTGGTCGTTCGGCGCATTGGTGTGCGGAATCACTTCCAGGCGTACCACGCTGCCTTTCGGCCCACGGATCAGCTTGACCACTTCGTCCAGGCGCCAGCCGACCACATCGACCATCTCTTTGTCGGCCTGGGCCACACCGATGATCTTGTCGGCCGGGGCCACCTGCTTGGTCTTGTCCGCCGGACCTGCCGGCACCAGACGCACGATCTTGACCTGGTCATTATCGCTTTGCAGGACGGCACCGATGCCTTCCAGCGACAGACTCATGTTGATATCGAAGTTTTCCGCGTTATCCGGCGACAGATAATTGGTGTGCGGGTCGTAGGACATCGCGAAGGTGTTGATGTAAGCCTGGAAGATATCTTCGGCGCGGGTCTGGTCCAGACGCGCCAGCTGATTTTTGTAGCGCTTGGTCAACAGCTCCTGGATGGCCTTGGGCTCCTTGCCGGCGATCTTCAGGCGCAGCACTTCGTCCTTGACGCGTTTGCGCCACAGGTCGTCGAGCGCGGCGGTGCTGGTCAGCCAAGGGGCGTCCTTACGGTCCACCAGAAGGGTTTCCTTCTGGGTGAAGTCGAGCTTGTCGACGCCCTTGTCCAGTTCACCCAAGGCGAAGTCCAGACGCGCTTTGACGCGATCCAGGTAGCGCTTGTAGATGGTGAAGCCGGGTTGCAGATCGCCGCTCTTGAGGAAGTCGTCGAACTGGGTCTTCCACTTGTCGAACTCAGCGATATCGCTGGCCAGGAAGTAGCTGCGCGACGGATCCAGCAGCTTGAGGTAGCTGTCGTAGATGATCACCGAGCGAGCGTCGTCGAGCGGCGGCTTGCTGTAGTGATGGCGCTTGAGCAACTCGACGACGTTAAGGCTGGCAATCACCTCATCGCGATCAGGCTGAAGATTGTCCCAGCTGTTGGCTGCGAACGTATTGGTCGACATCGACGCGAAGCCGAGACCAATGAAAAAAGCGAGGGCGGTGCTGGGGAACAAATGCTTCATGCTGATTCGACGCGGGGGCAATTGATAACGCATATTAGGCCGTCTTTGAGGGAGCCGGTTCCATATGATCCGGTCGCATAATGCAAAAAGCCCGGCGCTACAGCTACGGGCTCAGTCCAGACTCACTATGGAGGCACTGTGAAAGCATTGCAAGGCGTTGAAGGTCGTGTGGAGTGGTTAGAAGAACCCAGTCCTACCTGCGATGTAGGCCAAGTTCGCATTCGGGTGTCGGCCGCCGGCCTTAATCGCGCCGATTTATTACAGCGTGCGGGGCTCTATCCACCCCCGCCGGGCGCTAGCCCTGTGCTGGGCCTGGAGTGTTCCGGGGTGATCAGCGAAGTCGGTGCGGGCTCGTCCTGGCAGGTGGGGGATCGCGTTTGCGCGCTGCTGGCCGGGGGCGGCATGGCCGAAGAAGTGGTGGTGGATGCGCGGCACGTGCTGGCGGTGCCGGAAGGTTTGTCGCTGGTCGAAGCGGCAGCATTGCCTGAGGTGTATAGCACCGCGTGGCTCAATCTGTTCCAGCTGGCGGGCCTCAAGCCGGGTGAAAAAGTGTTGCTGCATGCCGGTGCCAGCGGCGTGGGCTCGGCGGCGATCCAGTTGTGCAAGGCGTTTGGCAGCCCGTGCTGGGTCAGCGTCGGCTCAGCGGAGCGCCTGGCCTACTGCGAAGAACTCGGTGCCCAGGGCGGCGTGGTACGTACCGACGGTATTGAAGGGCTGCGCGATTTTGGGCCGTTCGATGTGATCCTGGACCCGGTTGGCGGTAGCTATGCGGCACTCGACCTCAAACTGCTGGCCCTGGATGGCCGTTGGGTATTGATCGGCCTGATGGGCGGCCGCGAGGCGCAGCTGGACTTGGCCCAGGTGCTGGGCAAGCGCATTCAGTTGCTGGGCTCGACCCTGCGCAGCCGCAGTGATCAGTTCAAGGCAGACCTGTTCAGCGACTTGAGCCAGCATGTCTGGCCACTGTTTGTTGAAGGCCGCCTGAGCCCGCAACTGGCCAAGACCTTCCCGATCAAGGACGCCGAGGCGGCGTTTGCCGAACTGGCGACTAATCAGATTTCCGGGAAGTTGGTGTTGGTGATTGACGAAACGCTGACCTGATTTCAACTTGAAGTGCGGTCAATGTGGGAGCGGGCTTGCTCGCGAAAGCGGTGTGTCAGATGAAACATTCTTCACTGATACACCGCTTTCGCGAGCAAGCCCGCTCCCACAGTTGGTCTTGGGTGAATCAGACCCAGTGGTGAATCGGCCAACCGGCCTTTTGTGCATGCTCACGCAACACCGGGTCCGGGTTCACCACTTGCGGGTGATCCACCTTGAGCAACAATGGCAAGTCATTGCGTGAATCCGAATAGAAGTACGCCCCCTCCAGGCTTTCACCTTCCTGCTCCAACCATTCCAGCAGGCGCGTGATTTTGCCTTCGCGGTAAGTCAGTACACCCACGGTCTGGCCGCTGTACACGCCGTGGCTGACCTCCAGATCAATCCCCAGCACTTCATCTATGCCGATACGCGCCGCAATCGGCGTGACCAAATGAGTGCCCGAGGCGGAAATCACCAGAATCCGGTCACCATTCGCGCGGTGCCGGGCGATGGTTTTGGTGGCGTCGCTGTAGATCAGCGGTTCGATGATGTCCTCGACCCATGGCTCCACCAGGTGGTCGATTTCTTCCGGGGTGCGGCCGATCATTGGCTCCAGGCTGAAGTCCATGAAGTCTTCCATGGCCAGCTTGCCCTGGCTGTAGGCGTCCATCAGCTCCGTGTTCCTGCGCATGAACGACTCGGGGTCGACCCACCCCAGGCGGCCCATCTGCTCGCTCCACAGGGTGGCGCAGTCGCCGTGGATCAGGGTGTCGTCCAAATCAAAAATTACCAATGCCATCCGTCACGCTCTCTCAGATTTCGTTGCTGCTCAGGCTACTTCACACAGCGCGCTGGGGTCGATGGAAAGTGCCAGGCGCTGACCGTCGGGGTGCAGATCGTCGGCCGAACGGTTGAGCACGTCCACCACCAATTCCACGCCACGGGCTTCGATGCGGTAGCGAATCACGTTGCCCAGCAGGCTGTGGCTGCGCACCAGCGCGTCGAGTTCGCCGCTGCGGCTGAGTTCGATGGCTTCCGGACGAATCGCGATGCGCCCGCTGATCGGGCGCTGCAGCAACTGGCTGGCCTTGTCCGCATCCAGCAGGTTGTAGTTGCCGATAAACCCGGCGGCGAACACGTCCACCGGCGCGGTGTAGAGGGTTTCGGCGTCACCGCTTTGCACGATCTTGCCCTGGTTCATCAGGAAGATCCGGTCGGACATGGTCAGGGCTTCTTCCTGGTCATGGGTCACGAAAATCGTGGTCAGCCCCAGTTCGCGCTGGATCTGGCGGATCTGTTCGCGCAGGTGCTTGCGAATCCGCGCATCCAGTGCCGACAGCGGCTCATCGAGCAGCAACAGGCGCGGGCGGGTCACCAGCGAGCGGGCCAGGGCCACGCGCTGGCACTGGCCGCCGGACATCTGGTGCGGGTAGCGCCCGGCGAGGTCCTTGAGTTCGACCAGTTGCAGCACTTCCTGCACGCGCTTATGGCTGTCGTCGGCGTTGACCTTTTGCATGCGCAGGCCAAAGGCGACGTTCTGTTCCACGGTCATGTTGGGGAACAGTGCATAGCTCTGGAACACCATGCCGATGTTTCGTTTCTGCGGGCTCAGAGGGACGATATCCTGCCCATCCAGCAGAATTTTCCCACTGTCTACCGAGGTCAGGCCGGCGATGCAGCGCAACAAGGTGGACTTGCCGCACCCGGACGGGCCGAGCAGGGTGACGAACTCGCCCTTGGCGATTTCGCAGTTGATATCACTGAATACCGGTGTGCCGGCGTAGCCTTTTTGCAGGTGTTGGACGCTGACGAAGCTCATTGGCTTTTGTCCTTGTTCAAGATATTGGCGGCCCAGGTCAGCACCAGCACAAAGAAGAAATAGGAAATCACGACGGCACTGGTGAAGTGCCCGCTGCTGTTGCGCATGTTGTTCAGGTACACCTGCAGGGTTTCGTAGCGGGTGCCCACCAGGATGTTGGCGAACACGAACTCACCGAACAGGAACGAGAACGACAGCAGCAGCGCTACCATCAAGCCTTTGCGCAGGTTCGGCAGCACCACCAGGATCGCCGCCTGCCAGGTGCTGGCACCCAGTAGCTGCGAGGCGTCCATCAGGTCGCGCAGGTTGATCGCTTGCAGGTTGTTGGTGATCGCCCGGTACATGAACGGCAGGGCCACGGTGAAGTAGCAACCGATCAGAATCCACGGCGTGCCCACCATCGCAAATGGCCCGGAGCCGTAGAGTTGCAGCAGGCCCACCGAGGACACCACCGGCGGCACCGCAAACGGCAGCAGGATCAGGATGTTCATCAGCGCATCCAGCCTGGGGAAGTGGTAATGCACCACAAACAGCAGCGGCAGAATCAACACCACCGACAGGATCAGTGCCCCCACGCAGACCAGCAGCGATTGCCCGAAGGCCATCAGAAAGCGTGGGTCACTCCACAGCTGCACGTACCATTTCACGGTAAAACCGGCGGGCAGGATGGTGGCCGACCAACTGCTGGCAATGGAGTAGACGAAGGTGCCGATCAACGGCAGCACCAGGATCGCAAACAACAGGTACACCACCACGCGGTGGTAGAGGGAGGCCGGGCCGGCTTCAGCGCGAGACATGGTAGCTCCTCTTGAGCAGCAGTTGATGGACCACGGTGACCAGGGTCATCAGCGCTACCAGCACCACGGCCAGGGCGCTGGCCAGGTTCGGGTCGAGTGACACATCCCCCGACACCAGGCCGGCGATACGAATCGGCAGCACGTTGAAGTTACCGGTAGTCAGGGCGTAGACCGTGGCGTAGGCGCCCAGGGCATTGGCCAGCAGGATCACGAACGTACCCAGCAGGGCCGGTGTGAGCACCGGCAGGCCGATATGCCGCCAGAAGTCCCAGCCATTGGCGCCGAGCAAGGCCGCCGACTCGCGCCAGTCCTCGCGCAAGGCGTCGAACGCCGGGTAGAGCAGCAGCACGCCGAGGGGAATCTGGAAGTAGGTATAGAGGATGATCAGCCCGGTTTTGGAATACAGGTTGAAGTCCTGAATGATCCCCGCCTGCTTGAGCATGATGGTAATGCTGCCGTTGAACCCCAGCAGGATGATGAACGCGAAGGCCAGGGGCACGCCGGAGAAATTGCTGGTCATGTTGGCGAAGGCAGTGACGAAATTGCGCAGTGGCGAGTCCACCTTGCGCAGCGAGTAACTGCCCAGCACAGCAATGATGATGCCGAAGATGCTGGAGTAGAAGCTGATCTCCAGGCTGAACTGGATCGCTTGCAGGTAGAACTTCGAACTGAAGATACGTGTGAAATTATCCAGGCCCCAGCCGGTTTCTTCGGTTTGCAGGCTGTTGATCAGCACCCAGACCAGCGGGGCGATTTCAAACACGATAAAGAACAGCGCGAAAGGCACCAGGCATAGCAGCGCCAGCCATTTGCCGCGGGTCATGGCGTTCACTTCAGCAGCTCCCGGCATACAGGTTTGTCGTGGGGCACGCCCAGCAGTTCGCAGACGGTGCCGCAGAGGTCGGTCTGTTTCGGCGCGGCGCCGGCCTCCAGGCTGAAGGCATCGCCGAACACAAACAGCGGTACTTCGCGTTCTTCCGGCAGCAGGCCGTTGTGCGAGCGATCGTTGTTCATGCCGTGGTCGGCGGTCACCAGCACCTGGTAGCCGGCATCGAGCCAGCCTTGCAGGTAGTCGGCCAGGATGATGTCGGCCGAGCGTGCGCTGTTACGGTATTGGGGGGTGTCGAGGCCGTGCTTGTGGCCGGCGTCGTCGATGTTCATCGGGTGCACCACCAGGAAGTTCGGCGCGTGTTTGAGCCGCAGGCTCTCGGCGTCGGCAAACAGGTGCGAATCCGGGTAATGGTCATTCCAGTAGAAATGCCCGTGCTGGATCGCCAGCGCCTTGTCGTCAGTGTGACGATCACGGGCGGCGAGGAAGGGCGTGCGGTTATACAACTCGCTGACCCAGTGATAAGCCGCCGCCGCCGTGGTCAACCCCGCGGCAGTGGCGTAATGAAAGATGCTGCGCTGGTTGGACAGGCGCGAGACGTTGTTGTGGACGATGCCGCTCTGGATCGGAGGCACGCCGGTAAGGATGCATTCGTACAACGGGCGGGACAGGGCGGGCAGTTCACACTCCAGCTTGTAGAGGGCTGCGCGTCCTGCGCCGACATAGGCCTGCAAGTGCCCCATGGCGTGTCGGGCAACCTCGAAGTTCAGGCCGTCGAGCACGACAAGGATGACATTGTGCTTCATGGGGGCTGGCGCTCCGCAACAGATGGGCTTGGATCTTTTTTCGGTTGGAACCGGATCAAAGTGTGGGAGGCTGGCTGGCCTGCGATGGCGGCGTATCAGGCAACATAAATGTTGAATGTTCGACCGCTATCGCCGGCAAGCCAGCGCCCACCCTGAGTGCATTTCAGGCGGTTACTTCATTTCTACGATGACCTGCTCGTTCCACAGCTGTGGCAGCTTTTTGGACGTGGCTTCCCAGGCATCGGCATCCTTGATCGGCTGCGGGTTGGCCTTGGTGTACTGCTCGCCCGGGATCAGGTTCTTGGCGATATCGGCCGGCAGTTTCAGGTCGGTTTCAGCCCGGATCGGACGCGCATTGCCCTTGGCCAGGTTGAGTTGGCCGGCATCGCTGAAGATGTATTCGCGGGTCAGCTTGGCGGCGTTCGGGTGCTTGGCGTATTTGTTGATGATGGTGGTGTAGCCGGATTTCACCGAACCGTCCGAGGGGATCAGCACCACGTAGTCATCCGGGTTGGCCATCTTGGCCTTGTAGCTCAGGCCGTTGAAGTCCCAGACGATGCCCACTTCGACTTCGCCTTTTTCCATGGTGGCGATGGTCGGGTTGGACAGCCCGAGACGGCCTTGCTGGGCGATCTTGGTGAAGAACTGCAGGCCGGGAGCGATGTTTTTCTCATCGCCTTTATTGGCGATTGCCGCAGCCAGTACTGCGTTGGACGCCTGGGCCGCGGTGCTTACGTCACCGACGGAAACCTTGTATTTGCCGGTCAGCAGGTCCGCCCAGCTTGTTGGCACTTCGGAACCGTGCAGCAGCTTCTTGTTAACGATAAAGGCGATGGTGCCGGTGTAGGCCAGGGCCCAGTGACCGTCTTTGTCTTTGGCCCAATCCGGCACCTGGGCCCAGGTGGACGGTTTGTACGGCTGGGTGACTTCCTGTTTCACCGCAATCGGGCCGAAGGCTGCGCCCACGTCGCCGATATCGGCGCTGGCGTTGTCTTTTTCAGCCTTGAACTTGGCGATTTCCTGGGCCGAGCTCATGTCGGTGTCGATGTGCTTGAGGCCGTAGGTCTTGGCCAGGTCGTCCCAGGTGCCTTTCCAGTTGGCCCAGTCATCGGGCATGCCGACGCTGTTGACGGCGCCTTCCGCTTTCGCGGCGGCTTCCAGTGTCTTCAAATTAGGAGTAGCTAGAGCGGTATCAGCGGCCATGGCGGCGGTGCACATGGCAATGGTCGAGCCTAACAGTGATGCCAGGAAAAGCTGTTTCATCCGAAGCTCCTTTGGGCGTTTTCAACGCTGCGTTTTTGTCGACGTTTGCGGTGGTGTTGGTCTAGGTCAGCAATACCTGAGCCAATCTAGGCGGGATGGATGACAGTTTCATGTCGATGTCGTTTTTAAATCGCTTATGTCGCTGAGTGCAGACTTAGCGTAGACCATGTCAAAGGCCCCGCAGGCGCTGGACTTGGCCGATGTATTGCAGGGTGTGGTAAAGGCGTTCGACACGGACTGTCATCTGTCGGTCATCTGTAATGCCTAGGCTGGCACGTAAGAGCAGAAGCCCGAATACAGCGCGTTTCATGCACCTTTGCGGTGCTGGTCTAGTCCAGATAGGTAACGTTGATGCGTGATGAGGCAATCAAGGCGGTGACCTCCATCGGTCTGGCGCTGCAAGAGCAGATCGACCACGGCCTGTTGCCGCCTGCAAGCAAACTGCCCGCCGAGCGCAAACTCAGCGAGTTGTTTGGTACCACTCGAATTACCGTGCGGGAAGCCTTGTTACAACTGGAGGCCCAAGGCCAGATTTATCGCGAGGAGCGCCGCGGCTGGTTTGTCTCGCCGCCACGGCTGGCCTACAACCTGATGCAGCGCAGCCATTTTCACGCAATGGTCAACGACCAGGGGCGGGTGGCGTCGACTGAAGTGATTTCTGCGCGGCTGCAACCGGCGTCGGCGGCGGTGTGTGCATGGCTGCAATTGCCGGCGCTGTCGAGTGTGATTCAGATCTGCCGGAGCCGGCGGATTGACGGGCGTTTGGTGTTGTACGTGGAGCACTACCTGAACCCGCAGTATTTTCCGGGGATTTTGGCGTGCGATTTGAATCAGTCGATGACCGAGTTGTATGCGCGCAAGTACGATTTGCACTACGGGCGGGTGCGTTTCGAAATTGTCCCCACCTCACTGCCGGTGGAAGCCGCCGCCGCGTTGCGCGTGTCGGTAGGCAGCCCGGGCTTGCGCATCGCCCGGGTCAACTATGACCAGCATCAGCGGTTGATCGACTGCGACCTGGAGTTCTGGCGACATGACGCCATCCACGTCGGCGTGGATGTGGTTTGACCCTGAGGCGAGCGAGCTTATTGTGATGAGCCGGCTGGTTGTGGCGAATCGGCTTGTTGTGGCGAGCGGGCTTGTTGTGGCGAGCGGGCTTGCTGTGGCGAGCGGGCTTGCCCGCGTTGGGGTGCGAAGCAGCCCCAAAATCTGCAACCGTGATTTGTCTGTACATGCGCGGCGGTCGTATTAGGGCTGCTGCGCAGCCCAACGCGGGCAAGCCCGCTCGCCACAGCAAGCCCGCTCGCCACGAGGGTTTGTGTGTTCAGGGGTGAGGGTTTTGATCACCTGATCCACATTGGTTTGCAGCTCTGATACCGGGTCCGCGCCGTCGACGTTCAGCACCAGCAGCTTCGAGCCGCCGGCCGTGATAGCGGCTTTCACCGCTTCACTCGGCTGGCGATGATGCAGCACCACGGCCACGTCGTTGTCTTTCAGCTCGGTACTGAGTTTGTGCAGGGCCTCGGGCGTCCAGTCGGCGTCGGGGCGTGCGTCGGTGCGGAGCACTTCCAGGTTCAGGCTGCTGATCAGATAGGCGAAATGATCGCTCAAACTGACCACGCTCAGGTTATCGGCCTTGGCCAATCGCGCTTCGCTGTCGGCGGTGAGCTTGAGCAGGCGCTGCTTGAGGGCGGCCAGGTTGGCGTCGATCTGCGGTTTGGCGCCGGGCGCCAGGCGGCTCAGGTCGGCGGCCATGACGTCGGCCATACGTCCCATGTTGTTGCTCGATTGCCACGGCTGGCTGTTCAGGCCGTCGCTGCTGCCCGGCTGCACGGCGATCCCCGGCAAGCCGCCGTCCACCGGGCGTGCGGCGTCCACCTCGACGATGCGGATATTGCTGCGGCGCGCCACCGGGTAGAGCGGGTCATCCGCCCACAGCGAGCGCAGGCCGATGGCCGCGTCGGCGTCCAGGGCCAACGCGCTCAGCGCCGGTGCACCACGGCCGGTGAAGTAGGACACCTGCCGCGAACCCGGCAGGTTGGCCGGTGCGGCACGTTCAAGCTGTACATCAGTGCCTTTGAGCAGCAGCTCGGCAAGCCCATACGTGATCGGCAGCGAGGCCAGGACCTTGACCGGTTTGGCTGCATGAGCAGCCGGTTTGGCCGCTTCGGCCGCCATCAAGGGCGCGGTGAATAAACAGGCGATGGCCAGGGCCAGAGGATGAAGAACGGAGCGCATTATCCAAGATTCCCTTTGAGGCTGGGCACGGTGCCACGTGCGATGGCGGCGAGCGCGAAGAAAATACCGGCCATCAGAATGATCGCGGCGCCGGAGGGGATAGGCAGGTCGAAAATGATCGGCAACAAAATACCGCACAGGGTACTCACGGTGGCGATCGCCACCGAAACCCAGAAAAACCCCTTGAGCGACTGGCTCAGCAGGCGTGCTGCTGCGGCCGGAATCACCAGCAGCGCGCCCACCAGGATCGCACCGATCACCTTGACCGCCGCCACGGTGATCAGTGTCACCAGGATCACGAACAGGTAATCCAGGGTCTTCACCGCCACCCCCGCACGGCCGCCAGTTGCGGGTTGAAACTGGCGAGCATGATGCGGTTGTACAGCGGCAGCGCCAGGGCCATCACCAGTGAGCCGACGATCGCCAGCACCAGCAGGTCATTGCCATTGACCGTCAGCACCGAGCCGAACAGCACGTTTTCGAGGATATGCACGTTGATCTTGCCCGCCAGGATCAGCAGCAGGCTTGCGCCCAGGGCCAGGGACACCGAAAGGAACACGCCGATCAAGGTGTCGGGCGCGAGGCCGGTGCGGTTGCGCAGGTAGTTGAGCAAAATGCCGAACAACAGGCAGTAGCCGAACAGGCTGCCATAGGGCCCGGTGTAGGGTTCACCGAGCAGGATGCCCACGGCCACGCCGGTCAGCGCGGCATGCCCGACCGCTTCGGAGAAAAACGCAAAGCGCTTGACCACCACCAGCGTGCCCAGGCCGCCCAGAACCGGGCCGATCAGCAAACCGGCGAGCAGCGCGTTGACCACAAAACCATAGGCCAGCGCCTCCGGCAGGTAACCGGAAGAGGCCCAGCCCTGGACCATCAAGCGAAACGCTTCATAACTCATTGCGCCGGGCTCCGAGGGTGGGTGGAAAACAGGCTCAGCAGGCGATCCGGGGTCAGTGCCTCTTTGGGCGTGGCGTCGAACAGCACGCGACGGTTCAACCCGGTGACGCGGTCCGCCAGGCGTCCCACGGCTTCAGGTCGTGCTCGATCCACAGCACGGTAATCCCGGCCAGGCGCCAGTCATTGAGCAAGCGCTCGAACACCTGGATACCGGCTTCATCGAGGGCCGACATCGGTTCATCCAGCACCAGCAGTTGCGGCGCGGGGATCAGGCCCTGGGCCAGCAATACGCGCTGACGCTCACCGCCGGACAGCGCGCCCATGCGCCGCTTGCGTTTGTCCTGCATGCCGACTCGTTCCAGGGCCTCGCCAATCGCGGCGGCGTAATGCCGGGACAGGCCGAGAAACGCAGGGCGTCGCTGACACATGGCAGCCATAAAATCGTCGACCGTCATCGGCAGGCCGCGGTCGAACTCCAGCGCCTGCGGCACATAGCCGATGGTGCCGGGAATGGTCGGCCACTGCAGGCTCAACCGCCCCTGGTGCGGCGTTTGCCCCAGCAGGGTCTTGATCAGCGAGCTTTTGCCGCCGCCGTTCGGGCCGACCAAGGCGTGGATGCTGCCGGGTTGAACCTGGAAGCTCACCCCATCAAGGATCACGGTACGACCGAGTGTCAGCGAGACCTTGTCGAACTCGAGCGTCGGGCCGACGCTGGCCACTTTAAGCTGCTGCGCCGCCGTCATGTCCCGGACTCCTGAATCGCCCGCACCACCGTGTTGAGGTTGCCGGTCATTTCCACTTCGTATTTTTCAGCGCTGTATTCGCCGTAGGAGATATGCGACAGCGGGTAGAGCTTGACCCCTGATTCACGCTGGATGGTGTCGACGTAGGTGGACGGGAAATCCATCTCCGAGAAGATCACTTTCACGTCCAATGCGCGCAGTTCATCAATGGTTTTTTTCAACTGGCTGGGGCTTGGCTCGATACCGTGCGCCGGTTCGACCACGGCGGTGACTTCCAGGCCGAACTCACGCAGCAGGTAGTCGTAGGCCGCGTGCACCGTGGCCACGCGCAAATCCGGGTTGGGTGCGCTGGTCAGCTTGGCCAGCGCATCGGCGCGCATCTGGCGCAGGCGTTTGCCGTAGGCGCGGGCGTTCTGGGTGTAGGTCTTGGCGTTGTCCGGGTCGAGCTTGCCCAGCTCGCGGGCGATGTTGTTGACCTGGGCAATCGACGCGCTGATCGACAGGAAGGTGTGCGGGTTGACCACCTTGCCCGCACCGCGTGCGGCATTGCCGGTGGCGGCCAGCAATGGCACGTTGGCGTTGGCCTCTATCACCGGGATATCCGGGCGCTCGCTGGTGGCGATCATGCGGTCGGCGAAGTCGTCATGGCCGACGCCATTGAGCACGATCACGTCGAGGGTGCCGATGCGCTTGATGTCTTCGGCGCGTGGTTCGTAGGCATGGGGGTTGAAACCGGCCGGAATCAGCGGCACGACCTCGGCCTTGTCGCCGACGATATTCGCCACGTAGCTGTAATAAGGGTGCAGGGTGATGCCGATGCGCAGGCGTTTGGCTGCCTCGGCATTGGCCAAGGGAGCGAGCATCAGGCTGAACAGGCCAACCAGCAACAGGCGCAACAGGGGAGATGAAATAGACATGGGCAATCGGTCTTCTCGTTCAGTGACGGTGCTGGCGGGTGACGCCGGCATCGAATTGCGCGACCACCTGCTGCCAGCCGGCTGCGATCAGCGCCTGGTCAGTGAGGTCGGAAGGGGCGGCAAGGTCGGCCTGGCGGTTGAGCCAGATATCCGGCTCGGTGCCGTGCACGCGCATCAGCAACGAGCCGCTGGTGCCGGGCGTGCGGCTCAAACCCAGGTAGGCCGAGGGCGCCAGCAACTGCCAGCGATGATCGCCACGGCTGACCGAGCTGGCGTCCTGGCGAAGGGCGCAAAGCCTTCTTCGGCCAGTTGCTCGGGCGTGGGCAGCGCATTTTGCTCGGCCTGCAGCAGCTGGATTTCATCCAGGGTCACCCGCAGGTCGGCATAGATACCTTGCTCGGCGGCGCTGAGGTCGCGGCGGGCGTCCAACTGGTGGCTGGGCACCGCAGTCACTTCCTGGGACTCGCCGTGCAGCGCCACTACCGTACCGGCCACCGCCAGGATGATCAGGCACAGCAGCAGCACGTAGAGGGTTTCGTGCCCGGCACCGGCGGGGCGTACAACCTGTGTCGTACTCATTGAGGCTGGATATCCGCTTGGTCGATTTCAACCACGTGCCCCGGGCCTGCGTCAAACAGCACATAGAACTCGGCCGAGGGTTTCTTGAAGGTCAGGGTCGAATCCTGGCCCAGCTTGCCGGGCAGCAGGATGGTTTCGTCATAGCCGATCACATCCAGCGTCACGCCGGGGGCGCCGCTGCCGTCGGAGAAACCGCCGGTGCACTGGATCTGCTCGCCGGCGATTTCCTTGCACTCGCACATCGGGTTGTGGCCCAGGGCAGTGGTACTGAAGCCGGCGCCCAGCAGCAGCGCAATGCAGACACGGGAAAGACGCGTCAAAGTCATGGTTTAACTCCTTGCTTGTTCAGCCAGGCAATGGTGGCAGGCGAGGCCTGGCTCAGCGGGATGGAACCCTGGTGCATCGTGCCGTCCCAGCCTTCCATGGTGACCCATATTTCGGCGTCGACGGGCGTGCGTTCCGGCACGGGCAGGGCGGCGCCCATGCGATACGGCGTGCCGAAGAAGATCACCCCGGCGGCGCGCAGGCTGCGCGGTTTGCCGATACGCAGGTAAGTGGCCTTGACCTGTTCGGCGCAGGTTTCGCACAGGGCGGCGTTGAAGAATTTCATCGGGCCGGCCGGGTCCGGGCGCGGGCCCTCGTTGCGGAACTCGGCGAGCTTCAGGCTCCAGGGGCCGACCTGCACATCGCCGGCTACGCGCTCGCCGATACCGGTGTCACCGCGAAACAGTGCGGCGTCGGCAAAATATTTGGGCATAAAGCCCAGGGGCACCAGCAACAGCAGAATATTGATGTGGAACCGCCATTTCAGCCAAAAGGCCCGCAGCGGCGAAGGCGGTGTAGCGGCAGCGACCTTGCTCATTGATTGGCCTCCGAGGTTTCAGCCTGCATGGCGGGGAGGGACGCGGGCTGACGGTGCGTCTTGGCTTCGCGTTTGAGGGCATGGAGCGTGGCCAGGGCCGTGCGCTTGGTCCAGATCAACAGGCCGCTCAGGACCATCATGCTCAGCACCAGGCCGAAGAACGCCCAGATCAGCTTGATCCACAAACCGCCAAAGTCACCGGTGTGCAGCGGGCGCATGGATTCGGTGACGAACTCCAGCGTGGTGCGGTCGGACAGCAAGTGCGACACGGCTATTTCGCCGTTATACGGGTTGAGCTGCGCCGTCTGGAACATCAGCGGGTACCAACCGCGCCCACCAATCTGCAAGTGACTGTACGCATTGAGCGGCAGGAACACAAAGGTGGCGTCCAGCCCGGGGATGCGCTGGGTGGCGATTTTGATTGCTTCGTCGAGGGGGATCATCGGTGCCGGCACGCCGGGGGCGGACGTCGGTACTTTCTCCCGCGCAATCACCGGCACGATGGGCTCGCTGGAAATTGAAATCTGGTTATCGCCGAGGATCGCCTGGATCAGGAACCAGGTGCCGGTGATGGAAATGACCGCGATAAACCAGATCGACCAGATGCCGCTCAGGCGGTGGAAGTCGCCCCAGAAGATCCGTGCGCCGTGGCGAATGCGCAGGGTCGGCTTGAAGAAGCCTTTCCAGAAACGCTTGTACACCACCAGCCCGGTCACCAGCGACGCCAGCAACGGCAAGCCGAGCGCCGACACCAGGTACCAGCCCCAACTGAAGCCATTGGTGAACGGCACCAGCCACCAGCCGTGCAGGGCGCGGGTAAATTGCTTGAAGTTGAAGGACGGGCTGATGCCCTGGATCACGCCGGTGTAGGGGTTGACGTAAACCTCCACAGAGCGCCCATCGGGGTAGCTGAGGTCGACACTGAGCGCAAAGTGCGATTCATCCGGGCGGATGATCGACTGCACGATCACCTGGGGTTCGGCGCGCTTGATGGTGCTGATTACCTGGTCGAAGCTCAGCGGTTCGGCATCATCCGAAGGCTTGCTCGCACGGATATCCGGGTTGGCCAGCCAGACGATTTCCTGGCTGACCACCGCCAGGGTGCCGGTGACACAGACGATCAGTACAAAAAACCAGATGGGCAAGGCCAGCCAGCTATGTACGAGAAACCAGAGTTTGGAGCGTGACTTCTTCGACATGTGAATGAGGGTCTTGATCGGAGGGGGCGATGGAGGCCCGGAAAAGGCCAGTCGTAGCTTTTGCTGACGCGACAGGCTGTATCTAAGTTAAGACGGATGAGAATCGAAAATCCCTAAGCCAAACATGCAAGTAAATGTTTCAGATTCACATTCACAAGGTTTTAGTGCCTGGATCGAACACGAAACATGTTCCAAGCCATCACCGAGGCGGCATTGATGGGGCTGGGTGGCTGCGTAGGATGGGGCTATGCCGTTGAGTCAGCGCCAACAGAAGTGAGCCCAGGAAAAATGACTGCCAGAACCCTCTACGACAAACACATCGACTCGCACACGGTGTGCCCCCTGGATGACCAGGGCCATGTGCTGCTTTATATAGACCGCCAGGTGATCAACGAATACACCAGCCCCCAGGCATTCAGCGGCCTGCGCGAGGCCAGGCGTGGCGTATGGCGCCCCGGCACTGCGTTGGCGGTGGTCGACCATGTCAACCCCACCACCCCCCAGCGCAGTGCGGCGATGCCCGATGCGGGTGGTGCGCGGCAAGTGTCGTACCTGGCGGAAAACTGTCGGGATTTCGGCATCGAGCTGCTCGATATCCTCGACAAGCGCCAGGGCATTGAGCATGTGATCGCCCCGGAGCAGGGCTTTATCCTGCCGGGCATGGTGATTGCCGCCGGTGACAGCCACACCACCACCTACGGTGCCCTGGGCGCTTTCGGGTTTGGTATCGGCACGTCGGAAATCGAACACCTGCTGGCTTCGCAGACCCTTGTGTACAAACGCCTGAAAACGATGCGCGTAACGGTCCAGGGCGCGCTGGCCAAGGGCTTGACCTCCAAGGACGTGATCATGGCGCTGATCGGCAAGATCGGCGCGTCCGGTGCGACCGGCTATGCCATCGAGTTTCGCGGCTCGACCATCAATGCGTTGAGCGTCGAGGCGCGCATGACCATCTGCAACATGGCGGTGGAAGCGGGCGCGCGTGGTGCATTCATGGCCCCGGACGACAAAGTCTTCGCCTACCTCAAGGGCAAACCCCGCGCACCGACGGGTGAATTGTGGGAGCAGGCGCTGGTGAGCTGGCGCCAATTGTATTCGGACGCCGACGCTGTGTTCGACCAGGAAGTGCAGCTTGACGCCGGCGCCCTGGAGCCCATGGTCACCTGGGGTACCAGCCCCGACCAGGCCGCGCCCATCGGCGCCCGCGTGCCGGACCCGCAGGACATCAGCGACCTGATCCTGCGCCAGGACATGCGCCGCGCCCTCAACTATATGGGGCTGGAAGCAGGCATGCCGCTGAGCGACATCGTGATCAGCCACGCCTTTATCGGTTCCTGCACCAATGCGCGCATCGAAGACCTGCGTGACGCCGCCAGCGTGGTACGCGGCAAACACGTGGCGCAGCATGTACGGGCGATGATCGTGCCGGGCTCCACCGAAGTGCGCGACCAGGCCGAGGCCGAAGGGCTGGCGGCGATCTTTATCGACGCCGGTTTTGAATGGCGCCAGTCGGGCTGCTCGATGTGCCTGGCGATGAACGACGATGTGCTGGCCCCCGGCGACCGCTGCGCCTCCAGCACCAACCGCAATTTCGAAGGCCGCCAGGGCGCCGGTGCGCGCACCCACCTGATGAGCCCGGCGATGGTCGCGGCCGCCGCCATCACCGGCCGCCTGACCGATATTCGCCACTTTGGAGACCGCCCATGAGCCTGCAACCGTTCACCCTGGTCACCGGCAAGGCCGCCCCGATGCTGGCGGCGAATATCGACACCGACGTGATCATGCCCAAGCAGTTTCTCAAGGGCATCGACCGCAGCGGCCTGGACCGTGGGCTGTTCTTTGACCTGCGCTTTTTGCCCAGCGGCGAACCCAACCCCGGCTTCGTGCTGAACCAGCCCGCCTGGCAGGGCGCGAGTTTTATGGTGGTGGGGCCGAACTTCGGCTGTGGGTCGAGCCGTGAGCATGCGGTGTGGGGCCTCAAACAGATGGGTATTCGCGCCCTGATCGGCAGCAGCTTTGCCGGGATTTTCTATGACAACTGCCAGCGTAATGGGGTGTTGTTGATCACCCTGGACGAGGCCGTGCTGCACACGCTGGGGCAGACGGTCAGCCAGCCGGAACACGCGCAGATCAGTGTCGACCTGCAACAGCAGGAGATTCGTTTGGCGGAGGGTCAGGTGATTGCGTTCCAGATTGATAACTTGCGCAAGACCGCGCTGTTGCTGGGCCTGGATGCGATTGGCAGCACCTTGCAGCGCAGCGAGCAGATCAAAGCCTTCGAACGCCAGCACCTGCAAGCCAACCCCTGGCTTAACTGAAGAAATGTAATTCAAGTGTGGGAGCTGGCTTGCCTGCGATAGCGGTATATCAGTGACAGAGATACAGGCTGACCCTCCGCCATCGCAGGCAAGCCCGCTCCCACACTCGATTGGGTGTGCAGATTTAAATCGACAAGCCCTTGAAATGCTCCTGCAAAAACTCCACGCACGCCCTCAGCTTCCCGGAGTACGCCAACCGTGTCGGGTACACCGCCCACACGTTCGCGCTCTGGGTATAGCCGTGCAGCACCTGCACCAGCTTGCCCTGTTCCAGCAGCGGTTTTACGTCCCACATCGAGCGCAGCAACACCCCGCGCCCATCCAATGCCCACTGCAACACAATCTCGCCATTGTTCGACGACAGCGGCCCGCGCACGCGCACGCTTTCCTGGGCGCCGTCGCGTTCCAGGTTCCAGATACCAAACGCGTTGTCGCGCTCCTTGAGCACCAGGCAATCATGCTGCTCCAGGTCGCTCAGTTGCTGCGGCGTACCCCGGCGCTGCAGGTACGCCGGCGCCGCGCACAGCACCCGGCGATTGCTCACCAGGCGCCGGCCGATGTGCTGGCCGGGGATGTCATCGCCCACGCGAATTTCCAGGTCGAAACCTTCGCTGACGATATCCACCACGCGGTCGAACAGGTCCAGGCGGATTTCCAGCTCCGGGTACTGCTCGGCCAGTAGCGACAGGGCCGGTGCCACATGGTTGCGGCCAAAGCCGAACGTGCTGCACAGGTGCAGGTGCCCACGCGGGCTATCGTGGGCGTCTGAGAGTTCATCGCAAAGTTGCTGGAAGTCTTCCAGGATACGCACGGCCCAGCGCTGCACCCGTTCACCGTCTTCGGTCAGGGCGATGCGCCGGCTGGTGCGGTGCAGCAGGCGGGTGGCCAGGGTGGTCTCGAGGATCTGGATGCGCTTGCTCACATACGCAGGCGACAACCCCAGCTCATCGGCGGCGGCAGCGAAGCCGGCCTTGCGGATCACGGTCAGGAACACCCGCAGGTCTTCGGGTAGGGGCACGGTATCTTTCTTGTTAGTCATCACAAACAGGCGTGGCGGCGTGAGCCGCCAGAATAGCACCGGTTGGGCGCACCTTCCGGCACGCGCGGGTTTTGCCATTTACGCGGCAGCGATCTTGGCCTGCGCCGCAGCCCGGGCGTCGCGGCCGCGCTTGAGGGCGATGGCACCCAAAGCACCAATGGGCACCACCCGGCTGATAATGCCGACGATGCTGAGGAACACCTCGCTGGCCGGGTTGATCACCCCCACCAGTGGCCGGCCTTTTTCACCGATCATCACCAGGCCGACCCCGAACAGCATGGAGATGTTTCACATCGTGCATGCTGGTGATGCCGCAGACCACGGTGCAGAAGATGATCGGGCCGATGATCATCTTGATCAGCTTGATAAACCCATCGCCCAGCGGTTTGAGGTCGATACCGATTTGCGGCCATACGTGGCCGATCAACACACCCAGCGCGATGGCAATGAGCACCTGGATATACAGGGTTCCCAGCAGTTTTCGGAGTGTCATTGTTATTATCTCGAAGCGGTTTTTGGGCAAAGTTGCCCCGTCACAGGCTTTTTCAAGCCAGTGAGGCGGGGCGCTCAGGTCAGCGGTTGATAGGGCTCAGCGAAGGAAGGTCAGGACTTCGCTCAGCAACAGGTCAGGGGCTTCTTCGGCGATGTAATGGCCGGCGGGCAGAGCCTTGCCACGCACGTCGGTGGCGACTTTCTGCCATTCCTTGAGCGGCTCGAAACAGCGCCCGACGGTGCCTTCGGCGCCCCACATCACCAGCAGCGGCAGGTTCAGGTGGTTACCGGCGTCGATATCCGCCTGGTCGTGCTCAAGGTCGATACCGGCGGCAGCACGGTAATCCTCGCAGAGGCCCGTGGCGGCGCCCGGCAGTTTCAGGCAGCGCAGGTATTCGGCGAAGGCTTCGTCGGTGAACGGCTTGAGCCCAGCGCTGCGGCTGCCCATCACGCTGCGCAGGTACAGCTCGGGGTTGCTCTCGATCAGGGCTTCGGGCAGCGGGGCCGGGCGGATCAGGAAGAACCAGTGCCAGTAGGCACGGGCAAAGGCTTCGTCGGTTTGCGCGTACATCGACAGGGTCGGCGCGATATCCAGCAACACCATGCGCTGCACGGCCTGCCGGTGGTCCAGCGCCAGGCGATGCGCCACGCGGGCCCCACGGTCGTGAGCGAGCACCGAGAACTGCTCGAAACCCAGGGCCTTCATCAGTTCGAAGGCGTCCCGGGCCATTTCGCGTTTTGAGTAGTTGGTGTGGTGGTCATTGGCTGGCGGCTTGCTGCTGTCGCCATAACCGCGCAGGTCGGCGGCGACCACGGTGAAGTGTTCGGCCAGTTGCTCGGCGACTTTGTGCCAGATGACATGGGTTTGCGGGTGCCCGTGCAGCAGGAGCAGACCGGGACCGGTACCGCCTTTGCGGTAGCTGATGTCCACGCCGTTGACGTGGCACTGGTCTTTTTGGAATCCGGCGAACATGGAATGACTCCTTGTGATGATTGCCTGCATCGTGGAATCACATGGCGTTCGCGGCAAGGGGGAAAGCGTGTAGGGGGTGTTCATGAAGTGTGTAGGAGCTGGCTTGCCTGCGATGGCATCACCGTGGTCTGGCTGATGGACCGAGGTGCCCGCATCGCAGGCTAGCCAGCTCCTACAGTGATCGGGTTTGCAGGTCAGGAGTGTGTAGTGGGCTCCAGCAACTGCGCGCCTGGCCCGTGCTCGCCGAGCTGATCATCCTGATTGCGCAGCGGGCACGCCTCCAGCGACAGACACCCACAACCAATACAACCACTGAGCTTGTCGCGCAGCAGCATCAGTTTATTGATGCGCTCATCCAGGTCCTCACGCCACAACGCCGACAAACGTTCCCAGTCTTGAGTGGTCGGCGTGCGGCCGTCCGGCAACGTCTGCAACGCCTCACCAATTGTCGCCAACGGAATCCCCAAACGCTGGGCGATTTTGATCACCACCACGCGCCGCAACACATCCCGTGGATAGCGCCGCTGGTTGCCGGCATTGCGATTGCTCTTGATCAGCCCCTTGGTTTCGTAGAAATGTAGGGCCGTAACGGCCACACCGCTGCGCGCCGCGAGTTGGCCGACGGTGAGTTCCTTGTTGAGCATAAACGGCTCCGATTAAGTGCTTGACCTTGACTTAACTAGAGGTTTTACCCTGCCGGGCATCGAATCGCAAGATTCTGCCTACAGAGAAAGGGGAGTGTTCATGCAGGTATCAGAGAAGAATCGCAGCTTCACTCAATTGATCGAATTTCAGATCGAGCCCCGGCAGCAGGTCGCCCTGGTGGCGGCCTTGTCCATCCAAAGCGAACGCCTGGCCCAGCGCCACGGCGGCTTTATCAATGCGAGCGTGCAGGTCAGCGAAGATGGGCGGCGGGTGCTCAATTACCTGCAATGGCGCTCCCGCGAGGATGGCGAGGCGGCCTTTAAATGCTTTGAGCATGGCGAGGAAGATTTCTGGACGCTGATCCGCGCCCACCAGGCCACGGCCGTGACCTTCGGTTCGTTTCAGGTGCTGCGCAGTTTCGAGCGCAGCCATGACAACGCGCTGCACTGCCGCCTAAATGGATAGGTGCAGCATCCGCTCGCCTTGCACGTTTTCGCCGGGGCGGCGCTTGTTCACCGCCAGCTCGCCGATCTTGATCAGCCGGGTACGTGTGACGTTGCGGCTCAGGCCCAGCAGGTTGGCGGTGTGCACCTGGTTGTAATGGCTGAAGCGGTAGGCGGCGCGCAATAAGGCATCTTCGACCTTTTCATGCAGGGCGCCGGCCTGCTCTTCGAACAGCTTTTGAAAGGCGCGTGCCAGCAATGCCTCGGCGCTGTGGTCGGTGCCGTGTGGGCTATCGTCCTGACGCTCGATGCGCATGTTCGACAGGCGCAAATCATCGCGCTCGATCACGCCGTTACGGCAGATCAGCAGGGTGTGGTGAATCACGTTTTCCAGCTCGCGGATATTGCCCGGCCAGCTGTAGCTCTTGAGCTTGTGTTCGGCCTCGCGGCTGATGGTGATCGGGCCGTAACCGAGGCGCTGGCTGTAGGCTTCGATAAAGTGCCGGGTCAGCGGCAGGATATCGCCGGGGCGCTCGCGCAGCGGGCTGAGTTCCAGGCTGACCACATCGAGGCGGTAGTAGAGGTCTTCGCGGAAATGCCCGGCGTTGATGGCTTTTTCCAATTGCACGTTGGTCGCGGCCAATACCCGCACATCAATCGGAATACTCTTGCGCGAGCCCAGGCGCACCACTTCGCGCTCCTGTAGCACGCGCAGCAATTTGACCTGGATGGCCATCGGCAGATCGCCGATCTCATCCAGGAACAAAGTGCCGCCGTCGGCCTCCTCGAACCAGCCCGCCTTGGCGCTGAGGGCGCCGGTAAACGCGCCTTTTTCATGGCCGAACAGCTCGGCTTCGACCAGGGATTCGGAGAACGCCCCGCAGTTCACCGCCACGAACGGCCGGTTGCGCCGGGCGCTGAGGTTATGAATATGGCGCGCCACCAGCTCTTTACCGGTGCCGGTCTCGCCGATGATCAGCACACTGGCTTCGCTCGGCGCCACTTGCTGGATGTGGTCGAGCAGCGCCTGGGATTTCGGGTCTTCGAAGACCTGGGCGGTGGCGCGGATCGAGGTCGCAAGGGCGGGCGAGGGCGGTAAGGTTAAAAGCTGCATGGGCACCTCTCTCAGGAGTAGAACGTCGGGATCGGCAGGGACTGGTTCAACGCCCAGTCCCCCAGTTCGTGGAGTTTGTAGTCCACCGGGTCGTGCAGGGTTTGCGTGCGCAGGTTGCGCCAATGGCGATCCAGGCGCAGCGAAGCATGGGTTGAGCGTGCGCCGGTGACTTCAAAAAAACGGCTGCACAGGTCCAGGCCCTGGCGGGTGGCGGCAACCTTGGCGGTGGCGATGGCGATGGCCAGTTGGCCGCGCTCGTTTTCGCTGAGGTTGGGGCCTTTGGCCCACGCCTGGTCGAGCAGCTCGGCGGCGCGTTCCACCAGCAGGCGCACGCCTTCCAGCGCAACCCAGAACTCGCCATAGTGATGCAGCACGTACGGGTCCTCGCGCACCTCGATGGCCGAGGATTTGTGCCAGGAACGGGTCTCGGTCAGGGTGTAGTTGCGCGCTTCCTCGAAGGCGCCTTCGGCAATGCCGAGGAACATGTGCGTGAAGGTCAGCTGGGCGATCAACGGGCGCAGGCACGCGAACGGCGTGCTCAGCGGGCCCGGGTCGAGCAGCAATTCCGACTCCTCGACACGCACCCGCTCAAAGCTGGCGCTGCCGCTGTCGGTCTGGCGCTGGCCGATATTATTCCAGTCGTTGTGCAGGGTGATGCCGCTGCGTCCGCTCGGGATAGCGGCGATCAGCAGCTTGCCGCCGGCGCTTTCATCCACGGCCGAGGCGATCAGCATTTCCGAGTCGCTGGCGCCGGAGCAGAAGCTCTTCTTGCCGGAGAACTCGCGCCAGCCACCGAAGTCCTTGACCACGGTGCGCGTGTCCAGCGGGTTGAGGGCATTGCCCCAGAACCAGTTTTTGCGTGCGGTCTGTTCGAACCAGGGTTGCCATTGGTCCGGGCGCGCAAACAGGCGCACGGTGGCGAGCATCAAGTGGTGAAAACCGAAGACGTGGGCGATGGAGCTGTCGACCTTGGCAAATTCGCGCACGATGCCCAGGGTGTCGCTCCAGCGTGCGCCGAGGCCGCCGTACTGGGTGGGAATGCTCAGGGCCAGCAGGCCGCTCTGGCGCAGGGCGTCACGTTCGGCTTTTGGGTGCCGCCGCGCTCGTCGCGTTCGACGGCGGTGAGCGCAAATTCGGCGGCCAGCAGTTTGGCGGTCTGCAGGGGGAGGGCAGGACGCTGTGGGGTTTGGCTGTCACGCGGGGTTCCTCAATGTCTAGTTGGCAATGAAGGCTGAATGTGGGAGCGGGCTTGCTCGCGAAGGCGTCAGTTCAGTCAATTGGCTTGTCGCCTGACACACTGCTTTCGCGAGCAAGCCCGCTCCCACATAAAGCCGATCTCACTGCACTCAGGCCTTTGTCGTCGGCAGTACATCGTTGGCAATCATTTCGCCAAACGGGCCAGTGAGGTTGGTGATGCCGCGCCCGGCAAGGCTCGCGTAGGGTTCCGGCAGCAGCGGGAACACCAGTTCGGCAAAGCGATAGGCTTCTTCCAAGTGCGGGTAGCCGGAGAAGATGAAGCTCTCTATCCCCAGGTCCGCGTATTCCTTGATGCGCTCGGCCACTTGCTGCGGGTTGCCCACCAGCGCGGTGCCGGCGCCGCCACGCACCAGGCCGACACCGGCCCACAGGTTGGGGGCGATTTGCAGGTTGTCGCGGCGCCCGTCGTGCAGGGCGGCCATGCGGCGCTGGCCTTCGGAGTCAAAACGCGAGAAGGATTTTTGCGCGGCAGCGATGGTTTCGTCGCTGATGTGCTCGATCAGTTTGTCGGCGGCTTTCCAGGCGTCTTCTTCGGTTTCACGCACGATCACATGCAGGCGGATGCCGAACTTCACGGTGCGCCCGTGGCGAGCGGCGCGTTCGCGTACATCCGCAAGCTTTTCGGCAACGGCGGCCGGCGGCTCGCCCCAGGTCAGGTACACGTCCACTTGTTCGGCGGCGAGGTCGTGGGCGGCGTCGGAGGAACCGCCGAAGTACAGTGGCGGATAAGGCTTCTGCACCGGTGGGTAAAGTGCCTTGGCATTTTGCACACGCAGGTGTTTGCCTTCGAAATCCACGGATTCGCCCTGCAACACGCGGCGCCAGATACGTAGGAATTCGTCGGAGACTTCATAGCGTTCGCTGTGGTCGAGGAAGCTGCCATCGCCACGGTTTTCGTCCGGGTCGCCACCGGTGACCACGTTGATCAGCAAGCGGCCATTGGACAGGCGATCCAGAGTGGCCGCCATGCGTGCGGAGACGGTGGGCGAGATAATCCCCGGGCGAATTGCCACCAGGTAACGCAGGCGCTCGGTGAGCGGCACCAGTGCCGAAGCGATCACCCAGGAGTCTTCGCACGAGCGCCCGGTAGGAATCAGCACGCCGAAGTAACCCAGGTTGTCAGCCGCCTGGGCAACTTGTTTCAGATAGTTGAGGGTGACCGGCCGTGCACCTTGGTTGGTGCCCAGGTAGTGACCGTCGCCATGCGTCGGCAAAAACCAGAAAACATCCATGACAAATCCTTAAGCGATTTTCAGCAGAGAGGGGGAGTGCGCGGCAAATAAAGGTGCCGCGCGTTCTGCCGCCAGTTGAATACGGGCTTTCAATAACTCACTGGTTATTTGGTAATCGGTGAAGTCGGCCTCGGTGGCGTACACACCGATCGGCAACGTCAGGGCCTGGAAGAAACTGAACAGTGGGCGCAGCTGGTGATCGAGGACCAGCGCATGGCGTTCACTGCCGCCGGTGGCTGCGAGCAATACCGGTGTGTTGATCAGCGCGTTGAGGTCGACCAGGTCGAACAGGTGCTTGAGCAGGCCAGGGTAGGAGCCGCGATAGACCGGCGCGGCGACGATCAGCAGGTCGGCCTGTTCAATGGCCAACAGTTGCGCTTCGACCTCGGCGGGCAACTCATCGCGTGACAATGCGCCGCCCAATGGCCGGGCAATATCGCCCAGTTCGATCAGGGTGGTCTGGATCGGCAGCAAGGTGGCCAGTTCGGCCAGCACGGCTTGGGTCAGCACGAGGGTACGGGACGGGCGCCAGGTACCGCCGGAGAGGGCAACGACATTCAGGGGGACGGGTCATGAACAGTTCCTTTTTCAACAGGGGTTCTTAGCAGGTGTGGTGCAAGGTGTGGAGCAAGAGCTGTACCAACGGCTGCAGCCCTTGATTGGCCGGGCTGCGGCTGCACTGCTGAAAAAACCGGTGTTGCCTGACTGGTGATTTGTTGAATGGCTGTTGCGTGGGCAACAGTTGCGTGGCGAACAGTACCGGTCAGATGTGGAGCCAGTTATAGAGGGTTACATTTATTCCGTAAATGAACGTATTTCCATATTTATAGATCATAAGTGAATATGAAGAGCGGCCTATCGGAGGTCTCTCGATAGTTGATAGCAACTATCAAGGCAGGTGATTTTTCACTGCGAAGGGGCGGGAGTAGCCTGTGTTCATTGACTTAAAACCTCCTTCGCAGAGCCTTCGCCATGAACCGATTTCTCGCTGTTTGCTTACTGATCGTCACTGCTGTGCTGGCCGGATGTGCCACTCATCCTGCACCTGAATTGCGCCCCTACACGGCGGAAGAAACCAAACAGTTGGCCCTGGAGGCACTGAGCCGCCGTGGCTTGTCGTTTGATGAATACCAACAGCAGCGCGCCGCACTGACCGGCCAGCCACAGAAGCCGTTTGGGTTTGATCGCCAGGGCGAAATGAATGCCGAGCGCAGCGTGATGTTGCATGGCCGCCCCAGTTGAGCCGGCGCCCAGCGGCAAAAAAGCCCGAGGATTCCCTTAAGGAACCTCGGGCTTTTTGTTTTCCATGGGGTGACTTCAGCCTCTTAAGCTCAATTTCAGGAGCGTTCCTACGCACATTTAAATAAAGTGGTCCTTCTTTAATGGCATTCGATCCGGTAAACCTGACGACCTCTGTTCCGGCCGATGCCCCTGAGACGCTGTTCTCGGGAACCTGCTCTGCGAGTCTTAACTGTCATGAATAAACGTCCGCTGTACTTCGACTACGCCGCCACCACCCCGGTGGATGAGCGGGTCATCCAGGTGATGGTCGAGTGTCTGGGCTTCAACGCCAATTTCGGTAACCCCGCGTCCAGCTCCCACGCGTTCGGCCAAGCGGCCCGGCAAACGGTCGAGCAGGCGCGTCGCCAGGTCGCCGAGCTGGTTGGTGCCCACCCTGAGCAAATCGTCTGGACCTCCGGTGCCACAGAATCCAACAACCTGGCCATCAAGGGCGTGTTCCAGGCGCGGGGCGTGACGGGTGGGCATATCATCACCAGCCAGATCGAACACAAGGCCACGCTGGACACTGCACGGCAGTTGCAGGAAGCCGGTGTGGCGGTGACCTATCTGGTGCCGGATGCGGATGGCTTGATCAGCGCCGATGCGGTGAGCCAAGCCTTGCGCGAGGACACGTTCCTGGTGTCGCTGATGCTGGTGAATAACGAGTTGGGCACCCTGAATGACATCCCGGCCATCGGTGCCCGTGTGCGTGAACACGGTGCGTTGCTGCACGTGGATGCGGCGCAGGGCGCGGGCAAGGTGGCGATTGACCTGGCACAATGGCCGGTGGATTTAATGTCGTTTTCCGCCCACAAACTGTATGGCCCCAAGGGCATCGGCGCATTGTACGTCGGGCCACGGGCGCAGCAGAAAGTGTTGGCGCAGATTCACGGCGGCGGCCATGAAGGCGGCTTGCGCTCCGGCACCCTGGCGACCCACCAGATCGCGGGCATGGGCACTGCGTTCGCCCTGGCGGCGGCCGCTTTCAATGAGGAGAAGGCAGTGATCGTGGCGTTGCGTCAGCGGTTGCTGAGCCAGCTGGAGGCAGTGGGCGGAGTACGCCTCAATGGCAGCCCGAGCCAGCGCATCCCCCACACCCTCAGCCTCACGTTTGGCGAGGGCGAATTCAATCCCGCCGCGCTGAGCGCAGGCATCGCGTTTTCCGCGACCTCGGCCTGCAACTCGGCCAGCAATGCGCCGTCCCACGTGCTGCTCGCGTTGGGCCATGATGCGCGCAGCGCCGGCCGCACGATTCGCTTGAGCCTGGGCCGCTTTACCACCGAACAGGACATCGACCAGGCCGTGCAGTTGATCAAGGCCGCACTCGCCAGTGCCCCCGCGTTCTGGGCGAGCAACACATAATAATTATTGGTGATTAGCAGGAGACACAATGAGTACGCAGTCCTTGACCCATGGAACGGTTCCCCAGCGCCTGGCGCACACCCGTGAACTGATGAGCCGCGAGGGCATTCACGCCCTGCTGGTGCCGTCGGCCGACCCGCACTTGTCCGAGTACTTGCCGGGTTACTGGCAGGGGCGTCAATGGTTGTCGGGTTTTCATGGCTCGGTGGGAACGTTGATTGTCACCGCAGATTTCGCCGGTGTGTGGGCCGACAGCCGCTACTGGGAACAGGCGACCAAGGAACTCAAGGGCAGCGGCATCGAGTTGGTGAAACTGCAACCGGGCCAACCCGGCCCGCTGGAGTGGCTGGCCGAGCAAACCCCTGAAGGCGGCGTGGTCGCGGTGGACGGCGCAGTAATGGCCGTGGCCTCGGCGCGTACCCTGGGCGGCAAGCTGGCGGAACGCGGCGCACGCCTGCGTACTGATATCGACTTGCTGAATGAAGTCTGGCAAGACCGCCCAACGTTGCCGAACCAACCGATCTATCAACACCTGCCGCCGCAAGCCACGGTCAGTCGTGGCGAAAAGCTCGCCGCACTGCGCGCCAGCTTGAAAGAGAAGAACGCGGATTGGCATTTTATCGCCACCCTGGATGACATCGCCTGGTTGTTCAACCTGCGCGGCGGTGACGTTTCGTTTAACCCGGTGTTTGTGTCCTTTGCCTTGATCAATCAGCAGCAGGCCACCTTGTTTGTGGCGCTGAGCAAAGTCGATGCGGCGCTGCGGGCTGTACTGGAGCAGGAGGGTGTCACCCTGCGCGACTACAGTGAAGTGGCCGATGCATTGCGCGCCGTGCCGGCGGGGGCCAGCGTGCAGGTCGACCCGGCCCGTGTGACGGCGGGCTTGCTGGAAAACCTCGATGCCGGGGTCAAGCTGATCGAAGGGCTCAACCCGACCACGCTGGCCAAATCGCGCAAGAGCCTGGCCGACGCGGAGCATATCCGCCAGGCCATGGAACAGGATGGCGCGGCATTGTGCGAATTCTTCGCCTGGCTGGACAGCGCCCTGGGGCGCGAGCGCATCACCGAACTGACCATCGACGAACACCTGACCGCTGCGCGCACCCGTCGCCCGGGTTATGTGTCGCTGAGTTTCAACACCATTGCTGCGTACAACGCCAATGGCGCGATGCCGCATTACCACGCCACTGAAGAAGAGCATGCGCTGATCGAAGGCGATGGTTTGCTGCTGATCGATTCGGGTGGCCAGTACCTGGGCGGCACCACAGATATCACGCGGATGGTGCCCATCGGTACGCCGAGTGAAGAACAGAAACGCGATTGCACCCGGGTGCTCAAGGGTGTCATTGCCTTGTCCCGTGCGCAGTTCCCCAAGGGCATTCTGTCGCCGTTGCTGGATTCGATCGCGCGTGCGCCGATTTGGGCTGAAGGCGTGGACTACGGCCACGGTACCGGGCACGGCGTAGGGTATTTCCTCAATGTGCACGAAGGCCCGCAAGTGATCGCCTACCAGGCCGCCACGGCACCACAAACCGCGATGCAGCCGGGCATGATCACTTCCATTGAACCGGGTACTTATCGCCCCGGGCGTTGGGGCGTGCGTATCGAAAACCTGGTGTTGAACCGTGAGGCGGGCAAGACCGAATTCGGTGAGTTCCTCAGGTTCGAAACCCTGACCTTGTGCCCGATCGACACCCGCTGCCTGGAGCCGTCGCTGCTCACGGCGGATGAGCGCGAGTGGTTCAACGCCTACCACGCCGAAGTGCGTGAACGCTTGAGCCCGCTGCTTACTGGCGCGGCGCTTGAATGGTTACAGCTGCGCACTGCGGCTATTTGATCGGTTGCAGTTCAGGCGCCTCGGTCAGGGCGCCATGAACGCCTTGACCCGGGCCGACTGCCGACGATTGGGCGCCGTCACCGAATGGGTTGGCACATAAAGTGTTGACCCGGGGAGCGGACTGCTCGGGCGATTACTTGCAGATGACGATCATGCTGCGGCTGGTGTAGCCGGCAGGATTGAGGCCGAAGGGGTAGTCCCCTGGCTCCTCGGAATTGTCACCGGACTTGGCGATAACCCGGTAGCCCTTGGCGCCACACGAATTGGTTGCACTGGTGTAGCACTGATCCCAGGAGGACGACAGGCCGGAACAGTTGATATGCAGCCCTTTTTTGCCCCGTTTCACTTCTGTCTTGGTGGTCGCCGCGCAGCCAGCAATAGCTACGACCATGAACAGTATCAAAATTCGCTTCATTCCTATCCTTAATAGCCGCTTCACATGCTTGAAGCTGGCTCTACTCGCTCTCGAGTATAGCGTTCGCGCTCTCCCTGGCGAAAATCTCCATGAATGACATTCGTTTGCAGCTTAAACATGGCCTAAATGAGCGGCAAATACCAGAGCTACATTCAAAGATGCTTCAATCCGCTGGAACCAGTGGCGCTGACTCTTTACGCATCGTTACCGTTGCGCCTACGGAGGCCAGAATGATGCAGGTGATGGCCAGCCATTGCGCCAGGGACAAGTGCTCGTGCAGGAACAGCAGCCCGGAGAGCGCGCCGAACGCTGGTTCGATGCTCATGAGGGTGCCGAAAGTGCGGGCGGGCAGGCGAGTCAGCGCGACCATCTCCAGGGTGTAGGGCAGGGCGGTGGACAAAATGGCAACGCCAATTGCGACGGGAATCAAGGCAGGGCTCAGCAGCGCAGCGCCCGCATGGACGATGCCGATAGGCGCGACAAACAAGGCTGCGATCATCACGCCGAGGGCAGCGGTTTGCACGCCGTTGTCGTTACCCGCCTTCTGTCCGTACAGAATGTAGAGTGCCCAGCAGACACCAGCCCCCAGTGCATACGCCGCGCCGAGCAAGTCGATACCGCTGCTGGCTTCGCCGATGGGGATCAGCAACAGCAAGCCGATGATTGCCAGCGCAATCCACAGGAAGTCTACCGCCCGCCGTGAGGCGTAGATCGCTACGGCGAGCGGCCCTGTGAACTCGAGTGCGACCGCAATGCCCAGAGGGACGCTGCGCAATGACATATAGAAGAGAAAGTTCATGCCGCCCAGGGCCATCCCGTAGACGATCACGGTGCGCAGGGATTTGGCTGTCAGCGTGGCGCGCCATGGGCGTAATAGAAGCAGCATGATCACACTGGCGAAAATCAGGCGCAGGGCGGTGGTGCCTTGGGCGCCGACCACAGGGAACATGCTCTTGGCCAGCGAGGCGCCGGACTGGATGGAGGCCATGGCGATCAACAGCAGGCCGACAGGAAACAATGCCGAGGCCAGGCTGCGAGGGGAGGTGGTCATTGGAGGTGTTCGTCCGAGGTCATATTAAGAGAAGCAGAGGGCGCTATGATGCTTAACTGTTTGGCGTTGAGCAATATATTGCTCAATTATCCTTTTGCAGCACGCTATCACGCTATATAGAAGGGATTTACCGGCTCACGGCTCGATTGATAGAAAAACCAAATTAAGGGTTGACGGCAGATTCTGGAAGTCTATAATTCGCCCCACTTCCGGCGCAGTCGAAACGGAAAACTCCTTGGTAAACAAAGAGTTATGCGAGATTCGACAGCGAGATGCTTCAGTTCATCGAAGCCCAGAAGGAGTTGGTAGGGCAGTGTTGTTTGGCTCTATTAACGTTTCGATCTTCTCGGTCGAAAGCGGAGAAAAAGAGGTGTTGACAGCAGCGTGTAACGCTGTAGAATTCGCCTCCCGCTAACGAGAGATCGGAAGCGCAAGTGGTTGAAGTTGTTGAAGAAATCTTCGAAAACTTCTGAAAATAATCACTTGACAGCAAATGAGGCTGCTGTAGAATGCGCGCCTCGGTTGAGACGAAAGATCTTAACCAACCGCTCTTTAACAACTGAATCAAGCAATTCGTGTGGGTGCTTGTGGAGTCAGACTGATAGTCAACAAGATTATCAGCATCACAAGTTACTCCGCGAGAAATCAAAGATGTAACCAACGATTGCTGAGCCAAGTTTAGGGTTTCTTAAAAACCCAAAGATGTTTGAACTGAAGAGTTTGATCATGGCTCAGATTGAACGCTGGCGGCAGGCCTAACACATGCAAGTCGAGCGGTAGAGAGAAGCTTGCTTCTCTTGAGAGCGGCGGACGGGTGAGTAATGCCTAGGAATCTGCCTGGTAGTGGGGGATAACGTTCGGAAACGGACGCTAATACCGCATACGTCCTACGGGAGAAAGCAGGGGACCTTCGGGCCTTGCGCTATCAGATGAGCCTAGGTCGGATTAGCTAGTTGGTGAGGTAATGGCTCACCAAGGCGACGATCCGTAACTGGTCTGAGAGGATGATCAGTCACACTGGAACTGAGACACGGTCCAGACTCCTACGGGAGGCAGCAGTGGGGAATATTGGACAATGGGCGAAAGCCTGATCCAGCCATGCCGCGTGTGTGAAGAAGGTCTTCGGATTGTAAAGCACTTTAAGTTGGGAGGAAGGGCAGTTACCTAATACGTGATTGTTTTGACGTTACCGACAGAATAAGCACCGGCTAACTCTGTGCCAGCAGCCGCGGTAATACAGAGGGTGCAAGCGTTAATCGGAATTACTGGGCGTAAAGCGCGCGTAGGTGGTTTGTTAAGTTGGATGTGAAATCCCCGGGCTCAACCTGGGAACTGCATTCAAAACTGACTGACTAGAGTATGGTAGAGGGTGGTGGAATTTCCTGTGTAGCGGTGAAATGCGTAGATATAGGAAGGAACACCAGTGGCGAAGGCGACCACCTGGACTAATACTGACACTGAGGTGCGAAAGCGTGGGGAGCAAACAGGATTAGATACCCTGGTAGTCCACGCCGTAAACGATGTCAACTAGCCGTTGGAAGCCTTGAGCTTTTAGTGGCGCAGCTAACGCATTAAGTTGACCGCCTGGGGAGTACGGCCGCAAGGTTAAAACTCAAATGAATTGACGGGGGCCCGCACAAGCGGTGGAGCATGTGGTTTAATTCGAAGCAACGCGAAGAACCTTACCAGGCCTTGACATCCAATGAACTTTCTAGAGATAGATTGGTGCCTTCGGGAACATTGAGACAGGTGCTGCATGGCTGTCGTCAGCTCGTGTCGTGAGATGTTGGGTTAAGTCCCGTAACGAGCGCAACCCTTGTCCTTAGTTACCAGCACGTAATGGTGGGCACTCTAAGGAGACTGCCGGTGACAAACCGGAGGAAGGTGGGGATGACGTCAAGTCATCATGGCCCTTACGGCCTGGGCTACACACGTGCTACAATGGTCGGTACAGAGGGTTGCCAAGCCGCGAGGTGGAGCTAATCCCATAAAACCGATCGTAGTCCGGATCGCAGTCTGCAACTCGACTGCGTGAAGTCGGAATCGCTAGTAATCGCGAATCAGAATGTCGCGGTGAATACGTTCCCGGGCCTTGTACACACCGCCCGTCACACCATGGGAGTGGGTTGCACCAGAAGTAGCTAGTCTAACCTTCGGGAGGACGGTTACCACGGTGTGATTCATGACTGGGGTGAAGTCGTAACAAGGTAGCCGTAGGGGAACCTGCGGCTGGATCACCTCCTTAATCGACGACATCAGCTGCTCCATAAGTTCCCACACGAATTGCTTGATTCATTGAAGAAGACGATAAGAAGCAGCCCGAAATTGGGTCTGTAGCTCAGTTGGTTAGAGCGCACCCCTGATAAGGGTGAGGTCGGCAGTTCGAATCTGCCCAGACCCACCAATTTTGTGTGGGAAACGCCTGTAGAAATACGGGGCCATAGCTCAGCTGGGAGAGCGCCTGCCTTGCACGCAGGAGGTCAACGGTTCGATCCCGTTTGGCTCCACCACTACTGCTTCTGAAGTTTTGAAAGCTTAGAAATGAGCATTCCATCAAATTGATGGTGAATGTTGATTTCTAGTCTTTGATTAGATTGTTCTTTAAAAATTTGGGTATGTGATAGAAAGATAGACTGAACGTTACTTTCACTGGTAACGGATCAGGCTAAGGTAAAATTTGTGAGTTCTCTTAATTGAGAAATTCGAATTTTCGGCGAATGTTGTCTTCACAGTATAACCAGATTGCTTGGGGTTATATGGTCAAGTGAAGAAGCGCATACGGTGGATGCCTTGGCAGTCAGAGGCGATGAAAGACGTGGTAGCCTGCGAAAAGCTTCGGGGAGTCGGCAAACAGACTTTGATCCGGAGATGTCTGAATGGGGGAACCCAGCCATCATAAGATGGTTATCTTGTACTGAATACATAGGTGCAAGAGGCGAACCAGGGGAACTGAAACATCTAAGTACCCTGAGGAAAAGAAATCAACCGAGATTCCCTTAGTAGTGGCGAGCGAACGGGGACTAGCCCTTAAGTGGCTTTGAGATTAGCGGAACGCTCTGGAAAGTGCGGCCATAGTGGGTGATAGCCCTGTACGCGAAAATCTCTTAGTCATGAAATCGAGTAGGACGGAGCACGAGAAACTTTGTCTGAATATGGGGGGACCATCCTCCAAGGCTAAATACTACTGACTGACCGATAGTGAACTAGTACCGTGAGGGAAAGGCGAAAAGAACCCCCGGAGAGGGGAGTGAAATAGATCCTGAAACCGTATGCGTACAAGCAGTGGGAGCCCACTTTGTTGGGTGACTGCGTACCTTTTGTATAATGGGTCAGCGACTTATTTTCAGTGGCGAGCTTAACCGAATAGGGGAGGCGTAGCGAAAGCGAGTCTTAATAGGGCGTCTAGTCGCTGGGAATAGACCCGAAACCGGGCGATCTATCCATGGGCAGGTTGAAGGTTGGGTAACACTAACTGGAGGACCGAACCGACTACCGTTGAAAAGTTAGCGGATGACCTGTGGATCGGAGTGAAAGGCTAATCAAGCTCGGAGATAGCTGGTTCTCCTCGAAAGCTATTTAGGTAGCGCCTCATGTATCACTGTAGGGGGTAGAGCACTGTTTCGGCTAGGGGTCATCCCGACTTACCAAACCGATGCAAACTCCGAATACCTACAAGTGCCGAGCATGGGAGACACACGGCGGGTGCTAACGTCCGTCGTGAAAAGGGAAACAACCCAGACCGTCAGCTAAGGTCCCAAAGTTATGGTTAAGTGGGAAACGATGTGGGAAGGCTTAGACAGCTAGGAGGTTGGCTTAGAAGCAGCCACCCTTTAAAGAAAGCGTAATAGCTCACTAGTCGAGTCGGCCTGCGCGGAAGATGTAACGGGGCTCAAACCATACACCGAAGCTACGGGTATCACGTAAGTGATGCGGTAGAGGAGCGTTCTGTAAGCCTGTGAAGGTGAGTTGAGAAGCTTGCTGGAGGTATCAGAAGTGCGAATGCTGACATGAGTAACGACAATGGGTGTGAAAAACACCCACGCCGAAAGACCAAGGTTTCCTGCGCAACGTTAATCGACGCAGGGTTAGTCGGTCCCTAAGGCGAGGCTGAAAAGCGTAGTCGATGGAAAACAGGTTAATATTCCTGTACTTCTGGTTATTGCGATGGAGGGACGGAGAAGGCTAGGCCAGCTTGGCGTTGGTTGTCCAAGTTTAAGGTGGTAGGCTGAGATCTTAGGTAAATCCGGGATCTTAAGGCCGAGAGCTGATGACGAGTTAACTTTTAGTTAACGAAGTGGTTGATGCCATGCTTCCAAGAAAAGCTTCTAAGCTTCAGGTAACCAGGAACCGTACCCCAAACCGACACAGGTGGTTGGGTAGAGAATACCAAGGCGCTTGAGAGAACTCGGGTGAAGGAACTAGGCAAAATGGCACCGTAACTTCGGGAGAAGGTGCGCCGGTGAGGGTGAAGGACTTGCTCCGTAAGCTCATGCCGGTCGAAGATACCAGGCCGCTGCGACTGTTTATTAAAAACACAGCACTCTGCAAACACGAAAGTGGACGTATAGGGTGTGACGCCTGCCCGGTGCCGGAAGGTTAATTGATGGGGTTAGCTAACGCGAAGCTCTTGATCGAAGCCCCGGTAAACGGCGGCCGTAACTATAACGGTCCTAAGGTAGCGAAATTCCTTGTCGGGTAAGTTCCGACCTGCACGAATGGCGTAACGATGGCGGCGCTGTCTCCACCCGAGACTCAGTGAAATTGAAATCGCTGTGAAGATGCAGTGTATCCGCGGCTAGACGGAAAGACCCCGTGAACCTTTACTATAGCTTTGCACTGGACTTTGAATTTGCTTGTGTAGGATAGGTGGGAGGCTTTGAAGCGTGGACGCCAGTCTGCGTGGAGCCAACCTTGAAATACCACCCTGGCAACTTTGAGGTTCTAACTCAGGTCCGTTATCCGGATCGAGGACAGTGTATGGTGGGTAGTTTGACTGGGGCGGTCTCCTCCTAAAGAGTAACGGAGGAGTACGAAGGTGCGCTCAGACCGGTCGGAAATCGGTCGTAGAGTATAAAGGCAAAAGCGCGCTTGACTGCGAGACAGACACGTCGAGCAGGTACGAAAGTAGGTCTTAGTGATCCGGTGGTTCTGTATGGAAGGGCCATCGCTCAACGGATAAAAGGTACTCCGGGGATAACAGGCTGATACCGCCCAAGAGTTCATATCGACGGCGGTGTTTGGCACCTCGATGTCGGCTCATCACATCCTGGGGCTGAAGCCGGTCCCAAGGGTATGGCTGTTCGCCATTTAAAGTGGTACGCGAGCTGGGTTTAGAACGTCGTGAGACAGTTCGGTCCCTATCTGCCGTGGACGTTTGAGATTTGAGAGGGGCTGCTCCTAGTACGAGAGGACCGGAGTGGACGAACCTCTGGTGTTCCGGTTGTCACGCCAGTGGCATTGCCGGGTAGCTATGTTCGGAATAGATAACCGCTGAAAGCATCTAAGCGGGAAACTAGCCTCAAGATGAGATCTCACTGGAACCTTGAGTTCCCTGAAGGGCCGTCGAAGACTACGACGTTGATAGGTTGGGTGTGTAAGCGCTGTGAGGCGTTGAGCTAACCAATACTAATTGCCCGTGAGGCTTGACCATATAACACCCAAGCAATTTGCTGACCTGAGAAGGCGCCAGATTGCGGTGTGTGAAGACGAAATGAACCGAAAGTTCGACGCTTACAAACACCGAAAGCTATCACATACCCAATTTGCTGAAGCGAGGCCAGCTGGTCACGACTCAGTACCCGAATTTCTTGACGACCATAGAGCATTGGAACCACCTGATCCCATCCCGAACTCAGTAGTGAAACGATGCATCGCCGATGGTAGTGTGGGGTTTCCCCATGTGAGAGTAGGTCATCGTCAAGATTAAATTCCAGAACCCCTGTTTGCTAACGCAAACAGGGGTTTTGTTTTGGGCGGTCGGAAAGTGGACTTGGCAGGGCGCGGCAGATTTCCATCGGCAGTGACCATGCCGCCTTCGGCTTGGCGGCCTTATTGGGCCCTGAACCCTCCTTTTATGAAAAATATGCACCCACCGCATGCCGTTGGGGAAATCGATGCAAAGTGTTTCTGCATTTTTGGTATGGTGCAGCACATTTTCACAAGGATTGATCTTTATCCGCAGGATGCGGCGTCGACCTTCTTCAATGAGATGCTGTAGAAATGCCTGAACCGATACCCATCAAGGATCACGAAAAAGAAAACCGCTTGGTTAACAAGCGCCTGCTCGCCTGCGCGCTGTTGGTGATTGGCATTACCTGCGCCCTGGTGGGCCGCATGTATTTCCTGCAAGTGGTGCAGTACGACTACCACTCCACTATTTCTGAAAACAACCGGGTGCACGTACTGCCCATTACGCCGACTCGCGGGTTGATCTACGACCGCAACGGCGTGGTGCTGGCCGACAACCGCCCCAGCTATAACCTGACCATCACCCGCGAGCGCACCACCGACCTCAAGGGTGAACTCGACGCCATCGTCAACGTGCTGCACCTGCCTGCCGAAGACCGTGCCGTGTTCGACAAGGCTTTAAAGCAGGCCCGCCACCCGTTCGTGCCGGTAACCCTGTTTTACGAGCTGACCGAGGAGCAGATCGCGGTACTGGCCGTGAACGAGTTTCGCTTGCCCGGAGTAGATGTAGAACCGCAATTCGTCCGTCACTACCCGTTGGGCGCGCACTTTGCGCACTCCATCGGTTATGTGGGGCGTATCAACGAGAAAGAGTCCAAGGCCCTCGATTCGGTGGAGTACCGTGGCACCCAGTCCATCGGCAAAACCGGTATCGAGCGTTTCTACGAGTCCGAGTTGCATGGCCATGTCGGTTATGAAGAGGTCGAGACCAATGCCCAGGGGCGCGTGCTGCGCGTACTCAAGCACACCGACCCGATCCCCGGCAAAAACATTGTCCTGAGCCTCGACGTCCATCTCCAGGAAGCGGCAGAAGAAGCCCTGGGCGACCGCCGGGGATCGGTGGTCGCTCTCGACCCACAAACCGGCGAAGTGCTGGCCATGGTCAGCAAGCCGAGTTTCGACCCGAACCTGTTCGTCACCGGCATCAGCTTCAAGGAGTATGCCGCGCTGCACGACTCCATCGACCGGCCGCTGTTCAACCGCGTCCTCAGGGGGCTCTACGCGCCGGGCTCGACCATCAAGCCGGAAGTGGCGATCGCCGGCCTCGACAGCGGTGTCGTGACTGCCCAAACCCGCGTGTTCGACCCCGGCTACTACCAGCTCCCCGACTTTGACCACAAATACCGCAACTGGAACCACAGCGGCGACGGTTGGGTGGACATGGACGCCGCCATCATGCGCTCCAACGACACCTACTTTTACGACCTTGCCCATAAACTCGGCATCGACCGCCTGCACGACTACCTGGCCGAGTTCGGGCTGGGTCAGAAAGTCTCCCTGGATATGTTCGAAGAGTCCGCCGGCCTGATGCCCTCCCAGGCATGGAAACGTGCAACCCGCCGCCAGCCCTGGTTCCCTGGCGAAACCGTAATCCTCGGCATTGGCCAGGGCTACATGCAAGTCACGCCATTGCAACTGGCCCAGGCGACGGCGCTGATCGCCAACAAGGGCGTGTGGAATCGACCGCACCTGGCCAAGACCATCAATGGCGTGCCGCCGGTGGACGAGAACCCGATGCCCAACGTGGTCCTCAAGGACCCGCGTGACTGGGAACAGGTGAACCACGGCATGCAACTGGTGATGCATGACCCGCGCGGCATTGCCCGGGCCGCCGCGCAGGGCGCGCAATATCGGATTGCCGGCAAGAGCGGTACTGCGCAAGTGGTCGCGATCAAACAGGGCGAGCGCTACAACCGTGAGAAGACCTTGGAACGTCACCGCGACAACGCCTTGTTTGTTGGCTTTGCCCCGGCGGAACATCCGAAAATCGTGATTTCGGTGATGATCGAAAACGGCGAGGCGGGGGGCGCGTGGCAGGCCCGGTGGTGCGGCAGATCATGGATGCCTGGTTGCTCGACCAGGAAGGCCACCTGAAGCCGCAATACGCAACCCCGGCCAAAGCACCGGGAGACCCACGCGTCTAAGTCATGCCTCCCACTCGTCCCACTGCTCTATGCCTTCACAGGCCAGCCAGGGCACGTCGTGGGCCGTCCAGATGTGCGCGGTGGGCCTGACGCCCGGATCATCATCCAGCGTCGCCACCCGCACGATCACATGGGGCTGATGCCCACGTTCGGCCATCAGATGTGAGCCGCAACGTGAGCAGAAATGCCTGAATTTGCCTGGCGAAGACTCGAACGACGACAGCAGTGCCTCGCCTTGCGTCCAGCGAAAATGCTCGCGCATCACCCCAGCTGTCGCTACAAACGCGGCTGCATGCACCTTGCGGCAACTGTCGCAGTGGCAGTGGCTGATGGGCATGTCCAGGCTGTCGACCTGGTAGCGCACACCTTTACAGAAGCAACTTCCATTCAATGGATCAGTCATAACGTATTGCCGGGTCAAGGACGGGATCATCATCATTGCTTACAACCCAAGGTTGCGCATTGTTTGATGTCGCCTACTGTCAATGGAGGAGGTGACTTATGCACGTATTAGATCGCATAGAACGCAAGGTCCTGCTGAACGCTTCACGCAAACAGGTTTGGGAAGCACTCACCAATGCCGAGCACTTCGGCAACTGGTTCGGGATTGCCCTTAAGGGCAAAACCTTTGTCGCGGGGGAAACCATCGAGGCGCCGATCACTTATCCGGGTTACGAACATGTGATCTGGAAAGCCAAAATCGAACGCATTCTGCCGCAAACGCTGTTTTCTTTCTGGTGGCACCCTTTTGCGGTCGAGAAGGGCGTCGACTACGACCAGGAGACCCCGACACTGGTGGAATTCACTATTGAGGACCGCGCACCGGGCATTCTGCTACGGGTGGTCGAGTCCGGCTTTGACGCAGTGCCGCAGGCCCGCCGCCAAAAAGCCTTCAAGATGAACTCCCGGGGCTGGGATGAGCAGATGGGCAACATCGAGACCTATCTCAGTCGCGCCCGTCAGGCCTGACCTCAACGGGCATCATGATTGATGCCCGTTTTTACGGCAGTCAGCCTTCGTGAGCGGTGGTGATTTCCAGGGTGTCGGTAAACGTCACCAGCACACTTTGCCCAACCTTGAGGTCTTTGAGGCCGGCCTGGATTTGCGGTTTTTCCACGTTCAACACTTTCTTCACGCCGGCTGGATTTTCCAGGGTGACCTGGTTTTTCTGCAGGTCGATATGGGTGATCTTCAGTTGCACCTGCACCTGGCGGAAGGCTGCACCACCTGGGTTGGGGTTATCGGCGGTGGCGCGGATCACGCCGGTTTTTTCGCTGGCATCCGGCGCGCTTTTGTCCACGTCGGTGTCCAGCACGGCAGCGACCGAGTGCGTGGTCAGTACATTCACCTGGTCGCCAACCTTGAGGTTGCCCAGATCCTTGGCGGCATCGCTGAGTTGTACATGCACCGGGCCACCATCGGCGCCCTGGAGTACCACCTGGTGCTTGGCGGCGTCCACGGCCAGCACCTTGGTGGTGACTTCATCGGCTTCAAGGGATTTGGACAAGGGGATATCGGCAGCGAAGGCGCTGAGGTTGCCGGCGGCCAGGAGCGTAGCCAGGGCGATGGCCTGGCGAAGAGGGTGAGCTGCTTTCATTGACAGGACTTCCTTGTGAGTTAAGCCACTGAGTCTAGTGGTGAGTCAGCGATGCGCAAATCCACGGTCGCCTCGGGTCAGGTAGCCGCCCAACGCCGATTCCCAGTATTGGGTATTGGCCACGTTCTCCACTGTGGCCCCCAGTGTCACGTCACGCTGTAGCGCGCCCATATCGAAGCGGTTCCAGGTCGGCAGGCTCAGGTTGTTGGCGGCGTCGGCGTACTGGCCGTCGGTGCGCAACTTACGCCCGTTCACGCTCACGCCTTGCAGGCCGGGCAGGGGCTCACCGAACACAGTCAGCGCTGCACCCGAGTGTCGCACCGTAGATGTGCCTATCGACGTTGACGCCAACTTCAGTCTGCTTTGAACGGGCGGAAAGGGCTCCGATGCAAAGGACAGGAATTATTATTAACGTATTGCAACAAATTTATGAGATTGCACTCTGCGTGCACGTGTTTGTGCGGATGCCGAGTAGAATCACGCCCTGAAAGCGATTCCTGAGGTGCGGTACGGTGGATTTACAGCAGGGTTTTGTCCTGACCCGGCATTGGCGCGATACCCCGGCGGGCACGGAGGTCAGTTTTTGGCTGGCCACTGACCAGGGCCCACGGTGTCTGCGCCTACCCGTGCAGACCTCGGTGATGTTTATCCCCGAAGCCCATCGCAAGCCGCTGGATTGGCTGCTCAAGGGCGAGCGCGATATCGAGTTGCGCCCACTGCAGCTGTGCGATTTTCACCACCGCCCCGTGTTGGGCCTCTACACCCGCCAGCACCGCCAGGCGATGGACGTGGAAAAACGCCTGCGCGCCGCCGGCGTCGATGTCTACGAAGGCGATGTACGCCCGCCCGAGCGTTACATGATGGAGCGCTTCATCACCGCTCCGGTGTGGTTCGGCGGCACACCGGATGCCGACGGCACGCTGCTCGACGCGCAGATGAAGCCCGCGCCCGATTACCGGCCGCCACTGAAACTGGTGTCCCTGGACATCGAGACCACCGCCCAGGGCGACCTCTATTCCATCGCCCTCGAAGGTTGCGGCGAGCGCCAGGTGTACATGCTCGGCCCGCCGAATAAACCCGATGCAGTGGACTTCAAGCTCGACTACTGCGACACCCGTGCCCAACTGCTCGAACGCCTTAACCAATGGCTTGCCACCCATGACCCCGACGCGATCATCGGCTGGAATGTGGTGCAGTTCGACCTGCGCGTTCTCCACGAACACGCCCAACGCCTCGGCGTGCCACTGCTGCTGGGGCGTGGTGGTGAAGCCATGGCCTGGCGCGAACACGGCAGCCGCAATCACTATTTCGCCGCGGCGGCGGGCGCTTGATCATCGATGGCATCGAAGCCCTGCGCTCGGCCACTTGGAGTTTCGAGTCCTTCAGCCTGGAAAACGTCGCGCAAACCCTGCTCGGCGAGGGCAAGGACATCTCCACGCCGTACCAGCGCATGGACGAAATCAACCGCATGTTCGCCGAGGACAAGCCCGCCCTGGCCCGCTACAACCTCAAGGACTGCGAGCTGGTCACGCGGATTTTCGCGAAGACTGAACTGCTCAAGTTCCTGCTCGAACGCGCCAGCGTCACCGGGCTACCGGCCGACCGCAACGGTGGCTCGGTGGCGGCGTTCACCCACCTGTATATGCCGCTGATGCACCGCCAGGGCTTCGTGGCGCCGAACCTGGGGGACAAACCGCCCCAGGCCAGCCCCGGCGGGTTTGTCATGGACTCGCGCCCCGGCCTCTACGAATCGGTACTGGTGCTCGATTACAAAAGCCTTTACCCGTCGATCATCCGCAGTTTTCTGATCGACCCGGTGGGCCTGATTGAGGGGCTCAAGCACCCCGACGACAGCGAGTCCGTGGAAGGCTTTCGCGGCGCACGTTTCTCGCGTACCCGGCATTGCCTGCCATCCATTGTGGCGCGGGTTTCCGAGGGCCGCGAAGAGGCCAAGCGCAACCACAACGCGCCGCTGTCCCAGGCATTGAAAATCATCATGAACGCGTTTTACGGCGTGCTCGGCTCCAGCGGTTGCCGGTTCTTCGACACGCGGTTGGCCTCGTCGATCACGATGCGCGGGCACCAGATCATGCGTCAGACCCGTGAGCTGGTCGAAGCCCAGGGCTATGAAGTGATCTACGGCGACACCGATTCCACCTTCGTCTGGCTCGGCAGCGCGCATTCCCAGGAGGATGCCGGGCGCATCGGCCAGGCGCTGGTGCAGCACGTCAACGCATGGTGGCGTGAGCATCTGCACAGCGCGTACGGACTGCAAAGCGCCCTGGAGCTGCAATACGAAACCCACTTCAGCCGGTTCCTGATGCCGACCATTCGCGGCGCGGAGGAGGGCAGCAAAAGCGCTACGCCGGCCTGGTGGTACGCGGCGACGGCAGCGAAGAGATGGTCTACAAGGGCCTGGAAACCGTGCGCAGCGACTGGTCGCCCCTGGCTCGGCAATTCCAGCAAGAGCTCTACCAGCGCATCTTCCACCGCCAGCCCCATCAGGACTACATCCGCGACTACGTGCGCCGCACCTTGAGCGGTGAGTTCGACGAATTGCTGATCTACCGCAAACGCCTGCGCCGTCGGCTGGATGACTACGAGCGCAACGTACCGCCGCATGTGCGCGCCGCACGCCTGGCCGATGAGTACAACGACCGCCTGGGGCGCCCGCGCCAGTACCAGCGCGGTGGCTGGATCAGCTATGTGATCAGCGTCAACGGCCCCGAGCCGTTGGAAGTGCGCCAGGCGCCGATTGACTACGACCACTACGTCACTCGGCAACTGCAGCCGGTGGCCGATGCGATTCTGCCGTTTGTGAATGACGATTTCGCGACCTTGGTCGGTGGGCAGATGGGCCTGTTCTAAAACGCTTGATTCAGGTTGTCGGGAGGCTGCACTCTTGGGCTCTCACGACCCCTGACGGCGCTGCTTCCATGACGCATATCACCCTGACCGGCACTACGGTCGAACTGCTGCCCCTGCAACCGGAACACAAGCCTGCGCTGCTCGAAGCCGCCGCCGATGGCGAGTTGTGGAACCTCAAGGTCACCAATGTGCCCGGCCCGGACACGGTCGACAACTACATCGACACCGCGATGGCCGGGCGGGAGGCGGGCAGCGTGATCCCGTTTACCATCGTGCGCAAAGCCACCGGCCAGGTGGTCGGCAGTACGCGGTTCTGGAAGGTCGACCGGGTCAATCGCAAGCTGGAAATCGGGCATACCTGGCTGGCGCAATCCACGCAAAAAAGCGGCATTAACACGGAAGCCAAACTGTTGTTGCTGACCTACGCTTTCGAGGTGCTGGACTGCGTGCGCGTGCAATTCACCACCGATGAACTTAACGAAAAGTCCCGCGCCGCGATCCTGCGCCTGGGGGCCGTGCAAGAAGGCATCGTGCGCCACGAACGCATCATGCCCGACGGGCGCAAGCGCAACTCGGTGCGCTTCAGCATCATCGATGCGGAATGGCCGCAGGTGAAGGCCAATTTGCAGGCCAAACTGCAACGCTAGGAGGAATGGCCCATGTACACGCTCTATGGCATCGACGAATCCGGCTCCTGCATGATTGAAATTGCCCTGCAGCGCTGTGCAGTGCCGTGGCGACGGGTGGATGCAGCCTCTTGGGCGGACGGCGCGGGCAGCGATGAACTGGCCCGCATCAACCCGCTCAAACAGGTGCCCACCCTGGTCACCCCCGAGGGCCAGGTGCTGACCGAAAGCGCGGCGATTCTGATCCACCTCGGCCTGGAGTTTCCCGACGCGCATCTACTGGGCGGGGATCGCGGTCAGGTCCTGCGTGGCCTGGTGTACATCGCCGCCAATTGTTACTCGGCAATCGGCATCATCGACTACCCGCAGCGCTGGCTGGGCAACGCCGATGAGGCAGTGCAGGCGCAATTGGTCACCGGTACTCGCCGTTACTTGCACCAGGCCTGGGTGGTGTTTGCCGAACAGTTTGCCGGCCAGCTGTTCGCCGCGAACGGTGCGCCGAATGCACTGGGGATCATGGCGGCGGCGGTGTCGCGCTGGGATGAGGCGCGGGAGGCGTTGGGCGCCCTGGCCCCAGGCTTTTCCCAGACCCTGGCGCAGGTGGATGCCGACCCCGTCGTAGCGCCCGTATTTGCGCGGCATTGGCCGGACTGGAACGCCGCCTGATGTTGCGCAATCAAACGAAACAATAACCCTGGAACCCGGCCAACCCCTTGCGTAGCGGGCGTCCTGACCTAGGCTTTCTGAACGTGGTGCAGGAATCATCCTTGAATTTGACTGTCGCAGACATGAAACTCAAGAACCCTGCATGAAATTCAAAGGAGGTGCGCATGCTCATCCGGTCGCTGACCCTGGCTACCTTGATGGCTTTTACGGGGCCGCTGTTGGCTGCTGATGATATCAACCCGCTCAAGCAGGACTTGGGCAAAGCCCGGCCGCTGGTGGTGGTGGAGCTTGATTCCGGCAACGAGACCTTGGCGACGCTCAAGAAACAGCTGGATGAGCCTGCCACCAAGCAGTCCTTTGAAGAGCGCAGCATGGTGTTCTACACCGTGAAGTTCGGCAGCATCGGTGCTGAAGGCGAGAAGTTCGCCAAGGACCCGAAGGACAACAAGAAACTCACGCCGCCTGAAACCAATGCGCTGATCCGCGCCCTCAAGCTGGGCGCCGGCAGCGGCACCAAAGTGATCCTGGTGGGTAAGGACGGCGAGAAGAAAGTCGAGAAGACCGTGCCACCGGATACCCTCGACCTGAAAGAGTTTTTCAGCGCAATCGACCAGATGCCGATGGCCGAAAAAGAAACCGCCGCCCCGGCCGAGCCCGAACCTGCCGCAGCGGCCCCGGCCCCGGCCAAAGGTGCCAAGCCGGCCAAGCACGGCAGCAAGCCCGCCCCTCAGCAACTCGACGATTGAAACACCATGCCCAATGTGGGAACGACGGTGCGCCGCTCCCACGTTGGCTCTCCAGCGCTCTTAAGTTGTAGCCTTTTCCCTGGTCGCTTTACGCACCGGAAACGGAAAGTAGAAAAACCGCAAAAACGCCACCCGCTTGATCACTTCCCCGATCAACAACGGCACCACCACCGCCACCACAAAACCGATGCAGGCCGCGACAAACGCGTGCAGCCCCAGACGCTCCATCAGGTCGAAGGTCTTGTGCTGGATCTCGCCATGAAAAATCAGCAGGATCAGGGTCGACTGGCCGATATAGGTCATCACCCGGGTGATCAGTGCCGACACCATCAACACCTTCGCCAACGCCCAGCACAGGTACACGCCAATCACCGCCAGCAGGCTGGTCCACAGCCAGTGGTCGTAGCGGCGCTGCGCCAGGTCCATGGTGTCGCCCCGGTAGAGGAACACGGCGGCAAACAGCGCCACCGAGATCAGCAAGGTCAGCAGTGACCCGGCATGGCTGCGCAGCCAGTCACGCAGCAGGTAGCCGTAGACGAAACAGGCGCTGCTGATCAGGGTGATATCCAGGCTGAACGGCAGCCCGGGCAGCACCCAGGTTTGCCCGCCGAGGGTGACCGGCAATTGCCAGAAGAGCGGCAGCATCCAGATGCCCACCAGCAACGGCACCAGCATCAGCGCGCAACTCACGGCCAGCGGCAGGCGCTGGATCAGTCGCAGCAACACCCAACTGAACAGGATCGCTACCCAAAAGTGCGGCAGGAACCACAGCGCCTGCCACGGGATGGTATCCACCGAGGCGTACAGCACGCCGCCGATATCCGGCAGCAACGGTTGGCCCCGCAGCACATCGCGCACGATCACATACACCAGCATGGTGAAGAAAAACGGCTTGAGCAGGCCATCCGCCTTGCGCACCGCCATCTCCCCAAAAGGTTGTTCCGGCTTGAACAGCACCCCCGACAGAAAGAAGAACAACGGCAACACGAACGACGCCAGGATCGGGTACATCAGGTCCCGGGACGTGGCGACAAACCAGCTGTGGGCATACACGATCACCAGGATGCCGATGCCTTTGGCGATGTCCATTTGTATCCAACGATGTTTCATTCGAGTTTCCCCGCCCAATCAGTCATGCCTTGCGCCACGGCTTCAGCCATAGCCCCATCCCAAGCAACACCCCGGCGCCTGCCAGGGTGCTGAGCCCCAGTTGCAGCCACAGGTCTTCAATGCCAAACAGCGCCAACGCGGCCAGCCCCATCAGCAGCGCGCTGAGCAACCCGTGCCGGGCCCATGGCAGGGCGCCAAGCAGGGCTTGGCGTTGCATCAGCAATAGCGCGGTGCAGATCACCCCGGCCAGCGCGGCCAAGGGGATACCGGCCAGGCCGAAGGCAAAGGGCAGGGCGCCCAGCAGCAACACGTTGACCAGGCTGCCGAGCAATTCACACCGCAGCGGCTGGCGCGTATCGCCGGCCGCATAGGCATAGCGTGCGAGCAGGGCGTTCCAGGCGCCGAATACCAGCGGCACGGCAAACCCGGCCAACAGCAGCGGCAACGGTGAGTCCGCCGACTGCTTGGGCAGCAACAGGGCCACCAGGCTCGGCGCTGCCGCCACCAGGCCGACGCCGGCGGGCAGGGTCAGCACGCTGGCGGTTTCCAGGCCGCGCTTGAGCAAGGCCAGGCGCTCGTCACCCTGGCGCCGGCTCATCATGCCCAGCAGCACCTGGTTGAGGCTCATCAGCGCAATCAGCGGCAGGTTCATCAGCTTGCGCGCCAGGTTGACCCAGGTCACCGCGCCTTCCCCCAGCAGCGACGCCACCAGGCGCTCGATCAGCGCCAGGCCCTGGCTGGCCCCGTTGCTTATCAATAAGGGGCCGATACGCTGGCCCAGCTCCCGCAAGGGCGCCAACGTCAGCTGCCAGCGCCATGGCCGCCAGCCCTGGCGCCACACCGACGGCAGCAGTGCCAACGGCATCAACAGGCTGCCGGCCAGGCAGGCCAGGGCCAGTGAGTGAGGTTGGCTCGCAGTGCCCGCCAACGCCAGGTAAGTCACCGGCGGCAGGTTGAACAGCAACGAGCCCAGCCCCGCCAGCACAAAGCGTTCGCCGGCCTGCAACGGAATGCTGAACAGCGCATGCAGCATCAACCCCGGCACGCACCACGCGACGATCTGCAGATTGCCCGCCGCCAGGGCCGTGGCATTCGCCGCCAGCCCCGGGCCGAGCACCTGCACCAGCCACGGTGCCAACAGCGTCAGCAGCAGGCTGGTGGCCAGCGCGATCAGCAGCAAGGCCGGAAACAACACCGCCAGCCAGCCCAGCCGCTCGTCGTCCTTGCGGGCCAGGTACAGCGGCAGCGCGGCGGCGCTCAACACACCACCGGCTAACGACATGCGCAGCGCTTCCGGCAAGAACAACGCGATCAGGAATGCATCACTGCGCTCACCCGCACCCCAGGCCGCCACCAGCAACCATTCGCGGGCGAACCCCAGGCACAGGCCCAGCAGGGTCGCCAGGGTCAACCAAACAGCCGAACCGAGCATCAGGGCTGCGCGCCATCGGGCAGCGGCCGGCTATGCACCACCCGCTTGAGTTGCGGCAGACGCGCCGGAAACAAGCGCCGCGCCTCCAGCACATTGATGCCGACCATCAGCCAGAACAGCGCCACCATCACCACCGCAAAGCTGAAGTAGTGGTCGAACAAACCGCTGACCAATGCCGACAGAATCCCGCCGGTGGTGCCCAGCCACAGGGCGTTGTCCTTAGTCAGGCGGATCGGGCCTTTTTCCGGGCGCGCTTCACGCCACCAACGCACGGTTACCGCGACAAAAAACAGCATGCCGACGATGCCGATCTTGTAGATGTAGTTCAGCCACAGGTTGGAAATCCCCAAAAAGTGAGTGTCCGGCACCGGCGGGTCGACCTTGAAGCCGATGCCGAACGGATAGGCCGCCACGGCCTGGGGGAACATGCGGTATTCGTCGAAGCGTACTTCGGTACTGGCGTTGTTCGACGAGAAAATCGTCGCCAGCCGTTCCTGCAGCGGCGGGTAAGCCATCACCAACGCCACCGTCAACGCCGCGCCTATCATCAGCAGGCGCCCGGTGTACGGCACCCGGCGCGTGGCCATCCACATCAGCACCAATGCCAGGCTGACCATCGCCCCACGGCTACTGGCCAACAACAGCGCGGCCGCGCCCAGGCAGGCCACGCCCAGGCCCAGTGCGCGTTTCCAGCCTTGCTCGGTCATGCCGAAACAGAAGGCCAGGGGCAGCAGCAGCGCCATGATCCCGCCGATGGCGTTCGGGTGGGTCCAGGGCGAGCCCATGCGCGAGGACATGGCCTCCAGGCCGAATTTCAGCATGTCGAAGTTGGCGTAATTGAACAGGGCCAGGATCGGCGCGATCCCGGCCCCGGAGCGCGTGCGCACAAACACCGCAATCGACAGCACCAGCATCGCCAGGGTGCCCAGCAACAGGGCGATGACCAGGGATTCGCGGTGTTTTTGATCCACCAGCAAGCGGGCGGCGATAAACACCCCGGACAAGTTCAGCAGCCAGCGCAGCCAGTTGGCCACGCCGCTGGTGTCGGCCTGGATGGTGACCTGGCCGACAATGAACGGGAATACGCTGAACAGCATCAGCCACAGCAGCATCTGGTCGGTGGGGCGTCGCGCCAGGCCCGGTGTATCGGGCAGGCGCGCCAGGAAACCGTGCCACAGGATCGCGCCCCAGGTCAGGGCCAGGATCGCTTCGCTGACCGTGCTGCGAATGCCCAGGTTGACCGTGGAAAACGGCATGAACGTCGCCACAAAGGCGAACAGCAACAGGCCCCAGAACGGAAAGCGCAAGATGGTCACCGCACCCGCCAGGCCGACCACGGCGAGGAACGCCTTGGCCGGTGACAGCAACAGGGCCACTGCGCCAAACAGCAGGCCGAAGAGAATCGCGACGAGGCTTGCCAGGTTTACTTTCACTGCAGTTCCTCGATCAGTTCGGCCAGGCGCCGGCGATAGGCGTGATGGTTGAAGCGCTCCGCCCACTGGCGCCGTTGCTCGGGGGAGTCTTCGTCGGGTTGGTCCGCCAGGCCGACCATCAACTGCACCAGCGCCGGGCCGTCGGTGGGCGAAAAACGTGGCGCCGACGGCGGGGTGATTTCATCCAGCGACGTGCCGCTGGCCACTGCAACCGGGGTGCCGACGCTCAGCGCTTCGATTACCGGCAGGCCAAAGCCCTCGGCATACGAGGGTTGCCACAGCCGCGAGGCCTGGCGGTACAGCGCGTGCAGCTCGGCATCCGACACGCCGCTCAGCGCCCGAATCCCCGGCAGTGAGCGCTGCGCTTCGGGCAAATGCTCCAGGCTGCCCACCAGCACCAACTCCGGCACGGCAGGGGATTGGCGCCGCGCCTGCTGCCAGGCATCGACCAGAAACGGCACGTTCTTGCGCAGCTCGCGGGTGCCCACCAGCAGCCAGTAGCGTTGTGGCAGTTGGCGGGCGGACAGGTCCGCCGCCAGTTCGGCAAAACCGTCGACCTGGTTGGGCAGCACACGAATCTTGCCCGCCGCCTTGGGAAACAGCCGTGCAGTCTCGTCGGCGCTGTACTGCGACGGGGTCCAGACGCGGTCGGCGCTGTGCACCGCGTAGGCAATCGACAGGCGATCGCTGGTCTTGTAGATCAGCGCCTTCAAGCGGTTGGCGTGGTAGTTGTTCAAGGTGATCTGAAACAGATCATGCAACAGCACCACCGTACGTAAACCCTTGGGTTTGGGGGGCAACGGCAAGCCCATATTGAAGGTGCTGATGTACAGGTCGATATGCTGTTCACGCAAGGCTCGCGGCAAGAAGCCGGCTTCGAAACGCAGGCGATTCTGCGGCTGGTGCATGGCGGTCTTGGCGCAACCCCATTCCGGGCAGTGCGCCTGCAAACGGGTTTCATCGCCCAGGGGCGCCACGGTAAACCGCTCCAGCTCGATGCCGGGCAGGCTGTACAGGGCGCTTTCCAGTGCATACACCTGGCGGCTGATGCCCGATTGCGGCGAGGTGCCGACAGTGCGGTAATCCAGGCCTATACGCATACCGGCGCCTTTTGCTTTTGCGGCGCAAGGCTGGTGTACACCTGCTCCAGTTGGCTGGCGGCGACGCTCCAGTCATGGGCGCGGCGCACATAGGCGCGGCCGGCTTCGCCCATCGGGGCGGCGGCATCGGGGAATTGCAGCAGGCGTACCACGGCGTCGGCCAGGCTGCTGGCGGTCTGGCCGCCGAGGTAGTCCAGGCCTTCCACCAGGTCCAGCCCCGACACACCTTGCGCGGTGCTCGCCAAGGGCAGGCCGGCGGCCAGCGCTTCCAGCACTTTGAGCTTGGAACCGCCCCCATGGCGCAACGGCGCCAGAAACACCGAACAGCTCGACTGCAGGTTCAACAGGTTGGGCACAAACCCTTGCCATTCGATACGCGGGTCCGGCCAGCGTTCGCGCCAACTGCCCGGCATACCGAAACCGCACACGCTCATGCGCGCGTCCGGGCAGCGCTCCCAGACCTTGGGCAGGATCTCATCCAGGGCCCATTCGATGGCATCCACGTTCGGCGCATATTCATAGTTGCCGAGGAACAACACACGCCGTGCCGACGGGTCCGGACGGGCTGCGGCGAAGTGGTCGCAGTCCACACCGTTGACCACCACCGGTACCGGTTTGCCGGCGATCTTGGCCAGCACTTGCGCATCGCTCTCGGTGACTGCCACCACCTGCGTGGCCTGGCGCATCACCCGGCGTTCCCAGCGGGTGTAGCGCCATTGATCGTAGCGAACAAATGGCAGCGCCCAGCGCGGAAAACGGTCGTACGTGGCGGCGCCGAGGGCCGATTCGACGTTGTGCTCGGTCAGCACAAAGGGCTGGGATTTGCGCGCCAGCGTATCTTCGTAAGGCTGGAAGCTGTAGCTGTGCTCAATCTGCACCACGTCCCAATGGTCGTTGAGCAACCAGTTGAAGGTGTCCTGCAATTCGCCCGCCAGGCCATTCACGCTGGCCAGCAGCGGGTAGGGCGCAAACAGCCCGGCCAGCAGGGTGGTGACGCTGCGCAGCGGGCGGCGCGGCAGGATGATCAGCTGTTCGAGAAACCCCTCCAGCACCTGGCGGTCGGTGAGCGACACCGGGTGTTTGTCATGCAGCAGCAAGGTGATCCGATGGCCACGCGCAGCCAGGCTGCGCAGCAGGGTGGAACTGGCGCGTTTTGCCGCCGCTGGTGGCGGGCCAGGGCGAGTAGGGCAGGATCCATAAAATACGCATGGCAGGCCTCAGTCCCATAACAGAATTTGCAGGTTCGGCTTGACCGGTACAGTCAGTCCGTTGGAGCCGCTGACCGGCGTTTGCGTGCCGCGCAGCGGGTCATACAGGGTGGCGCCGGCAAGCCCGGGCAAGTGCGCGTTGCCGCCTTCGGCCGACCAGAAAAACCACAGCTTGCGCCCGTCGGCGCGGGTCCAGCCGATGCTGAACAGGCCGCCCGGCAACTGGTCGGCGCCGGGTGGGTCGGCGGGGGTCAGCGCCGGCCCGCTCACGTCGAGGAAGTTTTTCAGCGCGGTATAGGCGGGCTTGGGGTTTGCATCGATATCGAGCAAGCCATAGGACTGGTCACGCACGCTGGCGCGCTGGTCAAGGTCGCTCAGGGTGAACAGGAAAATCTTGTCGTAATCCATCGCGCTCATCAGGGCCAGGCGGCGCAGGATGTAATCGGCCTGGCCTTGCCGGGTGATGATGTCCTGAGCGTCTTTGGGCCCGGGGTAGGTCGACCAGCCCCACTCGGTGCTCCACAGGGTGTTCACGCCGGCGTTGCGCAGGCCCTGGTTGAGGGCGCTGGTCTTGGCGATAAAGTCCAGGTTGGCCGGGTCATTGCCTTCGGGCAATTGGGTGTAGGGGTGGTAGGACACGGTGCTGTTCAAACTCGCCAGGCCGAGGGCGCCGAGTGCGTCGAACATGGTCTGCCCGTTGGGCATTTCGCTGAAGAAGGCCATGCCGGCGGCCACCACTGGTTTGCTCGGGTCGACCGCACGCAGTGCCGCGGCGGTGGCTGTGAGCAGCGTGGCGTAGCCGGCCGGGTCCGCTACCGGGCGCCAGAAGCCCAGCAGGTTCGGTTCATTCCACACCTGCCAGGCGTTGACGCTGGGATAGCGCTGCGACAACAACGCCATGCGGTTGGCGAACACATTCGGGTCTTTGGGCGGGTACTGGTCCTGATAGGGCGCACCGACCGGCGCGGTGGTGGCGAAGGGCGCCGAGCCCACCAGGTAGAACACCGACTTGAGTTGGTTGTCTTGCAGCTTGCCCACCAGTTGATCGAGTGTCGCGACCTGGTACTGGGTTTCCACCGGTTCCAGTTGGTCCCAGTGCAGGTCCAGGCGCACCCACTCCAGGCCCAAGTCCCTGAGACGGTCGATCTGCATCTGATAACGCGCAGGGCTGAACCACAGGAACTGCGCGTTCACCCCCAGAAAGTCTTTCCACACCACGACCTTGTTGCCCTTGAGCACATGGTTTTCGGCATCCGCCTGGCGCCCCCATAAAAATGCAGTCAGTCCCAAGACGGCAACCACCGCGAGGGTGGCCACCCAGGTGCGTTTACGCGCCATGGTGGGCTCCTTTGATGGCCTCGCCAAACAGCTCGGCGAACTTCTGCGCGGTCAGCGGCCACAGGCGTTCACGGCCGATTTCCCCGGCGCGCTCGGCCCAATCCCGAGCCAGTGACGGGGTGCGGGCCAGGCGCAGCAGTTGCTCGCTCAGTGCGGCCACATCGCCTTCGGGGTAGATGGCGCCGTTGCCGCTGGCGACTTCCTCGGCAAACGCCCGCGCATCGGAGGTGATCGCGCCGCGCCCGCAAGCGGTGGCCCAGGACAGCGCCCCGCTGGTGCCGCGCTGGCGTCCCAGCAGGCCGAGTTTTTTCGATTCGCGATAGGGCAGCACCATCACATGGTGGGCCTGGATGGTCCGGGCGATTTCGTCGGCGGGCAGGTTCAGCCGCCAGTCGATGGCGCCGGTCAGGCCGAGTGCGGCGATCTGACTCTTCAGTTGCTCCAGATAATTGCCGCCTGCGCCAAACGCCATTTCCGCGGCGGTGCCACCGGCCAGGGTCAGGCGCACACGGTCGCGCAATTCGGGGGCTTGTTCGAACACATTGGCCAGGGCCTGCACCAGGTCTTCGATGCCTTTGCCGCGGTAGATAAACCCGAAGTACAGCAGGCGCAGGGGCTCGAGGGCGGGCAGCGGCGCCGGTGGTACGGCCAGGTTGGCGTGGTTGATCACCGCCACTTTGCCGGGCGGCAATTGCATGCGTTGGCTCAGGCAATCAGCGCCCAGGCGGGTAAGCGTCACCAGCCGGGTCAGGCCTTTGGCGACCTGGCGTTCTTCGCGCAAGGTCAGGGGGTCGGCCAGCACCACCGCCGCCTGGGGCAATGGGCTGGGCAGGCGCTCCAGCAGGTTCAGCGGAAACGGCAGTTGCTCACGCCGCCACACCATGCGCTCCGGGTCGTGCACGGTGGCCGTCAGCGGCAGGTGCGAATAAGCCTTGCGCAGTTCGCGCAGGGCCAGAAATTCCCCCAGGCGCCCGCCGCCCAGCTCGGCGTGGACCAGGTCCACACTGTGCCAGTTGAAGGTGGCGACCGCGTGTTTGATCGCCTGCGAGTTGCTCGCCACCCCGGTCAGCGGTGTCAGCACCGTCACCCCGAGTTGTTCCAACGCCGTGCGGAAGTGGTTCGCGTAGTCGGCGATCCCGTTTTTTTCCGGTGGCAAGGGCGCGAGCAGGGCGATACGCATCAGAACGCCCCCGGTACTTGGCGATGGTGCGCAGCACTTTGCTCGGCACTTCAAACTTGCGACGGTTGATGATGATGCCGTCCACCTTGCCGAACGCGGTGTTGAGGATCGACAGCGCGTGCTCCACCACCGGCACCGTGCTTTTGCGCGCTTCCACGACCAGGCCGATCAGGTCGGCGCGGCGCAAGGTGATAAACGCATCGCGGTTGTCCAGCAGCGCCGAGGCGTCCAGCAGCACCACTTCGCCCGGCGCCGCCGCTTCCAGCCCGCCGACCCGTACATTGATGCCGTTCTCACGCAGCAACAGGCGCAGCTGCTCCACCACAAACGTCACCCCTTCGCCATGCCGCGCCGAGGTCAGCCCCAGCACCAGGCCCTGTTCGGCGATGCGCGCCGGCTGCAACAGGCTGTACAGCCGGTAGATGCTTGCATGGAAAGCGTTGGTACTTTGCGCGGTGGTGGTGTCCAGCTCCGGCAGGGTAGTCCACAGCGGCAGGCCGAACTTGCGTTCCACCAGGCCGCCATCGTGGATACGCTGGTCGAGCAGGTAGCACAGGTAGATCACGAGCAGGCCGACGACGATCGCGAACGGGATCGCCAAAATCAGCATCACCAGGGTTTTCGGGAAGATGCGGCCGGGGTTCAGGGTGGCTTCTTCGATCACCGCGATGTTGCTGATCTGGCTGTTGTCCAGCTCACGGTCGATGCGCGATTTCTCCAGGTTGTCCACGTACAGCGCGTAGTTGCGCTCGGTGGTATTCAGCTCGCGGGAGAGGCGCGCCAGTTCCGGTTCAATCTCCAGGGCTTCCTTGCGCTGACCCTCAAGGTTCACCAGTTGCTTCTGTTGCTGAACCAGTTGGGTGCGCAGCGCCAGGTTGTTACTCGACTCATCCAGCAGCACCCGCTGCAAGTGGATTTCAGGGTGTTCGGCGCACGGTTTTCCGAGGCCTGCACGGTGTTGCTCTCGCTGGCGACCATGCCCTGCATTGCACGGATCGACGCATCCAGGGCTTTGACCGGCGGCGCGTTGTCGGTGTAGGTGCGCATCATGTCGGCTTTTTCCAGCAGCTTCTGGTTAAGCAGGCGACGCAAATCCTGCTGCTGCGGGTTCAGCGCGATCTGGCGAACGGTGGTGACTTCCTTGGGCTGGCCCTTGAGCTGGTTGCGGGTGCTCTGGATCGCGCTGTCGGACGAGGCGATCAGGCGCGTGGTGTTGAACACTTCGCCACGCAGTACGTTGATGCGTTCGGACAAGTCTTCCAGGCGGTCGGTGATGCTCGCGGCGCCGATCTGGTTGAGGTGCGTGAGGATCTGTTCCTTGTAGCTCTTGATCTCGGTGGCGCTGTTTGCCGCCTGGCCTTCATAGAAGGCGTACAGGCTCTTGCGCCCCAGGGCCTGGGTGCGTTCGTTGATATAGGTCTCGACCCAGTCCTTGACCACCGCCTGGGCAATCTCCGGATCGCCCCAGGTGAAGGTGATATCCATCACCGTGGAGCCGGCGGCGTGGCTCACGTCAAAGCTCTTTTCCAGGCTGGCGGCCAGGCGTTCCACGGGGGTGGTTTTTTCAACCACGCCGACGGTTTCCAGCACCACGCGCAGGCCGTCGAATACCGCGCCCACCGCGCTTTTGACGGTGTACTTGACGCGCTTGAAGAAGCCTTCGGGCGGCGGCGCGTTGTCGATCACTTCCAGGTAGTGCTCGGCCACCGCACGCACGATCGGGCGCCCGGTCAGCAGGCGCTCTTCGTCGACAATCGGGTCGCGCTGGGTGCTGGGCATCACCAGCGCCTGGCGGTTGCTGATCTCGATCGGCAGCGTTGAATCACGCCCTGGCTTCACCAGCAGGCGCGCGGTGGATTCGTACTTGGCCGGCAGCAAAAAGGCGCCCAGCAAAATGATCACCAGCGCCGCGATGGCCGCCAATTTGAACTCGTGCCGGAAGATGAAGAACAGGCGCAGAAGATCACGAAAAGAACGGATCTCGATCATGGGATGTCGCTCCTTTAGTTATTGCCGCCGCTGGTTCGGGTGTAGTTGTAGCCAACCCCAATGGACTTGGTGAACGGGATCAGTTGGTTCAAGTAGGTATCCACTCCCTGGATGCGCTCGCCCACGTTGGACTTGGGTACGAACACCACATCGCCGCGTTGCAGTTGCACGGGTTTGCGCCCGTTGGGGCCGGTTTTGAGGTACTGGCTGAAGTCCAGGAAGTAGGCGTGGTAAGCGCCTTGGGCATCTTCGCGCAGCAGCGCGACCATGCTCGCGTTGCCTGACGGGTTCACCCCGCCGGCGCCGATAATCGCCTGTTCCAGGGTGTTGGCCGTGGCGATCTGCACCGCCGTCGGGTTATTCACCGCGCCGCCGACGATCACCGAGTTGCCCGGTGCCTGGTTGATGTTCACCGTCACACGCGGCTCGCGGTACACCGGCGCGAGGCTTTTGGTCAGGTCGGCTGCCACCTCGGCGGGCGTGCGCCGCGCCACCTGGATCGGCCCCAGGAACGGGTAGTTGATCTTGCCGTCGGTTTGCACCGTATACAGCGTCAGCTCGTAGATGGTGCTGACGTTGAACGCCGACAGGGTGGGCATCTCGCCGGCGTCGCGCACGATGCGCAGTTGGTCGCCGATGCGGATGCGTTCCACCGCTGGCGGCAACTGGGCGAGCTGGTCGAGGGCGCGCTTGCCATCCTCGACGGCCTGGTCGTCCGGCGGCACGATGCGCGCAGGCGTATTGCAGGCCGCCAGGGCCAGCATGGCCAGGACGAGCATACTGCGTTGGATCAAGGGGGACTTCCTGTTCGTCATGCTGCTACCTCCAATAACCGGGAAACATGCTGATGCGCCGCTTCAGAGACAGTGGCAGGCGACGTTCCAGGTGGCCCAGCCGGTAGCCGAGCAATTTGAACGCGCTGCGCACCAGCACTTCGGGCACGCGGTGCAGGGCACCGGCTTTACGCAAGGCGGCGAGTTCGGCCAGCACATAGCGCTTGCCTTCGCCTCCTGCATCGCCAAAGGCCTGCTTGATCCATGGCTCGCGCCCGTAGAACACGCCGATGTCGAAGTAGCGGTGAAACTCATCCATCAGTTTGTAATCGTGAGAGTGATGCACCAGCGCCGTGGCGGCGTAGCGCACCTTGTAGCCTTCAAGCAGCATGCGCGCCGCCACAAAGGCGTCCTCGCTGCCGATCACGTCGGCGGGAAAGCCGCCCACCGCTTGCAGCACGCTGCGCCGGTAGACGGAGAACGAGTCGGAACTGAAACAGGTCTTGATCCCCAGTTCCGGGGCATCCGCCAGGGTTTTGCTGCGGCTCTGTTCCGGGTAGTTGAAGTGCCGCGACTGTGCCCCAAGCACGCCGGCATCGGGGTGCGGCAGCTGGCGGCCGTAGGCCACGCCGTTGAGCGGGTCCTGCTGCAATTCGTCGAGCAGGTTGGCGAAGGTCTCGGGCGTGGCGGGGATGGCGTCCTGGGTCATCACGATCAGCGCATCGCCGCCCACCTGTTCACTGGCCCAGCGCCGGGTGCCGCCGTGGTTGAAGTCGCGGGCGTCGATCACTTCGACCCGCGCACCGAAGGCGCGAAAGCGCGCCACGGTGTCATCGTTGGAGGCGCTGTCCACCACCAGCATTTCGTCCGGTTGCAGGGTTTGCATCTTCAGCGCCGGCAGCAGGCGCGCCAGGTGGCTGGAGGCGTTACGGGTCGGGATGATCAGTGACGTGCGCATATCATTTTTCACGTCAGCGGGCGCACGCCCGTAGATGTCGTCAAAGCGCACAATGTCGTCCTCGCCCAGGTACTCGCCGCTCTGCACCTCGATCATCACCAGGTCGATGATGCCGGGGTTGGTCAGGCGGTGTTTGTGCCCGGCCGGAATGTAGGTGGACTCGTTGGCGTTGATCAGGAATTCACGCTCGCCGTTGGTGATCTGCGCGGCGCCGCTGACCACCACCCAGTGCTCGCTGCGGTGGTGGTGCATCTGCAGCGACAGCGAAGCCTGGGGCTTGACCACGATGCGCTTGATCTTGAAGCGGCTGCTTTCCTCCAGCACCGTGTAGGTGCCCCACGGCCGGGTGACAGTGCGGTGCAGGCTGTACGCCGGATGGTTCTGGCGCTTGAGTTCGGCGACGATGTAACGCACATCCTGGCTGCGTTTGGCGTCGGCGATCAGCAGCGCGTCGGGGGTGTCGACGATGATCAGGTCGCGCACGCCCACCGCGCCGAGGACGCGCTTGGGCGAGTCGATGTAGCAGTTGTGCACGTCATGCAAAATGGCTTCGCCATTGACCTGGTTGCCATGCGCGTCGCTCGGGGTGAGCGCACGCAGGGCTTCCCACGAGCCGATATCGCTCCAGCCGATGTCGCAGGGCACCACGGCCACTCGCTGGGACTTTTCCATCAGGGCCACGTCGATGGAAATATCCGGCGCGCTGCCGAATGCCTCCGAATCCAGTTCACGCTGGCGCGAGGTTTTATTCTGCAGGCTCTGGCTGTGCTCCAGCGCGGCGCGGGCGGCTTCCAGTACGTGCGGGGCATGCGCGGTCAGCTCATCCACCAGGGTGCTGGCCTTGAAGCAGAACATGCCGGCATTCCACAGGTGCTTGCCGCCGTCGAGGTAGCCTTGGGCGGTGGCCAGGTCGGGTTTTTCGACGAAGCGTTTGACCCGGTTGCCGTGGCTCAGCGGTTCACCTTGCTCGATATAGCCAAAGCCGGTCTCCGGGTGGTCAGGCTGGATGCCGAAGGTCACCAGGTAGCCGGCTTCGGCGAGGTCGCGGGCCTGGGTCACGGCCTCGGCGAACGCCACTTCGTTGAGGATCAAATGGTCGGCGGGCATCACCAGCAACTGCGCGTCGCCGCCGAAATGCTCCTGCACATGCAGCGCCGCCACGGCAATCGCTGCCGCCGTGTTGCGGCCGAACGGCTCCAGCAGCAGGTCCAGGGGCAGGTGGGCCGTGTTGACCAGGCGGTAGTCGTCCAGGGTGCGAAACAGCAAATCGCGGTTGGTCACCGTCAACACGCTTTCCACGCCGGGCAGTTTGGCGGCGCGCTGGAAGGTTTTCTGCAGCAGGCTCTGGCCATCGCGCATGCGCATGAACGGCTTGGGCATGTTCTGCCGCGACACCGGCCACAGCCGCGTGCCCGAACCACCGGAAATGATGCAGGGAATTAATCCGTTGAGTGTGTTCATCAATAGACTTCCTTGGTGGAAAGGACGGCCGGGACCGTCATGAAAACGATGTACAGGTCAAACCACACCGACCACTTGGAGATGTACTCCAAGTCGTACTCGACACGTTTCTGGATCTTGAACAGGGTGTCGGTTTCACCCCGGTAACCATTGATTTGCGCCCAGCCGGTAATCCCGGGTTTTACCCGGTGGCGCGAACTGTACTCGCTCACCGCCACTTCAAACGGCACACCCGCCGCTTTGGTCGCCGTGGCGTGCGGGCGCGGGCCGACCATGGACATGTTGCCCAGCAGCACGTTGAACAGTTGCGGCAGCTCGTCGATGCTGGTCTTGCGGATGATGCGGCCCACGCGGGTGATGCGCGGGTCCTGGCGGGTGGTCTGGCGCTCGGCGGTGAAGTCGCTCTGTTCGGTGAACATCGAGCGGAACTTGAACACGCGGATTTCATTGTCGTTGTAGCCATAGCGGTTCTGGCGGAACAGCACCGGGCCCTTGGAGTCGAGCTTGATCGCAATCGCCGTCGCCAGCATCACCGGCGACAGGCAGACCAGCGCGATGCTTGCCAGCAGCAAATCCTCACAGCGCTTGATCACCGGCGACCAGCCTCGCAGCGGCAGTTGCGAAGTGTTGAACATCAAGATGCCGCCCACGTCGGTGATATGGCTGTGGCCGTAGCGCAAGGCGGCCATGTCGGGCACCAGCATCACGTTTACCGACAGCTGCCGCAGGCGGTTGACCAGCCCGTGGATGCGCTGCTCGGCGGCCCAGGGCAGGCAGATCATCACCTGGTTGACCTGTTCGGCGCGGATCAGTTTTTCCAGGTCGCGGGTGTTGCCGAGCAAGGGCAGGTTGCTCAGTTCCTTGGGAATGCGCTCGGTGCGGTCGTCGATAAAACCGATCAGGCCGGAGCGGATATCACCGTTGCGCTGCAGATGGTCGGCGACGTGCATGGCGGTGTCGGTAAAGCCCAGAATCACCGTGCGTTGCAGGTATTTGCCGGCGCGCATCAGCTTGCGGTACAGGCGCAGCATCAGCAGGCGTTCGAGGCAGAACAGCAGCAGGCTGGCGAAGTACCAGGCCACAAGGTTGCGGGGGGTCAATTGCGGGAAAAACAGCAGGATCTGGTACATGAACAGCAGGATACAAAATGCCGCCGACCAAGCTTTGACTTTGGTTTTCAGGCGCAGGCGATTGCTGAACAGCTCCTCGGAATAGATGCCCAGGGCCTGGAACAGAATGATGGTCAGGACCGCGAAAAACACCAGCAGCCCGATGAAGTGGGCGCGCAGCTCCGGGTCCATCGGGTCGATGAAAATCACCAGTACCAGAGGCGGCAGTATGGCGCTCAGGCCATGGATCAATTTGATAAAAACAACAAAGAACTCAACAAAACCGGCGCGCGTTAAAAACAGGCTGTCGACGGACGACTTTTCTCGCATAAAACATCCCTCATTGCACTCCAGACTCTGCTGTTCGGTTGTTTGTTCAATAAAGCAGCAGGCCGCTTTAGAGGGCAATTCGAACTACGACTACTCTGGGTAATACGCAACTATCAATCCAAATGCGCATACAGAAACAGCTGCCCATTTGAAGGGAATTTGCGGGGGTAGTGGCTAAAGGAGTGTTTCCTTTTCTGCTTAGTCAACGAATTGACAGTGGCGCGGAGGTGGCGTGCTAGACAGGTTGATTAGTCTTTTTTGCGGCATTTTATTGACATTCCTTGTCCGAACACTCGGGTAATAGGGCCTGTTTTTGAGTGTAGGAACAAATGCAGGATTTTTCCTGCTTAAAGGAAAAACCTTTTTCAAACAGCGGCGGGATTGGGGGACAAAGAGGGGGTGGCAAGGCGCACTAAGTGCCCGGCCACCGGGGGGTTCGCTGGATCAGAAGTTGCCTTTCAAACTCACCGTGAAATTTCGCGGTTCACCATAAAAGTTGCCCTGGGAGGCTGTACCGACAGTGTTGTAATAGTTTTTATCAAACAAATTGTTGCCGTTCAGTGCCAGCGTCCAGGTGTCGTCGAGACGGTAAGCCAGGCGCGCGCTCCAGACCGCATAACCGGCCTGTTCCAGCTTGATGGTCTGTACGCGGTAGTTGCTGCTCTGGGCGTTGACTCCGGTGCCGACGCTCCATTTCGACAGGGCTCCGTCGAGCGTGTAGTCGCCCCACATCCGTAGCATGTGGCGCGGTACGTAGGTGTTGGAACTACCGCCTTCGAGGGTGCTGTCGATGTTCTTCAGCGACTTGGTCTGCGTGTAGGTGTAGCCCCCGGACACTTGCAGACGCTCAAGCACTTCACCGCTGATTTCGGCTTCTACGCCCTGGGCGCGCACCTTGCCGGTGTCGGTGTAGCAATAGCCGTCGGCAGAGGTCGGGCAGAAGCGGGTGTAATCGGTTTCGGCGCCGTTTTTCTCGACGGCGCGGAACAACGCCAGGGAGCCGTTGAGGCGCCCGTCGAACCACTCGCCCTTGATACCCAGCTCGTAGTTGTCACCGATTTTCGGCTTGAGCGCGGCGCCATCGGCGGTGGCATAGGCACTCTGCGGCTGGAAAATATCGGCGTAGCTGGCGTACACCGACAGGTGCTCGTTGAGGTCGTAGATCAGCGCGGCAAACGGCGTGACCTCGCCGGTTTCCTGGGTGTGTGCGTCTTGCGACGTCCATTCGCCCCAGCCCAGGCCGTAGGACTGGCGGCGGTTCTCGTACCAGCTCACGCGGCTGCCCACGATGAACATCAACGGCTCGGCAAGGCGCAGGCGCAAGGTGGCGTAGGTGCCGTACTGGGTGGCGGTTTCCTTGATCGTGCCGCCGCGGTACATGTTCGGCCAGAAGGTGCTGTCGGCCGGCTCCGGGAAGTGGTGGTCGGGTTGATAGATGCTCTGGCGCGTAGGCAGGTTCTGGATCGCGTAGATGTCGTCCTGGGTGCCCCGGCTGCCGTTGGCGCCGAGGATCAGCTCGTGTTCCAGGCCAAAGGCTTCGAACTTGCCGTCCAGGTAGGCATCAAGGCCGAAGTCCTTATGGTCGTAGTCCATCAGTGCTGCATAGGAGAGGGCGGTGGGGGCCGGGTTGCCATAAGCGATGGTGCCTTCGCTGGCGGCGTACTTCATGTCTTGCAGGTTGCGGCTGTGTACCGCCGCCACCTTGAGTGTCCAGTCGTCGTTGAGGTGGTGGGTGAGGTCGGCGAAAAACGTGGTACGCCGGCTTTGCCAGTCGTTCCAGGATTGGCCCAGGCAGGTGGAACGGCTCAGGTTGGCATTTTTGCCGTCGGCATAGCGCGGCAGGCCGCCCCAGCAGGGTGTGGCGTCGACGTCTTCGTAGCTGGCGCCGACGCCCAGGGTGGTGTCGGGGCTGAGGTCGAAGTCGAGGGCGCCGTAGAACGCCTGGTCCTGGCGCTTGGCGATGTCCATGTAGGAACCGCGATTCTGTTGACTGACAGTCGCCCGCCCACGCACGGTGCCCGCGTCGTTCAGCGGGCCGCCGGTGTCGACGTCGGCGCGATAGTTGTCCCAGGTACCAGCGGACAGCGACAGGCTGGTGGTGGGTTTGGCCTGGGGCCGCTTGCGCACGAAGTTCACCGCGCCGCTGGCGGTGCCGGCGCCCTTGAGCATGCCGGCCGCGCCCTTGAGTACTTCCACCCGGTCATAGATCGCCATGTTGGCGCTGAAGCTGTCGGCCTGGGCATAGTCCTTGCCCATGTCCAGAGGGACGCCGTCGTACTGGTATTGGCCGAGCATCTTGAAGCCACGGGAATAGAAATATTTGCCGCCCATGGGCGATTCGTAGCTGGTGATGCCGGGTGTGCGTTCCATCACGTCATCGATGGTGGCGACGTTCTGGTCGTCCATCAATTGGCGGGTCATCACACTGACCGATTGCGGTGTTTCCCGCAGGCTGTGTTCGCCTTTGCCGATGGTCACCGCACCGGTGGTGTAGGAACCGGTGCCATCGGTGGTTGCCCCCAAGCGTTCGCCTGTCACCGTGGTAGCCCCCAGGTTCAGCGCGCCGCTGTCGGCCACTTGCGGCAACAGCAGCCAGGTGCTGGCGCTTTGTCGCTGGGCTTGCAAGCCCTGGCCGCGCAGCAACTGGCCCAGGGCTTGTTCAGGGTCAAGGCTGCCGTCCAGGCCATTGCAGGTCTTGCCGGCGACACTGGTGGCGTCGTACGACAGGCTGATGCCGGCCTGGCGGGCAAACTGGTCCAGCGCCGAGGCGAGGGGGCCGGCGGCGATGCTCCATTGGCGGGGCTGGGTGTCCTGGGCGGGCGCGTCGGCCCATACGGCCAGGGGCACGGCGCCGCTGCCCAGGCAAGCGCCGAGCAAGGCGGCCTGCACCGCGTGCTTGAGGGGTGATCGTTTGGACGGGAACGCTTGCATGACCGCGGGGTGCTCCTGAAGGAAGTAAACAGAATCGGCCTGTTGATCGGCCTTTCCTTACAGGTCGAACGGCAATGAGAATTCACCTCATTTATTTTTTACAGGATTACACGCGGGGTATAACACTCACCCAATAGCGGCTGCGGTAGGTGACGTCGACCGGCAGCGATTGCGCCACCAGGCTTAATACCTGGTCGGTATCACTTAGCTGATAAGTGCCCGAGACCCGCAACCCGGCCACGGCTTCGCTGCAGCGCAAGAGCCCGCTGCGGTAGCGGCTCAGCTCGGCGAGGAAGTCGTCCAGGCGCATGTTGTGGGCGCTGATCACTCCATCGCTCCAACCCCAGGGGTCCAGGCCATTGGCGAGGGGCGAGCGAATGCCGTGGCGGTCGAACAGCACCTGTTCGCCGGGCTTGACCACCTGGCGTGCGCTGTCAGCCATTACCGCCACCGTACCTTGTTGCACCGCGAGCAGGGTGCCCTGGGCGTCTTCGCGTACCAGCAAGCGCGTGCCGAAGGCTTGCAGGTAACCGTCGCGGGTCTGCACCCAGAACGGCCGGCTGTCAGTGCCGGTGGTCAGCAGCATTTCCCCCTGGCGCAGATGTACCAGGCGGCGCTCGGGGGTGAAGGTGGTGTCGATCGCACTGGCGCTGTTGAGCTGGATCCGGCTGCCGTCGCTCAGCGCCACCCAGCGCCGTTCGCCGGTGGCGGTGCGGTAGTCAGCCATCAGGGCGGGCAGCGGCGTGTAGTCGCGGCCGAGCCAGGTCAAACCGGCTGCACCGGCCACCAACCCCAGCAGCTTCAAGCCTTCGCGACGGCTGATCCGTTGGCGGGCACCGCGCAGGGCATGGCGGCCGACCTGCGCCGGCAGTGCGCTGAAATCATCATTCATCGACACCACGCGCTGCCACACCTGCTGATGTTCGGCGCTGGTGTGCAGCCAGCGGTCGAACGCGGCGGCGCTGGCGTCATCGGCGACGTTGAAGCGCAGCTTGATCATCCATTGAATGGCCTGGTCCACCAGGCGCGGGTCAGCATTCGGCATAGCGCAACCGATAACAGGCGTGCAGCGCCTTGGCCAGGTCGCGCTCTACGGTGGCCTTGGACACGCCCAGGCGCAGGCCGATCTGCGCACAGGTCAGGCCGTCCAGTTGCGCCAGCAGGAAGGCTTCGCGCACCCGGGGTTTGAGCTGGTCGAGGAGGCGGTCGATGCGTTCCAGGCTGTCGAGAATCAGCCGCCGGGTTTCCTCCGACGGCACCTCGGCTTCGGGGAAATGCGCGAGGCTTTCGAGGTAGGCGCGCTCCAGTTCGCGGCGCCGGTACTGGTCGATCATCAAACTGCGCGCAATGCTGCTCAGGTAAGCGCGAGGTTGCTGCAAGGTCTGCTGCTTGCGTGCGTTAAGCAGGCGCACGAAGGTTTCCTGCGCCAGGTCGGCGGCATGTTCACGGCACCCGGTGCGTCGGCTCAACCAACCGCGCAGCCAGGAGTGATGGGCATGGTAAAGCTGGCCGATGGCGGCATGGTCCAGTGGGTGATCGCTCGACATGGGCATCCTGGCGCAGCAGTCTTAATTGATAATGTTTCGCATTCTAGACGTTGGCCGTGACAATGAGCAATTACCCGCGAGCAATGTATCCAGCACAATTTTTTGTTCGCCGCTGTAGGCGCGGATTAATCTGCAGGCTTTCCCGGTGGATGACGTGAGCATGATCGAGCCTGCAACCCTGGCGGTTTTTTCCGGTGCTGTTTTGCTGTTGCTGTTATCACCGGGGCCGAATATGGCGTTTGTCATCAGCCATGGCGTTACCCATGGCTGGCGCGGCGGGGTGGCCTCGGGCCTGGGCATCGGCGTGGCGGACTTGCTGCTCACGGCATTGACCGCCACCGGCGTGACCGCCGTGGTCGCCAGTTGGCCGCCGTCGTTCGACCTGATCCGCAATGCGGGGGTCGTCTACCTGCTGTGGCTGGCGTTCAAGACCGTGCAAAAGCGCCCCGGCGCGATGACGGATCAGGTCGAGCCGGTGCGTCTGCGTCGCGTGTTTCTACGGGCCATGCTCAACAGCCTGCTCAACCCCAAGGCGCTGCTGTTCTTTGTGGTATTCCTGCCGCAGTTCGTGCGCCCCGAGGCGGGGCCGATCGCCATCCAATTGCTGGTGCTGGGCGGCGTTCTGACGTTGATCGCCGCGGTGTTTCATGTGCTGCTGGGGATTTTCGGCGGTGCCGTCAGCCGCTTTTTTGCTGGCCGTCCGGTTGGCGCCGTCTTGCAGAAATGGGGCTTGGCTACAGTGCTGATGGCTCTGGCCGTGCGTCTGGCGCTGATGCCTCGACCAAGCTGATGGGGCGCTTAAAAAACGTCGACTTGCGGCCTCGTCGCCCCAGCGAATCTGCTGGCAGCCAGGCACCTGCGACGTAGGTTTTTTCCGGTTTGTTGATGTCTGGCTGACGCTTTTAATCACACCGCGTGAGCTGCGGCCAGTTACATATTTTCTGTATTACTTGTCCGTTTGAAAGTGAGTGGTGGCTACCTAAAGATGGCGCTCCCTCGCCTGAGCAGACCATCATGACAAGAGAATTTTCCTATTTACTTTACCGTGTGGCACGCACCCGCCGCGCTCGACTGTTCGATACGCTGCGCGTCAGGGGATACGAATGACTGCCCCTGTGATCGATGTTGTCGTTGTCGGCGCCGGCCCCGTAGGCCTTGCCTGTGCCTACCTGGGCCGGCTGTGTAATCTTCAGGTAGTGATCGTCGATAAATCTTCGGCTCCGCTTCAAGTCGGACGGGCTGATGCTCTCAACGCACGAACGCTGCAGTTGCTTGAGATCGTTGATCTGTTTGACGAACTTCACGCCAAGGGTAAACCGTGCAACACCAGTTCGGTGTGGGCCGACGGTAAGTTCACGTCGCGTCAATCGACGTGGTGGGACGCGCTGGAGGGGTGTTTTCACAAGCATTTCCTTATGCTAGGGCAATCGTTCGTCGAGCAGTCGCTGGATGAGAAACTCAAGGCGATGGAGAGCGCCGTACGCCGCGACACCTGGGTCAGTGATATCAGCGTTACCGACGATGGGTGTACGACAGTCCTGTCGACCGGCGAGATTATCAAGTCCAGGTTCGTGATAGGTGCCGACGGCTCGCGCTCGTTTGTGCGCAGCCTCTTCAATGTTCCTTTCGCGGTGACGTATCCGCAATTGATCTGGGCGGTCCTGGATGGCGTGATCGAGACTGATTTCGTGAAGGTTCCGGAAATCATCGTGTTCCAGGCTGAAACCTCCGATGTGGCCTGGATCCCACGCGAAGGCAATCTGGATCGATTTTATGTTCGCATGGACGTCAAGGATTTCACCGTCGAACAAGCGATCGCCAAGATCAACCGTGCCATGCAGCCGCACACGTTGCGCTTCAAGGAAGTCGTCTGGTTCTCGCAGTTCTCCGTAAAAGAATCGGTGGCCGAACACTATGCAATTGCCGACAAGGTGTTTCTGGCGGGGGACGCTTGCCATATCCATTCGGTAAATGGTGGCCAGGGTTTGAACACCGGGTTGGCGGACGCTTTTAACATCATGTGGAAGATGAGCATGGTGCTCAATGGCGATGCGCCAATCGAGCTTCTGCGTACCTACGAACAAGAGCGCAAGCGGGTGGCCATGGGGGTTGTCGAGACGTCTGGCGAACTTGTGCGTACCACCAAGTATTCCGAGACTGGAACGCATGCCAACGACTACCTCAAGGTTGTCGAGCGCAGGGCTGGGTACATCACCGGCATGGGGGTTCGTTACGGCGAGCATGAGCTTCATGGCACGCGTGTGCTCGACTTCCCGGTCCACCACAACGGGGAGAACGCGGGCACGCGTCTCTATTCGCTGCTCGACTATCGGTTCTTCACGCTTCTGGTCTTCGGTGACTGCGAGTTGAAGTTGGATCTGCCGCCCTTCGTCAAGCTGATCAGGATTGACGAGGAACACAGCCCTTACAGCGATCAAATGATCCTGGTTCGCCCCGATTCCTATATCGCTACCTCATGCTCACTCACGGACATATCGGCGGTTACGGATTACCTCACAGGGTTATCTTGATCTGCGATTGAGGCCGAGCGCCGAGGCGCTCAGCACTCGGTTTTACCCTAGCCGTGCCGCGGCCCTTGCCACGATCTCGCCGCGCATTTTGCGCGATTGTGCGGTGCGTTTGTTGGCCTCCTCCAGCACTTGCGGGGGGCTGTATCAGGCCGTCCTGCATCAAAAGGCGGTGCAGGTGCGTATTCAATTTGCAGTTGCACCAATTGCGCCGTCGCTTCGCCGTAAAGCTCGGCCGCCAGGGTCAGGGCAAAATCAATCCCGGCCGTAATGCCTCCGCCGGTTAATAAATTGCCATCACGTACCACGCGTGCCTGCACCGCAATCGCGCCCAGTGGTGCGAGCATGTCATGGTATGCCCAGTGAGTGGTTGCCTGACGCCCTCGAAGCAGACCGGCTGCGCCCAGCACCAGTGAACCGGTGCACACCGATGTTACATAGCGTGCGGTCAGGGCCTGGGCGTTAAGGAAGTCCAGTGTCTGCGAGTCTTCCATCAACGCTCCGACACCTGTGCCGCCGGGTACACAGATCACGTCCAGCGGCGGGCAATCGTCATAGGTCATGGTTGGGGTGAACACCAGCCCTGTGCTGGATGTGATGGGCTCGAGGTCTTTCCACACCAGGTGCAACTTCACGTCGGGAAGTGATCCCAGAACATCGTATGGCCCGGTGAGGTCCAGCTGCTGGATACCGGGAAACAACAGAAAGCCGATCTGCAAGGTCATGGTGAAACTCCTGAGGGAGAGATGGACGGCTTGACTCTAGCGTCGTAGGATTTGGCCTACGCGCCATTGAGCCCACTAATCACGCCAACCATGCCAAAAATCATCCACGTGCTGGCTTTTCCGAATGTTCAAGTGCTCGACGTTACAGGGCCGCTACAGGTCTTTGCGTCTGCCAATGATCTGGCCCGTCAGCGGGGGCTAGCAGTGCCTTATCGCGCCAATGTGATTGCATCGCAGTCGACGCCGGTGATGACCTCTGCCGGTTTGGCGCTGGTAAACGAGCCTCTGCCCCCGGCCGACAGCCCCTGCGACACGTTGGTGATTGCAGGTGGCTGGGGTGTTTATGGCGCTGCTGAGGATCACGCACTGGTCGATTGGGTTCGGCACAAGGCGGGGGTGTCTCGCCGGGTAACCTCGGTATGCACCGGCGCTTTTTTACTGGCCGCTACAGGCCTGCTGGATGGCCGTCGGGTAGCGACTCACTGGACTCGATGTGAAGAGCTTGCCTTCAAGTATCCGAAACTCAAGGTTGAGGCCAACCCGATCTTTATCCAGCAGGGGGATGTCTGGACATCGGCCGGTGTCACTGCGGGAATCGACCTCTGCCTGGCATTGGTGGAGGAAGATCTCGGGCGACTCATGGCCTTGGAAGTGGCGCGGCATCTTGTGGTGTTTCTCAAGCGCCCTGGGGGCAATCGCAGTTCAGCGTGACGCTATCCCTGCAAAAGGGCAGCAGCCGATTCACTGAGTTGCATACCTGGATGGCCGAACACCTGACACTTGACCTGAATATCGCGACGCTCGCGGAGCAGGTCGGTATGAGTGAGCGAAGCTTTGTCCGTCACTACCGCGCTGAAACCGGGCAGACGCCGGCGCGAGCCGTAGAACTGATGCGTGTGGAAACGGCTCGTCGGCAACTGTCCGACACTGCTGCTTCGATCAAACGGATCGCCGTGCAGTGTGGGTTTGGCTGTGAGGAAACCATGCGCCGAAGTTTTTTGCGTACGGTTTCGATAACTCCCCAAGCGTATCGTGAGCGGTTTTCCCGGCCGTAATGGCGTGAGATGGCGGTAGCCTTGCACATTGAGACCGCCGCCATCAGTGATCAAGTTTCAGATTTACGTCGACAGGCTAGGCTCGCCTCCCGCTCGCTGCATGACACCCGACACATGCGGGTTGCGCAGGGGCGGTTCGCTATGAATATGTACTCGGCGCAAATGACGGCCACTACGCTGAGTAAAGCTTTCCCGGCCATGCAGGAGGGTAAAGTTGTCCGTCAGTAAAATATCGCCGGTATGCCATTGATGAGCATAGTGGACACGCGGGTCGTGAAGGGCGGTGTTGAGACTGTCGAGCAAAGTCGCTTGCTCACCCGCTCCAATGCCGCTGAAAGTGTAGGTCGATGGGTTGATAAAACTGCTGTCACCTTCCACCGGTTGCTGGCAATACCTCATAACCGGGAACTGACGGTGTGGATGGGCACCGATGATCGGTGCGCGTGCCGTATTGCTATAGAGTTCGACGGTGCGCTGATAGCTGCCTGTGGCCTTGCTCCACAGGTCACGCATCTGCGGTGGTGCAATACGTAGCGCATGGGCAGTGTTCGAAAAAGTCGTGCGGCCGCCTTGATGCGCCTCGATTGCGTTCACGCACTGGAAAATCTGAAATTCGGGCACCGTTTCCAGGTACATACCATCCCAATGCAAGGGGACATAGCTGTTGGCAAAGATGTGATCGTTTGCATCGGCATGCTCCTCCAGTTCCAGCACGGCGCCGAACGGCCACATCATGATCTGCCCGAAGTGGGCACAGTAGCGGGTGAGGCTCTCGGGGCCGTCGAAACTGTCGAAACCGCGCAGCAGCACCAGTTGATGGCTGTGCACCAGCGCACGCAGCCACGAAACCGGCAGTTCGCCCACATGCCGGCGATCTTGCATCGGCTTCAGCATTACGCCGAATTCCGGCGTTTGACCGGATTGGGCCGGCAGCGGCGAAACGGTGACGAGGCTCTGTAGGTTGAGGTCCCTCATACGGCGTTCTCCAGGATCATCGCGTTTTGCATAGGCGGCGTTTCGAGGATGTAATGACTTGGCGATTCGTCCTCCATCACCAACTGTGCCCCACACAACTGCGCTGCATGCCGACTCATAAGCACGTACTTTTCGCCGACCTTGACTGCGACACCGTGCCAGGGTGTCATCCAGCAGTCTTGTGTCGGCATCATATGTATACCGATTTTCAGGCTGGTCGCAGGCTGTGGGTGAATTGAAAGTCGGATTGCATTGGGGAACTCATCGGCAAGTAGCGCCCCCCACGCCCAACTGCGCTGGATAACACTGACGGCAAGAAGTTTGGATTTTTTCTGCAGCGAGTTCTTCGACCCGACATAGTCGGGTGCCCAGTTATCCTCAAACATAAATCGCGTGATAGCTCGATACAGCAGTACACCGTCCTGAGATTTCATAAGCGTACTTTTTATCGAGTCGCAGGGTTCGGCGTAGCGTGCGGCCATCAACTGACGCAGACGGGCGAAATCCGTCGCTGAGGCATCGAACTGGGCGCAGTCCTCAAGGTTATAGAGCCTCAAATGTTCTGGGTATGACTGCGTAATTATCGTTTGAATAACGTGCTGGTAGCGACTCACATCCTGATCGTCGACGCCAATCAAGTCGCTGAAGACGCGGCCATCAGAGCAGATGGTCAGTTTCGCGCCTGGCGAGTAGATATTCTTGATATTGGCGCACAGCGTGTTCAGCGCCTGCAGGCAGATTTTTTCTGCCATGTCCGGCAGTTGGCCAAGGACCTTGCGCAGGTTGGGCGACTTGGCAGGAAAGGCCGGCAACACCAATTCGACTGGTTTGCCGGCCTCAACGAAGTATTGAATACAAGGGATTTGCACTTTGCTAATTGTTTCTAACTCCTCGTTTGAGTTGCCGGCCGAGTTGTGCGTCGGGTCTCTGCGATGAATTTTCAGTATCTCTTGTAGGATGCGGGATGCAGTGTCGTGTGATTGATTTTCCATGAGGCTACTCCATGTGGCTTTATTGGTTTTTCCTGTTGTCATGTATCGCAGCAATGACGTCCGTTGCTTAAAGACGGAAGTAAATAAAGCGCGTGGTACGTATCCAGCTGTGTCGATACGTTAAAAATCTTTACATCTTCTTTGGCTAATTAGTAGGGCTGCACAATGATTTGTAGCAGGTTTAAATGTTCGGTTTTGAACATTGGTTGAGGGGGCGGTTGTTATATGTTTATGAGTTGTTTGATGCAGTGGCTGAGAGTGTCGGGAGGTGTCTGCGCTGTTTGAAGTGGCTAAACACGTCTGTTTAAAATTATTAGAAATTATTCGAATTAATGTGAAGGGGGGCGAGCGCGCTGTTGAAGCTTGATTTGATGTCAGTGAATGTAAATTTTAAACATTGTTGTATGAGGTTTTTATTCTGGCTGTAGGAGGTTTTGAAGTTGTTATGTTGCAGGGGTGCTGTTTCGCGTGTGCGACGACGACGCGGGGATCGGCGCGGCGTAATTGCCCTACGTCTTTGAACGTTACTGGACTTCCCGCGAGGGCAACCCCATTGGCAGCGGCCTGGGCTTGTATCTTTCCCGCGGCATTATCCAGGCCCACGGTGGCACGCTCTGGGCACAAAGCGTAGCGGGGCAGGGCAGGGTGTTCAGCTTCAGAGTGCCGGCTGCGCTTTAGCGCCTGTCGAGTAACTCAAGGATCGCCGCGACCGTCACCTGCGGCGCTTCCTGGGGAATATTGTGGCCCACGCCGGGCAACACCTGGCGCCGGTAGAAACCGCTGAAGTGTTCCACGTCGTCATCTTCTTGCGGCGGCGGGCCCACGCCATCATCGGCGCCGCACAGCGAAATGCTCGGCACCGCAATCGCCGGTTGCAGCGCGAGCGCCTGCTCGATGGCTTCCAGTTCGGGGTCGCCGGGCGCGTACAGGAAGCGATGGCGATAAGAGTGAATCACCACGTCGACAAAGTCCGGGTTATCGAACGACGGCGCCGTCTGCCGATACAGGTTCGGCCCCTCGGCCCAGGACGGCGACCACAGTGACCACAACAACTTACAGAACTCCCGACGATTGGCGGTCAGCCCGTCCACACCGCGCTGGGTATGAAAGTAGAACTGGTACCACAATCGATGCTCCGTTTCCGGTGCACGCGGCGTGATGGATTTGGCAATGTCCTGGATGTTGTAGCCATCCCCGGTCACCAACCCGCGCACCCGCTGCGGCCACAGTGCCGCAACAATACACGCGGCGCGCCCCCCCCAGTCATACCCGACGAGCGTGGCCTGCGGGATCGCCAGCGCGTCCATCAAATCCAGCAAATCCTTGGCCAGCGCCGCCTGTTGGCCGGAACGCATGACCTGTTCATTGATAAACCGCGTAGGCCCATAACCGCGCAGGTACGGCACCAGCACCCGGCAACCACGCTCGGCCAGCACCGGGGCGATGTGGTCATAGCCGCGCGGGTCGTAGGGGAAACCATGCAGCAGGATTACCGGCTCGCCGTCAACGGGGCCGTGGGCTTCATAGGCCACGTCGAGCATGGTGGTGCGTACGTAGAGAATCGGCATGGAGGGCTCTTCCGGGTGGGGCAGGCGTGCTGCAACTCTAGTCCAAAGCTGTGACGCAGCGCTTCGCCTTTGAAGACAAAGCGCTGACTTGTCTAGCTCCAGGTCACGGCTGCCAGGTGGTTTTCTCCCCACTGAGCTTGCGGTCCAGGAAGGTCGCCGCGCTAATCAGCGCCAAGTGGCTCAAGGCTTGGGGCGTGTTGCCCAAGTGGTGGGCCTGGCTGTCGAACTCTTCGGCGTACAGGCCCAGTGGGTTGGCGTAGCGCAGCAGTTGTTCGAATTCCAGGTGGGCCTTTTCGACTTGGCCGGCGCGGGCCAGGCATTCGACGTACCAGAACGAGCAGGCGGCAAATGCGCCCTCGGTGCCTTGCAGGCCGTCGATCTGGCTGTCGTCGTTGCGGTAGCGGTAGACCATGCCATCGCGCACCAGGCTTTTCTGGATGGCTTCCAGGGTCGAAAGCCAGCGCGGATCGGTGGCCGCGACAAAGCGTACCAGCGGCATCAACAGCATCGAGCCGTCAAGGGCCGTGCTGCCGATATGCTGCACAAAATGCCCACGTTCTTCGTTCCAGAAGTTGCTCCAGATGTCGGCGTAAATCGCCTGGCGCGTTTGGTCCCAGCGCGCAAACGGCGCCGGCAGTGAGCGCTTGTATGCCAGGCGGATGGCACGGTCCAGGGCCACCCAGCACATCAGCCGCGAATGCAGGAAGTGATGCTGCTCACCGCGCATTTCCCAGATGCCCACGTCCTTCTGGTTCCAGATCTCGCAGACCTGATCGGCGACTTCCACCGTGTGTTTCCAGCCCTCATGGGAAATGGCTTCGCCGTACTTGTTGACCAGGTACACCGCGTCCATCAGCTCGCCATAAATATCCAGCTGGATCTGGTCGACCGCCTCATTGCCGATGCGCACCGGCTTGGCGCCGCCGTGGCCGCTGAAGTGGTCCAGCGTGGTTTCGGGCAGTTCCTGACGCCCGTCGATGCCATACAGGATATTGATCTTGGTCGGCTGGCCGCAGCAGTCGCTGACCCGGCCCTTGAGCCAGCGCATGTACGCATTGGCCTCCTCGACAAAGCCCAGGCGCATAAAGGCGTAGACGGTAAACGAGGCGTCGCGGATCCAGGTGTAGCGGTAGTCCCAGTTGCGTTCGCCGCCCGGAGTTTCCGGCAAGCCAAAGGTGGCGGCGGCAATAATGGCGCCGTGTTTGCGCGAGGTCAGCAGCTTGAGCGCCAAGGCCGAGCGGTTAACCATTTCACGCCAGCGCCCGCGATAGTTCGACTGTGCGATCCAGCCGCGCCAGAATTTCAAGGTGTGGGCCAGCGCCAGGTCGGTGCAGCTGCTGTCCACCCGTTCATCGTCCTGGCCACCGAGTACGAACTCGGCACCTTCTTCCTGGTCCAGCACAAAGCTCGCTACAGCGGCCCCGTCCTTGACCTGCAGCGGGTGGCTGCCGGACAGGCGCAGGCCAGGCTGGCCGTCGGCGCGAAAGCACACCGTGCCGTTATCCAGCGCCGCAACGGTAGGCGCGCGTGCATAGTCATGGCGTACGGCGCAGCGCAGGTGAATGCTGGCTGTGCCGCTGACCACGCGGACCCGGCGAATCAGCAGGGGCAGGTCATCGGGTTCTTCGCTGATGACCAGCAGGTCGGTGATCTCGACCACGGCTTCATCACTGAGCCAGCGGGTTTGCAGTACGTTGGTGTCGGGCAGGTAAATTTGCTCGCGGCGGGCGTTGGGCAGGTCCGGGGTGAGCTGGAAAACCCCGGCCTCGGGCGTATCCAGCAGCGAGCAAAAGATCGCGGGGCTGTCGAATTCCGGCCAGCAGAAAAAATCGATGCTGCCTTTGTCGTTCACCAGGGCCGCACTGCGCATATCGCCGATGATGCCGTGCGCATCGATGGCGCTTTGTGGTTCGTTTTTCAAATCAACCATTGTCGCGAAACTCCGGATACAGGCTCATGCCGCCATCAATAAACAAGGTGCTGCCCACGACATAGTCGGACGCATCACTGGCCAGCCACACCACCGCGTTGGCCACGTCTTCCACATCGCCGACGCGGCCATAGGGGATCAACTTCAGCAGCTCCTTTTCGGCTGCGCCTTCGGTGGCCGCGCGATTGATCGCAGTCCGAATCGCTCCTGGCGCAATGCCGTTGATGCGGATCCGCTGCTCGCTGACTTCCTGGGCGAGAGTGCGCATCAGCATTTCCACGCCACCCTTGGACGCCGCGTAATTCACATGCCCGGCCCAGGGGATCAATTGGTGCACCGAACTCATATGGATGATTTTGCCGGCGGCCCGTGACACGCCTTCACGGATGCCCTGGCGTTTGAACACCCGCACCGCCGCCCGGGCGCACAGGAACTGGCCGGTGAGGTTGACGCCGATCACGGCGTTCCAGTCGTCGAGGGTCATGTCGACCACTGCGGCGTCCTTTTGCATACCGGAGTTGGCCACCAGGATGTCCAGGTGGCCGAAGGTCTCCAGGGTTTGGGCGAACAGCCGCTCCACGTCGGCTTCTTTTGATATGTCGGCGCCGACGGCAATTGCCCGGCCGCCCTCGGCGTTGATCTGCTCTGCCAGGGCTTCGGCCGGTGCCGCCTGGCTGTTGTAATTCAGCACCACGGCCGCCCCGGCTTGCGCCAGGGCCTTGGCCGCGCCAGCACCGATTCCGGAACTGGCGCCTGTCACCAGGGCCACTTGTTGCTCCAACGAGATACGCATTGCTCACCCGCCCTAAAAATCGTGATTTCAAGCAGCTGACTGACGGCGCGCAACGGAAGTTCACCCGTGTGATTTTAGCGACTACAACCATGGTGATAAATGGAATAAAAGAATAATAAGAAATAACCATAAGATACTAAAAAACCGCTCAAAAGCGTTTGACAGGGTTTTTCGCCGCGTGTCTTATAGGCACACCTCAACCCGCTCCGTTGGTAGTTCGGAAGTCATCGCGGGGCCACCTATAAGAGATGTCTATGTGCCTTTCGGCCGTTATAGGAGAACTACCGGACCAGGAAAAAGTGGCGGTCAATAGTGGCGTGCCCAAGTTGGTTATCTTCGATTGCGACGGTGTACTCGTGCAAAGTGAAGAGATCACCCTGTCTGTGTTGATCACCTTGCTTAATGCCCAAGCAGTGGGCGGTACACAATTAGAGTGTGCGACTTATATCGAGCGTTTTCGTGGGCGCAAGATTGCGGAGTGCTTATATGAAGCGCAGCACGTATTAAATATTGAATTGAACAGCGAGTTTGAATCGCAGTTTCGACACCACGCGCTGAATGCCTTGACGCGTCACTTGAAGGCCACCGATGGCATTGTTGAAGTTCTGCAGGCGTTGGAGATTCCCTATTGCGTAGCGTCGAGTGCGCCGCGCAACAAGATCGAACATTGCCTGCGTCTCGCGGGGCTGTTTTCTTACTTTGAAGGGCGAATATTCAGTTGTTATGAGCTGGGCCGTTGGAAACCGGACCCTCTGGTGTTTTTAACCGCCTGTGACACTTACGGTATTGATGTCGCTGATGCCCTGGTTATCGAAGACAGCGTTACCGGTATACAGGCCGCCGTGGCCGCCACTATCAACGTGTTGGGTTTCGGTCCGCCGGATCGGCACTCGATGTTGGCTGACGCCGGAGCACTACCGTTTTCTGATATGCGTGATTTGTTGACCCTTATTAACGAGCGAACTTACTCAAGGAGGAGGCGCTGTGAACACACTCGGTTATAGAGAACGGCTTAAGCGGAATAACCCCGGTTCAGAAGTCTGGTGGGATTCATCAACCGCGGTATACGCGCCGTATAAAAAGCACCTGCTTGATAAGTACCCCCGCAGCGGCCGCTTATATAGAACAGTTGATGCCGGATGTGTTCTTGCCTGCCAACGGTTTTAGCAGCGTGACCACCAACCCTCGGCTGGTGACGGCCGTTATCCTCGAAAAACGCGAGTATTGGGCGTCGCGCTTTAACCTGGCGAGCCTGTCTCCCGCCGAGCTGCGCAAGAAGCTGTACAACGAAGTGATCACCGAAGGCGCTGCAGCGCTTGCACCGCTGTGGGTTCAATCGGCCCAGGCCGAAGGCTGGATGTGTGCCCAGGTTGAGCCTGTGGATGTGCGTTGCACCGAACGCATGACCGCCAGGGGCCTGGAACTGCAGCTGCTTGCACCGAATGTAATGGTCAAGGTGCCGGGCAGCCTGGAGGGTTTGGCCACCGTCGAAGCCCTGGTGGCCCAGGGCGGTTCGGTAAATATCACCTTCTGCTTTACGGTCTCGCAATTCCAGGCCGGTATCCAGGCGATACAGCGGGGCATGGCAACCGCGTGCAGCAACGGTATCGACACCCGTCATTGCAAACACGTGATCACTTTCATGATCGGGCGCTTCTCCTGCCAGCCCGAGTTCGCGCTGCAGGCGGCGGAGCGTGGCCTGGCGCTGAGCGCCGAAGAGCTGCGCTGGGCCGAATTGCTGATTTACGAGCAGATACAGGCGCTGGTGACGGCCTGCAAGGTGCCGGTCAAGACCCTGCTTTCCAGCATCAAAATCGATGTCGACGAGCGCGGCAACAAGCACTGCTGGCACCTGGAAAAGACCGGCCTGAGTACCACCTGCTACACCTTGACGCCGGACGTGGTGGAGTTTCTGATCGAGCGCGAAAGCCACGGTAAGCCGGTATTGCCGGCGGTGGATGCACTTGAGCCGCCGCCTTCGACCTTCGCCAAGCTGCTCCGCATCCCGTACTTCTGCGAAGCCTATTTGCTTGACGGCATCGAGCCATATGACTTCGGCAACCACGAAGCCTTTATCAACGCCTGCAATGAAGCCAACAGCGCGCACCGGCGCCTGACGGACTATTGCGTTCGACTCTGCCCCGTGGCCAAGCCGTTCAAACGCTCGCTCAACGCACTGCTGGCCGCCGAGTTCGGGGTGATCGCATGAACAAAATGGTCGGGTTATGGGCGCACCCGCGCTCGCGTTCCACCGTGTTGGAACGTGTGTTCATCGAGCGTGGGGATTTCGAGGTCTTCCACGAGCCCTTCGCTCACATGGCGTTTTCCGAGGATTCGGCGATCCCGTCGGATGAATGGGACCACAGTCTGCCCACGACGTATCAGGGCATAAAACAACACCTGCTCACCGCCAAAGAACGTGCAAATGTGTTTCATAAAGACATGTGTTACCACTGCCTGGATGACTTGAAAGTTGATGTGGGTTTTTTGGCGCAACAACACAACATCTTTCTTATTCGCGAACCCGCCAGCAGCATTATTTCCCATCATCGGGTGCATCCCGATATGCCGATGCAGGCCATCGGGCATAAAGCGTTATATGAGATTTTTTGTGTAGTAACCAAACTCACCGGAACAGTCCCGTATGTGATTAATGCGGATGACCTTGCTGCCGAACCCGAACGCGTTATTCGTAAACTCTGTGATTACTTGGGTATCGAGTTTCTACCGCACGCGCTGACCTGGAAACGTGAATGCCCACCCCAGTGGAAAACCTGGAGAAGTTGGCACGTGGCGGCCGAAAACAGTGAGCGAATTGTTTCGCCGGCTACACCGCACATTGATATGCAGACGCTCGAAGAGCATCCGAAGTTAAGGGCGCTGTACGAATACCATCGCACGTTTTACGCGCGCATGAACGAATTTTGCCAATAGGGATTGTTGTATGAAGAAGTTGATTGTTACCGGGGCCGCCAATGGCATTGGCCGGGCGACCGTGGAAAAGGCAATTGAGGACGGCTATTTCGTTATTGCCGCCGATAAGGACGCCGAGGGCCTGGCTACGTTGCAACATCGTTATGGCGTGGACGTAGTGGAAACGCACGTTGCCGACTTCGCGGACAATACAGTTATCAAGGGTTTTATCCCCATGCTGTATGAACGCCACACCACTATTTACGGGCTGGTTAATAACGCCGGTATTTATCACGGTAAAAGCGTTTACCTCTACAGCGACGAGCAAATCGACGAAATCCTCAACGTCAACCTCAAGGCGCTGGTCTATCTCTCCAAAGACTTCGCCGAACGCGAGATGCGGCACGAAGCGCCGCGCAGCATCGTCAACATTGCCTCGGTGGCGGGGGAGGTGGGCAGCTGTGATGCCCTCTACGGTGCCACCAAGGCGGCGGTGATCGGCCTGACCAAAGCCAATGCCTGGAATTTCGCACCGTTTGTGCGGGTAAACGCCGTGTCGCCGGCGCTGATCCATGACACCGCGATCTACGACACCATCCCCGAGTACCGACGCGCCGAGTATGCGCGCCAGGAAATCCTCAAGGACCCCATCCTGCCCAGCGGGGTTGCCGAGGTGATTCTGCTGCTGATCGGCGAAGGCATGCGGCACATGACCGGCAAGGTCATCCCGGTCGACAACGGAGCCTACCCACGATGAGCCCGTCGATGCGCAAGAAAAAGCTGCTGCTGGTGGGCGCGGGTAATCTGTGCCTGCAGATTCTGAAGATTCTCGGGCCGAAAAATGCCTTCGAATTCGTGGTGCTGGGCCGCAATGAGGAGGCCACGATTCGGCTGTGTAACCTGGTGGCGCTGTCGTGTGCGCAGTTGGGCCAATACATTGCAATCAAGCCGGTGGTCGCCGACTTGACGGATATCGGCAGGGTCACGCGGGTGCTCCGCGAGGAGGCGCCGGACATCCTGGTGAACTGCGCGTCGTTGCAGTCATGGCGGGTGATCACCGGCTTGCCCAAGTTGTCGTTCGAGAAACTCGACAAGGCACAGTTCGGCCCCTGGTTGCCCATGCACCTGACGCTGATGCATAGCTTGATGCAGGCGGTAAAGGCCTCCGGGATCACGGTCAAAACCGTGAATGCGGCGTTCCCCGATGCGGTCAACCCGATTCTGGCCAGGGTCGGCCTGGCACCGGATATCGGTGTGGGCAACGTCGCCAACCTGGTCCCTGCCACACGTCTTTCGATTGCCCGGCTGCTGGAGTGCTCACCCAGCGAGGTGCAGGTGCAGCTGTATGCCCAGCATTACTTCAGCCACTACGTGCCCCGCGACGGGCTACCCCCACGTGCCAGCTACCGCTTGTTGTATGAGGTGCACGGCAGGCCGCAGGCCGACCGCCTGCCTGCCGAGGCGATTTTCTCCGGGGTTAAATCCGAATTCCGGCGCCTGGGCGGGGTTGATGGGCAGTTCCTCACAGCCTGTTCGGCGGTCACCGTCATCGAGGGGTTGTTTTCGCCCACGCCCGTGCTGGTGCATGCACCAGGCCCGCTTGGGCTGCCGGGCGGTTATCCGGTGCGGCTGCACGATGGGCGCATTGAAGTGCTGTTTTCCGACGCCTGTCCTCAGGACGAGGCGGTGCGCATCAATACGATTTGCCAGAGCCAGGACGGCATCGACGAAATTCATTGTGATGGATCCGTCACCTACAACCCGCAATGCATGGCGGTCATGGAAACGATGTTGGGGTATTCCAAGAAGACCATGTCGATTGAGCAGTCCGCCGATTTCGCCCGCGAGCTGGCGAGCAAGTATTTGTCTTTCAAAAATTCAACCTGGTAGGTGTGTGATGAATCAGTTGTCGGAGCAAAAGCACAACGAAGTTGCCAGTTATTCAGCGCAATATTCGGCGGATTTTGTCGAGCGTTGGGACGAGTTGATTGATTGGGAAAAGAGAAAGGCCGGGGAGGGCGGCTTTTTCGAAAAGCTGCTGCGCGAACACGGCGTGCGCTCGGTGATCGATGTGTCGACGGGCAGCGGCTTCCATGCGGTACAGCTCAAGCAAGCGGGGTTTGAGGTGGTCGCCACCGACGGCAGCAGCACGATGCTGACCAAGGCGCGGGCGAACTTTCGCGAGCGCGGCCTGGACATCGAGTCGCACTACATGGACTGGCTGGCGCTCGACCCGACCGTGCTCGGGCGGTTCGATGCCGTGGTGTGCCTGGGCAGTTCGCTGTGCCATGTATTTGCCGCGCACGACCGGTTGAGGGTGCTGGAAAAGTTCAGGGCGTTGCTCAAACCGGGTGGGCTGCTGATTGTGGATCAACGCAACTTTTTTGCGATTCGCGCCGGCAAGTTCAAGGCCAGCGGTAATTACTATTACTGCGGCACCAACGCGTCGGTCAGCCTCGGGCAGGTTGATCAGCACCTGTGTGAGTTCATCTACACCTTTGATAATGCCGAACAGTATCGGCTGAAGGTGTACCCGTTATTGCCGGGTGAATTGGCGACGCAGGTCCTTGCGTCCGGGTTTTCAGCCCATGAAAGTTACGGTGATTTCGAGCGTGACTACGACATGATGGAGTGTGATTTTGTCATTCACACTGCGCGCGCCATATAGGGGGCAGACCATGAGCACACTCGTACAGAGCACCCCGCGCACACTCGACAGTGTGGTGCTGGCGGTGGTGTTGACCGGCTTTGTGGCCAGCACCTATGGGTTCGGCGTTTATCTGTTCGCCAACCTGGTGGTGGACATGCGCCGGGACATCGGTTTCGACTACACCACGGTGGGCGTGATCACCGGCGGCGCGCAGATCGGCTTCCTGCTGTTTTCGTCGGTTACCAGCTATATCAGCCGTTTTTTCGAGGGCTGGAAAATCAGCCTGGTGTCCACGGTGATGACGTCCCTGGCGTTGCTGGGGCTGAGTGTCAGCGACAACATCTGGTTATCCGGAGCGCTGTTGATTCTGCTCGGCGGCTGTTCCGCGTCGGTGTATATCCCGTTGGCGGAAATCGTCACCAAGGGATTCAGCCCGGGTAACCGCTCGCGGGTCATGGGGCTGATTTCCAGCGGCACCAGTTATGGCGTGTTCATCAATGGCTTGTTGGTGTCGTTTCTGACCCTGCATGGCGGTTGGCGCTCGATCTGGCTGACCGCCGGCCTGATATCGGTGGCGTTGTGCGTGGTCGCTTGGTTTCTGTTGCGCAACATGGCGGCGGGCCAGGATGTCGGGTTTTCCGGGGCGCGCTCGACCGCCGTCGGCAGCGACAAACCCTGGCTGAGCCGCTCGCTTTATCTGACCTGGGCCATCGCCTTTCTCAATGGGATGGCGCTGCTGCCGTTCCAGACGTACCTGGCGCCGTTCCTTCGGGATGAACTGGGCGTGTCGGTGCAAGACACCGGGTTTATCTGGACCACCATTGGCGCCGTAGGCATGGCCTCGGGCTTCTTGGTGGGGTGGATTGCCGACAAGGTGGGTGTCAGGGCGTCGTTGGCGATGTGCTTTTTGAGCGCGGGACTGGCCGCGGCCCTGGTGTTCAGTTTCAACAGCATTGCGCTGTTCTACCTGGCGGCGTTTTTGTTCGCGCTGGCGTTTTATCCGATCTTCGGGCTCGTCCCCAGTTACATCGGGCAAATCGTGCCGGTCAACCGCCTGACCCAGGCATTTGGCATTGCCAATGTTTTGATTGGCCTTGGGGGCGTCTGCGGCAACTTCCTGGGGGGTATTCCAAGGACCTGACCGGTTCGTTCTCGACGGTCTATTGGGTGGTTGCGCTGTTGCTGTTCGTGCAATGCGTGATGGTCTTCATGTTGGGTAAACAACCGGTTTCAGTGACGCAGGAGCAACAGCCATGAGTTACTTTGCGCAACGTCAAAACCAGAATTTGCATGCATTTGCGTTCAGCCCCCTACGCGCCGAACACCTGCGTATGAAGCAAAAGCCCGTGGTTATCTGGATGACCGGTATCTCCGCGTCCGGCAAGTCGACCATCGCGGATGCATTGGACGTCGCCCTGCAGGCCCAAGGGCGCTTCACCAGCATTATTGATGGTGATTCGGTGCGCGGCGGGCTGTGTCGGGACCTGGGTTTTACCGACGGTGACCGGGATGAGAATATTCGGCGGGTCGCGGAAGTTGCCCGCTTGATGCTGGAGGCGGGGTTGATCGTGATCGTGGCGCTGATCTCGCCTTCGGCGGCCAGCCGCCATTACGCACGCTCGATCATCGGCAATGAGTTTTTTGTTGAAGTGCACGTGGATGCGCCGCTGGCAACGGCCGAACAACGCGACCCCAAAGGCTTGTATAAAAAAGCCCGTGCGGGGCTGATCAAAAACTTCACCGGTATCGACTCCAACTATGACCTGCCGGTGTTTCCGGAGGTGCACTTGAATACCCAGGCGCTGTCGGTGGACCAGTCTGTCGAGGCCATCCTGGATTGGCTTGCACGTAACGAGGATCACGCGTAGCCGTTGGTCTTTGCGTCGGTTTGCCATTGTCTGCAACTCTGTAAAACAAGGTACTCTGCGCCATCGCCGCAAGACCGCGTTTACTAAGGAGCAGGCATGACGCACTTTACGGGCACTGTAAAATCGATCCGTCTGATTGGTGGGGCCCGGGTATTGGACTTTATCAATACCACCAATGGCCGGCGCCCCGGCACTGCACTCAAGTTCAAGGAAGAGCGCCTCACCAGTTTTCAATTCTTCTTTGAATGGGCGTTACATGCGTCGTTAATCTCCTCCCGGGAGTTTGATGCCTACAAGCCCATGGTGTTTGAATCGCCTATTCCCTATCAGCCGAACCTGGACGCGATTATCGCGTTCAGGGAGTGCCTGTACGCGGCGTTCTATCCGATGTCATTGAACCAGGCCGCGCCGGATGACGCCTTGCAGCAGATCAATCACGCGTTCCAGCAAGGTGTGGCCTGGCGGATACTGCGCTCGGTCAACGGCAGGCCTGCCTGGGACTGGCTACCCTGCACCTCGGCGCAGGAATTGACCACCTTGCTGATCGGGCGTCTGGCGATTGAGGCCACGCAATTGCTGGTGTCCGGTGATCTCCAAGCGTTGAGGAGCTGCAGCGCTACCGACTGCGATTGGGTGTTTCTCGATATCTCCAAGAACAAGCAGCGCAAATGGTGCCAGATGAGCGTATGCGGCAGCCGCGAGAAACTGAGCCGCCTCAAGCAAGTGGCCGCCCAGCCATAATTGCAGCGCAACGGCAGCGACGACGGGTAGTAATTGCTCCGCTTAATAGGAAGCATTACTATTCACGCCCCGCCTTCCCAGTGCTTCCGCGATGATTCCTCAGCCGCCCCGCAGAACAGGCTTTTTGCAGCATTACGAAGAGTTGATCGGAACCTGGACGCGTCGCCTGAGAAACCGTCAGCAGGCTGAAGATCTGGCCCACGACACCTTTGTGCGGGTGCTTGAGGCAAAATCCATCGATATTGCGCAGCCGCGTGCCTATCTGCATCAAACCGCACGCAATATAGCCGTGGACGCCTATCGACGCGAAGACCGTCGTGAAGCCATGGCGCTGGAAACCTGTGATCAGCGCTCGCCCGACAGTGGTGACCCGGAGCATTTCATGCACGCGATCCAGTTGGCGGACTCCATCGAACGGGCCCTGGCCGAATTGCCGCTCAACTGCCGCAAGATTTTCATCTGGCAGAAAATCGAGGGCCTGACCCAGCAGGAAATCGCCGAGCGCCTGGGCTTGTCTAAAAACATGGTGGAAAAGTATATGATCCGCACCCTGCGGCATCTACGCGACCGCCTGGACGCGATGGCCCCATGAACCATGCCCGCTTTGAAACAGGACCTTCCATGATGGATAGCCGCACTCGCGACGAAGCCGCGCACTGGTTTGTACGCCTGCAGGACGCCGACGTGAGCAGCGCCGAGCGCGAGCAGTTCGACGCATGGCGCACGGAGCAGCCTGAACACCAATATGAATTCGATGTGTTGCAAGGCATGTGGACCGCCACCGACCTGGTGCCCAAGGCCCGCCTGCAGGCACTCTGCGAAGCACCGGCCGAGCGCCCCCAACGCCGTGCAGTGTTGCGTTACGCGGTGGCGGCCAGTGTGGTCGCCGTCGCCCTGGGGCTGGGACTGTTCAGTGGTCTCGGCCAGCCCAAACCGTATACGGCCGAGTTCAGCACCCGCCTGGGCGAACATCGCCAGGTGGCGCTGCCCGATGGTTCGGTGATGGACCTCAACAGCCGCAGCCGTGTCGCGGTGCGCTATGAAAAAGACCGACGCGGCGTGGAGCTGAAGCAGGGTGAGGCGATGTTCAGCGTCGAGCACGACACCCGCCGGCCGTTTGTGGTGGCGGCCGGGGCAGGGCAGGTGACGGTCACCGGCACACGCTTTGATGTACGCCGCGATGACGACCAGACCCGTGTGGTGGTTGAGGCCGGCACCGTGAAGGTGCAAGGCCGTTCGCCGGATGAGTTGGTGACCCTGACGGCGGGCCGCGGCACTCACGTCGACAGCCAGGGCCTGGTGGCAGCGGCCTACGCCGTGAACGCCGAGGAACTGACAGCCTGGCGCACCGGCAAGCTGGTCTTCAATAACGCCTCGCTGGGTGAGGTGGCCCGGGAAGTCTCGCGTTATCGCGAGCAACCGTTGCGGGTCAGTACCCCGGCGGTCGGCAACCTGCGCCTGACCAGTGTATTCAAGGCCAACGACACCGACGCCTTGCTCAAGGCCCTGCCACACATCCTGCCGGTGGCGTTGCGCACCTTGCCGGACGGCAGCCAGGAAATAATTTCCCGCTGACATTCAGGTTTTTTCGCGCTCATCGTCTTCTCCTGCAACTGCAACTGGTTTGCATTAACAGCCGCATACTCTTGCGATCACAGGACTAGGTTCGACGTGAAAAAACTTGCCGTCTACAACAATAAAATCTCCCGCTGGGCGCCGCTGGCCCTGGCGCTTGCGGTCAGTGCCGCGGTGCCGTTGGCCTACGCTGCCGACGGTATTCATATCCAGGCTCAACCCCTGGGCGCGGCATTGAGCCAACTGGGCCAGCAGACGTCGCTGCAAGTGTTCTTCAGCCCCGATATCGTCGCGGGCAAGCAGGCTCCGGCGGTCGACGGCAACCTGTCCCCCGAACAGGCCCTGCGCCAACTGCTGCAAGGCAGTGGCCTGGATTACCAGATCGACGCCGGCTCGGTGACCCTGCGCCCGTTGAGCGGCGGCACCGGTGAAGCCGGTTCGCCCCTGGAACTGGGTGCTACCGACATCAAGGTGGTCGGTGACTGGCTGGGCGATGCCAACGCCGAAGTGGTACAGAACCACCCCGGCGCACGTACGGTGATCCGCCGCGAAGCCATGGTGGAGCAGGGCGCGATGAACGTCGGTGACGTGCTGCGCCGCGTGCCCGGTGTGCAGGTGCAGGAATCCAACGGCACCGGCGGCAGTGATATTTCCCTCAATGTCGGCGTTCGCGGCCTGACGTCGCGGCTGTCGCCACGCTCCACTGTGCTGATCGACGGCGTACCGGCGGCGTTCGCGCCGTATGGTCAGCCGCAGTTGTCGATGGCGCCGATTTCCTCGGGCAACCTGGACAGCATCGATGTGGTACGCGGTGCCGGCTCCGTGCGTTATGGGCCACAGAACGTCGGGGGCGTGATCAACTTCGTGACCCGCGCCATCCCCGAGAAATTCTCCGGCGAAGTCGGCAGCACCCTGCAAACCTCCGCCCATGGCGGCTGGAAGCACATCGATAACGCGTTTATCGGCGGCACCGCCGACAACGGCATCGGCGCGGCGCTGCTGTACTCCGGGGTCAACGGCAACGGCTATCGCAACAGCAACAACTCCAACGACATCGACGATGTGATCTTCAAAACCCACTGGGCGCCGACCGATCAAGACGACTTCTCGCTGAATTTCCACTACTACGACGCCAGCGCCGACATGCCCGGCGGCTTGACCCAGAAGCAATTCGACGCCAACCCCTACCAATCGGTACGCGACTGGGACAACTTCAGCGGCCGCCGCAAGGACGTGTCCTTCAAGTACATCCGTCAGATCGATGACCGTACCCAGGCCGAAGTGCTGACTTACTATTCCGACAGCTTCCGTGGCAGCAACATTGCCAACCGCGACCTCAGGACCCTCGGTTCCTACCCGCGCACCTATTACACCTTTGGCATCGAGCCGCGGGTGTCCCATGTGTTCGACGTGGGGCCCAGCACCCAGGAAGTCAGCCTGGGTTATCGCTACCTCAAAGAAGGCATGCACGAGCAGGCCACCAGTCTGAGCCTGGTCAATAACGTACCGACGCCGGTAGGCCGCAATGATGGCCACGTTTATCAGGACCGCACCGGAGGTACCGAAGCCAACGCTTTCTATGTCGATAACAAGATCGATATCGGCAAGTGGACGATCACCCCGGGTATCCGTTTTGAAGACATCCGCACTGAATGGCACGACCGCCCGGTTATCCCGCTGACCGGCCCGCGCACTCTGGAAAAACGCCGCGAGATCCACAACAACGAGCCGCTGCCGGCGCTGAGCGTGATGTATCACCTGTCTGATGCCTGGAAACTGTTCGCCAACTACGAGACCTCGTTCGGCAGCCTGCAATACTTCCAGCTGGGTCAGGGCGGCACCGGCGACCAGACCGCCAACGGTTTGAACCCGGAAAAGGCCAAGACCTACGAGGTGGGCACGCGCTACAACGACAGCGTGTGGGGCGGCGAGCTGACGTTCTTCTACATCGACTTCTCGGATGAGCTGCAATACGTCAGTAACGATGTGGGGTGGACCAACCTTGGTGCTACCAAGCACACCGGTATCGAAGCGTCGGCCCACTACGACCTGTCCAACCTGGACCCACGTCTTGACGGCCTGACCGCCAATGCCGGGTTCACCTACACCAAGGCCACCTCCGAGGGCGACGTGCCGTTCAAGGGCCGTGACTTGCCGCTGTACTCCCGTGAAGTGGCGACCCTGGGGCTGCGTTACGACATCAACCACTGGACCCACAACCTGGATGTGTACGCCCAGTCCGGCCAGCGCGCACCGGGCACCACCAACACCTACATCACCCAGGGCACGGCGGATGGCCAGTTCGGTGATATCCCGGGTTATGTCTCAGTCAACGTGCGCAGTGGGTATGACTTCGGCGAGCAATTGTCCAACCTCAAGCTGGGGGTTGGCGTGAAAAACGTCTTTGACCAGCAGCACTACACGCGTTCGAGCGATAACAATGCCGGGTTGTACCTGGGCGAGCCACGTACGTTCTTTGTACAGGCCAGCGTAGGGTTCTGATCCGTACCTGATAAGGAAAAGTCGCAGCTCTTTTTGGAGTTGCGATTTTTGTCTGTTTCCTACAGCGTTAAGGCATGTTTCTCCTCAGAATCAGGAACTGATCACGACACAAGGGCCACACAGGGATAGCGGAAAATCGCGCCCACTGTAATGGAGAAACCTATGTCGGTATCAATGCAGGACACCCCCGCATTCGCTTCATGCACCTCTGACCAAGCTCACGGCGATGCCAGCGTCAGGGACAAAGCCAGTCCGTCGGCATCTGCTATGCCATTCGCCAGGCACAGCCACACTGCAAACGTCAGTTTCCATGCTCACAACGCTCAGTCCGGGCCTGTGTTCGGCGAGTACCCCACCGCAACAGACCTTCACAACCCTGCCAATCAGCCTGATCACGACGCTCCTCTGACGCCGGGCTTCATGCATCAGCTCAAACATTTGCTGGCGCACTTGTTTGGCGGGCATCGGCCGCAACGCCCCGATTTCGGCACCCCGTACCCGGTTGCACCGGGCAGGCCAGACCCGCAGTACTCATCGAAGAGCCCCAACGAGTTGACCAGGCAGTTGCGTAACAACTTCAGTGCCTTCCAGGACCCCGTGAATCCGGGATTTGTCAGCGCCGCCAGTATTTATGCGATGGCGAATAAAGGCGCGTCCACCAACCCCGCCATTAACGAGAATATTCGCCTGGCCAACGAGCTGCTGCGGCGCCCGGACTTGATGAAAGCCCTCGATCGGCAAGGCGCGACCGGAGCGCTGGACGGACGGATCAGCCAGCAAAACCTGAATGCGATTATCAGTTCCAACAACCCATTCAAATACACCACCGACAAGCAGTTGGCCGCCGAGATGCTCCATCATTTCGACGCGTTGAACGGTGGGCGCACAGGGCAAGAGTTGAGCTTTACAGACCTGAGAACACTGGCTGCGCGCAACCTGACGGGGAACTCGGCCCAGGATCACCTGACGCGGTTGGCCCAGGAAGCGCTCAAGCGCGGCGAGGTGTTGAGAACCATGGACAACCTCAACGGCCGCGACAATGACGGACGCATCAACCGGGAGGCGCTGCGCAAGCTGTCGCGCTGATCGACAGTCAGGCGCCGCAATGCGGCTGCGGCGTCTGCCTCGATCATTTAAGGAACTCTTTACAGGCATTTGCCACATAGATCCTACACACCGGTTTTGATCAGGCCGTTCGTTTTGTCAGATCCCAAGTGAGGGCTAGCAAATGACTTCAACCTCGTTTAATTCCCCCAGTCCTGCTGTCACGAGCTGTTTCGCAACACCCATGAAACGTCAGGGGCAGGCTTGGTCGGACCCACCAACGAGCATGCCGCAGAAGCCCGACGAATGAGGGCTTTTGCCGGCCAGCGCAAATTCCAGGCGCCGGTTGCCGATGACTTTTACCGGGGCATGCTCGCCGACGGGCAAAGCTATGGCGGCAACTCGCTGAAACACACCGGATTGATCAATAGCCTGGCGGCCTGGTGGCGCAGGCACACGCTGGATTGACCACCTTGCGTGGCGGCGATTTTTACATGCTGTCATGGGTAGGCGTGCAATAACCGGAACTGCCACGTTCATCCAACCACACAGGTGGTGCTTGTCTGAATGGAATCAATTCGATGATTTCGGTCGCCATGGTGGCGATCACCCGGCAGGCGAGTATCTGAGAAGAGTTGGAGAAAACCCATGACAGTCGAGGGTGCACTACCTCACAGCCGGCCCCTGCTCCTGGACGGCCCGGCCGTACGATCAGCGTCGGTGCCCACTGATGCCAGGAACGAGACCCATCCCGCGCCCCCGCAGGAGCCTGCGCGCAGGCCCTTGCTGTTGCGCGGAACCTTGTCGGTGCTGCATCACCGCACGTTGCAGAACTTCCCCGTGGCCCGTGCGAACCTGTCCCCACCCGGCATAACGTCCACCGACAGCCAATTGGCGACGGCCCTGGAAAAAGCCTTTGGCCTGCTGCACCCCTTTCTGAATGACGGGCGCTTGACCTGGTCGTCGCTGCAGCGGGTTGCCGCTCGGCACACCGGTGAAAGCGAAGCGCTGGACCGAACGGTGGCGGTGGTCAGGGAAATCCTCAAGCGCCCGCGGTTGAGCGACGCAATCCTGAGTCGCGACGGTGATATCACCCGCGACAGCCTTGCGGCAGCCGCCCAGGCGTTACAGGGCAACAGCTCCCCGAGCCTGTTCAGCCAGGACCCGTTCCATGCCCATGGCAATGCCCAAGTGGTGCAAGCCCTGCAAGGTCAATTCGAGCAATTGCGAGACAAGACCAGGGACCGCACCTTTCTCTTCGAGCACCACCAGTACCTCGAAATTGCCACGCTCAAGGCGGTCATGCAGGACCCGTACGATGTGGATCAACTGGGCGCACCGGTGCTGGAACCGTCTACGGGCATGCCCCGGCCCAAGTACAGCGAACTCTGCGTCTACACGGCAAAGAACATTCTTGAGCGCCCGGGGTTGCTGCCTGCATTGGCGCGTGCGAGCGGCGCCCGGTTGTTTGGTCCGCCGCACAAGGAAGGCTGGCTCAGCAACAAAAGCCTCGATCGCTGGCTGGAGCAGGACGAGGCGCATAAAGCCCGCTGACGCGCCGGCTTACACCTTGAGGATTTTGCCGCTGATGGACACGGCCGCCAACAACACCGCGATCAGCACAAAGGCGGTGCTCAGGCTACTGCCATGGGCGATGAAACCAATCACGGCGGGGCCGGCAAGAATGCCCGCGTAACCCAAGGTGGTAATGGCTGGCACGGCAATATGTTCCGGCATGACCTTTTGCTTGCCGACGGCGGTGTACAACACCGGCACGATATTCGAACAACCGGCGCCCACCAGCGCATACCCCAGCAGTGCGGTTTCCCACGCGGGGAACCAGGTTGCCAGCAACATACCGGCGGTGGCCAGCGCGCCGCCGATCACGATCACTCGGGTCGCGCCCAGGCGCCGCACGATGGCATCACCGGTCAGGCGCCCGGCGGTCATGGTCAAGGCAAACGCCGCGTAACCCAGGCCAGCGTAGGCTTCGTCCAGGCCGCGCTCGGCGCTGAGGAACACCGCGCTCCAGTCCAGCACCGCGCCTTCGGCCAAAAATACAATAAAACACAGGCAACCGATAAACAGCACCACGCCGTGGGGTATCGCAAAGGCCGGCCCCGAACTCTCGCTGCCGTAAGGCAGCAGGTGCGGCCCGGCCTTGAGCAACGCCGCAATCATCACGACGATCACCACCAGGGTCGCCTGCAGCGGTGAAAGGCCCAGGCCCAGCAGCCCTGCGACACCTGCCGCACCGACAATCCCGCCCAGGCTGAACAACCCGTGAAAGCCCGACATCATGGTTTTGCCGCTGGCTCGCTCGACGATCACCGCCTGTAAATTGACCGTGGAATCCACCGTGCCCAGGCCGGCCCCAAACAGGAACAACGCCGCTATCAGCAAAGGTATCGAAGTGACCGTGGCCAGCATCGGCAGCGCCAGGCAGATCATGATCGTGCCGGCGCTCAGCACGCGACGGCAGCCAAAGCGCGAAGCCAATGCGCCCGCTGCGGGCATGGCGATGATCGAACCCACCCCCAGGCACAGCAGCAACAGGCCCAGGGTGCCTTCACTCAGGTCGGCGCGGGCCTTGGCATACGGCACCAGCGGTGCCCAGGCGGCGATACCGAAACCGGCGATGAAAAAAGCGATACGGGTCGACATTTGCTCCAGTCGCCCGGGAACCACGGGCGCAGAAGTGGGGATGGCAGTCATGAAAAATCCTTGGTTTTGCGTTCAACGAACGATGTCCGGCGTGACATCCTTGCACATCAGGCATTGGTGGGCGAGTCGGGTTCCCTCACAATCGAACGGCCTGCTTACGTTTCTATAACCTGCGACTGTCAAGGTGGATGCTCAATGACCCCGTTCTACGATGCCCGTGGCAACATTTATGGCGTGGTCAGCCCGACCGCCTTGAGAAACCAGGGTATCGAGTTACCCCAGAGCGCGGCCTTGGCCGCGAGTACACGCAAGGCTTGGACACTTTCGGCCATTGCCCGGGAGTGCGGCTGGGGCTCAATGCCACGCCCAACCGGTGCCAAGGCGCATCGCTGTGATGGGCTGCTGGTGGGGCCATTCCAGGCCGAGCCGCCGTTTGACCTGTTGATCGTCAATACCGACGGCTCACTGGCCGAGCGCAGTGGCAACGGCTTGACGATCTTTGCCCAGGCGCTCACCGATCAGGGCCTGATGACCGAGGCCAGTGAGTTGCGGGTGCATCATGACAAATCGGATGCACCCTCACCGGTTGCCACCCTGGTGACACCTGCGGTGTATGAGCAGGTTGCGGGGTTCTGGCTGGCGCTGGGTTTGCCCGAGTTCGGGCCATCGGCCGTGGGCGCGCAGGGCGTTGAGGGCGGCGACGAACTCAGCCACGTGAGCGAGCTGGCAGCGATCAACCCACACTGGGCGCACAGTCAGTTTGTGCGGGTGGGCAACCCCCATTGTGTGACGTTGGTCGAGCACGTATCGGCCTTGCCCGACAACCTGCCGATGCAACAGCCAGCCCTGTTCGAGCCACTAAAGGCGATTGCCTTCGCGCCCCCCGAAGGCGACGGCCGGCCTTGTGTGGCCGGGGTCAATTTGCAATGGGCGGCGCGTCAGCCCGGTAACCGAGTGATCGCAAGGGTGTTCGAGCGAGGTGAGGGGCCCACTGCGTCTTCCGGAACCAGCGCCAGTGCTGTGGCTTGTGCAGCGTGGCGTGCGGGTTGGGTCGAGCATGGCGAAGTCGCTGTGGTGATGCCGGGTGGCACTGCGCCAGTGCGCTTGCATGTTCAGGCCGATACATTACTGAGCGTCAGCCTGTTCGGGACTGCCCAGCCGCAGGCGTAATGTTTTTTAACGACTCATGCCCTAAGTTGGTGTGAGGCGTTTCTCTATTCATTAGTTATGTAGTTTGATTGTTTGTGTAGGGCATTTCTTGTTGTTAAGAAGTGGCTATTTGATTCGATTTAATATTTTGTAAAAGACCTTTCCAACTTCAGTGTACGAAACTTCTTTTTTGATTTTTTACGGCCGATTTCTGCCTGGAATCGCTAAGCTTCAGGGCGTTCAGGCACTTTTTCTCGGCAATTTATTCCACGGGAGGAAGTCTTTCAGTGTCGTAAGTAAGGCGGGTAACAACGGATGGTTAATACGTTTGTTGCGTCACGTTTCAAATTGATTGTTTCAAGTATGAGTACCGACTTCCAAGTACTGGCCTTCAAAGGCAGCGAGGTGCTTGACCAGCCGTTTTTCATACAGGTTCAGTTGGTCAGTGAAAACCCATCGATTGACCTCGAGACGATGCTCCATCAACCCGCCTACCTGGATTTTGGCGAGGCTGACGCAGGTCTGCATGGGCAGGTATATGCCATCGGTCGAGATGACCCTGGTCGACGGCTTACCCGCTATCACCTGACCCTGGCACCGCGCCTGGCCAGCCTTGCTTACCGGCGCGACCAGCGGATTTTCCAGCAGCGCAGCGTGCCGCAAATCATCGCCGCCGTACTCGAACACCACGGTATTCTGGCCGATGCCTATGTGTTCGAACTGGGGCCGGTGGTGTATCCGCCGCGCAGGTTCTGCGTGCAGTACGCGGAAAGCGACCTGCAGTTCATTCAGCGGCTGTGCGAAGAGGAGGGCATTCACTATCACTTTCGCCACCGCGCAGACGCTCATCTGCTGGTATTCGGCGATGACCAGACCGTCTTTCATCGCTTGCCCGTGCAGCGTTACTGCCCAGCCGATGGACCACAGGCCGACACGCCGGTTATCCAGCGTTTCGATGTGCGACTGGCCACCCGCAGTCATAAAGTGGTGCACCGTGACCATGACTTCGAACACCCTTCGCTGCGCCTGCAAGCGAGCGCTGGCGCTGCCTCGGCGCAGCCCCTTGAGGACTATAGCTACCCCGGCGGGTTCAGCGGGCATGTCCAGGGCAAGCGTTTGGCGCAGCGTGGGTTGGAGCGCCATCAAAGCACCCAATACCGGGTAGTGGGCAAGAGTGATCAGCCGGCCCTGCGCAGTGGGCATTTTCTCGAGTTACGTGAGCATCCCGATCCGCCCTGCAACGACTTGTGGCTGATCAATTCGGTACGTCACGAGGGTTATCAGCCGCAGGTGCTGGAGGAGGCGACGCCTGAAGCTACGGTGTTCCAGGGGTATCGCAATCGCTTCACTGCAACCCCCTGGCGAGCGGTGTATCGACCGCCCCTCAAACATCCCAGACCGATTATCCATGGCAGCCAGACCGCAACAGTGACCGGGCCTGTCGGCGAGGAAGTCCACTGTGATGCGTATGGTCGGGTGAAGGTGCGTTTTCACTGGGACCGCCAGGACAAGGACGATGACAAAAGCAGTTGCTGGGTACGGGTAGCGTCCGGTTGGGCCGGCGACGGGTTTGGCGCGACGATGATCCCGCGGGTCGGCATGGAAGTGCTGGTGACCTTTCTGGAGGGCGACCCGGATCGGCCATTGATCAACGGTTGCCTGCCGAATGCGCAGCACCGGCCGCCCTATCCCTTGCCGCAGCACAAGACCCGGAGTGTGCTGCGCAGCCGCAGTTCCCTGGCGGGCGGCGGCGCCAACGAACTGCACCTGGAAGACCGTCGCGGCGAGGAGCTGATCTATCTGCGCGCCGAACGGGACCTGGAGCAGCAGGTTGGCCACGACAGCCGCCTGGAGGTGGCGGGGGAACGGCTTGAGATCATCCGGGGTTCAAGCACCGTTCACCTGGAAAGCGAGGAGCATCGCCACGTCACGGGTGATCGAAAAGTAGTGCTCAAGGCGAGCGACCACCTCGATGTGCAAGGCGATAGCCGAACTCACGTCGGCCGAACCCTGGTGCTGGAAGCAGGGCAGCAACTGCACGTCAAGGCCGGGGCCAGCCTGGTTATCGATGCGGGCACCCAGCTGAGCCTCAAGGCGGGCGGCGAGCATCTGGTGATCCAGGCCGGTGGGATCTTCAGCAGTCGCCCGATCATCCAGGGTGGCTCACCGTCCGTGACCCGGCTCGCCAGTGTCCTTGCGGGGGCCGGTTCGCCGAAAATCAGCGTAGTGCAAGGCGCGCTCCTGGACCTCGCCAGGCAACTGGGGGCGGATGTCTGCCCGGTGTGCGAACACTGTCGTGAAGGCTTATGCGATCTGCCAGGGAGGGCCGCTTGATGCCGAGCATGCCGGCCCAATGGATGGCCCGACAGCAACAGGCTGGACGCCGGCTGTGCTTGATCCTGGAGGGCTGCGACGACGCACGCCCGTTGCTGCTGGCGGTGCGCACCCTGGCGCAGTATCGCAACCTCTATGCCGAGGGCGTTCTGGCGCAATTGGCGACGGCAGGCCCGGTGGTCCTGCTGCTGGAGCAGGAGAGTGAACCGGCACTGCTCAACCTGCTGCAACGCCCGCAAACCAACTGGGGCTGGCTGGGCAGTTTGCCAGATGAGGACCTGGCGAACGTGACACGGCATTGGCGCGACCGGTTACTGGTAGGGCCGGAGGGTGATCACGTGCTCTACCGCTTCCACGACAACCGCACGCTGGCTCGCGCACTGGAGCATCTGGCTGTGGAGCACTGGCCGGTATTTCTCGGGCCCTTGATCAGTGTGTGCTACTGGCATGACGGCCGTTGGCAGTGCGGCGATAACCCTGCGCCCGGTGATTATCCGGTGCCCGATCCCGCCCCATGGCTGAACACGCCAAATCCAAATGCCACGGCCATTTTGCACGCCAATATCCTGCGCTACCTGTTGGCCGAACACAGTGAAGTACTGGCGGCATTGGTGGAATTCCATGAACCGAAAATCTGGCTGGCCCAAGTGCTGGAACAGGCGCGTGCCTGGCAGTGGAGCGGCTCTGAGCAGTTGGAGTTCCTCGTGGTACGACGTTTGGAAGAGGCCACGGGCAGCAGTGTGATTCGGTGGCCGCCGAGGGAGGGAGAAACACCGGGGGATCACTTTGAACGGGTGGTTGAGCAGTGGCGCGTGGAAGGGCAGAAACAATGAGCAGGATGAGGTGGGGCATATTGCTGGCGCTGGGTATGGCGGGGCTTTCGGGGTGTGTGGGGCAGCCGGTGGACAGTTTTACGTTGGAAGTGGATTTGCCTGCGCAATTCAAACTGAAAACGGCCGCCAATTACCGGCCGGCCACCGGGGAGACCTGCACGTTGCCGCCGCGGCGAGGCAAGAGGCCGGAGAGGAAGGTCTTTTTTACGGAATACAACCCAGTGGCCGGTCGGGTGAGTTATCAGCTGCCGCTCACTGAAACGGTGGAGGGCTGCCCATTGGTGTTGAGCGGCATTGAGTTTGATTTTTTTGGGAAGTGGGGAACGCGGAGTTGGGATGCCGGGGGAGATTTTGGCAGCATCGGTATCGCGGATCGTCTGGATACAGCCGCAATGCCCGCGTCGGGTGTTCTGGAGCTGTCTGGTCTTTGTCAGTGGTGGTTCCGGACGGCAGGTCCTCTTCATGCGATCAGGAAAATCCTGCAATGCCGTTCGTGGAACGCTACGCGCCAACTGGAAACGCTGGCAGGAGGCGCTGCACAACGCGATCAGTTGCCGGGGAAAACACTCAGGATGGTGCTGACGTTGAGTGACGAGGAACAACCCGCTTTTGACGATAACTGGATCGCTGTTCCCGGCGGCTGGAGGCGTTGTAGAGGGAGTAGTTTCGAAGATTTGTATGCTTACTGCGGCGGTAACACCACTGATTTTAAGCCTATAAAAATGCCTGATGGCCGCATCTGCGATATCTACCCATCGTGCAACTGACAAGGAGCAAGAGCCATGAGTCTGGACGCACGGAAGCAATCTTTTTTCAGTGACAGTAAACCTGCCTGCGCATTGCGCGGACATTGGGTGAGCTTTGGCCTGGTTGATGAGCTTGGGGCTGGAAAGCCCTATGGTGGTCTGCCCTACAGTATTTACGACAGTGCAGGGCAACAGTACAAAGGCCGATTGAATGGAGACGGTTTCGCCAAGTTGTCAGATATTTATTGCGGCCCTGTAGTACTTGTTTTTGAAGGCCTCTATTCAGGCCTGGAGCAGCCGTATCATCACTTGATGAAGCGCCGCACTTACAAGCTTCCTATCACCGAACTTCAATGTCGAGCCGAACAAACTCGGTTTGTAGCAGAGGATGGGCGCAGAATCGAGAATAACCCTGCTCAGCGGCAAGCCAATAGATTTTATCAAGTTGAAGTACGTGATTTGGTCCGGCAGACCGCCCACTTACCTCCGATGGCTCCTAGGGCTCATCAACCCAAACGTCATGCGTTAAAAATGATCGCCGATCTGGGATTCGGCCCGCCCCAACCAGCCTTGGCCGGGGTCGTGCTGTTCCCCAATAACCATACCGTTCTGGAGGTGCGGCCACTGCGAGCCTTGCGCCCCATGCTTTCTAATGAAGACAACTTTTGCGCCTTGAACCTCTATCAATTGGCATGGATGGCGGCGTTGAGCTATTGCGATTTTGGGCAGGAGCCGCGTAAGAAACCGGTGAGTGAAGTTTGCTTTCCGCTGAGTCCAAGTGTTGGCAATCTGTTTGCCGAACAGCTTTCCGGTTATCAGGAAGCCTGGCGAGTCGACCCCGCGCAAATACAGCGGTTTTATCCGGTTTATGAGGACGTACCTTACTCTCGCCGTTTTGAAATCCTGCCTTTCGATCCTGAGTCATACCCACAAAATCGCCCGGAACTGGAGGAGAAACAGGAGTACCCGGCGCGCTTGCATTTTTTTGATGACGAGCAGTTCGGCACTGACACCCAAGCCTTCATCACTCACCACGAAGAGATAATCTTGATCGCTGTGCGAGGTACATTCAGCAAAGCCGATGCACTACGGGATGCGAACGCCCACCAAGTGCCATTCGTTGACGGCGTTGGTAAGGCGCACGAGGGGTTCTATCAAGCCTATCGGGCGATGCGTGATTTTGTAATGCAATACCTTGATCAGTTTCACATCGGCCAGCGCATCGTAATATGTGGCCACAGCCTGGGTGGCGCCATCGCCTTGCTGCTGGCAGAAGGGCTGCGCCGTATCCCTGATCGCAACTACAACATCCTCCTCTACACCTACGGCGCGCCCCGCGCAGCCGACGCCGAGTTCACCACTGGCGCCGCCGCCCTAGTCCATCACCGTATCGTCAACCACAACGACCCGGTACCCAGTGTCCCGGCCCCGTGGATGAACACCACCGCCAAGCTCTGGATTCCAGGCGCGGTCACGCTATTTGCCGCTCCCGTACCGGGCGGACTGCTGTTCGCTGCAGGGCTGGTACGTATCGGCGCTAACCCCTACCAGCACCATGGTGAACAACAACACTTCATGCCGATCGTGCTGCCGGACGGCACGCACGCCTCAGTGTTGTGGAAACCGGGCTGCGAATCCATCGAGGAGGCCGGCTGTAATCGTGCCTTGCAACTCCACGGTGACATGCCCGAGCGTGACAATCTGCTGAAACAGCTGTTCCAGGCCAACCAGCACTTTATGACCGCCAGCTACATCCCGGCCGCCTGGGCGACGCTCCGGCGCTGGCAGCAAACCCTCGACAGTAATGGCCCGCTGGTGACGGACAGGGAGTTTGCATTGCTCGACCATGCCCTTGAGACCATGCGCCAACAGCTGCGAGACAAACGCCGTGAGCTGGCTCGTCGGCGCCCGGTCAATGACCGGGCCTATGAGTACCACGAGCCCTTGAACGTCGAGATCGACCGCTTGCATACCAGTCGTGAGCGGCTCGCCAGCCTGCGCTGGCGTCGGCTGGAGGCGCGTGAGGTGTATGGAAGCTACGCGCAAGTCGCGCACTTGCAGCCCAGCCTCAAGCGTTGGTTCAGCCACCGAGAAAACCGTGAGCCGGTGCAGGTCGCCAGCATCCCGGAACCCCTGCATACCGAGTGGGGAAGGGCGCAACCGCTGGATATTGACTCGATCGTCTGACCCAGCCTGTCACCTAAACTCCACGTGCGCAGGCTGACGTTTCATCAACACCTGGCCATTGCGGATCGAGTACAGCGCCGAGCCCTGGCTGCGCACTACCTCGTAGTCGCTGTCCGCCGAGAGGATCAGCAGGTTGGCCGGGCGCCCGGGCTCCAGGCCGTAACGCTCGCCCAGGGCCATGGCCTTGGCGCTGTTGTCGGTGACCAGGTCGAGGGCGCTTTGCAGGTTGCGGTAGCCGAGCATATGGCAGATGTGCAGCCCGGCTTCCAGTACGCGCAGGATGTTGCCGTTGCCCAGGGGGTACCAGGGATCGACGATGGAGTCCTGGCCGAAGCATACGTTCATGCCGGCTTCCAGCAATTCGTTGACGCGGGTGACGCCGCGGCGTTTCGGGAAGTTGTCGAAGCGGCCTTGCAGATGGATGCTTTCGGTGGGGCAGGAAACGAAGCTGATCCCGGAGTGCCCCAGCAGGCGGAAGAGTTTGGCGCAGTAGGCATTGTCGTAGGAGCCCATGGCCGTGGTGTGGCTGGCGGTGACACGGGCGCCCATGGCGCGGCTGCGGGCTTCTTCGGCCAGCACTTCAAGAAAGCGCGAGTGCGGGTCGTCGGTTTCGTCGCAGTGCACATCCACCAGGCAGCCGGTGCGTTCGGCCAGGTCCATCAGGAACTTCACCGAACTCACGCCTTGGTCGCGGGTGTATTCAAAGTGGGGGATGCCACCGATCACGTCGGCGCCCAGGCGGATGGCTTCTTCCATCAGCTCGCGGCCATTGCGGTAGGACTCAATGCCCTCCTGCGGAAAGGCGACGATTTGCAGGTCGATCAGGTGCGTGCTTTCTTCGCGCACTTCAAGCATCGCCTTGAGCGCCGTGAGGTCGGGGTCAGTGACGTCGACATGGGTGCGCACGTGCTGGATGCCATGGGCGGCGAGGGCCTGGATGGTCTTTTTGGCGCGGGTCTTGGTGTCTTCCTGAGTGATGGTGGCTTTGCGTTCGCCCCAGCATTCAATGCCTTCGAACAGGGTGCCGCTCATGTTCCAGCGCGGCTCGCCGGCGGTGAGCGTAGCGTCGAGGTGAATATGCGGTTCGACGAAGGGCGGGATCACCAGGTTGCCGGCGGCGTCGAGGTCGCCGGGAGCCAGCACGGGCGCTGTGGCTTGTGGGGTGATGCTGGCGATCCGGCCGTGTTCCAGGTGCAGATCATGCAGGCCTTCACGGTTGCGCAGGCGGGCGTTGATGATGTGCATGGGCAAGTTCCTCTTGGCTAAAAACAATCAGGCAGACAGCCGCCAGATCATCAGGGCAATACCAATGTCCAGGCGGTCATAAGCGTTATCCAGCGTCAGGCCGCACAAGGCTTCGATACGCTGGACGCGGTGCGTCAGGGTGTTGCGGTGTACGGCCAGGCGCTGGGCGGCGGCCACAAGGTTACCATTCTCGTGAAACCAGGCTTCCAGGGTAGGCATCAGGCTGGCCCCGTGGTGCAGGTCATGGCGCAGCAACGGGCCCAGGCGTTCGTTCAGAAACTGGTCAAGCAGCGCGCGATCACGCACACCGCTGAGCAGCTTGAGCACGCCCAGTTCGTCATACACGCACAGGCCGGCGCGCTCGCTGAAGCGACGTGCGGCGGTCAATGCCTGGCGGGCTTCATCCTGTGCCTGGGCCAGGCGCGCTGGCGGGTGCGCAGCGGCGCTCAGGCCGATAAATAGTTTAAGCGGCGCCAGGCGCAGGTTGAGCGGGTTCAACCAATTGACCAGTTGCTGGCGGTTGGCCAAGGCCGCGACCGCATCCGCAGCCGGCAGCAGCACACTCCATTGCCCGGCGCGTCCGAGTACCGGCAACACCGCCGACAGCTGGCGCAAGCGGCGACTGATACCATCGTGTTGCCGCGCCAGTTGGGCCTCCACTTGCGCCGCGTCGCCCTGGGCGAACAACACCTCGCTGCCTTCCAGCTGCAGTTGGGCCACCTGCCATTGCCCCGCCAGCGACATGCCCAATTGCATGGCGCGGTGCAGCAGCAAGTCCAGGGATTGGTAGTCGCCGCTCAGCAAGCGCTCCAGCACGTCGTGCCGCGAGCGCCCCAGTTGCTCGGACTGGATCAACGCCGAACCGATGGCCTGGGTCACCAGCACCATTTTCAGCGAGTAGGGCTGTTCGATCAGCGGCATGCCGGCGGCTTCTGCGGCGTCGAGCAAGCGCTGGGGAATCGCCTGGATATACGCCGGCCCTGTGAGGATCACCAACCCGGCCACTTGGCGCTGGCAGGCTTCGTCCAGCAGTTGCAGCAAATTGGCCTCGTCCCGTGGGTGGTTGATACCGGTGACGAACACCAGTTCACCGCCCAGCACCCATTCGGCTATCCCGCTGTTTTCCGCCACATAGGGCCAGCGCACGACGTTATCCAGGCCGGCCTCTGCGGTGCGCAGGCGCATGGATTCCAGGCCCGGCAAGGCCAGCACATCGGCGATGGTCAGGCTCATGCCCGGGCGTCAGCCAAGGGCGCACGCACGCGCAGGACGGCGCTGAGTGCGATGTAGGTCAGTGATGCGGCAACGATGCCCACCAGCGGCGCGACCCACGGTGAGTTGAATGCCAGCACGGTGCCCACCGCGTACGCCATCAGCCCCGGCCAGTTGAAGGCCGGCAGGCGCGCATCCGCCAGACGCGGGTACTGGCCGCGATAGCGATAGAAGAAGTCCGCCATAATCACCCCGCCAATCGGCGGGATCACGGTGCCCAGCAGAATCAGGTAGGGCACCAGCAGGTCGTACATGCCCAGCAGCGCCAGCAGGGTGCCGATCACCGCACCGGCCAGGGTCACGGTTTTGCGGCGTTTGGTGCGCAGCAGGTTGCAGCCGGCCACGGCAAAGTTGTAGATCGTATTGTCCTGGGTACTCCAGATATTGAGCAGCAACATGGCCATCGCCGCCATGGCGAAACCTTGCAGCAGCAATACTTCCACCACGTCGGGCTGCTGATAGACGATGGCGCCGTAGGCCCCGATCAACACCATCAAGCCATTGCCGATAAAGAAGCCGATCAGGCTGGCCAGCACGGCGACCTTGGCCGAGCGGGAAAACCGCGTCCAGTTGGTCGCCTGGGTAGCGCCGCTGACAAAGGTGCCAAACACCAGGGTGATCGCCGTTGAAAGGCTCAGCTCGCCAGTCGGCACCACCGCCAGCAGGCCGTCCAGCCCACCGACTTTCACGGTGGCCACCCACATCGACAGGAACAACAGGATGCCCATGGCGGGCACGGCGATGTAGGACAGGATCTCCAGCCCGCGATAGCCAATGTAGGCGGTGGCGCAAAACACCAGGCCGAACAGCACCATCAACGCCAGTACGCTGCCCTGGCTCAGTTCGAAATATTTGCCAAGCACCACGGCGGCGGTGGCGGTGCCCCAGGCGTACCAACCGATCTGGGTAAAACCGAGGATCAGGTCACTGAGCTTGCTGCCCACTTCGCCAAAACAGAAGCGCCCCATCAGCACCGAATTCAACCCGCTCTTGAAGGCGATGTAACCCAAGCCTGCGGCGTAGATACCCAGCAACAGGTTACCCAGGGCCACTACGCCGAGCATCTCGGTGAAGCTGAAGGCCACCCCCAGCTTGCCGCCGGCAAACATGGTCGCGGTAAAAAAGGTGAAGCCCAACAGCACCATGGCGGTGGACGCCAGGCCTTTGCGCGCATGCATGGGGACTTCGCTTAAGGGGTAGTCATTGCCCGGTTCTTGCTGCGTCATGTGCTTTGCTCCCTGAATGAGTGACGCAGGCGTATTGCACCGCCCGTGCCAGATCGGCGGCAGTGACGGGCGCACGGTGAGCGTTGTGCACTGTGCACAGTATTTATAGCCATACAGCAGAAAAACGCAGGCGGGAGTGTTCGCCGTGCCCAATCGGGCACGAAAGCGGTGCAGCGGTGATACAAATTGGATCAGTCGAACAGGGTCTGTGTGGTCTCGCCGCGATGAAAGGCAAACGCTGCCTCCAGATCACTTTCGATGGTGCGCCCACGGGACAGCGGCGGCAGCTCATCCAGCGCGAAAAAGCCTACGTCAGTGGTTTCGAACCCGGCGACCGGTGCCAGTTGATCCACCCGGTCACACAAGAAATACAGCTTGTAGAAGTCCCGCACATCTGGCCGGTACGCCCGCTTGGCCTTGTGAGTGACGCTATACAGCGCCCGTGCGGTAACGCTCAGCCCGGCTTCCTCGCGAATTTCCTTGATAATGTTTTCCGCCGCCGACAAACCGATATCGGCATAGCCCCCTGGCAGGGCCCAGCAGCCGTCGGTCAGTTCGCGCACCAGCAAAATTCGGTTGCCCTCGATGACTGCGCCGCGTACATCGATCATCGGCGTGGAATAGCGCTGGGCGAAATCCGTGACCAGCCCGGTAATGCGCTCCAGCGGCACATTGCCCAATTGCGCCAGCATGCTGTGGGCAATCTCGGCAATTTCTTCCAGGCGCTCGCGCTCGAAATCATCGGTGCAAAAGTGCAGCCCGGTGGAGGCCAACGCCTGCAGGCGTTTGGCTTGGGCCAGCCAGGTGTTTTCCATGACGTTCTCCTAGAGGTGCTTGCTCAGGTACAGGCGGAGGGCGGGGCGCAGCATGCTGGCGTGCTCCTTGTGGGCAGGAGCCACGACTGTAAGGGAGGCGGGCACAAAAAAACCACCGCAAGGGTGGTTTTTTCATCACGCGGGCTTACTCGCCGCGATAGATGCAGCCGCTGGTGCAGGTCTCATGGATGCGGATCGCACTGAGTTCCGGCAGCAGGGGCTTGAGTTCATTCCAGATCCATTTGGCGAGTACTTCGCTGGTCGGGTTTTCCAGGCCGGGGATGTCATTGAGGTAGTTGTGGTCGAGGCGTTCGTAGAGCGGCTTGAAAATCGCCTTGATCTCCGAGAAGTCGCGAATCCAGCCGGTATGAGGGTCCAGGTCGCCGCTCAGGTGGATCGCCACCTTGAACGAATGCCCGTGCAGCCGCCCGCATTTGTGGCCTTCCGGTACGTGCGGCAGGCGGTGGGCGGATTCGAATGTAAATTCCTTGAAGATTTCCACAGTGTTTTCAGCTCGGTCAGTATCTGGCAGGCGGCGAGTTTAACAGCTTGATCCCTCTGCGCGCATACCGCTGGGTCAGAGGGCCTGCAAGCGTTCGCCCAGTTGCCCGTTATCCGCCAATTCAAGAAACTCGTCGCCCAGCCGCCGGCTCTCGCTCATCGCGGTCTGCCAGTACTTGTTGCGGCTCGGGTCATCGCCCATAAAGCGCTTGAAGTCGCTGCGGTCCGGCAGTTTGCCGTGGGGCAGACGCGCCAGGTAATCCTTGGACGGGGCCAGCAGCAAAACGTCCTGCAGGCCTTCTTGACTGCTTCGTCGCCAAGGCAGGCCCTTGTCGAACCAGCCGGGGATGACCCGGTCGGTGAAGTGCGGGTACAACACGATGTCGCCGCCGTGGTAGGGCAGGTCGAGGTGGTAGTCCAGCAGGCCGCCGTCACGGTAGGTCCCAGCCCCGGCGCCGGGCAGGTCGCGCACGCCTTGCATCACCATGGGGATCGAGCCCGACGCCAACAGCGCCTGGCGCAGGTTGCCCAGTTCCAGGCTGAGGAAACGCGACGGGAAATCCGTCAACGCATGCAGTGGGGGTGGCTGGCGCGGATCATGGATGATCAGCCGCTCAAAATGCCGCGCCAGCCGCGCACGGCCGCGCAGGTTATCGGCGATCACCGACGACAGCCCCAGGCCCAGGCGCCCGCGATGGTCATCGGCGAGCAGGCCGTGGCTTTTGACCACCATGATGTTCAGCCGGTAGTCGGGGTTGTCGAGCACCCGCGCATCGCGGCCGGCCAGCAGGTCGTCGAGCATGCGCCGGCAGCTTTGGCTGACCTCGGCCATGCTCACGCCTTTTGCAAAGCTCTGTTCGTTGTACAGGCGGCCAAGGTCGAGCAGGCCCTGCACCGGGTCGGGCAGGCAGGCACTGGCAAAGCGCCAGGAGCCGATGGACGCGCCGATCAAGGCGCGCTCCCGTGGCGCACGCGGCAGCCAGTCGCCGAACAGCGCCAGGTCCAGGCCCTGGATGCCCAGTGCCTTGGGGCCGCCGGCTGCACCGGGGAGGATGCCGACATCCGCAGGCTTGAGGCCTTGTTCGCGAATACGGGCAAAGGCGCGTTTGCCGGCCTTGAGGGTCAGGGCGGGAAACTTGATGTGGGTGGCTGTCATACCAGTCTCTGTCGAAGCGAGCGGGGCAGTATAGAAAATCTCGCACGGGGTGGGAAAAAGGCTTACCCGAAATTGCCATGGTGGCAATTCAGTTTCAGTTAAGTTGCAGCGCGTAGCGTAGGGCGACGTAGGAAAAACATCATGTAACGGAGACTTATCATGAAGCGCCTCACCGCTCTGGTCGCCGCCGCTATTATCGTCTCCACGGCAACCCAGGCCGCAGCTGTGGACCCCGACAAGCCACTGAGCGTGCCTGCCACTGTTACTATTGTCGCGTTCGATCAACTCGAAGCCACGGCCCTGGCCCTGCACCCGGGTTCGACGCTGCTGGACACCGACCTGGACGAGGCTTACGGCAAGTACGTGTATGAAGTCGAACTGGAAGATGCCGACGGTATTGAATGGGATATTGAATTGGACGCGCTCTCCGGGCAGGTTCTCAAGAATCATCAGGATACGTAATGAAGGTAAATTTACGCACCGGCAGTCGAGCGGCGCTGGTGCTCATGGTTTTCTGCTCAAGCCTGGCGGCCCGCGACCTCAATCAGGATGAGGCCCTGGCGCTGCGCCAGCAGGGAGTGATCCTGCCGCTGGAGCAACTGTTGCAACAAGCCATGGCCCGCCATCCCGGCTCGCGGCTGCTGGAGGCTGAGCTGGAGAAAAAGCACGGCCAATACGCCTATGAGGTGGAGCTGGTGACCACCGACGGCGTGGTGCGCGAGATCAAGCTGGACGCCAGCACCGGTGTGCTGATCAAAGATGAGGAAGACTGATGCGCCTGCTCCTGGTGGAAGACAACGTACCCCTGGCCGATGAACTGCTGGCCGGCCTGCAGCGCCAGGGCTATGCCGTCGACTGGCTGGCCGATGGGCGCGACGCCGCGTATCAAGGCCGCAGCGAGCCCTATGACCTGATTATCCTGGACCTCGGCCTGCCCGGTTTGCCTGGGCTTGAGGTGTTGGCACAATGGCGTGCGGCCGCGCTGGCCACTCCGGTGCTGATCCTCACCGCCCGCGATTCCTGGGCCGAGCGCATCGAAGGGCTCAAGGCCGGTGCCGACGATTACCTGAGCAAACCCTTCCACCCCGAAGAGCTGCACCTGCGTATCCAGGCGCTGTTGCGCCGTTCCCATGGCCAGGCCAACCAGCCCACCTTGCAAGCCGCCGGCCTGCACCTGGATGAGGGCCGCCAGTGCGTGCTGCGCGATGGCGATGAGATCCAACTGACGGCCGCCGAGTTTCGCCTGTTGCGCTACTTCATGTTGCACCCGGAACAAATCCTTTCAAAAAGCCACCTGGCCGAGCACCTGTACGACGGTGAGACCGAGCGCGACTCCAATGTGCTCGAAGTGCACGTCAACCACTTGCGCCGCAAGCTGGGCCGCAGCGTGATCGAAACCCGGCGTGGCCAGGGTTACCGCTTTGGCGCCAGCCCTGCATGAAGTCAATTCAGCGGCGCCTGAGCCTGGGCCTGATCAGTGTGATGGTGATTGTCGGCGTGGTGCTGGCGCAAACCAGCCTGTGGTTGTTCGAGGCGGGTTTGCAGCGTTATCTGGAAGCCGGTCTGCGCAACGACGCCGAGAATCTGCTGGTGGCGCTGGTGCGTGGGCCCCATGGGGTGCAGCTGGATGAGCAGCGCCTGTCGCCGGCCTATCAGCGACCGTTTTCCGGGCATTATTTTCGCATCGACTTTGCCGATGTTCACTGGCGCTCCCGTTCGCTATGGGATCAGGAGCTGCCGCGGTTGCCCGAGGCTGGCCTCAAGGGCAACCTGCAACTGGGGCCTGAAGGTCAGCAACTGCTGGTACTGCGTTCGGACTACAAACGCTTTGGCCAGTCGATTTCCATCAGTGTGGCGCAGGACTACACCCCAGTGCGCGAAAGCTTTCGCCTGATGCGTCAGATTGGTCTGGTCATCGGGTTGGCCGCCCTGTTGCTGGTGTTGGTCCTGCAACGCGTCACCGTGCGCCGCGCCTTGCGCCCGCTGGAGACTGCTCGCGAGCAGATCGCCCAACTGCAACAGGGCCAGCGCTCGCAACTCGACACCCAAGTGCCGCTGGAGCTGGAGCCGCTGGTGGCGCAGATCAACCATCTGCTGGCCCACACCGAAGACAGCCTCAAGCGTTCGCGCAATGCCCTGGGCAACCTTGGGCACGCCCTGAAGACGCCGTTGGCCGTGCTGCTGAGCGCGGCCTCCAGCGAAGCGCTCAAAGACCACCCCGAATTGGGCAAACTGCTGCGCGACCAATTGGAACAGGTGCAACAGCGCCTCAACCGCGAACTCAATCGTGCCCGACTGGCTGGCGAAACATTGCCCGGCGCCTTGTTCGACTGTGAAAAAGAACTGCCCGGCCTGCTGGCCACGTTGAACATGATCCACGGCGACCACTTGGACCTCAGCTACCACGTCGCCCCGGGCCTGCAACTGCCGTGGGACCGTGAGGACCTGCTGGAGTTGCTGGGCAACCTGCTGGACAACGCCTGCAAATGGGCCGACGCCGAAGTGCGCCTGACGGTCAGTGAGTCAGAAAAAAGCTACCTGCTGGCCGTGGAAGACGACGGCCCCGGCATCCCGGAAACCCAGCGTGACCAGGTGTTCAGTCGTGGCGCGAGGCTGGATGAACAGATCGACGGCCATGGCCTGGGGCTGGGGATCGTGCGGGATATCGTCGAGGTGTGGGGTGGGGTGTTGCAGTTGCAGGAGAGCGAGTTGGGCGGGCTTAAAGCGCTGATTGAATTGCCCAAACGCCAAAGCTGAGACACCAGAGAACTAAATGTGGGAGCGGGCTTGCTCGCGAATGCGGTACATCAGTCGACATTTCCGGTGACTGGCAAACTGCATTCGCGAGCAAGCCCGCTCCCACATTGGATCTCCTTTAGCCTTCACACCCGGAACTGATCCATCAACCCCTGCTGCTGATTCGCCAGGCTGTTCAACGCCTGGCTCACCCGCGCCGATTCGTTCGCCTGCTCCGACAGCGACTCGGTCACATCCCGAATCGTCGCCACATTGCTGTTGATCTCCTCGGCCACCGCGCTTTGCTCTTCGGCGGCGCTGGCGATTTGCAGGTTCATGTCGCTGATCACCGTGACCGCAGCGCCGATCTGGCGCAGCGCGGTGACCGCCTCACCGACTTGTTCAACGCTGCCCTGGGCCTGGCGATAGCTGTTGCCCATGGAACCGACAACATCCGTGGTGCCGCTTTGCAATTGCTCGATCACCAGACGGGTTTCTTCCACCGACTCCTGAGTGCGTCGCGCCAGGTTGCGCACTTCATCGGCGACCACGGCAAACCCACGGCCGGCCTCACCGGCGCGGGCGGCTTCGATGGCGGCGTTGAGCGCCAGCAGATTAGTCTGCTCGGCAATCCCACGAATCACTTCCAGTACTGAACCGATTTTCTCGCTGTTGGCGGCCAGCCCTCGACCTGGGCCATGGCGGTGCTCATGTCGGCCGCCAGGTGCCCGATATTGGTGGTGGTGCGGTCGATCACCGTCAGGCCGTCGCGGGTGGCCTGGTCGGCATTCCTAGCGGCCTGGGCCGCCTGGGCGGCGCTGCGGGCCACGTCCTGGGCGGTGGCGCTCATTTCGTGGGATGCGGTGGCCACCTGGTCGACCTGGCGGTATTGCTGCTCCATGCCGGCGCTGGTTTCAGTGGCAATCGCCGCCGACTGGTCGGCGGTGCCACGGGCGTCCTGCACCGAGCGTTTGACCTCGGCAATGATCGGTTGCAGTTTGTCGAGGAAGCGATTGAACCAGCCGGCCAGTTGGCCCAGTTCATCCGGTTTGTCGTAGGCCAGGCGCCGGGTCAGGTCGCCTTCGCCACTGGCGATGTCTTCCAGCATATGCGCCACACCGAGAATCGGCCGGGTCACGCTGCGCGCCATCAACCACACCAGGATCAGGCCGACCACGGCGGCCAGCAGGCCCAGGCTCAGTTCGAGCAGGGTGCCGCGCGTGTTGTCCGCGTCCATCTGGGCTTTCAGCGCTTCGGCGGGGCCCACCAGGACTTTCTCCGGTACATCCAGCAACACGCCCCATGGCTTGCCGTCGGGAATCGGTGCGAACGGCGCCAATACCTTGAGCTGATGGTCGGTGCGCAGGCTGCGCACCTGTTTACCCTCGGCCAGGGCGCTGATCAGTTGCGCACCGCTGGCGGTGTCGACCTGGTCCAGGCGCTGGCTGAGCTTGGAGGCATCCGGGCTGTAGCCTGCGAGCAAGCCGGTGGGGCTGAGGATGCTGACCTGGGTCTGGCCGTCATACAGCTTGTGGCTGGCTTGTTGGCTCACGGCCTGCAGGCTGTTGAGGTTGATGTCCACCGACAGCGAGGCGATGACTTTGCCATTGACCATCAACGGGAAGACGATGCTGGTCATCAGCACGTTTTGCCCGTCGATCACATAAAAATAGGGTTCGATCACGCACGGCTTGAGGGTGGTGCGCGGGCAGGTAAACCAGGCGTTGGCCTTTTCGCCGCTGGGGCCGACGGAGGTGTCGGACATGTCGCTTTCAGGCAGTGGCATAGAGGTCAGCTTGCCGGGTGTCGGCTGCGACCAGTACAGCGCAAACCGGCCTTTGTCGTTACTGCCCAGTTCCGCCTGGTTGGCGAACAGCTCGTCCTTGCCGTCCAGGGCATTGGCTTCAAATACCAGCGACAGGCCGAGCAAGTCCGGGTTGGCCTGCAGCGCGGCCTTGACCTGGCGGGTCAGGTCTTCGCGGGTGTCGAAGGCATCGAGAAAGCGTTTTTCCGCCTGCTCGCGCAGGAACAGGACCTGGCGCGAAAAACCATGGCCGTACTGGTAGGCGTCCATGAATTGGCGGCGAATGCCCAGCGCCTGGGCTTCACCCTGGGCTTCGATGCGCGCCTGGGCGGCCTCATCGAGCATGTGCATGCTGGACGCCTTGACCTGCTCAGAGCTCTGTTCCATGCGATACAGCGACAGACCCACCAGCAGGGTCACGATCCCCAGCAGGCAAAGGCCGGCGAGCAGGGTGATTTTCCATTGAATGGACAGCTGTCTGAGGAACATCGAGGAGCATCCTTAACCTGAAACACAGAGAGCCTTTGTATCGGCCGCTGTTCTCGGTTCTTTATTATTTAAACGTTCAATTGAAATTTGAAAGCGACGCCGTTTTTTGACATGCGCGCCCGCCTGCTGCAAAGTGCGCGCCCTCTAATAAGACCTCCTTCAGCCCGCACGCCGGCCGCCAACCCCATGGCCGCCGGGGCGCAGGCATGCCTGTTTTTATGTTTTTTGCTTGAGGTAACCATGATTAACGCAGTCATCGCCGCGGTCGGCACCATGCTGGTGCTCAGCCTGTCCCGCGTGCATGTGGTCATCGCCATCATCGTCGGCGCCCTGGTGGGTGGCCTCACCGGTGGCCTGGGCATCGAGGCCACGCTCAACGCCTTCAATGGCGGGTTGGGCGGTGGCGCAACCGTGGCATTGTCCTACGCTTTGCTCGGCGCTTTCGCGGTGGCGATTGCCAAGTCCGGCCTGGCTCACGCTCTGGCGGACAAGGCGCTGCTGCTGGTGGACCGCCAGGAAGCCAGCGGCGGCAGCCACGTCAAATGGCTGCTGATCGGCCTGTTGTGGGTGGTGGCGATTGCCTCGCAGAACATCCTGCCGATCCACATTGCGTTTATCCCGCTGCTGGTGCCGCCGCTGCTTTACGTGCTGACCAAGCTGCAACTGGACCGTCGCCTGATCGCCTGTGTGATGACCTTCGGCTTGATCACGCCGTATATGTTTCTGCCGGTGGGCTTCGGCAATATCTTCCTCAACCAGATCCTGCTGGCCAACGTGGCCAAGAGCGGGGTGGATATCAGCCAGGTCAACGTCACCCATGCCATGAGCCTGCCTGCGCTGGGCATGGTGGTGGGGCTGTTGGTGGCGGTGTTTGTCAGCTATCGCAAAAAACGTGTGTATGACCTGGAGAAAATCGAGCGGGTCGAGCAGGTGGCGGTGCAATACAACCCACTGACGCTGCTGGTGGCCGGGCTGGCGATTGCTTCGGCGTTTATCATTCAGTTGTGGCTGGACTCGATGATCATCGGTGCGCTGGCTGGGTTTTTGATCTTTTCGGTATCGGGCATTGTGCGGTGGCGCGACACCGACGACCTGTTCACTGAAGGCATGAAAATGATGGCGATGATCGGCTTCATCATGATTGCCTCGTCGGGGTTTGCCGAGGTGCTCAAGGCTACCGGTGACGTGCGTTCGCTGGTGGAAACTTCGGCGGCCTTTATCGGGCATAGCCGGGGGGTGGGGGCGTTGTTGATGTTGCTGGTGGGGCTGCTGGTGACGATGGGGATTGGTTCGTCGTTTTCTACGGTGCCGATTCTGGCGGCGATTTTTGTGCCGTTGTGTGTGCAGTTGGGGTTTAGTCCGGTGGCCATTGTGTGCATTGTTGGGACTGCGGGGGCGTTGGGGGATGCGGGGTCGCCGGCTTCGGATTCCACGCTTGGGCCGACTTCGGGGTTGAATATTGACGGGCAGCATCATCATATCTGGGACACTGTGGTGCCTACTTTTCTGCACTACAATATTCCGTTGTTGGCGTTTGGGTGGTTGGCGGCTATGACGTTGTGAGGTAGGGCGGGGGTATATCCGTTTTTTTGGTAACGGCCGCGTATGGTTCCGCTCTTACAGCGGGTCACTTTTTGAAGAGCGCAAAAAGTAACCAAAAACGCTTTGCCCCATCACTCGGCACCTCGCCTCCGGCTCGGTGTGCCCTCACGCAGGCTTGAATCCGTGGGCCGCCGCGATGGGCCATCCATGGCCCAGCGCGGCTAACCCGGCGTCCTGCCGGGTTGCCCACGGATTCAAGCCTGCGTTCGGCCAGCGTGATTGACGGGGCGCCTCAGATCAAGATCACAGTCAAAAGCCCTAGATCAAAAGATCGCTGACTTCGTCAGCGGTAAGGATGTAAGGGCCAGATCAAAAACAAAGCAAAGCACGGCGGCCTGACAGCCGACCTCGGTCAAATGTGGGAGCTGGCTTGCCTGCGAAAGCATCAACTCGGTGTGCCTGATGTACCGAGGTGCCTGCATCGCAGCGATGCGGCGACCCGACAAGCCAGCTCCCACAGAAAAGCCAATCCACTGCGTACCCGCTCTTGATCCACACCACTCAGGTCGGCTACTAGGCCGCCGTGCTCTGCTTTTGACTTTGATCTGAGGCGCCCCATTAACCACGCTGGCCGCACGCAGGCTTGAATCCGTGGGTAACCCGGCAGGACGCCGGGTTAGCCGCGCTGGGCCAAGGATGGCCCATCGCGGCGGCCCACGGATTCAAGCCTGCGTGCGGCCAGCGTGATTGACGGGGCGCCTCAGATCAAGATCACAGTCAAAAGCCCTAGATCAAAAGATCGCTGACTTCGTCAGCGGTAAGGATGTAAGGGCCAGATCAAAAACAAAGCAAAGCACGGCGGCCTGACAGCCGACCTCGGTCAAATGTGGGAGCTGGCTTGCCTGCGAAAGCATCAACCCGGTGTGCCTGATGTACCGAGTTGCCTGTATCGCAGGCAAGCCAGCTCCCACAGAAAAGCCAATCCACTGTGTTCCCGCTCTTGATCCACACCACTCAGGCCGGCTGTCAGGCCGCCGTGCTCTGCTTTTGACTTTGATCTGAGGCGCCCCATTAACCACGCTGGCCGCACGCAGGCTTGAATCCGTGGGTAACCCGGCAGGACGCCGGGTTAGCCGCGCTGGGCCATGGATGGCCCATCGCGGCGGCCCACGGATTCAAGTCTGCGTGCGGGCACACCGAGCCTAAGCGAGGTGCCGAGTGGTGGGGCAAGAGCCTTTTGGTTACTTTTGGGCTCCTTTCAAAAGTGACCCGCCGTAAGGGCGGAACCAATCCCAGCCGTTACCCCAACAACCGATCCACCCCCAGCCCCCCACCTACAGATATCCCACAACCAGCCGTTAACCTCTCAAGCCGCCTAATAAGAGAGAAAAGCCATGCGTCTGAGTTTAAAGGCCAAAGTCCTGTCCCTAGCCATTGTCCCGGTGCTGCTGTTTGCCGTGGTCATCAGCCTGACCACCGTGTGGATCCTGCAAGGCCAGGCGCGCAACGAGGTGGATGAAACCCGCCAGCGCCTGCTCAACGACGCCAAGGCCACGCTGCAAAGTTATGTGGAAGTGGCCATGACCACCATCAAGCCCCTCTACGACGCAGCCGCCCCCGGCGATACGGCGGCGCGGGCGCAGGTGGTCAAGCTGCTGTCCAACACCAGCTACGGCAAGGACGGCTACTTCTTCGGCTACGACTCCGAGACCATCCGCCTGTTCAAGGGCAACAGCCCGGACGGCGTGGGCAAAAGCTTCAAGGACAACCGCGACCCGAATGGTGTCTACGTCAACCGCGACCTGGTCAAGGTCGGCAAGGACGGTACGCATTACCTGCAATACAGCTCGACCCAGCCTGGGCAAACCGAGCTGGTGCCCAAGATGGGCTATACCGAATACCTGCCCAAGTGGGACATGGTGATCGGCACCTCGGTCAACCTGGACGGCATTGAAGCCCAGGTGGCGGTGGTCGAGGCCAAGGTGAAAACACGCATGGAAGGCGTGCTGCTGAGCATCCTCGGCGTGGCGGTGGTGGTGCTGCTGGTGATCGCCGCCGTCGGCATGCTGCTGGCCAACACCATCTTGCGTCCGCTGCATTTGATGAAGGCCAACCTCGACGATATCGCCGCCGGCGAGGGTGATTTGACCCGGCGCTTGCCCATCACCAGCCAGGATGAGCTGGGCGATCTGGCCGGCGCGTTCAACCGGTTTGTCGACAAGATCCACGGCCTGGTGCGCCAGATCACCGAGATGACCACGCAACTCACCGGCCTGGTGAGCCAGGTGTCCGACCAGGCCCAGCGTTCCGAGCAGGCCATGGAGCGCCAACGTCACGAGACCGACCAGGTGGCCACGGCCATCAATGAGATGTCATCCGCTGCGCAAGAGGTGGCGCGCAGCGCTCAGGGCGCTTCGGTGGCCGCGCAGCAAACCGATGTGGAAGGCCAGGCCGCCAAGCGTGTGGTGGACGGCAGCATCGCGCAGATCCACGCATTGGTGAACGATATCCGCAGCAGCGGCGTGTCCCTCGATAGCTTGCAGCAGGATGTGTCGTCGATTGTCAGCGTGCTCGGCGTGATCCGCTCGATTGCCGAGCAAACCAACCTGCTGGCGCTCAACGCCGCGATCGAAGCCGCACGGGCCGGGGAGGCCGGGCGCGGGTTTGCGGTGGTTGCCGACGAAGTCCGTGCGTTGGCCAGCCGCACCCAAACCAGCACCCAGGAAATCCAGGGCATGATCGACCGTCTGCAAAAAGGCACCGAGGCTGCCGTGGATGCCATGCGCCGTTCCAGTGATGCTGGCGACGGCACCTCAGCCCAGGCCAACCAGGCCGGCGCGTCGCTGGACACCATGGCCCAGTTGATCGGCACCATTAACTCGATGAACGCGCAGATCGCCAGTGCCGCCGAAGAGCAGACGGCCGTGGCCGAAGAGATCAACCGCAGCGTGCATCAGATTGCCGGGGCGGTGGACAGCGTGGCCAATGAAACCCAGTTGGGCGCACAGACCTCGCGCAGCCTGGCCGACCTTGGGCAGCGCCTGGGGCAGTTGGTCGGTCAGTTCAGGATCTGATCAGCCATAGGTTTGTTAATACGAATATACCTATCATCGGCCCTCAGTGAGACTTGAGCCCCAACCACAACAGGGGCTCACTTCCATGCCGCATCCCAACCCGCTTCAGCGCCTGGCTGAACTCCATACCAACACGGTCTGCGACACACTCGATTTTCTGCAACTGCCCGGCGCGGTCGCGCGAAACCCTGGGTTATCACACGCGGCAAAGGAAGAACTCGTGAATGCGCTGAACAAGCGCCTGGCCCACGCCAAACCCTCCGCCACTTACCGCATCATCGACCGCGTGGCCGCACGCCGTGCCGAGGTGGCAGCGATAATTCGCCCTCAAACCCAACCGGCGCCGTGTACAGCCGGCAAGCGGCTGCACACCGACTCAGATGTGGCCCATGCCTTGCTCGACGAAGCCAATGTGGCTGTAGTGCACGGCAGTGCATTCGGGCTGGCGCCGTACCTGCGCATCGCCTACGCCCTGGACGACGACTCGTTGTTGCATGCCTGTGAAGCGATCCGCCGGTTCTGCCTCGCGACCCGCTAAACGTCGCGCATCAGCAAGCCGAACTGCAGGTCCATCTCGGCCGGGAGCGGCACATAGACGGTGTGCCCATCCCCCGGCGCTACCTCGATGGCCTCGCCCTTGGCGTTGTGCAAAGTGGCCAGGTCAAAGTGAAAGTTGCCGCTGGGCGTCATCAATTCCAGGTGGTTGCCCACGGCAAAGCGGTTCTTCACCTTGACCTCGGCCAGCTCTCCTTGGCGCTCGCCGGTCAGTTCCCCGACAAACTGCTGGCGCTCCGACACCGAGCTGCCGTTCTGGTAGTTCTGGTATTCGTCGTGTACGTGGCGGCGCAGGAAGCCTTCGGTGTAGCCGCGCTGGGCCAGGGATTCGAGGTTAGTCATCAGGTTGCGGTCGAAGGCGCGCCCGGCCACCGCATCATCGATGGCCTGGCGATACACCTGGGTGGTGCGCGCGCAGTAGAAATGCGATTTGGTGCGGCCTTCGATCTTCAGCGAGTGCACGCCCATATGGGTCAGGCGCTCCACGTGCTGCACGGCACGCAGGTCCTTGGCGTTCATGATGTAGGTGCCGTGTTCGTCTTCGAAGGCGGGCATCTGCTCATCGGGACGGTTGGCTTCCTGGAGCAGGAGCACCTGATCGGTGGGCGTGCCGAGCCCCAGCGTCGGCTGATACGGCTGGACGATATCGCCAGTGGCGTTTTCCACGGCAGGCGTGGCCTGGTACTTCCAGCGGCACGCATTGGTGCAGGTGCCTTGGTTGGCATCGCGTTTGTTCATATAACCCGAGAGCAGGCAGCGCCCGGAATAGGCCATGCACAGCGCGCCGTGCACAAACACCTCCAGCTCCATGGCGGGGACCTGCTGGCGGATTTCGCCGATCTCTTCCAGCGACAGTTCCCGCGACAGAATTACCCGGCAGATACCGTGCTGCTGCCAGAATTCCACACTGGCCCAGTTCACGGTGTTGGCCTGCACCGACAGGTGGATTGGCATCTGCGGAAAATGCCGGCGTACCAGCATGATCAACCCAGGGTCGGACATGATCAGCGCATCCGGGCCCATGGCGATCACCGGCGCCAGGTCCTTGAGGAAGGTCTTGAGCTTGGCGTTGTGCGGCGCGATGTTCACCACCACGTAGAAGCGCTTGCCCAGCGCGTGGGCCTCCTGGATGCCGAGAGCCAGGTTGGCGTGGTCGAACTCATTGTTGCGCACCCGCAGGCTGTAGCGCGGCTGGCCGGCGTACACCGCATCGGCACCGTAGGCGAAGGCGTAGCGCATGTTTTTCAGGGTGCCGGCGGGGGCCAGCAGTTCGGGGGCGAGAATAGGAGGCATGGTCGCTACTTGGGTCAAAAGTGCGGCAGGGTAGTGCAAGCCTGAACAGGCTTTATTGATCTGGGTCTACGCTAACAACAAAGATGGCACTCACAGGGCTTGCAGCGGACTAAGCACCAGGGCGCACACACGCGGCCTGCTTTTTTTGACATGGACCGGACATGAATCAAACCAACCTGCAATTCAAAACCCTGCTGTTGCTGCTGGCCCTGGTGACCATCGCGTTTATCTGGATATTGCTGCCGTTCTACGGGGCGGTGTTCTGGGCAGTGATCCTCGGCATCATCTTTGCCCCGATGCAGCGCCGCCTGCAGCAGCGGTTCGGCTGGAACCGTAACTTAACCTCGCTGACCACCTTGATGGTGTGCCTGGTGATCGCAATTCTGCCGGTGATCATTACCAGCGTCTTGCTGGTGCAAGAGGGTGCGACGCTCTACAAAAATATCGAAAGCGGCAAACTGGATGTGGCGGGGTATATCGAGCAGTTCAAAAACTTCCTGCCGCCGTACTTCCAGCATCTGTTGGACCGCTTCGGCATGGGCAACCTGGAAGGGCTGCGGGAAAATATCGTCAAGAGCGCGATGCAGGGCAGTCAGTTCTTTGCGACCCAGGCATTCAGCTTCGGCCAGGGCACGTTTGATTTCCTGGTGAGCTTTTTCATCATGCTGTACCTGCTGTTTTTCCTGCTGCGAGATGGCCCGGAGCTGGTACGTAAAGTGCGCACAGCGGTGCCGTTGGCCGAGCCGCAGAAGCGTCGCTTGCAGCTCAAGTTCAACCGGGTGGTGCGTGCCACGGTCAAGGGCAACGTGCTGGTGGCCGTGACCCAGGGTGCGCTGGGCGGTTTGATCTTCTGGTTCCTCGACATTCCCAGTGCGTTGCTCTGGGCGGTACTGATGGCGTTTCTGTCACTGTTGCCGGCGGTGGGCGCGGGCATTGTGTGGGGGCCGGTGGCCGCCTATTTCCTGTTGAGCGGTTCGATCTGGCAGGGCGTGGTGCTGGCCTTGTTCGGGGTGTTTGTGATCGGGTTGGTGGACAACGTGCTGCGCCCGATCCTGGTGGGCAAGGACACCAAGATGCCGGACTACCTGATTCTGATCTCGACCCTGGGCGGCCTGTCGGTGTTTGGCCTGAACGGGTTTGTGATCGGGCCGCTGGTGGCGGCGCTATTTATGTCCAGCTGGGCGCTGTTCGTCGAAAGCAAACCGCGGGTCAAGCTGCCATTACCGTAAACCTCAAGCGTGCAGCCTGAAATTCGAGGCCTGTTGCAGTTGTTGTTCGGCGGCGGACAACGACGTCAATGGGCCGCTGATGGCTTCGCCGTCGCGTACCAGGTACCAGCAGGCGAGCAAACCCAGTTCCCGCAGAGGGGCGGGGACGGCGCTGCCGATAACGGACATGATCTGAACAGTGGGCATAAGTACCTCCAATCGCTATGGAGGTCACATTACGGCGCCGGGCTGTGTAGGAAAAATCACCAATCTCGATAGTCGACATCGACGCGAGGCGTCAGTCCACCACCTGATCGAGCATATTCACTACCTCCTGCTCACTGAGCAAGCCTTTGCGCACCAGGTTTTCCGCCAGCAGCGCGAGGAATTTTGCGCTGCGATGGCCTTCCAGGTGCTTAAGCTCCGTCAGGGCGCTGTACACCTTGCTCGACGTACAGAGGCCAGCGGTGCGGTGTGGGTTTTGCGTGGGCATGGTCAGTCGTCCTTGTTGTTATTGGGTGGACAGGATCGAGAATGAGAGTATGTCGTGACGCAAACATGACAGCGCAAGCCCTGATCAAGCAAGTAGACATTGGCGTCAATCATGTGCGATTACGCCTCATCCATTGTCCTCAGAGCGACCTTGGCACGATAAATTCGGACTTTGCACGCAAAAAAAGGCCCCGCGTGTGGGCGAGGCCAGTGTCAGACGTGATGATTGCCGCTTACCAGCCGCGACCGTAATAGCCGTGGGGAGGGCCGTAGTAGCCACGCGGTGGGCCGTAATAGACCGGCGCCGGCCGGTAATAAACCTGCTGTTGCACATACACCGGTGGTGGCGGTGCGTAATAGACCGGCGGTGGAGCTGCATAGACCGGCTGTGGCTGCACATACACCGGCTGTTGCACATAGACCTCACGGGGTTGGCTGGCAACCACGGAGCCCACGACGGCTGCGCCGACTATCGCACCCAAGACGGCCGGGCCACCCCATCCGCCACCGTGGGCGGAGGCTTGGCCTGCCATAGCGAGTGCACCGATAAGCAAGGCGATCTTGGGGATTTTACGAATCATGGTCATTCCTCGGTTAGCCCCTGCGCTTGTGGTCTGCAATCAATAGACTCAAGTAATGTCGCGGGGATACTTTTAAGACAACGTATTTCTGAAAAACAGCACGGCCGATAGGTAAAGGTTGTGTAAGGTCTGTACCGATTTGCTTACTCAAAGGAGTTTTCCATGCAGATGCACCCCAACAAGGACACCCAACTGTGTATGTCACTGTCGGCGCGCCCCGGGAATTTTGGCCTGCGATTTCATAACCACCTGTACGAACAGCTGGGTCTGAACTTCTACTATAAAGCCTTCAGCAGCCAGGATTTGCCCGGCGCGATAGGTGGTATCCGCGCCTTGGGTGTGCGTGGCTGCGGGGTGTCCATGCCCTTCAAGGAAGCTGCCATCGCCTTAGTGGACGAACTCGACGATTCAGTTCAAGCCATCGACTCCCTGAACACCATCGTCAACACCAATGGGCACCTGAAGGCGTACAACACTGACTACATCGCCATCGAACAATTGCTTAAAAAGCACGCCGTGCCCAAGGATTCGACCTTTGCCCTGCATGGCAGCGGCGGCATGGCCAAAGCCGTGGCCAGCGCCTTGCGCGATGGCGGTTACGCCAATGGCCTGATTGTGGCGCGCAATGAAACGGCGGGCAGGGCACTGGCCCGCAACCTGGGGTATGAGTGGCAGGCGCAACTCGGGGATTTACGCCCGCAGATGCTGATCAACGTGACGCCTATCGGCATGACCGGAGGGGCCGAGGCGGATGCGCTGGCGTTTGCAGCGCAGGCTGTGGATGCAGCGGAGACTGTCTTCGATGTGGTGGCGATTCCCGCCGAAACACCATTGATCGTGCGTGGGCGTGCCCAGGGCAAACGGGTGATTACCGGGCTGGAAGTGATCGCGATCCAGGCGTTGGAGCAGTTTGTGCTTTATACCGGGGTGCGGCCGACACAAGAGCAGTTTGAGGCGGCAGTAGCCTTCGCCCGAAGCTGAAGAACCCTGCAGTGCCAGCGTGGGCGCTGGCTCTGACACCACCTGATCCATCTGGATCAGGTGGCGCTAGCGGGTGGCTGCTTGCGTTTGCCGGTATATTCGGCATCGGCGAAGGGAATCTGCTTCATCGGGGCGTAACGGTTCGATTCGCCTAGAGTGAAATCATTGCCTGGCTTGGCGAAGCACAAGCTCCGACAGACGGGTTTTAACTCGGAAGCAGAACTCACGAATTTGAAATTGGTAGGCCGGCAGAACCATATAGTTGATATCAGAACTAATGGAATCTTTAATTTGCATGTATTTACCAGTCTTGCTGGCAATAGCCTGGTATTCCGCCTCGTATTTAGTGTAGGAGGCTTTGTTGTAGATCTTTAATACATCGAGCTCTTTACGGCACTGCTCAGCGCGATTTTCGTTTACGTTTGTTTCTGACTCTGGCTGAGCGGCCTCCTGCGAAACAGGGTGTGTGGCCTCGGCACTGGCGTGCGCAGATGCTGCCTCATATCGCACAGTATAGGGCGCAGTCGGCTCTGCTGGTGTGGGAGCTGCGGCCTCAGGTGTTGCTTGCTGGGCGACGGCAGGAGGTGGAGTCACTTTGGGTTTTTCTGGAGTTTTCGTAGCGCATCCCGAGAGGGCAAGTCCTACCAATACAGCAATGCCACAAATTTTATACATCGGTTTCACCAAAGAGATAATTATGGACGGCTGAGTCGTTACGTTCTGGCTTAAAGGCAAAAACTCATTCACTGATTGAGTGTAAATTTTCTACCAGCCTCAAGGCGCTCAGCCTCTCTTCCTTGAGTGCGCAGATAATCGATAATAGTAAAAAAACACCGGGATGACGAGTAAAAGCTCGTCAGAAACACCACAAATTTAAGCGGCAGTTAGTGTGGGGCCACGCTGCGCATGACCCCTGAACGGTAACTGAAACACCGCTATCGCGGGCAAGCGCGCGCTCACCGGTTGATCGTGTTTAAGCCTGTTCTAACTGGGCCAAGCGCTCCTCTAACGCCGCAATTCGTGCTTCCAGTTCTTCAATGCGCTCTGCCGAAACACCGCTGGCTGCACCACGCTCCACCGGATTGCCCCGCGCCGCAATAATCGCTTCAATCTCCGCCGGGTCCCCCAGCGCGTGGGTATAACGGTCTTCCCGTTGCCCCGACTGGCGCGGCACCAGCAGTGCCAGCCCTCGCGCAATCAGGCGCTCCAGCTGGTGCACCACCTGCTCGGCGTCTTCAAAATCATGCATGCGCCCGCTGCGGGTCAACAGTTCGTTGACCGTCTGCGGCCCGCGCAGAAACAGCAATCCGGTCAGAATCACCTGGGCCGGCACCAGCTCCAATGCCTTGTCCACGCGATGCTCCCAGCGGTCGGCGCGGCTGCCCATCACCAGGCGTGTAAACCCTTGGCCTTCCAGCGCCCGCAGGCTTTGGCCGACCTGGCCCTGGCTGAGGTTCATCACCGGTTCGCGGCTGGTCTTCTGATTGCAGGCCAGTACCAGGGCATTGAGGGTCAGGGGGTAGGTTTCCGGGTTGGTCGCCTGTTTTTCGATAAGGCAGCCCAGGATGCGGATTTCCGTGCTGTTCAGGCGCGGCTCTGGGGTGTCGGTGGCGTGCTCGGCGGTCATCGCGCTTTCCCTATGCAGTGAGGCCCTTAGCGTAAGCCCGAAAAAATAAAAGACAAGCGGCTGGCATGTCTATAATCGCCGCTGGTTCAAACCGTGCCATTACCCATGAGACTGCCATGACTATTTCCCTGTACGCCGCCTCCATCCCTGTATTCAAGCAAATGCTCAACGCCTTGAGCGATGTGCTGAACAAAGCCGAAGCCCACGCCACCGCCAAGAACATCGACCCGAACGCGTTGCTGCAAGCGCGTCTGTTCCCGGACATGTTCCAATTGGTGCGCCAGGTACAGATCGCTGTCGACTTCGCCAAAGGTGTTTCCGCGCGCCTGGCCGAGATCGAAGTGCCGAAATACGAAGACACCGAAGTGACTTTCGCCGACCTGCAAGCGCTGATCGCCAAGGTCCTGGCCTTTGTCGACACCATCAAGCCTGAGCAAGTCGACGGCAAGGAAGGCATCGAGATCATCACCCGCCCTGGCACGCCTAAAGAGAAGCGCTTCAGCGGCCAGTCCTACCTGCTGACTTACGGCCTGCCGCAGTTCTTCTTCCACGTCACCACCGCTTACGCTTTGCTGCGTCACAACGGTGTGGAAGTGGGCAAGCGCGATTACATGGGCGCGTTCTAAGCATCCAGACACAAAAAAGCCCGGGGGCGTTGATTGAAAAAACGCCCCCGGGCTTTTTTACGCCTGCCGATTAAGCCGTCTGCTCTTCCTGGCCCAGGCAAGCCGCAGCCGTAAACAACACATCGGTGGACGAATTGAGCGCGGTTTCTGCCGAATCCTGCAGCACGCCGATGATGAAACCGACTGCCACCACCTGCATCGCGATTTCGCTGGGAATGCCAAACAGGCTGCACGCCAGCGGGATCAGCAGCAACGAGCCACCAGCCACCCCCGAAGCGCCACATGCACAGATGGCCGCGACCACGCTGAGCAGCACCGCGGTCGGTAGGTCTACGGCAATCCCGAGGGTGTGCACCGCCGCCAGCGTCAGCACGGTAATGGTGATCGCGGCACCGGCCATATTGATGGTGGCGCCCAGCGGGATCGACACCGAGTAAGTGTCTTCATGCAGGCCCAGGCGTTTGCTCAATGCCAGGTTCACCGGGATATTCGCCGCCGAACTGCGGGTGAAGAACGCGGTGATACCGCTTTCGCGCAGGCACATCAATACCAGTGGGTACGGGTTGCGGCGCAGCTTCCAGAACACGATGGCCGGGTTGACCACCAGCGCCACGAACAGCATGCAGCCAATCAGCACCAGCAGCAGGTGCGCGTAACCGAGCAGGGCGCCGAAACCGGAGGTGGCCAGGGTTGAGGCCACCAGCCCGAAAATACCCAGCGGCGCAAAACGAATCACCACGCGCACAATCAGCGTGACGCCGTTGGACAGGTCATCCAGCACCGTACGAGTGGTCTCGCCGGCATGGCGAATGGCAACGCCCATGCCGATGGCCCACGCCAGAATGCCAATGAAGTTGGCATTCATCAGCGCACTCACCGGGTTATCCACCACGCTCAGCAACAGGCTTTGCAGCACTTCACCAATGCCACCCGGTGCGCTGACGGTTGCATCGTGGGTCGCCAGCACCAGCGAGGAGGGAAACCACAGGCTGGCAACGACCGCGACCACGGCGGCGGCAAAGGTGCCCAGCAGGTAGAGGAACAGGATCGGTTTGATATGGGTTTCCTGTCCGTGTTTATGGTTGGCGATCGACGCCATCACCAGCACAAACACCAGGATCGGCGCCACGGCCTTGAGCGCAGCGACAAATACCTTGCCGATAAACCCGGTGGCCTTGGCCGCCTCAGGCAACAGCAAGGCCAGCAGAATGCCTGCGGCCAGGCCGATGATGATTTGTGTAACCAGGCTGATGCGCGCTAGTCGATGAAGGAGGGAAGGGGCAGCAGTCATAAACACTTGTCTCTGATTATTTGAAGGCACAGCGGTACACGCAGAAAGGGCTGTAGGACGCGGATCGCGAAGTCTAGCACGCTGTGAGATAAGTCCCTGGAGCTGCGGCATTGGGTCACCCAGGCACGCTGGCCTTGGCCAAATCCAGACATACTCTGTTAAGATTCTGCCCTCTCATCTTTCCTCTCCGTCAGCGGGCCCTCAGGGCTGTCGTTGATGTCGTCGTTTCTGGAGTTTTCATGCTGTTTCCCATCCTGCTGCTGTCGGCCGCCGGCTTTACCGTGCTGACCACAGAATTCATTATCGTCGGCCTGCTGCCGTCGATTGCCCGGGACCTGAATGTCAGCGTGTCCCAGGCAGGGCTGTTGGTGACGCTGTTTGCGTTCACTGTGGCGGCCTTTGGTCCGTTTCTTACGGCGTACTGCGCCCGTTTCCCACGCAAGCGGCTGTTTATCAGCATCCTGATCATGTTCGGCATCGCCAATACCGTGGCTGCCCTGGCGCCGAATATCTGGGTGATGGCGGTGGCGCGGCTGATCCCGGCCCTGGGCTTGCCGGTGTTCTGGGCCCTGGCCAGTGAAACTGCAGTGGACATCGTCGGCCCCGAGTACGCCGGGCGCGCCATCGAAAAAATCGGCTTCGGCATTGTGTGTGCCACGGTGTTCGGCATTCCGGTGGGCACACTGATTTCCGATATGTTCGGCTGGCGCAGTGCGTTTGCCATTCTTGCCGTGGTCGCGCTGGCCAAAGCCCTGCTGCTGTTTATCTACCTGCCGGTTACCCGGCCGAAAAACGACCAAGGTCACGTTGCGCTCGCAGTTCAAGATCCTGCGCAACCCGCTGATGCAGGGGCATATCCTGCTGTCGATCCTGGTGTTCAGCGGCATGTTCACCGCGTACACCTACCTGGCGGACATCCTTGAGCGTCTGGCCGGCTTCGATGGCACTCTGGTGGGCTGGTGCTTGATGGGCTTCGGCGCGGTCGGGTTGATCGGCAACTCCCTGGGCGGGCGTGCGGTGGATCGCCACCCGCTGATCGCTTCCATGGTGTTCTGCGGCTTTATGATCGCGGGCATGGTCGCGCTGGTGCCGGCGATTCACTCCACCATCGGCCTGGCGGCGGCGATGGCCGTGTGGGGTGTGACCCAGGCGGCGATGTTCCTGGTCAGCCATGTGCGTTTGATGAAGGCCGCCCCCCATGCACCGGCGTTCGCGGCGTCGCTGAATATCGCCGGGGCCAACCTGGGGATCGGCCTGGGCGCGTTGGTCGGTGGGCATGTGATCGACACCCTGGGCCTTGGCAGCCTGGGCTTTGCCGCATCCGGGTTTATCCTGGTGTCGATCCTGCTGGCGTTATGGTTGATGACGGCCAAACCGGCACCTACCTGCGCCTGATTCCTGTGGGAACGGGCTTGCTCGTGAATGCGCAGTGTCATTCACCAGATACATTGATTGATCCACTACGTTCGCGAGCAAGCCCACGTTGCCATCAGGGCAGCGCAGTAAATAATTCCCGTCGGGCACCTTCGGTAATCGCCACGATGCCGGGGTGCTTGACCTTGCGCTCCACAGAAATGGCGTAGAACGACTCGGTAACCGCATCGGTCTGGCCGATCAGCGCCACACCGTACTGGCGCACCACCTCATCGGCGATCACGCTGGGGGCGATGAAAATCCCGCTACCGGATTGCCCGAATGCCTGCATCAAGGCGCTATCGTCGAACTCACCGATAATTTTGGGCTGGATCTGCTGCTCGGCAAACCAGCGCTGCAAGCGGCTGCGCACCACGGTTTCGGCGCCCGGAATCAACAACGGCGCGCCGTGCAGGCACTGTGGGAAATCGCCGCCGTACCGGTCAGCCAATGCCTGGGTGGCGAAAAAACTGATGCCACATTCCCCCAGTCGCTGGCTGTAGCCTTTGATGTCCAAGTGCGTCGGCATGGGGCTGTCGGAGATCACCAGGTCCAGGCGCTGAATTGCCAGGTCAGCCAATAAACGCTCGAGTTTGTCTTCACGGCAGGTGATGCGGATCGGCTCGCTCAGCTCCATGGTCGGCGCGATCAGCCGGTACACGATGGACTTGGGCACCACATCCGCCACCCCGACCCTAAACAGGATCTGCTGTTCATCGGGCTGCGCGCGCAACATCGCCTCCAATTCATTGCCGGTCTGGAACATCTGCTCGGCATAGGGCAGGGCCTGGCGCCCGGCTTCAGTCAGTTCCAACTGGCGACCGACGCGCTGAAACAATGTGATGCCATAGGTTTGTTCCAGCAGGCTGATCTGCCCGCTGATGGTCTGGGGGGTGAGGTTCAGTTGCTCACAGGCGCGCACGATGCTGCCAGTCTTGGCTACCACCCAGAAGTAGTGCAGTTGTCGGTAATTGAGCATGGCAGCCTATACTTCGTAAAAATCGAAGTATACGTGAGAAAAATACGAATTTTACTGAACTGTTTGGCTGCATAGAATGCCTCGCTATCGAGGGGCCACTATTTGGACCCAAAGGTTCTAACGAGGAATACATCATGAAACTCAATTCCCTGGGCGCGGCTTCGGTACTTGCGCTTTCATTGGTGATGATCAGTGGTTGTGATCAAGTCGAAAAAAGCGCGCAGCAAGTACTGGGCAAAGCCACCGAGTCGGCCAAGCAGGCCATCGACGACACCCACAAGGCCGCCGAGCAGGCGTTGAGTGAAGCGACACAAGGCTTGATCAGTCCTGAAAAACAGGAAGACGAGCAAGAAAAATCCAACAGTAACAAAGAAGCTTAATTTCCCGGCACTATATCAGGACTGACCTATGGATTACCTTTTACAACTGGCCGCCAGCCCCACCGCCTGGGTGGCACTGGCCACCTTGATCGTCATGGAAATCGTGCTGGGCATCGATAACCTGATCTTCATCTCGATCCTCACTAACAAATTGCCGGAGAAGCATCGAGCCAAGGCACGGCGCATCGGCATCAGCATGGCGCTGGTGTTGCGCCTGGGCCTGTTGAGCACCATCGCGTTTATCGTGCAGTTGACTGCGCCGGTGTTCGAAGTGTTTGGCCAGGCGTTTTCGTGGAAGGACATGATCCTGATCGCCGGTGGCCTGTTCCTGGTATGGAAGGCAACCACCGAGATTCACCACAGCATGGATCCGGAGCCGGAAGAGAAAGCCAGTGTCGGCAACACCGTGACCATGGGCTTTGCGGCGGCTATCGGGCAGATTCTGTTGCTCGACCTGGTGTTCTCCATCGACAGCATCATTACCGCCGTGGGCATGACCGAGCACTTGCCGATCATGATCATTGCCGTAGTGACCTCGGTGATCGTGATGCTGGTAGCGGCCGAACCGCTGGCCAAGTTCATCAACGACAACCCGACGGTCGTGATGCTGGCCCTGGGCTTCCTGATCATGATCGGCATGACGCTGATCGCCGAAGGCTTCGGCGCCCATGTGCCTAAAGGCTACGTGTACGCAGCCATGGCCTTCTCGGCGGCGATTGAGTGCTTGAACATCGCCCGGCGCAACCGCCATAAGCGGTTGCTTGCCGCCCGCCAGTAACGGCTGAAACCAAAAGGCCGGCTGCGCTCCCTTGAGCCCAGCCGGCCTTTTTTCGTCAGGATTCGGCACTCACCTGGGTAGGTTCCGGGCAGGTTTCTTCGCCGTTGTTCAGGCCCTGCTTGTAGTTGCGGCTCAGCAGCGAGGCTTTGCCGTTGTGCCAGGTCAGCGTCAGCACATACAAGGTGTCGTAGTCGCTGCCAGACCAGTCGTCGGTGATGGTGTGTTTTTCGCCCGAGGCTTCGCTGGCCACCTTGTTGATCAATTCCGGCAAGTAGCCGTGGGACCAAGCGGTGTAGATGATGGCGTTGTGGTACTTGTCCTCGACCAGCTCGTCGGCGAGGGCGCTGGTGTCATTCGCCGAAAACTTGATATTCACCGGCAGGCCCAGCTTGATCGCGCTGGGGCTGATGGTCATTAGCGGGCGTATATAGCTGTAGGAATTGTCCAGCTCGCCTTCCTCGACATTGCGCGTCGGGTTGGCGGCGAACACGAAATCGGCCTTGCCGAATTTTTCCGGCAATACCGTGGCCAGGTTCATCGCCCGGTTCAAGCCCTGGCAATTGAGCTGGCCCAAGCCGCCGGCGGGTTTTTCACCGTGACGCAGGAATACCAGGGTTTGCACGCCGTCCACCGGTTCGGCACTGCTGATGCGTGACTCCAGGGTCAGGCCGATGGCGCCGCCAACCAGCAAGAGCGGCAACAGGATGTATGAATAGCGTTTCAGGCGCAGCGCAAGGCACAGAGGCTTGATTGTCATTAGGTTCGAGTCTTCGGTGCATCGGATTAAGGCGGACAAGCCCGGCCCCAGTGACGCATCCGGCGTCCTGCGGTGTTCCCTGTCGGTATAGCCAGATGCCTCCATTCACCTTGTGGGCGCACTTAAGAGTGCACCTGGGCCTATTGGTTCGCCCACGCGGCATAATAGCCAGCCGATGTTGCGCATTGATGACCCATGCAGGACGCGAGTCAGATGACTATGATGGGAGCTTTGCGCAGAGGATCTCCTGATGAACCCAATCGCTGCCTTCCCGATTAACAGTAAATGGCCCGCCCAGCATCCGGAGCGCTTGCAACTGTACTCGCTGCCGACGCCCAACGGGGTAAAAGTCTCGATCATGCTTGAGGAACTGGGCCTGCCGTATGAGGCGCACAAGGTCAGCTTCGAGACGCAGGACCAGTTATCCCCCGAGTTCCTGTCCCTGAACCCCAACAACAAGATCCCTGCGATCATTGACCCCAACGGCCCTAGCGGCCAACCGCTGGCGTTGTTCGAGTCCGGCGCGATCCTGATTTACCTGGCGGAAAAAACCAGTCAGTTGCTTTCCGAAGATCCGGCGACACGTTATGAAACCATTCAGTGGCTGATGTTTCAGATGGCCGGTATTGGCCCGATGTTCGGGCAGGTAGGGTTTTTCAACAAGTTCGCCGGTAAAGCCTACGAAGACAAGCGCCCCCGCGATCGCTATGCCGCTGAATCCCGGCGCTTGCTCGACGTGCTGGAAAAGCGCCTGCTGGGCCGTACCTGGATCATGGGTGACGAGTACAGCATCGCCGACATCGCCACCTTCCCGTGGATTCGCAACCTGATCGGCTTCTATGAATCGGGCGACCTGGTGGGCATCGCCGACTTCCCTAATGTACTGCGTGCGCTGGATGGCTTTGTCGCCCGGCCGGCGGTGATCCGTGGTCTCAACATACCGAGCTGAAGCATGCCGACTTTCGATTTCAAGCAACTGGATGTATTCAGCAGTGTGTCGCTCAAGGGCAACCCACTGGCGGTGGTGCTGGGTGCCGATGGGCTCAGTGACGAGCAGATGGCGGATTTCGCCCGTTGGACCAACCTCAGCGAAACCACGTTTTTACTGAGACCCCGCGATCCGCAGGCGGACTACCGGGTGAGAATTTTCACCACCCTCAAGGAACTGCCATTCGCCGGGCACCCCACGCTAGGCAGTTGCCATGCCTGGCTCAAGGCCGGAGGCGTCCCTAAAGGCGAGGAGATTATCCAGGAGTGTGAAATCGGCCTGGTGCGCATTCGTCGTCAAGGCGCTGAACTGGCGTTTATTGCGCCGCCGCTGCTACGTGCCGGTTTGGTCGATGCGCCGCTGCTGGAGCGCGTACGCCTGGGGTTGGGCCTGGAACGGGAAGCAATCGTGCGCAGCCAATGGGTGGACAATGGCGCGGGATGGCTTGCGGTGATGTTGGCCGACCGTGACCAGGTGTTGCGCCTGCAGCCGGACTATTCGCAACTGTTGGGGTTGGCCGTAGGTGTGATCGCCCCTTGCGACTCGCTACGTGACGAGGTTGACGCGCAGTTTGAAGTGCGCGCCTTTGTCGCCGGTGACGGCGCCCAGGAAGACCCGGCCACCGGCAGCTTGAACGCCGGAGTTGCCCAATGGCTGCTCGGCGAGGGCCTCGCGCCCGAGCGCTATGTGGTCAGCCAGGGCACGGCCATGGGCCGGGCAGGGCGTATTCACGTGGAGCGCCAGGGCGATGAAATCTGGATCGGCGGCGCCGTCGCAGTGTGCATCGAAGGGCGTCTACAGCTCTAGATCAATAAATTGTTACGAGCCGCGTAATACACTGTTGGCCCCTTTGCATTTGTGCCGCCGGGGCGTGAGGCATAAGCTTTCGCCCCAAAGTTTTCTGCCATTTTTTCAGGACCTCCATGACCAGCCAGTTCCCCCAAGCCCGCCCACGCCGCCTGCGCCGCTCCCCGGAGCTGCGTGGCTTGTTCCAGGAAACCGAGTTCACACTCAATGATCTGGTGCTGCCAATTTTCGTCGAAGAAGAAATCGACGACTTCGTGCCGATCACCAGCATGCCCGGCGTGCAGCGTATCCCTGAGAAGAAACTGGCCGGCGAGATCGAGCGTTACGCCCGTGCCGGCATCAAGTCGGTGATGACCTTTGGCGTGTCCCACCACCTGGACGCCAGCGGCAGCGACACGTGGAAGGAACGAGGCCTGGTGTCGCGCATGTCCTCGATCATCAAAGACGCGGTGCCGGAAATGGTCGTGATGTCCGACACCTGTTTCTGCGAATACACCGACCACGGCCACTGCGGCGTTATGCACGGTGCCCATGTCGACAACGATGCAACCCTGGTCAACCTGGGCAAGCAAGCCGTAGCCGCCGCCCGTGCCGGTGCCGATGTGATCGCCCCCTCGGCGGCGATGGATGGCCAGGTCCAGGCGATTCGCCGCGCTCTGGACGATGCCGGCTTCACCCATATCCCGATCATGGCCTACTCCACCAAATTCGCCTCAGCCCTCTACGGCCCATTCCGTGAGGCCGGTGGCAGCGCGCTCAAGGGCGACCGTAAAAGCTACCAGATGAACCCGATGAACCGCCGCGAAGCCGTGCGCGAATCGCTTCTCGACGAGCAGGAAGGCGCGGACGCTCTGATGGTCAAACCGGCCGGCGCCTACCTCGACATCATCCGCGACATCCGCGAAGCCTCACGGCTGCCGGTGGCGGCGTACCAGGTGAGTGGTGAGTACGCGATGATCAAGTTCGGCGCCCAGGCGGGTGCCATTGATGAAGCGCGGGTGGTGCGTGAAACCTTGGGGTCGATCAAGCGCGCGGGGGCGGATCTGATCTTCACCTACTTCGCGATGGACCTGGCATTGGCTGGTATCTGACCTGAATGGGCGTGCGTTTCGATTTGAAATGTGCGCCCGCTTCAGAAGTTGATACTGCGCGCTATGTCCTTGAGCTTTATAAAACGACGGCACGTCAGGGTCTCATCCACTCTCTGCAGGTCGTTCAGAAATTGGGTGTTCAACTGATCCAACTCCGGGTCGTTAAAGCCATACCAGGTGTCATATAAATGCCCGGGGCCTCGGGGCGGGCCAAAATACATTTCAAAACACAGGCGATTACGCAATGTATCGCCAAAGGTCACCAGCTTTCTTCGGTTGATGGGCGGCATCGTCTTGCTGGTCGGCGCAGGTACGCGAAGCCGCAAGGCAAAAGCATTCTGCTGGTAATGGCCCATGGCACCGTGATCGGCCGAGTGGGCAACGGTGACGTCCCAGATAAACGAGGCGATCACCCTGGCCAATGTATCTCCCTCGCGTATGCGTTGATGATCCGGAAAACCGCTGACCCAGGTCGCAATGGCATCGCTCCAGTACGTTATCACCGGATCGTCGACATCAATGTGCGCCACTACGGTGCTGACAAAATCAAGAATCACGTTGTAATAACCGCGCAGAAACTCATCGAAGTCCGACCAGACTTTTTCCGGCGCCAGCAGGTAGTTATACGGCGGGTAACAGTTGTTGCCCGCGATGCCGGAAAACGCATCGGTCATATGCCCGGTCCAGCCGCGCCCGTCTTCGATAATCGGGATGTTTCCCCAGCCCGGGTAGGGCGTGTATGGCAGGAATTGGTTGTTGTGCGCGACGGAGTAGGGCAGTAGCGAAACGGCCTGGTTGATCGCCAATTGAATCCGCGTGTGCGGCGCAATCAGTTTGAACAACAAATGTTGTTGAGGCAGTGCGGTCAAGCTGATTGCGCTGATGGCGTCCATCGGGAAATGCACCCGTGGGTGAGTCACCAGGGTGATCACACACAGGGCGCCTTGAAATACAAAATACTTGGCAAGCTCCCAGGCGTTTTTATCCTCAGGGGTTAAGACCAGGCCGTTTATCTTGATGGCCAGCGCTGTCCCCGAGTGATCGGTCTCACGCTTGAACAGGGTCAAGCTGGGCGCCGAGTAGATACCGTGCAGCGGATCGACGCGATTCATGCTCAGCGTGTCGATTTTCAAATACTTGGGTTGGCCCTCGCTATCAAACAGATCATCTGGGTTCAGTACCTCGGGAAACTCAGCAGCGTCCTCCAGCCCAACCGGGGTCAGCAATTTGCTGAACGTGCCATAAAACAGTTGTTCGACGAATAATCGGTCGGACACCGGCTGCAGTTTGTGATCACCCGCGAGCATCTTGAGGATTATCTTGAGACGACCGGACTTCAGGGTTTTGAGGTAGTGGGACACCACATTGAAACGGAAATCCTCCAATTGGGTCTTGGGGACTTTTTTAATCATGGCGGGCAGTTCGGGGACTAGCGTGTTGACCTTCGGCCAAGGGCCGTCTTTGGCGTACAAGTAGTCGTCGTCGGTGTATCCCGGAAGCGGGCCTGCCCATTCCTTGTAACATTCGACTGACATAGACAATTCCTTTCTGGCGAGAGTAAAAGCCTGCATACATTCACGCGTACAGATGTCAGTTAAACGGTAGAAAGAAAATGGAGCAACTGTCAGATTTGACAGGTTTTATTTTGGTTGGACTGTGATATGTGATTTCGGGTAGGTTTTTGTAAGGTTGTATCTTCTTGGTCGCAATAGAGTGGGCTTGCTTCAAATATCCTATTTAAATCAGATGCTGTGTGTGCTGGAATCTGGGGAGTCAGTTCGTTCAGCACCTATTGATTTTATCCACTTTTTGTAGAAGTCTTCCTGTTCTTTCGGGTCGTTCGTAAGATTTTGATCTTCATGGTCAAATATATGAACCAAGTCCTCTCTTGTTGTGCGCTTTCCGAGGGTTAATTCATATGCAACCATTCCGCCGCTCATTTGTGAGGCCATACTCGAAGGTCTGACATTTATTTTTGCACCTTTGCAAAGGAATTGTATGTGAGGGAAGTCAGATCTTACTTTTGCCAGACATAAGTACATGTCTTCTGCTGTGTAAATTTTTGCAAAGTTTTCGGCTTCTGAAAATTTTAATTTGATGTGGGCAGAGTCATACTTAAATGTAACGTATTTTTCTACGTTGTCTATTATGGCTTTAATTTTCTTTGTTTTCATTTTACTTTCCTGTTTGGGTTTGGAATTGAATATCCCATGTAACTGCCGTCTCGCTTCATGGGTGTTGCACCCAAGATATCTTCTGTGCTGATTTTACTTTGTATGGCAATTTCTGACTCATTATCAAAAGGAGCTAATTTTCCAAGTTCTTTGTTCACGTCTCGACCAGGGATTTTTTTCAGCGTGTAGAGAAAACCTTTCCGTGTTCCATATCTGGTTGCAAAATCAATTCCGGTAGCTTTTGATGGGGAAGTGCTTATAAAGTTGCTGGGGGGGTTGTTGCTATCGACTGCGTGCAAGTATAAGTCGTTGCTGGCGCCCTTGCTTTTAAAGCCATGTTGAAAAACATGGTCTGGGGTTTTGTCATCTCCGCGGTAAAGGTACTCGTTACCATTGTTAGCGGGCTGTTTAGGTTCCCCCTTAACCACGGTAGCCGCTTTTGTGAAATCTACTACTTCAGCTTTAGGCTTACAATCGCCCCCTTCCGGGCAGTTACTTAAACCCAACGGATCAACCCACCCCGTAGGATTAGGCACGTACTGGTACGCGTTAATCCCACCGGCCAGCTTTACCGGGTCCGGCGTCAGGTAGCGACCAATATCCGGATTGTAGTAGCGATGGCGGTTGTAGTGCAGCCCGCTTTCCGGGTCGAAGTACTGGCCCTGAAAGCGTAGCGGGTTGTCGACTTTGCCCACGTCGAGGCGGGTGATTTCGCCGTAGGCGCGGTAGTGCGCGGACCAGACGATTTCGCCGTCGGGAGTGGTGAGTTCCTGGGGCGTGCCGAGGTGGTCGAGTTGGTAGTGGTAGGGTTTGGTTTCCTTTGGGCCGTAGCCTTCTAGGAGTGCCAGTGGGCGGAAGCTATCCGGCTCGTAGATATAACTGCGATGGCTCTGCGCATGGTGCTCGGCAATCAGCTTGTCGCCTTGCCAGAAAAACTCGCTGGTTTTGCCATCCACGGTTTTGCTGATGCGCCGCCCAAACGGGTCATAGCGATAGCTGGCGGTTTGGCCATTGGGTTGGGTGACTCCGATCAGCCGGTGTTGGCTGTCGTAGCGATACTCGGTAACGAGTTGATGGCCCTTGCCACGTCGTTCGCGGATCAGGTTGCCGAAGGCGTCGTAGTCGTACTGCCGGTCGCCCTGGATCATCAGACGATTACCCGCGACGATGTCGGGGCCGGGTCGGTCTTGCATCAGCAGGTTGCCGGCCGGGTCGTGGGCGAAGCGTTCCTGGACGTCTTGCGAGTGGTCGGCGCGGGTCAGGCGGGCGAGGGGGTCGTAGTGGTAGTGGTGTTCGCCTTTGCGGGTGTCGAGCAGACGGGTGAGGTTGCCGGTGTTGTCGTAGTCGTATTGGCGTTGGTAGAGGGTGTGTTGCTGTTGGGTGACGGCGTGGGCGTGCAGGCGCTGCTGGTCGTCGTAGTGGTAGTGGCTGAGGAGCTGGCCTTGTTGGCGTTGGTGTTCCTGGCCGGCGTTGAACAGGTGCGAGGTCAGTACGGCGCCATTCAGTTCCACGGTCGATAGGTGCCCACCCTTACCGTGATTGAACACCAGGCGGTTGTTGTCAGGCAGGCGCAAGTTTTTCAGCTGGCCGCAGGCGTCGTAGCCGTAGCGCAGGGTGCCCCAGCCTTGATGCTCGGCGGTGAGGCGGTTTTGCGCGTCGTACTCGTAGGCCAGCGCCCAGTGGCCGTCGTCGACGCTGAGGAGATTGCCCTGGCGGTCGTAGGCATAGTCCACAAGACTGCCATCGGGCAGGGTTTTTCGTACGAGTCGGCCGGCAGGATCGCGCTCGTAACGGGTGACTAGCTGACTGCCATCGTCGCCAAATTCGGTCTTTTCCAGCAGGTTGCCGTTGAGGTCGTAGGCATACGCCGTACGCTGGCCGTCAAACCCGGTCTCCTGCTGGATCAGGCCATTGGGGTGGTACTGCAACCCATACGTTTCGCCGACTTCGTTTTCGATTTCAGTCAGCAATAACCGCACGTTGTCGTAACGGTATTGGACCTGGGTGCCGTCGGCATTGATGCGACGGCTGATCAGGTGCAGGCCGTCGGCATATTCGTAGCGAGTGGTCTGCCCCAGCTCGTCACGTTCGGCGGTGATTTTTCCGTAAGGGTTGTAGCTGTATTCCCGCGTTGCCCCACCGGGTAGCACCACGCGAGTCAGCCGGCCCACGCTGTCCCACTGATACTCGGTCAGCGCCCCATGCGCCTCCTCACGCGCTATCTGCCGCCCAAGATCGTCATAGCGATAACGCTTGATCCCGCCGTTCGGCAAGTGTTCCTCAAGCAGTTGCCCCCGCTCATTCCACACTAGCCGCAGACAGCTGTGATCCGGGTACCAAACCCCAATCAGTTGCCCATATTTGTCGTAGCTGTAATCGGTGACGTGGCCTTCAGGATCGGTCTTGCGGATGACGTCGCCTTGGTCGTTCCGCTCATACTTCCAAACCGCCTCACCGCGCCGCACCACCCGTACGAAACCATTGTCATGCTCGTAGGAAGTCGGCTCGTCATCCCCCGGAAACAACGCCACCAAGCGTCCGGCGTCGTCGTACTGATACGCCGTCACCGCCCCCAGAGGGTCCTGCTCGACCGTCAGCCGGCCTTTATCGTCGTAGGATTTGAAATGCTCGGCGCCGTCAGGATCAATGCGCTGCACCAGCCGCGCCCGATCATCGTGGACATACACTTCCTGGCTGCCATCGGCGTTAAAAACCGTGACGCGGCCGTTGTCGTCCCAGGCATAACGCGTGTCCATCTGCGAAAAGCTGGCCCAGTGCCGGACACAACGCGCCGCTTTGCCAGAGCGTTCCCACTCCCAGAAGAAGCTCGCGCCACCGGCCAGTCCACGTTCCAAAATGACGTGCTGCTCGTCGTACCGGTAAACCTCGCTTTCGCCGACGGCATTGGTCGCTGAGACCAGTCGGCCAAGTTCGTCATAGGCGTAGGAAACAATGCAAAACTCGGTCACCCATTCGAAAGGTTCGCGGCCCTTGGCGCGCTGGATCTGGTAGTCCACCGCCACGATGCGGCCAGACTCATAACGCAGGAACAGCGAGCGCCCCACGCCGTTATCCAGCCGCGAAATCCGCCCCGAATAATCTCGGGAAATTCGCAGCCGGTTGTCATACGCATCGCTGATCGAGACCAGCACGCCATCGCGAAAATGATAGAAACGTGAGGCCTGGGCCAGCACCAGCTCATCTGGCAACGAGCCCAGGTAAATCGCGGCTTCAGCCAAGCTATTGGTGATCGCCGGTCGGGAGGCAGTTGGTAGAGGAAACTGAGTACTACGGTTTTCGTGGTCGACCCACACCACCGAATCGCCCACGACAGAAAGCCGCTGCGCCAGCGAATGACTCCACCCAAACCCCAACCCACAATCCACGTCCACCGCACTGGTGCGATACAACCGTGTCCACTCAAACGGAAAAATCCCGTCCAGCGTCCCATCGGTCAGGGTCAGCAATTCTTCGCCGGTGACCATCGACACCGGGCAGCCGTTGGTGGCCGTCTTATCCGCCGCCGCCGCCGCATCCCCGTTGAGGTTTTTACCCGAAGCCGGCACATCGTCGACCAGCTCCTGGCGAACCAGCACTGTCTGCTGCGTCTTGCTGCGAACCGCCGGCACCGGGTTCGAAACCAACTGCTCCCCAGCCTTCAACGGCGTCATCGACACTGCTTTGATCGGTGTGGCCGCACTGCCGAGCAGTAAGGGTTTAACCGCCGTCACATGCGGCTCCAACCCAGGCCCTGCAAGCTGTTTGGCCAGCATCTCGAGCAGGTCCCGCGCACGTCCGGATTTGTTATGGTCCAGCACCTGAGTACCCAGGCGCACCGCCACCCCCATACCTGCCGTCGCCCAAATCAGCAGCAGATTGATCAATACTTCGCCGGTGATTTCCCCCATCAGCTCATTCATCTGTGGCGGCGGCAGCAACCGTATCCAGCTGACCACCGCCGACACATAGATAAACAACAACGGTTCATCGCTGAGCATCAGCAAGCCGTGAGCTATCTTGTCGTTGCCCAGCTTCAGCAGCTCATCAAGTTCGGTTTGGGAGATGTATTGCAGCAACTTCTCGCTGTTGGGCTTGATGTCCGCCAGCAGCTCATACAGCTGCGCAAGGTTGTCCCACAGGTTGTAAAGCGCCTTGCCCATGCCGCTGAGAAACGCCGTTTCCAGCACTCTGCGACGATCAAGCGGGGTAGCGTCGGTGTAGTCTTTCCACTGGTCTTTGAAGCTATTGGTCCACTCCTGGCGCAGGCGCGCTTCCACGTCAGAAATCACTGACTGATAAGACGCGTACAGCGCCTTGACGTGATCCTTGGAAACAGTGGGATAGAAGGTGACTTGGTACTGCTGGTCGCGGGTGCATTCCGTGACTTCAAGAATGCCGCTGGGGCCGATGGTGTGATGGATCGGCGCACCCTGTGGGCTGCCATCCGCTGCAATGGCTTGCAACATCACCGGCGTGTTGCCGATCGGCACGAACTGCGTGCTTTCGAACATATGCACCAGGGTCAGCGAGCCCTGGGCTTTGCACACCGCCACGGTGCTACTGGGCTTTTTGGCAGAGACAGGCGCGACCAGCGCCACCTCATCCCCCACCTTGAACACCTGCTCAACCTCCAGCGCCGAAAAGCGCCAGAAGCTTTCTGCCCACGCGTCAAAGGTGTTCAGGCACTCTCGGAAATCACGGAAGACGCCTTCAACGTCGACCGTCTTTACATCCATTGGGGTCAGGGCCAGCCTGCCAATGGCCGGGTTCAAGACTTGGCCCCTACAAATAACGCCATCTGCAATCCCTCGCACTGTGTGATCAGGCGAGGACTTTGCAGAGGTTTTCAGGAGGGGTCTGTAGTGCTTATCCGGCAGTTGAGTGGGACTTTTCGATGAGTTTTGTCTTCTTAATCCCAAGCAATAGGCTGAGTGCGGCCGTTCGGCGAACGCCGGTTAGACTTACCTGTCGATATCAGCAATGCCCGGCCCGTCATCATCCAAGGAAGCCCCATGTACTCAAGCCGTCTGATCCTGTGCCTGACCACCTTGCTGGTACTGGCCGGCTGCTCTACAACGCGCAACCCACAGCAACCGGAGCGCAGCGAAGCCGAGGTGAAGGCGCAGATTGTGCGCCTGTTGCCGACGACGGTAGCGGACCGCAACGGCTGGGCCCAGGACATCTATACCGCCTTCGACACCCAGAAAATCTACCCCAGCAGCGAAAATATCTGCGCCGTACTGGCGGTCACCGAACAAGAGTCCACTTACCAGGTCGACCCACCGGTGCCGAATATGGGCAAGATTGCCCAGGATGAAATCCTGCGCCGTGCCGGCAAGGTGCATGTGCCGGCCTTTGTGGTGCGCAGCGCCTTGCAACTGCGTTCGCCCACCGGCAAGTCCTACGCCGATCGCCTGAATGCCGCACGCACGGAGAGAGACCTCAGCGGTATCTTCGATGACTTCATCAGCGTGGTGCCCCTGGGCAATACCTTGTTTGGCGGCTTCAACCCGGTGCACACCGCAGGCCCGATGCAGGTCAGCATCGACTTTGCGCAGAAACAGGCGCGGGGTTATCCCTACACGGTGGATGGCACAATTCGTCGCGAAGTGTTTACCCGGCGTGGCGGCATGTACTTCGGTATCGCCCATTTGCTCGGCTACCCGGTGAACTATGACCAGCCGCTGTATCGCTTTGCCGACTTCAATGCCGGTTGGTACGCCAGCCGCAACGCTGCGTTCCAGGCTGCCGTCAGCCGTGCGACTGGGACTGAATTGGCGCTGGATGGGGACCTGATTCGCTACGGCTCACTGCTGCCGGGCACCACCGAGCTGGCGGTGCGCTCCCTCGGTTCGAAGCTGGATATGCGCAACCCCAGCATCCGCAGCCAGTTGGAGCAGGGCGAGCAGCTGGATTTTGAGGACACCACCCTCTACAAGCGCGTGTTTGCCTTGGCCGACAAGGCCGCCGGCAAGCCGATGCCGCGGGCGATCCTGCCGGGAATCGTGCTCAAAAGCCCGAAGATCACGCGCAATCTGACCACGGCCTGGTTTGCCAAGCGGGTAGATGAGCGGTACCAGCGCTGCATGCAACGCTGATCATTGTGGCGAGCGCGCTTGTTGTGGCGAGCGGGCTTGCCCGCGTTGGGCTGCGCAGCAGCCCCCAATAAAGCAGAATCAGACCTGGCCTGAGGTATCACTTCTCCCCCCAACGCGGGCAAGCCTGCCAGCCACAACAAACCGGCGCCACAGCCATACCCACAACCACACCACCGGAAACGCCAGGATCACAAACGGCAACACATAGCTGGCGCGCTCCAGGGCATCTGCCGTGCCGCTCACCAGGTTGTCGCCCAGGTTGCTGAACATCCGGCTGGCGCATTGCAGTTCCTTCAGGTGTGCGGGGGAGAGTGTCGGCGATTAAAGCGGGTCTGGCGGATTAACGCAAAGCATCGTGGGGGATTTGTGTGGCTGATGGTGATAGTTGCTGCGGGGGGCCTTGGGGTACACCTCAAGCCTTACGCCAAGGAAGAACTCGCCATGATTGCTCACACAGTGCCGGAAGGTTTTGTTTCGTTGCCCCGCAGCAGTCCGTTGCTTGATCTGCTGGGGCCGGCGTACTGCCGGGGTGAGGGGCTGCAACTGGAAATCGGCCTGCGTGCCGATAATCGCCATGCCAACGGGCGCGGTACCGTGCATGGTGGTGTACTCGCGACCCTGGCGGATGTCGGCATGGGGTATGCGATGGCGTTCTCCAGCGAACCGCCGCTGCCGCTGATTACGGCGAGCATGACCTTGGATTACCTGGGGGCGGTGCAAGTGGGCGAGTGGGTTGTGGTGCGCCTGGAGCATCACAAGCGCGGGCGGCAGATGGCGTTTGCCACGGTGAGTTTGCAGGTGGGGGAGAAGGTGGTGGCGCGGGCGAATGCAGTGTTTGCGGTGCCGCGCAGTGACTAGTCACGCAGCTCCCACAAAAAGAAAAGGCCCGGTTTTCGTGGAACCGGGCCTCTTCCATGTTGCTCTTTGAATCAGCTGCGTTCGAGCGCCAGGGCCACGCCTTGGCCGCCACCGATGCACAGCGTCGCCAAGCCTTTCTTGGCGTCGCGCTTGATCATTTCATGCAGCAGGGTTACCAGCACGCGGCAGCCTGAGGCGCCGATCGGGTGGCCGATGGCGATGGCGCCGCCATTGACGTTGACCTTCTCCGCATCCCATTCCAGCTCTTTGCCTACCGCCAGCGATTGCGCGGCGAAGGCTTCGTTGGCTTCGATCAGGTCCAGGTCGCCCAGGCTCCAGCCGGCTTTGTCCAGGCAGCGGCGGGTGGCCGAGACCGGGCCGATGCCCATGATCGCCGGGTCGACGCCGGCATTGGCGTAGCTGGCAATACGCGCCAGCACAGGCAGGCCGAGGGCTTTGGCCTTGTCGGCACTCATCAGCAGCACCGCAGCTGCGCCGTCGTTGAGGCTGGAGGCGTTGCCGGCGGTGACGCTGCCGTCTTTCTTGAACGCAGGCTTGAGCTTGGCCAGGGACTCGGCGGTGGTGCCGGCCCGTGGTTGCTCATCTATGGCGAAGGCTACCGGGTCGCCTTTGCGCTGGGGAATCAGGATCGGCGTGATCTCATCGACAAACCGCCCGGCTTCGATCGCTGCAGTGGCTTTTTGTTGCGAGGCGGCGGCGAAGGCGTCCTGGGCTTCGCGGCTGATGCCGTACTTGTCCACCAGGTTCTCGGCGGTGATGCCCATGTGGTAGTCGTTGAACGCATCCCACAGACCGTCGGTGATCATGCTGTCGATCATCTTGGCGTGGCCCATGCGCAAACCGGTGCGCGCAGCAGGCAATACGTAGGGCGCCAGGCTCATGTTTTCCATGCCGCCGGCGATGATCACCTCGGCGTCGCCACAACGGATGGCCTGGGCGCCCAGGTGCAGGGCCTTGAGGCCCGAGCCGCAGACTTTGTTCAGGGTAAGGCTCGGCACGGCGTGGGGCAGGCCGGCGAGGATCGACGCCTGGCGCGCCGGGTTCTGGCCGCTGCCTGCGGTGAGTACCTGACCAAGGATCACTTCGTCCACAAGGGCCGGGTCCAGGCCGGTCTGCTCCAGCAGGCGACGGATCACGGCCGCGCCCAGCTCCGGTGCCGGGATACTGGCCAGCGATCCTTGAAAGCTGCCCACGGCGGTGCGGGTGGCAGCAACAATCACGACGTCTTGCATGGAATCTGTCCTCACTGGAAGTGCATTTCTGGAACGTGGTCCGGGACAATCAGTTTACCGGCGGTCTTGCTCACAATCTCTTCAACGCTGACGCCAGGTGCGCGTTCCTTGAGGACAAAAGCGCCATTTTCGATTTCCAGGTAGGCCAGGTCCGTCAGCACGCGCTTGATGCAGTTGGCGCCGGTCAGTGGCAGGTTGCATTGGCTGAGCAACTTGGACTCACCGTCCTTGGATGCGTGGGTCATGATCACGATGATGTTTTCCGCACCGGCCACCAAGTCCATGGCGCCGCCCATGCCTTTGACCAGTTTGCCGGGGATCATCCACGAGGCGATGTTGCCGTGGACGTCGACTTCAAAGGCGCCAAGTACGGTGAGGTCGACATGGCCGCCGCGAATCATCGCGAAGGATTCGGCGGAGGAGAAGATCGACGCACCGATACGTGCGGTCACGGTTTGTTTACCGGCGTTGATCATGTCGGCATCGATGGTTTCTTCGGTAGGAAACGGGCCCATGCCGAGCAGGCCGTTTTCCGATTGCAGCATTACTTCCATGCCCTCGGGGATGTAGTTGGCCACCAGGGTCGGGATGCCGATGCCCAGATTGACGTAAAAACCGTCCTGCATTTCGCGGGCGACGCGTTGAGCCATTTGTTCGCGGGTGAGAGCCATTATTTGTCTCCTTATTATTTGGGCTGGCGGATTATTTGCGGACGGTGCGCTGTTCGATGCGCTTCTCGAAGGTGCCGCAGATGATCCGGTCGACGTAGATGCCAGGGGTGTGGATCTGCGCCGGGTCCAGCTCGCCCGGTTCGACGATTTCCTCGACTTCGACCACCGTGATCTTGCCGGCGGTGGCGGCCAGCGGGTTGAAGTTCTGGGCGGTGTGGCGATAAATGACGTTGCCGAAGTGGTCGGCTTTCCAGCCTTTGACGATGGCGAAGTCGCCGGTGATGGACTCTTCCATCAGGTACGGGCGGCCGTTGAACTCGCGGGTTTCCTTGCCTTCGGCGACCGGGGTGCCGACGCCGGTGGCGGTGAAGAAGGCCGGAATGCCGGCACCGCCTGCGCGCATTTTTTCGGCCAGGGTGCCTTGGGGGGTCAGCACCACCTCGATTTCGCCACTGAGCAATTGCTTCTCGAACAGGGCGTTTTCACCGACGTAGGAGGCGATCACTTTGCGGATCTGCTTTTCTTCCAGCAACACGCCCAGGCCGAAACCGTCGACGCCGCAGTTATTGGATACCACGGTCAGCTCGCGGGTGCCTTTGCGCTTGATCTCGGCAATGAGGTTTTCCGGGATGCCGCACAGGCCAAAGCCACCGGCGAGCACGGTCATGCCGTCTTCCAGGCCTGCCAGTGCTTCCTCGTAGGACGCCACGCGTTTATCGAAACCTGCCATATGCACCTCTTTTATTGTTTGTGGGCCAGCCAATGACCTGAGTGTTGCGCCGACGGATTGATTTGTTAAGTTGTTTTTTAAGGTTGATTGATTTAGAAAACAGCATAGTCGACCCGCCGTCCGGAGCAGTCTCATGACAGTTAAACAGATGCGTGCCTTTCTCGCCGTGGCCCAGAGCCTGAGTTTTGCTGCTGCCTGTGAGCGGTTGCACCTCTCACAATCGGCACTGAGCCTGACTATCAAGGGGTTGGAAGAAGGGCTGGGCGGGCGCTTGTTCAGCCGTAATACACGCAACGTCGCGCTAACGCCGGAAGGTGAATCGCTGTTGCCGCTGGCGCGCCGGCTGATCGCGGATTGGGACAACGCCGAAGATGAACTGCGCCAGCGTTTCACCCTGCAGCGTGGCCGAGTCACGGTGGCTGCGATGCCGTCGTTTGCGGGCAACTTGTTGCCGCCGATCCTGAAGATATTCCGCGCACGTTACCCCCAAGTGAATGTGACGGTGCATGACTTGATCAATGAGCAGGTACTGGAAATGGTGCGCGACCGGCAGGTGGAACTGGGCGTTGCGTTCGAGCCGTCTGAAGGTTCATCGCTGGCCTTTACGCCGCTGTATCTGGACCGGTTTATTGCTGTCGTGCCGGGTGATTCACCGTTAGCGCAATGTACCGAGATCGATTGGAAAACCCTGCTGGAGCAGCCGTTCATCACCTTGCAACGGCCGTCCACGGTACGGGTGATGCTGGAAGAGCACCTGGGGACCTTGCAGATGAAGTTGCCGGTAGCGCTGGAGAGCCATCAACTGGCGACGGTGGGCAAGATGGTCGCCAGTGGCTTGGGCGTCAGCGCCGTACCTGCGTTGTGCGCACGGCAGATGATCGAGGCGGGCGCCCATTGCATCACCTTGAATGATCCGGTGATTGAACGGCCGATTGGGGTTCTGACAAAACCCGGGCATGAACTCTCGGCGGCGGCGCAGGTGTTGTTTGATATTTTTTGCGATGAAGCGGCGAAGGGGCGCTTTCCAACTTTTTAAACGCACCCAAATAAGTGTGGGAGCTGGCTTGCCTGCGATAGCTATTTAACCTTCAACCTAAGTGTTGAATATTAAACGGTCATCGCTGGCAAGCCAGCTCCCACAGTGAACGAGGGGTTCTTAGTAGTAGCGATCGATCACTTTAACTTGCGAGCTGTCTTTGAAAGAGGCCCAAGCATTATTAAGTGTATCGAAGACCTGCTCGATAAAGTTGCGATCGGCGGCCGCCTTCTTGCCGACATAGCCCTGGCCGCGGCGGTACACCTTCAGGCGCGCTGCCAGCTCACGGTGGTTGCGATCGAACTCAGCCTCTTCGGTATTGGGCTCCAGGCAGTCAAGTTGCACTTCGCCCGATTTACCAATCCACAGGATATGGTCGTCGAGTGTGTCTTTCTGCGCTGCGAACATCTCAGCCAATTCATCGATAGTTGGTTGGTTGTTCAGATTCATGTGTAAGCCCCTTGACCAGTTGGCGATCTATCAGTTGATTCCGTTAAAACTGCTTAGTTGTCTCCGGTTTGGAAAACCGGGCGTCAGTGACTGTCTGCCGAATACGGGCAGGGTCTTGAACCTGATGCATGTAGTTTTGCTGATGAACTGCTACGCAATGGTTTCATAACGAAGACAAGCAGCGTTTGAGCTCCTTGTACCGATCCTTGCGGGCCGGTCAGCTTCATCAATCTGCCTTGTGGGCAGTGCACATCCGGAAAAAACAGCTCGGCGGTCAGACGAGCTTGTTCAAAACACGTGTTACCAACGCTCCCGATCCGGGAGACGTCTCGATAATGCAAGGACAAAAAGGATACGTCAACGATTATGTAGTGATTTTTTTAAAGCACTACATAAATCCTAGTGGGGGCGGGGAAATGCCGGAAAACGTGACTTGGGCGTCATTTTTTGAAGGTTTGGTTCGAGTTGAAATCTGCACTTTTGGCAAACGGGCTAGTGATGTTGATCGGGCTTTTGTGGCGAGCGGGCTTGCCCGCGCGGGCGCGCGCAGCGGCCCCAAACCAGGCGCCGCGTTATGTCTGACACTCCGCGTTCTGCCTTATTGGGGCTGCTTCGCAACCCAACGCGGGCAAGCCCGCTCGCCACAATAGAGGCGGTGTTCTTTATCCTAATCGTGCGACTAGCAGTGGCAACAACGTCTCACACGATGCCTCGATCTTCACCTGCAGCAGCTCATCCCCGCGGGTCTTGCCGAGATTGATGGCGATCACCGGCTTACCCTGTTCGACCATCGCTTTGCAAAGGCGAAATGCCGAATAAGCCATCAGTGATGAACCCACTACCAGCAGGCCCTCTGCGTGCTCTACAGCGGTCATCGCCCTGGCCGCAGTCGCCGGTGCGACGTTCTCGCCAAAAAACACCACATCCGGTTTCAGCCGCTCACCCGCGCAATGGGGGCAGTGGGGGACCTGGAAGTGTTCTTCAAACGTCGGGTCGAGCAAGGTGTCGCCGTCGGGCGCCTGTACCGCATGAACCTGTGCCAGGTAAGGGTTGTCGACCTCCATCTGGCGCTGAATCACGTCGCGGGTACTGCGCAGCTGGCAATCCAGGCACAGCACGCGATGCAGGCTGCCGTGCAGCTCGATCACATCATGGCTGCCCGCCTGGTCATGCAGTGTGTCGACGTTTTGCGTGATCAACCCGCTGATACGCCCGCGTTGCTGCAGCGTCGCCAGCGCCAGATGGGCCTTGTTCGGCTGTGCAATGCGCACCCGTGGCCACCCCAGCATGGCCCGCGCCCAGTAACGGCGTCGTGCTTGCGGGGTGGCCAGGAACTCCTGGTACATCATCGGCGCCTTGCCCCGGCGCACGCCTTCGCTGTCGCGATAATCGGGGATGCCCGATGACGTGCTGATCCCCGCACCGGTCAACACCAGAAAGCGCCGTTCAGCCATGGCCCGGTGCAGGGTGTCGAGGTGGTCCTCTTGATGTTCCAGCGTATCGAGCATGGGTTCCCCTATTCGCCGCGGATGTACTGCTCCAGTTGCTTGATCAGGTCAGCCTGTTCGGCAATGGCTTCCTTCACCAGGTCGCCAATGGACAGCAGGCCCAGCAGTTGACCATTTTCGACCACGGGCAAGTGGCGCAGGTGACTGTCGGTCATGATGTTCATGCACTCTTCGACAGACTTATGAGTATCGACGGTGATCACAGGGGAGCTCATCACCTCATCGACCCGTGTGGTGACCGACGACAGGCCCTTGAGGATGAGTTTGCGTGCGTAATCACGTTCGCTGATGATCCCGACAACTGTGCCTTCCTTGACGACCGGCAAGGCGCCGACGTTTTTCTCGGACATCCGCACCAGCGCTTCAAACACGGTGTGATCCCATTGAATGGTGTGGACGTCCTGGTTCTTCTGGTCCTTGGCTTTGAGCACTTGTGCGACGGTTTTCATGGCGGCCACTCCGGTGTTGTTGTTAGGAAGTCAGCGAGTCCCCTACAGAATCCTAGACGCGCTACGGCGCGGCAAGGTCCAAAGCGGCGTTAAACCCGTCGAAAAACGTCATTCGCCGGATTTTTTTGACGTTTACCCCACCTTTGTCGGTTTTTTGGCCCGCTTGGGGCTGGCGGCTGCTTTGCGGGGTGCGGCCTTGCGTTTGTTTTTCCATGGCGTAGCACCTCGGCCGGCGGGGCTGGCCGGCCCGGTGATGGTCATGCGCATGCCATTGCAGCGCGCCACTTGCTTGCTCATCCAGGCCGCCTGTTTGGCGACAAACTCTTCCAGGCTCATTTCACCGCTTTGCACCATGTCCAGTGCCTGCTCCCAGATTGCGGTGGTGCCGGGGTCGGCAATCGCCCGTGGCACGGCGTCGATCAGGCTGAACGCTGCGGGGGTGGCCGACAGGGCTTTGCCGTTTTTCACCAGGTAACCCCGGTCCAGCAACCCCTGGATAATGCCGGCGCGGGTGGCTTCAGTGCCGATGCCGGTGGTGTCCTTGAGCTTTTGCTTGAGTAGCGGGTCTTCCACCAGTTTGGCGACGTTTTTCATCGCCTTGATCAGGTCCCCCTCGGTGAAGGGCTTGGGCGGCTGGGTCCACAGGTCTTTGAGATTGACCTTGGCCACCGCGTAATCCTGGCCCTGCACCAGCGTCGGCAAAGCCTGCGGGGCTGGTGCTTCTCGACCTTTGGCGGGGGCCAGCGCCTCGGGCAAGGCGCGTTTCCAGCCCGGCTCAATCACCACTTTGCCCACCGCCCGCAAGGCTTGGCCCGCGCAGTCGAAATCCGCCTGGGTGCGATCGTATTCATGGTTGGGCAGGAACTGCGCCAGGTAACGTGCGCGAATCAGGGTGTAGACCGCACGGTGTTTGCCCGTGAGTTGCCCGACATCCTTGCCCGCGCCCGTAGGGATGATGCCGTGGTGCGCGCTGACCTTGGCATCGTTCCAGGCCCGCGAGCGGCGCAGAGGGTCGATATGCGGCATCAGCTCGTGCACGGCCGCATCCGCACGGCCGAGTGCGGCCAGAATCTTCGGCGCATCACTGTGCTGGCTTAGCGGCAGGTAGCCGCAATCGCTGCGTGGGTAGGTGATGACCTTGTGGGTCTCGTAGAGTGATTGGGCGATGTCCAGGGTTTCCTGGGCGCCGAGCCCCAGCTTCTTGGAGCAGATTTCCTGCAGCGTGCCGAGGTCGAAGGGCAGGGGCGCCACCTCGCGCATGCGCTCGGTGCGCAGCTTGACCAGCCGCGCACTGGCGACATTGCTCATGGCGTCGGCCGCCTCCCGGGCCAGTTGCGGGTTAAGGCAGCGGCCCTGGTCGTCACAGGCATCTTCGGCCGCACGCCACTGGGCGGTGAAGGTCATGCGCTCGTGGCGCAGGTCGACATCGATGGCCCAGTACGCCACCGGCACAAAGTCGGCGATGCTGCGGTCGCGGTCGACCACCAGCCGCAGGGTCGGGGTTTGCACCCGGCCCACCGGCAACACGCCCCGAGTAGCCGGATTGGCGCCCCAGCAGGGTAAACAGGCGGCTCATGTTCATGCCGATCAGCCAGTCGGCGCGCGAGCGACCCAGGGCCGAGTGATACAGGCTGAAGGTTTCGGCCCCCGGCTTGAGTGCGGCCAGCGCCTTGCGAATGGAGGCGTCATCCAGTGCCGACAGCCACAAACGCTGGATCGGCCCGCGATAACGACAATGCTCGACCAGCTCACGCGCAATCATTTCACCTTCACGGTCGGCATCGGTGGCGATCACCAGCTCCTGGGCTTCCCCCAGCAAACGCTTGACCGCCTTGAACTGGCTGGCGGTCTTGGGCTTGACCCGCATCTTCCATTTGTCCGGGACAATCGGCAGGTCGGCCAGCACCCAGCGTTTGTACTTGGCGTCGTAGGCGTCGGGCGGGGCAGTTTCCAGCAGGTGGCCGATGCACCAGGTGACCGTGACCCCATTGCCCAGCCAGCAACCGTCGCCGCGCCGGCCGGCGCCGAGCACGGCCGCGATATCCTTGGCCTGGGAGGGTTTTTCACAGAGGTACAGTCGCATGGTCATCACATCAGATCGGGTTGATGCCTTGCAGGATGCGCAGTGAGAAGGATTTGAGCAACCATTATCTGTATGGATGTACAGCTTAAAGTTACAAGCTACACGCTACAAGTAGAAGGCAATCTGCTCTTACTTGCAGCTTGCAGCTTGCAGCTTGTAGCTTGCAGCTTTTAGCTGCTTCAGTTGCTATTGATATCCACATGCCGGGTTTCTTTGAGGCAGAACAACCCGACAATCAGGCTCACGCCGGTCACTACCACCGGGTACCACAAGCCATAGAAGATATCGCCGGTGTACACCACCAAGGCAAACGACACGGTGGGCAGGAACCCGCCGAACCAGCCGTTACCGATGTGGTAGGGCAGCGACATCGAGGTGTAGCGAATACGTGTCGGGAACAGCTCCACCATCAACGCCGCGAGCGGGCCGTAGCACATGGCGGCGATCAGGATCAGCACCACGATCAGCACCACCACCATCACTTTGTTGACCTGGGCCACATCCGCCGAACTCGGGTAACCGGCCAGGGTCACCGCGCCGCGCAGGGCTTTCTCATCAAAGCCGTCGATGCGTACGTCACCTACGCTCACCTGCACCGGGCTGCCCGCAGGGGCGGCGGCGCTGCTGTAGGGCAGGCCCTGCTTGACCAGGAAGGTTTTGACCTTGTCGCACGGGCTGTCAAATTTCGCCTTGCCCACCGGGTCGAACTGGAAGGTGCAGGTGGCCGGATCGGCCAGCACCGTGATCGGTGCCTGGCGGCTGGCCTGGTCCATCGCCGGGTTGGTGTAGTGCGCCAGGCCCTTGAAGATCGGGAAGTACAGCGCAGTGGCCAGCAGCAAGCCCAGCATCAGCACCGGCTTGCGGCCGACCTTGTCCGACAGCCAGCCGAACAGGATAAAGAACGGCGCGCCGATCACCACGCTGATGATCAACAGCATATTGGCCAGTGCCGGGTCCATCTTGAGGAACTGCGTGAGGAAGAACAGCACATAAAACTGCGCCGCATAAAACGTTACTGCTTGCCCGCCATTGATGCTGAACAGCGCAATCAGCACCACCTTGAGGTTTTCCCATTTGCCGAAGGACTCGCGGATCGGCGCCTTGCTGGTCTTGCCTTCCTCTTTCATTTTCAGGAAGGCCGGCGACTCATGCAGGCTCATGCGAATCCAGGTGGAAATACCCAGCAGCACAATCGAAAACAGGAACGGAATCCGCCAGCCCCAGACCTCGAACTGGTCACCGGTGAAGTAACGGCAGGCCAGCACCACCAGCAACGACAGCAGCAGGCCGAGGGTGGCGGTGGATTGAATCCAGCTGGTGTGCAGGCCGCGTTTGCCCGTCGGCGCGTGCTCGGCCACGTAGGTGGCTGCGCCGCCGTACTCACCGCCCAACGCCAGACCTTGCAGCATGCGCAGCACGATCAGGATGACCGGCGCTGCGATGCCGATGCTGGCGTAGGTCGGCAACAGCCCGACGCAGAATGTGGCCACGCCCATCAGGATGATAGTGACCAGAAAGGTGTACTTGCGCCCGATCATGTCGCCCAGGCGGCCGAACACCAGCGCGCCGAACGGGCGCACCACAAAGCCTGCGGCAAAGGCCATCAAGGCAAAGATAAACGCCGTGGTGTCATTGACCCCGGCAAAGAACTGTTTGCTGATCACCGCCGCCAGGGCGCCGTAGAGGAAAAAGTCATACCACTCGAACACCGTCCCCAGGGAGGAGGCGAAGATGACCTTTCTTGATTCGTTGCCGGTACTCGCGATAACCGCCGAGCCCAGGGGTTGAGCATGTTCTGACATCGGGTAGCCCTCACAGTGATTATTTATTGTTGTTCCACTGTCGGCGCCAGGTGCGGCGCCGCTATTCAGATTGCATGAACCAGTTCTTTCTCCGGGGCGAGACTCCTTGTGGTCGGCGAAAGGATCATCTGCGCGGCTTTTTCCGCGATCATCAACGTGGGTGAACAGGTATTGCCGGAGGTGATGCGCGGCATGACCGAGGCATCGGCGATGCGCAGCCCCGGTACGCCATGCACGCGCAGTTGCGCGTCGACCACCGCGTCCTTGTCGCTGCCCATGCGGCAGGTGCCCACCGGATGGAAGATTGTAGTCCCGATCCGTGCGGCGGCTTCGTGCAACTGCTCTTCGGTCTGCAGCGCATCCCCCGGCAGGTATTCCACCGGCTTGAACTGACTGAGGGCCGGCGCAGCCACGATCCGCCGTGTCAGGCGAATGGCATCGGCGGCCACTCGCAAGTCTTCCGGATGGCTTAAGTAGTTGGGCCGGATCAACGGTGCATCCGCCGGGTTGGCCGAGCGAATATCAATGCGCCCACGGCTTTGTGGGCGCAGGTCGCAGACCGACGCGGTGAACGCCGGGAACGCGTGCAGCGGTTCGCCAAAGCGCTCCAGGGACAGCGGCTGTACATGGTATTCAAGGTTGGCCGAGGTCTGTTCCGGGCCGGAGCGGGCAAACGCGCCAAGCTGGCTGGGCGCCATCGACAGCGGGCCGCTGCGGTCATACAGGTAGCGCAGGCCCATGCCCATCTTGCCCCACACGGTGCCGGCGATCTGGTTCAGGGTGCGGGCGTTTTCCAGCTTGTAGATCAGCCGCAGTTGCAGGTGGTCCTGCAGGTTGCCGCCGACGCCGGGCAGTTCATGCAGCACTTCGATGCCCAACGGCTTGAGCACGCTGGAAGGGCCGATCCCCGAACGTTGCAGGATCCCCGGCGAACCCACGGAGCCTGCGCACAAGATGATTTCCTTGCGCGCCTTCCAGCTGACTTGTTGGCCGTTTTGACGTGCGAGTACCTGGGACGCGCGGCCGTTTTCCAGCAGCACACGGTCGACGTCCACCTCGGTCAGCACGGTCAGATTGGGGCGCTGGCGGACCGGCTTGAGAAACGCCTTGGCCGCATTCCAGCGCACCCCGGCCTTTTGGTTGACCTGGAAGTAGCCGCAGCCTTCGTTATCGCCCTGGTTGAAATCACTGATCGGCGCAATGCCGCTTTGCGCCGCTGCGTCGCGGAACGCATCCAGAATCGGCCAGTGCAGGCGTTGTTGCTCAACCCGCCATTCGCCGCCGTCGCTGTGGAACTCCGAGCCGCCGGCAAAATGGTTTTCGCTCTGTTTGAATAACGGCAGCACGTCTTTCCAGGCCCAGCCGGGATTGCCCTCGGCCGCCCAACCGTCGTAATCCTGGGCCTGGCCGCGCATGTAAATCATGCCGTTGATCGACGAGCAGCCGCCCAGCACCTTGCCCCGTGGATAACTCAGCGCACGGCCTTGCAGGCCCTCTTGGGCTTCGGTCTTGAAGCACCAGTCGGTGCGCGGGTTACCGATGCAGAACAGGTAGCCGACGGGGATATGGATCCAGGGGTAGTTATCGCGGCCGCCGGCTTCGAGCAGCAGCACGCGATGGGCGGGGTTGGCGGACAGTCGATTGGCCAGCAGGCAGCCCGCGGGGCCGGCGCCTACTACCACGTAATCGTATTCAGCAGCTGCAATGGGCATCTGAGGTCTCGCTTGTTTTTCTTATTGGCTCCATCCTAGTTGTTAGTTTTCGTCTTAAAAATGTTAGTTTTTACCCAGCTGCTGTGCGTTTTTAAACAACTGGGTAAAAATCAAGGTGAGCACTGCTGTGGCGAGTCAGCGTGTTGTGGCAAGCCCGCTCGCCACGGGTATTTTTGTCCAAGGGAGGGAGGCGATATGTTCGACTGGAATGATCTGCGGTTTTTTCTCGAGTTGCAGCGCAGCGGCCGCCTGCTCACCGCCGCGCAGCGCCTGAAAACCACGCATGCCACGGTAGCGCGGCATATCGAGGCGATCGAAAAGAGCCTGGGCACCGCGCTGTTCGTGCAGCACGCCCAGGGCTACGAGTTGACCCCGTCCGGCGAAGCCTTGCTCAAACACGCCGAAGCCATGGAAAACGTCGCGCTGCTGGCCGAAGACGAACTCACCCATACCGCCGCGCCCCTGGGCAAGATCCGCCTCGGCGTGGCCGAAGGGTTAGGTGTGATGTTCCTGGCCGGCCGCATGGGTGGGCTGTTCGAGCGCTATCCCGGGCTGGAAGTGGAGCTGCTTGCCGTGCCGCGCTTTGTCAGCATCCTCAACCGCGAAGCAGAAATCAGCATCCACCTCGAACGCCCCAGCGTCGACCAACTCGTCACGCGCAAACTCACCGACTATCGCCTCGCGCTCTACGCCAGCCGCGCTTACCTGGCGCGCAACCCGCCAATCGAAAAGCGCGAAGACCTCGCCGCCCACTCATGGATCGATTACGTCGACGACCTGCTGTTCAGCCAGGAACTGAAATTCCTCAGCAGCTTCTGCCGCAACCCCAAGGTGGTGTTCCACAGCACCAGCGTGATCGCCCAGCACCAGGCTGCACGCTCGGGGTTGGGCATCGCCGTGTTGCCGTGCTTCATGGCCTCGGGCGATCCGGACCTGGTGCCGTTGCTGCCGGGGGAGGGATACAGCGCAGCTACTGGATCAGCTCGCGCAGGGAACTGCACAAGCTCGGTGCGGCTGCGGGTGTTGTGGGATTACGTGGTGGAGTTGTGCGCGCGGGAGCAGGGGTTGTTGCTGGGGGAGTCCACCTGAAGACACCGGATCAAAATGTGGGAGCTGGCTTGCCTGCGATAGCGCAATGTCAGCCAAACATTTGCTGTTGATACACCGCTATCGCAGGCAAGCCAGCTCCCACAGCTGATCGGGGTGCGATGACTATTATCGTCAATCGCGCAATTCAAACGCCGCACTGCCCAACCGCTCCCCATTCACCAACACATGCACCGCATGCTTGCCCGGATAGTGCTTGCGCGTCGTCAGTTCACGAATATGTTGCTCGCGGCTGATGCGTTGCTGCTCACCCGCACCCAGGGTAAATGCCTTGAGCTTGAACACCTTGCTCGCGCTGTGCCCGGCGCTTTTCACGTAGTCGATGGCGTAGTCCACCACCAGCTTCTGCGCGGTGTCGGCGGTGGATTGCAGGGTGAATGACAGGTTGATCCGCTCGCCCAGGCTGATCACTGCCGGGGTGACGCTCAGCGCACCGATCCTCACCTCGGCCCTGGCGCCCGCGCCCATGATCGTCAGCGCTCGGGTGTTGCCTTGCTTGATCAGGCTGCGCAGCGCGTGGCGGGCAATCCAGGCGGTGTGGGGGTTGTCCAGGTTCCAGCCTTCGATCAGGCTGAGCACCCAGTCGGGGTGGTCCTTGGTGATGTCATTGAGGTGATTGGCCACGGACTTGCGTACATACAGGCTGCTGTCGGCCTTGAGGTTGTCGAGGATCGAAGCGCACAGCTGCGGATTGGCCTGTACTTCGGCCAAGCGAAACGACCAGGGCAGGCGCGGCCGCGAGCCCTCGCTGGCGAGGCGGCGCACGTGTTCGTTGGCATCCAGCGACCATGCCTGGAGCACCGCCAGGGTGCGTTTGAAGTCGTGCAGCAGGAAGTGGCGGATGGCGAATTCGGCGGAGCCAAAGGCGGTGAAATATTTGAGCGCCGCCATGGAACGCTTGAAGTCATCCCGGCCGTAACTCGCCACATAGTGCGGCAGGAACAGGCTGACAAACCCGCTGTTCAGGCGCGGGGCCAGCGCGTAAAGCAGCTTGAGGGTCTGCGGATAATCCAGCGCAATCACCGCGTGCAGGCTCTCGCTGACCCGCGCCATGCGTTGCATCACCGACAGCTCGGCAAGCCCTGCCGTGGCGTGCTTGAGGAACCCCTTGGTGTCGAACGCCGGGTACACCGCGCGCATTTCGGCGGCGATGTGTTGCAGGCGTTCCAGGTTGAAGATTTCCTTGAGGGCGGGGGCGCTTTGCTCGGTCATCGATGCTCCAAAAAGGTTAGAGAAACCAGCGATATTCGCGCGCATTGATCTCGTGTTGAAAGGCCAAGTGGTCCTGGCGTTTGTTTTCGCAGTAGACGTCGACAAACTCGGCACCCAGCTTATCGCGCACTACCGGCTGATGCTGCATGGCGCGCACCGCCTCGAGCATTTCCAGGGGAAGTCGGCGCCGCTGTTGCGGTCCTCGTTCAGCGGCGCGATGGGTTCGCGCTGGGCTTCAAGCCCATGCTCAAGCCCGGCCAGGATCGCCGCCAGCACCAGGTAGGGGTTGGCATCGGCGCTGGCCAGGCGGTGTTCGATGCGCAGGTTGCGCGGGTCGGACTCAGGGATGCGCACGCACGCATCGCGGTCTTCAAAGCCCCAGCTGGCGCGGGTCGCGGCGTTTACCGTGCCGCCCAGGCGGCGCAAGGCATTGTGGTTGGGCGCGAAGATCGGCATGCAGTGCGCCAGCAGCTCCAGGCAGCCGGCCACCGCATGGCGCAGGGGTTGCTGTTGATGGGCCGCCAGCAGGTTATTGCCCGCGCCGTCATACAGGCTGACATGCACATGCATGCCGCTGCCGGGAAATTGCAGGTAAGGCTTGGCCATGAAACTGGCGCGATAGCCGTGTTTCAGTGCCACGCCGCGGGTGCTGCGGCAAAACAGGGCGGCCCAGTCGGCGGCGCGCAGGCCGTCGTCGAGGTGGCCAAAATTGATCTCGAACTGGCCGGGGCCGAGTTCAGCGGTGATCACCGTAATGTCGATGCCCTGGGCCTTGGCGGTTTGCGCCATATCGTCCAGCACCTCACTGAAGCGCGACAGCCGGTCGATATGCAGGGTGGGCTGGTCGTCGGCGTCATCGCTCAGCGGGTCGCGGGCGAATTGCGGCAGGCCGTTGTCGAGTTTTTTGTCGAATAAGTAGAACTCCAGTTCAAACGCCACCACCGGGTGGATGCCTTTGTGGTGCAGGCGCTCCAACACCCTGGCCAGGACTTCGCGGGGTTCGAACTCGATGGGCGCGTCGGTGCCGTCCGAGGTGATCAGTATCTGCCCCAAAGGCTGTGATTCCCAGCTCACCGGTTTAAGCGTGCCCGGCACCAGGCGGCGGTTGGCGTCCGGGTCACCGTCGTGGAAGCAGTAATCACCAATCTTGAACAACCCACCTTGAGCCCCCAGCAGCACGGCGTTTTGCGGCAGCTTCAGGGGGCTGCCGGCGGCGACTTTTTCGAGCATGTCTACCGGGTAGCGCTTGCCGTAGAAATGCCCGGGAATGTCCAGGGCGATCAGGTCCACATAACGCACGTCGGGGTGGTTCTGGCGAAAGGTCCGGACTTCGGCCAGCAACGTGGAAGGTTGGCTTTTCACAGGTGTTGCTCCTAGTTGTAAACCCACAGCACGCGGGCGGGCAGGTCGGTCAAGTTGGCGTAGCGACAATGGGCGAAACTGCCCAGGTGGAAGCTGTCACCGGGGCCCAGGGTGACCGGCTCAGCTTCGTCCTCAACCCACAGCGTCAGCTCACCCTCCAGCACAAAACCGGCCTGTTCGGCGCGGTCGCTCATGGTTTGCCCGCCACTGCTGGCGCCGGGCGCCAACAGGCTGTCGAGCATCGAAAACGCGCCGTTCATACTCGGCGAGACCAGAATGTCGGTGATGCCATTGGCGTAGTACACCGTGCGCCGCTCGTTGGGGCGGGTCACCCACGCCACGGCCTTGGGTTTGGGCAGGCTGTAGAAATACGTGGTGGGCACATCGAGGGCATGGCTGATGGCGGTCAGGTCCGCCACGGTCGGGCGCGACAGGCCGCGCTCCACCTGGGACAGGAAACCCACCGAACGCTCGATCTTTTGCGCCAGCTGGGCGAGGGTAAGCTTCTTGTGCTTGCGCAGGTCGTGGATCAGGATCGCGAGGGCTTCAAGTTCTTCTTGCTGGTTCATGAAATTTATGTCGAATAATTTCATGAAAAATTACAGGATTTATTTCATGCCAGCAAGCGCGGCTGAATGATTCCTCAGCGCTGCGGTCGGAACCTGGGTACGCATCATTCATTGAAGGAGCACCCATGAAGTCCAAAACCCTAGCCGCCTGCCTGTTGGTCGCCGCCAGCCTGTCCACCGCCAGCTTTGTCGCACAGGCCGGTGACACTCCGCAGGAAACCGTGAAGCCTTCGAGTATCAACACCCGCGATCTGAAAGAGGGCGACCGTGCCCCGGACATGCTGATGCGCAAGGAATCGGCCGTCAGCGACTGGAAAAAGCGCGGCCTCAAGCAGCCTGAAGCCGACAGCCAATGGGCGCGGGTGGGCGACAAGTTCGTGCTGCTCAAGACCACTAACGGCACCATTCTTGAGATCACTCCCGTCAAGAAATGACCCGCGTTTTTTGCCTGTTCTTGCGGTAAGGTAACCGGCCTCGATTGTCGCGTTACCTTCAAAAGAAAGAGAGCAGGATGCTTGCCACAATAAGAAACTACCCCCGCACCGTGAACCTGTTGCTGTGCGCCACGTTGATGCTCACGCTGGCCAAGGCGATTACCTTTCCCTACCTCGTTATTTACCTCACCAGCCACTTCGCCCTGGACATTACCCAGGTCGGCCTGGTGATCGGCAGTTCGCTGATCGTCGGTTCATTGCTTAGTGTGTATGGCGGCTTTCTGGTCGACCGCATCAACAGTTATCGGCTGCTGCTGGGCTTGAGCATGCTGTTTGTAGTGGGCTTTATCGGCACGGTCATCGCGCAGAATATCTGGGCGTTCTACAGCTGCCTGATCCTGATCAACCTGGCGTATGCGGTGATTGACATCGCGGTCAAGGCCGGCTTTGCCAGCCTGCTGCCCGAGGATGCGCGCAGCGAAGTGTTTTCCATCAAGTACACCCTGACCAACATCGGTTACGCGGTGGGGCCATTTTTTGGCGCGATGGTGGCCAAGCTGGATATCAGCCTGCCGTTTATTTTATCGGCGCTGCTGGGGGCGGGGTTTTTCCTGCTGTACTGGCGTTGGGGCGATCGCACGCTGGCCACCGCCGAGCCCGCGCAAAAGCCGGTGTCGTTCCTCGCTGTTGGCCGCGTGTTGTTACGCGACCATCGCCTGGTGTGCTTCACCCTCGGTGGTTTGCTCAGCGCCGTGGTCTTCGGCCAGTTCACCGCCTACCTGTCGCAATACCTGGTGACTACCACCAGCGCGGAATACACCTACACCGTGATCAGTGCCGTGCTTACCACCAACGCGGTGTTGGTCATCGCCTTGCAATATGTGATTGGCCGACGCATCTCCCACCGTCACCTGAGCCAGTGGCTGATCTTTGGCTTGAGTATGTTTATGTTGGGGCTGGTCGGGTTTGCGCTGTCCACCAGCGTGCTGTGGTGGGTGCTGGCGATGGCGGTGTTTACCGTGGGGGAAATTATCGTGTTTCCGGCCGAATACATGTTTATCGACCGGATTGCCCCGGATCACCTGCGGGGCATGTACTACGGCGCGCAAAACCTGTCCAACCTCGGTGCCGCCCTGGGGCCGGTGTTGTGCGGGCTGGTGTTGGCCAGCCTGCCGGCACACTACATGTTCTACATGCTGGGGGCGTTTATCGTCGCGGGCGGGGTGTTCTATTTCATTGGTTCGTCGTTGAAGGCAAGTCTTCCAGCGTGAGCTTGCCCATGTTGTTGCTTTGCAGCTCGTAGCGCAGTTCTTCCACCATCTTGTCCACTTCCTGCGAGGTCTGCAGCCGGTTGGTGCTGATCCCCGTCACCACCAGGTCCACCCGGCCGGTGTCGGCGTCATAGACCTTGAGGGTCAGCGACGCGTCGCGGCACAGCGTGAACTCGCACGTCAGCGGCGCCAGGCCTTCTTCGATGCAATTTCGCAGTTGAGAGAGCGTAAACATGTGGGTTCCTTCAAGGTGTCGTTACTCGACGGCACAGGTTCAAGGCCCTGTACTCACCCCTTGAAGGTTAAGGATTACGCCTACGCGCCATAAGGCGAATTCGCACTAGCCGCACTAGTGCATTTGTACTTTTATCGGGTGTTTTTTACCCGCAGTTCACCGGCAAACAGCCCGCGTTCACGGGCCCACACGATAGCGGCACTGCGGCTATGCACCCCCAGTTTGGAGTACACCGTGGCGACGTGGTTGCGCACGGTATTGGGTGCCAGTTTAAGGCGCGAGGCGATCTCCTTGTCGGCCAGGCCCTCGCAAATCAACCCCAGCACATCGCGCTCGCGGGCAGTCAGGTCGGTGAAGGCCACGTTCGGCAGGTTGGGGCTGTTGACGCTCTTGGCGTTGGCCAGCTTTTCGATCAAGGTCTGGCTGAACCACGAGGCATCCTGCATCACTTCCTCGATTGCCGCGACCAGTTCCAGCTCCGAGCGTTTGCGTTCGGTGATATTCATCAGCACCAGCAGGTAGCAGGGCACGTCCTGGATGAGCACGGTGTCGGCGGAGACCACGCAGTCGATCACCTCGCTGCCTTTCTTACGCACTTTGAGGTCCTGGCCTTCGAGATTGCCGGCCTTTTCCAGGGTGGCAAATAACTGGGCGCCCGCCTGGGGGCTGTCGATGAAGTTGATGTCTTCGATGGCCTTACCGATCAGTTCCTCACTGATATAGCCAGTGATGTTCATAAACGCTTCGTTGATATCCACCACCTGGCGGTTGGCGGCACTGCACACCAGGGTCGGCACCGGCGTCAGACGGAACGATTTGGCGAACCGCTCCTCACTCTGGCGCAGAGCGATCTCGGCCTTGCGCCGTGGCTCCAGATCGGTGAAGGAAAACAGCATGCAGTCTTCCTCGTTCATGTCCAGCGGCTGGCCGGCAACGATCACCAGTTTGCTGCCGCCTTCGGGCAGGCGCAGCTCGGCTTGCATCTGCGGGATGGTCGCGCCTTCGCCCAGGCGCTGGATGGCCAGGTCTTTGCGCTCAGCCTGTTCCAGCACGTCCAGTTCATACACCGAGCGGCCGATGACCTGGTCGCGGTTGTAGCCGGTCATTTCGAGGAAGCCCTGGTTCACTTTGATATAGCGCAAGTCGCTCAAACGGCAGATCACCGCAGGCGCCGGGTTGGCGTTGAAGGTCTTTTCGAAACGCTGCTCAGCGCTGGCCCACTCGGTGGCGTCGCTGAGGATCAGCACCAGCAATTCGGGCTCACCCTGGGAGTCGCTGATCACCAGGCTGCGCAGGCGATGCACCCAGGTTTTGTCGGCGTCGGCTGTGGGTGTGACCTCTACCACCACATCACTGAATTCATCACCCGCTGCCGCGCGGGCCAGGGGGTAGTTCTCCAGCGGCAAAGGGTGATTGTTGCGGTAGCGCAGGGCGAAGCGTTCGGCGTATTCCTGCGTATTGGCGCCCAGTGCCGCGACGTCCTCCACGCCGTGCATGGTCAGTGCGGCTTCGTTGGCCCAGAGAATAGTCTGGTCGACCTCGGCGAGGATGATCCCGTCGGACAGCCCAGAGATGATCTGCTGCAACTGGCGGCGGTTGGTTTCTTTTGCGAGGACGTCCTGGCTCATGGTTTCTCCCGGAAAAAGGTGCATTAAGCCTACGACAGACAGGGCTCAGGATAGTGCAAAGAAATTGCACAGAGGGCAGTGCGAATGCACCAGTGGTTGTGGTGCATTTGGGCCAGGACTGAACGTATGTCGTTTCGCCACACTCACACCCATCAAGGCACATTGCCTTGCTCCTATAACGTGTGAAGGATCTCTGTATGACCACTGTCTATGAAACCAATCGATCGTTGTTTCGTGTGTCCTGGAGTTCGGTATTGGCCGGTAGTGCAATTGCCCTGGTGACCTATCTGGTGCTCAGTGTGCTCGGCACCGCCATTGGCGCCAGTGCGGTCAACCCGATGCAGGCCGGTAACCCGTTGAGCGGGTTTGGCACCGGCGCCGGGATCTGGTTGTTCGTCTCCACGCTGGTGGCCATCGCGCTGGGCGCATTCGTGGCCGGGCGCACTGCACCGGATCGCGGCGGCCTGCACGGCGTGCTGACCTGGACCCTCACCACCTTGCTCACCACTTGGTTGCTGGCGGGCCTGGCTGCCAGTGTGGTCGGCACCGCCGGCAACGTGGTGGGCAAAGGCCTGTCGGCAGCCGGTAGCGGTATTGCCGCCGCCGCCCCTGGCATTGGCGACAGCGTGAAGCAGCAACTGAACGAGCAGGGCATCCAGCTCGACTGGAACAGCCTGCAAGGTGAGCTGGATACGTTGCTCAAGCAAAGTGGCAAGCCTGAATTGGACCCCTCCAACGTCGAACAGAAAACCGATCAGGCAGCCGCCGATGGCAAGCAATCGGCGACTGACGCAGCAGCCAATCCTGCCCTGGCCGGTGACGCGCTGAAACAGTGGTTCGAGCGGGTAAAAGCCTCCGGCGAGCCTGCCTTGAACGCCGCGGATAAAGACGCGCTGGTCAACATCGTTGCCGCCCGCACCGGCAAGAGCAAGGAAGAAGCCACGCAGATCGTCGACAACTATGCCCAGGCCTATCAGCAAGCCATGCAGAAGGTGGATGAGCTGAAACAACAGGCCGAGCAGAAAGCCCGTGAAGCCGGTGAGGTTGCAGCCAAGCAACTGTCCCGTGCGGCCTGGAGCACCTTGGCCATGTTGCTGCTGGGCGCGGCCTTGAGCTTCTTTGTAGGGCGCATCGCATTGACGACGCGTCGGGTGCCTTTGGCCTGATAGCGTTTGCAGCAAGGATGCTGCTTTTCATTGGCCGCCCGCATGGCCTGCCTTTTTGTGGCGAGCGAGCTTGCTCGCGCTGGGGCGCGAAGCGGCCCTGATCCAGTCACCGCATTCCTTCAGTCCAGGACGCGTCGACAGGGTTTGGGGCCGCTGCGCAGCCCAGCGCGAGCAAGCTCGCTCGCCACAGGGTTTCGGTGTGTTTAGTGCGGCTGTACGTGCGCCACAGGTCGATCCATCCTCACGCTTGCCAACCCCGCCCAATTCTGCGAAAACCCAAGCCCTTACTCCTTCAACGAGCCCCTCATGAGCAACGACGAACTGCAGATCACCGACACTCGCCTGGGCACCGGCAAAACCGTGGTCAAGGGCGCGCTGATCAGCACCCAATACACCGGCACCCTGGAAGACGGTACCGTGTTCGATTCGTCCTGGGAGCGGGGCAAGCCGTTTCAGTGCGTGATTGGCACCGGGCGTGTGATCAAGGGCTGGGACCAGGGGCTGATGGGCATGCAGGTGGGCGGCGTGCGCACGTTGTTTGTGCCGGCGCACCTGGCGTATGGCGAGCGGTCGATGGGTGCGCATATCAAGCCCAACAGCAATCTGCGGTTTGAGATCGAGTTGCTGGAAGTGCTGACGCGCGATGATTGAGGGCCAGTGAGCCTGGCGCTGACTGAGCCGCGTGTGCACCGCCCCTGTGGGAGCTGGCAAGCCAGCTCCCACCTTTGATCGTCAGAGTGTCCAAAATCCTTTTTCTGAACCCCTCCTGAAGAATGCTCTTATTCCCAAGGCGGATACTTTCCTACGGTTTACTCCCCCTGTAATCGCGGCGTAAAATCCGCGCGTTTTCATCAATAGCGGAGACCCTCAGTGGGTACTTGTTCGAGTGACAGTTGTCGGCAGGTTCTGGTAACCGGCACATACTTGGCAAGATAACGCGCATTTTTGCGATGCCGTTGTCTCGCCTTCCAGCGAGAAGCGGCATCCTGGCGGCGGCCTGTCCTGGCCCTTGCCTGAATCCTTCTCATCGACGCTGACCAGCACCTGATTAACCTCGGGCTGCTACGCACGCGCCTGCCGTTTACGGCGGGCGGGCCAAACTGATTATCAACGGGTTTACCCAGGGCAACTGGACCGAAGCGCTGCTACATCCGTAAGTTTGGCTGGCAATTACGCCACTGAGAACTCTCTGCCCCCGAAGAGGGGCTGTTGCGCAGCCCAACGCGAGCAAGCTCGCTCGCCACGGGGGATCGGTAAGGTTTCAAGTCGAAGGGACTTTTTATGCAAGCAATCAACAACATCAACCTCAACTCCCTGATCGATACCTTGGTCAGCCTCACCGCCGCGTTCATTCTCGGTGGCTTGATCGGTTTCGAGCGCCAGTACCGCCAGCGCACGGCGGGCCTGCGCACCAACGTGCTGGTGGCGGTGGGCGCGGCGATTTTCGTCGACATGGCCAACCGCCTGGGCGGCGCGGAAGGTGCGGTGCGCGTGGTGGCGTATGTAGTGTCGGGCATCGGCTTTCTGGGGGCCGGCGTGATCATGCGCGAAGAAGGCAATGTGCGCGGGCTCAATACGGCGGCCACGCTGTGGGCGTCGGCGGCAGTGGGCGCCTGCGCCGGTGCCGACCTGATCCTTGAAGCGCTGCTGGGCACCCTGTTTGTGCTGGCGGCCAATACGCTGCTGCGGCCGATCGTCAACAATATCAACCGCCAGCCGTTGGACGTGGTATCGGCGGAAGTCACCAATATTCTGTATGTGATTGCCCGGCGTACTCAGCAAAAAGCTGTGCTGGCGTTGCTGGAAGCCGAGCTGGCGCGCTGCAACTACCCGGCCAGCGACGTCGATGTGCGCCCGTTCGGCACGGAGGAGGTGGAAATCGAAGCCACCCTGGCCGTGACCTCGGTGGACGGTGATGAGCTGGATGCCCTGGTGGCGCGGATTTCGCTGTCGACCCTGGTGGTACAGGCGTTTTGGAGCCCGAGTACCACTGAGTAGTTATCTTTGTTGCTTGGAGGAAAAGTCTTACAAGTACTCGAGATTATCCCTTCATTTGAAATAGCACGCCGTTGTTAAGGTTGCGCGCCTCGACTGCCCGGAAACCCGGCTACCGCTTTACGTCGTGACTGTTTTCAAGCGTGTTTTTTCAAGAGGAGGGGCCTGTACTGCCTGCCGTGTTGCGCCGAGTAATCCGTACCGTTTGTCGGGACTGTTACTTTTCACAGGTAGATAGGCCTCGCGTGATATGTGAGCGTACCGATCCTCTCAGGGGAGTTTTATGAGCAACAAAGCACTCGTTGTGGATGACCACCCTTTTATACGCGCCACCGTGAAGTATCTGTTGAAGCAGGAAGGCTTCGACAGTGTCTATGAGGCGGGCAACGGCGCAGACGCCTTGCAGGTCGCCCGCGAGGAGCGTCCGGACATCATTATCCTTGACCTGGCGATGCCCAAGCTCGGCGGCCTGGAAGTGATCAGCCGGATCAAGGCGCTGGAGCTGCCTTGCAAGGTCCTGGTGCTGACCTCGTACCTGGCGATGTTTTTTTCCACGCGTTGCATGCGTGCCGGCGCGATGGGGTTTGTCGCCAAGACCGGGGAACTGGATGAGCTGCAAAAGGCCATTAGGGCGATCCGCTCCGGCTACAGTTGTTTCCCTAGCCTGCCGACCAGTTCGGTGCGTCGTGATGATCTGCAGTCCACCGAACTGGAGTTGATAGAGTCGCTGTCCGATCGCGAATTGACCGTGCTGCAAATGCTGGCCTTGGGCCTTGGCAATAACGAAATCGCCAAGAGCATGTTGTTGAGTCACAAGACCATCAGCACCTACAAGACCCGACTCAAGGAAAAGCTGCGTATGTCCTCAGTGGTGCACCTGTCCAAATTTGCGCAGCGCAACCACCTGATCTGAAATGAACCCATCCCGGTTGATCAACTGCACGGTCATCCTGCTGATGGGGCTATTGCCGTTGGTGGCGGTGGCTCTGGACGAGCCGCACACCTTGCGGCTGCTGGGCCACTCAACCCTTGAAAACGCTTCCGTGAGCCTGGATGAAGGCGACTGGCGCTGGTTGCGTGAGCGGCGCACGCTGGCGATGGGGGTGTCGGCGCCCGACTATGCCCCCTTTGATCTGAGCAACAACCAAGACGAGTTTGAGGGCGTCACCGCCGATTATGCGGCGCTGATCGCCCAGGTGCTGAATATCGCGATCGAGGTGCGGCGTTACGATACCCGCGATGAAGTGATTGAAGCGCTCAAGACGGGCGCCGTGGATTTTGTCGGTTCCGCCAATGGCTACGAGGCGGCCGACTCGCAGCTGGTGCTGTCGCGCGCCTATGCCAATGACCAACCCACACTGGTGACGCGGGTGGGCGACAGTCAGGCGCTGAGCGCCGACCTGGCGGGCCGGCGGGTGGCGATGCTCTACCACTATATGCAGCCCGGCGCGGTGCAGGCGTTTTACCCCAAGGCGCAGTTGCTGTTGTTTGGCTCGACCTTCGAAGCCATCGGCGCCGTGGCGTTCGGCCAGGCGGATGTCTACCTGGGCGATGCCATCAGCACCCGCTACCTGATTAACAAGAACCACCTGAATAATGTGCGCATGGCGGATTTTTCCGCGATGGAAGCCAACCCGTTCGGGCTCGCTGTCGTCAGGCAAAACAGGCGCCTGCTGCGCATCCTCAACGCCGCGCTGGCGGCCGTTCCTGCCAACAAACAACTGGAAATCCTGCGCCGTTGGAGTGCCGGCGGTATTGGTTTCCTTGGCGTCGAGCGCTTGCGCTTGAGTGACAGTGAGCAGCGCTGGCTGGAGAAACATCCACGGGTGACCGTGGCGGCGTTCGACAAATATGTACCGCTGTCGTTTTTTAACGAGCAAGAGCAGTTTGAAGGCTTGAGCGCCGAGGTGCTGTCCCGGATCAGCTTGCGTACCGGCCTGAAGTTCGATGTGCAGCAGGGTGGTTCGATGGCGCGTCAAATTGAAGCGACGAGTGCCGGGCAGGTGGACATGATGTCAGTGGTAACGCCCAGCGTTGCGAGTGCCGAGAAGATCCGTTTTACCCGGCCCTACCTGTCAAACCCCTACGTATTGGTGGTTTCCGCGAGCAACGAGCGCCTGATGACCCTGGAGGACATGACGGGTAAACGCCTGGCGCTGGTCAGCGGTAACGACATTACCGCGCAGGTTGCCGAGGAATACCCGGGCATTGAGTTTGTCTACGTCGAGAATACCGAGCAGGCCCTGGCGTCGGTGGCCAAAGGCAAGGTGGACGCGAGCGTGGTTTCGTTGATCAGTGCGCGCTACATGATCATGCGCTATTACCGTGAGCGCCTGCGCATCACCAGTACCGTCGGCAGGGAGCCTGCGCGCTTTACGTTTGGCGTTAACCGCAGCCAGCTGGAGTTGTACTCGATCCTCGACAAAGCGCTGTTGAGCATCACACCCGAAGAAATGGACGAGCTGACCAACCACTGGCGCAGCGAGATCATCATCGAAGACGGCTACTGGATACATAACCGTAGCCTGATTATCCAAGGCTTTGGGGTGGCCGCGTTGCTACTGCTGGTCACTCTGGGGTGGGTATTTTACCTGCGCAGCCTGATTCGTAAACGCGCCCACGCGGAGCGGGCCTTGAGCGACCAGATGCGCTTTATGAGTGTGCTGATCGACGGCACACCGCATCCGATTTATGTACGCGACCGCCAGGGCCGGTTGATGGCCTGCAATAACGCCTTCCTCGATGTGTTCGGTTTCAAGCTGGAAGACGTCATCGGCAAGACCGTGGTTGAGACCGACACCGGCAACCCGCCCCAGGCCCAGTCGTTCCATGCCGATTACTTGCGTTTGATGGCGTTGGGCGAGCCGCAGATCCATGACCGTGTGCTCAAGTTGCCCGATGGCGGGGTGCTGACAATCTACCAATGGATGCTGCCGTACCGTGACAGCAATGGCAGCGTGGTGGGCATGATTGCCGGCTGGGTCGACGTGAGTGAGCGCCAGCGTTTGTTGGGCCAATTGCAGGAGGCCAAGGAGGAAGCCGACGCCGCCAACCGCGCCAAGACCACCTTCCTGGCGACAATGAGCCACGAGATTCGAACGCCGATGAACGCGGTGATCGGCATGATCGAACTGGCCCTGAAAAACGCCGAGCAAGGCCGTGCCGACCGCGATGCGCTGGAGGTGGCGTCGGTAGCCTCGCGGGGCATGCTGGAGCTGATCGGCGATATTCTGGACATTGCGCGGATCGAATCCGGCCATTTGTCGCTGGCCCTGGAGCCGGCCAACTTGCATGAGCTACTGGCCTCGGTGGCACGGGTATTCGAAGGGCTCGCGCGGGACAAGGGCCTGGTGCTGCAGGTAGAGCTTGACCCGTTGATCGACCGTTCGGTGTTGATCGATCCGCTGCGTTTCAAGCAGGTGGTGTCCAATCTGTTGGGTAATGCGATCAAGTTCACCGCCTCGGGCGAAGTGCGCCTGGGTGCCCAGGCAGGGGTTGACGGCCCATTGAACCTGCGGCTTTGGGTGGAGGACACGGGCATTGGCATCAGTGCTGAAGATCAACTGCGGCTGTTCAACCCGTTTGTGCAAGGCAGCAATCATGAGCAATCGGCGCGCAGCGGTTCGGGCCTGGGGCTGATGATCAGCCGTAACCTGTGCGAGATGATGGGCGGCCAACTGCATTTGAGCAGCGTGCTGGGCAAGGGCACGCGGGTGGATGTGAACCTGGCGCTGGCGTTGACCACGGCGGCGCCGGCCTCCTTGCCCGCCCCGCACATGCCGCCAGCTCACGCCTTGAATATCCTGGTGGTGGACGACTACCCGGCCAACCGCCTGTTGCTGGCCCGCCAGCTGAGCTTTCTGGGGCATCGCATCGTCACGGCTGACGACGGCGTGCAGGGGTTTGAACTGTGGCAGGCCGGGCATTTTGATGGCGTGATCACCGATTGCAATATGCCCTTCAAGGACGGCTACACGTTGGCGCGCGATATTCGTGAACAAGAGCGTCAGCGCAGCCTGAAGCCCTGCCTGCTGCTGGGGTTCACCGCGAATGCCCAGCCGCAAGAGACCGAGCGTTGCCGCGAGGCCGGCATGGACGGTTGCCTGTTCAAGCCTACCGGGCTGGAAGACTTGCGTGCCGCCTTGGTCTCGCGCACCGCTGGCGCCACCGATGAAGCTGAACCTGTATTTGATATCAGTGCGCTGATCACCCTCACGGGCGGCGATAAGGGCGCGCTCAACGAGTTGCTGTTGCCCTTGCTCGGTAGCCTGGAAGAAGACCGCGTGTTGTTGATAGCCTTGCCTGCGCGAGTTGATTTTGCCGCGCTGCATGACCTGGCCCATCGCGTCAAAGGCGGGGCGCGCATGGTCAAGTCCCAGGCGCTGATCAGTTGCTGCGAGACCTTGGAAAGCGTGTGCGAACGTCGCGACAGCGCTGCACTGGAAGCGGCGTTGCAGGCAACAGGCGCGGCCATCGAGCATTTACATGACAGCCTGAGTCGCTATTGCAATCAGGCTTGAGCCGGCTGACGACCATTCGGTGGATTTGGGAGAACTCCTACGCGAAGGGGGAACATCGCTGATTTTGTCCACGGGTTATGTCTGGAAAATGGGCCACGCTCACTGACGAGCACTGCCTGCCCGGGGGGCTGCCATGCCGAACAAAGCACTCACCATCCTGATTGCCGATGAACAACACCAGCAACGCTTGCACATCGAAAAGATGCTCAATCAGTTGGGGTACCACCGGATCGTGCCGGTGCAAACCTTCGAAGAGGTGCAGATACTCACCGCCATTCCGGCTGAACCCTTTGACGTGCTGATCATCAATGCGGGGCTGGCGCTCGATATCTGCGGGCCCCAGCCCCAGGTACGCCATGTGCTGGTCTACGACCTTCTGGAGCAGGGCGCGCCGGTCGGCGCAACACCGACCGTGCGGATACGGCTGCCGGGCATGCCGGACAACGTCAACCTCGAACACTTCATGGACATCGTCGACCCGCCCAATTCCACCCGTAACTTGCGGGTGTTGCCGTGGCTGCGCGAGTTATCGCGCACGCCCGTGGCCGGCGTTTAGTCCCACTGCGGCGCGATGCCTTTGGGGCTGGTCAGACGGTGGCCGCGTTCCAGGCCGGCAATGCGCGCCATGTCGGCCTCGGTCAAGGTCAGCTGCAGGGCCTCGAGGTTGCTTTGCAGGTTGGCGCGTTTGGTCGACGACGGGATTACCGCGTAACCCAGCTGCATGGCCCAGGCCAGGGTTACTTGCGCCGGGGTCGCTTGATGCCGCTCGGCGATCTGCTGGATCACCGGGTCCTTGAGCACTTCGCCATAGGCCAGGGTCATGTAGGAGGTGATCTGGATGCCGTTGGCGGTGGCGAAATCCGCCACTTTGCGGTTTTGCAGGTAGGGGTGCAGTTCAACCTGGTTGGTGGCGATGTTCTCGGCACCGACGGCGGCGATGGCCTGTTTCATCAGGTCGATGGTGAAGTTGGAAACACCGAGCCGGCGCGTCAGGCCCAAGTGTTTGGCTTCGAGCAACTGGCCCATGAACTCGGCGACGGGTACCTGGTCTTCCGGCGATGGCCAGTGGATCAGGGTCAGGTCCAGGTAGTCGGTCTTGAGCTTGCGCAGGCTTTCTTTGAGGCTGGGGATCAACTGGCCTTCGGCGAAGTTCGCGATCCAGATCTTGCTGGTGATAAACAGTTCATCACGTGGCACGCCGCTGTCGGCAATCGCCCGGCCGACATCGGCTTCGTTCTCATAGATTTGCGCGGTGTCGATGACGCGGTAGCCCAGTTTCAGGCCGTTGCTCACGGAATCAATCACCACCTGGCCTTGCAGGCGAAAGGTGCCGAGGCCGAAGGCGGGAATGTTGTGCGTGGGAATAGACATCAGTAACTCCTGAGGGGGATGAACCATGGCGTCGAGTATCCGCCCGCGAACCCTTCGGAAAAACCGCCTTATCCGAAAAGGACTCTTTACCAAAAATCACGAGTGGCGGTGCGCTGTATCCCCTCTCTCAAACCCCGTGAAAATCAATGTGGAAGTCGGGCTTGCCCGCGATAGCGGTACATCAGTACGCAATGTACTGGCTGACTCACCGCTATCGCAGGCCAGCCAGCTTCCACATTTTGAACTTCATCCGTCAGTTGCTTTTGTGTTGCTCGCGCAACCGTTCGGCAGCGCTGCGCAACAGCTGCTCGGTGCCGTCCCAGCCGAGGCAACCGTCGGTCACCGACACGCCGTATTTCATCGACGGGCTCAAGGGCTGGCAGCCCTCGAACAGATGACTTTCCAGCATCATGCCGATCAGTGAAGGGTCACCCTGCAAGCGCTGCTCCAGCACGTCGTTGAACACCGCCGGTTGACGCAGCGGGTCCTTGCCACTGTTGGCGTGGCTGCAGTCGACCATGATCCGCGCCGCGACCTTGGACTTGGCCAGGTCGTGCTTCACCTGCGCCACGCTCTGCGCATCGTAGTTCGGCCCGCGGTGACCGCCGCGCAGCACCAGGTGCGTGTCGGGGTTGCCCTGGGTCTGGATGATCGCGGGATGGCCCTGGCTGTCGACGCCGAAGTGGCGGTGCGGGTGGGACGCCGAGCGCATCGCATCACAGGCAATCGCGACGCCGCCGTCGGTGCCGTTCTTGAAACCCACGGGCATGCCCAGGCCGCTGGCCATTTCGCGGTGGATCTGCGATTCGGTGGTACGTGCGCCAATCGCGACCCAGCTGAGCAGGTCGTCGAAGTAACCGGCGGCCATGGGTTGCAGCAGTTCGGTGGCGACCGGCAGGCCCAGGCGCAGCATTTCGCGCATCAGCTCGCGTGACAACGTGAGACCGGCGGCCATGTCATCGCTGCCATCGAGGTGCGGGTCGTAGGCCAGGCCCTTCCAGCCGATGGTGGTGCGCGGTTTTTCGACGTAGGCGCGGATCACCAGCAGCATCTGGTCGCTGACTTCCAGCGCGAGCTTCTTCAGGTTACGTGCGTATTCCATGGCCGATTCCGGGTCATGGATCGAGCATGGGCCGACAATCACCAGCAAACGGGAGTCTTCACCGTTGAGAATGGCGCGCACGGCTTGGCGATGGGCGTGCACCTGTTCATTGAGGAACGGGCTGAGGGGCAACTGGTGCTTGAGCTCAAGCGAGCTGGGCAGGCGCTGGGTCAGGGCCTCATTGGCGCTGGACAGGTTCGAAACGGGTAGAGCGGCGGTGGCGGAGTTCATATTCAAGGCTTCCTGGGCAAGCGGCGGGCTGTTCCCGCACGCTCTGCCCTACTGGGGTGTTCGACAATTGGCCGGATTGGCTACGTGTGTTGGCTTGCCACCAATAGGTGACCGATCGGAGGCGGCAGGCTGTCCCGAGCGGAGCTTGCTAAATCGCCATGCAGTGCAAGTGTCGTAACGGTAATAGGTGGCGTAGTTCATGTCGGTGAGTCCTTTTAGTGTTCGGTGTGAAGCAAAATTATTAAGGGCTGAAAAAACAAAACCCCCGGTCGGGGAGCCGACCGGGGGTTAGATTTCTCTGGTAGGCGACCCCTTGAGTAGTGGGCGCCGATTTCAGGTATCAGGCGCGCCAGTGGCTAAACCAATACCCAAAATAAAAGCTGACCGGTTTCACACGGGTAGCCGGCACCGAGCGCGAGGCGCTGGCAGCAGGGCAAACCGGGGTGAGGGTCAGTTGCAACATGGTGTGTCTCCAAATGATGGGTGGAGCTTACGCGAGGCGCACGGCTGGATTCAATCAGTAATTTCTATCGCGTTAGGGACTTACGGCTATGAGGTAACTGCCGATATGCTTGTCACACTTTGATAATGATTGCTTGGACGCGACCATGACTGCCCTGACGCTTGCTGCTGCTCAAACCCTTTCCATCGCGGGCGATGTGCCGGCCAATCTCCGGCGGCACTTGGCATTCATGCATGCGGCGGCGGAGCAGGGCGTGCAATTGCTGGTGTTTCCGGAGTTGTCGTTGACTGGGTATGAGCCGTCCCTGGCAGCGGAGTTGGCGATAACGCCTCAAGATGCAGTGTTGGCGCCATTGCGTGAAATGGCACGGGAACTGCGGTTGACGGCGGTGGTGGGCATGCCGATCAGGCTGGCGCCGCAAGGCGGTGTATTGATCGGCGCGCTGGTGCTGGGGGCGGACGGCTCCCTTGCCGTTTATACCAAGCAGCATCTGCACCCCGGCGAAGAGCTGGCGTTTACAGCAGGGCAGGGCGGCGCAGCGCTCGAATGGGGGGATGATCGGATCGCGCTGGCGGTGTGCGCGGACTTTTCCCACGCCAGTCACCCGCGCCAAGCGGCGCAGGCTGGCGCCAATGTGTACGCCGCCGGTGTGCTGATCAGTGACGGCGGTTACGCCACGGACAGTGCGCTGCTTAAGGGCTATGCCGCCGAGTATCGGATGCTGGTGTTGATGGCCAACCATGGTGGCCCGTCGGGTGGCTGGGCTTGCGCGGGGCGCAGTGCCATCTGGAGCGCCGCGGGCGACTTGCTTGCCGCCGCACCGGGTGTTGGTGAGGCCTTGGTGATTGGCCGTCGCGATGGCGGGTGCTGGTCTGGCCAAGTGGTAACGCTTTAAATGACGTTTAACCTGCGTGCAGCAACGAACCGGGACCTGCCCTTTGCGCGAACACTGACCCATCAGGCCATGAGCCGCTATTACCTGCAGTACGGTTTGCTGTGGTCAGACGAGGGCTTTGACGTGGCGTGGGCGGGGCGTGAGAACTGGCTAATCTGCAACGAAGAAGCGGTGATGGGGTTTATCAGCCTCAGTCGCGACAGCAAAGCCCTGTATATCCGCGAGCTGCACATGCTCGAAAACTTTCGCAAACAGGGGGCGGGCAGTTGGGTGCTGGAGCAGATGGCGCTCAAGGCAAGCATGCAAGGCCGTGGTCTTCTGCGCTTGACGGTGTTCAAGACCAATCCGGCAAGAAGGCTGTATCAGCGTCAGGGGCTGAGCATCGTTGGAGAAGAGGATTGCTTCTGGCGCATGGAGCGTGAGTGCCTTGAAACATCATCGGAGTAAAACAGGCACGCTCGTTTAATAGGCGCATACTGCCTTCAGGAAACGACTTCTCTATCGCTATGCTGGAGCGCAGGTTCGTCCAGGATAATCCCTTCTTTCATGCCCAACAGGACCGCCACCTTATGGGCTTCTCCACGCCGTCCCTTTTTACGCCCTGCGAGCACTTGATACGTAGTTGCCGGATCAACACCATGCTCGCGCGCGAACGCTTGAACTGATTTTCCTTGATGTTCCAACCAAGCCTTGGCTTGTGCAGCAGTGCGGATACCGGGCATAGTTCAAAACCGTTCAAGTTTGTGTAAAACGAGATGAGTGTGTCACCTCTAGGGGTGTGCCAGATAGGATCATACATCCAAATGAGTGGAATCGGTTCGCGTTTGAGGCAAGAAAGAGAGCGGCTTGGTTTGTCGCAAAAAGTGTTTGGTGAAATCGGAGGCGTCGAAGCCAACGCGCAAGGCAAGTATGAAAACGGCGGGCGTGCACCCAAGGCTGACTATCTGTCCCGAGTCGCCGAAAAAAGGCGTGGATATCCTGTATGTGTTGACCGGTAGTCCTACGCCGATTCAACTGGAAAACCTGAGTCATATCGAAGAAAAAGTGCTGGGAAATTACCGGGCGATGTTCAAGGAAGACCAGGATGCAATCCGCCGCCTGACCACTACCTTGGCCGAGCATTCGTCAATACAGAATGGAAAACCCAAGCCGCAGCCCCAGGATTCCTGACTGTTTACCCGGGAAACAGCGCAGTTCGCCACATGGCGGGCAGGTGCAGCGCGCTGAAACTCTATATATATGACACTTGCAACTAGGTCTGCGCCTTGGTTTTTTGCTAAGGTGTTCAGCAACCTATAAGACCATATCGCGAGGTGTCTGCTTGATTAGGGTGCTAGTAGTCGATGATCATGATCTCGTTCGTACAGGCATTACACGAATGCTGGCTGACATCGATGGCCTGCAAGTAGTCGGCCAGGCCGAATCGGGGGAAGAGTCCCTGATCAAGGCCCGGGAGTTGAAACCCGATGTGGTGTTGATGGACGTCAAGATGCCTGGGATTGGCGGTCTTGGTGCCACGACCAAATTGTTGCGCAGCCATCCGGACATAAAAGTCGTGGTGGTGACCGTGTGCGAGGAAGACCCGTTTCCTACCCGCCTGCTGCAAGCAGGCGCGGCGGGTTACCTGACCAAAGGTGCGGGCCTGGCCGAAATGGTTCAGGCCATTCGCCTGGTGTTTGCCGGCCAGCGTTATATCAGCCCGCAGATTGCCCAGCAGTTGGCCATCAAATCCTTCCAGCCCACCAGCGACTCGCCGTTTGATGCGCTGTCGGAGCGGGAAATCCAGATCGCCTTGATGATTGTCGGTTGCCAGAAGGTGCAGGCGATCTCCGACAAGCTGTGCCTGTCGCCCAAGACCGTAAACACCTACCGCTATCGCATCTTCGAGAAGCTCGCCATCAGCAGTGATGTTGAATTGACCCTGCTCGCGGTGCGCCACGGCATGGTGGACGCCAGCGCCTGACATGAGCACACCGTTTGATCCAAGTGCCTTCCTCTCGACCTGCAGTGGCCGCCCTGGCGTGTACCGCATGTTCGACAGCGAGGCGCGCCTGCTGTATGTCGGCAAAGCCAAGAACCTGAAGAATCGCCTGGCGAGCTACTTTCGCAAGACTGGCCTGGCACCCAAGACCGCTGCGCTGGTGGCGCGCATCGCCCAGGTCGAAACCACGATCACCGCCAATGAAACCGAGGCGCTGTTGCTTGAGCAGACGCTGATCAAGGAATGGCGGCCGCCCTACAACATCCTGCTGCGCGATGATAAATCCTACCCGTATGTGTTCTTGTCTGACGGCAACTTCCCACGCCTGAGCATTCACCGTGGCGCCAAGAAGGCCAAGGGCAAGTATTTTGGTCCTTATCCCAGCGCAGGAGCGATCCGCGAAAGTTTAAGCCTGCTGCAAAAGACCTTTTTTGTGCGCCAGTGCGAAGACAGCTTTTACAAGAACCGCACCCGGCCCTGCCTGCAATACCAGATAAAACGCTGCAAGGCGCCCTGTGTGGGCTTGGTGGAGCCGGCGGAATATGCCGAGGATGTGCGCCATTCGGTGATGTTCCTCGAAGGTCGTAGCAATGCCCTCACCGATGAGCTATCGGGTGCCATGGAGCAGGCGGCCGGCACCCTGGATTTCGAGCGGGCCGCCGAACTGCGCGACCAGATCTCCCTGCTGCGCCGCGTCCAGGACCAGCAAAGTATGGAAGGCGGCACCGGTGACGTGGACGTGATCGCGGCCTTCGTCAACCCGGGCGGCGCCTGTGTGCACCTGATCAGCGTGCGCGGCGGGCGCGTGTTGGGCAGCAAAAACTTCTTTCCGCAGACCGGTATCGACGAGGAAGTGGCCGAGGTCATGGCGGCTTTCCTGGGCCAGTATTACGTCAGCAGCCCCGAGCGCGACTTGCCGTCCGAGCTGATCGTCAACGTGGTGCATGAAGATTTCCCCACGCTGATCGAAGCGATCCATGAGTTGCGCGGCCGCGAGCTGGACATCAGCCATCGCGTGCGCGGCACCCGCGCCCGCTGGCAGCAACTGGCCGTGACCAATGCCGAGCAAGCCCTGGGCGCGCGCTTGGCCAATCGACAGCATGTGGCTGCGCGTTTCGAGGCCCTGGCCGAAGTCCTCAACCTGGATGAGCCGCCCCAGCGCCTGGAGTGCTATGACATCAGCCACTCCAGCGGCGAGGCCACTGTGGCGTCGTGCGTGGTGTTCGGGCCGGAAGGGCCGATCAAAGCCGACTACCGGCGCTATAACATTGAAGGTGTCACCGCCGGCGATGACTACGCCGCCATGCACCAGGCGCTTACGCGTCGCTTCAGCAAGTTGAAGGACGGGGAGGGCAAGCTCCCGGATATCCTGCTGGTGGACGGTGGCAAGGGCCAGTTGTCCATGGCCCGTGACGTGCTCAACGAACTGGCCGTGCCGGACCTGATCCTGCTCGGCGTAGCCAAGGGCGCCACGCGCAAGGCCGGTTTCGAGACGTTGTACTTGAATGACGCCGCCCATGAGTTCACTTTGAAGGGTGACTCACCCGCGCTGCACCTGATTCAACAGATTCGCGACGAAGCCCACCGTTTTGCCATTACCGGCCACCGCGCGCGGCGTGGCAAAACCCGGCGAACCTCAACCCTGGAAGGGGTGGCAGGGGTTGGTCCGACCCGTCGTCGTGACCTGCTTAAACATTTTGGTGGCTTGCAGGAGCTATCCCGTGCCAGCATTGACGAAATAGCCAAAGCACCCGGTATCAGTAAAAAGCTCGCTGAGTTGATTTATGCAAACCTGCACAGCGAATAGAATGCCTTTCCACCTCGTAGCCAGTTGTGCCGATGAATATCCCTAATCTGATCACCGTTCTACGCGTCCTGCTTATCCCGATTTTCATTTTGTTGTTCTATTTACCGTACGAATGGAGCTACCTGGCCTCAAGTTCGGTGTTTGCCTTTGCGGCCGCCACCGACTGGCTCGACGGCTACCTGGCCCGCCGCCTGGAACAGAGCACGCCTTTCGGCGCGTTCCTCGACCCTGTGGCCGACAAACTGATGGTGGCGGTCGCCCTGGTCCTGCTGGTGCAGGAACACGGCAACCTGTGGCTCACCCTGCCGGCCGCGGTGATCATCGGCCGCGAGATCGTCGTCTCGGCCCTGCGCGAATGGATGGCCGAAATCGGCGCCCGCGCCCACGTTGCCGTCTCCAACATGGGCAAATGGAAAACCGCCGCGCAAATGCTCGCGCTGGTGATCCTGCTGGCCAACCCGTCGGACTTCACCTTCTGGGTTCTGCTGGGCTACGCCCTGCTGTTGATCGCCGCCGGCCTGACCCTGTGGTCCATGCTCCAGTATTTGCGCGCAGCCTGGCCTCACCTGCGCACCACCGTTGAAAAGAAATAAAACTTTTTTGAATCAAGGGGTTGACGGGGGTTCTGGATTCTATAGAATGCACACCACCAAGACGCGGGAATAGCTCAGTTGGTAGAGCACGACCTTGCCAAGGTCGGGGTCGCGAGTTCGAGTCTCGTTTCCCGCTCCAAAATTTGATCCACAGATGTCCATTGGGCACTGGGGTCCACGAAATAGACGCTTAGGCGTCTTTTTTCGTTTCTGCGGAAAACCACTGAAAACCAGGGTAATCCAGTATGTTTAAGTACCTTTTTAAGTACTTTTTCCGGAAAGACTCAAATTCGTATTGTTGCTGGATCCTCTCAGGTCGCCAGACGAGCATCGGGTGCTGACTCTCTAACAGGAGCTCACCATGCCTCTATCAGATATGGCCATTCGGCACGCCAGACCTACAGATAAAACCTACCTCAGACCTGGACGTCGTCGCACTGCCCAAACCACCGGTGGCGAACAACCCCTATCTGCTGATGGAACAACTGCCCGACCAGATGTTAGCGGCACGCCGCCCCATATAGCCAGCGGGGGGAGGGGGAAGATTTATCAATATGATCCAGCAACGTAATGCCGGCAGCATCACGCACATTTTCAAGCCGCCACAGGTTCATTGCAGTATCTAATGTTCACCGCGTGTTGGCAGAACGAATCGCGGTTTCCCGAGCACTTGAGTTGCCAGCCGAGACGCGAACCTGCGCGACACGAATCGCACGCCCAGGCATGACAACTTGTTGAACAGGCCGGGCACAACCGTGCGCCTGCCGCGTAGCATCGCTTGGACTGCAGCGTGTGCCACGAACTCCGCGCTTTTCATCGATGCGTTCGCGATCTTCGAGTAGTCGCCCCCGCCTGACGCAGCATGGAAGGCGGTGTTGGTGCCGCCTGGGCAGATGCAGGTCACCGACAGCGGCGTGTCGCGGTGCTCGTCATGCAGAGCCTCGCTGAAGTTGCGCACGAAGGCTTTTGACGCGGCATACAGCGCCATGTTCGGCACTGACTGGTACGCGCCGGTCGATGCGATGTTGACCATGTACGCACGGCCGGTGCTTGCCTTGCGAGTGTCAACGAAGCGCCTTGCAAGCTCGACAAGTGAGGTCATGTTGACTTGGACGAGTTCGGCGTCGCGCGCCCAGTCGACCGCGTCGAATCGGCGGAAGTAGCCGAATCCGGCATTGTTGATCAGGATATCGATGGGGCCGGCGGCGATCACTTCGTCCCACAGCGCGCGTGCGGCATCGGGCTTGCCGAGGTCGGCGGTGACGATCTCGACCTTCACACCCTCGCAGGATGCGGCCACCGATTCGAGTGCGTCGCGCCGCCGCGCCGTCAGCACCAGATCCACGCCGAGCGCCGCAAGTTCACGGGCGATTGCCGCACCAATGCCACTGGAAGCGCCCGTCACCAGCGCCCGCTTGCCAATGTTGCCTGTTGTATAAGTGCTCATGGCGTTCTCCTTATCGTGTAGCGCCAGGTGGATGCAGAGGTGTGTTAACGAGCCAGAAACTTGAGCGCGGCGGGTACGAAGTCGGCATAAAACTGAAATATGCCGCCATGACCGGCGTCAGGGTAGATGATCAACTCGCTGTGGGGGAGCCTGCGTGCAAGATCACGCGAGTTCTCGATCGGAACCATCAGGTCGTCTTTTCCATTGGCGATAAGCACCGGTTGCTTGACGACAGAGAGATCGGAGGGGCTTTCTCGCCCCAGGCGCGCAGGGCCTTTAACTGCGCCCGATAGGCGGAAAAGCTGATCTCGTCGTCGCGTTTTTCAGAACGCTCTTTCAGCCGCTCCAGGAACGCCTTGCCTGCGGCGATTCCGTTAGCGGTACGCGTGAAGAACAGAAACTGTTTAGGATCCTGGAACGTCAAGAGGCCCCGGATCAGGGCTCTATTGGAAACGCCGGCGACGGTGCTGATGCCCTCGCCACCTGCCGGGCCGGTGCCGGCCAGGATGATCTTGCGGACAAGTTGCGGCTCCTTGAGCACGATTTCCTGGGCAATCATGCCTCCCATCGAGAAGCCGAACAGGTCGACCTGCGTGTAGCCCTTGGCTTTGATGAAGCTGATTGCATCATCAGCCATCTGTTCGATGGTTGCCGCAGGTTCGCCGGTTGAAGCGCCGACGCCACGATTGTCGAACACGACAACGTGGTGGTTCGCCGCGATCCCGTCCACGACACGCGGATCCCAGTTGTCCAGCACGGCGGCCAAGTGGTTTAGAAACACGACGGGCGTGCCACCCTGATTCTGTCCAAGCTCACGATAGGCGTAATAAACACCGCCTGTGGAGACGAACTGGGTGCGCACATTTCGCCATTCGACACCCGGTCGAGATTCGCTTGATGATGGGCTTGGCGCCGGGGAGCCCACTGCCTGGACCTGGGCGGATGCCGTATTGAAGGATGCTCCAAACGTGACGCACAGCACGGCCATTGCAAATAAACGATGCATGGGTTTTTACTCCAGAGTTGAGTGTGTCGAGCCCTAGCGCGTCGTAAAAAAGACCTGTGCAGGGTTTTTAGCCGGCTGCAAGTATTCTGTTAACCCCTGGAACCACATCACCTCAACAAAATCACCGCTGATTTTTAGATCGCCTTTACGCAACCCAGTCAGGAATTCATCTTTGCTGTCTTTAGCCGACAGTATGGCGAAGCCTCTTTGTGCGTTTCTAAACGACAGAGTGAAGGCTGGCTTTTGCGTTAAGCCTGCGGCAGATTTTATCTTTCCGTTCGCAACGGTGAAGTAGCGACCCACGCCATCCTCTGTTCGAATCTGAAAGACCAGCGACTTGCCTTTGACCAGTTTTGCGCAGCCGGGGTTTTTCTTGATGGCTCGCTGTAACAGCTTGGTCAACGCCCATAACAAAAATTTGAATTTCAGCATGATGTACTCGCTCCGTAGGGGTTATTCGCTGAGGAACGCGATGGCGTGTTTCAGAAAGCGCTCAGGGCATTGGAATTGGGCGCCGTGGCCCGCATCCGGGTACAGGAATAACTGGGCGTTCGGGATGTTCTGGGCCATGTACCAGGAGTTGACCGTTGGAACCATGATGTCATTCATGCCGTTGAGGATGAACGTTGGCTGTTTGATGGCGCGCAGATGATCGAAGGGATTTTTTGGGTCCGGCTTGGGCATAAAGTGCATATGGGCTTCGATCTGTGCTTGTATCACCTGCGCAGAGCTTGGCGGGTCCTGGTCGACGCGCTGATGACGGCGCTCCCAGAAATCGCGTCCTGCCTGTCGCGCCGCTTCGGATCGACCGAAAAACAGAAACAGAAAATCGTCCACTGTGGGGACGGGACGTGGTGCGGCTTCCAACACACCTGGGTCTGAGTCAGGATTACCGCCACGCGGCCCGGTACCCAGCAGCATCAGTTTGCGCACGAGGTCGGGATGGCGTCGAGTCAGGTCCTGTGCGATAAAACCGCCGAGCGAGAAACCCAGCACATCGACTGTTGATAGACCGAGTGCGCGGATCACCGCGGCAGCGTCGTCGGCCATCAGCTCAATTCGGTTACGCGGTTCTCCGGAAGAGGACGCAATGCCGCGACCGTTGTAGAGAATGACCTCGCGCCCTGCCGCCAGCCCATCCGTCATGATGGGGTCCCAATGATCCATGCCGCCACGGAAATGTTGGAGGAGGAACAGGGGAGGTTGGTCTGTCTTGTCATTGCCCCAGCGGCGGTAGGCGAAGGTGTCCCCATCGACGTCGACATAGAGGGTAGGGGCGGTTAGATGGCTATAGCTCATTTTGAAGTGCTCCAAGATTTTGTCATGTTGTGCAGGCGCCGCCGTTGAACCTGTGTACGTAAGGGGGCAGGCACAGTGAAAATCAGCGCGATCGGGTCAGCGACGGCCGCGCTCATGCACGCGCGCGTCGCGTACGGAATGTGCCCCAGCCACTTTTCAGCACCGATTTTGCAAGTGCCCAAAGCCCACTTTCATCGGGTTTTGGATCACCGCCACTGGCGATTCGCTTGAGCTGCAGCGAGTACCACAGAATTTCCATGACCCCCATCTGATCGATCTGCTTGATGCCTGTGGTGATCGGTCGTACACGCTGCGCGCTGTCCTGCCCTTGCAGCAGGGCCGCCGGTGCTTCGGGATCAATCGCCAACAGCCGTGCCAGGCCTATGACATCCAGCGCGCCGGAACCCAACGCGGCGTTCATGGCAGCGGCGCTGCGAAAACCGCCTGTGACCATCAGCGGCACGTCGATCGAGGCGCGCACTTTCTCGGCAAACTCCAAAAAGTAGGCCTCACGTGCGACGGTGGATGCTTTTTTGGTTTCTTCGAGTCCGCCACTCATGGCGGGCGCTTCATAAGTGCCGCCCGAAATTTCAATCAGATCGATGCCTGCTTCGGCGAGTGCATGGATCGTTGCCATGGACTCTTGTTCATTGAAACCGCCGAACTGGAAGTCTGCAGAATTGAGCTTGATTGCGACCGGAAAATCGGCGCCGACCTGGCGCCGTATTTCGGTATAGACGGCCAAAACGAAACGCCGACGTTTTTCAGGGCTACCACCCCATTCATCCGTTCGCCGATTGTGGTGAGGAGACAGGAACTGGTTGATCAGATAACCGTGCGCGCCATGGATTTGCACGCCGCTGAAACCCGCCTTCTTGCAGGTGGCTGCGCTGCGGCCGAAGCGTTGAATTATCTCTTCGATCTCGGCCGTCGTAGCTTCGCGTGGAGTTTCGAAGAATGAGGCCATGTCCTTGCGAAACGGCACGGCAGATGGCGCGAGGTTGCTGTGGTTCAGACCTTTGGTCGACTGCTTGCCGGGGTGATTAAGCTGCACCCAGATCGCGGCGCCTTGCTCGGTTGCGGCATGCGCCCACTGGCGTAACATCGGCAGGTCCGCATCATCCTCAATCACCACATTGCCCGGTTCACCGAGCGCACGCCGGTCGATCATCACATTTCCAGTAATCAGCAAACCAATGCCTGACGCGGACCACCGACGGTAAAGCTCGACGAGTTTCAATGTGGGGCGATTGTTGTAGGTGCCCAGCGTTTCGCTCATGGCCGCCTTGGCTAGGCGATTGCGAAAAACGCTCCCGTTCGGCAGGTGTAAGGGCTGGTTCAGCAGATTTTCTTCAGTCGGGGAGGCGGTCATGGTGATTTCTCTACAAAGGCTATTTCAAGATTGAAGGGTGTGCACTGGGACGCGATCCGACATCCGCCGCAATTGGGTGTTTTTTACTGGGATGTAGGACATGGCATGCTCGGTCAATGCGGTAATAGTCAGGCTTGGATTAACCCCGAGATTGGCGCTGAGCATCGAGCCGTCGCAGACCAGCATGTTTCGATAACCGAAGACGCGGCTCTGCACGTCCATCACGCCTCGCTCTGGCGAATCGGCCATTGCACAGCCACCCATGCAGTGCGCGGTGGTCGGGATGTTGAATAAGATTTCGGACAGAAAAGTTGTCGGTATGCCGCCAAGTGCTTTTGCGCCTTTTTCGGCAAAGGCATTGGCTTCTGGAATGAATGTCGGGATCGGGCCTCCCTCGCTGTCCAGCTTTTTTGCGAATGGCCAACTCCAACGACGTTTGAGCCTCATGTTCAGCGACGCGTCCACGGTTTGCATCACCAGCAACAACATCGTCTGACGAGCAAACCCTACGGGGTTGTGCACGTGCAAAGCTTGCAGTGGGTGCTTGAGCAGCATCCACAGCCAGGTAAAAATTCGTGTCCACCCGGCACGTCCGCCGCATAGCAAAGTCATCAGCAGGCCAATCGCATCCGAGCCTTCCGGGTAACGCACGACGCCGATATGGGTGCGCTCATCAAGGTAGATGCCGCCACCACCCGCCAGCCCTGGCGACATGCTTTTGTCCGTTGCAGGAAAGCGAATCCCAATAAGCGACTCGGCATTCGTACGTACCCGCTTTCCCAGGTCCGCACTGATGTGTGGCAATGAGCCTTTTTGCTTGAGGCGAAACAACAACTCCATCGTGCCCAAGGAAGACGCGGCGAAGACCAAGCCGCGGCAGCGGAAACTGCGACGCTGCTTTTTGAACCAAGCCGTTGAGCACTCGGTAAAGACTTCATAACCCTCACTGCCGTCTTCTTTGTTGTTAAGCGGCCGGACGTCTACCACCTTGGTCTCAGCAAACACCTGGGCACCACGCTTTTGCGCGAGATAAAGGTAGTTTTTGTCGAGCGTGTTTTTTGCGTTGTGCTTGCAACCCATCATGCAACCGCCGCACGCGGTGCAGGTTCCGCGATCGGGGCCCTCACCGCCGAAGTAGGGGTCCGGATAAGTCTTGCCGCCTTCCTCGCCTTCAGGAGCAAAGAACGCTCCTACGTGGGGGGCGTGATACGTGTGGCCAACGCCTTGCAGATCCGCCATTTTTTTGAGGCGTAGATCGGCCTCTGCCATGATTTTGCTCTCTGTCACGCCGAGCATTTTCTCTGCCGTGGCGTAGTGCTGCGGCATGATCCGTTTCCAGTCCGCTAAACCGGCCCAGGAACCTTCACTCCATATGCTGTCGTTCGGCTTCAGCAAGACATTGGCGTAGGTGATTGATCCACCACCCACCGCGTTGCCGCTCACGATCATCACGTGGCGGAATTTGCGCATGTTGTAGAAGCCGAACATCTTCATGCCGGGTCGCCACATCCAGCGACGAATGTCCCAATTCGACTCGGGGAAATCCTCGGGTGTCCAGCGTCGACCCATCTCCATGACTGCGACGGAATAACCTTTTTCGGTCAACCGCAAGGCAGACACGCTGCCGCCGAATCCTGAGCCGATAACGATATAGTCGAGATCGAAAGATGAGTTCATTTCGTACTGCCCAGGCAAGCACTGCGTTGAGGCGTAAAAAAACGGGTCATGCTGCGTCTCCTTATTTTTGTAATGGCGCTTCGGACACTGGTGACAGGGCAGGTGTTACTGAAAGTGGTTACACGCCGCATGAGCGTTTGACGTGCACGGGGTTACCACCGGACGACATCGGATGCAGGCAAGTAGGAGCAGATAGATTCGGCTGGCAGCTAAGGGGACAGCGTTGTTCCCCGTGCGCGAGAATGCGACGGATTGAGCACGGGCAATAAGGTGCGGGTGGGTGTCTGGGTATAGCGGCTCATTCAGGCCCGCCACCTCCCAAGAAAAACAGGAGGTGGCCCCAGGTTTTAGGGCTTGTACTCGAGTACTTTGAACACGCGCGTAAACGCTGGACGATCGCCGATCAGCAGTTTTGCCTGTCCTTCGCGAAGCGCCTGCGTTGGCGTGACCTCGCGTAGGGCCAGAGCAATGAACGTTTGCATATCGCACTGGATCTTGACGTCGACAGGCTCCGCGCAGGGCCCCGACCTCGCCAACAGGCTGCCGTCGTTGACTTGTATATGGAAGACTTCTGCTCCCACTTGAAATTCGTAGACTTCCTGCAAGCCGATGCTCGATGCCGAATCGTTCGCACTGGTCAGGCAAAGTGCTATGAGCTCCGCCCGCGCACTGGACGGATCGATGCGCTCGTCGATCGGCAAACTCAGCCCCCAGAAACCCAACGCGAGCACTGGCTTGCGTAGCCGTTCGCCCAGCGCCGTCAGCTCGTAGGCGGGCGTAGCAGGAGGCGTGCGCAACGTGACTTGTTGAATAACGCCATTCTGCACCAGCATGGCGAGACGTTCCGAGAGCCGGTTTGGACCCATTGCGGTCAGAATCGCGAGCAGGTCCTTGAATCGCTTTGGACCCAGCAGGAATTCGCGAATCAATAGCAGCGTCCAGCGATCTCCCAGCACATCCAGCGACCGGGCGATCGGGCAGAGTTGACCATAGGTTTTGTTTGTCATGGCTTATTGTACATATTCCGCTCAGCCGATACGTGGCGCAATACGGTAGATCGGCAAGCACCACCCGTTCAAGACCTGGTGCCTTTCCCTTCGGTAGCGTCGCTGAACGCGTCGCCGTCGATTGGAACGAGCGCAGCGTTTGAGCATTTTCTGCTGCTGATCTCATGGCCGTTCTCATGTATCGCTCGCTGCTTGGGTGGGTCGAGTGTCGCTCTTGATTTCACTATACGATCTGTATACTAATAATGCTATACAAATAATATAGCTTCATGGGTTTTTGAGCGTAGCGGAAATGCCGTTAACGGGGGTTGCTGATCGGCAGCCAACCCACGTCAGATCAGTTCAAAAACGGTATGTCATTTGAACCGCTACACCGTTGGCGCTGTTCTCGTACCTGGCGCTATAAGCCGGCTGGAGTCCGGAGGTGTTGGCTTGGCTTATCGAGCTGCTGCCTTCCCACAGGTAGGCGTAAGCGAGGTCGAAGGTGAGATCTTCATTGGGTGAATAACCGGCTCCGAAGGTCAGTGCCCGGCGATTGCCTACGGGAATGCGCACTTCCCGATTTGCATTGGTAGTCGGTGATGGGTCGTAGGCGAACCCCCCGCGTAGTACCCACTGCTCGTCAAGCTGATAGGAGGCGCCCACTGCCACTGCTGTGGTGTCATGCCAGTTCAGTTCCTCGCCGATAGTGCCAAACCCCAGTTGCTGCCCAAGCGGTGACACACCTTTATTCATCGCTTCGAGCTTGCTCAGCCGACTCCAGCGCGTCCAGGTGGCACCCAGGTAACCGGTCCAGCGATCATTGAAGTGATGGGTGAAAGAGGTATCCACTGACTCTGGAAGGGTGGTGGTCAAGGAGGCCGCATACTTACCGTTCAGGCCTAACACGCTCGGCGCGTCTTTAACTCCAGTATGACCTTTGAGTGTATAGGTGACCTTGGAGTGATAAGTGATGCCCCACGTCGTTGCGTCATTCAGATCGATCATCAGCCCAAGGTTGTATCCGATCGCGGTATCGTCGCCCTTGATAGTGATCTTTGTGTCCTTGCCCGCATTCAGCGCACCCGTGGCCAGATCGTTCTCTAGTTCGCCGTCTATGTGATTGATGGTCGGGCCACCGCCGATACTGATGCGCTCGTTGAGTCGATAGGCGAGTGTCGGCTGCAGGGTGACCACTTTTACCAAGCTGTTACTACCGTGATAGCGGCCCTGAAAGCTGCTTTCATAATCGTTGCTCAGCCCCTGGGGAACATAAATACCCATTCCGAAGGTGAAGTCCTGATTGATCGGCGTGGAGAAGTAACCGAAAGGTAGCGTGATCAAAGGTACTGAGTCGCCTTTGTTGCCGCCCGAAGCACCGCTCTGAACGTCGTGGATATCGGTCTTGGCACTGACCACCGCGAAACCGCCACTGACTTCGGTGCGCTTAAGCTTGCTCAAGCCGGCGGGGTTGCCATAGACAGTGCTGGCATCCAGCGCTGTTGACGCGCGACCTGCATAGGCAGTCCCGGCAGCGCTGGCGCTTTGCTCATTGACGGCCAGGCCATTGGCAATAGCAGTGGAACAAAGACCGCAAACGGTCAGCGCGAAAGTGCTTTGGAGAATGATTTTATTCAATTTCTTACTCCGATCAGGGTGAAAGCGTGGTCCATCACCTGTTTGCGGCGATCACGTTCCCCGTCATGCACCGGTGCAATGGAGAGGATCCATAACCGTGACGCCTGGTCATCTGCGTGTTTTCCAGCGACCCAAAAAGAGAGCTAGGTCAGCGAGGAGCGCATTGGCAGATTGGCGGGCAAGCGTTGCTTCATAGAGGCATCGCTTGCTGGGCCTGAGGGAGGATTGGTTGATCGGGGGCTCATCGATTTGGCTCGCGAATGCGTTGGCTTGATGTCGATAGCGAGTGGGGAGGGGGGTAGGCGTGCTGACCTTTGCAGTCGAGCATTGCCCCGGGTTTTCGAGGTTGGATAACCCGCAGGCTCAAACCCTGAGTCATCGGGCGGGCATGCTGGCTTTTAGCGAAGCCGGCGCGGTAGTGCGTGAGACGGTGAGCGCCGTGAAGTGCCGTTGGCACGAGGGACTGCGAAATAATAGCGAGTGTTTTTGCATGCATGGGAAATCTCCGGTAGCGCCTGTTTTATTGTTATGGCTAGGGCACTTACGGAACTGATGGTAGGGCGTATCACAAGGAGAAAACGTCTTCCAGATTACATTGTGTGAGCTTTTTTTCGCTTGATCGGTGATGTTCTCGAACATAGCGATTAAGGCCCTGCAGATCCTTGATAGTTATTTTCCCGTAGAGCGCTTCTATCAAGCCGAGTTTTCTAAGGACGTTGATTGCTCGATTCGCACTTTGTCGTGTGCTTCCGACCATGAGGCTTATATCTACCTGCGAGAGCAGCAGATCGACCCCTTTATCGGAAGGCATTTGAAGACCACTGAGTTGAGCGAAACGGGATGCGATTCTTGCTGCGACCGGCAAGGTCAGGAGCTCCTCGATTAACTGAAGCGCCACTCGCAAGCGAAGATTGAGCTGGCGGGTCAGGGCTATTTCGATGTCCTGGTGCTGCTCGCGCAGTAGCTTCAAATCACCCGCCCACCAAACTCTTAATTTGGTTTCACCGCGTGTCGTCAGCGTGACGGGACAGCGTTCGTCATCAGCTAGCGGTGCATCTGTAACGATATCGCCTGGTCGATAAATGTAGAGCAGAACCTCTCGACCGTCCTCCGTAAGAATGGATTTGCGTATGGCTCCGGAAACGATCTGAAAAACCTCTGTTATTCGGTCGCCTTTTTGATAAAGGATCTTCGAGTCGGCAACGGTTCTTGGATGGGCACAGCCCAGAACGATATTGCGCAATTGAGGGTTCAGTTGATCTATCCAGTTGAAGCCATTCATCGTTTAGTCGCTCCATCGTGGCGGCTGTGTTTCCAATGCTTGGCCGGATAGGCCCCGGGAAATCAAGTGTCGCTCACACGAGACAGGTCCGGTCAGTCGAGCTTTTTGAGGCTGGCATCTGCGACGGTCATCGTGTTTATCGAAAAACGTACGGCAAAAGCCGCGTATTACGAATGCACTATAACAGTGTTATTGATGGAAAATAACAGCGTTATGAATCGGTCGGATTAACGGTTATCACGCTGATTGAGTGGCTGGCAGCAGATGCGCACCACGCGAGGAGCACAGTTTTGTGCTTCAGAATTATCGCCAAGAGCCCGGCGAAGATGTGAGCGCTGTTGGGGGGCGCGGGTTTTCAAGCCATTGGTGAGCTTACCCATCTGGCAAGTACACCAGCAGTGGAAGACTCGACTATTTGGCGATTCGCTCCAAAGCCGACAACAATGTTGTTGCATGTCGCCACCAGGATCTCTTCAGCAGGCTTGGCTATGCCTGCAAAGTGGCCTGCGAGTTCGAGCATGATGAATCCATGCGCAGCACTCCATAGCTGTGGTGCGATGAGCGCCGGATCGACGTTGTGTACGCATTTTTCGTCCACCAAACGCGCACATGCCTGGATCACAATCGCATAAGTCGCTTTGAACGCTTCCGATTGTCCACCCGCAATTGACGTCATCGTGCCGCGTGAGGGGCTATACCTTCCATCAATCGAAAGGCCAAACATCAAGTCGTACAAATGAGGATTGCTTTTTGCCAAGTCGCGGCACGCCAGGAGGATTGCACATGAGTCGCTTATCGCATCATCCGTCACAGGCAAGCGCTTGAAGGCTGCCGCCAACCGTTTGAAACCTTCGTCAGCGACTGCATGGAGAAGTTCTGGCACCCCGCCGAAGTGGGTATAAACACCCATCGTAGAAAGGCCGGCTTCAGTCGATATCGAACGTGCCTTGACTTCGGATGGGCCTCTGGTCGCAAGCACACGAATGGTCGCCTCGATCAGGCGAATGGGGGCGTCGGGAAGTGATTTTTCAGTCATGTTGCGATGGTGCCATAACAAAGTTATTTTAACAAAATAACATCGCTATGCAGATGGGGCCGCGAAAGGGCGCAGAAAAATACACTGCTGGCGAAACTCTTGATCCGCGCAGACGCAAGGTCTACCCACTGACCGACGATGGTAAAAACCTCAAAGGAGAACTTATGTTTGAAGGGTTCGAGCAGCATCATGTCAACGTAGGCGAAGTTGAAATCGCGTGTGTGGTTGCCGGTGAAGGCGAACCTGTACTGATGCTGCACGGCTTCCCGCAGTCCATGGCGGTTTGGGCGGAAATTGCACCGATATTGGTTGCGCAAGGCTATCGGGTCGTTTGCGCTGATTTGCGCGGATATGGGGCGTCGAGTAAGCCTATGGCTCTGGCAAGCCTGGCGAACTACGGATTCCGCGCCATGGCGTTGGATCAATTGGACCTTATGCGCGCACTCGGGCATTCAAAGTTCCACCTCGTAGGCCACGACCGTGGCGCTCGTGCTGCATATCGCTTGGCGCTCGACCATCCGGATTCGGTAGCCAGCCTCACGCTGATGGACATTGTGCCAACGACGGTGCTGTTGACCGATCTGCGCAAGGAGGTCGCGCAAAGCTACTGGCACTGGTTCTTTTTGGCCCAGCCTGCGCCCTTTCCCGAGCGAATGATCGAGTCTGATCCGGATTTTTTCTTCGAGAGTTGTCTTTTCGGATGGGGAGCGGCCGGGCCGGAAGACTTCAATGTTGAGCAACTGTTGGCGTACCGGCAATCATGGAGAGACCCAGCGACCATCGCTGGTTTTTGCAACGACTATCGCGCTGCACTGGCGGTCGATTTCGCTGACGACTCGATTGATCAAGAGCAATGTATGGCGATCCCCGCGCAGATTCTCTACGGCGCGTCTGGAGCAATGGCTCGACACTATGACATTCCTGCTACCTGGTCTAAGCGTTTTGCGACCTTGGCCGCCGCCGCCATTCCAGGCGGTCATTTCTTCCCCGACTCCGCGCCGGACGAGGTGGCAAAGCGTTTGAGCACGTTCATCGCACAACATCCTCTACGCGTTTAGCCATCCGCTTATAGAGCCAGGTTTGCGCTATCAACGACTGTAGTTAAATCGCCATTGAATCTTGCGCACACGAGGGCGCGGGAGAGGTTTTGGGCCTAATCTGATGGGCCGGCGATCCGACGTCGCAGTTTTACTGCTGCAGCATCAAGCTACGCCAGAGGATTACAGGCGGAGCAGTGGCGTCAGGCACTTTATTCGTTGGTGAACGCTCAGACGTCGCTTCGTCAGGTTCTGGCGCTTGACCCTGACAGTCACTGTTATCTTCTGTGTCGTGTCTTTCGGCTACGATTGATTGAATGTTTTCGTTGATGTCGCACTTATCTTTATCCACTTCCATCTTGCCGGCCTTTTGCGCGCTTCTGCCTTACCCCTTGTTTCCGATGGGGGGGTAGCTATTTGATCTGGATGACTACTTTGCCTTTTGATCTGCCCTGCTCGATGTAGCGCAGTGCTTCTGCCGTTGACTCAAGCGCGTAGGTACGGTCGATGACGGGCCGTAGAGCGCCGGACTCGACCAGCTTGGTGATTTCTTGCAATTGCGCGCCCTGTGCCTGCATGAATACGAACGCATAGCTGATGCCCTGCTTGCGCGCCTTGCGTCGAATGCCATAGCTCAAGAGGCGCATGACTTGCTTGATCGCCCACGCTGCCCCTCGCTCTTGTGCGAACTGCGGCGTGGGGGGGCCTGAAATGGAGATGAGCTGGCCGCCGGGCTTCAGTACCTTGAGCGATTTCTCTAAAATATCTGCGCCCAAACTGTTCAATACCACGTCGTAATCGCGCAAGACGCTTTCGAAGTTCTGCTGTTTGTAGTCGATGACCACGTCGGCCCCAAGCGCTTTCACCCACTCGACATTCGCAGTGCTGGTAGTGGTTGCGACAAAGGCCCCGAGGTGTTTGGCGAGCTGGATGGCAAGGGTGCCGACACCCCCGGCGCCAGCGTGAATTAACACTTTCTGGCCTTTCTTCACGTGTGCGGTTTCAACCAGTACTTGCCAGGCTGTCAGGGCGACCAAGGGAATGGATGCGGCTTCAGCCATGCTTATATTGACCGGCTTGAAGGCGAGCGCGTTTTCGTCCACTGCAATCATTTCGGCGAACGTCCCGATCCGCTCCTCAGGCGGGCGTGCGTAGACTTCATCGCCTGGCTTGAATCGTTTCACTCCGGAACCTACCCGCACCACAACCCCGGCCAAGTCATTGCCCAGTGTCAGTGGAAATGAATACGGGAGTAGCAGTTTGAACTCGCCTGTTCTGATCTTTGAGTCCAGCATGTTCACGCTGCTGGCATGTACTTGAACCAGGACGTCATGGACGCCCACCGAGGGCTCGGCTATCTCGCCGATACGCCCTGCGTTCTTGCCATAACGATCAATTAAAAATGCCTTCATGATGATGCGGCTCTTGTAGGTTGGAGTTAAGGTTGGAAGGGGCTCCGTGCGTTGCTGCTATGGGCTCTTTGCCAACCCATCGACAATTGTTGTCCGGCACCGCACCTCAGTGGTTGAGCAGAACCAGAGGTAATTTCGTGAAGGGGCCCATATCCCGATAGGCAAAGGCTGTGTCGCCAACCATGATCGTTTGGTTCGCTGCTTTGACGAATTGCCCCTGTGATCCAGCGTGTAGGCATGTATCCAAGGGGGGCATGGTGACTCCGTGCAAATTGCAAGCGCTGGGTACCGTTAACTTGGTTTCAGCACCCAGCTGGCTGGCGGCGATTACAGAAAGACTACGCCTGGGCTGTATAGCGGTGTGCAACAGTCGACTGCCTGATCTGCGCGAGTAGACCCTGACGCGCCGTTTGCAGGACGTCCCAGCGCTCGCCTTCTTGCAGCGGCGGAATGGTCACTGGCTCGCGGCGATCAAAGCCAATCAACGCGGCATCGACCAGATCTCCCACTTCCATAATTTCGTTCAAGGTGTTGATGTCGATACCCGCGCGATCCCAGATCTCCGTGCGAGTAGCAGCAGGCAGCACGGCTTGGACATAGACGCCCAGAGGCGAAAGTTCCAGGCTCAGTCCCTGGGAAAGAAACAGCGCGAACGCCTTGGTCGCTCCATAGACCGACATGCCGAACTCCGGAGCCAGGCCCACTACTGAGCCGATGTTGATGATCGCGCCGTCACCTGCTTTGGCCAGGCGTGGCGCGATGGCGCTGGCGAGCCGCACCAGGGCCGTAGTGTTTAGAGCTACCAGGTTCGCGATACTGTCGGTGCTCTGGTCAATGAAGTTGCCGGACTGCGCCGCACCGGCATTGTTGATGAGGATGCCAATCCGGGCGTCATCACGCAGTCGCGCTTCAACGCTCGCCAGATCGCTGAGTTGGGTCAGGTCAGCCTGAAGCACATCAATCGCGATGCTGTGTTCGCTGCGCAACTTCGCTGCAAGTGTTTCCAGGCGCGCGGCATCCCGGGCAACCAGAACCAGATCGTGTCCGCGTTGGGCAAAGCGCTCGGCGTAAACCGCGCCAATGCCTGTGGAGGCGCCAGTGATAAGAACGGTAGGGCGTGCGGTCATGGTGTCATCTCTTTTTCAAGCATATCGATTGGGGTAATGCGCAAAAAACAACGGTGTGCTCAGTTCGCAGCAGCGCTCGATTCGGCAAGCGTCGGGTAGTCGATATAGCCCGCCGCGCCGCCGCCATACAGCGTGGCGGGGTTGAAGGCGGCTAACGGCGCACCGGTCTTCAGTCGTTCCACCAAGTCGGGGTTACCAATGAAGGGACGACCGAAGGCGATCAAGTCGGCCTTGTCGTCGTTGACGTGTGAAGTCGCCAGCGCCACGTCATAGCCGTTGTTGGCGATGTAGGTATTTTTGAAGCGCTGGCGCAAGGCGCCGAAATCGAACGGCGCCACATCACGTGGCCCGCCCGTAGCACCTTCGACCACGTGCAGATAAACAATGCCAATTTCATTCAGTTGGTCGACGATGTAATCGAACTGCGCCTGCGGATCGCTGCTCGAAACGCCATTGGCTGGCGACACCGGCGACAGGCGAATACCCGTGCGATCCGCACCAATTTCGGCGACGACCGCGGCCGTCACTTCGAGCAATAAGCGCGCTCGATTTTCGATGGTGCCGCCGTAGGCATCGGTGCGTACGTTGGCGCCATCCTTAATGAATTGATCCAGCAAATAGCCATTTGCACCATGGATCTCTACCCCATCAAAACCTGCTGCAATAGCGTTTGCGGCGGCTTGGCGGAAATCGTTAACGATGCCGGGCAGTTCGCTGATGTCCAGTGCGCGCGGTGCGGAAACGTCCTCAAAGCTGTTGTTGACGAATACTTTGGTTGCTGGGCGCAGTGCAGAAGGGGCAACCGGCGCTGCGCCGTTTTCCTGCAGGTCCACATGCGACACGCGGCCGACATGCCACAGCTGCAGCACAATTTTCCCGCCTTTTGCGTGCACCGCATCGGTGACTGTGCGCCAGCCATCTATCTGCGCCTGTGTGTAAATCCCCGGAGTGTCCTGATAGCCCTGACCCTGTTGAGAGATCTGTGTGGCTTCTGAAATCAGCAGGCCGGCGGACGCGCGTTGACTGTAATAGGTCGCCGCGAATTCGCTGGGTACGAAACCTGCGCCTGCACGGTTGCGCGTCAGCGGCGCGAGGACGATACGGTTCGACAGCGTGAGGGCGCCAAGCGTGTAGGGCGTAAACAGATTCTGATCGGTCATGTGATGTGTCTTCCGAGGGCGTTTCTGAAATGGATTTGGCTTGCCGTTATGATGGTGATCATAATCTAAACTGTCAATAAATTTGATTGCGATCAACATCTATGTACTATGGATGCATGATTCTTTAGCTGACCCGAGGTATTGCAGGTGAGAGTTACCAAGGCCCAGTCGCAGGCAAATCGCGAACGCATCGTCGAGACGGCCTCTGTGTTGTTTCGTGAACGAGGGTTTGACGGTGTAGGTTTGGTGGATCTAATGGCGGCTGCCGGACTCACCCATGGAGGTTTCTACAAACATTTCGGCTCCAAGGCTGAGTTGATGGCCGAAGCTTCGGCCAACAGCCTCGCTCGATCGCTGTCTAATGCCGAATCGCTCGATGTGCAGGGGTTTATCGATTTGTACCTTTCGAGGGACCACCGCGACGGGCGTGGCGATGGTTGCACCATGGCAGCGTTGTGCGCAGACGCGGCGCGTCAATCGGACGAGTTGCGAGGCTCATTCGCCGATGGCATAGAGCGCACATTGAGCGCGCTGGGAGAAAGATATCCAACCGCCGAAGAAGCTGCGCCGGGCGAGGTAAGGGCGAAGATGATCGACATCCTCGCCCATGCTGTTGGCGCGGTCATGTTGTCGCGCGCTTGTCCGGATGACTCGCCGCTTTCCGATGAAATACTTGAGGTTTGCCACGCTCGTATGACTGCTGCTTTGCCTGTATCGCCATCGAGCGAGTCGTAGGGTGAATCAAGGCGCGCCTGTGAGGCGATGCTGACTTCAGATAGCGGTGGTCAGGTAACCGCCATCCACCGGCAGCACCACACCGGTTACAAATGACGCCGCATCTGAAGCCAGGAAGGCAATCACCTTGGCGACCTCCTCAGCACTGCCGAAGCGTTTCATGGGCGTGCGCGACAGCAGGCGATCTATCCTCGGTTGATCATCGATTTTCGCCAGCAGTGGGGTGGTAATCCATCCCGGCGCTACAGCGTTGACGCGAATGTTGTCAGGGGCGTAGGCCTCCGCCAGGGACTTCGTGATCTGGACAATCGCGCCTTTGGCTGCCGAGTAAGCCACGAGTTTCCCCCGCCAAAGTAGGAGAACATCGACGCGATGTTAATGATCGACCCACCTTGCCTGGCCAGCAATGGGTACGCCAGGTTGATAAGGCGGTAGACAGCGTTGAGTTGCACCGACAACACCTGGTTGAAGGCGTCCCACTCCATCTCCTTTTCGCCCAGGGTGCCTCCCGCAGCCGGTACCAGAATATCCAGACGGTCCAGGCCTTGGATCACGCCTTTGAGCGCTTGATCGTCGGTGACGTTAATTTCGCGAAGATCAAGCTCAACCCCGTCGGCGACGATTGTCGCGTCGGCGCCCAAGCCGATCGCCACGACCCTGGCGCCATGCCGGGCCAGATACTCGGCGGTCGCCTGGCCAATCCCTGATGTCCCGCCGCTGACGAGCGCGACCTTGCCTTCAAACAGAGTGCTGCTGAACATAGTCATCATTACCTCACGGAGTCAGTTAAACGCTTTATTCAAGGCACCGGCTTACAGACCCAGTACCGAACCCACATCCAGCACCACCAGCAGGCCAACCACAAAACCGTTGTTGCTCAATTGCGTCGCGCCCGGGTTGTAGAAGTTGTCCGGGTTGATGATGTACTGGATGCTCGGTTCGATCGCCAGGTGGCGGGTCAAGGCAAAGTGGCCGTTGGCTTCCACGGCGTAGACATTGCGCTCACCCAACTCAGGATCGCCACCGGCCGCCGTGCGCAGGCGTTGTTGGAACTGCAACTGATGGTCGTTGACTTGCAGGTAACTGGCTTTGAGATTGAGCTTGTCCTGCGCCCGATCAAAGGGGGCAAGGTAGGTCAGCCCAGCTTCGGCGAAATGGCTGAAGGGTTGTTTATCGTCAGCCGCCGCCGACAGCGAGCCGAATACCTGCACGCCTTGCTGCCCGCCGCGCCAGAGCGTCTGGCGAAACTTGAAGAAGCCGCCGGCCGTGCCGTGGTCGCTGGCACCCGTCAAGGGGTCGACCTGGTTGGACGAGTTGAAATACGCGTTCAATTCGTACTGGGTGGTGTCATCGCCCGGCTTGCTGCCAATGCCCAGCAGAAAGCTGGTGCCACTCGCGTCGTCGGTGCTGAAGTCCAGGCCTTTGCGCTTTTTCAGGTAGTCCACCGGGTTGGATTCAAACGCACCCGCGTGCACGTAAAAACGCGGGTTCACTTGATACTTCAGATAGCCGCCCCAGGCACCGAAGGGCGGCGGCAACATGCCGCTTGAGGCGTCCAGGATCGGGTCGTTGCAGGTGACCCCCGTTTCGCAGTTATAGATGTAGAAGTACCGCCGGCCATTGGTCCGTCCGACGTGCAGGTCGAGCTGACCATCGAGCCATTTTTGCTCGTAGGTCAACAGGCTCAACTGATTGCTGGCGATGTCATTGTGCAAGGGCGCACCGCCAAAATAGCTGCCGACGGCACCTTGCCATTCGCCCCCGGTCGGTTGGCCGGTACCGTTATCGAGGATAAAGACGGTTTGTTCGAAATGCAGGGCTGCGCCGTCCAGGCCACTGAGCGTGGCGAGGTTAACGTCTGCGCCGATGTAAAGGTCACCGCTGTTGCCGAAGCTGTAGGGGCGCGGGCCGGTGTCGAGGTTTTTCATCGACAGGCTGGTGAATTGCACATGGGGCTGGATACCGTAGCCGGCCAGTTGCTCGCCCGGGCCGTCCAGTGGACCTTCTCGGTCCAGTGCCCAGGCTTGGGGGTAGGTAAACACCAGGAATAAAAACGCGCACAAACGAAGAGTAGGGTGCATGGTCTGGGACTCATTTTATTGTTGTTGTGATGAGCAAATGGAGCAGCGTGTTGATCTCGGATCACGCACGCGGTGTGCAGGCTTGCATTGATCGGCGTTGCAGCACGCCAGGCGCGGTTTCCTTGAGCAGCAGGGACAGCCCTGCTGCCAGCAAAGGCGCCGCCGCAGGAGATCCACATTACAATCGACAACCCGAACTGATCGGCAGCGAACCCGGCAACGGTCGGCGCCACGAACCCTCCCACCAGTTCGCCAACGCCCATGATCATGCCCAGCGCCGTGGCCATGACTTCACGCGGGACGGTTTCAGCCGGAATGGTGGACATGAACAGCGTGAAGCAGCCAAGCCCGGTGAAGGTGAGCACCATCAGCACGCCGAGTATCATCGGCGAGGGCGCAAATAGCAGGGCTATCGGGCAGCAGGCAGCAACCAGCGAGAACAGCACCAGCGTCGGACGGCGGCCGATACGGTCGGAGATGCTGGGCACCACAAACCCCCACACAACCCATGCCGCACCCAGGCAACTCATGATCGTGCCCATGCTCGGCGCGCTGTAACCGCGGACGCTGACCAGAAACGTCGGGGTAAAGGAGATCAGGATCACGAACCAGGTCAGAAACACGCAACTGATCAATGTGCACAGCACGATGTTGCGGCTTCTAAGCAATGCCAGGCGCTGCCCGGCGAGTTTGACGTCACTCACTGGAGCCTGACGAGGTTCATCCTGACGCACATAGCGCCAGATAAGCCATGCGATCAGCAGTCCTGGCAGCAGCGACACAATGAACGCATGTCGCCAGCCATAAGCCTCGGCCAGGGCAATCAACACCGGAGGGCCGATCACCGCGCCCAACAAACCCGCTGCCGAACCTTGCAGCAGGCCCATGTTCAAGCCCCGGCGATGCGGCGATGACGCCTCCACCATCATCGATTGAGACAACGGCAGGATGGGCCCCTCGGCCAACCCCATGATGGCGCGAAACAGCAACAGGCTAAGGAATCCCGCGACCAGCCCAGAGAGGGCCGAGCACAGCGAGAAGAGGATGACCGCCGCGATCAGCAGCGGCTTGCGCACCCCCCGGCGATCTGACCACGCGCCGACCAGCGTGCCGGAAATCGCCCAGGCCAAGGCCAGCACCGAAGACAACATGCCGAGGTGACTGTTGCTCAGATGCAGCTCTTCAGCCATGAACGGAAACAGGAACGACAGCGCTAGACGATCGAAAAACACAAAACCAAACGTCAGGAACAACACGCAGAGCAGGACATTTTCATAACTGGCTTTATTGTTTTTGTGAGCCATGACGGTTCTCCGCAGCACGGGGTTTAACGGAATAGACGGTCCACTGCATCAGCGCCCAGTCCGACCTTTTCGTAATGTTCACGGCACAGGGCGATGTAGGAGTGCACGTCGAAGTAGCCGGTGGATTCGCCGTGCTCGTCGAGCCAGATCAGCGGCCCCTTGACGATGAAGAACACGCGCATGGGTTCCTCGTGTTCATAGGCCACCAAGGTGTGACCCTCGCCGGGCGTCTCATAAACGAAATCACCGGCGGTGGCGGTCCAGTCGTGCTCCAGGTAGCCCCACTTGCCCGACAGGGTGTAGGCGAACACTTCGTGCGGGTGGTAGTGGCGATTGACCAGGCCGGCATGGCTGGACATCAAGATGTCGCACCAGCGGTTTTCGCTGGGGGAGATCCACAGAGGGCGTGAAGAAACCGTCTCGGTGAAAGGCACGTAGAGCCGCAGATCATCGCTGGCGGCATTCGGCAGGTAAACCTCAGGCTTGGCGTCGGGCTTGAAGCAGTTCGCGATGGGCTGCAGGTCTTTCCAAAATTCGTTGCGGGCTAATTCGGGCATGTTGGGCCTCTGATTGTTGGAATACAGGGGCCACTTTAGGGAGAACGGGGCGCAACGGTTTGATCGAAACTGACGTCATTGTTGTCTGAATCGGACGGATATTTTCAGTTCATCGGTTGCCGTGGTTTTGTATCGGCTACCGATTGACAGCGTGCCTGGGTCGGCGGTTAATGGGGCGCTGCAGGCCCCGTAATCCGCCTTGTGTGGGGCCGAGTAGTCAATAAAAACGAGAATAAAAAAATGACCCGAACCGTCGCCTTGCTTGATACCCAGCGTGCCAGTACCGATGACCTTCCGCTGGATCAGCGCGTGGCATTTTGGGAGCAGTACAACGCATCGACGCTGGTCGGCCTGAAGTGCTCTTCCTTCAGCGAAACCGGGTTCAGCGCGCGGGAGGACAATCTGAGTCTGGACCGGCTGCGGGTCGCCCATATTGCCGGTACCCAACACGTCATCGAGCGTGATGGTTCAATGATTCGCACCGTGCCCAAAGAGTCGGTGTTCGTATCGCTGGTCATGGGCAGTGCGTCGTTTTTCTTTCAGAACGGCAACTGCCATCTGCTGGAACCGGGCGAGATGATGGTGTATCGCACCGACAAGCCCTACCTGTTCGGCTTCTCCGCTTCGATGCACAAGTTTATCTTCGATATCCCCCAGGACGTGTTTGCCTCCCGCTGTCTGCGCCGCTTTGATCACGCCGTGAAGATCAGTGCACACACCGGCACACAGCGTTTACTGCTAAGGACATTGAGTGAGCGCACCGGCGGTTTTTTCGAGCAGCCGCTCAGCCAAGGGGCGGACAATTATCAAGAGGATGCTCTTGAGCTGCTGGGGACTATCATTGCGGGTCAGATGGGCAACCGCCGGATCAACGCACTCAGTGCGTCCTACTTGTTGGCCGCCAAGCAATGCATCCTCGAGCAACTGTCCGACCCTGCATTGAGTTGTGAGCGGGTGGCTCATCAAACCGGCGTCTCCACACGACACCTGGCCAGGCTATTTGCTCTGGAAGACACACAACCCCATCGTTTTATTTTGGAAAAGCGCTTACAGGGAGCGTTCCGTCTGCTGAGCCAGGCGGACAGTCGCGGGCTGGACATTGCCGAGGTCGCCTATCGCCAAGGGTTCACCAGCCAGGCGCATTTCGCCAGAGCCTTCAAGGCGCACTATGGACGCACGCCCAGCGACGTGCGCGCTTCGTCGGTCGGCGTATAGCGCCCGGGCTTCGGCCGACGCAGTTACCAGTTTTCCTTAAAGGGCCTCAGGTCCAGCTACTGCGTCCAGGCCGATCTCGGCTGGCGGTGCAGCATCCAGTAGTTCTCGGCGATAGCGTCATAGCCAAGCAGACCGTCTGCCGCGGCCAGGTTGACTCTGTCAGGAAAGGCGGCCTGAAGCCGGTCGCCAAGGATGCCGCCGTCGATAACAACATGCGCGACGTGGATCCCCTTCGGGCTGTACTCGCGAGCCATGCTCTGCGCAATCATGCGCAATCCCGCTTTAGCTGCAGCGAAGTGGGCATACCCGGCCTCGAACTGCTCAGAGGACAGCGGCGTTAAATCGATGAAGGCATTGTTCCCTGAGTTGGAACAACACATCAGCGGGCTCGCGGTCTGGCCCTGGGTTCATGGTGCGGTTTGATAGTCGTCTTTGCATCGCTTCAGTCATTGAGGAAGCGTAACGCCGCGAACACGAACTCGTTGTGATACTGGAAAATTCCGCCATGCCCGGCATCTTTGTAGATGATAAGTTGTGAACCACGAATCCGACGTGCCAAGTCGTCACTGTTCACCGTGGGCACCATGATGTCGTTGTCACCATTGGCGATCAGTACTGGGACTCGGATGCGGCTCAGATCCTGGGGTGCCTGCCGTCCCCACGCCTGGATCGCCTTCAATTGGCGAAGGAACGCGCCGGGCGTCGGCCCTTTGTCGCGATCCATTTTGCGTTCTTTCAGCCGCTCTACGAAGGCTTTCGCGGCTTGCCGACCATTTGGTGTGGAAGTAAAGAACAGGTAGATCTTCGGATCTCGCAGGGTCAACAAGCCCTTGAGTATGAGCGGCCAGGAAACCATACCAACCTTGTCGATTCCTTTGCCGCCCGCCGGTCCTGTACCGGTCAGTATGAGGCGCCGAACCATCCCAGGGACTTTGAGCACGATATCCTGTGCCACGAACCCGCCTAGGGAAAAGCCGAGCAAATCGACCTTCTTAAAGCCTAGTGCTTCGATGAGCGCAATCACATCCCGGGCCATCGCATCGACGGTCACAGGTGCGGTTCCGCCTGAAGAGCCGATCCCCTGATAGTCGATGGCGATGATGCGATGCGTGCAGGCAAGGCCATCGACGATTCGTGGGTCGATGTTGTCCAGAACCGCGCCCCAGTGGTTGAGCAGGATCAGTGGCACGCCACTGCGCGGCCCTAGGTCTCTGTACGCGAATGCAGTTCCGCCAACGTCAATCGATCGAGTGGGCGTTTCTATATAGGCCATACTCAATCCTGGATGCTTATTCATGGGCGCATCTTCTCTTTTGAGTCTCATGTCGCGCGGCGAATCGAGAGCAGTGAAGTGCCGCCAAATTGACGGTCACGCGTTCACATCGACGATAGTGCGCCCCTGAACCTTCCCTGCGAGCACACCGCTTGCGACGTTAGAAACATCGGCGAGGCCAACCACCTTCGAGGTTCGGGCAAGCTTGTCCAGATCCAAGTCACTGGCAAGGCGCGACCAAGCCTGCAGCCGTATGTGCTGCGGCGCGTTGACCGAGTCAATGCCGGCAAGGGTGATGTTGCGCAGGATGAATGGGAGCACCGTGGCGGGCAGATCTAAGCCCTGTGCAAGCCCGAACGCCGCGACCACGCCACGATACCGGGTCTGTGCGAGCACGTTAGCCAACGTATGGCTGCCGACCGAGTCAATGGCGCCCGCCCAGCGTTCTTTGGAAATCGGTGCGCCCGGTGCGGACAAGGTGTTACGGTCAATGATCTCGTGTGCGCCAAGCGCGCGCAGGTAATCGACTTCATCAAGCCGCCCGGTCGATGCGATCACGCGATAGCCCAGTTTGGACAGCAGGGCGATTGCCACCGATCCAGAGCCACCATTGGCACCCGTCACCAGGATATCGCCGCGCTCAGGCGTCAGGCCGCCATGCTCCAGCGCCAGCACGGCCAGCATCGCGGTGTATCCTGCTGTGCCGATAGCCATGGCATCGCGGGACGAAAAGGCTGTGGGAATTTTCACCAACCAATCACCGCTCACCCGCGCCTTCTGGGCGAAGCCACCGTGGTGGGTCTGACTGAGTCCCCAGCCGTTGGCGAGTACACGGTCGCCAGCCACGATGCCGGGATAAGTCGATGATTCTACGATACCGGCAAAGTCGATGCCCGGGATCAGCGGAAACTTACTAATGATCGGTGACCGGCCACTGAGCGCCATTGCATCCTTATAGTTTACCGTTGAATACTCGACCGCGACGGTGACGTCGCCCGGCATCAGATCCTCGTCCTCAAAGTCGACCAAGTTGGTTGAAATGGTGTCGCCTGTCTTGCTGGCGAGCAGTGCCTTGAATGTCATCGTCTTCTCCTGGTCAGGTGACCCTATGCGTTGTGCTGAATGAGTTGACCCAGCTGGAAAACTTTGGGTTCGCCCGCGAGTAATCGGGGGGCCTTTGCAAAGAAGGCTTGGACTTCAGGCTTTCGCTGGTGAGCATCGGAATCTGCCTTGCTTTCCCAGATCTCGTAAAGGATCCAGGTCGTCTCTGCGACCACCTGATGGAAATTGAAGGTGATGACGCCCTTGTCATTGCGCGTCCCGGCGACGTTTTCCTGGACCATGAACGCGAACTCGTCGGCATGTTCCGCCTTCACGGGCAGGATGACACACAGTGCATATTGCTCAGACATGACGTTCTCCGTTGATTGAACTCGAAGGGTTTTCTGCCGTTTGGTCTGAAGACCTGCGGGCGCGGCGCTTCAAGAAGCAAGGGGGGCGCCTGACAGGAGGGCAGGTACGTGCGTTACGGGTAGAGCAATCGAGAACTCTTCCCGAGGCAAGATTCTTAATGATGTCGATCATAATCTTGGTTGTCAATATTTTTGATTGCGATTGACATCAATATGAGCTGTGGAGTTAGATGGCGTGCCTAGGGAGTTTTTGGAACGAAGGTGCCAAAGCTGAGAGCCGGCAAATCGGGGGCGTATCGTTGAGATCGCGTCAATGCCTCGCGGCATTTCTTTTTGGTGTCGGTTGTACTCGGACCTCTAGATCGTTGCTGTCGATTGATTGTTTTTACACATGACTAATCCTGAAAAATAAAAATAATAGGACGTACTCACATGGGAATATTTGACTACAAAAACCTCGGCACCGAGAGCTCCAAAGCACTGTTTGCCGATGCCATGGCCATAATGGTGTACTCCTATCACAATATTGATAGCGGTTACTCCGCTGGTTACCAGCAGTACGGCCTAGGCTTTGGACTTCCAGCGACACTCGTCACAGCAGTGATTGGAAGCAATGACTCCCAAGGTCTGGTACCGGGTATTCCCTGGAACCCCGACTCAGAAAAAGCTGCCCTGGCATCGGTCAAAGCCGCAGGCTGGAATCCCATCAGCGCTACCACCCTATCTTATGAAGGCAAGGTTGATCAGAGAGGGACTTTCTTCGGTGAGGCGTCTGGTTACACCACTGCCCAGGCCGAAGTGCTCGGTAAGTATGACGAAGCAGGTAGGCTCACCAGCATCGGTATCTCTTTTCGTGGCACGTCCGGACCAAGGGAATCATTGATTAGCGATACTCTTGGCGATGCGATCAACGACTTAGCGGTCGGCTTCGACCCAACGAGTGCCAAAAATTATACTAATGAGGCTTTTGGCAAGTTACTGGGTAACGTGGCCGCTTATGCCCAGGCCAATGGGCTGAGCGGCCAGGATGTGGTAGTCAGCGGCCATAGCCTTGGGGGGCAGCGGTCAATAGCATGGCTGACCTGAGTAATGATCATTGGTCCGGTTTTTATCAAAATGCCAACTATGTGGCTTATGCGTCCTTGAACCAGAGCGCCACAGGCAAAGTGCTGAACGTTGGATATGAACAAGACCCAGTGTTCAGGTTAAACGATGGTTACTCGCTAAATTCTTCATCGCTAGGCGTACATGACAAACCGCAGCAGTCATCGACTGACAACATCGTCAGCTTTAATGATTACTACGCTTCGGACCTGTGGAATGTGTTGCCAAATTCCATCCTCAACCTGGCAGCGTGGTCCACTCACGTGGCCATAACTTCCGGATACAACAATGGAATGACTCGCATCCTGGAGTCGAAGTTCTACGACCTGACCAGCAGAGATTCGACCGTCATCGTTGCTAACCTGTCTGACCCTGCCGCGAAAACTACCTGGGTTCAGGATCTCAACCGTAATGCCGAGCCCCATAAAGGTAGTACCTTCATCATCGGCACCGATGGGGCCGACCTGATTCAAGGGGGCAAGGGCAACGATTATCTTGAAGGGCGCGCCGGTGACGACACCTTCCGTGACGGCGGCGGCTACAACATCATTCTTGGCGGCGGTGGTCACAATACCCTGGACTTGCAGCAGTCGGTGAAGAGCTACTCCTTCGCCAATGATGGTGCAGGGACCTTGTACGTGCGTGATGCCTACGCAGGCATCAGCATTACCGAGGACATCGGCGCGGTAGTGAGTAAGGAAAGCAGCTGGATCCTCTTTAGTAAAAACGTGACCCATAGCGTCACCGATAAAGGCCTGTTGGCAGGTACAGACCTGACGGCTTACGCGTCATCGGTCAAAGGGGACTTTGGTAACAACGTGCTCATCGCCCATGACGGCGGTGACTGGTTGTTTGGCCTGGATGGCAACGACCAGCTTATCGGGGGCAAGGGCAATGATGTGCTGGTCGGCGGTGCCGGCAATGATCTGCTTAAAGGGGGGGCGGGGACGAACACCTTCCTGTTCACTGGTAATTTTGGTCAAGACCGCATTGTCGACTACAAAACTACTGATAAGTTGGTTTTTATTGGCGCTGAAGGAGTGGGAGAGCATTACAGCTTACAAGATCATGCCCAAACGGTCGGGAATGATACGGTATTGAGCTTTGGCAACAGTTCAGTGACCTTGGTGGGAGTTGGGGTGGGCAACTTGTCAGCCGATGGAATTACGATCACTTGACGTCGTAATAGCTGAGGGAGATCTATCTAGGGAGTCGGGAGAACAACGCGTTTCCTGACTCCTCACAACTACCCAATAGCTCAGGGAAATTAAGCAACATGGCTAAGACCACTCCCCATGTTCCCTTCTTTAAAACGCTTGGCGAATACAAGAGCATCTTGATCAGTATTGGCTGCTTTACAGCATTGATTAACTTGCTGATGCTGGTGCCGTCGATTTACATGCTGCAAGTGTATGACCGCGTGCTGTCCTCCCAGAATGAAACCACTCTGGTGATGTTGACGCTGATGGTCGTGGGGTTCTTTGCGTTTATTGGCCTGCTGGAAGTCATCCGCAGTTTTATCGTGATCCGTATTGGTAGCCAGTTGGAGCGGCGCTTCAACTTGCGCGTGTACAAGGCCGCGTTCGAACGCAACCTGCAGCGCGGCCAAGGGCATGCGGGGCAGTCCTTGGGCGACCTGACCCATATCCGCCAATTCATCACCGGACCGGCACTGTTCGCGTTTTTTGATGCGCCGTGGTTTCCCATCTATCTATTTGTGATTTTCCTGTTCAACGTCTGGCTCGGCGTGTTGGCCACCGCCGGCGCGCTGCTGTTGATCGGCCTGGCGTGCCTGAATGAATACCTGACCAAAAAACCATTGGGCGAAGCCAGCGGTTACTCCCAACAATCGACCCAGTTAGCCACCAGCCATTTGCACAATGCCGAGACTATCCAGGCCATGGGCATGCTGGGCGCGTTGCGCACGCGCTGGTTCGCCGTGCATTCGCAGTTTCTAGGCTTGCAGAACAGCGCCAGCGATACCGGCTCGGTGATCACCTCCCTGAGCAAATCCCTGCGCCTGTGCCTGCAATCGCTGGTGCTGGGGCTGGGCGCACTGCTGGTGATCAGGGGCGATATGACGGCCGGGATGATGATCGCCGGCTCGATCCTGATGGGCCGCGTGCTGAGCCCCATCGATCAGTTGATTGCGGTGTGGAAGCAGTGGAGTTCGGCCAAATTGGCCTACCAGCGGCTGGATGACTTACTGCGCGAGTTTCCACCGGAAGTGCAGCAGATGAAGCTGCCGGCGCCCAAAGGGCAGGTGAGTTTCGAACAGGTCAGTGCCGGCCCGCCCGGGCAGCGCATGCCCATCCTGCATCAGGTCAGCTTCAACCTCGGCGCAGGCGAGGTGCTCGGTGTGCTGGGCGCGTCGGGCTCCGGCAAATCCACCCTGGCGCGTGTGCTGGTGGGGGTGTGGCCGACGCTGGCGGGCAGCGTGCGCCTGGATGGCGCGGACATTCATCGCTGGGACCGCGACGACCTCGGCCCGCATATCGGCTATTTGCCCCAGGACATCGAGCTGTTCAGCGGCAGCATTGCCGACAACATCGCGCGCTTTCGCGAGGCCGACCCTGAGCAAGTGGTGCGCGCCGCGCAACAGGCCGGCGTGCATGAACTGATCCTGCGCCTGCCGCAAGGCTACGACACGCTGCTGGGCGACAACGGCGGCGGCCTGTCCGGCGGCCAGAAACAACGGGTGGCCCTGGCACGTGCGCTGTACGGCGGGCCGCGCCTGATCGTGCTGGATGAACCCAACTCCAACCTCGATACCGTTGGTGAAGCAGCGCTGGCCAGCGCCATCGTGCAGATGAAGGCCCAGGGCAGCAGCGTGGTGTTGGTCACTCACCGTTCTTCGGCGCTGGCCCAGGCCGACAAGCTGCTGGTCCTCAGCGAAGGGCACTTGCAGGCATTCGGGCCGAGCCAGGAGGTGCTGCGCGCGTTGTCCGGCCAGCAGGAGGCGCCCAAGGAAAAGCCCGGGGTGAGTTTCAGTCGTCAGTACCAAGCCGGAAGGAATCCAGGCGCATGAGCAGCATCACTTTTGAGCAACGCGACGCGGGTTTTTTCGTGCGTTTGGGCTGGTGGCTGACGGTACTCTGCGCCGGTGGATTTTTCCTGTGGGCCAGCCTGGCGCCCCTGGATCAGGGCATTCCGGTACAAGGCACGGTGGTGGTGTCGGGCAAACGCAAGGCGGTGCAAACCTTCAGCCCCGGCGTGGTCAGCCGGATTCTGGTGAAGGAGGGCGAGCTGGTGAAACAGGGCCAGCCGCTGTTTCGCCTCGACCAGACCCAGAACCAGGCTGATGTGCAGTCGTTGCAGGCCCAGTACCGCATGGCCTGGGCCAGTGTGGCCCGCTGGCAGAGCGAGCGCGATAACCAATCCAGCATCACCTTTCCGGCCGAGCTGAGTGCCAACCCCGACCCAGCCCTGGCGCTGGTGCTGGAAGGCCAGCGCCAACTGTTCAGCAGCCGCCGTGAGGCCTTTGCCCGTGAACAGGCAGGGATTCGCGCCAATATCGACGGCGCCACCGCGCAACTCGCTGGCATGCGCCGTGCCCGCAGCGACTTGACCGCCCAGGCCCAATCCCTGCGCGACCAACTGAGCAACCTGCAACCCTTGGCCGACAACGGCTACATCCCGCGCAACCGGTTGATGGAGTACCAACGCCAGCTGTCCCAGGTGCAACAGGACCTGGCGCAGAACACCGGCGAAAGTGGCCGCGTGGAGCAGGGCATCCTCGAATCGCGGCTGAAATTGCAGCAGCACAGCGAGGAATACCAGAAGGAAGTGCGCAGCCAACTGGCCGACGCGCAACTGCGCAGCCTGACCCTGGAGCAGCAACTCACCTCGGCCGGGTTTGACCTGCAACACAGCGAGATCAACGCCCCGGCGGATGGCATCGCGGTCAATCTCAGCGTGCACACCGAGGGCGCGGTGGTGCGTGCCGGTGAAACCCTGCTGGAAATCGTGCCCCAAGGCACGCGCCTGGAAGTCGAAGGGCATTTGCCGGTGCATCTGGTGGACAAGGTCGGCACGCACTTGCCAGTCGATATCCTCTTCACCGCCTTCAACCAAAGCCGCACACCCCGCGTGCCGGGTGAGGTCAGCCTGATTTCCGCCGACCAGATGCTCGATGAAAAAACCGGCGCGCCGTATTACGTGCTGCGCACCACGGTCAGCGACGCCGCGCTGGAAAAACTCCACGGCCTGGTGATCAAGCCGGGCATGCCCGCCGAGATGTTTGTGCGCACCGGCGAGCGGTCGTTGCTCAACTACCTGTTCAAGCCGCTGCTCGACCGCGCCGGCTCAGCGTTGACCGAGGAATGAGCATGAAACGCTTGCTTATCGCCTTGCTGTTGACCTGCGCCAATGCCCAGGCCGCCATGGGCCCGTTCGATGTGTATGAGCAGGCCCTGCGCAATGATCCGGTATTCCTGGGCGCCATCAAGGAGCGCGACGCAGGCCTGGAAAACCGCACCATCGGCCGCGCCGGCCTGCTGCCCAGGCTGTCCTATAACTACAACAAGGGCCGCAACAACTCCCAGGCCACTCTGCCGGACGGGCGCGGCGGCAATTATCACGACGACCGCAGCTACAACAGCTACGGCTCGACCTTCAGCCTGCAACAGCCGCTGTTCGACTACGAAGCCTACGCCAACTACCGCAAAGGCGTGGCCCAGGCGCTGTTCGCCGATGAAAGCTTTCGCGACAAGAGCCAGGCGCTGCTGGTGCGGGTGCTGAGCTATTACACCCAGGCGCTGTTTGCCCAGGACCAGATCGACATTGCCCGCGCCAAGAAGAAGGCATTCGAGCAGCAGTTTCAGCAAAACCAGCACCTGTTCCAGCAAGGCGAGGGCACGCGCACCGATATTCTCGAAGCCGAGTCGCGCTATGAGCTGGCGACGGCCGAAGAGATCCAGGCGCTGGATGAACAGGATGCTTCGCTGCGTGAACTGGGCGCATTGATTGGCGTACAGAGCGTCAACATCCACGACCTCGCGCCGTTGAACCAGGATTTCGCCGCGTTCACCCTGGCACCGGCCAGCTACGACACTTGGCATGAACTGGCGATCAGCAATAACCCCACGCTCGCGTCCCAACGCCAGGCGCTGGAAGTGGCGCGTTATGAAGTGGAACGCAACCGTGCCGGGCATTTGCCCAAGGTCACCGCCTATGCCAGTTCACGCCAGCAGGAGTCTGACAGCGGCAACACCTACAACCAGCGCTACGACACCAACACCATCGGGATTGAAGTCAGCCTGCCGCTGTATGCCGGTGGCGGCATCTCTGCCTCCACCCGCCAGGCTAGCCGCGCCATGGAGCAGGCCGAGTACGAATTGGAAGGCAAGACCCGCGAAACCCTGATCGAACTGCGTCGGCAGTTCAGCGCCTGCCTGTCGGGGGTGAGCAAATTGCGCGCCTATCAAAAGGCCCTGGCGTCAGCGGAAGCGCTGGTGGTGTCGACCAAACAAAGCATCCTCGGCGGCGAGCGGGTCAACCTTGATGCGTTGAACGCCGAGCAGCAGCTCTACAGCACGCGCCGCGACCTGGCCCAGGCGCGCTACGACTATTTGATGGCCTGGACCAAATTGCATTACTACGCGGGTAATTTGCGCGATACCGACCTGGCCAAGGTCGACGAAGCATTTGTATCGAGCGCCAGACCATAAATAGCTCAAAGTTGGTTCGCTGAAGTCATATATATATGCAAAGTTGATGCAGTGGGTGCAAGCGTAGACGTCAGCCACATTGTATTCACCCTGCCATCGAACGGTGTGGGTAGTGCCACGGGCGTTGCAGTTAAAGGGTGGATTCAGTCTTCCGTGACGCAATTCGTAATGCCCGACCTGTAATCGGCGCCGAGACAGGAAGACTTACTGGAAGTTGTTCGGGAAAATTCAAATAGTTGTCAAAAAGTTTCGCCGGATTGTCCTGGAAATGTCCTTGTGTTCGACGTTTTAAACTATGGCGCAATCTTGAAGGCATTGATGTTTTTCAAAGCGGTGATCACTCGGAGTTATAATAATGAAAAAAGTAATGCTCAACACTACACTTAGCCTTGCCGTAGCTATGGCAGCTTCCCACGTCTTCGCAAGTGGCTTTGCCCTAAACGAACAAGACGTCGCTGGGATGGGGATAGGTTTCGCAGGCCGCTCTTCATCTGCTGATAATGCAAGCACTGTTTATGGTAACCCCGCCGGTATGGCTCGCCTGCAAGGCCAGCAGGTTACGGGCGGTGTTGCATTCATCGACGGGTCTACCGATATCAAGGACACTGGGGGGCGTTCGTCGGGCAGCAACAAAGGTGACATGGTGCCTTTGATCGGAGTCCCGTTCGGCTTCTACACCAACAGACTTAACGACCAGTGGGCTATCGGCTTCGGCGTTTACGCTCCATTCGGCTTGAAGACAGATTACGAAAACAGTTTCCAAGGCCGTGCTTTTGGTAGCAAGAGCGAAGTGTCGGTTATTACCTTCCAACCGACCGTCAGCTACGCCTTCAATGACAAGGTTTCGATCGGTTTTGGTCCGACTATCAATCGGATTGTCGGCGACCTTGAGTCTCGGCCAAGTCTGGCATTGTTACCGCTCCCAGGGCTCGCCGGCACCGGAGACAGCAAGGTTAAAATCAAAGGTGACGACACAGCTCTTGGCTTCAACGCCGGTATCCTGGTGCAAGCCACTGACACAACGCGGGTCGGCCTGACTTACCACTCGAAGGTGAAATACAAGCTCGAAGGCCATACTGAAGTGACGCCTGGAACCCGAGTTCCAGCTGCTTACCTGCGTGCAGGCCGTTACGATGCTTCGTTGAAAATTGACACCCCTGAATCGTGGGATGCCTCGGTCACTCAAGACCTTAGCGATGCCTGGAAACTGTATGGCGGTGCGACTTGGACTCGTTGGAGCCGCCTCAAAGAGATTACAATCAACAACGAAGGTGTGACTACAGCGAACGGCGCACTCGCACCTCGAATCGTCGGTCAGATTTTAGAACCACAGAACTGGCATGATACTTGGGCTTACGCTCTGGGTACCTCGTATCGACTCACTAAACAGGTTGTTGTGCGCACCGGCCTGACCTTCGACCAGTCACCCACCAACAATACTGACCGTTCGCCACGAATTCCTACCGGTGATCGAACCATTTTCAGCTTGGGCTTGGGCTACGCCGTGATGGATAATATGACCGTAGACCTGGCTTACTCTTACCTCAAGGAAGAACCGGTCAAGATCAAAAGGGCTAACGCTTTGGGTTCGTCCTACAACGCCAAGTACGAAAACAGCTCCAACGGTTTCGGCCTGGGCATAACGTATAAGTTCTGATCCAGCGCACCCACAAAAAGCCCCGCTCTCCTGCAAGGGAGGCGGGGTTTTTTCAGTGGTGCACTGGCGCGCGCTAGATACGACCCAACGGCTTTTGACCGGCAGCGTGTCAATCAGCGGTTAATAAATATTAAGGCTTGAGCTGCAAGCGGTTTAGTTCGCACGCTTACTGTGCTTAAGATTCAAACGACTTACGTTTTCAAGCGTGAGGTGCGTAATGGATGCAGTGAGAAAGCGGCATCAGCGCTCATTTGCGACGTATACGCGGTGCCACGCCGGTCAGATGCTCGCGCACACACGCCCACGCTTTGTGAAGGCTGTTGCGCAGTGATACGGCATCAAGGGACATGATGCGTAATGAAACCCCGCAATCGTTGGGCAACGCGCTGACACCCAAGTAGCTGTCGGGGTGAGTGGGCAGGGCATTACGCAAGGCTGTTTTCAACGCTTCGACAGGTAAGCCCTGACCCACAAGCATAAATGTCGCCAGGGTCTGGAAGGTATGACTGACGCCCGGTAATTGCCGCAGTAGGTCTTGCCCGCTCAGCGCCAGGCGATCGCCGGCCAGTAAGCGGCCTGCCGAGCAGCGCACTTCCAGGTCGGCGCGGTAGAAATCGAAGAGGCCTGCACTGTCTTGAGGAGTGTGCAGGCAAAACGCGTCGCACAGCATCACCCTGGCGCCTGGGTGCAGATTCACCCTTACCTGACTGTGCAGTTTTGCCTGGGGAAACAGGATCGTCGCCATTGGCAGGTACTCCAGTAGTGCTCCGCGTTCGGCGGTAAGGCTGACGGTCTGGCGTGCCGATTGCTCGAGCATGCTGTGCGCTACCGTCGCTGCGCCAGTGCTGACATGGACTTGAGTGTCCGGCCCGGCATGCAGGTACATCTGTAAATCCTGCCCTGCGAAAATCCCGCCCGAGCACGACTGCACATACACGGCGGCCATGCCTTTCGGGTCATCCGGCAGCTTGAGCGTACGGCCCAGATGAAAGGGATAGCCTACCTGCTGCTCGCTGATGTAACTGGCTCCCGACGGCGCTTTGCTGAAGGCAATCCGGGCCTGTACCTGCGACGATGCCTTGGGTGGGCCACTCAACGGTCGAAACAGCTCCTGCGACGCGTTCATGGTCGGTCAAACAACACGGCACGGCTGATGGCGTCGACTACCGCGTCGACCCCGTCACCCGTAGCGCAGTTGGTGAACAGCACGGGCCGGCCGTTGCGGGCTTCGGCTGATTCGCGACGCATGCGTGGCAGATCAACGCCCACATAGGGCGCCAGATCGTATTTGTTGACCACCAGCAGATCACAGCTCAATACGCCAGGCCCTCGTTTGCGCGGGATGTCATCGCCGCCGGCGACATCAATGACAAAGATCCAGTAATCCACCAGATCCAACGAGAAGGTCGAGGCCAGGTTATCGCCGCCGGACTCAATCAGGATCAGGTCCAGGTTCTCGAATCGCGCTTCCAGTTCATCGGCCATTTGCAGGTTCAGCGTCGGGTCTTCACGGATCGCCGTGTGCGGGCAGGCGCCGGTTTCCACCGCGAGCACCCGTTGTGGGTCGATCAGGCCGCTGCGCTGCACCCGTTCGGCGTCCTCGCGGGTCGCCAGGTCGTTGGTGATGATGGCCAGCTCGGTGCCGCGTGCGATGAAGCGCGGAATCAGTTGCTCCAGCAGGCGTGTCTTGCCCGAACCGACCGGGCCGCCGATCCCGACGCGCGCGGCACCGGGATGGGCTTGCGGCTGCGTTACGGCATTGAATGCAGTGCTCATTATCAGGTTCCTTTTATTGGCTGTGATCAGCGCAGCATGTAACGCTGGGCCAAGGGCACTTCGCTGACCGGCTCGCAGGTCAGGCGCTCTCCGTCGGCGTACACATCGAAGGTCTGAGGGTCGACGCGAATGTCCGGGCAGGCGTCGTTGTGCAGCATGTCGGACTTGCGCAGCGTGCGGGTGCCGAAGGCCGGCAACAGGGCTTTTTTCAGGCCCAGCTTCTCGCCGGTATTGGCCTCCACCGCGAGGCGGTTGACGAAATTCACCGACAACGCCTGTTTGGCGTCACCAAAGGCCCCCCATTGCGGGCGCATGATCAGCGGTTCGCAGGTGTACAACGAGGCTGCCGAGTCGCCCATCACGCCGTGCACGATAAAACCACCCTTGACCACCAACTCCGGCTTGATGCCAAAAAAGGCCGGGCGCCACAGCACCAGGTCAGCGATCTTGCCAGGCTCCAGCGAGCCGATGTAACTGTCGATTCCGAACACCCGCGCAGCGTTGATCGTGTACTTGGCGATGTAACGCTTGATGCGTTCGTTGTCGCCCAATGCAGTTTTTTCTTCCGGCAAACGACCGCGTTGCTCTTTCATTTTCGAGGCCAGTTGCCAGGTGCGGCAGATCACCTCGTTGATGCGCCCCATGCCCTGGCTGTCGGAGCCGAGGATCGAAATCGCCCCGGTGTCGTGCAGGATGTCTTCGGCGGCGATGGTCTGCGGACGCACCCTGGATTCCGCGAACGCCACGTCTTCCGGCACGTCCGGATTGAGGTGATGGCAGACCATGATCATGTCCAGATGCTCGTCGAAGGTGTTGACGGTGTACGGATTGGTCGGGTTGGTCGAGGAGGGGATGCAGTTGGATTTTCCCGCCACGCTGATGATGTCCGGGGCGTGGCCGCCGCCTGCACCTTCGGTGTGGTACATGTGGATCGTGCGGTCACCGATGGCGGCCAGTGTGTCTTCGAGAAAGCCCGATTCATTCAGCGTGTCGGTGTGTAGTTGCACCTGGAAGTCGTATTTATCGGCCACCTTGAGGCAGGTATCGATCACGGCAGGCATCGCGCCCCAGTCCTCGTGGATCTTCAACCCCAGGCAACCACCACGCAGTTGGCCGAGCAGCGATTCCGGCTTGCTGGAATTGCCCCTGCCGAGAAAGCCGAAATTGATGGGCCAGGCTTCAGAGGCCTGCAGCATCTTGCCGACGTTCCATTCGCCGCCGCAGTCGATCCCCACGGTGATCGGCCCGAGCGAGCCGCCGATCAGCGTCGTCAGGCCCGCCGCCAGCGCGTGATCGCAGAGTTGCGCGGAGTCGAAATGCACGTGCACATCGATCCCGCCGGGCGTAATGATCATGCCTTCAGCGTCGCGCACGGTGGTTGCGACGCCGCAGATCAGCTGCGGATGGACACCGTCCATGACCTGCGGATTGCCGGCCTTGCCGATGGCCACGATCTTGCCGTCCTTGATGCCGATGTCGCCTTTGACGATGCCGATCACCGGGTCGATGATCAGCGCGTTGCAGATCAGCATGTCCAGCGCGCCGTCTGCGCTGTCATGCCCCGGCATCAGGCCCATGCCGTCGCGCAGTGTCTTGCCGCCGCCGTGCAGGCATTCATCGCCGGGTACCGAGTGGTCGAACTCGACCTCGGCCAGCAGCGAAGTATCTCCCAGGCGCACGGCGTCGCCGGTGGTGGGGCCGTACATCGCGGCGTATTCCTTGCGGGTCATCGTTGCCATGGGTCACGCCCCCTTGAACTGTTGGGCGCGTGCCCGTTCGAGCGCGATGGCCTTGCAGGCCGGATCGTGCAGATTGCCATTGGTCAAACCGCTGAAACCGTGGATGTCGCCCGTGCCGCCGAATTGCACCAGCTGCACTTCGCGCAGCTCCCCCGGCTCAAAACGCACGGCAGTGCCGGCTGGAATGTCCAGGTGCATGCCGAAGGCGTCGGCGCGCGGGAAATCCAGCGCTTTGTTGACTTCGAAAAAGTGGTAGTGACTGCCGATTTGCACCGGCCGGTCGCCGGTATTGATGGCCCGTACGGTAGTCGTAGGGCGACCGCTGTTGAGCTGTATGTCGCACTCGGGCGAGATGATTTCGCCTGGCGTCGGCATGACAGCCAACGGCAACTGCCCCGGTCGAATCGGCTGATGCACGGTGACCAGTTTGGTGCCATCGGGGAACGTACCTTCCACCTGCAGCACCGGCAGCAGATCGGCCACGCCAGGCATCACATCGTCAGTGTTGAGGAGCGTCGAGCCGAAACCGATCAGCTCGGCCACGCTGCGACCCTCACGGGCGCCTTCGAGTATCTCATCGGCAATCAGCGCCGAGGCTTCCGGAAAGTTCAGGCGCAGCCCTTTGGCGCGGCGTTTGCGCGAAAGTTCGGCGGCGGTGTACAGCGTCAGCCGCTCAAGTTCGGTGGGCGTCAGCAGCATGTTCAAGCTCCTGTGTCGGCAGCAGGCATTTTCGTGCCCGTCACCTCAATTGGCGAAAAGACGGAGGTCCTGGATTTCGTGACGCATCACGGCGATCTCGGCCATGGGGGTAAAGCCGCTGGCGTCGTCGAGGACGAGCGGTTCCTGAGCCAGCAGTTGCAGCAGCAGGGGCTGGATGTCCGTGAGCACCCGCTGCGCATCCACATGCCCCATGACGCCCAGGCGCACAGCGGCGCTGACCAGTCCGGTGCATAACCCATGGGCGGCAGCGAGTTGGCAGTGATCGAGTTGCATGCCGAGTCGTTTCCACAGCAGCCCCTGCAGCACCGGCAAATGCCCCGGCGTTGCTCGGGCGAGCACGTGTTGCTGGTAAGCGGCCGCGCCGGGTGTACCGAGCGCGACATGCACGCCCAGCAACGATTGGCCAACGCGACGTGAGCCCTGGCGCAGTTCCTCTGCCAGGGTCAGAGCCTCTATCTGACGGTCCAGGTCCATCACGGTGGCGACGTCAGTTGCTGCGTGCCAGGCGGCGTACAGAAACACCCGGTCAAAACTGTTCCAGCGATGGCGTAACTGCCCTTCGACGAAGGCCCGTACCTGAACGCTGCGATCATTCTGCAGGCTGCGCTGACGGCGCCTGACAGGGACTGGGTCGGTCATCGCGGCGTGCTGCCCCAGGCGTGCATCGGCCACCAGCGTTTCCAGCCCCCACGACCACGCCACCGCGCCACCGGGGAAAAAACTGTCTGCCTGTTGCAGCGCCAACAGGCTGCTGCGCAACTCGGCCGGTGCGGCGCTCATAGGCGCAGCACCCGGCCGTCCGCGAGCATCGGTGCCAGGCGCTCAAGGTAATCAGCCTCCGGGCCATTCAGCGGGATCTGCAACGTAGTGCCTGCAAAGCGCACGGCCCAGTGCATGTTGCCGGCGAAATACCCCAGTTCCAGCGCGGCGGCAGCGTCCCGCGGTTGCAGGTCGAGAAAGTGCACGTCCTGCATTTGCACGACGATGGCGCGCTGACCGTCGAGCATCAACACCGAGCCGTTACGCAGTTGCTGATGGCGCTCCAGCCGTATCGCACAGTCGGTGCCGCGATCACTGGCAAGGCGCAGGCGGTGGCGCTGAATGTCGCTGGCCGACAGGCTGAGCGTTTCGACCTGGCCTGCATGGCTGAGGTCATGCAAACGGTCGGCGAGGGCAGGGTCGCTGGCCTGGCCCAGAATGCGGTCAAGGATCAACATGGTGTGTGCTCCCAGGTCCGGTTTCAGATAGTCAGGTAGCGCAGGATGCGCTCGCGGTCGACGGTTTCCCGGACCTCACTGTGCACGAACTCGCCTTTCTCGATGATCAGGTACCGGTCGGCCACCGCCATCGCAAACGACAGCACCTGTTCGGAAACGATCAGCGAAAACCCCCGTTCTTTTTTCAGCAGGTTCAGGGCGCGGGCGATGTCCTTGATGATCGAGGGCTGAATGCCCTCGGTCGGCTCATCCAGGATCAGCACTTTGGGGTTGGAGACCAACGCACGGGCAATCGCCAGCTGTTGTTGCTGGCCTCCGGAGAGGTTGCCGCCTTTGCGTCGGCGCATCTCGAACAGCACCGGGAAGTACTCGTAGATGTAGTCGGGAATCGATGCGGCTGGGGCGCCCTGCATGCCTGTGAGGATGTTTTCCTCCACCGTCAGGTACGGAAAAATCATCCGCCCCTGCGGCACGAAGCCCACCCCGGCGGCGACTCGCTCATAGCTCTTGCTGGCGCTGAGTTCCTGGCCCGCCAGCGTGATGCTGCCGCTACGTGCCGGCAGCATGCCGACCAGGCTTCTGAGCAGGGTGGTCTTGCCCATGCCGTTGCGGCCCATGATCGCCAGGGACTCGGCAGGTGCGAGGGTCAGGTCGAGATTGCGCAGCACATGGCTGTCGCCGTAATACACGTTCAGGTTATTGACGGTCAGCATGCTCAGTGCCCCAGGTAGACGTCGATGACGCGAGGATCGTTTTGCACCTGATCCATCGAGCCGTAGGCCAGGGTCTTGCCCTGGTGCAGGACGGTGACTTTGTCAGCCACTGACTTCACGAACTCCATGTCGTGCTCGATGATCACCATGGCGCGGCCCTTGGCGATGCGCTTGAGCAGGCCGGCGGTCTTTTCCCGCTCGCCTGCGCTCATGCCGGCAACCGGCTCGTCCAGCAGCAACAGTTCCGGGCGTTGCATCAGCAGCATGCCGATCTCCAGCCACTGCTTTTGCCCGTGGGACAACAGCCCGGCTTTGCGCCCCAGTTGGTCTTGCAGGAAAATCATCTCGGCGGTCTGCTCGATCTCTGCTTGAAGGGCCGGGTCTTTGCGGGCGAACAGGCAGTTGAAAATGCCGCGTTTGCCAGGCGATGAGATGTCGAGGTTCTCGCGCACGGTGAGGTCTTCATACACCGAAGGGTTCTGGAATTTGCGCCCAACGCCTGCGCGGGTGATCTGGTACTCGATCATGTTGGCCAGTTGCAGGTCCTTGAAACGGATACTGCCGGCGCTCGGACGGGTTTTGCCGCAGATCATGTCAAGCAGGGTGGTCTTGCCTGCGCCGTTAGGACCGATCACTACGTGCACCTGGTTTTCTTCGACATAGAAATTAAGGCTGTCCACGGCCTTGAATCCGTCGAACGACACCGTGAGGTCTTCGACACTCAGCAACAGGCCGCTCATGACTGCACCTCTTGTTTGTTGTGGCCAAGGCGTTGCAGCAAACCGGCCAGCCCGGTCGGTAAGAACAGCACCACGCCCATGAACAGAAAACCGATGAAGTACTGCCAGAAGTTGACGAAATTTTCCGACAGATAAGTCTTGGCCACGCCAATCAATAGCGTGCCGTACACCGCACCGACCAGCGACAGACGCCCGCCAAGGGCAGCGTAAATGACGATTTCGGTCGAGGGGATGATGCCCACCAGCGACGGCGACGCAAGGCCGACCTGCAGGGTGAACATCACCCCGCCGAGCGCCGAGATCAGCGCCGCCACGGCAAAGATGAATGCTTTGAACAGCGCCGTGTTGTAGCCGGAAAACCGTACGCGGTCCTCGCGGTCACGGATCGCCACCACTACTTTGCCCAGCCGGCTGCGCAGGATGAACCCGCACAACGCCACGCAGCCCAGCAGCAACAGGCTGGTGATCAGGTACAGAATCCAGGGCGTCTGAGGCGTTTGCAGGCTCAGGCCAAAGGCGGTCTTGAAGTCGGTCAGGCCGTTGACCCCGCCGGTGTAGCCTTGCTGGCCGATGATCATGATTGACATGATCGCTGCCAACGACAGGGTGATGATCGAGAAGTACACGCCGCCTACGCGCTTCTTGAAGTACGCGTAGCTGAACACAAATGCGAGCAATGCCGGGAGGATGAGGATCGCCGCAAAGGTGAATGTCGCTGACTCGAAAGGTTTCCACCACCAGGGCAGAGCGTCGACGCTGTTCCAGATCATGAAGTCCGGCAACGCCGAGCCGTAGAAGGCGGCGAGCGCGCTCGCCGCTTCGTCGGTGGCCGTGGCTTCCAGTTTCAGATACATCGCCATCATGTAGCTGCCAAGGCCAAAGAAGATGCCCTGACCCAGGCTGAGTATCCCGCCGTACCCCCAGATCATCACCATTCCCACGGCGCAAAACGCCAGGCTCAGGTATTTGCCGGCCAGGCCCAGGCGAAAGTCGCCCAGGCTCAGGGGCAATATCACCAGCAACAGGAGCGACAGCCAGATCAGGCTGTGGCGCTCGAGCAATGGCAGCAACCCGGCGCGCAGCCGGCGCGGGGTCGGCGTCGAAGTGCTGGAACGGGTGAGGGGCGTCTCAGTCATATCGTTCATCTCAGCGTCTCACTTTCGCGGCGAACAGGCCGTTGGGGCGGAAGAACAGCAGCACGATCACCACCAGCAGCGTGATGGCTTTGGCCATGGAGCCGGTGGTGAGGTACTCCAGCGAAATCTGCGTCTGGCCGATGGCGAAGGCCGACAGAAAGGTGCCCAGCAAGCTCTCCACTCCGCCAAACACCACGACGATGAAGGTGTCGACCAGGTACTGCTGGCCGCTCACCGGGCCGGTCGAGGCCAGCATGGTGAACGAGCTGCCGGCGATCCCGGCCAGCCCGCAGCCCAGGGCAAAGGTGACCGCATCGACGCGGGCAGTGTTGATGCCGGCCGCCCCGGCCATGGCGCGGTTCTGAGTCACCGCGCGGATACGCAAACCCCAGCGGCTGCGGTACAAAAACAGAAACACGGCGCCGGCGATGACCAGTGTCAGGCCAATGATGAAAATCCGGTTGAGCGGCAGTTCCAGGCCTTCGCTGATCTTCCAGGCACCTTGCAGCCATTGCACCGTGGGCACGCTGACTTCCTTGGGCCCGAAGACCTGGCGGAACACCTGCTGCAGTACCAGCGAAAGGCCCCAGGTGGCCAGAAGCGTGTCGAGCGGGCGGTTGTACATGAAGCGAATAAAGCAGCGTTCGAGCAGGAAACCAAACGCGAAGGTCACGACGAAGGCCACGCCGATGCCGATCACGAAATACCAGCCCATGTAGTCGGGAAAGTAGCGCGCAAACACAACCGACGTGACGTAGGTCATGTAAGACCCCATTGCCATCAACTCGCCGTGGGCCATGTTGATGACACCCATCAGGCCAAATACGATGGTCAGCCCCAGGGCCATCAGCACCAACACCGAGAACAGCGAGAACCCGCTGAAGACCTGCATCACCAAAATATCGAAAGTCATTGCGTCGCTACCTGTCGCTGCACGTTGGCGGACCGCGTGGGCGGGAGAGGGCGCGAGTCAGATCGCGCCCGACCCTGCATCACAGTTTCGGGAAAGGGTTGGGCTCGATGGGCGCAGACTCGTAGATCACGTCAACCTGACCCTGGGCGTTGATGGTGCCGATGCGCGCGCGCTTCCACAGGTGGTGGTTGTCCTTGTGCACTTTGACCTCGCCTTCAGGCGCGTCTAGGGTCAGCTCCGAGGACGCGGCGATCACGGCCGGGACGTCGAAACTGCCGGCTTTTTCCACGGCTTTTTTCCACAGGTACACGGCGGTGTACGCGGCAGCCATTGGGTCGCCGACCACGCGTTTCTCGCCATAGCGGGCCTTGAAGGCGGCGACGAATTTCTCGTTGACCGGGTTTTTCAGGCTCTGGAAGTAGCTCATGCACGTGAGAAAGCCGGTGAGGTTTTCGGCGCCGATGCCGGTGACCTCTTCCTCGGTGACGGCCAGCGCCATCAGCGTCTGGTTGCTGCTGTCGATGCCCGCGGCCTTGAGTTGTTTGTAGAACGCCACGTTTGAGCCACCGACGATGGTCGACAGCACGATGTCGGGCTTGGCGGCCTTGATTTTGTTGATCACCGAGGAGAACTCGATGTTGCCCAGGGGCAGGTAATCCTCACCCACGATGGATCCGCCCTGTTTGGTCACCGACGCCCGCGCCAGCTTGTTGGTGGTGCGCGGCCAGATATAGTCGGAGCCGACGAGGTAGACGGTCTTGCCTTTGTTGGCCATCAACCAACTGACGGCGGCCAGGGTTTGCTGCGATGCTTCCGCGCCGGTGTAGATGATCGCCGGGGATTTTTCCAGGCCTTCATAGAACGTCGGGTAATACAGCAACGCCTTGTTGCGTTCGAACACCGGCAACACCGCTTTACGCGACGCTGAGGTGTAGGCGCCGAACGTAGCGACAACGTGATCGTTTTCCAACAGCTTGCGCGCCTTCTCGGCGAAGGTCGGCCAATCGCTGGCGCCGTCCTCGACGATCGGTTCGATGGTCTTGCCGAGCACGCCACCACTGGCGTTGATTTCGTCGATGGCGAGTTTTTCCGCATCCACCACCGAGGCCTCACTCATGGCCATGGTGCCGGTGAGCGAGTGGATGATGCCGACCTTCACGGTGTCGGCTGCCTGCACCTGACTGACCAGGGAAAACGGCAACAGGCTGAAGGCGCCCAGCAGCAGGGCATGCTTGATCAAACGGCGTTTGTCGTTGTGCATTCACTTCTCTCCAGGAATAAAAAAAGCCCGACATCCCGGCTAAATCAATAGTCGGGAAATCAGGCTTCTTGTGCCGAATCTGGCGGGACAGCTGTGTCCGATCCAGTCGTACGCGAGGTGCTTCCCTACCTGCCAAGGGGGCGTAGGGCAAACAGCTGGCGCGATGTCTCAGGAGAGTTATAGCAAGGGCAGTGCCAATTGCGACCAAGGCGCTTTCCGGGCAGTTGAAGGCGGGGACGAGTGACTTGTGCATCTATTGCCGAGTGTTACCGGGCTGCGCTGCTTTGGCGCGAATGCAGCATAAATGCACCAATACCGTGAGTGTCTGGGCGGCATGAGTTGGCTCCAAGGCAAGGATTGAACCCGGCCTGCGCCACGCGTGCAGGTCGCCCATTGCGGGTGGCCCACTATCTGCATGAGCGCAAGGCAACACCCTCGCAGGGTCCCTTGTCACACGCCCATCCTCGGCAGGTGTGGAAGGCCCCTCGCATGACTGGCCCTGACAGTGTTGTCGCGCCAGCCCCAGGCACAACCCGCCTGAGAGCAGCCGTTGCGTTATACGGCGTCTCGCTCAATCATTTTTTGCACAGGCCTCCAGACCCCCATCCACGCGCGGGTGTCTTTTCTCACGTTGAACAAGGTTTATAGGCATGGTTGACCAGTCGATCCGCATAGGCGGTCTGTTTTCCGATACCGGTGTCACGGCGGCTGCCGAGGGCTCGACGATGCGCGGCGCGCAGTTCGCAATTGCACAGATCAATGCGGCAGGCGGAGTCGATGGTCGCCCGCTGCAGTTGATCACCCGCAACCCCGATTCAACGCCTGCGCTGTACGCCATGCACATCGAAGCGCTTATCCGCGAAGAACACCTGCGGTTTTTCTTTGGTTGCTACACCTCGGCGGCTCGTAAGGCGGCATTGCCGATTGTTGAGCGTTACGACGCGCTGTTGCTGTACCCGGTGTATTACGAAGGTTTCGAGTATTCGCGCAATATCATCTACACCGGTGCTACACCGAATCACAATGCGTTACCGCTGGGCAATTACATGCTCGACAACTTCGGCAATCGCGTGTTGATGATCGGTTCCGAATACGTCTACCCGTACGAAACCAATCGCTTGATGAGCGACCTGTTGTACGAGCGTGGCGGCACCAAGCTGGGCGAGTATTACCTGCCGCTGAAAAACGCACGTCCCGAAGATTTTGCCAAGTTGATGGTCAAGGCCAAGGAGCTCAAACCCTCGTTTATTTTCTCGACGGTCGTTGGCGAAACCATGGGGCATTTGTACCAGGCCTACGCCGACGCAGGCTTTGACCCGGCAGTGATGCCGATTGCGAGCCTGACGACCAGCGAAACCGACATCAAGCAAATGGGGGTTCATCTGGGCGCAGGGCATATTTCGGCGGCTACGTATTTTCAGTCGGTGGACACGCCGACCAACCGCCAATGCATCGCCCAATACCGCGAGTTGTTTGGTCAACACCAGGTCACCGACCGTTGCTGGGAGGCGGCGTACTTTCAGGTGCACTTGCTGGCCAAGGCGATCGTCAGAGCGGGCAGCACTGAAGTGGAGGATGTGCTGCAGGCCATGCGCGGGCTGGAATTCGAAGCGCCACAAGGACGCATCCGGGTTGATGCCAACAATCACCATACCTACCTGTTTTCGCGGATCGGCCGGGCCAATGTCGAGGGCCAGTTCGACATCCTTTACGAGAGCCAGGGTGCACTCAAGCCTGACCCTTATGCCATTGCACCCAATTTCAATGAATGGTCCGGTTCGGTGGGGAGACGTCCATGACCTTGCGCGCCGCCAAGAAACGCCTGCGCAACGACGGTGCCGGGGGCATCAAGGACCTGCGCGACGTCAGCGTATTGGTGATGCACCCCGATGACGATGATGGGCGCAACCTGATCGAACAGTTGCAGCGCATCGGTTGTCAGGTGCGTGTGCAATGGCCGATTCCGGAGCGCTTGACTGCCGAGGTTGACGTGATCGTGTTGGCGGTGTCGCCGGAAAGCCTGTCGACCAATACGCCTTGGCTGCTGCACGCCAGCACGCCGCCGATCATTCCGGTGATTGCCTATGAGAACCCGATCATCGTCGAGGCATTGGTGCAACTGAACGCTTGCTCTGTCATTCCTTCGCCAGTCAAGTCGTTCGGTTTGCTGACCGCTTTGGCAATCACGCTCAGTCAGTCACGCAAGGCTCGTGAACGGGAAAGGCACGTCAAGCGCCTGGAAGGGCGCATGGCGGTAATGCGCACCGTGCAGCAGGCCAAAATAATCCTCATCGAAACCAAGGGCATGTCAGAGACCGATGCCTATAACGCCTTGCGGGATCAAGCCATGGCCAAGCGCGAACCGGTGGAAAAAATCGCCGAAGCGCTGGTCAAGGCCCACGAGTTGTTGCGACAAGCCTGTTCCTGAACAGCCTTTGAGCATCAAGCCAGTGAGGGCTTGATCCTCTTCTGCGTGGACGTTTGCCATACGCCTCCCTTGGCAGGTATGGATCACCGCGTGGCGACCGGCGTGGACAATGGAGTCCTCCGGAGCGAGCCGTAACCTGTGCATTGGGCACTGCCGGTTCGAGTCAATGATCGCCCGATATCGGGTGGTTCTTAACGTCACTTGGAGAACACCATGTCCGTAAAACGCCCCAGTAAAGCTGATTTTCTGATTGCCGCCGAAGACCACGGTTATCACCTGACGGATAGCCAGATGGAGGCATTCCTCAACCTGGCCGACGAAACATTGAACTCCTATGAAACCATCGATGCGCTGTACGCCGCCAACGTCGCGCAGCAACCGCCTGAGCGCGAATACAGCAAAGCCGCCGAGGCAGACAACCTGCACGGCGCGTGGTACGTGAAAACCCGAATCGTCGGAGCCGCGCAAGGACCACTCGCCGGCAAGACCGTGGTCATCAAGGACAACGTGTCGGTGGCTGGCGTCCCCATGGCTAACGGCTCATTGAGCCTGGACGGTTATATCCCATCCGAAGATGCCACCGTGGTCAAACGCTTGCTGGCGGCCGGGGCCACGGTGGTCGGCAAGTCGGTATGTGAAGACCTGTGCTTTTCTGGAGCAAGTTTCACCTCCGCCAGTGGCCCGGTTAAAAACCCGTGGGACTTGACGCGCAATGCAGGCGGCTCGTCCAGCGGTAGCGCGGTGCTGGTGGCGCTTGGCCAAGTCGACATGGCCATCGGCGGCGATCAGGGCGGCTCGATCCGGATGCCGTCAGCCTGGAGCGGCATCGTAGGTCACAAACCGACTTACGGCCTGGTGCCTTACACCGGGGCGTTCCCGATTGAGCGAACCATCGATCACGTGGGCCCGATGGCCAATAACGTGCGCGATGTGGCAGTGATGCTCGACGTCATTGCGGGGGTCGACGGGCTTGATTCGCGGCAGAAAAATCCGCCGGCGGTTAACTGCCTCGCGACACTGGAGCAGGGCGTTAGCGGCTTGAAAATCGGCGTGCTGCGCGAGGGCTTTGCGATCCCGGGAATGTCCGAGCCGCAGGTGGATGCACTGGTCAAGGCGGCGGTCGCCCAGCTTGAAAGCCTGGGCGCCAGCGTCGGCGAAGCGAGTGCTCCGTGGCATACGGGCGTGGCTTTGGATCTGTGGAACGTGATTGCCACTGACGGCGCGGCGTATCAGATGCTGCAGGGCAATGGTTATGGCATGAACGTCGACGGTTATTACGACCCGGACATCATGAGTTACTTCGGCGAAAAACGCCGTGAACACGCCGACGCGTTGTCCAGCAGCGTGCGAGCGGTCGCGTTGACCGGTCACTACAGCCTGAAACACCTGCATGGCGCCTACTACGCCAAGGCACGGATGCTGGTACCGGAGCTGACGCGCCAGTACGACGAGGCATTCAAGGATTTTGATGTATTGGTAATGCCCACCATGCCGTTCGTAGCCACGCCGTTGACCGCGGCGGATGCGCCCGTCGAGGAGTACGTACGCAGTGCGCTGGACATGCTCGCCAATACCGCACCGTTTGACCTCACGGGGCACCCCGCGACGTCGATCCCGGCGGGGCTTGCGGACGGGTTGCCGGTAGCCATGATGATCGTCGCCCCGCGTTTCCAGGACGCCCTCGCGTTGCGCGTTGCTCAGGCCTACGAACAGGCCCGTGGCACCTTCCCTAAACCCCCGGTGCTGTAAACCTATTGTCTGCCCATGCGCCGGCAAATACGTTTGCTGGCGACTGGGTTTGGTGACTGACCCAAGGAGCCTTTCATGAGAAAAATTCAATCTGCGCGTGTGATTATTTGCACTGCACTTTGTGTAATGCCGGCTTTGGCATTTGCCCATCCCGGCCATGATGAGTCAGGTCTGATGGCAGGTGTGACTCACCCGTTGACCGGAATTGACCACCTGTTGGCGATGTTTGCAGTGGGGTTGTGGGCTGCGCAGCAGAAGGGCAGTGCCAGGTGGAAGTTGCCGGTGGCCTTTGTGAGCTGCATGTTATTGGGTGGATTGTTGGGTTTTGACGGGTTTTCGGTGCCATATCTGGAAAACGGTATTGCTGCCTCGGTACTTGCCTTGGGTTTGCTGGTTGCCGTAGCTGCGAGTCCGCCGATGGCTGTCAGTATCGTCATCACCGGGCTGGCCGGGCTGGCGCACGGCATTGCCCATGGCATTGAATTACCGCAGATGGCCAGCCCTGCGTGGTATGCCGTCGGGTTTGTCGCAGCGACATCGGCGTTGCACGCAACCGGCTATGGCTTGGCGCGATGGACGCCAATCGGTGGCGCAATGCTCATTCGCACTGTCGGCCTGTTTTCGGCTGGCGCGGGTGCTCTGTTACTGGCGTTTTAAGTTCCTTTCTTAAGCTAGAGTACGCCAGCAGTACAACCCGCTAATGAGACCCGGTTGGCGATGGGTAGGACCCGATAGCCTGGCTTGGAGTGTGCTTTTTTGTGCTCTTGATACCCATTGAAAATGGATCCGGAATTGAGTCTTTTCTTGCTCCGGCAAGAAAAGAAACCCCTTGGATTTCAATGGGTCGGACACCCGATGCGAGTCCCGTTTCCCGCTCTGAATATTAAGAAAAAGCCACTCAATCGAGTGGCTTTTTTTTGCCTGTGCTATAGGGAATAGACGCTTCGGCGTCATTTTTCATTTCTGCGGGAAATCACTGGAATCTTCCCGGCAGCCAACTCACCCGTTGCCCTGGCGGCTTAATCTTGCGCAACGGCCTCGCGCACGAAGTCTTCATAGGTGCGCAGCGGGTGCCCGATGAGGGTCTGCAGCTTTTCTAAGGTGCCTTGGGTTGATTGCATGCCGAAGGTCTGGATACCCGCCATCATCAGGGCCATGTCATACGCCAGCCAGGTGGGGCCATACGACGCCAGTTGTCCTTCGAAAGCGGTCAGGTCATCACCTCCGTAGGCGATCTCGCGGCCCAGAGCAGTACTCCAGATGGCCGCCACGGATGCACCGGTGAGCGCTTGCGGCCCCACCAGCTCCAGCGTTACGCGCTCCAGCGCCGAGGGTGCCTTGTCGCGGCGCAGCAGCTCTGCAACCGCCACGTCAGCGATATCGCGTGCGTCAATCATCGACACGCCCGCCGCGCCGATCGGCATTGGGTAGACCGAGTAGCTCTGAATAGTCTGTTGGACCCTGCGGTCGTTTTGCATGAAGTAGGCCGGGCGCAGAACAGTGGCAGGCAGGTCGAGGCTCTCGATCATGCGCTCAACCGTATGCTTGCCGGTGAAGTGCGGGACATTGGTGAATGTGTCGGCATGAATCACCGACAGATAAACGATGCGTTCGATACCCGCCTCACGCGCCAGGTTCAGGGTGATGAGGGCTTGAGTGACCTCGTCGGGCGTCACGGCATTGAGCAGGAACAGGGTGCGCACCGACGCGAGCGCAACGCGCATCGACGCTACGTCAGTGAGGTCGGCGACCACTTCGGTTACGCCGGCCGGGAATTCCTGCTTACCTGCCTGGCGCACCAGGGCTTTGACCTCGGCGCCCGCGCCGGCAAGGCCTTGAGTGACCAGTGAACCGATGGTGCCCGTGGCACCAATAACCAGAATGCTCATGTTTGAAACTCCTGCATGGGATGTTGAGTGGATCAGCGAGTGAAATCGGCAACGACCTTGCCTGTCCGTGAAACGGTGCGATTGCGTTCGATTGCCTTGGGGATATCAGAGAAGCCAACGACGTCGCCGATCCTCGACTGCAGCGTGCCGCTGGCGACCTCCCTGGCGAGCTTTTCCAGCAATTGAGGATCAGGTTTATTCATGAACCAGAGGCTTCGGCGATTCGCCGGCGTTCGGGCAAGAATGTCGGGCGATGATGTGCCGACCACCACGCCGTCCGGCGCCAGCACGTGCCACGAGCGGTCCAGTACCTCACCGCCGACGTAGTCGAGCACCAGGTTTATATCCCGCACGAGGGTTTCGAAGCGTTGAGCGTGGTAGTCAAAGACCCCATCGGCACCGAGGCTGCGCACGTACTCCAGGTCTGCAGTGCCCGCCGTTGCGAAGACTTCGGCGCCCGCACGCTTGGCGTACTGCACGGCATAAGCGCCTAGCCCTCCGGCTGCGCCGTGAATCAGTACGCGCTGACCCGCAACGAGCGGCCCTGCGTGATGCAGGCTGTTCCAGGCCGACACGGCTGCTACAGGCATGGCGGCGGCCCGCACGTCGTCAAGAGTCTCGGGGGTTGGGGAAAGGCTCGCTTCGCTGACGGTCACAAACTCGGCGTACGCGCCCAGTCCGCCCATCGCTCCCATGACACGCTCGCCAACACTGAAGCGAGAGGCTCCCGGCCCCACCGCATCGATCACGCCGGCCATCTCGGCGCCCAGCACGATGGGCAATGGCAGCGTAAAGGCATTGCGCAGATGACCTTCGCGAACCTTCCAGTCGATGCCGTTCACGCCGGCGGCTCGAACCCGAACCCGAACCTGGCCTTGCTCGGGCGCCGGCTTCTGGATTTCGGCAATCTGTGCGGCGTCCGCACCGCCGTAGGCCCGGATCAGTACAGCGTGTTGAAGGGTGCTCATTGGGATGCCTCATCTCGTATTCCGATGAGGAGAAACTAATCCGTTGCACTTACAAAACAAAGACCACAAAATCCATACACATCGTTTCAGATATGGAACAGCATGAACCTTAATGCCTTGACTGATTTCATCCTGGTTGCCACTCATTCGGGGCTGGGCAAGGCCAGCCGTGCGAGTGGTATCTCCAAAGCCACTTTGTCGCGGCGAATCTCTGACCTTGAGGAACAACTGGGGGTGAGGCTGATCGAGCGCAGTGCGCGGGGTCTGAAGCTCACCGAAGCCGGTGAGGCGTTGATGTCTCGAGCCGAGGGCCCGCTGAGTGAAGTGACTGAAGCCATGACCGCAGCACGTGAAGGCGTTTCAACGCCTCGCGGGCGTCTGCGAGTCGCCGCGCCGATTCTGTTCTCGCAGCTCGCGATGGGGCGTATTGGCGCCGAGTTCTGTGCGGCCTACCCGGACGTCTTCATTGAGGTCGTGTCGGAGGATCGAATGGTGGATCTGGTGGAGGAACAGTTTGATGTCGCCATTCGAATCAACCCCAGCCCGGACAGTAGCCTGGTCGGACGTTGCTTCGCCAAGGACCGGCTGATAGTGGTGGCGGCGCCGGAAATACTCAGGCCGATGCCCGGCGCGATCAGATCCGTTCCCGCTATCGTGACGTCGACTTTCCAGCCTGCGCATTGGAGCCTGGATGGCGGGCAACTGGTCCTGGAGCCGATCCCGAAAATGCAATTCTCTTCGCTGCTGATGGTGCGTGATGCCGCTGTCGCCGGTGGCGGTGCAGCCCTCATCCCACAGTCCATCGCCTGGAACCAGCTGGCCCGCGGTGAGTTGGTTCAGTGGGGCACGGTGTCCGGTGTAGAGCCGGCGCTGTGGGTCTTGCACACCTCCAGGCGGCTTGCGGCGCCAAAGGTTCGCGCATTCGTCGACTTCATGTGTGATCGCTATTCGGACATGTCGCTTGTTCTCAGGGGGTAGAACCTGATTCAAGCGTGACGCAGCGCATCCACCACGACGCCGAACGCTGACGAACGTTCACGCCGGTTGGGGTAGTAGAGATGGTAGCCGGGAAATGGCTGGCACCAATCCTCCATCACCCGGACCAAGGCACCCTCGGCAATTTCCTTCGCGACCATGTCTTCCGGCAGAAAAGCCAAACCACAGCCGGCGACCGCTGCGCGCAAGATCGGCACGCTGCTATTGAATGTCCATTGCCCTTCGACACGCGCCTTGAGCTCGTGGCCGTCTTTTTCAAAGTCCCATTGCAGCAGGCTACCGTGGGTTGGCAAGCGCAGGTTGATGCAATTGTGTGCCGCCAAATCTGCAGGGGCTTCAGGCGCGGTGTACTTGCGCAAGTAGTCGGGGGCCGCCACTACCGCCATTCGCAACCGAGGGCCGATAGGGACGGCGATCATATCCTTGGCCACTTGGTCGCCCAGGCGTACGCCGGCATCGTAGCGCTGGGCGACGATGTCGGAGAGGGCGTAGTCCACGGTGATTTCCACGTGGATATCCGGGTAGGCGGGAAGCACCTTCAACAGCTTGGGCCAGAGGATGTTGTTGGCCGCATGTTCGGACGCTGAAATGCGCACGGTGCCTGACGGGGTGTCGCGAAACTCGCTGACTGCCGCCAACTCCAACTCGATCTCTTCGAACCGTGGGGCCATGGCCTTATACAAGCGCAAGCCCGCTTCGGTGGGTGCCACACTGCGCGTTGTGCGAGTCAGCAGGCGCACACCCAGGCGCGCTTCAAGGGCTCGCATGGTGTGGCTGATTGCAGATTGCGAAACGCCGAGCTGAGCGGCTGCGCGGGTAAAGCTGCCTTCGCGAGCGATGATCACGAAGGCTTGCAGATCGTTGAGATTGGCGCGGGACATTGATGAGGGGCCTTCATGAAAGTGTACAGGATTGTCCCATCTAACCATGTCTCAGGAGGTTCGATACAGGTGCATTTCTCGCAACCTGTATCGACGGTTACCTGGCGAGGGTTCTTGCGTAAAACGGCGTGAGTTTGCTCAGTGCGGCATCGACATATTTGGGTACCCAGTAGGTTTCGATATGGGTTGCGCCTTCAATCTTGAAGAGCTCTTTGTCCTTGGTGCCAGTAGCCTTAGCGAATGCATCCTCAGTCATGTACAGGCTATCGGCCTTGGTGCCGGCGATCATCAGTAGTGGCTGGCCAATCAGTTCGATCTGGTTGGTGGCGTCGAAGCGCATCAGGTCGAGCAAGCTGCTGGTTGTATACTTGAAGGTCGAGTTCGGGTGCGCGTGGGTTTTCCAGTAGTACTCGTAACCCTGGCGGTAGAGATCAAACGGTAATTTGGCAATCTGCTCGTCGGTCAGATTGGCATCGCCCGAGTAACGAACCTCGCCACCAGCAGCTTCCAGGGTGCGTGCCTCAGACGCTTGCTTGAGGCGATCCTGAATGGTGTCCAGTTGGGAGTCGACGTAGCCGTTACGGCGCACACGGCCTGAGTTGAACATGCTGATTGTGGCAATCGATTTGAAGCGCTTGTCGGTCTCGGCAGCGGCCAGGGAGTAACCGGCCCCGCCACAGATGCCGAGCAAGCCCAGACGCTGACCATCAACTCCGGCGTACTGGGTAATGAAGTCCGCCATGCCGTGGATATCTTCGATACGGTTGGCTGGTTTGTCGACGCTGCGCGGTTGACCGCCGCTGCCACCCTGATAGGCCGCATCGGCGGTAATGGTGATGTAGCCCTGTTCGGCCAAGCGCTGCGCATACAGCCCGGCGACTTGCTCTTTCACACCGCCGTTAGGGTGCGCCACCACAACGGTGGGGTAGGTCTTTTTGGGGTCGTAGCTGGCCGGGGTGTAAACGTTGGCGACGATGTCCAGGCCGTTGAGCTTGTAGGTCACCGGATGGATGTTGACCTTGCTCGGCTCATTCTTGGTAATCGCGCCGTCATATACTAGCGTGAACGGGTTCTTCTTGTAGTCAGCCGCCATGCACTTGCCGGCCGAAATGCCGACCATCGCGGCCATAAACGTGACCTTGAGAACTGTGTTTCTCATACGATTTCTCCAAACGATTGAAGTGTGAAACAGCAGATCTTTTTCTGATTCGGCATGCCTGCAGTCCTGGTCAATCCAGATGTTTCTCGGCAAGGAACTTGGCCACTAAGTCCGCGATTTGGACGTTGTTCAGGTCTGACATGGGAAAGTGTGTGTTGCCCTTGATGCCAATTTCCGGAAGGTGAATCAGCTTCACATCACCGCCATGTTTGTTAACGCTGTCGCGCCACAACCGCGCCATCGCTAGTCGAGCCCGCCAGCTGTCTTGGGCTGGTAGGTCGATGGCGTGATCAGGAATGTTGTCACCGTAGAGGATCAGGATCGGAATCCGCGTCAATGCCATGAACTGGCTCATCGGCACCTCAGCGCCTTGCACCGTGTCGAAAGCGCTGGGTATCGGTGCCGGAACCTCTCCTGAAGGAAAGACAAAGCTGCTACCCGGCTCGAACGCGACGATGGCTTTTACCTTGTCGTTCTTGATCGCGGTGAGCCAGCCGGGGCCGCCGCCCTGGGAGTGAGTGAATAAAATGCCGGGGCCGATCCGGTTGAACGCAGCGGATACTCCATCGGAAACCACGTCCATATCGAACGGACCTGTGTTGGGGGTCATGGCGCGAAAGAACTGGTCGCGTGTTTGCTCATCGCGCGCGACCTGCACGCCATCAAAGTAGTTGGGCCACAAACCGATGCGGAACTGGTTAAACCACAGCTGTTCGTCCGGCGTGGGCTTGAGCGTTGCCTCGACCATGCTGCGACCGGCGTTACCGCGGCGGGGTTGGTCGATCAGGTACACGCTAAACTGACGGCGCAGAAAAATGTTCTGGAAGCCTTCGCGGCCATCGGCTGTGGTTTCCCAGGTTTTGGAAAACTGGCCGGCACCGTGCCACATGACGATAGGCAGTTTTCGCGCGTTGACCGGCACTTGGTAAAACACATAGGCGTGATCGCCATGGTAGGTCTGTCCATCGGACGCCATGGGTTTGCGTGGGTCGAACGTACCCGGTGCAGTGATCAGGGTGCCGCCGGCGGCGAAGCTGCCTTGCTCCTGAATCTGCAATGGCGCGGCGGTGTTGCCAGGGCTGCTGATAGGCGCCGCACAGGCGGCAAGTAGGCACGTGATAGCGAGGGTCAGAACGTTCCTTGTGCTCTTCATGTTCAACTACCCGACGCCGCAAGGGCTTGAGTCAGCGCCGCACTCGCACGCGTGGCGACTGCTTCGTCTGCGTGTTTGGCGAGTATTTCGGTCACCTGGCGCAGTTGGCCAGCACTCAGGCCGACCCGCATGCTCGCCAGCATATGGGAGCGCAGCTGCGGCTCGGCACCCGGCGTTGCAGCCAAAGCGCCGACGGTGGCCAGTTCACGGCTTTGCCAGTCCAGGTTGTCACGCTCGAAGATGTCGCCGAACAGATGGGCCTGCAGGTACTGGTTGATGACCGGCGCAAAGTCGAACACCGGACTTTTCACCGCTCCACCGGATATGCGGGTCTGATTAACAGTACCGACCTCAACCAATTCCTGGCCCGTTGGGGCGGGCCGACTGGGTTCGCGTCCTGTTACATCCTGAATACCTCGCGCTTTGCGCGCATCAACGACCTTCATCAGTTCGCCCAGCGCATTCAGGCTGCGTGGGAAGCCCGCGTACGCATAGAGCTGCACCAGAATTTCCTTGGCCTCACTGATGGTCAGGCCCGCATCCAATCCTTGATTCAACGCCTGGTTAAGGCGGGGAATGTCGCTGGATGCCATAAACGCAGCGATCAATGGAATGGCCTGTTGTCTGCTCGACAATGCTTCGGAGGGCGGTGCTGTATTGGCTGGGGTAGACGGTGCCACGCTTTCTTGGGCGACAACGCCGGGAACGTCCCCCAAGCCAAGGCACAATGCCAGGAAAGCGGCAATGGAGCGGGTTTCGCGATATCTCAGGGCACGCAAGATCGATGCAGTCATTTTGGCGCGCCTCCGTACTCGGCATCGGAGACCTTGTCGCCCCAGGTCACGGCGCTGCCATCCAGGGATTCTGCCAACGCGATATGGGTCATAGCTGTGGTAGCGGTAGCCCCATGCCAGTGACGCACGTTGGCCGGAATCCATACGGTGTCGCCTGGGCGAATTTCCTGGCGGGCGCCGTCTTCCTGCTGCACATAGCCAACGCCAGCGGTGACGATGAGCGTTTGGCCCAGCGGATGGGTATGCCAAGCCGTGCGTGCTCCAGGCTCGAAGGTCACTGTACCGCCGCCAATGCGTGCGGGAGCATCGCCCTTGAATAGGCCATCAACCCGCACGGTGCCGGTGAAGTTGTCAGCAGGGCCTTGAACGGAAGGCTGAGTGCCAACACGGGTGACGCGAACTTCCTTGGTGTCCTCGGCTGTGGCTTCGCCAGCCATAAGCGAAAGGGCAACCAGTGGGGCGATCAGGGGGTTCATAGCCGTAACTCCTGGCAGGGAAGGGATCAAAGCCCAGTCATCTTCAGTACGGCCTCAGGCAGGCGTTCGCCGAGGACCTGGACCTGCGAGATCTGCTCACGGATCGCACGCAGCTCATCGCGGCTCAATTCCAGCTCGATAGCGCCAAGGTTTTCATCAAGGCGATGCTGTTTCGTGGTGCCGGGGATTGGCACGATCCAAGGCTTCTGTGCCAGCAGCCAAGCCAAGGCCACTTGGGCAGGTGTGGTGTTTTTGCGCTGTGCGACTGCTTTCACCACCTCGACCAATCCCAGGTTGGCCTTGCGTGCCTCTACGGAGAAGCGCGGCACGAAGTTACGGAAGTCCGACGCATCAAACTGGGTGTTCTCATCGATCTTACCGGTGAGAAAACCGGCGCCAAGTGGGCTGAACGGCACGAAGCCGATGCCCAACTCCTCCAGCACGGGCAGCAGCTCTTGCTCAGGGCCACGCCAGAACAACGAGTACTCGCTCTGCACCGCAGACAGCGGCTGCACCGCGTGTGCGCGGCGGATAGTCTCGACACCGGCTTCAGAGAGGCCAAAGTGTTTTACCTTGCCTTCAGCGATCAGGTCTTTGATTGTGCCCGCGACCTCTTCGATGGGCACCGCAGGATCGACACGGTGCTGGTAGAACAGATCGATACGGTCGGTGCGCAGGCGCTTCAACGCGGCGTCAGCCACTGCGCGGATATGCTCCGGTCGACTGTTGAGGCCAGCCCCTCGGGCGCCGGAAATCAAGTCGATGTCGAAGCCGAATTTGGTGGCGATCACCACCTGGTCGCGGATCGGCTGTAGGGCCTCGCCGAGCAGTTCTTCATTGCTGAACGGTCCGTAGGCCTCGGCGGTGTCGAACAGGTTTACTCCACGTTCGTGGGCGGTGCGGATCAGCTTGATCATGTCCTGCTTGTCGGCGGCCGGGCCATAGACCTGGGTCATGTTCATGCAGCCAAGACCGAGTGCGGACACTTCCAGGTTGTTGCCCAAAATGCGGGTTTTCATTTCTATCTCCTAGTTGGAAATGGGGGGCGCAGCGGGTCGATGACGTGCGTCACGCGTTTAACGTTTGAAGTTGCTGTCGCTTAGCCATTCGTTCACGCTCTGCATGGTTTTGCGCTCCTGCTCGCCCTCCATCACGAACCCCTCCAGCACCTTGGCCTTGGGGGCATGACGGTCGAGCACCGCACGGCTGTTGCCCAAGCCATAGCCGCCATGGGTGTTGAATGGAATGATGGTCTTGCCCGCAAGGTCATGTGCCGAAAGAAATGCGCGCACCACCGGGGGCATGGTTTCACCCCAGATGGGAAAGCCGAGAAACAGGGTGTCGTACGCGCCGAGGTTGTGGACCTTGCTTTCCAGCGCCGGCTCGAAACCGCTATCGCGCTCCCGGCGTGCCTGTTCCACCGTTTGCAGGTAGTCCTCAGGGTAGGCGGTGGCAGGGCGAATCTCGTACAGGTCAGCCCCCAGGCCGCGCTGGATAAGCCCGGCCACGACCCGGGTATTACCCGAACGAGAGAAGTACGCCACCAAGCTGCGAGAGCCGGAAGGTGCAGGGCGCTCTTCACTGGCTTGGGTGCTGCCCAGTGATAGAAGCGGCGAGCTGGCCAACGCAAAAACTACCGTGCGGCGCAGCGAGTCGTGGTCGTTCATTGCGCCTCCCTTAGCGACCGACACGCGCTTTAAGCGACTCGGGGTAGCGGTCACCTTGAATGCTGATCTGCGACAAGGCGGATGCAATGGCCTCCAGCTCCGCTGGGGTCAGGTTGACCGAGGCACTGCCGAGGTTTTCTTCAAGGCGATGCAGCTTGGTCGTCCCCGGAATCGGAACGATGCACGGCGCCTGGGCAAGCAGCCAGGCGAGGGCGATCTGTGCAGGGGTTACGCCTTTTTGCGCGGCAATCTCGCGCAACCGGATAACCAGGTTCTGATTGGCCTGCAGCGCCTCCTGACCAAAGCGTGGCACGACGCTGCGAAAGTCATCGCTGCCAAACGATGCGTCGGCGGAAATGGCGCCGGTGAGAAAACCTTTGCCCAGCGGGCTGAACGGTACGAAGCCGATGCCCAGCTCGCAGAGGGTTGGGAAAATCTCCAGCTCGGGCTCGCGCCACCACATCGAATATTCACTTTGCAGCGCCGTGACCGGTTGCACGGCGTGCGCTCGGCGGATGGTCTGCGCGCCTGCTTCCGAGAGGCCGAAGTGCTTCACTTTGCCTTCGGCGATCAGGGCTTTGACGGTGCCGGCAACGTCTTCGATGGGCACATCCGGATCGACCCGGTGCTGGTATAGAAGATCGATGTAATCGGTCCTGAGCCGGCGTAGCGAGCCCTCAACGGCCTCGCGAATATGCTCCGGGCGGCTGTTGAGAATCTGCTGTTTGTTGTCCGCGCCAAAGGTGAAACCAAACTTGGTGGCGATCACCACTTGATCGCGCACGGGCGCCAAGGCTTGGCCCACCACGTCTTCGTTCAAGTAGGGGCCGTACACCTCTGCGGTGTCAAAGAAGGTAACGCTCAGGTCCACGGCGGCGCGGATCAGGGACACGGCATCCTGGGTGTCCGTGGCCGGACCATAGCCGTGGCTCAGGCCCATGCAGCCCAGGCCAAGGGCCGAGACTTCTAACGAACTGTTGCCCAAATAGCGCTTTTGCATTGCGTTCTCTCCCAGCGTAAGCAAACCCGCCTGGCCCTTGAGCCAAGGTGGGGGAGGGTTGCAGTCACTCGGCTGCAACCTCGATGGGAGGACGTTAAGTGATGACCCGCGATCGGACTACCCGGGTAAAACGGCAAGGACATATGAAGAGAACTAATCAATCCGAAGCTCCGTCGCTGCAAGCGCTGATGCACCGGGGCATCCCGCAAAACTGGCTACGCATGCTTTGGTTCGCGGAGCCCGTTGCGTTCAGGGTAAAGCTTTTAAAGCACTGATTCCCTCTCAAGGGATCTGCCGCTGATGCTTCTTCAACCGGTAGGCAAATTGCGCACGGCTGAGCCCCAGGAGCCTCGCGGCGGCGGCCAGGTTGCCGGCGTTTTGTTGCAGCGCTTCATTGATCAGGCGCGACTCCAGGCCTTCGATGGAAAACCCCTGGTCCAACTGGCCGAGGGTGTCCAACAATGCGGGGCGGGGCGCCGGTGCGGCATTTGACAGGCTGCCGTGGTCGTCCAGGCCATAGGGGTCGGGCGGCATCGGTTCGTTGCGAAACAGGTGCACCAGGTCAATCGCTTGGCCTTCGTCACTGGCGATCAGGCCGCGCTCGATCAGGTTTTGCAGTTCGCGCACATTGCCCGCGAAGTCATAGCGCAGCAACACTTTCAGGGCGCGCATGGTCAGGCCCACCGGCGTGCGGGCGTACTCCTGGCAGAAGCGCGTGAGGAACGCGTTGATCAGCAGCGGGATGTCATCCCGGCGTTCGCGCAGCGGTGGCAGGGCGATGGGGTAGACATTCAGCCGGTAGAACAGGTCTTCCCGAAAGCTACCGTCGGCCACCGCTTTGCGCAGGTCAATATTGGTCGCGGCCACCACGCGCACATCCACCTTGATACCGCGCACCCCGCCGACCCGTTCGATTTCCCTTTCCTGCAAGGCCCGCAGCAACTTGCTTTGCCCGCCCAGGCTGAGGCTGGTGATTTCATCCAGAAACAGTGTGCCACCCTGGGCCCGTTCGAAACGCCCGGGGCGCGAGTGCGTCGCGCCGGTATACGCGCCGCGTTCGACACCGAACAGCTCGGCCTCGATCAGGTTATCCGGAATGGCCGCGCAGTTGAGCGCCACAAACGGGCTGTCATGGCGACGACTGAGCTGGTGCAACTGGCGCGCAAACATCTCCTTGCCCACCCCGGACTCGCCGCTGATCAGCACCGTTGCCGGGGTCAACGCCACACGTTGCAGGGCTTGTGTCGCGGCGTTGAAGGCGGCACTCGCGCCCACCAGCGTTTGCGGTGGGTGGGGCCTGGTGCTGGGGCTGACCGGGTGGTCGGGCGTGGGGGCGAGGGCGCTGGCGCTGACGGCCTGGGACACATTCAGGTAGCGCAGGTCCTGCTCGACGTCACCCCATTGCTCGGCCGTCTTGCCGATCACCCGACAGCTGCGGTGGCCCATGCCGCGGCATTCCACTTCGCGGAAAATCACCATTTGCCCGAACAGGCCACTGACGAAACCGATGGCGTAGCCGGTTTCAGTCCAGCATACCGGGTCCTGGCCGATGCCATAGGCACCCACATGTTCATCGGCTTCGCAGGAGTGGTGCCAGAGGAATTCCCCTTCGTAGAACCCCGAGTCGGCATCGAACTTGAAATGCAGCGGTTCGACCTTGGTCATGCCTTCCAGGGTGTGCAGGTGTGTCCCGGCGCGAAACACCGCGGCGGCATCGGCCTGCGGCCAGCGCTCGCGTATCAGCCGCGCATCCCGCGCCCCGGAGGCATAACCGGTGCGGGTAAACAGGCCGCGAGCCTGCTCCAGCCCCAGGCGCTCGATGACCTCTGCGCGCAGGGCGCCGAACGACGAACTGTGCAGCAACAACATGCGTTGATCGTTGAGCCAGATACGCCCGTCTTCGGGAGAAAAGAACAGGCAGTCGGTCAGCTCCGCCGGTGTGGGCGAGCTGCTGTCACTGAGTTGGCGGCTGTCACCGCGTGGATGATAGTGCGCGGTGGCCACCCCGTCGTCGGGCAGCGCGCTGTGGGGATTAGTCATTGTTATGCCCCTGCAAAGCGAGTGATCGATATGAGTAACTGCTCAGATAGTTATTAAACATAACCTTATCAATTGAACAAGTGGCAGGGCTCGGGTTTTTGCCGGGGTTCGCCGCAGCGTGTGTGAACGGCCCCCGGCAGGCCGCGTCCCAGAGCCCTCGATGGTTTATGTCAGCGGCATTGCGTGCCGACGGCACAGCCTTTGCTCAAGGCTTGATGCGGCGTTTGCACCCTGTGCAGACGATGACAATTACAAGAACCGGGAGTTGCCATGCCAGAGTCTGAAACCACCCACTTTCTACAGCGGGCCATTGAGTCCGAATGCCTGTTCAACGGCGATTGGATTCCCTCCTCGGGGTCCGTGATCGCGGTGATCGAACCCGCCACCGGCGAATCCCTGATGCGTTGCGCCATGGCCAACCCGGCCGACATCGCCGTCGCCAGCCGCAGCGCGGCCCTGGCGCAGCCGGCGTGGGCCGCACTCGGCCCACGGGAGCGCGCCGATGTGTTTCGCAAGGCGGCGGACCTGGCGCAGCAGTCCTTCGCTGAGTTGGCGCTGTATGTCGCCCGCGAAACCGGCGGCGCGTTGTTCAAGGGCGAACACGAAGTGCGCGAAGCGATTGTGCTGCTGCATCAGGCGGCGGGCCTGTTGGCCCAACCTCACGGGCTGGTGCTGCCCAGTGCGGCAGGGCGGCTGTCCTATGCACGGCGTCAGCCGCATGGCGTGGTCGGGGTGATTTCGCCGTTCAATTTCCCGCTGATCCTGTCGCTGCGCTCGGTGGCACCGGCGTTGGCGGCGGGCAATGCGGTAGTGCTCAAGCCCGACCCACAGACGCCGGTCAGCGGTGGTTTTCTCATCGCCCGGCTGTTCGAGGAAGCGGGCTTGCCCAAGGGCCTGTTGCAAGTGCTGCCCGGCGCCGCGACGGTCGGGGAGGCGCTGTGCCGTGATCCCAATGTGCGGATGATTGCTTTCACCGGCTCCACCGCGGCGGGGCGCAAAGTCGCTGAAGTGGCCGGGCGACACCTGAAAAAAGTCGCGCTGGAGCTGGGCGGCAAAAACCCGCTGATCATTCTCGAAGACGCCGACCTCGACCTGGCCGCGAGCAATGCGGCCTGGGGCGCCTGGCTGCACCAGGGGCAAATCTGCATGGCGACCGGCTTGATTCTCGCCCATGAATCGATTGCCGCCAGCCTCACGCGCAAGTTGGTGGACAAGGCGCGGGCGTTGACCGTGGGCAATGCCGCCCGGGGTGAAGCCGCGCTCGGCCCGTTGATCAACCAACGGCAATTGCAGCGCGTGCACGAGATCGTCAGCGACAGCCTGCAAGCGGGCGCACGGTTGGAGGCGGGCGGTGAATATGACCGGTTGTTCTACCAGCCCACCGTGCTCAGTGGCGTGCGTCCGGGGATGCGCGCTTTTGAGGATGAAATTTTCGGCCCGGTGGCCACGGTGGTCAGTTTTGCCACGGACGAGGAGGCCATCGAGCTGGCCAACCGCACCGAGTACGGTCTGGCGGCCGCCATCATCTCGCCGTCGGTCGGGCGCGCCATGGCCATCGGCGAGCGGCTTGACTGCGGCCTGCTGCACATCAACGACCAGACCGTGGCCGACGAATGCAGTAACCCGTTCGGCGGGCGTGGCGCCTCCGGCAATGGCGGCAGCGTTGGCGGGCCGGCCGACTGGGACGAGTACAGCCAGTGGCAGTGGGTGACGGTGAAAAATACGCCGCCCGGCTATCCGTTCTGAGCGCTGGCTCATCGGTTTGATCCACGCATGCCTATACAAAAACAAAAGGGCTTGAACATGAACCTGCAGAACAAAACCTTGATCGTCACCGGTGTCGCTTCAGGCATTGGCGCCGAGCTGGCGCGGCTGGCGCGTTTCCAGGGCGCAACGGTGATCGGTGTTGATCGCCATGAACCGCAACTGACCCTGGATGGCTTCTTCCAGGCTGACCTGGGTGACCCTGCCAGCATCGATGCCCTGGTGGCGCGCCTGCCGGCGCGGGTCGATGCGCTGTGCAACATTGCCGGGGTGCCCGGTACGGCGCCCGTGCAAGCGGTGGCCACGGTCAATTACCTGGGGTTGCGGCACCTCACTCAATCGCTGCTGCCTCGTATGCCGGCGGGTGGCAGCATCGTCAATGTCGCCTCGGTGCTCGGTGCGCAATGGCCGCAACGCCTGGAACTGCACAAGGCCCTGGCCGCGACGCAAAGCTTCGGGGCAGGGCAGCAGTGGCTGGCGGCCAATCCGGTGGAGCAGGGCAGCTGCTATCAGTACTTCAAGGAGGCGCTGATCGTGTGGAGCTTCCAGCAATCCCAAGGCTGGTTTCGCGACCACGCGGTGCGCATCAACTGCGTCGCGCCGGGGCCGGTGTTTACCCCGATTCTCGGCGATTTCGTGAGCATGCTCGGGCCGGAGCGGGTGGCCGCGGACAGCCAGCGCATGACCCGTCCAGCGCTGGCCGATGAGGTGGCGGCGGTGATTGCCTTCCTCTGTTCGGACGCCTCACGCTGGGTCAACGGGGTCAATCTGCCGGTGGACGGCGGGTTGGCGGCGACCTACGTGTAGGGGCTGCCACGGCGGTAAACCCCGGTGCGGACCCGCCGCGCCGGGGGTCTTGAATAACAACAAAAATACAGGACTTCCAAGATGCTCAAGCCTATCTTGCGGACGGTTGCGGCCATCACTTTTGTCGCACTGTCATCGACTGCACACGCTTACGACTTGCCCGGACTCAACCTGGGCAGCACCAGTTTCTACGACGGCTCACCGGCACCGGCCGGCCCGGGCTGGTACCTGGAGGAATACCTGACGTACTCCCGGGCCAGCCGCTTCAACGACGCCAACGGCCACAGACTGGCCTTGCCCAAACAGGATTTGGAAGTGGTGGCGCCGACCACGCAGATCATCTACGTCGGCCAGCCTTGGGCCAATGGTGCAATGCCCGGCTTCACCCTGATCAACACCTCCCTGGCTCACGTGGATGTCGACGATGGTTTGAATAACGCCGCGCTGAGTTCTCGCGCAGGCTTTGGCGACGTAATTCTCGGCGCCTTCCTGCAACTGCCGACCCTGAACCGGGCCGATGGCAGCCCGCTGTTGACCCAGCGGGTGGAGGCCGATGTCTCGGTGCCGGTGGGGGCCTATGACCGCAATCGCTCGATCAACCCCGGCAGCAATTTCTGGTCATTCAACCCGTACTATGCGGCGACGTACTGGTTCAGCCCGAAGTGGTCGGCGAGCGGGCGTTTCATGTACCTGTGGAATGGCAAGAATGATGATCCGCAGGCCGGCTTCGGTGATGTGTCCGATACCCAGGCCGGCCAGGCGTTGCATGCCAACCTGACGCTGCAATATGCCTTGAGTCAGCAATTGAGTGTGGGGGTGAACGGCTACTGGTTGAAGCAGATCACCGACACTCAAGTCGATGGGCATGCGGTGAGCGGGCGCCGGGAGAAGGTCTGGGCCATGGGCCCAGGCCTGCTCTACGCCTTCAGCAAGGAAAACGTGCTGTCGGTGAACGCCTACTTTGAGCAGCAGGCCGAGAACCGCACCGAGGGCAACAAGCTGGTACTCAACTGGCTGCACAAGTTCTAGCTGGCGCCGTACGCACCATCACGCTGATGATGCTCAGTGCGGCAATCACCACGCCGGGGGCGGTTGCCAGCAGTACCCCGGCGGTGCCGGCGCCGGCTGCGAGGAGTTGCCCGGCCGCCAGCGGCCCGGCCACCGAACCCAGGCGGCCAACGGCCACGGCGGCACCGACGCCGGTGGCGCGCACCGAGGTGGGATAGGAAGGCGGTGCCGACGCATACAGCACCAACTGCGCGGCCATGACGAACAAGCCGGCGGCAAAACCGGCGATGGCCATGGGCACGATGCCTACCGACAGGCCGACACCGGCTAACGCCGCCAGCAGCCCGGCGTACACCGACAGCACCACTTTGACGGCATTGCAGCGGTCCAGCAGCACGCCGCCAAGCAGCGAACCCAGGGCGCCGCCGATATTGAAGAGCATCTGCACCATGCCGGCCTGGGGTTTGCTGAAACCTTGTTCCAGCAACAACGAAGGCAGCCAGTTGAGCAGCATGTACATCACGGTCAGGGTGAAGAAGTAGCTCAGCCACAAGGCCAGTGTGGTGCGTGCGCGGCCGTCGCCGAACAGCGCCTGGCCGGTGGCGGGGCGGGCGCCGGGCGTGTGTTCGCGCTGTTGGCGAAAGGCCTGGGATTCCGGCAGCAGCAGGATCATCAGGGGCACGGCCAGCAAGGGCGCCAGGCCGCCGATGATAAACGTGGTCTGCCAGTGCTCACTGGAAAACATCGCCACCACGGCGGCCAATGCGCCACCCAGCGGCACGCCGCAGTACATCACGCTGATGGCCGTGCCACGGTTGCGTTCGCTCACTGCTTCGGCGCACAGGGCGATCAGGTTGGGCAACGCGGCGCCCAGGCCCAGGCCGGTGAGGAAACGCACCAGCAACAGGCTTGAGTAGCTTTCTACAAACGCGGTGCTCAGGGAGAACAGCCCGAACAGCAGCACCGCAATCACCAGGATTTTCTTGCGGCCGATACGGTCTGCGATCCATCCGCCGAAGAACGCCCCGGGCAGCAGCCCAATGATCCCGACGCTGAATACCCAACCGAGCATTTGCGGGTCGAGGGAAAAGCTCTGGCGCAGCCCGGCAGCGGTGGTACCGGCGGCTTGCAGGTCGAAGCCCTCGATCAGGGCAACGATAAAACACAAGGCGATCGTCAGCGTCGAACGACGCGATGAACTGTTCATGGGCAAACCTCATTGTTGTTTTTGTTGTGGTGGCGAGCCTGACGGCCTGCTGGCAATTAAGATAACAAATATAACTATAAAAAGAAGGCTGCCCAATCGTTGGCAAAAAACACCCAAGCAAGCCTCTAGGTCGGCCATTTGAGATTGCGCCCAGTAAAAAAACTCAAAATAGATACATTTATTAACGTTCGATTATCGGTCAGTTGCAGTTGACGAGCGCGTCCCGCTGTTTCCATTCTCTGTTCGCGAAGCCGATTGGGCCAAGTGAGTGTCACCCCAAAAACAACAACAAAAAATGGACATCGAACATGCCAAAACTCTCTACGGGTGCCGTCGCGGCGGCCTGCTGTGTGTCGAACCACACCCCACGCCTGGTCAGCGCACTGCTGATGCTCAGTGTCCTGCCCATGCCGCTGTGGGCGGCGGGGTTTATCGACGACAGCCACGGCACCCTGACGCTGCGCAATTACTACCTGGACCGTGACTACAAGGACGACGGGGCCAAGACGGCCGCAAGGGAATGGGCCCAGGCGTTCATCCTCAACGTGGAGTCGGGGTATACGCCGGGGCCCATCGGGTTTGGCCTGGATATACGTGGGCTGATGGGGGTCAAGCTCGATTCTTCACCGGACCGCAGCGGCACCGAGCTGTTGCCGGTGTCGGCCAGCAGCAAGCGTGCGGCCGATGAATACTCGCGGCTGGCGCCGACCGCCAAGCTGCGGTTTGCCCAAACCACGGTGAAGGCCGGTGACGTGTCGATCTTCCTGCCGTTCGCCTTTGCCAGCCCGTCGCGCCTGCTGCCGCAGACCTTTCGCGGTACCACCTTGAGCTCCAGGGATATCGACGGGCTGACCCTCAACACCGGCTATATCGACCGCATCAACAAGCGCGATTCCACCGACTACCAGGCCATGACCATCGCGTCGCCCAACCGACGTTTCAACGCCACCGCCACCACATCGCACCTGGTTTATGCCGGCGGGGATTACCAGGTTAACAAAGACCTCAGCCTGCGCGCCTATCACGCCGAGGTTGCGGACCTTTACCAGCAAGACACCCTGGCGCTGCTGCACAACCTGCCGGTGGGCGATGGCGTGCTTACCAGTGACCTGCGCAGCTTTTTCAGCCGCGAAGACGGCGCCGCCAAGGCGGGCAACGTGGATAACCGCAACCTCTCGGCGCTGTTTGGCTACCGCCTGGGCGGGCACCGATTCAGCCTCGGCTACATGCATTCCAGCGGGGACACGGCCACGCCGTATATCTCCGGTACCGAGCTGATGGGCATGAGCGAACTGACTATGAGTTCGGACTTTCTCAACGCCAAGGAGCGCACCTGGCAGGCGATCTATGACTACGACTTTGCGGCATCCGGTGTGCCGGGGCTCAAAAGCCGGCTGCGCTATGTACGCGGTGACAACATCGAGCTGGCAGCCTTCAATGCCGAAGACTGCAAGGAGCGCGAGTTCCAGATGGAGTTGGGCTATGTGATCCAGAGCGGCCCGTTGAAGAACGTCGGGTTCATGGCGCGCAAGTCGATCTATCGCAATGACTTCCCGGGCGGCGCGGCTTTTCGCGATGAAAACCAGACCCGTTTCCTGGTGCTCTACACCGTGGCGCTCTGGTAAGCCGATCAGTCCTGATAGACCTTCTTGAGCAAGCGCAGCAGCTCTGCACGCTCTTCGACGGCCAGGGCTGCGGTGGCGTCGAGGTCGCTCTGGGCGGCGATTTCCTTGAGTTCCTTGAGCAAGGTTTCGCCGGTCTTGCTGAGGAAGATCCCATAGGAGCGCTTGTCCGGTTTGCAACGCACGCGCACGGCGAGGGCGCGGCTTTCCAGCTTGTTCAGCAACGGCACGACCTGGGGTGGTTCGATGGCCAGGGCGCGGGCCAGGTCGGCCTGCATCAGGCCGGGGTTCTGCTCGATGATCGCCAGGGCCGAGAACTGGGCAGGGCGCAGGTCATGCTCGGAAAGCCGGCCGATCAGGTTCTGGAACAGCTTGAGTTGGGCAAGGCGCATGGCGTAACCGATCAGGTCGTCCAGGGCCGAATCCAGCGGCGGCCGTACCTCGTCGTTGTCGGGCAGGGCCTGGCTGGCGGCGGCGATAGGGGAAGGCTTGGCCATTAGCAGTGCAGTCCTCGGAAATGGAGGTTAAGAAAGCTATCTAGTTTGCCGGGGTTGACGCGTCATGGCTATGGCGGGTTTTCACCGCGCTTGCAAAACGTGAGTTTTAAAGGTGAAAAATATTGGTTACAACGATTAATAGTTAATTGACATAACTATATTTGCGGTTTAATTTCGAATCATCTTCACACCCAGAACAAGAGCGTACCGCCATGAGCAATTACGAAGGCCGTTGGACCACCGTCAAAGTCGAGATCGAGGAAGGCATCGCCTGGGTCATTCTCAATCGCCCGGAAAAACGCAACGCCATGAGCCCGACCCTGAATAGGGAAATGATCGACGTGCTGGAAACCCTCGAACAGGACCCGGCAGCCGGTGTGCTGGTGCTGACCGGTGCCGGCGAGGCGTGGACTGCGGGCATGGACCTCAAGGAGTACTTTCGCGAAGTGGATGCCGGGCCGGAAATCCTCCGGGAGAAAATCCGCCGCGAAGCCTCGCAATGGCAATGGAAATTGCTGCGCATGTACGCCAAGCCGACCATCGCCATGGTCAATGGCTGGTGCTTCGGCGGCGGCTTCAGCCCGCTGGTGGCGTGTGACCTGGCGATCTGCGCCGACGAAGCCACCTTCGGCCTCTCGGAAATCAACTGGGGCATCCCGCCGGGCAACCTCGTCAGCAAGGCCATGGCCGACACCGTGGGCCATCGCCAATCGCTGTACTACATCATGACCGGCAAGACCTTCGGCGGGCAGAAAGCCGCCGAAATGGGCCTGGTCAACGAGGCGTGCCGCTGGCTCAACTGCGCGAAGTGACCATTGAACTGGCGCGTAACCTGTTGGAGAAAAACCCGGTAGTACTGCGTGCGGCCAAGCATGGCTTCAAGCGTTGCCGCGAGCTGACCTGGGAGCAGAACGAGGATTACCTCTACGCCAAGCTCGATCAGTCGCGCTTGCTCGACACCGAAGGCGGTCGCGAGCAGGGCATGAAACAATTCCTCGACGACAAGAGCATCAAGCCTGGCCTGCAAGCGTATAAACGCTGAAGAGCGCGGCCGCCCGGCCGCGCCGCTATACCCTGCTAGAACGTATTCCCGATAAAGACAATAAAGAGGAATCACCATGCTGGACGTGCCCCTGTTGATCGGCGGCCAGTCGTGCCCTGCACGCGACGGCCGAACCTTCGAACGTCGCAACCCGGTGACCGGCGAAGTGGTCTCGCGGGTCGCCGCTGCCACCCTGGAGGACGCTGACGCCGCCGTGGCCGCCGCCCAGGCTGCGTTCCCCGCGTGGGCAGCGCTGGCGCCCAACGAACGCCGCACCCGGTTGCTTACGGCGGCCGAGCAATTGCAGGCGCGTAGCGCCGAATTTATCGCGGCCGCCGGCGAGACCGGCGCCATGGCCAACTGGTATGGCTTCAACGTGCGCCTGGCGGCCAACATCCTGCGCGAAGCGGCGTCGATGACCACCCAAATCACCGGCGATGTAATCCCCTCCGATGTGCCCGGCAGCTTCGCCATGGCCTTGCGTCAGCCATGCGGCGTGGTGTTGGGTATCGCACCGTGGAACGCCCCGGTCATCCTCGCGACCCGCGCTATTGCGATGCCGCTCGCCTGCGGCAATACCGTGGTGCTCAAGGCCTCGGAGCTGAGCCCGGCGGTGCACCGTCTGATCGGCCAGGTGCTGCAGGACGCCGGCCTGGGTGACGGTGTGGTCAACGTCATCAGCAACGCCCCGGCGGATGCCGCCGCGATTGTCGAACGGCTGATCGCCAACCCGGCGGTGCGGCGGGTCAATTTCACCGGCTCGACCCATGTCGGGCGGATTGTCGGCGAACTGTCGGCGCGTCACCTCAAGCCGGCGTTACTGGAATTGGGCGGCAAGGCGCCGCTGCTGGTGCTCGACGACGCTGATTTGGACGCGGCGGTGGCGGCAGCGGCCTTTGGTGCCTATTTCAACCAGGGGCAGATCTGCATGTCCACCGAGCGCCTGATTGTCGACGCCAAGGTCGCCGATGCGTTTGTCGCCAAGCTGGCGGCCAAGGTTGCGACCCTGTGCGCCGGTGATCCCGCTGCGCCGGAGTCGGTGCTGGGCTCGCTGGTGGACGCCAGTGCCGGAACGCGCATCAAGGCCCTGATCGACGATGCGCTGGCCAAGGGCGCGCAGCTGGTAGCCGGTGGTCAACTGGACGGCAGCATCCTGCAACCGACCCTGATCGATGGCGTCACCGAGCACATGCGCCTGTACCGCGAAGAGTCCTTCGGCCCGGTGGCGGTGCTGCTGCGCGGTGACGGCGATGAGGCATTGTTGCGCCTGGCCAACGACTCCGAATTCGGTTTGTCGGCGGCGATCTTCAGCCGCGATACCGGCCGTGCCCTGGCCCTGGCGCAACGGGTGGAGTCGGGCATTTGCCACATCAACGGCCCGACCGTGCATGACGAGGCGCAGATGCCCTTTGGTGGGGTCAAGTCCAGCGGCTATGGCAGCTTTGGCGGCAAGGCGTCGATCGAGCACTTCACGCAATTGCGCTGGGTGACCTTGCAGCATGGGCCACGGCACTACCCGATCTGAGCACGCGCCGCGACATAACAATAACAAGGCGGCTTTGCTCCGCCTTGATGGAGGACATCCTTGTGAGTTCCGAATTCAGACCGCAACCCCAGCCCGCGCCGCGATACCGCGAGGTCTCCATCGGCCACGCACCGGTGGCGGTCACAGAAGAACACGGCGTGCTGCATATGCGCTCCCTGGAGCCGCTGGCTGAGTTGCCGGCACGCTTGCTCGATCGCCTGGTGCACTGGGCCGATGTGCGCCCCGAGCAGACCTTCATCGCCGCCCGCCAGGCCGAGGGTGATTGGCGCCGTGTCAGCTACCGCGAAATGCTCGCCAGCGTGCGCGCCATTGCCCAGGGTCTGCTGAGTTACGGGCTGTCGGCAGATAAGCCGCTGGCCTTGCTGTCGGGCAACGACATCGAGCATTTGCAGGTGGCCCTTGGCGCCATGTATGCAGGCATTCCGTACTGCCCGGTATCGCCGGCTTATTCGTTGCTGTCCCAGGATTTCGCCAAGCTGCGGCATGTGTGCGACTTGCTGCAACCGGGGCTGGTGTTCGTCAGCGATGCGCCGGCTTACCAGCGTGCGATCGATGCCGTATTGCCGGCCGACACACCGCTGATCAGCGTGCGCGGCCAGCTGCCTGGGCGCACTCAGGTCAGCTTCGCCAGCCTGTTGCAAACCCCGGCCGGCGCCGAGGCCGATGCGGCCTTCAAGACTACCGGCCCCGACAGCATCGCCAAGTTCCTGTTTACCTCGGGCTCGACCAAACTGCCCAAGGCGGTGATCACCACTCAGCGCATGCTCTGCGCCAACCAGCAAATGCTCTTGCAGACGTTTCCGGTGTTCGGCGAGGAGCCCCGGTGCTGGTGGACTGGCTGCCGTGGAACCATACCTTTGGCGGCAGCCACAACGTCGGCATCGTGCTCTACAACGGCGGCACCTTTTACCTCGACGATGGCAAACCCACGGTTCAGGGGTTTGCGCAGACCCTGCGCAACCTCAAGGACATTTCGCCCACCGCCTACCTGACGGTGCCCAAGGGCTGGGAAGAACTGGTGAGCGCCCTGGAACAGGACGCCGAGCTGCGCGAGCGGTTTTTTGCGCGGATGAAGCTGTTCTTCTTTGCCGCCGCCGGCCTTTCGCAAAGTATCTGGGACCGCCTCGACCGCGTGGCCGAAAAGCACTGCGGCGAACGCATCCGCATGATGGCCGGGCTCGGTATGACCGAAGCCGCGCCGTCCTGCACCTTCACCACCGGGCCGTTGTCCATGGCCGGTTATATCGGTTTGCCCGCACCGGGCTGCGAGGTGCGCCTGGTGCCGGTGGACGGCAAGTTCGAAGGGCGCTTTCGCGGGCCGCACATCATGCCGGGGTATTGGCGTGCGCCGGAGCAAACCGCCGAGGTGTTCGATGAGCAGGGTTATTACTGTTCCGGTGATGCAATCAAGCTCGCCGACCCCCATCAGCCGCAATTGGGGCTGATGTTCGACGGGCGAATCGCCGAAGACTTCAAGCTGTCTTCCGGGGTCTTTGTCAGCGTTGGCCCGTTGCGCAATCGTGCGGTGCTCGAAGGCTCGCCGTATGTGCAGGACCTGGTGATTGCCGCGCCGGACCGTGAATGCCTGGGGGCGCTGGTGTTCCCTAGGCCCTACGAATGCCGCCGGTTGGCGGGCCTCAGCGCCGAGGCCAGCGACGCCGAGGTGCTGGCCAGCGCGCCGGTGCGCGAGTGGTTCGGCGACTGGTTGCAGCGGCTCAATCGCGAGGCTACCGGCAATGCCAGTCGCCTGGAGTGGATTGCCGTGCTCGACGAACCGGCGTCCATCGACCGTGGGGAAATTACCGATAAAGGTTCGATCAACCAGCGGGCTGTATTGCAATGGCGTGCGGCCAAGGTTGAAGCGTTGTATCGCGGTGAAGACCCGACGATTCTGCGCGCCGGGCCCAAGCCGTGAGCGGCACCGGGCAATATTCGGCGTTTGCCGATGTAGCGATTATCGAGGCGGTGCGCACGCCGTGGGTCGACCTCGGCGGGGCGCTGTCCCAGGTGTCACCCATCGACCTGGGGATCAAGGTGGGCCGTGAAGTGCTGGCCCGCGCCGGCATCGAAGCACAGGCGGTAGACAGTGTGCTGGCCGGCTCCATGGCCCAGGCGAGTTTCGATGCCTACTTGCTGCCACGGCATATCGGGTTGTACAGCGGTGTGGCGCAATCGGTCCCGGCGCTGGGGGTGCAGCGCATCTGCGCCACCGGTTTCGAGCTGTTGCGTCAGGCCGCTGAACAGCTGCGTGATGAGGTGCAACTGGCCTTGTGCGTGGCGGCTGAATCGATGTCACGCAACCCGATTGCCGCCTACACCCACCGGGGCGGCTTCCGTCTGGGGGGGAGGTGCAATTCAAGGATTTTCTCTGGGAGGCGCTGTACGACCCGGCCCCCGGCCTGGACATGATCGCCACTGCCGATAACCTGGCGCGGCGTTATGGCCTGAGCCGCGAGGCTGTGGATCGCTACGCCTGCGACAGCCATCAGCGTGCGCTGCAAGCGCAACGTGAGGGCGTTTGCGCAGAAGAGAGCGTGCCGGTGGATAACCAGGTGTTCGAGCTTGAGGGCTATCAACCGCGCCGTATCAGCCTAATGCGCCACGCGAGCGTGGTCAGCCAGGACAGCCACCCACGGCCTACCGACCTGGCTGCCCTGGCACGTTTGCGCGCCGTGCATGCCGACGGGGTGCAAACCGCCGGCAACAGTTGTGCGGTGGTCGACGGCGCGGCGGCGGCACTGGTAGGGCGCGCCAGCGACTGCACACGCCCGGCCCTGGCCCGGCTGATGGCCAGTGCCGTGGTGGGGGTGGCCCCGGAGTTCATGGGCATTGGCCCGGCGCCGGCGATTCGCCTGCTGCTGCATCGCAGCGGGCTGAGCCTGGGCGACATCGGCCGCTTCGAGATCAACGAAGCCCAGGCCGCCCAGGTGCTCGCGGTGGCCCAAGAGCTGGAGCTGGACAGCGATCGGCTCAACGTGCAGGGCGGCGCTCTCGCGCTGGGGCATCCACTGGCGGCCACCGGCCTGCGCCTGGTCATGAGCCTGGCGCGGCAATTACGCCGGCACAACCTGCGCTACGGGATTGCCGCGGCGTGCGTGGGTGGCGGGCAGGGCATGGCCTTGCTGATCGAGAACCCTGCCTGGCGCGCTTGAGTGCGCGGTTCCTTTTTTAGTCGATGAGGTGTCCCATGTGGAGCTATCAGGCGCCCCTGCGCGATATGCAATTTGTCCTTGAACATTGGCTGCAGGCGCCTGAGGCGTGGCGCCGCAACCCGGCGTTCGAGGCGTTTGACCTGCCGCTGGCGCTGCAAGTGCTGGAGGAAGCGGCCCGCTTCAGCGAAGGGGTGCTGGCACCGTTGAACGGCAGTGGGGACCGCCAGGGCTGCCGTTGGCAGGCAGGCCAGGTCAGCACCCCGGACGGTTTTGCCGAGGCGTATCACACGTATGCCGAGGGCGGTTGGCCAGGGCTGGCGTGCGCCGAGGCGCTGGGCGGGCAAGGCTTGCCGCAACTGCTCGACGCCGCCTTGCAGGAAATGCTCTACGCCAGCAACCACGCCTGGGCCATGTACACCGGCATCGCCCACGGTGCCTACCTGTGCCTCAAGACTCACGGCGCACCCTGGTTGCAGGCCCGCTACCTGCCGGCGATCGTCAGCGGCCAGGCGTTGCCCACCATGTGCCTGACCGAGCCCCAGGCCGGCAGCGATATCGGTTTGTTGCGTTGTAGGGCCGTCCCCCAGGCAGATGGCAGTTATCGCCTGAGCGGCAGCAAGCTGTTTATCTCCGGTGGCGAACATGACCTCACGGCCAATATCCTGCACCTGGTGCTGGCGCGTCTGCCCGATGCGCCGCCGGGCAGTCGCGGTATTTCACTGTTCCTGATGCCCAAGCTGCTGGACGATGGCCAGGTCAACGGTGTGCGCTGTGACGGCATTGAACACAAGATGGGCATCAAGGGCAGCGCCACGTGTTCCCTGGTGTTCGACGCGGCCCATGGCTGGTTGGTGGGCGAGGCCAACCGGGGCCTGGCGGCGATGTTTGTGATGATGAATTCGGCGCGCCTGCATGTGGGCCTGCAAGGTTTGGGGCATGCCGAGGCCGCGTGCCAGAACGCCCGACACTACGCCAGTGAGCGCGTGCAAATGCGCGCACCGTCAAGGCCCGAAGAAGTCGCCGCCCAGGCGGCTGACCCGATCCGTTACCACCCGGCCATGCGCCGCGTATTGCTGGAGCTGCGTACCACCAGCGAAGGGATGCGCGCCATCGGTTATTGGGCGGCGCACCTGCTGGATCAGGCCGAACATCGCCAAGACCCGGACGCCGCCCAGCTCGCCCAGCTGCTGACGCCCATCATCAAGGCGTTTTTCACTGAGCAGGGTTTTCGTCAGGCGAGCAATGCACTGCAGGTCTTCGGCGGTTACGGCTACGTAACCGAGTTCGCCATCGAGCAAACCCTGCGCGACAGCCGCATTGCGATGATCTACGAGGGCAGTAACGAGATCCAGGCCAATGACCTGCTGCTGCGCAAGGTGCTGGGGGATGAGGGTCGGGCGTTCGGCTTGCTGCTCGACGAGTTGCGTGCGGAGGCCGGGCAGGGCGCGCAGTACGTCGAGTGCGCAGGGTTTTCCCAGGCGTTGGGCAGCGTGTGCGACTCCCTGGCCAATGTAGTGAGCGCCCTGCGTGAACACGCACAGGAAGACAGCGAATACCCCTACCGGGCAGCGCCCGACTTCCTTCAGCTATGTGGCGTGGCGCTGCTGGCCTTTGCCTGGGCGCGGGCGGCAAGGGTGTCTCGGACGTTGCCCGAAGAGCACCCGCTGCGTGCCGCCAAGCTGCAAAGTGCCGGGTTCTTTTTTGATTACCTGCCGTCCCGGTTGGCCCAGCACCTGGGCGCGATAGACGGCGCGCGTGCAGCACTGGCGTTCGTCTGACGGAGGCAGGCGCTTGCGGTACTATGGCAGCCCACGTTTTCTGGAAGTTGCCTGGATGAGTAAACCCGGTCAATTGGTGCTGGTCGCACTGCGCAAGATGATCGCCAGCGGGGAGCTGGTGGCGGGGGAGCGCCTGATGGAGATTCCCACGGCGCAGCGGTTTGGTGTGTCGCGCATGCCCGTGCGCATGGCCTTCCGTACCCTGGAGCAGGAAGGGCTGCTGGTGCCGTTTGGCGGGCGTGGGTACCAGGTGCGTTCCGTCAGCGCCAGTGATATCGCCGGGGCTGTCGAGGTGCGTGGCGTGCTTGAGGGCCTGGCGGCGCGTCAGACTGCCGAACAGGGTTTATCCGCCGAGGCGCGTGCCACGCTGGAGCGTTGCCTGGTCGAGGGCGATCAACTGTTCGAAAAAGGCTATGTGACCGAGGACGACCTCGAGGTTTATCACGACCTGAACATGCGCTTTCACCAGGTCATCGTCGAAGGCAGCCACAACCCGGCGATTGCCGACGCCCTGGCGCGCAATGATCACCTGCCATTTGCGTCGGTGACGGCGCTGGCGGTGGACCGCGAGGACATGGCCCGCGAGTACCGGCGCTTCAACTATGCCCATATGCAGCACCACTCGGTCTTCGATGCTCTGGTCAACCGCCAGGGCGCACGGGCCGAGGCGATTATGCGCGAACATGCCAACGCGACCCTGCGCTACGCCGAGATCTTCAGCTCTGCCACCGCCGATGCGCGCATGAAGGTGATCTTGCCCGCATCGTGACGTGGTTCAGATATCGAGCACCAGCAACGGCGTTTTCGAGCGCGAGCAGCAGGGCGTGAACTGGTCGTTCAAGGCTTGTTCCTGCTCGGTGAGGAACAGGTCGCGGTGCTCCGGTATGCCTTCCAGCACACGCGTCAGACAGGTGCCGCAAATCCCCTGTTCGCAGGACACGGCAATCTCGATGCCGTGGCTTTCCAGGACCTGGACCACGCTCTTGTCGGCGGGTATTTCAAACACCTGGCCGCTGCTGCCGAGCTTCACCGCAAAGCTCCCGTCGAGGCTGCTGTCCACCGGCGCCGCCGAGAAGTATTCGCGGTGCAGGCACGCCTCCTGCCAACCCTGGGCCCGGGCACTGTCGAGCACGTGTTGCATGAACCCGCCGGGGCCGCAGACGTAAAGGTGCACGTCGTCTGCCGGTGTCGCCAGCACCTCGGCGGCATTCAAGGCGGTGTCGGGCTGCTCGTCGAAATGCAGGAACACACGCTCGGCAAACGGCGACCCCATGAGGCGCGAGACAAACGCCGCACGCTGACTGGCGCGAGCGCAGTAATGCAGTTCGAAGTCGGCACCCGTCTGAGCCAGGCGTTCGGCCATGCACAGAATCGGGGTGATGCCGATGCCGCCGGCAAACAGCAGGCTGCGTCGGGCTGCGTGGGCCAGGGGGAACAGGTTGCGCGGTTCGCTGATGCTCAGCCGGGTGCCCTCGTGCACCTGTGCGTGCAGGCTGCGGGAGCCGCCGCGAGACGCGGGGTCGTTGAGTACGCCGATCACATAGCGATGCCGCTCTTGCGGGGGTTGCACAGGGAATACTGGCGGGTCAGCCCGTCCGGCAGGTGCACGTCGATATGCGCACCCGCGCTGAAGGCCGGCAGTGGGCTGCCGTCGACGCTGGCCAGTTCATAGCTGCAAATGTCCTGGGCTTCGGTGCTGCGGGCTGTTACTACGACCTCAATCATGTGGGTTCTCCGGCGCGTTCCCGGGCGATCAGGCGTTCCAGAATCTTGCGCGACTGCACGCCGCCGGCATCTATGTTCAGCTTGAGCAGGTTACGCGTCGGGTGGGCCAGCAGGTTCTGTTGCTGGCGTTCGAGCATTTCCAGGTCTTCGCTGAAAATCTTGCCCTGGCCTTCGCGAATGCTCGCGGTCAGCGCCTCATCCTGCGGGTTGAAGTTGCGCGCCATGCCCCAGAAGTACCAGATCGAGGTGTCGGTTTGCGGCGTAATGAAATCCACCACGATGCTCGAGGCCTTGTGCTCGGGCGCAGCGTTGTAGCCACCTTTGCCGGCATGGGCCACGCCAACTTCGATCAACACGTGGCTGGGCGGGGTGAAACGGCAGATCTGCCAGCGGTCCACCGGCACATCGTCGGCCAGGTTGTTACCGCGCAGGGCCATGCGCCAGAACGGCGGGGCCATGATGTTTTCCATATGCCGGGCGGTGACCACTTCGTCACCGTCGACCGTGGTCACGGGCGGTGCTTCGTCGATTTCCTTCTGGCCGATACTGGAAGCGTGGACGTAAGTTTCGTGGGTCAGGTCCATCAGGTTGTCGATCATCAGGCGGTAGTCGCACTGGATATCAAACAGCCCGCCGCCATAGGCCCACTGATCACTCACCGCCCACTCCAGGTGATGAATCAGCGCCGGGTCGGCCAGCGCCTGATCGCCGGGCCAGACCCAGATGAAGCCATAACGCTCCACCACGGCAAAGGTCTTGTTGCACGGAAAACCACGCACCCGTTGCCCAGGCATCTCGACGGTCTTGCCGTCGCCACTCATGACCAGACCGTGGTAGCCGCAGACCAGGTTGCCGTTTTCCACATACCCCAGCGAAAGCGGCGCGCCACGGTGCGGGCAGAAGTCTTCGACCGCCACCACGGCGTTTTCCGGCCCGCGATAAAACACCATTTTTTCACCGCATATCTGCCGGCCCAGGGGCTTTTGCGCGATTTCATCGGGGGTGCAGGCGACATACCACGTGTTCTTGGGGTACATGATGACTCTCCAGGCAACGGATTATTCTTATTTAATGGATCCATTAAATAATTGGGAGTCCGGAGAGTCAATCTACTTGCGCTGTTTAATTGGGCGATTATCGAACGTTTGTGTTTTATTGGATCCAGTAATGCCTTTTATCAGTGCCGGCTCATCACCGAGCCCAGCCATGCCGTGCCGGCCGCCGCGTGGATCAGTGCGGCCCTCAGGTAATACCGTCAATAAGGATATGGCGCTGCCCCAGGCTGCACTGCTCAATCCGCGCCTCGACCTGGTACACCTCGCGCAGCATGCGTTCGGTGATCACCTCATGACTCGCGCCGCTGCCCTGTGCGGTGCCCTCGGCGATCACCAACACCTGGTCGGCAAAGCGCAACGCCTGGTTCAGGTCATGCAGCGCTATGAACACGATGACCTGCCGTTCACGGGCCAGTGCACCCATGAAGTTCAACACCTGCACCTGGCGATGCATATCGAGGGCGCTGGTGGGTTCGTCCATCAGCAGGATCTCCGGTTCGCGCACCAAGGTCTGGGCGATGGACACCAGCTGCTGCTGGCCCCCGCTGAGTTCGCCGAGGTTGCGAAAGGACAGGTCGCTGATGCCAAGGGCCGCGAGCATTTCGTCCACCAGGTTCAGCTCGTCATCGTGCACGGTCCATTGCGGCGACAGTTGCTTGCGGGCCAGCAGCACCGATTCGTAGACCGTTAACCGCGCACTCGCATTCAAGCCCTGGGGCATGTAGCAGATGCCCTGTTGGCCCTTTTTCGAGTCTTGCAGCAGCACCTGCCCCGGCCCGTCGATCAGCCCGGCCATGCGCTTGAACAGGGTGGACTTGCCCGCCGCATTGGGCCCCACCACTGCGACCACCTGGCCGCCGGTGAACGCGGCGGTGGTCACGCCACGGATGATCGTGCGTTGGCCGTAGCGGGCACCCAGGTCTTGCAGCTGAATCTTCACCATGTGTTTTTCTTCCCGTTGAGGATCAGCGATATGAAAAACGGCACGCCGATCAACGATGTGACCACCCCGATCGGGAAGATTGCGCCCGGGATCAGGGTTTTGCTCACCACCGAACTGGCGGACAGAATCAGCGCGCCGGTCAGCAACGAGGCCGGCAGGAAGAAGCGTTGATCTTCACCGATCAACATCCGCGCAATATGCGGGCCGACCAGCCCGATAAAGCCGATGGTGCCGACAAAGGCCACGGGGAACGAGGCGAGCAGGCTGACCATGATCAGTGTCTGAAAGCGCAGGCTGCGCACGTTGATTCCGAAGCTGGCGGCCTTGTCGTCGCCCAGTCGCAGCGCGGTCAGGGCCCAGGCGCGTTTGGCAAAGATCGGCAGGGTGATCACGATGATCAGGCAGATCACCCCCAGTTTGGGCCAGGTGGCTTTGGTCAGGCTGCCCATGGTCCAGAACACCACGGCCGCCACGGCTTGCTCGGTGGCAAAAAACTGCACCAGCGCCAATAACGCGTTGAACGTGAACACCAGGGCGATCCCCAGCAGCACGATGGTTTCTGCGGTAACCCCGCGCCGCAGGCTCAGGAAGTGAATCAGCAACGCCGACAGCATGGCCATGATGAACGCGTTCACCGGCACCATGTACTGCGCCGCCAACGGAAACAGCGCCACCCCAAACGCCAGCCCCATGGCTGCGCCAAAACTGGCGGCGGCGGAAATGCCCAGGGTGAAGGGGCTGGCCAGCGGGTTATTGAGGATGGTCTGCATCTGCGCCCCGGCCAATGACAATGCCGCGCCCACGGCAACCGCCATCAGCGCGATCGGCAGGCGGATGTCCCACATCACCACGCGAACCTGCGCCGGTGCACTGTCCGGTGCAAAGAGTGCACCGAGCACGTCGCGCACGCTGTAACTCGCCGGGCCCAGGGCCAGGTCGAGCAGCACGCTGCACAACAGCAGCAGGGCCAAGCCACCGAGGATCAAGCGTTTGCGCAGCACCAGGCGCCGATAGGTGTCGCGTTGAATCACCGCGCTCATGGCTTGAGGCTCACGAAGTAGCCCGGCTCATAGGGCACCGGCAGGAATCGCTGGTGCAGCTCGCGAAACGCGGCTTCAGGGTCCAGGTCGGTAAACAGTGTCGGATGAAACCATTTGGCCAACTGCTGGATGGCCACGAACTGATAAGGGCTGTTGTAGAACTGATGCCAGATCGCATGGAACGCCTGGTCATCCTGCGCTTTTATCCCGGCATAGGCCGGGCGCCCGGTGTACCAGGCCAGTTTGCGCCGGGCTTGCGCCATGTCGGCGCCGGGGCCCACACCGACCCAGTTGCCACCAGGGGCAAAGGCTTCCCAGTTGGCACTGGTGATCACCACCTGTTCCGGGTTGGCCACGACCACTTGCTCGGGGTTCAGCTGGCCAAACGTGCTGGGGATGATGTTTCGGGCAATATTATTGCCACCGGCCATGTCGACGAACAGACCAAAGTTTTCATTGCCGAAACTCAGGCAGCAATCGTCGGTGTAGCCACCGATGCGCTCGATGAACACGCTGGGGCGCGAAGGGTGCTGCGCGTTTATCACGTCGGTGACGCGGCGGATCTGCTGGTTGCGAAACTCGATAAAGGCTTCGGCACGCGCCTCTTTGCCGAACAACTGGCCGAACAGGCGCATGGTGGGTTCGGTGTTCTGCATCGGGTGGTTGCGAAAGTCGACGTACACCACCGGGATCCCCAGCGCGTCGAGCTTTTCGATATAGCGGGCATCCTCGGTGGCGTGCTGGGCCTCGATATTGAGGATGATCACGTCGGGGTGCTGGGAGATGGCCTGCTCGATATCGAAGGTGCCGTCTTCAAAGCCGCCAAAGGTGGGGATTTTGGCGATGTCAGGGAATTTGCGCAGGTATGCGCCGTAGGTGTCCGGGTCGGACTGGATCAAGTCCTTGCGCCAGCCGACGATGCGTTCGATGGGGTTTTGCGTATCCAGCGCGGCCACCAGGTACAACTGACGGCCTTCCCCCAGAATCACCCGCCTGACCGGCAGGTGCACCTTGACCTGGCGCCCGAGCAAGTCGGTGACGGTGGTGCGCGTCGGCTCCGGCTCGGCCGCCGTTGACGGCAGTGCCCAGCTTAACAAACCTGCAAACAGCAGCCCGGCGAAGGCGTGGCTGCGTCGAACAATGGTCACCATGGTTAAAGCCTTTACAGTGGTCGGGCCGCAGGGCGGGTGCGTTCGCCGTGCCGGGCCGAAGGTTTCAGAAATCGACCGTGGTCGACAGTAGAAGGGTGCGTGGCGAGCCTTGAGAAAACGCCCCATACGAGGCGACGCCCGACCAATATTCACGGTCGAACACGTTCTGTACCGTTGCGCGGAAAGTCGTCGGCCGCTGGGCGATGCGCGTGCTGTAGCGCACACCCACATCGAAGCGGGTCCAGGGATCCAGTTGCTGGGTGTTGGCCTGATTCACGTATTGGCTGGCGGTGTACAGCGCGCCGCTGGTCAGCGTCAGCCCCTCGACCCAGGGCACGTCCCACTCGGCCCAGAGATTGGCTTGAACCTTGGGCACCCCCACCGGCGTGTTGCCCCGGTTGGCCGCGACCGCGCTTTTGGTCAGTTGCGCATCCAGCAGCGTCACGCCGCCGAGCAGGCGCGTGCCTCGGCCGGCCTCGCCGGATACGTTCAACTCCAGGCCCCGGTTGCGCTGTTCGCCTTGTACCGAAAAGGTCGTGCCTGCGAGTTCGCCGCTGGGTTTGGTGATCTGGAACAGCGCGAGTGTGGACATGACCGTGCCGTAGTCGAGCTTGAGCCCCACCTCATGCTGCCGCGAGACGTAGGGGGCGAAGATCTGGCCCGCGTTCGAGGCCGTGGAGGGGGCGATATCGCCTTTGCTCAAGCCTTCGAGGTAGTTGTAGTACAGCGCCACATGCTCCCGGGGCCTGACCACGACCCCGAACAGCGGCGTGGTCTTGCCGTCGTCGTAGGCCGTAGTCACCGCGCCTGCCGCGTTGTAGTTGTTGGACCGTATGTTTTGTTTGCGCAGGCCGGCAGTCACCTGCAGGCGCTGATCCAGCATCGACACAGTGTCGGCGACCGCGACGCCCGACAATTCGGTCGCCGAGACTTTTGGCGTGGCGGGCGCGGCAATGTCAGCCTCGGGTTGCTCGACCGGGTGGTAAATGTTCGACAGGATCGGCGCGCCGGAACGGATGCCGCGTGACAACTCATCGCGATAGCGCGTGACTTGCAGCGTGGTGCTGTGGCTGATCGGCCCGGTGTCGAAGCGCAGCCGGGCCCCGCTGTCGACGGTGTAGCGCCGGACTTTGAATTGGTAATAGCCGGGGGTCGACGAGGTGTCACCGGCGGTGTTGATGATGGTCGGGGTCTGGTCGGACAGGCGTGCCACGTTGGACTTCCCGCCGCCGGCATGGGCGAACAGGGTCAGTGCGTCGCTCACGTCATACTCGCCGCCCAGCAATGCCGATTGGTCGCGGGTCTTGGACCAGCCCCACGCCTGGCTGACGTTGGTACGCCCGTTGGCGGCGTGCGGAACCGGCACGCCGGGAGCGATCAGAAATGGCCGTGACGCCGCGTCAAATTGCTCTTGCTGGGCAATCAGGTCGAGGCTGGTGCGCAGCCGATCGCCCTGGTAATCCAGGGAGATGGCACTCACACCGACCTCCCGCGATTGTTTGTCGATCACGGTGTCACCCTGCTGCACACGGCCATTGACCCGCACGCCGAAGCGGCGGTCCTCGCCAAACCGCCGACTCAGGTCGACGTGGGTGCCCAGTTGCAGGTCCTGGGCGTAGCTGGCAGTGACGCGGGTCAGGTCTTCGTCCAGGGAGCGCTTGGGGACCACGTTGATCACGCCACCGACGGCGCTGTTGGGGGACATGCCGTAGAGGAGCGCGCCGGGGCCTTTGACCACTTCGATGCGCTCGGCGTAGTCGGTGAACACCCGGTAGTTGGAGGCCACGCCGTACACGCCGTCGAACGCCAGCTCCCCGAGGTTGCCTTCGCCCACCGGAAAACCACGGATAAAGAATGAATCGACGATCCCCCCCGTCTGGCCGGTGGAACGGACTGAGGAGTCGCGCTCCAGCACATCGCCCACGGTGGTCGCCTGCTGGTCTTTGATCAGTGACGCGGTATAGGTGCTGATGCTGAAGGGCGCGTCCATCACATCCGTATTGCCGAGCAGGCCCAGGCGCCCGCCCTCGGCCACCTGGCCGCCCGGATACTCGGGCGGCAGGCTATCGGTATGTTTTTGCGGCGCATCCACCGTGGTGGCTGCCAGCGTTACCCTGCGCAGCACCAGGGTGTAGCTGCCATCGCTGCGCAACACCATCTCCAGGCCGCTGCCTTCGAGCAACCGCGTGACGGCCTCCTGCGTCGAGTAAGTCCCGCGCAGTTCAGGGCTGGTCAGCCCTTGCGTGATCGACGGCTCGAACGCCAGGGCAATGCCGGCGTCCACGGCAAAGCTTGAGAGCGTCGCGCCGAGCGGGCCGGGGGCAATGTGGTAGGCCTGCAACGCGACCGAGTCCAATTGGGCCGGCACCCCCGCCAGGGCCGACGGGCACACGGCACTGGCCAGCAGTAGGCTGAGCACTGCGCCGCGCACCATCGGTTTGAACGGACGAGCCGGACGCAGGGGTCGTGCTACGAGCATGAATGGATGACCCAATGGACAAGAGGAAAAGGCTGTTCCCGAGTTAGCCAGCCGAGATCGAAAAAAGTATCACCCGGGCCACAGTTTTTTTTGCGCGGGATCAGGCCGGCGAGAGCGTGACCCAATAACCGCGCAAATGCCGGTTGGCCAACACGGGGTAGGTGTGCACCAGCATGCTCAAGGTGCGATCGGTATCACTGATCGGAAAGGCCCCGGAAATGCGCAGGTCGGCGATGGCGGGATCACAGCGCAGGAAGCCTCTGCGGTAGCGCGCCAGTTCTGCGACAAAATCCGCCAGGCGCATCTTGTCGGCCATCAACATGCCTTGGGCCCATGCGCCGAGGGTGCGATCGGTCGGCGTCAGGTCACCAAAGGTCTGTGAGGAGAAGTCTGTGCGCTGCCCGGCGTTGACGATCAGCGGTGGCGTCTGGCGGCTCTCGGCCAATCTCACGCTCACCGCGCCGTCGAGTACCGCGAGGTGGGTGCGCGAGTTCACTTCGCGCACGGTAAAGCGGGTGCCCAGCGCCTGCATGCGCCCCTGGCGGGTGCTGATCAGGAAAGGCCGGGGCAGGGGGCGGTGTCCACGGCGGTCTGCACCAGGATTTCACCTTCGCGCAGGTGAATGAGCCGTTGGCGGTCGTCGAACATCACATCGATGGCGGTATCGGTGTTCAGGGTGATGTGCGAGCCGTCGGCCAGGGTCAGTTCGCGGCGTTGGCCAACGTCGGTGCGGTAGTCCGCAGACCATTGCTGCGACTGCGCCAGCTTCCAGCTTCCCCAGCCCGCCGGCATCAACGCCAGCAGGATCGCCAGCTTGCCCAACGCGGCACGGCGTTCCGGGCTGTTCGGCCGGTCCAGCGCCGACATCGCCAGGGAGGGCGGCAGCCCGCCGAACTTGCTCTGCAGCAATTGCGCCCGCGACCAGGCGCGATCACGCTCCGGGCTGCTGACCTTCCAGCGCTCCCATTCGGCACGTTCTTGCTCGCTCAGTTCGCGCTCGCTCAAGCGCATCAGCCACTCGGCGGCTTCTTCGAGTACCTGAGGGTCCAGTGGCGGTTCCTTGCGCAGACCGAGCATTCACTCCACCAGCATCAGGCACTGGACGAAGGCCTGTTTCATGTAGCGCTTGACGGTGATCAGCGATACACCCAACTGCTCGGCGATGTCGTCGTACTTGAGGCCATTGATCTGCGACAGCAGGAAGGCGCGTTTGACCAGCGGCGCCAGGGTATCGAGCATGGCGTCGATTTCGTGCAGGGTTTCCAGCACCAGGAAGTGCGCCTCGGGCGAGGGCGCTTCGTGGGTAGGCACGTTCGCCAGTGCATCCAGGTAGGCGCGCTCCAGTGCCTTGCGCTGGTACCAGTTGATCAGGATGCCCTTGGCCACGCAGCTCAAGTAGGCCCGTGGCTGGTCGATCACCGTGACTTGTGAGGCCAGGATGCGGGTGAAGGTGTCCTGCGCCAGATCCGCCGCATCCATGGCGTTTCCCAGTTTTCTCTTCAGCGTGGCGTACAGCCAGCCGTGATGCCCGCTGTACAGGGCCTCGATGGCGCGCAGGTGATTGAGGTGATTCGCGGAAGAGGTTTCGCTCATGGCGGCAGATTTGTTTGTAATTGAGAAGTATTCCCAATGCTAGTTGACAAACCGACTTGAGCGCAAGCGCGATCGTGTCCCGTGATCAGGCGTGTGACAGGCGTATCAAGGCGTCAACCAGCGCGTCGATTTCAGCTTCGGTGTTGTAAGCGTGAACCGACGCACGGCTGACTTCAAGCAAGCCCCGATGCTGCATGTCGAGTAGGGTCGAGCCCGCCGTCGAGGTGCTCACGTTGATGCGCCTGGCTTGCGCTGCGAGCCACTGCTGCACCCGTGGGGCGCTGTGGTGCCGATGACTGAAGGTGACGATGCCGGACTTTACACGGCCCAGGTCTTGCGGTTCGAGAGCCGCCACTTCGGTCAGCCGATGGCGTAAGTAGCCCGCCAGGTGCTGGATGCGCTGCCACATCGGTTCAATGCCTTGCGCCAATGCGTACTCCACCGCTGCCCCCAGGCCCAGTTTGGCCGCGACGTTGCATTCCCAATTTTCAAAACGTCGCGCATCCTCGCGAATTTTAAAGCTATGCGCCGTGAGCAAGGAGGCCGCATGCAGGTCAAGAAACACCGGCTCCAAGTGTTGGCACAGGGACTGTTCGACATACAGAAATCCCATGCCCCTGGGCCCGCGCAGGTATTTTCGACTGGTGGCGGTGAGCATATGGCAGCCGATTTTTTGCACATCGATCGGCACCTGCCCCACTCCTTGGCAAGCGTCCAGCAGGAACCACACACCCGCCGCCCGGGCGAGGGCCCCGATCTGCTCGACGGGTTGCACAGGCCCGCCGTTGGTGGCGATCATCGGCAGCGATACCAGGGTGACGCGCTCGTCTTCAAGCAGGGTCGCCAAGGCCGCGAGGCACACCTGGCCGTGTTCATCGTTGGGAATGATGCGGATCTCGATCCCGCGCTGCTGCCTCAGTTGCAGGTACGGGATGTAGTTGCCGGCGTATTCGGTCATGGATGTCAGCACGGCGTCGCCGGGCTTCAGCGCCAGTGAATAGAAGGCCATGTCCCAGGCACGGGTGGCGTTTTCGACCACCGCGATTTCATTGGGGCGCGCATTGATCAGGCGCCCAATGGCGGCGTACACATTCTCCAGTTCTGGCGCGCATTGGGCGGCCGCTTCATACCCGCCGAGGCGGGTTTCCTGTTGCAGGTGCCCGGTGATGACCTGGACCACCGGCTCAGGCATCAGCGCCGCACCGGCATTATTGAAATGGAGCAGATGCTCGACACCCGGTGTGTCGGCACGCAGTTGTTCGATGTTCAAACCATTACCCCTTGTTCAGTCGCTGCCCGCAACGCGATTGGACGGTTCGCACACCGACCAGTACCGCAACGCGACCATGGGAATCAGCGCCACTGCATAGGCCAGGCACACGAAAAGATAGGTGTATTGCAAGCCGTAGACCTGGCTCAGCAAGCCACCAATGGAGATGCCGGCAATCGAGGCGAACTGCGCAGTACTTTGAGCAATACCCAGTACGTAGCCTTGTCGCGAGCTGTCGGCGGTTTTCGAGACCAATGCCATCAGCACGGGCGTGGTCGCCCCCAGCAGTACCCCCCAAATGAAGTAGGCGACGATAAATGCCACGGGGTTGCGCGTTACGCCCGCCACGGCTGTCAGGGCGATGCAGCCCATGACGATATACGTGATGCGTTGCAGCGTTTCTGCCTGGGAACGATGCTCGAAGTAGCGTGACCACGCTGTTGCCGACAGGATAAAGCCCAGCGCCAGCAACCCGTAGCACAGGCCGACGACTGAGTTGCTGACCTCGAACGTCGTGCTCACGTACAGCGAGAACGACGTCTGCGGCAGCATGCGCGCCAGCAGCAAGATCCCCATGACGCACAGCAGTGACAGCAGGGGGGAGCTGCGCCATACGCTGGCGGTGCCTGCGGCCGGCGTGCTGGTGGCCGCCGTCGGTTTCTTTTGTACAGGCGGCACATCCGGCAACGTCACGGCGGCGATTACGGTACAGACTGCACAAAGCACCGAAGCGACGATGTTGATCCAGAAAAACGTCGCGTAATCGAGGATCAGACCGCCAACAACCGCGCCCAGCAGTGAGCCGACATTGGTCGATATCTGCAGAATCGCAAATAACCGGGCCCGTCGCGACGGGGCTTCGATACTCACCCCGTACGCCTGCGCCGGGGCTATATAGCCGGCAAAGGCGCCCTGCAGAAAACGCAGGACCAGGATTACCCAGATGTCACTGAAAAACGCCAGCCCGAGCTGGGTCAGGGACAACCCCGCGAGTGCGCGGATCATCATTAATTTGTGGCCGTAGCGATCGCCGATACGGCCCCAGAATGCGCTGGTCAGCATGATGCCCAGCATCGGCCCGACGTACACGGCGATGCTGGCGAAGCTGAATACCGACTCCGAAGAGGCCAGCCCGCGCAGGTGCACGGGCCAGAACGGCCCGCTCATTTCCATCGCGCCCATGGAGACCAGTTGGATCGCGAACAGAAGATAAATGAGGATTCTCACACTCGAACCCTGGATGGCACCTGCTTGGGACATGAGACGGCCTCGGTAATTAAACGGCAGCTAGCGGGTTGGTCAGCGTGTGCTGCAAACGGTAGTTGGAATACTGCATCAGATGCATACGCAGCAACGAACGGGTAGGCCATGGATCCTCAACAAAGGCCTGGCGCTCGACTTCCCACACCTGCGGCGCGACCCGCTCGCGCACGGCAGCAAAGGCATTTTCGGTTTCCTCGCGCAATATTGCCCACAAGCGTGTGTTGTCCATGGCGTACTCCTTGGTCAGCCACAGGGCCATTTCATGCAGGTGTGTGAGGAACGCGGCGTCCAGTACAAACGTGCGTACCGGCTCGATATCGCCAGTAAAGACCGTAGGCAGAATGCCAGGCTGCACGTGCGGCTGTAACGTATAACCGCGTTCTTCCAGCAGCGGGGCGTAGGTTCTGCCATCGCCAAAATCGCGGATCAGCAGGCTGCGCGGCAAGCCATCGGGTGAGAACAGCACCATGGTGTTCTGCTGGTGCGCTTCGAGCCCGATACCGTACAACAGATAGATCGCCACCACAGGGTGAGTGACGACTTTGGCATACTGGCGAAACCACTGTTCGACGCTGGCGGCGTCGGCACGCAACCCGTCGCGCTCGATCAGGTCGGTAAACAGTGGCCGACCGCTGCCCGGCAAACGGGTGAACAACGAGGCCACAGTGATCGGCAGGCGATCATCGCTGCGTTCGAACGCTTGCCGACTGGCACGAAACACCACGGACAAGTGTTTTCCCGGAACGTCATCCTGGGTGATCGCGTGTCGGTAGCGCACGCCGATTTCTTCCGGGAAAATTTCCAGTTGCTGGTCGAAACCATTTTCGGCTTCCAGGATTTGCGTGATTACCGTGCTGATACGCGGCCCCATATGGATCGACTTGGCTTGCAGGCTGCGTAACTCGCTGGTCATCCACAGCGCGATGGGCAATTTGATCAGCGGCGCAGCAGGGTCCAGCACCGGCATCATTGTGCGGTATGACATGGTCGGCAGCGTCTGGATATCCGGGCCCTCGGTGATCAGCAGGCCTTCTTCGATTTCCGCAGCAAATGTCTTGAGCACATACGCCTGCAAATGCCAGGCATGAATCGGCAGTGGCAGCCATTGCGTTTCATCCAGGCCCTTGGCGTTGAGCGCCGCCTTCCAATGCTCCCAGTGTGCCGGGAAGTTGCTGGCGAACCAGGCGTGGTAGCTGGTCACGTGAGGCATGCTTTCGCTTTTGGCCATGTCGGCCCGTAGGGCGGCGATCCGCAGTGCAACCTGCGCGTTGAACTCCGGGGACAGCTGTTCGACTTCAGCGTCATTCAGCCCGGGGCGGGCTTTCCAGGTCGGGTAGTAGGGGTGGCCTTCCAGCGAGCCCCACTGATCCAGCAAGATCGCGGCGTCCTTGGTGCTCAAGTGCCGGCGCAAGTAATCGGTGAGGCTGGTGAGCCCCTGATCTTGAGCGGCCTGAGCCAGGCGGGCGTTCCAGTGTTGGCGATACTGGCGTGCATGGGCGTCGTTCAGCAGGCTGTTTTCCATGTCCGACTTGAGACCGGCCACGCCTTCGTCGCTGGGCTCGAAGTCGAAACTGTCGCGCAGTACATCCAGCAAGTCCTGATGGCGGGAGATCACCTGGCGCACGCCTTCGGCCGTCAGCAGCACCACGTCGCCCTCATTGACCAGCGTATCGGCTGGGCCCAGCGTAATCGCGGAGAAAAAAAGCCGTGCGCCGCTCTGCTTGAGCGGGTAGGTGGCCTGATGGCCGTCTTGGGTAAACGCCAGCGCCGAACGATCCAGGATATTTTCCGCAAACAAGCAACGAATCAGCCGGCGCAGGGCGTTCTTGCGGGAGTAGGCGATCAAGGTGTTGAGGTCATCCATATCAGCTATCTGCTCGTTGAGTCATTGATTAAAAGGTTATGCCGTGCGAGGCCATTGGCTCGGGAAGTAATCCAGCGCCGAGTCGCGCAGGCCTTGCATATAGGCAACGCTCCAGTGCAGGACTTCTTCGATATAGGGCACTTTCAGCTCAAACCGCCTGGCCATTTCCACCAGCAGCACCAGGCCATAGGCGACGTCTTCGTTGAACGCACGGCTCTCACGCTCGATCACATACCCGGCGCGGTTATCACCGGCCGGTACCATGGGCGCGAGGATGTCGTTGTAGGCCTGGTTGGTGCGCAGAATGGACAGCATGCTGCTCTGGTCGCGAATCTGATCGCCGTACGCTTCCACGATTTCCTGTTTCAAGGATTTGACGGACGACAGGTCGACGCCCATGCGCTCACTGATGACCGCACACAGTGCCTGGCTTTCCTGATCCATGCGTTCCAGGAAGTAGGCGCCCAGTTCGGGGCACTCCGTCCACCAGCTCAGGCGCTGCGGAAAGATCTTGCGGTGCCATTGTCCGTAGGGGCCGATCAACCCGTAGATCACCGAGCTGTGCATGATCGGGTTACCGGGCGTCAGAGTGATCTCCAGGTAGTGATCGAGCAGCGTGACGCAAGGGCCGTAGAGCCGTGTGAGGATCTCGTGCAACTGCTGGCGCGACGCCTGGGATTCGCGGGCATGGGTCGCGACATACAGCTGGCTTTTGCCGCCGCCCATTTTTATCGACCGGCCGGGCTTGAGTTCGAAGGCGGTATGAGGCACGTCCTTCATGCCCCAGATCACCAGGTTCGGCTGGTTTGCCAGTGTGGCTTCGGCCAGCCAGTCGAACCCGCAGAAGCCCGGAATCGCACCGATGTACACCGGTTTGCGGGTGCTCAGATGCGGCGCGATGGCCTGCAGGGTTTTAGCGCGGGCATGGGCTGGCACCGTGATGATGACGATATCGGCGTCCTCCACGGCCGGCCTGGCCTCGGCGGTCACCCGATCCAGTCGGGCGCTCAGTGTGGAACCGTCCGGCAGCAGGGCCTGGAGCGGTACCTGCCGGGCGTGGTGATCGACGACTTCCAGGTTGCTGGTCAGCAGCGAAACCTGGACGTCGGGCAGTTGCTTGAACAGGATTGCGTTGAGATGACCGGTTCGGCCACCGCCGCAAATGGCGACTTTCAGCGGGTTCATTTAGAGGCATTCCTTAGTCGAAAGAGGCTCATGCGACGCTGAGTTGCAGCGGGGCGGAGCTGGACTCCTGCCAGTGGTGCTTGCCCAGCCAGGTATCCAACTGCGACGCGACGCCGGGGTCGAGCAAGTCGCGTTCCTCCAGCCACTTATCATTGAAGACCGTGTGCAGGTATTTTTCGCCGCCGTCGGCAATCGGCACCACCACATTGCCGCTCAGTACGCCTTTGTGAATCAGCTCCAGGGCCTTGAAAATCGCGCCACCGGTTGAGCCGCCTACCAGCAGGGCAAGGTGGCGGGCGATATAGCGGGCGGTCTCGAAGGCTTGTGAGTCGGTGACCTGCACCCCCAGGTCGATGCAGCTGTAATCAAGCACCAGCCCCACCGTGTCCCCGGCAGGCGTGCCGGTGCCGGACTGATAGTACGGATAGCCGGGGTGCCCGAAGACGATGGAGCCTGCGGGCTCCACTGCCACGGTCACGATGTCGGGGTTGTGCTGTTTAAGACCTCGGGCAATCCCGGTCATTGAGCCTCCGGTACCGACGCAGCCGACATATGCGCCGATAACACCCTCGGCCTGGGCGATGGTTTCCCGCACAAAATCGCTGTAGCCGCCGGCGTTGGCGGCGTTGTCGGACTGGTTCATGAAGACGGCGCCCGGGATCTGCTCGGCGAGCTCGGCCGCCAGGCGCTGGCGCTCTACCACCGCGACTTCATCTTCGCGGTAGGTCCCCGCGACAAACCGAATATCGGCGCCCAGGGCCTTCATCACCGCGATCTTGTCCTGCGCCGCGTGATGGTCGACCACGGCGATAAATTGCAGGCCGAATTCGACGGCGGCCATGGCCAGGCCGATGCCGGTATTGCCCGAAGATGATTCCACCACCACGCCGCCCGGCTTCAAGCGTCCGGACTTGAGTGCGGCGAGTACCATGTTGCGCGCCATGCGGTCTTTAATACTGCCGCCGGGGTTATTCTTTTCTATTTTTAATAACAGCCGGGCGTCAGTGCCCGGTATATAAATACCCAACATGGGCGTATTACCAATCAGTTCGGAGACTTTGGTCAGTATCATAGGAAGTACTCCCTCTAGTAGTCAGGTGAAAATGCGTAGTTACCTTGCGTGCAACAGGTCGCCACCATTCGCCGGGGCAGCGGGTGGCGATGAAACTCGTTCTCCAGCAAGTCCATTTGATAACCAGCGGTATTCGCATAGATCAATAAGTCGCCGGCGTTGGGGGAAACGCTAAAGTTGATCAGGCGATGGGTAATGACGTCGTCGTCCAGGCAACTATGCCCGGCAATATAGGCTTGCATCGGTGTGGGTGAGGTTGGCGGCGTACTGATTAAAATCGGATCAATCAAATATTCGGATGAGAACCATGTTTCGCAGGCGCTGAAGCTGCTGCCTTCCACAAACAAGACAGTTTTGTTATCGGCCAGTTTTTTGCTGCGTGTAATGCGAAATACCGAGATTGCGGCTTGGTCCACCAGACTTCGGCCTGGCTCCAATGCCAGGGTGATGCTGTTGGCTTTCAAATACTGGGCAATGCTCTGTTGCGGCGAGAAGGCACTTTCCAGAAATAGTGTCAGCCATTGGCTTGCCGTCAAGTTGCTGCCGTAAGGGTAATAAGACTCGGGCACTGACTGGTTGTAATAGTGACTTGGAGTATTGTCGTTCTGCAAAAAAAGAGCGTAGGCGTGTGGCTCGATATAGCGGATGGGTAAGCCGCCCCCAATATCGATCATGGTCGGGTTTAACCCCATCTTCCGCGCCACATCAACGAAATCGGTCACTTCACGAAAGGCCTGTGCTCGAGATTCGAACCCATAGCCACCGAGGTGGAAATGAAAACCCTCGAGCTCAAAAAATGCCCGAAGTCGGGTCAGTAAATGCAAGCACACCAACAGGTCGGCGGCGCCCATTCCGAAGCGGCTGCTCGTACAGTTTTTGGGCCTGTAACGCAGCAAAACCCTGGCTTTTATGGCCTCGCTGCGGGTTTCGACCAGTGTTTTCAAATGGTCGAACTCTTCCAGTGAATCCACGCAGATCAGTGCGCCGGCCTGCACGAGCGCCCGATGAAAATCCTCGGTTTTGGCAGGGCCGGTGGCACACAACTGATCGGCCGGCACCCCGGCGCGCAGTGCTGCGTGCATCTCGTAAATGCTGGAAACGTCGACGCCGATACCGGACGCCTTGGCCGCGCCCAGCAAACATTGCGACTTGTTGGCTTTGGCGCCATAGAAGATCGCGTGCTGAACTTCATGCTGTTTCAGCACTGTTTGCAATGCGCAGGTGTTCAGCGCAAAGGCATGTGGCCATACAAGATTCAGGGGGGAACCGTGTTGCGCAACGAGTTCCAGCAGTTTGTCCGGTTGGCTATGTAACAGCTGTGCGATGCTTGCGTCCAATAATGGATTAAGCCTGTTCGAAAGATAAACTTCGGTCCGCGCTTCATTGAGGCGCGTTGTTGCAATAGACATAACTATCCCCTGGCGCTTATAGCGTCGTCATTCATATTTCAATCACTCAAAGAGATTGATGAATGTGGTCTTGTCGCTCGACGTGTTTTTAATGCTTATGCGTTTGGCGGTGGATGCCACACAAATCCTGCAGGCGAAACAGTGGCTTTGATGGTAATAAACTGTTCACAAAAAAGTTGCATAAGAACCCCATTCCATAAGGTTTATACGGGTGTAGCGAACGGCCACTAACTGCTGGTTTTACTGCTCTAACTCACCGACGAGCGATGGGTGAATGATGTCGCTAAGCCATACTTTGGGTGAGCGTTAAGACTTGCATGTGCCGAGGAAAAGTTTCTCTTGGCGGCGTGAACAATATTGCTACCGAGAACGATTATCAAGTAAGGTTTTCAAATATTTCAAATTAATACCGGCTCAAGAGCGTTGCGCGAACGTGTATTTGCACGCGCTTGCGGGCGTTCGTCCCTAGTTTGAAAGCGGTGTTAATTCATTGATCAATAAGGGGTTAAACGTTGATCGGCGGGGGCGGTGCCAGAGGCGCAATTTACCCGCCCTGGGGCCCCTGAAAATTTTGCAAAAACCACGACTGATGCACGCCAAGGAGAGATGCAATGAACACTGATCGTCCGAGTACGACCGCCCTGCTTCCCATCAGCTACCTGTTCGTTCCGGGGAACCGCCCGGAGCGTTTTGCCAAAGCGGTTGAGGCCGGGGCGGATGCAATCATCCTGGACCTTGAGGATGCGGTTCATCCCGAGAGCAAAGCCGCTGCCCGAGCGGCCGTATGGGCGTGGCAGGAGAGTACGCCAAGCGTTGCGAGCCAGCGGTTTATCCGGCTCAACAGTGTCGGCAGCGCGTTGTTCCGTCAGGACCTCACATGGTTGGGCGACATGCGTTACCCCGAGCGTTGCGCCGGGGTATTTTTGCCCAAGGCCGAGGCTCCCCAAGCGTTGGCGCGGGTGGTCGAGCAGTTGCTGGCGTGGCAACCCCAATTGCACATTGTCGCTATCATCGAGACGGCCAAAGGCTTGCAGCAGGTGGAGGCGATTGCCGCGATACCCGGCCTGGCGCGCCTGGCCTTCGGCTCGTTGGATTTCTCCCTGGATATCAATTGCGCCCAGGTGCCTGAGGCGTTTCTGTATGCACGCAGCCGCATCGTGCTGGCCTCTCGCACTGCGGGTTTGCCGGCGCCGATCGACGGGGTTACGCCTGCAATCAACGACCTGGCGGTGGTCGCCCACGACTCGCTCTACGCTCGCTCACTTGGGTTCGGGGCCAAGCTGTGCATCCATCCGGCGCAGCTGGCGACGGTGCAGCGCGCGTTCCTGCCCGATGCGCACCAACTGGCCTGGGCGGATCGGGTGATGAGTGCCGTGGCCGGGGGGAGCCATGCGGTGCAAGTTGACGGCGAAATGGTCGATCTGCCGCTGATCGAACAGGCGCAACGCCTGCTGGATCTGGCCCGCCGATACGCGGCGGTCGCCAAGACCGGAGCCTGCTGAACATGCTGCCGGGGCAGGGTGGGATGGAGCAGGCCTATCAGATTGCGCTGCGGCCCGTGTGCGAAGTGCTGCAATCGGAACAGGTGGATCCGGCCAATGTGCAGTGGCTATGCGACTCGATTATCCGCGCGGGGCATTGGCTGGAACCGATCATCGTCGAGCGCACGCAAGGCATCGTGATGGACGGTAATCACCGCCTGAACGCGGCGTTGCAGTTGGGTCTGTGCCGGGTGCCGTGCATCCAGCTTGACTATGCGGACCCACGGGTGTGCGTACGGCACTGGCACACGGGGCACGCGTTTGAGGTCGCACGGATTTTCCACACCATCGCTCGCGGCGAGATCTTTCCGTACAAGACCACGCGGCACGTGTTTGATCCGGCGCTGCCGGTCATCGCGATACCGCTGGATCGCCTGTACGAATGATCCATGCAAAAAAAATCAGGCGGGAGGGTGATACTTTTTCGCAGGTCGACTGGCATTAGGAGTGATTCCCATTTTCTCTCGTTGAAAGGATCCTCTCGTCATGCCTGTTGCCAGTCGGCCCTGCGGTGAGCGCGTGTTAACTCTCGCCATTCGAACCGCCCTGTTGAATTTCGTCATGGTCGCAGCGGGCGCCAATGCCTGGGCTGAGACACCAACGCCTGCCGCCACGGATGACAGCACGCCCAGCCTGACCCTTGACACCACCACGATTGACGGCCGCTACAACGGCCCGACGGCGCTGCCCGAGGTGCTCGCCGGTGGGCAGGTGGCACGCGGCGCACGGCTCGGCATGATGGGCAACAAAGACCTGATGGACACGCCGTTCAGCGTCACCAGCTACACCGCCAAAACCCTCGCCGACCTGCAAACCGTCACCGTCGCCGATGCCCTGGAGCGCGACCCCTCGGTGCGCTCCACCGGGCAGACGGGCGGGATTGTCGATTCGTTTTTCATTCGCGGTTTTGCCATCGGCGAAGGCAACCTGGGTGAGTTGGCCTACGACGGCGTATACGGCGTAGCCCCCAACTACCGGGTCTTTACCGAGTACGCCGAGCGTGTCGAAGTGCTCAAGGGGCCGGGCGCCCTGATGTATGGCATCTCGCCCAACAGCGGCGTCGGCGGTGTCATCAACATCGTCCCCAAGCGGCCGCTGGACCAGGACCTGACCCGTTTTACCGGCAGCTATGCGTCGGACTCCCAAGCGGGCGGGCATCTGGATATCAGTCGGCGGTTTGGTGAAGAAAACCAGTTCGGCGTGCGTTTCAACGGCAGCCTGCAGGGCGGCGATACGGCCGTCAACGACCAGCATCGCGACGTGGGAATCGGTGCGATCGCCCTGGACTATCGCGGCGAGCGGCTGCGGCTGAACCTCGACTACATCAGCCAGAAGGAAAGCTTCGACGGCGCCTCACGCCCGTTCACCATCGCACCCGGTGTTGACGTGCCATCCGCCCCGAATGGCCGCACCAGCCTGCCGCAAAAATGGGGCTGGTCGGACACCAAGGAACAGTCGGCGTTGCTCGGCGGTGAATATGACCTGAGCGACAACCTCACCGTGTTCGCGCATGCGGGGGCGGCAAGTCGGATGTGAAACGCCTGTCCGACCAGGTGCCGCGTATCCTCAATGACGCCGGTGACACCAGCAACATCCCGGGCTATTACAAATTCAACGTTGACCGTTCTACTGCCGACGTGGGGATGCGCGGGCTTTTCGCCACCGGCCCGGTGACCCATACCACCACGCTGATGGCGACCCGTTACCAGGATGAGCTGTCGCGGGGCATCAACAACGGCACGGCAATCCTCTCCAACATCTACCACCCGGTGGACACGCCCAAGCAAAGCATCAACACGCCCAAGGTATTGCGTATCTCCGAGTCGGAGTTGTCCGGGGTGGCGCTGACCGACACCCTGGGGATGCTCGACGACCGCCTGCAACTGACCCTGGGCGTGCGCCGACAGTTTATCGAGTCACGTAACTATAATGCCGCCGGCTCCGTCAGCTCGCGCTACAGCGCCAACGCCACCACGCCGTTGCTGGGCGTGGTGGTCAAGCCGTGGGAGGACGTGTCCTTTTATTACAACTATGTAGAAGGGCTGAGCAAGGGCGATGCGGCACCGGGCACGGCGAGCAACGCCGGGGAAACCTTTGCGCCGTATGAGTCCAAGCAGCACGAACTGGGGGTGAAGTATGAACACGGCACCTTCATGACCACGGTGGCGCTGTTTCAGATCGAAAAACCTGCCGGTGAACTGGGCGCCAATGGCGTGTATTCGGTGCAGGCCGAACAACGCAACCGTGGCCTGGAACTGAGCGTATTCGGCGAAGTAGCCACCGGCACCCGTTTGATGGGGGGCGTGACCTTCCTCGATGGCGAGCTGACCCAATCAGCGACTCCCGCCAATCGGGGCAACAAGCCGGTCGGCGTGCCCGACATCCAGGCCAACCTGTGGGCCGAATACGACACCCCCTGGCTGGAAGGTTTCACCCTCACCGGCGGCGCGATCTACACCGACAGCCAATACGTCAACCAGGCCAACACCCAGCAGCTGGATGCCTGGACCCGGATTGACGCCGGTGCGCGGTACGCCACCAAGATAGAAGGGCGGCCGACGACGTTCCGCGCCACGGTACAGAACGTCTTCGACCGTGAGTACTGGTCGGGCGTCGCCTCCTATGGCGCATTTTCCCCAGGGTATCCGCGCACCTTGCAGCTCTCGGCTACCGTCGATTTTTGACGTGCGTCGAGACATTAATAAGTGCCATGGCTAATAGACCGGCGGAACGATCAGTTCCGGCGGCGTCGGGCTGCGGGAGTAGTCCTCCTGCCTCACGCGTTGTGGCAGTTCGATCAGGGGTAGCTCGACTTCTTCATAAGGCATCTGCCCAAGCAGGTGATGAATGCAGTTAAGCCGGGCTTTCTTCTTGTCATCGGCCTGCACCACCCACCATGGCGCTTCGGCAATGTGGGTACGCTCCAGCATGATCTCCTTGGCCTTGGTATAGGCTTCCCAGCGCCGACGCGACTCCAGGTCCATGGGGCTGAGCTTCCACTGCTTGAGTGGGTCATGAATGCGGCTGAGAAAGCGCAGGTGCTGTTCCTAGTCGGAGATGGAGAACCAGTATTTGATCAGCTGGATGCCGGAGCGGGCGAGCATGCGCTCGAACTCCGGCACGGTGCGGAAGAACTCCTCGTACTGGTCTTCGTTGCAAAAGCCCATGACTTGTTCGACGCCGGCGCGGTTGTACCAGCTGCGGTCGAACAGCACGATTTCACCGGCGGCCGGCAGGTGTGAGACATAGCGCTGGAAGTACCATTGCGTCTGTTCGCGGTCGTTGGGCGCGGGCAGGGCGGCCACGCGGCAGACCCTGGGGTTGAGCCGCTGGGTAATCCGCTTGATCACCCCACCTTTGCCGGCGGCATCGCGCCCCTCGAACAGGATCACCACCTTGGCGCCGGTCTTGACCACCCAGCTTTGCAGCTTCACCAGTTCGCCCTGCAGGCGGAACAGTTCACTGAAGTAGATCCGCCTGGCGGCCTTTTCGCTGCTTTCCTCCATGTGCTCATCAAACAGGGCATTGAGGTCGTGCCCGTCTTCGGATAATTCCAGTTCCAGCTCTTCATCACTGTGATCAAGCAGCTCACGGTGGATGCGCTGTATCAAGGCGTCTGCTGTTGAGGACATGGGCGGCGCTCGCGTCGGGGGAGGGGAGTGCCAGAGTGTTAGTCGCAACTTGTTACGAACTAATTACAGGCGCAAACCCTGTGTCTGTAGTGGCAAAAAGGGACAAAAGTGCCCTTGCCACCCAATTTTCATAAAAACGTAACAAACCTATAGCAGAGTGCGCGGAGCCCGTTATCACAAGGAGTTCCCTGAATGAAAAGCTTGATGAAGTCTGCTGCACTCGCCGTTGCGGTTTCTCTTTGTGCCAGTTCCTTGGCTTTCGCTGACGAAAGCGTCCGCTTGACCGGTTCGGGTGCCAGTTTCCCGGCACCGATTTATCTGACCTGGTTCAAGGATTTCAGCAAGAAAACCGCAGGTGTCACCGTGGACTATCAATCCAAGGGCAGCGGCGCAGGTGTTCAGGACTTTTTGAACAAGACCGTTGACTTCGCCGCCAGTGACTCGGCGATGAAAGACGAAGACATTGCCAAGGTTGCCGAAGGCGTGCAGCTGCTGCCGATGACCGCCGGTGAAATCGTCCTGGCGTTCAACCTGCCGGGCAACCCTAAAGAACTCAAGTTGCCACGCGATGTGTACTCCAACATCTTCCTGGGCAAGATCACCAAGTGGAACGATCCTCAGATCGTCGCCGCCAACCCGGGCCTGAAACTGCCGGATATGCCGATCACCGTGGTGGTGCGTGCAGACTCCAGCGGTACCACTGCGGTGTTCACCAAGCACTTGGCGGCCATCAACGCTGAATTCCAGAAAGACCTGGGTGAAGGCAACACGGTTAACTGGCCAGCCAGCGACAAATTCATCAAATCGCCGAAAAACGATGGTGTGACCGCTACCGTGCGCCAGACCCCGGGCGCGATCGGCTACATCGAATACGGCTTCGCCAAGCTGGCCAAGGTTGACTTTGCCCAGCTGCAGAACAAAGCCGGCAAGTACGTCGTACCTAACGCAGAAAGCGGTGCCGAGGCGCTGGCCGCTGTGAAAATGCCGGAAAGCCTGGTGGCCTGGCTGCCTGACCCGGACGGTGCCAAGTCCTACCCGATCACTTCCTACACCTGGATGATCTTCCGCAAGGACAACGGCAACCCGGCCAAGGCCAAGGCTATGCGTGAAATGGTCGAGTACAGCCTGACCGAAGGTCAGAAAATTGCCGACTCGATGGGCTACATCCCGCTGCCGCAATCGGTGGTCGATCAGGTTCGCAAAGCTTCCGCCAACATCAAGTAACACGCGTGAGGCCTCTCTCGGTGTGCGCGTCAGCCACGCCGGGGAGTTTCCCCCTGTACCGGAATTAGCCAATGAACACACCTTTTGTCGTACCGGTTAACCCGGATTCTGCCTGCCAGCCGCCCTCTACGAAGGATTTTCTGGTTGATCGCACCTTCCGTGCGCTTGCGCGAATTGGGGTGGTACTGATTCTGGCGTTGGTCTTCGCCCTGGTCTTCGAGGTGGGACGCAAGGCCCTTCCAGGTATGGAAAAGCACGGCTTCGACGTGCTGTTCGGTAGCGTCTGGGACGTTAACCAAGGTAAGTACGGCATTTTGCCAGCCATTTGGGGCACGCTTTACAGCGCCCTCATCGCGTTGCTGATCGCAGGTTTTTTCGGCGTCAGCATGGCGATTTTCCTGACTCAGGATTTCCTGCCGGCCAAGCTGGCTGCGGTGTTCCGCACCATCGTCGAATTGCTCGCGGCCATCCCCAGCGTGGTGTACGGCCTGTGGGGCATCTACGTGGTGATCCCGGCGATTCGCCCGCTCACCGCATGGTTGAACAGTGAACTGGGATGGATCCCCTTTTTCGGCACGTCCTTGAGCGGGCCGGGGTTGCTTCCTGCGGCGCTGGTACTGGCCATCATGATCTTGCCGACCATTGCCGCCGTTTCCCAAGACGCCCTCACCAGCGTCCCGATGAAAACCAAGCAGGCCGCCTACGGCATGGGGACCACCCACTGGGAAGCGATTCTCAAGGTAATGGTGCCCTCCGCCGCCACCGGCATCTTCGGCTCCCTGGTCCTGGGCCTGGGCCGTGCGCTGGGTGAAACCATGGCGCTGGCCATGCTGGTGGGCAACGCGAACAACATTTCGCTTTCGCTGTTTGCGCCGGCCAACACCCTGGCGGCCTTGTTGGCGCTGAACTTCCCCGAAGCCGGGCCCAACGAGATCGAAGTGTTGATGTACGCCGCACTGGTGCTGATGTTCATCACGCTGCTGGTCAACATCCTCGGCTCCATGATCATGCTTTACGCTCAGCGGGGCACTAAACAATGACTGACCTCTCATCCCCAATCACCGCCATGCCGAGCCTGCAGCGCAAGTTCGAGGGTCGCGCCCTGCGCAGCCTGGTGCTGACCACACTGGTCTGGGCTGGCGCGCTGCTGGCCAGCGTGCCGCTGATTTCCGTGCTCTACATGCTGATTACCCGTGGCGGCGCCCGCCTGAGCCTGGAAGTGTTCACCGAACTGCCACCTACCGGTTTCGAAACCGGCGGCGGCTTCGGCAATGCCATGGCCGGTACCTTTGTCATGGTCGGTATCGCTGCCGCAATCGCGGTGCCGGTCGGCATCATGGCCGCGATCTTCCTGGCGGAACTGGGGCCGGACAGCAAGCTGGCAAATGCCTCACGTTTTGCCGCCAAGATGCTGACGGGCCTGCCTTCCATCCTGGCCGGCGTATTCGCCTACGCCCTGGTGGTGATGACCACCGGGACCTACTCGGCACCGGCAGGTGGCGTGGCACTGGCGGTACTGATGCTGCCGATCGTCGTGCTTACGGCTGAAGAGTCGATGCGCATGGTGCCCAAGATCATGAAAGACGCCGCCTACGGCATGGGCTGCACGCGCTCGCAGGTTATCTGGAAAATCGTCTTGCCCACCGGCATGCCGGCGATCCTCACGGGTGTGATGCTGGCCGTGGCGCGTGCCGCGGGCGAAACCGCACCGCTGTTGTTTACCGCGTTGTTCAGCAACTACTGGATCTACCACGACGGCAGCCTGGCGGTGATGAATCCGACGGCATCGCTGGCCGTGCTGATTTACAACTTTTCCGGCATGCCTTTCGACAACCAGCTGGAGCTCGCCTGGGCGGCCTCGCTGGTACTGGTGATGATCGTGCTGGTCGTGAATATCGTGAGCCGTATCTTCGGCAAGCCCAAGTATTAAGCAAGGGAGCACTGAACTTTGAACGTATCAACTGCGCAAATAGCCGCTCCGTTTATCACTAAAGAGCCTGTGGTCATGGACTGCAAGCTCGACAAGATTTTCTACGGCAACTTCATGGCCGTACGTGACAGCCATGTGCCGATCGAGAAAAACAAGATCACCGGTTTTATCGGGCCGTCCGGCTGCGGCAAATCCACCGTGCTGCGCAGCCTCAACCGCATGAACGACCTGGTGAAAGGCTTTCGCTTCGAGGGCCATGTGCATTTCCTCGGACAGGACGTGTACGGCAAGGGCGTCGACCCGGTGGTGGTGCGCCGCTATATCGGCATGGTGTTCCAGCAGCCGAACCCGTTTTCGATGAGCATCTTCGACAACGTCGCCTTCGGCCTGCGCCTCAATCGCTACAAGGGCGACCTGGGCGACCGCGTCAAGCATGCCCTGCAAGGCGCTGCGCTGTGGGATGAAGTCAAGGACAAGCTCAAGGTCAGCGGCCTGTCGCTCTCGGGCGGCCAGCAGCAGCGCCTGTGTATCGCCCGCGCCATCGCCACCGAGCCGGAAGTGCTGTTGCTGGATGAGCCGTGCTCGGCGCTCGACCCGATTGCTACCCGTCGGGTCGAGGAACTGATGGTCGAGTTGAAGAAGGATTACACCATCGCCCTGGTCACCCACAACATGCAGCAGGCGATCCGTGTAGCCGACACCACGGCGTTTTTCTCGGTGGATATTTCCCAGGGCACGCGCACCGGCTATCTGGTCGAGATGGGCCCGACCACCCAGATTTTCGGCAGCCCTCGCGAACAAATGACCGGGGACTACATCAGCGGCAAGTTCAGCTGACCGATTTATCTACTGTTTCTCAGGATTGCCAATGTCTGCAACACGTCGTCTTGATTTGCCCGCGATTGAACGCGCACTGCGTGAGGTCCAGAGCCGCTTCGCCGCGCTCAGCCGTGACTTTACCGAACCACGCGACCCCTTGACCGACGAGGTGCTGCAGAATGTGCTTGAAGGCTATGCCCTGATTGACGATTATGTCGCTCGCGGCGTCGACTTGTTTGACCTTCAGCAACTGAACCTGATGCTGGAGATCAACGCCACCGTGCTCTGCGGCAAAGACCCGGTACGCCGGCTGGAGTATGCCCAGCACCTGGCGGCGACCGAGCAGCACTTCTTCAACAATGTTGAAGGTGGCATCAAGGATTTGTACAGCTGGTACTGCAAGCACCACACCGAATCAGTCTGGAAGCGTGCCGCGGGTGTGTATGTGCGCATCCTCAGCAAGCCGCAGCTGTTTATCGAGGGCAATAATCGCAGTGGCTCGCTGATCGTCAGCTACTTGCTGATGCGCGACGGGTTTGCGCCGTTTGTGCTGACGCTGGATAACGCCGAGGGCTATTTCAACCCGTCCTCGGTCATACGCAATTCCGCTAAGCATGGCGTCAAAGCCCTGTACGAATTGCCCAAGATCAAGAAAAAATACGCGGCTTTCCTGGAAGATAAAGCGCCTGATCCCATGGAGTTTTTCCTCAGCGACACCCCAGCGCCTGCCTGCCAGGGAGGCCTTTGATGGAAAGGTATTCTGTGATGAGCACCCTCAAGCGTGTGTTCAAGCGCCCGCGAATCCGCGTGTCGTTCGACATCGACGACACGCTGGCCTGCCAGCTGCACCACAGCGCCGTCGAGCACAGCCGCCTGCCGGCCTGTGTGCACCGCTGGCTGGGCGAGCCGTTGCGCATGGGCACACGTTCCCTGACTCGCGAGCTGCGTCGCCAAGGGTGCAGTATCTGGGTGTATACCTCGTCCGGGCGCACGCCTTCCTACATCCGGCGTTGGCTGTTGCTGTACGGCATCCGTGTCGACGGTGTGGTCAATAGCGTGCTGCATAACCGCGCTTTGTCCGTACACGGGCTGTCGAACGCGCCCTCCAAATTCCCGCCGGCGTTCGATATCGACTTGCATGTCGATGATTCCGAAGGCGTGCGCAGTGAAGGCCATGACCACGGTTTTCGCGTGGTGGTGGTCGACCCGCAGGACGAGGACTGGGCACAGCGAGTGCTGGATGCCGTCGCACACCTGCAGGCTCAGTTGGCCCGCCAGCAACCGCAGCGGCACAAGCAGCCTGTACGGCCACGCGCGCAAGTGCTTTCGTCCTGAAACACGGCGTTTTTGCCGGGAATCTCCAGGTGGCCGGGTTTTTCATATCGGCAGTCGTCGTATAAGTCTTGCCTTCGTAGTGCAGGTTGGGTCATGCGTCATCGGATCCTTGTTTAGCTTGAGCGTTAAGCGCACACGGGTTTTGCGTGTTTCTTGGGCGGATGGCCGTGTCGCTGAGGCCGCGAATCGAATGTCCGCTGCATGAGAAGGCTTATCATGTAAGTGTCGACGTTGTCGTACAACTGAATGCGCTATGATGTGTGTTCATTCGCAAACCGAGATACCTGCTCTTGATGGACAACCCTAACGGCCAGCCCACGGTTCGTCGTCGGCACCGCAGCCTGGCCGAAGAGCTGGTCACCGAACTTTCCCGACGCATTTGTACCGGTGAACTGGCGCGTGCCACCAAGCTGCCTACCGAATCCGAAGTGATGGCCGAGCATGGCGTGAGCCGTACTGTGGTGCGTGAAGCCATCTCCCGTTTGCAAGCCGCGGGCCTGGTGGAAACCCGGCATGGCGTGGGCACCTTCGTGTGCGACATCCCCAGCCCCAGCGGGTTTCGGATCGACCCCGAGACCATCGTCACCCTGCAGGATGTGCTGGCGGTGCTCGAATTGCGTATCAGCCTGGAAGTCGAGGCCGCCGGCCTGGCGTGCGTGGGGCGTACCGTTGAGCAGCTGCAGGTGATGCGTGACTCGCTGGATGCGCTTAATTCACGGGCGGTCAGTGCCGACTATGCGGTGTCGGCTGACTTCCAGTTTCACCAGCAGATCGCGCTGGCCACCGGCAATCGTTATTTCACCGATATCATGCTGCACCTGGGGGCCAACATCCTGCCGCGCACTCGCGTGCATTCAAAACGCTTGGCCAACGATAACCAGGAACCTTACCTCGAGCGTTTGAGCCGCGAGCACGAAGACATCTACAAGGCGATTTTGCGCCGTGATGCGGACGCCGCCCGAGCGGCGATGCGCCTGCATTTGTCGAATAGCCGCGAGCGTATGCGTCGCGCCTATGAAGCCGCCGCCGCCGAGGCTTCGAAAGGCCCGGCCGCGGTGAACGCCCCCCCCTTGAAGCCGGCTGCCGGGCTCATCGGTGGGCGCTTGAGGTAACTGCTCGACCTTGGCGCGAAACACCTCGGAACTGTCCTGCGGCGCAAAGCCCAGGTGGGCTGCATGCCGATTGTTCCACCACAGGTTCTGGTTGTTCGAGACGCCGTACACCACGCTATGTCCCACCTCTTCGGCCAGCAAGGCGCGGGCCACCAGATGGTCCAGGTCGCTGTAGCTCAACCAGGTCGAGAGCATCCGCCGATTGCGCGGCTCGGGGAATGACGAACCGATGCGCAGGCTCACGGTTTGAATGCCATAGCGGTGAAAGTAGAAGGCCGCGAGGTCTTCGCCGTACGCCTTGGAGAGCGCGTAGTAACCGTCCGGGCGGCGCTGGGAATGCGCATCCAGCTCAACGTCCTGCGGGTAGAACCCGGTAACGTGGTTGGAGCTGGCAAACACAATCCGCTTGATCCCCTGTTGCCGCGCCGCCTCATAGATATGGAAAGTGCCGCGGATATTCGCGTCGAGAATCTCTTCGAACGGCCGCTCCACTGAAATCCCGCCCAAATGCACAATCGCGTCGACGCCTTCAGCCAGTGCCGCTACGGCGGCCTTGTCGGCCAGGTTGCACTGGATCACTTCGTCATGCGCGCCACCACTGGGCGCCATTGGGCTGATGTCCGAAGCCCGGACGATAGCGGCGTGGGCCTGCAGGGTTTCGCGCAGGATTTGCCCCAGGCCGCCGGCGGCGCCGGTCAGCAGAATGCGTGTGAAGGGTTTGGGTTGAGTCATGGTCAGGTCTTCCATCGAGGTGAAGGCAGGGCGCTTGCCCGGCGAGCGATGCGCGCTCGCCGGGCAAGCCGCGTGCGGCATTACATGAAGTTGTATTGAACGCCCAGGCGCCAGCGTGCCTGGCGGTCTTCGGAGGTGGCGTTGACTTTCACATCGCCAATTTCCATGAACGGTGCCCACTGCTTGTTGAGTTTGTATTTGACGATCAGGTTCTGTTCGTAATCGCTCTTCTTGTTGTCGTAGCGGATGTAATCGGTCTTGAAATAGATGAACTGGTATTCGTACGCCCACTTGCTGGCCGGCGTGTAGCCGAGCCAGCCCTCGAAACGGTGGGTGGTCTGGTCGTCCTTGATGTGGTCGGGCATGTCTTTGTTGACCTGGTCGCGGTCCAGTTTCTTGGCGTCCAGGCGATAGCGCGTGGCGACGTAGAAGGCGTCATCGATCTTGTAGTTGTACTTGAGGCCGAACTTGTAGGTGGTCGAGTCTTTAGAACTGTCCATCTGGAACGCCGGGGTCAGCGTCGATTGCGGGCTGAGCTTGTAGTTGTAGCTCACGGTGAACTCGTGCCCGTTGTTGACCATGTTGTCGTAGGCGACGTCTTTGCGGTCCCCCGCCGTGCGGTATTTCATTTCCGCTTCAAAGCCCAGACCACTGTCCAGCCGATAGCCGAGCTTGATGCGATCGGCGTGGGCGCTGTCGTCCTCGGTGAACTGGTGGCGGTAGTTGATGCTGGCAGAATCAGCGCTGGCACAGAGCGGCAGGCTGAGGGTCGCGACAGTAACGAGCGTGCGTAGGGTGGTGTTCATACGGTCTTCTTTTTTTGTTTTTGTTAGGGTCGTTTGACGGGTACTACGGCAGTAGGTTGTTGCGTGTGGCTCTCATTTAAGGTGCCGATATACGTTATCGTACGACAAGATGACTCGTCTATGGTTTATCGGTAGTTTAGAAACATTTTGAAACGAATACAGCCTGTGAATAGGGTTTTACAGCAATCCATGTTATTCCTTGGTTGTCTTTAAATTCGGGGGTTTTGGGGCTGTTTAGCGAAAAGTCCTACAAGATCGGGTCTGGCTATTGGGTCTTTTCAAGTGTTGTACGATGACTTATGCTCGGTCTCAACAGGCGACATTCCCCGTCAAAAATCCAATAACAAGGCTAAAGACGTCCATGAGAATTACAGCAGTCAACGTCCAGGTATTTTCTTACCCAACCCGCCGCGCCGTGGACAGCGCCGGCCATGCCCACCCCGGTGATGTCACCCAGGCGCAGATGGCTTTGCTGCGCATCCAGACCGAAGACGGGCAGGAGGGCTATGCCTTCGGCGCCCCCGAATTGATCCGCCCGTATGTGCTGGATGGTTTCGTGCGCAAAGTGCTGGTCGGCCAGAACGCGTTTGATCGCGAAAAAAATCTGGCAAGACCTCGCGCATTGGCAGCGCGGCAGCGCCAGCCAGTTGACTGACCGCGCCCTGGCTCTGGTTGAGCAAGCGCTATGGGACTGGGCGGGGCGCAAACTGGGGGTGCCGGTGCACAAGCTGATCGGTGGTTTCCGCGACAAGGTGCCGGCCTATGGCTCCACCATGTGTGGCGACGAATTGCCCGGCGGCCTGGCGACGCCGGAAGACTACGGCCGGTTTGCCGAAACCCTGGTGCAGCGCGGCTACAAGGCCATCAAGCTGCACACCTGGATGCCGCCGGTGTCTTTTGCGCCAAGCCCGCGTATTGATGTCAAAGCCTGCGCTGCGGTGCGTGAAGCGGTCGGGCCGGATATCGCGCTGATGCTCGACGGTTACCACTGGTACAGCCGCACCGAAGCGCTGTACATCGGCCGCGAGTTGGAGAAACTCGACTTTGCCTGGTTCGAAGAGCCGATGATGGAAGAGTCCGCCGAGTCCTATGCCTGGCTGGCGGGGCAGTTGGATATCCCGGTGCTGGGGCCGGAAACCCTGTCGGGCAAGCACTTGAGCCGTGCCAGTTGGGTCAAGCACGATGTATGCGATATTTTGCGCGCCGGTGTCGCGGGCGTCGGTGGCATTGCGCCGTGCCTGAAGGTTGCGCACCTGGCCGAATCCTTCGGCATGGATTGCGAAATCCACGGCAACGGCGCGGCCAACCTGGCGGTGGTCGGTGCGATCAAAAATTGCACCTGGTATGAGCGCGGCCTGCTGCACCCTTACCTGGATTACGACGAAGTGCCGGCCTATCTCAAGCGTCTGGTCGACCCGATGGACAGCGACGGTTTTGTGCACTTGTCCGACTTGCCGGGCCTGGGTGAAGACATCGATTTCAACTACATCGAGACCAACACGCTTAAAAGCTTCTGACGTGTATGCGGGCCGCCCGGCATCAGTCGGGCAGCCCGAGCGCCCTATAAATATAAAAAAGGCACTCTCGCTATGACTAAATTCCCTTCGCTGTGGGCGCGGGTATTCGTCGCCGCCCTGGCGTTTACCGCAGTACCTGCAAGCTTTGCCAAAACGCCGGCCGATCAACTGATCGTCGGCATGAGCATGATCAACCTGTTGTCCCTGGACCCGGCCGCTGCCACCGGGCTGGACGTGTCGGAGATCAATGCCAACCTCTATGACATGTTGCTGGTGCAGGACGTGGCCCAGCCTGATCGCCTGGTGCCGGCGCTGGCCGAGCGCTGGCAGGTCAGTGAGGACCGCAAGACCCTGACCTTCAACCTGCGCGACGGGGTGAAGTTTCAGTCGGGCAATGACCTGACGGCCGAAGACGTCGCGTGGTCGCTGCAGCGGGTGCTCAAGCTCAACCTTGCACTGGCCTCGACCTGGAAAGCCTATGGCTTCACGGCCGAGAACGTCGAGCGCTATATGCGCGCCACGGATGCCGCGACCTTCGTACTGGAACTGCCGCGCCCGACCGACCCTTTACTGGTGCTCAACACCCTGGCGACCTCGCCGAGTGCGTTTATTCTCGACCGCAAAAAAGTCCTCGAACACCAGAAGAATAACGACATGGGCGCCGCCTGGCTGGTGACCCACGCGGCCGGCAGTGGCGCGTTCGTACTCAATGACTGGCGGGCCAACGACGTGATCCTGATGAGCCGCTTCGACGGCTACTGGGGTGGTCCGGCCAAGCTCAAGCGTATCGTCATGCGCAACATGACCGAGTCGCAATCGCTGCGTTTGATGGTCGAGCGCGGTGACCTGGACATCGCCAAAGGCATGTCCGCGCCGGATATCGAAGCCTTGCAGAAAAGCGACAAGGTACGCACCCAGACCTTGCAGCGCGGCACCTTGTATTACGTGGCACTGAGCGTGAAGCAACCGATGTTTGCCGACGCCCGTGTGCGCAAGGCGGTGCGTGCGCTGATCGACTACCAGGGTATCAACCAGACGGTCATGCCGCATTACGGCGTGATCAATCAACGGCCGCTGCCGTTGGGCCTGCCCGCACGCCTGCCGGACCCCGGCTATACCCTCAATGTCGAGCAAGCCAAGGCCTGGCTGGCCGAAGCTGGTTACCCGAACGGGTTCAAGACCACCATCCGTGTGCTGGCCGAGCCGCCGTTTATCAACATCGCCTCCAACCTGCAGTCGACCCTGGCCCAAGCCGGTATCCAGGCCAGCATCGTGACCGGCACCGGCAACCAGATCTACGGTGCGATGCGTGAGCGCAGCTTCGACATTATCGTCGGGCGTGGCGGCGGCGGGGCGGAGCGTCATCCGCATTCAAGCCTGCGCACGCTGGTGTACAACCCGGACAACCGCGATGAAGCCAAGCTGACCAACTTTCAGGGCTGGCGCACCTCGTTTTACAGCCCCGAACTGAACCAGTTGATCGAGCAGGCGGAAGTCGAGCCGGACGCCGCCAGGCAACTGGCGCAGTACCGTGAAATCCAGGCGCAGGTCGATCAGCAGGTCGGCGCGATTCTGCCGGTCTCGCAAATGACCGACACCGTGGTGGTGTACAGCGATGTGGCCGACTTCCAGGGCCATACGGCCGCGACCACGCGCTACAAAGACGTCTACAAGAAGCGCTGACCGATTTATCAGGAGCTCACTATGTTTGTTATGACTGCCTCTGCCATGGGCGCTCGCGCTTCCAATACGCTACGACGCGCCGGCACGGTGCTGGTGACGTTGCTCGGCCTGCTGGCCCTGACCTTTGTGATCGGTCGGGTGATGCCGCTGGACCCGGTGCTGGCGGTGGTCGGGCCGGACGCGGACAGCTCCACTTATGACCAGGTGTACCGGTCGATGGGGCTGGACCAGCCGATCTGGACCCAATTCGGCCTCTACCTCAATGACCTGCTTCACGGTGATTTCGGCAATGCCTTGCTGACCGGCCACCCGGTGCTGGACGACATCCTGCGGGTGTTTCCGGCGACCATCGAGCTGGCCACCCTGGCGATTCTGTTCGGTGTACTGATCGGCTTGCCGCTGGGCGTGTGCGCCGCCAGTAACCAGGGGCGCCTGGGCGATCACGTGGCCCGCGTGATCACCTTGTTCGGTTACTCCACACCGATTTTCTGGCTGGGCATGATGGGCCTGCTGGTGTTTTACGCCTGGCTCGGCTGGGCCGGTGGAGCAGGGCGCATCGACCTGGCCTATGACGGCATGGTGCCCGAGGTCACCGGCCTGCTGCTGATCGATGCCAGCCTGGCGCGTGACTGGGAAGCCTTCGCCAGTGCCTTGCGCCACATCGTGTTGCCGGCGCTGATTCTTGGCCTGAACTCGGTGGCGTACATCAGCCGGATGACCCGCAGTTTCATGCTGGAGCAGCTGTCCCAGGAATACATCATCACCGCTCGGGTCAAGGGCTTGTCCCGCCGCCAGGTGGTGTGGGGGCATGCCTTTCGCAACATCCTCGTGCAGCTGCTGACGGTGGTCGCGCTGGCCTACGGCTCGTTGCTGGAGGGCGCGGTGCTGATCGAAACGGTGTTCGCCTGGCCGGGGTTCGGCCAGTACCTGACCAGCAGCTTGATGCTCGGTGACATGAACGCCGTGATGGGCTGCGTGCTGGTGATCGGGCTGATTTTTGTCGCTCTCAACCTGATCAGCGACGCGCTGTACAAGGTGTTCGACCCACGTACTCGTTAATGCGCCACGCAGTACCGATAAAACTATAAGAAGAAGGATTTTTGAATGACAACTGCATTTTCGACACTGCGCTTCAGCCTGCTGGCGGCTGCCCTGGCCCTGGGCCCCATGGCGCACGCCAAGACCCCGGCCGATCAACTGATTGTCGGCATGAGCATGGTCAACCTGTTTTCCATCGACCCGGCCAATGCGCCTGGCCTGGATGCGTCGGGCGTCAACGCCAACCTCTATGACACCCTGGTCAAGCGCGATCAGGGCAACCCCGAAAAACATCTGCCGCAGTTGGCCGAGCGCTGGGACATCAGCGAGGACGGCAAACAGGTGACATTTCATCTGCGCCAGGATGTGAAGTTTCATTCGGGCAACCCGCTGACGGCCGAGGACGTTGCCTGGTCGCTGTACCGGGTGATGAAACTCAATTTCGGCCTGGCCACCACCTGGAAGGCTTATGGCTACAGCGTCGAGAATATCCAGGCGCTGATCCGCGCCACGGATGCGCATACCCTGGTGGTCGACCTGCCGCAAACCATGGACCCTTTGCTGTTGGTCGACTCCCTGGCAATCTCGCCGAGCGCCGTGGTAGTGGACCGCAAGACTGCCCTGGCGCATGAAAAAAATGGCGACCTGGGTGCCGGCTGGTTGGTCACCAACGAGGCGGGCAGCGGGCCCTTCGTGCTGACCAAGTGGAGTGCCAACGACTCGTTGCTGCTGACCCGTTTCGACGGCTACTGGGGTGGCGCGGCCAAACTCAAGCGCGTGGTGGTGCGGCACATGACCGAATCCCAGTCCCTGCGCCTGATGCTTGAGCGCGGTGATCTGGACCTGGCCTACGGCATGGCCGCACCGGACATTCGCGCCATCGACGGCTCGGACAAAATCAAGGTGCAGTCGTTGCCACGGGGCACCATGTACTACGTAGCCATGAGCATGAAGCAGGCGGAATTTGCCAAGCCAAAAGTGCGTGAGGCGGTGCGCAACCTGATCGACTACCAGGGCCTGGACACCCAGGTCATGCCGTACTACGGCAAGCTCAACCAGCAGCCGATGCAACTGGGCCTGGAGGCGCGTTTGCCGGATCCGGGTTATCACATGGATGTGCCCCGGGCGAAAAAACTGCTCGCAGAAGCGGGGTACCCCGAAGGGTTCAACACCACTATCCGTACGCTGTCGGAACCGCCGTTCATTGATATCGCCGCACGCCTGCAGGCCACGCTGGCCGAGGGCGGAATCAAGGCGAATATCGTTACCGGCACCGGTAACCAGGTGTACGGGGCGATGCGTGCGCGCAATTTCGAGATCATCGTGGCCCGGGGCGCCGAGCGCTACCCGCATCCGTATTTCAGCTTGCGCACGTTTGCCTATAACCCCAACAACAGTGACGACGCCGGCTTGCCGAATTTCCAGGGCTGGCGCGCCTCGTTCTTCAACCCGCAACTCAACAGCCTGATCGACCAGGCCGGCGTTTCGCGGGATGCGGCGCAGCGCGTCAACTTGTATCACCAGGCGCAAAACCTCTACGACCAGCAAGTGGGGCCGATCCTGATGATTTCGCAGATGACCGACACCGTGGTCAGCGCTGCCGACGTCAAGGGTTTCACCGGTGACGACGCCGAGGCCACCCGCTACCTGGGTGTCTACAAGCAGCGTTGAGCGGGCCGTCCTCACATTACCCAGAGAAGATGCTTATGAATGCCAATCTGTCTTCCATCGAAACAGCGGCAAAGCGGCCGCTGGATCGTTCCCCCGGCTCCAGCTTCGATGCCTTGTGCAAAAGCGGCCTGCGGATTCTGCGGCACCTGTTGCGTAACCCCATGACCCTCGCGGGCCTGCTGGTTGCGCTGTTGCTGGTGGTGGTAGCTGCCTTTGCACCCTGGATCGCCACGCATGATCCGGTCGCGCAAAACCTCGCCAATGCGTTGCAGGCGCCCGGTGCGGCGCACTGGTTCGGTACCGATGAATATGGCCGCGATATTTTCAGTCGGCTGGTCTACGGTTCGCGGATCACGCTGTACATCATTGCCCTGGTGACGGTGATCGTCGGCCCTATCGGGCTGTTTATCGGGACGGTGTCGGGCTATTTCGGCGGCGCCGTCGACACGGTGTTCATGCGCCTGACCGATATCTTCATTTCCTTCCCCAGCCTGGTGCTGGCGCTGGCATTCATCGCCGCCCTGGGCCCTGGCCTCGAACACGCAGTGGTGGCGATTGCCTTGACCTCCTGGCCGCCGATTGCGCGGCTGGCGCGGGCGGAAACCTTGTCTTTGCGCAACGCCGATTTTGTGGTCGCGGTAGAGCTGCAAGGGGCGTCGCCGGCGCGGATTATCCTGCGCCACATCGTGCCGATGTGCCTGTCGTCGGTGATCATTCGCCTGACCATGAACATGGCCGGGATCATCCTCACCGCCGCCGCCCTGGGCTTTCTCGGCCTGGGTGCCCAGGCGCCGCTGCCGGAGTGGGGCGCGATGATCTCCACCGGCCGGCGCTACATGCTCGAATGCTGGTGGCTGGTGGCTGTACCGGGCGCGGCGATCATGTTGGTCAGCCTGGCCTTCAACCTGTTGGGCGATGGCCTGCGCGACATCCTTGACCCGCGCAGCGAGTAACCGGAGGAACACCTTATGTCCGCGATCAAATTGAACGTCGAAGGGCTCAACGTGCGCTTCGTCAATGCCCAGAAAGAGACCCACGCCGTGCGCGATGTGTCCTTCACCCTGGGCCGGGAAAAACTCGCCATCGTCGGCGAGTCCGGCTCGGGCAAGTCCACGGTCGGGCGCAGCCTGCTCAAGCTGCATCCGCCGAGTGCAAAAATCACCGCCAAGACCCTCGCCTTTGGTGACGTCGACCTGCTGTCGGCGAGCGAAAAAGCCATGCAGAAAATCCGTGGCCAGCGCATCTCGATGATCATGCAGGACCCCAAGTATTCATTGAACCCGGTGGTCAAGGTCGGCGACCAGATTGCCGAAGCCTACCTGGCCCACCACAAGGCCAGCCGCAGTGATGCGCGTGAGCGGGTGCTGCAGATGCTTGAACAGGTGCACATCCGCGACCCCAAGCGGGTCTACAACCTGTACCCGCACGAAGTGTCCGGCGGCATGGGGCAGCGCATCATGATTGCGATGATGGTCATCACCCGACCCGAGGTGATCATTGCCGATGAGCCCACCTCGGCACTGGATGTGTCGGTGCGCCAGCAAGTGCTCAGCGTGCTGGAGGAGTTGGTGGAGCAGCAGCAGATGGGGCTGATTTTTGTCAGCCACGACCTCAACCTGGTGCGCAATTACTGCGACCGTGTGCTGGTGATGTACGCCGGGCGTGTCGTTGAGTCCCTGGCTGCCTGCGACCTGCAATACGCCGAGCACCCCTACACCCGTGGCCTGCTGGCCGCGTTGCCGAGCATGGATAACCGTCGCGTGCACCTGCCGGTACTCAAGCGCGACCCACTCTGGCTCACCCAATAAGGAGGCGACCATGCCCATGATCCAAGCGCACGCCTTGAACCTGAGCTTCGGCACAGGCCTTGCCATCAACCAGGTGCTGCACGACGTCAGCTTGAGTGTCGCCGACGGCGAATCGTTCGGCCTGGTGGGGGAGTCCGGTTCGGGCAAGACCACCGTGCTGCGCTGCCTGGCCGGGCAATACCGGCACTGGCACGGCGAGCTGAGCATTGCCGGTGCACCGCTGCAGCACAAAATCACCAAGGAACACTTTCGCAAGGTGCAGATGGTGTTCCAGGACCCCTACGGCTCACTGCACCCCAGGCACACCATCGACACCGCCTTGCGTGAGCCGCTGATTATTCACGGGGTAGGGGACAAGGACGACCGGATCAACGAGATCCTGCTCAAAGTCGGCCTCAACGACAGCTTTCGTTTCCGCTACCCGCACCAGCTGTCCGGTGGCCAGCGCCAGCGCGTGGCAATTGCGCGGGCGTTGATCCTTGAGCCACGCGTGCTGCTGCTGGATGAGCCGACCTCGGCCCTGGATGTATCGGTGCAGGCGGAGATCCTCAACCTGCTGGCCGACCTGCGTCAGCGCGAGAAACTCACGTACCTGCTGGTCACCCATGACCTGGGTGTGGTGACCCACCTGTGTGACCGGGTGGCGGTGATGCAACACGGTAAAATCGTCGAGTTGCTTGACTGCCAGGCCCTGAGCCAAGACCTGGCGGTGCACGATTACACGCGCATGCTGGTGCAGGCCAGTCGTGATTTCAGTCAGGAGTCGGAACGACGTCACGTAGGCTAAAAGCCAAGTCATCGTATGACTTAGGTATTATTTATTTATCCGTAAAGTGTTTAGTCGCCATATTTCATTGAGGTAAGCGGCATTCCTCAATGAAATGGCGTTTAGAGGTTGGCACTGATCAATCTATAGTTGTACGATGACGTACCTCTTAAGGTATTCCATTCATTTTCGATTTGAGGTTTGCGAACCATGACGCCACAAGAATTAAAAACAGTCCTGTCTTCCGGCTTGCTCTCGTTTCCGGTCACCGACTTTGACGCCGCCGGCGACTTCCGTGCCGACACCTACGCACGTCGCCTGGAGTGGCTGGCGCCCTATGGCGCCAGTGCGTTGTTTGCCGCAGGCGGCACCGGGGAATTCTTTTCCCTGGAGCCCAAGGAATACACGCAGATCATCAAGACTGCCGTTGACACCTGCAAAGGCCAGGTGCCGATCCTCGCCGGTGCCGGTGGCCCTACACGCCAGGCCATCGCCTATGCCCAAGAGGCTGAGCGCCTGGGTGCCGCCGGTATTTTGCTGATGCCGCATTACCTCACCGAAGCCAGTCAGAAGGGCCTGGTGGCGCATGTCGAGCAGGTGTGCAACTCGGTGGACTTCGGTGTGGTGGTGTACAACCGCAACCTGTGCCGTCTCAACGCCGACAGCCTGGAACAACTGGCCGAGCGCTGCCCGAACCTGATCGGCTTCAAGGACGGCATTGGTGAGGTTGAATCCATGGTCAGCATCCGCCGCCGCCTGGGCGAGCGCCTGACCTACCTCGGCGGCCTGCCGACTGCAGAGGTGTATGCCGCCGCCTATAAGGCGCTTGGCGTGCCGGTGTATTCCTCGGCGGTGTTCAATTTCATCCCGAAAACCGCGATGGATTTCTACCGCGCCGTGGCTGCCGACGATCACGCCACAGTGGGCCGCCTGATCGATGATTTCTTCCTGCCGTACCTGGCGATTCGTAACCGTTGCGAAGGCTATGGCGTGAGCATCGTCAAGGCCGGTGCGCGCCTGGTGGGCCATGATGCCGGGCCGGTGCGAGCGCCGCTGACCGACCTGCTGCCCGATGAAGTGGAGCAGTTGGCCGTGCTGATCAAGTCCCTCGGCGCGCAATAAGGCGTCAGTCTGCGGCGCCCCGGTGGCGCCGCTGTTTTATGTAATCGCAAGGAGTTGAGCATGCCTCACTGCATTATCGATTGCCCCGTAACCCTGGCCCAGCGCGTCGGCGAACAGACCCTGCTGGCTGCCGTGCATGACGCCCTCGACGGGCTTGGCTTGTTCAAGGCGGGGGATATCAAGGTACGCCTGAACGCTTTTACCCATTACCGTTGCGGCACGACCCAGGATGAGTTCGTGCACGTTGCGCTGTTCCTGTTCGCCGGGCGCAGCGTGGAGCAACGCCGCAGCCTGGCCTCAACCACCATGGCGGCGCTGGTGGCGTTACTGCCGCAGGTGGAGAACCTGTCCATGGATGTGCGAGAGATGCCGCGAGAGACCTTCGTCAATCGCAGCCAGTACCTGGAAGAAAGCGTGGCGTCGGCGTAACGCCGCCTCACTGTAAAACCGGCAAAAACAAGGAGAACAACATGCCGTATCAACCCCCTCGAAACACTGCGATGCGTGGCGCACTGGTGCTTCTGGCACTCGGCTGCAGCCCGCTGTCCTGGGCCCTGCAAGCGCCTTCAAAGGTGCAAGTACCGACGCTGGCGTTTGATGATCGGGAAATCATTCTGGTCTGGGAAAAGCCCGCCGAGCACGCTGATATCAAGGATTATCGGGTGTATGCCAACGGCACGCTGTTGGGCGCCAGCAATGCCAACCATGATCAGGTATCTCCGGCCAAACCCTACATCGACCATTTCTACCAGCAAGACACCGCGAACTTTCACCATCGCATCGGCCTTCACAGCTACACCGCACAAGGTCTGAAACCGGACACCGCCTACCGCTTCACCGTGCGCTCGGTGGATGGCAATGGCAAAGAGTCCGCCGACAGCCCGCCCGTGCTGCAGCGCACCCGCAAAGCCCCGGTGATTTTCGACGTAAGAACCTACGGCGCCAAGGGCGATGGCACGCACCTCGATACCCAGGCGATCCAGAGCGCCATCGATGCCTGCACGGCGGGCTGCACCGTGTTGCTGCCCAAGGGCACCTACAAAAGCGGGGCGCTCTACCTCAAGAGCAATATGACCCTGGAGATCGCCGAGGGCGCGACCCTGCTCGGTTCCGAGCGCGCCGAAGATTACCCGCTGGCGGGCTATGTCCAGTACCCGTATTCCAGCACCGTACGCCCGGCCTCGCTGATCAACGCGTTGCCGCGTGACCCGCGTCAGCATCAGGCGTTCGAGAATATCCGCATCGTCGGCAAAGGCACCCTCGATGGCAACGGCTGGAAGCGCAACCCCGATGTGATCGATGAGCGGGGCCAGGCATTGCCGTTTTACCTGCCCAGTGACAATACGCGGTATCTGCAAGACGGCATCCTGGCCAAGGCACAGGTGGAGCAAGCGGTGGCCCGCGGCATGAACGTCAAGGACGCCTATGGGCAGATGCGCTCCTCGCTGATTACCCTGCGCAACGTCAAAAACGTGTTCTACGGTGGTTTTACCGTGGTGAACCCGGCGTTCCACGGGATCATGAACCTGGAAACCGAGAACGTGGTGCTGGCCAACACCCGCCACATCACATACGACGCCAACAACGGTGACGGCATTGAGTTCGCCAACAGCAAAGGCGCAATGGTCTTCAATAACTTCTTCGACACCGGCGATGATTGTGTCAATTTCGCTGCCGGCACCGGTGCGGATGCCGTGCACCAACCGCCGCAGCAAGACGCGTGGATCTTCAATAATTACTTTCGCAAGGGCCACGGCATGGTGGTTGCCGGCAGCCACACTGGCGCGTGGATTCAGAACATCCTGGCCGAAGACAACGTCTCCGACGGCACCGACGCCGGGCTGCGCATGAAGAGCACCAACTTTATGGGCGGCGGGGCGCGCCATGTGATTTTCCGCGATTCGGCGCTGCGCAACACGGTCAAGCAGGCGTTCATCTTTACCCTGGACTACAACGACCCGAACGCCAAGCTCGACTACCGGCGCTCCACCGTTGCTGGGCAGTTCAAGGACATCCACGTCAGCAATGTCAGCGTCGAAAATGCCCAGGGCCGCGCACTCGAGGTCAAGGGTGACAGCGAGCACAACGCCTACCATACGGGCCTGGTGTTCGAGGATGTGCGTTTTCGCGGCGCCGCCGGGGCGCGGATTGACGGCTTGAAAGACTCGCGCTTTGAGCGCGTGGTGTTCAGCGGGCAGGGCGCCGTCAACCCATGGCAGATCACGGGCAGCTCGGGCTTGAGTTTCAAGGCGGTTGAGCCCGCGCCGAAGTAGGGCGCCGCAAAACCTGCGTGCCTAGCGTGCGCTGAACCAAGTGGGGTGCAGCGCCGGGAAATGCACTTTCAGCCACTCCACAAACGCGCCCACTTGCGGCGCAAGGTGGGTTCGGCTGGGGTACAGCACCGAGACCGGGCGCGGGCGCGGTCGAAAGGCGCTTAAGACCTCCACCAGTTCGCCGTTCGCCAGAAATGTCTCAACCGTAATGCCGGGCGCCTGAATCAGGCCAAACCCGGCCACCGCGCATTGCACATAGGCATTGGACTCGTTCACCGAAATGCCGACGCTTGGCACGTAGGGCAAATCCTCGCCGTCTACCGAGAAATGCCAGGGCAGTGGCCGCTTATTGTGCCCCGACAGGAAGTTGACCCCGCGATGCCGGGCCAGGCTGTGCACGGTGTCGGGCACGCCCCAGGCCTGCAAGTAGTCGGCAGAGGCGCAGGTCACCATGGTGGCGTTGCCTATCTCACGCGCAACCATGCTCGAGTCGGGCAATTCACCGATGCGCAATGCGCAATCAATGCCCTCGGCGACCAGGTCGACCGTGCGATCCGTCACGCCCAATACCAAATCGATATCGGGATACGCCACGGTAAACGTGCGCAGGCTTTCCATGAAGCTGCGCTGGGCAAAGGCCGTGGGGATATCCACGCGCAGCCTGCCGCGCAAGGTCGAACCGCTGCGATCAAACATCGCAGTGGCGTCGGCAATGGTCGCCAGGATCTCCTTGACCCGCTCGTAAAAGCGCTCGCCCTCGGCCGTCAGTTGCACCTTGCGTGTGGTGCGCTGGAACAAGCGCACGCCGAGTGACGCCTCCAGGTCCTGGATGGTGCGCGTGACGTGCGGGCGGCCGCTCTGGAGTGCGTCGGCGACTTTGGTAAAGCTGCCCAGCTCGGCCAATTTGGCGAACACCTGCATCGACTGTAAAAGCTCCATCTGCTTCTCCGTGCGTGGGATTGTTGCCCTGAAGGATAACAATCATGACCTGTTGCACGCATTTATCCCACCCGGCATTCGCTCGACACTGTGGCCCTCGCCGGCAGCACTGAGGCTGCCGGCCCCCTGGAGACAGACGATGAAAGCGTGGCTTTTGCAGGATTTCGGCTTGGACAATCTGGTGCAGGCCGAGGTTGAAACCCCCGTGCCCAAAGCGGGTGAGTTGCTGGTCAAGGTAGGCGCGGTCTCGCTCAACTTTCGCGACAAGGCGATTGTGGACGGGATCTACGAGCCGCAAAGCGTGCCCAAGCCGCTGATCCCGGTGAGCGATGCGGCAGGCACCGTGGTGGCTATCGGCGCCGGCGTCACGCGCTTTGCGCTTGGGGACCGGGTCAACTCCCATCTGTATTCGCGCTGGCTGGACGGCATGCCCGGCCCGGACGAACCGCACTACTGCTTTGGCTCGCCACTGCCGGGCGGGCTGGCGCAGTACATGATTATTCATCAAGACAGCGCCGTGCGCGCCCCGCACGACATGTCGGATGAAGAGGCGTCGACGCTGCCGATCGCCGCGCTGACCGCCTGGTACGCCCTGGTCGACTTCGGCCAGGTCCAGGCCGGCCAGACGGTGTTGGTGCAAGGCTCTGGCGGGGTTTCGGTGTTCGCCGCACAGATCGCCACGGCACTGGGCGCCAAGGTCATCGTCACGTCCAGTCGCGACGCAAACCTGGAGGCCTTGAAGCAACTGGGGGCCGTAGCGGGCGTGAACTACCGCACCCACCCCGAGTGGGCTGCCGAAGTGCTCAAGCTCACCGACGGGCAGGGCGTGGACTTGCTGCTCGACGTGGCCGGCGGTGACGGGATCAACCAGTCCATCGCCGCCACCCGGGTCGGTGGGCGCATTGCCCAGATCGGCTTCCTGACCGGCCAGACCAGCGCGTTGAACCTGATGCCGATGATCTTCCGGCAAACCACGATTCGCGGGATCGCCGTGGCGCCGCGCAGCTCGTTCGACCGCATGAATGCATTCTTGAACGAACATCGGATTCGCCCGGTGATTGATCAGGTGTACACGTTTGATCAGGCGCGAGAAGCCTACGAGCACCTGGCCAGGGGCCCGTTTGGCAAGGTGGTGATCAAGGTCGCGTAGGCCCTCACGCTTCCAGGCTGCTCAAATGGCTGTACAGGTTGGCGGCTTCCGGCGACAAACGTGCCGAGCGCCAGGATGCCGATCCCTAGGCCCGCCTCGATCATCCGGCAAATACCAACCTTAAGCGTTTGCCGCTGCTTGCGGCGTCATTGATACGCCGCAGCGGCGAGCAGCCCTGGTCCAGCGCCACGTAGTCGAAATCCAGGGTGTCGGCCAGGTTTACGCTTGCGTGCTGCGCCAGTGCATGGGTTTGCGGCACCCGCACCACCTGGCGGTCGCGTCGGTAGGGCCGGATGTGCAGGCCGGGGGCGGGCACATTGTCGGCAAAGATACCGATCTCGGCCTGGCCGTTTTCCAAGGCGTGAATGGTGCGGTCGCTTAAGGCGTCCTCCAGCTCGATGCGCACGTGGGGGTTGGCCGCCAGAAAGGTCGCCAGATCCTGCGCCAGGAACTGGATCACCGTCGAGGTCTTGGCAAACAGCCGCGCATGTTACGCCAGGCCACGTCCCGCCGGGGTCAGTTGCAGCCCCCGGGCCACGCGGGTGAACAAGGTGCAGTGAGTGATCCGTTCGAGTTCGGCCAGCCGTTTGCTCGCGGCGTGTTTTTGAGGGGATTATCCGGCCATCACCTCCAACAAGAACGGACAACGGTCATAGAAGGCTATTTACAGGGTGGCTTTTTATAAGGTGGCTTTGGTTTTGGACGTGCCCAACACTCGATTCAATTCGCCAGCGACCGCGATGAGTTGTTGTTCCAGTGCTTCTACGTCAGAGAGGCTGATGCCATTGTTGATCACTTGCAGGGTTTTAGTGCGCTTCTTGGGGGCAGGCGCCAGGTTATGTGCTTCTTGCGAAACCAGCGCCTGGCGCAGCAGGTTATTGATCACGGTTTGGTAGCCCGTGCCGGCACTTTCCGCACGCTCGCGGGCGGCGTCGTTGAACACTGCTTCCGCGTCGGCCAGGCTTATGCCCTTGTGCTTCTGCTGGTTGGCAATGTTTTTTGCCTCATCATATTGAATCCTGAATTTTCTCATTATGCATATTTTATATGCATTAAAAAGCGGCTGGAAAAACCGTCAGTCAGGAAGACAGCCGGCCATGGGTAGCCGTGATGCGAATGTGCCCTGTTCTGCTCGGTCAGTCAGGTCTCAATTTTGCTGAGGCTGCCAACAGATTTCCGCGCGTAATGGCTAACAGGTCAGGTAGTGGAATTCTTTTTTGATTGTCAGACGAGGCGAACTCGGGATACGCATGCTGCTACGCAAGGATCAATGAGCAGGGGGGCAGGTCGAGACAGTTTTGTACTCGTGGCCCATTTCCTTCCCGGCATGCTCAGTTACTTCACTGACCACGCCGGGAGAAAGGGCAGGAATATCGGCTATCAGCGCATATGCAAAATAATCGGGCTGCTGCTGGCCGGGTCCGTATGCCCGCGCAGCTTGCCCACTGCCTTCGCCTCGACCGCTTCACCGTGGTTGCCCCAGGTGCTGCGCATGTAGGTCAGCACCTGGGCAATTTCCATATCGGACAATTGCTCGCGAAAGGCCGGCATGCGATAGGCGTCGGGTACGCCGGCGGCGACGATGCGTTGCGAGCCGTTGAGGGTGATGTTGATGGCCGAGGCGCTTTCCTTGGCCAGTGCCGAGGTGGCGCCGGCCAGCGGAGGCATCCACTCGGGCTGGCCCTTGCCGTCGAGGCCGTGGCACGAGGCGCAGCGGGTCGCGTAGGTGTGGGCGCCGGGGACGTCCTGGCGCGTATCGGCGGTCACATACTGCCAGGGCGTGCCGTCGCGCTGTGGGTCGCCGGGCAAGGACTTGAGATAACGGGCGATGGCGGCCAGGTCGTCGTCGGCCATGAACTGGGTGGAGTTGTTGAAGGCTTCGGTCATCGAACCGTACACCACCGCATGTTTGTTACGCCCGGTTTTAAGGAACTGCACGATCTCTGGCTCGCTCCAGCGGCCCAGGCCGGTGTTGGGGTCCTGGCGCAGGCTGGGTGCGTACCAGCCGTCGAGCAGGGCGCCAGCGAGAAACGGCGCGCCGGATTCGTCCAGGGCTTTCTCGTTGAAGGCCAGGCTGCGCGGCGTGTGGCAGCTGCCGCAGTGGCCGGGGCCCTGGACGATGTACGCGCCGCGATTCCACAGCGCGTCCTGCTCGGGCTTGGCCGCGTAGGTGGCCGTGGGGGCGAACAGGCCGTTCCACAATGCGATGGGCCAGCGCAGGTTGAGCGGCCAGGGAATATCGCTGGGGATGTTCGGTTGCTTGGCCGGTTGCACGCCCTGCATGAAAAACGCGTACATCGCCCGGATGTCGTCGTCGCTCAACTTCACGTAAGACGGGTAGGGCATGGCCGGGTACAGTCGTCGGCCACCCGGTGCCACGCCGTGGCGTACCGCCCGGTCGAAGTCAGCCAGGCTGTAGGTGCCGATGCCGGTGTCCCGGTCGGGGGTGATATTGGTGGCGTGAATCGCGCCCAGCGGCGTGGCCATTTCCAGGCCACCGGCGAAGGGCGTCTTGCCCGCCAGGCTGTGGCAGGCCACGCAGTCGCTGAGACGGGCGACGTACTCGCCACGGCTGATCAGCGCGGCATCGGCACTGGTGGCCTGCGCCTGTTCAAAAGGGGACGCGGGCTGGCGCGTGACATACCAGGCCAGCACAGCGGCTGCGACCAGGCAGGGCAGCACCAGCCAGCCTGCGGTTCTTGCGAATCGACGGTTGTTCATGGGCAGTCTCGCTCGGTTAGCTGAAGGTGTGTCGGCTTAATGGCAGGCTGCGAATCCGCTGGCCGGTCAACTGCGCCACCGCATTGGCCACAGCCGGCGCCACTGCCGGGAGCGGAGGCTCACCGATACCACCCATCTTTTCGCCACTCTCGACAATCTTTACGTGCACCTTGGCCATCCGCGAGGGCGGCAGGATCGGGTAAAGGTCGTAGTTGCGCGCCCGTGGCTTGCCGTCCACGTACACCGCTTCTTCCAGCAACGTTTGCGATAACCCCAGCGCTACGGCGCCATTGACCTGCGCTTCAACAATCGCCGGGTTGACGATGCTGCCGGGGTCGATGGCTTCCCAGATCTGATGCACCTTGACCTGGCCCTGTTCAATCGACACTTCGGCGATCACCGCCGCGTGGGAGCCGAACGGCGAGGCCATGGCCACCCGCGTGCGCGGCGGCTGCCGTCTTCGGCGGTGTAGGGGCCACGCTTCCAGCCACCGGACAACTCGCCGACCGCCTTGAGCAAGGTGGTCAGGCGCGGGTTGTCGCGCAGCAAGTGCAAACGCAGCTCATACGGGTCGCGACCGCCTTTGTCCGCCAGCTCATCAAGGAACGCTTCGTAGAAAAAATCGTTGAGCGAATTGCCCACCGAGCGCCAGTAGCCGAGCATCGCCTGGCCTTTGACGTAGATCTGCGCGATACGTTTGTTGGGGATCGCGTAGCTTTTGCCCGACAGCCCTTCGAGAGCCGTGGGGTCGAGTTTCTCGCCCTGTTTGCCGGCGATGGCTTCGGTGGGGCCTTCGGTGGCGCTCACCGCTTCGATCGCCACCGGCAGGCCGTCGGCGTCCAGCGCGGCGCGGAACTTGACCACCGCCACCGGGCGCAGCACATCCCGCAGGAACTCTTCTTCACGGCTCCAGATCAGCTTGACCGGACGACCCACCGCCTTGGCCAGCGCGATGGCCTGCGGGTAGGGGCTGGCCGAGTCGTAGAGAAAATGCCGGCCGAAAAAACCGCCCAGCAACGGCGAGTGCAGGGTGATTTGCTCCGGCGCCAGGTCGGTGCGTTTGGCGATGTCGGCACGGAACATGTCGGGTGCCTGGTTGGGCAGCCAGATGTCCAGCGAGCCGTCCGGGTTGAAGCGTGCCAGGGCCGACGGCGGCTCCAGCTGCGCATGGTTGACGTACTGGTTGTGGTAGGTGGCTTCGACCTGGGTCTTGGCATTTTTCAGCGCGGCGGCCACATCGCCTTCGTTTTCGTCGTCACGGGCCGGGCCTTGCTGGGCCGCGAGAAAGTCACGGTACTTGTCGCTGGAGAAGTCCGCAGGCATCGCACGCACTTTGGAATCGGCGGTCGGTTCCTGCCAGTCGACCTGGATGGCCTCTACCGCACGCTTGGCATGCCACCAGCGTTCGGCCACCACCGCCACCGCGCCGGGCAGCACGTGCACCGAATGCACGCCCTTCATGGCCTCGACCTGCGGCTGGTTGCGCAGGCTGCCCACGGTCAGGCCCAGACGCGGCGCGTGCTGCACGGCGGCGTGGAGCATGTCGTCGACTTTCAGGTCGATGCTGTAGAGCGCCTTGCCGGTGGATTTGTCGTGGGCATCCACGCGTTTTACCGGCTTGCCGATCCAGCGGAACTGGCTGGGATCACGCAGGGTAATGGTGGCAGGGTCGGGCACCGGCATGTCGAGGGCGCGACCGGCCAACTCACCGTAGCCCAGGGAACGGCCGGACGCGGCGTGCACCACTCGGCCAGGTTGGGTGGTCAGCTCACCCAGCGGCACACCGAGCTGTTCGGCACCGGCCTGCAGCAGCATGGCGCGGGCCAGGGCGCCGAGGCGGCGCATGGTCGGGTAGCTCATGCGCACCGACATGCTGCCGCCGGTGATGCGCATGCCGTTGTCCATCACCACGTAAGCGTCGCCAGGCGGTGCGGCTTCGACGATGAAGGTGGCCGGGTCGGCATCCAGCTCTTCGCCGACTATCTGCGCCATGGCGGTGTGGGTGCCTTGGCCGCCTTCCATAAAGGGGCTGAGCAAGCGGATTGTGCCGTCCGGGCGGATCTCCAGGAACGCCGGCACCTGGGTGCCGCGTTCAGCGGCGGTGCCGGCCGCCGCCTGCACCCTGGCCGAACCCAGCGGCAGGCCGAAACCGATGACCAGCGCGCCCACGGCGGTACTGGCCAGGAAGCGTCGGCGCGACAGGTTGACCGGATCGCCCAAGACTACGCCGGGGATTTCGACAGGCGTATTCATCAGACGGTCTCCTTCCCGGCGGCCAGGTCATGCATGGCGGCATGGATGGCGTTATAGGTGCCGCAGCGGCACAGGTTGACCATCGCCGCGTCGATCTGTGCATCGGTGGGTGCGGGGGTGTGCTTGAGCAGCGCGGTGGCCGCCATCACCTGCCCGGACTGGCAATAGCCGCACTGCGCAACTTGGTGCTCGACCCAGGCGCTGACCACGCGTTTGCCCACCTCATCGGCCTCAATGGCCTCGATGGTGGTGATCTCACGCCCGACCACGCCGGCTACCGGCGTCACGCACGAGCGCACCACATTGCCATCCACCAGCACCGAACAGGCGCCGCATTGGGCCAGGCCGCAACCGTACTTGGTGCCGGTCAGGCCCAGGTCATCGCGGATCACCCACAATAGTGGCGTGTCCGCGTCGGCATCGACCTGATAGGCCTTTTGGTTAATACGTAATTCCATGGCGAGGCTCACCTGCTGATCAACGGTAGGTGCGGCCTTTTTAATAGTGAGGTTGCGATGGCCGCTTATTGTCGAACTCTAGACCACTGCGCAAGGGGTATCTATCCGCATGTCGTCAAGTTCGCAGGATCAGGCAAGTATTCAAGAGGATTGCACCCAGCGAAGCCGGTCAAAAAATGTGGGAGGGGCCCACGATTTTGTAACCGCGTTAACTCAGGCCGGGGCTTGTGGCGAGCGGGCTTGCCCGCGTTGGGTTGCGCAGCAGCCCCAAAACCTGGCGCTGAGTTCTTTCAGAAAAACCTCAGAGGCTTTACTGGGGCTGCTTTGCAGCCCAACGCGGGCAAGCCCGCTCGCCACATTGGGAGGCATCAGGCCCATCCCCTCCAGCAACCTGGCAAACGCCGGGTTGTCGTTGTTCTCACGGCAAATGCGCTGTTGTGGCGAGCGGGCTTGCCCGCGTTGGGTTGCGCAGCAGCCCCAAAACCTGGCGCTGAGTTCTTTCAGAAAAACCTCAGAGGCTTTACTGGGGCTGCTTTGCAGCCCAACGCGGGCAAGCCCGCTCGCCACATTGGGAGGCATCAGGCCCATCCCCTCCAGCAACATGGCAAACGCCGCGTTGTCGTTGTTCTCAAGGAAAATGGGCTGTTGTGGCGAGCGGGCTTGCCCGCGTTGGGTTGCGCAGCAGCCCTAAAACCTGGCGCTGAGTACTTTCAGAAAAACCTCGGTGGTTTTACTGGGGCTGCTTTGCAGCCCAACGCGGGCAAGCCCGCTCGCCACGTTGGAGGCTTCAGGCCCACCCCTCCAGCAACCTGGCAAACGCCGGGTTGTCGTTGTTCTCACGGCAAATGCGCTGTTGTGGCGAGCGGGCTTGCCCGCGTTGGGTTGCGCAGCAGCCCCAAAACCTGGCGCTGAGTTCTTTCAGAAAAACCTCAGAGGCTTTACTGGGGCTGCTTCGCCGCCCAACGCGGGCAAGCCCGCTCGCCACGTTGGAGGCTTCAGGCCCACCCCTCCAGCAACATGGCAAACGCCGCGTTGTCGTTGTTCTCAAGGAAAATGCGCTGTTGTGGCGAGCGGGCTTGCCCGCGTTGGGTTGCGCAGCAGCCCTAAAACCTGGCGCTGAGTACTTTCAGAAAAACCTCGGTGGTTCTACTGGGGCTGCTTTGCAGCCCAACGCGGGCAAGCCCGCTCGCCACGTTGGGGGGCTTCAGGCCCACCCCTCGCGTACCGCATGGCGAATCCCCTCCAGTAACATGGCGAACGCCGGGTTGTCGTTGTTCTCGCGCCAGATCAGGTGCAACTCGCTCTGTGCGCCTTCGCCGAGGTCGATGTCGCGGAACACCACGTTCTTGAACACCACACTGCTGGCGCAGCGCGGCACCAGGGCCAGGCCCATGCCCGCGTTGACCAGGGCCAGGATGGTCAGGGACGACCCCAGCCACTGCACAAACTCCGGCGTGACACGGGCCGAACGCAGCAGGCCGGTGAGGAGTTCGTTGAACGGCGGGTAGGCCGAATGGGCGTACATCAGGAACGGTTGGGCGTCCAGGTCCTGCACGCTGACGGTCTCGACGGTGGCCAGCCGGTGACTGCTCGGCACCGCCAGCACAAAAGGCTCGCGCACCAGGCATTCGGTGGCGTAACCCGGCTCCAACAAAGGGGCGCGGACGATACCCAGGTCGATGCGGCGGGCGCGCAAGGCTTCGTGTTGCTGGTAGGTGTTCATCTCCGACAGGTCGATTTTTACGTGAGGCTGCTTGAGTCGGGCCTCGGCGATGACCCTGGGCAGAAACTCATACACCGCGCTGCCGACGAAGCTGATATTGACCGTGCCGATATCGCCTTCGGCAAAGCGCCGCGCCGTCACGGCCGCCTGCTGGGCGCGCTCCAGCAGGTTCTGCGCCTCGATGAAAAATGCCCGACCGGCAGCGGTGAGGGCAACGCTGCGGGTGGTGCGTGCGAACAGCTCCACACCCAAGTGGTGTTCCAGCAATTGGATCTGCCGGCTCAGCGGCGGCTGGGTCATGTTCAGCCGCTCGGCGGCGCGTCGAAAATTCAGCTCGGTGGCCACAGTGGTGAAGCAACGCAGTTGAGTCAGCTCAAACATTGATCTAATCCAGGTATCAATCGAATGCCAAGTTAGATTAGACGGGAACAATAGCTGGCGTCCATCATCGATCAGTCCCTAAAAAAACAATGATTGGGAGTCACCCTTGGATACCCTCCAGAATCCGCCAGACCCGACCGTGCTCGCCCGTGCGGCCGCCAAGGTCAAGCGCCACGTGCTGCCGTTGTTTGTGGTGATGTTCATCGTCAATTACATCGACCGGGTCAATATCGGCTTTGTGCGCAGCCATATGGAGACCGACCTGGGCATCGGCGCAGCGGCCTATGGCCTGGGCGCCGGGTTGTTCTTCATCGGCTACGCGATCTTCGAAGTCCCCTCCAATCTGCTGCTGCAGCGCTACGGTGCACGGGCATGGCTGACGCGCATCATGTTCACCTGGGGCGCGGCGGCGATGGCCATGGCCTTTGTGAAGGGCGAAACCAGCTTCTATATGCTGCGTTTTATCCTGGGCGCGGCCGAAGCCGGGTTTTTCCCCGGCATCATTTATTACTTTACCCAGTGGTTGCCGGCCGCCGAGCGCGGCAAGGCGATGGCGATTTTCCTCAGCGGTTCGGCCATTGCCTCGGTGATCTCCGGGCCGGTGTCGGGGGCGTTGCTCAACGTCAGCGGCTTGAGCCTGCATGGCTGGCAATGGATGTTCCTGATCGAAGGCTTCGCCTCGATCGTGCTCTGCGGGTTTGTGTGGTTCTGGTTGCAGTCCCATCCCCATCAGGCCAAGTGGCTCAGCGCAGCAGAAAAACACGCGTTGGTGAGCGCCATCGCATTGGAGCAACAGGCCCGTGAAGCTGCCCAGGCCACACGGCCGTCGATGTTCAAGCTGCTGACCGACAAACAGATCGCGCTGTTCTGCTTCATCTACTTTTCCATCGCCCTGACCATCTACGGCGCGACCTTCTGGCTGCCCAGCATGATCAAGAAAATGGGCAACCTGGGCGACTTCGAGGTGGGCCTGTTCAACTCGATTCCCTGGTTGATTTCCATCGTCGCGATGTACGGCTTTGCCGCCCTGGCCAGCAAGTGGAAACACCAACAGGCATGGGTCGCGCTGATGCTGGTGATCGCCGCCTTCGGCATGTTCATGTCCACCACCGGTGGCCCGGTGTTCGCGTTTGTCGCCATCTGTTTTGCCGCGATTGGTTTCAAGGCGGCCTCGGCGCTGTTCTGGCCGATCCCCCAGGGTTATCTGGATGCGCGCATCGCTGCGGCGGTGATCGCCTTGATCAATTCGGTCGGCAACCTGGGCGGTTTCGTCGCGCCGACCACTTTCGGTTTGCTGGAGCAGACCACCGGCTCCATCGAAGGCGGGTTGTACGGCTTGGCCGCGACGTCGCTGGTGGCGGCGGTGGTGGTGTTTTTTGCTCGGACCACGCCACGCGGCGCTCTGCCGCCCACCCCTCATCACGCCTTGCGTCCAGGCCCACAAGGAGCCACCTCTTGAAAATTGTCCGCGTTACCGTCACCCCGATTGCCTTTCGCGACCCGCCGTTGCTCAATGCCAGCGGTATTCACGAAGCCTTTGCGTTGCGCTCGATCATTGAGGTCGAGAGCGACACCGGCTACATCGGCCTGGGCGAAAGCTACGGCGATGCGCCAGCGCTGGCGATCCAGCAACAGGTGCAGCCGCAACTGATCGGCCTCGACCCCTTCGACCTCAACGGCTTGCGCGCTATCGTCCAGGCCACCGTCGCCGCGCATAAACCGGCGAGTCTCAGCGGTGCCGAACTGGCGCCGGGCTCGCATGCCAGCAAGGCGGTGAGCAATGCCTATTCGGCGTTTGAAGTGGCGTTGCTCGACCTGCAGGCGCATGCGCTGAATGTGCCGCTGGTGGATCTGCTCGGCGGCGCAATCCGCGACCAAATCCCGTTCAGCGCCTACCTGTTTTTCAAATACGCCGAGCACATCGACTCGCCCTATAAACCCGACAGTTGGGGCGAAGCGCTTAACGAAGAACAGATCGTGGCCCAGGCGCGGCGGATGATCGAGACCTACGGTTTCAAAAGCATCAAGCTCAAGGCCGGCGCCCTGGCGCCGGAGCATGAGGTGGCGTGCATCAAGGCCCTGAAAAACGCCTTCCCCGGCGTACCGCTGCGCATCGACCCGAACGGCAACTGGTCCCTGGAAACCGCGATTCGCATGGCTGAACTGCTGGGCGATGACCTGCAATATTACGAAGACCCGACGCCCGGCCTGGCAGGCATGGCCGAGCTGCATAAACGCAGCGGCTTGCCCTTGGCGACCAACATGGTGGTCACCGATTTTGACGAGTTCCGCCGCAGCGTCGCGCAGAACAGCGTGCAGATCGTGCTCGCCGACCACCACTACTGGGGCGGCCTGCGCGACACCCAGGTGCTGGCGAAGATGTGCCAGACCTTTGGCCTCGGTGTGTCGATGCATTCCAACTCACACCTGGGCATCAGCCTGATGGCCATGGCCCACGTGGCCGCCTCGGTGCCGAACCTCGACTACGCCTGCGACACCCATTACCCCTGGCAGGAGCCGGACGAAGAGGTGATCAAGGGCGGCAAGCTGCCGATTGTCGATGGTTGCGTGAAGATCACCCGCGCCCCGGGGCTGGGCCTGGAGCTGGACCATGACCAGCTGGGCAAGCTGCATGACCAGTACCTGAGCTGCGGCATTCGCCAGCGCGATGACGTGAAACAGATGCAGCGCTATCAACCTGACTGGAAAGCTGTGAAACCGCGTTTCTGAAGCCGGTCGCTTCGTTTGGCCCGGTGACGTGTGTCACCGGGCTTTTTTTGCCCCTGGGTTAGGTAAAGTCCTCCTCGAAATGCTCGTGCTCACCCCGCGTCTCACTCTGGCGCCGCACCTGCTCCATCTGCCGCAACTCCACCCGGCGGATTTTCCCGGAGATGGTCTTGGGCAGTTCACTCACAAACTCAATCCGCCGCACGCGTTTGTACGGCGCCAAGTGCTCACGGGCGAACTCGAGGATGTGCCGCGCCAGTTCGGCGCTGCCTGGGGCGTCGTGGGCCAGGATCAGGAAGGCTTTCGGCACCGCCAGGCGCAACGGGTCCGGGCTGGGCACCACGGCCACTTCCATCACGGCCGGGTGTTCGATCAGCGCGCTCTCCAGTTCGAAGGGGCTGATGCGGTAGTCCGAGGCTTTGAATACGTCGTCGGCGCGGCCGACAAAGGTGATGTAGCCCTCGGCGTCGATCTGCGCGGTGTCGCCGGTGCGGTAATAGCCGTTACGCATAACCTCGGCGGTTTTTTCCGGGCTGTCTTCGTAGCCGAGCATCAGGCCGAGCGGGCGCACGTCCAGGGGCAGGGCGACTTCGCCTTCGGTGCCCGGCACGCCGTCGGCGTCAAGCAGGGCCACTTGATATCCGGGCAACGGGCGGCCCATGGAGCCCGGCTTGAGCACCTGGCCAGGCGTGTTGCCGACCAGCGCGGTGGTCTCCGACTGGCCGAAGCCATCACGCAGCGGCAAGCCCCAGGCGTGCTGGATCTGCTCGATGATTTCCGGGTTCAGCGGCTCACCGGCGCCCACCAGTTCGCGCAGGTTCAGGCGGGTTCGGTATCTGGCCAGGTCCTCTTGGATCAACATGCGCCACACGGTGGGCGGGGCGCACAGGCTGGTCACGCGGTATTTTTCCAGGGCGCCGAGCAAGGCCTGCGCACTGAACCGCGCCACGTTATGGATAAAGATGCAGGCGCCGGCATTCCACGGCGCGAAGAGGCAGCTCCAGGCATGCTTGGCCCAGCCCGGAGACGAGATATTCAGGTGCAGGTCGCCCGGCTGCAGGCCGATCCAGTACATGGTCGACAAGTGGCCGACCGGGTAGCTTTGGTGGCTGTGCAGCACCATCTTGGGTTTTGAGGTGGTACCGGAGGTGAAATACAGCAGCATCGGGTCGGTGGCCAGGGTGCGGCCTTCGGCCTCGAAATGTTCGGGATGCTCGAAGGCTGCGCTGTGTGCGACCCAGCCGGCGGGCGCCGCACCCACGCAGATGCGGCTGCAGCCATCGCCAAGGCCCTCGAACTTGCCGACATGCGCCTCGCCGACCACCAAGTGGCGCACCTGCCCGCGCTCGATGCGGTCGCGCAAATCATCCGGGTTGAGCAGGGCGGTGGCGGGGATCACCACGGCGCCGAGCTTGAAGGCGGCGAGCATGGTTTCCCACAGCGCCACATCGTTGCCGAGCATCAGCAGCACGCGTTCGCCACGGCGTACGCCGAGGGCGCGCAGGTGGTTGGCCACCTGGTTGGAACGCGCCGCCAGTTGCTGGAAGCTGTAGCGTTGCTCGCTGCCGTCCTCTTCGACGATCCACAAGGCCGTGGCCGGGTTGCCCTCGGCCATCGCGTCAAAATAGTCCAGGGCCCAGTTGAACTCGCCCAACTGCGGCCAGCGAAAGTCGCGCACGGCGGTTGCATAGTCGGTGCGGTGAGCGAGCAGAAAATCCCGAGCGGCCAGGAAGGGCTGGGTCATGGTCGGTGTCCTTGATTATTGTTGTAGGGACTGACCTGCGGTTCAACCGGCAGGCTGACCCGAGTATAGGCACGCATAAATTCAGAGATGAACGCTCAAAAACACCGGTGCGTTGTGCAAAAAAGTCATGCTCGGTATTTCCCGCTGACCGATGCGGTGAGGTTGCCGGGTGCACTGCAGGGCTTGATCGAGATTGACGACCAATACACAAAAGTCCAGTATGGAATTATAAGTACAAAATCCTTGCTGCATTTTTCTTCGCTCTTGCCTAAACCAACAACAACTTGCGAGACACGACCATGAAGAAACTCCCCCTTATCACTGCATTGGCCTTGGGCCTGATCGCCTCCAGCCACGTGCTGGCCGCCGAGAAAACCTTGCGCATCGGCATCGAAGCCGCGTACCCGCCGTTTGCGTCCAAGACCGAGGAGGGCAAGATCGTCGGCTTCGACTACGACATCGGCAATGCGCTGTGCGCGCAGATGAAAGTCAAATGCGTGTGGGTCGAAGGTGAGTTCGATGGTCTGATCCCTTCACTCAAAGTGAAGAAAATCGACATGGCCCTGTCGTCCATGACCATCAACGAAGACCGCAAGAAGTCGGTGGATTTCACCCACAAGTACTACTTCACCTCATCACGCCTGGTGATGAAAGACGGCGCGGTGGTAGACGACCAGTACGCCAGCCTCAAGGGCAAGACGGTGGGCGTGCAGCGCGCCACCACTACCGACCGTTACGCCACCGAGGTGTTCGAGCCCAAGGGCGTTACCGTCAAGCGCTACAGCAATAACGAAGAGATCTACATGGACCTGGCGGCAGGGCGGCTGGATGCGATTTTTGCCGACACCATCCCCTTGAATGACTTCCTGCAAATGCCACGCGGCAAGGGCTACGCCTTTGTCGGCCCGGAACTCAAAGACCCGAAATACGTGGGCGAGGGTGCCGGGATCGCGGTGCGCAAGGGCAATAACGAGCTGGTCAGCGAACTCAACAACGCCATCGACGGCATTCGTGCGAGTGGTGAGTACCAGAAGATTTCACAGCAGTACTTCAAATCCGATATCTACGGCGATTGAGCGTCATACGCGGGCAAAAGGTGGGAGCGGGCTTGCTCGCGAATGCTGCCTCACAGTCAACATCTATGTTGACTGAACCGCCGTTTTCGCGAGCAAGCCCGCTCCCACATTCGTCTTGGGCGTTTTCAGGACTCAGCCCTTCAATTCCTTCAAATGCTTGTACACCGTCGCCCGCCCCATGCCCAACACATTGGCCACATAGTTCGAGGCGCTCTTGCCCTTGAAGGCGCCTTCGGCATGCAGGGCCAGCACCAGCTCGCGCTTGTGGTCGCGGGTCAGCAGGTTGAGGCTCAGCTGGCGCTCGCGCATCCAGGCATGCAAAAAGGTATTGATGCGCTCCTGCCAGTCATCGCGAAACAGCGAGTCCGGTTGCGGGATCAGCTTGCTCGGTGACAGGAACAGGTCCAGCGCCGCCTTGGCGTTTTCGAACAATGAGATATTCAGGTTGATGCACAGCACTGCCAGGGGGCGATCTTTTGCGTCGCGCAGTACGGTGCTAAGGCTGCGGATTTTCTGGCCGTCCCAATTGAGCTTTTCGTACGGGCCGATATTCACTTCGCTGACGTCATCGCTGAGCATGTCCTCCAGCGCCGAGTCATCGCCAATGCTGCGTTTGGACAGGTTATTGGCGATGTAATCGACTTTTTGCGTGCGCAGGTCATGCAACACCACTTCGGCGTGGGGGAAAAACAAAGTGGCGATTGCGTCGCTGATCGCACGGAAATTCTGCAAGGCCTTGTCGTGTTCAGCGGTGTTCATCAATGGGGCTCCAGGCGCGTGGGGGAAAGCATACCAGCGTCCAGGCCGAACTGTGTCAACGCTTGCGGCAGCGGCGCACCGCGCAACAGGGCCGCACTGGCCTGGCCCATGGCGGGCGAGGTCTGGATGCCGTAGCCGCCTTGCGCCGCAACCCAGAACAGCCCGGGCACCTGGGGATCGAAACCGCTGAGCAAATCCCCATCGTGCACAAAGCTGCGCAGGCCGGCCCACATGCGGGTCGGGCGGCGGATGGTCAAGGTGGTGGCTTCTTCGATCTGGTAGATGCCCATGGCGATGTCCAGTTCTTCGGGCTGGATATCCTGCGGTTCCACCGGGTCGGCATTCGCCGGCGAGCCGAGGAACATGCCGGCGTCGGGCTTCATGTAGAAGGCTACGTCGAGGGCGACCAGCATCGGCCAGGCATGGCTGTCCACGCCTTCGGGGCCGGCGAAGATGAACGCCGAACGGCGCTTGGGTTGCAGGCCGATGGAGGCTGCGCCGGCCAGGGCGCCGATGTGGTCGGCCCAGGCGCCGGCGGCGTTGATGATGATCGGTGCGGTGTAGGTTATAGCCTGCGTTTGCACATGCCACAGACCGTCGCTGTCGCGGCTCAAAGCCAATACGTGGCTGTCGGTCCGCACTTCGCCGCCATTACGGCGGATACCACGCAAATAGCCCTGGTGCAGCGCGTCGGTGTCGATATCGCTGGCGGTCGGGTCATAGATCGCACCATGGACCTTTTCACGGCGCAGTATCGGCAATTTCGCACAGGCTTCATCCGCATTCAGCTGTACGACCTGCGGCACCGTGGCCTTGGCGCTGAGGTATTGCGCGTTCAATTCGGCCGGGTCGCCGCTGAAGTCCACCGTCATCTCGCCGCGTGGCGTCAGTAACGGATGCTCGCAGAAACCCGGGGGCGGGTTGTCAAAAAACTCACGGCTGGCCAGGGTCAACGCACGCACCTGCGGGGTGCCATAGGCTGCGGTGTAGAGCGCCGCCGAACGGCCAGTGGAGTGATAGGCCGGGTGATTTTCACGCTCCAGCACCAGCACTTTGCCGTGCGGCGACAACCAGAAACCCGTGGAGGCGCCGGCAATGCCGCCGCCGATAATGATGAAGTCTGCGTGGCTCATAGCTGTCTCCAAAGGGCATTCGCCAGTGCAATGTCTTCCAGGCCCAGGCCGATGGAGCGGAAAAACACGTGGCGGTCGTAGGACGGAGGCGGCACTTGGTCGCTGAGCAGTTCGGGCAGGTCGCCGAGTACGGCGCTCGGGTTCCAGCCGTGCTGTTCGGCGGCGATCAGCATTTCGCCGGCCGAGCCTGGGGTGGTACGGCGATAGTCGCAGAACACCTGCATGTCGTTGAGGCTCTGGGGCGGTACTTCATGGGCTCGCGGGGCATTGGTGCTGATGGAGGTGATCAGTGCGGGTTTGCTCAAGCGCGCCGGGTCGATCACCGGCCCGGCCGAGGAGGTGCACAGCAGGATCACGTCGGCGTCGTGCAACGCGGCATCGCAGGTTGCAGCGATCTTTAAACGCGGGTCGAGGTTTTCGCGTTGGGAATTTGCCCCGGCCAGGCTCGGCGAGAACAGGTGGATGCTCTGCCAGTCCCGCAGGTTTTTCACGTACTGCAGATGGGCCTGGGCCACCTTGCCGCTGCCGATAATCGCCAGGCGCCGTGCGTTCTGAGGGGCCAGCGCATCCACCGCCAATGCCGTGGTCGCGGCGGTGCGCGCCGTAGTCAACTCGGCGGCATCGCACAGCAGCAACGGTTGACCGGTTTGCATCGACATCAGCAGTGTCCAGGCCGTGACCAACGGCCCTTGCTCTCGCACGATATAGGGTGAGGTCTTGACCCCGTACACGCCATCTTCAGCCAACACGCCCAGGTAGTTGATGAAGTCGCCGGCGCCCTGCGGGAACTCCACCAGCTGTTGCGCCGGCTGCACCGCGCGCCCGGCGGCCAGGTCGCGGAACAGCTTGCGCAGGATCTGCGGCACGTCGACGTGCGTGAGCAATTCACGCGCCTGTGTCTGGTCTATCACGTGGGGGATGCTGGACACGGAGAACTCCCGAATTAAACTATTTTGTCCATTATGGACTTTTAGTTTAAATGGGCAACTGCCGCGAGAAAAAAGCTGCAGACCACCCTCATGCGTTATGCCCAATGCTGCTCAGTTCGCCACGGAGGTCACGTGGGCGACCGCAACCCCGGTGGTTTCGACCCATCCGCCCCCCAAGTACTTTGTAGAAGGTCACCAAGTTGGTCAGGCGTGATAACTGCGTGCCAATCAGGTCTTGTTGCGCGGTGTAAAGCGAACGTTGCGAGTCCAGCACACTGAGATAACTGTCAATCCCCTGACTGAAGCGCGCCTCTGAAAGTCGATAGCTTCTGGCGGTCGCATCCACCAGCGCTTGTTGGGCATCCAGCTGGCGCCCCAGCGTGCCGCGCTGCGCGAGCGCGTCATTGACTTCGCGAAACGCGGTTTGAATCGCCTTTTCGTAGTCGGCCACGTAGATATCGCGATCGGCTGTGGCGCTGGCCAGGTTGGCGCGGTTGGTACCGCCATCGAAGATCGGCAGCGAGATTTGTGGCGCGAAACTCCAAGTGCCCGATCCGCCTTTGAACATATTCGACAAACTCGCGCTTGAAGTCCCCGCCGAAGCCGTGAGGGTAATGCTTGGGTAGAACGCCGCACGGGCGGCGCCGATGTAGGCATTGGCGGCCTTCAAGTCGCGCTCGGCCTTGAGTATGTCGGGGCGGCGTTGCAGCAGGTCCGAGGTCAAGCCGGGCGGGATGCTGGCCAGCGGACTCGCGTCGGCTGTCGAGCGTGCGGGCAGGGTCTTGGGCAGCAGCTCGCCTGGCAGTTCGGCGCCGACGACAAGGCGCAGTGCGTTGAGGTCTTCGGCGACTTGCGCGGTGTATTTTTCCACATCCACGCGTGCCGTTTCGACGCTGGTCTGAGCCTGACTCAGGGTGAGTGCGGAAGACGAACCCAGGTCGAACATGCGCTGATCGAGCGCGTAGCTGTTTTGCTGGCTGGTGAGCGTATCGTGCGCCAGCTTGAGCCGGTCCTGATCGGACGCCAGTGTGAGGTAGTCGGTGGCAACCTCGGCGATCAGGCTGATTTGCGTGCTTCGGCGATTTTCAGCGGTAGAGAAAAACTGCTCAAGTGCCTGCGCGCTGAGGCTTCGCACCCGGCCAAACAGGTCAAGTTCATAGGCACTGAAGCCCAGCGTCGCGCTGTAGCTGTGCGTAACCATGGCCTGAGCGGTCTGGGATTGGTCGGCCGGTGTACGGCTGGCACTGGAACTGCCGCTGGCATCGATGCTCGGCAATAACGCCGCGTCCTGTACGCGGTAGGTGGCGCGCGCCTTTTCGATATTCAGCACGGCCACTCTGAGGTCGCGGTTGTTGGCCAGCGCCAGCTCGATGATCGCCTGCAGTGCAGGGTCAGTGAAGACATTACGCCAGCCAAGCTCGGCCACGGGAATGGCGGTTGCCGCCGCGCTTGTGGCAAACGTCGGTGGGACGGAGGAAGCTGGCTGCTGGTAGGCTGGCATCAAACTGCAACCGCTCAACAGCGTCCCAAGCACCCATAAAGAACAGGTAAGCCGTGGCATCTCAGCGTCCTCCCACGGGGGCGGGTTGGCGCTTGAATAAGCGCATCACCAGCACAAAGAACAGCGGCACAAAGACAATCGCCAGTAGCGTGCCGGACAGCATGCCGCCGATCACGGCGTTGCCCAAGGCGTGCTGTGCACCGGCCCCCGCGCCGCTGCCGAAGACCAGCGGCAGTACGCCGAGTATGAACGCCAGCGAAGTCATAAGCACCGGGCGCAAGCGCATGCGCGCGGCTTCAAGTGCCGAGTGCACCAGGCTTTCGCCGTTGGCATAGAGGTCTTTGGCGAACTCCACGATCAGAATGGCGTTCTTCGACGCAAGGCCAATGGTGGTCAATATCCCCACCTGGAAGTACACGTCGTTCATTTTCCAGGTCAGGATCGCGCCGATCAGCGCGCCCAGAACCCCCAGCGGCACCACTAGCACCACTGACAGCGGAATGGCCCAGCTCTCATACAATGCGGCCAGGCACAGGAACACAAACAGGATCGACAGGGCGTACAGCAGGCCGGTCTGGCCGGTGGAGGCTTTTTCCTGGCGCGACAGGCCGGTCCATTCGTAGCCGATTCCGGTCGGCAACTTGGCGACAGCGTTCTGCACGATAGCCAGTGCTTCGCCGCTGGACGCGGAGCCCGGCATCGCCATGCCCAAGATCTCTACTGAGGGCACCCCGTTGTAGCGCTCAAGCCGCGGCGACCCCGAAGCCCACTGCGCCTTTGAAAACACTGAAAAGGGCACCATGCCGCTGTCGCTGTTACGGATGTACCAGCGGTTGATGTCATCGGGAAGCATGCGGTAGGTGGCATCCGCCTGCAGCATGACCTTTTTTACCCGACCCTTGTCGATGAAGTCATTCACGTAACTGCTACCCCAGGCGGCCGAGAAGTTGTCATTTATGTCAGCAATCGATATGCCCAGCGCCTGGGCTTTATCCGGGTCGATGACCAGTTGCAGCTCCGGCGTGTCTTCTTGCCCGTTGGGCCGCACCGCCACCAGGCGCTTGTCTTTGGATAGCTCGGCGAGCAGTTGGTTACGCGCCTTCATCAGCGTGTCGTGACCCAGGTTGGCACGGTCTTGCAGCATCAGGTCGAAGCCGGTCGCATTGCCCAACTCCGCCACGGCCGGCGGCGCGAAAGCAAACACCCGCGCATCCCTGAGCGTCGCGAAATAGGCCATGGCTTTGCTCGACACGCCCGACACACTGAGCGCCTCTCCCTTGCGCTCATCCCAGGGCCTGAGCTTGACGAACGCCAGGCCGGTGTTCTGGCCACTGCCGGCAAAGCTGAAGCCAGACACCGTGAACACTCCGGAGACGGCGTCTTTCTGGTCGACCAGGAAGTGCTGCTCGACCTGGCGAATCACTTCATCGGTACGCGCGCCCGTCGCGCCCGGCGGCAGTTGCACCAGCACGAACAGGGTGCCCTGGTCTTCATCGGGCAGGAAGCCGACCGGCAATTTCATGAAGCCCAGTACCACCGCGCCAAGCAGTACGGCGTACAGCAGCATGTAACGCCAGCCCTTGCCAACGACGTGGCGTACGATGCCCTGGTAGCGATGGTTGCCACGGTCAAACACGCGGTTGAACCAGCCAAAAAAACCGCTGGTGGCCGCGCCATGACCTTGCTGCACAGGCTTGAGGAAGGTCGCGCACAGCGCGGGCGTGAGCACCAGCGCCACCAGCACCGACAGGGTCATGGCCGAGACGATGGTGATGGAGAACTGACGGTAGATCACGCCGCTGGAACCACTGAAAAACGCCATCGGCACAAACACCGCCGCCAGCACCAGCGCGACCCCGACCAATGCCCCAGTGATCTGGTCCATGGACTTGCGAGTGGCCTCTTTGGGCGGCAGCCCTTCCTGCGTCATGATCCGCTCGACGTTTTCCACCACCACGATGGCATCGTCCACCAGCAAACCGATGGCCAGTACCATGGCAAACATGGTCAGCGTATTGATCGTGAAACCGAACGCCGCCAGCACGCCGAAAGTGCCCAGCAGCACCACCGGCACCGCGATAGTCGGAATCAATGTGGCCCTGAAGTTCTGCAGGAACAGGTACATCACCAGGAACACCAGCGCGACAGCCTCCACCAGCGTGCGTACTACTTCCTCGATCGAGATGCGCACGAAGGGCGTGGTGTCATAGGGTTTTTGTACGGCCATGCCCGGCGGAAAAAACTGCTCGAGCTCCGCCATGCGGGCGTCAATCGCCTTGACCGTGTCCAGGGCGTTGGCGCCAGCGGCGAGCTTGATCGCCAGGCCTGCAGCCGGTTTGGCGTTGTAGCGCCCGGCACTGGTGTAACTCTCACTGCCCAATTCTATGCGCGCTACATCGCGCAGGCGCACTTGAGAACCGTCAGTCTGGGTGCGCAGCAGGATGTCCTCGAACTCTTTCGCGGTTCTCAAGCGCGTCTGCGAGGTGATCGTCGCGTTGATCTGCTGGTTGGCGGTGGCGGGGAGGGCGCCCAGTTGCCCGGCTGAGACCTGCACGTTCTGCGCCTGGATCGCGGTTTTCACATCGGTTGGCGTGAGGCTGAAGTTGGCCAACTGATCTGGGTTAAGCCACACGCGCATGGCGTACTGGGAGCCAAACAGTGTGGTGTCGCCAACGCCTTCCACCCGACTGATTGCATCCTGCACGTTGGCCGCCACGTAGTCCGACAGGTCGGCGGCGTTCATGCTGCCATCCTCGGAAGTGAAGGCCAGCACGTTGAGGAAGTTCATCGCCGACTTGGTCACCGTCAAGCCCTGGTTCTGCACCTCTTGCGGTAACAGTGGCGTGGCCAATGCCAGTTTGTTCTGCACCTGCACCTGGGCGGTATCGGGGTTGGTGCCATTCTCGAACGTGAGCGTGATGGTGGCCGAACCGGACGACTCACTGGTGGAAGACATGTAGCTCAGCCGGTCAAGGCCCTTCATTTTCTGCTCGATGACCTGCGTCACCGTATCTTCCAGGGTTTTCGCGGACGCGCCGGGATAGTTGGCGGTAATCGCCACGGCAGGTGGTGCGATGTCCGGGTACTGCGCGATTGGCAGCGTGAGAATTGAAATGATGCCGGCCAACATCACGATAATAGCCAGCACCCACGCGAACACCGGGCGATCAATAAAGAAACGTGCCATGAGTAGCTCTCTCGCAGATCAGTTTGACGCGGTGGCCTTGGCGGCTGGCGCAGGTTTCGCAACGTTGGGCAGGTCGTCAGCCGGTTTTGGCACCCACGGCGTGACATTCACCTCCAGGCCCGGTGCGGCGTTTTGCTGACCATCGACCACCAGTTGGTCACCCGGTTCGAGCCCTGCCTGCACCAGCCACTGATCGCCCACTGCGCGTTCGGTCTGGAGGGGCGGCGCTGGAGTTTTTTCTGGCTGTCGACGACATACGCGAACGGCTTGCCGGCACCGTCCCTGGAGACCGCTTGCTGGGGTATCAGCAGCGCGTTGTCCTTGACCGCTTCTTGCAGCACTGCGCGCACATACATACCGGGAAGCAGGTCGCCGTCGGGGTTGGGGAACAGCGCGCGCAAGGTGATGGTGCCGGTGTTCTGGTCTACGGTGACGTCGGAAAACTCCAGGGTCCCCTCGTGGGGGTAGGTACTGCCGTCTTCAAGCAGCAGTTGCACCTTGGCCGAGTTGGCACCGCTCTTTTGCAGTTCACCTCGGGCCATCGCGTGCTTGAGCCGCAGCAGCGCGGTGCTGGATTGGGAGAGATCGACGTACAGCGGGTCCAGTTGTTGGACAGTCGCCAGCTCAGTGGTCTGGCTGGCGGTTACCAGTGCGCCAGGCGTGACGCTGGACTTGCCGATGCGCCCGGAAATCGGCGAATCCACACGGGCGTATGACAGGTTGATACGGCTGCTTTCAAGGTCAGCCTTGGCAGACGCTACCTGCGCTGCGTCCTCACCGAGCGAGGCGCTTGCATCATCGTAGTCCTGCTGGCTGACGGCCTGGATGGCGAGTAATTGCTTGTAGCGTTCGGCCTTGAGCCGGGCGGTCTTGAGTGTGGCCTGTGCTTTGGCGAGCGCCGCAAGATTGCTCTCGTAGGTAGCCTTGTAGGTCGCGGGGTCGATTTGGTACAGCGCCTGGCCTGCCCTGACATCGCTGCCTTCCTTGAACAGGCGTGCCTTGATGATTCCTGCCACTTGCGGGCGTACCTGCGCAACCAGGTAGGCAGAGGTGCGACCGGGCAGCTGCGTGGTCAGCGCCAGGTGCCGAGGTTGCACGGTGATCACGCCCACGGTCGGTGTGCCCTGCGCAGGCGGTGGCCCACCCGGCGGCTTGCCGCAGGCGGTGAGCAAGCAAGCGGTAATACACACTGCGATAAGCGTTAAGGGGGGTGGTCATGGGCGGGCGCAAGGCGTTTCTCCAGGGCTGGATGGAGGAGCGAAATCATCTTTAAAATACCGTACTGTACGGTAATGTATTGGCGTGGATTTGCGCCGTCAACCCATATCGGACCCCCTGGGGTATCATTCCGGGGTTTACGGAAGGAGTGGAGCAGGCGTTATGCGAGTCAGGACTGAAGCCAAACGCGAGGCCATCGTCGAGGCGGCCGCGCAGGTTTTTCTGGAGTTTGGCTTTGATGGTGCGTCGATGGCGCAGATTGCCACGCGTGTTGGCGGATCAAAGGGCACGTTGTACGGTTATTTCAGCAGCAAGGAGGAGTTGTTCGTCGAGGTCATGCACGGTATGGCCAAGCGTTACCTGGAGCCGATCTTCGAAGCGCTGCAGAAGGACCATGATGATTTGCGCCATGCCCTGCAGCAGTTCGGCGAGCGCACCCTGGCCGTGCTGTGCCTGGAAGCCTCGATCCAGGCACGCCGCGCGATCATCGCGCAGTCCGGGCGCAGTGACATAGGCCTGCGGTTCTACGAACGAGGGCCCAAGAAGGGTGTGCGCGAAGTCGCCACCTTTCTTGCACGCCAGGTCGAGGAGGGTAAGCTCCGGCCTTGTGATCCGGAGGTTGCAGCCTGCCACCTGATGGCGCTGCTCGATTCCGAAACGGTGATGCCCTGCTTGCTGGGCGTCACCCAGAAGCCTACGCCGGCCCATGTACGCGCGGCGGTCACGCGCGCGCTGGACACATTTCTCGCAGGGTATGCGCTGAGGCCCGACAGCGTCATGCGCACTTAGCCGGCCTTGCTGGCCTGCAGCGCGTGGTCCAGGCCGACGATGATCAGCTTGAGACCAAAGTGGAATTCATCCGTGATGGAAATATCCGACAAGTGCGGTGCGATTTGCACGGTTGCCGGGTATTTGCCCGGGTCCAACTGTTCAAAGAAGTCGCCCAGCTCAGCACTTGCGTTGTGTGAGTGCTGCCCGGCGGGGCTGAGCTGTCCGGCGAACCCGACCACATAGTGAGCAATGGTCGTGTAGGCGGAAGCTGCCAGTGGCGGGGTGAAACCGGCTTTCAAAAACATCCCCAGCACACGCTCGCGAAGCTCCAGACCGTTTGGTCCCAGAGGAATTTGCGTCGCCAGCAGCGGGACGATGTTCGGGTGCGCACTCAACTGCTGATAAAAGCGACTCATGCTCAGCGCACACGCGTCCTGCCAGGCCAAGCCTGCGTAGTCAGTTTCATCGCTCAGCAGCCCGCCCAGAAACCTGTCCGCCGCGTAGGCAAAAATCTCGTCCTTACTCTGGAAATGCCGATAGAGCGTTGCGGTGCCGGACCCCAGGCTGTCTGCCAGCATGCGCATGTTGAAAGCCTGAAACCCCACTGACTCAAGGACTTCCAGCGCCGTGGCGATGATCTTGTCGAAGGAGAGGGACGGGCGCCCGCGTGCGCCCGTTTTTGCTCACGCACAGGTTGGTTGCGCCACCACTGAGGGCTACCGGGGGGCACTGGGTTTTGGTCGTCTATGTTCATCGGCTGATCATGCTGTTCGGTTGACGGGACTTATAAACCGTTTGGTCATTAAGTGTCGAATGGTTCGCCTCTGGAAAACGCCAGTTGACACGCTTAACTTAATTATGGATACACTGTATCCGTAAATTGCAAAAGGCGCTGGATGCTTTGTGGGTTCAGCCATCCCTTCGTCAATCCGTCGAGGCCCGTAATGCCTGATGAACGTTTTTTCCAGGATGCCCAGTCCCGATTCGTCGTCATCGGGGGCACGCGAGTCCACTACAAGCGAGAGGGCAAAGGGCCGGTCATCGTGCTGTTGCATGGGAGCGGTTCTTCACTGCACTGCTTCGATAAATTAGTTCCTGCGTTACAGCAAAACTTTGAAGTGGTACGGGTTGACCTTGCGGGGTGCGGATTAAGTGGCGCGATGCCCGGCAGCGATTATCGGATCGAAGCCTACGTGCGCTTCGTCAAGGCGTTCGTAGAGCGGCTTGGACTGAGCAGGTTTCAACTTGGCGGAAACTCGTTGGGCGGCAATATCGCCTGGAACTTCGCGTTGGACCATCGAGATAACGTCCAACGGTTGATATTGATGAACGCGACCGGCTACCCGGAAAAGTCATTACCGGCGGCATTCCATCTGGCCCGCAGCGCGCTCGGAAGACTTGTGTTACGTCGTTTGATGTCGCGGCGTTCGACCGCAAAGAACCTGCGTAAGTTGGTGGGGCCGCGCACAGTCTTGGAAGAAGCGGTCATTGATCGGGTTTACAGCATGATGAGTATTCCCGCCAACCGGGAAGCGTTTATTCACTTTGCCAATACAGACCAGCGCGACCGTTCCGCAGACATTGGTAACATCAGAGCCCCCACGTTAGTGCTGCGCGGTGAGCGCGTAGATGGTCAGTATTTTGCGCGGGATATCCCTGGCAGCCAGGAAGTTGTTATCGCGGGCGTTGGGCGCCTGCTGCCGGAGGAAGCACCGGCGGAGATCGTCAACTCAATAACAGACACGCTGGGTGTCATATGAAACTTGCGCGCCTGTCGTACTTCGTCGCCAAGGGTGAAACCGATGCGTTGAGCCCCGCCGTGCGTTGCCGGTTACAGGGTGATTTCATTGCGTTATCGCAGGGCATTACGCACTACAGGTTGGCCGGCCCGGTGAATGGCGAAGTGGTGCTTCTGGTCCCCGGCCTGACGATCCCGCTGTTTTACTGGGACAGGTTTTCAACCTGCCTGCATCAGCAAGGTTTTCGGACACTGGCTTACAGCGCTTACGGCCGTGGCTATTCGGACCGCGTGCAGGGCGCCTATGACGCAGGGTTATTTGTGCGCCAGTTGCAGGACCTATGGTCGGCGCACTCGGGCTGGCGATTGATCATGTGATCGCAACGTCGATGGGCGCGCTGATTGCGATGACGCTGTTAACCGAGCACGGGTTTAAACCGAAAACGCTGACGTTGGTCGGGCCGGCCGGGCTTACCGGTAAAACAGCGCTCGCCGCGCGTATTGCAAAAGTCCCGGTGATTGCCGAAGTGTTCGGGCGGCACCTGGCCCGACAGTCGATTCTTTCGCATATACGGCACAACGTTAACACTGAGGCAGACGCGCAGTACCTCAACGCGATGATTCGTGACGCATTGAACTATGCAGGCACCATGTATTCATTGCTTTCAACATTGCGACACTTCCCGTTAACCGCGCAGCAGACACTATTTGATAAAACCGGAGCGCTCGAAATACCTACGTTATTAGTGTGGGGAGAGGACGACAACATCACCCCGGTTAATCACATGCCACACGCCCAGGTATTGCTCAAGCCCGAAGCGGCATTGGTAATCAAGGCGTGTGGCCATATGGCGCCGCTGGAACGCGCCGAACAACTGTCCGGGATAGTTTCAACGTTTTTAAACAACCGCCGTTTACCCCGTCGCCTTATATAAAACCCGAGTAAGCGCCTGGAGAGTGGGCGGCCGGGATCTTTTTAATTACTGGACGTTTTTACCATGAACGTAATTCAACGTGTCAGCAGCACCGTGACCGATGTACTTATTATTGGTGCCGGCCCTACCGGACTTACACTGGCCTGCGAGTTGGCCCGCCGCGGTATTAAATGCCGCATCATTGAAAAGTCTCCCAGACCTTTTAACGGTTCGCGTGGCAAAGGTATTCAGCCGCGTACGCTGGAAGTATTCAATAACCTGGGAGTGGCGCACGCCATCCTGCGAGCCGGCGCCAGTTACCCGTTGATGAAACTGCATCTGCCGCTCATCGGGATTGAGTGGGCGATGATCAAACACCGCAAGCAAACCCCCGATGTGCCCTTTCCCAATACCTGCCTGATTCCGCAATGGCGCACCGAAGAGATCCTGCGCGCGCGGTTGCTGGAACTCGGTGGGTCAGTCGAATGGGCGACCGAAGCCCATGGCCTTACCCAGGACGCAGAAGGGGTGGACGTCCCGGTGGTGTGCAACGGCATCAACAGCACGATCCGTGCACGCTACGTTGTGGGTGCCGATGGCGGCCGCAGCTTTGTGCGCAAACAATTGGGTGTGCAGTTTGTCGGAACCACCTCCCAGGAGGGTCGGATGATCGTGGGGGATGTGCAGGTCGAGGGGCTGGGTCGAAATAACTGGCATGTCTGGCCCTCGCTGCGTAACGGGATGGTTGGCTTGTGCCCGCTGCCCCACACCCATCTATTCCAGATCATGCTCAGGGTGCATCCCTCCGAGCAGGACCCCGAGTTGTCGGAGCGCTCGATTCAAGAGCGCTGGTTGGCGATTACCGGCAATAAGACGATTCGCCTTCACAGTCCCGAATGGCTGTCGCTGTTCAGGCCGAATGTCCGGCTGGTTGAAAAGTACCGGGTGGGCCGTGCCCTGCTGGCGGGTGATGCCGCGCATGTGCATACCCCGGCAGGCGCGCAGGGGCTGAATACCGGCGTGCAGGATGCCTGCAACCTGGGCTGGAAACTGGCCCTCGTCCTGCAGGGGGCCTGTGAAGCACTGCTGGATACTTATCAGGAAGAACGCATGCCCGTGGCGGCAGCCGTGTTGGAAATATCCAGCGAACTGTTTGGCTCGGTCAGCAGTGTGCGCCTTCCGAAATTCACTCGCGGTGACGTGGAGCGCCAATTGCAAATCAACTACCGCGAAAGCTCCTTGAGTCAGGGCGGCGCGGCAGAGCGAACGCCACTGCTGGCCGCCGGCGACAGAGCCCCGGATGCACCTTGCTCCAGTCGCCGAACCGGCAGCACCACGTTGTTTGATGTGTTCAGAGGTACTCACTTTACGGTGTTGGCCTTTGGTGAAAAGGCGATTGAAGCGGCGCGAAACCTTAACGTTGTCGAGGGTCTGGTGAGAGTCGTCGCCATTCGCCCGCACCTTATCGCCAATGATGAGGCGTATGACTTGGCCGACGACCGACTGCATGCGCGCATGGCTTACGGCATAGGCAGCACTGAAAATGTCACGGTGCTGGTGCGCCCTGACGGTTACATCGCCAGGGTTTGCACCTACAACTGGAAGGCCAGCACCGAAGGTTACTTTTCCGAGATCGGCTGTTCAACGCTCACCGGTTTGCAACAGGCCGGTTCAGGGCCGTCACTGCTTGACCGTATGAGCACTGGGGCCTGAGGAATTGAACGTGACCAAATCAGCGGCTGTGACGCTTTTGTACGCGCTCCTTATCGGCTTGTTGCTCGCACTTGGCACGCTCGAATTACCCGTCGAGGTTCCGGTGCGGGTGATACAGGCAGCGTTGGTCATCGCCTTTACCCTGTGTGCCTGGGCCTTTGGGTTGTTGGCCGAGCCGCTGCCCACGCTGGCGTTTTTCCTGTTGGTGGTGCTGTTTGGTATTGCCCCTGCCAACGTGGTGTTTTCCGGTTTCAGCTCCACCGCGTGGTGGCTGGTTTTCGGCGGAAGCGTACTCGGCGCGGCGATTAACACCACCGGGCTGGGGGGCGCATCGCCGCCGGTGCCTTCAGGGGCAATCAGCGTACGTACAACAGTTATCTGTGGCGCGTGGCCCTGCTGTGTGTGGTGTTGGCGTTTCTGATGCCCTCGACCACGGGGCGCATCCTTTTGCTGACACCCATCGTGATGGCGCTGGCCAGAGAGCTCGGTTATGCACCCGGGTCCAATGGGCATACCGGTCTGGTACTGACGGTGGCCGCCTGCAGCTACATGCCACCGACCAGTATCCTCCCGGCCAATTTGCCCAACAGCGTACTGCTCGGCGCGGCTGAGTCCATGTATGGGATTCACCTGGCGTACGCGCCTTACTTGCTTGCGCACTTTCCCGTGCTGGGGCTGGCCAAGGCCGGGTTGATCGTCGTGATGATCGCCAGGCTGTTCCCAGAGCGCCGGCCATGCCTGCCGGTGGCACGCACGCAGAGTGCGCCGCTGACGGTGCCGGAGCGCAATTTGCTCTGGGTATTGGGGCTATCGGTGCTGTTGTTCATGACTGACTTCATTCATGGCGTATCACCCGCCTGGGTGTCGTTGGGCGCTGCGCTGGTATGCCTGTGGCCGGCGATGAACATCCTGAGCGTCAAGGCGTTCACCGAAGGCGTGCATGTGACGCCGCTGATTTTTGTCGCAGGCTTTTTGGGCCTTGGCGCGGTAGTCGCGGACAGCGGTATTGGACTCATGTTGGGCCGCACCTTGCTGGGTTGGGCCCACCTGAGCCCTGAACATCCGGCCGTGGCGGTGGGTGTTATCACCGCCATCAGCACGGTAATCGGCCTGGTGACGACCTTGCCCAGCCTGCCGGCGGTATTGACCCCTCTGGCTGGGGAGTTTGCTGGCGCAAGCGGGCTGAGCCTGCCCTCGACGCTGATGCTGCAAGTGCCGGTCTTTGGGCTGTTGATCTTTCCCTATCAGTGCCCGCCGATTGTGCTGGCCATGACGATGGGGCACGTCAGCCTGAAGCAGGCCACCGGGCTGTTTTTACGGGTGTCACTGATGACCGTGCTGGTTTTGTTTCCACTGGATTATGTGTGGTGGAAAACCCTCGGCCTGCTCTGAACAACACGCCGCTCTGTTGCACCGAATGCTGTCGATACACCCACCCCGTCATGCCCTCGAAAGCTGACGAGCAGGAACGGCTGTACCCGCAAAACCCGACACACGCGTAACGAACCAAAACAACAACAAGAGGTAGTCAACGCAATGAACACTAAAACTCCCCCTGGCATCGAGCGGCCTTGCCGCTGACCATCAGCTTCGCTGCAGGCCTGCAGAGCCTTCCGGCGTTGGCCGTGTCGTTCAATATGGGCGAGATCGAAGGGCAGTTCGACTCAAGCTTGTCGGTGGGCGCCGGCTGGTCTACCAGTGACCGAGACGCCAAGCTGCTCAATAGCGCCAGCGCCGACGATGGCCGCCGCAACTTCAAAAAAGGCGAGACCTTCTCCAAGGTGTTCAAGGGCGTGCACGACCTGGAACTCAAGTACGGCGATTCGGGTGTGTTCGTACGTGGCAAGTACTGGTACGACTTTGAACTCAAGGACGAACATCGTCTGTTCAAGGACATCGACGACACCAACCGCAAGGAAGGCGCGAAGTCTGCCGGCGCAGAAATTCTCGATGCGTTTGTCTATCACAACTACATGATTCGCGATCTGCCGGGCACCGTTCGCCTCGGCAAACAAGTGGTGAGCTGGGGCGAAAGCACATTCATCTCGGGCGGCATCAACAGCATCAACCCGGTAGATGTCGCCTCTTTTCGACGGCCCGGCGCCGAGATCAAGGAAGGGCTGATCCCGGTCAATATGTTTTACCTGTCGCAGAACCTGACCGAGAACGTCTCTGCCGAGGCGTTTTACCAACTGGAATGGGACCAGACAGTGCTCGATAACTGCGGGACGTTTTTCTCGCAGATCGACGTGATGGCCGACGGTTGTGGCGGCTTGTTTGCCGGGCCAGACCTTACAGGCAGTGCCGCGGCCAAAGCCGCGTTGAAACCCTTTGGGATCAATATGACATCCGAGGGCATTGAGATGCCGCGTTCCGGTGATCGCGATGCCCGCGACGGCGGTCAGTGGGGCGCGGCGTTGCACTGGTTCGCGCCTGAGCTGGACAGCGAGTTCGGTGCCTATTTCATGAACTACCACAGCCGCCAGGCGTATTTCAGCGTGGCAGGCGGCGCGCACATGGCTGACACGGGGTTCGCTCAAAGCCTGTGCGGCAATCTGGGGATCGGGGCGGGCGGCTGTGGGGCGTTTCTCTCGAGTGACAGTGGGCAGAGCCTTGCCCAGGGCTACCGGCTGGGCAGTTCCCACTACTATGCCGAATACCCCGAAGACATCCGCCTGTATGGCTTGAGCTTCAGCACCAGTTTGTCCACGGGCACCACGCTGTCCGGCGAGATCAGCTACCGCCCGAACATGCCGATTCAAATCAACGCAGTGGACCTTGTAACGGCGGTGGTTGGCGAGTCAAGCCTGACCCCGGTGCTGTCCTCGGGCGCCGTTTCGTTGACCAATAATGCAGTGATCACCGGCTACCGGCGTAAAGAAGTGACCCAAGCCCAGGTCACCGCCACGCACTTTTTCGACCAGGTATTGGGCGCCGAGCGCCTGACACTGGTCGGCGAAGTCGGGGTTACGCATATCGCCGGCCTGGAGGGCAAAGGGGGCCTGCGTTATGGCCGCAGCACGTCGTACGGGCAGGGCGCGCTTGCCGATAACAGCCTGTGCACCGGGACCACCAACACCGAAGCCCCGCAAAACTGTGACAACAATGGTTTCGCCACACCGACCTCCTGGGGTTACCGGGTGCGCGCGGCGCTGGACTACAACGATGTGATCCCCGGCGTGGCCTTGCGGCCCAACCTTGCCTGGTCCCATGACGTCTCCGGCTACGGCCCCGAACCCGGTTTCAACGAAGGCTCGAAGGCGATCAGCCTGGGCCTGGATGCCACCTACCTCAACACCTATAACGCCAGCCTGTCGTACACCAACTATTTCGGTGGCGCCTACAACGTAAACGTGGACCGCGACTTCCTGGCGCTGAGCTTTGGCGTTTCTTTCTGAGTGGAGATAACAATGAAAACATCCCATGTGTTATTCGGCGCGTTCAGCCTGATGGCCGCTGCCGCACACGGCGCCGTACCCGCCAGCGAAGCCGCCAAACTCAACAGCAGTCTCACGCCGGTCGGCGCCCAGCGTGCCGGCAATGCAGACGGCAGTATCCCGGCCTGGACCGGTGGCCTTCCCCAGGGCGCCGGCACAGTCGACAAGTCCGGCGCGCTGTCTGATCCATTTGCCACCGACAAACCGTTGTTCACCATCACGGCACAGAACGTCGCCCAGTACCAAGGCAAGCTGAGCGACGGTGAAATGGCCATGCTCAAGCGTTATCCGGACAGCTACCACATCACGGTTTACCCCACTCACCGTAGCGTCAACCTGCCCGAAAAAGTGACCGCGGCGATTGCGCGCAATGCGCTGCATACCCAGTTGATTTCCGAGGGTAATGGCCTGGAAAACTACGAGATGGGCACGCCTTTCCCGATTCCGCAAAATGGCCTCGAAGTGCTGTGGAACCATATCGGCCGTTATCGTGGCGGCAGTGCCCATCGCAGCCATGTGCAGGCCACACCGTTGGCCGACGGGACCTTTGTGCCGGTGTACTTCAACCAGCAGTTTGTCTACCGCGAACAGATGAAGGATTTCGACCCGAAGAACCCCGGCAATGTGCTGTTCTATTACAAGCAATTGGTCACGGCGCCCGCACGCCTGGCAGGGGATGTAGTGCTGGTGCACGAACCGCTCGACCAGGTTAAAACGCCGCGCATGGCCTGGATCTACAGCGCGGGCCAACGCCGCGTGCGCCGTGCCCCGCAGATCGCCTACGACGGGCCTTACCCGGCCTCCGATGGCCAGCGCGTTGCGGACAACCTGGACATGTTCAACGGCGCCCCTGACCGCTATGACTGGAAGCTTGTGGGCAAGAAAGAACTCTACATTCCCTACAACAGTTACAAGCTTGAATCGCCCCAGTACACCTATGCCGACGTGGTCAAGCCCGGGCATGTCAATTCAGACCTGACCCGCTATGAACTGCACCGCGTGTGGGTAGTGGAAGCCACCTTGAAAGCCGGCCAGCGGCATATATATGCCAAGCGAGTGCTGTATTTCGACGAAGACTCCTGGCAGATCGCACTCGCCGACCACTACGACGCGCACAACACGTTGTGGCGAGTGTCCGAAGGCTATGTGACCCCGCGCTATGACAGGCAACTGCCGTGGCTTGGTGTGGAGGCGGTGTATGACCTGATCAACGGGCGCTACATCGTTTCAGGCATGCGTAACGAAGAAAAAGAGCCGATTGAATTCGGTTTCTCGGCAGTGTCCGCCGAGTTCACCCCCACCGCGTTGCGCAACACCGGGGTGCGCTGACAGGGGCCTGGGCCGCCATTACCGGCGGCTCGACCGGCGTGGGTCATTGCGCTGCGCTGGCCGTTTCACGGTATAGCCTGGGAGGCATGCCGAACGCTGCCTTGAAGTGCCGACTGAAGTGCGCGCTGCTGCCATAGCCCCAGGCATAGGCAATGTCGGTAAGCGAGCGATGGTGCAAATCACGGTTGCGCAGGTCTTGCGCGCAGCGCGCCACGCGGCGCTGCCAGATGTACTCGCTGACACTGCAACCGAACGCGTCCTGGAACGCTCGATGCAGGCTGCGCACCGAGCATTGCTCGGCAAAGGCGATGCGTTCGATGCTCAGGTCGCGGTCGGCCAGGTGCAGTTCGATATAGCGCTTGAGGCGGTTTTGCTTGTAGTGACGGAAGTCGTGTTCGAGCTTTTTCTCTTCCTGTTTGTTGCCCAGTGCATTGTTCAGCAGCCCGACAATACTCTCGCCGACCAGCGCCGCCGACTGGCTGTTCAGCAGCGGGTATTGGCTGTAGGCGTCAACGATCAGGTGCATCAACATCCGACCAAGCCCGTTGCGCGCGCTGATATGCAGGTCGTCGGCGTCCAGTGCCTGCCCGGCGCCTTCATTGAACAACAGGATGAAGTGCTCACAGCCTTGTGGGCTGCTGACATTGAAGGGTTGAGCGCAGTCGACCACCAGCAACTCGTCGGGCGCCAAGGCGTTGCTGTGCTTGCCTTGCTGGAAATGACTGACGCCGGCGGTTTGCAGGATCAGCATGCGCGATGTGTCGGGCGCCTCGACTGCTTTGCTCAGGTGACGGGAGTAGCGATGCGCGCTGGCGGTCATGCGGCAAAAGCGTAGTTTACCGAGGTCGCCGTACTCCAGGCGGCCCCGGAAATCGGCATCGTGCAGGGGTTCTATGTGGGTGGACTCGAGGCGCTTGATGTACTCCGGCGTGCGCCCAAGGTTGTCACTCATAAACTCTTTCCACCTCATCAGGCGGTCGGAACGCATCACTTGATCGGTAGAAACGCAGGCTAGATTGCTCATGGATCGCCTCTTTTTATTGTTATGGGCCGGGCCACCTGGGTGGCCCGGCCGGTTTCCTAGAACGGGTAGTTGTGGCTCCCAGGTTGCCAGGTCACCCAGTGCGCACGGGTAAACTCATCCAGGGCATAGTGACCGTTGAAACGTCCCAGGCCCGAGTTCTTTTCACCCCCGAACGGGGCGTTGGGTTGGTCATCTACGGTGATGTCGTTAATGTGCGTCATCCCCGCCACAATGCCACGTGAAAAATTCAGCGCGCGCGCCATATCTTTGCTGAATACGGCGCTGGACAGCCCATATTCGCTGGCGTTGGCCAAGGTCAGCGCATGCGCTTCGTTCTCGGCGATCAACAACGGCAGCAAGGGGCCGAAAGTCTCATCGTGCGCCAGTTCGTGGTCAAAGGGCACTTCCCCATACACGTGGGGCGGCAGCACCAGCCCGGATGGCGAGCCGCCGTGGAGTCGTTTCAGGCCCGCACTGTCGGCGGCGTCGATCTTGCGCAGTAAACCCTCCAGCTGGCTGCGGTTGATGACTGGGCCAATCACCGTATCAGGGTGGTCCGGATCACCGGTTTTCAGCTTGCGCACGCGTTCCACCACCAATGCCGTGAAGTCTGCATAGCGCGCGCGGTCGACAATCACCCGGTTCACACTCATGCAAATCTGGCCCTGGTGCAGGAAGCGTCCAACCACCGCAGCGTGCGCGGCAATCTCGATATCCGCATCGTCCAGCACCACCAGCGGCGCGTTGCCGCCAAGCTCCAGAGCCACGCGCTTGATGTGCTGGCCGCCGGTGGCAATACGCCCGACATTGCGCCCCACATCGGTAGATCCGGTAAATGAAATCAGGCTGGGCACCGGGTGCCCGACAAACGCGTCGCCAATTTCCGCACCGGCGCCGACCACCACATTCAGCGTGCCCTCGGGAAAACCGGCCTCTTCGAACAGGTGCGCAATCAGCAAGCCTCCGGTCACGGCCGTGTCGCTGGCGGGTTTGAGCACCACTGTATTACCCAGCGCCAGCGCCGGAACCACCGAACGCATGCTCAGGTAGAGCGGAAAATTCCAGGGGCTGATAACCCCGATCACACCCAGCGGCTCGCGAAACACGAAGCTCTGTTCGCCGGGCTTGTAACTGCTCAGGATACGCCCCTCCACCTGCATGGGCAGCCCGATGCACTCACGCACCAGATTCAGGGTGAATTGCCATTCCATGGTTGCCTTGATACGGGTACTGCCGGATTCGCGAATCAGCCAGTCAATCATTTCCTCGCTGCGCTGTTGGATCACCTGAGCGAGTTTTTCCAATTGCGCACCGCGTGCGGTCGGGTGCAATGTCGCCCACGGCGTCTGCGCACGGTGTGCCGCTGCGTAGGCCGCGTCAAGGTCGGCGACGCTGGCCAACGGCATCTCCAGCAAGGTTTCGCCGTTAAAGGGGTTGCGATCATTCAGCTTGGCCGAGGAGCGGCCGGTACGCCAAATGCCGTCGATGAACTGGTCGCCGCTGATGGCGTAAGGGGTTGGACGTTGGGCAGTCATGGTTTTACCTTCGGGTCGATGGAGCGCGCGGTTTTAGCGAAAGACGGCGAACCGTCCGATCTCAGGTTCTGATCCACGCGCGCCCCCAGGAATTGAGCGTGTGTTCTTCCTGCGGCCAGGTGCCTGGAGGGTCGGTCGCTTCGGTAATTTGCAACTCCGCCGAGAACTCAAGCCGGTTGCGGTCGGCGTCCACCACCATGAAGAACAGATTGTTGCCTGGCCCATGGCGGCCAGGGCCAAAGAAGATGCTGATGCGCTCCTTGGCAAAGCGGTCGCCCCAGTCGCGAATGTCGTTCCATTCGTTGGTTTCGTAACAGTGGTGGTCCCACTCGTTTTTCGAGCCCCGGAAGAACGCCAGCGAATGGTGTTCATCGTCCGAACGCAGGAAACACACCATTAACTGGCCGCTCTGTTGGTCGACCACGCTGTCGGAGACCGTGAAGCCAACGGTGTTGACGTAGAACTCAATCATCGCTTCCAGCTCAGTGGTCTGGAACACCACATGCTGCAAGCGGCCGGGCATGCCGGCCTGGGCGCTATTCATGTGCGCCTGGCAGACGCCGAAAATCGTCTGGCGACCTTGCGGGTCGCGAATCGCGAAGGCCCCTTGCGCGAGCAGCGGCGAACGTAGGTCTTCGATGATGCAGTTGCGTTTGCGCAGGCGGTGGCGCAGCGCGGCGAGTTTTTCCGGGGTCGCCAGGTCATAGGCCGCTGCCAGCAGGCCGCAGTGGTCGGCCGGGGAGAGCAGCATGGCCCGGTTTGGCCCTCTGAGAACCCAACTGCCGTCTGCCTGAGGTTGGCAGTTCATGTCCATCATGCGCTGGTAGAAGTCGATCTGCCGTTGCGGTTCTTTGCTTGCCAGGTGCAAATAGCACAGGCGGGCGGGGGTCGACGTTTGCAGTGTATTCATACGCACCTCGTGAGCGTGACGGATGTTGGAAACGACGGTTGTGCTACCGGCTCACCGGTTGGCACGGCACCGAACAGTGATTGCAAAGCCTCGGCACTGGCGGTCTCGGTTGCACCTTGGAAAATCGCGGCCACATAGCGATCAGGCCGCAACAGGAAAAAGCCGCCCCGCGTACCCAGCAAATCCTTCAGCACGCCCTGGCGGTCCTGCAATACCGTGCAGCCGGGCAGGGTTGGCGCTTCAGTGCCGGAACCCGGCAGGATCAGAATCCGCCGAGCCTCCAAGTGCGCCCACAAGGGGTGCTGCAGTTTATCTACGCGTTGCTCGCGAGGGTCGCCATATTGAATCAGGGCGAAACCCGCACCGATGTAATCGTCGAGCAGGCGTTCAACGCCATGGCTGTCGGTGAGGCTTGGCTGAGGGAACATCTGCCCACTGGACAAGTTGCCCAGCGCACCTTCACTGAGTACCAGCCCTTGGCGCAGGCGCGGTTTTGGTTTGAAACGCATTTGTAAGAAGTAGTCGCGCAGCGGCGGTACCAGCCCAATCAGTGCGAAGGCGCCACTGATCAAGCGCGCCCTCAGCACGCTGGCGGGCGCCATCACCACCCCCAGGTTCAGCGCGAGCTTGATCAATGCCCAGGCGTGATCGCGCCGTTCGCTTTCATAGGTTTGCAAAATCGCCGGGGCCATTTTCCCGCTTACCACGCCGATCAGCTTCCAGGCCAGGTTATGCGCATCGCGCACGCCGCTGTTCATGCCTTGGCCAGCGTAGGGTGGGGTGAGGTGGGCTGCATCGCCGGCGAGCAACACGCGGTTGACTTGCCAGCGTTCGGCAATGCGCGCGTGAAAGGTGTACACGGTTTTACGCACGATAGAGACCGCTGCATCGCCTTTGAACGGGCGCAGCAGGGTCTGCAAGCGCTCGGGGCTGAGCATCTGTGCGTCGCTTTCGTCGTTCTTCAGCATGAACTCGAAGCGCCGCGTGCGGTGCGGGCCGGGGACCTCGACGATGGGACGGCGCGCATCGCAGTACACGCGGGTTTGCCAGAACGCGTCATCGTCCTGATCGGTATCCACCACCAGCCAGCGGGAGGCGAAACTGGAGCCGACCATATTGATCCCCAGCTGTTTGCGTACCGGGCTGCGCCCACCATCACAGGCGATCAGGTAGTCGGCTTGCACCTCGAGCAGTTGTTTGTTGCCGTCCACGATCAGCGCACGCACACCGAACTCGTCTTGGGTGAACTCCAGCAGTTCGTGGTTGAAGCGTGCGGTCAGGCAAGTAAAACGCTCCAGGCCGGCCCTCAAGGTGCTTTCGAACAACGGCTGGCGGAACGCGTTGCGCTTTGGAAAACCATACAGCTTGCCGCTGGGTTCGACTTTGCCGAAGCAACGGCCGCCAGGGCGCGTGAAGTAATGCACGCCATAGCCCGCCACCACGTCCGCCAGTACCTCCTGGCTCAAGCCCAGCGCTTGCATGGTGCGCAACGATTCATCATCAATCGAAACTGCTCGGGGTTCGGTGACAGTGCCGGGTTTGCTGTCGATCACCCAGGCGTCCACGCCCGCCTGTCCAAGCAGGTTAGCCAGGGTCAGCCCGGTGGGGCCGGCGCCGACGATCAGGACACGCGTGTTGATACTGTTCAGGGTTGTCATTGTTGTTCCCCTACGAGTGCATCAGTCCAATGGCTTGGCAGATGGGTTGGCGCTGTGGGTCAGCGCGAGCATGTGCCGCGAAAGCGTGTGCGCCAGCGCGACCATCTGTTCACCCTGTTGTTGCTCCAGCGCCTTCTGTCGCTCGACGGCGGGGCGCACACAGCTAAGGCTGCCGAGCACCTTGCCGTCGCCGTCGAATATCGGCGCCGCGAGGCCGTATACGCCGGGGTCGACTTCGCCTGCGCTGGCCACATAACCCTGGCGCCGCAAGCGCTGCAGCGAACGGCGAAAGTCTTCCCAGGTCGGCCCCAGGTTGCTGGCGCGTACTTCGTCCGGGTGTTCCAGAAACAGCTGGCTGTGCTGGCGTGCGTTCATGTGGGCCAGAATCGCTTTGGAGGTCGCGCCCATAAACAACGGTCGCGGTGAACCCCGGGAATAACTGACGGTGCTGGCTAATTCACCACACTGGTGCACACACACCACTTGGTTCTTGAACAGCCGGCAGATCAGCCAGACCTGCTCGCTGCACCACTGCGGCAAGCTGGTTTCCAGTAACTGCGCGGCGCGGACCAACGGGTCGCTGAGCCTCAGTTGACGGTCCCAGGTGATGATCCGCGCGCCCAGCGCATAGCGCCCGGCTTCGACCTGGAACAACAGGTTCGCCTCGGCCAGCTCGCGTACGTAGCGGTAGGCGGTGGAACGGGTAAACCCGAGCGCACTGACCATGTCTTCGACGGCCCAGATCGGCTGCGCCTCGGTGAAGATGTCCAGCACGCGCAGCATGCGCTCGAGGCTGGAACCCTTGGTGTCGGCATCGCACTCGGGCGGTTGCGGTGATTGATCAATCAAGGTCATGGTTTATCGCTCGTCGACGATGGTGTTTCGCAGGGTGCCTATTTGCGATATTTCGACTTCCACTACATCCCCTGGCTGCATCCACACCGGCGGCTCGCGGAATGCACCGACCCCGCCGGTGGTGCCGCTGACAATCACGTCTCCGGGGGCCAGTTCGGTGAAGGTGGAGCAGTACTCGATCAGTGCGCCGACGTTGAAGATCATGTCGCTGGTGGCGGTGTGTTGCATCACCTCGCCGTTAAGCCGGGTGGTCAGTTCAAGGTTTTGCGGGTCGCTGATTTCGTCACGGGTGACCAGCCACGGGCCAAAGCCGCCGGTGTTCGGGAAGTTTTTGCCGGGTACAAATTGAATCGTGTGCTTTTGCCAATCGCGCACGCTGCCATCGTTGTAACAGGCGTAGCCGGCAACATATTCAAGGGCATCGGCTTTGCGGATGTGGCGCGCGGTTTTGCCGATAACGATGGCGAGTTCGCCCTCGAAATCCAGCTTGTGCGAAACCTTTGGCCGCACGATGGGTTGCAGGTGGGCGGTCTGGCTGTCGGCGAATCGCGTGAAGATCATTGGAAACACAGGCATGTCACGCCCGGTTTCGCGCACGTGGGTCGCGTAGTTGATGCCGATGCACAGCACCTTGCCTGGGTTTGGAATCACCGGCAGCAGAGTTACGTCGGCCAATGCAAAGCGCGGCAGGTTTGCCACCTGGCTGTCGCTCAATGATTGCAGTTGCCCTACGGCGAGTGCTTGTTTGAGGTCTGCACCGAGGGTCGGTTTCAGCGATTGCAGATCGACCACCTGGTCGCCTTCGACGATGCCGTAGGTATCACGGCCTTCAACAGTGAAGCTTGCAAGTTTCATTGGGGAGTCCTTTTGACGAGGGGGCGTGGACAGAACTTGACTCTATTCGCGCATTAAAATCCTGTAAAGCGAGATTTTATATAAATCCCAAACTGCAGGAAAAATGTATTTTTTGTGGCGTCAGGCAATCGAATTCCTGCCCTCAGGAACAGGCAATTCGGTGCGCTAACGGTTGATTTACTAGTGGTCTAGCCCGGGCTCATCCTTGAGCCCAGTAGCCGTGCAGCGACATGCGCATCCGAAATGGCACTTTGACCCGTGCGATGGGCCCGCTGGCCATCGCGCTGGTGTCGAGGATCACCAATTCGCTGCGTGCCTCGTTCAGCACATTCAGCAGTGCGACTACGTAGCCATCGCCTTCTGCGGCATCGCCGGCGCGGGGGATGAATATCGGTTCCTGGAAACAGCCGTTGTCTCCCGGGTACCACGCGTCGGTGCTGCCATCCTTGAGGTTCAGATGCGCCAACTGGTTGAAGAACTGGAACGGCATGGGGCCGTTTTCAGGGTTGTAGGGCAGCGTCGGATCAAACGCGAGCATAAAACCGTGTTCGTACGGGCGACCGAGGTAGCGCTGATCGCAGCGCGGAAACTCGCACATATAGTCAGTGAGTGGCTGTGGCGTCACGTCATCGCGGGCGTCGTTCAGGTCAAACGTCCAGCGCATCAGGTTCGACGGCAGGTCTTCGGGCGCTGGCACAAAACCGTCGGCCTGCGGGAAGAAATAAAACACGTTGCCGCCGGTGACCGGCATGTCCACATACACCTTGCCGTGTCTATCGAAGGCATTCAGGGTATGGCCCTGGAAGCTGTCCTTGGGGCCCTTGAACCAACGAATGGCCTGCGCATCGCCTTGGCGTGGCAGCACCGCAAACAACTGCGGCAGATCAGGCTGCCACTGAAAATGCTGGCCGCCGTTTTTCATGCGTTCCACATCGACAGTCAGCGGAATGAGCGGAAACACCACGTAGTGCTCGGTCACCGCAAAGTCATGCACCATCGCCGCATAAGGCGCCTGGAACCAGATCTCCTTGAGCAACTTGCCGTCTGGCGACAGTTCGAAATAGGCCATGTCCGGCGTACCGTCGCCCTTGGCTTCATAGCTGAAGGCGAGGAGGTTACCGGTGCCCGGGTCAATCTTGGGGTGGGCGGTAAAGGTTGCCGATTTGATTTGCCCGGCGAAGTCCCACTCGCCGAGGGTCTCCAGGGTCATCGGGTCCAAGGCCCACGGCAGTGCATCTTCCTTGAGCGCCAGCAGTACGCCGTTATGCGGGATCACCGCAGTATTGGCGGTGGTGTTGTTTTTCGCCGCCAGTGGGTCATTGGTGTAGACGTTCCTGTAGACGCCATTCAGTGAGCGACCTTCACGACGCTGCGCAATCAAGCGATCGGTCTGCACATAGCGCCGCCGCAGTGACACCTTGCCGTTGGCAAAGTAGAAGCCGCTGACCATGCCGTCACCGTTGAAAAACATATCGCTGCCGAGCATGGGCGGGTATTGCGGGTCCGGTGCTACCTGATAGAAAACCCCACGGATTGAATCGGGCAGGTTGCCCTCGACCTCAAGGTCCAGCACGTCGGCTTCGATACGACTGGGGCTGTACAGCGGCCCGGAAAATTCCGCGGTGGGCGGGAATCGATTATTCATTGATACGACCTCATGCACGCATTCATTATTTTTCGAGCAGGCCGGCGGGTAGGGCCGGCGTTTCAAGTGTTGAAGGGCCGGCCGCGTGACGAAAGCGTGCGACCACCCAGCAGGAGATGACCAACGCGACGATATACGCCGAGGCTGCCAGCCAGCCGACCGCACGGAAGTGCCCGTCACCGACGACCAGCGCTGCGCCAAACGGGCCGAGGCCCTGGCCAACAAAGATCGCGGCATTGCCGAGGCCGGCGAGTCGGCCGCTGATGTCCAGCTCGGCGGCCATCGACAACAGGTACGGAAGGCTGAAAAACCACACCATATGGATCAGGCACGCCGTCGCGGCAAACGCCACCGGGCTGTCGCCGTAGACCATGATCAGCGTCGCCATCAACGCGGTACCGAACCCCAGCAACTGCGGAAACAGCAGCCCCAGGCGCCGTCCGATAAGCCCGGCCAGCGCGGCGCCAAGTGCACCGGCCAGAATGCTGCCACCGAGGATTGCGCCGATTTGCTGTGGCGCCAGGCCGATACTTTTACCGATGCGTTCCTGATACACCCACAGCGCCGAATGGCCAAAAAACAACAGCGCAAACAGCACGATCAACAAGATTGCGGTCAGGCCGAACGGTTGGGTCAGGCGCGTCGGGGCACCCACGGCAGTTGCATAGTGTTCAGGCACGCGCCCGCAGCCGAGCAGCGCTAAGGCACTGGCAAGCGCCAGCAGATAAAACCCGCCGTTGACGCCAAAGGCCATGAGCACCATCGGCATTGAGGTCACCAGCAACATGCCCCAGAACAGATTGCCGATATTAATCACCGCAAACGTCGCGTCCTTGGACCTGCGCAGTGCCGCCGAGGCATACACCACGGCCATCACCGCGCCGCCGCTGGCACCACACACAACCCGGCACAGCAGCAGTGATGTCTCGCTGTGGAAGCGCGTACTGGTTAAATTGGCGCACACCAGGATCAGCAGCGCGACCTGTGCCACTTGCCGGCGATTGACGTGCGTCATCAGCAGCGCAAATGCGCCACAGGTGATGGCCATGGCAATCAGCTCGCCCGCGAAAATGCTGCCGATTGCGTTAAGTGGGATGCCCAGTTGATCGATAAAGGCGCCGCCCAGAATCGGTTGGATCTGCAAGGTTCCAAGGGACGTGACCATCATCAGGCAAATAGCCGCGAGTGATTTTTTACTGTCGATGCCAGCGAGCGCATTCATCAATGCAGTACCTCATTAGGGTGAGCGAGTACAGGTCGGTCAGAAGCTGTGGGCGTAACGCACTTGCACCGCATAGTCCTGTTTCGAGCGATTTTCCACGCCCGTTTCTTTGTAGGTGTTGAGCCAGAAGCCCTGACCTTCGCTGATTTTCCAGAACATGCCGGGGCCTATGCCCAGTACTTTTTCCCGCGAGTCGCTTAACCGGTCACCGTTGATCTGGTCGTCGGTGATCTGCCGGAAGTAATAGCCGTTGATCCCCACCGACACGTTGGGGATGACTTCGTAGGATGCCGTGAAGTTGGCCCAGGCCGACTGCCCGGCGCGGCTATCGCTCACCGGTTTACCTTCGAAGGAATCCTGCGAGCTGCTGGCAGGGTCGCGGTTCTTGAAGTTGTAGAGGTAATGCAGGCGCCAACTCACCTCCCAACGCGGTGCTGGCATCCAGGTTGCGGCCCAGTAGGGGTTCAGGGAGTAGAAGTTCGAGCCGGGGTTGAGGTCTTTGTGTTTGTCGTATTTACCGGTGGGCAGGATCGTGTCAAACGCCACCCGTTGCACAAATACCGGACGTCCGTGGGCATCGACGATGGGGTCGAATTGAATCTGAGGCCCGACGGTGACGTCGCCCAGCCCGGTGGCGTTGTCTTGCAGCGCCGGTCCGTTGCTGCCAAAGGTGGCATCCAGTGACACCACCGGTACCAGCAGGCTCCATCCCAGATGCGCGCCCCCGCCAATGGTGTCGGGCGAGTAATAGCTGAGCTGGTTGATCAACGTCACGACGTTGATTTTTGGGTTGTCGAACGCGCTGTTTTCCTTGCCGCTATTGGTGCGGATGCTGCTGGCGGTACTGAACTTCAAGTAAGTCAGATGGGACAAGCCTGGAGGCCCGGCAAAACCATCGTAGAAGCTGGTGCCGCCGAGGTTGATGCCACTGGGTTCGGTCACCGAGGGTGCTGGCGGCCCATCGGCTGCGGTCACAACTGAGGATGCGAAGCTGAGCACCAGGCACGCTGGCATGTATTTGAGTGGGCTCATTGGCGTGGCTCTATTATTGGAATTGTGAGCAGAGGGAACTCCCTCGCACCTTTACCCTAAGCCAAACAACCTCGCCGTACTTGAGCGGTACGGCCAGAGTTGACTGATAGCGCCATAGAGCCAGTGTTAACGACTGCGCAGTCAGCCCACGAAGCGAAACCCACCCGACAATTTGCTTTTCAAATAACCCACCAACGCACTCACTGACTTCGGCACATGCGGCGAATATGGCCGAATCAAGTAGATCTCATCGGCAAATGCGCCCTTGAGCGTCCAGCCCTTGAGCACCTGCACCAGCTTGCCGTCGGCCAGCGCGGCGTGGGCGCTGAAGTCCGGGAGCAGGGCGATGCCCAGGTGGTTGAGGGCCGAATCGCGTAGCGCTTCACTGTTATTGGTTGAAAAGCTACCGGCGATAGGCACGGTGACGCGCTCGGCGTGTTTGCCGCCACGTTCGAAGGTCCATGCTGGCTGATCGGTGCCGCGTGGGTAGTAAAGGCAGTTATGCGCGCTGAGATCGCCGGGTTCGCGGGGCTCGCCGTGGCGTTGCAGGTAGTCGCGGGTGGCGACCAGCACCGAGCCGGTGTCACAGAGCTTCCAGGCCACATGGGTTTCCGGCACCTGGAAGCCATGGCGCACCGCCAGGTCGTAGCCCTCGGCCGCCAGTGAACTCAAGGCATCCGACACGTCCAGTTGAATGCGGACCTGCGGGTACTGCTGCAAAAACTCCGACAGGTGCGGCACCAGCTGCTGGCGGGCGAACGCCACCGGGGCGGTGAGGCGTACCAGGCCGCGAATCTCGCCGGCCGAGTCGCGTACCGACGAGAAGCTGCGGGCGATCTGTTCGTAGGCGCTGCGCACTTCACGGGTCAACGACAGCCCCGCATCGGTCAGCCGCACACTGCGCGTTGTTCGCGTGACCAGGCGTGTGCCGGTGGCCTTTTCCAGGTCGGAAATGCGTTGACTCACGGCTGATTTGCTCACGCCGAGGCGTGCGGCAGCGGCGGTGTAGGTGCCTTGTTCTTCCAGCACCGACAACCAGTGGATATGGGTCCACAGCCCCTCGATCTCAGCCTTTTCCATGGGAGTATTGTTCACCTAGAAGGACAATAAGTTCAGGATTCTGCTCTGGTTTGGAACAAAGCGAAAGCCTAAGGTGGGTCCCAACGCTACCCACCTGGATCGACTGCCATGACAACTACAATCGAGCACTACATCAACGACCAGCGCGTGAGCCGCGATGATCGCTATCAGGACGTCTACAACCCGGCCACCGGCGAAGTGACTGGTCGCGTCGCTCTGGCCAGCCGCCAGACCGTCGGTGAAGCCGTCGCCGCCGCCCAGGCCGCGTTCGCCGGTTGGGCCGACACGCCACCGATCCGCCGCGCCCGCGTGCTGTTCGAATACCTGCACCTGCTGCGTGAGCGCAAGGACGACCTGGCGCGCATCATCGTTGCCGAACACGGCAAAGTCTTCACCGATGCCCAGGGCGAAGTCGACCGTGGCATCGACATTCTCGAATTTGCCTGCGGCATCCCCAACCTGCTCAAGGGCGAGCATTCCGACCAGGTGTCCCGTGGCATGGACAACTGGACAATGCGCCAGCCGCTGGGCGTGGTGGCCGGCGTTACGCCGTTCAACTTCCCGGTGATGGTGCCTATGTGGATGTACCCGATCGCCATCGCGGCGGGTAACACCTTCATCCTCAAGCCAAGCCCAACCGACCCGAGCGCCTCGCTGTTCATGGCCGAACTGCTGCGTGAAGCCGGCCTGCCCAAAGGCGTGTTCAACGTGGTGCAGGGCGACAAGGAAGCGGTCGACGCGCTGCTTGATCACCCGGACGTCAAGGCCCTGAGCTTCGTTGGCTCCACGCCGATTGCCCAATACATCTACGAAACCGGCGCCCGTAACGGCAAGCGCGTGCAAGGTTTGGGCGGCGCAAAAAACCATATGGTGGTGATGCCGGATGCCGACATCGAAAAAACCGTCGACGCGCTGATGGGCGCCGCCTACGGCAGTGCTGGCGAGCGCTGCATGGCGATTTCGGTGGCGGTGCTGGTGGGCGATGTGGGCGACAAAGTCATTGCCGCCCTGACCGAGCGCGCAAAGCTTCTGCGCATCACCGATGGCCGCGACCTCAAAGCCGAGATGGGCCCGATTGTGTCCCGCGCCGCGTTGGAGCGCATCAGCGGCTACATCGAGCAAGGCGTGCAAGCCGGTGCGCAATTGCTGCTCGACGGCCGCGATTACGTGCCCACCGAAGCGGGCCTGGAAAACGGCTTCTGGCTCGGCGCAACCTTGTTCGACCACGTGACCCAAGAGATGAGCATCTACCGCGAAGAGATCTTCGGCCCGGTGCTGGCCTGCGTACGCGTGAATGATTTTGCAGAGGCGATCAAGCTGGTCAACGACCATGAGTTCGGCAACGGCGTGAGCTGCTTCACCCGCGACGGCAACATTGCCCGCGAGTTTGCGCGGCGAATCGAAGTGGGCATGGTCGGCATCAACGTACCGATCCCGGTGCCGATGGCCTGGCACGGCTTTGGCGGCTGGAAGAAGAGCCTGTTTGGCGACATGCATGCCTACGGCACCGAGGGCGTGCGCTTCTACACCAAACAGAAGTCGATCATGCAAAGGTGGTCAGAGAGCATCGAGCAGGGTGCGGAGTTTGCGATGCCGGTGTCCAAATAGCCCAAGAGCCCAGTAGGTCCAATGTGGGAGCGGGCTTGCTCGCGAAGGCGGTGTATCAGTACCAGATTGTCTGGCTGACCGAACGCCTTCGCGAGCAAGCCCGCTCCCACATTTTTTACTGCATTCAGGCAGTGGTTTTTGCAGGTTTCAAGCATTCGATGGAGCGATCCACGGTGGTCCTGGCAATCTCCAGTAAATGCCACACCGCCATAACCTTGGCCCGCTCAGGGCCTGGCAGAAGGTCACCGCAATTGAGCGCAGTAGCGCAAGCACTGTCGAGCAAACTGGCGGTGTAGAGCAGGGCGTCTTCAAAGCTCAACTCTTCGATTTGAACACCGTGGGAGGGCAGGTAATGGTCGATGGCGCGGTTGAACGCGGCGCGGTCTTTGGCTGAATTGCGGGGTGGGTCGGGGACGGCTTTATTCATGGTGTAACTCCGTGATGATTAGGAGTCGACACCCTTCGCGACTAAACAAATGGGTGGCGGCTGTACGCAGGTTAGTCGACCGGCCATCACGCGAATCCGGCGCACCCGAAGGTGCCCTACGCACAGCCACCATAAAAGCTGATGGAAGACCGTGCGCGTGATGGTTAGCAGGCGACTAAACCCGATCACTGATTTGGCAGTGACGGATCGCAGACTAGCCCCCGATTCCAACAGGCACAAGGCGCCGGGGATTGTCTAGGAAACGTCCTGCAATTAAAAGCGACACGCCTTGCTGGCCTTTTACAAACCATGACAAAAGGCCAGCGCCTACAGATTTTTTCGATCAAGTGTTGACGGCAAAACAGATGGCGAGTACTGTACATAAACACAGTGTTTAAGCGCTGATCGACCATTACCCGGCAACCTCAGCCATGCCAAACACTGTGTGCAAGTTAACGGATTAACTTGATGCACAGGCTCGTCAACCCGAGCCGTTTTTATTTATAGAGAGGGAACTCATGTCTTATCCAGAAAGCAAACTCACCGGCCTGACCGGTTTCGCCCTTGCGGCAAAAGTCACCGGCGGCTGGTCTGGCCAGGTGGTCAGTATCACCACGCTCGATCAACTCAAGGCCAATATTGGTGACACCACCCCTCGGGTGCTGGTGATCAACAGTAATATCTCGGCCTCGAGCCTGACCAAAGTGAACCTGGGCGCCAACAAGACCCTGATTGGTTCCTTCCAGAACCGTACCCTGGAGAATATTCACCTGCGTGCAACCGCGCAGTCGCAGAACATTATTCTGCAGAATATTATCTTCAAGCATTCGGCAAGTATTAAGGCCAATGACGATATTCAGGTCTACCTGAACTACGGCAGCAAATACTGGATTGACCATTGCTCTTTTGTCGGCCACACCTGGTCTACCACCGATGGCAGTGAAGACAAACTGGTGTATATCGGTGAAAAGGCCGACTACGCCACCATCAGCAACTGCTTCTTCGGCAACCACAAATACGGCCTGATTTTCGGTCACCCGGCCGATGACAATAAGGCGGAGTTCAATGGTTACCCGCGCCTCACGCTGTGCCATAACCGCTTCGACAATATGGAAGTGCGTGCGCCCGGCTTGATGCGCTACGGTTATTTCCATGTGTACAACAACTACATCAATAACTTTCACCTCGGTTTTACCCTGGCACAGAACGCCAATATCCTGTCTGAGAGCAACTATTTTGGCGAAGGCAGCCAAAACAAAGGCATGTTGGATGACAAAGGCACCGGCACATTCACTGATACAAACAGTGTGCCGGCGATCACCAACCAGAAGTCGCCAAAAGCACAATGGACAGCAACTTCCAACTACGCCTATACCTTGAAGACGGCGGCGCAAGCCAAGGACTTTACGCAGAAGAATGCCGGGGCCCAAGCCGCGGCGCTGGTGTTCGGTAGTTGATTAGCTAGCTTTCTACCGAGCAGTCATTTATTACAGGTGCCACTGTATTTATATCAAGGATATAAATACAGTGATGGCCTTTGTAATCTAAATAATTCTTCATGTTGCGATAAGCCGGCTTGCATGTTAAACCTTGTTTTGCACTTGCAGAGCCAACTATCTCTTGCTCTTTCAGTCAGCCATTAAATGGCTGGCTGTCAGGTGCTATTTAATCTTCGCTTGTCACTAAAGCGTCAGTAAAAGGACATCATCATGAAACATGCGAATCACACACCCACTCGCTGGACACGGGCCGATGCGCTGAAAGTTAATGAGAATGACCCGACGACCACACAGCCGTTAGTGAGTCCTGACTTTCCTGTCATGAGTGACACGGTGTTTATTTGGGACACCATGCCCTTGCGTGAGCTGGACGGCACGGTGGTATCGGTCAATGGCTGGTCGGTGATCTTCACCCTGACCGCCGACCGTCGTCCCCATGATCCACAATTCATCAATGCCGATGGCCGTTACGACATCAAGCGCGACTGGGAAGACCGCCATGGCCATGCGCGTATCTGCTACTGGTATTCGCGCACCGGCAAGGACTGGATCTTCGGCGGCCGCGTGATGGCCGAAGGGGTTTCACCGACTACGCGGGAATGGGCGGGTACGCCGATCCTGTTGAATAACAACGGCGATATCGACCTGTACTACACCTGTGTCACACCGGGCGCCACGATTGCCAAAGTCACGGGCCAGGTTGTCACTTCGGACACCGGTGTGACCCTGCAGGGTTTTGATCAGGTCAAATCGTTGTTCGACGCCGACGGCACTTATTACCAAACCGAAGCGCAGAATGCGACCTGGAACTTTCGCGATCCGAGCCCCTTTATCGACCCTAAAGATGGCAAGTTGTACATGGTGTTCGAAGGCAATGTGGCCGGCGAGCGCGGCACTCACGAAGTGGGTCCGAACGAAATCGGCCTGGTGCCACCGGGGCATGAGGACGTGGGCGGTGCTCGCTACCAAGTGGGTTGCATTGGCATCGCCGTGGCCAAGGACCTCAACGGTGACGAATGGGAAATCCTGCCGCCGCTGGTGACCGCGGTTGGCGTGAACGACCAGACCGAACGGCCGCACTATGTGTTCCAGGACGACAAGTATTACCTGTTCACCATCAGCCACAAGTTCACCTATGCAGACGGCGTAACTGGCCCGGATGGCGTCTATGGGTTCGTCAGCGATCAGCTGTTCGGCCCCTACACGCTGATGAATGCGTCGGGGCTGGTACTCGGCAACCCGCCTTCGCAGCCGTTCCAGACTTACTCCCACTGCGTAATGCCAAACGGCCTGGTGACGTCGTTTATCGACAGCGTACCCACCACCGGAGACGACTATCGCATCGGCGGCACCGAAGCGCCGACGGTACGGATCGTGTTGAAGGGCGCTCGTTCGTTTGTACAGGAGGCTTATGACTACGGTTACATCCCGGCAATGCGTGATGTGGTATTGAGCCAGTGAAATCCTACCCAGGACGAAACAGTCCTCTATAAAAAAAAGCCACTCGGAGGAGTGGCTTTTTTACGCCTATTTTTTGATTTCGTAGCGGATCGTCTGATTCAGCACTTTCGTTCCCACCTTGTACCTCGCGAGCATGTCATAAGTGCCCGCCACGCGTGCTGCGGCCCCAATGTCAAAACAGGTATTGTTGGGCGTCGCTGTACTGGTGTTTTTGGTGACGGTGTTAGCCGGCACTTGCTGCGGCACCTCCTTGTCATCCAGTCGGTAAACACTGGCGCTCACTTCGGTAACGGTACGCGAGTGATATACGCAGTACTCGCCGTCGGTAGTGGTGGGGGCAAAGTCACCGGTAGCGTTCAAGGGAGAAACGAAGGCAACGCCGGAACTGTTCAGTACTTCGGCCTCCCGTGCCGCTTCCAGGGCTTGCCTTGCCGTTTGATAATTCTGGCTGAAGGCAAGTGGGCCGCCGCGAACCTTGATCATGTTCTGCACAGCGAGTTCTGCCTGGGTCAGCGCTTTGCGTTTTTGCCAGAGTGAAGCATCGCCGCCCTTGACGATGGACAGGGCCAGCCAGGTCTTGTCAACGAAGGGTGCAGGCTCGGCACCCTTTGGATGCTGGGTGAGTTGGTGATTGGAGTAATTCAGGTTTTCCGTGTTGACGTCCGCCAATGCCGCACCATCGGGCGTATCCGCCAAGCCACGGCGCACGGCCGCAGGCACCAGCATGACAATATCGCCGATCCAGGCGAAGGGGTTGTACGGGCTGTCTGCCGCTACCATCCGTCCATAGCAATTGGCCGGCACGCAGTGTTCCTTGTTGATCAGCACATAGTCGCCGATGTTCAAGGGGATGTAGGAACCGTTGTTTTTAATATTGGCCAGTTGCCCGGTATTGCCGGTGAAGTTGATGTCGATCTCCATGACCACATCATCTTTGTTCAAACTCAGCAGGCTTTTGGCAATTTCCTTGGCGAACACCTGTTCGGCCGCGGTGACCGGGTTGGCCAGGGACAAGGTCTGGGTGACGGACTGGATAAAGTCGAGGAACGCCGCAGAGTTTTGATTCTCGCCCTGATCGTATTCCAGCACGGTCAGTTTCATGTTGAGGTGGTCGGATTCGAGGGTTTTTGGGCCGTAGAGCAGTTTGTTGAGGAAGGGGGTTCCGGCTTTGTCGGATACGCCGAAGTAGGGGCCGAGTACGCGAGTAACGGTATCGGACGCGGTACCGTCGTTGACCTCGGTGAACTCGGCCACCACGATTACTTCGTTCACGCCCCCCGTATCCTTCAGGTACTTGAAATAGCCATCGCTCAAGTAGATGGCAAACACATCGTCGCTGGCTTTGTCGCCGCCGGCTTTGTGCACGGTCAACAGTGGGTCGATATTATTGGTGAACAGGGTCGTTTCGAAGCCTTGCCTGCCCTCGGCATTGGGTGCGGAAGCGGGGTTGTCGGCTTTGCGATAGACCTGCGTGGTGCCCGTGGGCACCGAGATGCAACTGGCCAACAGCGCACAGGCCAGAATGACAAAGAGGGCGCGCCAGTCGCGGCCATGATCGCAAAGATTCATTCCCCACTCCTCCTTGAATCAGCATGGCATCAAAATGATGGCGCCTGTCAGTTTTGGCAAGTGTAGGACGCGTTGTGAAAAGTGCAAATTTGGCTGTTTGTATATGTCGGAGCACTTGCAGAGTTGCGATCTGTGAGCTTTTCTGATCGCTAGGGTAGCGCGCAGTTGCCCGGTTGCGTTACGCATGAGCGTAGTGGATAGCCCTTCCAGCTCATAAGCCCGAGTCCCAGGAAGGTGGTCGATCATGCGCAAACTCCCTCTGTCCATCCTTGGTCTGGCTATGTTGGCAGTGGTGCTGACCACGGCGGTTACTGGCTGTTCCGGTATTTTTAATGGCATCGCTGACACGCTGCTGGCCAACGAAGTGCGCTTTGACGACCGAGAAACACCCCGTACCGCCTACGCGCTTTCGGCCTCTGCCGATCAAGTGCAGTTGGTAGGGGGGCAAGGCAGCGGCCTGAGTTGCAGCCTGCCGACCGGCCTGCAGACGTTGGCATTTACCCGTGGCAGCCACCAGGCGCCTATTGCCTTACAGATGCGCCAAGCCTGTGCCTTTCATGACTACTGCTACCGCCATGGCAATGCCACCTACGGTTACAGCCAGGCAGACTGCGATTTCATGTTGCAGCAGCAAGCCTTCCGGTTGTGCAAGTACATCAACCCCAACGCGACCATCAGCGACTGCGAAACCAATGCGCGCAAGGTCACCCTGGGTGTGCGCTTGGGCGGCTTCGGCAGCTTTAAAAGCGCGCGTGCAACGGAAGACGAAAAAGCCTCCACCTTCCTGGAATTCGATCCCTATCCGGTGCGCGCCAATGCCCACCGAGTACTGCGCATCGCCGATGCCCCGCGCCAGTGGGTTAACGAGGGCCTGCTGCCGAAAGCGGCCTACTACTTCGACATCCGGCCCTCGGGCAGCCTGGTTCATGTGCTGGGGTGGAAACCCGAGGGTGGCCAGGTTTGTTCCAGCTTCGAATTGCCCGCCGCGTATGACGCCATCAACGGTCCACCCATGGTGGTGCGTGATGAGCCTGGCGGCAAAGACTGGTTTGTGTGGTGGAAGCGTAGCCAGTTGAGTGGTACTGCGGGCGGCTTCGCACTGCTGCCTCCCGGTTGGGCCAGCCGCAACGATTGGGCGCAAGCGGCCGGGGGCATCCAACTGCGCACACCTGCCGGGCACTGCGAGAACACAGCGATGTGGGGCAGGGGGGACACCGCGCCCGCTGCCGCACCGCTGGCATTCGCCATCCATAACCAGGACCTCAAGTTTTCCGAGGTGCATCCGGTCAACGGCGCAAGCACACCGGGGTTTGTACGGCTGATGGGCCTGAGTACACATTCCTGCGGCCCGAGTGAAGGCATCAAGGACCGCTCGCCGTGCGTGGTGGATATAGTGTTTGACACAACCCAGCGCCAAATTCGCGAAGCACCTGCAGGCCGGCATCTGTACAGCATTGCTGAGCGCAACTGTATAAGCGACCCGGACGATCACACGTCAAAAGATCACTGCGATCGCTATCGCAATTATGTCGGCGCACCTTTTGTGGTCGGCCAGGCTTCCCCACCGTTCTTGCTCTGGATGCGCCGAGGTACCGGCAATGGCGAGGGCTATGAAGACGGCGCGATGGTGCGACGTTACACGGTGGCAAAGCCCGGCACAGAGGTGGCCACTAACCTTGGCGAGCAAACCCTCAAGGCATTCCCCGAGGCCATGGAGCCGGCTTTTGTTACCCAGGCAACCGCGACCAACCCCACATTTGTGAGCGTGATGGCGGGCGGCAGCGGGGTCCAATTGCAGATGCAAAAAGCCGTGCTCAACGGTGAGCAGTTAAAGGCCGCCACGTTGGAGTGCTTGCGTGGTGCGCCCCTTTCCTGGTTGCAGCGCCCGGTTCATCTGGTACCGGATCTTTCCGACGCAAGCAGGAGCTACCTGGTGTTGTCGCGCGTGCGAGTGAGCGACACACACAGCAATCCGCTGGCCCAGGGCGCCGAGTTGGAAATCGCGGTGGCCACACTGACGGCTGATTCATGCCTCGATTCTGGCGTGCAAATGTCTGCCTATCCTGAATTTTTCAAAGGGTTTTCGACAAAACAGGAGCGGCTCGACGCCGGCAAGGCCTCCGGCGCTGCGAAGGTGGAAGCCGTCGGCCGCTACGCCGAACGCGTTCGCGGCGGTCAGATGGTGCTGGCGGATATCACTGGCGACCGAATCCCCGATCTGGTTCAGGTTGCCGAGATAAACAGCGACGGCGAACACCGCTTCCAGGCCGGTTTGCTGAAGGGCAGCCTGGAAAAGACCGGGCTGCGTTTCAGCGAATTCTAAGGGCATAGCTCACCGGAGGCGGCGGTGCTGCCGGGTCACCGCCCGGTTACATCCCGGCGATGCGTGATGTGGTGTTGAACCAGTAAACGCAGTGCAAAACCCAGCCTGATCTCATCAGGTATGTGGGAGGAGCTTGCCCCCGATGGCGGAGTGTCAGTCTGACCCACCGCTATCGGGAGCAAGCCCTCTTTCACATTCTTTGGCCGCGTTTCGGCCTGCCTTCAACGCTCAAGTCCCCGCCCACCTGGCCGATACAGGCATTAGCACCACGAGTGATCCCGAGCTCGTAGGTACACGCCTGGTCGTCGCTCAGGTCAACGAATAAAAATCAAAAGGGGTGGCCATGACCATATTGCAGCGTGTGATCGGCGGGTTTGCGGTGTTGGTGCTGTTACTGCTAGTCATGGCGGGGATCAGCTATCAGAACACGCAGTCCATCAGCAGTCGCTTGACCATTATCACCGGCGAGTCGGCACCCTTGAGCCGGGCCGCCAGTGAGCTGTACGTGCACATCCTGCGCGCCAACCAGGCGTTGCTGGCCATTCAGATCAGCACCGACCCCAAGCAGATCGAGGACGGCAAGCGACCGTTCACCGAGAGCATCGCTCAGTTCAATCAATTGCTCGACAGCACCGTTGCCTATACCGGCGAGCATGAGGCGCTGCGGGCGAACCTGGCGCAGCAGCGCCAACAGGTAGCGGCCTACGCCGAACAGGCGCAGGCGTTGATGGCGTCCCACTCGCAACATGTGCAGCAGTTGGCGCTCACGCGCACACTTCAAGGCTACAGCAGTGCGCAGGCGATGCAGCTGACCAGCTATTTGCGCGATTACATCGCGCATGCGCGCAGTGTCGGCGAGCCGCAACAGGTGGCCGCAGCGGAAAAGCTGCTGTTGGAAGTCAACAAATCCTACGATGGCTTCGCGGCCCACACCGTCACGCCCGCCATTGATAAATTACAACGTGTGCTCAATCTGCAGGACGAAGTGATCAGCACCCGGGCCCAGGCCCTGGCGGCGATTGAACCCAGGGGCGGGCGGATTGCTGACGTCATGGTCAATCGCCTGCTGACTGACCTGACCGCCCCTGACGGCCTGTTCCAGGCTTATCAGGTGGAAGCAAAACTGGCCGCGCAGGTGCAGCAGCAACGCAATGCGGTTGAGGCGGCGCTGAAAGCCACCCTGGACAGGATTGGCGAGTTCGGCAGCCAGTCCCTTGAAGTCGCCAACCAGGCCAGTCAGTCGGCCAATGCCACTATCGGCACCAGTCGCAGCTTGCTGTTGATCGCGTGTGTGCTTGCGGTGCTGGCGGCGGTGTTGATTGGTACATGGGTCGCCTTCAGCCTGCGGCGTCCGCTGGCGGCGTTTCGCGAAGTCCTCAAGACGCTTACTGCGGGGGACATGCGGGTCAGTTTCGATGTCAGCCGTAAAGATGAGTTCGGTGAGTTGGGCGGCTACCTGAACGAACTGACCAAGGCCCTGCAGAAAACCTTCCGTGAATTGATCAGCTCTGCCGATGCGCTGGCCGTTACCGCGGGCAGCAACGCCTTGAACAGCGAGCAGACCACCCGTGTGGTGGATGAGCAGAAGGACCGATTGCAATCGGCCGCCTCGGCCATGACGCAGATGGAAAGCACGGTCGAAGAGGTGGCCCGGCGCGCACAGGACACCCGCCAGGCCGTGGACGACACGAGTGAACTCACGCACAAGGTGCAGGCGCGCGTGGCCGAGACCATCGTCAACATCCGCCAGCAGGCCGACCAGGTGAACAAGGCCACGCAGGTAACCGATGAGTTGCAGAAGTACGGGCAGAATATCGAGGGCATTGTTGTCGCCATTCGCACCATTGCCGAACAGACCAACCTGCTTGCCTTGAATGCGGCGATCGAAGCGGCCCGTGCCGGCGAGCAGGGACGCGGTTTTGCGGTAGTGGCCGATGAAGTGCGCTCCCTGGCCAGCCGTACCCAGACCTCGACCAGCGAAATCCAGGACATGATCGGGCTCATGCAGGAGAAGATTCACTCGGTGGTGCATGTGATGAACGAGAGCCAGGCGCAGTCCACCCAGTGCGTGTCCCTGGCCTCGGGCGCGGGTGACTTGCTGCTGTCGATGAGCGACTCGGTCGACAGTATCCGCGACATGAATATTCAGATCGCCGCCGCCACCGAGCAGCAGAGCGCCACGGTGCAGGAAACCAGTCGGATGGTCATCCAGATCAACGATTCGGCCCAGCAGACGGCAAATGGCGCCGAGCAGTCCGCCATCAGCAGCCACGAGCTGTCGGACATGGCCAAGGTGCAGCGCGAGCTGCTCCATCATTTCAGCGTTTGAGCCGCAGGAGTCAGAACATGAAAGTATGGTTAATCCTCGCCTTGGGGGCGACGCTGCTCATTCCGGGCCCAGCCCAGGCCGCTACGCCCTTGCTGGGCGTTGGCATGGCAAAGTACGACGATAACTTCCAGACCCTGCTGCGCAACGGGGTACAGCAACAGGCCAGCGTCATGAACGCCGACATCTTTATGGAGAACGGGCAGGACAGCGTCGATTTGCAGATGCGCCAATTCCGCAACCTGGTCAATTCCAAGGTGGATGCGATCATCGTCGCGATGGTGGACGGCAAAAGTGCGGCGCAGATGATGCAACTGGCCTCGGACGCCAAAATCCCGCTGGTCTTCGTCAACCGCAATCCGAACCCGCAACAGTGGCCGGCGCAGACCGCGTTTGTCGGCTCCAACGAGCTGGAGTCGGGTACTTTGCAGATGGAAGAGCTGGCGCGCCGCGCCGGTTACAAGGGCAACGTGGTGATTCTGGTGGGCGACCCGGCCAACGCGTCCTCCTTGATGCGCACCGAGGACGTGGAGAAAGTCGTCGCCAAATACCCCGATATGAAAGTCGTACAGAAAAAAGTCGGTAACTGGGAGCGTAGCCAGGCCGCCACGATTGTCATTGACTGGGTCAAGCAGGGCGTCGATTTTTCGATCATCGCGGCCAATAACGATGAAATGGCGATCGGCGCGATCATGGGGCTGGAAAAAGCCGGCAAGCAAGCCAAGGACTATTGGGTCGGCGGCATCGACGGCACCCCGGACGGTTTGAAATTGATGGCTGAGGGCAAGATGGCGGTCAGCGTGTTTCAGGATGCCGCCGGCCAGGCCGGTGGCGCAGTGGACACCGCGCTACGGCTGGTACGCGGGGAGGTGCTGGAGTCGACGGTGGTCTGGGTGCCGTTCAAGTTGATCACGCCTGAGAATCGCCAGGCGTTTGAATAGCACTGACCCCCTCGATCCAACCTTGGAATGCAGTCAAATGTGGGAGGGGCGGCTTCAGCGCCGCCCGGCCCGCGTACTCACATCCACCCACACCGCCAGCACCAGAATGCTGCCCTTCACAATCATCTGCCAGTAGCTGTCCACATCCAGCATCGACATGCCGTTATCCAGGCTGGTAATCACCAACGCGCCCAACAACGCGCCATACACGGTGCCCGAGCCACCGCGCATGGAGGTGCCGCCGATAAAACATGCGGCGATGGCATCCAGTTCGCCCATATTGCCCGCCGAGGGTGAACCGGCGGCGAGGCGGGCGGTGTTGACCAGGCCGGCGAATGCGCACATCACACCCATGATGCCGAAGATCCACAGTTTCACCGCCTGCACATTGATGCCCGACAGGCGTGTGGCTTCCATATTGCTGCCCACCGCATACACCCGGCGGCCGAACACGGTCTGGCTGGTGACGTAGCTGAAGACGCCGAGCAACACCAGCAACAGCAGCACCGGCACCGGGATGCCGTCGTAGCTGTTAAGGGTGGTGACAAACCCGGCCAGCACCGCGCCGATCAGCGCTACGCGCAGCACATCGCGTACTAAGGAGTGTGCTGTCAGCCCATGCAGGGCGCGATTGCGCCGTTGTTTCCAGGTTAAAAACAGCGTCAGAGCAAACAGTAAAATCCCGAGGCCAATACCCACCGAATGCGGCAAATAGCCTTGGCCCACATACACCAGCGACGGCGACACCGGCGCGATGGTGGTGCCGCCGGTAATCCCCAGCAGAATCCCGCGAAACGCCAGCATGCCGCCCAGGCCGACGATAAATGACGGGATGCGCAGGTAGGCGGTCATGTAGCCGTTGGCCAGGCCGATCATCAGGCCGCACAGCGCCACCAGGCTGATGTTGGCCAGCAGCGGCACGTGATAGACCACATCCAGAATCGCCGCGAGCCCGCCCAGCAACCCGAGCAATGAGCCCACCGACAAATCGATCTCACCGCTGATGATCACCAGCACCATGCCGCAGGCCAGAATCCCGGTGATCGACATCTGCCGCAGCAGGTTGGACAGGTTGCGCGGCGTCACGAAGCCGCCTTCGGTTTGCCAGCTGAAAAACAGCCAGATAAACGCCACGGCAATCACCAGCGCGAGCATTTTGTAGCGGGTAAACAGCTGTTTGACCTGGTTCATCTACGCGGTCTTCCGATTGTTATTGTTTTGGCTGAGCGCGGCAGCGAGCACCTGTTCCTGGGTGAGCCCCTGGTTGATGAAGTCACCGCGCAACTGGCCGTCGCCGATCACCAGCACACGGTTGGACACCCCCAGCACCTCGGCCAACTCCGAGGAGACCATGATGATCGCCACGCCTTCGGCCGCCAGCGCGCCCATCAGTTTGTAGATCTCATATTTGGCGCCCACATCCACCCCCCGCGTGGGTTCATCGAGGATCAGCACCTTGGGCTTGGCCATCAGCATTTTTGCCAGCACCGCCTTTTGCTGATTGCCGCCGGACAGGCTGGTGATCGGCAAAAACGGGCTGGCGGTCTTGAGGTGCATGCGTGCGATCTGTTGGTCGATGCTGCCCAGCTCGGCTTCGGCGTCGATGCGGGTCATGTGCGCGTAGGTGTCGAGCACCGCCAGGGTAATGTTCTGGCCCACCCCCAGGTCGGGGATGATGCCCTGGCGCTTGCGGTCCTCGGGCACCATGCACAGCCCGGCGCGGATCGATTTGAGCGGCGTGCGCGTGTCGATCACCTGGCCATCGAGCCACACCTCGCCGCTGTAGCGGCCGGGGTAGGCGCCGAACAATGCCGACACCAACTCCGTACGCCCGGCGCCCACCAGCCCGGCAATCCCGAGGATTTCCCCGCGCCGGAGCACAAACGAAATATCATCCACGCGTTTGCGCTTGGGGTTGTCCACGTCATAGCAGGTGACGTTGCGCGCCTCGAAAATCACCTCGCCGACTTCATGCGGTTCGGTGGGGTAGAGGTTGCTCATTTCGCGTCCGACCATCTGCGTGATGATCCGGGGGATATCCATGTCGGCCATGGCGGTGGTCGCGATGTGCTTGCCATCGCGGATCACCGCAATGGTGTCGCACACCGCCGCCACCTCATCGAGCTTGTGCGAGATATACACGCAGGCCACGCCCTTGGCCTTGAGGTCGCGGATGATGTCGAGCAGCACCTCGATTTCCGAGCGGGTGAGGGCCGAGGAGGGCTCGTCGAGAATCAACAGGCGTGCCTGTTTGTTCAGGGCCTTGGCGATTTCCACCAGTTGCTGGTAGCCGCCGCCGTACTGCGACACCGGCAGCGCCACGTTCATGTCCGGCACCTTGAGTTCGCGCATCAATGCCTCGGCGCGGTGCAGCATCGCCGGGTAGTTCATGCGCCCGCCGGGCAGGGTCAGTTCGTGGCCCATGAAAATGTTCTCGGCCACCGACAAGTCGGGCACCAGGGTCAGTTCCTGGTGGATGATGACGATGCCCGCGGCCTCGGTTTCGCTGATCGACTGAGCCCTGAGCGGTTGCCCATCCCAGAGGATTTCCCCCTCCCAGGTGCCGTACGGGTAGACCGCCGACAGCACCTTCATCAAGGTGGATTTACCGGCACCGTTTTCACCGCACAGGCCCACGCACTCACCGGGCCGCACCTTGATATCGATGCCGTTCAGCGCGTTGACACCGCCAAAACTTTTGACGATGCCATTCATTTGCAACAGGTAATCGGCCATGGCGGTCACTGCCCGGCAATCTGCTCTTTGGTATAGAACCCGTCTTTCTCCAACAGGTCGATATTGGCCTTGGTCAGCGGGGTAGGGGTGAGCAGGATGGTATCGACCTTTTTGCTACCATTGTCGTATTGCGAGCTGTACGTGGGTTTCTCGTTACGTGCGAGCTGCACCGAGAGCTTGGCCGCTTCAGAGGCGATCAGCTTGAGCGGCTTGTACACGGTCATGGTCTGGGTGCCGTCGATCACGCGTTTTACCGCAGCCAGGTCGGCGTCCTGCCCGGAGATCGGCACCTTGCCGGCCAGCTTCTGCGCGGCCAGGGCCTGGATCGCACCGCCGGCGGTGGCGTCGTTGGAGGCGACGATGGCGTCGATCTTGTTGTTGTTTCGGGTCAGGGCATTTTCGACGATGCTCAGGGCTTCGGTCGGGTTCCATTCCTTGACCCACTGCTGGCCGACAATCTTGATATCGCCCTTGTCGATGGCCGGTTGCAGCACTTTCATCTGGCCTTCGCGCAGCACCTTGGCGTTGTTGTCGGTGGGCGCGCCGCCGAGCAGGAAGTAGTTGCCCTTGGGCGCCGCTTGCAGCACACCATTGGCCTGCATCTCGCCGACTTTTTCATTATCGAAGGAGATGTAGGCGTCGATGTCCGCGTTGAGAATCAGGCGGTCATAGGACACCACCTTGATCCCGGCCTTCTTGGCTTCGGCCACGGCGTTGGTCAGTACGGTGGCGTTGAACGGCACGATAACGATCACATCCACGCCCCGGGAGATGAGGTTTTCGATCTGCGAAATCTGCTTCTGCTCGTTGGCATCGGCGGACTGCACGAAGACCTTGGCGTCGAGTTTTTCCGCCGCTGCGACGAAGTAATCGCGGTCGCGGGACCAGCGTTCCAGGCGCAGGTCGTCGATGGAGAAACCGATTTTCGGGTGGGCGGAATCGGCCATCACCGGCAGAGCGAGCAAGGCCAGGGCAGTGGTGAGCAGGATACGTTTGAATGACTTCATGGTGGTGCGTCCTTTTATTGTTGTTGGAAAGACACAGCGTGATGCGGGTAGAACTGTAGAGCGTCCTTCGACGTTCGGTGGATAGATTTGTCGCGCAAATGTCACAGCTTTTGTGGCGTGCGCAGTGTGCTGACTCAGTTTTTGTGGCGAGCGGGCTTGCCCGCGTTGGGCTGCGGAGCAGCCCCAAAACCAGGCGGCGCGGTGTTTCAGATAAAAGCGCGTTGCCGGTTACAGGGGCCGCTTCGCGGCCCAACGCGAGCAAGCTCGCTCGCCACATAAGAGCGCCCTGGCCACAGGTGATGTCGCTTTCAGGTATAGATAAACCGATTGACCACACCCTCAAGCATCTCCTGCCGACCACTCACGGCCTGCGGGTTCAGCTCATGGGCGAAGGCGTGTTCGGCCAGCGACGCCAGGCTGAACTCACCGGCCAGCACGGCCTTGCCCAGCGGTTGCTGCCAACCGGCGTAACGCTGGTCCTTGAACTGCTGCAACTGGTCGTTCTGCACCATGGCGGCTGCACGTTCCAGTGCCAGGGCCAGTACATCCATGGCGGCGACATGGCCATGGAACAGGTCGACCTCGTCCAGGCTCTGGCGGCGCACCTTGGAGTCAAAGTTATAGCCGCCATTCTTGAAGCCGCCAGCCTTGAGGATTTCATAGGTGGCCAGGGTCATTTCCTCGACGCTGTTGGGGAACTGGTCGGTGTCCCAGCCGTTCTGCGGGTCGCCCCGGTTGGCGTCGATGCTGCCGAAGATCCCCAGGGACACGGCGGTAGCGATCTCGTGATGGAAACTGTGCCCGGCCAGGGTCGCGTGGTTGGCCTCGATGTTCACCTTGATCTCGTGTTCCAGGCCGTACTCATGCAGGAAGCCGAACACCGTGGCGCTGTCGTAATCGTACTGGTGCTTGGTGGGTTCCTGGGGCTTGGGCTCGATCAGCAGGTCGCCTTTGAAGCCGATCTTGTGCTTGTGCTCCACCACCATGCGCATAAACCGCCCGAGTTGCTCGCGCTCGCGCTTGAGGTCGGTATTGAGCAGGGTTTCATAGCCTTCGCGGCCGCCCCACAGCACATAGTTGGCGCCCTTGAGCCGCAGCGTGGCGTTCATCGCGCTGAACACCTGGGCGGCGGCGTAGGCGAACACCTCCGGGTCCGGGTTGCTCGCGGCGCCGGCGGCAAAGCGCGGGTTGCTGAAGCAGTTGGCGGTGCCCCACAGCAGCTGGATACCGGTCTGTTCCTGGTGGCGTTCCAGGTGATCGACCATCTGCGCGAAGTGGTTGCGATAGTCCTTGAGCGAGCTGCCTTCGGGGGCCACGTCGGTGTCGTGAAAACTGTAGTAGTCGATGCCCAGCTTGGAGAAAAACTCAAAGGCTGCGTCCGCCTTGCCGATGGCCAGTTCCAGCGGGTCGCCGCTGCGCTGCCAGGGGCGCTTGAAGGTGCCCACGCCGAACATGTCCGCGCCGGGCCAGACGAAGGTGTGCCAATAACAGGCGGCCATGCGCAGGTGTTCGCGCATGGGTTTGCCGAGGATCAGTTTGTTGGCGTCGTAATGGCGAAAGGCGAGAGGGGAGTCGCTGCTGGGGCCTTCGAAGCGGACCTTCTCGACACCGGGGAAATACAGCATGGCGGTTTTCCTTATTGTTCTTGGCGGTGTCTGGATACTAGCAACGGCACCTGGCCTGCCGATTATGAAAATCACCAAGCAATGGTGCGATTTTGAGTGGCGAGGGCTAGTCTGTAGCGACCGGCCTCAGGACAAAAACAATGAAAACCCTACCGCCCGTGCACCGCATCGCCCTGTTGTTCAACGGCAGCAAGATCTACGACCGGGGCATCATCACCGGCATCGGCAATTACCTGAGCAGTACCCGCGCCTCCTGGGACCTGTTTCTGGAGGAGGATTTTTTGTGCCGCCTCAAAGGCATCGAGCGCTGGCAGGGCGACGGTATCATTGCCGACTTCGACGACCCGTTGATCGGCGAGGCGCTGGCCGATATCAAGCTGCCGGTGGTGGCGGTGGGCGGCTCCTATCAGGATGTGCGCGCCTACCCCAGGGGTATTCCCTATGTGGCCACCGATAACCATGCGTTGATGAAGCTCGCGTATGAGCACTTGATCGAGGCCGGCGTGACGCGTTTTGCCTGCTTCAGCCTGCCCGAAGCCCAGGCCAACCGCTGGGCCCAGGAGCGCGAAAAAGCCTTCAAGCGCCTGCTGCAACGCGATGGTCTGCACGCAGAGGTCTATCGCGGCTTGGGCACCAGCGCGCCGCTGTGGGACAGCGCCGTGGAACAGCAGATTGCCTGGCTGCAAGCCTTGCCCAAACCCATCGGCATCATCGCCGTCACCGACGCCCGTGCCAGACAATTGCTGCAAGCCTGCCTCACCGCCGGTATCGCGGTGCCGGAAGAGGTGGCGCTGATCGGCATCGATAACGACCCGCTGACCCGTACCCTGACGCGGGTGCCGCTGAGTTCGGTGATCCAGGGCACGGAGACCATGGGCCGCACCGCCGCCGCGCTGCTGCACCAGATGCTGCACGGCAAGCCCTGCACCGGCACGCAGATTCTGGTGCCGCCGGATGCGATCAATGTGCAAGCCTCCAGCCTGCATCAACCCTTGGGCAACCCGTACGTGATGCAGGCGCTGCTGTTTATCCGGCAGTACGCCTGCCAGGGGATCAAGACCGCGCAGGTGGCGGCTTATGTCGGCGTGTCGCGTTCATCCCTGGAAGCGCACTTTCGCAAGGAACGCGGGTGCAGCGTGCATGACGAGATACTGCGCTTCAAACTCGCCGCCGCCGCCAAGGGCCTGCAAAGCCAGGGCCTGGCGATTGCCGATATTGCGCAGCAATGCGGCTTCAAGTCGGCGCAGTACCTGCACACCGTTTTTCGCCGGGAGTTTGGGTGTACGCCGCGGGAGTATCAGCAGGGCACATGACTCAAGAGTAAGGTGAAACCCGATGTGGGAGGGGCTTGCCCCCGATAGCGGTGTATCAGCTAACTTAAAAGTGACTGACATTCCGCCATCGGGGGCAAGTCCCCTCCCACATTTGTTGGCCGCGTTCAGGCGTTTAGAACACTGCCTTGACCTGCAAGCCCAACACCAGCGCGTTGTCGATGTTGTCACCGGAAAACGCCCCCGGCTCGATGATGTATTGCACATCCGGGCGCAGGGTCAGCCATGGCGTGGCCTGGTAGCCGTAGCTGAGTTCGATCAACTGCTCGGCGTTGTTCAGGTTGGGGTAGTCCGTCCCCGCGTTGAAGGCTGCCTGCTCTTGCACATCACGGCTGCGCGTATTCGGCACTGCTCGGCCATAACCCAGGGCCACGGTGTCCCGTGGTCGACCTTCGAACGGCTTGTACAGCACCACGCCCGCGCCATACCACTTGCTGAACGGCGAAGCGGCTTCGCTGGCCGCAGAGTATTGGCCGAAGGCATGCAGCACGCGGCCCGGCGAAGAAGGGGAGGCCCACACCGCCTGGTCGATCAGCAGGTAATGACCGCCGCGCCCGCTGACTTCTTTGTCGCTGCCGATGCGTTTTACGTCGGAGCTGTCGTAGTAATAGCCCAGCTTGTATTCACCCGGCAGCGTGCCGGCGTGTTTGTAGATCAACTCGATGGGCACCACGGTGCCGGTGGTGTGCTTGGGGCTCAGTTTCCAGGCGCGGCTGGAGTCGCCGTTGCTCTCAGGGTCGACATTGAACGCCGCGACACGCAGCTGCCAGTTGGGTGAGAAGTCGTATTTCACCCGGGCGCCCAAGCGCGCATTCGGGTAGTTGGTCCAGCCGCTGCCGCCGGACATGTTCAGCGGGTGCCCGCAGAAACCGGCATTCATGAAGTTGCACAGGATGCCGCTGTCCAGGCCGCCGAGGTCATTGCCCATGGCCATGTAACCCAGCTTGAGGTTCAGCGCCGGGCTGAACAGCGTGCGCTCGTAGCTCAGCTCGGTGAGGCGGGTGTAGAGGCCGCCGTAGTTTTCCTGGATCGGCAGGCGGTTGCCTACCAGGTCCTCCGAGGCGCTGTTGCCGCGTCGGTCGTTGAGGGTCAGCTGGATGCGGTCGCCATTGTTGAAGCCATAGAGCTTGCCCAGGTCGAACTGCACGCCGAGTTTTACGTTTTGCGAGTAACGCGCCGAACGGTGCTGGCCGCCGTGGGCGTTGTAGGCGGTTTCGCCGCTGTAGTCGCCGCTAAAGCGGATGCCTTGCGCGTCGAGTTCACGGCGCAGGCCGCCCCAGTCGCCGGTCAGGGTGGTGTCGTCGGCTTGAGCGGGCAGGGCGGCGCCCAGGGCCAGGCCCAGCAACAGGCGCCCAAGGGAAAGATGAGAAGAGGGGGGCATGCGGGTTTTTCCAAAGCAGAAGGCGCGGTGCCGGGGGGCACCGCGCCTGGAAGGGTTATGGCAGGGCGTAGGCGATCACGTAGTCGCCACGGTCGGTGGACTGGCGCGCACCGCCGGCGGTGATCACGATGTACTGCTTGCCGGTTTTCGGCGACACGTAGGTCATCGGGCCACCCTGGCTGCCGACGGGCAGGCGGGCTTTCCAGATTTCATCACCGTTGCCGCTGTTGAAGGCGCGCAGGTAGAAGTCCTGGGTGCCGGCGATAAAGATCAGGCCGCCCTGGGTCGACAGGGTGCCGCCGAGGGTCGGCAGGCCGATTTTGATCGGCAGGTGCATGCGGATGCCCAGCGGGCCGGTGTCTTCAACGGTGCCGACCGGCACTTGCCACGCGACTTTCTGGGTTTTCATGTCGATGGCGGTCAGGGTGCCGAATGGCGGCGCCTGGCACGGAATGCCGGCCACCGACAGGAAGCGGTTTTTGTTCACCGCATACGGCGTGCCCTTGAGCGGTACCGCGCCCATACCGGTGTTCAGCGCTTCGCCGCCGGACGAGGCCTGGGCATTTTTCTGCGCCGGCACCATCTGGATCCACAGGCCCAGGCGCATGTCGTTGACGAAGATAAAACCATGCACCGGGTCGGTGGAGATGCTGCCCCAGTTCATGCCGCCCAGGGAGCCCGGGAAGCTCAGCGATTTATCGGTGCCGGGCGCGGTGTACAGGCCGTCGTAGCGCATGCCCTTGAAGTCGATGCGGCACAGCAACTGGTCGTACGGCGTGGCGCCCCACATGTCCGATTCGGTCAGGGTCTGCGCGCCGATCTGCGGCATGCCCACCGATTTAGGCTGGGTTGGCGAGTAGGGTTCGTTAGGGATGTTCGCCGCCTTGACCGGTACGTCCTTGACCTCGGTCAGCGGCTTGCCGGTGGCACGGTCGAGCACGTAGATCTGCCCGGCCTTGGTGCCGATCACCACCGCCGGTACCGCCTTATCGCTGCCCGGTGGGGTGAAGTCGATGAGGCTCGGTTGCATCGGCAGGTCGAAGTCCCAGAGGTCGTTGTGGACGGTCTGGTACACCCATTTTTCCGCACCGGTGGAGGCATCCAGCGCCAGTACCGAAGCGCCGTATTTATGGTTGAGCGCGGTGCGTTCCACGCCATAGATATCGGTGGATGAGCTGCCCATCGGAAGGAAGACCGTATTCATCAGCGGGTCATAGGACATTGGCGCCCAGCTGTTGGGCGTGCTGCGCACATAGGTGCTGCCGTCGGCCGGGGCTTTTTTGTCCTCGGGGTTGCCCGGGTCGAAGGCCCAGCGCATTTGGCCGGTGATCACGTCGAAACCACGGATCACGCCGCCGGGCATGTCGGTCTGCACGTTGTCGGCCACACGGCCGCCGACCACCACGGTGGTGCCGGCGATCAGCGGCGCCGAGGACAGTTGGTAGTAGCTGTCCGGCACATTGCCCAGGCCGGCTTTCAAATCCACCTGGCCATGGGTGCCGAAGTCTTCGCAGAATTTGCCGGTGTCGGCATCCACGGCGATCAGGCGGGCATCAATGGTGTTGGTCAGCAAGCGGCGCTGGCACTGTGCACCGGCCGGTACGCTGGCGGCGATGATCGGCGAGCTGTTCGGCTGAGTCGGCTGGGCGATTGGCGCGCTGGCGTCGAAATACGCCATGCCGCGGCAACGCTGCCATACCGCCGACTTGGCGTTGACTTCGTTCTTCCACAGCTCTTTGCCGGTGTCGGCGTCGAGGGCGATCAGGTTGTTGTGCGGCGTGCAGATAAACACTTTGTTGCCGATCTGCAGCGGGGTGAGCTGGTCTTCGGCGCCGTTGCCGTCGCTGATGGCCACGTCACCGGTGTGGTAGGTCCATGCCACTTTGAGCTTGTCGATATTGTCGCGATTGATCTGGTCCAGTGCGGCGAAGCGGCTGCCGCCTTCGGTATTGCCGTAGTGGGCCCAGTCTTTCTGTGCATCGGCGGCGGCCACGGGCGTGATGCCTGGGCCGGCGCCGGTCGGTGCGACGCTCGGGTGGGCGACAAACATATTGCCCGCCGCGACCGCCACGCCCACCGCCAATACGGCGGCAACGCCATAGGCGCCGCGTGCAGGTCTGTTGACCAGCAGCGGGTAGACCAGCGCCACGACCATGCCGATGGCGGCGAACATGAACACCCGCGAAAACAGCGGCCAGAACACCAGGCCCACATCGGCCACGGCCCAGATCGCGGTGCCCACCAGGAACGCGGCGAACAACCACGCGCCGGCCGGCTTGCGCAGGGCAATCAGCAAGCCGGAAACGGCCATGACCGCACCGCCGATGAGGAAGTACCAGGAACCTCCCAGGCTGACCAGTTTGACGCCGCCGACGGCGAGCGCAAGGCCGAGCAGGGCGATGATAACGCCCAGGCCCAAGAGTAAGAATCTAGAGACGCCAGTGGCGCGCGATGCTCGTTTCATATCGAAAAGACTCGAGTGAGAGAGGGCAAAGACGCGATTTTAGCAAGATAAGTAACTAGTTAGTACATTAGAGTCCTGCAATAGACTATTACAGGTGCTGCGATGATGGGCTGAGGCTAAATGTCGCGTGTGTGAAGTGAGTGTAGGCAAGCTTGGGTCAAAATGTGGGAGAGCCTCGCCCCGATAGCGGCATCTTCTATGGCAAACGCGCAGTCGTGGCGAGCACGCTGTTGTGGCGAGCGGGCTTGCCCGCGTTGGGGCGCGTAGTGGCCCCCAAATTTACTGGGGCTGCTGCGCAGCCCAACGCGGGCAAGCCCGCTCGCCACAGGGGAGGGTGTTGGACTTTAGTCCGTCAGCAGGGCTCACTCAACGAAACGCCGGTACCACCTGCTCGATAAACAGTGCCAGGGATTTTTTCTTCTCGGCATGCGGCAGGCTGTTGTCGCACCAGAAGCTGAACTCATCGACCCCCAGTTCCCGGTAGTACTGGATACGCGGGATGATTTCTTCAGCGGTGCCGATCATGGCGGTCTTGTGCAGGCTTTCCAGCTCGAACTCAGGGCGGGCGGCGAACTTCTCTTCCGGGCTCGGCTCCAGGAAACCATTGACCGGCACGCTCTTGTTGCCGAACCAGGCATCAAAGGTGCGATAGAACCTGGAGATCGCCTTGGCCCCGACTTTCCAGCCTTGCGGGTCATCGGCAGCATGCACGTGGGTGTGGCGCAGCACCATTAATTGCGGGCGCGGCACGCCAGGATTGTTGTCGAGGGCGGCCTGGAATTTGTTTTTCAGGTCCAGCACTTCCTCGTCGCCCTTCATCAGTGGCGTGACCATTACGTTGCAGCCGTTGGCCACCGCAAAGTTGTGGGAGTCCGGGTCGCGGGCAGCGATCCACATCGGCGGGTTGGGTTGCTGGATCGGCTTGGGCACGCTGGTGGAGGTGGGGAATTTCCAGATGTCGCCGTCGTGGGCGTAGTCGCCTTTCCACAAGGCGCGTACCACCGGCACCATTTCGCGCAGCGCCTGGCCGCCGCTGGAGGCGGGCATGCCGCCGGCCATGCGGTCGAACTCCACCTGGTAGGCACCTCGGGCCAGGCCGACTTCCATGCGCCCATTGCTGATCACATCAAGCAACGCGCATTCGCCCGCCACCCGCAATGGGTGCCAGAACGGCGCGATGATGGTGCCGGCGCCCAGGTGAATGGTGGTGGTCTTGGCCGCGAGGTAAGCCAGGAGCGGCATCGGGCTGGGCGAGATGGTGTATTCCATGGCGTGGTGTTCGCCAATCCATACGGTGCTGAAGCCACCGGCCTCGGCCATCAGGGTCAGTTCGGTCAAGTCTTCGAACAACTGACGATGGCTGACGCTTTCATCCCAACGTTCCATGTGTACGAACAGGGAAAACTTCATGACGCTTACCTCGGATCTATTGTGATCGGCCTGTCGACTGCGGGCCCTTAAGTGCTCTCGCCAATGTCACGCGTGCCAGTGATGACAGCTGTTCGGCGGATTGATTGTTGGTATACCATAATACGGAATATCCGCAAAACTTTTCTCTCCAACGGTTGCACCCTCACCTCACAAGGAAGGCGAGCTCGATGAACATAAAACAAAAACTGATACTGGCCTTTGCGGTGATTGCCAGCCTACCGGTGATTCTGGTGGCGGTGCTGATCATCCTCAACGTGCGCCATGAGGCACGCGATGGGTTTGTCGACAGCAGCGGGCGCGAGATTCGCCAGGTCGACAATGCGATGCAGCTGTTTTTCGAAGGCATCAGCCAGAACGTGGCCTACCTGGCCGCGCACCCGCAGTTGCAGCGTATCAATGGCGACGTGAAACGCTACCTGGCCAGCGATGCCGCGCAAATCGCCCCCGGCGAGCGTGACCAGCAACTGTTCAGCTTGTTCGAGGGCCTGGCCAAGAGTCATTCGGCCTACACCTACCTGTCCCTGGGCACCGAAGACGGCGGCTATGTGTTCTGGCCCGGCGACCCCAAGCTTGCCGGCTACGACCCGCGCACGCGGCCCTGGTACAAGACGGCCATGGCGCAGCCGGGCAAGACCCTGCGCACCGAGGCCTATTACTGGGCCGCCGATGATGTGGTGCTGGTCAGCACCGTGCAGAGCTTCAACGACCGCCAGGGCCAGGCGAGCGGGGTGGTGAACATCGACGTTTCGCTCAAGCAACTGACCGACCTGGTCAAGCAGATCAAGCTTGGCGAAAGCGGTTACCTGATGCTGATGGAAGCCAACAACACGGTGCTGGTGGACCCGAACGACCCGTCGCACAATTTCAAAGCGCTCGGCGAACTGGGTGAGGGCTATCGGCAACTGAGCGAGGCCGGCCAGGGCCTGGTGCAGGTCGAGTTGGCCGGTGAGCGCTACATGGCGCTGGTGTGGCCGTCCAAGGCGCTGGGTTGGCGTTTTGTGGGGCTGGTGCGTGAGAGTGAAGTGATGGCCGGCGCGGCACGCCTGACCTGGCTGATCGCAGCGATTGCGCTGGTGTGCGGGGTGTTGTTCGCGGTGGCGGGTGCGTGGTTTGCAGGGCTGATCGTCAAGCCGATTCGCGGCGTGGCCAGCGGCCTGGAAGGCATCGCCCAGGGTGAAGGCGACCTGACCGCACGTCTGACGGTAAAGGGCCGCGACGAGACGGCGCAGCTGGCCGGCTGGTTCAACCAGTTCCTCGAAGCGATCCGCACGTTGATCCAGCGCATCGGCCAGGCTGCCGGGCAGATCCACAGCAGCTCCGGGAGTGCCACCGAAGTCTCGGTGGAAATGGCCGAAGTCGCCGAGCGCCAGCGCGAAGCGGTGGACATGGTCTCCACGGCGTTTCATGAAATGGTTGCCACCTCCAACGAAGTCGCACGCTCTTGCAGCCAGGCCGCCGACTCGGCTGACAACGGCCAGCGCCAGGCGCACACCGGGCAGCAGCAGATCGACGCGGCGGTGAGCAGTGTCGGGCGCTTGAGCCAGGAAATCGGCCACTCCGCCCAGGCCATGGAGCAGCTGGAAAAAGACAGCAACGATATCCAGTCGATCCTCGGCACCATCCGCTCCATTGCCGAGCAGACCAACCTGCTGGCGCTGAACGCCGCCATCGAAGCCGCGCGTGCGGGCGAGCAGGGCCGGGGCTTTGCAGTGGTGGCGGACGAAGTGCGTGCCTTGGCCAAACGCACCTCGGACTCCACCGGTGAAATCGACGGGCTGCTCGGCAACCTGGCGCGCCGCACCCACCAGATGGGCAAGCAGATGCACGCCAGCCTGGAGGTGTCCCAGGAAACGGTGGTGTCGATCAACGATGCGCGGGCCAGCTTTGGCTTGATCCGCGAGTCGGTGGACGTGATCCGCGACATGAACACGCAAATCGCTACCGCCGCTGAAGAGCAGCACCAGGTGGCCGAAGATATCAATCGGCACATCAGCCAGATTCACGGGGATGCGCAGTTGGTGGCGAGCCTGGCCGATTCCACGCGCCAGGATGCGCAGCAGTTGACGGCGTTGTCGCAGACGTTGAATCAGTTGGTCAGCCGTTTCCGTACCTGACCACCGCTATCGCAGGCAAGCCAGCTCCCGCAGGGGAATGCATTTCAAATGTGCGAGCTGGCTTGCCTGCGATGCAGGCACTGCGGTGTATCAGAAATAATCAGGCCACGACGGGCAACGCACCCATCTTGCCATTGCAATACACCAGTGGCCCGGCGTTCTGCCGGGGCACGATCAGGTTCTTCACCGCGCCGACCATGATAGCGTGGTCACCGCCTTCATATTCGCGCCACAACTCGCACTCGATCACCGCCGTGGCATTGGCCAGGATCGGGTTGCCCAGTTCACTCAGCGTCCATTCAATGCCCTGGGCCTTGTCTTTGCCCTTGCGCGCAAAGGCATAGGCTTCGGTTTGCTGGTCGCCGGAGAGCACGTGGATGGCAAAACGTTTGTTCTTGATCAGCACCGGGTACGAGTCGGAGCTGTAGTTGGGGCAGAACAGCACCAGGGCCGGGTCCATCGACAATGAGCTGAAGGCACTGGCTGTCAGGCCGACGATTTGCCCTTCATCATCGAGCGTGGTGATCACGGTGACTCCGGACGGAAACGAACCCATCACTTGTTTGTAGATAGCGGCATCGATCATGGGGCGGTCCTCTGGCGGTGGAGCGGATTTTTATGGGTTTGTAGGTCTGATGGTATACCGTAATACAGTCGATGCAACCGCTTTTTCCGCCATCCGATGAGCGTCAATCTTTGGCCTTTTAACCAATAAATACGCAGGCTTCGGTAAGAAATGCGCTGTTGGCGTGTGGCACACTTACGGATCAGATGCGTGCCAGGACTGCGGATCAGTCTTGTGAAAATGTTGGAATACCATAATATGGTGTTCATATGAGGGGCTGCCTGGAGCGCCCCCGGTTTGGCGTCAAACAACTATAAGATCAGACCAACGCGAGTTCATTTCCATGCCCCAGATGTCCCGGCAAGACCCCTTGATCGAGAATCACACGGTCGATTACGTCCCCCTCGCAGAGCGCCATGGAAAGGCCCGCGACCTGTTCACCTTATGGTTCAGCACCAATATCGCGCCGCTGCCGATCGTCACCGGCGCCATGGTGGCCCAGGTGTTTCATCTGAACCTGATATGGGGGCTGCTGGCGATTGCCCTCGGGCATATGCTCGGCGGCATCGTGATTGCCCTCGCGTCGGCCCAAGGCCCGCGCATGGGCATCCCACAGATGGTGCAAAGCCGTGGCCAGTTCGGGCGCTACGGCGCGCTGCTGATCGTGTTCTTCGCCGCGCTGATCTACATCGGCTTCTTCATTTCCAACATCGTACTGGCCGGCAAATCCATCGTCGGCATCGCGCCCTCGGTGCCGGTGCCGGCGAGCATCCTGATCGGCGCCCTCAGCGCCACCGCCATCGGCGTGATCGGCTACCGCTTTATCCATAGCCTCAATCGCATCGGCACCTGGGTGATGGGCGGCGCGTTGCTCGCAGGTTTCATCTACATCTTTGCGCATGATCTGCCGGCGGACTTCCTCACCCGTGGCGGTTTCAACGCGGCCGGCTGGCTGGCCACTGTGTCGCTCGGTGTGATCTGGCAGATCAGCTTTTCGCCCTACACCAGCGATTATTCGCGCTACCTGCCGGCGGATATCGGCATTACCCGGCCGTTTATCGCGACCTACCTGGGCGCCACCCTCGGCACTATCCTGTCGTTCGCGTTCGGCCTGGTGGCGGCGCTCGCAACGCCGGAAGGCACCGAAGCGATGGTTGCGGTCAAGCAGGCCACCGGTTGGCTGGGGCCGATTCTGATGGTGCTGTTCCTGCTCAATATCATCAGCCACAACGCCCTGAATCTGTACGGCGCGGTGCTCTCGATCATCACCTCGATCCAGACCTTTGCCAGCCAGTGGACGCCCAGCATCAAGGTGCGCGTGGTGCTGTCAGGCGTGGTGCTTGGCGGTTGCAGCGTGGTGGCGCTGGGCGCATCGGCGGACTTTATCGCGCAATTTATCGGGCTGATTCTTGCGCTATTGCTGGTGCTGGTGCCGTGGGCGTCGATCAACCTGATCGACTTCTATGTGATCAAGCGCGGGGTGTACGACATTGCCTCGATTTTTCGGGCGGATGGCGGGGTTTACGGGCGCTTTAACCTGCATGCGATCGTCGCGTATTTCATCGGCATCATCGTGCAGCTGCCGTTCGCCAATACGTCGCTGTATGTGGGGCCTTGGGCCAACCTGGTCGAAGGCGCGGATTTGTCTTGGCTGGTGGGGTTGGTGGTGACGTGCCCGTTGTACTACTGCCTGGCGACACGTCAACACACCCGCAAGGTCGGGGCGGCACGGTTGGGCTACACCGACTGATTCTGGTCGTGCGCTGTTCAACTGTGGGAGCTGGCTTGCCTGCGATAGCGGTGTGTCAGCCAGTGCTGATGGTGGCGGTACCGCCCTCATCGCAGGCAAGCCAGCTCCCACATGTTTGACCGAGATCCTCAACTGACCCCGCCAAACTCCTCCAACGCATCGCGCAACGCGCCGTCGAAGTACACCCTTGAAGCGCGATCCCACAGAATATGAAACGCCGGTGCTTCTGCGCTGCCCGAGTTAATGACGATCGCGTTGACCCGCGCCACCGACGTCTGCGCCACCATCCCCGGTTTGAACGCGCAATGGCTTAAATCAACCCCGCACAGCTTCGCCATTACCTGCGCAATCACGCCACCGCTGAGCAACACACAGGCATGACTGTCCTGGCGCGGCAACAGGTAGTTGGCGCGGTGGTCCAGCTCCCAGCGCGCTTCTTCATCGGCGATGCGCTGGCCTTGATCCTGCACGCTACCCAGCAACAAATATTCCGTCTGTGACAACCGTGCCACCCAGCTGCCATCCGCTTGCGCGGTGGCGTGGTTGGGTGCACCCGGTAGGGTGAACCCGCGTGCGCTGAGGTATTCGGCGCTTTGCGTGCCGCGAAAGCCGACCCGGGGCAGGTCGGTCTGGTCGTCCAGGTGGCAGGGTTGCGTGAGCAATGCGTGGGCTTTCAGACTGGTCATGGCTTAACCCTCCTGGCGTTGGTTGGCGGGGTCGAAAAACGGCAATTGCACCACGTCGGCCTGGACAACGATGCCGCCCTCGACGCGAATCGGAATGCGTTGCCCCGGTGTGCTCTGGTCGATCCCGGCGTAGGCCAGGCCGATGATCCGGCCCAGGCTGGTGGAGTACTCGCAGGAGGTGACGTTGCCGCTGATGTCCGGGCCATTGAGTACCAGGTGGCCCTCCAGCGGTTGCACGCTGCCCTTGGGCAAGGTGAACCCCACGAGTTTGCGTTTGAGTGGCTGGGCTTCGAGGATGTCCACCGAGCGCCGGCCGACGAAGAACGGCTTGTTGCGGCTCACCGCCCAGCCCATGTCGATTTCGGCCGGGTGGGTCATGCCGTCGGTGTCCTGGCTGATGATCACATGGCCTTTTTCCAGACGCAGCAGGCGCTGGGTTTCGACCCCGAAAGGGCGAATATCGAAGGCTTTGCCGGCTGCCATCAAGGCATCCCACAGCGCCAGGCCGTGGCGCGCAGGCACGTGGATTTCATAGCCCAGTTCGCCGACAAAACCGACCCGTAGCAAACGCGCCTTGATCCCGGCCACCGTGCCCTGGCGTACGCCCAGGTAGGGAAGCCTTCGGCGCTGAGGTCGAGGTCGCTGCACAGCTGCTCCAGCACTTTGCGCGAGTCGGGCCCGGCGACGTTCACCGCGCAGATCGCGGCGGTGACGTTGGCCACATCCACGTCCAGGCGCCACTGCGCGTTCCACTTGAGCATCTGCTGGTAGATACGGTCGACGCCGCTGGTGGTGGCGGTGACGTAGAAGTGGTTGTCGGCCAGCCGTGCACACACGCCATCGTCGATCACCACCCCGTGCTCATTGGTCATCAGCGCATAACGCGAACGGCCCACTGGCTGCTTGAGGAAGGCAAAGGTGTACATGCGGTTGAGCAATTCGGCGGCATCCGGGCCGCGCACATCCAGGCCACCGAGGGTCGACACATCGATCAGCCCGACCTTGCTGCGCACATGCAGCGCTTCGGCCTGCATGCAGGCTTCGCGGTCCGAAGGCTTGCCGTAATACGCCGGGCGCTGCCAGATACCGGCAGGCATCATCTTCGCGCCGGCTTGCACATGCCGTGCGTGCATCGGCGTTTGCCGGTAGGGGTCAAAGGCCCGTCCGGCGACGTGGGCGAGTTTTTCCGCGACAAACGGCGGCCGTGCGGTGGTGACCCCGGTTTCACTGATATTGCGCTGCGTCGCCCAGGCCACCAGCCGCGCCGTCGGCAGTGCCGAGTGGCGGCCTTGTGACGGACCCATGCCCACGGTGGAGTAGCGTTTCACCAGCTGCACATCGCGATAGCCGATGCGGGTGGCGTTGACGATATCCGCCACTTGCAGGTCTTCGTCGAAGTCGACGAAATCCTTGCCCTTGGGGTGCGGGAAGATCGGCCAGTTGAAATTGACCTGGGCTTCGCTGCGCAACGGCACCTGTGCGACGCTTGCGCTCAAGCCGAGGGCCTGCGCGATGGCGGCGGCGGCGTTGTTGGCATCCGCCAGCACATTGTCCAGCTGGTGCTGACCGTGGACCGAGCCTGCGACATTCAGGTTGCGCGGCAAGCCGCTGAGGCTGAACGCCGAACGCTGGTCGTCATAGGCCAGCTTGCCCCCGGCCTGGCACAGCAGTTGATACACCGGCATGTAGCCGCCGGACATGCACAGCAGGTCGCAGTCGATCACCTGGGCGCTGTGGCTGACCTGGCCCTGGCCGGTGATCTGGCGCACATCGACGCCTTTCACATGGCGCATGCCTTTTTCATGCAGGGCTTCGAATACTGTGCTGTTGCTCAGGCAAGGGATCTTGCGCTGCGCCAGAGCACCCGGCAGGGCTTTGTCGGCGGGGGCCTGGCGCAGGTCGATCACGGCGGCCACTGCCACGCCCTGGTCATGCAGGTCGAGGGCGGCGAGGTAGCCGTCATCATTACCGGTCAGCACCACCGCACGGTGGCCGGGCTTGACCGCGTAGAGCTTCATCAGGCGTTGTGCGGCGCTGGTCAGCATCACACCCGGCAGGTCGTTATTGCGGAAGATCACTGGCTGGTCGAACGCGCCGCTGCACACCAGGCACTGCTGCGCACGTACTTTGTACATGCGTTTGCCCTGGATCACCGGCAGGTAGTTGTCGGTAAACCAGGCGTTGCACGTGGCGTCGGTGAGCACTTGGATATTTGCGTGTTGCTGCACCGCGCCAAGCAGCTCGCGGCGCAGGGTGTCGGCGCGGGTGCCGGCGATGTCGAAGCGCGCATACGTCAGCGAGCCACCGAGGATCGGTTGCTGCTCGATCAGCAGCACCCGTGCCCCGGCATTCGCAGCGGTCAGGGCCGCCTGCAAACCCGCAGGGCCGGCGCCGATCACCGCCAGGTCGGTAAACAGGTAGGCCTTGTCGTAATACTCGGGCTGGAATTTCAGGTCGAGCACGCCCAGGCCGGCCTTTTTGCGGATGATCGGCTCCCAGACCTTCCACATGCCCTTGGGCTTGTAGAACGAGCGGTAGTAGAAGCCCACCGGCATGAATTTGGAGAACTTGCCCAGGTAGGCATCCTTGTCGTTGTCCAGCGAGCCGTTGACGTTCTGTGCGCTCACCGCCAACCCGGCGCTCAGCGCATAGGCGTCCGCCAGCACGTTGGGCTCCCGCGGCAGTTGCACCAGGCTGTTGGCGTCCTGGCCGGCCATGCTCAACGGGCCACGCGGGCGGTGGTATTTGAATGAACGGGACATCAGGAAACGCCCGTTGGCGAGCAGGGCGCTGGCAATGCTGTCGCCTTGCAGGCCCTGGTACGCCTGGCCATCGAAACTGAAATCGAGCGGTTGATCACGCTGGATCAGCAAGCCCATGGGGGTGGGGAGGCGGTTCATCCGGCGATCTCCTTGGCGGTGTTGAAGTCGACGCGGCAGCTGAACAGTTCCTTGGGGTCGAAGGTGCGCTGGATTTCGTCGGTGACGGTGTGGCGTTCGGCAAGGAACCAGTAACTGGACGGCGTGTGCATCCACCATTCGCGCACCACACCGGCGAGGTTGTCGGTGTTGAACACGTAGTCGGCCCATTCGGCATCGCTGCAGTTGACCGGGTCGGGCATCGGCTTGAACTCGCCGCCGTAGGTGAACTCGCTGATATTGCGCGGCCCGTTGAGCGGGCAAATCATGATTTTCATAGTCCGCTCTCCATCAGTGGCTGGCCGCCGTGGCGCCCATTTCGTTGACTTGCTGGAAGGTCGAGAAGCGTTCGAGGCCGAACGGCTTGATCAGCTCCGGCACCTTGCCGCCGCTGGCCACCAACTCAGCCATGGTCTTGCCGCAGATCGGCGTGGCCTTGAAGCCCCAGGTGCCCCAGCCCGCATCAAGGTAGTAATTTTTCACCGGCGACAGGCCCATGATCGGGCTGTAGTCGGGGGTCATGTCGGTGATGCCGGCCCACTGGCGCATCAACTTGGCGTTGGCCAGGAACGGGAACATTTCGATGGCATGGGCCAGCAGGCTTTCCTTGAGGTCCAGGGTAGAGCGCGTGTTGAACAGCGGGTAAGGGTCGGAACCGCCACCGAACACCACTTCGCCCCGGCTGGTTTGCTGCACGTAGCAATGCAGGGCCGAGGAACTCACCAACGGGTCGAGAAACGGCTTGAACGGCTGGGTGACCATGGCCTGCAACGGGAAGGTCTGGATCGGCGAGCGGATGCCGGCCTTGGCCATCAACAGCGAACTGTGCCCGGCAATCGCCTGTACCGCGCAGCCACACTGGATGGTGCCACGATTGGTTTTTACGGCAGTGATGGTGCCGTTTTCGATAATCAGGTCCTGCACCTCGGTCAGCTGGTGGATTTCCACACCACGCTTGGCGGCCTGCTTGGCGTAGCCCCAGGCCACGGCGTCATGGCGTGCGGTGGCGCCGTCGATGTGCCAGAGCCCGGCGATCACCGGCAGGTGGCCAGGGTCGAGGTTGAGGCTGGGCACCAGTTCGCGGATCTGCTGGCGGTCGATCATCTCGGTGCGCCCGCCGAAGTGCTTGTTGACCTCGGCCCGCTGGCGGAACGAACGCACCGTGGCGTCGGTGTGCGCCAGGGTCAGTTGGCCGCGCTCGGAGTACATGATGTTGAAGTCGAATTCGTTGGACAGCGACTGGAACATCTTCACCGACTCGGCGTAGAAACGGACGCCCTCGCTGGTGAGGTAGTTGGAGCGGATCACTGCGGTGTTACGCGCTGTGTTGCCGCCGCCCAGATACGCCTTTTCCAGCACCGCAATATTGGTGATGCCGTGGTACTTGGCCAGGTAGTAGGCGGTCGCCAGGCCGTGGCCACCGGCGCCGATGATCACGACGTCATAGCGGGCCTTGAGGTCCTTGGGCGGTGGCAGGTCGACCTCCACCGGGTACTCCGAACTCAGCCCGTATTTCAATAGATTGAATGGCATACGGCCTCCGATTGGCTGCGTAGGGCGTGGTGCTGCGCAAGGGCGGCGGTCACGGTGTTTTTCATCAGGAAGGCAATGGTCATCGGGCCGACACCGCCGGGTACCGGGGTGATGGCGGCAACGTGGGGCAGGGCGCCGTCGAAGTCGACATCGCCCACCAGACGGCTGCGGCCATCGTCGTCGATGCGGTTGATACCGACGTCGATCACCACCGCGCCGGGCTTCAACCAACTGGCGTCGATCAAGCGCGCACGGCCCACAGCGGCGATTACGATATCGGCCTGCCTGCACAGCGCTTGGGCGTTATGGCTGCGCGAATGCAGCACGGTGACCGAGCAATCTGCCTTGAGCAGCAGCGCGGCCATGGGTTTGCCGACGATGTTCGAGCGGCCGATCACCACCGCATGTTTACCGCGCAGGTCGCCGCAGGTCTGTTCCAACAAATACAGGCAACCGCTGGGCGTGCACGGCGTCAGCACCGTACGGCCCTGGCTGAGGCCGCCGACGTTCTGGCTGTGAAAACCGTCCACGTCCTTGTGCGGCGCGATGGCCTCCAGGGCCCGCAGTTCGTCCATCTGCGCCGGCAGCGGCAATTGCAGGAGGATGCCGTTAATCGCCGGGTCGGCATTGAGTTGGCCGATCAGGATCAACAGCTGTTCGGTGCTGGTGTCGCTGGGCAGCCGGTGCTCCAGCGAGCGGATGCCCACTTCTTCAGCGCGCAGGATCTTGTTGCACACATACACCTGGCTGGCCGCGTCGCTGCCCACCAGGATCACCGCCAGTGCCGGCTCAATGTCTTGCTCGCGCAGGCGCATTACGTCGTCGCGCACTTGCAGCAGCACGCGGGCGGCAGCGGCTTTGCCGTCGATCAATTTATGTGTGTTCACCGGAACACCACCGTTCTGTCCTGGTTGAGAAACACCCGGTGTTCCAGGTGGTACTTGACCGCCTTGGACAGGGCCACGGTTTCGGTGTCACGGCCGATGGCGACCAGGTCGTCGGGCTTGTACACGTGGTCCACGCGTTGTACTTCCTGTTCGATGATCGGGCCCTCATCCAGGTCGCTGGTGACGTAGTGCGCGGTGGCGCCGATCAGCTTCACCCCTCGTTGATACGCCTGGTGGTAGGGCTTGGCGCCTTTGAAGCCGGGCAGGAACGAGTGATGAATGTTGATCGCACGTCCTGACAATTGCCGGCACAGGTCGTCGGAGAGGATCTGCATGTAGCGCGCCAACACCACCAGCTCGGTGCGGGTGTCGTCGACGATCTTCATCAGCTCGGCCTCCTGTGCGGCTTTGTTGTCCTTGTTCACTGGCAGGTAGATGAAACGGATGCCCTCGCGCTCGGCCATGGGCCGCAGGTCGAGGTGGTTGGAGACGATGGCGGTGATGGTCATGTCCATCTCACCCTTGTGGTAGCGGTAGAGCAGGTCGGTGAGGCAGTGGTCGAACTTGCTGACCATCAGCATTACGCGCATCGGTTCGCGGGTGTCGTATAGCGCCCACTGCATGTCGAAGGCTTGGGCGACGTCGGCGAAACCGTCTTTGATCTGTTGCAGGTTGCCTTCGTGGCCGTCGTTGAAGCGGAATACGGCGCGCATGAAGAAGCGGCCGCTGAAGTCATCGTCGAACTGGGCCATCTCCCCGATGTAGCATGCGTTGTTTGCCAGGTAGGTGGTCACGGCGGCGACGATGCCGGATACCGCGGGGCAGGTGACCTTGATGATGAAATGGTTTTTTTCGTGTTGCATGACACGTCCTCGGGGGTGATGGCGGCAGCTCATCGCATAGCGAAAAAATGTCTGAGGACAGCTGGCTCGTTCCTTGAGCGCGTTTTCTTGTGGGGAATAAAATATTCCTGAGGTGGCTTTATAGGGGATATGGGTGGGGGGCGTCTAGGGGTTTTGGGAAAGATTTTTAACTGGGGGGAAATTTTTGCCGGGGGTGGGTGGGTGTATATCCATTACTTGGGTAACGGCCGCCTATGGTTTCGCTCTTACAGCGACTCACTTTTGGAAAGGCCCAAAAGTAAGCAAAGGCCTTCGCCCCATCACTCGGCACCTCGCCTAGGCTCGGTGTGCCCTCACTCCGGCTTGAATCCGTGGGCCGCCGCGATGGGCCATCCATGGCCCAGCGCGGCTAACCCGGCGTCCTGCCGGGTTGCCCACGGATTCAAGCCTGCGTTCGGCCAGCGTGATTGACGGGGCGTCTTAGATCAGAATCAAGATCAAAAGCAGAGCACGGCGGCCTGGTAGCCGACCTGAGTGGGGTAGATCAAAAGCGGGTCGGCAGTAGATCGGCTTTTCTGTGGGAGCTGGCTTGCGATGCATGCACCTCGGTACATCAGGCACACCGAGTTGATGCTTTCGCAGGCAAGCCAGCTCCCACATTTGACCGAGTATGGCTTTAATGATCAGGTCGGCTGTCAGGCCGCCTCGCTTTGCTTTGTTTTTGATCTGGCCCTTACATCCTTTGCGCTGACGAAGTCAGCGATCTTTTGATCTGCGCTTGTGATCGTGATCTTGATCTCAGGCGCCCCGTAAAACACGCTGGCCGCACGCAGGCTTGAATCCGTGGGCAACCCGGCAGGACGCCGGGTTAGCCGCGCTGGGCCAAGGATGGCCCATCGCGGCGGCCCACGGATTCAAGTCTGCGTGCGGGCACACCGAGCCGGAGGCGAGGTGCCGAGTGTTGGGGCAAGAGCCCTTTTGGTTACTTTTGGGGCTCTTTTCCAAAAGTGACCCGCCGTAAGGGCGGAACCAATATCAGCCATTACCCAAATAACGGATATGCCCCCCCATCCAGGTCACTCCTTATCCCCCCCATAATTCATAATCGACAACAACCGAATCGGCACCTGCACCAACGCCTCCGGCCCATGCGGAATCTCCCCCTCAAACGTCAAGCTGTCCCCAGCCTCCATCCGATACAGCTGATTCCCATGCCGGTAAATCAACTCCCCCTCCAGCAAATGCAAAAACTCCGTCCCCGGGTGCGCAAAGGTCGGAAACTCCTCACTGGCATCGTCCATGCTCACCATATAAGCCTCGAAGCTCTTCTTGGGCCCCCGCGTATGGTTGAGCAGGTGATAGGTATGCCCCTTCTCAGTCCCCCGACGCACCACCTCCATGCCTTGGTCAGCCTTGACCAGCAACGCGCTGCCATCTTGCTGATCATATTCGCTGAACAATTTCGACAAAGGCAGCCCCAGCACATCGCACAAACGGCTCAGGGTATCGAGGCTGGTAGACACCTGGGCGTTTTCGATCTTGCTCAACATGCCCTGGCTGATATCGGCAATTTTCGCTACGTCGGACAGCTTCAGGTCCTGGGCCTGGCGCTGGCGTTTGATCTGCAGCCCCAGGTATTGCTCGAGCTTGAGGCGCGGGGCGGTTTCGGTGGACATGATCATCGGCTCCTGCACGGTTTCCGTTCAGTAATATATTTTTCGCACTGGGAAAGTGCAAAGTCCGGCTCTTAAAGGCCACCCCGCTGTGCGTATTCCTGCGGGGAAAAGAATTTTCCCATATATACAGCACAAAAGCGCTGCTCCACCGACTTCAATGCGTCGATCGCGAATCTGGCAAGGCTATTGCATTCCTGCAAGGAAACTAACTTTCTTTTTAGGAATAAAAAGACAGCCTAGGCCCACCCACACGGTTTTGCCTTTCGCGAGGAGTGACACGCAATGTTGCCAGCAGAAACCCAGCGCATCATCGACAAGCACGGGATCAAGTACGTGCTTGCGCAGTTTGTGGATATACACGGTGCGGCCAAGACCAAGTCGGTGCCGATCTGTGGGCTGAAAACAGTGGCCGAAGAGGGCGCGGGGTTTGCCGGGTTTGCCATCAGCGGCATGGGCATGGAACCCCACGGGCCGGACTTCATGGCGCGCGGCGACCTGGCCACGCTGACCCCGGTGCCCTGGCAGCCGGGTTACGGGCGGGTGGTGTGCGTCGGCCATGTCGACGGCAAGCCCCATCCCTACGACAGCCGCTATGTGCTGCAGCAGCAGGTGCAGCGCCTGCAAGACAAGGGCTGGACGCTGAACACCGGGCTGGAACCCGAGTTCAACCTGATGCGCCGCGACGAGCAGGGCAAGCTGCAGTTGGTGGACCCCAGCGATAACCTCGACAAACCCTGCTACGACTACAAGGGCCTGTCGCGCTCGCGGGTGTTTCTGGAACGCCTGACCGAAGCCTTGCAGGCGGTGGATTTCGAGGTCTATCAAATCGACCACGAAGACGCCAACGGCCAATTCGAAATCAACTACACCTACAGCGACGCCCTGACCTCGGCCGACCGTTTCACCTTCTTTCGCATGGCCGCCGGCGAGATCGCCAATGACCTGGGCATGATCTGCTCCTTCATGCCCAAGCCCGACCCGAAACGCGCTGGCAACGGCATGCACTTTCACCTGTCGATCAGCAGCGCCGAGAACAAGAACCTGTTCCATGACGCCAGCGACCCGAGCGGCATGGGCCTGTCGACACTGGCTTATCACTTCGCTGCCGGGTTGCTCGCCCATGGCCCGGCGCTGTGCGCGTTCGCCGCGCCCACCGTCAACTCCTACAAGCGCCTGGTGGTGGGCAACTCGTTGTCCGGCGCCACCTGGGCCCCGGCCTTTATCGCGTTTGGTGCCAACAACCGCTCGGCGATGGTGCGCGTGCCCTACGGTCGTCTGGAATTCCGCCTGCCGGATGCCGGCTGCAACCCTTACCTGGTCAGCGCCGCGATCATCGCGGCGGGCCTGGACGGCATCGACCGCCAGCTGGAAATCGACCACGTCTGCAACGAAAACCTCTACAGCCTGAGCCTTGAGCAGATCGCCGAGCGCGGCATCAAGACCCTACCGCAATCCCTCAAGGAAGCCTGCGACGCGCTGGAAGCCGACCCGCTGTTCTCCGAGGTGCTGGGCCCGCAGATCGTCGGCGAGTTCATCAAGCTCAAGCGCATGGAGTGGGTGGAGTACAGCCGCCATGTGAGCGACTGGGAAATCCAGCGCTATACCGAATTTTTCTGACACCGTGTGACGGAGACTTGATATGTGTGGAATCGTAGGTCTTTACCTGAAAAATCCCCGACTGGAACCTCAGCTCGGCAAGCTGTTTGAACCCATGCTGCAAGCCATGACCGACCGTGGCCCGGACAGCGCGGGCTTCGCCATCTACGGCGATGAAGTCGCCGATGGCTGGGTCAAATTGACCCTGCAAGCCACCACCGAAGCCTTCGACTGGAAAGGCCTGATGGGCGAACTGGAAGGGCGCCTGGGCTGTTCGCTGGACTGGTTCCAGAACGCCAGCGCCGCGGTGTTGAAGATCCACGCCGACGAAGCCCCGGTGCGCCTGGCCCTGGCAGAGCTGGCGCCGAGCGTGCGCATCATGAGCGCAGGGCAGAGCATCGAGATCCTCAAGGGCATGGGCTTGCCCCAGGAAATTTCCCAGCGCTTCGGCCTGGCAAGCATGCAGGGCAGCCATATTATCGGCCACACCCGCATGGCCACCGAAAGCGCGGTGACCATGGAAGGCAGCCACCCGTTTTCCACCGGCGCCGACCTGTGCCTGGTGCACAACGGCTCGCTCTCCAACCACTTCCGTCTGCGCCAGGAACTCAAGCGCGAAGGCATTCATTTTGAAACCGACAACGACACCGAAGTCGCTGCCGGCTACCTGACTTGGCGCTTGCAACAGGGCGACTCGCTCAAAGAGGCGCTGGATCATTCCCTGGAAGACCTCGACGGCTTCTTCACCTTCGCCATCGGTACGCGCAACGGGTTTGCGGTGATCCGCGATCCGATTGCCTGCAAGCCGGCAATCCTGGCAGAGACCGACGACTACGTGGCCATGGCCTCCGAGTACCAGGCGTTGTCGAGCCTGCCGGGCATCGAGCATGCGCGGATCTGGGAGCCGGCACCGGCCACTTTGTACATCTGGGAACGCGAGTCGGCAGCTTAAGGAGCGCACACATGAAAACCATCGATCTTTCCACCGCCACTGTGCGTGACCTCAACCAGGCACTTCACGCGCAGGCTATCGACAGCGAGTGGCGCGTCACCCATTCCAACGGCAAGCACAACCTCGCCGTGGGCGTGAACCAGCCGGTGTCCATCGATATCGAGGGCCACGCCGGCTACTACTGCGCGGGCATGAACCAACAGGCGTCGATCACCGTGCACGGCAATGTCGGCGTGGGCTGCGCCGAGAACATGATGTCTGGCTCGGTGCGGGTCAAAGGCAGCGCGTCCCAGGCGGCCGGGGCCACGGCCCATGGCGGCCTGCTGGTAATTGAAGGCGACGCGGGTGCGCGTTGCGGGATTTCCATGAAGGGCATCGACATCGTGGTCGGCGGCAGCATCGGCCATATGAGCTGCTTCATGGGCCAGGCCGGGCGCCTGGTGGTGTGCGGCGATGCTGGCGATGCGCTGGGAGATTCGCTGTACGAAACGCATATCTACGTCAAAGGCACGGTCGAGTCGCTGGGCTCCGATTGCGTCGAAAAAGAGATGCGCAGCGAGCACCTGCAAGAGCTGCAAGAGCTGCTCGATCGTGCCGGTTTCGCCCATCAGGCGGCGGACTTCAAGCGCTACGGTTCGGCCCGCCAGCTGTACAACTTCAAAGTCGATAACGCCTCCGCGTACTGATCCAGGAGCTATGCCATGACAGAACAAACCCCTCCGGTACTGCGCGAGTCGGCCACCTTCGATCGCCTGACCATCCAGGAAATCCAGCGCGCCGCCGAAACCGGCATCTATGACATTCGTGGCGGCGGCACCAAGCGCAAGTTGCCGCATTTCGATGACTTACTGCTGCTGGGCGCCAGCGTGTCGCGCTACCCCCTGGAAGGCTATCGCGAGAAATGCGGCACCGATGTGATCCTCGGCAACCGCTTCGCCAAAAAACCGATCCACCTGAAGATTCCGGTGACCATCGCCGGCATGAGTTTCGGTGCGTTGTCGGCCAACGCCAAGGAAGCCCTGGGCCGTGGCGCGACCATCGCCGGCACCAGCACCACCACCGGTGACGGCGGCATGACCCCGGAAGAGCGCGGCCAGTCGCAGCACCTGGTGTATCAATACCTGCCATCGCGCTACGGCATGAACCCCGACGACCTGCGCAAGGCCGACGCCATCGAGATCGTGCTCGGCCAGGGCGCCAAGCCTGGCGGTGGCGGCATGCTGCTGGGCATGAAAGTCACCGAGCGGGTGGCCGGCATGCGCACCCTGCCGATCGGCGTGGACCAGCGCAGCGCCTGCCGCCATCCGGACTGGACCGGCCCGGATGACCTGGCGATCAAGATTGCCGAGCTGCGCGAGATCACCGATTGGGAGAAGCCGATCTACGTGAAAATCGGTGCCAGCCGGCCGTATTACGACGTGAAGCTGGCGGTCAAGGCCGGGGCCGATGTGATTGTGCTCGACGGCATGCAAGGCGGCACGGCGGCCACCCAGGAAGTGTTTATCGAGCACGTCGGCATTCCGATTTTGTCGGCTATCCCGCAAGCGGTACAGGCTTTGCAAGAGATGGGCATGCATCGCAAGGTCCAGTTGATTGTGTCGGGCGGGATTCGCAATGGCGCCGATGTGGCCAAGGCGATGGCGATGGGCGCGGATGCGGTCGCCATCGGTACGGCGGCGCTGATTGCCCTGGGCGATAACCACCCACGGCTGGACGCGGAACTGAAAAAGGTCGGCTCGGCCGCCGGCTTCTATGACGACTGGCAGAACGGTCGTGACCCGGCCGGCATCACCACCCAGGACCCGGAGCTGTCCAAGCGCCTCGACCCGGTGGAAGGCGGGCGCCGCTTGGCCAACTACCTGCGGGTGATGGTCCTGGAGGCGCAGACCATGGCCCGTGCGTGCGGCAAGTCGCACCTGCACAACCTCGACCCCGAGGACCTGGTGGCGCTGACGGTGGAGTCGGCCGCCATGGCCCGGGTGCCGCTGGCGGGAACCAGTTGGGTGCCGGGTTCGGGTAGCGGTTACTGAGACTGGATGAAAACCTGTGGCGAGGGAGCTTGCTCCCGTTCGAGTGCGCAGCGCTCGCAATGTTTTTGGGGCCGCTTTGCAGCCCAGCGCGAGCAAGCTCGCTCGCCACAGATCAACGGGCCCACCAAGAGGCTCACCTAATAACAATTGCTCACTGCCAGACACATCCCCTTTCTTTCGCAGGAGCTTTGAACATGGTCAATCGTCTTCTCGGCAAATCCCTCTTCGGCTTGTTGGCGGCCGGTGCCTTTGCACCTTTGGCACATGCCGCCGATGCGCCTACCTTGAACACCGGCAGCACCGCCTGGATGGTCACCGCCGCCGTGCTGGTGCTGTTCATGTGTTTGCCGGGGCTCGCGTTGTTCTACGGCGGCCTGGTGCGCGCGAAAAACATGCTTTCACTGTTCACCCAGTGCTTCGGTATCGCCGGTCTGGTGGGCGTGTTGTGGGTGATTTACGGCTACAGCATGGTGGTCGACACCACTGGCATGGTCGAAGGGCAGGTGACGTTCAACAGTTTTGTCGGTGGCTTGAGCCGCGCCTTTCTGGCGGGCATGACCCCCGAGAGCCTGGTGGGGGATATTCCGGAAGGGGTGTTCGTGACCTTCCAGATGACCTTCGCGATCATCACCCCGGCGCTGATCGCCGGGGCCTTTGCCGAGCGCATGAAGTTCTCGGCGGCGCTGCTGTTCATGGCCCTCTGGTTCACCCTGGTGTATGCCCCGGTGGCGCATATGGTGTGGGGCGGTTCGGGGGCCTTGATGCATAACTGGGGCGTGCTCGATTTTGCCGGCGGCACCGCCGTGCATATCAATGCCGGTGTGGCGGCGCTCGCTGCGTGCTTGATTCTCGGCAAGCGCAAGGGCTACCAGAACACGCCGATGCCCGCGCATAACCTGAGCCTGACCATGGCCGGCGCGGCCATGCTGTGGGTGGGCTGGTTCGGCTTCAATATCGGCTCCGGTGGCGGGCTCAGCGGGCTGTCCGGCATCGTCATGCTCAATACCCAACTGGGCGCGTGTGCCGGGATTCTCGGCTGGATGTTCACCGAGTGGTTCAAGGTCGGCAAACCGAGCGCTTTGGGCCTGGCCAGCGGCGCGTTGGCCGGTCTGGTGGGGATTACCCCGGCGTGTGCCTATGTCGGTGTCGGCGGTGCGTTGGCCATCGGCTTGCTGTGCGGGGTGTTCTGCTACCTGAGCGTGACCGTATTGAAGCGCCGCTTCGGCTACGACGACAGCCTCGACGTATTCGGCCTGCACGGCATCGGCGGCATGATTGGCGCGGTGCTGACCGGCGTGTTCTGCGTGCCATCCATGGGCGGCCTGGTGGAAGGCGTGACCATGGGGGCCCAGGTGGTGGCCCAGATCAAGGGCGTGCTGCTGACCACGGTGTACTGCTTCGTGATCAGCTGGATCATTCTCAAGGTGGTGAATGCCCTGGTCGGCTTGCGCGCCCATGAGTCGGTGGAAGAGATGGGGTTGGACCTGGCCGAGCATAATGAGCGGGCCTACAACCACTGAGCATCCCCTGAGTAAACGCAGCTCAAAAATGTGGGAGCGGGCTTGCTCGCGAATGCAGTGGGTCAGCCAATGCATAGGCTGACTGAAACACCGCATTCGCGAGCAAGCCCGCTCCCACATGGGTTTTGTGTTGTGGCTCAGACTGCCGCCAGCTCCCGGGGCAGGGTGTTGCGCTGCAACTGGCTGGCAATCAGGGTGTTCTTGAGCAAGTAAGCAATCGTCATCGGCCCCACGCCCCCCGGCACCGGCGTAATCGCGCTGGCCACGGTGCGTGCGCTTGCATAGTCCACATCCCCCACCAGCCGCGTGCCGGTCTCGGTACTGATGCGGTTGATCCCCACATCAATCACCACCGCACCGGGCTTGAGCCAGCTCGCATCGATCAACTGCGGCCGGCCTACGGCCGCGACGACGATATCAGCCAGGCGGCACAGCGCCGGGGCATCGACGCTGCGCGAGTGCACCACGCTGACCGAGCAATTGGCCTGCAACAGCAAAGTCGCCATCGGTTTACCGACAATATTCGAACGGCCGATGACCACCGCGTGCAAGCCGCTCAAGTCGCCGCAGGTTTCATGCAGCAGGCGCATACAGCCGCTGGGCGTGCAGGGCGTGAGTACTTCAATGCCTTGCACCAGGCCGCCGACGTTTTCGCGATGGAAACCGTCCACGTCCTTGATCGGGTCAATGGCGTGGATCACCGCCGCCTCGTCGATATGCGCCGGCAACGGCAACTGCACCAGAATGCCGTTGACCGACGCATCGTCGTTCAACTGAGCCAGCAGCGCCAGCACTTGGGCCTGGCTGGCGTCATCCGGCAGCCGGTATTCTAGGGAGCGGATCCCGACTTCCTTGGCCCGCAGCAGTTTGTTGCGCACGTAGACGTGGCTGGCCGGGTCATCGCCCACCAACAACACCGCCAGCGCCGGGTAGATCTGCCGGCCGGCGAGCAACAGAACCTCTTCGCGAACCTCGTCGAGCACCTGGGCAGCGATGGCCTTGCCGTCGATATCGCGGGCAAGCGTGGGGAGGGAGCTGGTCAAAAGCGTCACCATTGTCTGGGGGAGTAAAGGCGCTGAGGGAGCACTCCCTCAGCGATGAGGTCAGGCTACCAGTTGATGGCAGGCATACACCACCACAACGCCGGCAACCAGCGTGGCATACGGCAGCCATCCGGCGCGGCGTTGGCCGTCATCGGCCTGGATATACAGGTCGCTGAGCATGGCGGCGGGGAAGCGGCCGTTGTCCTGCACATAGTGGCGGTAGCAGAACACCGGCAAAATCAGCAGGGCCAGCAGCAAACCGGTGACCAGCGTGCCCGCGCCCCAGATATCCGCGCCCAGGCCCATGCACGCCAGGTTGACGAAACTCAGCACGCCGCCGGCCGCCAGCAACACCGTGGGCGCCTTGTACGGGCGCACCCAGTCGGGGCGGTCGAGGCGGTGGATCCAGCCGGCATTGAGGTTGAGGAAGTTGAAGATGATGTAGCTCACGTTCGAGGCCGCCAGCACGAACACATAGTCCGACATCAGCAACAGCAGCAGGTTGAACGACAGGTCGGTCCACATCGCCGCCGTCGGCGCGCCATGTTCGTTGGTGCGCCCCAGGTACTTGGGCAGCCAACCGTCCACCGACGCCTGGTACAAGGTGCGCGACGAACCGGACATCGAGGTCATGATCGCCAGCAACGTGGCCAGCACCAGCATGATCAGCACGATATTGGCCACCACCTTGCCGCCGCCGATGCTGTCTGCCATCACCTGGCCAACGCCCATGCCGCTGTAGATCGCCGGCGAGAGCAGGCCGCTGTACACCGCCGGGGTGACGACGGCGCCGCTGGCGTCCAGCACCGCCGGAGTCACCAGTTGGCCCAGCCCCAGGCTGCCTTGAAACGCCAGCGGCACCAGGGTGAACACCAGAATGCACAGCAACCCTGCGTAGAAGATCGCCTTGAAGGTGTCGCGCTTGGGGTCCTTGAACTCGCGGGTGTAGCACACCGCCGTCTCAAAGCCGTAGGTGGACCACGCGGCCATGAACAGCCCGCCAGCCATCAGCGACCAGCCGGAAATATCCCACGGGCCATCGATCACTTGCCCGGCCGCGTCATGCGCCAGCGGGTACAGCGGCAGGAAGTTGGCCTGGGCCGCATCCCCGGTGAACAACGGCACCACGCCCACCAGCAGCAGCGGAATCAACGAAGTGACGCCGAGTACCAGGGTCAGGCGCGCCGACCGCAGGATGCCGCCATGCTGCACGGCAAACACCGTGAGCAGGATCAACAGGCCAATGCCGAAGGTCGCATTGATCCGCAACGACAGGCCGCTCTTGACCCAGCCCAGGTCCAGCAGGGTCAGTTGCCAGGTGTTGATCAGCGCGTCGGCGGGAAACAGCGCGGTGAGGATATACCCCGCCGCCAGCCCCGAACCGATCGACAGCACCGGCGACCAGGCCAGCCAGTTGCACCACACTGACACCGGCGCGATCAACTTGCTGTAACGCACCCACGCCACTGCGCCGTACACCGAGGCGCCGCCGGATTTGTGCGGGAACAGCCCGGCAATCTCGGCGTAGGTGAAGGCCTGGATAAACCCGAACAGGATCGACACGATCCACACGATCCACGCCGGTTTGCCCACCGTGGCGGCAATGGCGCCGATGGAGAACAGCACCAGCGCGGGCACGCCACTGGCGACCCAGAATGCCCCGCGCCAATCAATCTTGCGATGCAGGCTGCCCGCCGAGCTGGCGGCCTGCGGTACGGCCTCGAACGTAGTCGCTTCCATCTCTGTATTCCCATGTCTGAATAGCGGTTAAGTGGGGCAGTCAAAATCAGCCACGCACCCGGCTTTTATCCGGGTCGTAGAAAATCGCTGCGCTGACCGTGGCGCTGATGCGCTTCTGCAGGCCATCGACTTTGCCAATCTCCAGCAGCGTGCCCGGCTCGGCGCAACTCACGTCGACCCGGCACAGCGCGATATTGCTGGCCAGCAGCGGTGAGCGGCAGGCACTGGTGACCACGCCGACCTGGGCCCGGCCGTGGTACACCGGGTCGCCATGGTGCGCGGCCTCGTTACCGCTCACCTGCAGGCCGACCAGTTTGTGGCTGGGGTGGGCACTGCGCCGCAGCAGAGCATCGCGGCCGATAAAGTCATCGGACTTGCTCTTGAGCGGCACACTGAAGCCGATGCCGGCCTCAAACGGGTCGGTCTGGTCGCTGAACTCGTAGCCGGCAAAAATCAGCCCGGCTTCGATGCGCAGCAGGTCCAGGGCTTCCAGGCCCAGCGGCACCAGGCCCAAGGGTTGGCCGAGCTGCCAGATGCGGTCCCACACGCGTTCCGCGTCTTCGGGCTGGCACCACACCTCAAAGCCCAGCTCGCCGGTGTAGCCGGTGCGCGAAATCATCAATGGGCAGCCGTCGAAGCCGTCCAGCCGGCCGACCAGAAAGCGGAACCAGCCGAGGCTTTCCAGGCTGGGTTGGGTGGGCGGGGTCCAGACCATCTGCTTGAGCAGCTCGCGGCTCAGCGGCCCTTGCACGGCGAGGTTGTGAATGTGCTCGCTGGCGGACTTGACCCACACCTTCATGCCCAGTTTCTGCGCCTGTTCGCGCAACCAGACACCGGCGTAGTCTTCACCGCAGATCCAGCGGAAATTGTCCGGGCCCAGGCGCAACAGCGTGCCGTCATCGAGCATGCCGCCGTGGGCGTGACACATCGCCGAATAGACCACCTGGCCCACCGCCAGGCGCCGCACGTCGCGGGTCAGGCAGTACTGCAACAGGGCTTCGGCGTCCGGGCCGATGATCTCGAATTTGCGCAGGGCGGTCAGGTCCATCACCGCCACCCGCTCGCGGCAACCCAGGTATTCCTCGGTGGCGCCATAGCCGTCGTAGCGCAACGGCAGCCACCAGTTGCGGTAGTCGACAAAGCTGCCGGTGAGGGCGCTGGTGCGTGAGTGGAACGCGGACTCACGGGTAAGAATCGGGTCGGCATCGGCCGTGGTTCGAGTGCTCATGGCGATGGAAAAACGCTCCTTTTCGCTGTAAATGCGGACATGGATATCGGTCGGGTTCCAGCCATTGGCCGGGTCGATGTCATCCGGGCATGAGGTACTGCCACACAACAGATCGGTCATGGCCCGCAACAGCACGTAGTCGCCGGGCCGTGACCAGGGTTCGTCGAGGGTCATCTGCTGGTGCGCATCAATGCCGGTATTGAAGAAAAAATTGATCGCCGGCCAGCCGTTGCGGGCCTGCACCCCGTGCGGTGCAAGTACGCGACTGAGGTTGTCGCTGCAGTTGTCATGCCCGAAATAGCCATGGGTTTCGTAGTAACGCGCCGCGCAGGCCAGCGCGAACGAGTCGTGGCGCCCGACTGTGTCCTGCACCACCTCGAGCATCGGTTGCATCCGGCGGTCGAAAAACTTCGAGAACAACCCCGGTGCCGGGTAGGCGCTGCCGTTCAGCGTGCGGGTTACGGTCTGGTCCAGGTCCAGTTCCATGCCGCGATCCAGGGCGCGGCGGTCGAGGGCGACAAAGTCCGAGCATTGGCGCCCGGCCACATCCAGCACCTGCACGTATTGACCCTTGGCCACGGTGTAGCTGTGGGCTGTGCCGGCGCGCAGGGTGAATTCGTCCAGCACCTCGCTCAACGGCTCGGGCAGGGCCGGCACCCACAGGGGCGACGGGTTGGCGCGTGTCACCCACAGGTGCAATTCGCTCGGTCGGTACTGTTGGTCGACGGCGGTAGGCCCGGCGGGCGCCGCGACGAGCACCAGCAGCGCGTCGTGCGCAACAAACTGCCGGATGTGGCCGGGCGGGCTGTCGGCGTCCCACAGCGAGGCGGCCAGCGGCAGTGGCTGCAGCTGGATGCCGCGCCGGCTGAGGACCTGGCCGATCCGCCGGGGCACGTTGCACGCGATTGAACCCTGCAGCCCCCAGCTGGCCAGGGCGCTGCGGCCGTCGGCATCCAGGGCCAGCAGCTCGCAGGTCTGGCGGCCTTCGACGTCGATCACGTGCAGGCCGTCGCCGGGCTGCAACTCGACCAGGGTCACACCGCCTGCGGCCACACGGTAGCGTTCCAGGTTCGGCGCACGGGCAAACAGCCCGGGTTCTTGGGGCTTGGAAACACGCGGTGCATTCATCATCAGCCGACCGACTTGATGGGCGATGCGGGCTCGCCCAGGTACGCCGCCATGGAGTCATCCAGCGCTTGCAGCCACGGCGTGTGGTGCGGTGGCGATTGGGTGCCGGTCATCAACGAGCGATAGGACTTGTCGCGGTAGCCCATGATGTTTTCAGCCTTGTCGTGCTTCCAGTGCAGAAAGGTTTCATTGACTGCGGCGATGTCGAAATTCGGGTAGTCGGTGGCGTCCACCAGGTGCTGGATATAGGCGCCCTGGTACTCGAACATCTGTTGGTTGGTTTCCAGGCTCTGCTCACGGGCGTGCCATTGCTGGCTGTCGGCGACCATTGCGGCCGGGCCGGGCAGGGCGATGCGCCCCAGGATCACGTCACGGGCATACCAGGCCTGGGCATCGAACATGTTGAAGGAGTACCACTGGTCCTGCATGCCGAGGTAGATCAACCGGGGGTTGGGTTCCCAGAACACACCCTTGTAGAGGTTCATCGGCCACAGGCGGTTGTCGGTCTTCAGGCTCAGCTCATCGGGCAGGAACGGGAAGTGATGCTTGTAGCCGGTGCACAGGATCACCGCGTCGATGTGCTTGCTGCTGCCGTCCACAAAATACGCACGGTTGTTTTCCAGGCGTTTGAGCAGCGGCTTTTCTTCCCAGTTGTCCGGCCAGGCATAACCCATGGGCGCGCTGCGGTAGCAACTGGTGATGCTGCGTGCGCCGTATTTGTAGCATTGCGAGCCGATGTCCTCGGCTGAGTAGCTGCTGCCGACGATCAGCAGGTCCTTGTCCTTGAACTCCAGCGCCTCGCGAAAATCATGGGCATGCAGGATGCGCCCGGCGAACTGTTCGAAGCCTTCGAAGTACGGCACCTTGGGCGTGGAGAAGTGGCCGCAGGCGTTGATCACGTAGTCGAATTCTTCGCAGGTGAGGGTGTCGCTGTTGTAGTCGTGGGCCTGCAGGGTGAAGCGCTGGCTCTGTGGGTCAAAGGAGACCTGGCGCACCACATTGTTGAACCGGATGTAGTCGCGCACCCCGGCTTTTTCCACACGGCCCTTGATGTAGTCCCACAGCACCTCGCGGGGCGGATAAGAGCCGATGGGCCGGCCGAAGTGTTCTTCAAAGGTGTAGTCGGCGAACTCCAGGCATTCCTTGGGGCCGTTGGACCACAGGTAGCGGTACATGCTGCCGTGCACCGGTTCGCCGTTCTCGTCGAGGCCGGTGCGCCAGGTGTAATTCCACATACCGCCCCAGTCCTGCTGTTTTTCGAAGCACACCAGTTCGGGGATGGCGGCACCCTTGTCGCGGGCCGACTGGAAGGCGCGAAGTTGCGCCAGGCCGCACGGGCCGGCGCCGATGATTGCAACACGTAGAGTCATGAGCGTGCCTCCTGAAGGTTTCAGCGAAAGATCACTGTCTTGTCCTGGTTGATGAACACCCGGTGCTCCAGGTGGTACTTCAAGGCTTTGGAAAGGGCGACGGTTTCGGTGTCGCGGCCGATGGCGACCAGCGAGTCGGGCAGGTGGGTATGGTCGACGCGCTGGATTTCCTGCTCGATGATCGGGCCCTCATCGAGGTCGCTGGTGACGTAGTGGGCGGTGGCGCCAATCAGTTTTACGCCGCGGTCATACGCCTGGTGGTAGGGCTTGGCGCCCTTGAACCCTGGCAGGAACGAGTGATGGATATTGATCGCCCGCCCGGACAAGTGCTGGCACAGGCTGTCGGACAGAATCTGCATGTAGCGCGCCAGCACCACCAGGTCGGTCTGGGTGTCTTCGATGATGCGCATCAGCTCGGCTTCCTGGCTGGCCTTGCTGTCTTTGGTGATCGGCAAGTAGATAAAGCGAATGCCCTCGCGCTCGGCCATCGCTCGCAGGTCCAGGTGGTTGGAAACCACGGCGGTGATGTGCATGTCCATCTCGCCCTTGCGGTGGCGGTAGAGCAGGTCGGTGAGGCAGTGGTCGAACTTGCTGACCATCAGCAGCACGCGGGTCGGCTTGCGTGAACTGAACAGTTGCCACTGCATGTCGAAGCCGCCGGCGAGGTCGCCCAGGCCCTCGCGCAGGGCGCCGATATCACCGTTCACGCCGGTGTTGAAACGGAACACGGCGCGCATGAAAAACTGCCCGGTGAACTCGTCGTCGAACTGCGCCAGCTCGCTGATGTAGCACTGCTGGTGTGCCAGGCAGGCGCTGATCGCCGCGACAATCCCGGACGCCGCCGGGCAGGTGATCTTGAGAATGTAATGTTCGCTGGAGGCGTCCATCGAAGGCTCCTGAATAAAGTGAAGGGTCGGCTCAGCCCTTGGCCGTGCGCTTGGTTTTTTCCGGGTCGTCAAACGGCAAGGCGTGGGTCACGGCGCCCGTTTCAAGGCTGCCGCGCACCTGCAACGCAACGCCTGGCACAGAGCAAGCGACGCTCATCCGCGCAATGGCCATCGAGCGTTTACTCAGGCGCGAATACATGCCGCAGGTGATCACCCCGACTTGCTGGTTGCCCTGCCATAAGGTGTCGCCGGCCTCGGCCGGGCGCACCCCTTCGAGCAATACTCCGGTGATCTTGAAACGCTCCTGGCCGCGCAGGCGCAGGTGTTCTTCGGCGCCACGGAACGCCTGTTTGCCGGGGGAGACGGTAAAATCCAGGCCCATTTCCCACAGGGTGTCGCCGGCTTTCTGATCGGCGAAGGGGTACATTTGCGAGTTGTCGTAGGGGAAAAACATCAGCGAGCTTTCCACTCGCAGCCAGTCCAGCGCGGTAAAGGCACAGGGGATAATCCCCAGGCTGGCGCCCTGTTCGAGGATGCTGTCCCACAGGAAGGGGGCGTCGGCCGCCTTGCAGAAAATCTCGTAGCCGCGCTCGCCGGTGTAGCCGGTGCGGGAGATCATCACCGGTCGGTCGAACAGGCGCGTTTGCAGGTGATGAAAGTACGGCAGCTGGCGGATGCCGGGCACATGCTCGGCCAGGAAATCCACCGCCAGCGGGCCTTGCAGCGACAGGTCGTGCAGGTCGTCATCGAACAGCACCGCCACTTGCCGGCCCTGGGCCGAGCGCACGAGCATTTCATGCCCGGTGCCGGCGCCATGCACCACCATGAAGGCATTCGGGCCGGTGCGATAAACGATGCAGTCATCGACGAATTTGCCGTCCTCGTCGAGCATCGAGGCATACACCGACTTGCCGGGGTAGAGCTTGGCGATGTCGCGGGTGGTGGCCCACTGCAACAGGCTCTCGGCGTGAGGCCCCACGTAGTGGACTTTTTCAGCCCGGATACGTCCATCAGGCCGGCGCGGGTGCGGATCGCTTCGTGGTGGTCGGCCAGCGCGCTGCTGTAGGTCCAGGCGGTGCCCATGCCGTTCCAGTCTTCAAGGTGGGAGCCGAGGGCGCGGTGCCGTTCGGCCAGTGCAGAAATACGCCATGAGTGGGTCATGTGAGGTTCCTTGTCGTAGAAGAAAGGGCGTCAGGCTTGTGGGTCGAATTGGCTCAGCCACTCGACCAGCGTGTGGCGGTAGCGGGTCATGCCCTTGTAGTCGGCGATGGGCTCGGGCAGGTCGCGCAGCACGCGGTGCAAGCGGCAGCCCCAGCCAGGTTGGGTGACCAGTTCGTCGAGGCTGATCAGGTAGGTGCGTATGCTGAACATCACCGCGTTGCTGCGCGGCAGGCGCGCCATCACTTGCAGCTCGACCCGCAGGTGTACTTGCTGGCCGACGTTCTGCGCGGTGATCCGGCCGCGATCCGCACCCCACTCATGGAAGGTTTCCGGGGAAGAATCCAGGCGCGGGTTGATGGTCAGGGTCCAGTTCAGGCGCCGCACCGGCTGGCCGACCTGCAGGTTGAGCAGGTACTTCAGCGCCCGTTCGAATACGCCCATCTGGTGGGCCATGGGCACGGGTGCATGCCACTGCTTGAAACTCATGCCGGCGTCGAACGCCAGCGACCAGTCGGCCGGGCTGGTGACCAGGCCGGCGTCCATGTACAGGTCGCCATCGCGCTGGTCGAGCAAGGCGAAATCGCCTTGCACCTGGCGGCCGATGTACTCCAGCGGCGCACAGGGCAGGCTGGCGGCGTCGCCGAAGACAAACTGCTGGTCGATGTCGAGCAGGTGGTTGCGCCACTGCCAGCGGTCGCCGTCACGCGTCAGGCTGAACCCTTGCGGGTAATCGGCGGCCAAGTGTTCCATGATCATTTGCAATGCATCCCAGGCGGCCACTTGCATGTGCGGCATCACCAGGTAGCGACGCGGGTCCTTGTCCAGCACCAGGGCGCGTTCGGCCATTTCCGAGCGGTAGTGCTCGTCGATGTCGAAGGCGTGCTCATAGATCGAGCCCGGGTCGCGGGAGGTGGCCGGTTCGATATTCACCGAGTACAGGTAGCTGTCTTCGATAAAGGGGAAGGGGAACCGGCGGATTGCCGCCGGGCTGTTGCGAAAACTGAAGTCGTCGCGATAGCTCAGCACGGGGCTCGATTGCAGGGGCATGGTCTGACTCCTATAAGTCCAGCGAAACGCAGGGGCCGCAGCCGCGTGAGACACAGGGCATGAGAAATTCGGCCTGCTCGGCCGGGCTGAGGAAGCTGTCGCGGTGTTCGATGGCGCCGCCTTGATGGCGAGTGATGCACTGGCCGCAGACCCCGCCACGGCACAGGTTGGGGACGTGCAGGCCGGCGTGCTCCAGGGCTTCAAGCAGGCTTTGTTCGGCCTCGACGCGCAGCCGCCGCCCGCTGCGCAGCAGCTCCAGCTCGAACGGTTGGCCCGGTTGTGCGCCCTTGAAGGCTTCCGAGTGCACGCGTTTGGGCGGCCAGCCGAGGCGTGTGGCGTGCTGCTCAACCGCATCGAGCAAGGGCTGTGGGCCACAGCTGTAGACGTGGCTGCCCAGCGGCCGGTTGCCGAGGATTCGGCTCAAATCGGGGCGCTGGTCGTAGGTGTGCAGACGCGGGCCGAGGCGTTGTTGCAGTTCATCAAGGTAGGCGTCGCTGAGGCCCGGGCGAAACAGGTAGTGCAGTTCGAAATCGGCGCGCTGTTGTTCCATCGCCGCGATATAGGCCATGAACGGCGTGATGCCGATACCGGCGGCGATCAGGATATGCAGGCGTGCGGTGCCATGGGGCGCGAACAGATTGGCCGGCGGCGAGATCTGCAACGTGTCGCCGACCTGCACCTGGCGATGCAGATACTGCGAGCCGCCACGCGAGGCCTCCTGCAGGCGCACGGCGATGCGGTAGTGCTGGCTGTGCGCCGGGTCGCTGGTGAGTGAATAGGCGTTGCGCACCTTGCCCTCCGCCAGCGGCAGATGCACCTGCACATGGCTGCCGGGCGAGAAGCCGGGCAGGGCGCCGTCGCAGGCGGTGAGGGTAAATTCGCGCACCACCGGCGTGAGCATGCGGGCCGCGCTGACCTGCACGCTGAGGGCCGCGCTCATGGCTGGAACCCCGCGTAGGGCTGGTCGGGGTTGAGGCAGACCCCGAGGTAAGCCCCCAGGCGCCGGGAAAAATGCGTGCGCACCTCCAGCCCCACATGGCAGCCGATGCAGTTCAACCGCGCCTGCGGCCCGGCCGCCTGGGTCAGGCCGCAGTGTGCGCAATACACCTGGCGCAGACCGGGGGTTGCGCAGGTCAGGCTGATTTCGTGGTCTTCCAGGCCTGCGGCACGTGCCTCGGCGTGAATGCGCCAGATAAAGGCTTCATCGCCCTGCAGGTAGAGCCGGCAGCCCACAGTGGCGCTGGCCAATGCCTCGTGCAGGCGTCGGGCGAAGTCGGGTTGTTCGCCGTTCAACAGCAAGGGCTTCTCCAGTTCTTCGACAACCTGCGCACGGGTGTTGGCCGATTGCACTACCACGATGGGGCGGCTGAGGGTGTGCGTCATGCGGGCTCCTCCGGGGTGGGTTTTGTTTCCTGTTGGGAGAGATACTTTCCTATGGGGAAAATCTTCTCAATCTGGAAAAAGGGCTATGCCTTTGGAGATAAGCCTTGCGTTACGGCCGTTCGGGGCATGGAAGTTGCTGGTCTTTGCCTGACGCTCAGCAACGGCACGGGGAGTTAGCGAAGAGTGCAAACACGACCGAAAGGCTGGCCGCTCTGGTTGGGGCCTGTGCGCCCCGAACAGGCGCGCAGCGTGCGCAAGCTGTTGGCCAGGTTGCCCCTGCACGCTGACGGTGCCTTGTCGGGTTTCCTGGACCGTTTCGACGCACTGCTGCCGCCTGCCAGGCTCAACCTGATCCTCGGCGGCGAAGATTTGAGCCCGACCCGGCGCGGCTTGATCGAGGGCTGCCAAGCCGTGGCGACATGCCCCTGGCGCGACCCGAACGTGGCGGACACGCCGCAGGCGTGCGCCCTTGCCGGCAACGCGGGCTACACCGGGTGGTGTGCGCGTTGCCCGAGGGCGAAAAGGGCGTGTTGCTGCTCGATACCCCCAGACGCGCCGGTGCCAGTTGGCGCGGTTTGCTGGAGGAGGCTGCGCAGGCAGTCGGCGTCAGCGTGCGCCTGCGCAGCCACCAGCGCGAACAGCAGCGCAAACAGGCAACCTCGCGCCACGGTGCGCTGGCCCGTGAGCTGCACGATTCGGTGGCGCAGCAGTTGGGTTACCTGTCGTTCCAGGCCCATGGCTTGCAATCGCAGCTGGGCGAGCCGGTATTGCAGGACCTGTGCGCCGGCCTGAGCCAGTTGCAACGCCAGGTGCGCGAGCTGATCACCAGCGCCCGCCTGACCATGGACGGGCGCTCGTTGCGCCAAGCCCTGGCCGACTCGGTCGCGGAATTCTCGCGGCGGTGCATCATCGTGTTCGAACTGGACAACCGCCTGGCCGACGACGCCCTGAGCCCGGAAACCGAATTGCAGATCCTGCAGATCATTCGCGAAGCGCTGGCCAACGCGGTGCGCCATTCCCACGCACGGCATGTGCGCATCGAACTGCGTCAGGCCCAGGACGGCGAGGCTTCGGTGTCGGTGGAAGACGACGGCATCGGCCTGAGCCCGGCCTGCGACGAACACAACCATTTCGGCCTGGCGATTATCCGCGAGCGCGCCGCCAGCATCGGCGCTCGGCTGAGCATTGAAGCCATCCGCCCGCACGGCGTGCGCGTGCACCTTGGCCTGCGCCGCCACCACGATCTGCCACAGGGGAGCCTCGATGGACTGCACGACCTTATTACTGATCGATGATCACCCGTTGTTTCGCAAGGGCCTGGCGCAGTTGTTCGACGCCAGTGGCGACTTCGAAGTGGTGGGCCAGGCGGCCAGCGGCCGAGAAGGCATCAACCTGGCCGTGAGCCTGACGCCGCAACAGGTGCTGCTGGACCTGCACATGCCCGGCCTCAGCGGGTTGCAGGTGCTGGATGAGTTGCGCCAATTGCGCCTGGATTGCCAGGTGGTGGTGCTCACCGCCTCGATGGACCGCGCCGAGTTGCTCACCGCCTTGCGCCTGGGCGCCAGCGGTTATGTGCTCAAGGAAACCGAGCCGGATGCCTTGCTGGCGTATATGCGCAACTGCCACAAGGGCGCGATTGTGCTGGATTCGACCCTGATTGCGCTGTTGGCCGACCAGACCGAGCCCGCACACCAGAGCGAGGCTCCGGGCAACGACAACCTCACCGAGCGCGAAGGCCAGACCCTGGCGTTGATCGCCGCCGGCATGAGTAACAAGCAGATCGGCAGGGAACTGGGCATCAGTGACGGCACGGTGAAAATCTACGTGCGCAGTTTGTTGCAGAAGCTCGGCCTGCATTCGCGGCTGGAGCTGGCGGCCTGGGTCCACAGCGGCGCCTTGAAGCACGAGGAGCGCCATTAGATGAGGGAAAGCCCCGAAGCCTGTGTGCTGCCGTCGATCGAGCTGATGGATTGTTTCCCCGCCGCCTTGCTGCACCTGCGCGACAACGGCCAGATCGCCCACTTCAACCTGGCGTGGGCCGAATTGATGGGCCAGCCGGGTACCGAGCGCAACCTGATGGACTACGTGCACCAGGAAGATCGCCCATTATGGCGCCAGGCCCTGAATGAACTGCGCCGCCGCCCCGACAGCTCGTTCAGCCAGCGCCTGCGGTTTGTGCACCCGTGCGGTGAGCTGCGCTGGTTCGAGATCAGCCTCAAGCGCGGCCCCCAGGGGTTCTACCTGGTGGCCGGCGATGTGACCGCGCACAAGCGCCGCGAAATCGCCTGGCAGGCCAGCCAGCGCAGCAGCATGAGTTTGCTCGACAGCATGCCGGGGCTGATCTATCGCGGGCGCAACAACCGCGACTGGACCATGGAATTCGTCAGCGCCGGCTGCCTGCAACTCACCGGCTACCCCGCCGAGCGCCTGGTGGACAACCATGAGTTCACCTACAACAGCCTGATCCTGGCCCAGGATGCCGACTACGTGTGGCGCGAGGTGCAATACGCGCTGTCGCGGCATGAGCCGTTCGAACTCAACTACCAGATTCGTTGCGCCGACCAGTCGATCAAGCACGTATGGGAGAAGGGCGTGGGGATTTATGCCGATACCCGTGAGGTGCTGGGGATCGAGGGGGCGATTTTCGAGCGCAAAGTGTAGGAATGCTTTCAGTTGATGGCGCAATGCTATTAATCTAGTCCTTTTGAGTGTCTTAGGGACGAGATCGATGCAGTATTTTGAGCGCAGTTCGGTGAACCCTCCGGTTTTTCTGAGCAGTAAGGAGGTCGTTGAGGCAAGAAGCGTGATCAGGGACTTTCTGCTTCTGGCGCCGAATGAGCGGTCGCAAACTGCCACGCCGGTGTCTGAGATTGATCTGGACGACGGCGATATGTTGCCAACGCTGAGTCGGCTGTTTCGCGGGAAGTGCGCTTTTTGCGAACGCTTTCGAAACGACTTGCGGCACCACAGGTTTCGTCCTGTGGCAAACGCATTACCCACTAAAAAAGCCAAAGACCACCACCTCTATTATTCCTGGCTGTCCTTGGCCTGGGAGAATATTTACCCGGTTTGTCGGGAATGCGTACCCCATCGAATTGACTTTTTTCCGGTTAATGGGCCGAGGCAGACGCTGCCGACAAAAAAACAGTTGGACAACTTTGTAAAAAGCGATAGCGGTTTGTGGGGACACTATCCTCTCAAAGAACAACGTCTGTATCTCGATCCCTGTTCTGATCAGGCACTCCATGAACACTTGCACGTTAATCACGAGGGGGTTTTACATAATTTAAGCGTAGAGGGTTCGATGACTATTCAGGCTTACAATCTGGATCGTCCCAAACTGACAAAGCAACGCTCTGAGTGTTTGAGCCGCTACCTTGATCTGTTTTTGTCACAAGAACGTGACGCCTGGATCAATCACGACCCCTCTGTCATCGCGTTGCTCGATTTTCCGGCACTGGAGTTTGGCGGGCTTTGGTACCTGCAATGCCGCCAGATTGCTATGACGCTGTCGACAAGAACGCTGACACGGTCGGATCTTTCTATGAGGAAGATCCTGAAAACGTTCAGCGTCATTGCCGGCAAACCCGGTTTTCAGAGCGCACTGAAGGATTTGAGGGAGACATTATTTAAATCCAACTTTGGCTTTGATTCCCAATGGGCCGCGCTACGAGAAGAGTGGGTTGGGCCTCAGGTCGAGCTCGAAATCGAGCCTGCGGTAGAGCCGGATGCTGCGCCGATGGAGTACGGATCGTTGTACGCTTTTGAGTTGAAAAACTTCAAGAGCATCGAACACCTCAAAATTAGTATTCCAAAGCGTCGAAAATTGCTGGCGATTTCGGAAACATCGGCGCAAGTTCCTGCGTTACTGATCTTGGGTGAAAATGCTGTCGGTAAAAGTTCGGTCCTTGAAGCCCTCGCGCTAGCGTTGGCCGATAACACCACCAGAAGAAGGGTGGCGCGCAATCATAAGGGGCTAACTTTAAATACTTCGTTGTTGGGCGCTGTACAAAAAATGCCTACTCGTGAAGCCACGGTGACGTTGCGCTTGCAGCCAGATGAGGTACGGGTGCTGACGATCACTAACGATATCCTCGAGGTTAACAAGTTGTCGAAAGCGTTGCCTCCGGTTTTTGCGTATGGTCCCTTTCGCCAATACCTTAATGTAAATGCGCAGCAAGCACCTGCTGGATCAATCTTCAATCTATTCGACTCGACTCGTTTGTTGGCTAACCCTGAGGCGTGGTTACGAAGTTTAAATAAAAATGATTTTGAAGAAGTCGTGCGCGTCCTGCGGATCATCTTTTCCATGGATAAAAAGTTCAAATTCATAGAGGAGGACGAAGTACTTGATTGCCTGGTCATCGTGACAAACATTGAGGACAACTTACGCAAAGGAAAGACGCCGCTGCATCTGGCTTCCTCGGGTTATCGTTCATTATTGGCAATGGTGTGTGACATTCTACGCGGGTTGATGGACCGGAAAGTCAACCCGTATTTTCAGAACTTTCCCACGGCCCAGGCAGTTGTTTTAATCGATGAGATCGAGGTTCATCTGCACCCGCACTGGAAAATTCGCATCATGAGTGCGCTGCGCGAAGCGCTGCCAAAGGTCACGTTCATCGCGACGTCCCATGATCCGCTGTGTCTGCGAGGTATGCACAAAGGCGAGGTGGCGGTGTTGCGCCGCAGAGCCAATGTAGACGATGACTTGTGTGTAAAGATCGAATGCATCAGCGATTTACCTGACGTCGGAAAACTCACAGTGGAGCAATTGTTAACCTCGGATTTTTTCAATCTGATGACTACCGATGAACCTGATATGCAGTTGCAACTCGCGCATATTGCCGACCTGCTGGCAAAACAGGAGGAAGGCGACAGCCCGACTCAGGCTGAAACAGAGGTATTGAAAAAATTCAAACGCGAAATTTTGGACGTACTCCCTGTTGGCAGTACAGAGGCTCAACGTTTAGTACAGAAGTCGGTTGCCATGTTTCTGAAGAAACGCAACATAGCATCGGGCAAGCAACTGAAAAAGCTGCGTAAACAGTATCGGGAAGAAATCGTCCATATTCTGGAGCGTTTCTGAATTATGCGATCAGTTAATCGAGATGCCGTCTATCCGCCGAGCGCTATGGAAGCTAAAGACGGCGAAGTCCTTTCGGACGCCGAGCAGGAGCTTGAAGCGCTCACCTCCTTTTTCGCTGCTAAGAAAGCAGCAGGCGTGAATGCGCCGAAAAAAAAAGCCCAAGGGCAAAAGGGGAGGCGCTGCACAGGCTGCAAAGTTACCTGCCCAGAAAGAAGCCAAGGCTCGGTTCAGCGTCTATAAGGACCCCAGTGTCGAGGAGCGGCTTCACGAACTCTTTCATGGCAAGTGCGCCTACTGCGAAAGTTTCTACTATTCAACAGCACCTGTAGACACGGAGCATTTTCGTCCCAAAGGCCGATTGCAGGAAGACAAGAATCACGGAGGTTATTGGTGGCTCGCCGCAGCGTGGGACAATCTCCTGCCGAGCTGCATCAATTGCAACCGACGCAGCGGCCAGATAACTCCCACCCTAACTGCACAACTGGTTCAGTTGGTAAAAGACGGCAGTCGATTCAGTGCGTCCTCCGAGGAGCAGAGTGGCAAGCATGATAGCTTTCCCATTTTGGGCACGCGCGCGACGGAGTCTGCACGGGACTTCTCGTCTGAATACCCGCTTCTACTCGACCCATGCCGTGATAACCCCAGCGAGCACCTACGCTTTTATATCGATCGCGACAACCTGATTGGACTGGTGTTACCTAAATCCCGCGACGATGCCGGGCTGCCTGCGGGGGACGTGAAGGGGGCCAAGGAAAAGCTTGAAGCGGAGATCAAGCAGGCTCGTAACGGCAAACTCAGCGTCAAGGGCGCAGTGTCGATTCAAACCTATGGCCTCAACCGGTTGGGCTTGGTGCAGGATCGAACACGCGTTCTACGCCACCTGATGTATCTGGAGTGGATGGTGATCGAGTTGTCTTCACTGATGGAGGAAGTCACAACAGGCAAAAATGGCACGAAGCCGAAAAGCCTGAAGATCATTAACCGATTGAAGGTTCTGCGTGATCGTTCGCTGTTGCAGATGAAAGAGATGGGTAACCCGCAAGAGCCCTACTCAGTGATGGTCCAAGAGTGGACGGCGGACTTTCTGGTACGCATCAAATCCTCCCTTGTCTCCTGAACCTGCAAAGGATGAAGCTGGGGCGTCAATGCGCCCCAGCCGCCTTGTTCAGATCGCTTTCGGCCCACTCGGTATACACACACGCATCCGCCGTGGCCCAGCGCACGCGCACCGGGTCGCCGGTTTTCAGCGGCATGCCGGCGGAGGACAGCGCCTTGACCGTCATCGAAGTGCCGCCCAGGGTTTTCACCGTGCAGGTCTGGCTTTCGCCGAGGAACAACACCTCGCCAACAATCGCCGACACTTCATTCCAGCCCGCCGCCAACGGCTGCTCGGCGGCCTGCTCCACGCTCAGCGCCAGGGCTTTTTCCGGGCGTACCATCAGCAGTACATCCTGCTCGGCCTGCAGCCCGCTGGTCAGGCGAATCGACAGCGACTGGCCTTCGAACGACGCCACCGCATTGCCTTGGGCCTTGAGTTTGAGGAAGTTGGAGTTGCCGAGGAACGAGGCGACAAATGCGTTCGGCGGGTTCTGGTACAGGTCGAAACCGCTGCCCAGGCCGACGATCTTGCCGTGGCTGAAAATCGCGATGCGCTGGGACAAGCGCATGGCTTCTTCCTGGTCGTGGGTCACGTAGACGATGGTGATGCCCAGGCGCCGGTGCAGCTGGCGCAGTTCATCTTGCAGGTCTTCACGCAGTTTCTTGTCGAGGGCGCCGAGGGGTTCGTCCATCAGCAGGATGCGTGGCTCGTACACCAACGCCCGGGCGATGGCGACCCGTTGCTGCTGGCCGCCGGACAGCTGTGAAGGGCGGCGATGGGCGAATTGTTCGAGTTGCACCAGCTTGAGCATGGCGTCGACGCGCTGCTCGCGCTCGGCGTTCGGCAGTTTGCGAATCGCCAGGGGGAAGGCGATGTTGTCGCGCACCGACAGGTGCGGGAACAGCGAATAGCGCTGGAACACCATGCCGATATCGCGTTTGTGCGGCGGCACATTGACCAGGGATTGGCCGCCCACCAGGATCTCGCCGCTGCTCGGCGTTTCAAAACCGGCGAGCATCGACAGGGTGGTGCTTTTGCCGGAACCGCTGGAGCCGAGGAAGGTGAGGAATTCGCCATCCTGGATGTCCAGCGAGATGTTGTCCACGGCGGCGAATTCGCCGTAGTACTTGTTCAGGTTGCGCAGGCTGACCAGGGGTTGGCCAGGGTGCTGGGCGGGGTCTTTGATCACTGCACTCATGTCTTAATCCTCGGCGCTCAGGCGCGGGTTTCGGTGCGCCGGCGAAGGGCGGCGGCAATCACCATGACCAGTACCGAGAGGCCGATCAGCAACGTCGAGGCGACGGCGATCACAGGCGTCAGGTCCTGGCGCAGGGTGGTCCACATTTTTACGGGAAGGGTTTGCAGGGTCGGGCTGGCCATCATCACACTGAGCACCACTTCGTCCCACGAAACGAGAAACGCGAACAGTGCTCCGGCCACCATGCCTGGGCGAATCGCCGGGAAGGTCACCTTGAACACCGCCTGCAAGCGCGACGCGCCGCAGATCACCGCGGCATCTTCAATCGACTGATCAAACAGCTTCAGCGAGTTGATGATCGAGATAATGGTGAACGGCAACGCAACAATCACATGGCTGACCACAAAGGCGAACATCGTGCCGGTGTAGCCGAGCTTGAGGAACAGCGCGTACACCGCCACGGCGATGATCACCAGCGGCACGATCATCGGCAGGGTGAACAGGCCGTAGAGCAATTCGCGACCGGGGAAACGCCCGCGCACCAGGGCAAACGCGGTGGGCAGGCCCAGGGCGACGGCGAATACGGTGGTCAGCACCGCGACCTTGAGGCTGGCCAGCGCCGCGTTCATCCAGTCGGCGTTGGAGAAGAACTGGCCGTACCATTTCAGGGTCCAGCCGGGCGGTGGGAACACCAGCCACTGCGACGAGCCGAACGACAGCAGCACGATAAACACGATCGGCAACAGCAGGAACAGGCCAATCAACCCGGTGGTGGTGTAGAGACCCAGGCGCATCCTGCGGCTCATGGCATTGGGAGTCAGCAGCATGACGGCTTACCTCGCATTGCTGGCGCCAACCGGGGATTCCGGCTGAAGCTTCAGGTAGAAGTAGAACAGCACCAGCGTGATGACGATCAGCAACGCGGCGCCGGCACTGGCCAGGCCCCAATTGAGGAACGATTGCACCTGCTGAATGATGAACTCGGGCAGCATCATGTTCTGCGCGCCGCCGAGCAGCGCCGGGGTCACGTAGTAACCGAGAGACATCACAAACACCATCAAACCACCGGAAAACAGTCCCGGCCGACACAGCGGCAGGAACACCCGGAAGAAGTTGGTCCAGGGGCTGGCGCCGCAGATGGAGCCGGCCTGCAGGATCATCGGGTCGATGGCCTGCATGGTCGCCTGCAACGGCAGCACAATGAACGGGATCATGATGTAGCTCATGCCGATCACCACACCGGTGAGGTTGTGCACCATCTCCAGCGGTACATCGATGATGCCCATGGCGATCAGCGCCTTGTTGATCACCCCGGAGGCTTGCAGCAATACCAGCCATGAATAGGTGCGGGCGAGCAGGCTGGTCCACATCGACAGCAGCACGATGTTCAGGATCCAGCGCCCCCAGCCGCGTGGCACCAGGGTGATCACCCAGGCCAACGGAAAGCCCAGCAGCAGGCTGAACAGGGTCACCAGGCCCGCCACTGAAAAGGTGTTGAGCAGTACCCGTGCGTACGCCGAGTTGGCGAACAGTTGCTCATAGTTGCCCAGGCCCGGCACCGGCTCCAGCACCCCGCGCAGCAACAGGCCGATCAGCGGTGCCAGGAAGAACAAACCCAGAAACAGCAGGGCCGGGATCAGGTTGCTCGACCCCCGCCAGCGCTGCGCCAGGGACGGCGCCGAGGCTTGGCGGGAAACCGCGCCGGCAGCGCCGAGGGCGCTCCCGGTCGGCGTGGTTGCCGTCATTTTCATTTGACTAGCCATTCATTCCACCGTGTCGCAATGGCTGGGCCGTTCTTGGCCCAGTAGGCGAAATCGAGGGTGATCTGGTCCTTGGCGTACGCCGTCGGCAGGTTGGGCGCCAGGACCGAATCCAGGCGCTGCACGCTGTCGATGTTCACTGGAGCATAGGCGGTCAGGTTGGAAAAATCCGCCTGGCCCTTGGCGCTGCTGGCACTGGCGAGGAACTTCATCGCCGCGGCTTTGTTCTTGGTGCCTTTAGGCACGACGAGGATATCGGCCATTACCAGGTTCTGCTTCCAGCTCACGCCCACTGGCGCACCATCTTCCTGCAGGGCGTGAATGCGCCCGTTCCAGAATTGGCCCATGCTGACTTCGCCGGAGGCCAGCAGCTGTTGCGACTGCGCACCGCCGCCCCACCAGACGATATCTTTCTTGATGGTGTCGAGCTTCTTGAAGGCGCGATCCAGGTCCAGCGGGTAGAGCTTGTCGGCGGCGACGCCGTCGGCCAGCAGCGCCAGTTCGAGCACGCCGGGGCTTGGCCATTTGTAGAGGGCACGTTTGCCGGGGTAGGTCTTGGTGTCGAACAGCGCGGTCCAGTCCTGCGGTTTTGACGCGCCGAGCTTGCCTTCGTTGTAGCCGAGCACGAAGGAGAAGAAGAACGAGCCCACGCCATGGTCGGAGACGAACCGTGGGTCAATCTTGTCGCGCTGGATCACCGAGAAATCGAGGGGCTCGAGCAAGCCTTCGGCGGCGGCGCGCAAGGCGAAGTCGGCCTCGACATCCACCACGTCCCACTGCACGTTGCCGCTTTCGACCATGGCTTTGAGTTTGCCGTAGTCGGTGGGGCCGTCCTGCACCACGGTGATCCCGCTGGCCTTGCTGAAAGGATCGGCCCACGCCTGCTTCTGCGCGTCCTGGGTGCTACCGCCCCAGCTCACGAAATTGACGCTTTCGGCCGCCAGGGCCGCGTGAGTGGCCGTGGCCAGTAAACCCGCGAACAGCATCGCGGTTGCACGTTTGTTCAACACCATTTTCACGCCCTCATTTGTTTTGTTATTGAGCGGGCTTGGTAATGCCCGCCTATCGGGAGCAGTAGGTCCAACGGGGCCTTTTATCGGGGCCCAAAGAGCGACCGTGCCAAGGGCTGTTATTGGTGCTATCCCTGGCGGGCGCACTTGGCGAAAGCGTTCGGTCTATGGAATATCATATTATGGTATTCCAAACTTTGTGCAAGCATTTTGCCTTACCGGTTATCCATCATTCGGTGTAGGGAATGCTCTCGACCACCTCCAGGTCATAGCCGGTCAGCCCGGCATATTTCAGGGGCGGGCCGAGGTGACGCAGCTTGCCGACGCCAAGGTCCTGCAATATCTGCGCCCCGGTGCCGACTTCCGAATAAATCCGCGATTGCGAACGGCTGAACTGGCGCGGCGTCTGGGTCAGTTGCGGCACCCGTTCCAGCAGGGCCTGGGATGATTCATGGTTGGCCAGCACCACCACCACGCCACTGCCTTCGGCGGCCACGCGTTGCAACGCGGCCCACAGTGTCCAGTTGGACGGGCCGCTGTAATCGGCGCCCACCAGGTCGCGCAGCGGGTCGATCACATGCACGCGCACCAGCGCCGGTGTGTCGCGGCGCAACTGGCCCATGACCATCGCCATATGCACGCCGCCGTCGATGCGGTCTTCAAAAGTGATCAGGCGGAACATGCCGTGCACCGTGGGTAAGTCGCGTTCGCCGATGCGCACCACCGTGCGCTCGGTGCTGAGGCGGTAGTGGATCAGGTCGGCGATGGTGCCGATCTTGATCCCGTGCTTGCGCGCAAAGATCTCCAGCTCGGGGCGGCGGGCCATGGTGCCGTCATCGTTCATCACTTCGACGATCACCGAGGCCGGCGTGTGCCCGGCCAGGCGCGCCAGGTCGCAACCGGCTTCGGTGTGGCCGGCGCGGGTCAACACGCCACCGTCCTTGGCACGCAACGGGAAGATATGCCCCGGTTGCACAATGTCGGCGGGGCCGGCGTTGAGGTCGACGGCGGCCGCCACCGTGCGTGCGCGGTCGGCGGCGGAGATGCCGGTGGTCACGCCGCTGGCCGCTTCGATAGACACAGTAAACGCGGTGCTGAACACGCTGCCATTGCTCGGCACCATCTGTTCCAGGCCGAGGCGCTGGCAGTGTTCGTCGGTGAGGGTCAGGCAGATCAAACCACGCGCTTCGCGGGCCATGAAGCTGATAGTCTCGGCGGTGCAGCACGCTGCTGGCAGCAACAGGTCGCCTTCGTTTTCCCGATCTTCGTCGTCCACCAGGAGCACCATCTTGCCTTGGCGGTAGTCTTCGATGATGTCTGCGATGCTGTTGAAGGACATGTGGAGTGCTCGTTTTGTTGGTTGTATGTATTATGGTATACCACAAAAATCAAGCAAGAGGATGTCGTGATGAAGGCTTACTGGATTGCCCATGTGGATGTGTCCGATGCAGAGCAATACACGCAGTACACCCAACGTGCGCCGGCGGCGTTTGCCAAGTTCGGCGGGCGGTTCCTGGCCAGGGGCGGGCGCAGCGTGGCGCTGGAAGGCGAGCCCGCACGGCAGCGCAATGTTGTAATCGAGTTTGATAGCTACGAGCAGGCAGTGGCCTGTTATGAGTCGGTGGAATATCAGGAGGCGAAGGGGCACCGTGAAGGCGCGGGGGTGGCGCAGATCATTATTGTGGAAGGGCTGGCACCGTAGGTTTAGCCGGCCAAACCTGGCTCAACTGTGGGAGCTGGCTTGCCTGCGATGCAGGCACCTGGGTACATCAGGCAAACCCGGTTGTTGCCATCGCAGGCAAGCCAGCTCCCACATTTGGAATCGGTTCGACCTGCAGATCAGCGGATAAAGTGGATCCTGCCGCTGTCGTCATTCCCGATATAAATGCCATACACCCCGGCCTGGCGTTCCTCGATATAGCGTTCGAGGATCTGCCGGATCGCGGGGTAGTAGATGCTGTCCCAGGGGATGTCCTCGGGTGCGAAGAATTTGTAGTCGAGGGTTTCCGGGCCAAACTGGTCGGTGATCTCCAGTGCGATGGCGCGGAAGATGATGTACACCTCGCTGATCTTCGGCACGCTGAAGATCGAGTAGGGCGAGAGGATTTCTGCACGCACGCCGCTTTCTTCCCACACCTCACGCAACGCGGCTTGTTCGGTGGTTTCGCCGCCTTCCATGAAACCGGCCGGCAGGGTCCAGGTGCCGGGGCGTGGCGGGATCGCACGCTGGCACAGCAGGTATTTGCCGTCTTGCTCGATGATGCAGCCGGCGATGATCTTGGGGTTGATGTAGTGGATATAGCCGCAGCCCCGGCACATCAGGCGCTCATGGGTATCGCCCGGTGGCAGCTGGTGACCGAGGTCACTGCCGCCGCATTTCGGGCAAAAGCTGGGGCTGAACACGGTCAGTGACCTATGCGCGGTTCTTTAAGGGCAATGGGCAGGGTGATCTCCGGCAGCTTGCCGGTCTCTTCCTGTTTGCGCTTGAGGTAATCCAGGGCCACGGCAGCCGCGGCGCGCACGTGGTCGACGCAGGCTTGGTGGGCGGCCAGCGGGTCGCCGCTCTTGATCGCCTGGACCATGCGTTCCATTTCCTGGTTGCTGGTACCGCGACGGTTTTCCTGGGACACCGAGGTGGCGCGCAGGTAGCTGATGCGCGCCTGCAACTGGCGCAGTTGGGTGGCGGCCACGTGGTTGCCGGAGCCTTCAAGCAACACGTCGTAGAAGCCTTGTACCGAATCGATGACCTGTTGCAACTCGCCGTCCTTGAGGGCCTTGCGGTTCTCCTCCAGGGCTTTTTCCAGGGCTTTGATGTCCTTGGCCTTGGCGCGCAGGGTGAACAGTTGCACGATCAACCCCTCGAGCACGCAACGCAGCTCATAGATGTCGACGGCATCGGCCAGGGTGATGATCGCCACTTGCGGGCCCTTGGCATCGGCGAACTCCACCAGGCCTTCGGATTCCAGGTGGCGCAAGGCTTCGCGCACCGAAGTGCGGCTGACGCCGAGGCGGTCGCACAGGTCGCGCTCCACCAGGCGATCACCCGGCAGCAGTTGGAAGTTCATGATGGCGCTGCGCAGTTTTTCCAGCACGATTTCGCGCAGGGTGACCGGGTTGTGATTGACCTTGAAGCTGTCGTCGAGGGGCGCGCGTTTCATGGGGTCTGCTCTGAATTTAGCGGTTAACTGGGGGCCTGGGCCGAAATCATGCCGAAGTTTATCATGCTGCGTTCTTTAAGCGACAAACCCTCACGGGCTCCCATCCTGCCCCCGGCGCGCCTCAGGCCAGGGTGGGCAGCGGGCCCAGCTTGCCCTTGTGGTAGATCATCGGCGTGACTGGCTGCGCGGGCAGGATCAGGTTCTTCACCGCGCCCACGATGATCGCATGATCACCGCCGTCGTATTCGCGCCACAGTTCGCACTCGATAATCGCCGTAGCCTTGGCCAGCAGCGGGTTACCCAGTTCGCTCAAGTGCCACTCGATGCCCTTGGCCTTGTCCTTGCCTTTGCCGGCGAACGCGTAGGCCTCGGCGGTCTGCTCGGCTGACAGCAAATGGATCGCAAAGCGCTTGCTGTCGCGCAGGATCGGGTAGGTGTCCGAGGCGTAGTTGGGGCAAAACAGCACCAGGGCCGGATCGATCGACAGCGCGCTGAACGCGCTGGCGGTGATGCCGACGATGCCACCGTCCGGGTCGAGGGTGGTGACCACCGTGACGCCGGAAGGGAAGGAGCTCATGACGTCTTTGTAAATGCCGGGTTCGATCATGGTCGGGGTCTCTTAACGCATCACAAAAGGATCAGGCATGGGCGCCTGGGAGAGGTTGATCCACACCGTTTTCAGCTCGGTGTAGGCCAGCACCGAATCGATGCCGCTTTCGCGGCCGTAGCCACTGTTCTTGAAGCCGCCGATAGGCGCCATGGCCGACACGGCGCGGTAGGTGTTGACCCAGATGATCCCCGAGCGCACGTCTCGGGCCAGGCGGTGGGCGCGGCCGAGGTCGCGGGTCCAGATGCCGGCGGCAAGGCCGAACTGCGAGTCGTTGGCGATGGCCAGCGCTTCGGCTTCGTCTTTGAAGCGGATGACCGAGGCCACCGGGCCGAACACTTCTTCCTGCATGATCTTCATCGAGTTGCGATCGCACTCAAACAGCGTCGGCTCATAGAACCAGCCTTCGCCGAGGTTCTGCGGGCGCTTGCCCCCGGTGCGCAGGCGTGCACCTTCGGCGATGGCATCGGCCACCAGGCCCTCGACCACGGCCAGTTGCTGCGCGGTGGCCATGGGGCCCATCTCGCTGGCGTCGTCCTGTGGGTTGCCGATGCGAATACGCTGGGCGCGTTCCACCAGGCGCTCGACGAATTCGTCGTAGATTTCTTCCTGTACCAGCAGGCGCGAGCCGGAGACGCAGCTTTGCCCGGACGCCGCGTAGATCCCGGCGATTGCGCCGTTGATGGCGCTGTCGAGGTCGGCGTCGGCAAAAATGATATTCGGCGACTTGCCGCCCAGTTCCAGGGACAGCTTGGCGAAATTCTCCGCGCTGCTGCGCACCACATGCCGAGCCGTGGCCGCGCCGCCGGTAAAGGCGATCTTGCGCACCAGCGGGTGGCGGGTGAGGGCGGCGCCGGTGCTCGGGCCGTAGCCGGTCACCACGTTGACCACGCCCGGTGGAATGCCGGCTTCGAGGGCCAGGCGCGCCAGTTCAAGGATGGTTGCCGAGGCGTGTTCCGACGGCTTGATCACGATGGTATTGCCTGCCGCCAACGCCGGCGCGAGTTTGATCGCGGTCAGGTACAGCGGGCTGTTCCACGGAATGATTGCGGCGACCACGCCCATGGCTTCGTGCACGGTGTAGGCGAACAGGTCGGGCTTATCGAGGGCAGGGTGCCGCCTTCGAGCTTGTCGGCCAGGCCTGCGGTGTAGTGGAAGAACTCGGGCAGGTAGCTGACCTGGCCACGGGTTTCGCGGATCAGCTTGCCGTTGTCGCGGCTTTCCAGCTGGGCCAATTGCTCCTTGTTGTCGGCGATCAGGTCACCCAGGCGACGCAGTAACTTGCCCCGCGCCGTGGCGGTGAGCCCACGCCAAGCCGGGCTGTCGAAAGCGCTTTGGGCAGCCTGCACGGCACGCTCCACATCGGCTTCGTCGGCGTCGGGCAGTTGCGCCCAGGGTTCGGCCAGGGCCGGGTTGAGGCTGTCGAAAGTCTTGCCGGACAGGGCATCGACCCATTCACCGCCGATGCACATCTGGAAGCGTGCGAGTGTCATGCAACGATCCCCTTGATTGGATTGTTTTGGGCGTACACCGTGTCAAGAAACCCCAGCAGCAGCTGGTTGACCAGGCGTGGCGATTCTACCGGCATCATATGCCGTTGCTCGGCCAGCACCGCAACGGTCGCGCCGGGAATGCGATCGGCCAGTTGCCGGGCCATTTCCGGGGTCGAGCCCGGGTCGAGTTCGCCGGTGGCGACCAGGGTGGGCACGCGCAGCCCCTTGAGGTCGTCGGCGCGGTACATGTCTTGGGTCGCAAACAGCTCATACGTGGTGAGGTAGCCCTGGGGGTCGTTACCCGCCAGGGTTTCACGCAGTGCGGCGATTTGCGCCGGGTTGGCAGCCTGGTATTCGCGACTGAACCAGCGCGACAGTGCGGCTTCGGCATTCGCATCCGGCCCGTGCTCGGCGGCCTGGGCGGTGCGTGCGATCACCCCGGCGCGCTGTTCCGGGCTGCGATTGAATACACTGTTGAGCACCACCAGGCCCTGCAGGCGCTCCGGGTAATGCAAGGCAAACGCCCGCGCCACCAGGCCGCCCATGGAAAAGCCGATCACCGTGGCGTGAGGCAATTGCAGGTGGTCGAGCAGTTCCAGCAACTGGTCGGCATAACCCAGCAGCGGCGTGCCGGCGGCCGGGCGCGGGCTTGCGCCATGGCCGAGCATGTCATAGGTGATCACGCGGTAATTCGTGGCCAGGCCAACGACTTGCCCGCCCCACATTTCTTTATTCAGGCCCACGCCGTGGATCAAAACCACAGGCTGGCCTTGGCCGGTCGCCAGATAACTGGTGCCAGCCGGGGTGCGTTCAGCGGTGAGCCGAATCATGGAGCGCTCCTGCATGCTTTTTATTGTGGCCGATCTTGCTTACTGGGCTTTTTCAGCCGCCAGCTCTTCCAGGTCGATATAGCGGTTGCCGATGCGTGGGTGCAGGCGACCGCCATCGGCGCAACCCAGCACCACGACGATTTCGTCGGCACGCGGCGAATCTTCGATCTGCATTTCCAGGGTGATGTAGTGCGAGCGCAGGCCCTCGTCATCCTTGTGCATCATCGGGACCTGGATCGAAGTGCCCGGGCCGCCGCGCTTGTTGGTAAAGCTCAGGTAGCTCTTGGCCTTGACCGCTTCGCGGTAGTGATTGCCAAAGCGCAGGGTATGGATGATTGCGCTCGCGTGTTCAATCTCGCCGTCGGCGCCGACCACCGCGGCCTTGCCATACGCTTGGATGTTCTCGGCACCGCCAATGATGCCCACCAGGCGTTCGACCATCAGTGCACCGAGGTCGGAGCAATTGGCGCGGATCTCCGGTTTAAGGTCTTCGACGAACCCACGGCCCAGCCAAGGGTTTTTCAGAACCACGGCCAGGCCGACCATTTTTACCGGGGTGTCGGAGGCTTTGCCGCCTTCGATAAAGGTTTCTTCTACGTAGCTGACGATCTTGCGGATTTCGAAACTCATGAGCTGCTCCGTCTGACGAGGGTGGTTTGCGTATGATGGTATACCATAATACGTAAAGCACAAGAGCGGGAAACGAGTTCGCAGGGGCGACGCGATAAAGGGTGTCGAACGGGATTTTGTTGGGTGCGTGTTAATAAATGTTAAATCAAAAAAATACTTCACATAATCCGTTCATTGGTGGATGATCGACTGCAATTCCAACGCGGCTCGCCGGTGAGGCGTCAGCCGCCGTTTTCCCCTGGAGTACCCCATGAATAATAAGAATGTCGGTGTAATTGGTTTGGGCGCGATGGGGCTGGGTATTGCCCGCTCGTTGTTGCGTGCAGGCTTTAATGTGCACGCCTGCGATGTGCGCGATGCCGTTACCCAGCAGTTCGCGGGCGAAGGCGGGGTGGCGTGCGCGTCACCGGCGCTGATGGCCGATGCGTGTGATGTGATCATCACCGTGGTGGTCAATGCCGAGCAGACCGAAACCGTATTGTTCGGTGAAGGTGGCGCGGTTGGCGCATTGCGCCCCGGCAGCCTGGTTATCGGCTGCGCCACCGTGGCACCGACCTACGCCGTGGACCTGGGCCAGCGCCTGGCCGAGCAGGGCCTGCTGTATCTGGATGCGCCGATCTCCGGCGGCGCGGCCAAGGCGGCAGCCGGCGAAATGACCATGATGACCTCCGGCCCGCAAGCCGCCTACGCCAAGGCCGAGGCTGTATTGGCCGGCATGGCGGGCAAGGTCTATCGCCTGGGCGACGTGCATGGCCTGGGTTCGAAAGTCAAAATCATCAACCAACTGCTCGCCGGCGTTCATATCGCGGCCTCCGCCGAAGCCATGGCCCTGGGCCTGCGCGAAGGGGTGGACGCCGATGCCTTGTACGAGGTGATCACCCACAGCGCCGGCAATTCCTGGATGTTTGAAAACCGCGTGCCGCACATTCTCAAGGCTGATTACACGCCGCTGTCGGCGGTGGATATTTTCGTCAAGGACCTGGGGCTGGTGCTGGATACCGCCCGTGCGAGCAAATTCCCGCTGCCGTTGTCGGCCACTGCGCACCAGATGTTCATGCAAGCTTCCAGTGCCGGTTTTGGCCGCGAGGATGACTCGGCGGTGATCAAGATTTTCCCGGGCATCGACCTGCCGACCGCCAAGCCCGAGCCTGTGTAAGGAACGTTTTATGACTAACGCCACCACGCGCCCGCTGCTGGGCTGCATCGCCGACGATTTTACCGGTGCCACCGACCTCGCCAACATGCTGGTGCGCGGCGGCATGCGCACCGTGCAAAGCATTGGCATACCCAGCCGCGAAGTAGCGGCGGGGCTGGATGCGGACGCGATTGTCATCGCCCTCAAATCGCGCACCACCCCGGCTGTGGAGGCCGTCGAGGAATCCCTGGCGGCACTCGACTGGTTGCGCGAGCAGGGCTGCGAGCAGATCTTCTTCAAATATTGCTCGACCTTCGACTCCACCGCCGCCGGCAATATCGGCCAGGTCAGCCAAGCCTTGCTAAAGGCGTTGGGCAGCGATTTTACCCTGGCCTGCCCGGCGTTCCCGGAGAATGGCCGGACGATTTTCCGTGGCCACCTGTTTGTGCAGGATCAGTTGCTCAACGAGTCCGGCATGCAGAATCACCCGCTGACACCGATGGGCGACGCCAACCTGGTGCGTGTGCTGCAAAGCCAGACCGCATTGCCGGTCGGTTTGCTGCGTTACGACAGCATCGCCGCCGGTGTTGAAGCGACACGCGCAAAGATCGCCGAACTGCGTGAACAAGGCGTGGGGATTGCGATTGCCGACGCGCTGTCCGACCAGGACCTCTACACCCTGGGCAGCGCCTGTGCCGACTTGCCTTTGCTCACCGGTGGTTCGGGCCTGGCCCTGGGGCTGCCGGGCAATTTCCGCCGCGCCGGCAAGCTGCGCGACTTCGATGCGGCGGCATTGCCTGCCATCCGTGGAGGTGAAGTGGTGCTGGCCGGCAGCGCGTCGGTGGCGACCCTCGGCCAGGTTGCGGCCTGGTGCGAAGCGGGGCGCCCGGCGTTGCGCCTCGATCCATTGGCCCTGGCTGCCGGTGAACCGGTGGTGGCCCAGGCCCTGGCCTTTGCCCAAGGCAGTGCGAGTACGGTGTTGATCTACGCCACCAGTTCCTCGGCCGAGGTCAAGGCAGTGCAGCAACAACTGGGTGTCGAGCGCGCCGGGGCACTGGTGGAGAACGCCTTGGGCGCGATTGCTGCCGGCTTGCGTCAGCAGGGCGTGCGGCGCTTTGTGATTGCCGGCGGCGAAACCTCCGGGGCGGTAGTCAAGGCCCTCGGCGTGAACCTGCTGCAGATCGGTGCGCAAATCGACCCGGGCGTGCCGGCCACCGTCAGCAGTGGCGACGAGCCGCTGGCACTGGCCCTGAAATCGGGCAACTTCGGCGGCCGTGACTTCTTCGCCAAAGCCCTCACGCAGTTGGCCGGAGGTGCCCAATGAGCGGCGCCGATGAACAGGCCCTGCGCGAAGAGATTTGCGATGTCGGCCGCAGCCTGTACCAACGCGGCTACACCGTCGGCAGTGCCGGCAATATCAGTGCGCGCCTCGACGATGGTTGGTTGATCACGCCCACTGACGTGTGCCTGGGGCGCCTGGTGCCTGCATCCATTGCCAAGGTCAATCTGCAAGGGGAGTGGGTGTCCGGCGACAAACCGTCGAAGACCCTGGCCCTGCATCGCCAAGTGTATGACCGCAACCCGAGCGTCGGCGGCGTGGTGCACACGCATTCCACCCACTTGGTGGCGCTGACCTTGGCCGGGGTGTGGCGGGCGGACGATATTCTGCCGCCGCTCACGCCTTATCAGGTGATGAAGGTCGGGCACATTCCCCTGATCGGCTACCAGCGTCCGGGTTCGCCCAAGGTCGCCGAACAAGTCGCGCAACTGGCCAACAGCGTGCGTGGGGTGATGCTGGAGCGCCTGGGCCCGGTGGTCTGGGAAAGCTCGGTGGCCAAGGCCAGCTACGCCCTGGAAGAGCTGGAGGAAACCGCCCGGCTCTGGTTGATGAGCAACCCTCGGCCTGCGCCGTTGGATCAGGCCGCATTGGATGAATTGCGCGAGACGTTCGGCGCGCACTGGTAACCCGAAAGACGACACTGCAAGTGCTGCCCGAGCGCCAGGTTTGGCGCTCGACGGACCCGGCTTGCGTAAAAAAACAATAACAACAGGACATTCTCGAATGAGCCCACTGATTTTGATGTTGACCGCCGGCGCGGGCATCGCGCTGCTGCTGTTCCTAGTCCTCAAGTACAAATTCCAGCCGTTTGTTGCGCTGATGCTGGTCAGTATTGTGGTGGCGCTGGTGGCCGGGGTGAAGCCGGCGGATCTGGTGGCGACGATTGAAGGCGGCATGGGCAAGACCCTCGGCCACATTGCGATCATCATTGCCCTGGGCGCGATGATCGGGCGGATCATCGAGCTGTCCGGCGGTGCCGAGGCCTTGGCCAAGTCGCTGATCGAGCGCTTCGGCAACCGACGTACGCCGCTGGCGCTGACCATTGCCGGGTTCATCATCGGTGTGCCGGTATTCTTCGAGGTCGGGGTGATTATCCTGATGCCGCTGGCTTACGGCGTGGCACGCCGGGCGCGCAAGCCGCTGCTGGTGTTCGCGCTGCCGATGTGTGCGGCGCTGCTTACCGTGCATGCCTTCCTGCCACCCCATCCGGGCGCCGTGGCCGCTGCCAGCCAACTGGGTGCGGACCTGGGCCGGGTGTTGATGTTCGGCCTGCCGATCACCGCGTTGCTGTGCTACATCGGCTACCGCGTGGCGGGGCGCATGACCCGGCGCTTCTACCCGATGACCGATGATATCCGCGCCGAAGTCTATGGCCCGCACGTGACCAATGAGGATCTGCGAGCCTGGACCAACGGCAACCACCAGGCGGTGCAACAGACCGCGGTGGCTGAGTCGCATAGGGGCCTGGAAGAGTCCAGCAGCGCTATCGCAGCCAAGCTGCCGCCAGCGCCTGCGCCGGGGTTCGGCCTGATCGTCGGGCTGATTCTGCTGCCGATCGTATTGATCCTGCTGGGCACCCTGGCCACTTCCTTGCTGCCGGTGGAATCGACTTTGCGTGGCGTAATGACTGTATTGGGCGCGCCGCTGGTGGCGCTGCTGATCGACACGTTGCTGTGCGCCTGGCTGCTGGGCTCGCGCCGTGGCTGGAGCCGTAGCCAGGTCTCGGACGTGATCGGCTCGGCCTTGCCGGGCGTGGCCATGGTGATCCTGATCGCCGGCGCCGGCGGGGTGTTCGGCAAGGTGCTGGTGGACACCGGCATCGGCGCGGTAGTCTCCGACATGCTGCGCACCACCGGCCTGCCGGTGCTGGCCCTGGGCTTTTTGCTGACCATGCTGCTGCGGGCGGTACAGGGTTCCACCACCGTGGCCCTGGTGACCACGGCGGGGATCATCAGCCCGCTGATCGTGACCCTCAACCTGACCCCCAACCACATGGCACTGCTGTGCCTGGCCATGGGCGGTGGCGGGCTGGCGATGTCGCATATCAACGACGCCGGTTACTGGATTTTCACCAAGCTCGCCGGGCTGAATGTGGCGGATGGTCTGCGCACCTGGACGGTGATCACCACCTTGCTCGGTACGTTGGGTTTCCTGATTACCCTGCTGATCTGGCCTTTTGTCTGATACCTGGGAGCTTTTATGCCTCGTTTTGCTGCCAACCTGAGCATGCTGTACCCGCAACATGATTTTCTCGAGCGCTTCGCTGCGGCGAAAGCCGATGGGTTTGATGCGGTGGAATACCTGTTCCCCTACGACTACAGCGCCGAGGCCCTCAAGCAGCGCTTGAGCGATAACGGCCTGGTCCAGGCCCTGTTCAATGCGCCGCCTGGTGACTGGGCGGCGGGGGAGCGTGGTATCGCCACGTTGCCGGGGCGTGAGGCCGAGTTTCGCAGCGGCTTCGACCGCGCCCTGGAGTACGCAGGCGTGCTGGGCAATGCCCGTGTGCATGTGATGGCGGGCCTGCTGCCGTCAGAGTCGTTGCGCGAGCGTCATCACGCGGTGTACCTGGAGAATCTGGCCTACGCCAGCGCCGCAGCGGCCAAGGTCGGTGTCACGGTCTTGCTGGAGCCGATCAACACCCGCGACATGCCGGGGTTCTTCCTCAATCGCCAGGACCAGGCGCACGCGATCTGTCGTGAAGTCGGCGCGAGCAACGTAAAGGTGCAGTTCGACTGCTACCACTGCCAGATCGTCGAGGGTGACCTGGCGACCAAACTGCGCAGGGATTTCGACGGTATTGGGCACATCCAGATTGCCGGCGTGCCGGACCGCCACGAGCCCGATCTGGGCGAGCTGAACTACGCCTACCTGTTCGAGTTGATGGACCAGTTGGGCTATGACGGTTGGGTCGGCTGCGAGTACCGACCAAAGGGTGACACCTCGGCCGGCTTGCAATGGTTGCGAGACTGGAAGGCGCGCTGAGCGGCGCTGAAGCGGGACTGTTGTGGCGAACGGGCTTGCTGTGGCGAGCGGGCTTGCCCGCGTTGGGGTGCGCAGCAGCCCTGAAACCTGACTCTGCGGTGTGTCAGGCGACACCGCATCGCTTGGGTTAGGGCCGCTTCGCGACCCAACGCGGGCAAGCCCGCTCGCCACAAAAAATAGGCTCAAACCAACGGGGGATCGCCCGGCAGCATCAGTTCGATCCCGCGCTTGCGGATGCCATCCGCGGCGGCGGGGGCCAGGGCATCGTCGCTGATGATCACGTCAAACGGTTCCAGCCCGGCGATACGGTACATGCTGAAGGTGCCGTATTTTGAGCTGCTGGCCACCAGTACCACCTGCGACGCCGACTGCATCGCCACTTGCTTGACCTCGACCTTCAGCGCCGAGGGGGTGGTGATGCCGCGGTGCAGGTCCCAGGAACTGGTCGACACAAAGGCGATATCCGTGACCACCTGGCGCAATGTCGCCACCGCCAGCCCGCCGACGGACGAGTGGTTGTCGTGGTCCAGTTGCCCGCCGGTGTGGATCACCGTCACCTGCGGCGCGTCCATCAGCGCCTGCACAATTCCGAAATCGTTGGTCACCACAGTCATCCCCGACAATGCCTTGATGTACGGCACGATCTCCAGGGTGCTGGTGCCGGCATCGAGGTACACCGTCATGTCCGCGTGCAGCAGGCGGGCGGCCAGGCGGGCCATGGCCTGCTTTTGCGGCAGCTCGACAACCGCCTTGGACTGATGGCTGGGCTCGCTGTGCAATTGGCTGGCAATCCGCACCCCACCGGTGACCGAATAGGCCCGTCCATCCTGCTCCAGCAACGCAATGTCGCGGCGCACGGTCATGTGCGAACAGTCGAACATCTCCATCAACTGATGCACGCTGAGCACCTGATGCTTGCGCAACTGCCGCAGGATCAGCTCACGCCGCTGCTCGGGAATCATCGGGCCGCTGCTGTCGGGGGCAGTGTCCTTGGGGTTGGGCATTAAGGCTCCGGAGTCGTTGGGCAAAAGGCGGGGGCGCCTGGCTATAGTAGCCAATACACGCCCCCGCAGGCGACCCCGGGCTGACAATACCTAGAACTTGAAGCGCCCCACCAAGCCTTTGAGCTGACCGGAAATATCGGTCAAGCGGCCCGAGCCGGTCTGCGCCGAATGCGCAAAGCCTTCCACCAACTGCGCGTCGGCGTGGATCTGCGCGATGTGCCGGTTGATCTCTTCGGCGACCTGGTGCTGCTCCTCGGCGGCCGTGGCGATCTGGGTGTTCTGGTCACGGATCGAGTCCACCGAACCGCGGATTTTGTCGAAGCTGTCGCGGGCTTGCTGGATGCGCTCCACGCTGGTGTGGGACACCTGCAGGCTGCCCTGCATCTGCTGGGTCACCTCCTGGGTGCGGCGGGCGAGGTTGCCCAGCAGGCTGTCGATCTCGCCGGTGGAGTCGGCGGTGCGCCGTGCCAGGGCCCGTACCTCGTCGGCCACCACGGCGAACCCACGGCCCTGGTCACCGGCGCGTGCGGCTTCAATCGCGGCGTTGAGCGCCAACAGGTTGGTCTGCTCGGCAATCGACCGGATGGTGTCGAGGATGGTGTTGATGTTTTTGCTGTCCTGCTCAAGCAACTGCATGGTCTGGGTCGACTTTTGCAGGTCTTCGCTCAGCTTGAGCACGCTGCCGGTGGCTTCGCCGATATGCTGCTGGCCATCGTGCACATCGCGATAGCCTTCGTCGGCGCTGGTCGCGGCGGCGCTGCAGGAACGCGCGACTTCGTTGGCGGTGGCCACCATTTCGTTGAACGCGGTGCTCACCAGCTCCACGGCCTCGCGCTGACGACCGGCGGCCTGGTTCATGTTGTTGGCGACTTCGCGGGTGTCGGCGGCGGCGCTTTGCAGGTCGGAGGAGGCGTTGCCGATGCGCTGCACCAGCTGGGCGATCATGCTCAGGAACTGGTTGAACCAGCCTGCCAGGCTGGCGGTTTCGTCCTTGCCTTGCACTTTGAGTTGACGGGTGAGGTCGCCTTCGCCTTCGGCAATCTCCTGCAGGCCGTCGGCCACGCCGCGAATCGGACGCACGATCACGCTGGCAAAGCTGGCGCCGACAATCGCGAACACCACCGCCAGTGCCGCTGCGATAGCGGCGATCAGCCAGGTCAGGCGGGTGGCGCCGGCCATTACTTCATCGCGCTTGATCAAACCGATAAAACGCCAGCCCAGGTCTTTGGAGCTGACCACGTTGGCCATGTAGGGCACGCCGTCGATGTCGATCTGGGTCACGCCATCGCCGCGTTTGGCCAGTTCGGCGTAGTTGGGGCCCAGGTCGACCAGGGGCTTGAAGTTATGCTTGGCATCGCTGGGGTCTACCAGCACGTTGCCATTGGCTTCCACCAGCATCAGGTAGCCGCTGTCGCCCAGCTTGATGTTGCGTACCAGCTCGGTGAGTTGCTTGAGCGAGACGTCCAGGCCCACCACGCCCAGAATATTGCCGGTGGCGTCGGCCACGGTGTGCACGGTGCCGATCAGCGTCACATCGTCCGGCGCCCAGTAGTAGGCGCCGGTGCGCACGGTCTTGCCCGGTGCAGCAGTGGCAGCCTGGTACCAGGGGCGCACGCGTGGGTCGTAGTTGTTCAGTTTGGTGTCGTCCGGCCAGCTGGCGTAGCCGCCGTCCTTCAAGCCCAGGGATAAATAGGCAGTGCTGGGGTGGCTCTTGGCGAACTGGTCGAAAATCGCCAGCAGCTCGGTGTTGGTCGGGGTCAGCGGGATTTGTGCGGCATCGGCGCCGGCGTAGCTCTTGAGGTCTTTGGCCGCGACCACGCGTGGGTCCTTGGCCACGTACTCGACGTTCTGGCTGATGCCGTCGAAGAACTGCTTCATGCCATTGTCGATCTGGCGGATCTCGCGGCCGCTGCTGTCGAGGAAATTGGCCAGGGCCCCCTCGCGCAGGTTCAGTACGACCAACACAGCCACCAGGATGACCGGCAGGCACGCGATGGCCGCAAACGCCCAGGTAAGCTTTTGCTTGATGTTCATGATTTCTCCCGCGGGTATTTATAGTTTTGGCAAGGCAGAAACGGTAGCGGTGGGCGTCGCATGAGTTGTTATGAGGGGGTGTAGTCCATGCGTACCCCCTGTATATCGACTGCGGGGGCACGCACTTTAGGCTGCAAAGGGTGTTTAACCGATGCGTTCGCCACCCAGCGCATCACGCTGCATCGATTGCAGGTTTTTCTCGATGGTTTCGCAGATGGTTTCCATCTGGATCTGGTGTTCACTGGAGTGAAACGGGCTTTGCAAATCGGTGCCGATGCGCTCGATGGCCAGCAGCATAAAGCCCACCACCGTGGAGGCCAGCGGGGTGAACCAGCCCAGGGACTCCACCAGGCCCACCGGTACGATCAGGCAGAACAACGAGATAAACAGCCGTGGGAAATACACGTAAGGGTAGGGCAGTGGCGTGTTGGCGATACGCTCCATGCCGCCCTGGGCGTTGGACAGGTCCACCAGGGTCGACTCCAGCCGCGCCAGACGAATACTGTCCAGGTGCCCGGCCTTGTATTCCTTGGCCAGCAGCGCCGCCGAGCCGGTGAGGATGTCATTCGCAAAATTATTCGTGGCGCCATTGCGTGCGAACTCCTCGGCGGGAATAAACGCGCGCACCTCCTCGGGGCACGGCTGGCCCTTGAGGTGCGCGGCCAGGCAGTTAACGTAAGCCACATGGCGCCGCAGCAGGGTGGACTTGACCGGGTTCACGTCAGAGCCTGGGTCGTCCAGCAGGGTCAGCACCTGGCGAGCGAAGCTGCGGGAATTGTTGACCATCGCCCCCCACAGCGTGCGGGCCTCCCACCAGCGGTTATAGGCGCTGCTGTTGCGAAAACTGATCAACACCACCAGCGCCGAACCCAGCAGGGTGAGTGGCATCAACGGCAGATTGATCTTGGCGGTAAGAAACAGCATGAAATCCACGGTAACGGCCACGTCCCACAGCAACAGCCAGAACAGCGACCAGCCCACGTAGCCCATGGTCTTGATAACCAGGCGATATTTCTTGGTGATAGCGGCTTTCAAACGAGGCCCTCGCAGCGGACGAAAAGGAGCAATGCCCTAGCTCGGACGCCGTTTGCCGGTGAAAGGTTCGCCCTGGCACCTGAATCGTTTAAGTCGCCGCCCGCTTCTTGCCTTGTGTCGGCGAGTTAGTTGTTGGTTTAAATGTAAGAAAATGTCACAAGACATGACTTTGCAATATTGCGCTTAATAATCGGCGGGCGTTTGGAACAATTTTGGTAGCGATGCGGTCACCTCAAGTAATCGCGTTACATTGGCTTCTAGGCAAAACGCCATCAGTGGCGGTGTCTACGACGCGAGTTGTTATGAGGCCCGGCTGCAGAAGTTCTGTGGCTGAGATCAGTGGATTCAAGTTGGGTGATCAGGGCTCTTTCTCATGCGCGTCAATGCGGTGCAATCGGCTATAGATAGTTCGGCGCAGACGTTTGAGCGCCACACGGATTTTGAAGCATGCATACGTTCGCACTATGCAATGCTGTTGATGCCTTATTCAAAACGACCGTTTTTTTATAAAAGCGCGTTGCACCTCAGCCGTTTGATGGTGTCGTTCACATTACTCAGTGATTACTTTTCCAAGCCGGCGCCCTTGCTGTCCGAGGTAAAAGCGTTTTGTACAGCGCGCGGCTTTTGTTCGAAGAACAGCCTGGAATCAATATTCCTGGTGTTCAGGGCCTTGGGATTCATGAGCGTGAAGGGCCACCCGGATGACAGCCGTTTCCGAGTGTTCAGCCCCTCGCCTCTAGCGTGCCAGGAAGTGCGGTTGATGCTCAACTCCGTCGTGGAACCGCTGGCCGTGATGTGTACCGAGGACGCGATTTTCCGGCAGATGCGTGAGTGCGATGATCGAGCCTTTCTGGAACTTTACTTCAAGGGCTTCTCGATTGTTCTTCGCCGTCAGCTGACCATTGATGTATTAGCGCCGGAGTGTCATTGGCTGGTGAAACGAGATGCAGGGCATCTGTTGATGCTGGCCATTTATATTGATACGTGCGTGCCGAATAATCACGGCGAAAGTTTCAAGGTGTCTTCTTATTTATCACTGGCGAAACAAATTTCCGTGTCCAAGACGCACGTCATCAGGCTGGTTCAGGAGGGGGCTGATCGGGGCTATTTCAAAGTGCATTCAAGAACCCTGCTTGAAGTGCTTCCCTCGTTTGTGAGTTTGGTCAGGCGTTTCATGGCTTATTGGTTTGCGATCAGCCTGCACAGTATTAAATTGGGCCAAGACGAATGTCGGTGAGCAACTAATGCGCAGGGAGTGTGGCGATGCCGGCTAACTTGAGAATCAGACCGCGAATGCAGCGATTGCTGTCTCCTGCGGTTGCCCAGGCTGAGGTGATCGGGATCATCGCGTGGTTGGGCGTGTTGCTGGCTGACCGTGAAAACACCTTTGGTCTGTATCTGGTGGCCATCACCGGTTGTCTGTTTGCGGTGTATCGATTTCACCGTGCGGCAACCAACTATTTTGTGTGGCGGGCGTTGGGTATCGTCTATATGGCGCTGCTCTGCGTCGGGTTCGCCTACGTGATTCGCATACATCCGCAACTGCAGGTGTTTGCCTTGCCTCTTGCCGTGACCCTGGTGGTCAGCAGCGCACTGCTGTTTATCGCCGCTCAGGATTTCCTGGTAGCCGCCAGCGTGATCTGGGTAGTGACGTGGCCGAATATCCAGGTGGGCCTTTACGAAGGTGTGGAAATTTACCTGTTTACCTTTTGCGCGGCCTCGGTGGCGATCGGCTTTATCCTGAATTTTTCCTACCTGAAAAACCTGCGTTCGGTGCTGCTGGTAGAGAGTGAGTTCAGAGTAATGGCGCAAACCGATTACCTGACGTCCTTGTTGAACCGACGGGCGTTCATGGAGAGCTTCGCCAAGCTGATTGACGCGGGCGAAAGCGGCTATTTCATGATGTTGGATATCGACAGTTTCAAGTTGAAGAATGACCAGTTCGGCCACGACGTCGGCGACAAGATCCTGTGCGCCATGGCCGATTGCCTCAAATCCACCCAGGGCAGTCACAGTGTCGGTCGTATCGGTGGCGAGGAGTTTGGCGTGCTGCTGGTGGGGGATGATCCGGCCGTAGCGTGCGACTTTGCGCTGCGCCTGCTGCAAGCGATCCGCTGCAGTGTCGCGCCGCCCCATGACTACACCTGCAGCGCCGGCATGGCGCGGTTTACGACCGGGGCCGAGCTGTCGGCGGTGCTCAAATGCGCGGATCGCAACCTTTACGCATCCAAAGGCAACGGCAAAGACCGTGTGTATCTAGACGGCGCACCGGTTGCTCACGGTTCAGTCAAGCCCACAGTAAGGAGGGTATATGAGGATCGAGCTTGAAGACGTTGATTCACCCAAAGACTGTCTGTTACACCTGGGTGAACTTAGCTTGATGTTCGCCACTCGGTTGGAGGCCCAGCAGTTTGTCGATCGGCTGCAAGGGCGGATTGGTGCACTGACTTTTGAGCGGGCTGCGCAGGCTCGCAGTGAGCCGCCAGCCTGAACCCGACGCCCCGGAGCAAGCATGAAAATCGGCGTGATTTCCGATACCCACGGCCTGTTGCGCCCTGAAGCCGTAGTAGCCTTGCAGGGCTGCGAACAGCTTATCCATGCCGGCGATATCGGCAGCCCCGAGATTCTTGAGCAATTGGCGCAGATCGCGCCCCTGTATGCCGTGCGCGGCAATAATGATCAGGATGCAGCGTGGGCGGCGCGGGTGCCCGACCATCTGAGCATCGATTTAAAGGGCTGGCAGACATTGGTGGTGCATGACATCGCCGACGTCCCGGCCTTGCTCGATTCGTACACGCGCCTGGTGATCACCGGCCATTCGCACAAGCCGCTGATCGAATGGCGCGGCGCAACGCTGTATGTGAACCCCGGCAGTGCAGGGCGGCGGCGCTTCAAGTTGCCGGTAACCGTGGCGGTGCTGGAGCTGGGGGATACGTCGATAGAGCCGCGGCTGATCGCGCTGCTGGACTGATGCGGTTTACCGCTGGGCCAGAATGCACTCAAGCAGGCCCGGAAAGCGGCTTTCAAGCACCTCGGCGCGCAGCGAGTTCATGTGGGTTGTACCCACGCTGCGGGTTTGCACCAGGCCGGCGTCGCGCAATACGCGAAAGTGGTGGGACATGCTGGACTTGGGTCGCCCACCGTCCAGTTCGCCGCAAGTGGCCTCGGGCACAGTGGCCAGGCAGCGCACGATTTCCAGGCGCACCGGATCACTCAAGGCGTACAGCAGACGCTCGAGGGTCAGGTCTTGAAGGGTGGGGTGTTTGAAGGCTCGCATGCGGCGAATCATAACAGGGGGGTATCGTTGAGCACCATAGTTCGATTACCATCGAACTATCGAATCACTCACTTGCTCCTGGAGTCCCCGATGGCAGCCTTGTTCGAACCCTTCAAACTCAAAGACGTCACCCTGCGCAATCGCATCGCCATTCCGCCGATGTGTCAGTACATGGCCGATGACGGCATCGTCAATGACTGGCACCAAGTGCACCTGGCCAGCATGGCCCGTGGCGGCGCCGGCCTGGTGGTGGTCGAAGCCACTGCCGTCGCCCCCGAAGGCCGCATCACTCCGGGCTGTGCCGGTATCTGGAGTGACGCCCACGCCGAGGCATTCGTACCGATGGTCAAGGCCATCAAGGCAGCGGGCTCGGTGCCGGGCATTCAGATTGCGCATGCCGGCCGCAAAGCCAGCGCCAATCGCCCATGGGAAGGCGATGACCACATAGCCGCATCCGATGCGCGCAGCTGGGAAACCATCGCGCCGTCGGCCATTGCGTTCGGCGCGAACCTGCCTCAGGTGCCGCATGCAATGACCCTGGACGATATCCACCGGGTCAAACAGAACTTCGTCGACGCCGCTCGTCGTGCCCGTGACGCCGGTTTTGAATGGATCGAGTTGCACTTCGCCCACGGCTACCTGGGCCAGAGCTTCTTCTCCGAGCATTCCAACCAGCGTACCGACGCCTACGGTGGCAGCTTCGACAACCGCAGCCGTTTCCTTCTGGAAACCCTGGCCGCGGTGCGTGAGGTGTGGCCGGAAAACCTGCCGCTGACCGCGCGTTTCGGCGTGATCGAGTACGACGGTCGTGACGAACAGACCCTCACCGAGTCCATCGAACTGGCCCGCCGCTTCAAGGCCGGTGGCCTGGACCTGCTGAGCGTCAGCGTCGGTTTCACCATCCCCGACACCAATATCCCGTGGGGCCCGGCCTTTATGGGCCCGGTCGCCGAGCGCGTGCGCCGCGAAGCCGGTATCCCGGTAACTTCGGCCTGGGGCTTTGGCACCCCGCAACTGGCGGAAGGCGCGTTGCAGGCCGGTCATCTGGACCTGGTATCGGTCGGCCGTGCGCACTTGGCTGATCCGCACTGGGCGTACTTTGCGGCCAAGGAACTGGGCGTTGAGAAGTCGTCCTGGACCTTGCCTGCGCCGTATGCGCATTGGTTGGAGCGGTATCGCTGAGGCGAGCCACGCCGTCCATGAGCCACTCAATCGAGTGGCTTTTTTTGGTCTGCAATTTCCCCCGTGAGGGGATTGTTACCAAATGGATACTCGAAAAATAGTGAATGAGAATACATATCAATCGTTGATGTGTTCGGATAACATGCGCCGCAAAATAATTGGCAGATATGCCGCTCCATCTGGCTCTTTCACTAGGCTCATCCTCTATGCGTCGTACCCTGGTTTCCATTTGTGTGCTTCAGGCGTTTTCCCCTTTCAGTTGGGCCGAGGTCGAACCGGTTGAAAAAACCGCTATCGAGCTGCAAGCCACCAGCATCACCGGCGCAGCCGACTATGAAACGGCCCAGGGGCCGTTGCAGGGATACCACGCCACACGTTCGGCCAGTGCGACGCGAACTGACACCTCCATTCATGAAACGCCGCAATCGATCAGCGTAGTGTCCAAGGCGGTGGTTGAAGACATCGGCGCCACGCGCTTGCAGGATGCGTTGGACTACGCCGGCGGCGTGGGCCGGGCCAACAACTTTGGCGGGCAGGGGCTCACCACCTTCACCGTGCGTGGCTTTACCACCGGCGAGTTCTACCGCAACGGTTTCCCGATCAACCGTGGCTACCCGAACATGCCGGACGCCAACACCATCGAGCGCCTCGAAGTGCTGCGCGGGCCGGCCACCATGCTCTACGGCCGTGGCGACCCCGGCGGCACGTTCAACGTGGTCTCCAAGCAACCGCTGGCCGAGCCGACCGTAACCCTCGGCAGTCAGCTGAATGACCAGGGCATGCAGCGCGCCACCCTCGACGCCTCCGGCCCACTGGACGAGCAAGGTCGCCTGGCCTATCGCCTGAACGTAGTGGGCGAGGGCGGCGACACCTTCCGTGACCATGTCGAGACCGAGCGCTACGGCGTGACCCCGGTGATCACCTGGCAGGCCAGCGATGACACCAAGGTGATCTTCGAAGGCGACTTCATGCGCAACAACCACCCGCTGGATCGCGGCCTCACGCGCTTCCCCAACCAGCGTGGCACGCCTTCGCGCGACACCTTCTGGGGTGACAAGGACGTGGGCAAGCTGCACAACGACAACAATATGGCGCAATTGCGTTTCGAGCATCTGCTCAACGACAACTGGACATTGGGCGGTGGGTTCCAGTGGCTGGATGGCACCCTGGCGGGCAACGCCATCGAGGCCAACGGCACGACCAGCCTGGGCGCCGACGGCCGCACGCTGCAACGCAATTTCAACTACCGCAAGCTGGAGTGGACCGACAAGGACTACCAGCTCAACCTGACCGGGCATTTCTCTACCGGCGGCTTCGATCACACTCTGCTGACCGGTATCGAGTACGAAGACTACGACTACAAGTCGATCATCCAGCGCTCCAGCGCCGCAGTAGGCACTTACCCGATCGATATCTTCAACCCGGTCTACGGCCAGACGCGCCCACCGCTGACGCGCACACCGACCCACGACAAGGAAAACCTCAAGACCTACGCGGCCTTTGTCCAGGACCAAGTGGCGTTGACCGAGCGTTTGAAAGTGTTGGCCGGTGCGCGCTTCGAACGCTTTGAACATGAATACGAATCCTACGTGCCGGGTACCAAGAACTGGCAAGCAGCGGACAATGCGGTCACCCCACGCGTGGGCGTGATCTACGACCTCACCGACACTGTGGCGGTGTATGCCGACGCCGCACGCTCGTTCAAGCCCAACACCGGCGCCAGCCGTCAGGGCGGTGGGTTTGAGCCGGAAAAAGGCAAGTCCTACGAGATGGGTGTGAAGTGGGAAGCGCTGGATCGCCAACTGAGCGTGGACGCAGCGATCTATCAGATCGAGAAGAAAAACGTCCTCACCACCGACCCAGTGGACTCAGCGTTCAGCGTTGCGGCTGGCCAAGTCCGCAGCCGTGGTTTTGACCTGAACGTAGCGGGCAACCTCACCCCTGAATGGCGCGTGATCGGCGGTTATGCCTATGTGGATGCCGAAGTGACCAAGGACAACACGATCCGCTCCTGCACCCGCCTGCTGAACATCCCGCGCAACAGCTTCAGCCTGCTCAACGTGTACGAGTTCCAGGACGGCGCCCTCAAGGGCCTGGGCCTGGGCGCCGGCGGCAAGTACGTCGACCAGCGCGCTGGCCAGACCGCCAACACGGCGTTCTCGATGGACGCCTACACCGTGGTCGACCTGCTCAGCTACTACAAGGTCAACGACAAGGTGCGGCTGAACCTGGATGTGAAGAACCTGTTCAACCGCGAGTATGAAGAAGGTGCGTTCGGCAACATCTACGCCTACCCAGGCGCGCCGCGCACGGTGCAGGTGGGAATCGCCTACACCCTGTAAACAAAGAGCAGGATGTGCGGGCACACCGCATAACCCTTGTGGGAGCGGGCTTGCTCGCGAATGCGGTATGTCAGTCAACAGATTCAGTGACTGATCCACCGCATTCGCGAGCAAGCCCGCTCCCACATTTGGATCGAGTTACACCCGATAAAGCCCGGTTGCCAGCTCCCGCTTCAGAGCGGCGTGAGCACATTCATCACCGTATCCAGCGCTACCCGCGTGTCATCCAACTGCACCAGCGACGCATGCCGCGCCCCAAGCGCGTCGCGGTTCTGGATCGCGGTAAGGATCGCCTTGTGCCGGGGCAGGCTCAGGCCCTGGATATCCGGGCGGCGGTTGGTGATGTTGATCGACTCGCGCAACGGCAATGAAAGCATGTTGCACATATAGGCCAGCAGGTCGTTGCGGGTGGCATCGGCGATGGCGCGGTGGAAGTCCAGGTCGGCTTGCAGCAGCTGTTCGTGGGTTTGCGCGGTTTCCATGCCCAGGTAGGCTTGTTCGATGGTGGCGATGTCTTCATCGGTGGCGGTGGTCGCGGCCATGGCGGCGATTTCCGGTTCAAGAATCCGCCGCACACCGGCCAGGGTGTTGAAAAACTCACTGTGGGGCGTGGACTGCATCAACCAGGACAGCACATCCGGGTCGAGCAAATGCCATTTCAAGCGTGGCCGCACCACCGCGCCCACCCGTGGCTTGGAATACACCAGGCCCTTGGCGCTGAGCACCCGGGTCGCCTCGCGCAGCACCGAGCGGCTGACCTTGTACTCCTCGCAGAGCGTGGCCTCCATGGGCAGGCGTTCTTCGGGCTTGAAGCGGCCGGAAACGATGTGCATGCCCAAGTCCTGAACGATCTGGGCATGCATGCTCTTGCGCGGTTTGGGCGGCTGGTGATCCATAACGGCGGGGATGCTCTGACTTAAATTCGCGGCATCATAGCATCCCAATTAGTGGGAATGCCGGGGGACTTCCGCCCCTCGGCAACCCACCAGGAAGTCAAAATCGCAGCCCTGGTCGGCCTGCAGCACATGGTCGATATACAGTTGGCGATAGCCGCCGACGATCAGATTCTGCGGCGGTTTCAGGTCGGCCATGCGCGCCGCCAGCTCTGCGTCGGGGATGTCCAGGTGCAGGCGGCCGTTGGCGCAGTCGAGTTCGATCCAGTCACCTTCCTTTACCGTGGCCAGCGGGCCACCGGCTGCGGCTTCCGGTGCCACGTGCAGCACCACGGTGCCGTAGGCGGTGCCGCTCATGCGCGCATCGGAAATACGCACCATATCCGTCACGCCCTGGGCCAGCAGCTTGGCCGGCAGGCCCATATTGCCGACTTCGGCCATGCCCGGGTAACCCTTGGGCCCGCAGTTTTTCATGACCAGGATCGAGTTGGCGTCCACCTCCAGCTCGGGGTCATTGATACGCGCCTTGTACATGTCGAAGTTTTCGAACACCACGGCGCGGCCCCGGTGCTGCATCAGTTCGGGGCTGGCCGCCGACGGCTTGAGCACCGCGCCCAATGGCGCCAAATTGCCGCGCAGCACGCAGATGCCGCCGTCGGCGCGGATCGGGTTGTCGAGGGTGCGGATCACTTCGTCCTGGCCGTAGATCGGCGAGTCCTTGGTGTTCTCGCCCAACGTCTTGCCGTTGACGGTCAGGGCGTTCGGGTGCGGGATCAGGTTGGCTTCACCGAGGCGGCGCAACACGGCGGGCAGGCCACCGGCATAGTAGAACTCTTCCATCAGGAAGCGCCCCGACGGCTGCAGGTCGACGATGGTCGGCATGCCACGGCCCATACGGGTCCAGTCATCCAGATCCAACTCGACGCCGATGCGCCCGGCGATAGCCTTCAAGTGAATCACCGCATTGGTCGAGCCGCCGATGGCCGCGTTTACGCGGATCGCGTTTTCAAACGCCTCTTTGGTCAGGATCTTCGACAGCTTCAAGTCCTCGCGCACCATCTCCACGGCGCGCATGCCGGACATATGCGCCAGCACATACCGCCGCGCATCCACCGCCGGGATCGCCGCGTTGTGGGGCAGGGACGTGCCCAGCGCCTCGGCCATGCAGGCCATGGTCGACGCCGTGCCCATGGTGTTGCAGGTGCCCGCCGAGCGCGACATGCCGCCCTCGGCCGCGAGGAAATCATCCAGGGTAATCGTGCCGGCCTTGACCTGTTCGCTGAGCTGCCACACCACCGTGCCCGAGCCGATGTCCTGGCCTTTGTGCTTGCCGTTGAGCATCGGCCCGCCGGTGACCACGATGGCCGGCACGTCGCAACTGGCCGCGCCCATCAGCAGCGCCGGGGTGGTCTTGTCGCAACCGGTCAGCAGCACCACGCCGTCGATGGGGTTGCCGCGAATGGCTTCCTCTACATCCATGCTCGCCAGGTTGCGGGTGAGCATGGCGGTCGGGCGCAGGTTGGATTCGCCGTTGGAGAACACCGGGAACTCCACCGGGAAGCCACCGGCCTCGATCACGCCGCGTTTGACGTGCTCGGCGATCTGGCGGAAATGCGCGTTGCACGGGGTCAGTTCCGACCAGGTGTTGCAGATACCGATGATCGGCTTGCCATGGAACTGATGGTCGGCAATGCCCTGGTTCTTCATCCAGCTGCGGTACATGAAGCCGTTTTTGTCGGCGGTACCAAACCACTGGGCGGAGCGTAGGCCGGGCTTTTTGTCAGGCATGATCGATTCTCTTATTGTATGACTATATGTTCTATGCGTGCTTAAACATAAGCGCAAAATCGCAGCTTTGGAAGAGTTGTTTTGCAAATAGTCCTACTATATAGTCCATCTTAACTGAGGTATGACCCTGGCGGATTTTCGCGAGAGGCGTCCCCCGAGCTTCTATAAAAACAACAATCGGAGATCGACCCCCATGAGCCAGGAACTGCGGCTTATTCGGCGCATCACGCTGAAACTGATTCCCTTCCTGATCCTGCTGTACCTGATCGCCTACGTGGACCGCTCTGCCGTGGGCTTCGCCAAATTGCACATGGGCGCCGACGTCGGCATCGGCGACGCAGCCTATGGCTTGGGCGCGGGGTTGTTCTTCATTGGCTATTTCCTGTTCGAGATCCCCAGCAACCTGATGCTCGACCGCTTCGGCGCCCGGCGCTGGTTTGCGCGGATCATGATCACCTGGGGCGCCATCACCATCGGCATGGCCTTCGTGCAGGGGCCCCACAGCTTCTATGTGATGCGCTTTTTGCTCGGCGCGGCGGAGGCGGGGTTCTTTCCGGGCGTGCTCTACTACATCACCCAGTGGTTCCCGGTGCGCCATCGCGGCAAGATTCTCGGGCTGTTTATCCTGTCTCAACCGATTGCAATGATGATCACCGGCCCGGTCTCCGGCGGCCTCCTGGGCATGGACGGCATACTGGGCCTGCACGGCTGGCAATGGCTGTTCATCGTGATCGGCACTCCGGCGATCCTGCTGACCTGGCCGGTGCTGCGCTACCTGCCGGACGGCCCCAAGCACGTCAAATGGATGAGCGAGGATGAAAAAGCCTGGCTCACCGGCGAGCTGGCCAAGGACCTGCAAGCCTACGGCCAGACCCGTCACGGCAACCCGCTGCATGCCCTCAAAGACAAGCGCGTGTTGCTGCTGGCACTGTTTTACCTGCCGGTGACCCTGAGCATCTACGGCCTGGGCCTGTGGCTGCCGACCTTGATCAAACAGTTCGGCGGCACCGACCTGATCACCGGCTTCATCTCCGCAGTGCCCTACTTCTTCGGGATCATCGGCCTGCTGATCATCCCGCGCAGCTCCGACCGATTGAACGACCGCTACGGCCACCTCGCCGTGCTCTATGTGCTGGGCGCCATCGGCCTGTTCTTCAGCGCCTGGCTGAGTGTGCCGGTGCTGCAAATGGCCGCGTTGTGCCTGGCGGCGTTCGCGATGTTTTCCTGCACCGCAGTGTTCTGGACCTTGCCGGGGCGGTTTTTTGCCGGCGCCAGTGCGGCGGCGGGCATTGCGCTGATCAACTCGGTGGGCAACCTCGGTGGCTATATCGGCCCGTTCGTGATCGGCGCGCTCAAGGAGTACACCGGCAACCTGGCCTCGGGCTTGTACTTCCTGTCCGGGGTGATGGTGTTCGGGCTGGTGCTGACCTTCGTGGTCTACCGTGTCCTGGAAGCGCAAGCATGTGCTGCCGCACGACCAATTCGCCGCCAGCGCCCGTGGCGCCACACGTACTTAATCAAGGAGACATTGCATGCGTTTAGTTCAGTTCGAGTTGCGCAACGGCGAGCGCCGGGTCGGCGTGGTGGAAGGCAGCAAGCTGCGTGAAGTGCAGACCGCACGCAGCGTGCGCGAGCTGGCGATGGCCGCCATCGAAGCTGGCGTGGGCCTGGCGCATCAGGTGAACAGCCTGGGCCTGGGCGACAGCCATGACTACGCCGCGCTGCTGGCCGACCTGAAAATCCTGCCACCGCTGGACCACCCCGACCCGGCGCATATGCTGATCAGCGGCACCGGCCTGACCCACCTGGGCAGTGCCTCGGCGCGGGACAAGATGCACCAGGGCGGTGACGAAACCGCACTGACCGACACCATGCGCATCTTCAAATGGGGCGTGGAGGGCGGCAAGCCTGCGGCCGGCCAGGCGGGCGTGCAACCGGAGTGGTTCTACAAGGGCGACGGCAGCACCGTGGTACGCCCGGGCGCAGCCTTTGCGGTGCCGCCGTTTGCCGACGATGCAGGTGAAGAACCGGAGATCGCCGGCCTGTACGTCATCGGCCGTGACAGCAAGCCCTATCGCCTGGGTTTTGCGGTGGGCAACGAGTTCTCCGATCACGTGATGGAGCGCAAGAACTACCTGTACCTGGCCCATTCCAAGCTGCGCAATTGCAGCTATGGGCCGGAGCTGCGCGTGGGTGAGTTGCCCCAGCACCTGGCGGGCACCAGCCGCATCCTGCGTAACGGCGAGGAAATCTGGCGGAACGAATTCCTCAGCGGCGAGGCCAATATGTGCCACAGCCTGGAAAACCTCGAGTACCACCACTTCAAATACAGCCAGTTCCTCAAGCCGGGCGATGTGCATGTGCATTTTTTCGGCACCGCGACATTGTCATTCGCCGACGGTATACGTACCCAACCGGGCGACGTGTTCGAGATCAGCCAGGCCGAGTTCGGCGCGCCGCTGATCAACACGGTCGGCCAGGTCGACGCGGTATTCGAGCCCGGCCAAGTAACCCCCCTTTAAGGAGACCTTCATGACTCAGTTCCCAGGCCACAACTACATCGGCGGCCAGCGTAGCGCCCACGGCAGCATCAAACTGCAAAGCGTCGACGCCGGTACGGGCGAAGCCTTGCCTCAGGACTTCTACCAGGCCACCCCTCAGGAAGTCGACGCCGCCGCCAAGGCCGCCGCCGCAGCGTATCCGGCTTACCGCGCATTGAGCGCTGCACGCCGTGCGCAGTTCCTGGACGCGATAGCCGACGAACTGGATGCCCTGAGCGATAACTTCATCGAGTTGGTCTGCCGCGAAACCGCGCTGCCCGCCGCGCGCATCAAAGGCGAGCGCGGGCGTACCAGCGGCCAGATGCGTTTGTTCGCCACCGTGCTGCGGCGCGGTGATTTCTATGGTGCGCGTATCGACAAGGCACTGCCGGAGCGCCAACCGCTGCCGCGCCCGGACCTGCGCCAATACCGTATCGGCCTGGGCCCGGTGGCGGTGTTTGGCGCCAGCAACTTTCCCCTGGCGTTTTCCACGGCGGGTGGCGACACCGCTGCGGCATTGGCGGCCGGTTGCCCGGTGGTGTTCAAGGCCCACAGCGGGCATATGGCGACGGCCGAGCAGGTCGCCGATGCGATCATCCGTGCGGCCGAGGCCACCGAGATGCCGAAGGGGGTGTTCAATATGATCTTCGGCGGCGGCGTCGGTGAGGCGCTGGTCAAGCACCCGGCGATCCAGGCGGTCGGCTTTACCGGCTCGCTCAAGGGCGGCCGCGCCTTGTGCGATATGGCAGCGGCGCGCCCGCAGCCGATCCCGGTGTTTGCCGAGATGTCGAGCATCAACCCGGTGATTGTGTTGCCTCAGGCGTTGTCGGCGCGTGCCGACACCGTGGCCCGCGACCTGACCGCCTCGGTGGTGCAAGGCTGTGGCCAGTTCTGTACCAACCCCGGTCTGGTGATCGGCATCGCCTCGCCTGAATTCACCGCGTTTACCCAGCAAGTGGCCCGACTGATCGGCGATCAACCGGCACAGACCATGCTGAACGCCGGCACCTTGAGCAGCTACGGCAAGGGCCTCGAAAAGCTGCTGGCGCACCCCGGCATTCAACATCTGGCCGGCAGCGCCCAGGCCGGCAAGCAGGCACAGCCGCAGTTGTTCAAGGCCGATGTGAGCCTGTTGATCGACGGCGATGAGGTGCTGCAGGAAGAAGTGTTCGGCCCCACCACGGTGTTTGTCGAGGTCGCTGACCAAGCCCAACTCAGCGCCGCCTTGCACGGCCTGCACGGCCAACTGACCGCCACGATCATTGGCGAACCGGCGGATTTTCAGCAGTTCGCCGAACTCACGCCGCTGTTGGAACAGAAGGTCGGGCGCATCCTGCTCAACGGCTACCCGACCGGCGTCGAGGTGTGCGACTCGATGGTGCATGGCGGCCCATACCCGGCGACGTCCGATGCCCGTGGCACCTCGGTCGGCACCCTGGCCATCGACCGTTTCCTGCGCCCCGTGTGCTTCCAGAACTACCCTGATAGCCTGCTGCCCGACGCGTTGAAAAATGCCAACCCGTTGCGTATCCAGCGGCTGGTGGATGGCACGCCATCGCGCGACGCGCTGTAAAAAAACAACAATAATCCAGGAGGTTTCATGTCGTTGAGCGCAGTGACCGCACACCGTGCACAGTTGGGTGAAGCGCCGTTCTGGGACGCGCCGACCCAGGCCCTGTATTGGGTCAATATCGCCGGCAAACAGGCACTGCGCCTGATGGGCGGGCAACTGCAGACCTGGCAGCTGCCCGAGCACGTCTCGGCCTTTATCCCGTGTGACAGCGGCGATGCGCTGGTGACCCTGAGCAGCGGCGTCTACCGGCTCGACCTCAGCACCGAAGCCTTGACCCTGCTGTGCGTGGCCGACCCGCAACCGGGCAACCGTGGCAATGAAGCGCGCTGCGATGCCCAAGGGCGCCTGTGGCTGGGCACCATGCAGAACAACATCGGCGAGCAGGGTGAAGACCTGCCGATCACCCGGCGCTCCGGCGGGCTGTTTCGCGTCGATGCCGACGGGCAGGTCACGCCGCTGCTGGCTGGCCTGGGTATTCCCAACACCTTGTTATGGAGCGAGGACGGCGGCCACGTGCATTTCGGCGACAGCATGGACGGCACGCTGTACCGCCATGCGATCCAGGCCGACGGCCAACTGGAGCCGGCCCAGGTCTGGTTCGGCCCGCACGCACGCGGCGGGCCGGATGGCTCGGCGATGGACGTTGAGGGCTATATCTGGAACGCCCGCTGGGACGGCAGTTGCCTGCTGCGGCTGACGCCGCAAGGGCAGGTGGACCGCGTCCTTGAACTGCCCGTCAGCCGCCCCACCAGTTGTGTTTTCGGTGGCCCGAACCTCTCCACGTTGTACATCACCAGTGCCGCCAGCCCATTGGATCATCCTTTGGACGGCGCGGTGTTGGCGATTGAAATGGATGTGCCTGGTAAACCCTGTAATCGCTTCGCCGGATAACCCCTAAAAACAACAACAAGGAGTCACCGTATGAATCGTCGTCGTGGTATCCGTTCCCTGTGCTGCGCCGCTGTAGCGGTCTCGGCCATGAGTTTGAGCGGGCTGTTGCTGGCCGCTGAAGAAGTGAAGATCGGTTTTCTGGTCAAGCAGGCTGAAGAGCCCTGGTTCCAGACCGAGTGGGCCTTTGCCGAAAAAGCCGGCAAGGAACATGGCTTTACGGTGATCAAGATCGCCGTGCCCGATGGCGAGAAAACCCTCTCGGCCATCGACAGCCTGGCCGCCAATGGCGCCAAGGGCTTTGTGATCTGCCCTCCGGACGTGTCCCTGGGCCCGGCCATCGTCGCCAAGGCCAAGGCCAATGGCTTGAAAGTCATTGCCGTGGATGACCGGTTTGTCGACGCCAAAGGCAACTTCATGGAGGACGTGCCGTACCTGGGCATGGCCGCTTTTGAAGTCGGCCAGAAGCAGGGCGCGGCCATGGCCGCCGAGGCGAAAAAACGCGGCTGGGACTGGAAGGACACCTACGCGGTGATCAACACCTTCAATGAACTCGACACCGGCAAGAAGCGCACCGACGGCTCGGTCAAATCCCTGGAAGACGCAGGCTTTCCCAAGGACCACATCTTGTTCACGGCGGCTAAAACCCTCGACGTTCCGGGCAGCATGGACGCCACCAACTCGGCCCTGGTCAAGCTGCCCAGCGGCGCGAAAAACCTGATCATCGGCGGCATGAACGACAACACCGTGCTGGGCGGCGTACGCGCCACCGAAAGCGCCGGCTTCAAAGCCGCCAACGTGATCGGTATCGGCATCAATGGCACCGACGCCATCGGCGAACTGAAGAAGCCCAACAGCGGCTTCTTCGGCTCGATGCTGCCCAGCCCGCATATCGAGGGCTACAACACCGCGAAGATGATGTTCGACTGGGTCACCACCGGCAAAGAACCACCCAAGTACACCGCCATGGATGAAGTGACGCTGATTACCCGCGAGAACTTCAAGCAGGAACTGGAAAAAATCGGTTTGTGGAACTGATGGTTTCCCTTGGCGGCCCCGGTTACGGGGCCGCCTGATCCCTGTCACGAGGTGGTTATGCACGCGCAATTACAGACACACGACACCGCTGCCCAGTTGAGTTTCAACGGCATCGGTAAAACCTTCCCCGGGGTCAAGGCGCTGGACGGCATCAGCTTTACCGCCCTGCCTGGGCAGGTGCACGCCTTGATGGGTGAGAACGGCGCGGGCAAGTCGACGCTGTTGAAAATCCTCGGCGGTGCTTATATCCCCAGCAGCGGCACACTGCAGATCGGCGCGCAGACCATGGACTTCAAATCCGCCGCCGACAGCATTGCCAGCGGCGTGGCGGTGATCCACCAGGAGTTGCACCTGGTGCCGGAAATGAGCGTGGCCGAGAACCTGTTTCTCGGGCATTTGCCGACGCGCTTCGGCGTGGTCAATCGTGGCCTGCTGCGCAAGCAGGCGCTGGCGTGCCTCAAGGGGCTGGCCGATGAAATCGACCCGGACGAGAAGCTTGGGCGCCTGTCCCTCGGTCAGCGCCAATTGGTGGAAATCGCCAAGGCACTGTCGCGTGGCGCGCATGTGATTGCCTTTGATGAGCCGACCAGCAGCTTGTCTGCGCGGGAAATCGACCGGCTGATGGCGATCATCACGCGCCTGCGTGATGAGGGCAAAGTGGTGCTTTACGTGTCGCATCGCATGGAAGAAGTGTTCCGCATCTGCAACGCCGTCACGGTATTCAAGGATGGCCGCTACGTGCGCACCTTCGACGACATGAGCGCGCTGACCCACGACCAACTGGTGACCTGCATGGTCGGTCGCGATATCCAGGACATCTACGACTACCGCCCGCGTGAGCACGGCGAGGTGGCCCTCAAGGTCGAGGGTTTGCTGGGGCCTGGCTTGCGCGAGCCGGTCAGTTTTCAAGTGCGCAAGGGCGAGATTCTCGGGCTGTTCGGGTTGGTCGGCGCCGGGCGCACCGAGCTGTTTCGTTTGCTCAGCGGTTTGAATCGCAGCACCGCTGGAAGCCTTGAGCTGTATGGGCAAAAACTGCAGCTGCATTCACCTCGCGATGCCATCGCCGCCGGCGTGTTGCTGTGCCCGGAAGACCGCAAAAAGGAGGGCATCATTCCGCTGTCCAGCGTGGCCGAGAACATCAATATCAGCGCGCGTGGCGCCCACTCCACGTTTGGCTGGCTGCTGCGAGACGGCTGGGAAAAGGGCAACGCCGACCAGCAGATCAAGGCGATGAAAGTCAAAACGCCGAATGCCGAACAGAAAATCATGTACCTGTCGGGCGGCAATCAGCAAAAGGCGATTTTGGGCCGTTGGCTGTCGATGCCGATGAAGGTGCTGCTGCTGGACGAGCCGACCCGGGGCATTGATATCGGCGCCAAGGCCGAGATCTACCAGATCATTCACAACCTGGCGGCCAGCGGCATTGCGGTGATCGTGGTGTCCAGCGACCTGATGGAAGTGATGGGTATTTCCGACCGCATTCTGGTGCTGTGCGAAGGCGCCTTGCGCGGCGAACAAACCCGCGAACACGCGACTGAATCCAACCTGCTGCAGCTGGCCTTGCCGCGCGGCCCGGCGAACTGAGAGACGACCATGACCACCCAAAACAACGCGTTGCCAACGGCACGCAAACCCCTCGATGTGCGGGCACTCCTGGATAACTGGGCAATGTTGCTGGCGGCAATCAGCATCTTTTTGCTGTGCGCCTTGCTGATCGACAACTTCCTCTCGCCGCTGAATATGCGCGGGCTGGGCCTGGCCATTTCGACGGTGGGCATTGCCGCGTGCACCATGCTGTTTTGCCTGGCGTCGGGGCACTTCGACTTGTCGGTGGGCTCGGTGATCGCTTGCGCCGGGGTTGTGGCGGCGATTGTGATGCGCGATACCGACAGCGTCATGCTGGGCATCGGCGCCGCCTTGCTGATGGGGCTGATCGTGGGGCTGATCAACGGGATTGTGATCGCCAAACTGCGGGTCAATGCGCTGATCACCACGTTGGCCACCATGCAGATCGTGCGTGGCCTGGCGTATATCTTCGCCAACGGCAAGGCTGTGGGCGTGTCCCAGGAGCAGTTCTTTATCTTCGGCAACGGCCAGTTGCTGGGCGTGCCGGTGCCGATCCTGATCACCATTGTGTGCTTTGTGTTTTTCGGCTGGTTGCTCAACTACACCACCTACGGGCGCAACACCATGGCCATCGGCGGTAACCCGGAAGCGGCGTTGCTGGCCGGGGTGAATGTGGACCGCACGAAAATCCTGATCTTCGCCGTGCATGGCGTGATCGGCGCCCTGGCCGGGGTGATCCTGGCCTCGCGCATGACCTCCGGCCAGCCGATGATCGGCCAGGGGTTTGAGCTCACGGTGATTTCGGCTTGTGTGCTGGGCGGGGTATCCCTGAGCGGCGGGGTGGGGATGATCCGCCATGTCATCGCCGGGGTGTTGATCCTGGCGATCATCGAGAACGCGATGAACCTGAAGAACATCGACACGTTTTACCAGTACGTGATCCGCGGTTCGATTCTGTTGCTGGCCGTGGTCATCGACCGCATGAAGCAACGCTGAAGTCCTGCCCTGCGACGATCAAAGTGTGGGAGCTGGCTTGCCTGCGATTGCAGCACCTCGGCTTAACTGAAAGACCGAGGTGCTGCAATCGCGGGCAAGCCCGGCTCCCACATAAGCCGGTTCCAGCAGTTAATCGGCGGAGAACTTGAAGATGGTGTTCTGGGTATAGGTCTGCCCAGGGTTCAAACGCGTCGAAGCGAAGTCAGGCTGGTTAGGCGCATCCGGAAAGTGCTGGGTCTCCAGGGTGAACCCGCTCCAGTGCTGATAGGTCTTGCCACCTTTGCCCTTGACCGTTCCATCCAGGAAGTTGCTGGTATAAAACTGCACGCCCGGTTCCGTGGTGAACAGCTGCAAGCGGCGACCGGACGCTGGGTCATGTACTTCGGCGGCGAGTTGCTTGATATCGCCCTTGGTATCCAACGCCCAGTTGAAGTCAAACCCACCTTGTTTTGGCTCGGCGAATTTGAGCTGCGGGTGATCGTCCTTGATGTGCTGGCCGATAGGCGTGGGTTTCAGGAAGTCCATCGGCGTGTCTTTGACCGGCGCCAGTTCACCGGTCGGGATCAAGGTGGCATTCACCGGTGTGTAATGGCTGGCGTGCAAAGTGGCGACCTGCTTGAGGATGTCGCCGTTACCCGCACCGGCCAGATTGAAGTAGCTGTGGTTGGTGAGGTTGAGCACGGTGGGTTTGTCGGTGCTGGCCGTGTAGTCGATATGCAGTTCGTTGTTGTCGTTGAGGCTATAGGTGACCTCGGTTTTCAGGTTGCCGGGGAAGCCCATTTCACCGTCCTTGGACAAGTAACTCAGCTTCACGCCGACCGAGTCCTTGGCCTTGACCGGCTCGGCTTTCCACACGTGCTTGTCGAAGCCCTGGGCGCCGCCATGCAGAGAGTTGGGGCCGTCGTTGAGCGGCACCTGGTAGCGCTTGCCATCGAGTTCAAAGGCACCGCCGGCGAGGCGATTGCCGAAGCGCCCGATGGTTGCGCCAAAAAATGCTGTGCCGGCCTGGTAACCCTGCACCGTGTCGAAGCCGAGTACCACGTCCTCGGACTTGCCGTTTTTATCCGGCACCTTGAGCGACTGCAACACGCCGCCGTAGGTGATCACCGTGGCTTGCATGCCATGGCTGTTACGCAGGATGTACTGTTCGACGGCGGTGCCGTCATTGGTTTTGCCGAAGGGTTTGTGTTCACTGCTGAGCCCTGCGGCCCGGGCGCCGCCACTGGCGATCAGCAGCGACATGGCAAGGCCCGAGAGCAGGTATCGAGGGTGCTTCATGGTCGAACTTCCTTTTGTTGTTTTGAGTGGAATAGTTCTACTAATGTGCGATATTTTGTCGATAAGACAGCAGATTTATAGCCTTTTACCGCGTATTTGCAAAATAAAATAAGACTATTTAAGCGAGGCAAGCGTTATATGAGCACTCAAGCGGCTGTTTATCCCGACCTCAAGGGCAAGACCGTGCTGATTTCCGGAGGCGCTTCGGGAATCGGCGAATTCATGGTGCGCGCCTTTGCTGCGCAGGGCGCCAAGGTGGCCTTTGTGGACCGCGCCCAAAGCCAGGGCGAACGCCTGGCGGCGCTGTTGAGTTCCCAGGGGCATACCGTCGAGTTCGGCTATTGCGATATCACCGATGAAATCGCCTACAAGGCGGCGATCGGGCGCTTTGAACACTCGCTGGGGCCGATCACGGTGCTGGTAAACAACGCGGCCAATGACGTGCGCCACACGCTGGAAGAAGTCGACTCGGAAACCTTCGACAAACTGATTTCGGTCAACCTCAAGCACGCCTTCTTTGCCGCCAAGGCTGTGGTGCCGATGATGAAGGGCGCGGGCGGCGGGGCGATTATCAACCTCGGCTCGGTCGGCTGGATGATGGCCTCGGCCGGCTACCCGGTGTACGCCGCCAGCAAGGCGGCGGCCCATGGCATGACCCGCGCCCTGGCACGGGAGCTGGGGCCGAGCCGCATCCGCGTCAACACCCTGGTGCCCGGTTGGGTCATGACCGAAAAACAGCTGGCGATGTGGGTCGATGATGCGGCCCGCGACCTGATCGCCCGCAGCCAGTGCCTGCCGGGCAGCGTGCTGCCGGAACATATCGCCAATATGGCGTTGTTCCTGGCCTCGGATGCGTCGGCGATGTGCTCGGCGCAGAACTTTATCGTCGACGGTGGCTGGGTGTAGGGCATAACCCCAGCCATCTGATAAGTGTTGTTTATTCGATGGGGTAACGCTTGAAGGCGGGATGCTGCTCCAGGCGTTCAGCATGCCGTTGCAGGTTGGGAAACGCATCCGCCTTCACCACCGACGCCACGGTGAGCTGGCTGAACGACCAGGCCACCGCCGCCGTCAGCGACGCCTGGGTCAGCGCCTCACTGTCAGGCAGTTGCTTGTCCAGCAGCGAATAGGCCGCCAGCAATTGCCCTGTCACGCGCTCGAGCCAGGGTTCATGCAGCTTTTCGGCCGGCCGCAGATTGTGTTCATACACGATCTGTACGCTTTTCTCACAGGCCGCCAACGCCAGTCCAAGCAGCTGCAGGTCTTGGGCGAGCGCTGCGGGTTGCTGGGGCAGCAGCTTTTTGTCGGCCGGGGCCAGGGCTTCGAGGTAGTCCAGGATCAAGCTGGAGTCCATCAGCACCGTGCCATCGTCCAGCACCAGGGTAGGGGCCTTGACCACCGGGTTGATCTGCGCAAATTCATTGAAGGTGCGAAACACCGACAAGGGTTCATGCACAAACTCCACCCCGTACAACTCCAGGGAAATAGCCACGCGGCGCACGTAGGGCGAATCCAGCATGCCGATCAGTTTCATGAAGCCTCCATTGCTCTCGGGGGTTGGCCCAAGAGATTAAGGGCACTCAGTCGCCAAACGCAATTGCCGATATGCCTGCACCAGTTGCTCCAGGCTGAACGCCAGGTTGCGCCCGCTGGGGTTGGGCAGCACCCACACCGACGCCTCGCCCAGTAACTGCGGCTGCAGCCCCCAGGCAATCTGCCGTTGGCCGGACAACGCGCTGTAGCCGGGTTTGCCCAGGAACGCCACAAAGCGCGGGGCATAGCGGCGGATTTTCTGTTCGAAGGCCGCTGCCGCATCGGTGAACTCATGCCGCGCCAACTCGCCGGCGCTGGCGGTGGGGCGCTCCACCACGGTGGTCAGGCCGCAGTGGTAGTGCAGCAGCGTGCGGCCAGCTTCGGGGCGGATTTCATCGGGCGTGAAGCCGGCCAGGTGCAGGGTGCGCCAGAACCGGTTGCTGCGGTTGGCAAAGTGCAGGCCGAGGGCGGCGGAGCCTTTGCCGGGGTTGATCCCGCAGAACACCACGTTCAGGTGCTCGGCGAGGATGTCTTCCAGGCGCTCGCTCATGCCGGGCTCCTGGCCCGGCTCGCCCCTGGCGGTTGCCCGGTGATGCGCTTGAAGGCGCGGCTGAAGGCGGCTTGTGAGGTGTAGCCCAGGCGCTGCGCGACTTCTTCGATGGGCAGCCGCTCCAGGGTCAGCCACTGGCTGGCCAGGCGCATCCGCAGTTCCGTGGCATAACGCAGTGGCGGAACGCCAAGGGTGGCCTGGAAGCGGTCGGCGAATACCGAGCGCGAGGTGTGCCCCTGCGCCGCCAGTTCGGCCACGCTCCAGTCACGGCCCGGTTGCTGGTGCAAGGCGAGGAGGGCGCGGGCCAGGCGTGGATCGCGCAGCGCGGCCACCAGCCCCGACGCATTGCCACAGGCGCATTCGACCCAGCCGCGCACAATCATCGCCGCCACCACGTCCGCCAGGCGCGCGAGGATACCGGCGTAGCCGATACGGGCGCTGCAGACTTCGCGCTCCATGGTCGCCAGGATCGGCATCAACCCTGGGTAGCGCTGGCCCTGCGCATCAATCAGCATCATCGCCGGCATCAAGCGGCCGAGCCCCTGGATGCTGCCCAGTTCAAATTCCATGCAAGCGCTGAAGAGCAAGGTGTCAGGTGAACCCTCGGCGCTGGCCTTTACCGCACACACCGCGTCACCCAGCGTGGTGGCCTCGAAGCTACGGATATCCCGTTCCGGCACGTCCGGGCTCGACAACAACCCGTGCGCGCCGCCGTGGCAGATGAATACTGCGTTGCCGGCCGACAGCGCATAAAGGCTGCCGTCGTCCAGTCGCAGCGTGGCACAACCCGACGCCAGGAAGTGGAAGTAGGCGTGGCCCGGTTTGGCCTCAAAACTGACGCCAAACACCGGCCCGGCCTCGATGCGACGGTACTGCACACCGCGCAAGCGCATGCCCTGCAGCAGTTCATTGATCAGGTCGGAGGAGACGGTAAACGCGTCAGATGCACTCATGCTCGGGGTTTCGATCAAAAACTCAAGGGTTTGCATCATAGATCATCCTGGAGGGCGAACCTAGACTGGCGACTCGCTCATTTCCTGAGGATGTTTTGTGATGACTGATTATGCAGCCCCTGTCGACGCCAGGGTGGCGCCCACCAGCCCCGCCTGGATGGCGGTGTTCTCCCTGGCGATGGGGGTGTTCGGCCTGCTGACGGCGGAATACCTGCCGGCCAGCCTGTTGACGCCGATGGCGCTGGACCTTGGCGTCTCGCAGGCGTTGGCCGGGCAGGCGGTGACGGTCACGGCGGTGGTCGCGTTATTCGCCGGGTTACTGGTGCCAGGCCTGACGCGGGGCATTGATCGACGCGTGGTGCTGCTGGGGTTTTCCACGCTGATGATCGCGTCCAACCTGCTGGTGGCGTTCTCGTCCAGCCTGACCGTGTTGCTGTTGATGCGCATCCTGTTGGGCATCGCCCTCGGCGGTTTCTGGAGCATGGCGGCGGCCGTGGCGATGCGCCTGGTGCCGCCGGCGCTGCTGCCACGGGCGTTGTCGATCATTTTCAGCGGGATTGCCGTGGGGACCGTCGTCGCGGTGCCGCTGGGCAGCTACCTTGGCGGTTTGTATGGCTGGCGCAGCGCATTTGTCGCGGCCGCCGCCGTGGGCGTGGTGACGTTGGTCTTCCAGCTGTTCACGCTGCCGCGCCTGCCTGCGCACGGAGCCGCACGCTTGCGCACCGTGCTTGATGTGCTGTTGCGCCCCGGCATTGCCATGGGCATGTTCGGCTGTGTACTGGTGCACACCGGGCATTTTGCGCTGTTCACCTATATTCGACCGTTTCTGGAAAGCACCACCGGGGTGGGCACTCAAGGCTTGGCGTTGATGCTGCTGGGGTTCGGCGCGGCGAACTTTGCCGGCACGTTGCTGGCCGGCTGGCTGCTGGTGCGCAACCCGCTTGGCACTTTGGTGCTGATGCCGGCGCTGGTGGGGGTTGCGGCACTCGCGCTGGTGCTGTTGCCGGCTTCGCTGCCGGGTCAGGCATTGCTTTTGGCACTGTGGGGCATGGCGTTTGGCGGCGTACCCGTGGCGTGGTCAAACTGGGTGGCGCGTGCTGTGCCGGACCAGGCGGAAAGCGCCGGTGGCATGGTGGTGGCGTCGGTGCAATCGGCGATTGCGGCGGGCGCCGCGGGTGGCGGAGTGATGTTCAGCCTCAGCGGGATTGTCGGTGTTTTTGTTGCCGCCGGTGTGTTGATGGTGCTGGCCGCAGTGTTGATCGCTTGGCGGGTGCAGGTGCCACGGCACACACCTTTGGTTTAGTCTGGAGCGCTTCGTTGATTGCAAGCGCCTATGGAGCAGTAAGCATGACTGACTACGTACCCCCTAAAGTCTGGACCTGGGACACTGAAAGTGGCGGCACTTTCGCCAGCATCAACCGGCCCATCGCCGGTGCGACCCATGATCACGAACTGCCGGTCGGCAAGCATCCGCTGCAGCTGTATTCCCTGGCTACGCCCAATGGGCAGAAGGTCACGATCCTGCTGGAAGAGCTGCTGGCGTTGGGGCATACCGGCGCGGAATACGATGCCTGGTTGATCAAGATCGGCGATGGCGACCAGTTCGGCAGCGGGTTTGTTGCGGTCAACCCTAATTCCAAGATCCCTGCACTGATGGACCGCAGTGGCGCTACGCCGATTCGGGTGTTTGAGTCGGGTGCGATCTTGCAGTACCTGGCGCAGAAGTTCGGGGCGTTTTTCCCCACTGAGCCTGCGGCGCGTGCGGAGTGCTTGTCGTGGTTGTTTTGGCAGATGGGCAGTGCGCCGTACCTGGGGGTGGGTTCGGGCATTTTTATGCGTATGCGCCGAGCAAGATGGAGTACGCGATTAATCGGTTTGCGATGGAAACCAAGCGTCAGTTGGATGTGCTTGATCAGCGTTTGGCGGTGAGTGAGTACATTGCCGGGGGGAGTACACCATTGCCGATATTGCGATTTGGCCTTGGTATGGGGGGTTGGTCAAAGGCCGTTTGTATGGGGATTCGGCGCAGTTTTTGTCGGTGCATGAGTATAAGCATGTGCTGCGTTGGGCGGAGGTGATTGAAGCGCGGCCGGCGGTGCAGCGGGGGCGGCGGGTGAATCGGGTTTCTGGGGAGGTTGGGGAGCAGTTGGCTGAGCGGCATGATGCTGGGGATTTGGATTGACAGTGTGGTGGGGTTGGGGGGTGGGGGTATATCCGTTGCTGCGGTAACGGCCGCTTATGGTTCCGCTCTTACAGCGGGTCACTTTTGGAAAGACCCAAAAGTAACCAAAAGGTCTTCGCCCCATCACTCGGCACCTCGCTCTGGCTCGGTGTGCCCGAACGCAGGCTTGAATCCGTGGGCCGCCGCGATGGGCCATCCATGGCCCAGCGCGGCTAACCCGGCGTCCTGCCGGGTTGCCCACGGATTCAAGCCTGCGTTCGGCCATCGTGATTGACGGGGCGCCTGAGATCAAAAGCGCAGATCAAAAGATCGCTGACTTCGTCAGCGGTAAGGATGTAAGGGCCACGGCAAAAACACAGCAAAGCGAGGCGGCCTGACAGCCGACCTGAGCATTGAAGCCTTCCTCGGTTCAAATGTGGGAGCTGGCTTGCCTGCGAAAGCATCAACTCGGTGTGCCTGATACACCTAGGTGTCTGCATCGCAGCGATGCGGCGACCCGACAAGCCAGCTCCCACAGAAAAGCCAATCCACTGGGATCCCGCTCTTGATCTACACCACTCAGGTCGGCTACTAGGCCGCCGTGCTCTGCTTTTGATTTTGATCTTGATCCTGGGCGCCCCATTAACCACGCTGGCCGCACGCGGGCTTGAATCCGTGGGTAACCCGGCAGGACGCCGGGTTAGCCGCGTTGGGCCAAGGATGGCCCATCGCGGCGGCCCACGGATTCAAGTCTGCGTGCGGGCACACCGAGCCGGAGGCGAGGTGCCGAGTGGTGGGGCAAGAGCCTTTTGGTTACTTTTGGGCTCTTTTCAAAAGTGACCCGCCGTAAGGGCGGAACCAATACCCGCCGTTACAAAAAAAACGGATATGCCCCCAACCCCTCACCTATACCGCTGCTCAAACCCCCCCACCTGCTCCGGCCTGATCAACTCAAACGGCACCCAAACCTGCGCTTCAATCGGCTCCCCCTTGATCATCTTGACCGCCGCCTGCACCGCCTGCGTCGCCTGCGCCTTCGGGTCCTGAAACACCGAGGCCGTCAGCATCCCGCGCTTGATCGCCGCCAAACCATCAGGCAACCCATCAATCCCGACAATTGCAATCTCACCCTTGGCCTTGCCCGCCTGCTGCAACGCCATGGCCGCACCAATCGCCATTTCATCGTTATTGGCCACAATCGCATCAAACTGCGTGCCCGCCAGCAGCCAGTTGCTGGTCAGGTCCATACCCTTGCTCCGCTGCCATTCGGCACTTTGCTGCTCCACGACCTTGATCCCGGGAAAGTCCTTGAGCACCTGCTTGGCGCCCTCGGTGCGGTCATGCGTGGCGTTCTGCGCGAGGTCGCCCATGATGATCGCCACATTGCCCTTACCGCCGAGTTTTTCCGCCAGGTAGCGCATCTGCAATTGACCGGCTTCGATGTCGTTGGAGGCCACCGTAACCACGCCTTTTGGCAGCGTGCGCTCATTCGGGTGGCGGTTGACGTACACCAGCGGCGTCCTGGCCGCGACGGCGGCGCGGGTCATGTTGGCGGTGGCGGCGGTGTCCACCGGCAGCACAATCACGGCGTCGACTTTCTGATTGAGAAAACCTTCGACCTGGTTGAGCTGGCGCACCACATCACCCTGGGCGTCCTCGAATTGGATCTGCACGTCCTGTTGCTTGGCGGCGGCCTCCAGGCCGGTGCGCACGTAGGTCATGAAATTATCGTCGACCCGCGCAATGCTCACGCCGATGCGATACGCGGCGCAGCTCCATTGGCTGAACAGCAGTAAAAATACGGCGGCGATCAATGAATGACGATGCATGAGGCTGTTCCTTTTATTGTTATAGGGTAAATGCTTGGCGGAAACGCTCCAGGGCCAGCTCGCTGTCGCCGCTGGCCCAGCCTTCGAGGCCGACCACGCCGTTGTAGCCCATGGCGTGCAGGGCTCTGGCAATGGCCGGGTAGTGGATTTCCCCGGTGCCGGGTTCCTTGCGCCCGGGCACGTCGGCCACCTGGATCTCACCGATGGCGCTGCCGGCGCGCTGGATCAATTCGATCAGGTTTCCTTCGCCGATCTGCGCGTGGTACAGGTCCAGGTTCATCTTCAGGTGCGGGCTGCCCACGGCTTCGATCAGCGCCAGGGTGTCGTCGGCGCGGGCGAACGGGGTGCCGGGGTGGTCGACTTCGGTGTTGAGGTTTTCCAGCAGGAACACGCGGCCGGCGTCTTCGCCCAGGCGCGCGATTTTTTCCAGGGTCTTGCAGGCGCTCAGCCACATGCGGCCGGTGGTCTGGCTCACGGGCTGCACCGGCAGGCCGCTGTCGCCCAGGCCGGTGCCGTGCAGGTTGAGGCTGGGGCAGTTCAGGCGTTCGGCGAGCCCTATGGATTCGCGGGCGCTGTCGAGCAGTTGACGGATGCCGTCGGGGTCGGTGAGGGTGCCGCTGATATAGCCGGTCATCGACGTAAAGTCGGCACCGGTGGCGGCCAGGGCGTTGATGTCCTTGTGGGTCCAGTTCCAGATTTCAGCGCTGAAACCCAGGGCATGGATGCGTTTCACGCGCTCGATAAACGGCAGGTCGAGAAACACCATCTCGGCGCTGATCGCCAGTTTGAACGGGGTCATAGGGCCACCGCCTTGCCGGTTTCGAACGACTCGATGCACGCTCGGGCAATCGCCAGGGCCGCACGTGCGTCTTCACCGCTGGCCATCGGCTTCGCGCCGGTGCGCAGGCAGTCGGCAAAATGGTTGAGTTCGGCGACGTAGGCGTCGCGCAAAAGGTCGGTGTCCAGGCGCTGGGTGTCGGCCTGGATGCCCTGGGCCAGGTAGCGCACCAGGTCGGAGTCGTTGAGGCTGCCCATGCTCAACATGCCTGCGCTGGCGAATACTTCACCGCGTACGTCGTAGCCGTACACGGCCTGGAAGTTGGCCTCGGCGGTCGCGATGGCGCCGTTGTCGAAGCGGATCGTGACCACGGCGGTATCGAGGAAGCCTTTGCTTTTGTAGGCCGGGGCGATCAGCGCATCGGCCATCACATACACCTGCACCGCTTCGGCACCCGGGTTGAGGTAGCGCAGGGTGTCGAAGTCGTGGATCAGGGTTTCCAGGAAAATCACCCACTGCGGCGAGTTGGCGGGGTTGTTGAGTGCCGGGTCGCGGGTCAGCGAGCGCAACAGCTGCGGCGTGCCGATGCGGCCGGCGGCTACGTCGAGGTGGGCGGCGCGGAAGCTCTTGGCAAAACGCCGGTTGAAACCGACTTGCAGCGGCACTCGGGCATCGGCAGCGGCGGCGATGGCGCGGTCGGCTTCATCCAGGGTGATGGCCATGGGTTTTTCGCAAAAGATGCCTTTGCCGGCGCGGGCGGCACTGATCACCAGTTCGGCGTGGCTGCGGGCGGGGGCGGCGATGAGTACGCCATCGATATCCGGGTCATCGAGCAACTGCTGGGGGTCGGTGTACACCTTGTCCACTCCGAGTTCCGCTGCCAGGCGTGCGGCCTGGCCCGGGGTGGGGTCGGCGATGGCGGCCAGGCAGGCGCCCGGAATGTGCCGCGCAGCGGTCAGGCCGTGGAAGCTGCCCATGCGGCCGGCACCGATCAAGCCCAGGCGGATGTTTTGTGTACTCATGAAGTAACCCCTTTTTATTGTTGGCCCCAGGACGTTCTGGTGGGCAAAGGGCTAAGAGCAAAGGCTGTGCCAATTTGTAAGTCATTGATAAACATGGATTTATAAAATTTACTAAACAAAACATGTTCATTTTGATGACATGCCTATACTGACATGTCAAAAACATGAACATGGATGCCCCTTGATGAGCATGGCCTTCAACGTGCAAGACCTCGACTACTTGACGGCCCTGGGCCCGGCCTCGCTGAACGGGGGCCCGGTGGCAGCGCTGGAGCAGGCGTGGCACGCATGCCTGGCCGGCCAGGTCGAGCGCCCGGGGGAGGTGCGGCAGGTGATCTGGGATTCGTGGCGGCGCAGCGTCGACGCGGGTATCGACCCGGATGACAGCCACTACCGTTTCGTCACCCCCGAGACCCTGGCGGCGACCGTTGCCGAGCATCGCGTGCTGATCGCCGCAGCGGCGCAGGTGATGCGCGGTTTGTTGGCCTACAACCCCCGAGGCCATATCAACCTGACCGATGCCGACGGCACTACCCTGTATTTCTGCGGGCTGGACATCACCCCCATCGGCAGCCGCCTGCTGGAGTCGGTGCAAGGCACCAACTGCACCGGCGTGGCCCTGGCCGAAGACCGCCTGGTGTACGTGCTGGCCGAGGAAAACTTCGGCAGCGGCCTGCGCCGCCGTCGCATGCACTGCGCCGCTGCGCCGATCAAGAATGCCCAGGGCCAGACCCTGGCCATGCTGACCCTTACCGCTGAGCCCGGCTGGTTTCACTTCCACACCCTTGGCACCGTGCAGGCCGCTGCCGATGCGGTCTCACGGCAAATGGCCCTGCAAGCGCTGCTGGCCGAACAGCAAGCCGTGCTCGAAGTACTCAACGAAGGGCTGGTGGTGCTTGACCAGCGCGGCTGCATCAAGGCCCTTAACCGCTATGCCCGGCAACTGTTCGGGGTGGGGCTGGAACTGATCGGCAGTCCCTTCCAGCGCCTGGGCCGCAGCGAGTTGAACGTGCTGGGTGAGCCGGTGCGTGACCTCGATTGCACCTTCCACCTGCAGGACCGCAGCCAGCTTGCCTGCCTGGTGTCGGTGTGCCCGCTGGAGGAGGGTGGGGTGATTGTGTCGCTGCGCGAAAACCGGCGGATTCGCGAAATCACCCGGCGCATTATCAGCACTCAGGCGCGCTACACCTTTGAGACTATCCAGGGCACCTCGCGAGCGATTCAGGACGCGTTGCACTTGGCGCGCATCGCCAGTCGCAGCGAGTCCACTACCCTGATCCTCGGCGAAAGCGGTACCGGCAAGGAGCTGTTTGCCCAGGCCATCCATAACGCCAGCGACCGCGCCAGTGGCCCATTTGTGGCGGTCAACTGCGGCGCGATCCCACGGGACTTGGTGCAAAGCGAGCTGTTCGGGCATGTCGAGGGCGCCTTCACCGGCTCGGCCCGTGGCGGCTCGGCGGGCAAGTTCGAGCTGGCCGATGGCGGCACGATTTTTCTGGATGAAATCGGCGATATGTCCTTCGACGCCCAAGTCAGTTTGTTGCGCGTGTTGCAGGAAGGCGAAATTACCCGCGTCGGTGCAAAAAATTCGCGCCAAGTGGATGTGCGCATCATCGCCGCCACCCACCGCAACCTCAGCCAGGCGGTGGCCGAAGGCGCGTTTCGCGAAGACCTCTACTACCGGCTCAACGTACTGAACCTGACCGTGCCGCCGCTGCGCATGCGCCGCGAAGACATCCCGCTGCTGGCGCGGCACTTCCTCACGCGCTGTGCCCGTTCGCTGCGTAAGACGGTGCAGGGTTTTCGCCGCAGGCGCTGGAGTTGCTGGCGGACTACAGCTGGCCGGGCAATGTGCGCGAGCTGGAAAACAGCATCGAACGGGCGACCAACCTGGCGATGGGTGAACTGATCCAGGCGTCCGATCTGCCACTGGAAACCAGGCAGCGAACCCCGCTGCGTCCCTACGAGCCGCAGCCCGCGCAGGATTTGAGCAGCCACGAAATGCACGCCATCGTCGCCGCGCTTACCGCTACCGGCGGCAATATCCGCCTGGCCGCCCGGCAACTGAATGTGTCGCGGGGCGGGCTGTATAACAAGATGAGCCGGTTTGGGCTGAATGCCGCAGATTTTCGTGGCGGTTGAGGTTCAACTGTAGGCGCTGGCAAGCCAGCTCCCACTCAGGCAGTGGGTTTCAGGCACTCGATGGAGCGATCCACGGTGGTCTTGGCAATCTCCAGCAGATGCCACACCGCCAGAATTTTCGCCCGCTCGGGACTTGTGAGCGTTTCACCGCAATCCAGCGCGGTCGCCGAGGCACTGTCGAGCACACTGGCGGTGTAGAGCAGGGCATCTTCGAAGCTCAGGTCTTCGATTTGCACACCCTGAGGGGGCAGGTAATGGTCGATGGCGCGGTTGAAGGCGGCGCGGTCTTTGGCCGAACTGAGGGGTGGATCGGGGACGGGCTTATTCATTGTGTAGCTCCTGAATGATCATGGAGCCGACACGCTTCGCGACTAAACGTAGGGTGGCGGCTGTACGCAGGTTAGTCGACCGGTCAGGAGCATCCGGCGCGCCCAAGGGCGCCCTGCGCACAGCCACCATAAAGCTTCATGGGCGATGCGCCTGCTCCAAATCCGGGCGACTAAACCCGATCACTGAATTGGCAGTGACGGATCGCAGACTAGCCACCGATTCCAGCAGGCACAAGGCGGCAGGGATTGTCTAGGAAACGTCCTGCAATTAAAAGGGACCTGCCTTGCTGGCCTTTTACAAACCATGACCAAATGCCACCAGCCCCGCCGATCAAACAGTGAAATGCGCTCTATGTAGGCGCTGGCAAGCCAGCTCCCACCTGTCTGCCTGCGTTTAGACAGTGGGTTTCAGCCACCCAGGTTCTCCGACGTCACAATCTGCGGCGGTATATGCACCCGATGCCGCCCCGGATCAAACCCCTCGGCACTCTGCAACTCCACCAGCAACTGCACCAGCGCCGTACCCGTTTGCCCCGGCTGCGAATCCATCACCACATCGATCAAACCCCGGCTCAGCGCCTGGCGCGACAGCTCGGTAGACTCCTGCAAAATGCAGCACAGCGCCGGGCGCTTGGGCAGTTGCGCCAGGGCGCTGATTACCCCGTCACCGCCGCCGCCCACCACGCACAGGCCGCGCAGGTCGGTGTGGCGGGTGAGCAGGTCGAGGGTGGCTTCTTCGGTGATGTCGCAGTTGTCCAGGTTGATCAGCGGCTCCAACGGCTTGAGGCCCGGGGCGTGTTCGGCGAGGTAGCTGTGCAGCCCTTCGACCCGCGCCTGGTGGCCGAGGAAGCGGTGGCCGCCCAGCAGGATCCCCACGCTGCCTTTGCGTGCGCCGCAGGTGCGGGCCAGCAGCCAGCCCATGGTGCGCCCGACCACGCGGTTGTCCTGGCCCACATAGGGTTCAAGGGCTTGCTCGTGGATGTCCGAGAGCAGCGCCACCACCGGCACGCCGGCTTCGCGGATCTGCGCCAGGCAGGCGTTGATCAGCGGGTGGGCGAAGCTGACCACGGCGAGGGCGTCGCATTGCACGGCCAGTTGCTCGATCTGCGCGACGATGGCGCTGGGCGTGCGGTCGTTGATGTATTCGAATTGGCAGCTCAAGTTGGCGGTGGCGTGGTGCTGCGCGGCGTCGCTGATTGACTGCGCCAGGTTGGCATAGAACGCCTGCGCGGTGCCCAGCAGCAGAATGCCGAAGCGGTAGGTGGGGCGGCGTTCACGGATGCGTTGGCCGATCAGCCGCGCAGCAAAGTAGCCCACGGCTTCGGCGGCCTGGAACACCTGTTCGGCGGTGTCCGGGTTGACCGGCGCACGGGCGTTCAACACCCGGTCGACAGTGGCCACACTGAGGCCCGCCTGGGCGGCCACGGTGGCGATGGTTGGGCGTTTATTGTTGTTCATGACAGGCCCCTTGTGCGTCTTGATAGAAAACTATCAAGCCCCGCTGGGCCTGGATGATAGCTTGATAGGGAATGGATTCAAGCCCTTGAGGGGGATTTACCCGCGCTCTATCGTTTCTTCGCAAAGCACCTGTTACCCCACGCTTGCGGAGAACAATAACAATGCCTGAACACACCGCTTACCGCGCTCGTCGCGACTACAGTCTCACCGGCCCGGAAGCCGCCCGCGCGGCGGAAAAAGGCCTGGTCTCGGCCAGTTGGTACCAGTCGCCGATTTCCCGTAAACGCATGAAAGAACTGATGCAACGCCGCGACGGCCCGGCGTTGCGCGACACCGCCCTCTGGATAACCGCGCTGCTGGTCACCGGCTTTGGTGGCTACTGGTTCTGGGGCTCGTGGGCCTGCGTGCCGTTCTTCATCGCCTACGGCGTGCTCTACGGCACCGCCTCCAACCCGCGCTGGCACGAAACCGGCCACGGCACCGCGTTCAAGACCCGCTGGATGAACGACGGGCTGTACCAGGTCGCCAGCTTCATGTGCATTTTCGAACCCCATGTGTGGCGCTGGAGCCATGCACGGCACCACACCGACACCATCGTGGTCGGCCGTGACCCGGAGATCGTTGAACCGCGCCCGCCAAGTTTTCTGATGATGTTTCTGAGCCTGTTCAACTTGCCCCTGGCCTGGAAGACCTTCAGCGGCGTAGCGCGCCATGCCATCGGCAAGATGAGTGCCCAGGAAGCGGACTTCATCCCCGAATCCGAATGGCCCAAGGTGTTCCGCGCAGCGCGGATCTGGGTCGGCATTTATGCTGTGGTCATTGGTAGTGCGTTGTACCTGCACAGCTGGTTGCCGCTGATGCTGATTGGCTTGCCGAGTATTTACGGCGCCTGGCTCGGCTACCTGTTCGGCCTCACCCAGCATGTGGGCCTGGCCGAAGATGTGCTGGACCACCGCAGCAACTGCCGCACCATTTACATGAACCGCGTGCTGCGCTTTATCTACATGGACATGAACTACCACCTCGAGCACCACATGTACCCGATGGTGCCGTACCACGCCCTGGCACAACTGCACGAAGAGATCCGCAGTGACTGCCCACCGCCGTACGCGAATATTTTTGAGGCGTACAAAGAAATCCTGCCGACGATCTGGAAGCAGCGCAGCGACCCGACGTATTTCGTGCAGCGCCCACTGGCGAACACTTCCAACAGTGATGAGGGTGCAAAAAGTGGCGAGCAAGCTGGCCGTGGCGAGCGGGCTTGCCCGCGTTGGGCTGCGGAGCAGCCCCAATAAAACTCACTGCATTCTTTCAGACAAACCTGAGGGGTTGATCTTGGGGCCGCTTCGCAGCCCAACGCGGGCAAGCCCGCTCGCCACAACAAGCCTGCTCGCCACAACAAGCCCGCTTGCCACAGGGTCAGTCAGTCATTTGGAGATATATGCCATGAACGATCAATGGATCGACGTCTGCGCCGTGGGCGAAATAGACGAAGAGGACGTGCTGCGCTTCGACCACGGGCCGCACACCTACGCGGTGTACCGCTCGGCCGAGAATGAGTTTTTCGCCACGGCCGGGCTGTGCACCCACGAAAAAATCCACCTCGCCGACGGCCTGGTGATGGACCACGTGATCGAATGCCCCAAGCACAACGGGCGCTTCGATTACCGCTCCGGCAAGGCCCTGGGCGCGCCGGTGTGCGTCAACCTCAAGACCTACCCGGTGCGGGTCGAAGCGGGGCGGGTGTTGCTCGCCGTCACGGCTTGATGATGAATACTCCCCTGATCATCGTCGGTGCCGGCCATGCCGGTGGCCGTGCGGCGCTCACCCTGCGCGAAGAAGGCTACAGCGGGCGGCTGATCCTGATCGGCGACGAGCCGCATTTGCCCTACGAGCGGCCGCCGCTGTCCAAGGGCCTGTTGCAGGGCAGCATGGACCTGGCGGGCTGCAGCCTGTGCGACAGCGCACGGCTGGCCGAGTTGGGCATCGAACATATCGCCGGCAACCCGGTCAGCCAACTGGACCCGCCGCAGCATCGCTTGCAATTGGCCGACGGGCAGTGGCTGACCTATGCCGGTTTGCTGCTGGCCACCGGGGGCAGGGCGCGGCGTTTGGCCCAGGCACAGGCGAATGTGCTGTACCTGCGCACTCACGATGAAGCGCTGGCGCTGAAAACCGCGTTGCGCCCCGGGGCACTGCTGGTGGTGGTGGGCGGTGGGTTTATCGGCCTGGAAGTGGCCGCCACCGCTCGCAGCCTGGGCTGTGAGGTCACGTTGCTGGAAGCCGGGCCGCGCCTGGCGGGCCGGGTATTGCCGCCGATGATCAGTGAAGCGTTGCTGGCCCTGCATCGCGCTCAGGGGGTGGACGTGCGCTTGAACGTGGCGCTGGAATCGATCCAGGCCGACGCCGTGCTGTTGATGGACGGTACACGCTTGCCGTGTGACTTGGTGGTGGTCGGCATCGGCATGCAACCCAACATTGAACTGGCCGTGGCGGCGGGCCTGGAAACCGGGCAGGGCATTCGCGTCGACGCGCAGTTGCGCACCAGCGCGCCGGATATCTACGCGGCCGGCGATGTGTGCGAGTTTCGCTTGGGTGGCGAGTACCAGCGCCAGGAAACCTGGCGCAATGCTGAAGCCCAGGGGCGGCATGCGGCCCTGAACCTGTTGGGGCGCGAACTGCCGTTCGAAGCGCTCCCCGGCTTCTGGTCCGACCAATACGACTGGGGCTTGCAGACCGTGGGCGTAATCACCGCGCTGAGCGTCAGCCGCAACCTGCCCGGCGGGGGCCTGCTGCTGTTTTACCTGGATGCCGAACACCGTTTGCAGGGCGCCTGCGGCTGGGCGCCGGGCAACAGTGTGGCCAAGGATATCAAGCTGTGCGAGCGGCTGATCAGCGCGGGCATTGTGCTCAACCCGAGCAGCCTGGCCGATGCCACGCTGCCCCTTAAACCATTGCTGCGAGGCTGACCATGCGCCAATTTCTGGTGTTCCAATCGCTGTGGGCCATGCAGACCGAGCCGGGTTCTCTTGAGGCGCAGCTTGAGCGGATCGCCGCCGCCGGCTTCGACGGCGTCACCGACCATTACTGGCAACCCGCCGAGGTGCCGCGCCTGCACGCCGCCGCTGCTGCCCGGGGCTTGCAGATCGAGGGCCAATTGTTCCCGCAATCGGTGGACGACCTGGCCGCCGCGCTGGATGTGATCAGCCGCTACGGCTGCCACCACCTCACCCTGCAGGCCGATGTGCGTCCGCGCACCCAGGCCGAGGCGGTCAGGCTGATCGAAGGCTGGCAGCGGCTGGCCGAGCAGGTGGACTTCCCCGTGTTGCTGGAAACCCACCGTTATCGCCTCACCAGCGACCTGCTGTTCACCCTTGATCTACTGGCGCAAATGCCCGACCTGAAGCTGCTCGCCGACTTGTCGCATTACGTGGTCGGCCGCGAGTTGCCCGAGCCCGGCGCACTCGAGGATGACCAGCAAATACGCAGCATCCTGCGCCACAGTTGGGGTTTCCACGGCCGAGTGGCCAGCAGCGAACAGGTGCAGGTCTCGCTGGATTTTGCGCAGCACCAAGCCTGGGTCGAGCGCTTTGTCGGCTGGTGGCGCTACGGTATCCAGGACTGGCTGGCCCGCGCCGACGCGGCGCAAAGCCTGTCCTTCACCTGCGAACTGGGCCCGCCACCCTATGCCATCACCGGCGCCGATGGCCGTGAAATCAGCGATCGCTGGGCCGAGGCGCTGAAGATGAAGACGCTGATCCGCAACCTGTGGCAGGAGTGTCAGAAATGATCGGCTGATCTGCGCGGTCGGCAATATCGCTGGCAACGTGACTCATCTGTGGGAGCTGGCTTGCCTGCGATAGCGGTGTACCCGTCGAAGGATGTACTGCCTGACACACCGCCATCGCAGGCAAGCCAGCTCCCACATGAGATGTGTGCGGCCTCAGCTCAACAACCCGGTACTGACCGCCACAATCAAAAACACCCCCAGCAGTGCGCGGTAGATCACGAACGGCCAGGTGGAGAAGCGCTCCAGGAACTTCATCAGGCCCCAGATCGCAAAGAACGCCGAGACACTCGCCACCACCAGGCCGAAAAGCAGATGCGGCCAGGCGTGCGCGGGCAAGTCGGCGTGCAGCAGCACCCATAGTTCCTTCAAGCCGGCGAGGGCGATGGCCGGCAGGCCCAGCAGGAAGGAAAAACGCGCCGCCTCTTCACGTTTGAAATTGAGGAACAGCGCCGCGGTCAGCGTCGAACCGGAGCGCGATACGCCCGGAATCAGCGCGCCGATCTGCGCAATGCCGACAATCAACGCGTCACGCAGGCGCATCTGGCTCATGTCCCGGGTATGCCGGGCACGCAACTCCGCCGCCGCCAGCAACACCGCCATCACCACGCAGGAAATGCCGATCACCATCAGGCCGCGCAACGGTGAGTTGCAGGCGTTCAAGGTCGAAGACAAGGCCAGGCCGGCCACCCCGATCGGGAGCGTCGCCAGCACAATCGCCACCGCGAGTTTGAACCAGCGGTCGTTGTAGTCACTGCGGCGCACTGCGCCAATGCTGCCGGTGACCACCTGCTGCACATCCCGCCAGAAGTAACTGACCACCGCCGCCAGCGCCGCCAACTGCATCGCCGCCGAAAACGCCGAGCCCGGGTCTTGCCAGCCGAGCAGGGCGGGCACCACCCGCATATGCGCCGTGGAAGACACCGGCAACAGCTCGGTAATGCCCTGGATCACGCCCAGGATAAAGATCTGCAGGTAATCCAGGGAGGCAAAGCCCACATCCAGGCCGGCGGAACAGACGTTTGTCAAAATGCATGCCCTTGAAAAAAGAGGTTGGGAAACCGGCGGAGTTTATTCTAAATGTTTCGGGAATTTGGGCGCGGCCAGACAAATCCGCATTCGGTTCAGCAAACAGAAAGGTTTGACAATGTATTGGCCTGCGCAAGGGTTTTGTGAACAATGGCGCCCTGCGTTTTTTCACTGAGAGCCCCATGCCTGAAACCACCGTCGAATTGATCCAGACCGGCCCTGAAGAAGCCGAGCTGATCCGTAATCTCTACCAGTACTACGCCTATGAGTCGTCAGACTGGGAGCAGGAGGATGTCGAGGCGGACGGCCGCTTCTACATCCATGACGAGCACCTGAACCGCTACTGGCAAGACCCGCAATGGAGCGCCAACTTGCTGTTGGTCGATGGCTACATTGCCGGTTTCCTGCTGATCGAAGGCAGCGAGTTGCCGGGTATCGACGCCCTGGAACTGGCCGACCTGTTTATCCTCAAGCGCTACCGCCGCAAAGGCATTGGCCGCGCCATCGCCACACAGGTGCTGTGCAGCGGCGAGGCCGATTGGCTGGTGCGGTTTTTTGACCAGGATGAAGTGTCCCAGGCGTTCTGGCGCACGGTGCTGGATAACCTGCCACGCCCGGTGCAGACCCTCGAGCTGGAGGATGACCCGCAGTTGGTGAGTTACCTGATTACGCGGGCGGCCCTGCATTAAAGGCTTGTTGCATGGCTTGGGGCGGTTGGCCGAAGGCGCGCAGAAATGCCTGGCGCATGCGCTCGCGGTCGCCGAAGCCGGTTTCACGGGCCACCACTTCCACCGGGTGGCGGCTGGTTTCCATCATCGCCCGGGCGGCTTCGACTCTTAAGGACTCGATGGCCTTGGCCGGTGTTTGCCCGGTTTCTTCGCGGAACACCCGGCTGAACTGGCGCGGGCTGAGCCGGGCGACATCGGCCAGGGCCTCCACCGACAAATCGTGCGTGAGATTCTCGCGGGCGTAGGCCAGGGCCAGTTGCACGCGGTCGGATTTGGGGTCCAGTTCCAATAACGCTGACAACTGCGACTGCTCGCTGCCACGGCGCTGGGCAATCACCAGCTTGCGTGCAATGCGTCGGGCGAGGTCGCCGCCCAGGTCGTTCTCGACCATGGCCAGTGCCAGGTCGACGCCGGCGCTCATGCCGGCGCCGGTCCAGACCTGGCCGTCCACCACAAACAGCTTGTCTTCTTCCAGGCGGATATCCGGGTAGCACTTGCGGAACGCCGGGGCATGAATCCAGTGGGTGGTGGCGCGCTTGCCGTCCAATAATCCGGCCTCGGCCAGCACGAAAATGCCCATGCACAGCGAGGCGATCCGCCGCGATTGCGCGGACGCCGCCTTGACCAGTTCCAGCAGGTTGGCTTCCGGCAGGCGAAATTCCAGGTAGCCGCTGACAATCAACGTGTCATAGCCCTGGGCGCGGATCGGCGTGGTATTCACCGAAAAACCCTGGGAGGTCATCACCGCACCGCCGGCCTCCGACACCAGGTGAAACTCATACGCCGGCTCGCCGCGCAGCAGGTTCGCGCACTCGAACACCGAGCCCAGGCTGAGGCTCAGGGATTGGAAGTTCGGGTAAACCATCAGCGCAACGCTGTGCATCGCATGTCTCCTTGGGGGTAGGAGGGGGGATTGTCGGCGGCTGCCAGGAAAACGGCAACCGACTTTGCGCCATGTCCGGAATCCTTGCGGATATGACATTGTGCGAGTTTTGCCTGGCTCCTAACATTCACCCAACGAACTAGACGACTGGTCTAATCGGTGGGAGCGAAGCATGAGCGGTGAAACTAAAAGTGCAAGGCAGACCATTCTCGAAAGTGCACGGCCTATTGTCGGCGCCAAAGGGTTTTCTGCGGTGGGCCTGAACGAAATACTTCAAGCCGCCGAGGTGCCTAAAGGTTCGTTTTATCACTACTTCAACTCCAAAGATGCGTTTGGCGTGGTCTTGCTCGACAGCTACTTTGATAACTATGTGCAGGGGGTGGAGCAACTGTTCAACTCGCCGGGTTTATCCCAGCACGCTAAGTTGATGCGCTATTGGCAAAGTTGGATCGACAACCAGACCGGCTGCACCGATGCCGGCAAATGCCTTGCCGTCAAACTGGGTGCGGAGGTGTCAGACCTTTCAGAACCCATGCGCCTGGCATTGCAGCGCGGCACCTCACGCACCATCGATTTACTCGCCGTGGCCATGCAGCGCGGCGTTGAAGACGGCTCGTTGTTACTGCAACACAGCCCGCACGCCTTGGCCCGGCAGCTGTACGCGTTATGGCTGGGCGCCAGCGTCATGAGCAAGATCACCCGAACACCTGCGCCTTTTGACGAGGCGCTGCTGCTCACCCGCCAGCTGTTGGGTGGCCCTGAAAACACTGATATTCACACTGATCGAGGCACTGGAAAATGAAAGTATTAATGGTACTGACCTCTCACGACCAGCTTGGCGACACCGGCCGCAAGACCGGCTTCTGGCTCGAAGAATTTGCTGCACCCTATTACGTGTTCAAGGACGCCGGTGCCGAACTGGTGCTGGCTTCCCCGGCCGGTGGCCAGCCGCCGCTGGACCCGGTGAGTGATCAGCCGGACGCCCAAACCGAGCAGACCCGCCGCTTTGCCGCCGACCCGGCTGCCCAGCAAGCCCTGGCCAACACGGTCAAGCTGGACACGGTCAACGCCGCCGATTTCGACACGGTGTTCTACCCAGGTGGCCACGGGCCGCTGTGGGACCTGGCGGAGTCGCCGGTGTCCATCGCGCTGATCGAGTCCTTTGAGCGCGCCGGTAAGCCTATCGGTTTTGTCTGCCACGCCCCGGGTGCCCTGCGCCACGTCAAGGCGGTGAATGGCGAGCCGCTGGTCAAGGGCCGTCGCGTTACCGGCTTCTCCAACTCGGAAGAGGCGGCAGTGGGCCTGACCGATGTGGTGCCGTTCCTGATTGAAGATGATTTCAAGAAACTGGGCGGCAACTATGAGAAGGGCGCCGATTGGGCATCCTTTGTATTGGAAGATGGTGTGTTGATCACCGGCCAGAACCCTGCAAGTTCCAGCGATGTGGCCAAAGCCCTGCTGAAACTTACCGCTTAAGTTAATAACGCGTTCTATTCATTGGCGACTCGAATGAGTCGCCAATGCTTTAGTTCGCCCAGAGTTTGGAATATCCGTATGACTGATCATGTTTTAAATACCCCGGTGCAACTCGGCCATCACCGCTTGAATAACCGCGTGGTGTTGCCGCCATTGACCCGTCAGCGCAGCGCACAACCCGGCGATATCGCCACCGAGTTGATGGCCGAGTATTACCGCCAGCGTGCCGGTGCCGGTTTTATGGTGAGCGAAGGCACGCAGATCGAGCCGCGTGGCCAGGGTTACGCCTGGACGCCGGGGATTTACTCGCCCGCGCAGATCGACGGCTGGCGCACAGTTACCGAGGCGGTGCATGCCGAGGGCGGGGTGATTTTTGCTCAGCTGTGGCATGTGGGGCGTGTGTCGCATAACGCGTTGCAACCAGACGGCGCCGCGCCGGTCGCGCCGTCGGCGCTCCCGGCCCTGCAAGCAAAAGCCTTTATCGAAACCGGGCCGGGCGTCGGTGAGCTGATGCAACCGCCGGTGCCTCGCGCACTGAGTGTGCAGGAAATCCAGGCGTTGGTCGGGCACTACGCACAAGCCGCCCGCAATGCGCTGGACGCCGGGTTTGACGGGGTAGAGATTCACTCGGCCAACGGTTACCTGGTCAACCAGTTCATCTCGGCACATGCCAACCAGCGTGAGGACGAGTACGGTGGTTCGCTGGAAAACCGCCTGCGCTTTTTGCGCGAGATCGTCGAGGCGGTGTGCAAGATGGTCGGGCCGGAACGCCTCGGCGTGCGTTTTTCGCCGTTGTTCAGCGGCACCGATCAGGACCGCGTGTATATCGGCCTGGTGGAAGAAGACCCGCATCACACCTATATCGAAGCGATCAAAGTGCTGGAGGCGTCGGGCATCGCCTACGTGTCCATCGCCGAAGCCGACTGGGACAACGCGCCCGACCTGCCCGACACGTTCCGCCAGGCCGTGCGCGACACCTTCAGCGGCCGCATTATCTACGCCGGCCGCTACACCGCCGAGCGCGGTGCACGCCTGGTAGACGCAGGGCTGGCGGATTTGATTGCGTTCGGGCGGCCGTTCATTGCCAACCCAGACCTGCCGCAGCGGCTATTCAACGGCTGGCCGTTGAACGAGCTGCGGGCAGAGGGGATGTATGGCGGCGGTGAGGAGGGGTATATCGACTATCCGGTGTATACCGACTGATCACGGACTAACAGCAGCCCGCTTGTTATGGCTGGGCGGGCCTGTTGTGGCGAGTGGACTTGCGTGGCGAGCGGGCTTGCCCGCGTTGGGCTGCGAAGCGGCCCCAATAGGTTCACCGCGCACTGAGTGTCAGACCGCGGCGCCTGGTTTCAGGGCCGCTTCGCGCCCCAACGCGGGCAAGCCCGCTCGCCACAACAAGCCCGCCCAACCCCACTCAACCCCAACAAGCAGGGTATTCACTCCACCCGCAACACAATCTTGCCGATATGATCCCCACCTTCCATCCGTGCATGGGCCTGGGCGGCGTCGGTGTATTCGTACACTTTGTCGATGATCGGCAGGCACCGCCCGGCGGCCAGCACCGGCCATACGTGTTCGTGCAATTGCGCGGCAATCGCGGCCTTTTCGTCCCGGGTGCGTGAGCGCAACAGCGAGCCGGTGATGATTGCGCGCTTGGCCATGATGGTCAGCAGGTCAACGTCGTTGCCCTTGGCGCCGCCGAGGAAGCCCAGCATCACCAGGCGCCCCTCCATGGCCAGGGCCTTGAGGTTGTTGCTCAGGTACGAGCCACCCATGATATCGAGCACCACGTTGACGCCCTTGTCGGCGGTTTTCTCGGCAATCACCTGGGCGAAGTCCTGCTCGCGATAATTGATCGGCTCACCACCTAGCTTGGCGATGGCTGCGCATTTATCGGCACTGCCGGCAGTGGCGAACGCTTGGATACCGAACTCGCGGCACAGCATCAACGCCGTGGTACCGATGCCGCTGGTGCCACCGTGGATCAACGCGCTCTGACCTTTATGTGCGCCGCCGAGGCCGAACAGGTTGGCCCAGACGGTGAAGAAGGTTTCCGGCACGGCGGCGGCTTGAATCCAGTCCATGCCTGCAGGGATAGGCAACGCCTGGCTGGCCGGCACGCTGCAAAACTGAGCGTAGCCGCCGCCATTGGTCAGGGCGCACACCTTGTCACCGAGCGCGTAGTCCTTGACCCCGTCGCCCAGCGCCACCACTTCACCGGCCACTTCCAGCCCGGGAATCAGGCTCATGCCAGGCTTCATCGGGTACTTGCCGGCGCGCTGCAAGGCGTCGGGGCGATTGACGCCGGCGGCATGCACGCGAATCAGGATCTCGCCGGGGCCGGCTACCGGCACATCCGCCCGGCGCGGCTGCAGCACTTCGGGGCCGCCGGGGGCGGTGATTTCGATCAGGGTCATTTCTTTAGGAAGCGTCATTTCAGAGTACCTGCAGCGATGAGCGTATGGGTTGGGACCGTAGTGAGGGGGCGGCGGTTCAGCACAAGCATGCCCAGCTCCAGTAACAGTGCGACCACAATCGACGCTGCCGCGAGCATGAACAGCAGCGCATGCTGGCCGCCGCTGCTGTTGAACAGTGCCGAGTAGGCAAAGCCGGACAGCGCCTGGAACGTCGCGAACGACACGGTGGCACGGCTCCAGGCAACTTGTTGCTGGTGATGGTTGGGCAGCAATTCATGCACCCGTGCCAGGGCCAGCGGCACGATGCCGGGCGGGAACGAACCGAGGATCACGGCCAGCACGGCGAGGGCGCTGAACGAGCCAGCCAACGGCAGCAGGCCAACGGCAATCGCCTGCACCACCAGCACCACGCGGATACTCACCCGGGCACCGAGCTTATCGGCGAGGAACCCATAAGTGACCGGCCCGACAATCGCACCCAGGCCGTACATCACCCAGATCATCGCGCCGATATGCGCGCCGTCACCCAGCCCACGTGCCACGTAATCCACCAGGAACACCATGGCCGGCACCAGGCCCGCTGCCATAAAGGCGTACTGGGCGAACAACAGGTAGACACCGGATGGCGTCGGCGCGGGGGTGTCCGAGGGGGCCGGTGCCTCATGCACCGAGCCGGTAGGCCAGGCGAACCAGCTGGCGGCGGTCAGCACCAGCGCCAACAGGCCCAGGCCGAACCAGGTCTGCTGCAAGCCCAGGCTCAACAGCGGCGGCACCACGGTGCCGGAGCCGGCGATGCCCAGGCCGATGCCCAGGAAGATCGCGCCACTGGCCAGGCCACGCCGTGCGACCGGCACATGGGGCAACACGGTCGCGGCCACCAGCACCATGATCGCGCCACCGGCGATGCCTGACAGCAGGCGCCAGGCGAAGAACCACACCACCGACAGCGGGAAACCACAGGCAAAAAACGCCAGGGTCACCGCCACCATCATGATCCGCAGCGCGGTCTGGTTGGACGTGTGCTGGGCGATGGGGCGCCCGATCAGCGCACCGATCAGGTAGCCCACCAGGTTGGCGGCGCCGAGGTACACCACGTCGCTGGCGGAAAACCACTGGGCCTGGATCAGGCTCGGAATCAACGGTGTGTAGGCAAAACGCGCCAGGCCGATGCTGACCAGGCTGGCGCACAGGCCGGCGAAAATCGGCAACCAGACCGCGCTGCGTGTGTGTGGGGTTTGCATGAGGGCTGTCCTGAGTATTTTTTCTCTGGCGCCCAGCATATCCAGGTTTAACGATGCAATAATGCAGCGATTACACGGCATTCTGATGCATATATGCATCAATAGGGGGGATATGAATTGGGACGATGCACGGGTGTTCCTGGCGGTATGCCGCGAGTCGACGCTACGCGGCGCCGCACGCGTGTTGGGGGTGGACCAGGCCACCGTCGGCCGCCGGGTCAATGCCCTGGAAAAGTCCCTGAGCGCGACCCTGTTCCTGCGCACCTCCGAAGGCTACGCGCTGACCGCCGTCGGTGAAGCCGCGTTGCGCTCAGTTGAGAACATGGAGCGCTCGGCGCTCGACCTGGAGCGCCAGATTCAGGGCCTGGATGACCGCCTGACGGGCACCGTGAGGGTCAGTACCACCGATTCGCTGGCTATCGACTTCATGATCCCGGCGATTGCCCGCTTGCATCGCCAGCACCCGGATGTGCGGGTGCAGTTGGACGCGTCCACCCAGTTCCTGAGCCTGGCCAAACGTGAAACCGACATTGCCGTGCGCAACACCCGCCCGGACAATCCCGACCTGATCGCACGGCGCATTGCGCGTTGGCCGGTGGGTCTGTTTGCCTCCCAGGCGTATATCGACCGCCTGGGTGTGCCACCGCCGGGCAGCCTGTTTGAAGGGCATGATCTGGTGGTCTATCAGCCCTACCTTGAGACGCAAAAGGACATGACCCTGGTCAGCGAGCCGCTGGGACGCGGGCGGATTGTTGCGAGCCTGAGTTCCAGCTTGCTGGTACGCCGGTCCATTGCGGCCGGGATCGGCATCGGCGAAATCCCGGTGTACACCGGCGAAAGGGACGGCCTGGTCCGCCTGTGGCCGGAGCGCACGCGGCCGTTGCCCTACGACGTGTGGCTGGTGACCCACGCCGACCTGCGCCACACCGCACGGGTGCGGGTAGTCATCGATGAAATCGTCGCCGGGTTTGCCGGCACCGGGGAGTAGTCAGCACAGGCTTGCAATTTCCTGCGTCGCTGCGGGCACACACTCCACCTCTTTACGCATGTTCAGGGGTGACGCAATGACAAGAAAATGGGTGTGTACGTTAGGGCTGGCAATGGCATTGGCCGCCGGGCATTCGTTGGCCGCCGCGCCTGCGCAAGTCGGCACCCAGGTGCCGGGCTACTTCCGCCTGGCGGTTGGCGACTATGAGGTCACGGCGCTGTTCGACGGCTATAACGACCTGTCGCCCAAGCTGCTCAAGGGCATGACCCAAAGCCAGATCCGCGCTTTGCTGGCGCGTCGTTCGATTGAAACCCCGGGCGTGCAGACCGCATTCAACGCGTTTCTGGTCAACACCGGCAAGCAATTGATCCTGGTAGACACCGGCGCCGGCCAGTGCATCGGCGCCACCGCCGGCCAGCTTTCGACGAATATGAAGGCCGCCGGTTATGAGCCGTCCCAGGTCGACACGATCCTGCTGACCCACCTGCACCTGGACCATGTGTGCGGCCTGGTGGATGGCCAGCATCAGGCGATTTTCGCCAATGCCACGATCTACGCCGCCAAGGCCGAGGCCGATTACTGGCTCGACCCCCAGGCGCTGGCCAAGGCACCGGAGGCCGCCAAAGGCTTTTTCAAGATCGCGCAGGACTCGACGGCGCCCTACATCGCCGCCGGGCGCTTCAAGACCTTCGAGCCAGGCAAGCTGCCGGTCGACGGCGTCGAAACGGCCCAGGAGCCAGGGCATACGCCGGGCAGCACCACCTACCGTTTCAACTCCCAGGGCCAGAGCATCCTGTTCATGGGCGATCTGGTGCACAACCTGGCCGTGCAGTTCCTGCACCCTGAGGTGTCGATCGGCTTCGACGTGAATGGCCAACAGGCAATCAAGAGCCGTGAGGCGGTGTTCAGCGCGGCCGCCGCGAGCAAGATCTGGGTGACGGCGGCGCATTTGCCGTTCCCGGGCATCGGGCATATCACCGCCGAGGGCAAGCACTTCCAATGGGTACCGGTGGAATACGGCCCCTACAAACGTGCGGCGCATGTGCCGCTGATCGATTAAGCCTTTCCCTCATGACCGCCGTGCACACGCCGGCGGTTTTCACCTGTGCAGGTCGCTTATGAACGAATTACAAAAACCGGATCTGGGGCTGTTGTTTCTGCGGGGCAGTGGGGCGCTGTTCCTGTTGTGGGTGCATGGCCTGCCCAAGCTGCTCAACTACAGCGAACAGCTCAAACTGATCGAGGACCCGTTTCATCTGGGGGCCCACGTGACGCTGCTGCTGGCGATTTTTGCCGAAGTGCTGTGCCCGCTGCTGATCATCGCCGGGGTGCTGGTGCGCCTGGCGTGCCTGCCGATCCTCGCGGTGCTGTTGATTGCCATGGTGGTGGTGCACCCGGAGTGGACGCTGTTGGAAGGGCAGTTCGGCTGGCTGTTGCTGATCATCTTCACCAGTGTGCTGATCGCAGGGCCCGGGCGTCTGGTGGTGAGCACGCGTTTGTCCTGAGCAAAAAAAGGCCGGGCAAGCCCGGCCAAATAAGGAGAGCGGTGTTGCAGTCGGTTCAGCGCTTCAGGAACGCCAGCAGGTCTTCGTTGAGCTGCTGGGCGTGGGTGGCCGCGAAGCCGTGTGGCGCGTCCTTGTACACCTTCAGTTCAGCGCCCTTGATCATCTCGGCTGCGACTTTACCGGTGGTTTCGAACGGCACGATCTGGTCGCCATCGCCATGGATCACCAGGGTTGGCACGTCGATCTTGGCCATGTCCGGGCGGAAGTCGGTTTCGGAGAAGGCGGTGACGCAATCCACGGTCGCCTTGAGCGAGGCAAGCAGCGCGATCTGCAGGGTCTGGGTCAGCACGCCTTCGGAGACGGTCTGGCCTTTGTTGATGCCGAAGAACGGGGTGTTGAAGTCTGCGATGAACTGCGCACGGTCCTTGAGCAGCCCTTCCTTGATGCCGTCGAACACCGGGGTCGGCACGCCTTGCGGGTAATCGGCTTTCTGGCCGAACAGCGGCGTGACCGCACCCAGCAACACCAGGCCGGCTACGCGGGAGCTACCGTGGCGTGCGATATAGCGGGCCACGTCGCCGCCACCCATGGAGAAGCCCACCAGCGTCACGTCCGCCAGGTCCAGGTGTTCGATCAGCTGGGCGATGTCGTCGGCAAAGGTGTCGTAATCGTTGCCGGTCCAGGGCTGGTCCGACCGGCCAAAGCCACGACGGTCAAACGCAATGGTGCGAAAGCCACGGCTGCTCAGGTATTCCATCTGGTATTCCCACATGTCGGCATCCAGCGGCCAGCCGTGGCTGAACAGCACGGGCTTGCCGCTGCCCCAGTCCTTGAAGTAGATCTGGGTACCGTCTTTGGCAACGAAGGTGCTCATGGAAAGATTCCTTGATGAGTGGTGTGAAAATTGAGGGTCACTATTGCCCTTAAAAGTTCAAAGGGCTTGTACGGGTGTGCTTGCTTGGGGTTACCAACTGAACTTGAGTTCGACCCCCAGGTAATTGCTGTTATCCCCTCCGGCATCACGCAGCGTCTGGCCGACAGCGTAATGCACGGCTTCGACGGCGCCCGTCAGGTTGGGCGTGAACCCATAGTCGGTGCGCAGTTGCGCGTAGGCCCCGGTCCAGCGGTCGCCCTGGCCGGCGGTTCCGGCGACCGGCAGGTTGGGCTGGGTGTAGACCGCATCGCTGGTGGTTTGCCGCCACAGCAGGCCAACAGCGGTTTGCACGCTGAGCTTGGCGATCGGCTTGACCGTAATCGACGGCTTAACGTGGATCAGGTTGCTGTAGCCCGTGTAGCCCGCCAGGGAAAAGTAGTAGCCGTTGGGGAACAGCGGGTTGAACGTGCCGACGCTGCCGTCGCCGGCCTTGCGGTCGCCCGAGGCGATGTCCAGTTGCAGGCCGATGCGCGGTTTCCAGGCCAGGCTGTCGAAGGTGTAGCCGGTGCGGCTGCCACCGGCCCAGGCACGGATATCCTTGCTGCCCACCGAGCCGCTTTGCAGCATGGCTTCAATGTCCCAGTCAAAACCCTGCGCCGCGCCGCCCAGGCGGGCGTCGAAGAAGTGCCGGGTTTCGTCGCCGTCCGCGTCCAGGTAGTGCGCCGCGCTGCGCTCATACACGCCGTAGTAGGCTGACAGCTCGTTGCTGCCGCCCACCAGCCGCTCAACCCGCAGCAGGTGGAAGCGCGCATCGCTGTTGGATTTGTCGTCGAAATGCCGACCGTCCTGATATTGCACCGGCTGGCTGGCAATCCCGATAAAACGCCAGTTGGATGTCTCCCAGTCGGCCCACAGCGCATCGAAGGACTGCCGCACATTCGGGCCGTCCCGCGAGGAGATGAAACGCTGCAGGTCGAAGGCAAAATCCTGGCGCCCGACACGCGCCTTCAAGGTGCCGCTGCTGAAGGTATTCACATACTCGGCAAACGCCAGGCGCAGGTCGACGCGGTTCTGGTCGGCACCGCCGATCGTGGTCTTGTCGTACGCCCGCACATCTTCCAGTTGGGTGAACACCCGCCAGTGTTCATTCAGGTGCAGGTCGGCGTGCACCTGGAATCGCTGGATCAGGTAGCGATCGCGGTCCACGTTCTTCACACCAAAACCACTCGCGTCGTTCATCTCGAAGCGCTCACGCAAGGTCGCGCCCAGCGACAGATAGGTGAACGGGTTGGCGCTCGACAGCGGGAGGTACTTCAGGTTGTCCAGCGGTTGCGTACGCAGCGCCGGGTTCTGGAGCACGGACCAGTCCTCCTGCCAGCGATTGGCCTTGATGGCCGGGCGGGTCGGTTGCTCGTCGGCGTGGACGCCAGCGACCAGCAGCGGCCACAGCACGGCCAGGCTCCAGCCTGTGCGGCAACTCATTTTTTGGCGCTGAGCTGGTGAATTTCCGCGACGTAACCGCCAGGGAATTCAACCACCGCGCTACGACGGCCTTTGCTGTCGAAAGCCGGCACTACGACTTTGGCACCGGACCCGGTGGCCTTGCCCAGGGTGGCCGTCAGGTCAGTCACCTGGTAGCCGGTGGTGTCATGGCCGAAGGGGTAGGGCAGTTGGCCGTTGGTGACCAGCACTGCCATGCGCCCGAACGGTGATTGGATATCGACGCGACGATAGGTACTGCCGGCCTGGCCCACATCGACGCCAAGGGCGTGCTTGTCATCGGCCAGGACTTTGCCGTGGGAGAAGCCCAGGAATGACTTGATGAAGGCGTCCGCCCGGTCTGCGCTGAGGTAGACACGGTTTTCCGGCACACTCTCGAAGGCAGCGTAGTCCGGGGTTTTGGTGTGCCAGTAGAGCTGCATGTTCACGCCGCCCGGCCACTGCACCACCGCGTCACGCCCGATAGGGTCGGGAAAATCGCTGACGATCACGGCCGCGCCGTTTTCGCGGGCAGCCTTGAGGGCGACGTCCATGTCCTGGACCAGGTAGCCGTTGCGTTCCTGGCCAAAGGGATGGGGGATGGGGGTGGTGAAGCCGAACAGCGAGACGGTGCCGACCGGCGTCTGCAGCAATTGCGAGGTGGTGCTGCTGGGCACCGGCAGCACATTGACCACCACTTGGGCTGTGCTCTTGCCGCCGAAAGTCGCCAGGAAGCTCTGGGCAAACCGGTCCACGTCGGCCGGCGCAACATAGACGTGGCTGGTGTCGTATTGCGGTGCCACGGCTACCGCCGGTGTTGCCGCAAAGGCGCTGTCCATCATGGCTGCGGCCAACAGCGTGAATGCCAGGGATACCGTCCTCACTTGTCCAAACATGCCCACTCTCCAGTGCTTTTAGAAAGCCGGTAGCTTAGGGTGGGTGTCGTGCAGCGGATTGTATGGACGTGCTCGGTTGAACGGTTCAGCGTCTATGCTGGTCCACTGACCTCTACCGTCAGATCACACAGGTGAACGAAATGGCCAAGACTTACAGCTACGCCGCCCAGAACGCCAAGGATGCCCTCAAGCCCTTTACCTTCGAGCGCCGTGCGCCGGGGGCTGACGATGTACAGATTGATATCCTCTATTGCGGGGTCTGCCACTCCGACCTGCACACCGCACGCAATGAGTGGCACAACACCCTTTACCCCTCGGTGCCCGGGCATGAAATCGTCGGCCGCGTGACGGCGGTGGGCGGCAACGTCAAGAAATTCAAGGTCGGTGACCTGGCCGGCGTCGGCTGCATGGTCGACAGCTGCCAGCACTGCGCCTCCTGCGCCGAGGGCGAGGAGCAATACTGCGAGAACGGTTTTACCGGCACCTACAACGGCCCGGTATTCGGCGGTGAAAACACCTTCGGCGGCTATTCGGACAGCATCGTGGTCAAGGAAAAGTTCGTGCTGCGCATCTCCCACGACGACACCAACCTGGCCGCCGTGGCGCCGTTGCTCTGCGCGGGCATCACCACTTATTCGCCGCTGCACCACTGGAAGGTTGGCCCCGGCAAGAAAGTCGGCGTGGTCGGCCTGGGCGGCCTCGGGCATATGGCGGTGAAGATCGCGCATGCCATGGGCGCGCACGTCACGCTGTTCACCACCTCACCGAACAAGCGCGAAGACGGCCTGCGCCTGGGCGCCGATCAAGTGGTGGTGTCAAAGAACCCGGATGAAATGGCCAAGGTCGCCAACAGTCTCGATTTCATCCTCAACACCGTTGCCGCGCCGCATAACCTGGATGTGTTCCTTAACCTGCTCAAGCGCGACGGCACCATGACCCTGGTCGGCGCGCCCGACAGCCCGCACCCATCGCCTGCGGTATTCGGCCTGATCTTCAAACGCCGCAGCCTGGCCGGTTCGCTGATCGGTGGTATCCAGGAGACCCAGGACATGCTGGATTTCTGCGCCAAGCACGGGATCGTCTCGGACGTGGAAATGATTGATATCCAGGGCATCAACGAGGCGTATGAGCGGATGCTCAAGGGCGATGTGAAGTATCGGTTTGTGATCGATATGGACAGTCTGAAAAAGGAACGCAGCGCCGCCTGATTCCACCCCCGGTTTAACGGCGGGCCCTGCTTTGTGCGGGAGCCGGGCTTGCCCGCGATGGAATCACCTCGGTGTACCTGAAACACCGAGGTGCCGGTATCGCAGGCAAGCCAGCTCCCACATGAAGCCGTTCGGCGTGCTTCAGGCCGAGAGATGCTCGTAAAGAATCGTCGCCCCCACCAGCATCAACACCACACCACCGACCATTTCGGCGCGCTTGCCTACCACTGTGCCCAGCACCCGGCCGAGCATCATGCCGAGGGTTACCATGGTCATGGTCGCCAGGCCAATGGCAGCGGAGGCCACCAGGATATTCACGTTGACAAATGCCAGGCCCACGCCGACTGCCAACGCATCAATACTGGTGGCGAAGGCGGTTACGGCCAGGATCATGAACGAATGCTGGGTCGGTTTTTCGACCTCTTCATCGTCGGCTTTGAGCCCGTTGTAGATCATATGCAAGCCCAGCGCGAGCAACAGGGTAAAGGCGATCCAGTGGTCCCAGTTTTCCACCCAACGTGTGGCCGCATGGCCGATCGCCCAGCCAATCATCGGGGTGATGGCTTCGATCACGCCAAAGATCAGGCCGGCGCGCAGGGCTTCAGTCAAACGCGGTTTGTGTAGGCTGGAGCCTTTGCCGATGGCCGCCGCAAAGGCGTCCGTGGACATGGCCAAGGCGAGGAGGATCAGGGAAATGGGGTTCACGGTCAGGCTTCCAGTCGGGCTATATGAGACAACGACACAACCACACGCCCGACTTCAGGCATGGATGTGTCGCTGGTCTCACCAACCGAAACGACGGTGTTCGCACCACGGCAGGCTGCCGAATATGTTGATACGAACGCTTCCAACAGGGTCAGAAGCCGGTTACTCCCCAACGAGAGTGACGATCATAGGTGGGCGGATATGAAAATTCCGTCAAAAAGGCTCACGGCCGCTGTGGCTTCACCGAGGTGCCGAAGGTGTTGCCCATGCGCACGCTGGTCGCCGCCGGGGTGGCTAATCCCACCTTGTTCGGCAGGCGCTTGTCGACGGCAATGTTCTGCGCTTCGCGGTTTTTTTGTGCGGCCTTGGTTGCATTCGTGTCAGCGCCCATCTGTTGGCTCAGGCAACCATAGTCGGGCGCCTTGTACCCATCCACCGCGACTTCCGTGCAACTGTCAGCCTGGGCGGCGAAGGGCAGGGCGGTGCACAGCAACAGGCTGGCGAGGGTCGGTAACAGCTTCATCGGGCCTCCTGGCGGGCCCGGGGAGTGGGCCGTCAATGATCGGGAGTGTAGTGCAGCGGGCCTCTGGTCACCGTGATGTTTTTTTTGCTATCACCGTAACATCAGGTTCATAAACTGGCCTCAGGATGACGGTTTTCTAGGGCGCGTCGGCCGTGCAGCGATGCAGAGCAGGGGGTGAACAGGGGGCCTGGAGGCGCGCCGTATGCGCCCTGGTCTTGCTGTTGCTGCTGGCCGGTGGCGCAACGGCGCGGGCAGAGTCACCGCTGCTGGTGTTGAACCTGCCGGCGCAAGACCTTGAACACGCGCTGCAAGCCTACAGCCGCGCCACCGGTATGGCGGTGTTGGTCGACCGCGAGTTGACCCGGGGCCGGCGCTCCATCGGCGTGCGTGGGCGCTTCACGGCGCAAGAGGCTCTGGCGATGTTGCTGACAGGGAGTGGCCTGATGGCACGTTATGCACGCAGCGATGCGTTTACCTTGCAGATGCCCGAGGTCAGCCAGCCGCCCGTTACCCGGGGCGCGGCGACGCGTCACGCCGCACGTATCAACAACAGTTACGCCACGGCGTTGCAGCAGGCCATCGAGGTCAGCCTGTGCCGGTCGCCACTGACCCGCCCCGGTAGTTTTCGGGCGCTGGTGCAGGTCTGGGTCAACCCTGAAGGGCTGATCGAACACAGCCGGTTGGTCAGCTCCACCGGCGACGAACAACGCGATGAAGCACTGGTGCGCGGTTTGGGCACGACGCGGGTGGAACGCCCCGCACCGAGTTCGCTGCGCCAGCCGGTGACTTTACTTTTGATGCCCGACACAACAGGAACGCGCATGGAATGCACAGCAGCAAAAGGAGCCTCGGGCGGATGAAAAATACCGGGCACAGTACGATGGTCAGCTTGTTCCTGGCGTCTTACGAAGACTTCAAGGTGCGCTTGCGCAAACGTCTGGGGTCGGAGGACCTGGCCAACGACGTGCTGCACGAAACCTACCTGCGGGTCGACCGCATGGAAGTGCCGCCCAACCTGGCGCAACCCAACGCCTACCTGTATCGCATGGCCTTGAACATCGCCGCCGACCGCCGTCAGGCCGATGCGCGCCTGCTCACCGGCAGCGAGGTGGAAGAGCTGCTGCAAAGCGCCGACGAAGCCCAGGACCCCTCGCGGGTGGTGGGTGGCCAGAAAGAAATCCAATCCCTGGTCAAGGCCCTGTACGAGTTACCGGCGCGCCGCCGCAAGATCCTGATTGCCGCCCGCCTGGAAGAGGCACCGCACCTGGAAATCTCCCGGCGTTTCGGGATTTCCACGCGCATGGTCGAGAAGGAAATCAAGGCCGCCCTGGGCCACTGTGCCAAGCGCCTGGAAAGAAAAGCGATCCAGCGGTTCGGTCCCGGGGCCGGAAAACCGTCTTAGTGTCGAGTCCCTGATAAATCCGTGAGTATGTGCGCGCTTGAATATTTTTAGCCTCTCCGCCGCCCGGGAAACCGCCGCCAGCCCTCTGCACGATGAAGCCCGCGATTGGCTGGTCCTGCTGACCTCGGGCCGCGCCACCGTGGCCGACGCCAAGGCCCTCAAGGCCTGGTGCGCCCAGAGCCCCGAGCATGCCCAGGCGTTTGAACAGGCCAGGGCGTTGTGGCAGCAACTGGTCCCGGCCGCCGTAAGCGTTTCGCAACCGCGCCACTTTGGTCGTCGTGCATTCCTGGGCGGTGCGATTGCCGCATCGGCAGCGCTGGTGATGGTGCGCGTTGGCGTACCGGGCGGTTTTTCCGGCCTTACGGCGGACTATCGCACGGCGGTGGGTGAGCAGCGGCAGGTGCTGTTGAGCGAAGGTATAAGCCTGGAACTCAATACCCAGACCCGCGTTAGCCGCGTGGGGCAGGGCATCGAATTGCTGGAGGGTGAGGTTGAGGTGCTCGCCCATGTGGCGCAGCCGCTCAGGGTATTGGCCGGCGAAGGGTTGGTGAGTGCGGCGCAGGCTCGCTTTAATCTGCGTAATACTGACCAGACGGTGTGTGTAACGTGTATCGAGGGTTGGCTGTCGGTGGAGGTTGCTGGGCGTAGCGTGCGCCTGGAGGGCGGGCGTCAACTGACTTACGGCGCTGCTGGTGTAGGCGAGCCGGTGGTGGTGGATACTCAGGCGGTTGTGGCTTGGCGTGAGCAGGTACTGGTGTTCAACAACGCTACGCTGGCGACGGTGGTGGATGAGATTAATCGCTATCGGCCGGGGATGCTGGTGTTGCTGAACAGGCAGCTGGGGCAGCGCCGGGTGCAGGCGCGGTTTAGTTTGCAGCAGTTGGCTGGGGTGGCGTTGTTGATTCGCGATGCGTATGGGGCTAGGTGTACGGAGTTGCCGGGGGGGTGGTGTTGTTGAGTTAGGGGTGGGTACATATCCGTTTCTTTGGTAACGGCTGCTTATGGTTCCGCTCTTACAGCGGGTCACTTTTGGAAGAGCGCCAAAAGTAACCAAAAACGCTTCGCCCCATCACTCGGCACCTCGCCTAGGCTCGGTGTGCCCGAACGCAGGCTTGAATCCGTGGGCCGCCGCGATGGGCCATCCATGGCCCAGCGCGGCTAACCCGGCGTCCTGCCGGGTTGCCCACGGATTCAAGCCTGCGTTCGGCCAGCGTGATTGACGGGGCGTCTCAGATCAAAGTCAAAAGCAGAGCACGGCGGCCTGGTAGCCGACCTGAGTGGTGTAGATCAAAAGCGGGTCCGCAGTAGATCTGCTTTTCTGTGGGAGCTGGCTTGTCGGGTCGCCGCATCGCTGCGATGCAGACAACTCGGTACATCAGGCAAACCCAGTTGATGCTTTCGCAGCGGTGCGGCGATCCGACAAGCCAGCTCCCACATTTGACCGAGTATGGCTTCAGGTCGGCTGTCAGGCCGCCGTGCTTTGCTTTGCTTTTGATCTGGCCCTTACATCCTTTGCGCTGACGAAGTCAGCGATCTTTTGCGCTTTTGATCTTGATCTTGATCCTTGGCGCCCCGTAAAACACGCTGGCCGCACGCAGGCTTGAATCCGTGGGTAACCCGGCAGGACGCCGGGTTAGCCGCGCTGGGCCAAGGATGGCCCATCGCGGCGGCCCACGGATTCAAGTCTGCGTGCGGGCACACCGAGCCGGAGGCGAGGTGCCGAGTGGTGGGGCAAGAGCCCTTTTGGTTACTTTTGGGGCTCTTTTCCAAAAGTGACCCGCCGTAAGGGCGGAACCAATTCCAGCCATCACCCAAACAACGGATATGTACTCAATCAACCCCAACCCCCCTAACGCAAGGGCCCCACCACCTGCCGATACCGCTCCACCCCCTGCGACGTCTCTCGCACCAGGCTGATCTCAATCCCCAGCGGATCTTCACGCCGGTTGCCACTCAACTGCCGCCAGCCCTTATCCACCTCCCACACCCGCACCTGCAAATCACTGACCCCCGCCAACACCACCACCCCATCCTTCGCAGCCGGCAACGGAAACCGGTCCCGTGCAGGCGCTGCAGCGCGGTACAGGTTGTCCCCCTTGAGCCACCAGCGCACCCGCTGCAAGCCATCCCCCGCGACGGGCGCGCTACGAATCACCTCCAGCCGAAACCCTTGGCTGTCGGAGCTGCGCACGGTCACCGCCGCGAGCCCTTTGGTCTGCTCGGTGTTGTCCTTCGGCGCGTTCAGTTCGACGCTGGCCCGCAGGCTGATATCGCGCTGCATCTGGTTCAGGGCACGCAGCAGGGCTTCGGTTTGTTCGCTGCTCGCCTGCAAGTGCTGATCGGCACGCGTGACGCTGTCCAGGCCGCGCCAGGCGATCACGCTGACCACCGCCATCAGCATGATTGCGACCATCACTTCGATCAGGGTAAAGCCTTGCTGGGATTTGCTCATGGCTGGCTCACCACCCGCATCAGGCCTGCCGCATCGCGTTGCAGGCTGAGGCTGTGCTGCCCGTCGGAGAGCACCACGCGCAACGGCGGGCTGATCCATTCGGCGTCGAGTACCAGGGTTTGTCGAGGTTCTATGTTGATCTGCATCGGCGTGCTTTCCCAGAGGCGCGGGCGCAGTTGAGTGTCGGCCTGGAACGCTTCGACGCCGCTGCCATCGTCACTGCGGCGGTTAAAGCGAAAGCCCTTGGCATCGGCACGCCAGGTGATGGGGCGGCCATCGGCGCGGGCTTCAGCCTGGGCCACTTGCAGCAACTGGCTCAAGCGCTCGGCGTCCTTGCGCAGCAGGTGCAGCGGATCGGGCTTGATGGTCAGGCTGATGGCAGCGCTGGCGATGCCGATAATCACCAGCACCACCATCAACTCGATCAGGGTGAAGCCTTGTTGTTTCATCGCAGGGCACCTGCAGAACTGGAGAGGAGTTGAAATAAAAACGTGCGAATTGGTCTGTAGGCTGTGGCGATGGACAAACAGGAGGTCCTCCCCATGGCATTTCCCCTTGGTTTTTCACCTGCCCATGGCGTGCAGGCGTTGGCATTGCTGGTGGCGTTGGCGGGTGTGGCGGTATGGACGCCGCTGCTGCTCACCTCCGCCGAATCCCACACCCCCCAAGCGGCGCCGCAGGCATTGGCCGCGCGCAGCGATAACCCGGCGCTGCAGTGGTTCTCCAATGCGCCGACGGCGTTGCAGGTCAAAGTCTCGGGCGTACTGGCCGGTGCCCGCGGCGCGGTGGCGATTCTCAGCCTCAACGATGGCCCGCCGCGCAGTTTTCTGGTGGGTGAACGCCTTAGCCCCGGCGTGCGTTTGACCGCCATCGAGGGCGACGCCGTGGAGATCGAGCGCGGTGGCGAGAAGCTGCGCGTCAACCTCGACAAGTTGCCCGAGGGGCCTGCCTTGCCGCTGCTCACTCGGCCATCACCTCAGTCGCCAGGCGCGCCAGAGGCGGCGCGTCGCGGCTGGCATCCAGCACCTGCACATTGACTTGAAACAGGCGGCCATCGGCATTGATGGTTTGTTCGCAGCGCAGTTTCAGGCGGCCCTGGTCACACTCGAACGTCTTCTTGCCGCTGCGTAAGTGACCTTCCAGGCGCAGTTCCGCCAGGCGGCTTTGCCCCGCCAGCAAGGCCATGGATTTATCGCGCAACAGCCCGTTGCTCTGGGTCATCAACCCGGCCACACGCACGGCGGCAGCCATGGCCACGGCGATGATCGCCAGGGCCACCAACACCTCGATCAGGGTAAAGCCTTGCTCCTTGCGACGGCTGTACATGGCACTCTCGAAAGCCTCGAAACAGGCCCGCAGACTAGCGCCGGGAGTTGACCGATTGGCGACCGAAACTCCCGAGGATTTTCAATACGACTGACATATGTTCTTGCAACACTGCGCCACGAATTGCACTCAAGCCAAGGAATGTCGAGATGGATATCGCGCGCCTAACATCCCCATTGCCAGGCCCTCGCGGGCAACGTGGCTTCACCTTGATCGAGATCATGGTGGTGGTGGTCATCCTCGGGATTCTGGCCGCGATGGTGGTGCCCAAGGTCCTTGATCGGCCGGACCAGGCGCGGGCCACAGCGGCCAAGCAGGACATCGGTGGGTTGATGCAGGCACTGAAACTCTATCGCCTGGACCATGGCACGTACCCGAGCATGAACCAGGGTCTCAAAGTGCTGGTGGAGCGCCCGGCCGATGCGAAGAACAGCAACTGGCGTGCCTACCTCGACCGCCTGCCCAACGACCCGTGGGGCAACCCGTATCACTACCTCAACCCGGGCGCCAACGGTGAGGTCGATGTGTTCTCCCTCGGCGCCGACGGCAAACCGGATGGCGATGGCGTCAACGCCGATATCGGCTCCTGGCAGTTGTAAGGCGCGCCATGAAACGGCATTCGCCCGCAGCGGCGAAGCAACGCGGCATGGCGATTATCAGCGCCTTGTTGATCGCGGCGGTGGTGGCGGTGCTGGCCGGCGCCATGCTCACGCGCCAGACCGTGTTTACCCGCAGCCTGGAAGCCGAGCAATTGCGCATCCAGGGCCAATGGCTGTTGCAGGGCGGCATTGAACGCAGTCGGCAGATGCTCTGGGAGGCCCGCCAGAAGGACGTGCTGACGCGCCTCGACCAACCCTGGGCCCGCGCCCAGGCCGGTGCCTTCGAGGGTCGCATTGACGATGAGCAAGGCAAGTTCAACCTGCGCAACCTGGTCAACCGCGAGCAACTGGATAGCGAGCAATTGCAGAGCTTTGAGCGCCTGTGCCGCTTGATCGGCGTCGCCCCGGCTGTCAGCCAGCGCATCAGCCAGCGAGTGATCGCCTCCTATGACCGCACCGATACACCTGCCAAATACCCGATGCTGCGCAGCCTCGACGACTTGAGTGGTATCGAGGGCCTCGACCCGGTGGTGCTGCGGCGCATGCAGACGTACATCAGCGTGCTGCCCGGCATTACCTGGGTCAACGGCAATACTGCCAGCGCCGAAGTGCTCAGCGCGGTGGTGCCGCAGCTCAGTCTGGACCAGGCCCATGGGTTGGTGGCCGAGCGCGACGCTGGGCACTGGTTTATCAACCGTGGGGATTTCGTCAACCGCCTGCATATGCCTCAGGTCAATGTGGACACCGTGCAAGTGGGCATCACCAGCGAGTGGTTTCGCCTGCAAGGCCAGGCGCGGCGCGAGCAACGTCGGGTGACGCTCGACGCACTGCTGCACCGTCCCGAAGACCGCCAGCCACGCGTGATCTGGTCGCGGGTGGGGGTATGAAACGCCTACGCATCGGCTTGCCGCCGCTCGATGAACTGACCATCGAAAGCCGCGTGACATTTGCCTGGCTGGCGCGTGGGGTGGTCACTGAAGAAGGTTATGCCAGCCTGGCGCAACTGGGCAAAAGCCGGCAGGCCGTGGATTGTTTTCTGCATCCCCGTGACAGCCTGCTCACCAGCCTGGAACTGCCGCTTTTGCCCGCCGCGAAAACCGCTGCCGCGGTGGCCTGTGCGGCGCAGGCGCTGATCCTTGGCCCGGTGGAACAGATGCAGGTGGCTCACGGCCCACGCGAAAGCGATGGGCGCGTGCAAGTGGGCTGGGTGCCCAAGGCCGGGGTGGAGCGTTTGGGCCAGGTATTGGCGCAGGTGCAGCTTAAACTGCATGGGCTGTACCCGGCGCCCTATGCCTTGCCGGTGGGCGCTGCGGCGTTGGACGACGGCTGTTTGTTGAGCCGCGATAGCCTGCAGCAAGGGGCTGCGCATCCGCTGGGGCTGCAAGCCCTCGATGTGCCCCTGGTCGACGCGGCGCAACGCTGGAGCGGGCCCGTGCCCGCCTGGGGCTTGCACGGCCGTCTCAACCAGACGTCCAGCGGCGGGTGGGGCCGGGCGTTGGCCTATGTCGCGCTGGCGACCGCCATCTGGACGGTCGGCCTCAACCTGTACGCGGCTCGCCAGGTGGACGAAGGTCAACGGCTCAAGACGTTGATGAGCCAGCAGGTACGCCAGGCGTTTCCTGAGTTGCCGGTGGTGCTCAACCCCTTGCAGCAGGCCCGTCAGCAATTGGCTGCACGCCAGACCGGCGCGGCCGCCGATCCAGGCCAACGCTTTGCCAGCCTGCTGCAACTGGCGGGCAGCAACCTGCCGTTTATGGTGGGCAGCGTCGAGCGCCTGACCTTCGAGCAGGGCCGTTTGCACCTGGCATTACTGGCCGACAGTCGCAACCCGGCAACCGAGGGCGACTGGCAGGCAGCGCTGGCCCAAGCGGGTTTTGCCGCCACACGTGATGAGCAGGGCTGGAGCATTGGCCCGGCGCAGATGGCGGAAAAACCGGAGGCCGGCGATGAATAAATTACGCCGTCTGCGCAGCCAATCCCAAGTGTTCTGGAATGGCCTGGCGCTGCGCGAAAAACGCCTGTTGGTCGGTGCCGGACTGGTGCTGGCGAGCCTGCTGACCTGGCTGGTGCTGGTGCAACCGGCGCTGAAAAAGATCGATTACTGGCAGGCTGAAACCCCCAAGCTGCGTTCCCAGGCCCAAGCCTTGCTAGTGCTGTTGCAGGGCGTTGGTGCCCCCCGCCATGCCGACGAGGCCGCGCTGCACCAGGCCCTGGACGGCGCCGGGCTGCAAGGGCATTACCAATTGCAGGCGCTGGAGCCGGGTGGTTGGCGCCTGACCTTTGATAACGCACCGGCAGACGCCGTGGTGGGCTGGCTGCTGGGCAATCCCCGTTCGTTTTCTCTGGAGGTGTCCGAAGCGCGTTTGCAACGTGCGGTGGACGCCGTCGACAGCTCGGCCGGCACTGTGTCCGGGACCGTTCGCATGGATCAGGCGCTTGGCGCTAAGGAAGCTTCATGAAGTGGTCAGTCCCCAACCCTGCGCCTTTTCGTAAGGTCGCGCCGCTGCTGCTATTGGCGTTGAGCGCGTGCAGCAGCTCGCAGTCCACCAAGCCGCTGCTGGTGGACAGTGAACTCGGCCAGCCGCTGGCAGAGACCCAGCGCAGCGGCGAGAGCGTACTCGAGCGCCAGCGCGAACTGCCGCCCAAACCGCGTGTACAACACCCGGTGACCAACAGCGCCCGTGGTCAAGCCCCCGCAGCCGTCAAAGCGCGCAACCCGCTGGGCGATCAGCCGGTGCAGCTGAATTTTGTCGACGCGGATATCCAGGCCGTGGTGCGGTCCCTGTCACGCGCCACCGGCCAGCAATTTCTGGTAGACCCACGGGTAAAAGGCAACCTGACCCTGGTCAGCGAAGGCCAGGTACCGGCGCACCAGGCCTACGACATGCTGCTGGCGGCGCTGCGCATGCAGGGCTTCAGCGTGGTGGATGTGGGCGGCGTGGCCCAGGTGGTGCCGGAGGCCGATGCCAAGTTGCTCGGCGGCCCGATCTACAGCGCCGGCAGCAGCGGCATGCAGACGCGCACCTTCCGCCTGCAGTATGAGAACGCCGTGAACCTGATCCCGGTGCTGCGCCCCATTGTGTCGCCCAACAACCCGATCAACGCCTACCCTGGCAACAACAGTATTGTCATCACCGACTATGCGGAAAACCTGGCGCGTGTGGCGCAGATCATCAATGGCATCGACACCCCCAGCGCCATCGACACTGACGTGGTGATGGTGCAGAACGGCATCGCGGTGGACATCGCCGCCATGGTCTCCGAGCTGCTGGAAACCCAGGGTGCCGACCAGACCCAGAAGATCAACGTGATCGGTGACCCGCGCTCCAACTCGATCATCATTCGTTCCGGCAGCCCCGAGCGTACGGAGCTGGCGCGCAACCTGATCTACAAGCTCGACAATGCCCAGAGCAACCCGAGCAATATGCACGTGGTGTACCTGCGCAATGCCCAGGCGGGCAAGTTGGCCCAGTCGCTGCGCGGGTTGCTCACCGGCGAGAGTGACTCCGGCGTCAGCGACGACGCCCGGGGCAAGCTCAGCGCCATGGGCGGCAATGGCAAGAACACCCAAGGCACCAGCACTGCGCAAAACAGCAGCGGCACACCCACCGGCAGCGGCGTGCAGCCGGTGTATGGGCAGACCACCGGCACCACCAGCAGCACCGGCAGTACCGCCAGCGACCAGGACAGCGCATTCAGCGCCGGCGGCGTCACTATCCAGGCGGACGCCACCACCAACACTTTGCTGATCTCCGCGCCGGACCCGTTGTACCGCAACCTGCGCGAAGTGATCGACATGCTCGACCAACGCCGCGCCCAGGTGGTGATCGAAAGCCTGATCGTGGAGGTGAGTGAAGACGATGCCACCGAGTTCGGCGTGCAATGGCAGGCCGGCAACCTCGGCGGCAAGGGCGGTTTCGGCGGGGTCAACCTGGGCGGCAGCGGCGTGAATGGCACGCCCGCCAGCCCCACCAGCATTGATGTGCTGCCCAAGGGCCTGAACGTGGGACTGGTGAACGGCACCGTGGATATCCCCGGGATCGGCAAGGTGCTCGACCTCAAGGTGCTGGCCCGCGCCTTGAAGAGCAAGGGCGGCACCAATGTGCTGTCCACGCCCAACCTGCTGACCCTGGACAACGAAGCGGCGAGCATTTTTGTGGGGCAGACCATTCCGTTTATCACCGGCAGTTATGTGACGGGCGGCGGGGGGCACCAGCAACAATCCGTTCCAGACGGTGCAGCGTGAAGAGGTGGGGCTCAAGCTGAATGTTCGCCCGCAAATTTCCGAGGGCGGTACGGTGAAGCTGGATATCTACCAAGAGGTCAGCACCGTGGATGCGCGGGCTTCGGTGGCGGCGGGGACGGTGACCAGCAAGCGTGCGATTGATACCAGCATTTTGTTGGATGACGGGCAGATCATGGTGCTTGGCGGGTTGCTGCAGGACGGCTATAGCCAGAGCAATGATGCGGTGCCTTGGTTGTCGGATATTCCCGGGTTGGGGGCGTTGTTTCGTAATGAAAAGCGCAGTGTGAGCAAGACTAACTTGATGGTGTTTTTGCGGCCCTACATTATTCGTGACAGTGGGGCGGGGCGCAGTATTACGCTCAATCGCTATGAGTTTATGCGTCGGGCGCAGGGTGGGTTGCAGCCGGAGCATAGTTGGGCGATGCCGGATGTGCAGGCGCCGCAGTTGCCTTCGGTGGATAAGGCGATTCCGGGGGCTGGGCAGCAGCAGGGGCCGCGGGCGGTGATTCGGGCGGTGCCGGTTTCTGGGGGGCGCGGCCTTGAGGTCTGCTGTGTACTGCTGTGGGAGCTGGCTTGCCTGCGATAGCGGTGTGTTGGTGGGCATATCCGTTGCTGCGGTAACGGCGGCTTATGGTTCCTCCCTTACGGCGGGTCACTTTTGGAAAGACCCAAAAGTAACCAAAGGTCTTCGCCCCACCACTCGGCACCTCGCCTAGGCTCGGTGTGCCCGCACGCAGGCTTTGGAGCGTGGGCCGCCGCGATGGGCCATCCATGGCCCAGCGCGGCTAACCCGGCGTCCTGCCGGGTTACCCACGCTCCAAAGCCTGCGTTCGGCCAGCGTGGTTTTACGGGGCGCCCAGGATCAAGATCAAAAAGATCAACAGCAGAGCACGGCGGCCTGAAAGCCGACCTGAGTGGTGTAAATCAAAAGCGCTTTGTTTTTGGCCCTTACATCCTTTGCGCTGACGAAGTCAGCGATCTTTTGATCCAGGCTTTTGACCGTGACCTTGATCTTAGGCGCCCCGTTAAACCACGCTGGCCGCACGCAGGCTTGAATCCGTGGGCAACCCGGCAGGACGCCGGGTTAGCCGCGCTGGGCCAAGGATGGCCCATCGCGGCGGCCCACGGATTCAAGTCTGCGTGCGGGCACACCGAGCCTAAGCGAGGTGCCGAGTGGTGGGGCAAGAGCCCTTTTGGTTACTTTTGGGGCTCTTTTCCAAAAGTGACCCGCCGTAAGGGCGGAACCATAGGAGGCCGTTACAAAAAAACGGATATGTACACAGTAAAAAAAGGCCCAACCCAATGAGCCTGCTCCCCTACGCCTGGGCCAAATCCCAACGCATCCTCCTGCGCCCCAGCGAAGAGGGCCTGCTACTCACCGTCTGCCCCTCAACCCCCGGCTGGTCCATCAGCGAAGTCCACCGCCAGTTCGGCCAAACCCACCTCGAACACGTGCGTGACGACGAACTCGACGGCCTGCTCACCAGCGCCTACGCCGACACCGGCAGCGCCGCCGCCGTAGTCGGCGCCGCCGAAAATGAGGTAGACCTCGACCGCCTGATGCAAGACATGCCCGAAATCACCGACCTGCTCGACACCCAGGACGGCGCCCCGGTGATTCGCATGATCAACGCCTTGCTCACCCAGGCCGCTCGCGACGAGGCCAGTGACATCCACATCGAGCCCTATGAAACCCATTCCGTGGTGCGCTACCGCGTCGACGGCACCCTGCGTGACGTGGTGTCGCCGCGCAAGGCGCTGCATGGCGCGCTGGTGTCGCGGATCAAGATCATGGCCCAGCTCGATATCGCCGAAAAACGCCTGCCCCAAGACGGCCGTATCGCCCTGCGTGTGGCCGGGCGGCCGATTGATATTCGGGTATCCACCGTGCCCACTGGGCATGGCGAGCGGGTGGTGATGCGTTTGCTCGACAAACAGGCCGGGCGTTTGCAACTGGAGACCCTCGGCATGGACGTGCAGGTGCTGGCCAAACTGGACAACCTGATCCGCCAGCCCCACGGCATCGTGCTGGTCACCGGCCCCACCGGCAGCGGCAAGACCACCAGCCTCTACGCCGCGCTCGCACGGCTGGACGCCAGCACCAGCAACATCCTGACCGTCGAAGACCCGGTGGAATACGACCTGCCGGGCATCAGCCAGATCCAGGTCAACGCCAAGATCGACATGACCTTCGGCCTGGCCTTGCGCGCGATCCTGCGCCAGGACCCGGACATCATCATGATCGGTGAAATCCGCGACCTGGAGACCGCACAAATCGCCGTGCAAGCCTCGCTCACCGGCCACTTGGTGCTCGCCACCCTGCACACCAATGACGCGGTGTCGGCGGTCAACCGCTTGATCGATATGGGTGTCGAACCCTTCCTGCTGGCATCTTCACTGCTGGGCGTATTGGCCCAGCGCCTGGTGCGGCGCTTGTGCCCGCACTGTAAACAGGAGGACCCGGCCGCGCCGGGCACCTGGCGCCCGGTGGGCTGCGCGCAGTGCAACCAGATCGGCTACAGCGGGCGTACCGGTATTCATGAACTGTTCTGCGTCGATGATGATGTGCGCAGCCTGATCCACCAGGGCGCCGGCGAGCAGGACTTACGCTTGGCTGCGCGCCGCGCCGGCATGTTCAGCATGCGTGAGGACGGCGAGCGCTGGGTGCGCAGCGGCACCACCGCGCCCGAAGAAATCCTGCGTGTGACACGGGACGCCTGATGAATCGCTATCGCTATGAAGCCGCCGATGCCAACGGCAAAGTCGAGGCCGGGCACCTGGAAGCCGACAGCCAGAGCGGGGCGTTTGCCGTGTTGCGCAGCCGTGGCCTGACCGCGTTGCTGGTGCAGGTCGAGGGCGGCCAGCAAAGCGCCGCCGGCAACAGTCTGTTCACCGCCAAGCTGTCGGACAACGACCTGGCCTGGGCCACGCGGCAACTGGCGAGCCTGCTCGGTGCCAGCCTGCCGTTGGAGGCTGCGTTGAGCGCCACGGTCGAACAGGCGGAAAAAAAGCATATCGCCCAGACCCTGGCGGCTGTGCGCGCCGATGTGCGCGGCGGCATGCGCCTGGCCGATGCGTTGGCCGCGCGGCCGCGGGACTTCCCGTCGATTTACCGCGCCTTGATTGCAGCGGGGGAGGAGTCCGGTGACCTAGCCCAGGTGATGGAACGCCTGGCCGACTACATCGAGGAGCGCAACAACCTGCGTGGCAAGATCCTCACCGCGTTTATCTACCCCGGCGTGGTCGGGCTGGTGTCGATCGGCATTGTGATTTTCCTGTTGAGCTATGTGGTGCCGCAGGTGGTCAGCGCGTTTTCCCAGGCGCGTCAGGACCTGCCGGGGCTGACCCTGGCGATGCTGAATGCCAGCGACTTCATTCGCGCCTGGGGCTGGTTGTGTTTTGCTGCAATCGTCGGCGGTTTCTGGAGCTGGCGCCTGTACCTGCGCAACCCGGTGGCACGCCTGAACTGGCACAGCCGCGTGCTGCGCCTGCCGCTGATCGGGCGCTTCGTGCTGGGCCTGAACACGGCACGGTTTGCCTCGACCCTGGCGATCCTCGGCGCTGCCGGCGTGCCGTTGTTGCGCGCCTTGGAGGCGGCGCGGCAAACCTTGTCCAACGAGCGTCTTAGCCAGTGCGTCAACGACGCCACGGCCAAGGTGCGCGAAGGTGTGAACCTGGCCCCGGCGCTGGCGGTGGAAAAGGTCTTCCCGCCGGTGCTGATCCACCTGATCGCCAGTGGCGAAAAAACCGGCTCGCTGCCGCCGATGCTGGAGCGTGCGGCGCAGACCTTGTCGCGGGATATCGAGCGCCGCGCCATGGGCATGACCGCGTTGCTGGAGCCGTTGATGATTGTGGTGATGGGCGCGGTGGTGCTGGTGATTGTGATGGCGGTGCTGTTGCCGATCATCGAGATCAACCAGTTGGTCACTTGAAGCCAATACACATCCAAAGGTGGGAGCGGGCTTGCTCGCGAAGACATTGGGCCAGTTGTAGCATTTTTGACTGACATACCGCATTCGCGAGCAAGCCCGCTCCCACAGGTTGATTGCATTTATTCAGCCGATTTTCTCGCGCTCCCGATGCGCCGACCCCAACCTCGGGTTCCTCATTCCGTCATATCTCGACACCCCACGCGGCTTCCAGCCGTTGGCGCTGAAACCTCGCTGTCACCTGCGCCGAAACCGCTCAAAACGATGACCAAAACACCCGAGAATCTTTTTGAAAATCAAGGTGTTCCTCCCGAGGTTTTTTCCTTTTGCTGTCATCGGAAACTGCGAAATTTCCTACCCATGGCCTCACCCCTCGCCACCCCCGAAACACGGCTTGGGACCGGAGCCATGGCGTCATGCAAGAGCCATCTACCCCAACGTACAAACACGACGAAAGGAGCTTCTTCATGTTTAAGCGCAACGTTCTCGCGGTATCCATGACCCTCGCTGCACTGTGCTCGGCCCAGGCTGCGATGGCTGACATCAACGGCGGTGGCGCAACTCTGCCAGAACCGCTGTACAAGACTGCAGGCGTTCTGACTGCCGGTTTTGCCGAATACATCGGCGTAGGCAGCGGTAACGGCAAGTCAGCCTTCCTGAACAACGACTACACCAAGTTCGTCGCCGGTGTCACCAACAAGAACGTGCATTGGGCCGGTAGCGATTCCAAGCTGAGCGCCGCCGAGTTGCTGGCTTATCAAAACACCAAGCAAGCAGGCTGGGGCAAGCTGATCCAGGTCCCTTCCGTGGCCACCTCGGTTGCCATTCCTTTCAACAAGACCGGTGCTGGCAACGTCAACCTGACCGTTGACCAACTGTGCGGCATCTATTCGGGTCGTCTGACTACCTGGAACCAGATCACCCCTGGCCTGAGCGGCACTATCCAAGTGGCTTACCGTAAAGGCGCCAGCGGCACGACCGAGCTGTTCACCCGTTTCCTCAACGCCAAGTGCAACTCGACATTGGAAAACGGTACCTTCGCAGTCACCCAGACCTTTGAGACCAGCTTCTCCCGTGGTCTGCCAGCGGGTGCAATCAACCCTCTGCAAGAAATCAACCCAGCCAGCACTACCACGCCTAAAGAAACCTTCAAGGACACCAGTGAAGGCGTGATGGGCTTGCTGAACAACGCTCAGGATCGCATCACCTACATGAGCCCGGATTGGGCCGCAACCAGCGTCGCCGGCCTGGGTGACGCAACCAAAGTCGCCACCATCGGTGGTGTTTCGCCTGCGCCTGCCAACGTTTCGGCTGCCATCAACGCGATCACACCGCCTGCAGTGGCCGGTCGCGGCGATCAGAACCTTTGGGTGCCTGTGTTCGCAGCGGCTACCAACCCTAACGACGCCAGCGTCGTGCAATACCCAGCCACCGGCTACCCGATCCTGGGCTTCACTAACCTGATCTTCAGCCAGTGCTATGCCGACGCTAACCAGACCTCCCAAGTGCGTGCTTTCTTCTCCAAGCACTACGGTGCTCTGGCTAACAACGACGCTGCTATCACCTCCAACCGTTTCGTACCGCTGCCAGCCGCTTGGAAAACCGCAGTACGCGACACCTTCGTTACCGCTTCCAATGGCTTGAGCATCGGCAACACTGCTGTCTGCAACCAAATCGGTCGTCCGCTGTAACCCACGCTTCAACGACCCGCAACCCCGATCAGCAACGGCTCGCGCCGTTGCTGATTTTTTTGCGTTACCAGCCCTATGTGAACTTTCCGTGACAGAAGTTCAGTCCCGCCCCTCGCCAACCGCCTAACGCTCATAGGTGAGCTTGCCTTGCCCCCTGCGCGATAACAACAGTGCGATAACACAGAAGGAAGATTCCAGATGGTCCGCTGCAAACCGACGGTCAACCGTAAAGCCCAAGGCACGAGCGCCCAGACAATTCTGCGCCTCAAGCCCCTGGCCCATGCCATTGCTCTGTTGATGGTTGCGGGCAATGCACAGGCAGCCACGGCGTTCAGTTCCGGCTGGTTTGCCGACAAGGGCGCGTCCCAGGCGGCCACGGCGGCGCGGGCCAGTGCGGGGCAGATGCCGGGGATCCCGTCGCTCAACCAGCAGGCGCAGGTCAAACAGCAGTTGTCGCGTTCCATCAGCACGCTGAACACCACCGTTGCGGCGATTGCGGCGCAGCAAGCGGCGCAGGCGGCTGGGCGCCAGGCAGCGTTCGGCCAGGTTTCGAATATTCCCGATGGTTTGGGCAAGGGCGGCCTGCAGGTTGATAACAGCCTGACGCAGGGCTGGACCAACGCCAAGAACCCGACCCAGACCCAGGCCGGCGGCAAGACCACCGTGACCATCGAGCAGACCGCCGACAAGGCGATCCTCAACTGGGAGACCTTCAACGTCGGGCGCAACACCCGCGTCGATTTCCAGCAGCAGTCCAACTGGGCGCTGCTCAACCGCGTCAACGACCCCAATGCGCGGCCCAGCGAGATCCAGGGCCAGATCAACGGCGCCGGCACGGTGATGCTCATGAACCGTAACGGCGTGGTCTTCGGCGGCACCAGCCAGGTCAACGTGCGCAACCTGGTCGCGGCGGCGGCGAGTATCACTGACGAACAGTTCACCCAGCGTGGCATTTATGTGGACGCCAATGGTACCCAGGCAACCTTCACTGACGCGGCAGGCAAGGTCGAGGTGCAGCGCGGGGCGTTGATCCAGACCCACCAGGCTGCGACCTCCACCGACTCCGGTGGGTATACGTTGTTGCTTGGTTCGGAAGTCGAAAACGCCGGTACGATCATTACCGCCAAGGGCCAGACCACCCTGGCAGCCGGCGACAGCTTTTATATCCGCAAGGGCGTCGGCACCGCCGGCAATGACCGTTCCACTACCCGCGGCAGCGAAGTGGCCACCAGCCTCAAGGCCGGCAGCACCGCCGGCACAGTCACCAACAACGGGCTGATCCTGGCCTCAACCGGCGACATCACCCTCACCGGGCACCAGGTGCAGCAGAACGGCGTGGCCCTGGCCAGTACCTCGGTGGACACCCGCGGCACGGTGCATTTGTTGAACGCGGCAACCGATAAAACCGGCAGCGTGACCCTGGGCGAGGGCAGCACCACGGCGGTCCTGCTGGACGCCAGCGCCAGCACCGCCCTCAATAGCCAGCAGGCCGCCGGCCTGGTGAAGTTCGACGGCCTTGCCTCCAACCTGATCACCGGCCAGTTCAACAACCTCAGCACCGTAGCCGACCGCACCGACCAGTCGCGGATCGAGATCGTCAGCGGCGCCACCGTGGACTTCCAGAAAGGCTCGATCACCCTGGCCACCGGCGGCCAGGTAGCGGTCAGCGCCGCCGGGCGCAGCCTGGTGCGTGATGGGGCGATGATCGACGTGTCCGGCGCTATCGGCGTCAAGGTGGCGATGGACACCAACAACATCAAGATCAACGTGCAAGGCAACGAGCAGCGTGATGCACCGATCAACCGGGACAACGGGCAACTGATCAACAACGACGTATGGGTCGACCTGCGCGAGCTGGTGTTTGTGCCCGCCGGCACCAACGGCTACGCGACGGATCGCTGGTACACCGCCGGTGGCTTGCTGGAAGTCGGCGGCTACCTCGGCACCCAGGGCCATTCCGTCGGCGAGTGGATGGCCCAGGGCGGCACCGTGACCTTTACCGGCAAGGATGTAGTGACCCAACAGGGCGCACAGATCAACCTGTCGGGCGGCACGGTGGATGTGCAGGCAGGGTACATCCAGCAGAGCTGGCTCAAGGGCCCCAACGGCCAGTTGTTTGAGCTGTCCAAGGCCCCCGGTGACATTCTCTACTCGGGTTTCTATAAGGGCTATGAGGACACCAGCGCACGCTGGGACCAGACGGATTACTACTACAACCCGTTGATCGCGGCGCAACGTCGCTACGAGGACGGATACACCGTGGGCCGCGATGCCGGCAAGCTGGTGGTCGGTACCACCAGCGCGGTGCTCGAAGGCCAGTTGATCAGCGATGTATTCCAGGGCGATCGCCAGACCCAGGCGCCGAATATCAACCTCGACGGCTACCTGCAGTCCCAGAAGGCCCAGGCCCAGCGGGCGCAGTTGATCATTGGCCAGTACCTCCCGATCTACAACAAAACCACCGGCACCCTGCGTTATGCCCTGAGCGGCACCACCGACCAGGTGCTGATCGACAGCAACACCCAGAAAATCGCGGATGGCCTGGACCTCACCAGCGCATTGCCGACGGATCGCCAGGGCATGCTGGTGCTCGACAGTGACCAGCTCAATGGTTACCAACTGGGCGCGGTCAAGGTCGGCGCCAAGCGGCAGATCATGGTCAACGGTGCGCTCAAGGTGGCGGACGGCGGCGATATCACCCTGTTCGGGCCAGGCGTCGCCATCAACGCCAGCCTCACCGCCCATGGCGGCAGCATCAACGCGGGCAGCATCCTCACCCAGGTTGACCTTGATAAGGGCAACGCGGTGGGTGATGTGATCCTGGCGGGTGGCGGGCGCCTCGACGTAGCCAGCGGTGTCCAGCTGGACGCCAGTGGCCGCTGGAACAACCTCGCGCAAGACCCGACCCTGCGCCACGGTGTGGCGTATATCAACGGCGGCAAGGTCTCACTGCGCAGCACCTTGGCGGTGAACCTCGGCGCCGGCAGCCTGGTGGATGTGTCCTCCGGCGCCACCGTTGCCGAAGACGGCCAGGTCAGCGGCGGCAAGGGCGGCGATGTGAACCTCGGCGGCCTGGGGTCACTCGCCCTGGGTGGCGAAGTGCGCGGCTATGGAGTCAAAGGCGGTGGCACCTTGGCGTTGCAGGCCCAAAAGGTGCTGATCGGCGAGGGCGCGGCAGACGCCACTACCCTGCAACTGGCCGGCGACTTTTTCAACAAAGGCTTCTCGGCCTACGACATCACCGGTAATGAGGGGCTGATCGTCGCGGACGGTACCCAGGTTGATGTGAACATGCCGGTTTACCGTGCCCGCGAACAGGCCGCTGCCTCGCTGACCGGCAGTGATGCCGCGAGTGCCCTGCAACCCTGGACCCCGCCGCTGTATCAGGAGGACGCGACCAAGCGCGTACTGACTCAGCGTGGTGGCGCGAGCCTGAGCCTGACCGCCGGCCATGTGCTCTCTTCGGCCGCGCAGATGGCGAGCACCGCGTTGAGCGTGGGCCAGGGCGCGGTGATCAATGTCGATCCGGGCCAGTCGATCAACCTGCTGAGCGTCGGCCAGCTCACCCTGAACGGCACGCTTAACGCGTGGGGTGGCAGCGTCAGCCTCAAGGGGCTGGCCACGGCCGACTCGGAAAGGGTCGAGGCGGTCGGCCATGGCCGTTCGATCTGGGTCGGTGAACAGGCCCTGATTGACGTGTCCGGCCGCGCCGTGACGGCCGTGGACAACCGCGGTGGTGTCTACGGCCAGGTGCGTAACGGCGGGTCGATCACGGTGGGCGGCGACATCGACCCCACCACCGGCATTGCCAAGGGCAGCAACCTGTTTGTGGTGGTGCGCGAGGGTGCGCGGCTCGACGCGTCCGGCGCCCAGGCGTCGCTGGATCTGCCGGGTCAGGGCCGCACGACGGTGGCGAGCGACGGCGGCAACCTTGCTTTTGCGTCCAGCAACGGCCTGTACCTGGATGGCAGCTTCGTCGCCAATGCCGGCGGCGCCGGTGCGGCCGGTGGGCGTTTGGCAGTGGCACTGGAAGCCCCTTATTACCTGCGCAGCCTGGCCACCAATCGGGTGTTGCCGGTGCGCGAGTTGATCCTGAGCCAGCAGTACCCGGCGCAGGCGTTGCCAGGCAGTGCCGAAGCGGCGGCTGATGCGTTGACCTACGGTCATGCCCGGCTTGGCGTGGACCAGGTCACGGCAGGCGGCTTTGACAACCTGGCGCTGTTGGTCAATGGCGCACTGAACATGGCGGGTGACGTGTCACTGAACATGGGCCAGAGCCTGACCGTGTATTCACAAGGCATCGGGCTGGCGAAGAGCGCGCCCGCGACCTCCCAGGTCCATCTTGCGGCGCCGCATGTGGTGCTCAGCGGCATGCTCGCGCCGGACAGGACGGGCATGGAGAGCTACGTCACGCCCTACCTGGCTGACCCCGCGTCGACGGTGCCGGGGCAGGGCCGGTTTACGGTTGACAGCGATCTGCTGGATATTCGCGACAAGGTCACTTTCGCCCTCAACCAGGGCTTTGATCGGGTCAATCTCAACAGCCGTGGCGACCTGCGCTTTCTCGCCGGACGCGATGGCGGCGTGACCCCCAATGGCTTCAGTACGGTATTGCAGTCGGGGGGCGACCTGAGCTTGCGGGCTACGCGCATCTACCCTGGCAGCGAGATCGCCGCACAAGTACTGGTGGGCCTCACCGGCAGCACGTCGACCGGCCTGCTGTTCGACCCCGCCCGTACCCTCACCGTGCAGAAGAACGGCGACGCCAGCGTGGTTGCCCCGTATTCGGTGTTTGGTCGCCTGCAACTGGGCGCGGCCACCATCGAGCAAGGCGGCGTGCTGCAAGCGCCACTGGGCCTGATCGAAATCGGCAACGTGGGCAGCACCCGGGTCGAACTGCTGCCCGGTAGCTTGACGTCCGTGAGCGGCAAGGGCCTGGTCCTGCCGTACGGTGGCACAGTGGATGGCCAGGTCTACCGCTACAACGGCAAGACGCTGAACTTCATCGGCCAGGGCGGCGTGCGCAATGGCAACGGCGACCTGACGGTGGGTGTGATCCTGGGCGGCAAGTCGGTGGCGGTATTGCCGGATGCCACCCTGGACCTGTCCGGTGGCGGGGACCTGCTGGGCGCCGGGTTTATTTCCGGTCGCGGCGGCTCCACGGACGCACGCTACAACCCGTTGGTGCAGTTCGGCGCCACCGGCGGGTTCGTGCTGCCGGGGTTGAGCACCAACCCGGTGTACGCCATCGTGCCCGGCGTGCAACCCGGGTATGCACCCGTGGCCACCGAGGGCGCAGCGGTAGCACCGTTGGTGGGCCAGCAGATCACCATCGGCGCCGGGGTGCCGGGGTTGCCTGCCGGCACCTACACCTTGATGCCGTCCACCTATGCACTGATGCCCGGCGCTTACCGGGTCGAGGTCAATGGCCTGGCCGGGGCCGGCAGCAACGGTGGTGTCACCGCCATGCGTAACGGCTCGTGGTCCACCGCAGGGCAGCTGTCGATCGTCAATACCGGGATCCGCAACAGCCAGGCCAGCCAACTGATCCTCACCTCGGCCGATACCTTGCGCCGCTATTCCCAGTACAACGAAATGAGTTATACCCAGTTTGCCGTCGCCGATGCGGCCAACCTCGGTGTGCCACGGGCGTTGATGCCGGTTGACGCGAAAACCCTCAAGCTGGCGCTGGACGCCGGTGGCGGCAGTGAGACCTTTTCGTTCAAAGGCATTGGCCGGTTTGAGGCAGCGCAAGGCGGCTACGGTGGTACCGTCGCGGTCACCAGCAGAGCGGCTGACGGTGCGATACAGATAGTTGATGCCAACACGCCATTGACCCAGGCATTCGACGGGGTAACGGTAGACGCCCAAAGCCTCAACGCGATGAGCGCCAAACGCCTGCTGGTGGGTGGCTTGTCGATGGTGTTGTATGGGCAGAGCGGCAATAACGTCGGGTTCGCCACCAGCATGGCCAGCGCCATTACGCTGCGTTCGGGGGCGACGCTTCTGGCGCCGGAAGTGATGATGGTTTCGCGCAATGGCGATATCGTGGTTGAGCAAGGCGCCTCCATCAATACGCTGGGCCGGGGGGCGGCGTCTTACGATTCGCGCGATGGGTTTGTCTACAGCAGTGCACCCAATATGCTGGTGGTCTCCAATGGGTTGATCAATGTGCTGCCTTACCCGGAAGCCGCGGGCAAGGGCGGCAGCATCCGCATCGGTGCCTGTGCCGTGGGCAATTGCAGTGGGCAGACCGCGCTGTATTCCGATGGCAGCATCGTGATCTCGACCACCCAGGCCCTGGAGCTGGACGATCAGGTGCGCTACGGCACACGCCACTTGGCACTGGCCTTGAGCAATATCAATGTCGGCAGTGCCGAGGCGCTGGCCGATGCCGCTGCACGTAACGTGTTGCCGGCCGGCTTGACCCTCAACCAGCCAGTGATTGATCGCCTGTTACGCGGTGATACCCAGTCCGGCGCACCGGCCCTGGAAACCCTGCAATTGTCAGCGGCCCAGGCATTCAACTTCTACGGCACCACGACGCTGGACACTTACGATGTGCAGACCGGCAAATCGCGGCTGAACAACTTGTTGCTCTCCACACCGGCGATCTATGGCGCGGGCGATGCCAACGATGTGGCGACGATCCACACCGCCAACCTGATCTGGCAGGGCGCCGAGGCGGCACCCGGTGCGGTGATTGGCGGCGGTGCCGGTACCGGCAGCGGGCGCCTGGATATCAACGCCGAGCGCATCGAGTTCGGTTACGGCGCCTTTGCCCAGCCCAGCACCACCAAGACCTTCGACCGTCTGGCCCTGGGCTTTGCCAACGTCAACCTGAATGCCAGCGAGCGCATCACCGCCAACCACAAGGGCACCCTGTCGGTGTACCAGAGCCTGACCGGTTATGACCCGGTCAAAGGCTTCCAGTACAGCGGCGGCAATCTCAATATTCTTACTCCGCTGATGACCGGTGAAGCCGGCTCGATCAACCGTATCACCGTGGGTGGCGCGATTGATGTGGCAGCCTCGGCGGGTGCGTCGGGTGCCGCGAACGGCATGGGGGCCGAGCTGTCCCTGCAAGGCGACAGCGTGCGTGTCGCCACGGCGGTGGTGTTGCCCAGCGGCAAGCTCAGCCTGGGTGCGCGGGGCGATGTGGTACTGGCGGACGGCGCGTTGATCGACGTCGCTGGTCGCTCCGTGGTGTTCAACGATCTCACCCAATACGGCTGGGGTGGCGAGGTGCTGCTCGACAGCCGCAGCGGCAATGTCAGACAGGCAGCGGGCTCGACCATCGACCTGTCGGCCAAACATAACCAGGCCGGCAAACTGCGTGCGGTTGCTACGGATGTGGCAGGCGGTATTGTCGAGCTGCAGGGCCGGATCCTCGGCAGCAGCACCGGCTACTACGATGCCGGCGGCACCTTGATGCCCTATACGGCCGGCAGCGTGGAAATCCAGGCACAGCGCCTGGGCGGCAGTGGTGCGCTGGACCAGCAGTTCGCCGATCTCAACCAGCGCCTCAACGCCGGCCAGGTATTCGGTGCGCGCAGCTTCCAGCTCAAACAGGGCGACCTGAGCATTGGCGATGGCCTCAAGGCGGGCATTATCAATGTCTCGGTGGACAACGGCAGCCTGCGGGTTACCGGCCTGGTGGACGCCAGCGGCGAACGTGTCGGCAGTATCAGCCTGGCCGGCAAGAACGGCCTGACCCTCGACGGCAGCGCGGTGCTGGACGCCCACGGCAGCAAGTTGCGGGTAGACAGCTACGGCAAGATCATCGACTCGCCGAACCGGGCCATGGTGGTGCTGGGTTCCGGTAATGGCCTGCTGACCCTGGCCGAAGGCGCACGCATCGACCTGCGCCACGGTACTGCCGCCAGCGGTAATGATGGGCGCAATCGCGGCACCCTCGAGCTCAACGCACCTCGCCTGGCCAACGCCTCGGGCGTGATCAACGACATTGCCATCGACGCGCATGGCCGCGTGGACATTCAGGGCGCTCGCTCGATCACGCTCAACGCCATGGCAACCTATGACGATGCACCCGAGAAAACCGACCCCACCACCAGCGGCAGGCCGTATCAGCAGATCACCCAGGATTATCTGAACGGCAAAAGTAAACTGAGCAATGACTTCATCGAGGCCGCGCTGCTCAACACCAATCTGTTGCAAAACAAGCTCGCCGGTTTGAACAACGACACTTACGGCGACACCTTCCATCTGCGCCCCGGCGTGGAAATCATCAGCAAGACCCCGGACGGCGATCTGGTGGTGCAGGGCGACCTGGACTTGTCCGGCTTGCGCTACGCCAGCCTCAGGTCGCCGACCCATGAAAAGACCGAGGCGGGAAGCCTGACCCTGCGGGCGGGTGGCGACCTGAGCATCTACGGCAGTATCAACGATGGCTTCGCACCGCCGCCGGAGACGGTGGATGACAAGGGTTGGGTGTTGTTGCCGGGGGTTGACTTCACCGGCGGCGATATCGTGGTGCCGGGGCAAGGTGTGAGCCTGGCAACCGGCACGGCTTTCCCGGCGGGTGTGGTGCTGAACTACGACCTGCCGATTACCGCCATCGGCGTGAGCGCGGGCACCCGTTTGCCGGTGCGTGCCACCCTCAACCAGGATCTGGTGCTGCCTGCCGGTACCGTGTTGGCGGCGGCGGTGCTCGACGGCGCGGGCAACGTGCTGTTTGCCGCGGGTACCTTGCTGAGTCAGGCGCAAACCCTGGTCAGTGGCTCGCAACTGGAGGCCGGTAGCCTGTTGACCCAGAACACCTTATTGAAGGCAATGACCTGGCCCAAGGGCGTGCCGTTGCCGCAGAATTTCCAGGCGCCTGGCCCCACCCAAAACGTGGTGACCCTTGCCAGCGATTTGCTGTTGCCCAAGGGCGCACTGATTCCTTCCGGTACCAACGTCAAGTTGCTCAACGACGCGACATCGGTCCAGCTGCGTCCCGAGGAGTCGGGCCGCCAGGGCCAGAACTGGGCCATTGCACCGATGCTGGCCGAGGGCACGCAGTCCTGGTCGCTGCGGCTGGTGGCGGGTGCCGACACCGAGGCGGCCGACAGTCGGCTGCTGCAACCGCATCCCCGTACCGGCGACCTGCGCCTGGCGGATACTCACTACGGCATGTTCGCCAAGGAAATGCCGTCCCAGGCCGTGCAGGGATGGACAGCGGCCGGGGTGGAGCTGCTGGCGAGCCTGGGCATCGACGTCAAAGTGGGTGATCCGATCGAACAATCGTTGCTCGATGAGTTGGGTGGTGGGCCGATCGCCGACTTCTGTGCAGGCTCGCCGGAGTACTGCGCGGTGAAACCCTCGTTCGTCTGGACCGCCCAGGCAGCGGCCGACCTGGCCGACCTTGGCGTGACACTTGGCTCTGCGGTCACCGATGAGTTCCTGGCGCAATTTGGCACGACCACTGCGCAGTTCTGCGCGGACAACCCCAGCTATTGCCTTGCCCAATCGGCCAAGAACTTCGCGGCCTCACCCGCTGCGACGCGGTTCAGTGTGATCCGCACCGGCACCGGCGACCTGGAGTTGTTGAGTGCCGGCAACCTGAGCATGGACTCGCTGTACGGGGTGTACACCGCCGGCACGTCGTCTGCCACGACCTTTGAGGGCGACCCCTACAACCAGCCCAAGTCCCAGGGCCTGGGCAAGACGGTGTTGAACGACGAGGGCAGCTATTTCGAGCAATTCGTCAATGCTAGCCCCACCAGCCTGTACCGCGCCTGGTACCCGCAAGCCGGGGGCAACCTGAGCTTGAAGGTTGGGGGCAACCTGACGGGCAATATCCTCAACGCCACGGCTTCCGCGCCGGGGCGACCGAACCCTCTGGATGTGGGGAGCGATTCAGCCAGCGTCGGCAATTGGCTGTGGCGTCAAGGCAGCGGCACCGTCGATACCGGCGGGGCGCCCCAGCCAACGGCCTGGTGGATCAATTTCGGCAGCTATACCGCGACCGGCGCGGCGGACCAATTGGTAGGCTTCACCGGTTTCGGTACCTTGGGCGGCGGTGACGTGGATGTGCGGGTAGGCGGTGACGCCGGGATGCTGCGCACGCTGGCCGGCAATGCCATGGCGGCCAACGTCAACCCACGCAGCCAGGGCTTGGTGCTGGCGGTCGGCAGCACCGGGCGGGTGGCCAGCGATGGCAGCCTGCAACTGACCGGTGGCGGTGATCTGCGGGTGAATATCGGTGGGGCCCTGAACCCCGAGAGCAGCCTGGATAGCAGCAGCCTGAACGGCACGCTGGTTAACCTGCGCGGTAATGCGCAACTGCTGGCGGGGGCCTCGGGCCAGATCGAGTTGCAGTACGGCATTGCCAGTACCGACCACAGCCCGGGTGAAGTGCGGGCGTTCGACGCGTTGCAGGCCACGCGTGGGCTGATGCGCGGCGGCATCGTGCTGGTGCCGGGTGATGCGACGTTCAGCCTGGGCACCCTGGGTGACCTGGCGCTGCAGAGCGTGCTCGATCCTGGCCGGGTCCTGCTGCCCAACAGTTCATCCTTCGTCAGGGGGGAAGAGCACGGGCCGGGCACCAGTTGGTTCTCGCTGTGGACCGCGCGCACGGCCATCGACCTGTTTTCCGCCGGTGGCAACTTGTCGCCCAATACCACGGGGCTGGCCTCTGACCTGGCGGTCGTGTACCCGTCGATTCTGCGAGCGACGGCCGCCAGCGGCAGCCTGTACTACGGCAAGGCGGGCGGCTCGTCACGCACCGACAATGACTACAAATTCCCGTTGTTGCTCGCCCCGGGCGCCAACAGCCAGTTGCAGTTGCTTGCCCATGACTCGATCTATGCCGGCGGGATGTTCGTGAGCCAATCGGCGGCTGACCCGGCGATCATGGCCACGCCTTGGCAACCGGCGTTTGTCGGCAGGCTTGGCAGCAGCATCGAGGCTGTCGCCAGCAACCTTTCGCCAAACGGCAGCTCCGACAACGTCCGCCATTTGCCGTTGTTTGTGTTCGGCTCCGCCAGCGCATCGACTGATGCCTATGCTCCGGCATCCGCGGCGCGTTTCTACGCATTGACCGGCGACCTGGTAGGCGTCAGCAGTGGGCGGATCATCACCTTCGGGATTAACCCGGGCGATTTGCATCAAGGCCAGACCTGGTTCGAGGGCGGTGGGCCGGTGTGGATGATGGCAGGCCGGGATATCGTCAGCAGCGGCAGCCTGTTTGACACGGTAAGCGGGTTCCAGAAGGAAACGTCCATGGGCAACCTGTTTATCCATAACAGCCCCACCGATGTCTCCATCGTTTCGGCCGGGCGCGACATCCTCTACAGCAACTTCCAGGTCGCTGGCCCCGGCACCCTGGAACTGATGGCCGGGCGCACTATCCTGATGGAGGACAAGGTCAGCGTCACCAGCCTCGGTCCGGTGGCGGCAGGCGACAATCGCTCGGGCGCCAGTATCGTGATGCAGGCCGGTGTCGGCCCCAACGGCCCGGACTACCGCCGCTTTGTCGAGGCTTACCTCAACCCCGCCAACCTCGCGCAACCGGGCGAGTCGTTGCAGGGCAGCAAGGTTGCCAAGACCTATGAACACGAACTGGTCGACTGGCTGGCCGAGCGCTTCGGGTTTATCGGCGACACCGAGCAAGCGCGGGCCTACTACGCCACCCTGCCGGCGGAGCAACAACGGATCTTCGCACGGGATGTGTACTTCGCCGAACTCAAGGCCGCCGGTCGCGAGTACAACCAGGATGGCAGCGTGCGCCAGGGCAGTTACCTGCGTGGCCGTGTGGCGATTGCGGCGCTGTTCCCGGACAAGGACGTGGCCGGTAACCCGATCACCTACAAAGGCGATATCACGATGTTCGGCGGCGCGGGCGTGCACACCAATTTCGGTGGCTCGATCCAGATGCTCACCCCGGGCGGCAGCCAGACCTTCGGCATCGAAGGGGCGGCGCCACCGTCCACCGCTGGGGTGATCACCCAGGGCACCGGCGATATCCAGTTGTACTCCATGGGCAGCATCCTGCTTGGCCAGAGCCGCATTATGACCACCTTCGGCGGCTCGATCATGGGGTGGACCGCCGAGGGCGATATCAACGCCGGTCGTGGCTCCAAGACCACCGTGGTGTACACGCCGCCCAAGCGTGTCTATGACAACTGGGGCAATGTGAGCCTGTCGCCATCGGTGCCGAGTACCGGTGCGGGGATCGCCACGCTCAACCCGATCCCGGAAGTACCGGCGGGGGATATCGACCTGATTGCGCCGCTGGGCACCATCGATGCGGGTGAGGCGGGTATTCGAGTGTCCGGCAACATCAACATCGCGGCATTGCGGGTGGTGAACGCGGCGAACATCCAGACCCAGGGCAAGTCGTCCGGGGTGCCGGTGTCGGCAGCGGTGAATACCGGGGCGATGAGTTCGGCCAGCGCGGCGGGGGCGGCGGCGTCCCAGGCGGCGGAAGATGCGGCGCGTAGCCAGCAGGCGGCGGCCAAGCAGGGGCGGGCGTCGATTGTCACCGTGGAGGTGCTGAGTTTTGGCTCTGAGCCGGTGCAGCGTGAGCCGCAAGAGGCTCGGAAGACTTCGGGCTACAACCCTGACAGCCCGGTGCAGGTGCTCGGTGCCGGCCCGTTGAGCGACCAGGCGCGGGCACGATTGACGGATGAGGAGCGTAAGCAGATCAGTTTGTAACGATTTTGAAAGACCTCTCGATGTAACTATTTGGGGCGATCGGTGATCGCCCCGTTTTTTTTGGTATTGGCTGGTTTTACAGAAAGCCGTTTGGTGATCATTGTTGAGTGTTTTGTGCGTTGTGGTTGTTGTTTTGCGCGTCTGTATGGGGGAGGGCATATCCGTTACTTCGGTAACGGCCGCCTAGGGTTTCGCTCTTACAGCGACTCACTTTTGGGAGGACCCAAAAGTAAGCAAAAAGTCCTCGCCCCATCACTCGGCACCTCGCCTAGGCTCGGTGTGCCCTCACTCCGGCTTTGGAGCGTGGGCCGCCGCGATGGGCCATCCTTGGCCCAGCGCGGCTAACCCGGCGTCCTGCCGGGTTGCCCACGCTCCAAAGCCTGCGTTCGGCCAGCGTGATTGACGGGGCGTCTCAGATCAAAGTCAAAAGCAGAGCACGGCGGCCTTGTAGCCGACCTGAGTGGTGTAGATCAAAAGCGGGTCCGCAGTAGATCGGCTTTTCTGTGGGAGCTGGCTTGCCTGCGATGACATCAACTGGGTTTGCCTGATGTACCGAGGTGTCTGCATCGCAGGCAAGCCAGCTCCCACACTTGACCGAGGTCGGCTGTCAGGCCGCCGTGCTTTGCTTTGTTTTTGATCTGGCCCTTACATCCTTTGCGCTGACGAAGTCAGCGATCTTTTGCGCTTTTGATCTTGATCTCAGGCGCCCCGTAAAACACGCTGGCCGCACGCAGGCTTGAATCCGTGGGTAACCCGGCAGGACGCCGGGTTAGCCGCGCTGGGCCATGGATGGCCCATCGCGGCGGCCCACGGATTCAAGTCTGCGTGCGGGCACACCGAGCCGGAGGCGAGGTGCCGAGTGTTGGGGCGGAGCGTTTTTGGTTACTTTTGGCGCTCTTCCAAAAGTGACCCGCTGTAAGAGCGGAACCAATATCCGCCGTTACCGCAAAACCGGATATGTACACCCTAAAAAAATCCCCCGCTCAACCAAAAATGAAGCTTTCATGACAAAAGTTCGGTAGCCATGGGCCACTCCCGTCTCTCCTGTGTATCGCGATTGACAACGTCGGAACGGCGTCTTTTTCAACCGCAAGCAGGATGCCAGGAGTGGGGCGATGGGAACTATGGAACGTTACTCGAAAGTCGGCATGCAGGAGCTCGATCAGCGCCTGTCGAAGATCGTCGAAGCCGCGCGCAAAAAGCCGGTGTCGGTCTATCGCTACGGCGCACCCTGGGTATGGATCGTCTCCCAGGACGATTGGCAGGGCGCCTTGAAGGAAGTGTCCAGTTATATCCCGTCGGGTCATTCCCTGGTGCTGCTGCGCCCGCAGATCGACGAAATCCTCGACCAGCAGCGCGACTGGCTGGTGGCCGACGCCTCGATGTCCATTGCGCCACACACGGTGTTGCAGGTCCTGCTGCTGCAGCTTCTGTATTCCGTGCCCAGCGAGCAGCAACTGCATGAACAGCTCAACTACAACCTGCTGTTCCGCTGGTTCGTCGGCCTGGACCTGAACCAGAAGGTCTGGAGCATTCACGTCCTGACCCGCGACATCGCCACGCTGCTGAACAACCCGCGAGCGGTGCAACTTATCCAGAAAATCATCGGTGACGTGTTTTGTGGCGCCTTGCTGCACATGCCGGAGTTCTCGTTGAACTTCGCCCTGTTGCATACCTGGCTGGCACGCCACGGCAGCACCTCGATATCCAGCAATTGAGCAGGCCATACGCCGCGCCATCGGCGGCGGCGCAAAAAATCAGAATCTCAGGGGGCGGTGTGGAGCATCTGTTCAAATTAACGCTGGCGCTGTGTTGCGTGACGCTGGGGAGCCTGACGCAACCGGTGTGGGCCGAGGAGGGGGAGCAAGCCCCGGCGCGCAAGGTGGATGTCAACGAGTTCTTCGTGCGCGGCAATACCGTGCTTGATGCGGCCACGATCGAGGAGGCGGTGTACCCGTTTCTAGGCCCGCAGAAGACCCTGGACGACATCGAAGGCGCCCGCGATGCGCTGCAGAAAATCTACCAGGCACGCGGTTACCAGTCGGTGTTTGTCGAGCTGCCGGAGCAGAAGGTCGATGACGGCATCGTCTACCTGCAGGTCAGTGAGACCAAGGTCGGCCGGGTGCGCGTGGTCGGCGCCAAGCATTACTCGCCGGTGGAAATCCGCGACGAAGTGCCGGGGCTCAAGGAGGGCGCGGTGCCGGATTTCGCCACGGTGCAAACCCAGCTGGCGGGGCTCAACCGCAGCGCCGGGCGGCAGGTCACGCCGCTGGTGCGCGAGGGCCAGCGCCCGGGCACCATGGATGTGGATTTGCAGGTAGAAGACCAGAACCCCTGGCACGCCAGCGTCGGCCTGAACAACGACTACAGCGCCGACACCAAAAAACTGCGCTCGGTGGCGACCCTCGGTTACGACAACCTGTGGCAACTGGGCCACAGCATTTCGCTCACCTACTTCACGGCGCCCGAGGACACCGACAATGCCAAGGTGTGGTCCGGTTCCTACAGCGCACCGCTGAATGAGCGCTGGACCCTGCAGTTCTCCGGTTACCAGTCCGACAGCAACATCGCCACCATCGGCGGCAGCAACGTGTTGGGCAAGGGCCATTCCTATGGCGTTTCGGCGATCTACAGCTTGCCGGCCGCAGGCAACTGGGCCAATTCATTCTCCCTGGGCGTCGACTTCAAGGACTTTGACGAAGAGATGAAACTCGGCGCCAGCAGCGACCAGGTGCCGCTCAAGTACGCGCCGTTCACCCTGGGCTACAACGGCTATCGCTACACCGAGCAGTCCCAGTTGGGGCTGGGCCTGAACCTGATCGTCGGCACCCGCGCGTTTTTTGGTTATGGCAGTGACGACGATGAGTTCGACTACAAACGCTACAAGGCCAGCGCCAGTTTCGCCGTGCTCAAGGGCGACCTGAATTACACCTACACCTTCGCCAACGATTGGCAGTCCGCCACCAAGGGCGGCTTCCAGCTGGCCTCGGGGCCGTTGGTGTCCAACGAGCAGTACTCCGCCGGCGGCGCCACCTCGGTGCGTGGCTACCTGGCAGCCGAGCGCACCGGGGATGAGGGTTTCTTGCTCTCCCAGGAATTGCGCACACCGTCCCTGGCCAAGTTCCTTGGCAGTTACGTGCAGGAGTGGCGCTTCTATGCCTTCGCCGAAGGTGCGCGCATGCGCCTGCACGACCCGCTTCCCGAGCAGGAAGACGAATACAGCCTGGCCAGTGTCGGCCTGGGCACCCGCGCCAGTTTGAGCAAGTGGTTGTCCGGCAGCCTGGATTGGGGCCTCCCCCTGCTCGATGGACCGAACACCCAGAAACAGGACTCGCGATTGCACTTCAGTGTGCAGGCGACTTTCTGACTTTTTCTTCCGGAGACTTCACCCATGCAACGCCTATTTCTGAGCCTGTTGATCTGCCTGGGCTTCGCGCTCCCGGCCACCGCCCATGCCTGGTGGCAAGACGATTGGCACTACCGCAAACAGATTTCGGTGGACACCACCACCCAAGGCGCCGCGATCAGCCAGGCCCTGGGCCGCACCGCGCTGCTGGTGCGGCTGCACACCGGCAACTTCACCTTTGACGGGGTCAAGGACGACGGCGCCGACCTGCGCTTTGTGAGTGCCGATGACAAGACCGTGTTCAATCACCAGATCGAAAGCTTCGACCCGCTGATGGGCATGGCGCTGATCTGGGTCGATGTGCCCAGGGTCGAAGGCGGCCAGCGCCAGGACCTGTGGATGTACTACGGCAACCAGAAGGCCCCGGCCACCGCCAATGGCCAGCTGACGTTCGACCCCAACTACACCGCGCTCTATCACTTTGACGGCGCCAACGGCACACCGGCCCGCGACACCACGGCCTACGCCAACACCGCGCTCAACGCCACCGGCGCCAGCATCGACGGCGTGATCGGCCGCGCCTTGCAGTTCGGCGGCCAGCCGCTGATGTTGCCGGCCAGCCCATCGCTGCAACACGCTGCCGGCGCTGCCTTCACTTTCAGTGCGTGGTTACGCCTGGACCAGGCCAGTGGCGAGCAAGTGGTGCTGGCCCGCCGTGACGGCCCCCATAGCCTGCTGCTGGGGTTGAACCAGGGCATGCCGTTTGTGGAAATCGACGGCCAGCGCGCCGTCTCGACCCAGCCGCTGAACCCTGGCCAATGGCAGCACCTGGCATTCACCGCCGAGGGCGAAAAGGTCACGCTGTATGTGAACGGTCGCGAAACCGCGACCCTCGCCGTGGCCATGCCGGCCTTCAATTCGCAACTGGCGGTCGGCGCCGATGTGCCGCAAGCCGCCAGCGCTCACTTGCCGTTCGCCGGCGCCATCGATGAGCTGCGCCTGTCCAAAGTGGCGCGCCCGGCTGCGCTGTTGCAGGCCGATGCCGGCGCCCAGGGCGCTGAGTCGAAACTGGTGGCCTACGGCGTTGATGAAGAACAGTCGGGCTTCGGTTTCGGCAGCCTGGGCTTCTTGCTCAACGCCGTGCCGGTGGACGCCTGGGTGATCATCCTGGTGCTGGTGGCGATGATGTTCCAGTCGTGGGTCATCATGCTGCGCAAAAACCGTCAGGTCAGCCGCGTGAGCAGTGCCAACGAGATCTTTCGCGAGCACTTCGCCCAAATCGGCACCCGCCTCGAAATGTATGCCGACGACCCCCAACTCGGCGAGCGCCTGACCCATTCCTCGCTCTGGCGCCTGTACCTGGTGGCGGTCAAGGAAATTCGCACCCGCCGTGCCCAGGGCGCCGACACCTCGTCGGTCTCGGCCGCCACCATCGAAGCCATCCGCTGCTCCATGGACGGTGTGCGCACCCGGGAAAACCAGGCGCTCAGTTCCAAACTCTCGACCCTGTCCAACGCCATCGCCGGCGGCCCATACATCGGCCTGCTCGGTACGGTGCTGGGGATCATGGTGGTGTTCCTCGGCACGGCCATGGCCGGCGACGTGAACATCAACGCCATCGCCCCGGGTATGGCGGCGGCCTTGCTGGCCACGGCCATGGGCCTGTTTGTCGCGATCCCGGCGCTGTTCGGCTACAACCGCCTGATCACGCGCAACAAGGAAGTCAGCGCGGACATGCGCGTGTTTGTCGATGAGTTCATCACCCGCCTGGCGGAAATGCACGGCGAGAGCCAGCACAGTGAAGCCGCGCACCGTCGCGACCATCACGCAGCGCTTCCGGCCTGAGGAGAACCGCCATGGCTTCCGTAAATGCCTCCCACGACGATGACGATGATGCCGCCGTCGACAGCATCAACATCACGCCCCTGGTGGACGTGCTGATGGTGGTACTGGTGATGTTTATCCTCACCGCCACCGCCCAGGTGTCGGGGATCCAGATCCACCTGCCCAAAGCCAGTGCCTCGGTGTCGCTGTCGGAGGCCAAGACCAAGGCGATCTCCGTGAACGACGGCGGCCAGGTGTTCCTCGACGCTTACCCGGTGACCCTCGGCGAGCTGGAAGAGCGCCTGCGTATCGAGAAAGCGCTGAACCCGGATTTCCCGGTGATCGTGCGCGGCGACGCGATGGTGCAGTACCAGAAAGTGATCGAAGTGCTCGACTTGCTGCGCCGGCTGGAGCTGTCCCAGGTCGGGCTGGTCACCGGCAAACCGAGCCAGGGCTGAGCCATGACCGCACAGATCCCGATCGCGCCGCTGCCCATTAAGAAGAAACCGCCACTGCGCCCGCTGAAGTGGGGCGCCGGCCTGTTGCTGGGCGCCGTGGCGGCCTGGTTCTTGTGGCAGTGGGCCAATGACATGAGTGGCGTGCGCCGCGAGGCACCCAAGGTGCCGACGATTATCCCGTTGCCGCCACCGCCGCCGCCACCGCCGGAAAAACCCAAGGAGCCCGAGCCCCAGGTCGAAGAAAAAGTCCCGGAGCCGGTGCCCACTCCTGAGCCGGAAGAGGTCAAGCCTGCCGACGAGGCGCCGCCTTCACCCGCCGATGATTTGGCTAACCCGATGCAGATCGATGGCGATGCACAGTCCGGCAATGACGGTTTCAACATCGGCGCGGGCAAGGGCGGTGGTATGGCCGGTTCCGGTGGCGGTGGCCTGGGTGCCGGTACCTACAAACAGTACCTGGCGGGGGTGTTTCAACGCCTGCTGCGTGAACACCCGGAGTTGCGCAAGAAGGCTTACACCGTGCAGGCGGATTTGTGGTTGAACGCCGAAGGGCAGGTGACCCGCGCCGAGTTGGCGAAGTCCAGCGGCGACGCCGAGACCGATGCCCAGGTGTTGGCTGCGCTGCGCATGCCGCATGCCGCGCAGCGCGTGCCGGCCGCGGTGACTATGCCGGTGCGCTTGTCTCTCAAGGGCCGACGCCCGGATTGATCGACCCTTTCTCAAGGGCTGTTTTCAACGACTTTTTTCAACGGTTTTTTACAGGAGTTGCGTACACATGATTTCCCCCGTGAATCGACTGACCCTGGCGGTCGGCATAGTCATCGCGACCCTGGTCGGCCAGGCGACGGCAGCCCCGGTTGCCCCCTCGGAAAACGTCACCATCAACCTGATCCGCCTGCTGGTGCAGCAAGGTGTACTGACCCAGGACACCGCCAACGGGCTGATTGCCCAAGCTGAAAAAGAAGCCCAGCAGGCGCGCCAGGCCAATGCCGCGCCGGTGGTTGCTGCAGGCCCGACCGCAGCGCCTGGCGATGTGCGCGTGCAGTACGTGCCGCAGGCGGTTCGCGATCAGATCCGCGACCAGGTGAAGGCCGAAGTCATGGCTACCGCCAAGCAGGAAAACTGGGCACAGCCCAATACCTTTCCGGACTGGGTGTCCCGCGTGACGTTTGACGGCGATATCCGCCTGCGCGACGAGTCGCGCTACTTCTCGGGCAACAACAGCAACGAAATCACTGACTACGCCAAGCTCAATGACCGCGGGCCGTACGACGTCAACAAAAACACCAACACCCAGTTGCCGCCGCTGCTCAACACCACCAAGGACCGCGAAAACCTGTTCCGCCTGCGCGCACGCCTGGGCATGAAAGCGGTGATCTCGCCGGAATGGACCGCCGGTATTCGCATCGGCACCGGTTCCGACAATAACCCGGTGTCCACCACCCAGACCCTGGGCGGCGGCTTTGGCAAGAAAGACATCTGGCTCGACCAGGGCTACCTCAGCTGGAAGGCCACTCAGGATGTGACCCTTACCGCCGGGCGCTTTGCCAACCCGTTCTATTCCACCGACATGATGTATTCGGGTGACCTGAATTTCGACGGGATCGCCGCCAACTTCAACCATGCCCTGAACAACGAATGGGGCCTGTTCGGCACCCTCGGTGTATTCCCGGTCGAGTACACCTCCGACACCGCCAGCAGCAATGGCTTTGACAAGGAAGACAGCGACACCAAATGGCTGTTCGGCGGGCAGATCGGCGCCAACTGGAAGATCAACCGTGGTAACAGCCTCAAGGGTGCGGTGGCGTACTACCACTTCGACGACATCGAAGGCCAGCGCTCCAGCCCATGCTCGCCGTGGTCCGGCCAGCCGGCCTGCGACAGCGACGGCTCGCGCCTGGCCTTCATGCAGAAGGGCAACAGTGTGTTCCTCCTGCGCGATATCACCCCCAACCCGGCCACGCCCGGCCTGACACCCGAGCCGCAGTTCGTGGGCCTGGCCTCCAAATTTGATGTGCTGGACCTGAACCTGGCGTGGGATGCCGAGCTGCCAAGCGATCTCAAGCTGCGCTCCCAGGGCAACTTCATCCACAACCTGGCCTACGACAAGGGCGAAATGCTCAAGCGCAGCGAAGGCCAGATCGTCAACAACATCAACAGCAAGGGCCAGTTTGAAAGTGGCGGCAATGCCTTGATGGTCTCGTTCACCCTCGGCAGCGCGCTGGAGATGCGCAAGCGCGGCGACTGGAATGTGCTGGCGGGCTACAAGTACATCCAGCCTGACGCCTTGCCGGACGGCTTCAACGATTCCTCGTTTCACCTGGGCGGCACCAACGCCAAGGGGTACTTCATCGGCGGCAACTACGGCATCGACAAGAACATCTACGCCAGTGCGCGTTGGTTGAGCGCGTCCGAAGTGTACGGCGCGCCGTTCGAAGTGGATGTGATGCAACTGGAACTCAACACGCGCTTTTGATGCGCAGGGAGATGCCACATGAACACGCGAATCTGCGGGCTGTTGTTGCTGCTGGTGGCCAGCGGCGCCAGCGCCGAAGGTATGGAGGAGCGCCTGCGCACGCAACTGCGCAGCACCACCCAGCAATTGCAGGCGTTGCAAAGTGAACAGGCCCAGGCCAGCGCGGCGCGTATCGCCGCCGAAACCCAGGCCAAGCAGGCCCAGGCGCAAATCAAACAACTGACCGCCGAACTGGAAAAGACCCGTGGTGTGGCCGAGCAAATGGCTGGCCAGCAACAAAGCCTGCACAGCCAGGCGCAAGCCCAGGTGGCGGCGAGCAACGAGCAGATCGGCAAATTCAAGAAAGCCTATGAAGAACTGCTGGTGCTCGCCAAGGGCAAGGAGACCGAACGTGCGCGCTTGCAGGCGCAATTGGCCGACCGTGACACACAAGTGCAGCAATGTTCAGCCAAGAATCAACAGATGTACGGCGTGGCCCAGCAGTTGCTCGCGGCCTACGAAAAGATCGACGTGGCCGAGGTGATGAGTATTCGCCAGCCCTTCGCCAGCGGTGCGCGGGTCAAGTTCGAGGAACTGGCCCAGGGCTTTGGCGACGATCTGTACAAAACCCGTTTCGATGCGCCTCAGGCGGGCGTTAATCACTGATCAGCAAGGAAGAGATGAGCATGAGCGAATTGATCACCAGCGTCACCCCCCAGAGCCTGACCGAGTTGCTGCAAGAGGCCGGTTATCGGGTGAACCAGACCGAGCAGAACGCCATTGTGCAATTGCTCAGCGCCAGCCAGGGCATTGGCTTTGCCGTGCGCTTCGGCAATCCGGCGGCAGAGCAGGGCAACTATGTGGATTTCACCTACAGCTGCGCGCTGCGGGTGCAGGGCGAGCTGCCTGAGGGGCTGGCCCAGGTGTGGAATGCGTCGCGGCGCTTTGCGCGGTTGTCGCTGCAGGGCGAATTCCTGCTGATGGAAATGGATGTGGTGGTGGCCGGTGTCGGTGCGCCGCATCTGCGCAGCCAGCTGGAATTGTGGGACCGGCTGTTGCAGGAATTCATTGTCTACCTGCGTGAGTACAGCCAGCAGGCGGCGCAGTTGCAGGCCCAGGCCGCCACTGCGCCGGCTGACGAAGAGGCGCCGGTCCTGTGAAGAAGCCAACCCTGATGATCAGCGCGGGTGCGCTGGCCTTGCTGGTGGTGGCGGTGGGCTTGAGCGTGCGCCCGGGCAGCGACCCGGTGGCGGCGCAACAGCCGGCACCGGTGCCCAACCCGACAACCGGCGGGCCGGCAGTGGCGCGCCTGGGTAATCAACAGATCGACTTGCCGGAGCTGAAAAGCGTGCTGGCGAGCCTGCCGGCCGAATCCCGCGAGCAACTGCGTGGCAATCGCGGCGCCCTGGAAACCTGGCTGCGCTCGCGTTTGGCGCAAAAGGCTGTGCTCGAACAGGCCGACGCCCAGGGCTGGCGCCAGCGCCCGGAGGTGGAGCAACAGACCCGCGCCGCTACCGAGCAAATCGTGTTTCGCGACTACATGTTGTCGGTCAGCCAGGTACCGGCCGATTACCCCAGCGCGGCCGAACTGCAACAGGCTTACGACAGCGGCAAGGCACAATGGGTGACGCCGCCGTTGTACCGGGTGAGCCAGATTTTTCTCGCGGTCAATGACCCGCAAACCCTCGATGCCGTACGCCGCCAGGCCCAGGACCTGAGCCGCCGCGCTCAGGCGGCACCGGGTGATTTTGCGGCCCTCGCCACGCAATTTTCCCAAGACCCGGACACCGCAGCGCGCGGCGGCGATTCGGGCATGCAACCGTTGCAGCAACTGGTGCCACAAGTGCGCGACGCCGTAGCGCGCCTCAAGGTGGGTGCGGTCTCGGAGGTGGTGCAGAGTTCGGCGGGGTTTCATGTGCTCAAGCTCACCGGCCAGCAACCGGCGCGCACCGCCACCCTTGAAGAACTGCGCCCACGCCTGACCGAAGCCCTGCGCGCCCAGCGCCAGGAGCAGATCGCCAAGGCCTATCTGGAAGGCATGCTCAACACCGCGACCTTGAGTATCGACGGTGCCGAGCTGAACAAAGTGTTGGAGTAATACGCGTCAACCCGCAGTGGACGCACAGACCAATAAGACAGGGAGTCTCACATGGCATTACTGGAACCGTCCGGCCAACAGGGGCCTTCAGCTTATCGTGCACCCGTCGAGTCGCGCAGCAGCTGGCTGGCCCTGGCCAACGAGATCGACCCGGAGGTGGCGCGCTACTTCCTGGTGAGTGCGCGTTGCGGCTGTTTCATGCAGGCGGCACGCAGCCTGAATATCAAGGCGACGCTGCTGCGCAAGCGTCTGGCGCAGCTGGAAGAACAGGTGCGCCACTCGTTGTTCAGCTACCAGGGCAATGGCTTGGTGCTCAGCCGCGATGGGCAACAATTGCAGGCCCAATTGGTCGCCCTGGCCCACGCACGGCGTTTGCCGGTGGTGGAGCAACCGCTGATCCGCCTGGCGGTGGCGGAACCTATTCTGCATGACATTCTCGGTCGTGACCTGATCGCCTTGCTGCGTCGTAATGCCAGCGTGCGGCTGGAGATTATTTCCCTCGATAGCCAGTTGTCGTTGCAAGCGGTTGATGTGGATGTGGTGCTTTGGCTGTCGGACGGTAACGGGCCGGTGCCTGGGCCGAGTTTCGCTACCGAACCGCCTCGGGCCCTGGCGCGTTTGCGGTATTTGCCGCATATCGCCAAGCGGTATTCGCGGCTGACTACGCGGCCGGACAGTGTGGAGGACCTGGATGATTACATGCTGGTGCAATGGCAGCCGGATGCACAGGTCGGTGCTTTGCTGCCGTGGAACCAGGTGGTGGAGCAACGGTTGGCGGCGGTGGTGCAGGTGCATGCTTATTCGCTGATGCTGGAGATGATTCGTTGTGGGGCTTGTATTGGGTTGCTGCCGCACTATATGAGTAGCTTTGACCGGGGGTTGGTGGGTTTGCCGGGGTTGTTGGCGGATAGCATGCAGCGCCAGGTGTGGCTGGCGGTGAATGCGCAGGTGCGGGATGCTGAGGCGGTGCAGGTGGTTGTGGGGTTGATTGTGGGGACGTTTGAGGGGAGGCGGGAGTGGTTTGAGTAGCTTTTTGTTGGGGGGGATATCCGTTGCTGCGGTCACGGCCGCTTATGGTTCCGCTCTTACAGCGGGTCACTTTTTGAAGAGCGCAAAAAGTAACCAAAAACGCTTCGCCCCATCACTCGGCACCTCGCTCTGGCTCGGTGTGCCCTCACTCCGGCTTGAATCCGTGGGCCGCCGCGATGGGCCATCCATGGCCCAGCGCGGCTAACCCGGCGTCCTGCCGGGTTACCCACGGATTCAAGCCTGCGTTCGGCCAGCGTGATTGACGGGGCGCCTGAGATCAAAAGCGCAGATCAAAAGATCGCTGACTTCGTCAGCGCAAAGGATGTAAGGGCCAGATCAAAAACAAAGCAAAGCGAGGCGGCCTGACAGCCGACCTGAGCATTGAAGCTGTACTCGGTTCAAATGTGGGAGCTGGCTTGCCTGCGATGCAGGCACCTCGGTACATCAGGCAACCGAGTTGATGCTTTCGCAGGCAAGCCAGCTCCCACAGAAAAGCCAATCCACTGTGTTCCTGCTCTTGATCCACACCACTCAGGCCGGCTGTCAGGCCGCCGTGCTCTGCTTTTGATCTTGATCTAGGCGCCCCATTAACCACGCTGGCCGCACGCAGGCTTGAATCCGTGGGTAACCCGGCAGGACGCCGGGTTAGCCGCGCTGGGCCAAGGATGGCCCATCGCGGCGGCCCACGGATTCAAGTCTGCGTGCGGGCACACCGAGCCGGAGGCGAGGTGCCGAGTGGTGGGGCAAGAGCCCTTTGGTTACTTTTGGGGCTCTTTTCCAAAAGTGACCCGCCGTAAGGGCGGAACCAATACCCGCCGTTACCGCAGCAACGGATATACACCCCACCCAACTACCAGCAACCAAACCAAGCCCGAGGCTGACTCAACAAAGGCAGCCAGCGCCTTGCTCGGCGCCGACAAAGCAGATCGCCAGCAACCACAGGCCGCCGAAGATCGCCCAGGGATGACGCGTCCCGAAATGGATAGTAATGGGGCTGAAACAGGATCTGGCTTACGGCTCCAGGGCCGAATACAGTGGCGCGACCGCGCCGGCATTGAACCGGCTTCCTGCTTCATGTTAGCTGTAACATATCAAAACAACTTTGCCAGTCTACGCTGAGTGAAATCTGATGCAGGCCACCCGTTTGACCCTTATCTGCCATGCCGTAACCCCCATGCAAAAGCAGGGGCGGTTTCCCGATGACGAATCAGTGGCGATGGATTGGCAAACCGCCGCGCTCTCCTTGGCCGGGCGCTACAAGAAAAGCCGGCGTTTACTCTGCGGGCCCGAATCACGAGCACGGCAGACCGCGGGACTGTTCGGCAGGGATGCAGTCATCGATCACGCCCTGCGCGACGGGGATTTCGGCCACTGGAAAGGCCAGGACGTTGGCGCGTTGAACGGGGACGAGTTGATAGCGTGGCTCACCGATAACGCCAGTGCCCCCCATGGCGGCGAGTCGGTGGATGACGTCTGCGCACGGGTAGGGCTGTGGATGCAATCCCTCGAAACCCAACCCGGGCATGTGGTGGCAATCACCCATCCCTTTGTGATCCGCGCCGCGATGCTGTATGTCATGCAGTTTCCCATCTCGATGTTCTACCTGATCGACGTAGAGCCATTGTCCGCCACCGAGTTGCGCTTCAACGATGTATGGCGCCTGCGCCTGGAAACTCACGCTTGAGCCCGTGAACATGGCAAAATCCACGCCCCGCAATGAGAGCAACCCATGAAACGCATCCTGATCATCGGCATTGGCGCCGGCAACCCTGACTACATCACGATGCAGGCCGTGAAGGCGCTGAACCGCACCGACGTGTTTTTCCTGATGGACAAGGGCCAGAGCAAGGACAAGCTGATCGACCTGCGCCGCGAGATCTGCGAGACCTACATCACCGAGCCCGGCTACCGCTTTGTCGAGGCCGATTGCCCCGAGCGCGAGCGCGGCGAAATCGACTACACCACGGCCGTGCAGGACCTCAACCGCGACAAGCAGCAGACGTTTGAACGAATGATCAACCAGGAAATGGCTGACGGTGAAGTCGGCGCTTTCCTGGCGTGGGGCGACCCGGCGCTGTACGACAGCACCATTCGTATCCTGCAGGCGATTCTGGCCAGTGGCCGCTGCACCTTCGAGTTCGAAGTGATCCCTGGCATCACCAGCGTGCAGGCCCTGGCGGCCCAGCATAAAGTGCCGTTGAACCGCATCGGCAAGTCCATTGAAATCACTACCGGGCGCCGCTTGGCGGCGGGGCAGGCGAGTGATGCCGATACGTTGGTGGTGATGCTCGACGCCGAAGACTCCTACCGCACGGTGGCCGACAAGGACCTGGATATCTATTGGGGTGCTTACCTCGGCACGCCGGACGAAATCCTTATCAGCGGCAAAGTCAGCGAAGTGGCGGAAAAGATCGAACGGGTACGCAAGGCGGCGCGCCTGGAAAATGGCTGGATCATGGACACTTATTTATTGCGCAAACCTTGAGGTAACGTCCCATGCTCAAACTGTTTGCCCTCGCGCTGGCCCTGGTGGCCGGTGCCGCCCATGCCGATGAGACACTGCACAGCGACTTGCCGCTGGCGTACCTGGAGCAAACCCAGGGCGATGCGCGTAACGAGCCGCTGGTGATTTTCCTGCATGGGTTCGGCAGTAATGAGCAAGACCTGTTCGGCATCAAGGACGCGCTGCCGTCCACCTGGACCTACCTGTCGGCCCGTGCGCCGATGCCGGTCGACCCCCATGGCTATCGTTGGTTTACCAAGACCCCCGGTAACGGCGATTACAATGGTGAGACAGCCGACCTGCAACGCAGCGCCAGGCTGATCAAAGACTTTGTGACGCAGGCCACCGCCAAATACCACACCCAGCCAGACCGCGTGTTCCTGGTGGGCTTCAGCCAGGGGGCGATCATGTCCTACGAGGTGGGGTTGCGTGAGCCTGGGCTGGTGCGTGGGATTGCGGCGTTGAGCGGCAGTGTGTTGCCAGTGCTCAAGGCCGAGCTGAAGCCGGACGAGCGTTTGAAAAAACTGGCGATCTTTATTGGCCACGGCACGCTGGACCAGGCGCTGCCGTACGCGTCGGCGACGCGGGCGAATGAGGTGCTGAGCGGATTGGGGCTCACGCCGGAGTTGCATGGTTACCCGGGGATGAACCACACCATCAGCGAAGCAGAAGTGCAGGACTTGAAAGCCTGGCTGGAAAAAAGCCTGCACTGACATCCGCACCGTGAATGAAGTCAATGTGGGAGCTGGCTTGCCTGCGATAGCCGAGTATCAGCCACTGGCGCGGGGGCCTGGTAGATCGCAATCGCAGGCAAGCCAGCTCCCACAGTGGTTGGGTGTTATTACTTGCCGCCGGTAATCTGCTTCACCAACTCGGCATGCCCCTTCACATCATCGGCTCGGGAGATCGCCTGGATCACCAGCAAGTGGTTGCCCGAGCCGCCGAGGAAGGTGGAGTTCAAGGTCTTGCCGCCGCCCTGGGTGGCGGTGCTGTCCACCTGACGCAGACCCAGCCCTTTGAAGGTGAGTTTTTTCTCGTTCAACTTCTTGAAGTCGGGCAGGGCGGCGCTCTGGTCCTTGACGAAACCGGCCACGGCGCCGTCGAGGAACTGCGGGTCGTTGTCGTTGATGGTTACCCCGTCGTTACGCACGGTTTCGGCGACGATCACCACACTTTTCGTGGTTTGGTTGGCGTACATCGTGCCTTGGGTATCGGCGGTGCCATCTTCGGCCTTGCCGGCAGGCAGTGTGTCGGCGGCATATGCCTTGGGCAGGCTGAAGCTGAACTTGCCGCCCAAGGTGGAGATGGTTTGCGTAGCCGGCTTAGCGGCGGCGAACACGCTGCCGGCGGTTAGCGCAAGGGCCAACAGGGCTGCGGTCTTGATGTAAGTGGCCATGAAGCGCTCCAGGGATGAACGAAATTGCGGCGTATTCTGTCAGAAAAAACGCAATATCGTTCATCCACGGCCTCACACCTTGTCGGACTCTTCCTCAAGCCGATCCATCTCAAACAGCCGTGCCAGTTCTGCACGGGCTTCCTGCGCGGTCTGCATCACCTTGGCCGCATCGTCGTACACCGCGTGTTGTGCGGCGAGCACTTGCAGATCGTGGTTCTTGAAGCGGGTGATGCGCGCATCGGCCTGGGCCTGGCTCAGCCCCAGGCCCACCAGGGTGCGGCGGCTCATTTCCAGGCTGGAATAGAAGGTCTCGCGAATCGGCGAGGCATCCAGGTCCACCAGGCGGTGCACGTGCTGGCGGTTACGGGCGCGGGCGATGATTTTCATGTGCGGGTAGAGGTTGCGCACCAACTCGGCAGTCTTGATATTGATCTCCGGGTCGTCCATGGCGATCACGAAGAACTCCGCCTGGTCGACCTTGGCGGCGTGCAGGATTTCCGGGCGCTGCGGGTCCCCGTAGAACACCGGCATGCCGCCGAAACTGCGGGTTAGTTCGATGGTTTCCACCGACGTGTCGAGGGCGATAAACGAGATGTTCTGCGCCCGCAGTATCCGCGCCACGATCTGGCCCATACGGCCCATGCCGGCGATCACCACACGCGGCGCGTCGCTTTGGATGGCGCGGTATTCCTCGGGCACTTCCACCGGTTTGACCTTGGGCTTGAACAGCTTCGGGCACACCAACAGCAGCAGCGGCGTCACGGCCATGGACAGGGTGATGGTCAGCACCAGGACGTCATAAAGGTGCGGCTCGAACAGGCCCTGATCGCGGCCGATCTTGAACACCACAAAGGCGAACTCACCGCCCGCCGCCAATACCACGCCCAGGCGCAAGGCGCTTTCGCGGTTGAGGTCGCCCACCCATCGGCCGACCGCGTACAGCAGCGGCAGCTTCAAACCGATCAACAGCAGGGTCAGGCCGATCACGATCAGCGGCGAACTGAGCAGCAGGCTCAGGTTGGCGCCCATGCCTACGCTGATAAAGAACAGCCCCAGCAGCAAGCCCTTGAACGGCTCGATCTGGGATTCCAGTTCGTGGCGATACTCCGAGTCCGCCAGCAGTAACCCGGCGAGGAACGCGCCGAGGGCCATGGACACGCCCACCAGCTCCATCAACCAGGCGGTGCCGATCACCACCAGCAGGGCGGTGGCGGTGGACACTTCGCGCAGGCCGGTCTTGGCGACGATGCGAAACACCGGCCGCAGCAGGTAGCGGCCGCCGATGATCACCACCGCGATACTGCCGAGGATCTGCAAGACATGCTGCAGGCCCTGGGCCTCGGTGGTGGGATGATCGCTGCCGGCCAGCAGCGGCACCATGGCGATCAGCGGGATCGCGGCGATGTCCTGGAACAGCAGGATGGCAAACGCCAGGCGCCCGTGGGGCTGGTTCAACTCCTTGCGCTCGGCCAGGCTTTGCAGGCCAAACGCGGTAGACGACAGCGCCAGGCCCAGGCCCAGCACAATCGCGCTGTTCCAGGATTGGCCAAACAGCCACAGCGCCACAACCCCCATCACCAGCCCGGTCAACAGCACCTGGGCCAGGCCCACACCAAACACCGCCTTGCGCATCACCCATAAACGCTTGGGCGACAGTTCCAGGCCAATGATAAACAGCAGCAACACCACCCCAAGTTCCGAGAACTGCGCCACGCTTTGCGGGTTGCCGATCAGGCCCAGCACCGACGGGCCGATGATCACACCGGCAAACAGATAGCCGAGTACCGCGCCCAACTGCAGGCGTTTGGCCAGGGGCACAGTCAGCACGGCGGCGAGCAGGAACACCACGGCTGCTTGTAACAGATTGCCTTCATGGGGCATTGCGAACTCCAGGATCTTCAAAACCAGTCAACAGGCGGGTATTAGAGCGCTTTTTGCATTTCGATAATTGTGTTTTTGCAGCGTGTGATCGCGCCTGAAGGCATTGCCTGTCGCGCAATGAGCGCCGCCGGAAGGATGTACAAACAATTTCCCGAGGGCGGCGGGTGGCAGCTCATCCGGTTTATCTACTAGTTTTCAGGCTCTTGAGTTTATATTCCATGGGTGGAATATTTGCATGAGTTGGGAAATTGAATACACGGATGAATTCGGCGCCTGGTGGGAACATTTGGGTAAAAAGGAGCAGGTTTCGGTGTGTGCCAGCGTTGGTCTGCTGGGGCTTTTAGGGCCGGGTCTGGGCTTTCCCCACAGCAGCGACATCAAGGGCTCCCGGCACGGCAACTTGCGAGCATTGCGCATACAGCACGCGGGGCGGCCTTATCGGGTGTTGTACGCCTTCGATCCACGCCGATGTGCGTTGTTATTGATCGGTGGTGACAAAACCGGGCAACACCGATGGTATGAGGAGCACTTCCCCGTGGCAGAAAAGCTGTATGACGTGCATTTGGAAATATTGCGTAAAGAGGGCCGTAACCATGGCTAAAAAATTCGCAGAGCTTCAAGCCCGCATGACGCCGCAGGCGCGTGCTGAAGCCGAGCAACTGCTCCAGCAACACATCAAGGAAATGCCCTTGCACGAGCTGCGCAAGGCTCAGCAGTTGAGCCAGGAGAGCCTGGCCAAACGATTGAATATCAACCAGGCGGCCGTCTCCAAGATGGAGCGCCGCACCGACATGTACATCAGCACGTTGCGCGACTATGTGCGTGCAATGGGTGGCGAGTTGGAAATTATCGCGACTTTTCCCGATGGCCAGGTGAAGATCGATAACTTCGCCTGTTAAGTGTTGTGCCGCAGCCCGGCCACGCGCCGGGCTGTTTCACAGGGGACTATTTTTCCGCTTGCATCACTGCGCCATGGCCCGAAGGCGCCAGGTTCGCCGGTTTGCGGTACAGCCCCACCGCCAGCCCGGCGATGATGATCCCGATTGAAATCAGGTTCGGTGTGGAAATACGCTCGCCGATAATCAGCATCGAACTGGTGATCCCGAACACCGGAATCAGCAACGACAGCGGCGCCACGGTCGATACCGGGTACAGCTTGAGCAGCGAGTTCCAGCCCCAGTAGGCGAAGTGTGTGGCCAGGTACACCTGGAACAGGATCGACAGCACAGCCGTGAGGTCGAGGCTGGCTTGCAGGCCCTCGAACGCGGCACTGCCGTGCATCAGCCAAGCGGTGAGAAACAGCGGGATCGGCGGAATCAGGCTGGCCCACACCATGAACGAAAAGATCTCCTTGACCCCGGATTTCTTGATGATCACGTTACCCACGCTCCAGGCCACCGCGCTCAGGACGATCAACATGACCCCCAGCACCGCATGGTTGCCTTCCTGGGTCGAAATGATTCCTGCGAGGCCCACCAGGGCCATGACGGCGCCGACCATCTGCGCACCACGGATTTTCTCCTTGAACAGTACAAAGCCCCAACCCATGGTGAAAAACACGCTGAGTTGAATGATCAATGAGGCAATCCCCGGGCTCACGCCCACCTGAATCCCGTAGTTGATCACGCCCCACATGCCCAGCCCGAAGATGAAACCGTAGGCGGCCACATAGCTGAACTTGACGGCCGGGCGCTTGATGAAAAACACCAGTGGCAAGGCGGCGAGGGCGAAGCGGATGCCGGTGAGAACAAACGGATCGATTGCGCGCAGGCCCAGTTTGGTGATGGGGAAGTTAACCCCCCAAACCAGGGTGACGAGTACGGCGAGTGACAAATGTTTTTTCAGCATGGACCCTCCTTGGGTCAGGCGGCGCAACGCTATCGCGATGCGCCGCACAGCAATCAGTTCAGGGCGAACCGTTTTTGCATCAGGCACAGCCCGGCAATTTCCATCAGCAGGTTGTCTGCCGACGCACGCTGGGCAGGCGACAGGCTTGGCAATGTTGCCAGCAAGGCGCGCACTTTACGCGGGTCGAAGAACGGCACATTGCTTAAAGCCGGCCCGCTCAAGACGTCGTTGACCATCTCGAACAGTTTTGATTGCGGGCTCTCCGACGCCGGTGGGGCGCGGAAGTACTGCTTCTTGCGATCCAGTACCGCCTGGGGCACGTAAGGGCGCATGGCTTCGCGCAGGGCGTATTTCTCGGTGGCGCCGCGCACTTTCATGTTCACCGGCAAGCGGCAGGCGGCTTCAATGACCTGGTGGTCCAGCAGTGGCGGGCGGCCTTCAAGGCTGCCGGCCATTTCCATGCGGTCGCCGAGGGACGTGAGGACCACGTTCGGCAGGCTGGATTTGGCTACCATGTACAGCGAGCGGTTGACCGGCTCCCAGCCGTTGAGCGCACGTGGGCTCAGGCGATCGTAGAACTGCCGATAGGCATCCACATCACAGAAACGTTCGCGGAAGTCATCGGTGTACAGCTGCGCCAGGGGGCCGAACAACGCGGACTGAGTCTGCAGCCAGGACACGCCGTGGCCCAGTTCGTCCTGCACCCACTTCACGTCATTCCTGCCGCCGGGCAGGTAGCGATCTTCGCTGGCGTGCAGGCGCCGGGTAAGTTCGGCGATGGCCGCCGGGTCCTGATGCTCGTGGTTGTACAGCACCATGTCGCGGCGGTAGTGCGGGTAGCCGCCGAAGACTTCGTCGGCGCCTTCACCGGTCAGCACCGCGCGCATGCCCTGGTTTTGCACGAACTTGCACAGCAGATACTTGGCGACGCTGTGGGCGTTGGCGAATGGCATTTCAGCGTGCCACAGGGCGTTTTCGAAGTTGTCCGCCATATCGGAGGAGTTCACCGACAACACATTGAGGTGAGCGCGGTTATGCCGGGCCGCTATTTCGGCGTACTGGCGTTCGTCGTAAGCCTGCTCGCCTTCGAAGGACAGGTGGAACGCCTGCAACGGTTGGCCGGTCAGCTCGGTGGCGATCCCCAGCATGGCCGAGGAATCCAGCCCGCCGCTGAGGCACACTCCGACCGGCACATCGGCATGCAGGCGCAGGCGCACGGATTCTTCGATAGTGTGGCGCAGGGAGTCGATCATCTCGGCCTCACTGCGTTGCTCGCTGGCCTGCGCGTCGGGGAAGTCCCAGTCCCAATACTGCTCGGTCTGCAGGCCGCTTTCGTCGGCAATGATCCAGCACCCCGGCTTGACGCTGCGAATATTGTTGAACACCGTGCGGTCGCGCAGGATAAAGCCACGGCTGGCGTAGGCTTCGTGGTCCCACTGCGCCGGAATACCGGCCGCCAGCAGGGCTTTGATTTCCGAGGCGAAATACCACGCGCCTTCATGCTCGGTGTAATACAACGGCTTGACGCCCACCCGGTCACGCACGGCAAACAGCTTTTTGCGCAGGCGATCGAAAATCAGGATGGTGAATTCGCCGCGCAGTTGCTTGAGGCCGCGTACGCCGTGGCGGCGGTACAGGTGCATGGCGATCTCGCTGTCGGAGGAGGTCTTGAAGCGGCAACCATAGCCCTCCAGTTCCGAGCGAATGCGTTGATAGTCGTAGAACTCGCCGTTGACCATCATCACCAGGTCGCCTTCGTCGGCGACGATCGGCTGCGTGCCGTTGCCCAGCCCGACCAGGCCCAGGCGTACATAACCGAAAGCCGCCTGGCCCTTGGGGTCGAACCACTGGCTGGAGCTGTCCGGGCCGCGATGATGGATGGCGCGCAGGGCGGCATCGAACATGTTCGGGTTGAACGCACGAGGTTGTTTGGCAAACACGCCAATGTATCCACACATAAACATTACTCTATTGAATTTGTATTGGTCAGCAGCACGCTGGGTTCAAACGGTGGTCACCGGTTCCGGTATCCCATGCAGCTCAGGCAGCACCGAGGCGGGATGTATGCCGATTGAGCTGAGGATCTCGGGCATGGCCGAGTAGTCCGCTTCGCCGGTCTCGATAAATTGAGTGGGCAGCAGCAACGAACGGTCGCCGAAGACTTCAAGCAGCTGCGGCAGGATGATTCGCCACGCGGAAATCTCGCGCATCGGGAAAATCCGGATCGAGTTGGCGATGCCACGGGTAAACAACAGGGTTTGCTGCGCGGTGAAGTCGCCGACTACCTGCTGCACGAACAGCGGGAAGATGTGCTTGTGCACCAGCTCGTCCTTTTTGTGCAGGGCCACCACGTGACGAAACACCGGTTGGATCTCGGGGGCGTCGCTGAGGTCGGCCAGGTAATCGCTGATAAACGTCTCCGACACCAGCGAGAAGGCCAGGCGGTAAATCTTGAAGTCCGCCTCGGACATGGTGGCCTGCGCCTGGCTCAGGTGGCGGGTCAGTTCCAGCTCCGGCCATTTGATGCGCATGCCACGCTGGGTAATCGCCAGCTCACACATGTTGATCGAGAACAGCGTGTGGTAAGCCTCATCCGCCAGGGTTTCGGAAATCGTCGCGGCGCTGGCCGAACTCAGGCGCGAGCCGAGCTGCAGCAGGTCGATGCAGGACGGGCAGATGATCTCGGTTTCGATGGCGATGGTTTTCTGGTTGTAGATGACCCACCCGGCCGACAGGATCAACAGCTTCAGGGCGTGGGGGTAGTTCTGGTAATGCGGGTCATGGGCGAAAGGTAGCAGGGCCTCGAGAAAGTCCGGCGCCTGCAGGTCAAGCTGGATATCCGGACGTTGCGAATCGAGCTTGATCTGTGCACGTTTGTGCCAGCTGCGTTCGATTTTGATCAGTCGTTCATCGGCTGCGTCATTGCTGCGATAAAGATCGTCTTGAGTGCTGTGCTGAAACATGGTTTCACCGGGTTGATAGTGAGTTGTGAAGGCCATCCATGGTTTACCGAGACGCGCTCGGCAACGTTCACGACCGGGAGTTACACCGCCTCTGGCGTGGTCTGGATCTTGTCCTTTTTACGATCCAGGAAATCGGCCAGGCGATCCTGGGTGCGGGTATCGGAGGACACCACTGCAGCAATCAGGGCTTCCGTCATCAGGCCGTCCTGTTGGCTCTGATCCACAATGCGCGGCAGTACGTGGGTGACCGCGTAGTTGGTCATGGGCAAGTTGCCCGCGATCTTGTGGGCCAATTCGGTGGCCTTGAGCACTGCCTGGCCGACCGGGACCAGGTATTGGGCGACGCCGCGCTCGTAGCTTTCCTTGGCGTAGAGGGTGCGGCCGGTGAGCATCATGTCGGTCATCAGGGCGATGCCGGCAATGCGCGGGAAGCGCACGGAGGCGCCAACCCCCACGTACAGCCCGCGCATGGCTTCGGGCAGCGAGAAGAAGGCGCTGTCATCGACCACGCGCAGGCTGCAGGCCGTGGCGATTTCCAGGCCGCCCCCGATGGCGGCGCCGGTAATTGCCGCCACCACCGGCACTTTGCCGAACTGGATCAGTTCGAACGTCTTGTGCCATTCGCGAAAGGCCTGGACGTTGTCGATCACCGATTGGTCGCGGATTTCCGACAGGTCCAACCCCGTGCAAAAGTGCTGGCTGGTGCTGTAGAGCACGGCGGCGCCAATACCTTCCGGCAGGTTGCTGAAGGTGTCACGCAGTTCGTGCATGACCTCCAGCGACATGGCATTGCGCTTCTGCGGGCGGTTGAGTCCCACCATGAGCACTGGGCCGTCAACGCGTACTTCCAAGTAGTTTTTAACGCTCATTTTCCGAATATCCCTTCGAAATAAACCCAACTTGGGGAGCAACGATTCTAGGTGGCGGGCAAATGGCCTGCTTGCTATGTCAGGTCATACTTTGACAAAATCGGGCCATGCCGCCGACCTTCACTTTTTCCCCCTATGAACCCGACAGCCCCGAAGCGGTGGTGACGCTGCGCGAGTACGCGTCGGGTACGGTATTTCCCCGGCATACCCACCGTCGCGGGCAGTTTGCGTATGCCTCCACCGGCGCGCTGAAGATGTTCACCGACCTGGGCAATTGGGTAGTGCCGCCGCAACGGGCCATCTGGGTGCCGGGCGGGGTAGCGCATGAGATGCATATGCGCGGCGATGTGGTGATGCTCAACACCTACCTGGATGACGACGCCGCCCAGCGCGCCGGGCTGCAGGACCACTGCCAGGTGTTTGGTGTGTCGCCGTTGCTGCGGCATTTGCTGGAAGCGGCGCTGGCGATCGGGCCGTCTGCTGCGCCCAGCGTCAGGGATCGTTGTGTGCTGACCCTGTTGATCGATGAAATCGGCGCCATGCCCGAGTTGCCCCTCAGTGCGCCGTTGCCCTCCGAGTCGCGCCTGGCCCGTTCCTGTCAGCGCTTTCTCGAGGCGCCCACGCAGAAAATCTCGATTGGCGAGATGGCCGATTGGTCCAGCATGAGCCGGCGCACCTTCACGCGTAACTTCCGTGAGTGCACCGGCATGACGTTTGTGTCCTGGCGCCAGCAGGTCTGCCTGCTGGAGGCCACGGCGCGGCTCAGCCATGGTTCGTCCATCACCGATGTGGCGTTCGAGCTGGGCTTCAGCAGCTCCAGTGCCTTCACCTCGGTGTTCCGCCGTAACCTGGGGGATTCGCCGGCGCGTTACCTGGCCAAGTCCAAGGCCGCATCGATGTTCTGAAAGGGGCCGAAAGAGGAGGGCAATGTGGTGCCTTTTCCCACAGCCGTACGGCGTTGAATCTCACCCTTTGTTACTATCGCCGTCCATCGTCACCAGGAGTCACCGCCCCATGCAGCACCAGTGGGATGAAATGCACCGCACCCGCAAGCCCACGTTCGTGTTGTGTGGCGAGCCCCAAGGGGATGTGCTCAATCTCTATGTTCACGGTTATTCGGCGTTCTTCAACCGGCAACAGCTGGGTCACTTCAAGGAACAACTGGCAGGTATCGAAGGCTCGACCAACCTGATGCTGTTCTGGCCGGCCGGGCATTTCCTGGAAAACCTGTTTGCTCCGTTCAAGGATGTAATGGCCGCGATGCTCGGCGGCGGTAGCCTGGGCGCGGCGACGGTGGGGGTGGGCAAGGCGATTGCCTATTTTCTCGACCACTATAAGAGCGTCGAGGCTCGGGTGGACGAAGTGGCCAGGAGCCTGCTGCCGGAACTCGCCGGTTACTTGCACGGCGAGGCGCTGCAGGTGCGGCGGATCAACCTGATCGGGCACTCCCTGGGGGCACGGATTCTGGTCAAGAGCCTGCTGGCCAGCCCCGGGACCGCCCGCGAACTGCCGCTGGACAACCTCCTGTTGATGGGGGGCGCGATCTGTACCTCAAGCCCGTGGGAGGAAGTATCGGCGCCGCTCAAGGGGCGCGTGATCAACTGCCACTCCAGCAAGGACTGGGCCCTGGCCATGAAGCCGGACACCGAGCGCTGCATCGGCCGTTATGCGATCCCGGTCACGCCGGCGCTGAAGGCCAAGGTCACCAATGTGCACCTGGCCACCTTCGACCATGCCGCCTACTGGCCGCAACTGCAGACCGTGGTGCAGTACACCGACCTGCTGCACGAGCGGCGCGGCCTGATCCGCTCCGACCAGCGCAGCAGCGAGGTGCGCTTTGTCGAAGAAGATGCGGACCTGTTCCCGGCGCTGGTGCAGGCGCGGCCGGAGGAGTTGAAGTTCCTGGCCGAATTGATCGCGCAAAAGCGTAGCGCGTCAATTGATGCCACGGTGCGTGAACCGCTCAAGCTGGCTGTTGAGTTGCAACGCATGGGCGGCGACACTTTTATGAACCTGGCCCGCGGCCATGGCGTGAGCTACCGGCAGATCGCCGAAGATGTGGCGCAACGTCTGGCGATAAAATTTGATGAGCCCCTGGCCAGCGTGGCGCTGACGGACCTTGAAACCCGGGTCGCGGAAAAACTGATCGAGCAATACAAGGACAAGCTCAGCAATGCCGACCGGCAGGTGTTCGATGCCGAACTCAAGGCCGCCGCGCAAAAAGAGCAGGGGTTGTTCACCCGGTTTGATGTCGGCCGGTCGGCCACCACTGCATTGAGCGGTACCGCGCTGGCCGGGTTGACCGGGTTTATGCTGCGTCGCGGTGCGGCAACGGCGATTCCGGTGGTGGGCCAGGCGTTGGCCGCTGCGATGCTGCTGGTCAGCGGGGTGCGGGCGTTTTCCGGCCCGGCGTACTCGATCACCACCCTGGCGGTGCTGGTGGTCGGGGTTATTCGCCAGCGCATGGAGCGCGAAGCCTTGAACCAGGAAATGGACCTGGTGGTGCAAGTGGTGGAAGCGTTTGACCTGCCTCGGGACACGGTGATGCGCACGGTCGCGTCCGACTGATAAGCTGCGTCCTTGTCTTGTGTGTTTGCCTGGGATACCGCGTGAAATTCAGCCTGCCAAAAATTGCTACCGCCCCGTTCTGCCCGCCGGAAGTGGCCGGCTCCGTCGCCGTTGACCCCAAGGCTTCGTTCTTCAAGCGCGCCCTCATGTTCGCCGGCCCCGGGCTGCTGATCTCTATCGGCTACATGGACCCGGGCAACTGGGCCACGGCCATCGAAGCCGGTTCGCGCTACGGTTACAGTTTGTTGTTCGTGGTGTTGCTGGCCAGCCTGGCGGGGATGGCGGTGCAATGTCTGTGCTCGCGGCTGGGGATCGCCACCGGCAAGGACCTCGCGCAACTGAGCCGTGAACGCTACAGCCGGCGCTCCGCCAATACCCAGTGGGTGCTCGCGGAAATCTCGATTATTGCCACCGACCTCGCCGAAGTGCTTGGCTGCGCACTGGCGTTTCACTTGTTGCTGGGGGTGTCGCTGACCACCGGTATTGTGATCACTGCCTTCGATACATTGTTGATCCTCGCCCTGCAGAACCGGGGCTTCCGCCGCCTGGAGGCGATCATGCTGGCGTTGGTGGCGACCATTGGCGTGTGTTTCTTCATCGAGCTGGTGCTGATCAAACCCTACTGGCCCGACGTGTTCAGTGGCTTCACTCCGTCATGGTCGGCCATCAGCGATGCCGCGCCGTTGTACCTGGCCATTGGTATCCTCGGCGCCACCGTGATGCCGCATAACCTTTACCTGCACAGTTCTATCGTGCAAACACGCCTGATCGGCAAAGACCTGGCCAGCAAACAGGATGCGGTCAAGCTGGCGCGTATCGATACCATCGGCTCCCTGGCCCTGGCGTTGCTGGTCAATGCCGCGATCCTGGTACTGGCCGCCGCCGCCTTCCACAAGACCGGCCACACCGACGTGGTGGAGATCCAGGACGCCTATCACCTGCTTGACCCGCTGGTGGGCGGCGCTTTTGCCAGCATCCTGTTCGGCATCGCCTTGCTGGCTTCCGGGCAAAGCTCGACCTTTACCGGCACCATCGCCGGGCAGGTGATCATGGAGGGCTACCTCAACCTGCGTATCCCGTGCTGGCAACGCCGCCTGATTACCCGTGGGCTGGCGCTGATCCCGGCGTTCCTCGGGGTGTGGCTGATGGGCGACGATGCGATTGGCAAGCTACTGATCCTTAGCCAGGTGGTGCTCAGCCTGCAATTGCCGTTTGCGCTGTACCCGCTGATCCGCATGACGGGTGACAAGCAACTGATGGGGCCGTTCGTCAATCGGCTGCCTACACGAGTGCTGGCGTGGTTTCTGTTTGCGGTGATCAGTGGGGCGAATGCGTGGTTGATAGGGCAGTGGCTTTTTTAATTGATGAGTCAGGCCAAGCGTTTGGCGTTGCCTGCGAATGTATCCAGGATGTCCTCCGGCAAGGGCGCCTCGAAGTTGCCAGGGATCTCCAGTTTTCCTTTCATTTTGTATTCAGGGTGTCTCTTCATATTGAAAGTCGCCGAAGTTTGAACGCCTGCACCCTGTCCGGAAATACTGGCCCGTAAAATCAGAACGGGCTTACTTTTGAAGGAAGGAAATTTCCTCAATAGGTGGGGCCGCTCAGCGATCCCAATACGGCACCACCCCAAAACACTCCACGAAATAATCAATCACCGTGCGCACCTTCAGCGACAACCGCCGGCTGCCCGGCCATAACGCGGCAATCTGCTGCGGCTCCAGGGTGGTCGCTACCTCGTACTCCGTCAGCACCGCCTGCAACGTGCCGGCGCGCAAGCCTTCGCCGATCAGCCAGGACGGAAACACCACCAGCCCCAGGCCCTGCTCGGCGGCGTGGGTCAGGGTGTCGGCGTGGTTGCCGGTGATCGGGCCCTTGACGCTGTAGGGCTGCCAGTCGTCCTGACCCTTGCGGAAGAACCAGCGTTGCTGGCCGGTGATGCCTTTATAGGCCAGGCATTGGTGGTTGATCAGTTCGTCTGGGTGTTGCGGCGTGCCGTGCCGTGCCAGGTAGGCAGGGCTGGCGGCGATGCGAAAATGCTGGGGGGCGAAGATGCGCGCCTGCATGCCGGAGTCATTGAGCACGCCGATGCGGAACAGCAGGTCGGTGCCGTCTTGCAGGGGGTCGACGTAGGTGTCGGTTTGCTGGATATCCAGTTGCAGCTTGGGGTAGCGCCGGCACAGCTCGCCGAGCCACGGTGACAGGTGACGCTGGCCGAACACCATCGGCGCGTTGATGCGCACCAGGCCGCTGGGTTCGCTTTCCTGTTCCTGCAGGGCTTGGCCGGCGGCTTCCAGTTGCTCCAGCATCACGCGTGCATGGCGCCCCAGCAGGCGCCCGGCCTCGGTAGGGCTTACCGCACGGGTGTGGCGATAGAGCAACTGCTGGCCGAGGGCCTGTTCCATCAACTGGATCTGCCGGGAAATGGAGGAGGGCGCGAGGCTTTCGCGGCGCGCCACTTCGGAAAAACTGCCATGGTCCAGCACCGCCACAAACAGGCGCAATGCCTTGAAACTCAGTTCATTCAAACCCTGCATCATGCCTCCGGGTTGTGCGTAATCCGCAAAGGTGTTGTAGGCATGCTCCCATTTATCGCACAGCACGGCCACCGGATAATGCGCGCCAGGTTTACTTTCTTGAAGCGCAGGTGATGTATGCAGGCAAGTTCTATCGAGGGTGTAGCGCAGGTTACGCCGAAAAAAAAACCTTCTACGGTTGCTGTTGCTGCCACTGGTGATCCTGGCAGGCATGGGCCTGTCGGTGGAGGCCGGTTTGCTCGGGCCGCTGGGTGTGCAGGTAGGGCACTTGTGGGCGACGTTGAGCATCTTTGGCGTCGGCTCGGCGATTCTGTTTTTACTGCTGCTGTTCAGCGGCCCGCAAAAGGGCCCGGCGTTGACCGACTTGCCGCGCTGGCAGTTGATCGGCGGGTTTCTGGGGCCAATCTATGTTGTGGTGCTGACCCTGGCCACGCCGCATATCGGTATCGCGATGACGATGATTGCGATTTTATCGGGCCAGGTGGGCAAGAGTGTGTTGATCGACCATTTCGGCTGGTTTGGCACCGCACGTAAACGTGTGAATGGCGAGCGCTGGATTGCCCTGGCGTTGATTGTGGCGGCACTTGTTCTGATAGCACGAGGGTAAGGCGATGAATCTGATTCTGTTATTGGTGCTGGTGGTCGCCGCAGGTGCGGTGCTGAGTGTGCAGGCCGCGATCAATGGTCGCCTGGGGCAGGCGGTAGGCGTGTTGCGCAGTAGCCTGGTGACCTTTGTGGTCGGGGCGGTCGTGACCGCGCTGCTGATTTTCTTCTTCGAACCGGCCCAGGCCGTGAGCCTGCTGGAAGTGCCCAAATGGCAACTGACCGGCGCGCTGTTCGGCGTGGTGTACATGATGGTGATGGTCGGCGCGGTGCCGGTGGTCGGTACGGCGGTCGCGACGGTGGCGGTGATCGTCGGGCAGTTGGGCATGGGCATGCTGATCGACAACTTCGGCTGGCTGGGCAACCCGGCCATCGAGCTCTCAGGCAGCCGCATCGTGGCGATGGCCTGCCTGGCACTTGCGCTGGTGTTCATGTATCGCAGCAATACGCGCACCGACTGATGGTTTGAACCATCAACGGCGGGCCGCAGTCACTGCTTAAGGTGCCGGCGCTCGCCGCACCGGGACGACCATGAAGAAGGAGTCTGACCATGCCCGATGAAACCTGTGCGTGCCCACACTGCAAGTGTGTGTTGGGAGCTGATGCGGTAATGAAGGACGGCAAGGGCTATTGCTGCCAGGGCTGTGCCGAGCACCATGCCCATGGCGAGCCTTGCGCGGCGGCCACGGGCTGTGAGTGCGCCAAGTCGGCTAAAGGCTGAACGCGTTTAAAAAAAACGGGAGCGGGCTTGCTCGCGAAAGCGCAGTGTCGGTCAGCAATGGTCTACTGATACACCGCTTTCGCGAACAAGCCCGCTCCCACAATTGACGCTCAGTGCTTGGGTTACCGGGTTTCCAGCTCCAGGCGCAAGCTATGGTCGGACAGGCGCTGGCGATCCCGCACCACTCCGCTGGTCCTCCTGCCTTCCAGCGCAAACACCACGGTTTGCGCCGCGTGCAGATCATCCGGCAGCGGCTGGAACACCTTCAGTACCAGCCACCCGGGTTTATGCTGCAAGCTCACGTGGCATTCCACATGCTTGGCCAATGGCCCGAACAAGGTGTCCTGGGTGTAATCAATGCGCGCCTTGCCATTGACCGTTGCCGGTAAAACCATGGTTGTTCCTCCCTGATCAAGCCTGGGCGCGCGCGTCCGAGCGGCGCCATTGCACATCGGTAATGCCGAACTTTTCGGCCTGTTCGCGGCTGGTCTTCTTCACCTGCTCGCGTGCGAAGCGGCCGATACGGCCCACCCCGGCGTCACAGCTGGCCCAATGCCAGGCTTCTGCGGTGTCGAGCTTTTCCAGGCGGATGATGAACGACCTGGGCTCGCCATGCAGGGTGTAGTCGATCACAAACAGTTTGGCGTTATTCATTGGCCCCTCAGCCCCGGTGGTGTAAAGCAAGTGATCCTTGCGGGCGCTAAAAATTCACTCGGATTGTCGAGCGGTGGTCATTTACCATGGCGGCTCACCCTTGATTGACGTGCACTCCATGGCCCTGGCTGCGCCCCCCGACCTCAGTGATCACGCCGTCCCCGTTCAGCCGTTGGCGCGCACGTACCCCCGTGGGTTGTACGTGGAACCGCATAGCCACGATTGGGGCCAATTGCTCTATGCCATGAGCGGCGTGATGTGGGTCGAGACCCCGCGTGAAGCCCTGGTGGTGCCGCCCCAGCGTGCGGTGTGGCTGCCGCCTGGGGTTGAACACGGCATTCGCGTGGTGTCGGATTTGCAGATGCGCAATATCTATCTGCGCCCGGCGCTGGCGGCCACGCTGGACAGCCAGGTCCAGGTGATCGAGGTCGGCGGGCTGCTGCGCGAGCTGATCGTCACGCTGGTGGAGCAGGGCGACAGCGCTGACGCCGGCTATTACGACGCGGTGGTCGGCCTGGCCCTGCTGGAGCTGCAACGGGCGCGCCGCTCGCAGATCCGCATCGCCATGCCGGTGGACGCCGACCGGCGTCTGGTCAGCGCGTGCCAGGCGGTCATGGCGGCGCCGTCCCTGGCGGTGCCTTTCGAGCAACATGCCGAAACGGCCGGTGCCAGCGTGCGCACCTTGGCGCGGCTGTTCCAGAATAACCTGGGCATGGGCTTTGCCGAATGGCGCCGGCAAGTGCAGCTGGCCACGGCGGTGGCAGAGCTGATCCAGGGCCAGTCGGTGAGCGGCATTGCACGCTCCCTCGGGTACTCGCCCAGCAGTTTCAGCGACATGTTTCGGCGTGAACTGGGCGTCGCGCCCTCGCACTACCTCGGCTGAGGGGTTGGCCGAAATCCTGAAGCACTTGGCCGATGCTTCAGCAATGGGCTCTCTACACTGGGCCCATCAACCCGTCAGGCGCCAACCCCATGAACTATCTGATTTCCCTTGCCATCGGCCTGTTTGTCGGCGTGATCTACGGCGCCCTGGATTTCCGCTCGCCAGCGCCGCCGGCCATCGCCCTGGTGGGGCTGATGGGCATGCTGCTGGGCGAAAAGCTCTGGCCCATGGGGCGGCAGCTGGTCAGCGGTTGGTTGTCCTGAGTTGTTCATTCCTTCGGATGGATTACGTTTATGAAAGCATTGCAGTTTTCCGCCACCGGCGACATCAACGCCCTGAGTTTCGTCGACGTCACCACCCCGGTGCCGGCGTCCGGTGAGGTGCTGGTGCAGATCAAGGCGGCCGGCCTTAACCCCAGCGACGTGAAAAACCTGCTCGGCCGTTTCCCCTACACCACAGTGCCGCGCATTCCCGGCCGCGACTTTGCCGGTGTGGTCGTGCAAGGCCCGCAGGACCTGGTCGGCCAGGAAGTCTGGGGCACCGGCCGCGACCTGGGTTTTTTCGCCGACGGCTCCCACGCGCAGTTCCTCACGGTGTCGGCCAAGGGCGTGGCGCATAAACCCACTCATTTAAGTTTTGCCCAGGCCGCCAGCCTTGGCGTGCCGTACACCACCGCCTGGGATGCGCTGGAGCGCAGCGGTGTCGCAAAAGGCACGCGGTTGCTGGTGATTGGCGCCAATGGCGCGGTAGGCAGTGCGGCGTTGGCGTTGGCGAAGATTCGTGGCGCCCAGGTGCTGGCGGCGGTGCGCCGGGTGGAGCAGGTCGAGGTGTTGCAGGGGCAGGGGGTCGATGCGATTGCCCTGGGCAAGCCGGAGGAACTGGGCCCGCAGGTAAACGCCGTGTTCAAGGGCGGTGCGGATGTGATCTTCGACACCACGGGTTTCTGGTTGCCGGCCGCCGTGGCGGGCCTGGCGCCGTTCGGGCATATCGCGATCATCGCCGCGCCGGTGGACGGCCACGTGCAGTTACCGGCCCTGGCGCTGTACCGCAAGGGCGGCTCGGTGGTGGGGATCAATTCGTTGCTCTACAACTGCGAGCAGTGTGCGGTGATGCTGGAACAGTTCGGGCGCTTCTTTGATGAAGGGCTGTTGCCGCTGCCCAGCGGCCTGCGCGAAGTGGCGCTGGCCGACGGGGTGCAGTGCTACGAGGAGGTTAATCAAGGCAGTGCAGACAAGATCATCTTCCTGCCCTGAAACCGTTATCTCCATCAGGCTTCGGGAACGCCCTGTTCCCAAGCCGACCAGTTCTTGAGAATCGCCTGTACCAGCGGGTTGCCCGTGCGGTACAGGTTCTCCAGCGCCGGTACGAACCCGCCCTGGTCGGCGTATTTGAGCAGGTTGTCGACTTCGCTGTAGCCCGGGTACGGTCGGTCGAAATCGGAACCGGCACGCACCACCGCCAGGCGCTGGATATCCACCAGGCCCTCACGGCTGGCGCGCAGCAGGGCTTCATAGGTGGAATTGTCTTCCTGCTGGGTGGTGCAGTATTCGCCTTTGTTGTCGGTGAGCAACCGGGTCCAGACTTCGGCGCGCTCGCTCAGGCGCGTGCCGGAGAACCAGGTGTTACCCGCCAGGGTGTCGCAACGGGTGACTTGCGGCGGCTGATTGGCCGGCGCTGCGGGGTAGTGTTTGCGCCAGGCGGCGGACTCCTTGCTCTCCGTCAGCTCGACGGCGTGCGACAGGGCAAACGCCTTGGCTTGCAGCTTGGGGTTCAACTCAAACACTTCGGTCTTGTAGTCCAACGGCGGTTTTTCGTTGGGGCCCTTGGTGTTGATGCCGATATAGCCGGTTGGCCACTCCTTCGGGGCGTCCCGCGAATCCAGCTCCCACTGGGTGCCGAACTCCACCAAGGTAATGCGCCCAGGCAGCAGTGCCGATGGTGCCATGCTTGGGGTTGATCCCGGCTATCCCGGCAATCAGGAAGTAACTCTGGCGCAGGTCGAACTTGGGCGACAAGGCCAGGGCCAGGGTCGACGCGGCGGCGTTGGTCTGGCCCATGCCGGTCACCAGCAGGCACACGTCCTGGGTGTTGCAGCGAATCACCGGGTATTCGGCGGACAGGCCCGGCACGCGCACTTCCTGCTTGAGTTGCAGGCGGTCGATCCAGGTTTGCGCCTCGGGGGCGAACATGGTGATCAGCATCACTTTGGGTTTGATCGGCGCGGCTGTATCAGCCAGCACCAGATGGGGCAGCAGGGCCAGGCCCACGGCCATCGAGAGACGAGTCAGCGCTTTCATTTATAGCTCCTTGATCAGAATTGATAGCCCACGCCGGCGTAGTAGCCCCAGCCGTCGGAGCGGGCGCGGAAGTTGCCCTCGCCGAAATTCAACTCACTGCCATCCTCCCAGTTGCCGCCGTTATGAAAGTAACGGCCGACCAGGTGAAACGCAGGTGGGTAAACGAATACAGCAGCACATTGGTCGCCACCAGTGAGTTGGCGGTGCGCGCCGGGTTGTCCTTGTGCAGGTCGGAACCGAAATCGTAGTTGGTGAAGCCGATATAGGTCAGCGAGGCGCCATTGTCGAAGCTGCTGATGGGCACGATGTACTTCATCTGCGCACGGTAGCCGTCCCACGAGTATTCATTGCTGGCGCCGTAGTTTTCCCACTGGTAACGCCCGTAGAAATTGGCCGACAGGTTGACCCGCGAGTGCGTGTCGATATCGGTACCGAGGCCGCTGTACAGGGTGTTGGCGCGGTTGGCTTTATTGCTGCCATGGTCGTAGATCCAGTCAAACGCCACGTACCATTCCTTGAACGGCCCGATGGCCAGGCTGCGCCCCGCCAGGTAGTCGATGGAGATGCGCGGTTCGTGCTCCATGAACACCGGCGAGCCATGGTCCCACACGCCTTTGTCATTACTGTTACCGATGGTGAGGATCTTCGGCACATCGATATAGCCGTACAGCTCAAACGGCCCCTTGCGGCCGAAGTATTCGTATTCCAGGTACACATCATCCTGGGGCTTGGGGCCAAAGCTGATGTCTTTGCTGCCGATAAGGGTCAGGTCCTGGTTGAACCAGTCCGACCAGTACACGCCTTTTTTGTTGCCGGGCTTGCTTCAGGGCTCAGTGTTTCGCCCTGTGCTGAGTCATCGGCGGGTTTTTGCTGCGCCAAAATGGGCGCACTGAGTACTCCCGTAACGGCCGCCAGTAGCAAGGAAACACCAAAGGAAGCAGGACGCCTTGAGGTGGGGTGCATTGAAAGTCCCTATTCGTACGCGGTTTGAACCCGGTTCTTCGGGTAAAGGTGAACTTGGCTGTCAAGTTCGTTCCGCAAACGTTTGCACGCGGCGTACCAACTTTCTTAAGGGATTGAACTAAGTGATAAAAAACTGGATTAATCGACCCTTTGGTCAGAATTGACTGGGTGTCATTTTTTGGCTGCGCTTGAACAGGTGCATTGCGGTTTCCCGCCGATATTCGCTGGGCGTCTGGTGCATCTCGATTCGAAAATGCCGGTTGAAATTGGACAGGTTGGCATAGCCCACTTCAAAGCAGATATCCGCCACCGACATCTCGCTTTGCAGCAACAGCCGGCAGGCGCGCTGCACGCGAAACTTGCGCATCAGGTCGATGAACCCGTGGCCGGTGTTGCGTTTGAAGAACCGTGAGAAGCCCGGTTCGCTCATCTCCAGCTGTTGTGCGATCACCGACAGGCGCAAGTCGCCAGTGAGTTCACGCATCAAGTAGTCGAAGGCCTTGTTGATGCGTTCAGCGCTGCGTGCATCCAGGGTCGGTGCGTAGCAAGGGCTGGCGAGGGCTTTTACCTGCGCGGGTGCGGCGTTTTTCAGGGTGTCGAGCAGTTGCAGGAACAGGATAAGCCGCTGCAGGCCGTGGGCGTTGCCGATGGCTTCCATCAGGCGCGCGGCCTGCAGCGCCGTATCACCGCTGAATTCCAGGCCGCGCCGGGCCTGTTCGAACAGCGGCTGCAAGTCGCCGAGTTCCGGCAGGGTTTTACGTAGGGCGAGGAGGGCGGCACCATCGAATTGCAGTACCACATCGCGGCCGTGCAGGTAGTCGCCAGGGGCCAGTTCGCCGATCCAGTCGTGGGGCAGGTCGGGACCGATCAGCGCGACATGCCCGGCGCCGAACGCGCCGATGTAGTCGCCCGCCACCAACTTGCCGCTGCCTTGGCGAATCAGGTGGATTTCGAACTCGGGGTGGTGGTTCCAGCGCGCCAGTTCGAAGGGGTAGTCATGTTCGAACCAACGAAAACAATGCTCGGGTTCGGGCAGGATCACTTCGAGTTCAGCGGGGCGGTGTTCGAACAGTTGGGCGCGGCTGATGGGCATGGTGATGCCTCTTTTAGTTGTGTAATCGCTTCAAAATACGCGGGTTGGCAACCCTCGCGCTACCCCCTGTTTCGCCCGGCACTGATACTTTTTTGATCCTGAGGCGGCGGTTAAAAAAGTACCGGTCCAGCATCCGCCATGCGTTTGTGAGGGCCTGGACAAGCTGCTGTAATCGGCCCTCAACAACAAAAACAACAGGTGGAAACCGCCATGTTCAAGATCCCGCAAGCGTCATTCCTGCTTTGCGCGCTGGCACTGGCCATGCCCAGCCATGCCGCCGACACCGTGACCATCGCCACGGTCAACAACAGTGACATGATCCGCATGCAACGCCTGTCCAAGGTGTTCGAGCAGCAGCACCCGGACATCAAGCTCAACTGGGTAGTACTCGAAGAAAACGTGCTGCGCCAACGCCTGACCACCGATATTGCGACCCAGGGCGGGCAGTTTGACGTGCTCACCATCGGCACTTATGAGACTCCACTGTGGGGCGCCAAACACTGGCTCGAACCGCTGACCCAACTGCCAGCCGATTACGATGCGGACGATATTTTCCCCTCGGTGCGCCAGGGCCTGTCGGTTAACAACACCCTGTATGCCTTGCCGTTCTACGGCGAAAGCACGCTCACCTACTACCGTACCGACCTGTTCAAGCAGGCCGGCCTGAGCATGCCCGCGCACCCGACCTGGAGTCAGCTCGGCGAGTTCGCCGCCAAACTCACGGCTAAAGATCAGGGCCAATACGGCATGTGCCTGCGTGGCAAGGCCGGCTGGGGTGAAAACATCGCGCTGCTGAGCACCATGGCCAATGCCTTTGGCGCACGCTGGTTCGACGAGCAGTGGAAGCCCGAGTTGACCAGCCCCGAGTGGACGGCGGCGGCCAACTATTACGTCAACACCCTGAAGAACTACGGCCCGCCGGGCGTTTCCAGCAACGGCTTCAACGAAACCCTGGCGCTGTTCAACAGCGGCAAGTGCGCGATCTGGGTCGATGCCAGCGTCGCCGGCTCGTTCACCACCGACAAGAGCCAAAGTAAAGTTGCGGACAACGTAGGGTTTGCCGCCGCCCCGACCGAAGTCACCGACAAAGGCTCGTCCTGGCTCTACGCCTGGTCCCTGGCGATCCCGGCCACCTCCAAGCACAAGGACGCCGCCAAGGCCTTTATTACCTGGGCGACGTCCAAGGACTACATCCAACTGGTCGCTGATAAAGAAGGCATCACCAATGTGCCGCCGGGCACGCGCCAATCCACCTACAACGAGGCGTACCTCAAGGCCGCACCGTTTGCCCAGGTGACCCTGCAAATGATGCAGCACGCCGACCCCGCGCACCCGTCGGCCAAACCGGTGCCGTACGTGGGCATCCAGTACGTGACCATCCCCGAGTTCCAGGCCATCGGCACCTCCGTCGGCAAGTTGTTTTCGGCGGCGCTCACCGGCGGCATGTCGGTTGACCAGGCGTTGCTCCAGGCACAGTCCACCACCGAGCGCGAGATGAAACGCGCCGGTTATCCCAAATAACATTGACGGATAAGACCCCATGAAACGACTCGAAGGTAAAAGCGCGCTGATCACCGGATCGGCGCGTGGTATCGGTCGCGCCTTCGCCCAGGCCTACATCGCCGAGGGCGCCACGGTCGCCATTGCCGATATCAACCTGCAACGCGCCCAAGCCACCGCCGCCGAACTGGGCCCCCGGGCCTACGCCGTGGCGATGGACGTCACCGACCAAGCCTCCATCGATGCCGCAATTGCTGCCGTGGTGGCGCAGGTCGGCAAGCTGGATATCCTGATCAACAACGCCGCGCTGTTCGACCTCGCGCCCATCGTCGATATCACCCGTGACAGTTTTGATCGGCTGTTCTCGATCAACGTCGCCGGCACGCTGTTTACCCTGCAGTCGGCGGCGCGGCAGATGATCAGCCAGGGCCACGGCGGCAAGATCATCAACATGGCCAGCCAGGCCGGACGGCGCGGCGAGCCGCTGGTGGCGGTCTACTGCGCGACCAAGGCGGCGGTGATCAGCCTTACGCAATCGGCGGGGCTGAACCTGATCAAGCAAGGCATCAACGTCAACGCCATCGCCCCGGGCGTGGTGGATGGCGAGCATTGGGATGGGGTGGATGCGCTGTTTGCCCGGCATGAAGGGCTGGCGCCGGGGGAGAAGAAAAAGCGGGTAGGGGATGAGGTGCCGTTTGGGCGGATGGGCACGGCGCAGGATTTGACCGGCATGGCGATCTTCCTGGCGTCGAAGGAAGCCGACTATGTAGTAGCGCAGACCTATAACGTCGACGGCGGTAACTGGATGAACTGAAGCCAATTCAGACAAAGGAGATCCAGTGTGGGAGCAGGCAAGCCAGCTCCCACAGTTGAACTTCCTTGTTCTTTAGATCAAGGCTACTCGGCAAAACTGCGATCAAAGAAGTAAATCTCCCCAGGCTTCAGGTTCTGCACCGTCGCCTGGGGCCTGCCGCCCTCGCCCTGCTTCTTGCGCCCCGTCTCGCGCAGATACCCCGCCTCAGTCAGCTTCAGCAAGCGCTGGCGAATACTGGTCTTGAGCACCGGCCGCTCCAGTACCAGAGAAAAGATCGTGGTCGCCTCCGGCGCGCTGAACTCATTGCCCAGAAACATCAGCGGCAAGTTGCTGTACAGCGACTTGGAAAACAGCCGTTCCTGTACCGCTGCCACGATCAGGTTGTGATCGAACGGCAACCGGGTAGTGCCGTCTGCCACCGCCTTGAGCGAAAACCAGCGCTGATGCTCGCCCAGGCTCACCTCATCCGCGACGAGCGCCAGGTAGTACGTGGACGACGACCAGCATCGCGGGTCGCGAAACGCATCCCCCACCGTGCCGACTTGCTCGCTCCAGGCCAGCTCCAGGCCGACCTTGTCACTGGCGCGCAGGCGTTCCACGGCATCCTTGAGGCTCAGATCTTGCACGCCGCCGTTCACCACTACCCCCGGCAGCGCCCAATGCCCGGCGAATGGCTCGGCTTCGCGCTGGTTCAGCAGCAGTTTCAGTTCCCCGGACATGCGGCAGTAAAACACGACGCACAGGTCGACGGTATGGAGGTAGGGGCTAAGGGGCATGTGACGTCCTTCTGAACAGCGGTGGGGCACAGTCTAACGGATCAAACAGATATGTCATGTACCGGGTTCAGTATAGATAACCAAATGTTTGTTGCAATGAAAGTACATGACGTGTACTTTTGTTTCCAGGCCACAGGAGAGCTGCCATGACCCTCGCGAACACCGCCATTGCTTCATTCGACGTCGATGCCCAGAAGAGCTTCACGCCGCTGTGCCCCAACGAGTTGCCGGTGGTCGGCGGTGACCAGATTGGTGCCGAACTCAACTACATGGCCAGCCTCGCCGGCCATCGCGTCGGCAGCAAGGATGCGCACACCCCGCATGCACCCTGGGTGGTCGCGCAGCACAGCGACATGCTGCAACCCACCGGCCTGGCCCATGCCGATGTCACCTGGGTCAGCCACTGCGTGCCGGGCACCGAGGGCTTCACCTTGCTCGACGAACTGCCCACGCCCTATGACTACGACTACTTCATCTGGAAAGGCGTCGAGCCGGACCTGCACCCCTACGGTGCCTGCTACCACGACCTGCACGACAAACTGTCCACCGGCGTGATCGAGTACCTGAAAGCCCAGCGCGTGAGCCGCGTGATCGTCGGCGGCCTGGCCCTGGACTACTGCGTCAAGACCACCGCCTTGCAACTGCTCAAGGCCGGCCTGGAGGTGGTCCTGCACCTGCCGGCGTGTCGCGGTATCAGCGAGGAGGGCGGCGTGCAGGCCGTCAACGAGTTGCTCAAGGCCGGTGCCGGCATCAGCCGCACCCGCGAAGAACTGGCCGCGATGGCCACGCGTTAAGGAGATCCACCATGGAAAGTGCCTACGACTACGAATCCCCGGTGATCCAGGGCTTGCTCGACACCGATTACTACACGTTCACCATGATGCAGGCGGTGTTGCACCAGCACCCGAATGTGGATGTGGAATACAACTTCATCGTCCGCTCGAAGGAAACGCTCGGCCACTTGATCCCCGAATTGCGCACCGAGCTTGAGAAAATGGCCGGCCTGCAAATGCGTGAAGGCGAGTTGCGCTTTCTGTTCAATCCGCGTTTTCGCGAATACCTGACCCCGGATTACGAGCGCTTTCTCGGCCTATTCCGCTTCAACCTGCGCTATATCCATGTCAGCCAAGTCGACGGCCAGTTGAACATCCGCGTGGTCGGCCCGATGCTGCACTGCATCATGTTTGAACAGCCGGTGCTGGCGCTGGTCAGCGAGTTGCGCAACCGCGATAAATACCCTGACGTGACCCTGGAAGACGTCACCCGCAAGCTCTACCAGAAGTTCGACTGGCTGCAAAAAAACCTCAGCCGCGATGAACTGGCCGAGCTGCGCGTTTCGGACTTTTCCACCCGCCGGCGCTTGTCATTCAAGGCCCAGCGCGAAGTGGTGGACATCATGCGCCGCGACTTCCCGGGCCAGTTCGTCGGCACCAGCAATGCGCACCTGGCCTACGAGTTCGACCTGCCGCTGATCGGCACCATGGCCCACCAATGGCTGATGGTGCACCAGCAACTGGGCCGCCTGCGCGAAAGCCAGAACGCCGCGCTGGAAAACTGGGTGCGTGAATACCGTGGGCGCCTGGGCATTGCCCTGACCGACTGCATCAGCACCGACTTTTTCCTCAAGGACTTCGACCTGTACTTCGCCAAACTCTACGACGGCCTGCGCCAGGATTCCGGTGACCCGATCGTCTGGGCGGACAAGGTGCTGGCCCGCTACAAAGAATTGGGTATCGACCCGATGACCAAGGACCTGATGTTCTCCGACGGGCTGAACTTCGAAAAATGCCTGCCGATCCTGCGGCACGTGCGCGGCAAGGCCAGGTTCGGCTTCGGCATGGGTACCAGCCTGGCCTGTGACGTGGAGGGGTGGAGCCGCTGAGCATCGTGATGAAACTGGTGCGGGTACACGGTGAGCCGGTGGTGAAGTTTTCGGATGACCCGGTGAAGAACGTCTGCGAAGACGCCTCGTTTTTGCAGTATGCGGCGCAAGTATTTTCTGTGGGAGGGGCTTGCTCCCACACATCAATGTCGGCAACAAAGAGGTGTGATATGCAAACTCAAGATCGTATCGCGCAGGAACTGAATATCGATCGGCAACTGGTCAAGGGCGGTGAAGCCAGGGAAATCCAACGGCGCATCGACTTCATCAAAACCACCTTGCGCAGCTCAGGCTGCCAGGCGCTGGTGCTGGGCATCAGCGGCGGTGTGGACTCCCTGACGGCGGGCCGGCTATGCCAGCTGGCAGTAGAGCAATTGCGCAGCGAAGGCTACGCGGCACGTTTTATCGCCATGCGCCTGCCCTATAAAACCCAGGCCGATGAAAGTGACGCCCAGGCCTCCCTGGGCTTCATCACCCCGGACCACATCGACACCCTGAATATCGCCGCCAGCGTCGACGGCCTGATGGCCAGCCTCACCGCCACCGAAGCCAGCGCCGCCCATGTGGATTTCATCAAGGGCAACGTCAAGGCCCGCACACGGATGATCGCCCAGTACGCCGTGGCCAACCTGCATCACGGCTTGGTGGTGGGCACCGACCATGGCGCCGAAGCGTTGATGGGCTTCTTCACTAAATTCGGTGATGGTGCCTGCGACCTGGCACCGCTGTCGGGGCTGACCAAGACTCAGGTGAGGCTACTCGCAAGTGCTCTCGGCGCTCCGGAACACCTGGTACGCAAGCCACCCACCGCCGACCTGGAAGAGCTGGCGCCGGGCAAGCTGGACGAGCACGCCTACACGTGCACGTACGAAGAGATCGACGCCTACCTGATGGGCAAGCCAGTGAGTGAGCGGGTCAGGGCGCTTGTTGAGGGGGCGTACGGCAAGACAGCGCACAAACGTGCGCTGCCGATTGTGCCTGTTTGATCAACGCTCGATCGACCGGCTCCACCGCGCGTTCCACTCCGGACGCGCCTGGTTGACCTGGTCCCAATCAATCGAAATCGCCGTCTGCAAGTAGCCCTGCATGGCCTCCACCCGCGCACGGGTTTTGTCGGTGGTCGGGGTGGTCGGGTTCGACGGGATCTGGTCACCGTCTTCCAGCGCCGGTGCCTGGGCCTCGGCGGTCAGCAAAAACGCTGCGAGCTTCTGCGCCAGCTCCGGCTGGTCGTTGCGGGCGATCACGCATTCGGCCACGTTCAGCACCACCGCGCCCTCCTTGGGTTGCGCGTACTCCATGGGTACGCCAAGCAGTTTTTGCGTGGCGACCTGGGTCGGGGTCAGGGGGAAGATCGCGGCTTCATCGGTTTGCACCATCTCGGAGATTTTCGCCGAGCTGGCGATGTATTCCAGCACATTGGGGCCGACGGTTTTTGGCCAGGCTTTGAAGCCGGGTTCCACATTGGTTTCATCGCCGCCCTGCAGGCGGTTGAACATCAAAAAGCCGTGCAGGCCGAAAGTGGAGGAGGCCAGGGACTGGAACACCACTTTGTCCTTGAAGCGCGGGTCGGCCAGGTCCATCCACGAGGTCGGCGCGGCCCAGCCTTTTTCCTTGAACATCTTGGCGTTGTAGCCCAGGCCGGTAACGCCCAGGGTCACCGCCACGGCCTCATCCTTGATTCTGGCCTTGGCCGGGATCTGCTCCAGGGTCGGGCTCGGTGTGAGCCTGTCGCACAGGCCCATGGAGATGGCGCGGTACATGATGCCGTCGTCGAGGAACATCACGTGCATCTGCGGGTTGTCTTTGTTGGCCTGGACCTTGGCGAGAATGTCCGACGAGGTGCCGGGTACGATCACCACCTTGACGTTATTGGCCTTCTCGAAGGCGGGCAGCACCTTGTCGGCGTACACCCGTTCCATGGTGCCGCCGTTCATGCCCAGGTACAGCGTGGGCGCGGCGTGTGCCGTTGAGGCGAGCAGGGCGAGGGACAAGCAGGACAGCGCAATACGTGGGTTCATGGATGTTTTTCCTCTCAGGCTTGGAAACGACGGATGGAAAACGCTTCGATGGGTTGGCGGCTGGCGCCTTCGCAGACCATCTCTGCCAGGGCCTCACCGACGGCTGGACCGAGCTGGAACCCGGCGCCGGCAAAGCCGAAACCGTGGAGCAGGCCAGGTTGGGTGCTGCTGGGGCCGATCACCGGTTCATGATCGGGTAGATAACCTTCGGTGCCGCTCCAGGTGCGAATCGCCTGGGCGCCCTTGAGAAACGGGTACAACTCGCCGGCATTGCGCAGAATCTCCAACACCGCCACCTGGCCCGGACGCGCCGTCAGCGGGCCAAGGGCAAACCCGCGACCGCCGCCGAGGATGCAATTGCCCCGGGCCACCTGGCGCGCATAGATCCCGCCGCCTTCGACGCCGGTGCTCACGTTCATCACCCGCGGCAGCGGCTCGGTGACCAGCATCGCCGGGTGCGCCGAGGTGATCGGCACCGGTTCGCCAAACTGCGCGGCAACGTTGCCGGCCCAGGCGCCGGCACAGTTCAGCAGCCACGGCGCTTGCAGGTGCAGGCCGTTGGCGCAGTGCACCTGGAAATCGCGCCCGTCATGTTCGATGCGAATCACCTCCGCCTGCTCGTACACCGACGCGCCAAGGCGCTGCGCGGCGCGGGCGAAGGCGGGTGACACCAGGCGCGGGTTGGCATGCCCGTCTTCAGGGCATAGCGAGGCGCCCACGGCGATATCGCCAACCCAAGGGAAGCGTGCACGCAGCTCGGCGTAGTCGAGCAACTGCAAGCCCAGGCCAAAGCCGCGAGTGTGTTCGGCATACGCCTGTAACGCGGCGAAATCCGCAGGGCTGCGCGCCAGTTTCAGATGCCCGGAGCGCACATATTCGCCGTCGATGCCGATCAAACCCGGCAAATCGGCCCACAGCTGATGAGCCCTCTGCGACAACGGCAATTGATGCAAAGGCCGCCCCTGGCGCCGTACGCCGCCATAGTTCACCCCGCTGGAATGCGAGCCACAAAAATCTCGCTCCACCAAGGCCACGCGCTGACCTTTGTGCGCGAGCATCAAGGCTGCCGACGCGCCGACAATCCCACCGCCCAGTACGATGACGTCGATCATGGCTGCAGCTCCACACCAAACGGCAGCGGCTTGATCGGTGCCTGGCCACGCAGGCGGCCGACGTTTTCAACCGCGCGCCCACTGCGTTCGGCCACAATCTCCGCGGCCGCCAGCCCGCACATACGGCCCTGGCAGCGCCCCATGCCGACGCGGCAATGGGCTTTGACCCGGTTGATTTCCCAGTGGCCTTCATCCACTACAGTGCGGATATCACCGGCACTGACTTCTTCGCAGCGGCACACTATCAACCCATCCGGTGCCTGCGCTGCCCACTGTTCGGGAAAGGGGAAGGCTGTTTCCAGGCCGTGGCGAAAGCGCTGGATGCCTGCCAGTTGTTGTTCAAGCGCTGGCGGGCGACGCGGGTCGATGGCAATGCCTGAATCTTCCAACACCGCCAACGCGGCACGTTCACCGGCCATCTGAGCGGCATCGGCACCCATGATCCCGGCCCCGTCGCCCGCCAGGTACACCCCATTCACGCTGCTGCGCCCGGCCGTGTCACGTTGCGGCAACCAGGCACGGTTCAAGGGGTTCCAGGCAAACTCGCAGCCGAGCAAATCCGCCAGTTGCGTCTCGCTGCGCAAGGCGTGGGCGAAGGCCACGGCGTCGCATTCAAGTGTTTGTTTGCCCCAGCGAATCCCACTCACGCGTTGCTCGCCGTCAATCTGTTGGAGGGTTACGCCCTGATGCACGGGCACGCCATGGGCGGTCAGCCAGGCGCGGTAATACAAGCCCTTGGCCAAGGTCGCCGGCTGCCCAAGCAGCGCCGGCAATGCGCGGCACTGCGCGCTGAACGGCGCACTGTCGAGCACCGCCACCACCTTGGCCCCGGCCTTGGCGTATTGGTAAGCCACCAGATACAGCAATGGCCCGCTGCCGCAAAACGCCACCCGCTCACCGATTGCACAACCCTGATACTTCAAGGCGATTTGCGCCGCGCCCAGGCTGTAGACCCCGGGCAGGGTCCAGCCGGGCACCGGCAGGATACGGTCGGTGGCGCCGGTGGCCACGATCAGTCGGGAGTACTCGACGCTTTCGGCGCGGCCATTGTTGAGCATATCCAGGCGAGCGTCCTCGGCATTCCATACCAGGGTTTGCGGTCGGTAATCGATCAAGGGCGCCAGCTCATCCATTGTTCGGTGCACCGCTTCAGCCTTGCCCGCTTCAAAACCGTAAAGCTGCTCTGCCGAGCGCTGGAAATTCGCCGGTTGGCGCCGGTAAATCTGCCCGCCACCACGCAGGCTTTCATCCACCAGGCAGGCTTTGATGCCGTGGTCGAGCAGGGTGCGTGCCGCGCTGATGCCCGCCGGGCCAGCGCCTACAATCACGATCGGTTTCATGGCTGGCGCCCCGGATCGCGGCTGATTGCCTGGCCTTCTTCCAGCAGCGTCGAACAGGCGCGCACGCGGCGCCCATCGGCCAGCCGTACCCAGCAATCCTGGCACGCGCCCATCAGGCAGAAACCGGCGCGGCGCTCGGCGCTGAAGTCGCTGCCGCGCAGGTGGTCGGCGCAGGTCAGCACGGCGGTCAAGAGGGTGTCGCCGAGCAAGCCGGTGGCCGGTTGCCCGTCCAGTGTGAAGGCCAGGACAGGGCGCCGGGTTTCGGCCAATCGCTTGAACAAGGCCATCAATGTTTCCCCACCAGCACGCGGTCCAGGCCGTAGACCCGGTCGAGCAGAATCATGGTTGCCGCCGTCAGTGCAATCACCAGCGCTGACACCGCTGCCATCATCGGGTCGATGGATTCGGTGGCGTACACGTACATGCGCACCGGCAGGGTTTGCGTGGCCGGCGAGCTGACGAAGATCGACAGCGTTACCTCATCGAAACTGTTGATAAATGCCAGCAGCCAGCCGCCGGCGACACCGGGCAAAATCATCGGCAGGGTAATTTGCCGAAACAGCGTGAAGCGCCCGGCACCCAGCGATTGCGCTGCCTGCTCCGCGCTGCGATCCATCCCGATGGCCGCCGCCAGCACCAGGCGCAGCACATAGGGCGTGATGATCACCACGTGCGCCAGCATCAACCAGGTGAAGCTGCCATTCACGCCCATCAACGCAAACAACCGCAGCATCGCCACCCCCAGCACCAGGTGCGGGATGATGATCGGCGACAAGAACAACGCGCTGAAAAAATTCCGCCCAGGGAACGGATAGCGGCTGATCGCCAGGGCCGCCGGCACCGCGATCAGCGTGGCCAGGGTCGCGGCGGTAAAGGCCAGGATCAGGCTGTTATAGAACGCCTGGATAAAATCGGCACGCTCGAACACCGCACGAAACCAGCGCAGTGAGAAGCCCGATGTGGGCAGGCTCAAGGTGTTTTCCGGGGTAAAGGCCACCAGGCATACCACCACCAGCGGCGCCATCATGAACAGCACCACCAAACCGTGAAAACCGAGGGCCAAAGGACCGTTTCTGGACATGCGCTTAAACCCCCAGGGACTTTTTGTAGCGGCCTTCGACCATGCGGTTCCAGCTCAGCATGATCAGCAGATTGACCAACAGCAGCACCACCGCGATGGTCGCGCCCATGGGCCAGTTGAGTTCCGAGAGATACTGGTCGTACACCACGGTCGCGACCATCTTCAGGCGACGCCCGCCGAGCAGGCCGGGGATCGCAAAGGAGCTGGCGGCCAGGCCGAACACGATCAACGTGCCGGACAGCACACCGGGCATCACCTGCGGCAACACGATCTTGCGCATCACCGTGGCCTGGCTTGCGCCCAGCGACAGCGCTGCCTGTTCCGCCGACGGGTCGAGCTTTTGCAGCGAGGTCCACACCGGAATGATCATGAAAGGCAGCATCACGTGTACCAGCGCGATGATCACCGCGAACGGTGTGTACAGCAGCTTCACCGGGCGCCCGCCAAGGGCTTGGATGACCTGGTTCACCAGGCCGTCGGCGCCGAGCAACAGGCTCCAGCCAAAGGCGCGCACCACCACCGAAATCAGCAACGGCGTCAGGATCAGGATCAGAAAGATCGAGCGCCACGGAGTGCCCATGCGGCTAAGGATGTACGCCTCGGGCACGCCGATCACCACGCACAGCAGCGTCACCAATGCACTGATCCAGAAGGTGCGCCAGAAGATCTCGTAGAAGTACGAATCGCTGAACAGCGACAGGTAATGGGTCAGGGTCCACTCATCGCCCTTTACGCCCACCTGGTAGTCGAACACGTTGAACGACAGCACCAGCGTCAGCCCGAGCGGCAAAATCAACAGCCCGGTAAACAGCAGCAGGGCCGGCAGCGAGAGCAAATAACCGCGGCTCATGCGCGCACCTCATCCGCCGCCAGCACACGCAGCAGCTCGGCTTGCCACTCAAGGCCCACCGCCGCGCCGTTGTCCAACGGCGCGCTGCCGTCGTTGCTGCGTACTACGGTGATTTCACCGAGGTCGGTGTGGATGCGATACAGCCATTGGCTGCCGAAGAAGTAGCGGTTCAGGACCTTGCCTTGCAGGCGCCCTGAACCGGGCGCCACCAGGCTGATTTTTTCCGGGCGCAGGCTCAGGGTCAGCTCGCCGTCGCCGCTTGCATGACGCACTTGTGGGGTGCCGAGTTCGTCAAAATCACCCGGCAGCAGGTTGGCCTTGCCGACGAAGTCCGAGATAAACCGCGTGCGCGGGTGTTCGTAGAGCGTGTACGGCGCATCGATCTGGGTCACGCGGCCGGCTTGCATCACCACCACACGGTCGCTGATGGACAGCGCTTCGGCCTGGTCGTGGGTGACCATCAACGTGGTGATGCCGACCGCGCACTGGATGCGGCGGATTTCAAACTGCATCTCTTCGCGCAGATTGGCGTCGAGGTTGGACAGCGGTTCATCCAGCAACAATACCGGCGGTTCGATCACCAGCGCACGCGCCAGGGCCACACGCTGGCGTTGGCCTCCGGACAGCTCGCGTGGGTAACGCTCGGCGTGTGGGGCCAGGCGCACCAGTTCGAGCACGGTTTTGACCTTGCTGGCAATTTCGGCGGCCGGCACTTTACGCATCTTCAGGCCGAAGGCGACGTTGTCCCGCACGCTCATGTGCGGGAACAGCGCGTAACTCTGGAACACCACGCCCAGGCCACGGCTGGCGGGTTTGGCGTGGGTGATGTCGCGGCCGTCGAGCAGGATCTGCCCGCCGCTCACGTCCACGAAGCCGGCGATCATTTGCAGGGTGGTGGTCTTGCCGCAGCCTGAGGGGCCGAGCAGGGAAACGAACTCGCCTTTTTCCACCGCGAGGTCGGTGGCGACCACCGCGTCGATGGCGCCGTAGCGTTTGCTCAAGGCGTTGAGTTGGAGAAATGCCATGTCTGCGTTCCACCTTTTTTTGAGTCGCGTCGAAACGCGCTTTTTTGTTTTGGGCAGATGCGAAAAGAGTGCTGCGGGTGCGTTGGCGCTCGATCTCGAGTCGGCTGCCGTTAGTTGTTCATTTCGCCCCTGTGGACGCAGATTAGGACGAAGACTAGGATGGGCGAAAGATGAAATTTCACTGAATGAGTAAGTATTTTAAGATTTATTCACTCACCAGAATTTAGGTAGAGATAGAGCGCTATGGATTCCACTGAGCGGAATGAAAACACCAAGGAAGTCGGTGCAGGCGGTGTGTCCCGGCTGTTCGCACTACTGCGTACGTTGGGTGAGGTGCCGGAAGGGGGTGAACGGGTGACCCAGCTTGCGCAACAGGTCGGCCTGTCCCAACCCACCACTCACCGGCTGTTACGCAGCCTGATGGACGAAGGCATGGTCGAGCAGGACGCACGCAGCAAACGCTATCGCCTGAGCCTGGAGTTTTTCGCCCTGGCGGCCAACGCGGGCAAGACCGGCAACCTGCGCGAGTTGGTGCGGCCAAGCATGTTGCGTTTGAGTGCTTCGTTGGGCGATTCGCTGTTCCTGCTGGCGCGCAGCGGCTTTGACGCGATCTGCCTGGATCGCAGCGAAGGCCCGTACCCGATTCGCACCTTCACCGGGGATATCGGCGGGCGTGTGGCACTGGGCGTGGGGCAGGGCAGTTTGGCGATTCTGGCGTTCTTGCCGGAGGAAGAGCGTGAAACGGTGATCCGCTACAACCTGCCAAGGCTCAAGGACTTTCACCTGTATGACGAAGTGCTGCTGCGCTCCGAGGTGGAGAACGTAAGGCGCCTGGGTTACGCGGCGCGCAATACCGGGGTGCTGGAGGGGATGGCCGGGTTGGCGGTGCCGATTCTCAATCGGGATGGGCACGCGGTGGCGGCGCTGAGCGTGGCGACCATCAGTGACCGCCTGGGGCCGAGTCGTTTGCCGATGGTGGTGGAGTTGCTCAAACGCGAGGCGGCGGCGATCGGGCCCCGGATCAATCCGTTTGACCCGACGTTGCGCCGGCCCTCGCAGGCTTTCGGTGGATAACCCCTCTACCAGACAATGAAGATCAAATGTGGGAGGGGCTTGCCCTCGATGGCAGCGGGTCAGTTACCGATGCATTCACTGACACTCGCTCTTCGGGGCAAGCCCCCTCCCACATTTTGATCTTCATACATCAGGTGATCAGATCGCTGCCAGGGCCACGGACGTGGCGGCCGTGCGAGTCTCCACGCCGAGCTTCACATACACATGCTCCAAATGCTTGTTCACCGTGCGCGGGCTCAACCCCAGAATATCGCCGATATCCCGATTGGTTTTGCCACACGCTACCCAGCGCAGCACCTCCACCTCACGCTCGGTCAGCTGGAACCTGGCGGATAACAGCCGCTGCGCCGGCGCGTCTTCGAGCGTCAACACGCTCGGCTGCGTCGCCTCGCGTGCCGACAACAGAATTCGCGACGTACGCAAATGCGCCGCGACCCGCGCCAACACCTCATCGGTCTGGATCGGCTTGGTCACATAGTCGCTGCCACCCACCTCAAAGCCCTGCACCACATGCTTGCTGTCGGTCAGCCCGGTCATGAACACCACGGGGATATCCGCGCTGGCGGGCTGGGCCTTGAGTCGGCGGCAGGTTTCGAAGCCGTCCAGGCCCGGCATCATCGCGTCCAGCAGGATCAGATCGGGGCGCCTGCGTTGCACGCGGTTCAGCGCGCTCAGGCCGTCGAGGGCCACCAGCACCATGTAGCCGGCGTCATCGAGGGCGTCGGAGAGCATCGCCAGGTTGTCGGGTGTGTCATCGACGATCAGCACCACGCCAGGTTCAGTGCTGCGGGTGAGTGCATTCATCTTCGGCCTCCTTGAGGGTTCGGTTGAGTTCATCCAGGCGAAAACCCTTGAGCAACCCGCGCACCTTGGTGATGAAAGGTTCGGTGTCGGGGCGTTGTGCAAGGATCGCGTCGAGTTTGGCGTGCAGGCCGCGTACGTAGCCGATGGCGCTGAGTTCGGCGAGGGCGGCGAGGTCTTCGGGGCTGGGCAGCACGCTGGGGGGCGCTGGCGGCGTGAAGATCTTGGTGCGGCGCAACCACTGCAAATCCAGGTGCTGTTGCAGACGCCCGAGCAGTTCCGGCGTGCGCACCGGCTTGGCCAGGTAGTCGTTGCAGGCGGCGGCGATGCTGCGTTCGCGGTCGTCGGTAAAGGCGTTGGCGGAGATCACGATGATCGGTGCGGTGCACAGCGCATTACGCCGGATCAGTCGGCTGGTCTCATAGCCATCCAGGGTCGGCATCGACAGGTCCATCAGGATCAGGTCCGGGGCCAGCAACGCGACCTGGCGGATCGCGTCCTGGCCATTGCTCGCCTGCACCACCTCAAACCCCAGCGGCGTGAGCATGCCGCTGAGCACTTTGCGATGGTCCACATGGTCGTCCACCACCAGAATGCGCCGGCGCTCGCCCTGATAACCGATGATGTCGTGCTCCACATGCACCACGGCCTGCGGCGCGCGTACCTGGGACAGGAACAGCCGCACCTGGAAGCAGGTGCCCTGGTCCAGCTCGCTGGTGACCCGCAACTCGCCGCCCATCAAAGACGTGAGCATGCGCGTGATGGTCAGCCCCAGGCCCACACCCTTGTCCTGGCGCATCAGGTCGCCGCGTTCGAAGGGCTGGAAAATCCGCTCGATCTGCCCCGGGTCAATGCCGATGCCGGTGTCGATAATCTCAAAATTGGCGGTTTCACGCATGTAGCTGACCCGCAGGCACACCTCGCCGCTGTCGGTGAAATTCACTGCGTTGCCCAGCAGGTTGATCAGGATCTGCCGTACGCGTTTTTCATCGCCGCGCACCACCGCCGGGATCTTGCCGACGCAGTCCAGGCGAAAACGCAAACCCTTGTCCTGAGCTTGCGGGGTGAACATTTGCTCCAGGTCGTGGATCAGCTCGGGGAAGGGGATTTCGGTGAGCTCCAGGCGCAGCTTGCCGGCCTCGATCTTGGCCACGTCGAGCAGGCCGTCGATCAGCGACAACAGGTGCGAGCCACTGCGCAGGATGGTCGCCAGGGCGTCCTGATGTTGCTCGGGCATGGCGCTGTCGCGCTGCAGAATCTGGGTAAAGCCGAGGATGCTGTTGAGCGGTGTGCGCAGCTCATGGGACAGCCCGGTGACATAGCGACTCTTGGCCGCATTCGCGGCTTCCGAGGCCTCCTTGGCCTGTTGCAGGGCTTGGTCGGTGAGGCTGTGGGCGTCGATTTCCTGCATCAGCAGCAGGGTCTGGCGGTCGGATTCTTCCTGGGCGACGCCACGGCTTTCACGGGTCAGCACCACCCACCAGGCGAGCACCGCGGCCAGAACCGAAAGGGTGAGAAACGCCTTGAAGAATGCCTGGTAGAGGGTTTCCGAATGCGGCAAACCCTGGGCCGCCTGCACGTAGATCAGCGCCAGCGCACCGGCCAGCATCAGCACCAGCGCCAGCAGCAGGCCGAGGTAATGCGCCAGGCGGGTGTGCAGGCGCGGCATCAAGGTGTTGGGCAGCAGCCAGCGCAGCACACCTTCGAATTGGGTGACCAGCCGCGCATGGGGTTTGCAGCGGTCGCCGCAGCGCGCATCCAGTGAGCAACACAGCGAGCAGATCGGCGTGCTGTAGGCCGGGCAGAACGCCATGTCGGCGGTTTCGAACGGGTTGCTGCACAGCCCGCACACCGCGTGAGTGGCCGGTGCCACCGGGTGAATCAGCTGTAAGTCGCTGGTACGCGCAATGTAGTACTTGCCTTTAGTCAGCCAGGCCAACAGCGGCGCCATCACCAACGCCGTGCCCAGCGCCACGAACGGCGGCGCGGCCTGGGCCAGGGCGCCGAACAGGCCGAAGTGGGCGAGAATCGACAGCAACGAGGCGATCAGCATCGAGCCGACGCCCACCGGGTTGATGTCGTACAGGTGCGCCCGTTTGAACTCGATATGTTTGGGCGACAGGCCCAGCGGCTTATTGATCACCAGATCGGCCACCAACGTGCCGATCCAGGCAATCGCGACGTTCGCGTAAAGGCCCAGCACTTGGTCGATCACATCGAACACGCCCAATTCCATCAGCATCAGCGCAATGGCCACGTTGAACACCAGCCACACCACGCGCCCGGGGTGGCTGTGGGTTACGCGGGCGAAGAAGTTCGACCAGGCCAGGGAGCCCGCGTAGGCATTGGTCAGGTTGATCTTCATCTGCGAGATAAACACGAACAGCACCATCGCGCCGAGGGCCCATTCCGGCGAGCTGAACACATAGCGGAAGGCGACCAGGTACATCTGGGTCGGCTCGGCGGCGCGCTCCATGGGGATTTCATGTTGCAGGGCGAGAAACGCGAGGAACGCGCCGGCGAACATTTTCAAGGCGCCGGGGATGATCCAGCCAGGGCCGGCGCAGAGCAGGGCGGCCCACCAGCGCTTGCGGTTGGCGGCGGTTTTTTCCGGCAGGAAGCGCAGGTAGTCGACCTGTTCGCCGATCTGCGTCACCAGCGACAGCGCCACGGTGCAGGCTGCGCAGAACGCCAACAGGTTAAAGCCGCCGCCGTCGCCGCTGCGCCCGACAAAGCTGGTCCAGTCGCTGAAGGCGTCGGGGTTTTTCCACGCCACAAACCCATACGGCAGCACCAGCAACAGTAGCCAGATTGGCTGCGTCCACAGTTGCAGGCGGCTGATCAGGGTCACACCGTAGGCCACCAGCGGAATCACCAGCAGTGAGCAGATCACATAGGCGAAGGCCAGCGGGATATGGAAATACAACTCCAGGGCCAGGGCCATGATCGCCGCCTCCAGGGCGAAGAACAGGAAGGTAAAGCTGGCGTAGATCAGCGACGTGATGGTGGAGCCGATATAGCCGAAGCCGGCGCCGCGGGTCAGCAGGTCCATGTCCACGCCGTAGCGGGCGGCGTAGTAGCTGATGGGCAGGCCGGTGAGGAAGATCACCAGACTGATCGCAAGGATCGCCCAGAACGTGTTGGTAAAACCGTAACTCAAGGCCAGCACGCCACCGATGGCTTCAAGCGCCAGAAACGACACCGCGCCCAGGGCGGTGTTGGCGATGCGCAGTTCCGACCATTTGCGAAAGGATTTGGGCGTGTAGCGCAGGGCGTAGTCTTCCATGGTCTCGTCGGCGACCCAGGTGTTGTAGTCGCGGCGGATCTTGACGATGCGCTGGGTGCCGGAAGGAGGGTGCACGGTGGGAGGCTCCGTAGGGATGGCGGATGTGAGTGAGCAAGTTCCATGCCCCGATTCAACAGGTGGGAGCTGGCTTGCCTGCGATAGCGCTGGATCAGCCACTGCAGATGTCGCCTGGTACACCGCTATCGCAGGCAAGCCAGCTCCCACATTGATCTGCGTTGGCTGGGCGGCCGCGATCCTGCGCGAAAATGGTGCGCAACGGCATACGTCAAATGACGTACTCGGTTACGTCAGGCTGCGTATACCCGCACTGGCCCACTGCCGCCATGCTGAACCCCTCATTGCAGAGGAGTCGCCCCATGGCATCACGATTGATTCGCTCCACACCGCTGTTGGCCCTGTCGTTACTGGCGGCCGCTTTGTTCAGCCAGGGCGTGCTGGCTGATAACGAGGGGCTGGCCGTGACCCCCACCGAAGTCACCGTCGGCCAGTTGCACTCGGCCACCGGCACCATGGCGATTTCCGAAACCGGCTCGATCCAGGCCGAGCGCCTGGCCATCGAGCAGATCAACGCTTCGGGCGGGATTCTCGGACGGCAGATCAAGGTGATCCAGGAAGACGGCGCGTCCGACTGGCCGACCTTCGCCGAAAAGGCCAAGAAGTTGCTGGTCAACGACAAGGTCGCCGCGGTGTTCGGCTGCTGGACCTCGGCGTCGCGCAAAGCCGTGCTGCCGATCTTCGAGAAAGAAAACGGTTTGCTCTACTACCCGACCTTCTATGAGGGCCTGGAGCAGTCGAAAAACGTGATCTACACCGGCCAGGAGGCCACTCAGCAGATCCTCGCCAGCCTCGACTGGATCGCCAAGACCAAAGGCGCCAAGACCTTCTACCTGGTGGGTTCGGACTACATCTGGCCGCGCACGTCGATGAAGATTGCGCGCAAACATATTGAAAACGTGCTGCATGGCACCGTGGTCGGAGAGGACTACTACCCGCTGGGCAACACTCAGTTCGGCTCGCTGATCAACAAGGTCAAGCTGAAGAAACCGGACGTGGTGTTTGCCGCAGTGGTCGGCGGTTCCAATGTGGCGTTCTACAAACAACTGAATGCGGCGGGTGTGAATTCGGCCAAGCAGACCTTGCTGACCCTGTCGGTCACCGAAGACGAGTTGCTCGGCATCGGCGGCGAAAACATGGCCGGTTTCTACGCCTCGATGAAGTACTTCCAGAGCCTGGACAACCCGAACAACAAAGCTTTCGTCGAAGCCTTCAAGGCCAAGTACGGCAAGGATGCGGTAATCGGTGACGTGACCCAGGCGGCCTACCTCGGCCCTTGGCTGTGGAAAGCGGCGGTGGAGAAAGCCGGCAGTTTCGACGTGGATAAAGTCGTCGCCGCAAGCCCGGGCATCGAGCTGAAAACCGCGCCCGAAGGCTATGTGAAGATCCACGAGAACCACCACCTGTGGAGCAAGTCGCGGATTGGCGAAGTACAGCCCAACGGCCAGTTCAAGGTGATCTACGAGTCGGATCTGATCGAGCCGAACCCGTTCCCCAAAGGCTACCAATAACCCTGGATGTTTGAACCCGGCTTCTGTGGGAGCCGGGCTTGCCCGCGATGCAGGCGACTCGGTGTTTCAGTTACACCGAGGTGATGCCATCGCAGGCAAGCCAGCTCCCACAAAAGGCAAAAGCCAACCGCATTTCAACCTCCCGCTCAGGAGACCATCATCATGGAATGGCTATCGGAATTTGGAGCCATCGCGGCGATGCAGGGGTTCAACGGCTTGTCCGTGTTCTGCGTGCTGTTGCTGATGGCATTGGGGCTGGCGATCATCTTCGGCCAGATGGGCGTAATCAACATGGCCCACGGTGAGTTCCTGACCATCGGCGCCTACACCACCTATGTGTGTTCCAGCCTCACCGCGCACTTTGCGCCGAGCTTCCAGCCCTATTACTTTTTCTTCGCCATTGCCCTGTCATTCCTGGTTGCCGGGGCCATCGGCTGGCTGGTGGAGTGGGCGATGATCAGCCGTTTGTACAAACGGCCCCTGGACACCTTGCTTGCCACCTGGGGCCTGTCCCTGGTGATGCAGCAAACCTTCCGCTCGGTGTTCGGCGCCCGTGAAGTCAGCGCCGAGCCACCGGCCTGGCTGATGGGCTCGGTGAACTTCACCGACGCCATCGAGATCCCGCGTAACGGCCTGTTGATGATGGCGCTGACTTTGCTGCTCACTGCTGCGATCTTCCTGATGCTCTACCGCTCGCGCTGGGGCCTGCAGGTACGGGCCACGGTGCAGAACCGCCTGATGAGCCGGGCGGTGGGCATCAACACGCGCAAGGTCGACCGCATGACCTTTGCCCTCGGTTGCGGCGTGGCCGGGGTGGCCGGCGCTGCGTTCACCACCATTGGCTCTACCGGGCCGACGGCGGGCTCGCAGTACATTGTCGACACCTTCCTGGTGGTGGTCTTTGGTGGCGCGCAAAGCCTGTTCGGCACCATCGCTTCGGCGTTCGTGATTGCCCAGACGCAATCGCTGTCGGAGTTTTTCCTCAGTGGCTCGATGGCCAAGGTCCTCACGTTGTCCTCGGTGATTCTGATCCTGATGCTGCGCCCGCAAGGGTTGTTCTCCATCAAAGTGCGCAAGTAGAGGCGAGCAGATGAAGGCTTTAGACAAGCTGCTGGGCGGCCAGCAAAACCTGATCGGCATCGTGCTGCTGGCGCTGTTGATCCTTGTGGTGTTCCCCCTGACCCTGGACGCGTTCCGCTTGAACATGGTCGGCAAGTACCTGACCTATGCGTTCGTGGCCGTGGGGCTGGTGCTGTGCTGGGGCTATGGCGGCATTCTTAGCCTGGGGCAGGGCGTGTTCTTCGGCGTCGGCGGTTACTGCATGGCGATGTTCCTCAAGCTGGAAGCCTCGGACCCGCAAAGCACCAAGATCCAATCCACACCGGGCATCCCGGACTTTATGGACTGGAACCAGATCACTGAACTGCCCTGGCTATGGCAGCCGTTCCACAGTTTCAGCTTTACCCTGGTGGCAGTGATTGCGGTGCCGGTGCTGCTGGCATTTATCATCGGCATGGCGCTGTTCAAGCGGCGCGTGGGCGATGTGTATTTCTCGATTGTGACCCAGGCGATTGCGCTGATCCTTACGGTGCTGATCGTCGGCCAGCAGGGCCTGACCGGTGGCGTCAACGGCATCACCGACCTTAAGACCCTGCTCGGCTGGGACCTGCGCACCGACAGCGCGAAGATGCTCCTGTACTTCATCAACGCCGGCTTGTTGTTCGGCTGCATCTTTATCGGGCGCTTTATCCTCGCGTCCAAGCTCGGCCGGTTGCTGATGGCCATGCGCGACAAGGAAGAGCGCGTGCGGTTCTCCGGCTACGACGTGGCCAGTTTCAAGATTTTTGTGTTCTGTGTGGCCGCCGCATTTTCGGCGATTGGCGGGGCAATGTTTGCCTTGCAGGTGGGCTTTATGTCGCCGTCGTTCGTCGGCATCGTGCCGTCGATCGAAATGGTGATCTTCGCCGCCGTGGGCGGGCGCATGTCGTTGCTCGGCGCGGTGTATGGCGCGCTGTTGGTGAACTACGGCAAGACCTACTTTTCCGAGTCCTTCCCCGAGTTGTGGCTGTACCTGATGGGCGGGCTGTTTATTGCGGTGGTGATGTATTTCCCCAACGGCCTCGCCGGTTTGTGGGAAAGCCACGGGCGCCAGGCGCTGGCGAAACTGTTGCGGCGTAAGCCCGTAGCCGCAACCCCGGTGAAAGCCAAGGCGAAAACCAAGATCCTGGAGACTCAGCCATGACCGCTGTCGGCTTTGAAATGAACAAGCCGGTGCTGGCCATCGAGGGCCTCACCGTATCGTTCGACGGCTTCAAGGCGGTCGACAACCTCAATCTGTATATCGACCGTAACGAAGTGCGCGTGGTGATCGGCCCCAACGGTGCCGGCAAGACCACGGTGCTTGACTTGATCTGCGGCAAGACCCGCGCCACCAGCGGCAGCATCCAGTTCGATGGCAAGGAACTGACCAAGATGCGCGAGTACAACATCGTGCGTGCCGGTGTGGGGCGCAAGTTCCAGAACCCCTCGATCTACGAAAACCTTACGGTGTTCGAAAACCTTGAGATGTCCTACCCGGCCGGGCGCAAGGTGTGGGGTGCGCTGTTCTTCAAACGCAACGCCCAGGTGATCGCCCGGGTGGAAGAAGTGGCCCGGGAGATCTTCCTCGGCGACTTGCTGCAACAACAGGCTGACTTGCTGTCCCACGGGCAAAAACAATGGCTGGAAATCGGCATGCTGCTGATGCAGGACCCCGAGTTGCTGATGCTCGACGAACCGGTGGCGGGCATGAGCGTCAACGAGCGTGCGCAAACCGCCGAGCTGCTCAACCGCATCAGCCAGGGCCGTTCGGTGCTGGTGATCGAGCATGATATGGAGTTCGTCAAAAGCATCGCGCACAAGGTCACCGTGCTGCACCAGGGCAAGGTGCTGGCCGAGGGCAGTATGGAGTCGGTGCAGAGCAACCCGAAAGTCATCGAAGTGTATTTGGGCCACTGAGGAGCCGCGCATGTTCAAGATCGACCAGTTGTCCTGCGGCTACGGGCAGAGCCAGATCCTCCACGACCTGGACCTGAATGTGGCCAAGCGTGAGATCGTCGCCGTGATGGGCCGCAATGGCATGGGCAAGACCACATTGTTCAAGAGCCTGATGGGCATCTTGCCGCAGTGGAAGGGCCAGGTCAGCGTGGATGGGCAGGATGTATCAGCGTTGGAAACCCATGAGCGGGTGGCGCGCGGGATCGCCTATGTGCCCCAGGGCCGGATGATTTTCCCGAGCATGACGGTGCTGGAAAACATCCAGACCGGCCTGCCCGCGTCGGCGCGGGGCAAGGTGCCGGAAGATTTGTATGCGCTGTTTCCGGTGCTCTATGACATGCAGTCGCGCAAGGGTGGCAACCTGTCCGGCGGGCAGCAACAGCAGTTGGCGATTGCCCGGGCGCTGGCGACCAACCCCAAGGTGCTGTTGCTCGACGAGCCGACGGAGGGCATCCAACCGTCGATCATCAAGGACATTGCACGCACCCTCAAAGAGATCCGCAACCTGCGCGATTTGACTATCGTGGTGTCCGAGCAGGTGCTGTCGTTCACCCTGGAAATCGCCGACCGCTTCCTGGTGATCGAGAAGGGCCGCTTCGTGATTGAAGAGACCCGGGATCGGGTGGATGAGGCGACGATCAGCCGATACCTGTCCGTCTAACCAACACAGCTCAACTGTGGGAGCGGGCTTGCTCGCGAAAGGGTTTATCAGTCAAGCATTTATCGACTGACACGACGCTTTCGCGAGCAAGCCCGCTCCCACATTTTTATCGCGTTCCAACCTCATTTCTTTATACGTCATCCAACGTATTCCCCGTTTTAGCTGGCTCCACGAGACTGGATCGCACGCACCCCGTCATCCGTCCAGGAGCTAGCCCATGACCGAAACGCTGATCAAAGTCGACCTCAACCAGCCCGTCTCCGAGAACGAGCAGATCCATAACCGCTGGCACCCGGATATCCCGATGGCCTGCTGGGTAAAACCCGGGGATGACTTCATCCTGGAGACCTACGACTGGACCGCCGGCGCGATCAAGAACAATGACGACGCCAGCGATGTGCGGGATGTGGACCTGTCCACCGTGCACTACTTGTCGGGCCCGGTGGGGGTGCACGGCGCCGAGCCGGGTGACCTGCTGGTGGTGGACTTGCTCGATATCGGCGCCAAGGCCGACTCTCAGTGGGGCTTCAACGGGTTCTTCTCGCGGCAGAACGGCGGTGGGTTCCTGACCGATCACTTCCCCAGCGCGCAAAAAGCCATTTGGGATTTCAAGGGCATGTTCACCAGCTCGCGGCATATCCCGGGCGTGAACTTCGCCGGCCTGATTCACCCCGGCCTGATCGGCTGCCTGCCGGACCCGGTGATGCTCGCCGACTGGAACCGCCGCGAGCAGGAACTGATCGACACCAACCCCACCCGTGTACCGCCACTGGCCAATGCGCCACTGGCCGCCACTGCGCATATGGGCAAGCTCAAGGGCCAGGCCCGCGATGATGCGGCCGCCACCGGCGCACGCACCGTGCCGCCGCGTGAACATGGCGGTAACTGCGACATCAAGGATTTGTCCCGTGGCTCCAAGATCTTCTTTCCGGTCTACGTCAACGGCGCAGGGCTGTCGGTGGGGGACTTGCACTTCAGCCAGGGCGACGGCGAAATCACCTTTTGCGGCGCCATCGAAATGGCCGGCTGGGTGCACATGAAAGTCGAGCTGATCAAGGGCGGCATGGCCAAGTACGGGATCAAGAACCCGGTGTTCAAACCGAGCCCGATCACGCCCAACTACAAGAACTACCTGATCTTCGAAGGTATCTCGGTGGACGAACAGGGCCAGCAGCACTACCTGGACGTCAACGTCGCCTACCGCCAGGCGTGCCTGAATGCGATCAACTACCTGACCAAGTTCGGCTACTCGCCGGCCCAGGGTTACGCGTTGCTCGGCTCGGCGCCGGTGCAGGGGCATATCAGCGGCGTGGTGGATATTCCGAATGCCTGCGCGACCTTGTGGCTGCCTACGGAAATCTTCGAGTTCGATATCAACCCCAATGCCAACGGCCCGACCAGGTTCCTGGACGGCAGCATCGACCTGCCCATCGCCCCGGACCTGTAGCCATGCCGACCTACGAATACGCCTGCGACACCTGCGGCACCTTCACGATGTTGCGGCCGATCGCCCAGCGCAACGAGCCCAGCCAGTGTCCGTACTGTGCCGGGCCGGGCGGGCAGCTCATGGTGTCGGCCCCGGCGCTGCAAACGCTGTCGGCCAACCAGCGCAAGGCCATCGCCGGTAACGAGCGCAGTGCCCACGCGCCGCAAACCGTCGGCGAGTACCAGCAAAGCCGTCTACACCCAGCCGGTTGCAGTTGCTGCGGCACCCGCAAGCAGGTCGAGCCGAGCAAGGCCAACCCGCTGGGCCTGAAGACCAAAACCGGCCCACGGCCGTGGATGATCAGCCACTAGATCAGGAGCGTTGTTATGCGTCATGGCGACATTTCCAGCAGCCCGGACACCGTCGGTGTAGCGGTGGTGAACTACAAGATGCCGCGCCTGCACAGCAAGGCCGAGGTCATCGACAACGCGCAGAAGATCGCCGAGATTATCCTCGGCATGAAGCAGGGCCTGCCCGGCATGGACCTGGTGGTGTTCCCGGAATACAGCACCATGGGCATCATGTACGACCATGCTGAAATGATGGCGACCGCTGCGAGCATCCCCGGCGAGGAGACCGCGATTTTCTCCGCCGCCTGCCGCCAGGCGAATACCTGGGGCGTGTTTTCCCTGACCGGCGAGCGCCACGAGGAGCATCCGCGCAAGGCGCCCTACAACACCCTGGTGCTGATCAATAACCTCGGCGAAATCGTGCAGCGTTATCGCAAGTGCATCCCGTGGTGCCCCATCGAGGGCTGGTATCCGGGGGATCGCACCTATGTGTGCGAGGGGCCCAAGGGCATGAAGATCAGCCTGATCATCTGCGACGACGGCAATTACCCGGAGATCTGGCGCGACTGTGCGATGAAAGGCGCGGAGTTGATCGTGCGCTGCCAGGGCTATATGTACCCGGCCAAGGAGCAGCAGGTGCAGATGTCCAAGAGCATGGCCTGGGCCAATAACTGCTATGTGGCGGTGGCCAACGCGGCGGGCTTCGACGGGGTGTATTCGTACTTCGGCCACTCGGCGATCATCGGTTTTGACGGGCGCACGCTGGGGGAGTGTGGCGAGGAGGAAATGGGTATCCAGTACGCGCAGCTCTCGGTGTCGCAGATTCGCGATGCGCGGGCCAATGACCAGTCGCAGAACCATCTGTTCAAGCTGCTGCACCGGGGTTACACCGGCATGCACGCCTCGGGCGATGGCGACAAGGGCGTGGCCGATTGCCCCTTCGAGTTCTACCGCACCTGGGTGCTGGACGCGCAAAAAGCCCAGGAGAATGTCGAAAAAATAACCCGCAGCACGGTGGGCGTCGCCGAGTGCCCGGTGGGGCAACTGCCGCATGGTGGCCAAGAGAAAACCGCGGGGTAGGGCATGCGTTTTACCTTCGAACCGGCCCAGGTGATGGCCTTGCTGCGCAGCCGCATCGTGGGCCAGGATGCGGCGCTGGCCCAGGTGGAAGGTTTGCTCAAGGTGGTCAAGGCCGATATCGGCGAGCGCGACCGGCCCTTGAGCGTCAACCTGTTCATGGGGCCGACCGGGGTGGGCAAAACCGAAATCGTGCGCCTGCTGGCCCAGGCGCTGCACGGTCGCGCCGACGGCTTTTGCCGCATCGACATGCAGACCCTGGTCCAGGAACATTACGCGGCCGCGCTCACCGGCGCGCCGCCGGGCTATGTGGGCAGCAAGGAGGGCATCAGCCTGTTCAACAGCGAGTTGATCCAGGGCACCTACAGCCGACCCGGGATCGTGTTGTTCGATGAGCTGGAAAAAGCCAGCCAGGAAGTAGTGCGCAGCCTGCTCGGGATCCTGGAAAACGGCCAACTGACCCTGGCTGGTGGCACGCGCACCCTGGACTTTCGCAACAGCTTGATCTTCATGACCAGCAATGTCGGCGCGCAACAGGCGCGTCGGCATCGCCAGCGCTTTGCCCGTGGCTGGCGCCGGCTGCTGCGGGTATTTGTTCGCGGCGAGGCGGCGGTGTTGGAAGAGGCGCTGCACGGGCATTTCGAGCCGGAGTTTCTTAACCGCATCGACCGTGTGCTGATGTTCGAAGCCATCGATGTGCAGTGGCTGGACGCGTTGCTGGAGGTTGAGTTGGGCAAGCTCAATCAACGCCTGGCGCTGCACCAGCGTTCGTTGACGCTGGATGCTTCGGCGCGAAAGTGGTTGTGCCGCCAGCACGATCCTCGATTTGGTGCGCGGGCGTTGGGCCGGCGTTTGCGGGTGGAACTGGAGCCGGCGATTGCCGAATGTGTGTTGCAAGGGCATGCCCAACGCCTGAACGCGACGGTGCGCAATGCCAGCCTGGTGGTCGAGCCGATGCCCTGATAAAGCACAGGAAGATCGGATCCAATTACGGTATAACCCTCGGACGCTTTAGTTATCCGAGGCCACGTTTTTCATGCAAAGCTCTTTGCAACGCCCGCTGTGGCAGGTCTACCTGATCTTTCTGGCGCCGATGGTGCTGTCCAATTTCCTGCAGAGTTTTTCCGGCACGCTCAATGGCATTTATGTCGGGCAAATGCTCGGCACCCAGGCACTGGCGGCGGTGTCGGGGATGTTCCCCATCGTGTTCTTCTTTATTGCCCTGGTGATCGGCCTGGGGGCGGGCGCTTCGGTGTTGATCGGCCAGGCCTGGGGGCGCAGGAAACCGGCATGGTCAAGGCGATCACCGGCGCGACCCTGACCCTGGGCGCATTGGTGGGCCTGACCGCGGCGGTGCTCGGCAGCCTGTTTGCGCGCCCGGCGCTGCAGGCACTGGGCACACCGCTGGATGTGCTCGACGATGCGGTGGGCTATGCCCAGATGATGATGCTGATCATGCCGTTGCTGCTGGTGTTTATCCTCTACACCCAGTTACTGCGCGGGGTCAGTGACACCCTTTCGCCATTGCTGGCGTTGATGGTCTCGACCCTGGTGGGGCTGTTGCTGACCCCGGCGTTGATCCGCGGCTGGATCGGCCTGCCGCCGATGGGTATTCAGAGCGCGGTGTACGCGGGCCTGGTGGGTAACGCGGCGGCGATGCTGTTTCTGATCCTGCGCCTGCGCCACAAAAACCACGTGATGGCGCCGGACCGTGAACTGCTCGCGGCCTTGCGCCTGGACCGCGTAATTTTGGGCAAAGTCCTACGCATCGGCTTGCCTACCGGTTTGCAGATGGTGGTGCTGTCGCTGTCGGAACTGGTGATTCTGGCCCTGGTCAACAGCCACGGTTCACAGGCCACGGCGGCCTATGGCGCGGTGACGCAGATCGTTAACTACGTGCAGTTCCCTGCGCTGTCGATTGCCATCACCGCTTCGATCCTGGGGGCCCAGGCGATTGGCGCCGGACGGCTTGAACGGATCGGGCCGATCCTGCGCACCGGGTTGTTGATCAACACCTGCCTGACCGGTGGCTTGATCGTGCTGGGCTACGCGCTGTCCCACTGGTTGCTCGGTTTGTTTATCACCGATGACGCTGCGCGGGTGAATGCCGAACACCTGCTGCACATCATGTTGTGGAGCATCCTGGTGTTCGGGTTCCAGGCCGTGATCGGCGGAATCATGCGCGCCAGCGGGGTGGTGCTGATGCCGGTGGCGATCTCGATCTTCTGCGTGCTGTGCGTGGAGTTGCCGATGGCGTACCTGCTCAACGCGCACTTTGGCCTGGAAGGGGTGTGGATGGCGTTTCCGGTGACCTACCTGGCGATGCTGGGGTTGCAGACCGCGTACTACCGGTTGGTGTGGCGGCATAAACAGATCAAGCGCCTGGTGTGATAAAAGGATGCGCAACTTCAGGACAGAAGGCTTTTAAGTGATGGCAAACCCCTACGCCGAGTTGTTCCAGGTTCCCGGCGCCCGGGCTTTTGTACTGGCGGGCATGCTGGCGCGCATGCCGGTGTCGATGACCGGTATCGGCTTGATCACCATGCTGTCGCAAGTGCACGGCGGTTATGGCCTGGCCGGTTCGGTAGCGGCGGTGTTTGCCTTGGCCACGGCGTTTTGCGCGCCGCAGGTTTCACGTCTGGTCGACCGCTACAGCCAGGGCAGGGTGCTGCCGGTCGCCGCGCTGATCGGCGGTGGCGCGTTGCTGATGCTGTTGCTGTGCACCCGTTTGCAGGCACCGAGCTGGACGCTGTTCCTGTTCGCCGCCCTGGCCGGTTGCATGCCCAACATGTCGGCCATGGTGCGCGCACGCTGGACCGAGTTGTACCGCGGCCAGCCCAAACTGCAAACCGCGTTTGCCCTGGAGTCGGTACTGGACGAGGTGTGTTTTATCATCGGCCCACCGATCTCGGTAGGGCTCAGCGTCGTGCTGTTTCCCGAAGCCGGGCCTTTGGTCGCGGCATTGCTGTTGGCGGTGGGCGTCACCACGTTTGTGCTGCAACGCGACACCGAACCTGCGGTGCACGAACACCATGAGCATCACGGTGGCTGGCTGATCGCCTCGCCCTCGGTGTTGATCCTGATGATCCTGCTGCTGGCCATGGGCGTGATTGTCGGTGTGGTGGATGTGGTCAGCGTGGCCTTCGCCCAGCATCAGGGCCAGCCGGCGGCGGCGAGTATCGTGCTGTCGGTGTACGCCATCGGCTCATGCCTGGCAGGGTTGGCGTTCGGCACACTCAAACTCGAGGCGCCGCTGCCCCGGCAATTTCTGTTCTGTGGTGTGGCCACGGCACTGACCACCTTGCCGTTGCTGCTGGTGAACAATATTCCCGGCCTGGCGGTCGCGATCTTCATTTCCGGCCTGTTCTTCGCGCCCACGCTGATCGTGTCCATGGCGCTGGTAGAGCGCATCGTGCCGCCGAGCCGCCTGACCGAAGGCATGACTTGGCTGATCACCGGCCTCAGCATCGGCGTGGCCATCGGCGCCGCCAGCTCCGGCTGGATGATCGACCACTTTGGCGCTACCAGCGGGTTCTGGGTCGCGTTGGCGGCGGGGGCGGTGGTGCTGGGCTCAGCGCTGTTGGGCTATCGGCGACTGGGCTGAGAGCAGTGCCTGCAAAGCCTGATGCTGAAGGCCATAGCGCGCGGCCACATAAGCCTCCAACAGGCAGATGAAATCCTCGGCGATGGTCGGCCCCTTCAGCGTCATCACCCGTTCGCCATCTATATAGACCGGTGCGCTGGGATGTTCCCCGGCACCGGGCAAAGAAATGCCGATATCGGCCAAACGGCTTTCTCCGGGGCCATTGACCACACAGCCCATGACCGCGACCTGCATGCGCTCGACGCCGGGATAACGGCTACGCCACAGCGGCGTCTGCTCGCGCAGGTAGCTTTCGATACGCTGCGCCAGTTCCTGGAAAAACACGCTGGTGGTTCGCCCGCACCCCGGGCACGCCACCACTTGCGGCGTAAAGGCACGCAAACCCATGGTTTGCAGAATCTGTTGGGCGACCTGCACCTCCTTGGACCGTTCACCCCCGGGGTCAGGGGTGAGGGAAATGCGCAGGGTGTCGCCGATACCTTCCTGCAGCAGCACGGCCAGGGCCGCCGTTGAGGCGACGATCCCTTTGGAGCCCAAGCCGGCCTCGGTCAACCCAAGGTGCAGCGGGAAATCGCAGCGCGCCGCCAGGTTGCGATACACCGCGATCAGGTCCTGCACATGGCTGACCTTGGCCGACAACACAATATGATCGGCCGGCAACCCCACCTCGATTGCCCGGTGGGCATTGTCCAGCGCCGACACCACCAGTGCCTCTCGCATCACTGCGTCGGCCGCCAGCGGTGCGGGGAGGGCGGCGTTGGCATCCATCATGCGCGCCAACAGGTCCGGGTCGAGGCTGCCCCAGTTGACGCCTATGCGCACCGGTTTGTCATACCGACAGGCCACTTCGATCATCTGGCAGAACTGTTCATCGCGCCGTGCGCCCTTGCCGACATTGCCGGGGTTGATCCGGTACTTGGCCAGGGCCTGGGCACATTCCGGGTACGTGGCCAGCAGGCGATGGCCGTTGAAGTGAAAGTCGCCCACCAACGGTACATCGAGATTGCGCCGATCCAGCAGTTCGCGGATGGTCGCCACCTGGGCGGCCGCCTCGTGGCCGTTAACGGTGATGCGCACCAGCTCCGCACCGGCACGGGCCAGGCTTTCGACCTGCGCGGCGGTGGCGTGGGCATCGGCGGTGTCGGTATTGGTCATGGCCTGGACCACAATCGGTGCGTCGCTGCCCAGGCACACGTTGCCGATCTGTACTTGACGCGTGAGGCGACGCGCAATCGGGATGTTCATGGTGGTAACTCCTCGGGCCTATTGCCGCGCAATCAGGCCGGCTGGCGGGCGAAACTGCACGTGTTCCTCGCGACCTGGCAAGGTCTGGATGTGCAGCGGTGCAATGCGCGCCAGGGCCGCGATGACGTCTTGCACCGAAGCCTCCGGGGTTGACGCACCGGCGCTGATTCCCACGCTCATCTGCGGGGTAAACCAGTTCGCATCTACCTCGTTGCCGTCGGCCACCAGGTAGCTGGGCGTGCCGCTCTCGTTGGCCAGTGCGCACAAGGTCACGGCGTTGGCGCTGTTGGGGCTGCCGACCACGAGCAACACATCCGCCTGGGTGCACAGCTCACGCACGGCCTGCTGACGGTTCTGTACCGCATAGCAGATGTCGCGGCTGGCCGGCCCGACAAGCTGCGGATAGCGTTGCTTCAAGGCATCGATCACGTTACGTGTGGCATCGACACTCAAGGTGGTCTGGGTGAGGTAGGCCAACGGCGTGTTGGCAGGAAACATCAGGGCCTGCACCTGTTCGACGGTCTGGATCAAGGTGATCGGCGCGTCGACCTGACCCTGGATGCCGATGACTTCCGGGTGGCCATGCTCGCCGATCAGGACCAACTGGTATCCCTTTGCAGCGTATTGGCGCCCATGCAGGTGCACTTTGGTCACCAGCGGGCAGGTGGCATCGAGCACGTGGAGTTCACGCTGCGAAGCCTGATGTTCCACCGCTTGCGCCACCCCATGTGCGCTGAAAATAGTCACCGCACCTACCGGCACCTGTTCCAGGTCCTCGACAAATACGGCGCCCCGGTCGCGCAGTGACTTCACTACATGGCGGTTATGCACGATTTCATGGCGCACGTAGACGGGGGCGCCGAAGCGTTCCAGGGCCTGTTCAACCGTGTCGATGGCGCGTACCACGCCCGCACAGAAGCCCCGGGGCTGAGCCAGGATAATGTTCATGTGCAGGCCCTCGCGTGGTAGGCCGGTGCGGTGCTGGGCAATGGGTAACCCAGCTGGTGCTCATCGGCGAAGCGCTGTATCGCCTGCGTGATGCCCTCGGCGTCCAGGCCGCACTGGCTCAGGAGCTGCTCAGGTGTACCGTGTTCGATAAAGTGGTCGGGCAGGCCCAGCAGCAGCAGGGGAGGCCGCAGGTTCTGGCTGGCCAGGTATTCCAGGCAGGCCGAGCCGGCGCCGCCCATCACGCAGCCTTCTTCAACCGTCACCAGCCAATCATGCTCGCGTGCCAGCGTCTGGAGCAGGGTGTGGTCCAGCGGTTTGATAAAGCGCATGTTGGCCAGGGTGGCGTCGAGCAATTCTGCCGCTGCCACCGCCCTTAGCGTCATTGAACCAAAGGCCAGGATGGCGATACGTTTGCCGTGGGGCTGGGTGCAGACGCGGCGGATTTCGCCCTTGCCCACCGCCAGCTCGGTCAGCTCGGGTGAAGGCGCGATACCGCTGCCCGAACCCCGAGGGTAGCGCACGGCGCAAGGCCCCGATTGCTGCAGAGCGGTGTGCAGCATCTGCCGACACTCCTGCTCGTCGGCGGGCGCCATCACGGTGAGATGGGGGACGCAGCGCAAGTAAGCGATATCGAAGGCACCCATATGGGTGGCACCGTCTGCCCCCACGATGCCGGCGCGGTCGATGGCAAACACCACCGGCAGTTGCTGCAGGGCTATGTCGTGGATCAGTTGGTCATAACCGCGTTGCAGGAACGTCGAGTAGATGGCCACCACCGGCTTCATGCCATCGGCGGCGAGGCCGGCGGCGAAGGTCAGCGCGTGCTGCTCGGCGATCCCTACATCAAAGTAACGCTCGGCAAACTGTCGCTCGAACGCCACCAGCCCGGAGCCTTCGCGCATGGCTGGGGTGATCACCACCAGCCGTGGGTCGCGCGCGGCTTCATCCGCCAGCCACTGGCCGAACACCTGGGTGTAGGTGAGCGCGCCGGGAGCCGCCGGGCGAATCCCTTGGATCGGGTCAAACTTGCCCGGCCCGTGATACAGCACCGGGTCGGCGGCAGCGGGCGAGTAGCCGTGGCCTTTTTCGGTGATGATGTGCAGCAGCTGTGGGCCCCGCTGGTTTTTCAGGCGACGCAACGTGTCCACCAGTTCGCTCAGGTCATGCCCGTCGATAGGGCCGTGGTAGCCCAGGCCCAGTGCCTTGAACACACTGGGGTCGTGGCTGCCATGACGGTCGGCGGTCAACGCGCCCAGGTGTTCGCGCAGCATGCCCACCGACGGCGAGATCGACATGTCGTTGTCATTGAGGATCACCAGAAACGGCAGGTCACGGAACAGCCCCGCATTATTGAGTGCCTCGAAGGCCATGCCGCCGCTCAGGGCACCGTCACCGATTACGGCGATGCAATGGCGCGGGTGCCCCAGGTTACGAGCAGCCAGGGCCATGCCCAGGGCGGCCGAAATCGAGGTGCTGGAATGGGCGGTACCGAAACAGTCGTAGCCTGACTCGCACCGGCGCGGAAACCCCGAAATCCCGCCAAGCTGACGAAGGCCAGGCATGTCGTTGCGGCGCCCGGTGAGGATCTTGTGGGCATACGCCTGGTGCCCTACGTCCCAGACAATCCGGTCATCCGGGGTGTCGAACACGTAATGCAGGGCGATGGTCAGCTCGACGGTGCCCAGGTTGGCCGACAGATGGCCGCCTGTGGCGCTGACGCTCTGCAGGATAAATGCCCGCAGTTCATGTGCCAAAGGCCCCAAGGCTGCAGGGTGCAAACTGCGCAGGCACGCAGGGTTGTTCACTGACTCTAGTAGTTCATACATAGTCCGCATCTCCACCGTGCTCGTCCTGGCGGTCAGCCCACCCAATCAACACGTCATGAATCATTCGTCGAGACGCAGACATAGCGACAAGTATCGTTAAATGCCCAGTATTGATAACCGATGATCCAATGTTGCAGTTCATTGATATAGCGTCGGACGGCGGGAGTAGAGGTATGAAATAGATGCTCGGACAACGCGTCGAAGTTGTTTAATGGGTGCTGGACAGTGTCCGATACCAGGCTAAGTGCCTCTTTTAACGTGTGGCCTTCAAAAACGTGCAGACAAACCAGGTTTTCATAGTGTCCCCGCTGCCTGGTCTCGTGTGCATAACTGTGAATATCATTGCACAAGGCGATAATGATATTGGCCTGCTGTGACAATGTTTGAAGGTTAAGGCAGTAGCGATCTTCGTCGCGTAGTTGATAACCTACGCTGGTACCGTAAAAATCAAAACAGGGGACTAAGCCGCTATTATGGTAGCGAAGTATTTCATAAGCGTGTTTGTCGATGCTTATTTTATGTAGCTGCCCAATGATTTGTAGGGTATTGGCACCGTACATCATGCGTACGTTAGTGATGAAGTGGTGTAGCCAGACGCTGCCCATTTGTTTCAGAAGGCGCGTGCAAATGTCTCGCCACGCGTTTTGCAAGGGGGCGGCTGGCGAAGTCTTATCCTGCTGCCCCTGGACGTTCCAGAGGGCGCTGACATCCGCAATGATTGCGCGTGGTATACGCTGGGCTCGGTCAAATAGCCGATCGTCAACGAGATACAGCCAAGTAAGAAAGTCGGCGATGGTGTTCAGTAAACTCATAGAAGCATTGGGATAACAGCGTGCAGCGAGCCACCCGAACCTGGAGCTGATCAATTCGCTGTGAAAGTCAGGGTCAGTGGCCAGTTGTTGGGCTTCTGTCCATTCAAGTACATGCTGCTCAACAGCTTGAGCGTGCGGCGGAGGCTCGTTTTGCGCATGTGCACACGCAGGGCGAAATGGAATGTCGGTTACATTCATTTGAACAGCTCCACAGTATCTGTAGCCTAGGACGATACTGCGGACCTTGGGGCGAGTTGGCAGGTGATGAAGAATTATAGTGAGAGAGTACCTTAATAATTCAAGCGGACTTCAGTTTTGTTAGTCTGGTTTGCAATTGCTGTTATTGTGTTTTGATATACGCAGTGATTGGGATGGATAAGTAGAAGCTCTATCGCTAATTATTATAGTGGTTGCCGTTGTAATACGGGTCAAGGCGCCTAGGCTTGTCTCTGTCAGTTATCAGTTACGGATGGCAAGACCATGATGCAACGCCTGCTCGTTCTCGGTTCAACCGGGTCGGTCGGCGACAGTGTTTTAGATGTAGTCGCGCGTCACCCCGAGGCATTTATGGTCCACGGCCTTACCGCTCATCGGCGTATGGACAAGCTGTACCAGCAATGCCTGCGATTTCGGCCCGCGATAGCGGTGGTCAGTGAGCCGCAACACGCCATCGAATTACAGGCGCATCTGTTGGCGGCCGGCGTGCCCACGGAGGTGCTATGTGGCACCGATGCGTTGTGCGCCGCAGCGCGGGAGTCGCAGGTCGACACCGTAGTGGCGGCGATTGTCGGTGCGGCGGGGTTGTTGCCGACCTTGAGCGCCGCACAGGCCGGCAAGAAAATCCTGCTGGCCAACAAGGAAGCGTTGGTCGTCTCGGGGGCGTTGTTCATTGAAACCGCTGCCAGGGCAGGCGCCATCGTTATTCCGCTGGACAGTGAGCACAACGCGATCTTCCAGTGCCTGCAAGGATGCCATGGCACGTTTGACGGCGTTGAGCGCCTGGTGCTGACGGCTTCCGGCGGGCCTTTCAGGGACTGGCCATTGGACTGCCTGGGCGAGGCCACGCCCGAACAAGCCTGCGCCCACCCCAACTGGTCCATGGGCCGCAAGATCTCTGTGGACTGCGCGACCATGATGAACAAGGGCCTGGAGATCATCGAGGCCCATTGGTTGTTCAACCTGCCAGCCGAGCGCATCGAGGCGCTGATTCATCCGCAAAGCGTGGTGCATTCCATGGTGGTGTTTCGTGATCAATCGGTGATGGCGCAACTGGGCAACCCCGACATGCGCATGCCAGTGGCCCATGCCCTGGCATATCCGCAACGCATTGAGTCGGGCGTGGCCCCGCTGGACCTGACCCGCTATGCCGGGCTGACCTTTGAACACCCTGACGTGGAGCGTTTTCCGTGCCTTGGCCTGGCATTACAGGTATTGGCTGACGGTGCCCAGGCCAGTGCAGCCATGAATGCGGCCAACGAGGTGGCGGTCGAGGCGTTCCTGGGCCGGCGTATTCGATTTACCCAGATTTGCGAGGTGGTCGAACAGACGTTGCAACATATCGACCTGCCCAACGAAGTCGACCTTGAAGCGATTCTCGGCCTGGACCACCAGGCGCGGCGACTGGCGCGAGAGCATGTGCGCCTGTGTGTGTCGAGCGTCTAGGTTCGCCGTCAGCCGGCCGCCGGGCAAACATTTGCGCTGTGATGTTGCAGAAACTCATTCAGCGCCTGGCGCGTCAGGTCGTTGAGCGTGACTTTTTTACGGGTGGCAGCCAAGGCCGCAGCCAAATGCAGGTCATGCCCGACGCGGACATTGAACGAGCCTTTGCACGGTTTTTCCGCTGTTTGCCCCAGCGTCTCGCAGGTGGCGAGATAGTCGTCCACCGCCTCACGAAATGCCGCGTCCAGATCGGCGACGGTTTTGCCTTCGTAGCTCACCAGCGCCTTGATGAACAAAATCTTGCCGAACAGGCAGTTGTCTTCGAGGCTGGCTTCGATAGAGCCGATGTAGCCTTTGTGTTTCAGTTGGTTGTTCACTGAATCAGTGCTCCTGACTTCAATTGTTCGATGATCTGGCGCCGAATGTAGTGTTTCAGTGCGTTGCCAGGGTGGGGCTTGTGCAGCGTAATCATTGCACTGGGATCACCGCTGTCGAATTTGACGCGGCTTCCTGCCCCCTCAATCTGTGTGTAGCCCAGCCGATGCAGCAGCGTTACAAGTTCAGGCCAGGTAAATGCCATGTGTTCGTTGAGCAATTTGGCGAGCAGCTTTTCATTTTTGGACACGGCGTTCCCTGCGTGCGACTAAATGTAGTTGCAAAAAGTGGTGTTCGTCAATGCTAGCTCGTGTTCCGTTGGTCTTGCCGAGATTGATGTAACCCTTGATGACACGCCGCTCCACGCCTGCATCCCGTCGCTAATTTTTCCCCGTCCGGTTCGTTTTATAGGGACGACGTGCCTTTGTGCTTCCTGCCTATTGCTCCGGACTCCAAGAAATGAATGCTGAAGACTCCTTGAAACTTGCTCGCCGGTTTATCGGGTTGCCCCTGGAAAAACGCCAGCTGTTCCTGCAGGCATTGCAGAAAGAAGGGGTGGATTTTTCACGGTTTCCGATTCCGGCCGGTGTCGAGGTTGAGGATCGCTTTGCGCTGTCCTATGCGCAGCAGCGCATGTGGTTTCTCTGGCAGTTGGACCCGGCCAGCGGCGCCTACAACCTGCCTGGCGCCGTGCGCTTGAAGGGTGCGCTGAGCTTGCGTGCCATGGAGCAGGCGTTTGCCAGCCTGGTGGCGCGCCACGAAACCCTGCGCACGGTGTTTCAGCGCCAGGCCGATGAGCGCCTGTTGCAGGTCGCGGTGCAGCCATCGTTGGCCGTCGAGCAACTTGACTTGAGCGATCTGGCCCCCGCCGCGCGCGAACAGGCCGTCAACCACGCGGCTACCCGCCAGTCGCTGCTGCCCTTTGACCTGGAGCACGGCCCGCTGCTGCGCGTGCAGTTGCTCAAGCTTGACGCGCAGGAACACGTGCTGCTGCTGACCCTGCACCACATCGTTTCCGATGGTTGGTCGATGAACGTGCTGATCGACGAGTTCATCCGCTGCTACGACGCCCATGAGCGCAACGAAGCGCCGCAACTGCCGGCCTTGCCGATCCAGTACAGCGACTATGCCTTGTGGCAGCGTCGCTGGCTGGAAGCGGGGGAGCAGGCGCGTCAACTGGACTACTGGCAGGCGCGCCTGGGCGACGAGCACCCGGTGCTGGAACTGCCTACCGACCACCCACGTCCGGCGATGCCCAGCTACCAGGGCACGCGGCACAATTTTTCGATTGATCCGGCACTGGCCGCGCAGCTGCGCAGTTGTGCGCAAAAGCACAACGTCACCTTGTTCATGCTGTTGCTCGGCGCCTTCAATGTGCTGCTGCATCGCTACACCGGCCAGGGTGATATCCGCGTCGGCGTGCCGATTGCCAATCGCAACCGTACCGAGGTCGAAGGGCTGATCGGCTTCTTCGTCAACACCCAGGTGCTGCGCACCGAACTGACCGGGCAAACCCGCGTCAGTGAGCTGCTGCAAGGCATCAAGGAACACGCACTGGGTGCCCAGGCCCATCAGGAATTGCCGTTCGAGCGGCTGGTGGAGGCTCTCAAGGTTGAGCGCAGCCTCAGCCATACGCCGCTGTTCCAGGTGATGTACAACCACCAGCCGGTGGTGTCCGATATCGCATCGGTCAACACCGCCTCCGGCCTGGAACTGGCCCTGGTGGAGTGGCAAGGCCGCACGACCCAGTTCGACCTGACCCTCGACACCTATGAAAAATCCGGCACCTTGCATGCGGCCTTGACCTACGCCAACGACCTGTTTGACGCGCCGACTATCGAGCGCATGGCGCGGCACTGGATCAGCCTGTTGCAGGCCATGGTTGCCGATGGCGAGCAGCGTATCGGTGAGCTGCCGATGCTGGCCGCCGCTGAGCAGGCGGTGCTGGTGCACGCCTGGAACCAGACCGCGCAAGCCTATCCGACCGAGCGTGGCATTCACCAGTTGATTGAGGACCAGAGTAGGTGTCACCCCCGATGCGCCGGCGCTGGTGTTCGGTGACACCACGCTGACCTACGCACAGCTCGACGCCCGCGCCAACCAGTTGGCCAATGCCTTGCGCGAACAGGGCGTTGGCCCTGACGTGCTGGTGGGCATTTGCGTCGAGCGCTCCATTGAGATGGTGGTCGGCCTGCTGGCCATCCTCAAGGCTGGGGGCGCCTACGTCCCGCTCGACCCCGAATACCCCCGGGAACGCCTGGCCTACATGATCGAAGACAGCGGCATCCAGCTGCTGCTCAGCCAACAGCGTCTGCTGCCGTCGCTGCCTGCGGCGGGTATCCGGGTGATTGCCCTGGATCAGCCCGCGCTGTGGCTGGATGGCTACAGCACCGAGTCCCCCGCAGTCGATGTTCACGCGCTGAACCTGGCCTACGTGATCTACACCTCCGGCTCCACCGGCAAGCCCAAGGGCGCCGGCAACAGCCATCGGGCCCTGGTCAACCGCCTGTGCTGGATGCAACAGGCCTACCACCTGGATGCCGGCGACGCCGTCCTGCAGAAAACCCCGTTCAGCTTTGATGTGTCGGTCTGGGAATTCTTCTGGCCGCTGATGACCGGCGCACGCCTGGTGGTCGCCGCGCCTGGCGAGCACCGCGAGCCGGCGCGCCTGATCGAGACCATCGGCCGACACGCGATCACCACCTTGCACTTCGTGCCGTCGATGCTCCAGGCGTTTATCCATGAGCCGGGCGTGCAGGCTTGCCGCAGCCTGCAGCGTATCGTGTGCAGCGGCGAAGCCTTGCCGTTGGACGCGCAACTGCAAGTGTTCGCCAAACTGCCCCAGGCCGGGTTGTTCAACCTCTATGGCCCGACCGAAGCGGCCATCGACGTGACCCACTGGACCTGCCTCGACGAAGGCGCCGACAGCGTGCCCATCGGCCGCCCCATCGCCAACCTCGGCACCTACGTGCTCGATGCCCAGCTTAACCCGGTGCCGGCCGGTGTATCCGGCGAGTTGTACCTGGGCGGCAGCGGCCTGGCCCGCAGTTATCACCGTCGCCCGGCATTGACTGCCGAGCGTTTTGTGCCCAGCCCGTTCGGTGATGGCGCGCGTCTGTATCGCACTGGCGACCGCGTGCGCCAGCGTGCCGACGGGGTGATCGAATACCTGGGCCGCCTCGACCATCAGGTCAAGCTGCGCGGCCTGCGCATCGAGCTGGGCGAAATCGAAACGCGCCTGATGCAACACCCTGGCGTGCGTGAGGCGGTGGTGCTGGTGCAGGGCGGCAAGCAGCTGGTGGCCTACCTGGTACTGGAAGGCGAAGCCCCCACCGACCTCAAGGCCTGGCTGCTGAGCAGCCTGCCGGAGTACATGGTGCCAAGCCATATGGTGCACCTGGCCAAGCTGCCGGTCACCGCCAATGGCAAGCTCGACCGCAAGGCCCTGCCATTGCCGGATGCCGCGCCGCAGCAAGCGTATAGCGCGCCGGAAAATGCCCTGCAAAAAGCCCTGGCGGTGATCTGGAGCGATGTGCTCGGCGTCGAGCAGGTCGGCCTCGACGACAACTTTTTCGAGCTGGGTGGGGATTCGATCATCTCCATCCAAGTGGTCAGCCGTGCACGCCAGGCCGGGATTCGCCTCAGCCCCCGGGACCTGTTCCAGTACCAGAGCGTGCGCAGCCTGGCGCTGGTGGCGCGCTTCGAGCAGGCCGCCGTTATCGACCAGGGGCCCCTTACCGGCGACGTCATCCTGACCCCTGTGCAGCACAGCTTTTTCGACCAGGCCATCCCGGCGCGTCAGCATTGGAACCAATCGTTGCTGCTGACCCCGCGAGAGGCGCTGGAGCCTGCACGGTTGGACGCGGCCCTGACGCAAGTGCTCAATCATCACGACGCCCTGCGCCTGCGCTTTACGCAGCAGGCGGACGGCTGGCAACAAACCTACGCTGCGCCGGTCGCGGGATCTGACCTGTGGCAAGCCCACGCCACCCGCGAGACTGAACTGGCCGCGTTCTGCGATGAAGCCCAGCGCAGCCTAAACCTTGCGCAAGGCCCGCTGCTGCGCGCCGCCCTGGTGAGCATGGCCGACGGTAGCCAGCGCCTGTTACTGGTGGTCCATCACCTGGTGGTGGATGGCGTGTCCTGGCGCATCCTGTTGGAAGACCTGCAACTGGCGTATGCCAATGCAGCGTTGCCGTCCAAGACCAGCGCCTACCAGCAGTGGGCGCAGCAGTTGCAGGCCCATGCGCTGAGCCTCGAGGCGCAACTGCCGTACTGGCAGGCACAGGCCACAGACGCCGACTTGCCTTGCGACAACCCCCAGGGCGGCCTGCAGAATCGGCTGGGCAGCAAACTTGAAATTCGCCTGAATGCCGACCACACCCGCCAACTGTTGCAGGATGCCCCGGCGGCCTACCGCACCCAGGTCAATGACCTGCTGCTGACCGCGTTGGCACGCGTCATCAGCCGTTGGAGCGGGCAATCCGCCGCGCTGATCCAACTCGAAGGCCATGGCCGCGAAGACCTGTTCGACAACGTTGACCTGACCCGTACTGTCGGCTGGTTCACCAGCCTGTTCCCGGTGCGCCTGCACGCTGACGGCGAGCTGTCGAGTGTGATCAAGTCGGTCAAGGAGCAACTGCGCGCCGTGCCGGACAAAGGCATCGGCTATGGCCTGCTGCGTTACTTGGGTGCACCGGCCGTACGCGAGAGTTTGTCGAGCCTTACCGCACCGCGCATCACCTTCAATTACCTGGGCCAGTTCGACCGCCAGTTCAATGAGTCGGCGCTGTTCGTTCCGGCGGCTCAAGGCAGTGGCCAGGCCCAGGACCCCGAAGCCCCATTGGCCAACTGGCTGACGGTGGAAGGGCAGGTGTATGGCGGTGAATTGGCCCTGCAATGGGGCTTCAGCCGCGAAATGTTCGAGGAGTCGACGATCCAGCGCTTGGCGGATGACTACGCCGCTGAACTCAAGGCGTTGATCGAACACTGCTGCGCCACGCCGGCAGGGCAGGTGACCCCTTCGGACTTCCCGCTGGCGCGCCTGACTCAGCCGCAATTGGACGCGTTGCCGGTGGCGGGCCCGGCGATTGCCGATCTCTACCCGCTGTCGCCGATGCAGCAGGGCATGTTGTTCCACACCCTGTATGAGCCCGAGGCCCAGGCTTATATCAACCAGTTGCGCCTGGACATCCAGGGCCTGGACCTGCTGGCGTTCGGGCGTGCCTGGCAGGCGGCGCTGGACCGTCATGACATCCTGCGCAGCAGCTTCCATTGGCTGGGCCTGGACAGCGCCCATCAGGTGATCCAGCGCCAGGTCGACTTGCAATTGCAAGTGATTGAAGACGTGGAGGCAGACTTCGACGCGCTCGCTGCCGCCGAACGCGAAAAGGGCTTCGTGCTCAATGCCGCGCCGCTGTTTCGCCTGATGCTGGTACGCGGTGCCGGCGATGTCTGGCACCTGATTTTTACCAGCCACCACATCCTGATGGATGGCTGGAGCAACGCCCAACTGCTGGGCGAAGTCATCGCCCACTATGCCGGCCAGCCTGTGTCGGCGCCGCTGGGGCAGTTCCGCGATTACCTGGGCTGGCTGCAGCAGCAAGCCTCGGGTGAGGCATTCTGGAAAGCCGCGCTGGCGCCGTTGCAGGCGCCCACCTTGCTGGCGCCAGCGCTGCGTGTTCCGGCCGAAGGTGCCGGGATGGCGGATTACCAGGTGGTGCTCGACGGCGATTTCACTCGCGCCCTCGGCGAGTTTGCGCGCCGCCAGAAAATCACCCTCAACACCTTGCTGCAAGGCGCCTGGAGCCTGTTGCTGCAACGCTACACCGGTCAGGATTGCGTGGCCTTCGGCGCCACCGTTGCCGGGCGTTCGGCACCGCTGGCGGGGATCGAACAGCAGCTGGGCCTGTTTATCAACACCTTGCCGATGGTCAGCATCGCGGCACCGGCGCAGCCGGCCGCACGCTGGCTCGGCGAGCTGCAAGCCCTGAACCTGAGCCTGCGCGACCATGAGCATGTACCGCTGTATGACATCCAGGGTTGGGCCGGGCAGCAGGGCGCGGCGCTGTTCGACACCTTGCTGGTATTCGAAAACTTCCCGGTGGCCGAAGCCCTCAAACAGGGTGCGCCCGCCGGCCTGACCTTCGGCCGGATGCACAACCACGAAACCACTAACTACCCGCTGACCCTGGGCATTGAGCTGGGTGCCAGCCTGCGCCTGGAGTTCAGCTATAACCGCGCACACTTCAGTGCACAGCAGGTCACCCGCTTGGGTGCCAACCTGCAATACCTGCTGGTGCAATTGCTCGCCGACGCCCAAGCGCCCCTGGGTAATTTGCGGCTGCTCGACGACAGCACCCAGCGCGACATGCGCGCCCTGGGCCAGTCGCCCGGCGGCGCCCCGCATCAGCTGTGGGTGCACGAGCGCATCGCCGCCCAGGCCGCTGCCACGCCGGATGCGCTGGCGGTGCAGGCGGGCGAAGCGCGCTTGAGCTATGCCCAGCTCAACCAACACGCCAACCGTCTGGCCCATCGCCTGCTGGAACTCGGCGTGGGGCCGGGCCAGCTGGTTGGCCTGGCGTGCCGCCGTGGCCCGCAGTTGATCGTCAGCCTGCTGGCCGTGCTTAAAAGCGGCGCCGCCTATGTGCCGCTGGACCCGAAACTCCCCACCGAACGCCTGGCCTACATGCTGGCGGACAGCCGCCTGGATCTGCTGCTCAGCGAAACCGGGCTGCTGGCCGAGCTGGCGCTGCCGCAAGGGTTGGCGCGGGTGGACTTCACTGCCGCAGGTTTGGAGCTGGCCAGCTACCCGGTCACCGACCCAGCTAACCTGGCGGCCGCCACCGACCTGGCGTACGTGATCTACACCTCCGGTTCCACCGGCCAGCCCAAGGGCGTGGCCATCGATCACGCGGCCCTCGGCCAGTTCTGCGGCAGCGCCGAGGTGTACAGCCAGCTGCGCGCCGACGACCGCGTACTGCAGTTCGCCACGTTCAGTTTCGACGGCTTTGTCGAGCAGTGCTACCCACCGTTGTGTGTGGGCGCCGCCTTGATCATGCGCGGTGACGAGCTGTGGGACGCCGGGCAACTGGCGCGGGAAATCGTCGAACAGCGCGTGACGCTCGCCGACTTGCCGGCGGCTTACTGGTACTTGCTGGCCAAGGAGTGCGCCGTGGACCGTCGCCCTCTGGGTAACCTGCGCCAGGTGCATGTGGGCGGCGAAGCGATGTCGGTGGAAGGGCTGCGCGCCTGGCACGCCGCCGGGTTGGGCGGTGTGCGCCTGGTCAACACCTACGGGCCTACCGAGGCCACCGTGGTTTCCAGCGTGCACGACTGCCAGTTGGCGGATGCCAGCGATGCGTTTGGCGTGCCGATCGGCCGCGCCATCGAAGGTCGCTCGCTGTATGTGCTCGACAGTGCTTTCGAGCTGTTGGCCACCGATGGCGTCGGCGAGCTGTGCATCGGCGCCGAGTTCGGCCTGGCCCAGCGCTATTTCGACCGCCCGGCACTCACCGCCGAACGCTTCCTGCCGGACCCGTTTTCGAGCGTGCCGGGTGCGCGGCTGTACCGCAGCGGTGATCTGGCCCGTTACAACGAGGCGGGTGCCCTGGAGTACGTCGGGCGCATCGACCATCAGGTGAAGATTCGCGGTTTCCGTGTGGAAGTCGGCGAGATCGAAGCCAGCCTGCAAGCCTTGCCTCAACTGCGTGAGGCCGCAGTGATCGCGCAACCGAGCGCCACGGGTGCGCAACTGGTGGCCTACGTGGTGCCGGCCCAGGGTCAGCGCCTGGATTCACAGGCGGTGGCGGCCACCTTGCGCCAGTCCCTGCCGGACTACATGGTGCCGGCGCATTGGGTAGTGATGGACGCGTTGCCGTTGAACAACAACGGCAAACTTGACCGCCGTGTATTGCCGGCACCCGACCTGAGCCTGACTCGCCAGGCTTATCGCGCCCCGCAAAGCCCGTTGCAGCACGAGCTGGCAGCGATCTGGCAAGCGGTATTGCAGGTTGAGCAAGTGGGGCTTGATGACCACTTCTTCGAACGGGGCGGCCATTCGTTGCTGGCCACCCAGGTGGTGTCCCGCGTGCGCCATGCGCTCAAGCTGGAAGTGCCGCTGCGAGCGCTGTTCGAACAGCCGACGCTGGAAGCCTTCGCGACGGCTTGCGCGGGCTTGCAGGCTGACACGGCTCCGGCACTGGTGGCCGTGGAGCGCGACCGGCCGCTGGCGCTGTCCTTTGCCCAGGAGCGCCAGTGGTTCCTCTGGCAACTGGACCCGACGGGCGCCGCCTACCATGTGCCGACCGCATTGCACCTTCGCGGCGAACTGGACATTTGCGCGCTGGAGCACGCATTCCAAGCCCTGGTGCAACGCCATGAGCCGCTGCGCACCACCTTCGTGGAGGAGGGCGAGCACGCCTGGCAGGTGATTCACCCAAGCCTGGCGATGCCGGTTGAACGCCAGCAGGTCGCCGCGTCGGCCATCGAACACGCGGTAGCCGAGGAAATCCAGCGGCCATTCAACCTGGTCGACGGCCCGCTGATGCGCGTCAAACTGCTGGAGATCACGGCCGAGCACCATGTGCTGGTGATCACTCAACACCACATCATCTCCGACGGCTGGTCGATGCACGTCATGGTCGACGAGCTGGTGGCGTTGTATCAGGGCCAGGCTCAACTGCCCGCACTGGCACTGCACTATGCCGATTACGCGGTGTGGCAACGCGAGTGGATGGCGGCCGGGGAGCAGCAGCGTCAACTCGACTACTGGTGCAGTCGCCTCGGCACTGAGCATCCGGTGCTGGAATTGCCCCTGGACCACCCGCGCCCGGCGGTACAAAGCCAGCGCGGTGCGCGCCGGCAGATCCATCTGGACACCGCACTGGTCGCAGATCTCAAGGCCCTTGCCCAGCGTCAGGACGTGACCTTGTTCATGCTGCTGCTGGCGTCGTTCCAGACCTTGCTGCATCGCTACAGCGGCCAGACCGACATCCGCGTCGGGGTGCCGATCGCCAATCGCAATCGCCTCGAAACCGAGCAGCTGATCGGCTTCTTCGTCAACACCCAGGTGCTCAAGGCCGAGCTGCACGGGCAGATGGGCTTCGACCAGTTGCTGGCCCAGGTCAAGCAACGTGCATTGGAGGCCCAGGCGCATCAGGACTTGCCGTTCGAGCAACTGGTGCAAGCGCTGCAACCGGAGCGCAGCCTCAGCCACAACCCGCTGTTCCAGGTGATGTTCAACCACCAGGACACCCTGCGCGCAAGCCCGCTGCAATTGCCTGGCCTGACCCTGCAACCGCTGGATTGGGCCGGCCACAGCACCCAGTTCGACCTCAACCTGGAAACCGAAGAGTCCGCCGAGGGCCTGTGGGCGTCCTTGACCTACGCCACCGACCTGTTCGACGCCGCCACCCTGGAACGCCTGGCCGAGCACTGGCAGAACCTGCTGCGCGCCGTGGTGCAGAATGCCTCCCAGGCACTGGATGAACTGGCGATGCTCAGCGCGCCGCAAGTGCAGCAGATGGTTGCTGAGTGGAACCACAGCACGTTCGACTACCCTCGCGAGCGCTGCGTGCAACAGCTGTTCGAAGCGCAAGCCCTGGCACAGCCGCACGCCATCGCCCTGCAATTCAATGACGAGGCCCTGAGCTACGCTGACCTCAACCGTCGCGCCAACCGCCTGGCCCATCGCCTGATCGCGGCGGGCGTCGGCCCGGACGTGCTGGTGGCGGTGCATGTGGAGCGCTCGCTGGACATGGTGGTCGGCCTGCTGGCCACCCTCAAGGCCGGTGGCGCCTATGTGCCGCTGGACCCGCAGTTCCCGGCGGATCGCCTGGCTTTTATGCTCGAAGACAGCCGCGCTCGCGTGCTGCTGACCCAGCCACCGCTGCTCGGCCGCCTGGTACAACCGCACGGTTTGCAGGTGGTGCTGATCGAGGACAGCGAGGCTGACGAACACAACCCGCAGGTCAACGTCACCCCGGAACACCTGGCCTATGTGATCTATACCTCCGGCTCCACGGGTAAACCCAAGGGCGTGATGGTGCGCCACCAGGCGCTGTGCAGTTTTACTTGCGGCATGGCCGATACCCTGGCCATCGGCGCTGATGCGCGAGTGCTGTCGCTGACCACCTTCTCGTTCGACATCTTCGCCCTGGAGCTGTATGTGCCGCTGACGGTTGGCGCCACGGTGCTGTTGAGCGGCCAGGCGCTGGCCCTCGACCCGGAGGCGATTCTCGACCTGGCGCACCGCCAGTGCGCCAACGTCCTGCAAGCCACTCCCTCGACCTGGCGCATGCTGCTGGAGAGCCCCCGCGTGCAACTGCTGCGTGGGATCAAGGCGCTGTGCGGCGGCGAAGCGCTGCCGGCTGACCTGGCCCAGCGCATGCTCGACCTGCAAGGCCCGCTGTGGAACCTGTACGGTCCAACCGAAACCACCATCTGGTCGGCAGCCCATCGTCTGCTCGAGGCGCAGCCTTTTGTCGGGCGGCCGATCGCCAATACTTCGCTGTTCATCCTCAATGCCGGGCTGACCCCTTGCCCATTGGGCGCGGCCGGTGAACTGCTGATCGGCGGCGTGGGCCTGGCGCGTGGCTACCATGCGCGGCCGGCGCTGACTGCCGAACGTTTCGTGCCCAACCCCTACGGTGCGCCGGGCGAGCGCCTGTACCGCACCGGCGACCTGGCGCGCTACCGTGCCGACGGCGTGGTGGAGTACATCGGCCGGGTCGACCATCAGGTCAAGGTGCGTGGGTTCCGTATCGAACTGGGTGAAATCGAAGCCTGCCTGCGCGAGCACGCCGGGGTGCGCGAAGCCGTAGTGCTGGCCGACAACGACCGCCTGATCGCCTACCTGGTAACGTCGGCGCCGCAGGCACCGGACGCCTACAAAGCCGCCCTGCGCGAACGCCTGCCAGACTACATGGTGCCGGCGCACCTGATGTTCCTCGACAGCCTGCCGCTGACCCCCAACGGCAAGCTCGACCGCAAGGCCTTGCCCAAAGTCGATGCGGCACTGTTGCACAAGGGCCATGTGGCGCCTGTGACCCCACGCGAGCAACAGGTTGCGGCGATCTGGGCCGAGGTGCTGGATGTGCCGCAGGTCGGCCTCGACGACCACTTCTTCGAACTCGGCGGGCACTCCTTGCTGGCCACGCGGGTGGTGTCGCGGGTACGCCAGGCGCTGGCGCTGGAAGTGGCGCTCAAGACCCTGTTCGAACAGCCCCTGCTGGGTGACTTCGTACGTGCGCTGGGTGAGGAGGGCGTAGTTGCGCCGGCCATGCTCAAGGCTGATCGCAACCAGCCCTTGCCGCTGTCCTATGCCCAGGAGCGCCAGTGGTTCCTCTGGCAACTGGACCCGCAAAGCGCCGCGTACCACATCCCCAGCGCCCTGCGTTTGAGCGGCGCGCTGGACCTGGCCGCACTGCAACGCAGCTTTGACACCTTGCTGGCGCGCCATGAAAGCCTGCGCACCCATTTGCGCCAGGACGCAGGCGGTGCGGTGCAGGTGATTGAAGAGTCGGGCCTGATTGAAATCGAGCAGGCCGACACCGATGAAGCCGCACTGAAAGCACGGGTCGCCGACGAGGTCGCACGCCCGTTCGACCTGCTGCGCGGGCCATTGCTGCGGGCTAAGTTGTTGCGCTTGAGCGCGAACGAGCAGGTGCTGGTGCTGGTGCAGCACCATATCGTCTCCGATGGCTGGTCGATGCAATTGATGGTCGAGGAACTGGTGCAGCTGTACGCCGCGTTCAGCCAGGGGCATACGCCGAACCTGGCGGCGTTGCCGGTGCAGTACGCCGACTACGCCGTGTGGCAGCGCAGCTGGATGGAAGCCGGCGAGAAGGCCCGCCAACTGGCTTACTGGAATGCGCAGTTGGGCGGTGTGCAGCCGGTACTGGAACTGCCGTTCGACTACCAGCGCCCTGCGGTGCAAAGCCACCGTGGTGCCCGTTTGGGCATTGAGCTTGCGGCGCCGCTGCTGGCCGGTTTGCGCGGCTTGGCGCAGCGCGCCGGGGTCACGTTGCCGATGGTGTTGCTGGCGTCTTACCAGGCGTTGCTGCACCGCTACAGCGGCCAGGAAGACGTGCGCGTCGGCGTGCCGATTGCCAACCGTAATCGCCTGGAAACCGAAGGGCTGATCGGCTTTTTCGTCAACACCCAGGTGCTCAAGGCCGATATCCACGGGCAAATGAGCGTTGAGCAGCTGTTGCATCAAGCGCGCCAACGCTCCCTGGAGGCACAGGCCCATCAGGACCTGCCGTTCGAGCAACTGGTGGAGGCGCTGCAGCCCGAGCGCAGCATGAGCCTGAGCCCGTTGTTCCAAGTCATGTTCAACCACCGCGTGACCTCGGCCGCCAGCCACTTGCAGCGCCTGACCGACCTGAGCGTCGAGGTCCTGAGCTGGGATGAGGGCCTGGCCCAGTTCGACCTGGCGCTGGACGTGGAAGAAAGCCAGGCGCTGCTGCGTGCGTCCCTGAACTACGCCACCGACCTGTTCGCCCCGGCGACCATCGAACGCATGGCCGGCCACTGGCAGAACCTGTTGCAAGCGATGGTTGATGATCAGCAGCAGCCTATCGGCCAACTGAACCTGCTCAATGCGGATGAGCAACAGCACATCCTCCAGCTGTGGAATCAGACCGGCGCCGGCTTCCCGGCCGAGCGCCTGGTGCACGAGTTGGTGGCCGACCGTGCCAGTGAAACTCCGCACGCGGTCGCGGTGAAATTCGACGCGCAAACCCTGAGCTACGGCGAGCTGGACCGTGAGGCCAACCGCCTGGCCCGCGCCCTGATCGCCCGTGGCGTCGGCCCGGAAGTGCGGGTGGCCATCGCCATGCCGCGCAGCGCCGAAATCATGGTGGCGTTCCTCGCGGTGATGAAAGCCGGTGGCGTGTATGTGCCGCTGGACATCGAATACCCGCGTGATCGCCTGCTGTATATGATGCAGGACAGCCGTGCGCAACTGCTGCTGACCCATTCGGCCGTACAACAGCGCCTGCCGATTCCGGACGGGCTGGACGTGCTTGCCATCGACCAACGGCAAACCTGGGCCGATTTCAGCGACACCGCACCCCCGGTGAAACTCGACGGCGACAACCTTGCCTACGTGATCTACACCTCCGGTTCCACCGGCATGCCCAAGGGCGTGGCGGTGTCGCATGGGCCGTTGGTGGCGCACATTATCGCCACCGGTGAGCGCTATGAAACCGGCCCGGCCGATTGCGAATTGCACTTTATGTCGTTCGCCTTCGACGGCTCCCACGAAGGCTGGATGCACCCGCTGATCAATGGCGCCAGTGTGCTGATCCGCGATGACAGCCTGTGGCTGCCGGACTACACCTACCAGCAAATGCACCGCCATAACGTGACCATGGCCGTGTTCCCGCCGGTGTATCTGCAACAGCTGGCCGAGCATGCCGAGCGCGACGGTAACCCGCCAAAAGTGCGCGTGTACTGCTTCGGCGGCGATGCGGTGGCTCAAGCGAGTTACGACCTGGCGTGGCGTGCACTCAAGCCGACCTACCTGTTCAACGGCTACGGCCCGACCGAAACCGTGGTCACGCCACTGCTGTGGAAGGCGCGCAAGGGCGACCCATGTGGGGCTGTCTACGCGCCGATTGGCACGCTGCTCGGCAACCGCAGCGGCTATGTGCTGGACTCGCAACTCAACCTGCAACCGATCGGCGTGGCCGGTGAGCTGTACTCAGGCGGCGAGGGCGTGGCCCGGGGGTATCTGGAGCGTCCGGCACTCACCGCCGAACGTTTCGTGCCGGACCCGTTCGGCAAACCCGGCAGCCGCGTGTATCGCAGCGGCGACCTGACCCGCGGCCGCCCGGATGGCGTGGTGGATTACCTGGGGCGTGTCGACCATCAGGTGAAAATCCGTGGTTTCCGTATCGAGCTGGGCGAGATCGAAGCCCGCCTGCGCGAGCAGCACAACGTCGGTGAAACCGTGGTGGTGGCGCAGGACGGCCCGACCGGCAAGCAGCTGGTGGCCTATGTGGTACCGGCCGACGCCAACCTGGCCGACCAGGCCGAGTTGCGCGACACCCTGCGCCGCGCCCTGAAAACCCGCCTGCCGGATTACATGGTGCCGACGCACTTTATGTTCCTGGCGCAAATGCCGCTGACCCCCAACGGCAAGCTCGACCGCAAGGGCCTGCCCGAGCCGGATGCGAGCCTGTTGCAGCAGGCGTATGTAGCCCCCGAAACCGAGCTGGAACACCAGATCGCCGCGATCTGGGCCGACGTGCTGCGCCTGCCGCAAGTGGGGCTGAACGACAACTTCTTTGAAGTGGGCGGCCATTCGCTGCTGGCGATCCAGATCACCTCGCGGGTCCAGGCCGAACTGGGCCTGGAAGTGCCGCTGGTGGAAGTGTTCCAGACCGAAACGCTGCGCGCCTATGTACAGGCGGCAGCTACCTTCCGCGCCGGCAGCGTGGAAGATTTTGATGATCTTCGTGACTTTTTGAGCGAACTAGAGGCGATTTGACCCATGCTTTCCAACCCTAACATCGATCTGGTTTCGCGCTTTCTTCGCCTGCCTCTGGAACAGCGCCAGCAGTTTTACCAGCGTCTGCAAAGTCGCGGCATGAGCTTTGCCCAATTGCCTATCGCGACGATTCGCGAGGGCGACCAGCCCTTGCCGCTGTCCTACGCCCAGGAGCGCCAGTGGTTCCTCTGGCAACTGGACCCGGACAGCGCCACCTACCATATCCCCGGCGCATTGCGCTTGCAGGGGCGCCTGGACCTGGGCGCACTGCAACGCAGTTTCGACAGCCTGTTGGCCCGGCATGAAAGCCTGCGCACCCGGCTGGTCCAGGACGGCGAGCGCTTGTTGCAAGCCGTGGAGCCCGAGGCCAGGGTCGAGATACACCAGGCCCAGGTCGACGAGCCCCAGCTGATGGCGCGGGTCGAAGCCGAGGTCGCCCGGCCTTTCGATTTGCAGCAAGGGCCGCTGTTGCGCGTGACCCTGCTGCAGCTGGCGGAGGATGAACACGTACTGGTGATGGTGCAGCACCACATCATCTCCGATGGCTGGTCGATGCAAGTGATGGTCGAGGAACTGGTGCGGCTGTACGCCGCTTACAGCCAGAGCCAGGCCGTTGAGCTGCCGGGCCTGCCGATCCAGTACGCCGACTACGCGCTGTGGCAGCGCAGCTGGATGGAGGCGGGCGAGCGGGCCCGCCAGCTGGCGTATTGGCAAGACCTGCTGGGCGGTGAGCAACCGGTGCTCGAGTTGCCCCTCGACCATCCGCGCCCGGCGCAGCAAAGCCATCGCGGCGCAAGCTTGCAGGTGCACTTGGCGCCCGAGCGGGTGGCCGGCCTCAAGCGCCTGGCGCAGCAAGAGGGCGTGACGCCGTTCATGCTGCTGCTGGCCTCGTTCCAGACCCTGTTGTTTCGCTACAGTGGCCAGTCGGATATTCGTATCGGCGTGCCGAATGCCAACCGCAACCGCGTTGAAACCGAGCGCCTTATAGGTTTTTTCGTCAACACCCAAGTGCTCAAGGCCGACCTCGATGGGCAGATGACCTTTGCCGAGTTGCTGCACCAGGCCAAGCGGCGTGCCCTGGAAGCCCAGGCGCACCAGGACCTGCCGTTCGAACAGCTGGTGGTGGCGCTGCAGCCCGAGCGCAGCCTGAGCCACAACCCGTTGTTCCAAGTGATGTTCAATCACCAGACCGACGCCCAGGGCGGCCGCGACGGCCAGCAGTTGCCCGGCCTGCGGGTGGCAGAGCTGGACTGGGACAGCCACACCACGCATTTTGACCTGAGCCTGGACACCCATGAATCCGCCGAAGGCATCTGGGCGGCGCTGACCTACGCCACCGACCTGTTCGACGCGGCGACCATCGAGCGTTTTGCGCAGCACTGGCAAAACCTGCTGCAGGCCGTGGTGAGTGCGCCGCGCAGCCGTCTGTGCGAGCTGGCGATGCTCAGCACACCGCAACAGCAGGTGATGCTTGAGGACTGGAATGCCCCGGCCACGGCGGGCGCGCTGCAAGGCGTGCATCAATTGTTCGACGCCCAGGCCCGGCAACACCCTGCACGCCAGGCGCTGGCCCTGGGTGACCAGACGCTCAGCTATGACGCGCTGAACCGCCAGGCCAACCGCCTGGCGCATTACTTGATCGCCCAGGGCATCGGCCCGGAGGTGCTGGTCGGCATCGCGGTTGAGCGTTCGTTTGCGATGGTGGTCAGCCTGTTGGCGGTGCTCAAGGCGGGCGGGGCGTACGTGCCGCTGGACCCCGAGTATCCCCGCGAACGCCTGGTGCATATGCTCGAAGACAGTCGCGTGCAACTGGTGTTGACCCAGTCTCACCTGCGCGAGCGCCTGCCGTTGCCGGAGCAAGTGGCGTGCCTGGATATCGACCTTGCCGAGGCGCAATTGGCGCTGTGTGCCGATGACACCCCGGCTGTCGAGTTCGAGCCCCGCAGCCTGGCCTATGTCATCTACACCTCGGGTTCCACCGGCAAGCCCAAGGGCGTTGCCATCAGCCACGCCGCGCTCAGCGAGTTCGCGGGCATCGCTGCCGACTATTCACGCCTGGCGCCTGAGGACCGGGTGCTGCAGTTCGCAACCCTGAACTTCGACGGTTTTGTCGAGCAGTTGTACCCGGCCCTGACCCTGGGGGCCACCGTAGTGCTGCGCGGCCCGCAACTGTGGGACGGGGCCGATCTGTACCGGCAGATTATCGACCAGAACATCAGCCTGGCCGACTTGCCCACCGCCTACTGGAAACTGTTCCTGCAGGATTGCCTGGCGGCGGGCCCACGCTCGTACGGCGCGCTGCGCCAGGTGCATATCGGCGGCGAAGCCATGCCCCTGGACGGTCCGGCGATGTGGCGTCGTGCGGGCTTGGGCCATGTGCGACTGCTTAACACCTACGGGCCTACCGAGGCCACCGTGGTCTCCAGTACGCTCGATTGCAGCGCTGACAACGTGGTGGTCGGCGACAGCGCCAGCCCCATCGGCCGTGCCTTGCCGGGGCGCGCCCTGTATGTGCTGGACCGCGACCTCAACCTGTTGCCGGTCGGCGCCGTGGGCGAGCTGTACATTGCCAGCGCCAGCGGCCTGGCGCGGGCTTACCTGCAACGCCCGAGCCTGACCGCCGAGCGATTTGTGGCTGACCCGTTCAGCCGCTTGGGCGAGCGTCTGTACCGCACCGGCGACCTGGCGCGTTATCGCGCAGACGGGGTGATCGAGTACGTCGGCCGGGTCGACCATCAAGTGAAAATCCGTGGTTTTCGTATCGAGTTGGGTGAGATCGAGGCGTTGTTGCTGGCCCAGGAAGGGGTTCGCGAGGCGTTCCTGCTCGCGGCCGACAATCAATTGCTGGCCTATCTGGTGCCGACGCAGGCGTTATCCGAGCACGAGCACCTGGCCGCCGGCGAACTGCTCAAGGCCAGCTTGCGCGAGCAATTGCCCGATTACATGGTGCCCGCGCATCTGATCTTCCTCGACCGCATGCCCCTGAACCCCAATGGCAAGCTCGACCGCCAGGCCCTGCCCAAGCCCGATGCCACGTCGGGCCAGCAGGCCTGGCTGGAGCCGGTCACGGCGCTGCAACAACAGATCGCGGCGATCTGGGCCGATATCCTCGGTGTTGAGCGCGTGGGCCTGGCGCATCACTTCTTTGAACTGGGCGGGCATTCTTTGCTGGCCATGCAAGTGGTCTCGCGCATCCGCCAGGCCCTGAGCCTGGAAGTGCCGCTCAAGACCCTGTTCGAGCAGCCGCGCCTGGAGGGGTTTGTGGCCGCACTGACCACCCAGGACCCCGCAGCGCCGAAGGCGCCGCCGCTGTTGCCGGCCAAACGGGATCAGCCTCTGCCGCTGTCGTACGCCCAGGAGCGCCAGTGGTTTCTCTGGCAACTGGAGCCGCACAGCGCGGCCTATCACATTCCCAGCGCGCTGCGCCTGAAAGGCCAGCTTGACCAGGCGGCGTTGCAACGCAGTTTCGACAGCTTGCTGGCCCGTCATGAAAGCCTGCGCACCTGCCTGCGCGAGGAGCGCGAGCGCACGGTTCAAGTGATCGAGCCGCAGGTGTCGTTGCACATCGCGTGTGCCGAGGTCGAAGAAAGCGCATTGAAGGCGCGGGTGGAGGCCGAGATTGCCCAACCCTTCGACCTGCAACAAGGGCCGTTGCTGCGCGTGTCGCTGCTGCGTCTGGCTGCTGACGAGCATGTGCTGGTACTGGTGCAGCACCACATCGTTTCCGATGGCTGGTCGATGCAACTGATGGTCGAGGAGCTGGTGCAGCTCTACGCCGCCTACAGCCAGGGCCAGGCCCTGCAATTGCCGGCGCTGGCGATCCAATACGCCGACTACGCCGTGTGGCAGCGCAATTGGATGGAGGCCGGTGAGAAGGCGCGCCAACTGGCCTACTGGCGCGAGATGCTCGGCGGCGAGCAGAGCGTGCTGGAATTGCCGTTCGACCACCCGCGCCCAGCGGTGCAGAGCCACCGTGGCGCACGCCTGGCGATTGAGTTGGCGCCTGGCTTGACCCACGACCTCAAGGCCCTGGCCCAGCAGCAAGGCGTGACCCTGTTCATGCTGCTGCTGGCGTCGTTCCAGACCTTGCTGCACCGCTACAGCGGCCAGGAAGAAATACGCGTCGGGGTGCCGATCGCCAACCGCAATCGCAGCGAAACCGAGCGTCTTATCGGCTTTTTCGTCAACACCCAGGTGCTCAAAGCCGATATCCACGGCCAGATGAGCGTCGAGCAATTGTTGCAGCAGACCCGGCAACGGGCGCTGGAAGCCCAGGCCCACCAGGACCTGCCGTTCGAGCAACTGGTGGAGGCTTTGCAGCCCGAGCGCAGCCTGAGCCACAACCCGTTGTTCCAGGTGATGTTCAACCACCAGACCGACGTCGGCCAGGCCCAGGTCCAGCACCAACTGCCCATGCTGCGGGTAGAAGGGCTGGAGTGGGAGAGCAAGACTGCGCATTTCGACCTGGACCTGGATATCCAGGAATCGGTTGAGGGGATCTGGGCCACGTTGGGGTATGCCCAGGACCTGTTCGAGGCGAGTACCGTGCAACGCATGGCCGGCCACTGGCAGAACCTGTTGCAAGCGATGGTGACCAACCCACGGCAAAGCCTTAGCCAGTTGAGCCTGCTGGACGCTGCCGAGCAGCAACAGATTCTCGAGCTATGGGACCAAACCGGCGCCGGCTTCCCGGCCGAGCGCCTGGTGCACGAGTTGGTGGCCGACCGTGCCAGTGAAACTCCGCACGCGGTCGCGGTGAAATTCGACGCGCAAACCCTGAGCTACGGCGAGCTGGACCGTGAGGCCAACCGCCTGGCCCGCGCCCTGATCGCCCGTGGCGTCGGCCCGGAAGTGCGGGTGGCCATCGCCATGCCGCGCAGCGCCGAAATCATGGTGGCGTTCCTCGCGGTGATGAAAGCCGGTGGCGTGTATGTGCCGCTGGACATCGAATACCCGCGTGATCGCCTGCTGTATATGATGCAGGACAGCCGTGCGCAACTGCTGCTGACCCATTCGGCCGTACAACAGCGCCTGCCGATTCCGGACGGGCTGGACGTGCTTGCCATCGACCAACGGCAAACCTGGGCCGATTTCAGCGACACCGCACCCCCGGTGAAACTCGACGGCGACAACCTTGCCTACGTGATCTACACCTCCGGTTCCACCGGCATGCCCAAGGGCGTGGCGGTGTCGCATGGGCCGTTGGTGGCGCACATTATCGCCACCGGTGAGCGCTATGAAACCGGCCCGGCCGATTGCGAATTGCACTTTATGTCGTTCGCCTTCGACGGCTCCCACGAAGGCTGGATGCACCCGCTGATCAATGGCGCCAGTGTGCTGATCCGCGATGACAGCCTGTGGCTGCCGGACTACACCTACCAGCAAATGCACCGCCATAACGTGACCATGGCCGTGTTCCCGCCGGTTTATTTGCAGCAGTTGGCCGAGCATGCCGAGCGCGACGGTAACCCGCCAAAAGTGCGCGTGTACTGCTTCGGCGGCGATGCGGTGGCTCAAGCGAGTTACGACCTGGCGTGGCGTGCACTCAAGCCGACCTACCTGTTCAACGGCTACGGCCCGACCGAAACCGTGGTCACGCCACTGCTGTGGAAGGCGCGCAAGGGCGACCCATGTGGGGCTGTCTACGCGCCGATTGGCACGCTGCTCGGCAACCGCAGCGGCTATGTGCTGGACTCGCAACTCAACCTGCAACCGATCGGCGTGGCCGGTGAGCTGTACCTGGGCGGCGAGGGCGTGGCCCGGGGGTATCTGGAGCGTCCGGCACTTACCGCCGAACGTTTCGTGCCGGACCCGTTCGGCAAACCCGGCAGCCGCGTGTATCGCAGCGGCGACCTGACCCGTGGCCGCCCGGATGGCGTGGTGGATTACCTGGGGCGTGTCGACCATCAGGTGAAAATCCGTGGTTTCCGTATCGAGCTGGGCGAGATCGAAGCACGTCTGCGCGAGCAGGACAGCGTCGGCGAAACCGTGGTGGTGGCCCAGGAAGGCCCGAGCGGTAAGCAACTGGTGGCGTATATAGTGCCGCTGGACCCGCTGCTGATGGACGACGCGGTGGCCCAGTCGAGCTGCCGTGAAGCCCTGCGCCGTGCCCTGAAAACCCGCCTGCCGGACTACATGGTGCCCACTCACCTGATGTTCCTGGAACGCATGCCGCTGACGCCCAACGGCAAGCTCGACCGCAAGGGCCTGCCGCGCCCGGACGTGAGCCAGATGCAGCAGGTGTACGTGGCACCGCAAAGCGAGCTGGAGCAGAAGATTGCGGCCATCTGGTCGGATGTACTGCGCCTGCCAAAAGTCGGCCTGCACGACAACTTCTTCGAACTGGGCGGCGACTCGATCATTTCGATCCAGGTGGTCAGCCGCGCACGCCAGGCCGGGGTGCGGTTCACCCCCAAGGACCTGTTCCAGCACCAAACCGTGCAGAGCCTGGCGGCGGTGGCGCAGGAAGGCGCAGGCGCGGTGGTGCTGGATCAGTCACCGTTGACCGGCGAGCTGCTGTTGCTGCCGATTCAACAGAGCTTTTTCGCCGATACCATTCCCGAGCGTCATCACTGGAACCAGTCCGTGGTGCTGCAACCGCACCAGCCGTTGCAGGCCCCGGTGCTGATGGCGGCGCTGCAGGCGCTGATCGTGCATCACGACGCCCTGCGCACCACGTTCACTCAGGCGGCAGCCGGCTGGAGCGCGGCCTATCGTGGGCCGCAGCAGCACCAGGCGGAGCAGGTGTTGTGGCAGTCCACCCTGAACACGGTCGAGGAGCTTGAGGCCCTGGGCGAGGAAGCCCAGCGCAGCCTCGACCTGAGTGAAGGCCCGCTGATGCGGGCGGTGCTGGTGGGCATGGCCGATGGGTCGCAGCGCCTGTTGCTGGTGATCCATCACTTGGTGGTGGACGGGGTGTCCTGGCGTATTCTGCTGGAAGACCTGCAAACCGCTTATCGCCAGATCGAACAGGGTGCAGCAGTGGTATTGCCGGCCAAGACCAGCTCGACCCGGGCCTGGGCCGAACGCCTGCAAGCCTACGCGGCCAGCCCTGCGCTGGCCCAGGAATTGGCCTGGTGGCAGGCGCAATTGCAGGCCAGTCCGGTCGGCTTGCCCGGGGCCGACCCACAGGCCAGCTTGAGCAACCGCCATGCGTTGAGCGTGAGCACCCACCTGGATCAGGCCTTCACCCGCCGTTTGCTGCAGGAGGCACCGAGCGCCTACCGCACCCAGATCAACGACCTGCTGCTGACCGCCCTGGCGCGCGTGATTGTGCGCTGGACCGGTGAGCAGTCGATGTTGATCCGGCTGGAAGGCCATGGCCGTGAGGACCTGTTTGACGAGATCGACCTGACCCGCACCGTCGGTTGGTTCACCAGTCTGTATCCATTGAACCTGGTGCCTACCGACTCCCTGGCCGGCTCCCTCAAGCAGATCAAGGAGCAACTGCGCGCAGTGCCGGACAAGGGCCTGGGCTTCGGTGCGTTGCGCTACCTGGGCACGCCCGAAGCGCAGCGTGTGTTGGGCGAATTGCCGCGCCCGCGTATTACGTTCAACTACCTGGGGCAGTTCGACGGCAGTTTCGACGGTGGAGAGCAAGAAGGTCTGTTCGCACCCTCCGGCGACGCCAGCGGTGACGAACAAAGCCTTGAAGCCCCGCTGGGCAATTGGCTGGAAATCAATGGTCAGGTATACGGCGGCGAACTGAAGTTGAACTGGAGTTTCAGCCGGCAGATGTTCGATGAAGCAACCGTGCAGCGCCTGGCGGACGAGTATGCCGCAGAGCTCAAGGCGTTGATCGAGCACTGCTGTATCTCGTCCAACCAGGGTGTGACGCCCTCGGACTTCCCGCTGGCGCGCCTGACCCAGGCCCAACTGGATGCGTTGCCGCTGGCGGTGTCCGACGTCGAAGACCTGTACCCGCTGTCGCCCATGCAGCAAGGCATGTTGTTTCAGTCGCTGTACGGGGAAGGCTCCGGAGACTACATCAACCAGATGCGCATCGACGTGCAAGGCTTGGATGTGCCGCGCTTTGGCCAAGCCTGGCAGGCGGCCGTGGACAGCCACGAAATTCTGCGCAGTGGTTTCCTCTGGCAGGCCGAGCTTGAGCAGCCGCTGCAGGTGGTCTACAAGCAGGTGCGCATGCCGTTCGCCGAGCTTGACTGGCAAGGGCGTGCCGATTGTTCCGCGGCGCTTGAGCGCTTGGCCGAGTCGGCCCGAGGCCAGGGTTTTGTGCTGGAACAGGCGCCGCTGTTGAGCCTGTCGGTGGTACGCACGGGCGCCGACGCTTACCACTTGATCTACACCAATCATCACATCCTGATGGACGGCTGGAGTGGTTCGCAGCTGTTCGGCGAGGTGTTGCAACACTACGCGGGTGAGCCGTTGCGGGCGCCGATTGGGCGTTATCGCGACTACATCGCCTGGTTGCAGGCGCAGGACAAGTCGGTCAGCGAAGCCTTCTGGAAAGCGCAACTGCTGAACCTGCAAGAGCCCACCCGCCTGGCGCGTGACGTGCAGGTCGAGGAGGGCGCGGCCCTTGCGGTAAACGGCGAATACCGTCTGAGCCTGGAGACCGCCCAGACCGAACGCCTCAAGACCTTTGCCCAACGCAACAAAGTGACCCTCAATACCGTGGTGCAAGGCGCCTGGCTGTTGCTGTTGCAGCATCACACCGGCCAGGACACCGTGGCGTTCGGCGCGACAGTGGCCGGTCGCCCGACCGAGCTTAAAGGAATCGAGCAACAGGTGGGCCTGTTCATCAACACCTTGCCGGTGGTAGCTACACCCGATGCGCAGCTGTCGGTCAGCCAGTGGCTGCAGCAAGTCCAGGCGCAAAACGTGCGCCTGCGTGAGCAGGAACATACGCCGCTGTTCGAGATCCAGCGCTGGGCCGGTTTGGGCGGCGAGGCGCTGTTCGACAGTATCCTGGTGTTCGAAAACTACCCGGTCTCCGAGGCGCTGGAGCAGAGCGCGCCGTCGGGATTGCGTTTTGGTGCCGTGCACAGCCTGGAGCAGACGCACTACCCGCTGACGGTGTTGCTGGCGATCGGTGAAACCCTGGGCCTGGAATTCAATTACGACCGCCAGCGTTTCAGCGCGGCGCATATCCAGCGCCTGGCCGAGCACTTCCAGCAGTTGCTGCAAGCACTGGCGGATGACGGCTCGCGGCGCCTGGCCGAGCTACCGTCGCTCGCGCAGGCCGAGCGCCAACAGGTGTTGCGCACCTGGAACGCTACGGCCGAGACCTACCCGCTGCACAGCGCTGTGCAGCAACTGATCGAGGCGCAAGTACTGCGCACGCCGCATGCACCGGCCCTGGCATTCGGCGGGCAGCGTCTGAGCTACGCCGAGTTGAACGGTCGGGCAAATCGCCTGGCCCATCGTTTGATCGCGGCCGGTGTCGGCCCGGACGTACTGGTGGGGCTGGCGGTAGAGCGGTCCATCGAGATGGTGGTCGGGCTGCTGGCGGTCCTCAAGGCCGGGGGCGCTTATGTGCCGCTGGACCCTGAATACCCGCGTGACCGCCTGGCGTACATGCTGCAAGACAGTGGCGTGACGCTGTTGCTGACCCAGGCGCATTTGCTCGAGCAATTGCCGATCCCGGCGGGCGTGCAACACCTGGTGCTGGAGCCGGGCGATGCCTGGCTGCAGGCTTGGGGCGAACACAACCCGCAGGTCACCGTAGACGGCGAAAACCTCGCGTATGTGATCTACACCTCGGGTTCAACCGGCCAGCCCAAGGGCGCCGGCAACCGTCACTCGGCCCTGACCAACCGGCTGTGCTGGATGCAACAGGCTTATGGCCTGGGGGGCGACGACACGGTGTTGCAGAAGACGCCGTTCAGCTTCGATGTGTCGGTGTGGGAGTTTTTCTGGCCGCTGATGACCGGTGCACGCCTGGTAGTGGCAGCACCGGGGGATCATCGCGACCCGGCCAGGCTGGTGAGCCTGATCAATACCGAGCAGGTCACCACGCTGCACTTTGTACCGTCCATGCTGCAAGCCTTCCTGCAGGATTCGGCGGTCGCGTCCTGCCAGAGCCTGCAACGCATTGTGTGCAGCGGTGAAGCACTGCCCGTGGATGCCCAGCAGCAGGTGTTCGCCAAACTGCCCCATGCCGGGTTGTACAACCTGTATGGACCGACCGAGGCTGCCATCGACGTGACCCACTGGACCTGTGTCGATGAAGGTGCGGACGCCGTGCCGATTGGTCGGCCCATCGCCAACCTGGGTTGCTACGTGCTGGACGGCAACCTGGAGCCTGCGCCGGTGGGCGTGTTGGGCGAGCTGTATCTGGGGGGCGTTGGCCTGGCGCGGGGTTATCACCGTCGCCCGGCGCTGACGGCCGAACGCTTTGTGACCGACCCCTTCGGCAGTGGCGCACGCCTGTACCGTACCGGCGACCTGGCGCGTTATCGCGACGACGGCGTGATCGAGTATGCCGGGCGTATCGACCATCAGGTCAAGCTGCGTGGGCTGCGCATTGAGTTGGGTGAAATCGAGGCGCGCCTGCTGGAGCATGCCAGCGTGCGTGAAGCCGCAGTGCTGGCAGTAGACGGCACGCACCTGGTGGGTTACCTGGTGCTGCACGAACAGCCGCAGGAGTGGAAAGCCCTGCTCAGCGCACACCTGGCCGCGCAGTTGCCCGATTACATGGTGCCCGCCCAATGGGTAGCGCTGGCGCAGATGCCCTTGAGCCCTAATGGCAAGCTGGATCGCAAGGCACTGCCCAAGCCGCAGGCCCAGGGCACGGAGGCTTACCAGGCGCCGCGCAGCGAGATCGAGCAGCAAGTGGCGGCGATCTGGAGTGAGGTGCTGGGGGTTGAGCGTGTGGGGCTGAACGACAATTTCTTCGAGTTGGGTGGCCATTCGCTGCTGGTGTTGATGCTCAAGGAGCGCATCCGCAAGGTCAGCGGCGTCGGTTTGTCCGTGAGCCAACTGATGCTTAACCCGACGGTACGCGGGCAGGTCAACTGCTTGCAGGGTGAAGCCCGCAGTTCGTTGATCGTCAAGCTCAACAGCCAGACCGAAGGCACGCCGTTGTTCATGTTCCACCCAAGCTTTGGCTCGGTGCATTGTTACACCGCCATCGCCCTGGCACTCAGGGAGCAACGCCCGGTGTTCGGGGTGATCTGCCGTGCCTTGGCCGAAGAGGGCGCGGTGGTGCCCGAGTGGCAGGCGATGGTCGAGGATTACACCGCGCAACTGCTCACGGCCCAACCCCAGGGCGCCTACCGCCTGGCCGGCTGGTCGCTGGGCGGTAACCTGGCGATGGAGGTGGCGTATGCACTGGAACAGGCGGGTCGTGAGGTCGAGTTTGTCGGTTGGATCGATGCTGCGCCGCCGCAGTGGCTCACGCCTTACTGGGAAGCGGTGGTGGTGGAGGACGCCCGTGAGGTCTCGGCCAATGAGCGCCGTGCAGCCTTGCTGGGGGTGATGTTCCCCGCGTTTGCCGAGCAGATTCAGCACGCCTGGCACCATTGCCAGCGGCAGGCCGAGGATGAAGCGGGGCAATGGCAGGCGTTTGTGGCCTGGGCCGAGCAGACCCTGGGTGAAGCGTTTACCGGTATCAAGGAAGAGCTGCTGCGCGGCAATGAAGCGCAGATCTCCTGGGACGTTGACCGCGCCTTGAGTGAACGCCTGGTCGCCGCTGACTTCAAGCCGATCAAGGCTCCCCTCAGTTGCTGGTGGGCTTCCCTGAGCCGAGCCGGGCGCTGCAAGGACCTGATCGAGCAGCACATGGCGAGCACCATCGGCCAGGGGCGCATTGAGCGTTCGGTGATGATCGAGACCGATCATGACGGGATCATCGACAGCGCCGAATTCATCAGCAGTTTGGTGGCCGCCCTGGAGTAACGCTTAGCTTGAACAACAAACCCGGATCAGCGATCCGGGTTTTTTTCGCCTGCTTTAGACGGTAGTAGGGCAGGGCACAAAAAAGCCCGATGAAAGCAGGGCTTTCATCGGGCTCTCGGTTGATCGCCGCGAGGGGCGATCAAGGCATCACATCAGAAGTCCCAGCGGGTGCTGAACATCACGTTGCGTGGCTCACCGTAGGCGGCCGAGTTATAGAAACCGACGTTGGTGTAGTAGGACTTGTCGAAGATGTTGTTGAGGTTTACGGTCGCCGACAGGCTCTTGGTGATCTGGTAGCGGGTCATCAGGTCAACCAGCCAGTAGGCGTCCTGGGTGATGTCCTGGTTCCGATCCAGAGGCGAGTTGTAGATTTCATACCAGCCCTTGCTCTGCCAGCGCAGGCCGCCGCCGACGGTGAGCTTGTCCAGGTCGCCCTTGAGCTTGTAGGTGGTGTTCAGGTTGACCTGGTGCTCAGGCTCGAAGGTGGAGATTTTTTTGCCGTCTTCGTCGCGCACGATCTTGTGGGTGTAACCACCCTGTACCTGCCAGCCTTCAGCCAGCTCACCGGAAATCTCCGCTTCGTAGCCTTTGGTGACGGCCTTGGAGCCCTTGAACGCGTAGTTCGACGGGGCCGGAGTCTGGTTGTTGTAGGCATCGTCGGAGATGGCGCGGTTGGTCTCGTGAACCTCGAAGTAGGCAAGGCTGGTGTTCAAGCGGCCGTCGAGGAACTCACCTTTAAGGCCCAGCTCGTAGTTTTGCCCTTCATCCGGTTCCAGCAGCGTCTGGTTGCGGTCCTTATAGGTGCTCTCCTGCGGCTGGAAGATATCGGTATAGCTGGTGTACACCGAGAAATTGTCGTTCAGGTCGTAGATCACGCCGGCATACGGCACGAACCGCCCGGTTTCCTTATAGGACGGGTTCAAGCCCGTGACGTGGTAGTTGGCGACGCGCCCACCGAGGATCACGTTCAGGTCATCCATCACGTTGAATCGCGCGGTCACGTAGCTGCCGGTCTGGCGGATGGTGTCGTCGGTGTGCTGCTGTGCAGGGCCATAGATAGGCCGGTCGATCTTGCCGTTCCAGTTGTAGAAGTCGACGGTGTTGCCCTGTGGCCAGGTCGGGGACCAGTAACCCTTGCCTTTCCATTGCGATGTACCGATGGAGCCACCCACGACCAGCTCATGCTCACGCCCGAACAGGCTGAAAGGTCCGGTGGCGTAGAGGTCGGCGGAGGTGCTTTTGGTATCGCCGGTGTATTTCTGCCCGTTGATCACCGCCGTGCCATCGGCCTGCGGCTCTACGAACTGGATCGAGCCGAGGTCGGCGTGGTAGCTGTTGATCTTGTGGTCGAGCTGGAACTTGGTCACCCAGCCATCACCCAGGTCATGTTCGAGCATGGCGAAGGCGGTGCGGGTGTTTTGCTCCCAGGAGCTCCAGGTGGTGCCGTTGTTATACGAGCGCGGCATCTTGTTGATGCTGCCGTTGGAGTTGACCAGCGGGAACGAGCCGGACCAGCTCGAGCCCTGTGGAATGTTGTCCTGGTAGTCGAAACCGACGGTCAGCATGGTGTCGGGCGACAGGTCGAATTCGGTGATGCCGTAGTAGGTTTCGGTCTTGCGCGAGTAGTGGTCCATGAACGAGTTCTTGTCCTGAGTACGCCGCTACCGCACGGCCCCGCACGTTGCCGCTGTCGGTCAGGGGGCCGCTCACATCCACTTCGCTGCGATAGTTGTCCCACGAGCCGGCGCCCAGCTGCACATGTCCCTTGAACTCAGAGGTAGGCTTCTTGCGGATCAGGTTGATGGTCGCGCCCAGGGAACCGGCACCGTTGAGCAGGCCGGTGGCGCCCTTGAGCACTTCGACGCGGTCGTAGATCGCCATGTCGCTGAGGGTGTTGCCCGCCGAATAACCGACATTGCGCACCGTCGACGGAATACCGTCGTACTGGAAGCTGTTGACCGAGAAACCACGGGAATAGTAGTTGGTACGGTCGGTGTCATAGGCCGACACGGTGATGCCCGGGGTGTGGCGCATCACGTCATCGACGTTATTGAGGCCGAAATCCTCGATGTGCTGACGGGTGATCACCGTGATCGACTGCGGGGTCTGCCGTGGTGTCAGGGTCAGGCGGGTGGCCGTGGCAATCGTCCCCGGGGTGTAGGAGCCGGAGCCCTCGGTGATGTTGCCCAGCACGTTGCCGGTCACTTGGGTCGGGCTCAGTTCCAGCCCGGCGGAGGCACCGGCGGCGGTGACGGTCAGCGAGTTGCCGTTGAGGCTGTGCACGGTCGAGGTGCCACCCAGCAGGGTGGTGATCGCCTGCTGCGGTTCCAGCTTGCCTTTGACCGCGCTGCTGGTTTTGCCTTGCACGTCGCTCGGGCTGTACAGCACCTGCATGTTGGCCTGACGACCGAATTCCTGCAGCGCGCTCCCCAGCGGCTGCGCGGGAATGTCCAACTCGATCTCTTGTGCCTGTACATAGCCGGCGACCGGCAGCGATACCGCCAGGGCGAACGCGCTCGGCAAGAGGTTGATGTTCAGGGCCCGACGCATGGAGAGCGCTTTGCTCAGTGGGCTGAGACCGAGTCGTGCTGGCATGGATGTTTTCTCTTCTATGTTTTAAGTGGGCAAATATAAATTTTATTGAGGCTGGTTCTCATTACCACTAGTGAGACGTTCCTACTTGGAAAAACCGGAAAAGAAAATTCACGCAGGCTCCATTTCGTGCACCACCTGGCCGGCGCGCAGGCGTACCAGTTGGTCGGCGATATCGAAATAACGGTCGTCGTGGCTGATCACGATGATGGTTTTGCCTAGGCGTTTGAGGTCCGGCAGCAGCTCGGTGTAGAAGATGCGACGGAAGGCCGGGTCCTGGTCGGCGGCCCATTCGTCGAACACCAGCACCGGGCGTTCTTCCAGCCAGGCGTTGACCAGTGCCAGGCGCTTGCGTTGGCCGGTGGACAGGTCGGTGGTGCTGAACACGCCGTCCTTGACGCTGACCTTGTGGGCAATCTCCAGGCGCTCCAGGTATTTGGTGGCGCTGTCCAGTGACTGCGCGGCGCTGCCCTGCACCAGGTCGTCGAACAGGTAGTAGTCGGCGAAGACCGTAGTAAACAGCTGGCGGTAGTCGTCGCGCTCGGGGTCGGTCACCGGTTTGCCGTTGAGCAGGATCTCGCCGGATTGCGGCGGGTACAGCCCCAGCAACAGCTTGATCAGGGTGGTCTTGCCGCTGCCGTTTTCGCCGACGATAAACACGATGTCGCCCTGGGCGATGTTCAGGTTGATCGGCCCCAGGTGGAACGGCTCGCTGCCTTCCACCGCCGGCGGGCTGTAGCTCACGTCGCGCAGTTGCAGGCTGTTGACCAGCGGTTGCGGGGCTTCGCTGTCGTCCATCAGCAGGTGCGGTTCGGGCGAAGAGAAACGCTCCGACAACTCGCTGATGCGGCCAAACGCAATTTTCGCCTTGCCCACCACCGGCAGGTACCCCAGCAGGTGTTCCAGCGGGCCTTTCATGTACAGCAGCACCAGCACGAAACCGGTGATCACGGTAGGGTCCGGGTTCGGGTTGTAGGCTTGCATCGCCAGGGCCAGGCCGATCACCACGAAGAACAGCATCGAGCCGAAGGTCTTGGCCAGGATGTAGATATTCACCGAGCGCACCTGGATATCGCTGATGCGATCGGCGGTTTCCTGGATGCGGTGGGTGTTCATGCGAAAGCGGCGTGGCCGGTGCATGCGCAGTTCCTTGGCACCCGAAGCGATGGCGTTGTAGTAACGCTGCAGCTCGTCTTCATGGCTGCGCGCCAGGTCAAAACCCTGGATGCCCTTGCCGCCAGCGATAAATTGCACCGCACTGCCGATCACGATGGCGACCACCATCATCAGGAACATCGGCACCGACAGATAGGCCAGGTAGCCCAGGCAGCCGAGGGTGACCGTGGCCGCAATGGCCAATGGGGTGAACGCGAAGGAGAAATCGCTGATCGTGTCGACATCGTGGGTCAGCACCGGGATCAGCCGATGGGAGCGATACCGCTCGATCTGCCCGATTGGCGCCGACAGCACCTTTTCGCCCAGGTCCTTGCGCAGGGCGGCGATGATCCGTTGGCCCACGTAGTTGGTGCCGATATCGGAAATGATCGAACTGACCAGCGCCAGTACACACAGGGCGGCAAAGGTCAGGATCACGCCCTGGGTCATGCCTTGGGGTGAATGCAGGGCGTTATTGATGGTCGCCAGCAACAAGGTGATGGCCAGGCCACCGGCCATGCCCAGGGCCACGGAGACCGTCACGATGGTGCGAAAGGGCCTGAGCAATGCGAGCAAACCGTTGAAGGCGCCGCGCTTGGGGTCGGTCATAAATACTTCCCGGAAAGTGAAAAAGAGGGGGCTGGGCACACAGACCCTTACCCATGACAAACGAAGCATTGGCGCGACTATTTAGCTCGGCGTGCCCGACGGTGCCGATGGCGGATAAATTGCGCGGCGCCTGGTTCGTTCTTGTTGGGTAGGCGCACGCGTATTGGCGCGTGCCTGATCTGTCCAGCGAGAGCGAAACAATGACGAAGAAGAATCTGGTGTATGTGTGGTCCCTGAGAAATGCCGCCGCCGACAAGGCCGGGCAGCCGGTGGCCTACAAGGACCACGAGCGCTACATGAAATCGGTGCTGGAGTTTCTGGTGGGCTCGCTCAACGACACGCCGTTGGGCCAGGCGTACAACCTGGTGGGCGTGGTGTATGACGACGACGAACAGAACCCACGGGACCAGCAACTGGTCAGCGACTATGGCTTTGCCTACCAGCCGGGCCGCCAGTGGCTGTACCCGGCCGACCTGCGGGTGCAGGGCCATCTGGTCAACGATTTGCTGCTGAGCGTGCCGTCCACCTACCGTCGCCTGCCACGCGGCAGTGCTGAGCACATCGCCGGCAAACAGGATTTCGAGCGCCGCCTGCATGACACGCTGGTGGAATTGAAGGCCGATATCGTGGTGCTGGATGGCTTGCTGGTGATCCTCGATGAGCTGGTACGCCCGGGCGCACCGTTTGCCCGCCGTATCATGAATATTCACCCAGGCATTACCCGTATCGAATCGCCTTACGAGCGCCGTGGGGCCTACGCCACCTGGAATGCGCTGTACGGCGCACGTGGGCAAACCGTGGTGGACTGGGCCACCAAGGCCACCCAGCCGTCGGAACCGCTGTACCTGACCGGGGCCTCCTTCCACTACGTGGATAACGGCATCGACTCCGGCGAAGTGTTCCATGACGTGCTGAAAACCGAGATTTCGCCGGACGACACCATCCTCGAACTGCGCTGGAACAACTTCAATAACAGCCTGTTCCCGGCGTTGCATGAAGGGTTGGAGTTGTTGGCCAAGCAGGGCGTCTAAAACGGGCACGCTTCAAAATGTGGGAGCGGGCTTGCTCGCGAAAGCGCAGTGTCAGTCACTGAATGTGTATCTGACACTCCGCTTTCGCGAGCAAGCCCGCTCCCACATTGAATTTCCTGCAGCTTAGAGGTCGCGCACTACCCGAAAGCCGATCCAGTCCCCGCGTGTCTGCGGGTAGATGTTGTTGCGGTTGCCCGAGCGTGAAAACACCGGCGCCTCACCCCAGTCATTGCCGCGAATCTGGTAGCCCTCGCAGTTCGGCTCCATCCACGCGCTGCCGTCGGTCGGGGCGCCGATGTAGTTGGCGTGTTCGCAGTCGGCAACTCGCTCGTAGACATTGCCGTGCATGTCGTACATGCCAAAGGCGTTCGGTGGGTAGCTGCCCACCGGCGAGGAATAGCTGTAGCCGTCGGCCGGGCCATAGGTGTTGGCGTGCTCGGCGATGCTGTAGCCCTTGCCTGCATCGAACGGGAAGGGGAAGGGCCCGCTGGTGCCGGCGCGTGCGGCATATTCGCGTTGCGCTTCGCTGACCATGTGGTACTGCTGGCCGGTTTTCTTCGACAGCCACGCCACGTACTGCTTGATGTCGTCCATGTCCATGCACACTGCCGGCTGGCGTGGGCCCTGCGGGTAGCGCGGTTTGCTGGCGATGCATTCGCGGCCGGGGCGGGTGTCGCCGTCGGCGATCTTCACCCCGGTCTGGCGGATATAGCTGTCCCATTCCCCGGCGGTGATGTGAAAGCGGCTCATGGCGAAGGGCTTGGCGAAGGTCACGTCATGCATCGGGCCTTCATCCGGCTCGCGGCCGACTTCATCCTCGGGCGTACCCATGGTGAAGGTGCCGGCGGGCAGCACCACCATTTCCGGGCAGTCCTTGCAGTCCTTGAACACTTTGCCGGGTTGCGGCGTGGCGGCCTGGGTCAGGTTGGGCAGCAGCGCCGCGCACAGGGCGGTCAGCGCCAGGGCGGTCAGGGGCTTGAGTCGGGATGGATTCATGTGGGCATCTCGTTCAAAGGGAAAAAGGGAGGGCGTCACAGCCGCTGGCTGAGCAGGGTCATGAAACGCCGGATCTCATCGGAGGAATTGAGCAGGCCGGGGGCGGTGCGGATTACCGGGCCGACATCGCGGTCCACGGCATCGATCACCACGCGGTTTTTCATCATGTAGGCCGCCACTGCGTCGCTCTCCTGGCCCTTGACCCGGAAGAAGGTGAAACCGGCCGACAGCTCTGGGTTGCGCGGGGTCACCAGTTCGATCTGCGGGTGGGCCAGCAGTTGGTCTTTCAGCTCGGTATTGAGCGCATGGATACGCGCCTGCACCTGCGCCTTGCCCAATTGCAGGTGCAGCTTGAACGCCTCGTCCACCGCCCAGCGATGCTCGAAGGCGTGGTAGCCGCCTGGCGTCATGCTGGTGGCGAAATTCTGGTCTTCGGAGAAGGTCGGCACCATCGGTGTCACGTATTTGTTTTGCGGGTCGCGGGCGCACACCAGCCCGGTGCCGCGTGGGCCGAACATCCACTTGTGGGTGCCGGCGATAAAAAAGTCGCAGTGCATGTCCGGGAAGTCGAGGTTCTCCACGCCAAAACCGTGCACGCCGTCGACGATGTAGAGGATCCGGTCCTGGTCATCGCGGTTGCGATTGTGTTCCTGCACCAGTGTGCCGATCTCGCCGATCGGCAACTTGACGCCGCTGCCGGACTGCACCCACGTCATGCCCAGCACGCGGGTATTCGGGCGGATGGCGCGCTGGATATTGCCCAGCACTTCATCCGTGGAAACCCGGTTGGCGTTCTCGAACAGGCGTATTTTGCGGACCTGGGTCTGTTCCTTGCGCACCCTGAAATCCAGGCTGAACTCGGTCGCGTAGTGTTCATGAACAGTGGTAAGGATTTCCTGGTCGGGCCTCACCTTGATCCCGCCGTAGATCATCGCCAGCCCTTCGGAGGTGCTGCCGGTGAGGGCGATCTGCGCAGGCGTGGCCTTCAGATAGCGGCCGGCCCATTCGCGCACCTGGGCTTCACGTTTCCAGGGTTCCTGCAGGTCCCAGTCCATGGCCAGCCCCGGATTACGGTCAATCTGGGCGCGGTAACGCTCAATCGCCTCGCGTACCGGTTTTGGGTGTGAGGCCACCAGAAAGTTGGAAAAGTGCAGGTAGTTCGGGTCCTGGTTAAACAGTTGCTTGAGCCCCGTCCATGGGTCATCCGGTGTGTTGGCGGCCATTGCCTGAGGGAGCAGGGCGGCGCCCAACGGCAGGCTGGCGGCGAACACACCGGCCTGTTTGAGAAACGTACGGCGGTCGGTCATGGACTTGCTTCTAGGTGATTAGCGGTTGGCCAAGGGTTTGGCGGCTTTTTGTACTTGGTCCCACACCCGCAGGAAGTTGCCTCCCCACAGCTTGGCGATATCCGCCTCGGAATAACCGCGCTGGATCAGCTCGGCGGTCACGTTGCGAATCTCGCCCACGTTGTTCCAACCCTGGATGCCGCCGCCATCGTTGAAGTCCGACGACAGGCCGACGTGGTCAATGCCGATCTTGCGTACGGTGTAGTCAATCGCGTCGCCCAGGTCCTTGAGCGTCGCCTTGGGTTCTTCATCGAGGATGGCGTACAGCGCGCTGGCGTACTCGCCGAACTTGTGCTCGGGCCATGCGGCAATGATCGCGTCGCCCGGCATCAAGGCCATGGCCAGGTTGGGCAGCGGCGGCAGGTCGAAGCGTGCGCGCAGGCGGTTGAGCTTGTCCTGGGTCGGCTGGCTCAGCGGGCGCAGGTAGGCGGAGAAGCCCACGATCTGCACCACGCCGCCGCTGTTCTTGATCAGTTGCAGTTCCTTGTCGCTGAGGTTGCGTGGGATATCCACCGCCGCACGCGGCGCCGAGTGCGACGCCACCATCGGCGTGCGGCTCAACTGCGCCACTTGCTCCAGGGCCTTGGTCGACATCTGCGACACGTCGATGATCACCCCCAGGTCATTGAGGCGGTGCACTGCCTGCTTGCCGATGTCCGACAGGCCGTCGAGCGCATCCACCGAGTCATTGAAAAACGGCAGCGGGCGCGACGAGTCGGACCAGGCGTTATTGCCCACATAACTGAAGCCGAACATGCGCATGCCGCGTGCCGCCCACAGGTCCAGCTGATTCAGGTCGTTGCCCAGCGGGTAGGCGTTGAGCATGCTGATAAAGATCGCGAATTTGCCCTCGCCATGCAGGCGCCGGAAGTCATCCGGGGTGTAGGCGATGGCGACCTGGTTGGGGTAGTCGCGCACCATGGCGCTGATGATTTTGTAGCGCACTTCCTGCTCATGGCGTGCCGCTTCGACAAAACCCTCGGTGGGCTTGTGCGGCGCGTTGGGGCCATTCCAGATCTCCGGCCAGCCAAAAATCGTCAAGGCCGCTCCGGACAGGCGCCCGCGATTGGCCTTGACCAGGTCGAACTGGCCTTCGCCGTCCTTGTCCGCCTCGTTGCCGGCCGTGCCGAAATCCACTGGCACGGTGATATGGCTGTCGAACGACAGCAGGCGGTCCTGCATTTCATTGGCTTGTTTGATCACCTCCAGCGGGTAGCCGGCATTGCCCTTGAACCAGTGATCCCAGACCAGGAAGCCGGCTCCGGCGCCGATGGCCAGTGCCAGCGGCAGGCCGATATACAGCGCCTTTTTCGAACGTGGTTTTGTCATTGCCATCTCAGTCAGTTGAGGCCTTCGCTATCAGGGAGGAACGAGTGATGGCCGGGGAAATTTAGGCCGCACGGGCGGCGCGGTAAATTTCCCCGGCCTGCAAACGTTCTAGCTCTGATAAAGCCGTTTCCTAAGGTAGAAAATGACCATCTCTCGACGTGGGTTCATCGCTGGCCTGGCGCTTACCGGTGCCGCCGTGCCGGCGGCCTTTTATGCCCATCGCGAGTTGACGCGCGAAGAAGAATTCCCCATCACCCCGGGCGAGGCCACGGTGGACCTGGCCGACACCGCCGGCCAGCAACTGGCGAACACCTTGCGCGGGGTCTGGAACCTGCGCCTGGAAGGCCGCGACGCCGGCCTCAAGGGCCTGCCGCTGCAGGGCCTGGAGCTGCTGCTGGATATCGCCCCGCGTGGCCGTGGCCTGCGCGGCTACCTCGACACTGCCGCCAACCTGCGTGCCGAGGGTGAGCCGCGCTACCGCGTGCTCGGTGATGTGCTGACGGGCGAGGGCGCCTTGCTGTACTGGCGTCTGATCGACCGCGACTCCGCCAACGGCATACCGGCTTACGAATTCAAGATGACCCTCGACGAAGTCTGGGCCGACTTTGCCAACGCCGGCAGCAGTACCCTCAGCGGGCAGATCCTCGATCTGGATCGGCCGTTGGCACTGACCGAGCGTGACAACCGTTTTATCGCCCATAAACACTGGTTTCCCGAGGCTCGTCAGCGTATTGGCCTCAACCCGACCCTGCTGGCCTGGCTGATCGCCCCCGAGCACCGTCTGTTTCATCAGCTGTGGCATGCCACCCGTGACCAGTGGCACAAACTCTCCGAAGACAAGCGCGACGCCTTGCGCGGCATCGGCTGGCAGCCCGGCCCGCGAGGCAAAGAGCGGGATGCTCGCGGCAAACTCAAGGATCGCAATGGGTCGGGTGTCGATTTCTTCTTTATGCACCGGCATATGCTCGGTGCGGCGCGCTCGATGCAGGATTTGCCGTCGTGGCCGCAATTTCCCGAGCCACAACCGGCGCTTGAGCGTGATCGCCTGGGTTTTCTGCGTTATTTCGACAATCACGATGGTTTTGCACTGCCGCCCACTTGGTCGGCACCTGAGGACAGCGAGTACACGCAGTGGGTCAGTGATATCAAGGCTGCGGAGACTTATCACAGCAACTTTCAGGTGTGGGAGTCTCAGTACCGCGATCCGCGTTACCTGGCTAAATTGACGTTGGGGCAATTGGGATCGGAGATGGAGCTGGGTTTGCATGACTGGCTGCATATGCGTTGGGCTTCGGTGCCTCGGGACCCGTCCAACGGGGCGCCTGTGCCTTTTGCGCGGGATCCTTCGGACTTTGCGCCGCGGTGGTATGCGGCGGAGAACGACTTTCTGGGGGATCCGTTTTCATCGCATGTGAATCCGGTGTTTTGGCATTTTCATGGTTGGATTGATGACCGTATTGAGGATTGGTTTCGGGCGCATGAGCGGTTTAATCCGGGTGAGGTGAGCCGGCTTGAGGTTAACGGCGTGGCGTGGTTTGCGCCGGGGCGTTGGGTTGAAGTGGGGGATCCGTGGCTGGGGCCGGACACGCATGGGTGCAGTACCACGCCGGGGTTGCAGATGGGGAAGTCGATGGAGATGGACCCGGAGACCATGAAGCTGGCGTTGCGGATTACGTTTGCGGCTGAGGATGATGAGGTATTGCAGGGGTTGTTTAGGCGGGTGCCGAAGCGGCCTTGGTATGCGCGGCATTTGAAGGTTAAGCGGGTGTAGGGGGGCATATCCGTTGCTGCGGTAATGGCCGCTTATGGTTTCGCTCTTACAGCGACTCACTTTTGGAAGGACCCAAAAGTAAGCAAAAGGTCCTCGCCCCATCACTCTGCACCTCGCCTAGGCTCGGTGTGCCCTCACTCCGGCTTGAATCCGTGGGCCGCCGCGATGGGCCATCCATGGCCCAGCGCGGCTAACCCGGCGTCCTGCCGGGTTGCCCACGGATTCAAGCCTGCGTTCGGCCATCGTGATTGACGGGGCGTCTCAGATCACGATCAAAAGCCCTAGATCAAAAGATCGCTGACTTCGTCAGCGGTAAGGATGTAAGGGCCAGATCAAAAACAAAGCAAAGCACGGCGGCCTGACAGCCGACCTCGGTCAAATGTGGGAGCTGGCTTGCCTGCGAAAGCATCAACTGGATTTGCCTGATGTACCGAGGTGTCTGCATCGCAGGCAAGCCAGCTCCCACAGAAAAGCCAATCCACTGCAAGCCCGCTCTTGATCCACACCACTCAGGTCGGCTACCAGGCCGCCGTGCTCTGCTTTTGATCTTGATCTTGATCTAGGCGCCCCATTAACCACGCTGGCGGCCCACGGATTCAAGTCTGCGTGCGGGCACACCGAGCCGGAGGCGAGGTGCCGAGTGGTGGGGCAAGAGCCCTTTGGTTACTTTGGGGCTTTTCCAAAGTGACCCGCCGTAAGGGCGGAACCCATTTCAGCCATCACCTAAAAAACGGATATACACGCCAAGCCACGCCACCCCAACCCAACCAACCCTTGTCCCCGCTTCCCATGTCACCCCCCACCCCCCAAATCCCTTAATTTCCCAACCCTGCCGGAAGCCCTCCAGCCCCCCGGCTGCGCCCGCAATTCCACCCAGGGCGAAACAACAGCGATCCAGACGGCAGCTGAAAACGGACTTTCTTCTCCACCGTGACTTATCAGGCAGGTTACCCCATGCAGTTCAGCGAATTATTGGCAGCGATTTCCACCCACGCGATCCGTCTGCAACTGGAGGAAGGCGACCTGATCATCCTGGGCGACGACGAAGCGCTGGATGACGCAGTGTGGGATCAACTGATCGCCCACAAACCCCGCTTGCTCGAGTGGGTAGCCGAGCATGGCGGTGACTGGCTGAGCCCGGCCTACCGCATCACGCCAGCCATGCTGCCCCTGGTCAGCCTCGATCAGGCCGCCATCGACCGCATCGTCGCCGCCATCCCCGGTGGGGCGGCCAATGTGCAGGACATCTACCCGCTGGCGCCGCTGCAGGAAGGCATGCTGTACCACCATCTGTCGGCCCAGCAAGGCGACCCCTACGTGTTGCATGCGCAGTTTGTATTCGACAGCCGGGCGCGTTTGCAAACCTTTGCCGAGGCGCTGCAGTGGGTGATCGACCGCCACGACATCCTGCGTACGTCCATGGCCTGGGAACGTCTCGACGAGCCGCTGCAAGTGGTGTGGCGCAAGGCGAGCCTGGCCTGTGACGAGGCGCATGTGAGCGGTGGTAACGTCCTCGAGCGCTTGTTGAACACCTTTGACGCACGTACCTACCGCATGGACCTGGCCCAGGCGCCGCTGCTGCGCCTGGTGTTTGCCGATGACCCGGCCAACGGGCGTGTGGTGGCCATGCTGCTGTTCCATCACACCATCCTCGACCACACCGCCCTCGATGTGGTGCGCCATGAAATCCAGCTGTACCTGGCCGGTCAGCAGGCCCAGGCCGCTGAGCCGGTGCCGTTTCGCGGTTATATCGCCCAGGTGCGCCACGGCGTCAGCGAGCAGGAACACGAAGAATTTTTCCGCGAGATGCTGGCCGATATCGATGCGCCAACCTTGCCGTTCGGCTTGCAGGATGTGCAGGGCGATGGCCAAGGGATCGACGAGGCGCGTATCGCCGTCGACAACGCTCTGAGCCTGCGCCTGCGCAGCCTGGCGCGGCCGTTGGGGGTGAGCGTGGCGAGCATGCTGCACCTGGCGTTGGCCCGGGTGTTGGGGGTGGTGTCCGGTCGCGAGGCGGTGGTGTTCGGCACGGTGATGCTCGGGCGCATGGGCGCGGGTGAGGGCGGTGAGCGGGCCTTGGGCATGTTCATCAATACCTTGCCGCTGCGAGTGGATGTGGGCGGGCAGGGCGTGCGCGCCGGGGTCAAGGCCACCCATGAGCGCCTCACCACCTTGCTCAATCATGAGCATGCGTCCCTGGCGCTGGCCCAGCGTTGCAGTGGCGTGGCCGCGCCGACGCCGTTGTTCAGCGCCATGCTCAACTACCGGCACAGCGCTGCCGGCGATATGGCCGAAGTGATTGAAGTGGCCGAGGGCATTCAGGTATTGGGCGCCGAGGAGCGTACCAACTACCCGCTGACGGTGAATGTGGACGACCTGGGCGAAGACTTCGCGCTGACCGTGATGGTCGACGCGTCCATCGGCGCGCAGCGTGTGGCGGGCTACCTGCACACGGCCCTGGGCAGCCTGGCCGAGGCCCTTGAGCAACGACCGGAGATGCCGCTGAGCGGCCTGAACATCCTGCCCGACACCGAGCGCCACACCCTGCTGCACAGCCTCAACCACACCCCGCAGACCTACGCCGACGACGCGCTGATCCACCAGCAAGTCGAAGCCCACGCCGCCGCCCAGCCCGACGCCATCGCGTTGCGTTTCGACAACCAGCGCCTCACCTACCGTCAGCTCAACGAACGCGCCAACCAGGTCGCCCACCGCCTGCTGGCCCAGGGTGTACGCCCGGATGATCGCGTGGCGATCTGCGTGCAGCGTGGCCCGGAGATGATCATTGGCCTGCTGGGTATCCTCAAGGCGGGCGCGGGTTATGTGCCGATCGACCCGGCTTATCCGTTGGAACGCATCGCCTACACCCTGGCCGACAGCGACCCGCTGGCGGTACTGGTGCAGGCCGACACCCGCCACCTGGTGGGCGGCCTGGCGCAGATCGATTTGAATGGCCTGCGCGGTGAGTCCATCGTCAACCCGCGGGTGGCGGTCAGCCCGTCGAGCCTGGCCTACGTGATTTACACCTCCGGCTCCACCGGCCAGCCCAAGGGCGTGATGATCGAACACCGTCAGGTGGCACGTCTGTTCAGCGCCACCCGACACTGGTTCGGCTTCAGCAGCCGCGATGTGTGGGCCCTGTTCCATTCCTTTGCCTTTGACTTTTCGGTGTGGGAAATCTGGGGCGCGCTGATGCATGGCGGCCAGTTGCTGATCGTGCCGCAACTGGTCAGTCGTTCGCCGGATGCGTGCTACACGCTGCTCTGCGACGCCGGCGTGAGCATCCTCAACCAGACGCCCAGCGCCTTTCGCCAATTGATCGCCGCCCAAGGCCAGAACCCTCGGGCGCACTCCTTGCGCCAGGTGATTTTCGGCGGTGAAGCGCTGGAGCCAGGCATGCTCAAACCCTGGTACGCCCGCGCGATCAACGCCGACACGCAACTGGTGAACATGTACGGCATCACCGAAACCACCGTGCACGTGACGTATTACGCGTTGCACGCGGCGGATGCGCAGCGGGTGGGTGCCAGCCCGATTGGCGTGCGCATTCCCGACTTGCAACTGTACGTGCTGGATGAGCGCCGCGAGCCGCTGCCGTTTGGCGTGGTGGGCGAGCTGTACGTGGGCGGCGCCGGTGTGGCGCGAGGTTACCTGAACCGCGACGCGCTGACCGCCGAACGCTTCCTGGCCGACCCGGCCACCGGCCTGCGGATGTACAAGACCGGCGACCTCGGGCGCATGCTGGCCGACGGCAGCGTCGAGTACCTGGGGCGTAACGATGACCAGGTGAAGATCCGTGGCTTTCGCATCGAACTCGGCGAGATCCAGGCCCACCTGACCACCGCCCAGGGCGTGCGTGACGCGGTGGTCATCGCCCGAGAAGACGAACCGGGGGACAAGCGCCTGGTGGCCTACGTGATTGCCGAGGGCGAACTCCCTGTCGCCGGCCTGCGCGACCACCTGCTGCTGAGCCTGGCCGAACACATGGTGCCGAGTGCCTTTGTGCGCCTGGATGCCTTCCCGCTGACGCCCAACGGCAAGCTCGACCACAAGGCCTTGCCCGCGCCCGATGCCGAGGCCCTGGCCCGTCGAGGTTACGCAGCGCCACAAGGCGCGGTAGAAATGGCCATCGCTGCAATCTGGCAAGACCTGCTCAAGCTCGACCAGGTCGGGCGCGATGACAACTTTTTTGAACTGGGCGGCCATTCCCTGCTGGCGGTCAAGCTGATTGAGCGCATGCGCCAGGTCGACCTCGCCGCCGACGTGCGCGTGCTGTTCGGCCGGCCGACGTTGGCGGCGCTGGCCGCTGCGGTGGGCGGGCAGCACCAGGTGCAGGTGCCCGTCAACCTGATCACCCCGGCCAGCCGGCAGATCACTCCGGACATGGTGCCGCTGGTGGAAGTGGACCAGGCCGCCCTCGACCACATCATCCACAGCGTGCCCGGCGGCATCAGCAATGTGCAGGATATCTACGGCCTTGCGCCGCTGCAGGCGGGCATTCTGTACCACCACCTGGCAACCACGGAGGGTGATCCCTACGTATTGCAGGTGCAGTTCAGCTTCAACGACCAGACGGCGGTGGACGCCTTTATCCAGGCGTTGCAGCACGTGATCGAACGCAATGACATCCTGCGCACCGCGATCCTCTGGGAGGGCCTCAACGAGCCGGTGCAAGTGGTGTGGCGCCAGGCGCCGCTGGCGGTGGAGCGGGTCGACACCCAGGGCGCGGATGCCCTGGCGCAGCTGCAACAACGTTTTGACCCGCGCCACTTCCGCCTGGACCTGACGCGGGCCTCGCTGATGCATTTTGGCTATGCCCAGGAGGAGGGGCGCTACGTCGGCATCCTGCTGCTGCACCATATCCTGCTGGACCACACCGCCTTGCACGTGCTGGTGCAGGAGATGAGCGCCAGCCTGTCCGGCAGCCATGCGCAACTGGCCGACGCGGTGCAGTACCGCAATTACGTGGCCCAGGCGCGGCTCGGGGTCAGCCAGGCGCAACACGAAGCGTTTTTCAGCGAAATGCTGGGTGATATCGACGAACCGACCCTGGCCTTCGGCTTGCAGGACGTGAATGGCGACGGCAGCGGGATTGTCGAGGCGCATCTGCCGCTGGAGCCGGCACTCAGCCTTGGCCTGCGCGAACAGGCGCGGCAACTGGGGGTCAGCAGCGCGAGCCTGGTGCACCTGGCCTGGGCACAGGTGCTGGGGCAGGTCTCGGGCCAGCAAGAGGTGGTGTTCGGTACGGTGCTTTTGGGCCGTATGCAGGGCGGCGAGGGGGCCGACCGGGCACTCGGGATGTTTATCAATACCTTGCCGCTGCGGGTCAGCCTGGGCGCCGTCGGGGTGCAGGCCGGGGTGCGCGCCACCCATGCACGCCTTGCGCAATTGCTTGGGCATGAACACGCCTCGTTGTCCCTGGCCCAGCGTTGCAGTGGGGTGCCGGGTTCGCTGCCGTTGTTCAGTACACTGCTCAACTACCGTCACAGCGCCGCCGATGAGGCCCCGGGGGCGAGCCCGTTCAGTGCGTCCGGGATTGAAATCCTCAGCTCCGAAGAGCGCAGCAACTACCCGCTGGTGCTCAATGTCGATGACCTCGGCACAGGTTTTTCCCTGACCGTACAAGGGGTGGCCACCCTGGATGTGCAGCGCGTGGGCGACTACATGCTGACCGCGCTACGCCATGTGGTGAGCGCGTTGCAACAGGCGCCGACCACGCCGCTTATGGCCGTGTCGATAGTGCCCGCCGCCGAACGCCGGCAACTGCTGGAGGGTTTCAACGCGACCGCCCGTGACTACCCGGCGCACCTGTGCGTGCAGCAACTGTTTGAAGCCCAGGTGCTGGCCCATCCCGAAGCGGTGGCGGCGGTGCAGGGGCAGTTGTCCCTGAGCTACCGCGACCTCAACCGCCGTGCCAATCGGCTGGCCCATCACCTGATCGGCCAAGGCGTGCAGCCGGGGGAAAGTGTGGCCATCGCGCTGCCGCGTTCCCTGGACCTGCTGGTTTGCCAGCTGGCGATCCTCAAGTGCGCGGCAGTGTATGTGCCGCTGGACGTCAACGCGCCGGTCGAGCGCCAGGCGTTTATCGTGCAGGACAGTGGCGCGCGCCGGGTGCTGAGTAGCCTGGCTGATCTGAATCTTGAGGCGCTGTCGTCGCTCAACCCCGAGCTGGCAGTGTCTTCGCAAAGCGTCGCGTACATCCTCTATACGTCCGGTTCCACCGGGGCGCCCAAAGGCGTGCAAGTGCCGCACCGTGCCATTTCGCGCCTGGTGATCAACAACGGCTATGCCGATTTCAACACACGTGACCGCGTGGCCTTCGCCTCCAACCCGGCCTTCGACGCCAGCACCCTCGAGGTCTGGGCGCCGTTGCTCAACGGCGGCTGTGTGGTGGTGGTCGAGCAGGCGGAATTGCTCTCCCAGGCCGCCTTTGCCGTGCTGTTGCAGGAGCAGGCCGTCAGCGTGCTGTGGATGACCGCCGGGCTGTTCCACCAGTACGCTGATGCGCTGATGCCGGCGTTCCGTCAGTTGCGTTACCTGATCGTCGGCGGTGATGTGCTCGACCCACTGGTGATCGGCCGCGTGCTCAAGCACGGCAAGCCGCAACACCTGCTCAACGGCTACGGGCCGACCGAAGCCACCACGTTCTCCACCACGTTCGCGATTACTGAGGTGGGCGAGGGTGGTATCCCGATTGGCCGGCCGATTGCGAATGCCCAGGTTTACGTGCTGGATGCGCGCCGGCAACCGGTGGCGTTGGGGGTGGTGGGTGAGCTGTATATCGGTGGCGCGGGCGTGGCCACAGGGTATTTGAACCAGCCGCAACTGACCGCCGAAAAATTTATCCCGAACCCCTTCGGCGCTGGCCTGCTGTACCGCAGCGGCGACCTCGCCTGCTGGCAGGCCGACGGTACCTTGCTGTACCAGGGGCGTAATGACCTGCAAGTGAAGATTCGGGGTTTTCGCATCGAGCCCGGCGAGATCGAAGCCTGCCTGGCCGCGTTCCCCGGGGTGAAAGACGCCGTGGTGCTGGCCCGCGAAGACGAGCCTGGCGACAAGCGCCTGGTGGCTTACTACACCGCCCCGGCCGCGCTGGATATCGAAGCGTTGCGCGCCCATCTGCAAGCGCGCTTGCCTGACTACATGGTGCCGTCGGCCTATGTCTGGCTGGAACTGTTGCCGCTGACCGCCAACGGCAAGCTCGACCGCAAGGGCTTGCCGGTGCCGGACCAGAGTGCGTTGCTCAGCCGTGGCTATGAGGCGCCGGAAGGCGAGGTGGAACAGCTGCTGGCGCAGATCTGGCAGGACGTGCTCAAACTTGAGCGCGTCGGGCGTCATGATCATTTCTTTGAGCTGGGCGGGCATTCGCTGTTGGCGGTCAGCCTGATCGAACGCATGCGCCAGGTAGGCCTCAGCGCCGACGTGCGCGTGCTGTTCAGCCAGCCAAGCCTCGCGGCGTTGGCGGCGGCGGTGGGCAGCGGGCGTGAGGTAGTGGTGCCGGCGAATGGCATTACTGCGGGCAGCACGCGGATCACACCGTCGATGCTGACCCTGGTGCAACTCGACCAGGCCGCCATCGACCGGGTGGTCGCCAGCGTGCCGGGTGGCGCGGTGAATATTCAGGACATCTACCCGCTGGCGCCCCTGCAGGAAGGCATTCTCTACCACCATATCAGCGCCGAGCAGGGCGACCCGTACCTGCTGCAATCGCGCATGGCGTTTGACAGCCTGGAGCGTTTGCACGGGTTTATGGGCGCGCTGCAACAGGTGGTGGCGCGGCACGATATCCTGCGCACCGGCGTGGTCTGGGAAGGGCTGGACAGCCCGGTGCAGGTGGTGTGGCGTGATGCCCGGCTGTCGGTGCAGGAAATGACGGTGGACCCGGCCGACGGCGACATCATCGAGCAACTGCACGCACGTTTCGATGCCCGTCATTACCGCCTGGACATCACTCAAGCGCCGCTGCTGCGCATGGTTTACGCCCAGGACCCGGCCAACCAGCGGGTTGCGGCGATCCTGTTGTTCCACCACTTGGCGCTGGACCATACCGCCATGGAAGTGGTCGGCCAGGAGATGCGTGCGTTTCTGTTTGGCCAGGCGCAGGGCTTGCCCGCGCCCGCGCCGTTTCGCAATTACGTGGCCCAGGCGCGCCTGGGGGTGAGTGTGGAGGAGCACGAGCAGTTCTTCCGCGAAATGCTGGCCGATGTCGATGAGCCGACCTTGCCGTTTGGCGTACGCGATGTGCAGGGTGATGGCCGCGACATCGAAGAGGCCGAACGGTCGCTGGAGGCGGGGCTGGCGCTGCGTGTGCGTGAGCAGGCGCGGCTGCTGGGTGTGAGTGCGGCGAGCCTGATGCACTTGGCCTGGGCGCAGGTGCTGGGGCTGGTGTCGGGGCGTGATGACGTAGTGTTCGGCACCGTGTTGATGGGGCGTATGCAAGCGGGTGACGGTGCGGACCGCGCCTTGGGCATGTTCATCAACACTTTGCCGCTGCGGGTGGAACTGGCCGCTGGCGCCGCCGCAGCGGTCAAGGCTACCCACGGGCGTTTGAGCGCACTGCTGGGCCATGAGCATGCGTCACTGGCCCTGGCGCAACGTTGCAGCGGCGTCCCGGTCAGCGTGCCGTTATTCAGCGCGTTGCTCAATTACCGCCACAGCACGCCAGCGGAAATGGCCCGCGACGGCCATGGCATCTGGGAAGGCGTGCAACTGCTGGGGGGCGAGGAGCGCAGCAACTACCCGCTGACCCTCAGCGTCGATGACCTGGGTGCAGGTTTTGCCCTGAGCGTGCTGGCGCTGCCGCAGATTGGCGCCGAACGGCTGTGTGGCTATATGCAAAATGCCGTGGAGCAGTTGGTGGCAGCCTTGGAACAGGCGCCCGGCCGCCCACTCAACCAACTGCCGGTTCTGCCAGCGGCGGAGTACCAAACCCTGCTGCATGAATTCAACGCCACTGCCGCAGATTTCCCCACCGGGCAGACCGTGCACGGCGCCTTCGAAATCCAGGCCGAGCGCCAGCCTCACGCAATCGCCGTGCAACAGGGCGATGCAAGCCTGACCTATCAGCAACTCAATCAGCGCGCCAACCAGTTGGCCCATCATCTGCTGGCACTCGGCGTGCAGCCGGATGACCGCGTCGCGCTGTGCTGCCGTCGTGGCCCACAGATGCTGGTGGGGCTGCTGGGTATTCTCAAGGCCGGCGCGGGTTACGTGCCCATCGACCCGGCATACCCCGCCGAGCGCATCGCCTACCTGTTGCAGGACAGCGCCCCGGTGGCGGTGTTGGCCGAGGCCGCGACACGGGCGTTGCTCGGGGCGGTCGCCACGATAGACCTGCACGACACCGCTTGGCAGCACTGTCCCGTGAGCAATCCGCAACCGGGCGGCCTGACCCCGGCGCACCTGGCGTATGTGATCTACACCTCCGGCTCCACCGGCCAGCCCAAAGGCGTGATGGTGGAACATCGGACTGTGGAAAACCTGGTGCACTGGCATTGCGAAGCCTTTGGTCTGGATGCCCGCAGCCACACCAGCAGCGTCGCCGGCTTTGGTTTCGACGCGATGGCCTGGGAGGTCTGGCCGGCGTTGTGCGTGGGCGCCACCCTGCACTTGCCGCCTGCCGACGTGGGTAATGAAAATATCGACGAACTGCTGGCCTGGTGGCTGGCGCAGCCGCTGGATGTGAGCTTCCTGCCGACCCCGGTGGCCGAGTACGCCTTCAGCCAAAACCTGCACCATGCGACCTTGCGTATCCTGCTGATCGGCGGCGACCGCTTGCGCCAGTTCACCCAGGAGCGGCGCTTTGCGGTGATCAACAACTACGGGCCTACCGAGGCCACGGTGGTCGCCACCTCCGGCCGCGTGCGCGCCGGGCAGGCGTTGCATATCGGCCGGCCGATCGCCAATACCCGCGTGTATGTGCTGGATGCGCAGTTGCGCCCGGTGCCGGTGGGTGTCGCGGGTGAGCTGTACGTGGGCGGCAACGGCGTGGCGCGGGGCTACCTGAACCGCCCCGAACTGAGCGCCGAACGTTTCCTGCAAGACCCTTTCAATAATGGACGCATGTACCGCACCGGCGACCTGGTGCGCTGGCTGCCCGACGGCAACCTGGAGTACCTGGGCCGTAATGATGACCAGGTCAAAGTACGTGGTGTACGGGTTGAACTGGGCGAGATCGAGAGCTGCCTGGCGGCACTTGAAGGTGTCGGCGAAGCGGTGGTGCTGGTGCGCGAGGGTCGCTTGGTGGCCTGGTTCACCGAGCATTACCCGCTGGCGCTCGAAACCCTGCGTACGCGCCTGCAAACGCAGCTCCCCGACGCGCTGGTGCCGGTGGCCTACGTCAGGCTCGATGCATTACCGCTGACCGCCAACGGCAAGCTGGACCGCAAGGCGTTGCCGCAACCCGATCAGACCGCGGTGCTGAGTCGTGCCTATGAGGCGCCCCAGGGCGCAGTCGAAACCCGCCTGGCGCAAATCTGGGCCCAGGTGTTGCAGGTTGAGCAGGTGGGGCGCCATGACCACTTCTTTGAACTGGGTGGGCATTCGCTGCTGGCGGTCAGCCTGATCGAGCGCATGCGCCAGGTCGGCCTCAGCGCCGATGTGCGGGTGTTGTTCAGCCAGCCGACGTTGGCCGCCCTGGCCGCTGCCGTGGGCAGTGGCCGCGAAGTGCGCGTGCCGCAAAACCGGATTGCGGCGGATTGCGTACGCATCACGCCGGACCTGTTGCCCCTGGTCGATCTCGACCAATCTACCCTCGACCAGATCGTCAGCCGCGTTCCCGGCGGCGCCGCCAATGTGCAGGATATCTACCCGCTGGCGCCGTTGCAGGAAGGCATTCTCTACCACTACATCACCGCCGAGCAGGGCGACCCCTACCTGCTGCAATCGCACCTGGCGTTCGACAGCCTCGAACGCCTGCAAGCCTTCGCCTGCGCGCTGCAACAGGTGATCGATCGCCACGATATCCTGCGCACCGGGGTGGTGTGGGAAGGGCTCGCGCAACCTGTGCAAGTGGTGTGGCGCAAGGCGGCGTTGAGCGTGCAGGAACTGCAGTTGCAAGGCGATGTACTGGCCGGCCTGCACGCGCGTTTCGATGCGCGGCGTTATCGCCTGGATATCAGCCAGGCGCCGCTGATCCGCCTGATGTACGCCCAGGACCCGGCCAACCAGCGCGTGGTGGTGGTGTTGCTCTATCACCATATCGCCCTCGACCACACCGCCTTCGATGTGGTGCTGCGTGAAATGCAGGGCTACCTGCTGGGCCATCCAGCCCCTGCGGCGGCGCCGATGCCTTACCGTAACTACGTGGCCCAGGCGCGGTTGGGCGTGAGCGAGCAGGAACACGAAGCGTTCTTCCGCGACATGCTTGGCGATATCGATGAGCCGACCTTGCCCTTCGGCTTGCAGGATGTGCGCGGCGACGGCAGCGCTATCGAGGAACACTGCCTGCACCTGGACAGCGACCTCAACCGTCGCCTGCGTGCCCAGGCCCGGCTGTTGGGGGTGAGCACCGCGAGCCTGTTCCATCTGGCCTGGGGCCGGGTGCTGGCAGCCACGTCGGGGCGCCATAGCGTGGTGTTCGGCACCGTGTTGGTCGGCCGGCTGCAAGGCGGCGAGGGGGCCGACCGGGCTCTCGGGGTCTTTATCAATACCTTGCCGCTGCGCCTGGACATCGACGAGCAAGGTGCCCGCGCCGCCGTGCGGTCCACCCACGCACGACTCACGGCCTTGCTCGGGCATGAGCACGCGTCCCTGGCCCTGGCCCAGCGCTGCAGCGGGGTGGCCGCCCCGGCGCCGCTGTTCAGCTCGATGCTCAACTATCGCCATCGCGGCGCGGCCACTCGCTCTGCCGATGCGCAGCACGCTTGGGAAGGCATGCAGACCCTGGTCAATGACGGGCGTACCAACTACCCGCTTACCTTGAACGTGGATGACCTGGGCGATGGTTATACGGTCACCGCCCTGGCGCAGATCGACGCGCAGCGCGTGTGCGGCTATATGCAGGTGGCCCTGGTCGGTCTGGTGGAGGCGCTGGAGCAGGCGCCGCAACAGGCGCTCAATCGCTTGCCGATCCTGGGCAATGACGAGCGGCAACAACTGCTGGTGGCGTTCAACTCAACGGCGGTGGATTACAACCTTGACCAGACCCTGCACGGCTTGTTCGAAGCCCAGGTCGAGCGCACGCCGCAGGCGGTGGCGGTGATCGCCGGTGACCAGCACCTGACCTACAAGGCGCTCAATGAACAGGCTAACCGCCTGGCCCAGCACCTGCGTACTGTGGGCGTGCAGCCGCAGACGCGGGTGGGCATTTGCCTGGAGCGTGGCCTGGAGATGGTGGTCGGCCTGTTCGCCATCCTCAAGGCCGGTGGCGCTTATGTGCCGCTGGACCCAGCCTACCCGCAGGACCGCATCACCTACATGCTGCAAGACAGCGCACCGGTGGTGGTGCTGGCCCAAGGCGCAACCCTTGAGAGGTTGGGCGAGGTGCCGGTGGTCGACCTCGACCAGTGCACCTGGCAGCACCAGAGCGCAACCAACCCTCGGGTCCCGGGCCTCACTGCTCAGCATCCGGCTTATGTGATCTACACCTCCGGCTCCACCGGCCAGCCCAAGGGGGTGATCAACGAACACGCCGGGGTGGTCAACCGGCTGTTGTGGATGCAGGACGCCTACGGGCTCAAGGCCGATGACGCGGTGTTGCAGAAAACCCCGTTCAGCTTTGACGTGTCGGTGTGGGAGTTCTTCTGGCCGTTGTTCACCGGTGCGCGCCTGGTGATGGCGCGCCCGGACGGGCACAAGGACCCGGCCTACCTGTGTGAAGTGATCCAGGCGCAACGGATCACCACGCTGCACTTTGTGCCGTCGATGCTTGATGTGTTCCTGGCCCACGGTGATGTCAGCCAGGCCGCCGGGCTGCTGCGCGTGATGTGCAGCGGCGAAGCGCTGCCGGGCAGCCTGGTGCGGCGCTTCAAGCAGCAATTGCCGGACATCGGCCTGTACAACCTGTATGGCCCGACCGAGGCGGCGGTGGACGTGACCGCCTGGAACTGCGCACGGCCTGAGGTGCCGGACAACACGCCGATCGGCAAACCCATCGCCAATACCCGTATGTACGTGCTGGACGCGCAGTTGCAACCGGTGCCGCTGGGCGTGGTCGGCGAGTTGTTTATCGGTGGTGTGCAGGTGGCGCGGGGTTACCTGAACCGCCCGGAACTGACCGCCGAACGTTTCCTCAAGGACCCGTTCACCGGCGGGCGCATGTACCGCACGGGCGACGTCGGCCGCTACCTGCCCGACGGCAATCTCGAATACCTGGGGCGCAACGATGACCAGGTGAAGATCCGTGGTTTGCGTATCGAATTGGGGGAAATCCAGGCGCGGCTGCTGGAGCATCTGCACATCGGCGAAGCCGCTGTGGTGGCCCGCGAAGACCGGCTGGTGGCCTACTACACCGGTGTGCAGACGGCTATCGAACACCTGCGCAGCCACCTGTTGCAGTCCCTGCCGGAGTTCATGGTGCCGGCGATTTTCGTGCACCTGGAGGCGTTGCCCCTGAGCCCCAACGGCAAGCTCGACCGCAAGGCCCTGCCGGCGCCTGGCCTGGACGCGCTGGTGGTGCGTGAGTACGAGGCGCCGCAAGGTGAGACCGAAACCCTGCTGGCCCGGCTCTGGGGCGAATTGCTCAATGTGGAGCGGGTAGGGCGCCAGGACAATTTCTTTGAACTGGGCGGGCACTCGCTGCTCGCCGTGAGCTTGATCGGGCGCTTGCGCCAGGAAGGCATGGAAGCCGATGTGCGTGCGTTATTCGAACAGCCGACCCTGGCTGGCTACGCCGCAATGACTGAACGAATGGAGATCGTCCTGTGAGCATCAACCAACTGTTGGCGACGCTGAAAACCAAGGACATCCAACTGGCCCTCAAGGGCGAACAGTTGTCGGTGCAGGGCAACAAGCAAGCCTTGGGCGACCCGGCGATTCTCGCCGCGTTGCGTGAACACAAACCGGCACTGATCGAGCTGATCAAGGCCGGGGCCTACTCGCCGGCCAAGGCCGGCGCAGTCGAGGTGCCGGCCAATGGCATCCCGGCCAGCGCTGCGCACATCACGCCGGCGATGCTGACCCTGTCGCACCTGAGCCAGGACGAGATCGACCGTATCGTCGCCAGCGTCGACGGCGGGGTGGCGAATATCCAGGATATCTACCCGCTGGCGCCGTTGCAGGAAGGCATTCTGTTCCACCACGTCAGCGCCGAGCAGGGCGACCCGTATGTGATGCAGTCGCAATTCGCATTCGACAGCCTGGAGCGTTTCGAGGCGTTTGCCCAGGCGTTGCAGGCGGTGATGGACCGCCATGACATCCTGCGTACCGGGGTGGTCTGGGACGGTTTGCAGGAACCCTCGCAAGTGGTGTGGCGTACGGCCCGCCTGCCGGTGCAGGTGCTGCAACTGGACCCGGCCGAGGGCGATATCGCCGCTCAGTTGCATGCGCTGTTCGACCCGCGTCACTATCGCCTGGACGTGACCCAGGCGCCGCTGCTGCGCCTGGTACGCGCCGACGACCCGGCCAACCAGCGCATCGTCGCCACGCTGCTGTTCCACCACATGGCCCTCGACCACAGTGCCCTCGAAGTGGTGTGCCATGAAATGCAGGCGTGCCTGCTGGGGCAGGGCGCGGCGCTGGGCCAGGCGGTGCCGTTTCGCAACTATGTGGCGCAGGCGCGGTTGGGGATCAGCGAGCAGGAGCACGAAGGGTTCTTTCGCCAGATGCTTGGCGATATCAGCGAGCCAACCTTGCCGTTCGGCCTGCATGATGTGCAGGGCGATGCGCGGGGAATCACCGAGGTTCACCTGGCGCTGGCGCCGCAGTTGTCGCAGCGTCTGCGGGCGCAGGCGCGGCAACTGGGGGTGAGCGCCGCGAGCCTGTTCCATATGGGCTGGGCGCAGGTGTTGGGGGTATTGGCCGGCAAGCAACAGGTGGTGTTCGGCACGGTCTTGATGGGCCGTTTGCAAGGCAGCCATGACACGGCGCGGGCGCTGGGCATCTTCATTAACACCCTGCCGTTTCGCGTGGATGTGGACGACCAGGACGTGCGCGCCGGGGTCAAGGCCACGCACGCCCGGCTGACCACCTTGCTGCGCCATGAACATGCGCCGCTGGCCCTGGCCCAGCGCTGCAGCGGCGTGGTGGCGCCGACGCCGCTGTTCAGTGCCTTGCTCAATTACCGCCACAGTGCACCGGCGGCGAGCGCCGAGGCTGTCTCGGCGTGGCAGGGGATCGCGGCGCTGAGTGCACAAGAGCGCACCAACTACCCGCTGACCTTGAGTGTCGATGACCTGGGCGACGGCTTCGGCCTGAGCCTGCTCGCCAGTACTCAAGTGGACGCGCAGCGCGTCTGCACCTACCTGCAAACCGCCCTGGAGAACCTGCTGACTGCCTTGGAGCAGGCGCCTCATACTGCGCTGGAGCAGGTGCCTGTGGTGCCGATGGCCGAACAACAGCTGCTGCTGCAACAGTTCAACGCGACTCAGGCCGATTTCCCCCCGGACAGCACCCTGCACGGACGCATCGAAGCCCAGGCTGCGCTTACGCCGGATGCCATCGCTGCGGTGCACCAGGGGCGGCAAATGACCTACGCCGAGCTCAACCAGCAAGCCAACCTGCTGGCCCATCACCTGCTGGCCCTGGGCGTGAAACCCGATGACCGCGTGGCGATTGTCGCCCGCCGTGGCCTGGACACCCTTGCCGGGTTGCTGGCGATTCTCAAGGCCGGCGCCTGTTATGTGCCGGTGGACCCGTCCCACCCGGCCGAGCGCCTGAGCTACCTGCTGACCGACAGCGCACCGGTGGCGGTGCTGGCCCAGCATGCCCTGCTGGCGCGCCTGCCGGCCCTTGAGGTGCCGGTGATCAACCTCGATCGCTATACCTGGCAGCACCATTCGGCGAGCAACCCGGCGGTGGCGGTCACCCCGTCGAACCTCGCCTATGTGATCTACACGTCCGGCTCTACCGGCCTGCCCAAAGGCGTGATGGTGGAGCACCACAGCGTGGGCAACCTGGTGGACTGGCATTGCCAGGCCTTTGACCTGCGGGCCGGGCGCCACACCGCCAGCGTGGCCGGGTTCGGTTTTGATGCGATGGCCTGGGAAGTCTGGCCCGCACTGTGTGTTGGCGCGACCCTGCACCTGCCGCCAGCCAATGACGGCGCCGAGGACATCGACGCGCTGCTGTCCTGGTGGTGCGCGCAGCCGCTGGATGTGTGCTTCCTGCCGACCCCGGTGGCCGAGTACGCCTTCAGCCAGCAGATTGAACACCCGACCTTGCGTACCCTGCTGGTCGGTGGCGATCGCCTGCGTCAGTTTTCGCGCACCCAGCGTTTTGAGCTGATCAATAACTACGGCCCCACCGAGGCCACGGTGGTCGCCACCTCCGGCAAGGTCGAGGCGGGCCAGCCGTTGCATATCGGCAAACCCGTGGCCAATGCCACGGTGTACCTGCTGGATACTCAGCAGCGCCCGGTACCCTTGGGGGTGGCAGGCGAACTGTATGTGGGCGGCAAGGGCGTGGCACGCGGTTACTTGAACCGCCCGGAATTGACCGCCGAGCGTTTTCTGCAAGACCCGTTCAACCCCGGGCGCATGTACCGCACCGGCGACCTGGCGCGCTGGTTGCCCGACGGCACCCTGGAGTACCTGGGGCGCAACGACGACCAGGTGAAAATCCGTGGCGTACGGATCGAGTTGGGCGAGATCGAAACCCAACTGAACCAGTTGCCGAACATCCAGGAAGCGGTGGTGCTGGTGCGTGAAGAACGCCTGGTGGCGTACTTCACCGAGAACCCGCAGCTCGATCCATTGAGCGTGGGTGGGATTCGCGCCCATCTGGTGGCGCACCTGCCGGATTACATGGTGCCGGTTGCCTTGATGAAGCTGGACGCGCTGCCCCTGACCGCCAACGGCAAACTGGACCGCAGGGCCTTGCCCGCGCCGGACCTGGCCGCGGTGTTTACCCGCGAGTACGCCGCGCCCCAGGGCGAGATCGAAAGCGTGCTGGCGCAGATCTGGGCCGATGTGCTGCAGGTTGAACGTGTGGGGCGCCGCGATCATTTCTTCGAGCTGGGCGGGCACTCCTTGCTGGCGATGCGCATGGTCTCCCAGGTGCGTCAGCGTCTGGGGGTTGAGTTGTTGCTCGGTGACTTGTTCGCCAATGCCGAACTCGCCGCAGTCGCCGAAGTGCTGGCCAAGGCCGGTCGCAGCACCTTGCCGGATATCCTCCCGGCCAGTGGCGATGAAGACGTGCCGCTGTCTTTTGCCCAGCAGCGCCTGTGGTTCCTGGCGCTGATGGAAGGCGCCAACACCGCCTACAACATTCCCATCGGCCTGCGTTTGCGTGGGCATTTGCATGTCGAGGCCTTGCAACGGGCGCTGGCGCGGATTGTTGCGCGGCATGCGACCCTGCGCAGCCGCTTCGCGCAGCACGGTGATGTGGCCAAGGTGCTGTTGGTGCCGGCCGAAGAGGTGCTGCCCCTGCAAGTGCAGGACCTGCGGCGCCACCCGCAACCCCAGCAGGCGCTGGATGCGTTGATCCACGGCGAAGCTTCGGCGCCGTTCGACCTGGCGCGTGGCCCGCTGCTGCGCGGGCGCCTGGTGGTGATGGCGGACGAGCACCATGTGCTGCTGTTGACCCTGCACCATATCGTCTCCGATGGCTGGTCCATGGGCGTGCTCACCCGTGAGCTGATGGCGCTGTACCGGGCCTTCAGCCATGGCCTGCCTGACCCGTTGCCGGCGTTGCCGATCCAATACGGCGACTTTGCCGTGTGGCAGCGGTTGTGGCTCAGCGGTGAGGTGCTGCATCGCCAAAGCCGCTATTGGCAGCAGACCCTGGCCGGTGCGCCGGCCTTGCTTACGCTGCCCACCGATCGCCCGCGCCCGGCGCAGCAGGACTACGCCGGCAGCAGCGTCGCCGTGCGCCTGGATGAACGCCTCACCGCCGGCCTCAAAGCCTTGAGCCAGCGCCACGGCACCACGCTGTACATGACCTTGATCACCGCCTGGGCCGCGCTGCTGGCGCGGCTTTCCGGCCAGCCGGAGCTGGTGATCGGTTCACCGGTGGCCAACCGCACCCGCAGTGAGGTGGAAGGGCTGATCGGTCTGTTCGTCAACACGCTGGCGCTGCGTATCGACACCTCGGGCGAGCTGAGCACCGAGGCGCTGCTGGCGCGGGTCAAGGCGGTGACCCTGGCGGCCCAGGCCCATCAGGACCTGCCGTTCGAACAGGTGGTGGAAATCACCCGGCCGCCGCGTAGCCTGGCCCATAGCCCGCTGTTCCAGACCTTTCTGGCGTGGCAGGATAGCAGCGCGCCGACCCTGGCCCTGGGCGAACTGGCCCTGGAGCGCATCGTGCAGAGCAGCCATTTTGCCAAGTTCGATTTGTCGCTGGACCTGGGCGAAGTGCAAGGCACGATCATTGGCGCGCTGGAATACGCGGTGGCGCTGTTCGACGAGTCGACAGTGCAGCGTTATGTCGGCTACTTCACCCGGGTGCTGCAGGCGATGGTCGACAACGACCAGGCGGTGCTGGCGCATGCGCCGCTGGTGGATGAGCGCGAGCGTCAGCAATTGCTGTTCGGGTTCAATGCCACCGAGGTGGCGTACAACCTCGACCAGACCCTGCACGGCCTGTTCGAAGCGCAGGCCGCCCGCACCCCGGACGCGATTGCGCTCAAGGTGGGCGAGCGGCAACTGACCTATGCCGCGTTGAATGCGCGGGCCAACCAATTGGCCCATCACCTGTTGGAACTCGGCGTACAGCCGGATTCGCGGGTGGCAATCTGCGTGGAGCGCAGCCTGGAGATGGTCATCGGCTTGTACGCGATCCTCAAGGCCGGCGCCGCCTATGTACCGCTGGACCCGGCGTACCCGCTGGAGCGTATCGCCTACATGCTGGAGGACAGCGCGCCGGTCGTGGTGCTGGCCCAGGGCGCGACGCGTGGGTTGCTGGGCGAGGTGCCGGTGGTCAACCTGGAGCAGCCTGACTGGCAGCACCCGTGCACCGACAACCCCATGGTCCGGGGCGTGAGTGCCTATGTGATCTACACCTCCGGCTCCACCGGCCAGCCCAAGGGCGTGATTAACGACCATGCCGGGGTGGTCAACCGGTTGCTGTGGATGCAGGACGAATATGCGCTGACGGCCAAAGACAGCGTGCTGCAGAAAACCCCGTTCAGTTTCGATGTGTCGGTCTGGGAATTCTTCTGGCCGCTGTTCACCGGCGCACGCCTGGTACTGGCGCGCCCCGGTGGCCATAAAGACCCGGTGTACCTGTGCGATGTGATCAAGGCTGAGCAGATCACCACCGTGCATTTCGTACCGTCGATGCTCGACCTGTTTCTGGCCCATGGCGATGTGAGCCAGGCCGCCGGCCTGGTGCGCGTGATCTGCAGTGGCGAAGCCTTGCCCGGCAGCCTCGTGCGGCGCTTCAAGCAGCAATTGCCCGCCAGCCAATTGCACAACCTGTATGGCCCCACCGAAGCGGCCGTGGATGTTACGGCCTGGCACTGCGCGGGCGCGCAGACGCCGGACAACACCCCCATCGGCAAGCCCATCGCCAATACCCGCATGTACCTGCTGGATGGGCAGTTGCAGCCCGTGCCGCTGGGCGTGGTCGGCGAGTTGTTTATCGGTGGCGTGCAAGTGGCGCGCGGCTATCTGAACCGGCCTGAGCTGACCGCCGAGCGCTTCCTCAAGGACCCATTTACCGCTGGGCGGATGTACCGCACCGGTGACGTCGGGCGTTACTTGCCCGACGGTAATATCGAATACCTGGGCCGCAATGACGACCAGGTGAAGATCCGTGGCCTGCGTATTGAACTCGGCGAAATCCAGGCGCGGTTGACTGAGTTCCCGGCGATCAACGAAGCCGCCGTGGTCGCCCGCGAGGACCGTCTGGTGGCGTACTACACCGGCATTCACAGTGTGATCGAGACCCTGCGCGCCCATCTGCTGCAACACTTGCCGGACTTTATGGTACCGGCGATTTTCGTGCACCTGGAGGCACTGCCCCTGAGCCCCAACGGCAAGCTCGACCGCAAGGCATTGCCCGCGCCCGGTGCCGATTCGCTGCTGGCCCGCGAGTACGAAGCGCCGGTGGGCGCCATGGAAAATACCCTGGCCAGCCTGTGGGCCGAGTTGCTCAATGTGGAGCGGGTCGGGCGTCACGACCATTTCTTTGAATTGGGCGGGCACTCGCTGCTCGCGGTCAGCCTGATGGGGCGCCTGCGCCGCCTCGGCTGGTCGGCGGATGTGAAGGTATTGTTCGGTCAACCGACCCTGGCCGCACTGGCTGCAGCGCTCGGCGGTGGGCGTGAAGTGGCGGTGCCGGCCAATGGCATCGCCGCCGACTGCACACAGATCACCCCGGCCATGTTGCCGTTGATCCAGCTGACCCCGCAGGCCATCGAGCGGATCGTCGCTTGCATCCCCGGCGGGGCGGCGAATGTGCAGGACATCTACCCGCTGGCGCCTTTGCAGGCCGGTATGCTCTATCAGCATCGCGCCGTACAGGCGGGTGACGCCTACGTGCTGCAGGCGCAGTTTGCGTTCGACAGCCGCCAGCGTCTGGACGCCTTTGCGCTGGCCTTGCAGGCGGTGATCCGACGCCATGACAGCCTGCGTTCCTCGTTCCATTGGGAGGGCCTTGAAGAACCGGTGCAAGTGGTGTGGCGTGAGGCGACCTTGCGCGTCGAATCGGGACCCTTGCCGCCGCGCCTGGACTTGGGCCAGGCGCCGCTGATGCGTCTGGTGTATGCCGAGGAGCCGCAGCGTGTGGTCGCGACGTTGCTGTTCCATCACCTGGTGATGGACCACATCGCGCTGGAGATCCTGCAACACGAGCTGCAGGCGTTTTTGCTGGGCGCTCAAGATCAGTTGGGCGCGGCTGTGCCGTACCGCAACTACGTGGCCCAGACGCGCTTGGGCGTTGACGATCACGAAGGGTTCTTTCGCGAGATGCTCAGTGAGATTGATGAGCCGACGGTCGTTGAGCACCTGGGCGTCGAAGAAACCGCGCAGTTGGCGATTGAACCGCAATTGAGCCAACGCCTGCGCGAGCAGGCGCGCCAGTCCGGCGTGAGCGCCGCCAGCCTGATGCACCTGGCCTGGGCCCATGTGCTGAGCAAGGTCAGTGGCCGTGAGCAGGTGGTGTTCGGCACGGTGATGCTCGGCCGCCTGCAAGGCGGCGAAGGGGCGGAGCGGGCCATGGGCGTATTTATCAATACCCTGCCGCTGCGGGTCGACCTGGGTGAACACTCGGTGCGCACCGCGTTGCGGGCCACCCACGCACGGCTCAGCCAGTTGCTCAGCCATGAACACGCGCCGTTGGCGATGGCCCAGCGTTGCAGTGGGGTGCCGGCGTCGACGCCGTTGTTCAGTGTGTTGTTCAACTATCGCCACAGCGCCCCGCACACAGCGGGTGTGGCCGAGGCGTGGCAGGGCATTCAATTGCTCAAGGCCGAGGAACACACCAACTACGGCCTGTCGATGAGCGTGGATGACCTGGGCGATGGGTTTGCGCTGAAGGCTGTGGGGCAGGGGGCGCGGCGTTTGTGCACCTACCTGCAGATCGCACTTGAGCAACTGGTGCAGGCCCTCGAACACAATAGCGAGATTGCCATCAGCCATTTGCCGATCCTGCCCGCTGCCGAGCGCCGGCAGCTGCTGGATTTGAATGCCACCACGCGTGCTTTCCCGCGTGAACATACGGTGCAGCGCCTGTTTGAAGCCCAGGCCCAGGCCCGGCCTGACGCGTTGGCGGCGGTGCACGGCGAGCAGGCCATCAGCTACGGCGAGCTGAACACTCGCGCCAACCGCCTGGCCCATCATCTGCTGGGGCTTGGGGTGCGCCCTGCGGACACGGTGGCGATCCTGCTGCCACGCTGCGTGGAGCTGCTGGTCAGCCAACTGGCCATTCTCAAATGTGCCGCCGCTTATGTGCCGCTGGATATCAACGCACCGGCCGAGCGCCAGGGTTTCATGCTGCAGGACAGCGGCGCGACGTGGCTGCTGACCTGCAGCGACCTAGCCGCCGATTTCCCGGCCCGTCGCCTGGACCTGGATACGCTGGCGCTCGACCCGCAACCCAGCCACAACCCGGACCTGTCGCAAGCCTCGGACAGCGTGGCCTACATCATGTACACCTCCGGCTCCACCGGTACGCCTAAAGGCGTGCTGGTGCCGCATCGCGGTATCACGCGCCTGGTCCTCAACAACGGCTATGCCGACTTCAATGCCGCCGACCGCGTGGCCTTCGCCTCCAACCCGGCGTTCGACGCCAGCACCATGGACGTCTGGGGCCCGCTGCTCAACGGTGGCCAGGTGCAGGTGATCGACTACGCCACCTTGCTCGACCCGGCCGCATTCGGCGCGGCGTTGCGCGGGGCGACGGTGCTGTTCGTGACCACGGCGCTGTTCAACCAATACGTACAGATGATCCCCGAGGCCCTGGCCGGCTTGCGCATCCTGCTCTGCGGCGGCGAGCGGGCCGACCCGGCGGCCTTCCGCAGCCTGTTGGCGCAGGCACCGGCGCTGCGGCTGGTGCACTGCTATGGGCCGACGGAAACCACTACCTACGCCACCACCCATGAGGTGCGCGCAGTGGCCGATAACGCCGACAGCGTGTCGGTGGGGCGGCCGATTTCCAATACGCAAATCCATGTGCTGGATGCGTATTTGCAGGCGGTGCCGCTGGGCGTCACGGGTGAAATCTGCATTGGCGGCGACGGTGTGGCCAAGGGGTATTTGAATCGCCCTGAGCTGACCGCTGAAAAATTTGTGCAGGACCCCTTCAACGCCGGTGCCTTGATGTACCGCACCGGCGACCTCGGCCGCTGGACGGCGGATGGCCTGCTGGAGTGCATCGGACGCAATGATGACCAGGTGAAAATCCGTGGTTTCCGCGTTGAGTTGGGCGAGATTGAAGCGCGCCTGGCGACCTGTGCCGCGATCCGCGACGTGGTGGTGCTGGCTCGCGAAGACGCACCGGGGGACAAGCGCCTGGTGGCCTATTTCTCCTGGGTCGCCGCAGCGGTCGATCTCGACAGCGTGCGTGCCCACCTGCAAGGTCAACTGCCCGAGTACATGCTGCCATCGGCCTATGTGCCGCTGGCGCAGTTGCCCCTGACCGCGAATGGCAAGGTCGACCGCAAAGCCCTGCCGGCACCTGCCGAGGGCGCGTTGGCCAGCCGCGACTTTGAAGCGCCGGCCGATGCCCTTGAACAGACCCTGGCGCAGCTCTGGGCCGAGGTGCTGAAGCTGGAGCAAGTCGGTCGGCATGACAGCTTCTTTGAGTTGGGCGGGCATTCCTTGCTGGCGATTCGCTTGGTCAACCTGATGGACGAAGCAGGGTTGCAGGTGTCCCTGGCCGAGCTGTTCCAGCATGCCAGCGTGGCCTCGGTGTGCGCGATGCTGCGCCAGCGTACGGCGCCGCCGCTGCGTGAGACCTCGGTGATTACCGTGCGCAGCAGCGGCGCGCAACCGCCGCTGTTTCTGGTGCATGAGTTCAGTGGCATGGACGTGTATTTCCCGGCGCTGGGTCAGCACCTGCCGGGCGACTATCCGATCTATGGCCTTCCTGGCGTGGCGCTCGGCGAGGCGCATCTGCACAGCATGGAAGGCCTGGCGGCGCGCATGGTCGGCCTGATTCGCGGCCTGCAACCCCACGGGCCGTATCGGGTCGCGGGCTGGTCGTTTGGCGGCGTGCTGGCCTATGAAGTGGCCATGCAACTGCTGGGGCTGGATGAGCCGGTGGCGTTCCTTGGGTTGATCGACAGCTACGTGCCGCGCATGACCGACCAGGGCAAGGCGCGCTGGAGCGGGCCGGATGCGCTCAAGCGGCATTTGCTGCTGCAGTGCACGGCGTATTGGAAAGCACAGGGAGGTGTCAATGAGCTGGCGAGTCTTGAGCAATTGGAGGCAAGCATTGGACAGCTGGACTTTGCGGGCCTGCTGCAACGCTGTCGCGATGAAGGTTTGCTATACGCGCAAATGGCGGCGGCTACGGACGCGGACCTCTTGAGCTTTATTGAACGGGAAGTCGGGCACGGGCATGCGCTGGCGCATTACAGCCTGTTCCCGCTGCCGATTGCGGTGCACCTGTTCAGTGCCAGCGAACGGCCGACCGAGTTGTCACGGCGCAGTGCTGCGCTGGGCTGGGACGAGGCTTTGGCGCCTGGGCAATTGCGCCAGGTCGAGGTGCCGGGGGATCACCAGAGCATGATGCAGGCACCGCATATCCAGGCCCTGGGCCGTGCGATGAGCGAGGCGCTGGCCAGGTGTTCGCCGGCAAGGCAGGCGCCGCATCAGCCGTTGTTGCGCATCCAGAGTGGCCGGGCCGGGCATGCGCCGTTGTTCTGCGTGCCGGGCGCCGGGGACAGCGTCACTGGGTTTGTCGGCTTGAGCGAGGCCCTTGGGCGCGATTGGCCGCTGTTCGGCCTGCAGCCGCGTGGTCTGGATGGCGACGCGGTGCCGCACAGCCAAGTGGAAGCTGCGGCGGTTTGTTATCTGGCGGCGCTGGAGCAGGAATGCCCGCAGGGGCCGGTGCATCTGGTGGGGCATTCATTTGGTGGTTGGGTGGCGCTGGAAATGGCGCTGCGGCTGCAGGCGGCCGGGCGTGAAGTGGCGTCGCTGACGGTGATCGACAGCGAGGCGCCTGGGGGCAGGGGAAAGCCTACACAACGACAACCGCGTTGCTGCGTTTGATTGAGGCGATGCAGTTGGCGGCGGGTAGGTCGTTGGGTATTGACCTGGTGGATTTCGCCGGGCGCGATGAGGGGCGCAGCGGCAATGGTTGCATGCGGGGATGGTCTGGGTGGGGTTGTTGCCGGCTCGGGCCGGTGTGGACGCGATGTCGGGGCCGGCGCGGACTTATGCGGCGGCGTTGCGTACGGTGTATCGGCCTGGGCGGCGGTATGAAGGGGTGGTGCGGTTGGTGTTGGCGCAGGATCCGGCGTTGGACGCGGCCGGGAATCAGCGCGAGCAGGGGTTGATGGTTGAGGGGTGGCGGCGACAGGGGAGTGGGTTGCAGGTTTGGTATGGCGGGGGGAATCACTTTACTTTGCTCAAGGCGCCGAATGTTCAGGGGTTGGCGCGGTGGTGGGTGGATGGGGTGGTGGTTGGGGAGGTGGTTTCGTGAAGGCTGTACACCGAGTGCATATCCATTTCTGCGGTAACGGCTACTTATGGTTCCGCTCTTACAGCGGGTCACTTTTGGTAAACGCCCCAAAAGTAACCAAAAGGTCTTCGCCCCACCACTCGGCACCTCGCTTAGGCTCGGTGTGCCCGCACGCAGGCTTGAATCCGTGGGCCGCCGCGATGGGCCATCCTTGGCCCAGCGCGGCTAACCCGGCGTCCTGCCGGGTTGCCCACGGATTCAAGCCTGCGTTCGGCCAGCGTGGTTTTACGGGGCGCCCAAGATCAAGATCAAAAAGATCAAAAGCAGAGCACGGCGGCCTGAAAGCCGACCTGAGTGGTGTAGATCAAAAGCGCTGTTGTTTTGCTTTGCTTTGTTTTTGCTCCGGCCCTTACATCCTTTGCGCTGACGAAGTCAGCGATCTTTTGATCTGCGCTTTTGATCGTGACCTTGATCCAGGCGCCCCGTTAAACACGCTGGCCGCACGCAGGCTTGAATCCGTGGGTAACCCGGCAGGACGCCGGGTTAGCCGCGCTGGGCCAAGGATGGCCCATCGCGGCGGCCCACGGATTCAAGCCTGTGTGCGGGCACACCGAGCCAGAGCGAGGTGCCGAGTGTTGGGGCGAAGCGTTTTTGGTTACTTTTGGCGCTCTTCCAAAAGTGACCCGCTGTAAGAGCGGAACCAATACCAGCCGCAACCCAAAAAACGGATATTCACCCGATCCAAAAGCCCAACCCAAATCCCCCTGCATGGTCACCTATGGAAAAGCCAAAGTTTCGCAAACTCGGAATGCTCGCGGTCTTAGCCGTCGCAATCGGCCTGGCTGTCTACACCCTCCAGGCCCCCGCCGACGCCCCGCAGTACCTGACCGCCACCGCCGAACGCGGCGATATCGAAAACGCCGTATTGGCCACCGGCGTGCTCGAGGGCATCAAACAAGTGGACGTCGGCGCCCAAGTGTCGGGCCAGTTGAAATCGCTCAAGGTCAAAGTCGGTGACAAGGTGAAAAAAGGCCAATGGCTCGCCGAAATCGACCCATTGATCCTGCAAAACACCCTGCGCAAAGCCCAGGTCGACGAAGAAAACCTGCAAGCCCAACGCCGCGCCACGGCGGCCCAACTCAGGCAGGCGAAGTCAGTGTACGAACGCTACAAGGGCTTGCAGATTGACGAGTCAGTATCGCGCCAGGATTTTGAAGACGCCGAGTCCACCTTCCAGGTGCAGCAAGCCAACCTGTTGTCCCTGGATGCGCAGATCAAAAGTGCGCATATCCAGATCGACACCGCCAAGGTCAACCTGGCCTATACCCGCATCATTGCGCCCATCGACGGCGATGTGGTGGGCATCGTCACCCAGGAAGGCCAGACCGTGATCGCCAACCAGCTGGCGCCGGTGCTGCTCAAGCTGGCAGACCTCGACACCATGACCGTCAAGGCGCAGGTGTCGGAGGCGGATGTGATCCATATCAGCCCGGGCCAGCAGGTGTACTTCACCATCCTCGGTGAGGCCGACAAGCGCTATTACGCCAAGCTGCGCGGCACCGAGCCGGCGCCGCAGAACTTTCTTGAAACCCAGACCGCCGGCACGCCCAAACAGAACACTGCGGTGTTCTACAACGCGCTGTTCGATGTGCCCAACCCCGACCATCGTCTGCGCATCGCGATGACCGCCCAGGTGCGCATCGTGCTCGACACCGCTGAGGCCGCACTGATGGTCCCGGTGGCCGCGCTGGGACCGCGCAATAACGATGGCAGCTACTCGCTGCGGGTACTGGACGCCAAGGGCAAGGCGGTGTCGCGGGAGGTGAAAACCGGCATCAATAACAACGTCAAGGTGCAGATTCTGCAGGGCCTGGTCGAGGGCGATAAAGTGGTGATCGGCGATGCCACGCCGGCCGTGGCGGGGAACTGACCGATGACCCAGCCACTGTTGGAACTCAAGGGCATTACCCGCAGTTTTATCGCCGGCGAGCGTGAATTCATTGCACTCAAGGGCATCGACCTGAGTATCCAGGCCGGCGAGATGGTCGCGATTATCGGCGCTTCGGGGTCGGGTAAATCGACCCTGATGAATATCCTCGGCGGCCTGGATTATGCGAGTGCCGGCAGCTACAAGATCAATGGCATCGAAACCCGCTCATTGGGCGATGAGCAACTGGCGGAACTGCGCCGCGATTACTTCGGCTTTATCTTCCAGCGCTACCATTTGCTCGCGCACCTGAGTGCGTTGCACAACGTGGAAATGCCGGCGATTTATGCCGGTACGCCGCAAACCCAACGCCACAGCCGCGCAGGCGAGCTGTTGGCGCGCCTGGGCCTGGCCGGGCACACCACGCACCGGCCGAGCCAGCTTTCCGGTGGCCAGCAGCAGCGCGTGAGTATCGCCCGGGCCTTGATGAACGGCGGCGAAGTGATCCTCGCCGACGAGCCCACCGGCGCCCTCGATACCCACAGCGGCAAGGAGGTGATGCGCATTCTCGCCGAGCTGCACGCGGCCGGGCACACGGTGATTATCGTCACCCACGACCCCAAGGTGGCTGCGAATGCCCAGCGCATCGTCGAAGTCTGCGACGGCGAGATTGTCAGTGACCAGGCCAACCAGAGTATTGGCCTGGAGCTGCCCGAGGAAGCCCCCATCGAGCCCCGCCGCAGCGGCGCACGGCGCCTGGTGGCGAGCCTGGGGTTGTTCAAGGAAGCCTTCAACATGGCCTGGGTCGCGCTGGTGTCCCACCGCATGCGGACCTTGCTGACCATGCTCGGTATCGTGATCGGCATCACCTCGGTGGTGTCGATCTCGGCCATCGGCGAGGGCGCCAAGCGCTATGTGCTCAAGGACATCCAGGCGATCGGCAGCAATACCATCGACATCTTTTCCGGCACCAGTTTCGGCGACAGCCGTGCCTCGGCGATCGAGACCTTGATGCCCTCGGATGTGGACGCGTTGAACCAGCTGTATTACGTCGACAGCGCCACGCCTGTGGTGGGCCGCAACCTGTTGCTGCGCTTTGGCAATATCGACCTGGATGCGCAGGTCAACGGCGTCAGCGACCGTTACTTCAAGGTCAAAGGCTTGAAGCTCGAAGCCGGGATTGCCTTCAGCGAAAGTGATGCACGGCGTCAGGCGCAAGTGGTGGTGATCGACCACAACACCCGGCATCGCCTGTTCGGGCCGAATGTGGACCCGCTGGGCCAGGTGATTCTGGTGGGTAACCTGCCGTGCACGGTGATCGGGGTCACGGCCGACAATAAAAACATGTTCGCCGCCAGCAAGGCCCTGAACGTGTGGGTGCCTTACGAGACGGCGGCGGGGCGGCTTTTAGGCCAGCGCCATCTGGACAGCATCACCGTGCGCATCAAGGACGGCCAGCCGAGCAAGGTGGTGGAAGAGAACGTCAATAAACTGATGCAGCAACGCCACGGCACCAAGGATTTCTTCACCAACAACCTCGACAGCATCATGCAGACGGTGCAGAAAACCAGCCGTTCCCTGGCGCTGCTGTTATCGCTGATCGCAGTGATTTCGTTGCTGGTGGGCGGTATTGGCGTGATGAATATCATGCTGGTGTCGGTCACCGAGCGCACCCGTGAAATCGGCATTCGCATGGCGGTAGGGGCGAGGCAGTCGGATATCCGCCAGCAGTTTCTGGTGGAGGCGGTGATGGTGTGCCTGATCGGCGGGCTGATCGGCATCTCGTTGTCTTACGCGTTGGGCTTTCTGTTTTCGGTGTTCGTGAAGGAATGGGAGATGGTGTTTTCGCTGGGTTCGATCATCACCGCGTTTGCTTGTTCGACACTGATCGGCATTGTGTTTGGCTTTGTGCCAGCGAGGAATGCGGCGCGCCTGGACCCGATTGAGGCGCTCGCCCGGGACTGACGGCAATACCCTGTGGCGAGCAGGCTTGCCTGCGTAGGGCTGCGCAGCGGCCCCAAAACAAGGGGTGCTGCGCACCCCAACGCGGGCAAGCCCGCTCGCCACAGGGCTGTTTTTGCTTAAAGTGTTGTGCCGTCTTGCGTTGAATACATCCACCGCAACAACGAATGCCGCCCACTGATTCCCAGTTTGATCGCGGCACGTTTGAGGTAGCTTTCAATCGTATTGACCTTCAGCGCCAGTTGCTCCGCCAACTCCGGCGCAGTGCGCCCGGCCAGCAGGCCCACACACACCTCAAGTTCACGGTTGGACAAGGTCAACCCGCATTGCACCAGGCGCTCTTCGATGCGGCGGCGCAAGGTGTCGATACCCTGGTTTTGCGCGGTTGGCGGTTCGCTGTCCTGGCGGCACGGCTGGATCGCGGTGATGTGCTTTTCCACCATGGGCAACAGCAGCGTGGAGAAATCCTGCAGCATGCTGCGTTCCTGCGGCGAGAAGTTCTCCGACTGGTGTGAGCGGTACACCGAGAGCACGTAGCGCACGTCATCCTTGTTGCGGGTGAGGTGCAGTTGTGCGGCGGGTTGTTCCTCGCCCAGGGCCGCCACGGAGTCGGTGTAGACCGGGCTGATATTACGCCGGGTGTGGCCTTCGCTACTGACCCGCAATTGGGTGATATGGGTGGCGTCCACTGCCAGTTGGGTGAGGATGAGGTCATGCAGCATGCGTGGGAAATGGCGACTGCCGGTGCTGGCGATGACCTTGCCTATATGGGGGAACAGGTGTGAGTTCATCAATTCGTCCATGAGTTTCGAGTGCAGAAACCTATGCTAGTACAGCCTGGTCGATTGATGGGGATCCAATCGGGAAAAAACCGATTAAAACGCACAACGGTGGTCGGACAGGTCCGACCACCGTTGTGGGAAAGGGTCATGTCCGGTCGGCGGTCTATTTAACCGCATGTACCGCCATTGCGGCCTGGCGCGGTAGGGCACGGGTGCACTTGGCCAGCGCCTGTTGCACATCCGCCAGCAGGTCAGCCACGTCCTCAAGCCCCACCGACAGGCGCACCAGCCCCTCGCTGATGCCATATTGGGCACGTTCCTGTGGGGTATAGGTGGAATGGGTCATGCTCGCCGGATGCTGGGCCAGCGATTCGGCATCGCCCAGGCTGACCGCTCGGGTAAACAATTTGAGTGCGTTCATAAAACGTCGACCGGTTTCAATCCCGCCCTTGAGTTCGAAGGCAATCATGCCGCCGGGCAGTTTCATCTGCCGCATCGCCAATTCGTATTGTGGGAAAGAACGCAGCCCCGGGTAGGTCACATGCTCCACCGCCGAGTGCGCCTGCAGCGCTTCGGCCACCGCCTGCGCGTTGCTGCAATGGCGGTCCATGCGCAGGGCCAGGGTCTTGAGGCCGCGCATCAACAGGGACGCGTCATGCGGTGACATCACGGCTCCCGTCAAATCCTTGAGACCTTGCAGCCGAATACGCTGCGCCAGGGCCTGGCTGCTGACGGCGATACCGGCAGTGATATCACCGTGGCCGCTGAGGTACTTGGTGGCCGAATGCACCACCACATCGGCGCCAAGCTCCAGAGGGCGTTGCAGGTAGGGCGTGCAGTAGGTGTTGTCGACCACCACGGTGACATTCGGTTGCTGGTGGGCGAGGGCGGCCACGGCGGCAATATCCACCAGTCGCAGGTTGGGGTTGGCGGGGGTTTCGCAGTAGACCATGCGGGTGGCGGGGCTGAATGCAGCGTGCAGCGCCGCGAGGTCGGTGAGGTCGACATGCCGCACCTTGATCCCGAATTCGCCGATGCCGTGATGCAGCAGGGCGAAGGTGCAGCCGTACAGCGTCTGGCTGACGATCACTTCATCGCCCGGGCGCAGCAGGGTCCAGAACGTTGCGGCAATTGCGCCCATACCGGAGCTGAATGCCACCGCGGCCTCGCCGTTTTCCAGGGTGGCCATGCGCGATTCCAGCAGCGCCAGGGTCGGGTTGGAAATACGCGTGTAGAAGTGGCCATCGGCCTCGCCGGCAAAACAGGCGGCGCCGTATTCGGCGGTGGGGAAGGCGAAGGTGGCCGACAGGTAAATCGGCGGAACGAGCGCACCGTGGTGGTCCTTGGGGTCATAGCCGTGGTGGATGGCGCGGGTGGAAAAGCCGGATGCATTGTGTTTATTGTTCATGTCGGGCGCTCCTTATTTCCTACAATGCTATGCTCATAACCACAGACGAACTTTGCGAAGTTTGCTGGGAAATCCCGTGTACGGGGATGAAAACTCAATAAAAATAAAGATCAGAGGCACGATATGCCCGTCAGTCTGGATCGCACCGACAAGGCGCTTTTAAACGCGCTGCAAGGTAATGCCCGTCTCACGGTGGCCGAATTGGCTGACCGTGTGTCCCTGACCACTTCGCCGTGCTGGCGGCGGGTGCGCAACCTGGAGGAGAGCGGGGTGATCAGTGGTTATCAGGCGATTCTGTCGCCCAAGGCGTTGGGGTATGGGGTGACGGCGTTTGTCAGCATTATGATGGACAGTCATACGCAGGAGATTGCCCGGGCGTTTGAGCAGCGGTTGTTGGAGATTCCCGAGGTTGTGGCGTGTCATAACGTGTCGGGGCGGTATGACTTTTTGCTTGAGGTGGTGGCGAGGGATTTGGAGTCGTTTGGGGAGTTTGCGCGGGAGGTGTTGCAGACGTTGCCTTGTGTTAAGGAGATTTATTCGAGTTTTTCTTATAAGTCGGTGCGGGCTTTGCGGGTGATTCCGTTGCCGGGGTGAGGTTTTTGTTTTGTGTACATATCCGTTTTTTTGGTGATGGCGCAAATGGGTTCCGCTCTTACAGCGGGTCACTTTTGGAAGAGCGCCAAAAGTAACCAAAAACGCTTCGCCCCATCACTCGGCACCTCGCCTCCGGCTCGGTGTGCCCGAACGCAGGCTTGAATCCGTGGGCCGCCGCGATGGGCCATCCATGGCCCAGCGCGGCTAACCCGGCGTCCTGCCGGGTTGCCCACGGATTCAAGCCTGCGTTCGGCCAGCGTGATTGACGGGGCGTCTCAGATCAAAGTCAAAAGCAGAGCACGGCGGCCTAGTAGCCGACCTGAGTGGTGTAGATCAAAAGCGGGTCCGCAGTAGATCTGCTTTTCTGTGGGAGCTGGCTTGCCTGCGATGCTGGCAACTCGGTACATCAGGCACACCGAGTTGATGCCATCCCAGGCAAGCCAGCTCCCACATTTGACCGAGGTCGGCTGTCAGGCCGCCGTGCTTTGCTTTGTTTTTGATCTGGCCCTTACATCCTTTGCGCTGACGAAGTCAGCGATCTTTTGCGCTTTTGATCGTGATCTTGATCCTTGGCGCCCCATTAAACACGCTGGCCGCACGCAGGCTTGAATCCGTGGGTAACCCGGCAGGACGCCGGGTTAGCCGCGCTGGGCCAAGGATGGCCCATCGCGGCGGCCCACGGATTCAAGTCTGCGTGCGGGCACACCGAGCCAGAGCGAGGTGCCGAGTGTTGGGGCAAGAGCCCTTTGGTTACTTTGGGGCTCTTTTCCAAAGTGACCCGCTGTAAGAGCGGAACCAATACCAGCCATCACCCAAACACCGGATATGTACTCAACAGCGGCCACATTGGTCACCCGTTCTTAACCCAAATTGGATATTCCTCCAGCCCCCCACGATGACTAACCTAGCCATCAACCCCCACCGACGCTGGAGAACCACCATGCAACCCCGTACCGATTTCTACACCGCCTCCCCAGACGCCATGAAAGCCATGCTCGCCCTGGAAGCCGCCGTCGGCAAACTCTCCATCGAGCTGCCCCTGCTGGAACTGATCCGCCTGCGCGTCTCGCAGATCAACGGCTGCGCCTTCTGCCTCGACATGCACACCGCCGACGCCCGCAAAGGCGGTGAAACCGAACGCCGCCTCTACACCGTCTCCGCCTGGCGCGAAACGCCGTTCTTCACCCCGCGTGAACGCGCAGCACTGGCCTGGGCCGAAAGCCTGACCCTGCTCAGCCAGACCCACGCCCCGGATGAGGATTTCAACGCGCTGGCCGCCGAATTCAGCGCCCAGGAACAGGTCGACCTGAGCGTGGCCATCGCCACCATCAACAGCTGGAACCGCCTGGCGGTCGGTTTTCGCAAGATGCCGAAGTAACGCTTAGAAGTTGACCGAAGCACTCAGGCGCGCCGTCAGTGGCGCGCCCTGGAACAGATAGTCATCGCCCATGTACTCGCCCGCGTCGCGCCAGTAGCGCTTGTCGAACAGGTTGTCGACGCTCAGGCGAAACACCGTCTCGTAGCCGTCGACCTTGGTGGTGTAGCGGCTGCCGACATTGACCACTGCATAATCCCCCACCTCCACATTGCCCGTGCGATTGGCGTACTTCTTGGCGCTGTATTGCACGCCGCCGAGTACCGCCAAACCATTCACCCACGGCAGCGCGTAATCGGCGTACACACTGGCGCGCAGCTTGGGCACGTTGATCGCCTGGTGCCCCTCGTAGTCCGGCGTGCCGCTGCCGGTTACCCGTGCGCGAATCGCCGCCACACTGGTCGCGATTTGCAGGCGCTCGGTCGCCCAGCCATTGGCCGACAACTCCAGCCCGGTGTTTTTCTGCTCGCCCTGTTGCACATAGGTAAATTGGCCTGCGCCGTCGGGCTTGGCGTACTGATAGGCCTGGCGGGTCTGGAATACCGCGGCGGCGAAGCTGATGCGGCGCCAGTCGTATTTCACCCCGGCTTCGATCTGCCGTGAAACGGTCGGGGCCAGGGTTTCGTCGGCGTTGTCCGCAAACCACGGCGCGGTACCGCCCAGGGACAGGCCCTTGCTGTAGCTGGTGTACAGCGAGAGGTTTTCAATCGGTTTGTAGATCAACGCGGCTTGGGGCAGGAACACGTATTGCTGGGTGTGGCGGACCTGGTTGCCAGTGGTGCCGTCGAAGGCTTGTTCATCCAGGCGCACTTCGCGTCCGCCGAGGATGGTTTGCCATTGCTCGTTGAAGCGGATGCGGTCGGTGACGAACAGGCCGTATTGGCGGCTGTCGAGGTTGCGATGGCTGTCGTTCAGCGGCTTGTCGGTGGGCGTGAACGTGGGGGCGTCCACGTCGATATTGGTGGTGCCGATGTATTCGTTGACCGACTTGCGCTTGTCGATCACCCGGCGAAACGCGCTGCTGCCGAAGGTCAGTTCATGGCCCAGGCCCGCGGTGTCGAACAGCCCGGTCATCGCCGCCTGCACTTCGTCGTCGCGACGGGTGTCGTCGGGGCTGCGGTAGTCGTAGACGTCGTAGTTGCCCTCGGGGCTGAAGTAGTTCGGCACGCTCGATGTGCAGCTGGTGGAGCCATAGCAGCCCCAGGCAAACGAGCTGTAATCATCGATCACCACTTTGCTGCGCGCCGCGCTCACGCTGCCTTTCCACTGGTCGCTGAAGCGGTACTCGAACTTGCCGTTGAGGTTCAGCGAGTCGATGCCCACTTGCCTGGAGCCGCTCTGGTGCCCCAGCAGTTTTTTCGGCGAGGCGTCATGGGGCACCTCGGTGCCGCCGAGCAATTGATAACCCGGCACCGAGCGCTGTTGCTTGTTCTGGTATTCCGCATCCAGTTGCAGCACGGCATCGGGGCTGATGTTCCAGTCGAAGGCCAGGGACACAAAGTCGCGCTGACCATTGGCGTGTTCCACATAGGAATTAAGGTCTTCATGCGCCACGTTGGCGCGCAAGCCGAATTGTTGCTCACTGCCGAACCAGCCGCCGACATCGGTGGCGATATAACCGCTGCCACGATCGTCAGTGGAGACGGTTACCGAGCGCACGTCCTGCGGGCGCTTGGTCACGTAGTTGATCACGCCGCTGGGTTCGGAAATCCCGCTTTGCAGGCCGGCCAGGCCCTTGAGTACTTCCACTTGTTCCTTGTTTTCCAGGGCGACGTTCTGCTCACCGGTGATGGTGCGCCCGTTGATCTTGTAGCTGCTCGCCGCGTTCAGCGAGAAGCCGCGCAGCACAAAGTTTTCGTAATAGCCGATGGGCGCATAGCTGTCGCCGACCGAGGCGTCGTTGCGCAGCACTTCGCTGAGCAGGCGCGCTTGCTGGTCCTTGATCAGCGCCGCATTGATCACCGTGATCGACGCCGGGGTGTCCAGCAGTGGCGCTTCATCGAAGCCGCCCACTGAGGCGGTTTCAGCGCGATAGCCGGATTCGTCCTGGCCCTGGACGTTTACTGCGGGCAGTTCGATTTCAGCCGCCAGGCTGCTACCGATGCCGCCGCTGAGCAGCAGGCCGAGGGCGAAACGTGACGAGACGACGGGACGAAAACGCAAAACCATGGGGGCAGGGCCTTAAAGCGCGGGGCGGGGGGCGCATAAGCTAGGCATAACGGCGCAGTTTTACAAGTTTTCGAGAATGACTCGCGCTGTACGGCAACCTGTCTCAACCCGGTCGCCAATCGCCCCCCACATTTTGTAAGCGTGTCTCAACCGTGACGTTTGAGCGTTTCGCTCGGCAGTTCCTTGAATAACGCCCGATAACTATTGGAAAACCGCCCCAGGTGCCAGAACGACCAATTCATCGCCACCTCGGCCACGGTGGTATTCGCTGAATTCAACAACTCCCGCCGCGCCCCATTCAACCGGCGCAACCTCAACCACTGCGCCGGGCTCATTCCGGTGTAGGTCTTGAACCCTTGCTGCAACTGGCGCAACGGCACCCCGGCGATCTGCGCCAGCTCCAGCAAATTGACGGTTGCATCCGGGGCATCTGCCGCCCATTCGCCAATGCGCGCCATCAACAGGCGTTCTTCGCTGCGCCGCTGCAAGGAGCTGCGGTCCAGGCACACACAGGCGTTGTCGAGAATAAACAGGCAGTCGTCGAGTAGTTGTTGGGTGAGGGCATCGCGGCTGAGCGGGTCGATCACGGCCGACAAACGCGTCAGGGTACCGCTGAGCCAGCGGCTGAACAGCGCGTTCTGCCGGCAGGTCAGCGGCGCCATGAACAGGCCCTCGAGTTTCGCTACATCCAGCCCATGGCGCTGCACAAACTGCGGGCCGAACACCACCGCCACTTCACGGTAGTTTTCCGGGGTAATCCAGGTATTGCGGCTTTCGCCATTGAGCATGTACAGCGCGTTGTCGCTGCCATCGAAACAGAACGCCAGCGAACCTGGCGGCGCGTTGAAGTGCTGCTCCACACGGGTGTTCATGCATTCTTCGTACACCTGCACCCCTTGCAGGTCGAGGTAGCGGATCTGCCCGGCAAAATGCCCCGGGGACATTTGCTGGTACTGCTGCACCCAGCCGGGTGTCGCATTGCATTGAGCGGCCACATCACCGGTGGTGAAAGCCTGTACGCGCAAAGCGGTTGCCTGTGTCATGGGTGATCCGTGCGCACTCTATTGGTGCGTTGTGGGGCGTGCAAAGTGGATAGATGCCGTTGCAGGGCTGGCCCAAGATAGACCTCAATGCGCCGCAAGCACAAGCTGGCGTGGCATCCCACCCATGACGAGGTCCTTATGAACGCCCCCCTTCGATCAGCTGTCCGCCTGGCTGAAAGAACACAAGATTACCGAAGTCGAATGCGTGATCAGTGATTTGACTGGCATCGCACGCGGCAAGATTGCGCCCACCAACAAGTTCCTGCATGAGCGAGGCATGCGCCTGCCGGAAAGTGTGTTGCTGCAAACGGTAACCGGGGACTTTGTCGACGACGATATCTACTACGACCTGCTCGACCCGGCCGACATCGACATGGTCTGCCGCCCGGTGTCCAACGCCACCTACGTGGTGCCGTGGGCTATCGAACCGACCGCGATTGTGATCCACGACACCTTCGACAAGCAGGGCAACCCCATCGAGTTGTCACCGCGCAACGTGCTGAAAAAAGTCCTGCAGCTGTATACGGACCAGGGCTGGCAGCCGATTGTCGCGCCGGAAATGGAGTTCTACCTGACCCAGCGCTGCGAGGACCCGGACCTGCCGCTGAAAACCCCGGTGGGCCGCTCCGGCCGCGCCGAAACCGGGCGCCAGTCGTTTTCCATCGACGCTGCCAACGAGTTCGACCCGCTGTTCGAAGACGTCTACGACTGGTGCGAACTCCAGGGCCTGGACCTCGATACGCTGATCCACGAAGACGGCCCGGCGCAGATGGAGATCAACTTCCGCCACGGCGATGCCCTGGACCTGGCCGACCAGATCACCGTGTTCAAACGCACCTTGCGCGAGGCCGCGCTCAAGCACAACGTGGCTGCGACCTTTATGGCCAAGCCGGTAGCCGACGAACCGGGCAGCGCCATGCACCTGCACCAGAGCGTGGTGGATATCGCCACCGGCAAACCGGTGTTCGTGGATGCCGACGGCAACATGAGCCCGCTGTTTCTCCACCATATCGGCGGCCTGCAAAAGTACATCCCCACGCTGCTGCCGATGTTCGCGCCCAACGTCAATTCGTTCCGCCGCTTCCTGCCGGACACCTCGGCGCCGGTCAACGTGGAGTGGGGCGAAGAGAACCGCACCGTCGGCCTGCGCGTGCCCACCTCCAGCCCCGATGCGATGCGCGTGGAAAACCGCCTGCCGGGCGCCGATGCCAATCCGTACCTGGCGATTGCCGCCAGTTTGCTGTGCGGCTACCTGGGCATGATCGAGCAAATCGAGCCCAGCGCCCCGGTGGAAGGCCGTGCCTACGAACGGCGCAACCTGCGCCTGCCGATCACCATCGAAGACGCGTTGGCGCGGATGGAGGAGTGCGACACGGTCAAGCAGTACCTGGGCGACAAGTTCGTGCGCGGCTATGTGGCGGTCAAGCGCGCCGAGCATGAGAATTTCAAGCGGGTGATCAGTTCCTGGGAGCGTGAGTTCCTGCTGTTGAGCGTCTAAAAAAACTAAAAGGGGTGTCGATATGCGTCTTGTGAAAAACCTTCTCCCGCTGGCCCTGGTGGCCGCCTTCAGCAGCACCAGCCACGCGGCACAAACGGTGAGCGTCTATAACTGGACCGACTATATCGGCGAGACCACCCTGGCCGACTTCCAGGCCAAGACCGGGATCAAGCCGATCTACGACGTGTTCGACTCCAACGAAACCCTGGAGGGCAAGTTGCTGGCGGGGCGCACCGGGTATGACGTGGTGGTGCCGTCCAACCACTTCCTGGCACGGCAGGTGAAAGCCGGCGCGTTCCTCAAGCTGGACCGCGCACAGTTGCCCAACTTCAAGAACCTCGACCCCAAACTGCTCAAGCTGCTGGAGAAAAACGACCCGGGCAATGCGCACTCGGTGCCGTACCTGTGGGGCACCAACGGCATTGGCTACAACGTCGACAAGGTCAAGCAGGTGCTGGGCATCGACCGTATCGATTCGTGGGCGGTGCTGTTCGAACCGCAGAACATCAAGAAGCTTAACCAGTGCGGCGTGGCCTTCCTCGATTCGGCCGATGAGCTGTTCCCGGCGATCCTCAATTACATGGGCAAAGACCCGCGCAGCGAGAACCCCGAGGACTACAAACAGGCCGAAGCCAAGTTGCTGACGTTGCGCCCGTACATCACCTACTTCCATTCCTCCAAGTACATCTCGGATTTGGCCAACGGCGATATCTGCGTGGCCTTCGGTTATTCCGGCGATGTATTCCAGGCCGCCAACCGCGCCAAGGAAGCCAAGAACGGCGTGAACATTGCCTACTCGATTCCCAAGGAAGGCTCCAACCTGTGGTTCGACTTGCTGGCGATTCCCGCCGATGCGGGCAACCCGAAAGAAGCCCACGCCTTTATCAACTACCTGCTCGACCCTGAAGTGATCGCCAAGGTCAGTGCCTCGGTCGGTTATGCCAACGCCAACCCGGCGGCCAAGGCGTTTATGGACCCGGAGCTGGTGAACAACCCTGAGGTGTACCCGCCGCAGGACGTGCTCGACAAACTCTATATTTCCACCACGCCCACCCCGGCGACCATGCGCCTGATGACCCGCGCCTGGAGCAAAGTGAAGACCAACAAATGATCCAGGCCAGCGACCACGCCAACTCCTATTACCGCGCCTCGGCCAATGCCATGCCTGAGCGTCCGTCGCTGGGCGCCGACCTGACGGCCGATGTGTGTGTGATCGGCGGTGGTTTTACCGGGGTCAACACCGCCATTGAGCTGGCCCAGCGCGGGCTCTCGGTGATCCTGCTGGAGGCCCGGCGCATTGGCTGGGGCGCCAGCGGGCGCAACGGTGGGCAGTTGATTCGGGGTATCGGCCATGACGTCTCGGGCTTTGCCAAGTACGTGGGCGAGGAGGGCGTGCGTTACCTGGAGCGTGCCGGCATCGAGTCAGTGGCGCTGGTGGGCGAGCGCATTGATGAGTACGCCATCGACTGCGACCTGCGCTGGGGCTTTTGCGAGTTGGCCAACACCCCGGCGCAGTTCGCAGCGTTCAAGGGCGAGCAGGAGCGCCTGGTGCGCAGCGGTTATGCGCATGAAACCCGGCTGGTGGGCCCGCAGGACATGCAGCAGGTGGTCGACTCCACGCGGTATGCCGGTGGGCTGGTGGACATGGGCTCCGGCCACCTGCACCCGCTGAACCTGGTGCTGGGCGAGGCGCAGGTGGCCGAGGGCCTTGGGGTGCGGATCTTCGAACACACCGAGGTGCTGCAGCTGATCCACGGCGACACGGTGCACATCCGTTGCGCCACCGGCAGCGTGCGTGCAGCCAATCTGGTGCTGGCTTGCAATGCGCATCTTGAAGAACTGGAGCCGCGCCTGAGCGGCAAAGTGCTGCCGGCGGGCAGCTACATCATCGCCACCGAGCCGCTGTCGGTTGCCGTGGCCAACCAGCTGATCCCGCAGAACCTGGCGCTGTGCGACCAAAAAGTCGGCCTGGATTACTACCGACTTTCCGCCGACCGCCGCCTGTTGTTCGGCGGTGCCTGCCACTACTCCGGGCGCGATCCGAAAGCCATTGCCGCGTATATGCAGCCCAAGCTGCTCAAGGTGTTCCCGCAGCTGGCGAACGCCGCTATCGAGTTCCAGTGGGGCGGCAAGATCGGCATCACCGCCAACCGCTTCCCGCAGGTCGGCCGGCTGCGCCAATACCCTAACGTGTTCTACGCCCAGGGCTATTCCGGGCATGGGCTGAACGTGACCCACTGGTGCGCACGGCTGCTGGCCGAAGGCATTCACGCGGGCGCCAGCCAGGGCCTGGATATTTTCAGTCAGGTGCCGCACATGACGTTTCCCGGCGGCAAGGCCTTGCGCTCGCCGCTGCTGGCGTTGGGCATGTTGTGGTACCGGATACGGGAAATACTCTGAGTAAACCTTCCGTTTAACCGTGCAGGGTGTGCTGTCGAAGGGGCGAAGTGCCTTTTCGCAGACACCTTTTGCGCGGTTTTACTACTGACCGTACGGTTAGTTACCGAGTTAGCGATCTTTACGTAAATTCCGCCCCGCACAGATTTTGTCCAGGGAGGATGCATATGTTTAACGTTAATCAACACCGGCACGACTACTTCTACAACCTTGCAACGGTCATCGGCGGGCTTATTCCGCAGGACCTGTGTGACGCGCTGGCGGCTCGGGTCAACCGCATTATCGATGCGCAGGGGGTAGACTTGGTCAAGCACCAGGGCCTGGGCACCGATGCCGTTTCGGACCTGGGAGGCGCCTACAACCACCACATCTTCAAGGGCGACGCTATCCGCCGCCATCTGCCGGAACTGACCGCGATCTACCACAGCCTGGTGCCGCTGGTCAGCCTGATCACCCACACCGACACGGTGGTGTCGCCGTACCCGCTCTCGGATATCAATATCAAGGCCTACCCGCCCGGGGGCGGCACTCTTGGGCTGCATTACGACACCAACGGGATTACCGTGCTGTTGTTTCTCACCACCAACGTGGAAGCGCCGCTGTGCATGCAGGTCGAGCGCTGCCATCCCAGCCAGGAAAAACCCTGGATCGAGCACCGCCGAATCTTCGCCTCCAAAGGTTCGCTGTTGATCATGCAAGGTCGCAAGACCCTGCATCACAGCGAGCCCACCGAGACCGAACAGAAGCTGTCGGTGGTGTACAACTACTACGAGCGCCACGACACCTATCGCCACGAAGACTTCGACAACTTCGTCTATTACGGCATGCAGCCGAAGACACTGGCGTAAGGGGCGCGTGATGCACTTGAGCAAAACCGATCTACTCGCCGGCCTTGGCGTAACGGTTATCTGGGGCGCCAACTTTTCAGTGATCGGCCTGGGCCTGCAGTCCCTTGATCCGACTCTGCTGACGCTGTTGCGGTTCACCTTCTGCGCAGTGCCGCTGGTGCTGTTTATCCCCAAGCCAAGGGGCGTCAGCTATGCCACGCTGGCGGCGTATGGGGTGCTGTTTGGCGCAGGGCTGTGGGGCGTGGTGAATGTGGCGATGCACAACGGCTTGTCGGCCGGGATGTCTTCGGTGTTCCTGCAGTTCAGTGCGTTTTTCACCATCATCATGAGCCGCTTGTTTCTGAACGAGCCGATCAGCCGCATTCACGGCGCGGGGATGCTGTTTTCTGCGCTGGGGTTGTTCATGATCCTGCACTTGTCGGACAAACCCTCGACCACGCTGGGCATTTTGCTGGTGTTAGTGGCGGCGTTGTCGTGGTCGTTGTGCAACCTGATCGTCAAGGTCAACAAACCGGAGGATATGGTGGCTTTTATCGTCTGGTCGAGCCTGTTTTCGATTCCGATCCTGTTGCTGATGACCTTGCGCTTCGAGGGCGTCGGGCCTTTGCAGAGGCTGGTGGCGGACCTGACCTGGGGCGCGGCGTTTTCGATTGTGTTCCAGTGCTATATCACCACCCTCGTGGGCTACCGCGTGTGGAACAACCTGATGAAGAAATACCCGGCGTCGATCGTGGCACCGTTGTCGCTGATGGTGCCGGTCTCGGGGTTGCTCACCTCGTATGTGTTTCTGGGTGAGCACCTGAGCCTGGGGCAGGGGGTGGCGATTGGGCTGGTGTTTATCGGTATCGCGATTTTCGTCAACTCCAGCGGTATTTCGGCGCGCCTCAACGGGCGTGAGCAGGCTCGGTCAGCACCTTCCTGAAGGTTTCCACCAAGGGCCGCAGGTTGATGCGATGCCATGCCGCCCACAGCGGCGTGGTGTAGGTCAGCCACGGCAGTTCGCGCAATACCACGCCGGGCGGTGCATTGCGGCTCAGGCCCTTTTGCACCATTGCCACGCCCAGCCCCGACGCCACCAGGCCCAATGCGGTAAACGGCTCGCCGGCTTCCATGGGGATGTGCGGGGTGAAACCGGCGCGGATACAGGCGGCGACAAAGTCATCGGCGGGGCGGGCGCCGGGTTTGCGTTGCACGCCGATCCATTGCTGTTCGGCCAGGTGTTCGGGCAGTAACTCACGCTGTTGCGCCAGCGGATGGTGCTCGGGCAGGGCCAGTAGCATCGGGTCGTCCAGCACTTGCAATGCGCTCAGGTCCGGATCGTCGGCGGCCGGTGGTTCGCCGACCAGGGCAATGTCCAGGCTGCGCTGGCGCAAGCCTTCGAGTTGCTCCAGGGACGGCAGGTTGTACAGCTTGATGTGCACGGTAGGGCGCTCGTCGCGCAATACACGCAAGGCATTCGGCAACACGCCGGCATGCATGGCGTTCTCGATATAGCCGATGCACAGGCCGCCTTCTTCGCCCCGGCCCAGGCGCTTGCCCAGGGATTCCAGGCGGTTGGCGTGGGTCAGCAGCGCCTTGGTTTCGGCAAGAAAGGTCTGGCCATCGCGGGTCAGGCGGATGCGCTGCTGGCTGCGTTCGAACAGGGTCAGGCCCAGGCGCTCTTCGAGCTGGGCAATCTGCCGGCTCAACGGCGATTGGGAGATATGCAGGCGCTCGGCAGCGCGGCCGACGTGTTGTTCTTCGGCGACCACTTCGAAGTAGCGCAGTTGGCGGAGATCGATCATGGTTAGACCTGATGAGACTTAAGTTGGTCGCAGTATGTCTTGGACGGTCCGATCTAGGCAATCTAGGATCTACCCAACGGTCACCGCGACCCTGAACCGATTGAGGATCCAACCATGAGCTTGAAAGACAAACTGCCGGGTGTACTGGGCTTCGGCACCGCACCCTTGGGCAATATGTTCCGCGCCATTCCCGAGGACGAAGCCCAGGCCACCGTCGAAGCCGCCTGGAACCAGGGCGTGCGTTATTTCGACACTGCACCGTTCTACGGCTCGGGCCTGTCGGAAATCCGTCTGGGCCAGGCCCTGTCCCGGTACAAGCGCGATGACTTTGTGCTCAGCACCAAAGTCGGCCGGCTGATTCTCGATGAAGTCGAGGAACGCCCCCGCGATCTCGGCGAAAAAAGCGGTGTGTTCGAACACGGGCGCCCAAACAAGATGGTCAACGACTACAGCGCCGATGCCACTTTGCGCTCCATCGAAGACAGCCTGCAGCGCCTGCAAACCGATCGCCTGGACATCGTGTGGATTCACGACATCGCCCAGGATTTTTACGGCGACCAGTGGCTGGAATACTTCAACCAGGCCCGCACCGGCGCATTCAAGGTGCTGACCCGCTTGCGCGAAGAAGGCGTGATCAAGGCCTGGGGCCTGGGCGTGAACCGCGTCGAGCCTTGCGAGCTGACTTTGGACCTGAGCGAAGCCCAGCCCGACGGTTTTCTGCTGGCCGGCCGCTACACGCTGCTGGACCACGAGCGCGCCCTGCAACGCCTGATGGATGCGGCGCTGGCGCAGAACGTCGAGATCGTGGTCGGCGGCCCTTACAGTTCGGGCATCCTGGCCGGTGGGGCGCATTTTGAGTACCAACCAGCCAGCCCGGCGATCATCGGCAAGGTCGAGCAGATCAAGGCGATTGCCCAGGCATTCGGGGTCAGCGTAAAAGCCGCGGCATTGCAGTTTTCCCTGGCCCACCCGGCCGTGGCCGCAGTGATTCCGGGTGCCAGTCGTCCGGGGCGAATTGCCGAAGACGCCGGCGCGTTGTCAGAGAAGATTCCGGCGGCCTTCTGGCAGGCCCTGCGCGACGCGAAGTTGATTTCGCCACACGCGCCCCTGCCGCTCTAACCTGAGGATTTTGCGATGAAGATTGATGTAAGCGGCAAAGTAGCGATTGTCAGCGGCAGCACCGCCGGTATCGGCCTGGGAATCAGCCAGGCCCTCGCGCAGTCCGGTGCCACCGTGGTGGTGATCGGGCGTGAAGCGGGCAAGGTCGACGAGGCGTTGGCGAGCATTCGCCAGGCGGTGCCGGGCGCCGACCTGCGCGGGTTGGTGGCGGACCTTGGCACCGCGGAGGGGGCCGAGAAGCTGTTCGCCGCCGAACCACGTGCCGACATCCTGGTCAACAACCTGGGCATCTTCAACGATGTGGATTTCTTCGACGCGCCGGACAGCGAATGGACGCGCTTCTATGAGGTCAACGTAATCTCCGGCGTGCGCCTGGCGCGGCATTACACACCGGGTATGGTGCAGCAGGGCTGGGGGCGGGTGATTTTCCTGTCGTCGGAGTCCGGAGTGGCGACGCCGGCGGACATGATCAACTATGGCGTGACCAAAAGTGCCAACCTGGCGGTGTCCCACGGCCTGGCCAAGCGTTTGGCCGGCACCGGCGTGACCGTCAATGCGATTTTGCCGGGGCCGACCTTCACCGACGGCCTGGAGCAGATGCTCAAGGACGCCACCGCCAAGTCCGGGCGCAGTGCGCGGGATGAAGCCGATGTGTTTGTGCGCAATGCGCGCCCCACGTCGATCATCCAGCGGGCCGCGAATGTGGATGAAGTGGCCAACCTGGTGGCGTACATTGCTTCACCCCTGTCTTCTGCAACCACGGGCGCCGCGTTGCGAGTCGATGGTGGTGTTGTCGACAGCATGGCGATCTGAATTTTTTATCTTCTGGAGTATTTATCGTGGCAACAGCGTCTTCTGTGATTGAAATCCCGGTGTCGGCCGATCAGGTCTGGCAATTGGTCGGCGGCTTCAACAGCCTGCCGGATTGGCTGGCGTTTATCGTCAAGAGCGAGCCCAGCGACGGCGGCCGCGTGCGTCACCTGCAAACCGCCGACGGTGCTGTGATCGTGGAGCGTCTGCAGAGCTTCGATAACGTGGGCCGTACTTACAGCTACACCATCGAGCAATCGCCGTTTCCGGTGAGTGCGTATCTGGCGACGTTGCAGGTTGAAGCGCTGAGCGAGTCGTCGGCCAAGGTGACCTGGTCCGGTGTGTTCACCCCGGCGGTGGGCACCACGGAGCAGGCAGTGCAAGAGTTGTTTGCCGGTGTGTACAGCGGCGGGCTTGAGGCGCTGCGGGCCAACTTCCCGGCCTGACCCAGGAGCCAGCGCTAGGCTCATGTGGGAGCTGGCTTGCCTGCGATAGCGCAGTGTCAGGCAATGAAAAAGTCGCCTGATACATTGCCATCGCAGGCAAGCCAGCTCCCACAGGTTTTTGTGGCGTTTGGACTATTTGGGCATCAGTTGCTGGCGGCATTCCAGGATCAACCGTGCGCCGCCTTGCTCGCTGCTGCCCACGTCCAGCTTGAACCCATGCAAGTTGATGATCGCCGCCACAATCGACAAGCCCAACCCGAACCCGCCTTGCTGGTCGCTTTCATCCACGCGATAGAAGCGCTGGAACACGGCGTCGCGTTCTGCGGCGGGAATCCCCGGGCCGGAGTCGTGCACCTCGATGCGCGTGCTGCCAGCGTCATTCGATGCCCGCAGAATCACTTCACCGCCGGGTGGCGAGAACTTGATCGAGTTGCTCAGCAGGTTGGCCAGGGCTTCGAACAGCAGCGCACGGTCGCCGGTGATCCACGGCAGGGAGTCGGGCACTTCGAGGCGCAACTGCAACTCGCCTTCTTCCGCCAGCGGCAGGTAGAAATCGTGCAATTCGCGCAGCAGCGGCAAGGGGTCCATCACCAGGAAACCCGAGCGACGCTGGTGGTCCTCCAGTTCCGAGATCCGCAACAGCCCGCGAAAGCGCGCCATCAGCGTGTCGGTTTCGGCAATCGCGTCATCCAGTTTCACCGCGTAGACCGAACCCTCTTCAGCCTCCTGTTTGATGCGGTACAGCTGCGCCCGCAGTCGGGTGAGCGGGGTGCGCAGGTCGTGGGCAATGTTGTCGCACACGCCCTTGACCTCGTTCATCAGCTTCTCGATGCGATCGAGCATGGCGTTGACGATGGCCGCGAGCATGTCCAGTTCGTCGCGTCGATTGGACAGCGGCAAGCGGTGAGTCAGGTCGCCGGCAACGATGGCCTCGGCGCTGGCCTGGATCCCACGGATGCGGCGCAGCGGGCGGCGCCGCAATAAATGCCAGCCGGCGGCGCCTGGGATAATCGTCAGCGACAGCGCCCACAGCAGGGCGTGCCAGATGATCCGCGTCACGCCAAATAACGAACCGTTGGCGCGCACCAGCACCAGCCAGCGGCCGTCGTCGGTGTGGGTGGCCACGGCGTCGCAGCTGTCCTTGGGCAGTTTGGGGTCATCGGAGTCGACGCAATTGGCCAGCGCATGGATCTTGCCGTCCAGCGGCAGGTCAGGGGGCACCGCACGGATCGGCCCGCTCAAGGGGCGAAATTGCTCATCGAACAGGCCGTAGGCGTCCACGCCCTTCATGTCGAAGGTCATGCTGGTGGTCAGGGCCTCCACCAGTTCTTCGCCGTCGAAGCGCTGGAACAGGTGCTGGCGCTGCATCAGCGAATGGCGCGACAGGTCGCCCAGGTAACCCGAAACCTCGTAGTACAGCACCCCCATGAGGATGCAGCTCCAGGCCACGAACAGCGAGCTGTACAGCGCCAGCAAGCGGCTGCTGGAGGAACGCCAGCCCTTAGAGGGGTTCAGCAATGACATAACCGGAACCTCGTACCGTGCGGATCAGCGGCGTGAGGCCCGGTGGGTCGATTTTCTTGCGCAGACGGCCGATGTGCACATCGATCAGGTTGGTGCCCGGGTCGAAGTGATAACCCCATACCTCTTCGAAGATCATCATCCGCGAGAGGATCTGCCCGGTGTTGCGCATCAGGAATTCCAACAGTTTGTATTCGGTGGGCAGCAGGCTCAGCGGCTGTTCGGCGCGGCTGGCTTCGCGGCTGATCAGGTTCAGTTCGAGGTCGGCCACCCGCAACGCGGTTTCGAATTCCTTGACCGTGCTTTTGCGCCGCAGCAGCACTTCGACGCGGGCCGCCATTTCGTCGGAAGCGAACGGCTTGGTGAGGTAGTCGTCACCGCCGGCCCGCAGGCCGCGTACGCGCTCGTCCACATCGGAGAGGGCGCTGATCATCAGGATCGGCGTCGACACACCGATGGTGCGCAGGGTCGTCACGATGGCCAGGCCATCGAGTTCCGGGAGCATGCGGTCGAGGGTGATCAGGTCGTAATCCCCACTCACGGCACGGACCAGGCCTTCGCGGCCGTTGTCCACCCAGTCTACATCCAGTCCATGGCTACTCAGCTCGGCGACGATCTCACGGGCTGTTACGGCGTCATCCTCGATGGTCAAAATACGGATCATAGGATTACCTGGTGAGCGATTCACACTAGAAGTGGACACATTTTGCCAAGGTTTGCCTGAACGCTTCCTAAATTAAACTTCATGTTGGCAAAACTGACACAAATTTCATAAGCCCCTTGGGTTTCCTGTGGGAGCTGGCTTGCCTGCGATGGCGGTGTATCCGTTGCAAGTGCCTGGGCTGGTACGACGCTATCGCAGGCAAGCCAGCTCCCACCTGCGCGGTGTTCGTCGAGAGATTGCATAACGCCCGCTCGCTCCGGTCATTTCTTGCAACTTGCATGGTTCAAGTAAGTTCAAATTACTTAACTATATGAAATATAAGGATTTTAAATTTGAGCCGGGCTGGCACGCTGCCTGCACTGTCCCTTTTGAGAGTTGTAACACTATTTTTCCTGCCGGGAGCAAAACAACAATGATCACATCCTCATCCACGCTTCAAGAGTCGAGCACGCTCTCCGGGGTTTCCTGGGGGGCGATATTTGCCGGGGCCGCTGCGGCGGCGGCACTGTCCCTGATTCTGGTGTTGCTGGGCTTCGGCCTGGGTTTTTCGGCGGTGTCGCCGTGGGCCGACAGCGGGATCAGCGCCAAGGGGCTTGGCATTTCCACGATTATCTGGCTGGCATTTACCCAGATCGTCGCGTCCGGGCTGGGCGGTTACATCGCCGGACGGTTGCGCGTGAAATGGGCGAATATGCACGGCGATGAGGTGTACTTTCGCGACACCGCCCATGGTTTCCTGGCGTGGGCCGTGGCGACACTGGTGACGGCGACCCTGGTGGTCGGTTCGGTCAGCAGCGTGGTCAGCGGCGGCGTGCAAGCGGGTGCCAGCGTGGCCTCCGGTGCCGTCAGCGGCATGAGCCAGGCGGCAGGCAGTGCGGCCAAAGGCGCCAACAGCGAGGACTTCGGTTATTACGTTGACAGCCTGTTCCGCGACGACCGCCCAGCCGCGGTCAGCGATGATGCGGTCCACGGCGTTGTGGCCCGGATCTTCGCTCGCACCCTTAGCAATGACGGGCAGCTCGCCGCTGAAGACCGTGCCTACCTGGCCCAGTTGATCAGCCAGCGCACCAACCTCAGCCAGGCCGACGCCGAGGCGCGTATCGACAAGGTCTACGGCGATGCCCGTAAAGCCATCGAGGACGCCAAGCTCAAAGCCAAACAAGCCGCTGACACTGCCGCCAAAGTCGCTGCCTGGACTGCGCTGTGGATGTTTGTCGCGCTGCTGATCGGCGCGTTCTTCGCCAGCTTCGCGGCCACCTTCGGCGGTCGTCGTCGGGATGCGGTGGTGTATGTCGAAACCGAACATTTTGTCCGTTAATTAAAAGGAGAACGTCATGCGCTCATTACTGCTTTGGTTCCTTGGTGTGCCTATTCCTGTGATCATCCTGATCGCGATCTTCATGCACTAAACTGAGCCTGGCTCGGTTCCCTGTGGGAGCGGGCTTGCTCGCGAAGGCGGTCTGTCAGCGAATTACGAGCTGGCTGACACAGCGCTTTCGCGGGCAAGCCCGCTCCCACATTTGGTTTGGCGCAATGCCAGCCAACTGATGACCAGCAAAACCGTGGCGACGGCGGTCATGATAGTCAGCGGCTGCGATGTACCGTCGGACAACAGCCCGGTGGCCCAACTGCTAACGGCCGTGAGGAACATCTGGGTGAAAAAGAACAGCCCCGAGGCGGTCCCGGCAATTGCGCCGTAAGGCTGCAGCACTGACAGTTGGCACGCCGGAATTACCATCCCCACCGACACCATGATCACCACCATCGGCAGCACAATCGCCAGCCATTGCCCGGGCAATGCCGTGGTGGCGATAGCGAGGATGACGCTGCCCAGTACGTTGAGCGCAATCGCGGCGCTGATCAAACGATCCGGCTCGAACCGCAACACCCACCTGCGGAACAGGTTGGCGCCGAGCATGTAGCCGCTGATGGTGGCCGCGAACACCAGCGCATACGCCGTGGCCGACAGGTGGAAGCCGCGTTGCAGCAGCGCCGACGACTCACTGATAAACGGAAAATAGGTGCTGTACACGCAGCCGATCGCCAGGGAGTAGCGCAGGAAATAGCGGTCGCGCAGCAACTGCCCGTACAGGCGCAGCAGGTTGCCTGGCGGCGCCGCAGCCACTTGCGGCGGCCGGGTTTCCGGCAGGCGCCGATACACGACCAGGTACAACAGCGCGCCGATCACTGCGAGCAACACAAACAAGCCGCGCCAGTTGACGAAGGGCAACATCAGGCTGCCCAGCACCGGTGCGGCCATCGGCGACACGGCCATGGCCATCGAGATCAAACCCAGCAGTCGCGCCTGTTCATGGCGGTCGAAGTAGTCGCGCACGATCACGCGGCCGATCACCGTGGTGCAGCAACCGCCCAGGGCCTGAAACAGCCGTGCGACGATCAGCACGCCGATGCTGTCGGCCAAGGCGCAGGCCACGGTTGCGGCTACGTACAAAAACAACCCCGTCAGTAAAATCGGGCGCCTGCCGAAGCGATCGGTCAGCGGGCCGCTGACCAGCAGCGAAATCGCCGAGCCGAGGGTGTACAGCGTCAGTGTCAGTTGCAGCTGGCTGTCGCTGGTGTGGAAGTAGTCGGCCATGGCGGGCAGGGCCGGCAGGTGCATGTCCAGGGTGATACGCGGCAGGCCGATCAGCACGGTCAGCAGCACCAGCCAGAACCAGGAGGAGAGGGCGCGTTGAGTCATGGGTCGCTTCTTGGCAAGGGGTAGAGTTCGAACTCTAGCGGCTTTGTGGTTTAATCCTCAGGGCCACTTATGCCCTTAACCACTGGACCACTATGAGCCGAGGAAAAGCCGCTTCCACCCTGGACCTGCCGCGCCCCGATACGCTGGACGCCGGTAAGCAACAGGCGGCCTACGACGCTTTGCGCGCCGCCATCCTGAACCGGCAATTGCCGGCGGGCAGCCGTTTGCCGTCGACCCGCAGCCTGGCCGAGCGTTGGTTGGTGTCCCGTGGCACCCTCGAAGCGGCGTATGAGCGTTTGCATAGCGAGGGTTATGTGCAGCGGCTGGCGGGCTCCGGCACGCGGGTGTGCGCGGTGATCCCCGAGCAATTCATTGCGGCCCCGACCGCCCGCGACAGCGTGCGGCGCCTGGCCGTGCCGGATCAGCCCGACACCGGCGTGCAAAGCCATGTGCCCTTCGTGGCGCGACGCCCGGATGCCAGCCTGTTCGACCTCAAAGCCTGGGCGCGTTGCATTTCCCGTGGGCTGCTGCAGTTGGGCCCGGGCGTGCTGGAGGCCGCCCACCCGGCCGGGCTGCCGGCCTTGCGCGAACAGATCGCGGATTACCTGCGCAGTTATCGCGGCATGCAGTGCGAAGCGGATGAAGTGATCGTCACCACCGGCATCCGCCATGCACTTGACCTGATCGCCCGCACGCTGCTTAAAGCCGGCGACACGGCGTGCGTCGAAGACCCCGGTTATACCCCGGCGCGCCGCCTGTTCAGCCTGGCGGGTGCGCGGGTGCTGGCGGTCCCGGTCACCGCCGAAGGTCTCGACACCGCCCGGTTGCCCGACACGGCGTGCCTGGCCTACGTGACGCCGGCGCACCAGGCGCCGCTGGGCATGACCCTGTCGGTGTCGCGCCGTTTGGCCCTGCTGGATTGGGCTGCCCGCGCCGACGCGTGGGTGGTCGAAGATGACTATGACAGCGAGTACAACTACAACAGCGCGCCCCTGGCCGCGCTTAAATCCCTGGATTCCGGCGACCGGGTGATCTACTGCGGCAGCTTTAACAAGAACCTGTTCCCAGGCCTGCGCGTGGGCTTCATGGTGGTGCCCAAAACGCTGCGCCCGGCGTTGTTGCGAACCCTGCAACTTACCGGGCATTCGGTGGGCGCGACCGATCAACTGGGGTTGGTGGAATTCCTCGGCAGCGGGGCGTTTGTGCGGCATCTGCGTGCGTCGCGCCAGGCGTATCAGGCGCGCCGTGATGCGTTGCTCGCCTGCCTGCCGGATAACTGCGTGGTCAGCGGTCAGCAGGCTGGGCTGCATTTTGTGTTGTGGTTACCTGCAGGTGTCGCCGAGCAGGATTTCTGCACGCGTGCCGCCGCCGTCGGGTTGACGTTGCAGCCTTTGGGCAAGTTCTGCCTTGACGCTGAACTGCCGCCGGCGGTGATCATTGGCTACACCGCCTTGACCCTGGCGCAGATCCGCTTCCATGGTCGGGTGCTCAGGCAATTGTTGATAGCCGCTTGACGCACACCTTAATACCAAACGCTGAGCAAAATGTGGGAGCGGGCCCGCTCTCACAAGATTTTCAGTGTCACGTCAGTCATCAAACCCGACCTGCTCGTGAATCTCATCCACCTTCAATTCCAACCGGTACGCCACGGCAATAAACAACGCCTGGCACAGGCACAAGGTGGCGCTCAACGAGCGGAAGGCAAACGAGGAGCCTTCATTCACCAGCAGCACCGCGTTTGCCCGCTTGGCCAGCGGTGAGAGGTTGCTGTCGGTGATGATCAGGGTCTTGGCCTGATGATGCTGGGCAATCCGCAGGCAATGCTGGGTCTCTTTGCCATAGGGCGTAAAGCTGATGGCAATCACCAGGTCATTGGCCCGCACACTGCGCATCTGTTCGCGATAACTACCGCCCAGGCCCGAGATCAGGTGAATGCGCTTGTTGGTGTGCTGCAGGTTGTAGACCAGGTAATCGGCCACCGCAAACGAGCGACGCACGCCGACCACGTAGATATTGTCGGCGTTGACCACCAGGTCCACGGCTTTTTCAAAGGCCGCGTCATCCAGCTCCAGCCCCAGGCGCTCGATGCCGGACAGCGTGGCATTCACGCACTCACGCGCCAGGTCGCCGCCGCTGGCCTTCTGCGACTTGTTGGCGATCATGCTGCGGATGCGTTGCTGGTAGTTCTGCACCGGTGTGGTCTTGTGGGTGTAGGCCTCGCGAAACAGCGCCTGCATCTCACTGAACCCGCTGAACCCGAAACGCTGGGAAAACCGCACGATGGCCGAGGGGTGCACTTCGCATTCGCGCGCGATATCGCTGATGCGATCCACCATGATCCGGTCGCTCTGCTGGCTCATATAGCTGGCGATGCGCTTGAGCTGGCGTGGCAGGCTCTCGTATTCGTCGGTAATCAGCTGCAACAGACGTTCGGCATTGATCGCAGGGCTGGCGAGCGTGTCTTCCAGGGTGGTCTCGGGATCGGTGCGGGACATGGGCAATCCTTCTGGCGTGTTCTTCTGATGCGCTGATGGGTGGCGCAAGTCTACAGGGTAGGCGCAAAAAAATACCCCGGCATCACGGCCGCCGTGACCTGCTGAAACGATGCACGGGGACTGGTGTGCCATTATGCAGGCTTATTGGAAAAAATATTCCACTGAAAATAATTATGGAATAAATATTGATTGGGGCCGCTGAACGTTCTAGTCTGCATTCACCAAGAGCGTGTGCCGTCACCACGGCGGCACCACGCAGGCTGATAAAAATAACAGGAGCCAGCATGGGCCAGACTCGTTTTGCCAGTGGGCGTCAATTGGATCTGATTTGCCTCGGGCGCCTGGGCGTCGACCTCTACGCACAACAAGTAGGTGCGCGGCTTGAGGACGTGTCCAGCTTTGCCAAATACCTCGGCGGTTCCTCCGCCAACATCGCCTTCGGCACTGCGCGGCTGGGGCTGCGTTCGGCGATGTTGAGCCGGGTAGGGGACGACCATATGGGTCGCTTCCTGGTGGAATCCCTGGCCCGCGAAGGCTGCGATGTCAGCGGCATCAAGGTCGACCCGGAGCGCCTCACCGCCCTGGTGTTGCTCGGGCTCAAAGACCGCGAAACCTTCCCTCTGGTGTTCTACCGCGAAAACTGCGCCGACATGGCGCTGCGCGCCGAAGACGTCAGCGAAGCCTTTATCGCCTCCAGCAAAGCCTTGCTGATCACCGGCACGCATTTCTCCACCGATGGCGTGTACAAGGCCAGCATCCAGGCGCTGGACTACGCGGCCAAGCACAACGTCAAGCGCGTGCTGGATATCGATTATCGCCCGGTGCTGTGGGGCCTGGCGGGCAAGGCTGATGGCGAAACGCGGTTTGTCGCCGACCAGAATGTGAGCCAGCACGTGCAGAAAATCCTGCCGCGCTTCGACCTGATTGTCGGCACCGAAGAAGAGTTTTTGATTGCCGGCGGCAGTGAAGATTTGCTCACCGCGCTGCGCACCGTGCGTGAGCTGACCCCGGCGACCCTGGTGGTCAAACTCGGCCCGCAAGGCTGCACGGTGATCCACGGCGCGATTCCTGCGCGCCTGGAAGACGGCGCGATCTACCCTGGCGTGCGGGTTGAGGTGCTGAATGTGCTGGGCGCCGGCGATGCCTTTATGTCGGGCTTTCTCAGTGGCTGGCTGGACGACGCCAGCGATGAGCGCTGCAGCCAGTTGGCCAATGCCTGCGGCGGGCTGGTGGTGTCCCGTCACGCCTGTGCACCGGCGATGCCGACCCGCGCCGAGCTGGATTACCTGTTCAACAGCCCGGTGCCGATTACCCGCCCGGATCAGGATGTAACCTTGCAACGCCTGCACCGTGTCACTGTGCCGCGCAAGGCCTGGAAGCAGCTGTTCGTCTTTGCCTTCGACCACCGCTGGCAACTGGTGGACCTGGCCCAACGCGGCGGCCAGGACCTGAGCCGCATCAGTGATATCAAGCAGCTGTTTATCCAGGCCATCGAACGCGTTGAGCGCAAGCTCGCCGAGCAGGGCGTCGAGGCCGATGTGGGCCTGTTGGCCGACCAACGCTTTGGCCAGGACGCGCTCAACGCCGCCAGCGGTCGTGGTTGGTGGATCGCACGCCCGGTGGAAGTGCAGAACTCGCGGCCGCTGGCGTTTGAGCACGGCCGCTCGGTCGGCAGCAACCTGATCGCCTGGCCGCAGGAGCAAATCATCAAATGCCTGGTGCAATTTCATCCTGACGATGAGCCGTTGCTGCGCCTGGAACAGGAAGCGCAACTCAAGGCGGTGTACGAGGCTTCCCTGGTCAGCGGGCATGAGCTGCTGCTGGAAGTCATCCCGCCCAAGGATCATCCGTCGACCTACCCGGACGTGCTCCACCGCAGCCTCAAGCGGCTCTACAACCTGGGGATCTACCCGGCGTGGTGGAAAATCGAGGCGCAGTCGGCCGAGGACTGGAAAAAGCTTGATGAACTGATCCAGGAGCGCGACCCGTACTGCCGTGGCGTGGTGCTGCTGGGCCTGAATGCCTCCGCCGAGTTTTTGGCCGATGGCTTCCAGCAAGCCAGCCAGAGCACCACCTGCCGTGGGTTTGCCGTGGGCCGCACGATCTTCCAGGAACCGAGCCGGGCGTGGATGGCGGGGGAGATTGATGATGAAACGCTGATTGAGCAGGTGCAGGCCACCTTTGAACAGCTGATCAACGCCTGGCGCAGTTCCAGAGGCTGAACACTGCCCCCTATTTGAAATGCAACCCAATGTGGGAGCTGGCTTGCCTGCGATGCAGGCGACTCGGTCCATCAGCTACACCGAGTGGATGCCATCGCAGGCAAGCCCGCTCCCACATAAAGCAGATCTCATGCAACTTTGAAAAACAATAAAAGGTGCAGCCATGCCCGCAATCCGAATTGGCATCAACCCGATCTCCTGGAGCAACGACGACTTGCCGGCCCTGGGCGGTGAAACGCCCTTGAGCACCGCCCTCAGCGAAGGCAAGGAAATCGGCTACGAAGGTTTTGAACTCAACGGCAAATTCCCCAAGGACGCCAAAGGCGTCGGCGATGTGCTGCGCCCCTACGCGCTGGACCTGGTGTCCGGCTGGTACTCCAGCCGCCTGGCCCGGCGTTCGGTGGCCGAAGAAATCGAAGCCATCGCTGGACATGTCGAGTTGCTCAAACAGAATGGCGCGACGGTGCTGGTGTACGGCGAGGTGGCCGATTCGATCCAAGGCTCGCGCATCCGTCTGATCGAACGCCCGCGTTTCCACAGCGAACAGGCCTGGCAGGACTACGCTGACAAACTCACCGAACTGGCGCGCTTCACGCTCTCCCAGGGCGTGCGTCTGGCCTACCACCACCATATGGGCGCCTACGTCGAATCCCCGGAAGACATTGACCAACTGATGCGCCGAACGGGGCCGGAAGTCGGCCTGCTGTTCGATTCGGGCCACTGCTATATGGGCGGTGGCGAACCCCTTGAGGTGCTGCGCAAACACATCGAGCGCATCTGCCACGTGCACTTCAAGGATGTGCGCAAGGCGGTGGTGCAACTGGCACGCAACCAGATGTGGAGCTTCCCCGATTGCATCGTCAACGGCACGTTCACCGTGCCTGGAGACGGTGATATCGACTTTGCCGAATTGCTCGATGTGCTGCTGGCGGCAAACTACGAGGGCTGGCTGGTGGTCGAAGCCGAGCAGGACCCGGCGGTGGCGCCCAGCTATATCTATGCGAAAAAGGGCTATGACACCTTGCGGGCACTTCTCAACGAGAGGACTCAGAAATGAGCTTGCTGGTCAAAAGCAGTAAACGCGGGCAAACCATGGTTGCCCTGGAAGAAGGGCGTCTGGAGTACGTGGGCTTTGCCGCCTACCGCCTGAGCCTGGGAGAAACGCTGCCGGTCACCGCAGGCGATCAGGAGTTGTGCCTGGTGCTGCTCAGCGGCCGCGTGACTATCGAAGGCGAGGGTTTCAACTGGCAGAACCTGGGAGACCGGCAGTCGGTGTTCGAGGACAAATCCCCGTTCGCCGCGTACCTGCCGCCCGGCACCGACGCGCAGGTCACCGCGTTGAGCGACGTCCAGATCGCGGTCTGCGCCGCACCGGGTGCGCCGGGTTACGCGCCACGCCTGATCCGCCCCGAGCACTGCAAACGCAGCGTGCGCGGCAAGGGCGCCAATACCCGCTATGTGTGCGACATCCTGCCCGACAGCGACCCGGCCCATTCGCTGCTGGTAGTGGAAGTGCGCACGCCGTCCGGGCATTCGTCGAGCTACCCGCCGCACAAGCACGACACCGATGACCTGCCGCACCAGAGCTTCCTCGAAGAGACGTATTACCACCAGATCAACCCGCCCCAGGGCTTTGTATTCCAGCGCGTGTACACCGACGATCGCAGCATCGACCAGGCCATGGCCGTGGAGAACAGCGACCTGGTGGTGGTGCCCAAGGGGTACCACCCGGTCAGCGTGCCCTACGGTTACGAGTCCTATTACCTGAACGTGATGGCCGGCCCCAAGCGCGCCTGGCACTTCCATAACGACCCGCAGCACGCCTGGCTGCTGGACCTTTAACCGGTTTGGACGGAGAACAACAATAATGAAGTCGCCCCTACGTTTTGCCCTTAACCGCATGGTCGCGCCCAACTTGTCCCTGCCGGATTTCATCCAGTTGGCGGCCGCGCTCAAGTGCGATGCCATCGAGATCCGCAACGACCTCAAGAACAGGGAAATCGAATACGGCACCCCGGCCAGCCACGTGCGTCAATTGTGCGCGGCGCAGGGCATTACGGTGCTGTCGATCAACGCGCTGTACCCCTTTGACGTGTGGAACGACGAACGCCGCGCCCAGGCAATCACGCTGGCCACCTATGCCCGCGAATGCGGCGCGCAGGGCCTGGTGATGTGCCCGCTCAACGAACCCGGCGACACGCGCAACGACGCCCAGCGCGCCGCCGGTTTACGCACAGCGTTGAGCGAGCTGGCGCCGATCCTGCGCGAGCATGGGATTCTCGGGTTCGTCGAACCCCTCGGCTTCGAAGAATCGGCTCTGCGCCGCAAGCGCGTGGCGGTGGACGCGATCCAGTCCATCGGTGGCCTGGATGTGTTCCGCGTGGTGCACGACACCTTCCACCACCACCTGGCCAACGAACATGAGTTCTTCCCGGAACTGACCGGGCTGGTGCATATCTCGGGTGTGGAAGATGCCGAGGCGCCGCTCAATTCGATTCGCGACGGCCACCGTGTGCTGGTAGGCGAGGGCGATATCCTTGGCAATGCGGCGCAGATCGACACCTTGCTCAGCAGCGGTTACGGCGGCTATCTGTCATTTGAGCCGTTTGCCGAGAGCGTGCATGAACTGGCGGATATCCAGCAGGCGATCGGGGCAAGTATCGCCCACTTACAAAACCCCCGGACCTGACGCGGGCCAAAGTGTGGGAGCGGGCTTGCTCGCGAATACGGTGGTTCAGTTAAAGATTCTGTATCTGACACACCGCATTCGCGAGCAAGCCCGCTCCCACACTGGATCACTGTTGATCGACAGATTTGCATTCATACAAGGTGCGAACATGACCACAACACGATTGACCATGGCCCAGGCCCTGGTGAAGTTCCTGGATAACCAATACATCGAAGTCGATGGCGTGCAGAGCAAGTTTGTCGCCGGGGTGTTCACGATTTTTGGTCACGGCAATGTACTGGGCCTGGGCCAGGCACTGGAGCAGGACAGCGGCGACCTGGTGGTGCATCAGGGCCGTAACGAACAGGGCATGGCCCACGCGGCCATCGGTTTTGCCAAGCAGCACCTGCGCCGCAAGATCTATGCGTGCACCGCCTCGGTCGGCCCGGGCGCGGCCAATATGCTGACCGCTGCCGCGACTGCCACGGCCAACCGTATCCCGTTGCTGTTACTGCCTGGCGATGTGTATGCCAGTCGCCAGCCCGACCCGGTGTTGCAGCAAATCGAACAGTTCCATGACCTGAGCATCAGCACCAACGATGCCTTCCGTTCGGTGAGCAAATACTGGGACCGCATCAATCGCCCTGAGCAGTTGATGAGCGCTGCGATCCACGCCATGCGCGTGCTGACCGACCCGGCGGAAACCGGCGCGGTGACCCTGGCGCTGCCTCAGGATGTGCAGGCTGAAGCCTGGGACTATCCGGATTATTTCCTGCAAAAGCGCGTGCACCGTATTGAACGTCGGCCGGCGACCAGCGCAATGATCGGCGACGCGTTGGCGGCCTTCAGGGGCAAGCGCAAACCGCTGATCATCTGTGGCGGCGGCGTAAAGTACTCCGGCGCGAATGCGGCGTTGCAAGCGTTTGCCGAGCGCTTTGATATTCCGTTCGCCGAAACCCAGGCGGGCAAGAGTGCGGTGGTGTCCAGCCACGCGTTGAATGTGGGCGGTATTGGCGAGACCGGCTGCCTGGCCGCCAACCTGCTGGCGCCCGAGGCGGATCTGATCATCGGCATCGGCACGCGTTATACCGACTTCACCACCTCGTCCAAATCGCTGTTCAAACATGCCGAGGTGAAGTTTCTCAACCTCAATATCAGCCCCTGCGACGCCTTGAAACTCGACGGTGTGCAAGTGCTGGCCGACGCAAAAGTTGCCCTTGAAGCACTGGCCGATGCGCTCGGCGACTACCGCGCAGGCTGGGGCGAGCAGGTGCGCGACGCCAAGGCCCGGTTGGACGCGGAAGTGGATCGCGTGCATCAGGTGGAGTATCAGGGCGACGACTTTGTGCCTGAGGTCGATGACCTTCTGGACCGTGGCGTACTGCGCGAATTTATCGAGCTGACGGGCTCATGCCTCACCCAAAGCCGCGTGCTCGGCGTGCTCAACCAGACCCTGGCCGATGATGCGATTATCGTCGCCGCCGCCGGCAGCCTGCCGGGTGACTTGCAACGCGCGTGGCGCAGCAAGGGCGTCAACACCTATCACGTGGAGTACGGCTATTCGTGCATGGGCTATGAGATCAATGCGGCCCTTGGCGTGAAACTGGCCGAGCCGACCCGGGAGGTCTACGCCCTGGTGGGTGACGGCTCCTACATGATGTTGCATTCGGAGCTGGCCACCTCGATCCAGGAGCGGCGCAAGATCAACGTGGTGCTGCTCGACAACATGGCCTTCGGTTGTATCAACAACCTGCAGATCGGCAACGGCATGGACAGCTTCGGCACCGAGTTTCGCTACCGCAACCCCGAGAGCGGCAAGCTCGACGGCGGACTGGTGCCGGTGGATTTCGCCATGAGCGCGGCGGCGTATGGCTGCAAGACCTACAAGGTGAGCACCGTGGAACAGCTGGAAGCGGCCCTGGCGGATGCGCGCACGCAAACCGTTTCGACCCTGATCGATATCAAGGTGCTGCCCAAGACCATGGTCCACGGCTACCTGTCGTGGTGGCGGGTGGGCGTGGCGCAGGTGTCCACCAGCGAGCGCACGAATGCAGCGGCGAAAAAACTCAATGAACAGCTGGCGAAAGCCCGGCAGTACTAATAACAAGAGGAGTGTTTGTATGTCTTTGAAGCTGGGTGTTATCGGAACGGGCGCCATTGGCCGTGACCACATTCGTCGTTGCAGCCAGACCTTGCTCAATAGCCAGGTGGTGGCGGTGACCGACATCAACCTTGAGCAAGCCGCCAAGGTTGTCGCCGATTTGAAGCTGGACGCCGAGGTGTACTCGGACGGGCACGCGCTGATCAACTCGCCGCAGGTCGAGGCGGTGCTCGTGACCTCCTGGGGCCCGAGCCACGAAGAGTTCGTGCTCGCCGCCATCGCCGCCGGCAAGCCGGTGTTTTGCGAAAAACCCCTGGCAGTGACGGCCGAAGGCTGCCGCAAGATTGTCGACGCCGAAGTGGCCTACGGCAAGCGTCTGGTGCAAGTGGGCTTTATGCGCCCGTACGACGAAGGCTATCGCGCCCTAAAAGCGGTGATCGACAGCGGCCAGATCGGCGAGCCGTTGATGCTGCATTGCGCGCACCGCAACCCCACGGTGGGCGAGAACTACAACACCGACATGGCGATCACCGACACCTTGATCCACGAGCTGGACGTGCTGCGTTGGCTGCTCAATGACGATTACGTGTCCGTGCAGGTGGTGTTCCCGCGCAAGACCAGCAAAGCCCTGGCCCATCTGCGTGACCCGCAGATTGTGTTGCTGGAAACCGCCAAGGGCACGCGGATCGATGTGGAGGTGTTCGTGAATTGCCAGTACGGCTACGACATCCAGTGCGAAGTGGTGGGGGAGACCGGTATCGCCAAGCTGCCGGAACCGTCCCAGGTGCAATTGCGCAGTGGCGCGAAGCTGTCCAACGCGATCCTGATGGATTGGAAGGATCGTTTTATTGGTGCGTACGACGTGGAGTTGCAGGCGTTTATCGACAGTGTGCGCGCCGGGCAAGTCGGCGGGCCGTCGGCGTGGGACGGGTTTGCGGCGGCGGTGGCGGCGGATGCGTGTATTGAAGCGCAGGGCAGTGAGCAGATTGTGCAGGTGAAGTTGCCGGAGCGTCCGCGGTTCTACGGCTGATCACAGTTCCACTGACGAAACACGGTCAAGGTGGGAGCTGGCAAGCCAGCTCCCATATTTGATTGGGTTTGCACTTTAAAGAAGGAGTGAATCATGCGAATCGGACTAGTCGGCTACGGCCACGGAGGGCGCTTTTTTCATGCGCCGCTGATTGCAACCTTGCCCGGCGCGACCTTTGTCGGCGTGGTGACCCGTTCCCCCGAACGTCGCCAACAGCTGGCCACCGATCTCCCAGGTATTCAAGCCTACGACACGATTGGCCAGATCGTCGAAGCCGGCGTCGACGCGCTGGTCATCTCCACCACCCTCAAGGGCCGCCCGGCGCTGGTGCTGGAAGCCATCGAGCATGGCGTGGCGGTGGTCAGCGACAAACCCTTTGCCAGCAATGCCGAACAGGCCCAGGCGCTGATCACCGCAGCCGAACGCCAGGGCGTGCTGCTGAGCGTTTACCAGAACCGGCGCTGGGACTCGGATTACCTGACCCTGCGCAAGCTGATCGACGCCGGCGCCCTGGGTCAAATCACTCGTTTCGAATCCCGCGTCGAGCGCTACAGCCCGCAGGCGGTGGGCAACGCCAGTGGCGGCGGCTGGTTGCGTGACCTGGGCAGCCACCTGGTGGATCAGGCGCTGCAACTGTTCGGCCCGGTGGACCGGGTATTCGCCCAGTTGCAGTTCAGCCCTGAGCATCCCAGCCTCGATCACGGCTTTTTTGTCTGCCTGACCCACGCCAACGGGGTCATTTCCCATGTGTGGGGCAGTGCGCTGCAAAACAGCCAGGCCCCGCGTTTTCGGGTTAACGGCACGTTGGGCTGTTATACCGTCGAAGGGCTGGACGGCCAGGAAGAGGCGCTGATGGCCGGCAAGTCCCCAAAGACCGAAGGCGAGCACTGGGGCGCCGAGGAGCACCGGCGCTGGGGCTGGTTCGAACAAGGCCCGGAGCGCGAGCGCGTCCCCTCGGAGAAAGGGTGCTGGACCCAGTTCTATTCCCAGTTGCAAGCCGCCGTGCAAGGGCAGGGGCCGTTGCCGGTAGACGCCTATGATGCGCTGGAAACCACCCGTATATTGGACGCCGCACGCCTGAGCGCCGAGCGCCAACAGGTGGTTTCAACAAAAATAGAATAAAATTCTAAAACAGGTTGATATGGAAATTATTTTCCAATAAAGTCTTTTCCAGGTTGCATAAAGTACGTCTCGAACCTGATTCGGGCGACTCAACAAAAACAAGATCAAAAACAACCAGGTACCGTCAGATGAAAATCTTCAACGCTGTACTGCGAGTTTTACGCCCTGCCCAAGCGCCACGCGGCCTGCCCCGCGCCCGGCCGTTTTACTTCTCCTTCCTTAATGTGCTGTGCGTCGAAAACAAGGGCGCCCTGGTCTGCTGTATCCCAGGTGCTCCGATTGTCCGACTGCCGTCGTCCTCGCTCTGATCAACGCAACGTCCAACAAAACCAACAAGAAATTGGAGACAGACCGTTCATGAAGACCCCGATCCGTTTTACCGCGCTGGCCCTGTCCATGCTGCTCGCCAGCGGTGTCGCCTCGGCTGCCGACCTCAAGATAGGCGTGAGTATGTCCGCCTTCGATGACACCTTCCTGACCTACCTGCGCGAAGACATGGACAAGCAAGCCAAGTCCTACCCCAAGGGCGACGGTGTGCAGTTGCAGTTCGAAGACGCCCGCGCCGACGTGGTCAAGCAGTTGAGCCAGGTCGAGAACTTTATCAGCCAGAAAGTCGACGCGATCATCGTCAACCCGGTGGACACCGCCTCGACGGCCAACATCATCAAGGCCGCCACCGCCGCGAAAATCCCGCTGGTGTTCGTCAACCGTCGCCCAGACAGCCCGACCCTGGCCCCAGGCGTCGCGGCGGTGGTGTCCGATGACGTCGAGGCCGGCAAGCTGCAAATGCAATACATCGCTGAAAAACTCGGCGGCAAGGGCAACATCGTGATTCTGCTGGGTGACCTGGCGAACAACTCCACCACTAACCGCACCAAGGGTGTGAAGGAAGTGTTGACCAAGTACCCGGGCATCAAGATCGAGCAGGAGCAGACCGGTATCTGGCTGCGTGACAAGGGCATGACCCTGGTCAACGACTGGCTGACCCAAGGCCGCGATTTTGATGCGGTGCTGGCCAACAATGACGAGATGGCTATTGGTGCATCCATGGCCCTGAAATCGGCCGGCAAGAAAGGTGTGTTGATCGCCGGTGTCGACGGTACGCCGGATGGCCTGAACGCGATCACCAAGGGTGACATGACGGTGTCGGCCTTCCAGGATGCCAAGGGGCAGGCGGACAAGTCGGTGGAGACGGCGCGCAAGATGGCCAGGAACGAGCCCATCGAGCAGAACGTGGTGATCCCGTTCCAGCTGATCACCCCGGACAACGTCAAAGACTTCAAGTAGCCCTGACATAACAACAATAAGCCGGCAGGGCGGTCGTGCCCGCCCTGCCGATGGAGTACCTCCCTATGCTCGCTCATGCCGCTGTCTCGCAGCCCCCGGTACCCAGCCGTTACCGCTGGACGAACCCTACCTGCTGGAAATCGTCAACATCAGCAAAGGCTTTCCCGGCGTCGTGGCCCTGGCCGACGTGCAGCTGCGTGTACGCCCCGGCACCGTGCTGGCGCTGATGGGTGAAAACGGTGCGGGCAAGTCGACGCTGATGAAAATCATCGCCGGCATCTACCAGCCCGATGCCGGCGAAATTCGCCTGCGCGGCAAGCCAATCGTGTTTGAAACGCCGCTGGCGGCGCAAAAGGCTGGGATCGCAATGATCCACCAGGAACTCAACCTGATGCCGCATATGAGCATCGCCGAAAATATCTGGATCGGCCGCGAGCAGCTCAACAGCCTGCACATGGTCAACCACCGCGAAATGCACCGCTGCACCGCCGAGTTACTGGCGCGCTTGCGCATCAACCTGGACCCGGAAGAACACGTGGGCAACCTGAGCATCGCCGAGCGGCAGATGGTCGAGATTGCCAAGGCCGTGTCTTACGATTCCGACATCCTGATCATGGATGAACCGACTTCAGCCATTACCGAGAAGGAAGTGGCCCACCTGTTTTCGATCATTGCCGACCTCAAGTCCCAGGGCAAAGGCATCGTCTACATCACGCATAAAATGAATGAAGTGTTCGCCATCGCCGATGAAGTGGCGGTATTCCGTGACGGCCAGTACATCGGCCTGCAACGCGCCGACAGCATGAACAGCGACAGCCTGATTTCGATGATGGTCGGCCGCGAGCTGAGCCAGTTGTTCCCGGTGCGCGAGACGCCCATCGGCGAGCTGCTGCTGTCGGTGCGCGACCTGCGCCTGGACGGCGTGTTCAAAGGCGTGTCGTTCGACCTGCATGCCGGCGAGATTCTCGGCATCGCCGGGCTGATGGGCTCGGGCCGCACCAACGTGGCGGAAACCATCTTCGGCATCACCCCAAGCGACGGCGGGCAGATTGAACTCGACGGCAAGGCGCTGCGCATCAGCGATCCGCATATGGCCATTGAACATGGCTTTGCGCTGCTGACCGAAGACCGCAAGCTCAGTGGCCTGTTCCCGTGCCTGTCGGTCCTGGAAAACATGGAAATGGCGGTACTGCCGCACTATTCGGGCAACGGGTTTATCCAGCAGAAAGCCCTGCGCGTCCTGTGCGAAGACATGTGCAAGAAACTACGGGTAAAAACTCCATCCCTGGAGCAGTGCATCGACACCTTGTCCGGCGGCAACCAGCAGAAAGCCTTGCTGGCGCGCTGGCTGATGACCAACCCGCGTCTGCTGATCCTGGATGAGCCGACCCGTGGTATCGACGTCGGTGCCAAGGCCGAGATCTACCGTTTGATTTCCTTCCTCGCCAGCGAAGGCATGGCGGTGATCATGATTTCTTCCGAGCTGCCCGAAGTGTTGGGCATGAGCGACCGGGTGATGGTGATGCACGAAGGCGAACTGATGGGCACCCTGGACCGTGCGGATGCGACCCAGGAAAAAGTCATGCAGTTGGCCTCGGGTATGTCCGTGGTCCACTGACGAATTGCACAGAATAAGAAGGTGATTGGCTATGAACGCAATAACAGACAACAAGCCTGCCACGGCACCGGTCAAAAACCGGCGGCGACTGCCGACCGAGCTGAGCATCTTCCTGGTGCTGATCGGCATCGGCCTGGTGTTTGAGCTGTTCGGCTGGATCGTGCGGGACCAAAGCTTCCTGATGAACTCCCAGCGCCTGGTGCTGATGATCCTGCAAGTGTCGATCATTGGCTTGCTGGCCATCGGCGTGACCCAGGTGATCATCACCACCGGGATCGACTTGTCTTCGGGCTCGGTGCTGGCGCTGTCGGCGATGATCGCCGCCAGCTTGGCGCAGACCTCCGATTTTTCCCGGGCGGTGTTCCCCAGCCTGACGGATTTGCCGGTGTGGATTCCGGTGGCCATGGGCCTGGGCGTGGGGCTGCTGGCCGGTGCGATCAACGGCAGCATCATCGCCGTCACCGGTATCCCGCCGTTTATTGCGACTCTGGGCATGATGGTGTCGGCCCGTGGCCTGGCGCGTTACTACACCGAAGGCCAGCCGGTGAGCATGCTCTCGGATTCGTACACGGCCATCGGCCATGGCGCGATGCCGGTGATTATCTTCCTGGTGGTGGCGGTGATCTTCCATATCGCCCTGCGCTACACCAAATACGGCAAGTACACCTACGCGATCGGCGGCAACATGCAGGCGGCGCGCACCTCGGGGATCAACGTCAAGCGCCACCTGATCATTGTCTACAGCATCGCCGGTTTGCTCGCGGGCCTGGCCGGTGTGGTGGCCTCGGCACGCGCCGCCACCGGCCAGGCCGGCATGGGCATGTCGTATGAACTGGATGCGATTGCCGCTGCGGTGATCGGCGGCACCAGCCTGGCGGGCGGGGTAGGGCGCATCACCGGTACCGTGATCGGCGCGCTGATCCTCGGCGTGATGGCCAGCGGGTTTACCTTTGTCGGGGTGGACGCGTATATCCAGGACATCATCAAGGGCCTGATCATTGTGGTGGCGGTGGTGATCGACCAATACCGTAACAAGCGCAAACTGAAACGCTGAAGTGGATTTCTCGGTCGGCGCAGAAGCAAAATGTGGGAGCGGGCTTGCTCGCGAATGCGGTGTATCAGTGCCAGATGTACTGACTGACACTCAGCATTCGCGAGCAAGCCCGCTCCCACATTTGATCTTTATCAGGCAGTTCTAACCGTTTGTCTTCTATATGGCTCCACAAACTTGAATTTCTTGCTATAAACGCACTCCGATAACCATTCGCCAAGCCCGTCCTGGTGCCTTTTGGGGTTATATCGGAAAAAATGCCTGTCTTTTCAGTTGCTGAGCCCTCAAGTCGGCCTTAGACTGCCGCCCCTCGTAAATTGAGTGCCGGGTGGCGCTTGAAATGGACGGCGCCTTTCCGAGACCTGCAGAGGTCTGCCGGAACGCTCCCTTATTCGCCTTAATGCACGTATTTTTTATAGAGAAATCAATGACAAAGGAAAAGTTGCTGGCCATGCCGGCGGATGACTACATGAATGCCGAACAGCACGCTTTTTTCGAGCAGTTGCTGCAAGACATGAAAGTGGAACACCACGAGCGCATTGAACAGAACCGTATCGCCATTGAAAGCCTGGACACCCCGGCCGACCCGGCTGACGCCGCTTCCGTGGAAGAAGAGCGTACCTGGCTGGTCAATGCCATCGACCGCGACCAGCGCATGCTGCCGCAGCTTGAGCGGGCACTGGAACGCATCAAGGAAGACTCTTTTGGCTGGTGCGATGACAGCGGCGAGCCGATTGGCCTCAAGCGCCTGCTGATCAGCCCTACCACCAAGTACTGCATCGAAGCGCAAGAGCGCCACGAGCAGATCGACAAGCACCAGCGCCAAGCCTGATGCGCTGAAGTTGGGGGATCGCCGGCGTGATTCCCCAAAGAATGGCTTTCCCCAAGAAAGCTCGTTACGCCCCGTCATTGATCTACTGCAAGCTACCCCACTAAAGGCCCATGGATAATGGCCCGATAGTGGCGTTTAATGCAGCGACAATAATGACAAACAGTGGGGGTGACGAAGATGGCTGGAGACGGATCTCTGATGGGCGCAGCGGTGCCACCGCAAACGGTGGTGCGCGGGTTGCCCGGCTGGCTGACGCCGCTTCTGCAGAGCACCGCTCTGGTGCTGATACTGCTGGGCCTGGCGTTTGCCGGCTTGGCACTATACCTCTGTCTGCCACTGGCCCTGCTGGTGATCTGGCTGCCCCGCCTTAAACACCGCACACCTCGCACAGCAGTGCCCGAAGCCATCGACGCGATTGGCGAGCTGACGCGCGATCTGTCCTACACCACCAGCCACAACGCACTCTCCGCAGCCGGCGTGGCCTACTCGGTCAAGCAACTGGCGGCACGCCTGCAGTCGCAACTGGGCGCGGCCAAGCAGATTGTCGGCAGTGCCGAAGTGATGATCGGCACCGAAAAGCTCACCTCTCAGCTCAGCCGCGAAGCCCTGGAGGCGGCCAGCCAGGCCAATCGCCGCAGTACCGAAGGCCGTGAAGTGTTGGCCCAGTCGATCATCCAGATGCACCAGCTCAGCCAGCGAGCGAATGCCAGCCGCGAACTGATCGAGGCCCTGAGCCAGCGCAGTGAGGAAATCCAGCGGGTGACCCTGGTGATCCAGTCCATCGCCAGCCAGACCAACCTGCTGGCCCTCAACGCGGCCATTGAAGCGGCGCGGGCCGGTGAGCACGGGCGCGGGTTTGCCGTGGTGGCGGATGAAGTGCGTGGGCTGGCAGGCCGCACAGCCACGGCCACCGATGAGGTGGGCGTGATGGTGGCCGATATCCAGCAGCGTACTGCCCAGGTGGTGGAGCAGATTCGTCAGCTCTCGGCGGACTTGCACACCGGCGTCGAACAGGTGGAGCATGCGGGCGAGCAGCTGGAAAGCATCGCCAGCCTGGCTGCGAATGTGGAGGGCCAGGTTAATGCAATCGCTCAGGGCACCGACACCAACCGCGCCCAACTCGACAGCCTGTTCCATGCCGTGGAGCAAATGCGCAGCGACCTCGCCGTAAGCGACCAGCAAACCCGCCAGCTGGCCGACGCCGCCGTGCAGATGGAAGGGCAGGCCGAGACCATCAGCGAGCGCCTGGCGGAAGTCGGGCTGGATGACTATCACCAACGTATCTACGACCTGGCACGCGAAGGTGCGAGCCGGATTGCCACGCAATTCGAAACCGATGTGCAGCAGCACCGTATCAGCCTGGATGACCTGTTCGACCGCAGCTATACCTTGATCCCCAACACCAGCCCAAGCAAATACCACAGCCGGTTTGACGGCTACACCGATCAGGTATTGCCGGCGATTCAGGAGGCGTTGCTGCCACGCCATGAAGGGTTGGTATTCGCTATCGCCTGCACGCCCCAAGGGTATGTGCCTACGCATAACAAGGCGTTTTCCCAGGCACTGACCGGCGATATCCAGGTGGATGCACTGCAGAACCGCACCAAACGCAAATTCGAAGACCGCACCGGCATCCGTTGCGGCAGCCACCAGCAAGCGGTATTGCTGCAAACCTATACCCGCGATACCGGCGAGCTGATGCATGATCTGTCGGTGCCGATCCTGGTCCGGGGCCGGCATTGGGGCGGGTTACGGCTGGGGTACAAACCTGAAGGGGCGAAAGGCGGGCGCTAGGGATTATTGCGGTTTATGCAAGGGAGCTATTCCGGGGATAGCTTTTTCCAGTGGGAGGAAAACCGTAGCATGCTGAATATCGTTAGGCAGCTAACTAATAGTGCGGGCTCATGTTACGGGCTCAGTTACGGAGAACCTCCATGCAAACCAAAGTCGATGTCGCCGTGATGATCGGCACTGGCGTCCCCCCAACCCTGCGTGCGCTGGGCCAGAGAGCCTGCTGGGTGGTGCTGCTCAACGGTGAGCAGCGCGGCACCGCGTTCGCCAGCCGCGATGAGGCCGAAGCGTGCAGGGCTGCCTGGCAGGCGCTGTTGCGCCTGGAGCAACCCGACAGTTTGCATTGATTATTGGTGCAGGCGCTGATTCAGCTCATCCACTGCAATTGCCCATTCAGCGTCTTCGCGAAGCTGTTCCTTGAGAAAATCGGCCTGTTGGCGTGACCAGAAGTCCGCGTCGATCAGTTTCACATCCTCAGGCAAAGGGTGCGCGACGATAAATGCGTCGATTGCGTCCGGGGAAGAATCCAGGCCCAGTTGTTCGAACAGGGTTTCAAGGGTAGGAATTGGCGCGTCCATATCGTTCTCCATGCAGGGTGGGCGTTATGCATGGGAGACTTGGGGGGCGCCAGAGTTCGAATTTGTTGCTCAGGAGTTCAGCGCGCCGGAATCCACGGCGCTTTTGAGGGCCTTGGCGGCGTCTTTCGCCGCGATGGCGGCGGCGTCGGCGGTCTTGAACCAGCGATCTTTTTCCACTTGGTGTGTGGTGATGGTGGTCAGCGGTGGCTTGGCCCGCATTACAATAACCGCTTGAAATTCACCTTCTACTTCTCTTGCGTCGCCATGGATGAAAAACTCGCCGATATCAAATTCCGTCACGTATAGCCTTCCCTTGGAGATAACTGCACTGGTGAAACCTGGCCCGAGGGGGACAAACTTCAGTGGACGGGCCAGTATGGCAGTTGTTGCGGGTCGGCGGCGCGGTAAAGTGATCAAGATGACGAAACGATCACCCCGTGAGGTTCGTGCAGGATGGCTTCGAGTTTTTTTGCCAGTTCGCAGGCCTGGATATGATTACTGCGAAAGCCTTTGATTCGGCCGCTGGTCACTTCGCGGATATGGAAAAAGTTTCTGCCGGCGGGTACGACTTGGTAAAGAACCGAATCCGGGTACCCGTCGTAGCCACGCAAGGGGTAGTATTGAGCCTCGTTCTGATTTGATGAGCGAGTGTGCGAAGACATCGCGTCATAGTACGGTCGTTGCATGGCCTGCTCCTTTCGATCGAACCGGTTGACCCATCTGTAGCGTTTTGAGTAGTTTTGACGTGTGCAGCTGTTTTAGTATTGTCGTTGTCAGCCGGCATTCGGTTCCATGAATTGTGCTGGGTGTCGGAAAACTGCATTTTTAATAGGGTTATTGTCTGAAGTTGCTCGGCCCGTGTTCTCGGGCCGTTGAACCTGTGATCTCCTGTGATGCGTGATGACCTTGCACAAGGTCAGTCATGCACGCCTGTACTAGTCTTATGGCGCTACAGCGGGTTTATCTTCAGTTTTTTCAGCGAATGTGTTGTGTGCTCGTGCCGTGATGGCCGGTTTTTTGTGCTGCCCGCTCTGGCGGACAGCGCTCTTTTCGATGTGGGGGCGTTTCCTTGGCAGTCAGTAATCTGGATATGCACGCGTTGTTCGTGCTGGGTGATTTGCGCGCAAAGTTGGTCAAACAGTTTCAATCCCGTTTTGTTTACATCACTGAGCAGACGCCGGAAGGCATCTATATCGCCGAAATCGATACGCAAGCGGCGTTGGTGGTCGATGACAAACCACGCCTTGAACTGAAAGTGGGTGATCACTTTCGCGCGGCGGTATTGCCCAGCCGTGAAGGCGGCAAGTTTGAATTGAAGTTTCGTGACATCAAGTTGACGGTCTATGGCTTGGGCGAATACGCCTTTGTTTCTTCGGCCGAGGGCCAGGGCATCGTCTTCAAGGAAGGCCACAGCGTGATGCTGGTGTTTGCCGCCAATGAGCAGCTGCAGGAAGGCCTCACCAAAACCCTCAAAGCCGTGACCGGCAAGGCCGCCAAGTGGCGCAAGGGCGAACTGGTGACCTTCAAGGCCAGCGAGTGATTCATAAACACCCTGTACATTCTTATCTCCCGGAACCTCTACTACAGTTGAGTTGACTTAACTATTCAGAGGCTTCGCGCATAGGCAGCAAAGCCGTCCGCTGTTGGCTGCGATATCGCGAGGTGCTAAGGCATGAAAGGATTGAGAACGCTGTTGGCTGCGTTGGGGCTGTCGATGGCCACGTTGCCGGTTTCGGCCGCCGAGGCGCCGGTACATTTTGCCGACCTGAACTGGGAAAGCGGCAGTCTGATTACCGAAGTACTGCGGGTGATTGTCGAGAAGGGCTATGACTTGCCTACCGACACCTTGCCCGGTACCACCATCACCCTGGAAACCGCCCTGGCCAAGAACGATATCCAGGTCATCGCGGAAGAGTGGGCCGGCCGCAGCCCAGTGTGGGTCAAGGCTGAGGCCGAGGGCAAAGTGGTGGGCCTGGGTGATACGGTCAAGGGCGCTACCGAGGGCTGGTGGGTGCCGGAGTATGTGGTAAAGGGTGACCCGGCCAAAGGCATCAAGCCGCTGGCACCGGACCTCAAAAGCGTGCAGGACCTGGCGCGTTACAAGGACGTGTTCAAGGACCCGGAGTCCCCGGGCAAGGGGCGCTTTCTCAACAGTCCCATCGGCTGGACCTCGGAAGTGGTCAATAAGCAGAAGCTCAAAGCCTATGGCCTGGACGACAGCTACGTGAACTTTCGCAGCGGTTCGGGCGCTGCACTGGACGCTGAAATTGCCTCGTCAATCCGTCGCGGCAAGCCGGTTTTGTTCTACTACTGGTCACCGACGCCTCTGATGGGGCGTTACAAGTTGATCCAGTTGGAAGAGCCGCCGTTTGATGCCGAGGCCTGGAAGACGCTGACGGATGCGGACAACCCCGATCCGAAGCCCACACGGTCGCTGGCATCGAAGTTGAGCATCGGGGTGTCCACGCCGTTCCAGAAGGAACATCCTCAGATAGCCGAGTTTTTCGAGAAGGTGGAGTTTCCGATTGAACCGCTGAACAAAGCCTTGGCGACCATGAGCGAAAATCACAGCGCGCCACGGGATGTGGCTCAGGCGTTTCTCAAGGAACATCCTGACGTGTGGAAGGCATGGTTGACGGAGGATGTGGCGCAGAAGGTTGAGGCGAGCTTCAAATAAGAATGCGCCTGCACGTGCAGGAGCCCGGCTTGCCGGGCTCCTGTGGTAATGCGTGTTAAAACCTGGTTTGTACCGCCAGCTCAAAAGTCCTTGGCGACCCCAGATAGTACGCCGGAGACACATGGGCAAACTCCGCATACACCTCGTTCGTCAGGTTGCGCACGCGGCCGGTGAGCGAGGTATGCGCGTCCACTTTGTATCGCAGGAATGTTCCGAACAGCGTGTAGGCTGGCACCGTCTGGGTATTGGCGTTATCGGCATACACCTGTGCCACATACCGCGCATCCACGCCGCCTTGCCAGTCCTCGGCAAAATCATAGGTCAGCCACAGGTTGCCCACGCGCTTGGGCACGTTGGTCGGCGTATTGCCCTTGCGCGACACCACCGCGCCGCTGGCGATCTTCTCGTTGAACTCGTCGTACTCGGCATCCACCCAGGCGAAGTTGCCTTCCGCCAGCAGCCTTGGTGTGATGCGCAATGAGCTGGCGAACTCGATCCCTCTGGACGACTGTGCGCCAACCGGGATGCTGCTGGTGGGGTCCTGCGGGTCGGTGACGGCAAAATCCTTGCGCTCGATTTTGTAGGCGGCAACCGTGGCCGAACCACGGTCGTCGAGGTAATCGAACTTGCTGCCCACTTCCCATTGTTTACCCGTGGACACGTCAAACACTTGAGTGGTGGTACTCGGCTGCTCGGCGGCGGTGCTGTATTGCACATACACATTGGCCGAGGGGATGAACTGGTAAGTCAGGCCCACGCGGCCGGTCACCGGTTCCCAGCTGCGCGTGAAGTGCCGTGGGTTGGTCGCCGTTACCACGCGATGGTTGGTCACATCCAGGTCGATGGCGTCGTAACGCAGGCCGGTCAGCAGCGAGAGTTTATCAGTGAGGCCCAGGCGATTCTCCACGAACAATGCCTGGGTGGTGACCTCATTGGTTTTGTCCTTGCCGAAGCGCTCGCGGGTTCGCGGGATATCGTAGAAGTGCCCAGGATCAAAGTTGTTCGGGTCCACGCTGCTGTTCCCCGAAACATTCAGCGGGGTGTTGGTGGTGCTGTTGACCTTGTACTCAAAACCGCCGGACCAAGTGGTCGAGAGGCCGAACACGTTGTCCTCATGGCGCAGCTCGAACTGGTTGCCGCTCTGTTCGCCCTGATGGCGCACCTGGTAGGCGGTGGAGCGGTTCACTGCGCTGTTGTCGGCGTTGTACTGGTAGGTTTCCAGATTGCGGTAATCGCGCTGGCTGTCCAGGTGGTAGAGCGTATTTTTCAAGGTGGTGCTGTCGTTGATGCGATAGTCGATGATCGAGCGTGCCCAGATCGTGCGCTGCTCATAACGGCCATCGGTGACGTTGTAGTTGTTGAAACGGTTGTGCTTGTCGATCTTCAGCTCGCCGGCCTTGGGGTTGAGCACCGGCGTGCCCCAGTAGGGGCTGTCTTCATGTTCATCCTGGTATTCCAGCGCCAGGGTATGGGACAGGTTGGGGGTGAGGTCGCTGAGCAGCGAAAACGCCAGGCTCCAGGCGTCGCGCTGGTCGCGGTCGATGTAGCTGTGGTTGGCGTTGCGGCTGACATCCAGGCGGGCGTAATGCTGCACGTCGGCACCGGGCTCGGTCAGGGCGTGGTTGACGCCGAAGGCCATGCCGGCCGCGTCATAACTGCCATAGGTGAGTTGACCTTCGGCGGCCTGTTCCTCCCGGGTGGCCAGCTTGGTGACATAGTTGAGCGAGCCACCGACCGAGCCGGCACCGTTGATCAGGGAGGAGGGGCCGCCCACCAGTTCCACCCGATCATAAATCCAGGCGTCCACCGGCCGAGCCAGGCCCGTGGCGACGTTGATTCCGTTGAACATCTGGGTGATCTGGCTGCTGGTAAATCCGCGATAGGACACAAACCCACCAAAACCCGGTGGCGCGCTGGCGTTGACGCCGGGCAACGTGTTGGCCGCGTCGCGAAACGTCCTGGCGCCATGGCGCTCGATATCATTGCGATTGGCGATGGCCACCGAAGCCGGGGTTTCCCGCACGCTCAGCCCGAGTTTTGAGGCCGCGCCGCTGGACTGGTCCAAGGCCAGTCCGGGTTCGGCAGCCTGTTCGCCATCAATGGTGGTAGGCGCCAGTTCAATGGCCCAGGCGCAGACAGGCAGGCAGCCGAACAGGCCCGCCAACAGAGGTAAATGTTTCATGGTTGAATCCTGAAAAACTTGGCTTGAAAACAACGCACAGCCGCCCGTACTCCTCGTGGAAACGGTGGTCGGTGCAAATCAGAAAGCGCAGAAATCAGGCAAAAGCGGGCGGCGCACGCGGATGGGCCGTGGGCCAGGTAAAGCGGGCAGGGATGTCGGCGGCGGCCATGATCGCCGGTGGCGGCGCGTGGGGTTGCGGCAAAACCGCTACATTCAGGCTGGAATTGAGCGCCGGGCCCATACCGCCGGTGGAGCACAGCGGGCAGCCGAACGCCTTGGACAGCGTGGGAAAATTCTCATCGGTGGAGTTGGACGGCTTGGGCGCCTGGGTGCGCGGGTCCACGGTACAGAACTGCCCGCCGAGGCCATTGAGCTGCATCCCCACCATCTGCCCATGACCAATGCTGCAGGCAAACACATTGAACAGGACGCAGCAATAGAGCATCCAGGCAATGAGCGAGCGGTCGGCACGGGCGATTTTCATAGGGTGGCACTTTACCATCGGCCGCCGACGAAATGCCTGCAAAAAATCTCAGGGCGACTATCCTGTTTCGCACCTTTTCAGGGAGAGCCAGCCATGAGCTTTGTGATCGCACGATGGATCGTCGGGGTTTTCACCTGCATCAGCATGGTGCATTTGTACTGGGCCGCCGGCGGCAAACTCGGCAGCCTCGCCGCCATCCCCCAACTCCCCGGCGAATTCGCCCGTGGGCCAAAACCGGCGTTCAAACCCTCGGCGCTAGGTACTTTTTTGGTGGCACTGGGGTTGGTGGCGATTGCACTGTTGGTCTGCCTGCGGGCGGGGTTGTACTTTTCGGCGGTGTCCCATGGCGCGCTGCAATGGGGGATCAGCGCGATCGCGCTGGTGATGTTTGCGAGGGCGATTGGGGATTCGGAGTTGGTGGGGTTTTTCAAGAAAGTGAGTGGGTCGCGGTTTGCTCGGTTGGATACGTGGTTTTATTCGCCGTTGTGTTTGGTGTTGGGGGCGGGGTTGTTGGTGGTGGCGTGGGGGTAAGGGGGGCTAAATGTTTGTAGGGTAAAGGCGGACTCTGGTTGTTCTCACGTCTACAAACCCGGTTTTTTCCGCTATTGGCGCGTCCAATTCAATAAGAAGTATTGAGTCGCCGAATTGTAATGCTGCACATTCTTCGTCTGTGCCTTGGATCAGTTCAGCTGTAATTTGAGTAATACCGTTTACAACCGAGATGTGTGGGGCTCTACCAGAAGAGGCCGTGATATTTCGTCCCCAGGAAAAGATTTCATCCAAGTCGAATTCCACGTCCAGGATATCGCCAGCTTTGGGCGCGATACCGCTCCATGACGCTATGCCACTTCCAGCTAGCGAGCTGAAGGTTACGTACGATGTGGTGAGGTCGGAAAAAGCCTCGATAATTCGTATTTTCATTTTATTTCTTCTGCAATGGGACTCGCACAACAGTATTGTCCACATTCATAATGTTTGTTTTTAACTCTAGGGTCCATGTTTCCTCATGATAGTGGTGCTTTGTCGGCTTACTGTTAATTTCGTGAGTACCGTAACGAATACTTCTTTTCGCGTCGTTTGAAACTATCCTGTCGTGGTCGGGTTTACCAGTTCGAGGATTGGTGTTGGTGTGTGGCCCTGGACCTAAAAACTCATCCCATTTTTGGACTGCCTCTTCCGGTTTCACCGGTTTACTGGCGTAGGTTTCCTTGTGGTAGCCCATCTGAGGTGAAATATCTGAAGTCGCTGGATTGAGTGGCCCCTCTTTGACTCCCTTCGCTTTTAACGCCTGATCTTCATTGCCAGGACTCTGCTTGCAACTACCCCCGCCCGGACACGTATTCAAACCGAGCGGATCCACCCACCCTGTAGGATTGGGCACGTACTGGTACGCGTTAATCCCACCCGCCAGCTTCACCGGGTCCGGCGTGAGATACCGGCCAATATCCGGATTGTAGTATCGATGGCGATTGTAGTGCAGCCCGCTTTCCTGATCGAAGTACTGGCCCTGGAAGCGCAGAGGGTTGTCGATTTTTCCGACGTCCAGGCGGGCGATTTCGCCGTAGGCGCGGTAGTGGGCGGACCAGACGATTTCGCCTTCGGGGTTGGTGAGTTCCTGTGGGGTGCCGAGGTGGTCGAGTTGGTAGTAGAACGGCTTGGTTTCTTTTGGGCCAAACCCTTCCAACAGCGCTAACGGCCGAAAGCTATCCGGCTCGTAGATGCGGCTGGATGAACGGTTGAAAAAATCAGAAAGGGCTGACCTGCGAAGGGAAAAAACCGCGAAAAATTCCCTCTGAGACCTACATAAAAAAGCGCTAAAACTGATTGCAGCAGGGCCGCGGGAAAACTCTCAAATAAAAATCGCTCGCATCCTTGCCCGATTTCCCGAGATGGCCGTCATGGTTAATAGAACCTCTATTACGCAGGATTTCCCATGTCGCGCCTTGCTCGTCCCTTGCATCCACTGGCCCTGTCAGTGGCAATGACTTTTGCCGCCGTGCCGTTGCTGACCGTTCAATCCGCCTTCGCCGCAGAAAGCCGCAGCGCGGTACGCAGTTTCTCGATTCCGGCCGGTGACTTGAGCCAGGCGCTCAATAGCCTGGCCGAGCAGGCGGGGCTGGTGCTGGCATTCGACGCAAGCCTGACACGTGGCAAGCACAGCAATGGGCTGAGTGGGCAATACGACACCGATGTGGCGCTGGCCCAACTGCTTACCGGCAGCGGCCTGCAGGCGCTGAAGATTTCCGCCGACCGCTACCGCCTCGAAGCCATCCCGGATAACGGCGGGGCCATGGAACTGCAGGCCACCACCATCAGCGGTGCGTACCAGGCTGAAAGCCCCACCGGCCCGGTGTCCGGCTATGTGGCCACCCGCAGCTTGTCGGGCACTAAGACCGACACCGCGGTGATCGAGACCCCGCAGTCGATCTCCATCGTCACCAAAGACCAGATGCGCGCACAGAACGCCGAGAGTCTCAATCAGATCCTGCGCTACAGCGCCGCCGTGGTCCCGGAGACCCGTGGTGCCACCGCCTCGCGCCTTGACCAGTTGACCATTCGCGGCTTCGCGCCGGCAACGTACCTTGACGGCCTGCGCATGCCATCGAGCCGTGATGCATTACCGCAAAAAGATGCGTTCGACCTGGAACGTGTCGAAGTGCTGCGCGGCCCGGCCTCCGTGCTGTACGGGCAGGGCACGCCGAGCGGTGTGATCAACATGGTCACCAAGCGCCCGCTGGACACACCGTTTCATGAAGTGGGCGTGGAATACGGCACCTTCAACAAGAAGCGCACCACCTTCGACCTCAGCGGCCCGATTGACGACCAGGGCGTATATTCCTACCGCGTCGCCGGCCTTTTCGACGATGCCGACGGGCAGGTCGAACACACCGAGACCCGCCGTCAGTCATTGTCCAGCGCCTTCACCTGGCGCCCGGACGATGACACGTCGCTGACTTTGTTCGGGCATTTCCAGAAGGACCCCAAGGGCGCGTCCTATGGTTCGGTGCCCGCCTGGGGGTCGGTGTTGCACAGCCCGACCGGGCGCAAGATCGATGTGGACTTCTACGACGGTGAGAAGAACTTCGAGAAAAGCGACCGTGAGTATTATTCGCTCGGCTACGCGTTCGAACATCGTTTCAACGATGTCTGGACCGTGCGCCAGAACGCGCGTTACCTGCGCGCCGAAGGGGTTTACCGGAGCATCTACAACAGCAACCTCCAGGCGGATTACCGCACCTCCAACCGTTCGACCATCGCCACCGATGTGGATATGGACGCCTACACCCTCGATAACCAAGGTGCAGGCCAAATTCGATACCGGGCCGTTGCAGCACACCTTGTTGATGGGCCTCGACTACCAGAACACCAGCACCGACACGAAGGCCGGCTATGGTGTGGGCCCGACGCTGGATATTTTCGATCCGGTCTACGGCGCGCCTGTGACCACGCCAGCGTTCGCCACCGACGCCACCTCGCGCAGCGAGCAGACTGGCGTTTACTTGCAGGAACAAATGAAATGGGACAAGTGGGTGCTGTTGCTGGGCGGCCGTTATGACTGGGCCAGCACCGACAGCACCACCAAAACCATCCGGACCGGCGCCAAGAGTCAATCGTCCCTGGACAGCAAGGCGTTTACCGGCCGCGTAGGGGTGGTGTATCTGTTCGATAATGGCCTGGCGCCGTATGCCAGCTATTCGGAGTCGTTCAACCCGCAGTCGGGCACCGGTTTCGGCGGCTCGGTGTTCAAGCCGACCGAAGGCAAGCAGTACGAGATTGGTATCAAGTACCAGCCTCCAGGCAGCAACAGTTTTATCACGGCGGCGATTTTCGACCTGCGCCAGTCCAACGTGCCGACCATGGACCCGGACCCCACCCATCTGTGCGGCAACGGGCGTTGCAGCATTCAGGACGGCGAACAGCAATCCCGTGGCTTTGAACTGGAAGGCAAGGCCAGCCTCAACGATAACCTGGACATCACCGCGGCCTATGCCTACCTGGATAACCGTGCGAGCAAATCCAACAGCACCGTGCAGTACGCGCCCCTCACCGATAAAGGCGTAGGCCCGGCGATCCCGGTCGAAGGCACCACCACCTACGGCGTGCCGCGCCACACCGCGTCGGCTTGGGCCGATTACACCTTCCATGATGGCAACCTCAAGGGCTTTGGTGTGGGGGCGGGCGCACGGTATGTCGGTTCGTCCTGGGGCGATACCGCCAACACCTTGAAGGTGCCGGGTTACACCCTGTTTGATGCGGCGGTGCATTACGACATCCCGAATATCGCCAACCTCAAGGACAACCTGCGCCTGGCGCTGAACGCCACCAACCTTGCGAATAAAGAGTATGTCGCGTCGTGCTATTCCTACTCGTGGTGCTGGTATGGCTCACAGCGCACCGTGCAGGCAAGTGCGACCTATCAGTGGTGATCGGTGAGCAAGCTTGTTGTGGCCAGCACCGTCAATGTGGCGAGCGAGCTTGCTCGCGTTGGGCGGCGTAGCGGCCCCAAAACCAGGCACCGCGGTTTACCTGATGAACTCGGTCATGCTGAAGAGGGGCCGCTTCGCGCCCCAACGCGAGCAAGCTCGCTCGTCACATTGACTCGCGGCGAATCTCCTGCGTAAGAAGGCAATTTAATGGCCCCTTTGTAACCAAATCCTCGCCAGAATCGCTTTTATTTTCAGGTGGTTAGGTGGGGAAGCAAATGCGCACTGTTGGAATCATGCTGATCGCCTGCTCATTGGCGGGCGGCGCGGCTGCCGTGCAGGCACGGGAGCTGCGCGAGGGTGACAAGTACATGTGCAGCTGGGGCGCCGGCACCGCCGCCAGGGCCCAGGAACTGAAGCTGTCGGGGGTGTCGCTGTACGCCGCCCGGCAGAAGATCCAGACCATCAAATTCAACAAATCATGGATGCGCATGATGGCCATGGGCATCACCGAACAGACCTACGACAGCCGTTCCCGGCTCAAACCCGAGGCGATTCGCCAGAGCTTCTACCAGGATTGCGTGCGCTACAAAGTGGCGCGCAAATAAGCCTGCCGCCGCTTAGCGGGTGAGCGGCGAGCTGGCATCCTCCTGGAAATACACCTTTGCCGTTTCAATAAACCGTCGATTGGCCTGGGACAGGTATTCACTGGCGCGCCAGCACAGGTTGAAGTGCATGAACTGCGCAGGCTCGAACGAGACGCCAACCAGCCCCGGTTCCTGTTCCTGCACGGAGCGCAGCAGGGTGGACACGCCCATGCCACTGCGGGTGGCGGCAATCACCAGCGGCACGAAGTTGCTTTCCAGGGCGATCTTGAAACTGACGCGGGCATTGCTGCAAAAGGCGTCCAGCAGGTGGCGCTGCAGGAAGGTGTTGTCGAACACCAGCATTGCCTCGTGCTTCAAGCGCTCTGCCGGGATCGACAGTTGGCCCGCCAGCGGGTGCCGATCACTCATGCACAGCACCATCTCATCACTGCCCAGCAGCACCGACTCCCAGCCCGGATCAACCCGCCTTGACTCCAGCAGCGCCACATCGATCTGCCGCGTGGCCAGGCGTTCACTGATGTCATCGGCGCTGCCTTCCACCACGTGCATGGCGATGCCGGGGTAGCGCGCACGGAACTGCATCAGCAGTTCCGGAATATGGCGGATGCCATACATGGGCGGCACGCCGATGCGGATTTCGCCACTGTGCAAGTGGGTCAGGTCCTGCAGTTCGCGGCGGGCACCCGCCAGGCCCTGCAGGCAGGCTTCGGCGCGGGCCAGGAACAGTTGGCCTTCGGCGGTCACGCTGATCTGCCGGGTGGCGCGGTTGAACAACGCCACGCCCAGCTCATCCTCCAGGCGGCTGACCGCCATGCTCAGCGCCGGTTGCGCCACATGCAGCGCCTGCGCGGCCTTGGTGAAGCTGCCTTGGCGGGCGATTTCGACGCAGTATTCCAGCGCTTTGAGGTTCATAGATGCTCTGATAACAAAGATTGATGGCTTGCTTAACAAATGGATATTTTTTGTGATGAAGGCAAGTCTATAACCTGTCGGCATTCTTCTCCATGCCGGGTTCAACCTTATGCTCAACCTTCGCCAGTATTGGCTGTTAACCCTGATCGTCGGCGCCCTGGGTGGCAGTCTCGCCAGTTGGTCCGGGTGGCCGTTGCCCTGGGTGATTGGTGCGTTGGTGGCGGTGCTGCTGACCCGCTGTGCCGGTGGGTTGTTGCCGGAGATCCCCCACGGCCGCCAAGCCGGGCAGTTGATTGTGGCCGTCGCCATCGGTTGCCATTTCACCTTGCCGGTGATGCAACAAGTGGCGGCGCACCTGGGGTTGATCGTGGTCGCGGTAGTGCTCACGCTGATGCTGGCGCTGGGTTCGGTGCTTATCCTGCATCGCTGGGGCGTGCCATTGCACACGGCGTTCTTTGCGTTGATGCCGGCCAACTCTTCCGAGATGGTGCACCTGGGCCGTCAGCGCCAGGCGGACACCAGCTTTATCGCTGCAGCTCATAGCATTCGCTTGCTGCTGATCCTGTTGACCGTACCTGCCGTCGTTACCTTCGGGGTGTCGCACATAGAGGCTCGCCCCGCGTTACCGGTGATCTGGCCGTGGCTCATGTTCATCCTCGCGATGGGCTGGCTGGCCGCCCTGGGCTTCAAGCAGTGCCGCCTGCCCAACCCCTGGACGTTCGGGCCGTTCCTGATCTGCGCGGTGGGCGTGGGGTGCAATAACCTGTCGATGAGCATGCCGGGTTGGCTCAGTGGCAGCGGGCAGTTGTTGATCGGCTGTGCTCTCGGGGTTGCATTCGACCGCAGCTTTTTGCGCCGGGCGCCGGGCCTGCTGTCCAAGGTGCTGCTGTTGCTGGCGGGCTCGGTGATGGCCACGGCGCTCGCCGCCTGGGCGCTGGGGGCTTGGCTGGGGATGCCGTGGCTGTCGCTGGCCCTGGGCATGATGCCTGGCAGCGCGCCGGAAATGAGCCTGACCGCCGAGGCGCTGGGCCTGGCAGTGACGCTGGTGACGGCGATGCAGGTGATCCGCATGTTGCTGATCCAGGCGGCTTGCCTGCCGCTGTATCGGCTGCTGGAGCGCGGGCCGAGGGTGCAAGCACCGCCCAGTGCAAAATCTGCGTAAGCCTGTCCAACTTCGCCCTGGCGCCTCTGGCCATACTGGCGCCAGATAAACCAAGAGGCACAGGCCATGACCGAGTATGTATTCACCCCCGCGCCAACCCCTCCCTGGCGGTACAGGGCAGCGATGCGCGCTTCCCCGTGCGCCGCGTGTTTTGCGTGGGCCGAAACTACAGCGAACACGCCCGCGAAATGGGACACGACCCGGATCGCGAGCCGCCGTTCTTCTTTATGAAACCGGCGGACGCCGTGGTGCCGGCCAAGGGCGTGATTGCCTACCCGCCGTTGACCGCTGACCTGCATCATGAAGTGGAACTGGTGGTGGCCATCGGCAAGGGCGGGGTGGATATCAGTCCCGAGGAAGCGCTGTCGCATGTTTGGGGCTACGCGGTTGGCATCGATCTGACCCGCCGCGACCTGCAAGCCCAGGCGAAAAAACTCTCACGCCCGTGGGAATGGGCCAAGGCGTTTGATGAATCGGCGCCGACCACTGCGCTGCAGCCGGTCAGTGCAGTCGGGCACCCGGCCACGGGCAAAATCTGGCTCAAGGTCAATGGCGAACAACGTCAGGTTGGCGACCTGGCTGACTTGATCTGGTCCGTCAGCGAAGTGATCAGCCACGCCTCAAAATCCGTGGCGCTCCAGCCCGGCGACCTGATTTTCACCGGCACCCCCTCAGGCGTCGGCGTGTTGCAACCCGGCGCTGCCGTGACGGCCGGTATCGATGGCCTCGGCGAGTTGCAGTTCACCCTCGGCCAAGGTTGAGGCTACAGTGGTGCCCAGGCCACCCGAGAGACCGTTATGCCAGGCACCCGCGTCACCACTTATGGCATGGAACAACGCAGCGACCGCCCCGACTTCTATATCCGCGACAAACGCGGCAGGGCGGCGCTGACCAGCCCCCATCGGCATGAGTATTTCCAGATCCAGATCAACCTCGGCGGCGACACCGTGCAGCATATCGGCGGTGCGGTGCGGCCGTTTCCGCGCAAGGCGCTGGCGTTCATCCTGCCCCACCGACTGCATGTGATTCCCCATCCCGAGGACGGCGAATTCATGCTGATCAACTTCAGCCAGGCGTTTTTCCTGCCGCAACTGACCTGCGACCCGCTGGACCTGGAAGACATTCCCATCGGCCAGGCGCCGGAACTCTCGCCGTTTCGCTTTCAGGAACAGTTGGATTTCATCCTCGATGACGCGGCCTTTGACGCGCTGAAAACCTGGCTTGCGCATATGCGCGAGCTCGATGCCCATCGCACCTTCGGCGCCCGCGAGCGCCTCAAGGGCTACCTGTTTCAACTGATCGGCCTGGTCTGCGAGCAATACGCCGAGCCGTTGCAGGCGTTTGCCGCCAGCAATGCCACCCGGCGTGGGCGCAAGGATGCCCTGGCGCGGGTGCAGGCGCATATCCGCGAGCACCTGCATGACCCGAGCCTTAGCCTGACGGATACGGCCGCCGCCGCCTTCCTGTCCCCCAACTACCTGACCCACCTGCTGCGCAAGGAAACCGGCAAGCCGTTTTCGCAACTGGTGCTCGACCGCCGTATGCAACTGGCGCGCACCTTGTTGCTTAACGGTACACAGATGATCGGCGCCATCGCCCACCGTTGCGGGTTTACCGATGAGGCGTATTTTTCGCGGTGTTTTCGCAAGGCCCACGGGTTGGCACCGGGGCAGTTTCGCCGGCAACAACACACGCAAGCGCTGTAGGCGCGAGCCTGGTCGCTGCTGCAGAGAACGTGTTTTACAAATCCACGACAATCACTGTGTTTCTATTTGCATACAATTGCGCGCTTCGACGCAGATAGAGCAGAGCGCTCCACAATCATGCACCCGCCAGACGATCCATCGCCCAACAGCCTGCGCTATTTCGCGGTCGGCGTGCTGTGCGTGGCAGTAGTGCTGGGAGGCTATTTCGTGCAGATCAACGCCAAGGCGGATCGCCAGCGGGAGGAGGCTGCCGAGCGATTGGCACTCTGTCGGCAAGTTGAGCGAGTCGCCAGTGCGGCCACACCCAGTGGGGTTGAACTTCGCGATAGCTGCAAACAGTTGATTGAACAGTCAGCAAACAGTGCCGCGCCGCAGTAACCGATAACCTTTCTTTATACGGTGATATACAGCCGGTAGTTGCACCAAAAAGTGGCACTTATAGCGCCGACTACCTTTAAAAATGTGTGGTTATTGAATGACTTACACCGCTTTTAATCCGACGAAAGGATTAAAATATTCTTGTTACAGCTTTTTACAATCGTTACTATAGCCGGGCGTTCACCTCCCACGGTTTATGCATTTTTAAATCCCAAGTTTCCATCAGCTACTTGGGATTTTTTTTGCCTGCGATTTGACCCCGGCGTCAAACTTGATTCTCGGCAAACTCTGCGCGCATCCGCCCATTGCGTTTGGCCTGGTACAGCAACTTGTCGACTTCCTCGACAAAACCCAGCATCGGGCTGTCGAGGCTGACCAGCCGGGTACCGACGCCCAAGCTCAAAGTCAGCAGGTTCGACACCGCCGAAAAGCCATGCTCGATCTGCTGTTGGCGGATCAGGTGCAGGCAGCGCCCGGCCACTTGCCTGGCGGATGCCGCATCGGTTTCCGGCAGCAACCACACGAACTCTTCACCACCGATCCGTGCGATGAAATCCCGTGGCCGGTTGGCCGCCTGTGACAGGGTGCGCGCTACCTGACGCAAGCATTCGTCGCCCTTGATATGCCCGTAGTGGTCGTTGTACTGCTTGAAAAAATCGATATCCAGGATGATCAGCGACAGCGGTAACTGGCTGCGCTGGGCACTGGCCCATTCGCGCTCCAGCACGGTGTCGAACATGCGCCGGTTGGCGATGCCGGTCAGGCCGTCCCGGTAGGAATATTCCTCAAGTTGCTTCTGCAGGCGCACCAAGTGCTCTTCGGTCTTTTTGCGTTCGCTGATATCGAACATAAAACCAATCAGCGCCTCGACCTCGCCCTCCTTGCGCACCACATGCACCACGTCGCGAATCCACACGTAGTCGCCATTCACCGTCAGCGCCCGGTAATCGGCCTCGTGGTCGACCCCGGCCCGCGATTGCGACACGCAGAAATTCACCACGTATTCACGGTCATCCGGGTGCATGCGCTCGACCCAGTCGTCGACGCTGATCCAGCTTTGCGGGGTCCAGCCAAGCAACGTCTCGATCTGCGGGCCGATATAGCTGAAGGTCATGGTCTGCCAGTCGATGCGCCAGGGGATGGCCTTGGTCGACTCCAGCAGCGTTTTGTACACGTCACTGTCGGGTTGGCTCGGAGGGGCGATGCTCATGCTGATGTGCTCGGGGTAGTGGCCAAAAGCCAAGAGCCTCTTGTGATCGGCGCCGTGAGTCAAGCACCAGCCTGGGCAGCAGACGAGAGGTCGTGAAGCGGGTTTTCTGGCGTCAGTGGATCGGCGTTTTTGGAATGAAATGAGGCAGGGTTAACACTTCGTATGAATAGTTCGATACCGCGCAAAACCTCATCTACGCTGTCCCCATTACAACCACCGGGTGGGGCCCAGGGCAGGGGGCTTTTCATGATTTCCATCGTCGAATTCAACCGCATCATGGCCTCGGGCTTCCTGCCACTTTCTTGCGACTGCACCGTAAACAGTGATGGCTCGTTGCGCATCAGTGTATTCGAGCCGGTGTCCGGGCGTGTCGACCTGCTGCTGACCTGCGTGTCCCCCGAAGGTTTGGACAGCATCCGTTCCATCTCAAACCTGATCGGCGAACTGCGCACCGAACTCAAGGCCGGGCGCCGTGGCTTTGCGGCAGTTGGTTAGCTGTTCACGGAGTGGGTTGGCGTGTCGAGCGCGCCGTAATAGCGCCAGCAGCAATGGCGGTGCTCCGGCAGGATCACGCAGCCGCTGAGGCTGACGATCAGCAAGGCGGCAACCAGCATGGTAAGACGACGGTACATGGTGTTTCCTCTTGGGTTTACCTGCGTTAATCCTTCAACGTCGGCGCCTAGGTAAATCCGTCGCGAAGCTTTCAAACATTTCATCAAACCCCGCCATCCCCTGAGCAATACTGCGCTCGAGCCCTGCCCAAAAAAAACTGCGCCGCCCGCGACGGATTTTTCCACTCCCGCCGTTCAACCCATCAGCAACCTGCACTTTCGCTCGTTGCATGAAGGAGTTGCCATGAGACCCCTGGCCAATTTGCGTTTTGCCTTGCTTGCTCCGCTGGCCCTTGCCGCGTTTATCAGCACCCCGACGTTTGCCCAGAGCGAAATCATCATCCAGCAGGCACCGCCGCCGCAGCGTGTGGAGGTGATCCCCGTCGAGCGCCCCGGTTACGCCTGGGACCGTGGGCACTGGCGTTGGGAAGGGCGCGGCTACGGCTGGGTGCCTGGCCACTGGCAGCCGGTGATGCGCAATGCACGTTGGGAGCCGGGCCATTGGGAAGCGCATGGCCCGAACTGGTATTGGCGCGAAGGGCATTGGATCCGTTGAACACCTGACCCTTGGCCCTGAGAATCAGCCGATTGAAAGACACCGATCCGGACGTTGAACTGCTGGCGCGTATCGGCAATAACGAACCTGCCGCCGTCAACGAAATGGTGACGCGCAAACTGCCGCGTTTGCTGGCGCTCGCCAGTCGGATCCTGGGCGATGCCGACGAGGCCAAAGATGTGGCCCAGGAGAGCTTCCTGCGTATCTGGCGCCAGGCGGCCAACTGGCGCAGCGGCGAGGCACGCTTCGACACCTGGCTGCACCGGGTCGCGCTCAACCTGTGTCATGACCGCCTGCGACGGCGCAAGGAGCGCCCGTTGAGCGATGAGCACGCGCTGGAGCTGGTAGACAGTGCGCCGTCACCGGATGAACAGCTCGAAACCCTGGACCGCAGCGCACGCATGGCCGCTGCGTTGGCGGCCTTGCCGGAACGCCAGCGCGAAGCCGTCGTGCTGCAGTATTACCAGGAACTGTCGAATATCGACGCCGCGGCCCTGATGAATATCAGCGTCGAGGCACTGGAGAGCCTGCTGTCGCGGGCCCGACGCCAGTTGCGCAGCCAACTTGCCGACACACCCGGGCTTGCCCGCCCGGGAAGGGGAAATCATGACACCCGAACGCTTTGTTTACCTGGCCGACGCCTACGGAGCCGACCTGCATCGCTGGCCTGCGGCTGAACAGGTCGCCGCCCAGGCGTTGCTCGACAGCGGTGATGTTAACGCCCTTGACGCCGTGCACCAGGCGCGCTGGCTCGACCGCCGGTTGGACAGCCATGCCCCCGCGTTCGCGGACCCGGCCTTGATCCGGGAGATACGCCAATCGGCGCCACGCTCGTTCTGGTCACGCTATGCCGGTTGGTTATCGCCTGCGGGCCTGGTGGGCGTGGGCATTGCCGGCATCGTCACGGGGATGCTGGTGGCTTCCATGAGCGTGCCGCTGCCGATGTTGTCATCTGAAGTGCTGCCGAGTGTCTTCGACCAGGGCGATGCGGAAGTCGTCTTTACCGTCAATGCCGAGGAAGCCGAACAATGACCGCCAGATCCTTGAAACCGTGGTTGTTTGTTTCGATCCTGCTCAATGTATTTTTGATCGGCGGGGTGGGCGGTGGGCTTTATCACTGGATGGCCATCGGCGCCAAGCCGGCTGAGGGGGTGGTTAACCAGCATGGGTTGCGCCAGGCGATGGTCAGGTTGCCGCCGGAACGGCGCCGTGAGTTGCGCCAATTGTTGCGGCATAACAGTGCTGACAGTCAGCCGCTGATCATGGCGGGGCGTGAGGCGCGCATGGGGGTGATCAAGCAGTTGGAGGCGCCGACATTGGATCGTGAGGTGTTGGTGGCGCAGTTGGCCAAGGCGCGTGAGGCTGATGCGGCGCTCAGGGCGTTGGTGGATGCGACGTTGGCGCAGTTTGCCAGTGGGCTGCCGCAGGGGGAGCGGCAGAAGTTGGTGGAGGCGTTGTATTTGCGGGGGCAGGCCAGGGTAGTGGGGGGAAGCCGCGGTCTTGAGGTTGAGGGGGCGGGGGTATATCCGTTTTTGGGGTAACGGCGGGTTATGGTTCCGCCCTTACGGCGGGTCACTTTGGAAAAGCCCCAAAGTAACCAAAGGGCTCTTGCCCCACCACTCGGCACCTCGCTTAGGCTCGGCGTGCGGCCAGCGTGGTTGACGGGGCGCCTCAGATCAAGATCAAGATCAAAAGCAGAGCACGGCGGCCTAGTAGCCGACCTGAGTGGTGTAGATCAAGAGCGGCTCGGCGTATGCAGTGGGCTTTTCTGTGGGAGCTGGCTTGTCGGATCGCCGCACCGCTGCGATGCAGGCGCCTCGGTGGTGCGACCGGGCGGATTCTCAAACGTTTATCGGTTGAGCGGGCTTGCCCGCTCACCACAACCTGCCCCCACCAGCACTGGGTGCGGGCGACGCTCACGCGATTCCCTTCAAACACTCACTACTCGACTCACTGCAAGCGCTTGGGTACCTTGAACACGGCGGCGTACCGCCGTTTGTGATTCGCAAAACCGTGCAATGAATTCGTCTAGGAGCGCTCGATGATTGACCCCAAGGTACTGCAACAGTTGGCCCCCGATGGGGTGCTGCGCGCCGCCATCAATCTGGGTAACCCGGTGCTGGCGCAACGCGGTGCGGGGGCGAGCCTCAGGGTGTTTCGGTGGTATTGGCCAAGGCGTTGGCCGAGGAATTGGGGGTGGGCCTGGAGCTGATCACCTTTGAGGCGGCGGGCAAGGTCTTTGCTGCCTTGGCCGATGACGTGTGGCGCGTGGCGTTCCTGGCGATCGAGCCGGTGCGCGAAGAGGAAATTGCCTTCAGTGCGCCTTACGTGGCCATCAAGGGCACGTATCTGGTGCGCGGTGATTCGGCACTGAGCCAAGTAGCGCAGATGGACGCACCGGGCCGGCGCATTGCCGTTGGTCAGGGCGCGGCCTACGACCTGTACCTGAGCCGCACGCTGCAGCACGCCGAACTGGTGCGCGCGCCCACCTCAGCCGCCGCGGTGGACTGGTTTGCCGAGCAGGGCCTGGATGCGGCGGCGGGCGTGCGGGATTTCCTGCAAACCCGGGTTTCTGATCAATGGCGCCTGGTGGAGGACGACTTCATGACCATTCGCCAAGCCATGGCAGTACCGGTGGCGCACGCAGCCGCTGCCGCGTTCGTCAAATCCTTTGTCGAACGGCAGAAAGAGAATGGCGTGGTCAAGCGCGGTCTGTTGGCCAGCGGCCAAAGTGCTGAACTACAGGCGACGTAGGAAGGATTTGACGATGTGACGGGTAGTGTCGGTGGTGTCCAGGTCGTCCATGGCGCGATAGGGGTGCCACTGGCAATCGATTATTTCATTGCAAGGTTTTGCATCGGCGATGTTCACCACCGACGCTTCGAACACATGGTGCACGGTGTCGCGGGCCTTAAGCTCCTGCAAGTAGAGCAACCCGTCCACGTTCAACCCGGTTTCTTCTTCCAGCTCGCGTTCTGCCGCGCCGACCGGCCGCTCGTCCCGCTCGACCTTGCCGCCCGGCAAAGCCCATTTTGATCTGGCCTTGCGCACGAAGAGAATATGCCCCTCGTGTTCGCAAATGACCGTTGCGCGTATTTTCATCGTCTGTGCCTCCGCAGCGGGATGATTGTCATAAAAGTGTAATGCAATTGTCATGCTAGGTGGGTGTGGCGTGCCGGGGTAGGTATGTGGATACTGCCCGCTTGATGAAAACGGACGAGGAAAACTGATGAGCACCGTACGTTGGGGCATGATCGGCTGTGGCAGTGTCACTGAACTGAAGAGTGGACCCGCCTTCTACAAAGCGCCAGGTTCGGCGCTGGTGGCCGTGATGGGGCGACGCGAAGAAGCCGTGCGCGATTATGCGGCACGCCATTGCATTGGTCGGTTCTATACCGACGCCCAGGCACTGATCGACGACCCCGAGGTGGATGCGGTGTACATCGCCACGCCGCCTGACAGCCACCTCGAATACAGCCTGATGGTCGCGGCGGCCGGCAAGCATTGCTGCGTCGAAAAGCCGATGGCGCTGAACGCCGAGCAGAGTGCCTTGATGCAGCGCACTTTCGAGCGAGCCGGGCTGCACCTGTTTGTCGCCTATTACCGGCGCTCGCTGCCGCGCTTCCAGCAAGTGCGCGACTGGCTGCAAGACGGGCGCATCGGCGCGTTGCGCCACCTGACCTGGACCCTGTGCAAGCCCCCGGGCGCCGAGGATGCCAGCGCCACTAACTGGCGCACCGACCCGCTGATCGCCGGTGGCGGGTACTTTGCCGACCTGGCCAGCCACGGCTTTGACCTGTTCCAGTTCCTGGTCGGGGATATCGTCGAAGTCTCGGGTTTTACCGCACGCCAGGCCGGAGGCTACGCAGCCGAAGATGCGGTGACGGCCTGCTGGACCTTCAGCTCGGGCGCGCTGGGCATGGGCTGCTGGAACTTTGTCGCGGACCGTCGCGAGGATCTGGTCGAGTTGATCGGCAGCCGCGGGCGCATTCAGTTCTCGGTGTTCGAAGACCAGCCGCTGCGTCTCGAAGGTGAGGTCAACGAAGTGCTGGAAGTGCCTTGCCACGCCCATATCCAGTGGCACCACGTGTTGGCGATGAACGCGCACATTCGTGGCGAGGCCGAGCATCCGTCGCTGGGCATCGAAGCGTTGAAGACCGATCGGATCCTGGACAAGGTGCTACAACGTAACCCCAATTTGCCGGGGTAGTCGCGGTATACCTGTTTTTTTTCCAAGGAATAACCCGATGAAATACTGGATAGCGTTGTGGCTGGCTGTCGCAACCAGTGCAATGGCGGCTCCGCGTAGCCAAGGGACGCCAGGCGAGTTTGATTTTTATGTGCTGTCGTTGTCCTGGTCACCGACCTTTTGCCTCACCCACCCGGGTAACGAACAGTGCTCGGGCAAGGGCTACGGCTTTGTGCTGCACGGCCTGTGGCCGCAATACGCAAGGGGAGGGTGGCCGGCGTCGTGTGCGCCGCAATCACCGCTGAACGCTGAAGAACTGGACAAGGGCGCGGCGCTGTTCCCGACGCGTGCGTTGCTCAAGCACGAATGGGCCAAACACGGGACCTGCACCGGGCTTGAGCCGCTGGCCTACCTGGACAAGACGGATGCCGCGTTGGGTGGGGTGGTCATCCCACCGCAGTTGCAGCCTTTCAATACGCCACCGTCGTTGCCGGCGCGTGAGATCGAGGCGTTGTTTCGCGAGAGCAACCCGCGCCTGGGCGGCCATGGCCTGGCGGTAATCTGCAAAGGCAAGGTGCTGTCGGAGGTGCGCGTGTGCCTGACCAAAGACCTGGCGTTTGCCGGCTGCCCAGGCAGTGTGAAAACCCAGTGCCGCGGCGGCGATATCCGCATCCCTCCCAGCGCTAGGGCAGCATTATGCGGCGCAGGCGCTAGACTCAAGAGACCGCCTGCCGGCAGAAGGGATATCGCTTGAGCACCGACTTCGAGAGCAAGACCACGTTTCAAGGGTTGACCTTCAAGCTGTATCGCGGAGAGGGCGCTGCCTTGCTGGCATTTGACCTCGCGCCGGACCTGGCCACGGTCGACTTTGTCGGCTTCAGCATCGAAGTGCGTTACCCCGGTGCCAACCACTGGGGCGTGCTGCATAACCGCCTGCACTTCGACTACCCGCCCACCCCCGAGCGGCCGCGCACCTTTGCTTCCACCGAGGCGCCGTTCCAGAAATTTCGCTGGATTCATGTGCCCAGCGAGATCCTGCCGGGGCTGTTCCGCTACCGGGTCACTGCCTGTTATATGCAGGCCGACGGCACGCTGCGCAAAGGGGTGGGGGTGGAAGGCCAGGTGTCGCTGCAAGCGCAAACCATCAGCGACTTCGTGAACATCGGCTTTACTCGGGGCTTTGCGTCCTCCCAGGCGTATGGCGATCGTTTCGACAATGAAACCCGCATCCTGCCGCCGGCGCGCTCCGCCCCCAGGGCCTATCTGGACCTGGACATGGCGCCCTTCGAAGCCAATTACCAATGGCTGGGTTTCGAAGCCCGGCAGTTGATCCTGCAAGTGCTGGAACAGGTGGCGAATGACCCCGAACTGACCCTCGACGCGCTGATCTACGAAAGCAAGGAACCGGACATTCTGCGCCGCCTCGAACAGCTCGGCCCGCGTTTGCGGGCGATCATCGACGACCATGGCGACCAAGGCGCCGCCGACAGCTGCGAAAGCCTCAGTGCCACGCGTTTGAGTGCGGCCGGTGCGCAGGTCAAGCGCCTGCATTTTTCCAGCCAGCAGCACAACAAAGTGCTGATCGTGCGGCGCGCCGGCAAGGCGATCCGGGTGCTTGGCGGCTCCACCAACTTTGCCCTGCGCGGCCTGTATATCCAGGCCAATAATGTGCTGTTGTTTGATGACGAAACGGTGGCCGGCAAGTTTGCCGAAGTCTTCGATGCCTACTGGACCGCGCCCGGTACGTTTCGCAAGCACGCGCTTTCGCAGCAGTGGTGGGTGGTGCGCGACGAGCCCGGCTCCAGGGTGTCGTTGTGCTTCGCGCCGCATGCCGACAGTGCGCTATCGCTGGACCCTATTGCCACCAGCATCGAGCAGGCCACCAGTTCGGTGCTGTATTCCATCGTGTTCCTCAGCCTGATCAACGGCAAAGTACGCACCGCGCTGGATGAGTTGATGCAGCGTGCGCTGTTTTCCTACGGCGTGGCCCAGCGCACCGGCAAGCTGGCGGTGCGCAAGCCGGATGGCTCGGTGGGGTTGCTGCCGTTTGCTTACCTGGCGAGCAATGCGCCGGCGCCGTTCAAGGCGGAGTGGTCGGGCAATGCGGGGAATATGGTGCACAACAAGTTTGTGGTGACTGATTTCAACGGCGCCAACCCCACGGTCTACACCGGCTCCTCCAACCTGGCCGGGGGCGGGGAGAAGAATAACGGCGACCACCTGATCCGCATCGAAGACCGCAAGATTGCTGTGGTGTATGCCATCGAGGCGTTGCGCCTGTTCGACCATTTCCACTTCCGTGTCAATGCGAGCCAGCCCGGCGCGCTGCAGACCCTGCGCCTGGCCAAACCGCCGGCGGCGGGGGAGAAGCCTTGGTTCGACGCCTACTACCGACCCGGCCATGTGAAGGCCCGGGACCGGGAGTTGTTCGTCAAGTAGGCTGGGTTATTTGCCGTCGAGAAAGCCCAGCAGCGCGGCGTTGAACAGCGCCGGGTCCTGCAGGAACGCGAAGTGGCTGGTGTTCGGCAGGATTAGCAGGCCGGCACCGGGAATGGTCGCGGCCATGTACTCGGTGTGCTCGCGCTTGATCGCTTCGTCGTGGTCGCCATCGGCAATCAGGATCGGTGTCTTGATGCTCGCCAACTGCGCGTCGGTCCAGTTCGGCTGGCTGGCCCACATATGGCTGATCTGCTCTACAAACGCGTCGTACTCTTTGGGCGTCGGCGACAGCTTGGCGTACTCCTTGCCGGCGCGTTCGATAAACGCGGCGAAGGTCGGGTTTTTCTCCACGCCGTCCTTCACACCGGCGGTCTGGGTGTTGGCGGCGAAGGCGAACACTTTGCCGATACGCTCCGGGTGACGCAGGGCCAGGTCGATACCGATGATCGCGCCGTCGCTCCAGCCGACGATATCGGCGCGGGGAATCTTCAGGCTGTCGAGCACGGCGACTACGTCATCGGCCATCAGGTCGTAGCCAAAGGGTTTTTCATCCCGCGAACTGCGCCCATGACCACGGCTGTCGATGCTGATCACCGTGTGCTTGGCCGACAGCGCCTTGACCTGGTGGCCCCAGTAGTCGGAGTTGGACAGCCCGCCATGCAGCAGCACCACCGGCGAACCCTGGCCGGTGCGGGTGTAGTAGACCTTGATGCCGTTGACGGCGGCATACCCGGTTTTTGCGGCGGTCACCGGGGCGGGTGTCGGCGGCAGGGTTTCCCAGCGTTCAGCGGCCTGGGCCGTGGAGACAGACAGCAACAGGCAGGCAACTGCCAGTAGACGATGTGACATGGCGATTCCTTCTTGCAGTGATCGAATCAATACTTGGTCGTGAACTCTAGCACCGGCCCTGGCCAGGTTTGTGGGCCCAGGGTGATTTTGTTCAATACCGTTTTGGATGGCTCTTATACCGTTGTGGCCTCTTCACGGCGCATCATAAAAGGGAACTGCAATGAGCTTGATCATTTCCATGGCTGCCTTCGCCCTGGCCACCTCCATCACGCCGGGCCCGGTGAATGTGGTGGCACTGAGTTCAGGGGCGCGCTTCGGGTTTGTCGCCAGCCAGAAACACGTGTTCGGCGCCGCTGTCGGCTTTACCTTGCTGCTGGTGTTGATCGGCCTGGGCTTGCATGAAGTGCTGGTGCGCTGGCCGATCCTGACCCAGTTGGTCCAGTGGGGTGGGGTCGCTTTTTTGTTGTACATGGCCTGGAAACTGGCGGTGGATGATGGCCGGCTGGACGCCGACGGCAGCGCCACGGCGCCGTCGATGCTCTACGGTGCGATCATGCAGTGGCTCAACCCCAAAGCCTGGCTGGCCTGCGTGGCCGGGATGGGGCTGTTTGTGGCGGATGGCGACGCGGCGCAGGTCTGGCTGTTTGCCGGGCTTTACCTGGTGATCTGCTACCTGTCGGTGGCGTGCTGGGCCTATGCCGGGACCTTTTTGCGGCGTTACTTGGGCGATCCCCGGGGCGTGCGCCTGTTCAACCGTTCAATGGCCGCGTTGCTGGTGGCCAGTGTGGGTTATTTGCTGATGGCTTGAGCACGTCGCGGTATTGCCCGGGCGTGGCGGCGAAGTGCTGCTTGAAGGTGCGCTGGAAATGCGCCTGGTCGGCAAAACCTGCGGCCAGGGCCACATCGGCGATCAGCTCGCCGTTGCGCAGCTGGGTACGGGCAAACTGGATGCGGCGGTTCACCAGAAAAGCATGCGGCGTCAGCCCGTAATACTGCTTGAAGGCGCGGATCAGGTACGACGGCGACAGCTCGGCAGCCAGGCAGATATCTTCGAGTTTCAAGGCTTGGGTGCAGTGTTCGCGGATGTACTCGGCGGCGCGTTCCAGCTTGTGGTTCACCTCGCGCACCGGGGCGAGTGACGGGTTCAGGCGTTGCTGCACTTCACTGAAATAACTCACCAGTGCGCTCTGTTTTTGCAGCAGCTCGGCCTGTTGATCCAGCAGGATCGCGTACAGCTCGATCAAGCCGTTGTACAGCCGCGTGTCGCGGGTGTACGGCGTGTTGAAGGGGCGATAGCCCTGGTCGGTGCTGAAACCCAGCTGGTATTGCAGGTCGGTCAGCCAGGGCGTGTCGAGGTACAGCATGTGATAGGACCAGGGCTGGTCGTGGATCGGGTTGCAGGCATGCACATCGCCTGGGTTCATCAGCACTACGGTGCCGGCGCTGATCTGGAAGGTCTCTGCGCCATAGTGGTAATAGCTGCGCCCGGTGGTGATTGCGCCGATCGAGAAATGCTCATGGGCATGCCGGGTGTAGGTGACTTTTCGCCCGTCGGCGATGGTCCGCGCCTCGATGAACGGCAAACGCGCGTCGCGCCAGAAGCGCGGCGCCTGCGCCGGGTGAGCGGTGGTGTTCAGCGACATGGCGGTGGCTCCATCCCTTGGGAGATCGGGGATTTGCTATTGGGGGAGTACCAAGTGTGGGAGCGGGCTTGCTCGCGAATGCGGCGGTTCAGTTATAGATGTATTCACTGACACACCGCATTCGTGAGCAAACCCGCTCCCACATTTTGATCTGCGTACATCAAGCGGGGACCAGGAAGGCAGCCTCCAGCAGTTGGCGGGTATAGGCATGCTGCGGGTCGGCAAAAATCGCCTTGGCATCGCCTTGTTCCACCACCTGTCCATGTTTGACCACCATCAGTTGATGGCTTAGAGCTTTCACTACCGCCAGGTCATGGCTGATAAACAGGTAGGTCAGGTTGTACTTGGCCTGCAGACTGCGCAGTAATTCCACCACTTGGCGCTGCACCGTGCGGTCCAGCGCCGAGGTGGGTTCATCCAGCAGGATCAGGCGCGGCTTGAGCACCAGTGCGCGGGCGATGGCGATGCGTTGACGCTGGCCGCCGGAGAACTCGTGGGGGTAGCGGTTGCGCGATTCCGGGTCCAGGCCCACTTCCTTGAGCGCGGCAATGATCGCCGCTTCCTGCTCTGCCGGCGTGCCCATCTTGTGAATGCGCAGGCCCTCGCCGACGATTTCGCTCACACACATGCGCGGGCTCAAGCTGCCGAAGGGGTCCTGGAACACCACCTGCATTTCCCGGCGCAACGGGCGTACCTGTTGCTGGGTCAGGCGGTCCAGTTGCTGGCCTTCAAAGCAAATCCCGCCGTTGCTGGCGATCAAACGCAAAATCGCCAGGCCCAGGGTGGATTTACCCGAGCCGCTTTCGCCGACGATGCCCAGGGTTTGCCCTTGGGGCAGGCTGAAATTGATGCCGTCCACCGCCTTGACGTAATCAACGGTGGTGCGCAAAAAGCCCTTCTTGATCGGGAACCACACCTTGAGGTCATCGACCACCAGCAGCGGCGCCCCGACCGCATTGCCAGCCGGCCCGCCACTCGGCTCAGCGGCCAGCAGTTCCTGGGTGTAGGGGTGCTGCGGCGCCTGGAACAGTGTCTCGCAGTCGGCCTGCTCGACGATGCAGCCCTGCTGCATCACGCACACCCGATGCGCGATGCGCCGCACCAGATTCAGGTCATGGCTGATCAGCAGCAAGGCCATGCCCAATCGCGCCTGCAACTCTTTGAGCAGTTCCAGAATCTTCAACTGCACGGTGACGTCGAGGGCCGTGGTCGGCTCGTCGGCGATCAACAGTTCCGGCTCGTTGGCCAGGGCCATGGCGATCATCACGCGCTGGCGTTGGCCGCCGGACAGTTCATGGGGCAAGGCCTTGAGCCGTTTGTGCGGTTCGGGGATGCCCACCAGGTCCAGCAGTTCCAGGGTGCGTTGGGTGGCAACCTTGCCGGTGAGGCCCTTGTGCAGGCCGAGCACTTCGTTGATCTGCTTCTCGATGGAGTGCAGCGGGTTCAGTGAGGTCATCGGCTCCTGGAAGATCATCGCGATGCGGTTGCCGCGAATATGCCGCAGGGTTTTTTCCTTGAGGGTCAGCAAGTCTTGCCCGGCGTACTCGATGGTGCCGGACGGGTGCCGCGCCAGCGGGTAGGGCAGCAGCCGCAGGATCGAATGGGCGGTCACCGATTTGCCGGAGCCGCTTTCGCCGACCAGCGCCAGGGTTTCGCCGCGCTTGATATCGAAGCTCACGTTGTTCACCACACGGTGGTGGTGTTCGCCCGTGACAAACTCGACGGAGAGGTCGCGGATTTCGATCAGATTGTCCTGATTCATCTCATTTCCTCGGGTCGAAGGCATCGCGAGCGGACTCGCCGATAAACACCAGCAAACTCAGCATGATCGCCAGCACGGCAAACGCGCTCATGCCCAGCCACGGCGCTTGCAGGTTGGATTTGCCCTGGGCCACCAGCTCACCCAACGACGGCGAACCCGCAGGCAGGCCGAAGCCGAGAAAATCCAGGGCGGTCAGGGTGCCGATGGCGCCGGTGAGGATAAAGGGCATGAAGGTCATGGTCGAGACCATGGCATTCGGCAGAATGTGGCGGAACATGATCGCGCCATTCTGCATGCCCAGCGCCCTGGCGGCGCGCACGTATTCCAGGTTGCGCCCGCGCAGGAACTCGGCGCGTACCACGTCCACCAGGCTCATCCACGAGAACAGCAGCATGATGCCCAGCAGCCACCAGAAGTTCGGTTGCACAAAGCTGGCAAGGATGATCAGCAGGTACAGCACCGGCAACCCGGACCAGATCTCCAGAAAGCGCTGCCCGGCCAGGTCGACCCAGCCGCCATAGAAACCCTGCAAAGCCCCGGCGATCACGCCGATGATCGAGCTGAGCACGGTCAGGGTCAGCGCAAACAACACCGACACGCGAAAGCCGTAGATGACCCGGGCCAGCACATCGCGACCCTGGTCATCGGTGCCCAGCAGGTTCGCTGAAGACGGCGGCGCGGGGGCCGGCACTTTCAGGTCGTAGTTGATGCTCTGGTAGCTGAACGGGATCGGCGCCCACAAGGTCCAGGCGTCCTTGGCCTTGAGCAACTCCTGGATATACGGGCTCTTATAGTTGGCCTCGAGCGGGAATTCGCCGCCGAAGGTGGTCTCCGGGTAGCGTTTGAGGGCCGGGAAATACCAGTCGCCGTCAAAGTGCACCGCCAGTGGCTTGTCGTTGGCGATCAACTCCGCGCCCAGGCTGAGCACAAACAGAATCAGGAACAGCCACAGCGACCACCAGCCACGCTTGTTGGCCTTGAAACGCTCGAACCGGCGGCGATTGAGGGGGGATAGATTCATCTCAATGCTCCCGGCTGCCAAAGTCGATACGCGGATCGACCAGGGTGTAGGTGAGGTCGCCGATCAGTTTCACGATCAGCCCCAGCAAGGTGAAGATAAACAGCGTGCCGAACACCACCGGGTAGTCGCGGTTAATTGCCGCTTCAAAGCTCATCAGGCCCAGGCCGTCGAGGGAGAAGATCACTTCCACCAGCAGCGAGCCGGTGAAGAAGATGCCGATAAAAGCCGAGGGGAAACCGGCGATCACCAGCAGCATCGCGTTACGGAACACATGGCCGTAGAGCACGCGATGGTTGGTCAGGCCTTTGGCCTTGGCGGTGACCACGTACTGCTTGTTGATTTCGTCGAGGAAGCTGTTTTTGGTCAGCAGGGTCATGGTCGCGAAGTTGCCGATCACCAGCGCGGTGATCGGCAGCGCCAGGTGCCAGAAATAGTCGAGGATCTTGCCGCCCCAGCTCAGCTCGTCAAAGTTGTTGGACGTAAGCCCGCGCAAGGGGAACCAGTCGAAATAGCTGCCCCCGGCAAACACCACGATCAGCAGGATCGCGAACAGGAACGCCGGGATTGCATAGCCGACGATGATCGCCGAGCTGGTCCACACGTCAAAATGGCTGCCGTGCCGCGTGGCCTTGGCGATCCCCAGCGGGATCGACACCAGGTACATGATCAGCGTGCTCCATAACCCGAGCGAGATGGACACCGGCATCTTTTCCTTGATCAGGTCGATGACCTTGGCGTCACGGAAGAAGCTGTTGCCGAAATCCAGTTGGGCGTAGTTCTTGACCATGATCCACAAACGTTCCGGCGCCGACTTGTCGAAGCCGTACATCTTTTCGATTTCCTTGATCAGTGCCGGGTCCAGGCCCTGGGCGCCGCGATAGCTGCTGGAACCGGCCACCGAAACTTCGGCACCGCCGCCGGCAATCCGGCTGGTGGCGCCTTCAAAACCCTCGAGCTTGGCGATCATCTGCTCCACCGGGCCACCGGGGGCGGCCTGGATAATCACGAAGTTGATCAGCAAGATCCCGAACAGCGTGGGGATAATCAGCAACAGGCGGCGAACAATATAAGCCAGCATTTAATCGCCTCCACTCGCCGGATCGGCGGTCTGGGTGGTGTCGAGGGAGACCGCCGGTTTGGCGTTGGGCTTGGCCCACCAGGTGGCCGTGCCCACGTCGTAGCGCGGTGGGACTTTGGGGTGGCCAAGGTGATCCCAGTAGGCCACGCGGAAGGTCTTGATATGCCAGTTGGGGATCACGTAGTAGCCAAACTGCAACACGCGGTCCAGGGCCTTGGCATGGGCGACCAGGCTTTTACGCGAGTCGGCGTCGATCAATTCCTCTACCAACTGATCGACCGCCGGGTCCTTGAGCCCCATGTAGTTACGGCTGCCGGGTTTATCGGCGCTGGAGGACTTCCAGAACTCACGTTGTTCGTTACCCGGCGAGGTGGATTGCGGGAAGCTGCCCACCAGCATGTCGAAGTCCCGTGAGCGGATCCGGTTGACGAACTGCGAGACGTCCACCCGACGGATCACCAGGTCGATGCCCAGGTCGGCGAGGTTGCGCTTGAAGGGCAGCAGGATGCGTTCGAATTCGGTCTGGGCCAGCAGGAACTCGATGGTCACCGGTTTGCCGGTGGTGTCGACCATCTTGTCGTCAACGATACGCCAGCCGGCTTCCTGCAACAGCTGATAGGCCTCGCGCTGCTGAGTGCGGATCATGCCGCTGCCGTCGGTTTTTGCAGGTTCGAAAGCTTGGGTGAAGACTTCGGCGGGGATTTTGTCGCGCAGCGGTTCGAGGATCTTCAACTCATCCGGGCCCGGCAGGCCGGTGGCGGCCATTTCCGAGTTTTCGAAGTAGCTGCGGGTACGGGTATAGGCGCCGTTGAACAGCTGTTTGTTGCTCCACTCAAAATCCAGCAACAGGCTGATGGCCTTGCGCACGCGCACGTCCTGAAACATTTGCTTGCGCGTGTTGAACACGAAACCCTGCATGCCGGTGGGGTTGCCGTTGGGGATTTCTTCCTTGATCAGTCGGCCCTGGGCCACGGCGGGAATGTTGTAGGCGTTGGCCCAGTTCTTCGCGCTGAATTCCAGCCAGTAGTCGAACTGCCCGGCCTTCAAGGCTTCCAGCGACACGGTGCTGTCGCGGTAGTAGTCGGTGATGCGGTTATCGAAATTGTAGAAACCTTTGGTGACGGGCAGGTCCTTGGCCCAGTAATCCTTGACCCGCTCGTAGCGGATCATGCGCCCGGCCTTGACCTCGGCGACCTTGTACGGCCCGCTGCCCAGCGGCACTTCCAGGTTGCCCTTGGCAAAGTCGCGGGTGGCCCACCAGTGCTTGGGTAATACCGGGAGTTGCCCGAGGATCAGCGGCAATTCGCGGTTATTGGTGCGTTTGAACTTGAACAACACTCGCAACGGGTCTTCGGCGACCACTTCATCGACATCGGCATAGTAGGTGCGATAGATCGGCGAGCCTTCCTTCATCAGTTCCCGGAAGGTGAACACCACGTCTTCGGCGCGGATCGGGTGGCCGTCATGGAAGCGCGCTTCGGGGCGCAGGTAGAAACGCACCCAGCTGTTGTCGGGCGCCTTTTCGATCTTGCCGGCCACCAGGCCGTATTCGGTGATCGGTTCATCCAGGCTTTGCATGGCCAGGGTGTCGTAGATCAGGCCGACATTGTCGGCCGGCACACCCTTGCTGATAAACGGATTGAGGCTGTCGAAGCCGCCCATGCTCGATTCGCGAAAGGTGCCGCCCTTGGGGGCATCCGGGTTTACGTAGTCGAAGTGCTTGAAGTCGGCGGGGTATTTCGGCGGCTCGTTGTAGAGCGTCAGCGCATGTTGTGGCGCGGCGTGGGCCGCGGTGCACAGCAACAGGCTGCCAAGCAGTGCGTTGCGCAAATACATCATTGGGCTTTCTCCGAAGCTTTCAGCCACCACGCGCTCAGGCCCAGGCTGTAGGGCGGCGTGGTGACAAAGGCGAACCGGTTGCGGTACGCCAAGCGATGATAGTTGAGGTACCAGTTGGGAATGCTGTAGTGCTGCCACAGCAGCACCCGGTCCAGGGCGCGGCCGGCGGCCAATTGTTCTTCGCGGGTCTGCGCGGCCAGCAGTTGTTCCAGCAGGTGATCGACGATGGGGTTGTTGATGCCTGCGTAGTTCTTGCTGCCCTTGATCGCGGCCTGGCTGGAGTGGAAGTACTGCCACTGCTCGAGGCCGGGGCTCAAGGTTTGGTTGAGCGTGATCAGGATCATGTCGAAGTCGAACTGATCCAGGCGCTGCTTGTATTGCGCCCGGTCAACGGTGCGCAGGCGTGCGTCGATGCCGATGCTGATCAGGTTCTCGACGTAGGGCTGCAGGATGCGCTCCAGGTTCGGGTTGACCAGCAGGATTTCGAAGCGCAGCGGCTGCCCGTCCTTGTTCTGCAGGCGTTGCCCCGACAGCTTCCAGCCGGCTTCGCCGAGCAGGGCCAGGGCGCGGCGCATGGTTTCGCGCGGGATGCCGCGCCCGTCGGTCTGCGGCAGGCTGAAAGCTTGGGTAAACAGGTTGGGCGGCAACTGGTCGCGGTAGGGCGAGAGCATCAGCCATTCATGGCCGGTTGGAACCCCGGTGGCGGAGAATTCGCTGTTGGGGTAATAACTCAAGCTGCGTTTATAGGCGCTGCTGAACAGCGTGCGGTTGGTCCACTCGAAGTCGAACATCAGCCCCAGGGCCTCGCGCACCTTGGTCTGGCTGAAGGTCGGGCGGCGGCTGTTCATGAACAGGCCCTGGCTCTGGGTGGGGATTTGGTGGGCGATCTGCGCCTTGATCACGTCGCCACGGTTGATCGCCGGGAAGTTGTAGCCATTGGCCCAGTTCTTGGCCTGGTGTTCGATATAGATATCGAACTCACCGGCCTTGAAGGCTTCGAAGGCCACGTCACTGTCGCGGTAGAACTCCACTTCGACCTTGTCGTAGTTATAGAAACCCTGGTTGACCGGCAGGTCTTTGCCCCAGTAATCCTTGACCCGCTCAAACACCAGCTGGCGGCCCGGTGTCACCTTGCTGATACGGTACGGCCCACTGCCCAGCGGCGGTTCGAAGGTGGTGGCCTTGAAGTCGCGGTTCTTCCAGTAATGCTGGGGCAGTACCGGCAGTTCGCCCAGGCGCAGGATCAGCAGCGGGTTGCCGGCGCGCTTGAAGACAAAGCGAATGCGATGGCGGTTGAGGATGTCGACCCGTGCCACTTCCTGCAGGTTGGTGCGGTACTGCGGGTGGCCTTCGGTCAGCAGGGTGCGATAGGAAAACGCCACGTCATAGGCGGTAATCGGCTTGCCATCGTGAAAGCGCGCTTCGGGGCGAAGGTTGAACACTACCCAGCTGCGGTCTTCGCTGTATTCCACCGACTGGGCGATCAGCCCGTAGCTGGAGGTCGGTTCATCGCCGGAGGGCGCATACAGGCCGGTGCCAACCATCAACGGCTCGTTCAGCTCGTTGACGCCGTACTGCAGGAAGTTGGGGGTGGACACCGGGCTTGAGCCCTTGAAGGTGTAGGGGTTGAGCGTATCGAACGTGCCAAATGCCATGACCCGCAGGGTCCCGCCTTTCGGCGCTGCAGGGTTTACCCAATCGAAGTGGGTGAATTTGGCCGGGTACTTGAGCCTGCCGAACTGCGTATAACCGTGGCTCTCGGTAATCGTCGCGTTCGCAGCAAAGCTCAAGGCCAGACTTATTAGTAGAAGGAGGGGACGCGTCAAGTCAGAGATCCGATCCAGGCAGCTTGGGCTTTATGATCGGTACAGTAACAGCTTGTTCCGGTTGGAAAAAGGCTGTTGAAACCACTGAGAATTCAAGGTGGGAGCGGGCTTGCTCGCGAATGCAGTATGTCAGTCAACATAGCTGTTGAATGTTCCACCGCATTCGCGAGCAAGCCCGCTCCCACATTAGCTCCCCAGTGTGCTTGAGGCCTTAGCGCGGCCCGGAAACCACCAGCATCTGCCCAGGCTTCAATGCCTGGCCGGTACGCGGGTTCCAGCGCTTGAGATGTTGCATCTCGACGTTGAAGCGCTTGGCGACGGTGTACAGCGAGTCGCCTTTCTTGATTTTGTATTGCACCGGCTTCTTGTCTGCCTTGGCCACCAGCTTGCGGGTGTCCTGCATCACAAGCGTCTGGCCAACCTTGAGGGCCTGGCCGTTGAGCTTGTTCCAGCGCTGCAGGTCGTGCACATCCACCTTGTTCGCCTTGGCGATGAGGGTGAGGTTGTCGCCACTGCGCACCTTGTAATTGCGGGTGCGCCCGGCCACTCGGGCCGTCTCGACTTCGTCGAACACCTGCTTTTTCGGGCGCATTGCCAGTAATTCTTCAGGCTTCATCGTCGAAAGCGTGCTGGTCAGCAGTTGCGCTTTGGAGCTTGGCACCAGCAAATGCTGAGGGCCGTCAAGGGTGGTGCGTTGTTTGAGCGCCGGGTTGAGCTGGAACAGCTCGTCTTCGTCGATTTCGGCCAGCGCGGCGACCCGTGACAGGTCCATGCTTTGCTTGACTTCAACCACTTCGAAATACGGGGTATTGGCGATCGGGTTCAGGTTGACGCCATAGGCTTCAGGGGCCAGCACCACTTGGGAGAGCGCCAGGAACTTGGGCACGTAGTCCTTGGTTTCCTGGGGCAGGGGCAGGTTCCAGTAGTCGGTCGGCAGGCCGAGCTTTTCATTGCGCTCGATGGCCCGGCTCACCGTACCTTCGCCGGCGTTATAGGCCGCCAGGGCCAGCAGCCAGTCGCCGTTGAACATATCGTGCAGACGGGTCAGGTAGTCCAGGGCGGCGGTGGTGGAGGCGGTGATATCGCGGCGGCCGTCGTAGGCGCGGGTCTGGCGCAGGTTGAAATAGCGCCCGGTGGAGGGGATGAACTGCCACAGGCCGACCGCATCGCTGCGCGAATAAGCCATTGGGTTGTAGGCACTTTCAATCACTGGCAGCAGCGCCAGCTCCAGGGGCATGTTGCGTTCTTCAAGGCGTTCGACGATGTAATGAATGTAGAGGCTGCCGCGTTCACCGGCGTTCTCCAGGAAGGACGGGTTGCTGGCGAACCACAAGCGCTGTTGCTCGATGCGCGGGTTGACGCCCAGGCCGTCCTGCAATTGAAAGCCCCGGCGCATGCGCTCCCAGACATCCTGGGGGACTTCGGGGCTGGGCTTCTCTGAGAGCCAAATAGGTTTTTGCTTGATCTTGGCGGCAAGATTGGGTTTGGGTTGCACGGTGGATTGTGCAGCGAAATTTGTCGATTGGCAGCCCGCCAGAGTCGCGGACACAGCCACCGCCACGGCTTGAGCCAGGCGGGTCAATGCGTCTGAATGGTTGGATTTACGAATAGATGACGACATTGGCTGGAAGTAAGTTCCGGGCAAAAATGTCGGGCGATTCTAGAAAGCACTTTGGTTGCGGTCAACCATTCAGAAAATCCGTATCAGATTGCATCCCGTTAGAACTTATCTTTCCATGCCCTCAAACTAGCAAACACCTCGGCCCCAGAGCGGTTGTCGCGTCCATTCCGTTCGTCCGCTTTTTGTTTAACGGATGTTTCAGCGGTACGTAAAAAAGGGTTAGTACGTTTTTCCAGGGCCAGGTTGGAGGGCAGCGTCATCTCGCCGCGGGCCCGCAATTGGTTGACGTGTTCCACCCGTTTGGCGATATCGGCATTGTCCGGCTCCACCGCCTGGGCAAATTTGAGGTTACTTTGTGTGTACTCGTGGGTGCAGTACACCAACGTGTCGGCCGGCAGCGCGGCCAGGCGCTCGAGCGAGGTGTGCATCTGCTCTGGCGTGCCTTCGAACAGGCGCCCGCAACCGGCGGCGAACAGGGTGTCGCCACACAGCAACACGCCCGGATGATAAAAGGCGATGTGGCCCAGGGTGTGGCCGGGCACGGCGTAGACATCGAAATCCCAGCCCAGCACGTTGATGCGGTCGTTATCCTGCAGGGCCACATCCCGCGCCGGGATCGTTTCATGCGCCGGGCCGTAGACCTTGGCGTCGGTCAGATTTTTGAGTTGTTCGACGCCGCCGACATGATCATGGTGATGGTGGGTCACCAGGATGTCGCTCAGGGCCCATTGCGGGTTCTGCTTGAGCCAGGCCAGCACGGGCGCGGCGTCGCCAGGGTCGACCACGACGCAGCGTTGGGTGTGCGGGTCCTGTAACAACCAGATGTAGTTATCGGTGAAGGCGGGCAGGGCACTGATCTGTATCATTCTTCGATTCGCCAAGCTGAACACATTGGTGCATCTTAGAACGTCTAGGCGAGTTGGAGAATGCAATGACTGATAAAGCGTTCGCCCAGGCCGATCCTGAGTGGCTGGCTTTGATCGGCGCCGCCCGTGAATGGCTGTCCGGGCCGATCGGGCAATTTTTGCTGGATGAAGAGCGGCGCATGCTCGAAGACGAGTTGGGCCGGTTCTTTGGCGGCTATCTGGTGCATTACGGCCCGTCCGCCCAGACCCCGCCCGCCGCGCCGCAGGTGCAACGCAATGTGCGCCTGGGGGCGCCGTTGCCGGGGGTGGAAATTGTATGTGAGGAACAGGCCTGGCCCTTGAGCGAGCACGCCGCCGATGTGGTGGTGTTGCAGCATGGCCTGGATTTCTGCCTGTCACCCCACGGCTTGCTGCGCGAAGCGGCGAGCAGCGTGCGCCCTGGTGGCCATTTGCTGATTATCGGGATCAACCCCTGGAGCAGCTGGGGCCTGCGCCACGTGTTCGCCCACGACGGCCTGCGTCAGGCGCGCTGCATCTCGCCATCACGGGTGGGCGACTGGCTGAACCTGCTGGGCTTCGCGCTGGAGAAACGCCGCTTCGGGTGCTATCGTCCGCCGCTTGCCTCGACCAAGTGGCAAGGCCGTCTGGCCGGCTGGGAACGCCGGGCGGGTGCCTGGCAACTGTCGGGCGGCGGCTTCTATTTATTGGTAGCACGCAAGATCGTGGTCGGGCTGCGGCCGGTGCGTCAGGTCCAGCGTCAGCCCATGGGCAAGCTGGTGCCGATGCCGATGGCCAAGGTCAACCGCAAGCAAAGCGAACCGTAAAACCTTTTTTGATTTCAGACCCCGCCTGTTTTGATGGAAGCAACGATGACCGATAGCGTAGAACTCTTCACCGATGGCGCCTGCAAGGGCAACCCGGGCCCTGGCGGCTGGGGCGCGTTGCTGGTGTGCAAGGGCGTGGAGAAGGAGTTGTGGGGCGGCGAAGCCAACACCACCAATAACCGCATGGAACTGATGGGCGCCATTCGCGGGCTGGAAGAGCTCAAGCGTCGCTGCAATGTGTTGCTGGTGACCGACTCGCAATACGTGATGAAAGGTATCAACGAGTGGATGGTCAACTGGAAGAAGCGCGGCTGGAAGACCGCCGCCAAAGAGCCGGTAAAAAACGCCGACCTGTGGCAACTGCTCGATGAGCAATGCAATCGCCATGACATCACCTGGAAGTGGGTCCGCGGGCACATCGGCCACCCAGGCAACGAGCGCGCCGACCAGCTCGCCAATAGAGGCGTGGACGAAGTGCGCGGCTACAAGCAGAGCTGAGGCTGGCTGACGTGTTAACATCGCGCCCTTTGATACACACCACACCGTTGAGAGCTGAACCCTGATGGCCATCCGATCTGTTGTACTCGATACCGAAACCACCGGCATGCCGGTGACCGACGGCCACCGGATCATTGAAATCGGCTGTGTCGAACTGATGGGGCGGCGCCTGACCGGGCGTCATTTTCACGTCTACCTGCAACCGGATCGTGACAGTGACGAAGGCGCGATCGGCGTCCACGGCATCACCGATGAATTCCTCAAGGGCAAGCCACGTTTCGCTGAAGTGGCGGACGAGTTCTTCGAGTTCATCAACGGCGCCCAGCTGATCATCCATAACGCGGCGTTCGACGTCGGCTTCATCAACAACGAGTTTGCCCTGATGGGCCAGACGGACCGTGCGGACATTTCCCGGCACTGTTCGATCCTCGACACCTTGATGATGGCCCGTGAACGTCACCCCGGCCAGCGCAACAGCCTCGATGCCTTGTGCAAACGTTATGGTGTCGACAACTCCGGCCGTGAACTTCACGGCGCCTTGCTCGACTCCGAGATTCTCGCCGACGTCTACCTGACCATGACCGGCGGGCAGACCAGCCTGTCGCTGGCGGGCAATGCCTCCGACGGCAGCGGTTCGGCGGAAGGTTCGGGCAACCGCCCTTCGGAAATCCGCCGCCTGCCGGCCGATCGCAAGCCGACCACCATCATCCGCGCCAGCGAGCAGGACCTGGCCGAGCATGCGGCGCGCCTGGAGGCGATTGCCAAGTCGGCGGGTGCGCCGGCGTTGTGGACTCAACTGACCCAGCAATAACCCCAAGACTGAACACGGTCCAATGTGGGAGCTGGCTTGCCTGCGATAGCGGTGGGCCAGCTAGCCTGATTGTCACTGATACACCGACATCGCAGGCAAGCCAGCTCCCACACTTGATCTCCATTGCTTTCAAAATCTTCATTCGCCACATCCCGCCCCACCTTCTACCCTTGAGTGCATAGCCCTCAGGACTCTACGCACTCATGTACAAAGACCTGAAGTTCCCCGTTCTGATCGTGCACCGTGACATCAAGGCCGACACCGTTGCCGGTGACCGGGTCCGAGGCATCGCCAAAGAACTGGAACAAGAAGGTTTCAGTATCTTTTCTGCAATGGACTACGCCGAAGGGCGACTGGTGGCCTCAACCCATCACGGCCTCGCGTGCATGCTGATTGCCGCCGAAGGCGCAGGCGAAAATACCCACCTGCTGCAAAACATGGTCGAGCTGATCCGTCTGGCGCGGGTGCGGGCGCCTGCCCTGCCGATCTTTGCCCTGGGCGAGCAAGTCACCCTGGAAAACGCGCCGGCCGATGCCATGAGCGAGCTTAACCAGCTGCGCGGGATTCTGTATCTGTTCGAAGACACGGTGCCGTTTCTCGCCCGGCAAGTGGCCCGTGCGGCGCGCACCTACCTGGATGGCCTGTTGCCGCCCTTTTTCAAAGCGCTGGTGCAGCACACCGCCGACTCCAATTACTCCTGGCACACCCCCGGCCATGGCGGCGGTGTGGCCTATCGCAAAAGCCCGGTGGGGCAGGCGTTTCATCAGTTTTTCGGGGAAAATACCCTGCGCTCGGACTTGTCGGTCTCGGTGCCCGAACTGGGCTCGCTGCTCGATCATACCGGGCCGCTGGCCGAGGCCGAGGCCCGCGCTGCGCGCAACTTCGGCGCCGACCATACGTTCTTCGTGATCAATGGCACTTCGACCGCCAACAAGATCGTGTGGCACTCCATGGTAGGGCGCGATGACTTGGTGCTGGTCGACCGCAATTGTCACAAGTCGGTGTTGCACTCGATCATCATGACCGGCGCCATCCCGCTGTACCTGTGCCCGGAGCGCAACGAGCTGGGAATCATCGGGCCGATTCCGCTCAGCGAATTCAGCCCGGAGTCGATTCGCGCCAAGATCGAAGCCAGCCCCCTGGCCCGTGGTCGTCCGCCGAAGGTCAAGCTGGCGGTGGTCACCAACTCCACCTACGACGGCCTGTGCTACAACGCCGAGCTGATCAAGCAGCAACTGGGCAACAGTGTCGAGGTGTTGCACTTTGACGAAGCCTGGTACGCCTATGCGGCCTTCCACGAATTCTTCGCCGGGCGTTACGGCATGGGCACCTCGCGCACGCCGGACAGCCCGCTGGTGTTCACCACCCACTCCACCCACAAGCTGCTGGCGGCGTTCAGTCAGGCTTCAATGATCCATGTACAGGACGGCGGTGCACGTCAGCTGGACCGTGACCGTTTCAACGAAGCGTTCATGATGCATATCTCCACCTCGCCGCAGTACAGCATCATCGCCTCACTGGACGTGGCCTCGGCGATGATGGAAGGCCCCGCCGGGCGTTCGCTGTTGCAGGAAATGTTCGACGAGGCCCTGAGTTTTCGCCGCGCCCTGGCCAACCTGCGCCAGCATATCGCCGCCGAAGACTGGTGGTTTTCGATCTGGCAGCCACCCTCGGTGGCCGGTATCGACCGGGTGGCGACGGCGGACTGGCTGCTGCAACCCCAGGACGATTGGCACGGCTTCGGGGATGTTGCCGAAGATTACGTGCTGCTGGACCCGATCAAAGTGACGCTGGTGATGCCCGGCCTTACCGCCGGCGGCGCCTTGAGCGATTGCGGGATTCCGGCGGCAGTGGTCAGCAAATTCCTCTGGGAGCGTGGCCTGGTGGTGGAAAAGACCGGGCTGTATTCCTTCCTCGTGCTGTTTTCCATGGGCATCACCAAGGGCAAATGGAGTACCTTGCTCACCGAACTGCTGGAGTTCAAGCGCAGTTACGACGCCAATGTCAGCCTGGCCAGTTGTTTGTCCTCGGTGTTCGCCCAAGGCCCTTCGCGCTATCAGGGCCTGGGTTTGCGCGACCTGTGCGATCAATTGCATAGCTGTTACCGTAGCAACGCGACGGCCAAGCACCTTAAGCGGATGTACACGGTGCTGCCGGAAATCGCGATGAAGCCGGCGCACGCCTACGATCAGTTGGTCAGGGGGAAGTGGAGGCGGTGTCCATCGACGCTTTGCCAGGGCGCATCGCTGCCGTGATGCTTGTGCCTTATCCACCCGGGATTCCACTGATCATGCCGGGCGAGCGCTTTACCGAGTCAACCCGATCGATCATCGATTACCTGGCGTTTGCCCGGACGTTCGATAGCAGTTTCCCCGGTTTTGTCGCGGATGTTCATGGGTTGCAACACGAAGACGACGGCACCGGTCGTTGTTACACCGTCGATTGCATCAAGGGTTAAAAATGTTTATGCAAGCTGTAATGAACCCGAAGTTTCCGGGGCTCAGTGTACGGGTCGCCGATGAAGGCTTTGATGCCTACGTGTGGGGCAATGACTTCAGCTTTGAGGTCAGCGCCTACGGTGAGCCGCAGATGGGCAAGCGGGTCGATCAGTGGCCCGTGGAGCGTATTGTGCCGTACCGCAAGTGCTACGGCATCGATCCCGAAGAGTTCGCCAGCTTTCGCGATGCGCCGGACAGCGCGATCTTCATGGCCTACCTGGATGATCGGGCGGTGGGGCATATCGTGGTCAGCACCAACTGGAACGGCTTTGCCCACGTCGATGAATTGGCCGTGGCCTTGCCCGCACGCCGCCACGGGGTGGCGAAGGCCCTGCTGGATGTGGCGCAGTTCTGGAGCCGCAAGAAAAACCTGCCGGGCATGATGCTGGAAACCCAGAACAACAACCTGGGCGCCTGCCGGTTGTATGAGCGCAGCGGCTATGTGATGGGCGGGATCGACCACTTGCGCTATCGCGGGATTGATCCGCAAACCCGTGAGGTGGCGATTTTCTGGTATCGCTTGTTCAAGGCCGAAGTCGAACTGGCTTAAATCGCGAGCAGGCTTTGCGCCTTTTGGGTGACGATCTCGAGCAACGCATTGAGTGCCGGTGTGGCCACGCCATCCTTCAGTGTCAGCGCATACAGGCTGACCATGATCGGCGGCGACAGCGGGCACGCATCCAGCCCCGCCTCGCGAGCGCCGAACGCGGTAAACGGGTCGACAATCGCCAAGCCTTCACCGGCCTCGACCATGCTGCGCATCATCTGGTAGGTCTGTACCCGCGTCTGCACCACCGGCAGCGGGCGCAAGGCTTGCAGCTTGGCGTCCAGCAGGCGGCTGAGCGGGTCTTGCCCCTCCAGCCCGATCATCGATTGGCCGGCGAGGTCCTGCAGGGCGCTGTACTTTTGCTTGGGCTTGAGCCAGCCATGGGGCGCCAACAGTTGCAATTTGCCTTGGGCCAGCACGCTGCTCTGGATTTGCGGGTGCTGCGGGTCATGCAGGCTCAGCCCTACGTCGGCTTCGTGCAGCAGCAGGCTTCTGACGATGTCGCGGGTTGGCTGGCTCGACAGGTTGCAGGGGGTGTCCTGGAAACGCCGGCGCAGTACCGCAATGCTTTGTGGCAACAATTGATTGGCCAGGGGCGGTGTGCACAGGGCGCGCAGGGTTGGGGCGTGATGGTGTTTCAAGCGGCTGGCCAGGCGCTGTACCGGCTCCAGCGCTTCATACACGTGGGCAATCGCGGCCTGTAATTCCAGGGTCTCACGCGTGGCTTGCAAGCGCCCGCGGACGCTGGCAAACAGCATGAAGCCCAGTTGCTGCTCGGCCTCCTTGAGCGCCGCTTCTGCATCGCCCACAGGGAGTTGCAACCATTCGGCGGCCGTGCCGAGGTGTCCGGTCTGCAAGATGGCCTGAATCACTTCGATATGACGTAAACGCATGGCCGGAGTCTAGGGTCAGCAGGGCGGGGATTCAATGGTCCGGCAAAAAACAGCAGGGCCGTTCCAATAACCCTGTAGGCAAGTGCAACCTGCAGGACGTATAACCCACTTGATCACCGGGGAAAAAGGGGAGCCTCACCATGCCACGACGTACAGCTGTCGAAACACTAAGTACCCAGCGCGCTTTTACGCGGTGGGCGGTGCTGGTGGTGTTGGTCATCGTTGGCGTATTGGCGCTGGCGCTGGGCCCACGATTGTTCGGCGACGTGGCGTTGGCGGAAATTGCCACGGCCAAGGCTCAGGTGGCCACATTGGGCAAGGCCGTTGAACAGTTCCACCAAGACACCGGTCGCTACCCCACCGATGAGGAGAGCCTGGACGCCCTAGTCAAGCAGCCTGCGGGTGAGGCGCAATGGAAGGGGCCCTACGTCGACGAAGACTTGCTGAGCGACCCATGGGGCGTCGCGTATCAGTACCATTACCCGCCAACCCAGGCCCGGACGCCTTTCGACCTGTTTTCGTTCGGCAAGGACCGGACAGTGGGTGGTGTGGGGGAGAACAAGGATATTACCTACGGCGACCAGTGAATCATCTGGCATTAACCACCGACCTGATTAAAATGACTGGTCTGATCATTAACGACCAATACAACAAAAACAGGTCTGGTCTCATATGCCTCTACCCTCGACATTTCTCGGGGTAACGGCCAAGCAACTGCTGGTTCTTGTGACCATCGGCTGCGTGGCTGCTTATCTCTTCGGCAGTCACGACGACATCACGCCCGAAAACCTCGCACTCGAAACGTTTATCCGCGCCCAGGAACCCGTGGCTGAGCAGGTGGGCGCAGTGCTGGGTGTCACGCTGGTCAGGCAGGTGGTGGCGTATCCCGCGCACAATTCGCCGGGCTACAAGCGTTCGATGTATGCGGTGGAGGGCGAGCGGGGGAGGTTGATGGTGACGCTCAAGCAAATGGACGGTGAGGCGGGGGCTGAAGTGACGGAAATTCGCAGGCCATGATCGCCCGGCCCAGTCAATGCCGTCATTGGCCAGGACTGAGCAGGTACGTTCGCGGGGTCAGCTTATGAAGCGAGGGTGGTTTGCGATTCGCGGACGATGATAGTCCCCGACTGGATCAGTTTGAACTCATCGCCTTCCAGCTTTTCTACACGGTCGCCAATGGCCAGCTTGTAGGTGGTGGTGGGTGCCGAGCCAGCCAGGTCGCCTTGCGCCGGGTTGGATTCCTGGAACTCATGCACCGAGTACACACGTCCTTCTGCGTCTCTGGCATGAAACTGTCCGACTAGTACTGCTGCCATCTGTTTAGAACCTCTGGAGATAAACACTCGATTTGCGGTTCTGTAGACCGTCATAGCGCGGGGTAGTTTACCTATGGAAAAAAATAAAATTCGCTGATGTTTTCAGACGCTTCCTACACGTCAAGGTGCGAGACACACGCCCGACGGGTGAGCAAAACCTTCTGGTGATCGCGCCGCGAAGCCTCTATAACTACTAGCTCCTTTAGTCAGACGTCGGGAAACCCCAATGAGCAAGGTCTACACGATTGCCGTCCTGGTTGGCAGCTTGAGAAAAGACTCGATCAACCGCAAGGTCGCCCTGGCATTGGCCGAACTGGCCCCTGCCAACCTGAAGTTGAACATTGTGGAAATTGGCGATTTGCCGCTCTACAACGAAGACATCGACGGTGCTGCACCACCGGCAGCCTACAGTACTTTCCGTCAGCAGGTACGTTCATCCGACGCGGTGCTGTTCGTGACCCCCGAGTACAACCGCTCCGTACCCGCGCCGTTGAAGAACGCGATTGACGTGGGCTCCCGCCCCTATGGGCAAAGCGCCTGGAGTGGCAAGCCGGGGGCGATCATCAGCGTGTCGCCGGGCGCCATTGGCGGTTTTGGCGCCAACCACCATCTGCGCCAGTCCCTGGTGTTCCTCGATGTGCCCTGCATGCAGCAACCTGAGGCTTACCTCGGCGGTGCGGGCAGCGTGTTTGATGAATCAGGCAAGCTGTCGGAAAAGACCAAGCCGTTCTTGCAGGCGTTTATTGATGCCTACGCCAAGTGGGTGGAAAAACAGCGCGCTTGATTGGGCAATAGCATCCATTGTGGGAGCGGGCTTGCTCGCGAAGGCGGTGTCTGAGTCGACTATATATCGACTGAACCACCGTCTTCGCGAGCAAGCCCGCTCCCACAGGGGGGTTAACGCAGCCAGTTAGTCCGCGCCAGTTCAATCACCTCGTCACCGCGCCCACTCATCACCGCCTTGAGCATATACAGGCTGAAACCTTTAGCCTGTTCCAGCTTGATACTCGGCGGCATTACCAGCTCCTGGGTCGCGGTGACCACATCCACCAGCACTGGGCCGTCATGGGCCAGGGCGCGGCGCAGGGCCGGTTCCAGATCTTCGGACTGCTCCACGCGAATGCCGAGGATGCCCATGGCGTTGGACATCGCGGCGAAGTCCGGGTTTTTCAGCTCGGTACCGGTGTCCAGGTAACCTGCTGCCTTCATTTCCATGGCGACAAACCCCAGGGACGAGTTATCGAACACGATGACTTTTACCGGCAAGTTCAACTGCGCCAGTGAGATGAAATCCCCCATCAGCATCGCAAACCCGCCGTCGCCGGACATCGAAATCACCTGCCGCCCAGGGAATGCCGCCTGTGCGCCGATTGCCTGGGGCATGGCGTTGGCCATGGAGCCGTGGTTGAACGAGCCGATCAGGCGGCGTTTGCCATTCATCTTCAAGTAACGTGCAGCCCATACGGTGGGCGAGCCGACGTCGGCGGTGAAGATCGTGTCGTCGTCCGCCAGTTCGCTGAGCAAACGCGCCACGTATTGCGGGTGAATAGGCCGGTCGGCCTTGGACGGTTGCGCCAGGTCATCCAGGCCCTGGCGGGCTTTTTCGTAGTGCTTCAGCGAGGTGTCGAGGAAGCTGCGATCGGTCTTGCGCGTCAGGCGCGGCAGCAGCGCGGCGATGGTCTCGCTGACATCCGCCGCAATGCCCAGGTCCAGCGTGGCGCGCCGGCCGAGTGCCTGTGGGTTGCGGTCGACCTGGATGATCTTCGCGTCAGTCGGGTAGAACTGGCGATAAGGGAAGTCGGTGCCGAGCATGATCAGCGTGTCGCAGTCGAGCATGGCGTGGTAACCGGAGCTGAAGCCGATCAGGCCGGTCATGCCCACATCGAACGGGTTGTCCCATTCCACATGCTCCTTGCCGCGCAGGGCGTGCACCACCGGCGCACCCAACGTGTCGGCCAGGGCCACTACTTGGTCATGGGCGCCGGCGCAGCCACTGCCGCATAGCAGGGTGACTTTCTTGCTGCTGTGCAGGATTTCGGTGAGGCGCTGCAGATCCTGTTCCGCCGGCAAGGTGCGCGGTGCATGCAGGGCCGGCCAGGGCTTGAGCTTGTCTTCCACTTCGAGCAGCGACACGTCGCCTGGAATCACCACCACCGCCACGCCACGATTGAGGATCGCCGAGCGCATGGCGCGGTGCAGCACGTGGGGCATCTGCTCGGGGTTGGTGACCAGCTCGATAAAGTGGCTGCACTCCTTGAACAGCTCCTGGGGATGGGTTTCCTGGAAGTAGTTCAAGCCAATTTCGGAGGAGGGGATTTGCGCAGCAATCGCCAGCACCGGCACATGGTTGCGATGGCAGTCGAACAGGCCGTTTATCAAGTGCAGGTTGCCCGGCCCGCAGCTGCCGGCGCACACGGTCAGCTCACCGGTGGCGGCCGCCTCGGCACCGGCAGCGAACGCGGCCACTTCTTCGTGGCGCACGTGCATCCACTCGATGCTGTCCATGCTGCGCAACGCATCAGTCAGGCCGTTGAGGCTGTCGCCGGTCAGGCCCCAGATGCGCTTGATGCCCGCCTGTTCAAGGGTGGTCGCCAGCTGCTGGGCCAGGTTGATTTTCGCCATGAAGAACTCCAATCGTCAGTGAGGTTAAAACGTGCTGATCAATAGGGGACAGTTCGATCACGGCGAATGCTCCGCGCTTAATGTGAAGATTGCGTCATGGGGGTGCAGTATTGGCGGGTGTGCCGGGTGATTAACCATCATTGATCAAATTCAACCCATAAAAAAACCCTGGCATGCCAGGGTTTTTCAAGCACGAAGCCTCAACGCCGACGGAACAGCGGCAGCGGCTCATCCGTTGCAGCCTGGTACGTCACCGAGAAGTCCTTGAGGCTTTCCAGCGCTTCGTACGGGTCTTTGTCGGCGCGCAAGGCGAAGGCATCGAACCCGCAACGGCGCAGGTAGAACAGTTGGTCGCGCAGCACGTCGCCAATTGCCCGCAGCTCGCCCTTGTAACCATAGCGGTCACGCAGCAGGCGGGCGTTGGAGTAGTTGCGGCCGTCGGTAAAGGCCGGGAAGTTCAGGGCGATGACCTGGAAGTGCTCCACGTCTTCACCGATTTCCTCGGCTTCTTCATCGGCGTCCAGCCACACGCCCAGGCCGCCGTCGCGGGCCTTGAGGGCATGGCCGTGCTCGCGCCACAGGGCCAGCGGCACGATCAGGTCGTCGCAGTTGGAAATGCCGTCGAAGCTCGCGTCCTTGGGCAGCAGGTGCCAGGTTTCGTCGAGGACTTCGTTGTTTTTAATGATTCGCTGCATAGACGCGCTCCTTGAACAGGTCAATGCCGATGCGCTGGTAGGTGTCGATGAAACGCTCATCTTCGGTGCGCTGTTCGATGTACACGTCGATCAGCTTGCCGATCACCTCGGGCATGGCTTCCTGGGCGAAGGACGGGCCGAGGATCTTACCCAGGCTCGCATCGCGGCTGGCGCTGCCACCCAGGGACACTTGGTAGAATTCTTCGCCTTTCTTGTCCACGCCCAGGATGCCGATGTGGCCGACGTGGTGGTGACCACAGGCGTTCATGCAACCGGAGATGTTCAGGTCCAGCTCGCCGATGTCGAACAGGTAGTCCAGGTCGTCGAAACGGCGCTGGATCGATTCGGCAATCGGGATCGACTTGGCGTTGGCCAGGGAGCAGAAATCGCCACCCGGGCAGCAGATGATGTCGGTCAACAGGCCGATGTTCGGCGTGGCGAAACCGCCTTCGCGCAGCTCGCCCCACAGGCTGAACAGTTGGCTCTGCTCAACGTCCGCGAGGATGATGTTCTGCTCGTGGGAGGTGCGCAGTTGGCCGAAGCTGTAGCGGTCGGCCAGGTCGGCGACGGCGTCCAGCTGCTTGTCGGTGATATCGCCCGGTGCAACACCGGTAGGTTTCAGCGACAGGGTCACGGCCACATAGCCTGGCTTTTGTGCGCCAGGGTGTTGCGGGTGCGCCAGCGGGCGAAACCTGGATGCTCTTTATCAAGCGCTGCGAACTCGGCGTCCTGATTGGTCAGGGCCTTGTATTCGGGGTCGACGAAATGCTTGGCGACGCGATGCACTTCGGCTTCGGTCAGGGTGGTCTGGCCGCCGCGCAGGTGTTCCATTTCAGCGTCGACTTTCTGTGCGAACACTTCAGGCGTCAGCGCTTTGACCAGGATCTTGATCCGGGCCTTGTATTTGTTGTCGCGACGGCCATAGCGGTTGTAGACCCGCAGGATGGCGTCGAGGTAGCTCAACAGGTCCTGCCAGGGCAGGAATTCGTTGATAAACGCACCGACTACCGGGGTACGGCCCAGGCCGCCACCCACCAGTACGCGGAAGCCCAGTTCGCCGGCCGCGTTGTACACCGGCTCCAGGCCGATATCGTGTACTTCGATGGCTGCGCGGTCCGAGGTCGAGCCATTGACGGCGATCTTGAACTTGCGCGGCAGGTAGGCGAATTCCGGGTGGAAGGTGGTCCACTGACGCACGATTTCACACCAGGGGCGTGGGTCGATCAACTCGTCGGCGGCAACACCGGCGAATTGGTCGGTGGTCACGTTGCGCAGGCAGTTACCGCTGGTCTGAATCGCGTGCATCTGCACGGTGGCCAGTTCAGCCAGGATATCCGGCACATCTTCCAGGGCCGGCCAGTTGAACTGCACGTTCTGGCGGGTACTGATGTGGGCGTAGCCTTTGTCGAAGTCGCGGGCAATCTTGGCCATCATGCGCATCTGGCGCGAAGTCAGCTGGCCATAGGGCACGGCCACCCGCAGCATCGGCGCAAAGCGCTGAACATAAAGGCCATTTTGCAGGCGCAGAGGGCGGAACTCTTCTTCGCTCAGTTCACCTGCCAGATAGCGTCGGGTCTGATCACGGAACTGCTTGACGCGGTCCTCGATGATGCGCTGATCGTATTCGTCGTATACGTACATATAGGTCCTGTTCTCGGCAAATCTGCGCGCACGGCCGCGCACTCCCTAACGGAGCCGGCGCACGATACCAGTTTGCGTTTATGCGCAAAAGTGATGTTTGAGTATATGCAAATAACCAAAATGACTAATGAGAACGGTTATCGCGATACCCACATTTGTCATGCGGGCAATCGTCGACTTTACTGTGAGCGTGTTTGAGTGCAATCACCTATAAAACCGATAAGAGGCGATGCCATGAGTAACCCGACCAAAGCCCGTAAACCTGACAGTACCGTGGATGCCTGGGCGATTCTGTTCCTGATTATCCTGGTGGTGGGAGCCGCTGTATTCTGGGTCAGCCATCAGTAGGAAGAGGGCGATCACCAAAACGGATGAGGACCCCCTGTGGGAGCGGGCTTGCCCGCGATAGCAGTGTTTGAGTCGAAATATTCTTCTCTGACACACCGCCATCGCGGGCAAGCCCGTTCCCACATTTTGCTAGGGTTTACACGCCGGCCAAGTGCAACACCAGCTGGACGACGCCAAATAACGTCAGCGCGAACACGGCGGTAAACAGAATGCCCAGGATCACAAAGTGGCTGGGCTTGCCGTGGGTGAAGTCGCGCGCGCGGTTCTTGCCGCTCTGCACGCCAAAGGCGGCAGCCATAACGCTGTGGAGCATCTGCCAGAAGGTAGGCGGCTTATTGTTGTCCGGATCGTCCATACATCCCTCGACACAAGGTGTGTGAGGGACAGCATAGACAATCAACCCGACCTCAGTTGTCGTAACCCAGGTTCGGCGCCAGCCAGCGCTCGGTCACGCTCAGGTCCTGGTTCTTGCGGGCGGTGTAGCTCGCCACCTGGTCCTTGTCGACCTTGCCCACGGCAAAGTACTGCGCCTGCGGGTGGGCGAAGTACCAGCCGCTGACTGCGGCGGCCGGGAACATTGCGTAGTGCTCGGTAAGGAACACACCGCTGCGGCCGGCGTGCATCTCGCTGGCCTCAGGGTCCAACAGTTGGAACAACTGGGCCTTCTCGGTGTGATCCGGGCACGCCGGGTAGCCCGGGGCAGGGCGGATGCCGCTGTATTGCTCTTTGATCAGCGCCTCGTTGTCCAGCTGTTCGTCCTTGGCGTAACCCCAGTGCTCTTTACGCACCTGCTGGTGCAGCCACTCGGCGCAGGCTTCGGCCAGGCGGTCGGCCAGGGCCTTGACCATGATCGAGTTGTAGTCGTCGCCGGCGTCCTGGTAAGCCTTGGCGACTTCTTCGGCGCCGATGCCGGCGGTGGTGATGAAGCCACCGATGTAGTCGGTCACGCCGCTGTCTTTAGGCGCCACGAAGTCGGCCAGGGAGAAGTTCGGCTTGCCGTCGGTCTTGATGATCTGCTGGCGCAGGTGATGCAGCTTGGCGATCGGCTGGCCATCGTCACCGTAGACCTCCAGGTCATCGTCCTGCACCTGGTTGGTCGGCCAGAAGCCGAATACGGCGCGGGCGCTGATGAGCTTTTCGTCGATCAGCTTGGCAAGCATTTCCTGGGCATCGGCATACAGCGCGGTCGCGGCTTCGCCGACCACTTCATCTTCAAGGATGCGCGGGAATTTGCCGGCCAGGTCCCAGGAAATAAAGAACGGCGTCCAGTCGATGTACTCGGCCAGCACCTTGAGGTCAATATTGTCCAGCACCTTGGCCCCGGTAAAGGTCGGCTTGACCGGGGTGTAAGTGCTCCAGTCGAACTGCGGCTTCTTGGCGATGGCCGCCGGGTAGCTCAGGCGCTCGGTCCGGGCGCTGCGGTTGGAGGTGCGTTCGCGCACGTCGATGTATTCCAGGCGGGTTTTCTCGACGAAACCGGCCTTCAATTCCTTGGACAGCAACTGCGTGGCCACGCCTACCGCACGCGAGGCGTCGGTCACGTAGATCACCGCGTCGTTGCTGTACTTGGGCTCGATCTTCACCGCCGTATGGGCCTTGGAGGTGGTGGCGCCACCGATCATCAGCGGCAGGTGGAAATCCTGGCGCTGCATCTCGCGGGCCACGTGCACCATCTCATCCAGGGACGGGGTGATCAGGCCGGACAGGCCGATGATGTCGCACTTCTGTTCCTTGGCCACTTGCAGGATCTTCTCCGCAGGCACCATCACGCCGAGGTCGACGATGTCATAGCCGTTGCAGCCCAGCACCACGCCCACGATGTTCTTGCCGATGTCATGCACGTCGCCTTTGACCGTGGCCATCAGGATCTTGCCCTTGGCTTCGGGTTTGTCGCCTTTTTCCAACTCGATGAACGGAATCAAGTGGGCCACGGCCTGCTTCATCACCCGGGCGGATTTCACCACTTGGGGCAGGAACATTTTGCCGGCGCCGAACAGGTCGCCGACGATGTTCATGCCGGACATCAGCGGGCCTTCGATCACTTCGATCGGACGGGCGAACGACTGGCGGGATTCCTCGGTGTCTTCGACGATGTGCGTGGTGATGCCCTTGACCAGCGCATGTTCCAGGCGCTTGTTGACTTCCCAGCCACGCCATTCCTCGGTCTCGGCTTCTTTGACGCTGCCGTCGCCCTTGTACTTGTCGGCAATGGCGAGGAGGGCGTCGGTGCCTTCCGGGGTGCGGTTGAGCACCACGTCTTCCACGGCGTCGCGCAGTTCGGCGGGGATCTGGTCGTAGATCTCCAGCTGGCCGGCGTTGACGATGCCCATGCTCAGGCCGTTGCGGATCGCGTATAGCAGGAACACCGAGTGGATCGCCTCGCGCACCGGGTTGTTGCCGCGGAACGAGAACGACACGTTGGACACGCCGCCGGAGGTCAGCGCATACGGCAGCTCATCGCGGATGTAGGCACAGGCGTTGATGAAGTCGACGGCATAGTTGTTGTGCTCTTCGATACCGGTGGCGACCGCGAAGATGTTCGGGTCGAAGATGATGTCTTCCGGCGGGAAGCCGACTTCATTCACCAGGATGTCGTAGGAGCGTTTGCAAATTTCTTTCTTGCGCGCTTCGGTATCGGCCTGGCCGGCTTCATCGAACGCCATCACCACCACGGCGGCGCCATAGCGCTTGCACAACTTGGCGTGGTGAATGAACTGCTCGACGCCTTCCTTCATGCTGATCGAGTTGACGATGCCCTTGCCCTGGATGCATTTGAGGCCCGCCTCGATCACTTCCCACTTGGAGGAGTCGATCATGATCGGTACGCGGGAGATGTCCGGCTCGCCGGCAATCAGGTTGAGGAAGGTCACCATGGCCTTCTTCGAATCGAGCATGCCCTCGTCCATGTTGATGTCGATCACCTGGGCGCCGGCTTCCACCTGCTGCAGGGCGACTTCCAGGGCTTCGGTGTAGTTGTCTTCACGGATCAGCCGGGCAAAACGTGCCGAACCGGTGATGTTGGTGCGCTCGCCGACGTTGACGAACAACGAGCTGCGGTCAATCGTGAACGGCTCCAGGCCCGACAGGCGGCACGCCTTGGGAATGTCCGGGATCGGGCGCGGGGCGTAACCGGCCACGGCCTTGGCGATGGCTTCGATATGGCCTGGCGTGGTGCCGCAGCAGCCGCCGACAATATTAAGGAAGCCGCTCTGGGCAAATTCCTCGATGACTTTGGCGGTTTCCGAGGGCAGCTCGTCGTACTCGCCGAATTCGTTAGGCAGGCCGGCGTTCGGGTGCGCGGACACATGGGTGTTGGCCTTGTTCGACAGCTCTTCCAGGTACGGGCGCAGTTCGCTGGCGCCCAGGGCGCAGTTGAGGCCCACGGACAGCGGCTTGGCGTGGCTGACAGAGTTCCAGAACGCTTCGGTGGTCTGGCCCGACAGGGTACGGCCGGAGGCGTCGGTGATGGTGCCGGAGATCATGATCGGCAGTTCGACATTCAGTTCTTCGAACACGCCCTGCACGGCAAAGATCGCCGCTTTGGCGTTGAGGGTATCGAAAATGGTTTCGATCAGGATCAGGTCGGCGCCGCCCTCGATCAGGCCCTTGGTGGCTTCGGTGTAGTTTTCCACCAGCTCATCGAAGGTCACATTGCGGTAGCCAGGGTTGTTCACGTCCGGCGACAGCGAGCAAGTACGGCTGGTAGGGCCGAGCACGCCGGCAACGAAGCGCGGCTTGGCCGGGTTTTCCAGGGTCTTGGCGTCAGCGATCTTGCGCGCCAGGCGTGCGCCTTCTACGTTCAGTTCATAGGCCAGTTCTTCCATGCCGTAGTCGGCCATGGAAATGCGCGTAGCGTTGAAGGTGTTGGTTTCCAGAATGTCGGCGCCGGCATCCAGGTAGGCTTTTTCGATGCCGCCGATCACGTCCGGACGGGTGAGCACCAGCAGGTCGTTGTTGCCCTTGACGTCGCTCGGCCAATCAGCGAAGCGTTTGCCACGGTAATCCTGCTCCTCAAGCTTATAGCTCTGGATCATCGTGCCCATGCCGCCGTCGAGGATCAGGATGCGTTCCTTGAGGGCTTGGTGGAGGGCTTGCAGACGAGCGCTACGATCGGGCATGGGACTACTCTAGGTCAGGCATTACGGAGGGCGTGGATCATAGCAAACCTGTGCGCTTTTGGAGCATGGCAGGTTTTTGCATGAATATCGTTCATGTTGATGGCGTGTCGACATCGGTAGAATCGTCGGCAATTTTTCAGCGCACGCATTGAATCGGGACCGGATACATGTCACTTCGTCTTATCGTCAGCGCCGTCCTGGCCTTGATCGCCAGCACCGCCTTGGCAGAAGGTCCCGCTCCGGCGATCTCCTATACCCGCGACATCCAACCCATCTTCACCGAGAAATGCGTGGCCTGCCACGCCTGCTACGACTCCGCCTGCCAGCTCAACCTGGGCAGTGCCGAGGGCGCGGCACGCGGGGCGACCAAAGTGCCGGTGTACGACGGCGAACGCAGCCAGGCAACGCCCACCACCCGTTTGTTCTATGACGCGTTCGGTAAGCAAGCCTGGCAGCAGAAGGGCTTTTATTCGGTGCTCGACGCGCAGGGCAGCCAGGCCGCCTTGATGGCACGCATGCTGGAGCTGGGGCATAACGCGCCGCTGCAGCCCAACGCCAAGCTGCCCGACGAGATCGCGCTGGGCCTGAACCGCGAAAACAAGTGTGCGCTGCCTGGCGAGTTCAATGCCTACGCCGGCGCCCATCCCAAGGAAGGTATGCCGCTGGCGGTCACCGGCCTGACTGACCAGCAATACCAGACCCTGCAACGCTGGCTGGCCTCCGGTGCGCCGATTGATGAGCAGGGCCTGGCGCCCAGCGCCAAGGAAGCCTTGCAGGTGCAGCAGTGGGAAAACCTGTTCAATCAGCCCGGCGCCCGTGAAAGCCTGGTGGCGCGCTGGTTGTTCGAGCATTTGTTCCTGGCCCACATCTATTTCGAGAACGGCGAGCCGGGGCATTTCTTCCAGTGGGTGCGTTCGCGCACGCCGAGTGGCCAGCCGATCGACCTGATCGCCACGCGCCGCCCCAACGACGACCCCGGCACCCAGGTGTACTACCGCCTGTGGCCGGTACAGGGCGTGATCGTGCATAAAACCCACATCACTTACCCGTTCAGCGCGGCGAAAATGGCGCGGATCAAGGAGCTGTTCTACGCCGGTAATTGGCAGGTCAACGCCTTGCCAGGTTACGGGCCAGGGCGCCGCGCCAATCCGTTCGAAACGTTTGAGGCGATCCCGGCCAAGGCACGCTACCAGTTCATGCTGGATAACGCCGAATACTTCGTGCGCACCTTTATTCGCGGGCCGGTGTGTCGTGGGCAGATCGCCACGGACGTGATCCGCGACAACTTCTGGACCCTGTTCCAGGACCCCGACCACGACCTGTACATCACCGATGCGCGCTATCGCGGCCAGGCCACGCCGCTGCTGGCGATGCCGGGGCAGAACGACGATGTGGGCAGCGTGCTCAGCCTGTGGCTGGCCTATCGCGACAAGCGCAATCAGTACGAGGCGTTGCGCCGTGACAGTTATGCCGACGTGCCGCCGCCGAGCTGGTCGAGCCTGTGGGCGGGCAATGACAATGCCTTGCTGACGATTTTCCGGCATTTCGACAGCGCCTCGGTGACCAAGGGCCTGATCGGCGAGGTGCCGCAGACGATGTGGCTGTTTGACTACCCGCTGCTGGAGCGGACCTATTACCAGTTGGCGGTGAATTTCGATGTGTTCGGCAATGTGTCGCATCAGGCCCAGACCCGGCTGTACTTCGACCTGATCCGCAATGGGGCCGAGCAGAACTTCCTGCGTTTAATGCCGGCCGACAGCCGTGATGGCTTTTTGGATGACTGGTACCAGAACAGCGGCAAGATCAAGCTATGGCTGGATTATGAGGCGATTGACGATGACAAGCCGACCGGGTTGCATCTGGATGAAAAGGACCCGAAGCGCGACTTTGCCAACCAGTTGCTCAGCCGTTATGGAGATCTGAATGCCAGTCCGGATCCGATCAACCGATGCAGCGGGGCTTTTTGTTCGCGTGATGGTGTTGATCCGGCGTTGCAGGATGCTGAGCAGGCGTTGAGCCGCCTGACATCGCGCCCGGCAGCCGGGCTCAAGGTTATCGATCAGTTGCCCGAAGCTACGATGCTGCGTGTTGAGACGGGCAGTGGTAAGCGGGTGGTTTACAGCATGTTGCGCAATAGGGCTCACAGTAATGTGGCGTTTTTGCTGGGGGAGGCGTATCGCTATCAGCCGGGGTTGGACACTGTGACGATTTACCCGGGGGTGCTTAGCAGTTATCCGAATTTCATGTTCAATATTCCGGCGCAGGAAGTGCCGGAGTTTGTGGGGCAGATGGAGCGGGCCAAGGATGCCAAGCGCTTTGAGAGGATTGTTGACCGTTGGGGTGTGCGGCGTAGTCATCCGTTGTTTTGGCAGTATTTTCATGATTTGTCGCGGTATGTTCGGGAGAGTACGCCGTTGGAGGAGGGGGTTTTGGATATGAATAGGTATGAGAATTTGTGAGGTGAGGCGGGGTTTGGGGGGGGCTCCGTTGCTGCGGTAACGGCCGCTTATGGTTCCGCTCTTACAGCGGGTCACTTTTGGAAGGACCCAAAAGTAACCAAAAGGTCCTCGCCCCATCACTCGGCACCTCGCCTCCGGCTCGGTGTGCCCGCACGCAGGCTTGAATCCGTGGGCCGCCGCGATGGGCCATCCTTGGCCCAGCGCGGCTAACCCGGCGTCCTGCCGGGTTGCCCACGGATTCAAGCCTGCGTTCGGCCAGCGTGATTGACGGGGCGTCTTAGATCAAAGTCAAAAGCAGAGCACGGCGGCCTGGTAGCCGACCTGAGTGGTGTGGATCAAGAGCGGGATCCCAGTGGATTGGCTTTTCTGTGGGAGCTGGCTTGCCTGCGATGCTGGCAACTCGGTACATCAGGCAAACCCAGTTGATGCTTTCGCAGGCAAGCCAGCTCCCACATTTGACCGAGTATGGCTTCAGGTCGGCTGTCAGGCCGCCGTGCTTTGCTTTGTTTTTGATCTGGCCCTTACATCCTTTGCGCTGACGAAGTCAGCGATCTTTTGCGCTTTTGATCTTGATCTTGATCCTTGGCGCCCCGTTAAACACGCTGGCCGCACGCAGGCTTGAATCCGTGGGTAACCCGGCAGGACGCCGGGTTAGCCGCGCTGGGCCAAGGATGGCCCATCGCGGCGGCCCACGGATTCAAGTCTGCGTGCGGGCACACCGAGCCGGAGGCGAGGTGCCGAGTGTTGGTGCGGAGCGTTTTTGGTTACTTTTGGCGCTCTTCCAAAAGTGACCCGCTGTAAGAGCGGAACCAATTCCAGCCGTTACCCAAACAACGGATATACACCCCACCCCAACCCCCTACCCCAATCTATCCCGACAAAAACACTAGGACTTTGTACCTCCGTAATAATTTGGCGTAAACTGCCCGCAAGCCTGTGAGGAGTTTCCATGACCGCCATAACCATTACCGACGCCGCCCACGATTACCTGGCCGACCTGCTGTCCAAGCAGAACACCCCAGGTATCGGTATCCGCGTCTTTATCACCCAGCCCGGCACCCAGTACGCCGAGACTTGCATAGCCTACTGCAAGCCCGGGGAAGAGAAACCTGAAGACACCGCCCTGGGGCTGAAAAGCTTCACCGCCTATATCGATGCCTTCAGCGAAGCCTTCCTGGACGACGCTGTAGTCGACTACGCCACTGACCGTATGGGCGGCCAGTTGACCATCAAGGCGCCGAACGCCAAGGTGCCGAACGTCAACGCCGACAGCCCGGTCAATGAGCGCATCAACTACTACCTGCAAACCGAGATCAACCCGGGGCTGGCCAGCCACGGTGGTCAGGTCAGCCTGATCGACGTGGTCGAAGACGGCATCGCCGTGTTGAAGTTCGGCGGCGGCTGCCAAGGCTGCGGCCAGGCGGACGTGACCCTGCGAGAAGGTATCGAGCGCACCCTGCTGGAGCGCATTCCGGAGCTTAAGGGCGTACGTGACGTGACCGACCACACGCAGAAAGAAAACGCCTACTACTGAGTAAGGTGTTCACTGCGAACAAAAAAACGGCGCCCCGTGAGCGCCGTTTTTTTTGCTTTAAATTCATGTTCTTGCACAGTTTATCTGACAACAAAGGTTAAGTGTGGGAGCGGGCTTGCTCGCGAATGCGCAGTGTCAGCCTATAGATTTTTCACTGAAACAAGCCCGCTCCCACATTTTTTATTTTTTATTTATTAAATTAAAACAGGTAGTTATGTTGTTTATGTGATGTTAAATATCACGATCGAAAAAGATGTGCATGCCCGGCCCGATACAACGATGACTCGCTGAAATTATCACTGGCCAACACCCGACCCACCACAATCAGTGCCGTACGCCGAAAGCCCTTCGCTGCGACTTTCTCGGCAATATTACTGAGCGTACCCACCGCCCAGTCCTGATCCGGCCACGTCGCCCGGTGCACCACGGCAATCGGGCAGTCTGCGCCATAGTGCGGCAGCAGTTCGGCAACGATCTTCTCCAGGTGGTTGACCCCCAGGTGAATCGCCATGGTCGTGCCATGGTTCGCCAGGCTGTCGAAGTCTTCACCGGCCGGCATGCTGGTTTTATCGGCGTAGCGGGTCAGGATCACGCTTTGGGCGATGTCCGGCAGGGTCAATTCGGTTTCCAGCAACGCTGCACAGGCGGCTACCGCCGTGACGCCGGGGATGATCTGGAACGGGATGCCCAGCTCACGCAAATACCGAATCTGCTCGCCAATCGCGCCATACAGGCTTGGGTCGCCGGAATGCACGCGCGCCACATCCTGGCCATTGGCGTGGGCCGCCTTGATCAGGTCGATGATCTGTTCCAGGTGCAGTTCGGCGCTGTTGACCACCTGTTCGGCCTGGTGACCTTCCAGCACCGCCGCCGGTACCAGCGAGCCGGCATAGATGATCACAGGGCAATTGCGGATCAGTCGCTGGCCTTTGACGGTGATCAATTCCGGATCGCCGGGGCCGGCGCCGATAAAGTAGACGGTCATGGAGCATTCCTGTCGAAAACGGGCGAGCATGAGCGTTGCTCATGTTCAGAAAGGGCGATTATCGGGATTTTAACCGGTGCAGGCTAATGCCAGGGTGGCCTGGGCGGTTTTTTTGCGGGTGATCAGCAGGCGGGCGGGGGCGTTGCCGAGGTGTTCGGCCAGGGCCAGCGCGGCGCTTTCGGCGATGCCATGGCAGCCGGTATGCGCAAAGGCGACTGCCGATTTATGGCTCAATCGGCTTTCATACACCGCCAACTGTCCAGCGCTGAAACACTGCAGCGGCAGGTCCAGGGCCTGGGCCAGCGCCAACAGCCCAGGCTCATCCTGTTTGAGGTCGATACTCGCCAGCGCGGTGATGCGCTGACGCTCGATCCCGCCGTCGGCGAGGGCGGCGTTGAACAGCGCCAGCAGGGTCTGAACATCACAGCCCCGCTGGCAGCCCAGGCCGACCACCAGGGTCATGCCGAGTATTGATCGTCGCGGTTGCGGCGGAACAGCCAGGCGCTGATCAGGCCCAGCGCTAGCCAGAACGCCACGTTGGTCAGCTGCGACGCGATCTTGAATTGGGCTTCCAGCGCCTCCGGGGCCAGCATCGAATGCACTTGCGGCTGTGGCGCGCCAATTACGTGGGGCACGGCCAGGATCGCCACGCCCAGCACTTTGAGCAGCCAGTTGCGACCAAACACGATCAGCGCAATGCCGGCGGCAGTCGAGGCGGCGGTGCCGATCCACCAGATCTGCCGTTGCGCCAGGTCGGCGGCGGCGGTGCCTGGCAGCTCAGGTGGCAGGCCCAGTGTGGGCGCCAGTACGAAAGTCGCGTAACCGGCCAGGCCCCACAGCAGCCCTTGGGCGGTACGGGTAGGTGCGCGCAGGGTGTAGAGACCCGCCAGCATCAGCGCAAAACCGACGGCGACCACCAGGTTGCCACCGGTGGTGGACAGCACGCGCTGCCAGCCGTCTTGCGGCTCCCAGGCTTCGGCGTCATGGGTGTGAGCGGCAGCGCCTGCAGCGTGCTCATGGGCGACTTCGGCGGCAGCCGGGGCATTTTCAAAGGTTTCCGCCTGCAGAATCAGCGGGGCGACCCAGAAACTTTGTAGCAGGGTCAGCAGCAGGGCGGCCAGCAGGCCGGTGAAACCTGCGGTTTGCGCAATACGCTTGATCATGTCGGCAGGTCTCAGTGGCACGGGAACGCGGCGCTGTGGCGGGTATCGTGGGCAGCGTTGTGCACCGCCTCGATGTGCGAGAAACCGGCGAAATACACCAGGCACGCCCCGAGGATCGACGCACCGATGGCGGCGGTCAGGCGTTGGCTCAACGTGGCAGTGCTGCTGGCGGTATGCGAAGTGCTGCTGATGATCGACATGGCGCGTCCCTTCTGGGTTTCAGGGTGAAACGAGCGCATGAAAACCCCGCGAGCCAGGCACGCAGGGTTCGAACAGCGCCCGCCCACCGCGGGTTTGTTATGTGATTTTTTCGGGCCGGTCTCCGGGCTTGCGAGGGACACTGGGTCTACAAAGCGTCGCCTTCCCATGCCGTTGGCACAGTGGATCTGACACTTCACTCGCTTACCGTTGCGGGGGCAGCACCGGACTTGTCATAGGAATATGACGTACCGGTTTCCCGTTTCACCCTGTGAAGGGCACCCGAAACAAGATGTGTAGGAGAGCATGGGCGGGCGACGGTAGTCAAATGCGGCGTGCCCCTGTAGCCTTGCACCTTCGAGGTTCTTCGGCCCAGGCCGAAGCTAAGAAGGGAACGAGGTTCAAGCCGCGGCTGCCCCCGCAACTGTAAAGGGTTTGTCTGACTGCCACGCCACTGCCTTAACGGCGGGAAGGCGCAGCCAGCGCCGGTCGCAAGACCCGCATGCCCCAAGCCAGGAGACCTGCCTCGCAACCGATTTTCTACTTCAACCGGGCGGGGTGATCCGGTGACGAAATCCGCTGCTGCGCGCCGCCGCAGGGCCCATCGTCCCGTATGCCCGCCCCAAAGGGCATCCGATGAAAACACTGGCCAAACTCCCCGTCACCATCGTTACCGGCTTCCTCGGCTCGGGCAAAACCACGTTGCTGCGCCATATGCTCGACAACGCCCAGGGCCGTCGCATTGCGGTGATCGTCAACGAGTTCGGCGAGCTGGGCATTGACGGTGAAATCCTCAAGCAGTGCTCCATCGGCTGCACCGAGGAAGAAGCCAATGGCCGGGTTTACGAATTGGCCAACGGCTGCCTGTGCTGCACGGTGCAGGAAGAGTTCTTCCCGGTGATGCGCGAACTGGTCGCCCGTCGTGGCGACCTCGACCATATCCTGATTGAAACCTCCGGCCTGGCCCTGCCCAAACCGCTGGTGCAAGCCTTCCAGTGGCCGGAAATCCGCAGCGCCTGCACCGTGGATGCGGTGATCACCGTGGTCGACAGCCCGGCCGTCGCCGCCGGCACCTTTGCCGCGTTCCCGGATCAAGTCGACGCCCAGCGCAAACTCGACCCGAACCTGGACCACGAATCGCCGCTGCACGAGCTGTTCGCCGACCAACTGGCCAGCGCCGACCTGGTGATTCTCAACAAATCCGACCTGATCAGCGCCGAAGACCTGGCCCGCGTGCGCCTGGAAGTCGCCGAAGAGCTGCCGCCGGCGGTCAAGATCATCGAAGCCAGCAGCGGTCGCCTGCCGCTGGACGTGCTGATCGGCCTGGGTGCCGGCTCCGAAGAGCACATCGACGGTCGCCACAGCCATCACGATCATCACCACGACGGTGAAGACGACCACGATCACGACGCTTTCGATTCCATCTCCATCGACCTGCCACAAGCCGACGAAGCGCTGTTGCTCGACGCCCTGACCCAATTGGTGGTGCAGCACGGGATCCTGCGTGTCAAAGGCTTTGCCGCGATCCCGAACAAGCCGATGCGCTTGCTGATCCAGGGCGTGGGCACGCGTTTCGACAAGCACTTCGACCGTGCCTGGGGCGCCGACGAAGCCCGTATCACGCGCCTGGTGCTGATTGGTCAGGCGCTGGACGCGGCGGGCCTTGAAGCGCAACTGCGCGCTGCCCTCAGCGTTTAACCCATGCACCTGCTCAGGACCCAACCCGGTGGTTTCGTCTCGGACGATAATATTGCCGACTTAGGCCAAACCCCCGCCGAGCTGGTGATCCTGTGCAGCGGCGATTCCAGCCTGGCACTGCTGGCCGAAGCGGCCCAGCAACTGCCCGACGATTACCCGAGCCTGCGCCTGGCCAACCCGATGCAGGTGCAAAACCATGCGTCGGTCGACCTGTATGTCGATGAAGTGCTGCGCCACGCCAAGGTCATCCTGATTTCGCTGCACGGCGGCATTGGCTATTGGCGCTATGGGATCGAGCGTCTGGTGGCGCTGGCCGAGCGCGGTGTGCAGCTGATCCTGGTGCCGGGGGATGACCGCCCCGACCCCGAACTCAGCGGTTTGAGCACCGTCGGCGCACAAGAGCGCGATCGCCTCTGGCACTTTCTGCGTCAGGGCGGCTTAAGCAATGCGCTGGACTTTTATCGCTGCCTGGCCAGCGCTTACCTGGGCCGCGACTACGCCTGGGACGAGCCGCAAACCCTGCCGCGCACCGCGATTTATCACCCGCATACCGCCAATGCGCGCCTGAATGACTGGCAGCGCGATTGGCAGCTCGACCGCCCAGTGGCAGCGGTGCTGTTTTACCGCTCGCATTTGCAGGCGGCCAATACCGGTTTTATTGATGTGTTCTGCCAGCGCTTGCAGGCGGCGGGCCTCAACCCGTTGCCGGTGGCGGTGGCCAGTTTGAAAGAGCCCGGCTGCCTGACGGTGGTCGAGGACCTGCTGGACGAGGTTGGTGCGGCGGTGATCCTGAACACCACCGGCTTTGCCCAGTCCAGCCCCCGAAGCGCCGCATTTGCGCCCGTTTCGCCGCAATATCCCGGTGATCCAGGCCATTTGCGCCCAGGACAACCAGCCCGGCTGGGAGGCCAGCGAACAGGGCCTCGGCCCTCGCGACCTGGCAATGCACATCGCCTTGCCGGAGCTGGACGGGCGCATCATCAGCCGCCCTATCAGTTTCAAGGACCTGGCCTGGCGCAGTGAGCGCAGCCAGTCGGACGTGGTGTGCTATCGCGCAGCACCCGAGCGTATGGATTTTGTCGCCGAGCTGGCGCGCCGTTGGGTCGAGCTGGCGCGGGTGCCGAATGCGGATAAATGCATCGCCCTGATCCTCGCCAACTACCCGACCCGCGACGGCCGCATCGGCAATGGGGTGGGCCTGGACACGCCGGCGGCGGCGCTGAATATCCTGCGCGCCCTGCAGGCCGAAGGTTATCCGCTGCCGAGTGAGTTGCCGGACAGCGGCACCGCCTTGATTCATGAATTGCTCGGCGGGGTCACCAACGACCTTGACAGCCTCGACCTGCGCCCGTGCCACCAAAGCTTGGGCCTGGACGACTACGAGGCCATGTTCAAGCGCTTGCCCGAAGCCAACCGCCAGGCCGTGCTTGAGCGCTGGGGCCCACCGCATAATGACCCGATGTTTCGCGACGGCCGCATGATGATTGCCGGCCTGCGCCTGGGGCTGACGTTTGTCGGCATCCAGCCGGCGCGGGGTTACCAGGTAGACCACAGTGCGGTGTACCACGACCCGGACCTGGTACCGCCGCATGCTTACCTCGCGTTCTATTTTTGGTTGCGCCACACCTACGGCGCTCATGGCGTAATCCATGTGGGCAAGCACGGCAACCTGGAGTGGCTGCCGGGCAAGGGCGTGGGGCTGTCGCAGCACTGCTGGCCGGATGCATTGCTGGGGCCATTGCCGAATATCTACCCGTTTATCGTCAATGACCCCGGCGAGGGCGCCCAGGCCAAGCGCCGCACCCAGGCGGTGATCATCGACCACTTGATGCCGCCGCTGACCCGCGCCGAAACCTACGGCCCGTTGCGTAACCTGGAACTGTTGGCGGACGAGTATTACGAGGCGCAGTTGCTCGACCCGCGCCGCGCCCTTGAGCTGCAAAAAGATATCCTCAAGCTGGTGCGCGAAACCCATATCGATCAAGAGCTTGAGCTGGACAGCGAAGTCGACGCGGCGGTCTGGTTGCCGCGTCTCGACACCTACTTGTGCGACTTGAAGGAGTCGCAGATCCGCGACGGCCTGCACATCTTCGGCGAGTCGCCCGAGGGACGCCTGCGTATCGACACGTTGCTGGCCTTGCTGCGGATTCCGCGTGGCGATGGCCGTGGCGCGCAATCGAGCTTGCTGCGGGTATTGGCCAAGGCGTTCGAGCTGGGTTTTGATCCGTTGGACTGCGCCCTGGCCGAGCCCTGGACCGGGCGCCGCCCCGAGGTGTTGTGCAAGATCGACGGCCAGCAATGGCGCACCGCCGGTGACACCCGCGAACGCCTGGAGTTGTACGCGGCACGCTTGATCGAACAGGCGCTGGAAGGGCCACTCGAACAGCTTGAGGAACCCGGCTGGGAAGACGTGAAGTCGGTAATTGAGAGCCTGCGCATCGTCGTGGCGCCACGCCTGGATGCCTGTGGCCCAGCGGAAATGCGCGGCTTGCTGGACGCCTTGAGCGGGCGCTTCGTGCCTGCAGGTCCCAGCGGTGCGCCGAGTCGCGGGCGCCTGGATGTGCTGCCCACCGGGCGTAATTTCTTCACGGTGGATGTGCGCAACCTGCCCACTACCACGGCCTGGCGTATCGGCTTTCAATCCGCCAGCCTGATTCTTGAGCGACACTTGCAGGACCACGGCGACCACTTGCGCCAGCTTGGCCTCTCGGTGTGGGGCACCGCCACCATGCGTACCGGTGGCGACGATATCGCCCAGGCCATGGCGCTGATGGGCGTGCGCCCGGTATGGGCCACGGGCAGCCAGCGGGTGGATGACTTTGAGATTCTGCCGATCAGTTTGCTGGACCGCCCACGGGTGGATGTGACGTTGCGCGTGTCCGGGTTCTTCCGCGATGCCTTTGCCAATCTGATCCGCCTGTTCGATGCGGCGGTGCAGGCGGTGGCAGCCCTGGACGAGCCGGACGACATGAACCCGCTGGCCGCCAAGGTGCGCAGCGAACGTGAAGCGCTGCTCAAGTCCGGCCTGGATGAGGAGGCCGCAGCGAAGCAAGCCGGTTGGCGCATCTTCGGCGCCAAACCCGGTGCTTATGGCGCCGGCGTGCAGGGCGCGATTGACGGGCGTTTGTGGCAAAGCCGCGAGGACCTGGCCGAGGTTTACCTTAACTGGGGCGGTTATGCCTATGGCGGGTCCGATGAGGGCACCGCCGCCCGCGACCAGTTCGCCCAGCGCCTGAGCCAGGTGCAGGCGGTGTTGCAGAACCAGGACAACCGCGAGCACGACTTGCTCGATTCCAATGACTACTACCAATTCCAGGGTGGCATGCTCGCCGCCGTGGAGACCCTGAGCGGCGACAAGGCCGCCAGCTATCATGGCGATCATAGCCAGCCGGACCTGCCGAAGATCCGCACCCTGAAGGAAGAGCTGAACCGGGTGATCCGTTCCCGCGCCGCCAACCCCAAGTGGATCGAAGGCGTGAAGCGCCACGGCTATAAAGGCGCGTTCGAGATGGCTGCGACCGTGGACAATCTGTTCGCGTTCGACGCCACCACGGCGCTGATCGACGATCATCAATACGCCTTGCTCGCCGATGCCTACCTGCTCGACCCTCAAACGCGGGATTTTGTGCAGCAGCACAACCCCGCGGCCTTGCGCGACATGACCGAGCGCATGCTCGAAGCCCAGCAGCGCGGCCTGTGGCAAGAGCCCGGAGCGTACCGCGAGGCGTTGGAAAACCTATTGCTGGATATAGAAGAAGACAGTTAGTAGGCGCACGGCACGCGGCCTGTTGTGGCAAACGGGCTTACTGTGGCGAGCGGGCTTGCCTGCGTTGGGCTGCGCAGCAGCCCCAAAACCCTACACTACGATTTTTCAGAAAGTATACGTTTAGCTTCATAGGGGCCGCTTCGCAGCCCAACGCGGGCAAGCCCGCTCGCCACGTACGGAATAATTTGAAGAGAACCTGGATGACTGATACCCCACATTTCCCGCTGTCCGCCGTGGTGGGTGCCGACGCTTTGAAACTGGCGCTGTGCCTGACTGCCATCGACCCGAAGATCGGCGGTGTGCTGATCGAAGGCCCGCGAGGCATGGCCAAGTCGACCCTGGCACGCGGCCTGGCGGACCTGCTGGCCAGCGGTCAGTTTGTTACCTTGCCGTTGGGCGCCACCGAAGAGCGCCTGGTGGGCACCCTGGACCTGGACGCCGCGCTGGGCGAGGGCCGGGCGCAGTTCTCGCCGGGGGTGCTGGCCAAGGCGGATGGCGGCGTGCTGTATGTCGATGAAGTCAATTTGCTGCCGGACCATTTGGTGGACCTGTTGCTCGACGTCGCCGCCAGCGGCACCAACCTGATCGAGCGCGACGGCATTTCCCGTCGGCATTCGGCGCGCTTTGTGCTGATCGGCACCATGAACCCGGAAGAGGGCGAGTTGCGCCCGCAGTTGCTCGACCGTTTTGGCTTTAATGTGGCGCTGAGCGGGCAGACGCTGCCGGCCGAGCGTGGGCAGATTATCCGGCGGCGCCTGGATTTCGACAGCGACCCGGCAGCGTTCTGTGCGCAGTGGGCCGAGCCACAGGCGGCGTTGCGCGAGCGCTGCACCGAGGCGCGAGCGCGGCTGGCTGACATCGAATTGGATGATCGGGCCTTGGCACAGATTACCGAGCGCTGCTTTGCCGCCGGTGTCGATGGCTTGCGCGCCGACCTGGTGTGGCTGCGCGGTGCCCGGGCGCATGCTGCCTGGCGTGGTGCCAGCGCGATTGCCGAGGAAGACATCGACGCGGTTGCGGAATTTGCCTTGCGTCATCGCCGTCAGGAGCAAGCGCCGCCGGCCAGCCCGCCGAATCAGGGCCAGGCCCCGACCCCCTCGGACACTTCGCCTGGCCAGGGCCAGTGGGGTGATATGCCCGCACCGGCCTTACCCACGGGCGCCCGCCGCGACGTGCCCGCCTGGCCAAAAAAGCCCTAGGCATTCGCCCCCGACCTGACGCGGGGGCGGATGCCTGCCCCAAGGCGGGGCGACTCAACAGCGGCAGGCAGGGCAAGGCGCGCAGCGCTAAGCAGGGCGCGGTCAATTGGCCGGGCACCTTGCTCGGTGGGCGGCCGCAAACCCGCGAGGATCTGCGCTACCAACTGCGCAGCCAGTCGGCCCATGAGTTATGGCTGGTGATTGTCGACGCGTCAGCCTCCACCCGGCGCCATCGTGCCTTGACCGATGCCAAAGGGTTATTGGCCCAGCTGTTTGATGATGCTTACCGACAGCGGGCGCGCATGGCGTTGCTGACGGCCAGTGGGCAGTCGCCGACGTGGCAGGTGCAGGGCTTGAAGGCGGCGAAAAGCCTGGCGGGTTGGTTGCAGCAGTTAGGCGCTGGCGGCGGCACGCCGTTGCTGGCGGCGCTGGCCGAGGCTGGGCAATGGCTGGCGGCGCGGCGCAAACGCTATCCCGCCGAGCAACAGAGGTTGCTGGTGATCACGGATGGGCGGCTCAAGGCGATTGCCGGGTTGCCGTTGCTGGAATGCCCGGGGATGTTGGTGGATATTGAACGTGGGCCGATCCGGCTGGGGCGGGCTCGGGAGCTGGCGGCTGGGTTGCAGCTGGATTATCGGCATATTGATGATGTGTAGCGCTATCGCAGGCAAGCCAGCTCCCACAGGGGAATGCGCTCAATCTGTGGGAGCTGGCTTGCCTGCGATGAGGCCCTTCAACCCACCCCGAAAAACTCAGCCCGCCCCCGGCACATTCGGCCAAAGGTCCGCCACCAGAAACAGCCGCTCGGCTTCCTCCCAATCCTCGCCGACTTGAACCAGGCGCACCAAGAGCTGCGCCGGTGCCATCGGCTCCAGGTCCGCGAGCCAGCCTTGCATTTGCTCCTCACTCCACACCTCATCCGCCAGGTAGTGCGCGGGCGCGAGCCAGGCATGCCGGGGCAGCGGTTGCCAGCGGCCGGGCAGACTGGCGCTTACGAAGTCCGGCCAATCGCGCTGATGCAACCAGCGCCCACGCAAATGCTGCGGATGCGCGCCATGGGGCGATTCAGCTAGGCCCGGCCAGGGGTAGAGCAAATAGCCGCCGAGCCACAAATGCGCGTCAAACTGCTGGATATCCAGCGCGGCCAACACTTCACGGCTCTCCGGCCGCGCCGAAATCGGCAGTTGATGCTGGGCCAGGTGCGCCAGCTTGCGGTCCAGCCGGTCATGGCAGCCGGGGCCCAGCCATTGCGCGGCGTCCTGGCCGTTGCCGTGCTGCGGGCCGAGGTAGAGCTTGATCGCCAGTTCCAAGTGGTGCACGCCATCGCGGTCGCGCAGCAGCATATCCAGCTCGCCCAGGGTATGCCCGGCGCGCCGGATCGGCAGGTTGGCCGCCAGCAGTTCCACGCCCGGCGCATGCTGCACGGCGAACTGCCACAGGCGTTCGTAGTACAGGCCCAGGCGCCGGGTGCGCGACAGGCTCAGCCAGTGCTGCAAGGCGCTGCTGTCGTGATCGAGTGTGCGCAGCCAGTGTTCAAGCAGGTGCGGCGCCTGCACCCAATCACTGCCGGCCAGCGGGTGGCGTTGCGGCCAGGGCGTCTGGGCGAGCATCGGCGGGGCGAGCATCACCCACGCCAGGTCGCGCACCTCGGGGTGGCGTAATTGGCGAGGCAGGTTGTGCAGGTCTGGGAATGGCGTCATGGTCCGAGCATAGCCTCTTACGCAGGCGGCAGGTGGCTGAGAACCGTTGTCATCAAGGCTTCACGGCGACAAAGGATTTTGCCTGAGACGGCCTTTCGCCCATAATCGTTCTTTTTTTGCCACACCCCAAATCCCGCAGGAGCCCCATGGAGCAATTTCGCAATATCGGCATTATCGGTCGCCTGGGCAGTACCCAGGTGTTGGACACCGTCCGCCGGCTGAAGAAGTTCCTGCTGGAACGCCACCTGCATGTGATCCTCGAAGACACCATCGCTGAAATCCTGCCGGGCCACGGCCTGCAAACCTCGTCGCGCAAGATGCTTGGCGAAGTCTGCGACATGGTCATCGTGGTCGGCGGCGACGGCAGCCTGCTTGGCGCGGCCCGTGCCCTGGCGCGGCATAACGTGCCGGTGCTGGGGATCAACCGGGGCAGCCTGGGGTTTCTCACCGATATCCGCCCGGATGAGCTGGAAGTCGAAGTGGCCAAGGTGCTCGACGGCCATTACCTGGTGGAGAACCGCTTCCTGCTGCAAGCCGAAGTGCGCCGTCACGGCGAAGCCATCGGCCAGGGTGATGCGCTCAACGACGTGGTGCTGCACCCCGGCAAGTCCACGCGGATGATCGAGTTCGAGCTGTATATCGACGGCCAGTTCGTGTGCAGCCAGAAGGCCGATGGCCTGATCGTCGCCACGCCCACCGGTTCCACCGCCTATGCGCTGTCGGCCGGCGGGCCGATCATGCACCCCAAGCTGGATGCCATTGTGATCGTGCCGATGTACCCCCATATGTTGTCCAGCCGGCCGATTGTGGTCGATGGCAACAGTGAGCTGAAAATCGTGGTGTCCAAAGACATGCAGATCTACCCGCAAGTCTCCTGTGACGGGCAGAACCATTTCACCTGCGCCCCCGGTGACACCATCACCGTGAGCAAGAAGGCGCAGAAGTTACGGTTGATCCACCCGCTGGACCACAACTACTACGAAGTGTGCCGCACCAAGTTGGGCTGGGGCAGCCGCTTGGGGGGTGGAGGCGACTGATGCTCGATCCCGCGCGTAGCTACGACCTGATTGGTGACGTGCACGGTTGCGCTCATACCCTTGAGCACTTGCTCGACCAGTTGGGCTACCACAAGCAGGGTGGCACCTGGCGCCATCCGTCGCGGATGGCGGTGTTCCTGGGCGATATCATCGACCGGGGCCCGCGCATTCGCGAGGCGCTGCATATCGTCCACGACATGACTGAGGCTGGCCAGGCGCTGTGCATCATGGGTAACCATGAGTTCAATGCGCTGGGCTGGAGCACACCGGCGCCGCCAGGCAGTGGCAAGCAGTTCGTGCGCGAGCACAACCCACGGCATGCGCGATTGATCCAGGAAACCCTGACCCAGTTCGAGCACCACCCGGCCGATTGGCACGACTTTCTCGGCTGGTTCTACGACATGCCACTGTTTGTCGACGCCGGGCGGTTCCGCGTGGTGCACGCGTGCTGGGACGACGGCTTTATCCAGCCGCTGCGCGCCACGTTCCCGGACGGCTGCATCGACCAGCACTTCCTGCAGGCCGCCGCCGTGCCGGGCAGTTTTGCCTGCAACGCCTTCGATCGCTTGCTGCGCGGCACCGATATGCGCCTGCCGGATGGCCTGACGCTGACCGGTGGCGACGGGCTGACACGCTCATTCTTTCGCACCAAGTTCTGGGAAGACGACCCGAAAACCTACGGTGATATCGTGTTCCAGCCGGATGCCTTGCCGGAGCCGGTGGCGCGTACGCCCTTGTCGTCGACCGAAAAAAATTCCCTGCTGCGCTACGGCGTCGACGAGCCGCTGTTGTTCGTCGGCCATTACTGGCGCAGTGGCAAACCGGCGCCAATTCGCCCGAACCTGGCCTGCCTGGATTACAGCGCAGTGCTGTACGGCAAGTTGGTGGCCTATCGACTGGACCAGGAAACCCAGCTGGATCCACGTAAATTCGTATGGGTCGACGTTGAGCGGCCCGAGGTAATTTTATGAGCGCCGTGGCTGTATTACGTTTGCCACTGAGTGTCGACCTGGGCGGTTTCGTCAAACTGCTGCAACGCATGCAAGTGCCCCATCGCGTCAGTGAAGAGGCGGGCGAGCAAGTGTTGTGGGTGCCCGACACCATCAGTGACGACGTGCGCGTGTTGTACCAGCGCTTTCCCGCGGGCGACCCGGACCAGCAGTTGGATATCCCTGAGCCGGCGCCGATTACCCGCCCCGGTTTTGCTCAGCAAGTGCGCCATAGCCCGGTAACGGCCCTGGTGTTGCTGGCGAGCATCATTGTCGGCGCGGTGACGCTGCTCGGTGAAAACCTGCAGACCATGAGCTGGCTGACTTTTCTGCCGTTCCGGGTGATGGGTGAGTACATCCAGTTCACGCCGTTTGCCGAAATATTGGCCTCGGGGCAGTGGTGGCGCCTGGTCACACCGATGCTGATTCACTTTGGCATCCTGCACCTGGCCATGAATGGCATGTGGTACTGGGAACTGGGGCGCCGCATCGAAGTGCGCCAGGGCAGTATCAACCTGCTGGGCCTGACCCTGTTGTTCAGTCTGGTCTCCAACTACGCTCAATACGCTTACGGTGGCCCCAGCCTGTTTGGTGGTTTGTCCGGCGTGTTGTATGGCCTGCTCGGGCATTGCTGGATATTCCAATTGTTGTCGCCTAACCCTGCGTATCGCCTGCCTCGCGGGGTGCTGGCGATGATGCTGATATGGCTGGTGCTGTGCATGTCGGGGCTGATCTCGATGATCGGTTTCGGCGAAATCGCCAACGCGGCTCATGTGAGCGGCTTGGTCATCGGTTGCCTGACGGGTTTGCTGGGTGGGTTGTACAACCGCCGCAAAGCCTCTATTTGATAAAGGAAGAGCCTAATGTCCTCTTTTGCTGAAATGATTGAAAACATCACCCCGGACATCTACGAGAGCCTCAAGCTCGCCGTGGAAATCGGCAAGTGGTCCGATGGTCGCAAGCTCACCGCCGAGCAGCGCGAGCTGTCCCTGCAAGCGGTGATCGCCTGGGAAATCCAGAACCTGCCGGAAGACCAGCGCACCGGCTACATGGGCCCGCAGGAGTGCGCGTCGAAGTCTGAGCCGGTACCGAACATCCTGTTCAAGTCGGATGCGATCCATTGATTGAAATTGGTCGCGGTGCAGTCAGCAAAATGTCGGCGCAACTCGGTGAGCCGACCGTTCAATACGCATTTCGCCTGGGCGACACCGAGGTGCCGGTCAACCCGTTGATTGGTACCCACGTGCGTCTGGAATACCTCGGCGCCATCCATTGCAGCCATTGCGGGCGCAAGACCAAAACCAGTTTCAGCCAGGGTTATTGCTACCCGTGCATGACCAAACTGGCCCAGTGCGACCTGTGCATCATGAGTCCCGAGCGTTGCCATTACGACGCCGGCACCTGCCGTGATCCGGGCTGGGGCGAAAAATTCTGCATGACCGACCATGTGGTGTACCTGGCCAATTCGTCGGGGATCAAGGTCGGTATCACCCGTGCCACCCAGTTGCCGACCCGTTGGCTCGATCAGGGCGCGAGCCAGGCGCTGCCGATCATGCGTGTGGCGACCCGCCAGCAGTCCGGGTTCGTCGAAGACCTGTTCCGCAGCCAAGTGGCTGACAAGACCAACTGGCGTGCCTTGCTCAAGAGCGATGCGCAGTCGGTGGACCTTGCGCAGGTGCGCGATGAGCTGTTCGCGTCGTGCGCCGAAGGCTTGCTGAGTTTGCAGGAACGCTTTGGCCTACAGGCTATCCAACCGGTGACCGACATCGAACCGATCGAAATCCGTTACCCGGTAGAGCAATATCCGACCAAGATCGTCAGCTTCAACCTGGACAAGAACCCGATTGCCGAAGGCACGCTGCTGGGGATCAAGGGCCAATACCTGATCTTCGACACCGGCGTTATCAATATTCGTAAGTACACGGCCTACCAGCTCGCCGTGCATCAGTAGAAGGATGCCACCCATGCGCACCGAACAACCGAAGATGATTTACCTGAAGGACTATCAGGCGCCGGACTACCTGATCGATGAGACGCACCTGACCTTCGAGTTGTTCGAGGACCACAGCCTGGTCCACGCGCAGCTGGTGATGCGCCGTAACCCCGAGCGCGGCGCCGGACTGCCGCCGCTGGTGCTGGATGGCCAGCAGCTGGAGTTGTTGAGCGTCAATCTGGGCGATCAGGAACTGACGGAGGCTGACTATCAGTTGACCGACAGCCACCTGACCCTGCACCCCACCCGCGAGACCTTCACGGTCGACACCAGCGTGCGCATCCACCCGGAAACCAACACCGCCCTGGAAGGTTTGTACAAGTCCAGCGGCATGTTCTGCACCCAGTGCGAGGCCGAAGGTTTCCGCAAGATCACTTACTACCTCGACCGCCCGGATGTGATGAGTACCTTCACCACCACGGTGATCGCCGAGCAGCATAGCTACCCGGTGCTGCTGTCCAACGGCAATCCGATTGCCAGCGGCCCCGGTGAAGATGGCCGCCACTGGGCGACCTGGGAAGACCCGTTCAAGAAGCCGGCGTACCTGTTTGCATTGGTAGCCGGTGATTTGTGGTGTGTGGAAGACACGTTCACCACCATGACCGAGCGCACCGTGGCGCTGCGCATTTATGTCGAGCCGGAAAACATCGACAAGTGCCAGCACGCAATGAACAGCCTGAAAAAATCCATGCGCTGGGATGAAGAGACTTACGGGCGCGAGTACGATCTCGATATCTTTATGATCGTTGCGGTCAACGACTTCAACATGGGCGCCATGGAGAACAAGGGCCTCAATATCTTCAACTCCAGTGCCGTGCTGGCCCGTGCCGAAACCGCCACCGACGCCGCGCACCAGCGGGTCGAGGCGATCGTGGCGCATGAGTATTTCCACAACTGGTCGGGCAACCGCGTGACCTGCCGCGACTGGTTCCAGTTGTCGCTGAAGGAAGGCTTCACCGTATTCCGCGACTCGGGCTTTTCTGCCGATATGAACTCGGCCACGGTCAAGCGCATCCAGGACGTGGCTTACCTGCGCACTCACCAGTTCGCCGAAGACGCAGGCCCGATGGCCCACGCCGTGCGCCCGGACAGCTTTATCGAGATTTCCAACTTCTACACCCTGACCGTGTACGAAAAGGGCTCGGAAGTGGTCGGCATGATCCACACCTTGCTCGGCGCCGAAGGCTTTCGCAAAGGCAGCGACCTGTACTTTGAGCGGCATGACGGCCAGGCCGTGACCTGTGATGATTTCATCAAGGCCATGGAAGACGCGAATGGCGCCGACCTGACGCAGTTCAAACGCTGGTATAGCCAAGCGGGTACACCGCGTCTGGTGGTGAGCGAGTCCTACCACGCCGCCTCCAAAACCTACAGCCTGACCTTCCGCCAGAGCTGCCCGGAAACCCCGGACAAGGTAGAAAAACTGCCGTTTGTGATCCCGGTCGAATTGGGTCTGCTGGACGCGAAGGGCGCCGGTATCGCGTTGCGTCTGGCCGGTGAAGCGGCCGCGGGCGGCACTTCCCGGGTGATTTCGGTGACTCAAGCCGAGCAGACCTTCACTTTCGTCGACATCGCTGAACAGCCGTTGCCCTCGTTGCTGCGCGGTTTCTCGGCACCGGTGAAACTGAGCTTCCCGTACAACCGCGACCAGCTGATGTTCCTGATGCAGCACGACAGCGACGGCTTCAACCGTTGGGATGCCGGCCAGCAGCTGTCGGTGCAGGTGTTGCAGGAATTGATCGGCCAGCATCAGGCGGGCCAGCCGCTCAAGCTGGATCAGCGTCTGATCGACGCACTGCGTACGGTATTGAGCGACGAAAGCCTCGATCAGGCGATGGTCGCGGAGATGCTCTCGTTGCCAAGCGAAGCCTACCTGACCGAGATCAGCGACGTGGCGGACGTGGAGGCGATCCACGCTGCCCGTGAGTTTGCGCGCAAGCAATTGGCCGACAACCTGTTTGAAGGGCTGTGGCTGCGTTACCAGGCCAATCGCGAGCTGTCCAAGCAAACGCCGTATGTGGCAGCCGCCGAGCACTTTGCGCGTCGCGCCTTGCAGAACATTGCGCTGTCATACCTGATGCTCAGCGGCAAGCCAGAAGTACTGGCGGCAACCTTGGACCAGTTCGACACCAGCGACAACATGACCGAGCGCCTGACCGCGCTGGCGGTGCTGGTGAACTCGCCGTTCGAAGCAGAAAAAGCCCAGGCGTTGGCGGTGTTTGCCGAGAACTTCAAAGACAACCCGCTGGTCATGGACCAGTGGTTCAGCGTACAGGCCGGCAGCACCTTGCCGGGCGGCCTGGCGCGGGTCAAGGCGTTGATGGAGCACCCGGCGTTCAATATCAAGAACCCGAACAAAGTGCGTGCACTGATCGGCGCATTTGCCGGGCAGAACCTGATCAACTTCCACGCCGCAGACGGCTCGGGCTATCGCTTTTTGGCGGATCTGGTAATCCAGTTGAACAGTTTCAACCCGCAAATCGCTTCGCGGCAGTTGGCGCCACTGACCCGCTGGCGCAAATACGACAGTGCGCGCCAGGCCTTGATGAAAGCGGAACTTGAGCGCATCCGGGCATCCGGCGAGCTGTCGAGCGATGTGTTTGAGGTGGTCAGCAAGAGCCTTGCATGACCTGAGCAGCTAAAAAAACGGCCTTTTCAGGCCGTTTTTTTTCGCCTTAGATGACGGGCGGGCGAGGGGTGTCCAAGCCGCTGTCGAGGGCGAAGCGCTCTGCGATGATCCCGTGAGGTACGCCCAGCGGTATGGCGCTTGCGATGTCGAGGCGGGTGATCTGTTCGGCCGACAGTTGCACGTTCAACGCGCCCAAGGTGGCATCGAGCTGGGCGCGGGTACGTGAGCCCAGAATGGGGATGAGTGCGGTCGTCGAACGGCGGGCTTTTTCCCTGAGCCAGGCGATGGCGATGTGGGTTGGGGAAGCATCCAGCTCACCGGCGACCGCCAGCAGGGTGTCGAGTACCGCGGTTTCGCGTGCGCTTTTTTCCGAGTGGATCAGCATGCCCAGCTTGTTGGCGCGGTTGTCATCCAGGCTTTCGCGGTATTTGCCGGTGAGGAAGCCGCCGCCCAACGGTGACCAGAGCGTGGCAGCCAGTCCCAGGGCTTCGGCCATCGGCAACAGCTCGCGGTCGGCGGTGCGCTCGGCCAGGCTGTACTCCACCTGCACGCCGATGATCGGTGCAAAGTTACGCACTTCGGCCAACAGGTCGGCGCGGGCAATGCGCCAGGCGGGGAAGTTGGAGAGGCCGGCGTAATGGATCTTTCCGGCGCGGACCAGGTCATCGAAGCCGCGCAGGATCTCTTCCATGGGCGTGACGTTGTCACTCATATGCGCCCAGAGCAGGTCGATATGGTCGGTGTTCAGGCGCTTGAGGCTTTCTTCGACCGCACGCACCAGGTTCTTGCGATTGTTGCCGAGCCGGATAGTGCCCTCATCGGAGGGTTGCGTGCGCAGGGTGTATTTGGTGGCCACCACCAGGTTGTCGCGCTCGGCGGCGATAAACTCCCCCAGCAGTTTTTCGGCCTGGCCGAACTGGTAGCCGTTGGCGGTATCGAGGAAGTTGCCGCCGGCTTCAAGGTAGCCATCGAAGATCGCCTTGGCTTCCTCGCGCTCAGCGCCATGGCCCCAGCCCGTACCGAAATTGCCGGTGCCCAGGGCCAGTTCAGATACCTGCAGACCGCTGCGGCGGCCAAAGACTTTATTGCGCATACAAGGACTCCCGAGGCAGTGATTTTTCATACATGTTTAGCAACATGTATTTAATATGATCGTGATAATTTATTCGGTCAAGCGGCTTTTTTGCTGCTGACGTTTTCTGACAGGGGGCTCTGCTAAGCTTCGGCACTTTTTCTTTTTCGGCGGGACTGATGTGTCGCGTACCACTCGTCTACTGACTTTGCTTCAGGCCCTGCGAGGCAAGAAACGTCCGGTGACCGCTGCCGTGCTGGCGGCGCAACTGGAAGTGTCCGAGCGCACGCTGTACCGCGACATCGCAGAATTGACGGCGCTGGGCGCGCCGATTTTCGGCGAGGCCGGGGTAGGGTATGTGTTGCGCAGCGGGCTTTTTTTGCCGCCATTGATGCTCAGCGCCGAGGAAACCGAAGCGATCGTGTTGGGTTTGCGCTATGTGGACCAACGCGGCGACGACGTGCTGAGTCGCGCCGCAGCCAACGCCCTGGCAAAAATCGCCGATGTGCTCGACCCGGCGGCCCAGGAAGCCCTGCGTAACCCGACGCTGCTGCCCGGCCCGCCAGGCTTCGGCTACCCGGAAAACCGCGTGCCGCTGGATGTCTTTCGCGAGGCCATTCGCACCCAGGCCAAGTTGCACATCGACTATGCAGACGCCAGCCAAGCCCACAGCCAACGCCTGATCTGGCCGCTGGCGCTGGGGTTTCTCAATGAAGTGCGAGTGATCGTGGCCTGGTGCGAGTTGCGTGGCGCGTATCGCACCTTCCGTACCGACCGCGTGGCGAGTGCCCAAACCCTCGGCGAGCGCTATCCGGGGCGGCGCAGTGACTGGCTGCGGGCCTGGCGCAAGCGGATGGAACAGAATCAATCCGCGCCGTTTACTCCTGACAAAAACTGACACAACCCTGGCTTAGCATGGCGCCATAACCACCAAAAAAGGAGCTTTGCATGCCTGTTCCAGAATTGGCCCCGGCTATCGTGGCCTATCTCGCGGCGACCAATACCCGCGACACCTCGGCCGTCGCCGACTGTTTTGCCGATGACGCCAACGTTTTCGACGAAGGCCAGCACCAGGTCGGCACCGCCGCCATAGCGCGCTGGATGGAAGACACCGGGCGTCGTTATCAACCTCGTGTCGACGTGCTCAAGGTGCAATATCGCACCGGTAAGGTGCTGGTCAACAATGTGGTCTCCGGCAATTTTCCCGGCAGCCCGCTGGAGCTGCGCTACACCTTTCGCCTGAACGAGCAGGGCAAGATTTCGCGGCTGGATATTTCGCTGTAGGTCATACTGGCGGGCATGACTTTCGACTCGCCCCTCACCGCTTATCAATACGCCATTGCCCAGCAGGGTTTTGTTGCCGACGACGCCCAGCGTCGTGCGGTGGCCGCCTTGCAGGCTTGCCATGAGGCCCTGCATCAGGGCCGCACGCCGATTCTCGGCGTCTACCTCTGGGGGCCGGTGGGCCGCGGCAAGACCTGGCTGATGGACCAGTTCTACCAGAGCCTGCGGGTGCCGGCGCGGCGTCAGCATTTTCATCATTTCATGGGCTGGGTGCATCAGCGGCTGTTCAAGCTCACTGGCACCCATGACCCGTTGCAGGCGTTGGCGCGGGAGCTGAGCCGCGAGGTTCGGGTGTTGTGTTTCGACGAGTTGTTTGTCAATGACATCGGTGACGCAATCATCCTCGGCCGGCTGTTTCAGGTGATGTTCGAGGAGGGCGTGGTAATGGTCTGCACCTCCAACCAACCCCCTGACCAGTTATACGCCGAGGGCTTCAACCGTGACCGATTCCTGCCGGGCATAGCGGCGATCAAGCAGCATCTGCAGGTGGTGGCGGTGGACGGCGCTGAGGACCACCGCCTGCACCCAGGCGTTGGGCAGCAGCGTTACTGGGTCAACCAGCCCGAAGCGCTGGCCAGCGTGTTCGAGCACTTGGCCGAAGGGCAGGCGGTGAACAGCGGGCCGGTCACGGTCGGCCACCGTTGCCTCATGGCCGTGCGCTTCAGTGACACAGTGCTGTGGTGCACCTATGCCGAACTGTGCGAGCAACCCCTGGCGGCGATGGACTTCATGCTGCTGTGTGATCGCTTCAAGGTGATCCTGCTGGGCCAAGTGCCGAACCTGAGTGCGCAAACACGTCCGGGCCGGATCGCCCGTGGCACCGAAGACGGTGCCGAGCGCGTGGTGGCCGGTGATCGCGAGTTGCCGCAGCTGTCGGTACACGATGACAGCGTGCGTCGGTTTATTGCATTGGTGGATGAGTGCTACGACCGCAGGGTGCCGCTCTACATCGAAGCCCGTGTGCCGCTGGAGCGCCTGTATACCGAGGGCTACCTGGGGTTTGCGTTCCGCCGCACCCTGAGCCGGCTGCAAGAAATGCAACTGCAGCGATTTGGCCAAGCGCTGTAAGAAGAAAGCACGCAATTGATCTATCAGGCTTTTTTAGCGGTACAGCCTTCGCAATTTCAGACAGATATTTGTGGTTAATCTCCTTCATCCTGCACGGACTCCACGCTTACAATCGTGCACCGCTAAGGGAGCCGATTCCCTTGTTGTCGTGATCGAGGAAGGAAATGGACACCCCAGATATCCTGGTGCTGCAAGCCAGCTACACCAACCCTGTGCACGCCGAAGCCATTGGCCGTGTGCTCAATCATTACGCCGAAGACCCGATGGGTGGCGGCCACAGCCTGCCTGCCGACCTTCTGGAGCAATTGCCGGCCGAACTGGCCAAGCGTCCGCATGCTTTCAGCGTGCTGGCGTTTGTCGGCGGAGAGCCGGCAGGCTTGGTGAATTGTTTTGAGGGGTTTTCCACCTTTGCCTGCCGCCCTCTGGTTAACGTCCACGACGTGGCGGTGATGAGTGCGTTTCGTGGGCTGGGGCTGAGCCAGAAAATGCTGCAGAAGGTCGAGGAAATTGCCCGGCAGCGTGGCTGCTGCAAAATCACCCTGGAGGTGCTTGAAGGCAATGGCGTGGCTCAGTCGGCCTACCGGAAGTTTGGCTTTGATGATTCCAAGTTTGACCCTGAGTTCGGGCGCATGCTGTTCTGGAGTAAGCCTCTTTAATAAATAACAGGCAAAAAAAAGGCGCCATTAAATGGCGCCAAGTTAACCTTAGCCATCGGAGCGGTATGGCAGGGGGTATTACGGTTGAATCAGCTTTTCGGTTGGTTCTCGTCAGCCGATTGTTTAATCGAATCTTTCTTGATGTTTTTGCCATCGGCGGCGGCAATACGATCCTGAGTGCCGTGTATCTGAGTCTGGGTGAGGTTGAAGTTCTTATAGAACGCTTTTGAACGCTCCGCGCCACCCTCTGCGAAAGCGGCGGCGGAGGTCAGGGTCATCAGGCTGGCGAGCAGTACGGTAGTAAGTTTCATGGCGGTATTCCCATTAAGAGTGATCGGTATCCGGTCGCTCCTTGATCAGATTCATGGAGCGACTATGAGGGGATCTTATTAAGTGGGAATTAACGCGACGCTGATGGAAAGTTAACGGTTTTGTTAACTTCCGGTTCGGCGTTTACAGCCTCCAGTTCAGCGCAAGCGTGACGCCGCGTGGGTCTCCCCAGTAAACGCCGTTATAAAAGCCGACGCGTTCGTAATATTTTTTATCAAATAAGTTATTGATGTTAAGCGAGGCCGAAAGATGTTCATCGAATTGGTAACGGGACATCAGGTTGACCACGGTGTAAGCCTGCTGGGTGATCTTCGCCCGCGTGGTGATCAAATTGCCATCGGCATCCCGTGCCCCGGTCGGCCGATTACTGAAATCATAGATATCACTCTGCCAATTCACCGCGCCGCCGACCGTCAGGTTGCGCCATGCACCGGGTAGCCGGTAGGCGCTGGACACCTTCAGCAAGTTTAACGGCTGCTGGCTGTTGGTGCGTTTGCTTGAACCATTCAACGAGTGGGTATAGGTGTAGCCTGCCGTCAGGTTCCAGTCGGGCATGACTTCCCCCGCGACCTCCAGTTCGAAGCCGTTGACCTTGTTACCTTTGCCGCCGGACTTGTAGTACTCCTCGCCAGTGGTCGGGTTCGGGGCTACCGAGTCGTCCAGTTCGGCGACGTTGTCCTGTTTACTCCAGAAATACGCGGCCGCCACGTTTACGCGCTCGTTCAGCAAGCTGCCCTTGAGACCAACTTCATAGTTGCTGCCCACCACCGGCTCCAGGTACTTCTTGTTGGCGTCGCGCAGGCTCTGGGGCTTGAAGATGTCGGTGTAGCTTGCGTAGACCGTGTACTGCGGCGTCACGTCGTACAGCAGCCCGGCGTAAGGCGTCCACATATCATTGTGGGTCTGGGAGGTCTTGCCGGCGCTGGTGAGTTGGTCGTTGTCGTCGTATTCGGGGTTTGCGCTGTTCAACGACCAACTGCCATAGCGGCTGCCCAGCACGGCGTGCAAGCGGTCGGTGAGGCTCAGCCGCGTGGCCAGGTAGCCAGCCTTCTGCTGCTTGTTGCTGTGTTCACCTTTTAGGTTCGTGACCGTGTCAGGAAACTTGCCGATGCCACCCATGTATTTCCAGTCATCAATGATGTTGTAGCCGGGAGGCGTCGCGCCCCTGCGCATAAAGGGAGAGGCATCCCGTTGTGCGGCCTCGCCATAGCCCATCATCAGCGCATGTTCGCGGCCCAACAGGGCATAGCTGCCGGCGAGGTTGAGGTCGATAGCCTCCATTTTCGAGCGGCCGAGCATGTGGCTGGACCACGCATACATGCCGCTGCGGTCTTCATTGGGAAAGCCCGCGCCGCCGTAGTACACCTTGCCATCCGTGTCGCTTTGCCGATGGGTGTAGGCCGCCTTCAAGTGCCAGTCGCCCGCCAGCCGATGATCGAGCGTCGCGAAGGCGGTCTTGTCCGTCAGCGGCCAGGAGCTCCAGTGCGCCGCCATATTGGTGGACCGTGACAGCCCGGCCTTGCCGCCCTGGCTGTTCCAATACGGCACGGTGCCCCACGAAGTGCCCTGTACCTGCTTGTTCTGGTAATCAAAGCCTACGGCAAGCACGGTATCGTCCGACAGGTCGCCTTCGAGAATGCCGTAGCCCACGGCCCGCTGCAGCCCGTAGTTGTCTCGGAAGGACTGGCTGTCGCGGTAGGCCAGCACGGTGCGCCCGCGCAGTTTGCCATCGAACGCAAGCGGGCCGCCCACATCGACGTAGCTGTAATAGTTGTCATGGCTGCCGCCGCTGATGCCGGTTTGCGCCTGCCATTGGGCGGTGGGCCGCTTGCGAACCATATTGACGGTGGCGGAGGGGTCGCCGGCGCCGGTGGTCAGGCCGGTAGCGCCGCGCACCACTTCGATATGGTCGTAGATGATGGTGTCGGCATCGGACTTCATATAGCCAAAGGTATTGAGCATCCCGTCAACCTGGTAATTGGAGATGCCATAGCCACGGGAGGAGTAGTACACGCGGTCGGAGTCATAGTGCTGAACGTTGACCCCGGTGGTCTGGCGCAGTACGTCGGTCAAGGTGTTGAGGTTGAAATCATCCATCTGCTGGCGAGTGGTCACCGAGATCGATTGCGGTGTTTCCTTGATGGACAGGTTCAGGCGGGTGGCGGTGCTCATCGAGCCGGTGGTATAGGCCCCGGTGTGCTCGGTGGTGGCCCCGAGGCCCTCGGCGGTGATGCGGGTGGCGCCCAGTTCAAGGGCCTTGGCCGGAGGATGCTCGGTGTCGGTTTCAGCCAGCAGGTCCGGGCTCAACATCACGCCCAGCAGGCTGAACGTGAAGGTCATGGAGCGGGTAAGCGGTGCACGCATTGCGAGGACTCCTTGTCGTCTTCGAGGCCACCCCGGAAAGGGAAGGCCTTGGCTCAAAGACGAAAGGAGGAGGGCAACTTTAGGCTTAAACGAGAATGATTGTTATCTTTCTGTTACAAGCCAGGCGCTTCCTGCAGTACCACATCGGTGGGGTTGGGCTTTTTCGGCTTGATCATGCTGAAGTCAATCAAGGCTTTCTGCTCACGTGCATAGGGGTTGCCGATCAGCAGCGGGCGTGGCTTGAAGCTGTCGCTCACCAGGCTTTTACTGCGGTCCAGTTCGTTGAAGCTCAGGCCGGCCAAGTCGGCCCAGGTGTGGATCAACTGCGAGCTGCTGTAGGGGCGTTGCAGGTCGCCGGCGAAACTCCAGTCGTGGGTTTCGCGCCATTTCGGTGAGGCGTACGCCATGAAAGGAATGGTGTACATCGGCGCGGTCGGCTTGCCTTCGTTGCGCCCCAGGGTGGCGTGGCCGGCCGAATCGAAGACGTCCTCGCCGTGGTCCGACAGATACAACAGAAAACCATTCGGATCGGTCTTCGCGTAGTCCTTGATCAGGCTCGACACCACGAAATCGTTGTACAGCACCGCATTGTCATAGCTGTTGTAGACCGGCAGTTGATCGTCGCTGATCCCGGCGGGCACACCTTGGCGATCGGTGAATTTGTCGAATGATTCCGGGTAGCGGTACTGGTAGCTCATGTGGGTGCCGAGCAGGTGCACCACGATGAACTTGCGCTCGGCCGGGTCGGCCATGGCCTTGGCGAACGGCTCCAGCACGTCGCCGTCATACTGGCGGGCGTTCTGGTTGCGGTTGTTGTTCAGGTACACCTGCTCGTCAGCCTGTTCGGAAAAGGTCGTGAGCATGGTGTTGCGTTTGGTCATGGTCTGTTGGTTGGTGATCCAGTAGGTCTTGTAGCCGGCCTGTTTCATCACGCTGACGATGGAGGGGGTTTTCAGGTACAGGTCCGGGTTTTCCTCGTCGGCGAACGTCAGCACCTGTTGCAGCGCCTCGATGGTGTAGGGGCGCGGGGTGATGACGTTGTCGAACACCGCCAGTTGGTCGCGCAGCTTGTCCAGTTCCGGCGTGGTCTTGCGCGGGTAGCCATAGAGGCTCATGCGCTGGCGGTTGGTGGACTCGCCGATGACCAGCACCAGGGTCGAGGGCTGGCCGGCCATGGTGTCCTTGAGGTTGGTCAGGGGCGGGATCTGGCTGGCGCTGTCGAGCATGCCTTGCATGTTGTCCAGCTGTTCGGTGTAGCGGCGGTAGGCAACGATCATCTGCCATGGCACGGCGGGCTCGATACGCGTTTCGAAGCGGTCGATGGCGTCGTCCAGGGTGTCGCTGCGGGCGATCTGCTTGACCAGCGGGTAACCAATAATGGCCACCAGAATCGCGGTGGCCGCCACCAGGGCCTGGGCACGTGGCAGGTACACCGGGCGAACCCGGGTCCACAGGAAAATCGCAACGGCGGTGTGGGCAATAAACGCCAGCACGATCCACCAGGCAAAGTACTGGGTGGCGTACTCGCCGGCTTCAGAGATGTTCGACTCGAACATGATGAAGATGACGCTTTGGGAAAATTCCTGCTGGTAGATGAAGAAATAACCCAGGCTGGCCATGGAGCAGGCCCACAGCACCACGCCGATCAGCGCGGCGAGCAAGCGCGTACGGCGCGGGAAGATCAGCAGGGGGCGAGCCATATCGCGCTCATGAAGAAGGCTTGGCGAAAGCCGCTGAAACCGGAGGTGCCGCTGAGTTGGATCAGCAGTTGGGTAATACCCGAGAAATACCAGAAAAACAGGAATAGCCAGCCAAGACCGGCCCAATCAAAGCCTTTCGCAGACTTAGTGCTGCGTTTGAACATTGCCATCCAGCGCTCCAACCCGATCATTCTTCAGTCGACGCGCAGGGCTGCACGCAACAGTGGCCACCTTTGCATGAGGTGGCCCTTCGGGCGGGAGTATCGGGAGGTGCATGTGAAAACTTTGTGAGATTTTTGTAGCTGTTATCTTACAAAGTGATGACCGGGCTCAGCAGAGCGCTGGTTGCGCGCCGGCAGGCTGATCCAACTGGGATTGAATGATGTGGGCACGCAGGCGCATGACTTCCTGCTGCAGTTGATCGCGTTCGTCTTTCAACTGGCGTAACTCATCGCGTCGCAGGGTGACGTAGAGGGTCTGTGGCGGACGGGACATTTGTGCAGTGCTCATTGCTTACCTCGCAAATAGCCGGTGTGTCGCGGTGTGCCAGAACGCTTGAGTCGAGGTTCTCGGCAGCAGTCGGAGACAATTCTGAATTCTTTTTGCGGGCAATGGAACTTTTTTATTTTTGGTGGTCGTGTGACTTTTTGTGCCGTGATGCTGAAATGATGGCGACTTTTTGTCATGAAACTACACGGATCGGCTCTGGACTAACCCTCATTAGCCTCATTGCGCTATAAACTATGTCACACATTTATTTAGTAGTTGGGAGCATCAGCACATGCAACTGGGGATTATCGGACTAGGCCGCATGGGCGGGAATATTGCACGGCGCCTGATGCTCAATGGGCATACCACCGTTGTTTACGACCGTAACGAAGCATTTGTCAAAGGCTTGAGCGAGGAGGGCGCCACCGGCGTCGCCGACTTGAAAGCCCTGGTCGCAGGGCTGCAAAAGCCTCGCGCCGTCTGGGTGATGCTGCCGGCAGGCGACCCCACGGAAAACACCATCAATGAATTGAGCGAGCTGCTGGAAGACGGTGACGTGATCATCGACGGCGGCAATACCAACTATAAGGACGATGTACGCCGTGGCAAGGCATTGGCGCGCAAGGGCCTGCACTATGTCGACGTCGGCACCTCCGGCGGCGTCTGGGGCCTGGAGCGCGGCTATTGCATGATGATCGGTGGCGACGCCGAGACCGTGCAGCGCCTCGACCCGATCTTCGCCAGCCTGGCACCGGGCCTGGGCAACATCCCGCGTACCAAGGACCGTTCCGCCAGCGCCGACACCCGCGCCGAGCACGGCTATATCCACGCCGGCCCTGCGGGCTCCGGGCACTTCGTCAAGATGATCCACAACGGCATCGAGTACGGAATGATGCAGGCGTTTGCCGAAGGTTTTGACATCCTCAAAACCAAAAACTCGGAAAACCTGCCCGAAGACCAGCGTTTCGACCTGAACGTGGCCGATATCGCCGAAGTCTGGCGCCGTGGCAGCGTGGTGTCGTCCTGGTTGCTGGACCTGACCGCCGACGCTCTGGCCACCGACCCGAAACTCGACGGTTACTCCGGTTCCGTGGCCGACAGTGGCGAAGGCCGCTGGACCATCGAAGCCGCCATGGAACAAGCGGTGCCGGTTCCGGTACTGTCCACCTCGCTGTTCGCACGCTTTCGCTCGCGCCAGCAGAGCACTTACGGTGACAAGATGCTGTCTGCCATGCGCTTCGGCTTTGGTGGCCATGTGGAGACTTCCAAAAAATGACCGCCAACGGCAAGAAATCCAAGGCCGAACCCGCACCACCCACCACCTTGTTTCTGTTTGGCGCCCATGGCGACCTGGTCAAGCGCCTGCTGATGCCGGCGCTGTACAACCTCAGTCGTGATGGGCTGCTGGGCGACGGTTTGCGCATTGTCGGGGTTGATCACAACGCCATCAGCGATGCCGACTTCGCCAAGAAGCTCGAAGATTTCATTCGCACCGAAGCGGCGAGCAAGGTCAAGGGCAGCGCGGATAACGCGTTGGACCCGGCCTTGTGGGCGCAATTGGCCAAGGGCATCAGCTACGTCGAGGGGGATTTCCTCGACGACGGCACCTACGCCGACATCGGCCAGAAAATCGCCGACAGCGGCACCGGCAATGCAGTGTTCTACCTCGCCACCGCGCCGCGTTTCTTCAGTGACGTGGTGCAGCGCCTGGGCAGTGCCGGCTTGCTGACCGAAACCGATGACAGCTTCCGTCGTGTGGTGATCGAAAAACCTTTCGGTTCCGACCTGGCGACCGCCGAAGCGTTGAACGCCAGTTTGCTCAAGGTGATGAGCGAGAAGCAGATCTATCGCATCGACCATTACCTGGGCAAGGAAACGGTGCAGAACATTCTGATCAGCCGGTTCTCCAACGTGCTGTTCGAAGCGTTCTGGAACAACCATTACATCGATCATGTGCAAATCACCGCCGCCGAAACCGTCGGCGTGGAAACCCGGGGCAATTTCTTCGAGAAAACCGGCACGCTGCGCGACATGGTGCCCAATCACCTTTTCCAGTTGCTGGCGATGGTCGCCATGGAACCGCCGGCGGCGTTCGGCGCCGATGCCGTGCGCGGTGAAAAGGCCAAGGTGGTGGGTGCCATCAGGCCCTGGTCCACGGAAGAAGCGCGAGCCAATTCGGTACGTGGCCAGTACACCGCCGGTGAAATCGGCGGCAAGCCATTGCCCGGTTACCGCGAAGAGCCCAACGTCGCCCCCGGCAGCAGCACCGAGACCTTCGTGGCCCTCAAGGTGATGATCGATAACTGGCGTTGGGTCGGCGTGCCATTCTACTTGCGCACCGGCAAACGCATGAGCGTTCGTGACACCGAAATCGTGATCTGCTTCAAGCCGGCGCCGTATGCGCAGTTCCGTGACACCGAAGTCGATGAGCTCAAGCCGACGTACCTGAAGATCCAGATTCAGCCGAATGAAGGCATGTGGTTCGACCTGCTGGCGAAAAAGCCCGGGCCGACCCTGGACATGGCCAATATTCAGTTGGGGTTCGCCTACAAGGACTTCTTCGAGATGCAGCCGTCGACCGGCTACGAAACCCTGATCTACGACTGCATGACCGGTGACCAGACCCTGTTTCAGAGGGCCGACAACATCGAGAATGGCTGGCGTGCGGTGCAGCCCTTCCTCGATGCGTGGAAGGAAGACGACGGCATTCAGACCTACAAGGCCGGTGAAGACGGCCCTGCAGCGGCTGACGCGTTGCTGGCCCGCGATGGCCGTACCTGGCATAGCCTCGGATGAGTGACGCAGCGATTCATCCCATCCGTTTTATCCTCAGTGACGTGGACGGTACGCTGCTGCATCCGGATCACCGCCTTAGCCAGCGCACGGCCGATGCGATTCACGCCTTGCGCGACGCCGGGGTGTTTTTCAGCCTGGCCAGCGGGCGGCCGCCCAAGGCCATGCTGCACCTGATCGAGACCTTCGGCATTGATGTGCCGGTGGCCGGCTTCAATGGCGGCACGCTGATCAACCCGGATGGCAGCATCCTGGTTGCCCATCATTTGCCGGCCGAAGCGGCGCTGGTGACTCTGGCGCTGTTCTCGGCCGAGCCGGACGTGGAGGTGTGGGTGTTTGCCGACGGCGACTGGCTGCGCCGTGACCCGCCAGGGCCGATGCAGCAGCGTGAAGCCGATGGCCTGGGCTATGGGCCGGTGGTGGTGGAGAGTTTTGAGCCGTACCTGGACCGGGTCGACAAGATCGTCGCCGCCAGCCACAACACGCAGTTGCTGGTGGAACTGGAAGCGCAGCTGCAGCCCAAGGTGCAGGGGCTGGCCCAAGTGTCACGCTCGCAGCCGGTGTACCTGGACGTAACGGCCATGCTCGCCAACAAGGGCGAAGCCTTGAAGACCTTGGCCGCGCACCTTGGCGTGCCCATGGAGCAGACGGCGGCCATCGGCGATGGCGGCAATGACCCAGCGATGTTTCAGGTGGCCGGGTTGTCGATTGCCATGGGGCAGGCGGAGGAAGCCGTCAAGCGCCAGGCGAGTGTGGTCACCGGCAGCAATGTCGAGGACGGCGCTGCGGAAGCAATCGAACGGTTTATTCTTGCCGCGCGGTAAGCAACTTTAGTTCTGGTGTGCAACTTCCGATGACTGTTTTACAGTGATCGGAAGTTATCAGGCGGGCTTACTTCGGCATTGCCCAGGACAGCAACTGGTGGCCATCTTTATCGAGCTCGGCGCGGGCCTGCAACAGCAAGTCTTCCAACTGAGCGGGGTCGGTGTAGGCACTCGACGACAGTTGCTTACTGCCGATGCGGGTATTGGTGCGGTCGATGACGCTCAGGCTCAGGGCGCCATTGCCGTCGTGCCAGGCCACGCACTGAAAGGGCTGGAAAGCACGGTCTGCGATCAAAAGAGCTTCGTTGATGCGGAGCGGGGCGTTCATGTGGGTGTTCTCTCTCATTGCCCATTCAAGTGAGTGCCGTCGGTTGGGCGAGCCGGACGGCGAGTTACTTGTACTGATGCACGATGACCGGGTACGGGTCACATCTTAGAGCCATAAATTTTAACTTTCCCTGATTAACGTCATGTAAGCGGCTGTTTTGAAAGCGCTATGAACGTTTCGATGGTGTGTCACTTTTTTGCCGAAAATACTGCAAAGTGGCTTTTTGCCCGCAGTTATAGCGAAACGATACAAGCGGCGCGTCAAGACCTTGCTAGTGTTAGCGCCAGGCGTCACAAACCGTTGTTTTAAAATAACTTTAACAATTTTGGCGCCAAGGAATAGTCATGATTGTTACACCCGTGCAGCGCCGCTTGCTTGTGGTCGACCCCTGCGACGACTGCCATGGGCTATTGCCCGGCTTACGCACCGCCGGGTGGGAGGTGCACAGCTGCGCGCTGGAGGCCGTCGGCGAACGGACCTGCGATGTGGGCCTGCTGCGTTTACAGCCCTACCACCTGGAACGCCCGGAAGCGGTCAAGGAACTGATCGGCCGCAGCGGCACCGAGTGGATCGCGGTACTTAGCCAGGACGTGCTGCGCTTGCAGAATGTCGGTGATTTCGTCTGTGAGTGGTTCTTTGACTTCCATACGTTGCCCTTCGATGTCGCCCGCGTGCAGGTCACGCTGGGCCGCGCTTTCGGCATGGCACGCCTGCGCGGCAAGGGCCACATGCTGGTGGATGAGCCCGAGCATGAATTGCTCGGTGACAGCCGACCGATTCGTGAACTGCGTAAATTGCTATCCAAGTTGGCACCCACCGAATCCCCGGTGTTGATCCGCGGGGACAGCGGCACCGGTAAAGAGCTGGTGGCCAAGACCCTGCATCGTCAATCCCAGCGCCACGCCAAGCCGTTTGTCGCAATCAATTGCGGGGCCATTCCCGAACACCTGATCCAATCCGAATTATTCGGCCATGAGAAAGGCGCGTTCACCGGCGCCCATCAGCGCAAGGTCGGGCGTATCGAGGCGGCTCACGGCGGTACGCTGTTCCTGGATGAAATCGGTGATTTGCCGATGGAACTGCAGGCTAACCTGCTGCGTTTTCTGCAGGAAAAACAGATCGAGCGCGTTGGTGGCAGCCAGCCGATTCCGGTAGATGTACGGGTTCTGGCCGCGACCCACGTGGACCTCGAAGCCGCAGTTGAAAAGGGCACATTCCGCGAAGACCTGTATTACCGGCTCAATGTTCTGCAAGTGGTGACCGCGCCGTTGCGCGAGCGGCATGGCGATGTGGCGATGCTGGCCAACCATTTTTCGCGGTTTTACAGTCAGGAAACCGGTCGCCGCCCGCGCACCTTCAGTGACGAGGCCCTGGTCTCCATGGGCGAACACTCCTGGCCGGGCAATGTGCGCGAGCTGGCCAACCGCGTGCGCCGTGGCCTGGTGCTTGCCGAAGGGCGCCAGATCGAGGCCGTTGATCTGGGATTGAAAAGCCAGCAGGCAATCTCGCTGCCGATGGCTACACTGGAAGACTATAAGCACCGCGCCGAGCGTCAGGCGCTGTGCGATGTGCTCAACCGGCACAGCGACAACCTGAGTGTCGCGGCCCGCGTGCTGGGGGTTTCCCGGCCCACGTTCTACCGGTTGCTGCACAAACACCAGATCCGCTAGGGCGGGTAAACCGAAAAGCCCCGCAACGACCCTTATCGTTGCGGGGCTTTTCCTTGGTGGTGAACGGGCCGCGAAGCAGCCCTTCAATCAAAAGTAATACGGGAATTTCAGGCTGAACGTAAAGTCCGGTGCATCGTCCGTCATACCAATCGCCAGGTTCGGCACGATCGTCAGGTTTTCCGATGCCGCAATGGTCATCCCCACGTTGAAATACCCGGCATTGGCATCGCTGGAGACCACCGACTGCCAGTCGCCGCCGTTGGGCTTGAGCTTGCTCTTGCGTTGCACCAGGTCGGAGACCGAGAACGACATACTCATTTTTTCGTTCAGCGCGAAGGCTACGCCGACACCCAACTGGAAGCTGTCGCCGAGACGGACCTTGCCGCCGACTTTCTGGTTGACGTCACTGCTGATGTCGTCAAATGATTCTTCGAAGTTGTGTGTGTACGAGAGCGAGCCAAACAGCACCGCCGGGTCGAAGGTCTTGACCAGCGAGATGCCCGGTGTGATCGACCAGACGCCGTTACCGGTAGGCAGGCTTTCCGGCACATAGAGGTTGTCGTTGGTGGTTTGCCTGACCAGCTTGATACCAAACGGTTCTTTACCGGTGGGCGCCTTGACGCGCACGGACACCACGGCGTCCGGCAAGGTAGGGGTTTCGTCGAGGAATTTGTACGCCACGCCGAAGTTCACGTCGCCGATGGTTGGATCGCGGCTTACGTCGGCTTCAGAGGTGGCAGTGGCATCGTTGCCGGCGCCGCTCGACTGGTAGGTGGATTCGCGGTAAACCACCGGCACGTTGACGTCGAACTGCCAGCGGTTGTCGAGGTTGTAGCGCCCGGTCAGGTCCAGGGTCCAGTTGTCAGCCTTGATACGGTCCAGGTTGATATTGCCCAAAAAGATCGAGTCCAGTGCCAGGAACCCATTGAGGGTTAACTGGCGGGCATCGTAACGCGCATAAGTGATGCCGGTTTCAAAGCTGAACTTGCCGTTCCCAAAGAAACCGCTGGCTTCGTTGTAGAGGTTGCTCACGCTTTGCGCTGGCGCCGAATCGTCCTTGAGGGATTGACCATACGAGCTGCCGCCGCCGCCCGCCCCACCGGACGCGGCCGCAGCGCCGGTCCCGGCCACCGTGGCACCGCTGGCTTTTTGGAAATCTGCCGGAGATTTGGCCAGGCGCTTGGGCGCTGGCGTCGCCGGTTGATCTTCGACCTGGCGCACACGCTGCTCCAGCACCGCCAGGGCTTTTTGCTGCACGTCGTAACGTTGCTTGAGTTCCAGGAGCTCCTGTTTGAGAGTCTCTATATCTGCGTCTGGCGCTGCATACAACACGGATGCGGGCAAGAGCGTACTTAAACAAACCACCGCACGTAGCGATACCGATCGATGCATGAAATAAGCCGTCCTTTTCTAATGCGAAAGTGTCGAGGCTCAGCGTAGTTCAATAACCGAGAGTGCGTAGGCCTTTGAGTTGATCCAGGTTGCAGTTTATTGCCGGGTTGTTCAGCCCGTTATTGCCCATCACCACGTTGAGTTGGGTCATGTTGTTGACGAAGTTGGTATTGCCGGTCAACACCGTGCCTTGCAACACTTGGCCGCCGCCGATCTGCTGGAGGCTGTTGCCTTGGTTATGGTTGGCCTGGATCGCCATCTGCAAACCGCCGTTGTTGGCCGAGACGCTTACCCGGCCCGCCGCGCTGTCGCCGGTCACGGTGCCACCGGCCACCAGCACCTGCCCGGATTGCACGATGTTGGAAGGGGCCAGGCCGTTTTCAGTGACGTTGATACCGACATTGTTGTAGGCCGCGTTGCCGTCGCCTGCGGCGCGCACGCTTTGGGTCACGCCCGTGCCGGTGCCCAGGCCCGCACCGCCGATGACATTACCGGTGCCGGTGTTCTGATTGCTGCCGGTACCTGTGGCGCCGGTGGTCTGCACGTAGAATTGCGGGGTAATGGTCGACGAGTCGATTTGCATGTTGGCCTTGCCGGTGATGCTGTCGCCTATGGCATTGGTCCAGGTGCTGCTCATGACAATACCGAAGCTGATGATTCGCCCCGGCATCACATAACGGCCGCGCAGTTCGGCCATCTCCGAATCCTTGAGCTCGATCGGTTTGAACCCCGATGAAGCATAAGCGGGCATTGAGGCTGCCAGACACAAGACCGTCAGCCAACGGGAAGTGTTCATCTTCAGCTCCTGGAGCGTCCTGCCCCTTATTGCGCTTCTTTTAGAAGAAGTCGCTCTGGATGAAACCGAAATCCATCAGCTCGGCATCGCCTACCGGCCTGAACTCATTCAACTGGTTCTTGGCGGTCAGCGGCGTGGGTGGGTCGAGCAAGGCATTGGCCTTGTCGTAACCTTCACCCAGCACGGCGAAGACGATGCCATTCCAGCCCTTGACGAAGTCGTCGTGTGAATAGCGCTTATGGCCCAGCACCGGGTCGCCGATATAGACCCAGTCCTTGTCCGCGCGCTGCAACACCACGAAGTGCTTGTAGCCACGAATTTCCAGCAGCACCACGACGGGGATCTTCACGGTCACCAGGGTCTCTGGCCCGATCTTGTAGCCCCGGGCACGCATGCCGATGCTTTCGAGGTAGCGCTTCATGTCCAGCATGGAAAAACCCTGGGTGCGAACCAGGTCCTGGTCTGCATTGACCAGCATGCCTTTGATCACGTGGTCTTCGTCGACGTCCAGCCAATAGCCCTGACGCAGAATGGTGGCGAGTGCCGCAGCACCGCAGCTGAAATCGGTTTTCTGTTCCACCAGGTTGGCGAACCGGCGCTCACGGATACTCTCGACCTTCTTGTAGATGACTGCACCGCCAGGCATGGCGGAGATCGCCATGGTGCCTGCCCAGGTCGGGCCGGTGAGCAACATCAGAAGGGAGAGGGTCGCGAGGCGCATGATCGTGTGACCTGCTGGACACTGGAATAAAAAAGGGCCTTGTCGCCAAGGCCCCGTTGGATCAGAAGCGCACGCCGCTGGCGCAGACGCTGCAACCCTGGCCGATCGACAGGCTGTTGCTGCCTTGGTTGCCGGCACCGGATTGCAGGTTCACACCTACGTTGCCGGAGTTGCGGTTAACCGAGTTGTCGAGGCTCGAGTTGTTCGACACATACTGAGGTTTGCCGCCATGGCCATAGCCGTGGCTGGTAGCGGCGGTGTTGAGGTAGTTGTTGGCGAGCGAGTTTTGCTCGGTGTTGGCGGCCGCTGCGATGTTTTTGCCATCTGCAGTGGTGATTGCCAGGTTGTTTTTGCCTTGGTTGCCTTGACCGGACTGGCCGTTGTAGCCCAGGTTGCCGGAGTTGCCGTTGGCCGAGTTATCCAGCGAGGAATTGTTCTGAGTGCCTTTGTTGACGAAGTTGTTCAGACCGCTGTTTTGATTCACATCAACCACGGCGAACACGGTTGCGAAGTCGCCTTTGGCGCTGGAGATGGCGCCAGAGTTGTCGGCCTGGTTGCCGCTGCCGGCCTGCACGTTCACACCGACGTTGCCGCTGTTGCCGGTCACCGAGCCATCGGCAGAAGCGTTATTTTCGGTTTTGGTGTCGTCGAACTTGTTGCCCGCGCTGTTTTGTACATCCGTGACCACGGAGGCAACTACGCCGGTGGGTTGAGGCGCAGGGTGCCAGCCACCTGCTTGAGCAGCAGCAGCCATGAGTGCGGCGAGAGCGAAAACCAGTGGTTTCAGAGCCATTTGAGGTTTCATGGTGTTTCTCCTTGCTTCTAATTAGTTGGTTAAGTGTTGGTACGGTCTAACTCGTGCTACCAAGCGTTTACTTGATAGTGATGCCCAGGGTGTTAGCCACTCGGTTCCCCACCCCAGCACTCTGGTTCACCTGAATCACTCCTCGGCTGCCTGTGAAGGCCTGGTCGCTTGTCACGACCTGGCGGCTGCCAGTGGTGGGGGTGAGCCCTGAGTCGGTTGCCAGCGTCGTGGTGTTCTGTTGCACCAGGACGCTGTCGTCGATGCTTTGCGGGGCAGGATTGACGCTGATCCGCACGGCATTGACTAATTGGTTATTGGCCCCGGCCGACTGGTTGATGCCCACCATGCCGTTGCCATTGGTAAAAGAGTTGCCCTCAATCGCCGCCTTGGCGTTCAGGGACGGGTCGACCTTGCCATTCATGTTCTGGATATTGAGGGTGGTGGCCTTGCCACCGAGCGCAACGGAGCGGTTGTTGGCCGTTTGCTGCTGGTTACCCGCCGCCTGGTTGATCATCACGTTGCCGTTGTAGTCCCGGCCGCTGTTGTTGATCACGGCGGTGTCGTCGGCCATGGCTGCGGCGCTGCCCAGCAGGGCCAGAATAAGCAGGGAGCGGTTCATTATTTGCCCCCCATCATGCTGCCGATGTTGTTCAAGGGCGCCATGCCACGCTGGATCGAATCACTGATCTGCCCGCCCATGGCGGCGCCGGCCCCGTGGCCGACCGCTGTGCCGGAACCGAGTGTCGACACACTGCCTTGGGTGTTGTTCAAGCCAGGAATATTGCCGTTTGGCAGGATGGCGCGGCTGATGCTCGAGCCACTGCTGACGCCACGGATGTCCATGTCACTGAGTTCGCCTGTGGAGTTCAGGATCTCGCGGCTTGGATTGGCGTTGGCGGTGGTGGGGTAGGGGTCTTTACCGAATGAAGGTCGACCATAAATGTGGCCCTGTACGTCGCGGCCGGTCACGATCACGCCGTCACCTGCCAGGGTCGGAAGACTGATGCAGGCGCTGAGTACACAGCTGGCCAGCAGTACGTTCATCGAACCTTGCGTAAGTGTCATCACGGCGGCATTCCTTATTCTTCGCGCTGACCCTAAACAGCGCTGTAAGGGATAGAGCAGAAGGCGTGCCGCTTTTTATTTATTCTTTTTATTCAATAGGTTGCGGAAAGTACACGGCAAAATGATGGCCGCCTTGTATCAACCATGAGACAGCGCCCCCTGTAGCCCTTGCTCTGCAGCCACAGCACAATCGCTTCACCTGTCTGTATCAGCGGTGTAACACCGTGCATGACAAAACCATGAATCCGCTCGGCACGGGCGGTTCAGGACGAAGGGGTGTAAAAAAATGGACACGCGGGCCGTAAAAGGCCCGAGCCGGCAAAGGCCAGGCTCAGCCTTTCGGCGCTTTACGCGGGATGGAATTGAGTACGGGGTTGCCGTCCTGGTTCTGGGTCAAGTAGACCGGCAAAACCTTGGGCAAGGAGGGGATGAGGTTATTGACCTCATTGATGTTGTAGATGCCGCCGATGCGGATCGCCCCGGTGGTGGCATCGGCCAGCATCACCGGTTTGCTCAGGTAACGGTTGATCAACGGCAACGCATCGGCGAGGGCCAGGTTGTCGAGAATCAGCTTGCCCTGGCGCCAGGCCAGCGCGGAGTCACTGGGGTTGATCGCCCGCACGTGAGGCGTGGCGTCGCCTTGTTGATAGCTGGCCTGCATGCCCGGGGTCAGGGGCACGCTGCCGTGTATCTGGTCGCTGGCGATCTGCACTGAGCCTTCCAGCAGCATCACCCGCACTTGGTCTTCATACTTCCAGACATTGAACTGGGTGCCCGTGACTCGTACCTGGCCGTTGCCGGCATGCACGATAAACGGATGCGTCGCGTCGTGGCTCACCTTGAAGAACGCTTCACCCTTTTTCAGCGTGACCCGGCGCTGGTCCTTGTAGTTGCTGTAGACCAGTTCGGTGCCCAGGTTGAGTTCCACCTGGCTGCCGTCACCGAGGGTGACCTGACGCAAACCATTGCTGGCCTGGTAGCGTTCATAGGAACTCGGCAACCAGCCGGCTTCCCAACCGGTAAACGCGGCAAGCGGCAATGCGGCCAGGCAGATCGCCGCCGCTACCGCGTAAGTGCGCAGCCGGCTGCGCGGCTTGAACGGCACAACCACCGGCGTGGGTTCGTTGCGGGGCAGGTGGTCGGCGACATCCCAGATTTCCAGCATCGCCGCGTATTCAAAGGCGTGCAGCGGGTGGGCGTCATGCCATTGCGCAAAAGCCTGACGTTCACCCGGGGTGCAATCGCCCGCGTGCAGGCGCATGCACCAATGCGCGGCGGCGTCGGTGATGGCGTCATATTCGGCTTCTGAAACGGACTTTTCGCTCATTTACTCATCCTGATTTCGCGCATTCTAACCTCCCAGGGTGGACGGCGAGAACAGCCATCATGGCGATTGCACATCAATTGGAACTTATTCTCGTTTAGCGGGCTCCTAAAAATTCAGGACATTCCCACAATGGAGTACGAAAATGCTGAAGAAAACCTTAGTCGCCCTGTGTGCAACCACCGCTCTGCTCAGTGCGGGCGCCGCCCTGGCCGATAAGCCCGGCGCGGGTTGGATCACCATCGAAAAAGCCATCGAAGTGGCCAAAACCAAGGCCGGGTACATCGAGGTCTATGCGGCGGAAGCCGATGACAACGGCTATTGGGAAGTCAAAGGCCGCAAATCCGACGGCACCGTGTATGAAGCGCGCATCGATGGTGCTTCGGGCAACATCCTGCGTGACCAGAAAGACTGACGCACCCCGCCGGGAGCCGGTTCAGGCTCCCGCATCCAATGCTCGGCCGAGTTGGCTGATCAGGTAAGTGACGGAATCGGCATTGGCCAGAATGGTGTCGATGCGTTTATCGGCGTTGCTCATGAAAATCGCCCGCGCCTCATCAAGGGTCCGGCCACCCGTGATGCTCAGCACCTTATCCTTGAGCGGTGACGTCACGCGGTGACTGCCGAAATCCTCCCAGGCTTGCGAAAAGTCGTCCCATGTCTTGAACAGCAGCGGTGGCGGGGGTCAAGGTCGACAGCGCCGTTGCGCGCAGGTCGGCAAGGTCGGTCTGCATCACCCCGGCGCCCTGGATGTTGATGTCGATCAGGTCGTGGAACGGCCGCATGGTGTCGAGGTAAGCCAGGTCCTCGGTCAAGGATTTGATGTGCGATATCTCGTGAAGCAATGAGGCCGCCCGTGCGTGCGCCGAGATGTTGAACGGCGTGGTCAGGCGGTTTTGATAGACGTCCATGCCGGGGTCGAAGAAGCGGTCCAGCAGGTAGATTTTGTTGTCCTGGTCATCGGGTATCACGAAGGCAAAACTGTCTTGTGCGTTATAGCGATGGGTACCGCTGACGAAACGCTGAGAGTCCGGGCCGATCAGCGTATGGTTGGTCAACTCATCGAGTATCTCATCGACGCGCCGTTCGACCCTTTGCACTTGGTCGGCCGTGAGTGTGACCACGCCGAATAACTCGGTAAAAAATCGACCCAGCCGGCTGTTGGGCTCGCGCAGTGTCGCAAAGTGAAGCAGGTTGCGTTTGCACGTCACCGCATAGTAGGTCGCGACATTCAGCGCTTCATTGATGCATTGAGCTTTCCAACTGGATAACGCGGCGATTTCGCGCATGCCCACGGCTTCGATATTGATCACCTCGCGCTCGGCTGCCCGGGTGTTCACCTTGCCGGCGAGGCGAGTCAAGGATTTGCCGTAGCGCGGGTTATGCCGATCCAGGTCCAGTGCCCAGCCTCCCTGGGCACTGCGTTGCACATAGGGGCCGTGCACCTCGCCTTGGCTCAGGCGCCAGCGCTCGCCAGCTTTTTTCACCGGGTACACCTTGCCCGCCAGCGGCACGAAATAGCGCGTCCCGGTGGTAGTGCTATAAGGCTTTGTCGATGTGCCGGGTGTCAGGTCCGCCAAGGCAACCTCGTGGTTTTCAAACGCCCGCAGTTTTGTGCGCTCAGGTGCCGTCAGGTTCACGTCAGCCAGCGTGGTGGCGGCCGGCTGAGGGTTATTCAACCATTCTTCCAGCGTGACTTCGTCATCTGGCAAGGCGGCGGGTGGCAACAGCCCGTCCAGCTCCTTGCGTAAAGAGGCCAGTTCGGCCACACCGCCGATAAAGGTTTTGAGTGCGTGTTGCCACCGATGTTGCTGCAGGTCTTCAGCGGAGGTCTTGAACAGTTTGTAGCTGCGCCACACCGTCAGTGGGTAAGCCAGTTTGCCGGCCATGAACTGTAGACCTTTGGGAATACCTTGGGTAAGCAGGCTGGTGACTGCGTTCCAGCGTGCCTTGCCTGACGGGCTGAACTGGTTGGCCAGCATCTCTAACAGCATCTCGATGTTGTCCGCAAACAGCTGTTTCAGCAGGTTGCCGAGGAGAGCGGAGGCACCGAGACGAATCTCCGAGGTGCCACTGATGCCTTGGCCCAATAAATTGCGGTAAGTGGCGCCGTGGGCGGCTTGCATCTGGCCGGTTACCCACTCCTGCAGCGCGCCGGGAAGGGTGAACTCCTTGAGCAATGCTGCTTCATTTGCGTATTCCACCAACAAGTGTTCAGGGCTGTAGGGTGCATACAGGACCACGGGCCCTGAAGTACCGGTTGGCGGACCGATGACGTAGCAGCCCTGGGCCTTGGCCGGCGTCGCGCCCGGGGTAGCAATCAGTTCAAGGGGGCGAATCACGGCCGTCGCGCCATCCAGGGCGGCACGCGCCACGCCATCCGGCATATCAAAGACTTGCTGGATCAAGCTCCAGGCCGATGCGGACAGTTGATCTTCAAGTTTTTGTTGGTGGGCGTACTGCAGCAGCTGCCAGGGCAGCAGCCGGCAGAATATTTGGCGACGCTCGCGGGTATCCTCGGTGTCACCTTTGAGGTGGGTGGTCAGCTGTGCCTGGTAGAAGCTCTTCAAGTCCAGTTGGCGGATCAGTTGCACCACGGCACTGCCGTCCAGCGTGTCCGGTAACGGGGTAGCCGTGCGCGATTGGGGCCGGAGGTCTTCGGCGCGCAGGTCAGGCAAGTGCCGCAGCGCGAAGTCGGTCAAGCTCAGCGTGTTGCCCGCCAGGTTGATACGGCCGGGTATCAAGACATTGTCCGGGTTAAGCGCTTGCCCCGGAAAACGAGCATGAAGCAGGGCTGACAGGCTGCTGGCGGCGTGTTCGCGCAACGTGGTGATGCTGTGCAGGTAGTCCCGTTCGTCCGGTGCGCTGATGCGGTATTGCTCGAGCAGTTCGGCCTGCAGGATTTGCTCATCCGGCGGTGCCATGCCAAGCCATACCGGGAGTGCTTGCTGGTGCATGATGGCTCGTGCGATGGCAGTGGCCCGCGGCAGGTTGGTCGGTGGTGCCCGCCGGATCAGGCCATCCAAGCGCTGCTCAAGGCGTTGTGCGTTCAATCGCATCGATAGCAGATAGTTGATTTCGTCGCCGGTGAAGTCGCTGTAGGTCTGCTGGCGGTCGTTCAGCAAGTGGTTGTCAATACGTTGCAACGGGCCGAGCTGGCAATGCTGGTGCGGCACGCGCTTGGAGACCGGCAGGTTTTCCAGCAGGGGTAACCGCAGCAGCGGGTCTTGCAAGCGTTGCCCCAGGGCTTCGCGCAGGGCCTTGATCGACGCAAACGCTTCATAGCCGCAACGCGGCGTCCACAGCACAGCCGCCCCGGAGTGAGCGGGGTCGGTGCCGCCACGTTCGGTCAGTACAAAACAATGGGCCAGGGCATGGGGCGTGGCGCCGATGGTCAGGGCCAGGCCAAAAGCATCCGCTATGAACCCGTTGAGGCCGTGGCGCTTCAGCCGGGTCATGCTGTCGGCGTGAAGCACGCTGTCCAGTACTGCCAGGGCATTGGGGGGCAAACTTTTGTGCAGCCGCCGCAATTGCGCTTCACCGCTCAACCCCTGCAACATGCCTTGGCTGCGGTGTGCCTGGTTATTCTCCAACAGCTGTTTCGGCAGCATCGGCAGGCTGCTCTGGGCAAACACGGGATGCGTGCTGCGCTCCAGCGCCATGGCGGCCTCGACCGCTTGCAACTGCTGCAGCTGCAACTTGGCCTTTTCTGCCTGGACCGTAGTGGGACGGCCATTGCCGCTGGTGATGGGGTGGACGCTCCAGCGCCCGTGTGTATCGCGTGCCAGCAGGCGGCTGTCGAGCATGGCGCGGATGTCCAGCGCACTGTCGAGCAAGGCGCCCAGGTCGACGGTGCCCGCGCTACGCCGGTACAGCCCCAGGGCATACTCGAGGTTGTCCGACTGCTTGGCCACAATGTCTTCGAGCATTGCCTGGAACACGTCGCCGTTCACAGGCTTGCCGCTCACTTGTATCTGGTCCATGCCCACAAACACACTGCGTTCATCCAGGGACAGAAAATTGAGCAGCTCATCTTCATAACCGGCTGTTTTGAGCATGGTCAGCAGGGTGTCGTTAAGGTCTTTCAGGTCCGCGAGCACCTGCAAACCACGTGCTTGGGTATAGAGAAAAGCGTGGGAGTTGCTGATCATCAGGGTGCCGGCCAGGCTGACATGATGTTCAAAGGTGGTCTCAATCCGTACCCGCTCTACGCTGAGTTCGTGGTTGGCGGCGGCACGCGTGGCCTGGTCCGGCAACATGACGGCGCGCAGTTTTCGACTTTCATCGGCGGATACGATGCCTTGCTGATGCTTGAACAGCAGGTCGGCGCGGAACTTGTCACGCATTGTCTGGGCGAAAAACTGCAGGCGTGACGTGCCTGTCTTGACGTCTTCATTCCAGTAGGTCTGTAGCAGACTGCTGAATAACTTTGAAAGCGACCCGCTGGTCTGTTCTACCACCGTGTCCCAGCGTTGCTGGTCCTCAATCAGCTGTTCCGGGCTAAAGGCGCGGGTGTCATGCGCAGGGTTGAAAAATGTGTGTGTCTGATCCGTTGGCCAGGCTTGCCGGGTATAGAAACGCAGCAGCGTATCGCGCAGGGACTCAGAGGCAATCCAATGGCTGTCCTCGCCGTTCGAAGCCCGACGAAAGGTGTTCACACGTGTGCTGGCCTGCTCGAGCCCGGGGAAATAGGAGCGCGCCATGATGCCGAGCAAAGTGTCGAGCATCTCGTTGAGGCTGGGGAGTTTGCGCAGTTCGTCGAACATCACCGTCAGATTTTGCTGCTGGCCAGCCAGGATGCCTTGCTCCAGGTCTTCCATGACCGGGCTGAGGATGGTGGCGGTAGTGACTGTCAGCCGAGCGCCCGGTGGCAGTGCGTGACGCTCCTCGATAGATTGAAATTGCAGCCATCGAGTGCGCTGGCCTGGGTTTCTCAGGCGTTTGCGCACTTCATCGAGCAAGGCGGTGTGGCTCTCGAATACCTCCAGCCCCCCATAGGGGGTGTAGAGCACGGCTTTTGCGTCGTCGGGAGTGGGGCTCATCATAAAGGCGCCTGCCAACGGCACGGAGGGTTTGCCGGTGAGGTTGACCAGCAACCGTTCTACCAGCATGTGATGACCGCGCACCGTGGAGTCCTTGCGTGCCGCGTCAGAGGGGTAGTACAGCGTGTACAGCCATTCCAGATCCTTTATCGTAAACCCCAGCTCGCGCTCGCGTGGGGTTGGCTCCCTGCGCCGGGCCGGGAGAAGAAACTCTTCGAAATAGTAGGGTGGGGTGACATTCGCCATCGTGTGCGCTCCATCGTTGCCGCGGTTAGGAGGCTTCACGTTAAGGACTGGCACAGCTTCGATGGCGGTAGATAGCTGGCCTGTAAAAAACCACCGATAACCTCAAGCGCCCGTTGACAGCAGGCACGGGGGGCGTTGTTTAATCGGCGGTCTGGATTCTTGTTGTCTCTTCCAATTATAAAATCGGAGCTACAGATGTCTGCCCAGTCCCCGATCGTTGACAACGCGACAGCGCACATCGGCTTCAATGAGCTGGTGGGGTTGTTGCACACGGTGTTGGTCAAGCATGGCACCTCGCCTGAGGTGGCTGCGATCCTGGCGCACAATTGCGCCAGCGCCGAACGTGATGGCGCGCATAGCCATGGGGTCTTCCGCATCCCCGGTTACCTCAGCACCCTGGCCAGCGGCTGGGTCAACGGCAAAGCCGTGCCCGTGGTCACCGATGTGGCGTCCGGATTTGTGCGCGTAGACGCCGGCAACGGTTTTGCCCAGCCGGCCTTGGCCGCCGCCCGCGCGTTGCTGGTGGACAAGGCGCGCAGTGCCGGGATTGCGCTGCTGGCGATTCATAATTCACATCATTTTGCGGCCCTGTGGCCGGACGTCGAACCCTTCGCCGAGGAAGGGCTGGTGGCGCTGAGCGTGGTCAACAGCATGACCTGCGTGGTGCCCCACGGCGCCGACCGCCCGTTGTTCGGCACCAACCCCATTGCTTTCGCCGCGCCGCGTGCCGACGGCTTGCCCATCGTCTTCGACCTGGCCACCAGCGCCATTGCCCATGGCGATGTGCAGATTGCCGCCCGCAAGGGCGAGCGGCTGCCGCCAGGCATGGGTGTGGACAGCCTGGGCCAGCCCACCCAGGACCCCAAGGCTGTGCTGGAAGGCGGTGCGCTGCTGCCGTTTGGCGGGCACAAGGGGTCTGCCTTGTCGATGATGGTCGAACTGCTGGCGGCGGCGCTGACGGGTGGTAACTTTTCCTTCGAGTTCAATTGGGCTGACCACCCCGGCGCCCGTACACCCTGGACCGGGCAGTTGCTGATTGTGATCGACCCGAGCAAAACCGCCGGCCAAAGCTTCGCCGAGCGCAGCCAGGAACTGGTGCGGCAGATGCATGCGGCGGGGTTGCGGCGCTTACCAGGGGATCGGCGTCATCGCACGCGGGCGAAGTCGCAGGAAGCAGGCATTGAGATTCAGGTGCAGGAACTTCGGCAGTTGCAAGAACTGGCGGGAGCGTAGGAGCGGCTGCGCCAGCGGCGCAGCCCTCGGGCCTATCAGTTGCGGCGACCGAGCAACAGGCCAACCACCAGGCCGAAACCTGCAGAAATCGCCACGGTCTGCCATGGGTGGCCACCGATGTAGGTTTCAGTGGCATCCACCACCGGCTTGCTGCGTTCACGCACGTTGGACACCGAGTCCAGCGCTTGCTTGAGTTTGATGGCGACCTGTTCGCGCAGGGTTTCGCCTTCTTCGCCTACCAGGAGGCGCTGCTTTTGAGCAATTTTTCCGACTCTTCGATCAGTGCCGTCAGTTCACTGAACGCTTGATCCTTGATTTGATCTTCGACGGCTTGGGCGGCAGATTTGCGGGCCATGGGTGTGACTCCTTGCAGGTGAATGTGACAGTGAACAATGGAGTGTCGGGCTGCGGCAAAAGTTGCAGTTTTTTTGCCGGCAAGCGGCTCCAGGCAAAATCCGAATCAGGAAATTCCGACCTACAGTGTAAGATGTCGTCTATTTGTGCAGCAGGTAATTCAACATGAGCTTCAATCTGGCCAACAAGACCCTCGCCGAACGCGCCGAGCTGGAAGATGAAAAGTCGCGTCTCTATGACCTGTGGCAAACCAACCTGGGCAAGGCCAAGGGCGAAGCGGCCCGGTTGTTCGGCGAGCGCGCCAAGCGCAAGGGCAAGTGGGCCGAATGGGTGCGTGCGGAACTCGACGGCATGTCGCCGCCGGAGTTTTCCAACATGGTGCGCAGTGAAGTCAACAAGCTGATGGCGGCGGCGAAGTAAAACTTTCGACAATCGCCTCGCGTACTTTCAACAGCAGCGGATCCAGCTGCGCCTGGGTGCGCCAGCCCAGCTCTACCGGGTAACGCGGCAGATCCAGCGGGCACGCGAGCACGCGCAAGCCGGTCATCTCGGCAATGGCCAGCGCGGCATGCCCGGGGATGGTCGCCACTGCCGCGCTGCCCTTGAGCAAGAACGGCAGCGCGGCGAAGTGGCTGGTCGACGCGCACACCTGGCGGCTCAACCCCTGTGCCGCCAACCCCTCGTCGGTGATCCCGATAAACCCGCCTGACGACACCAGTACATGCTCGCGCCTGACGAACTCGTCCAGGCTGATGCTTGCCTGGTCCGAATCCACCAGGCAGCGGTAATCACCTTCCCCCAACACTTGTCGACTCAACCGGCCTTGGGCGAAACCGCCTGCGGTAATCGCCAGGTCCAGGGTGCGGTCGAGCAGAGCGCTGGCGACGATCTGGCTGTGGGTCTGGCGGAAGATCACCCGCAGTTTCGGCAAACGCTGCGCGATAGCCTGCATCAGGCGGCGGCCATAGGCAATCTCGAAGTCATCGGACAGGCCCACCACCACCGACCGGCCCTGATAGTTCGGGTTATCCGGGTTGACCATCGCCAGGCTCTGCCGGCAACGGTCCAGCGCGTCACTGATCACCGGCTTCAATTGATTGGCGCGCAGCGTCGGCGCCAGGCCGCGACCGGTGCGCACGAACAATTGGTCGCCATACACCTCGCGCAAACGCCGCAGGCCGGCACTGATAGCCGATTGCGTCACGCCCAGACGCAAGGCGGCGCGGCTGGCGCTGGACTCATCGTGCAGGGCTTCGAAGGTTTTCAGCAGGTTCAGATCAACCTGGGCGATATTTATCTGGCTCATATCATTCAGCACTGAGGTGGGCTTTATTCATGATCGAGGCTGGCGCGAGAATGGGCAACCCCCCTTATTTGGAGTGATCGTGATGCCTGTTTCTACTGTGGCGGCTCTGCAGATCGGTTCCCTGCCTGGCGGCAAGGCCGAGACCCTGGCGCAAATCCTCGCCTACGAGGACCCGATACTGCGCAGCGGCGCGCAACTGGTGGTCATGCCTGAGGCATTGCTGGGTGGCTACCCCAAAGGCGAAAGCTTTGGCACCCAATTGGGCTATCGCCTGCCCGAAGGTCGCGAAGCCTTTGCCCGGTATTTTGCCAACGCCATCGACGTGCCCGGCACCGAAACCGAAGCGCTCGCCGGTCTGTCGGCGCGCACCGGTGCCAGTCTGGTCTTGGGCGTGATCGAGCGCAGTGGCAGCACCTTGTATTGCACCGTGCTGTATTTCGAGCCAACCGGCGGCCTGGTCGCCAAGCACCGCAAACTGATGCCTACCGGCACCGAACGGCTGATCTGGGGCAAGGGCGACGGCTCCACCTTGCCGGTGATCGACGCGGCAGTAGGGCGCATCGGTGGCGCGGTGTGCTGGGAAAACATGATGCCGCTGCTGCGCACGGCGATGTACGCCAAGGGCGTCGAGGTCTGGTGCGCGCCGACGGTGGACGAGCGCGAGATGTGGCAGGTGAGCATGCGCCACGTAGCCCATGAGGGGCGGTGCTTTGTGGTCAGCGCCTGCCAGGTGCAGGCGTCGCCCGAGGCGCTGGGCATTGAGGTGGCAAACTGGCCTTCACAGCGCCCATTGATCGCCGGCGGCAGTGTGATCGTCGGCCCCATGGGTGACATCCTCGCCGGGCCGCTGCTGGGTGAATCCGGCCTGCTGACCGCGCAGATCAACACTGATGACCTGGTGCGCGCCCGCTATGACTATGACGTGGTAGGGCACTACGCCCGGCCGGATATTTTCGAACTGACAGTGGACGAGCGCGCCAAGCCAGGCGTGCGCTATATCACCGACTAAACGGGCTTAAAAAACCAAAACAAAGATTCAATGTGGCGTGCGGGCTTGCCCGCGTTGGACTGCGCAGCAGTCCCTTCTTTTAACCAAACAGCCACAGGTACACTGCACAGGTTACCAAGTCGCGGTATTCGGCAAATCCAGCGTGCCACGCTCCACAAACCGCATCGTGCCAAACAGCCCGCCCGCCAGTTTGCCGCGCAATACGTAGGGCAGGTTGTTCAAGCTCTGGGTCTGGCTCAGGCCCAGGGTCTGGCGCAGCACGGAAAACGCCGAAACACTGACCGGCACCATCAGCACCGTCTCGGAAAAGCGTGGGATGCTTCCTCTTTGATCGCTGACCCCCGATGCCAACGGCCGGCCATTGACCTCAAGATCCAGGGCCACGCCGTTGTAGTCGATCGCCGTTTCGTTGGGGTTCTGCACCCGCAGCTTCACGGCAAAGCGCACTTCCAGCTCCTGGCTTTGCAGCGGTTCGATGCCGACCACGTTGATATTCACCGGGTCGCGATTGGGAAACAGGGCGCAGGCGCTCAAGGTCAGCAGCAGTAACGATAGAACCATGAGCTTGCGCATACGGGTGGTGCTCCTATTTCGTGACGTCCGGGTCCTGCATGACCTTGAGGGTAGAGGACTCTGGATCAAATTCATCTTCTTGCAGCTCTATGAACTCTTCCGGCAGGAAAATGTTCAGCAGGATTGCACAGAACGCGCCCACGGTGATCGGCGATTCGAAGATGTTGTGCAGCGCTTTCGGCAGCTCGCGCAGCACCTCCGGAACGGCGGCGACGCCCAGTCCCATGCCTAGGGAAATTGCCACGATCAGCACATTGCGTCGATGCAGCCCGGCTTCGGCGAGGATCTTGATCCCGGCCACGGCCACGGTGCCGAACATGATCAGCGTCGCGCCGCCGAGCACCGGTTTGGGCATCAGCTGCAACACCGCGCCAATCATCGGGAACAGCCCCAGCAGCACCAGCAGGCCGGCGATAAAGTACGCCACGTAACGGCTGGCCACGCCGGTCAACTGGATCACGCCGTTGTTCTGGGCGAAGGTCACCATCGGCAGGCTGTTGAAGGTGGCGGCCATCGCTGAGTTGAGGCCATCGGCCAACAGCCCCGACTTGATGCGCTTGATGTACAACGGGCCCTTGACCGGCTGTTGGGAAATCATCGAGTTGGCGGTCAGGTCGCCGGCGGCTTCCAGGGGCGAAATCAGGAAGATCACCGCCACGGGGATAAACGCCACCCAGTCGAACGAGAAACCGTACTTGAACGGCACCGGCACGCTGATTAACGGCACTTGCGGCAACGCCGCCATATCGACGCGGCCCATCCACCACGCCACCACAAAACCCAGGGTCAGGCCGATCACAATCGACCCCAGGCGCAGGAACGGATTATTGAAGCGGTTGAGCACCACAATGGTCAGCAGCACCAGTGCCGCCAGCCCCATATTGCTCGCCGCGCCCAAGTCGCTGGCGCCAAAGCCGCCGGCCATGTCGGTGACGGCCACCTTGATCAGCGACAGGCCCATCAGGGTGATGATGGTGCCGGTCACCACGGGGGTGATCAGCTTGCGCAACTTGCCGATGAACTGGCTGAGCACCACCTCGATAAAGGCCGCGAAAAAGCAGATGCCAAAAATCGTCGAGAGGATTTCATCGGTACCGCCGCCCCGGGCCTTGACCATAAACCCCGCGCTGAGAATCACGCTGATAAACGAGAAACTGGTGCCTTGCAGGCACAACAGCCCCGAGCCAATCGGGCCGAATGTGCGCGCCTGCACGAAGGTGCCTAGCCCGGATACAAACAACGCCATGCTCACCAGGTATGGCACTTCGCTTTCCAGGCCCAGCACGCCGCCGACGATCAGCGTCGGGGTGATGATCCCGACGAAACTGGCCAGCACATGCTGCAGCGCCGCAAAAATCGCGGCGGTGAAGTGCGGTCGGTCTTCCAGGCCGTAGATCAGGTCGGATTTATAGCGCGGGCGGGGGGGCTTGAGCGTCAGACAAAATAGGGGCTCGGGTCAGAAAATGGAGGCGCAGGATGCCAGAAACCGCCGATCGTCAGAAGTGTAAAAAATTATTTATAAAACCCTGCGCAAAACCCCGGGCCCTGCCGATACCGTGAATAGGCCCACATTCCAACTACAACAGTGGTGACCAAGGTCTGAGCAGCGCGTTGACGCTGACAGATCGTTTCGCGGCAGGGACGCTTGCAAACACTCCATCTGAGAGCATTCCCTATGTCCCTCCGTCATCTGAATATTGCCCCTCGAGCGTTTCTCGGTTTTGCCTTCATCGCGCTGTTGGTTATTTTATTGGGGGTGTTTGCGGTCAACCGCATGACGCAGATTCGCCAGTCGTCGGTGGAGATGAGCCTGAACCTGGTGCCCAGCGTCACCTACCTGGGCAATATCACAGAAAACGTGCTGCGCTTGCGCATCCTGTCATTCCGCGTCCTGGTAAACCGCGAGCCCGCCAGCCTGCAAGAAGCCGAAACCCGTATCGGCGTGTTGGCCGACAAGGTAAAAGCCGCCCAGGCCGGCTACACCGCACTGCCTGCCGGTACGGAGGAGGCGGCTCTGTACAAGACGTTTGTCGCCACCCTGGACAGCTACTTGAAGGCTCAGGCCGAGATGCTGGCCCTGTCCAGGCAAAACAAAGTCGATGAAATGCGCACCCTGATCAATACCCGGATCAAGGACGGTACTGACCAGATGGGCGAGCAGTTGAACAAGCTGATCGCGATCAACGTCACCGACGCCAAGCAAGCCAACGAAAACGCGGGGCAGAGCTATGACGGCGCTATCTCCGGTGTGATCGCCGTCGCGGTCGCCGCCGCATTGCTTACCGTACTGCTGGCCTGGTTGCTCACCCGCAGTATCGTCACGCCATTGCGCAAGGCGCTGGAAGTGGCCGAAACCATTGCCGGCGGCAACCTCACCACCGTCATCGAGGACGATGGCAAGGATGAACCGGCGCGCTTGCTCGGTGCCTTGGCGGCGATGCAGATCAACCTGCGCCAGACCATCCAGCACATCGCCGGCTCCGCCACGCAATTGGCGTCGGCCGCGCAAGAGTTGAGTGCCGTCACCGAAGAGGCGTCGCGTGGCCTGCAACAGCAGAACAATGAAATCGACCAGGCCGCCACGGCGGTCAATGAAATGACGGCGGCCGTGGAAGAAGTGGCGCGCAATGCCGTGTCCACCTCCGAGGCGTCGGGCCAGTCCAACCAGGCGGCACGCGAAGGTCGTGACCGGGTGGTGCAGACCGTCGACGCGATCCAGACCATGACCCAGGATGTGCAAAACACTGCCGCGATGATCGAGGGCCTGGCCACTCAAGGTCGCGACATCGGCAAGGTCCTCGATGTGATCCGGGCGATTGCCGAGCAGACCAACCTGCTGGCGCTGAACGCCGCCATTGAAGCTGCGCGTGCCGGTGAAGCCGGGCGTGGGTTTGCGGTGGTGGCGGATGAGGTCCGGGCCCTGGCCCATCGCACCGCACAGTCGACCCAGGAAATCGAAAAAATGGTCGCCGGCATCCAGAACGGCACCGGTGAAGCGGTGCAGTCGATGCAGCAGAGCAACCAGCGCACCCAGAACACCCTGGAAATGGCCCGCGCCGCCGGTGTGGCCCTGGAGCAGATCACCCAGTCCATCAGCCTGATCAACGAACGCAACCTGGTGATCGCCAGCGCCTCGGAAGAACAGGCCCAGGTCTCCCGCGAAGTGGACCGCAACCTGGTGAACATCCGCGACCTGGCCACCCAGTCGGCGGCGGGTGCCAACCAGACCAGCGCGGCCAGCCACGAGCTGTCGCGGTTGGCGGTGGATTTGAACGGGATGGTGGCCAGGTTCGTTTTCTAGCGAGCGTCGCGGGTCTACTGTGGGAGCTGGCTTGCCTGCGATGGCACTCTGTCAGTCGGTGCATCATTGACTGACCCACTGCTATCGCAGGCAAGCCAGCTCCCACAGGTGTTCAGTGTTGAGTCCAGGCGGCTGGGTTCACCAGATTTTTTGGTTGTTCCCCGGCCAGCGCCTGCAGCAGATTATCCACCGCACACGTGGCCATCGCCTCCCGTGTTTCATGGGTGGCCGAGCCGATGTGCGGGGTGGCCACCACGTTGTTCAGGCGCAGCAGCGGCGAGTGGTGATCCAGCGGTTCTTTCTCGAACACATCCAGCCCCGCCGCCCGAATCGTACGTTGTTGCAATGCTTGCACCAGCGCCGCTTCGTCCACCACCTTGCCTCGCGAGATATTGATAAAGATCGTCTCCGGGCCCATGCGTGCGAACTGCTCAGCGCCGATCAGTTTTTCGGTTTCGGCGGTCAATGGCAGCGTCAGGCAGACAAAGTCGGCCTGTTGCAGCAAATCGTCGAGGCTGCGGTACTGCGCGCCGAAACGTTTCTCGACCAATGGCTTGGGCGAATGGCTGTGGTAGATCACCGGCATGCCGAAGCCGAAATGCCCGCGCTGGGCCAGTGCTTCGCCGATGCGGCCCATGCCGATAATGCCCAGGGTTTTACCGTGCACGTCGCTGCCGAAATGCGCCGGGCCGATGTTCTTGTTCCATTGGCCGGCGCGCACCATGTCTGCCAGTTCAACCACACGGCGGGCAGTGGCCAGGATCAGCGCAAAGCCGGTGTCGGCGGTGGTTTCGGTGAGCACGTCGGGGGTGTTGCTGAGCAGGATGCCGCGCTGGGTCAGGTAGTCGATATCGTAGTTGTCGACACCCACCGACACGCTGGCCACCGCTTGCAGTTGCGGCGCCAGGTCCAGCAGTTGGGCATCCAGGCGCAGGCTCGCACCGAGCAGGCCATGCGCGGTGGGCAAGGCGTCGCGCAGTTTGGCCAGGCCGGTGTCGTCCAGCGCTTCGATCAGCGTGACCTCGGCGTGTTCATGCAAGCGGGCCATTAGCGGCGCGGAGAGTTTCTTGTATAAAACCACAGACTTTTTCATTGAGTGTTGGCCTTCAATTCAAGGGTAGGCAGCGGCGCACGTTCACGGTCACTGGCGCCGGGCTTGAGGAAAATCGTCAGCACCACCGAGAGCATCAACGCGCCGCTCATCAGCAGGTACGAGGCGCCGGGCGAGCCGGTGCTGCTATTGAGGTAACCCACCAGGTACGAGCCGCCGAACGAGCCGAGGGCGCCCATGCTGTTGATCAGCGCCATGGCGCCACCGGCGACATTCGCCGGCAGGATTTCGGGGACAATCGCGAAAAACGGGCCGTAGGGCGCATACATGCAGGCGCCGGCAATCACCAGCAGGGTGTAGGACCACCAGAAGTGCTCCGCGCCCAGTACGTAGGACGCGTAGAACGCGATGGAGGCAATCAGCAGCGGCGGCCACACAAAACGTTTACGTTTTTGCAGCTTGTCCGAGCCCCACGACACCACCAGCATGCCGATCACGGCCGCCAGGTAGGGCAGGGCCGACAGCCAGCCGGCTTCCACCATGTCCATCTGCAAGCCCTGTTTCAGGATCGACGGCAGCCACAAGACAAAGCCGTACACGCCTATGCTCCAGCAGAAGAACTGCAGCGCGAGGATGATCACCTTGGGCGAGCGGAACGCTTCGGCGTAATTTTTTACCGCCTTGATCCCGACCTGTTCGGCGGCCAATGCGCTTTCCAGGTCTTTTTATGCTGCTCGCTGAGCCACTTGGCGTCGGCCGGTTTTTCATCGGCCAGCTTCCACCAGATAAACGCCCACAGCACCGCCGGCAGGCCTTCGATGATAAACATCCAGCGCCAGCTGAAATGCTGCACCAGGTAACCCGACACCACCGACATCCACAGCATGGTTACCGGGTTGCCGAGGATCAGGAAGGTATTGGCACGCGAGCGTTCGGCACGGGTAAACCAGTGGCACAGGTACACCAGCATCGCCGGCATCACTGCGGCCTCGACCACGCCGAGCATGAAGCGAATCACGATCAGCATGTAGGCGTTGGACACCACCCCGGTCAGGGTAGCCAGCCCGCCCCAGAGGATCAGGCTGACGAAAATCAGTTTTTTAACGCTGCGTTTTTGCGCGTAAATCGCCCCCGGCACCTGGAAGAAAAAGTAGCCGAGGAAAAACAGCGCGCCGAGCAACGACGACATGCCGGGGGTGATCATCAGGTCTTCGGCCATCCCGGAGGCTGCGGCGAAGCCATAGTTGGCGCGGTCCAGATACGCCAGGCTGTAGGTGATAAAGACGATAGGCATGATGTACCACCAACGGCGGGTGGCGAGTTTCACGGTTTCCATGGGGTTGCTCCTGAGCTTGTTGTAGTTGTGGCAACAGGGTGTGGGTCATGCAACGGATCGGGCGGGTAACTCGGCACGCGTGGGCAAGCCCTCCATATCGCCGCGACTTTGCACGGCGCGGCTGCCGACCCAGTTGCCGCGCTGGACCGCCTCGGGGAAGCTCAGGTTGTCCAGCAGGGCGCTGATCATGCCGACGGCAAAACCATCACCGGCGCCGACGGTGTCGATCACCTTGTCCACCGGCACGGCTGCGATAAACCCTTGGTCCATCTGGGTACGGAAGTAGGCGCCGTCGGCGCCCAACTTGATCGCCACGGCTTCGGCGCCCTGGTCGAGGTAGAACGCGGCGATATCCGCCGGGTCATCGAGACCGGTGAGCAAACGGCCTTCGCCCAGGCCTGGCAAAACCCAGTCGGCCAGAGCGGCGAGGGCGTTGATGGCGCGGATCATCTGCGCCTGGCTGGCCCACAGCGAAGGGCGCAGGTTGGGGTCGAACGACACACTGCGCCCGGCCTTGCGCATGTGTGTCATCAACTCGACCGACAACTCGTGTGTGGCCGCAGACAGTGCCGGCGGAATGCCGGTGGCGTGCAGGTGACGCGCCTGCAACAACTCAGGGCTGATGGCGGCGATCGATAAATGGCTGGCGGCCGAGCCCTTGCGGAAGTATTCCACTTGGGGATCGGCGCCGGCTTCTTCGCGGGACTTGAACTGAAAACCGGTGGGGTGCAGCGGGTCGACCGTCACGTGGCGGCAATCCAGGCCCTCCGATTTCAGGGTGTCGACCACAAAGCGCCCGAGGGAATCATTGCCCACCCGGCTCAGCCAGGCGACGTTGAACCCCAGGCGCGACAGGCCAATGGCGACGTTGCTGTCGGCCCCGGCAATGCGCTTGTGAAACTGCGCCACCTGGGCCAGGTCGCCGGTCTGCTCGGCCACGAACATCGCCATGGTTTCACCAAACGACAGGATATCGATCTCAGACATGTGCATTCTCCGCTCGGGGCTGGCCCAGCTGGGCGAGGGCGGCGACCTGTTGCGCGGTGATGCCGATCAGGTCATCGCCTTGCAGCGGGAATTCCACGGCCCGGGTAATACCTTGAGTCATATGCTTGAGCAGTTGTTCCCACAGATGCAGGTCAGCGGCGCCGGGCGGCAACGCCACCAGCTTGCCGTCGGGGCGCCGCGCCACGGCCTTGCAGTGCAGGTAGTCGACGTGGCGGCCCAACAGGCGGGCGGCGGTCAGGGCGGATTGGTCCTGCCATTGCCAGTTGCCGATATCGAAGGTCATCTTTATCGGTAATTCCAGGCGTTCCACCTCGTTGAAAAACCGTTGCATCGGCTCGATCCGCCCGCCCTGCAAGGTCTGGTCGTTTTCCACCAGCAACCTGACCGGGTGGCGTTGCAGCAGCGCGTTCAGGCTGTGCAAGTCATTGGTGTCGGTGAAGTAGCCGAGGGACACTTTCAGCCAGCGCGCGCCGAATGCCTGGGCGCGGTCCAGGGTGGCGGGCAGGTCGGCATTCGGCTGGGCACGGCCGGCGACCCACAGTTCCAGCGGCGATGAGAACACCGATTCCAGGCCCTGCTCGGCGGCGGCCTGCGCCACTTGCGCGGGATGTTCGGTGGTCAGCAGTTCTTCACGCCACTCGATACGCTGCGCTCCGGCGGCGGCCAGCAACGTAACAAAACTCAGTTGGCCTTGCTGGCGAACCAAGTCGGCGCCGTAGCTGGAAAGGCTGATGGAGACGGGGTATTTATGCATTGTTGTTTACCTCTGAAACCGGTTTCATTTTTAAACGCAAAAAAACTCTGTGGGCGCTGGCAAGCCAGCTCCCACTCAAGATTGAGTAGAGCCTCGGATAATCAGTTGTGGCAGGAAATCCAGCGTGCGCGTGGGTGCGGTATCGCCGCGCAGCCGCTTGAGCAAGCAGTCGAAGGCACTGGCGCCAATCGCATCGGTGGGCTGGGCGAGGGCGGTGATGCCGTTGCCCACCAGCGGGTACCAGTCCAGGTCATCCAGGGCGATCAGACCAACCTCCTCAAACAGCTTGCAGCCCAGGGCCTTGAGCGCTTGGGTACAGGCCAGCGCGGCCACGCCGTTGGCACAGAACAGTGCCTTGGGGCCGGGTTTTGCGAGGAAGGTTTGCAGGTGTGTGCCCAGCTCGCTATCCAATTCCAGCACCGCGCCGCCCAGCCCTGGGCGGGCGGCGATCTCGGCCTTGAAACTCTGCACGCGTTCCAGGCGTGAACTGGTGCCATCGGTGGCTTCGCTCACCAGCAGCACGTCGCGATAACCCTGCTGTTGCAGGTGCTCCACCGCGATGCGTACCGCCGCCGGGTTGTCCAGCCCGACCAGATCGCTGTGCAGCGGCTCCACCTTGCGGTCGACCAGCACCAGCGGCATTTCCCGCTGCAGTTCCAGCAGTTGGTCGAGGTGATGGCCGAGGGTGTTCACGATCAGCCCTTCGATGTTGTACGAGCGCAGCGCAGCCAGGTGCTGGCGCTCTTGCTCGTCGTCGCGGTCGGTGTTGCACACCACCAGGCTGTAGCCATGTTGGCGGCAGGCGGTTTCGACACCGTGCATCACGGCAATGGAATAGGGGTTGCGGATATCGGCCACCAGCATGCCGATCAAGCGGGTGCGGCCACGTTTCAAGCCACGGGCCATCTGGTTGGGGCGGTAGCCGAGTTCATTGATGGCCTGCTCGATGCGCAGGGCAATGGCGTCGGAGAGCAAAGCGCGGTCATCACCGATAAAACGCGACACGCTGGCCTTGGACACACCGGCATGTTCGGCCACATCGAGCATGGTGACGCGGCTGCGCTGGGCGGCGGAAAAAGTAGTCACGGTGACGGCCTTTCTTATTGGAGTTTGAAGGTGCTGAAACCGGTTTCAGGAAACCTCATGAACTCAAGTACGTCAAGCGTATTTTCGAACGAAGGCCGCAAGCAGTGCGTGGAGTAGTCCGACGAATGGTGGCGGTACCTGTTAGTTCTGACAGTATCCGCAGCGTTGCGTTGGGTATTCAATCAAATCGCAAGCATTTATTAAAAGGCGCTTCTTATTGGCGCATTGTTCATATTCGGAGAGCAGCATGACTACGTCTGCGGATAAAACGAATAAAGATAGCGACGCCGCAGGCCTGGCTGCCACAACGTCTGTTGGAGTGTTATCCGACCCCGTATTGGCTGCACCTGAAGTGCCGGATGCACCCGAGGGGTTTATCCCGGTACGTTTTCAGTTTGAAGACCTGCCAGTTTTATTAAATGACCCATGGCCATTTCTGGCGCCGGACGGAGAGAGCGATTACGTTACTTTTATTTGGCACGTGGAGGGGAGCGTTCCCTTTGATCTTGAACCCATAGAGTTGCCAGGCCCTTTAACGGTCGGCAGTTTTCCAATTCGTGTAGTGATTCCACAAGGCTACTTTCAAAATAATGCAATCGTTAACATTTCTTATCGGATTAACAATGTTGATCCAAACAGTACGGTATACGAGAGTTCATTTGCTACGAGGATTGTAATCGACAGAACACCTCCGGGCGGGGGGCTTGATCTTGGGCCTGCGAGGTTTTTGATTGATCCCATTACGGAGGCTGATTTAAACAATAACGCGACGATTGGTGTGGAAGTACTCGGCGATTATCTTAATCGCAGGCCCCAGGACACGGTGTTGTGCTATTTAAGTAGCAGCCCATCATTGCCCGTGCGGCCGGCCATTTACGAGCAAACATTTGTAGGCGTCACCGGCCCTATGATTGTGCAGATTCCGGTGGCGGAGATCCGTCGATTCGCGGGCGCACCCAGGCTCTATTTTTTTTACAAGTTACGTGACCGGTCAGGTAATCCAACGCCGCAGTACTCGGCGATCGCCAGTGCCGCTCTGGTGTTAAACGCTCCGCCTGCCAATTTGTCACCCCCTGAAGTGCCTGCGTATGAGTCTGACTTACTGGTTAATCGCGAGGACGCCCGGCGTATTGTTTCGGTCAGGGTGCGCCAATATGACAACGGGTTGCCAGGTGATCGCTGCATCGTTGAGTGGGACGGTATCAGGCTTGCTGAAGTACCGGTCAACGCATTGCCATTATCGGTCGAGGTGGCCTGGAGTGTATTGATCGCCAACGGTGCAAACTTGCGCAGAATCAGCAACCTGCCGGTCAGGTATTATATTTTTCGGGCTGCAGACACCCTCGGCCCTGGCGTTCCTTCATCGATCAAACGCATCGTTGTGGACATGACTATTGCGGGTCAGGAAAATCCGCAAGCGCCGGCATTGCTGAACCGTTTACTGGCTCCGGTCAATATTCATGGTGCGGTCTCCACGACGCCCAATCGTCTGGATAGCCGTGATGCCAACCAGCCGGTGAGGGCTTCTTTCACCTTGTTCGACAACCCAGTAGTGGGCCAGCAAGCGCTACTGTTTTGGCCCTCTCGGACAACGCCGGTTGCGACCTATCGGGTTAAATCGGGTGATGTCGGTGGGACCGTTAAAGACTTTGATAATCTGATTGATTGGCAAGTAATTCAAGACGGCGGCAGCAATGCCACGACACTGGTTAACTATCGGACGGATAACGGTGTTAACCAGCAGTTATCGCCTGACCAAACAGTATTCGTCAGCCTGGCGCCGCCCATTAATTACACGCGGCCCACGTTCCCCCAGTCATTACAACACCCTAATCGGTACCTTAATTGCGATACACAACCGCCTGTGTGGTTGGGTATTGAGGTATTGGTCAGCCCGTCGCCTAGTTTGCCATTACCCGGAGACGTGGTCAGAGTGACATGGCAGGGGTACAAGAACTATCCGGATCGTACGCCGATTACAACAACGCTCGAGACATTTGACTATATCTGGGGCACTTCCGATACGAGCCATAGTTTCTGGATCAGGCCTTATGAGTCGCTGATCAGGCCATTAAGAGATTATGCAGGTGGCTCTGCCCGTTACAGTGTATTGCGAAATGGAATCCTGGTGGGGACGTCGGCCACCGCTTATGTGCAAATTGACCGTAAGTCCCCTGGCGCGGGTAATTATTGCGGGCCGAATGGTTTTGGGCCTGAGTCCTGAATATAGACAGAGTCTATCAGTATGGAAGTACTACCGCTCAACAGTACTCCAGCCTATGCAAGAGCAGTAAAGCAATAAGTGGGCGCGAAGTCTGAATGCGCTCTGACCGTATGGGGTTGTTCGATATCCATATTCAATGACGATGGAGAATATGCAATGGGCACTAAATTAGCAAAAAGTGGTATAGGCATACTTGTCGCTAACCTTGATGAACCGGTGATCATTGAGGCACTGGATCCTGCGACGGGCCTCATTCCAGCCGCGATGACAAATGGAGATTTGACACTCAGGTGTGATCTCGGCCCATTCTCGGCTGACGGTGACTGGATCGAGGTTCAACGACGCGACCTTTCCCTGGCGGCCGAAACCTGGACTACGATGGTAGGTCCATTCCAGTTTGTTATGCCGACTGACGGCAGCACGTTTATGGATGTCCCGGTTCCGGTTCCGGCAAGTGACACGCAAGGCTGGGCACATGGTCGTTATCAACTGCGGTTCGCGTTGTATGTAAACAGCAACGACGGAACGGGAGACAGGCCCTCGTCCGTCAGTGAGGATTCACCGGGCGCGCCGCTTACGATCGACATCATTCCACCCTATAGCAATGGTCGAGTAGATTCGCCGCCACTTGCTCCCGTTTACGTCGGCCCTCCGATCCCTGGCGGGCAGATTGACGCAGGTTTTCTAACCGGCGCCGGCGCCGGCGGTTTGACGTTTACCATTCCAGACAACGCTTACCCTACACCGAGCGGTCAATGGGCGCTGGGCGATACAATTCAGTATTACTTCAGCGAACAGCTGTTTCCGCAGCCTGCATCCGAAGTGGGCGCCCTTATCCCTCCACGGCCTATGGCGCAAACGGGCAATACGTTTGTGCTGCCTGCAAGCGCTATCACTACCAGCGGGCGTCTGAATTTTTTCTATACCATTACCGACCGAGCGGGAAACGTAAGCGCCCCATCGGCGGCGGTTGTCTTCCCAGTACTGCTATTGCCGGCGCCAGTACTTGAGCCAATTGTTATTCCTTTGGCACCCGCACCCGAAGACGGTGGTACCGATAACCTGCTCAATATCTCTGATTATGTGGCAGGCATCTTGGCCCAGGTGAGAGCCTATACGCCTCTGCCAACCACGGACCGGATTCAATTGATTTGGGGGCACAGCCTGCTACTCCGTTTGTCCCGGTGACTGCATTTCCTCATGAATTCAGAAACCTGAACACGTTGATCAGGGCTGAGTACGGAAATCGAAGAGGGCCGCAGCCGGTTGATGTGACCTATCGCGTCGAGCGAGGTGGTCAGACGTTCGACGCTCCCCCAAGGACGGTCGACGTAGACCTGAGTGTTCCAGGTGCGGTTAATCCTGGAGAGCCCGGCACTGCGAACATCAATTTGAGACCCCTGCAGATATTTGGTCAGGGCTCACTTGTACCCAATGAGCTGAGAGAGGTACACGCCAATCAAGACGTCACGGTGTCGATCGAGCTCTGGACGGTTGCCGATCCACCGCAGGCCGGGCAGTTCATTCATGTTGTATGGAGTGACGGTACTGTGGTCGCTCCTCCGTTCGCGATTACCACTCAACTGCCGGGTGATACGATCACCTTCCCGATCCCTTGGTCTGTTGTGGCTGCCACCGGGAACGGCCCTCAGATTGTCCATTATTTCGTAGCCTCATCGGCAACGCCGCTGCCTACAGACAACATAAGTATCGCGCCCGATACGACTGTCAATGTCATAGACGCTGTGACGCTTGCACTGGTGCCGCCTGAGTTTCTGAGATTCCAGACCACGCTTGGGGTCCGCACTTGGACATGTGATTCGCTGGTTGTTCTGCCCCGAGCGGTCGCACCTGCCCGGGACACATTTGAGGGGCGGATCCTGGTGCCCGCCGATCCGAGGTTTCAGTTAGGTCAGCAATTGACGTTGGTTGTTCGAGCATTCCAGCCGCGCGTAGGGGTTGTCAGGGAAGATGCATCGGTGACCTTGACTCTACCCATCACAGTGGCAGGCCAAGTCAATGGTTACACCTTCGTAGTGCCGTTCGATACGCTCAGGGCCCTGCGCCTTACGGGGACGGTGCAGGCGACCAGTAGCTCACCGCTTGTTGGCGGGTTTTTAGGTCGAGGCACGGCAAGTATGAACGGGCGTGCAGTGCTTTCGCGAGACTATTGCGACGCCGTCCCGGTACCTGCGCTGCCTCCGCTGCCTTAAAAGCTGAACAAGTGTCGCTTCCCCCCTCTTTTAGTTAGAGAGGGGGAAACCACTCACTCAGTCTGTGTAAAAAAACTATCTAATAGAGTGTTTTTTACCCGGTAATTACGAGAAAGGTCCTACAGAGTTCGGGAGGGATGGTCCTTAAGCTATGTGCCGCAGAGGTTAGGTCGCTTCGTCAAGAGTGTGCCGAACCGTTAAAGTAGCCACTAATAGAGTGATAGACCATGTCGGCACTGAATACATTTGAGCTCAAACCTCTGAGCGCGATGATGAAAGTTCCAACCATTACCTTCTGTCTGTTTGCTGCAGTACAGGGGCAAGCGCAAGCGGTACAGTTGATTGGTCAACAAAGAGCGATCAGCGCCGCTACGCAATCAACGGATTGGCAGTTGTTCAACAAATCCCGACTGGATATGAACAGCGCAACAGCAACCACTATTGATCTTTCGGATTCCACGCTGAATATGAACAGCGGGAGTCGCTCCAATGCAATTCGTGCAGTATTAGGTTCCCGGGTTAATATAAATTCGTCGCAAGTTTCTTCCAGTAATCCGCTGATGGCGCGGTGCGCCTGGATAACAGTACCGCCTCTATTAATAACAGCACCCTCATCAATAGCGCCGGAGTTGGCTTACAGAGTTTTGGCAGTCTCGGTGCCACCACCGGTTCGAATGCAACCGTCAGCAACAGCACTGTCGGTGGCGCGATCGGCGGTGCGGAGGCCACCAACGGCAGTGAATTACACTTCACCAACACCCGTGTAATGGGGCTTGGGACGGGTAGTTTCGGTGTTTCGCTGCAAGGTGCGACCGCGACGGCCACCCAGAGCACGATCATCGGCCAGAATAATGGGGTTTCATTCGTCCGCGGCCGGTTAGACGCAAGGGATGGCAAGCTGGTATTGGACCAAACGAGCGTAGAGGGGCAAACCGGCTCCGCCATTTCGGTTCGTGGTGGCGCGAACGGGGGCCCTACGGTGAATATCGATGTGCTCAATCACTCCACGTTGACGGGAGGCAATGGCAACCTGTTGAGCGTTACGGGGGGCGGCTCGGCGAGCATGAACGTGGATGACAGCCGATTGACCGGTAATGTTATTGCCGATGGTACGAGCACCGCCCATTTGAGCCTGCAGAACAACGCCATGCTCACGGGCCAGTTGCAAAACGTCTCCAGCTTGAATGTGGGTAACGCGTCCTCCTGGAGATGACCGGCGATAGCCAGGTCGGCGCACTGAACATGGCCGGTGGTACCGTTAAAATGGGGGCTCCGGATGAATTCTATCGCCTGAACCTTGAGACGCTATCCGGCGATGGCACCTTTGTCATGGGCACAGATTTCGCGCAAGGCACAACGGACTACATCAATGTTACCGGCAACGCCTCCGGCAACCACAGCCTGCTGCTGGAAGCCAGTGGTGCCGAACCGGTCAACCCTGATCAGATTCAGGTGGTCCATACCGGCGGCGGTGATGCGCAGTTTTCACTCGCGGGTGGGCCAGTGGATGCAGGCGCTTTTGCCTACGATCTGAAAAAAGAAGGGGATGATTGGTTTCTCGATCCCACCACACGGGTGCAAAGCCGCAGTACTCGCGTGGCCATGGCCGTATTCAACACCGCGCCAACGGTGATGTACGGCGAAGAGGCTTCGCTGCGTGCGCGCATGGGTGAGGTGCGTTTCGAACCAAGCCGTGGTGGCCTCTGGGTACGGGGTTTCGGCAATAAATATGATGTGTCCGAAAGTTCGGGTACCGGTTATACGCAGAACCAGAAGGGCTTCGTGGTGGGTGCTGACACCCAGTTGCAGGATAGCCAATGGGTGGTGGGGCTGATGGTGGGTCACAGTAGTTCTGAGCTGAACCTGACTCGCGGCTCCTCCGGTACGGTCAAGAGTTACTTCGTGGGTGCTTATGCGACCTGGCTGGACCAGGAAAGCGGTTTCTACTTTGATACGGTGGCCAAGGCCAACCGATTCCAGAACGAGGCCAAGGCGACACTCAGTGACAATACGTCGACCAAGGGCAACTACAACAACGTGGGCGGCAGTGTATCGGCTGAGTTTGGCCGCAATATCAAACTCGACGATGGCTGGTATGTCGAGCCTTATGCTCGAATGTCGACGGTTGTGGTGCAGGGCGGCAACTACAGCATGAAAAATGGGCTGCAGGTGGATGGCGAGCGTACCCGCTCAAGAACAGTCGAGGCCGGCGCGACGGTGGGGCGTGATATCCAGCTGGACAGCGGCACCATCCTCCAGCCCTACCTGCGTGCGGCCGTGGTTCATGAGTTTGCCAACGATAACGACGTAATGATCAACAATCAGGTGTTCAAGAATGATTTGTCAGGCACGCGCAAGAAGTTCGGCGCCGGCGTGGCGGTGAAGCTGTCGCAGAACTTGCAACTGCATGCCGACCTCGAGACCAGTGCCAGCGATAAAATCGATCAAAAGTTTGGTGCCAACGTTGGCCTGCGTTACACCTTCTGAATCACCTGAATTAAAAAAGCCCTGATTGAAAGACCAGGGCTTTTTAGTGGGGCTTGTCTAAGCTTTTAGTTCGAAGGTGATGTTGACTGGGTGAACAACGTTTGGGTTAGCCTCATCACCATAGAGAGCACCCTTGACCTCAAAGGGGCTAATGACCAGTGTGTCGATGCGTAGAGTGGCGTGTTTGCATTGGACGGCAAATGGGTTGGTGAGGGTCTTGAAGGAAATCCAGGCTTCGCGGGATTTTATGCCGGTCAAAGGCAGTGCGGTGTTGAGTGGTACGTCGTCTGGAAATCTAATATAAACTTCCTCTGCGCTACCGTCGTCATGTTTGTCAATGAGCGTTATTTCAATATATTCCTGATAAGCGCTTGCTTTTCCTACTGCTGTCTCAAAGTCATGTGTGCCGATTGTTCCCTTGATCTCGCCCCTTACTTCACGGGGTTGTGGAATATCGCTTGCCAGTTTCAGTCGTGTTGACATGATCGCCTCTCCATCAATGATGTTTATGCGAAACCCAGAAGCACACTTGCTTCTGATTAGCTGTATCAAGCCGCAAAAAAAATAATTATGTAACTGTCAAAATTCACAGTTTACAGAGCAGGTTTACCGTGTTTTTCGTTTCTTTACGCAGACAATGCTCACGTCAAATCGTAAAGCGCCATTATTGAATGGCTTCTGCTATTAAATGCATTTTTATACGCCCGTCTACTGTCAGAGTTGACAGTCTAAGAAACCGTTTTTAATAGCGAATTTTTCTAGCGGCGTAGTGGCTGCCGGGTTAAACACCGGGGGAGCGGGCAAGCTTAACTAAAGAGCCCTGCGGCAATATTGATCGAAAACCCTAAAATCGCCGTATTGAATAGAAAACCGATCAACGACTGCCCCAGCACCACTTTGCGCATACTGCGGGTACCAACGCCCACATCGGCCGTTTGCACAGCCACGCCAATGGTGAACGAGAAGTAGAGGAAGTCCCAATAATTAGGCGTACGCAAACCTTCGGCAAAGCGCAGCGCAGGTTCGTCACCGTCCCAAGTGTAGAAAAGGCGTGCGTAATGCACGCTGAAAATTACCCCGATCAGCAGCCATGAGCCGATCACCGTCAACGCCGTGAAACCGTAATGCAACAGACGCGCCGTGCCATCCAGGTCTTTGCTGCCCACCAGGTTCAAGGTGATGGTCGCCAGGCTGGCAATCGCCGCGATACACACCATAAACAACACAAGCCCGGCGTTCTCATCCTCGACTTCTGCGATGCGTTTTACGTCGTCGGCACGTGCTCTGCTGACCAGCCACAGCATTAGCACCAGCAGAGGTCCAGACTCCGGCGTTCCAGCCGATGAGGATTTTGCCGAGCAGCGTATCTGCCGGTGCCAGGATGCCCACGGCAAGGCCCAGTACGGCGGCAGAGGAGAGGCGAGGGTGGGTGCGGGCGAGGAAGGCCATGGTGCTCACAAATCCAGGGAGTTCTGAGCACCATATGTTGCACGGCTGCAAGCTACAAGCTGTAAGCGGCAAGACAGACGCAGGACTGTTCATTCTTGCTACTTGACGCTTAGCGCTTACCGCTGCTTTTACGCACCAGCTTCATGACCACCACAAAGAACACCGGCACAAACACCACCGCCAGTGTCGCGGTGATCATCCCGCCGATCACACCCGTGCCGATGGCCTGCTGGCTGGCGGAGCTGGCACCTGTGGCAATTGCCAAGGGCACCACGCCGAGGATAAACGCCAGAGACGTCATGATGATCGGCCGCAACCTGAGGCGCGCGGCCTTCAGAGTGGCGTCGAGCAGATCCTCGCCCTGATCATACAGGTCCTTGGCGAACTCGATGATCAAAATTGCATTCTTCGCCGACAGACCGATGATGGTGATCAAGCCGACCTTGAAAAACACATCGTTGGGCATGCCGCGCAAAGTCACCGCCAGCACGGCGCCGAGCACACCCAGCGGCACTACCAGCAACACCGAGGTTGGAATCGACCAGCTTTCATACAGCGCCGCCAGGCACAGAAACACGATCAGCAGCGACAGGCCCAACAGCAGCGGCGCCTGGGAACCGGACAAACGTTCCTGCAATGACAACCCGGTCCATTCCTGGCCCAGGCCGACCGGCAGTTGGCTGACCAGGCGCTGAATTTCGGCCATGGCCTCGCCGGTACTATGCCCCGGCGCCGCTTCGCCGCTGATGGCGATGGCGGGGTAGCCGTTGTAACGGGTCAACTGCGCCGGGCCCTGGGTCCATTTGGCTTCGACAAACGCCGACAGCGGCACCATCTTGCCGGCGTTGTTGCGCACGTTGATCTTCATCAAGTCCGCCACCTGACTGCGCTGGTCGCCTTCGGCCTGCACCACCACCCGTTGCATGCGGCCCTGGTTGGGGAAGTCATTGATGTAGGCCGAACCGATGGCTGAGGACAGCACATTACCCACATCCGCAAAGGACACTCCCAGGGCGTTGGCTTGTTTGCGATCCACCTCAAGCTGTACTTGCGGCGCCTCGGCCAGGGCACTTTCGCGCACGTTGGCCAGGATCGGGCTTTCTCGGCTGCCGCCAGCAACTCGCTGCGTGCGGCCATCAGCGCGGCATGGCCGACGCCACCACGGTCCTGCAAGCGGAACTCGAAACCACTGGAGGTGCCGAGGCCATCCACCGGCGGTGGCAGCACCGCGTAGGCAATCGCATCCTTAAGTTCGCTGAACGCCGCGTTGGCGCGGTCGGCAATCGCCGATGCCGAATCGTCACTGCTGCGCGTTGACCAGTCCTTGAGCGTGGTAAAGGCCAGCGCCGCGTTCTGCCCCGAGCCGGAGAAGCTGAAGCCCATGATCATGGTGGTGTCGCCCACCCCCGGCTCCCCGGCGTTATGCGCTTCTATCTGCTCGGCCACCTGTACCGTGCGGTTCTTGCTCGCGCCCGGCGGCAGCTGGATATCGGTGATGGTGTAACCCTGGTCTTCCACCGGCAGGAACGAGGAGGGCAGGCGGCTGAACATCAGCCCCAGGCCCACCAGCAATACCAGATAGATCAGCAGGTAACGGCCGCTGCGCTTGAGGGCATAGGCCACCCAACCTTCATAGCGGTCGGTCAGGCTTTCAAAACGCTTGTTGAACCAGCCGAAGAAACCACCCTTGGCATGGTGCTCGTCCTTGGCAATCGGCTTGAGCAAGGTGGCGCACAACGCCGGGGTCAATGTCAGGGCGAGGAACGCCGAGAACAGGATCGAGGTGGCCATCGACAGTGAAAACTGCTGGTAGATCACCCCCACCGACCCCGGCATGAATGCCATCGGCAGAAACACCGCCACCAGTACCAAGGTGATACCGACGATGGCCCCGGTGATCTGGCCCATGGCCTTGCGCGTGGCTTCCTTGGGCGACAGACCCTCGCTGACCATGATCCGCTCGACGTTCTCCACCACCACAATCGCATCGTCCACCAGGATGCCGATGGCCAGTACCATGCCGAACATGGTCAGCACGTTGATCGAGAACCCCAACAGCAGCATGGTCGCGAAGGTGCCCATCAGCGCAATCGGCACCACCAGGGTCGGGATCAGGGTGTAGCGCACGTTCTGCAGGAACAAAAACATCACCGCAAACACCAGCGCCATGGCCTCCAGCAAGGTGTAGACCACCTTGGTAATCGAGACTTTGACGAACGGCGAGGTGTCGTACGGAATCTTGTATTCCACGTTGGCCGGGAAGTAGCGCGACAGCTCATCCATCTTCGCCCGCACCTGGTTGGCGGTGTTCAGCGCATTCGCGCCCGGCGCCAGTTGCACACTGACGGCGGTGGACGGCTTGCCGTTCAGGCGCGTGGAAAACTGGTATTCCTGGCTGCCGATTTCCACCCGCGCCACGTCCCCGATGCGCACGGTGGAGCCATCCGGGTTGGCCTTGAGCACAATGTCGGCGAATTCCGCAGGCGTCGACAGTTGGCCCTTGACCAGGATCGCCGCAGTAATTTCCTGGGTTTTGCTGCCCGGCAAGTCACCGATGCTGCCCGCCGACACCTGGGCGTTCTGCGCGCTGATCGCGGCGTTGACGTCGGCCGGCGTGAGGTTGAAACCGATCAGTTTCTGCGGGTCGATCCAGATACGCATGGCGCGTTCGGCGCCGTACAACTGGGCTTTGCCCACCCCGTCCAGGCGCTTGAGCTCGTTCATCACGTTGCGCGCCAGATAATCGCTGAGCGCCACGTCATCGAGCTTGCCGTCGCTGGAGGTGAGGGTCACCAGCAACAGGAAGCCGGCGGAGACTTTCTCCACCTGCAAGCCTTGCTGGGTCACCGCCTGCGGCAAGCGTGGCTCTACCGCTTTAAGACGGTTTTGCACATCGACCTGGGCCATTTCCGGGTCGGTGCCCGGCTGGAAGGTGGCGGTGATGGTGGCCGAACCGAGGCTGCTCTGGGACTCGAAATACAGCAGGTGGTCGGCGCCGTTGAGTTCCTGTTCGATCAGGCTGACCACGCTTTCATCCAGGGTCTGGGCCGAGGCGCCGGGGTACACCGCGTAGATTTCCACCTTCGGCGGCGCGACGTTGGGGTACTGGGCCACCGGCAGTTGCGGAATGGCGAGTGCGCCAGCCAGCAGAATAAACAGGGCCACCACCCAAGCGAAGATCGGGCGGTCAATAAAGAACTGCGGCATGGCGGGTTATTCCTCTACCTGGACTTTTTCACCGGGGCGCGTATGTTGCACACCTTCGACGACGATGCGGTCGCCGGGCTTGAGGCCGCTGCTGACGATCCAGCGGTCCTCGACCACCGCACCCAACTCCACCGGTTGCAGGCTCACCGTCTGTTCGGCATTCAGCAGCAGCACCATCGGAATGCCGGCGCTGTCACGGGTAATGGCGCGTTGCGGCACGCTGATGCCTTGCTGGTCCACCGCTTGCTCCAGGCGTACCCGCACAAAGCTGCCGGGCAACAGGTCGAGGTCCGGGTTGGGGAACTCACTGCGCAGGATGATTTGCCCGGTGCCCGGGTCGACACTGATTTCGGCGAACAGCAGTTTGCCCGGCAGCGGGTACAGGCTGCCGTCATCCTGGATCAGCGTGGCCTTGGCCTGGTCCTGGCCGACCTGCTTCAAGCTGCCAGCGCGGAACGCCCGGCGCAGGTCATTCAGCTCGCGGGTGGACTGAGTCAGGTCGGCGTGGATCGGGTCCAGTTGCTGGATGATTGCCAGCGGCGTGGCCTCGTTCTGGCCGACCAGCGCGCCTTCGGTCACCAGCGCACGGCCAATGCGCCCGGAAATCGGCGCGGTGACGGTGGCGTAGCCCAGGTTGAGCTTGGCGCGCTCCACGGCGGCCTTGTTGGCGGCGACTTCGGCGTTGGTCTGGCGCAGGGCGGCGCGGGCGTTGTCGTAGTCCTGGCCGCTGATGGCGTTGCCGTCCACCAGTTGGCTATAGCGCTGCTCTTGCAGGCGCGCCTGGAAGGCATTGGCCTCGGCCTTGCTCAGGTTGGCCTGGGCGCTGTCGAGGTCGGCCTTGAACGGCGCCGGGTCAATGCGAAACAGCACATCGCCCTGTTTCACGTCGTGACCTTCCTTGAACACCCGTTGCATCACCACGCCGGCCACCCGGGCGCGCACTTCGGCGATGCGCGGCGCGGCGATACGCCCGCTCAATTCGCTGGTGATCGACAGGGGTTTGGCCTGCAGGGTTTCGACGCGCACTTTGGCCAGGGGCATTTCCGGCGCTTGGCCGGCCGAATCGCCACAGGCACTCAATGCCAGCGTCAGGGCCATCAGGCAAAACGGCGCAAACAGATTCTTCGACATGCTCTTATCCCAATATTGACTGGCGCATCCTAAGGCCACCTGCGCCGCGGTGCTGTGAAGCTGTGTAGGTCGTGTGTGAAGAAATGTAAGGTGCGGCCCATAGTCGGCAGAGGGCGTATATCCTTGCACAATCCTGCAAACAACAAAGATCAAATGTGGGAGCGGGCTTGCCCGCGAAAGCGGCGTATCAGCCAATAAATCTGCTAATTCAACCACTGCTTTCGCGAGCAAGCCCGCTCCCACAAGGGTCTGTGCACAACCGACGAACCGCATTATTTGGAAACACCATGCCCAACATCCTCCTGGTGGAAGACGACGCCGCACTCTCCGAGCTGATTGCCAGCTACCTGGAGCGCAATGGCTACCACGTCAGCGTGCTCAGCCGTGGCGACCACGTGCGCGAACGCGCGCGCCGCAACCCGCCGGACCTGGTGATCCTCGACCTGATGCTGCCTGGCCTTGACGGCCTGCAAGTGTGCCGCCTGCTGCGTGCCGACTCGGCGGGCCTGCCGATCCTGATGCTCACCGCCCGCGACGACAGCCACGACCAGGTGCTGGGCCTGGAAATGGGTGCCGACGATTATGTGACCAAACCCTGCGAGCCGCGTGTGCTGCTGGCCAGGGTCCGCACCTTGCTGCGCCGCAGCAGTTTGTCCGAGCCCCAGGTGGCCAGCGATCAGATCATCATGGGTAACCTGTGCATTGACCTGTCCGAGCGCACCGTGACCTGGCGTGAACAGGCGGTGGAGCTGTCCAGCGGTGAGTACAACCTGCTGGTGGTGTTGGCGCGGCATGCCGGCGAGGTGCTCAGCCGCGATCAGATCCTGCAACGCCTGCGCGGTATCGAGTTCAACGGCACCGACCGTTCGGTGGACGTGGCCATCTCCAAGCTGCGCCGCAAGTTCGACGACCATGCCGGCGAAGCGCGCAAGATCAAGACCGTGTGGGGCAAGGGCTACCTGTTCAGCCGTTCCGAGTGGGAATGCTGATCCATGTTTCGAGTGCTGATTCGCCTCTCTTTGATCACCATCATCACCTACAGTGCGGCGATTTTCCTGATTCCCAAGCTGGTGATCCAACTCTTCGAACACCGCTACCTTGACTACAACGTCGAGCAGTCGCGTGGCATGCAGACGCTGATCGTCAAGCAATACCTGCGGGCGCCGGTGGAGCGCTGGTCGCAGATTACCGAGCAGTTGGGCCGCGACTTCGCGCCCCTGAAAGTGCAACTGCTGCTACGTCAGGACGCCAGCTACACCCCCGAGGAAGCCAAGTTGCTGGAGCAGGGAAAACCGGTGATTCACCTGGGGGAGTGGGGGTGGATGGAGGAGGTCAGCTCACCGATCAACGCGCAGTTCGTGGTCAAGCTGACCATCCCGCCGGACCCGCTGGACATGAACCTGCTGTACTGGTCGATGAACGTGCTGATCGGCATCGCGCTGCTGGTGTGCTTGTTGGTCTGGTTGCGTCCGCATTGGCGTGACCTGGAACGCCTCAAAAGCACGGCCGCGCAACTGGGCAAAGGCAACCTGGCCGAACGCACGGGGATTCCGTCCAGCTCAAATATCGGCAGCCTGGCCTCGGTATTCGACACCATGGCCGACGATATCGAACACCTGCTCAACCAGCAGCGCGACTTGCTCAATGCGGTTTCCCACGAGCTGCGCACGCCGCTCACGCGCCTGGACTTCGGCCTGGCCCTGGCGCTGTCCGAAGACCTGCCCGCCGCCAGCCGCGAGCGCTTGCACAGCCTGGTGGCGCATATACGCGAGCTGGATGAGCTGGTGCTGGAACTGCTGTCCTACAGCCGCCTGCAAAACCCGGCGCAACTGCCGGAGCGGGTCGAGGTGGTGCTTGATGAGTTTATCGACAGCGTGCTGGGCAGCGTCGACGACGAACTGGAAAACCCCGAAATCGTCATCGATGTGGCGCTCGACTGCGCCGTGGAGCGCTTCAGCCTCGACCCGCGCCTGACCGCCCGCGCCCTGCAAAACCTGCTGCGCAACGCCACGCGTTATTGCGATAAGCGCATCCAGGTGGGGGTCAAGGTCTGCGCCAACGGGTGTGAAATCTGGGTGGATGACGATGGCATCGGTATCCCGCTGAGCCAGCGCGAACGGATCTTCGAGCCGTTCTACCGCCTTGACCGTAGTCGCGACCGCTCAACCGGCGGCTTCGGCCTGGGCCTGGCAATCAGCCGGCGCGCCCTGCAAGCTCAGGGCGGCACGCTGACCGCCTTGGCCTCGCCGTTGGGCGGGGCGCGGTTTCGGGTGTGGCTGCCCTGCGTCGGCTGATCAGAGCACTTTGACCGCACGCCCGATTGCCTGAATCGGCCCGGTGGGTTTGCCGGTGGGCGAGCCGCGTGGGTCTTCCAGGGTCAGTTCGAACAGCTGGTTCTGTGTGAGCGGCGGCAGCTTGTCCAATGGCACCGACAGGGTCTGGCCGGGCTTGACCAGCCCCAGCGACACCGGCCCCTGCCAGCCGTCACCCTTGGTCCAGAACTGCAGGGCCTTGTCGGCCGGAACCTCCATCACGCCCAGGGGGATCAACTGAATCTGCTGATTATTGCTCGCCTGGATCACCCAGCCTGGCGCCTGGCTTTGCGGGGCGACCAGCACCACCACAAAGCTTGGGGCGGCGGGCGGGCGAATCAGCAGCAGGGTGGCCAATACCGCAGTCGCCACCAGCCCGGCACCGGCCAGGCCGCGCCACAGGGCCAGCAGGTCCCACCAGGCCACACCGGCCTGCGGGCTTGCGAGGGTGCTTTCGATGCGTCGCCACAGCTGCGCCGACGGCGGCACCGGTTCGGCCAGCGCCGTCAGCGGCAGCAGACGTTGCTCCCAGGCGTCGACTGCCGAACGCAGTTCAGGGTCGTATTTGAGGCGCTGTTCGACCTCGGCCCGTTGCTCGGCGGGCAAGGTGCCCAACACGTATTCGCTGGCCAGTTGTTCCAACGTTTCGTTCATGCCATGCACTCCCGCAGCGCGGCGAGGCTACGTTTGATCCAAGCTTTGATGGTCCCCAGCGGGGTGCCCAGTTTTTGCGCGATTTCGCTATGGGAATAGCCGTCGACATAAGCATGCAGGATGCACGTGCGGCGGGCCGGTTCGAGCTGCTCCAGGCAGCTGTGGACTTGCCCGGAACGTGCGGTGAATTCGAAGGTGTCGTGGGTGGCTGCGAACTGCTCATGTTCCTCGCCCAGCGCCACCTCGCGATGATGGTTGCGCATGTAGTTGAGCGCCAGGTGGCGGGTCAGGCTGAATACCCAGCCTCGCGCCGAACCGCGCAGCGGGTCGAAACTGCCCGCGCCGCGCCAGACCTTGATAAATGCGTCATGCACGATGTCCTCGGCCACGGCCTTGTCGCGCACAATACGCAACGCCACGCCGAGCAAATGGCGGCTGTCCTGCTCATACAGCTGGCGCAAGGCGCGTTGCTCGCCACGCGCGCACGCCAACAGGCACGCTTCGTAATCAAACACTGACATCCATCCCCAATGGCCGAATCCTGTGGCAAGCCAGCTTGCTCGCCACAGGCAGCGTAGCGCAGTTTCTTCAGTTGGCCGCCCAGAAAATATAGTCGGCCTGGTACTTCACCACTTCCTGCTTGCCCTTGTTGGCGGCGCTGCATTCGGTGCTCGGTGCCACGCCGCCTTTAAGCGCAACCCGCTGGATGTAACTCACACCGCTCATCGCGCCCTTGCCTTCGGCCGGGTTGGCCTTGACCAATTGATAGGGCAGGTTACCGGCACTCGATGGCGCTACGGCGAGCTGGGTGCCGGTGATTTTCGAACCATCCTGGGCTTGCCAGGTGGCCGGTGGCCCGAAGTACGTGCCCACCTGCTTGCCACTGCGATCATTCAGTACGGCCTTGGGGCCGACGAAGGTCCACTCGGTCTGGCCCGCGGCGTTGGCCTTGTCGCGGCACTCGTAGGTGATTTCGCCGACGCCGGTGGTCTCCAGCGCCACTTTGTGGCCAGCCGGCACTTTGATGCTGTCGGGCAGGCCGGTCTGGGCGAAGGCAGCTGGCGCGGCGGCCAGCAGGGCGGTCAGGCAGAGCAGTGCTTTAGTGTGCATGGGTGTCTCTCCATTTCAGTAAAACAGCGGGGTTACTGTGAGCACTACCCATGAGCCGCACGATTGGATGCAGTGATTAGAAAATAAATGTTTGAAGGCGCACACTGTGCCCCCGCTTTACCCGAGGAGAGATTGGCAATGACTGGTGTTCACACGTCTGCTCAGCAAGGTTTCTCGACCCAGGCCGTGACCTACGCCCAAGGCCGACCGGATTACCCCCGACAGCTCACCGGCTGGCTCAGCGATGTGCTGGGGGTGGATGCGCACTCATCGGTGGTCGACCTGGGCGCCGGTACCGGCAAATTCACGCGCCTGCTCAGCACGTTGGCGCCCACCTTGATTGCGGTTGAACCGGTGCAGGCGATGGGCGCGCAGTTGAGCAAACTGCTGCCGGAGGTGCGCCTGGTCAACGGCACCGCCGAAGCCATCCCCCTGGACACCGCCAGCGCCGACGCGCTGGTCTGTGCACAAGCCTTCCATTGGTTCTCGACCCCGGCCGCATTGCGCGAGATTCACCGTGTGCTCAAGCCCGAGGGGCGCCTGGGGCTGGTGTGGAATGTGCGTGATGAATCGGTGGGCTGGGTCGCGGCCATCACCGAGATCATCACGCCTTACGAGGGCGACACTCCGCGCTTTCATACAGGCCGCTGGCGTGAGGCCTTCACCGGTGAGTATTTTTCCGCCCCCGAGATGACCTGCTTTCCCTATCAGCATGTGGGCAGCCCGCAGGAAGTGATCATGGATCGCTTTCTGTCAGTGAGTTTTATCGCGGCGCTCGCCGACGCCGAAAAAGCCAAGGTCACCGCCCAACTGCGAGGGTTGATCGACACCCATCCTGACTTGCGTGGGCGGGACACGGTGGCCTTTCCCTATCAGACACAAGCCTACGTCTGTCGTCGACTGAGCTAAAAAGCATAAAGTCAGATCATATTGATATAAGTCGTTATAAGAAAAATCGCTATCCTGCGGCCAGAAATTTATAAGGCCGCAGGTAGTTGTAATGGAAGTGGGTAACTTTGGTTTTGTAATTGCGGGCCTGATCGTTGGTTTTATCGTTGGCATGACCGGTGTGGGCGGGGGCTCATTGATGACGCCGATCCTGTTGTGGTTCGGCATCAACCCGGCCACGGCCGTGGGCACCGACCTGTTGTATGCCGCCATCACCAAGTCGGGTGGGGTGCTGGTTCACAGCAAGAACAAGAACATCGATTGGACCATCACCGGCTGGTTGACCCTGGGCAGCGTGCCTGCGGTGTTGCTGACCCTGTGGTTTCTCGCCACTTTGCACACTGACCCTAGTGCGATGAACGCGGTGATCAAGCAGGCGCTTGGGGTGGTTTTGCTGCTGACGGCGTTGGCGATTCTGTTCAAGAAAAGCTTGTTGGCGTTTGCACAGCGGCATGCGGGTGATGGCTATCATATGAACCCGCGCAATCTGAATGGGTTGACGGTGGTGACGGGGGCGGTGCTGGGGACCATGGTTGCGCTGACGTCCATTGGCGCTGGGGCGCTGGGTACGGTTGCGTTGTTTATTCTGTATCCGTTTCTTGCTACGCGGCGGTTGGTCGGGACTGAGATTGCTCATGCTGTGCCTCTGACGCTGGTGGCGGGGTTGGGGCATGCAGGCATGGGTAATATGGACTGGCATTTGTTGGGGTTTCTGTTGATGGGGTCGTTGCCGGGGATTTATCTGGGTAGCCACATGACAGGTAAGGTCCCGGACGGGGTGTTGCGGCCTTGTTTGGCGGTCATGTTGATGGCGATTGGTTATAAGTTGGCGTTTTGACTGGGGGGATATCCGTTGCTGCGGTAACGGCTGCTTATGGTTCCGCTCTTACAGCGGGTCACTTTTTGAAGAGCGCAAAAAGTAACCAAAAACGCTTCGCCCCATCACTCGGCACCTCGCCTCCGGCTCGGTGTGCCCGAACGCAGGCTTGAATCCGTGGGCCGCCGCGATGGGCCATCCTTGGCCCAGCGCGGCTAACCCGGCGTCCTGCCGGGTTGCCCACGGATTCAAGCCTGCGTTCGGCCAGCGTGATTGACGGGGCGCCTGAGATCAAAAGCGCAGATCAAAAGATCGCTGACTTCGTCAGCGGTAAGGATGTAAGGGCCAGATCAAAAACAAAGCAAAGCGAGGCGGCCTGACAGCCGACCTGATCCTTGAAGCTGTACTCGGTTCAAATGTGGGAGCTGGCTTGCCTGCGATGGCATCAACTGGGTGCCACTGATAGACCGAGTTGCCTGTATCGCAGCGATGCGGCGACCCGACAAGCCAGCTCCCACAGAAAAGCCCCCCACTGTGCACGCTGACCCGCTCTTGATCCACACCACTCAGGTCGGCTACAAGGCCGCCGTGCTCTGCTTTTGATCTTGATCCTAGGCGCCCCATTAACCACGCTGGCCGCACGCAGGCTTGAATCCGTGGGTAACCCGGCAGGACGCCGGGTTAGCCGCGCTGGGCCAAGGATGGCCCATCGCGGCGGCCCACGGATTCAAGTCTGCGTGCGGGCACACCGAGCCGGAGGCGAGGTGCCGAGTGGTGGGGCAAGAGCCTTTTGGTTACTTTTGGGCTCTTTTCAAAAGTGACCCGCCGTAAGGGCGGAACCCATATCAGCCATTACCTAAATAACGGATCTACCCCCCACCCCCTGAAAACCCAGACCTCACCCCTTAGTCCCATTCCCAATCTGCCAAACAAACGGCGGCTCAGCCCCGTTAACCACCCAATCCCCCACAATCCGCGCCTTGTAAATCACCGGATTATGCGACGACACCGTCCGCGCATTACGCCAATGCCGATCCAGCGATTTACCCTGGCGCACATCCGAAGCCCCCAGCGCATTAAACAGTTCGCTGGTGGCCCGCTGGATCAACTCCGACACCACCACCTGCGCCGTAGCCGATTCAATCTCGGCCGCCACATTGGCCTCACGCTCCACGGTGTCATCCCCGCCAAACCGCGCCAGATAAGCCCGCTGCGCCGGCACTGCAGCCTTCAACGCGCTGGCCTCGGCGGCATAGACCAAGGCGGCGACTTCGCCCACCACCTGTTGAACCTGTGAATCCTGGCTCACATGTGGCGCATTACCATGGCTGTAGATGCGCTTGCGACTGCGCACCTGATGAGCCACATCGCGCAACGCCGCCCGACCGATACCGGCCAGGCTGGCCAGCAGCACCAACTGGTAAAAAGCGGTCTGGTATTTGAAACGGGTGGCGAAGTCGATCACGTTTTCGGCCTCCACCACCGCATCGTTAAAACGTGAGGTGCCGCTGCCCGTGGTGCGCTGGCCAAAACCGTCCCAGTCATCGCTGTGCACCACGCCCGCTTGGCGGGCGCGGGTGGCGGCGATCACGTCACCGCCGGTGTCGCTGCGCTGGGCGTACACGTCGATCCAGTCAGCGAAAATGCTACCGGTGCTGTAGAACTTTTCACCGTTGAGTTTCCAGTGCTCACCGTCCGGGCTGACCTTGGTGACGACATCACCGATGGCCACCGCGCCGATTTCGGTCCAGGCGCAGCCCACGATATCGCCGTCGACAAAGCGCTTGAACCACAGGTCGCGACCGGCGCTCGGCGGGGCGTTGAGGCGGTCTTCGGCAAACGCGAAATGCCCGCGCAGGGCCTGCGGCACGTTGGAGTCGGCTTCGGCCAGTTCGATCAGCAATTCGAACAGTTGCGGCAGCGAAGCACCGCCACCGCCATATTCCACCGGGACGCGTACGGCGCCGAAACCGGCTGCTTTGAGCCACTGGATTGGCTCGTGGGGCAGCGCGCGGGTTTGTTCGCGCTCCAGCGCACCATCGGCGATGCGCTGGAAAATCGGGCGAAAGCGCGCCGCCAGGGTAGGGTAGTCGACGCCGGTGGACAGCGGGTTGATGACGTGGTGTTCGGTCATGGGGCAAGGCTCCGGGCAGTGATCAATAGCTTGAGTGATTGCACACTCCGTGCCGGGTGCCGGGCCCAGTGTTTTCGGGGGATTGACCGCGCCTGCTGTTGCCTCAGCAACAGTAAACCGACAAACCGCTTCAAACCTCAACAGGGCCACTGGCGCCGATCCGGCCACGGGTTTTCAGCGCGGCGCCCATGGGATGGGCGTTTGCCCCTGGCTGGCACGCTTGCTGCTCAAGCCCTAGGTACATTCCTTTGTGCGAGGTACCGTTCGATGAGTCAGCAAGCTGTGAAATTTGCCTATTGGGTGCCCAACGTCAGCGGCGGGCTGGTGGTTAGCAAGATCGAGCAACGCACCCACTGGGGCATCGACTACAACCGCAAACTGGCGCAACTGGCCGAAGCCGCCGGCTTCGAATATGGCCTGACGCAGATTCGCTTTACCGCCGGCTACGGTGCCGAAAACCAGCATGAATCCGTGGCGTTCAGCCATGCGCTGCTGGCCGCGACCACCACGCTCAAGGTGATTGCCGCGATCCTGCCTGGCCCGTGGCAGCCAGCGCTGGCGGCCAAGCAACTGGCGACTATCGACCAGCTCACGAATGGCCGTATCGCGGTGAACATCGTCAGTGGCTGGTTCAAGGGTGAGTTCCAGGCCATCGGCGAACACTGGCTGGAACACGACGAGCGCTATCGCCGGTCCGAAGAGTTTATCCGTGCCCTCAAAGGCATCTGGACCCAGGACGACTTCACCTTCAAGGGCGATTTCTACCGTTTCAACAACTACACCCTCAAACCCAAGCCGCTGGGCCAGCCGGAAGTGTTCCAGGGCGGCAGCTCGCGGGCGGCGCGAGACATGGCGGCGCGGGTGTCGGACTGGTACTTCACCAACGGCAACACCCCCGAAGGCATCAAGGCCCAGGTCGATGACATCCGTGCCAAAGCGGCGCTGAATAACCATTCGGTCAAGGTCGGGGTCAACGCCTTTATCATCGCCCGCGACACCGAGGAAGAAGCCCGCGCCGTGCTCGCGGAAATCATCGACAAGGCCGACCCGGAAGCCGTAAATGCGTTTGGCGACGCGGCCAAACAGGCAGGCAAGGCGTCCCCCGAAGGCGAGGGCAACTGGGCCAAGTCCAGCTTTGAAGACTTGGTGCAGTACAACGACGGCTTCAAGACCAACCTGATCGGCACCCCGCAACAGATTGCCGAGCGCATCGTCGCGCTCAAGGCGGTGGGGGTGGACCTGGTGCTCGCGGGTTTCCTGCACTTCCAGGAAGAGGTCGAGTATTTCGGCAAGCGCGTGTTGCCGTTGGTGCGCGAGCTGGAGGCCAAGGCCGGTATCAAGCAGGTGGCCTGAGGCTCATCTCTTGTGGCAAGCCGCGGGCCTGTGTGGCGAGCGGGCTTGCCCGCGTTGGGCTGCGCAGCGGCCCCAAAATCCTGGGAGCGCTGCGCACTCCAACGCGGGCAAGCCCGCTCGCCACAACAAGCCCGCTCGCCACAATGGCTCTTTCACCTTGGGAGGGCTTTTTCCAGCCGCAGCGCCGAGGTGTGGTCTTCGTAGTAATCATCGACCCAGGCAAAGCGTCGGTAGCCGTTGCGTTCATATAGGGTGAGCGCAGCGGGGTTGTCGGTGCGCACTTCCAGGCGCAAGTGGGTGCAGGCGTGCTCCGCAGCGTACGTTTCGATGCGCGCCAGCAACTGCCTGCCCACGCCCAGCCCTCGAGTGTGCTCGGCGATGGCTAGGGAATATAACCGCGCCAGTGAGGTGCCATTGCGCAACAGCACCAGCCCATAGCCGAGCAACTGCCTGTCGCTTTGCGCCACCAGGAGTTGGCCGTGGGCGCGACGGATCATCCAGTGAAAACTGCGCCGCGACAGGCGGTCGCCGGTGAAACATTGCTGTTCCAATGCCCATAAGGCCGGCACGTCGTCGGGTACTGCAACGCGAAAGAAAAGAGCCATATGACCGCCGTAAAAGTTACGTAACGAAACGGGACTTCTCTAAAAGATCGTGCTTAATAGAAAAGGTCGAGTTCTCTAAAGCGGATCAAATATTATGTCGGCGGTACAAGGTCATTGGCGTGAAGTATCCGAGCAAACAGTCGCGGCGACAATAAGCAATCAGGGTTATTTTTCCGCTCCGCCCAAAGTGGGAAGCCAAGTTTTGATCATTGTCGAGCGCAAGGAAGATTGGGCCTCCTACTTCCCCAGCGAAGACATCGTCACCGCCCATGAATACCTCGAACAAACCCGTGAAAACGAGACCGGCAAGCGTGTGCAGGTGATCAACCTGTGCCGCAGCTACAAATACCTGGGGCACGGTTACTATTGCTCCTTGCTGGCCGAGGCGCGGGGGCACAAGGTGATTCCGTCGGTGCGCACCATCAGTGAATTGACTAAAAAGTCGCTGTATGGCCTGGCACTGGATGACGTGGATAAAACCCTCGATAAAGCCTTGAGTCATCATCTTTACAGCAATACCGAAGGCTTTACCCTGACCCTTTACTTCGGGCGAACCAATATAGAGCCGTTGCAGGAGTTGGCCCGTCAGTTGTTTGAAGCGTTTCCCTGTCCGATTCTGTTAGTTGAGTTTAAAAAGAATAACGGCTGGCACGTCGAGGGGGTCAAGTCCGGGGTGTTACATAAGTTGCGTGACGACCAGGAAGACCAGTTCGCCCACGCCCTCGACAACTTCAGCCGCAAGATCTGGCGCCAGCCACGCTCACGCCGCCTGGCGCGGTATGACCTGGCGATCCTGCACGATCCCCAGGAGCAACTGCCGCCGTCGAATGCTCGTGCCCTGGAAAATTTTATCCGGGTGGGCAAGGGGCTGGGCATCGATGTGGAGTTGATCGAGCGCAAGGACTACTCGCGACTGGCCGAGTACGACGCCTTGCTGATCCGCGAGACTACCAGCGTCGATAACCATACCTACCGTTTCGCCAAAAAAGCCGAAAGCGAAGGGCTGGTGGTGATGGACGACCCGGCGTCGATCCTGCGCTGTACCAACAAGGTCTACCTCACCGACCTGCTGAACAGCCATCGACTGGGCATGCCCGCCACCGAGATTCTGTACAAGGAGCGACCGCAAGATTTCGAGCGGGTCGGCGAGCGCCTGGGTTTCCCGCTGGTGTTGAAGATCCCCGATGGTTGTTTTTCACGTGGGGTGATCAAGGTGGAAAGCCAGGAGGCGCTGCTCAAGGCCACAGCTGAATTGTTCGAGCACTCGGTGCTGTTGCTGGCCCAGGAGTTTTTCTACACCGAGTACGACTGGCGCATCGGCGTGCTCAACCGCAAGCCGATCTTTGCCTGCCAGTACTTTATGTCCAAGGGCCATTGGCAAATCTACAACCACAAGGCCATCGGCCAGGACATCAACGGCGAATGCCGCACCCTGGCGGTCCATGAGGCGCCCAAGGCGGTGGTGGAGCTGGCGGTGAAGACCGCCAACCTGATCGGCGACGGCCTCTATGGGGTCGACCTCAAGCAATCCGGCGACAAGGTGGTGGTGATTGAGGTCAACGACAACCCCAACCTCGACGCGGGCATTGAAGATGCTTATTTGCAGGACGACCTGTATGGCCTGGTGCTGGAAGAGTTTGTGCGGCGCCTGGAATTGAAGCGCCAGGGCCAGGTCTGGTGAGTCGCGATGAAGCCGGTGACGCGCCAGCGCGGTGTTCCTCAAGCACCGTGTTGTACGCATCGCAGGCAAGCCCGCGCCCACAGGTTTGTGTCGTTCAGGAGGCGGCGGGTTGCAGGGTCAGCACCTCAAATCCATCCGCCGTCACCGCCACGGTATGTTCCCACTGCGCCGACAGGCTGTTGTCCTTGGTGACCACGGTCCAGCCGTCCTTCAGACTGCGCACTTTGGCGCTGCCCTGGTTGAGCATCGGCTCGACGGTAAACACCATGCCTTCGCGCAGTTCCAGGCCGGTGCCCGGGCGGCCGAAGTGCAGCACCTGCGGCTCCTCATGCATCTGCCGCCCGATGCCATGGCCGCAGTATTCACGTACCACGCTGTAGCCATTGGCCTGCGCGTGGCTCTGGATCGCGTGGCCGATATCACCCAGGCGCGCACCGGGCTTGACCTGGCGAATGCCGGCCCACATGGCTTCGAAGGTCATTTCCACCAGGCGGCGGGCTTTGGGTGCTACGTCGCCGATCATGTACATCTTGCTGGAGTCGGCGATGAAGCCGCCTTTTTCCAGGGTGATGTCGATGTTGATGATGTCGCCGTCCTTCAACACGTCCTTGGCGCTGGGCATGCCATGGCACACTACCTCGTTGATCGAGGTGTTGATGGAGAACGGGTAGTCGTATTGCCCGAGGCTGGCGGGGCGGGCTTTCAAGTCGTTGCGGATAAACGCTTCGACGGCGCTGTCCAGCTCCAGGGTGGAGCGGCCGGCAGCGACAAAACCATCGAGCATGCTGAACACCTGGGCCAGCAAGCGCCCGGATTCACGCATCACAGCCAGTTGGGCGGCGGTCTTGATCATTAACTGCGCCCCCGGATCAGGTCGGGTTTGTCCAGCAACAGTTTGTTGATCAGCTCGTTGTAGGGCAGGCTGGGGTTCAATTCGGCGAGCAGGCCGATCTTGATCCAGAACTCGGCCTGGGCGTTGATGGAGCGGTCCATGGCGGCGCTGGCCAGGCGTAATTGTTCGTGCAGTTGGTCGGTGATCTTGACGATGCCCATGGGGTTCACTGTGTGAGGTTGATATACAAAGCGTATATGTTTCGTATGTTGCTCGTAAACCCCCAGTGGCTAATTGGCGCTTGGCCATTGACTTGCCGACCAACCGCCGGTTAATTTCCCGACATGACCTTTCAAGCCTTCCGCAGCCAGCCGAGCATTATTATTACCGCCATTCCTCATTTGGCGGGATAGCACACGGCTGCACCCAAACCCGCCCTGGAGGCGGGTTTTGTTTTTCCGTCTCCCGGGCCTTTGCCAAACGCCAGGAGATACCCATGAGCACCTGCACCGCCGACACGGGACTGCTTGAGCATTACGTGAAAAAGATCCTCGCCGCCCCGGTCTATGATTTGGCGGTGCGCACCCCTTGCAAGCCGCACCGGCGCTGTCGGGGATGCTCGGCAATCACGTGTTGCTCAAGCGCGAAGACCTGCAACCGACCTTTTCCTTCAAGATCCGCGGCGCCTACAACAAGCTGGTGCAGCTCAGCGCCGAGCAAAAGGCCCGGGGTGTGGTTACCGCTTCGGCGGGCAACCATGCCCAGGGCGTGGCGCTGGCGGCGCGGGAGCTGGGGATCAAGGCGCGCATCGTCATGCCCAGCACCACGCCCGCGTTGAAGGTGCTGGGCGTGCGTTCCCGGGGTGCCGAAGCAGTGCTGCACGGGGCGAGCTTCCCCTTTGCCCTGGCCCATGCGCTGCAACTGGCCGAAACCAGCGGCAGCACCTTCGTTTCGCCGTTCGATGACCCGGATGTGATCGCCGGCCAAGGCACGGTCGCTATGGAGATCCTGCAACAGCAGCAGGGCCCGTTGGATGTGATCTTTGTGCCGGTGGGCGGCGGTGGCCTGATCGCCGGGATTGCCGCCTATGTCAAATACCTGCGGCCCGAGGTGCGCATCATCGGCGTTGAGCCCGAAGGGTCCAGCTGCCTGCTCGCAGCCCTGCATGCCGGTGAGCGGGTGGTGCTGCCGCGTGTCGACGGGTTCGCCGATGGTACGGCGGTCGCGCAAGTCGGTGCCTATGGCTTTGAAATCTGCCGCGATTGGGTGGATGAAGTGATCACGGTCAGCAACGATGAGTTGTGCAGTGCCATCAAACTGATCTACGACGATACGCGCTCCATCACCGAGCCTTCTGGTGCATTGGCCGTTGCAGGTATTCGTAAATATGTCGAACGCGAGGGTGGGCGTGGGCAGACGTTGGTTGCTGTTAACTCTGGCGCCAATATCAACTTCGATAGTTTGCGACATGTTGCAGAAAGAGTGGCCGCACAAAGTCCCGTTTAACCGCAAGCCCCGGGTTAAACGATTAATCGAAGCGGTTCGACGATAATTTGCAGGGGGCTGTTCAATTTATATAAATCGGCTTGCTGCTTATGAGGAAAAGTTACAACCACAGCGGAATTTGCCGAGTACGCTTGGTGATTACAAGCGTCTGCCAAGGTCGGCGAGGCGTGGCGGGCGAGTGCCTGCCGGACACACAATAACCTGTTGGCAGTCTCATGAAAGGAGAGGTTGACCATGCTTTCGGAATTAGAACTTCGCAGCATCATTGAAGGAAGTTTCCTGCCCAAGCGGTGCGAATGCACCAAAGCCGAAGATGCCTCGCTGACGATCAAGGTCTATGACGACCGCGACCGTGACCGGGTGGATTTGGAAGTCAAAGGTATAAACGCTGACAAACTCGACAGCAGTCGAGCTATTTGCAACCTGATCACCGGGTTGCGCGAAGACCTCAAGCACACCCATACACCCGCTCTGCAACGAGCGGGAGGGCGCGGCGTCTACTAGCGGGACGCCTGAGGCTGAATCACCGAAGACCTGTGGGCCTGGATAAACGCCAGGCCCAGTACGGTCTCTGTTGCCACCGCCAGCAGGATCCCGGGCCCTGCGTTGCCATTGATCCATTCTCCCAAACCCAATAAGGCCAATATCAGGCATCCGGTGCTGAACCCGGCGGTCATGGCGTTGCGCAGTTCGGAGGGGGGGCATGGCGGGCGCGATAAAACATGATGCCGATACCCAGGAACAGGGCGGCATTGCGCCGGCAGACCAGGCCGGTGGCACTGGAATATTCGACGCTCCACAGCCATAAAAGCAGCTGCGGACGAAGCCCCCAAACCAGGGCGAGGGCGAAGCACAGCAGGGCGGTGAAGGTTGCGAGGGGGCGGAAGCTCAACTGCATGGCGAATCCTTTCTGCCGTATGACAAGCCCGCAAGATTACGCTTTCAGGTGCGGGCTTGTCGCGGGTCTTTCACCGGCTCAATTCTGGAAATCGCAGGCTTCGGACATTTTCCGATAGCTCACGTCTTCCACTTTGCCGGCCTTGTCGAGGAACTTGATATTCGCCTTGATGACTTTGCAGTCGTTGGTCGGGGTTTCGTTCATGGCCAGGACTTTGGCGATATTCATTGGCATGCCGTACTGGTAGGGCACAGGTTTGACCGCATCGGTTTGATCGTCAGCCTGTGCCAGGCCCGATACCGCTGCCAGCGCCAGCGCGCCGCCGAGCATTAAGGTACGTAGTTTCATGGTGGTTCTCCGCAAGTCGTTCGCGGGCTCAGCAATGTGCTGAGCCGCGGCCGCCCTGAGCAACGGCGGAGCCGTGCGAGTGCGGTCGATTCAACTCTCGTTCGGGCGGATTAACCATGAATTAAGCTGGGGCTTTACTGACAAAAGCTTCATCTTGCGTGCCCAGGCGTCCTGTCCTACGTATTCGTCAGTCCAACTGATGACGATACGGCAAATCCGGCCCGGTCTTGCCACAGGTCAAGGCGGCCGCCCGTATGGCGAACGTGAGCATCGTGTCAATCTGCGCACGGCTAAGCTGTTGCAAGCCCTCCACCGAATCCAGCTGCTGCTCGGTCAACCATGCAATCAACGCCGCCTGGAAGGTATCGCCAGCCCCCACCGTATCGGCCATCACCACCTTCAGCGCCGGCTGGGACCAACTGCCATGCTGGCGACTGAACACGCTGGCGCCATCGCCGCCACGGGTCAGGAACACCAGCTGGCAACGGTGCTGCAACCAGCCTTGCAGCACGCTTTCCGGCGACTGGTCGGGGTAGAGCAGGTGCAAGTCTTCATCGCTGACCTTGATCAGGTCGGCATGCTTGACCAGTTCGGCGACACGCTCGCGCCATAGCTGGATATCCGGCTGCGGGTTCAGGCGCACGTTGGGGTCGAGGCTGATCAGGCGCTTGCCGCTTTCGCGCTTGACCAGGCTCAGCAGGGTGTCGCCAATCGGCTGCACCACCAGGGAGAACGAGCCGACATGCAACCCGCGCACGTCATCGCCGAGTACCGGCAGGTGCGCGACTTCCAGCAGCCGGTCGGCGCAGCCTTCACCGCGGAAATTGTACTGCGGTGAGCCATTGGCGCCCACGGCGACCATCGACAGGGTGGTCGGCGCAGCGAATTCCACCAGGAACCGCTCGTCCACGCCTTCATCCTTGAGCACCTGCAACAGGCGCCGGCCCAGGAAGTCGGTGGACAACCCGCCGAACAGCCCGGCTTCGATACCCAGGCGGCGCAAGCCGACTGCGACGTTGAACGGTGAGCCCCCGGCAATCGCCTTGTAATTGACCTTCGAAGCCTGCCCGCCGGCCTCTTCCTCGCTGAAAAAATCAAACAGCGCTTCGCCACACACCAGATACATAGTCGTTCGCTCTTAAAGGGTTGCCACTTGTTGTTGATAGCGCTCGTAAGCCTGCTGATAGGCCGCGACATGCGCTGCTACCGGCAAGGTACGGCTGGCTGGGTCGATGCTCACACATTTGTCGCACAGGCTGGCCAGGGGTTCACCGGACCGGCTCCATGCCGCCTGGATCGCCGCGCCCAGGGCGGCGGCTTCGCTTTGTTCAGTGCAGACCACTTCGGTGTTCATGATATCGGCAACCATCTGCCGCCATATCGGGCTTTTCGAGCCGCCGCCGATCAAGCGGATACTATGGCTTTGCAGGCCGGTCTGGCGCAGCAGGTCCAGGCCATAGCGCAGGCCGAACGTGGTGCCTTCGACCACGGCGCGGCACAGGTTGGCGCGGGTCAGGTTGGTCATGGTCAGGCCGTGCAGGCTGCCGGTGGCGTGGGGCAGGGCGGGTACGCGCTCGCCGTTGAGAAAGGGCAGCATGCTCACGCCGTCGGCACCAATCGGTGCCTCGGCGACCAAGGCGTTGAAGGCGTTCAGGTCCAGCTCGAACAGCTCACGGATCACCCCGGTGGCGTTGGTCAGGTTCATGGTGCAAATCAACGGCAGCCAGCCGCCGCTGGAGGAGCAGAACGTCGCGACGGACGCTTGCGGGCTGACGTTCGGTTGATCGGCAAAGGCATACACCGTGCCCGATGAGCCCAGGCTCATGGTGATCACGCCCGGGGCGATATTGCCGGTGCCGATGGCGCCCATCATATTGTCGCCGCCGCCACTGGCGACGATGGCGTTGGGGTTGATGCCCAGGCGTTCGGCGATGGCCGGCAGGAGGGTGCCGACCGCCTGATCCGCCTCGATCAATTGCGGTAAGGCCTGTTCCAGGCGACCGCTCGGATCGATGTGCTTGAGCAGTGCCACATCCCACTCACGGCTGCGCACGTTGAAGTAGCCGGTGCCGGACGCATCGCCATACTCGGCGACGGCGCGTCCGGTCAGCCAATAGTTGAGATAGTCGTGGGGCAGCAGGACATGCGCGATACGCGCGAAGATGTCCGGGTGCTGTTCGCGGGTCCACAGCAGCTTGGACACGGTGTAGCCCGGCGCGATGGCCACGCCGAGGCGCTCCAGTGAGCCGTTCTCACCCCCCCAGATACGCCAGCAGACGGTCGTTTTCGGGGGCGGTTTCGGTGTCGCACCACAGCTTGGCCGGGCGCAGCACCTGGCCCTGGTCATCGAGCAATACCAGGCCGTGCTGCTGGCCCGAAACGCCGATGCCAAGGATGTCCTGGCCGTCCACACCGGCCTGTTGCAAGGCGCGGTGGGTGGCTTCGGTAAAGGCGTCCAGCCATTCCTGGGTGTGCTGTTCGCGACGACCATTGGCGCCGCTGATCAGAGTGTGGGCGGCGGCGCCCAGGCCCAGCACCTTGCCGCTGGAGGCGTCGAGGACGATGGCCTTGGTGCCTTGGGTGCCGCAGTCGATGCCTAAGTAGAGGTTTTGCTGGGTCATGATGGTTTGCTCAGCAGTATTGTTGGATTGAAAATACGCTCAAATGTGGGAGCTGGCTTGCCTGCGATGGCGGTGGTTCAGCCAGCCCTGAGCCGACCGGTAGATCGCCATCGCAAGCAAGCCAGCTCCCACAGGGTTAAGCCGGTTTCTTCAGGAGCTGCTGCAGTGTGTCTGTTACGCCGTTATCGCGCAGGCTTGCATAGCACCGCTCAAACGCTGCCACAAACTCAGGCGAGTTGGGAATAGCCGTGCCGAAAATCTCCTCGACCCCCAGCAACCGTTTACTGATCAGCGCATCGTCGCTCACCAGTCCTTGGCAGAACTCCGCTCGAGGGTCGGGAATTTTGTACGCCACGCCATGCTCATCCACACCCTTCAAATACAACGCCCAGGCTGCCACGACCAGCGCCGCACGCTCGGTCTCGCGGCCATCGGCAATCAGGCGATTGATGGTCGGTACGGTGAACTTGGGAAACTTCGACGAACCATCCGAACACACCCGCTCCAGCTGGTCGGCAATCGCCTGGTTGGAAAAGCGGTCGACCAGGGTCTGCTTGTACGCCGTCAGGTCGATACCCGGCACCGGCGCCAGGTTGGGCGTGACGTCCAGGTCCATGTAGGCGCGCATGTAGGCGACAAACACCGGGTCGTTCATGGTTTCGTGCACAAACCGGTATCCCTTGAGAAACCCCAGGTAGGTCAAGGCCAGGTGGCTGCCGTTGAGCAGGCCGATTTTCATTTCTTCATAGGGCGTCACGTCGTCGGTGAACTGCACGCCGACCTTTTCCCAGGCCGGGCGACCGTTGACGAACTTGTCTTCCAGCACCCATTGCACAAACGGCTCGCACACCACCGGCCAGGCATCGTCGATGGCATGTTCGTCGTGCAGTTGCAGGCGGTGGGCGGTGCTGGTCATCGGCGTGATGCGGTCGACCATGGCATTCGGGAAGCTCACATTGGCCTTGATCCAGTCGTGCAGCTCGCCATTGTGCAGGGCGGCGAAGGCCAGCAGCGCCTTGCGCGTCACGCCGCCGTTGTGCGGCAGGTTGTCGCAGGACATGACGGTGAAGGCGGGTGTGCCGGCGGCGCGGCGTTTGGTCAGCGCGGCGCAGATAAAGCCGAACACGGTTTTTGGCGCGTTCGGGTGCGCCAGGTCGTGCTGGATCTGCGGCAGGTGGGCCATGAACTCGCCGTTGCTGTCGTCGATGCAATAGCCGCCTTCGGTGATGGTCAGCGAGACGATGCGAATCTCGGGGCTGGCCAGCTTGTCGATCAGCGCCTGGGCGCTGTCTTCGGCCAGCAGCATGTCGCTGATCGCGCCGATCACGCGCACCTCGGTATCGTCGGTGTCACCCAGTTCATACAGGGTAAACAAGTAGTCCTGGCCGGCCAGGTCATCACGCGCCTTGCGGTCCTCGGCGCGCAGGCCTACGCCGCAGATGCTCCAGTCCAGCCCTTCACCGGTATTCATCAAGGCGTCGGTGTAATACGCCTGATGGGCGCGATGGAAACCGCCGACGCCGATATGGGCGATGCCCTGCGTGGTGCTGGCAATGGCATAGGCCGGGGTTTTGACTTGCGGCGCCAGTTGGCTGAGGTTCTGTTTATTCAGTTTCATCACAAATCTCACGAAATCAGGCGGCAGCGCGCAGTGGGCGGGCCACGGCCACGCCGTCGGTGTCGAACAGGTGGCAGTGCTCCGGGTTCAGGTGCAGCTGCAGCGTTTCGCCGTATTGGCTGGCCATGTCGCCACGAATCCGCATGGTCAGCGGCTCGCCGGTGGCGGTGATGACGTGGCAAAAGGTGTCGCTGCCCAGGCGTTCGCCGACGTCGGCGGTGACGGTCAGGGTGGTTTGGCCGGGTGAAGCAATTTCCAGGTGCTCCGGGCGAATCCCCAGGGTCACCGCGCTGCCCACGCTCAAGCTGGCGCCGCTCAGAGGCAGGCTGATGGTGGTGCCGGCGTCCAGTTGTACTTCGCAGCCCTGGCCTTCGACGCGGGTGACTTTGCCTTTGAGAAAGCCCATCTTCGGCGTGCCGAGAAAGCCCGCCACAAACAGGTTGGCCGGCTGGTGGTACAGCTCCAGCGGCGAGCCGACCTGCTCGATACGCCCGCTGTTCAACACCACCACCTTGTCGGCCAGCGTCATCGCTTCGACCTGGTCGTGGGTCACGTAGATCATGGTCGCTTGCAGCTCTTTATGCAGGCGCGCCAGTTCCAGGCGCATCTGCACGCGCAGGGCGGCGTCGAGGTTGGACAGCGGTTCGTCGAACAGGAAGATCTTCGGGTTGCGCACAATGGCCCGGCCGATGGCCACGCGCTGGCGCTGGCCACCGGACAGTTGCTTGGGTTTACGCTCCAGCAGCGGGCCCAGCTCGAGGATGCGCGCCGCTTCGTTAACCTTGCTCTCCACCAGCTTCTTGTCGACGCCTGCCAGGTCCAGGGCAAACGACATGTTCTTGCGCACGCTCATGTGCGGGTACAGGGCGTAGGTCTGGAACACCATCGCCAGGTCGCGCTTGGCCGGGGTGACTTCGGTGATGTCGCGGCCATCCAGTTCGATGGTGCCTTCGGTGACTTCTTCCAGGCCGGCAATCAAGCGCAGCAGGGTGGATTTACCGCAGCCCGACGGGCCGACGAAGACCACGAACTCCTTGTCGTTCACTTCCAGGTCGATGCCTTTGATGATGGAAAAGCCTTCGAAGCCTTTTTGCAGATTCTTGATTTTCAGGTTGGCCATGATGGGCCTCCACATGCAATTTTTTATAAGAAGCCGGTTATTTCACGGCGCCGAAGGACAAACCGCGCACCAGCTGTTTCTGGCTGATCCAGCCAAAAATCAGGATCGGCGCGCAGGCCAGGGTCGACACGGCGGACAATTTGGCCCAGAACAAGCCTTCGGGGCTGGAGTAGGAGGCGATCAGCGCGGTCAGCGGCGCGGCATTCGACGAGGTCAGGTTCAGCGACCAGAACGCCTCGTTCCAGCACAGGATCAGCGACAGCAACACCGTGGAGGCCAGGCCACCCTTGGCGATCGGCAGCAGCACCCGGACCATTTCCTGCCACAGGGTCGCGCCGTCCAGGCGCGCCGCTTCGAGGATGTCTTTGGGGATGTCCTTGAAGTAGGTGTAAACCATCCACACCACAATCGGCAGGTTGATCAGGGTGTAGATGATGATCAGCGCAATGCGTGTGTCCAGCAGGCCAAAGCTCTTGGCCAGCAGGTAGATCGGCATCAGCACGCCCACCGGTGGCAGCATCTTGGTGGACAGCATCCACAGCAGGGTGCCCTTGGTGCGTTTGGTTTCGTAGAACGCCATGGAGTAAGCGGCCGGCACCGAGATCAGCAGGCACAGCGCGGTGGCGCTGAACGAGATCAGCACCGAGTTCCAGGCGTAGCTGAAGTAATTGCTGCGCTCGTTGATGTGCAGGTAGTTCTCCAGCGTCGGCGTGAAGATGAACTGCGGCGGGGTGGCGAACGCGTCGATTTCGGTCTTGAAGCTGGTCAGCACCATCCAGAAGATCGGGAAGAAAATCAGGATCGCGATGGCCCAGGCCAACGTGCCGAGCAACAGGCTTTGCAGGCGACGGGATTGTTGAAGCGTCATGGCGCGGCCCTCAAGGCTTGTCAGTCAGGTTTTTGCCGATCATCCGCACCAGGATGATCGCCGCGATATTGGCGATGACCACGGCAATCAAGCCGCCGGCCGACGCCATGCCCACGTCGAACTGCACCAGCGCCTGGTTGTAGATCAGGTAGGCGAGGTTGGTCGAGGCGTAGCCGGGGCCACCGTTGGTGGTGGTGAAGATTTCGGCGAACACCGAGAGCAGAAAGATCGTTTCGATCATCACCACCACGGCAATCGGGCGGGCCAGGTGGGGCAGGGTCAGGTGCCAGAAAATCGCGATGGCGCCCGCGCCGTCCAGGCGTGCGGCTTCCTTTTGTTCCTGGTCGAGGGACTGCATGGCGGTCATCAGCAGCAGGATGGCGAAGGGCAGCCACTGCCACGAGACAATGATGATGATCGACAACAACGGGTAGTGCGCGAGCCAGTCCACGGGTTCTGCGCCGAAGAACTTCCACACGGCGGCAAGGATCCCCGACACCGGGTGGAAAATCAGGTTCTTCCAGATCAGCGCACCGACGGTGGGCATGATGAAGAACGGCGAAATCAACAGCACCCGCACCAGGCCGCGGCCGAAGAACTCACTGGCCTCCAGCAACGCACTGATCAACACGCCGAACACCACGCTGATCAGCAGCACGCTGCCTACCAGCAACAGGGTGTTGGTGGCGCCGGGCAGGAAGCCCGAGTCGGTGATGAAGTAGGTGAAGTTCTCCAGCCCCACGAATTGGTTTTCACCGGGGTAGAGCAGGTTGTAGCGGATCAGCGAAAAGTACAGGGTCATGCCCAGCGGCACGATCATCCACAGCAGCAACAAGGCCACCGAGGGGCTGACGAGGAACCAGCCGGGGTTGGCCAGACGGTTTTTGGGCGTTGTATTCATGGTGATCAAAGCCAGTCGATTACATGCAGAACCAGAGTCGGAGCGCGATCAAATGTGGGAGCTGGCTTGCCTGCGATGGCATCACCTGGGTGTAACTGACAGACCGAGTTGTCTGCATCGCAGGCAAGCCAGCTCCCACAAAAGCCCTGCTCCCACATTTACGGGGGTGTACCGGCCTTATTTGGGGTAGCCGGCCCGCTTCATTTCACGCTCGGTGGTGGTCTGTGCGGCGGTCAATGCGGCATCGACCGTTTGCTGACCGGTCAGCGCGCCCGAGAAGAATTTGCCGACCTGGGTGCCAATCGCCTGGAACTCAGGAATGGTCACCAACTGGATACCGATATACGGCACCGGCTTGAGGGTCGGCTTGGTCGGGTCGGCGACTTTCAGTGATTCCAGGGTGACCTTGGCGAACGGTGCGGCCTTCATGTACTCGTCGCTGTAGGTCGACTTGCGCGTACCTGGCGGTACGTTGGCAACGCCGTCGGTCTTGGCGACCAATGCGCCATATTCCTTGGAAGTGGCCCAGCTGGTGAACACTTTGGCGGCGTCCTTGGCTTTGGAGCTGGTGGGGATCGCCAGGCTCCAGGAGTACAGCCACGAGGTGCCCTTATCGGTTTTTTCGTGCGGGGCGAAGGTAAAGCCTACGTGGTCGGCGACCTTGCTTTGGGTCTTGTCGGTGACAAACGAGCCGGCCACGCTGGCGTCGACCCAGATTGCGCACTTGCCGCTGTTGAACAGCGCGAGGTTTTCGTTGAAACCGTTGCTGGAAGCACCCGGCGGGCCGGATTTCTTCATAGTGTCGACGTAGAAGTTCAGCGCATCCTTCCACTCGGGGCCGGTGAATTCAGGCTGCCACTTCTCATCGAACCAGCGCGCCCCGTAGCCGTTGGCCAGGGTGGTGATCAGCGCCATGTTCTCGCCCCAACCGGCTTTACCGCGCAGGCACAGGCCGTATTGCTCTTTGCTCTTGTCGGTGAGTTTGGCCGCGAATTCGCCGATCTGGCTCCAGGTCGGGTGCTCGGGCATGGTCAGCCCGGCGTCCTTGAACAGATCGGTGCGGTAATAGGTAATCGAGCTTTCGGCGTAGAACGGCAGGGCGTACAGCGAGCCCTTGACGGACAAACCGTCACGCACCGAAGGGAATACATCGTCGAGGTCGTAGGATGCCGGTAGGTCCTTCATCGGCTCCAGCCAGCCCTTCGCACCCCAGAGTGCAGCTTCGTACATACCAATGGTCAACACATCGAACTGCCCGCCCTGTGTCGCGATGTCAGTGGTGAGGCGCTGGCGCAGCACGTTTTCTTCGAGCACCACCCAGTTCAGCTTGATGTCCGGATGCTCGGTCTCGAAGGTTTTCGAGAGCTTTTGCATGCGGATCATGTCGCTGTTGTTGACGGTGGCAATGGTCAGGGTTTGCGCGCCAAGACTGACGGCGCTGAGGGTCATGCATGCTGTCATGCAAGTCGAGGCAAGCAGAGTTTTTGCTGTGAACTTCATCGCGCACTCCATTTCCGCGCCCAGGGGGCTACAGAAGGACAGTTATTGTTGTTGTGTCTTCCTGGCGTACGGCCAGGAAGAGTGTGCGTTGATTACAGCCTTCAAATGGGGTTATGACAAATCCTTGGGCGCACTTGGACTGATACTTTTTTGCACTGATGCTCAGTTCGGATGAAACGATTCATCCGAACATAGCGCCAAGGTCCTGCCTCACCGGGCTATGCGCCGATATAGCCATGAGCCAGTGGCGTCTTGGGTTGCACGATAAGTGCAGTCATCCAGTTCTTCTCCAGCGGGCTGATCGGTCGGCCGCCTTCCATGATTTTCAGGTTGTCGCGTTCCCATTGGGCCATGACCTTTTTAAGTTGCTGCGTATATTCGCGGGCCGGGCACGCAATGTTCGCCCAGGGGCCACAATCCAGGCATCCGCCCAGGCTGCTTCTGAAAAGTCCGGTGTACCGGGTGGCAGCACTGGCGGCCCGCCGACGACGGTGAACGCGTGCGCGTCCCCGGCGGCCCACTCGTAAGCACGGCCGCCGCTTTTTTTGATGATGTCCTTGGACAGCAAAGCCATTTCGCCGCAGTTTCCGGCCCCGGACTTCAAAATCAGGTCTGAGCGATTTAACGCCCCATGCGGTACGGTCCTGCGCAACCAGCCAATCGCCATACCCGCGGCCTCAGCGCGGGCCAAATCCGCTTTTGAGCGGATTTGGTTACCGGGCCCCAGGCCGGTGGCCTTCATGGAGCGGTTGACGCTGTCTTTTGCCTGTTCTGCATAGAATTTGTTTTGCTGCTCTGTCGTCCAGGTGGCGAACTCGGCGGGTTTGGCCAATTCGGAAACCTGGTTCGGCCTCAAGGCGATATCCGCTTTGTCGATGGCTTTGGCCCGCTGCAGTCGATAGACAACCTCGCGTTGCTGTTCCTTGGTCAGGTCTTTACAAGAGGCTTTTAACTCATCTATATCCGCTTTCAGGTAGCCCGAACGCTCCAGGTCTTCAAACGCAGTATTCAATTTCGGCAGTGCAATGAAATCGGCATCAAATGGTACGTTGGCCACACCTTGACGAATGCTGAATTTATTCCGGTAAGCCGTGACCATCGATAGCTCATCGGGCGTGCATTTGTGGAACGTCAGCTCGCTGCCGGGCGCACCATCCAATCGTGCGTAGTAAAACTCGGCGGTATCCGCCTCGATCACCAGGTATTTGGCGGTACTGCCGCCTACCGTGCCGTTAACGATCACGCCACGCACTTCCCGTTTGTCGTCGACGGCATCACTGATGCGGTTGAGCTTTACCACGCGGGTTTCGCGCTCCAGCGCTTCACTGCTTTGTGCGTTGAAAAAACCGAACTCGGGTTCATTTTTGAGCGTGCCGGTGATCTTAGGTTTGTAGGCGATGGGCTTGCTCTCAGGCACCGGATGCAGTTGGGGCCCCATTTCGCCGTCGACCATTTTCCAGCGGCGGCGCTCGAAAATCACAAACTGGTCCTTGCGCAGCAACTTAGGCGTTGAGGGAAACAGGCGCACGTGCTCAAGCGCCTGAAGCTCCTGGCGCAACTCGCCGGACACTTCCTCGACGACCTTGGTAAAGCACGTGTCGTTGGCGCCGCGCTTGACGCGTTCGCCGATACCGGGGGCCGGGCAGAAGGCTTCGAAGCCTTCCAGCGGCTTATAATGATCGGCCGACTCCAGATCACGCAGCAAGCCCGGTTCGCGCGTGTCGTAGCGGTAAACCTTGCCCTCATTGATCAAGTCGAAGCCATGGGTGCGCGTGACGGTATACGCGTCTGCGGCCAAAGGCTTTTCGGTGACCAGCGCTTTGGCGCCGTCGGAAAAGGTTTCTTGTTCTACGGACGAAGATGTGTCCGAGACGAAGTCCTCCAGGGCTGGCCCGTAGGGCGCCATTGTCTTGGTGTCGTAGGCATACCATTTGCCGTCATTGAACACGGCAGTGGCCTTGACCGGCTCCTTGATGTCACCGGCAAGGTTGAATCTGCCATTGGCGATATCGGAGCGGGTTTGAAGTTCGGCGCTACCCGGCAGCCGATCGCCGTTTTGAAGCCTGGACAGCACGCGATTTTCGCCGGCTACGGCGTCCGCGCTCATGTCCTTGGCGGCGACCGCCAAACCTTCGGTGGTCTTCACCGCCGCCCCCTCAAAGGCGTCTGCCGCCACTGACCACAACTTGCCCACGCCCACCGGCAAGAGAATGCCCAGCGCGTCGAAGAACAGGTCCCGGCCGGCCTCGACATAGTTGCCTTGGTAGATATCTTCAATGCTGGTGACGCCTGGGATCATCCGCGCCAGAAAGTTGAGCCGATCAAGGGACGTCGACGGTTGCGTTTCCAGCGGGTTGTGGCCTCGGTTGATGGCCTTGAATTCGTCTTTGCGCAGGAAGTGCGAATCCACGAGGGTTGTGGCGATTTGCTCAAACGCCTCATTGAAGTAGCCGGGTGCCTGTGTTTCGCGGTTGGCACCGAAGGTGACGGTGCTTTCGTTGACCAGTTCCCCATTGATCAGCGTCTGCGGTGTTATGCGCTCAACGATCACCTCGCTGGTGACGCCGGCCTGTGGCGACGCGGAGGAGCTGAATGCGTTGAAGTCCAGAGGTAACGAATGAGCACCTTCCGGGCGGCCATCGTAGATCTTGCCGAAGCTGTGGTTCGTGCCCCCGATGGGCATGGGCACGGGTAATCCTTCGAGCTTCCTGACGGTCCGGGCATCCGGGAATACGCCATAGTCGCTGACGTTACCGCTGCTGTCGGTTGAGCGAATAATAATGCCGTGGCTGCCCTTTTTACCGGTTTTTGCTTGCAGGTGTTGCCATACGCTCGTGTCCGGTTCGCGGACGCTGTAGTACTCCAGGCGGCCGTAAGTGAGGTGGTTGCTGGCCAGCTCCGGAATGCGTGACAACAGGTCTTTGATTTGCACGATCGAGTGGGTGCGGCGCCCTGCAAAGTCCTTTTCGATGGCGGCCTCGTACTGCGCGTTAACGTCGGGCAGGCTCGCGGCCTTCTTGTACATCGCGTCGATAGGGATTCGGGCGTCCTTTGCCTCCCAGGCCGACGAGCTCGCCTGAAATCTCTCTATGAGGTTTTGTGGTTTGTAAGCGTCACCCAGTTGCCCGGCTTCATAAGCCTCTACGGACGATGCCAGATACCCGAGGCCTTCACCGTCCTGGCGCCATAGATTTCGCTGCTCGTACGGCAACTGTTCGCCGAACTTTTCCTTCAGGTTCTCAAGGGCAAGGGATCTTCGAGTCGGAACCGGCACGTCGCTTAAATACGCCCTGGCCTGTGCCACCTGTGTGGTTTGCTCAGCCAAGCGGGTGTTACACAACTGCAGTTGCTCCAGGCTGTACGCGTCGCCGGCATTTTTGGGGATGACATGGTTAATCACGCCCCAGTCGATCAGCGGGTTCATCTGAGCCCTGAGCAATTGTTTTTCTTCGGCTTTGGACAGCGGTTTTATCTGGTGCAGGGCCATGACTTGCCCGTAGGTCATACCGGCTGCCGCACCTGGGGCAAGCTGCTCAATACGGTTCACTGCTGTGTGCAGGCTGACCCATTCGGGGGTGCCATATACGAGCGTGTCCGGCAGACCCTTCAGCAAAAACTGTGGCGCCTTGCCGGCCAACAGCAAGTGGGCGGCGATCCCGGCATTGGCGGATGACACTTTATGGCGTTGCACCAGGTGCTGCGTGAACGACTCGGAGATTGCCTGCGCCGTTTTTCCGACGTTCTCCCTGTCCATAAAATCAAAGCCCGCCAGTGCGTTGCGCTGATTGCCGGCCTGCGGGTCCAGGTTGAGCACCAGGGCCGTAAAGAGCCACTGCTTGACGCTGATGGGCGTAGGGAACCCCTTAAGCTGCGTTTGTAGCTCCATGCCCAGTGCCTGTGCCCTGGGGCTGGAAAGCAGCTGTTCCAAGCGAGTCACAGGATGAGTGCTGAGGTTCTGCACCGCCGCGCTCAGATGATCCAGCAGGCTGCCGCTGGATGCTGTGTGCGCGGCAACAAGCTGGTTGACCTGGTCGCGCTGTTCCTGGCTGAGGGGGCGGGGGTTGAGAGAAAACCCCAGCTATTGCCCAGCGGCGGGCTCTGCGGCATGGGGGTCTGCAGTGCCTTTAACAGGTTTTCGGTCTCGGCCGGCTGGCTGACGCCATACAAACCCTGGCCCGCCAGGAAGCTTTTGACCGTGGTGACGCCTTTGGGCTGGTAAGAAGAATTTGGATCGACAACGAAGCGAGTGGTGTCGTCATTTTCGATACTTGCGTGTTTGAGCTGGTTAATGAGCGCATGACGATCATTGCTATCACCCAGCGCGGTCTTTTGCCGGTGCAACTGCTCCAGGCTTTTCGCCGGGTTTTGCACGTGCTCGGGGAAGTTCTGAGTACGCCCGATCAGGGCGGTGCTGGCGGCAAATGCAGGGCTGGCGAAGTTGCTGTTATCAATCCCATAAAAGCTGGATACATATTCGTACGGCGCCCGGTTGTCCAGGCTGAGGGACAGCGTGAGCGGCTTGCCGTTGGCAGCCAGTGCCTGGGCTGCGTTCGTCACCGCGGTGAGGGCATCGAGGTACTCGGGGTAGGTGTTTGCGAAAGCAAAGAGGGGAAACCGTTGATCAAACCCATTGACCTTGCCGAACAGCGCTTTTTCCACGGGATCGAAACGCAGCGACGCCAGCTCGACAGACTCTTGCCGCGCCCACTCGGCAAGGCCGCGCCCTTTGAGGGCGTTGCCCAGTTGGGCCCACCACTGGCCGAACAGGCTGTTGGCCGGTATCGGCTCGATCATTTTTGACGTAGCACCGGTCGGGTTGGTGTTCAGTTCAAGCATCACACGGTGCACGGCGACCGCCAGTGCGCTCTCGGCGCTGGCCGAGGCATCTTCTGGCTCCACCTGCGTATCCACACGGGGGGCGACAGCGGCGGCCAGGGTTTCAAGGGGCGAGAGCGGCACGGACGTTCCGGCGAGTTGCCGGATAATGGTCTGTTGGCTTTCGCGCACGGCGGTGGAGCGGGTATCGTCGGCGTCGCTGTTGATCAGCGCATTAAAACCGTGGTTGTTGGCCAGGGCGTCACTGCGCTCCAGCACCGACACGAGGTTAAGTCGCTGCCAGTTGGTCTGGCTGGCGTCTAGTTGGCGCGGAACCGGTTCGTGATAGAAATTCAGGATGTCATTCAGTTTGGCGGAGGACGGGGTCGGGTATTGAACAGGGGTGTCCGATCCCGCTGCCATTTGTTGGACGGCATCCCTTACTTCTTCCCAGACATCACTCCAGCCTGAAATATCGTTCAAGCTAATGGTGGTCTCGATACCTTTTTTCTTGCCGTTCAGCTCACCGGTTATGGGGTGGATGCTGATGCTGGTGGGGTCAATCTGATTATCTTGCGCAAACGTTGTGAAAACACTGCCGGTCAATGCAGTCAGGAGGTTTTTACGCGCCTGGTTGAACGTCGAATACTCTGGAATCTCCTTGAGCATGACCGGCGATTCATAGTCACTGTCTTGGGGGTTGAGCAGCAGCTTCAGCAGCCCCCGATTGCATTGTTCTGCGATGGCCCGGTCAGCCTCTTGAACATTTTGTGAAACGCTTGGAGGCGCAAATTCTGCCAGGCGCTGCTTCAGCTGCGGCAGCGGTAAATCCGCGATTCGTTGGCTGGCGTCCCGTTGGCGTTGTTTGATGGGGGCGTAGTGTTTCGCGTAGAGCGGGTCAGTGTTGCTGAGCGCGTTGAATGTCCCGTTGCGCATCAATTGGTTGATGTTGGATAACGTCTCTGAACCTCGGATGTTGCCCTGTTCCATACCGTAGAACCAGGCGACCTGAGCAGCCGGTGCGTAGTTTCGATCGTAGCCATGTATCCCGACAAAGTGCCCCTTACACACTTTTTTTAATGCGGCCAGGACCGCAGCGGAAGCGGCGGCCCATTCGCTGTCCCGCGCGAGGGAGTATTGCTTGATCTTGCCATCCTTGAAATCGTACAGATCACCAGAGGTAGTGAAGGCTGCATTGGAAATATCGATCAGGTGAGTTTCGGCAAACGATTTGAAAGGCTCCGAATTCAACGCGTCACCCAGTTCGCCCAAGGCCTGACCGAAGGTAGAGTCAGGCGGGATGGCAGCCTTTCCATCGACATCTGCATCATCGCCGCTCTCGAAAGCGAGGCGCTGGCGGACCAAGCTATTGGCGATATTCATGGCCAACTGTCGGTCACCACGGTCGACCAACGCATCGGCGAACTGCCTTACGGGTGACGTATGTGGGGCGGTTGCCGAATGGGCATCAAGGGCATGTCGCGGCACGCGAGGCCGCACCGCTCGAATGTTCGGTGCACTGGTGGGTGAGTCTTCGAGTAGTTGCCGGATGAGCTCTTTATAGGTTTTTTGCGAATCGAGCGCGCTAGGTTGATTAAGCAGTGCCGCTACTTTATTGCTCAGCGATTGGTCAGTCAGTGGCGAGGGGGTATTTTCAATCAACTTGCTGATTTGCTCGGCCAGACTGGGTTGTTCTGGTGCTATCGCAAACCTGAGCAAGTGTTCGATCCGCTGTTGGGTTTGCGCCCCGGGGCCCTTCAAGTGTGTGGGTGCAGGGCCAGCTTGAGCGTCAGTCAACCGACTTTGAAAAAGCGCGATGACGTGGGATGTCACCGAGTCCAAAGGTGTCACGGGCAAGCTCGGTTCGGCTCGGGTGAGGTAGGAGAGTGTCTGGGCTGGATGAACGGTAATCATCGGATCTTCCTTATGCCTGCGCCTTTAAAACAGCCTCTCCATCGTAGGAAGGAGGGCGGATGTGCTCGTTGAGTGGCTGAAGGAGGAGGCAGGTTCCGATGTAGGACGTGACGGTTGGCTTGATTCATTGCCGCATATTGCGTGTAAACCTTAGGCCGGCTTTTGTTCTGTGAGCCGCTGCACCGCCAGGCGCCGGTAGTGGGAGGGCGTCATGCCCTTGAGTTGCTGGAAGCGCCGGTTGAAGTTGGAGATATTGTTGAACCCCGATTCAAAGCACACATCCGTCACCGCTTTATCGCCATCGGCCAGCAACTCGCAGGATTTGCTGATGCGCAATCGATTGACGAACTCGATAAACGTGCGCCCGGTGGCCTGCTTGAACACGCGGGAGAAATACGTCGGCTTCATCCCCAGGTGTTCGGCCACTTCCTCCAGGGGCAGCTCCCGTGCGTAGTGGGCGAAGATGTAATCCACCGCACGGTTGGTACGGTCGACGCTGTGTTCGTCGGCCAGTTGCGGTGTGTTTACGCCGGACAGCAACTGGTAGTCCTCACACGCGCTGAGCACTTCCAGCAGGATAAAAAAGTGCCCGAGGCGCGCCATGCCCTGGGCGTCCTCGATGCGTTGCATCAGGGTCATGGCCTGGGCGATGGTCTTTTTGCAACGGAATTCGATGCCGTACTGCGCCCGTTCCAGCAACGGCGCCAGGCTCTTGAGTTCGGCGAAAATATGGCTGCCGCTTTCGAACAGCTCATCGGTGAAATTCACCAGCATGTCGCGCTTGGGCACCACTTCCTCTTCCTCGACCTGGCTGATCCAGTTATGAGGCAGGTTCGGCCCGGTGAGGAACAGGCTTTCGGGGTAGAAGTTACCGATGTAGTCGCCGATAAACACCTTGCCGGAGCTTGCGACGATCAGGTGCAGCTCGTATTCCTTGTGGAAATGCCAGCGCACCAGTGGGCAGGGGAAGCCGTGTTGGCGATAGATGATGGACAGACCGTTGTGATCGTCCATCAGCTCGTAGGAAGGGTCGGTGATTCGCGCTGCTCGGGTCATGCTGCCGTCGCTTTATTGTGGTTGCTGCGTAGGATAATGCCCCCTTGCGCGCTACCTCGCCAGCCTCGGTGTTTACACGGTGCGGTTTTTCGCCTCGATCCACTGGGACATGTACTGCGTACTTTTATGGGCATGGTGACGCAGCATGCTGCCGGTGAAGTTATCCCGGCGATGGGCGCCGAGGCGGCTGCGGCAGTGTTCCAGGCATGCCACCAGGGCCGACCCGTGGAGGTTCTGGTCATAGCGGCGGGCCAGGAGCTGACGGCCGAGTTCCTGGGCTTCGGTCCAGCGTGCGCGGTCCTGGTACAGGCTGACGGCGGCAGTGGCCAGCGCCTCGGCGCTCTGCCCGATAGCGCCGGGCCAAGGGTGCTCATCGCCCATGGCTTCGGCGCCGATCGGCGTGGTGATGTTGGGCGTGCCGCAGAGCATCGCATCCGCCAGCTTGCCCTTGATGCCGGCGCCAAAGCGCAATGGCGCCAGGCAGATACGCGCAGCCGTCATCACCTGCAGGGCATCCTCAGCCCAGTTCATCACATGAAAACCCTGCGCCGGGTTGTGCAGGGCGGTGGCCTTGGGCGGGGTGTAGGCCCCGTAGATATGCAGCTGAGCGCCCGGCAATTGCTGGCGGATCAGCGGCCACAGACGGTTTTTCATCCAGAGCACCGCATCCCAGTTGGGCGCGTGGCGGAAGTTACCGATGCTGAGAAAGTGTGCGCGGTCTTCAAACGGCGCAAAGGCCTCGGTCGGCGGCTGCAGCATCAGCGGGCACCAGTGCAGCAGGGCCGCGGGTACTTTGAAGTACTCGGTGAGCAGGCGGATTTCCACGTCGGAGATCATCAGGCTGATATCACAGCGGTAAATCGCGGCGATCTCGCGCTTGGCCAGGTCGGTGTCGGCCATCAGTTGAAATTCGTACTGCAGGTCGGCGGTGAAGAGCGCGGAGAAATCATCGCCGTCGGGCTGGGCCTTCAGGTGCTCCTTCAAACGTTGCTGACGGGCGTCCCGCAGGCTTTGCAGGTCGGAGGTTTCCAGCACCCGCAAGGCGTCGGGGCAGCATTTTTCTACGCGCCAGCCGAATTGTTCCTCCATCATGAAGCGGTCGAACAGCACGATATCCGGGGCCAACTCGCGGACAAAATCATCGAAACTGCTGCTATTGAGCTCGATGGCGCATTCGGTGATGCCCAGCGCGGGCAGGTCGGCCTTGTGTTCGCCGACAGTGGCTGGGCTGCTGAAGGTAATGTCCCAACCTTGCGTAAGAAAGCTCTCGAGAATCTGCATCATATGCCCGCCGGCGGCCGAGGAACGGGGCTCCGGCCAGACATAACCAATAACCAGGACTTTGGTGGCGGGCTGATTCATCAACAACGGCTTCCTTCAAGGGCGGGCGCAAAGCGCGCAATTAAACCACAACCTGGCGTCATGACAATTTGCGTCTGGCGGTAGGTAGCTCCCTCACTTTGTGGTTAACTTCCGCCTCTCGAATTCGTTTAATCAAACCCAGCATAAGGATTCTGTTCATGGCTCAAGTCACCCTCCGTGGTAACCCTGTCCAGGTTGAAGGCGATCTGCCGCAAGCCGGTACCCTGGCGCCTGAGTTCACCCTGACCGCCGGCGATCTGTCCGACGCCACCCTGGCTACCTTTGCCGGCAAGCGCAAAGTGTTGAACATCTTCCCAAGCGTCGACACCCCCGACCTGCGCCACTTCGGTACGCAAGTTCAACGCCCAGGCCAACGAGCTGAGCAACACGGTGGTGCTGTGCATCTCGTCCGACCTGCCATTTGCCCAGAAGCGCTTCTGCGGCACCGAAGGCCTGGATAACGTGCTGAGCCTGTCGGATTTCCGCAGCCCGGCGTTCGCCGTGGACTACGGCGTTTCGATTACCGACGGCCCACTGCGCGCCCTGACTGCCCGTGCCGTTGTGGTGCTGGATGAAAACGATAACGTGCTGCACAGCGAACTGGTTCCGGAAATCGGCCAGGAACCGAACTATGAAGCAGCCCTGGCTGTTTTGAAGTAACTGTTTCGGTACGTTACTGTCGTTTTGCAGTAACACGCTTGATGCATGATTGCGGCCTGGCCTAGTCCAGGCCGTTTTTATTTGTGCTTCAGATGCTTAGCGAAATAGGCAACGGACTAAGGTCAGAAGTTAAAAGTTGTAAGCCCAAGGTAAATAGCCGGTAAAGGCGCTTTTCTTAATGCGCTCCAGTGCTTATCTTTCAGCCTCCCAAAGAAGAAGCTCTCGCGCCCAATGGTTGATCACTCCATGCAATCCTCCCCCCGTAAGTCCCGCCGCTGGCTGTTCGGCCTGCTTGTGCTGCTGGTTATCGCCGCCCTGTGCTGGAAATTCTGGCCCGGCAGCCAAAAGGATGGCGCCGCACAGAAGCCCGCCGGGCATGCCGGCAAGTCGGGGATGATGCGCCCGGGCTTCGGCGGTTCCACCGGGCCGATTCCGGTGCGCGTGGCACCGGCAGTGCTGGGGGAGTTCCCGGTGTACTACAAGGCATTGGGCACGGTGACTGCGCTCAACACCATTAACGTACGCAGCCGGGTGGGCGGTGAGCTGGTGAAAATCGCCTTTGAAGAAGGGCAGATGGTCAAGGCCGGAGACTTGCTGGCCGAGATCGACCCGCGCAGCTACCAGAACGCCTTGCTCCAGGCACAGGGCACGCTGATGCAGAACCAGGCGCAACTGAAAAACGCCCAGGTCGACGTCGAGCGCTATCGCGGCCTGTACGCTCAGGACAGTATTGCCAAGCAGACCCTGGACACCGCCGAAGCGCTGGTGCTGCAATACCAAGGCACGGTCAAGACCAACCAGGGCGCGGTGGACGACGCCAAGCTCAACCTCGAATTCACCAGGATCCGCGCTCCAATCAGCGGCCGCGTCGGCTTGCGCCAAGTGGACGTGGGCAACCTGGTGGCGGCCAATGACACCACGTTCCTGGCCGTGATCACTCAGACCCAGCCGATCAGCGTGGCTTTTACGCTGCCGGAAAACACCCTGGAAACCGTCCTCGCCCGCTACCACGCCGGCAATAAATTGCCCGTGGAAGCCTGGGACCGTGGCGACGTGAAGCAGCAGGCCACCGGCGTGCTGCAAAGCCTGGATAACCAGATCGACGTCACCACTGGCACCCTGAAATTCAAGGCGCGTTTCGATAACAAGGACCAGGCGCTGTTCCCCAACCAGTTCGTCAATGTGCACCTGCTGGCCGATACCCTGCATAACGTGGTACTGGCGCCATCGGCCGCGATTCAGTTCGGCAACACCGGCACCTTCGTCTACGTGCTCGACGGCGACAAGAAGGTCAAGGTCCAGCCCCTGGTGGTCGGCGATACCGATGGCGACAACACGGTGATCAAAGAGGGCCTCAAGGCCGGCGACCGTGTGGTGCTGGAAGGCACCGACCGCCTCAAGGACGGCAGCGAAATCGAAGTGGTCAACGACAGCAGCGAAGTGCCGACCACCCCGACCGAGCACCTGCAGGGCAAGCCGGCGGCTAAAGGGGAGACCGGTACCACCGCCGGCAAGGCGCAAAAGGTCGGTTCATGAACCTCTCGCGGCTGTTTATCCTTCGCCCGGTCGCCACCACGCTGAGCATGCTGGCGATTGTGTTGGCCGGGATTATTTCCTACCGCCTGCTGCCGGTGTCCGCCTTGCCCCAGGTGGACTACCCGACCATCCGGGTCATGACCCTGTACCCCGGCGCCAGCCCCGACGTAATGACCAGTGCGGTCACCGCACCGCTGGAGCGCCAATTCGGGCAAATGCCCGGCCTCACGCAGATGGCGTCCACCAGCTCCGGCGGCGCGTCGGTGCTGACCCTGCGGTTTAACCTCGACATCAATATGGATGTCGCCGAGCAACAGGTGCAGGCCGCAATCAACGCCGCCACCAACCTGTTGCCCAAGGATTTGCCGGCGCCGCCGGTATACAACAAGGTCAACCCGGCGGACACTCCGGTGCTGACCCTGGCCATCACCTCCAAGACCATGTTGCTGCCCAAGCTCAATGACTTGGTGGATACGCGCATGGCGCAAAAAATTGCGCAGATCAGCGGCGTCGGCATGGTCAGCATCGCCGGTGGCCAGCGCCAGGCCGTGCGCATCAAGGTCAACCCCGAAGCCCTGGCGGCCAATGGCTTGAACCTGTCGGACGTGCGCACGCTGATCGCCGCGTCCAACGTCAACCAGCCCAAGGGCAACTTCGACGGCCCGACCCGGGTGTCGATGCTCGACGCCAACGACCAGTTGGTCTCGCCCCAGCAATATGCCGAGTTGATCCTTGCCTACAACAACGGCGCGCCGTTGCGCCTCAAGGATGTGGCACAGATCGTCGATGGCGCCGAAAACGAACGCCTTGCCGCCTGGGCCAATGAAAACCAGGCCGTGCTGCTGAATATCCAGCGCCAGCCGGGTGCCAACGTGATTGAGGTGGTCGACCGTATCAAGGCGTTGCTGCCGAGTATCACCGACAACCTGCCGGCCGGCCTCGACGTAACCGTGCTGACCGACCGTACCCAGACCATCCGTGCGTCGGTTACCGATGTGCAACATGAATTGTTGATCGCCATCGCGCTGGTGGTGATGGTGACGTTCCTGTTTCTGCGCCGGGTCAGCGCCACGCTTATTCCGTCGATTGCCGTGCCGTTGTCGCTGGTTGGCACCTTTGGCGTGATGTACCTGGCGGGTTTCTCAATCAATAACCTGACGCTGATGGCCCTGACCATCGCGACCGGCTTTGTGGTGGACGATGCCATCGTGATGCTGGAAAACATCTCGCGTTATATCGAAGAAGGCGAGACACCGCTGGCGGCGGCGCTGAAGGGCGCCAAGCAAATCGGTTTTACCCTGATTTCCCTGACCCTGTCGCTGATCGCCGTACTGATCCCGCTGCTGTTCATGGCTGATGTAGTGGGGCGGCTGTTCCGCGAGTTTGCCATCACCCTGGCGGTGGCGATCCTGATTTCGTTGGTGGTGTCCCTGACCCTCACGCCGATGATGTGCGCACGCTTGCTCAAGCGCGAACCGAAGGAAGAGGAGCAAAGCCGTTTCTACAAGGCCAGCGGCGCCTGGATCGACTGGCTGATCGAAGCCTACGGGCGCAAATTGCAGTGGGTGCTCAAGCACCAGCCGCTGACCCTGCTGGTGGCTGTCGCGACCCTGGGCCTCACAGTGTTCCTGTACATGGTGGTGCCCAAGGGCTTCTTCCCGGTGCAGGACACCGGGGTGATCCAGGGTATTTCCGAAGCGCCGCAGTCGATTTCCTTTGCGGCGATGAGCCAGCGCCAGCAGGACCTGGCCAAGATCATCCTGGCTGACCCAGCGGTGGAAAGCCTGTCGTCGTATATCGGTGTGGATGGCGACAACGCCACGCTCAACAGCGGTCGTTTGCTGATCAACCTCAAACCCCACGGCCTGCGCGATCTGAGCGCGGCCCAGGTGATCACTCGGCTGCAACCGGAAATCGACAAGCTGGTGGGCATTCGCCTGTTTATGCAGCCGGTGCAGGACCTGACCATCGAGGACCGCGTCAGCCGTACCCAGTACCAATTCAGCATGTCTTCGCCCGATGCCGACCTGTTGGCGCTGTGGAGCGACAAGCTGGTGCACACCCTGAGCCAGATGCCGGAACTCACCGATGTGGCCAGCGACCTGCAGGACAAGGGCCTGCAGGTGTACCTGGTGATCGACCGCGATGCGGCTTCGCGCCTGGGGGTGAGCGTGTCGACCATCACCGACGCGCTGTACGACGCCTTCGGCCAGCGTCAGATTTCCACCATCTACACCCAGGCCAGCCAGTACCGCGTGGTGTTGCAGGCGCAATCCGGTGAAACCCTGGGCCCGGCGGCGTTGAACCAGATCCATGTAAAAACCACCGACGGCGGCCAGGTGCGCCTGTCGAGCCTGGCCCATGTGGAACAACGCCAGGCCCAGCTGGCGATTGCGCATATCGGCCAGTTCCCGGCGGTAATGATGTCGTTCAACCTGGCGCCCGGCGTTGCGCTGGGTAAAGGCGTGGAGCTGATCAACCAGGCGCAGAAAGACATCGGCATGCCGGTGGGCGTGCAGACGCAGTTCCAGGGCGCGGCCCAGGCGTTCGAGGCGTCGCTGTCGAGCACCCTGCTGCTGATCCTGGCGGCGGTGGTCACCATGTACATCGTGCTGGGGGTGCTCTACGAGAGCTATATCCACCCGATCACCATTCTCTCGACCTTGCCGTCGGCAGCGGTAGGGGCCTTGCTGGCCCTGCTGCTCAGTGGCAATGACTTGGGCATGATCGCGATCATCGGCATCATTTTGCTGATCGGTATCGTGAAAAAGAACGCGATCATGATGATCGACTTCGCCCTCGACGCCGAACGCAACCAGGGCCTGGACCCGCAGACCGCGATCTATCAGGCGGCGCTGCTGCGTTTCCGGCCGATCCTGATGACGACCCTGGCCGCGTTGTTCGGTGCGGTGCCGCTGATGCTGGCTACCGGTTCCGGCGCGGAATTGCGCCAGCCCCTGGGTTTGGTGATGGTCGGCGGCTTGCTGGTGAGCCAGGTGCTGACCCTGTTCACCACACCGGTGATCTACCTGTATTTTGATCGCCTCGGCCGTCGCTGGCGCAAAGAGCCGCAAAGCCTGGAGCCGGTTGAGTCATGAACCTGTCCGGACCGTTTATTCGCCGGCCGGTAGCCACCATGCTGCTGAGCCTGGCGATCATGCTGCTGGGTGGCGTGAGCTTCAACCTGCTGCCGGTGTCGCCGTTGCCGCAGATCGACTTCCCGGTGATCGTGGTGTCGGCCAGCTTGCCCGGCGCCAGCCCCGAGGTGATGGCGTCCACGGTGGCGACGCCGCTGGAACGCTCGTTCGGCGCGATTTCCGGCATCACCACCATGAGCAGTTCCTCGAGCCAGGGTTCTACACGGGTGATCCTGGCGTTCGATTCCGGCCGGGATATCAACGGCGCGGCGCGGGAAGTGCAGGCGGCCATCAATGCGTCGCGCAACCTGCTGCCCAGCGGCATGCGCAGCATGCCCACCTACAAAAAGATCAACCCGTCCCAGGCGCCGATCATGGTGCTGTCGCTGACCTCGGACGTGTTGCAAAAGGGCCAGCTGTACGACCTGGCCTCGACTATCCTCTCGCAAAGCCTGTCCCAGGTGCCGGGCGTGGGCGAAGTGCAGATCGGCGGCAGCTCCCTGCCTGCGGTGCGCATTGAGCTGGAACCGAAGGCCCTCGACCAGTACGGGGTGGCGTTGGACGATGTGCGCAACACCATCGCCAATGCCAACCAGCGCCGGCCAAAGGGCTCGCTGGAAGACAGCGAACGCAACTGGCAGATTCAGGCCAACGACCAGCTGGAAAAGGCCAAGGACTACGAGCCGCTGCTGATTCGCTACCAGAACGGCGCGGCGTTGCGCCTGGGCGATGTAGCCAAAATCAGTGACGGCGTGGAAGACCGCTACAACAGCGGTTTCTTCAACAATGATTCGGCGGTGCTGTTGGTGATCAACCGCCAGTCCGGCGCCAACATCATCGAAACCGTGAAGCAGATCAAGGCGCAGTTGCCGGCGTTGCAGGCCGTGTTGCCGTCCAGTGTCAAGCTCAGCCTGGCCATGGACCGCTCACCGGTGATCACCGCCACCTTGCATGAAGCGGAAATGACCCTGCTGATCGCGGTGGGGCTGGTGATTCTGGTGGTGTACCTGTTTCTCGGTAACTTCCGTGCTTCGCTGATTCCGACCCTGGCGGTGCCGGTGTCGCTGGTGGGCACGTTCGCGATCATGTACCTGTACGGGTTTTCGTTGAATAACTTCTCGCTGATGGCGCTGATCCTCGCCACCGGCCTGGTGGTGGACGATGCCATCGTGGTGCTGGAGAACATTTCCCGGCATATCGACGAAGGCGTGCCGCCGATGAGGGCGGCGTACCTGGGCGCCCAGGAAGTCGGCTTTACCTTGCTGTCGATGAACGTGTCGCTGGTGGCGGTGTTCCTCTCCATCCTGTTTATGGGCGGGATTGTCACTAACCTGTTCCGCGAGTTTTCGATCACCTTGTCGGCGGCGATCATTGTGTCGCTGATCGTGTCGCTGACGTTGACCCCAATGCTGTGCGCGCGTTGGCTCAAGCCGCATGTCAAAGGGCAAATGACCGGCCTGCAGCGCTGGAGCCAGAAGATCAACGACCGCATGGTGGCCGGCTATGCCACCAGCCTGGATTGGGTGCTGCGCCACCGTCGCCTGACGCTGCTCAGCCTGTTGCTGACCATCGGCGTAAACGTAGCGTTGTATGTGGTGGTGCCGAAAACCTTTATGCCGCAGCAGGACACCGGTCAATTGATCGGTTTTGTGCGCGGCGATGACGGGCTGTCCTTCAGTGTGATGCAGCCCAAGATGGAAACCTTCCGCAAGGCGGTGCTCAAAGACCCGGCGGTGCTCAGCGTGGCTGGCTTTATCGGCGGCAACAACGGCACCAATAACGCGGTGATGCTGGTGCGCCTCAAACCCATCAGCGAACGCAAGATATCGGCGCAAGCGGTGATCGAGCGTCTGCGCAAGGATGTGCCGCTGGTGCCGGGCGGTCGTTTGTTTTTGATGGCCGACCAGGACCTGCAATTCGGCGGCAGCCGTGACCAGACCAGCGCGCAGTATTCCTACATCCTGCAAAGTGGTGATCTGGCCGCATTGCGCCTGTGGTACCCGAAAGTCGTGGCCGCGTTGCGCGAGCTGCCGGAACTGACCGCTATCGACGCCCGCGAAGGCCGTGGCGCGGCCCAGGTCACGCTGATTGTCGACCGTGACCAGGCCAAGCGCCTGGGTATCGACATGGACATGGTCACGGCGGTGCTCAACAACGCCTACAGCCAGCGGCAGATCTCCACGATCTACGACAGCCTCAACCAGTACCAGGTGGTGATGGAGGTCAACCCCAAATACGCCCAGGACCCGATCACCCTCAACCAGATGCAGGTGATCACGTCCACCGGTGCGCGGGTGCCGTTGTCGACCATTGCCCACTATGAGAACAGCCTGGCGGATGATCGCGTCAGCCATGAAGGCCAATTTGCCTCGGAAAACATCGCCTTCGACCTGTCCCCCGGCGTGACGGTGGAGCAGGGCACGGCCGCCATCGAGCGGGCGATTGCCAAGGTCGGCTTGCCCGAAGACGTGATCGCCAAGATGGCCGGCACCGCCGATGCCTTTGCGGCGACGCAGAAGGGTCAGCCGTTCATGATCCTCGGCGCACTGGTGGCGGTGTACCTGGTGTTGGGGATTTTGTATGAAAGCTATATTCACCCGCTGACGATTCTTTCGACCCTGCCCTCGGCCGGGGTCGGCGCCATGCTCGCCATCTACCTAACGGGGGGGGAGTTCAGCCTTATTTCCTTGCTGGGGCTGTTCCTGCTGATTGGCGTGGTGAAGAAGAACGCGATCCTGATGATCGACCTGGCCTTGCAGCTGGAGCGCAACGACGGCATGGGCCCGCTGGAGTCGATTCGCAGCGCTTGCCTGCTGCGTTTGCGGCCGATCCTGATGACCACCCTGGCGGCCATCCTCGGTGCGCTGCCCTTGCTGCTTGGCACTGGCGATGGCGCGGAAATGCGCCATCCCCTGGGCCTGACCATCATTGGCGGCCTGGTGTTCAGCCAGATCCTGACCCTCTACACCACCCCGGTGGTTTACCTTTATCTCGACCGCGCGCGCCACCGTTTCAACGCCTGGCGCGGCGTGCGTACCGATGCTGCCCTGGACACTGCGCTATGACCGATTCAATCAACGCCCCTGTAGGCACCGGTTTCCTGTGGCGAGTGAGCTTGCTGTGGCAAGGGCGTTTACTGTGGCGAGGGGCTTGCCCCGCTGGGCTACGCAGTAGCCCCCAAACAGCCCGGAAGTGCTTCGCCCTCCAGCGAGAGCCCGCGCCCTCGCCATAATAAGGCGGCGAAACTGTTACTGACGATGCTCTGCGGCGCACTGCTCAGCGCCTGCGCCGTCGGCCCGGACTACAAACGCCCGGAAGTCATCGAGCCGGCGCAATTCAAGGAAGCTCAGGGCTGGCGCCAAGCCACGCCGAGCGATTCACTCGCCCGGGGTGCCTGGTGGGAGTTGTACGGTGATCGCCAGCTCAATGAGCTGGTCACGCGCCTTAACAGCTCCAACCAGACCGTGGCCCAGGCCGAAGCGCGCTTTCGCCAGGCGCAGGCGCTGGTGCGAAGTTCGCGCGGGGCGTTTTACCCCACCGTCGACCTGAGCGCCGGGAAAACCCGTGCCAGCCAAGGTACCGGCAGCAGCAGCGCCAGCCTCAGCAGTTCCAGCAGCGGTATCCGCGACACCCTTAACGCACAGTTGGGCGTGAGTTGGGAGGCGGATATCTGGGGCAAACTGCGCCGTGGCCTGGAAGCCAACGAGGCCAGCGCCGAAGCCAGCGCCGCCGACCTGGCGGCGATGCGCCTGAGCCAGCAGTCGGAACTGGTGCAGAGCTACTTGCAACTGCGGGTCATGGATGAGCAGACGCGTTTGCTGCAGGCCACCCTGGAGACCTATCAGCGCTCCCTGCAGATGACCGAAAACCAATACCGGGCCGGCGTGTCCGGCAAGGACGCGGTGGCCCAGGCGCAAACTCAGCTAAAGACCACCCAGGCCAGCCTGATCGACCTGATCTGGCAGCGCGCCCAGCTGGAAAATGCGATTGCCGTGTTGATCGGTGAGGCGCCGGCCAACTTCAATTTGGCGGTGAGCAAGGACATTCCGGCGCTGCCGCAGATTCCGGTGAGCCTGCCGTCGCAACTGCTCGAGCGCCGTCCGGATATTGCTTCGGCTGAACGGTCGGTGATTGCCGCCAACGCCAATATCGGTGTAGCCAAGGCCGCCTACTACCCAGATCTGAGCTTGAGCCTGGCCGGTGGTTATTCCAGCAGCACCTATGCGGACTGGATCAGCTTGCCGAACCGTTTTTGGTCGGTGGGGCCGAAGTTGGCCATGACGCTGTTTGACGGTGGGCAGCGTTCGGCGGAGGTGGATCGCACTGTGGCGTCCTATGACGAAACTGTGGCGAAGTATCGCCAGACGGTGCTGGACGGTTTCCGTGAGGTGGAAAACTACATGGTGCAGCTTAAGGTGCTGGAGGACGAGGCGGTGGTTAGCAATGAAGCCTTGGAGGCGGCGCGTGAGTCGTTGCGGTTGACTCAGAATCAGTACAAGGCGGGGTTGATTGCTTATCTGGATGTGGTGACGGTGCAGGCGACCGCCTTGAGTAATGAACGGACGGTGTTGACGTTGCTGCAGACGCGGTTGGTGGCGAGTGTGCAGTTGATTGCTGCGCTGGGCGGGGGTGGGATGGGGTGACGGCTATTGCTGAGGGGGATTGATTGGATACCTTGAGTACATATCCGTTGCTGCGGCAACGGCTGCTTATGGTTCCGCTCTTACAGCGGGTCACTTTTGGAAGAGCGCCAAAAGTAACCAAAAACGCTTTGCCCCATCACTCGGCACCTCGCCTCCGGCTCGGTGTGCCCTCACTCCGGCTTGAATCCGTGGGCCGCCGCGATGGGCCATCCTTGGCCCAGCGCGGCTAACCCGGCGTCCTGCCGGGTTGCCCACGGATTCAAGCCTGCGTTCGGCCATCGTGATTGACGGGGCGTCTCAGATCAAAGTCAAAAGCAGAGCACGGCGGCCTAGTAGCCGACCTGAGTGGTTGGATCAAGAGCGGTTCGGCGTGTGCAGTGGGGTGGGCTTTTCTGTGGGAGCTGGCTTGCCTGCGAAAGCATCAACTCGGTGTGCCTGACAGACCGAGGTGTCTGCATCGCAGGCAAGCCAGCCCCCACATTTGATCGAGGTCGGCTGTCAGGCCGCCGTGCTTTGCTTTGTTTTTGATCTGGCCCTTACATCCTTTGCGCTGACGAAGTCAGCGATCTTTGCGCTTTTGATCTTGATCTTGATCCTTGGCGCCCCGTAAAACACGCTGGCCGCACGCAGGCTTGAATCCGTGGGTAACCCGGCAGGACGCCGGGTTAGCCGCGCTGGGCCAAGGATGGCCCATCGCGGCGGCCCACGGATTCAAGTCTGCGTGCGGGCACACCGAGCCAGAGCGAGGTGCCGAGTGTTGGGGCAAGAGCCCTTTGGTTACTTTGGGGCTCTTTTCCAAAGTGACCCGCTGTAAGAGCGGAACCAATACCAGCCATTACCTAAAAAACGGATATGCCCCATACCCCCACCAACCCCAGCCCCCGCAAAAGAAGCCATCCAATTGACGCCAAAATCCCCATGATGGCCCTCTGTCAATTAATCAAGTACGCAAGAATTATTCTCGCTACAATCCGCCGCTTTGCCACCCCTGGCACGTGCTAAAACCGCCCGTAGCCCACGAGAAGCCCCATGCTCATCGGTAGTTACTCACCCTCCCTGGTTGTGATCTCGCTGTTCGTCGCGATCCTCGCTTCCTACACCGCGCTGGACCTCTGCGGCCGCATTGCGACCGCCAAGGGCCGCGCGGTCTACCTGTGGATAGCCGGCGGCGCGTTGGCCATGGGCGTGGGCGTGTGGTCCATGCACTTTATCGGCATGTTGGCACTGCGCCTGCCGTTTGCCCTGGGGTTTGACCTGGGCATTACTACGCTCTCCCTATTGATCGCGGTATTGTCCAGCGGCTTTGCCTTATGGCTGGTCAGCCAGCCCCGTTTACCCGCCTGGCAGCTGGCATTGGGTGCGCTGATCATGGGCGCGGGTATTGCCAGCATGCATTACACCGGCATGGCCGCGATGCGCATGACGCCCGGCATCGACTACGACCCAACCTTGTTTGGCGCCTCGTTGCTGATCGCGGTGGTAGCGTCCGGCGCGGCGTTGTGGATCGCATTCAACCTGCGGCGTAACACCCCCTACGTGCGCTTGGCACGCGGCGGAGCGGCGGTCGTCATGGGCATTGCCATCGTCGGCATGCACTACACCGGCATGGCGGCGGCGCAGTTTGCCGATGAGAGTTTTTGTGGCGCGGCGCTGACTGGCTTGAGCGGCAAGGGCCTGGATAACCTGGTGTTGGTAACGACCCTGGCGGTGCTGGCCATCGCCTTGCTGACCTCGTTGCTCGACGCTCGCCTGGAAGCGCGCACCGCCGTGTTGGCAAACTCACTCAGCCAGGCCAACGAGGAACTGACCCACCTGGCCCTGCATGACATGCTCACCGGCCTGCCCAATCGCACCTTGCTCGCCGACCGTATCCAGCAAGCCATTCAGGCGGTGAAGGAGCAGGGCGGTTGCTTCGCCCTGATGTTTATCGACCTGGATGGCTTCAAGCCGATTAACGATGCCTTTGGCCACCACATGGGCGACCAGTTATTGCGCGAAGTCGGCCTGCGCCTGCGCGAAGACCTGCGCAGCCACGACACCCTGGCACGCATCGGCGGTGATGAGTTTGTGCTGCTGGTGCAACTGACCCAGCCGGATGATGCCCTCGGTCTCGCCGAGCGCCAAGTAGTGCTGATCAACCGTGCGTTCCAGGTGGCCGAGCATGAGCTGAAAATTTCCGCCAGCGTCGGCATCGCCATGTACCCGGGCAACGGTGGCAACCCCCAGGAATTGCTGATGAACGCCGACGCCGCGATGTACCACGCCAAGGGCATGGGCAAGAACGGCTATAGCTTTTTTGATGTGTCGATGAACACCAATGCGCGTAAGCAGTTGCAGTTACTGCAGGACTTGCGCAATGCCGTCGAACAAGAGCAATTTCGCTTGTACTACCAGCCCAAGTTCGATGCGCTCAGCGGGATCCCGGTGGGCGCCGAGGCGCTGCTGCGCTGGGAGCACCCGCAACAGGGCCTGCTGCTGCCGGCGACCTTTATCGAGCTGGCGGAAAAGACCGGGCTGATTATTCCGATTGGCGAGTGGGTGTTGAATGAAGCCTGCCGCCAGATGCGCCTGTGGTATATGCAGGGGTATGAAGACTGGCGCATTGCGGTGAACCTGTCGGCCTTGCAGTTCTGCCATGCCGGGCTGGTCAACAGCGTGGCCTCGGCGCTGGAGCGTCATCAGTTGCCGGCCAACAGCCTGACCCTGGAAATTACCGAGACCACCGCCATGAGCGATGCTGATGCAAGCATGACGGTGCTTCAGCAGTTGTCGGACATGGGCGTTGACCTGTCAATCGACGACTTCGGCACCGGTTATTCCAGCCTGATGTACCTCAAGCGCCTGCCGGCCAACGAACTGAAGATCGACCGTGGTTTTGTGCGCGACCTGGAGCATGACAGCGACGACGCGGCCATCGTCTCGGCCATCGTTGCCCTGGGCCAGGCCCTGGGGCTGCGGATTGTCGCCGAAGGCGTGGAGACCGATGTGCAGCAGAGTTTTCTTACGCGGCTGGGCTGTAATTCGCTGCAGGGCTACCTGCTTGGCCATCCACTGCCGGCCGAGGGGTTTATGGCCGATATACAGCGCACTGAAGACGCGCTGGCGCCTGACAAAGATCGCGCGTGACGGTTAGTATGGGATCCAGCCATAACACCAGGTTGAATCAGGAGATCGCACGCATGGACAAAGTTGTCATCATCACCGGGGGCAGTCGCGGGATTGGCGCCGATACCGCATTGCTGGCCGCTCGCGAGGGCTACCGCATCTGCATCAACTACCAGTCCGATGAAGAGGCGGCCCATGGCGTGCTCGAAAAAGTCCGCGCCCTGGGCGCCCAGGCGATTGCGGTGCGAGCGGATGTCAGCAGCGAAGATGAAGTGGTTGCGCTGTTCAATCGTGTGGACGCCGAGCTGGGCCGGGTGACCGCGTTGGTTAACAACGCCGGCACCGTGGCGCACAAGTCGCGGGTCGATGAGATGTCCGAATTCCGTATCCTCAAAATCCTCAAGACCAACGTGCTGGGCCCGATCCTGTGTGCCAAGCACGCGGTGCTGCGCATGTCGCCAAGGCATGGCGGGCAGGGTGGCAGCATCGTCAACGTATCGTCGGTGGCGGCCCGCCTAGGCTCGCCGGGTGAATACGTCGACTATGCCGCCTCCAAGGGGGCTCTTGACACCTTTACCCTGGGCCTGTCGAAAGAAGTCGCGGGCGAAGGGATTCGTGTCAACGCGGTGCGCCCAGGCTATATTTTCACCGACTTCCATGCTCTGAGTGGCGACCCGGACCGGGTCAGCAAGCTTGAATCCGGCATCCCCATGGCCCGTGGCGGGCGCCCGGATGAAGTGGCGGAAGCGATTATCTGGTTGCTGTCAGACAAGGCCTCCTATGCCACCGGCACCTTTGTCGACCTGGGCGGTGGCCGTTAAGCACGTGGGCTGTCAAGTTCCCAACGCATGCAGGACGTCCCACCCGTGGTAGGCAAATTGCTCGAGCACGCTGGCCTCTGATTGCGGTGCGACGTCAAAGTACTCCCACTTTGTGAAACCGTCGATCTGAGCATTCCAGCGTGTCTCGCTGTTACCGTAATGGTCGATAAACCGCAGGACTTTTTCCAGTGTGAAGGCTGCGTCTGCCCTGGCCTCCGGGTCCTGGTTGCGGTGGGTCCAGTCTCCGACTTGCTCCTTCAGATGATCGTCAAAGACATGCGCGTTGCTGCGGTAAAAGCCTTCAAGGATAAGACTCTGCTCGATAATCATGTCGGCTGAGCGATGGTCGCCGGCGGGGCGCGTGATGGGGCCGTTCATGTCGCGTATATGTTGGCGTTCGTCGCGACGTACGTAATTGGGCGGGACCAGTAACAGCTTCAGGCCAAAAACTATAGATGTATCCATGGGAACCCTCAGAGTCGAACTAAGAAAGGCGCCTTTTCGAGAGAGAGCAAAAAGCACGCCATACTCTGTGGGACTTCGCTTTGATTCGGTTCCGGCTCAAAACGACCGCACAATCCGCCCCAGCGTTTCCATGGCCTTTTCCGATGCCTCGGTCCACGGGCTGCCATAGTTCAGCCGAATGCAGTTGCGAAAGCGCTGGGTCGCCGAGAAAATCGGCCCCGGCGCGATGCTGATGCCTTGCGCCAGCGCCATCTGGAACAACTTCAATGAATCGGTCTGCTCCGGTAATTCGAGCCACAGGAAATACCCACCCGCCGGCTGGCTGACCCGTGTCTGCGATGGAAAGTACCGTGCGATGGCGGCCAGCATGGCGCTCTGCTGTTCCTCCAGGGCGTAGCGCAATTTGCGCAGATGCCGGTCGTAGCCGCCGTGCTGCAGGTAGTCGGCAATCGCTGCTTGCGCCGGCATCGAGGGGCACAGCGAGGTCATCAGCTTCAGGCGCTCAACCTTCTGCGCATAGCGCCCGGCCGCCACCCAGCCCACCCGATAGCCCGGCGCCAGGCTCTTGGCGAAGGAGCCACAGTGCATCACCAGGCCCTCGGTGTCGAAGGCTTTGGCGGGTTTCGGCGCGTGCTGACCGTAGTACAGCTCGGCGTACACATCGTCCTCGATCAGCGGCACTTGATGGCTGCGCAGCAGCTCCACCAATGCCTGTTTGTTGGCTTCCGGCAGGGTGGCGCCCATGGGGTTCTGGAAGCTGGTCATGGTCCAGCAGGCTTTGACCGGGTAGCGTTCCAGGGTTTGCGCCAGGGCGTTGAGGTCGATGCCGTCGCGTGGGTGCACCGGAATCTCCACCGCCTTGAGCTTCAGGCGTTCCAGCACTTGCAGGCAGGCATAAAACGCCGGGCCTTCGATGGCCACCAGGTCGCCGGGTTCGGTGACGGCTTGCAGGCACAGGTTCAGCGCTTCCAGCGCGCCGTTGGTGATCAGCAATTCTTCCATGGGCAGCATCAGGCCGCCCACCATGTAACGCAGCGCAATCTGCCGGCGCAGCTGCGGGTTACCCGGCGACATGTCGGTGACCACCAAGCGTGGGTCCATGTCGCGGCTGGCGCTGGCCAGGGAGCGTGCCAGGCGTGGCAGCGGAAACAGCATCGGGCTGGGAAACGCCGAACCGAACGGCACGGTGTTCGGGTCCTTGATGGAGTCGAGGACCGAAAACACCAATTCGCTCACATCGACTTCGGTGGACTCATGCACATGCTCGCTCACCACGGGCTCGGAAAACGGGCTGGGTGCATGGGTATTGACGAAATAACCGGAGCGCGGCCGTGCACGGATCAGCCCGCGCCGCTCCAACAGGTAGTAAGCCTGGAACACCGTGGATGGGCTGACCCCATAGGTCTGACTGGCATAGCGCACCGAGGGCACGCGCTGCCCGGGGCCGAGGACGCCGGAGCGGATCAGTTCTGCGATATCGTCGGCGAATTTTTCGTAGCGTTTCATGGTGGCCTAATTAACTGTTTGAAATGGTACGCAGAGCGAGGTGTGGGAGCTGGCTTGCCTGCGATAGCGCCGGGCCAGCCAAGGATGCACTCGGATGTGCCGCCGTCATCGCAGGCAAGCCAGCTCCCACAGTGGAACTCGTGTGGCGGTCAGACCTCAGCGATTCAACGGTGCCACAAAGCGGCTATCGGCAGCGCTGTAAACCCACGGCTCATCCACATCCGTGACCTTGAAACGCAGGTTCTGCGAACTGCTCGCCGGTTTATCGGCCAGCAACGCTACCGATACCGGCACATCAGTAATTTCCCCGGGTGCCAGGCTTATGTCGGTCTTGCCTTGCAACTGGAAGCCATCGGCGTCCACCAGCTCCAGGCGGTAAGCCTGAGGTTGCTGGGTTTTGTTGATGACTTTGAGGCTGTAGATGTTCTCGATCTGGCCCTGGGCATTTTCGCGGAACATGCCACGGTCCTTGGTGACATCCAGCGACACCATCGGCCGTTCCACCAAGGCCACCACCAGCGCTGCAATCATCACCAGCAGCACGGCACTGTAGCCGATCAGCCGTGGCCTGAGCAGCTGGGTTTCGCCGCCTTGCAGTTGATGTTCACTGGTATAGCTGACCAGGCCACGGGCATAGCCCATCTTGTCCATGATTGAATCGCAGGCATCGATGCACGCTGCGCAGCCGATGCATTCCATTTGCAGGCCGTCGCGGATGTCGATACCGGTAGGGCATACCTGCACGCACAGCTGGCAGTCGATGCAATCGCCAAGGCCGACGTCGGCGGGTTTGGCCTCACGTTTGCGCGGGCCACGCTGTTCGCCACGTGCGGCATCGTAGGAGATGGTCAGGGTGTCTTTGTCGAACATCACGCTTTGGAACCGCGCATACGGGCACATGTGCATGCACACCGCTTCGCGCAGCCAGCCGGCGTTGAGGTAGGTGGCCGCGGTGAAAAACAGCACCCAGAACAGGCTCACGCCGCCGATTTGCCAGGTCAGCAGTTCACTGGCCAAAGGGCGGATGGGGGTGAAGTAGCCGACAAACGTCAGCCCGGTAAGCACGCTGATAGCCAGCCATAAGGTGTGCTTGGCCGAGCGCCGTGCCAGTTTGTTCAGGCTCCAGGGCGCCGCTTGCAGCTTGATGCGCTGGTTGCGCTCGCCTTCAGTGACTCTTTCACACCACATGAACAGCCAGGTGAATGAGCTTTGCGGGCAGGTGTAGCCGCACCACACTCGCCCGGCAAACACGGTGATCGCGAACAGGCCGAAGGCACAGATGATCAGCAGCGCCGAGAGCAGGATGAAATCCTGGGGCCAGAAGGTCGCACCGAAGATATGGAATTTGCTTTCGGCCAGGTCCCACAACACGGCTTGCCGGCCGCCCCAGTTGAGCCACACGGTGCCGAAAAAGGCCAGGAACAGCCAAGCGGCACCGCCTACGCGCAACGTGCGGAACAGCCCGGTGAAACTGCGGGTATGGATCAGGTTGTCGCTGGGTTTGGCCTTTACCTTCTTTGGGTGAATAGGCTCAAAGGTTTCCACGGTTGGGATTCGTTCGCTCATGGTCGTTCGCTCATCAGCCTCCATCAGGCGGATGAACTATGAGTCTCAGGCTGTTTACATAACAGACTCAGGTATGGCGATTAAAAGCGGATCAGATGGGGTATGGGCGAGGTGCTGTGACAATGTGCTGCACCCCTTGGCGGAGGGGGTGCAGGCTTATCCGGGAGGTGCTGATACAGATCAATTAAATCAGCGAACCAGGTTCTTCGGTCTTTACATGTTGGCGCCCATCGTGAGCCCCTGCGACTGTCAGGGCGTCGGCCTCGGCTTCTGTGATGTAGATGCGCTCTGCCGCCAACTCCACGTAGGACATGGATTTGTCGATGTCGGTCACGATATTGACCCGGGTCGCTGGCACGCTCTGTTCCTGGCCATTGTCATCGAGCATGAAATAGCACAGCTGGTTTTCGATACGTATGGGCATGCCGTTCTCCTTGTTCATGGGCTATGAACGTTAGGGGGCACCGATGTGCAGGGGTTCCAGGCAACTGACTGGCGGTCGCCGCTGTCCATCCTTTACTAACAATGACAAAGGACGGCATCTATGGACGCCTGGTGGCATGAAGTGTGGCAAACCCTGCAGGCCGAATTTGCCGACATCGGCGACGCAAAGCAGCTGACTCAGATCACCGTGCGCCTGCTGATCGCGGCGATCCTGGGCGGCATTCTGGGGTTTGAGCGTGAGCACAAGGGCAAGGCGGCCGGCGTGCGCACCCATATGCTGGTGGCTATGGGTGCAGCACTGTTTGTAATGGTGCCGCAGATGTCCGGCAACCAGGCGGATGCCATGAGCCGGGTGGTCCAGGGGTGATCGCGGGCATCGGATTTCTTGGCGCGGGCACCATCCTCAAGGGCAAGGAAGATGAAGAGGGCCACGTCAAGGGCCTGACCACCGCCGCCGGCCTGTGGATGACCGCCGCCATTGGTGTGGCGGCGGGGTTGGGGCGAGAGTCCACGGCGGTGCTCAGTACGTTGCTGGCGCTGGCGGTATTCAGTGTGATGCCGCGCATCGTCGCCGTTTTCGAGAAGCGTGATTGATTGTGGGTCAAATGATCACGTCGCTTTCTTTCAGTGGGCTGAATACTTTGGCGACAAAGGGTAGTTCGCCCCGATTGCCGGAAATCACCAGAACACTTGCGTTGTGGGCATGGGAGTAGTGCAACTGCATTTCGCCCGGTTCTCCCGACAACTGGTTGACCCACTGCAGCGGCCTGTCGAGTTGTCGATGAATGCCTGAGACGTCCAGTTTGTCCCGGCCCGGTACGAAATGCCTGATTTCGCTGGGAGCATCGAGGGAGGATTCGCCGGTGTGGGTGTAACGGTAGATTGCTGCAGGCGGTTCAGAAGGGTGCGGATGCTGCCCTTCTTCGATCGCTTTTCTCACCAGTGCGGCGATCGCGGCGAACGTGGTCTCTTGGGTCCCCAGTCCTTTCAAGCAGTCCTGGGCATGTTTGAAGGGCTGTTCCTGTTGAGTGATGAATTTGCGAATGAGTGGCAAGAAGCTGCCGGGAGCGTCCGTCAGTACTGTGTATAAGAGGTCGAGCGTGGCTGAATCTGCCTGTCTTCTAAAGGTGTTGATGTGCTCGGCTCCAATGTTGCTCAGGACCGGCGCTATTGCAGTTTTGGCGCATTGGTTTTCGAGCTTGCCAAGACTTTCAGTACAGGTTTTTGCATGTTCGCTGCCCAATAGATTCCGGGTATTTTCCGGGGTCAGTAACGTCCCGACTTTCTTCAGTAGGGATTGCGACATTTGGGCGTCAGGAGCGCGCAGCATGCGTTCAATTGCACGGCCGTCGATGTGGCTACCCAGATGAGCGAGTTCGCCTGCCATCGCGCGAAGGTGCGAAGGTGCAGGCCCGGCTTCATCGGGGCGCTTGGGCTCCCGTGCGCTGTTGGGGCCTGATTGCAGCAGCGCTTGCAGGGCGCGAGGGGGCACTGTAGCAAGCGGTTGGCCCAGGGGGGCATCGAAACGGGGGCTGGCGGGTGGCTAATCGGGTGTCCAGTGATATTCGGCATACGGGCTTCTCATGACAGCGGGATTGACGCGTTGCCCTGGCTGTCCGGGGTAGCGCGAGCATGAGGTCAGTATCGTGAGTGTCAAGGCGGGTGAAGTTAGGATCGCGCCATTTGGATGGGTAGGAGTTGTCCTTTTTCCGGGTCCGATCGCGTATATCCACCTGAACTGCCCCGGGCGGTTTGACAGTCAAGGCTGCGCCGCCCTCGCGAGCGGCCGCGGCCGTGGGTCAGAGAATGACCGGCGGCTCACCCATCGGCGGCTCTTCCACCGGAGGCGGTTCATTGTCAGGCGGTTCTTTTTCCGGAATCGGCTGCGGGTCGGTGGGCGGCAGGGTCGGGTTGTCGATATTCGGGTCCGGGGTTTCAGCCGGGATCGGGATATTCATCGGTGTGGCCTCCTTTGTGCTTTGCTCTATCGGTGGACAACCACCCGGGCGAATTGATTCCCCGCCCAATGGCGGCATATCCACCTGAACTTTTGACCGCAGCGCAGGCTCGGACTTTAAGCGGCCCTGCTCAGGGAGAGCGTCGCCATATCAGAATCCGGATCAAGCAAAGAGCGTCCACAGGGCGTAAGGGGAAGATGCTCGATGACTGCTGAAACACAGGTTCCAGAAGACTCCATCTTGCCGCTGTCCCAGGCATTGTTGCTGCCCAGGATCGCGATCGAAAGCACCGCACCCGTGATCGACGGCGGCGAATTTGCCGTCAAGGCCGTGGTTGGCCAGCGGGTCAACGTCACCAGCAAAGTGTTCGCCGACGGCCACGACAAGCTTGCCGTGCTGATCCGCTGGCGTGCACGGCATGAAGAAAGCTGGCACAGCGTAGTGATGGCTGATGTCGGCAACAATGGTTGGGAGGGCGCGTTTACCGTTACCGCCCAAGGCCCGCACGAATACTGCATCGAAGCCTGGATCGATACGTTCGCCAGCTTCTGCTATGAACTGCGTAAAAAACATGAGGCCGGGGTGCCGGTCAGCCTGGAGTTGCAGGAAGGCCGCAGCCTGGTGCTGCAGGCCGCCGAGCGCAGTGACAATGAACTGCGTGACCGCCTGATGCTGCTGCACCACGAGCTCTCCGGGCTGCTGGAAACCGAGCAGGTCGCGCAGTTTTTGCACGAAGACAGTGCACACCTGATGACCCAGGCGGATCACCGTGCCTACTTGAGCATCAGCAGCGTTTACCCGCTTGATGTGGAGCGCACAGCGGCGCAATTTGCCAGCTGGTACGAGCTGTTTCCCCGCTCGATCACCGACGACCCTGCGCGTCACGGCACGTTCAATGACGTGCACTCACGCCTGTCGATGATCCATGACATGGGCTTTGACGTCCTTTATTTCCCGCCGATTCATCCGATCGGGCGCAGCCACCGCAAGGGCAAAAACAATTCCCTGACCGCCGGCCCCGATGACCCTGGCAGCCCGTATGCGATCGGCAGCGAGGAGGGTGGCCATGAGGCCATTCACCCGCAACTGGGCAGCCGCGATGACTTCCGCCGCCTGGTCAAGGCCGCCGCCGACCACGGCCTGGAAATCGCCCTGGACTTCGCCATCCAGTGCTCTCAGGACCACCCGTGGCTCAAACAGCACGCGGGCTGGTTCAACTGGCGCCCGGACGGCACGATCAAATACGCCGAAAACCCGCCGAAAAAGTACCAGGACATCGTCAACGTCGATTTTTATGCGGCGGATGCGATCCCCAGCCTGTGGACCGAACTGCGCGATGTGGTGGTGGGCTGGGTGGAGGAGGGTGTGAAGACGTTTCGCGTCGACAACCCGCACACCAAGCCGCTGCCATTCTGGCAATGGTTGATCAGCGATGTGCGCGCAAAATATCCCGAAGTGATCTTCCTCGCTGAAGCGTTCACCACGCCGGCGATGATGGCGCGCTTGGGCAAGGTCGGTTATTCCCAGAGCTACACCTATTTCACCTGGCGCAACACCAAGGCCGAACTCGGTGAATACCTGACGCAGTTGAACCAGTCGCCGTGGCGCGAATGCTATCGGCCGAATTTCTTCGTCAATACCCCGGACATCAATCCCGGCTTTCTCCACGAGTCCGGGCGCCCGGGCTTTTTGATCCGCGCCGCGCTGGCCACCATGGGCTCAGGCCTGTGGGGTATGTATTCGGGGTTCGAACTGTGCGAAGCGGCGCCGGTGCCCGGCAAGGAAGAATACCTGGACTCGGAGAAGTACGAGATCCGCCCTCGGGACTTTACCGCACCCGGCAATATCATCGCCGAAATCGCCCAGCTCAACCGCATCCGCCGGCAAAACCCGGCCTTGCAGACGCACTTGGGGTTGAAGCTCTACAACGCCTGGAACGACAACATCCTGTATTTCGGCAAGCGCAGCGAGGATGGCAGCAACTTCATTCTGGTAGCGGTCAACCTCGACCCGTTCAATGCCCAGGAGGCTGATTTTGAACTGCCGCTGTGGGAGCTCGGGCTGCCGGATGATGCCCAGACCCAGGGCGAAGACCTGATGAACGGCCATCGCTGGACCTGGTATGGCAAAAACCAGTGGACCCGGCTTGAGCCGCAGATGCCGTTTGGGATCTGGCGCATCAGCGTTTCCTGAGCCTGGCGCAGATCAAAAATGTGGGAGCGGGCTTGCTCGCGAACGCGGTGCGTCAGTTAACGAATTCATCAACTGACGCACCGCGTTCGCGAGCAAGCCCGCTCCCACATTGACCGCACCCAGCCTCAAAAAATTTCAGAATTTCAGGAGTTTCCAATGGCGAAGAAACCCAAGGCTGCCACCTTTATCAAAGACCCGCTCTGGTACAAGGACGCGGTGATCTATCAGGTTCACGTCAAATCCTATTTCGACTCCAATAACGACGGCATCGGCGACTTTCCGGGCCTGATCGCCAAACTCGACTACATTGCCGATCTCGGCGTAAACACCATCTGGTTGCTGCCGTTCTATCCCTCGCCGCGTCGCGATGACGGTTACGACATCGCCGAATACCGTGGGGTGCACAGCGACTACGGCACCATGGCCGATGCCCGGCGTTTTATCGCCGAGGCCCACCAGCGTGGCCTGCGGGTAATTACCGAGCTGGTCATCAACCACACCTCCGACCAGCACCCCTGGTTTCAGCGGGCGCGCAAGGCCAAGCCGGGTTCGGCGGCACGCGACTTCTACGTGTGGTCCGATGACGACCAGAAATACGACGGCACTCGCATCATCTTCCTCGACACCGAGAAGTCCAACTGGACCTGGGACCCGGTCGCCGGCCAGTATTTCTGGCACCGTTTCTATTCGCACCAACCGGACCTCAACTTCGACAACCCGCAGGTAATGAAGGCCGTGTTGTCGGTGATGCGCTACTGGCTGGACATGGGCATCGACGGCCTGCGCCTGGACGCTATCCCGTACCTGATCGAGCGCGACGGCACCAACAACGAAAACCTGCCCGAAACCCATGGTGTGCTCAAGCAGATCCGCGCCGAGATCGATGCGCATTATCCCGACCGCATGTTGCTGGCCGAAGCCAATCAATGGCCAGAAGACACGCAACTGTACTTCGGTGACAAAAAGGGCGATGACGGCGACGAATGCCATATGGCCTTCCACTTCCCGCTGATGCCGCGCATGTACATGGCGCTGGCCCAGGAAGATCGCTTCCCTATTACCGACATTCTGCGCCAGACCCCGGAGATCCCGGCCAATTGCCAATGGGCGATCTTCTTGCGCAACCACGATGAGCTGACCTTGGAGATGGTCACCGACAAAGAGCGCGACTACCTGTGGAATTATTACGCCGCCGACCGCCGCGCACGCATCAACCTGGGCATTCGCCGGCGACTGGCGCCACTGATGGAGCGTGACCGTCGGCGGGTCGAGTTGCTGAACAGCCTGCTGTTGTCGATGCCCGGCACGCCGACCCTGTATTACGGCGATGAAATCGGCATGGGTGACAACATCTACCTCGGCGACCGCGATGGCGTGCGCACGCCGATGCAGTGGTCCATCGACCGCAACGGTGGCTTCTCCCGCGCCGACCCGGCCAGCCTGGTGCTGCCGCCGATCATGGACCCGCAATACGGCTACCAGTCGGTCAACGTTGAAACCCAGGCCCAGGACCCGCATTCGCTGCTCAACTGGACCCGCCGCATGCTGGCGGTGCGCAAGCAGTCCAAGGCGTTTGGCCGCGGCAGCCTGAAGATGCTCTCGCCGAGCAACCGCCGCATCCTCGCGTATACACGTGAGTTCACCGGCGAAGACGGGCACAACGAGATCATCCTGTGCGTGGCCAACGTGTCACGCAGTGCCCAGGCGGCCGAGTTGGACCTGTCGGCCTTCGCCGGCATGGTGCCGGTGGAGATGCTCGGCGGTAACGCCTTCCCGCCGATCGGCCAACTGAACTTCCTGCTGACCCTGGCGCCGTATGGCTTCTACTGGTTTGTACTGGCGGCGGAAAACCAGATGCCGAGCTGGCATGTGGAACCCGCGCAGAGCATGCCGGACTTCACCACCCTGGTGCTGAAAAAACGCATGGAAGAGCTGCTCGAAGAACCGTGCCGCACCACGCTGGAACAGACCTCGCTGCCGGCCTGGCTGCCCAAGCGGCGCTGGTTCGCCGGCAAGGACACGGCCATCGACAGCGTGCGTATTGCCTACGGCGTGCGCTTTGGCGATGCGCAGCATCCGGTATTGCTCAGCGAGCTGGAGGTGACGGCCGGGGGCCAGGTCAGTCGTTATCAGTTGCCGTTCGGCTTCCTCGGGGAAGACCAGTTCACCAGTGCCTTGCCCCAGCAACTGGCCCTGGCCCGCGTGCGGCGTGTGCGGCAGGTGGGGCTGGTGACCGATGCGTTCAGCCTTGAGCATTTTATCCGTGCGGTGATCCAGGGCTTGCAAGCCGGCACGGTACTGGATTCCAGCGACGGCGAGCTGCGCTTTGAAGGCACCCGGCACCTGGCTCGGTTGCAACTGACGGACGAGTCGCCGGTGCGCTACCTGTCGGCCGAACAATCCAACAGTTCGGTGGTGGTCGGTGAGAGCCTGGTGCTCAAGCTGATCCGCAAAGTCAGCGCCGGGGTACATCCGGAGCTGGAAATGAGCGCTTACCTGACCGCCGCCGATTACCCGAATATCTCGCCGCTGCTGGGTTCGATGATTCGCCGCGATGGCGAGGGCCAGGACAACCTGTTGATGATTGCCCAGGGCTACCTGAGCAACCAGGGCGATGCCTGGAGCTGGACCCAGAACAACCTTGAACGCGCCATCCGCGATGAGCTGGCCGAAGCCATTTCCGAGCAGGAACAGCACTACAACGCCCTGGGCGAACTGGCAGACTTTGCCGGGTTGCTCGGGCAGCGCCTGGGCGAGATGCACCAGGTGCTGGGTGCGCCGACCAGCAACAAAGACTTCATGCCCGAGGCCACCACCACCAAGGATACCCAGGCCTGGGCCAAGGATGTGGGCGCGCAGATCGATCGCGCGCTGCAGTTGCTCAAGCAGCACCAAAGCCAATTGAACCCTGAGGATCAGGCATTGGTCAGTGCTTTGCTGGATCAGAAAAAAGCCATTGCCGGCCACGTGCAGGCGTTGGCGAAAGCCACGTTGGGCGGCCTGCGTATTCGGGTGCATGGTGATTTGCACCTGGGCCAGGTGCTGGTGGTGAAGGGCGATGCCTACCTGATCGACTTTGAAGGCGAGCCGGCGCGACCGCTGCATGAACGGCGCGGCAAGCACAGCCCGTATAAAGATGTGAGCGGCGTGTTGCGCTCCTTCGACTACGCGGCGGCCATGGCCCTGAATGTACAGGGGGTGGACCACTCGCCGCAGGCGGACGCCTCGCGCAAACGCGTGACCGAGCGTTATCTGAAGGAAGCGCGCCAGGCTTTTATTCAGGCTTATCAGGCGGCTACGTCTACACTGGCGCATGACTGGCAGGATGCCAAAGGCCAGGACGCAGCGCTGACGTTGTTCAGCCTGGAGAAGGCCGCGTATGAAGTGGCGTACGAAGCGGAAAATCGCCCGACCTGGCTGCCGGTGCCCCTGCAAGGGTTGCACGGCTTGCTGAGTAGGCTTACACCTATATCGAAAACTGTACGCGGTGGGGAGACGTCATGAGCTTTACACATAAAGAACCGCTGCAGCCGAAGCTGACTGCATTGCCGGCGTCCAAGGACGTCGAAGCGCTGGTGCGCGCCGAGCACCATGACCCGTTCTCGATTCTCGGGCCACACGACGACGAGCAGGGGGGCCAATTTATCCGCGCCTTTCTGCCGGAGGCGCTGAGCGTCCAGGTGCTGAGCCGTGAGGGCGGCGAGACGTTGGGCAGCCTGGATGCGACTCAGGTGCCGGGTTTGTTTGTCGGGCACTTCGGCACTCGCCAAGGCTATTTGCTGAAAATCCAGTGGGCCGGTGGCGAGCAGATCACCGAAGACCCCTACAGCTTCCAGCAACTGTTGCTGGGTGAAATGGACCTGTACCTGTTTGCCGAAGGCAATCATCGCGACCTCAGCAGCTGCCTGGGCGCCCAGGTGACCAGTGTCGACGGGGTACAAGGTGTGCGTTTTGCCGTGTGGGCGCCGAATGCGCGGCGGGTTTCGGTGGTGGGCGACTTCAATATCTGGGATGGTCGCCGGCACCCGATGCGCCTGCGGCATCCGTCCGGCGTGTGGGAAATCTTTATCCCGCGCCTGCAACCGGGCGCGGCCTACAAGTATGAAATTCTTGGCGCCAACGGGATTCTGCCGCTCAAGGCTGACCCGATGGCACTCGCTACCCAGTTGCCCCCCGACACGGCCTCGAAAGTTGCCGCGCCGTTGCAAGTGGACTGGCAGGACCATGCCTGGATGCAATCGCGGGTTGAGCGCCAGAAAACCACGGCGCCGCTGTCGATTTATGAGCTGCATGTAGGTTCGTGGCAGTGCGAGCTGGACGAGGCGGGCGAGGTGGCGCGTCAATACAACTGGCGTGAGCTGGCCGAGCGCCTGGTGCCGTATGTGCAGCAACTGGGGTTCACCCACGTTGAACTGATGCCGATCATGGAGCACCCGTTTGGCGGCTCCTGGGGCTATCAGGCGCTGTCACAGTTCGCACCGACGGCGCGCTTTGGTTCGCCGGAAGATTTTGCCTACTTCATCAATGCACTGCATCAGGCCGATATCGGCGTAATCCTCGACTGGGTGCCGGCGCATTTTCCTACGGATACCCACGGCCTGGCGCAATTCGACGGCACCGCGCTGTACGAATACGCCAACCCGCTGGAAGGCTTTCACCAGGATTGGGACACCCTGATCTACAACCTGGGCCGCACTGAAGTTCACGGTTATATGCTGGCCTCGGCCCTGCATTGGCTCAAACACTTCCACATTGACGGCCTGCGCGTGGATGCGGTGGCCTCGATGCTGTACCGCGATTATTCGCGCAAGGCCGGGGAGTGGGTGCCTAACCGCCATGGCGGTCGCGAGAACCTGGAAGCCATCGACTTCCTGCGGCACTTGAACGACGTGGTGGCCCTGGAAGCCCCCGGCGCGCTGGTAATTGCCGAGGAATCCACCGCCTGGCCCGGCGTCAGCCAGCCGACCCAACAGGGCGGCCTGGGTTTTAACTACAAATGGAACATGGGCTGGATGCATGATTCGCTGCACTACATCCAGCAGGATCCGGTGTATCGCGCCCATCACCATAACGAGCTGAGCTTTGGCCTGGTGTATGCCTGGTCCGAGCGCTTTATCCTGCCGATCTCTCACGATGAAGTGGTGCACGGCAAACACTCGCTGATCGACAAGATGCCCGGCGATCGCTGGCAGAAATTTGCCAACCTGCGCGCTTACCTGGCCTTTATGTGGATGCACCCCGGTAAGAAATTGCTGTTTATGGGCTGCGAATTCGGCCAGTGGCGCGAGTGGAACCACGACCAGCAGTTGGACTGGTACCTGCTGCAGTATGCCGAACACAAAGGCGTGCAGAAGCTGGTCGGCGACCTCAACCGCTTGTACCGCGAAGAGCCGGCCCTGCACGAGCAGGACGACGCGCCTCAGGGGTTCCAGTGGCTGATCGGCGACGATGCGATCAACAGCGTCTTTGCCTGGCTGCGCTGGAGCAAGGATGGCAAGCCGGTGCTGGTGGTGGCCAACTTTACTCCGGTGCCCCGTGCGGCGTATGCAGTCGGCGTGCCGTTTGCCGGGCGCTGGAGCGAGGTGCTCAACAGTGATGCCGAGCAGTATGCGGGCTCCAATTACGGCAATGGCGGTGCGGTGTTTACCCAGGATGAACCGCGTCACGGGCAAGCGGTATCGCTGTCGTTGAATCTGCCGCCGCTGGGGGTGCTGATTCTGCGGCCGGAAGCGGTTTAAACGCTCTACCGTGCTGGATTCTGTTGTCCGGGCTACTGGCAGGGTGCCACAATGGCGCCTTTGTCGTGGCAGTCGAATCGGGCGAATTTCATGAATGGCCTTGGGCGTGGGCAAGACGAGGATTGTTTTATCGAAGAACAGGTGCGGACTGACCGTCTGCACCAGTTGTTTCGGCAGTCATTTTCCGCCATTTTCGGCAGTTACCTGGCCGCCATCATGCTCTGCTGGCTGTGCTGGGATCGGTTTGATCATCAGGTCATTCTGGTGTGGCTGGTTGCACTGGCGGGCTCGTCACTGTTGCGACTCAAAATGTTCATGGAGTGGTTTCGTTGCCCCCACGCCGAGCGTACACCCGACCGCTGGGAGCGCCGCTACTGCGTCACGTTGATGTTGTCTGCCGGTATCTGGGGTCTTGGCGCACTGGCGGTCATGCCCACGGATGACCGCTTGTCCCAGGCATTGGTAATGCTGTTCACCGTGGGCATGTCGGTCAGTGCGGTGTCGTGCTACTCGGCTTATCGCTACTTGACGCTGGCCTCCATGGCGCTGGTGTTGCTGCCTTGTACGCTATGGCTGCTGTTTCAACCGTCGTCGATGCAGTTGGGTGTCGCCCTCGCGGTGCTGGTGTTCTCCACCTTTGTGGTCAGCGCCACGCGCAAGTTTTCCGATGCGCTGGAAAAGGCCTTCCGCCTGACCCGCCAAATGGAACGTGCCCACAACATTTCCACCCGCGCCGCACAGACCGACGAACTCACCGGCCTGATGAACCGTCGCGCGTTTTTTGAACATGCCCAGGTGTTGTACGCGCAATGCCAAAAACACCAGCAGCCGCTGTGCGCGCTGATGCTGGACATGGACCACTTCAAGCAAATCAATGACACCTACGGCCACCAGGCCGGTGACCAGGTGCTGCGCCAGATCGGCGGGGTGATCAGCGCATCGTTCCGCAAGGCCGATGTGTATGGCCGTCTGGGGGGGAAGAGTTTGCGGTGTTGCTGCCCAACACCTCGCTGGAAACCGCAAAGGGTATCGCCGAGCAGCTGATCAAGGCGATTTCCGGTCTGGTGTCCGATCCGGTGCATGGGCTGAGCGCCAGCCTGGGCGTGGCGTCCACCCATTCCCTCGACCAGGACCTGCACGGGTTGATGAACACCGCCGATAAGGCGCTGTACCGTGCCAAGGCCCTGGGCCGCAATCAGGTGGCCGTGGCGGAGTAGGGCATCAGTCCCGTAGCAGGACTTTGGCGAGTGCCCGTGCGACCTGATCGGCGGAGTAGGGCTTGGCCAGGAACTCGAACCCTTCATAACCGCTGTCCGCCAGCTCCTCGCTATAGCCTGAGGTCAGCACCACCGGCAGCTCGGCCCGTCGTTGGCGCAGCAGCTTGGCCATGGCCACGCCGGTCATCCCTGGCATCACCACATCCGAGAACACCCCATCGAACGCCATGGCGTCCGCGCCGGCCAGTGCCAGTGCCTGTTCCGCATCGGTGACCCAGGTGGTCTGGTAGCCGAGGTCTTGAAGGATCTGGTTGGCGAAGCGGCCCACCTCCAGGTTGTCTTCCACGATCAGGATGTGGTGCTGCGCCGTGTCGTGGTGCGGGTACTGCACGTCCTGCGAGTGCTCGTGCGGCATCGCCGGTGATTCCACTTGTGGCAGGTACAGGGTAAATACCGTGCCGTGGCCCAGGCTGCTGGCCACATCGACGTTGCCGCCAGACTGCTTGGCGAACCCGAACACCTGCGACAGCCCAAGCCCGGTGCCTTTGCCGACGGACTTGGTGGTAAAGAACGGCTCGAAGATGTGTTCAAAGGCATCGCCGTCGATACCGCTGCCGGTGTCCGCCAGGGAGATGGCCACGAATGGCTGGTGCGCCTCGGCATCGCCGCGGATGCGCGGCATGGCGGGCACCGTGGCCACGCGCAGGGTCAGGGTGCCCTTGCCGCTCATGGCGTCACGGGCGTTGAGGGCGATATTGATCAGCGCCGTTTCGAATTGGCTGGAGTCGACCCGCACATGGCAGGGGCTGTCAGGCAACTCGACCCGCACGTGGATGCGTGCACCGGTGACGCTTTCGAGCATCTCGCCGATATTCTTGACCCGCAGGCTTACGTCGAACACTTCCGGGTTCAACGGTTGGCGCCGGGCAAAGGCCAGCAACTGGCTGGTGAGCTTGCTGGCGCGTTCCACGGTGTCCGACACCGCACCCATGTAGCGCTGGCGCCGTTCTTCGGACAGCCCGGGCTGACGCAGGAAATCCACCGACGAGCGAATGATCGTCAGCAGGTTGTTGAAGTCGTGGGCGACGCCGCCGGTCAATTGGCCGATGGCTTCGAGCTTTTGTGACTGGTGCAGGGCGGCTTCGGCCTGGGTGAGGGCGTTGGTGCGCTCCTGCACCCGTTGTTCCAGGGTGGCGTTCAGCTCGGTAAACGCCGCCAGGCCTTCGCGCACCGCGACGTCGGCGCGTACCCGCTCTATATGCGCCCAGGAGCGCTCGGTGACTTCCCCACCAAGGCCAGGTCGTACGGCGACCAGACCCGCGCAGATTTATCGTGCACGGCCATCAGTGCGGTGAGCCGGCCATTCTTGATCAGCGGGAAGCACACCGTCGACAAGGCGCCCAGGGCCTGGTAACTGGCGGCTATCTCGGGCTCGAATTCGATTCGATTGTCCTGCACCACCACCGGCTCACCGGCATGCAGGCGTTGGACTGCCAGCGCGCCGAACGAGGCCAGGCTGTAACGCCCGACGATGCTCGGCGAGCCGGGCGCCGCCCAATTGCCACGAATGGTGAAACCGTCTTCATCGGCATCCATGTCGGCATATGCGCAATTGGACACCTGCAAGTGCTCGGCGAGCAGGCGCGTGGTGGTGGACATGATGGTTTCAGCGTCGGTGGCATTCGCCACAGCGTTGCCGATGGCGTCCAGCACGGCCAGGCGCCGTGTGAGGAACACGGTGGCGCTGGTCTCGGTGACCGTGTCCAGAATGCCCACGACCTTGCCCTGAGGGTCGCGGATCGGGCTGTAGCAAAACGTGAAGTAGGCTTGCTCGGGACCGGCGCCGCGTTCGATCAGCAGTGGGAAGTTCTCGATAAAAGTGGCATGCCCTTCAAAGGCTGCATCGGCAATCGGGCCGACCTGGTCCCAGACTTCATGCCAGGTTTCACTGAAGGGGCGCCCCAGCGAATAGGGTTTGTCGCCAAGAATCGGGATAAATGCGTCGTTGTAGAGGGTGATCAGGTGCGGCCCCCAGACGATGGCCTGGGGGAAGCTTGACGCAAAGCACAATGCCACCGTCGTCTTGAGCACATCCGGCCACTGCTCCAGCGGCCCCAGGGGCGTGCTTGCCCAATCATGGCGGCGAACCCGCTCAGCCATATCGCTGCTGCTTTGCAGCCAATTCATCATTGGGAGAACACCTTCTTTGCCACACTCTGTCGAGGGCCTGACGCGATCAGGCTAACAAGCAACAGACCGGAAACACCGCTGTCAGTTCAGCTGAATTATCCACGAGATGGCACTTTGATGCTCCATTGATTCGGGCCGATTTGTTTATCGATGCAGGCCCGAATAAATGCCTATTGCGATGTGCCGAATACGCCCGTCCAATAAATCCCGGCGTCACTCTTCGGGTCCATGGCATAGGCGGCGCCCAACTCGCGAAATTGCGGGTTCATCAGGTTGGCGCAGTGGCCTGGGCTGGCGAGCCAGCCATCCACCACCTTGCGCGGGGTGTCGAGCCCGGCGGCGATGTTTTCGCCGATGTTCTTTGCGATATACCCCGCCAGTTCGGCACGGTCGCCGGGGGTACGGCCGTCATGGTCGAGGTGGTCGAAGAAATTTCCATTGGCCATGTTGCGCGTGTGGCTGTTGGCCGCACCGGCCAGGTCATCGTTCCAGGACAGGGGCGTGGTGGCGGTAAATGCTTGAGTACCGCATTGGCGCGGCTGGGCGCGGGCGGCGTTGATCAGACCGAGCAGTTGCTTGCCTTCGGTTTGCCAGTCCCCCAGTCCGCTGGACAGCAGTGGGCGGGCGAGCACGATGCGCCAGTCCTGGCCGCTGTTGCTCACGCCGATGTCGACAAATTGCGGGTCCAGCACCACGCGGCAGAAGCTTTCGCGCACCGCCTTCATGGCCGCCTGGGCGTCCTTGGGGCCGGACAAGCTGATCGCCTGCACGTTGACCATCGGGTAGGCGGCCCGCGCCAGCGACTGCTGCAAGTCGCCGACATTCGTCGCCGGCAGCACCAGCCGCGTGTCGCTGGCCAGCGGTGGCAGTTCCTGGGAACCCTGGTCGCCGCAGCGTTGCACATGGCTGCGGTATTCGTTGATCTGTTGCACCAGTTGAGATTCTTCATTTGCCATCGCGCTGGCGCAGAACACCGTACCGGCGGCCAGCGTCGTCAGACCCATCATCAATGACAGCACGCGCATGGACGTTACCCTTGAGCTTGAAAGTGCCCATGATGCGCGATGTAACCCGGTCTGGCGCAACGCCTTTTTTTGTTTTTTTGCTTCAATGGGTATTCTGCGGCGCGATCACGCTGGTGGTGCGGCCCCATGCCATCACTGTGGCGATGCTCTACCACCCACGGCTCGACGCCGCCCTGGCCCATGGCTGGTTGCGCCGCTGTTTGCGCGAGGTGTGCGCCCAGCAGGTACAATCGCCGCTGCCTTGACGCGTAACCCCAGGAATTTGCATGTCCAGCCTTACCCGCTACACCACACCTTGCCCCGAGCCGATCAATGCGCAGATCCTGCAGATGGTGGTGGACAACCTCACCGACATCAGCAGCGTCGCGCTGGCGCCGAGCAACCTGCTTTACAACATCTATCAGTACGCCATCGGCTTTGAGGTGCACCTCTACCTGGAGGCGCTGAACGGCCAGAAGGGCATCGCGGTTGAGCTGGTGGTGGCGACGGAGGCGGAACAGCTGGTCGGTTTTTGCCTGTACCTGCCCGTCAAGGATGACCCCCAAGCCTGTGGCATTGTGTTTATGGCGGTGCACGCCAGGCATCGCCGCCAGGGTGTGGCACGGGCAATGATGGGCGAGGTGCTGGCGCATTATCCTCACGCCGAGCTGGCGTGTGCCGTGGAGAAGGTGCCGGCGTTCCAGGCCATGGGCTTTCAGATACGCGGCGCACGCGGCACCCAGGTGCTGATGAACACACGCGATTACGCCACCGACGGGCTGATGGGCGTGTTGGACGTGGCGCCGATCTACAGCTCGCTCGAGGTCCGACAGATTCATACCTACCTGCTGCAAAAGCATGGCAAGCGGGCGATGGTGGACGCGGAGAAACAGCGCGACCGGCACCTGGATCAGCTGACACGCAAGGTTCGGCTGTTTGTGAATGAACACCTGAGCTGAAGGTAAACCTGAGGCTGGCGCAATGGCTCAAGCCCGCCCGCGGTTGACCATCGCCAGGATCGTGGCCAGTAACTCCTGTTGCGCTTCTTCGCGGCTCACCTCGCCAGTGGCCGCCGCCTGGGACAAGGCTTCCGCCGCGCCGAGCATGGCCCGCAGGCCGACCTGCGAGACCTTGCCGCCGGGCGCAAAGGGCGACAGCGCGTCGCGGCATTTGCTGAGGAAAATCGCCTCGTATTCGCGCTTGAGGGTTTGCAGTTCCGGCGAACTGCTCAGCGCGGCAATTACCCCAGGAATCTCGCGGCCCTGCAACAATACACAGTCCACATAGCAGGAAGCGATCACCCAGGCGCGGTCTTGCAGCGTGGCGGCAGCGGTTTGCAGTGCCTCGGCAAATACCTGGTTCTGACGGCTATCGAAGTCTTCATAGAGCGCGGCCAACAACCCTGCACGCGTGACGAAATGGTCATAGACCACCGGCTTGGTCACGCCCGCCAGTTCCGCCAGGCGGCCCAGGGTCAGGGCTTCGGTGCCTTCATCGCGCACCAGCTGCCAGGCCACATCGAGTAATTGACGCAGGCGATCTTCACGGCTTAATCGCCGACGTGGGGCAGGGGACTCAGTGCTTGACATGCTTATATACCAAAAGTAACTTATCGGCTTAACTTACCAAACGTAGCTTAAGCCGAAAGGGAGTCAAAGTCATGCACGCACTCATCGTGGTTGCTCATCACGACCCACAATCCCTCACTCACGCCGTGGCGGCGCAGGTGGCCGCCGGCCTGGAAGCCTGCGGCCATACCTTCGAAGTCGCCGACCTCGCCGCCGAAGGCTTCGACCCGCGTTACACCGCCGCCGATCATCGTGTGCACCGCAGCCGCGCCACGCCACCGGCCGACGTACTGGCGGAACAAGCGCGTATCGACCGCGCCGACGCCGTGGTGCTGGTGTTCCCGATTTATTGGTGGTCGCTGCCGGGCCTGCTCAAGGGCTGGGTTGATCGGGTATTCGTCAACGGCTGGGCAATCGACTATGGCCCGGATATGCCGGTGGTGAAAAAGCTGCGGCACTTGCGCGTGCATCTGCTGGCCCTGGGCGCCGCCGATGACAGTGCGTTTGATCGGCACGGCTATGCGAAGGCGATGCGTACGCAGATCGACTACGGCATCTTTGATTACTGTGGCGCGCAGGTGGTGACGTCCGAGTTGTTGCTGGAGTCGGAAAGCGCAAGCGCCGAGACCCATTTGCACACCGCCCGCAGGTTGGGGCAGCAGATGTTCGGGCGCGAAACCGCCTAAGGCTCGAGGCTGCTCTGGATCAGGCTGGCCAGGTGTGCCACGGCCGGCGTGGGCTGCAGTTGATTGCTGTGCAGCTCATAGCCCAGTGAGGGCACCGGCGGCAGGTCATCCAGTACACGCAGATGGGCGGGCAAGCCCACTCGCGTGCGCAATGTCACCCCCAGGCCGGCATCGACGGCGGCCCAGATACCGCCGACGCTGGGGCTGGTCAGGGCAATGCGCCAGGGAATGCCCGCGCGGTCAAGTGCTTCGGTCGCTGCGCTGCGCAGCACGCACGGCGCGTCGAACATCACCAACGGCAGTGGCGCGCCTTCTGCACGCGGCAACAGCGGCGTGTCGCGAGGCCCGATCCAGTGCATCGGCGTTTGACCCAGCGGTGTTACGTAGGGCGAGGTATTCTCGGTGGCCCACGTCAGCGCGAGGTCCAGGCCGGCGCTATCGATCAGTTCCAGCAGCTCGGCATTGCGGGCAATCCGCACTTGCAGGCTGATCATCGGATACACCTGAGTAAACCGGCGCAAGGTGCTGCTGAGCACGTGTTCAGCAAAATCTTCCTGTACACCCAGGCGCAAGGTGCCCGCCGTGCGGGTCTGGTCAAGCGCAGCGAAAATACTGTCATTGAGTTCCAGCAACCTGCGCGCATGGCTCAGCAATACCTCGCCCACCGGGGTTAACGCCAGGCCGCGCCCGGCTTTGCTCAATACCGGCGTGCCGATCTGCTCTTCGAGCTTCTTGAGTTGTGCGCTGACCGCCGAGGTGGAGCGTCCCAGTCGTTCGGCGGCCCGGGCAAAACTGTTGAGCTGCGCCCCAAGGACAAAGGTGCGCAGTACATCAAGATCGAAGGTCGGCTGGCGCATCGAATAGTCCATAAAAACAGGATTGTTGACGGTGTTTAATCTGATATTCGGAATGATCCTGGCTTGCTAATTTTTACCCGTCAACCCAATTGTCGGAGCCCTACCCATGACTATCCCAACCGGCGACTTTGCCCGGAAGTTTGCCGAACTGACCCGTGATGTGCTGTTTGCCGATATCTGGACGCGCACGCAACTGTCACCCCGCGAGCGCAGCCTGATTACCGTTGCTGCGCTGGTGGCGCTGTACCGTCTGGAACAGCTGCCCGGCCATCTGCAGCGTGCGCGACAGAATGGCTTGAGCCAGCAAGAATTGGCCGAAGTCGTGACCCACCTGGCGTTCTACGCCGGCTGGCCGACGGCGGCGTCGGCCATGAACCTGATCGACGAACTGGGGAGTCTCTGAGCATGCCTTACGCCAGAATCTCCCTGCAGCGCGGGAAAACCCCCGAATATTTGCAGGCCCTTTCGCAAGGGCTACACGACGCACTGGTCGAGACCTTTGCAATCCCCGTCGCCGATCGTTTCCATGTCATCCATCAGCATGACGCAGGGGAGTTGATCATTGATGCCAACTACCTCGGTGGCCCCCGCAGCGCTGATTACGTGCTGATCGCGATCACCGGCGGCAAACCACGGGACACCGCGACCAAACGGCGCTTCTATCAGCTATTGGCGCAACGTTTGAACGCGGCCATCGGGCTGGACCCTGAGGATGTGATGGTGGTTATCAGCACCACGGCAGCAGAAGACTGGTCGTTTGCCGGCGGCAGGGGTAATGAGTAGCGGCGCTCACCCTTCGCGAAACAGGTCGTGGGCGTCCAGCAAGCGGTAAGCGATTTCCGGGCGTTTTTCCAGGCCCCGGCGAATCGCCGCCGGGATCGATTGGCGGGTCTTGCGGCACATGCCCGGCAGTTCGTCGATGACGATCTGTATCCCGCGCATGCTCTTGACCTCGGTGTGCCCCGGCGCCACATGCACGCGGATGCCCAAGAGTGCGTACATCCGCTGTTGCATGTGTTCCAGGTCTTGCAGGCTCTTGAGGTCTTCAAGGCGTTCCAGCAGCTTCTTTTCTTCCTGGCGCGTGAGGTTGAGGATGCGCAGGTCGGCGCCCGGGGCTTGCAGCAGTTGCTCGCGGTCGCAGACGCAGGCGCCGGGTGGGCAGGGTTGGCGAATGCTCATGTGCTTTCCCTCCGCCTTCCGACGCCGGCGCGTCAGTAGCTCAGCGCTACCCCGAGACTGCCCAGGGCCTTCCAGTATTCAGGATAGGTCTTGGCCACGCAGTCCGGGTCCTGAATGCGAATGCCCGAGACTTTCAGCCCCGCCAGCGCAAAGCACATGGCGATGCGGTGGTCGGCGTGGGTGTCGATCAGCGCGTTGCACGACGTGCCGGCCAGCGCAGGGTCGGCCGCCACCAGCAAATCGTCGCCTTCAATCGTCGCCAGGCCCGGGCGAATTTCATTCAGGCCGTCGTGCAGGGCCTGTACGCGGTCACATTCCTTGACCCGCAGGTTGGCCAGTTCAGTGAAGCGCACCGGGGTGTTGTTGAACGCGGCGAGTACCGCCAGGGTCGGGATTGCGTCCTGCATCTGCGAGCCAACCACCGTGGCCTGCATATTCGGGAATTGGGCAATCACCGCCTGCGCCTTGGCGTCCGGCTGGGTAAAATCCTGCGCTGCCACGCCGATGTCGATGCGCCCACCGGTCAGCACTTCAGCAGCCCACAGGTAGGTGGCGGCGGAGGCGTCGGGTTCGATCAGGTAATCATGGGCGGTGTAGCCGGTGGGGGCGACACGCCAGGTGGTGTCGTCGACCACCTCGACCTGCGCGCCGAACGCCCGCATGCAGTCCAGGGTCAGGTCCACGTAGCCACGGGCGCCGATGTCCTTGCCGGTCAGCGCGACTTCAATCGGTGCTTCGCCGCAGGCCGCCAGCATCAGCAGGGCCGAGACATATTGGCTGGACAAGCCACCATCGATTTCAAAGCGCTTGGCTGCAACCTTGCCCACGCCGTGCACGGTGACCGGAGGGCAACCGGTGGGGCTGTCGACCGCGATGCCGTTCTGGCGCAAGGTCGTGAGCAGCGGGCCGATGGGGCGTTTTTGCATGTAGTCGTCGCCATCCAGCACCACGCTGCCGTGCACGGTGGCGACGGCGGCGGTGAGAAAGCGCATGGCGGTGCCGGCATTGCCGAGGAACAGCGGTTGGGGCGGCAGTTGCAGTGTGCCTTGGCTGGTCACCACGAAAGTGGTGTCATCCGGCTCGTCGATGCTCACGCCCATCTGGCGCAGGGCCACCGACATGTGGCGGGTGTCGTCGCTTTTAAGGGCGCCGCTCAGGCGGCTGGTGCCCTTGGCCAGCGCCGCCAGCAGCAGGGCACGGTTGGTAATGGATTTGGAGCCGGGGGGCGCGACCTTGCCATTGAGGGGGAAGTTGGGCGGTGTCACGGTCACGGTTTTCTGCGCACTCAAGGTACAGGGCTCCTGATTCAAGGTAGGGAGTGGCCGACGGGGCGGATCCGAATAATCGGGTATAGATGAGGTGCTTGTCGAGCTTGGGGTCATGGGCGCTTGGATTTATTGGGGGTGCGTCGTGTTCAGCTGGGGGGTATATCCGTTTTTGTGGTAACGGCGGCTATTGGTTCCGCCCTTACGGCGGGTCACTTTGGAAAAGAGCCCCAAAGTAACCAAAGGGCTCTTGCCCCACCACTCGGCACCTCGCCTGCGGCTCGGTGTGCCCGCACGCAGGCTTGAATCCGTGGGCCGCCGCGATGGGCCATCCTTGGCCCAGCGCGGCTAACCCGGCGTCCTGCCGGGTTACCCACGGATTCAAGCCAGCGTGCGGCCAGCGTGGTTGACGGGGCGCCTAGGATCAAGATCAAAAGCTAAATTACCGTTTTGCCAACCAGTAATCGTGCAGCGTTCGTGCTGCCGGTTCGATTGCGCTGGCGCGTTGTTGATGTGCGGGTACATCCAGGTCGGCGGGTAATTCGAAATTGTCCTGCTCGGCGCACCAGGAGATCTTTTCCAGCAGGGCGGCCTGTTCTGCCGGCAGTTCCGGCCAATTGCCGATGGCGGCGCCGCGGATATAGCCAAAGCACCATTCTTCGGCGAGGGTCACAATGTGGCCCTGGTGTTCGGTTGCGTCGAAGCGTGCCTTGAAGCTTTTGGCGTCGGTTGCCAGTTGGCTTGCCAGGGTGTTGAGGTGGCGCACGCACAGTTCAAGGAAGCTCTGCGCTTCGTCCATATTGTCCCATTGCGGGTTCTGGCCGCCCCAGATTGCCGGGAACCACTCGGCCACATCTACCTGCGCCGGGCTGGACACCAGTGCGGTGAAGTAGCCGTCAAGCTCGGCCAGGTTCAGCACCGAATGGTCGTCGCCGTATTTGAGCAGGGTTTCTTCGATGAATTCGAAATCGGCGGGGGCGAGGGGTTGGGCGTGCATGGGCATATCCTTTAAACGTCGAGCGCCGCAGGGTGGGCGGCTTAAAGCGCGAAGGATGGCGTGTGCGCAGGGTTTTATCCAGCGTTTTGCAGGGTTTTTACCCGCGCCGCTGGCACAGCTTGCTCACGCAGACCGAACCCACTACCGCGAGGATGATCGGCACCAGGAAGTCATGGTCAATACGCGTAAATTCCGCGACCAGCACAATCGCCGTCAGCGGCATGCTCATGCTGGCCGCCAGGAAGGCTGCCGCGCCGATGATTGCAAAGGCGCCCAGTGGCACGCCGGGCCACGCCAGGCTCCAGGCGCCGCCGAGGATGATTGCCAGCAACGCGCCATTGGCCAGGCCCGGTGTGAGCAAGCCGCCCTCGGCGCCGGCGCGCAGGCTGCTGGTGGTGATCAGTACCTTGACCACCAGCAATAGGGCCGCCAGGCCGATCGTCAACTCATTATCGAACCCCAGCTGCGCCGGGCCTTTACCATTGCCGAGGATTTGCGGCAGCAGCATCGCCAGGCCGCCGATGATCGTGAAGTTGATCAGCGACAACACCGGCAGGCGCCAGCCGCGTGCGGCATTGGCACGCGCCGCGCCCGTCAGGCGAGTGAAACCGTAGGCCGCCACACCCAATACCGGGCCACAGACCACCGCCCAGGCGATCAACGCCGGGCTCAATACAAAATGCGGCACTACGTATTGCGACTCAGCGCCCAGCCCGATCCAGGCCACCGCCGCGCCAATCGCCGAAGTCGCCAACGCGATCAGCGCGGCCTGCCAGCTGAACACACCCACCAGCACTTCCAGCACAAACACCGCGCCGCCCAGTGGCACGTTGTACACCGCCGCCAGGCCGGCTCCCGCGCCGCAGGCGACGATCAGACGATGCATCGGCGGTTCCAGGCGTGCACGTTGGGATAGCCAGGTTGCCGCCAGTGCACCAACTTCACGCGGCGCCACTTCGCGGCCCAGCGGCGAACCGAGTGCCACGGTGATGATCTGCAGCACGGCATGGGCGAGGGTGGTCTTGGGCGGCATGATCGGCATTTTTTCCGACACGGCCTGTTTGATGCTCACCAGTGGGCGGCCGTAGCGATAAATCGCCCACCAGCCAAGGCCTGCGACCAGGCCGCACACCACCAGTACCAGCAAGCGGCGCTCGGGCGCGGCAGCGGTTACGCCCAATAAGAAGGTTTCATGGCTGACCAGGCTGTCGAGGCTGTAGCCGTAGGCCAGGTGCTGGATGCCATGCAGCAGCAACGCGAGGAGCATCCCGCCCAGGCCGGCGCCAATACCGGTGAACACGACCACCAGGGCCAGAATCAGGGACGAGCGAAACGTGGTCGGCATAACGGGCTCCAAACGATGGCCCTGAGTGTATAGCCGAAAAATCGCCGGGCCTGGGTGAAATGTATCGGCGCTGCACGAACCCTGCGCCCACAACATTTCATTACCTTTGCCAGTCCCGCTTTTGGCCGATGCGCCGTGGCGCACCCTTGTTATAGTTCGGGCCTTATCACTCGCCAGTCAGGGATCACTGCCATGTCCGAATACCAAGCTTTCGTCGTCGAACTCACCGGCAACGTTGCCCATGTGCAGATCAATCGCCCGGAAAAGATCAACGCGATGAACGCGGCGTTCTGGCGCGAAATCATCGATATTTTCCAATGGGTCGAAGACACCGACGCCGTGCGCGCCGTAGTACTCAGCGGCGCCGGCAAGCATTTCTCGTCCGGTATCGACCTGATGATGCTGGCCTCGGTGGCCAATGAATTCGGCAAGGATGTGGGCCGTAATGCACGCCTGCTGCGGCGCAAAATCCTTGAGCTGCAAGCCTCGTTCAACGCCGTCGACAACTGCCGCAAGCCAGTATTGGCGGCGATCCAGGGTTACTGCATCGGCGGCGCCATCGACCTGATCAGCGCCTGCGACATGCGTTACGCCGCCGAAGGCGCGCAGTTCTCGATCAAGGAAATCGATATCGGCATGGCGGCCGACGTCGGCACCCTGCAACGCCTGCCGCGCATCATCGGCGACGGCATGCTGCGTGAGCTGGCGTACACCGGTCGCCAGTTCGGGGCTGAGGAAGCGCGCAGCATCGGCCTGGTCAATCGCGTGTACGCCGATCAGGACAGCCTGTTGGCCGGCGTCATGGAAATCGCCCATGAAATCGCCGCCAAATCGCCGATTGCCGTCACCGGCACCAAGGCCATGATCAGCTACATGCGTGACCATACAGTCAATGATGGTCTGGAATACGTTGCCACCTGGAACTCGGCTATGTTGCAATCCAACGACCTGCGCGTGGCCATCGCGGCCCATATGAGCAAGCAGAAACCCGAATTCGTGGATTGACTGACATGACCCCAGGCTGGATTACCACAACGCTGCTGGACAACGACGCCCCCGGCGGCTGGGCCGTCGCCCGCAGCCGCGACGGCTTTTTACACGATGCCAACGGCCCGCTGTTCCCACGGGAATGGCTCAAGCGCCAGGACCTTGCGGTGTTCGCCGAACACGGCATCGGCCACCTCGACGGTGAACCGGTGTACTTGCTGGAACTCGACTCGGCGGGCGAAGTGCCGGGTTGCAGCTGGCAGGGCCTGCGCGGCTTTATGCTGCAAGGCGACCACACTCTGTACACAGTGCTGGGCTACGCCGCGCAGATCGGCACCTGGGCGCGCGAGCATCGGTTTTGCGGCAGTTGCGGCCAGGCCATGGTCCAGGTGCCGCGGGAGCGGGCGATGTATTGCCAGGCCTGCGACCTGCGCAGCTACCCTCGCATTTCACCCAGCATGATTGTGCTGGTGACCCGTGGCGACGAGATCCTGCTGGCGCGCTCGCCACGCTTTGTGACGGGGGTGTACAGCACGTTGGCGGGGTTTGCCGAGCCGGGTGAGTCGGCCGAAGACTGCCTGATCCGCGAGGTTCGCGAAGAAGTGCAGGTGGAGGTCAAGAACATCCAGTACATGGGCAGCCAGTGCTGGCCGTTCCCGCACTCGATGATGCTGGGCTTCCATGCCGAGTACGCCGGTGGCGATATCGTGCCCCAGGCTGATGAGATAGAAGACGCGCAGTGGTTCAATATCCACGACTTGCCGCCATTGCCGGCGTCACGTTCGATTGCGCGTTACCTGATCGACCTCTACCTGGCCCGTCGTTTAGGCCACGCTGAACCAGTGCTGCCAGGCTAGGCGCACTGTCAAACCGAGGACTACGGTGATAAACACCGGGCGGATGAATTTGGCGCCGCCGCTGATTGCGCTGCGCGCGCCAAAGAACGCGCCACACATCACCGATACACCCATGGCCAAGCCGACGATCCAATCCACCGAGCCGTTGATGATAAACACCGTCAACGCCGCCGCATTGCTGACAAAGTTCATGCTGCGCGCCACGCCGCTGGCCTTCACCAGGTCGATGGGGTGCAGCAGCATGGTACTGACAGTCCAGAACGCCCCGGTGCCCGGGCCCGCCACGCCGTCGTAGAAACCCAGCCCGAAGCCTTGGGTGGCTTGCCATTTCTTCTTGATCGGTGCATCGGCATCCAGCGGCGCCTTGGGCGTACCGCCGAACAGCAGGTACAGGCCGCAGCCGAACACGATTACCGGGAGCATTTTGTTGAGGGTTTCGGCGGGCAGGTAGTGGGCCACTACCGCGCCGGTCAGCGCACCGATCAACGTGCCGACGATGGCATGCACCCACTGGCGGGGGTGGAAGAGCTTGCGCCGGTAGAAGGTAAAACTGGCGGTGGCCGAACCGAAGGTGGAGCTGAGTTTGTTGGTGCCTAATACCAAATGTGGCGGCATGCCGGCCGTGAGCAGCGCCGGGGTGGTGAGTAGCCCGCCGCCGCCGGCGATGGCGTCGATAAAACCGGCGATAAAGGCAACCACCGCGAGGATGGCGAGGGTGGTGAGGTCAACGCTGAGTTCGAAGGGCATGGGCAGGGCTTACTGGGGCGGGGTGCAGCGGAGGGGCCGCACGAAAGCCGCTATCTTACTCGCCAGGAGTACACATAACCAAATGTGGGAGCGGGCTTGCTCGCGAATGCGGTCCGTCAGTCAGTACATCTGGTACTGATACACCGCATTCGCGAGCAAGCCCGCTCCCACATTTTTAACTGCGATCAGTCGTGACGCTTGTCCAGCCACTCCAGCGCCGTACGCCAGATACAAATCCCCAGGAAGTACGCCGACATCAGCGACCACAGCCCAAACGTCCACGGGTTGGTATTCGGGTAATCCACCACCATCAAAAAGCTGCACAGCAACCAGATGGTGGTGACCGCGATGTTGATCGGCATAAACCGCTTCACCCGGAACGGGTGCAGAAACTTCATCGGCGTCACGGTCAGCAGGGCCAGGCCGATCACCGTCAGCAGGGTGACCCAGGCATCCGGCTGGATGATGTACACGCACAAGGCCACCACGTTCCATGCGGCTGGGAAGCCGACGAAGTAGTTGTCCTTGCTCTTCATATTCACGTTGCAGAAGCAGAACAGCGACGACACCAGAATCACCGACACCGTAAACAGGTGGGTGAAGTCCGGTAGGTCGATGTAACGGTAGATAAACAATGCCGGAATGAACACGTACGTCAGGTAATCGATCACCAGGTCCAGCACCGAGCCGTCAAAGCTCGGGAGCACGGTGCTGACATTGACCCGGCGTGCCAGGGAGCCATCGACGCCATCCACCACCAGGGCCAGACCCAGCCAGAGCAGGCAGGCTTTGGGGGAGTTTTCCAGCAGCGCCAGGGTGGCCAAAAAGGCCAGTACGACGCCGGTGGCGGTAAAGCCGTGGGCGCCCCAGGCTTTGATTCTGGCTACATGCAGGGTCGATATCACGGGCGGTTCTCCAAAGGGTGAAACGGGGCAGCCGACGGTGTGACACCGTCGAGTCTGGCCGGGGAATGCAGGTATCGACCGGGAAGGGTGTAAGAAGGTTCACCACCCGGTGTATCACTTAGCGTAGCAAGTGCAGGACGTTTCGGCATCAGCCTTGGCGGAACACCAGTGCCTTCAAGCCACTTTGCCGGTCAATATCAGGAAATTCCGGCGGGTTTTGTAGTCTTTCGACAAAGCGCAGGCCCGGTGCTTCGCGGGTTACGCCGTCGATCAGGAAATCTTCGCCGAACGCCGGATCGTTCATGCACGCCAGTACCGTGCCCTGTGCGGTGAGCAAATCCGGCAGGCGGCGCAGCACGCGCTGGTAGTCCTTGGTCAGCAGGAAGCTGCCTTTCTGGAAAGACGGCGGGTCGATAATCACCAGGTCGTAGGGGCCGCCGTTGGTGACCTTGGCCCAGGACTTGAACAGGTCGTGGCCCAGGAAGGTGACCTTGCTCAGGTCATGACCGTTCAGCCGATGGTTGTCGCGGCCACGACTCAGGGCGCCGCGGGCCATGTCCAGGTTCACCACATGCTCGGCGCCGCCTTCGATGGCGGCCACGGAAAAGCCGCAGGTGTAGGCGAACAGGTTGAGCACGTGCTGGCCCTTGGCCTGTTCGCGCACCCAATTGCGCCCGTAACGCATGTCGAGGAACAGCCCGCTATTCTGTTTTTTACCCAGGTCGATCAGGTAGCGCAGGCCGCCTTCGGTGATGGTCAGCTCATCAATCGCCTCGCCCACCAGCCATTCGGTGGTGCTTTGCGGCAGGTAACGGTGCTGCAAGGCCACGGTATGAGCGCCGAACTGAGCCCAGTCGAATTCGCTCAGCAGCTGCTTTAACGCGTCCAACTGCTCGGCTTCAGGCGCTTTGAACAGCGCGACCAGCACCACGCCTTGCAGCCAGTCCACGGTCAGTTGCTCGAGGCCCGGCCAGCAGCGTCCACGGCCGTGGAACAGGCGGCGGGTTTCGCTGGGCGCATCGGCCAGGGCGGTGAGCAGGTGGGCATGCAGGGTGGCGAGGGCGTCTGGGGTCATCGTTAAACGTCGGTCATTGAGCGGGCGGCATTTTAAACACAGTTGCACGGTTTCGGGGTGCTTGAGCACAACGTGCTGGTAAAAGGTGGATTGGCAGAGATTCATGCTCAAAATGCTGAAGTGCGCGCCTGATAACAGGCAAAAAATCCTCAGGCACCGACATAAACTGGAAAAAAGCCCGGAGGTGCCCATGAATGGTTTCGCGAATGCAGTAACTCAAACAGCGTCGGACCCGCTGGAGCAGGACGAGTGGCGCGACGCCCTGGCCTCGCTGGTGGCCAACGCCGGGCCGGCGCGGGCGCGGCAGATCCTTGACCTTTTGGCCCGTGAAGCCGCCGCGCCGCACATCGATTGGAAACCCGCCCACGGCACCCCCTATATCAATAGCATCAGCGCCCTGCAGCAACCGGCGTTTCCCGGCGACCTGGCCACCGAAGAGCGCCTGGCCTCGCTGGTGCGCTGGAACGCGCTGGCCATGGTGGTGCGCGCCAACCAGGCGTATGGCGAGCTGGGAGGGCATATCGCAAGCTACGCCAGCGCGGCGGATTTGTTCGAAGTCGGCTTCAACCACTTTTTCCGCGCCCGCAATGAGGGCTTTGGTGGCGACCTGGTGTTCTATCAGCCGCATTCCGCGCCTGGCATTTATGCGCGTGCCTTTCTGGAAGGGCGTCTGACCGAAAGCGACCTGGCGCACTATCGCCAGGAACTCGGCGGGCCAAAAGCCGGTGCACGCGGGCTGTCCAGCTACCCGCACCCCTGGCTGATGCCGGACTTCTGGCAGTTCCCCACCGGCTCCATGGGCATTGGCCCGATCAGCTCGATTTTCCAGGCGCGCTTCATGCGCTACCTGCAGCATCGCGGGCTCTTGGACACCACCGACCGCCACGTGTGGGGCGTGTTCGGCGACGGCGAAATGGACGAGCCGGAAAGCATGTCCGCCCTGACGCTGGCTGCCCGCGAGGGCCTGGACAACCTGACCTGGGTGGTCAACTGCAACCTGCAACGCCTCGACGGCCCGGTACGCGGCAACGGGCGGATCATCGACGAACTGGAAGCTTTATTTGCCGGGGCCGGCTGGAATGTGATCAAGCTGGTGTGGGGCTCGGATTGGGACGCGTTGCTGGCCAAGGACGCCGACGGCTCGCTGGTGGACACCCTGTCGCACACCGTGGACGGGCAATTCCAGACCTTTGCCGCCAAGGACGGCGCCTATAACCGCGAGCACTTTTTCGGCCAAAGCGCGTCGCTGGCCAAGCTGGTCGAGGGCATGAGCGACGAACAGATCGACCGCCTCAAGCGCGGGGGCCACGACATGGTCAAGATCCACGCCGCCTACTACGCGGCGCGCCGGGTCAAAGGCAAGCCCACGGTGATTCTGGCCCAGACCAAAAAAGGCTTCGGCATGGGCGAGGCCGGGCAGGGCAAGATGACCACCCACCAACAGAAGAAGCTGGACCGCGAGGCGCTGATTGCCTTTCGCAATCGTTTCCAGTTGCCGCTCACCGATGAGCAGACTGAGGCGCTGAGCTTCTTCAAACCGGCGGATGACAGCCTTGAAATGCGCTACCTGCACCAGCAACGCCAGGCGCTGGGCGGCTATGTGCCGAGCCGCAGCCCGCTCGCGGCGCCGGTAAACGTGCCGCCAGTGGCAGGTTACGCCGGGTTTGCCACGGCGGCCGAAGGCAAGGAAATGTCCACCACCATGGCCTTTGTGCGCATGCTCACCAACCTGCTCAAGGACAAGGCCCTGGGCCCGCGCATCGTGCCCATCGTTGCTGATGAGGCACGCACCTTCGGCATGGCCAACCTGTTCAAGCAGATTGGCATATATTCCAGCGTCGGCCAGCGCTACGAGCCGGAGGATATCGGCTCGATCCTCAGCTACCGCGAGGCCACCGATGGGCAAATCCTCGAAGAGGGCATCAGCGAAGCCAGCGCGATCAGCTCCTGGGTCGCGGCGGCCACCAGCTACTCGGTGCATGGCCTGCGCATGTTGCCGTTCTACATCTATTACTCGATGTTCGGCTTCCAGCGCGTGGGCGACTTGATCTGGGCCGCGGCCGACCAGCGCGCCCGTGGTTTCCTGCTGGGCGCCACCGCCGGGCGCACCACCTTGGGTGGCGAAGGCTTGCAGCATCAGGACGGCAGCAGCCATCTCACGGCCGCCACCGTGCCCAACTGCCGCGCCTACGACCCGGCGTTTGCCGGGGAATTCGCGGTGATCCTCGATCACGGCATGCGCCAGATGCTGGAACACGATGTGGATGAGTTCTACTACGTGACCCTGATGAACGAAAACTACCCGCAGCCCAGTCTGCCGGAAGGCGTGGAAGCAGCGATCATCAAGGGCATGTATCGCCTGCAAGGCGCGGCCGAGGCGCAGGTGCGCCTGCTGGGTGCCGGCACGCTGGTGCGCGAGGCCCAGGCTGCGGCGCAGTTATTGGCCGAGGACTGGCAGGTGACGAGCGAGGTCTACAGCGTGACCAGTTTTAGCGAGCTGGCACGGGAGGCGCGGGAGGTGGAGCGCTGGAATCGCCTGCATCCTCAGGCGAACCAGCGCGTCAGCCATGTAAATGCGTGCTTGCCCAGCGGCGCGCCGGTGGTCGCCGTGTCCGACTATGTGCGGGCGGTGCCGCAGATGATTGGTTCGTACCTGGATTCCACCTACACCGTGCTGGGCACCGATGGTTTCGGGCGCAGCGATACACGGGCGGCGTTGCGCGATTTCTTTGAGGTAGATCGCCATCACATCGTGTTGGCGGCCCTGACGGCGTTGGTGGAGCAGGGGAGTCTGGCGCGGGAGGTGTGCCGGCAGGCGATTGAGCGGTATGGCTTGCAGGCTGAGCGGGACCCATCCTGGGCCTCCTGAACACCCGTGTTCCAATGTGGGAGCTGGCTTGCCGGCGATGACGGTGGGTCAGTCAATAAAATCCGTGGCTGGCACTGCGCTAACGCAGGCTAGCCAGCTCCCACAGGGTTTGCGGTGCAGGTTAGAACGTGGCGATCAGGGCGGGCCCGAATGCTTCCTTCAGGAAACCCGGCGCGATATACCGTTCGTAATGCGCCTCGGAAAGCAGGAAAAACTCGCGATCAATCGCATCGCGCAAATCCGCCAGGCTGCGTTCGCGAAACTCGGGCAACAACGCCAACCCATATGCATCCAGCTTGGAAATCACCCGCGCACCCCGTGCAATCAATTGGTACGCCCAGCAATACGGCGACTGGTGCGGCATAAAGCGAATCTTGCGATTTTCCAGTTGCTGGCGCAGAAGGTACGCATCAAACACCTCCAGTTTGCTGGCCATTACCTGCACCAGCAGTTGCTCCAGGCGCAGCCAAACCGCCTGTTTTTCGTCGGCGTTGTAGCCGTTCCACTGGATCACTTCATGGTGGTAACGCTTGCAGCCCCGGCAGACCAGGTCGCCGTAAACGGTGGAGCACAGGCCGACGCAAGGGGTCTTGATGGTTTGATTGGGCATAAATATTTGTACGCAAGTCTAAAGATCACAGATATCTCATGTGGGAGCGGGCTTGCTCGCGAATAGGGAGTGTCAGTCAGTACACCTGTCACTGATCCACCGCTTTCGCGAGCAAGCCCGCTCCCACATTTTTAGATCTGCGTCGAAGATTAATCCCAGCTCAGTGCGCCGCCGGTCTGATACTCAATCACACGGGTTTCGAAGAAGTTTTTCTCTTTCTTCAAGTCCATGATCTCGCTCATCCACGGGAACGGGTTAGTCGTCCCTGGATACTCTTCTTTAAGACCAATCTGCGACAAACGACGGTTAGCGATGAACTTGAGGTAATCCTCCATCATCGCCGCATTCATGCCCAACACCCCACGCGGCATGGTATCGCGCGCATATTCAATCTCCAGCTGAGTCCCTTGCAGGATCATCTGGGTCGCTTCTTCCTTCATCTCGGCATCCCACAAATGCGGGTTTTCGATTTTGATCTGGTTGATCACGTCGATACCGAAGTTCAGGTGCATCGACTCGTCGCGCAGGATGTACTGGAACTGTTCGGCCACGCCGGTCATTTTGTTGCGGCGGCCCATGGAGAGGATCTGGGTGAAGCCGCAGTAGAAGAAGATGCCTTCCAATACGCAGTAGTAGGCGACCAGGTTGCGCAGCAGTTCTTTATCAGTCTCTACGGTGCCGGTTTCGAACTTTGGATCGGAGATCGAGCGGGTGTACTTGAGGCCCCAGGCTGCCTTTTTGGCGACCGATGGAATCTCGTGGTACATGTTGAAGATTTCGCCTTCATCCATGGCCAGCGATTCGATGCAGTACTGGTAGGCGTGGGTGTGGATCGCTTCTTCGAAGGCCTGGCGCAGGATGTACTGGCGGCACTCCGGGTTGGTGATCAGGCGGTACACGGCCAGCACCAGGTTGTTGGCAACCAGCGAGTCGGCGGTGGAGAAGAAGCCGAGGTTGCGCATGACGATGCGGCGCTCGTCGTCGGTCAGGCCTTCAGGGTTTTTCCACAGGGCGATGTCGGCGGTCATGTTGACCTCTTGCGGCATCCAGTGGTTGGCGCAGCCGTCGAGGTACTTTTGCCAGGCCCAGTCGTACTTGAAAGGTACGAGTTGGTTGAGGTCGGCGCGGCAGTTGATCATGCGCTTTTCGTCAACGGCGACGCGGGCGGCGGAGCCTTCGAGTTCGGCGAGGCCTTCGGCGACGTCGAGTTTGTCGAGGGCGGCCTTGGCGCGGATGATCGCGGCGGAGTCGTTGGCAGTCACATTGCGCGCTTCCAGGGCGGCGGCGGCACCGGCGCCATCCAGGCGGTCCATGTTGGCTTCGCTGGCGTGCCCGGCGTTGGCGCCTTTGATCACCGCTGCACCGGTGTCTTCGTTGTCGACTTCATCCCAACTCAGCATTGAAATACTCCTTCCTGGTCTGTTCCGACGGCGTGTGAACCCGTCGATAAATATGCGATTTGCAGGCTACTAGGCATTGAAATACTGCGCGTAGTGTGGTCGGTAAATACCGATACTGCACACTATGTAGTGGTCTGTTCTGTTTGTGGGCACACTATATGGTGTGTAACAAGGTTGGTCAACGACACAAGAAGGCATCAATCGTCGCAGGGGGCGTGAGCAAAACTCACACCCCCCATGATCGCGCAGCATCAGTTAGCGGGTTACAGACGGATTTTAACCTGAGCACACAACCCGCCTTCCGGGCGGTTGCTCAGGGTCAGCGTACCGCCGATGGCCACGGCCAATTGCTGGGCGATCGCCAACCCCAGCCCGGTGCCGCCGGTGCCGCGATTGCGTGAGCTTTCCACGCGGTAAAACGGCTGCATCACCTGCACGAGTTCGGCTTCGGCAATGCCCGGGCCATTATCCAGAATCTTGATTGACAGTTCCCCATTGGCCGTCGAACCGACCTGCAGTTGCGCGGAGCCGCCGAACTTCAGGGCGTTGTCCACCAGGTTGACCAGCACCCGGTGCAGCGCATGGGGGCGAGTGTCGAGGACCACCGCGCTTTTACCGGTCAGGCTGACCTGTTTGTGCATGTCCTGGTAATCGAACACCAGGCCGTCGAGGAAGGCGTCGAGGTTGATACGGTGCCTGGTTTCGGTGGCGCCGTGCACGCTGCGGGCATAGGCCACACCCTCGCGCACCAGATGTTCCATCTCCCCCAGGTCGCTCCAGAGTTTGTCGCGGTCGGCGGAGTCCTCCATGAATTCGGCGCGCAGTTTCATCCGGGTAATCGGGGTTTGCAGGTCGTGGGAAATGGCCGCGAGAATCTGCATGCGCTCCTTGAGGTAGTCGGCGATGCGCTGTTGCATGGCGTTAAACGCGGCGGCGGCGTGGGCGACCTCGGTCGGGCCTTGTTCATCGAGAAGCGTGGGGTGAGCGTTCGGGTCCAGGGTTTCCACGGCGTGGGCAAGGCGGGTAAGTGGGCGGATGGCCAGACGCACGGCGAACCAGGTGCAGCCCAGCAGCAGCGCGAGTTGCAGCACCAGTACCACCGGCAGCCAGTAGGCGACGGGGAGGGCGGCGGGGCGCACGTCGAGAGTGATCGGGTTGCCATCGGCCAGGGTCAGGTGCACCTGGAAGTGTTTGTGCATGCCGGGAATATCGCGAAAAGTCAGGGCATAGTGCTCGCCCAGTGCGTCCGAAATCGATGTGGCAGCCATTGGCACGTCATCCGTGCGCATCGGTTCACCGGGCTCGCCGGCATTGAGCAGGTACCGGTAATTCTGCCGGTCGATGCGTGGTAGCCAGCTGGCGCGCTCGTTGGCGGGGAGGCGGTCGAGGATCGCGACCGAGGTGGCGACGTCGTTTTCCAGGTGGCCGAGCATGGCTGTGCGTGCGCTGATATAGCGCTCGTAAAACTGCGTACTGAAGGCCAAACCGTTAGTGCAGACCAGGCTGATCAAAAAGATCAACCACAACTGTGACGCGAGGGTGCGCGGCCAACCGAATCTTGCGGTCATTGATCGGCCTCGAGGATTTCCATGGCCAGGGAGAACACATAACCTTCGCTGCGCACGGTCTTGATACAGGCCGGTTCGCGCGCGTCATCCAGCAGGCGCTGGCGCAAGCGGCTCACCAGCAGGTCGATGGAGCGGTCAAACAGGTCGGCGTCGCGGCCCTGGGTCAGGTTCAGCAATTGGTCGCGGTTGAGCACATGCTGGGGGTGGTAGAGGAACACCCGCAGCAGGCGGTATTGCGCGCCGCTCAGGGCCACCAGGGTGTGGTCTTCGTCGAGCAGATGGCGGGCGGTGGTGTCGAGGAAGCTGCGTATCTGGCGGCCATCGGCGACTACGGTGGTGCGCAGGCCGTTTTTTCTCAGGTAATTGCCTGCCCGTTCGCGGATCTCCGGTTCGTCATCGACGATCAGGATGTGATCGACATGCTCCATGCTGCCTTCCTCGTTAAATACTCATTGAGGCGCAGTCTATCCACTGTCGGTGCGCTTGCCTTGTGCCCTTTGTATTGCAGTGTATCTGGCGCTAACGAGATACCCGGCGAGGCGAAAAAACGGTCCCTGGGGGTGATAAATAGTTATGTACTAATGAATTTTTAATATTTCTAGTTATAACCCTGGCTAAGTAAAGTCACGCCTCAATTGTTTATTCTGCCGCCGGGAAAATGTTCATGAACCGTCCCCACGGGCACCCCACGCCGATCCTCACCTTGCCCCAAGGCGACAAGGATCCGCTGTCGATCCGCGCCAAGGCCCTGGTGTTTTCCGACCCGCGCTCGCTGCAATTGCTCGACTACCTCAAACGTGTCGGCCCCAGCGACGCGCCGGTGTTGATCAATGGCGAGACCGGCACCGGCAAGGAGCTCGTGGCGCGCTACATCCACAGTGCCAGCGGACGCACAGGCGCATTTGTGCCGGTGAACTGCGGCGCCATTAGCGAGAACCTCGCGGAAAGTGAATTTTTTGGCCACGAGGCCGGTTCGTTTTCCGGTGCCTCGGGTCGGCGCGGCGGCTGGTTTGAAGAGGCGGATGGCGGCACGCTGTTTCTTGATGAAATCGGCGACCTGCCGCTGCCTCTGCAGGTGAAACTGTTGCGCGTATTGCAGGAGCAGGAAGTGGTACGGGTGGGCTCACGCAAGCCGATCAAGATCAATATCCGCCTGGTCACCGCCACTAACATCGACCTGGAACACGCCGTGGAAGCCGGTAATTTCCGCCTTGATCTGTTCTACCGCATCAATGTCGCGCAGGTGCAGGTGCTGCCGTTGCGTGAGCGGCCATTGGACATCCTTCCGCTGGTGGAGCACTTTCGCCGGCTGTACAGCGCCAAGCTGAAAATCGCCGAGCCGATGCTCTCGGAGTCCGCCACCCAGGCCCTGCTGGATTACCCGTGGCCGGGCAATATCCGCGAGCTGGAAAACGTGGTGCACCTGGCGCTGCTGGTGGCCGGTGACAAGCCGATCATGCCCGCCCACCTGAAGTTCTCCGCCGGGCTCAGTGCGATGCATGCCAGCGTCAACAACGGTGCGCCGCGTATTCCCCAAGAGGTGATACGCGAGCAGCTGTTGAGGCTGTTCGAGGTGCCGGGAGATACGTTGCTGCACGATATCGAAGACTTGATCGTGCGCGAGGCCTTTGCATTTTGCGGCTTCAACCAGCTGCGTACGGCGGACTTGCTGGGGGTTACCCGCAATGCCATGCGCACGTTGCTGGTTAATCACGGGATGCTTAAGGGGCGGGTGAAACAGTGATGCTTTTGTAACTATTCCTACGCTGTGTATGGCGAATTTCTCAGACTAACTTAGTAGTAATCCTTCGAGTTTTTGTAGGAAACGTACATCCCTCTCGGGTCGAAAAAACGACGATAAGTTTTTCATCCCGATGAGAGTACGAACATGACGACTGTTTCCCTGCGCCCGAGTGACGTGTCCCAGTCTATAGAACAGTTTCGGCACCGAGATGATCGCGGTGGTGCCATCCAGCACAACGGCCTGCGATCCCTATCGTCTGAAGATGCGACCAAACAGCTCTGGCGCAGTAGCCCCGGTTGGCCCGACAAGAGTGGTGATGGTCGCTATCAGGTGACGTATGAGTTCCGTGAGCCGCCGGCCGACAAGGACTCCCAGGTGTTCAAAAAGACCGGGTTTACCCATGTGCTCGACAACCAGCGGATACAGACTCGACTCGGTTTGCAATCGATTTCAGACCTAACAAACGTCAGCTTTACCGAGGGCCCGAAAACATCGGACAGTGAAGGTCACATCACCCTCGGGAATTACGGCAAGAGGGTCGACACCCGGGGCCATCCCTATCAGGGCAATCCCCACGCGACACTGCCTAACGCTGGCGAACCCCGGAGCGGTGATGTCTGGTTTGTGAATAATCCGGACTATACATCTGTGCCGAATGCAGCAGTCGGCAGCGCGGGTCGTCATATCATTGTCCATGAGCTGGGGCACGCCATGGGGCTCGACCATCCGGGTCATTACAATGGAACGCTGGATGAATCGAAAACCGGCTATCACGAAGACTCGGCAAGCCACACTGTCATGAGTTACCGGGGCGAGCGCACCGACTATATGTACCACGCCAGCATGTACTCCTCGGCGCCGCAGCTTGACGACATCAGTGCCTACCAGAAGAAATACGGTGCCAACTGCGAAACGCGCAAGGACGACACCACCTACGGCTTCAACTCAAATACGAATCGGGACTTCCTGAGTGTCGACTCGCCAAATAAAAACATGCTGGCTGCGATTTGGGACGGCGGTGGCAATGACACGCTGGACTTTTCCGGCTACACGCAGGATCAGCAAATCAGCCTGAAAGACGAGACCTTCTCCGACGTCGGCGGCCTCAAGGGCAATGTCTCTATCGCCAACGGCGCAGTCATTGAAAATGCACTCGGCGGCTCCGGCAACGATTTGCTGGTGGGCAACGAGGTTGCCAACCAGCTCAAGGGCGCAGAGGGCAATGACCGGTTATACGGGGCGGGTGGCGCGGATGAACTGTGGGGCGGCAAGGGCAACGATGTGTTCGTTTACGGCAGTATCAATGATTCGACCCAGGCCGGCCCGGACCAGATCATGGACTTTGTCAGTGGTACGGACCAGGTGGATGTCTCAAGCATTACCGCCACGCTGGGGGCGCCGCTGAAGTTTGTCGGCACCTTGTCCGGCGCCAGCGGCGAAGCGGTAATCGACTATGACCCGGTATTACAGATGAGTACCTTGCAGATTTCCGGCAAATCGGGCGAGCCGAACTTCCTGGTCGTCGTGCATGGGCAACTGCAACGCAGCGACATCGTGAGTTGACCGCTGGCGGTCGCGGGTCAGGCGCGACGTGTCTGACCCGCGGCCTGCAGCAATAGTGTCTCGAACATCTGCTGCAGCTGGGGATCATCACTGTGGGCAACATTGAAGCGCATCGAATCGCGGTGCGCCGGGTGGTAGCCGAACAGCGCGCTCGGTGCCAGCACCATGCCTTGCTTGAGCGCAGCCTGCGCCAGTTGTTCGCCATTGACGCCTGCCGGCAGATGCGCCCAGATAAACATCCCGCCTTCAAAGCCCATCGGCAGCTCACAGCCGCAACCCCTGAGCCACTGCTCGACGCGCCCACCGGCCTCCAGCAAACGCTGGACCATGCGCTTGCGGTGTTTGGCATAGCTTCCCTCGCTGAGCATGCGGTACACGATCTGCTCGAATAGTTCCGAGGTCACGCCGCCGCTCATCAACTTCATATTGGTCAGGTTGGCCGCCAGTTGTGGTGCGGCCACCACGTAGCTGACGCGGGCGTTGGCGCTGAGCACTTTGGAGAAGCCCGACAGGTAGGTGACCTGGTCCAGTCCGGCGAGGGCGGCCAGACGCGGTGGCGGGTTGGGGTGCAGGTCGGCGTAGAGGTCATCCTCGACGATATGGCAGTGGTATTGCCGGGTCAGTTGCAGCAGGCGAAACGCCTGGCCGGGGCTGAAGGAGTGGCCGGTAGGGTTGTGCAGCACGCCGGTGGTCAGGTACAGGCTGGGGCGGTGTTCGGCCAGCAGCTGTTCGAGGGCGCTGAAGTCGAAACCGTCGGGGCGACGCTCGATGGTCACCACCTTGACCCCGTGCAAGGCCAGGTTGGCGTGGAAGTTGAAGTAACACGGCGTGTCCAGCAGGACCGTGTCGCCGGGCCTTGCGAGCAGGCGCATCAGCATGTCCAGGCCCTGCACCGTGTTGGGGGTGGTGATGATCTGCTCGACCGAGACCGACAGGCCTTCGGCACGCAGTTTCTGCTGCAGGGCCTGGCGCAATGGCAACAGCCCGGCCGGCGTACCCAGCCCGGCAATCCGTAATGAGGGCGCACGCACCACACTGCGCATGGTTTGGCGGATCGCCTCGTTGTCCAGCCAGTGCTCGGGCAAGTGTCCGCCGCCGGGGCGCAGGTCGCCGCCGGCGGTGGCCAACGGGCGGCGCAGTACGCTGAGCAGGTCCTGGGGCAGCAGGTCGACCCACGCCGCCGAGGCCGGTCGCGTGATATCCACCGCGACGAAATAGCCGCGGCCCTGGCTGGAGGTGAGCAGGTGACGCCCGCGCAGGCGGTCCAGCGCTTCATTGAGGGTGAACTTGCTGACGCCCAGCACTTGGGTCAGCTCGCGTACCGACGGCAATTTGCTGCCGGGCGCCCATTCCCCGTTTTCAATGGCCTGGCTGAACGCCTCGACGATCTGCTGCACCTTGGGCATACCCGGTACAAAGGCAATCGCGGATACAAACATAAACCTTCCCTGTGTTTTCCGGTTGTTTTACCGGTAAAGTCAGGTCGAATTAGGCCCGACTTTACCTGCCTTGTGCAATGCCGCTGGCCTAGACTGCGGGCCTTCTCAGCCCAGGGTCCAAGGCCATGACCAGCGCATTGACGCTCTCCTCTTTTGCTTCTTTCCTGCTGTTTTGCGCCACCATGACCTTCAGTCCCGGCCCCATGACCCTGTTGCTGTTGGGCCTGGGCCTGAAGGCCGGCCTGCGCAGTTCGATCCCGGCGCAGCTCGGCGCCAGTGTGTCTTACCTGATTTCAATCCTGGTGTTTGCCGTGGGATTTTCGGAATTGATCAAAGGTAATCAGGCGATTACCCAGTCGATTCAGATTGTCGGCGTGGCCTACATCCTTTATCTGGCCTACAAGCAGTGGACCAGCAGCGGCCTGTCGATAGATCAGGTTGCTACCGTCGAGGGCGCGCGCAGCCTGTTCGGCAAGGGTTTGTTGACCGGGTTCTCCAACCCCAAGACCATCATTATGTTCAGCGCCGTATTCCCGCAGTTTGCCGGGGCCGGGGGCCACAGCTCGCTGGCGGATATCGCCATCCTGGGGCTGACTTTTCTGCTGCTGCAATTTGCCAGCGGCTGCTTGTATTGCTATTTCGGCCAGCGCATCAAGCACCTGCTGGAGAACCCTGAGCGCCGCGTATGGTTGCAGCGGATCACTGCAGTGTTGCTGCTGGGCGTAGCATTGATGCTGGCTCGAGGGTTCTCGCACTGAGGCGGGGGCTTATGACCGGTAGTGGCGAATAGCCGCTGCCCTGATAGACTCCAGGCATTCCCTCAGGATTTCACCACACCATGTCAGCAGCAGAAGGAAAGGGACTTCCGCTCGCTTCACGGTTGTACAAATCCCGTGCCTTGGGGCTGACGCTAGGCTTTGTGTGCGTGGTGTTCGGCATGTATCCCTTGAACCCGTCCTGGTGGGTATGGGCCTGGATGCTGATCAATGCCTTTGTCTGGCCGCACCTGGCCTTTCAACTCTCGTTGCGCAGCGCCCACGCACTGCGCAGCGAGCGTCGCAACCTGCTGTTCGATTCGTTTTGCGGCGGGTTCTGGGTTGGTGCCATGCATTTCAATCCACTGCCCGCCGTGACCACGCTGTCGATGATGACCATGAACAACGTGGCCATCGGCGGGCCGCGATTCATGCTGGCGGGGTGCGCGGCGCAGGCGCTGGGCATCGGCGCCGCGCTGCTGGTATTCACCCCCGCGTTTATTGCCGTCACTACCCAGGCCCAGCTGTACGCGTGTCTGCCGATCCTGATGCTGTACCCGCTTGCGCTTGGCTGGATCTGCTACCGTCAGGCGGTGACGCTGGCCCGTCACAAACGCGAGTTGCTGGCCTTGAGTCGCACCGACAGTCTCTCCGGCCTGCTTAACCATGGGGCCTGGAAAGACCATCTGGAGATCGAGTTCCAGCGCTGCCGTAGGGAACAGCAGGGCGCGGCGATTGCGTTGATCGATATCGACCACTTCAAGATCATCAACGACACCTATGGGCATGTCACCGGCGATATCGTCCTGCGTCAGCTCAGCAAGGTGCTGCGCCAGAACCTGCGCGCCACCGACCTGGCCGGGCGCTACGGCGGCGACGAGTTTTGCGTGATCCTGCCGGGCATGCCGCTCAACCGTGCGACCGAAGTGATGGATGCCTTGCGCGATCGGTTCAACGCTTTGGCCTATGCCCAGGACCCGACATTGCGTGCCAGCTTGAGCATTGGCTTGGCGCCCTATCAAGCGGGGCATGCTGACTCCACCAGCTGGTTGAACGACGCTGACCTGGCGTTGTACGAGGCCAAGAGCAGCGGGCGCAACCGGGTCAGTTCAGTCCAGGGGAGTTGGTTGAGATCGCTGTAGTGGAGTAGGGTGTGGCGGCGCCTCTCAACAAAAAACAAGGATCGGTTCATGCTCTTCAACTTTCCACGTACCCTCCTGGCCGCGACCCTGGCCTTGTCCTTCGCCATGCCGGCCTACAGCGCCGAACCCCATAAACAGATTCAGGCGGACGCCGAACAGTACAAGGCCGACGCTTTGAAACTGCTCGAACGCCTGGTGAATATCGACTCGGGCTCCGGCTACGGGCCGGGTCTGACCCAGGTCAGCGACATTGCCGTCGACGAACTCAAACAGCTTGGCTTCACGATTGAGCGGTTTGCGGATGCGGCAGCCAACAGCAGCCACGTGATCGCCACCCTCAAGGGCACTGGCAAGGCCAAGATCCTGCTGATGGCCCACATGGACACTGTATTCAAGGAAGGCTCGGCCGCCGAACGTCCGTTTCACATCAAGGATGGCCGCGCCTATGGCCCCGGCGTGATGGATGACAAGGGCGGCATCGTCGCCGGCATCTACGCGCTCAAAGTCCTGAAAAACCAGGGTTTCAAGGACTACGCGCAAATCACCTTCCTGCTCGACGCCAGCGAAGAAACCGGCTCCGATACCGCCTCCGAACTGATCCGCAAAACCGCCAAGGCCCACGACGTGACCCTGAACCTCGAACCTGGCCGTCCAGCTGATGGCCTGGTGGTCTGGCGTAAAGGCAGCGCCACCGCCGTGGTCGAAGTCAAAGGCAAAGCCGCCCACGCCGGCGTCGCCCCGGAACTGGGGCGCAACGCCGCGATGGAAGCCGCGCACCAGATCCTGCAACTGGGCAAACTGGGCGATGAAGAAAAGAAAACCACCATCAACTTTACGGTGATCAAGTCTGGCGACCGCACCAACGTCATCCCCGACCAGGCCACCGCCAAGGCAGACGTGCGCGCAGCGTTGCCGGAAGAGTTTGATCGCATCGAAAAAGACCTGGCGCGGGTATCGGCCAACAAACTGATCCCAGACACCGAAGTAAAAACCAGCTTGCAGCGTGGGCTGCCGCCGATGCCGCAGACGCCGGAGTCGGACAAGTTGGTCGCAATCGCCCAGGGAATCTATGGGGAATTGGGTAAAAAGCTGACCATTGAAGGCAGCGGCGGGGCGGCGGATGCCAGCTTGTCGGCCGGGGTGGGCACGCCGACGTTGGATGGGTTTGGGATAGTGGGCGGGAATATTCATACGCCAGAGGAGTATGCGGAGGTGGAGAGTGTGGCGCCGCGGATTTATTTGCTGAGCCGGATGATCATGGAGCTTTCGACGCGGTGATTTGATTGGCGCGAGTGAGCTTGTGAGTGCGCTTCTTGTGGCGAGCAAGCCCGCTCGCCACCGGGGTGGAGAGAGGTGTTGATGTTATCTGAGAATAGAGTTTGCTCTGTTTGTTCTTTAATTTTCTGACCTCGGCGTGTTGAAATAGAGCTTTAAGCTGGTCAAAAGTACCTGCATGAACTTTCTTTGATTATTTACAGGTGCGCTGAAATAAGTTGCCATGGTTTTGAAAATCGCATCGAAACTATCATTTTTATCTAGGAAGTGTGCGATCGAGGCGATGAACCACTCTTGCTCAGTCTTTGTGTAAGATAGAAATTCTGGTCTGGTCAGTTCGTCAAAAAGTTCTATAAGTTCTATCTCGTTGTTTATGTCTTTAGATGCGATGAGTCTCTCTCGCTCTAAGTCGTCAGTATTTTCAATGTCGTAAGTGAACAGTAGTCCACGGATTATTGACATGCTAGGTTTGTTTTTCATTTTTTAGTCATTGCTCCGTGTAAGCGGTTTTGGGATTAGCCTGGTTGTTTAATATCACCCTTGCTTTACGTTGCTGGCTATATCTCATCTCATTTTTTGAATATCCTTCACCAATAACTTTTCCCGTGTCCATTGGTTTTAATGAGGCAGCGAGTCCGTTTCTTCTGAAGATGAGCTGGGCCCGGTATATCGAGTTTAATTGATCCCTGTGGGTAAGATAACGAGTAGCAGCGGGCGGGTATTTAGGTTTCCCTGTATTTGGACCAGATGTGTAACGTTCAATAATTCCGGTTGTCGGATTCTTTGCGGTATTCAATCGTTCGAGCTGCGACTCGAGTGTCGTTTGTGCACCGTGTTTCTCCAAGAAATGCGAGCAAACTCGCGCGCCACAAAAGCAGTGCCGCCTTCGGGAGCGGTGTTGGTTTACCAAGTTGATTGGTCTTCGAGGCTGGCCTCGTGCAGATCATCTCGCCATCCTAGGCTAGCAAGGGTGTAAATTTCTTCGAAGAATTTTCTAGGGTTATCCATGCTTTCCCATCCGCAAGGTAACGCACAGTGTGAGTTCGGGTCCTGCCTCAGTACCTCGGAAAAGTCATATTGGTGGTCATCTAACGCAGCCCTCAAGACGTCTATCAGACTCTTCTTGTGTTTGTAATTTAAGTCCCCGCTCCTCTCGATAACTAATTTATTTATTAAGTGGGCTCGGTCGGCTGATATATTTATATTGTACGTCGCAATGGCAGCCCCCAAGGAATTTTCACGATCGTAAATATCGAATCCGCCGAGGAAGTACTGAAGCTTTGGTGCGTAGGGTATATCTAAAAAAGGGTGCTTTAACATTAGCGTTTGCTCACGGGGATTGCGGTGTAAGATTGTTTGGTCTCGCGATCAAATTTCACAACCGCACCATTCATGTTTTCGTTGAGCTTTGGTTGTTCCGGAAACTTTTCATTGGGGGTGTAGCCGCGCCCGCATCCCTGCAGTTCAATCCTGACGATCGGATTTCCAAATTCATCTTCTCCAGTGAAAGGCGCCATCTTGCGTATTTCCCTAGAGGTGGGCTTCTTCAATAACAGCCATTTGCATTTTCCACGTTTTGAATTGAGAACTTGGCTTTACCAGACCGGGTTCTCCGGTAACAGGGTGAGTGCCGTCGATAGCTCGCTGTTTGAGTGCTGCGTCGGTTACTTCAAGGCTGTGATTGTGAATAAGGCTCATAATTTTCCTCATGGGCGTATAGAGTTACGTCTAATTTTTTCTGGAATAATTGCCGGTGGTACTAACTTCTATTATGCTTTCGAGGATGTATCGAAACCACACGGAACTTATTAATTTCTTCGGGTTTTATTTGAGGCTTTGTCTTTGCGCAATCACTGAAGCAGTGCGAATAAATTTTTCATATTAAGTTTTGCCATTTTTTAAAGATAGGGCGACATGCTTCAACCACGTTTTGCCGTACTTCCATTCGTTGGGGTAATAGTAATAGCATCCGATGTTGGTGAATAAATAGTCTTGAAGTTCTTGTTCGTTTCTTTCGGTCGACATTAGTTTGTTTAGTTCCAGCTGTACTTTTATCATCGTTTCGGCAGAAGTCTCGGAAATGAATAGGTCAATTACTTCGTTTGCGCTCTTGTGGTCGTCGACCCAGTCCTGATTGAAATATCCGGCAAGAAATTGCTGTAATTCTGGATAGTTAGGGTTCATCTGTTTGGGAATCCATTATGAATATGGCAGCCATTGTGCATGTTATTTTTACGATGTGGACTCACCTATTAATGATGGGTGAGCTGGTTTTTTAGTGAACAGGCTTGCCGTGCCCTGGGCTGCACAGCAGCCCTAAACTCGGCGGCGTTGACCTAGCGTTTTTTGAAAGTACTAATGCTTCTATGGCTTATTTTGAGTTTTTGACCATTACTTTGGGTCTATAATTTTTGAGGCGCCTGAGCAGTACTTTCATAAATATTTTCTTGTCAATTATGTCGGCTTCAAAGTATGTGTTGAATAGATTGAAAACGGATTTAAAATCATCGTCTATTGATAGGTAGTATTCGATGGTTTCTATAAGCCATATTTGCTCATCTTCTCCGTATGATAAAAACTCCGACTTGGTTAAAGTGTCGAAAAGCTCTGAAAGTTCAGTTTCGTTGTTTATGTTTTTTGAAGCTATAATTTCTTCTCGCTCTAAGTTTCTGGTGTTTTCTATGCTGTAAGTGAATAATAGACGTTGCAATATCGCGAGGTTTGGCGTCTTTTTCATTTTTCGAACTCTGTATAGGCTGTAATTGGCTTTCCGTCACTATTAAAGTGTACGACTCCTTAGTCTGGTTTCCATATTTTAGCCCATCTTTTTTATATCCTTCGCCAATAATTTCCCCCCCCATATCCATTGGTTTTGTGGCTTCCGCTAGGCCATTGAGTTTGAATATTAAAAGTGCTCGTTCAATCGCATTAAATTGGTCTCTATGGCTAAGAGAATTCGTAGCAGCAGTAGGCGGTATGGGTTCTCCTGCTCCTCTCCCTCTATCGAAGGTCTCGATCTCGCCGGTTGTAGGGTTTTTAGCAGTCGTTACCCGCTCAAGTTGAGACTCTAGTGATGTTTGAGCACCATGTTTCTCCAAAAAGCGTGCTCCTGGAATTGACGTCTGAAGTTCCGTTAAACGCGGATGGATGTTTGGCTCAGCTAGCTCATCAATTTTTTCCTGCCGTTCCGCACGTGTCAGCTGCGGTAACTCTGGATCTCCGTGATCAACGCTCTCTCTATGTTGCGATCATGCTTTCTGTCTCAAGATAAAAAGGGATTTGCTCAGTTGTCAGTGTGGTAAATGGCGGCCTTACCACGTTGATTGATCTTCGAGGCTGGCTTTTTGGAGGTCGTCTTTCCAAACCTCGTTGGCTAGACGATAGATGTCGGCGAAAAAACCTCGGGGATCGGCTATTTCTGTTTCGTCCCAGGCCATAGTTGAATATTCATCTGGATCGTCTTTAAAATACGATTGAAAGTCGAAACTTTCGTCGCTAAGTGCAAAAGACAGGTTTTTCATTAATTTGTATCTGTGCCTGTACGAAAGCTTTTCGTAAGGGTCCAGGCAGTACTTGATTATGAGGCGCTCTCTGTCATTTTTATTGTTAGGGTCATAATGTGATAGTTCCACACCTTTGGTTTCTTCTCTATCGTAGATGTCAAAGATACCTACGAAGTAGTATAGGCTGGCGTCAAAAGGTATATGTTCGGAAGAGGGATGGAATAACATCTATCTTTCCTTTGTCGGAAATAAGGTGAAGGGTGTGCCATCTTCACGGAATTTCATTTCTGCGCCGCTCATGGATTCATTAAGAGTCGGGTTGTTTTTGTCATGTTTGTTGGGTCTGTAGCCGCGGCCGGCTCCTGGTAGTTCTAAGCGTACTATATCGTTCTTTTTTTCATCAATGCCCGTGTAGCTCGGCAACCCCCTTTCAACCCTTGATGTCGCCTTTGTCCATGCCTGAAGTTGAAATTTCCAACTATTAAATTTAGAGCTTGGCACTCCCTTTTGTTTTTAGGGGTGTTGCCTGTTATTGGGTCCCGTCCATCAATTGAGCGCTGCCTCATTTTCATGTCCTCTACTTCTGGGCCGTGCTTGCCGACCATATGCATATCGTACTTTTCCTCGTATTCCAGAACGCGCCGTTTGGCATTTGCTTCGCTTAGTTCCTCTATTCGTTCCCTTCGCTGTTCTCGCGACGGTTGTGGTAGTACTGGCTGTCGCTCATCAATCCTTGCATTCCCAATCGGGTTTGCGAGTCCAGTTGTTGGCTTACATCCTTCAACGCCTGGGCAAGAACTCAACCCCAGAGGATCCACCCACCCTGTAGGGTTAGGTACGTACTGGTACGCGTTAATCCCACCCGCCAGCTTCACCGGGTCCGGCGTGAGATAGCGACCAATATCCGGATTGTAGTATCGATGGCGGTTGTAGTGCAGCCCGCTTTCCGGGTCGAAGTACTGGCCCTGAAAGCGTAGCGGGTTGTCGACTTTGCCCACGTCGAGGCGGGTGATTTCGCCGTAGGCGCGGTAGTGCGCGGACCAGACGATTTCGCCGTCGGGAGTGGTGAGTTCCTGGGGCGTGCCGAGGTGGTCGAGTTGGTAGTGGTAGGGTTTGGTTTCCTTTGGGCCGTAGCCTTCTAGGAGTGCCAGTGGGCGGAAGCTATCCGGCTCGTAGATATAACTGCGATGGCTCTGCGCATGGTGCTCGGCAATCAGCTTGTCGCCTTGCCAGAAAAACTCGCTGGTTTTGCCATCCACGGTTTTGCTGATGCGCCGCCCAAACGGGTCATAGCGATAGCTGGCGGTTTGGCCATTGGGTTGGGTGACTCCGATCAGCCGGTGTTGGCTGTCGTAGCGATACTCGGTAACGAGTTGATGGCCCTTGCCACGTCGTTCGCGGATCAGGTTGCCGAAGGCGTCGTAGTCGTACTGCCGGTCGCCCTGGATCATCAGACGATTACCCGCGACGATGTCGGGGCCGGGTCGGTCTTGCATCAGCAGGTTGCCGGCCGGGTCGTGGGCGAAGCGTTCCTGGACGTCTTGCGAGTGGTCGGCGCGGGTCAGGCGGGCGAGGGGGTCGTAGTGGTAGTGGTGTTCGCCTTTGCGGGTGTCGAGCAGACGGGTGAGGTTGCCGGTGTTGTCGTAGTCGTATTGGCGTTGGTAGAGGGTGTGTTGCTGTTGGGTGACGGCGTGGGCGTGCAGGCGCTGCTGGTCGTCGTAGTGGTAGTGGCTGAGGAGCTGGCCTTGTTGGCGTTGGTGTTCCTGGCCGGCGTTGAACAGGTGCGAGGTCAGTACGGCGCCATTCAGTTCCACGGTCGATAGGTGCCCACCCTTACCGTGATTGAACACCAGGCGGTTGTTGTCAGGCAGGCGCAAGTTTTTCAGCTGGCCGCAGGCGTCGTAGCCGTAGCGCAGGGTGCCCCAGCCTTGATGCTCGGCGGTGAGGCGGTTTTGCGCGTCGTACTCGTAGGCCAGCGCCCAGTGGCCGTCGTCGACGCTGAGGAGATTGCCCTGGCGGTCGTAGGCATAGTCCACAAGACTGCCATCGGGCAGGGTTTTTCGTACGAGTCGGCCGGCAGGATCGCGCTCGTAACGGGTGACTAGCTGACTGCCATCGTCGCCAAATTCGGTCTTTTCCAGCAGGTTGCCGTTGAGGTCGTAGGCATACGCCGTACGCTGGCCGTCAAACCCGGTCTCCTGCTGGATCAGGCCATTGGGGTGGTACTGCAACCCATACGTTTCGCCGACTTCGTTTTCGATTTCAGTCAGCAATAACCGCACGTTGTCGTAACGGTATTGGACCTGGGTGCCGTCGGCATTGATGCGACGGCTGATCAGGTGCAGGCCGTCGGCATATTCGTAGCGAGTGGTCTGCCCCAGCTCGTCACGTTCGGCGGTGATTTTTCCGTAAGGGTTGTAGCTGTATTCCCGCGTTGCCCCACCGGGTAGCACCACGCGAGTCAGCCGGCCCACGCTGTCCCACTGATACTCGGTCAGCGCCCCATGCGCCTCCTCACGCGCTATCTGCCGCCCAAGATCGTCATAGCGATAACGCTTGATCCCGCCGTTCGGCAAGTGTTCCTCAAGCAGTTGCCCCCGCTCATTCCACACTAGCCGCAGACAGCTGTGATCCGGGTACCAAACCCCAATCAGTTGCCCATATTTGTCGTAGCTGTAATCGGTGACGTGGCCTTCAGGATCGGTCTTGCGGATGACGTCGCCTTGGTCGTTCCGCTCATACTTCCAAACCGCCTCACCGCGCCGCACCACCCGTACGAAACCATTGTCATGCTCGTAGGAAGTCGGCTCGTCATCCCCCGGAAACAACGCCACCAAGCGTCCGGCGTCGTCGTACTGATACGCCGTCACCGCCCCCAGAGGGTCCTGCTCGACCGTCAGCCGGCCTTTATCGTCGTAGGATTTGAAATGCTCGGCGCCGTCAGGATCAATGCGCTGCACCAGCCGCGCCCGATCATCGTGGACATACACTTCCTGGCTGCCATCGGCGTTAAAAACCGTGACGCGGCCGTTGTCGTCCCAGGCATAACGCGTGTCCATCTGCGAAAAGCTGGCCCAGTGCCGGACACAACGCGCCGCTTTGCCAGAGCGTTCCCACTCCCAGAAGAAGCTCGCGCCACCGGCCAGTCCACGTTCCAAAATGACGTGCTGCTCGTCGTACCGGTAAACCTCGCTTTCGCCGACGGCATTGGTCGCTGAGACCAGTCGGCCAAGTTCGTCATAGGCGTAGGAAACAATGCAAAACTCGGTCACCCATTCGAAAGGTTCGCGGCCCTTGGCGCGCTGGATCTGGTAGTCCACCGCCACGATGCGGCCAGACTCATAACGCAGGAACAGCGAGCGCCCCACGCCGTTATCCAGCCGCGAAATCCGCCCCGAATAATCTCGGGAAATTCGCAGCCGGTTGTCATACGCATCGCTGATCGAGACCAGCACGCCATCGCGAAAATGATAGAAACGTGAGGCCTGGGCCAGCACCAGCTCATCTGGCAACGAGCCCAGGTAAATCGCGGCTTCAGCCAAGCTATTGGTGATCGCCGGTCGGGAGGCAGTTGGTAGAGGAAACTGAGTACTACGGTTTTCGTGGTCGACCCACACCACCGAATCGCCCACGACAGAAAGCCGCTGCGCCAGCGAATGACTCCACCCAAACCCCAACCCACAATCCACGTCCACCGCACTGGTGCGATACAACCGTGTCCACTCAAACGGAAAAATCCCGTCCAGCGTCCCATCGGTCAGGGTCAGCAATTCTTCGCCGGTGACCATCGACACCGGGCAGCCGTTGGTGGCCGTCTTATCCGCCGCCGCCGCCGCATCCCCGTTGAGGTTTTTACCCGAAGCCGGCACATCGTCGACCAGCTCCTGGCGAACCAGCACTGTCTGCTGCGTCTTGCTGCGAACCGCCGGCACCGGGTTCGAAACCAACTGCTCCCCAGCCTTCAACGGCGTCATCGACACTGCTTTGATCGGTGTGGCCGCACTGCCGAGCAGTAAGGGTTTAACCGCCGTCACATGCGGCTCCAACCCAGGCCCTGCAAGCTGTTTGGCCAGCATCTCGAGCAGGTCCCGCGCACGTCCGGATTTGTTATGGTCCAGCACCTGAGTACCCAGGCGCACCGCCACCCCCATACCTGCCGTCGCCCAAATCAGCAGCAGATTGATCAATACTTCGCCGGTGATTTCCCCCATCAGCTCATTCATCTGTGGCGGCGGCAGCAACCGTATCCAGCTGACCACCGCCGACACATAGATAAACAACAACGGTTCATCGCTGAGCATCAGCAAGCCGTGAGCTATCTTGTCGTTGCCCAGCTTCAGCAGCTCATCAAGTTCGGTTTGGGAGATGTATTGCAGCAACTTCTCGCTGTTGGGCTTGATGTCCGCCAGCAGCTCATACAGCTGCGCAAGGTTGTCCCACAGGTTGTAAAGCGCCTTGCCCATGCCGCTGAGAAACGCCGTTTCCAGCACTCTGCGACGATCAAGCGGGGTAGCGTCGGTGTAGTCTTTCCACTGGTCTTTGAAGCTATTGGTCCACTCCTGGCGCAGGCGCGCTTCCACGTCAGAAATCACTGACTGATAAGACGCGTACAGCGCCTTGACGTGATCCTTGGAAACAGTGGGATAGAAGGTGACTTGGTACTGCTGGTCGCGGGTGCATTCCGTGACTTCAAGAATGCCGCTGGGGCCGATGGTGTGATGGATCGGCGCACCCTGTGGGCTGCCATCCGCTGCAATGGCTTGCAACATCACCGGCGTGTTGCCGATCGGCACGAACTGCGTGCTTTCGAACATATGCACCAGGGTCAGCGAGCCCTGGGCTTTGCACACCGCCACGGTGCTACTGGGCTTTTTGGCAGAGACAGGCGCGACCAGCGCCACCTCATCCCCCACCTTGAACACCTGCTCAACTTCCAGCGCCGAAAAGCGCCAGAAGCTTTCCGCCCACGCGTCAAAGGTGTTCAGGCACTCTCGGAAATCACGGAAGACGCCTTCAACGTCGACCGTGTCTACGTCCATTGGGGTCAGGGCCAGCCTGCCAATGGCCGGGTTCAAGACTTGGCCCCTACAAATAACGCCATCTGCAATCCCTCGCACTGTGTGATCAGGCGAGGACTTTGCAGAGGTTTTTAAGGGTTATCTGTAGTGCTTATCCGGCAGTGATGTGGGAGGTTTCGGCAGTTTTTGTGCGCTCCCGTCCAAGCACCAAGCTGCACAGCGCCGGCAGGAACAGCAGCGTCAACACCGTACCCACCAGCACCCCGCCAATCAGCACATAGGCCAGGGACGACCAGAACACCGACAGCGTCAGCGGAATAAATGCCAGCGCCGCCGCGAGTGCGGTCAATATCACCGGCCGTGCGCGGCGCACGGTGGCTTCGATGATTGCCTCGTGGATGGCCATGCCGTGGTCTTGGTTCTGGCGAATCTGGTCGGTAAAGATCAGCGTGTTGCGCATCAGAATGCCGCCAATCCCGATCAAGCCCAAAATCGCGTTAAACCCGAATGGCTGGTTGAACAGCAATAAGGTCGGCACCGCGCCGATCAAGCCCAGGGGCGCGGTGGCGAAGACCATGAACATCACGCCGAACGAGCGCACCTGGAACATGATCACCGTGAGGGTCAGCAGGATCATGATCGGGAACAGCGCCGCCAGGGCCACGTTGGCCTTGGCGCTTTCTTCCACCGGGCCGCCGATTTCGATCTGGTAACCCGCCGGCAGTTTGGCGATCAGCGGTTGCAGGTCTTTGTAAACGGCCATTTCCACGTCGGGCGGTTGTACGCCGTCGATGATGTCGGCGCGTACTTCCACGGTAGTTGCGCGGTTGCGACGCTTGAGAATCGGCTCCTCCATCACCGCCTGGAAATGCCCGACCTGGGCCAGCGGCACCGAGGTGCCGGCGCTGTTGGTGAGGGTCATATTATTAAGGTTGCCAAGGTTTTCACGCTGGTCGCCCTGGGCGCGGGCCACCACGGACACGGTGCGGTTGCCTTCGCGCACTTCGGTGATCGGGTTGCCGCTGAGCAAGGCATTGAGCTGGGATTTGACCTCGTTGGGGGTGAAACCCAGCAGGCGCAGGCGGTCCTGATCCAGCACCAGGCGATAGCCGCTGGTGCGCTCGCCCCAATCCAGGAAAGCATCCTTGGTCAGGCGGTTGGCGGCCACTACGCGGCGTACGTCTTCGGACACGCTACGCAACACATCCAGATTCGGCCCGGAAACACGGAACACTACCGGGAACGGCACTGGCGGGCCGAACAGCAACTGCGTAACCCGCACCCGCGCCGCCGGGAATTCACCCGCAGCAATCCGCTCACGCATGCGCAGTTTGAGCGCGTCGCGAGCATGGGAGTCAGGTGTCTGCACGATCAACTTGGCAAACGCCGGGTCCGGCAACTCGGGGTTCAGCGACAGGAAAAAGCGTGGCGCACCGCCGCCCACATAGGTGTCGACCATGCTGGTCTGCGGCTCTTGCAGCAGCGCCTTTTCCAGCTGCGCCGCGACCGCCTCGGTGCTTTTGAAGGCGCTGCCGGGCGGCATATACACCTCAAGAATCAGCTCGGAACGGTCAGAGTTGGGGAAAAACTGCTTCTTCACCACGCCCATGCCCAGCACACACACCACAAATGCCGTGACCACCAGCCCGGTCACCAGCCAGCGCCTGCGCACGCAGGCTTGCACCAGGTTGCGCAGTTTCTGGTAATAGCGCCCGGCGTAGATGGCATCGTGGCCACCGGGCACCGGTTTGATCTGCGGCAGCAGCTTGACGCCGAGGTACGGCGTAAACACCACCGCCACCAGCCAGGATGAGATCAGCGCAAAGCCGACGATCCAGAAAATATTGCCGGCATATTCCCCGGCCCCCGAGCGTGCAAACCCCACCGGCAGAAAACCGATGATGGTCACCAGCGTACCGGTCAGCATTGGCGCGGCGGTGGAGCTCCAGGCGAAGGTGGCGGCGTGGATCCGATCAAAACCTTCCTCCAGTTTGACCACCATCATTTCGATGGCGATGATCGCGTCATCCACCAGCAGGCCCAGGGAAATGATCAGTGCGCCAAGGGTGATGCGGTCGAACTCACGCCCGGTGAGCAGCATGATCACAAACACCACGGACAGGGTCAGCGGCACTGCCGCAGCCACCACCAGCCCGACGCGAAAGCCCAGGGCCAACAGGCTGATGAGCATCACCACCGCCAGGGCGACGAAGAATTTCAGCATGAATTCATTCACCGCGAGGCTAATGTTTTTCGCCTGGTCGGAGACCTTGGCGAAGTTCACGCCCAGCGGCAGGTCCGCCTGGATTCTGGCCTCCTGAGCCTTGAGGCTCTTGTCCAGTTCCAGGCCGTTCCAGTGCTTCTCCATGATCACGCCGAGCATCAGCGCCGGGTCACCCTGGTGGCGGATGCGGTAGCTGGGCGGGTCTTCATAACCCCGGCTGACGCTGGCCACATCGGCGATGCGCAGCACCCGGCCATTGGCTTCCAGGGGCACGTTTTCAATCAGCGACAGGCTGTCGAAAGCGCCGTCGACCCGGATATAGGCACGCGCACCGGCCGTTTCCACAAAGCCCGAGGGTGCCACGGCATTTTGTGCGGCGAGGGCGGCGAAGATCTGGTCCGGCTTGATGCCCAGGGTGGCGAGGCGTTCGTACGAGAACTCGACAAAGATCCGCTGCGCCTGCTCGCCGAGGATATTGACCTTCTTCACCCCCGGCAGGTTGAGCAAACCCTGGCGCAATTCTTCGGCCATCTGCACCTGTTGCCGATGGGGCAGATGCTCGGCTTCCAGGGCGTACAGGGCAAAGTACACATCGGAATATTCATCGTTGAAGAATGGCCCGATCACACCCTTGGGCAGTTTCGCGGCTTCGTCGCTGAGTTTTTTGCGGGTCTGGTAGAACAGGTCCTGGATTTCGCTGGGGCGCGTGGACTCCTTGTAGGTCATGCGCATCGACACAAAGCCCGGCTGGGCGATGGTCTCGACGCGGTCGTAGTAGTCCAGTTCCTGCAAGCGCTTTTCCAGGCGGTCGGCGACTTGTTCCTGCATTTCCTGGGCGGTGGCGCCGGGCCAGGCGGCCGTGATGGTCATGACCTTGACGGTAAACGAGGGGTCTTCGGCGCGCCCCAGTTTGCCGAACGAGAAGATCCCGGCGGCGAGGATCGCAATGATCAGAAACAGTGTGACCGCACGGTGTTTCACGGCCAGTTCGGAGAGGTTGATCCCGCGCATGCTCAGTGGTCCTGTTTGCGGTTGAGGGCCAGCACTTGGGCAGGCAGCAGGCGTACCGCGTCACCGTTGTGCAGCAGGTGCGCGCCGAGGGCAACGATGGTTTGGCCGGGGCTTACTCCGCTGTCAAGCAGGGCATCTTCCTGGCCCAGGCTGGCGACCTTGACGGGGGCAAAGCTGACCTTGTCATCGGCGCCGATCACCCACACGCCGGTGCCTTGCCCGGCGTCCTGCAACGCGCCGATCGGCACGCGGGTCTGCTGGGCCTGGCCCTTGCCTTGCAGGCGTACGGTGATGGTCGAGCCGAGGGCGAAACGGTCGACGGCGCCATGCAACACATAGCGGGCGCGGTAGGTACGGGTGGTGGGGTCGGCACTGGCCGACAGTTCGCGCAGGGTCGCAGTCACCGCCTGGTCTGGTGCGCCAAAAGGAAAGGCCAGGGCTTTTTGCGCGGCTTGATCGCGCTGGTTTTCCGGCAGGTTGACGATGGCTTCGCGGGCGCCGTCATGGGCCAGGCGGGCGACGATTTGCCCTTCGGCGACCACTTGGCCGCGATCCACCCTTACATCGGTGATGATGCCGTCGCCATCGGCCTTGAGCACCGAGTAGGTGCGGCGGTTTTCAATCTGGCTGGCGTCGGACTGCGCCGAGGCCAGTTCGGCTTCGGCGACACGCAGGTTGGTCGCCGACTGGTCGAAGATCTGCCGTGACACCGCGCCGGTGCTCGCCAGGCGCTGGTAGCGGTTTTCGTCATCACGGCGTTGACGCAGTTGCGCCTGGGCCGCGTTAACCCGGTTTTTTGCCGAACGCAGGGCCAGTTCGAAGTCGCCGATATCCAGCACCAGCAGGGTGTCGCCACGGGAGACGTGCTGGCCGGGGTCGACCTTGCGCTCGATGACCTTGCCACTGACCCGAAAGCCCAAATCGCTTTCGGTGCGTGCAGCCACCACGCCGGTATAGGCGCTTTGCTGGGTGCCGGCGGCTTCGACGTTGGCGGCGAGCACCGGGCGCGGTTGCGGGACGTCGGCGGCAGTATCGGCCTTGCTGTTGCAGCCGCTGAGGATGATCAACAGGGCCAGGGGCGTGAGAAGACGCAGGGGGAGAGGGGGCATGGCGGGCTCCAGAGGGGGTTACCATCGGGTGGAAAATTATGGACATAATATTTAACTCATATTATGGTCGAAATATAAATTAATCCAGCCCCCGGATAATCCCCATGGCAAACGCCCCGTCACCTTCGCGCAGCTTGCTGTTGTTACTGGTTGCCCTGACCGCCTTGGGTGAGGTCTCAACCCAATTGCTGATCCCCGGCCTCGGCGCCATCGAGCAGGCGCTGGTGGCGCCACCGGGGTCGGCATTGCTGGCGTTGTCAGCGTTTGTCGCTGCATTCGGCCTGGGCCAGTTGGTGTTCGGGCCGCTGTCGGATCGTATCGGCCGGCGCCCGGTGCTGATTGGCGGCCTGGTGCTGTATGTGCTGGCGACCCTGTCGATGCTGCTGGTCAGCGATATTCAGCAATTTATCGCCGCCCGCGTGATGCAAGGCTTGGGCGCCTGCGCCGCACTGGTACTGGCGCGCACCGTGGTGCGCGATGTGTGGAAGGCCGAAGCGGGGCCGGCACTGGCGCTGACCATGATCGGCATGCTCTACGCGATTGTCGTCGCGCCGATGATCGGTGGGTTGCTGATCAAACTGTTCGGCTGGCATGCGCCGATCATCCTGGCATTGGCCATTGGCAGCGTGGTGTTGTTGCTGGCACTGCTGTTTTTTCGCGAGAGCAACCATTACCTCGACCCCAAGGCCGGCCACTGGCGCACCCTCGGCGGGCAATACCTGGACCTGCTCAAGGGCCGCCAATACCGTGCGTTCGCGGTGGCCCTGGCGTGCACCTATGGCGCCATGTTTGCGGTGATCGCGGGTTCATCGGCGGTGTTTATCAACCTGCTGGGCTTCAGCAGCCTTGAGTACGGCATCAATTTTGGTGTGATCGTGTCGATGCTGATCGTCGGCTCCACCTACACCCGACGCAACATCCTGCGCCTGGGCCCGCAGCGGATAGTGGCGATGGGCGTGACGCTGGTGGCGGTTGGTGGGGTTTCGGCGCTGGTCATTTATGCGCTTTTCGGCCTGTCGGTGCTGGGGCTGGATATTCCGATTGCCCTGGCGACCCTGGGCGGCGGCCTGGTGCTGCCCGGTTCGGTCACGGGCGGGGTCATGCCCAATGCACATCGCGCCGGCCTGGCGGCGGGGTTGATGGGCTTTGCGCAGATGTTCGGTGCCACCTGCAGCGGCCTGTTGTTAAGCCAGCTGCGCGATGGCAGTGCGACGCCGATGATCATCATTCAGGCGTGTTTTGCAGTGACGGCGTTCGTCGCGTTTCATCTGCTGCGTGAGCGGCGCGTGGCCCTGGTGCCCACGGCTTGAGTTGTCACACTTTGTCCAAGTTATTCAGGGCTAGATGATTACGATTCTCTTTTGAGTCTAATCCTAAGGTCCACGCCCATGCTTCCTGCTTTTCGCTTCACACCCTTGGCCCTGCTGGTTGCCGGCAGCTTCAGCGCGCACGCCGACGAGCCGTTGGCGCTCAATGATGTCGTGGTGACGGCCTCCGGCTTCGCCCAAAGCGTGGAAGACGCGCCGGCCTCCGTCACGGTGATCGATGGCGAAGCATTGCGCCGCAAATCCTACCGTGATCTTGGTGACGCGGTGCGTGATGTGGAAGGCGTGACCGTCAACGGCGGGGCGAATGAAACCGATATTTCCATCCGTGGCATGCCGGCCGATTACACGCTGATCATGGTTGACGGTAAACGCCAGAGCGCTCGGGAATCGCGGGTCAACGGCAACAGTGGCTACGAACAGAGTTTCGTGCCGCCGGCCGCCGCCATCGAACGGATTGAGGTGGTGCGCGGGCCGATGTCCTCGCTGTACGGCTCGGATGCCATCGGCGGGGTGATCAACGTGATCACGCGCAAGGTCTCGCCGACCTGGGGCGGTTCGATCGGCTACGACTATTCGGCTCGCCAGCACAGTGACCAGGGCAATGCGCGCCAGACCCAGTTCTACCTCAGCGGCCCGCTCAAGGAAGATTGGCTCGGTTTGCAGGTGTGGGGCCGTTACCTGGATCGCCAGGCCGATGACGATATCGAACAGACCAACGGTTTCAGCCAGGCCGACCATCGCGACCTCACCGCACGCCTGGCCTTCACCCCGACCATTGACCACGACATCCTGCTGGAAGCGGGCGCCACGCGCCTGAAAAACGGTGACGGCATCAGCGCCAACTGGGCCACCCGCGAGCAGGAAAACAATCGCGATCACTGGTCGCTGTCCCACCAAGGCCGCTGGGGTTGGGCCACCTCGGACGTCGCCCTGTCCCAGGAGACCTCCAGCCGCGAAGGCAAGGCCACCCCGGCGCAAACCGATATCTACGGGCGCAAACCCGAAATCAAGAACACGGTATTCGACGCCAAACTGGTGGTGCCCACCGCCTATAACGTCAGCACCGTGGGCCTGCAATGGAACAAAAGCGAGCTGACCGACTGGAACCAGGGCCTGGGTGACCGCGTCGACTACACCTTTTCGGTGGTGCAAAAAGCCTTGTTCGCCGAAAACGAGTGGTCGGTCACCGACCGCTTCGCCCTGACCACCGGCCTGCGCCTGGATGAGCACGAAGAATACGGCGCCCACCTCAGCCCGCGGGTCTACGGGGTATGGCGCGCCACCGAACAGTGGACTCTCAAAGGCGGTATCGCCCGTGGCTTCAAGGCACCGGAACTACGCGCCGTGGTCGAGGACTACGCCTACCTGCGCCGCAACCGTTTTGTGATGTTCGGCAACCCCGACCTCAAGCCCGAAACCAGCACCAACTATGAAGTCTCGGCGTTGTGGAGCAACCGCGACAACCTGTCCGGCGGCGTGACGCTGTTCTACAACGACTTCCAGGACAAACTCTCCACCGTTACCACCGACCGGCGCTGGAACGGCTACACCATCATGGAGCGGGTCAACGTCGACCAGGCGATCATCCAGGGCGTGGAGCTCACTGGGCAATGGGACATCAACCCCAGCGTGCTGCTCAAGGCCAACTACACCTACACCGACTCCGAGCAGAAAAGCGGCGCCAACAAAGGCGCGCCGCTGGCGCTTACCCCAGAACAAAAGGCCAATCTGCGTACCGAATGGGCGATCAACGACCGCACCCAGGCCTGGGCGTCGCTGAGTTACTACGGTGAAGAAACCGGCAACACCCTCACCGACGAACCCGCCCCGGGCTACACCACGGCCGACCTCGGTGGCTCCTATGATGTGAGCGATTCGCTGACCCTCAACGCCTCCCTCAATAACCTCACCGACAAGCGCCTGGACGATGAAACTTACGGCACGGTGAACTACGGCCGCACGCTGTGGATGGGCGCCACACTCAACTTCTAAAGCGCCGCCGGCAATCGCACCACCGCGCACAGGCCGGCCGGTGGGCGATTCTCCAGTACCAGCTCGCCGCCATGGGCCTGGATGCACGAACGTGCAATCGCCAGCCCCAGCCCCACGCCGCCGTCGCTGACGCCGCGTTGCACGAACGGCTCGAAGACTTTGCTCAGCCAGTCTTCGGGCAGGCCCTGGCCGTGGTCGAGAATTTCGATGCGCAGCCAGCCATCCTCTTGGCGCGTCAGGCGCAGGCTGGCATCGCCGGCATGGTGCAGGGCGTTGTCGACCAGGTTGGTCAACGCGCGTTTGAGGGCCAGCGGGCGACAGGTCAGCAGCAGCGACGGCGCGGCGTGCCAGGTCACGGGCTGCTGCAGGCGCTGGTAACGTTTGGCCAGGTCATCCAGCAGGCCGCTCAGCGAGACTGTGGCGGTGGGCTCCTGCACGGCGTCATCGCGCACGAAGCTCAGGGTTTCGCGCACCATTGCACTCAGTTCCGCGAGGCTTTCGAGCATGTCATCGCGGGCCGTGCCGGGCTCCAGCAATTCCACTTGCAGGCGCAGTTCGGTGATCGGTGTATTCAGGTCATGGCTGACCGCTGCGAGCATCCGTGTGCGCCCTTCGACATGCCGGGCCAGGCTGGCCTGCATGGTGTTGAAGGCGGCAGTCAGGTCGCGTGCTTCTTGGGGGCCGCGTTCGGGCAGCGGGGCGATCCATTCACCGCGGCTCACGCGCTCGGTGGCCTGGGCCAGGGTTTTGACCGGACGTACCACGCGGGCAATAAAAAACATCACGATCAGCAGCACCGGCAGCGTGGTTACCGGCAGGCTGTAGGCGAGTACGCGGCTCCATTCATACGCGCCGGCGGGGTATTGCACCGCGTTCAGGAACCGGCCTCCCGGCAGTGCGACGCTGCTGCGCAGGCGCAACGGTGCCCAGCCGGCGGGGCTGAACACATGGGCGCGGGCGTCGGCGCCGCTGATGCGCTCCAGTTGCATGCCGACCGTGGCGGCGTTTTCCAGTTGCAACTGGTGGCGCAGCTCGTTGGCCAGCCGCTGCTCCTCCGGGCGCAGCTCAAACGGTGCCACTTCCGGCGTCGAGGCAATCCAGAAGCGCGTGTCATCGGTGCTCATGGCGGCCAACAGGTGCTCGGTTTCCGCCGGGGTCAGGTCCATCGCTGTGTGATGAGCGGTGTTCAAGCGTTCCAGGCTGAAGCTGCGGGACAACGGATGGATCAGGCTACCGGTGCGTTGCAGAACCAACATCGCAATGGCATTCGACGCCAACAGCGCCAGCAGCAACAACAGGCTCAGTTGGCGTGCGAGCGTGCGCGGCCACAGTCGGCTCAGGGCGTGCATTCATTGACCTCGGCCGCCAGCAGGTATCCGCCGCCCCAGATGGTGCGCAGCAGGTCCGGCGCCGCATCGTCCTGGGCCAGCTTGCGCCGCAGCCGGCTGACCTGGCGGTCGATGGCGCGGTCGCTGACGTCGCTGTCGGCAGCCGCGGTCAGGTCGATCAGCCGCTCACGGGGCAGCAGTGTGTTGGGGTGAGTGAGGAACACTTGCAGCAGGCGGCTTTCGGCAGTGCTGAGCTGGATCGGCGCGCCCGCGTCGCGGCGCAAAATGGCGCGGCTGACGCTGAAATGCCAGCCGGCAAATTGATAGGCGCGTGCGCCGCTGTCAGTGGCTGCGGGGCCGGCAGCGCGGCCCTGGCGGCGCAGCACGCTGTGGATGCGCGCCACCAGCTCGCGGGGTTCGAAGGGCTTGGTAATGTAGTCGTCCGCGCCCAGGTCCAGGCCACGCACGCGGTCGGCGGCGGTGTCGCGGGCAGTCAGCAGGATCACCGGGGTGTTGCTGCGTCGGTGCAACTGGTTGCATAACTCAAAGCCATCGCCGTCCGGCAGCAGCACGTCGAGCACCACCACATCAAACGCCTGGGCCTTGAGCAGTTGCCACATGCCGGCCGCGTCTTCGGCGGTGCGCACTTCAAAGGTGTGGCGCCGCAGATAAGTGGCCAAGGGTTCGCGGATTTTGCGGTGGTCATCCACCACCAGTACACGCGGTGCGACAGGCGCAGGGGCAAACGGCATTGCAGCCCTCGGAAGGTTGAGCAGGAGAGGGCGGATATTACTACGAGTCATTATCATTAACGCTGTTTTTGTGGTGATGCTGCGGTATACCGTCCTGTCAGTGGAACGCTCAAGGCTGTTTTTGCGGTCTAGCGCCAAATTGTTGCGAGATTTAAGGTGTATGCACTTTGGAGGACCACCATGAAAAAACTCATCGGCATTTACACCAGCCCCCGCGCCCATTGGGTTGGCGACGGCTTCCGGTGCGCACGCTGTTTTCCTACGACTCGATGGGCAAGCACATCAGCCCATTCTTGCTGCTGGACCACGCGGGCCCAGCGGATTTCACCCCCACCGAGCAACGCCGCGGCGTCGGCCAGCACCCGCATCGCGGCTTTGAAACCGTGACGATTGTGTACGACGGCGAAGTCGAACACCGCGACTCCACCGGCGCGGGCGGCAAGATCGGCCCCGGCGACGTGCAATGGATGACCGCAGCCAAGGGCATCATCCACGAAGAGTTCCATTCCGAAGCTTTCGCCCGCAACGGCGGGGTGATGGAAATGGTGCAACTGTGGGTCAACCTGCCGGCCAAGGACAAAATGGCCGAAGCGGGCTACCAGACGATCGTCGACGACGATATCCCTGTGCTGCCATTGGCCAACGATGCCGGGCACCTGCGGCTTATCGCCGGTGAGTTCGCCGGTACCCGTGGGCCTGCACGCACCTTTACGCCGATTGACGTGTGGGACCTGCGCCTTAATGCCGGCAACCCGGTGACGCTGGACCTGCGCGCGGGTCGCAATACCGCGCTGGTGATCCTGCGTGGCACGGTGCGGGTCAACGGCGAAGAAGTGGCGCGCCCAGGCCAACTGGCGCTGTTCGAGCGCGATGGCGAGCAACTGACCCTGGAGGCCAGCGACGACGCCAAGGTGCTGCTGCTCAGCGGCGAACCGATCGATGAGCCCATCGTCGGCCATGGTCCGTTTGTGATGAACACCGAGCAGGAAATCCATCAGGCATTTGCCGACTTCCACTCGGGGCAGTTCGGGCAAATGCACGCCTGACGACTCGCCGCAAAACCCTGCGGGAGCTGGCTTGCCTGCGATAGCATCGGCGCGGTGTAACCAATACACCGAGGCGTCTGCATCGCCGGCAAGCCAGCTCCCACATTTTGTTTCCAGCGTGCCCATTTCATGCGATCTTCCGGTCATTCGCCCTGGAGTCGCCTGGATGCCCTCATTTATCGCTGATCACCCGATGCTGTGCGCCTTGGCGCTGATCTTTATCGACATCGCCGTGTGGCGTCTTATTTCCGCCAACCTTGCCAACTGGAAGCTCGCGGCGCGCTTGGTGATCTTTGCGGTGTTCAGTGCCGTGCTGTTCAACGACGGCATGAACCCCATGCAGCTCGCGCCGTATGCCGACAACACCGCCTTGCACATGGCCGCCACGGCCTTGCAGATCGGCTGGTGGCTGTTCGCTGCGCGTACCCTCACGGTATTGCTCGGCGCGTTGATGATGCAGCGGGTCGGCCACACCGGGCGGCTGTTGCAGGACTTGATGGGCGCGGTGATTTTCCTGATCGCGATCATCGCCGCCATGGCCTACGTGCTCGACCTGCCGGTCAAGGGCGTGCTGGCCACCTCCGGCGCGGTGGCGATCATCGTCGGCCTGGCGCTGCAAAGCACCCTGAGCGATGTATTTTCCGGGATCGTGCTCAATACCACCAAGCCGTATCAACTGGACGACTGGATCTCCATCGACGGCACCGAAGGCCGGGTCACGGACATCGACTGGCGCGCCACTCGCCTGCAAACCTCCCAGGGCAGCATGGCGGTGATTCCCAATTCCCTTGCGGCCAAGGCCAAGATCATCAACTTCTCGCGCCCGGCGGATATGTTCGGCCTGGCGGTCAGCGTGCAGGTCAGCCCCCATGCGCGCCCGCAAACCGTGATCGAGGCGCTGGAGCGGGCGATGCAGGGTTGCCGCCCGCTGCTGGCCAAGCCGGCGCCCAGCGTCGCGTTCAAAACCTCGGCCAGTGGCGGGGTGGAGTATGAAATCAGCGGGTTTGTGCCCGCCATGCCCCTCAAGCGCGAGGTGCGTAACCAGCTGTACGACCTCGCATTCCGCCACTTGCAGGCGGCGGGCGTGGGTTTGCTGTCGGCCACCGAAAGCGGCGCGCCGCCTGCCATGTCCGCCGCACGGGCGTTGCTGGAGCGTTCGTCGATTTTCTCCACCCTGCGCCAGGAAGAGAAAGACACCTTCAGCCAGAACATGACCCTGCACACCTATCGCGCCGGCGAGATGATCCTGCCGGCGGGGGAGGTCAGCGACCACTTGTTTATCGTCGAGTCGGGCGTGGTCTCGGTGATGCTGACCAAGGGCGGGCATAAGTTCGAAGCCGGGCGCATGGGGCCGGGTGAGGTGATCGGCGAGGCGGGGATCTTGTCGGATGAGGCGACGCTGGCGGATTTTTCCGCCAAGACCTTTTGTACGCTGTACCGCATCGAGAAGGAATATCTGAAGCCGTGCCTGGATGCGCGGCACGACATCAGCGAAGCCATGAAAACCCTGCTGGATTTCCGCCTGCACGCCGCGCAGGCCCTGACCCAGGACGCACCAGTGGTGCCGGTCAAGAAGGGCTTTCTGCAGTGGCTGCGCAAGCGCGGGCTGTGACGGGCTACGGCAGGCACACGGTTGGGTCGCCGAGGGTCACCATGGCGAGACGGTCCATGGCCAGGAGTTTGGCTTTGATCATCCTGGTTTTGGCATCGGGTACGCGATCGTTGTAGTCGATCAAACTATTGGAGTGCTCCAACAGGTAACCTGCCACCGCCGTATAGTAGCCCTCGATCGCCATGCCTATTGGTTGACGCGCTGCGCTATGCAGGCACCGGGTCAACGGATTGACGATCATCTGCTGGACCATCACCTGCCCCGTGTCAGGATCCCTTAACGTCCAGTCGAAGGTAGGTTCGACATGGCCAACGAATGCGCCCAGCGGGTGTTCGGCGCCCAGCAGTTGGCGGGGTAATGGGGCGGTGCAGGGGCCGATACTGGCGACCTTGTGCAACATGTTGCCCAGCGACGACTCCCGGTCGACCAAACCCTGGAATTCCGAGGGTTTGTCTGCGCCTGCAGAGCAACAGGCATGGGCGTACCAGATCGCCCCACTGGGGTTCCAGAACTGTTGCAGCGTTTCTACATTAAGCAGGCTTTCGTCAAGGTCGACCATCAGGCCCAATTGCGCCGCAAGCTGGGTGGGTGAATCCAACGGAAACGTGGCGCCATGGCTGGTGGTCAGCACGAAGGCCGGTTGTTGCGCATGCAATGCCTGGTAGAAATTGTGCAAACGCGCTTCTTGCCCCGTCAGAAACGATGGGGTGAACCCATAGCCTGAAAGCGTTTCAGACACGCGTTTGGCGATGGTATTAGCCATCAGATGGCTGATATCCCTGGTGCCATGGTTGACTGCCCAGATAACTGGCGTGTCGAAATCACGCGTGCTGCCAGACCAGTTTTCCAGTAGGGCGTTGATGTAGTTTTTCAGGCCCGTCTCATCCAGGTCCAGGCGGCCTACAAAGGCGTCGGTCTGCAAGCGGTATTGAAAACTCCACGGAATGTCAGTGGGAGAACCGATGATCAGCAGGTAACGGGGGATTCTGTAGTCGCCGATACCGCGTTCTCCGGCGAGATGGGGGTCTACCGGGCCTTTATCGGGAAAATACCGTCGAAGCCTTCCCCCCATGGCCAGCTCTGGACGATAGCGGAATACCGGTGCATTCCCGCGTTCTTTGAGCAGCGTCCGCACGCATTCTGGGGCATCAACCGCCTGGGCTTTATCCGCGTCGGTCCTACCGTTGCAGTCAGGTAACACAAGGCCCCAACCGATTGCCGGGTCTCGCCAGTCTTCGAGGTTGGCAGCCGGAGGGACATGGCCCACCAGTGCATGCATGTCTTCAGACTCGACACTCACTAATAATGACCAAGTGCTGGCCAGGGATATGTCTCCGCTGGCCGTTGTGTTTCCGCACCAGGCATTACTTGACAGGTGGAAGGGGTTAATCGCCATGGTGGAAGTCTCCTTCGGCGGTTGGCCATTGGTCCTCGGGGATGTCGCCGAGCATTTTCTTGAGTATTTCGTTGGCTTGCTCGGCGTTCATTTTTGCCGCTGTGGCAGTCAACAACTGGGCGGTTGTCTTGAGGCGGACATGGTTGTCGCCGCCAGCAGGTCGTACGAACAGTTGGGGGTCGATACTGCGTACATACAGCACCGGCAGCGACCAATGCGGTGAGCTTTGCGGGTTGCTTTTAAGACCTTGAGCGATGGCGTTGCGCACGGAGTACATGACAGTCGTCAACTCCAGTGTGGTGCTGGCGTGGGCCTTGAGATCGGTCCATGCATCCAGGATCAATGCCAGTGCACCTGGGTAGAGTGCCTTGGTGAACCGATAGGCGTCCGCCGAGGTGACGGGCTCCATCATTGCGACAACCGCAGGTATTCCGGCAGTGCACACTTGTGCAGCCATGGAGGGCAAGGTCGAGGTCGCGTTGCCGATTGAGCAACAGTTGAGTACCACCAGCCAAGTGTTCTTCAGCGTATAGCCCAAGTCTCTCAAGTTGAGCCCGGTGACGGTCACCGAACCATGGGATAACGCATGAGGGTTGGTATCATGCAGCGCGTGGTCTGCGGTGGTTGCCAGTTCCAGTTGTTGGCCGTTGCTGTCACTGAAGCCGTGGCAAAAAAAATGCAGGATATGCGGCGCCCAGTTACTGATGGCCTGCGTCAGGTCGCTGGAACTCGAAGCGATCGATCCAAGCTCCACATCGTCAAGGCCGCCAGCTATTTCGACTTCGATGCTGTCGTACAGGCTCTCGAGCCCCACCAGAACCTTTACGCTGATCGCCAGACCGTTTTTCCTGGCTTGAATGACCGCATCACGCAGGGCTTTCCACTCATTTTTCTGGTCGCCAATACCCAATGCCGAAATGACTACCATCAACCTCACCGGCACCTCCAGTTCACTGGGAGGCAGTGGGTTGGGGTTGGTCTGCTTGACTATGCGCCCAATGGGTGAGCGCCGGTCGAGGGCAACGAAAGCACTGCTGGTGTCGCAGAGCATTTCCCAATTGATTCGCTGGGAAAACTCGCCATCCAGTAACATGAACAGCGGTCGTATTTCATGCGCGGCCGTGCCTTTGATGCCATCCAGCACCTGACAAATGCCTTGATGTGCGCGTAATGCTGTTCTCACCATGACACCTCGGTCCAGCACGGCGTTTTGCTGGGCAAACCCTGGTACATGCTCTGGCAGATTTAAAGGGCAGGGTGGGAATTGGCCGGTTAGCGGAAGGGAACTGTGCATGACTTGGGCGTAGAGGGTGTCGCCCCAGGCATCAATGGTCAGTACGGTGCGTGGGTAGATCATGACGCGTCCCCCTTATCGGCAAGGGGATTACCGGCCTCGTCACCCACTCGTTCTCGCTCGACCTCGCCCAGCGCCTGGCGAAATTGCTGGATGGTTTCCATGGCGATCGATAAGTCGCGCAACGCTGTTTTTTGAGGCACTACTTCATCGCGTATCAGTTTCTGATAATGCAATTGGATTTGTTCGGCAGCGCGTTCCGTTGCTGCGGTTACGGCTGATAAGTGCTTGCTCCTGGTCAGTGGTTGCGATGACTGCACATCGTCACTCAGCGCATAGGTGTTCAGTACGGTTTTGATCTGTGCTCTATTTCGAGCGTAGCGCCTGCCGAGATCCTGTAGCTCCAGATTGCGCTGGGCGTAGGTCGGCGCCTGAAAGGACCGGGTGAGCAGATAGGGCTGGCAATACAAATACAAGCCGCCCTCATGGTAAGGGGGGCGTTGCGGATAGGGAGAATGCACAAAGCGATAGCCTGCCTCCAGCACCCCATAAGGCGCCTTGTTGTGATCAAACATCATCATCGGTCCAGGCAATGTCTGGGCAATTTCATCAGCCAGTACCCGCAGTCCCAGTAGACTGTGGTTGTCGGTGGGCGCGCTGAACGCAGTGGCCCAGGCACCAATCTGGATCAGAAAGTTGGCCAGCTCGACCGCCCCCACAGAACCTGCGAGGAAGTCGTCGCTACGCTGCGTTGGTGACTGCGCAAAGAGCAGCGAGCCTCGGAGACCGGACAAGTGCCCGTGGCATATGAAATGTACGGCGTCGACACTGAAAGTTTTGAGCGCATCCCGCATCCACACAAGCCAGGGTGATTGCAGGCTTCTGCCAGGTTGCCCGATTGAGGTCATCCCGTTGGCTGTAAGCAATGGGGTGCTGTCAATCGAATAGGCGATCACCTCGCAGCCCAAGTCTATCGAGTTGAGCAGCGGCGACAGATCGGTGTCGGTGAATACGTGCAGGCGCAGTGGGCGATCAACGCCGCTGGCGATGGCCTGCAGCGTATCGATCAGATCATTGCCGGCGTCGATTTTTTCCCTCTGCAACGGCGCACTGCCACAGACAACGACATCCAGCTGCTCAAAACTTTCCTGAGGCGGCGGGAAAATAAAATCGGGCAACATCAATACGGGTATCTGGAGATCCACGAGCAGTTGTTCCCACGGCAGGAAACTCAGCGTGCCGCAGGGTTGGACCAGGTGGCACCCACAAGCACTGATGTCCGATGCCATTGATGTGCCAGTGTGCGTGCAATGCCTCGATAAACGCGGCAGGAAAATGCAGGTTTGACTCGTCCGGCCGCTTGACGGGGAATTCAGACGACAAACCGAACGACGCCTGATTATCCTGCCAGAACGTGACGCCTAAAAGTGCATGATCTTCATGCCATTGCAGTGTAAAGATGACTTCTCCCCTGGCCTTCAGCTCAACCTTGAGGGTCACAATATCGTTCTGGCGTTTCAGCATCTCGGCCATGACAAACCCCTCATCTCACACGTCGTTGCTCGAGGTCAGGCTGTAAGCCAGCCACCAGGTCGACGGATTGCTGATATCGCCATGGCCGCTGATCGTACGGCTGCCCTGGATGCCCAGCACACGCCCACCTTTACCGAAGTCATACGGGTCCAGCGGGTCCTTGATGTAGATCGGCTGCACCTCCACAGGCTGGGGGCCGAAGCCGCCCAATGCGCCGTACTTGCTCGGTGAACCGGCGGGCGAGGGCTGCTCGCCCAGGTCCTGATCGCGACGTAGTGCCAGGTGGAAGGCTTGGCTCAAGGCGCTGTCATGGCTGCTGAATGTCGCTACAACCGGGCGGGTGATGCGGGCAAGGTTGGGTCGGTAACCGCCTTGCAGCGTACTGTCGGGGATTTTCGCAGCGAAGGCGTATTGGGAGATGGCGGGCTGCAGCAGCAATGCCGAATGGATGGGGCGCACACCGTCGGGCAGCGCAGCCGTGGCGGACATCACCACTTTGCAGCCATAGGAATGCCCCAGCAGATGCACCTTGGCGTTCGCACTGGTGGTCAGGATATCTGCCAGCAACCGCGACACGCCCGCGCTGCCCACCTTGCCGGCGCGGTCTTTCATTTGCCATACCGTGAACGGTTTGATCAGTTGGCGCGGGTCAAGCGACTTCAGGGCATCAATAACGCCCGCCGGCGTCGGCGGCGTTTGCGGGGCTTCCCGCACGGCACCGAACTTATCGTAGTCAGGCTCCGGCTCTGCACTGACAATCGCGCAAACGAGCAAGTCCTGTGCACTGGGCGGACTGCGTTGCAGGCCCTCATCGTCCTGCTGGTCCTTGAGTGCATCCGCCAGTATTTGCGCCAGTTCACCGGCCTGTTGTGGTGTAAGCCGTGGCGTCTGGGCCAAGGTCAGAAAGGCCTCGCGTTTTGTCTGCGGCAGTGACTGGGCAATTTCGGCCACTTGCTTGCGGCCCTCTTCAACGGAGCCGGCAAAGCGCGGCCCGGTCTCGTTGTCAAACCAGGCCAGGGCCTGGCTTGGCCAGAAGATGCCGACCAGCAGCGGGTTGTACTTATCCGCAACCTTGAGCCCCAGGGTGCTGCGTTGGCGGATGTAGCCGTCGATAAAATCCGCGTATCGGGCACTGGCCACTTCCCAGTCGTTGTTCCAGCCATGAGAAAAGAAAAAGATGTCGCTGTGACCACCGAGGTTGTCCAGCAAATGCTCGCGCGTCAGCGGCGCTTCGCACTGGCCGTCTTTGTCAAACGGCACAATGTAGTAGGGAAACGTCTTGCCCTCGGCAGAGACGCAGTGCTTGAACGGTCCAACGGGCATCATCGCTGGCATGCTCATCTCCTCAATCTGACAAGTGAGTTAACAGACGCTCAGCGCGAGAATTGAGGTGACGGAGCGAACGACAGCGATCTGATCTTCCTTGTCACGGCACTTTTCCAAAGCGCTGCCTATCGAGTCATGGTTAACAGCTATTAGCTACTACACAGCAGTAGATATAGCTGGCAATCCTTAACAAGCAAGGCATTCCGACGGATTTTCCAGAGGGCGTGAAATAAAGCCTTCGCGCCTGTTTCACCGGCGTTACAGCTTGGGTGGGCAGCCTGTCGTCATCTTTCAGTAGTGCACAAATTGACGCCCTGTCCAGGACTGGATATGTTGTCTCGCATGAAAAACACCTCACTCGAAGACACCACCCTGATCAGCCAGCTCGAACAGATCGCCGAAGGTTTGAGCAAAACCTTCAGCCCCTTCTGCGAAGTGGTGCTGCACGATTTGCGCGACCCGCAGCACGCGATCCTGGCCATCCATAACAACCTCTCGGGCCGCCAGCCCGGTGACCCGGCCACCGAGTTGGGCCTGGCGCGGATTGCCGACCCCGAGTACCCGCAGGTCGTTGCCAATTACCAGAATCAGTTCGCCGATGGCCGCCAGGTCAAGAGCACGTCGATTGGCATCAAGGACGCCAGCGGCAAGTACGTCGCGGCGCTGTGCATGAACGTCGACCTCTCGTTGTTCCGGGGCTTGCAGGGCATGCTGGAGCAATTTGGCTCGGTGAGTGGCGACAAGCCCGGCGAGTCGCTGGACCCTTCCGGCGCCGATACGATCCGGGCGCGCATCGACCAGTTCGCCGCACGCCTGGCCACCACCCCGCGTGCACTGAAGACGGCGGATCGACGGGTGCTGCTGCAAGAGCTTAAAGACTCGGGTTGCATGGACGTCCGCCGGGCCATGGAGACCGTGGCCTCGCACCTCGGCGTGTCGCGTGCGGCGGTCTACACCTACGCCAAATAGCGTGCGATGGCTTCAATCTCCACCAAGTAGCCGTGGTGCAATTCGGGCACCGGCACCACCGCGCGGGCAGGGCGGTGGTCGCCCAGTGCGGCGGCATACACGCGGTCGAATTCCGGCCAGTGGCCGACGCCGGCCACATACACCGTGACCTTCACCAGATCCTCCGGCGCGCCACCGGCCGCCTTTAATATCGCCAGCAGATTGCCCAGCGCCACACGCGCCTGTTCGGCAAACGACGCCGACAGGTTATGACGCCCATCCGCGCTCACCGGCAGTTGCCCGGAGATATACAACGCGCCGGCATGGGCGATGGCTTGGGAATAATGGCCGGCGGGTGCTGACGCATCGGGGGTATGGATGATCTTCATGGGGCCTCGCTGAGCAGGTTGGCGTACTTCTGGCTATCCACATTGCCGCCGGTGACGATAATCCCTACGCGCTGGCCCTTGAAGCGCTTGCCCAGTTGCCGCAATGCGGCCAGGCCCAGGCAGCCGGTCGGTTCCACCACCAGTTTCATGCGTTGCATGAAAAACTTCATCGCCGTCACCAATTCGGCATCCGACACCGTGAGGATGTCGTTCACCTGGTCGCGGATGATCGGGAAGGTGTAGTTGCCCAGGTGCTGGGTCTGCGCCCCGTCGGCGATGGTGGCCGGGGTGTCGATATGCACGATGCTGCCGGTGCGCAACGACTGCTGGCCGTCATTGCCGGCCTCGGGTTCGACCCCAAACAGCTGGCAATCCGGTGCCAGCGCACGCGTCGACAACGCGGTACCGGACAACATGCCGCCACCGCCCAGGCCGACGAACAAGGCGTCCAGAGGGCCTGTGAATTCCAGCAGCTCCTTGGCGGCGGTGCCTTGCCCGGCAAGGATGTGTGGATGATCATAAGGCGGGATCAGGGTCAGGCCGTGTTCAGTGGCCAGGGCGCGGCCGATCTGCTCGCGGTCTTCGTTGAAGCGGTCATACAGCACCACGCTGGCCCCGTATTCGCGGGTGGCCGCGACCTTGGCCGCGGGCGCATCGGTGGGCATCACAATGGTCGCCGGTATCCCCAGCAATTGCGCCGCCAGGGCAATGCCCTGGGCATGGTTGCCCGAAGAGAACGCCACCACCCCAGCCTTGCGCTGCTGCGCATCAAACTGCGAGAGGGCATTGAACGCGCCGCGAAACTTGAACGAACCGGTGCGTTGCAGGTTTTCGCATTTGATGAAGACCTGCGCGCCGGTCTCGGCATCGAGGGTGCGTGAGGTGAACACCGGCGTCAGGTGGGCGACACCTTGCAGGCGCTGGGCGGCGGCGATGACATCGGAGTAGTCAGGCAATTGCATGGGCGGGCCTCGTTTGTGTTTGTGGATAAAATATCCATAACAAGACAATTAGTAAAGATTCGTTTGTCCGCTCCGACATGCTAGCGTTTCGAACTTCCCCGACACCCTGGAGGGTTTGACGTTGATCCGACTCAGCGATTACATCGCCAACTTTTCCCAATCCCCGCTGGCACCCTGGGCTGACCTGGCGCCCTGGGCCCTCGCCACCCAAGCCCCCGCGATTGTTCGCCAACTGCTGGCCGAACTGCCGGCCGATGAATACACCGTGCAGGATGAAATCGCCATCCACCGTACCGCCACCGTCGAGGCTGGCGCCTTGCTCAAGCCTCCCTGATCATCGGCGCCCATTGCTTTATCGCCAGTGGTTCGCTGCTGCGTGGCGGTTGCTGGCTGGACGAGCACTGCATCATCGGCCCCGGTTCCGAGTTGAAAACGGCTTTCGTGTTCAGCGCCAGCAAGCTGGCGCACTTCAACTTTGTCGGCGATTCGGTGCTGGGCCACGGGATCAACCTGGAGGCGGGCAGCATTGTCGCCAACTACCGCAATGAACGTGACGACAAGGAAGTGCAGGTGCGGGTCGATGGCGTGTTGCAGCGCACCGGTTGCGACAAGTTTGGCGCGTTGCTCGGCGATCAATGCCGGATCGGCGCGAATGCGGTGCTGGCGCCAGGCGCAATATTGGCACCGGCCAGTGTGGTAGGGCGCGGGCAAGTGTTCGACGCAGAGGCGACGAAATAAACGCGACGTTGAAAAGATCATGGTGTCCCGGCACGATATTAAATAGAATGAATCTCATTTGAGACTAAATCGCGCCCGTGCAGGTTGCTCGCCATGAATGATGCTGTTGTTCCTACGCACGCCCCCGAACTGACGCTGTCGAGCCTGTACCGCGACCACCGCAGCTGGCTGGAAAACTGGCTGCGCCGGCGCCTGGGCAATGCCTGGGATGCGGCCGACCTCAGCCAGGATACGTTCCTGCGCGTGCTGGCCAGTGCGCAGCCGATTGCGCAGATGCAGGAACCCCGGGCGTACCTGGTCACGGTCGGCAAGCGCCTGTTGGTTAATTTCCATCAACGGCGCAGCCTCGAACAAGCCTACCTGACGGCCTTGGCCACCTTGCCCGAATCCAGCGTGCCGTCGCCTGAGCAGCGTTGGCTGCTGCTGGAAACCCTGCAGGCCCTGGATGAATTGCTCGATGGCTTGCCAGCGGTGGTACGCCGCGCGTTCTTGTGGAGCCAGCTGGAAGGTTTGGGGTATCGCGAGATTGCCGAGCGCCTTGAGGTGTCCGAACGCACGGTGAAGCGCTATATGGCCCAGGCCTACGAGCACTGCCTGCTGGTGGAACTGTGAACCGCGACGTCGCACGCGCCGCCGCTCAATGGCTGGCGCTGCTGGAGTCCGGCGCGGCCACCGAGCGCGATCACGCCGCCTTGCAGCACTGGCGCGACAGCCATCCCCAGCATGAGCAGACCTGGCAACGCGCCCAGAGCTTGCGTCAGCGTTTCAGCGACTTGCCCCAGGCGTTGGCGATGGCCAGCCTTGATCGCCCGCAACCGGGTCGGCGCGCCGTGCTCAAACGCGCACTGGGCGTGGCGGCGCTAGTGCCGACCGCCTGGCTGATCAGCCGCCAATTGCCTATTGAGGCCTGGCGCGCTGACGTGCACACCGCCACCGGCGAGCGCAAACGCTTGCCCTTGGCCGACGGCGCCAGCCTGCAACTCAACACGGCCACGGCGGTGGATGTGGACCTGGCGCAGCAACGCATCAGTCTGGTAGACGGTGAGCTGGCACTAAACGTACCGGGCCCGCAGGCGATCACGGTGCACACGCGTTACGGCGAGCTGAAGGTCAGCCAGGCCGAGGTGTGCGTGCGGCAATTGGCGTCCGGCTGCCTGGTGTCGGTGCTCAAGGGCGTGGTGCAGGTGCGCGACCTGAAGGGGCAATCGTCGACCTTGCAGAGCGGTCGGCAAGCCTCGCTGAAAACCGCCGGGCTGGGTGCCTGGGTGCCATTCGATGTGCTGCAACTGGGTTGGCGCGACGGGGTGCTGACCGCGCAGAACCAAGCGCTGGGGGATTTCCTGCGTGAACTGGAGCGTTATCGCCCGGGGGGTGTTGCGCTGGGATTCAAGCCTGGAAGCACTGCGAGTCACCGGCAGTTTCCGCCTGGACGACACCGACCGCATCCTCAACCTGCTGGCCTCAACCCTGGGGCTCGAAGTGCAGGCGCGGACGCGGTATTGGGTGACGCTGCGCAAAGCGGTTGTCTGACATAACTCCCGTCCTTGTGGCGAGCGGGCTTGCTGTGGCGAGCGGGCTGTTGTGGCGAGCGGGCTTGCCCGCGTTGGAGTGCGCAGCGCTCCCGCTTTTTTTGGGGCCGCTACGCAGCCCAACGCGGGCAAGCCCGCTCGCCACAACAGCCCGCTCGCCACAACAGGCGGGCTTGCTAATTTGCTACAAGAGCCTGCATCCGTTGCCCTAGATCACATGCGCCCGCTGCAGCTCAGTCAAGGACAGTGCCTTGAGCTGCGCCAGCAGCGGGTCGCGGCGGTCCCTTGGGTGCGGCAAGTCCACCGCCAGCTCCTGGCGAATGCTGCTCGGCCGGTTGTCCATCACCAGCACCCGATCACTCAGGTACAGCGCTTCATCCACATCATGGGTGACCAGCAGCAGGGCGATGGCATGGTGCGCGGCCAGTTGCAGCAGCAAATCCTGCAGCTTCATCCGGGTAAACGCATCCACTGCGCTGAACGGCTCATCCAGCAACAACACCTGCGGCCTTGAATACAGGCCACGGGCGATGGCCACGCGCTGCGCCATGCCACCGGACAGCGCTTTGGGCAATGCCTGGGCAAAGCCCTTGAGGCCGACTTCCTCGATCAATTGCGTGACCCAGGCCTTGTCGTAGCGGTTGTCATCGCTGAAGCCGATGTTCTGCTCCACGGTGAGCCAGGGCATCAAGCGAGGCTCCTGGAACACAAACGCGACCTCGCCGTCGGGGCTGCGCAGTTCGCCCCGGAAGTCCGTTTCCAGCCCGGCGACGATCCGCAGCAAGGTGCTTTTGCCACAACCGCTGGGGCCCAGCAGGCTCACGGCTTCGCGTGGTTGCAAGGCCAGGCGCACGTCTTTCAATACGGTGGTGCTGGCGAAGCTTTTGCGTACCACATGGATGTCCAGTAATGGCTGCATGCTCATTGCTCCCCACCTTGGCCATTGAAGGTGTCACGCCAGGCCAGGCAGCGTTTCTCCAGCGCCGCCAGCAGGCCGTCGCTGACCTTGCCCAACAGCGCCAGTACGATGATTGCCGCCAGCACGATGTCCGGCCGCGAGGTTTCCCGCCCATCGCTGAGCAGGTAACCCAAACCCTTGGTGGCCGCGATCAGCTCGGCCGCCACCAGAAACATCCACGCCAGGCTCAAGCCGCTGCGCAAGCCGGTGAACAGGCCGGGCAGGGCGGCGGGCAACAGGATGCGCCGCACCAGGCGCCGTCGGCTGAAGCCGTACATTTGCCCGACTTCCACCAGCTTGCGGTCGATATCGCGGATCGCCGCGACGCCATTGAGGTACACCGGGAAGAACGCGCCAATTGCAATCAGTGCGATTTTCGAGGTCTCGTCGATGCCCAGCCACAGCAGCAACAGCGGCACCCAGGCCAGGCTTGGGATCGAGCGCAGCCCGGCGAAGGTTGGTTCCAGGTAGGCTTCAGCTTCCCGGCTCAAGCCGACCCAGGCGGCAAACACCAACGCCAGGCTGGCACCAATGGCAAAGCCCAGCAGCACCCGGCCGAGGCTGGCGCTGATGTGCTTCCACAAGGCGCCTTCTGCCAGGTCCGCAAGGGTCACGGCGATCTCGCTGGGCGCCGGCATCTGATACGACGGCAGCCAGCCCACCCGCACCACCACCTCCAACACCAGCAGGATCAGCACCGGCAACACCAGGCCCTTGAGCCGCCTCGGCCAGGCACTGCGGTTGATCGCCGCCGGCGCGGCCAGGGGCAATGCTTGGGTTTTGCTGGTCATCACGCGCTCCTTAGTGGCCGTACGAGGTGTCGATCAACTGGTCGATCACCTGGTCCACATTCACACCTTTGCGCACCAGTTCTTCGGACACCAGGATCGGTGCGGCGGCCTTGGACGACGCCACATCCTTGCTGCTGAGAAATGGCGTGCTCAGGTCGGTACGCGACAATTGCAGCTTGGCCACCTCCAGCGGCAAGCCAGATTCATCAGCGAGCAGCTTGGCAAACTCGTCCGGGTGTTTTACCGCCCAGTCGCGGGCTTTCTCATAGGCGCCGAGCACCTTGGTGATGGTTTGCGGGTGTTCCTTGGCGAACTTCTCGGTGACGCTGACCACGCCGTAGCTGTTGAAGTCCTTGTTGCGGTACAACAGGCGCGAGCCGGCCTGGATTTCGCTGGCCGCCATGTGCGGGTCGAGACCGGCCCAAGCGTCCACATCACCTTTTTCCAGCGCGGTACGGCCGTCCGGGTGTTGCAGGTGCACCAGTTCCACATCGTCCTTTTTCAGCCCGGCCAATTGCAGGCTGCGCAGGGTGAACAGGTACGGGTCGGTGCCTTTGGTGGCGGCGATTTTTTTGCCTTTGAGGTCGGAGACGCTCTTGTAAGGCGAGTCTTTGCGCACCACCAGCGCGGTCCATTCGGCGCGGCTGTAGACGTACACCGACTTGATCGGGCTGCCGTTGGCGCGGCTCAACACGGCGGACAAACTCGCCGAGGAGGCGAAGTCCACGCCGCCGCTGTTGAGGTATTCCAGGGAGCGGTTGCTGCCCTGGCTCAGCACCCAACCGACCTTGCTCTGGGGCAGGGCCTGTTCCAGCCAGCCGAAGTGCTTGAGTACCAGGCTCACGGGCGAATAGTAGGCGTAGTCGAGGTTGACTTCGGCGGGATCGGTTTCGGCGGCAAAGGCCTGGGGCTGTAGGCACAGGGCGAGGGCGCAGGCGCCGAGTAAGCGTAGGGTGAAGGGTTTCATGGAACAGCTCCGGCAAGGCGTTGAGAGAAGGCTTTTCTTATATTCAGAAAACTGAGTTGGCATGTTTCATCATGCTTTATAGGAATATGCAGTCTCTGTGCCATCTGGCCAGGAGCCGGATTTACGCGGGGAGGGTGTTTAACGCTGTTGCTGGAAGCAGCAGATTGTTGAACCACTGTTGGCTGGGCAACAGTTCTTATATATCTATATCGAATAAATAAAGAGTTATATATTCCTTTTAATGTTCTCGCTGATGGCGCATTTTGAGGGCCTGCGCATTCGTGCGGATTGACCCAACAGCCAAAAGGAAACCCGACATGACTATTAAAGCGATCAACGTGCGCAACCAGTTCAAAGGCGTGATCAAGGAAATTCTGCTGGGCGAAGTGGTGTCCGAAATCGACGTGCAAACCGCGTCCGGCATCGTGACGTCGGTGATCACCACCCGCTCGGTGCGGGACCTGGAATTGAAAGTGGGCAGCGAAGTGATTGCCTTTGTGAAATCCACCGAAGTGTCGATTGCCAAACTGTAAATGTGCTAGCAAATGTGGGAGGGGGCTTGCTCCCGATCGCAGTGTGCCAGTCTCTGAATAAGTCGACTGATACGCCGCCATCGGGAGCAAGCCCCCTCCCACATTTTGGTCTGCTGGTTATCGAACTCGCGCCAGGTGCTGTTGAACGGGCGCTTGGCTTCTGGTTGTTGGCGCTGTTCAGAAAGGTCTGATAGGTGAGCTGTTGGTGCCGTTGATAGTGTTGCACTCGTCAGGAGCCACGCCATGAAAGGGATGTAGAACGAATAATTGATTACGAGCGTATTCATGCATCTGCCCGCTACCCGTACCGCGCCGTTCTTTTCCGACCTAGACCTATATCCCCGTGACACGTCCACACCGCCCAATGAACAACACCGCGAAGGTGCGTCTGAGCGCGTTCGTCGCCACACCTCTATTGCAGGCGGGCCGCCCCCCAGCGTTGTGCCGGATGATGAGGTACCTGCGCTTTTTCGATCGGAAGTGGTCAAGGCCAAACAAAGCGACCATCACGCTTACGAGCGTGGGTATTTTATTCCCGCGGCCGTAGAAATTCCTGGCTATTACAAGACCATGAGCGATCAGGCACTGATGAGGCTTGCAGTGGGAGGTGGGCTGAGCCCTACGCAACTCGGCGCGCTGCAGTACTACATTGAACAGCGGTTTACAGAGCGGAGCCAGATCTCGGGCGCTCAAAACGATGTTAAAAACTTCACGGCGATCATGACAGCCCCGGGCGTAAGAACTACGCCCATCCCGCAAAGCTATTACCTTTCCATCGTCAACCAATTGTCCAAGGGAGAATGCGCAGGGTTAGTGCATCTTCTGTCGTTGGCGATTGCGCAAGGTAAGGAACACATTTTACTCGGTAACATCCATCAAGCCCTCGTCAATCCTGACTCACCTGAATCCCAAACGTTCTTCCATAACCTGGCGAGGGTTCATAAACAAGTAGACGACCCCGACGTTGCACACGACCCCGCCACCACCAAGATCGGCGCCTATTCCGAAATAACAGCGCAACTGACCAGCTCACCCGACACGAAAACGTTATTGATCAGCGCTCATAAACATCGACTGACCGCAGGCGTTGTCGTTGAACCCTCAGGTCATCGAACGTATTACTACTTCGACCCGAATATCGGCCTGACCAGGTTTGATTCCGCTGAAGCTTTTGAAGCCGGGTTAAAAAAGATATTTACTCACCCCAAACTCAAGTACTTGGTCAAGCCTTTGCAGACTGATCTCGGCAGGCCCAGGTACAAAATCAGTGTGTTCAATCGCGATCACCTTCCCCTGATATCCGGTGCCTCCCACAACGTCAAATTTTTGTATGACGCGCCCTTGGCCGGTCTTGATCAGGTTAACGTGCTGAGTGCTTCAAAGCTGCCGACGTCAGCAGAGCTTCGGTTTAATGCACCGCCTGCCGGCGACGCCGCTGCGACAGCCTACGAACGCGTGTCGCAAGGGTTGAAAGAAGTCCATGAGCTTAAAGGCATGAATCAATTCCACAAGGCATTGGACGTTTTCAAAACGGTCGAACAGTTTATTGCCGATCATCCAAATGCCTCGCAAGTGCCGGCCATGAAAGTGCTGGGGCAACAGTTGCTCAATGCGATCAATCAAGCTGCCGCGCCAGAGGCGTATCCGTACATCTTTGAACGTATGGAGAAAGATCGTGCCCATCTGGCTGAGGACCGTCTTGGCTCACCGTCGTATTTCAAAACAGAACCTATCCAGGGCAAGTCAGTAGAAGTATCTGCAGCGGCTGGCATCGACCCGCATAGAGTCGACCATAGGTCAAAGCGACGATCGACTCCGTGCTGCAAAACCTTTCAAAGGTTAATCCGGCCGCCGTGCAATCGGTTGGCTCTGTTGTTTCGGTAGTTATTGCGAACGCCGGCGAGCATCCGCAGACACAGCTGCGTTTGAGCACCCCGCCAACCCTGATTATCGGCGACGACTTTTTCAACGCACCTCCCGGCCAGGCACGCGCCGATTTGGTCGCCGGTCGGCTGCAAGAAGTACATCGGTACATGACGGATCCCACGGTATTTCTGGTTGCGGAAAACGCAAAACTGCGCCTTCGTACAGACGCGTACCAACCGGTGGCCCTCACGACAAGGCCATTCAACGCAGGGGCATCGCAGGTTGACGCGGCGCAATTGCAGCGCATGCAAGAACTCGACAAGACGCGCCCTGCGATTCGCATCGGTGAAGTGGAGGTCAGTCGTGCCGAACTTTACCAATTGGGTGCCACTGTCAACGGCAAGCCGATTGAAGATGCGCTGGTCAATGATCCGAATGGCAGCAAACTGGCAGCCACTGTAGAGATCGACTACGCGCGCTTTGCGGCCAACCTCAAGTCGGCACCCAGCGAGGTTGCTGATCGTATGGATAGCGTGCTTGGTGAGTTGGCGGCGAATCGTAGCCTTGACGCGCCACCCATGATCAACCGCCGGGAGGGTGGCCAGGTGCCGGAAGAGCTGTCGAAAGCCGTCAAGGCGATGTCGACGGTTTCTGCTGAGATGCGCGATTTTCGAATCAGCAATAAACCGGTACCGCCAGACTTTTTCTCTGCCGGCGACACGAAAATAGCGCGATCCAACCAGGTCGCGGGCTTGGGGTTTCGGGCGTTCAGCACTTTCCAGGGGCTGCGCAGTGCCGTCGAGAACCTGAGACAGGGTGATACTACGGCGGCGGCTATTGGTTTTGGCGCCGTGGGTGCGGATTATGCGGGCCTGGGCGTAGAAGTTGCCTTGAACAAGATGGCGCAAAAAACCATCACTGGTCAGGCTTCGTCCATCATAGCCTTCAAGACCGGCAGCCTTGGAAAAATGGTTGGCAAGGCCGCAGGCGGGATCGGGCTGGTGTTCAGCGTGCCGTTTGATACCTACAACGCCGTCGATTCATTCAAGAAAGCCGGTCGCAGCACAGGCAAAGAGGCACAGGACCACTACGTCAATGGCGCTTTTGCCGTCACCAATGCTGTGACATCAATAGCGTTGGGCGTGGCATTCATGGCAGGTGCCAGTGCTGCCGGCCCGGCGGGCCTGATCGTGGCGGGTGCCTTGATGGCCGCGCAAGCCATTTATTCAGCCGTACGTACCGTAGAAGAGATTGATCGTTATACGCCGCTTTCGGGTGGGCAAAAATTCAGTGTCGGTGTGAAGTCGTTCCTGGGGTTTGAGCCGGGATTCAGTGTCATGAAGCCGTATTTGGAAAAGAAATACGCCGAGGAGTACCTGGAGCAGAACCAAGCCCGCCACACGGCCTTTTTGCAAGGCGATGGCAAAGAATATTTTGAGCGCGTTGTATTCGGTTCAGCCGAGGTCGAGGCCAAACAAGTTTCCGGGAAAGTCCGGCTTACCCCGGCACTTTGGTATTCACCTGCTTCCTGGTTGCTGCATCAGATCAAAGTGCCAGGCCATGTTCCGACGGTGAGTGTCAAAGGCGCCGGCGATAATCTTTTAGGCCCTTTCAACTCATTGAACGGTAAGCCCGTACACGCAGTAGAAGGCGAGCAGGGCGCAACGAAGGCCACGCTTTGGGATTTGGGTGACGGCGATGACTGGGCATCAGGCGTGGAGAACAAACCCAATTATTTTTTACTGGGCGGTGGCAAAAAAGGCATCAGAGGTGGCGATGCGGACGATACGGTTGTGATCAATGCCGATGCACGCCAGACCCTGGAACAGGCCGAGCAAGTCTCGGAAACCGAAAAAGACGGTTTCAGCCCGCGGCAAACTTCACTCAATGGTGGAGACGGGCGCAATACGTTGATTTTTTCGGGTGCGCTCAACACCTCCTTCGAGGAGGACGGGAGCCATAAAACTGCCAATTACTTGGGGCACGTTATTAACTTAAAGACCCATACAGTCTCAATAAAAACCGCAGAATCGAATACCGACGGTTTGAAAAAAATCGCACACTTTCAGTCATTCTCTAATGTGACCACCGTTGCCAAGGGGGAAAGCTTCGTCCAGGGCAATGACGAAAACAATCTGATCACCCTCAATGGTGATAACGATGTGGCTTACACCGGCAAAGGCGCGAACATTGTCGTGGTCAATGGCGGCGCCGATCTATACGGCGAAGGCGGCTTCAACACCTACGTGATCAACAAGGGCGATCAGGGGGTGACCATCACGGATCCTGTTAAAAGTATCGTCAGGCTGGACTATCGCGCCGATCAACTGGAGGGCTGGAGGGTTTCGCCCTCGGGGGATCTGTCGGTGAACCTGATGGGTGAAACGGGGCGGGAACTACAGAAACTGGTGATCAAACATGCGTTTCCCAAGGGCGTGAACGGCGAGCAAGCACTGCCAACTTTCATCACCAGCGACGGTACGTTGCTGACGGTCAGCGCTTCACACCAAGGCGGGAACTTCAGTCGTTTTCCGCAGGTGAGCAGCATGAAAGTTGACGTTCAGAAACCACCAAACTAACCCCAGAGCAAGTTGACTGGCACCGCGAAGGTGCCAGTTCTTTTCAGCGGTTTTGCAGGCTGCGCTCCATACGCTGCAAACCTTCTTCCAGCATGGCCCGTGGGCAGCCGAAGTTCAGACGTACGAACTGCTGGCTGTCGTCGCCGAATTCGATCCCCGCGCTCAAACCGACCTTGGCCTGCTCCAGGAAGAACTGCTGCGGGTCGTCCAGGCCCAAAGCGCTGCAGTCCAGCCAGGCTAGGTAGGTGCCCTGCGGCACGTGCATCACCACGCCAGGCAAGCGCGTTTGCACGGCGTCAAGCAGGTAGTCGCGGTTGGCTTGCAGGTACTGCACCAGCGCCTCCAGCCATTCGCCGCACTGGCTGTAGGCCGCGCGAGTGGCCTCCAGGCCCAGGGGGCTCACGCTGTCGACCATGCCGCAGCGGGCCTGGTTGAAGCGCTCGCGGACCTCGGCGTTCTGCACCACCGCAAAACAGGTCTTGAGGCCTGCTACGTTGTAAGCCTTGCTGGCCGACATCAGCGTGATGGTGCGCTGGGCGATGGCGGGGCTGAGGCTGGCGGTGGGGATGTGGCGGCGGCCGTCGAAGCACAGTTCGGCGTGGATTTCGTCGCTGATGATCAGCGCGCCGTGTTCCAGGCAGGCGTTGGCCACGGCCAGCAATTCTTCGCGTGGGAAGACTTTGCCCATCGGGTTGTGCGGGTTGCTCAACAGCAGCGCACCGGCGCCGGTCAAGGCCTGGTGCAGGGCCGGCAGCGGCGTGAGGTATTCACCGTTGATCAGCTCGAACGGCACTTCGATACGCGGCAGGTTCCAGTGGCCGGGCGCCAGGCGGATCGGCCGATAGTTGGGCGTTTGCAACACCACCGGTTGGCCGGGCTGCACAAACCCGTGCAGCGCCATATTGAAGCCGGGTTCGACACCCGGCAGAAACAGCAGGTCTTCAGGCTGCACGCGCCAGGCGTACTTGGCCCACAGGTCGTCGATGATGGCTTCGCGCACATCCGGGCCGGCCACGCTGTAGCCGAGAATCTGCTGGTCGAGGCGCTGGTGCAGAGCTTGCAACACGGCGGGCGGCGCGGCGATATCCATGTCGGCGATCCACATTGGCAGAACGTCCTGCGGGTAACGGTTCCACTTGGTGCTGCCGGTGCCGAGGCGTGGGTGGATCGTGTCGAAATCAAAGCTCATGGGGGGCTCGTATCAATGAAGCAGGCAGGAAATGCCGATGATTCTAACCCGATAAAATCCAGATACCAGCCCCGGCAAACCGCGCCTCACTCAGAGGGCACTCGCTCCTGCAACGTTTGGCAAAAAGGCCCGCCCGGTGCGGGTGGTTGGGAGGGGTATGTGTCGGGCGTTATCTGCACCTGGCTGGTGGCGATCATGCCATCCTCAAATGTCGCTTCGACGAACGATGCGTGCCAGCCTGCCTTGGGCGCGGTGCCGGTTGGCGCGACTGTTTGCGAGGCAGGCAGTTGGGTTGGCACATAACGAATGTTGCAATTGAAGCGAAAGTCCCTGGCGGCCGGGTTGTGGGCGTCCCAGCGAACCACGCGGCTGGGGACTTCTGAAAGCTTGAAGCCGCCTCCTGCAACCGGATTAACGCTCGGCAAAGGCCGACCTTCACGGATCCGCTTGAAGAAAGGAATCAGGGTATCGGGCAAATAGGCGCGAATGTCATGGGCGCTATTGGGCAGGGACCTCAGGGTTTTCTGGCCTGGCAAGCTGTCGTAATAGTTGCGACTGCTGTCCGGCGTAAAAAAGTCGTCGCCGCTGGCATTCACGATGTATTTAGGCGTGCGCAGTCGGTGGGCATACGCGGTGTCCAGATAGCGCAGCGGGTCGATGACCTGCATAAGCTTGTCAAAACCCTCGGTATTGAGCTGCGCCGTGACACCCTCGCGGTAATAGTCGATAAATGCCAGCGGCCAGCTATGACCATACACCTGGTAGGCGTGTTCAAAGGCGAGTTTGCCGCTGAGTGTCTCGATGACTACCGGTGCGATTGCGGTGACGCGCGTGTCCACCAGCGTTGCCAGCCACACGGCCCAGGCGCGTTTTGAAGCGCCAGTCAGGATGTAGCCGGAAGTTTTTACCGGCAGTTCTCGATCCGCCAGGTCCATGGTCTTGATGATGGCTTCCATCACCGGCACGTTCAAGGCCATGAAAGGGTCGGCGGCGGGGGCCTGCATGAAAAGCTTCCAGCTGTGGGCAACGCTGTCGTCTTCCGTACGAGGTTTGCCATCGTTGTTGTAGGTCAGGTATTGGTTGGGCGCATCATCGACCACCACCACGCTGGATCGGGTTTCGCGGGCGATGCGCAGCAGGCTGTCGCGGGTGAAGTTGTTCGGTGCGCCAGGAGCGGAGCCCGGCAAAGGGTGATTGACGCCGTCGTTGACCACCAATATCGCGGGTTTGTCGCGTGACACATCCTGCGCAACGTAGATCTCTACCCGATGGTTCCAGACGGCGGGGGCGATGGCGCCGTTGCGCCCCCAATCCTGGGAGATGAGTCGGTAACGCCTGATTTGCACGTCGCCAACCTGTTCAACGCCTTCTGCCTTGTAGTTAAGAGGGATCAGTGCGTGGGCTTTTTTATAGCAGCCCAGGACTTCGCTGAAGTTTTCTCTGTTTTGTTGGAAGCACGCCATGGCGTCAGACGTGACATCGGCAGGGGTCCTACAGGCGTTGATCAGCACCAGCGTGCCCAGCATGGCTGACAACCTGAGGAGGCGGTACGGAGGGAATGACATGGTTGCACTTCCTTGCGGTTAACCGGGAAGTGGCCATTTAATGCGTGGAAATCGCTCTGCGCTACTGTCAAGTCTGACAGGTACAGACGACTGGAAAGGTTAACCCGCGCCGCACGTGATCAACCAGGTCAGTCGTTTATTTGTACGATGCCTTCGCGTACCGCAAACATCACCAGGCTTGCGACATCGTGAATGTGCAGGCGATGCATAATCTGCGAACGATGTGCCTCGATCGTTTTGATACTCAACCTCAGCCCTTGCGCAATATTGCGCGTTGTCTCCCCGCGGGCGATCAACCTGAGTATTTCGAGTTGCCGCACAGTCAATTTTGAATGCGATAGGTATTTCGCTTCTTCACGCGTTTGCTTCACCGCCTGATTGACCACCAATGAGACTACTGGAACTGACAGGTACTGGCCGCCGCCTTGCAGGGCCTCCAGCGCCAGTTCAAGCTCCAGTACGCTGGCGCTTTTTAACAGATACCCTTTGGTGCCAAGTTGCAGGCACTGCATCACGAAGCTCGAGTCCTTGTGTATCGATATCATCAGGATTCGACTATGCGGGGCGTTGATCGAGAGGCTTTTGAGAAGTTTGATGCAGGCCACACGTTCTATGTCCATGTCGAACAGAATAATGTCCGGCTGCAGGCGCGACGCTAGTTCGAGGGTGGTACTTTCATGGTCGGCTTCTGCAATCACTTCGTATTGCTCTTTTTGCTCCAGTAATGCGCGCAGGCCGGCACGTAACAGTGGATATACATTAGCTACAAGGATTCGACAACGCATAGGCTTCAGCCAAAATCGCAGAGAACATGAGGCAGCGTTGAACACGCTGCAGTAATTTATTGGGCAGTGTCCGTGACTACATGGGTTAACGCGCGCTTTGTAACATGCGAATACTTTTCAGGCGTGGCGGGCGTTATCGGCAAATTCCTGGATTAAACGGGCGAAGGTGTTAAGTGGCTCAACGTTTTGAGCCGCGCCCAACTTGATGGCTTCCTTGGGCATGCCGAACACCACGCAACTGGCCTCATCCTGGGCGAGGGTCTGGGCGCCATTTTCACGCATCGCCAGCAGGCCGCGTGCACCGTCGTCGCCCATGCCGGTCATGATGATGCCCAAGGCGCTGGGCGCAGCGTGTTTGGCGATGGAACGAAACAGCACGTCTACGGAAGGTTTATGCCGATTAACCGGTGGGCCGTCCAGGACCTCGACCTGGTAGTGCGCACCGTTGCGCTTGAGTTGCATATGAAGCCCTCCGGGGGCCAACAATGCCAGCCCGCTGTGCACACGATCCAGATGCCGGGCCTCGCGCACCTCTATCTGGCAGATCTTGTCCAGCCGACGGGCAAAGTCGGCGGTGAATTTTTCCGGCATGTGTTGGACGATGACAATCCCCGGGCAATCACGTGGAAGCTGGCGCAAGACGAACTCCAGGGCTTGCGTGCCACCGGTAGAGCAGCCCAGCGCGACGACTTTTTCGCTGGTGCGCAACACACCGGCCGGTGCAATCCGCGTGCCTGCAGCCGTGGGCACGGGGAGGGTGGGGCAGGCTGCGCGGGCGGGTTTTTGCACCGTGTTCAATCTTGCGGATCAACTCCCCCGACAAGCCTTCCAGGCTTTGCTTGAGCCCCAGGCGCGCCTTGGTGAACACCCCCACGGCACCGGCGGACAGCGCCTCGACGGCCACACTGTTGCCGTGCTCGGTCAGCGTGGAGCAGATGATGGTCGGCGTCGGGCGTTCGCGCATGATCTGGCGCAAAAACGTCAGGCCGTCCATGCGCGGCATCTCGATGTCGAGCACCAGTACGTCAGGCCAGTCGCGGCGCATTTTTTCGATGGCATAGAGCGGGTCGGCAGCCTGGCCGATAACGCTGATCCCCGGATGGCTGGCCAGGTAATGGGTGAGTACCTGGCGCACCAGCGCTGAGTCGTCGACGATAAACACCTTGATCATCAGAACAGGCTCCGCACCGGCATTGACGGCCCGCCGTTGCGCAAGCACTCAATCGCGCCACTGCGGCCGTTGACCTGCAAGCGCCGGTAGTGCTCGCCGTTCAGGTCGCAGGCGTCGACCGACCAGTTGCGCAGGCTGAACTGCTCGCGGGCAAAGGCGCTGTTGCCGTCGCCGACTCGGCGCCGTGGGTTGCCCTCGAAACGCACCAGGCTGCCACCGCCGAAAATACCTTTGCGGTACTCCTCGGGCTGTGTGCCATGGCGGGCCATATCGGCGTGGATGCGTTGGAACACCGCCTCGCCGTAACGGGTGTCGAGCCGGCTGCCAGCGCCCGGATCGTTCGGCAGCAGGAAGTGCGAGACGGCCAGCAACTGCCGGCGCGGGTGCCACACCACGATTGCGACACAACTGCCGAGCAACGTGGTGACCACGCCGTCGTGAGTGCCGAAAAAGTAATCGCCGGGGTTCAGGAATATCGATGGTTTCATAAAAGCTCGTAAACCGAGGGGCAGACCAGGCGCATGGGCAGATCAAACCCGTGAACGCTTTCCGCATGCCCGATAAACAGCAGCCCGCCGACGCGCAGCTGGGTGATCAGGCGCCGCACGATTCGCTGTTTCTCTTCGTGGTTAAAATAAATCAGCACGTTGCGCAAAAAAATCACGTCGAAGGGCCCGAGCGCCTCCGGCAACGGTTGGGTGATGTTGATCTCGCGCAGGCTCACGCGCTCGCGCAGGGCTGCCTGCACGCGGAACCGCCCGTGCATGTCGCCGATGCCATTCAGGCAATGGCGTTTGAGCCAGCCTTCGGGGAAATACTTGGCCTGGGCCATGTCATAGATGCCCTCGTGGGCCCGGGCAAGCATGCTTTGGCTCAGGTCGCTGGCCACGATGGACCAGTCCTGGGTGCGTGCGCTTTCGCTGGCGACCATCGCCAGGCTGTATGGCTCTTCGCCGGAAGAGCAGGCGGCACTCCAGATCCTCAGCGGCCCGCGCTGCCCGGCCAGCCATTCGGCAAAGAAATCAAAGTGCGGATGCTCGCGGAAAAAGTACGTCTCGTTGGTGGTCAGTAAATCCACCACCAGCCGCCGCTCATTGATGAACAACGGGTTGTCGAGTAACTGCAAGTAATCGGCGTAGCTGTCCAGGCGGTAATGGCGCAGGCGCTTCATCAGGCGCCCGGCCACCAGCGGGCGCTTGTTCGGCGCCAACTGAATGCCCGATGCCTCGGCCATGAGTTTTTGCAGGCGACGAAACTCGTAGTCCGCGAGTTTCGGCAGTTTTAAAAGGGCGGACATTCAGAGTCCGTTCTTTACGGCGAGGCTCAATTGCTCGATGTCATCGAGCGACAACACCTGGGCGATATCGAGAATAATCGTGAACGCCTGTTCATTGCGCGCCATGCCCGCGATGAAGTCGGTGCGAATCCCTGCCCCGAAAGGCGGCGGCGCCACCACCTGCTGAGGGTCGATATCGAGCACTGCATCCACGGCATCCACCACCAGGCCGATGGGCTGGGTGGTGTCGCTCAAGGCCAGCTCGATGATGACGATGCAGGTGCGGTTACCCGCCTGGGTCAGCTCGAAACCGAAGCGCGCCGCCAGATCAAGCACCGGCACCACATTGCCGCGCAGGTTGATAACGCCATGGATAAACGCCGGCATCATCGGCACGGCAGTCACCTGTGCGTACTCGATGATTTCGCGCACCAGTTCGATTGGCAACGCGTAGTCCGCCTCACGCACCCGGAACGACAAGTGCTGGATACTCAGGGGCTCGACCGCTGCATCGGTGCTTTGAAAGCGGTGGTTGGCGAGAGAAGTCATGGGCGCAGTACTCAACTGAAACTGACGAACTGGCTTTCATCGGCCGTCGTCCTGCCCTTGGACCAGCTTTGCGAGGCGCTGGGGTAATTGTCCTGGCTGCGCGGCTGGCTGCGCTTGAGCGGTGGAGTGTCCTGCTCGAACCGAAAGAAGCCGATCAACTCCTGCAATTGCCCGGCCTGGGCGTTCATTTCTTCGGCGGTGGCGGCCAGCTCTTCCGACGCTGCGGCGTTTTGCTGGGTGATCTGGTTCATCTGGCCCATGGCAATGTTGATCTGCCCGGCGGCGCCGCTTTGTTCTTGCGAGGCGGCGGTGATTTCCTGCACCAGGTCTGAGGTTTTCTGGATATTCGGCACAATCTCGTTGAGCAGGCGACCGGCCTGTTCGGCCAGGTGCACACTGCTGGACGCGACCTGGCCAATCTCCTGTGCCGCGACCTGGCTGCGCTCGGCCAGTTTGCGCACTTCGGCGGCAACCACTGCGAAGCCTTTGCCGTGTTCGCCGGCTCGGGCCGCTTCGATGGCGGCGTTGAGGGCGAGCAGATTGGTCTGGTAGGCAATGTCGTCGATGATGCTGATCTTGTCGGCGATTTGCTTCATGGCCAGCACCGTATCGCTGACCGCGCCGCCGCCTTGCACCGCGTCGTTGGCGGCTTTACCGGCAATACCGTCGGTGATTTTTGCGCTTTCGGTGTTCTGTGCGATAGACGCCGACATTTCCTCGACCGAGGCGCTGGTTTGCTCGACGCTGGCGGCTTGTTCATTGGCGGCCTGGCTCAGCGACTGCGACGTGGAGCTGACTTGTTCGGAGGCCGACGAGAGTGAGTCGGCCGAGCTGCGAACGTCTCCCAGAATGCTGCGCAGGCGCTCGGTCATGTTTTGCATGGCGGCGAGCAACTGGCCGGTTTCATCGCGGCTGTTGATCGGCAAGTCCTGGCTCAAATCCCCGGCGGCCATACGATTGGCAGCGGCCACGGCGCCGTTCAACGGCTTGGTGATGCTGCGGGTCACCAGCGCGCCAATCACCACGCCGAGCAAGGTGGCGGCGATGACCAGCGCGATCATTTGCAGGCGCGAGCGGTCGGCGATTTCGGAGATTTGCTGGTTGGCTTCTTTGGCGCGCTCCTGCTTGTTGCGACTGACTTCGCCGATCAGACGGTCGATCTGCTCGCCGCTGACCACTGCTTTAGGCAGCAACTCGGTGACGTCGCTGGCCTCCTGCAACTGGCTGGACTGCTGGTGCAGGGTCAGCACCTGGTGCACCAGGTTTTCATAGTCCTTGAGCGGGGTTTCCAACTGGTCGACCTGGGCCAGGCCTTCCGGGGTGATAAAGCTGGCGCGTGCCTTGCTGATTAACGTGCGGGTTCTGTCCAGGGCCGCTTTGGCCTGGTTCGCCGCCTGTTCGCGCGCCGCGTGGTTGGTCGACAGCAGGCTTTGGCGCATCGAGCGGCCGGCCACGATCAGCTGGATATTGGCTTCTTGCAGGGTGCTCAAGCCCGTCACATCCAGCTCGTACATGCGGTCGGACAGGCTATTGACCTGTTCCAGGTTGCGGATGCCGATAAACCCGATGATCGCGGTCAACGCGACGACCACCAGAAAACCGGCGGTGAGTCGGATGCCTATCTTCATGTTGCGAACAAATTGCATGCGGTTTCTCCTGAAAAGGCTAGGCAAGGGGTTCTAAAAGGGGGGCGTCGGTCTCGGCCGGGGCCTGTAGCTGGCGGAACAGGCTGGGCACATCCAGTATCAGCGCCACCTGCCCGGAGCCCAGGATGGTCGAGCCGCTGATGCCGCGCAGGTGGCGGAACATCTGGCCGAGCGGTTTGATCACGGTTTGCAGCTCACCGAGCAAGTGGTCGACAATCAGCCCGGCTTGTTGCCGGCCCTGGCTGACCACCACGATATTGCGCCGCCGGGCCGTGCTGGCGGGCAGCCCGAAGTGCTTGTCGAGGGCAATGCACGGCAACGGCGTGCCGCGCAGGTTGAGGTAGCCGCAAGGGTTGCTGAGCAACGCGTCGCTGGCCTCCATGCATTCGGTGACCATGTCCAGCGGGATAACAAAGCTGTCCTGGCCAACGCCCACATGGAAACCGTCGATGATGGCCAGGGTCAGCGGCAGGCGAATCCGGAACGTGCAGCCCGCGCCTTGCTGCGATTCGATCTCGATGCTGCCGCGCAGTTGCTCGATGGCGCTGCGCACCACGTCCATGCCCACGCCGCGCCCGGAGAGGTCGGAGACCTGTTCGGCGGTGGAAAAACCGGCTTCGAAAATCAGCAAATGAATCGCCGGGTCGCTCAGCGCCGCGTCGGCCTCGATCATGCCTTTGCCTACGGCTTTTTCACGAATGCGTGCGGTATTGAGCCCACGGCCGTCGTCGCTGATTTCCAGTACGATCATGCCCGAGTCGTGGTACGCGTTGAGCTGCAGGTTGCCCTCGGCGGGTTTGCCGAGCGCGAGGCGTTCAGCGGCTGACTCGATGCCATGGTCGATGGCGTTGCGCACCAGGTGCGTGAGCGGGTCGGCGATCTTGTCGATCACCGACTTGTCCAGTTCGGTGTCGCCGCCCTGGATGCTCAACTGGATGTGCTTGTCCAGTTGCTTGCTCACATCGCGGACCACGCGGTGGAAACGGTTGAACGTGTCACCGACCTCGACCATGCGCAGTTTCAACGCGCTTTCACGAATGTGCTCCACGTGCTGATGCACCGCTAGTGCGCTTTCGATGCAGGCGTTGTCGCCCGTGCGTTTGGCCTGCATCTGTGCGCCCGCGGTGCTGATGACCAGCTCGCCGACCAGGTTGATCAGCTCATCGAGCTTGTGCGCCGCGACCTTGACCAGGCTGGTGTCTTGGGGGCGGTGCTCGCGGGCCACCACAGGTTTTTCCGCTGACACGCTCAGGCTTGGCGCAGCCTCGGTAAGGGGTTCTACGGTGAGGGTGCAGAAGTCGAGTATAAACTCGAAGACATCGACGATCTCCTGCCGGCTCGCGGCGCTGCGCAGGGTCAGGGCAAACCCCAGGTAACAGGCTTCGGGGTCGAAGGTGTCCAGGCCTGGCAAGCGCTCGGTACGGGTCTGCAGGGTGATGATTTCGCCCAGGCGCTTGAGGTAGCGCAAGAAGGCCGCCGGGTCGAAACCGTTACGCAGCAAGGCTTCGCTGAAGTCGATGGAGATCTGCCACAACTGCGCTTCAGCACTGAGGGCGGGCGCGTCCGGCGGTGTGTCGACGCACGGCGGGTTTTGGTTCACGCCGCGTGCCAGGGCCAGCGCTTCGAGCAACAAGGCTTGCTGGGCCAGGTCGGTGTGCAGCTCGCCGGTGTCGGGGTCGACGGCTTCAAGCATCACCCGAAGCTCGTCCATGCACCGCAGCATCAAGGAGGTGAGGTCTTCGTTGAGTGTGCGCTGGCCGTCGCGCACTTGCATCAGCAGGCTCTCGAGGTGATGCGTCAGGTTGACCAGGGGCGTCAGCGAAAAAATCCCCGCCGAGCCCTTCAGCGTGTGCACGGCACGGAACAGGCCATTCACCGCGTCGCTGTCAGCGGGTGCGCTTTCCAATTGCAGCAGGTGGTCTTCGGCATCCTTGAGCAAGTCCCGCCCTTCGCTCAGAAAGCCCTGGAGCAGTTGGGTCCACTGTTCGCCACTGAGCATTGTTCAGTCCTCGATCCGTGCGTTGGGAAACAGTGATTCCAGGCGCAGCAATGCGATGGTTTCGCGCACCGCCGGGGCGGCGTCGACCACCGTCACCGGGCTGCCGCCCTGGCACAGCGTGCGCTGTATCACCAGCAGCAGCTGCAGGCCTGCGCTGTCGAAATCGTCGATGCAGCCAAGGTCGAGCTGCCAGGCATCGGCGTGCAGCGGCAACAGCGCGACAAAGGCATCACGCACAGCGCTGGCCTGGTAAATGCTCAGGTCACCGTCGATACGCAGGCGCGTCGGGCCGCCGAAAGCGGAAGGGGTGAGGGTGAACATGGGCTCAGCCCATCAACTTTTCGACGGCGGCCAGCAGGTTCTGCGGCTGGAACGGCTTGACGATCCAGGCCCTGGCGCCCGCCGCCTGGCCTTCGGCTTTTTTTGACTGCTCGCTTTCGGTGGTGAGCATGATGATCGGCGTGAAGCGGTATTCGTTGCGCGCCTTGACCGCCTTGACCAGCCCGATGCCGTCGAGGTTCGGCATGTTCACGTCGCTGATGATCAAGTTGATCTTTTGCCCGGTCAGCTTGTTCAGCGCATCGCGGCCGTCGCAGGCTTCAAGTACTTGGTGGCCGGCACCGGTCAGGGTCATTTTTACCAGTTGGCGCATGGACTGCGAGTCATCGACGATCAGAATGGTCTTGGCCATGTTCGGCTCCCTCGAAAGTGAAATTACCTGGAAAGTCGCCGCCTCAGAAAAACGTGACGTCGGCGCTGGATAGGGTTTTGGGCTGGCCATGGCGTTCTTCATCAGTGGTAAAGCGCTGACGTAAACGGTCCAGCCACGCAGGGGCGTCGTGCAGGCTCGGGTGGTTGGCGACGATGGCGTCGAGCAGGTGCTGCAGGTCGGTCTGGACGTGTTCGAGCATTTGGTCGGTGCGGTCCTGGAACTGCAGGCTGACCATGATGGCCTGGATGTCGTGTTGGGTTTCGCGGGCATCGTGCTGCAGTGCGTGGGAGGCGTCGGACAGCTGGTTGAGGTTATCGCCCAGACGGCTCATCACACCGCTCACCGACTGGTTGAGGAAATCCAGGTTGCTTTGTTCGCTGGCGCCCAGTTCGGTTGCCGCCGCGATGGTGGTCTGGATCGCGTGGGTGATCTCGCTGACTTTCTCGTCCATCGCCAGGCCGGTCTCGGCGGACAGAGTGGAAAGCTTGCGCACTTCATCGGCGACGACCGAGAAGCCCCGGCCATATTCGCCGGCCCGCGCGGCTTCGATTGCGGCGTTCAGCGCCAGCAAGTTGGTCTGCTTGGCAATTTCCTGCACCCGCCTGGCCATGTGCTGCAACTGGCTGGCGTAATCGTCCAGGTGGCTGATGGTGTCGAGCAAGGCATGCTGGCGCCGGCTGCTGTCGCGAAAGGATTGAGTGACCTGGTGCAGCCGCTCGTTGGCATCGCGCAGGCTTTCGCCGACGCCGCCGTTGCCGAGTACATCACTGGAGTTGTTCAGGCTCTGTTCGAGGCGCTGGGCGATATTGTGAAAGCGCTGGAATAATTCGCCGATATTGCTTTGCAGCAGTGCGCGGGTGTGCCCCAGGCTGTCGCGCCAGCTGGGGGCAACCACCTCGATCAGCTGCCAGTCGCGGGTGTTTGCCTGGGTGGCTGAGGGCTCGATCGCAATCGGCGTGGCGCTGGCGGTGTCGACGGTTTTTAAAGGGCGCAAGGCGAGCAGGGCGAGACCGCTGAGCAACAGCCCCGCAGGGGTTAACAGGTGGACGGGCGCAACCCACCCGATGGCCGCCAATGCCAGGCCGAACCAGGCCCCAAGGTAAATTCGCATCTCCAGCTTCCATTGCAGGGTGTCAGTTCGGCGGATGATAGCGATGGCGTAATGATGTCAGTATAAGGACAACCCTTAATCCGTATTTTTGGTCATAAGAGGTTCAGGCGATTTTTGGCTTGCCAAGTCTTGATCGATTGATCAGCTAAAGACGTTTACGTGCCGTGATTCAAGAGCCTGGCCGGTTGTTGCGTGAATGCCGGGGAGCGATTGCGGGAGTAGGGTTTAGGCTTAAGGGCGGTACACCCGCCCAGTACGGCCTCACAAACCCTGGCTGGCGCGAATCAAGTCATACGCCTTGCGCGCAATCGGGTTCGCCGTATTCGGCCGGATCCACAGGTAATAGGTGACTTCGGGCAGGCGCGGCAAGCCATCCGTCTCGCCCAGCACGCGCATGTCCGGCCCGAGCATTTCCATGCTGCGCGGCGTCACGCCCAAGCCTGCACGGGTGGCGGCCTTGATGCCGATCAGGTTCGACGCCAGGTACGCCTGGCGCCAGGGAATATTTGCCCGCTCCAGCGCCTCCAGCGCATAGCGCCGGTAGATGCTCGGTTCATCCACCAGGATCAGCGGCAGCGGCTCGCTCGGCGAGTGGATGTACTGCGCCGAACAGATCCACCACACCGGCGATGTACGTAGCGCAAAGCCTTCCAGGTGTGGATCGGAGCGGGTGGAAATCACCATGTCGACCTTGCCGCGGTGCAGGTCATCCATCAGGAACGGGCTGCGCCCTACGTCTATCTCCAGGCGCAGGCGCGGCGCGGAGCGGGCGATATGGCTGAGGATCGGCGGCAGGATAGTGTCGGCGATATCGTGGGGCGAACCGATGCGCAACACGCCGCTCAGGCTGCTCTCACGCAGGGAATTCAAGGCGTCATCATTCAGCGATAGCATCTGGCGGGCATGCCGCAGCAGCTGCATGCCGGGCTCGGTCAGCTGTTTTTGCCGGCCGCGTTTTTCGAACAGGCTGACCCCCACTTGCTGCTCCAGACGTTGCATATGCTGGGTCACAGACGACTGGGTGCGTGCCAGGTGCGTGCCGGCTTCGGCGAAGCTGTGGTGGTCGACCACGGCGATAAAGGTGCGCAGGAGTTCAAGGTCGAGGGTCGACATGGCCATTTCCAGGGGCGGTTTTATATCAAGGGTGTGAAGTTAAACATTACAGATATTTATGTTTTTCTGAAGGTGTTTTTTGTGCGGGCCAGCAAATCAGGGGTTATGCCTAAACATAAGGTCGTGCTGATACGGCAAGTTATAACGATATGAGATATTTGCATTTCCGTTGCCCCCGTACTCTCCCTAGCATGCCCCTCCATCAGGTCGGGGTACGCCGATCATTCGCCAGGGGGAAGTCCAATGATGTTCAAGAAATGGTTGCCGGTGGCCCTGGGGTCGATGATCGCCCTGGGCGGCAGTGTGGCGGCGCAGGCCGATGCGACCCTGGACAAGATCGAGCAGCGCCATGTGCTGGTGGTCGGCGTGTTGTTGTCCGGTGGGCCGTTCGGCAGTATCGACCCGGCCACGCAGCAGCCCAAGGGCTTGAACGTGGACCTGGCCAACGAGCTGGGGCGTCAACTCCAGGCCCAGGTGCAGCTGGTGCCGGTGTTACCGGCCAACCGCGTGCAGTTCCTGCAGCAAGGCAAGGTCGACCTGCTGATTGCGAACATGGAGTGGACCGCCGAGCGCGGTGAGATTCTCGGCTTTGTGCCGACCCCGTTCTACCGCATCGGCGGCGCTGCGGCTGTGCTCAAGGACAGCAAGATCGCGCGCTGGGAAGACCTCAAGGACCAGCCGGTATGCACCTCCCAGGGCAGCAGCTACGTTAAGCCGTTGACCGAGTTCGGCGCGCAGATCAAGGCGTTCAAAAGCTCCTCCGAATCCCTGTTGGCCCTGCGTGGCAACAACTGCGTGGCGGCGGTACACGACTCTACCCTGATCAACCCGCTGCTCAACGACAGCGCCGAATGGAAGGACTACCGCGTGATCCGCCCGGAACTCAACCCGGCACCGTCGGTGATCTGGACCCGTCGCGGCGAAAGCGACACTCAGGCCAAACTCGACCCGATCGTCAAGGAGCTGCACCGCAGCGGCTGGCTGATCGAAGCCCAGACCCGCAACCGCATCAGCCCGGCATCGCCCGCGTTGGTCGAATTGCAACAACAGTTCAAGGGCGCCTGAGCATGCAGCTGAAAACCCTCGCCGCACTTGGCCTGACCCTGTGCGCCGGCTTCGCCCAGGCTGACGCGACCCTCGACAAGATCCAGCAACGCCACGCCATCAGCGTCGGCGTAATCCTCAGCGGCCCGCCGTTCGGCACTATTGACCCCAAGACCGGCGAGCACCTGGGCTACAACGTCGAGTTGGCCAAGGGCATCGGCCAGGCGCTGGGGGTCGAGACCAAGACGGTCTCGGTGCTGGCGCCCAATCGCGTGCAGTTCCTGCAACAGGGCAAGGTCGATGTGCTGATCGCCAATATGCAGTTCACCGAAGAGCGCGCCGAGATCCTCGACTACGTGCCTACGCCGTATGAAGAAGTCGGCGGCGCGGCCTTGATTCGCAAGGGCGCGGGCATCACCCAGTGGGCCGACCTCAAGGACAAGCCGGTGTGCGTGTCCCAGGGCAGCAACTTTATCAAACCGCTGCAGGAGACCTACGGCGCGCAGATCAAGGCGTTCCGCAGCCAGTCCGAATCGTTGCTGTCGCTGCGCGGCAATGGCTGCATGGCGGCGGTACACGTCAGCCCGACCATGCATGCCTTGCTCAGTGATGCCGAATGGGCCGGGTATGAAATTCCGTTGCCGGGCGACCTGATCCCGTCGAAATCGGTGATCTGGATCCGCAAGGGCGAACACGACACCCAGGCCAGGCTCGATGCGATTGTGCGCGAGTGGCATAAAAGCGGTTTCCTGATCGCGCTCGGTGAGCGCACCGGCATGGCGCCCTCCCAAGCCCTGCGCGATCTGCATGAGCAATACAGCCATGAGTGATGCGTTGTTCGCCACCTTGCAACAACTGCTCGGCGCGGCCCATGTACACACCAGCGAGGAGGCGGCGCACCGCCTCACCGACAAGCAGGGCCGCTACACCGGGCGGGTGATTGCGGTCGTACACCCTGCCAACACTGAAGAAGTGGCGGCGGTGGTGCGCGCCTGCGTGGCACTGAAGGCGCCAATCGTGGTGCAGGGCGGCAACACCGGCCTGATGGCGGGCGCTACGCCGGATGCCAGTGGGCGCTCGGTGTTGCTGTTGCTCGACCGCATGAACCGCATACGCAACATCGATACCGACAACGACACCCTGACCGTGGAAGCCGGCTGCATCCTGCAGCACATTCAGGAAGTGGCGCGAGAGGCTGATCGCCTGTTCCCGCTGAGCCTGGGCGCGCAGGGCAGTTGCACGATTGGCGGCAACCTGGGCACCAATGCCGGCGGCACTGCTGTTTTGCGTTACGGCAACACCCGCGAGCTGACCCTCGGCCTGGAAGTGGTGACCGCCGAAGGCGAGATCTGGCACGGCCTGCGCGGTTTGCGCAAGGACAACAGCGGCTACGACCTGCGCGATCTGTACATCGGCAGTGAGGGCACGCTGGGGATTATCACCGCTGCCACCTTGAAGCTGTTTCCGTTGCCCAAGGCCCAGGCTACAGCGCTGTTGGCCTTTGATGAGCTGGCCCAGGCGGTGGCGTTTTTGTCCCACGCCCGCGCCGGTTTTGGCGCCAGTTTGACGGCTTTCGAATTGCTCAGCGCCGATTGCCTGGCCTTGCTGCGCGATCAGTTTCCGGACGGCCCGCAGCCGTTCAAGGCTGCCAGCCAACCCTGGTTTGCGCTGATCGAACTCTCCGACAATCACGGTGAACGCCATGCGCGTGAGGCTTTCGAGCACGTACTCGGCGAAGCCTTCGAGCAGGCCTTGATCGCTGACGCACTGATCGCCGAGAGCTTGGCGCAAAGCGAGGCACTGTGGTTGCTGCGCGAGAACATGAGCGAGGCGCAAAAGCGCGCCGGGCGCAATATGAAGCACGATATCTCGGTGCCGATTTCCCAGGTGGTGGCGTTTGTCGCGCACACCGATGCGCTGCTCCAGCAGCATTTCCCCGGCGTGCGTAACTTCACCTTCGGCCACCTGGGCGACGGCAACCTGCATTACAACGTGGCCCATCCGCTGGATTCGACAGTCGACGCGCACATGGCCCAGTACGCCGAGCTGAGCGTACTGGTGCATGACAGCGCCCACGCCCATGGCGGTTCGATCAGTGCCGAGCATGGCATCGGCCAGCGCAAGGTCGGCATGCTTGCGCGTTATAAAAGCCCGGTAGAGCTGGACCTGATGCGCCGCATCAAGCAGGCGCTGGACCCGCACAATCTGCTCAACCCCGGCAGAGTCCTTGAGGTGCAGCCATGACTGTTCGCCTGTCCCAGCGCGTGCAGCGGGTGTCGCTGTCGGCCAATGCTGCGGCCAAATCCCGCGCCACCGAGTTGCGTGATGCCGGTCGCGATATTCTTGATCTCACCACCGGCGAGCCGGATTTCGACACCCCGCAGCACATCAAGCATGCGGCTTACGCGGCGATTGCCGCCGGTGTGACCAAGTACACGCCGACCCCCGGTGTAAAAGCCTTGCGGGTTGCAGTGCAGCGCAAGCTGGCCGAGGAAAATCAGCTGGACTATCCACTGGCCTCGATTGTGATTGCCAATGGCGCCAAGCAGATTATCTTCAATGCCTTCGCCGCCACTCTGGACGACGGTGATCAAGTGCTGGTGCCGACGCCGTACTGGCCGTCATTTCCCGACAGCGTGCGCTTCAATGGCGGCGAACCGGTGTTTATCGAGTGCGAGCTGGCGCAGGGCTGCAAGTTGCTGCCGGCGCAGTTGGATCAACACATCACCGAGCGTACGCGCTGGCTGATCCTCAATGGTCCGGGCAACCCCAGTGGCGCGGTGTACAGCGCAGCCGAACTGGGCGCGCTGGCCGAGGTGCTGCGCCGCCATCCGCAGGTGCTGATCCTGCTGGATGAGCTGTACGAACACATCCGCTTCGACGGCCGTCCGGCCCAGAGCCTGCTGAACGTTGCGCCGGACCTGCAAGCGCGTTGCCTGCTGGTGGGCGGCGTGTCCAAGACCTACGCCATGACCGGCTGGCGCATCGGCTTTGGCGCGGGGCCGAGCACCCTGACCGATGCAATGGCCGTGGTGCAGTCGCAATCCACCTCCGGCGCCTCATCGGTGGGCCAGGCCGCAGCGTTGGCGGCGTATACCGGCGGGTTGGGATTTTTGGCGGAGCAGGTGGCGGCTTATCAACTGCGGCGCGATAGGTTGGTTGCGGCGCTGAAAAGCGTCGACGGCCTGGACGTCCTTGAACCCCAGGGCGGCTTCTTCGTTTTTGTGCGCTGCGCCGGGCTGCTGGGGCGTGTGCGCCCGGACGGCCAGCGCATCGACAGCGATGCGGATGTGGTCGCCTGGCTGCTGGAGGAGGGCGTGGCCGGCGTGGCGGGCAGTGCCTACGGGCTGTCGCCGTGGTTTCGCCTGTCGATTGCCACCGCGACCGCCAGCGTCGCAGAGGCCGGACGGCGTATCGCGGCAGCCTGTGGGAAGTTGCGATGATGGAGGCGTTCGTGCACTGGGCCGCCGGTTTTGGCCTGAACTACAACTTCCTGCTGGATGCCTACCAGCGCGGCAGCCTGGTCCAGGGCGCATTGACCACCGGCCTGCTGTGCCTGTTCACCATCATCGGCAGTCTGCTGGCGGGGATCACCCTGGCGGCGATGCTGACCTCGGGCAACCCCTGGCTGGCCAGGCCGGCCCGGGTGTTTGTGGAGGTCACGCGCAATACCCCGACGCTGGTGCAGCTGTACTGCGCGTTCCTGGTGTTGAACATGCTGCTGACCCAAGCCGTCGGCGCGGCCAACCCGCTTACGCCGTTTGCCTGGGTGGTGATCGTGATTTCCCTGCACAAGGGCGCGTTCCATGCCGAGGCGTTGCGCGCCGGGATCGAAGCGGTGCCCGCCGTGACGCTGGAAGCCGCCAGCTCCCTGGCGTTCAGCAGCCGTCAATTGCTGTGGAATGTGCAGTTGCCGCTGGCGCTGCGTTTTGCCTTGCCCTCGCTGATCAATAACCTGATCGATCTGGTGAAGATGACCGCCGTGGCTTCCGCGATTGCCGTAGGGGATATCACCTACGCCGCGATCATGATCTGGACGCAAAGCGACAACGTGCTGGAACTGATGATCCTGATCCTGAGCTTTTTCGGCTTGCTGAGTTTTATCGTCAATTGTGTGGGGCGCTGGCTGGAAGCGCGCCTGAGGATGCCTGGCTATGGACATTGATTCATTCCCGGTGTTGTCGGCGTTGCTGCAATGGTCGCCGGCACTGGTGGCCGGTTTTGGCCAGAACATCCTGATCAGCCTGTTGGCGATTGCCATCGGCTCGGTGCTGGGACTGTTGATCGGCGCACTGGCGTTATCGCCGCTGGGCGTGGTGGCGCGGCTGTGGGTGCAGGTGTTTCGCAATGCGCCGTGGCTGGTGCTGATTTATTTCACCACCTACGTGTTCCCGTTCGAGATCCAGATCGGCAACAGCTATGTGGCGTTTCCGGACTGGGTCAAGGTCACGATCGGCCTGGCCTTGCCGGCCAGCGCGAACGTGGCGGAGATCTTCCGGGGCGCCATCGGCTCGATCCCCAGCACCCAATGGGAGGCGGCGCGTTCGCTGGCGTTTACCCGGGGCCAATTATTCCGTTCGATCATCCTGCCGCAGTGCTTCAAGCGCATGTTGCCGCCGTGGATGAACCTCTACGCAGTGGTCACCATGGGCACCGCGCTGGCCTCCCTGGTGGGCGTGCATGACGTGATCGACACCGCGCAGATCGCCAGCAACACCGTGAACCTGACCGGCTTCACCGTGGTGATCTACCTGAGCCTGCTGGTGCTGTTCTTTGCTTACTGCTACCCGATTTCCCGTCTCACCCAACACCTGGAGCGCCGTTATGCCTTCTATTGAACCCCTGGTGAGCCTGCGGGATGTGCACCTGTCGTTCGGCACCAACCCGGTGCTCAAGGGCATCGACCTCGATGTGCTGCGCGGCCAGGCGGTGTCGATCATCGGCCCGTCGGGCTCGGGCAAATCCACGATCCTGCGCTGCATCACCGGGCTGTTGCAGCCCCAGCGCGGCAGCATTCGCGTGGGCCAGACCCAGGTCGACACCCTGGCCCAGGAAGCCCAGCGCATTGAACTGCGTAAGCGTGTGGGGTTTGTGTTCCAGCAATACAACCTGTTCCCGCACTTGTCGGTGCTGGAAAACCTGGTGATCGCCCCACGCAAGGTGCTGGGGCGCAACCGCGCCGAGGCGGAAAAAGACGCCCGGGCACTGTTGGCCAAAGTGCGCATGGAACACAAGGCCGATGCCTATCCTGGCCAACTGTCCGGCGGCCAGCAGCAACGCGTGGCGATTGCGCGTGCCCTGGCGATGCGCCCGGAGTTGATTCTGTTCGATGAAGTGACCTCAGCGCTCGACCCGGAAACCGTTGGCGAAGTGCTGACGGTGATCCGCGAGCTGACCGAAGAGGGCATGACCTGTGTGCTGGTCACCCATGAAATGCGTTTCGCCGAAGAGATCAGCGATGTCGTGTACTTCACCGAAAACGGCGTGATTGTGGAGCATGGCAGCGCCGCGCAGATCTTCCAGAACCCGGCCAGCGAACGCACCCAGTCGTTCTTGCGCCATGCCCTGGGCGATTCGGGGCGCCGCGGCCCTATCGCCCATGACCCGTACCTGTTGACCAATTTGAGCCGTTACAGCCTGTCTGTCTGATAAGAGGAAATTCGTGATGAGTATCGAAAGCCGTGCCGCCGTTATCGAAACGTTTTTGCAGCAGATCCGCGTCATCAACCAGCGCGGCGTAGACCGTGCGGCGCTGGTGGAAATCGTCGGCTTGCTCGAGCAACTGGCCGAACGTCGCGACCTGTTCAACTTCGACGCATTCCCCGCGCCTGTACCGGGGCAGGGCAGCACTGCGTTCCGCTATCGCCTGAATGACGACGGCGACACCCCGACCCTGTACCTCAACTCGCTGTTGCCGGGTAAAAGCACAATCGCGCACAACCACGAAACCTGGGCGATCATCAGCGCGGTCGAAGGCCAGGAAATCAACTACGTGTATGCACGCAGCGATGAAGGCCGCGAGCCGGGCTTCACCACCCTGAGCCTGGAAAAAGAAGTGATCGTGCAGCCAGGCACCTCGATTTCGTTTCTCGGCGAAGACCTGCACGGCATCAAGGTTGAAGGCGAGCAGGCGACCCTGCATTTCCACCTCTACGGCTTGCCGCTTGAATCGCTGAATGGCCGTTACGGCGTGGAAGCCGACGGGCGCATCCTCAACTACAACGCCTCGCACATGGCGCCGTCGATTAAGGCCTATGCCTGACACAACACCTTTGCAATGTGGGAGCTGGCTTGCCTGCGATGGCGGTCTGTCAGTCACATCATGGCTGCCTGTACTGCCGCTATCGCAGGCAAGCCAGCTCCCACCTGTTGACCGCGTTCATCCAGAGGTTTTTATGATTGACCTGTATTACTGGCCTACGGGCAACGGCCTGAAAGTCGGCATCCTGCTCGAAGAGCTTGGGCTTGAATACCGCCTGCTGCCGGTGAATATCCGCGAAGGTGAGCAGCAGCAAGCGAGCTTCCAGCGCATCAGCGCCAATGCGCGGATTCCGGCGATTGTCGACCATCGCCCCGACACCCCGCTGAGCCTGTTCGAGTCCGGTGCGATCCTGAATTACCTGGCCGACGGCGCCGGGCAATTCCTGCCGCCGGCCGGCACTGCCGAGCGGCAAAAGGTGCAGGAGTGGCTGTTCTGGCAAGTCGGGCATATCACCCCGTACTTGAGCCAGCTGCAGGTGTTCAAGGAGAAGGCGCCGGAGCCGATTCCATTCGCCCTCGACCTGCTGAATGCCGAAGCCACGCGCCTGTATCGCGTGCTGGAACAGCGCCTGGGCGAAGTGCCGTTTGTGGCCGGTGAATACTCGGTGGCCGATATGGCGATCTTCCCGTGGATCCAGCCGTTGCGTCAGGGCCAGGCCTTGACGGACTACCCGCATATCCAGGCCTGGCGCTTGCGCATCAAAGCGCGGCCGGCGGTGCAGCGTGCCTATGCCAAGGGTCGCGAAGTAGCACCGGGCGAGCGTTCGTTGGCGTTGCAGTAACTCTTTTCTTACTTTGTTGGGACTTCCATGAGCCAGACCATCACCCCAAGTCAACTGCAGCAATGGCTGTTCGACGGGCAGGAAATCGCCGTGTTCGACGTGCGCGAGCACGGGCAATACGGCGAAGCCCACCTGTTCCATGGGGTGAACCTGCCCTATAGCCGCCTGGAGCTGGAGGTACGCCGGCTGGCGCCCAACCCGCAGGTGCGCCTGGTGATCTACGACCAGAATGGCGGTGCAGTGGCGGCGCGTACGGCGGCACGTTTGCACGCATTGGGCTACACCCGTGTGCAGGTGCTGGAAGGTGGCGCCGATGGCTGGCAGGCCGCAGGTTTGCAGCTGTTTGCCGGTGTGCATGTGCCGTCCAAGGCGTTTGGTGAACTGGTCGAGGAGGCCAGCCATACGCCCCACGTCACCGCCCGGCAATTGGCTGAGTGGCAGGCACGTGGCGAGCCGCTGGTGGTGCTCGACGGTCGGCCGTTCGAGGAGTACCGCAAGATGACCATTCCCGGTTCCATCTGCTGCCCGAATGGTGAGCTGGGCTACCGCGTGCATGACCTGGTGCCGGACGAGCGCACACCGATCGTGGTCAACTGCGCCGGGCGCACCCGCAGCATTATCGGCGCGCAAACCCTGATCAACCTGGGCCTGAAGAACCCGATCTTCGCCTTGGAAAACGGCACCCAGGGCTGGTACCTGGAAGATTTGCAACTGGAGCACGGCAGCACGCGGCGGTATGCCGAGCCGGTCAGCAGTGACCTGACCCGGCAGCGTCAGGCTGCACGGCAACTGGCGGAGCGGGCAGGGGTGGTTGAGGTGTCTGCGGATCAGGTTCGCCAATGGGCGGATGACGCGCAGCGCAGCCTGTTCCTGTGTGATGTGCGCACCGCCGAGGAATTTGCCCTCGGCAGTTTGCCCGGCGCGCAACATACGCCGGGCGGGCAGTTGATCCAGTCCACCGACCTGTATATCGGCGTGCGCCAGGCGCGCATTGTGCTGGTGGACAGCGATGGCGTGCGTGCGCCGATTGTCGCCAGTTGGCTGCGTCAGTTGGGACATGAGGCCTATGTATTGCGTGGCGGCATCGCCAGTGGCCTGGCGTTGTCGGTGCTGCAGCCGGTGGCCTACGAGCCCTTGCCGTTGATCAGTGCTCAGGCGTTGGCGCTGGAATTGAACGATGTAAACCTGATCGACCTGCGCCCGAGCATGGTGTACCGCAAGGGGCATATTGCCGGCTCGCAGTGGTCGATTCGCTCGCTGTTGAAGGCCGATCACCGCCCGTTGGTGCTGGTGGCGGATGACCCTGCGCTGGCCGCATTTGCCGCCGAGGGGCTGCCGGCCCGATTGCTCGACGGTGGTCTCAACGCCTGGGCCGACGCGGGCCTGCCGGTTTGCGAAGACCCGCACACCCCAGCCGATGCAGAGTGCATCGACTTCCTGTTTTTCACCCACGACCGCCACAGCGGCAACAAGGATGCGGCGCGCCAGTACCTGGCCTGGGAAATTGGCCTGTTGGCACAGATGAGCGCCGCAGAAATCGCCAGCCTCAAGCCGCTGGCGCCGCCGTCACGCGTGCGCACCCGCTTGATCCACGCCGCCCGCACCGAAAAGGGCCACGGCGGCCGTGCGGTCAATGTGCCGATTACGCGCTTGAGCACGGTGCTGTTCGACAACCTGGCGCAGATGCGTGACGCGCGTGCCCGTCGCGACAGTGAGCGCGTGCTGACCTACGGCGCACGCGGCAACCCGACCTCCCACGCCTTGGAAGACCTGGTCAGCGAGCTTGAGGGCGGCTATCGCACGCGGCTCTATGGCACGGGGCTGGCGGCTGCGGCGCAGGTGTTTCTGGCCTACCTGCGCCCCGGCGACCATGTGCTGATCACCGATGCGGTGTATTCGCCGGTGCGCAAACTGGCTCGCGAGTTTTTGCAGCCGTTCGGCATCGAGGTCAGCTACTTTGCGCCGGATGCAAAGTGCCTGGAAGCGCAACTGCAAGCCAACACCAAGCTGGTCTATGCCGAAGTGCCCGGTTCGCTGCTGTATGAGCTGTGCGACCTGCCGGCGCTTGCGGCGTTGTGCAAACCGCGCAATATCCTGCTGGCGGTCGATAACACCTGGGGCTCGGGCTATCTGTACCGGCCGCTGGCATTGGGGGCGGATATCTCGATCATGGCCCTGACCAAATACCTGGGCGGCCACAGCGACGTGATGATGGGCAGCGTGTGCACCACCGAGGCGGTCTGGCCGGCGCTGGGCAAAATGAGCGACACCTTCGGCAATGCGGTGAGTGCCGACGATGCCTACCTGATCCTGCGCGGCGCACGCACCCTGGCCTCACGCCTGGATGTGCATGAGCGCCAGGCGCTGGACATTGCCCAATGGTTGCAGGCGCAGCCTCAGGTCAAGCGCGTGTTCCACCCGGCATTGCCCGAGCACCCCGGCCATGCGCTGTGGCGTCGGGACTTCAGCGGCAGCAATGGTTTGTTGTCGTTTGAGCTGGCGTATGCCGATCCGGGTTATGTCGAGCGCTTTATTGATGGTTTACAGCTGTTCGGGCTGGGCGCTTCGTGGGGCGGCTACGAAAGCCTGGTCACCGTGGCCGATACCCGCGACCGTGAAAGCGCGGTGGATCGCGAGCTGAACCCGGTGGTGCGCCTGCATATCGGCCTGGAGGATGTGGCGGCGCTGATCGAAGATCTGCAGCGCGGGTTTGCGGTAGCGGGCTAAGTGATCGCTCCCACAGTGCGTGGGAGCGATTCACTGATCAGTGCTTGACCGGCGTCGGCAGCGTCACGAGGTTGACGTAGCCGTCCCAGAATTTCTGCTGGTCGACGCCGAACACCACCGTGGCCTTTTGCGTACCCACTGGTGCGTCTTGCTTGTAACCCAGTGCGCGGCCGTAGTCGGCGCCGAAGGTCGCGTCCACATCCACCCACAATTCGCGGGATTCGGTGACGATCTCTGGGCGGACCAGGTACAGCGCCGGCAGGCTGTCCCAGGTGAAGCTGTGGTAGCTCGGGTCTTTGTCGAACCGCGGCCCGAACTCATGTTTGTACAAATCGGCAATCGCGCCTTTTTGTGCAATCACCCGCTGGTACACCGCTTTGTCGAAGGTGACTTTCTCGCACACGTCATTCGGGAAAATCACGTGTTCGATCGGCGAGCGCAATACGATCTTCGCGGCCTCCGGGTCGAACCACCAGTTGAATTCCGCCGCCGGCGTGGTGTTGCCCGGGATCTCCAGGGCGCCGCCCATGTACACGATGCGCTTGATCAGCGGCACGATATCCGGTGCGGAGCGGATCGCCAGGGCGACGTTGGTGAGCGGGCCGACGGCAAGAATGGTCACCTGGTGCGGGTTGGCGCGTACGCTGTCGACGATAAATTGCGCGGCGGTCTCCTTGCGCAGTTGGGTGTGAGTGGCCAGGCCATCCGGTGGCGCGACCAACTGCGCCGCCGACGTCGGGCGCGGGTGCTTGAATGCCCCCGGCCAGCCCGAGCCGAACAGGGCTTTTTCTGCCTCATAGGTGGCGTAGTCATGCAGCAGCGGGTAGGCGGCGCCCGAGTAGACGCCGATTTCTTTCTCTACGCCCATGCGTTCCACTGCCTTGAGGGCGTCGACCTGTTCCTGGTCGACCCTGGCGTTACCGCTGACCAGGGTCATGCCCAGCAGGTCGATGCGTTTTTGCGCGTGCAACTGGGCGAGCATGATAAAGGCTTGGCCGTCATCGTTGAGCACGTTGAAATCGGTGTCGAAAATGACCTTGTCCGCCGCCTGCGCGGTGCCGGCACACAGGCCGACCGCGACCAGCAGCGCGCAGCTTTTGAAAAAAACGTGCATGGTGATTCATCCGCAGAAATTGTTGTTGTTAACGGTTCACCAGTTTCGCCGGCAAGGCGATGACCAGGAAGCTGCTGAGGATCAGGCAGCCGGCGAAAAACCACAAGGCACCCGCGCTGCTGCCGGTGACGTCGATCGCAACCCCCATCAACGAGTTACTGACCAGCCCCGCGATATTCGCCAGCGAACAGGCCAGGGCGAACCCGGTGGCTGCTGCAGTGCCCTTGAGAAAGGTCGCCGGCAGGCTGAAAAACACCGGCACCGCGCCGATGATCGCGGCCGAGGCTATCGCAAACAGCGCCACGGTAGCCGCCACGTTATGGGTAAAGAAGGTGCTGGTAGCCATTGCCGCTGCGCCGATAAAAAACGGCACGATGATGTGCCAGCGGCGTTCACGGCGTTTGTCGGAACTGGCGCCGATCAACAGCATGCCGAGCAGCGCGGCGACACTCGGCAGTGCGGTGAGCACGCCGATATGGAAGGTGTCGGTGACCCCGGCGTTGCGGATAAAGGTCGGCATCCAGAAACCCATGGCATAGGCGCTGAGCAGGATCGAGAAATCGATACCGCCGAGCATCCATACTTTGAGGTTGAAGAAACCATCGCGAAAGCTGTGTTTGCTGGCGGTGGCGCCGGCTTCGTCCTTGCGCAGTTCGCTTTCCAGCAGGGCCTTTTCGTCGTCCGACAGCCATTTGGCCTGCTGGAAGGTATTGGGCAGCGCCCAGAAGGTCAGCACGCCGAGCAACACGCTGGGCACCGCTTCGATCAGGAACAGCCACTGCCAGCCGCGCAGGCCGCCCATATGGTCGAAGTGGCCCATGATCCAGCCGGACAACGGGCCGCCGATCACACTGGACAGCGGCAGGCCGATCATGAACAGCGCAATGATGCGCCCGCGCCGATGGGTCGGGAACCAGGTGGTCAGGTAATACAGCACGCCCGGCAAAAAGCCCGCCTCGGCGGCGCCAAGCAAAAAGCGCAGGATGTAGAACTGAGTGGTGGAGGTGACCAGCATGGTGCAGGCCGAGAGCAGGCCCCAGGTGATCATGATGCGGGCGATCCAGATCTTCGCGCCGACCCGTTCCAGCACCAGGTTGCTGGGTACTTCAAAGAGGATATAACCGACAAAGAACAAGCCGGCGCCGAGGCCGAACGCGGTCTCGCTGAAATGCAGCTGGTCGAGCATCTGCAGCTTGGCGAAGCCGATGTTGATGCGGTCGAGGTAGGCGGCCAGGTAGCAGAAACACAGGAACGGAATCAGCTTCCAGGTGATCTTGTGGTAGAGCGTGTTGACGGGGTCGGCGACCGTGGTCGCGGGCGCTGCATTCGCAATGGGCATCGGGGTGTCTCCTGGCGGTGACTTATGGTTTTTATACAGCCGCTTTTGTTCCAGCACTTCGGAGTGCTGTAGAAGCGACTTCCAAAGGCAGTGTCAGAAGAATGAGACTTCCCTGTTGGAGGTGATCTAGTGTGGGAGCGGGCTTGCTCGCGAAAGCGATGTGTCAGTCATATAGATGACACCTGATACACCGCTTTCGCGAGCAAGCCCGCTCCCACATTCGATTGCATTCCAAAGGGGAGGCGCTCAGCTTTTTCCGGACCAGGCTCTTTGGCGTGGTTCCTGGTGAATCCTTATTGCTCCCTGAATTTGCTCATTGCCTCCTGCTTGCTCACCACGTCGCCATATTTGCTGTCGATATCGAACAGGTTGGCTTCATGGGGCGCGGGGTGTCGGTCGCCGACGCACTCACGCACGACGATGGTGCGAAACCCGTGTTGCACCGCATCCACCGCCGTGGCACGAATGCAGCCGCTGGTGGAGCAGCCGGCCAGTACCACGGTGTCGATTCCTTGCGCGTGCAGCATCGGGGCCAGGCTGCTGCCGAAAAATGCGCTGGCGTACTGTTTGGTAATCACCACCTCATCGGCCCGGGGCAGCACGTCGGCGCAGAACGCCGCGAGTGGGTTGCCCTCGACCATGTCCTTCATCACCGGGGCTTTCTTGACCCAGATCCCGCCATCCACGAAATGGCCGGGATGGTAGCGGATATTGGTGTGCACCACCGCAATCCCATGTTCGCGGGCACTGGCCAGCAGCTCGACACTCTCGCTTACGGCGCTGACTACGCCAGGCGCAAACAGCGGCGCGCCTTCGGTGGTGTAGCCCTGCATAAAGTCGATCATCAACAGCGCGGCTTTTTTGCCAAAGCCGATACGATTGCCCCATACACCCTGGTAGTTGGCGTCGGCGGATTGTTCGCTCATTCTTCAAGTCCTCTTTTATGCATTACACCTACCCCGTGGCGAGCGCTTCTGTGGCGAGCGAGCTTGCTCGCGTTGGGCTGCGTAGCGGCCCCAAAAAAAGCGGGAGCGCTACGCACTCCAACGCGAGCAAGCTCGCTCGCCACAGAAGCCTGTTCGCCACAGAGGCCCATTCTGCCGGCCTTAGTAAGCGCCAGAGAGCAGGGCGCCGGCGCCGGGAACGATAGGCTCCAGGTCCAGGGCCTTGAGCATCGCGTAAGTGGTGGCGATGGCGGCGGTGAGTACCGGCTTGCCGGTTTGTGCCTCGACCTTGGCCACCACCGGCAGCGACTGCATCTGCACGCAGGCCGAGAGCACGATCACATCGACACCTTCCAGGTTCATCCCGGCGACGATGGCCGGCAGGTTGGCCGGGTCGTGGCGGGCGACTTCAAGGTTGTCGGGGATCTCCAGGGCGCGCCAGTCCACCACCTCAAAACCTTCTTCGCGGATGTAGTTCACCACCAGTTCGGTCAACGGTTTCATGTACGGCGCGACGATCGCGATGCGCTTGGCGCCCATCACTTTCAGGCCCTCGATCAGCGCACCGGCGCTGGTGATCACCGGGGCGTTGGCATCGTTGTCGGCGGTGGCCTTGCGCAGGCGTTGTTCGGAGTTGCGGTGATAGCCCAGCCCCATGGCCATGATCGCCACCAGGCATGCATAACCCAGCACGTCGACCTTGGCATCGGACAACTCGACGGCGCAGCGGTCGGACTCGCCGTCCATGGCTGCCAGTTCTTCCTTGCGCACTTGCTTCATACGCATGCGGCTGGAGTGGAAAGTGAAGCGCTCGGGGCGAATCGCCTGGCGCGCGGTGAGCATCGCCGGAATCTCGGTTTCCATGGTGGTGTTGGAGCTCGGCACGATCTGGCCGATGCGGTAGAGCTGCTGCATGGGGGTCTCCTTATTGTTGTATGAGGAAGTCGCCGAGGGCGTGGAAGAAACCGTCGAGGTCGTCCCACGGAATCATGTGCCCGGCATTCGGCACGTGAACCACCTGGATGGCCGGTTGCAGGTCCTGGATCTCGGCAATGTCTTCATCGAGGATCACCCCGCCACGCCCGGCCACCATCAGCAGGGCCGGGGCCTTGAGCTGGGGCAGGTGCTGGTGGAAGTCCACCGTGTGGAAGTCGTTGAAGGCGCGCACGATGGCGGGCTCAAAGCAGCTGTGCAGCCATTCGGCGCGCAGCTGCAGTTGCTCTTCGGTCCAGGTGGCGCAGAAGGCGCGCATCGCCTCGGCGTCCATACCCACCAGGGATTGGCGGATCGAGTCGACATACCACGGCAGTTTGCTCGGGTATTCACGGCGACCCGGGCCGGACACCGGCGGGTCGATCAGCACCACGCGATTCACGCCCCGGGGATGCTTGACCGCGCTGTGCACGGCAAAGCGTGCGCCCATCGAGTGACCGACCAGGTGGTAGCTGTGCAGGTCCAGTGCATCGGCAAACGCGCCAATGTCATCGCTGCAGGTGTCTGCGCTGTAATCCAGCTCGGGGCCGGTGGAGGACAAGCCGCGCCCGCGCACATCCAGCACATACGTGTCGAACTGCGCGCCCAGGCGCTCAGCCACAAAACCCCAGGTAATTGCCGGGCTGGTGATGCCCGGGATCAGGATCAGCGCCGGGCCCTTGCCGCCGTAGCGCAGGTAGTGCTGGCGAATCCCGTTGGCCTGCACGTTGGCCCCATACAAGAAGGTGCTCACGCGGCCACCCCCGATTTCAGTTCCTGGGCGTACAGGTCATAGCCATAGACCCAGGCCGGATCTTCCTGGGTGCGCAGCCAGGTATTGGCGTTGGACACTGCCTGTACGCGGGAGGCGCGTTCCTTGCGGTTGGCTTCGTAGAGCTGGAACGCGGTGCGGTAGTCGCTGATCCCGGTTTCCTGCAGGCAGCGGGTGAGCATGGCGGCGTCTTCGATGGCCATGCCGGCGCCCTGGGCCATGTGCGGTTTCATCGGGTGGCAGGCGTCGCCGAGCAACACCAGGCGGCCGCGGCTCCACAGCGGTAGCGGGTTGCGGTTGCGCAGCGGCCATTTGGTCACGCTTTCGGTGGACTCGATCAGCGCCTGTACGGTGGGGTGGTAACCCTTGAAGGCGTCGAACATCTCTTCGCGGCTGCTGTCGACGAACGCGCCCTGGAAGTCCCATTCCGCATGGGGCACACCGGTCACGTAGTAGTACTCGTCGCGCTTGCCGGTGGTGTAGTAGACCATCATGTGGCGGTCCTCGGTCCACCACTTGATGCAGTCTTCGAACTTGAGGTCGTACTTGGCCAGTTGATCGCCACGGATCAGTGCGCGGTGCGCGACCCAGCCGCTGTACAGCGGTTTTTCCACACCCAGCAGTTCTTCGCGGATCTTCGAGTTGATGCCGTCGGCGCCGATCACGATATCGGCGTAGGTCACTTCGCCGTCGGCGAAGGTCAGGCGCACCTGGGTGTCGGTTTCTTCCAGGGTTTCCAGGCGCTTGTTGAAGTGCAGGGTGCCGGGCTTGAGGGTCGACATCTGCAGGGCGTGCAGGTCGCCGCGGTGCACGGTGATGTAGGAGGCGCCGTAGCCGGTGAGCGGGATGCGCGAGAGGTAATCACCGGTTTCGCCGCAACGGCTGAACCAGTGCTCGGGGTGCGAGCCCATCAGGTCCAGCTGCTTTTCGATGCCCATGCGGCGGAAGATTTTCATGATGTTGGGCCCCATGTGAATCCCTGCGCCCAGCCGGGAGAACTCCGGCGCTTGCTCATAGATATCCACGTCAAACCCGGCTTGCTGCAACAGGGCGGCCGCGGCGGCACCGCCAAGGCCGGCACCGACAATGGCGATTTTTTGTGTGCTTCCCATGGGGCGTTATCCTCTGTGTTGATTTTTCGGCGGCATCTGTCCGTAAGGTTTTTAAAGTGTATACGCTCATTTTTTAAAATGGGAAGCCTGCTTTTATAAATTTATTTTTTGGCCGTATTTATCCTGTGTAACGTTAAATTCCCAACAAAAGCTGGCTATGTTTCGATAGGTAACGTTTTGGTGCGATGCTTGCAGTCCGCCTGCAAATAAGGTCTTATCGTTATTAATTGGCGTATACGCTATAAAAATGCACTAGAGTGAAGCGCGTTGCCTGAACTTGGTGCAGCCCCACAGGAGACAGGAAAATGCCGGTAAGCGATTGCGAACTGACCCAGATGTTTGAACACGTGCTGAAGCTCTCGAAGGTCGACCCGACCCAGAGCGTCGCCGTGCTCAAGAGCCATTACTCCGACCCACGCACCGTGCGCGCCGCGATGGATGCGGCGCAGCGCTTGGGGGCCAAGGTGTATGCGGTGGAGTTGCCGTCGTTCAACCATCCACGGGCGATGGGCAATGACATGACCGCTTACTGCGGCGACACCGCGCTCACCGGCAATCTTGCGGCCCAGCGCGCCTTGGAGGCGGCTGACCTGATCGTCGATACCATGATGCTGCTGCATTCGCCGGAGCAGGAGCAGATCCTCAAGACCGGCACGCGCATCCTGCTGGCCGTGGAACCGCCGGAAGTGCTGGCGCGCATGCTGCCCACCGAAGCAGACAAAGTGCGCGTGCTGGCCGCCGAACAGCTGCTGAAGAAGGCGCGTTCGATCCATGTGAAGTCCCGTGCCGGCAGCGATTTTCGCGCTGCATTGGGGCAGTACCCGTCGGTGACCGAGTATGGGTTTGCCGATGAGCCGGGGCGTTGGGACCACTGGCCGAGCGGGTTCCTGTTCTCCTGGCCGAATGAAGAAACCGCCGAGGGCGTGCTGGTACTGGACATCGGCGACATCCTGTTGCCGTTCAAGACCTACACCCGCGAGAAGATCACCCTGGAGATCGAGAAGGGCTTTATCACCAGGATCCACGGGGGGTTCGAGGCCGAATACCTGCGCGACTACATGAAGTATTTCAACGACCCTGAGGTGTACGGCATCTCCCATATCGGCTGGGGCTTGCAGCCCAGAGCGCAGTGGACGGCCATGGGTTTGCACGACAAGAACGACGGGATGTGCATGGATGCGCGGGCGTTCTACGGCAATTTCCTGTTCTCCACCGGGCCCAATACCGAGGTGGGCGGCACGCGCAAGACCCCGTGCCATATGGATATTCCGCTGCGCAATTGTGATGTGTACCTGGATGATGAGGCGGTGGTGATCGCCGGTGATGTGGTTGCGCCAGCAGCCTCCCTGGCTCGCTGAAGATCCAAGTGTGGGAGCGGGCTTGCTCGCGAATGCGGTGTATCAGTCACTGAAGATGTCGACTGAACCGCTGCATTCGCGAGCGAGCCCGCTCCCACATTTTGAGCGGTGTTTCTTCAGCAATATCCTTGAGTCATTCGCCTATCCCCGCCATCATGCCACCCCATCGCACATCACCCACTGAGCCCGCCGTGCCTGATTCCTATGTCTTTTCTGAACAAGTTGGCCACCTGTTGCGCAAGGCCTACCAGCGCCATCTGGCGATCTTTCAGCAGAATGTCGGCGACTCGCAGCTTACTGCCGTGCAGTTCGTCACCCTGTGCGCCCTGCGCGATCACGGTGCAAGTTCGCTCACCGAACTGGTCAAGGCCACGGCGGTGGACCAGGCGACCATTCGCGGTATCGTCGAGCGGCTCAAGGCCAAGGAACTGATCACGCTGGAGCCGGACCCGCAGGACAAGCGCAAGGTGGTGGTGGACTTGTCTGCTTGCGGCGCCGAACTGGTCGCCCAGACGGCGCCCCGTGCAGCGCAGATCAGTGAGCTGACCATGAGCAACCTCAACCCCGCCGAGCGCGTGGCGGTGCTGTTTCTGTTGCGCAAGATGATCGACGATCCGCAAGACTGACCCCTGTGGCGAGGGAGCAAGCTCCCTCGCCACGGAGTTTCTGTGCGGCTTCTGGCATCGTTTTTGCTCTGAGTTGATGTAGTAGTCACTTCATCAGTCAAGTGTGTCGCGAGACCCCAGGTCCGCGATGCTTTTTTTGGCTGTTTCATGTAGTGCCTGCTTCACCAACTGTTACAGGCGAAGCGAATGATCAGCCAGAACATCACGGTAACGCTTGAGGTCAATGGCAACACCTGCGAAGTCAGCGCCATGGCGGATACCCCGCTGTTGCTGGTGTTGCGCAATGACCTGGCGCTCAACGGCCCCAAATACGGCTGCGGCTTGGGGGAGTGTGGCGCCTGCACGGTCATCATCGATGGCGTCGCCGCACGCTCCTGCGTGTTCCCGTTGGCGGGCGCTGCGGGGCGCGCGATCGCCACCCTCGAAGGCTTGGGCACACGCCAGGCGCCGCACCCGGTACAGCAAGCCTTTATCGATGAGCAGGCCGCGCAATGCGGCTATTGCCTCAACGGCATGATCATGACCGCCAAGGCGTTGCTCGACCGCAACCCCAACCCCAGCGAAGCCGAGGTGCGCGCCGAACTGTCAGGCAACCTTTGCCGTTGCGGCACCCATATCGAAATCCTGCGTGCAGTGCTGCGCGCCGCTCAACTCCTGACCGTGGATGGCCGACCATGACCGATATTTCCCGTGACCAGTGGCTGGCCAAGGCCGGCGTGTTGTTGATCGTCGATGATGTGCTGCCGCCTTCCGGCCCGGTGGCCAAGGGCGGTACGCCGACGGTGAAGCCCAAGGAGCTGGGGCTGTTTATCGCGGTGAACGATGATGGGTTGGTCTACGCGTTCAACGGGCATGTGGACCTGGGCACCGGCATTCGCACCTCGCTGGCGCAGATTGTGGCCGAAGAGCTGGACCTGACGATGGACCAGATCAAGATGGTCCTGGGCGACACCGAGCGCGTGCCGAACCAGGGCGCGACCATTGCCAGCGCGACCTTGCAGATTTCGGCGATCCCCCTGCGCAATGCGGCCGCCGAAGCGCGGCGCTTTCTGCTGGCGCGGGCGGCGGGACGCTGGGGCGTGAGTACTGCCGGGCTTAAGGTTGAAGCCGGCGTTGTGCAGGCGCCGGACGGGCGCACCACAACCTACGGCGAGCTGGTCAGCGGGCAGCACGACCAGTTGCGCATCAGCGGCGATGCGCCGTTAAAAGCCATCGAGGATTACCGCCTGGTGGGCAAGGGCGCCGCACGCGTGGATATCCCCGGCAAGGCCACCGGCGAGTTGACCTACGTGCACGATATGCGCGTGCCCGACATGCTTCATGGCCGGGTGGTGCGCCCACCGTATGCGGGGCTGGATTGCGGGGATTTTGTCGGCAATAGCCTGCTGAGTGTGGATGAGGCGTCCATCGCGCATATCCCGGGGGTTGTCGCGGTGGTGGTGATTCGCGATTTTGTCGGCGTGGTGGCGCTGCGCGAAGAGCAGGCGATCAAGGCCGCCCACGCGTTGCAGGTGCACTGGAAACCCTGGAACAACGCCTTGCCGGACCTGAGCGATGTGGCGCAGGCGATCCGCGACAACCCACGGGTACGCCGCACCGTGCTCGACCAGGGCACGGTCGACGAAGCCCTGGCCGGTGCCAGCCAGCGCATGCCGCGCAGTTATTTGTGGCCGTATCAGATGCATGGTTCGATCGGCCCGTCCTGTGGCGTGGCGGATTACCAGGAAGCGGGTAGCCGCGTATGGTCCGGCAGCCAGAACCCGCATCTGCTGCGCGCCGACCTTGCCTGGTTGCTGGAATGTGATGAAGCGCTGATCGATGTGATCCGCATGGAAGCCTCCGGCTGTTACGGGCGCAATTGCGCCGACGATGTGTGTGCCGACGCGTTGCTGCTGTCGCGCGCCGTGGGCAAGCCGGTGCGGGTGCAACTGAGCCGCGAACAGGAGCACCTGTGGGAGCCCAAGGGCACCGCGCAATTGATGGAGGTCGACGGCGGCCTCAACGCCGACGGCAGTATTGCCGCCTACGATTTTGCAACCAGCTACCCGTCCAATGGCGCGCCGACCCTGGCGCTGTTGCTCACCGGCCGTGTCGAGCCGGTGGCGGCGATGTTCGAGATGGGCGACCGCACCTCGATCCCGCCTTATGCCATCGACAACCTGCGCGTGACCATCAACGACATGGCGCCCATCGTGCGCGCCTCATGGATGCGTGGCGTCTCGGCGTTGCCCAACACCTTTGCGCATGAGTCCTATATCGACGAGCTGGCGTTTGCCGCCGGGGTCGATCCGGTGGAATACCGCCTGCGTTATTTGAAGGATGAGCGCGCCATCGACCTGGTGAAATCCACTGCCGAACGTGCCAACTGGGTACCGCGCACCGCGCCGATGCAAACCGCCAACGAAGACCACCTGCTGCGCGGCCGCGGCTTTGCCTATGCGCGTTACATCCACAGCAAGTTCCCCGGTTTCGGCGCGGCGTGGGCGGCCTGGGTGGCGGACGTGGCCATCGACAAACAGACCGGCGATGTGTCGGTGACGCGGGTGGTGATCGGCCATGATTCGGGGATGATGATCAACCCGGCGGGGGTGCAGCATCAGATCCACGGCAACGTGATCCAGTCCACCAGCCGCGTGCTCAAGGAGCGCGTGACCTTTGAAGAGTCGACGGTGGCGAGCAAGGAGTGGGGCGGTTACCCGATCCTGACCTTTCCCGAAGTGCCCAAGATCGACGTAATGATGATGCCGCGCCAGGATCAGCCGCCCATGGGCGCCGGTGAGTCGGCGTCGGTGCCGAGCGCGGCGGCGATTGCCAATGCGATCTATGACGCCACCGGGATTCGCTTTCGCGAGTTGCCGATCACCCCGGAGCGCGTGCTGGCGGCGCTGAACGCCAGCACCTTGCGCGAGCCAGCCAAGTCGCCGCAAAAGCGCCGCACAGGGTGGTTCGGTGCGCTGTTTGCCACCTTGGGCGCGCTGTTGGCCACGGCCTGGCCATTTCACGCTGAAATCGCACCGATCGCGCCGCCCAGCGCGGGCACCTGGTCCAAGGCCACCCTGGAACGCGGGCGCTTGCTGGCGGCCGTGGGTGACTGCGCGGTGTGCCATACCGCGCCCGGTGGCGCAGCCAATGCCGGCGGGTTGGCGATGCAGACGCCGTTCGGCACGCTGTACAGCAGCAATATCACCCCGGATGTGCAGACCGGCATCGGCGCCTGGTCGTACCCCGCGTTTGAACGAGCAATGCGCGACGGGATTGGCCGCGATGGGCGCAACCTGTACCCGGCGTTTCCCTACACGGCGTTTCGCAATATCAACGATGCGGATATGCAGGCGCTGTATGCCTACCTGATGTCCCAGGCGCCGGTCAGCCAGGCGCCGACACCGAATGCCATGCGGTTCCCGTTCAATATCCGGCCATTGATGGCAGGGTGGAATGCCCTGAATTTAAGGCGCGGCGAAATCACGCTGCAGCCTGAGCGCAGTGCGCAGTGGAATCGCGGGAATTATCTGGTGAACGGTTTGGGCCACTGCGCCGCGTGCCATTCGCCACGTAACTGGATGGGCGCTGAGAAGGGCGGTAAATCCTTCCTGGCCGGTGGCAAGGTCGATGGCTGGGAGGCGCCGCCACTGACGGGCTTGTCCAAGGCGCCGACGCCATGGACCGAAGATCAGCTGTTCACCTATTTGAGCACCGGTTATTCGGATGCGCATGGCGTGGCGGCGGGCCCCATGGGGCCGGTGGTGAGTGAATTGTCGAAACTGCCCACGGCGGATATCCGTGCCATGGCGGTGTACCTGGCATCGCTCAATGGCGAGGCTGCGGCTGAGGCTCAGGTGGCAGCGGCGATCACGGTGCCGAACCCCAACGGCCGACGCGTATTCGAAGGCTCGTGCAGGGCCTGCCATGCCGATGGGCAGGGGCCGACACTGTTTGGCGTCAGCCCGTCACTGGCCACCAATACCAATGTGCACAGCGATCAGCCGGACAACTTGATCAAGGTGATTTTGCAGGGTATCAACACCCCGGCGACCAAGGACCTGGGCTATATGCCGGGGTTCAAGGACAGCCTCTCCAACACTCAAGTGGCGGATCTGGTGGCGTACCTGCGCGGGCAATTCGCGCCGAATGCGTCGGCTTGGAAGGGGTTGGAGCAGAAGGTCGCACACTTGCGCGCCAACCCCGGCACCCATTGATGCAACGCGGTCAAAGTGGGAGCGGGCTTGCTCGCGAATGCGGTGTGTCATTCACCCAATATGCCAACTGAACCCGCGCATTCGCGAGCAAGCCCGCTCCCACATTTGGATCGCATTTTTACCGGACGCCGCGCAACACCAGATCGCTGATAAACCCCAGCCAATCCTGCTGCAGCCCTTTATCCGCGAGGTTTTCCCCCAGGAACGAGCTGAGGGTATGGCGGTTGGAGTTATAGAAGTAGCACAGCGAGGCGATCATCAAGTACACGTGCTTGAGGTCCAGATCCTGGCGGAACACGCCCTGGGCTTGACCCGCTTCGATGATCGGCCGCAGCACGCCGACCGCTTCCCCCGACAGCCTGCGCAGTTCGCCGGACTGCTGGGCGTGTTTGCCCTGGTGCAGGTTCTCGATGCTCAGGATCGCCACGAATTCGGGGTGCTTGACGTAGTAGTTCCAGATAAACGCCACCAGCTCGTGCAGGGCCTGCACGGGTGAGTTCAGGTCCAGCTTGAGCTTGCTTTCGGCCTTGTTGAATTGCTCGTAAATGTGTTCCAGCACGCAGACGAACAGGTGTTCCTTGCTGCCGAAATAGTAATAAAGCATGCGGTCGTTGGAGTCGGCTTCCTTGGAGATGGTGTCGACCCGCCCACCGGAATACCCGTCGCGGGTAAACACCTTGACCGCCGCCTGCAAGATGCGCGCACGCGTCTGGTCGGCCTGTTGGGCCCGAATACCGGTCTTCTTGATCACCATCTCAACGCGCCTTGCAGCCAGTCTGGGCGCGAAATATAGCATGGGCTTTTTTGCGGCCGTTCTGTGACCGACAAGTTCTGTAATAAAAACGCCATTGCGCTGGGGATTAAATCCGAGTCGGGCTATTTTGGTGCGTCTCAATAACTAGAGTAGCCATGGATGAAATACCAACCCTTCAGCCGTACCTTGATTGCCACTGCCTTGGTGTTGACAGTCAGCGGTGTACACGCCGCGTCACAGGCCCCGGTGGCCGGTGAAAATGGCATGGTGGTGACGGCCCAGCATTTGGCAACTCATGTGGGCGTGGATGTACTCAAGGCCGGCGGCAACGCGGTGGATGCGGCCGTGGCCGTGGGCTACGCGCTGGCAGTGGTGTACCCGGCGGCGGGCAACCTCGGCGGCGGCGGGTTCATGACCGTGCAACTGGCCGATGGGCGCAAGACCTTCCTCGACTTCCGCGAAAAAGCCCCGTTGGCGGCCACCGCCGACATGTACCTGGACAAGGCCGGCAATGTGGTCGAGGGCCTGAGTGCCAAGGGCCACCTGGCCGTTGGTGTACCCGGCACCGTGTCCGGCATGGAGCTGGCCCTGAGCAAGTACGGCACCCTCAAGCGTGCCCAGGTGATTGCCCCGGCGATCAAGCTGGCGGAAAACGGCTTCGCCCTGGAGCAGGGTGATATCGACCTGCTGCACACCGCCACCGGCGAGTTCGAAAAAGACCAGGACATGCGCGGGATCTTCCTGCACAACGGCCAACCGCTGCAGGTCGGCCAGAAACTGGTACAGAAAGACCTGGCCAAGACCCTCAAGGAAATCTCCGCCAAGGGCCGCGACGGCTTCTATAAAGGGTGGGTGGCCAAGGCCCTGGTGGATTCCAGCCAGGCCGGCAAGGGCATCATCACCCAGGCCGACCTCGACACCTACAAGACCCGCGAACTGGCGCCCATCGAGTGCGACTACCGTGGCTACCACGTAGTCTCGGCACCGCCGCCAAGCTCGGGCGGTGTGGTGATCTGCCAGATCATGAACATCCTCGAAGGCTACCCGATGGCCGACCTGGGCTATCATTCGGCCCAGGGCCTGCACTATCAGATCGAAGCAATGCGCCACGCCTACGTGGACCGTAACAGCTACCTCGGCGACCCGGATTTCGTGAAGAACCCGATCGCCCATCTGCTGGACAAGGACTACGCGGCCAAGCTGCGCGCTGCCATCGACCCGCAAAAAGCCGGGGACTCCCAGGCGATCAAACCGGGTGTGTCGCCCCATGAAGGCAACAACACCACCCACTATTCCATCGTCGACAAGTGGGGTAACGCGGTGTCGGTCACCTACACCCTCAACGACTGGTTCGGTGCCGGCGTGATGGCGAGCAAGACCGGGGTGATCCTCAACGATGAAATGGACGACTTCACCGTCAAGGTCGGCGTGCCGAACATGTACGGGCTGGTCCAGGGCGAAGCCAACGCCATCGCACCGGGCAAGGCGCCGCTGTCGTCGATGAGCCCGACCATCGTGACCAAGGATGGCAAGGCGGTGATGGTGGTCGGTACGCCGGGCGGTAGCCGTATCATTACTGCCACCTTGCTGACGATCCTGAATGTGATCGACTACAAGATGAACATCCAGGAAGCCGTGGACGCGCCGCGCTTCCATCAGCAGTGGATGCCTGAGACCACTAACCTGGAGACCTTCGCGGTCAGCCCGGATACGCAGAAGATCCTCGAAAGCTGGGGCCATAAGTTTGCCGGGCCACAGGACGCCAACCACTTGGCGGCCATCCTGGTCGGGGCGCCGTCTCTGGGTGGGAAGCCGGTGGGTAACAACCGGTTTTATGGCGCGAACGACCCACGCCGCAATACCGGGCTGTCGCTGGGCTACTAACGCCTGACGCGGTGTAAAACGGTGGGAGCGGGCTTGCTCGCGAATACGGTGTGTCAGTCAATCAATGTGTTGCTGACACACCGTATTCGCGAGCAAGCCCGCTCCCACATTTAAGGGCAGTGTTAGGGCTTAAGCAGTTGTTCCACCGCTGAAAACGCCGCCTTGCGGCGCGTCTCCCAATCCCCGCGAATCACCACCATCGGCTGTCGATGCTGGTGCAGCCACGCCAGGCTGTCCTGGAAAAACGCTTGGCGGTCCGCCAGTTGCGGCTGGCAACGCTGACCGTCGGCAGTCCATTCCACGTCATCCGGGGACAGCAGCAGGTGCAGGTCGTAATGCCGTGCCTGCAGTTCCTCGTCGAGCCACGCCGGGCAGTCGCCGAACAGGGTCTGGCTCCACAGCTGGTTGGCCAGCAGGTGGGTGTCGAGGATCAGCAACGCTGGCTGTTCGGCGCGGGCGGCGTCTTCCCAGGCCAGTTGGCCACGGGCAATCGCCGGGATATCCGCCAGGCTGGTTTCAGGCTGGTGATGGTCGATGAAGTAGCGCACGTACTCACCCACCATCAGGCCACCGAAGTGCGCGTGCAGCTCAGACGCCAGCCAGCTTTTGCCGCTGGACTCGGGCCCGGCCAGAACCACCACCTTCATGCGTGCAACGCCGGGTCGGTGCGCCATTCGCGCCAGCCTTGTACGGCGATCACGGTGAACAGCGCGTAAAGCGCAGCGGTCAGGTACAGCCCTTTGTAGAGGAACAGACCGACGAAAATCACATCCACGGCAATCCACAACGGCCAGCACTGCACGCGTTTCTGCGCCATCCACATTTGCGCCACCAGGCTGAAGCCGGTGAGGGCGGCGTCAAGCCAGGGCTGGGCCGCGTCGGTCCAGTGGGCCATGGCGGCGCCGAGCAACAGGCTGCCGGCGGCACCTACGGCCAGGCTGGCCATGATCGCCGGAACGCCCAGGCTGGTGACCTGGCGCCCCTGCTTGACCGCGCCGGCGCGGGTCCACTGCCACCAGCCATAGAGTTGCAGCGCGGCGTAGACCACTTGCAGCAGCATGTCGGAATAGAGCTTCACGTCGAAGAACACCCAGGTGTAGAGCAGCACCATCACCAGGCCGATGGGCCAGCACCAGGGGTTCTGCTTGACCGTCAGCCACACGGCGATCACCCCCAGGGCAGCGGCGAACAGTTCAAGCCCGGACATGGCAGTTCCTTGGGAAAGTGGGAGAGGGCGGGGATTGTAACCAAAGATCATCCTTTGTAGGAGCCGGCTTGCCGGCGATGGCGGCCTCAAGGGCTTCATCGCCGGCAAGCCGGCTCCTGCGGGGGCGTCAGACTTTGAACTGGCGCAACAGCCCATCGAGTTGCTCGCTGAGCCCGCGTAAATGCACGCTGGCCAGGCTGGACTGTTCCGCCGCCAATGCAGTGCTGTGGGACAACCCGGCGGCTTGGGTGACGTTCTGGTTGATGTCTTCCACCACGTGGGCCTGTTGCAGGGTGGCGCTGGCAATCGAGGCATTCAGGCCATTGAGGTTGCGCAGAGCCTGGCCGATGGCGGTCAGGCTGGCGCCGGCCTGACCGGCTTGCTCGATGGTCAGTTGCGAGGCGCTGTGGCTGTCGCTGATCACCTTCACCGCTGCTTCGGAATGGCCTTGCAGGCGTTCGATCATCACTTGGATTTCAGCGGTGGATTTTTGCGTGCGCTGGGCCAGCAGGCGCACCTCGTCGGCCACCACGGCAAAGCCGCGACCCTGTTCGCCGGCGCGTGCGGCTTCAATCGCCGCGTTCAGTGCCAGCAGGTTGGTCTGGTCGGCAATCGAGCGGATCACCTCCAGCACGCCACCGATCTGCGTGCTTTCGCTGGACAGGGTGCGGATCACTTCCACCGCCTGGCTGATGGTGCTGGAAAGCTGATCGATCTGTTGCAGGCTGCCGTCGATATTGACCTGCCCCTGCTGCGCCTGGGCCTGGGCGTCGCGCATTTCACTGGCGGCGTGTTCGGCGTTCTTGGCCACGTCCTGCACGCCGTAGGTGACCTCATTGATCGCGGTGGCCACCAGCTCCATTTGCTGGGACTGCTGCTGGCTGCGGTCATGGGCCTGGGTGGCGTTGCTGCCCAGCTCCGTGGAGGACTGGCCCAGCGCATCGGCGCACACCTGCAATTGGCCGACAACCTGGCGCAGCTTGGCGGTGAAGGTGTTGAAGTGCTGCGACAGCTGGGTGATTTCGTCGCGGCCATGGGTGTCGAGTGTTCGGGTCAGGTCGCTTTCGCCGCTGGCGATATTGCCCATGGCGTTCACGGCCGCCTGCAGCGGGTGCACGATGCTGCGGGCGATCAACGTGACCAGCAGGGCCATCGCCAGTGCAATCCCCAGGCCGATCAGCGAGGCTTTCCACACCTGGCCTTTGAATTCGGCCTGCACGTCATCCACGTACACCCCGGAACCGAGGATCCAGCCCCAGGGCTCGAACAGCTGGATATACGAGGTTTTCGCCACCGGCGCGTCGGCACCCGGCTTCGGCCAGCGGTAGTTGACGATGCCGGCGCCCTTGGCCTTGGCCAGGGCCACGAACTCATTGAAGACGGCAAACCCGTCAGGGTCGCGGATGGCCGAGAGGTTCTGGCCGTCCAGCTTGGGGTTGGCCGGATGCATGATCATCACGGGCGTGAGGTCGTTGATCCAGAAATAGTCGTCATGGTCGTAGCGCAAACCACGCACTGCGCTGAGGGCCTGTTTCTGGGCCGCTTCACGGGTCATCACGCCGGTGGTTTCGAGGCTGTGATAAAACGTCAGAATCCCGCTGGCGGTCTGTACTACGTGTTGGGTCTGCTGGCGCTTGGCCTGGTAAAGGTCGTCGTTAATCTGCTTGAGCATCAGTAAACCCAAGGCCAGCAGCATTAACACGGCGACTATCAGGATCAGCCAGAGACGTCGGCTGATCGACATATTGCGCAAACTGTTCATCGTCCTGTCACTCCTGGCTTTTTATAATTGTGGGCGTCGCATCGACTTTTACGCCTTGTCTGATAGGCTTTCGGCCTGTAATCGCAAAACCTGAGTACTGTCTGATTTTTCACGGAATTTTTGCAGGCCGGCGTTGAAAATCAACATCGGGCCTTGAGTGTGCTCGTCAGTGAACATCAAAAGATAAACAAGGCATGCCGTTGAGCATGACCTTTGGGGGAAGTATGGATTTGTGGACCGCCATTCAGGCAGTGATTCTGGGCGTCGTGGAAGGGCTGACGGAGTTTTTGCCGATCTCCAGCACCGGCCACCAGATCATTGTCGCCGACTTGCTGGACTTCAGCGGCGACCGCTTCAACGCGTTCAATATCATCATCCAGCTGGGCGCCATCCTGGCGGTGGTCTGGGAGTTTCGCGGCAAGATCCTCGAGGTGGTCACCGGCCTGCCGACGCAGCGCAAGGCCCAGCGCTTTACCGTCAACCTGTTGATTGCCTTCCTGCCGGCCGTGGTGCTGGGCGTGATTTTCGCCGACCTGATTCACCATTACCTGTTCAACCCGATCACCGTGGCCACGGCCTTGGTGGTGGGCGGCGTCATTATGTTGTGGGCCGAGCGCCGCGAACACGAAGTGCATGCCGAAACCGTGGATGACATCACCTGGAAGGACGCGCTCAAGGTCGGCTTCGCCCAGTGCCTGGCGATGATTCCGGGCACTTCGCGCTCGGGTTCGACCATCATCGGTGGCCTGCTGTTCGGCCTGTCGCGCAAGACCGCTACCGAGTTCTCGTTCTTCCTGGCGATGCCGACCATGGTCGGTGCCGCGGTGTACTCGGGCTACAAGTACCGCGACCTGTTCCAGCCGGCGGACCTGCCGGTGTTTGCCATCGGGTTTGTCACCTCGTTCATCTTTGCGATGATTGCGGTCAAGGGCCTGTTGAAGTTTATTGCCAGCCACAGTTATGCGGCGTTTGCCTGGTACCGCATTGCGTTCGGCTTGCTGATCCTGGCGACCTGGCAGTTCGGCTGGATCGACTGGGCAGCGGCCAAGGCATGATGATCCAGCACCCGCGCCTCAAGGCGGCGCTCTTTGTACTGCTGTGCGCGGCGCCGCTGTTGGGCGCGGGGTTGCTGTGGTATCGCGGCGAAACGGTGATCCCGCTGGTGGCGTATGGCGTGGTCAGCGTGATCGCGTTTTTCCTGTACTGGAGCGACAAGCGCAAGGCCCGCACCGACAGCTGGCGCACCCCGGAAAATATCCTGCACGCCGTGGAACTGGCGGGCGGCTGGCCGGGGGCGCTGATCGCCCAGCAGGTGTTTCGCCACAAGACGCGCAAGGTGTCTTATCAGGTGTTGTTCTGGGTGATTGTGCTGCTGCACCAGGTGTTCTGGCTGGACCAGCTGTTCCTCGGCGGCACGCTGCTTTCAATCCTCTAGCAACAGCCCGATCTGCGTGCGCTTGGGCAGTTTGCTCACCACCAACTGGTGGGAGCGCCGCAACAAGCCACGCAGTTCCTCGGCGCCCAGCGGGTAGGGCGTATTCATGATCACCCACTGGGCCCGCGCCAGGTACGGCGCCGGGTGGATGCCCGGGCGGTCGACGTGGCCGAGGAACAGTTCCTTGTCGACCTTGAACGCCAGCGAATCACCGCGCAGGTTTTGCAGGGCGAACATCTTGTTGCCGGCAATCGAAAATACCCGCACGCCACCCCACTTGTAGTCCTCCCGTGCGCCGGGCAGGCTCAGGCAGAAGCTCGCGACTTGTGCTTCGGTCATGTTCATAGCAAGCGATCTCCGCAGCTTTTGAAGCCTTCTTCCAGGTAATCGATCCAGGCGCGAATCGCCGGCAGCACGCCACGCCGATGCGGGTACACGGCCTGCAGCCAGCCGCCCGGCAAGGACCACTGCGGCAACAGCTGCACCAAGTGGCCGCTGGCCAGCTCCTCTTCGCAGTACATCATCGGCAGCACCGTAAAGCCCAGCCCCATGATCGCGCTGGCCTTGCGCACGATGAAATCATCGATGCCCAGCCGGGCTTCCATCACCAAGTCATGGGGGTTGCCCTGTGGGTCGAGAATCCGCTGATGCACCATGCGATCGGCCTCGAGCGCGCCCAATATGGGTAATTGTTTAAGGTCGTCGAGGGAATTGACCTGATGCTCGCGCATCAATGCCGGGCTGGCGACCAGCACGGTCTGCGCCTGGCGCAGGCGCTTGGTCACCAGCAACGGGTCTTCATCACCCGATTCGCGTACGCGCAGGGCCACGTCGATGCCTTCGGCCACCAGGTCGACACGGCGGTTGACCAGGGTCATTTCCAGCTGCACCTGGGGATGGGCGGCGAGAAAGCCTGCGACTACCTCGGGCAGAATGTGCTGGGCCATGCCGATCGGGCAGCTGACGCGCAGCCGCCCACGCGGCTCGCTGGACATACTGGCCACGGCCTCGTCGGCCATTTCCGCTTCCAGCAGCATGGCCTGGCAATGGCGCAGGTAGCGTTCGCCGACGGCGGTGAGGGTCAATTGGCGTGTGGTGCGTTGCAGCAGGCGTGCGCCCAGGCGTTCTTCCAATTCGGCAATGCGCCGCGACAGCCGCGATTTGGGAATCCCCAGCAGCCGTCCGGCCGCCGCAAAGCCGCCGGCTTCGACGACTTTGGCGAAGTAGTAGAGGTCGTTGAGGTCTTGCATGGTCGGCCCATTGTCCCGTTGATGGGACAAACTATCGCATTTCAGGTGTCTTATCGCCTATTGGTTTCATGCGTAGCCTTACCAGCATCTTATCGACACCGCTGATTCTAATTGGAGCTTCCCCATGAAACTGTTGCATATCGATTCCAGCATCCTCGGCGACAACTCGGCTTCGCGTCAGCTCAGCGCTGGTGTGGTCAAGGCTTGGCAAGCGGCTGAGCCAGGTGTGGAAGTGACCTACCGTGATCTCGCCAGCGAAGGCATCAACCACTTCTCCGGTGCCACCCTGGGGGCCTTGGGCACCGCCGCTGAACTGCGCGATGCTGCGCAAAAGCATGAGGCCGACCTCAGCGCATCCTCGCTGGCTGAATTCCTCGCCGCCGATGCCGTAGTGATCGGCGCGCCAATGTACAACTTCACCATCCCAACCCAGCTCAAAGCCTGGATCGACCGCATCGCTGTTGCTGGCCAGACTTTCCGTTACACCGAAGCCGGCCCTGAGGGCCTGTGCGGTAACAAGAAAGTTATCATCGTGTCGACGGCCGGTGGCCTGCACGCTGGGCAAGCATCCGGCGCCGCGCATGAAGGCTACCTGAAACTGCTGTTCGGCTTCCTTGGTATCACCGACATTGAAATCGTGCGTGCCGAAGGCCTGGCCTACGGTGATGAAGTGCGCAGCAAGTCCCTGAGCGACGCCAACGTGCTGATCAGCGAACAATTGTTCGCCGCCGCGTAAGGCTTGTGTAAAGTTCGCCTTCTCTCGGTTTCAATCTGAAACCGAGCGCCTAAACTCTGTATTCTGGCCGCCTGAAAACGACTGGAGTACGGAGTTTTTTCGTTTTCCCGCTGTCACTACTTTGGCCCAGGTTATGCACACATGGGTTTACCACCCGGTGCGAGTACCTTGAACCATGGACTTTTCAAATAGACATGCCGCGGATGTTGTACGTGGTCACGCAGCAAAGGTGGACATCCTCATGATGCGTCTTTGTGCTGTTATGGTTCTTTCCCTGCTCGGCGGCCTGATTTCAGTGCACGCCGCGCCTGCGCCGCACCCGCATTGGAGTGTGGGCTTCCACCGCATGACCTTTCTTGACCCGCTGGACCTGCAGCCGATGAAAGCCGTGGCCTTTTACCCCTCCACCGGCGACGAGCACACCACGCAATTGGGCGCCTATCACGTCGCCGCCACCGAAGATTCCAGGATTGCCATCGGCCGCTTCCCGATGCTGATGCTGTCCCATGGCAACACCGGCACGCCGCTGGGCCTGCATGACCTGGCCACGTCCCTGGCGCGCAAAGGGTTTGTGGTGGTCGCGGTGCTGCACCCCGGCGACAACTATAAGGACCACAGCCGCCTGGGCACGGTCAGTAACCTGTATGGCCGGCCGATCCAGATCTCCGAAGCGATCACCGCCACGTTGGGCGATCCGATGCTGTCGCCGTTCGTCAACGTGGATCAGGTAGGGGTTATCGGCTATTCGGCCGGTGGCGAAACCGCGTTGATCCTGGCGGGCGCCAAGCCGGATTTCGACCGCCTGCGCCGCTATTGCCAGGAACGCCCGGAAGACCGCGACGCCTGCACCACCAAAGGCGAGCTGGTGGTGGACCGTGACGACCTGCAGCCGCAAGCCGATCCGCGCATTCATGCCTTGATGCTGATGGCGCCGCTGAGCCTGATGTTCGGCCGCCACACCTTGGCCGATGTGCATGTGCCGGTGCTGCTTTACAGCGGTGACGGCGACAAACTGGTGGCCGTGGACAAAAACGCCGCGGCCCTGGCGCGCAAACTGCCGGAGCCGCCGGACTTCAAGCTGCTGGCCGGGGCAGGGCACTTCGTGTTCATGGCGCCATGCGACAGCGACCAGCTGGCGGCGATGCCGGCGATGTGCACCGATGCCGACGGTGTCGACCGCGAAGGCATTCACCGTGACCTGATCTCGGAGGCCGGGCGCTTTTTCAGCCACACCCTCGGTCAACCCACCCGTGCCGGCTTGCAGACCGCCGATCAGTAAGCGCGCCGCTTGAGCAACAACGTCAGGCCCAGCGCTGTGACCGACAACAGCGCGGCGCAGAAGAAAATCCAGCCGTAGCCGAGGTTCAGCGCGACGGCCCCCATCAATGGCCCGGCAATCGCCAGGGCCAAATCAAAAAACACCGCATATGCACTCAGCCCCGCACCCCGGCTGCTATTGGGCACCTGCTTGATGGCCTCTACGCCCAGCGCCGGGTACACCAGCGACAAGCCGAAGCCGGTCAACCCGGCACCGATCAAGGCGATGCCGGTGGATGGCGCCAGCCACAGCAGGGTCAGGCCCAGGGTCTCGATGGTCATGCAGGCAATCGCCGCCCGAAAGCCGCCAAAGCGACTGATGGCCGAGATAAACACCAGCCGCGACAGGATAAAGCACACGCCAAACACCGTGAGGCAGTACGCCGCGCCGGCCCAGCCGCGATTCAGGTAGTACAGCGTGATAAACGTGGTGAGCGTGCCGTAGCCGATTGAGGCCAGGCACAAGCTGGCGCCAAACGGCGCGATGCGCCCGAACACCGCCCAGAACGGTAGCCGCTCGCCGCGCACCACCGGTACCGAAGGTTTATTGCGGATCAGCACCAGGCCCAGCGCCGACAATACCGTCAGGGCGATGCCGAGGCTGGTGTAGCCATATTGCGCGACCATCACCACGCCCAGCGGCGCACCGATGGCGATGGCGCCGTAGGAGGCAATGCCGTTCCAGGAAATCGAGCGCGCCGTGTGTTCGGCGCCGACTGCGCCCATGCACCAACTGATGGTGCCTACGCCGATCAGGCCCTGAGCCACGCCGAGCAGCAGTCGGCCGACGATCAGGATGCCCAGGCTCAAGGCCGGCAGGCTCTCAACCAATGTCGCGAAAAACGTCAGCACGCCGCTCACCAGAATACCCGCCAGGCCCAGCACAATCGCACGCTTGGTGCCGACGTTGTCGGACATGCGCCCAGCCATAGGCCGACTGAGCAGGGTGGCCAGGTATTGCGAACCGATGGTGATCCCCGCCACCACCGCGCTGAAACCCAGTTGCTCATGCACATAGCCTGGGATGACCGCAATCGGCAGGCCGATGCAGATAAACGCGATGAAGGTGTAGAAGACGATAGAGACGATCTGCAAAGTGATCGACATTGAGCTGGGGGCGGCGGCAGGCATGGTCACTCGTTCGCGGGCGGGCGGTAACGGCATGATGGCAAGGGCGTGGGGGAAAGGAAAGCAGGCTAAGTACTTTGTCTGATGACAGGTTTGCCTGGGGTGGACTGGCTTGGTGGGGTAAGCGGGCTTGGTGTGGCGAGCGGGCTTGCCCGCGTTGGACTGCGAAGCAGGCCCAATAAAAAAACACCGCGCTCTGTCAGACAGAAACGCGGTGTTTGATTCTAGGGCTGCTTCGCACCCCAACGCGGGCAAGCCCGCTCGCCACAACTCAATGGGTGCTTAGAACACCACGCCCTGGCTGCGCAGGTAGTCGTCGTAGGTGCCGCTGAAGTCGATCACGCCGCTTGGGCTCAATTCGATGATGCGGGTGGCCAGGGACGATACGAACTCACGGTCGTGGCTGACGAAGATCAGCGTGCCCGGGTAGTTTTCCAGCGCCAGGTTGAGTGCCTCGATGGATTCCATGTCCAAGTGGTTGGTCGGTTCGTCCATGATCAGCACGTTCGGCTTTTGCAGGATCAACTTGCCGAACAGCATGCGACCTTGCTCACCACCGGAGATGACTTTGACCGACTTGAGGATCTCGTCGTTGGAGAACAGCATCCGGCCCAAGGTGCCACGGATCACTTGTTCGCCCTGGGTCCACTGGCCCATCCAGTCGAACAGGCTCATGTCGTCTTCGAAGTCGTGGGCATGGTCCTGGGCGTAGTAGCCCAGTTCTGCGGCGTCGGTCCACTTGATGCTACCGGCGTCCGGGGTCAGCTCGTTGACCAGGGTGCGCAGCAGGGTGGTCTTGCCGATACCGTTCGGGCCGATGATCGCCACGCGCTCGCCAGCTTCAACCTGGAAGCTGAAATCCTTGAACAACGGCTTGCCGTCGAAGCCTTTGGCCATCTTTTCGACCATGACCGCCTGGCGGTGCAGCTTCTTGGTTTGTTCGAAGCGGATGAACGGGCTCACGCGGCTCGAAGGCTTGACCTCGGCCAGCTGGATCTTGTCGATCGCCTTGGCACGGGACGTCGCCTGCTTGGCTTTCGAGGCGTTGGCCGAGAAGCGGCTGACGAACGATTGCAGCTCGGAGATCTGCGCCTTCTTCTTGGCGTTGTCCGACAGCAATTGCTCGCGGGACTGGGTCGCCACGGTCATGTACTCGTCGTAGTTGCCTGGGAATAGGCGCAGCTCGCCGTAGTCCAGGTCAGCCATGTGGGTGCACACGCTGTTCAGGAAGTGACGGTCGTGAGAGATGATGATCATCAGGCTGGAGCGCTGGGTCAGGATGTTTTCCAGCCAGCGGATGGTGTTGATGTCCAAGTGGTTGGTCGGTTCGTCGAGCAACAGCACTTCAGGGTCAGAGAACAACGCCTGGGCCAGCAATACACGCAGTTTCCAGCCTGGGGAGACTTCGCTCATCGGGCCAAAATGCTGTTCCAGGGGGATGCCCAGGCCCAGCAGCAGCTCACCGGCGCGGGATTCGGCGGTGTAGCCGTCCATCTCGGCGAATTCGGTTTCCAGCTCGGCCACGGCCATACCGTCGTCTTCGCTCATTTCCGGCAGCGAGTAGATACGGTCGCGCTCGGCCTTGACCTTCCACAGCTCCTCGTGGCCCATGATCACGGTGTCGAGCACGGTGAATTCTTCGTAGGCGAACTGGTCCTGGCGCAGTTTACCCAGGCGCACGTTAGGCTCCAGCATGACCTGGCCGCCGGACGGATCGAGGTCGCCGCCGAGGATTTTCATGAAGGTCGACTTGCCGCAACCGTTGGCACCGATCAAACCATAACGGTTGCCGGCGCCGAACTTGACCGAGACGTTCTCGAAGAGCGGCTTGGCGCCGAACTGCATGGTGATGTTAGCTGTGGAGATCAATTACTTTACCTATCAATGGGTTGCGAGCGTGGCGGCAGGAGCCTTCAGGCATGCATCAACAGCGACATCAAGGCGCGAAACCCGGTCGCTGAGCAAAAAATGGGGGATGTGTGTTGGAATTTGGCGCGCATTGTCGCATATGTCAGGCGACAGTTGTATGGCAGGCGAAAGATGGTTTTATCAACGTCTCCGGCATCGCCAGCCACAACAGCGCCAGGGCCACGGCCGCCACGCCGGCCAGGGTCAGGAAGGCCGCGTTGTAACCCGCCTGCTGCACCACAAAGCCCGCCAGGCTGCTGCTCAGTGCCGCGCCCAGGCCGAATGCCGTGGACAACGCGCCCAGGCTCACATTGAACCGCCCGGTGCCCTGGGTCAGGTCCTTGACGATCACCGGGAACAGCGCGCCGAAGATCCCTGCGCCGATGCCGTCGAGCATTTGCACGGCCACCAGCCAGTACGGGTCACTGGACAAGGTGTACAGCACGCCGCGCACCGGCAGAATCATGAACCCGGCCAGCAACAGCGGCTTGCGCCCCCACACATCGGCCTTGGCCCCCACCAGCCAGGCCATCGGCACCATCACCAGTTGGGCGGCGACGATACAGGCCGAGGTCAGCGGCGTGGCCATCTGCAGGTTGATCTGCGACAGCGTCTGGCTGACCAGCGGCAGCATGGCGGCGTTGGCCAGATGGAACAGCGCGCAGCAGACGGCGAACACTAACAATGGCCGGTTGGCGAGCAACACCTTCACCCCGGACGGCTGTTCGTGATCGCAGGCGTGAGCCGGGTCGAAGCCTCGCGCCACCTCATGGTCGATGGCCTTGGCCGACACGCAACTGACCGCGACGATACTGGCCGCCGCCATAAAGGCCATCAGGTAGAACACCACCACCGGTCCGAACAGGTACGCCAGGCCACCGGCCAGCAGGGCGGCGACCGCGTTGCCGGCATGGTTGAAGGTTTCGTTACGCCCGGTGCGCCGCGTAAAGGCGCGGGGGCCGGTGATGCCCAGGGAGATCGCGGAAATTGCCGGTGCAAACACCGAGGCGGCGATGGCGCTGGCCGCCTGGGTCAAGGCCACCAGGCTGAATGAGCTGACAAACGGCAGCAGCAGGCAACTCACGGTCACCAGAATCGCCGCCGCTGCCACCACGGCGCGCTTGCTGCGCGTGCGGTCGATCAATGCGCCCGCCGGGCCCTGGGTGATCAGCGCGGCGATACCGGCCAGGGTCATGACCACGCCAATACTCGCCGGGTCCCACTTGTGCACCGCCAGCAGATAGATGGCCAGGTACGGCCCAAGGCCGTCGCGAACATCCGCCAGGAAGAAGTTCAGGCTGTCCAGGGACAGGGTATTACGCAGGTCGGAGTGTCTGGCCATGGCGCAGTCTTCGAGAGGGGCGTTCAACGGCTGAACACGCATTGCGTTAGTGACCCGCCGCCTTTGCGTTAAGTTTCGTACGCTTGGCGGGTTTTAATCTGTGGGCGCTTGGCTTATTTTCTGAGCCCCGCTGTAACGATTATCTGGAGATGCAATGGACATGCCCTCAGCTCAACACGCGATTGCCTGCAACAAGGACGCCTGGGACCAATCCGCTGACCTGCACAAAACCACTGACACTTGGAGCGCTCTCCTTAACCGGGTTGGCGATGCTGATTTTTCCTGCCTGGACCCCACCCTCTCTGGCTTGCTGCGCGACATCGGCGTGGCCGGCAAAGACGTGGTGCAACTGTGCTGCAACAACGGCCGCGAAAGCCTGTCGCTGTACGGCCTGGGCGCACGTTCGGTGGTGGGTGTGGACCAATCTCGGGCGTTTCTTCAACAAGCGCGTGAACTGGCCAGTGTTTCGCCGCACAGCCCTGAATTTATCGAAAGCGATATCCACCAACTGCCGCAAGGCTTGCACGAGCGCTTTGATATCGCCTTGGTGACCATCGGCGTGCTGGGCTGGATGCCGGACGTGGTGCAGTTCATGCGCCATGTTGCCAGCACGCTGAAGCCTGGCGGCACATTGGTGATGTATGAAACCCATCCGTTTCTGGAAGTGTTCGACCCTCGGGCCGACAACCCGCTGCTGCCTGCCAGCTCGTATTTCCGCCGCGAGCCTTTTGTGTTGCACGAATCGATTGTGTACGAAGGCCAGGGCGAAGTGGCCGGGCCGACTTCCTATTGGTATGTGCACACGCTGGGGGATGTGGTGACCGCAGCGGTCGACGCGCAATTGCAGATCAGCCATCTGCAGGAGTACGCCCACTCCAACCGCGAAGAACTCTACGACCAGTATGAGCATCAGGCGGCCCAGGTGCCCCTGTGCTTTACCCTGACCGCCACTAAGCGTGAGGCCTGAGCAGGCTTTTCTCCAGGCAAAAAAAAGCCCGCGAGAAGAGAGGCGGGCCAAGGGATTCACTGGAGTAGGTAGGCTTCACCCTATAGGCCGGAAAGTGAAGGCTTTGTGAAAATGCCGTCGCAAATTCGGATGGCGCTGTATCAAGCGCGCCGAATAAAGGTGCGCATGGTTTGGCCTGGGCCGGTACGAAATGCGACCGGCCTGGGCATACCTTCATCGGCTGCAATGAACACAAACTCATCGCCTTCAAGGCGATAGCTGGCGGGCAGTTGTTTGCCGGCGTCATCCCCCATGGCGTCCACCCAGGTAATGCTTTTGGGAACGGTGCTGCTGTCCAGGGAAAACCGCCCGGCCAATAACACCTCGCCCTCGACTGTCTTGACGTCGAAGCGGTCACCGTCAATGGTGGTGATAGCGCCAGGGGCAGTGTGGGCATCCACAGGGTTGAGCACGCCGCTGTCCTCGAGCGAGGTTTGCTCCCAGGCACCTTGAAGGGCTTGGAAATCCGGGTCTGAAAGGGTGGGCATACACATTCCTTGGGTTGGCGTTTATTGCGCCCATCATGCAGCACAGACGCCTCGCGGGCCAGCCATCCAGCACACCAGGCGAAGCGCACGCCCAGCACATTCAGAAGACAGCTTTTCACAATTCTTAGTTAACTTTTGGTTACAAACTGTGGCTAAATAACTGCCAATGGTCATGAATCGGGTCGCCACCGAACCGCTCGTGCCACTTGTGTGAATTGTGATTTCAGGTGCTGCTATTCATCCTCGGCCGTTGTGGGCACGGAGGGAGCAGCCTGTTCTCTTCTGACGTGTGACGAAATCCCTTGAAACTCATTATTGTTGTTCTCTACGTTGCCTCCATCGCGTATGTACACCTGCGTGGCCGGGTGCGGCACAAGCTGGGCCGCCAACTCAGTGATCACTCGACGTTTCTGGCACCGATCAACTGCTTCCTTTATCTGTTCTCCAAACTGCCCAGCCGACCTTACCTGTCGCCGAGCGATTTCCCCGACCTGAGCCCGCTACAGGCTCACTGGGAAGAAATTCGCCAGGAAGGTCAGAACCTGATGCGTGCCGGTGAAATCAAGCGCTCCGACCAATACAACGACGTGGGCTTCAACTCGTTTTTCAAATCGGGCTGGAAGCGTTTTTACCTGAAGTGGTACGGCGACAGTCACCCGTCGGCGATGAAGCTGTGCCCGCGCACCACCGAGTTGGTGCAGAGCATCGGTTCGATCAAGGCGGCGATGTTTGCCGAGCTGCCACCGGGCTCGAAGCTGGTGCGCCACCGCGACCCGTATGCGGGCTCCTATCGTTACCACTTGGGCCTGGACACTCCGAATGATCCTGGCTGCTACATCAATGTGGACGGCGAAAACTATTACTGGCGCGATGGCGAGCCGGTGATGTTTGACGAAACCTATATTCACTACGCCGAGAACACCACGCAGCAGAACCGCATCATTTTGTTCTGCGATATCGAGCGGCCGATGAAATACCGTTGGGCTGCGGCGTTCAACCGCTGGTTCAGCCGCAACGTGATGGCGGCCGCTGGCTCGCCCAACGATGCCAGTGACAAGACCGGCGGGTTGAACCGCGCCTTTACCCGCCTGTACAAGATCCGTTTGCGTGGCAAAGAGCTGAAAAAGCGCAACCGTACGCGGTACTACCTGGAAAAATGGGCGATCTTCGCGGCGTTGGCGGCGATTTTCCTGATTATCTAGGGCTCAGCCAGGGCGCGAATCACTTCTGCGGTGTGGCGCCCAGCTTGTCCCACATCTTGCGGCTGATCTTTTGCCGGTTGGCATAACCGGCCCACGGATCCGCCTTCAAGCCCCGCAGGCGCTCCTGCAGATTGGCCACTGTCCATTGTTGTGCGCCACGCAATCCTTGCAGCTCCTCGCGACTGATCGGCACCGACACCGGCAGCCCCGGCCGTGCCCGCACCGAGTAGGCGGCCACCGTGCTGGCGCCGCGGGCATTGCGCAGGTAGTCGATAAAGATCTTGCCGATGCGGTTTTTCGGCCCCGAGGTGGCGGTAAAACGCTCGGGTAGTTGCGCGGTCATGAACTGGGCGATGGCTTTGGCAAAGGCTTTGACCGTGTCCCAGCTATCGCGCCGTGCCAGCGGTACGACCAGGTGCAAGCCCTTGCCGCCACTGGTCTTGATAAAGGCTTCAAGCCCCAGTTCATCGAGCACCGACAGGGTCAGTTGCGCCGCTTCCAGCATGGCCTTCCAGGGCAATGCCGGGTCGGGGTCGAGGTCCAGCACAAACAGGTCTGGGGTTTCGATTTTGTCCGACGTGGCGCCCCAGGTGTGCAATTCAATGCTGCCCATTTGCACGGCGCCGATCAGCGCGCTCGCCGTGTCGATCTCCATCAGGCGCGCATGGCCCGGGTCCAGTGCCGGGTCCAGTTGCTTGATGTTGGGAATGGCCAGGCGCTCTGAATGCTTCTGGAAGAACTGCTCGCCCTCGATGCCTTCCGGCGCCCTCAATAAAGCGACGGGGCGTTTACGCAGAAAGGGCAGGAGCCACTCGTTGATGCTGTGGTAGAACTGCGCCAGCTGCTGTTTTGTCGTGCCGCTTTGCGGGTCGATGACGCGTTCGGGGTGGCTGATGCTTACGCCGGCATCGGCTTTTTTCGCGGGTTTGGAGGCTTTCAGGGATTTGGCCGTACGCGGCTGCTCGTGGATGATCTGCGCGGCGGGCTTGTCGGTACGCATCCCGACAAAGGCGGCTTGGCGCACCACGCCTTCACGGGTCCATTCGGCAAATTGCACCTCGCCGACCAGGCTCGGCTCCACCCAATGCACGCCACGCGCCTGGGTGCTGGTGAGCGGTTTTGCCAGCGGCGACGCCTTACGCTCCAGGGGCGTGAGTTGGGCGTAGATATTTTTCAGCGCGGCCTGGTCAAACCCGGTGCCCACGCGCCCGGCATACACCAGCCCCGAGTCATCATTGACCGCCAGCAGCAGCGCGCCGAAGCCGCTGCGCGAACCCTGGGGGCGGGTGTAGCCGACAATCACGAACTCCTGGCGCAACCGGCATTTGAGCTTGATCCAGTCGGTACTGCGGCTGGAGACATAAGGGCTGCCGAGACGCTTGCCGATCACGCCTTCCAGCGCCAGGTCGCAGGCGCTTTCGAAGATATCGCGCTGGTTGGCGTTAAACGCTTCGGAGTAGCGCAGCAGTTTGCTGCGGCTGCCAGACAGGGCCGCCTTGAGTGCCGCCCGACGTTCCTCTACGGGCGCCTGGCGCTGATCACTGCCGTCCAGGAACGGTGCGTCGAACAGGTAGTAGACAATGTCCAGGCTGCGGCCGATATCAAAGGCGTTTTGCAACGCCTGGAAGTCCGGCAAACCGTCGCCGTTGAGACTGACCACTTCGCCATCGAGCCAGCTGTCCTTGAGCTTGAGGGCGCGCAGCGCCTTGGCCTGGCGCGGCAGGCGCTCGGTCCAGTCGTGACCGTTGCGGGTGAACAGGCGCACTTCGCCGTCGCGGACGCGCGCAAGCATGCGGTAGCCGTCAAACTTGATTTCGTATTGCCAATTGCCCTCCGGCGCACGGTCCACCAGGGTCGCCAGTTGCGGTGTGAAGCGCTCGGGAAGGGCGGCGCTGGCTTTCTTCGGTTTGGCGCGTGGTTTACCGACCGATGCATCGCTGAGTACGCTTTTGGGTTGGGCCTGAACAATGTCGTAGTCAGCGGCGGGGCGCGCTTGTGGGTCCTTCTCCTTGATCAGCAGCCACTGTTCCTTGTCACCGCTGCCCTTGAGGCGCGTACGCACCAGCGCCCAATCACCCGATAGCTTCTCGCCGACCAGGGTGAATTTGAGTTTGCCGGCGGCGTAGGCCTTGCGCGGGTCGTCGTGGGGTTGCCAGATGCCGCGGTCCCACACAATCACTTCCCCGGCGCCGTATTGGCCGGCCGGGATGCTGCCCTCGAAGCTGCCGTAGCTCAGGGGGTGATCCTCAACGTGCACGGCCAGGCGTTTCTGGCTTGGGTCCAGGCTTGGGCCCTTGGGCACGGCCCAGCTCAGCAGTACGCCGCCCAGCTCCAGGCGAAAATCATAGTGCAGGTTGCGTGCGTCGTGTTTCTGGATCACAAAGCTCAGCGCCGAGGCCCTGCGTTTGCCAGCGGGGGCGCTGCCGGCCGGTTCGGCGGTGATCTCGAAGTCGCGTTTACGGTTGTATTCGCTCAGGGGCTTTGCCATGTCGTTCTCCCGCCTATGGCAGGCTCAAGAGGCTTTTTTTGTGGATTTTTTTTGCCGCCGGTTTTTTTGCCGCCGGTTTGCCGGCCAGGCTGCGCTTGAGCAATTCGGTCAGGTCGAGCACATCGGCCGACTTGCGCTCCTCGCTGCCCTCCTTGGATTCCACGTCCTCGATCTTGCCGGCCTTGGCCTTCTTCGCCACCAGCGCCATGATTTTCTCCTGGAAGCTGTCGCGGTATTTCTCAGGCTGCCAATCGGCGCTCATGTCTTCCACCAGGCGCTTGGCCATGTCCAGCTCGCCCTTGGCCAGGCTGGGTTTGGTCACCTCACTGCCGAGCTCCAGTTCATCCAGGCTGCGCACTTCAGCGGGCCAGCGCAGCATCACCAGCACCAACGCCGAGTCCAGGGGCATCAGCGCCGCCAGGTGCTGTTTGGTGTGCAGCACCACATTGGCCAGCGCGACCTTACGGGTTTTTTTCAAGGTTTCGCGTAAAAGCGCGTAGACCTTGCCGCCGCGTTTATCCGGCGCCAGGAAATAGGGGGTGTCGATGTTCTGCAGGGGGATCTGGTCACTCTCGACAAACGCAATGATTTCGATGGTCTGGGTCGATTTGGGATGGGCCGAGCGGATTTCGTCTTCGCTGAGCACTACATAGCGGCCTTTTTCGAAGGCCACACCCTTGACGATGTTCTCCTTGGTGACCTCCTTGCCGGTGGTCTTGTTGATGCGCTTGTAGCCCACCGGGTCCATGCTGCGTTTGTCCAGCCAGTCGAAATCCACGCCCTGGGCGGAGGTGGCCGAGACCAGCGACACCGGGATATGAACCAAGCCAAAGCTGATGGCGCCTTTCCAGATTGCCCGTGGCATAAGTGCGACTCCTTGAGATGAGGCTGTCTTCTGGTGACTGGGAGGCTGTGCGAAAGTTTCCCTCGACAGATGTGCGGACAGATCGTGTTACACCTGATGAGAAACTATTTAATGCCAAAAGCCGAACCCAAGGCGTAGCGTGTTATCGAAAGCACGTACTCCTCACCCCACAGAGGCTTTGTCATGAACAGCTGTGTGCGTCACGTTGCAGCGTTGGTATTGGGCCTGGCCCTTGTGCCCTTTGTGCAGGCGCAGAACTTGCCGGGCAGCAACAATTCCGATAGTGGCCCGATTCACCGGGCCAACCCCAACAGCATGCAGGGCACCCAGCCCACTGCGCCTGCGACCCGTGGTATTCAGACCGGGCCGACCCAGCGCACACCGACCTTGGAAAACGGTGGCATCGGCAATCGCTATCCCCAGCGCAATGCCGCCCCCAGCCGTCCGGCCACCGAAACCAAAGCCCCCACTTATGATGCCAACGGCAATCGCCGGTAAGGATTTCGCCCTATGTTTCTACGCACAACGTTGTTAGCCGCCCTTTGTGCAACGGCCATGAGCACCGTTTACGCAGCCGATGCCCAGCAGTTCCCCAGCGAGCAAGGCAGCATCACTGCCACGCCGATCGCCAAGGGCCTTGACCATCCATGGGCCGTAGCGTTTTTGCCGGACAAGCAAGGCTTTCTGGTCACGGAGCGCCCCGGCCACCTGCGCTTTGTCAGCCCCGACGGCAAGCTCTCTGCGCCGCTGACCGGTGTGCCCGAAGTGTGGGCCAAAGGGCAGGGCGGTTTGCTGGATGTGGTGCTGTCGCCGGACTTCAAGCAGGACCGCATGGTGTACCTGTCGTACGCCGAAGGCGGTGGCAAGGACGGCAAGGCCGGGACCGCTGTCGGCCGTGGCCGTTTGGCGGCGGACCTGAGTGGCTTGAGCGATTTCAAAGTGATCCTGCGCCAGGAGCCCAAACTCTCCACCGGCAACCACTTCGGCTCGCGCCTCGCGTTTGACCGCGATGGCTACCTGTTCGTGACCCTGGGTGAAAACAATGACCGCCCGACTGCCCAGGACCTGGACAAGTTGCAGGGCAAAGTCGTGCGCATCTACCCGGACGGCCGCGTGCCTGATGACAACCCCTTTGTCGGCCAGGAAGGCGTGCGCCCCGAGATCTGGTCTTACGGCCAACGCAACCCGCAGGGGCTGGCACTGAACCCCTGGAGCGGCACGATCTGGGAGAACGAGCATGGGCCGCGTGGCGGGGATGAAATCAACATCATTGAGCGCGGCAAGAACTACGGTTGGCCGCTGGCGACCCACGGCATCAACTATTCGCTGACACCCATTCCAGAGGCTAAAGGCAAGACCGTGGAAGGCACGGTAGCGCCGCATCATGTCTGGGAAAAGTCTCCAGGCATCAGCGGCATGGCGTTTTACGATGCCGACCGCTTCAAGCCTTGGCAGCACAACGTGTTTATCGGCGCCTTGGTCAGCCAGGAATTGATTCGCCTGCAATTCGATGGCGATAAGGTGATTCACGAAGAACGTTTGCTCGGCGGTTTGAAGGCGCGGATTCGGGATGTGCGGCAGGGGCCGGATGGCTATTTGTATGTGTTGACCGATGAGGATGATGGCGTGTTGTATCGCGTGGGCCTGAATCAGGATTAAGCCGCAAGCCGCGAGCTTGAAGCTTGAAGCTTGAAGCTTCAAGCTCGCGGCTCCAAGCTACAGCCCCAGCTCGGACAACCCCGGATGATCATCCGGGCGGCGGCCCAGCGGCCAGTGGAACTTGCGATCGCTCGCCTGTATCGGCAGGTCGTTGATGCAGGCAAAACGGTTGGCCATCAGGCCATTTTCGTCGAATTCCCAATTCTCATTGCCATAAGAGCGGAACCAGTTGCCGGAATCGTCGTGCCATTCATAGGCATAGCGCACGGCGATGCGGTTATCGGTAAAGGCCCACAGCTCCTTGATCAGCCGGTAATCCAGTTCCTTGGCCCACTTGCGGGTGAGAAACCCCTTGGCTTCTTCGCGGTTATGGGCGAACTCGGCGCGGTTGCGCCATTTTGTGTCCAGCGTATAGGCCAACGACACGCGTTCTGGGTCGCGGGAGTTCCAGCCGTCTTCGGCCAGGCGTACTTTTTGAATAGCCGACTCACGGGTAAAAGGCGGTAGCGGCGGGCGTGTTTCAGCGGTAGATGACATTTCTTCACTCCTGCTAAATCGAAATGGCTCAAAGCCCCAATAACGTTTGCGCCATGCATCGGGCGTTATCGGCAGCGGTTACATCACCCATTACCAGGGCAACGGTAATGGCGCCGTCGATCAGAATCAGCAGGTGCGCGGCCTGCCGTTCAGGGTCGGGGGTGCCATGGGCTTCACACAGCTCAAGTGCGTACTCGAACAGTTTCTGTTTATGCGCCTTGGCCAACAGGCGAACCGGGTCTTGCGGGTCGCCGGTTTCGCCGCTGGTGTTGATAAACGCGCAGCCGCGAAAATCCGCCGAGCCGAACCATGTCTTGAGTGCGCTGAACAACGCCAACAGGCGTTCACCGCTGCCGTCGTTGCGTTCCACTTCCGTGCGCAGCCACTGCATCCAGCGCGCGTCGCGGCGTTGCAACGCGGCGATGACCAACTCATCTTTATTGGCGAAGTAACGGTAAATACTTTTGCGCGAGACACCGGCGGTTTTCACCAGGAAGTCCATGCCGGTGGCGGCAATGCCATGGCGATAGATCAACTTTTCGGTGACGTCGAGGATGATGTCGCGGGTTTCATTGCTGATGGTTTCGTTCATGCTGCGAACAGTAGAACGATCGTTCTTCTTGGTCAATTAAATTTTTTCCACCTGTGACAGCAAGACCTGAGCACCCCCATGGTGTAAGCTCGGGGCCTCTTCGGATTCGACCCATTGCGAGCCTTATGCCGTCGTTCTTCAAACGCTCCCTGTTGCCCAAGCTGCGCGGTTTCCCCCTCACTCCCGACGCGATTGACGTGCTGGCCGGCGCCGATGCGTTTCGTCGCTGCCTGCTGGAGCAAATCCCCCAGGCTACCCGGCGTATCTACATCGTTGCGCTGTACTTGCAGCAGGACGAGGCGGGGCAAGAGATCTACGACGCCCTGCACGCCGCCAAGCTGGCACGGCCGGAGCTGGACATCGTGGTGGTGGTTGACTGGCTGCGCGCCCAGCGCGGGCTGATCGGCGCCGGCAAGCAGCCGGGCAACAGCGCGTGGTACCAGGCCATGACCCAAAGCCACCGCAGCGAAGTGCCGGTGTATGGCGTGCCGGTGCAAACCCGCGAACTGTTCGGTGTGCTGCACCTCAAGGGCTTTGTGATTGATGACAGCGTGCTGTACAGCGGCGCCAGCCTGAACAATGTGTACTTGCACAAGTTCGACAAGTACCGCTTTGACCGCTATCACCTGATCCACAGTAAACCGCTGGCGGACTCGATGCAGCACCTGGTGGAACACGGCCTGGTGACCTCCAAGGCGGTGCATCGCCTGGATCTGCCGAACCCGCCGACCACCCGCAGCCTGCGCAACGATATCGGCGACCTGCGCAGCCGCTTGAAGCATGCGGCCTACGACACCACGGCGGGGCAGTTGCCCAACGGCCACCTCTCAGTGAGCCCGTTACTGGGTGTGGGCAAGAACAACCCGCTGAACCGGGTGATCCTTGAACTGATTGCCAGCGCTCAGCACCAACTGACGATCTGCACGCCGTACTTCAACCTGCCATTGCCGGTGACTCGGGAAATCAACCGCGCCCTGGCGCGTGGGGTGAAGGTCGACATCGTCGTCGGCGACAAGACCGCCAATGATTTTTACATCCCGCCCAGCGAGCCGTTCAAGGTGATCTCGGCCCTGCCTTACTTGTATGAAATCAGCCTGCGCCGCTTCGCCAAGCGCCATCAGCCGATGATCGACAGCGGCCAATTGAACCTGCACCTGTGGCGCGACGGTGACAACACTTATCACCTCAAAGGCATGTGGGTCGACCAGCGCTACACCTTGCTCACCGGCAACAACCTCAACCCCAGGGCATTTCGCCTGGACCTGGAAAACGCCTTGCTGATCGATGACCCTCAAGGCCAGTGGCTGGGCCCGCGACGTACGGAGCTGACGCAAATCTTCCAGCACACCACGCGCATCGAACGCTATCAGGGCTTGCAGACCCTGATGGATTACCCGGAGGCGGTCGGCAAGTTCCTGCGGCGAGTGAGCCGGGTACGGATTGAGCGGTTGCTTTACCGCATCTTGTAAGTCGTTGTGTGCTGCAGGGTGAATGCTCTGGCAGCCTACGGCGTCTTGGGAGTTTGCTTATGCTGATGCCTGGTCCACGATCGTACATTTCCTCTCGACAGTTCTTACGGACGAGAACTCTTGCCACTTACTGGTACAGAGGAAATAGAAATGTCGAATATCTCGTCAGGCCATTGGGCCAACACGTTCACTCCACCGGTGCTGTCGTCTGTACAAGCACTTGCCCCCACCCCCGCACCCGATGCTGCCGTTCGCGCCAAGCGCAGCGCTGAACCGCCGGCAGCAACCACGCAAACAACCTCATGGACCCTCCCACCCCTGACCACGCCTTCGGCTGAGACGACTTCAGCTGCTGACCGTGCACTTCAAACCACGCTGGGCGCAGTGGCCTTGGGGAGCGCGGCAGACAAGAAAGTCCAGGTCCCGGCCAATACGACGATTTTCCCGCTCTACGATGCCTACCGACGTGCGATCAATGCGCCTGAAGTGAAGGCGTTCTTCTTGACGCAGGGCGTTGCATTATCGACGGTGGTCGTCAAGCCGGATTCGGTCACTGGTACATTCAGTTACTACAGTACATCGAGTAATAAAACATTCACCCCCAACGATGCATCGGGTTGGTGGCAAGCCAGTACAAAGTTACGCGCGGCTGCGCGAGCCCTCGATTCCGAAGGCAAGGGCTTGCCGTATGCGGGCCCTGGCGACGACAGCTTTTCGCGCAATGCGATCCTGCGCTGGTATGGCGTGACACCGCCCACCGGCGACGGCGACGTAACACGAGCCCGGCAGGAGCTGTCGGCGACCGACTGGTCTGCGCCGACACCCGAGAAAAAAACCGAACTTCAGAGCCGGGTGCAAACCGCCAGAACCGCCATTGACGCGTTGGATGAACGTGCCCATCTGGCAAGCGTTCTTACGCCACTTATCGCCCAGAAACCCGATGAGGAAGCAGTGTCGCTGTCCGATCTGCAAGTGCAGGTAAGCAGCACCTCGGCGCTGGTTGGCAGCGAAGGGGGCACGGTGTCGATTGAGGATGCTCTGCAATCCCACGGGTTGGCGCTACCCAAGACGGTGGGCGAGTTGCGCAATGCCGTCCGCTGGCTCACTGCATCCTTGCCGCCTCCACCACCCCACGGCAATTATTCCGGCCTGTTAGCCGACAATTGGTCACCGGGGGTCTTGTCTGCTGCCGACAGAGCCGATTTGGTCACGTTGAACGATAACGCCGTTCCAAGCGAATCGAGCGCATTCCACCTGTTGGGGCGGCTGGACGCCGGGGGCATCCTGGGCCTGAACAACCCCGCAGTATTGCGGCATCTTGCCGATCATTTTCTTGATCGGTTGCTGCATGACGATACGGCCCTGCTGTTAGGCGATACCTTCGCCAACAATCGGCGCTTCGTGGGTGCATCGGGTACCCCACAACTGTCGGATCAGGAGCGCAGGCAATGGTTTATCGCCGCCATCAAGTTGCAGATTGATCCTGATGCCCCTGGCCGCCCCGGGACCGTCGCCGGGTATGACCTGTATCAGGCCAACAACAGCGGACGGCCCCTTGCGCAGGTGCGTGAGGACCTTGAAGCTCATCTCAAGCTTAACCCGCTGCTCGATCCCAGGGCCGCCCCACTGGCGGCCCACCTGTTCCTCGCAAGTGCAGCGCCTGAGTTCCTGGTACGGGGGATTCCCTCGACATTGCGCATGGGCTCTTCGGAGTGGGCAGACTTGCGGCTGGGGGTTGCACTCGCCGAGCGTCTGGGTGGCGCCGGGTGTTCGCGCAGCATGAGTTACCAGGAAATCATTGCCCTCAGCCGTCTGGAACCCCGCACGACTGAGGAGGCTGCTGTGATGGACAACTATGGGATCAACATTCTGTTGGATTGGGGCCTGATGCAGGGGCTTTACACCAAGCCGGTAGACGGTCTCTATACACCGCAGCATTATCAGCAAGCTACGCAAGCCTTCGCCACCCAGCACGAACAGCTTGTTCACGCGCTAAAGGTGTTCAAAGCGCCGCTGCCCACTCGACAGGACCTGGCGATCGCGAACCTGCAAAAGGAGTTTCCGGGCCGCAGCGTTGAACAATTGAAAGCCATGAAGGTGCACATTGCCGACGCGGATGAACGTCGCAACATGAAACCGTCAGAGCCGAAGACGCGCGCTCTGCTCGAAACTTACATGACGGGAGACCTGACGCAGAACCGCTGGATGCTGCTGGCTCCCGGGGAGCAGCCGCCCACGCCGCCAAAGCATTCAACCCCCTATGATTCAAACCAGGACCTGAGCAAGGCTCAACAGGCTGCAGTTGATCAAAATGTGCAAGCGTTGAACGCCAGGATCGCCAACTTGCCGGATGTTCAGGCCCAACTGCCCGGTGCCATTGATGCCTACTCTGGACAACCTCAAGCAGGGCTTGAGCACCACCACTCAACGGATGATTGCGAATCTGCCTTTGGCCGATCGCCAGGCGTTGGAGTTGGGCAGCGTCGAGCCGGTTGCGTTGCGCGAGCAAGTCGATGACATACCCACCGTCGAGCAGACATCGGGGCTGGTAGAAGAGCGGCGAGGGCGCAAAGGCACATTGCTGCGTTGCGAATACAAAGGGGAGATCAGTTATTTCGAGGTGTTCCCGGACAAAATGCTGATCGTCAAGCGCGAGGAGCTGCCGGCTAAACTGCAGCTGGGCGGTACCCTGCAAGACCGACCAAAAACGTATGTGCCGGGTGCGCCTACCATCACCCAGGTGCAGGTTGGGGACCTACAGCCTTTCGATTTCGCGGCTTATAGCACCAGCGCAACACCTGTGCCGGGCGTGTCGTCACCGGGCATCATCCTCGAGAAACTGGGGGATACGCTGGCCGCAGCGCCGCCGTCTGCCGAGAGCGCCAAGGCGGACTTTGTTCCCAACAGTTTTTCTTCAGCGCGAACCCGTGAAATCGTTAACCGGATAATGCAGGGCAATTTTGTCCATCACCGCGATAGCGTGTTGAAGGCTGCCGAGGGCAAGTTGCCTCTGGAGCAACAGCGGGAAGCATTAGCTGAGAATGATCGGATTCTGCTCGGCTTGATCCCCTTTGTGGGGGCAATCACGGATCTGGCCAATGGCAACCTGGTTGATGGTACGCGAGGCTTGCTGCTCGACACTGCCGGTGCCTTTTTGGGGGGCGCAGGGTCAGCCTTGAAGTCTTTCAGCAAAGCCACAAAGGTCGTCGCGCCCTTTGGCGCCAAGGCTTTTCGCGTACTGGAAAAGGGCGTTCAGGTCGTCAGTGGCTTTTTGAACCCGCTGGATGGCGCAGCGGATCTCGTGGTGGCCGCCGGTAAAGGTGTCATCGCTGTGCCAAAGCTATTGGGCAAGACGCCATCGATATCTTTGCTGAGTACGCTTGGTGCTGTGGAAGAAAAGATGCGCACGTTTCTGGCCGTGGGTGGCGGGGTGAGGCGTTTGGCGGACAATGCGTCCCCGACCACTCGCAACGGTCAAAATCATTCCGTGCCGGTTCAAGCGGTGCAATTGGGTGGAAATTGGTACGCGATCCATCCGCACACCGGCTTGCCGATGGGTACACCGCTGGACGGGTTTGAGTTGACGACTTGAAGCTGTGCCCCGGGCCTGTTCAGGTCCGGGGTGCGCTGGTTGTCGTAGGATGCTTCAGTCTTTGCGACTCAGGTTCAGAATTGACCTACTCTGCCAATAGGTTCTGACTCGTAATCTCGCCGTCGACCGTTCTTAAGGACAAGAACTCTTGCGAGCTTAACCGTGAAGAGCACTTAGAATGTCGACCATTGTTGGAAATCTTATCGATACGTCCTCCTATACGTCGGCAGGTAGCAGTAGCTACGCCGAGCTTACACCCCAGCCCGCAGACAAACCGGTCGAGATTGAGACCCTGGCGTTTACCGCCACCTCACGCCGCTTGAGCGGGCAACTGACGCAAGCCAGGCTTGACCAACCCTCTGCACGCAACAGGCGAGAAACCTTGCCGGCAAGCGTCGCGGGCCCAGCACCTGCGGATGTGGAAAAAGCGGATAAGCATCTGCAGTCAGCGCTCGATACCTGGCTCATTTCCGGTTTGCTGCACCGCCACCTCATCCCTGAACACTCGTCGGTCAAACCCTTCGTTGACCTCTTCGTCGAGGCGGCACAGAAGCAGCCGGTGCAGTCTTGGTTCAAATCCAAGGGCTTGGACCTATCGACAGTGCGTGTTTACAGCGACTGGGTAGAGGGCACCGTGGTTATCGATGGGAAACATGTCACGCGCAAATTCACGGCCACCGACGGGTCCGGCTGGGGCGAGGTTGGCGCTAAAGTGACGGCTGCCGCAAACCAGCTTAACCCGTACAATTACGGGGGTTTTACTGCCGAATGAGAAGGGGGAATTTCGCCATATAGATGTGCTGCTGAGTTTTTATGGTGTGAAGCCCCCCAGCAATCCGAAAAACGGGCATGTGCTTGGCAAGCATCTTAAAAAACATGGCTGGCCGGCCGTATCGCAGGCGCAGCGTGAACAGTGGGCGATGCAATTCAGGCAGCACAGACGAAACCAGAACGACGGCGCTGTGCGCGAGCGTCTGTCTGAACAAATGCAACCCTTGCTTCAGATAAAGCGCCAAGACGACAAGCTGGAGCTGGATGAGCTGACCGTGGTTTGCGAGCCGGGTTCTTCCCTGGACCAGCGCAGTCGAAAGCCACGTGAACGATTTCTGCAATTCCTGGCGTCACCGACATTCCAGGCATTTCTGGAAAAAACCGGCTTTAAAGCGTTAGGCAGTGAGTTCAGGCTATCGGAAGGCGACCTGCAGATACGCGATCACATCGGTTATTGGATTCCGTTGAAGCGAACGTTTGAAGATGAGGTATGGAAGGTCTACAGCGGTGGCACTGAAAAGGAGAAAATCGCTGCCCATAAGATGGAAAAGGATCTGACGGACTTAATGTATTTGGGCAAAAAGACCGGGGATGCCCTGTACTCCTCGCGTACTTATGACGTGCGTCAGGCCTTGGCGTTTTACGCGCTCGACGTTCCGCAAACGGTCGATCAGTTAAGCGCAATGTTGGGTTGGTTCAACCTGAAGTTACCGCAGGCTCCATTGGCAGGTAACTACGCAAGCCTGACACCCTACGGGCCAACTCCGGGAGCATTGTCTGCCAGCGCTATGGACGTGCTCAAAGACGCATCTGGCAAGGTCATGAATTTACTCAAGGCGTTTTTCGAGCTCACGTCGGGCTTCCGTGACTTCCCCGATGCGGACAGCACACTCGCTGCCTTTTTTGATGCGCCGGCCCTCATCGACGTAGCCGAAAAAATCGCCCGCTCTATCAATCTTTATGCCGTGTCTGATGGTCAATCGCTTCCAAGGGCCGACCGCGTTCAGCTCTTGGCGACCGTCCTCAAATTCAGTATCGACGCCCCTGTGCCCGGATTGCCTGGGACGGTGGCCGGGTACGACTTGTATCAGCCCGCCAATTTGGGCCGTACGCTGAAGGAGGTGCGTAGCGATGTCGAGAAACAGCTGGAAAGTAAAGGTGCAGGCGTTAAGGTGTCGGCACTCATGGCCCACCTGTTTCTGGCCCAGTCGGCACCTGAGATGCTGATCAAGCAAGACCCCGCTGTGCCTGACGATACCGCCAAGGTACTCAACCAGGACCCGGAAAATATCAAAGTCGGCTCCGCAGGCTGGATTAATATGCGCCTGGCCAGTGCAGTCGCGGGTGATCGGCGGTTGAACTTCACGCAAGCCATGGCGGTTGCACGCCAGGCTCCCGCAGGGCCAACCAGGAAAAACTGATCGAGGACATGGGGGCCCCGGCACTGTTGGACTGGGGCGTTATGGCGGGTATTTATCCTGCGCCACTCGATCGGCATTACTCCACGGAAAATTACGCGGCCGCCGCTAACGCATTTACCGAGCAGCAAAAGCAGGCAAACCAAGCGTTGGAGACGTTGACGCGCGAGTCACCCACCCAAACCAGCTTGCTGATCAAGGCGCTGGCGCGGCTCTTCCCGGAAATGTCCGAGGATGAAATTCGCAACCTCAAGCTGCTTAACTATCCCGATCAGCACCAGTCACGTAACGTTGGGGTCAGGCAGGGTCCCAGCAAGGACAGCCCGAAGCGGTTGACCGATGTGATCCTGATGAACCAGTTCGCCGGGGAGCCGCCACTTGGTAAGAATAGCGCTTGGACCGACGGCACGGTCATCCACCCCAGGATTTCTCTGGAGACATTCAGGGAGAGGCTCCAAAAACTGCCTGTCATCGAGCCATTGGTGATACCGGCCATCGATAATCATATCGCTGATGCTGAGGCCGCACAGGCAACGGCATTAAAGCTGGTAATGGATGATTTACCCTTGGAAGACCGCCAGGCATTGGATTGCGGGCGGGTCGAATTCTTTACCCTGCGTGAAGAAACCGGAGCCTCGGTGGAGGACGATAATGGAGCTAACTCGAAAGTCCCCGCCAAGCGGGGCACGCATGGCCTCTTGCTGCGCTATCAGACAGTGATCGGCACAGACCGATACGGTTACTACGAGATCTTTCCAAACTCCTTGAAAGTGGTCAAACGAACTGATCTGCCGTTCAGATTGCCAATCGATGGTGTTGTCGAAAAGACCAATGCTTCCGGCCGATGGTTTACCGATCCCCATGCAGAATACCGCCTGGGCACAGAACTGCCGGTTGATTTTGAGGCGTATAAAACCGGGTCCACGCCACGAAGCGGGGTGACATCCAAGGTAGTTGTCGAGCGCTACGGAACGGCTCTGGACCATGTCCCGGTCACGAAAGACTCCCTACCCTCCATACCGGATACCTTCGGTTCCGCAAGAACCAAACATATAGTGGAAAGGGTGATGGGCTATGCCTTTCAGGGCAACCGTGAGGTGCGGATTGCCCACGCCAACGAACAGTCTGCACTGCTCAAGCGTACCTACCCCAGCGCATCGGGCGCCAAGTTATTCACGCCTGAAAATGCCCGTGCGGTACTCAGCCTGATCCCTTTTGTAGGTGCATTGGCTGATGTGGCAGAGGGCAAAATAGGTGACGGGTTGAAGGGGCTTCTGATTGACGTTGCATCGTTTGTCGCCACCGGTGGGTTGGTGGGGGCGAAGAGTTTTGCTCAGGGAGCAAGATTGCTGCTTAAGTTTAATGGCAAACCCTTTACCACGGCTGCACTGAAAGGGGCGGGTACGTTTTTGCGGGGTGTATTCAATCCTGTGGAAAACGTCCCTCAAATTATCCGCGCCCCCCGGCCGGTTCGCCAAGACTGTGAAAGCGTTCGTGAATGGGAAGGACATTCATATAAACCCTGACATCTACCTGCCGGCGAAGATATTCGAGCAGTGGCGGTGGACCGCGGGCGCAACAGATACCCTGTTCTCAGGGGCTGACGGCGCAGCGAACCAGGTGCCGGGAGCCCGTAAAGGCTTCAGTGCTAACGAGGCGATTGAGGCGGTTCTGAAGGGGGGCTTGTGGTACAGGATCAACCCCTTGAGCCGCAGGCCCGAAGGGGCGCCACTTGAGCAGTTTTCCCCAGATCAGGCTTGATGTTTGACACCCTGCGGCATGCGGCAGTCCCTTCAGGACTGTCGCATGCCGCAGGGGTCAATCAGTTCAAACCCAACTTGCCACGCAGGGTCGAAAGGTCTTCAGCCAGGGTATTGACCGGGCCCACCAGGGCTTTACGGTCGTTTTCCTTGACCTTGTCATAGGTCTCGAAACCGCCATCCTTGGTCTTGTACTTGGCCAGGATCTTGTCCACGGTGGCAAAGTTTTTGTCGACCTTGGCCAGGAATGCCTTGTCTTGTTTTTCGATCTGGCCACGGAACAGGTCGACGATTTTCTTCGCACCGTCGATATTGCCCTGGAAGTCATACAGGTCGGTGTGGCTATAACGGTCTTCTTCGCCAGAGATCTTGGTAGCGGCGACTTCTTCGAGCAGGGCTGCGGCGCCGCCGACCACTTTCTCCGGCGGGAAGGTCAGGCCGTCGACGCGGGTTTTCAGGTCGTTGACGTCGGTGTTGAGCTTGGCGGTCAGCGCTTCCAGGCCCTTGGTGGTGTTCTCGGAGAACAGGCTGTACTCAATGCGATGGAAACCGGTGAAGTCATCGGCCTTTACGCCTTTTTCATGGTCATCAACGCGCGAGTCAATGGACGCATCCAGGTCGCTGAACAGCTCGGCGATCGGCTCGATGGACTCATAGTGCACGCGGGTCGGCGCGTACAGTTTCTTGGCGGTGGCCAGGTCGCCTTTGTTGATGGCATCGGTAAATGCCTGGGTCTGAGTGACCAGCTCACCGATTTCTTCGGTGACGTAGATCTTGTAGTCCGACACCGGGCCTACCAGGTCCAGCGGCGCGGTAGCGGCGAACGCTGCCAGCGGCGAAAGGGTCATTAACAACGACAACGCAATAGTCGACTTCTTCATGGGACGGTATCCGCTCTGGGTGTGTTTTTAGGTATGGGCAGTGGTTTGAGGGTGCGTTGCAGCGAGCAGCGTGCGCCCGATGAAATCCTTAGGCCCCGTGACCCCCGGCAAGGTGAAGAAGTACCCGCCGCCGACCGGCTTGAGGTATTCCTCCAGGGGCTCGCCGTTGAGCCGGGTTTGCACGCTGATGAAACCTTTCTCCAGGTCAGCCTGGTAGCAGATAAACAACAGCCCCATGTCCAGCTGACCGTTTTTGTTGACGCCGTTGGAGTAGTTGAACGGCCGACGCAGGATCAGGTTGGCCTGAGTCTGCGGGGTGCGCGGGTTGGCCAGGCGGATATGGGCATCGAGCTTGGTCAACTTGCCTTCCGGGTCCTTGCTGTAGTCGGGCACCTGGGTTTCTTTCTGGCCATCCATGGGCGCGCCCGTGGTCTTGACGCGGCCGATGATGCTTTCCTGCTCTTGCAGCGGCGTGCGGTCCCAGCGTTCGACGAAGTTACGGATGATCCGCACTGCCTGGTAGCTGCCGTTGGCCGCCCAGGCGGGCTCGTCGCTGGCGGGCTCGTCGCTGGCGGGTTGCACCCAGACGATCTGGTTCATCGCGGTGTCATCGTTGGAGTTCGGGTTGGCCGAACCGTCACGGAACCCCAGGAAGTTACGCGCGCTCTGCGCCGGCTCGCCGGGTTTGCTGGGCGCCTGGGGCGGCACGCTGCCTTCCTGCTTCCAGCGCACCAGCAGCAGGTCGGGCAGGTTTTTCACGATGTCGCGCAGGGCGTGGATATTGGTGTCGGGCGTGTTGGAGCAAAATTGCAGGCTCAGGTCGCCATGGCACTGCGCCGGTTCCAGCGCGTCGTTGGGGAACCCCACCATGCGGCTCAGGCGTTTGGGCTTGGCGGCGGCGAGGCCGAAGCGCTCATCGAACAGCGATTCGCCGACGGACACGGTGATGGTCAGGTTGTCGGGCGTGACCACCGGGCCAAGAATGCCGGAGTCGGTGGGCGGCAGTTTCGGGTCGACTTGCGCCACGGTGCCGCCGGTCATCAGGAACGCGATGCGTTCGTTCAAGGTGCGGAACAGGCGCTCCAGGTCTTCGCGGTCGTCGGCCAATACGTCGAACGCCACCAGCATGCCGCAGGCCGGGCGTGGGGTGACGATGCCGCTTTGGTGCTTGCCGTAGAAATCGTGGTGGTCCTGGGTTTTGTCACTGCGCGGTGCAGTGGTGACTTGCTCGGCGGCGGCGGCCATGGCCGGGCAGGTAAGGGTGCTGCCGGCGATGGCCGCACCAGTGGCGGCCATGCCCAGCAGGACACGGCGACGTTGTGCAGAAAACTGTTCTGAATCACTCATGTAGTTGGTCGTCTTCACTGCAGGCCGGAGAGGCCAAGGGCTGGGTCGATTCCATCGAGTGCAACGGCCAGAGCCTTGGCCTTGTCCGCGATCTGCTGGCGCTGATCAGCGGTGACGCTGTCATATGTGGCGTAGCCTGTGTCCACCTTGAAGCCTTGCAGCTCGGTATCGAAGGCGGCCAGGGCGCTGTCGATGTTGGGCAGCAGGTCGGCAGCGGATTTGGTCAGCAACGGACGCATCAGCTCGACCACCTTGTGCGCCGCCTTGAGGTTGGCGGCAAAGCCATTCAGGTCGACGTGGCTGTAGCGTTCCTCCTCGCCACTGATCGCACGCACATCCGCCAGGCTGTTGAGGTTGCGCACCACAATGCCCACCAGTTGTCCCGGCGGCAGGGACTGGGCCAGCAACTGCTGCTTGAGGGTGCTGACATCGGTGACCAGACGCTGCGCAACCGGGGCCAGGCCGTCGAGGCTGCGTTGCTGGAACAGGCTGTATTCAAGGCGATGGAAGCCGCTGAAGGCCGGGTCCTGTTCACGCTTTTCAAAGTAATCGGCACGGGCATTGATCGCGTTGTCCAGCTCCGCCAGGCGCTGCGAGGCTGGGGCCAGTCGTTGGTAGGCTTCGCGGGCAGGTACATACAGCGCCTGGGCTTGGGCTAGGTCACCGGCGGCGATGGCTTGTTGCAGGGCCGTCACAGCCTTGATCAGGGCGCTGCCCTGGCTGCTCAGGTACACGCGAAACTCCGACAGCGGCCCGATAAACGCCACCATCGACGGCTTGGCCTTGGCCTGGGCGTCGGATTCCGCCGTCGGCGTGACATGCAGCGTGCCACGCGGGTTGCTCAGCAGGCCGCAGGTGATCGCATAGTCGCCGGGCAGCAGGTTGGCGTTGATCACCTGGCTCAGGCCGGGGGCGATGTTCTCGCGCTCTTCGACCACCAGCACACCGTCGAGGATTTCCCATTCCACCGCGCGATCGGAGCGATTGATGATGCGAAAACTGGCGCGCCCGGCGGGTACTGTCAGTGCATTTGGCTCACAGGCGTGGCCATGGATGGTCACGGCGATTTCATTGTGGTTGGTCTGGCGCTTGCTCGCCGCCAGTTGCGAGGCGTAGTAGAACAGAGCACCGGCGGCGATCATCACGACCACCGAGCCTGCCACGGCCCAGCGCAAGGCGCGGGGTGGCGAAGCCGGTTGAGGGGTTGGGTTGGACAAGGGACGGTCCTTACTGGCTGGAAACGGAAGAGGTTTTTACGACGGGCTTGGGCGGGGTCGCAGGCAGGAAGAACATCACCAGGGCCACCACCAGGTAGATCAGATAGGCGCCGAGGGTGCTGATGGTCGGCGCTTCCTGATAGCCGAACATCCCGGCCAGCACCGAACCCAGCGGGCTGTCCATCGGCAGCGCGGCGCTGAAGTCAAACAGCACGGTCTGCAAGTGGTTCCACACGCCGGCTTCGTGCAGGGCCTGCACCGAGTTGGCGAGGATGCCGGCGGCCACCACCAGGATAAACAGGCCAGTCCAGCGGAAGAACGCGCCGAGGTTCAGGCGCATGCTGCCGCTGTAGATCAGCAAGCCCACGACAATCGCCAGGATCAGGCCGAGCAGGGCGCCAATCGGCGCGCCCGGACCTTCGCTCTGCTGGAATACCGCGAGCAGGAAAAATACGGTTTCGAGACCTTCGCGGGCCACGGCGAAAAACACCATAAGGATCAGCGCCGTCACCTGGTGTTTGGAGCCGGCCAATGCGTGATCAAGGGATTCGTGCAGAGAATGCTTGATGGAGCGCGCCACCTTGCGCATCCAGAACACCATGGAACTGAGGATGCCCACGGCTACCAGGCCGACGATGCCTTCGAACAGTTCCTGCTGTTTTTGCGGGAATTCCGCACTGACCAGTTCCAGGCCGCCGCCGACCAGCAGCGCCAACGCTGCCGCCAGGAAGACCCCGACCCACACGGCCGGCATCCATTGGCCGCGCCCGGTCTGTTGCAGGTAACTGGCGATAATGCCAACGATCAGAGCGGCTTCAATGCCTTCGCGCAGCATGATTAGAAAAGGAACGAGCATTCGCCACCACAGCATAACTAGATAGGGTGCTAATTTGTAACATAATGATACTCATTACTAAACAAGGAATATTGACGTTTACTGAACACTGGCTGAACGGTGGTGGCGAAGCGCAGCCGCCCTTATGATGCATGCCATCTTGTGCGCGATCGGATTGCCCAACTGCCCATGTCGGAAAAAGACACCATTTCCATCCACCTCGTGCGCGAAGCCCTGTTGCAGAGCTGTGCGCCAGGCGCGGCCAGCGTTGATGTGCTGACTAAAGCGGGTATCGACCCCACGCTGCTGACCGAGCCCACCGCACGGGTTTCGGCCACCACCTACGCACGCCTGTGGCGCCTGCTGGCACGGCGCATGGATGACGAGTTCTTCGGCATGGACCCGCGCAAGCTCAGGTCCGGCAGCCTGGCGTTCCTGTGTCGTGCGGCCATGGCGCAATCGACGCTGGGCGCCAGCCTGGAAACGGGTTTGGGGTTTTTATCCTTGATGCTTGAGCAACTGCCCGCCCAGTTGGTTCGCCAGCAAAGTCTGGCGGAAATCGTGCTGTTGGAGCCTGAGGTGCAGCCTAAGCGGGCGTTCACCTATTTCACTTACTGGATGATTGCGCACGGCGTGGCCTGCTGGCTGGCGGGCCGGCGGATTCCGATCCTGGCCATCGAGCTGCGCTGCCCGCAGCCGGACTTCTGTGATGACTACCAAGTGATGTTTTCCGACAACCTACGGTTCGATCGGCCACGTACACGCATGATCTTTTCCGCCGATTGCCTGGACTTGCCGATCAAGCGCAGCGTGGAAGAACTCAAGCGCTTCCTTGCTCATGCACCGGCGAACATCCTGGTTAAATACCGCGACCCTGACAGCCTGGCCACCCGCATTAAACACGACTTGCGCCAGATGCCGCCCGACACCTGGCCCGAAACCGACAGCCTGGCTGCCACCCTGTGCATCTCTGCCTCCACGCTGCGCCGCCGTCTGGCCGAAGAGGGTCAGACCTATCAGGGCCTTAAAGACAGTGTGCGCAAGGAGCTGGCGATTGTCTGGCTGGCCGAAGCCGATATCAGCTTTTTCGAGATCGCTTTCCGTTTGGGGTTCGCCGATGTCAGCTCATTTTATAAAGCGTTCCGTAAGTGGTCCGGCTCCAATCCGGGGCATTACCGCAGCTTGATTCTAAGTGAAGCGTTGCCGCTTACTTGACTGTGGGATGGGTGCGTTCAGCGTGTGGTAATTTCTACTCATCAATGCAGCGACGGCTTCAGAACAATCCCCTTCTGATGAGGGAAAGAGGTTTTCACAATTCACGCTCCTTTAATCTGGAGTGTGTTCATGAGTGTGTTCAACGCCGATGTTGGTAAAGTTTCGTACAGCGGATCGTTTGTGGGGCCCAGGGTTGATGCCTATACGAAAGCGCCGCCCGCTCCGGAAGTGCTCGCTGAGTTGGATATGGCGGTTTCCGTGCAGAAAAGAGCTGACAACGAACTGGCCAGGCTTTTAGCCGCAGCTCACGAAAACATCAGTACGTGGCGTGCACCGTCCGACCAGACCTCGGTTGGCAAGTGGCTGAATCTTTTCAACCAGTCGTGGAAATCGCCTGCACTAAAGGCTTGGACGAGCGCGCAAAACCTCAATCCAAACACGTTGCGTCTACACGGTTCTACGCTGACAGCAGAAAAAACGGTTGACGGAAAGCGCACCACCCTGACGTTTTCCCCCAATGACGGCTCTGGGTGGTGGCCGATAGGGCGCCAAGCCATTGCCAGCGCAGCCATACTTGATCCGAAACAGTCAGGTTTGGCCGGTAACTCTCAGGCTGATCTTGGGCCGCAGAGCGTTGCGGCGTTCTACGGATTAAGCTGGCCGGTCAATAATGCCCAGGCCGAGCATCTCAAGCTCCGCGGGTTCCCAACCGGGCACGTGGCGGATGACCTCATTCGCGCCGCTGAGGTTCGGGAACTGGCCTTGCAGGAGTTCATGGATACAGAGCAGGAAGCTGAGTTGATGAAGACATTGCTCGGTGTAATAAAGGACAAGCCTGACGATGAAAAAATTGATCTGGGGGCAATTTTACAAGCCATTTCGCCGGGGTCCTCATTCGCGATTGCCAATAAGTCCCGACCTCAGGTGCTGAAGAGCCTGAGGGACAACTCCCAGATGCTTCCTATCTTGCAAGCCAGTCAGGCGGACGCGGCGGCTCGACTTCGATTGGTAGATGGGCAGTTGTATGTCAAGAGCAGTGGTCAAAGCGGGCAGTGGAACAACGTGACTGCGGCAGTGAGAGCCAACGGAGCGCTGGCGCCTTTGCTGGAGAACGCCATCGAACAGGCCAAAAGTACGGGGAACATCATTAACTCAGGCGCGAGGGCTGACGCCAGTCAGTTGCTGCGCTTTGCCGGGATGGATAAATTACCCGCCAATATCACCGTCAGCGAACTGCGCAATCTACTGAGTTGGAAACTCAACCCCCTCCCACCAGGACCGCACTTGGGCAACGGCGCCCGGGACTTTTTGGCGGACGCTCGGTCACCTGAGTTCTTAAGTACCGAGCAGCGCGCAAGAGTGCGCGCGTCCGCTACGGGCACAAACGCAGATGCACAACCAACGCTCACGTTGTTTGATTGCTCACCGCAACCATGGGCAGGCCTAACCCCAGAACTTGTACGTAGGAGTGCCGACAAACTCATTGCCAAGGCGTTGAGTCAGGGGGATGTATTGGCGCGTAGCGGCCCCATTCTCCAAGCGTTGAAAGACGACCCGTCAGCCCCCGCCAGGGAGGTTTCACCAAGCGCTCGCCAACAGATGATCCTGGCCCGTGACCTGCTCAGGGTTGATCCGGAACTGGGTCTTAAACGCAATCAAATTGCGGGATACGACCTGTATTCGGCGTCTAACTCAGGTAAAACATTGCTTCAAGTGCACGCTGAATTGCAGATACACATTGCCAACACTCAAAATATATCCCCGAACGAAGCTGTATTAATCACACATATTTTGTTAGCGACAGTTGCCCCTGAGTTCCTAGTCAAGGGCGCTGACGAAGAGCGGGTGGGAAGTTTATCGCTGGTGAACTTGCGCCTTCAGACTGCACTGGTGGAGTTAGCCTCGCCAGGCAGTTCGCGCGCCATGAATACAGAGCAGATCAGTTCACGCGCATTGTTGACGCCTGTTTCGACTGAGCACGAGCAATTCCTGGCAGCGGAGAGCGCGGGGCCGATTTATGATTGGGCGATTGCACAAGGTGTAGTCACTCCCGAGGAAAATTATTCGCCGTCAGCCGTCCATCGGGCGTTCACGCACTACAACCGACGTCTTGCCGAATTGGGCGCCATGAGCAGTGAAATTGATAACGCCAATACAGTCCTTATCACTCGCAGTGAAGCCGCTAAGCAGGAGCTCGAAAGGGTATCCCCAGGCAATGATGAGTTTTTCAAAAAGCGCACGATATACACTGAACCAGACTCGGTGTTATACGGGTTATTAAAACCTTTTTTGGAGTATTCCGCCGCCGCCTCGGGTGGCTCCCCCTCGTCTATTGATGGCAAGCGGATATCGATAGCAGAGCATGCTATTGAAGCCAGTTTTCTCTACGACCTGTACATGTCGGGGGTGTTGACAGCAGAGAATGCAAATTCCAGCGAATGGAAATTTACCAGCAGCGAAGATCGACTGAAATTTGAGTCGTTAAAGCCGCTGCTATCAACGTTAAAACCTATAAGCGAAGTATTCGATCGCAAGTTCAACGCTGCGACGGCGCACCTTGAAAACGCAAAAGCCCTGTCCACCAAAATAATGATGAGTGAAATGCCCGTCGAAGACAGAGTGCGCCTGAATTCTGGCACGGTCTTCGTATTAGGCCCCTTGACACCCCAGCTATCCCAGCAGGAAATCGGGCCGATAATCTATGTCACTCATGCGTCGGGGCCCCAGTGTTATCAATTTCTGCCATCAACGAACAGCTATATCGTGCGCCTGGATTTGATGGATGCCATGTCTTCAATGGCCCACCGTTATGATCAGCAAAACAGTGAAACGATGCGTTTGTACAAACGTAAGTATCCGACGTTGCCGGCTGATATGGGTGTTCAGTTGTATTTACCCGCAGACACGCAGGATCAGAACGCAGCCTTTAAAGTACCGAACACCTATTCATCCATGAGGACAGACAGCATCGTCAATTTTCTCAAGAGTGCTGGCATGTTAGTTGATCGCCCCTTGATGCTGGCAGACGCCAAAGGCACAACGAGTAATGAGAAGATTCAGCAGAAATTTGACAATGCGGAGTCGTTTATCGTTAACACGCTAATTCCTTTCAAAGGCAATATTGAAGACATCGCCTCTGGCGATCCCAAGCGCATTGCAATGGGCAGTCTCGGGCTCGGGCTGGAGCTGATAGGCGCCGTGTTCGTGGTGGTCGGTGCTGCCAGTGCCGCAGCAAAAGGTGCCTCCATTCTGTTCAAGCTGGGGCAGTTCGGTAAGGCGGCCCTGTCGATGTTCAACCTTCCTGGCGCCGTAGTGGATACCAGTAAGGCTTTGTTTCGCCTCTCACAAAACGGGATAAAAGGGTTAGGCAATGTCGCTCCTAAGGCGTTGAGCAAAGGCCTTTCTGACCTGCGAAGTTTGGTGTCTGCTGGTTATAAAAAGCCCCCAGTGCACAGTGGGGGGATCAATCAAACTCTTGACGGGCGAAGAGACTATCGGGTTGTTGAGTAATACCGGTTTGGTAAACACCGGGATCGGAACCAATGGTTTTATCCAACAACCTGCTCCTGTTCAGTCACCGGGTGACACCGTAAATTCTCTGCCTTAACCTTCATCCACTAGCACTTCGAGCAGGGATGCTCACTCCCCCCATCCGGTTTCACCCTACGCGTCGCCTTCTTCTGACTTCCCCCAAACGCGACTCGAAAGAGTTTACGCATTAACACATCGAAAAAAGCCTCTCGATTAGCCAAGCTTTACGGCTGAGTCACCGCGCCTGACGGATACAGCGTTAACTGTGTAGCCCGTTTCCCAACGTTAAAGCGGCCGTTACGATGCTCCTGGTGGAACATACGGCGCGTTGTTCTGGACCGCCAGCCAGTGCAGGACTTCCCCCAAGGTCTTAAATATTTGCGTCGGAGCATGATGTTTAGCGGCATGCTTCTTCGAACGGTTGGCACTGCCGACACGCTGTATGAATGGCTACGCCACTGACCAAAAAAGCCCCGTGACCGAATGGACCACGGGGCTAAAAATTGGCTGGATGCGACCAACCAAAGGAGCTCTTTACCTCACTTGCTGCTGGCGATCACCGTATCCGGCTGCCAGCCACCACCCAGCGCCTTGTAGATCGCGACGATGCCGCGATACAGGTCCACTTCGGCCTGGGCCTGAGAGTCTTCGGCGGCCAGGCGTTCGCGCTGTGCGTCGAGCAATACCAGGAAGTCCACGGTCCCTTCGCGATAGCGGATCGCGGCCAGGTCGGCGGCGGCGCGGCTGGATTCACTCTGACGGATCAGCGATACCAGGCGCTGTTGGCGTTTGCCGTAATCACTGAAGGCATTTTCCGATTCTTCCAGCGCCAGCAGCACTTGCTGCTCGTAAGTCGCCAGGGCGCCATCCGCTTCGGCATTCGCGCCGCGCAAGCGTGCACGCACGCTGCCCAGGTCAAAGGCGGCCCAGGTAATGCTTGGGCCCAGGGACCAGGCATTGGCTGCAGCCGAGCCGATCTGCGAGCCACGCCCGGCGGTAAAGCCGAGGAAGCCGCTGAGGCTGACCCGTGGGAACAGGTCGGCTTTGGCCACACCGATACGCGCAGTGGCGGCGGCCAGTTTGCGTTCGGCGCTGAGGATATCCGGGCGACGTTGCAGCAATTGCCCCGGGTCGCCGATCGGCAACGCCTTGGCAATCGCCGGCAGGTCTTTGGGGCTCAGGTCTACGCTGAGCTTGTCGGGGCGCTGGCCGAGGAGGGTGGCGATGCGGTTACGCTCGCGCACCTGCTCGGCTTGCAGTTGCGGCACGCTGGCTTCAACGGCTGCCAGGCGTGCGTCGGCGCGCTCCACATCCAGTTGGTCGCCGACGCCGGCATCACGCAAGCTCACGGTGATGGTGCGCGATTCCTGCTGATTCTTCAGGTTGTCCAGGGCAATGCGTTCGCGCAGCTGGGCGCCGCGCAGCTGGCCGTAGGCATCCACCAACTCGGCAATCATGGTGACTTGCAGTTGGTAGAGATCCGCTTCGGCAACCTGCTGGTCAGCGTCGCTGGCTTCCAGGTTGCGACGGATACGCCCGAACAAGTCGACTTCCCAGGCCATGTCCAGGCCCAGGTCGTAGCGCTCGCTGTTGACGCGTTGGGTGGTCTGGCCCGGGATCTGGCCTTTGCCCACGTCACTGCTGGCACGGCTGGTGACCACCGGCATGATGTCGTTCGCTGCGTCATCACGGATGGCGCGGGCCGCCCGCAGGCGGGCAAACGCCACACGCAGGTCACGGTTGCCGCTCAGCGACTGGGTGACCAGTTGGTCCAGGGTCGGGTCGTCGAACTGCTGCCACCAGATGCCTTCATAGTTGGCGTGGTCATAGCTCTTGGTGTCGGCGGCGGCCGTGATGTTGGCCGCCTCCAGGTTCTGGGTTTTGTAGTCCGGGCCCACGGCACAGGCGCTCAGCGCCAGTACCAGCAAGCTCGGCAGAAAGACTTTCACACTCATTGCTGTGTCTCCAGCTTCAAGGCCTTGGCCGCTTTGCGCGCTTCACTGCGCTCCACATAGCGACGGATCAGTACGTAGAACACTGGCGTCAGCAACAGACCGAAGAAGGTCACCCCGATCATCCCGGAGAACACCGCCACACCCATGGCATGACGCATCTCGGCACCGGCACCGCTGGACAACACCAGAGGCACCACACCCATGATGAACGCGAACGAGGTCATCAGGATCGGCCGCAGACGCAGGCGGCAGGCTTCCAGCACCGCGGCGAGCGGATCGAGACCTTCCTGCTGTTTATCCTTGGCGAACTCGACAATCAGAATCGCGTTCTTACACGCCAGGCCCACCAGTACGATCAAGCCGATCTGCGTGAAGATGTTGTTGTCGCCGCCCGAGATAATCACCCCGGTGATGGCCGACAGCAGCGTCATCGGTACGATCAGGATCACCGCCAGCGGCAGGCTCCAGCTTTCGTATTGGGCCGCCAGTACCAGGAACGCCAGCAGGACGCAGAGCGGGAACACGAACAGCGCAGTGTTGCCCGAGAGGATTTGCTGATAAGTCAGGTCGGTCCACTCGTAGGTCATGCCGTTGGGCAGTTCATCCTTCAACAGTTTTTCAATCGCGGCCTGGGCCTGGCCGGAGCTGTAGCCCGGTGCGGCGTTGCCGTTGATTTCGGCGGTGATAAAGCCGTTGTAGTGCATCACGCGGTCCGGGCCCGAGGTGTCGCTGACCTTGATAAAGGTCGCCAACGGGATCATCTCGCCTTTGTTGTTACGCACTTTCAGCTGGCCGATCTGATCGGAGTCCTGGCGGAACTGTTGCTCGGCCTGCACGTTGACCTGGTAGGTGCGACCAAAGCGGTTGAAGTCGTTGGCATACAACGAACCCAGGTAGACCTGCAGGGTGTCGAAGATGTCGCTGATCGCCACGCCGTGGGTCTTGGCCTTTTCGCGGTCGATGGCGGCATCGACTTGCGGCACGTTGACCGTGTAGCTGGTGAACAGGCCGAACAGCTCCGGCACGCCGTGGCTCTTGGTGATGACGTTCTGCACTTCTTTGTAGAGCTCGTCATAGCCGAGGTTGCCACGGTCTTCGATCTGCAGGCGGAACCCGCCGATCGTACCCAGGCCCTGTACCGGCGGCGGTGGGAAGATTGCCATGTAGGCTTCTTCAATGTTGGCGTATTGGCCATTCAACGCACCGGCAATCGCACCGGCGGACATGCTCGCATCTTTGCGTTCATCGAACGGCTTCAAGGTCACGAACACAATGCCGCTGTTCGGGCTGTTGGTGAAACCGTTGATCGACAGGCCTGGGAATGCAATCGCGCTTTCCACGCCGGGCTGTTTCAGGGCGATGTCCGACATGCGCTTCATCACGCTTTCGGTGCGGTCCAGGCTCGCGGCGTCCGGCAGTTGGGCGAAGGCCACCAGGTATTGCTTGTCCTGGGCCGGGACGAAACCGGTCGGGGTGTGGGCAAATCCGAAGAAGGTCAGCACCATCAGGCCGGCGTACACGAACAGGGCTATGCCGCTGCCGCGAATGACCCGGCGTACGGTGCCCACGTAGCCATGGCTGGCCTTGTCGAAAAAGCGGTTGAAGGGACGGAACAGCCAGCCGCCGAAAAGCTTGTCGAGGAACTTCGAGAAGCGATCCTTGGGTGCATCGTGACCGCGCAGCAACACGGCGGCCAGGGCAGGGGACAGGGTCAGCGAGTTGAACGCCGAGATCACCGTCGAGATCGCAATGGTCAAGGCAAACTGTTTGTAGAACTGCCCGGTCAAGCCACTGATAAAGGCGGCGGGGATGAATACCGCACACAGTACCAACGCGGTGGCGATAATCGGCCCGGTCACTTCGCTCATGGCTTTTTCAGTCGCCGGGAACGGCTCCAGGCCCAGCTCGATATTACGCTCGACGTTCTCCACCACCACGATGGCGTCGTCCACCACAATCCCGATGGCCAGTACCAAGCCGAACAAGGACAAAGCGTTGAGCGAGAACCCGAACAGGTGCATCACCGCAAACGTACCGATCAACGATACCGGCACCGCCACCAACGGAATGATCGAGGCACGCCAGGTCTGCAGGAACAGGATCACCACCAGCACCACGAGGATCAGCGCTTCGAACAGGGTGTGCACCACTGCTTCGATGGAGCCGCGTACAAAGATCGTCGGGTCATAGGCGATGCGGTAATCCATGCCCGCCGGGAAGCTCTTTTTCAGCTCGGCCATTTTGCTGCGTACATCGTTGGAGATGTCGATAGCATTGGAGCCGGGGCGCTGGAATATCGGAATCGCAACCGCAGGCTGGTTATCGATCAGCGAGCGCAGCGCGTATTGGCTGGACCCCAACTCGACCCGGGCGATGTCCTTGAGGCGCGTGATTTCACCGTTGTCGCCGGCGCGAATCACAATGTTCTCGAACTCTTCCTCGGTGACCAGGCGGCCCTGGGTATTCACCGACAACTGGAAGCTGGTGTCCGTCGGCGCAGGCTGGGCGCCAAGAGCACCGGCTGCGACCTGACGGTTCTGTTCGCGGATCGCGTTGACCACATCGGTCGCGGTCAGGTTGCGTGAGGCCGTCTTGTTCGGGTCAAGCCATACGCGCAGGGAGTAGTCGCCCATGCCGAACAACTGCACGTCGCCCACGCCGCCCAGGCGGGCCAGCTCATCCTTGATGTTGAGGATCGCGTAGTTGGACAGGTACAGCATGTCGTAACGCTGATCCGGGGGAGGTCAAGTGCACCACCATGGTCAGGTCGGGGGAGGCCTTGTCCACGGTGATACCGATGCGCGTCACTTCCTCAGGCAGTTTCGGCTGAGTCCGCGTTACACGGTTTTGCACCTGTACCTGCGCATTATCCAGGTCGGTGCCCAGGGCGAAGGTGATGGTCAGGGTCAGCTTGCCGTCGGCGGTCGACTGCGAGGACATGTACAGCATGTTCTCGACGCCGGTGATGGCTTGCTCCAGCGGAGCAGCCACGGTTTCACCGATGACTTTAGGGTTGGCGCCCGGGAAGTTGGCGCGCACCACCACGGTCGGTGGCACCACTTCCGGGTATTCACTGATCGGCAACTGGAACAGCGAGATCGCACCGGCGATCAGGATCAGCAGCGAGAGCACCGCTGCGAAGATCGGCCGCGAAATGAAGAACTTGGAAAAATTCATCTTGAGTCGTATCCCTTAACCGCGTGGCGTCGCAACGGCTGCGAGTTTGGGCGCGGTTTTTTCCGGCGCCACTTGCTCCAGGTTGCTGGCTTCAAGCGCTTGTCGTTGTTGTGCCAAGGCAGCGAGGGTTTCCTTGCTGGCCATCGGGATGGTTTCCGGTGCAACCGGCGACCCGGGGCGAACGCGCTGCAGGCCCTTGACGATAATCGTGTCGTCTTTGTTCAGGCCGCTGCGCACGATGCGCAACCCTTCGATCTTCGGCCCCAGTTCCACCGAGCGATAGGCCGGCTTGTCGCCGTCCATCACCAGCACGAATTTCTTGCCGAGGTCGGTGCCCACCGCTTCGTCGTTGATCAACACGGCAGAGTAGGTGCCGCTGCCCACCAGCTTCAGGCGTGCGTACAGGCCAGGGGTGTATTCGCCCTTGCTGTTATCAAACACGGCGCGACCACGGATGGTGCCGGTGGCCGGGTTGACCTGGTTGTCGACGAAGTTCATCTGGCCCAGGTGCGGGTTGCCGGTTTCATTCGACAGGCCCAGGTACACCGGGGTGGTGGCACCACGACGGCCTTGGCGGGCCAGTTCGGTGTACTTGAGGAACACCCGCTCATCGGCGTCGAAGTAGGCGTAGACCTTGTCGGTCGACACCACGCTGGTCAGCGCCGTGGTGTCGGCGGTGACCAGGTTGCCGGCGGTGATTTCGGCACGGCTGACACGGCCGCTGATCGGCGAGGTGACGCGGGTGAAGCTCAGGTTCAACTTGGCCAGGTCCAACTGCGCCTGAATCCCTGCGACGGCGGCGCGGGCTTCCTGGGCGGAGGTGGTGCGCGAGTCAGCCAGTTCGGCGGAAATCGCATTGCTCTGGCGCAGGCGTTCGCCACGCTGGGCTTCGTTATCGCTGCGGGTGGCGGCGGCTTTGGTTTGAGCGAGCTGGGCCTCAAGACGACGCACTTCAGCCTGGAACGGACGCGGGTCGATCTGGAACAGCAGGTCGCCTTTCTTGACCAAAGCGCCTTCGGTGAAAGCGACTTGGTCAATCTGGCCAGAAACCCGCGGACGAATCTGTACGGTTTCCGGCGCCTCCAGGCGGCCGGTGAACTCGTCCCACTCGTTGACCGGTTGTTCAAGCACCTTGGCCACGCTGACTTTGGCAGCTGGCATGGCGGCCGCTTGTTCCGGAGATTTGCCGCACGCGCTCATCACCACCACGGCCAAAATCGCCAGGGGGAAGCGCAAATGTTTGAGTGACTGTTCCATGAGGTGCATCCGCCAATGTATTTGAGATGGGCGGATCATGCGCGGCGAGGTGCTATGTCACGAATCGAATGAAGCAAAGGTAACTATCATTCGGAATGATATAAGCGCGGGATTAGCCCTCTAGGATGCGGCTTTCGTTAGGGTGCTATCAATAGGAGTGATGACAAAAGACTGTTGCTGCCATCGCAATGACGATTGCCGGTCAGGTTCACCGGATAATCCGCCCTCGATCAGTTTGAGCACTGCCCAGACCAGAAACAATTTGTCACATGCAAGCCTGTTTTCCGACTTCTGTTGAAATAGGCAATAAATTCCCTTGATCAGACAATCACCTCTACCGGCTAACTCCACATACTCCGAGCACACTGGGAAACTCATCGGAGGAAGGCCGGGCCGGTTCGCATTTCATGAAAAACCTTGATCTCCAAGTTATCCAGCAAGCCACCACGTGGCTCGAACAAGACCGTTGCGTTTGGCTGTGCACGGTGCTTGCAACGTTTGGTTCAGCACCACGAGGCCCTGGGTCTCTATTGGCAGCCCTGTCGACAGGCGAGTTCTGCGGTTCACTTTCGGGAGGCTGTGTAGAGGAAGACTTCCTTGAACGGTTGGGGCGCCATGAGTTCGTCGAGCATAACCATGTCGTGCGTTACGGTGAGGGCGGGCTTGCACCCTCACTGGAGCTGCCGTGTGGCGGCGTACTCGACGTACTGGTCGAAAAGTTCGAACCCGATTGCGCCGCTAAAGCGCACTTCGCAGTCCTGCTGGGCGCGCTGCAAGGCCGCCAGCGCGTGGTGCGGCATATCACGCTTGGAACCAATGCCCGACAGACTCAGAGCGATGCGGGTGCCACTGCACCGGTCGTCGTTGACGCCGATCAGGTGCGGATTCGTATGGGGGCCGCGCAACGATTGTTGATTGCCGGCCTGTCGCCGGTGGCCGAGTTCTGCGCCGGTTTCGCGGTTGCCTTGGGTTATGAGGTGATCGTCTGCGACCCGCGCGCGGAGTTGACCGCTGCCTTCAGCATGGCCGGGGTGGAAGTACTCAAGGTGTTTCCTGCCACGTTCATTGCCGAGGGCGGATGCCATGACGGCACGGCGATTGTGGCGTTGACCCACGACCCGCGCATGGACGACCTGACATTGCTGGAGGCGGTGAGGACCCGCGCTTTTTACATCGGCGCCATGGGCTCCAGGCGCACCAGCGAAAAGCGTCTTGAGCGGGTCAAGCGCATTGGCGCGTTGGCGCCGCAGATGCTCGAGCGCATTCATGCGCCGATTGGACTTAACTTGGGGAGCAAGACCCCAGCCGAGATTGCCCTCGCAGTCATGGCGGATATTGTTCGCTTTAGCAACGGAGTCGCTCGTGACCAACTCTAGACCTGTGCTGATCAAGGAATCCTATGGGCAACCTGTGCTCATGAAAGAACCGATGGCGTGCGCCGTCAGCCGTCTTGCGGGCGCGGTTGACCTGGTGTTGGGCGGCGATGACGAAAGAATTGGGGCATTGCCTGGGCTGGACCTGTACCGGCGCTTGGACATCACGGCACCCATGCACTGTATTTACGGCCTGGGCATTGGCGTCACCTTGCAAGGTTGCAAGCGGGTATTGGTCGGCAGTGAAGTGCTGACCTACGGGCCCGGCCAGTCCATGGTGACCAGCGTTGATCTGCCGGTCATTTCACAGGTCAGCCAGGCGAGTACGGCCCAGCCGTTCCTGGGAATGATGCTGGCGCTGGACAACGCCACCGTGATGCAAGTGGCTGACCGCATGAAACTGTCCCAACGCATGCGGGAAGACGAATTCCGAGCGGTGACTGTACAACCCCTGGACGCTGGGGTGCTGGATGCCGTGCGGCGCCTGGTGGAGCTGCTCGGCGAGCCACAATTGCTTGAAACCCTGGCCCCGCTGATCAAGGAAGAGCTGATTGCGCGGCTATTGAGCGGTGCCCATGGCCCGCAGTTGCTGCATGTGATCGCAGCCGGGTCGCCCAGCCAGCACATTGCCAGGACCGTTGCCTGGCTGAAACTCAACTATCGCCAGGCACTGCGCATGGATGACTTGGCGGCCCACGCCCATATGAGCCCGTCGACGTTTCGCCAGCATTTTCGCGCCTTGACGGGCATGAGTCCGTTGCAATATCAGAAGCAACTGCGGTTGCAAAGTGCGCGGCAGTTGATGCTCAGCCAGGGCGTGGATGCAAGCAGTGCCGGTGGCATGGTGGGGTATGAAAGCTCGTCGCAGTTCAGTCGTGAATACAGCCGTCTGTTTGGCGAGCCACCGCAACGCGACATCAAGCGAATCCGCGTCTAGCAGCGTCGGATAGTGGAGGGCGCCGTCGCCGCGTTGGCGTTCGCGCTGCCGTCCGTTGAACCGCGCCGTTGCAACAACTCAATCTGATCGGCCGGCACCAGCGTGCGCAAGGTTTTGTAAAGCACGCGGGTTTCCAGCAGGTTCCATACCCGCAGCATGGTTTCCAGCGCATCCAGTGGCTTGCTGATGAAATCCCTGGCGCCGAGCGCGAGGGCGCGCAGGCGGGTGTCGCGGGTGGCGTCGGCGGTCAGCACGAGGATCGGCAGGTATTCACCCTGGGGGATGCGCCGGTTGAGTTGTTCCAGCACGGCAAAGCCATCGAGCTCGGGCATGTGCAAGTCGAGAATCACCAAGTCCGGTTCGAAACTGTTGAACAGCTCAAGTGTGCGCAATGGCTCAGTGCTGCTCACCACGTTGTTCAGCCCTTCGCGGGCGAGCAATTGCTCCACCAGGTCGAGATTCGGGCGTTGGTCGTCGATGATCAGAATGCGCAGGTCGAGGTTCACGCGGGCTCCGGAAAGTATTGTTCGAGGTGGGCAAGAAACGCGGGGACGTTAATCGGCTTATTCAATATGGCCGTCGCGCCCGCGTCATGCAGGGCCTGGCGGGTGAGGTCGCTGGTATCGGCGGTGATCATCAACACCGGTGTGTACCGGGTGATCGCGGACCGGCGCAAGCGCTGCAGCACGGTGAGGCCATCCATGTCCGGCAGTAACACGTCCAGCAAAATCAACCGGGGCGCATGTTGTGCGGCCAGGTCCAGACCCAGTTGGCCTTGCATGCTGGACAGCAGCTTTATGCCCGGCCTGCGGTGCAGCAAGGTTTCGATCAGCGCCAGGCTGGAGAGATTGTCCTCGATGTACAGCACCTTGCCCTGAATCGAGGGGGGCAGGGCGCACCGGCGTGGTCTCGACCACGGCAGCGGCCGGGTCGCTGGGCGCCTGCACCCGCACCAACGGCAGCTCCAGGGTGAAGCGTGAACCGACACCCTGCTGGCTGTCCACGCTCAGTGTGCCATTCATCTTTTCCAGCAGGCTTTTACTGAGTGCCAGGCCCAGCCCGCTGCCTTCGACGTTCGGGTCGGCCCCCAGGCGCTCGAACGGCTTGAACAACTGCCCGATGTGGTCGGCCGCGATGCCCTTGCCGGTATCGCAGACGGCTACGCGGATGCTTGGCCCCAGGGCCACGACCTCCAGGCTGACCTGGCCCTGGGGCTGGTTGTATTTGATGGCGTTTGACAGCAGGTTGAGCAGCACCTGGGTCAGGCGTTGCCGATCCGCCACGATGCCGATATCCACCGCCAGCGTAGGCAGTGGCTGCAACTGGATCCCTGCGTCGGCGGCCATGGGGGATACCAGCGTCAGCGCCTCCTGCAGCGACGCCGCCAGGGGAATCGGCTCGATGTTCAGGGGCAAGCGCCCGGCCTCGATCTTGGCAATGTCCAACACTTCGTTGATCAGCGTCAGCAGGTGCTGGCCGGCGCGCAGGATATGACCGACTTGCGCTTTTTGCCCTGCCGCCGAATCCAGGTCCAGCAGTTGCGCAAAGCCCAGGATCGAATTGAGCGGGGTGCGCAGTTCGTGGCTCATGCGTGAGAGAAACTCGCTCTTGGCCCGGCTGGCACGTTCGGCTTCCTCGCGAGCGGTGCCCAGCGCAATCTCCGCCGCACGACGGTCGGTGATGTCGCGGGTGATCTTCGAGAAACCCCGCAAAGCACCGGTACTGTCGTACTGCGCGGTGATCACCACGCTGGCCCAGAAGCGCGTGCCGTCCTTGCGGCAACGCCAGCCTTCTTCGGTGTAGTCACCGTCGCGGGTGGCCTCGCGCAGCGCCATGTCCGGGTGTTGTGGGCATTCTTCAGGCAGGTAGAACACCGAGAAGTGCTGGCCAAGAATCTCCTGCTCGGTGTAGCCCTTGATCCGCTCGGCGCCGTTGTTCCAACTGGTGACATGGCCTGCGCTGTCGAGGGCGAAGATCCCGTAGTCCTTGACCCCGTCGATGATCAGCCGCAAGCGCTCTTCGTTCTCGCGCAATGCGCGTTCGCGCTCGGCCAGCAGCCCCCGGCCTCCACCAACCGCGTGCCCAACTGGCCGATCTCGTCATTTTCCGGCGGGTGCGCCCGCAGCGGCTGCCCGAGGGCCAGGCGTTGCGCGTTGCCTTGCACTTGCTGCACCCGGGCAACAATGCCCTTGGACAGAAACAGCACCGCGACGATTGCGCCAAACAGCCCGCAGATGGCCGCCAGCCAGGTCGACAGCAGCAGCCGCTGGCGCGTCTCGGCCGCAGCCGAAGTGCGCTCAGCGAGCAGCGAGTCTTCAAGGGTGAGCATGGTGCCGATGTGCTGGCGTAAAGCATCCAGGATGTGTTTGTTGCTGACGAGAATGCTGGTAATCGACTCAGCGCTTGTCGTCGGGTCGTTGAGCATGTCCTCCAGCCCATCGATTTTGCTGTTGATCAGCGGCGTGATCGACGCGAGCTGTTCGCGCACCCGTTGATCGCGAACATTCTGGTCGAGGCGGCGCAGGGCTGACTCAATCTGCGGCTTGGCGTTGAGGTAGCCCGGCAGGAAATCATCGCGGTGGGTCAGCAGGTAGCCGCGCACGCTGGCGGCGGCTTCGGCCAGCAGCGTGTGCACGGCGCGGATATCGCCTTGCACGCGCAGCACTCGGCGCACGTCCTCTTCAGCGCGGGCGGTCTGCCGCTCGGTGATGTAGATCAGCACCAGGGACAACAACAGCACCACCAGCGGCAGCGAAATCACCACCAGCGCTTTGCCGCGCAGGGGCAAGTCCGCCCAACGCCTGGCGTACATGCGCATCATGCTTGCGTCACCAGGCCCAACGCGATACCCCGCACGGCGGCCTGGGTGCGATCGGCCGCACCGAGCTTGCCGATCACCCGTTCGACGTGTGCTTTAGCGGTGCCGGTGGTAATCCCCAGGTGCGCACCGATTTCCCGGTTGCTCATCCCGTTCGCGACCAACCCGAGCACCTGACGCTCGCGTGGGGTCAGGTTTTCCGTGGCCGCCGCGCCGTTGGCGTTGCGCTCGGTCATGCGCCGCAGCAGGCGAGCGCTCACCGCACTGTTGAGCGCTTCTTCACCGGCGGCCACCCGTTGCAAGGCGTCGATTACCTCGTTCCGGCTGGCGTCTTTAAGCAGGTAGCCCACCGCCCCGGCATTCATCGCGGCTTCCAGATGGTCGGGGCTGTCATCCATGGTAAAAATCACCACCTTGACGGCCGGCAGGCGCTGTTGCAGCAGGCGGGCGGCGCCGAGGCCATTGAGCACCGGCATACGAATATCGAGGATGACGATGTCGGGCAGCAACTGTTCGCACAGCTCCACCGCTTGCTGGCCATCACGGGCCTGGCCGACCACTTCGAATTGCGGGTGACCGGCCAGCAACGCGACAAACCCGGTGCGCGTGACTTCATGATCGTCGGCCAGCACCAAGCGCAAGAGTGGGCTCATTGAGGTGTTCCGTTCAGGTGGGCCGGCACGCGGGCGTGCAGTTGGGTGCCGCACTCGATGCTGCTGGCACAGGTGAAATGGCCACCCAGCAGGCTGGCGCGCTCGTGCATGGTGGCGAGGCCCAGGTGCTGGGCGCCCAGGGTGTCGAGTGGCTGGCCTGGGGCAAAGCCTTTGCCGTCGTCGTTCACCCGCAGCGAAACCTGGCCGTCGTGCAGTGCCAGGGCCAGTTGCACATGGCTGGCCTGCGCGTGCTTGAGAATATTGTTGATGGCTTCCTGGCCGATTCTGAACAAGGCGATTTCCACCTGACTGGGCAAGCGCCCCGCGTAGGCGGTGGTCCACTGCACGCTGACGGCGGCTTCGCGCAGGCGGTCAGCTTCTTTGTCGAGCGCCTTGAATAGGCCGAAATCATCCAGCACCGTCGGGCGCAGGCCGGCGATCAGTTGCCGGCCTTCCCCCACCGAGTGTTGGGCCAGGGTCAGAATCGCCTGCAGGTCTGCATTCAACGTGTCTGGCAGCGTCGGGCAGCGGCCGGCAAACCCTTGCAGGCGCTGATGTAACCCCGCGAGGGTTTGCGCCAACCCATCGTGCAAGTCGTAGGCCACGCGCTTGCGCTCGTCCTCCTGGGCCCGCAGCAGGCGGTTCACCAGGTCGGACAGCGTCCTGTCGCGGGTTTTGAGGGTAGTCAGCAATCGTTGGTTTTCCAGGTGCGCGGCCAACAGCGTGGCGAGCAATTGCAGGGATTCACTGTCTTCATGGTCTGGTGCGCGCAGGCTCACACTGTTGCCCAGTACCAATACGCCAAAGGCATCGCCATCGCTGCCGCGCAGCGGTACTTGCAACACACTGGGCAGGGCGCTTCCCGGTAGCTCCAGCCAGCACGGTGTGCGTAAGCGGCGATCGGCGACGGCAGCGAGGCTGCTCAGTCGATCCTGGCTGCCATGGCGTGCTGTGACAGTGGCGCATCCCTCGGCATCCCACTCCTGAATCAGCCCGTGGTCCATCGCAAGAAACGCGCCTGCCCGCGCCAGCACGCGTTCGCGCATGGCATCAGGCGCCAGTTGCGGTAATGCCTGCCCGGTGTCCACCAGCAACCGCAAACGCGCAGTGCGACTTTCGGATTGTCGATAATGCGCACGGATAGCCAGGGCACTGCCGGGATCGTGTGGCGTGTTTTGCATGCTTGGGCTCCGGTGTCACAGGCTCGCGGGCGCGAGGGAGGCTATTAAACCTTGTTGAGCGGGTTGCGCGCCATCTGCCAAATGGCATAGCTAAATAACTCCGGTTGGCCGATGGCGGGCGTGCAGGCGATTGGCAAAGTGTGCTCACCCACAACAGGAGCATCCCAATGAACTTTAAAGCCGTGTCGATCGCCGTGATTTTCGCCTTGAGCGCCCCCCTTCGTGCAGGCTGCCGAGACGTCACCGTATGTCTACCGCGAGGTGGCCCAGGCGCCTGCCAATGCGAAAGACCGCGAGATTGCCGGGTTGTTTGACCGTTGGAACAGCGCCTTGCAGACCGGTAACGTCAAGACAGTGGTCGACTTGTATGCGCCGGGCGCGGTGTTGCAGCCGACCGTGTCCAACCAGGTACGTACCACGCCGGAGCAGATCACCGACTACTTCGATCACTTCCTGATGCTCAAGCCGGTAGGCCAGATCAACTACCGTGAGATCCGCCAGCTTGGCACTAATGTGGCGATGGACAGCGGGGTCTACACGTTCACCCTGACCGAGGCGAACGGCAAGAAACGCCACGTGCAGGCACGCTACACCTTCGTCTACGAGCAGGTGGGTGGCCAGTGGAAAATCCTCAACCACCATTCCTCGGCGATGCCTGAAGTGCAGGTGAAACACGCCAAGCAGTAACCGTTGATTTAAACAGTCCACGCCCTTGCGGGTGTGGACTTTTTTGCGTTTGCGCCACATCAGATCGGGCAAGCAATCGCGTCGATCAGGCAACCATGGCGCGCCGGGGGCACAGCATACTGGTGAGGACTTACCCAATCGATAAGCGTCAAGTGCGCCTTTTTTGGAGAACACTCATGCGTTCGCCTGACCGCGGCACCCAGTTCAGCCAGTTCGTTGAGTTCGTCGTCGACCCACTGCATGTGCAGGATCTGGTGACGGCTTTGATCGAGCGCGTCGAGCGCTTTACCCGTCTCTGCCCCGGATTTATCAGCGCGCAGGTGCACGTCAGCGAGGCCGGCGACCGGGTGCTGATGCAACTGTTGTGGCCCTCCAGGCAATCCGGCGAGCTGGCGATTGAACGCGCCCAAACGGTTGAGCCGGATCTGTTTCACCTGGCACGCCAGCACCACGCCAGCGCCCTGTTTTTCAGCACCTTCAATGCGCTGGCGCAGGTGTGCGCAGTACCGGCTTCCGAAGGTGGGGGGCAATGACGCCTGCGGGGACGTTCAAGTGGGCGCACGTCTTGCCGGCGGAAAGAGCAGCACTGCTACTGGGTTTCGCCTTTCATTTCTGCGTGTTGGCCAGCTACTACCTTGGTGCGGCCTTTGCGTGACGCATTGGGCCTGGAGGGCGGCGCAGACAAGTTACAGTGGCTGTTCACCGCGACATTTGTGGTGATGCTGCTGATGGTTCCGCTGTTCGGCGCGCTGGTATCACGGCTGCCGGCAACGCGGTTCATCCCGCTGATCTATCGCCTTGTGGCAGGCACCATGCTGGTGTTTGGTGTGTTGATTACGGCAAAAATTGCGCCTGTGCAGGTTGGCCAGGTGTTCTTCGTGTGGATCAGCGTCTACAACCTGTTCATCGTCTCGATTTTCTGGAGCGTTCTGGTCGACCGCTTTTCCAGCGAGCAAGGCTTGCGCTTGTTTGGCTTTATTGCAGCGGGCGGGACGCTGGGCACGTTCATTGGCCCACTGTTGGCCGCCACCCTGGCCACCCGGCTTGGGCCGATTGCACTGACGCTGGCAGCAGCACTGCTGCTGGAATTGGCGGTGCGTTGCTATCGGGCACTGTTGTCACGCACCGATGCGCAGGCGACGTGCCAGGCGCAAGGGCATCGCGGGATGGGCGGCAGTATGCTCGCCGGCCTCACGCTGATTGCTCGTTCACCCTATCTGCTGGGGCTGGTGGTGTTCATGCTCCTGCACACCACGGCTGCCACCTTTCTGTACTTCGAGCAGGCTCGGATAGTCGCTGGGAGCTACGCGGATGTGGCCAGCAGAACCCGGTTTTTTGCGCTCATCGATCTTATCGTTTCGGCCTTGACCTTGACCTTTCAACTCTTGCTCACGGCGCCGTTGATTCGCCGGGTGGGCGTCGGTGGTGCGCTGGTGGCGCTGCCCGTGGTGACGCTGGTGGCATTCACTGCAATGGCGATGTCGCCCGTGCCGGCGACGGTGGCGTTGGCGCAGGGCTTGCGTCGTGCGATTGAATTTTCGGTGGTGCGTCCGGCACGTGAAGTGCTCTGGACCGTCGTCAGCCGTGAGGAAAAGTACAAGGCCAAGAACGTCATCGAGACCCTGGTGTATCGAGGTGGGGATGCGCTCAGCGGTTGGCTTTCGGTCGGGTTGGCTGCAGCGGGCGCCGGGTTTGGCGTGGTCGCGGTGTTGATTGTGCCGGTCGCCGGCATGTGGGGCGGGGTGTGCTTTTGGTTGGCAAGGCGTCAACGACAGATGGCTGCCAAGGCATCAGTTCAAGCAACTGATGCCGAATAGGGCAATTATTGTGCGCCGTCCAGCAACCATTGGGCGATTGACTTCGCGTCGGCGTCAGACACCTGAGTTTGCGGCGGCATCGGCATCGGCCCCCATTTGCCGGTGCCGCCAGCCTTGATGCTGGCTGCCAGTTGCTCAGCCGTGGTATCGCTGCCAGCATACTTTTGCGCGATACCTTTCCAGGAGGGGCCCACCACCTGTGCATTGGCTTGATGACAGCCCACGCAAGCGTAACGCTGGACCAGTGCCTGGCTCGCTACAGCCTCGCTGGTGAGTGTGCCCAGTGCCGCCGCAAGCAGGGCGCTGTAGGCCAGGAGGGGCGCCCGAGGCATCCGCGGTAATTTCAGGTATTGGTTCAATTGGAGTCTCTCTCAATCAATCAAAAAGGCGGTGCAGCCGAGTGCACCGCGTGGCTCAGGCGAGCTTGAAGGGCAATTCACGTAAAGGCTTGCCGGTGATTTGCGCAATGGCGTTGGCGAACGCCGGCGCCAGCGGCGGCAGGCCAGGTTCGCCCATGCCGGTGGGCGGCTCCGCACTCGGCAGCGTGTGCACCGAAAACTCCGGCATATCGGCGATGCGTGGCACGCTGAAGTCGGCAAAATTGCTTTGCTGCACCACACCGTCCTTGAGGGTGATGGCGCCGCCCGGCAGGCACATCGACAGACCCATCAAGGCTGCGCCCTGTACCTGGGCTTCGACGCTGCGAGGGTTGACCACCAGGTTGCAATGCACGCCTGCGGTCACATGGTGCAGCACTGGACGGCCGTCCTGTACCGAGGCTTCGACGACATAGGCCACCACCGAACTGAACGACTCATGCACCGCCACACCCCAGGCGCGACCCGCCGGCAGTTGGCGCTTGCCGTACTCACTCTTGTCCACCGCCAATTGCAACGCCGCGCTATGGCGCGGGCTTTTGTCGGCGAAGAGTTTCATCCGGTAAGCCACGGGATCCTGCCGGGTGGCTCGGGCAATTTCATCAATCAACGTCTCCATCACGAACGCGGTATGGGTGGAGCCCACACTGCGCCACCACAGCACCGGCACGTTCAGCTTGGGGTGATGCACTGTCAGGCGCATCGGAATCGGATAGGGGTCACGCAGGCCCTCAGTGGCCGTGGGGTCAATGCCATTCTTTACCCGCCCACCGAACATGGTGCCCGTCACGATCGACTGCCCGACCAGCACGTGGTCCCAGGCCAGGACATTGCCGCTGTCGTCGAAACCGATGCGTGCGCGGTGCAGGTGCATGGGGCGGTAGTAGCCGCCTTTGATGTCGTCTTCGCGGCTCCATACGGTGCGCACGGGCACGGTTAACCCCGCTGTTCGTGCCGCTTTGGCCACTTCACAGGCCAAGACCACAATGTCGCTGGTGGCGATGCCGCGCCGCCCGAAACCGCCGCCGGCCGTCTGTACGTTGATCTGTACCTGTTCGGGCTTGAGATTCAGCACGCGTGCGGCCGCGGCGTTGTCGGCCCCGGCAAACTGGGTACCGACCCATAACTCGGCGCGGCCCTGTGACAGTTGCACGGTGCAGTTCAGCGGCTCCATGGGGGCATGGGCCAGGTACGGAAACACAAACTCGGCTTCGAGGGTATGCGGCGACGTTGCCAGCGGCGTCATATCCGCATTGAAAAGCTGGGGCCCCGGGCGACCGGCCTGGGCTTTGTAGTCGGCCAGTTGCCGCTCGCTGTCGACCTTTTCTACCGCCGCCGTATCCCACTGAACGTTGAGGGCATCACGCCCCTGTTTGGCCTGCCAATAGCCTTCAGCCAAGACGGCCACGCCTTCAGCACCGCCATCAAGCGGCACGCGATAGACCGCCTTTACACCACGGATGGCGCGTGCTGCGCGGTCATCCAACGCCGCCAGCCTGGCGCCGAATACCGGGGGGCGCGCCACCACGGCGGTGAGTTGCTCCGGCAGGCGCATGTCAATCCCGAAATCCTGTTGGCCGCTGCTCTTGGCTTTGGCATCGATGCGCGTCGTGGCCTGGCCAATGATGCGGAAATCCTTGGGATCCTTGAGGCTGACCTGGTCCGGTACCGGCATTGCCATCGCGGCCTCGGCCAGTTCGCCGTAGCTCGCGGTACGGCCACCCGGGCCTAGCACCCGGCCGGCGCGGGTACCCAGACGGGCCACGTCGACGTTCCAGCGCGCTGCCGCAGCAGCCAGCAGCATGGCGCGAGCGCGGGCACCGAGTTCGCGGTATTGGGTGTAGCTGTTCTTGATGGAGTTGGAGCCACCGGTCAGGTGCATGCCAAAGCGCGGGTCCTGATAGGCGATGTCACTGGTGCCGTTGCGACTGCGCACCAGGCTCCAGTCGGCATCCAGTTCTTCGGCAAGAATCATCGGCAAGCCGGTCTGTACGCCCTGGCCGAACTCCAGCCGGTTAATGGTCACGGTCACTTCGCCATTGGAGGCGATCTGTACGAAAGCGTTGGGTTGCTCAGTCGGCTTCAGCGGCTCCATCGCCACGCCGTTAGCCTGCTGCGCCAGGGCCAGGTGTGGAAAGGCGCCCAGGGCCAGGCCGCCGATCCCGAGTATCTTCAAGAAACTACGCCGGGCGTAGGTGGCAGGGCCGTCGACCTGATCGCGCTCCAGCATATGTTGCAAGGCGCGAGGCAGCTCCTCTGGAAAAAGATCGTTCAACATGGGGCTGCTCCTGTCAGGCAAGGGCTTTGGCGGCGTCAGCCACCGCAGCACGGATGCGCACGTAAGTGCCACAGCGACAGATGTTGCCCATCATCGCCGAGTCGATCTCCGCCGCCGTGGGCTGCTTGCCCTTGGGTTGAGCCTTGAGAAAGGCCGTTGCGCTCATGATCTGGCCGCTCTGGCAGTAGCCGCATTGCGCCACGTCGTGTTTGACCCACGCCTCGTGCACGGCCGTGCCGACGGGGTCACTGCCGTTGGTAGCCGCCTCGATCGTGGTGATCCTGCGACCCAGGGCGGCGGTTATCGGCGTGACGCACGAACGAATCGCCTGGCCATCCAGGTGCACGGTGCATGCGCCACACAGCGCTGCGCCGCAGCCGAACTTGGTGCCGGTCATGCCCAGCGCGTCGCGCAGGGTCCAGAGAATGGGGGTGCCGGGGTCGACGTCGACGGTGTAGTCACGGCCATTGATAGTGAGGACGCTCATCGTTGACAGCTCTCTTGATAATCAATCGGGGTCAGTGTTTTCAACATGCGGCGTGTGCCCTGGCGACAGCTGTCACCGGGTCATGCCTCAGGCGGCAAATTCAACAAACGTCGCAATGCCGGTGCATCGGTATTGGCTCTGAAGCCGACGCCACCGCGTTGAAAGCTGCGCGCCGTGGACAGATCGCCAGTGATGACCGGCTCAGCGGCGACATCGCGCACCAGCTGTGCAGCCACTTGAAGCGCCTCGGGGTCATTGCTGGCGATGGGCACGCCCAAGGGTTCACCGTTACCGCGAGCGGACGCATTGACCGCCGTGGCATCCACCGCGCTGAAGGCCCTGACCAACCGGGTGCCGGGCAAGTACTTGGCCGAGGTTTCGCCGACACCGTTGGCGTAGGCTTCGCGCGAGAGGGGATTGCCTTCATCCGGCGCAGGGTTGGTCGCATCCAGCACTATTTTGCCGCGCAGTTGCGGGGCCAGGTCGCGTCCGAGTTGGGGCAGGGCGTTATAAGGAACGGCGAACAGAATGACCGATCCGAACGCAGCGGCCTGCTGGGGAGTACCGGCCGACGCGAGCGGGCCGAGCTCCTTCACCAGCGCGTCAAGCTCTGCCGGGTTGCGTGTGGAGAACATCACGCCATGGCCTGCCTTGACCAGCAATTGGCCGATGGTGCCACCGTGTGAGCCGGCCCCGATGATCGCGATGCGCAGTTTTTCTGTCGCATTGGCGGTGATCGGGCATAGTCCGAGTGTCCAGAATGCAACGAGTGCAAATGCTACGGAACGTAGAAATACAGGCATGTGCAAGGTCCTCTTAAACCAGGTGCTGACCGAAAAATCCTGACAATTTGTCGACTGCAGGGCTTACATATTGCGGTTTGTCGTACATGTCGATATGCGTTGCGCCGGGCACCAGGTGAAGTTCCTTGGGCTGCTTCGCGTTCTTGTACGCCACCTCGCTGATGTACAGGCTGTCGGCGTTACCGCCCGCGATCATCAGCACAGGCCGTGGTGAAATAGTCTCGATCTGATCAAACGCGAAGAACGCCATTTGCGCGGGCAGGGCGGAGAACACTGAGCGGCCGGGAGCGTTCGGGTGCTGGCCACGCGGCGTGCGGTAATACTCGTAGCCTTCGCGGTACATGACCGGCGTGCTGGGGGTAAAATCCTTGCTTGACTCCGGCACTGTGGCGGTCAGCCGAATCGGCTCCCCACGCGCCTCGCGACTGCGTTGCGCCGAGGCGTCCTGCAGCAGCTTCATACGCTCCTCGTAGCTACGTGCATTGGCCAGACCATTGCGGCGCAGGTCACCAATATCCGCGGCGCTGACGGTGGCCACAGCTTTGATACGTTGCTCTGTCTGGGCTGCGTTCAGCACATAGCCACCGCCCCCGCAGATGCCCAGGGAGCCGATGCGATTGGCATTTACCTGGGCCAATGTGCTGAGGAAGTCCACCGAACTGCTGATGTCATCGACGCGTGCGGTAGGCAGTTCCATCAAGCGTGGTTCACCGCCGCTGTCGCCTTGGTAAGAGGCGTCGTAAGCCAGGGTGATAAAGCCCTGCTGGGCCAGGCGCAGCGCGTACAAGCCTGCGGTTTGCTCCTTGACGCCGCCGATGGGGTGAGTGATGACAATGGCGGGGTACTGCTTGTTGGCATCGAAGTTGGCGGGTTTGAACAGATTGGCCGTGATATGACTGCCCGTATTGCGGTTGGGGTAGCTCACGCGCTCGACCGAAATACCCTGTGTGTCAGGCTGGCCAATGACGGTGGGGCCGAAGGCGGCTTTCGTTTGAGCAGACGCCAGGCCCGGTGCGAGCAACCCAGGCCCGGCAATCGCAACGCTGCACAGCGCGACTGCTGAGGCACCCATGAAAATACGGCGATTTTCGTCTACATCACTTTTCTTCATGGCTGACTCCGGGGTCGGCATGGGTACGGAAAGTAAAAAGTATAAGTGGCCGCCCTGGTCGCCCGTTTGCTCAAACGAGGCAGATGATTGCCTGATATGGCGATATTGAGTGCCTCTCGTGAGCGTGCAAACAGCTGAACTTCAAACGTCTTGAATCAGGCAATGATGCCGCTGGATCAGGCAATTTCAGACGCGATTAACTTTTCATACTCACTGCGCACCAACGCTTTCCCGACCCGTGTGAGTAGGTTCCATGAATAACAACCCAATTCGATTTGCCTGCAACGGCTGCGGCGTTTGCTGCAAGGGCCGTTTGATTCCCCTGACGTTGAGTGAAACCCGGCAATGGTTACAGCGAGGGCACGACGTGGCGGTGCTGCTGGAAGCATTCAATGAATCGACCTGGGCTGCACATCCCGGCCAATATGCTCACAGCGCCAGGCGTGCGGTTGAAGTGGTGAGTGGGCGTGCACCCGTCCGGGTCGTTGCGATAATGGCCGGCAATGCGCTTGGGCAGTGCCCGAACCTGGGGGCGGATGATCGGTGCGGTATTTATGAGCAACGGCCGCTGGTGTGCCGGATCTATCCGATGGAAATCAACCCGTTCATTGCCTTGCGCCCGGAAGACAAAGCCTGCGCGCCGCAGGTCTGGGAAACGGGTGAGGTGTTGTTCACAGACCGGATCGTCGACCCGCTGCTCAACGATCAAGTCGAGCGCTCCCGACAAGCCGACCGCGACGATGCCGAGGCGAAAATCGCCGTATGTGAAGACCTGGGGCTGAACGTTGCCGCGTGGAAAGGCAATGCGCTGGCGGTTTACCTGCCCGCGCACGCGACGCTGCTGGCGGCGATCAATCGCTACGATGCGGGGGATCATTCGCCCGCCACGCAGACGTGGAAGGTACGAGCGGATGACGACACCTTGCGCACGCAACTTCATGTGCTCGGTGTGGCATTGGCTGAGCAGGGCCAGGCTGACTATATTTTTCACCGGGTCTAGACGGCCGAAAGGCGACGCGGGCGCGTCGCCTTTCACGCTCACCTCAGGAATCGACCAGGCCAAGCGCTGCTTGATGCAGGCGCTGTCCTTGTACCGGGATGCGCGCCAGCGCCTCTTCGAGGGTGCGCAGGTCCTGCTCGGTCAGCCGAACCGTCGTTGCACCGAGGTTTTCTTCCAGACGATGCAATTTTGTCGTGCCGGGTATTGGCACGATCCAGGGCTTGCGTGCCAGCAGCCAGGCCAGGGCGAGTTGGGCCGGGGTTGCATTCTTGTCCCCGGCGATTCGCTTCAAGGCATCCACCAGCGCCATATTTGCCAAACGCGCCTCGGCTGAAAAACGTGGCACCGCACTGCGGAAATCACTCTCGTCAATTTTCGTGTCAGGGGTAATGGAGCCTGTCAGGAAGCCCGCGCCCAGTGGGCTCCACGGCACAAAACCAATACCCAGTTCTTCGCAGGCTGCGAGTACGCCGTTATGTTCGACATCCCGAGTCCACAGCGAGTATTCGCTTTGCACCGCAGCCACCGGTTGGGTCGAATGCGCACGGCGAATGGTTGACGCGCTTGCCTCGGACAAGCCCCAGTGCTTGACCTTGCCTTGGGCGATCAACTCACCGACCGCACCCGCAACGTCTTCAATGGGCACGTTGGGATCGACTCGATGCTGGTACAGCAGGTCAATCTTTTCGACTTTCAGCCGCGCCAGCATCCCGTCCACGGCCTTGCGCAAGGTGGCGGGGCGACTGTCCAAGCCGTAGCGCGATCCATCCGGGTTCAAGCCGAAGCCGAACTTGGTCGCGATGTGCACCTTATCGCCATAGGTGGCGAGGGCATCGCCCACCAGTGATTCATTGATAAACGGGCCGTAGACCTCTGCGGTATCGAAAAGGGTAACGCCGCGTTCGACCGCAGCGTGGATCATGCTCACGCCCGCAGCCTTGTCCAGCGGTTGGCCGTAGGTGGTATTCAACCCCATGCAGCCGTAACCCAGTTCTGAAACCACCAGCCCATTGGTACCGAGTGTTCTGGTTTTCATGCTGTTCTCCGCTCTTGATTCCCATAAGCGCCACTGCATTTTCCAACCGCAGTGCGCACCGCTCAGCACGCTTGCGCGTGCAAGAAACGTCTCTATGTTGGGCGTCTTTGCTGTTGGCTGTTTGCTTGATTCGGGGCAAGCCTTGCCTGAACTGACGATTATTAACCCGCCGCGAACGCTCAGCCCGGGCAGGCCCGAAGTTCGCCGGAACAGGCAGTATTTGCCTTGAATCAGGCAAGTCGCGAGTTGGGTGCAACGCCGAAGATAGGCGCGCTTTAAACCGCCCGCGTTGAAACGGAGTGATACATGTCGAAGTTTTTCATTGAACGCCCGATCTTTGCGTGGGTACTGGCGCTGATTGTGATGCTGGTGGGCACGTTGTCGATTCTTAACCTGCCCATCAACCAATACCCCACCATCGCAGCGCCCGCGGTTGCGATTCAGGTCAACTACCCTGGAGCTTCCGCCCAAACCGTGCAGGACACCGTGGTGCAGGTGATCGAGCAACAAATGAACGGCATCGACAACCTTCGCTACATCGCGTCGGAGAGCAATTCCGATGGCAGCATGCGCATTATCGTGACGTTCAACCAAGGCACCGACTCGGACATCGCCCAGGTTCAGGTGCAGAACAAGCTGAACCTTGCGTCGCCGCTGCTGCCGCGTGAGGTGCAACAACAGGGCTTGCGGGTCACCAAGTTTCAGCAAAACTTCATGATGTTTATCGGGCTGGTGTCCACCGACGGCCAATACACCAAGGAAGACCTGTCCAACTACATCGTTTCGAACATTCAGGATCCGATTTCCAGAACCTCCGGCGTGGGTGATTTCCAGGTGTGGGGCACGCAATACGCGATGCGTGTGTGGCTCGATCCAGCCCGGCTCAACCAGTTCCAGCTGACGCCGGTGGATGTGACTGCAGCGATTGAAGCGCAGAACGTGCAGGTCGCTTCAGGTGCGATCGGCGGCCTGCCTGCGCGCAGTGGCACGGTGTTCACTGCGACGATCATCGGCAAGACGCGCCTGCAAACCTCAGAGCAGTTCGGGGACATCTTGCTGAAAGTCAACGGCGATGGTTCCCAGGTGCGCCTGAGTGATGTGGCAAGCATTGGCCTGGGCAGCGAGAACTACAGCATTGATGCACAAAGCAATGGCCGGCCCGCTTCGGGTATTGCGATCCGCTTGGCCACTGGTGCCAACGCGCTGGATACGGCCAAAGCTATCCGCGCGACTGTGGATCGCTTGAAGCCATTTTTCCCGGCCGGGGTCGAGGCGATTTACCCCTATGACACCACGCCGGTGGTCACTGAATCGATCAAGGGCGTGGTCTACACGCTGATGGAGGCGGTGGTACTGGTGTTTCTGGTGATGTTGCTGTTTCTGCAGAACCTGCGTGCCACGATCATCACCACCATGACGGTGCCGGTGGTGCTGCTGGGCACCTTCGGGATACTGGCCGCGGCGGGGTTTTCGATCAATACGCTGACCATGTTCGGCATGATCCTGGCCATTGGTTTGCTGGTGGATGACGCCATTGTTGTGGTCGAAAACGTCGAACGGGTGATGGCCGAGGAGCATTTGTCGCCCAAGGCCGCCACGCGCAAATCGATGCAGCAGATCCAGGGCGCCCTGATTGGTATCGCGCTGGTGCTGTCGGCGGTATTGCTGCCGATGGCATTCTTCGGCGGCTCCACCGGGGTGATCTACCGTCAGTTCTCGATCACGATTGTTTCGGCCATGGTGCTCTCGGTGTTCGTGGCCTTGATCTTTACGCCGGCATTGTGCGCGACGATGCTCAAGCCGATTGATCCACGTGAGCACGGCAAGCCCAAACGCGGCTTTTTTGGCTGGTTCAACCGAGGTTTTGACGCTTTTGTGAATGGCTACGAGCGTGGGGTCGGCCAGATTATCCGTCACAAGGTGCCGGGCTTTGTGGTGTACCTGGTGATCGTTGCCGGCATGGTCTGGTTGTTTGCGCGCATTCCAGCCTCGTTCTTGCCTGCCGAGGATCAGGGGGTGATTTTTACGCAGGTGCAGACACCGGCCAACAGTTCGGCCGAAACCACACAAAAAGTCCTCGACCGCATGACACGGTTTCTACTCGATACGGAGCAGGGCGAGGGCAAGGCCGTGAGTTCGGTGTTTACCATCAATGGCTTCAACTTTGCCGGCAGAGGACAGAACTCGGGGATTGCGTTTGTACTGCTCAAACCCTGGGATGAGCGCGACAGTGACAACACCGTGTTCAACGTTGCACAACGTGCGCAGCAGGCGTTCTCGAAGTACCGCGACGCGATGGTGTTCGCCATTGTGCCGCCTTCCGTGCGGGAGTTGGGCAACGCCACGGGTTTTGACTTCTACCTGCAAGACCAGGACAACGTGGGTCATGCAAAACTCATGGAGGCGCGCAGCAGGTTCATTGAGCTGGCCGCGCAAAGCCCGATCCTCGCGGCCGTTCGGCCCAATGGCCTGACCGATGAGCCGCAGTACCACCTGACCATCGACGATGAGCGCGCCCGGGCGATGGGGATTTCCTTACTGACATCAACACCACCCTGTCGGTGGCGTACGGGAGCAGCTACGTGAACGACTTCATTGACCGTGGCAGGGTCAAGCGGGTGTACGTGCAGGGTGACCCGGACTCACGTAACTCGGCCGAAGACCTGTCCAAATGGTTTGTGCGTAACGACCAGGGCCGGATGGTACCGTTCTCGGCATTTGCCAGCGCCGAGTGGGGGTTCGGTTCACCGAAATTATCGCGCTACAACGGTGTACCGGCCGAGCAGATACTCGGCACGCCAGCGCCAGGTTACAGCTCGGGGGAGGCCATGGACGAAGTCGAGCGTATCGCCGCAGAGCTGCCACCAGGTGTGGGTATCTCGTTCACCGGCCTGTCTTATGAAGAGCGCCTTTCCGGCTCGCAGGCGCCGGCTTTGTATGCGTTATCAATCCTTGTGGTGTTCCTGTGCCTCGCGGCGCTCTATGAAAGCTGGACGATTCCAATCGCGGTGATGTTGGTGGTGCCCCTTGGCGTGATCGGCGCCTTGATGGCCACCGCCATGCGCGGGCTGTCCAACGACGTGTTCTTTCAGGTCGGGCTGTTGGTGACCGTAGGGCTGGCGGCAAAAAACGCAATTCTGATCGTGGAGTTTGCCAAGGAACTGCACGAGAAAGGCAAACCGCTGCTTGAAGCCACTGTCGAGGCGAGTCGCATGCGTTTGCGGCCGATCATCATGACCTCAATGGCCTTCATCCTGGGCGTGCTGCCGCTGACCCTTTCCAGCGGTGCCGGCTCCGGCAGCCAGCACGCCATCGGTACCGGGGTAATCGGCGGCATGATCACCGCCACGGTGCTGGCGGTTTTTTGGGTGCCGCTGTTCTTCGTCGCCGTGTCGTCGTTGTTCAAAGGCACGCATCTGAAGCAGGGCGACACGGCGACGGAAGATGAGGCAGAGCGCTGAAGCAATCAGAAGTCCAGCGTCACGCCGCTATACAAAGCACGCCCGTCACCCGGTGAGTGCAACGACGCACGCGCACCGTCGGGGTCGTACCAGACGTACTCGTAATAGCGGTTGGTGAGGTTTTTAAGCTGCAGGTCAACGCTGACCGACGGGGTCACCTGGTACGTAGCCCCCAGGTTCATCAGGACATAGCCGCCGTAGGTGCCCTTGGTGTTCTCGCGCTCCAGATAATAGTTCGTCTGGCCGTTCATCCAGCCGGTGAGTTGCAGGGCCGGCGTGGCCTGGTAACTGATACCGGCGTTGTACAGGTGGTGGGGGATGTGGTCGATTTCCTGGCCTTTGCTGTTGGGCAGCGTTGCACTGGGCTGGAGGATCTTCGAGTACTGCCAGGCGTAGGCCATCCAGATCTCGGTGTGTTCATTGGGGTGCAGGTTCAACTGGGCGTCGTAACCCCAGCGGCGGGTTTCGCCGACGTTATCCGACTCGCCGCTGGGGTCATTGAGCCGCCGGCTGACTTCGCCACTGGCCTCCTGCTGCCAATAAGCCACGCGGCCGTCGATCCAGTCGGCGGGGGTGAATTTGATCCCGGTTTCCCAACCTTCATTGATCGACGGGGCCAGGTCGGTGTCCCTCGGCGGAATCTTGTAGGCCGCCGCGCCGGTGCCGACCTGGAACGTACGCCCCCAGTTGGCGTAGAGGCTGGCCACGTCCCAGGGTGAGTACACCACGCTGAGCTTGGGTTGTTTGATCAGCCCGTAGTCATTGATGGCGTAGTCCATGCCGGTCATTTGGTTGGTGAAGTCTCCCTGGATCTTGTCGACGCGGTACGCCGGGATGATCTTCAGCGACTCAAACGGCTTGATCTCGGCCTGCAGGTAGGCGCCGTAAGTGTCGAAGTCAAATCTCTGGTCGCGGGTTTGTGCCAGGCGCACCCGGTCTTTGGTGCGGTAGCGCTCGCTGGTGTTCTGTTGCTGCTGTACGTCTGCGCCGCCTTCCAGGGCGAAGTCGTAAAGCCAGCTGACCTGCGGACGCCATGTCAGGGAGGTGAGGGCGCCGTACTGGGTTTCGTAGGCGTCGCGCTCCTGCTGGGCGCTGGTGCGCCAGTATTGCGTCCAGCGTCGGTCGTCAAAGGTATTGACGTAGGTTTTTGCCGACCAGGCCAGGTGCTCGGCCAGTTCAGTGTCGAAATGCACGCTCAGCTGGTTCATGCGCCGCGTGCCTTTGTCGGTGGCGTTGTAGCTGTTGGTCATGGTTGGGTGGCGGTGCGCATCGTCTTCGCTCAAGTAGCCGGGCTCCTGCGCCTCGGTTTCGTAGTGACGGGCGATCAGCCCAACGCGGTAGCTGTCGTCGTCCGGGGTGTAGAACCATTTACCCGACAGCGAAAATTTGTCCGCCGCGGCGTGATCGCGGTAACCGTCGGATTTTTGGTAAGCGAAGAAGTAATTCTGCGTCCAGTTGCTGCCCTCGAGGCCTGTGGCGAGTTGCGCCTCCCGGGTGTTGTAACTGCCATAACGCAGCCGCGCCTGGGTGTACTCGCCGCCGGTGCGGGTAAGCATGTTCACGTTGCCGGCGATGTTGTTCAGGCCATAGCGCGCATCGCTGGTGCCGCGCACCACTTCGATACTGTCCAGTTCCAGCGGGAAAATCATGTCCATGAACGGCATGTTGCCGTCATTGCTGTTGCTCGGAATACCATCGATCAGCAGCTTCACCGCATTCACTTCACCTTCGCCATTGAAGCCGCGAAACGAGATCTTGCCGGAGGTAGTGCCCTGGTTGAATTCGGTGAGCATCACCCCCGGCGCACGGCTGAACAGCTCCCAGCTGTAGTTGACCGGCATCTTTTGCAGAATGTCCGCGCCGAGAATATCCACCGAACTCAGCACACTGGCGGTGTTCAACGGGCCGCTGCTGCCGGTCGCACCCTGGACCGTGACGGTGCCGAGGGTCAGGGTCGAATTTTCGCTGTTGCCGGTAGCTGTGAGCGAGTGAAACGTAAGCAGGCCGGTTGAAAGCAGCGGCCACAGGTAACGCGAACCCGGGCGACGCTTGGCGCCGGGCACAAAGAATGAAGCAGGCATGAGGCAAACCTCTTGATGACCAAAAGACGAACACAACGAATGTGAGGTCGATCAGGCAACAGGTGAGGCGCGTGGGCTCAGGTTCGGCCAGCGGATCCTGGGGTGCAACGCTGGCAGGGGCGGGTTGTCGAGGAGGGTGTCCGGTGTGAAGCGCGGCAGCCAATGCCGGTAATAATCGGACGGCAACGCGGCCAGGCCCGCATGCCCGCAGCAGCAGTCGCCGTGTTTCATCGCGGTTTTCGCCGGGCCCGACTGCAGCGGGTCGAGCAGCTTGCCAAAGCCTGGCGGCAGGGCTTGCGAGGCGCCTGCGGAGCAAAATCCGCCCCACAGCATCAGGCCGACATCCGGCGTCTGCATCGCGCGGCTCAGCGGCATGGCCAGCATGTTCAGCAACAGGGCCAGGCAGGCGACCCAGGGGCTTATGCGTTTGAACGTGGCCATCACAGATGTCGTGGCAAAGGGGCGGGTATTTAGCCGCAGTTCGGGCATGAAGTAAAACGCGCTATTTTGCCGCAGGCAGCGCGCGTGCAGTGTTGGTGGCGCAACAGCGGTTCAGTAAAGTGTTCGATTGCCCAGGCCGCAATGTGGCAGCGGGCTTGCCCGCGATGGCGTCATATCAGCCGACACAGGCATTGGCTGACACACGGCTATCGCGGGCACGCCTGCTTCCACATTGGCGCTCTAACGGCTTGGCATGAATTGTGTTGTCAGTCGCTTGAGCTGACCCGACAACGGGAGGGAAATCCCCACCTTTCATAAGAACCCACACCCATGCACAACGTCTTGCAACGCACAGTTATCGCCAGCCTGCTGGCACTCGCAGCTCTGGGCGGGCCGCTGTCTACCGTCGCCCAGGCCGCCAACGATCAACAGTTCATTCCGCTGGCCACCTACCGGGTCGGCGCGTATGCCTCCAGTGGTATCCCATGGTGGGCGGGCGAGATCGACTACTTCCGCTATATCAACGAGGTCGAAGGCGGGGTAAACGGCGTGAAGCTGGTCTGGCAGGAATGCGAGACCGAGTGGAAGACCGACCGCATCATCGAATGTTATGAACGCTACAAGACCGGCCTGGATGGCGCGCCTACCGGGTTCTTCTTCACCCACAGCACCCCGGCCTCCTATGCGTTGATGGACCGTGCCGCCGTCGACCATACCCCGTTGATCGACGGCGCCGGAGGGCGTACCGAGTCTACCGACGGCCGTGTGTTCCCGTATGCGTTCCCGTTGCTGCTCAACTATTACGGGCAGGCGTCGCTCGGTATCAACTACATCGCGCAGCGCGAAGGCGGCCTGGACAAGCTCAAGGGCAAGAAGATCGTCACCGTCTACCATGATTCCGCCTACGGCCGCGAAACCCAGGCCGCCCTGCAATTGCTCGCCGAAAAATACGGTTTCGAGAATATTCAGATCCCCGTGGCCGACCCGGGCAACGAGCAATCCACCCAATGGCGCCAGGTTCGCCAGATCAACCCGGACTGGGTATTCCTGCGCACCTGGGGCGTGTCCACGCCGGTCGCGATCAAAACCGCCGTGCGCTTTGGCGTGCCGGTGGACCGCCTGATCGGCGACGTATGGGCCGGCTCCGAAGCCGATGTGATCCCCGCTGGAACCGCCGCCAAAGGCTACCAGGCGCTGGCGCCATTCCCTGGCGGCGACACCTTCGAGATCCATAAAAAGCTCAAGCAATTCATCCTCGAACCGGGCAAAAGCAACCTCAAGGACCCCAGCTACTTCGGCAAGGTCTACTACAACATCGGCCTGATCAATGCCGCCATCGCCGTGGAAGCGCTGCGCACCGGCCAGGCCAAATTCGGCAACCGGGCACTCAACGGCGAGGAAACGCGCTGGGCGTTTGAGCACTTGGATATCGACCCCGCACGCCTCAAGGCCATGGGCTTCGAAGGGCTGCTGGCACCCTTGAAGCTGTCCTGCGCCGACCATGAAGGCGGCGGCTCAGCCCGGGTGCAGCAGTGGGACGGGCAAAAGTGGGTGCTGGTGACCGACTGGCTGCAGGCCGACCGCGCCACCTTGCGCCCGTTGATCGAAGCCAAGTCGGCCGCGTATGCCCAGGAGAAGGGCATCACGGCGCGTGACTGCGCGGCGCAGTAAGCCTCAAGCGGCGGTTGCGGTGACTTGTCGGCCAGGGATGGCCGCAATCAGCTCACGCGTGTAATCGCTGGCGGGCGCATTGAAGATCCGCTCCACCGAACCTTGTTCAATCACCCGGCCATTGCGCAACACCAGCACCTCATGGGCAAAGTTGGCGACCACCGACAAGTCGTGGGACACCAGCACATAGGCAATCCCCATCTCGCGTTGCAACTCTTGCAGCAAGTCGAGGATGTGCGCCTGCACCGACACGTCCAGCGCGCTCACCGGTTCGTCAAGCAGCAACAGGTCGGGCTTGAGCGCCAGGGCCCTGGCGATGGCGACCCGTTGGCATTGGCCGCCCGACAGCTCACGCGGCAAGCGGTCCAGAAAGCTCACGGGCAAGTGCACGCGGCTGATCAACTCACGCGCTGCGTGCTCCAGCGCCGCGCCTTTAAGCAAACCGAACGACACCAGCGGCTCGACGATGCTGTCGAACACGGTGAAGCGTGGGTCCAGCGCGGCAAACGGGTTTTGCTGCACCAGTTGCAGGCGCTGGCGCAGCGGGCGGAAGTCGCGCCAGCTGAGGTCGGTGACGTCCTGTTGTTCGAACCACACCCGCCCGCTGTTGGGTTTCTCCAGGCCCAGGGCGATGCGCAGTGCGGTGCTTTTTCCCGAGCCGGACTCACCGACGATGGCCAGGGTTTGCCCAGGGAACACCTGCAGGCTCAGGTCCTCGAGCGCCACAAGCGTCGCGTCCTCACCCTTGACTTTGGGCAGTGCGAAGCTCTTGCCGACGTTCTGCAGGCGCAGGATCGGTGGTTGCGTCGAGTCACGGCGCGCCAGGGGTTCCCGACGTTTGGCGAACGCCGGGGCCGCAGCGATCAGTGCCCGCGTGTAGTCGTGCCGGGGCGCGACCAGGATTTGCCGTGGCGGGCCCTGTTCGACCACCTCGCCTTGCTGCATCACCAGGATGCGGTCGGCGCGGTCAAGCGCCACGCCGAGGTCGTGGGTGATGATCAACAACGAAATCCCACGCTCACTGACCAGGCGCTGCAAGTGGTCGAGGATCTTGCGTTGCACTGTTACGTCCAGCGCGCTGGTGGGCTCGTCGGCGATGATCAGGCGCGGGTTGCCGGCCAGGGCGATGGCGATCAGCACGCGCTGGCGCATGCCGCCGGACAGCTCATGGGGGTACTGGCGTGCGCGCAGCACCGGCTTGTCGATGCCCACCTGTTGCAGCAACTCGACAATATCGGCGTCGACGCCGGGGTAGCGCTTGCCCTTGGCCAGCACCAGCGCTTCGGCAATCTGCTGGCCGACGCGCAGGGTCGGGTTGAGGCTGACCATCGGGTCCTGGGGCACCAGGCCGATGGTGCGCCCGCGCAGGTTGCGTTTCTGCCGTTCGCTGGCGTGGGTCAGGTCGTGGCCGTCCACCCACAGCTCACCGGCGCTGATCTGTGCGTTATCCGGCAACAGGCCGAGGATCGCGTTGGCCAGGGTCGATTTGCCCGAGCCAGACTCGCCGACAATCGCCAGCGTCTCGCCTTGGGCGATGGTCAGCGACAGACGATTGACCGCCAAGTTGCCGTGCCGGTAGCTGACGCTGAGTTGACGAACATCCACTAAAGCCGTCATCGCTGGATCTCCTCGAAAGTGCGGGCGATATGGTTAAGGCTGAATACCACCGCGACCAGGAACAGGCCCGGCAGCAGGGACACCCAGGGCGCCGTGATCAGAAAGTGCCGCCCGTTGGCGATCAGCGTGCCCCATTCCGCCGCCGGCGGGGCGGCGCCGAAGCCGAGAAAGCTCAGACCCGCGGTAGCGAGGATGGCCGCGCCAAAATCCAGGGTCGCCAATACCGCCACCGGGCCCCAGGCATTCGGCAGAATGTGCCGCAGCAAGGTCCGGCCCCAGCTGGCACCGCCCAAGCGTGCGGCTTCGACGTAAGGCAGGGTTTTGACCCGCAGCACCTCGGCGCGGGTGGTGCGGGCGAACCCCGGAATTATCCCGACGCCCACGGCGATGGCCACCGGCACCGTGCCGAAGCCGATGGCGGTGACGATTGCCAGGGCCAGCAGCAGGCCGGGCAGGGCCAGCAACACATCGACAAAACGCATGATCACCGCATCGATTCGGCCACCGGCAAAACCGGACAGAATGCCCAGGCCCAGCCCGCCCAGCAGCGCGATACCCACGGCCAGAAAGGCCGCCAACACCGACAGGCTGGAGCCGTAGACCACGCGGGTGTACAGGTCGCGCCCCAGTTCATCGGTGCCGAACCAGTGGCTCAGGTTCGGCGCGCTGAGCTTCACGGCGGGCGCGGTGGCGTAGGGATCGAAGCTGGTCAGCCATTGCGGCACTACCGCTGCGACTAAAGCGAACACTACGATCAGCAGCGCCAGGCTGAAGCCGGGCCTGCGCAGCAAGGGCAGCACCGCCGCCGATGCGCGTTGCCGACGGGTTCGGCGTTGCCACAAGGGGGCCGCACGGCCCAGGTTCTGCTCAAGGATCGTCATGGTTCAGGACACCTTTGGCGTGTGGGAGATGCGCGGGTCGAGCCAGGGGTAGAGCAGGTCGACCAGCAGGTTGACCACTACAAATGCCGCCGCCGACACCGCGACAATCGCCAGTACCACCGGAATGTCCTGGCGCAGCACCGCTTCCTGGGCCAGGCGACCGATGCCGGAGCGAGCGAAGATGGTCTCCACCAGCACCGCACCGGACACGGTGTTGCCGACTTGCAGGCCGATCAGCGTGAGGATCGGCAGCGCCGCATTCTTGAACCCGTGGCGCGCCTGCACCTGGCCACGGCTCAGGCCCTTGGCGTAAGCCGTGGCGATGTACGACTCTTTCCATACCCCCTGAAAGCTGCGCTGCAGCACCTGGGCGTACACTGCCGCACTCGGAATCGCCAGGGTGATCGCCGGCAACACCAGGCTTTCAACGCCACGGCTGCCGGTGGCCGGGAACCAGCCGAGGCCGAAGGCGAACACCTGGATCAGCAGCAGGCCCATCCAGAACACCGGCACCGAGAACCCCAGGGAAGGCAAACGCGCCAAGGCTTTTTTCAACGGTTGCCAGCGAATGTAGGCGGTCAGGTAGGCCAGGCCGATGCCGCCGACCAACGACAGCACAATCGCCAGGCCGGCCAGGGACAGGGTCTGCGGCAGGCGTTCGGCGAGCAACTCGGCCACCGGGCGGTTGAGCGACAGCGACTGGCCGAAGTCCCCGCGCAACGCACCCAGCAGCAGGTCGACATATTGCTCGAACAGGCCCTTGTCCAGCCCGTAATAGGCCCGCGCTTTGGCCAGGTCAGCCACCGACAGCGAGTCGGCTTCCATGCCCGAGGCGCTGAGCATGATCGACAGCGTGTCACCCGGCAGCAGATAGAGGATGAAGTAGGTGATGCTGTAGGCGCCCCATAGCACCAATAGGGCCTGGCCGACACGGCCGATCAGGTAGCGGCTCATGGCGTGCCGATCTCGATATCACCCAGCAGCGCGAAGCCCTCGGCGGTCCAGCGGAAGTTTTTCACCTTGGCCGACGTCGCCGCCTGCCACACACGCTCATACACCGGGAATGCCGAGCTTTGATCAATCAACAGGTCTTGAAGGTCGCCGTAGGCGGCTGCACGTTGTTGGCTCTGGGTGGCGGTGATCCCGGCATCAAACAGCGCCGTGGCTGTTTGCAGGACGGCCGGTTCGTAGGTGTTGGTGGCCACGGTGGAGCTGTTGGCGCTGCGCGGATCGAGGATGGTCTGCAGGATGATCGGGTCGGCACGGGTCATGTAGTTGATGGTCAGGTCGTAGTTGCCGGCGGAGTTGTTGGCCACCCATTCGGCGCGGGTCACCACGCTGAGTTTCAACTCGATACCGACCTTGCGCAGTTGGTCCTGGATCAGTACGTCACCGGCGGTTTCGGCCGGGCTGATGTTGTAGCTCAAGCTCAGGCGCTTGCCGTTTTTCTGCCGGTAACCGTCGGCGCCTTTGGCCCAACCGGCCTGATCCAACAGTTTCTCCGCACCTGCAGGGTCGTAGCCGAGCTTGCTGCCCTGGCTTTTGAAGTAGGGCGTGGTCACGTCGAAGATGCCGTCCACCACCGGGAACTCGGCGTTGTACACGGTGCTGGCGTAGCTCTTGCGGTCGATGGACTTCTGCACTGCAAGACGCACCTGTTGATCGGCGAGGATGCGTTCGCCACGGGTGTTGGGGTACAGGTTCAACGCAGGGCCCGGCAGCGAGCGGCTCTGGATGGTCGCGCCCTTGGACTGGAACAGTTTCAGGTCGACTTCCGAGAACGGGTTGCGCGGCCACAGGATGTCGGCCTTGCCTTGCAGGAACAGGCCGTTGCGCACGCTTTCTTCAGGGATGTAGCTGATGTCCACGGCTTCCAGGTGCGCTTCGCCCTGGTTTTTCATATTGGCCGAGGCCCAGGCGTAACCCTTGCGTTTGGTCAGGTGGGCGCCGACTTCCGGCGTGTAGCTGGCCAGCACGAACGGCCCGGTGCCGATAATCTTGCCGAGTGAGCGCTCCTTGGCCGTCAATGCATAGGAAGCGGGCGCGAGGATCGCCAGGTTGGTGGTGGACGTGGCTTGCAGGAACCCTGCGTTGGGCTTGGCCAGTACCAGTTTGACGGTGAAGTCGTCGACCACTTCGGTGTGGTCAAAGCCCGCCAGGTAGGTGGCGCCGAAGGTGGCCGGCAGCGCGGTAGCCAGTGCCTTGTCGCTGTCGAAGGCGGTCTTCACTGCTTTGGCATCGAAGCGCTCGCCGTTGCTGAAGGTCACGTTGTCGCGCAGGTGGAAGGTGTAGGTCAGCGCGTCGTCACTGACCTCCCAGCTCTTGGCCAGCCAGGGAATGATCTTGCCGGTTTGCGGGTCTTGGTCGGTGAGGGATTCGGCGACATTGCGCAGCAGCACCCGGTGTTCGAGCCAGTAGACCTGGAACGGGTCGACGCTGACCAGCGTGGTGTTGTCGCCAAAGAAGGCGATATTCAGGGTCTTGCTCGCCTGGGCCTGATCACCCGAAGGTGAGCAGGCGGTCAGGCTCAAGGCCAGGGCGCAGGAGGCCAGCAGACGGCTTGGCAATGTGGATCTATTCAATGGAGTGCCCTCGTTTTCGATTCGGCTTAAAAGTCGTAGGCCAGCTTGGTGTACCAGTAGCCGCCGCCCGGGTAGAACGGTGGGTTGCCGTAGGCCGCCAGGCCCAGGTTGCTGTAGACGGCATGTTTGTCGGGGCGTACGTCGAAGATGTTGGTGCCACCGATGCTCACGGTGAGGCTGTCGACGAAGGTGTAGCTCACGTCCAGGTCGGTGATCCATTTGGCGCCGAAGCTGCGGTCGCCCGTGGGGTTGACCGCCAGGGTCTTGACCGCGCCGTAGCGCGCGGTCTGCAGGTTGACGGCCAGGTCCTCGACCTTCCAGTTGGCGCCCAGGATCCACTTGGTTTTTGGGGAGGCGTCAGTCAGGTCGCCTTCACGGTCGCGGCCCACCAGGGTCACGCCTGAGCCCGCCAGTGCACTTGGCGTGTCACGGGAGCCTTCAATCGTGGTTTTGTTCCAGTTGAAGCCCAGGCTCCAGCGCACATCACCCCAGGCATCCAGTGGCGTGGTGTGGTCGGCGACCACGTCCAGGCCACGGGTGCGGGTGTCGAAGGCGTTGGTGTAGTAATTGACCCAGGTGCCGGTGGGCACGCCCTGGGCGGCGAGGATCGCATTGACCGCGCCATTGCCTTGGTCATAGATATTGCTGGTGAGGGCGATGCGGTCATCGATGTCGATCAGGTAGGCGTCGGCGGTGATGCTGGTGCGCGGCGCCGGTTGCCAGGTCAGGCCCAGGCCGAGGTTGCGTGACTTCTCCGGCTTGAGGTCATCGCCGCCCAGCGCCTTGGCCAGGTTGCTGCCCGAAGGGGTCAGGCGCGTGACCGCGGGCACCACATTGCCGTTCACATCGACGGCCACCCGATTGTCGGCCACGGTGTAGCCGATCTGCGTCAGCGACGGCGCACGGAAACCGGTGCCGACCGTGCCGCGTACCGCCACGGTGTCGGTCAGTTCGTAGCGCGAATTGACCTTCAGGCCGAAGGTGTTGCCTGAATCATCGTCGTAATGTTCCACCCGGCCGGCCAGGTCAAGGAACCAGCGCTCGGTCAGGTCAAACCCGAGGTCCAGGTAGCCGGCGTAGTTGTTGCGGATCAGGCTGACTTCATCCTCGGGGCGAATCGTGACGGCGGCCTGCGCGCCCGAGGCGGCCGGGTAAGTGCCGGTGATATAGGCTTCGGGGTCGCCGGCGAAGGTACTGAAATGCTCCCAGCGATGCTCCAGGCCAGCCGAGACCTGCACCGGCGAGGTGAGGTTGAACAGGCTGTCGTAGCGGCGCGTGAAGTCGAGGTTGTTGACCCATTGCTCGAAGCGGAAGGTCGCCAGGTTGTCGAATTTGGTGGGCGAGGCGGTGCCCAGCGACGGGTTGATATTCAGGTCGCTGGAGTGGTGGACGTTGTTGCGCCCGTAGGTGGTGCTCAGGTCCCAGTTCCATTCGGCCAGTTGGCCTTTGCCGCCGAACAGCAACTGGTAGTCGCGGTCCTTGATGTTGTTCAGCGGGAAGTAGCCGTCGGGGAATACCTCAGGCACGGCGGCCCGACCGGTCGGCAGGCGGAAGTAGTTGGCCGCCTCGGCATCGCGCTCGCCGTAGGTGGAAAAGGAGTAAAGCGTCAGGTTTTCCAGCGGCAATTCGGCGTTGTAGGCGAGGTTGAAGGCCTTGAGGTCGGGGTCGCCGTTCTTGATCGCCACCCGGTCCCAGGCGGCTTGTTTGGCCGGGTCGTTGAAGGCGCGCACGCTGCTGTCGGCCTTGTCGTTCCAGGACGCTTCGCCACGTTTACGGGCGTCGGCGGAGAGGTGGAAAAAGCCCCGCTCGCCGAGTTTGAAGCCTTGGTCGCCGGCCACCTTGATGGTCTCACCCTGGCCGGAATACAACTGCCCATAGCTGGTTTCCAGGTGCCCGCCGTTGTTGGCGGACTTGAGGATGATATTGATCACCCCGGCCACCGCGTCCGAGCCGTATTGCGCGGCAGCGCTGTCTTTGAGCACTTCGATATGGTCGACCGAGCTGACCGGGATCAGGTCGATGTCCACCGCATTCGCGCCGCTGTTATCAATCGAACCGCGCTGGCCGGTGGCGCCGTTGTGTCGGCGTTTGCCGTTGACCAGCACCAGGGTGTACGCCGGGCCGAGGCTGCGGTTGCTCAGGGGGCGCGTCACCGAGTTGTAGCCAGCGATATTGGTGCCGAAGTTGAACGAGGGCAGCAATTTGGCAATCGCCTCGGACAGCTCGGCGCGCCCGGTCTTGAGCAATTGTTCACTGTTGATCACATCAATCGGCGCCGGGCTGTCGGCGACAGTGCGTTCCTGGCCACGCAAACCGGTGGAGATCACGGTCACGGTGCCGAGCTTGGCGTCTTCCGTCGCAGCCTCGGCGAAGGAGGGCGCGGCGGCCAGCAGCAACGAGCCGGTCAGCAGCGACAGGTGAAACTTTTTAACGGGAGCGGGGCGTGTGATGTCGGGCATGTAGGCAACCTGGTGGCTTTGGGTACGTCCTCCGCCAGGCATGGGGTCGGTCTGTGAAGCGAAGATATCTCTATAAAAAACCGTGTGGAAAGTCTTTTTTGGAATAAGCTAATTATCAGATATTGTTATCTTGTTATTTTATAAGATCATCTATTTTTATTATGTGTTGGCGCGCACTGCTGCTCCCCGCTTGATGTGCCAGGTGTCGAGGCCTGTCATAATCCGCTCTCGCTTAAGTCGCCACCGATCATCACCGGCAATCCAGCCTGATTTCAGAACCCGTAGGGAGTGCATGCCATTGAGGGTGCTGTTCAATCGATTGAGCGCGTTTACCGTCCAGGCGCGCCGGGCGCTTGGGTTGGTGTGGGACACCTCGCGCCCGTTATTCATGGGGCTATTGCTGGCCACGATCATTGCCGGTCTGTTGCCGGCGTTGGCTGCCTGGATCGGCCAGCGCATTGTCGATGGCGTGGTCCACGCCATGCAGATTCATGCCGCCGGCAGCCAGGCGCCGGTCTGGCCGGTGATGCGCTATGTGCTGGCCGAGGCGGGTGTGCTGGCGCTGCTGGCCGCCGCGCAACGCGCCTTGTCGATGCAGCAATCGTTGTTGCGGGTGCAGTTGGGGGTGAAGGTCAACCTGATGATTCTGGAAAAAGCCCAGACTCTGTCGCTGCTGCAATTCGAAGACGCCGAGTTTCACGACAAGCTGGTGCGCGTGCGCCAAGGCGCGTCGACCCGGCCGCTGAGTCTGGTCACAAAGGGCTTGGGCCTGGTGCAAAACCTTATCTCGCTGATCAGCTTTGCCGTGCTGTTGGTGCATTTTTCGCCGTGGGCGCTGGTGATTCTGGTAGTCGGTGCGTTGCCGGTGTTCTTCGCCGAGACGCATTTTTCGGGCAATGCGTTCCGCCTGTTCCACCGGCGTGCGCCGGAGACCCGCCAGCAGAATTACCTGGAATCGCTGCTGTCCCACGAAGCCCATGCCAAGGAGGTCAAGCTGTTTGGCCTGGCGCCGTTGTTCCTGAAGCGCTACCGCGACAACGCCCAGCGCTTGTATACCGAGGACCGCCAATTAACGGTGCGCCGCGACGCCTGGGGCTTTGCCTTGGGCCTGCTGGGCACTGCAGCGTTTTACCTGGCTTACGCCTGGGTGGTGTTGGACACCGTGCGCGGCCAGACCAGCCTGGGCCAGATGACCATGTACATCGTGCTGTTCAAACAAGGGCAAAGCGCGATTACCGCCAGCCTCAGCGCGATTGCCGGTTTGTATGACGATAGTTTGTTCCTGTCGGACCTTTATGAGTACCTCGAAACCCCCGTGGTAGTGCCGCGTGGCCGGCTTACCCAGGGCGTGCGTCCAGGGGATGGCCTGCGCTGTGAGCAGGTGGGGTTCAGCTACCCCAATGCCGAGCAGCCGGCGCTGAGCAACATCAACCTGCACCTGGCGCCGGGGCAAAGCCTGGCGTTGGTGGGCGAGAATGGTTCGGGCAAGACCAGCCTGATCAAACTGCTGACGCGTCTTTATACCCCGGACGAAGGTCGAATCCTGCTGGATGGCAGCGACCTGCAAGACTGGGATGAACACACGCTGCAGCAACGCATCGGGGTGATTTTCCAGGATTACATCCGCTATCAGATGAGCGTCGGTGAAAACCTCGGGGTGGGCGATGTCGAGGCGTTGAACGACGAGGCGCGCTGGCGCACGGCTGCGACTCAAGGGGTGGCCGCCGAATTCATCGAGCGCCTGAGCAATGCCTATGCAACGCAATTGGGGCGCTGGCTTGGCGGGCAGGAACTGTCTGGCGGGCAATGGCAGAAGGTCGCCTTGTCACGCGCTTATATGCGTCAGGAGGCAGACCTGCTGATTCTTGACGAGCCGACTGCCGCGCTGGATGCCGGGGCGGAGGCGGCAGTGTTCGAGCACTTTCGTGAGCATGCCAAGGGGCGCATGACCCTGTTGATTTCCCATCGCTTCTCCAGCGTGCGCAATGCCGACCACATCATCGTGCTGGACGGTGGGCGGATTCTGGAGGAGGGCAACCACGCTCAACTGATGGCGGCGGGCGGGCGGTATGCCGAGTTGTTCGATGTTCAGGCGCGGGGGTATCGCTAGGTACCGAGCGCCTGTTGAATCGTGGCGAATTGTGTCAGGCAGACCCTCAGGTCAAGGCGGCACAGTTTCCGGCACTGGTAACGGCCGAAGGTCAACATCGGCACTTCAAGCCTTGTGCGCGGCAGATCAGTCACCTTTCAAGCGGCCCGCAACCGTCCGACGCTGACCTGGAACGTGGCCGCAACACAGCCAACGATACCTCCAGGGTATCCATTCAGACCTTATCCATATTGGACGCCCCATACCCCAGGCGTCAGCCTACGCCCAATGAATTAAGCCCCAATAACTATAAAAGAGGCGCAACCATGACCGTGCTATTGAGTGAGCGCAGCCAGATATTCCAGCGTGCCGATGCCTACGCGGTATCGGACTACGTCAACCAGCATGTGGGCAGCCACTGTATCCGCCTGCCGCCAAAAGGTCGGCCGCAGGCGAGCATCAGCCATCGCACCTTCTCCAGCCTGGACTTGTGCCGCATCAGCTACGGCGCGCCGGTACGGGTCACGTCGGTGGCGCTGCAAACCATCTATCACTTGCAGATCCTGCTGACCGGCCATTGCCGTTCCAATTCACGCGGTGTGGAGCATGTGTTCGGGCCGGGGGAGATCCTGCTGATCAACCCGGATGACCCGGTTGACCTGACCTATTCCGCCGACTGCGAAAAATTCATCATCAAGTTACCGGTGCGCCTGCTGGAAAACGCCTGCCTTGAGCAGCATTGGAGCCTGCCGCCGGCGGGCATCCGTTTTGCGACGGCACGCCATGCGCTCAGCGAAATGGATGGTTTCCTGCAATTACTGGGGCTGATCTGCCATGAGGCGGAAAACGCCGCCGAGCCGCAAATGCAGGGCCTGTATGAGCGCATCGTGGCGAACAAGCTGCTGGCACTGCTGGCCAACAACGTGTTGCGGGTGATCCCCCAGCCGGCTCAAGGCGGCGGCTTTGAGGCGGTGCGCGAGTTTATCGAGCAGCACCTGGCCGAGGACATCAGCGTCGAACAACTGATGGCGGTCGCCAAGGTCAGCGAGCGCTCGCTGTATAGCCTGTTTGAGCGCCAGGTCGGCGTGTCTCCGCGTGACTACGTGCGTCGACGCAAACTCGAACGGGTGCACGCACGCCTGCAACTGAGCACTGCGCGCAGCGTGACCGAGGTGGCGCTGGACCATGGCTTCATGCACCTGGGGCGCTTCAGCGAGGCCTATCGCAAACGCTTCGGCGAGCTGCCGTCGCAGACCTGGAAGCGCCATCGCTAAGCGCCCTGCGCCAGGCGGATAGTGATGTGCAGAAAGCGGATATTGGGGAGCCGGTAAAACACCTACGGTGAGGGTGCCTGATACAAGAACAACGGAGGGCCTGCCCCATGATCAGCACACTCGACCGCCTCGCCAACCAATTGCGCGAGTCCGTTCAGGAAGATCCCGCTACCGGGGTTTTCCGTTGCCGCCGCGACATCTTCACCGACCCCGCGCTGTTCGCCCTGGAAATGCAGCATATCTTCGAGGGCGGTTGGCTGTACCTGGCCCACGAGAGCCAGGTGCCCGAGGTCAACGACTACTTCACCACCTGGATCGGCCGCCAGCCCGTGGTCATCACCCGTGACAAACAGGGCAGCCTGCATGGGCTGGTCAACGCCTGCGCGCACCGCGGCGCCATGCTGTGCCGGCGCAAACAGGGCAACAAAGGCTCGTTTACCTGCCCGTTTCACGGCTGGACATTCAGCAACGCCGGCAAGCTGCTCAAGGTCAAGGATGCAAAGACCGGGGCTTATCCGGACAGCTTCGACTGCGACGGTTCCCATGACCTCACACGCCTGGCGCGCTTTGAAAACTACCGTGGCTTCCTGTTCGGCAGCCTCGGTGAAGACGTGCCGGAACTCAGCGATTACCTGGGAGAAACCCGCGTGATCATCGACCAGATGGTTGACCAGGCACCGCTGGGTCTGGAGGTGCTGCGCGGCAGCTCATCGTATGTGTACGACGGCAACTGGAAGTTGCAGATCGAGAACGGCGCCGACGGCTACCACGTCAGCTCCGTGCACTGGAACTACTCGGCGACCATGGGCCGGCGCAATTACGCGGCGGAAGGCACGCGTACCGTCGACGCCAATGGCTGGTCGAAAAGCCTGGGTGGCGTCTATGCCTTCGATCACGGGCATATCCTGCTGTGGACGCGCCTGCTCAACCCCGAAGTACGCCCGGTGCACGCACACCGCGCCGAGCTGGCCGAACGCCTGGGCCAGGCGCGTGCCGACTTTATCGTCGACCAGACCCGCAACCTGTGCCTCTACCCCAATGTGTACCTGATGGACCAGTTTTCCACGCAGATCCGTGTGGTGCGGCCGATTGCGGTCGACAAGACCGAAGTGACGATCTACTGCATGGCGCCTATCGGCGAAAGCGCCCAGGAGCGGGCGACGCGCATCCGCCAGTACGAGGATTTTTTCAACGTCAGCGGCATGGGCACCCCGGATGACCTGGAAGAGTTCCGCGCTTGCCAGACCGGTTACCAGGGCGCGAGCAGCTTGTGGAATGACCTTAGCCATGGCGCCAAACAGTGGGTCGATGGGCCCGACGAGAACGCCCTGGCGATGGGCATGCACCCGCAACTCAGCGGGGTTAAAACCGAAGACGAAGGCTTGTTTGTGCGCCAGCATGCGCACTGGGCCCAGAGCCTGCAGCGGGCGATCCAGCGCGAACAACAAGGGCTGATCGCCAGCGACCGCGAGGTGCAGCCATGAGCCTGCCCCGTGACCGCCTGCTGGACTTTCTCTACCGCGAGGCGCGCCTGCTGGACGACCGCCAATGGGATGAATGGCTGGCGTGCTACTCGCCCAAGGTGGAGTTCTGGATGCCCGCCTGGGACGACCACGACACCCTCACCGAAGACCCGCAAAGCGAAATCTCGCTGATCTACTACCCCAGCCGTGACGGCCTGGAAGACCGCATCTTCCGGATCAAGACCGAGCGCTCCAGCGCCAGTACGCCCGAGCCGCGCACCGTGCACATGCTCACCAACCTCGAAGTGCTGGCCGACGACGGCGCGCAAGTGGAGTTGCGGTTCAACTGGCAGACCCTCAGCCATCGCTACAAGACCACGGACAGCTATTTCGGCACCTCTTTCTACCGCCTTGATACCCGCGCCGAACAGCCGCTGATCACGCGCAAGAAAGTCGTGTTGAAAAACGACTACATCCACCAGGTCATCGACATCTACCACATCTGAGGACACCGCCATGCGCTATGCCATTGCCCTGAACTTCGAGGATGGGGTGACCCGTTTCATCGACTGCAAGGTCGGTGAAAAGGTCCTCGATGCCGCCTTCCGCCAACGCATCAACCTGCCCATGGACTGCTCGGACGGCGTGTGCGGCACCTGCAAATGCCGCTGCGAAACCGGCGCTTATGACCTGGGTGACGACTATATCGAAGACGCCCTCAGCCAGGACGAAGCCCAGGAGCGCCAGGTGCTGACCTGCCAGATGGTGCCGCAGTCCGATTGCGTGATTGCCGTGCCGCTGCCTTCCAGCGCCTGCAAGACCGGCACCGCGCAGTTTGCCGCGAGGCTTACGAGCATTGTCCGGCATGCCGATGCCGCGCTGGAGGTGAGTTTCGAGCTGGATCAGGCGCCGGTGTTTCTGCCTGGCCAGTACGTGAACATCGGCGTGCCCGACAGCGGGCAGACGCGCTCGTATTCGTTCAGCAGCCGCCCTGGTGACCGCCGTGCGAGCTTTCTGATCAAGCACGTGCCCGGCGGTTTGATGAGCGGCTGGCTGGAGCGCGCCCACCCGGGCGACAGCGTGTCGATGAGCGGGCCTTTGGGCAGTTTCTACCTGCGTGAAGTCGCACGGCCGCTGTTGTTGCTGGCCGGCGGCACCGGCCTGGCGCCGTTTCTGTCGATGCTTGAGGTGCTCGCGCAGCGTGGTGAAAGCCGCCCGATCACGCTGATCTACGGCGTGACGCGGGATCAGGACCTGGTGTTGGTCGAGGCGCTGCAGGCGTTCACTGCGCGCTTGCCCGGGTTGAGCCTGGTGACCTGCGTGGCCGACCCGCACACCGTCCACCCGCGCCAGGGCTATGTGACCCAGCACATGCCCGATCAGGCGCTCAACGGCGGCGAGGTCGACGTGTACCTGTGCGGCCCGCCGCCGATGGTCGACGCGGTGCGCCAGCACTTCAAGCAGCAAGGCGTGACCCCGGCCAGTTTCCATTACGAGAAGTTCACCCCTAACGCCATCGCCAGCAGCGATGCGGCCTGAGGAGATGCCCATGCACCCACGTTTTCACAACAAGGTCGCGCTGGTCACCGGCGCGGCGCAGGGCATCGGCCGGCGGGTCGCCGAACGTTTGCTGGAGGAGGGCGCCTGGCTCGTCGCGGTCGATCGTTCGGAGCTTGTGCATGAATTGCAGCACGAACGGGCGCTGATTCTCACCGCTGACCTGGAACAGCACGCCGAGTGTGCGCGGCTGATGGCTGCGGCCCGGGCGCGGTTCGGGCGCATCGATATTCTGGTCAACAACGTCGGCGGCACTATTTGGGCCAAGCCCTTCGAGCACTACGCCGAAGGGGAGATCGAAGCCGAAGTGCGCCGTTCGTTGTTTCCGACGCTGTGGTGCTGCCATTGCGTAGTGCCCTACATGCTGGAGCAGGGGAGCGGCGCCATCGTCAATGTGTCCTCGGTGGCCACACGCGGGGTCAACCGCGTGCCCTATGGCGCGGCCAAGGGCGGGGTAAATGCCCTGACCGCCTGCCTGGCGCTGGAAACCGCCGGCAGCGGCATCCGCGTCAACGCTACCGCGCCCGGCGGCACCGAGGCACCGCCGCGCCGTATCCCGCGCAACAGCCAGCCGCAGAGCGAGCAGGAGCGGGTCTGGTACCAGCAGATCGTCGACCAGACCCTCGACAGCAGCCCGATGAAGCGCTACGGCAGCATCGACGAACAGGCCGGCGCGATTCTGTTCCTGGCCTCTGACGAAGCCTCCTACATCACCGGCGTGACCTTGCCGGTAGGAGGTGGAGACCTCGGCTGACCCGCTGTACCTGCAGACACTGACTCACAACAACAATAAAGAGAGCACTGCCATGCGTACCCATGATGTTCATTCAATTATTGATAATGCGCCGTTCAACCGCTTTCACTGGCTGGTCGTGAGCCTGTGCGCCTTGCTGTTGATCTTTGACGGTTATGACTTGTTTATCTACGGCGTGGTACTGCCGTCGATCATGCGCGAGTGGGGGCTGACCCCCTTGCAGGCCGGGGCCCTGGGCAGCTATGCGCTGTTTGGCATGATGTTCGGCGCGTTGATCTTCGGCACCCTGGCCGACCGCTTTGGGCGCAAGAAGGGCATCGTGGTGTGCTTCGCGCTGTTCAGTATCGCCACGGTGGTCAACGGCTTTGCCAGTAGCCCCACCGAGTTCGGCATTTGCCGGTTTTTCGCCGGGCTTGGCTGTGGCGGGTTGATGCCCAACGCAGCCGCGCTGATCAACGAATATGCACCGAAGAAGTTTCGCAGCACCTTGATGGCCTTCATGTTCAGCGGCTATTCGCTGGGCGGCATGTTCGCCGCGTGTGTGGGGATTTTCATGCTGCCGGCCTATGGCTGGCAGTCGATGTTTTTTGTCGCGGTGATCCCGCTGCTGCTGTTGCCGTTGATTGTGTACAAGCTGCCCGAGTCCATCGGCTTTCTGATCCGTCAGGGCCGGCATGACCAGGCACGGGCGCTGCTCAATCGCCTGTCGCCGCACACCGCGATCCAGGCCGATGACGAACTGCTGGTCACCGACAGCAAAAGCAAGGGCGCCTCAGTGGTGGAGCTGTTCCGCCATGGCCTGGCCGTGCGCACGGCAATGATCTGGACCGCGTTTTTCTGCTGCTTGCTGATGGTCTACGCCTTGAGTTCGTGGCTGCCCAAACTGATGGCGGGCGCCGGTTACAGCCTGGGGTCGAGCCTGTCGTTCCTGATTGCGCTGAACCTGGGTGGCATGGCCGGGGCGATTGTCGGCGGGCGCTTGGGCGACCGGCTGAACCTGACCACCGTGACCATCTGTTTCTTTGTCGCCGGGGTGGTGTCGATCAGCCTGTTGGGCATCAACAGCCCGATGCCGGTGCTGTACCTGCTGATCTTTATCGCGGGCGCTACCACCATCGGCACGCAAATCCTGCTGTATGCCGGGGCGGCGCAGCTGTATGGCCTGTCAATCCGCGCTACCGGCCTGGGCTGGGCCTCCGGCATCGGGCGCAATGGCGCGATTGTCGGTCCGCTCTTGGGCGGCGCGCTGATGGCGATTGAACTGCCCCTGCAACTGAATTTCATGGCCTTTGCGATTCCCGGCGCTATTGCGGCGCTGGCCATGACCCTGTTCGCCCTGAATGAACGGCGCACCCGTGTGGTTTTGCCGACCGCCCAGGCGCTATGACCTGCCAGACCGTCGATAACAATAACTAAGAGCAACGACATGAACACACCACGTATCTGGCTGACCCTGTTGGGTGTGCCCCTTGCGGCGACGGCTGACGAGGGCGATTTTTTCAAGGATTCCACGGCCACCTTGCAGGCTCGCAACTATTACTTCAGCCGTGATTTCTCGGATATCGTCGGCGCCAATAAGCAATCCCGGGCCGAGGAATGGGGCCAGGGGTTTATCCTGACCTACAAATCCGGCTACACCCAAGGCCCCGTGGGCTTTGGCCTGGATGCGCTGGGCACCCTGGGCCTCAAGCTCGACAGCAGCCCGGACCGGACCAATAGCGGTTTACTGCCGGTCAACGACGATGGCCGTGCCGCCGATGAGTACAGCCGCCTGGGCCTGACCTTCAAGACCCGGGTGTCCAAAACCGAGCTTAAACTCGGTGAGTTGCAGCCCAACCTGCCGGTGCTGGCCTTCAGCGACATCCGCTTGCTGCCGCCGAGTTACCAGGGGGTGAGTATCAGTTCCGGCGAGATCGCCGGCCTCACGCTGCAGGCCGGGCACTTGACCAGCACCCGCCTGCGCAATGAGGCCGGTGACGGGAAAATGCTCGCCATGCTCGGCCATGTGCCGCAGCGCGGGGCCGAAAGTGACGCGTTCAACTACGTCGGCGGCGACTATGCCTTCAACCGCAATCGCACCAGCGTCAGCCTCTGGCGGGGCCAGCTCAAGGACATCTATGCCCAGCATTTTATTGGCCTCAAGCACAGCCAGCCGGTCGGGGCCTGGGTGCTGGGCGCCAACCTGGGCTATTACGCCGCACGGGAGGATGGCGACAAACTGCTCGGCAACATCGATAACCAGGCGTTTTTTTCGTTGCTGTCGGCCAAGCGCGGCGGCCACACCTTCTACGTCGGTTATCAGGCGATGTACGGCGACAGCGCCTTCCCGCGGGTATTTGCCAACATCACGCCGCTGGGCAACGAGGTGCCCACCTATGAGTTCGCCTACACCGACGAGCGCTCCTGGCAGGCGCGCTACGACTACGACTTTGCCGCGCTGGGCATCCCGGGGCTGACGACCACCGTGCGCTATATCACCGGCGACAACGTGACCACCGGGGCCGGCTATGAGGGCAGGGACCGCGAGCGCGACCTCGATATCGGTTATGCCGTGCAAAAAGGCGTATTCAGCGGCCTGGGTATTCGCTTGCGCAATGTGATGGCGCGCTCCAACTACCGCAGCGACATCGATGAGAACCGGCTGATCCTCAGCTACACCTGGAAACTGCTTTAAACCCCGCCCTGGCAGGTGCCCATCACCGTATAAGTGACGGTGTGGCTGACGCCCTGGCTGTCGAGATACACCAGGGTCGCCGGCTCCACCTGGCAACTGCCCGGTACCGGAGTGGTGGAAACCACGTGCTGGATATCCAGCGCCGGGCGGTTATTGCTGCCGGCGGCGAAAGCGCCGGTGGCGGTGAAGAGCAGGATAAGGCTGAGAATTCGGATGTTCATGCGCTGGCCCTCTGTGCAGTAGGCGCAAGTGTAGTGGCTGCCACGCGGGATTAAAGCCTCGAATCGGTAAATCACTTATACGTATCACGTAGCAATCAAGGTGCATCTACACAACAGTATGCGGGTGTCTGCGTGCGCACCTGGCTGCGGTTAGCGCAGACCTGCTTGTGCTTCATCCAGATGATCGATCTGCTTGAAACGCTCGACCAGAAAATCAATCAGGCTGCGCACACGCGCTGACAGGTGCAACTGTTGCGGATACACCGCATACACATCTGCGCGGGTAGGGCTCTGGTCCTCCAGCACCAACCGCAAGCGGCCGCTGCGTACGTAACGGGCGATGTCCCATTCGGCGCGAAGGAGTATGCCGTAACCTTCCAACGCCCAGTTCAGGGCCACTTCGCCGTCGTTGCAGCCCAGGGCTCCGCGTACTTTGATGTTTTGGGTACGACCGCCGTGGGTGAAGCTCCACACCCCATAGGGCGTTTCGTTCTGGCGCAGGAAGATGCAGTTGTGTTGCTGTAAATCCGCCAGGCGCTGGGGCACGCCGTGCTTTTCCAGATACAAGGGCGAGGCGCATAACAGGCGACGATTGGAGGCGATCTTGCGCGCATGAAAGGCCGCGTCCGGCAGCGTGCCGAAACGAATCCCCAGGTCAAAGCCATGGGTGGTCAGGTCGAGTGGGTGGTCGGTGATTTCCAGCTGTATTTCCACCTCCGGGTACTGCGCGAAGAATGCGCCCAGCGCCGGGCCGATGTAGCGCCGCCCGAACCCGAGCGAGGCATTGACCCGAATCAGCCCTTTGGGGGTCGCCCGACTGCTGCCGAGCAACTGCTCGACCTCATCGATCTGCGTCAGGATGCGCGCAGCATGCGAGAAATACACTTCACCTTCCGAGGTCAGGCTCATCGAGCGCGTGGTGCGGTTGACCAGGCGTATGCCCAGGCGTGCTTCCAGCGCGGTCAGGCGTTTGCTCACCGCCGGCGGTGTCACACCCAGTTCTCGCGCCGTCGCGGCGAGGCTGCCTTTGTTGGCCAGCAGGTAGAAAAAAGACAAATCCAGGGTCTGGCTCATTCGTAACTCACATTCATCTATGTAGTGATTTTGAGTAACTCACGCTTATTTGTTCACTACATATACTCCGTTCACACCCTGCTTGAACATCCCGTTCAACAGGCACAACAAGAACGTGATGACAGTGGAGTTTATTGATGAGCGCCTACAAAATTGCTGCAGTTCCTGGTGACGGTATCGGTGTTGAAGTGATCGCCGCAGGTGTCGAGGTGCTGCAAGCCTTGTCGAAAAAGTCCGGTTTCGAACTGGATTTCAAACACTTCGACTGGAACTCGGACAACTACCTGAAAAATGGTTATTACATCCCGGAAGGTGGTCTGGAAGAGCTGAAAACCTTCGACGCGATTTTCTTCGGTGCTGTCGGTGCACTCAACGTACCGGATCACATTTCGCTGTGGGGCCTGCGCCTGCCGATCTGCCAAGGCTTCGACCAGTACGCCAACGTACGCCCGGCTCGCGTGCTGCCTGGGGTCAAAAGCCCGCTGCTCAACGGTGATCAGATTGACTGGGTGGTGGTGCGTGAAAACTCCGAAGGCGAGTACTCCGGCAACGGTGGTCGCGTGCACCGGGGCTTGCCGGAAGAAGTCGCCACCGAAGTGTCGGTGTTCACCCGCGCCGGGGTCGAGCGCATCCACCGCTTCGCCTTCGAACTGGCACAAAGCCGCCCACGTAAACACCTGACTATGGTCACCAAGTCCAACGCCCAGCGGCACGGCATGGTGCTGTGGGACGAGATTTTCTACGAAGTTGCCAAGGACTTCCCGGATGTGAAGATCGACAAGGAACTGGTCGACGCCGTGACCACGCGCATGGTGCTCAAGCCCTCGACGCTGGACGTGATAGTCGCCACCAACCTGCACGCCGACATCCTGTCCGATCTGGCCGCCGCGCTGTCGGGCAGCCTGGGCATCGCGCCGACCGCCAACCTGAATCCGTCGCGCCGCTTCCCTTCGATGTTCGAGCCGATCCACGGCTCGGCCTTCGACATCACGGGCAAGGGTGTGGCTAACCCGATCGCGACCTTCTGGACTGCGGCGATGATGCTCGAGCACCTCGGCGAACCCGTTGCGGCCAAGCAGTTGATGTCGGCCATTGAAGCCGTCACTGAAAGTGGCCTGCACACCCCGGATCTGGGCGGCAACGCCACCACGCGGCAGATCACCGACGCTGTGATTGCCCTGATCAACCGCTGATATTTTCCACTGCGGCACAACGCCAAGGGGCAGGCCAGCGGCCTGACTCCTTGGTATTTCCTGACAACAATAAAAAATCAGGGCCCTGTCATGAAAAGAATATTTGGCAAACTCTACGTACAAGTGCTCATCGCGGTAATTCTCGGCGCCCTCGTCGGGGTACTCGTGCCCGACACCGGTGCTGCGCTCAAACCCCTGGGTGACGCGTTCATCAAACTGATCAAAATGCTCCTGGCTCCGGTGATCTTCCTGACCGTGGTCACAGGTATCGCGAAGATGGAAAACATGAAAGAGCTCGGTCGCGTCGGGTTTCGCGCACTGATCTATTTCGAAGTAGTGTCCACGCTGGCCCTGGTGGTGGGGCTGGTGGTGGTCGATGTGTTCAAGCCCGGCACCGGCATGAACATCGATGTTGCCACGCTCGATACGTCAAGCCTGGCCACCTATACCTCGGCGGTCAAACACGCATCGTTCATGGATTTCGTCATGAACATCATCCCCGACACCATCATTGACGCCTTCGCCAAGGGCAATGTGCTGCAGATCCTGCTGTTTTCGATCTTGCTCGGCGTCGCGCTGGCGTATGTGGGGCCACGCGGGAAAGTCTTCGTCGACACGCTGGACAGCCTGATGCAGGGCATGTTCCGCATCGTCAATATGGTCATGCGCCTGGCGCCTATCGGTGCATTCGGCGCCATTGCCTTCACCATCGGCAAGTACGGCTTCGGCTCGTTGTTCTCGCTCGGCAAACTGATGGCCTGCGTGTACCTGACCTGTGCCGTGTTCGTGATTTTTGTACTGGGCCCGATTTGCCGCTACAGTGGTTTCAGCCTGTGGAAGTTCCTCAAGTTCATCAAGGAAGAGTTGTTCACCGTGCTCGGCACCAGCTCTTCGGAATCGGTGCTGCCACAGATGATTTCCAAGATGGAAAGGGCCGGTGTGTCCAAGCCTGTGGCCGGCATGATCATCCCTCGGGTTTGACCTTCAACCCGGATGGCCAGGCGATTTACTACACCATCGCGGCGATCTTCATCGCACAGGCCACCAACACACCCTTGACCCTGACGGATCAGTTGATTGTGCTGGCGGTGTTGATGTTCACCTCCAAAGGCTCGGCGGGTGTCACGGGCTCGGGGTTCATCATCCTGGCGGCGACGTTATCGTCCCTTGGCACCATTCCCGTTGCCGGTATGGTGCTGCTGCTGGGCGTTGATCGCTTCATGTCCGAAGCACGTGCGATCACCAATACCATCGGCAACGGCGTCGGCACCATGGCCATCGCCAAATGGGTCGGGGCGCTGGACAGCGTGAAGATGCACAAAGCCCTGAATGGCGACCCCGAAGACAAGCCGTCCGAGACCGTTCAGGCAGGTCGCGGCGCGGTGGCCATCAGCCCCTTGAGTGCAACGAGAGCATAGGCGCGATCAGCCGGGATACGTGACTTTTGCCGTCCACGTATCCCGTTGCCCGGGTCACTTCAACGCCGGATCTGAAGGGTTAAGCTGCTTCCAGGCCTGCATCACCCGCTGCGCCTTGGGCTCTTTGCCGTTCTCCAGGTAATACTGAATCAGCGACAGCCGCGCATTGCGGTTATATGGCTGCAACGCGAGCAGTTTTTCCAGTTGCTCGCAGGCCGGGTCCACCTGCCCGCTATCGTGCAACGCAACGGCCAGCACATAGGTGTATTGCGGATTCGCCGGCTCCAGCCGCGCTGCTTCGCGCAGATGTGGCAGCGCGTTGGCGGTATCCCCGGCCCGAATCAGCATCAGCCCTTGTGTGTGCTGCAACAGCGCGGCCTGCGGGTGTTGCTTGAGGTGGTCGGCAATCAGCGTGCGTGCCTCCTGGGACCGGCCATTCGCCTCCAGCCATTGCGCCAGGGTCACCAGCGCCGGGAAGAAATCCGGATCTCGCAGCAACGCACTACGCAGCTGGGCTTCAACCTTGTCGCCCCGACCTCTGGCCTGATACAGCATCGCCAGATTGAGATTGGCTTCGGCCCGCTCCAGCAAGCTCAACTGCACCTTTTCGTAGTCCATGATCGCTTTGTCCCAGGCCGGCCCAAGGCCCTGTCCCGACGCGCTCAACAGGTCGCGTGCGGCGACGATCCGCACCGCCAGCACCGGGTCGCTGAGCAGCGGTCCATACAGCGCCACCCGCTCAGCTGGTGGCAGAAACGCGCTGGTCGCCCGCACCGCGCTCTCACGCACTTGCGGCGCCGGGTTGCCGAGGTCCCGGGTTGCCAGTTTCAACGCCTGTTCACTCGGGTAATTGGGCAGTTCGGCGAGCAACGTTGCGCGCTGGATCGCCGGCAGGTTGTTGCGCGCCAGCTGGTCATACAGCGCTTGCGCCGCGCCAGGCTGACCGCCACGGATCAGCGCCATGCTCTCGGCGTAGCGCGGCGCATGCTCGGCTTCTGTGCTGTTCCAGAGTGTGAACTGCTCGCTGACCTTATCGCCGGGTCGGGGAATGCTGAAACTATGGTCATGCCGAAAGTCATTGCCCATGTAGAACTTGCCCGGCATATGGCAATCGACGCAGAACGAACCCGGCTCACCCACCGCGTGGCGGGTGTGTTCGGGCGCGTCATATTGCTTGGCCTGCAACCCGCGACCGTCCACCGTGGCCACGGCGGTTTTGCCCGCCGGGTTGTGGCATTGCAGGCACACGCCATTGCCCGGCGCCTTGAGTTCGGCGCTGTGGGGGTTATGGCAGTCGCTGCAGCGCACGCCCTTGTCGGCCATTTTGCTTTGGGCGAACGAGCCGTGTTCGAACACCTCATCCTTGATCTTGCCGTCCAGCGTATACAGTTCGCGGGTCAGGACGCTGGGCAGGTAGTCGTCCATCAGGCGTTTGCCGACGGTGAAGCCATCCCCCAGCGGAGCACGGCGGGCATGGCAGCGGGCGCAGGTTTCGAGCTCGACGGTGGCGTCCTTGTCTTTCAGGTCCACGGCAAACCCTGCGTGCAGCAAGTCAGCTTTTTTCGCCGCCCACGCCACATGGTTCGACGCCGGGCCATGGCACGCCTGGCAACCGACGCCCAGGCTGTTCCACTGGCTGTCGAAGGTGTTCTTGGCGGCATCGAAATTGCGCTGGTAGCCGGTGGTGTGGCATTCCACGCACATGAAGTTGGCGTTCTGGCTGGGCTTGCTCCAGTGCAGCGGGTTCTTGAAGTTCACGCCCTGGCCGGGGTAGAGGTGAAACCAGCGGTTTTTCTGCGTATCCCAGGCCACACCCAAGGCCTGCAAGCGCCCGTCACCGACCTCGATCAGGTACTGCTGCAACGGAGCGATGCCGAAGGTATAGGCGACCTTGAAGTCTGCGGCCTTGCCGTCGGCGCCGGGTGTGTTGACCCAGAACTCATCGCCCCGACGCGAGAACCGAGTGGTCTCGCCTTCGCTGCTGAACGACACATCGTTGAAGTCCGCCGGTACTGTTTCAGGCGTGGCGGCCTGCATCGCCAGTTGGTGATGCGAGCCTTGCCAGTCCTTGACCTGGGCCTGGTGACAGCCCTGGCATTGCTGCTCATCAACCATGTTTGCAGGGGGCACGACCGCCACCGGCTTGACCACCGGCGCCGGCAGCGGCAGCTTGGGGGTGCTGGCCTGGAGGAACAACCAGATCCCCGCCATGCCCAGCAGCAACAGGGCGATCACGATGGGGTACAGGTAACGGCTGGATGAATCACGGCGAGGTACGGCTTTATTCTCAGGCTTGGGCATTACGACTTCCGATGTCCGATGCATTGACGCTCTCATGGCGCGCTTAAGCTTCGTGCAGCTTTGACGTTGGGGGCATGCCTGTCAAATAGGCGCTGTGAAATTCACCACAACCCGCAACGCCAGTCGGGCTATTTTCCCAGAGTTGGCTATACCTACAGCTCAGTGTTCCTTCGATGACAGCCAGGGAGTTCGACGATGAAACTAGGACTAATGATCGGCACGGTGTGCATCGCCTCAATCGGGGTGGTGGGGTGTTCCAGCAACGTTACACAACCAGACGAGTATTCCGGGTTTCTCTCCGACTACAGCCAGTTGAAGGAAGCCAAATCACCCTCAGGCGCAGAAGTCATGCGCTGGGTGGACCCCAACCTGAACCTGAGCCGCTATAACGCGGTGTACATCGAGCCCACCCAGTTCTACCCCAAGCCGCAAGCCACCACCAAGATCCCCGAAAGTACCTTGCAGGGCATCAACAGCTACTACAACCAGGCGCTCAAGCGCGAACTGGAAAAATCCCTGCCACTGGCCAACGCGCCTGGCCCGGGCGTGATCGTGGTGCGGGCGGCGATCACGGCGGTCAGCAGCAAGACCGAAAGCCTCAAGCCGTATGAGTACATTCCCGTCGCTTTGGTGGCCGCAGCGGTCAGCACCGGCACCGGGATTCGAGACCAGGAAACCACCCTGGGCACCGAAGCCCAATTTATCGATGGCTCCAGCGGCAAGGTGATCGCCCAGGTCGTGCGCAAAGGCACCGGCAAGCCGTTGGCCAACGAGTCCCAGGTGATGAAAGCCGATGACGTGAAAAGCGTGATCGACGGCTGGGCGTCGGACCTGCATCAGTCGTATCTGAAGTTCAAACGCTGATGCGCCGTGCCCGGGGTTCGCGCCCCGGGCCGGATAAACCCGGACTACTGGCCGATAAACCAGCGGTAATACGGGTTGGCGCTGTCTTGCTGCAACACCGCCTGGATGTCCCGCCCCAGGCGGCGCGGTCGCCGTCGTAGGCGTGCAGGCTGGCGCGATAGAACTGCATCAGGCGTTGCTGCTCGCTGGCCAGCGTGCGTGCAAATGCCGGGTCCGCATTCAGCACCGGCGCCGGCACGCGCAGATCCAGCAACGCCGGCAGAACCCGGGTGATCTCTTTGCTGCGTACCCATGGCGCATATTCGATGCGCGGTTGGTCGTCGGTGACCGGCAATGCGCTGCCGGCAAAACGCTCCAGGCCCTGGCGATCGGTGACCCAGGTGGCGAGCAGGGTGGCGGCCGAATCGATGCCCACATCCCCCAGGGCACTGCTGACGGTGGGTTGTTCGAAGCGCTGGCGAATCCGTGTGGCGTCCAGTTCGATGGGCTCCAGGGAGCCCACCAGCAGCATTTCGTGGAACTCGCTGGTCCACAGCGTCGCGTAGGGGAACACGTCGAGAAAGCTGCGCACCAGCGACTGTGAGTCCTCGATGTTTTGCGTCGGCAGCGGCAGCCACTGGGCCAGCAGACCATTTTTTTGCAAACGCCGGGCGGCCAACTGGTAGAAATCGCGGGAATACAGGTTGACCACCCCGGCCGCCGAGGGTGGCGGTGGTTCGAGGGTGATCAAGTCGTAGGCCTGCGGGTTGCGCAACAGTTCCTGGCGACCGTCGCGCAGGCGCACATCCACGCCCGGGTCGTCAGCCGCATTGAAGTTGCCCTTGAACAATGGCGCGGCCTTGATCACCGATGGCAGCAACTCGGCGACCACCCGGTGTTCCAGCCCTGGATAGCGCAGCAAGGCCCCGGCGGTAATCCCGGTGCCGAAGCCGATCACCAGCGCCGAACGCGGTTCGCCGTTGTGAATCAGCAGCGGCAGCAGTGCCTGGATCCGCATATAGCGCAGGGACGGCATGGCGTCGCCGGTATTCGACACGCCCTGGATGTACAGGCGCTGAAAGCTGCGGGCGCCCTGGCCCTGGGTGACCACGGCGACGGTGGCGCCACGCCCTTCCTGATAAAACGCCAGGCTGGCATTGCGTGCGCCGGGCAGCAGCTTGGCCAGGCGGTCCACGGGAGTCAGCAGCGCCACCGCCAGTGCCAGCGCACCGAGGGCGACCACCGCCTGGCGTCGGCCTTTCTTCACCCCGTGGCCACGGCGCACAGCCAGGTAACCGACTGTACCTGCAATCACCGCCAGCAAGCCGAGGGTACGCACCAGGCCGAGCCACGGAATCAGCACAAAACCGCACAGCATCACCCCGACAATCCCGCCCAGCGTATTGAACGCCACCACCGCACCGACATCCCGGCCCACCTGCTGACTGCCCACGCTCAAGCGCAAGGCCAGCGGAAATGCCGCGCCGAGCAACAGGGTCGGCACAAACACAATGCACAGCGCCGCCGCCGCAAAGCGCGCGCTCATGCCGGGCAGTTCGGCGCCGCCCAGGCTGAGCACCAAGGCTTCGGCCTGGGTTTGCAGGAACACCAGCCAGCGGCCCAGCAAGGCGATTTCCAGCAGGGCCACCAACCCGGCACCGGCGATCAGCAGGCCGAACACGCCCCATGGATCACGGATGCGTTCCACCCGGCGCGCCATCAACTGGCTGCCGATAAACAGCCCGGCCAGGTAGGTGCCGAGTACCACGGCGAACGCATAGGTGCGGGTACTCATGAATTGCACAATGGATTGCGACCACACCACCTCGTAACCCAAGGCCACGCCACCGGCGATGGCGTACAGCACCAGGGCCAGGCGCGCCGGTTTGGCAGGGTGGGTATGGGTTGAGGGCGTGGGCGTGTGATGCCGCACATACAACAGCGCGCCGACGGCGGCCAGCAGGTTGAGCAGCGCCGCCACCAGGGCACTGCCGCGCACGCCAAACGTGGCGATCAGCACAAAGGCGGTGAGCAAGGTGCCGACAATCGCCCCGGCGGTGTTGGCCGCGTACAAGCGGCCGCCAGCCTGGCCCAGGGCCTTGGGGTCAATGTCCAGCGAACGCACCAGCACCGGCAAGGTGCCGCCCATCAGCAGCGCCGGGAGGCCCACCAGCACAAACGGCAGGGCCCAGGCCAGCAGGCCGATGTGTTGCGCCAGCCAGGCAAACGGGCTGGCGGCCATACTCAGGGCGACAGTGGCGCCGACACCGAGCACGGCGACCAGAATTTCGAGGATCGCGTACAACAACAGTGGTCGCGCCAGGCGATCCGCCCAGCGTCCGAACAGCAAGCCACCCAACGCCAGCCCGGCAAAAAAGGCGCTGATGCCGGTGGTGATGGCGTACACCTCCACACCCACGACCAGCGATAGCTGCTTGATCCACAACACCTGGTACACCAGCGCGGCCATGCCGGAGATGAACAGCAGCACGGCGGGAATCAGGGTGGTGGAGGCGTTAGCCAGTGCGGCGGGTTTGCTGGCGGTGCGTGACAACATTGCCTATAGCCTTGTTCAAAGGAAACACATCTTGAAAACCTGCACAGAACCCATGTGGGAGCGGGCTTGCCCGCGAAGGTGGTGTGTCATTCAGCGCATGCATTGACTGATCCACCGCCTTCGCGAGCAAGCCCGCTCCCACACAAGCTTGCTCCTTTTTTTTGGGCAGCGCTTTTATTGCGCCGGGTTAGCCTTCATTTTTTCTTCAATCTTCTTGTCCACGGCTGCGCGGATCTGGTCGATGCTGAAGCTGGCCGGTTTCTGGCTCGGCGGGTACTCGATAAAGGTCTCGAGGAACTTCGCCGATTTGGTCACCGCCACTGCACCCAGGTAGACGTTTTTGGTGCTCCAGTCGTAGTACTGGTCAGACACCACATCCGCCCGCTCATACGGGTCCATCCTCAAGTTGAAGATCTTCGGCACCCGCAGTTGCACGAAGGGTTCGCTCCACACCCGGAAACCACCCGGCTGGCGCTGTTCGGCGAACACCACTTTCCAGTTGTCGAAACGTACGGCCACCAGCGCGCCATCGTCGTTGAAGTAGAAGAACTCGTGACGTGCGCCTTTGGGTTGCTGGCCGGTCAGGTACGGCAGTTGGTTGTAACCGTCCAGGTGCACCTTGAAGCTGCTGCCGCCGGTTGTGGGGGCCCAGCCCTTGAGCAGCTTGTCTTTCACCTCCGCGTCACCGGCGGCGGCCAGCAGGGTAGGGAACCAGTCCATGCCCGAGACCATTTCGTTGGAGACTTCGCCGGGCTTGATCTTGCCTGGCCACCGGATGATCGCCGGCACCCGGTAGGCGCCTTCCCAGTTGGAGTCTTTCTCGTTGCGAAACGGCGTGGTCGCCGCGTCCGGCCACGAGAACTGGTTCGGCCCGTTGTCGGTGGTGTAGACCACGATGGTGTTGTCGGCGATTTTCAGGTCGTCGAGGGTTTGCAGGAGTTTGCCCACATCGCCGTCGTGCTCCAGCATGCCGTCGGCGTATTCGTTGCCGGGCATGCCGCTCTGGCCCTTCATCGAGTCACGTACATGGGTGAACACGTGCATGCGCGTGGTGTTCATCCACACGAAGAACGGCTTGTTGGCCTCGGCCTGTTTCTTGATGAACGCCTGGGCAGCGGCGGTGGTTTCGTCGTCGATGGTTTCCATGCGCTTGGCGGTCAGGGCGCCGGTGTCTTCGATCTTGCCGTCGGCAAAGCTGTGGATCACACCGCGTGGGGTGTTGGCCTTGACGAACTCGGCATCATCCTTGGGCCAGTAGGGGCGCTCCGGCTCTTCTTCGGCGTTGAGGTGGTACAGGTTGCCGAAGAACTCATCGAAACCGTGGTTGGTAGGCAGGTATTCATCCTTGTCCCCCAGGTGGTTCTTGCCGAATTGTCCGGTGGAATAGCCCAGCCCTTTAAGCGCCTGGGCGATGGTGATATCGCGCTTTTGCAAACCCACCGGCGCACCGGGGATACCCACCTTGGACAAGCCAGTGCGCAACGGCGTCTGGCCGGTGATAAAGGATGAGCGCCCGGCGGTGCAGCTGTTCTCCGCGTAGTAGTCGGTGAACATCATGCCTTCTTTGGCGATACGGTCGATATTCGGGGTTTTGTAGCCCACCACACCCATGGAGTAGGCGCTGATATTGGTTTGCCCAATGTCGTCGCCGAATATCACCAGGATATTCGGCTTGTCGGCGGCCCAGGCAGATGCCGAGACCCCCATCACCGATACCGCCACCAGGGCGAGTTTCGGCAGCCACTTGCGTATGCGAGTCATATGACTTGCTCCTTTCTCGGCTTGAGTCGCATTGCCTGCGACCAACGTTTATTACAGTCCATCGCGACGTCTTTTCTTATTGCACCTGCTTTTGCACAGCCGGCTCGAAGGGGTAGATACGGCTCCATTCGGTCGCCATGTCAACCACGGTCCAGCCCCGTGTCCTGGCTTCATCCAGCGCCTTGTCCAGGCGCCCGATCTGGGAGTTGCGGTCATAGGCCCACTCGCGCTTGGCGTCGGTGTGGTGCACCAGGCCCATAAAGCGTCTGCCTTGGCCTGCGGCGGTCCACTGGAGCATTTGCAGGTCGCCGTCGGAGTTGCCGAAGGCCAGGATCGGCCGGCGGCCAATGATCGAATCGATGCTTTCCGGTTTGCCCGGGCCATCGTCGTTGTGGGCGAGCTTGGCGGTACGCAGCACCTGCGGGGCGCCGTCCTTGATCTGGAACGCGGTGACGAAGTTGGAGCCGATCACCTGTTCCGGCGGCACGCCGTAGACCACCTCGGCGAAGGCGCGCATAAAGGCGGTATCCCCACCGGACACGATGTAGGTCTTGAATTGCTGGCCGCGCAGGTAGTCGAGCATCTCCAGCATCGGCTGGTAGATCATCTCGGTGTAGGGCTTGCCGGTTTTCGGGTGACGGGCCTGGGCCAGCCAGGTTTTGGCGTTGTCGATAAACGCGTCGGTGGTGAGGCCGGTATGGGTTGCGCCGATGATTTTCAGCAGGCCCTCCATGCCGCTTTGGGCCAGGGCCTGGTGATCATTTTCGAGCACGGCCTTGAACGGTTGGGTGGTTTTCCATTCGGGATGTTGGGGGCCAGGCGCTTGATTTCGTCGAACGCAAACAGCACCTCGAAGTAGGCCGGTTGTTCGGTCCACAGCGTGCCGTCGTTATCGAATACGGCGATGCGCTCGGCGGGTTTTACGTAGTCCCTGGAGCCTTCAATCGTGACGGCCTGGACGAATTCGAGGACGTGCTTTTTGCTCGGCCCATCGTTCCATGAGGGCAGCGGGTCGCTCGCCAGGGCTGGCAGGCTGAACAGCAGGAGCAGCGGCAGGACAGAACGGAGAGACGTCATGGGAAATCCTTTTCGCGACGGGGGTTCAGTGGTAGCAAGCGTAGTTGACGAAACCGCCGGTGCAATGCCGCCCAACCACGTCGCCACAGCGGCGCAACTCGTGGCCAGATGCCATGTACGAGGTACGCCGCCACTCCCAGCACCAGTAAGGCAGAGCCCCAGGCCAACCCGTGGCGCGACAGCTGCCAACGGCTGTGTTGCCCCAGTTGCTTGAGGTCTTCGGCGATGGAAAATATCGGGGTGTAGGCGCTCGCTGCGAGTGCCTCGATGTCGATCTCAGGCACTTGCGTTATTTGCAGGCGATGGTTGCGGCTGTCCCACCATTTCACGCGGATGGCGGGCAGTTGGTAATGACCGGCGTGTTCGATGCGGTACACCTGCCGGTCGATACGCTGGCCGCCGCTGATGGTGCCGCGCCCGTCATCCAGGTTGCTGATAACCGGCGACTGCGGGTAGCGGCGCAGACCCTTTACCCGCGCCTGGTCAGGCGGCGGCAGGGACAGGCCGGGGGTGTTGTCGGCTTGCAGCGTGAGCGTGCGGGTGAGGGTGTCGCCGACCTTGAGCGGTGTGGGGGTGAGCGTCTGGGTCAGGCGCAAACCATCGGCCACCAATACGCTTTCTCCGGGTTCGAACCCCGGCGGCTGGGTGGCCTGGAACGACAGCGCTGTTGTCTGGGCCGTTAACGGCGCGCTGGCTTGGCCCGGCTGGGCCTGCACCGTCAGCGCCGGAATGTTAAAAGTCTGGGCCACCGCAGGCGTGATGCGGTAGCGGTAGCGCATGCCGTAGAAGGGCTTGCCTTCAATCACCTGGTTCAAGTGCTCGGACTCACCGTCCGGCGCCTGCACCCGCGCACCGGGCAGTTGCAACGGCGGCAGCCTGGCGGCGGCGGTGAACCAGCTGTCGGTCAATACATCGACCTGCAATTGCACTTGCTCGCCCACGACCACCTGAGTGCCCGGCACCAGCAGTGCCTGCACCCTCAGTTGTGGCTCGTCCGCCCACACTGGCCCGCAGATCAGCAGTAACAGCCCGTAGAGCCGCTTCATGGCTGCGCCCCCTGGTCTTGCAGGCTGAACTTGCGCCGCAGAAAGTTCGCCGGGGAAGTCGTCAGGTTCTGCAACCACAACGCATCGTTGCTCGCTTGCTCGGTCTGGAGCGTCTTGCTCTTGCCCTTGCCGGCCGCCTTGTCGAACTTGAGCGCATCGGGCTTGACCTCGGGGGCGTTGTCCGAGGCGTTTTCGGTGTCTTTCTTCAGCGCTAACGCCAGGGCCAGGTTGGCGCTGGCTTCGGGGAATTGCGGCTGTTGCTGGAGGGCGTGTTGATAGGCGGCGATGGCGTCGTCGAACTTGAAGCGGCGCACGTGGATATTGCCCCGGTAGAACGCCGCTTGTGCGCTGTCGAGTTGCGAAAAGGTCGCCAGGGCGAGGTCGTAGTCGGCGGCGTTGTAGGCGGCGATGCCTTTCCAGTAGGGGTCGACAAACAGCGCGGCAGCGGCGGGGTAGTGATGCTGTTCGAAGGCCCAACGGCCTTGTTGGTCGCGGGTCAAGAATGCGTCAGTCAGCGCATTGGCCTCGGCGGGCGCCGGTTGCAGGCACACCCCGAGCACCAGCACCGCCATCCAGTTCAGGCTCCAGCCCCGGCGCACACTGCACAACGCCAACAGCAGCAGCGGCCAGCACAGCCAGTAGCCAGCGTCTTTCCATTGCAGGTTGCGTTGTTGCTCGTCGGCGTTCTGGAAATGCTGTTGGGCGTGCAGCTCCACCCACTCCAGGTCGTCGTCATTGAGCGTCAGACTGCCCAGTGGCGCGTCAGTGGCGCCAGCCAGTTGCTTGAGCACGCCAGTATCGACGTTCACCCCGACCGCCAGTACCAGCACCTGCAACGGGCTGTCCGTCAGGTGTTGTTTGAGCGGCGGCAGTTGCGCGGGGTCGGCGCCGTCGGTAATCAGCAGCAGGCTGCCGGGCGCCTTTTCGGCCGCCAGCAAACCCTTGGCCTGGTCGATCACCGCGGCCACATCCCGTCCGGGTTTGCTGATCAGGTCGGTGGCCAGTGCCTGGATGAAACTGTCCAGCAGCGCCGGGTCGTCCGTCGGCGGTAATACCAAGTGCGCGCTGCCGGCATACACCAGCAGCGCGGTGCGCGCCCCTGGCGGCGCTGTACCAGGTCTTGCAGCTTGTGCTTGGCGGCTTGTAACCGGGTAGGCGGCACGTCGGCGGTGTCCATCGACGGAGACAGGTCGAGGGCGATGATCAGCGGCGCACGGTTTTCCAGGAAGTCGGGGCGGTCCTGTTCCAAGGTGGGGCCCGCGCTGGCCAGCGCGCCGAGGATCAACAAGGCGCTCACCAGGTGCACCGGCCGCAGGCGATGGCGGTCTGTCGGCGTCAGCAACAAATGCGGCAGCAGGTGCGGGGCGATAGTGCCGCGCAGCCGGCGTTGCAGGTCTTTGCTGCGCCGCCACAGCAGTGGCAGCGCCAGGCCAAGTAACGCCAGCAACAGCCAGTCCGGGCGCAGGAAGTGGAAGTCACTGAGGTTGACTTCCATCGCGGACCTCCCGAGGGCGCAGTCTCAGGTGCGGCCAGAACGCGGCGATCAGGTGATACAGCGCCAACCCGCTGATGGATGCCGCCAGGGGCATCCAGAACAGGTCACGCCTGGGCCGGTGGCTCAGGGTCTTCACCTGGTGTGGGGTGATCTGGTCGAGGGTGGCGTAGACCTGGTCCAGGGTGTTGCGGTTTTCCGCACGGAAATACCGCCCGCCGGTGGCTTCGGCAATCTGTTGCAGGGCGCTGAGGTTGACCTTGGCTTCACCCGAGGCATCCGGGTCGCCAATGCCGATGGTATGAATCACCACGCCCTTGGAGGCCGCCATCGACGCCGCATGGTCGGGCGGGATCGCGCTGCTGGTGTCGTTGCCGTCGGTGAGCAGGATCAGCACTTTCTCTGGCTCATGGGCCTGGTCCAGCAGTTTCAGGCTCAGGCCGATGGCATCGCCAATCGCGGTGTTGGGCCCGGCCATGCCGATGCCGCCGTCGTCCAGCAGCAGCGACAGGCTGGCGTGGTCCAGGGTCAGCGGCGCCTGGGGGTAGGCGCCGCTGCCAAACAGGATCAGGCCGATGCGGTCATCAGTGCGGCGCTGGATAAAGCCGTGCACCACCTGTTTGACCGCTGCCAGGCGGTTGATCTTCTGGCCGTTGACGTCGCTGAAGTCCTCGGTCTCCATGGACTGCGAGATGTCGATGGCCAGCATCAAGTCACGCACCGGCTGTTGGCGTTCGATGGGTTTTTCGATCCACACCGGGCGAGCGATGGCCAGCACCAGCAAGGCCCAGACCAGCAGGTTGAGCTGCAGTTGCAAGCGGTTGGTGCGCAGGCCGCTGGCAGCCGGCGTCTGGCCGACCGCCCGGCTAAGGCCGGTAAAAAACGGCACGCGCACGGCGCTGCGGGCTTCGCGGTAGTGCGGCAGGTAACGGTAGGCCAGCCATGGCAGCGGCAGCAGGAGCAACAGCCAGGGGTAATCAAGCTGCCACATGGTGATGCTCCACCCAGGCTTTGCTCTGCGCCAATAGCTGTTCACGTTGGGCGTTGGGAACGTTCGCTGATCCATACGCAAGGTTCGCCAGTTGCCGGCTGAAATCCTCCGGCAGCGGCGCACTGGCATGGCGCAGCAGAAACGCTTGCCAGTCGTCGCCGCTCAGGGTCGGCACGCGCTGGTGCTCTTCAGGCGCAAGCGGCATCGACAGGGCCACACGCTTAAGCAATTCGGGTAATTCGCGCAGGTCTTCGAGTACATCAAGCCGCGCCAAGGCTTCGCGGCGATAGGCATTGCGCCGCCAGCGCAGCCAGGCGCGAACGCCCAGCGCCAGCAAGGCGACAGCGACTAAACCGAGCAGCGCCCACCAGCCCCAGGTCTGCGGCCAATAGTTGACCGGCGCGGGCAACCCCAGCTCCTTGAGTTGTTCGATGCTCGGCACGTGGGCGTTCATCGCCGCGTTCCCGTGCGCCGGCCCAGTTCATCGCGCAGTTGGTCGATGGCGGGCAGCGCGGTGCTGATCATCAGCAACGGCACCTGACTGCGCCGCAGCAGGCTGGCGACGTCTTTGAGCCGGCCGCCGAGAAAATCGCCCAACGGCTGGCGCACCTGGCGTTTGTGTACCGCAAGCTCCACCTGTAATTGACCCTGAGTGATCATCAGCTGCCCGCTGTCCGGCACGTTCAACGCCAGCGGATCGTAGACTTGCAGGGCGATCACATCGTTGTGGGCCGACAGTTGCCGCATCAATTGCAGGGTGCGCTCAGCGGCCCCGGCGAAGTCACTGACGATGCAGATCAGATGGTCATGGCCGGCCAGCGCCAGGCAGTGTTGCAGCACCTTGTCGAGTTGGCCGTGCGCTTCACGATCCGGCTGGGTGGCGTTCAACGCGGTGTTCTGTTCGACGATCCGGCTGCACAAGGTTTCCACACGCTTGCGGCTGCGCAGCGGTGCCACGCGGTCGATGCGTTGATCGTTGAACACCACGCCGCCGACCCGGTCACCGGCGTTGAACACCATCCATGCCGCCAGCGCGCCCAACTCGGCGGCGATGGCGGATTTGAAGCTGCGCACCGAGCCAAAAAACATCGACATGCGCTGGTCGACCACGATCAACGCCGGGCGGTCGCGTTCTTCGGTAAAGGTGCGGATCACCGGTTTGCCAGTGCGCAGGGAGGCGCGCCAGTCGAGATGGCGCAGGTCATCGCCGGGTTGGTAGCGGCGCAGTTCGTCGAAGCTCAGGCCGCGCCCGCGCAACCGTGAGGCATGGTTGCCGGCGAGAATGCTGCCCTGGGGCTGGCGCGCCACAAAGCTCAGGCCGCGGGCCTGGAACTGCAGGGCCATCAACTGCCCCAAAGACACGTAAACCAGGCCATCGGCGTTCATGCCGGGATCGCCACTTTGGCCAGCAGACGGTCCAGCACCTGGTCGGCGCTGACACCCTCTGCCACCGCGTCGTAGCTCAATTGCAGGCGATGACGCAGTACCGGATGCGCCACCGTGCGCACGTTGTCCGGGGTGACGAAGGTTTGGCCTTGCAGCCAGGCATCGGCACGGGCGGCGCGGTCCAGGCCAATGCCGCCACGCGGGCTGGCGCCGAGGCTGATCCAGCGCGCCAGGTCGGCGTCGTAGTCGGCGGGATGGCGGGTGGCGTTGATCAGGTCGATCAGGTAGCGGTCGATGGCGGGGGACACCTTGACCGCGCTGACTTCCTTGCGTGCGGCGAAGATCACCTCGGGGCCGAGCGTGAAGCCCTGGGTGGCCGCCGTGGCAGCGCGCTGTTCTTCTTCGCGCAGCAGGCGCAGCACCTGGCTTTCGTTCTCGGCGCTGGGGTAATCCAACAGGACCTTCATCAGGAACCGGTCCATCTGCGCTTCGGGCAGTGGGTAAGTGCCTTCCTGTTCGATGGGGTTCTGGGTGGCGACCACGATAAACAGCTCGGGCAGCGGATGGCTGGCGCCGGCCACGGTGATCTGGCGTTCTTCCATGGCTTCCAGCAACGCCGCCTGGACCTTGGCCGGGGCGCGGTTGATTTCATCGGCGAGGATCAGGTTGCCGAACAGCGGGCCTGGCTGGAAGCGGATCTGGTTCTGGCCGTCTACCTGGTGCAGCACTTCGGCGCCGGTTATGTCCGAGGGCAGCAGGTCGGGGGTGAACTGGATACGGCTCATCTTCGCCTCCAGGTGCCGGGCCAGGGCCTTGACCGTGCGGGTCTTGGCCAGCCCCGGCAGGCTTTCGAGCAGTAAGTGACCGTTGGCCAGCAGGCCGATGAGGATCTGCCGGATCACCTGGTCCTGGCCCAGCACGCTTTCGGCGATGCTGGCTTGCAGGGCGGTTAAATCGTTGAGCGCTGTCATCACATTCCTCCTAGAACCGGTGGGTCACCCAGGCGCGGCGACTACGATGTGCTGCACGTGTTCACCAGACGTACTGCAGGCGGAAGGTCCAGGTGTTCACATCGGGTGAGCCGGTGCGCTCGGAAACGGTGTCGGAGTAGGCCAGCAGCCCGCCGAACTGGGGTGTCAGCATAAAGCCGAGGCTGGCACCCAGCAGGCCGTTTTCCTGCTTGTTGTCCTGCCAGTCACCGTCGATTTTGCTTTCGCCGCCCCGGTTGTAGGTGGCATCCAGCGACACCCACAGGGCCCGGTTGAGGGTGTAGCTGTAGTGCCCTTCAATCGCGTACAGCGGCTTTTGTTCCAGCTTGCTGTCGCCGTGGTAATCCTTGTTGTCACCGAACAGCGACACATAGGTGTTGATTTCCAGCCAGGTCGGGCCAATCGGGGTGCCAAAACCGATTTCCGGCTTGAACACCCAACGATTGGAGCCGATGTTAATGATGCGGTCCTTGTCGTAGTCGCCGTTGGGTATCGTCAGCCAGAAGGCCCCGGTGAGAAATGTCTCGGGCGTCCATTTTGCAAATTCTGCGGCGGTCAATGCGGGGCCGCCGAAGAAGTTGTGGGCAAACACCAGCTGGGTATCGCCCATGCCACCGTTGTGCTTGGTGCCGCTGAAAAATTGCGCATTGTCGAACGATGCCGAAATATCGGCGTAGGGCTGGATGATCTGGATCGCGCTGTTGCGCCCGTCAATGCCGAATGAACGGGCATAACGAAACAGGTAGACGTCGGCATTCAATGACAGGCCGGTAATCGGCAGCGAGGTGTCGATCGGCGTGTTGGTGTCCAGCCGGTTGTAGTAGCCGAACACCATGTTCAGATCCGTCGGAGTGTTTTGCCAGTCTCTGGCATTGTCGGCAAACCCCAGCCCTGGCAGCAGTGCCAGCGTGGCGGCGGTAAACGCACTCATTTGACTACGTGAAACCATGGCGCTACTCCTTGTAAATGCCTGATGTCAGGGACCGCGGTGCTACAGGATCAGGCGCTATTTGATCGGCGTAAGCGGTGGCAGCTTCCACTGGCCGTTACCCACTTCAGGCTTGGGCAGGTAGATGCGCAATATGGCGTAGAACGGACCTGGAGGCGCCGGCAGCCAGTTGCTTTGCTCGGATTTCGGTGGCTCGTGATGCGCCACCAGCAGGGTCAGGCCGCCGTCGGCGTCGAGTTTGAAGCCGGGCAGCATCCGCGAGTTGAGCAGGTAACGTTGCTTCAGGTTGGGCACCAGCAGCTTGGTCTTGGCGTCGTACAGGGTCAGTGACCAGAACGCGTCGGCGGGTGGCAACTGGTCCTTGGCAAAATGCACGGTGTAGCTGTGACGGGCGCCATTGGCCGGTTGGCCTTCGCTGTCGACGAAATAGCTCAGGTAGGCGGCTTCGTCTGTCGAGTTGCCGAAGATTCCGAGGTTGGCGCCCACGTAGCGATACAGATAATTGTTGTTCAGGTGGTCCCGCGTGCCGAAAAAGTCGCCGCTGGCGACCTGGTGAGTGTCGATCTTGTCCTTTTTGAACGCGGCAAACTCTGCCTTGCCGTCGGCGATCCCGTCTTCCAGGGCTTTGCGTTGCTCAACCGTCAGGGCCTTGAGGTCAAACGGCTTGCCCGCCTCGATGCCGATCCTGGCAAAACGCGCCAGCAGGTCTTTTTCGCTGTCCTGAGGGGCTGCGTAGCCGAGTATGAAGTTCAGGTAGCGGAACAGGTGGGGGCTGTCGCTCATGTCGGGTGTCGGCTTGGGCCACGCGATCTTCAGCGGCTGGGTGGGTTTTGGCTGATTCACATAGTTGCTGAGGGGCTGAACCTTGTAGCCGCTTTGGATCTGCTTGACCTTGCCCAGGTCCTTGTCATCGAACAATTGCGTGCGGTACAGCGCGTAGGCGATGTTGCTTTCGCTGTACACCACGCGATCGATGTCAGTGGGCTGCTGACCTTTCCAGTCGGGGCCCGCCACCATGTAGTGCCCGCCGTTGTTGCCGGTGGTGCGGGTACCCAAGTAGCCGAAGTTCTGCGTGTACAGGTCGATCAACTGCACCGAGTAGTAGCGATTGTCCTCGATCTTCGGCAGGGTCAGCACCACCGGTTCGGCGCGCAGGTCCAGCCAGACGAAGGAGTAGGGCGTGTCGGAGTTCGGCGTCACGAATGCAGTGTCTTTGGGCGTGAACACTTGCGCGGTGTTGCCGATATGGTTGAACGGCGCCTTGAAGTTCGGCCCGCTCTTGTCGACGGCCTGGGTGTAGAGGGTCTTGTACATCTCTACCACCGGGAAGCCATAGAGGTAGGCTTCCTTGGCGATGGCCCGGGCTTCGCTCGGCGTAGCGGTGAAGTCGGCGCAGGCGCCGGTGCTGATGAGTATTGAGAGCAGGGATGGCAGGCAGAAACCGGTACCACGAATCAGAGCGTGCATAACACTTCCTTATTTTCCAAACGTCACGTTGATCCCGGCAAACAGGGTGAACTGCGGCAGGCCATCGCCTTTGCGGGCCACGGTCCACTGCGGTTCGATATAAGCGTTGAGGATATTGGTACCGGCCTTCCAGGCCTTGCCGGCACCGAAGCCGACAGGGATGTAATGGGTGTCGTTCTTCAGGTCGAAGGTCCAGGTGCCGGTGGAGCGCAGGTACCAGCCTTTGGGCAGGTTATGAATGATGAAGGGCTGAAAGGTGGCACTTTCCACATGAGCCCGGTCGCGGTCGCCGGCGAATGAGCTTTGGTACTGCACCAGCGCGCCAAGCAGGCCACGGGGGGATGAATCGATGGCGATTGCCGCGAGGCCGGCCTGCCATTTGCCGGTGCCCAGCTCATCGTGTTCGGCAGTGGGCGCGGTGATTTGCGGACCAATGCCCAACTGCACGCCGTCGGTCTTGAGCAGGAAAATATCGAACAGGTTCAGGTCGCCAATCCCGGTGCTGTAGCCGCTGTGGGGATCGGGGCGGGTGCTGATGGGCAGGGTGGCGCGCAATAGCTGCGGTACGCCAATGAAGTCCGAGGGGGCTACTGGCAATATGCCGCGCAGCAGCAGATCATTGGTGTGGGCATTGCTGTCGAAGAGCCTGGGGGTGTAGTAGTCCTGCAGGTTCGCGCCCGGCGCGAGGTTGAGGGGGTTGTTGCTTTTGTTGGCTGTCTCGGCGTTATCGGCGTGGGCGGCAAACATCGGCAACACGGAGGACGCCAGCAAAAATGCCGGAAGACACGCGGACCTGAACATGACAACTCCCCAATTCCCTGGTGATGAACCCGATAGCGTGTTTATGCAGGCTGACGGGCTGTCGTTATTCGCTATTTCTTGTAGGACATGTCGTTTGAACCTAGCAGTTAAATCCAGACTCGCTAGGGACTCGAAAGAATTAGTTGGTTTGTGCGGGGGCAGGGCACATGTTCAGGTCGATAAAGCGTGCCTCTATTTCGCTTGCGGCTCGCCCATCAGCGGCAATCTGGTCAACATGTTTTTAAGTGCCAAGGCGTCCCACGGCAGGTGTTCGGCAATGCCGATTCCAACCACATCGACGACGTTGGCCACATCAGCGAGCAGGCGAATCACCTGTTCCATGGTCATTTTTCCCTGAGCGACGCCGTGCCATGTGCTGGCAGGAACGTCAGGGTTGGCGAACAGCAATGAACGAAACAACGTCGGGTCCAGCACGTCCAGGTCGAAGTGGATCGCCAGATGCCTGGCGCCTGTCGATTTCAGCCACTGCAAGACAGGTGTGCTGGAGTGCGCGAGTTCTTCAGGGCTCGCGCTTTGCAGCCCCAGCCTGGCAATCATGGCTGTTTCAACGTCCATCGTTGGTTGCAGGCCCGCATACATCACATTGGCAGGTTTGACCGGGCGCTTTACCGCTTTGAGAAAGTCGGGGTCGCCTTCGCCCAGCAGGCTTCCCAGTACCATCGCGTGGGCGTGCTGGAAGTCTTTGGGCGTCAGAATGTCCGGGTGGGCATCAACCCAGAGAATGGCTAAATCACCCTCGTAGCGTTCGTTGAGGTAAGCAAAGGGCGCCAGATCCACCAGGCAGTCGCCGCCCAGAACAACGAGGCGATCCGGTTGATGCTTGTCGATCAGCGCACGCGCCGCGTGCAACTGGCGCAGCAACGCGCTGCGGCCGACGATGCCGCCTTCCAGCGCAAGTGGCGAGCCGTCCGGCAGGCTGACGGGCACCTCTTCGACCGGGCCGCTGTGTTCAGGCGCCAGCCAGGACAGCAACTGAGCGCCCAAGTGATAGGGCGGATTGTTGCCACCTTGCCATTGCGGGAACAGCAATCGCAGGGTCTTGCCGTTGGCGTCGGGCATTTAAACTTCTCCGGTTCAGGAATAAACGTGATCAACAGTGCGGCACCTTCTTCCAGGTGGTGGTGAGCCGGTATCGCAGGGGCGCTACCGTATTCGCTTAGCGGGCGAAGATATACCGGGCTATAGTTGACGCTTTGTTGCACCGAGCGCGCAGATGGACCGATTGACAGCGGCAAAAGTATTTCTTGAAACGGTAGCCAGGGGCAGCATCTCGGCGGCGGCCACGCACCTGGATATGTCCAGGGCGATGGCCACACGCTACATCGGCGTGATGGAGGAGTGGGCCGAAATCCGCTTGCTGCACAGGACCACACGCAGACTCAGCCTCACGGCAGCGGGCGAGCAACTGCTACCGATTTGCAAAGAACTCGTAGCGCTGTCGACAGACGTCAAGGTGCTGGGGGCGCAAGCCGAGAGTGCGCCCAAGGGGTTGCTCAGGGTTACTGCACCGTCGATCTTTGCCGAATATTGCCTGACGGACCTGCTGATGGAATTTCTTCAGCTATACCCGGCTGTCACCATCGATTTGCAGATTGCCGATGGCATGACCAATCTTGCGCAAGAGGGGATTGACCTGGCGATCAGGGTGACGAGCAACCTCGATCCGGGCGTTATCGCGAAGAAGCTCGGCGAAGTGGACTCGTTCATCTGCGCAAGCCCTGCCTATCTCCAGCGCCATGGCATGCCTGGGGACGTGCGAGACCTGGCTGTCCACAATTGCCTGACCTACACGTATTACGGACGCAGCCTCTGGCATTTCATCGTCAACGGTGAAAACGTCAGCGTGCCTGTCACCGGCAGCTTCAGCACCAACGAAGCGTCGATCATCGTGCGCGCTGCGTTGAGCGGAACAGGCGTTTCGATGCTACCGCATTTTGCCGCCGCGCAGGCCATCAAGGACGGGCGTCTGGTTCGACTGTTTGCTGAGCATCGCATCAAGCCTATCGGTATCCATGCCGTTTACCTGTCACGCCAGCGAATGCCGAACGCGCTCAAGGCGTTGATAGACTTTCTGTCAATGCGTCTGGCCGATTGAGTCCAGCGCTGCCCATCAGGTGTTGGCGGGTTAAAAAAACGCCGATCAGTGATGATCGGCGTTTTTGAATGCCCCCATTTTTGCCCCCACGACACTGGATGCACCAGCGATCGTGAACAGCGATATCCCTTAAGCTACGAGAGCCTTCACGTCATGTAGAGGCACGTATTCACTAGCTGATCAATCTGGCATTGCGGCAGTACTCAAATAGCTCGGCATCAGACGTGATCCCTAGCTTGCCTTTAGCTGAAATTTTGGTCCAACTGATGGTTTTTATACTACGTGATAGTTTGTCCGCAATTTCGCTGGGGGTATAGCCCGCGGCTAGCAGACGGATGACTTCGATTTCTTTGGGGGCCAGCTTTATGGTGGTTTTTTCCGGGCTAATAATGCATTCATCAGCCAGTGCTTTGCGGAAAAAGTCACTCAAGAATATTTTGTTATTCATGACGTGTTTTATAGCGAGCGACAGCTCTGCCGGGTCTGCGTTTTTTTCAATTACCCCGTTCACGTTCAAATTCAAGATGCTCAATACCAAGCTGGAATTTTGCAGCGAGGTGAGAACGATGATTTTCAACGTCGGGTAAAGCTGTCTCAGGCGCCTGAGCATTGCAAGCCCATCCCGCTGGCTACCCGGCATGGCGAAATCCGTCACCAACAGATCACAAGGGGTCTTGCTTAAAACGACTTCGAGTTCTTCAGGGCTTTTGGCTTGGCCGGTAACGATGCCGCAACCATTTTTCTCCAACAACAGTTGGGTGCCTAGCAGGACGATCGGGTGGTCATCGGCGATGACAATGCGAAGGTTCACGGTGAACTCCCCTGGTGTTGTCAGACTTTTCAGTTGATGAGGGGTGGAGCCTGCGTCTTTGGCGTATGCCCAACAGGTACCTGCGGCACTGCGCGCAACGTCATGTAAATACATAGACATCACAAGACGCAGAGGGTTACGGACTATCAAAGTTTTGTCCTGCCAACGGTCACTGCAGCATTGCGCGCCCTGAACGAATACGGCCCGTGTCGTCGATCAAATCATAGTTCAATTGCACCGTTTCCTGGCTTTTTAGCAGGCTTTGGTCAACATGGTAGCGACGTTCACTGTAAGGGCTGCTAAGCAGATCGGTGTCAGTCACACGGGCAACGCCTTGCCCATCCCGGATTAAGCCCAGGGACGCAAATGAAGCGTGATAGGGGCTGTCGTTGCGACAGACCAGGGTCAGGCCCTGGGTGGTTTTTTCAAGGCGAAAGTGCAGTGAGTCCGTGAGCTGCTCTGGCGAGGAAGGCAGACCTTTAGGGCGATAGAAAATTTTCAATTGGGTGTTCATGGCTAGGGTCACGCGAGTCGCGTCCGTCGCGCTCGCATCGTTACGGGGTGGAATCTCGTACAGGTTGAGCCAGAACAGCGACTCTCGGTCTTTGGGCAGCGCTGGGTCGGTTAGGATTATCTGAAGATTTTGCAGTGCAGAAGGTTGCAGGCGGAACACCGCTGGCATAGCAATAAAGGCTGACACGATATTCTGCGGCAGTTTGTCGCCCTGGCCTTTGTCTATCCAGGTCTGCACTACCACCGGGTAGACATTGGTATTCGCGAGCGTGAGCGTTTGTCGTGCTTGCCCTTCCTGAAAAATCAGGCGAGTGCGGTCCGCCATTACCCCAGCTGAACAGGATGTACTGATTAACCCCAGCAGTGCGGCCAAGAGCGATGAAGCAAGTTGCTGACTGACACGGTTCATTGGATTTTCACCAGCACATAAGCAGTCGCATCGACTCGACCTGCAGTGGGTTGCAGCCGTGGCAGCTTTTCCAGCACGGCAGTGATTACCTTTGTGTATCGAGTATAGCCAGCTGCACTTTCGCCCTGAGACGTGGCTTGATCCAATACCGGGTACCAGCCCGCCAGCTTGCCGGTGGGGTTGTTCGCCCCCGTATTGCCAGGCCAACCAACGAAGTTCATCGGGTTGCCGGCGGCGCTGTCGCGCAGGCTGATCCCAACCCCGGTGGCCACGCCAGGGTCGATGCCATAGCCATTGGAAAGCAGATAATCGACGCCACCATAGCTGTTGACCAAGCCCAGTTCCTGAGCTTTGGCGAAGGCTGGTTGCGAGACCTGAATACCGAGCGCGGTCTGACTCGATTGAACTCCGGAAGTGGCGCTGTTGCTGCACTCAAGTTCGACCGTGAATTGAGCCTCGCGACTTTCTCCGCTGCTCAGTTGCTGAACGCTGATGGTCGGAAAGGTTACGACGGGGGTGACATTGCGCGCTACACAAGTCGACGTCGCGCTCAAGGTCGAGGCATTACGTAAACCGTAGGCGATGCCGTTGCCGGGCCCCCAAAATCGATAATTGGTGTTGCTGTCAGATCCCACCGGATCGTAAACAAGCCCGGGCGCCTTGAACGTTACATAGGCGTTAGGCTGGGTGCAGGCGTAATTATAGCTGGCTGTCGAGCTGACGACTTGTGCCTGCGCGCCACAATAGTTGCTCCCGCTGCCGCCTTCGGGCGGGGTAGCGGAGACCTTGATCAATTCTGCCTTGAGTGCGCTCAAATGCTTGGGTTTGACTTGCAGCTTGTTGCCGACCACGTCATAACGGGTGATCTTGCTTTCCTGCCAGTAGCGCGAAAAAACCTTACCTGAATCCAGGTGCGTTATCTTTATACCCACATAAGGGAAGTACGTGGCATAGACACCCGGCAAGCCATCGTTGATAGCGGTGCCTGCGCCGTTGCCAATTTCCCAGTATCCGCCCAGGCGGTCGTCGCCATTGGTGGCGAACAATTCGTAGAGACTATCCTTATCGGCCAAGTCGCATTCAAACAACACGGTATCCGCTCCCAACCAATCGTTAGGCGAGGTAATGGTGGTGGCCAGAGGAGTACCCGCCGGCTGCAGGTAGCTTGAGCTGAGGTTGATGCGTCCGGCCTTGATTTGTACAGAGTTGCCATCCCAATTGGCCCAGCCGTTGTATTTTTGTTGGCAATTGGCATGCGCAGAAGTACTCACAAATAGCCCAAGGCTAAACACAAGAGCAAGACGTAGTCGGGTTGATTCAAACATGAAAAGTCTCAATAAGGACTGTGGCGGAGTCATTGGTTCACGGGCAAGCGGCATTCGCTGTCCAGTTGGATCAAGGGGGACGAGGCGGCTTGTGCATTGACTGCGTAGTCCAGCACACAACGCTCGCTTGGGCCTTCACCCCAACGCAGGGTCAAGCGTCCTTCCCGGGTTTCGCTGCGCACATAAGCCTGGCCGCCTTGCCCAACCATACCGATAACACGATCTTGTGCATCGAGCACATCAGCACCCAGCGGTACTTGCTGACCATTGTCCAGGTGCGTGCGAATGAGCAGGGCATCACCGTGTCGAGTCTTGAAGGTGACCTTTAACGTTGCCCCGGCGTAGGGCGCTACACGGCGCTGGGCATCCTCCAGCTCGGTTTTATCGTTCATGCCCTCCGGGCTCAGGCCAATGTTGTTGTAGCGGTAGGGCAATAGTGAGGGAGCAGGGCGTAGCCACGCCCGTCTATGCTCGCACCCTGGGCGTTCATCAATGCTGCACCGCGCGCGCCTTGGGCTTCGACCAAGGCAAAGCTGTCACCCAGATAAGGCCCCAACGTCAGGCCACCACTGTGCAGTGCTGCCGCACCGCGCGCGTTGGCTGACATTTGCCAATAATCCTCGCCTTGGGAAACGCTGCCGCCGATGCTGGCATAGGCGGTTTGCTGTTGCAGGCCTGCACCCAGTGTAGTCGTGCGTGCAGCGCTGTCACGCGAGGTATCCACGCTGTAGCTCAGTGGGCGCTGCTCGCCGAGCGTACCGGATAATGAGGCCTGGGTAAGGGTGGTCTGAGCGCTTTGGCTGATGGAGGTGCTCACGTAGGGCGTGCTGGATTTCCCCGACGAACCCAACGGGAAGGATACTGAGAGCAGGCTCAAGGTTTGGCGGGTGCCGTCAATGGTAAGCCCTGCGGTATCGCCCTGACGGCTCAGATCGTCGGGCTCGATGTATGGGTTGCCGCGATCACTAAGGTAGCCGCCGACACGTTGGCGGCCCACCGACAGGCTCACGCTGAGGCCGTTGCCGAAGGTTTTCGAATAGCCGAATTGCAGTTGTGTGTCGCTTTCGCGCTGCCCGCGATAGTCCTGTCTAGCACCGGACAGAAACAGGTTGCCCCATTTATCCAGACTTTGATTGACCGATACTTCCAGGCGCGACCGTTGCTGGTAGGTGTTCGAGCGCCACGTCTTGCCCTGTGCATCAGCAGCGCGCAGGCCCAATACGTCATTCAGGTCGCGGTAGCCTGTCGTTGAGTACTGGTAGGCGGTCAGTGCAAAGCTGGTGCGGGTCGGTTCGAACGTTCGGCTGTAGCCTAAGCGCAGCATCCAGCCTTCTTGGGTGCCTTCACCGGGCAGTTCGGCTCTGGAGAATGTGCTGTCCAGGCCAAATGCTCCGAGCCAGTTGCCGTAGACGCCGCCAATGGCCAGTGCCTGGTAGCCCTGGGCGATACGCAGGCCGGTGTTGGCGGTGAAGCTGTTGTCCAGACCACGCTGATAGGTAAACTCGCTGAACGGCGCGGCGCTGCCGGTATCGCGACTTTTACCTAAAGCAAAGCTGTAGCGTGAGTCGCCAGGACGCAAACTCTCTGGCAGGGCCGAATTGGGTACGCTGAAGCTGCTGACGGTACCGTCGGCTTCTTTAACGATGACTTCCAGATCGCCGCTGTAGCCGCTGGTGGTCAGGTCGTTGATTTCAAACGGGCCAGGGGCGACGGAGGTCTGATACAGCTCGCTGCCGTTCTGGCGGATCACTACTTGGGCGTGGGTTTTGGCGATTCCTCGGACTGTCGGCGCATAGCCGCGTAGCGAGTCCGGACGCATGCGCGGATCACTGGTCAGTTCAATGCCGAGGTAGTTCATGCTGGAAAAAAAACGCCCGGAAGTGAAGCCCTCGCCCGCAGTCAGTTCACTGTCCAGCGCAGGCAACGCGCGTTGAAGGTAGGTGCGGGTGATGTCCCAGCGGCCACCTTGCAGATTGTCATAGTGGAGTTGGGATTGTTGGCGCAGGCGCCATAGACCGAAGTTGACGCCTTCGTTGAGCGCCAGATAGCTTGAGTCGGTTCGATTCGCGTAAGTGCCGGAGTAGCTGGCGTGATATTGGCTTGCGCTGTAGTTGACGAAACCAATGGTCGTGCCGGAGTCAAGATTTTCGGTTGCTACGAAACCGCGTGGGCGCTGTTTGGTCATGATCTGCGGTACGCTCAAGTCCAAGCGCAGTTGTGCCGGATCGAAGCTGCTCGAAGCGCCATCAACAAGATGCTCCAAGGTATCGCAGCCGCCTTTGTCTGGCGTGCGAATGGCGCTGTCGAGTACTTCCAGGCGCAAGAGTAAATCGCGCTGCAGGCACGCTTTCACACCACCGTCGGGTTGCGCAGTGAAGTTAATGCTCACGCGATCAATAAAGCGCTTGTTCATGTACAGCTCGACTTGATATTCACCTGGATCAATAGCATCGACACGATTGAAGCGTGCCAGCGAACCCATTCCCGGTATGCCGCCAGGCAGCAGGCTGTCGTCGAATCGGTAGCCGTCACTCGACTCCGGCTCTGCGCCATAGCCTGCGACCGTGTAGCAGCCTGTGCACAGCGCAGCTAGTACCCATTGGCGCAAGCAGGCGGCTCGAAGGCGGCGCAACACGGCAAGTGGTCTGTCACGGTTCAAGCGTCAACTCATGGGTGACATCTGCACCGTAATCATTCACTAGCGTCAGCGTGATGTGACTGCCAACCGACAGCTTTTGCGCCTGCGCAGGAAGTGGCCATGACTGGACGGAGTGCGGCGCGAGTATCACCGACTCGGCCAGTGCTGCAGTGTGCGCATCCTGGCTAAGGCGTGCCTCGCGGATGACCGCAAAATAGCCCGTGGGGTTTTCGACGCGCAGTTGGTTTTTGCCGTCCTTGAGTTCACGTTTGAACGTTAAGTGCTCGCCAACTTTTTCGGGACTTCCTTGCAGGTTGTCGGGGCGATAAAACACCTTCAGTCGACTTACCGTTGTTATGAGTAATCGGTTGGCCTGCTCTGAGCTCGCCTGCAGTGCAGGAATTTGCAAAAAATTAAGATAGAACAGCGACTCTCGGTCGGTCGGAAAATCTGCGGCGGTTTTGATCAGTCGCACAGACTGGCCGCCGTTGGCGTTAATCCGGAACACGGGTGGAGTCGCCACAAACGGGGCATCGGCAGTAGCGGCGGTGGAGTTCGCGTTGCCTTTGTCCAACCAGACCTGCACCGCGTAAGGCACTGGCCCCTCGTTGCTGAACTGCAGGGTTTTTTCGTTGGCTGAGGCAGGGAAAATAACCCGAGTTCCGTTTAGCACTACACTGGCGCTGGCGGAGCTGGCTACTGTCATGGCCATGACGAAGGTAATTGAAAGTGCTTCGCGCCAATGTCTGAACATTTTGGTGTGCCTGGGGGGTGAAGTGCGCTGAACGCAGAAAAGGAAAGCCTGCCGCAGACGCAGCGGCAGGCGACTGGACGCTTACAGGTAGCTGAATGAGTACTGCACTTGAGCGCCGACCGAGCCGGTGGTCGCCGAACCTGCTTCGCTGATGTAGCGAACGGCGTAGTCATGACTAGTCGACGTCTGGTTCAGTGCCAACGTCAGCCCATCAACGGTCGTAGTACCGGTGCTGCTCAGGACGACAGGAGTGGCGCTGCCTGGAGCGGGGAGCAACTGCAACGCAACGTTCTTGGCGTCACCGGAGGTATTGGCCAGGTTGCCAGCAGAAGTGACGTTGTTCGTGCCAAACATGACGTTGATCTTTTGCGCATCTGTGGTGGGTGCTGTGCAGTCTCTCAGCGCAATAGTGAACGTGGTTTCGCCAGCAGTACTGCCTTTGGCAGACAGTGCCGAAGACGACACAGTTGGCAGCAGAATCAAAGGGTTGGCCTGGTCGCCGTTAACCGACACTTTGCAGGTCTGGCTGGAAACTTGACCTTTAAAGGTGATGGTGTTGGTGCCGGCGGCAAAGCTGAGGCTTGGCAACGCGCTGATGGCCAGTAATAGTGCGGTACGCTTCATGGATACTTCCTTACATAACATGTCATTGATCTGGGCAATGACACCCTTAGGGAGGTCGTTCCCCCTGCATTAAGGCCGTGGTGCTTCGGATGACTCAGCGGCTGTGGTGTAATTATTCCGAGGGGGGGCGTTGGATAAACCCGGAATATTCTGGTAATTGCCAAAAGTGGACGGGAGAACTCAAAATACGTGTGAACTTGTTGGCTCATTGATCCATTGCTATGACGATTCAACGTTTCACGGTAATCTCACCTATCCTTACCCGGTGACTGAGTTTATGAGACCTCAACCAAGACGCTTCGGAACACGTGCGTTGTTATCCGCCTGCTCGCTCATCACGTTATGTTGTGTATTTTTTACATCGCCTGCTGTTGCCAATGAGCCGGGCTACAGCACGCTTGAGCAAGCGTTTCTTCAGCGCAGTCCGGAATGGATCGTGGGGATGGTTGACAGCAGTCAGGCTAAAGATCAGTCGATGTATTCCCCCAACTATGGGGCTGAATTTTTGACGATGATTGCTCACCAGTTGAACGTGTCTCTGGTCTTCAGAAGGTACCCGTCTGTTACCGAGTTGGACGCTGCACTGTGTCAAAAAAGTATTGATATTGCAGTTGATGTTCCTATGAGTAGTGATCGTTCGTCATGTGCGACTTTTTCAGCACCTTACTTCAAGACGCCCGCTATGTTGATTGCACCGGAAAGCCTCACCAACGGTGCATCGATAGACAGTTTGCTGGCATTGAGAGTGGTTATTGTTGACGGCGATTCGACAGCGGACTGGATTAACATACTGCATCCCAATACTCGACTCCTCAGCGTAAACAGCCTGTCTCAAGCGCTGAAACAGCTGGAGCTGGGCAAGGCTGACGTGTTGATAAATGACGGCGCGGATACCTATCCTAATATGGGCGAACTTGTAGATCGCCAACTCGGTGCTCTTCCGCTGCCTGACGTTCAAACCTCCTTGCGTTTCGCGGTACCCAAGGACGACCCGTTGCGCAGTTCGCTGATCGCGAAGGCGATGAATCAAATTACTGATTTACAGTATTCGCAGTTGCAATCGCGCTGGCTGAATCGAGAGCACGCTTCATCAGCGCTGTTTCTCAGCGATGATGAACGCCATTATTTGAACAGCCTTCCTGCGTTGAGAGTTGCCTATGACCCGGGTTGGTACCCCGTGTCGTTTATTAACGCTCAGGGCCAGATGGACGGGCTAACCAATGAGTATTTTAAAAATATTGTTGATCGGCTTGGACTAAAAACAGTAACGGTTACTTCCAAAAAATGGAAGCAAACCTTGTTCAGTATGGCGTCGGGTAACGCAGACATTATCCTGCCGGTTACCTACGCTGAAAGCAGTCACGGGACAGTGCTTTATACTCGCCCGCTGGTGTTTTTCAGTAATGTTATTGTGACTTCAGGTCTGCGTGTTTCGCGCCTCGCCGAGCTGAATGGAAAGCCTATTGTGGTCAGTGACCCCTTGTACCTGCGTGATCAGTTACATGCCATGCTGCCCTACAGTCGCATTGAAGTGGCTGATTCGCCCGAAGAGGGCATGCAGCAAGTCTTGGACGGTAAGGCGCTGGCCTATATCGGTAATTTGACGGTTATCAATGACCTGATGCATAAACGATTCTCCGGAATCTTGCAGATTGTTGCACCGGTGGATATTTCCGGTGACCTTTCAATTGGAGTGATCTCGGAGTACGCGCCTCTATTGCCGCTGATCAATCGCGCGTTGCGCACTATAACCAAAGAAGAGCGAGAGGCAATAAATAAGAAATGGTTGCATGCCACGCCCCATGGACAGCGTGTCATGGGCCTCTATCAGGCAGTGGCTATGGCTTTCTTTAGCTGTCGTTTTGATCGCCAGTGTCTTGATAACCTTTTTCTACCGTCGTCTACGCCGTGAAGTAAACCAGCGGCGTGCCGCTGAATGCCTGGTGGGCGATCAATTACAATTACGCGAATCTTTAATTGAAACCTTTCCTTATCCGGTCATCGTGAAAGATGTGCGCAAACGGTATTTTTTGATAAATCATGCCTATGAATTGGCGTTCAATGTGGATAAGCAAGACTTGCTGGGTAAGACTACGCTGGAAACCTTGCATTATCCTGGGGACTGGTCATTCACCATCGATGAACTTGCGACGCGTGTCATGAAGACGCAAGACAGTTATCACTCGGAACTCTCCATGCTTGATGAGCAGGGAGAAACGCATGTTTGGCTTTATTGGATGAAACCTTTCTACCAAGCAGACAAGGCGCTGGCGGGCGTTATGGTGTCACTGGTGGATATTACTCAAATTCGCCACACCGACCAGCGCGCCAAGTCACTGGAGGCGCGCCTTAATCGAATCACCAGCAATTTATTGGTCGGCGTTTTCGAGGCAAGTCAAGAACCAGGACAATTGCCGGTATTCAGTTATTTGGCGGGGCCGATCGAGGAGTTGCTGGGGATCACCATTGAGGAGGTTCTCGGCAATTCGAAGTTGCTCTTCGATTCGATTCACCAAGAGGATTTCCAGCAGTTGATGGAAGACCTCGAGGAAAGTGCGGCAAACCAGCTAGCGCTGCGAGCATTTTTCCGTTGTCGGGCGCGTGGCCGCGAAATGCATGTGCGCATTGATGCGGTACCGCAGACTACGGACTCTGCTGCGATTATATGGAACGGCGTTTGGGTCGATGTCACAGAGTCGAGGGAGAAATCTTTAAAACTCTCGCAGGCGAAAGAGGCGGCAGAAGAAGCCGCTCATGCTAAATCGCAGTTTTTAGCGACGATGAGTCATGAGATCCGCACCCCCATGAATGGCATTCTCGGTCTTCTGGAATTACTACACTCCAAAACCATGAGTCCAGTTCAACAGCAAATCATGCAGATGATTGACGACTCAGCCAAATCACTGATGACGGTACTCAATGATGTACTCGATCTGTCGAAAATCGAGTTCAACCAAATGGAGCTTAATTTCCAGCCGTGCGACGTGCGTGCATTGATTAGCAGTGTAATGGGAATCATGGCGCATCAAGCGCATGTCAAAGGTTTACGAGTGAGGGTGTGCGTCGCGCCGACATTGGCAAGGGTCCTCGATGTTGATGATATGCGCTTACGTCAGGTATTACTGAACCTGCTCAGCAACGCGATTAAATTCACCTCCGATGGCACGGTTACGCTCAATGTGACGGTGACTCATTCCACGGCAAATACCCAAAATATACTGATCACCGTAAGCGACACCGGGCCTGGCATGAACGAAAGCCAGTTAGAACGTGTATTCAAACCCTTTACCCAAGGCGATGCCTCTATTACACGTCGTTACGGTGGCACCGGGCTTGGGTTGGTGATAAGCCAGCACCTGGTTCGCTTAATGGGGGGCAATCTAAGTCTCGAAAGTGAAGAGGGGGAAGGGGGCACAGGTTTCTATAGCATTACCTGTGGTTATTTCGAATTCCGACAGCCAGCCTTTGGAGCTTACCGGACGCGTCGCCCGGGTTGATCTTGCCGATAAACAAGACAACGAGGAGCTGACTTATCTGTTGCTCGCACTCGGCGCTACAGTGGCTTCGTTGGAGGATGTAGAGGCAGGCGTCGCCTGCGATCTGTATTTTTTCGACAGTGCCGATAAAGCTCAGCATGTGCCCGATGCTCGCTTGGTTCAGGTGACGGAGTTACCGATTCTTTCTGGCTGGAAGGATACGGAGCGTGGTTACCCGTCGTTGAGCAGCAACCCGTTCATGTGGGGAAGCCTGGTCTACGTGTGCAATGAGCTATTAGGAGGGTGCGCAGTAAGTTCCAAGGCTCACTTGCGCAGTGGCGGACCTGGACGGCCACTGATTCTCGTAGCAGAGGATCACCCTACCAACCAGGCGTTGATAAAGTGGCAGCTCGACCGCCTGGGTTTCGATTGTGAGCTAGCAGGGAATGGCAGCGAGGCGTTGCATCAGTTTAACGAGAACATTCACTGTATGTTGATTACAGACTGTTATATGCCGGTGATGGATGGTTATACATTAGCGCAAAAAATTCGCGCAAAAATAGACAGCCATTCAGGTTTCCCCATTTTAGCAATGACCGCCAGTGTGCTTGTCGAAGAACAAAAGCGCTGTGCGGCCGCGGGCATCAATGCGTGCCTGCTGAAGCCGCTTAACCTCGATACCTTGCGTGAAGCGGTCAATAAATGGATGCCTCGCGCTACTGCTTCCGACGATTCTGGCTCCGCCGAGGTAGACAATGACTGGCAGTCCTTACTGGCGTTACTGGATACAAATCCTGAACTTAAGGGGCTGATCAGCGGGTTTATCGAGACCAGTGAAGTTGATATTGCGTATATGGAAAGACTGCCATTGAATGGGCAACCGCTGATTGAGCAATTACATCGTTTACGAGGCGCGTTACGACTGTTTAACCTTCACGAGTTGGCCGCCCAATCAGCGAATTTGGAACAGGCGCTTGGTGATACCGGTCAGGTGGTAGAGCGCGCAGACCTACTTGAATATTTGCAGCGCGTTCAAGCCGTGCTGGCCAGGATGAAGCTGCTGGTCTAGAGGCTGCCATCAGAGCAGCGCTGCTCCACTCCAGCGCACACACCAAGCCTTGATCTTTTCCGATGAAAGCGGGGCACTGAACAAATAGCCCTGGCCATGTTCGCATCCTATATTTTGCAGCTGAATGAGTTGCTGAGGTGTTTCAACTCCTTCAGCAACTGATTTCAAGCCCATGTCGCAGGCCAGGGCTACAATATACTTGATCGCCTTGCTGTAGTTATCGTCGACCATCATGTTACGGACGAATGATTGATCAATCTTTAATTCCGAGCATTTGAGCTGACAGATGCGCTCGAAAGATGAGTAGCCTGTTCCAAAGTCGTCGATCGCCACGCTCCACCCGACGTCTTTAATCGCCGCTATGTTTTTTGAATACTTGGGGGATTGCAAGTTTTCATCTCGGCTTTCTGTAATTTCAATAGTCAGTGGGCGACGATTGACGGACCCTTGATGGACTTGCGCAATCAGCGTATTGATAAAGCAGGTGTCGCCCAGTTGACTGGGTTCAAGATTAATTGAAATAGGCAAGTCAAAGCCTTGGCTGAACAACGTATTTTGTGTGTCCAGTGCTTGCTTGATCAGTGAATAGCTCAGCTCATTGAAGAGTCCCGATGTCATTATCGAGGGGAGGAATGTATGCGGCGCCATTAATCCGAGGCGCGGGTGGTGCCAGCGCGCCAGTACCTCTAGCCCCGAGACCTCATAACTGGTGAGTTCAACTTGCGGCTGGTAATACGCTCTGAATTCATTTCGCTGTATCGCTGATTGAATTTCTTGGCTTGTAAATGTATCGGGTCGGCTTATGTGAGCTAAAAACATTTCATAAAACCTTTGCAATTATCTTAGTAAATACTTTTTGGTCAGCGCGGCGGACCACGTGATTCAAAAATCCCAGCGGCGGGATTTCATGTCCGTGTCATGCGTCTGGTAATTAACAACGATGCCTTTCACCGGAAGAATTGACGTTGGAACCGGTAACGAAGAACCAGGAAAAACGCTTGTGCCGATGTATGTTTTTTTGCAGTGGTCTTCAGAGTGGTCGGAACACGTGGCGATATCTTTTATCCAGACATGAATATTTCCGGTGTTTTCTACCCGGGCACTTTTTAGGTCTAGGGTTAAATTACTGGTGGGGTCTTGAGGAAGACTGTAAACCAACACACCCCTCGTCAAGCTCGTGACTGACGCATTCTGCTCCTCTTCGTTCGCCGAAGGGTCGGCAGGCGCAGGTTTTACAAAAACCCGATACAGCGCTTCTTTTTCGGGAGTGGAGATTGTTCGAAGTGTTATGGTTTGCTCGCCGCCTGCCGGCAATAAGACGCTTTGCGGGGATGCGATCAGAGATTGTGTATCGGTAGCGGGCGCCGGAATTTCGTCTTCATCTGCGGTGGCAGGATTGATGATTTTCCTCACCGACACGGTCACGCGTTGTAACTGGTCTGACTTCGAATAGATTTTAAATTTATTTTTGCTTGTCGTACTTGGTGTTATTTTAAGTGACATTGGATAAATCGTGATGTTTGCGCTTGAGGTGGCGGGAAGTAATATTCCCAGCAGCAAACTTGATATTTTGGGCTTGAGCTTCATAAGTTAAGTGCCTGTTGCTAGGTGTTGTTAACGGGTGCTGTTGCGCACGGCCGAATATATACTTTGATTATTATCGCGTCGGCCTGATTGAGATGAACCCGGAAAAATCCGGGTTTATTCAGGCTGTGATCCCTGATATTCATTCAACGTATTTATCCAGTAAGCGCACGGCCAACACAGCTAGGCTCGGTTGGGAATCCGATAGGCATCAGGCAGGTCACGTTAAACCACCGTTATAATCGCAAGCGGCTAACACTGAATCGCCCGTCTGTTGTAATGACTTCACGCCTGACGCCAGTGCGGGCGATAAATTACGCTCCTGAGTCGGGATGAACGCCAGTACCCATGCAATTTGAAATTGGGCAGGAGCTATCAGTCGATTGCATACGCACGTGGGCGGAGTAGAGCGCCTCGTCGGTCTACCTTCACTCGTCGGTTTTGGTGAGAACAACGGGTATTTTTTGCGGAGGGGACTGTTGATCCCATGCTGAGGGCATGCTTTCAATCGGTTGAAAACACACCATTTGCTATGCCACCAGGCGTGGCGATCTTCTGGAGGTATATGGGCCTCTGTGGTCCATAAACAGGTAGAAGGGATCAGGCGAACAGCCTACCTGACGACGTCTAAAGACTCTCAGGATCCCCAAAAAACATCTGTATCCGCGACCGCAACCAGCGCTCACCCGGATCGTTGTCCTGCGAACCCCGCCACGCCATGTGCAGTTCGAAGCTGCGCACCGGTAGCGGTGGCTCTTCTGCGCGCAAACCACCGGCTGCGGTCAGTGCTTCGGCGGCGTAGTCCGGTACGATCGCGACGATATCGGTGCCTGACAGCAGCGTACCCAGCCCGTTGAACTGTGGCACAGCCAGTACTACATGGCGTTTGCGATCAAGTTTTTCCAGCTCTTCGTCAATAAAACCGCTCAAGTCGCCGGCAAATGACACCAGCGCGTGGGGGCGGGCGCAGAAGTCGTCCAGGCTCAGGGAGCCCGGTACGCTGTCGGCGCGCAGCAGTTTGGGCAGGCTGCGGCGCAGTACTTTGCGCTTGGCGTTGGCCGGCAGGTCAGCGGTGTAGCTGACGCCGATGGAAATTTCGCCGGAGGCCAGCAGGCCGGGCATCAGAATGTAGTTGACGCGTCGCACCACCAGCACGATGCCGGGGGCTTCGGCGCGCAGGCGCTTTAGCAATTGTGGCAGCAGGGCGAATTCGACGTCGTCGGACAGGCCGATACGGAACACTGCGGTGCTGGTGGCCGGGTCGAACTCGGCGGCGCGGCTGACGGCGGTGGAAATCGAGTCCAGGGCCGGGGAGAGCAGGGCGAAGATTTCAACCGCTCGCGCCGATGGCTCCATGCTGCGCCCGGTGCGCACAAACAACGGATCATCAAACAGCCCACGCAAGCGCGACAATGCGGCGCTGATGGCCGGCTGGCCAAGGAACAATTTCTCGGCGGCGCGGGTCACACTGCGCTCATGCATCAAGGTTTCGAATACGATCAAGAGGTTAAGGTCGACACGACGCAGGTCGTTACGGTTCATCTTGTGTCCTGGAAGAGTCTGCAAGCTTGACGAGAGCGGCCACATGTAAACAATGACCGGCATGAATCTTACGGGGAAAGGCTGGTACTCTGCACCGGCTAATTGAGTTTTCCTACGATACTTGAGGTCTATTCCTCGGTTGCGGAATCAATGACAGACATGTCGACTATTAATGGCGACCGGTGGTCTTACCCGGAAAGCCCAGATAGAGTTCATGGCATTAGAGGTTACTTTGACGAGGTTTGCGATGTCCCGCACGATCCGTTTTCACAAGTTTGGTCCGGCCGAGGTGCTCAAGTGCGAAGAGCATGTAGCCGCGCAGCCCGCACCGGGCGAAGTGCAGGTGCGTGTCGAGGCGATTGGCATCAGCTGGTATGACATTCTATGGCGCCAGAACCTGGCGTCTTCCCACGCACGCCTGCCGTCCGGCCTTGGCCATGAGATGGCCGGGGTAGTGGTCGCCGTGGGCGACGGCGTGGATGACTTGGCAGTGGGCGATAAAGTCGCCAGTTTTCCGGCCGAGAGCCCCAATGATTACCCGGTGTATGGCGAACAAATCGTTCTGCCCCGTTCGGCCCTGACCCGTTACCCGGACGTCTTGAGCCCCATCGAGGCCAGCGTGCATTATACGCCGCTGCTGATCGCCTACTTTGCGTATGTGGACCTGGCGCGGGTCAAACCCGGGCAGTTTGCCCTGGTGACCGACGCCAGCCACTGCGCGGGCCCTTCGTTTGTGCAACTGGGCAAGGCGCTGGGTGTGCGGGTAATTGCCGCCACCAAGGACGCCGAAGAGCGCGAATACCTGCTGTCGCTCGGTGCAGAAAAGGTGATTGTCACCGAAGAACAGGACCTGCTGATGCAAATCAACAAGTTCACCGACGGCCGCGGCGTAGACGTGGTGTTCGATGGCTTGGGTGGCCCGCAGATGTCGTTGCTCGGTGATGTGCTGGCGCCGCGTGGCAGCCTGGTGCTGTATGGCCTGCAGGGCGGGAACCAGACCCCATTCCCGGCGTGTGCGGCGTTTCAGAAGAACATTCAGTTCTTTGTGCACTGCATCGGTAACTTCACCGGCAAGCCTGAGCTGGGCATCATCCAGGATCAGGTGGCGTTGCAGCGTGCCTTGCGCGATATCAACCAGCTCACCGCCGACCGCGTGCTGGTACCGCTGAAAACCACGGTGTTTCCGTTCAGTCAGTTTGTAGAAGCACACCGTTATATGGATGAATGCCCGTGCCGCGAGCGCGTTGCATTGCAGGTTGAAGCTGTTTAAGACGTAGGAATATTCTCAAACGGATATTCCTGACCCTTGGCGCATGGGGCAAATGCGCCATTTGACAGGGCTGAACCCTCGCACACCACAAGCGCCACACCTGGCGCTTTAGCCCCTGATTCCTGCCTTTACTTCCGGACGCCGCCCTGAATTCCAGCGCGGCGTCGTCGTATATGCGCTCCTCATTGATCGCCTTTTGCGCATCTGCACTGCTTTCCGGCCAGCGTCTGTATCTATTAATCATTATTCCAGCCCCGATAATTGCGCCTTCACTTTCATCTCAAGGATTGAGCAATGATTGAACTGTCGCGCGTTATTCGAACTAATCCGATCGCCGCCGTGTTGTGCCAGGAAACAGGCACTTGCACGCAAGGTCCTAGTCTGCAAATGGGAAAGTTACTTGGGGTTATTTGTCGGACACTTCTCTAAATTGTTGGTTAAAGACGTGTAGGAGCTTGTCGGAACGGTCCTAAGGCTATCGCCTTGCCCCATTATTACCCAGTAAATACGGGCATTTTGGCGTAGGCCGTGTCCTGCAGGCACCCGTGTCGTTTTGTTACGCAGTGCTAGTCTCTGGTCATCGGCGCACGTAACGGCGCACGAACTTCCCACACGCGTAATAAGTCGGGCAATTACGATTGGCAGTTGCTCGAAACTGATATTTCAACTCAGGTAGTAGAACGATGAGCACTATTCACGAACAGGCTATGAATTATGTTTACCAGCAAGTTCTGCAACGTTTGGTTGGACACTTTAATCGCGCTGAACGCACGGCACTTCAACTGTTGATACAACGTATCGTTGTGTCGGCGGGCGGTATGGAGCAGGTGGGTGACTACAAGGTGCTGATGGCCCATGGTGGCGGCGAAGTCAGCAGTTACACCCTGGCGTTGCTGCGCGCTGCGCAATTGTCCATTGCCGGTCGAGCCCCGCGAACCTTTCACTTGCGGGTCGCCACCTTGCGGCACTCCGGGATGTCCGAGGGGCAGTTGGAGACCCTCAACCGCGGTTACAGCCGCTTGTTTCTCCACGACGATCCCCGGGTGGAGTTGCTGATGGTGGAAAACCAGGAAGTGCAGCCCTTCAATCACCTGCGGCCGGTCTCGGCCGTCGGCCGAGAAATCAGCCAGCGCAACAGGCTGATGGTCGGGCATCTGACTTCCGGGGACTGCCGTGCAACGCTGTGCAGTGACACTTACCTGGCCCTGGGGGATTTCTACCAGCGTGTCAGTACCTGGCATGGCGGTGTCCACGCGCTGGTCAGCGGCGATTCCCCGCGCAAACAAAGCCACTTGCTCGCCTGGCTCAAGAAAACTGCCCAGGGGCCGGCGTGCCGATCCCCAAAACCTGGCCGCTCTCGCTAAACGGTTTGTTCGCACGCATGGAAGAGTGGAGCAGCGGGTACTACCGCGACGTGTTCGGCGAGCACTATGTGGCGCATGACAACCCCAGCAGCGCCGGCCATCGTCACCTGGCTTACATCGGCATTGCGGACCTGCTGGACGACATAGACCTGGCAGCGTCGCCGTTACTCGGCGAGTTCATGGCCTATGCGCCCGACCCGTTGGGCTTTCATTTCAGCCATCCAGCGTTTTCCATGCCGTTGCTGATGGCCCATTTGCGTGGGCTGCAGGCTCAATGCCTGCGAGAGCTGGACTATGAAGAGGGCGTAGAGGGCTTTATCCAGCAGGCGCTGCCGTATATGCGCCGCCTGTATTTGTCCGAGGCGGTGCTGGCCGAGGCAAGTACGGCTGAGGGGCGTATGGCGTCGAGCGCCTACGCCAATCAGTTCTTTGGTCTGGATGAAACCCAACTGACGTGCCTGCTGTTCTCGCCGTTCATTCATCACGGCGAACGGCTGGAAAGTTATTTGCGCCAATGCCACCCGGGCATGCTAGTGGCATTGCCCGAATTGCATAAGGTGTTACAGGGCAAACTGTCCGCCGAAATGTTGCAGCAGTGGGTCGTCGACGCTAGCGGTTTGCCCATGCCTTTGTTGCAGCACTTGTACCGTAAACGGCCGCTGGTCGGTGGCAAGGGCACAGTGCGCAATACCCGTGCAACCGCCAGCAGCACTGCGCAGGCCTTTCAATTGTCCGGCCGATGATGCTGCGCGGCGAGCGGCAGGCGGATTTCGCGTACCAGGCGGTGTATCGCTACATGATCAGCTTGATCAACGAAGTCGGCACCGATGCCCGGGTCAAGTTGCCCTCCCTGCGGCAATTGGCCGGGCGCCTGAATGTGTCGATTTCGACGATCCAGTACGCCTATTCGTTATTGGAGAAGGAGGGCCGGGTGTATTCGGTGGCCAAGTCGGGCTATTACGCACTGCCGATGTCGACAAACCCTTCAAACACGGGCGGTGGCGATTTGCTCGATCGCCTCTACGCAGCCGCCCGCCGGCCCGGCATGGTCGTGCTCAGTGGCGATGAGCCCGCGCTGCTGGCTTCCCTGGATGCGGCCCTGTTGCGGCTGGAGCGGGAGCTGGTGCGCCATTACCCGCGCCATTTGCAACCTTGGGCCCAGCCGTGCGGCGTGTGGGAGCTGCGTGCGGTGTTGGCGGCGCGCTACACCTCGTCGCCCACACGCTGCTGGCATGCCGACGACGTCTATATCGGTGCCGACCTGCGCGGTGTGCTGGACATCCTGATCGAAGTGCTGGGCCTGAGGGGCACCACCGTGATTGTCGAGTCGCCCTGCGACTGGCTGATCCTGCGGCTGCTGCAAGATGCCGGGGTGCAGATCATTGAGTTGCCCTGGACGCCGGAGGGGCGGCTGGACCGGGCGACCTTTGATCAACTGTTGCGCAATGAGTCGGTACAGCTGGTGGTGCTGTCGTCGGTGGTCAGCCTGCCTTCGGGGGTGGCGCTGCCTGCCGAAGATCGCCTGGAAGTGGCGCAACTGTTGGATCGCCATGGCTGTTGGTTGCTGGAGAACGACACCTTTGGCGAACTGAGCTTCCAGGCGCCGCAAGCGCCGTTGCGGGCGCTGGTGAACCCGGAACGGCTGATCGTGTTTTCCTCGTTCGAGAAGGTGCTCGGCTCGGAAGCGCCCTATGGTTATGTGCTGTCGCGGTGCATGGGCAGTGAATTACAGCGCCAGTTTCTGCTGCGTTCGTTTCGCCTGTCGTCAATCCGCCAGCGCGCCATTGCGCGTCTGTATCAAAGTGGGCGTATTGACCAGCACTTAGGTGCACTGCGCCGGTTACTGCGCGAGCAGACCGAGGAAATGAGCCTGCGCCTGGGCCAGCACCTGGGGGATCAAGTCATCTATCAGCCGCCAAACGCCGGGGCCACGTTCTGGCTAGGCTCCACGCGGCCTGTGGACATGCGCCAAGTGTTCCAACGCCTGCTTGCCCAGCATGTGGTGATGGCCCCCGGTGAGTTGTTCAGCATCAGTGGTTTACATCACCAGCACCTGCGCTTGAGTCATACCTTTCACGGGCAGCCCAACTTGAATACAGCCCTGATGGCGTTAAGCGAGGCATTGCGCCAGGCTCAGATTGGCTGATTGCGAGAAGTTTCTCTTGATGCTGTAGGATCGATACCGTCGCGCAGCAGTCCAACTCTCAGTAAACTGCCTTCTTTCCGAATCCTTCTTTCCGAGGTTTATGCATGACAATCAGTCCTTTTGCGGGCAAGCCGGCGCCAGCCCAGTTGCTGGTGGATATCCCGCGACTGGTCACGGCCTATTACACCGGCCAGCCTGATGCAGCAATCTCCACCCAGCGCGTGGCCTTCGGTACCTCCGGGCACCGTGGCAGCTCGTTCGAGCTAAGTTTCAACGAATGGCACGTGCTCGCCATCAGCCAGGCCATCTGCCTGTATCGCGAAGCCCAGGGTATTGACGGCCCGCTGTTCGTCGGCCTGGATACCCACGCGCTGTCGACGCCGGCCGGTGCCAGTGCCCTGGAAGTACTGGCCGCCAACGGTGTGCACGTGATGCTGGCCGAGGGCGATGAATACACGCCAACCCCGGCGATTTCTCACGCCATTATCTGTTACAACCGTGGCCGCACCAGCGGCCTGGCCGACGGCATTGTGATTACGCCGTCGCACAACCCGCCGCAAAGCGGTGGTTATAAATACAACCCGCCCAATGGCGGCCCGGCCGATACCCACGTCACCAAATGGATCGAAGCCAAGGCCAACGAGTTGCTGGCCAATAAACTGGCCGGGGTCAAGCGCATCACCCACGCCCAGGCACTCAAGGCCGACACCACCCATCGCCATGACTACCTCAACAGTTATGTGGCCGACCTGGTCAATGTGATCGACATGGACGCCATCCGCAGTGCCGACCTGCGCCTGGGTGTGGACCCGCTGGGCGGAGCAGGGGTGCGCTACTGGTCGGCGATTGCCGAGCACTATCGCCTCAACCTGGACGTGGTGAACACCGAGGTTGATTCCACGTTCCGCTTCATGAGCGTCGACTGGGACGGGCAGATCCGCATGGACCCGTCCTCCAGCTACGCCATGCAAGGCTTGATCGGCCTCAAGGAACGGTTTGACGTGGCATTCGCCTGCGACCCGGACCACGACCGCCACGGCATCGTGACCCCGTCCGGCGGCTTGTTGGCGCCGAACAATTACCTCGCGGTGTCCATCGATTATCTGTTTCAGAACCGTCCCGACTGGCGCGCCGACGCCGCCGTGGGCAAGACCGTGGTCAGCAGTGGTCTGATCGACCGCGTGGCCGCACGCATCGGCCGTCGCCTGTACGAGGTGCCGGTGGGCTTCAAGTGGTTCGCCGATGGTCTGTTCGAAGGCTCGTTGGGCTTTGGCGGTGAAGAAAGCGCCGGCGCGTCGTTCCTGCGCAAGGACGGTAGCGTGTGGAGTACCGACAAAGACGGCCTGATCCCCGCACTGCTGGCCGCGGAAATGACCTCGCGCAAAGGCCAGGACCCAAGCCAGATCTACCGTGGGCTGACCGACGCCCTGGGCGAGCCGTTCGCGATCCGTGTCGACGCCAAGGCCACCCCGGCGCAAAAAGCCTTGCTGGGCAAGCTGTCGCCGGACCAAGTCACTTCTACACAGCTGGCCGGGGAAAGCATTCAGCAGATCCTCAGCCATGCGCCAGGCAATAATCAGGCGATTGGCGGTTTGAAAGTCATGACCGAAAACGGCTGGTTTGCCGCACGGCCATCGGGCACCGAAGACATCTACAAGATCTACGCCGAGAGTTTTATTGGCGAAGATCACCTCAAACAACTGGTGGAAGAGGCCCAGGTGTTGGTTGACGGCGCGATTGCCCAGTAACTGACAACCTGCTGTAAACAACGGTGGCAGGGGGCTTGCCACCTGCCACCGTTGTTTTTGGTCAGGCTTGAGCTCAGGCGAGGTCGACCAGCACGATCTCGCTGTCTTCAATTGCGGTGACGCGCAACACCTGCTCAGCCTCCACCGCGACACCGTCCCGAGCCTGTGCACGCAAGCCGTTGACTTCAACCACACCGGTCGCCGGCACCAGATACGCCCGACGGCCCTGGTCCAGGCGGTATTCGGCAGTCTCCCCGGCCTTAAGGTTGGCCGCCACCAAGCGTGCATCGGCACGAATGCGCAGGCTTTCGCTGTCACCGGCTTTGCCGCTGGCTAGAGTTACAAAGCCTTCGCGATCGCCTTTCGGGAACGGCTTGGCGCCCCAGGAAGGCGGCAGGCCAGCTTCATTCGGGATAATCCAGATCTGGAAAATCTTGGTCGGCGTGGCCTCCAGGTTGTATTCGCTGTGGGCGATCCCGGTGCCAGCGCTCATCACCTGCACATCGCCAGCCTCGGTACGGCCTTTGTTGCCCAGGTTGTCCGCATGGCTGATAGCGCCTTCACGCACATACGTGATGATCTCCATGTCGCGGTGTGAGTGCTGCGGGAAGCCGGTGCCGGGAGCGATGATGTCGTCGTTCCAGACCCGCAGGTTGCCCCAGTGCATGCGCTTGGGGTCGTGGTATTCGGCAAATGAAAAATGGTGATGGGCGTCAAGCCAGCCGTGGTGGGCGCCGCCCAGGAGTTGAAAGGTCGAAGTTCAAGCATGATCGTCTCCTGTTGATGGCGCCTATGATCCGACAGGCCATGATCGATAAAAAGCGTAAAAAATGCCTGATTCCTATCGGTTAACTCGATTGATTGCTGGCGTTTTGACTTTCATTTCATCGCCTAACTGTATGACCGCAAAGCAATTGGCTGGAACTGAACGCCGATTCCGGCGACCATGGCGCTCTTGTCAAAACCAACCTCATCGCAGGAGTCCGCGTGCCGCAACACAAGCCTGATTTGCCCCCCGAACTGCGACCTATTGCCGAAATGCCCCTGTTCAAGCGCCTGGCCGCTCGCTTGTTCGGCCATGGCCTGACCCGCTTGCGCGCTCAGCACCGGTTTTCCTGGCTGCATGGGCAGGCGGACGGTTTCCGTAGTGGCCACGAAGCGGGGGTGGAGTATGGCTATCGCGAGGGCAAGGCAGACGGCCTTGAAGAAGGCCGGCAAGTCCTGCTGATTCGTGACTTTCGCCCGGATGAGCACCAAGCGCCAGGCGTGGACGACAGCCTGTTCGATGATTGGCGCCTGCCGCTGACGGCCGATATCAAAAAGCGCATCAAGGCGGATTTGGCCCGCTTGCTTCCGGCCCATGCCCAGCCCAGCGCGGCGCAATGGAAGATGATTTTCAGCGACACGCCTTCGACTTCGGTGATTGCAGGTGCCGGCGCCGGCAAATCCACCTCGCTGGTACTGCGCATTTTGCTGCTCACCCATTACCTGGGCTTCGAGCTGAGTTCGATGACCGTGGTGACCTTTACCCGCGAGTCGCGCAAAGACTTCGTCAACAAGCTCATGGAAATTCTTGGGTTGTGGGGCCAACCCCTTGGTCTCAAAGAGGCTCAGGCCGTCGTGCGGACCTTTCACTCGCGCATCCTGCCGATGGTACGCAGCTTGCCGGGGTTTGAGCGGTTGCAGGCTTTCGAGAACCTCAGCGCCGGTTTTGAGGAAGCGGACAGCAACCCCTTCGATCTGCGCATCAGCGACGCCCAGCGCCAACAGATGAACGCCTGCTATCACCGGCTGCATGGCCGCCATGCGCGGTTCCGCGAGCTGATTGCGCCGCTGGCACGCCAGGGCCTGCAGCTGAGGGAGCTGGAGCGTGATCACCCGGACGTACAGAAACGCGTGGCGGTGACCGAACTGGCCGCCAAGCGCGATGAAGAACTGTGCGATGTGCTCGAAGACCTGTGGTTTCGCGCCGGCGCCTGGCCGATCAAAGGCATTGAGCCGAGCCGCCAGACCTTCGAAATCAATGGCGCGCAATTTCATTGTCACGGTTACATCCCGGAGCTGGACGCCTGGGTCGTGCTGGGCTTCGATGCGCGGGAAAACCCACAGATCAGCCGGCCGAACTCGAAACTGTCGGTGCGTGCAGAGTGGGCGGTCAAGCGCACGCTGTTTCAAGCTTTCTGTCGTAAGCCTCTGATTTGGCTTGATAGTTATGATTCATCAACGCGCCTTTTAAGCAGTTTGGCCGGTGATGCCAGCGCCGGGCCGGGGTTTGATTACAAGGTCAAAGGCGAACTTGCCTCGGCGCCGTTGCTGGACAGTTTTGTGATGGCGGCCGGGTTTATCGAAAACCTCGGCCTGGACGTGCCTACTGCCGTCGGCCAGATGAGTTTCGCCAAGGACGACCCGGACCGGCTGTTCTTCGAGGCCCTGAGCATCTTCTGGAAAGCCCTGGAAGATCACCTGCTGGATCAATCGCCGCCGGTCATGACTTACAACCGGATGTTCTCGCTGTTCGGTGAGAACACCCCGGAAAACCTCAAGTTGCTGAGTGATCCGCTGCTGCGGCCGATGTCGCATTTGATGATCGACGAATTTCAAGACGTTTCGCCGCAGATCGTCTCGTGGATTCGCGCCAGCTTGCGTGAAATTCGCAGCCGTGGCCCGGCGATGCACGTAGGGCGTGGCGCGCAGCGTTCTTCGCTGTTGTGTGTGGGGGATGACTGGCAGTCGATCTATGGCTGGCGCGGCAGTTCGCCGAAGTTCTTCATGGACTTTAACCAGGAGTTCCCATCCCCGAGCACCACCCGCGTGATGCTGGCAGAGAATTACCGCAGCCATCAGCACATCGTCGATGCCGCTGAACATATCGTACGTGCGGCCCCGGCAATTCCCGGGAAAAAAGCCAAGGCCAGCGGCACCCCCAAAACGTTGGTGCCGGTTGTGGTGCTGGAGCGGGACGATGCCGCGCTCGGTCGGCAACTGCTGGAGCATTACCAGAAGGGCGAATCGATCTTGATGTTGTATCGAAAAAGCAGCGATAAACTATTGATACAAGAGCATATTCAATCCGTAGTTAATGTGGATTCTAGCTTGCCACCTCAATCACGCAGGTTGAGACAACTGACCTATCACAGTGCCAAGGGCCTGCAGGCAGACGCCGTGTTTCTGCTTGGGGATTGCCAGCACGTGACTAGCTCGCCCTACAAGAACCAGGTCTATCGCATGGCCGGCTTAGGCAAGGATGGCGACAGCGAGCCCTATGACACGGCGCAAAAAGACGAAGTGTTGCGCCTGGCGTATGTCGGCATTACCCGGGCGGTGAGCCACTGCTATTGGTATGTGGAAAAACCGGAAGGCGCAGCGGTGAATGTGCCGAAGGCGTCACAGCGGGTCGATGGGAAGAAAGCGTTTTTTGACGATCGGCGCTCCTGAACACTGCCGATAAGCAATGTGGGAGCGGGCTTGCCCGCGAAGGCGGTGGTTCAGCCACCATAGATGTCGACTGATATGCCGTCTTCGCGGGCAAGCCCGCGCCCACAGTAGATAGTGAGTGTCTGAAAAAACCGGTAAATCAGGCCCGCAACGACAGCGGGGGTACAAAGGATTCCAGCTCATCCTCCACCGCTTCGATAATCCGCTCCACATCGGCGGCATTCATCACCGTGGCGCAGGGGATGCCGGCTATCGCGATCAGCGTCTCGCCGCTGGCCCGGTCGAACAGGCGGGCGATCATGCTGCCGGGCGCGTCCATGCTTGCCTCGAAACCCATCGGATGAAAATGCCAGCGCATCAGCTGGCAGGCGTTGGGGAATGTCACTTTGTTCATCTTGCCCACCTTGTTCATTGAGCGCTTCCTTTAGCTCGCGGCAGGGGAGCCATAACCTTCAATGGTCGTGGCGTCGAAGTTTCAAAATAGCATTCGTTCGCAAGCCCAAGGGGACTTTTTTCGCCCCGTTCGGCGGTTGTTTTTCATTCACTTGATGTGGGTCATGTTCCGCGCAAAACCAGGCAAAAGGCCATTAGTCAGAAGCGCCAATCAGCCATTGAATGCGCCGGTAAAATTCGGCAATCTCCGAGGTTTATTCGCCGCAGAGCCTTCCATGCCCGACATCGCCCCGGACGACGATAACCAGCATTCCCACGCCACGGGCGAGCTGGTGTTGCGCCATCACCTGTGCTGGCGCCATCGAGATCTTGAAGGGGTAATGTCCTACTACCACCCGGACATCCAATACCACGACTTTTTCCAGAACCGTGTCATCGGTCACGCCGAGTTGCGTGAGTACCTGCAAGCCAGCATGCCGCGTGAGGCCGACGAGGCGATTGAGCACACCGACCGCATCCGCGCCGATGGCGACACGGCGTTTATCCAGTACCGCATCACATTGCGCGGCAGCCAGGGCCTGGTGTCGTTTCGCACCAGCGAGGCGATCACCGTGCGCGACGGGCTGATCTGGCGGGTCAACGAGTATGCCTCGCTGGTGCACGAACAACCTGCCCAGGCACTGCGCCCCACGGTCAGTCGGCTGGGCCTCTCGCCCCAGCAATTGGGGCATATGGCCAATGATCTGCAGCAATACTTCGAGCTCAAGCAGCCGTATCTGGACCCGGAACTGGACCTGCAGCGCGTCTCGCGGGAGTGTGGCTATAGCCGCAATCAGATGTCCTACTTGCTGAACCAGGTGCTGGGGCAAAGCTTCTACCGTTACGTCAATCAGGCGCGGCTCCAGCATTTGCTGGCGGCCCTGAACCACGCCGTGCCGCCGATCAAGGTCGATGACCTGGCCTTTGCCGCCGGTTTCAACTCGCTGTCGGCGTTCTACAGCGCATTCCGCCAGCACACGGGCCAGTCGCCCAAGGCTTACGTCAAACAAATTTCCCTGCGTGCACGCGCGCAAGACAGCCCCTGACACCGCGCTCTAGGATCGCCTTACCGAAACGAGGTAGGGGAACCTGGCATGCCGGCATGGCGCAATATCAGTTTATGGATGGACCAGTTGGACGACCCGCTGCAGGCGCGGCCGGCGCTTGCGCATGACCTGGACGTCAACGTGGCCATTATCGGCGCCGGCTACACCGGCCTGTGGACCGCCTATTACCTGAAACGCCAGGCCCCCGAGCTGAAAATCGCGATTATCGAAGCGCAAACCGCCGGCTTTGGCGCCTCGGGCCGTAACGGCGGCTGGCTGATGGGCAACCTGCTGGGCGAAGACCGTTTACTCGCCGGCCTAGCCCCCGAACAACGCCGCGCCTCGTTTGACCTGTTGCATGCCATCCCCGACGAAGTGGCCCAAGTGTTGGCCCGTGAAGGCGTCGACTGCGACTACCGCAAAGGCGGTGCCCTGTACTGTGCGGCGCGTTACCCGGAGCAGGAAGCCAGCCTGCGTCGCTATCTGGACAAGCTCTACGCCCAGGGCCTGACTGAAGCCGACTACCGCTGGCTCGGCCCGCAACAGCTGGCCGAGCAAATCCGCATCGCCAAGCCGTATGGCGGGATTTTCGCCCCGCATGTCGCGACCATCAACCCTGCCAAATTGGTGCGCGGCCTGGCGCGGGTGGTGGAAAGCATGGGCGTGAGCATCTATGAAAACAGCCCGGTCACGCACTGGCAGTCCGGCAGCCTGCGCACCGCCCAGGCCAGCGTAAGGGCGGCTTGGGTGGTGCCGGCGGTCGAGGGGTATGCCAACACATTGCCGCCGCTGGGGCGTTATCAGTTGCCGGTGCAAAGCTTGATTGTCGCCACCGAACCGTTGCCCGCCAGCACCTGGGATGAAATCGGCTTGAGCCAGGGCCAGGCTTTTGGTGAAAGCAGTCGCCAAGTCACCTATGGGCAGCGCTCGGCAGATAACCGGTTGGTGTTCGGTGCCCGTGGCGGCTATCAGTTTGCCGGCAAGCTGCGGCACAACTTCGATTTGACCGACAGCGAAGTGGAACTGCGTCGCTATCTGTTCGGTGAACTTTTCCCACAGCTTAAAAACGTACGGATTACCCATTCCTGGGGCGGTAACCTGGGCATGTCGAGAAATTTCCGACCGCACATGCTGTGTGACCACAACACCGGGATCGCTCTGTCCGGCGGCTACGGCGGGGAGGGCGTCGGCGCCACGAACCTGGGAGGCCGGACCCTGGCCGACCTGATCCTGGGCCGCGACACCCCGCTGGTTGAGCAACCCTGGGTGCTCCGCGAGCGTGGCCTGGATGCGCTCAAAGCCTGGGAGCCCGAACCCTGCCGCTGGCTGGGGTACAACGCGATCATTCGCAGTTTTGTCCATGAAGACCAGGTGCTGGCCAACCCCAACAGCGCGCCCTGGCGCCGCAAGCTGGCGACTGGGGTGGCCGGGTTCATGGAAGGTTTCATGCACTAAGTCGTTTCACTCACACGGGAAACCCCATGAGCATCACTCAATTCAAAGACACCCTGAATGCCCACCTGCCGGACTCCTCACCGGTCGCCGTGCCTTTGGGCGAGCCCGTCGCCGTGGCCTCGACCTTGAGCGTTGAGCGCAACGACGGCGTCGAAACCGGCATCTGGGAATGCACCCCGGGCCGCTGGCGTCGGCAGATCAAATCCCAGGAGTTTTGCCACTTTGTCCAGGGCCGCTGCACCTTCACCCCCGACAGCGGTGAAGTGGTTCACATAGAAGCCGGCGATGCACTGATGTTGCCGGCCAACAGCACCGGCATCTGGGATATCCAGGAAACCGTGCGCAAGACCTACGTATTGATTCTGTAACGCTTTGATCCTTGATCGCCTGCCATAAAAACAGCCCTAAAACCGCCAGGAAATCGAACCATGAAAGCCATTGCCCTGTTGCCCTTGATGTTGGTGGCCTCTATCAGCCAGGCCGCCGAGACGGTGAAAATCTACAATTGGTCGGACTACATTGCGCCGGACACCACGAAGAACTTCCAGAAAGAAACCGGCATCGGTTTTACCTACGACGTGTACGACAGCAACGAAACCCTCGACGGCAAGTTGATGACCGGTAAATCGGGGTATGACGTGGTGTTCCCGTCCAACCATTTCATGGCGCGGCAGATCCAGGGCGGCGCCCTTAAAAAACTCGACAAGAGCCAGTTGCCCAACTGGAAAAACCTCAACCCCGTGCTGCTCAAGGCCCTGGAAAACAACGACCCGGGCAATGCGCATGGTTTCCCTTACCTGTGGGGCAGCACCGGCATCGGCTATAACATCGACAAGGTCAAAGCCGTACTGGGCGATAACGCGCCGGTGGATTCCTGGGACCTGATCTTCAAGCCCGAAAACATGGCCAAATTGCAGAAGTGCGGGGTGGCGATCCTCGATAATGGTCCGGAACTGTTGCCTGCCGCGCTGAATTACCTGGGTTTGCCGCACCACAGCAAGAAGGCCGAGGACTATAAAAAAGCCGAAGACTTGCTGATGAAAGTGCGGCCTTACGTGGCGTACTTCCATTCCTCGAAATACACCGCCGACCTGGCCAATGGCGACATCTGCGTGGCCGTCGGCTTCTCCGGCGACATCCTGCAGGCCGAAAGCCGTGCCAAGGAAGCTAAAAACGGTGTGAACATCGGCTACAACATTCCCAAGGAAGGCGCCGCCATCTGGTTCGACATGGTCGCCATGCCCGCCGATGCGCCTGACGAAAACGCCGGCTATGCGTTCATGAACTACCTGTTGCGCCCGGAAGTGATGGCCAGCATCACCAACTACGTGCACTACGCCAACGGCAACCAGGCGGCCGACAGCCTGGTAGACCCGGCGATCAAGGCCGACACCAAGGTGTACCCGAGCCCGGAAATGATGGGCAAGTTGTTCGCACTGGAAGCGATGCCGCTGAATATCGACCGGATCCGCACCCGGGTATGGAACACCATTCGCACCGGTCGCTGAGTTAGCGCGAGGGCTTTGTGCGGTGCGGCCGGTTCATCTGGGACGCTGACTCATGTCGCGAGCAAGCTTGTGTGGCGAGCGGGCTTGCCCGCGTTGGGGCGCGAAGCGGCCCCCTCTCAAGGCAATGCGGTGTATCTGGTCATCCGTGGCTTCAGGTCTTGGGGCAGCTGCGCAGCCCAACGCGGGCAAGCCCGCTCGCCACAAAAGCCCACTTACCAGATTAGTCCGTACCCATAATTGGGCCTTGCGGGCTATTGTCCCGGTAATAGGGGCCAGCCATAAGTAATTAGTTAAGGTAGTGGCTGTTTAATGTTGCCAATGACACCCTGCCAATATATTGGATCCATTTATAACGCGCCCACTCGCAACTTAAGCGGCTTTACCGCTATTTAATATTTAAATAACTGGCGCTGTCTTTTGTCGGACAAAACCAAGTGCGCCCAATAGATACGGCCTCGCAAATTTTTAAGTTGTTTGCGCGGCTTTTTTTTGCCAGGAAATAGAGGTAGACGAAAGATTTCAAGTTGTGTCAGTTTCCTTACGCCTCCAAAAGAGGCGAGTGATAGGACGATCTCGCCCGCGGGGTTCCTATCGATCAAAGACTGATGAACTTGCAAACAAGGAAGTACGTTTATGTCAAAAGTAAAAGACAAGGCTATTGTGTCGGCGGCGCAAGCCAGTACCGCTTACTCGCAAATCGATAGCTTCAGCCATTTGTATGACCGTGGCGGCAACCTCACGGTCAATGGCAAACCCTCCTATACCGTTGACCAAGCGGCTACCCAGCTGCTGCGCGACGGCGCCGCGTACCGGGATTTTGACGGCAACGGCAAGATCGACCTGACCTACACCTTCCTGACCTCGGCCTCCTCGAGCACCATGAACAAACATGGCATCGCGGGCTTCAGCCAGTTCAACGCACAGCAAAAAGCACAGGCCGTACTGGCCATGCAATCCTGGGCGGACGTGGCCAACGTCACCTTCACCGAGAAAGCCACCGGCGGTGACGGCCACATGACCTTCGGCAACTACAGCAGCGGCCAGGATGGCGCGGCAGCCTTCGCTTACCTGCCCGGCACCGGTGCAGGCTACGACGGCACGTCGTGGTACCTGACCAACAACAGCTATACGCCAAACAAAACCCCGGACCTTAACAACTACGGCCGGCAGACCCTCACCCACGAAATCGGCCACACCCTGGGCCTGGCTCACCCTGGCGACTACAACGCCGGGAATGGCAACCCGACCTACAACGACGCGACCTATGGACAGGACACGCGCGGCTACAGCCTGATGAGCTACTGGAGCGAGAGCAATACTAACCAGAACTTCAGCAAAGGCGGGGTCGAGGCCTACGCGTCCGGCCCGCTGATCGACGATATCGCGGCGATCCAGAAGCTCTACGGCGCCAACTACAACACCCGCGCCGGCGACACCACCTACGGCTTCAACTCCAACACCGGGCGGGATTTTCTCAGCGCCACCTCGAATGCCGACAAACTGGTGTTTTCGGTGTGGGACGGCGGTGGCAATGACACCCTGGACTTCTCCGGTTTTACCCAAAACCAGAAGATCAACCTCAATGAGGCTTCGTTCTCCGACGTTGGCGGCTTGGTGGGTAACGTGTCCATTGCCAAGGGCGTGACTATCGAAAACGCCTTCGGTGGTGCGGGCAACGACCTGATCATCGGCAACAACGCGGCCAACGTGATCAAGGGCGGTGCCGGCAACGACCTCATCTACGGCGGTGGCGGGGCGGACCAACTGTGGGGCGGCGCGGGCAATGACACGTTTGTGTTCGGCGCCAGCTCCGATTCCCGGCCGGGTGCCGCGGACAAGATCTTTGACTTTACCTCCGGTTCCGACAAGATCGACCTCAGCGGCATCACCAAAGGCGCGGGCCTGACCTTCGTCAATGCCTTCACCGGGCATGCCGGCGATGCGGTGCTGAGCTACGCGGCAGGCACCAACCTGGGTACCTTGGCCGTCGACTTCTCCGGGCACGGCGTGGCGGATTTCCTCGTCACCACCGTAGGCCAGGCAGCCGTCGGCGACATCGTGGCGTGATGCACGGGCGCGGCGTTTCGGCGCCGCGCCTTCCAGGAAGGAGCTTGCAATTGAGCCGTTTTTTTCAACTGATCGCCTGCGTTATGCAGGTGATGTTCGTGTCGGCAGGAGCCCACGTCATGGCGAGCAGTCTTGTTTTACCCACCACCGCACAATTAGCCGGCCACTGGCAGTTGCACCAGCAGGGCAAGGTCTGTGCGCTGGACTTGCTGGAACAGGCGAATGCCTTGGCCGGTGATGTGGCGTGCGCCGAACAATGGCTCGGGGACAAACCCCTGAGCTGGTCGCCGACCCCCGATGGCATCTGGCTGATGAATGCCGAAGGCAGCGGTATTACGCATTTGAATCGCCAGAAAGAAGGCGAATATAAAGGACGCACGCCTTCCGGCAGCGAAGTTGTATTGCAACGAGCGCCTTAGTTGTTCGTTATAACGCTATAACCCGATTTTAATAGTTGGCCGCCTCGTACTCAGGGGTTGGGGCAACTATTGCCCGTCTTTCGCTCAGAGAAGATCAAACACTATGGCGAAGTCCCCTGCCGTTGCGCCCTTATTCAAGGCGCTGGGTGAATACAAGAGCATCTTGATCAGCATTGGTTGCTTTACCGCACTGATTAACCTGCTGATGCTGGTGCCGTCGATTTACATGCTGCAAGTGTATGACCGCGTGCTGTCCTCCCAGAATGAAACCACCCTGGTGATGTTGACGCTGATGGTCGTGGGGTTCTTTGCGTTTATTGGCCTGCTGGAAGTCATCCGCAGTTTTATCGTGATCCGTATTGGTAGCCAGTTGGAGCGGCGCTTCAACTTGCGCGTGTACAAGGCCGCGTTTGAACGCAACCTGCAGCGCGGCCAGGGGGCATGCGGGGCAGTCCCTGGGCGACTTGACCCAGATCCGCCAATTCATCACCGGGCCAGCGCTGTTCGCGTTTTTTGATGCGCCGTGGTTTCCCATCTATCTGTTTGTGATTTTCCTGTTCAACGTGTGGCTCGGCGTGTTGGCCACCGCCGGCGCGCTGCTGTTGATCGGCCTGGCGTGCCTCAACGAATACCTGACCAAAAAACCATTGGGCGAAGCCAGCGGTTACTCCCAACAATCGACCCAGTTGGCCACCAGCCATTTGCACAATGCCGAGACCATCCAGGCCATGGGCATGCTCGGCGCGTTGCGCACGCGCTGGTTCGCCGTGCATTCGCAGTTTCTAGGCTTGCAGAACAGCGCCAGCGATACCGGCTCGGTGATCACCTCCCTGAGCAAATCCCTGCGCCTGTGCCTGCAATCGCTGGTGCTGGGGCTGGGCGCACTGCTGGTGATCAGGGGCGATATGACGGCCGGGATGATGATCGCCGGCTCGATCCTGATGGGCCGCGTGCTGAGCCCCATCGATCAGTTGATTGCGGTGTGGAAGCAGTGGAGTTCGGCCAAATTGGCCTACCAGCGGCTGGATGACTTACTGCGCGAGTTTCCACCGGAAGTGGAGCAGATGAAGCTGCCGGCGCCCAAAGGGCAGGTGAGTTTCGAACAGGTCAGTGCCGGCCCGCCCGGGCAGCGCATGCCCATCCTGCATCAGGTCAGCTTCAACCTCGGCGCTGGCGAAGTGCTAGGCGTGCTCGGCGCCTCGGGTTCCGGCAAATCCACCCTGGCCCGTGTGCTGGTGGGCGTATGGCCAACCCTGGCCGGCACCGTGCGCCTGGACGGTGCGGATATCCATCGCTGGGACCGCGACGACCTCGGCCCGCATATCGGCTATCTGCCGCAGGACATCGAGCTGTTCAGCGGCAGCATTGCCGACAACATCGCGCGCTTTCGCGAGGCCGACCCTGAGCAAGTGGTGCGCGCCGCGCAACAGGCCGGCGTGCATGAACTGATCCTGCGCTTGCCGCAAGGCTACGACACGCTGTTGGGCGACAACGGTGGCGGCCTGTCCGGCGGCCAGAAACAACGCGTGGCCCTGGCGCGTGCGCTGTACGGCGGGCCGCGCCTGATCGTGCTGGATGAACCCAACTCCAACCTCGATACCGTCGGCGAAGCCGCGCTGGCCAGCGCCATCGTGCAGATGAAGGCCCAGGGCAGCAGTGTGGTGCTGGTGACCCATCGTTCTTCGGCGTTGGCCCAGGCCGACAAGTTGCTGGTGCTCAACGAAGGGCGCTTGCAGGCGTTCGGACCAAGTCAGGAAGTGCTGCGGGCGTTGTCCGGTCAGCAGGAAGCCCCGAGGGAAAAGCCCGGGGTGAGTTTCAGTCGTCAGTATCAAGCCGGAAGGAATCCAGGCGCATGAGCAGCATCACTTTTGAGCAACGCGACGCGGGTTTTTTCGTGCGTTTGGGCTGGTGGCTGACGGTACTCTGCGCCGGTGGATTTTTCCTGTGGGCCAGCCTGGCGCCCCTGGATCAGGGCATTCCGGTACAAGGCACGGTGGTGGTGTCGGGCAAACGCAAGGCGGTGCAAACCTTCAGCCCCGGCGTGGTCAGCCGGATTCTGGTGAAGGAGGGCGAGCTGGTGAAACAGGGCCAGCCGCTGTTTCGCCTCGACCAGACCCAGAACAGGGCCGATGTGCAATCCCTGCAAGCCCAGTACCGCATGGCCTGGGCCAGCGTGGCCCGCTGGCAAAGCGAGCGCGACAACCAATCCAGCATCACCTTTCCCGCTGAGCTGAGCGCCGACCCCGACCCAGCCCTGGCGCTGGTGCTGGAAGGCCAGCGCCAACTGTTCAGCAGCCGTCGCGAAGCCTTTGCCCGTGAACAGGCAGGGATTCGCGCCAATATCGACGGAGCCACCGCGCAACTCGCTGGCATGCGCCGTGCCCGCAGCGACTTGACCGCCCAGGCCCAATCCCTGCGCGATCAACTGAGCAACCTGCAGCCCCTGGCGGACAACGGCTACATCCCGCGCAACCGGTTGATGGAGTACCAACGCCAGCTGTCCCAGGTGCAGCAGGACCTGGCGCAGAACACCGGCGAAAGTGGCCGCGTGGAGCAGGGCATCCTCGAATCGCGCCTCAAACTGCAGCAGCACAGCGAGGAATACCAGAAGGAAGTGCGCAGCCAGTTGGCCGACGCGCAACTGCGCAGCCTGACCCTGGAGCAGCAACTCACCTCGGCCGGGTTTGACCTGCAACACAGCGAGATCAACGCCCCGGCGGATGGCATCGCGGTCAATCTCAGCGTGCACACCGAGGGCGCGGTGGTGCGTGCCGGTGAAACCCTGCTGGAAATCGTGCCCCAAGGCACGCGCCTGGAAGTCGAAGGGCATTTGCCGGTGCATCTGGTGGACAAGGTCGGCACGCACTTGCCAGTCGATATCCTCTTCACCGCCTTCAACCAAAGCCGCACACCCCGCGTGCCGGGTGAGGTCAGCCTGATTTCCGCCGACCAGATGCTCGATGAAAAAACCGGCGCGCCGTATTACGTGCTGCGCACCACGGTCAGCGACGCCGCGCTGGAAAAACTCCACGGACTGGTGATCAAGCCGGGCATGCCCGCCGAGATGTTTGTGCGCACCGGCGAGCGCTCCTTGCTCAATTACCTGTTCAAGCCGCTGCTGGATCGCGCCGGCTCAGCGTTGACCGAGGAATGAGCATGAAGCACGTGTTTATCGCCTTGCTGTTGACCTGCGCCAATGCCCAGGCCGCCATGGGCCCGTTCGATGTGTATGAGCAGGCCCTGCGCAATGATCCGGTATTCCTGGGCGCCATCAAGGAGCGCGACGCAGGCCTGGAAAACCGCACCATCGGCCGCGCCGGCCTGCTGCCCAGGCTGTCCTATAACTACAACAAGGGCCGCAACAACTCCCAGGCCACCTTGCCGGACGGGCGCGGCGGCAATTATCACGACGACCGCAACTACAACAGCTACGGCTCGACCTTCAGCCTGCAACAGCCGCTGTTCGACTATGAAGCCTACGCCAACTACCGCAAAGGCGTGGCCCAGGCGCTGTTCGCCGATGAAAGCTTTCGCGACAAGAGCCAGGCGCTGCTGGTGCGGGTGCTGAGCTATTACACCCAGGCGCTGTTTGCCCAGGACCAGATCGACATTGCCCGCGCCAAAAAGAAGGCATTCGAGCAGCAGTTTCAGCAGAACCAGCACCTGTTCCAGCAAGGCGAGGGCACGCGCACCGATATTCTCGAAGCCGAGTCGCGCTATGAGCTGGCCACCGCCGAAGAGATCCAGGCGCTGGATGAGCAGGATGCTTCGCTGCGTGAACTGGGCGCATTGATTGGCGTACAGAGCGTCAACATCCACGACCTCGCGCCGTTGAACCAGGGTTTCGCCGCGTTCACGCTGACCCCGGCCAACTTCGACACTTGGCATGAACTGGCGATCAGCAACAACCCGACCCTGGCCTCGCAGCGCCAGGCGCTGGAAGTGGCGCGTTATGAGGTGGAACGCAACCGCGCCGGGCATTTGCCCAAGGTCACAGCGTATGCCAGCTCGCGCCAGCAGGAGTCGGACAGCGGCAACACTTACAACCAGCGCTACGACACCAACACCATCGGGATTGAAGTCAGCCTGCCGCTGTATGCCGGTGGCGGCATCTCGGCCTCCACCCGCCAGGCCAGCCGCGCCATGGAGCAGGCCGAGTACGAGCTGGAAGGCAAGACCCGCGAAACCCTGATCGAGCTGCGTCGGCAGTTCAGCGCCTGCCTGTCGGGGGTGAGCAAATTGCGCGCCTATCAAAAGGCCCTGGCGTCAGCGGAAGCGCTGGTGGTGTCGACCAAACAAAGCATCCTCGGCGGCGAGCGGGTCAACCTTGATGCGTTGAACGCCGAGCAGCAGCTCTACAGCACGCGCCGCGACCTGGCCCAGGCGCGCTACGACTATTTGATGGCCTGGACCAAATTGCATTACTACGCGGGTAATTTGCGCGATACCGACCTGGCCAAGGTCGACGAAGCATTTGGCCCCGCTGAGCCAAAAAGCATTTCAAGGTGACATTCCCGATTCCAACAACAAGAGAGGCACTAACATGGGTGTGTTTGACTATAAAAACCTCGGGGTCGAGGGCTCCAAAGCATTGTTCGCCGATGCCATGGCGATCACCCTGTATACCTACCACAACCTGGATAACGGCTTTGCCGTGGGCTACCAGCACAATGGCTTGGGGCTAGGCCTGCCGGCCACACTGGTCGGAGCAGTGCTTGGCAGCACCGATTCCCAAGGGGTGATCCCCGGTATCCCGTGGAACCCCGACTCGGAAAAAGCCGCCCTTGACGCGCTCCATGAAGTCGGCTGGACCCCCATCAGCGCCAGCGCCCTGGGCTACGGCGGCAAGGTCGATGCGCGGGGCACGTTCTTTGGCGAAAAGGCCGGCTACACCACGGCGCAGGTCGAAGTCCTGGGCAAGTACGATGACGCCGGCAAGCTGCTGGAAATCGGCATCGGTTTTCGCGGCACCTCCGGCCCGCGGGAGAGCTTGATCAGCGATTCCATCGGTGATCTGGTCAGCGACTTGCTGGCGGCGCTGGGCCCCAAGGACTACGCGAAGAACTACGCTGGCGAAGCGTTTGGCGGCTTGCTCAAAACCGTGGCCGAGTTTGCCGGCGCGCACGGCCTGAGCGGCCACGACGTAGTGGTCAGCGGCCACAGCCTCGGCGGGCTGGCGGTCAACAGCCTGGCGGACCTGAGCAACAGCCAATGGTCGGGGTTCTACAAGGATGCCAATTACGTGGCCTACGCGTCGCCGACCCAGAGCGCGGGGGACAAGGTGCTCAACGTTGGTTATGAGAATGACCCGGTATTCCGTGCGCTGGACGGCTCCTCCGTCAACTGGTCGTCCCTGGGCGTTCACGACAAGCCCCATGAATCGACCACCGACAACATCGTCAGCTTCAATGACCACTACGCCTCGACGCTGTGGAATGTGCTGCCGTTTTCCATCACCAACCTGCCCACCTGGGTCTCGCATTTGCCCACCGGGTATGGCGATGGCATGACGCGCATCCTAGAGTCCGGCTTCTACGAACAGATGACCCGTGACTCGACGATTATCGTCGCCAACCTGTCGGACCCGGCACGGGCCAACACCTGGGTACAGGACCTCAACCGCAATGCCGAGCCGCACAAGGGCAATACCTTCATCATCGGCAGTGACGGCAATGACCTGATCCAGGGGGGCAAGGGCGCGGACTTTATCGAGGGCGGCAAGGGCAATGACACGATTCGCGACAACAGCGGGCATAACACCTTTCTGTTCAGCGGGCACTTTGGTCAGGATCGGATCATTGGCTACCAACCGACGGACAAGTTGGTGTTCCAGGACGTCGAGGGCCGTGTGGATTACCGTGAGCACGGCGCGGATACGCTGATCAGTGTGGGCGGGGATTCGGTGACGTTGGTGGGGGTCAATGGTTGGTCGGGGGAGGGGGGTGGTCGTTAGCTGATGTGAGGTGATAACCCGATCAAGGTGGGAGCTGGCTTGCCTGCGATGCGCACGACTCGGTTTGGCAGGAGGAACGAGTTGATGCCATCGCAGGCAAGCCAGCTCCCACATTTGATCGGCGTTGTTTAGTCTTCCTTGCGGACCGTGGCCACGTCATCGGCCTTCACCCGAATGCGCTTGCCGGCGATGTCGGTGAACTCGTAGAAACCGTCGGCGGTCTTGGTTTTTGGGGTGTCCCTGGTCAAATACTGAGTACCATTTTGCAGCGTCACTACGGTTTGCGTCGCGCAACCGGCCAATGCCAGAAAAGTGAGTGCAACCAGTGGCAGACCCAAATTCTTCATGTTCATTACCCTTACCTTTGACCTTGAAAAGTCCCACGCCAGGGGCGCGGGCGACAAATGTTACGCCATCGACTCCCCATCTGATCACTTTTATGCAGAAAGTTGCGTGCGCCATTTATCCATTAGCCATTGCAACCAGGCGTTTGCGGCGGCACTCTGTATGCATAACCAGTATTTGATCAATGCGTACCATGGCCAACCCCCTCGAAAATCCGCTCTATTACCTGCATAACTTCCGCCAGGTCCTGCATTGGCTGGGGCAACGCTATGCAGATCTGCTCGACCCTGACGAACAGCATTTCATTCAGCAATTTGACAGGTTGGCGCAACCGTCCCAGGCGCTATTGGTGCGCATGGTGATGCGCAAGGGTGTGCATTTTCGTGCGGGCAAGCTCAATTACCTGGAGATCGGTTGCCCCCACGTCGCTGCCAGGCCATTGCTGGAACTCGGCTGGGTTGACGCGCACGGCCTGCTGGCCTTTGAAGAGCTGTTCGGATTGCTGCAAAAGGGCGAAATCCTCGGAGCCTTCAAACCCTGGATCGACCAGCCCAAAGCCAGGAAAACCGATTGGCTGGAGGGTTTGGCGGCGCAATTCAGCGAGCCGCGCAGTTTTGCGCAGTGGTGTCCCGATCTGGCCGATAGCCTGTACAGCCTCACCGTGATGCCGTTGTGCGACCGCCTGCGCTTGATGTTCTTCGGCAACCTGCACCAGGACTGGTCCGAATTCGTGCTGGCGGACCTGGGCATCTACACCTATGAAAAGGTCGAGTTCTGCGCCGAATCCCGTGGCTTGCGCACCCGCGATGACGTGCTCGGGTTTCTGTTCCTGCACCAGTGCCAGCAAGCATTTGAAGCCGGCGAGGCGCTGGAGGCGGTGCTGGCGCAGGTCGCGACGCTGAGCACCGACAACCCCTGGCTGGAAAAACGTCGGGCCAAGCTGTTGTTTCAGATCGGCCAATACTGCGAGCGCAGCGCCGAACTGGGCCTGGCGCAGCAGATCTACCGCGCCTGTACTTACCCCGGCGCCCGCGCACGGCTGATCCGCGTGCTGGAACGCCAGGAGGATTTCGCCCAGGCCATGGCCCTGGCAAATGTCGCGCAAGAGGCGCCGGAAAGCCCCGCCGAACAGCAACACCTGTTGCGGGTGTTACCACGCCTGCGCCGCAAGCTGGGCGAGCCGGCCTTGCCCAAGGCCAAGCCCCGGCAGGTCACGCGTCTGGACCTGGCCCTCATGCCTGCAGACCCGCTGATGTCGGTGGAGTACTGCGTGCAGGCGCACCTCAGCGAGCCTGATGCGCCGGTGCATTATGTGGAAAACGGCCTGATCAATTCGCTGTTCGGCCTGCTGTGCTGGGAGGCGATTTTCGCGCCGCTGCCGGGTGCGTTTTTCCACCCCTTCCAGCGCGGGCCGGCGGACCTGCACAGCGAAGACTTCCACCAGCGCCGTGCAGCGTTGTTTGCCGCGTGTTTCGAGCAACTGCAGGATGAGCGCTACAAGACCACCTTGCGCCAGCGCTACCGCGACAAGTGGGGCATTCAATCGCCCTTCGTGTTCTGGAACCTGTTGAGTGAAGAGCTGCTGGAACAAGCCCTGGAATGCCTGCCCGCCGAGCATCTGCGCTATTGGTTCGAGCGGCTGTTGCTGGATATCCGTGCCAACCGCGCCGGCATGCCGGACCTGATCCAGTTCTGGCCGGCGCAAAAGACCTACCGGATGATCGAGGTCAAGGGCCCCGGCGATCGCCTGCAAGACAACCAGTTGCGTTGGCTGGAGTTCTGCGGTGAATACCAGATGCCGGTCACCGTTTGTTATGTGCGCTGGGCGGAGCAACCGGCTTGAGCTACACCGTAGCCGTGCGGGCGCTGTGCGAGTTCACGGCCAAGGTCGGCGACCTGGACCTGCGCTTTACGCCGTCGCCCAGCGCGCAGGAAGGCATTGCCGGGCATCGCACCGTCGCCTCGCGGCGTAGCGCCCACTACCAGAACGAAGTGGCGCTGGACGGCGAATACCAGCAGCTCAAGGTGCGGGGCAGGGCCGACGGCTATGACCCGGATGCCAATCGCCTCGAAGAGGTCAAGACCTATCGCGGCGACCTCGACGCCCAACCTGCCAACCACCGACAGCTGCATTGGGCCCAGGTCAAGGTGTACGGCTGGCTGATGTGCCAAAAGCTCGGCCTCACGGACATTGACCTGGCGTTGGTGTACTTCGACATCGTCGGTGAAGGCGAGACCGTGCTCAACCAGCGCGCTCAGGCCGCCGAACTGGAGGTGTTCTTCAACCAGCAATGTGCCTTGTTCCTCGGCTGGGCCGAGCAGGAAATGCAGCACCGCGAAGCCCGTAACAGCGCCGCCAAAGCCTTGGGCTTTCCCCATCCCGACTTTCGCCCCGGTCAGCGCGCCCTCGCCGAATCGGTGTACAAGGCCGTCACCACCGGCCGCTGCCTGATGGCCCAGGCACCTACCGGGATCGGCAAAACCATCGGCACGATCTTCCCGCTGCTCAAAGCCCTGGCGCCGCAGCAACTGGACAAGGTGTTCTTTCTGACCGCCAAGACCCCTGGGCGCAAGCTCGCCCTCGATGCGTCGCAGGTGCTGTTCAGCAGCAGCCCCGAGTTGCAACTGCGCGTTCTGGAGTTGGTGGCGAGGGACAAAGCCTGCGAACACCTGGACAAAGCCTGTCACGGCGATTCCTGCCCGTTGGCCAAGGGTTTCTACGATCGCTTGCCGGCTGCGCGCATCGCCGCCTCCAAGGTGCGCCTGCTGGACCAGCGCAACCTGCGCGACGTGGCCTTGGCCCACGAGGTGTGCCCCTATTACCTGAGCCAGGAAATGGCGCGCTGGGCCGACCTGGTGGTCGCCGACTACAACTACTATTTCGATTTTGGCGCCATGCTCTTCGGCCTGGCCCAGCTCAACCAGTGGCGTGCGGCAGTGCTGGTGGACGAGGCCCACAACCTGGTGGAACGCGCCCGTTCGATGTACAGCGCCAGCCTCGACCAGTACAGCCTCAAGACCCTGCGCGACACAGCCCCCGCACCATTGAAGAAACCCCTGCAGCGCCTGAACCGCGAATGGAATGCGCTGCACAAGGACCAGCTCGCACCTTATCAAGCCTATGCCGCACGGCCGGAAAAACTGCTGCTGGCCCTGAGTTCGTGCGCCAGCGCCATGGGCGACTACTTCAATGACCATCCCGAGGCGCTGGCGGGGGACCTGCAAGCCTTCTACTTTGAGGCCCTGCAATTTGCCAAGGTCGCGGAGCTGTTCAACGAGCACTTCATCTTTGATATCAGCAAGCGCGAGTTCAGTGGCAAGCGCAGCAGTTCAACCCTGTGCCTGCGCAATGTGGTACCCGCCGAGTTCATTCGCCCTCGATTGACGGCGGCCCGCAGCAGCGTGCTGTTTTCTGCCACCCTGAGCCCGCGCCACTATTACGCCGACTTGCTGGGCTTGCCCGCAGATACCGCGTGGGTTGATGTGGAATCGCCGTTCAAGGCCGAGCAATTGCGGGTGCGCATCGTCGATGAAATTTCCACGCGCTTTGTGCACCGCCAGGCATCGCTGGAACCGATCGTCGACTTGATCGCCCACCAGTTCGCCACGCAACCGGGCAACTATCTGGCGTTTTTCTCAAGCTTTGACTACCTGCAACAGGTGGCGCAGCTGATGGCCCAGAGGCACCCGCAGATAGCCCTGTGGGCGCAATCACGCGGCATGGCCGAGGCTGAGCGCCAGGCGTTTCTCGATGCCTTCACCGAACACAGCCAGGGCATCGGCTTTGCCGTGCTGGGCGGCGCGTTCGGCGAAGGTATCGACCTGCCCGGCGCACGCCTGATCGGCGCCTTTATCGCCACCCTGGGGTTGCCGCAATTGAACCCGATCAACGAGCAAATGAAGGCGCGCATGGGCGCGATCTTCGGTGCCGGTTATGACTACACGTATTTGTATCCTGGCATCCAAAAAGTCGTGCAGGCGGCGGGGAGGGTGATTCGTAGCCAGCAGGACAGGGGCGTAGTGATGTTGATCGACGATCGCTTCGGCGAGGCACGGGTGCGCCAGTTGTTGCCGCGGTGGTGGGCGCCGGTGACTAAAACGTGACGCCGCTCAGTTGCTCGCTCAACACCCACAACCGCTGGGCCTGCTCCGGATCCATGGCCCAGGGGTAGACGCCGCTGCGCTTGGTTTCATCCTGAGCGAGGGCCGCCACATCACAGTCTTCACAATACAGGCCACCCAGCCCATCGAGTTGAGGGCTGACGCCACACCACACCATCGTCGCAGCACCTTGTTCGGCGCTCTTGTAATGACTGGCCGAACGAATATTGCCTTGTTCATCCAATGCGCCGACAAATGCCAGGTCGTCCTTGTCCAGGTAGCGAACCAGATCGGTAAGGATTTCGCCAGGATGTACGGAAAACGCGCGCACGCCGTTGGATTCGCCTCGCTGATCCAGCGCCACGGCAAACAGCGCGTTGGCGGTTTTTGACTGGCCATAGGCGAGCCACTTGTCATAGGTGCGCTGATCAAACTGCGGGTCTTCGAAATGCAGCGGGCTCAGGCGATGACCGAGTGACGAGACCGCCACCACGCGTGCGCCGTCAGCTTTGCACAGGGCCGGCCACAGCCTGGCGGTCAGTTGGAAATGGCCCAGATGGTTGGTGGCGAACTGCGCTTCTACGCCATTGGCATTGCGCTGCAGCGGGGTCGCCATGATCCCTGCGCTGTTGACCAACAGAGGCAAAGCCCGGCCGGACGCCAGGAAATTTTGCGCGAAACGGTCTATGGACAGCGGATCGAGTAAATCCAGGCTCGCCAGTTCAACGCCCTGAATGCCACGTAAATTGCGCTCGGCCTTGATCAAGTCGCGTGCGGGCACGATCACCTGTGCACCCGCGCCGGCCAACGTCCGCACTGCTTCCAGCCCAATGCCGGAATAGCCGCCGGTCACGATGGCGGACATACCGCGTAAATCTTTATTCGCCAACGCTTGTGTCGCTGTCGTTGCGCCGTCGAATCCACTGTTAATTGGGGTTTGCTTGCTGTTCATAAAGGCACTCCACTCAGGGAGCTCTATAGTGTTTTTTAGAGGTCGGACGCGGAATAGCCTAAAGTCTGTAATTCTGTCGCGATCGTCCGGAGCTTTTGAATTATGGATACCCTGTCCGATGTGGTGGCGCTGTTGCGCAGCCACCGTGCATATTTTGCGGGCCTGAAGGCCGGCGGTGACTGGGCGCTGGATTTTCCAGCGCCGGGGGGAATCAAGTTCAATGCGGTGGTGGAGGGGGAGTGCTGGCTGGAAGTGGAGGGGATGCTGGCGCCCATCCGCTTGTACGAAGGCGATTGTTTTTTATTGACGCAAAACCGACCGTGGAAGTTGTCCAGTCATCTGTCGCTGAAGGGCAGGGATGCACGTGAGGTCTACAGCGAGGCCGTAGGCGGTATTGCCAGCGTGGGCGCCACGGTTGAACTGTTTCTGATTGGCGGCCTGTTTACCTACGGTGACGAAGCCCGTTTGTTACTGGACGGTTTGCCGCCTGTGGTGCGCATCAGCGCGCGATCCGATCAGGCCAGCGTGCTGCGCTGGTGTCTGGAGCGTCTGTCCTGGGAGTACGCGAGCCCAAAGCTGGGCGCGGCGTTGATGACCGAGCATTTGGCGCAAATGATGCTGGTGCAGATCCTGCGGCTCTATCAATCTTCCCTGGGCGCCAGTACCACCGGCTGGCTGGCCGCGTTGACGGATCCAAAGTTGGCGCCGGTGTTGGCGCAAGTTCACGCAGCACCGGCACGGCGCTGGACCCTGAGTGAAATGGCCAGCACGGCCAATCAGTCGCGCTCCACGTTTGCCTTGCATTTTAAACAACGGGTCGGCATGGCACCCCAGGCATATCTGACCCGCTGGCGTATGCACCTGGCGGTACGGGCCTTGAACAGCTCCGGCAGCAGTGTGTCGAGCATCGGTCAGGCGCTGGGTTATCAGTCGGACAGTGCATTCAGTAGCGCCTTCAAGCGCCTGATGAATTGCTCCCCACGGGAATACCGCGAGCGAAACCTACCCAAGGAGGCCAGTGATGAACGCTATCGAGCAATACAGGATTCAGGTCAACGGTATTGATTTGAGTGTGCATGTCGCGGGCCCTGAACAGGGCCCGCCGATCTGGCTGCTCCACGGTTTCCCGGAGTGCTGGCACTCCTGGCGCGAGCAGATCCCCGCATTGGTTGGCGCAGGTTATCGAGTGTTCGCCCCGCAGATGCGTGGTTATGGGCAATCAAGTGCGCCGGCTGAGGTCGCCGACTACGACCTGTTGACGCTGTGCGCCGATATCCAGCAGGCCATGGCTCACTTCGGCCACACACAGGTGGTGATGGTCGGCCATGACTGGGGCGCCGTGGTGGCCTGGCACCTGGCGTTGCTGGAGCCTGAGCGCATCACGCACCTGATCACGATGTCGGTGCCGTTTGCCGGGCGGGCACGCAGGCCGGTGATCGAGATCCTGCGCGAGCTGTACGCCGACCGCTTCAATTACATCGTGTATTTCCAGACGCCCGGAGTGGCCGAGCAGGAGTTGAACGCGGATATCGAGCGCACGCTGCGCCTGTTCATGCAGGATCAGGATGTGTTCTTGCAGAAGAAACCGGCGAATGCCCGCTTGCTTGAGGGCGCGCCAACCCCGGGCGCCTTGCCTGCATGGTGTTCACGCGAGGACTTGGAGGTCTATGTGCAGACCTTCGCCGAGCATGGGTTTCGCGGCCCGCTGAACTGGTACCGCAATTTCGAGCGCAACTGGCAGCGCACCGAGTTCCTGGCCGGGCGGCAGGTGCTGCAACCCACACTGTTCCTGATCGGCGATCGCGATCCGGTCGGCGTATTTGAAGCGCATACCCTCAAGCGCATGCCGGACGTGGTGCCTGACCTCGAGCAGCAGGTCCTGGCCAATTGCGGCCACTGGATCCAGAACGAGCAAGGCCAGCGGGTTAACACGTTGATGCTCGCGTTTCTAGGCAAAAGGTAAAGGTCGCGCCGCGACCGGGCCGGTCCACCAGGCGAATGCTGCGCCCGTGCAGTTGCAGGATACGGTGCACGATGCGCAGCCCCAGGCCGCCATCGCGGCGTGCGCCGCCGATGGTAAAGGCGCGCAGGAACAAGCCTTCGCGCAATTCGGCATCAATGCCTGGGCCACTGTCGCTGACGGTCACGGCGACGCCATCGGCCACAGTCGCCAGGATCACTTCGACTTCGCCATTCACCGGCGTATGGCGCAGGGCGTTGTCCAGCAAATTGGTTAGCACCCGTTCGATCAGTCCCAGGTCGGCCAGCACCGTGGGCACCTGGGGTGGCAGGGTGGCGGTGAGGGTAATGGCACGTGCTTCGGCGGTCAGTTCGAACTTCTGGAAGATGTCCTGCACCAGATCCGGCAGCGAAAAACCTTCGATCACCGGCTGCACAAAGCCATGTTCCAGGCGTACCAGTTCCAGCAACGACTGGGCCAGGCCGCCGACCTTGCGGCTCTGGTCCAGGGCGATGCCGAGGTAGCGGCGCCGTTCTTCGACGCTGAGGCTGGCGTCCTTCAGCGACAGGGTTTCCAGGTAGCCATGCAGGGACGCGAGCGGCGTGCGCAGGTCATGGGAGATATTGGCCACCATTTCGCGGCGTTCCTGATCCTGATGGGTGAGGGCGCGCCATTGTTCACCAAGGCGGTTTTCCATCTGCACAAAGGCATGGTCGAGTACGGCGATCTCGTCGCTGCTGTCAAGTTGCGCAGTGGCGGGCTGTTGGGTTTTGGGCGCGCCATTGATATCGAACTGGCCGACCTTGTCGGTGAGCTGGCGCAAGGGCCGGGTGATCCAGGCAAACGCGATCAACCCCGCCAGCAGACACAGCAGGGCTACCAGGCCGATGGACCACAACGCGATCTTCAACGCCATGCCGGTGGCGTCCTTGGCGTCGTACACATCATGGGCTTCGCCCAGCAGCACCACGTACAGGAAGCCGGTTTGCCGGCCGTTGGCGTTGAGTGGCGCGGCGCTGAATACCTTGCGCCCGTTAACGCTGCGCGGGTCGTCGCCGAGGATCGGCAGCATGGCGCCGCTCAGGAAGCGGCGGATCGGGGCCAGATCGACCTGATCCCGGAGCAGGTGCCCGCGGGGCGCCGCATTGCCGACCACCCGGCCGTTTATATCCAGCAGGTACACCTCGACGCTCGGGTTGACCAGCATCAATTGGCTGAACAGGGTGCGCACGGCATCGGGCTTGAGGCCATCGGCGTCCATCAGTTGGGTGTCGCGGGCGATATGCGCCGCCAGGTCACGGGATAGACCTTGCACCACCTCCAGTTCATGCATGCGGTTGGAGCGTACTTGCAGCCACGCCGAGGTGCCGCTGCAGATCACCAGTAACACGGCAAATACCACCGACAGGCGCTGGGTCAGGGTCAGCCTCATGCTGGGCCCTCGGCAAATTTATATCCCCGGCCCCATACCGTAAGGATGCGCGCCGGGTTGGCCGGGTCGCTTTCAACTTTGGCGCGCAGGCGGTTGATATGGGTATTGACCGTGTGTTCATAGCCTTCATGGCTGTAGCCCCACACGGCGTTGAGCAAGTCCATGCGCGAGAACACCTTGCCGGGTTGGCGGGCGAAGAAGTACAGCAGGTCGAATTCCCGTGGTGTGAGGTCCAGCCGCTGACCTTGCAGGGTCGCGTCGCGGGTCAGCGGGTTGATGAACAACTGGCCAAGGTCCAGGCTGCCGGCGTCCATCTTCAAATTGCGCGCCATGGCATCGACCCGGCGTAGCAGGGCCTTGACCCGCGCCACCAGCTCCGGCATCGAAAACGGTTTGGCCAGGTAGTCGTCCGCGCCCAGCTCCAGGCCCAGGATGCGGTGCAATTCGCTGGAGCGCGCACTGGTGATAATGATCGGCGTGTAGCGCGTCATGGCGCGGGCGCGGCGGCAAATTTCCAGGCCGTCGACGCCGGGCAGCATCAGGTCGAGGATCAGCGCATCCCAGCCGCCTTGTTCCAGCAGGCGCAGCCCTTCGTTGCCGTCGGCGCTGTGCACCACCTCAAACTGCTCGTCACGCAGGTGCAGGCAAATCAGGTCGGCAATATGCGCATCGTCCTCGACCACCAGGACACGTTTGGGCTGATCCATGTAAGAGAAACCTTCGCTTGTAGTGCGCGCATTGTGCGGCTTTTGCCACAGTGTAGTTATCACGAATTGTTTAACTCTGCGTGAGGATTCCGCGACCGCCCAACGCGCACGATAACCCCATTACCAAACCGAGCACGGCCCCTGTGGCAAGCGGAGCTTGTGGCGAGCGGGCTTGCCCGCGTTGGGCTGCGTAGCGGCCCCAAAAAAGCGGGAGCGCTGCGCACTCCAACGCGGGCAAGCCCGCTCGCCACGGGATCAAATGAGGAGAACCCCATGTACTCACGTCGACAAATACTGCTGGCCGGCGGCGGCCTGGGTGTCGCCGTCCTGGCTGGCGGCCTGTTGAAGCAGCCCAACGTGATCACCGAGGCGGAGGCCGCCGAGGCCTTCGAGGTCAGCCACACCGACGCCCAATGGCGCAGCCTGCTGAGCGCCGAGCAGTACAGCATCCTGCGCGAGGAGGGGACCGAGCGCCCCTACACCAGCGCCCTTAACGACGAACACCGCGCCGGCACCTTTGCGTGCGCCGGCTGCGCGCTGGCGCTGTTCTCCTCGGCTACCAAGTTTGACAGCCACACCGGCTGGCCGAGTTTCTGGCAGCCGCTGGACCACGCGGTGTCCAGCCGTACCGACACCTCCTATGGCGTGGTGCGCAAAGAAATCCACTGCCGTCGCTGTGGCGGCCACCAAGGGCACGTGTTCGATGACGGCCCTGCACCCACCGGCCTGCGCTATTGCATGAATGGCGCAGCCATGACGTTTACCGCGGCTTAAGCCGATGCCTATCTATTTGTATAAGGGAAGATCCCATGTGGCTTCTGGTTCTCGCGTACCTGGGCGGCGTGCTGACAATCGTCAGTCCGTGCATCCTGCCTGTTCTGCCTTTTGTCTTCGCTCGCACCGGGCAGCCGTTTTTGCGCAGTGGCTTGCCGCTGTTAGCGGGCATGGCGGTGACATTTGCCCTGGTCGCCTCGCTGGCGGCGGTGGGCGGCGGCTGGGTGGTGCAAGTCAATCAATACGGGCGTTGGCTCGCGTTGCTGTGCGTGGCCCTGTTCGGACTCACGCTCCTGTTGCCGCAGTTGTCCGAGCGCCTGACGCGCCCGTTGGTGGCTGCCGGCAGTCGCCTGTCGGAAGCCGCCGGGGCCGACGCCAGGCCACGGCCGGGCGCCTCGTTTCTGATCGGCGTGGCCACAGGGCTGCTTTGGGCTCCCTGCGCCGGGCCCATTCTCGGGTTGGTGCTGACCGGCGCCGCGCTGCAGGGCGCCAGCATCGGTACTACCTTGCTGTTGCTGGCCTACGCCGCCGGTGCTGCCACCTCCCTCGCGCTGGCGTTGCTGGTCGGCGGTAAAGTCTTCGGTTTGATGAAGCGTTCCCTCGGCGCCGGAGAATGGCTGCGCCGTGGCCTGGGCGCATTGATGCTGGCCGGCGTCGCGGCAATCGCCCTGGGCCTGGATACTGGCGTGCTGGCGCGGCTGTCGACCGCGTCCACTGGTGGCCTGGAACAAAGCCTGGTGGATAAGCTCAACGCCAAACCGCAGCCAAAGGGCGGGGCGATGATGGCCGCCGTCAGCCACAGCGACGCGCTGCCGGTCGAAGGTGCGTTGCCATCGCTGGACGGCGCCGTGCAATGGCTCAACAGCCCGCCGCTGACCGCCGAAGCGCTCAAGGGCAAGGTGGTGCTGGTGGATTTCTGGACCTACTCCTGCATCAACTGCCTGCGCAGCTTGCCGTATGTAAAAGCCTGGGCCCAGAAGTACCACGACCAGGGTTTGGTGGTGATTGGCGTGCACGCGCCGGAGTTCGCCTTTGAACGCGACGTAAGCAACGTCACCCAGGCGATGAAAGACCTGGGTATTACTTACCCGGTGGCCATCGACAACAACTACAAGGTCTGGCGCGCCTTCAACAACCAGTACTGGCCGGCGCATTACTTTGCCGATGCCAAGGGCCAGATTCGCTATCACCACTTTGGCGAGGGCGACTATGCCGAGTCGGAGCGGGTAATCCAGCAGCTGTTACGTGAAGCTGGCGCAAAGAACGTCGCAGGTGGCCTGATTGAAGCCGACGCCACAGGCGTACAGCAGGCGCCGGACACTCATGAAGTGCAATCGCCGGAAACCTACCTGGGCTTCCAGCGTGCCGAAAACTTCGTCACCACTGCCACCCTGGCCACCGACACAGTCGCGAACTACCCGGCAGCCGGCAACCTGGCCTTGAACAACTGGACGCTGGAAGGCCACTGGAACGTCGGCGGCCAGCAAGCCACCCTCGATCAGGCCGGCGGGCGCGTCGTCTACCGCTTTCATGCCCGCGACCTGCACCTGGTGCTGGGCCCCGGCGCGGATGGCAAGCCGGTGCGTTTCAAGGTGACGATTGATGGCCAGGCCCCCGGCGATGCCCACGGCACCGACGTGGCCCCGGATGGCAGCGGCACCGTTACCGAGCAACGCCTGTACCAGCTGGTGCGTCAGCCAGGTGCAGTGAAGGACCGCACGTTCAGCATCGAATTTCTCGACCCGCACGTGTCGGCCTATGCCTTCACCTTTGGCTAACTGATTTTATGGCTTGAAAACCCAATCAATGTGGGAGCGGGCTTGCTCGCGAATGCGGTGAATCAGTCACCCAATGCATTAGCTGAAACACCGCTTTCGCGAGCAAGCCCGCTCCCACATTCGACCGCGTTCTGGAGTGACTGCAATGAAACTGCTCAAGATCTTACCCGCTCTGGCTTTTGCCGCGTTCATCGGCCAAAGCCCAGCCTTCACGTTCGGCGCCGCCGACGACGCCGTGACGATCGCGCCGCCCGCGTTAGACCTGCCCGCCGAGCCCGGCAACCTGCAAACCGCCGTGTTCGCCGGTGGCTGCTTCTGGGGCGTGCAAGGGGTGTTCCAGCATGTGCAGGGGGTTAAAAACGCCGTCTCCGGCTACGGCGGCGGCGCGGCCAATACCGCCCAGTACGAGGCTGTGAGCGAAGGCACCACCGGCCACGCCGAGTCGGTGTCTATCACCTACGACCCCAGCAAAGTCAGCTACGGCAAGCTGTTGCAGATCTACTTCTCGGTGGCCCACGACCCCACTGAACTCAACCGCCAGGGCCCGGACACCGGCACCCAGTACCGTTCGGAAATCTTCGCGCAGAATGCCGAGCAGCAAAAAGTCGCCCAGGCCTATATCGTCCAGTTGGACGCGGCAAAAACCTTCGACAAGCCGATTGTGACCAAGGTCGAGGTGGGCAAGGCGTTTTACCCGGCGGAGTCCTACCATCAGGACTTCCTTACCGAGAACCCGTCTTACCCGTATATCGTGATCAATGATTTACCCAAAGTAGCGCAGCTGAAAAAGCTGTTCCCCGACCAGTACCGCGCAGAGCCCGTGCTGGTCAAAAACCAATAAACACCACACCTCCCAATGTGGCTGTCTCAGACCACTTCCAGGTAGGAGCTGTGTATCGCCCGCGCCAGTTCCCGCACGGTGTCGATGAATTCCGTCAGACGGCTGTGCAGACCGTCTTCGAGAATCTCATCGATGCCCGTGTACCTCAGCCGCGCTTCAAACTCTGCGGCCAGGCGCTGCGCCTCACGCCCATAGCTACCGGGCAGGTCTGCGAGGATATGGCTCAACTCCTCGATGCACGCATGCAACGAACGCGGCACATCGCTGCGCAACAGCAGCAGCTCCGACACCGAGCGCGCATTCAGTGCATTCGGGTACAGCTCGGTGTAGGCCTCGAACGATGACAGTGCACGGAGCAGGGCGCTCCACTGGTAGTAGCCGCGGGCGGACAGGTCGCTGACCTCTTCCGATTCCTCGCCAAACATCTCATAGCGCGCATCCAGCAGGCGCAAGGTGTTGTCTGCGCGTTCGACAAAGGTGCCCAGGCGGATAAACCGATAGGCGTCATTGCGCATGATGGTGCCGGAAGTGGCGCCACGAAACAGGTGCGAACGCTGCTTGACCCAATCACAGAAGTGGCTGATGCCATGCCGCGCCAGGCCGCCGGCGGCGATGCTGCGCATTTCCAGCCAGGTGGCGTTGAGGTTTTCCCACATGTCGGCAGTGATACGCCCGCGCACCGCGTGGGCATTGCCGCGGGCGGCGCGCAGGCAGTTGTAGATGCTGGCGGGGTTTTCTTCGTCAAGGGCAAAGAAATGCAGCATGCGCTCGGCATCCAGCGTCTGGTGGCGTTCCAGGTAACTGTCCAGGGTGCCGCTGCTGAGCAACGACATCGCCAGTTCGTCCAGGCCATCGCTGCGCCCGGCCTGGGGCATCAAGGACAATGAATAACTGACTTCAAGCATGCGCGCCAGGTTCTCGGCGCGTTCCAGGTAACGGGACATCCAATACAGATCTGCGGCGGTTCTACTCAACATACTCAGCCCTCCACCACCCAGGTGTCCTTGGTTCCGCCGCCTTGCGACGAGTTGACGATCAACGAACCTTCACGCAGGGCAACCCGTGTGAGGCCGCCGGGGACCAGGCGGGTTTCCTTGCCCGAGAGCACGAAGGGCCGCAGGTCGATGTGCCGGGGCGCGATGCCGTTTTCGACAAAGGTGGGGCAGGTGGACAGGCTCAGGGTCGGTTGGGCGATGTACGCATGCGGGCGTGCCTTGATGCGTTGGCGGAAGTCCTCGATTTCGGCGGCCGTGGAGGCCGGGCCGACCAGCATGCCGTAGCCGCCGGAGCCTTGGGTTTCCTTGACCACCAGCTCTGCCAGGTTGGCCAGCACATGGGACAGCTCGTCGGGTTTGCGGCATTGGAAGGTCGGCACGTTTTGCAGGATCGGCGCTTCATCCAGGTAGAACTTGATCATCGCCGGCACGTAGGGGTAGATCGATTTGTCATCAGCCACGCCGGTGCCGATGGCATTGGCCAGCACCACATTGCCGGCGCAGTAGGCGGCCACCAGGCCGGGCACGCCAAGCATGGAGTCGGGGTTGAAGGCTTTCGGGTCGAGGAAGGCGTCGTCGATACGCCGATAAATCACGTCCACCGGCTTCGGCCCGTCGGTGGTGCGCATGAATACCTTGAGGTCGTGCACGAACAGGTCGGCGCCTTCCACCAGTTCCACGCCCATTTCCCGGGCCAGGAACGCATGCTCGAAAAACGCGCTGTTAAAGCGGCCCGGGGTCAGCACCACCACATTGGGGTTGTCCAGGCGGCTGGAACTTTTCAGGGTTTTGAGCAGCAGGTTGGGGTAGTGGTCCACCGGTGCGATGCGCTGCTTGGCGAACACTTCGGGGAACAGGCGCATCATCATCTTGCGGTCTTCAAGCATGTAGCTCACGCCGCTGGGAGTGCGCAGGTTGTCTTCGAGCACGTAATAGGTGCCGTCGCCATCGCGCACCAGGTCGACCCCGGAGATGTGCGAATAGATATCGCGGTGCAGGTCCAGGCCGACCATGGCCTTCTGATAACCCTCGTTGCCCAGCACCTGGTCCGCTGGAATGATCCCGGCCTTGATGATGCGCTGGTCGTGGTAGATATCGGCGAGGAACATGTTCAGCGCGTTGACCCGCTGGATGCAGCCGCGTTCGATCACGCTCCATTCACTGGCGGGGATGCTGCGGGGGATGATGTCGAAGGGGATCAGGCGCTCGGTGTCTTGTTCGTCGCCATAGAGGGTGAAGGTGATCCCCGCACGATGGAACAGTAAATCGGCTTCGCGACGACGCTGGGCCAGCAGTTCCGGCGGCGTGTTGGCCAGCCAGCGGGAGAAATCCTGATAGTGCGCACGGCACTCGCCGTTTGCATCATTCATTTCATCAAAGAAAGATCGAGCCATTCCAGTACCTTGTCAGTGCCGAGGGGTGCGTGGGGTGGCACTGCCGCTTTAAAAAACGCATTTTTTTATGAGCCCGTGGCTGATGGTGCCAACAGACCTGGTCCTTACTTTCTTATGGGGTCGGCTCTGGGTCGGGGGGTAACGAATGCTCCTGTATCCGGGCAGATGAATGGATAAAGCAATGCTTGTGCCGGAATGGGCAGTTGGCACTGATTACTCGGTGGCGAGCGAGCATTTGTGGCGAGCGGGCTTGCCCGCGTTGGAGTGCGCAGCGCTCCCGCTTTTTTTGGGGCCGCTACGCAGCCCAACGCGGGCAAGCCCGCTCGCCACACTTGTCACCCACTGCCTGCTCATCACGTGGGCAACAGCTGCTCTAAATTGGTGCGCGAACAAACTGAACTTCGCAGTGCCGCGATTCTTCTAAAGGGTCTCAGCCCAGCACGGAGCACGGATGTGCCCAGAATCATTTCACCCGACACCCCGGAAGCGAACCTGACCGATCACAGCGAACACAACGCCAAGATCTTCGGCTCGCCCAAGGACCGCTTGGACTTCTACCGCCGCGAGATCCAATATGAGACCTCGATTCTGGCCAACCGCACCGACGCCTACCTCACGGCGCAGTCATTCCTGGTGATCGCGTTTGTTTCGGGCATGGGCAACCTTAATCCGGAGTGGGGCAAGCTGTTCACGCTGGTGGTGCCGGTGTTTCTGGCGTTTCTTGGCATTCTCAGCTCCCTGAACGCCTGGCCGGGCATTCGTGCCGCCTACGAAATCATCGACCACTGGCATTACAAGCAAAGCGAACTGCTGCGCAGCGAGCCGGTGATGGGCATGGCCTACGATGAATCGCCGCTGTTTGCCGAGATGGAGTCGTCCCACAAGGGCTATCGCAAGTCGCTGCTGTTCTCGATGCGCGCGCCCTGGCTGTTCATGGTGTTCTGGGTGTTGCTGGGCGCCTACGCGTTTTATATCCAGGTGGACAATCCGGGTTCCTAAGCAATTGGAACTTCGCCCGTGCGCGCATGACCTTACCTTTACGCAGTCTGCGTTTTTCAACCGAGGTGACCCATGAGCACAGACAACGATCCCCAAGTCAGCAACCGAAACGACCCGACCATCGACGGCGGCGAGCCGGCACCCGGCACTGCCGCCGACGCGCCGAAAGATCCGAAACCGGCGAGTGACCCCAAGGCCAAGGAAAACGACTACAGTCCAGACTTCAAGCCTGAGCCTGAGGCCAAGCCTGAAACCGATGCTGATATCGACACCCAAGGCGGTTAGAGGAGACGGTCATGTCAAAAGAACTCGATGAAGAACTCAACGACCCAGGCAATGAAGACCCGGGTTCGCTGATGGATGATGCAGAGGTGCCGCTCAATGATCTGGATGAAGCGGCGGATGTTGGCAATAGCGAAGATCAGGACTGAGCTTTCACCTTGGCACGTCGTTCATACCACGCCAGCATCGGCTGGGTACTGAGGCCATGAACGACGATGCTCAAGGCGATCACCGACAAGGTCAGGTTCACCGCCACCGCGCTGCTGGTGCCGCTCAACCCGTGGTTGAGCGCGTAGAACAGGTAGTAAATACTGCCGATCCCGCGAATCCCGAACCAGCCCATCAAGCCGCGTTGCTGGCGATCGACCAGGCTGCCCCAAGGCATCGCACAGACGCTGAGCGGGCGAATCACACAGAACAGCAGCGCCGCCAACGGCAGGGCGCGCCAATCCCAATGGCTGATCAGCACGATCCCCAGCAGCGTCACCAGAAACACCTCCATCGAACGCTCCACCAGGCTGCCGAACGACAACATGTCGCCCATCATCACGCCGGCGGCGATCTGCGTGTCCGCCAGTTCGCTGACATCGCCTTGCAGCGCGCGCTCAGGCTCCACCTCCAGATGGCCCACCACCGGCAAGGCCAAATGCTCCGACGGGGTCTGCGCATTCCCCGTGGACCGGAACTCCGCCTGGCGCAAGCCCAGCCCGGCGGCGAACACCGACAAAAAGCCATAGCCGCCCATCGCCTCCGCCACGACGTAGGCCAGGGCGATCAGCGCCAGGGTCAGGTAATCGTTGGGGGATAAGGTGCTGTCAGCATTGGTGATGCGCATCCATAGGGTCATGCGGCCGATCCCCCGGCCCATCCAGTAGCCGACCAACAGCCCGGTTGGCACCGCCCACAGCAAATTTTTCAGCGCCCAGCCTCCCAGCCAGTCGCCGTCAAACCCGCCGTGCTGCATAAACAGCAGCGCAAAAATCACAAACGGGAAAGCCGTACCATCGTTCAAGCCCGCCTCACCCGACAGCCCGAAGCGCAGCGCGTCGTAGTCCTGGGCGTTGTTGACCTGCACCAGGCCAGCCAACACCGGGTCGGTCGGGGCCAGAATCGCGCCGACCAGCAGCGACACGCCCCACGACAATTCAAACAGGTAGTGCAGCGCCAGGCAGGTGCCGAGGATCGTCAGCAGCATCACCGGCCCGGCCATGCCGAACGCGATACGCCAGGTGCGGTGCTTGAGCGGCAAACGCAGCTTGAGCCCGCTGACGAACAGCGAAAACAGCACCGCGACTTCGGTGAGATGCTCCATCCAGCGCGCCGAGTCCTTGATGTCCAGGTGCAGCAGGTCTACGCCCAGCGGGCCAATGCCCACGCCCAGCAACAGGCACACCGCCGAGGTGGTCACCGGCATCCAGCGCAGGTAGGAGGAGGTGAGGGCAAGGGTAAGCAATACCGCGCCCAGTACGGCCAACCATAGGATAAAAGTCATCGAGTGTGTTCCGGGCCGTGGTCTATCCAGGTTGGAGGATGGCGGCCGGGTGCCGGTTCAATGTGATTCGATCAACTGTGAGCCGAGGGTTTGAAGCCTCTTGAGCGCGGCTTGATCGAGTGCCTGCGCAAGCAAATTTCACGCACCCACTAACCCGCGCTTTTCCAGCAGCAGGCGCTCAAGCTCAGCCATCGGCAGCGGTCGGCTGAACAGGTAGCCCTGGATCTGATCGCAGCCGGCGTCCTTCAAGAAGGCCAATTGCGCCTGGGTCTCTACACCTTCGGCCACTACCCGCAGTTGCAGGCTGTGGGCCAGTTCGATAATGGTGCGGGTGATTGCGGCATCCTGGGGGTTACTGGTGACTTCGCGGATAAACGCGATGTCGATCTTCAACGTGTCGATGGGGAAGCGCCGCAGGTAGGCCAGGCTTGAGTAGCCGGTGCCAAAATCATCAATCGAGATCTTCACCCCCATCGCCCGCAGCCGTTGCAGGCTGGCGATGGTGTGCTGGGTGTTTTCCATCAGTGAACCCTCGGTCAGCTCGACCTCCAGCCAGTGGGGCGCGACCCCGGTGCGGGTGAGGATGCGCCCGATATCGGCAATTAGATCACCCTCGATCAATTGATGGCCCGACACGTTCACCGACACCTCAACCGCACCGATATCGCTGCGCTGCCACGCGGCAATCTGTTGGCACACGTTATTGATCACCCAGCGCCCCACGGGGACGATCAACCCCAGGCTTTCCAGGATCGGCACAAACACCGCCGGCGATACCGCGCCGTAGCCGGGGCGGTCCCAGCGCAGCAAGGCTTCCAGCGCACAAACCTGGCCGCCGGCCAGTTCGACCTTGGGTTGGTAATGCACGGTAAACTCTTCGCGCTCAACCGCCCGGCGCAGGTCATCTTCCAAGGCTTGTCGCGCCAGGTCATGCACGCTCATGCCGGACATCGCGGTGGTTTGCTGCTGCAGTTGGTGCTCCAGCATCACGCTATGGTTTTTCAGCTGATCGCCGCGAGCCTTGAGGCGCAGCAGGTTGCGCACGCGCAACCACAATTCCACGCGTTCCACCGGCTTGCTGATGAATTCCTCGGCGCCGGTTTCCAGCCCGCTGACACGTGCACTCGCCTCACTGAGGGCCGAGAGCATGATGATCGGGATGTCCGCCGTGGTTTCGTTGCCCTTCAATTGGCTGGCCACTTCGTAGCCGTCCATGCCCGGCATCATGATATCCAGCAGAATCAGGTCCGGCGGCTGTTGCGCCACCAGCCGCAGGGCTTCCTCGCCGCTGCCCGCTGTCAGGGTCTGGTAACCCTCGTGTTGCAGCAGGGTTTCCAACAGTTTGCGAACCTGCGGTTCGTCGTCAACGATCAACAATGTTGCGGGTTGGCTGGCCATGGAGAGGACTCATATGAGGGGGCTGATGTTCTGTTGCAGCAAGCTGTCGATCACCTGGTACAGCTCCTTGTAGCGCAGCGGCTTGATGACGTAGGCATCGCAGCCGGCCAGCCGGGTTTTTTCCCGGTCTTCCTTCATGGCCATCGCGGTCAAGGCAATGACCGGGATATGCGCGGTATGCGGGTCTTGCTTGAGCAGCGAGGTGGCGGCCAGGCCGTCCATGCCGGGCAGTTGGATATCCATCAGGATCAGCGCCGGCTGTTTTTCCCGGGCCAGGGTCAGGCCACTCTCGGCATCGGCGGCCCACACCACGGTATGCCCGGCGTTCATCAGCAGTAAGCGCGCCAGGCGCATATTGGCTTCGTTGTCTTCGACAATCAGGATTTCGGCCATGTGCCCTCCGGCGCGAGATGCAACGGCAGCCACACCACAAAGCGCGCACCCAAGCCTTCGCGACTGGCTACGGCGACGCTGCCACCATGCAGATCGGTCAGTTGCTTGACCATCGCCAGCCCCAGGCCGGTGCCTTCGAATTTGCGCGCCAGGCTGCTGTCGATCTGGCTGAACGCCTTGAACAGTTTGCCCATGTCGTCCTCGGCGATCCCGATGCCGCTGTCGCTCACACTCAGTTCAAGAAACTGCCGATGGGCACTCGGCTGCAGTGCAAAGCTGTGCTGCGGCCAGTCGCCGGGGATCTGCCCGACCTGCTCGCGAGGCACGCGACGCACCGCCAGGGTCACGGAGGCGCCGTGTTCGCTGAACTTCACCGCGTTGGCCAGCAGGTTGTAGATGATCTGCTTGGTCTTGCGGAGGTCCAGTTCGAGGACGCCGAAATCGTCCTGGCTTTCCAGCTTCAATTGGATGCGTTGCAACGCGGCTTTTTCGCGCACGATCAACAGGCTGTTGGCCAACAGGCCCGCCAGCTCTACGGCCTCCAGCTCCAGGTCCATCATCCCGGCCTCGACCTTGGACAGGTCGAGGATGTCATTGATCAGCGACAGCAAGTGCTGGCCGCTGGTGAAGATATCGCCGATGTACTCGCGCTGCACCTCACTCATGTCGCCAACCAGGCCGTCTTTCAAGGCTTCCGAGAAGCCGATCACCGCATTCAGCGGGGTGCGCAGTTCGTGGGACATGGTGGCGAGGAATTCGGACTTCATGTGGCTGGCGTGTTCCAGCTCCAGATTCTTTTCTTCCAGTGCGCGCTCAAAGCCTTTGCGCTCGGCTTCTTCCTGTTTGCGGGCGGTGTTGTCGGTGCCGATCAGCAGGTAGCCGATGATGGTGTCGTGGCGGTTGCGCAGGGCGGTCACCGAGACCATGGCCGAGAGGCGGCTGCCGTCCTTGCGGATATAGGTCAGCTCGTAAATATCCTCGATGCCACGCGAAGCCTTGAACACCAGGGCTTCGAACCCCGGGTTGATCGGCGTGTCGAGTTCCAGGCTGAGGGCGGCGGCGCGGGTGATGAGTTCGGCGGGGTCGGAAATATCGGCGGGGGTAATACGGTTCAGTACATCGTCGGCGGCATACCCGAGCATGCGTTCAGCGCCGACATTGAAGATCTGGATCACGCCTTTTTCGTCGGTGGCGATGCTGGAGAAGTAGGCGCTGTTGAAAATCGCGTCTTGCAGGGCGCCGGTCTTGAGCAGGGTTTTCTGGCGTTTGAATTCGACGATTTTTTCGGCGCGCGATTGGGCTTCGGGCGGATTCAGGGTTGGGTTTTTATCCATCGCAAGGGCGTTCCGTGACATTCAGGCCCGCCACCGTCAAGCGACGAGGGCGCAGAGCATGCTCACAGAAGATCCCATGGAGGCGATGAGGAGGAGATGAAGTCTTTGGACAATAGCAGAGATTATGGCGTTTTGATGGTGGAAAACCACCACCCGTTGAACTTTGCCCTTCAATTGAATGGTTCAGGCGGTTTTCTGGCAAATCGCCATGATTAAACGTTTCACCAAACGATAAATGGCCAACGCAAGCGCTTGCGTAAGCAAATGTATCTGACTAGAGTCAGCGGCACTCGACTACAAAAATAATAAACGCAGGAGCTCATTCATGAGCCTTGAACCCTTGCTTGAGATGCAGGGCATCAGCAAGACCTTCAACGGTCTGCGCGTGCTCAAATCAGTTGGCCTGAAGGTCTACCCCGGCGAAATCCACGCCTTGATGGGGGAGAACGGCGCCGGCAAATCCACCTTGATGAAAATCCTCTCCGGCGCCTACCAGGCCGACCCCGGTGGCGAAATCCGCATTGCCGGCCAGCCCGTCACCAGCTTCACGCCTGCCACCGCCAAAGCCCTCGGCATCGCCGTGATCTATCAGGAACTGAGCCTGTGCCCGAACCTGAGCGTGGCCGAGAACATCTACCTGGGCCGCGAACTGCGCCGAGGCTGGACGATCGACCGCAAGGGCATGCAGGCCGGCTGCAGCGAGGTGTTGCAGCGCCTGGGCGCCGAGTTCACAGCGGCCACGCCCGTCAGCAGCCTGTCGATTGCCGAGCGCCAGTTGGTGGAAATCGCCCGGGCGCTGCATGGCCACGCCAGGATCCTGGTGATGGACGAACCCACCACGCCATTGTCGTCCCGCGAGACCGACCGCCTGTTTGCGCTGATCAAACAGCTGCGCAGCCAGGGCCTGGCGATTATCTATATCAGCCACCGCATGGCCGAGATCTACGAGCTGTCGGACCGGGTGTCGGTGCTGCGCGACGGCCAGTACATCGGCGAGCTGACCCGCGACGCACTGTCAGCCGAAGTGCTGGTGAAAATGATGGTGGGCCGCGACCTGTCCGGTTTCTACAAGAAGGAACACGCGGCGTATAACCCCGGCAACGTGGTGATGCGTGTACGTGACATGGCCGACGGCAAGCGCGTGCGCCATTGCAGTTTCGAACTGCATGCCGGTGAAGTGCTGGGCATTGCCGGGCTGGTGGGGGCAGGGCGCACGGAACTTGCGCGACTGATCTTTGCCGCCGACCCGCGCACTTCCGGAACCCTGGAAGTGGTGGGCAAGACCGTCACCCAACTGCGCAACCCGGCGGATGCGATTCGCGCAGGCGTGGTGTACCTCACCGAGGACCGCAAGGCCCAGGGGCTGTTCCTGGACATGAGCGTGGCCGACAACATCAACGTCTGCGCCTGCGTGCCGGATGCGCATGCGGGCGGGGTGCTGGATCGCAGCCATGGCGCGCAACGCTCGAATGACGCGATCAAGTCGCTGTCGATTCGCGTGGCCTCGGGCAAGGTCAGCGTGGGCTCGTTATCCGGTGGCAACCAGCAGAAGGTCTTGTTGGCGCGCCTGCTGGAGGTCAAGCCACATGTGCTGATCCTCGACGAACCCACGCGCGGGGTGGACATCGGTTCCAAATCCGAAATCTACCGCATCATCAATCAACTGGCCCAGGCCGGAGTGGGCATCGTGGTGATCTCCAGCGAATTGCCGGAAATCATCGGCACCTGCGACCGGGTGCTGATCATGCGTGAAGGCCAGTTGGTGGCCGAAGTCGGCGGGGCTTCCGGCCACGTCATTTCCCAGGAACGTATTATTGACCTCGCCACCGGTGGCGATCAGGTGGTTGCCCATGGCTGATTCAATGATTGCAACAACAGGCAAAGCGGAACGTGTTCGCGAACTGATGCGCACGGTCGGCATGCTGCCGGTGCTGGTCTTGTTGCTGGTGGGCTTTGCCCTGGCCAGCGAAAACTTCCTGACGATGCAGAACCTGTCGATCATCACGCAGCAGGCCTCGGTCAACGTGGTGCTGGCGGCCGGGATGACGTTTGTGATTCTGACGGCCGGGATCGACCTGTCGGTGGGCGCGATCCTCGCGGCCTCGGCGGTGGTGGCGCTGCAGGCGTCGATGTCGCCGCAGTTCGGCATGTTCGGAATTGCCGCCGGTGTCGGCTTCGGCCTGTTGCTGGGCCTGGTCAACGGCGGGCTGATCGCATTCATGCGCCTGCCGCCGTTTATCGTCACCCTGGGTGCGCTGACGGCCATGCGCGGTCTGGCGCGCTTGTTGGCGGATGACAAAACCGTGTTCAACCCCGACCTGCCGTTTGCCTTTATCGGCAATGACTCGATTCTCGGCGTGCCCTGGCTGGTGGTGATTGCCGTGGCGGTGGTGGCGCTGTCGTGGTTCATCCTGCGCCGTACGGTGATGGGCGTGCAGATCTACTCGGTGGGCGGCAACCCGGAAGCGGCGCGTTTGTCGGGGATCAAGGTGTGGAAGGTGCTGCTGTTCGTCTACGCCATGTCCGGTGCGTTGGCCGGGCTCGGCGCGGTGATGAGCGCCTCGCGCCTGTTCGCCGCCAACGGCCTGCAACTGGGCCAATCCTACGAGCTGGATGCGATTGCGGCGGTGATCCTGGGCGGCACCAGTTTTACCGGCGGCGTCGGCACCATCGGCGGCACGCTGATCGGCGCACTGATTATCGCGGTACTCACCAATGGCCTGGTGCTGCTGGGGGTGTCGGATATCTGGCAATACATCATCAAGGGCATCGTGATCATCGGCGCGGTTGCGCTGGATCGCTATCGCCAGTCCGGTGCACGGACCTGATTTCACCCCCATAACAATCACAAGAGAGCACCGCATGAACCTCAAACGCATGTTTCCCGTCGTTGCCTTGGCTGCCCTGATGTCCCAAGCCGTCGAAGCCCGAGAACTCAAGGCCCTGGGCATCAGCATGGGCTCGCTCGGCAACCCGTATTTCGTCACCCTGGCCGATGGCGCCACGGCGCGGGCCAAGGAGTTGAACCCCAACGTCAAAGTCACGTCGGTGTCGGCCGACTATGACCTGAGCAAGCAGTTTTCGCAGATCGACAACTTTATCTCGTCCAAGGTCGACCTGATCCTGATCAACGCCGTGGACCCTTCGGCCATGGCGTCGGCGATCAAGAAAGCGCGGGACGCCGGGGTCGTCGTGGTGGCGGTGGATGTGGACGCCAAAGGCGTGAACGCCACCGTGCAGACCGACAACGTCGAAGCCGGCAAGCTGGCCTGCCAATACCTGGTGGACAAGCTCTCGGGCAAGGGCAATGTGATTATCCAGAATGGCCCGCAAGTCACCGCCGTGACCGACCGCGTCAAAGGTTGCAAGGCCGCGCTGGCTGCGGCGCCTGAGATCAAGGTGTTGTCCGATGACCAGGATGCCAAAGGCTCCCGCGAAGGCGGCTTGAATGCCATGCAGGGTTACCTCACGCGCTTCCCGAAAATCGACGGCCTGTTCGCGATCAACGACCCGCAAGCCATCGGCAGTGACCTGGCGGCCAAGCAACTCAAGCGCAGTGGCATCATCATTACCTCGGTGGACGGCGCGCCGGATATCGAGAACGCGTTGAAGACCGACACGCAGATCCAGGCGTCGGCCAGCCAGGACCCATGGGCCATGGCCCAGACGGCAGTGAATGTGGGTAATGACCTTCTGAATGACAAGGCCCCGGCCGAAGCGGTGACCCTGCTCACGCCAAAACTGATCACCCGCGACAACGTCGCTACGTACAGCGGCTGGTCGAGTAAACACTGAGGGGAACCGCGCCGTGGTGACGATGGATGACGTGGCAAGCAGGGCAGGTGTGTCGTCGTCCACCGTGTCTCACGTGTTGAACGGTACGCGCAAGGTCAGCGCGGCCACGGTGCAGGCGGTTCAGCGGGCGATCCAGGAACTGGGTTACATCCCCAACACCCTGGCGCGCTCGTTGGCCCGCTCCAGTACCAGCACGATTGGCGTGGCGATTTCGGCGCTGTCCAACCATTACTTCAGCGAGACGGTGCACGCGATTGAAACCGAGTGCGCCAAGCACGGCTACATGATGCTGTTTGTCGACACCCACGATGACCCGGAGCAGGAATTGCGGGTGGTTACCGCGCTGCATCACCGGCGTGTCGACGGGATTTTGCTGGCGCCGTCGAACGGTTCCAGGGCTCTGGAGTATCTGCGGGCCAACGAGATTCCGGCGGTGCTGGTGGACCGAATGATGAGCGAGCAGTTTGATCAGGTCGGCGTGGACAATGCCCAGCCCACGCAGGCGCTGATTGCCCACTTGATAGCCCATGGGCACAGGCGTATCGGCTTTATCGCCGGGCGTGAAGGGTTCAGTACCACGGACGAGCGAGTGGCCGGCTACCGGGCGGCGCTGCAAGCGGCAGGGCTGGGGTTTGATCCGCAGTTGGTGGTCAACGGCGGCTCGGACACCGCGCCGGCGCGAGAGGCCACGGCGCAATTGCTGGCCTTGCGCGAACCGCCCACCGCGATCATGGCCGGCAATAACCTGATGACCCTCGGCGCCATGCACGCCCTGCGTGACGCGCATATCGAGGTACCGCAGCAGATGGCGCTGGTGGGTTTTGACGATTTTGACTGGGCGGATTTTTTTGTGCCGCGCCTGACTTTGATTGCCCAGCCCGTCAAGCAACTGGGCGCTCGGGCGGTGCATATGTTGTTGCAACGCATGGCCTCGCCCGATGCACCGCCCCAAAGCGTGCGCCTGGCCCCGACCCTGCAACGGCGTAATTCATGTGGCTGTACTGGATTGGAATGACCCGCGTATGAACAACCCTGTTTCTCTCGGCATAGACCTCGGCACTTCAGAACTCAAGGCGATCCTGATGGACGCCGACGGCGCCGTGCTGGCCCATGCCGGCGTGCGTTTGAGCGTGTCACGGCGTCACAGCGGCTGGTCCGAACAGGCGCCGCAGGATTGGTGGCAGGCGTGCCTGCAGGCGCTCGACCAACTGCGTGCCCATGAAGCCTATGCCCGCGTGGCGTGTATTGGCCTGTCGGGTCAGATGCACGGCGCGGTGGTGCTGGGGGATGACGACCGCGTGTTGTACCCGGCGATGCTGTGGGACGACTCGCGGGCCATCGCCGAGGCAGAAACCCTGGGGGTGGGATTTGCCGAGGTCACCGGCAGTCTGCCGATGGCCGGGCTGACCGCGCCGAAACTGCTGTGGCTGCAACGCCACGAACCCGAGGTGTTCAAGGCGATTGACTGCGTGCTGTCGCCCAAGGACTACCTGCGTTTGTGCTTGAGCGGCGAACGTATCAGCGAAATGTCGGATGCTGCCGGTACGTTATGGCTGGATGTGGCGCAGCGTGAATGGTTCAGCCCCATGCTGCACGCCACCGGCCTTGAGCTACGGCAGATGCCCCGGCTGGTGGAGGGTGGCGCGGCGAGTGCGGTGTTGACTGCGAACGTTGCGGCACGTCTGGGCTTGTCATCTGAGGTGGTGATTGCCGGTGGCGGCGGCGACAACCCGGTGGCGGCCGTCGGCATTGGCGCCGTCAACGCCGGTGATGGCTTTATCACCCTGGGCACCAGTGCGGCGATTGTCGCGATTACCGATCACGCCGCCGGTAACCCTGCCAGTGCGGTGCACAGCTTCTGCCACGCGCTACCCAACCGCTGGTACACCATGGGTGCCATGTTGGCCGGCGCCAGTTGCCTGCGTTGGGTAACGCGCCTGACCGGCACGGTGGATGAACAGACGCTGTTGGATCAGGTACAGGCGCAATTGCCCATGGGCCAGCCGGTGCCGTTGGATACGCCGCTGTTTCTGCCGTACTTGGCAGGTGAGCGCACGCCGCATAACGATCCGTTGCTGCGCGCAGGTTTTATGAGCCTGGGCCATGACTGCACCCCGGCCATGCTTGGTTATGCGGTGATGGAAGGCGTGGGTTTTGGTTTGCTCGACGCGTTACGTGCCGTGCAATCGACCGGTGCCGACGTGACGTCCTGTGCCCTGGTGGGCGGCGGTGCACGCAGCACGTACTGGGCGCAGTTGCTGGCGAATATCCTGCAGCGGGAAATCTTCACCTTGCACGGCAGCGAATTGAGCGCCTGCATCGGCGCGGCGAAGCTGGGGTTGCTGGCGATCGGGCAGGGCGGCGAGTTGTTGGCGGCGGGGATGCCGGTCAAGACGCGGTACCTGCCTGACCCTGCGCAGCACCCGGGGCTGATGGCGCGCCATGCCAGGTTCCAGGGGTTGCTGCCGGCCGCCACGGCGCTGCATGCCTGAAGCGGTTGTGGTTGTGGCGAGCTGGCTTGCTGTGGCGAGCGGGCTTGCCCGCGTTGGGGCGCGAAGCGGCCCTGTATTTACTGCAAATATTTTGGGGGTATTTTGGGGGCTGCTGCGCAGCCCAACGCGGGCAAGCCCGCTCGCCACAACAAGCAGGCTCGCCACAATTCAGCAATCAGCCAGCGGCGGCAAGCGTCGTTTGACCGGGGTTTTCTTGACAATGGCCGTGTTGGTTTCGGCATAGGCGTTGAGCCGGTCGAGGAGGGTGTCCAGGTGGTCCATGGTGCGCACGTGCAGGCGGGCGATAAAGCAGTCATCGCCGGTGACCTTGTCGCACTCGGTGAACTCGGGAATCGCCTGGATCTGGCGTTCCACCTCCTGCAATTTTCCGGGCAACGGGCGAATCCGCACGATGGCTTGCAACAGGTAGCCGAAATGTTTGGGGTCGATGTCGACGGTGTAGTGGGTGAGCACGCCGCGCTCTTCCAGGCGACGCAGGCGCTCACCAACACTGGGCGAGGACAGCCCGGTAATGCCCGCCAGGGCCTTGAGTGACAGCCGCGAGTCGTCCATCAAGGCGGCGATCAGTTGCTGGTCGATGGTGTCAATCATGCTGTCTGCCTAATAAGAAAAGGTGATTGTCGATGTTTGCCTATTTTTGTCGCTGGAGCCGCTGTTCGCCAGATTGCCATAATTGAGCCTCACTTGAGGAGCATCAATCGTGGACACATCTATCCGTCGCGGGTCGTGGGAAATGGTCGCCGCCATGCTGATCTCGGGCACCATCGGCTGGTTTGTGCTGGTTTCGGGCGTGTCGGTGATCGAAGTGGTGTTCTGGCGTTGCGTGATCGGCGCGCTGACGCTGTTGCTGGTCTGCGCGTTGCTGGGCTACCTGCGCCTCGAGCTGCTCAGTTGGGCCAAGCTCGGCTTGGCGATGCTCAGCGGCGTGGCCATCGTCGGCAATTGGCTGCTGTTGTTCGAGTCATATTCCCGCGCCTCTATCGCCATCAGTACGGCGGTGTACAACGTGCAGCCATTTATGTTGGTGATGCTGGCGGCGGTGTTTCTCGGGGAGCAAATCACCCTGCAGAAACTCGCGTGGTTGAGTGTGGCATTCCTGGGGATGTTGGCGATTGTCACCGCCCATGGCGAGCAACAGGCCGGTGGCGCGGATTATCTGGCGGGGATTGCGCTGGCCCTGGGCGCGGCGTTGCTGTATGCGATTGCCGCACTGATCATCAAGCGCCTGAAGGAGGTGCCGCCGCATTTGATGGCCCTGATCCAGGTCACCACCGGTGCGGTGTTACTGGCGCCGCTGGTGCCGTGGCATAGCCTGGCGGAATCGAGCCATGCCTGGGCCGCGCTGGTCACACTCGGCGTGGTGCATACCGGGTTGATGTATGTGCTGCTGTACGGGGCGATCCAGAAACTGCCGACTGCGCTTACCGGCGCGCTGTCGTTTATCTACCCGATTGCGGCGATCCTTGTGGACTGGATCGCTTTCGGGCACCGCCTGGGCTGGCTGCAGTGGTTGGGGGTTGCCGCGATTCTGCTGGCGGCTGCCGGGTTGCAGCGGGGCTGGTGGTGGCCCCGCTCCCCGAGTGCTAGTGCGTGCCCTGAAAGATGATGTTTTCCGGATTGAAGTGGCCCACACCGCTGCCCGGCTGCGGCAGACCGAGGATATGCCCCTTGATCTTGCCCACCACGTGCATCTCGCACGGCTTGCAGTCGAACTTCAAGGTCAGCACTTCGTCGCCGTGGATCAGTTGCATCGGCGCCACCTTGGTCTTCACGCCCGTCACACCCTTGGCCTGTTTCGGGCACAGGTTGAACGAGAAGCGCAGGCAGTGCTTGGTGATCATCACCGGTACTTCGCCGGTTTCTTCGTGGGTTTCAAAGGCCGCGTCGATCAGCTTCACCCCGTGCCGGTGGTAGAAGTCGCGGGCCTTCTGGTTGTAGACGTTGGCCAGGAACGACAGGTGCGCTTCCGGGTACACCGGCGGCGGGGTGGTCTCGGCCTTGCGCCCACCACGCGGGTGCGCGGCGATACGTGCGGCGGTCAGCGCTTCGATCACTTCGCGGCGCAACGCCTTGAGCTGCGAGTTGGGGATGAAGAACGCGTGCGGCGCGTCCAGCTCGATCTGGGTGGCGTGATACTCGGTAGTGCCGAGTTGGCCAAGCAGATCGCGCAGGGTGTCCAGCGCTTGTTCCGGCTTGTTGGCCACGCCAAACGGGCCGGGCAGGGTGACGCTGGCGCGGATGCCTTCTTCGCTGGTGGCCGTGACGTGCAGTTGGTCTTCACGCAGGCGTGCGACCCATGCCAGGCCGATTCGGCGCTCAGCGGAGGTCTTGAGCAAGGCCTGTTGCCAGTTATGGTCCAGGTTGCGGTTCAGCGGGTGGTTCGGCCGCAACTGATGCAGGCCGGCCGGCATTTCATTCGGCTCGACGCGGTAGCGGTAGCGCTTCTGGCCATCTTCTTCGAACTCGCCTTTGGCTTCTGCGATGTTGGCGCGGAACCCCACGACTTCACGCTTGATCAACACATTGAGGCCGTCGCCATTGGACAGCGGCTCATGGGTGACCACCTGCAAGTCACGCTTGCCGGCTTTTTCCACCACGCCCACCGGCAGCCCGGTAAACGTCGGGGTGTCGAAGGCGCCGATGTCGATCTTGCGGTCGGTGACGAAATAGTCGGTGCTGCCACGGTGGAAGGTTTTTTCCGGGTCGGGCAGGAAGAAATGCGCGGTGCGGCCGCTGGAAGCGCGAGCCAGGTCCGGGCGGTCTTCAAGGACGTCGTCGAGGCGCTGGCGGTAATAGGCGGTGATGTTTTTCACATAGCCCATGTCCTTGTAGCGGCCTTCGATCTTGAACGAACGCACGCCGGCTTCGACCAGCGCGCGGATGTTGGCGCTCTGGTTGTTGTCTTTCATCGACAGCAGGTGCTTTTCAAAGGCCACGACGCGGCCCTGGTCGTCTTTCAAGGTGTACGGCAGGCGGCAGGCCTGGGAGCAGTCGCCACGGTTGGCGCTGCGGCCGTTCTGCGCGTGGGAGATATTGCACTGCCCGGAAAACGCTACGCACAGGGCGCCGTGGATAAAGAATTCGATGGCGGCATCGGTTTCGTCGGCGATGGCGCGGATTTCCTGCAGGTTCAGCTCACGGGCCAATACCAACTGCGAGAACCCGGCCTGGTCGAGAAACTTGGCGCGGCCCAGGGTACGAATATCGGTCTGGGTGCTGGCGTGCAGCTCGATCGGCGGAATATCCAGCTCCATCACACCCAGGTCTTGCACGATCAGCGCGTCGACACCGGCATCGTAAAGCTGATGGATCAGCTTGCGCGCTGGTTCCAGCTCGTTGTCATGCAAGATGGTATTGATGGTGGTGAACACGCGGGCGTGGTAACGGCGGGCGAATTCGACCAGCTGAGCGATATCGCTCACCTCATTGCACGCGTTATGGCGGGCGCCGAAGCTTGGGCCGCCGATGTAGATGGCGTCGGCGCCATGCAAGATGGCCTCGCGTGCGATGGCGACATCGCGGGCAGGGCTGAGCAATTCCAGGTGATGCTTGGGCAAGGACATAGTTTTTTTAGTCAGGCTTGTCACGGTTGAGGCGCGCATTGTAGCTGTGAAATGCCTGACCGGCACCACCTCAGGCTTGAGCGGCCATCGCGGTGACTTCCACGCGCATGCCGTCTACCGCCAATGCGGCCACGCCAACCGCAGCGCGCACGGGCCAGGGCTTGGCGAAGAAGCGTTTGTAGACCTCGTTGAACGCGGCGCGGTCGGCCATATCGGTCAGATAAATGGTCAGATGCATCACCCGGTCCATGGAGCTGCCGGCTTTTTCCAGGGCGACTTTCAGCGCTTGCAGGGTGCATTCGCTTTGCGCGGTGATATCGCCCAGTTCCAGGCTGCCGTCGGCGCGGGTCGGGATCTGGGTGGAGACCAGGATGCCGTTGAAGCCGATCACGTCGGAAGAAATCGAGTCGGCATCCGGGTCGGGGGTGTAGGACAGGTCGTGGTTGGCCATGGGCGCCTCTGGTTGGCTGTAACAGAAGGCGCCATGGTCCCCGAAAATCAGAGCTGGGGCAAACCGCCGGTTACACCCAGCGGCGGAACAACACGCTGGCATTGACGCCACCAAAGCCGAAGCCATTGGACAGCGCGTACTCCATCGCCATTGGGCGTGCCGCGCCACGCACCATGTCCAGGCCATCGGCGAGGGCGTCCGGGTGCTCCAGGTTCAGCGTCATCGGCGCCACCTGATCGCGCAGCGCGAGCACGGTGAAGATGGCTTCGATGCCACCCGCCGCGCCGAGCAAATGGCCGGTGGCGGATTTGGTCGAGCTGATGGCCAGCCCGCCGGTAGCACCGAATACCGTCTTGATCGCCGCCAATTCGCCTTTATCACCCACCGGCGTCGAGGTGGCGTGGGCATTCAGGTACTGCACCTCAGCCCCCTCGATCCCGGCCTGGCGCAGCGCCTGCGTCATCGCCCGACGCGCACCATCGCCGTCTTCAGGCCCGGCCGTCATGTGGTAGGCATCGGCGCTGGTGCCGTAGCCCACCAGCTCGGCAATCGGCTGCGCGCCACGAGCCAGGGCATGTTCGAGTTCTTCGATGACCAGGATGCCGGCGCCTTCGCCCATGACAAAGCCGTCGCGTGCCTGGTCGAACGGCCGCGAGGCGCGCTCAGGCGTGTCGTTGAAATCGCTGGACAAGGCCCGCGCCGCAGCAAAACCGGCGAGGCTCACCCGGTGAATAGCGGCTTCGGCACCGCCACAAACGGCCACATCCACTTCGCCGGCGCGGATCATCCGCGCCGCGTCGCCAATGGCCTGCACGCCTGCCGCACAGGCGGTGACCGGAGCGCCCAGCGGGCCTTTCAAGCCGTAAGTGATCGACACATGCCCGGCGGCCATGTTGCTCAGAAACGATGGAATGGTGAAGGGCGACAGACGCCGCGGGCCTTTGCTGTCGGTGGTGCGAACCGCATCGGCAATCGCCGGAAAGCCGCCCACGCCCGAGGCGATGATGGTGGCGGTGCGCTCCTGCGCTTCAGCGGTTGTCGGGGCCCAGCCGGCTTGCTTCAGTGCCTCATCCGCCGCCGCCAGCGCGAACAGGATAAAACGGTCCATCTTGCGCTGTTCCTTGGCCGCCAACAGGCGATCAGGATCAAACCCGGCCTCGGGGTCCTGCAACACGCTCTGCACCTGGCCGCCGATGCTGATGGCGAGGTCGCCGATCAGTTCTTCCGGCAGCCGACGAATCCCCGATTGCCCGGCCAAAAGGCGTTGCCAGGTGGCTTCCACGTCAGCACCCAGCGGCGTCAGCGCGCCCATGCCCGTCACGACTATACGTTTACTCATGATCAATCGACTCCGGTTGTGTTGAAGACCCTATGGACGTCACTATCATCATGAAAGTAACATGCCCTCACACAACTTTGTACACGCACACAGGAACCCGCATGCAGCGCACATCCCTCACCAGCGACGAATGCCCCATCGCCCGTAGCCTCGACCGGGTAGGGGAGTGGTGGAGCATCCTGATCATGCGCGACGCGTTGCACGGCTTGCGGCGCTTTGATGAATTTTCCCGCAGCCTGGGTATCGCGCCGAACATGTTGACGCGCCGTCTGAATGCGCTGGTGGAGGCGGGGATGCTCGAGCGTCGCCGCTACAGTGAACGCCCGCCGCGCCATGAATACGTGCCAACGGCCAAGGGCGAGGATTTTCGCATGGTGCTGATGTCGCTGGTGGCCTGGGGCAATCGGCATTACGCCGAGGAGGGCACCAGCGTGGAGGTGGTTGAGCGTGAGACGGGCCGGCCGTTGCAGCCAATGATGGCGAGCGCCGAAGGGCAGGTGGTGGCTTGGGAACATTGCGTTTTGCAAGCGGGCCCGGCAGCCAGCGAGGGCATGCGTGAGCGGCTGGCCTCAGGTGACGCAAAGCGCTGACAGCCTGCTGTTTTTCACCGTTATTTGACGTCAGAAAATAATCATTTTTACCGCGTAAAGTCGCGTATTTCGCAGCCGATAGCCAAGGATGAAACAAGGTTCTTCGCACGGCTGAGGGTACGTCATGTTCAATACAGCACTTAAAACAGAACTGGCGGCCAGGACGGCCGAAGTCACCGAATACAAAGGACTGATAGCGGCACTGGAGCGCTCGATGGCCGTGGTCGAATTCGACCTGAACGGCAAGGTGCTGCGCGCCAACGACAACTTCCTCAACACCCTGGGCTACCGCAGCGACCAGTTGGCCGGCAAGTCCCATCGCGACTTTTGCTTACCCGCGCTGACCAACAGCCCGGCGTACGCGCAATTCTGGGGCGAGCTAAAGGCTGGCAAGTTCGTGTCGGGCACCTTCAAACGGGTAGACGGCAACGGCAAGACCATCTGGCTGGAAGCCAGTTACAACCCGGTGCTGGACGATCGCGGCCAAGTGCTGAAAGTGGTCAAGTACGCGCTGGACGTTACCGCCAAGGTCGAGCAAGAGGCGGCCACCCGCAGCAAGCTGGCCGCGCTGGACCGCGCAATGGCGGTGATCGAGTTCGACTTGCGTGGCCAGGTGCTGGACGCCAACCCGAACTTCCTGAATGTGATGGGCTATTCGCTGGCGGAAATCAAAGGCAAACATCACCAGTTGTTCTGCGAACCGGCGCTGGTCAACAGCAATGAATACGCAGACTTCTGGCGCCGCCTGAACAACGGCGAGTTTTTTACCGGGCAATTCAAGCGCCTGGGCAAACACGGCCGGGTCGTGTGGTTGGAGGCCAGCTACAACCCGGTCTACGACGGCGACGGCACGTTGATCAAGATCGTCAAGTTTGCCAGCGACATCACCGAGCGCGTCGAGAAGTTCGAGGAAGATTCCCGTGGCGCGTCCCGGGCCTACCATATTTCCTCCGAGACCGAGCGCTTTGCCGAGCATGGCACGCAGGTCATCCAGGAGACCGCCAGTGAGATGCGCCGCATCGCCGACAACATCGGTGCGTCGGCGCGGTTGGTTGGGCAATTGGGCGATCGCTCCGAGCAGATTACCGCCATCGTCAATACCATCCGCGGTATCGCCGACCAGACCAACCTGCTGGCGCTGAATGCGGCCATCGAGGCGGCGCGTGCCGGGGATCAGGGCCGAGGTTTTGCGGTGGTGGCCGATGAAGTGCGGCAACTGGCAGGGCGTACCAGCCGCTCCACGGCGGAAATCGCCGAGATGATCGGCATGATCCTTTCCGAAACCCGTGATGCGGTGACCAGCATGAACGCCACCCAGGAAGGCGCGCAACGCGGCGTGAGCCTGGCAGACCAGGCGGGGTCGGTGATTTTGCAGATTCGCACCAGCACCAGTGATGCGGTGGAGGCGGTCAGCATGTTTGCGTCGAAGCTAGATGAATCCGAGGTCATCCCTAAAACCGCCGTCGGCTGGGTCGGGTAACCCCCGAACCTGTGGCGAGGGAGCAAGCTCCCTCGCCACAGGGGCCGCTTTACAGCAAGGTGAAAGGGTAGTCGACGATCAACCGCAGCTCGTTCAAGTCACCATCACGCTGGTCGGCGTTCGACGCAACAATCGCATCGCGCACGCGCAGCGACAGGGTTCTTTGCCGGGCCGCTCTGGACCACGTATTTGGCTTCCACATCGGTTTCGTGGTGCGCGCCGTCGGCCCCGTAGTCGCCCGCATAGGCGCTGCCGACCGGCGTGTGGGTGCCGTTGATGTCCGAGCCGTTGATGTAGCGGGTCATAAAGCTCAGCCCCGGCACGCCATAGCTGGCCATATTCAGGTCGTAACGAATGCCCCAGGACTGCTCGCCCGGGCCGTTGAAGTCGCCCCACTGCACCGAGTTGGCCAGGAACACCGAGTCGCCGCCTTCACCGGCGCCATTGTTGCCGGTGCCGATATAGTCAAAGGGCGTGTCGCCATGCACCTTCTGGAACGACAGCGTCAGGGTGTGGGCCTGCAGGAACGAGTACGCCGCCGCCACCGAGTAGGTCGTGTTATTGATCGCCCCGGCCTTGGCGCTGCCGGTGTCGAGGGTGCGGTACAGGTTGCCGTCGAGTGCCAGCGACTGGTCGTGCCCCAGTGGGATCACGTAGTTGAGATTGGTGTAGTACTGGCGCCAGATATCTTCCAGTTCACTGGCGTACAGCGTCGCGCTCAGTGACGGCGTGAAGGTGTACTTGCCGCCGACGAAGCTCGCACTGTTGGCAGGGACATTCGCGTAGGTGGCGTACATATCGTGGTCATGGTTGCTGGTCATGCCACTGTTGGTGCTGGTGAAATGCCCGGCTTCCAGGTCCAGGCCGGCGATTTCGCTGCTGGTGAGGTCGAAACCGGTGGCGGTCTGCGGTAGCAGGCGGGTACCGCCGGTGGCGAAGACCGGCGCGGTGGGCTGCATGTCGCCGAATTTGAGCTGGGTTTTGGAGATTTTTATCTTCACCGCCGCACCGACAGAACCGTAGGCATCTTCGGGGTCGCCATGCCGGTCGGTCGGCAGGTTGCCGGTGCCGGCGTCCGCGTGTGTGGCGTCGAGTTTCAACCCGCCGTAGGCGTAGGCATCCACGCCGAAGCCGAGGGTGCCCTGAGTGAAACCCGAGGCGTAGTTGAGCATCGCGCCCTGGGTCCAGTCCCGGTTATCGGCCCGGCCGCCTTCACGGTTGCGGTCGAAATAATAGTTACGCAACAACCCGGTGACGCTGCTGCCTTCGATAAAACCTTTCGAATCGGCCTGGTCGGTCACGGCGTCGGCAAACGCGATTTGGCTGAGACTGGCGCACACCGCCAGCGCTAACAGGCTGCACTGTTTGATCATGTTATTAGTTCCCCGGAATAATTAACGCGCACACAAACATCGCACTTATTGGATGGCGCACACCGTTGTTTTGGCAGATGTTTTTAAGGTCAGGCGTTAAGTTTTTTATTGTGTTCGACGTGGTTGCCGAAGCTGATTCTAAGCACAGTTCACGCGGCCCGCAGCCAGGCGCAGGATTAAACTTGATTAATTAAACTTCACTATTTTTAACCGGCAGAGGGTGTAGCGTTGGCGCTGTCTTGGCCGCTCTGCTTGGACAAAAGCCTTTGGTTGCCGCCGCACACCCTGCGGCGGATTTTTTCGTGCTTAGTTAAGTAAGGCTGTATGCATACTTAACACGATGGCTATATGACTCGATCCAAGCCTGAATGGCTGGAGGAGGAGGGCAGCGCGGGGGATGTTCCGGCGCGAGCATGAAGGTTCGACCTTGCGGGAGAACCTTGGGCTGCCTCGGCCGGCGAACCGGTTTTTCAGCTGATTACTCTTTTACATCCATGAACTCTTGCGCCCAGGCCACGTAGCTTTCCGGCAACGTGTAGGTGTGCGTCAGCTCGGTCGCGCTGAGGTTATCGGTGCTGTGAGTCAACTGGCGCTGGGCGCGCAAGCTGTCGTAGGTGGCCTTGATCGCGGCAAAGTAAGCACCGTGGCCGGCAACCACCACGCGCACACCGAGGCTGGCCAGACGCTTGGCGTCATTGAGTTTAGGGTTGCCATAGGTCACCAGCATCAGCGGCACCGTCAGGTTCTGCGCGATCTTTTCCAGGTGCTCGAAATCCGCCACACCGACCATGCAAATCCCGTCGGCACCAGCCTTTTGATAGGCCAGGGTGCGTTCGATCACCGCTTCGGTCGGCAACACGCCGGCGTTGGTGCGGGCAATGATCGCCAGTTCGGGATCAACCCGCGCTTCCAGCGCTGCCCGGACTTTGCCGATGCCTTCGCCGATGGAGATCAGGTCGGTGGATTTGCGCCCGAATTGCGCGGGCAGCAGGGTGTCTTCAATCGTCAGGGCGGCAACACCGGCGCGCTCAAGCTCTTCGACGGTGCGCATCACGTTGAGCGCATTGCCGTAGCCGTGGTCGGCGTCGGCAATAAAAGGCAGTTGGGCGACACGGCCGATACGGGTGGCCTGTTCAACAAACTCACTCAGCGTGATCAACGCAAAATCGGGCGCGGCCAGTACCTGCAACGAGGCGACGGAGCCACCCAGAATGCCAACCTCAAACCCCAGGTCGGCGGCGATACGCGCTGACATCGGGTCAAATACGGAAGCGGTTTCTACGCAGGCGGGTGTTGCAAGCAATTCACGGAAATTGCGGCGTAGCGCTGAGTGAGATTTTTTCGGCATGTTCTTTCCTGGCTCTGGTCATCGTCAAGTGACGATCAATGTCTATTCGTGGTCGCGCGAGATTACCATGCAGGCGGGCCGGGGATTATGACGTTTGAGAATGGGGTATGCGCGAATCACATACGCGTGCTCTTTATTTGTGCAGTCACTCCTGGGAGGAGCAAATTTACCTGTGAAAGTGCATGTTAGAGTGCTCACCTATCTCTGTTCATGATGTGAAGAATGAAACGTCCGTTGTTTGTTTCTCTAGATGGGCCCAAGGGCGTCGGTAAAACCACACTGTTGGAGGCCGTCACCAAAGTACTGAGGGCAGATAACCAAACGGTGATCCGACTGTGCGAAAGCAAAAGCGACCCCTACAGAGCGCAAACAATGGCCCTGGTGAATAAACTCGTGAGGAATCCCACGCGGGATCTGGAGTTGGAAGTATGCGAACGCTTTGCGGATAGCCGTCACTGGATCTCCCACCAGGTGCTGGTTAAACAGCCACCAGCCAGCATTATCTTGATTGATCGCTGGTACCCGTCGGATGCCGCGTTTCGCCACATAGTCCCGTTTGCAGAGATTTTGCAGCTGAACATGGATCGCAACGTGCAAGTGCCAGATCTGCATGTCGGTGTTGTCACCGCGCCTGATATTTCATGGAGGAGGGCAGCGGCGCGCCGTCGCGGCCTGGGCAGTACGCTGATTCATGCGCAGGAACAGCATGTCGCGTGTACCCGCGCATTCGAGCAAGCGATTGCGGACCATGGCTGGGTTTTATGCCGTAATGAAGGAACAATCGAAGAGGCAACGATGCACGTGGTTTCTGAGATCTATGGTGTTCTGAAGCGATCGGCAACCACTATCAAGTGCGTCGAGATGAAGTCTATATTCAGTCAATCTTGAGCAAGGAGCCTTAAATGGATTTTCAGGTATGGCAAGCCGTCTTCGCGTTGCTTATTCCCGCTTCGACGTTATACGTAACATGGCGCCACACCACGGCCAGCATCTCTCATCAGCGAACACAACGCTTGCGTGATCTGGTCCATTCCGGAGAGTGGTGCAAGGCACACCCGCTGGTGCTAGTGATGGACGTACGCGAGGCTTTTAATATGCGGATCAATCTTGATGCGCGAGCATTGCGCCTGGCATTGGGGTATCAGGACCATGCCTATGCAGCGCTCAAGGACTACCTCGTCGCCCGTGATTTTGTGCATATATCCGAAGACGGCCGTCGCTTTCAACGCATGGCACAAGGTAACAATGCCAAGACCTACGGGAATTTACCCCTCTACGTAATTTTGATTGGGTTGGGTGTCTACACCGCATTCATGGGGCTACATTTTTACTTAGGCGGGCTTGGACAACCTGAAGCCTGGTTGGCTTTTTTACCCGCCGTTCTCTGCCTGCTGCTCTCAATGAAACTCACCTTCAGCCTGAGCGCGGCTAATCGCCTGTTTAAACTTTCGCCGCCTGATCAGAGTGATGCTGTGCAGTCCGTGTTTGAGGATATGGAACGGGCACACTGAGCGAATGCTGCGATGGGGTTAAGCGTCAGTGTTGACGTGTCTGTATCCAATAACCTCCGCATTCACCCTAACCCCTTGCCACCATTACGACTGCCCGCAAAAATTCCACAAACCACCGATTTTTCAAAACGCAAATTTCACAAGTTCGCGAAACACAAAAATCAATATTTGTGTATAAAACAATAGCTTATAAACTTGCGAAATTTCCAGTTGCACCGCCCTTAATTGCTGCTAAACCTTAAAGAATATTACTCACTTGAGGTAAGTTGTAATGACCTATGTCGGCGCATTTGTCACGCACGGAGATGACCCCGAGCTTTACATCGTCACCGGCAAGGTCTCAGCGGGTGCTCGCGTCCGCATCCTCAAGTGGGGTAAAGGTCAAGTCAGGACTGCCAAGCAGAAGGATGTTTTGGTGATTCCGGCGCTGGTCGCGGTCGAGCGTCTACGCATCTTGATCGTGGCACAGACCCCGAAAGGAAATCACGATGTCCTAGATGGGAAAGAGGATTTGGTGGCAGCCGCGTACGCCTACATTTCCAGCCACGAGTCAGCATTTTACACTGCGCGGATGGCTAGGCGTACGAGCTTGAGCGCTGGCCGGGTAGACACAAGCGTCGCAGCGAAGAAGTCCCACAAGCCCCAGCCAGCTCAGCACACCAGACACCTGAAACCTCCAGTACAGTCAGAACCGTCATCCAGGATCCTTCCTTATGAGGAGGACTTCATCAGGGAAGGTGTCATCACCGAAATGGTGGCATCAAACTTGGTTCTCACTGACGCAGGTCAAATCGAAGTCTTGGGCACCAAAGTCGATCTGTGCCGGCTGATCCAAATCTATTGCGCAACAGCAGGGGTGAGCGCACCCACGAAATCCCTCATGCTCCGTCGAATCCATGACATCACGACATTCCTCTCACAGGGCGACCCTGACCCTACAGTGATCGCCACTCCGCGTGGACTGATCTTTGACATCAAGGGGATGGAGCCATGACCGCCCTGGTGCGTATCGGTGAGCTAGTTACAGTTGATGAAGTCAGTGAAGCCATCGACGCTAAAGTCGCGAGATCGCCAGGCGAGTTCGCCCCCAGCGAAGAGCAGGATTCCACGCCTGTTGAGGGCAATCCGGGCATCGACGATCCAATGGCCGCTGAAGAAGTATCAATCCCTAGTCCGGCGTTCTCGGTTTACGAAGTGGTCACCTACGACCTCACATCTAACACCTACAGGCTCAAAACGATAATCGGCGTGGAGACCTTCCGTACTGTCTCTCAGAAGAACGTCGTCACAATGGATGGCCATTTTGACAAAGCAGCCATCGCAGCATTGGCCGAGCACCACGAGCACTTTCGAGCAAGTCTGGGTGAGCATGAGCCAGTTCCGGTTACTGAAGCTGAGAGCGAGGCGGAAACGGAGGCTCAACGGCGAACGGATATAATGCGTCAGCACTGCGCGAAGGTCGATCCGATTTCCAAGCGCCAGGCCATGGCGGAATTGAAGGTCGGCCCGACTATCTTCCACAAAATAAAACGCATCTATCTTCTGAACCCTGATTGGCGAGCGCAGATAGCGGGTAAAGATGGCAGACGCCCAGGTGAAAAACGCATCGACCCTGATGTGGATGCGATAATCACTGCAGTGTTTGATAGTCATCGTATTAACTATGGTGCCAACGACGCTGAGGCGCTGGATGAGATCCAGCTGCAGTGCAAAAATATCAACAAGCGTCCTCCCAGCCGTACCACTGTGTGGAGACGTTGGCATGCACTTTCGGAGAGAGATCGGCTTAAGTCAACTGATGGGCCTGAAGCAGCGCAAGCGAAGTTCGGTAATTATCCCACACCCACTGTGGAAGAGTTCTATCCCGGGAGAATTCATGATATTGACCACACGCCATTAGACTGCCATGCGCTTTCTCCTACGGGTGACCCTTTGGGCAGGGCCTTTCTCACGCTCGTCCGTGATCGAGACACACAGGGCATCATGGGGTTTGCACTATTATTCGGCGCTCCAAAACGCGCTAGCATATCTGCAGCCGTACATATGGCCTTATGTCCCAAAACGGCGCTTTTGGCTAAGTTCGGACTTTCTCATCTCCATTGGCCACTCTATGGAAAGCCGGTGCAATATGTCGTAGATCATGGATCTGATTTAATGGCCGAAAGCTACAGGGTTGCCTGCGACCACGAAGATATCAAGCACATCCCACGACTGCGCCCTGAATCGGGAGGCGGGGTGGAGAGGGGCTTAGGGATACTAAACCGGAGCTTCGTCCAAACCTTGGATGGTGCCACAGCCTCTGCCACTAAGAAGGGGCCTGGTTATAAGCCTCATAAAAAAGCAGTTTACACATTAGAGAGACTGACCGAGCTCATAATCGTCTGGATATGTAAGTTTAATAACAAGAAAGGTCGCAAAGATCAGTTGTCGCCCAATCAGCGCTTTGAGCGAAAATATGGTCTGCACGACGGCGTGATAATTCCACCGCCGACAGTCTCCGACCCAGGCCGATTTGTTATTGATATTCTAGAAGGGCGTGAGGTAACCGTAGCACGTAATGGTGTTGTTACGCGCGAATTGGTTTATAAGTTCGGGCCTTTCTCCAAGATGGTCGGCGAGAAAATTTATATTAAGATCGACCCAAATAATCTTCACAGGATATGGGGGCTTCATAAAGATCACTGGCATCCCCTCTGGTTGGTCAATCCGCACACTGAGCCACTCACTTTAGCTGAGCAAAAGATGATCCTGAAGGCAAGGCGTGAAGACACCGACGCTGATGACAAGCGCCTGGATGCTCAGGAGCAACTCAACATCATCAAGGCGAAGGGCAAGAAGGAGGCTAAAGCCATCCAGAAGGCTCAGGAGGATGTCGCCCAGCTCGAGCGTATGGGGCATTTCGGGCCGACGCAAGCGCCCAGTGAACCCGATGATGCGAAGCCAACTAAGCCTATGCCGATCATCATCGCCGAGTTGGATGAGGACATATGAACGATCACCTCACCAGGAAGACCCGCGAGTATTTACTCCTGCCACCCGAAGAGCGCGCGCTCTTGTGCTACCGAGATGTGTGGGTACCCCATCCCTACGGTACCGCGCTGACTGAATGCGCCAAGCTTCTGGTGTCGTTGCCGAGGGTAAAGGCGAATCCCGGGATGGCCGTTATCGGGGCTCCTGGCGTCGGAAAAAGCAGGCTCGCTCAGCGGTGGAGCGAGGAGAGCTCTTCCGACAAGGGAGGTTGGGCAGGAAAGGTCATGTACATCGATCTGTCCAATCGCAAGAAAGGTGTCGATCTGGAGAAAAGGTTCCTGCAGGAACTGGGGATGATTGTCCGTGGTAAGGCTTACACTTTCAGTCCCAGAGACTACGCAGAAGCACAGCAGTCTGTCCGACGGCTCAATATCCGCGCAGTCATTTTCGACGAAGCCCATGGTCTTGACCGGCGCGTGACGAGCCAGCGGCTCCACAATATGTTCGAGGCATTGAAGGGCTTCTCTAATCAGGACTGGGGCTTGAATGTGATCCTGTGCGGTACCAACGAGCTCCAGGATATGCTGGAGCTCGACGACCAGATTCAGTCGCGTTACGGGCATCGCACGACTGAGCTGCCTGAATGGGAAAAAGACAATCTGCTTGCATCCTTCATTGCGTCCTTCATGTGCTACATGCCCCTGCGACTTCCATCCGGAGTGTCATCAACCCTTTTCCGCGACAAGCTGTACGAATTGGCGTTGCCTGCGCGTGTTGGAGCCAAGACACAGAAGGGTAAAAAATTCCGGGCTCGTAGCAAGTGCAGCTCACTGAGAACCATGATCGACATTTTGAAGGAGGCATGTCGCCACGCCGTTATTTCGGGTGAGGAGTACATCGATGTCGTGAGCCTCCAAACTGCAGCAGATAGGCTTCATGGGAAAGCCGATGCTCAGGCCCTCTTGATCCAGAATGCGCGGATCACCATGGCAACGAGTGAGTGAGGAATGCGAGCCATCAGACCTGTTGGGGACTTGTCCCCGTGGATTGCGAATACTAGCAATGACTCGGTCTTACGGGACTGTCTGGCTGCGATTGCCGAGCATCAAGGAACGATGCCCCGGGCCATCTGCATCACCGGACTATCGGGGGCCGGGTCGTCCATGCTGATGGAAAGAGTATCCGCCCGAGCGCGTAAGGATGGAAAGCGAGTGCTGATGCTGGATGACACCCCGTTTCCTGGGAACAAATACTTGCACGCTAAATTGCTCCATTGCCTGGGGGTGGGTACGGTAAGTTCCATACCCTGCTTCCATGGCCTATCGAACATGTGCGCCGGGATTTTAGAGTTGCGGCAGTACGATGTATTAGTCATGGAGGATGCGCAGAAATACAAAGACGTTGAGTATCGGGGCGTCCGTCCTAACATGGAGACACTTTTGAGCATTCCCCGCCTGCGGCGTCCGCCCTTGCTCATACTTAGTGGGCTTACTGACGCAGTAGAGCTCCACCATGCAAGACTCGTGGATGCTGGCATTCCTAGCGAGATCAAGGTGCTGCAACCGATGAAGCTTGATCAGGACTACCAAGCTTTCGTGGAAAGAGTCTGTCAGGCATATTCGTTGGGCTCAGACCTCCTCATGTCGCTTGATATCTCCCAGTTGTATCGCGAATCACATGGACTGATAGGCCTTACAGTCAGGATTATTCAGTGGTTGTATCTGCAGCGTGGCGCCATCGCTCGAGCCTCACGGAGCAAGGTCTATCAGCAGTTGCTTGTCGAGAACGAGCACGACGAAGATTTCGAAGACGGGGCTGGCGACGGGCCACCCGTAAGCAATGAGTAGGGGCTCGACGGTGCGTGCGTTTTACGGGCTCCTGAAGCCACTGCACGACGAATCACTGTCGTCGTGGTTGAACCGGATGCTCCATCTAAATTACGTCGATTCGACTTTCGAGACAGAAATCCTACGCCTGGCGGCCCGAGACCCCGGAGTGAAGGGTGATTTAGATCTGATTTACAAATCTTCTGCATTTCTAGATCTGTTCAAGTGCAATCATAGGCCCCAAATCCTTGCTCAGTTTGAGATGGTTGAATCCCACACAGTCCCGTCCGGAGTAGACAATAAATATTGCCGGTTGTGTTTTCAGAACGACATCAGCGCCTGCCAGACACCAATCTGGCGAAAGTCATGGAAAATGCGCGGCGCATCTGTGTGCGTACTTCACGATCGTCCTGTCCTCCTTACCCGGCTTATTGAGCGGCCAAAGGATCTACGGGATCGGGGATGGCAGGGCTACTAGGAGTATCTAGATAGCCCATTGTCTCGACTGGACGTTGATTTTGCCCTGCGAAGGGCAGCGCCTGATTCAGTAGTCGCGAATAACCGGAAGCTGTTGCTGCTGACTCAGCGGGTTCAGCACTGGTACCAACGTGTCCTCTGCGATAAAGCTGGCGAAAAAGCCGGGAATGGACAAGTGGGCAGCGGCTTACAGTTTTTGATGGGATTATGGCTACACTCATCCACCTATTATCGGTTGAGCCCAGGCATTGCGCGTACCTATTTTCATGTTCCTTTCAGATCCCCCAGTAGCGGCATAACTGAAAGGATCACATCGCCTCAGGTTTCGATTGACACCGCGAGCCCGCGGGAAATTGCGGTAGCGTATTGGTTGTTGGGAATCGCGTACGGGCTCATCACGCCGGAAGAAGGCAAGCTTATAAACCAGATCACCCGATCTGAAAGTGCCGAGTTCCCTACTACCAGGCTGCAGGTGGCGGCGGCTACCACCCGAAACTATCTAGAGGAAGGGTTGGCCAGGATGCTGGAGGAAGCGACCGAATCGCTGACCCCCAAAGAATTTCAGGCGATCTCATGGGTGTTTGTTCGGCTGCTCAGGTCAAAGGGCGCACCGTAGCTAACTCGTGCATTTCTATGCTATGCGCATTCAAGTTAATCAGCTTGACCGCGGATGCAACATTCAGCCCCCAGGAACCTGTGTCATCCACACTAACCGACCTCATTGCGGCTGTTTGGGCGACAGATGCTCGGTGACGTAGGTGACGAAGGTCACGTGCGGCTGTCTCGCGACATCCCATCTTTTGCCCGCCGATATTCCCGCTGGACGTTGCCTCTGGTTCGCCGTGGTGATGATCAGGCGATCCTTTGCTCGAGAGACTGCGACGAAGAAGACCTGTCGCTCGTCCTCGATTTTACCGCGGAAGGTTTGCTGCTCGACTCCGGAGATGATCACTGAATGAAACTCCAATCCTTTGCTTTTGTGCATGGATAAGAATCTCACTGCGTTGTCGTCGGAGAACCGGGCAAGCGCCCTTGGCAAGTCGGGTTCTGTCTGCAGGAGGGTGGTGATGTGATTACGAGTATCGCGAATGATCTCCTTCAGGCGTCGCTTGGTTTCGTAGTCTGAAGAAAGAGCCGTCATCACGGGATGCCCCAAGGTGTCGAAGAACTCTTTGGCGAGCTTCCACCAATCGGCGTAAGGGGTCGTTGTCTTTGCTGCCGCCTTTACCTGCTGCTGATGCTGCTTGTAGCAAAGCTCGAACGATTTGTGAGTTCTGTCGCTGGTGCCCTCATCATCAAACGGCGCGAAGAGATCCATCAGCCGCGACCAAGCCTTATTGGAGCCTCGCGTATAGAGGCAGGTCAGGTAGTCGATCATCAGCCTGGCTGCAGGCTCCTTGAGTAAGTCCTGAAGGGTGTTCTCATTGCGGAAGGGTATGTTACGAAGCGTCAGCTGCTCCATGAGTTCTTCCGCGTACAGATCGATTTCACCGCGGAAAAGAACGGCGATCTCGGCTGGTCTTAACTCTTCGACCTCAATCCATTTCTGGATCAGGTTTGCCAGAGAAACGGCCTCAGCGGTGCTCGAGGAAAAATTTCCTGCGCGGATTACACCGTTGTCTCCGTCGATTAATTCGTCGGGCATAAGGGCCGAAGGGTCGATATCCCGAATGACGCTGTTCTGCATGCGCAGCAGGCGCGGCTTGGATCGGAAGTTTCGGTAGAGCCGTAGTGGTCGGGCGGCGAAGTCATTGGCGTAAAGCTTGAAGATGCCGTCTAACGCGCCGGCCCAACCCATGATGGTTTGCTTGGTGTCGCCTACAGCGGTCAGGAGCGCCGGCGTTCCTTCAAACAGGAGCTTGATCAGTTGGTACTGATCTGAGGTGCAATCCTGGAATTCGTCGAGAAATACGTGCGCATAGGTCTGACGGATAGTGTTTCGGGCGATCTTGCTTGTACGCAGAATCTTGAGCGCCATGGGAAGCAGCTGCATGAAGGTAATCTGCTCGCCAGGAATGGCCTCTTTGCCTATTGAGTAACCAGGGTTCAGAGCCTCTGAGCCGGTCAATAACACCCGAAAGCGACTGACAATTCGGTTGGCAAAGGAGTGAAACGTGAAGCTGTCGAAGCGTGTTGCTTGCTCCCATCCGCATCGCAGGCTTACACGTTCCTTAAGATTGCGACTTGAGTCGGACTTGAAGGAAATCGCAAGAATTCGCTTGGGATACCGGCAACTGCCAGAGCGCAGGAGAAAATCCGCGCGCTGGGCTAATATCTCCGTCTTGCCTGCGCCTGGCCCCGCCAAAAGGACAAGCGAATGCTGGGTGTCCTTGATAGCGTGCCAAGCGTTCGTTTCCAGAGTCAGCCCAGGTGAAGGCGTCCAACGGTCAGGGTGAATCACTCCGGTGACTCCTCTAGCGCTGCAATCACCGCGTTAGCGAAGTCGATCCAGTGCAGGTGGGAGGCCGGCGAGGAGATCAGCGTCAGAGAGGCTGGATAGCGCGGTGAGATGAGCTGCGGGTTTACTGCCGAGTTTGAAGAGATGGTGGTAGGCATCGAACCAAGCCTGCTCTTGCGGGCTGTATTGATCAGCGCCTTGATGGCTTTTTCCGAGAACCGCCTTCTGGCTTTCTGAAGTTGAAACAGCAGGTAGTGCGTTGAATGCTAGAGGGAAGGCGGTAAGCATGGCAAAGTCTAGATCCAGTGGTGCCGAGAAAAACACGCCGCGCTGTTCAAGGAGGTCGAATAGGGTCTCTGGTGATGTAGACGAGACCCCGTTGTGGATTCTGACTTTAAATTCATGGCTGTCCCAGGCCGGGATCGTATAGGGCAAAACCTTGAAAGGTTGAAAAAGCCCTAATTGGTCGTTGACATATTTCAGCCGCCCCCAGCCTCCTGGTACCGTGCGAGATCCAGATCAAGCAAGGTGATGTACGGCGTGCCGAGCTGGGAAAGCAAACGCCAGAAGTGATTCACGTGACGGCCACCCAGGGGCGCGATGGTCACCGCCGATTCGTCGACCGGCGCCCCTTTGGCTTGAAGAATCCTCGGAAGGACGATCTCCTCGCTGTCACCTTCACCCAAGACTACAAGCCGGGAGAAATAGATCTCGGGAAAGGACTGGACGGCTTCTCGGACGAATTTATGGGCTACATCATCCTTGGCGGGAAGCGTGATGCCACTGACTAGAGAGCACCGATTCGAGCCGAGTCGCAAGTAGCGGATGTTCTCAGGATCAACCCGGCGCAGCATCGAGGGCGCGTGTGTTGCGATCAGTGCCTGAGCATCAACACCTATGGATCCTTTCAGAGCATTAACAATCCTGCTCAGGTACTGAGGTGACAGGCTGTTCTCGGGTTCCTCCATAGCCAAGATGGTGAATGCGGGTGGTTTCAACTTGGCTGGATCAATAGCCGTATTCTTACCTGACTTCACGTCACGGTTGATCGAATGGGCAGCGAGTACCAGAGAGAGGTAGAGCATCGATTTTTGCCCGTCACTCAGCCTAGAAAAATCTACCTCACTCACTCCATGCCCCGGTGTGAATGAAACCGACATGTGGCGTAGCAGCATCTCGATGTCCGAATTCACGAAGGTGAGCTTGGGCTCGGCGAAGAACGCTCCTTTGTGTAGGCATTTCCATGACGCATTCAGGCTTTGCCCGAGCGCTTTGACAGAAGCATTACCTGCGAGGCAGTTAGTAATCTGGTCGGTCAACTCCTTGACCGTATTGCGATCGCCGCCCCATTGAGTCGCACGCAATAGCCGTCCGAGTAAAGCTGTCGCCCCATACGCGATGTGGTCGGATGGATCACGCCGGGCCGGGATGTAGTGAAGGTGGATCTGGTTGCGTTGGTGCTTGGGAACTATGGAGCTAACGGTGGGGTTGCCATCGGCATCCGCCTGCGTGACGTAGACGAGCGATTCTTCGACATCACCTTCGTCGTCGACCATGGCAGTAAGGCGGTAACGAACTCGCGGCACATCGCCCGCAGCCTGGAGGCGCATGTGATCGAAGTGCGGAGCAACTGTATCGTTGTCCTCATCATCAGCTGTCTCCGGGAAGTTAAACTCGGCCTCCAACCACAGCGTGCTGCCGCCCTCAGCATTGCTCTGGCCAATTGGGACGTGAAAGTCAGAAGGCCGGACGCGACGCAACCCTGGCTCAAATGCGAATAGCCTGCAAAGAGCCTGGAGGACTGCGGTTTTGCCTGCGCCGTTCGGGCCCAGGAGGTACGTTATGTCTTCGAACGTGATCGGGGTCGGCACAGGGCCAAACGACTGAAAATTGGATATCCGCAGGCTGCACAGCTTCATTGCTCGCTTTCCTTATCTGACAAGCTGTCTATCCGAAAACACGCAGGAATTACTAGATACGGCTCGCTCTATCCCTGTCCGTGTGTTGCGCGCTGCGGTGAAGAATACTGCGCCTGCTTGGGTGTCAGAAAGGCCCGTTGGAAAAATTCTGCCTGTATCCAGAGTTTCCTAAACCATGTAGTTGCTATTGACGCTATCAGGCAGTGCTAGTCGAAATGGTTATTGTTAGGCTAAAGAAATGGAAGTAGGGATAATATTTCTCCCTCTATTGTAAAAAAGGCTCGCGCCGCTCTTTATTTGTTTGCATGCGCACCATGACCGTCAGCTAACTAGGCTCAGTATGAGATTGTGCTTGCAAAGTGACCCTGCATTAATGTTGAAAAGCGCGTCATGGTATATCCAAGATTACTGACTAGTTCAAAGGAATAATATGACGCGAAGCTCCCTGTTTCTAATAACTATCGCCATCTCTTCAGATACGTTGCTCACGCCCAAGCTCGCGTAGACCATCACGTCCAAATTTGCAAATGCCAAAATCCCATATGGCTGGATAAGATTCACTTTCGGCGCCCGGGCCATTACCACGCAGATTTCCAGATAAGTATCGGCCAGTACTTATGGGTAGTCACATGCCTTGGGCGCCTTTTGGGGATATGAAGCCACCGCGGCTCAACTAGCAGATTCTCGTTCATTTCAAAGGCAGGCGAGAAGGTGTTATAGGCGCAAAGCCCCGTGCTAGAGCCTTTACTACTCGCATCGACGGATTTTACCTAAATTGATCACTGAAACGGTTTCGGCCTATATTGATCTGGGTGTACAGCGCATGCCCTAAAAGGCTGGCCATCATACTTGGGGGGAATGTTCGGTTTTTACGAATGATCCATCCCGTCTCGATTTCGTCAGTCGTTCTGGTTCCTTAAGGCAACCTGCTCTCGATGGTTCTCACACGCCTGCAAGCAGCCAAAATACTGACGCTAAAGGCGTCTATAAAAGGCCCTTAACCAGCCGGAGGGTAACCGTCAGACTGGGTTTCTTCAAGGGGATGCATCGGCTACACTCAACGCACATGGCTCACTCAGCGCAGATTGGTGGATGATATGAGCAGGTCGCATACCCTTGTCGAGTTACGGCTGGCTGAGCATCAACTGGCCACGATGCTGGTCGCTCTGTCGAAGAAGAAAGGTCAGCCTGACTATCTGCTGGACATCGAGTTTCAGACTCAGCTCAAGGCACTGATGATCGAGTTTGGTTATACCACGCCTCAAGTTGTCAAATTGCTCCGCGCGCGCGAAAAATTCACCAAGCGGGGTGTGAATCCATTGCTAGATCTTATTCCAAATGGAAGTACTGAGAACAATTTCGTCGATGGTGCAGAACCCGCAAAAAATGAGCGATCCCGAGCTCGGGAAAGCTCTTATGCCTGATAGCTTTTATTTGCATAAGGTGAGAGCGCTATGGAAAAGTTGATTGAGCTACTTGAAGTAAATGATCGGCTTGCCAATGAATGCTCTACTGCCATGCCGCTCGTTAATGATCCTGAGGTAGTCAAGGCTTTTAACTTTCTGACTCGCCTGGACTCACTTGCTGATAAGTATCAGTTTGCTTCGAAGGACATAGTAGTGCTTCTTGATCCTAGCCTTGGCTCCGAAGAATTTTCTAAGGTGTCTGCAGGGCAACTGAATTCACCTGCTAAAAAAAGAAAGCCCCGTCCGCTGAAGAGCTACCTCAACCCTCACACGGGTGAAGTGATAGAGACTCGCGGTGCTAACCATAAAGTATTGAAGCAGTGGAAAGCTTTACACGGCGCGGCAATTGTCGAGAAATGGACGCGCTAGAGCCACTAATCGGTCGCTGCAAGCATGACCTAAGGCGCCGAGTCGACAGGGCGCTGGTTGATAGTAAGCGTTCATGCCGTAGAGGGTGCCAGTCCGCACTACACGGAGGACTGAACCAGGCGCAGGGTCACCAATGATCGTTGCCGTGGAATCCCGCGCCACTGTCGGGTGGCAGCCATCTGTACACCCCAAGATTTGGGACGTCTGTGCCTGCGCTAGGCCTTGAAACTTGAATACCTGGATCGACTTCTTGAAAACTTGATCAATGAAGCGGCTTGTCGGTCGACTCCGCAGCTCACCTTCATCAAATTCAGCTCGCGGTGACCCGGGGAGATGTTTCAACCTTCGTCCTTCCAAAGCCTGCTAACCGTCGACTGCCCAAGCCCCAGCAGCGCCGCAGTCTCCACCTGCGTCTTCCCCTCAGCCTTGCACTTGAATACTGCTGCCCGATTGATCTCTTTTGATCGAATACGGGGATGCACCGAGTGGAGCTTCCCATCACTGAACTCGCCGTCGAGGTTGTCCAGGACACCTAGCTTTTCCAGCTTGGCAAGCTCGCCGGCCAAGTCCTTCAAAAACTCCTTGGGTGTCTGACGGCGACCATGGGAGGAGGCCGCAGCGAGGAGGGCGACTAGATTGATGTCGAGGATTGCAGATATGTCCTCGAGGGTGGAAAGGGTAGGACTGCTTTTGCCGTGTTCGATATTGCTGAGCTGGCGAGGCTCTACTCGACCATGGAAGTCCTCTTGGGAGAGATTCTGGGCTGCGCGCGACAGCCTCAGGACGGCGGCGAGTGGTTCTCTCAGCGACATTTGGAGCATCCAAAGCTGAGGATAAAGCCATATTGCGCGCTTCCGTTCCATGCAATATAGTGCGCGGAGTGGATATAAAGGCGCCGTGTCTGGATTTTTATGGGAGCACTGGGAAGCCCTCAATCCCTCGCATCGGCATACCCACGCGCTCGCCGCGCTGACAGATCCGGTGCGCTTCAATTTACAGCTAAATCCTCAAGAGCCAGCGTTTGCGAATCAGAATTTACTCAGATCTCCATGCCGAGTTCCACCGTTTCGACCCGCCGCCCCTTGATGGTGGAGTTGACCTGGTAATCCTCGCCGGCGATATCAACAAAAAGGTCAGGGGGAGTCCAGTGGGCCAACGAGACGTTCGCCTGCCAGGTCGTGTACGTCACAGGGAACCACGAATATTACGACGGGCACCTTGATCGCACCTTGCAGAAGATGAAGGACGCTGCGGCCAGCCACGTGCATGTTCTGGACAACGAATCGCTGATTCTGGGGGATGTCAGAATCCTCGGCAGCACAGCATGGACTGACTTCACGTCAACAGGGAACCAGGTCGCGGCCAGTAACGCTGCCAGGCAAGGCATGAACGACTTCAAGTACATCAGGGCAGAATCGAACTACAGAAGATTGAGACCGGGTGACCTGATTACCCGGAATCACATCGCAAAGGACTGGCTCACCCAAGAGCTGGCTCAACCGTTTGGCGGCAAGACGATAGTGGTGACCCATCACTCACCATCGCCCGTGGTGATAGGCGAACAGCATGAAGGGCATTTGACCGCCGCGTACACGAACGACTGGCTTCGTCTGATCGAGAAGGCCCACGTATGGGTGTTCGGACATACGCATGAAGCTACAGATGTTGAATTCGCAGGCTGCCGGGTGATCTCTAACCCACGTGGCTATCCCAACGAAAATACCGGGTTCGACCCTTATTTCGAGATTCAAATCTAATGGCCACTTCGGTGATGAAGCACTTTTTTGACCACGCTGTCGAGCCGATTGAACTTGAACGGGATCTTCCCTCAGAAGTCCTTCAAGCGCAGGGCATAGACTGGGGGGTGAGAGTCGACGCTTACCTTATCAACGCTGCAAAGGCAGGGCAGAATTACGCCGCGCTCGTTTACAACGATCAGTCAAACGTGAGCACGAACGGAATGACCGTGGCGACCCCTCCGCTAGAGCTGGTTGAGACGAGGGCGGGGTTCAAGCTAATGCGCAGTCTAAGTGGCAGAGATTACTACGTTATCGCTAGTGAGCTCAGCGAGCCGCGGTGAGCCTGCCCATAGGTTGGCCCACCCAGCCTGAAGGCCGCTTTCAAGCTGTAGTACTTGGCAAGGCGCGGCGAGCACCTTGGATTTAAAGCTTTGTATACCCCGCTGACCAACCCGCTGGACGGCTTCGTGCGCGCTCGTGTTCACGTGGCCTTTTGAACGCACTAAGGAAAATGCATGCCTGATCTGAAAAGAATTGAGCTTACCGTCAAGAACTACAATGTTAAAAACTCAGCTGACATTGATACGCTCTATGACCAAGTTCGGTGCGAGGACAGTGAAGGGAAAACCTTCTATTTCAAAGAAGTTTGCATACTGGACTACCTGAAAAGGCACGGGGCGATCGTTACTGATAAGCCTCGTACGTGGTACTACAAGCATTTGAACAAGAAAACCATCGTTCTAGTTGCGTTCCAAAAGGCAGATGGAAAGGTCGAGTATGACCTTGATCACCTGAAGCTTGTCGCCAGGTCTAGTGTGCTGAAAGGTATTGTATTCACTCTGGCAGCGGTTCCTGCAGGACTAATTATCGCAACCGCCACATACGGCCTGGGTCTTTTGTTTGTTCCGGTGGGTCTTTTCTACGGATATCGAAGCATTTTCACAATTCCCAAAATGCTTCGGCGTAAAACACTAGTAAGCGAACTGGCAGGTCATGGTATCGTGGTTCGCTAACGGCTAAGTGCCCGTGAGCGCCCAGGCTATGTTATTCGATTGAGGAGAGCCAGATGGTAGAGGGGGTGATTTTCGATGCCTTCGGTACGCTTCTCGAGATTCGGAACCGGCAGAACCCCTATCGACGGCTTCTCCGCTTGGGCTCACAGCAGGGTCGCGCAGCATCACCCAATGACATACGCTGGATCATGACCCACCACCATGGCCTCGAAGACACCGCGGCTGCATTTGGAATCAAAATCTCGCCTGCTCAGTTTGCCAGTCTCCAAGCTGCTCTGGAGCTGGAGTTGCAGTCGATTCGAGTGTTCGACGACACGTGGCCAGCGATAAATTTGCTGAGATCCCATGGCATCAAAATTGGTGTCTGCTCGAATCTGTCTGGGCCTTATTGCTCCCGCGTTAGAGAACTGCTTCCCGGGCTCGATGGCTACGCGCTCAGTGCTGATTGCGGAGCGATGAAGCCAGATCAGGCTATCTATCAAAGTATTCTCGGGATGTTGAGTTTAGGGCCTGGTGATCTACCTGATTCCGAACGGAGTGTCGTGATGATTGGGGATTCAAAAAAATGTGATGAGCAGGGGCCTCGCGCATCCGGCATTCTTGGCTATCACCTTGATCGTTCCGGGCTGGGGAGGTTTCGCGACCTGCTTGAATTGTCCAGGCTAATTACCGCGCAATGCTAAGACTGGCGTTGCGTACGACCAACTGTATTCCGAATGGTCTTAGCACCGCGGTGAGGCCTAAGGCCCTCCACGCGCACCTCGAGTTTCCAAAAGGAAAGCGCCTGCTGACTGTTGTGCCAAATGTCCATCACAGTTGTTGTGCTTGGAGAGACCTAAGCGATCTGATCTCATTTGGTTTTGAGTTCCATTGCTCCCACCAGCGTTGCGCCCGTTTGAACCACATCCCTCCGGGCTAACAAAAAACGCGATTTCATCCAGTCTAAACCTATGCCGATCACTCTACGAATATTGCCATGGTTACGGCATTGAAGCCGAGCCGTGGCTACTGAGGTAACTGGATGCTCCGCATTTGAGAATTGAGTGAGTAAGTGATGACTAAGCATCGGGTATTGGGGATCTGAGGTAGCTTGAAATCCCAGTCGACTAATAGCCTTTTTCACATCCTGGGCAAACGAAAGGAAGAGGAGTGCAATCCCAAGGTAACTTTGGGTGAGCCTTTCATCCTGTCTGATCAGGATGTCGAAGGTGTCCCTGAGTCATCCGCTGACTGGACCGAGGATCGAGGGTGCTTTGGGGAAATATCGAGAAGCGTCTGGATGCGGAAAGGGCGGGCCTGGAACAACCTCCAAGCCTGAGTCGATACCTCCGGTAGTAGGAGAGAGATTCCGTCTTGCGCTTATTTAGTAAAGTGCGTTGCTTTACAGTAAAGTTATGTGCTTTACTAGGTTCGTCAGGCCACGATGGCCTAATAGAAACCTGGCTACGGAATAGGAGGCCTCATGGCCCAAATCAATGCTCGTGTTGCAGACGAGGATAAAGAAAAGGCTGAGCAGATACTCAAGGCCCACGGCTTATCCGTGAGTGGGTATTTTGCGAGTGTGATTGAGTACATCGCAGATACCGGGGCTGTCCCCTTTGAGATCAAGCAGAAGCCGAAGCTCATCAACTTTGATGAGGTCTATGCCGAGGCGGTCGAGAAATTTTCCGATCTCTATAATGGCTTGGCCTCCATGAGAAATGCAGTGCAGCCTGGTATCGACGACCAGATGGAAAGATGCCGGCCTCTCTGTCATGACCACTCACTCGCTTTGAGTTTTTTGCGAGAAAATGAGCGGTACGTTTACGGCGCGCCATGCCAGGTGGAAAAGGTCGAGATCGGTGACGGCTTATTGCGTGACTTTTCGCTGAGCCGTGAAAAGTTTCCTGTTGTGAAAGCTCGTCTGGCAGAGGCTATCAGATGCTTAAACTTCAACAATCGCCCTTTGGAGCCAGGTGATTTACAACAGATGGAGAGTGCCCTTACAGATGCAGAGGCTGAACTCCAAGCCCTACGTAACCTAGTGCCTAGTGAGCGATCTTCTGAGTCTCGCGTTGCATTCTTCGTGATCGCAGCAATGGACACCGTTCAGGCTGCCCGGACTCTGACCGAAGGCCCATATGATCTCTTCATGTTCACGCATTGGTTCTCGCGAGTGGATGCTGGGTGCAGGGAAGTGCATTCATCTTGCAAGCGGGTGGGTCAGAGCAAGTGGGATTTGCAGATCCAGCAAGTGGTCAACCAGATAGCCAAGGTCAGGACAGAAATTGATCGCTGGAATCAGCAGCGGCTTGAGTATGCATCGAAGAACAACCTGAAATGGTTGTCCTTCCCTGGGGATGCCATCGACGTTGCTGACGAGATGGTAAGGACATTGCAGCGCAACGCAGTTCGGGGAGGTTCGCGATAGCCTCAAATCTTGCGCGCCTTCACTGCTGAACGCGCGCAAGGCCAATCACTTTTCCGACTTCGGGCCAGATACCACCAACAGGCTACGCGCAAGCTCAAGCCATGCTTTGGCGGCAAATGAGAGCTGGCCCTGTCGACGCCAGGCTGGGGAAATCTTCCAGGTAAGCGACGGTGACCGGATCTCTGCGACGGTGAAACTGTCGGCATCGAGCGTATCGCAGAAGACTTTGGGCAGTAGGGTGACGCCCACCACCGAGATTGACCAACGAAGTCATGAAGTCCCACTGACCGCTGCGCCCGCTGACCTTGGGTGTGAACCCTCATCTACGCGGTCAACTTCATTTTCTATTTCGTGCACTATGCCGGCATTGAGGTTGCCTCGCCGGCAGGTATTGGGATCATCGCCGCTATCGGCGTCGTCACCATCTAGTTCGTCCGGAAGGGCATGTCGTCCATGCAGTTCCTGCAGACCTGGGGTGTGCCGATCTTCATCGTGCTTTTTAGCTTCTATCTCTACCAGCTGACCCACAACTACGATGTCGTGATGCCGAATGACTGGAAGCCGAAGGGCTAGGTGAATTCCGCTGCCTTCTGGGCCGTCATGATGGCCAACGGTCAGATTGTGTTCCAGTGGTTGTTGTCGACTGACTATGGGGGTTTCGCCAAGCCAGGTATCACGCACGAGGGTGCCTCGGTCATCATGCTTGGTCTGCTGCTGCCAATCGGGTTTGTAATGCTTTGCGGGGCCTTCCTGGCGTATACCTTGATCCCAACCCTGGAGTCGGGTGATGCCTTCGCCTTGGCCAAAGATCCTGGCTTCGTCTTCCCTGCAGTTATAGCGCTGACGGGTGTCGTCTTCACCATTATCACCGAGGTACGTATCAACGTACTGAATCTGTACTTCGGGTCAATTGCTATGTCCAACACCATGGACATGACCTTCAACTTCCGACCTGGCCGTCAGTGGTGGGTGCTGCTGGTACTGGTGTTGGGCGTCGTGGTCTACGTATGCAACATCCTCCAGTACACCGTTACATTCCTCGCAATCACCGGCATCCCGATCAACACCTGAATATTCATCATCCTCGCTGACATACTACATATGTCGGAGACCTCACGACACCTACTAGGGGTCGAAGCCCGTGGTGGAGTTAAACTGAATAATTTCGCCACACAAGACGGGCGCTGACGAGCGTCCTTTTTATCTACAACCCCATCCAAGATTCCAGACAGGCAAGGCGGGATAGAGGAGAGCCATTATTGAATAAAGTCCTATCTCAGCTCCGCGCGCACCACATCCTGTGATGAGCTTGCTTTAGGCTCGCTCAAACGCGATCATGAGATGTCACGTGGCCATCATGCCAATTTTAACTCGACGGTACTGCTCTACGGTGACTAAGGTTATCGTGCCGCGAGGAAATAGTGCGCAATAAAAATGCATCAGCTAGGAAAATAAATGGATATTGACACCTACCGGATTACCGTACTTAACCTACAGCAAAAAATTGCGATATTACATCTGGAGCGACAGAAATTTCTGATCAAGGCAGCTGAAGCCGAGCATGAATTTTCACAGGTTCTGCGGCAGACTCAAGGCTCCAGGTGATGTAGCAATTAAGGCAGGGAAGCGGCTGGAAGCCTTGTCCGAAATAGTCGTCAAGGCGCAATACAGGGTTAACCAGTTAGATAAGAAGGTACATGAAGAATCTGGTCGGCTTCAACAAGCTCAGGAGGCACTCAATCTCTCCTTGAAGAATGAACGCCTCCAGGAGTTGGATCGCGAAAGGGATGCCCTTGCGGTTCAAGACAAACTGGCAAAAATGGAATACTTCAAACGCCAAGAAGCCGCTCAGGAACTTCTGATTTCTGATTTTTATGACATAGAAGAAAAGAAAAAGATATATAACGTACTGCCGCACAAAGGCAAGTTTCACGTCATCACAGGTGTTAACGGCTTGGGGAAGTCTCGCTACCTGAGATTTCTAGCAGACAACCCGTTCGTTCAAGATTATTGTCAGAGGATAATTTGTCTGTCCGGCACTATGTATGATCGCTTTCCTAGGAAAAGCGAGACATCAAAGTATTCTTGTGAATACTTATATTTCGGCAATCGAATAAATAGCAACATCTTGTCCGAAAAAGCTCCTTTTAGAATACTCTCCCGGTACATTCTAAGCGAGGGTTGCAATGGGCTTGCGGGTGGCATGGCAGGTAAGATTCTTGATGAGATTGGGTTTAGTCAGCGGGTAAGATTATTATTTTCTCCAAAGCAGTCGGCCGTTTCGGGAGCCAATAATAGACGCGCTGCGGTATCAGGCGTCACTTTAGAGTTCAATCATACTCTACAGCAATCTGTTGCGACTGAAGATATCTTGGCGAAACTATATGGTAATGAAATTCAGCTTCATGACATCGTTTTTGAAAAAGGAAGCCGCCGGCTAGGTCTGTCCGCACTGAGCTCCGGTGAGAGGCTCTATTTGTTGAGTACGTTGGCGCTATGCTTTTGCGTTACAGAGCGCACGCTGGTGTTATTCGATGAGCCCGAGAACTCCCTGCATCCGCAATGGCAGGCGAAGATCATAAAAGATATGGTAAGTATAATACGCAGTATGGCTGACGAATGTACCGTTGTTATTGCTACACATTCGCCGCTCATTGTTTCAAGCGCTCCAAATGATATCAGTTATGTTCGTGATCTCCCATCAGTCGAGCCTTGGTTAAAATCAGATCTTTACGGCCGTAACGCTGACGCTATTCTGTCGGAGCAGTTTGGACTTATTTCCCCGCGCTCGCTTACCGTCGCAGCACTCATACAAGATTGCCTAACGGCACTGACAGACATCCATACTGAACCCGAAAGGTTTTTAGCTGCGGCAGATAGCCTGCTCAGTCATAATATAAAACTGGATATTGAAGACCCGCTTCATGACACTATAAAGCGAATTGGAGTTCTGAGGGAGAAGTACGCATGAGTCTCGGCCCTTCACAACTCAAGCCCCTGCATGACGACATCATAAAAAAGTATTCTGGTGAGATTGCAAGATTCGCTGCGGGTGAAGTTGATTGGAAGCATGCAGTGTTTGACGATCTTAAAAAATCTCTGCGTGTGTCCCTGAGGTTGCAACAGGATGGACGATGTGTTTATTGCAGGCGCAAAATAAAGATCGAGCGAAGAAATGCCGCAGAGGATATAGAGCACTTCTTGGATAAGTCTAAAGACAAGTACAAAAAGTGGGCTTTTACCGCTGTAAATTTAGCCTTGGCTTGTCATCCATGTAATATGCAAAAATCGACGCGAGATATGGGGGATGCCGTGGTTTCAAGGGCTTCGGAGCTGACGGCAGCCTCGGGTGAATACTCGTGGATACACCCTTATTTTGATGACTACTTCGATAACATAGAAATCATGGATGCCTGGCTATACGTTATAAAAAAGGGAGCTCCGAGGCCGAATCGTGCGCGAGCAATGATCGTAGACTGCCAACTAGACCAAATAAAAACTATTGAAGCTGACCGGGTGGCCCTACTAGACAAAGTTGCTAGACTGCAAGACTTGGCATCAAGATGCTTGGAGAGGGAAAATAAATCTAACAAAGACAGGGCCCTGAAGCTGCTTGAAACTATCGGTAACTATGCCAAGAACGGTTGGAAATTTGTCTAGACGGAATATACCTAATTGGCGTGCTTCTGACGCTAGCGCAACCTCTGAAATGAGTGCTGCCCGGTCTCGGCCCGGGCAGCCTTACGCTGTTACCTCAAGGTGATGGTGGTGTTTACACCATCATTCACGGTCTTGTCGTCGAACAAGCGGCTGGTGACGGTTTTGGTCTGGGTGTAGAAATGCACAACTTGCTTCTCGTATGGGCCCAGTTCACCCAGCTTGGAGCCGCGCGAGCGGGTGAAGCTGAACGCAGGAACCGATGCCGAGATTGGGATGTTGATGCCAGCCTGGCCGACATCGATCTCGCTCTGGACTTGCGAGCAACGGCGCCGCTTTGAGTGAGCATGCCTACACCGTTACCAAACGGGTTGGCGTTCACCAGCTCGATGGTGTCGTCCAGGGTTTCAGCTTCCAGTACCACGAACTCCGGGCCAAAGATTTCCTGGGTGTGGACGTCCATCTCGGTGGTCACACCCGAGAACAGGGTATGACCAATGCCCCCGACATCTCCAACCGAAGAGATGGGGCTCTATATGTACACGCCTAGTTCTGCCCCCTTCACTCGGCGACGTTTCGAAGGCTCATCCACGTGCGACAAGTGCGGATTGATCATCACTGACGATCTCGAATACCGGCATGCGAAAGCTTGCTCATGCATCGGGGTGGATGTATCGGATGGTGATACGTACATTCGCCCAATCCTTCCTCATCTCATTCAGCACTTCGTGGCGGGCGTTGTTGAGATGCCACCGGACATCACCCCTGGGTTGGTGGGCGATTATCTTTTTGAGATTCGACTCGCCTGCCTCAATTGCTTTTGCAAAGACTGGGATCTCAAGATCGTTGGCCAGTATCTGAGTTTGAAGCTCTCTCAGAGCTGTGGCACCAAGGTGCCGAATGCTTTCGTTGGTGGTCGCATACTCTGGATCATATTTCAGTAGCTCAGCTTCTCGAGCATACGAAACGAGAAACCACATCCTTTGATCGTAAGCTTTTAACAATTCACGAAGGATTTTACGGTTTTCAGGCGCGAGCCTCACCATGCAACCTCCTCAGGCAACCATTAGATCGACACAAAAGTTTTTATTGGCGTGAGGGCGATCACGACCACGTGGTTGCTCCCTCGTGATCAGCCTTCAAGCTTTCTAATAAGCCCACCAAACTGCTGCGCAGGCTCGACATAACGCAGCGCGGACTTCATGTCACTCCAGCCGACGTACTCCATTAGCGTCTTGATGTCCCAACCTGAGCTTGCCGCCCAGGAGGCAAATCCTCGGCGGATCGAATGAGCACTGTAGATCTCCGACGGCAAACCACACCGATCTAGCGTGTCGCGGAGGAGGGGTATCAGGCTGTGCGCCGCGAGAGGCCGATGGCTGATGTTTCCCCAGCGATCAATTCCCCGGAACACTCCGCCGCGAGTTAGACCTGCAGCTTCGATCCAGTTCAGGTACGCCTCCACTGGGCAGAGCTTGTTCAGCGATGGCGTCTTGTACTCACGGCCGGTGTTGTGCCGGTCTCCTTTGGAAGACCCCAGGTAGAATCTGATCCCGACGTATCGCTCTGCATGCGTATTCTCGATCGTGAGCCTAGCCAGTTCGTCCCCGCGGAATCCCCTCCAAAAGCCAATTGTGAGCAAAGCGATGTCGCGGGTCGCCTTGAGAAGAGCCGTCATGTTGCCGACGGCTCTTGCCTGAACAACCTCATCCTCCAGGCGCGCCACCGCTTTTTCGAGGTGCAATAACGCCAGAGGAGCTGCTTGCTTCTGCTGCACGGGATGTACTGCCCGGATGCCTTTCAACAACTGCCTGACCTTGGGGGCTTTGGTGGGGTCGGGGAAGCCGTTGCTTTGGTGCCAGTTTGCTAGCGCAGCCAGGCGTTGCTTCAGCGTGCTCAGCGCCAGATGGTCGGCGTACTCAGCGATGTAGCGCACAACGGACTCAGTGGTGGTGGGCAGGAAGCCGCCCCAGGTGATTTCGAAATGGGAGAGGGCGGCCGCATAGCTCTTCGACGTGTTCTGACGAACGCTCGCCTCCAAGTACCTATCTGCCTTGCTGACCACTTCAACCACGGCATTTCCCCGTTTTTAGCCTTCGGTGACTCGGCTTCACAATTTGTACCGGCTTTCAGGGCATTTTATCCCCGCTGTGAGACCTGGCAAGCTATAAACCTCGATTATATCTTGCCAGTTGTCGGCAAGTTCACAGCAAGGTTTGGCATTTTCGTATTATGTAATTGCATGACATGTGACATAACACGAAATCGTCTGGAGGGGGTATGGCGCGAGGCGGCGTTAACCTAGCGGTGGTGCAAAAGGCGCGGAACAGCCTGCTAATGCGTGGTGTTTATCCCAGCATTGATGCAGTCCGAGTGGAGATTGGAAATACGGGCTCAAAGACCACGATCGCTCGGTATCTAAAGCAGCTGGAATCACCAGGATCAGAAGCGAACCCTCGTGAACGCATGAGCGGCGCGCTGCGCGGGGTCGTCGAAAGCTTGTTGGATCAAGTCCAGGAAGAGGGCAGCCAGGCTTTTCTTGAGGCACGTGCAGAGTTCGAGCACGAACGTAAGCTATTGGTCTCACGAGCCGAGGCACTTGAGAGCGAGCTAGATGAAGTCAAGCTCCATTTCAGGGCGCAAGGAGATGTCTTGGCTGCTCAAACTGAAGAGCTTAAGACCACTCAGTCCACACTGCAGACTGAGATCACGCGCAACGCCAGGCTCACCCAGAGCAACAGTGATCTCGAAGTCCGGATTCAAGAGAAGGATGTGCAGATCCAGTCTCTGGAGCAAAAGCATATGCATGCCCGGGAGGCCCTGGAACACTACCGTGCTTCGATCAAGGAGCAGCGAGACCAAGATCTGAATCGCCACGAGTCCCAGCTCTATCAATTGCAGCAGGAGCTAACCGTCCTTCAGCAGACGCTCATGGTCAAGCAGGAGGAGATCACCCGATTGATCCGGGATAACGAGCGCTTCATTGCCGAAAATCGCCAGCATGCCAGGGAAGCCTCGCAACATCGTGAGGCTGTCGAAACCCTGCGGGGTGAGCTGAGCATTGCCAATGCTACTACTGCGCGTGCGGAAGGTGCGAAGGAACTGCTCGCTCAACAGTTGGAAGCAAAGGCTAAAGAGGCTGGTGAGTCTCAGTCGCAATTCGCAGCCGCGAAGCTAAGGGAGGTGGATCTGGCACACAAACTCACCACCGCAGAGGCTGAGCTCATGGCTTTGCGCGTATCGAGTGAGGCGGATGGCTCGCAGGCGTAGTCCAGAGAACCTTGAACCCATTAGCACATCGCTGAGTATATTTGTACTCCTGCCAGAATTCGCAGCTCGCGATCCGAGCCAGGTAGTCCCCATGCGAACCAGCGCCTGCCATACCCTCTAACTTCAGGCTTACCAGTATCTGTATAGCCGAAGCCAGCTCGCTCAAAGCCCATGCAGCCACCTACACATAAGCGGCCGAAATCATGGGCGTGGAGAAGAGCGAAGTACTATTCGTTGCCAACCTGCGACTCCAGTGTAAGGAGTCGAGCTGTGGTGACCGCGGCTTGGAGATCAAGATGGCTTGAGGCGAACGACTTCATAAGAAGCGGGCGGGGAAGGGCCCAATCCCATTTCTCTCGGATCATGTTTTCGACATTTTCCAAGATCGGTTCTACGTTCGAGATGTCCATTTGACCGACCACGCGCAACGCTCGCAATGTGTCCTCCGCGCCGAATGCAACTTCCAGGAATAGCCCGGTGTTTTCACACTGAATACCCACATGCCTGAGCAACAAGGCCAGCGCATCGTTGGTGTAATCCCCTCGCCAGGTTGCCACATGGCTTACGCTGGCAGAGCCAATTATCGCCGCGTCACCCAACCCGAGAGCGCGGAAGTTATTCCGAGCCTCGTCTAGGAGCGCTTGAGCGTGTTTGTCTAGGAAGGGGCAGGATGTGGTCTCCATCAACACGTTTCGCATTTCAAGCCTGACACGATCATCCACCTGGGCACCAAGCCCATCAAACTGAGGAGGCTCGCCGCCCCGCGCCGGTGTGACCACGATCACCTTTGCTTCGAGGTCGACATCCTGAACCTGCCAACGCCTTCCGCCGAAGATGATGCGTTGTCCCTTGGTCAGGGGTTTGCTGACGGGCAGCGAGCCAAGTGGCTTCCCATCCCGGAGCAAACGAAACTCTTCATCGCTTGTGAAGGCGGTGTAGAACTCATAGTGGTTGATCAACCGCTCCCCGAGTTCGCCTGGTAGCAGAAGTCCTGAGCTGTCCTGGACGATCAATTCCTTCTCACCCATACCCTTGAGCAAACCCAGGAAATCAGGCTTGGTGACGCTCGCAAAACTGCCGCTTGCGATGAGATTCCCCCATAATTGCGCCGCAGAAGCACCGCCGAGCTGAGCAATTGAGGATAGGCACTGTTGCACCAGTGTCGAAGCGTGTAGGCCTCCCGATCGAGGCGGCTCAAACCATCCACTGATCAGCAATCGGATCATGGCGACTGTTTGGACAAGGCCCTCACGTAACTGATCGGAGAGATCCGACTTATCTGTTAAAGGGCGCTCCCGGCAGTACGTCCTGAGCATCGCAGGCTCACCGGCGCGGCGACCCGAGCGGCCAAGCCTTTGCCTGAGACTTGCCACAGAGGGAGGACAGCCGATCTGTGCGACCGTCCTGATGCTACCGATGTCTATACCCAGTTCCAGGGTGGTAGTGCATACGGCAGAAGCTGGAGGATCTCCCGCTTTCAACGCCCGCTCGGCATCCTGGCGTAGCTCCTTGGACAAGCTACCGTGATGCGGCCAGAACTCGTTCGGAACACCATCGTTCTCGCACAGTGAGCGCAGACGGTCGGCAAACCATTCAACCTCTTGGCGCCTGTTGGGGAAGATCAGGTTGTTATGCCCCCTCAGCACCTTGTACAGGTGACCTGCGATAGCCACTTTGGTACCTGAGGTGTCTTCCTTCTCTGCGCCTTCATCTGTTGACGCATTCCCCGGGTGTTCCACCACCAGCTGCTGCATGGGCTGCTCAATGTAGCCACGCACCTGTACCTGGAGCTCTTGGCCAGAGGACTTTGACTCAATAACCGTGATGCCATCCGGGCACGCCGGCCTCAGGAACTTGCGGGCCAGCGACATCTCCCCAAGCGTCGCCGAAAGCCCTACACGGGGCAGCGTTCTACCCACGACGATTTCAACCCGTTGCATTAGCGATTGCAGCTGCTTTCCACGCTCACTTCCGATGAAGGCATGAAGCTCATCGACGACGATGTAGCGAAGGTTCTGAAAAGCCCCTGGTAAGCCTGAGCCTCTGTTTACGAACAGGGCTTCTAGGGACTCCGGAGTGATCAGCAAGATGCCCTCAGGCGATTTCAAAAACCGTTGTTTCTTGCTTGCTGCCACATCGCCATGCCAAGCAACGACGGGCAGTTCGAGCCTCTCACATAACCGGCTAAGCCTGTCCCACTGGTCGTTGATCAGCGCCTTGAGCGGGCTGATATACAGCACCGCGCCGGCTGGATCACTGTTGTTGAGCAGGTTGGTCAGGATCGGCAGGAATGCGGCCTCTGTTTTACCTGCGGCAGTGGACGCTGCAATGATCACATCGCGATCGGCGCCCACCAATGCCGGTACCGCCCACTCCTGCGCATCACGCAGGGACGTCCACCCCTGTGACCAGATCCATTGCTGAACCTCCGGGTGTAAACGCTCGAACGAAGAAGAGTCAGAGCTTGAAGCTGGCGAGCTCATCGTCGGCCTCAACTTCTAGATCTTGCTGCCCGGCCTCATCCTTGGTCAGCTCCACGGCGCCCAATAAGGTTCGCCAATCCGCGGTAGGGTTTTGCTCGATCACCGCGAGCAAGTTGATGAAAGCCGTAATGGTCGTGCGCGGCGTCCGGAAATATGCCTCGCCCAAGCGCTGATTACAGTGCGCCATGAAAGCGGGGATGGCTTCATCCGGCAGCAAAAACTTCTCAGGCTCACCGTAGGCGTAAACATTGCGCAGCTTCTGCAAAAGCACGTAGAAGTCTTCAGGTGTCAGGCTGCTGAGTCGAATGACAGGCCCAGAAAGGTCGACCAGGCCAGACTTAGCAAAGCTGTTTTCAGCGAGGCGGGATTGCAGGGCAGGGTAGCTGTAGAGCCCCCGACGAGTGTCCATCAGAAACTCTGGTGTGCCGCCCAATACAAAACCCAGGCCTTCAGCGGAACCCTGCAACGAATCGTTGAGGATGCGCAGAATCTGTTCGTAATTGGCGTTACGGGCCTGGGTGTTTGCCAGTTTGTACAGGTTGACCAGTTCATCCAGGCATACCATCAAGCCGCCGAAACCAGCCAGGCGTACGAATCGTGACAGCAATTTCAGCTGGTCGTAGACAGAAGCATCATCGACGATCGTCCGCACGCCCAGAGCAGCGCGGGCGTCAGTCTTGGTGGAGAATTCCCCGCGTAGCCAACGAATGGCGTCAGCCTTGAGCTGCTCGTTACCTTCCTCGAAGCCGCGGCAGTAGGCGGCAATGACGTCGGCAAAATCATACCCATTGACCATCTCGGTGAGCTCTGCCAGGTACTCACGAATGACCGCCTCACTCTCGACACCTTTGGTCTTGGCTTCCGTTTTAGCTTGGGAGATGAACTTCTCAACGATACCCTGCAGAGCGCCGCCTTCTGGCTTGGTGCGGGTGGCCATGTTTTTGGCCAGCTCCGAGTAAAGTGAGCGCGCTTGGCCACCTGAAGCGTGAAGCCGGCGGTCTGGATTCAAATCGGCGTGCATGGTGACAAGCTTGCGCTCCATGGCGATGCCGCGTACTAGGTTCAGGAAGAAGGTTTTGCCCGCGCCGTACTCGCCAACGACGACGCGAAAAGCCGAGCCGCCATCCGCGAGACGATCCACATCTTTGAGCAGCGAATCGAGTTCACCCGCTCGACCTACCTGGATGAGATGCTGCCCAACACGGGGCACTACGCCCGCACGCAGCGATTGAATGACCGCGTCGCGATCGCTTGGCTCGTATCTTACTCATAGGGCTAGCTCATCCAGAATGTCGGGGTTGATTTCGATGGGATCATCACCTTCGGTCACGGGCATGTCGAACAGCTCGAACGCTGTCTCGTTGATCCGCTCCAAGGCGCCATCCAGCATCAGTTCCATATCACTGGCTGCGTCTTCCAGCTCGGCACGACTCCACTCAGCCCGTGACACCAGAAGCCGAAGGAACGCTGAATGCTCGACGTCCAGGCCATGTACGGTAGCAAGCTGTTCGGCGATACTTTCTTCCTGCCGTTGGGGCGCCTCGGGCTCCAAGGCGCTAGGCGTCTCAGTCAGCGATTCTTCATTGAAGACGCTGGCCAGGAGCGCCGACACTTCTGCCGTTTCTTGTTGCAAGCGAGCGACCTTGTCCATGTCCAGTGCAAAGCCAGAGCCAGTGCTTTCTGATGTCTGTGTCGCAGTGGCCAGCGCGGCATTCGCAGTCAGTGCCTCCACTCCATGGGAGGGACGAACAGCTGCACTGTGGAGGTCGCTGTAGACGAACTGCGGATCGAGGGCGAGCGACTTGTATACGCGCTCAAGGAGCTTAACTTCCTGTGGCGTCACCTCGCCATCCGCTTGTGCCAGGTGGGCCAGGAAGCTGGCAATTTTCCGCTTGGCCTCGATCGTCAGCGGCTCAAGCTTCTTCTTGAGGCTTGCCAGTGTCGGCGGTTGCTTCAGTTGAATCTGGAGGTGCGCCTTCAAGCGTTTTCGATGCGCGACGCAGAGGTGATCCCATGAGTCAATGTGGCCGGACAGCAGACTCACCTCTTCTAGCGAGGTGTCACCGTCTGCCGCAGCCACTGCACTGGCCAGGTCTAAAGTAACTGCTGCAGCGCTGTAAGCATCGGTCGAACGAAGAGTACCTTCATCAGAGTCCGCTGCGAACAGTGCGATGGTGTCTTCTGCCTTGGGCGTACGGCTGCCAGAAAGCACATCGGGCTCTAATCCGATCCGCTTGCTTTCCAAGGCCCGTGCGAGTGCCACGACTTTGTCGCGGGAAAGCGCGCCGGCGGATTTGAAACGGCCTGCCAGCTCAGCGAAACTCATGCAGATAGTTTCGCCGCCGACGCGTTGTGCCAACTGTTCGAGTTCGGCTTTTGCTTCAGCAGGCCAGAGTTCTGTTGGCAACTGCAGGATGGCTTCCAGACTATATCCAGCGTCTGGGTTGCGCCCCAGATATCGACTGTAAGCGTCTAGAACGGTGGTGCATTCTTCCACTATACCCTGCAGCTTGTTACGCGTTCCTGAGGTTGCGGCGACATCGGGGAGGTCGCCCACGGCTGCTGCCGGGATGCTCAATCCGGAAGAAGCGGGGCGATAGGCAATCTTCAGCTTGGTCTTGTTCTGAGGAAGCACAATGCCGTTGGGATAACGTTTTGCGAATTGGTTTTTGAAGAGCGCTGCGAATTGCTCAGGACAACGGGTCACAGGTGTGCGTCTGGAAATGTTGGGCTCTGCGAGCGCCCAGGCCAATGCCCAGCTCGGATTGAGAGGGTATTTATCCACGGCCATCTGACCCAGCGCGACTCTCAGTGACATGGGCAGCTCGTACCCATCTGCGGCACTGGCAATCGGTTCACTCATATAGCTCTGAGGCTGAACAGAACCCGCGTCGATATGGGCGAGAAAGCGGATAGCGTAGCCGCGGAAAGAATGGTTGTCGCCGTAGAGACCAAGCAAGCGTTCGACCTCGGCCTTGATGGCAGCAGTCTCTACCTTAGCCTGAGGATCGCTCGGTGCATCGATCAGCGCGCGGCGTTCCAGCCCGTAAAAAAACAGGAACACGTATCCCGCATCCGCAGGCTGGCGGCGACCTCCTGCCAACCATTGCAGATACGCTCGCCGCGCCTCAGGCGTGATGCTTCGGTAACTTGGCCAATAGGGCATCTGCCGCTCGGTAAGGCTCATGGGTGAGCGTGCGACTCGAAGCGTTGCATCAATCAGGGACGGTTCAGTCTGACCGAACTGGGTTGCCCGCTCGGTGATGTAGAGCATTCCACCCGGGATAGCCAATCCGGCCACGGTGATGGACTCACCTTCTGCAAGCCAGCGAACGCCCATGGGCTTTGCACTTGGCTTTGGGATGGCGTAGTTCTGACTATCGCTGGACGAACCGACTTGGACAGTATAGAAGTCTCGCTCGCGGGTACTGGTGCCGAACTGGACGGTGAGACTGGGGGAGGTTGCCTGTCGAGATTCAGCGGCGATCTCCGCAACAATGTCATCCTCAGGCGCGTAACGCTTTGCCTGGGTGGTGCGTCTGACGGCCCATACCAACGCACTTACGCCCAAGATAACTCCAAGGGCGATCCACGCTTGCTTTGGAACTTGCGCCAAAAGGGCAACAACGAATAACAAGGCGTACAGAGCGATCGGCCCGCCGCCGCTCCCTTTGCGCTTCCGTGGCATATGAGTATTCCGTACAGTTGGTAATGGCCAGATGACATTCTTACGGATTTCACGAGGCGGGCCAAGCGGAACAGACGAAGGGAGCGCTGGGGCGAGATTACTTAAACGGATCCCCAACAAAGCCATCTGCTTACAAGGCTATGTCAGGGCTGTGTTGCGGAGGTGAATGGATCGTGGCGCTGCTCTTCATACGCCTAATTCTCAGTGAGACCATAATCTTGGTAGCGTCTCGCGATGGGTGATTAAACCCAAGAGTACATATGTACTCCTTCGCATCTCTGGCGCCTCAACTGGTCGATTAAGGCGGCTTTCGACGACGTCTCTTCTGCACTTCAAATAGCGTCTTCCAATGCAGCGATTAGCGCCTCCAAAGCCTCAGCCAGGCGGGCGTCTTCACGGGTATCTCCGCTGTCAGGAACAAACTCTTGGCAGTGTCGTAGCAGTGCGTCGCGGTCGTTACGGTTCAGATCAAGCTGAATGTGCATGTTCGGAAATCCCTAGATGGTAGAACTGCACCCGACCCCTAGCGCTCAAGCGCGCTTTGGTCGAATATTGCGCGCCGATTGGAAGCGAGGAGGACAGGGCATTGAAGGTTGAGCAGGAAGCGCAGGTGTGGTTGTGCGCCGCTGAGCACTATCGTGATTCTCTCATGGCGATAGTGGTTGATGCAGTCGCCAGCTACCGCCGTAAACCGGGCCTGGACAGTTTGACTCGCATCTACAAGCAAGACGTTGGCGCCGTAGCGTTTGCAGTGCTTGAGCGCGTCCTGCCCAGCGCGGATTTGCCGCGCACCGACAGCAGCTACGTCCCTGCCCGGGAACAGTTACGGTCACATGTGATTTATCAGGTGCTAAAACGCCTTGTAGAAGAGAAGGCCGTTCCAGTTGAGCTTACGGATATCCTGTTTTCGATTGACCTTGGACTCTGACACTCGGCGATCGCAACCTCTGCTACTCGGCAAAGCACAGTTCAGCTTGCGATGACGGGTAAATAGCCTTGTGCCGGCGTGCCGATGAGGGCTTTGTTACGCAGATCGGAGTCGCTGATGAGACTACCAGGCCGCTGAACGCGCCATTGGTCTCCAGATCTGCAACTTCAGCTTTCAGCTGCTGTACCAGGGTATCAATTGATTGACCGCTCTCTACGCTCAACGTCAGTGTGAGAAGGGTCAAAGGGCTGAGCCCCATCGCATCACCTATCGCAGTCAGCTTCTCTACCGTAGGGCTTGATCGGCCGTGTTCCAGCTTCAGCATGTAGCCACGGCTGCTCGCTAAGGCCATATCTTTATGCGTCAACCCGCGGCTAATGCGCATCGCTTTCAGTACAGTGGCGAAAGCTGCTTTCAGCGACATAGATGCTCCTGGCCAATGTCAGGCGAGAAAGACCCGCAAACCATTTTCAGCGGAAATACCCGACGTAGAGCATCTGACAGTACCACAGAGACCTTCCCGCCGGTCTCAACGAAGAACCTTTTCAGGCCAGCATCGGGATAGGCGTGCAGCTTTCCCGGCGCGGACTGCCCGAGACTATCGTGCTCCGCAATCTAGTTGTTTTCACTGATTAGTCTCGCAGAATCAGTGATTCTCTCTGTATTTCAACTATTTTCCTGCATGCACCCTTGAAATTTTTTTCGCGAGACGGAGTTCTATATTTGAGGACAAGAAAAAAGCGAGTGGTGTGCAGCCGCAGGTGATCAGCAAGGTTCACACACGGTTTGCCGGTTCGGTTTTTGCTTTTGACGGTTTTCAGATTTGGTCTCTGTTGCCAGGCTCGCATCTGCATTGCCCCGCAGGGGCTGAGGGAAAATCGCCTTCTTCGCGGCCTTTGGCCGCGCTTATGCTTTGAACACAAACAAGCGCGCTGCTTTTTGAAAAAATCGCTGCGGTTAGTTTGCTTCGTGGTTAGCCAGAAAAAGTAGGACGTAAGGGGCACCATTTGAACATCGCTGGCAGGATGCACCCTTCTTGTCGATAGCTGGTGGCTACAGCCTTACCGTACAGGGAGATGTGGCACCGAATTTCGCCTAGGGGGAACAGATTGCGGCGCAGCAATACGGCACTAGCCAAGTTTAGCCTAACGGAGCGATTTCGCTTTTGCTCACGTTCCCGTCTGGCGTTGACTGTGGCTAATGGAGGCTGGTGCAACGTTTTGTGCGGAACCGTCGTCGCTGCCGGCGTTGTCGTGGGTCAGACAGCTTGGTCGGGCAAGGCGAACGCGATTTATGAAGTCATCCAATCAGCTACTACCTTCGTGGCCTTGACCGTAGCATTGTTCAAGTAAACGGGCATGAGAGGTCGGTCAGTCCGACCTCCATGCCCCTTGCTCGGATGCCTCACATCGCTCGTACAACAGTGGTCAAGCTATCGAGCTAAGGCTGTTATGGTTGCGCTGCCTCAGCCCAACGTTGATAGCTCTGTTGGGCATGGTCGGGGTTGTCGATCTTTGGCTTAGTACGCAGGGCGAACCCCTTTTGGGCCAGCACCTCCAAGCGTTCAGCTGCCTTGGGCAGCCAACCATGTATGACAGCCCAACGCTTGATGTTTTCTGCAGGCTCCTTGTGATTGCGCGAGCGGAGAATTCGAAGGATCCGCTTGGCGTGTTCCTCGTCAGATGGATGCAAGATGTTATGGGCTTTGTTGATCATATTGGTCAGCGATTTCATCGCTTGTTCAACGACCGGGTCAGCAATTAGCCTCGCTGGCGACTGGGCCGGTTGACTCGGTTGACCTAATACTTGTGGTGACTAAGGTCGTCGCCCAATCCTCGATCTCACCTGCCGTCCAAGGGATAGCGACAACTGCTGCCACATTCTGTAGCGCGTCGATCCTGTCCATCATCTTTTGACTAGCAAATACCGCGATCACCACGGACGGACGCGATAGCCATTGCAGTGTTTGCATCGTCTCGCAGCGCAGCTGCGCACCACTTTCAAGCTTGACCGGTTTACCTTTGACGAGTGCGTCGTGGGCAGTTTGACCAAGAGCGGTATGAAGTGAGCCTAAGGTAAGTGAGGCTTTGACTGGCACGAGGAAAATGACTTCGGTGACGTTCAGCGTGGCGCAGAGGTGATCAGCAACGCCGATGCTCTTCAGGATGTGTTCGGGGCTCTGGTTGGTGTCGGGTAGAAGAATCCTTTTTACAGCGGGCATGAGGTTGTCCTTGTGACGGTGGCTACGGAAACGAAGCTGTTCTGGGCTGCAGCTTCGGTGCGCCATAGCGCAGATTTAATAATGCAAAGCAGCAGGCGTCGTAAGGGGCCGGGCTGCTACCTGGTACACCTCTATACCGCCCTCAAATCGGCACGATGATGCGACTCCGCGCTACACACACGTTATCTTTTACCGCGTAGCATTCTACGTAATGATCGCCTTGGAAGGTTGAGTGTTCGGTGATTTGGCGGTGACCGCTGTCGATACGGATCTCGCCGCGGATCATGTCTCTTTCGATGGCCTGTGGGCCGACATTCTTCACCTTCCAATAGATCTTGTACGGAGGTGGTACATCGATCTCAGCGACCCAGAATGTTAGTTCACGTTGCTTGGGAATTCGGTATGTCATGACGCGAGACATGAGGTTGCGAAGCCGATCGCCTTCGTTCTTGACGGAGCAATCGATGCGCAGAGTGTACTGGATGTCGAGGCCGAATTTTTGACCGATGAATTGCTCGGCATTTTTGACCCGGTTCTCTGCGATTGCCTGTTTCTTTTCCTGCTCAACATACTCTGGAAAGTGTTCGCCGAACACAGTGCTCCACCGCTCATGGGCAACCTCGGCATCACCCAGCGCCTCCTGTAAGCGTCTCAGGGCCTTCTTGGCCTTGGGATGAAAGTTGCCTGATTTGGTAACAATAGAGCCACTGCCGGGCGCGCGCCATTGCTCCTTGTCTTCATCGATATCAACCAGGTAGGCGAAGAAGTCCCGGGTCATTTCGCTGTAGGCGGCATAGGACTTGTTGTCGTAGTCCGTGGTGCCCTTCAAGAACTGGTAGCACAGGGTGTCGATCAGCATTCCCTTCAGCGGCACACCATGGTCGTTTTTCCAGGCTCGCACCATTTTGCATAGACGCTTGAGGTTATGGTTTTTGTCCTGGTTCAGCGAGTTGATCTCATCGATTTCAGCGACTGGGTTACAGGTTTCCCAGCTGCCTCCATCATTGGCATCGGGGTAGGTGTAGCTGCCATCCTCATGCTCGAATGCCGGAAGCACCTCGACCACGTAGTCCGAGAAATTTATCGATACTACCTGCTGCTGAGCCCTCACCTCATGGTTTGGGAAGCGCTCTTTCAGAGCCAGGCGAATCTCACCGAGTAGTGACGATTGCTTGTTGTTCTCGTAGCGCTGAAATCGGTCGTACACCGACCACGGGAGTACGAAGGCCATGTCCAGATCGCTCACGCCGTGGACTGCGGTATGTCGACCGTACGACCCGACCTGGCGGCAGTGAAGTGTCTCTGAGGTGCTGTCGTAGTATTTCCCATTGAGCTTCTCGGTGATCTGCCGGTAGCTTTTGGAGATCTCGTCGGCATTTTTGACCGCCAGGTTTCTACGAAACTGCTCGAAAAGCTCTTTACTCATGGATGCAGACTTCCTTCAGCGAGAGGAGGAGCTCCGGATGCGCAGCAAGCCATGATGCGCCGGCAAGAGCGATCAGAATGACTACGATAAGGGCGTATACGGAAAACGGGATCTTGTCCCTGAAAAACTTAAATTCACGGTGCTCAGCGATCCAATCGATCTGGTGATCCCAGAAGAATTTTTGTGAGCCAGCCAGCCCGAGAACAGGATGTGCTTCCGCTGACAGGCCGATCGGAAATCAGTGGTGACTTGATCCAGTTCAGCTTGATCGGCGGCGGAAAATTGCTGGTTGGATTTGCATCGGGCCGACATCCCCTTGAGCTGATCAAGTAATTTCGTCAGCTTGTTGCCGGCCTGAAAATACTGCTCTTTGGAGTCGGCGTAATAGGTGATGTAAAGGCTGCAGATGCCAATCACCGTGATGAGTGCTGAAACGTGTTTTGCCGCCAAAAAATCGATGTAGAGCGCTAGTACGCCTATCACCAGTGAGATCAGGCCGATCCACCCTGGGGCTTTTTCCACAATGTCGTAGGTGGAGAAGTGAAGCTTGGCGGAGTAGCCGACGTCGTAGGCCTTCTCGGCGATCAACTTTAGCGCAACCTGGTGATCCATGTAGCGTACCTGCAGTGAGTCTCATCGGTCGCCTGGCTGCCGCGAATGAACGGCGTGCCGACGCGTATGGCAGAGCAAGCGAAAGGGCAGAGTTGCTCGCGCGCGCTCAGGGCCGCGAAAGAATCAGACCTGTGGCAAATTTCTGAGGTTGTCTTTAGCGGTGCTGTTGCGGTTAGCCCGGAGAAAGACGTCTTCATAGACTTCCACGTCTGCACCGGTTTGCCAGCCATTGCCGTCGTGGTACCGAGATTTGAATGACACGCCAGTTTGTATGAGCTGAGCAACGAATTCGCGCGGCACCATGAAGTGCTGCTTTGAGACTGCTTTGCGAACTCGAACAAACTGGATGTGCTCCTCAGTTTTGTCGAGTCTGATGCCATTGATGTAATAAATGTCTGCCATAGGGGCTCCGATATAGTGGGGTTGCCGATCCAGATCTCGGGGCACTAGTTGCCAATTCAAGGCTTACTTTCTGATTTATTTTTTTGGCAGAAAGTTGACGTTATTTAAGTCAATAAACCGGCATCGATAGCATCCATTTGAATGTGTATTGAGTTCTTATTGATCCTGTTGAGTGGCTGCCTGGCAGGAGCGCCTGGCTCTTTAGGATCGGCAACCGTTTCTGAGCCATTGGGATTGCTATCTTTTTGCGGTATGAATACCTTCCTCACTGAATCGTGAGCAGTTTCTCGCTCTCGTTTGAACACCGCGTTGGAGGTAGTTTTTGAGTAAGGAATACGTCTGGGGCCCTTCGTATTGGGGCAGGGTTCTGACTAAGTCTTCATCCTGGTTGTTGCGACTCGCAAGTGGGCGCTTGGAACTAATCATCGACGGCAAAAGTGTCGTGATCGGAGAGAGTGAGCGGAACCGGATAGCCGCAGCAGAAGGCATGCTGTGGGGCAAGTTGCGGTATCCGGGCGGTGTCCTACGCGGGCTACCTAATCTTTATGTATCAGGACTAAATGCTGCCATCGCAGAGTTTATCAGGACTGATGAAAGACTGGCGGCAGAAAAACTGCTGGAGGCGGAGAGTCGAAAGCAGGAGCGGGCAGAGCGCTTTAGGACAGCTCACACTCTCCTAAAAGGCTGGTTGTCCGAGGCGAGCCGGCTGCTGACTGATGCGAGAACACAGCGGCGCTGGATCACCCATGAGCAGCAGGTCAGTTTGCAGGCGGCCAAGCCGAGCTTGCCGGTTTCTGATAAAGAGCTGGATGCACTGTTGCAAGACCAAGCGCTCAGGGACGCTCTCGGGATTTCGCTCGAAGAGATTCAGCGCGCGCTTGCCATCTGGCGTGGTGATTGGGATGCCCTCTGGAGAAAGATCAATCAGGAGCACACAGACAAAGAGCTGGTGGCATCGAAATGGCTGCTGTCCAAGGTGGAAAAGCTGCCACTGAATGATGAGCAAGCCAAGGCAGTGATCTGTTTCGACAACAGAGTGCAAGTTGCAGCCTCCGCGGGTTCAGGTAAAACCTCCACGATGGTGGCCAAGGCTGCATATGCGATTGACCGTGGGTTCTTCCAGCCGAAAGAAATTGTGATGCTGGCCTTTAACAAAGACGCTGCCGAGGAGCTCGCTCAGCGAGCAGAGCAGTCGTTCACGCGGTTAAAGATGGACAACGTCAAGGTTCGCGCCAAGACCTTCCATCGGCTTGGACTTGCCATCATCGGCTATGCCACCAAGAAAAAACCGCGGGTACCGGATTGGGTGGTCAAGGAAAAGCTGGCATTCAAAAAGCTCGAGGAATTGGTCGACCACCTGAAAGACAACTCCGTCGCATTCCGCAGTCGTTGGGATTTATTCCGTCTTGTCTTCGGTCGAGACCTACCCGAGTTCAAGTCGATGAAGGCGCCTCCCAAGGCGGGCTCCAAGTCAGGTCGCCTCATCCCGATCCAGGGTGATCCGGTGAAAAGCCTCGAAGAGTGCATGATTGCCAACTGGTTGCATTATAACGGTGTTGAGTATCTCTACGAGCGTCCCTACGAGCACGACACCGCCACCGAAACCCATAGCCAGTATCACCCTGACTTCTACTATCCAGCGATTGGTTTGTACCACGAGCATTTCGCGTTTAATGAGCATGGGCAGCCACCCGCCCACTTCGAGGGGTACCTTCAGGAGGCAATGTGGAAGCGTGCGCAGCATCGCGCGCGCGGTACCCAGTTGATTGAAACCACCTCGCATCAGATCCGGGATAACACTTGGGTTGAGCATCTCACGCGGGAGCTGACGAGCCGAGGAATCAAGCTCGATCCTAACCCTGATCGACCTGTTCCCGAAGGCCGTCAGCCGCCCCTGTCAGCCTTGAAGCTGATTGGGTTGATCCGCACCTTTATCGCTCATGTGAAGAGCAATTGCCTGAAAGAGCAAGACTTGCTCGCCCGGGTCGAGGAGTTGCCTTCAGGGTTGTTCAAACACCGCTACAGAATGTTCCTCGACATCCTTTGGCCTGTAATGAAAGCCTGGGACGCGGAGCTCAAACGAGTAGGTGGACTCGATTTTGAGGACATGCTCGTGCAAGCAGCTGAACACGTGGAGCAAGGTCGATGCGTGCCGAACTTCCGATTGGTCATGGCCGACGAATTCCAAGATGCTTCCAGAGCCAGGGCACGCTTGTGCAGGGCATTGGTAAGTCCTCCAGGGCGGCATTTCTTTGCGGTGGGTGATGACTGGCAGTCCATCAATAGGTTCGCCGGTGCCGACGTTTCTGTGATGACTGACTTCAAGGATTTTTTTGGTTCGGGCCAGCTGTTGAAGTTGGAGCAGACCTTCAGATGCCCTCAAGCCTTATGCGATGTATCCAGTCAATTTGTCAGCAAGAACCCAGTTCAGCTGCCGAAGACGGTGTATTCCAAAACACCAGCAGTGGGGCCTGCGCTACGTGCGGTGATGTTACGGGGCGCCCAGGAGATAGGGCCAGCTATAGTCCATTTTCTGGAGGGACTGGTCGCTGGTTTGATGGATGGCTCAATCCCGAAAGCGAATGACCGCCTGATCAAAGTCTGCATCTTGGGGCGCTATAACGACGAGGAAGCCTATGTCCCAGGAAACTGGCAGGCCAGATTTGGGAGGTTCATCCAAGTATCATTTCTCAGCGTCCATCGCTCCAAGGGCACCGAGGCGGACTACATCATCTTGCCGGCGATGCTCAGCGTAAAACGACGTCGGAGCTTTCCCAGCACCATGACAGACGATCCCGTGCTCGGTTTGGTCATGCCAAAGGGAGACTCATACCTCTTCGCGGAGGAGCGCCGGCTGTTTTATGTCGCCCTCACACGAGCTCGGCGTACAGTGGTGATGTACACGGTTCAGAATCAGGTTTCGGTCTTCCTGAAGGAGTTGGTGCAGGACAGCGCGCTGCAGGTGGAAGACATTCAGGGGCGTGCGCTGAGGCTTTATCCCTGCCCTAGTTGCAATATTGGCGATCTGATCTTGAGGGATGGGAAAAATGGAAAATTCCTGACATGCAACAATTTCCCTGAGTGTGACTACAAGCCACCCAAGAAGAAATCTGTCAAAAAAGCTCAATACGTAGGCAATCGATATAGCAGGAAGAAATACCGAGTGTGAATGGTGAATTAGCCAAGCCTTCGGAGTGGGGGATTGATGCGTTATCGCAGCGGATAGCGCATCTCGCGGCTCACCGGGCCTATGAGTTCAAGAGGTTTTCAAAGACACTGAACCGCCGCTAGTCGGGTACAAGTTGGTCGAATTGTGTAGCTCACGCTAATTTTTCATGGCATATAGCTACCACATCCAGGGAGGGATGCTGCCGCCCATGCTGGCGCTGAGCAACCTTACCTACCACACAAAAAGGTGAGGGCTGCACTGTGTTCCTTTCGGCTTTGAAAATCGAGAATTTCCGCCAGTTCGGGCATGGTGATCATGCGTTGAACATCCAGTTCAACGAAGGCGTGACGGCTCTCGTCGGCGAAAACGACGCTGGCAAGACCGCGGTCATCGATGCGATTCGTTATGTGCTGCAAACCCGGGATGCCGAATACCTTCGACTGCAGCTCGAGGACTTCCACATCGCCAGCGGTGGCATCCAGGCCGAGAACATCACGCTGAGGTGCACTCTGGAAGGACTGAGCTCCGCGGAATTGGGGGCTTTCGCTGAGTATGTGACCTACACCGGTGGCGTAGGGCGGCTCTACGTACACTGGTCAGCCCGCCGCGTTGTCGCCTCAGCCTCAACCCGCAAATGGGTGGATATTTCGGTTCGTTCGGGGGAGAACGGGGAGGGGCCGTCTCTAGACGTCGGTGTACGGCAACTGCTCGCCACTGCCTACCTCAAACCGCTGCGCGATGCAGAGCGGGAAATGTCTCCAGGCCGGAATTCCCGGCTATCTCAAGTATTGAGCAGTTTCCCTAATATTGATGCGGGCGATTCTTTTGATCCCGCAGCACTCCCGACAGACCTCACTGATGCAGAGGCGCTCAGCATTGCCGGCATGGGTGATTTCCTGCGCCACTTGGTGAATCGTCACAGTGCCATCGTGTCCGCTCAAACGGAGATTAACGACACCTACCTTCGCCCGCTGTCACTGGCAGGCCAACCCCTCACCAGTCGCATCGGCTTCGGGGAAGCCGGAACTGACCCAGCCAAGCTCAAGCAAATCCTGGAGCGATTGGAGCTTGGGTTGCTGGATCATGCCACTGGAGAGGCGCGCGGCATCTACGGGCTGGGCTCCAACAATGTGTTGTTCATGGCCTGCGAACTCCTACTTCTCGGCAAAGAACCCGACGGACTCCCGTTGCTCCTTATCGAGGAGCCGGAGGCTCACCTGCACCCGCAACGTCAGCTCCAGTTGATGGAGTTCCTCGAAGCCGCAGCAAAGCCCTCCACGGGGTTAAGGCCGGTTCAGGTCATCCTCAGCACCCATAGCCCCAATCTGAGTTCCAAAATACCTCTGCAGAACCTGGTGTTGATGCAACGACAGCGGGCCTTCTCGCTCGCTGAGGATCAGACATGTCTCGCGGCTGATGATTATCGATTCCTCAGTCGATTCTTGGATGTGACCAAGGCAGGGTTGTTTTTCGCGAAAGGATTGCTCGTCGTCGAAGGGGATGCGGAAGCGATCCTTCTGCCGTCACTAGCGCGTCGGTTGGGCAAGGATCTCACCAAACATGGGGTCTCGATCATCAACGTAGGCGGTGTCGGTCTGCGACGCTATTCGAAGATCCTGCAGCGCAAGGACACGTCGAAGGGCGAGATCACCGTTCCCACCGCCTGCATCACTGACATGGATGTGATGCCAGACTGCGCGCCCGAGATTCGGGGCTTGAAGGGTGTGAAGGGGCCAGTTTGGCCAGACATCGCCAAGCGGCGTTGGCGCGCCAGAAAAGACTTTGGTTCCACACCGGCCGAAGTTGAAAAGGGCCTGAAGGCACATCGCGAGAAACGAGGCGAAAGTGATGGGCAGTGTGTGCGCACATTCGTCGCCGACCACTGGACGCTCGAATATGACCTGGCACTGAAAGGCTTCTCGAAGGAAGTCCATCACGCGGCATACCTTGCCATCTATGAGGAGAAGATCGACAAAGGCTCGGAGACCAAAGCCGGCCTGCTGAAGCAGGCGCAGACCGCCTTCGAAAAAATTCAGACAACCCATGCCACCGAGGAAGCCCGTTGCTCCGCGATCTACAAACTCTTCAATCGGGCGTCAAAAGCGATCGCAGCCCAGTACCTGATCGACTTCATTGACCAGGGTTTCGAAAAAGGTTCGATGGATGCCACTACACTGCGAGGGAAGTTGCCGATCTATGTCGTCCACGCGATCGAATATGCAACCGGCGGTTCAGCCTTGGCTACAACCTCCAGCCCGGCTCATCCCCTTATGGTGCCAGCAGCGCTGGCAGGATCCACTGATCCGCTGGAAGAGTCCGCCGAATGACGCTCAGCCAACTGGTAGCGCCCATCACCGACGCTGATGTGGACTGGGTAATTACGCTAATGGGGCTGGAGATGCTTGACGAGCCCCGTCGTGACTTCTTGAAGTCCATGGATACCATCGATGTAGCGGCTTGCCCGGGGAGCGGCAAGACCACCCTGGTCGTGGCTAAACTTGCCATCCTGGCTCGCCATTGGAAGAGCCGTATGCAGGGTATCTGCGTGCTTTCTCACACCAACGCAGCTCGGGAAGAGATCGAGAAACGCCTCGGTGACACTGAGGTAGGCCAGCGGCTCCTGCGCTTCCCCCACTATATCGACACCATCCATGGTTTCACCGGCCGATTCTTAGCTTCACCGTGGTTACGCTCTAAAGGGATTGCATTGCAGGCGATTGACGATGAGCTCACGCATAAGGCACGTCGTAGGGGGCTGACGAACAGCGAGCATTTCGGTGCAAAGGCTGCCTTCGAGGCGAAGCACAAAAACCTCCACAGCTTGCGAGTCCGGTCTGCCGATTTCGATGATCCACTCGGAGGTGAAGACATCGGATTTGCGCCACACACTCCTACCTACAAGAGTGTCGTGAAATCGCTGAGCGGAGCCGCCAAGGCTGGTTACTTCTGTTTCGATGAAGTGTTCGTACTAGGCCACGCGTTGCTTGATCAGGAGCCGACTGTGGGCGGTGCATTGCGTCTGCGCTTCCCATGCGTGTTGATAGATGAGATGCAGGACACCCAGCCAGACCAGGCGGACGTGCTGCATCGGATTTTTCCTCACGATGATCCGGATGTCCGCGTCATTCGCGTTGGCGACCCAAACCAAGAAATTTTTGAGAAGACCGCGCCACTCCAGGATCCATTCCCAGACCCTGGGCGCCAGTTGGAGATCGCGAGCAGCTTCCGGTTTGATCAGGCCATTGCATCGATTGCCAACCCGTTTGCGTATGTCCCTATCACGGCTGGCCTGATCGGGCTTCGTGCTCCGCAGGCCCCGGACAACACACCTAACACGATCATCGTTTTCCCCGACGACGATGCGACTGATGTACTTGATGAATTCGGGAAGTTAGTGCTGAAGCACCTGTCGACGGAATCCCGTAAGGCTGGTGTATTCGCAGTCGGGGCGGTGCACCGGCTGGACAACTTCAAGGCGAACCAGTACCCGAAAGCTCTGGAGCACTACTGGCCATCCTACCGATCTGATACGACGAAGGCCTCGTTCAAGCCTCGTACGTTCGCGGAAGGTGCTCATATCGCCCGGCGTTATGCCATGAAAGAGCCAACCGCCTCTTCTGCTGTTGAGTTGTTGGCTTCGTGCCTGGCCAACCTCGGTGAGTTGGCGTTTCCATATAGCCTGGTTCAACTGAAGGGCCGACGCCAAGCTGCGGTACAGGAGAAACTCACGACCAAGCCTGAATCGTTTGCACAGTACCGCGAATGCCTCCGGCAGATCCTGTTTGTGCCATCCGAGGTCACGCAGCATGATTGGATCAACGAAATCTCACCGAAGCTCCTGATGCTGGCGGCTGCTCTCCATGACGCCGAGGGAAATGCAATTCATAGCGAAGGCCATCGTTATCTCGCCTGGGAGCCTGCTCCCGCGGCTACTGAGGTCGGAGAGAGTGGCGGATCCCTGGTTAATACTTACCGGTTCCAGGATGGTGGCGATGGCGTCGACATCCGAATGGCATCCATTCACTCGGAGAAGGGCAAGACTCATGCCGCGACGCTGATTCTGGAAACTTTCCGGGGTACCCATTTCATCAAGAAGCTCATGCCGTGGCTTGAGGGCAAAAAAACAGCTGCCAAACGCCCCCAAGTAACGGCGAAGAGAGACATGATGCTGATGTACGTGGGGATGACCAGGCCGTCGCACATGCTGTGTCTGGCTGTACGGCAGAGCAGCCTGGGAGAGGGACGCAGCGGGGAGAAGCGAAGGGCCGCGCTGGAAGCAGCAGGGTGGTCGATTCTGGATCTAACTACCTGATCTGGAGCATCGTTAAATCGGGGAGCTAGTCCGGAACATCGCACCCAGCCTCCCCACCAACAACTGGTTCGAATTTCGGGTGAGCATACCTTCATGCCTAAGTGGGACATGGTTAGCATGATGATCATTGCCCATGATCTCATCGAGGCAGCCTACCGTTCGTCGCCAAACCCCATATATTGCGTTAGCTGCACCTTGAAGACACTACATATTGGGCTAAATTGAGCTTGAGAGCTTATATCTGGTGTTTTTGCCATGAACGACGCTTATATCGAGAAGGCAGCGACTGACCTGCTCATGCAGATTTACCGTGACCGGCGATACCTTTGGCCAGATCAAGACGTCATTCCGATGATGATGCGCAGCCCCAGTATCGCTGCTTTGGTCTGTGGTTATGATTTCCAAGTCCATCCCACCTTAGGGGACACGCAGTTCAATCGGCACAACACCGGTACTCGTATTGCAGGCTTGATAGATCGTCAATCGATCAAGATTGCAGTTGCCACAGAGTTCGGAGAAAAAGTCCAACTCTTTACTGGAGCCCATGAGATCGGCCATCTCGTGCTTCACGAAAATACCGTCATGCATCGTGATCGAGCCTTTGATGGGAGCCCGTTGCAGATACCGCGTCCACCCGCAGAGAGGCAAGCGGATCGCTTCGCTGCTTGTTTCCTCATGCCTCAGAAGCTCGTCCGAGAGCGGTTTGAATTCATGTTCTGCTGCAGCGGGCAATTGCGCTTCAGCGACGTGATTGCCTATCACCTCGATCCCATCAATCCAGATCGACTGCTCTACGCTCCAAAAGAATCGAAGGAACGTGAGCTGGCGCTGGCGCGGTGCACCCGTTTCAACAACAGGAACCTAGTGTCCTTGGCCCAGCAATTTGGGGTCTCAGATTCGGCTATGGCCATTCGGATCAAGGAGCTGGACTTAGTACGCTGGCCTTAAAGCGGGCAGGGAGCTCGGGGAGATTTGGGATGTGGGGATGGCGGTGACAGACAGTCCGGGTAAAGACAGTGACCACTGTTGTTGTACAAAAAAAGGGCCATGACCAGGCCCTTTCTCATAGTCGAGGATTTACTTAGCCAGCCAGCTTTCAACCTCGTCAGAACCGTACTGGCTTTTCCACTCTTTCAGGGTCTTATGGTTACCACCCTTGGTTTCCACGAGCTCACCGGAGTGGGGATTCTTGTAAACCTTGGTCTGACGCGGCTTGCGGTTGCTCTTCTCAGCAACAACAGCTGGCGCTCGTCGAGAAGCGGATTGTGGATCAAGAATGGCTATGATATTGCGCAGGCTGTAGCCGTATTCAGAGAGCAGATCACGAAGCTTTTTTTCGAACTCGATTTAGCGCTTTAAACCATCATCGTTTTTGAGGCTCTCGAGCTCGGCCAACTGAGCAGCCAGTTGTTGCTCCAACGCACGAAATTCTGCAAGTCTGGACATTTGATACTCCTGTATGGGATGCGTGGAGTATAGGTGGCGCGTTATATGCCATCAATGCTCTGTGCTGTATCGCCAAGCCGTTCCGATCCTAAGGGTCGCTCTGGATTTGAGCGAGAAAGGCTCGACTGGCTCCTAGCTCAGAAATGCAATGTCACATAAGTCGCCACAAAAATTGCGATTCCAGCAATTTTAATTTGCTAATTATCGCTGTAGTCGCATCAATCACTGATGCTTAGCATAGGGTAATCGCCTCCGTTGCCCAGTGCAGACGAGGTCGTAAAACTTACCCTCATCAGTGAGACTTACTATGACTGACCTTTTCAGACCTTTTGATCTCTAGGGCCTCAATTTACAGAATCGCATCGTAATGGCACCTATGACGCGCGCCAGGGCATCCAATGATGTCGCGGACGAGCTGACGGCGCTCTATTACACCCAACGTGCAACAGCTGGTTTGATCGTCAGCGAGGGGACATCCATTTCACGGGAAGGTCGGGGCTACCTGTTCAACCCCGGAATTTACAGCGCAGCGCAGATCGATGGCTGGAAGCTGGTAACCGATTCGGTGCATGCGATCGGTGGGCACATTTTCGCTCAGCTGTGGCACGTAGGGCGTGTCTCGCATCCTTCGATTCAGGACGACGGCAAGTTGCCCGTCAGCCCTAGCTCTCAGCGTGCCAAAGACTCCGCAGCATTTGGCTACAACGAGAAGGGTGAGCCAGATCGCGTCGAACCTCCAGCGCCACGGCAACTCCGCACCGATGAGGTCGAGCGGATCGTCGAGGACTTCGCACAAGCTGCTGAAAACGCAATTCAGGCCGGTTTTGATGGCGTTGAAATTCACGGAGCAAACGGCTATCTCCACGAGCAGTTTTTGAATCCAGGGGTCAATGACCGCACAGATAAGTACTCCGGTGATCTGCTGGAAAATCGGCTGCGCTTTACCGTTGAGGTTATTGATGCAGTCGTCAAACGAATTGGCGCGCACCGTGTGGGGATTCGAATCTCACCCTATGGTCAACTTTTCGACATGCCCCTCTACGATCAAATTGATGAGACCTACCTCGCGCTCGCCGAGGAGATCGGCAAGCGCCACCTGGCTTATGTCCACGTGATGAACCAAGACAGCTTCGAGCGAATTGATCGGGCCGTTCAGGGCGAGTCCGGCGGTGGCCTATTTGGACTGTTGAAGCAGATCAAGCCAAAACTCGGCGGTACCGCACTGATATTGGCCGGTGGGTTGAGCCGTCAACGCGCTGAGGAGCTGATATCTGAAGGCCTGATTGACCTCGCTGGGTTCGGCCAGGCTTTCATCAGCAATCCGGATCTGGTTGCCAGGCTCGAGCATGGCTGGCCGCTGACTCCTGCAGATCGTGACACCTTCTACGGCGGCGATGAGAGAGGCTACATTGACTATGCGCCTCACAAGGGGTGAGAGCCTCTACTCAGGCTCGGGACGGTCTCGTTCTGCCTGCATCACCAAGTCCTTTTGATGGGGTCTTTTTATGAAATTTTGGAAATACTTAATCGCAGCTGCCGCAGTTTGTGGCTGGAGTTTAGCGGCCTATGCAGAGCCCGTTAAACTATGGCGCCTGGACTGCGGGACGATAGAGTTGTCGGACATGAGCTCCTTTTCCGACACCTTTGGCTATGCCAGCAAGCCTAGGCATTTTGTGGATAGCTGCTATCTGATCCGTCATGACAAAACATGGATGTTATGGGATACAGGTCTTCCGCTGTCAGACCTCGGAAAAGACCAAGGTGGCACCGGTATCAGGCCACGGATCGAGCAGTCGTTGGTCACCCAACTTGCTGAGCTCAAGGTGACGCCCGCTATGATCTCAACGGTCGCGCTCAGCCATTATCATTTCGATCACGCAGGGCAGCTCGCTAGCTTCCCGAACGCGCGCCTGCTGATCGGCGCAAGTGATATGGCGGTTGTTCGGTCGCAAAAGCAGGACGAAAATCTTGATCGGAGCCAGTTCACCCACTGGCTGTCAGGGAGCGCGAAAGTGACGGAGGTCGACGGCGACCTGGACATTTTTGGTGACGGCAGCGTTGTGATGCTGAAGACACCAGGGCACACTCCAGGCCATCATTCTTTGCTGGTACGCCTTCACGATCGAAATGTCGTCTTGTCAGGAGATCTTTGGCATTTCGCAGCCTCAGTTCCTATGCGAGCTGTGCCTACATTCAACACCGATCGCGCGGAAACCTTGGCGTCTCAAGATAGACTGAGCCAAATTGTCAAAAATCTGAACGCAGAACTCATCATTGGTCATGAGGTAGGGGATATAAACAAGCTACCAAAATTCCCGACAGGCGCCGAATGAGGCTTTGACAAGACGGGCATCTCCATTCGCACGCAGTGTGCCCGCAGCGTGAGCTGCGGGCACACATGTGGAAATGTTCAGCCAGATAGTAGGGATGTGCTGACCTGGGTGTTGCAAGTCTAAAAGGGCACTGAGAGTGCTGAATGATGTGATCATCTGTTTGATCCAGCACTACTCATATGACAATTTGTGGCCAAAAAGCGGTCAGGGGAGGAGGGCTAGGGCGTCCCGATCAGCTCCTGGGTAGAGACAGCAACCGCCACTGATTGAGAGAAGACGCAAATCACGGCAAGCTGAAAAAGCTGCCAGACAATCAGGAATACTAATGACTACTGCTATCCCATTTCGCCTGATTATCGACGATCGCCAAATCATGGTCGTCCTGGATACCTCGCCTGTTCGCGAGCTTGCCCATGAAGTCAATTGCCCTGACTGGGCTTCCACGTTCGAAGAAATGTCCCTCGAGGGTTATTCATTTTCCCTTGCCGATGGCACCTTTGCAGAGCTCATAAACCAACGCCGCAACGGGCAGCTTTCAGTCGGCGAGTTCGAACGCATGTGCTCACGGTTATCTCGATTTCTCAACCTAGATTTTCCGGTCATTCTGGGACGAAGCGACGTGCTAGGGATGAGTCAGCTCAATTCGACCTCATGGAACGAAGAGGAATGTCGCGTACTTTCCCAACAAGCATGGGATGAGCTGCTTCGCTGCACTCAGAATGGATACATACCCAAATCTGCGGAATCCTTGCTGGAAGCAGCACGTGCTGAATGGCGATCAATGCTAAAGGGTTGGCAGCACGGTGTAGACTCGATTCGAGCGGTCAAGCGAGCGCAGTTAGACATCCTCCGCGGGCTGGATGGGGCAGGCTTATTAATGGGATTCATGGGGATGCGCGTTGAACAGGCTCTGAAGACGTTAGATACCCTCCGCACGCTGTCGGTGCCTATCAATGAGGAGTTCATTGCTGCATTTCAGCCAATCCCTGCTGCTGTGATTGAGAGGATTGCTGAGGCGCTCCGGTCGATCGACCCGGCAAACCTGCCCGGTATCCTGGATCTTCACTATGCCTATGAGATGCAAAAGGCCCACGTGTCGGCTTCCGATTGTGATCCGGAAATAGCCTGGGCAGAGTGGATGGATGAACGACTCAGCTGGAAGGTAATTGGGCCTCAGATCAGCGAAGGATTTATGAAGTCCTTTCAAGTCAGCGACTCCGGTGAATTCACCGAGAATATGCGAAGCCATCTCGAGCTGGTGTACTGCTGGAGACAGTTCGCGCGTATGCAACAGACAAAAAACGGGTATGACCCGGACAATGATCAGAAGCGCAACGATGGCATCGATTTCGACCTCTATCGCTTCCTCAAACTGCGAGCGCTTGTCGTTACCGAAGACAGGGCTTTTCTCACTGGTTTATCAGACATCAAAAGCTACCAGGCGGCTTGGTTCTATACACCAAGGAATCTGGCAAGCCGTTGGGCTGGTGGCAAATCATCAGCACCGGCGTGGCCGCAGCCTAAACACCTGGCCAAGCGCTGAGAAGGCTCGGGCGTCCGCAATCGACATCAGAGCCAACGTAGCTTGAGGAAGAGCCGACATGGGCCAGCGCTCAAAACCGGTGTGAGACAGGGTACGTTCATTCCTCGTCATCAGTCGCAGGTGGCGGATTCCAGCCGTCGACCTGAAGGAGTGCGAAAACTTCTTCATACTTCTGAAGAACTCCCCTGCGGTGAGCAAATTGATGGAAACGATCCCGCGCTGCCGCTGTAGGTAGGTTGGCGTGCGGCGTGTTACGCAGTAGTGCGAGCAACAGCGTATCAGTCTCCATCGCGTGCCAGTTCTGGTCATTCTGCATAATCGATTCGAGTAAATCGTCCTGCTGCTGCCTGTCAAGAAACCCTGCAAACGGCATGACCATGCCTCTGAATTTATCTTCTGAGCCCCTCCAACTAGCCGATCTCGCATAGGCTTCCAAAGCCCTCGGCCATAACTCTCCAAGGGGGCGAAATGCGATCGCGGCGGCGAGTTGCTGATGCGTGAGACCGCCTATAAGGGCCGCCAGTGACGCGCGGAACTGAGGAAGCGCGACCCCCGCAAGGATTCGATAGTCTTGGATGTCGGGGCCGAGAGTGTTATTCACGGTTTCCACCAGCGCAGTTTGGGTCGGATGTTGGATGCGCTGCCAAAAATCAGGAAAACATGCGATGAAGGCCACACTACGGGCACGTGCTGCCGGCTCGCCATTGTCCAGTAGGTTTGTGATTACCTGAGAGATTTCCGGCCAAGCATGAGGCGCTCGATCCCTCACCGCGACCAATGACGAAATGATTTTGTGATGAAGCGTTTCCCATTGTGGTGGAACACCTCTGAGAAGTGACTTTGCAAGCACCGTAGCGAAATTGCGGACGTTTTGATGCCGAACGCGCGCCAAGTATCGCTGCTCAACATAGTCAAGGATGCGGAAGTGGCTCATAGGGAAGCCTGGCGACTGAACATCGACGTCGAAGAGATCCGAAATTGCTTTGCCTTGCAGAGGCTCTTGGGCCAGAACCAGATCGACCGTATTTACGAGATGAAGCCGAACTAGTTCGGCGGACGGTTCGAACAGCTCTGCCTCGGCGGAGAATGCAGGGTGAGCACACAGATTTCGATCATCTCGAAGGCGTTCTAGGTGTTTGCGAGCGATTTGATTCAGCACCTGCGTGGTACCCGTAGCGTGTTCCAGGATCGTTCGTTCCAGCAGGAGCAGCTTGCTGATATCACCAGTATTGGTTGCGTTGTCCCACGTCTGTAGGAAAGCGGCTGCGGCGGTGTCGCCCAAGGCGCTTAGCTCCCGATATTTGGTAATCAGGTCATATGCCAGGGCGACCCAGGCAGAGGTCAATGCCCCCCGCAATGCCCCTGCCTTGTAGGCCTTGATGGCATCCAAAAATAGACTTTCGACTGGGGGTGTCGAATGCGGGTGAGTAATATGTCGAGATCTACGAATCCTGCATCCATCTCTTGGCTTCCAGCGATCAAGTATGTTGATAGATAACTCCCGCCTCTGAGACATGTGCCAGAAGGCTGGCAACTGGGTGGTGAGTCCATGCTAATCCGCGAGGTTTTTGCGCATGCCGCTACCTTTTTGTCCCTAGAAGAATCTTTCGACTGCTAAGCGTGAGGCGCCTCTTTTTAGAACTGTGCTTCCGTCGCAATGGTGTTGCATCACACTACATTTTTTTACGGCGGTATTACCGAAGTGCTTCCCTGGTTTCTCGGCTGGGGGAGGCCACCTGGGCTGGGCTGACCAAACTTCCGGTATCGTTGGTGCCGGGGGCAATCCGCGCATGGATCTCACAGCTTAGGAGTGCAAGCTGTTGGCCGCCTAGGTAGGCTGAACGCTTGGCAAAATCTTCAATTACATTCCAGGTAAGCTAGACCATCTTGGGACTCATCGCTCGCCGATTGATGGGAAACCTAAGTCTGGTTGAATATCTCTACGGATGGAGCACAGTACTTATGCAACTCCCGTCTTTTTACGACCTCAGTGACGACGAGCAAGAGTTGATGATGGCGGTCACGCTGGGCAATCGCGGGGTGGTAGTCAAGCGCCTGAACGGTTTGTGTGGTGTCATCTTCGTCTTGGATCAAGGAGAGGCAGTCAATCCTCGCTATGTATGCGCCAAAGTGCCTCGTAAGCACGAGACTGTCTCTGTTGGGGAAATGAACAGGCGTTTTCTCTGCGAGCTGGCTCTCCAGCTTCATTTCTCCCACCACACATTTGTGCACTGGTGCTTCGATATGCGCGAAGTCTTGGGTGTTCCAGTAGCGCTGTTCCGATATTGGGACGGTGACTTATGCGGTTATATGTCGGGACGCAGTGATATCCGGCAGCTGTCACTAATCGTCTATTGTTGCTCTGGTTTAATCCATTGCTATGATCGTGGGCTTACAGCTCACCAAGACTTGAAACCGGCCAACATCTTTGTGCGTGATTTTGAAACGGTTATCACTGGGCTGCCGGATCTTGATATCTATCAAGTGGCAATGATTGCCGATTTTGGTCTCGCGAACGCGTTCATGAATACCCCACCGGTATTCGATGGGTCAAGACCATACATGGCACCAGAGCAATGGCAAAAATCCATGCTCTCCGAAAAAACCGATGTATTTGCACTTGGCGTCATTTTTCATGAGCTGCTGACCGGCGGTTTTCATCCAGCCGGCATCCGCACGGCTGAAGTGTGGCCAACTCCTTTATTAGGGCAGCCTTCGAAATGGACGCGCTCACAAAGTTGGAAAAAATGGATAGCCCGCAATTGCCCCCTTAGTGCGCCAGTTGAGATTGATATAGACATAAAGATAGTGATCGAAAAAATGCTTTCAATTGAGCCTAGCTGCAGGCCGAGCATGCTTGATGTTAGAGAATTAACTCTCGACCTTATAAAAAGCCGATGTGAAAAGGCTCACGATCAACTAAACTACCTTATAAAGTATTTTGACAGTAACGCCTCACGTGGTTCGCTAGAGGAGGAGTGGCCCTACCTTGCGAATAAGTGGAAGCGGCTTCAAAGTCGATTCGGATAGCGATCCATTTTCCTCGCTGCCTTGGCGCTCTTGAGGACAAGCTTTCTACTTCGTTACCCCGGCACAGTCGATATGCGGTGCGGTAGCTTGAGCCTCCGGTCAAAATCGCGCGCGTTCGGTAGTGACCTCTCGTTAGTGGCGATCCCGCCCTAGCTGGGCCATGCAGCATGAGAATATGGCGGCCCGCAGATAGGCTAGAAACCAGTGGTATGGCATGATGTGGCTTTGAAAATGGACTCAGTTAAATGAGCTTGGAAACGCCCGACCTAATCATAAACTGCGGCATCGCATTCTTCTCGGCCCTCGCCGGTGCTTACGCGGGTGCCCGCGGTGCTACGCACTGGCAAGAAAGGCGCGAGGACAAGCAGCGGGAAGCGGATCGTGAGGCAGTTATTTTGCGGGCGGCTATGCTCTGCAAGCACTACTCCCAGATATGTTCAAAGATTAAAGGAAAAATAACTGAAGATGGCGTGAAGTTGGAATGGTTTCAGGTGAATGTTGTTGATATTTCCATGTCATCATCACTAGAGCAAGACCTCCCAGGTTTGTTTGCGAGTCTCGGTAGGAATCATGGTGAGCTGATCGAAAGCCTTATTCATGCTGAATGGGTTGCAAAGTCCGCACTATCGGTTTCGCGTATTAGAGACATCGAATATCGTGAGCTACAAAGTTTTCTTATTAAAAAAGGTTCTGCGCAAAAGCTCTCTAAGCCTGAGGCGAATACACTTATTGGTTCCGCTTGGATAGCTAAGCTTGACTCTATGACCAAGGACTTGCATGAAGCAGTGTCGCAATCCATGGAGCAGAATAGAGTATGCCATAATGAACTGATTGGTTTGCTTCCCGCGGACAAGCGAAAGGGTAAGGAACTAATAAAGAAAGAGCCGACCCTGAACCTTTGAATTTTTCAAGATTTTACCTTTTCGACTCGTTTTGTAGGTCAATAGTCGGCATGCCAACGGATATACATTTCAGTCTCCATGGAGGCATGTCGCGAGGTTACAGCGACAATCGGAGAACGTTTCCGTATGGCTAACCGTAGCTGGCAGACCATCATTGCCCGGTAGGCACCTTGGGAGAGGCGATCGAAGAGAATCGGGTGTACCCTGATCCTTAGGCAGACTGAGACGGTGAAGCATGGAACATACTGGGGAAGTCGTAAGGCAGGCAGGCGAGATCGACCTGGATGAGGGGCAGCTTTCATGGGAGCGCTACGAACGGGCGGCTCGGCATGATGTGCCTCTTTGCCCTAATCGTTTCGTGGTTGCTATGGACGCTGTTCGATGCTCAGGCTTCGCCTTGGCGTTATTACATGAACACCTACACCTTCGCGCGTCAGCTAGGATCGAGTTTTCAACATGCAGCAACTGCTATTTTTTGCAGTTGGACGACGTTGATCGTTATCAAAACTCCCGGGTTGGCATGCTTGATGCCATTTCTACGATGCCTTTCCGGTCAAGCGAAATCTTCAAGGCAGAGATTTGGAATTGGACGCGCTCGGACATATCTCGAGTCGAAGACGCTGAGGCATTAAAAGCTCTCAAGGAGATCGGGCTGACTCCTTGAGTAAATTGAGTTCCCAAAGCCGTCGCGTCCTGGCCCTTGGCCGAATGGTTGTGGCGGGCAGCAGCATCTCCGCGGGGGCTGCACGTCCGCAGTGGCCGGTTCGACGCGGTGCCTAACCAAGGGGGTACGAAACGCGGCTCACAGACCGTTACATAGTGCACTATCCCTGACTTCGCCCTGGGCAAACAGTTTGGCAAGGCATTTGAAATACCGCTCAGGCCAACTCGTATGCGGGCCCAGAGCCAAGGCAATCATCCAAGCAAATCAGCCTTCGACGGAGGGCTGCTAACCCAGACGGAATCTCTCAATGAGCAATTTGCCCCCTGATCAACGCGCCCGCTATTCAGAAGTGCTCGATGCAGCAACGGGTCTGTTCGGCGGCGATCTTGATGCAGCTCGGCGCTGGATGTCGGGCCCGCTGAAAGCGTTTGGCGGCAAAGCTCCAGAGGCCATGGTCACAAAAAGGCTCGAAACTGATACGGCCATTGAGTACATCAGGCGCTTGGAGCATGGGTTTGTGGCCTGATTGTCGTCAAGCAGCGCTTTAGAGGCGTGTCAGATGTCGAGCGTGATTCACCTCAGGGCTGGCAAGTCAGCCACACCCCTAATGATGTAAACCTGCTTTTTATACTGTAAACCACGAAGGTTTACAGTATGGAAAACTGGTTTACACCCACCTAAATTGACGTGAGGGTGTGAGATGAAGTCGGGGTTTAGGCAGAATCAAAGCCGCAAATTCACCGTTGCCGAAATGCGTCAAATCGTATCACTTTCCGCTGCTGTAGATAATAAGCAGAAATGGAAGAGGACGGATGTCAATCAGGCAAAAAATGCTTACAAGCCGGCTGGCACGGGCATCCCTCTTGAGGTTCGTAGCCTCTATTCCAGGGTGCAAGAATCCTCGCTAGAGCACGGGTTTGACATTGAACAGGTGAATTTAATCTGGCGGGCGGCGAGCTTAGCGTACTCAGTGAAAGATATATCTTCGATGTTCGAAGTTATTCTGGAAAAATTCACCTCGACGCTAAGTTATCACGATCACCTACGAAGGGCCTTAAGGTCACCCTCACCAGCATTTGCTCAACCAGCGGAGATCCTTGAAGGGAAGGGCGCTGTAGCAATAAGAACGCTTGCACATCTGAAAGCACAACTTGATCGACAGGCTTTCATCTGGACTCCTGACACGACCTGGAATCACTCAGTCGCTTCATGGGTCGATTTTACTTACGCGTTACTGGAAAAACTCGTTAAAGATGGGCTGGTAACAGATGCCCTTCGCTGCAAGCTATTCGCACGAGATCTTGGCTTGTAATGCCTGGGGCCTACATGCCTGCTCAGGCATTGCGCGAAAATTCCTTGCTGTACCGGTCGCCTTCTTTACAGGAGCCGAAGCACTCCTTTTATGGTGCTGGCTCCTTGTGATTATCAGAATTTGCCGCATCAGGGCTTGACCAGCGTCAGATCGCCTTCACCCGCCAGCGGATTCACATAGAGTTGAGGGATATGAGCCTCACCAGGGTACTTCATCTCTAGCTGCGTGACGGCCCTATCAAATGCCTGGAGAACGCCCTGTCCGAAGCCGATCGACGCATAGAATCGCGCCGCGAAGTCTTTTGCTGCGACATCGGCGATAGCGCCATCCATGCCAATAGCGGCAAGAATGTGCTTGGAACATTGTTCCGCCAATTCATGGGAGTGGCAGCAGTTGAATACAGCGACTTTTAGGTACCTTTTGCTTCCGACCACCGCGCGCAGCATCCCTTGTAAGGGAACCACGTGAGGCTCACCAGTAGGTGTCTCCACCACTAGGTGTCCACCAGGGGTGCCATGCCCACTAAAGTGGATGACAGCGGGCTCGCTTTCATCCAGAGCTTGAAGTATGTCTTCAGCTTGCACTGCCCAGTGCGAATCAACTTTTAGGGCGTCGCGGTGTTTCGAGGCGCGAATATGGGCGTTCACCTGACGAATCTCGTTTTGCAGATCCAACGCTTTCTGAGATTTACGGCCGGGATCAGCACCGAAGAACAGAATCTGGATTTGCTCAGGCAGTTCCTGAAGCTTTGCTAACTCGCGTTCAAGCTCTTCTGCCCGAGCCACCTGGTGGGCGAGACCAACTTGAAGAGAACCGAGCTGGCGACTCTGCGCTTGGGCTCCCTGGAGGGTTTTCCGTTGAAGACGTGCCTGCTCAGCCTTGAGCTTACGAGCTTCGTTAATCTGCTCACGTTCCAGGGCCTTGTCTAGTCGCTGCTGATCGGCAGTGAGGCGAACCATCTCGCGGTTAATCTCTGCGATGATTTTTGCAGCATCTGTCTCGGCCTTGGTTCTTTGACCGTCGTACCGTTGAGCCTGCTGTTGCTTTGTTTTGGCGGTCGAAGCAGACTGAGCCCGGGTTGCCTCCACCGCGGCCTTTCGTGCGGATTCACCATGCTTCGCCGCTTCATGGATTTTTCGCGAGTGTGACTCTCTCAGGCGAGCGATTCGCTGCTGGTGGCCACGCAATAAACTGCGATAGTGATTTGAGCTCATGACTTCCCCCAACCCCATGGCGTTGAAGTGGCAGCTTGGCTTATCCGCGCTTCGCTTGACCAGTATTTTTGAGACCCGCCGCCTCCAAATTGAAGACGGCCAGACGGACACCTTCATGGACGACACCCTGGCTTACCTGAAAGATCGTTACAAGGACGAGCAAGCCCGGTTCGATCACTTCGAAAACAAATGCGCTAAGTTCCTGACCGCTGTTTCGGTGGTAATCGCCGCATTGACGGCACTCGTCAGCGCCAAGGGGAGGGTGCTCTTCACTCTCAACGGCCCGTGGGACTTCATTGCGCTTGGGTGCTTTTTCGCTGCAGCTTTCTGTGTGGTGTGCTCGTGGGGCCATGCCCTGAGCGCCTTGAGGATTCGAGACTGCCCAACGCTACCATCCAGTCGTACGACTGTAGAATGGCTTAAAGCGGCTGATGCATCAGATCACCAGCAGCATGTCTACAACTGCTACATAGATACGTTGGAAAAATTGAAGTCAGCCATCGACGAGAAATCCATACCTCTAGATTTTGCCTACAACGAGATGGTCTACGCCGCCTGGGCGTTGTCACTGTTGGCAGCAATAAACATCGGCAAGGAGCTATTTGCATGAGTAACGATCAGAAACCCAAGAATCAGGAAAACAAGACACCGCCGCCGCCAACCACTGAGTATCACCGACGCTCTGAGGAACGCCCTGTGAACCGAAAAGATCAGACAGACCGGCGTTAACCAACAACTCCTGCTGAATCGGGTGCTGTGGGCCAGGGAATACTACTACCCAATCCGCCGTGCCCTCAGCAATCTGCAATCTGCAATCAGCCGAGGCAGCCAAGTCGCCGGCTGGTTGTAGCACATCTGACCCAGGCAAAGATTTCCCTTGATGGCGATCGTAAGCGGAGCGCGCAGGCGTGAGGATGTAAGCCCGCCAGGGTCAAGACGCGCGCCCAGCGGGCGGCTTGATTCACGACAGCCGTGCTCTTAGAGCCACGCCAATTGAAGGCAGCGAAGCCATATCTGGCGATCTCTCATGAAGATTCAACCAGTGACTACCTGGAACGTTTGACCCATTCGCGACGACGCTGAGCAACGAACTCTGCCCCATAGGTCTTCCAAGTAAATATTGTCGATCGTCGAATCGTGGTGAATGTCATGCCTGCGAAATTAGTTTCCGCTCTCGCGATCGCCGAGTCAGCACAAACGCTAGCCGCACTTGCCAGCCGTTTGCGAAATTGTTTGAGGTGCGACTTGAGCGTATCAGTCGCATAACTGATGCTGCCGTCATTCGAAGGGAAAGCCGGCAGTACTGGCAATGGTTCACAAAGATCAATTGAGTACCATCCGAGGTAACGCTCCAGATGAGCCGAAAATTCGGAGGTAAGTTCCATTACAGCCCCAGATGGCAGCCCGTTCTCGAAAGTCCAGCCACTGTCTGAGTTCCTTTGAAACTGGCTCAAGGAATGTACATGCGAAATTTTTATACGGGAAAATCGGGCAATTGCCATGTAGAAGAGTATCTGCTCTGACCGTAATATCGGAACGGTACCGTCCACCAGTTGCTGGAATGCCCAATCCAGCTCGTGAGGCTCGTGGGTCACTAATGGCCGGCTTTGAGCCAAGGTTTTGAAGAGACCCGTCGGGGCGGCTTGGGCGCAGTTCACTCTGAGCTGGGAAGGTGAAGCATTGCCTGTGTGGCTATTTATAGCGTCGTTTTTGGCGGTATTTCTGGCTGTCGTTGGAGCTTTCTCTACAGAACGGGCTGATGAGCCGGTGTCCGAAAAATTTGCCGAGCGATTGTCGGAGAAAGTTTCGGGGGTGATATCCGAGATGTAGAAATCGAAGAAATCCCTCACGATCTTAGCGCACCGCTGCATGTCTCTGCGGGTAGGCTTGGCAGCACCCGCACTGTCAATATGTCGGTAAAAGAGCTTCCATCGATCATTGATGGGCCGGGTTTTGAAGGCCTGTCCTGCAGTCCCTCCGTATTTGGTGTGTGACGATGCTGAACACCATGAAATCGGGGGATAGCATAGAAATTCGAGAAACTGCAGGAAATGCGGCGTCTCCCAGGCCAAGAGTGAAATGCCAGCATTAAAGCTCCAATTCAGCATCTGCTCGAGGAATCGGCAAGTCTGGGTATAGAGAGACTTGGCCCAAGCTGGGGCCCACCGGTGTGATGAATATTCCAGGAAATGCGAGCAGTACAGGATGCTCATGTACGCCTGGCAGGCTGGATCGACGTCGTCGAGTCTACGTCGGACGGCTAGGTTTTCCGGAACATCGGTTGCGCCAACAGGCTTCCAATGTTCATACGGCGCGAAAATAGGGAATGGAGTGAACGGCACCGCCATAAGCGCTCCCACGAGCTACAATCTCGTTGAGGTATTCGGGGTCGGTTTGAAGTTGGCTTCAGGTTAGCAAAGAAAAATGAAAGGGAAATAGATGCTGTATCTATAGCGTGAATTTAGTTCGGCAGTGCGTGACCTGATCAGTGACATGTAGTGGTAGCTAAGTTGGTGATGGTCACCGTTTTGGTGAAGATGTTTAGGTCATTAGTTCACCAGCGTCGTGATGGGAAAGCGGTATAGGAATGAATTGGGCGGCGGTGAATACTGATAGTGCTTCGCGGGTTTGAGAAACGGGAGATGACAAAATGCTTGAGCTCTGGGTGCCATGGATGCTGATTTGCAAGGATTACGGGGGTTTGTGGAATCGGCTGCGTAGGTTAGTGGAGACAGACATGACGAGAGCCCACTTCGGCATACTACATGATTTAACATAATATACATTATGCGCAATACCGTATTACGTAACCAGGGGCAGTGCCAGCCAGATTTCAACAGGCAAAACCCCTGTCTGGCTCAAACCTGAGCAAACCCTCCATCCACAAACAGTTCGCTGCCGGTCATGAAGCTGCTTTCATCCGACGCCAGGAACAACGCCGCCGCTGCAACTTCTTCAGGCTTGCCAATGCGACCCAACGGAATCTGCGCCGTCATGTCATCGATGATCGCTTCCTTCTGGCCTGTGCCGGACAACGCCAGGTCCAGACCCGGAGTCGAGATCGGCCCGGGCGAAAGTACGTTGACGCGAATGCCGGTGCCTTTCAGATCCAGCGCCCAGCTCCTGGCGAAATTACGCAGTGCGGCTTTGGTGGCGCTGTACACGCTGAATGCCGGTGTGCCCATTGTGCCTGTGGTCGAACCGGTGAGGATCACTGAGCTGCCGGCGCTCATCAGTGGCAAGGCTTTTTGTACGGTGAACAATGTGCCCTTGACGTTGATGCCGAAGGTACGGTCAAACGATTCCTCGGTGATCGCTCCGATCGGCTGGAAATCCCCCAGGCCCGCATTGGCGAACAACACGTCAACCCGGCCCTTGGCGGCCTTGACCTGAGTAAAGATGCGCTCCAGGTCGTCCAGGTTTGAAATGTCCCCCTGGATGGCGATGGCTTCAGGGCCAATCAGCTGCAACGCCTTATTCAGTTCTTCCTGCCGACGTCCTACGATGACTACCTGCGCGCCTTCAGCTGCAAAGCGAATGGCGGTTGCCAAGCCGATGCCGCTGTTGCCGCCGGTAACCACTGCGATTTTGCCGTTGAGCCTGCTCATGGTGAACTCCAATGAATAATGTTGAAGCCCAACTGTAGATCTACGCTATTATTTTGAATAGTATGCACCTTTAAGTAAGTACCCCCATAGGAGCCTGCACGATCATGGCCAACAACTCATTCAACTGTGGTCTCGAAGCGGCCCTGGCGGTGATTGGCGGTAAATGGAAGCCCCTGGTGCTGTTCAACCTGGCGCAAAATGTTCATCGATATGGTGAATTAAGACGCGCGATTGGCGGTGTGACCGATAAGGTGCTGATCCAGCAACTCAAGGAGCTGGAGCGCGACGAGATCATTGCCCGGGTGGATTTCCACGAGATACCGCCCAAGGTCGAGTACTCGCTGACACCCTTCGGGCACTCTCTGGCCACGGCGCTGGGCGCGTTGTGCCAGTGGGGCACGCAACATATGCAAACGGTTGAGCGCATCGCCGAACGGCGCACTGCCCTCGCCCAACCCTGAGCCCCCTGCCCTTGATAGCCAACTCAACTAAATGACTATTTAGTTGAGTTAAATCAATTAGTTAACAAAATCAAAGCTGAAAGCGGTCCACCGATTGCGATAGCTGCCCTGCCAGGTTCGACAGCTCGTCGGTCGTCGATGCAGTCTCCCCAACGACCCGGCTATTGCTTTGCGACATGCTGGCAATCATCTCCACCTGATGGGCGATCTCATTGCTGGCCAGGCTCTGCTCACTGATGGTGCGGGAGATGTCATTCACCATTTCGGTGGTGCTCAGGGTGGCCTGCAGAATCTCCCGAATCGCCCGTTCCACATCGGCCGTCACCGCCATGCCTTTGTCCACTTGAGCAACGCCCTCCTCCATGCTGGTCACTGCCTCCCGCGTGCTTTGCTGGATACGCCCGACCATACTGGCAATCTCCTGGGTCGACGCACTGGTGCGCCCCGCCAGGCTGCGCACCTCGTCGGCGACCACCGCAAAACCGCGCCCCTGCTCACCCGCGCGGGCGGCTTCGATCGCGGCGTTCAGGGCCAGTAGATTGGTTTGGTCGGCAATCCCCTTGATCACCTGAATAATGCTGAAAATCGCCTCGGACTCCTTGTCCAGCGTGCGGATCACTTGGGCGGACTGCTGCGCCGAACGGGCAATCCCGTCCATGTCACTGACCACTTGGTGAATCACCCGGCCGCCATCTTTAGCCAGGGTTTCTGCCTGGTTGGCCATGGACAAAGCGCGCTCGGCATGCCGAGTGATTTCCTCGATACTGGCGGTCATTTCACTCGCGGCCGCGGCCATGGTGCTGGAGGCGGCGCTTTGCTGCTGGCTGCTTTCGGCGACTTCATGGCAACCCTGGCTCAATTGCTTGCTCATGCCATTCACGCCATGGGCATTGCTGCGCACGACTTCGATCATGCTGCGCAAGTCTCGTTGCATGATGGCGAGGCTGCGGATCAATGAGCTGGCTTCGTCCTTGCGGCTGGGCTCTACAATCGGCTCGCTCAGGTTGCCCCGCGCGATGCTGGCGGCAATGCGGCTGGCCGTCTGTATCGGCCCCATGATGCTCAAGATCACCCAGCGGCCTTGAGCCAACAACAGCAAAAGGCTGGCGATCAACACCGTGCCCAAGGTCAGGTTAGCGTGGCTGATGGTCTGCCGAGTGCCAGCGCTGGTCTGCTGCGTGTTGTTCTCGATCAGCTCACTCAGGCTCGCCATTTGGTCTTCCAGTTGGCTGAAAGCGGCGTTGAAGTTCCCCAGCTCTGCGCGAGCGGCCTCGGGATTGTCCAGGGCAAGCGCAACAATGCGCTCGCCGGCGTTTACATAGGTGTCGAGGCTGGGTTTGATTTTTTCAAGATTGGCCTTGAGCGCGTCGTCCAGCGGCAGCTTGAGATTGTCTGCCAACACTTGGCGAAAATGCTCGGCATGCTCCTTGAGCGAGTTGCTGACTTCAGCCCTGGTGCTCGTGCTTTTATCCAGGCCCACCAACATCGCCGACAACACATCGGCGCGCAGCGCGTCGTGCATCATGTCGGCTTCCATGTGGTTACGCAGCACCGTCATGCTGACTTCGTTGTTTTGCACGGCGTCGCCCATCCGGGTATTTCCCAGGTACCCGGCCAGGCTCATGATCAAGGCAGTCAGCAGCCCGGTCGCAATCAACAGCATCAAGCGTAATTTGATCGTCATGCAGGTATCCCCATAGCCTGGACAGGCGGTTGGGAACCCAACCGCTTGAGCGTCTACTACCGTTATCGGCATCAGTTGACTATTAGTGAAGCGCAAGTTGGGGGATCTGCGCGTTTCCCTTGCGCTGACGCGCAGGGGAACAGATTCATCAACTTCATCTTGTACAGCCGCAGTCGGCTCACTAAGCTGGGCGGCCCCCTGATGGCGACGGAAAATCCATGTCTCGAAGCATCGCCCACCTCGCCCTGCTCCTGGGCTTGATCACTGCCGTCGGCCCCTTCGCCATCGACATCTATCTGCCGGCCTTACCGACCCTGGGCGCGAGCCTGCATGCCTCGCCGGCGCTGGTGCAGATGAGTCTCACGGTGTTCTTCGTGATCGTTGGCGTGTGCCAACTGTTCTACGGGCCGATCAGTGATGTGTTCGGGCGCAAGCCGCCGATCTATGCCGGGCTGGTGATTTTTGCCGTGGCCAGTGTCGGCTGCGCCTTGGCGCCCACCATCGAAACGCTGATCGCCTTTCGCGCCCTGCAGGCGTTCGGCGCGTGCGCGGGCATGGTGATTCCCCGCGCCATTGTGCGGGACCTGTACACCGGGCATGAAGCCGCGAAACTCATGGCCTTGCTGATGCTGGTGATGAGCGTCTCGCCGATCCTCGCGCCGCTCGCCGGCAGCCTGGTGATCTCGTTGTGGAGCTGGCGCGAAGTGTTTGCCGTGCTGGCGGTGGTTGCCGTGGCGTGCCTGGTGATGACCATCGTGCAACTGCCCGAGACCCACCCGGCCGAGCGTCGCCTGGGCAAGACCCTGGGCAGTGCCTTCAGCAGCTATGGCGCGTTGCTGCGTGACCCGGTCTTCATCGGGCTGTCAGTGGTGTGCGGGTTTGGCCTGGCAACCTTCTTCGTGTTTATCGGCAGTGCGCCGTTCGTGTACATCGAGTATTACGGCCTGACGCCGACCCAGTTCAGCCTCGGCTTTGCCCTGAACGCCGCTTCGTTTTTTGCCATGAGCCAACTGACTGCACGCCTCAGCGCACGCTTTGGCCTGGCGCCGCTGATTCGTTGGTCGGTGGTGGCCGTGGCGGCGGTCATGGCCGTGCTGGCGGCGACCACGCTATGGGTCGACAGCCTGGCGTTGACGATGACGTTGCTGTTTATCGGCTTCGGCTTTCTCGGCCTGCTGCTGCCGGCAGCCGGTGTGTTGTCGTTGGAGGACCACGGCGCAGTGGCGGGTTCGGCCTCGGCCCTGCTCGGGGCGATCCAGATGATCACGGCGGCCGTGTCCATGACATTGGTCGGTGTGTTCGCCGACCATACCCCGGCGCCGATGCTGGTGGGGATCGCGCTGTGCGCCGTAGCGGCGATGCTCACCACACTGTGGACGCTGCGCCGCCTGCCGGCTCACTTGGCGAGCGCCCCGCCCTCCTCCTGATCGCTGCCCATTTGCGCCAGCAACGCCCAGGGATAAATCCCGCGCTGGTGGCCATCGCTGAACACCAGTTGCACGCCATACCCCTGAGGGTGGATCTCCACCACCCTCACCGCGTCGAGACACCAGCGGCGGGCTGCCCCGCAGTCGAAACGCCCGGCACTGCGAACACGGGCATTCGCGGCGCAAACGGGCGTGCCGGATCCACTGCGCGCCTTCGGCCCATTCCAGGCGCAGTCGCCCGTCGCGGCCTTTGCCAATGGCGTTGGGGGCGACGGTCATTGCAGTTGCGCCAAGGCAATCCGCACGGCCTTGCGCACTTCCGGGTCGCCATCGTCGGCCGCGTCACGCAACGCCACCAGCGCCTGGCGATCACCCAGTTCGCCGAGTGCCAGAGCGGCTTCCTTGCGCAGGTTGCTGATGCTGTGGCCCAGGGTCTGGATCAGCGCCTCCAGCGCGGGCAGATAACGCAGCCGGCCAAGGCTGCGCGTAGCCCGCAGGCGAACCTGCCAGTACTCGTCCGCCAGCGCAGCGACCAGCGCATCCCCAGCGTTGATACTGCCGACCTTGCCCAAGGTGGTGGCGGCTTCTTCACGGACTTGCCAGGCCGGGTCCAGCAATGCCAGGTGCAGCGCCGGCAGCACCTGATCGTCATTCGCCAGGCCCAGGGCACCGGTGGCGGCGCGGCGCACTTCGGTGTCCGGATCGCTGCTGGCCAAGGTGGCAAGGGCCCCAAGCGCCGGCAAGTGCTTGAGCCAACCCAGTACGCCTACCGCTTCACGCCGGATACCCGCATCGGCGTCCGCCAATGCCCGCAACGCCGCCGGGGCCGCAGCGGCCAGGCGCAACTCGCGCAATGCACGGAATATCGCGGTGCGCACGCTCACCTCGGCATGCTCGGTCCAGGGCAGCAGCAACGCCCCCGCCTCGGCGGTTTTCAATACACTCAGGCTCTGGGCAGCCGCCTCGCGCACGGGCGGCTCGGCATCCGTAAGCGCCTCGCACAACGCCTGCACCACCTCGTCGTCTTCCCAGGCTTCCAGCAAGGTGGCCGCCTGGGCACGTACATCAACCGACGGATCGTTACGCAGGCTGTCCACCAGCCACTCAAGGCTGTCGGGGTCTTCGAGGTCGGCCAGGTCGATCAGGGCAATGCGGCGCATGCCGGCGTCCGAGGCTTGCAGGCGCGGGCGCAGGGCTTCTATTTCCGGGTTATAGGTCATATGGCAAATCGCGGTGTTGAATGATCGGTGGGCAGCCCGAGCGGGTTCAGGCGAGGCAACTGGCGGCCATCTTCATGGTGCAGCAGTTCCAGGCAATGGCGCTTGAGGTGAGTGAATTCGGGGGTGGTCATCAGTTCGGTATGGCGCGGCCGAGCAAAATCCAGCGGGAAGTCTTCGATAATGCGCCCCGGGCGCGGGCTCATCACCAGGATGCGATCGGCCAGGAACAGCGCTTCATCGATGTCGTGGGTAACAAACACCACGGTGGTGCGGATGCGCGTCCAGATCTCCAGCAACAAGGCCTGCATCTTCATGCGGGTCAGCGCGTCCAGTGCGCCGAACGGCTCGTCCATCAGCAACAGACGTGGGCGGTTGACCAGCACCCGGGCGATTTCCACGCGCTGCTGCATGCCGCCCGACAGCTGGTTCGGCCAACGCTCGGCAAACCCTTCAAGCCCGACCAGGGCCAGGATCTCGTCGGCTGCCGCCAAACGTTCAGCCTTGCCCACGCCGCGCATCTTCAAGCCGAACGCGACGTTCTCGCGCACGCTGCGCCACGGGAACAGCGTGTGCTGCTGGAACACCATGCCGCGCTGCTGTGACGGGCCGATCACCGGCTGCCCATCCATCTGCAACGTGCCCTGGCTCGGCACCAGGTGGCCGGCCAGCGCGCCAAGCAGGGTTGACTTGCCACAGCCCGACGGGCCGAGGATGCACACGAATTGCCCGGGCTCGATGCTGCAATCCAGCGCCTTGACCGCTTCGAACGCCTGCGCCTGCTCGCCCAGCACAATCGACAACCCGCTGATTTGAATCCTTCCTTCCATCAGGCTTTACCTCGCGAACGGTGCCAGGGGGTGAACACGGCGCCCAGGCGCTTGACCAGCCAGCTGCTGCCCATGCCCAGCACGCCGATCAACAGCATGCCGACCACAATGTCGGCATAGTTCTGGATGGTGTACGACTCCCAGGTGTAATAGCCGATGCCAAACTGCCCGGAGATCATCTCTGCCGTCACCAGGCAGAACCACGAGGTGCCCATCCCGATGGCCAGCCCGGTAATGATGCTCGGCGCAGCGCCCGGCACCACCACTTCCCACAGGATCGCGACCGGCCCTGCCCCCAGGCTGCGGGCTGAAGCAATCAACCGAGGGTCGACGCCTTCGACGCCATGTACGGTGTTCAGCAGGATCGGAAACAGCGCGCCGGTAAAGGTGATGAACACCATCGACAGCTCCGAGGATGGAAACATCAGGATCGCCAACGGTATCCACGCCACCGCCGGAATCGGGCGGATCACTTCCAGGGGCGGCAGCAGCATATCTTCAGCCCATTTCGAACGACCGATGGCGATGCCCAGACCAACCCCCACCAGCACGGCGGCCAGGTAACCTTCGAAGACCCGGGTCAGGCTGGCACTCAAATGCCGGGCCAACTTGCCCGAGTCCACCAGGCCCAGCGCCGCCTCCACCACGGCGCCTGGGGTGGGTACGTTGGCAAAGGTCACCAGCCACAGGTCCCAATGTTGGCTGGCAGCGAGTTGCCAAAACCCGAGGCACACCAGCAGCGAGGCCGCGCGCAGTAACCAGCGGTAAGCTGCAGTCGACATGTCAGCGACCGGCCACGGCCTGGGCGCCGGCACTGGTGAAATCGAACACCTTGCCGCCCTCGGCGTCAGCGAACTGCTGTGCCTGGCCCTTGAGCAGGAACGCACTCAAGTTGCCTTGGCGATCACTGGCGAACCAGGCTTGGTTGGCGAGCAACTTGATGCCGCTGTCTTCGGCCTGGGCGTACACCGCACGCACCTCCTTGCCTTCTTTTTTCAAGCTGGCCAATGCACTGAACGCCGATTCGGCTGACGCGTAGTCACGCACCTTGGGCTCGCCTTTCACCCAGATTTGCGCCACGTGTTTCCAGTCGCTGATGGGCTTGCCGGTCAACGCATCGTTGGCCTTGAGCGGGGCCTGGGCGTAATTGCCCAACTGTGCTTGATAGTCCAGGCCGGACGCCTTGAAGGCCGCACGGATGTACTGGTCATCGATAAAGGTATTGAGGTCCAGGCCACGGTCGGCTTTTTTCAGCAGCTTGAGGGTGTCGATGGCGGTGCCGACGGCCTGGCGGTATTCCGGCTTCCAGCTCAGGTCACGGGTTTGCACGCCGAGCGGGCCGTGGAACAGGTAGTTGACCTCGGCTTCGACGCCGGTGACTTTCTCGATCAGTTCGCTGTATTGCTCCGGTTCCGCCGCCAGCAACTGATTGGCTTCGAGACTTGCACGCAGGTAGGCGACCACCACTTCCGGGTACTGGAGGGCGTAGCTTTCGTCCACCAGGGCACCGTGGAAGGTCGGCGTGTTGGACTGCGAACCGTCATAGATCTTGCGGGCGAACCCCCGGTTGGGAAACAGCTCGGCAAACGGCACAAAGTCGGCATGTGCCTCGATTTTGTTGGCTTGCAGCGCCGAGCCCGCCACTTCCGGGGCCTGGGCGATGATGTTCACGTCCTTGAGCGGGTCCCAGCCTTGCGCTGCGACGGCACGCAGCAGCATGCCGTGGGCGGTGGACGCAAACGGCACCGAGATGGTCTTGCCTTTCAGGTCGGCCAACGACTGGGCGCTGGACTCGGTCGGCACCACGATGCCGTTGCCACTGCCTTTGATATTGCCCGACAGCACGCTGATAAACAGGCTGTGCTTGCCCGCGCCCTCAAACGCCACGCCGTTGAAGGCCCCGGGGAAATCGGCCATGGCGCCGAAATCGAGCTTGCCGGCCACCATTTCATTGGTCAGCGGCGCGCCACTGGTGAAGTTTTTCCACTGGATATCGTAGGTGGCGTCCTTGTACTTGCCGTCATGCGGCAAGTACTTGTCGAGCAGGCCCAACTCGCGGATCAGCAAGCCGCCGGCCGCGCAGTTGATGGTGGTGTCCTGGGTGCCGATGGCGACCCGGATCGTTTGCGCCTGTACCGACAGGCTCAAGGAAGCCAGCACCAGGCTGGTAAAGGTTGCGCGCAAGAACATTGGGTGTTTCCCCTCGAATCATGGTTATAGGATCGTCTCCGCCGTGATCAGGCACGGTGGGAAACGAGGGGGTACGGCATTGGCGTCCGGTGTTGGCGGATGGCTTTGAGTCGAAACGCTCAGCGCAGCAGGTACGGGATCTCGACCTTGACTGCGCCGGTGGGGCAATCCTTCTCACACGGCATGCAGTACCAGCATTCGTCGAACGCCATGTACGCCTTCTGCGTTGCGGGATTGATCGCCAACAGGTCCATCGGGCACACGTCGACGCAGACGGTGCAGCCTTTTTCGGCGATGCACTTGTCTTCGTCGATCGTCACCGGCGCGTTGGATCGGAAGAATATTTCCTGGGGTTGGTAGGCCATTTCACGGTGTCCTGGGCGCATGTTTGCGCTCTCTGTTCTCTGTGGCGAATAACCTGTGGCGAGGGAGCTTGCTCCCTCACAGGTACAGGGTTCTATCTCAGGCAGCATCAGCCCCTACACGCAGGCGGTCGTAGGCTTGCATTTCTTCGGCGTCCAGCGGGATCACGTAGGGCTCCACGGGTTTCTTGAAGCTGACCATCTGGCCGTCATCGCCTTTTTTCAGGTGGCAATGGCAAAACCATTCGGCGTCATTGCGTTGCGGGTGATCGACGCGGTGGTGGTACAGGCCCCAGCGGCTTTCGGCGCGGTACAGCGAGGCGCGGGCGGCCATTTCGGCGCAGTCGCGGATCACGCTGGTTTCCATGGCACGCATCAGCTCATGGGGGTTGTGGGCTTTCATCTGGTCGAGGTCGCGCTCGATGTCACTGAAACGCTGCAGGCCGATTTCCATCTTGCGGGTGACCTTGGGCGGCTGCAGGTAGTCGTTCACGAAACGGCGCAGCTTGTACTCGACCTGCGCCGGCGGCAGGCCGGTCTCGCGGTCCAGCGGCGCATACACGCGGGCCTGTTCGGCGGCGACCTGCTCGGCATTCACCGCGCTGAAGTCTTTCTCCACCACATACTGGGCCGCGTTGGTGCCGGCGAACCAACCGTAGGTAAAAGCGCCCAGCATGTAGTTATGCGGCACCGCCGCCATGTCGCCGGCTGAATACAAGCCTTTCACCGAGGTCTCGGCACGTTCGTTCACCCACACGCCGGAGGCCGAATGCCCGCTGCAGAAACCAATCTCGGAGATGTGCATTTCCACCATGTCGCTGCGGTAATCAGTGCCGCGGTTGGCGTGGAACTGGCCACGGCTCGGCCGCTCGTTGCTGTGCAGGATGGTTTCGATGTTCTGGATGGTCTCCTCGGCCAAATGGTCGAGCTTGAGGAACACCGGGCCATTGCCGCTTTCGAGTTCTGGTGGAACTCCCACATCATCTGGCCGCTCCAGTAGTCGCACTCGATAAAGCGCTCGCCCTTGTTATTGGCGGTGTAGCCGCCCAGCGGGCCCGTCACATAGGCGCAGGCCGGGCCGTTGTAATCCTTGATCAACGGGTTGATCTGGAAGCACTCCAGGTTCGCCAGCTCAGCGCCCGCGTGGTAGGCCATGGCGTAGCCGTCTCCGGCATTGGTCGGGTTTTCATAAGTGCCCATCAGGTAACCCGACGATGGCAAGCCCAGGCGGCCCGCTGCGCCGCAGCACAGGATCACCGCCTTGGCCTTGATCACCTGGAAGTCGGCGGTGCGGCAATCAAAGCCCATCACGCCGTTTACCGCGCCTTCGCTGTCGGTCAGCAAACGCGTGCACACCAGGCGGTTGGTGATCGTCACTCGGGCGCGCTTGAGCTGGCGGTACAGCACCTTCTTGATGTCATGACCCTCAGGCATCGGCAGCACGTAGGCGCCCATGTGATGGACTTTTTTCACCGCGTAGTCGCCGGTCTCGTCCTTTTCGAACTTCACGCCCCAGCGGTCCAGTTGCTCGATGGTCTCGAAACTGTGGGTGGCATAGGCGTACACCGCCGCCTGGTTGACGATGCCGTCGTTGGCGATGGTGATTTCCTTGGTGTACTGCTCAGGCGTCGAGTGGCCGGGGATGATCGCGTTGTTCAGCCCGTCCATGCCCATGCTGATCGCGCCGCTGCGCTTGACGTTGGCTTTGTCTACCAGCAACACGCGCAGGTTGCTGTTGGCTTCCTTGGCTTTGATCGCCGCCATCGGCCCGGCCGTGCCGCCGCCGATCACCACGATGTCGTATTCCAGTTCCAGGGTTTGGCGGCTCACGGGCGGCTTCCTCGTTCACGGTCGATGCGCAGGCGATACTGGAAAGCGTCGCCACGGTAGTACAGGTGTTCAAAGTCCACCGGCTGGCCGTCGGCGGTGTGGGTCAGGCGCTCGATGTGCATGATCGGTGAGCCCGGTTCTACATTCAGTGCCTGGGTCAGGTCGCTGTCGGCCAGTACCGCGTCGATGGCCACATCGGCATGCCCCAGCTGCAGGCCGCAGTCGTTTTCGAGGATCAGGAAGATGTCGCGGGTGACCAGGTCAGCCTTTTCCAGGCGCTCGCCGAGGGGTTGTGGCAGGTAGGTGATTTCCAGCGACACCGGCTCACGGTTGATCAGGCGCACCCGCTTGATTTGCGCAACCACGGTGCCCTCCTCCACGCCCAGACGCTCGGCCACCTGTTTGTCGGCCGGCACGAAACGGAAACTGCGCAAGCGGTTGATCACTTCATAGCCGCGCTCGGTCATGGATTCGGCCAGGCCCTGCAAGGTGCTGACGTTCTGGAAGGCCTTGGGCTTGGAGACAAACGTGCCTTTACCGTGAATCTTGTAGATCAAACCCTCTTTTTGCAGATCGCCCAACGCCTGGCGCACGGTGATACGGCTGACGTTGAAGCGCGTGCCCAGCTCGCTCTCGGAAGGCATTTGAGTATTGGGGGCGTATTCACCGTCGAGAATGCGGCTGCGCAACAGGTCACGCAGTTGCGCATGCAAGGGAATGCTGGACAGCGGGGAGAGGCTGGAATCGTTCATCAAGGTCACTTGTCATAACGAGTTATGACGTGATCTTAAGAAGTCTAATGGCGCCGTTGGAAATACCGTTTATGCATAAGCTTAAAGCCAACCACTCGTCGGGCTTGCGCGGCATCCGTTACAACTATCGCCCGGCGTGAAACTACTAATCCCATAGCACCCTTGCAAACCTATGGAGATTGAAATGACTGACTACCCTCGCCCACCCTTCGCCCCGCAAGCGCAGAACGTGCCCGGTTCACAAAAGAAAATGGACCCGTACCCGGATTGCGGCGAACAGAGCTACAAAGGCTCCGGGCGGTTGGCCAACAAGATCGCGCTGATCACCGGTGCCGACAGCGGCATCGGACGTGCAGTGGCCATCGCGTTTGCGCGTGAAGGGGCTGACGTGGCTATCGCCTACCTGGATGAACATGAGGACGCCCGCGAAACTGCGCGCTGGGTCGAAGAAGCCGGCCGCCAATGCCTGTTGCTGCCGGGTGATATCGCGCAGAAAAGCGTGTGCCAAGAGCTGGTCGACAAAACAGTTGAGCAATTCGGCCGCATCGACGTGCTGGTCAATAACGCCGCGTTCCAGATGACCCACGAAACCCTTGAAGAAATCGAGGATGAGGAATGGGTCAAAACCTTCGATATCAACATCACCGCGATGTTTCGCATCTGCAAGGCCGCGCTGCCGCATATGAAGGCCGGCAGCTCGATCATCAACACCAGCTCGGTCAATTCCGACATGCCCAAGCCGACCCTGCTGGCCTATGCCGCCACCAAGGGCGCGATCGCCAACTTCACCGGGGGCCTGGCGCAGTTGCTCGGCAGCCAGGGCATTCGCGTCAACAGTGTGGCGCCGGGCCCGATCTGGACGCCGCTGATCGTGGCGACCATGCCCGATGATGACGTGCAGAGCTTCGGCAGTGAAACCCCGCTGGGTCGCCCTGGCCAACCGGTGGAAGTGGCACCGATTTATGTACTGTTGGCCTCGGATGAAGCCAGCTACATTTCCGGTTCGCGGTATGCCGTCACTGGCGGCAAGCCGATCCTCTAACCTTTACACCAATCCTTTGTGGGAGCGGGCTTGCTCGCGAATGCGGTATGTCAGTCACAGGTCCAGTGACAGATACACCGCCTTCGCGAGCAAGCCCGCTCCCACATTTTGGGTCTTCACCCTGCCTGACGTTACAGGTCAAACCGATCCACCGCCCGCCGCCGCTCATTGTCGTCACGCACGTCATAGCTGGCGGTGGTCTGGATATTGGTGTGGTGCGCCAGTTTCTGCGCGATCGACAGGTCATGCTCCTCGATTACGCGGGTGATGAACGAGCGGCGAAAGTCATGAGGCATGATCTTGACCCCCACCTGCTCACCGCGCTGGCGGGCGATGTAGTAGATCGCATGCTTGGTGATGCGCTCGCGGGTGATATGGCTGCCCCGGCGGATACGGTTGAACAGAAAGGCGTCATCCTGCTCGCCTTCCTTGAGCTGCTCGCGGCGAAACGCCAGCCATGCCTGCAATTTGGCGAATGCCCAATCCGGCGCGTACTTGATCAGCTCTTTGTTGCCTTTGCCGATCACCCGCAAGCTGCGCTCGTCGAAGTTGATCTGCGCCAGGTCCAGGTTGACCGACTCCGACTTACGCATGCCCGAGCCATACAGGATGCCGATCACCGCTGCGTCCCGCAGGCCCTGGGGGCGTGGGTCGGCGGCGCAGACCTCCATCATTTCGCGGATCAGCGTACGTCGCAGGTTGCGGCCCTGGCCCAAACGGGTGCCGGGCGCGGCCTTGACGGTGCGCATGCGCAACAGGTGTTCCTGGCTGATCAGGCTCAAGCGCCAGGCTTCATTCATCACCCCGCGCACCGCATTCACGTAGAGCGACGAGGTATTCGGCGCATAACCATCCTCGCGTAACGCGGCGACCAATGCGATGACGTGTTCGGGCTGCAGCAGGTGCCAGTCGATGTCTTCAAGGTTGATGTCCTCGAAGCCCAGGCGGTCGGCGGCGTCCTGCAGCACATAACGCATGGTCAGTTGGCTGGACGGCGCCAGGCGGGTGAGGTAAAGGGTCAGCGGGTTGCGGATAGACTCAGTCAAAATAAATCAGCCTTTGGATTAAATACCTCGGACAAGCCATTGTTTAATCGAGATATTTAGTGAATTGGCGAAGGCTGAGTCTAGCGCACCCTGCGCGCCCGCACCAAATCATGGGGCGCTATCTTCATCCTCGACGGGGTCTTGAGGCTGAGTCTGGGTCTGGCTCCATTCGGTGTCCTGCTTCTGCATCAGCGCGAACCAGTGCTGGCGCATGAAGGCCAGGTAAGCCTCCGGCGCCTTGGCAAAATCCTTCTCCTCGCCATAGCAGCCCGGCAATGGCAGCTCGGTGCCCTGCTCCTTGTACTGGCTGACCAGCGCCTGCTGGCCGGCTACGCTGCAATCCTTGGGTAACGGCATGCCCCGCAGCGCGCCGGCCTCTTCGTCCCACCAGCTGGCGCCCACGCGGTCGACGCCGCGCAGGCGGTATTTCTGGGACTTGCCCACGTGCATGATCAACTTGAATTCATTGGGGCTGACATCGCTGGTACAGGTGCGCGAATACCCTACCGTGGCTTGGGTAATGCCATCGCCAGTCAGGTCGGTGACCTTGGTCGCAGCCCTGTCGAAGCGCAGGGACGCGTCGAATTCGCAATGCTGCACGTCGTCATAGAGCATCCACACGCGTTTGGGGCGGTTGCCGTCGATCAGGTACTGGGCCGCGTACACAAACGCCGACTGGGTGCCGTCGTCATCGCGCTCGCTGACCTGCTCGGCAAGCACCAGCAGGTTCTTGCCCTGGCGATCCTCCCAGGTGTACGCGGCGATCTGCTTGCCCCGTACTTCCACACCCTCAGGCACCTCGTCGATGCTGGTGAGCGCAACGCCCTCATCGGCCCGCACGGTGGTGACACACGCAACGGTCATCAACAACCCCATCAACACTGGCCGCAACTGGCCGCGTAAAAGCTGCACGCTATTCATCCGACTACCCTGGCAAGAGACGGCTTACTTTACCGGCACTTGGCGCCCAGTGCAGAGAAGATTCTTCAATAAAGTTCCCCGACGTGTACGGCGCAAGCCAGATGAACCAAACGCCCTGCGGACAGTTCTTACTTGGCTGGCCAAATACCCGCTGCAACGCCCCTGTTCGTTTAGCTGAACCCTAGCTGTCTACCTGTCAAATAAACGAGTTTTTCATCTGCCTTTCATATCTGTTCAACATTTTTGCGCTTAATCTTAAACATGAAACTTCAGGGCAAATTCCGCTACACCGTCTAACCTGTTGATTACGCATCACCTTTAGCGCCGTGTTTTATCAACGGGCTAAACATTCGCCCAATGATTATTGCTGTTTTCACGCTCCAAGTTGCTCTAACCCCCGAGGTCATGAATCTTTGAAACCCTACCCTATTCATTGCGTGTCGATCGTTATCCCGGTCTACAACGAACAAGAAAGCCTGCCTGAATTGCTGCGTCGCACCACCGCAGCTTGTCAGCAACTGGCCTACGAATACGAAATCATCCTGGTGGATGACGGTAGCCGCGACAATTCAGCCCAACTGCTGGAAGACGCCGCCGAGCAGGAGGGCAGCAACGTGGTCGCGGTGATCCTTAACCGTAACTACGGCCAGCATGCGGCGATCATGGCCGGTTTCGAGCAGTGCCGTGGCGAGGTGGTGATTACCCTAGACGCCGACTTGCAGAATCCGCCCGAAGAAATCCCGCGCCTGGTCGAGCAAGCCGCCCTGGGTTACGACGTGGTTGCCACCGTACGCAACAACCGCCAGGACTCGGCCTTTCGCCGCTGGCCTTCGCGCCTGATCAACCTGGCGGTGCAACGCTCCACCGGCGTGGCCATGACCGACTACGGCTGCATGCTGCGCGCTTACCGGCGCACCATCGTCGACGCGATGCTTGCCTGCCGCGAGCGCAGCACCTTTATCCCGATCCTGGCCAACGGCTTTGCCCGCCACACCACCGAGATCCTGGTGCACCACGCCGAGCGTGAACACGGCGAATCCAAATACAGTGCCATGCGCCTGATCAGCCTGATGTTCGACCTGCTGACCTGCATGACCACCACCCCGCTGCGCCTGCTGTCCATCGTCGGCTTCAGCCTGGCTGCGCTCGGGGTGTTTTTTGCCTTCGCCTTGATCGTCATGCGCCTGGCCTTCGGCGCCGACTGGGCGGGCGACGGCCTGTTCGTCTTGTTCGCCGTGCTGTTCGTGTTCACCGGTGGCCAATTCATCGGCATGGGCCTCTTGGGTGAATACCTGGGCCGCATGTACAGCGATGTGCGCGCCCGCCCCCGGTTCTTTATTGAAAAAGTGCTGCGCAACCAACCGGCAGCACCGGCTCCCGTGGTCGTCGTTGACGGCCTGGTGTCCTCCCATACCTCTACTTCTGCTGATCAGGTCTAATCATGAGTTCAAAAGCTGTTGTATTCGCGTACCACGATATTGGTTGTGCAGGCATCGAAGCGCTGCTCAATACCGGTTACGAAATTGCTGCTGTGTTCACCCATGCCGATGACCCCAAGGAAAACAACTTCTACGGTTCCGTCGCCCAACTCTGCGCCCGCAACGGCATCCCGGTGCACGCCCCGGAAGACGCCAACCACCCACTGTGGATCGAGCGCATCGCCAAGCTCAACCCGGAGTTCATCTTCTCGTTCTACTACCGCAACCTGCTGAGCGAGCAATTGCTGGCCACCGCCAGTAAAGGTGCGTTCAACCTGCACGGCTCGCTGCTGCCCAAATACCGTGGTCGCGCTCCGGCCAACTGGGTGCTGGTAAAAGGTGAAACCGAAACCGGCGTGACCCTGCACCGTATGGTCAAGCGTGCCGATGCCGGCGCGATCCTGGCTCAGCAAAAAGTCATCATCGAGCGCAGCGACACCGGCCTGACCCTGCACGCCAAACTGCGCGACGCCGCCAGCAACCTGCTGCGCGATGCCCTGCCGCAATTGGCCCAAGGCAAGCTGACTGAAACCGCCCAGGACGAAAGCCAGGCCACCTACTTCGGCCGCCGCACCGCCGCCGATGGCAAGCTGGACTGGAAACAACCGGCTGAAGAGCTGTTCAACCTGGTGCGCGCCGTGACGCAACCGTACCCGGGCGCCTTCTGCGCCGTGGGCGAGCACAAGCTGATCGTGTGGCAAGCCGACGTGATCAAGGGCAACGAGGGCCTGGCCCCTGGCCGTGTGATCAGCGTCAACCCGCTGCGCATTGCCTGCGGTGAAGACTCGTTGGTGGTCAAGTTCGGCCAGCGCAACGACAACGGCCTGTACCTGGCCGGCCCCTCCCTGGCCAACGAATTGGGCCTGGTGGACGGCTCCGTGCTGCGCGGTGCCGAGTCGGGCCGCAAGCCCCGCCGTACCCGCGTACTGATCCTGGGCGTGAACGGCTTTATCGGTAACCACTTGTCCGAGCGCCTGCTGCGTGACGACCGTTACGAAGTCTACGGCCTGGACATCGGCTCCGACGCCATCGAGCGCCTGCGCAGCCACCCGAATTTCCATTACGTGGAAGGCGATATCAGCATCCACACCGAGTGGATCGAGTACCACATCAAGAAGTGCGACGTGGTCCTGCCGCTGGTGGCCATCGCCACGCCCATCGAATACACCCGCAACCCACTGCGCGTGTTCGAGCTGGACTTCGAAGAAAACCTCAAGCTGGTGCGCTACTGCGTCAAGTACAACAAGCGCGTGATCTTCCCGTCGACCTCCGAAGTCTATGGCATGTGCCAGGACCAATACTTCGACGAGGACACCTCCAACCTGGTAGTTGGCCCAGTCAACAAGCAGCGTTGGATCTACTCGGTCTCCAAACAACTGCTGGACCGGGTGATCTGGGCCTACGGCGCCAAGGGCCTGAACTTCACGCTGTTCCGTCCATTCAACTGGATGGGCCCGCGCCTGGACCGTCTGGATTCGGCACGTATCGGCAGCTCCCGTGCGATCACCCAGCTGATCCTGAACCTGGTGGAAGGCACGCCGATCCGCCTGTTCGACGGCGGCGAGCAGAAACGCTGCTTCACTGACATCGCCGACGGTATCGAAGCGCTGGCGCGCATCATTGATAACGACAACGATGTGTGCAACGGCCAGATCATCAACATCGGCAACCCGGAAAACGAAGCCAGCATCCGCCAACTGGGCGAAGAGCTGCTGCGTCAGTTCGAAGCCCACCCGCTGCGCAGCAACTTCCCGCCGTTCGCCGGTTTCCGTGACGTAGAGAGCAAAGCGTTCTACGGCACCGGTTACTCAGGACGTGGCCCACCGCAAGCCAAGCATCGAAAACGCCAAGCGCCTGCTGAACTGGGAGCCGACCGTGGAGATGAGCGAAACCATCGGCAACACGCTGGATTTCTTCCTGCGTGAAGCCATGCTCGAAATTGCGGACAAAAAGTAATGGATGCAGGTCTTCGCATCGACGTCGACACCTACCGTGGCACCCGTGAAGGTGTGCCGCGGTTGCTCGAAACCCTGGATGAAGCCGGCGTAAAAGCGACGTTCTTCTTCAGTGTCGGGCCGGACAACATGGGGCGCCACCTGTGGCGCCTGATCCGCCCGCAGTTTCTGTGGAAGATGCTGCGCTCCAATGCCGTCGGCCTGTATGGGCTGGACATCCTGCTGGCCGGCACTGCCTGGCCGGGCAAGCCGATTGGCCGTGACCTGGGGCATTTGATGCGCCAGGCCAAGGCGGCCGGGCATGAAGTCGGCCTGCACGCCTGGGATCACCACGGCTGGCAGGCCAACACCGGACGTTGGAGCGAAGCGCAGCTGATCGAGCAGATTCGACGCGGCGTGGACACCCTGAGCGACATCCTGGGCGAACGCATCGACTGTTCAGCCGCCGCCGGTTGGCGTGCGGATGAGCGGGTGGTGCAGGCCAAGCAAGGTTTCAACTTTCGCTACAACAGTGATTGCCGGGGCACCAGCCTGTTTCGACCAACCCTGGCCGATGGCAGCGCGGGCACCCCACAGATTCCGGTAGACCTGCCGACCTTCGACGAAGTCGTCGGGCCGGTGGTGGCTGCCAAGGATTTCAACCGCTTCATTCTTGACCGCTTCAGCGCGTCGAAGCTGAACGTCTACACGATCCACGCAGAAGTAGAAGGGATTCTGATGGCCAATGATTTTCGCCAGTTGCTGGCCCAGGCAGGGCAGCGCGGCATCGACTTCAAACCGCTGGGCGAACTGTTGCCCGCCGACCTGACCACCCTGCCCCAGCAACACCTGGTGCGCGGCGCCCTGAGCGGCCGTGAGGGTTGGCTCGGAGTGCAACAAGCATGATCCGCCGTTGGGCCTTGCCCCTGCTCTTGTTGGCATTTGGCGTGTTTTATCTGCTGCCGCTGGCCACCCATGGCCTGTGGATTCCGGATGAAACCCGCTACGCGCAAATCAGCCAGGAAATGCTGCTGACCGGCAAGTGGGCCTCGCCGCACTTCATGGGCATTCGCTACTTCGAAAAACCGGCTGCCGGCTACTGGATGATCGCGCTGGGCCAGGCGATCTTCGGTCAGAACCTGTTTGGTGTGCGTTTCGCCTCGGCGTTAAGCACCAGCTTGAGCATCCTGCTGGTGTACCTGGTGTCGCGCCGGTTGTGGAATGACCCGCAAAAGAGCCTGGTCAGCACCGTGCTGTACATGAGCTTTGTCAGCGTCGCGGCGTTGGGCGGGTATGCCAACCTCGACCCGCAGTTCACCTTCTGGGTCAACCTGACCGGCGTGGCCTTGTGGTTCTGCTTCGACAGCACCACCCGCAATGGCCGCCTCGGCGCCTGGGCCCTGTTGGGGTTTGCCTGCGGCATGGGCTTCATGACCAAGGGCTTTCTCGCCTGGCTGCTGCCGGTCTTGATCGCCCTGCCCTACGCCATTTGGCAGAAACGCTTTCGCGAGCTGCTCGGCTACGGGCTGGTGGCGGTGGTCGTGGCGGTTCTGGTCAGCCTGCCATGGGCCCTGGCCGTGCACCTGCAAGAGCCGGACTACTGGCACTTCTTCTTCTGGCATGAGCATATCCAGCGTTTTGCCGGCGAAGACGCCCAGCACAGCGAACCGTTCTGGTATTACCTGCCGCTGCTGGTGGCCTTCACCCTGCCGTGGGTCGCGTTGCTGCCGTCGACGATCAAGCACGCATGGCTGGAAAAACGCCTGCCGAAAACCCTGTTCCTGCTGCTGTGGCTGCTGATGCCCCTGGCCTTCTTCAGCCTGGCCAAGGGCAAGCTGCCCTCCTACATCATGCCGTGCCTGTTGCCGCTGGCCTTGCTGATGGGCTCGACTCTGGCGGACAAACTGGCTGAAGGTCGCAGCGGTGCCTTGCGCATCAATGGCTGGCTGAACCTGGTGATTGGCGTGGTGGGTGTGCTCGCGCTGACCTGGGTCCAACTGAAAAAGCCGGTGTACGAACATGGCCACGAAACCCTCAACCTGGTGTTGGTGTTCACCTTCCTGTTCGGCTGGATCATCGTCAACCTGCTGCAGGCCGCGCGCCCATTGAAACTGTGGGCCGCGCCCCTGATCGGCAGCGGATTGCTGGTGGCCCTGGTACCGGCCGCGCTGCCGCACTCGGTGGTCTACAACAAGATTCCGGACCAGTTCATCATCGACCATCTGCAAGAACTGCACCCGGCCACGGCGCTGCTGAGCAATGACCTGGGCGCTGCATCGGCCCTGTCCTGGCGCCTGGGGCGTCCGGATGTGACGCTCTACAACACCGTCGGCGAAGTGAAATACGGCCTCGCGTACCCGGATGCCGGCCATCACCAAGTGGACACCACCCAAGTCCAGCAATGGATGAGCGATGCGCGCAAAAAAGGCCCGGTCGGTGTGGTGATGCGCGTCAAGGGTGACGATGAGAAGGCCGAAGTGGCGTTGCTGCCGACTGACGGCCAGCGCCATGAGCAAGGCAACCTGGTGATTCTGATCTTCGCGCAGGTGACGCCGTGATCACCCTGCTGCTGTTATTGGCCGCCTGCCTGCTGACCTGCATGGGCCAGGTCTCGCAAAAGTTTGCCGTGGAAAGCTGGCGCGACCTGCCGCACGGCTGGGCGCCGAAACTGCGTTCGCCGTGGCTGTGGGCGGCGCTGGTTTGCCTGGGCCTGGGTTTGCTGGTGTGGTTGCTGGTGTTGCAGCGCCTGGAAGTGGGCATTGCCTACCCCATGCTCAGCCTGAATTTTGTGTTGGTCACGTTGATGGCGCGCTTTGTGTTCCATGAACACATCGATGGCCGCCACTGGCTGGGCGTGGCGCTGGTGATTGCCGGTGTCGTGCTGCTGGGGCGCCACGTATGAGCCGCGTGAGAGGTTTTGCCTTGGCGCTGGGCAGCGTGGTGCTGGTCAGCGCGGCGCAATTGGGCATGCGTTGGAGCATGACGCGCTTGCCGCTGCCCAACGAATGGCTCGGTGCGTTCACAAACAATGCCATCGACCTCGGTGCCCTGGGCGTGGTGCTGCTGGCCATCCTGGCCTATGCGCTGTCGATGCTCTGCTGGCTCGGCGCACTCAAGCACCTGCCGTTGGGCCGTGCCTATTCGCTGCTGAGCATCAGCTACGCGCTGGTGTACCTGCTGGCCGCCAGCCTGCCGGTATTCAACGAACAGTTTTCCGTTTCAAAAACCCTGGGGGTGGCGTTGGTCATCCTCGGAGTGCTGGTTATCAACTCTCGCCGCGCTAGCGTTACAAGTCCCAGGAACATTCCATGAAAATCAGTGTATTTGGTAGTGGTTACGTCGGTCTGGTACAGGCCACCGTATTAGCCGAAGTCGGTCACGATGTGATCTGCATGGACGTCGATCAGAACAAGGTCAAGCTATTGCAGCAGGGCCATGTGAGCATTTTCGAGCCGGGGTTGGCCGCCATGGTCAAGGAAAACCTGGAGAGCGGGCGCTTGCATTTCACCTTTGATGAAAAGCTTGCGGTCGAGCATGGCGAAGTGCTGTTTATCGCCGTGGGCACGCCCTCGGATGAAGATGGCTCGGCAGACCTGAAATACGTGCTGTCGGTAGGCGATGCGGTGGCGCGCCATCGGATCGAACCGGTGATTCTGGTGGAAAAATCCACCGTGCCGGTGGGCACTGGCGACACCCTGCGCGCCCATATCGAAAAAGCCCTGCACCTGGCGGGCCGGCACCTGGAGTTTGATATCGTCTCCAACCCGGAATTTCTCAAGGAAGGCTCGGCGGTTGCCGACTGCCGCCGCCCGGACCGCATCATCATCGGCTGCGAGCGCGAAGAAGTGCGCGACGTGATGCGCGACCTGTACGCCCCGTTCAACCGCAACCATGACCGTATCATCTTCATGGACCTGCGCAGCGCCGAGCTGACCAAATACGCCGCCAACTGCATGCTGGCCACCAAGATCAGCTTTATCAACCAGATCGCCGAGCTGGCCGAGCACCTGGGCGCCGACATCGAAGCCGTGCGCCTGGGGATCGGCGCCGACTCACGTATCGGCTACCACTTTATCTACCCCGGTTGCGGCTACGGCGGCTCGTGTTTCCCCAAGGACATGCGCGCCTTGATCCACAGCGCCAAGCAGGCCAACTGCTCCAGCGACCTGTTGGAAGCCGTGGAAGCGATCAACCAGCGCCAGAAGAGCAAACTGTTCGAGCGCATCAATGCGTTCTTCCAGGGCAACCTGCGCGGCAAAACCTTTGCCTTGTGGGGGCTGGCGTTCAAGCCCAACACCGACGACATGCGCGATGCCCCAAGCCGGGTGCTGATGGAAGCCCTGTGGGCCGCCGGCGCCAACGTACGCGCCTTCGACCCGGAAGCCATGCAGGAAACCCAGCGCATCTACGCCGATGAAGAACGGCTGATGCTCATGGGCACCCCGGAATCCACCTTGGTTGGCGCGGATGCGCTGATCGTCTGCACTGAATGGCAGCAGTTCAAGGCACCCGACTTTGACCTGATCCACCAGCGCCTGAAAACACCGGTGATCTTCGATGGCCGCAACCTGTACGACGGCGAACGCTTGGCGCGCAAAGGCTTCCAGTATTTCCCGATTGGCCGTGGGGATTCCTGCCAGCTGCCGATTCCCCAGCAGCAGTGGACGCCGCGGGTCGTGGAAGCCTGATTCGTGAACAAAGCTCAACCGCCCCTGCTGAGCCAGACCATCCGCCGCCACTCCCTCGGCTTGGGCCTGCTGGCGCTGTTATTGTTTATCGCCGGCAGCTGGCACCAGGCGATTATCGGCTTCGACTCGCGCTTCGTGGTGTTTGCCCAGGAGATGCTGCGCCATGGGCCGGGGTTTTTCCCCACCACCTACGGCCAGCCGTATGCCGATTACCTGGCCACCTCGACGCTGTTGACCTGGCTGCTGTCATTGCCACTGGGCCAGGTCACCAGCCTCACGGCCTGGTTGCCCACGGCAATGGCCTCGGCGGTGATCGTTATCCTGGTGTATCGCCTTACGGCGCCGTACTCCCAACGCTGGGGCCTGCTGAGTATCGCGGTGCTGCTGCTCAGCAGTACCTTTATCAGCGAAACCCGCTCGGTGTCCCTCGACCAGATGCTGGCCGCGATTGCCTTGGCGGTGTTTTACCTGGGTTACGCCCATGACCACTTCGGTGCCGGTAAGCGCCTGCACTGGCTGTACCTGCTGCTGATTGTCGGCTTTGCGATTCGCGGGCCGATCGGGCTGGTCATCCCCACGGGGATGCTGTGCAGTTACTACCTGATCAACCGGCAATGGCGCCAACTGTTCAGTTTCGGCTTGCTGGCCCTGGCGCTGCTGGCTGCCTGTGTCGGCCTGTTGCTGCTGATGGCCAAGCTCAGTGGCGGTGAGAGCTTCATGCAGGATGTAATCCGCATGCAGTTCCTGGGGCGCATGGACGGCAGCGAAGGTTCCAGCAGCGTGCTGTATTACTTCACCAGCTCGCTGGGCAATTACGCCCTGGCCTACCCGATGGCGTTGCTGGTGCTGTTGGCGGTGGCAACCGGTGGGCGGCGTGTGCCGGACCCGGCCTTGCAGCTGGTGTTGTATTGCGCGGCCGCAGGTTTGCTGGTGATGCTGGGCCTGTCGATTCCCCAGGCAAAGAAGGCGCGCTATGTGCTGCCGATGTTGCCGATGGCGGCGATCATCGCGGCGTATCCCTTCTACGTTGCGCAGGGCCGTATGTTTGTCTGGTTGCGCGGGCTGATGCTGGGCCTGTGGACGCTGCTGCCGACATTCCTGATCGTGGGGCTGGTGTTAGCGCGTCGCCATTACCCTGAGCAGTTGAGCCATCTCGGGCTGATGTTCGGCGTACTCGGCGGGCTGCAGGTGCTGGCGCTGCTGGCCCTGTTGCGTGCTCAGCTGCGGCCGCTGGGGCCGGCGCTGGCCGCGGTACTGGCAGTATGGGCAACGTATATCGGGGTGGTCGAGCCGTTGGTGCGCAGTGTTTACGACACGCGCACCTTTACCCTGCGTGTGCATGAGCAGGTCATGCAACAGCGCGCGCCTGTGGTACTGCACGGCCTGGGTAAAGACGCCAAGGCGATTAAATACATGGTTAACCTCGACTGCGACCAGGTGCCGTTATTTACCCAGCAACCGGCTGATCTGGCGCCGCTGCAAGGGCCGGCCTGGCTGGTGATGAGCGAGGCGGATTACCAGGGTTTGAAAGACACACGCTTTGGCACAATCACCCCGACGCTCACCGGCGAGTTCGACAGAAACCCCTATGTGCTGCTGCATCTGGCCCAAACCCCACGACCTTGACGCCTGCGTCGGCGCTGCCGACGCAGAAAACTCCTACGTAGCTATGCGTAATGGCTGGTGCCATTTCCCTTTCCCGCGTCCGAAACCCAAATGTACACTCCAAGGCCATGTGCGGTAGGTATTTAACGCCATAGGTCATGCATAACAACAAGGACGCTCTGGGCCGCAGCTGTCACCGCGGCTTACTTCAAAAGAGGACAATGCCGTGCCAGATGATAGTTCGCCCAATGCCCGCGATGAAGTGCACGTCGGCTACCTGCCCATCCCGCCCTTGCATCGGCTGATGCAGCTGCGCAATGCCCTCGTCGCGCTGAATGGGCCGCTTGGCAGTGACCCCGGGCTGCAGGCAAACCTGCGCAGGCGTCTGTTCAATGCAGAAACCGATGACCGCGTCCTCGGAAAGCTCAGCACAGCGACCTCCCCGTAAGCTGACGGCCTTTAAACTCATTATTTTTGTATTTAAGCTCCATTAATATGCATTGGCGCATTATTGGCTGCCACGGCACACTGCGCAGGTTCCTTCCCCCAAATGTTGGAACCTTCAGAGGCTTCTCCGGGCAACCAGACAGGCCTTTTTTTTGCCCGCTATTTATGGACTCTCTTTTAATGCTCGCTCGCTGGTTTCCCGCAGCCATCAATACCCGCCCAACTGAATGGGGCCGCGCCGCCATCGGCATGGCGCTGGGCACGCTGTTCAGTGTCTGGTTATGTGCCCAGATGTTTGGCATGGAGGTGGCGTTGCACCTGCTGGGGCCGCTGGGGGCTTCAGCGGTGTTGTTGTTCGCAGTGTCGTCCGGTGCGCTGGCGCAGCCCTGGTCGATCATCGGCAGCTACCTGTGCGCCGGTGTGGTGGCCTTGCTGGTGGCCCGCGTGCTCGGGCGCACCCTGGGCGGCGCCTGCCTGGCGGCGGGGATGGCGGTGGTGCTGATGTGCTGGTTGCGCTGCTTGCACCCGCCTGCCGGTGGCCTGGCCATGACCCTGGTCCTGGCTGACCCGGCTTCCGCTGCCCTTGGCTGGCATGAGCTGGGCGCCGTGCTGCTGGGTGCCGGCGCCCTGCTGGCCTGCGCACTCGCCTACAACAACGCCACACGCACGCGCTACCCCAAGGGTGCTGCCGAGGCACCGACGGTTATTTTGCCTGACCCTGACGCCGCTCGAGACCCGGCCATCACTGCCGCCGATTTGAAGCTGGCACTGGCCGACATGGAGCAGTTCTACGATATAGCCCCGACAGAACTGGAACAGTTGATCCACACTGCAGAACAGCATGCACGCCGCCGCAGCGTTGGTGATGTCCTGGCAAGCCGCGTACCCTGAGCCCAGGCTCAGCACCCTGCATAAATGCAAAAACGACCTGCATGATTCCGGGTTGTACTGGGCAAATTTGCACTGTTACGATCACGAGAGAGTTCGCCCGCGAACATCTTGATAAAGAACAATAAAAGCAGGGAGTTACAGATGACTGCTCAGGTTTCATCCGAAGCAAGCAGCGCCGATGTACACCAGGACGACGTACTCGCCGAAGTGCGTAACCATATTGGTCACCTGACCCTCAACCGCCCCGCCGGCCTGAATGCCATCACCCTCGGCATGGTGCGCAGCCTCGCGCAGCAGCTGCAAGCCTGGGAGGACGACCCCGAGGTGTACGCGGTGGTCCTGCGTGGTGCTGGGGAAAAGGCCTTCTGCGCCGGTGGCGATATTCGCTCCCTCTACGACAGCTTCAAAAGCGGCGACACCCTGCACCAGGACTTCTTCGTCGAAGAATACGCACTCGATCTGGCCATCCACCATTACCGCAAACCGGTGCTGGCCCTGATGGACGGGTTTGTCCTGGGGGGCGGCATGGGGCTGGTGCAAGGCGCCGACTTGCGTGTGGTGACCGAGCGCAGCCGCCTGGCAATGCCGGAAGTGGCAATCGGGTATTTCCCGGATGTGGGCGGCAGCTATTTCCTGCCACGGGTTCCTGGCGAGTTGGGGATCTATCTCGGCGTCACCGGCGTGCAGATCCGCGCTGCCGACGCGTTGTACTGCGGCTTGGCGAACTGGTACTTGGACAGCACAAGGCTTTCGGAACTCGACCAGAAACTCGACCACCTGCAATGGCACGACGCGCCGCTCAAGGACCTGCAAGGCGCACTGGCCAAACTCGCCGTGCAACAACTGCCCGATCCACCGCTGGCCGCCTTGCGCCCGGCCATCGACCACTTCTTCGGCCTGCCGGATGTACCGAGCATTGTCGAGCAGTTGCAGCAAGTCACCGTCGCCGACAGCCACGAATGGGCACTCAACACCGCCCACCTGATGCAAACCCGCTCGCCCCTGGCCATGGCCGTGACCCTGAAAATGCTGCGTCGCGGCCGCCGTTTGTCGCTGGAACGCTGCTTCGCGCTGGAACTGCACCTCGACCGTCAATGGTTCGAACGCGGCGACCTTATTGAAGGGGTCCGCGCACTGATCATCGACAAGGACAAAACCCCACGCTGGAACCCGCCGACGCTGCATGGGTTGGACAAAACCCATGTCGACAGCTTTTTCCACCACTTCGAGCAGGGTGTGAACTAAATCATGCAAGATATTGAATACACTGAAGAACAGGTAATGATCCGCGACATGGCTCGCGACTTTGCACGCGGCGAAATCGCCCCCATGCCCAAGCTTGGGAGAAAGCCGGCTGGATCGACGACGCCCTGAGTAGCGAAGATGGGCGAACTCGGCCTGTTGGGCATGGTAGTGCCGGAAGAATGGGGCGGTACCTATGTCGACTACGTGGCGTATGCCTTGGCCGTCGAGGAAATTTCCGCCGGCGACGGTGCGACCGGCGCACTGATGAGCATCCATAATTCAGTGGGTTGCGGGCCAATCCTCAACTACGGCACAGATGCGCAGAAACACACCTGGCTGCCCGACCTCGCCAGCGGCCAGGCGATTGGTTGCTTCTGCCTGACTGAGCCCCAGGCCGGTTCCGAAGCCCACAACCTGCGCACCCGCGCCGAGTTGCGCGACGGCCAGTGGGTGATCAATGGCGCCAAGCAATTTGTCAGCAACGGCAAACGCGCCAAGCTGGCGATCGTATTTGCGGTGACTGATCCGCAGTTGGGCAAAAAAGGTATCTCGGCGTTTCTGGTGCCGACCAACACGCCGGGGTTTGTGGTTGATCGCACCGAACACAAGATGGGGATTCGGGCGTCGGACACTTGCGCCGTCACGCTTAACCAGTGTTCGGTGCCGGAGGCCAACCTGTTGGGTGAGCGCGGCAAAGGTTTGGCGATTGCGCTGTCGAACCTGGAAGGCGGGCGTATCGGCATTGCGGCTCAGGCGTTGGGGATTGCTCGGGCGGCGTTTGAGGCGGCGTTGGGTTATGCGCGTGATCGGGTGCAATTTGACAAGGCCATCATTGAGCACCAGAGCGTGGCGAATCTGCTGGCTGATATGCAAACTCGGTTGAATGCGGCACGGTTGCTGATCCTGCATGCTGCTCGTCTGCGCTCTGCGGGTAAGCCGTGTTTGTCGGAGGCGTCCCAGGCCAAGTTGTTTGCCTCGGAGATGGCTGAGAAGGTTTGTTCTTCAGCAATGCAGATTCATGGTGGGTATGGGTATTTGGAGGATTATCCGGTAGAGCGTTATTACCGGGATGCGCGGATTACGCAGATTTATGAAGGGACTAGTGAGATTCAGCGGATGGTGATTGCTCGGGAGTTGAGGGGTTATCAACTTTGATGGGGGGTATATCCGTTATTTGGGTAACGGCCGCCTATGGTTTCGCTCTTACAGCGACTCACTTTTGGAAGGACCCAAAAGTAAGCAAAAAGTCCTCGCCCCATCACTCGGCACCTCGCCTAGGCTCGGTGTGCCCTCACTCCGGCTTTGGAGCGTGGGCCGCCGCGATGGGCCATCCTTGGCCCAGCGCGGCTAACCCGGCGTCCTGCCGGGTTGCCCACGCTCCAAAGCCTGCGTTCGGCCAGCGTGATTGACGGGGCGTCTCAGATCAAAGTCAAAAGCAGAGCACGGCGGCCTGGTAGCCGACCTGAGTGGTGTAGATCAAAAGCGGGTCCGCAGTAGATCGGCTTTTCTGTGGGAGCTGGCTTGCCTGCGATGACATCAACTGGGTTTGCCTGATGTACCGAGGTGTCTGCATCGCAGGCAAGCCAGCTCCCACACTTGACCGAGGTCGGCTGTCAGGCCGCCGTGCTTTGCTTTGTTTTTGATCTGGCCCTTACATCCTTTGCGCTGACGAAGTCAGCGATCTTTTGCGCTTTTGATCTTGATCTTGATCCTTGGCGCCCCGTAAAACACGCTGGCCGCACGCAGGCTTGAATCCGTGGGTAACCCGGCAGGACGCCGGGTTAGCCGCGCTGGGCCAAGGATGGCCCATCGCGGCGGCCCACGGATTCAAGTCTGCGTGCGGGCACACCGAGCCAGAGCGAGGTGCCGAGTGTTGGGGCAAGAGCCCTTTGGTTACTTTGGGGCTCTTTTCCAAAGTGACCCGCTGTAAGAGCGGAACCAATTCCAGCCGCAACCCCAATACCGGATATAAACCTATCGATCCTTAAACTCCGCCACCCGCTTCCCCACAAACGCCGCCATCCCCTCCTTCTGATCCAACGTCGCAAACGCCGCATGAAACACCCGGCGCTCAAAACGCACACCTTCCGACAAACTCACCTCAAAAGCGCGGTTCACGCTTTCCTTGACCATCATGCTGATCGGCACCGATTTACCGGCAATCAAAGCAGCAACGTTGAGCGCTTCTTCCAGCAACTCATCCGCCGGCACAATGCGCGCCACGATCCCGCAGCGCTCAGCTTCCACCGCGTCGATAAAACGCCCGGTCAGGCACATTTCCATGGCCTTGGCCTTGCCCACCGCACGGGTCAGGCGCTGTGTGCCGCCCATGCCCGGCAGTACGCCGAGGTTGATCTCCGGCTGGCCGAACTTGGCACCATCACCGGCCAGGATAAAGTCACACATCAACGCCAGCTCGCAGCCGCCGCCCAGGGCGAAGCCGTTGACGGCGGCAATGATCGGCTTGCGGCGGTTGGCCACGCGGTCGCTGTCGCTGAACAGGTCATCCAGGTAGATCTGCGGGTAGGTCAGCTCAGCCATTTCCTTGATATCGGCGCCGGCGGCGAAGGCTTTTTTCGAGCCGGTCAGCACGATGCAGCCGATTTTCGGGTTGGCTTCCAAGCCGTCCAGCGCCTGGTTCAACTCGCTCACCAACTGCGCATTCAGCGCGTTCAGGGCTTGTGGGCGATTCAGGGTGATCAGCCCGACGCGGCCCTGGACTTCGAGCAAAATGGTTTCGTAACTCATGTATCGGCTCCTTAGAGATTGCGTGAGATGACCATGCGTTGAATATCGCTGGTGCCTTCATAAATCTGGCAGACCCGCACGTCGCGGTAGATCCGCTCGAGGGGGAAGTCGCTCAGGTAACCGTAACCACCGAGGGTTTGCAAGGCGGCCGAACAGACTTTTTCGGCCATTTCCGAGGCGAACAGCTTGGCCATCGAGGCTTCCACCAGTGCAGGCTTGCCGCTGTCACGCAGCGCGGCGGCGTAATGCACCATCTGCCGCGCCACGGCGATTTGCGTGGCCATGTCCGCCAGACGAAACGCCACGGCCTGGTGTTCGATCAAGGGTTTGCCAAAGCTTTCACGCTCACGGGCGTAGTCGCGGGCCGCTTCAAACGCAGCGCGGGCCATGCCCACTGATTGCGAGGCGATGCCCACGCGGCCGCCTTCCAGGTTAGCCAGGGCGATACGGTAGCCCTCGCCCTCTTCGCCCAGGCGGTTGGCCACCGGCACCTTCACGTCCTCGAACAGGATCTGGCAGGTATCCGACGCATGCTGGCCGAGCTTGTCTTCGACGCGGGCCACGGTATAGCCCGGCGAATCGGTGGGCACAATGAATGCGCTGATCCCACGCTTGCCCGCTGCCGGGTCGGTGACCGCGAACACAATCACCACCCCGGCATTTTGCCCGGAGGTGATGAACTGTTTGCAGCCATTGAGCACGTAGTGGTCGCCCTCAAGGCGCGCACGGGTTTTGAGGCTGCTGGCATCGGAGCCGGCCTGGGGTTCGGTCAGTGCGAACGCGCCGAGCATGGCGCCGCTGGCCAGGGGCTTGAGGAACTGTTCTTTCTGCTGATCGTTGCCGAACGTGAGGATCGGCACGCAGCCCACCGAGTTGTGCACGCTCATGATCGTCGAGCAAGCACCATCGCCCGCGGCGATTTCCTCCAACGCCATGGCGTAGGCCAGGTAGCCGGTGTCGCAACCGCCCCACTGCTCCGGTACCAACATGCCGAAAAAGCCCAGTTCGGCCATTTCAGCGATGGCCTCCTTGGGAAAACGGTGCTCGCGGTCCCATTCGGCGGCGAAAGGTTTCAGGCGCTCCTGGGCAAATTGCCGGGCCGCGTCGCTGATCTGCAGTTGTTCGTCATTGGGTAACATACAAAATCCTTAATACAGGCATTCAACGGCCATGGCCGTGGCTTCACCGCCGCCGATACAGATGGCTGCGACGCCACGGGTGAGGCCCTTCTGGCGCAAGGCCGAGAGCAAGGTCACCAGAATCCGCGCACCCGACGCACCAATCGGATGGCCCAGGGCGCAGGCACCGCCGTGCACGTTGACTTTGGCGTGGGGGATTTCCAGCTTGCTCATGGTCACCAGGCTGACCACCGCGAAGGCTTCGTTGATTTCGAACAGGTCGACGTCCTCGAGATTCCAACCGGTCTTGCTCATCAGTTTGCGAATCGCACCCACCGGTGCCACCGGAAACAGCCCGGGCTCATCGGCAAACGCCGCATGTCCATGGATCACCGCCAGCGGCTTGAGCCCGCGTTTTTGCGCCTCGGACTGGCGCATCAGCAGCAATGCTGCCGCGCCATCGGAAATCGAACTGGAGTTGGCCGCCGTCACGGTGCCGCCTTCACGGAACGCCGGTTTCAGGCTGGTGATTTTGTCCAGTTTGGCCTTGGGCGGTTGTTCATCGTGCAGGATGGTTTTCTGTTCCTTGCCGACGGTGACCTGCACCGGGACGATCTCGGCGGCAAAACTGCCATGGGTAATGGCTTCCTGTGCGCGGGTCAGGGAGGCGACGGCGAACGCATCCTGGGTTTCGCGGGTAAAGCCGTTGAGCCCGGCGCATTCTTCAGCGAAGGTGCCCATCAGCCGGCCCTTGTCGTAGGCGTCTTCCAGGCCGTCGAGGAACATATGGTCGAGCACCCGGCCATGGCCCAAGCGGTAGCCACTGCGCGCGCGATCAAGCAGGTAGGGGGCGTTGGACATGCTTTCCATGCCGCCGGCAATCACCACGTCGACACTGCCGGCCAGCAGCGAGTCATGCGCCAGGATCGCGGCTTGCATGCCCGAGCCGCACATCTTGTTCAGGGTGGTGCAGCGCGTGGCTTTATCCAGGCCGGCGCCCAGGGCGGCTTGACGTGCGGGCGCCTGGCCCAGGCCTGCGGGCAGCACGCAGCCGAACAGCACTTCATCCACCGCGTCGGGGGCGATGCCCGCCCGCTCCACGGCGGCGCGGATTGCGGCGGCACCCAGCTGCGGCGCGGTCAGGCCCTTGAGGTCGCCTTGAAACCCGCCCATGGGCGTGCGCACGGCACTGACAATCACGATGGGGTCAGTCATGGGTCAATCTCCTTATTTGGCCGCCATACGCAAGGCGCCGTCGAGACGGATCACCTCGCCGTTAAGCATGCTGTTTTCAATGATGTGCCGCACCAGCGCGGCGTATTCGGCGGGTTTGCCCAAGCGTGGCGGGAATGGCACGCCGGCCGCCAGGGAATCACGCACTTCGGGGGTCATGCCGGCCATCATCGGCGTTTCGAAAATGCCCGGGGCGATGGTCATCACGCGGATGCCGAAGCGCGCCAGCTCGCGGGCAGCAGGCAGCGTGAGGCTGGCAATTGCGCCTTTGGAAGCCGCGTACGCTGCCTGGCCGATCTGCCCGTCAAACGCCGCCACGGAGGCGGTATTGATGATCACGCCGCGCTCACCCTCGGCATTCGCTTCGGTTTCGGCGATGGCCGCCGCCGCCAGGCGCAGCAGGTTGAAGCTGCCGATCAGGTTGACGTTGATGACCTGGGCAAAGCTGACCAGCCCATGGGGGCCATTTTTGCCGAGGATTTTCTCGCCGCGCACGATGCCTGCGCAGTTCACCAGCCCATGCAGGCCACCAAAGGCCGCAACCGTAGCCTGTACCGCCGCTTCGGCGGCCGCTTCCCTGGCTGATATCCGCCACGGCGCTGCGGGCGTTGTCGCCCAACTGTTTGACCTTGGCTGCCACAGCGTCGGCGTTAAGGTCCACCAGCATCACCTTGGCGCCGGCCGTTATGAGCATTTCAGCGGTGGCCGCACCGAGGCCCGACGCGCCGCCGCTGACCAGGAATACCTTGTTTTCAATCTGCATTATTATTGTTTCCTTGAACTGTGCCCGAATCGTCGAAATAGTCGCTCTCGCACGCTGCAGCGGCAATGGTCAAAGCCTTCAATATAGTTGACTGGTTTGGCCAATCATCAATCGCGCTGATCAGCCGGTCAGCCCAAGCGATTGGACGCCCGCAAAACAGGCTTCTAATCTGAGCGCCTGCGCCACCAAAGAGGCCTCAGCCCGCCGATGATCGTCCGCCCCAAGCCCAACCTCCTGGGCATCCTGTTCTCCCTCAAGGGCTCGATTGCCAAGCGCATCGCGCTGCGCAGCCTGCTGGTTACCCTGCTGGCCTCGGTGATCGTGCTGGTGGAAACCCTGCACCCGGCGTATTTCTCCAAGGTCAACGCCACGCCCTTCACGCTGCTGGGGCTGTCGTTGTCGATCTTCATGAGTTTTCGCAACAACGCCTGTTATGACCGCTGGTGGGAAGGCCGCAAGCAGCTGGGGCAGATGATCATTGAGGTGCGCTCACTGATCCGCGAGACCCAGGTGCTGGGCGACCCGGCTGAGCGAGCGAACCTGTTGCGCGGCCTATGTGGCTTTGCCCATGGCTTGATCGCACGGCTGCGCCTTGAGGATGAAGCCCAAGCGATCAAGCCTTGGGCCGCAGTGGACACACGCCACCCCAACCTCCCCGACAAGGTGCTGCAACAGGTGGGCGCACGTTTCAGCAAACTGACCGAGCAAGGCGTGCTCAGCGAATGGCGTTACACCCAGCTGGAAGCCCGGCTGGTCAGCCTCAGCCAGGTACAGGCCTCGTGCGAGCGGATCAAGACCACGCCGCTGCCCTTCCCCTACACCTTGCTGCTGCACCGCACCATCTACCTCTTTTGCATTCTGTTGCCGTTCGCCATGGCTGAACCATTGGGGTGGCTGACGCCGGTGTTTACCGCCATCGTCAGCTATACCTTCTTTGGCCTGGATGAAATCGGCGATGACCTGGAAGACCCGTTCGGCTTCGACGAAAACGACCTGCCCTGCAATGCCATCCTGCGCACGCTGGAGCGCGAAGTACTCGCAGCCCTTGGTCAAACCGACTTGCCGCCAGCCCTGGAGCCAGTGGAATACGTGCTGACCTGACGCGGGTTTGACACCTGCCCTGGTCTGACCGAAGCTGATGGCTTTGCTCTAGCTGCCCAAGCTTTCGGACGCCTGCATGTCAAAGTCACGCCGTTACTCGATCGTCGGCCTGTGCGCCCTGCTGTTGATTGTATTGATTACCTGGTATTTCTCCCGCTCCACGCCGGTGCAAGTGCCGCCCGCCATTGCCCATGGCTACTCCAAAGCCCTGAAACAGGCGCATAACGGTGAGCCTGGGGCGGCGCGTGTGCTGTACCAGCAATTGGATCGGCCGGACCTGTCGCCCGAGCGGCGTGCCGCGCTGCACGCCGAATTGCCCAACTACCCCAGCCCCCGTGCCTTGAAGCTGGCGGACAAGGACCTGACCAGCGAATCAGCGCTGGTGCGCGAGGCCGCGATCCACAGCATTGTCGGCCTGGTGCCCAGCGGCCAGCGCACGCTGTTGCTCGGCCCGGTGCTGGACGATCCCGAACAAGCCGTACGCTTTACCGCCGCCAATGCCTTGCTCGGCTTGTCGCCGGACACCTTGGGGCTGTACTTCGGGCCATTGCAGCAGGTGCTTGACGAGTTTGTGAAAAAGCTCAAGGCCCAGCCTGAAACCGCCGAGGGCTGGATTCAACTCGCGCGCCTGTATATCCACAGCGCCCTGCTGCCGGAGGCGCAAAACGCGCTGGAGCAGGCCATGCGCCTTCAGCCGGACAACCTGCAAGCCGTAGTGGCGCAGATCGAGTTGCTCGACAAGCAAGGCAAGACCGATGAATCCCGCCAATTGTTGGCGCGGCAACTGGCAGCGCATCCCGAATCGGCTTACTTGCAGCACGCCCTGGGCATGTGGTTGCTGCATCACGGCGAGCGGCCTTACGCCTTGCTCGGCCTGTCCAAAGCGGTGGAGCTGGAGCCGGACAACCAGGATTACCGCTATGACCTGGCCACCACCCTGCACGCCCAGCAGGAACTGGAGGCCGCCCAGCGCCAGCTCGAAGAAATCATCCAGCGCCACCCAGCTAACCGCAAGGCCCGGGTGCTGCTGGTCAATTACTGGAAGGAAAGCGGCCAGTTGCAGAATGTCCAGGTGCTGCTCGCCCAGCTCGAGCAACAAAACCCTGACGACCCGGCACTGCAGCAAGGGCTGTAGGCGCAGAAATCCCGCATCAGGTTGAACCGCCGCAGAGCGCAACGGTCAAGTGAACATGGCGCGTCCACATGGGCGCGCATCCTCTACTCGTATGTGACCTGAGGGCACTTCTTGTCTACATCCAAAGCGCAGTTAACCGAAAAAGCGGCCACCGGTATCGAAGGTCTTGATGACATTCTTTCCGGGGGGCTATCGCGCAGCCATCTGTTCTTGCTGGAAGGCGAGCCTGGCACCGGTAAGACTACGGTGGCCCTGCATTTCCTGCAGGCCGGGGCGAAAGAAGGTGAGCGATCGCTGTATATCACGCTGTCCGAAACCGAGCGTGAATTGCGCCAAGGGGCCAAATCCCACGGTTGGGATCTGGATGACAATATCCATATCTTCGAACTGACCCCGCCGGAGAGTCTGCTCGACGCCGAGCATCAGCAGAGCCTGCTGTACTCCTCCGACCTCGAACTGGGCGAAGCCACGCGACAGATTTTCGAAGTGGTGGAACGGGTCAAGCCGACTCGCGTCGTGATCGACAGCCTCTCGGAAATTCGCCTGCTGGCGCAAAGCTCGCTGCGTTACCGCCGGCAGATCCTGGCGATCAAGCACTACTTCGTGCGTTACGACGCCACCGTGCTGCTGCTGGACGACCTGACCACCGAATCCCTCGACAAAACCGTGCACAGCGTGGCCCACGGGGTGATCCGCCTGGAAGAACTGACCCCCACCTACGGCGCCGAACGCCGTCGCGTGCGGGTGGTGAAGTACCGTGGCCAAAAATACCGTGGTGGCTTTCACGACTTCACCATCATGCACGATGGCATCCACGTGTTCCCGCGCCTGGTGGCAGCCGAACATCGCGGCGGTTACGTGCGCGAGACCCTGAGCAGCGGCATCCGCGAAATGGACGCCTTGATGGGCGGCGGCGTGGAGACCGGCTCCAGCAGCCTGATCCTCGGCCCGGCCGGTACCGGCAAGTCATTGATCTCGATGATCTTCGCCGCTGCCGCCGTGGCACGCGGGGAAAAGGCTGCACTGTTTATCTTCGATGAAGAGCTTGGGCTGCTGTTCGAACGCATGCGCAACATGGGCATCGACCTCGCCGCGCTCGAAGCCACCGGCAACCTGCTGATCGAACAAGTGGACGCCGCCGAGCTGTCCCCCGGCGAGTTCTCGCACCGCGTGCGCCGTTGCGTCGATGAGCGCGGAATCAAAACCGTGGTGATCGACAGTATCAACGGCTACCAGGCCGCCATGCCGGAAGAGAATGCGCTGATCCTGCATATGCACGAGCTGCTGCTGTACCTCAACCGCCGGGGCGCGGCGACGTTCATGACGGTCGCGCAGCACGGGCTGGTCGGTGATATGCAGGCGCCCGTGGACATCACTTACCTGGCTGACACAGTTATCCTGCTGCGTTACTTCGAAGCATTGGGCAAGGTGCGCCGCGCCATCTCGATCATCAAGAAACGCACCGGCTCCCATGAGTCGACGATTCGCGAATACCGGATCGGCAACCGCGGCCTGACCGTCGGCGAACCCCTCGATAATTTCCAGGGCGTACTGCGTGGCATCCCGACGTACATGGGCGCCGGCTCCCCTTTGCTTAAGGATGACGGCGTGTGACAGCCATTTCACCTGTCTCCGAGCGCGCCATTGTCCTGGCGCCGATGGGCCGCGATGGTACGTTGGCACTGATGATGCTCAATGAAGCCGGTTATAGCGGCATCGTCGCCAGCAGCCTAAGCGCCCTGTGCGAAGCACTGGAGCAAGGTGCCGGCTTGCTGATCATTGCTGCCGAAGCGTTGCGCGGCGCCGACCTGGAGCCGCTGCTGGAGCATTTGCATCAACAGCCGGCCTGGTCGGACTTGCCGATTGTGCTGATGACCCACCACGGCGGCGCCGAGCAGAATGGCTCCTCGCACCTCAGTGGCTTGCTGGGCAATGTGACCTTCCTTGAACGGCCCTTCCACCCCGTGACCTTGATCAGCCTGGTGAGCGCCGCCCTGCGCGGTCGGCGCCGGCAATATGATGCGCGTGACCGGCTGATTGACTTGAGCGAAAGCGAACTGCGCCTGCAGCGCACGCTTGAGACCCTTGAGCAGCAGGTAGAAGAACGTACCGCGCAATTGCGCAGCAACGAAGAAGCCTTGCGCCAATCCCAGAAAATGGAAGCCGTGGGCCAGTTGACCGGGGGCATCGCGCACGATTTCAACAACATGCTGACCGGGATTATCGGTAGCCTGGAGCTGTTACGAAGGCGTGTGTCGCGTGGCAAATTGGACGATCTGGACAGCCTGATCGACCTCGGCGTGACCTCGGCCAACCGTGCCGCGGGCCTCACCCACCGGCTGTTGGCGTTCTCGCGCCGCCAGTCGCTCGATTCCAAGCCCGTGGAGATCAACCAACTGGTGACGTCCATGGGCGAGCTGCTGCAACGCAGCATCAATGAAAGCATCAGCCTGGACATGCGCCTGCTCGATCAGCTGTGGACCGCCGAGGCCGATCCCAATCAACTCGAAAGCGCCCTGCTCAACCTGGTACTCAACGCACGCGATGCCATGCCCAATGGCGGCAAGCTCACCGTAGAAACGACCAACCGCCATCTGGACAGTGTGTTCACCGCCGCCTACGGCACACTCAGCCCCGGTGATTACGTGGAGCTGAGCGTCAGCGACAACGGCTGCGGCATCCCGGAAAACGTGATGGGCCGGGTATTCGACCCGTTTTTCACCACCAAGCCGATTGGCCAGGGTACGGGCCTGGGCCTGTCGATGATCTACGGGTTCGCCCGTCAGTCCCGTGGGCATGTGACGATCCACAGCGAAGTGGGCAAAGGCACCACCGTCAGCCTGTTCCTGCCGCGCTATGTGGGTGAAGTGGTCGCCGATGAGGCGGTCAATCCGGCGCTGCTGCCCTATGCCAATGCAGGTGAAACCGTATTGATCGTCGAGGACGACCCTGCCGTGCGCGTGCTGGTCAGCGTGGTACTCAAGGAGCTGGGCTACGCCTTTGTTGAAGCGGGCGATGCCGATACGGCCGTGCCGATCATTGAGTCCGAGCAGCGTATCGACCTGATGATCAGTGACGTCGGCCTGCCCGGCATGAACGGCAGGCAACTGGCGGAAATCGGCCGGCAGATTCGCCCGGACTTGAAGGTGCTGTTCATTACCGGCTATGCCGAGCATGCCGCAGTACGAGGTGGTTTCTTGGACCCTGGCATGCAGCTGATCACCAAACCGTTCACCTTTGATTTGCTGACGGCGAAGGTGCGGGAGATGATCAGGAATTAGTGATCAGGGGCTGCCACGCAGCCCCAGGGTGTTACGCCAACAACCGCTGGATATGCTCTTGCAGCGTATCCAGGTCAAACGGCTTGGCCAGGATCGGCGCATTGCGCGTGATAGGGCTATTGCAGTCGAGAATTTCCTGCGGATAACCGCTGATAAAGATGACCTTCAATTCCGGCCGCAGCTTGATAGCCGGCTCGGCGATCTGCACCCCGGAAATCCCGCCCGGCAGGCGGTAATCAGTCACCATCAGGTCCAGGTGCGGCTTGGTCGCGAGGATTTCAAAGGCCTGCTCCCCGTCAATCGCCTTCAACACCCGATACCCCAGGCCCGCCAGGTACTCACCCAGCACGAACATAATGGATTCGTCGTCCTCGACGATCAGAACGACATCTTGTGCATCTTCACTCATGGGAAGCCTTTGTCCGGTCATTAGCTGCAATTACGACCATGGGGTCACGTAGAGGTTGCGTCGGGCTGACGATTGATTTCATACCGATGGCTCAAGGGGCAGGCACACCCGAAACAGGGCGCCCTCGCCTATCTGGCTCTCGACCTCGATAGTGCCGCCATGGGCAGCAACGATCTGCTCGGAAATAAACAGCCCGAGGCCCAGGCCCGCCGCCACCTGGCTGGCGGAGACGCGCTCGAACTGCTGGAAAATCCGCTTCTGGTTCTCTTCGCTGATGCCGATCCCGTGGTCGCGCACTTCCACCCGGGCTTCGCCATGTTCGCAGTACACCCGCACCTCCACCGGGCTTTTAGCCCCGTAGCGCAGGGCGTTGGTCAGCAGGTTGGTCACCACCTGCTCGATCCGGAACTCGTCCCAGTTGCCCTCTACCGGCCCTTCGGCGACCAGTTGCATGGACGAGTCCGCCGCCGCCACCTGCGGCGCGAAGTTATCCACCAGGCTGCGCACCAATTGCGTCAGGTCAAAGCGCCCCGGGCGAATCGACAATTTGCCGGTGCGGATGCGCGACACGTCGAGCATGTCTTCGATCAGGCGGATCAGGCTCTGGATCTGGCGCTCATCGCGGTCGACCATGGCGTGCATCTTGTCCAGGGTAAACGCGGCGGCGTTGTCCCGGGCCAGGTGCATCTTGCGCAGCTGGGTTTCCAGGATCAGCCCGTTCAAGGGCGTACGCACCTCATGGGCGACGATCGACATAAAGTCATCGCGCATGCGCACCGCCTGCTCCAGCTCGGTCTGTGTGGCCTGCAGGCGCGTCAGCAACAGCTCCTGCTCGCGACGACTGCGCTCCAGGGCTTCGACCTGTTGCTTCATCGCCTTGCTTTGGCGGTACAGGTCGACGAACACGTTGACCTTGCTCTTTACCGCGTGGATATCCAGCGGTTTGTGCAGGAAGTCCACGGCGCCGCTTTCATAGCCCTTGAACGCATAATTGAGTTCGCGTCCGGCGGCGCTGACGAACACGATCGGGATGTTCTTGGTCTTTTCGGTGCCGCGCATCAGCTCGGCCAACTCAAAACCGTTCATGCCGGGCATCTGCACGTCGAGAATCGCCATGGCGAATTCGTGCTCCAGCAACAGGGACAAGGCTTCATCGGCGCTCAATGCCTTGAAGACGTGGCGATCCTCACGCTTGATCAGCGCTTCGAGGGCCAGCAGGTTTTCCGGCAGATCATCAACGATCAGCAGTTTGGCCTGGACAGTACTTAACATGGGGAAGATTCCAGGGAAGCCAGCAATGAGGCAATGCGGCTCAAGGTCAGAATATGGTCAGGTGTATGCAAGGCCAGGGCCGCCAACGGCATCACGGCAATCCGCGCTTCCGTGGGGTCCTGTACGACGGTGGTACCTGCGGATTGCTTGACGTACGCCAGCCCGTGCGCACCGTCCTGGTTGGCGCCGGTCAGCAAAATGGCGAGCAGGCCCTTGCCAAAGGCGTCGGCGGCGGACGCGAACAGGTAGTCGATGGCGGGCCGGGAATGGTGCACCCGGTCTTCCTGGCTCAGGGACAGGCTGCGATCGTGCTCCACCGAGAGGTGGTAGCCGGGCCCGGCGAAATACAGGGTCCCCGGCTGGATGACTTCTTTGTCCTGCCCTTCCCGCACCGGAATCCTCAGGCGCCGCGCAAAGACTTCCGCCAACTGGCTGCGGCGCTCATCCGGCAGATGCAGCACCGCGATGATCGGCAGGCCGAAGCCCTCAGGCAGCTCAGCGAAAATACTCAGCAACGCCTCGACCCCGCCGGCAGAGGCGCCGACGACAATGGCTTCAATCCCGCGAATCGGGCCCGCTTGCGCGTCGTTCATGATTTTCGGTAGATCCGTTCCTGCTTGACCAAGGGTTCGAATTGCTTGCTGTAGGCGGAAAAATCCAGGGTTTCCTTACTGCCCAGCACCAGGAAGCCGCGATGGCACAGCGACTCATGAAACAATCCAAACGCCCGATCCTGCAATTTTTTATTGAAATAAATCAATACGTTACGACATGAAATCAATTGAGTTTCTGAGAATACACTATCGGTTGCCAAACTGTGGTCGGCAAAGGTCACGTTCTCGCGCAGCGTTTTATCGAAGATCGCGTAATCGTAAGCCGCCGTGTAGTAGTCGGCAAATGAACGTTGCCCCCCGGCCTGCTGGTAATTGGCCGTATAGGCACGAACATTTTCCAGGGAGAAGATGCCTTGCTTGGCCTTATCCAGGGACGCCGGATTGATGTCCGTCGCATAGATGATTGTGCGCTCCAGCAGCCCCTCTTCACGCAGCAGGATGGCCATGGAGTACACCTCCTCCCCGTGCTGCACCCGGCGATCCAGATCTTGATCGACGGGTAGGTCTTGAGCAGCGGCACCACTTCCTGGCGGATTGCCAGAAAGTGCGACGGGTCGCGAAACATCTCGCTCACCGGGATCGTCAAAAACTGCAGCAACTGCATGAACGCTGCCGGGTCGTGCAACACCCGCTCCTGCAGCGCCGAAATGGTCGCGCAGTCAAACTGGCGCAAGGCGTGGGCCACGCGGCGTTTGACCGACGCGCCGGAGTAGTCGCGAAAGTCGTAGCTGTACTTGAGGTAAATCGCCTCGATCAACAGGCGCAGCTCAATATCGCTGCTTTTCTCCAAAAAACTGCGCTCCACTTAAATGCGTTCCATCTTCGGTAGCCACACCCGAATCAACGAGAACAACCGGTCCAGGTCGATAGGCTTGGCCAGGTAATCATTGGAACCCGCCGCGAGGCAGCGCTCCTGATCGTCCTTCATGGCCTTGGCTGTTACGGCGATGATCGGCAGCTTCTTCCAGCGCGGGTCCTGGCGGATCAACGCAGTGGCCTCGTAACCGTCCATCTCCGGCATCATTACGTCCATCAGCACCAGGTCGATATCCTCGACTTCATTAAGCTTGTCGATGGCTTCGCGGCCGTTACGCCCGATCACCACCACCGCGCCTTTGTGCTCCAGCGCACTGGTCAGGGCGAAGATGTTACGCACATCGTCGTCCACCAACAGGATCTTGCGCCCCTCGAAGACCTTGTCGCGGCTGCGGGCGGTCTTGAGCATCTTCTGGCGGTCATGGGACAGCTGGGATTCGACTTTGTGCAGAAAGAGTGTCACTTCGTCGAGCAGGCGCTCCGGCGAGCGGGCGCCCTTGATGATGATCGAGCGCGAATACTTGCGCAGCTCGGCTTCTTCATCGCGGGTCAGGTTGCGCCCGGTGTACACAATTACCGGCGGGAACGAGCAGATGTCCTCGGTGGCCATGCGCTTGAGCAACTCGTTGCCGAGCATGTCCGGCAGCTTGAGGTCGATGATCATGCAGTCGTAGACGTTGGTGCGCAGCAGGTCCAGGGCGGCCTGGGCGTAGCCGACGTCGGTAATTTCGATGTCATCGTCGCCGATCAGGCGGGCAATGCTGTCGCGTTGCAGGTCGTCGTCCTCCACCAGCAGCACACGCTTGACCTTCTGGGTCAGCTTGGCCTCCAGGCGGGCGAACACGTCCTTGAGCTCTTCGCGGGTGGTGGGTTTTACCGCATAACCGATGGCGCCCATATGCATGGCGGCTTCGACGCGGTCCTCGACGGAGATCACATGCACCGGGATATGGCGGGTGTTGGCGTGTTCCTTGAGGCGTTGCAGTACGGTCAGCCCGGAGTGGTCCGGCAGGCGCATGTCCAGCAGGATCGCATCGGGGATGAACTCCTCGGCCAGGCGGTAGCCCTCGTCCGCACCGTGCGCCACCAGGCAGTTGTAGCCCAGCTCATGGGCCAGGTCGAACAGGATGCGGGCGAAGTTCGGCTCGTCTTCCACCACCAGAATGCAGCGCGTGGTGAACGGGGCTTTGTCGCGGTCGTCGGCAAAACGCGGGATTTGCTGGGCGTCGGCCACCGGCAGCGGTGAAATCGCAATGGGCTTGGGCGCCGGCGCCGGCACCACCTGTTGCGGCACCTCGATTGGCCCGGCGTCGGCGGCGCGCTCCACATACTGCTCGGGCAATACCAGCGTAAACACACTGCCCTTGCCCGGTTCGCTGGTCACGCTGATATAGCCGCCCAGCAAAGTGGCCAGGTCACGGGAAATCGACAGGCCCAACCCGGTGCCGCCGTAACGGCGGTTGGTGGTGCCATCTGCCTGGCGGAAGGCTTCGAAGATGCTTTCCTGCTGATCCGGGGCAATGCCAATCCCCGAGTCGCGCACGGTGAACGCAATGCCCTCCCCCGGCGCATGGGATACCGACAGGCTGACGTCGCCCTGCTCGGTGAACTTGACGGCGTTGGACAGCAGGTTCTTGAGGATCTGCTCCAGGCGCTGACGGTCGGTAAACAGCATGGTCGGTGCGCCATGCTGCACCTCCACCTGGAACCCCAGCTTACGGTCGGCGGCCAGCGGCTCGAACATCCCGCGCAGGCCATCCACCAGGCGTGCCACGCTGGAGTTTTCCGGGCGCACTTCCAGCTTGCCGGCTTCCACCTTGGAAATATCCAGAATGTCGTTAATCAGGTTGAGCAGATCGTTGCCGGCCGAGTAGATCGACTCGGCAAACTTGACCTGCTCTGCGCTGAGGTTTTCCTGCGGGTTCTCGGCCAACAGCTTGGCCAGGATCAGCGAGCTGTTAAGCGGTGTGCGCAGCTCGTGGGACATATTGGCGAGGAATTCGGATTTGTACTTGCTGGAGCGCTGCAATTCTTCGGCGCGGTCTTCCAGCTCGATCTGGGCCTGGTTCAGCTCGATGTTCTTGCGGTCCATGGCGTCGCGTTGCTCGGCCAGGGTCTGGGTCTGTTCGGCCAACTGTTCGTTGGTCTGCTCAAGCTCGGCTTGCTGGGTTTCCAGGTGGGCCTGGGATTCCTTGAGGATGCGCGACTGCTCTTCCAGCTCTTCGTTGGCGGTCTTGAGCTCTTCCTGTTGCACTTGCAGCTCTTCGTTGAGCTGCTGGGTTTCGGCGAGCACTTCCTGCAAACGCTGGCGATAACGCGCCGCTTCGATCGAGGTGCCGATATTCCCGGCAATCAGCTCCAGCAGCTCTACGTCACGCTCATCCAGGGGGCGCAGGAAGCCCAGCTCGATCACGCCGTTGACGCGATCATCATCGCTGGTCGGCACCACCAGCACACTGCGGGTTAGGCCTTCACCCAGACCGGAGCTGACCTTGAAGTAATCCACCGGCACGTCGTCCAGGCGAATCAGCCGGTCCAGTTGAGCCGCTTGGCCAACGATGCCCTCGTCGCTGTAAATTGCCTGTTCGAGTTGTTCCTGCTCACGCGAAAAGCCATAGGTGGCCACGCGTTTGAGACCGCCGTGCTCTTCGCGCACGTACAGCGCCGCCACAGCAGAGCCCATGTACTGGGCAAAGAACTGCAGGATATTGCGCCCCAGCATGTTCAACGTCAGCTGGCCAAGCACTTGCTCTGCCAGTTCGGTCTGGCCGTTGCGCAACCAGGCCTGCTGTTCCAGGCGCCCGGCAATCTTCTGTTGAGACGCGAGGTTTGCGCTGTAACTCTCTGATAAAGCTAGAAGATTCTTCCTGCCGATATACGCCAGGAACCCGCTCAGCCCCAGCACGAACGCCAGATACAGCGTGACGCTGATCACCGTGGTTCGCGTGACTTCTGCGTTACGGGTGATGCGGAACTGCTGCTCCATCGCCACCGCGTCTTCATATTCCTTGCGAATCTCGTCAGTCAGGCGCTTGCCCCGACCCGCCTTGACCGCGCCGCGGTAGTCACCGCTCTGGCGCTGCATATCGATCATCGACTGGGCGTATTTATTCCATTCGTTTTGCAGGGCTTCCAGGCGTTTTAGGCGATCAACCTGTTGCGGGTTATCTGCCACCAGCTCCTGCAAATTACGCAGGTCAGCAATGATCCGCGGCTTGGCCACTTCATACGGGTCGAGAAAATGCTCGTCGCCGGTAATCAGGAAACCGCGCATGCCGGTTTCCAGGTCCACGGTCAGCTTGGACGACTCGTTGAGGTTATTGATGACTCGGTCGGTGTGCTCCACCCATTGGATCACCGACAACAGATAGGTAATCAGCACGACGAAAAACACCGCACTGAGCACGCCCACCCCTAAGGGCAACGCGACGTTTCGGCTCAGCAGTGTACGAAAGCTCTTTTCATCAACTGACGACGCGGGAGTCATGGGCATGCCTTGTCCAAATGGGAAAAACGCAGAGTTTGCCCGAACTTGAGGGGCCAGGGCTATGTTTCTGCGTTGATTTGGCGTAAATGCCCACGCGGTGCAGCTCAGTTCCGCACTGTTTACGAACCGTTTTCAGCACACAAGCTATTACACATGCCCTGAAGGGACTCGGAACGCACTGACACTGCTTTTGCACACAGGATGACGCCTCGGGAATACCGAAGATCTTTGGAGAAGGCGTTTTTCTAACCTACAAGGCACACCCAATGAACATAAGCAACGTTGCACACGGAACGGTAAGCATCCCAACCAGCACGCCCGCCGAAGCGCCTCAAAGTCCCTCGATCCTTCCAACACCCACTCCACTTCAAAGCCCTGTCGTAACAGCTAAGGAAACTCCCCCCGCACGCTCAAGCACCTGTTGAACGAGCAGGCAAACCTGCGGGTGGTGGCTCGCGGACTACGGCGTCTTACCGCACCGGTTGATGGCAACCCCGTGACATCGGAAAGAATTGCATACGTGTTGAACATTCAGGTGAATTTTCCTCATCAGCCTGCGACCAACACCCGTACAACTTTGAAGGTGAGCGACCTCATTACGCGCCTTGGCTACAAAGTGCCCACTACCGCTGATGAACTCGTTGCGCTGGCACAGACATTGGAAAAAGAGACCGCCCTACACCCTTTGGGCGACCTCGGTGGAGGGCTGTCCTGGCCAATACCAATGTCGCAACCCGACCAGAAAAAAATTATCGACTTTCTGAGCGCCAGCAATACGGGAGTGCCAGGCTTGCCCTTACCGAGCACTGTCATCGGCACGCTTGGTTACTTGTTAGCCGATAGTTCGGTAAGTCAAAACGACCCGCTAGACCCTGCCCAATTACTGCAACGCTTGCTCGACACGCCAAAAGCTCGCGCGCTGGGCAAAGCACTTCAAGAGCATCTGGGGGGTATTTCTTCAGAGACCAGCATTTACGACTATTTATTGACCGCGATTCACATTGGGCTGGATCCTGGGAGCTATTTCTCACCCATACGCAACACCGTAGACGGTTTCGGGCTGGCACAACCTACGCACTGGGGCAGGTCGCCTTCATCGGTCGTTGAGGCATTGCGCCAGTATCTGGCCCAAGGCCGAGTACCTCCAGGCAGCGCAAAACTTGCGGCACACATACTGCTATCCAAGGAAGCTCCGCAGTTTCTGATTAAAGACATTCCCGAGCATGTGACAGTCGGCAGCCTGGCATGGGCCAACTTGACGATTGCTGCGGCCGCCATAGAAGCCGAGCGGCCGGGATCGGTCGCAAGTATGAGTTTCGCCGAGGTCATGAGTTACCCCGTAAATACCCAGAACCCATCAAATGCACTTCAGCGCGCTCAAGCCGCGGCAATGATGGATTGGGGGGTTGCGAACGGGATAATCACTAGAATTTCAACAGACAACTACACCCCTCAACAGATCGACACCGTCAGAACCGCATTCAACCAACAACTGACAGAGCGGCTCACCGCTTCCCAGGCATTGGACAAAGAAATCCCCACGCGAAAGGAAATCGCGCTGAAGGAGCTGAAGGAGCGATTTGGCGACCTGGGCTCGCTTTTCGAGGAGAAAGTGCTCGGCACTGACGCCTATAGCGGGGAGGCAGAGCAAACCGGGCTGGCGGGCGAGCATTCGATGTTGGATATCGCCATGATGGGCCTGCCGAATCTGAGGCCCTTTGTATCGAGTAACCCCCGCATCCCGCTGGAGGCGTTGAACAAAAACCGCAATTTTGATGCGCAGAAGGTCTTTGATCAGCAATTCGCAGGTGCAATTGAGGAAAAAAGGCCGCCGTCAGCACAATGATCAGGGAGCTCATCTCGAAGCTACCGCCGGAGGATCGGTCACACTTCGAGTTTGGCGATCTTAAATTCTTCCCGGAAGGCTCCCACACAATAGATGGTTTTTTTAACTACGCCTCGTCGGAACAGCCCTGAGCTGGTCGTTAAAACCACGTTGAATGGCGTAACCCAGGCTTACGAAATCAATTTCAATAAGGGCACGATTGAACCAACGAGCCTGTCTCGGGCGCAAACTCGAGAATCACGCGCGGCCAATGTGGTCTTTACGACCACCGAGCTGATACCCGGTGATGCGGCCAGTGGCATCTACCGTGAACGCCCCGTAACTGAATCGCCCTTCAGTAGCTTCAAAAGCGACCGGTCCAAGGCGATTGCCAACGTATTTGTACAACACCTTGAACTCGATGACCCAGCGATAAAACAACAAGCCCAAGGGCAAACTACCCTGGACGAACTACAGGGTGGGCCCAAACCACTCAGCGAGTTTCTGTTGAACCTGATCCCCTTCAGGTCGGCCATCGTCAACTTTCAGAAGGGTAATTACGGTGAGGGGGCATTCGACCTCACACTGGATGTATTCGGCTTTCTCACAGCAGGCGCGGCAACCGCCGGCAAGTTGATCAAAATAGGCAGCTCCGCCCTCTCCGCCGGTGCAAAGGTATTAAAGGCCGGCAAAGTAATCGGCGCCGCCACCATTGGCGTTCTCAACCCATTGAGCGGTTTTGGGGATTTGGCCAAGGGAGGCGCCAGGCTGGTGAGCAATGGCGCCAAGCTCGTTTACGCAAAAGGGGTCGATGTGGTCAATAAGCTCAGGGGCGCGAGCGGCAGTTACGATCTGCTCAAGGCGGCCAGTAAAAGCAATGGTGTCGCGGCGACGGGCACCTTTAAGTTTGCAGATCAGACCGTCGAAGGGGGTGCGGCTCTGCAGAACAATAAATGGTATGCCCTTGACCCCATCACGCAGCGTCCTTACGGCCCCCCACTGCAGGATTTCATCCCCGCTACGATTGCCGGCAATGGCGTGATAAACAGTAATCTCGTTAACTGGCTGTCGGCGGTAATCGCACCAAATGCCAAAACACCCAATCTTGCCGAAGTATTTAGAGAGACCTTGGAACGTGTGAAGACTAACCACTCCACTGGTTTCAGCAAGGGCTATGACGCAAAAGGCGCTGATGCAACCAAGGGCCTCGAAAATGTCCCTGGTTACTACCCGTCAATGCGTCTATCGGACTTGAAAGAATTGGCAATCTCCACCGGGCGAAATCCCCAAGAGATCGGCTTATTGACAAAATTGATAGAAAATCGCCAAGCGACCAAGAGCCTTGAGGATGCCGGAATCTTCAGCAAAGAAGTCGCTGCCGCAGGCGGTAAAGCGACTGGCATGCCGCAAAACCTCTACCTGGCGCAAAGCGACCTTGCTTCAGCGGGCGAATGTGCAGCGTTGGCGAACACCATGGCACTGGCTATTCAACACGGAGCCCAGGATGTGCTGATTGCTAACTTTTTCAAAGCCGCATCAAGCGCCGTCACGCCTGGCAGCCGCGCCTTTCGTAAACAACTCAGCGACATGCATAAGACTCTGCGCGTGAATTTTCACGGGACTCAGGCTGTCTCCCAGGTTGCATACACCGATATCGTCAACCGTTTGAGTAACGCAACCACTACAACCATATTCAAGATCAGCACCCAAAATCATGGGCTGCTTGCAGGTGTGACCATCAAGAACAACAATAAAGAGTGGTTTTTCTTTGACCCCAACTTCGGCGTGGCGACGTTTGCAACTGAAGACGCGATGAGGCGCGGGCTGGAAACCACCTTAAACAGTGGCCGGTCCGCCAGTACGCTTAGTCCGATTGCTGTTACCAATGGCGTACCGACATACCATGTGAGCACCTTCGCAGACGGAGATTTCTTGACGTCAGTGCCCTACAGCAACCCGTTCGCACTCTTCAACGCGCCGCTTTGATTCACCTGCGTCAATGGTGCTGAGTTGCCATTGACGCATCAGATCATTTGAACGCTATCACCGCTCGCATGTGGCGCGACATTTGCGCTTATTCCCGTCACAATGCTTCTACCAACGGAACTTGCCGAGATTGAAGCGACTCATTAGATAATGGGTCTTTCAACCGCTAAAGACCTGCCCTCCATTTCTCGGGAATTTTCATTATGTCCGCTACCTCCTCCACCATCCTAGTAGTCGAAGACGACGCCATCGTGCGTATGCTGATCGTCGATGTGCTCGAAGAATTGGAGTTCACGGTGGTTGAAGCGGCAGATGCTGAAGAGGCGTTGAAGATCGTCGAAAACACCAGCCAGGTGATCGACCTGATGATGACCGACGTTGGCCTGCCCGATATGGACGGCAAGCAACTGGCGGCCAAGGTGCGCGAACTGCGCCCCATCCTGCCCATCCTGTTCGCCAGCGGTTATGCCGAAAACATTGATGTACCCTCCGGCATGCAGGTGATCGCCAAGCCGTTCTCCATCGACCAACTGCGTGACAAGGTCAAATCGATGCTGCCGGTTTGATGCCGCTTCGTACTTAGTGCGAACTGTTGTAAGGCCCTTGCTCTGATCAGTCACCCCTTCTGACATCGACAGCCGCTGCCTGATCGCGCGCCTGTGTGCATGCCGGAACATGAAAAAATACGCCTTTGGATAGGTCAAGTGCACTCGCCAAAAGACTTCCAGAGCAACTGCGTGCACACTCTGCCCCGGCAAACACTGGCGACGGCACGCGCCGGCCCGGGTCAGCAGCGATATAAAGCTGAAACTCGACAACCTCCATCATCCCAGCTCATAAAGAGACGCAACAACATGATCAGAAAACCGACGCGCCTGCTGTTGGCGAGCCTCTCGATTCTCATGAGTACCGGCGCCTGGGCCGATTTTACCGCGACGCCCAGCGAAGCCCGGGCCATTGCCAAGGAAGCCTATTTGTACGGCTATCCGGTAGTGGAGATGTACAAGACGCTCTACACCCAGGCCGTCGATAAGGGCGGTGCCAACTTCAAGGCACCGTTCAACCACATCGGCAATACCGCCCAGGCCTTCACCCCCAAGGACACCGGGTTCGTAACCCCGAACCCCGACACGCCCTACTCCTTCGTGTGGCTGGACCTGCGCAGTGAGCCCCAGGTGCTGACCCTGCCCAAGATCGAAGACAACCGTTACTACTCGGTGCAGTTGATCGACCTCTACACCCAGAACATCGCTTACCTGGGCACCCGCAGCACCGGCAACAACGGCGGCCATTACATGATCGCCGGCCCCGACTGGAAAGGTCAGCAACCGGTGGATGTGGACCGCGTGGTGTACAGCGAAAGCAATATCGCCTACGCCCTTTACCGCACACAGTTGTTTGATGAGAAAGACCTGAACAAGGTCAAACAGATCCAGAACGGCTACAAAGTTCAGCCGCTGAGCAACTACGTGAAGCAGGCCGCACCGGCCAAGGCGCCGAAAATCGAATGGCCCAAGCCGATGGCAACCATGACTGAAGGCCCGCAGCTGTTTCGTTACCTGAACTTCATGCTGGCTTTTGCCGCACCGCAGGACAGCGAAAAAGACCTGTTGGCGCGGTTTGCCAAGATCGGCATCGCCCCGGGCGCACCGTTCAAGGTCAAGGACTTGACTGGCGAACAACGCAAGGCCCTGGAAGATGGCATCACCGATGCACGCGCCGAATTTGCAGCCTTTAAAAAGGACAAAATCGACACCCATCAAGTGTCTAAAGGCGATTTGCATGGCAGCCGTGACCGCCTGAAAAACAACTACCTGTATCGCTACGCCGGTGCGGACTTGGGCATTTTCGGTCAGTCATCCGACGAGGCTACCTCCTTCACCTATGTCGATGACACCGAGGGCAAACCGGCCAACGGCGCACGCCACAGCTACACCGTGCACTTCGCCAAGGACCAACTGCCGCCAGCCGATGCTTTCTGGTCGCTGACCATGTACGACGCCAAGACCCGGCTGTTGGTGCCCAACCACAAAAAACGCTACCTGATCAATTCACGGATGCTGCCCAACCTCAAGCTGGACGCGGATGGCGGCCTGACGCTCGCCTTGCAGCACCACGAGCCACCGAAGGCCGAACAGAGCAACTGGTTGCCGGCCCCTCCCGGCCCGTTCTACGCAGTGTTGCGTGTTTACCTGCCCAAGCCCGGCCAGTGGACGTTGCCAGGGCTGACGCCGCTCAAGTAACTGCACGTGGCCGGCTGTTCAGCCGGCCACCGCGGCAGGCCGATAGACTCGACTCAGCCGCGGTCGCGGGGAATCAGGCTCTGCAACTGTGAAGCCAGGAAATTGGCGTCGAAGGCATAAGTGTCCGGGTCTTTCAGGCCATTGGTCTTCTTCCACAGCCAGTCGTTCTTATCCGCCGGCAGTACCAGCGAAACGCTGCCGTGGCGGGCGGCGGTCAGGCCCATGACCGCTACCGAAATCAAGCCGCCTACGCCCATCACGTCCGGCACGAACTCCACGGTTTTACCGGTGATCTGCACCGTCAGTTTGTCGGTCTTGAAGGTCGAGGTCTCCACCGGCAGGCTCGGCCCGCTGGCTACATACGCTTCACGGTGTACCTCCAGCAAACCCACGGTCTTGACCGGCTCCAACCACTGCTCGATCTGCCCGAACAATTGGTCGAGCTTTAGCGCCCAACGGGCCGACTGCACGTCGAATTGCTGTTTTTTATGCGCTTCGCTATCGGCGTAATGACGAAGCATCTCGCCCAGTTGTTGTACATCGTCCATTGCGGATCTCCTTGGGTGAGCCAGGTTGCGAGGCTTGATCATGGCAGATGCGGCGGCCGGCCGTATGATTAACGCCTGCGCCCATACAGCCCGATGTGAAACTGCTCCGGTGATTTGGCCGACAACTGCATATGACTATTGGGCGGGCGCTGGGTAAGGTGAAGCGACTTTCCTTGTCAGGAGCATCGCATGCGTACCATCGGCCTAATCGGCGGCATGAGCTGGGAGTCCAGCGCCGAGTATTACCGCATCATCAATCAGCGCGTGCGCGACCAGCTCGGCCCGCTGCGCTCGGCGCAGGTGTTGATGTACAGCGTGGACTTCGGCCCGGTGGAACAGGCCCAGCATGCCGGGCGCTGGGACGACACCGCGCTGATCCTGGAAGACGCGGCCCGCCGCCTGCAGGCCGGGGGCGCCGAGTGTGTGGTGCTGTGTACCAACACCATGCACCGGGTGGCGCCGCGCATCGAGGCGGCGGTGTCGATACCGTTCCTGCATATCGCCGATGCCGCCGGTGCGGCGGCCGTAGCAGCCGGTACCCTGACGGTCGGCCTGCTGGGCACCGCCTTCACCATGGAGCAGGACTTTCTCAAGTCGCGCCTGGCCGCCCAGGGCCTGAACGTACTGGTGCCGGACGCGGAGGAACGCCAAGCGGTGCACCGAATCATCTATGACGAGTTGTGTGTCGGCGTGATCAGCGATGCGTCACGTGAGGTTTACCTGCGAGTGATCGAGTCCCTGGCCGCACGCGGTGCCCAGGCGATCATCCTCGGGTGCACGGAAATCAGCTTGCTGGTCAAACCCGAACACAGCGACCTGCCGCTGCTGGACACTACCGAGCTGCATGCGCGGGCTGCGGTGGCGTTTGCCTTGCAGGATTAAGCCGATTGGCGCAGGCGCGTCATGCCGAACGGGGCCTGGTGCACACGCAGGTATTGTTCCAGGCCGAGTTGGCCGACCACCTCAGCGCCATGCACAGCGACCAGTTGCAGGCGGCGTTCGTTGTCCATCACCAGCCAATACAAGTGGGCGCTCGGTTTAGGGGGCATGTGTGGGGCATATCCGTTATTTGGGTAACGGCTGATATTGGTTCCGCTCTTACAGCGGCTCACTTTTGAAGAGCGCAAAAGTAAGCAAAACGCTCTTGCCCCAACACTCGGCACCTCGCCTCCGGCTCGGTGTGCCCGCACGCAGACTTGAATCCGTGGGCCGCCGCGATGGGCCATCCTTGGCCCAGCGCGGCTAACCCGGCGTCCTGCCGGGTTATCCACGGATTCAAGCCTGCGTGCGGCCAGCGTGTTTTACGGGGCGCCAAGGATCAAGATCAAAAGCGCAAAAGATCGCTGACTTCGTCAGCGGTAATGATGTAAGGGCCAGATCAAAAACAAAGCAAAGCGAGGCGGCCTGACAGCCGACCTCGGTCAAGTGTGGGAGCTGGCTTGCCTGCGATGGCATCAACTCGGTGTGCCTGATGTACCGAGTTGCCAGCATCGCAGGCAAGCCAGCTCCCACAGAAAAGCCCGCTTTTGATCTACACCACTCAGGTCGGCTACCAGGCCGCCGTGCTCTGCTTTTGACTTTGATCTGAGACGCCCCGTCAATCACGCTGGCCGAACGCAGGCTTGAATCCGTGGGCAACCCGGCAGGACGCCGGGTTAGCCGCGCTGGGCCATGGATGGCCCATCGCGGCGGCCCACGGATTCAAGCCTGCGTTCGGGCACACCGAGCCGGAGGCGAGGTGCCGAGTGATGGGGCAAAGCGTTTTTGGTTACTTTTGGCGCTCTTCCAAAAGTGACCCGCTGTAAGAGCGGAACCAATCCCCGCCATTACACAAATAACGGATATACACTCAGCCCTCAGCCCTCAGCGCCCCCCAGCCACCCACCAAACCCGCGCAATATCCACCGCCCGCTCACACAACAACCGCGGCGCCTCCGTGCACGCCTGCTCCAGACTCATCGGCCCAGAAGGCAAAGCAAACGCGGCATCCACCCCATGCGCATACATCTGCTCATAACCGTCCCCCAAAGTCCCGGCAATCACAATCACCGGCACACCATGACGCTGCGCCACACGCGCCACGCCAAACGGCGTTTTACCACGCAACGTCTGCGCGTCAAAACGCCCCTCCCCCGTGAACACCAGATCCGCCCCGCGTACCGCCTGGTCCAGCCCAACCAGCTCAGCCACCACTTCCACGCCAGCGCGAAATTGCGCCCCCAGAAACGCCTTGGCGGCAAACCCCAAGCCACCAGCGGCGCCACTGCCCGGCTCATCCCGCACATCCCGGGGCAGTACCTGGGCGCAAAGGTCAGCGAAGTGCCCAAGCGCAGCATCCAACTGTTGCACTTGCTCAGGGTTGGCGCCCTTCTGCGGGCCGAAAATCGCCGAGGCGCCCTGCGGACCACACAGAGGATTATTCACATCCGCCGCAATCTCAAAACGCACCTCGGCCAAACGTGGGTCGAGATTTTGCAGGTTGATATGCGCCAGACGGGCCAACGCCAGGCCACCCGGCGCCAACGCTTGTCGGTCAGCGTCCAATAGCTGCACACCCAACGCCTGCATCGCGCCCGCACCGCCATCGTTGGTCGCGCTGCCGCCAATCGCCAGGATGATGCGCTGCGCCCCCCAGATCCAGCGCCGCGCGAATCAGTTCACCGGTGCCGTAGGTGCTACTGGAGCACGCATCGCGCTGGCCCGGTGGCACCAGTTGCAGGCCACTGGCTTCGGCCATTTCGATAATGGCGGTGTGGCTGTCGGCCAACCAGCCCCAACGGGCCTCAACCGTACCGCCCAGCGGCCCACGCACGGCCTCGCGTCGCAACTCGCCGTTGCAGGCCGCGAGCACCGCATCCACTGTGCCTTCACCGCCGTCCGCCATCGGGCACTGGATCAACTGTGCATCCGGCCAGACTTGCGCCAACCCTCGGGCAATGGCTTGGGCCACGCCTTCGGCACTCAGGCTGTCCTTGAATGAGTCGGGGGCGATGATGATTTTCATGGGCTTTCTCCGGTTTTTATGACGCCCATGCTGCCAGCTGGCACCGCCAATAACGCCGGTCCAATGCACAAGTACGAGTGGGGTTTGTTGTTCATTCCGACAAAGCCTGGGGCAATAACTGCACACCCAGGTACAGCGCAAGCATGCCATCCAGGGTCAGCGGGTCGACGCCACTGAGTTCAGCGATGCGTTCCATGCGGTAACGCAAGCTGTTGCGATGGATACCCAGGGCATCGGCACACGCCTGGCTTTGCCCGTCGTGTTCGCACCAGCTGCGTAGCGTGGCCATGAGCTGGCCGTTGCTGTCCTTGGCCAGCACCTTGCGCAACGGGTTTAACAGTTCGTCCAGCGCATCATCGTTACGATGGCGCCAGAGCATCACCGGCAGGCGGTAGCGGTTCAGGGTCAACAGCCGCGACTGCGGCAACACATCGCGACCATAAGCCAGCAAGTCGCCGACCCGACGGTAACAACGGCGCAGGCCCGCCAAGCTATCGGCCTGCCCGCCCACCGCCACGCGAAGGATGTTCCAGCCCTGGCCCTCAAGCTTTTCCAGCAGGCGCGAATTGTCGACCGGCACCGACGCAGGCCGGCACCATAGCAACGAAAACTGCGCCGAACTCACGCACCAGCTGTCCGGATAACGCGACGTCAGCCAGGCACTCAAGGCCTCTGCCGATTGCCCCACGCCCAGCTCGAACAGGTACGGCGTGCGTGCCAGCTGCGGCTTGAGGCCCAGTTGCTGGGCCTCGTCTACCAGGCGCGGAGAGTCGCCGCTGTCGGCCAGCAGCAAGGCCAGCAAGTCGTCGCAGCGCTGGCGCCGCCATTGTTGCTCGACCTGCTGGTGGCGATGGCTGACCAGCATTTCGGCGGTCATGCGCACCAGCTCGGCATAGGTGCGCAGCCCTTCCGGCTCACCGGTGATGCCGAGCACACCGATCAGGCGCTGATCGTGCATCAATGGCAGGTTGATCCCAGGCTGCACGCCCTTGAGATGCTTGGCGGTCTGCCCGTCGATTTCCACCACGCGTCCATTGGCCAGCACCAGCTGCGCGCCTTCGTGGCGGGTATTGATGCGCTCCGGCTCGCCGCTTCCGAGAATCAGGCCCTGGCTGTCCATGACATTGACGTTGTAGGGCAGGATCGCCATGGTGCGATCGACAATATCCTGTGCCAGGTCATGATCCAGCTCGAACATGGTTCTAATTTCCTTGAAACGACGGGTTGGTCACAGGCACAGCGCAATTGATGCTTCACTGTGCGCAAGCACAAAGACAGCACCCTGCAAGGTGGTCGAGACTCTTTGGGCGATCAACGTTACCTGCGCATCGCCAAAAATCATAATAAAGAGAGACTCCCATGTCACAGAGCGCCGCTGCCACACTGGCCACCGATGACGATAAAAACGCCATCTACAAGCGCATTACCCTGCGCCTGATTCCCTTCATTTTCATCTGCTATCTGTTCAATTACCTCGACCGGGTAAACGTTGGCTTTGCCAAGTTGCAGATGCTCGATGCACTGAAATTCAGCGAAACCGTGTACGGCCTGGGTGCCGGGATCTTCTTTATCGGCTACGTGCTGTGCGGCGTGCCGAGCAACCTGGCGCTGACCAAATTCGGTCCACGGCGCTGGATCGCCTTGATGATGATCGTCTGGGGCACCTTGTCCACCTGCTTGCTGTTCGTCACCACGCCGACGCATTTCTACACCTTGCGCCTGTTTACCGGTGCCGCCGAAGCCGGCTTCTTCCCCGGTGTGGTGCTGTACCTCTCGCAGTGGTTCCCGACGTTCCGCCGTGGGCGGATCATGGCGTTGTTCATGTCGGCGATCCCGGTGTCCGGGTTGCTCGGCAGCCCGTTTTCCGGTTGGATCCTCAACCATTTCGCCGCCGGCCAAGGCGGTTTGGCAGGCTGGCAGTGGATGTTCCTGCTGCAGGGCATCCCGACCGTGATCCTCGGCGCCCTTGCCTACTTCCTGCTCAGCGACAGCTTCGCCCACGCCAAGTGGCTCAAGCCGCATGAGCGCGCTGTGCTGGAAGCCGACCAAGCCACCGACCTTGCGAACAAGCCGAAAACCAGCACCGACTCGCTGGCCGAAGTGTTCAAGAACCCGGCAATCTGGGCGTTCGGCCTGATCTACTTCTGCATCCAGAGCGGCGTGTACGCGATCAACTTCTGGCTGCCGTCGATCATCAAGAACCTCGGTTTCAGCGATAACCTGGTGATCGGCTGGCTCAGTGCGATTCCGTATCTGCTGGCGGCGGTGTTCATGCTGCTGGTGGGCCGCTCGGCCGACCTGCGCAAAGAGCGCCGCTGGCACTTGGTGGTGCCGATGTTGATGGGCGCCATCGGCCTGGTGATCGCCGTGAATTTCGCGACGACCCCCGCCATCGCCATCCTCGGCCTGACCATCGCCACCATGGGCGCCCTCACCGGCCTGCCGATGTTCTGGCCGGTGCCCACCGCTATGCTCAGCGCGGGCGCAGCGGCCGGCGGTTTGGCGCTGATCAACTCCATGGGCCAGATGGCAGGCTTCCTCAGCCCGTATATCGTCGGCTTTGTGAAGGATGCCACCGGGTCCACGGATGTGGCCTTGTACCTGTTGGCAGCGGTGATTGTCGCCGGCAGTGTGCTTGCCCTGCGCATGACGCGGACCTTGAAAGCCTGAGTCAGGTCAGTGTGGGAGCGGGCTTGCTCGCGAAGGCGTTGGTTCAGTCGCCTGATAGATTGACTGACACTCCGCCTTCGCGAGCAAGCCCGCTCCCACACAAGCCAGCCCCCACAGTTAGCCCTTGTGTTTACAGCAGGCCGCCGCCGTCGATATCGATCACCGCGCCGGTCATAAAGCCATTCTCCATGGCCAGCACATACCCCGCCGCCACCTCCTCAGCCTGCCCTACCCGGCCGACCGGCAACGCGGCACCGGCTTTGGCAAACATCGCCAGGCGCTGTTCTTCGGCGAGCCCCGCATACGCCGGCGTATCAATCACCCCCGGGCTGATCACATTGACCCGGCGCGGCGCCAACTCCTTGGCCAGTTGCTTGCCGAGTGCTTCAGTCGCGGCGTTGATGCCAGTCTTGATGAACTGGCCCGCTGCCAGTTTGCGGCCCAATTGCCCGGAGGTCAGGCTGATGCTGCCGCGCTCGTCGAGAAACGGCAGTGCCAGCTGAATCGCCCGCAGCGAGCCCCAGAGTTTTACATTGAAGTTCTCCTGGGCCTCATCCAGATCGGTCTCGGCCAGCGGCTTGGCGCGCACCGACGGACCGGAGGTATACACCAGATGATCAAAGCGCCCGACGGCCTCGAACAGCCGTTGCAGGGAGGCGGCGTCGGTGACATCCACCGGCTCGCTGCGCAGGCCGTTGTCCACACCCGACGTCAGGCGGCGCCCCGCCAGCACCACCTGGGCACCACAGGCGGCGGCGGCCTTGGCCACGGCGGCGCCGATACCGCTGCTGCCGCCGATTACGACGACGGTTTTACCCTTGAGGGAAGAAGTCATGGGAAATGTCCTGGTTCAGAAAGTGAGCGTTCATCTTCCCAGTTTGGCAATCGGCGAAAAATCCCGGTAAAACGACAAGATCTTTAAAGGATTTTTACAAATGAGCTCAATCCTCGACCTTGAGGTCTTCGTGCGCACCGCCGATACGGGCAGCCTGTCGGCGGCCGCACGTAGCCTCAGCCTGACACCGGCGGCGGCGAGTATCGCCCTCAAACGCCTCGAAACCCGGCTGGGCATGCGCCTGCTGGCGCGCTCGACCCGCAGCATGCGCCTCACCGAGGAAGGCCGGCGTTACCTGGACAGCGTGCGCGTGGCGCTGGAGGCGCTGTCTGAAGGCGAGCAAGCGATCAAACAGCAAGGCCAGAGCCTCAGCGGCTTGTTGCAGTTGGCGGCCCCCTCGGATTTCGGGCGCAATGTGCTGCTGGGCTGGCTGGATGAGTTCAAACTCGAACACCCGAACATCCGCCTGCAGCTATTGCTCAACGACAGCAATGCCGATTTGTTCCGCGACACGGTCGACATCGCCCTGCGCTTTGGCGTGCCCCAGGATTCCAGCCTGGTGGCGCTGCCGGTGGTTCCCGGCCACCATCGCATTCCCTGCGCCAGCCCAGGCTACCTGGCCCGCCACGGTACGCCGCGTACGCCTGCCGATTTGGCCGGGCACAGTACGCTGCGCTATATGCGCCGGGGGCGGGCCAACAGCACCTGGTATTTTCGTCAGGGCGCAGTGCTGCAGGAGGTCGAGGTCACCGGTGATTACCTCAGCGACGACGGTGAAATCGTGCGGCGCTGGGCCCTGGCCGGCCACGGCATCGCCTACAAGGCCAACCTTGATATTGCCCGCGACATCAAGGCCGGACGGCTGGTGCCGCTGTTGCCTGAATGGCAAGGCGAACCCACGCCTTTCAACCTGATGTGCCCTCATCGCCTGCAGGTGTCGGAACGGGTGAAAGTGCTGCATCGATTTTTACAGGAGCGCTGTCGGACCTTGCTGGCAGAATGAAGAATCACCTGCTGGGCTTGTTCCAGAGCCCTTGACTCTGGTATTGCATAGCGCACGTTTCACAGCCGCAAGGAGCTTTGCATGATTTACCGCACATTGGGCGAGTCCGGTTTGAAGGTCAGCGCGTTGACCCTGGGTACCATGATGTTTGGCGAACAGACCAGTACCGAAGACTCGCTGCGCATCATCGACAAGGCCTGGGACCAGGGCATCAATTTTATCGACACCGCCGACGTCTACACTGGCGGGCGCTCCGAAGAAATCGTCGGCGAAGCCATCGCCCGTCATCGTGAGGACTGGGTGGTGGCGTCCAAAGTCGCGATTGGCCCCACCGATGGCCTGCCGAACCGCAGCGGCCTGAGCCGCAAGCGCATTTTCAACGCGCTGGACGCCAGCCTGACTCGCCTGGACACCGATTACCTGGATATCTACTACCTGCACCGCGAAGACCACAACACCCCGCTGGAAGTGACGGTGTCGGCGATTGGCGACCTGATCCGCCAGGGCAAGATCCGCTATTGGGGCCTGTCCAACTATCGCGGCTGGCGGATCGCCGAGGTGATTCGCGTGGCCGAGCGGCTGGGCGTGGACAAGCCGGTGATCAGCCAGCCGCTGTACAACATCGTCAACCGCCAGGCCGAGGTCGAGCAGATCACCGCCGCGGCTGCCTATGGCCTGGGCGTGGTGCCTTACAGCCCGTTGGCCCGTGGCGTGCTCAGCGGCAAGTATGCGCCGGATGTAACGCCCGAAGCCGGCAGCCGTGCGGCGCGCCAGGACAAACGTATCCTGGAGACGGAATGGCGGATGGAGTCGCTGCGCATCGCCCAGCAGATTCAGCAATACACCCAGGGGCGTGGCGTGGGGATTGTGGAGTTTGCGATTGCCTGGGTGCTGAACAACTCAGCCGTGAGTTCGGCGATTGTCGGGCCGCGTACCGAGGCGCAGTGGGATGCCTACACGGGTGCGCTGGAGGTGAAGATCACGGCGCAGGACGAGGCGTTTATCGATTCGCTGGTGACACCGGGGCATTCGTCCACACCGGGGTTCAATGATGTGGGGCACTTCGTCTCAGGCCGACTCCCACGGCCCTAAAGTCCAGATCACTGCCCCTTCGCCAGGGGTAGTGAGAAAATTTCCCGCAATCCGCCCCAAAACAGAGCAGCCGTTTCACGCAACAGGCACCATAATCCCCTCCTGAAATCCCCCTCTTTTTGCAGCAATCGGTTTTCGCGAGGACAGTGTGTCTAAAGGTGTTGTTTTATCGGTATCGGCCTCGGCGTTGTTTGCCGTGATGTATTACTTCACATCGTTGCTTACGCCATTGAGCGGCCTGGAGATTTTCGGCTGGCGCATGTTGCTCACCGTGCCCTGCATGACCGTGTTCATGCTCGTCAGCGGCGAATGGCGGCGGGTGTGGGAGCTGATGCGGATGTTGGCGGGCAACCCTCGGCTGATCGCTGGCGTGGTGCTGTCTTGCGCCTTGCTGGGCGTGCAGTTGTGGCTGTTTATGTGGGCGCCGCTGAATGGTCGCAGCCTGGATGTATCCGTGGGTTACTTCCTGCTGCCGTTGACCATGGTCCTGACCGGGCGGCTGGTGTGGGGTGAACAACTGTCGCACCTGCAACAGATCGCCGTGTTTTTTGCCGCCCTGGGGGTGCTCAACGAGTTGTACCAGTCCGGTGGTTTTTCCTGGGCGACATTGGTGGTGATCATCGGTTACCCGCTCTACTTCATCGTGCGCAAATACCTCAAGACCGATAATCTGGGCGGCCTGTGGCTGGACATGGCGCTGATGCTGCCGGTGGCCTGGTGGTTTGTGCACAGTGGCGAACAAGGGGTTGCGGTGTTCGATGCCCATCCCAAGCTGTATGCATTGATCCCGATACTGGGGCTGATCAGTGCATCGGCGCTGGTGAGCTATATCATTGCCAGCCGCTTGCTGGCGTTCAGCCTGTTCGGCTTGCTCAGCTACGTCGAGCCGGTGCTGTTGCTGGGAGTGGCGTTGCTGCTGGGCGAAGGGATCCAGGGCGCCCAATGGCTGACCTATATTCCGATCTGGCTGGCGGTGATGGTGCTGGTGTACGAAGGCTTCAAGCATCTGGTGCGTCAGCGTCGGGCCTGAGTGGCGGTCGGGGTATCCATCCCCCTGGGGTGGATCAGCCGGCAGTGGCGGCGGATTCACTGCGGGTGAGTTCGAGAGTATCGGCCAGGCTGTCCAACCCGACTCTTATGCTGCCGTAACCTGGGATGGCGTTCTGAACATGAGTGCCAATCTGTTCCAGGTGGCTGTCCATGGTTGCCTTATCGACGCCAAATAGCTTGCCAAGACGATTGTGTTGGTTCAATTCACGCAACGCTCCGCTGACCGGGTTTTTGGCGATGGTTTCGATGGAGTTAGCCACGTCTTCAGGCACGCCGAATACCACCAGTGCGACGCCCAATCCATGGCCCGGGCTCCTGAGCTGTTTGAGAAACTCGTCGAAAAGCCCGCGCAAGTCATTGGCGCCGACGTTGTCCAAGGACTCGCGGACGACCTTGCGTGCATATTCTTTTTGGGTAATGCGTTCGAGCGGCTCATCGGTGTTCAGGCCGTTTTTAACGAAGTAAAAACCATCTTTGCTGCCACCGTGCAGGTTCCCGTAAGCGTCGAAGGTGAACAACACCTTTTCTCCATCCGATCGGGTTCCGATGTAGGTCGCCCGCCCATCGGGCGTGAGGCGATGCAGGTGGGTCTTGATCAGGCCGTTGACGGGCGGCGGCTGGGTGACGTCTTGGTCCAGGCGCGCGAATATATCGCCCTTCTCGAAAGCGAAACTGCCGACCACTGCATTGATATCCCCAGCGACGAACGCGGTCATTTTCTGTTTCACCCGATTTACCTGCATGGGCGCCAGATGATCAGAGAAATGCCTGGCGAACTTGTCCAGCCTGGCCGGATCATTGGCCAGGTCTTTGAGCCAGGCAGTCATTTGCCCACGAGTGCTGAAGGCGTGAAACGAGGATTCTCCATCCTCTGGTATGTACAGCTGAAAATTCGGACCGTCCGCCGTTTCGGGCACACGCTTGATCATCACAATGTCGTTGGCTTGAGCGCCATCCACGGCAAAGGTGGAAACCTGCACACCCGGCGCACCGACCTTGGGAGGTGACACGGCGGCAGTGGCCAGCGCACGCTCCTCAGCCGTCAGCGTGCCGTCGCGAAAGGCTGACCGTATGTGACTCATGTAGGCCAGATAGGCGGTGTCGGCGTGATCGTCCTCACTGGCTGAGCGGACACCGCTCGCCGACGTGGGCTGTTGGTTCAAGGGAAGGGACATATTTTGCGGCGGGAGTGAGCTGAGTGCACTGAGCATCGGAAAACCTCTTGAGGTGAGTAGTAAACTGCCTACCTCTGTGATCCAGGACCGTTGCCACGTTCCACGCCGGCCCTGATGAGGGCCTTTTCGGATTGTCCAAACAAAACACCCTGCGAAAGCATAGCGCTCGCAGGGTGTGGGGGTGGACCGGCAGAGAATTTGCTCATGCCTTCAAACAGTTACTCGGTGGTCAATACACCACGACGCACCTGGTCGCGTTCGATGGATTCGAACAACGCCTTGAAGTTGCCCTCGCCAAAGCCGTCATCGCCCTTGCGCTGGATGAACTCGAAAAACACCGGGCCCATCAGGGTTTCCGAAAAGATCTGCAGCAACAGGCGCTTGTCACCTGCCACCGAAGAACCGTCCAGCAAAATGCCACGCGCCTGCAGCTGATCGACCGGCTCGCCATGGTTTGGCAGACGGCCTTCAAGCATTTCATAGTAGGTATCCGGCGGCGCGGTCATGAAGCGCATGCCGATTTTCTTCAACGCGTCCCAGGTCTTCACCAAGTCGTCGGTGAGGAAGGCCACATGCTGGATGCCCTCGCCATTGAACTGCATCAGGAACTCTTCGATCTGCCCGGCACCCTTGGACGACTCCTCGTTGAGCGGGATGCGGATCATACCGTCCGGGGCGCTCATGGCCTTGGACGTCAGGCCGGTGTACTCGCCCTTGATGTCGAAGTAGCGCGCTTCACGGAAGTTGAACAGCTTCTCATAGAAGTTGGCCCAGTAGACCATGCGCCCGCGGTACACGTTATGGGTCAGGTGGTCGATGACCTTGAGGCCCGCGCCGACCGGGTTGCGCTCCACGCCTTCGAGGTACACGAAGTCGATATCATAGAGTGAGCTGCCCTCGCCGAAACGGTCGATCAGGTACAACGGCGCACCACCGATACCCTTGATGGCCGGCAGGTTCAGTTCCATCGGGCCGGTCTCGATGTGGATCGGCTGGGCGCCCAGCTCCAGGGCGCGGTTGTAGGCTTTTTGCGAGTCCTTGACCCGGAACGCCATGCCGCACACCGACGGGCCGTGCTCCGCCGCGAAGTACGAGGCGATGCTGTTGGGCTCGTTGTTAAGGATCAGGTTGATCTCGCCCTGGCGGTACAGGTGCACGTTCTTGGAGCGGTGGGTCGCGACTTTGGTGAAGCCCATGATCTCGAAGATCGGCTCCAGGATGCCCGGGGTCGGCGAGGCGAACTCGATAAATTCAAAGCCCATCAGGCCCATTGGGTTTTCGTATTGGTCGGCCATTTCGGCACCTCATCATTCTTGTAGTAAGCAATCAGTCAGTTGCGAGCAAGGATGAGGTGGCACGGTGGCGCACAGGAAAGGCCCCGCACGCTGCGGGCGAGGAAGTCACCAAAGATGAGGGGGAGCCGAGTAGCTTCATGGTTACATCAGTCTCTGACGGCCGAGGCTTGCGTGAGCGCAGGTCCATATTCTTGTATGCGTAAATCGATTCTACACAGCGTAACCGTATTTGTCCGTACTCTTATCAAATCCCCATTCTCATGGTCGGTGCAAGGGGTTTATTGCACCAGTAGATACCCAGCAGGATGACGGCTCCGCCCACCAGCATGGGCATGCTCAGCTGTTCGCCGAGCAGCAGCGCGCCGCTGATCACCGCGGTCAGCGGGTTGAGGGCGATAAACACGCCGGAGCGCGTCGCGCCGATGCGTCGGATGCCGTCGTAATAGCCGATGTACGCCAAGGCCGAACCCAGCACGCCCAGGTACGCCAGACTCAGCCACTGGGTCCGGCCAAGGTTGCCGAGCCCTTCCAGGCTGAGGTTCCCCATGGCAAAGGTGGTGATGCTCAGCATCAGTGTGCCGAGCAATACCGACCAGGTGACGGTCTGCAAGGGCCCCAGGCTTTGGTTAAGCCCACGGGAACACAGCGAGTAGACGCCCCACCCGGCCACACAACCGAGGATCAGCAAGTCTCCGACCCAGGCATTCGCCGTTTCCTGCAATAGCTGGGGGTTGCGGCTGACAATCACTAGTGGCCGCACCCATCAGGCACAGGCCAATCCCCATCAGCTTGACGCGGCCCAGGCGCTCTTTGAATATCAGCCAACTGGCCAAGCCGATCACTGCCGGGTTAAGCGCGACAATCAACGAGGCCCGCGACGCATTGATGTATTGCAACCCATAGAAAAAACACAGGTTGTAGAAAAAAATCCCGAAAAAACCCAAGACCGAGAGTTGCGCCAGTTGCCGACGCGTTGGGCTGGCCAGCCGAATACGCGCCAGGGCCATGAACAGCAGCAGCGCCAGGCTGGCCAAGATAAACCGCAGGCTGGCGGCCAGCAGCGGGTTGACCTGATCCACCAGGAAACGCCCGGCGACAAAAGTGCCGCCCCAGATCATGGTGACGGCGGCGAGTTTGCAATAAGTCAGGCGATCGCTCATGCGAGTGGGCTCAAGGTAGAGGAGAATTCGCGTATGCTCCTGCTAATGATCGATCATCGTAAAATGAGTGTTTACTCATGACCCTGACCCAATTGGAAATCTTCTCGCTGGTGGCTGAGCTGCAAGGCTTCACCCCTGCCGCTCATCGCCTGGGCATCAGCCAATCGGCGGTGTCCCATGCCATCAAGGCGCTGGAGCAGGAGCTCGGCGTCGCGCTGTTTCGGCGCCATCAGACGCTGGTAGAGCCGAGCGACATTGGCCAGCAATTGCTGGGTCGCGCACGTGCGATGCTGGGGCTGGCCAGTACCCTGCAGCAGGAAGCCGCCGATGCCCGGGGCATGAAGCGCGGCACCTTGCGCATTGGCTCATTCGGGCCGACCGCGTCGATTCACCTGCTACCCGGCATTCTCAGCCGCTTTCGCGCCGCCCATCCGGGAATTGAGGTGCACGTAGACGAAGGGCCCGACCGGCAAGTGCTGCAATGGCTGGATGAGCGGCGGATCGATGTGGGCTTTGTGGTGCTGGAGCAGGAACGCTTCGACACCTGCCTGCTGTTCGAGGACCAGATGGTGGCGCTGCTGCCCGCCGACCATGCACTGGCCGCACGCGAGACGCTTGCGTTGCGGGACCTGTGTGACGATCCGTTTATCCTCACCGAAGCCGGCTCCTCTGAACTGGTCACACGCTTGTTCAGCGCCCACCAATTGCGCCCCAAGGTCCACTACCGCTGCGCACAGCTCCTCAGCACCCTGGAAGCCGTCAGCCGTGGGGACGGCTTGAGCATTGTCGCAGAGGCTTCATTGCCGCAGGCCCACGACCCGCGCTATGTAAAACGGCCGCTGTCGCCCCGGGTATCGCGCCGCATCGGCCTGGCGGTGCTGGATCGCCGCCAGTCTTCACCGGCCACCCTGGCCTTCATCGAGATTGCGCAAAGCCTTGGCTCGGCGAGCAAATTTGAACCGAGCCGTCTATCATCCGGGCATCCCGGGCCCGCCCTCCGGTAAAGCCCTCTGCGCAACAGGCCAAAAAAGTCCATGCCCCTCACCGTCAAAGGCCCTCGAAAGCCCCTCAGCCGCCATTCGATCAGTCTCCTGAGCGGGCTGCTGCCGGTCTTGCTGGGGGGGTCATCCTGCACTGGCAAGCCGAGCGCAGCCTCGAACTGAGCACGGCGCAAACCGCGCAAGAGGCCGTGCGCCAATTCGACCTGATGCTCGACAACACCGCCCTCGCCGCCCAGACCCTGCTGCCGTTGGCCGGCCAGCCTTGCGATAACGGTGCCCAGCTGGCGCTGCGTGAGCAGGTCACGCGCCGGCCGTTTGTGCGGGCCACAACCCTGTCCTGGCAAAAGAATATCTATTGCAGCTCATTGTTCGGCAGCAATTACGAGTCGCCGGTCAATCCCGACGACTACGTGGATGGGCGGTTGTGGCTGATGAATGGCAACCCGGTAACACCCGATACCGCGCTGCTGGTTTATCGGCTGGTCGACGGCGACAAAGCCGCGTTTGCCTCGATTGATGGCTACCACCTGACCAACGCCCTGCGCCTGATCAGCCGTTATGCGCAGCTGGTTCTGCAAGTAGGCCCCCACTGGCTCGGCGACGATGGCAAAGTGCGCAACACAGCGCTGCCGGCGTTTGCCGTAGCCCACCATCATCTGGCGTCTGAGCGCTACCGCTACAGCGTCGACGCCGGCATGCCGCCTGGGGAAGTATGGCGCTACATGCAAGCGCGTTATCCGGCGCTGTTCAGCCTGGTGCTGTTCTTTGGAGTACTGGCGGGTCTGTTCGCGCATTGGCTGCAAAAGCGCGTTTCAGCGCCAACCCATGAGCTGCAACGGGCGTTGGGCGCCAATGAATTTATTCCGTATTTTCAGCCGGTAGTGCGAGGCGACACCCGCGAATGGGCGGGCTGCGAAGTGCTGATGCGCTGGAAGCATCCGAAGGAAGGGCTGGTACGCCCGGACCTGTTTATCCCGCTGGCTGAAGATTGCGGCCTGATCGTCCCCATGACCCGCGCCCTGCTTCGACAGACCGCTGCGCAACTGTCGCCTCATGCGTCGCGATTCAGCCAGGGCTTTCATATCGGCGTCAATATCACCGCCCGGCACTGCCAGGATCTGGCGCTGGTGGACGACTGCCGAGAGTTTCTCGCCGCCTTTGCGGTCGGCCAGGTCACGCTGGTGCTGGAGCTGACCGAGCGCGAGCTGATCGCACCCACCGATATCACCCGCCGGCTGTTCGACGCCCTGCACGAACTGGGCGTGATGATTGCCATTGATGACTTCGGGACCGGCCATTCCAGCCTGGCTTACTTGCGTAACTTCAATGTGGACTACTTGAAGATCGACCAGAGTTTTGTCGCCATGATCGGTGCCGATGCACTCTCCCGGCATATTCTCGACAGCATCATAGAACTGTCTGGCAAGCTCGACCTGGGCATCGTTGCAGAAGGCGTGGAAACAGCGCAGCAATGCGATTATCTGGCGGCGAAAGGTGTGGAGTTCCTACAGGGCTACCTGTTCGGCAGACCTTTACCGTGCGATGAGTTCATTAAATCCTTGTCCAGCCATTGAATAGCCATGCACTAGGCGCGCTGAAATAATCTTAATAAGACAAAAGACATGATTTACTCGTAGCGAATTAACTACTACAATTTTTTCCTGCCTGTGCAGCACTCGCAGGAAGGCGTCTTTTCTGAGTTGCCTTACAGCTCTTGGCTTATAGCTTTGTTTACAGTTGATATCAGCCATACACTATTTGGAGTACCTATTTTGTCCAGACTCGCCGAATTTCGCGCAGCAGAAAAAGCCCTTCAAGAGCAGCTTGCCCAGCTCGAATCCCTGAAGAACGACGCCGGCCTGAAGAAGGAAATCGAATTCGAAGAAAAGCTTCAAGGATTGATGAAGACTTACGGCAAAAGCCTGCGTGACATCATCGCCATCCTTGATCCTAACCTGGGCAAGGCCGGCGCTTCGGCCGCCCCTGCTCCCAAGCAGCGCCGTGCACGCGTGGTCAAGGTTTACCAGAACCCGCACACCGGCGAACTGATCGAGACCAAAGGCGGCAACCACCGTGGCCTCAAAGCCTGGAAAGAACAGCACGGTGCAGACACCGTAGAGTCCTGGTTGCGCAAGTGATCAAGCAGCACTAACAAAGAGCCCCGCCGATGCGGGGCCTTTTTTATTCAAGGGTTCGAAACCGAACTTAAATAACATTTCACTTTGTTCACAACCGCTCGCCCACGCCTTTAAAGTTTCAGACTGTCACGTACCGAAGTCACTTCATCCTTGCTGGCATCGTAGGCTTGCGCCTGGCCTGCGTATGAAAAAACATAGGCTTTGTCGGTATCAACAGCGCCCACCAATGTTTGTGACAGCACGTGTCGGCCGTTTTCGGTAATCACGCAAGTAGTTTCCAGCGCGTCAAGACCACTCAATGTTGTAGGGTGCATTTTGGTGCACACACTTTGATAACCGCCTTGGGCGAAATCCTTCTGGATGGATTTACGCATTTCCAGCAACACGCCTTGAAGATTAACTTTATGTCCCGCCTCAATCGGCGTACCGGTCAACTCCATGACCATCAAGGTCGTACCATTTTCATCATTCTTGATGGCGCGTTGGCGCGACACATTCGAAGGCTTCACCGGCGCCTGGTCGTCGGGTACCACTTCCTCCACCTGCCAGCCACTGGGCCAGTGAATCTGCGGGTCGGCCGCCAGCACAAAAGGGCTGCCCAACAGTAGGCACACAGCGCTCAACAGCGATTTACGAGATTCGATCATTGCAAAAAACGCCCAAGGTTCAGGCGGCAAAGTTTGAGGCCCGCCACCTGCGCTCGCAAGGCCTACGCGACCTTTTTCATTTGGCGCAGCCGGTGGGCGTTGCGTATCATGGCCGGGCTACGGATGCTTGCCGCAAGCCCATTTTTTTCTGGAGGGCCCATGAGCCTGCACGAATTGAACACTTTCCCGGGCGTCACCGCCCAGCCTGACACCGCCACCTCGAACTTCGTGTTCAACCACACCATGCTGCGGGTCAAGGACATCACCAAGTCGCTGGACTTCTATACCCGTGTTCTGGGGTTTTCGCTGGTTGAAAAACGCGACTTCCCGGAAGCCGAATTCAGCCTGTATTTCCTGGCCCTGGTGGACAAATCGCAGATCCCGGCCGACGCCGCCGAACGCACCCAGTGGATGAAGTCGATCCCGGGCATCCTGGAACTGACCCACAACCACGGCACCGAAAACGATGCCGACTTTGCCTACCACAACGGCAATACCGACCCGCGTGGCTTTGGCCATATCTGCATTTCGGTGCCGGATATCGTCGCTGCATGCGAACGTTTTGAAGCCCTGGGCTGCGATTTCCAGAAGCGTTTGACCGATGGCCGTATGAAAAGCCTGGCGTTCATCAAGGACCCGGACGCGTACTGGGTTGAGATCATCCAGCCAGCGCCGATGTAACAGCTTCAGGCATTAAAAAACCCCATGATCACTCATGGGGTTTTTCATTTCCGGGCCAGGATTTACGCAGGGGCGGAAGTGCGGATCAGGTGATCGAAGGCACTCAGCGAAGCCTTGGCGCCCTCGCCTACTGCGATCACAATCTGCTTGTACGGCACGGTCGTTACGTCGCCGGCAGCGAACACACCCGGCAGCGAAGTCTCGCCACGTGCATCGACGATGATCTCGCCACGCGGGGTCAGCTCCACAGTGCCTTTGAGCCAGTCAGTATTGGGCAGCAAACCGATCTGTACAAAGATGCCTTCCAGGTCGATGGTCTTGAACTCACCGCTGTCACGATCCTTATACGCCAGGCCGGTGACTTTTTGACCGTCGCCTTTGACTTCACTGGTCAGCGCGCTGGTGATCACGTCAACGTTCGGCAGGCTGTACAGCTTGCGCTGCAACACGGCGTCGGCGCGCAACTTGCTGTCGAACTCAAGCAAGGTCACGTGACTGACGATACCGGCCAGGTCGATGGCTGCCTCAACGCCGGAGTTACCGCCGCCGATCACCGCCACACGCTTGCCCTTGAACAACGGACCATCGCAGTGCGGGCAGAAGCACACGCCCTTGGCTTTGTATTCCTGCTCACCCGGCACACCCATTTCACGCCAGCGGGCGCCGGTGGCCAGGATCACGGTCTTGGACTTGAGCGTCGCACCGCTTTCAAAGCGGATCTCATGCAGATCGCCGGGGTTTTTAGCCGGGATCAGGCTGCTGGCGCGCTGCAGGTTCATGATGTCCACGTCGTACTGACGCACGTGGGCTTCAGGGCGCTGGCCAATTTCGGTCCTTCGGTTTCCTGTACCGAGATAAAGTTCTCGATCGACATGGTGTCCAGCACCTGCCCGCCGAATCGCTCAGCCGCGACACCGGTGCGGATGCCTTTACGCGCAGCGTAGATAGCGGCCGCAGAACCGGCTGGGCCACCGCCGACGACGAGCACATCGAATGCATCTTTGGCGCTGATTTTTTCGGCGGCCTTTTCGATACCGCTGGTGTCGAGCTTGGCGAGGATTTCTTCCAGGCCCATGCGGCCCTGGCCGAAGTTCACCCCGTTGAGGTAGACACTTGGCACCGCCATGATCTGGCGCTGGTCGACTTCAGCCTGGAACAGCGCACCGTCGATGGCCACGTGGCGAATATTCGGGTTAAGCACGGCCATCAGGTTCAGTGCCTGGACCACGTCCGGGCAGTTCTGGCAGGACAGCGAGAAGTACGTCTCGAAGCTGAACTCACCTTTGAGGGCGCGGATCTGTTCAATCACTTCGACACTGGCCTTCGACGGGTGGCCACCGACTTGCAGCAGGGCCAGCACCAACGAAGTGAATTCATGGCCCATGGGGATGCCGGCAAAACGCAGGCTGATATCGGCACCCGGGCGGTTGATGGAGAACGATGGCTTGCGCGCATCATCGCCATCGGTTTTCAGGGTAATCAGCGTCGTGAGGCTGGTTACGTCCTGCAAAAGGGCAAGCATTTCCTGGGATTTCGCGCCGTCGTCGAGGGAGGCGACGATCTCGATCGGCTGGGTGACCCGTTCCAGGTATGACTTCAACTGAGCTTTAAGATTGGCGTCCAACATACGGGCGATTTCCTATTAATTCGGTTTATTGCAGACAAAAAAACGCCCGAGCGAATCTCGCCCGGGCGTTTTGGGGGCGGATGCAGCTTACTTAAGTGCGGATTCCCGCCCTTGATACTTCACAGACTTAGATCTTGCCGACCAGGTCCAGGGACGGAGCCAGGGTGGCTTCGCCTTCTTTCCACTTGGCTGGGCACACTTCGCCTGGGTGGGCAGCAACGTACTGGGCAGCCTTGATTTTGCGCAGCAGCTCGGAAGCGTCACGGCCAACACCGCCGTCGTTCAGTTCAACGATCTTGATCTGACCTTCCGGGTTGATTACGAAAGTACCGCGGTCTGCCAGGCCAGCTTCTTCGATCAGCACGTCGAAGTTGCGGGAGATGGTCAGGGTTGGGTCGCCGATCATGGTGTACTGGATTTTGCCGATGGCTGGCGAAGTGTTGTGCCAGGCAGCGTGGGCAAAGTGGGTGTCGGTGGAAACGCTGTAGATTTCGACGCCCAGTTTCTGGAATTCGGCGTAGTTATCAGCCAGGTCTTCCAGCTCGGTTGGGCATACGAAGGTGAAGTCGGCTGGGTAGAAGAAGACTACGGACCATTTGCCTTTCAGGTCAGCGTCCGACACGTCTACGAAGTTGCCGTTTTTGTATGCGGTAGCTTTGAACGGTTTTACTTGGCTGTTGATGATAGGCATCGTTGACTCTCCGTCAGGGGTTAAGAAGTTGATGAGGTGAATCCTACCCACTCTCTCGGCCGATGGCTCATTGGCAAACCTGATGCTGACGATTGGTTTTCCCTATCAGGTAACTGTATTAATAGAAGAAATCTCAAAGCAGCGGTTGAGTCGCCAGGGTCATGCCAAGAAAGGGCGTCGCTTCAACATAGCGCATGGCGGATTTCATGTCGCTCCAACCGACGTAACTCATCAATGACTTCAAATCCCAGCCGCTGCTGTGCGCCCAGGTGGCAAAGCCCCGGCGCAGCGAGTGGCTGGTGTATTGCTCGGCGGGGATGCCGGCGCGCTCCAGGGCGTGGCGCAACAACGGAATCACACTGTTGGGGTGCAAGCCCTCCTCGCCCAGATTGCCCCAGCGATCGATGCCGCGAAACACCGGCCCGCGCACCAGAGCCGAAGCGCTGAGCCAATCGCCGTAAGCCTGCACCGGGCACAGGCGCAGCAGCGCCGGGGTCTGGTAGGTCTTGCCGAGGTTGTCGCGGTCACTTTTGCTACGCGGCAGGTACAGGCTGATCCCCGCCCCCGGCGTGGCGTGTACATGTTCGATAGCCAAGCGGCACAGCTCATCGCTGCGAAAGCCGCGCCAGAAGCCCAGCAGGATCAACGCTGTGTCGCGCTTGGCACGCAGCAGTCGAGGATGGTCCTGGACGGCGCTCGCTTCTTTCGCGTCCGCCTCCAGAAACGCCACGACCTGCTCCAAGTGCCTGAGCTGCAACGGCTCGGCTTGCTTCTCCCGCGCCGGGTGCACCGCCCGAATCCCCTTGAGCACCTTACGCACCACCGGCGCCTTGGTGGGGTCGGAAAAACCCTGGCTGGTGTGCCACTGCGCCAACGCCGAGAGCCGCAGCTTCAAGGTGTTCACCGCCAACACCCCGGCGTGCGCCACCAGGTAGCGCGCCACGCTGTCGCTGGTGGCCGGCAGGAACCCGCCCCAACTCACCTCGAAGTGCTCAATGGCTGCACGATAACTGCGGCGCGTGTTGTCGCGGGTGGCGGCGTCGAGGTAACGATCCAGATCGCTCATGAAAGGCCTATTCGTACTGCTACAGGGTGCTTGGCGGATTAAACCGGCTATGACACGGGATAATACGCCAATATCCCATGTGTTAAATCATGAATTTAAAGGTGTTTTTATTCGTGTTATAGTATGTAAATACATACTACATACCACAGTACTAAATCGACGGAGACCCCATGGCTCGCGGCGGCATTAATAAAGCAGTAGTTCAAACGGCACGCCTGGCGATCCTCGCCCGTGGCGAGAACCCAAGCATCGATGCCGTACGCATCGAAATGGGCAATACCGGCTCTAAAACCACGATTCACCGCTATTTGAAGGAGCTGGACGAGAGCGAAAATCGCCTAGCCATTACCGAAGCGCCTATCGACGATGAGCTTGGCGAGCTAGTGGCACGGTTGGCACAGCGCTTGAAAGACAAGGCCCAGGAGCCCATCGATCTGGCTCTCGCACAGTTCGAGCAACAAAAAGCCGCCCTGCTCGCTCAGGTTGAAGCGCTTGAAGAGGCTCACAGCCAACTCAAACAGCAATTCGAGATACAGGCCGTAGCCTTGGCAGAACAAAGCGCCGCCCTGCAAACCGCCAGCACCAGCCTGCAGACCGAGCAAACCCGTAACGCCGGGCTCAGCCAGGCGTGCAGCGATTACGAACTGCGGATCAATGACAAGGACGAGCAGATTCGTTCGCTGGAAGAAAAGCACCTGCACGCCCGCGACGCCCTTGAGCACTACCGCAATGCAATCAAGGAACAGCGCGAGCAAGAGCAACGCCGACATGAGGGGCAGTTGCAACAGCTACAGGCCGAATTGCGTCAGGCCCAGCAAAGCGCCATGGTGCGCCAGGATGAAATCACCCAACTGCACCGCGACAACGAGCGGCTGCTGATTGAGCACCGAGTAACGGTGAAGGAATTGACCGCCCTGCAGGAGCAATCCCGCAAGGACCAGGCGCAGCAGCTCAAGTTGAGCGAACAGATTAGCCTGATTGACAGCGAGCGCACCCTGCTGCAAGAGCGCTTGCGGGTAGCTACGCTGGAAAGCCAGTCGCGCCAGGACGCACTGATCGAACAGCAACACACCCACAAAGCCCTGGAGCTGGACTTTATAAAGGCCCAGGCCCAGGTCGAGGCATTGCGCCTGGCCGCCGTCGTTGCAACGGCGTCAGAGGCTACGCCCCAGGCGTGATCAACTCGCCACAGGCGTACGCATGGTGACGAACTCTTCCGCCGCCGTCGGGTGCACGCCGATGGTTTCATCGAAATGCTGCTTGGTCGCGCCCGCCTTGAGCGCGACCGCCAGGCCCTGCACGATTTCACCGGCGTCCGGGCCGACCATGTGGCAGCCCAAGACCTTGTCGGTGTCGGCGTCGACCACCAGCTTCATCAGGGTTTTTTCCTGGCAATCGGTGAGGGTCAGCTTCATTGGCCGAAAACGGCTTTCAAAGATCTGCACCTTGTGGCCCTGGTCTTTGGCTTCTTCTTCGGTCAGGCCGACGGTGCCGATGTTCGGCAGGCTGAACACTGCCGTCGGGATCATCGCGTAGTCCACCGGGCGATATTGCTCAGGCTTGAACAGGCGACGCGCAACGGCCATGCCCTCAGCCAAGGCAACCGGCGTCAGTTGCACACGGCCGATGACGTCACCGATGGCCAGGATCGACGATTCGGCGGTCTGGTACCGGTCGTCGACCTCGACGAAGCCACGCTTGTCGAGTTTGACGCCGGTGTTTTCCAACCCGAGGTTGTCGAGCATCGGACGGCGACCGGTCGCATAGAACACACAGTCGGCTTCCAGCACACGGCCGTCTTTCAAGGTGGCCTTGAGACTGCCATCCGCCTGCTTGTCGATGCGCTCTATATCAGCGTTGAACTGCAAGTCCAGGCCGCGTTTGGTCAGCTCTTCCTTCAAGTGCGTGCGCACCGAGCCATCAAAGCCGCGCAGGAACAGATCACCGCGATACAACAGCGTGGTGTGCGCCCCCAGGCCATGGAAAATCCCGGCGAACTCGACGGCAATGTAACCGCCGCCCACCACCAGTACGCGCTTGGGCAGCTCTTTGAGGAAAAACGCCTCGTTGGAGCCGATGGCATGCTCACGCCCAGGAATCTCGGGAATCTGTGGCCAGCCACCGGTCGCGATCAGGATGTGCTTGGCGGTGAAGCGCTCACCGTTGATTTCCACCTGGTGCGGATCAACCAGGCGCGCATGCCCCTCATGCAGGGTCACGCCGCTGTTGACCAGCAGGTTGCGATAGATGCCGTTGAGGCGATTGATCTCGCGGTCTTTATTGGCGATCAAGGTGGCCCAGTCAAAATTGGCCTCACCCAAAGACCAGCCAAACCCGCTGGCCTGCTCGAAATCTTCGGCGAAATGCGCGCCGTAGACCAACAGTTTTTTCGGCACACAGCCAACGTTTACGCAGGTGCCGCCCAGGTAGCGGCTTTCCGCGACAGCCACCTTGGCGCCAAAGCCTGCGGCGAAGCGCGCCGCACGAACACCGCCTGAACCGGCGCCAATTACATACAAGTCAAAATCGTAGGCCATTTCACTCTCCTCGGCAGGACATCAGCATACCGACTTAGATGGGGCTGAAAAACGAAAAAGCCACCCGAAGGTGGCTTTTTTAGAGCAGTCAGGCAAACGTGAATCAGTAAGCCTTGCCAGTCTTGTAGAAGTGCTCGTAGCAGAAGTTGGTCGCTTCGATGTAGCCTTCAGCGCCGCCGCAGTCGAAACGCTGGCCCTTGAATTTGTAGGCAATCACGCAACCGTCTTTGGCTTGCTTGAGCAGGGCGTCGGTGATCTGGATCTCGCCGCCTTTGCCTGGCTCGGTTTCTTCGATCAGCTTGAAGATGTCCGGGGTCAGGATGTAACGACCGATGATCGCCAGGTTCGAAGGCGCGTCTTCCGGTGCTGGCTTTTCAACCATGTCACGTACGCGGATCAGGCCATCACCAATGTCGTCGCCGGCGATAACCCCGTACTTGTTGGTTTCGGTCGGGTTCACTTCCATGACCGCGACGATGGTGCAACGGTATTTCTGGTAGAGCTTGACCATCTGGGTCAGCACGCCGTCGCCTTCCAGGTTCACGCACAGGTCATCCGCCAGTACCACGGCGAACGGTTCGTCACCGATCAGCGGGCGGCCGGTGAGGATGGCGTGGCCGAGGCCTTTCATCTGGGTCTGACGAGTGTAGGAGAACGAGCACTCGTCCAGCAGTTTGCGGATACCAACCAGGTACTTTTCCTTGTCGGTGCCCTTGATCTGGTTTTCCAGCTCGTAGCTGATGTCGAAGTGGTCTTCCAGTGCGCGCTTACCACGGCCGGTCACGATGGAGATTTCGTTCAGACCGGCATCCAGTGCTTCTTCGACGCCGTACTGAATCAGTGGCTTGTTCACCACCGGCAGCATCTCTTTGGGCATGGCCTTGGTCGCTGGCAAGAAGCGAGTGCCGTAACCGGCTGCTGGGAACAAGCATTTCTTGATCATATGGGTCCTTACAAAGGGCTGTGCGTACGAAATTCGGCGCAGTCTAATCAGGCCGCAGTCACCTTACAATGGGTCCTGCTGGCGTTGCGATGTCATCATAGAGAAAAAATGTCGGCGTAAGTTCCGCTGATCTTACGAAGAGCATCTCCCCCCGGCATGGCCAAAACTGCTGCACCGCGCCGTTTCCATGGGCCGAGCCCTTTTAGCATGCTTTTGCACCCAGAACACTGACCTGGAATAACTTGCGCGGGCCTGCGGCATTTGGCGCTATCATTAGGCCCTTGAACCAGACCACGAGATTGTTAATAGATGTCAGAACCAAAAGGCGTGAACGGCTACCTGATCACACAGCGAGCGGACGGTTGGCACTTGATCAACTTCCACGGCGACAGCGTCGCCGGTGCATTCGCGACCGAACAACAAGCTATTGCAGTAGCGGAAGTGTTTGTGGATGAAGCAGGCCATGCGTCGAGCAAGCGGCCCAAAGGCAAGTAAACCGCGCCGCTGTGCTGAAAAAGCCCCGTTGAACGGGGCTTTTTTGTGATTGTCTGTACCTGGGTGGCAGATCGCTATAATCTTCCGCAAACGCCCCACCACAGTGTCTGTACTCCCCTCCAACACCCTTGACGACGAACTCACATGAACAAGATTCTGGCACTGACTGCGGTACTGGCGCTCACCGGCTGCACGACCACCTCTGACGTTTACCTGAAAAACGGCGAACAGGGCCTGACCATCGACTGCTCGGGCGAAGCCAATTCCTGGGCCAGTTGCTACGAAAAGGCCGACGCGTCCTGCGCCGGCACTGGTTATCGCATCGTCGGCACCGAGGGCACGCCCGCGCTGAGCGAAGACGACAAAACCCTGGGCAAGGACGTCGGCAACTTCAAGAGCCGCAGTGTCGTCGTGGTCTGCAAGTAGGCGCGAGCGCCCTACAGGTGAATCTCGGCAAATTTGATCCCTAGACCGCGAAGGGTCTCGATCAGGTCATCCAGACGCGGGAATGACTCTACTTCGTCCTGCTCATCCACCAGGAAAAAACTGCGGCCGCCGCTTTTCTTGAAAAATACAATCCATTCAGCCAGGTCGGCCGGGTTCTGGATGACATGGGTAGCCGAAATATCGCCTTCGGCATGGTGGGCTCTGACATGTTCACGTTTCATGAAGGGTTTCCCAGGCAAAGACAAATGCCGCGCAAACCCAGGGTTTGAGCGGCATGGCAGGGTCAGCTTTTTATCGGATTCAGCCTCAGCCGGAAATGCACTCTTCACCGGCCTTCTTCACGTCAGCCGGACGGATAGGCACATTCGACATGCTCTCGTAGAGCTTGATACTACTGCCACTCGAGCGCTCTTCAATCTCGAAAATCGCCGATGGGTCGGCTGAGAATTTCTGCGGCACGATCACCTGTATCCCGTCTTTGTGGGGCTCGATCTGCGGCGGCCGGCGTGTCGCAGACAATTTATGCACGACGCAGGCGGCGTATTCCTGCGGTTTTTTCCCTGAGATGACTGCCAGCGTAGGCGGTGTCTGCTTGATATCTGCAACCGAAGCACATCCACCTATCGCCAAGGCCAGAACCAACACACTCCACTTCATACAAAACCTCCGATAAAGACCCTACGACAGCGGGGATGGTAATTTTCTCCCGCCCACGTAGGATTTATCCCTGATAACTCGGTAAATAACTGTTTTAAATTGTCGACGCCATTGAACACGGGCCGATAATAAACGCGCTGGGGCTGATAAACTCTATCTTAACCTACGTATCGTTCTGATTTTTCAGAAAAAGCCCTTCTGGAGACACCCTCATGAAATTCATCCACCAGCGCGAGCACCTCAACGAGGGAGACATTGTCGTCATCGAATGCTCGCAGACCTGCAATATTCGCCTGATGAGCGATGCGAACTTTCGCAGCTTCAAGAACGGCGGCCGCCACACTTACCACGGTGGAGCCTTCGACACATTCCCTGCCAAGATCACCGCACCCAGCACCGGGTTCTGGAACATCACCCTGGACGTGGTGACGCGCCGCGCCATCAGCGTCACCAAAAAGCCTACGCTGTCCCACAAGATCCGCATCGTGCGTCGCACCAGCTCCAAACTGAGCTGATCCGCACACCTCACAGGAAAAAGCCGTGACCGCTACCACCAAATACGTAATCAAATACAAGCTCAACGGCGAACGCCGCTTTGAGTTCGCTCAATTGCAGACCAACAGCGTGGAAGAGGCCAGGCAAGCCCTGGCAAAAATCCACGATGCCAGTGATGAAATCACCGACATCAACGTGAGCAAGGCGCTCTAAGCCATGCCCGGCCCCACCGCCGACCTGTTCGCCGATGACGCCCTGCAGCAACCGGCAGGGCGCGAGCAAATCGGCGAGCAGTCCTACGTGTTAAGGGGCTATGCCCTACCCTGGGTTGAGCGTCTTCTGCCGGAACTGCGCCGTGTGCTGGCACAGTCACCGTTTCGACAAATGGTCACGCCCGGCGGTTTTACCATGTCGGCGGCCTTGAGCAGTTGCGGCGACCTGGGCTGGGCCAGCGACACAACCGGCTATCGCTACACGCCCTTGGACCCTCGCAGTCAGCAGCCCTGGCCCGCCCTGCCGGATGCCTTGCGCCAGTTGGCCGTACAGGCGGCGGCAGAGGCCGGGTTTATCGACTTCGCCCCCGACGCCTGCCTGATCAACCGCTATGTGCCGGGGGCCAAAATGTCCCTGCACCAGGACAAGAACGAACGTCGTTACAGCGAACCAGTGGTGTCGGTGTCCCTGGGGCTGCCGGCGGTATTTCTGTTTGGCGGCCATGAGCGCGGTGACAAGCCCCTCAAGGTTTCGCTGTTTCATGGCGACGTGGTGGTCTGGGGCGGGGTCGACCGCCTGCGGTTTCATGGGGTGCTGCCGATCAAGGAAGGCGTGCATAGCGTCATGGGCCCACAACGGATTAATCTGACCTTTCGCACTGCCGGTTGATTTGACCGCAAGCTTCGGAGTGCACTGCCGAGTGCGGCACGACTAATCTGGCCAGAATCCGTCAAGAGTGCCGACCATGACCACCGAACAAGACCCGCGCTGGGCGGCGATTCTCGCCCGCGATCCCAAGGCCGACGCGCTGTTCGTCTACGGCGTAAAAACCACCGGCGTGTACTGCCGCCCCAGCAGCGCCTCACGCTTGCCACGCCCGGAAAATATCGAGTTTTTTGACAGCCCGGCGCAGGCCGAGGCCGCGGGGTATCGCGCCAGCAAACGCGCCGCCGGCGACCAGACTCAGTTAGCCGCGCACCATGCCCAATTGGTGGCCGAGGCATGCAGGCAGATCGAACAAGCCGACACCTCACCCAGTCTTAATACGCTGGCGACCCAAGCCGGGCTGAGCCCTTTCCATTTCCACCGGGTATTCAAAAGCGTGACCGGCCTGACGCCCAAGGGCTACGCCAGCGCCCATCGCTCACGCAAGGTGCGCGATGGGCTCAAAGGCCAGCACTCGGTGACCGAGGCGCTGTACGACGCAGGCTTCAACTCCAACAGCCGCTTTTATGAGTCCGCCGACCAGGTACTGGGCATGAAGCCCAGCGACTACAAAGCGGGCGGCCTCAATAACCAAATCCTGTTTGCCGTCGGGCAATGCTCGCTGGGCGCGATTCTGGTGGCCCAAAGCAGCCGTGGCGTGTGCGCAATTTTGCTGGGGGATGACCCGGACAAACTGGTGCGTGACCTGCAGGACCAATTCCCCAAGGCCAGTCTGGTGGGCGCCGACCACCGCTTCGAACAGCTGATCGCCCAGGTGGTCGGGCTTATCGAAGCACCGGCCCTTGGCCTGGACTTGCCGCTGGACCTGCGCGGCACGGCGTTTCAGGAGCGGGTGTGGCAGGCGCTGCGCGAAATTCCACCGGGCAGCACGGCCAGCTATGCGCAAATCGCCCAACGCATCGGCGCACCGAAGTCGTTTCGCGCCGTGGCCCAGGCGTGCGGCGCCAACAGCCTGGCGGTGGCAATCCCGTGCCACCGCGTTGTGCGCAGCAATGGTGACTTATCGGGCTACCGCTGGGGCGTAGAACGTAAACGCCAGTTGCTGGAGCGCGAAAGCGAGTCTTAAAGCTGCTGGCGCTTGCGAAACTGCGCAACCTTATGCCGGTTGCCACACAGCGCCATGCTGCACCAGCGGCGTTTATGGGCCTTGGTGCGATCGTAAAACCACAACACACATTCAGGATGCTCGCAGGTACGGATCAGGTTGAAATCCCCGTCCACCAGCAAGCCCGCGGCAGCTTCGGCAATCGTCGAGAGGAACTGCTCCGGGGTTTGCAGTTTGCGCTGACGCTCCAGGCGCAATTCGCCCGGCGCCGGCCAGGCCAATTGCGGGTGACTGACCGCCTTGCGCAAAAAGCCATTCAGCGCTGCCGGGTCGCCTTGTTCTGCGGCCTTGCGTCGCTCGACCAGGGCGCGCACCACTTCCCGCAGCTCCACCGCTGCAGCCAGCAACGCACCTGACTCAAAGGCCGGCACCCCGCCCTCCTCGGCCCACCCCAAACGCACCAGCCAACGCTCGACGTCCGCGTCGCTTTGCCAGAAGTCAAAGGGTTCTGCGTCGACATTGGCACGTGTGTTTAGCATGTCCAGCACCGGGTCATCGGCCAGGACGTAGGGTTCCAGAGACGGAGTAAGCATGGTCAATCCTCTTTGATAGCCTCGGCATCGTAACCGCTATTTAGCATTATGGGTAGTTACTAAAACCTAATAGCTAACCAGATAAATTAATTTGACAGGTTACTAAATTAAGCGCAGCTTTTTGCGAAGGTAACCCGTATATCAATTTTAAACAGTTACAGAGGTGCTCTTACCATGACCACTCAAGCTCCCGTTGTTCACTACCGCCACGTCGATGTCGATGGCATCCGCATGTTCTACCGTGAGGCCGGCGACCCTGCCGCCCCGGTGATGCTGCTGTTGCACGGCTTCCCCAGCTCCTCCCATATGTACCGCGACCTGATCCCGCTGCTGGCCACGCGCTTTCGGATCATCGCCCCCGACCTGCCGGGTTTCGGCTTCACCGAAGTGCCGGCTGAGCGTGATTACGTGTACACCTTCGACAACCTGGCGCGCACCGTCGGGCACTTTGTGGAGGCCTTGGAGCTGAGCCGCTACGCGCTGTACGTGTTCGATTACGGCGCCCCGGTGGGCCTGCGTTTGGCGGTTGCGCACCCGGAACGGGTCAGCGCACTGGTCTCGCAAAACGGCAATGCTTACCTGGAAGGTCTGGGTGATGCCTGGGCGCCGATTCGGGCCTACTGGGCCGAACCGAGCCAGGCCAATCGCGAGGTGATCCGCAACGCCGTCATCAGCCTGGAAGGCACGCGCTACCAGTACTTGCACGGTGTAAACCAGCCGGAACTGGTCGCGCCGGAATCCTATATGCTCGACGTGTTGTTGATGCAGCGCCCCGGCAATGACGAGATCCAGCTGGACTTGTTCCTCGACTACCGCAACAACCTGACGCTGTACCCGGCGTTCCAGACGTTTTTCAAAGCCACTCAAGTGCCGGCGCTGGTGATCTGGGGCCAGAACGATCCGTTCTTCATCCCGCCAGGTGCCCACGCCTACACAACCGATAACGCCAACGCCGTGGTGGAGTTGCTGGACACCGGCCACTTCGCCCTGGAAACCCACGCCGCGCATATCGCCGCGCGCATCCATGCGGTCCTGGGGCACGCCATCAACTGATGGCGCACCACGAAAAGCCGCCCTCGTCCAGTGAATAAAACAGACTGGCCGGGTGCCAAGGGCCCTGTTAAAACAGCGAAAAGCCTCACTAACGCTGGAGACACACCCCATGAGCACCTGGCCAGACACCCGCCTTCTCGACCTGCTGGGTATTGAAGTACCGATCATTCAGGCGCCCATGGCCGTAGGGACGACCACGGCCATGGTCATCGCCGCCAATCAAGCAGGCGCTCTGGGGTCATTGCCGGCTGCGGCGCTGAGTCTCGAGCAACTGCGCGAAGCACTGGCCACCATTCGCCAGGCCAGCTCGCGGCCGCTAAACGTCAACTTCTTCTGCCACCAGCCGCCCGCGCCCGATGCAGCACGCGACAAGCGCTGGAAAGACCTGCTGGAACCCTACTACCGCGAGTTGGGCGCTGATTTTGATGCGCCGACGCCCATGTCCAACCGCGAACCGTTCAACGAAGCGGCATGCCAGGTGGTGGAAGAATTCCTCCCCGAAGTGGTCAGCTTCCACTTCGGCCTGCCGGAACAAGCCTTGCTCGACCGGGTAAAAGCCACCGGCGCCAAAGTGCTGTCCTCGGCCACCACCGTGGAAGAGGCAGTCTGGCTGGAGCAACACGGCTGCGATGCAATCATCGCCATGGGCAATGAAGCGGGCGGGCACCGTGGATTGTTTCTCAGTGACGACCTCAATACCCAGATCGGTTTGTTCGCGCTGCTGCCGCAAGTCGTGGATGCAGTCAGCGTGCCGGTGATCGCCGCCGGCGGTATTGGGGATGCGCGTGGGATTGTCGCGGCGTTTGCTCTCGGCGCCTCGGCGGTGCAGATCGGCACCGCCTACCTGTTTACCCCAGAAGCCAACGTCACCGCGTCCCATCACCATGCATTGCGCCACGCCCAAGCCAGCGAAACTGCGCTGACCAACCTGTTTACCGGGCGCCCGGCACGAGGCATCGTCAACCGGGTGATGCGTGAACTGGGTGCGATCAACCCGGCGGCGCCGGCGTTTCCGACCTCCGGCGGCGCCCTGATACCGCTCAAGGCCAAGGATGAAGCAGGCTTCAGTAACCTGTGGTCGGGGCAGGCGCTGCGCCTGTGTAAAGACACCACCACCTATGACCTGACCCGTGAACTGGCCGAACAGACGCTGGCGAAATTCAAGTAAAAGCAGGCAACTTTGCACTGTACCGGCAATGGCCAACCGCTATATATTCCCATACATAGCGGTAATGCCTTCTCCCTATAACAAGCCGTATACATCTCAAGGAGCTGCTTCATGAAGATTCACGCCTCACGCCTGGCCATCCTGGTTGCCGCCCTCGCCTTCGGTTCGGCCCATGCCGATGAAGTCCAGGTGGCCGTCGCGGCCAACTTCACCGCACCGATCCAGGCCATCGCCGCCGACTTCGAAAAAGACACCGGTCACAAGCTGGTCGCCGCTTACGGCGCCACCGGGCAGTTCTACACCCAGATCAAGAACGGCGCGCCGTTCGAAGTGTTCCTGAGTGCCGACGACACCACCCCGCAAAAACTTGAAACCGAAGGCGACACCGTCAAAGGCTCGCGTTTCACCTACGCCGTGGGCACCCTGGCGCTGTGGTCGGCCAAAGAGGGTTATGTGGACGCCAAGGGCGACGTGCTGAAGAAGAACGAATACCAGCACCTCTCCATCGCCAACCCTAAAGCTGCACCGTATGGCCTGGCCGCGACGCAGGTGCTGGCCAAGGAAGGCTTGACCGAGAAGGTCAAGGACAAGATCGTCGAAGGCCAGAACATCACCCAGGCCTATCAGTTTGTCTCCACCGGCAACGCAGAGCTGGGTTTTGTCGCGCTGTCGCAGATCTATAAAGACGGCAAGCTCACCAGCGGTTCGGCGTGGATCGTCCCGGCCGCCCTGCATGACCCGATCAAGCAAGACGCGGTCATCCTCAACAAAGGCAAGGACAGCGCCGCCGCCAAGGCACTGGTCGAGTACCTCAAAGGGCCGAAAGCCGCTGCGGTGATCAAGTCCTACGGCTACGAGCTGGCCCAGTAAATGCCACTCTCGAGTGCCGATTTTTCGGCAATCTGGTTGACCATCAAACTGGCGTCACTGACCACCGTGATCCTGCTGGTCATCGGCACTCCGATTGCCCTGTGGCTGTCGCGCACCCGCTCCTGGTGGCGCGGCCCGATCGGGGCAATCGTCGCCTTGCCGTTGGTGTTGCCACCCACGGTGATCGGTTTCTACCTGCTGTTGACCATGGGCCCCAAGGGTTACTTCGGCCAGTTCACTCAATGGCTGGGCCTGGGCACCCTCACGTTCAGCTTCGCCGGGTTGGTGATTGGCTCGGTGATCTATTCCATGCCGTTTGTGGTGCAGCCGTTGCAAAACGCCTTCTGCGCCATTGGCACGCGCCCACTGGAAGTGGCCGCAACCTTGCGCGCCAACCCGTGGGACACGTTCTTCACGGTGATCCTGCCCCTGGCGCGCCCGGGGTTTATCACCGCCTCCATTCTGGGCTTTGCGCACACCGTCGGTGAATTCGGCGTGGTGCTGATGATCGGCGGCAATATCCCCGACAAAACCCGCGTGGTCTCGGTGCAGATCTACGACCACGTCGAAGCCATGGAGTATGCGCAGGCCCATTGGCTGGCTGGCTCGATGGTGGTGTTCGCGTTCCTCGTATTGCTGGCGCTGTATTCCAGCCGTAAAACCAAGATGGGCTGGAGCTGATGGCGATGATTGATGTGCGTTTGAACCTGAAATACGCAAGCTTTGCCTTGGATGTCGATCTGCACCTGCCCGGGCGCGGCGTGACCGCCCTATACGGGCATTCCGGCTCCGGCAAGACCACCTGCCTGCGCTGCATCGCCGGGCTGGAGCACGCCGAGGACGGGTTTATCCAGATCAACGATGAAGTCTGGCAAGACAGCCGCAACGGGCGGTTCGTACCGCCGCACAAGCGGGCGCTGGGTTATGTATTTCAAGAGGCCAGCCTGTTTCCACATTTGTCGGTGCGCGCCAACCTGGAGTTCGGCCTCAAGCGCATCCCGCGTCAGCAACGGCGTGTCGATATGGCCCAGGCCACCGAGCTGCTGGGCATCGGCCACTTGCTTGAGCGTCACCCGCAGCACCTGTCCGGCGGCGAGCGCCAGCGTATCGGCATCGCCCGTGCGCTGCTCACCAGCCCCAACCTGTTGTTGATGGATGAACCGCTGGCCGCCCTCGACAGCAAGCGCAAAGGCGAAATCCTGCCGTACCTCGAACGCCTGCATGACGAGTTGGATATCCCGGTGCTGTATGTCAGCCATGCCCAGGATGAAGTGGCGCGCCTGGCCGATCACATCGTGCTGCTCAGCGATGGCAAGGCCCTGGCCAGCGGCCCCATCGGTGAAACCCTGGCCCGGCTCGACTTGCCCATGGCGCTGGGGGATGACGCCGGCGTGGTGATCAACGGCAGCGTCAGCGCCTACGACGCGCACTATCAACTGCTCACACTGCAGTTTCCCGACAGCAACCAGCAGTTGCGCGTGGCCCATGCGCCGCTGGCCGTCGGCAAAACCCTGCGGGTCAAGGTGCAGGCGCGGGACGTGAGCCTCAGCCTGCAAGCCGGGGAACACAGCAGCATCCTCAACCGCCTGCCGGTGACGGTCAGCCAGGAAATCTCGGCGGATAACAGCGCCCACGTGCTGGTGCGCCTGGACGCCGATGGCACGCCGCTGCTGGCGCGGATCACGCGGTTTTCCCGCGACCAGCTGCAATTGCACCCCGGCCAGACGCTGTGGGCACAGATCAAGGCGGTCGCGGTGCTGGCGTAACAAACCTTTTGGCACGACCGCAAAGCGCTGCGGTCAATCAGCAATACCGGCCTGATCCGTTGCCAAGGAACCCGTACCATGCCCGATTCTGCGCTGCCCGCCGACTTGCCCCGCGACCTGCATTACGTTGACGATACCCAGCCGGGTATCCGCCGTAAAAAACTGCGCGGCAAGTTCCAGTATTTCAATCCCAAAGGCGAGCGTATCCAGGACGCCGATGAGATCAAGCGCCTGAATGCCCTCGCGGTGCCCCCCGCCTATACCGATGTGTGGATCTGCGCCGACCCGTGTGGCCATCTGCAAGCCACCGGCCGCGATGCGCGGGGGCGCAAGCAGTACCGCTACCACGCACGCTGGCGCGAAGTGCGCGACAGCGACAAGTACGCTCGGCTGCAGGAGTTCGGCAACGCCCTGCCGAAACTGCGCAAACAGCTGGAAGCGCAAATCGCCGAGCCGGGGTTTACCCGTGAAAAGGTGCTGGCCACGGTGGTGATGCTGCTGGACGCCACGCTGATCCGCGTCGGCAATACCCAATATGCCCGGGACAACAAATCCTACGGGCTGACCACCCTGCGCACCCGCCATGTCGATGTGAAAGGGAGCGAGATCCAGTTCCAGTTTCGCGGCAAGAGCGGCGTGGAGCACCAGGTCAGCGTCAAGGACCGGCGCCTGGCCACGGTGGTCAAGCGCTGCCTGGAACTGCCGGGGCAGAACCTGTTTCAGTACCTGGATGAAGACGGCGAGCGCCACACCGTCAGCTCCCATGACGTGAATGCCTACCTGCACGACCTCACCGGCGCCGACTTCACCGCCAAGGACTACCGCACCTGGGCCGGCACCGCCATGGCGCTGGCCGTGCTGCGCGAATTGCAGTGGCAGCCGGAATCCGACGCCAAACGGCATGTGGTGGCGATGGTCAAGGATGTCGCCAAGCAGCTGGGTAACACGCCGGCCGTGTGCCGCAAATGTTATATCCATCCGGCGGTGCTCGAGCACTTCAGCCTCGGTGAACTCTCCAAATTGCCCAAGCCGCGGCTGCGCAAAGGGCTCAAGGCCGAGGAAGTGGCGCTGGCCATGTTCCTTGAACAACTGGCAGCAGACTTGCCGAAAAAAGCCAAGACGGGTTAGGCTTTGCCCCCCTTCTGACGCTCAGGATGACCGCCGACGTGAACCTCTAAGCCTTCCAAAATGTATCTGCAACAAGCCGCCCGACGCGCTTGTTGGCCTGCTCGACATTTTTTTGGAGGTGCTGATGACTGACGTCAACCGGCTGCCCGTTCTGGTTTCCTTGCAACACGTTTGCTTCCAGTTCGCCAATGGCGAAACCTTGCTGCAAGACCTGACCCTGTGCATCGATCACACGCCTACCGGCATCGTGGGGCGCAATGGTCAGGGTAAAAGTATCCTCGCCCAATTGATCGCCGGGGTGCTCCCCCTCCTCCGGCACCCTCAAACGCACGGCCAATGTGGTTTACGTGCCGCAGGGCGTGACGGTTGCGGCAGGGCAAACCGTCGCCGATATCACAGGGACCGCGCAGGCGCTGGCGGCACTGGCGCGCATGGCCGCGGGTGTGGCGCGTGTCGATGATCTTGAGGTGATCAATGATCGCTGGGACCTCGCCGAACGCCTGCGCGCCGCCCTGGATGACGCGGGCCTTGCGCAGCTTGCTGTGCAGGCGCCGGCCGACCCACTCAGCGGCGGCCAACGGGCGCGGCTGGCGGTGATCGGCGCATTGCTGGCCGCACCGCAATTGCTGGTGCTCGACGAGCCGACCAACCACCTCGACAGCGCTGGCCGTGCGTGGCTGCTGCGCATGCTGAAGGCATGGCGCGGCGGCCTGGTGGTGGTCAGCCATGATCGGCAATTGCTGAATAGCCTGGCGCGCATCATCGAGCTGTCCCCCCTGGGCCCCCGGGTGTATGGCGGCAACTATGCGGCCTATCGCCTTCAACGCGAGGCCGAACAACACGCTGCCGTCGCCGCGCTGGAGCATGCGCGTGTGGAGCGCAGCCGCGAACGCCGGCGCCTGCAAAAAGATCACGACAGCCTGCAACGCAACGCGGCCCGTTCGCGTAAACACGCCGAGACCGCGAATGTCGACCGGTTCACCAAGGCTCGCTGGAAAGGCGCGGCCAGCGAAATCGTCAGCAGCGTGCGCAGCGCTCATCACGCACACAAACATGAACTGGATGATCAGGTGCGCCAGGCTTACGCGCGCGTGGCGGACGAGACCCCGACCCTGCTGGCCTTACCCGATTCTACGGTGCCCAATGGTCGACACGTCGTGGCGTTGGTGGATGCGCAATTACCCTGGCTGGAGCACCCGGCACTCACGCTGCACCTCACGGGCCCGGTACGCGTTGCCGTGCAGGGGCCGAACGGTTGCGGCAAATCCACTTTGCTCAAGGTGCTTGCAGGGCATTGGCAGCCGGTGAGTGGCGAGTGTTCGGTGCCGGTGCCCAGCGCGTATATCGACCAGCATCTGGCGCTGCTGGAGGGTCACCGCTCGCTGGTCGAGCAACTCGACAGCCCTTTGGAGGAAGCCGAACTGCGCACGCGCCTGGCCTTGCTGCAACTGGACGCATTGCGAGTGACCCAACCGGCCGGGCAGCTCAGCGGCGGTGAGCGTTTAAAAGCCGCGATGGCGATTGCGCTGTGGCGGGAAACACCCGCGCAACTGCTATTGCTCGACGAACCCACCAACCACCTGGACCTGGAATCAGTGCTGGCCTTTGAACAGGCGCTGCAAGGGTTTACCGGGGCGATGCTGGTGGTGTCCCATGACGCGGCGTTTGTGCAAGCGATCCAGCCGACCCATCGCCTGAGCTGGCAGCCTGAAGGTTGGCACCTGGAGTGTGTGTGAGGCCATTGCGCGCACTCGCAAAGCGTCCTACGGTAGTGGCCGGATAATCTCACCGAGGAACCCGGCCCCATGCTGCCCACGCCCCGCAAGCCTTACGCCAACCCCGCACTCGCCCATCGACAGCGCTGGCGTGGCCGCGTCGGGATGATGCTGGTGGCCAGCCTGTCAGTGCTGGCAGGCATGACTGATGCCATTGGTTTTATGGCCAGCGGTGACTTTGTGTCGTTTATGAGCGGCAACACCACGCGCCTGGCAGTGGCCATCAGTGCTGGTGATCTCGGGTTGACCGGGCGCCTGCTGTTGCTGGTAGCCACCTTCGTGGTGGGCAACGCACTTGGGGTGATCGTCAGCCGCCTCAGCCGGCGCCATGCCCTGCCTCTGCTGCTGTGCATTGCGGCATTGCTCTGCAGCGGGGCGTTCCTGCCGTTTGCCAACGCCTTGCCCGCGCTGCTGGCGGCGATCATTGCGATGGGCATGCTCAATGCGGCCGTGGAAGAGGTCAACGGGTTGCCGGTAGGCCTCACCTATGTCACCGGGGCGCTCTCGCGCTTTGGTCGCGGGCTGGGGCGCTGGATGCTGGGGGAACGCCGCAACGGCTGGCGGGTGCAGCTGATTCCGTGGGCGGGGATGTTTGTGGGCGCGGTGATTGGCGCGCTGCTGGAGCAGCAGATGGGCCTGAAGGCGTTGCTGGTCAGCGGCGTGTTGGCGGGGCTGCTGGGGCTGGTGTCACTGAAGATTCCCCGGCGCTGGCATTTGGGATTCATGCCGCGATAAGCAAAAAAGGTGCTCGCCCGACGGTTAGGCCTCGACGTCCGTGTACTGGTAAAGAGCCATCATGTCGGGCAAGCGGGTGAATCATAAGCGAATGCCCGGCGAGTGTCCCGCCAGGCATTTCCTAAAAGCACTAAGGCAACGGATTACAGGCAGGTCGCGAGTGCGGCCAGACGCCGTTTGGCAGGCATGTTGTCTTCGCCTGCGTAGTAGTTGACGGTGGAACCTGCGCCCACGCTCAGCACATCGACAAAGTAATCGCCACCGGTGGTGTAGACGGTAAAACCGCCGGCACCGGTCGGCTCCTTGAAGCCGCCGGCGTCCACGCCAAATACACTTTCGTCCTGCCAGCCGAACTGAATGCATTCGGCAACCACCAGGGTGGCCTTGTCCGACGCCATGGTCTTGTAGGGAGTGCCTGCACGCGCCTCTTTCATCTTCGAACCTGCGCAACCGGCCAGTGCAGCCAGCGCCGCCAGTACCATTGCGCCCATTACGACCTTCCGCATGCCATCGCCTCCTTGGAAAAAACGCGACTTTACCATTAGCAGGTGCGCTTTAACCTGGATAACCGGTGATACCCCGTGCCATCGGGTGCCGTATAAATTTAGTTTCACTGTGCCGGGCGACCGCGCCGCCTATAGTCGACAGGCTCATTTTTAAGAAGTCTCCCTTCTGCCCGCTCTCCCGCGGGCTTTTTTCGCCTGTGCGCAGCTCAGAACCACCAGCGAAACAGATAGAACAACCCCATGCTCAGCAGCACGGTGATCAACACATTGCGCGTCCAGAACATCAACCCCACCGCACAAATGCCAGCCAGCAGATAAGGGTTGGCCGGGCTCAGGTTGAGCTTATGCTCAGCAAGGAAGATGATCGGCCCGCAAATCGCCGTGAGCATGCCCGGCACTGCAAACCCAAGGAACTCCCGGGCTCCACGGTTAAGGCGCACCGGCAAACGCGGCTCGATAAACAGGTAACGGTTGAGAAACACCACCAGGCCCATGGCCACAATCATCAGGTAAATCATCGCTGCCCGACTCCCAGTCGCTTGCACACAAACCCTGCGCTCATGCCCAGCACGCCGGACACCACCACCGCCGATTCCCACTGCAAAAAGCTCAACCACACCGAAAAAAGCAGCGACACGGCCACGCAGACCACGGTCGGCACATCGCGCACGACCGGGGTGATCAGCGCGATAAAGGTCGCGGCAATCGAGAATTCCAGGCCCAGTTGATCAAGACCGGGAATGCTTTTGCCGAGCACGATGCCGGCCAGCGTAAACAGGTTCCAGGCGATATAAAACGTCAGCCCGACACCCAGGGCATACCAGCGGTTAAAGGTTTCGCGGTCGTAGTGGCTGACCAGCGCAAAGAACTCGTCGGTCAGCAGAAACCCCAGGCTCATGCGCCAGCGGGGTTTGAGCGGGGAAAGAATCGGGCGCAAGTGCATGCCGTACAGCAAATGCTGCGAGGTCAGCAGCAACGTGGTCAGCACGATAGAAATCAAGCTGGCGCCGCTTTTGACCATGCCAATGGCGACCAGTTGAGCTGCTCCGGCGAAGACGATGGCCGACAACCCCTGGGCCTGCAACGGGGTGAATTGCGCATCAATGGCCATCGAACCGGCCAGCAGGCCCCAGGGCGCACAGGCCAGGGACAGGGGGATAACGGCGATCGCGCCGCGAGCGAAGGCGTAATGAGGTAAGGCGGTAGGCATTGAGACGGCTCATCGACAGACAGTCGACAAGCATGCCAGCGAAACCAGGGAGTTGTCTTGAACGATCTTGCTCAGGCCAGGCGTACCGACACCTGCTCCACCGAATCGCGTGCTTCGCGCAGTTCGTGGGCGTCCTGGTTGAGCCGGTGGATGGTATTGAGCAAGCGCTGACGCAGCACCTCATCGCCAAGTTTTTCGACGGCGCGCATCAGGTCGAACGCCGCGGTTTCGTTATTTTCCGCGACGGAATCCAAGGTCTTGCGCAGGTTGCGAGTGGCACGGGTCACGCGGGGGTCTTCCTTCATCAGCAATGGGGAGGCACTTTAGGACATTCGTGTTTCATTTTAATTTCAGACACTTGTGGCTGATTTGCGGGTATTTGATCCACGTCAGTCGAATTCAGGATTTGACCTACATATATGGAAATTCGTATATTCGAATTTCCATATATACGCAGACCTCGATCATGTCGGACCTCTTCTCCCCGCCCACCCTGTTCAAATGCCTGGCCGATGCCACCCGGGCTCGTTTGACGTTACTGATCCTGCGTGAAGGCGAACTTTGCGTGTGCGAACTGATCCATGCCTTGGATGACAGCCAGCCGAAAATCTCCCGCCACCTGGCGCAACTGCGCAGTGGCGGGCTGCTTTTGGATCGTCGTCAAGGGCAATGGATCTACTACCGCATCAACCCGGCACTGCCCCAGTGGGTGAATGACGTGCTGGATACCACCCTGCAAGCCAACCAGCCATGGTTGCACAGCGACGCGCAGCGTCTGGGTGCAATGGGCAACAGACCACAACGGGCCAGCACCTGCTGCTGAGCCATCGGAGCGTTTACTCATGCTTGTCGCAATTGCGATTTTTATCTTCACCATCGTGCTGGTCATCTGGCAACCCAAGGGCCTGGGGGTGGGCTGGAGCGCAACCATGGGCGCGATCCTGGCCCTGGCCTGCGGCGTGATCAGCCTGGCCGATATCCCGGTGGTGTGGCACATCATCTGGAATGCCACCGGCACTTTTGTCGCGTTGATCATCATCAGCCTGTTGCTGGACGAGGCCGGTTTTTTCGCCTGGACCGCGCTGCATGTGGCGCGCTGGGGACGTGGCCGCGGCCGACGTTTGTTTGCGTACATGGTGCTGCTCGGCGCGCTGGTCTCGGCGTTTTTCGCCAATGACGGCGCGGCACTGATCCTGACGCCCATCGTCATGTCGATGCTGCTGGCCCTGCGTTTTTCCCCGGCGGCGACCCTGGCATTTGTGATGGGCGCGGGGTTTATCGCCGACACGGCAAGCCTGCCGCTGGTGGTGTCGAACCTGGTGAATATCGTCTCGGCGGATTACTTCAAGATCGGTTTCAACGAATACGCCGCAGTGATGGTGCCGGTGAATTTCGTGAGTGTCGCGGCCACGCTGGCGGTACTGCTGTGGTTTTTCCGCCGCGATATCCCGCAGGCCTACGACCCGGCCGACCTAGCAGACCCGGCCAGCGCGATCCACGACCGCGCCACCTTCCGCGCCGGCTGGTGGGTGCTGGGCATCCTGCTGGTCGGCTGCTTCGCCCTGGAACCGCTGGGCATTCCGATCAGCGCGATTTCCGCAGTGTGTGCCGTGTTGCTGCTGGTCATCGCCGCCAAGGGCCACACGATCTCCACGCGCAAGGTGCTGAAGGAAGCGCCGTGGCAGATCGTGATCTTTTCCCTGGGCATGTACCTGGTGGTCTACGGCTTGCGTAACGCCGGCCTCACCACCTACCTCGCGACCTGGCTCGACACGTTCGCCCACTACGGCGTATGGGGCGCGGCCATGGGCACCGGGGTGCTGACGGCCTTGCTGTCATCGGCGATGAACAACCTGCCCACCGTGTTGATCGGCGCCCTGTCCATCGAGTCCAGCCACGCCGTGGGCGTGGTCAAGGACGCGATGATCTACGCGAATGTGATCGGCAGCGACCTGGGCCCGAAAATCACCCCTATCGGCAGCCTGGCGACCTTGCTGTGGCTGCATATCCTGGCGCGCAAAGGTATCACCATCACCTGGGGCTACTACTTCAAGGTCGGGATCGTGCTGACCTTGCCGGTGCTGTTGATCACCCTCGCCGCCCTCGCGTTGCGCTTGAGTATCTAACGATGAAAGTCCTGTTTATGTGCACCGCCAACAGTTGCCGCAGCATCTTGTCCGAAGCGCTGTTCAATCACCTGGCGCCGCCGGGGTTCGCGGCGACCAGCTCCGGCAGTTTCCCCAAGGGCCAGGTGCTGCCCCGCAGCCTCAGCACACTGCAGGCAGCGGGCATCAGCACCGAGGGCTTGTACAGCAAGGGCAACGCGGCGTTTGAAGGCAGCCCGCCGGACCTGGTGATTACCGTGTGCGACAAGGCTGCCGGGGAAGCCTGCCCGGTGTATTTCGGACCGGCGCTGAAGGCGCATTGGGGCTTGGAAGACCCGTCGGAGGTCCAGGGTGATGAAGCACAGGTGCAAGCCGCCTTCGACGCCACGCTGGATACGATTGCCACGCGCTGCCGGGCGTTTTTCGCCCTGCCTTTTGCTCGCCTGAGCCCAGCCGAACTCAAGGCGCAGCTCGAGCGCATTGCGGCGCTCTAGGCTGTCCGTCACCGGGGCTATCCACGTATGCTGAGCAACCTCCTACTCGAAGAGCCGACTCGATGAGTACCATGCAACACGCCTGGCTGGGCAACTACGAAATCAGCAGCACCACCTGCACCGGCCTGACCTTTGCGCGCCACAGCCATGACGAATGCGTGATTGGCGTGAACCTGCTGGGCGAGGAAAAGGTGTGGCTGGACCGCCGCGAGTTCGAGGCCGGGCCGGGGTCGATCACCTTGTACAACCCCGGCCAGATCCAGGGCGGCGGCGCGGCGGACGGCGCGCCCTGGCAGTTTGTGAGCCTCTACGTGACGGCGGACCAGTTGGCGGCCGACCTGGGGCTGGCGCATCTGGAGTTCGACCGTTCGCTGTGTTTCCAGCCGGATCTGGCCCGGCGCCTGGCGGACACGGTGCGCGGTGCGTTAAGCAGCGATGCGCGGGTCCGCGAATTGAGCGAAGACGCCTTGGTCCTGTTGCTCGGCGAAGTGGTCAACCTGAGTGGCGTGCGCCTGCCCGGCAGTGCGGCAACCGGCAAAAGCCTGATCGGCCGCGCCCAGGAATTGCTGGCCGAGCAATTGCACCAGTCGCTGGCGCTGGAACACCTCGGCGAAGAGCTGGGGTTGTCCAAATTCCACCTGCTGCGCACCTTCCAGAAGGAAACCGGGCTAAGCCCCCGCCAGTGGGCCATGCAGTTACGCACCCGTCGCGCCAAGGGCATGTTGCGCAAGGGCATGGCGGCCTCCGAAGTTGCGCATGACCTGGGCTTTGCCGACCAAAGCCATCTCAACCGACATTTCCGCGCCGCCTACGGCATCACACCGGGCCGCTACCAAAGCGTATTGAAACGCTGAGCAGCGCAATCTGGTTCAAGACACACCGCTGATGCCCCTGCAGACTGCCTGCCATCATTCAAAGGAACGCGGGCATGCTGACGATCTTCTTCTACGCGCTGGTATTCGGCTTTGTGTTTTGCCTCTCCCCCGGCGCCGTGCTGGCGGAGACGCTACGGCGTGGCTTGCTCCACGGTTTTACCCCGGCCTTGCTGGTGCAGTTCGGTTCGCTGGTGGGTGACGCCGTATGGGCGGTGATTGGCCTGACCGGTATCGCGCTGCTGATTCAACATGACGCGGTGCGCGTACCGCTGACGGTGGTGTGCGCGCTGTACCTGGCCTGGCTGGGCCTGCGCAGCCTGCTTGACGCCTGGCACTTGCCCGAAGCGGACAGCACCCCGGCAGGCAAGCAAAACGCGCTGGCGGTCGGCGCGGCGATCTCCCTGGCCAACCCCAAGAACATTGTGTATTGGGGCGCGCTGGGCAGTGCCTTGTCCGGCATCGTTGGTACCACGCCCAGTCATGGGCAAACCCTGATGTTTTTTGCAGGCTTCATGCTGGCTTCGGTGCTGTCGTGCTTTCTGATCGCGGGGTTGGTCAACCTGCTGCGCAAGAACGCCTCGCCGTTGTGGCAACGCATCAGTTATGGCGCGTGCGGTATGGTATTGATGTATCTGGCAGTATTGGCCGCACACGGTATATGAAGTTATCGGTCGCGTAACTTGCGGCTTATCTGAATAAACTCTGAACCGACTCTGAACATTGGGCATTTTAATTATTCATGCGTTGACATTTTGTAACTGGCTGAGTAGATTGCCCGTGCCCGCAACTGGGGCCTTTTTTAAACCTCACAAAAGAAGCCAATGGACACAGTATCTAGTCGCTGTCCGAGCACCGCATCTGCGGGCATCGGGCGCCAAACCCAGAATATGACAGGACTCGCCTCCACCGTCCGGTAAGCTGCGCTAGAGCTTGATGCTCCACCGTAACTGCCTCACCGGATGCGCGTCCGGTCCCGAGGTGTGTTATGACCTTCCAAACCCTTGTTTTGCCTGATGTACGGACACTGACCGCAGCCCTGCGGGCCAAGCTGTGCCGCGAGCCCAGCGGCTTTTCGCCGACCCGCTCGACGTTTTCCGCACCCTCCCCTCAAGTGCGCCCGGCCCATCCGCTGGCACACTGGCGTGTCTGCCCAACCACAGGCCAACTGCAGCAGCACTGGGATCACGCCGACCCTCAAGACCCACAGAGACCGACCGTTTCCAGCCTGGCGCAAGCCGGCCTGATGCTCGGTCTTTACCTGAGCGCTCGCGCCGCTTAAACCGCTGGAAACAGCAACTTCCTTACTGAATAACCTGGAGTTCTTTATGAACATATCCAGTGGTACTCGGCTGGCTGTCAGTTAACTAACGCCGCCACAGAAGTTATACGAATATCTAATTTGAACCGATCGCGAAGTCCGCGGCTCGGCATGCTTTCGCTCGCCTGTAATCAGGTAAGTACCGGGTATGTTTTGTCGAGAATTGGCGACAGGAGTACACACAATGAGCGCCGTAAAAAACCCGCCACTGCACAACAAAAAAGGCACCGACACCAAACTGTCGATGCGTGCCGCCCGCGAGGCCCACAACGGCCTGTCTGCCACCCTGGCCAACGTGCGTGCCACACAGGATGGCCTGACCGAGCTGGACGCCGCAGCGCGCCTGCAACGCGAAGGCTACAACGAAGTCGCGCATGACAAGCCGCCTCACGCCATCGTCCAGTTCCTGCAGGCCCTGAACAACCCCTTCATCTATGTGCTGCTGACCCTGGGCGGCATCAGCTTCTTCACCGATTGCTGGCTGCCGATGCAGGACGGCGAAGAGGCCGACCCGACCAAAGTCGTGATCATCATGACCATGGTGTTGCTCAGCAGCCTGCTGCGTTTCTGGCAGGAACACCGCTCGGCCAAATCCGCCGAAGCCTTGAAAGCCATGGTGCGCACCACCGCGACTGTGCTGCGCCGCCAACAGGTCGGCACCCAACCAGCACTGCGTGAAGTGCCGATGCGTGAGCTGGTGGCTGGCGATATCGTGCAGCTGTCGGCCGGCGACATGATCCCTGCCGACATCCGCCTGATCGAGTCCCGCGACCTGTTTATCAGCCAGGCCGTGCTCACCGGTGAAGCCTTGCCGGTCGAGAAATACGACACCCTGGGGGATGTGACGCAAAAATCCGCCAGTTCCCCGGCGGCCGACCAGGGCAACCTGCTGGACCTGGCGAACATCTGCTTCATGGGCACCAACGTGGTCAGCGGCCGGGCCAAAGCCGTGGTGGTGGCGACCGGGCCGCGCACCTACTTTGGCTCGCTGGCCAAGGCGATTGTCGGCTCGCGGGTGCAAACCGCCTTCGACCGTGGGGTGAACAGCGTCAGCTGGTTGCTGATCCGCTTCATGCTGGTGATGGTGCCGATCGTGTTCCTGCTCAATGGCTTCTCCAAGGGTGACTGGGGCGATGCCTTCCTGTTTGCCCTGGCGGTGGCCGTAGGCCTGACCCCGGAAATGCTGCCGATGATCGTCAGCGCCAACCTGGCCAAGGGCGCCACGGCCATGGCCAAGCGCAAAGTGGTGGTCAAGCGCCTTAACGCGATCCAGAACTTCGGCTCGATGGACGTGCTGTGCACCGACAAGACCGGCACCCTGACCCAGGACAAAATCATCCTCGAACACCACGTTAATGCCCTTGGCCAGCGTGATGATGCGGTGCTGTCCCTGGCCTGGCTCAACAGCTACCACCAGAGCGGCATGAAAAACCTGATGGACCAGGCCGTGGTGCAGTTCTCGGAGCAGAATCCGAAGTTCCAGGTGCCGTTTGCGTACGGCAAGGTCGATGAATTGCCCTTCGACTTTGTGCGCCGTCGCCTGTCGATCGTGGTCAAGGACGCCGCTGCCGACCACTTGCTGGTGTGCAAGGGGGCCGTGGAAGAAATGCTCGGCATCTCCACACATGTGCTGGAGGCCGGCACCGCCGTGCCGCTGGATGAGCGCCGCCGCGAGGAGCTGCTGGCGATTGCCAACGACTACAACGAAGACGGTTTCCGTGTCCTGGTGGTGGCTACCCGTAACATCCCCAAAGCCCTGGCCCGCCAGCAGTACACCACTGCCGATGAGCGCAATTTGGTGATCCAGGGCTTCCTGACCTTCCTCGACCCACCGAAGGAAACCGCCGGGCCAGCGATTGCCGCGCTGCAACAAATCGGCGTGGCGGTGAAAGTGCTGACCGGCGACAACGCCGTGGTCACCAGCAAGATCTGCCGCCAGGTCGGCCTCGAGCCAGGCCAGCCGCTGCTGGGCGTGGAAATCGAAGCCATGGACGACGCGACCCTGCTGCGCCGCGTGGAAGAACGCACGGTGTTCGCCAAGCTGACCCCGCTGCAAAAATCCCGGGTGCTCAAAGCCCTGCAAGCCAACGGCCACACCGTCGGTTTCCTGGGTGACGGGATCAACGATGCGCCGGCCCTGCGCGATGCCGATGTAGGCATCTCAGTGGACAGCGGTACCGACATCGCCAAGGAATCGGCCGATATCATCCTGCTCGAAAAGAGCCTGATGGTGCTCGAAGAAGGCGTGCTCAAGGGCCGCGAAACCTTCGGCAATATCATGAAGTACCTGAACATGACCGCCAGCTCCAACTTCGGCAACGTGTTCTCGGTGCTGGTGGCCAGTGCGTTCATCCCGTTCCTGCCGATGCTGTCGATCCACCTGTTGCTGCAAAACCTGATGTACGACATCTCCCAACTGGCCCTGCCGTGGGACAAGATGGACAAGGAATATTTGGCCAAGCCGCGCAAGTGGGATGCGAAAAACATCGGCCGCTTCATGATCTGGATCGGGCCGACCTCGTCGATCTTCGACATCACCACCTTTGCCCTGATGTGGTACGTGTTCGCCGCCAACAGTGTGGAAATGCAGACCCTGTTCCAGTCCGGCTGGTTTATCGAAGGGCTGCTCTCGCAAACCCTGGTGGTGCATATGTTGCGCACCCGCAAGATCCCGTTCTTCCAGAGCACGGCGGCCTGGCCGGTGCTGATGATGACCTGCATCGTGATCGCGCTGGGGATCTACGTGCCGTTCTCACCGCTGGGCACCCTGGTGGGCCTGCAACCGCTGCCGATGGCCTACTTCCCATGGCTGGTGGGCACGCTGCTCAGCTACTGCTGCGTGGCGCAACTGATGAAAACCATCTACATCCGCCGCTTCAAGCAGTGGTACTGATCACCTGCCGTTTAAACGGTGGCGGCCGCTCGGCCGTCACCGTGCACCACAAGGACTCTGACTATGCGCGTCTTGATCTGTGCAGGTCGTCATTACGCCGACACCAAAAAGTCCCGCCAAGTGCTGGACGCCTACCACCGCCTGCGCCCCGTGCAGGTATTGATCCACGGCGGCAACCAATTCCTCGGCAGCGACGTCGAGGAATGGGCCCGGGAACTGGGCATCGACGTGGTGCGCTACCCGCCCAACTGGCAACGCCACGGCAAGCAGGCGGAACGCCAGCGCAACCATTTCATGCTGACCGACAGCCGCCCCGACGTGGTCATCGCCCTGCCGGGTGGTGATGACACATCCGAGCTGGTCTGCCAGGCCAAAGCCAGCGGCATTTCGGTGCTGACCGTAGAAAGCTGAATTCAAGCGAGGTGCATCATGCACAAAAAACACAGCCCGCAGCGTCACGACGGGTTTGCCAAATACCGTGCGCGCCAGTATCGCGGCGCGCGTCACACGCTGCTGTTGCTGCCAGCGGCCAAGCGGCGTGCGCTGCAGCGCAACCTGATCTTTATCGGCGTGACCCTGGGCCTGATTCTACTGATCGCGGTATTTTCCAAGGCCCAGGCAGCCGGGGGGTCGTACACCGTGGATGACGGCGCGGTGAATGATCCGGGCACCTGCAATGTCGACGCCTGGTACACCGCCAATCGTCACGAAGGCCGCCTCCACAACGAAACCCTGAACCCCGCCTGCACGTTGAGCGCACTGCCAGGCGTGCAATGGAGCGCGGCACTGTCTCGCGCCAGTGGCACCGGCGACGCCGAGACTCAGGTCAGCCCGCAGGTCAAAGCCCAGGTACTGTCGCGGGAGGACTTGGGCCTGCAACTGGCGATTTCGGCAACCAGCCATTTTGCGCTGGGCCGCGAGCATGCGTTCGACGGCGCGGACTTCAACCTGCCCTTGACCTGGCAACCCGTAGAGGCGCTGCGCCTGAACCTCAATGGCGGCTGGACGCATGCCTATAACGGCGGCGAGCAAAACCACCGCCTGACCTGGGGCACTGGTGTGGAGTACCAGGTGGCAGGCGCGTTAACCCTGATCGGCGAGCGCTACGGCCAGGAAGGCGGCGACCAGGCATGGCAAGCCGGGCCGCGATTTCATCTGGGCCAAGCGGTTGATGTGGACTTGGTGCTCGGGCGAAACCTGAGCGGGGATCACGACCAGTGGCTGACCACCGGGGCAACGGTGCGGTTCTAGGCTGCCGGAACACCATGACCGCCGGGCGGCCACACCTTATGATGGCGCCACTGCACCAATCAGAGATAAAGCCCGTGAACCGCACCGAACAGCTCGCGCTGATGGCGACCTATAACCAGTGGATGAATCGCAAGGTCTACGACGCGGCCGCCAGCCTGAGCCCGGCAGCCTTGGTGCAGGACCGCCGGGCGTTCTTCGGCTCGATCCTCGGCACCCTGAACCACCTGGTCCTGGGCGACACGGTGTGGCTCAAACGCTTTGCGCTGCACCCCGCCGCTTACTCGGCACTGGCCCCGTTAAGCGCCGTCGCCACACCGCCCGACCTCAAGCATCTGGCCTTCACCGACCTGCACGAACTGGCAGCCCGGCGCGCCTGGCTCGACCAGATGATCATCGACTGGGCCCGAAGCCTCAGCGACAGCGACCTCGACCACCGCCTGCAGTACCGCAACATGCGCGGCGTCGCGGCGGACAAGCCGTTCTTCAGCCTGTTGGTGCATTTTTTCAACCACCAGACCCACCATCGTGGCCAAGTCACAACGTTATTGACCCAGGCGGGCGTGGACGTGGGTGATACCGACCTGCTGGCACTGATCGACTAGCAATAGGCGCAGCGTCTATTCGTTTGAAGGGCATAAGCGAACGTCACAGGGTGCGCGGGGTCGTAACTTCAGGTGCCGGGATTTTTCACCACCCGCCCTCCCCGCGCGCATTGTGGGTTTACCGGTGCGCGTACCCTATAAGAAGGAGACGCTTACATGGTCATTCACTTCAAAGTCGCCGGGCATCTGGCCTGCGGCCACCACGGCACCAACCTCCCGTCCAGCACCGAGCTGAACCGCGTCAAATGCCGCACCTGCCGCAACACCGAGGCCTACAAGGAAGCACGCCGCACCCAGCGTAACGCGGCCCGCCGCGCCAATCGTAAAGCCAAGACCCACGCCGCCAGTGACTGGCGCAGCGCGTGGACGCAACGCCTCACCGACCTCCCCGGCTTGCAGCGCTTGCCACGCGGGTTCATCGGCCAGCCTTTCGTTTAGTCGCGCAATTTCCTGTGGCGAGCCTGCTCGCCACAGGGCTTGCGGTAAACCCCATTCGGCCTTCGCCGTCACGCCTGCCAGAGGTCCGCCCCCTACCCTGTAGGGCTCCTCCGAATCTCTTCTAAAAGCCCCTGTAGATCACTGATCTAACGAGCTTTTTCATCCATCAACGGTGCAATAAAGCTGGCCTCTGACCTTGCGCCCAAGCGTTTGGATCTATATATTCCCAACCCTGCTACACGCGCTACCGCCCGAATGGCGAAACTGGTAGACGCATGGGACTTAAAATCCCCCGCTCGTAAGGGCGTCCCGGTTCGATTCCGGGTTCGGGCACCAAAGATATCAAGGGCTTGCATGATGAAATTCATGCAGGCCCTTATCTTTTCCGCTGCACAATTTCGGACTGTGCACCGCAATAACCATTCTGCGGCATCCCACCGACCGAACTTAAAATGCCTGAATTGCATCAACGGGTACTCCGTTTGCTCTTTGGATGAGCGCCGATGCCGAACTCAGATTAGATCCCTACCCTGCTTTCCAAGCTCTACGAAAATCAGCTCGCCCCAGAGGCAGCAATCAGGGAATTGTTCTTTTCGACATCTGGGTCACGGAGTCGATGGGTTGGCTGATTTATTTCTTCAGCTTTCCCGGCATCCTGGTCGGAGCATTGCTTGCGATTTTTTTTACGCCTTCACGCAAGGCGTTCGAGGCCTCGATAGCCTTTGGCTGGGTGGCTTCAGGAATAGCGTTGAATCTGGCGGTTTTTGCCATAGGTCTGTTCTAGACACGTCACGGTACAGGATGCAAAAAGACCAGCGCGAGGCTGGCCTTATCAACCGCGAACTTCACTGACAGCACCTTCGCCCGGATCTAAAGATGGCTAGTGTCGAAGTCAGATCGCAAGAGGGCAGCACAAACCTGATACTTGCCCTCTGTAGAGGCCGCCCTTCGTGCCTCAGCGGCGCAGGAGACGGTTTAGCACCAGCAGGGCCACTGCACCGATTGCAAGTGCGGCAACGGGCTTCTCTTTAACGAACGTAGACACGCTGTCCAGTGCATCGCCGTAGCTTTGGGTCAGTTGACCCGCGGCCTGGCGAGCAGCACCTTCGGCTTCCAGCTTCGAATCACCAAACAGTTTCCCGGCGGCGCCCTGCGCTTTGCCAGCGAGCTTTTCTACAACACCTTCTACTTGTTCACTCTTCATGATTTACCAGGACCTTTGCGTGTAATTAGGCAGCTCAGGGTCGACCTGAGCCAGGGGTTAGCCGCACAGCGTTAGGGGGATGGGCGTTATGATTAGTTCAAATTTGATGAGTTTCAGGATCTGAATCGCCCCGGATTCTCTAGACCCCTTGCAAGCTCATGGCGCGCTCCCAGCCACGGCATTGTCATGACCGTTGCCCCGGTTTCTGGGGACAAATTGGTCGCACGTGCGAGTCGGCCGATTCAGACGTGTCATGAAACCTCGGTGACCCACTCTGCGGCAGGCTTCGCTGCAGGCGGCGAACACCGGGCCGACGTCGGGTTTGTTGATCAAAAACAAACCACTCGATTTGCGGAATGAGTGCACATCATTGCGCAATCAGTTGTACGACGACAAAACGACACATGATAGTATTTCTCATGCAGCGGGCGTTCGATTCGCTGCACCGATGACACGGACGTCCGCTCGAGAAACGCGCCACACCTGCGCGCGTTTAAACACTCAAGTTAATCAAGGATCTGATTATTCATGACAAAACCATCAACCTTCACCGCGTGCAAACTGGCCACTGCCATCCTTGGTTCACTCGTGCTTGGCAGCTTGCCGGCGCACGCTGCGGACATCTGGCTGGATTCGGCCACCACGGGCTGGGCCACTCAGAACGGCGGCACCAAAGGCGGCTCCAAGGCTGCCGCGGCTAACATCTACACGGTAAAAAACGCTGCCGAGCTGAAAACCGCACTGAGCGCTTCGGTGGGAACCAACGGACGCATCATCAAGATCACCGGAGTGATCGACGTCAGTGAAGGCAAGGCTTATACGACGACTGCGGATATGAAAAAGCGTGGCCGCCTGGATATTCCCGGCAAAACCACCATCGTCGGCACCAGCAGCACCGCCGAAATCCGCGAAGGTTTCTTCTACGCCAAAGAAAACGACGTGATCATTCGCAACCTGACCATCGAGAACCCTTGGGACCCAGAGCCGATCTGGGATGCCAATGATGGCAAGGAAGGTAACTGGAACTCCGAATACGATGGTTTGACCATCGAAGGCGCCAACAACGTGTGGGTTGACCATGTCACCTTCACCGACGGTCGCCGCACCGATGCGCAGAACGGCACCGCCAACGGTCGCCCGAAACAGCACCACGACGGCGCGCTGGACGTGAAAAACGGCGCCAACTACGTGACCATTTCGTACACCGCGTTCAAGTCCCACGAAAAGAACAACCTGATCGGTTCGAGCGACAGCCGCACCACCGACGATGGCAAGCTCAAGGTGACGATCCACAACTCCCTGTTCGAGAACATCTCCGCCCGCGCCCCGCGCGTGCGCTTCGGCCAGGTGCACCTGTACAACAACTACCACGTGGGCAGCACCAGCGATAAGGTCTACCCGTTCTCGTACGCGCATGGCGTCGGCAAGGGCTCGAAAATCTTCTCCGAGAAAAACGCGTTCGAGATAAGCGGCATCAGCGGCTGCGACAAAATTGCCGGTGACTACGGTGGCAGCGTATACCGCGACAGCGGCTCGACCCTCAATGGCAGCGCGTTGACCTGCTCCTCCTGGGGCTCGAGCATCGGCTGGACCCCGCCTTACAGCTACACGCCGCTGGCGGCAGACAAGGTCGCTGCAGACGTAAAGGCCAAGGCCGGCGCCGGCAAGCTCTGACTGAACGGTTGCACCGCGTAATGAAAAGCCCTCGGTGACGAGGGCTTTTTTTGTGCGCGCCTGCGGCTACTGTACCAACTGGTTGATCTCGATAATCGGCAACAGCACCGCCATCACAATCACCAGCACCACCGCGCCCATCACCACAATCATCAGCGGCTCCAGCAACGCGGTCATGCCCATGGCGCGGCGCTCGATATCCCGCGACAAGGTCTGCGCCGCCCGCTCCAGCATCGGCGGCAGCGCGCCGGTTTTCTCGCCACTGGCGATCAGGTGGATCAGCACCGGCGGGAAGACCTTTTCCACCGCCAGCGCCGGGGCCAGGTTCACACCTTCGCGCACCTTGGCCGTGGCGTCGTTGACGCACTGGCTAAGACGCTCGTTGGACAAGGTTTGCCGCGCCGCCTCCAAGGCGCGCAACAACGGCACGCCGGCAGCGCCGAGGATCGCCAGGGTCGAGGCAAACCGCGCCGTGTTCAGGCCCAGCACGAAGCGCCCGATCAGCGGCAGGCGCAGCACGCGGCTGTGCCAGTTCAGGCGTGCCACCGGGTTGCGCAGGTACAGGCGCCAGCTCCAGAAACCGCCGACGATTGCAGCAAAACACAACCAACCCCAGGCGCGAATGAAGTCGCTGGCATTCAGCATCGCCAGGGTCAGCCCCGGCAGGTCCTGACGCGCCTGGGAAAACGCGCTGACCACCTGCGGCACCACATAGCTCAACAGGAAAATCACAATGCCGATCGACACCAGCCCGACCACGCCGGGGTAGATAAACGCGGTGAGGATCTTGCCACGCAGGTTGTTGCGCTCCTCGATGTAGTCGGCCAGGCGTTCCATCACTTGGGCCAGGTCACCGGACTCCTCCCCCGCTGCAATCAAGGCGCGGTAAATCGACGGGAAATCCCGCGGCCGCGCGGCCAACGCATCGGCCAGGCGCATGCCGCCGCGCACATCGGCGCGCACAGCCGCCAGGGTCTGGGCGATATGCTTTTTCTCGGCCTGCTCCACCGTGGCACTCAACGCCGCTTCCAACGGCAAGCTGGCACCGAGCAGGCTCGCCAGTTGCCGCGTGGCCCAGGCCAGGTCGTTGTCCGACAGCTTGGCGGTGAACAGACTGCTGCCGGCGGCGCTTTGCTGACCGCCCTCGACCTGCACCAGCAACGCGGTCAGGCCACGGCTGCGCAACACGGCAAACGCCCCGCTCTGGCTGTCGGCTTCCAGGTGCCCGGCCTCGACTTTGCCGTTGGCATCGGCGGCTTCATAGCGATAGCGATTCATTAGGCGTCCCGTGTCACACGCAGGATTTCTTCGGGCGCGGTGGCGCCGCTGCGCACCCAGCGCTCGCCGTCCTCACGCATGCTGAACATGCCGGCGCGGCGCGCAGCCAAGCGTAAGTCCTGCTCGCCGGCGCCCTGGTGGATCAGGCTGCGCACATCATCATCGACGCAGAACAGTTCATGAATACCGGTACGCCCGCTGTAGCCGATCTGGTTGCACTGCGCGCAGCCCACCGGGCGCCAGGTGCCCGGCGCGGCCGGGTCCTCCTGTTTACAGTGCGGGCACAAGCGCCGCACCAGGCGCTGGGCCAATACGCCCAGCAGTGAAGATGCCAGCAGGAAGGGTTCGACACCCATATCGATCAAGCGGTTGACCGCCGACACCGCGTCATTGGTGTGCAGGGTGGCGAGCACCAAGTGGCCGGTGAGCGAGGCTTGCACGGCGATTTGTGCGGTCTCCAGGTCGCGGATTTCACCGATCATGATGATGTCCGGGTCCTGGCGCAGGATCGCCCGCAAGGCCAGGCCGAAGGTCATGTCGATCTTGGCGTTGACCTGGATCTGGCTGATGCCCGGCAGGTCGTATTCCACCGGGTCTTCGACGGTCAGGATGTTGCTGGTGCTGGCGTCCAGCCGTGCGAGCGCAGCGTAGAGGCTGGTGGTCTTGCCGCTGCCGGTGGGGCCGGTGACCAGCACGATGCCGTGGGGCTGGCGGATCAGGTTGTCCAGTTTGGCCAGCACCTGCACGTCCATGCCGAGGGTCTCCAGTTGCAAACGCCCGGCCTGTTTGTCGAGCAAACGCATCACCACCCGCTCGCCATGCCCAGTGGGCACGGTGGATACCCGAATATCAATCGGCCGCCCGGCCACACGCAGGGCGATACGGCCGTCTTGGGGCAGGCGTTTTTCGGCGATATCGAGCTGGGCCATGATCTTGATCCGCGACACCAGCGCGCCATGCAGCGCCTTGCGCGGCGACACCACGTCACGCAGGGTGCCGTCGACGCGGTAGCGCACCACGGAATGGGTTTCATAGGGCTCGATGTGGATGTCACTGGCCTCGTCGCGAGCGGCCTGGGTGAGCAAGGCGTTGATCATGCGGATCACCGGGGCGCCGTCCTGGGTGTCGAGCAGGTCGGTGATTTCGGGCATGTCTTGCATCAGGCGGTCGAGGTCTACCTCGTTTTCCGCCGCCCCCACCACGGCCGCCGCACTGCCGGTGTCGGCGTAGGCTGCGGCGAGCAAGCCGTCGAGTTCGTCGTCGCGCACCTGCTCGAGCTGCGCCGCGCCGAACTGCCGGCGCACTTCGCTGATCGCCCAGCCGGGCGTCGACGGGCACACCGTCAACACTGCACCCTCCTCGCTGCTGCGCAGCAGGATGCGCTGGGCCTTGGCCCAGGCGTAGGGCAACGTGCTCATTGGAGCGGCACTGCGCGAATCGTCGCACGGGGTTGCCCGCTTCCCGGTGTCGCCGGCACACCCACGGCCGCTGCAGGTAATTGCGGCGCCTGCATGTCCGGCATCGCCCAACTGCGCTCCGGTTGCAGCGCGCGCCTGGGCGCGGCGGATGAAGTCGTAGCGGTTCAGGGTAATCGCCCGTCCACCGGCGCTGTCACGGATGATATAGGGCCGCAGGAACACCATCAGGTTGGTCTTGGTGGTAGCCCGGCGTTCATTGCGAAACAATGCCCCGAGCCCGGGAATGCTCGACAGCCAGGGCACCGCCTCATTGCTCTGGCTGTAGCCGTCCTGCAGCAGGCCGCCGAGCACCATGATCTGCCCGTCATCGAGCAGGATACTGGTGTCGATTGCGCGCTTGTTGGTCACCACGCCCGCTGAAGTCGCGCTGCTGGAGGCGCGTTCGTCGATGCTGCTGACTTCCTGGTAGATATCGAGCTTGACCGTGCCGCCTTCGGAGATCTGTGGCCGCACATTGAGCTTGAGCCCAACTTCTTCACGCGTCACGGTCTGGAACGGGTTGTTGCTGGTGCCACCGCCGCCGGTCACGTAACTGCCGCTGACAAACGGAATGGTCTGGCCGACGAAAATACTCGCGGCTTCGTTGTCCAGGGTCAGCAGGTTCGGCGTTGACAGCACGTTGCTACCGCCCTTGCTCTTGAGTGCGCGGGCCAGCACTTTGAGGTCCATGACATTGCCGATACCGGGGATGTTCACCGTGCCGTTGAGGTAACCCACGCTCAGGCCACCGGGCAGCGCGTCGATGCTGGTCCGGCCGCCGGCCTGCAGCCCGCTGCCGCCCAGGTTGGTGCCGCCGATCACGCCCTTGCCCGCCAGGTCACCGCTTTGCCACTGCACGCCAAATTCGTTGGCATCGTCCTCGCCGACCTCGACGATCAGGCTTTCGATCACCACCTGAGCGCGGCGCTGGTCCAGCATGTCGATCACTTCTCGCAGGTTGCGGTACAGCGGCTCAGGCGCAGAAATCAGCAAGGTGTTGGTGGTAGCGTCCGCCTGGATCGTGACACCGCCGGCGCTGAAGGCGACACTTTGGTCCGCCGCCTGGGCTCCGGCCTGGCTGCTCGAATTGCCGCCGCTCTGTCCGTAACCCGTGCCGGTGCCGTTGCTGGTACTGCTGCCGCTACCCGACGTCAGGCTGGTGCTGCTTTGGCCGCTCTGCGCGCCGTTGGTGTTGCCACCCATCGCGCTCAGTACCGAACGCCCGGTATCGCCGGTGCCGCTGTCGCTTTCACCGGTGAGCAAGCCACGCAGTGCCTGGGCCAGCTTCGCTGCCTGGGCGTTACGCAGGTACACCACGTGCAGGTTGCTCGGATTGCTCTGGGCGTTGTCGAGCTTATACACCAGGTTGCGCGCCAGCTCGGTGCGCTCCGGGCTGCCGGCACGGATGATGATCGCGTTGGAACGCGGGTCGCCCACCACCGAAATCTTCTGGGTTGCGTCGCCGCCCGGCTGCTCCAGCAACTGCGAGACCATGCCGGCGATGTCCACCGCGATGCCGTTCTGGATCTGCACGACATCGGTATCGATCGCGCTGGGGCTGTCGATGCTCTCGATCAACTGCGCCACGCGTGTCAGGTTGTCGGCGTAGTCGGTGATGACCAGGGTGTTGTTGCCGGGGTAGGCGTTGATCGGATTGTTCGGCGAGACGATCGGGCGCAGCACCGGGATCAGGTTCACCGCGTTTTCATAATGCAGGCGAAACGTGCGCGTGAGCATGCCATTCGCAGCCGGCCGGTCGGCACTGTAGATCGGCCCGCCGAGCAACTTCGCATCCGCCTCCGGTACCACATGTGCCACGCCGCCGACGTCGACCACGCTGAAACCCTGCATGCGCAATGCCGCCAGCAGCATGTCGTAGGCTTGATGGGCCGGTACTTCGCCTTCGGACACCAGGGTCAGCGAGCCGGTTACGCGTGGGTCGACCAGAAACTGCCGGCCGGTGGCGCGGGACAGCCCGCGTACGACGGCTTGAATCTCGGCATCGACAAAATTCAGACTCACCGGCTGGCTCCCCAGCGGGTTGCTCAGCGCTGTGCTGCCGGCACTTGCGCGGCCCTGGCGCAGCGGGTTGACGAGGGTACGTTGCGGCCGCGCTTGGCGCTCGATCTGCGTCTGGGCGCGCTGGCGTTCCAGGAGTACGTCGCCGCTGCGTTGGGTAGTGGCCAGGGGCTGGCCAAGTTCACTGTCGACCAGCAACGGTGGCGGGTTGGACGCCGTTTGCGTGCTGCACGCGCTCAGTGCCAGTAACAGGAACGGCGCGGCGTTGCGTACATAATTGGAACCTGACCACTTCATGAAGCTTCCTTAGCGCCAAGCGCCTGATCCATGCGGACGGTTCCCGACAGAGTGCCTGCCGTATCATCGGCCTTGGCTTCGCTTGCACGTTGCAAACGGGCCTCGACCACTTCCAGAGAAAATTGCCTTGGGTTGCTCACCAGCCAGCCAATGACTGCATCGGCCGGTGCGGCTTCGAACGTCAACTGCCAGCCGCTATCCACTGGCGTCAATTGGTAATATCCGGCCATGCCGCGTGCATCCAGGCTTTGGCGCAGGGCCGGTTCGAGCGGTTGGCCGGTGGTCGGCGTCGGCACCTCGCGCAGCAACAGTTCGAGTGCCTGGGTTTGTGCACGCAGTTTTGGGGTTTCAGCCTGCCAGTACGCGATTTTCTTCAAGGGCGGCTGGATCAGGACCAGCCAGCTCAACAGCCCGCCGAGCAGCAGCGCAGTGCCCGCAACCATGCGTTTTTCACGCAACGACAAACCGCGCCAAAGCCCCCGTGAACGAGCGTTGAAGTGCTGCCATTGGCCACGCCAAAGGGTCAGGGAATGCTTATTCATTGTCGCTGGCAGCACCGGAGTCGGGTTCAGGGGATTCGGCATCGGCCGGGCGCAGGCGCCACCCCGTCGGCGTGGCCTCAGCTGTGACACCGGCCTGGGCCAGGGTGGCTTGCCAGGCGTTATCTGAGGTGTTTCGCCGCGCATCGCGGGGCAAGCTCACGTGCAGCTCACCGTGTTCAAATACCAGGCCCTGCACACTGCCCACCATGAACGGCATCGCGTTGGCGGCTTGCAGCACCAGGCCGGCAAAACGCTGTGATGCGTCGCCAGTGGCCGGGTTCTGCCGCGCGCTCACTTGCTGACGGGCTTGTTGCAGTGGATTAAGGATTACCGGCAACTCGGGAAACGCCTGTTTTACGCGCTGACTCATTTGCAATTTGAGTTGCTGGCCTTCGCTGGCCTCACGTGCGGCGTACAGGTTCAAGCCCAGCAGCCACACGCCGATTGCCAGCGCGCAACAGGCCAACGCCCTGCCCCAACCGGCTTGCGACTCTGGTGCCTTGCTGACCCCGCCGTGCAATCCCCACGCCGGTAAAGCAGCAGACCATCGTTGCTGCGCCGGTTGTGGCTCAAGCACTGCTGCGGGGGCCTCGTCACCAAACCAGGCCAAGCGGCTGCCACTGGCCACCAGCGCGTCCAGGCTCAGTTGGACCTGCGGTTCGACCACACCGTGCTCAAGGCTATGGCGCAGCAGCAAATGCCCCTCCAGCACGCAGGCACTGATGTGCCCGGCCGCTGGCACCGGCAGGCCATAGGGCGCGGGATAAAGACCCCGCAGCTTTAACCGGTGCTGGCTCAACACATCACCGAAACGCTCAAGCACCGTCGTCGGCAACCAGCTGAGGAACACTTGCCCCCCGGCATTGCGAGCGCTATGAGCGACATGCATCTGTTCACTGCGGCCGAGGATCAGCGCCTGGGCCGCACACGTCACCGCCGCCTGGGTCTTCGCGGCCGACAGCGGCGGTAACTGCAACTGTGTGAGCACGCTGTCCGTGGGGTGCAGAAAGCACTCCACGCTCTGCGATTGAGCCGTCTGGCCCAGCAACGCCAGGGTACTGACGCCGGTCTGACTGACGCGACCGTTGCGCTCCAGGCGTGCGAACGCAAGCTCGGTGTCGGGCGTAAGGCTGTCCAGCGGCGGCAAGGCAATGCGCACACTCATACGCCCAGCCTCGACCAGATCACCTTGGGCATGTCGCTCTCCGAGCGATACAGCAATGCATCCAGGCTGACCCGGCGCTTGTCACGCCGGGCGTAACCGTGCAGCAGAAACCATTCGCTGGTGATGCCGACGTCAACATCGTCGACGGTCAAATGGGGCGCACGCAGCCGATTGAGAAAGTCGCCGCGATTGATAAACCACTGGCCCCGATCACGCTCTGCGACCAAGGCCTGCGCCTGGGTCAGCGATAACCCAGGCACCACTGCGGCCAGTACCTCGGCGCTGGCGGTATTGCTGTTGACCCAGGTACTGACCGGGATAACGCTGACATACGGCGCCAGACGCGCCAGCACGCGTTCATTCACGCCCTGGATACCGCGCAGGTCGTCGAGGCTGCGCAGCATCGGCCGGGTTGCAGGAACAGGCTTGGCGTCCGCGTCGGGCGAGGTCGCACGGCCGCTGTTAAAGCGGTTTTGCGCCGCGTTTTGCGGCTGTTCCTGGCGCGGATAAGCGGCAATCACTCGCTGACTGATGCGTTGCGCAACGCCGGCATCAATGCCGAGCATGGCGCACAGCTGCTCAAAACTGCGTAATTGCCTGGCGTTGACGCGCTCGCCGGCGATCAAGTTACGCAGGTTGAATTTGCCTTGTTGATCTTCCAGGCGCCCGTCAAAACCTGCACTCGCAAGGTCGCTTTTGATCGGTTGCGCCCATGCCTGGTCGAGCCGTGTCGGCGCCTCTTTGCGACGCGCATCCCACAGCAGTTGCCGGCTGGTTTCGAGGCCGCCGAGCAGCACCGCACTGCCTTGCAGGCGTGACTGTTCAGCTTCCAGCGAGCGGGTGAACACGCTCTGGCGGGTGAGCATGCCGGCGGCGATAACCGCCACCACAGCGGCGATCAGCAAGGAACTGATGATCGCCATGCCGCGCTGTTTCGCGCTTTTGAGCACAGGGTCTTTCATGGCAGCGCTTAGAGCTGCCAGGAGCCGATATCGGCGTTCACGCCGTCGCCGTCAGGTTGCCCGTCTGCGCCGAGGGAGAAGATGTCGACTTCGCCGTTCGCGCCAGGGTTCAGGTAATGGTAAGGACGCCCCCACGGGTCATTGGGCAAACGCTCCAGGTAGGAGCGCCAGTTGCTGTTCTTGGCGTCCGCCGGGCGCTCCACCAACACTTTGAGCCCTTGGTTCATGCTCGGGTAAGTGCCGTGGTCGAGGCGATAGAGCTTGAGTGCCTGCATCAGGCCGGCGACATCCTGCCTGGCCGCCGTGGCCCTGGCCTGGTCCGGGCGGTCGAGCACCTTGGGCACGACCATGGCTGCGAGGATCCCGAGGATCACCACCACCACCATGATCTCGATCAGGGTGAACCCCTGCTGGCCACGGCCACCTGCAGACTGAAATTTGACGCGAGCGATATCCATATCAACCATCCTTGGCTTGTGTGCAATTCGGCGCGCAGTGTAACAAATGAACTAAATGGTGTATTGAAAAAACTCAGCAGCACGCTGGGACTTTTGCGTGTTTTCGAGTGTTATCCTGCACGCCGATTTCCGCTGAAGAGTCACCCATGGAGCTGTCGCGCAAGGAGCAAGGTTTTACATTGATCGAGGTGCTGGTCGCGTTGGCGATTATCGCCGTGGCCATGGCGGCGGCCGTGCGCGTTGCGGGCCTGATGACCCAGAGCAATGGGCTGCTGCGTGACCGATCACTGGCGCTGCTGGCGGCGCAGGGCCGACTGGCCGAGCTGCGCCTGACAGGCCGCCTGGCACCGGGGCATAAAGCCTTCGAATGTGATCAGGGGCGTCTGCAGCTGCGCTGTGAGCAAGTGATCGCTCCGAGCGCAGAGCCACGGCTGATGCGCGTCACGCTGCAGGTCTGGGACCGTGAACGCGAGGCACCGCCGTTGGCGCGGCTCGAGACGCTGCTCGCCCAACCCCTGGAAAAGCGCGAATGAGCCGGCTCAGGGCCGGGTCAATCGTGGCATCGACGGGGCGTCGGGCAGCGTGCTGACCTTGAATCGAGTCCGCTCGGCGCCGCGTTCAATCACCACGGTGTCCCGCTCAATCGCCACCAGGCGCACACCCAGGGTCAGCCGCTCACCCACCAGAAAGCCGCGGGGTGGCGTGCCGTTGAGACTAAGGATCGCGACTGCGCCATGCGCACCGGTCATCATCCCCGAAACCTTGATATCCAGCACTGCAGGCCTATTGGAAAACCACTGCAATGCAGGGCTGTCGACCGCTACTGCGGCGCTTTCGCGCTCTGCTGGCGGTGCGCTGGATTCGGCCGGAGTCAGCAGCAGCGCTGACCAGACCAACACGCCCGCCAGCGTCGCGAGCAACGCCGCCGACTGTACACATTGCGCGGGCGATAACCGAAAAGTGTATGCCAAGACCAAACCTCCTTGTTGTCCTGTCACGCAGTCTACAGGACAACTCTCGGTTTTTTCTCCACGACGGCGGAGCGTTGCGTGATGACACAGGCCAGGCAACAAGGCTTTACCCTGATCGAACTGATGGTGGTACTTATCATCATCGGTATCGCCAGTGCGGCGGTCGGCCTGAGTATCAAGCCCGACCCGTTGCACCTGCTGCGCCAGGACGCCAATCGCCTGGTCCAACTGCTGCAGGTTGCCCAGGCCGAAGCCTTGGCCGACGGGCGCCCAATCACTTGGCTTGCGGATAGCAAAGGTTTTCGCTTCAGCCGCCGCAATGAACAAGGTACCGGCTTCGATCAGTTCAACAGCGACCCGCAACTGCGTCCGCGTGCGTGGGACACCCCGGCGATTCAGCTACGCGTCACCCCCAAACAACGGGTAGTACTCAACCCCGAGTGGTTCGATACGCCATTGCAGCTGCAACTTTCGGACGGTCAGAACAGCCTTTCGGTACTGCGCACCGCGGCCGGGCAATTTCGCGTGCAGGCCATGCCATGAATACTCGACAGCACGGCTTTACGCTGATTGAAGTGATGGTGGCGATCATGCTCATGGCGATTGTCAGCCTGATTGCCTGGCGCGGCCTCGACAGCGTGAGCCGCACCGACCAGCATCTGCAGGCGAGCACCGAACACACCGAAGCCATACTGCGCGTCCTCAACCAGCTGGAACGCGACCTGGCCCTGCGCGCCAGCACCGAATTGCGCGTGCCGAACCTTACCGGGCAACAGACCGAACCTGCGCAAGCGCCGCCGGCAATCAGCGTACGCAGCGCGGACAATCAGCGCTTTCGCCTCGATGTGATCCGCAGCGCAGCCGCGTCGGCAGACGGTTTGCAACGGGTACGCTGGTGGCTGCAGGGCCAAACCCTCTATCGTGCAGCAGCACCTGCGCGTAGCCGCTACCCGCTTCCCGCACCGGACGAAGGAGTGGCCGTATTGGATAAGGTGAGTGACCTGCAGGTGCGGGTCTGGGAGCCTGGCCAGGGTTGGCGTCAGCTGAGCGGCAATCGCAAGGACGAACCCCTGGGCCTGGAGATCAAACTGACTCGCCAGACGTTACAGGGAGCAGAACATTATCGGCAGGTAGTGGGCCCACTGGATTAGGTACGCCGCCGTCAGCTTACCCGGGGCAGAAGGGGCGCTGGCCTTCGGGCATGTCGGCATTGCCGACCCCGGCAATTTCAGCTGCGGCGTAAAAGTGTATTCGGCGCCACACCAAACGCTTTACGAAACGCATGGCTGAAATGGGAGAAGTCAGAGAACCCGAAGTCCAGCGCCGCCTCGGACACGCTGCGTACCTGGCCGCGCTCGATCGCTTCACGACTGGCATTCAGGCGCTCTTTCCAAATCTCAGCAACCGGGGTTTTCTGGTAGCGTGCGAAGGCCCGCGTAACGGTGCGGGTGGACACATTGTGGGCCTTGGCGATGGCTTCAATCGACAGGTCCGGCTCGGTCAAGTGGCGCTGGATGTACTGCATGATGCGGCCGTAGAGGTCCATTTCCTGGTGGCTTGTTTTCAGGTCCTGGAGTTCCAGGCTGATCACAAGCAGATCCAGCAAAGCACTTGAGTAACGATTCGAGATGCGCTCATCCTGCAGCGATGCAGGCGTGCTCGCGGCCTGATGCAGCATTTCGCGTAACGGAACTACCCCAGGGCGCCGGTCGTCGAGGACCATCGCGGTGTACTCCGCAATACGCGGCAAACGCTCGGTCAGCAACGCTCGCGGAATACGCACCAAGTGGTTTTCGGTACCACCCAGGCTGAAGCGAAACGCCTGAGTTGCGTCATAAAGAAACAAACTGCCGGTTGCCAGGCTAGCTTTTCTTGACCCTTGTTCTATTTGCCCGTGACCATTTCGAGCGAAACCCAACCATAAATCCTCGGCCGGGCCGCTGCGCAGGTGCTGCTCGGAACGCTCCCAATAATGCAACGGCGAAGACAGCGAACAGATGTCCAGCTCGCCGACGGTATTGATGGCGAGCGAGCCATCAAAGCTGCTCTGGGATAAGGGTTTGCTATCGGCCGCCAGGCAATGGCGACAGACCACTTCCTTCCAATAATCAAAGCGACGTGGTGCAGGAACGGCAAGGGTCGAATACTGGGTGCTTGGGTTCATGACACTGACCTCGACAACGATGCAAGAGGCGCCCGAGAGGTTGTAACGTGCGGCCAATTTTCAGCGATGAAAAGCAATTAACAGGCCAAGCACATTGGCAGGCAGGCTTGAGTGCCCTGCCCTGTGATGTCCATCGCGACTGTCGGTAGCCTTCGGAGGCTGTCACCCTGCGCGGTCATCACCATTTAAGGGCACAGCACGTCACACGGTTGGCTCACGCGCACCAGCGCGGACCACGGGCGAACGTCCGTTTCAGCCTTGTCTTTTCCAACCAAACGGTTGTCTCGCCGAACAAAGCGCACCCTCCTCCCCCAGCCTAATTTCCACCTCACAGCAGCTCATACCCCCGCTGATGAGGCACGCCATGCATCGACACTACTCACAACGATTGGCTGATTCCTCCTGGCTTCTGCACAGGCGCGACCTTGCGCCTGAAGAATCGGCTTTTTGGTTGATTGAATGGGGGCCATGCAGCTGCTGCACCGACGGCAGATCGCCAAGCGCGACCCGCCGCCGACGCGCTGACGCCCACCCGTAGGCCTGAACGAAAATAACGAGGAGTTAAAGATGGAATCCGCAATCGACACACATCTCAAATGCCCACGCACCCTGTCCCGCCGTGTGCCCGACGAGTATCAACCGCCGTTCCCGATGTGGGTCGCACGCGCTGACGAGCAACTGGAGCAAGTGGTGATGGCTTATCTCGGCGTGCAATATCGCGGTGGCGCCCAGCGCGAGCCTGCCTTGCAGGCGATGCGTCACATCGTCGGCAGTTTCAGCCTGGCCGATGGCCCGCAGACCTATGACTTGACCCATCACACCGACAGCAGCGGCTTTGATAATTTGATTGTGGTCGGGTACTGGAAAGACCCGGCCGCCCACTGTCGCTGGTTGCGCTGCGCCCAGGTGAATGACTGGTGGAGTTCGCCGGATCGGCTCGGTGAAGGTCTTGGATACTTCCGCGAAATCACCGCCCCGCGCACCGAGCAGTTCGAGACGCTGTACGCCTTTCAGGAGAATCTGCCCGGTGTCGGCGCGGTGATGGATACCACCAGCGGCGAGATCGAGGAACACGGTTACTGGGGCTCGATGCGCGACCGCTTCCCGATCTCCCAGACCGACTGGATGAAGCCCACCCGCGAGCTCCAAGTGATCGCGGGTGACCCGGCCCTGGGCGGACGGGTGGTGGTCCTGGGGCATGACAACCTCACACTGATTCGTTCGGGCCAGGACTGGGCGGATGCCGAGGCAGAGGAGCGCTCGCTCTATCTCGACGAAATTTTGCCGACGTTGCAGGACGGCATGGACTTCCTGCGTGACAACGGCCAGCCGTTGGGCTGCTACAGCAACAGGTTCGTGCGCAATATCGACCTGGACGGCAACTTTCTCGACCTGAGCTACAACATCGGTCACTGGCGCTCAGTGGAGAAGCTCGAGCGCTGGGCTGAATCCCACCCGACGCACCTGCGTATTTTCGTGACGTTTTTCCGCGTGGCCGCGGGCTTGAAGAAGTTAAGGCTGTACCACGAAGTGTCCGTGTCGGACGCCAAGAGCCAGGTCTTCGAGTACATCAACTGTCATTCGCAGACCGGCATGTTGCGCGATGCCGCTGCCGCGCCAGCCTGACCCTCAACACCGATAAATGCAGCCTGGATGAGGATGGTCCTTGCCCCCGTCTGCCCGCGAACTCACGCCACTATCTTTTGGGCTCCCCTCTCTAGCGCATGGGACAGGAGCCACTTTTTCCAGGAATTTGATCATGAAATTGAGTCGAATGGTGCTTGTGCTGGGAATGTTGCCGTTTGTCAAAAGCCAGGCGCTTGAAGTAGCGCCGGGAGATTTCGAGCCACTGCCCGCCGGGGCCAATGCCGTGCTGTTCTACTACCAACACGCACAACGGTCTGACCTTTATCAGGACGGCCATAGAACCTCCGATAATGCCAAGCTCAGCTCAGACGTGGGCATCCTGCGTTACATCCATGCCGTAGGACTTTCCGAGAACCTGTCATGGGAACCGCAGATATTGCTGCCGTTCGGTTACATGAACGCCTCGGGCGATACCGGGTCGCTGGGTGACACTCATGGCGTAGGCGACCCGATTCTCACCGCCCCCCTCAAGTGGACGTTACCCACTGCGAACAAAGATGTGTTCGCCCTCGCCCCCTATCTGTACATCCCAATCGGCAGCTACAACAAAAATGATGCGTTGAACCTCGGCGAGAACCGCTGGCGGGCGACGTTACAAGCGGCCTACATCCACCACTTTTCCGCGCAATGGGCGTTGGACACCGTCGCGGACGCTTCCTGGGTCTCGACCAACAATGACTACGGCGCCGCGCGTGCCAAGCTCGAAGAAAACACCCGGTACGAATACCAAGCCGCCGTTCGCTACAACTGGACGCCCAGCACCACATTCGCACTCGGCGGGGGTTACGTCACCGGGGCCGCAACGACCGTGGACGGCGTTGACCAGCACGACGGTGTCTCGACGTCCTACGCACGTTTTACCGTCACCCACTTTGTCGATCCCACGCTGCAACTCCAGGCGCAACTCGGCAAGGACATCGACGTGGAGCAAGGCTTCAAGGAAGGCGCACGCCTGAATCTGCGCATCTTGAAAGTGTTCTGAAGCGCTATGTCCTTTTAAACCAAGTGAGTGTCCTGCTCAGCCATGCGCACACCGCTATAGATGCCTAATTTGAGCCCCATTGCCACCAGATTGAATTGATCAAAAGACAGGAAAACCATGGCCATTATTCGTCCAACGCTTGATCAGCTTTTAGCCATCGCCCGTCAGTTGAACATGCAACTGACGCACGAGCAGGCCGTGTCATATCTGGAACTCATGCAGCCGAGTTTCGATGCCTACGACCTGGTCGACGAACTGTGCGATTTTGTTCCACCCGTTCGCTACGACCGCAGTTCAGGCTATCGACCCTCGGCCAAGGAAAACCTGCTGAACGCCTGGTACTACCGGACTGAAGTGAATGGCGCCCGTGAAGGACTGCTGGCCGGCAAGACCGTGGCGCTCAAAGACAACATCGCCTTGGCCGGCGTACCGATGATGAACGGCGCTGCGCCGCTGGAAGGCTTTGTACCGGGCTTCGATGCCACCGTGGTCACGCGTTTGCTCGATGCCGGCGCGACCATCCTCGGCAAAGCCACCTGCGAGCACTACTGCCTGTCGGGGGGCAGCCATACCTCTGACCCGGCCCCGGTGCACAATCCCCATCGTCACGGTTATGCCGCTGGTGGCTCCTCATCGGGCAGTGCCGCATTGGTCGCCGCCGGCGAGGTGGACATCGCCGTGGGTGGCGATCAAGGCGGGTCCATTCGAATCCCATCGGCGTTCTGCGGCACCTACGGTATGAAACCGACCCATGGGCTGGTGCCTTACACCGGCATCATGGCGATTGAAGCCACGATCGATCATGCAGGCCCCATCACTGCCAACGTGAGCGACAACGCGCTGATGCTGCAGGCCATGGCCGGTTCGGATGGCCTCGACCCACGCCAGGCGGCGCCGCAGGTCGATGACTATTGCAGTTACCTGGCGCGTGGCGTGAGCGGGCTCAGAATCGGTGTGCTGCAGGAAGGGTTTGCGCTGGCCAACCAGGATCCTCGCGTGGCTGACAAGGTGCGCGAAGCCATCGCCCGTCTCGAGGCGTTGGGTGCGAAGGTCGAGCCGGTGTCCATTGCCGAACACAACCTGGCAGGGTCGCTGTGGCACCCCATCGGTTGCGAAGGGTTGACCATGCAGATGATGCATGGCAACGGCGCGGGCTTTAACTGGAAAGGACTTTACGACGTCGCTCTGCTGGACAAACAGGCCGCATGGCGCGAGCAGGCCGACCAGCTCTCGGCGTCGCTCAAACTCTGTATGTTCGTCGGTCAATACGGCCTGACGCACTACAACGGGCGTTACTACGCCAAGGCCCAGAACCTCGCACGCTTTGCCCGGCAAGGCTATGACAAGGCGCTGCAGACCTATGACTTGCTGGTGATGCCGACCACCCCCATCACTGCCCAACCCCACCCGGCAACGGGTTGCTCGATCACTGAGTACGTGGCACGCGCCCTGGAAATGATCGGCAACACCGCGCCACAGGACATCACCGGGCATCCCGCCATGTCGATTCCGTGCGGCCTGGTAGACGGCCTTCCCGTCGGGCTGATGCTGGTCGCCAAGCACTATGCAGAAGGCACGATCTACCAAGCCGCAGCGGCGTTTGAAGCAGCAGTGGACTGGCGGACGCTCTGAGCCTCTTAACCCGAAGAACTATAAGAAAGACCGGCACGTTTCAATCACCGCACAACCGTTGACTGACAGGAGATACCTGATGAGTACATCCATTTCCACGACCGCGACCACTTCAACCCCTGGTGAACGCGCATGGGCGCTGTTTCAAGTTCTCAAGAGCAAGGAACTCATTCCGGAGGGTTACGTCGAGCAACTCACACAATTGATGGAGCACGACTGGAGCCCGGAAAACGGCGCCCGTGTGGTCGCCAAGGCCTGGGTTGATCCGCAGTTCCGCGCGCTGTTGCTCAAGGACGGCACCGCCGCATGCGCCCAGTTCGGCTATACCGGCCCTCAGGGCGAGTACATCGTGGCGCTGGAAGATACGCCCGGGGTCAAGAACGTCATAGTCTGCAGCCTGTGCTCCTGCACAAACTGGCCTGTCCTCGGGTTGCCACCTGAGTGGTACAAGGGCTTTGAGTTCCGTGCGCGCCTGGTCCGGGAAGGCCGCACCGTGCTGCGCGAACTGGGCACTGAGTTGCCGAGCGACACGGTGGTCAAGGTCTGGGATACCAGCGCCGAAAGCCGTTACCTGGTGCTGCCGCAAAGGCCTGAAGGCTCCGAGCACATGACGCAAGAGCAGCTTCAGAAACTGGTGACCAAAGACGTGCTGATTGGCGTCGCTCTGCCCCACGCCGGTTGAAAAAAGCTGGCTCAGAACAACCACTCATCATTGTTCAATTCCCGGAGTTTTAATTATGGATGGCTTTCACGATCTCGGCGGTTTCCAAGGCTTTGGCAAAGTCCCTCACACCATCAATAGCCTGAGCTACAAACAGGTGTTCAAGCAGGACTGGGAGCACCTGGCGTACAGCTTGATGTTTATCGGTGCCGATCACTTGAAGAAGTTCAGCGTCGACGAGGTGCGCCATGCCGTCGAACGCCTGGACGTGCGCCAGCATGTCGGCACCCAGTACTACGAACGCTACGTCATCGCGACCGCCACCCTGCTGGTCGAAACCGGCGTGATCACCCAGGCGGAGCTTGATCAGGCCCTGGGTTCTCACTTCAAGCTGGCAAACCCCGCGCATGCTGAAGGTCGCCCGGCGATCACTGGCCGAGCGCCTTTTGAAGTCGGCGACCGGGTTGTCGTGCGCGACGAGTATGTGGCCGGGCATATCCGCATGCCCGCCTACGTACGCGGCAAGGAAGGTGTGGTGCTGCACCGCACTTCAGAAAAATGGCCGTTCCCGGACGCGATTGGTCATGGCGACTTGAGCGCGGCGCATCAGCCGACCTATCACGTCGAGTTTCGCGTGAAAGACCTGTGGGGGGATGCAGCCGATGACGGTTTCGTGGTGGTCGACCTGTTCGAAAGCTACCTGGACAAGGCCGCCGTATGATTGAGCGCGCCCAGGCGGGCCGACTGCCGGTGACCGTGCTTTCCGGCTTCCTCGGCGCCGGCAAAACCACTCTGCTCAATCATATCTTGCGCAATCGCGACGGCCTGAGAGTGGCAGTCATCGTCAATGATATGAGCGACGTCAACATCGATGCCGAAGAGGTGCAGCGCGACGTAGCGCTGCACCGTGGTCGCGATGAGTTGATCGAGATGAGCAATGGCTGTATCTGCTGCACGCTGCGCGCCGACTTGCTCGAGCAGATCAGTGCCTTGGCACGCCAGCAACGTTTTGACTACCTGCTCATTGAGTCCACGGGGATCTCCGAGCCGATGCCGGTTGCCGAGACGTTCGCGTTTCTTGACGCCGAAGGCTTCAGCCTCAGCGAACTGGCGCGGCTCGATACCTTGGTCACGGTGGTCGATGGCAGTCGTTTTCAGGCGTTGCTCGAGTCGCCGGATTTCGTGGCCCGCGACGACGCACAAGCGGACACACCCAAACGCCATCTGGCAGATCTGCTGATTGAGCAGGTGGAGTACGCCAACGTCATTCTCGTCAACAAACTGGACCTGATCGACGAGGCTGGTTACCAGGCTGTGCACGCGATCCTCGCCGGCCTTAACCCGACCGCCCGGATCATGCCGATGACACACGGCAATGTTGAGCTATCAGGCATTCTCGGTACCCATCTGTTTGACTTGCCCAGCCTGGCGGCATCGCCCGGCTGGATGCAAAAATGCAGGCCGACGACACACCGGCCTCCGAGTCGGACACCTATGGCGTGACGTCATGGGTGTACCGCGAGCGAGCGCCCTTTCACCCACAGCGATTACTCGATTTTCTGCAGCGCCCCTGGCGCAACGGGCGCCTGTTGCGCAGCAAGGGTTACTTCTGGCTCGCCAGCCGGCACCTGGAAACCGGCCTGCTGGTGCACAGCGGCAAACAGTTCCAGTGGGACTATGTGGGGCGCTGGTGGAACTTCATCGAGCAGTCGCAATGGCCGCGGGATGAATATCGGTTGCAGAGCATCATGACCAAGTGGGACAGCATTGTCGGCGATTGCCGGCAGGAGTTGGTCTTTATCGGCCAGGAGCTGGATACCCATGCGTTACAGCGCGAGCTCGACGACTGCCTGCTGAGCACTGAGGAAATCGCCGCCGGCCCATCAGCCTGGCAGACCCTGCCGGGGGCGAAAGTCTTTGACGCCCAGGCGTTATCAGCCCCAACGCCATCCTTGCAGGCTGATCCCATTTGACCGAGGTAGAGGTGCACCATGCTTTTTTTCCGCCGTACCACTCGCTGGGTCTTGGCGCCGCTCGCCGACCGACTGGAGCAGCCTGATCAAGCGAGCCCGCCATGAAGAAAGCACGATGCGCGAGGCGCAGGCGCAACAACATCGGGTGATGCAGGAAACCCTCACCAAGCTCACACAGATTGTTGCCACCATCCAGGGCATTGCCAGCCAGACCAACCTGTTGGCGTTGAATGCCGCCATTGAGGCGGCGCGAGCCGGCGAAGCCGGGCGCGGGTTTGCGGTGGTCGCCGATGAAGTGCGCAAGCTGGCCACGCGGACCAGCCAGGCGACCCAGCAAGCGGCCGAGATGATGGACAACTAGCTACAACCCTGCGCCTGCGCGGCTTGCGTGGGCACTGGGCAAATTCCAACAATAATAATCAGGTACGTTATGCGCGATTACGACTCAGCACTGTCATCCTTCGACTATCTACAACTGGCGGCCCAGGACTTGCAAGGCGAGCCGGGAGCCTTGAACGCCTGCATCGAATGCTGCGACCGGCACGCCGATGGCAATGCCGTGGCGTTGTACTGCGAAACGCGCGATGGGCGCGCCACGCGCTACACCTTCAGCGAACTGCAGGCGCACGCTGCGCGCTTCGGCAACTTTCTGCGAGCGCAAGGGATCCGGCCGGGAGATCGTGTCGCCGGCCTGATGCCACGCACGGTTGAACTGGTGATTACTATCCTGGGGGCCTGGCGCATCGGTGCGGTCTACCAACCGCTCTTTACCGCATTCGGGCCCAAGGCGATCGAGCAGCGATTGGACTGCTCCAGGGCACGCTGGATCGTGACCGATTCCCTCAACCGTCCCAAGCTGGACGACATCCCCGACTGCCCCCACGTCATCGTGACCGACGCAACCCCAGAGCACTCGAGCGACTACGCTTTCTGGGATGCACTGGGCCGTCAACCGGCCGACTGCACGCCTGAGCTGCTGGACGCGAGTGCACCTTTCCTGCTGATGTGTACCTCGGGCACCACAGGGCCGGCCAAGCCGCTTGAGGTGCCTTTGAGCGCCATTCTGGCCTTCAAAAGTTATATGCGCGACTCAATAGACCTGCGCGAAGACGACCATTTCTGGAACCTCGCCGACCCCGGCTGGGCCTATGGCTTGTATTACGCAGTCACCGGGCCACTGGCGTGCGGCCGGGCCACGCTGTTCCATGACGGCCCTTTCAGCGTGGAAAGCACCTGCCGGATTATCACCCAGTATGCGATCAGCAACCTGGCCGGCTCGCCCACGGCCTATCGCCTGCTGATTGCTGCCGGGGCCGAGTTCGCCGACGCGGTACGCGGCCAGCTGCGTATCGTCAGCAGCGCCGGCGAACCGCTCAACCCGCAAGTCATTCGCTGGTTCGCCGAACAGCTCGGCGTGGTGATTCACGACCATTACGGCCAAACCGAAATCGGCATGGTGCTGTGCAATCACCACGGGCTACGCCATCCGGTACGTGAGGGTTCTGCCGGTTACGCGGTGCCGGGGTACCGGATTGTCGTGCTGGATGATGCGCACCGGGAATTACCGGCGGGTCAGCCGGGCGTACTGGCGGTGGATCGCGAGCGCTCGCCCCTGTGCTGGTTCAATGGCTACCTTCACATGCCCACCAAGGCCTTTGTCGACCGTTACTACTTGAGCGGCGATATCGTGGAGCTTAACGAGGACGGCAGTATCAGCTTTGTAGGCCGTAACGACGATGTGATCACCACGTCTGGCTACCGCGTGGGGCCTTTCGATGTCGAGAGTGCGCTGATCGAACATCCGGCAGTCGTCGAAGCCGCGGTGATCGGCAAGCCCGACCCGCAACGTACCGAGCTGATCAAGGCGTTTGTCGTGCTGAACCGGCAGTACCTGCCCAGTGCCGAGTTGGCGGAAACCCTGCGCCTGCATGTCCGACAGCGCCTGGCTGCACATGCGTACCCACGGGAAATCGAGTTCGTCGAACAACTGCCCAAGACCCCCAGTGGCAAGTTGCAGCGGTTCATTCTGCGCAACCAGGAAATTGCCAAACAGCAGGCACTCGACACATGAGCCACGGGCGGATGGTTCCTGTGCTGAGCCGCTCGGAGTTTCAGCGCAGAGCCCTGGAGCTGTTCCAGCAACGTAGTTTCAGCCAGGTCAGCATGCGCGAATTGGCGGCGCATCTTGGAATCACCCCGGGCGCGATTTATCACCATGTAGAGAGCAAGGAAGCAATGCTGTTGGAATGGCTGATAGAGCTGTATCAGGCGTTGTTGTCGCACATCGAGCTGATCAAACGCCGAAAATTGACGCCCGCGCAACGCCTGACAAAACTGATCGAAGGCCATCTTAAATTGCATGAACAAATGACCGCGCACTTCAAGTTGGCGGTCATGGATGCCAATTGCCTGGGCGCCCCGATGCAGGCAAGCGTTGAGCGATTGAGGCTGGCCTATGAGTCAGAATTCATGAAGTTGGTCGACCAACTAAGCCATCAGCCCGGCGGGCCGTTGCGCGAGGGTGCGCTCACAGCGATTTTGCCGATGCTGAACAGCCTGCCCACATGGCTGAGCCCGACGATGGATAAAGGTCAGCGTCGGCTTATTACAAAGACCATCGCCGATGCGGTAATACACGCCATAAACGCCCTGCCTTGAGTACCCCAGCCAGGCTCTGAAATTCAAAGCGGGCTCAGGCCGGGTGCCCGGTGCCAGCGCTCACAGCTGAACATCAGCTGAAGAAAAACCCTATCGCACTCAAATTGTTTGATAAATGTCGGCATGTATTCAGATCATGGCTGGCCTGTTCGGCAAGGCTTGGCCGCCTGTATTGACGCATTCAGGAAAACCCCGTTGAGGCTTGTACCCCCCCCTTTTCCGATGCCTGTCCGCATCCGTGTTATCTGCCTCCCTGCTGCTGCCGCAGCCCTCTCTGGCAGCCAGTCATCCCGACGGTTTTGCCAAGGCCGTAACCGGTGGTGGCGAGGCTGCGGCCGTGCATCCGGCCACGGCGTCCGAACTGAAGAATTCGCTGTGTGCGAGCTTCGACACGCGCGGCAATTGCACCGATGACACACCTCGGGTTATCGCCCTGGACCATATCGTCGATTTCCGCGGCTCGGTTGTTTCCGACGGCAGCGCCCAAGTGACCGAGGCCGGCTGCATGGCCAACGCCTGTCCCCATGGCGGTGGGCAATGGGCGATCGACGGTGCCAACCATTTCTGCCAGTCGAAATCGCCCGCCACGGTGACCTATGACAAAGCAGGCTTGCAGCGCCTGAAGATCGGTTCCAACAAGACCCTATTGGGCGTTGGGCCCCATGCCGGTATCCAGGGCATGGGGTTGTTCATCGGGAGTGGCGCGCACAATGTCATCGTGCGCAACCTGACCCTCTCGGACATCAACCCACGCGTGGTCTGGGGCGGCGACGCACTCACCCTGGACGACGCCGACGGCGTGTGGATCGACCACAACACCTTTGCGCATATTGGCCGGCAGATGCTCGTGACTGGCTGGGGCAGCGCGACCCATGTGACGATTTCCAACAACGAGTTCGATGGCCGCACGCCCTACTCGGCGACCTGCGATGGGCACCATTACTGGGTATGGCTGTTTCTGGGCCATCACGACACCCTGACGCTGCTCAGAAACTATGTGCATGACACCTCGGGTCGGGCGCCCCACTCCGGCGGAATGGGCAATGCCGAGGTACGCGCGCAACTGGTCAATAACGTGTTTGCCCATCTGACGTATCAGGGCGCGATCATGTCGCGTACTGCCAGCTCCCATTTGCTGGTGGAAGGCAATGACTTCGAAGACGTGTCGCACCCGCTGTTCAACGATACACGGCAACCGGGCACGGCTTACGCCCTCTTCGCTTCAGCTGCGCAGTCAACCAATGATGCCTGCCAGGCCGCACTCGGCAGACCCTGTGTGGCTAACCAGCAGCACCTGAGTGGCGATGACTATCGCCCCCAGGATGCATCTGTGCTGGAGGCGTTCAAGCAATACCGTGAATACCTTATTGCACCGCAGCCTGCCGGGATTGCGCGAATTGAAGTCCCACGCGACGCGGGTGCGGGCCATGCCAATACGGGTAGCCACTGATGCGACGGCTCCTGCCGCTGATGGCTACGTGCAAACGCAGGTGGCCGCGGTCGGTTTTATACGCCAGCGTTGAGACTGCTCCACTGACTGCGCGTTACGTCAGTGGAGCCCCATCACGTACAGCGGCTAAAGGCCAAGCGCAAGGCCGCACCGATTTCAGCAGGGCTACTCGCGAAGGGAACAGTCACATACAGACTTTCACCGATGCCCTTGCCGCTCCAGAACTCGAGTTTTTCATGGTGACTGGGGCGAATGGTTATCTGCCCTTCCTTACGCTCGATACTGCACTTTTTCATGTCTTTGAATAATGCACGCCGGGTCTTGTAGCCACAGCGCTCCAACATACTGCCCACCCATTGCTCATAGCGCTGAGTGGTCAGCGTAGGGTCGTACAGGTCCCGGTCAAACGTAGCTTCAGGGTGAATCCACACATCCTCACGCGGCTGGGCAAGCACAAACCGGCTATGCGCCAATGCATCCAATACGGCCTCACCCCTGATCACTGATATCAGCGCCGGCGTGATGCTCGACCCCCAGCGGGTCGGCTCGGCTGCTTCGATAGCCGGAGTAAGTCCTGACATACACAAGCTCGTTGTTAATGCCTGCATCCGCCCAGGCTGTTTTCACAACATCAATATTCATTTTAATGCGCCGAGGTGATTTTTACGGTAACGCCCTGGCTGCGCCCATGTTCAGAGTTTGGGGTGCTGGAAGGCGGCAAAAAGGCTGCAAAAACACCGGCGCCAGGCCGGTGTCAGTGCGTTATACAGTTTTGCATGCCAGTAAAACTGAGGTTTTTACTGATGAGCAAACTACTCCTCGATCAACCCCAGCGCTTCGCCCAAGCTTTCCACAAACTCTGCCTGCTCACCCGAATATTCTATTGCGAGGTTGCTAAACTGCGAGCACAAAGCTGTTTTAGATTCCAAGTCCATCATTTGCAATGTCGAAGCTAGTTGCTCGAGCCCCTGCACTGCAGCATCGGGATTTAATGCATCCTCCCCCGAAAACTCAAGAAATACGGCAAATTCAACAATAGCTCGCGCAACGTGCTTATTGATTTCCTGGCTCACGAATCACCTTCACTGAAATGTTTTTAATGCCCAACTCATCACACATTTCCGAGCTCTATTTGCCTGAGCCTGCGTAGGTACTTCCCAGCGCGCAGTTAAACCATTCTGACTTAACACGTCAGACTGCCTAAGCGCTTGGTCCTTCGACTTGCTCGCCGTTACAACCGAAATATTGCGATCAACTAAAACGTCACCATCCACACCATCGAACTTAACCAACCTTGTTGACCCATCCGGCATTGTTCTCTCAAGCGCAGGCGCTTGGCCAGATTGGGTCGCAGGGTTAGAGCGAGCACCGGTTGCCGAGTCATTGTAATCACGGGCACGCGGACTCACACCTGCATTCGCATCAACCCACTTGACCTTATTTGACGCAAGATCACCTTCCTTTCCGGCGTCGCCACACGTACCTTTTGTACCCGCGCCTTTTGCACCAGATAAATGCGGCCTTTTCCACTTTTTTAGGCTCAGCAGGCTTTTATGCCTAATCCGACAGGGTGTAAGAAACATCTCCCGAGTCGCGCCAAACTCCATTCGCAAAGCTTATCGGCCGCTGTGGATAACATACCAACACCCCTTCGAGGAACTGACGAAACGACAAGTCAAGTCGCGTTATCCAACGCATATTGTCGATTTCCAACAATCGCCAGTTGTCTCCACTGTCGAAACCGAAAGCAGTCCCGGTGCTATCCCAGCCGAACAGCCACACCTCGCCCTTAGCACCCGATTCATAGGGTCCGTCGTTATAAAACCCATCATCACCGAAGTAGTCTGCCGCGGGACATAATGTGGGTTGAATCGTCAAAAGCGACAGCGCGCAGTCGTCCTCCTTTATCTCACCATGCCCCCGCTCCTGCATAAAAGCAAAGTACTCATCGGGAGCCGCTGGCCACTGCTGTCGCATCCCACTCACGTCACCAGAAGAAACAGGGTTCAGCCGCTCTAATAGCACGCATGCGAGTGCATTGAATGCCTCTAATTTTTCGTACATGGTCATGGTCGCCTCGGAGGTTTCTGCGGAAATGCTGTAGTTGTTGGACTTGCTGGGGCATGAACGCCACCTTGGTGAGCACTACCACCCGGCACCGGATGCAAATTCCACCATTGGTTAGGTCCACCATACTGCTGTGGTATCACATGGTGCGCTTGGAAATCCACACCACTCTCCGTCTTGGGCCATTTCAAACCAGTATTCAACTCCCACTCACGCTTGAGATTATTTCGCTGGCTATTGTATTCACGCTGTAAGGCTTGATAGTCGCTTCTGGACGCGACATAAGTGTGATCCACCTGACGCAACTCCTCTGCGAGTTGCGTGCGCTGGTTAGAGGACATCGGCACACCTGAATGATTCTCGACGTCCCGGACCACAGCGCGAGCGTCACTCGAGATACTCGTCCATCCTGATGTGGATGTTGGTGTAAAACTCGCATCATTAGCCGCAGCTTTACCAGTACCTACAACTCCAGTTTCTCCTGAAACCAAACCTGATGGAGTTGCTTTTGTGCCGAGTAGTGAATATTAATCAATCGACTCGATCTGGAAAACCAAAGTAGAAAAGTCGACTACCTCAGTACCGCCACTACACTCCAATTTTGTTATGCAACCCTCCTCACTTATTACAATTCCTGCGTTCCCAACCCAAGCCTGCACGATATCGTTCACACGCCATACATTCCAGACCTTTAGTTCGCAAGCTTTTTTGGACACCACCGTAAAAAAACTGACTCCGGGCTAGTATCAGACCATAAAATTATTTCAGAGTGACGCTGGTTATTTACTTCTAGCTCGCCCTTTACCACTTTTAAACGCAGTCCAGACACCAGCTGTTTAGATGATTTCAACCTTCGAGCCAAGAATCTGCTTCGGCCTGCCCTAATCTTTTTTTGAAAAATCGGGTGCGCAAGCCCCTCAGCAACTTCAATAGGAGCCCCTCGAGTCCGCTGAAAAATTGAAGACAGTGTTTCCGTCATTTATCAATATCCTGGCTTTCGGTAAGGATCGACAGCGGCGTGATCTTGCGGCCAACGAGGAACAAAGTCTTTCCCTCCATCCCGAGCAGGAATGGGTTCGTGACTCAACTCCATAGACTCAACTCCACCTTTATCCGCATTATATCGCTGCGGTGCGAGCCCTTTACTCATTCGATCAAGGTTCTCTGATCCATATGTACTCGCAGCATCGGGAGCAGATGCCTCGTTTTTCCAAAACCTAGCCCGGACAGCAGACCAAGAAGGGTCGTTACCTTTAGCCGTTTGATTATAAACATCATCACCAACCTTCCATCCATTCTTCACGGGCGGACTGTCGATCTGGGCAGGTGCTTTTGGACCGCCACCACCTTTTGCCGCGTTGATCGCCGCAACGGTCAACACCACGCCAGCGACAAACGCTGCTGCACGCTCCGGCGTGATGCCGAATTTCTGCACCAGAACATCAGCAACCGCTTCCGCCGAGTGCCCTGCGGTGACCCCGGCCAAGTCATTCTGAAAGCCGTAGTTTTCCGCGATCAGCAGATTAAGCACTTTTGCTACGGCAGGCGAGGCACTGTCAGCCATGCTCTTGAATCGAGCGGTATCCGCCTCGGCTTTCGCGACGAGCATCGACACATTGGCGCAGGTCTTCGGGTCGTTGCCGCATTCAATCAGGGCCCGGGCGGTTTGCTCCATGCTCAGGTTGTGATATTTCGCGTAACCATCTTCCGCACAGGTTGTGTCGTTACCGCAACCCAGCAGCTCCTTGGATGCCCGCTCCAGATCCGAATGGCTCAGGTAGTTGTACTGAGTGGCGTTGGCCGCGATGTTGGCCGCGATTTCCGGGTCGCCTCCGGTGACCACGGCAGCCAGCACACCCATCAGCTGCGACATCGCCATCAAGTTGACCTGCGCCTGCTGGTTGCCAGGCCGATTCGGGTCGTAGTTGTCCGGCAGCACCAACTCTGCGAGGTATTGCACCAGTGCTTCGTTGGCACCGCCTGCCAGGGCGCCGGTCTGGAAGTCGCCGCCCATGGCCATCGACTTCAAGCCACCCAGCAGCGCATGCGCTGCGATCTTGGTGGGGCTACCGTCAACCAGGGTGGTGTTGCCGATCTGATTGGCCGCCACGGCCCCGGCAATGTTGATCACCGAACCCAACAGGTTGTTGGCGAAGTTATCGCCCAGGCTGCCGCCATTGAACGCGGTCTGGACGATCGTTTCGGCACCGGTCTTGAGAACGACCTGGCCTACGCTGTTCCAGTCAAAACCCAAGGTGGTCGGGTCATAGCCCATTGCGCCACCGATGCCGCCCATCATCCCAGAGACGACATAGCCTTTCATTGCGTCTTTGCTGGTGATGTCTTTGAACGTGGCGCCCAGGTTGCCTTTGTTGCTGATCACGCTATTGGCCGCGTTATTCATCACGGCAGCCAGCACCGCATCGGCAAACCCGCCGGCAAATGTCCCGGCGCCTGCGCCCACCATGCCGGCACCCAGGCCCGCACCGCCGGTTACCACCGCCAGCGCGATCGCCAGTACCACCTGCGCGGCCGGGCCAAGGCCCGAATGGGAATACTTGAAGCTGGTGTGAATTTCCTCGACGCGGCGCCAATCCACATCACCGCGTTTTTCCGCCTCTGCCAGCCACGCCAATTGCGGGTCAGCGGCAACCATGCTGTTGATCACCTGGTGCACGGTTTGTTGGTCGACGTGCTTGATGTCGATTTTCAAGCCATCGACGGCTTTGATGACCAGCTCGCCTTGCGCCTTCATCTGGGTCTGACGCAGGGTTTCGTCGGTTTTGCCTTTGCCGGACATGGAGGTCCAGGCCATGCTGTCCTTGCTCTTCTGGTGACTCTCCTGATGCAGGTCTTTTACCGCCTCGAACGTCACCGCACCGTCGCTGATGATCGCCAGGTCCTGGCCACTCTCAAGCTTGGCCGCCTGATAACGCTGATCGCCGCCACTTTCCAGCGTCAGGTTGGCGCCGGCTTTGATCTCGGTGCCTACATGGGTCACATCCGTGACTTCATCGCGCTGGGTTTTACTGCTGCCCCAACCGCCTTTTTTGCTCATGTCGTACAGCGAATAACTGCTGTTCTGCGCAGCGAGCACATTCAGCGCGTTACCGGCGTTGATGTAAGCGTCATTGCCCGCACTGATCTTGCTGGCGATCAGCGTCACATCAGTACCCGCCACCGCAATCAGGTCCCCACCCGCGCTCAGTTCCGCGCCTTGCTGGGTCACCTCATCCGATTGGGTGGTGGTTTTGGTCTTGCCCTTTTTGCCCTTGGAATATTCATGTTCCTCATTGGCCGCAGCTGCCACGGTCAGGCTTTCACCGGCCTCGACACTCAGGTCTTTCGCGGCGCTGACCCGGCTTGCGACAACCGAAACATCGCGTCGCGCATCAATGGTCAGGTCTGCGCCCGACTCCACCGCCGAGGCATGCTGCACAATGGTTTGTTCGGTGCCGCTGACCCGGCGGCGCTGGTAGGCGTAATCGTCCTGCTCGACCTGGCTGGCGATGACCACGTCGCGTCCCGCCGCGATGGAGGCATTGCCACCGGCCTTCAAGGTGCTCCCGATGTTCTGCACGTCACGCATGGCGCTGAGCGTCAAGGTGTCGGTCGCTTCAAAGCGCGAACCTTCGCTGACCACATCGTCGCGCAGTTGGTAACCGTCGCCCTCACGCTTGAAGGTGGTGACGGTGCGTTCGTTGATAATGTCGCCGGTCAAGGCGGTGGCGTTGATATCGCGCCCCGTCACGATCCCGCCCCGGGTGTTGCGGATCGAGTCGGTGGCCAGCATCTCCAGGCGATTACCGGCTTGGATCAGCCCACTGTTATCGATGTTGTTGGCCGTCAGGCTCAGGTTGTTGGTTGCGCGCAGGGTCCCGCTGTTGTGCAGGTCGCCACCGCTGATCAAGTTCACATCCTGGCCCTGGATCAACGCTCCGTTGGGCGCCAGGCGGTTGTTGGCGTTGGCGAGATACAGCACGGGGGTCAGGACTTTCTGGCCGTTGACCTCGGCCTCCTCCATCCAAACGATATCGTGGGTCAGCGCGGCAACCTGCTCTGCGGTCAACGACACACCCAGCTGCAGGTTCAACGAGTCCTTATAGGCAATGGCGTTGTCCATCAGGTATCGGTACAGCGCGTCGTCGCTGGTGATGCCATCGATATAGCGCTGGCCGGTGCGCGCCACCACGGCTTCGCGAATCAGGCGTTGCTCGTACAGGCCATCGCCCAGGCGCCGGTTGGATTGATCTGGAGTCACACCGAGCTTGTCGAGCAGGTAATCGGAACTCATGAACTGCTTGAGATCAGTCAGCGCCGGGTTGGTCTCGATCATGTATTTATGCTGGTTATCGACCGCCGCAATCTCAGGCAGGCCCCGTACACGCGGGATCGAAACGCCTCGGGTATCCAGGGCGGACGGCCCTTGACCGTTGACCGAGCCGGCGAGCGGTTGACCGTCCACGCTGAAACCACGTTCTTGCACGGCGCTGTAATCCAGCGCCTGTTCACGGTCGCGTGATGTGATCTGGCGCCCGTCGATACTCAATCCGGCGTTCCCCGTCACGCCGTTGCCGGCGACACCGGCCTTGCCCTGCTGGCCGCTCAGACGAAACAGGCCGTTCTGCCCGACAGGCAAGGTGAAGCCCGGCAATGTCACCGGGTTGACCTGGCGCTGCGCCAGGTCAGGCGGCAGTTGCGTGGTAATCGCCGGTTTTACCGTGGAGGCAAACACATCGGAGTTGGTGTTGCGGTTCTGCGCCGGGGTGTTGATGTCGGTGGCGTTGGGGCGAATGACGCTGTTGTCGATTTTCGTGGTGGCGTTGACGGTGACCTGGCCCGCCGCCTGGATCACTGCTTGCGCGATCACACTGCCGGTCGTGGGCACCACATAGGTACTGGTTTCATAGAAGTTGCCGACCCCCGCCATGACCTGGGCCATGTTTATCTCACCCGGGCGATAAGCCCCCGAGTTGGGGTTATTCACCGTATTGAACTGGCTCTGGCGGTTCATGAACGTGCTGTAGATGCCCCGATCACGGGTGTACAAGCCCGAGTTCAGATGGCGCTCCTCACCTCCGGCAGCGCCGCGGTTGGTCAGCACATCGGTATTGATCAGGATGTTTTTGGCGGCCGACATCGAGCTGTAGAGGTTATCGACGGTACGGCTGCCCACAGTCAGCTCACCACCGGCAGTGATAAATGCCGACGCCGAACTGCCGGTGATGACATCCTCATACTTCTCTACGGAGGTGAAATACAGCTCGCAGCCTTTGCCTTTGCAACCGTCGTTCGAATAGATGTTGATGTTGCCCGACACCAGTTTCTTTTCCGTACTGAACTGGTCGCGACGGTTACTCAGGGCGTCCGTCAGCAAGCGCATGTCGCCGGCGCTTTCCAGGCTGCCGGAGACGTTCTCAACCAGACTGCTGCGCCCGCTCGCGTCATCCCTGGCAATGTCCAGGCCACCCAGGCTGTAGACGTCGCCGTAGCGGTTGCTGAAGTCATTGACCCGCAGGGTCATATCACTGCCGCTGAAAATCAGCCCCCTGTCATTGAGTAAATGGGTGGCGTTCAACCGGACTTTTCGGCGCCGCCCAAGGTCCCGTAATTGTTCAGCGTGGTGGCATTGACCGTGAGGTCACCGAGGGCTGTCACGCGCCCACGGTTGTTCAGGGTGGTGCTGTTGATCTGGGTCAGCCCGCCACCCGCGATGCTGGCGTTATCGCCCAGGTCCATGCGTGCGCTGGTGAGGGTCATACCGCCGACGCTGCTGACGCGCCCATTGCCGCTGTAGCCGCCGCTAAGCGTGAGGTTCAGCGTGCCGTCGCTGGCCAGCAAGCCCTCGTTGGTCCAGGTATCCCCGGTGCCGGTCAGGCTTTGTGAGCCCAGCAACTGCCCGCTGGCGGTCTGGGTGAACTGGCCGATATCAAGGTTCAGGCGCCCGGCCTGGATCACGCTGCTGTTGGTCCAGCTCGCAGCCTTGATATCCAGTTGGCCGTTGGTGACAAAGCTGCCGCCGGCGCGGGTGACCTGATCGGACGTCAGGTCGAATTTACCGTTGCCGGTATGGACGAAACGACCCCCATTGTTGTCCAGGGCGCCGGCTTGCAGGGTCAGCTGTTCATTGGCGCTTTCCAGCGTGCCGAAGCGGTTATCGAACAGCCCCGAGGTGCTGATGTCGGTGGTGCCGGTACGGCCCATGGCCCGCAGGGTCCCGCCGACGTTGTTGATGGCCTGGGCGCCAATGTGCAGCGTGTCATCACTCTCTACCAGGCCGAAGCGATTGCTCAGGGTGCCCGTCAGCCCGAAATCGATGACCCGCGCGCCGACCTTGCCGCCGTTACCGGCAGCCGAGCCCTGATTATTGAAATCCTGGGCCGTGACCTTGAGCAACGTATCGGCGTACACACCGCCGCCCTGGTTATTCAACACGCTGGTGACAATACGGTTTTCACCGCCCAGGGCCGACAGGTGACCCATCTGGTTCAGCAGCCCGCCCGTGGCCTCGATATTCAGCGACTGCGCCTGGGTGATGCCGCCAGCGTTGTCAAACAACCCCGTGACCAGCTTGGTCCAGCCCTTGGCGCTGTTAAGCACACCGCCGTTGCCGTTGGCGACACTCGCCGTTTGCAGGTCCAGGTTGCCGCCACTGCTGTCGACTCGCCCGCCCTGATTGTTCAACGCGCCACTCAGGCGCAAAAAGTTGTCGGCCTGGCTTTGCAGCGAACCCTGCTGGTTATTCAGGTGGCGGGCAGCCAGGTCGAGTCGCCCCTTCTGGCTGAAGATCAACCCGTCCTGTTGGTTATGGATGTCGCCGGCCAACAGCTTGAGGACCAAGTCATTCTGGCTGGCTATCGTGCCTTTTTCGCGGTTATCCAGGTCGCCATTGGCCAGGGTCAGGTCGAGCCGGTCCTGACTCACCAGTTGCCCACTGCGGTTATCCAGGCTGGCCGCGTTCAGCACCAGTGCCCCTGCGCTGGCCAGGCGGGCGTTGTTGGCGTTGATCAGCGCGCCGCTGAGTGTGCCTTCCAAGGCCCCGGCACTGGTCAACTGCCCGGCGGTGTTATCCAGGCGCTGCCCGATCAACGTGATGCTGGCGGCATTGATCTGACCGCCACGGTTGAGGATATCGCTCTGAGCGTTATTGAAATCCACCCGTCCGCCGGCCGAGATCAACCCGCCGTGGCTGTTGTCCAGCAGGCCGTCCACTGTGAGGGTTACATCGCCCTGGCCAGATACCACGCCCTGATCATTGTTCAGGCTGGCCGCACGGATGCTTTGGTTGCCCTCGCTCACCAGCGCGCCCGCGCCATGGTTATCCAGCGCGCCGGTAAGGCGGGTCTGCAAGGTGCCACTCTTGCTCGACAAGGTGCCCTGGCTGCTGTTGTCCAGGCTCCCCCCGGCAACCACCAGCCCGTTCCAGCCCGACAGCAAACCCTTGTCTGCGTTCACGATCGACTGGGCGTCCAGCTGCAATTGGTCGGTGCTGAGAATGACCCCACCGTCGCTGTTATCAATGCGCTGGGCCTTCACGGTGAAGGCCGTCTGGCTGGAGATTTCGCCCTGACTGCGGTTGGTCAGTTCGTTCAGCCCGGCCAAGGTCAGCGGCCCCTTGGCGCTGATCAGCCCGCCCGTGTTGTCCAGGTTGCCGCCTTGCAGGTCAAGCGCCACCGCGCGCTCACCGATCAAACGCCCCTGACGCTGGATCAATTGCTGCACGGTCAGTTTCAAGTCGCCCTTGGCGGACACTTCGCCATCCTGGCTGGAGTCGAGTGTCTGGCCGGACAGGCTGAGGTCACCCAGACTGCTGATCAAACCACCGCGGTTATTTACGTCGTCAGCGGTGAGGATCAACTCGCCGTCACTGGCCAGTTGCCCGCCCTGGTGGTTATCCAGCGTGCCGGTGCTGAGGGTCTGTTGGTTGGCGGCCCAGAGGCTGCCTTTATCACTGTTGTTCAGCGCACCGGCGGTGGTGTTCAGCACGGTCGCCGCCGTGATCCGGCCCTGGTTGCTGTTGTTCAACAGGCCGGTGACGTTCAAGCCCAGCATGCCGCGACTGGCCAGCGCCCCACCGGCCTGGTTGTCGAGGCTATCGGCGTGCACCTGCAAAGCGCTGTTTGCCGACACCACGCCTTGCACACTGTTGTCCAGAGCCCTGGCAATGCGCACCTGCAGGCTATCGCCACTGATGATTCTGCCGCTGCGGTTGTTCAGCGAGTCAGCCTCTATCAGGAATGACTGCTGGCTGGAAATTTCCCCGCCCAGGCTGTTGTCGACGCTGCCCAAGTTACGCAGCAGCAACTGGCCGGGCGTGGCAATCAACCCACGGTCGCGGTTGACTAGGGCGCCCTGGCTCAGGTCCAGGTCAATGTTGCTGTGGCTGACCAGTTCACCGCGATCGTGCTGGTCCAACCCGGTCAGGGTCGCCTTGAGCGTGGACTTGGCAAAGATCGAGCCTTGCTGGCTGTTGTCGACTTGACCGGCGTTGAGGGTGATACCGGAGTCGCTGCTGATGCTGCCTTGCTGGCTGTTATCGAGCGCGGTGCTGCGCAGATCAATCTGCTGCTTGGCGCTGATCACACCGGCCTGGCTGTTGGTCAGGGCCGCACTGGTGAGATTGATGGTGCCGTCGGCCAATACCTTGCCGGCCTGATTGTTCAGCGCCCCTTGGGTCGTCACCGCCAATGCATTCGCGGCAGACAGAATGCCGCCCTGGCTGTTGTCCAACGCCTGCGCCTTGACGGTAAGCTGGCCTTCACTGACCAACGTGCCCTGCCCCTGGTTGAGCAAGTCGCCCGACAGGCTCACCGCCAGGTCTTTCTGGCTGGTGAGACGCCCGCCCTGGCTGTTGTCCAGGCTGCCGCCGTTGAGTGTCAGCCCTTCGCGCCCGGCCAACAGGCCCTTGCTCTGGTTGAGCAGGCGCTGCACCGTCAGCTCCAGACCCGCGTCGCCAATCACCTTGCCGGCGCTGTTATTCAGTTGATCGGCCACCAGCAGCACATTGGCCTGGCTGGAGATCTCGCCTTGCTGGTTGAAGATGCGTTGACTGTTAAGGTTCACTCCGCCCGTGGCGGCCACCAGCCCGCCGTTGCGGTTATCCAGTTGCGTGCCGGTGAGGGTCAGGCCGCCCTCGCTGATCAGCTCGCCCGCTTGCTGATCAAGCACGCCGACCGTCGCGTGCAGATCACCCTTGGCGCTGATGCGCCCGGCGCCGTTGTCGACCTGATCGGCGCTCAGGTTCAACTGGCCATCGCTGCTCAGCCGGCCGCCATTGCGATTATCCAGGCTGGCCAATGCCACACGGGCATCCGCCTTGCCACTGATAACGCCCTTCTGGCTGTTGTCAAAACTGCCGCCGGTCAAGGTCAACGCCCCGTCGGCAATCACCAGCCCGCCCTGGTTTGTCAGGGTATCGCCGTGCAGTGTCAGCGCGGCCTTGCTGGATACCATCCCGGCCTGGTTGTTGTTCAGTTGGCCAACCACCAGGTGCTGGCTGCCCTCACTGATCAGGTTGCCCTCGTTGTGGTTATCCAGCAGCCCGATCACGGTAGCGGTCAAGTCGCCTTGGCTGGTGACATTGCCCTTGTCGCTGTTGTCCAGGCTGCCGGCGTGCAAGGTCAGCAGGCTGGTCGCGGAAAAAATCCCCAGCCGATTATCGATGGTCCCGCTGGCGGTCACGTTGAGGTTACTGCCGAGCAATTTGCCTGAACGATTGTCCAGGGTCGTGGCGACAATCGTGGTCTGGCTGGCCGAGATTTCACCCACTCGGTTGCTCAGTGCCCCGGCGTTTACTTGCGCCTGTTGCTGGCTGGCAACCAAGCCGTTGTCATTGGTCAGCTGGCCCGCGTTGAGGGTTAAATTGTTGAGACCGATGACCCGGCCACTCTGGTTCTGCAGTGCGCCGGCAATGTCGATGTTGGCGTGGTTATCGCTGTGCATCACGCCCTTGGCGCGGTTGTCCACGTCGGTGGCATTCACCTTCAGCGAGTCCGTGCCCTGCACGCGGCCAGCGCGGTTATCAAGCTGACCGGCGTTGACGATGGTTTGCACGCCACTGAGTGTGCCGCCCTGGTTATCCAGGGCCTGTTCGGCGGTGACCGTCAGCGCACGGCTTGCAACCACGCTACCGGTATTGGTCAAGTCACGGGCGGTCAGCGCGACGGTGCCTTGGGCATTGCGGGTGTTATCGGGGTTAACGCCGGCTTCGATAATCCCGTTGTTGGTCAACCGTCCGCCGGCGTCCAGCGCGATGCTGTCCTTGGCCGCCAGGGTCTGTTGGCTGGTCAATGCGCCTTGGGTTTTGATCGACAAATCGGTACCGGCGTAGACCGCACCTTTGGCCTCCACACTGGCCGCCTTGACGGTCACTGCACTGCCGGCGGACACCTGGCCCATGACCACGTTACCGCCGGCATCAATCTGGATATCACCGCCTGCCACCATGTCGCCGGACAGCCGTACGCCAACCCCGGCTTCGGTGCCCACCAGCTTGACCGCGCCCACGTACATGCCGCCCAGCGCCGACGAGTCAATCGCCAGGTCAGGCGCCGTGCTGCCGTCCGCCGCCCGTGCGGTGGCGGTCAAGGTGCGTGCATCCACATCGTTGCGACCGGCGACGATGGTGAGTTTTTTCGCCTGGATCTGCGCGTTGATGGTGGTGGCGCGGGTGATGATTTCGAATTGATCGATGTTGCTCGCGTTCAGGCCGGCGCCTTCGATGGCGACGCTGCCTCCGTCGACCTGGTAACGGTTGACCTGGCCGTTTTCGATCACCGCTTTACCGGTGGTCAGCGTGGCCTGCGGGGTATTGATAAACCCACAGCCGTTGCAGGTGATGCCGTACGGGTTGGCCACGATCACATGCGCCGACTGCCCCGCCACTTCGGTGTAGCCACGCAGCTGGCTGGGGCTGCCGCCGTTGACCTCGTTGAGGATCACACTCGCGGCGGTGCCTTTGAGGTTCTGGTTGCCGAGGATGATTCCGCCCAGCTGGGTGGATTGGGTGCGGCTGGTGGCGTTGTTGAGGATGACCCCATTCGCGCCGACGTTGTAATCCTGGAACTGGTTATGCGACAGCCCGCTGCCGTTGGGCGCAGCGATATTGACGATGGGCACGCCGTTCGCCGCCTGGCCCAGGCTGGTGCTCGGCGCACTGACCACAATCCCGTCCGCCTGCGCCAGCAATGGCTGCCAGAACATCGCGTTGGCCAATACCAACGCCAACCCGCGCTTGGGCAACCCCAGAAAGGTCGAGCGGTTTTTCAGGGTTGCAGAAGGCTGGCGCGCAAGGAAGGCGAACTGGCTAACGTCCATGTCATGTCTCGATGCCCGAGGGCGGTAAAAATTTAAAGAAAGAAATCCAGGCGGAAATACACCGGCGCTTCACGTTCAGTGATCGGCCCCGGTCGCTCCAACGAATGTGCGAAGGTCACCGTGGCGGCGACGTTCTGGCTACGCGCAAACAGCTCCACGGCGTTGCTGGTCATGCGCCCGTGCAGCTCGCCGTTGTAGCGGTCGCGGCGGATCACGCCCTGGTCGTAGCCGAGGCTGGTGCCGTATTCGCTGAACACCGGTTGCAGCCAGGCCCAGGTCACCGGGCGGCTCCAGCGCAGGTCGTTGCGCCAGTAGCCGCCGCTGTCGCCGGCCAGGCTCTGGTCCTTGTAGCCGCGAATCGAGGACTGCCCGCCCAGGCTCAGGCGCTGCGAGCTGAACAGCACGTCTTCGCTGCGCTGGCCGGTCATCAAACTGCTGAAACTGAACGACTCGCCCCACAGCTTGAACGGGTACAGGTAGCTCAGCGTGGCGCTGTATTTGCGGTAGCGCGCATCGGGCTGACCGGGGCCTGGGTTGTGGTTGGCCTGGGCGTCGAACGCGCCGATGCCGTCTTGCATGCCGAGGTCGATGTTGAGGAACGAGCCGCCAATCCGCCGCCCGTGGTTGATGCCGAACTGCGCTTCGCTGAGGCGGTTGCTGCTGAGGGCGAGCTTGCTGTCTTCGACGAAGTTGTTGGTGCGCAGGTAGGCCACACCGGTGCTCAGCGAGGTTTTGCTCAGCGCGTCACGGTGGATCACACGCTCCAGGCGCAACTGGTGGCTCTGGCTGTCGCCGGACTGCTTGAAGTTGAAACCGCTGGCCTGGGCCAGGGCGCGGTATTCGGTTTCGCTGTAGCTGTAATTGAGGTTCCACCAGCCGAACGGCAGGTTGTAATTGAGCATCGAGTTGCGTGACGTTTTCTGGTGGTCGCTGACCGCATCGTGGCTCCGCGCAGGGAAAGCTGGTCGGCCAGGCCGAGGGGGTTATCCCAATCCAGGCTGGCGCCCCACTGCTGCTCGCCGGTGCTGCGCTGGCCGCCGTTATGACGCGAGAGGCCGACGCGCCAAGGCTTTTGCGGGGTGTTTTTGACCAGCACGTCGCTGCCGCCGACTGCTTGGCCGGGGGCCAATTCCATCTGGGCCTGGTTGGAGGGCAAGCGGTTGAGCTGGTCGACCATTTGCTCGATTTCGCGCAGGTTGAGCAGGTCGCCCGGTTTGCCGGGGAAGCTCATGAACAGCTGACGGTCGGTGATACCGCTGCCCTGCGCGCCCTTCATCCCTTCCAGGCGGCCTTCGACCACCTGCACCTTCAGGTTGCCGCTGGAGAGGTCCTGTTGCGGCAAGTAGGCACGGCTGGTGACCAGCCCCTTGGCCAGGTAGTGGTCGGTGATGACCTTGAGCACCTCATTAAGCTGCGGCACGCCGAGGCACTGACCGATATAAGGCTTGAGCAGGTCGGCGCGCTCGCCTTCGGACAACGCGTCGGCGCCGGCGAGTTCGATGGTTTTGATCGGGAAGCAGCGGGTCTCGACCGGCGCTGCCGGTTTGGCCGGGGCAGCGGCTTTGCCGGGCAGGTCCTTGAGTTCTTCGAGGCGACGTTGTTGCTCTTCGAGCAAGCGATCCTGGCGGTCACGGATCAGGTCGGTAACGCCTGGCGTGTTCTGCACGGGCGCGCCTTGGGCCATAACGGTCGTGCCCAGGCAAAAAAAGCGGACAGCAGGCTGAGCCTGGTCCGACGTACCGAACGCCACATTTCTAGATCCCTCTATGTGGCACGATGCCACCAATGGGCGGCGATCTTAGGATGGCAATTTGATGACGTCAATAAAATGTACAAGGATGTTTCAAAGTTGATACTCAAGATCTTCCGACGCGACCAGCCATCTCCTTTGGCATCAGGGAGTTATCGGCACCTCAAGCAGATCGATCCTCTGAATGAGCTCAAGTGTGGCGCCCCGGGAGACAGACAAGTACCCGATCCACATAGCCCCAGGCCCCGCACAACCGGCCGCGATAAAGCTTTCCTCTATTGGCGGTAATCCGACTCTTGAATTAACGTTCACGTGGCCGCAGCCATCAGCGAGTGCAGGGCTGATGCACAGACGCTTATTGCTCAACCAGAACGTTAACAACGATCTCTAATCGAGTGGCTATGACAGAGCAGCCTCGGCAGCTTGCATCGGGACCACAACAGGGCGTGCGCACCTGCGCACGTTCACGGCCTTCACGCCTCATCGCCCTTCTGGGCCTGTTATGCAGCGCCCTCGCCGGCTGTACCGTCGGGCCTGATTTCGTACGCCCCGAGGTGCCCGCGAATGCCGACTACGCTCAAGACACACTGACCACTACCGCCCAGGCCGACATCGACGCCGGGGGCGCGGCGCAGCAGTTGATCGCCGGGATGGATATCCCCGGGCAATGGTGGGCGTTGTTCCGTTCACCGACCCTCAATGCCCTGGTGGAAGAAGCCCTGCGCGCCAACCCGGACGTGAGTGCCGCGCAAGCGTCATTGCGCCAGGCCAATGAGCAGGTGTATGCCGACCAGGCTGCGTTGTTTCCCTCGGTCAGCGGCACTCTGCAGAAAACCCGCGAGAAGGTCTCCGGCGCCACTTCGGGCCTTGCACAGTCGCCGATTCTGACCGTCAGTTCGGCGTCGCTCAGCGTGTCCTATGCCCCTGACGTATTCGGCGGTACGCGCCGGCAAATCGAGTCCACCACGGCGCAAGCCGAGTACCAGCGTTTCCAGCTGGAGGCGACCTACCTCACCTTGACCGCCAACGTAGTCAATACCGCTGTCAGCCTGGCGTCCCTGCGTGACCAAGTGGCCGCCACCGAAGAAATTATCCGCCTGCAAAGCGGCCAGCTCGATCTGTTGCAGGCCCAGCGACGTTTGGGCGCGATTGCCGATACCGACGTGCTCACGCAACAGACCGCCCTGGCGCAAACCCGCGCCAGCCTGCCGCCGCTGCAAAAGCAACTGGCGCAGACACGCAACCAGTTGATGGCTTACCTTGGCCGTTTCCCCAATCAAGAGCGCGGCGAGCGCTTCAACCTGGCCTCCCTGCACCTGCCGCAGGCGCTGCCGGTGAGCCTGCCCTCGGCGCTGGTCGGCCAGCGCCCCGATGTGCGCTCGGCACAAGCCCAACTGCACCAGGCCAGCGCCGACATCGGCGTGGCCGTCGCCAATCAGTTGCCCCAGTTCAGCATTACCGGGTCCCTGGGGTCGACGGTGGCGAGCGCCACCCCGTTGTTTTCTTCCGGCAGCGGCGTGTGGAGCCTGGCGGGGTCTATCGCGCAACCGATCTTTGATGCCGGCGCGCTGGAACACCGCAAACGCGCCGCCGTGGCCGCCTATGACGCATCGGCAGCGCGCTACCGTGGCACGGTGATCAGCGCATTCCAGGATGTGGCCAACGCGCTGCGAGCGCTGGAGGCGGACGCCGATGCGCTCAACCAACAGGTCGCGGCGGAGCGCTCGGCGAAAGCCAGCCTGGACCTGGTGCAAGCTCAGTTCCGCCTTGGCGCGGTGGCCTACATCAATCTGCTCACCGCGCAACAGACCTACCAGAACACCGTATTGAGCCGCGTAAAAGCCCAGGCCGCACGCTACAGCGACACCACCGCGCTGTTCCAGGCCCTGGGCGGTGGTTGGTGGAACCGCACCGACGTCGACCCCGCCACAGCCGGCGAGTCTGACCGCTTCGGCCTGCCGTCATGGCAGGAAATCAGGCCCTCCCCCAGCAACCGTGAGGACAACCATGGCTGACATGACGCCCACCGCCCCGCTGCCGCCCACTCCGACTGCACCGCGCAAGCGGCGACTGTGGCGGCCGATGCTGATCATGGTCGTGGTGGCCCTGGTGATCGTTGCGATCATTGCCGGGGTGAAGTTCGTGCAGATATCGGCGCTGATCGCCCAGTCCAAACTCACCCCGCCGCCCGCCGTGGTCACGGCCCTGCAGGTGCCGTTCGAGGACTGGCAGCCAAGTGTGTCCGCCGTGGGCTCGATGAAGGCGGTCAGGGGTGTGGATGTGACCACTGAAGTCGGCGGCATCGTGCGCACCCTGGGGTTCACGCCCGGGCAGCAAGTCGAGGCCCAAGCGCTGCTGGTGCAGTTGAATGCCGATTCGGACATTGCGCAACTGCACTCACTGGAGGCCACGGCGGACCTCGCGGTTATCGTCCTCAAGCGCGACAAGGCACAATTGGCGGTCAACGCCGTGTCCCAGGCCCAAGTCGACACCGACACCGCCGACCTGAAAGCCAAACTGGCTGCCGCCGAACAGCAGCGGGCGCTGGTGGCGAAAAAACCATTCGCGCACCGTTTGCCGGGCGCATCGGGATTACCAGCGTCAACCCCGGCCAGTACCTCAACCCCGGCGACAAGATCGCCACGCTGCAGACCTTCGATCCCATCTACATCGACTTCACCGTGCCCCAGACCCAGCTGGAAGCCATCGCCCTCGGCCAGAGCGTGAGGGTGACGGCCGAAGGTCTCGCCAACCAGACCTTCAACGGTCGTATCAGCACCATCGACACCCAGTTCGATTCGACTACGCGCAACGTCACCGTCGAAGCCACCGTGGACAACCCCAAACACAGCCTGGTGCCCGGCATGTTTGCCCGCGCCGTCGTCAACTCCGGCCCGCCGCAGCGCTACCTCACCGTGCCCCAGACGGCGGTCACCTATAACCCCTACGGCACCACGGTGTTCATCGCAACCTCACAGAAAAACGACAAGGGTGAAGCCGTGCTGACCGCGCAACAGAGCTTCATCAAGACCGGGCCGACCCGTGGCGATCAGGTCGCCATCCTGTCTGGCGTGAAGGAAGGCGACCTGTTGATTACCAGCGGCCAGATGAAGCTGAAAAATGGCTCGCCGGTGCAGGTCGATAACAGCGCCGCGCCGCTGAACGACCCCGCGCCGACTCCCCAAGAACACTAAGGGTGTCCCATGAAACTCACCGATACCTTTATTCAACGACCGGTCTGGGCCGTGGTCGTTTCACTGTTCATCCTGATCCTGGGGCTACGCTCGATCTTCGAATTGCCGGTCAACCAATGGCCACGCACTGAAAACACCGTGGTCAGCATCACCACCGCCTACTACGGCGCGGACGCATCCACGGTCGCGGGCTTTATCACCCAGCCGCTGGAATCCGCCATCGCCCAGGCCCAAGGCATCGACTACCTGGCCTCGTCGAGCATCACCGGCCTGTCGACCATCACCGCCACGCTGCGCTTGAACTATGACGCGAGCAAGGCACTGACCGAGATCAATACCCAGGTCAACTCGGTCAAGAACCAACTGCCCGCGCAGTCCCAGGAGCCGGTGCTGTCGGTGGCGGTCGGGCAGACCACCGACGCCATGTACCTGGGCTTCTACAGCGACACGCTGCCCACCAATAACATCACCGATTACCTGGTGCGGGTGGTCAAGCCCAAGCTCGATTCGATCCAGGGCGTGCAAACCGCCGAGATTCTTGGCGGGCGCCAGTTCGCCCTGCGTGCCTGGCTGGACCCGGACAAGCTGGCGGCGCACAACGTGACCGCGCAGGACGTGTCCACCGCTCTGGCGAACAACAACTACTTGTCCGCCGTCGGCTCCACCCGTGGGCAAACGGTAACGGTCGACCTCACCGCCGGCACCGATTTGCACACGGTGGATGAGTTCAAGCGGCTGGTAATCAAGCAAAAAGGCGATGCCCTGGTGCACCTGGAGGACGTTGCCACCGTCACCCTCGGCGCCGAAAGCTACGACAGTAGCGTGGCGTTTTCCGGCAAGCGCTCGGTGTTCATCGGCATCAAGGTCGCGCCCACGGCGAACATCCTGACGGTCGCCACCAGCGTGCGCGAGGCGTTCCCGGAGCTGCAATCGCAATTGCCCAGCGGCGTGCGCGGCGACATCGTTTACGACTCCACGGCGTTCATCAATACCTCGATCGTCGAGGTGGTGAAGACCCTGGTCGAGGCCATGATTATCGTCTCGGTGGTGATCTACCTGTTCCTCGGTTCGTTCCGCGCCGTGATTGTGCCGTTGGTGGCCATCCCGCTGTCGCTGGTCGGGACGTTCTTTGTCATGTACCTGTTGGGCTATTCCATCAACCTGCTGACCCTGCTCGCCCTGGTCCTGGCCATCGGCCTGGTGGTGGATGACGCGATTATCGTGGTCGAAAACGTCGACCGGCATATCAAGGAAGAAGGCAAAGGCGTGCTGGAGGCGGCACTGATCGGGGCGCGGGAGCTGGGCGGGCCGATCATCGCGATGACCGTGGTATTGATTGCCGCGTATGTGCCCATCGGCCTGCGCAGCGGGCTCACCGGGGCACTGTTCAAGGAGTTCTGCTTTTCGCTGGCCGGGGCCGTTACCGTCTCGGCCGTGGTGGCGTTGACCCTGTCACCGATGATGACTTCCCGGCTGTTCAAACCCGGCCAGGAAGAAGGCCGCTTCGCCAAGCGCCTCGACCGTTACTTTGACTGGCTGCGCGGTCGCTATCACCGCGTGCTCGCCAGCGGCCTGGACATCTGGCCGGTGCTGGTGACGTTTGGGTTCGTACTGTTCCTGCTGGTGGCTGCCAGCGGCATGACCGCCAAGAGCGAGCTGTCGCCGACCGAGGATCAGGGCCTGGTGTTCATGCAGATCAAAGGCCCGCCGACCGCCTCGCCCCAGCAGATGGAGCGCATTGCCGACCAGGCGTTCCGGATTGCCAGCAAAGAGGCGGAATACGCGCAGATGTTCCAGCTGACCGGGCTGCCTGCGCTCAACCAAGGCCTGGGCGGCGTGCTACTGAAATCGTGGGGCGACCGCACGCGCTCCCAGGCCGAGCTGGTGCTGGACCTCCAGCAAAAGTGGAACCAGGTGCCGGGCGCGACCATTGCGGCCTTCCCGTTGCCGTCGTTGCCGGGCGCCCAGGGCCTGCCGGTGCAGTTTGTGATCACCACCACCGACTCGGTGGAAAACCTCAATGAAGTGGCCCAAGCGGTGATGGCCGAGGCGCAGAAGCAACAGCTGTTCTGGTTTGCCGACATGGACTTGAAACTGGACAAGCCCCAAGCCAGGCTGGTGGTCGACCGCGAAAAAATTGCCGCACTGGGCATGACCCAAGCCGATATGGGGGCCGCCCTGTCGGCCGCGCTGGGTGGCAACTACGTGAACTACTTCTCGACCGCCGGGCGTTCGTACAAAGTGATTCCCCAGGTGCTGCAGGTGGACCGCCTTAACCCCGAGCAGATCCTCGACTACTACATCCGCACCCCCAGCGGCGACATGATCCCGGCACGCACGGTGGCGCACATCGAGACCTCGACCCAGCCGGAATCGATCAACCACTTCCAGCAACTCAACTCGGCCACGCTGGCCGGCGTCAGTGGCGTGGCCCAGGGCGAGCTGCTGGCGAGGCTCAACACGATCCTGGGCACTGTAGCGCCATCGGGTTATACCTCGGACTTTTCCGGCGAATCACGCCAGTTCATGCAGGAATCCGGCGGGTTCTTCGGGCTGCTGATGTTTTCGATCCTGATCGTTTACCTGGCGCTGGCCTTCCAGTTCGAGAGTTTCCGCGACCCGGTGGTGATCCTGTTTTCAGTGCCACCGGCGCTGTTTGGCGCGCTGGCCTTTATCACCATGGGGTTTGCCTCCATCAACGTGTATACCCAGGTCGGCCTGGTGACGCTGCTGGGGTTGATCACCAAGCACGGGATCCTGATCGTGCAGTTCGCCAACGAGCTGCAGCGCGCCGGTCACAGCAAGCGGGAGGCGATTGAAGAGGCGGCGGCGGTACGCCTGCGACCGATCCTGATGACCACAGCTGCGATGGTGCTGGGCGTGGTGCCGTTGGTGTGGGCGTCCGGCGCAGGCGCCGCGGGGCGGCATGACATGGGCCTGGTGATTTTCGCCGGGCTGTCCATCGGCACCCTGCTGACGCTGTTTATGGTGCCGGCGATGTACATGTTTATCGGCGCCACACACCGGCACGAAGACGCTGTGGAGCCGGGTTAACACCCGATCACGAATCAGGATGCTCACTCGCGACCGAATCGGCGGCGTCTACATCCGACATATCTTCTTCGAGCGGCGCATCGTCTTCCGGCGGCAGCGGAATTTGACCTTCGTCGCGTTTCGGGTCGGGGCCGGTTTCGTTGTCCGTGGTGCGCGTTACGGCCTGCTGGGATTGGTTGCCGGGGGCTTTTTCGTCAATGTGCATGCTGTTTCTCCAGTCTGGCGCACGGCGGTGCGCTTAAAGATCAGAGACAGCCAGCCTTGCAGAGTGCCGGGCAATGGACGAACGGCGGAAACCACCGACGCCCAGGGGTAGCCTTATTCCTTGGTCGACAGGAAAAACGCCCAGGTAAAAATAATGCCCATGACCACCGGTTTCACCAGGTCCGTGACCGGTACTTGCCCGGCGAAGGCCCTCCACCCCGTGAGCAGGAACCCAAAGATCGAGAGGACTACGGCCAGCACACACCACAGACGCATAGATTTCGGAAGCATGGTTTCATTCCTTTGAAGAGGGCCCGATCCTACGGCGCCAAACTGCGTCGTAGGGGCCAATGGATGCATATTTTCGCGTCAGAATTCTTTCACGAAAGTCACGGCAGAGCCCATTCGCGATAGGTCTATTAAAAACATAGCGGCCCCTATCGTTTCTAGAATCATCAACGCTAAAAGTGTCTGCCACTCGAACGAAACAGAAGCAAAAGCCTGGGGACGAAGAAGTATCCCAGTTAGCAAGGTTCCACATAAAACAATATGAATTGGAAACACCAGCCACAAGACAAAGCCGATTGTGTGATAACGCCCTGTGTTTTGATCTTTCAAACTAAACGACTGACCAGACCAGACAACATTGTTATGACAATACTTAAACAGCTTTAGAAATTTATCCACATTAGTCTTATGACCCAGCACTTGGCGCGCTGCCAAAACATTCGCATCTTTAATACCATACAGGTGTTCCAGGCCGTCTTGAATTTTGGCATCACTCCATCGCAAGTGCCCTGCCTTAAACTTGACTTTCTCTGCCCGCAGATTCTTTTTGTAGGCCGTTATCCAACGGTAGAAGGGTATAAGCAACCCCATCACTAACAAGGCCACCCCCAGGATTTCTATCGTTCCAAAGCTGCTACCTGGCGGGGGCGAACTGGCTTTCTTCAGGATCATTGTTTGAAACGCATACAACAAAATATCTTTCCAGCCAAACGATATAAGACCGATACCTAACAGCATCAAACGACTTGACGTCGTACCAAAAACAAAATTTGCCGCACGAGCTAGCAGTGCGCCGAAGTCGATTTTCGTCTGGTTCAAATTTGTCATACACCTGCGTCCTTTGCTGATTATTCCTGGCTCTATAGGTTTTCGACGAGTGCCTCATGACACCCATTCGAAGAAAGGGGTATTGCCGAACAAAAAACCGCCGCCCTGATTGGCAAAAGGCGTAATCCTAATTGCATTGTGCCCTTGCATCAACAGCCGCCGCACGGCCAGCATCCGCTACCAAACAAATCCCCCCATCGCTCGCGCCTGATCTACGATTAACGACCTACGGCCTTCCCATCGGAGAACAACCATGAACCCGCATGCCACTGCCCTTGTTTTGATCGAATACCAGAACGACTTCACCACTGAAGGCGGCGTGTTCCACGACGCCGTCAAAGGCGTCATGCACAGCACCGACATGCTGGCAAACACCGCAACCACGGTGGCACAGGCGCGCAAGCTCGGCGTGAAGATCATTCATATGCCGATCCAGTTCGCCGAGGGCTACCCGGAGTTGACCACACGCTCCTATGGCATCCTCAAAGGCGTCGCCGACGGCAGTGCGTTCCTGGCTGGCAGCTGGGGCGCCGAGATCACCGATGCGCTAAGCCGCGAGGCCGGCGATATTCTGGTAGAAGGCAAGCGCGGGCTGGATGCGTTTGCCACCACCGGCCTGGACCTGGTGCTGCGCAACAATGGCATCCACAATCTGGTGGTCGCGGGTTTCCTCACCAATTGCTGCGTCGAAGGCACGGTGCGCTCCGGGTATGAGAAAGGCTACGACGTGGTCACGCTGACCGATTGCACCGCGACCTTCACCGACGAGCAACAACAGGCGGCGGAGAACTTCACCCTGCCGATGTTTTCCCAGACGCTCAAACACACGCAGTTCCTGCAGGCATTGACCGCCCAATGAAAAAACCGGCGACTCTGCAAAGCGTCGCCGGTGTTTTCGTTATGCCGCCTGCGCGTACTGCATCAAGGCACCGTCACAGCAGCGCTTTGGCCCGTCTCGATATCACGAATATCGTAGCTCCAACGGTCCATCGATGCTTCGCCGTACAGCCCGTAGGTACGCCCGCCGACCAGGTTTACCGTCTTGCCAAGCGGCGCGCTGTAGCCCTGGCCGATCGCCCAGGTGGCTTGCAGCCTGTGGGTGCCGGCGCCCAGGCGGTATTCGTTTTGGCGGCCGAGCCAGAACAGCGTCGACTCGCCATCGATGCGGGTGATCGCCAAATGCTTGTCGAACTGTTGGATGGTCGCGACCTCGGCGCCGGGTTTGCCTTCGGCGCTCTGGTGTTCGTAATGAATACAGCCGCTCAGGCCAGCAGCGGCGAACAGCAGCGCGGCGCCGCGCAACACAGTGTGCAGGCGTGTGGTCGGCATGGTTTCAGTCCCTTGAAAAAGGCGTGATCCTAAGGGCAATCGGCAGCAGAATCCAGGCAAAGCGCTAAACCCGCATGAACTGGCAGCGAAAAAAAGTAACATCCCAGGCTCTGCTCAACGACTCATGGAAGACCTGACCAATGAACAAACTGCCTGGCTCCCTGCGCCTCGTGGCCTCCCTGCCGATTTACGCCGCCTCCGTCCTGGCCTGGATCCTCAGCATAAAACCCCCGCTCGATGCAGCGTTCATCTTGTTTTCGGGGTTCTTGACGCCTTATCGAATCGGGCAAGCGCTGGGTAATCTGTTCGCGTGCGCCGTGCTGGCCGCCATTGCCTGTGGCCTGTGGATACTGGCCCGCTACGTGCGCACCTCACAGTGGCGCAAACAGCCCAAACCGGTGAATGCGCCCCTGCCCTGATCCGTTAAAACGTGTGCTGGTCAGCCATTGGCGGCCCCGATCAGCACCACCACCCCGCCCCATTGCCTCACCCTGATCGGCAGGCTTTGTTCCAACGCCTCCAGGGTCTGGTGCGCATCATCCAGCGGAAAGCGCCCGGTTACGCGCAACCCCGCCACCGCTGAGTCGAGGCGCACGATGCCGTTGCGATAAGGCCGAATCGCGTCCACCACGCTGGCCAGGGTTTGGTTGCGCACCACCAGCCAGCCGTCGAGCCAGGCGGTTTCCGTGGCCGCCATGGGCATTTGGGTAAGGATGCGCTGGTGATCGAACAGCGTGCTCTGGTGCATCGCCACCCGTTGTTGCGCACCGCCGTCGAAGTGCAACACCGCGTCAGCGTCAAGGGTCACCAGGCGCACGGCGCTGCCCTGTTCGCTGAGCATCAGCCGGCCACTGCCGGCCGTGATGCGCCCGGCACGCGTGCTGATCTGCAGCGGACGCAGCGCATTCACCAGCATTTCCCCCGCACGCAGTTCAAGGCTGCGTTGCTCGTCGGCAAACGTCGAGACCACCTGGCTGCGGGCATTCAATTTGAGGGTGCTGCCGTCTGCCAGTTGCCAGGTGCGGCGTTCGCCCGTGCCGGTGGCATAGGACTGCCCCGCCCCCTCGAACCGCGATACCCAGCCCACCCCCGCCGCCAGCCCCACCGCGCACAGGCTGGTGCGCAGGAACGCCCGCCGGCTGCTGGGCTGCTCGAGGCTGCGCAACAGCTGCGCGCTGGAGCGCCCGCGCCACGGCGACGCCTTGAGCTGGTCCAGGCCGGCGATCAGTTGCTCGTACACCCGGCGATGATGGGCCGAGGTTTCACGCCACTGATCCAGCGCCTCCTGCTGCGCGGCACTGAATTCCCCGGACTGGATCTGCACCAGCCAGCCGATGGCCTCCTCGGCCACCGGGTCGCTCAAAGGCTGTTTGCTCACTCGCTCAACCCCAGGTAGCAGGCGCGCAGGGCCTGGGTCATCAGTTGGTGGATGCGCCCCAAGGACAGCCCCAGCCGTTCGCTGATCTGCGTGTACGTCATGCCATCGAGCTGGCTGTGCACGAACACCGCCTTGGCTTGCCCCGACAAGCCATCCAGCAGGCGGTCGATGGCCAGCAGGCTCTCGATCAGGATCAACTGCTCCTGGGGCGACGGGTGCACGTGTTCGGGCACTTCGGCGAGGATCTGCAGGTAGGCCCTTTCCAGATCGCGCCGCCGCCAGCTCTCGTACATCAGGCGCTGGGCGATAGTGGTCAGCAGCGCACGCGGTTCACGAATCGCGGTGGGATCGGGCAGCATCCATACCTTGAGGAAGGTCTCAGCGGCGATGTCCTCGGCACTATGGCTGCAACCGGTGCGGTACGACAACCGCGCACACAACCAGCTGTAGTGCTGCTGGAAAATTTGCCCGATAAGGCGGGTCTTGAGCAAAGCATTCGGGTCCATAGGTCCATAATTCTCATGGACTGCACACGCCAGCGGACAAGTGGTGGTGGGCCTGTCGGTTTGAGGTAGACCTGCATCCGGGCAGGTAAATCCAGTTTGCCCCAGCAGGCATCACCAGATAAAAGAATAAAAAAAACCAACAAACTGCATTTTTTGCATAACCTGCGACAAGCTTCCGGGCGCGCAAAAGCACCGCCTGCGGCCAGCACAGGCGGTGTGAAAGCAGGCTCAGTGCGCGGCCAGTTGCGCCTGCGTCCGCTCCTGTTCACGCAGCGGGCGCACCAGCCAGGTGATCACCACTGTCAACACCAGCAGAATCACCGCCAATGCCCACAGCACGCCGTGGAAGGCACTGTCATAGCCACCGATAAACAGGTTGTGCACGGTGCCGGCCTGGTCAGCGGCCAACGCCTGCAACGAACCCACCAGGTTGCCGGCGGCCACTTCGTCGATCCAACGTTGCAGGGTGCTCGGGTCGGGCGCCAGGCGGCTCAACGTGCCGCGCAACTGGCTGTCGAGCAGGGTCGCCAGAAGCGATCCGTACAAGGCCACGGCGATCGCCTCGCTGCCCAGGCGGAAGGTGTTGAGCAAACCGGCGGCCATCCCGGCCTTCTGCTCCGGCACGGTCTTCAAGGCCAGGCCATCCACCAGCCCGGCAGACAGCCCCATGCCGATCCCCACCAGCAGCAACGGCAGCGCCAATTGCCACAGCACCACACCGACGTGGCTGACCAACGCCAGCGACACCACGCCCACCAGCAACGCAATCAGGCTGGCCTTGAGGATGCCGATGGCCGACACCCCACGCGCCGCCCACTTGCCGGCCAGAATCGGGCAAAACAACATCGGCACCGTCAGCAATAACATCGCCAGCCCGGCATGCGTTGCGCTCAACTGCAACACGCCGAACAGGTAGCTTGGCAGGTAGGTGAGCAACGTCACGAAGCCGAACGAGGCCGCCACGGTGACCAGCGCCAGGCCGACAAAGGGCCCGCTGGCCAGCAGTGACAGGTCCAGCATCGGCTGGCGATGGCGCCGCTCCTGCCAGGTGAACGCGGCCAGCAACACCACCGCAACCGCCACCAGGCCGAGCACGCCCGAGCTGCTCCAGCCCCATTGCGAGCCCTGCACAATGGCGACCATCAGCGCCAACAGCGCCAGCACAAACAACGTCGCGCCCGGCACATCGAAGCGTGCGGTACGCTCAGCCAATTCACCGTCGCGAGTGATCAATGGGCTGCCCAGCAGCACGATCACCAGGGTGACGGCATGTGCCCAGAAAATCGCACGCCAGCCGACGCTGTCCAGCAGCAGCCCGGACAAGGTCGGCCCCAGGCTCACGCCCAGGCCGGCCACGGTGCCGAACAAGGCAAACGCCCGCAGCCGCGCCGGGCCGCTGAAGTGGGTGGACAAAATGGCGATGCCGCACGAGAAAATCGCCGCCGCCCCAATGCCCGCTAGCCCGCGTGCCGCATCCAGCAGCCACGCGCTCTCGGCCAGTGCGGATAACACCGAAGCCAGCACATACAGCGACGCACCGGCCACAAAGCAGCGCTTGCGCCCCAGCCGATCGGCGAGCGCGCCCCACGCCAGCGTGAAGCAGGCGAACGCCAGGTTGAACGCGTTGACCACCCATTGCAGGCTGGTCAGCGGCGCCTGAATATCGGCGCCGATGGCCGGCAGCGCGAGGGCCGTACCGGAGATGGAGCTGGGCACCACAAATATCGCCAGCAGGATGATGGTCAGTAGAGCCGTATCGGCAAAGGAGTTTTTCATGGGTCCTTCCAGGGTCAGGTTGAAGTAAAGCCGTGCACCGGCAAGCGGGCAGGACGGCGCAGGATGATGCCGTCGACCCAGGGCACCTGGTCCGCCGGCACCGCCAGGCGCAAGTTGGGGAAGCGCTGCACCAGTATCTGCAGCACCGTGGTGATTTCCAGGCGTGCCAGGGCCGCGCCCATGCAGTTGTGCATGCCGTAGCCGAACTGCAAATGCCGCGCATCCTTACGGTCCAGGCGAATCGCCAGCGGATCGGGAAATGCCAGCGGGTCACGGTTGGCGGCAAACGCATCGGCATAGATGATGCTGCCCTCGGGGATCAACCCCCATGGCCCTTCCAGGTCCACGCTGGCCAGGCGCGGAAAGGTCGAAATGGTGCCCAGCGGGATCAGCCGCAGCAGCTCTTCGACAGCATCCGGAATCAACCCTGGGTCCTCCACCAATTGCTGCCACAGCTCGGGCGCTGCCAGCAGGGTGTACACCGACTTGGTCAGCACGGTGAGGATATTCTGGTCGCCACCGATCAATACGCCGAGCAGGATGCCCACCAGTTCCTTGTCGTTCAGCGCAGGTTCACTGTCGGCGCGGGTGGCGACAAAACGCTGGATCAGCCCATCGGGAGAGGTCGGCCGTGCGCCGGTGACCATGTCCGTGAGGTAGTTGTACACGCCCCAGAACTGGTTCAGCAGCTCCGGCACATCCGCATCCGACGCCACCTGCACGGTATGGCTGAGCGGCCGGTAATACTCACGATCACTCAAGGGAATGCCGAGCAACTGGCAATCCACCGTCGCGGGGATGTGGTCGAGCACCTGGGCAAACAGATCCGCACCGGGCGCCTGGCGTTGCAGTACATCGAGGCGCTCATGGGTGGCCTGCTCGACCTTGTCGCGCAGCACGGCCACGCCACTGGGGCTGAAGTCCCGGGCGACCACTTTGCGCAGGCGGCCGTGGTCGGGGATGTCATTGTTAAGCAGCAGTTCGGGCGGCGTGATCGTGGGTAAAAAGCTGGCGCCATCCTCTTCGTTGCACGGTGCACGGATCGCACGGTTGTCCAGCAGCAACGCTTGCACGTGCTCGTAACGGGTCAGGTGAAACGCCAGGTGGCCGCTGGGCAGCACAATTCTCGGCAGGCCATTGGCGGGGCTGGCGGGTTGATAGGCCGGCGGCGCATCCAGATGTGGGATACGCGCCACGGTGACCTGCGGTGTGGCAATCACGGCGATATTCATCAGGCAGGCTCCACGGCAGCGGGTAACAGACTCACAGCGGTAAGCCGCTGCAACTGGGCAAGGGCCTGGTGGTTGTCGATAAAGTGCAGCACTTGCCAGCCCAACGCCGCGGCGGCTTCGATGTTTTCCGCCACGTCGTCGATCAACAGGCTGTGCTGCGGCGCGACGCCCGAGCGAGCGGTGGCCACCTGGAAAAACGCCGCGTCCGGTTTGCGGCTGCCTTCCTGACTGGAATCGACGATCAGGTCCACCACCTCATCCAGGCCCACCATGGCCCGCCAGTGCAGTTCCCACTCCACGACATTGTTGGTGAGAATGCCGACACGAAATCCGGCACGTTTCAGCGCCCGCACAGCGGCCACCAATGGCGCATTGGCCGGCACCCCGGCGAACCATTGCGCGCCGAAGGTCGTCAGGTGCGCACGGGACAAATCAATCTGCGGGTCACGGCGGCGCAACGCGTTCGCCAGGCGCGTACCCCACTGCTCTTCGGTGAGCAAGGCGTTCTCCACCGGGGCCAGCATCGGCACCCCCAGCTCATCGGCCACATCGCTCATGGCCTGCTGCAGCACACGCGGGGCCAGGCCGGTCTTGACCTGATATTGCTCGAACAGGGCCGGGATCGGCGGCGACAGCACGCCGCCAAAATCGAACCAGATAAACTGTAAATCACTCATCGCACACCCCCTGCCACCAGGGCCAGGGGCTGGCTCGCAACCACCGGCAGCAACTCCAGCTCGGCAGTGGCGATCACCACCGCGCCCTGCTCCACATCCAGCGCCAGGGTGATACGACCTTGTTCATCGCTGGCCAGGGAGTTGAGGTCGGCACGTACACGCGTCGGCAGGCCAAACTCGCCAAAGCGCGTGAACACCACATGGCAGCGCGACAACAACAATTGCTCGGGGCCGACCTGCAATTGCCGGTCAGCCACCACCAGCGCCACTTGCCGGAAACCCTCGAGCAAGAGCATGCCGGGGATATGGTCCAGGGGGTGGTCGAAGATCGCCGGGTTGTTCAGGTCCACGATCAGCGGCGCCACCAGGCTCTCGGCGCGCTGCTCCAGCTCGCGGCCCAGCACCACATTGTTCAGCCAATGCCGCCCCACGGCGGAGGGGCTCAAGGGTGGCGGTAGCTGCACCAGCGGGTCGGCATCCACCGGGATGGCCGCCAGGCCACGGGCGCGCATCTTGTTCCACGCCGCACTGCTCATCCAGCGAATGCTCATGCGCTCATGCCGTGCGGCAACTTCGCCATTGATGCTCAGCGACATGTTCAAGGTGACGCCACTGCGCTCGCCGTGGCGCAGGTACTCGTCCACGACCTGCACGTCGATCTGCGCGGAGGCCGGGCGATCGCCGACTACCAGCAAACTACGTTCGGTCACGCGGGTGACACTGTCCAGGTAAATAAACTTGTCCTGGGCACTCACACCAAGGAATGCATGGGAAATATAAATCGACGCCTGGCGGAACACTTCAAGCAATAACAGCATGTCGTAGTGTGCGGCGCGGTGAGTATGTTCGCTGAAGTAACTGTGGGTGCGCGGTAGTTGCGCACTGCAACGAAAGTGTCCTTCTTTCACCCACTCTGCGCCGGTAAGGAATACTTCGCTGACGGCAGCACGGTGCACCATGCTGCGTGGCACGGTGTTTTCGCAATGGACGCTAGGCACCGGGCCAAGCGGGTTTAACACTGATATTTCAGACATGGGCATCTGTCTCCTGATGAGCTTTTCCGTAAGCGTGCAGACCGCCGTACGCGTTCGTGAAGTTGAACGTCGTATGCTGTGCGCGGACAACCGGTGCTGGCTGTCAGTACCCTTGTGCAGATACTCCCTTATATTTTCACTGCGCACTTAGATCAGTTTGTTCGAAGCTTATACGCGCAACAAAATCATCTAGAGACCCAACTAATCGGTCTAACTTATTAGTGAAAATCTGCGCTCGAAGTTGCTCAAGGTCGTAAAGAACATCACGACCCGGAGCAGATTTGCATGTTGAAAACAGGATTCACCCTGGCGCCGCTGGCCTGCGCATTGGCCTTGGGCGGCCTGGCGCTGCCGAACCTGGCGTTGGGGCAAAACGCGGCGGCGTCCATACAGTCGGTGATTGATTTCGATATACCCGCAGGCCCACTGGATGAGGTGCTGCTGAGCATCTCCCAGCAAAGCGGCCATCCCATCGCGTTTGACCCGCCGCTGGTGGAAGGCCGTGCGAGCCGTTCGATCCAGGGCCGCCTGAGCCAGGAACAGGCGCTGGACATTGCCTTGAGTGGTTCCCAGCTGGGCTTCAGCCAGACCGCCAGCGGTGCCGTATTGATTCATCGGCTGGCCAGCCCCGGCGCTCCCGCAGCCGCCGTCAACAGCGAGCCATTGGTGCCTCGCTTGAAATCGGTGGAGGTCATCGGTACCCGCCGCAGCGACGTCACCGCCCTGCAAAGCTCGGCCCCGGTGGATGTGATCAGCAGCGCGCAGTTAGAGCGCGCCGGCACCGACAACCTGGCCAAAGCCCTGGAAAGCCTGGTGCCTTCGGTGAACTACCCGCAGGTCAACGGCACCGATGGCGTGTCATCGCAACGGCCGGTGTCGTTGCGCGGGCTGGCGGCCGACCAGGTGTTGGTGCTGGTCAACGGCAAACGCCGGCACGCCTCGGCGTTCGTCAATACCAAGGCCACCCTGGGCCGTGGCTCCCAAGCCGTGGACCTGTCGACCATACCGGTCAGCGCCGTCGACCATATCGAAGTGCTGCGTGATGGCGCCTCGGCCCAATACGGCTCCGATGCGATCGCCGGGGTGATCAATATTGTGCTCAAGGAGCAGGACCACGGCGGTGCCGTGCAAAGCACGTTTGGCCAATACACCAAAGGCGATGGTTTTCGCCGCTCGGTAGGTGGCTGGAGCGGTTTCACCCTGCCCGGTGACGGCTTCCTTACCCTCAGCGGCGAAGGCTTGCGCAGCGAACGCACCTCGACCGACGGCAAGGATGGCCGGCAGTTCTACCCCGCCGGCGATACTCGCGAAGCGGATGCCGACCGCCACTGGCGCTACGGATCGCCAGGCCTTGAGGATTGGAACCTGGCACTCAATACCGGCCTGTCGCTGAACGACGCGGTGGACCTGTACGGCTTCGCCACCTACCAGGACCGCACCGGCGAATCCCAGGCCACCTTTCGCCGCCCCATCGACCCCAACAACCTGGTGGCGGTGTACCCCAATGGTTTTTTGCCGCTGCTCGATGTGCGCTCGCGGGATGCCTCGGCCACCGGCGGGGTGAAGATTCGCGATGAGCAACTGGGGACCTTCGACCTCAGTGCCAACTACGGGCGCAACCGCATCGACTATCACCTCAGCGACTCGCTCAACTCCAGCCTCGGCCCTGCCAGCCCCACAAGCTTCAACGCCGGGGCGCTGGTCAACGAGCAAACCAATATCGGCCTGGACCATGTCAAGGAATTCAAGGTCGGCTGGGGCGCCGGCCCCCTGGTGTTTTCCAGCGGCCTGGCATGGCGCAACGAATCGTATGAGGTGATCGCCGGCGACCTCGCCTCATGGGCCCACGGCACGGCCCTGCCCACTCGCGCCGGTGGCGCCCAGGGCTTTCCCGGCACCCAGGATAGCGACGAAGGCCGCTATGCCCGCCACGTATTCGGCGGCTACCTGGGCCTGGAACAGCAAGTCACCGAGCAGCTGCAACTGGGCCTGGCCGGGCGCAGCGAGCACTACGACGATTTCGGCACCACGACCACCGGCAAGTTTTCCGCTCGCTATGACTTCACGCCCCAGTGGGGCCTGCGCTCGACCCTGAGCAGCGGTTACCGCGCCCCCACCCTGGGGCAGATCGGCACCTCCGCCACCCAGACCGAATTCAAGGCCGGTGACCCCACCGCCTACCAGGTCGGCACCGTCAGCGTGAATACCCCGGTGGCACGCGCCCTCGGCGCCAGCGACCTGAAACCGGAGAAATCCACCAGCCTGTCCCTGGGCGTGGTGTGGCAGCCGATTGAACGGGCGAGTGTCAGCGTGGATGCGTATCACATCCGCATCAAGGACCGTATCGCCCTGTCGGAAACCCTCAGCGGCCCCCAGGTCAGCCAGATCCTCGCGAACCAGGGCTATGGCAACTACTCCGGCGTGAGCTTTTTTACTAACGCGCTGGACACCAAAACCAGCGGCGTCGACGTAGCCGCCCAGTATCGCCTGGACCTGGCGGATGCCAGCCAGCTGACCCTCAACGGCGCCTTCAATTACAGCAAGACCCAGGTCACCGACATCAAGGACAACCCCGGCCCGTTGGCCGGCACCGGCATCACCCTGATCAACCGCGAAGCCCTGAGCTACGTGGAAAGCGCCTCGCCCAACAGCAAGCTGATCCTCGGTGCCGACTGGCGCAAGGGCGCCTGGCAGGCCAGCGTCAACACGATTCGCTACGGCACCTACACCCTCGATTCAAACCTTGGCGAAGCCCGCGACCAGCGGTTTTCCGCGCAATGGGTGAGCAACGCCAGCGTGTCCTACGACATCAGCCAGGCCCTCACCCTGACGCTGGGCGGCAACAATATTTTCGACAGCTACCCGGACAAGATCGACGTGGCCAACCGCTTTGTCGGCGGGCGCGTGGCCTACCAGAGCATCTCGCCAGCGGGTGCCGAGGGCGCCTTCTACTACGTGAAAGCCGACTACCGCTTCTGACCCGACAAGGAGTTCCCATGAGCTTTGATCCTGTGCGTTTTACCCAAGTGTTCGAACACGAATTTGCCCTGGCCAAACAGTTGCTGATCAAGCACCAGGTGTTGTCGAGCAATGAGGCCGGCAACATCAGCCTGCGGCTGCCGGGCGAGGAACGGCTGGTGATCGCCTCGCTCAGTGGCGCCGACAGTGGCGTGGCGGCGATTGTCGATTTCGACCTGCAACACAGCCAGGGCAGCCTCACCGATAACCTCAAGGAAGTGGCGGCGCTGCATGTGGCGATCTATCGCGAGCGGCCGTTGGTGAATGCGGTGATTCACACGCACTCGCTGTACCTGACCGCCTTCGCGATTGCCGGGCGCCCGCTGCGTGCGCATGCCACGCAGTTGCTGGGGGTGCTGGATGAAGACCAGGAGATTCCGCTGACCGCCTGGGGCCCGCGTTATGCGCCGGAGCCGGTGGTGGCGGCGTTGCGTGAACACCCTCGGGCGCCGGCGGCGTTGCTGGCCAATCATGGTCCGTTTGCCTGGTCGGAGCGGGGTGTGTTGGCGACGACGCGGTTGTTGGTGAATCTGGAGGAGGCAGCGTACCTGACATTTCTGGCGCAGCAGCTCGGTACGCCGCAGCCCTTCCCGAGTGGGGCGGCGCAGCGTTCGCGGTTGGGTTGGAGTGCGGCATGAGTGCGGTTGCTGAGGCGCGGCTGTTCAAATGTGGGAGCAGGATTGGTTGTGATGGCGGTGTGTCAGGTGCTGATTTTGGGGTACATATCCGTTGTTTTGGTGATGGCTGGTACGGGTTCCGCCCTTACGGCGGGTCACTTTTGGAAAAGAGCCCCAAAAGTAACCAAAGGGCTCTTGCCCCACCACTCGGCACCTCGCCTGCGGCCAGCGTGGTCGATGGGGCGCTCAGGATCAACAGCGAAGCGCGGCGGCCTTGGAGCCGACCGGTTTTTTTAAGCGTGCGATCTTGGTTGTAGTTGCATTGGGGGCACTGCATGCCCACGCCGAGCCCTTGCTGGAACGTGCTCTTTCGCGTGGCACTCTCAACGTGTGCACCAGCGATGAGTTCCCGCCGTTCAAGACCCTCGACGCTCAGGGCAAGCCGGCTGGGTTGATCATGGATTTGATCGTCGACCTGCAACACCAGCTGTCGGCCAAGGTGGGCCAGCCGCTGAAGCTGCAACTGGTGCAGGTCAACCCGATGAACCGTTTGCTGTTCCTCGATCAGGGGCGCTGTGAAGTGTTGGTCACCTCGCTGCTCGACACTGCGGCGCGGCGGCGGGAGGTGGATTTTGCCAGCCCGGGTTTTTACAGCTCGGCCGCTACGGTGTTTGCGCCCAAGCGCACGGCCGTGCCGGACTGGCAAAGCCTGCGCGGCAAAACCCTGTGCGCGCCGGCTACCAGTGTGTGGGTGCGCCCGTTTGAAAGCCGCTATGGCGTGCAATTCGCCTCGTTCAACGGTACCGCCGAAGTGCGCAAGGCGGTGGCTGACAGCCGCTGTGTGGGCGCAATGGGCGACGATGCGCTGTACAGCGCCCTGGCGCGCCAGCCGGAATGGGCCGACTACGAGGTCAAGTTGCCCGGGCAGGACCCGGCGCCCTGGGGCATCGCCTTGCGCAAGGGCCAGCCCGAGTTGCTCGCGGCGGTGTCGGGCATCGTCGAAGGCTGGCACGCCAACGGCGTGATTATCGGCCTGGAACAGCGCTATGGCCTGGCACCAAATGCCTGGGTGGCGCAGCAACATGCGCGGGCCAGCCATGAATGAGGTCAACCTGCGCCTGTGGCTGGAACAGCATGGCCTGCTGCTGAGCATCCTGTGGGACCCGATGGACCGCCAGCGCTTCCTGCTCGGCCTGGGCCTGACCCTGTTGCTGTCGGTGGCGAGCATTGCGCTGTCGCTGGTGATTGGCGTAGCGGGCGCCGCCGGCCTGGGCTCGCGCCGGGCGTTGTGGCGCAATCTCAGTGCGGCTTACGTCGCGCTGTTTCGCAATACGCCGCTGTTGGTTCAATTGTTCTTTTTCTACTTCGGGGTGGGTGCATTGCTGCCGTTGGTGGATGGCGCCAGTGTGCGCCTGCTCAACGGTACGCAGTGGGCAATCATCGTGATCGCCCTGCACAGTGGCGCCTTCCAGGCTGATAACCTGCGCGCCGGTATCGACGCCGTGCCTCGTACCACCCTCGATGCGGCAGCAGCCCTGGGCATGCAGGGGCGCACCGTGCTGTTGCATATCGTGCTGCCGCTGGCGCTGCGCAACAGCTTGCCGGCGATGGGCAATACGGTGGTGCAAACCATCAAATCCACCTCGATTGCCTACGCGATTGCGGTACCGGAACTGCTCTATGCAAGCAACCGGATCTGGTCGGACAACTTCAACGTCGCCGAGATGATGCAGGTGTTATTGCTGGTCTGGCTGCTGCTGATCGGCGCCAGCAGTTGGCTGTTGCGCCGCCTGGAAAACTACCTGCGCCTGCCCGGCCAGGAGCTGCCCGATGCTGCCTGAACCTACCCCGCTCACGTTGCTGTGGCAGTGGGCGCCGGCACTGCTGCAAGGCTTTGGCTTGAATATCCTGATGGGCATCACCGCCATGCTGGTGGCGACGCTGGCCGGCGTGTTGCTGGGCAGCCAGCAGGTCAGCGCTCACCCGCGCCTGCGCCGCGCCGCCGGCCATCTGAGCCGCTGGCTGCGCAACCTGCCGTGGCTGGTGGTGATGTTTTACGTGGCTTACCTGCTGCCCTATGAAGTGCAGTGGGCCGGGCGCTGGTGGCAGTTGCCGGACTGGCTCAAGGTTGCCCTGGGCCTGGCGCTGCCTGCCATCGGCTACGTGTCGGAGATCGTGCGCGGCGCCGTGCGTGCGGTGCCTACCGGCCAATGGGAGGCCGCCCAGGCCCTGGGCATGAGCCACGGCCAGGCGCTGCGCCACGTGATCATCCCACAGACCCTGCCGAGCCTGGTGGCGCCGTGGATGAACCTGTATTGCGCGGTGACCATGTCCACTTCCCTGGCCAATCTGCTGGGTGTGGAAGAGCTGATGACCACCGTGCAGTCGCACCTCGCCAGCCAATTGCGCAGCGACCTGCTGCTGCCCGCCTACGGCTTGGTGTTTATCGCGTTCTTTATCTACATCTACCCCCTTTCACGCTGGGCCAAGCGGCTGGAACGCGCATGAGCCTCTCCATGAGTACCCAACCCGTGCGCGACGACACCCTCCTGACTCACCTGGGCCGCGACCCAGCCAACCACGCCGGTACCGTCAACACTCCGGTGTACCGCAGCTCGACCTTTATCTGGCCCGACACCGGCACCCTGCAAAACCACCTGCAACAAGCTGATGACCCGCACTATCGCGGGCATATCTATGGGCGTAACGGCAACCCCACCACTGCCGCCTTCGAAGATGCCGTGGCGCAGCTGGAAGGCGGTTTCCGGGGGCTGATCATGCCCAGCGGGCTGGCCGCGATTGTCGGCGCGGTGCTGGCAGTGGCACGGGCCGGCGACCATATCCTGGTAACCGACAACTGCTACTGGCATGCCCGCCAGGTTTTCGACCAGGTGCTGCCGCGCTACGGCATCCAGGCCAGCTATTTTGCGCCGATGCTCGGTGCCGACATCGCCGGGTTGCTGCGCCCCAACACGCGCCTGGTGTATGCCGAGGCGCCGGGCTCCGGCACCTTTGAAGTGCAGGACATACCCGCACTGGCGCGTGCCGCTCACGCCCACGGCGCGTTGCTGATGCTCGACAATACCTGGGCCACGCCGCTGTTTTTCAAAGCCTTCGAGCACGGCGTGGACATCTCGATTCATGCCGCTACCAAGTACCTGGTGGGGCACAGCGACGCCATGCTCGGCGTGATCGTCACCACCCAGGCCCTGTATTCGAGCGTGCGCGAACACGTGCGCCAATTGGGCTATATCGCCAGCGCCGACGACGCCTACCTGGGCCTGCGCGGCCTGCGCACCCTGGGCGTACGCCTGCGCCAGCACCAGGATTCGGCGCTGACCCTCGCGCACTGGCTGCAACAGCGCCCCGAAGTGGCCCAGGTGCTGCACCCCGCGCTGCCGCACGCCACGGGCCACGCGCTGTTCAAACGCGATTTTCTCGGTTCCACCGGGCTGTTCGGCGTGGTGCTCAAACCGGTCCATGCGCCGCTGACCAAGACCTTTCTCGAAAGCCTGCAGCTGTTCGCCATGGGCGCCAGTTGGGGCGGCTTCGAAAGCCTGATTCGCCAACAACAACCCCACCCCTCAGCCCAGATTGAACCCGGCGTGCTGCTGCGCCTGCATGTGGGCCTTGAAGCGGTCGAGGACTTGCTCGCCGACCTGCAACAGGGCCTCGAACGCCTGAATGCCACCCCACCCGCCCCAAGGAGTCTGCCATGAGCCAAGCACTGCCCACCCACTACAGCATTTGCCCCCTGCTGGTTGCGTCGAATATCGCCGTGGAATTCGGCTGGCTGGATGAGGAATACCAACGCGTCGGCGCCGAAGCGATCTACTTGCGTTCGCTGCCCGATAACCGCGGCTGGTTGCCGCACTTCACCCATGCCGAGCCACGCTTGATTCGCGACGGCGGCGCAGTGCCGGCCTTGTGGGCGCGTGCCGACCAGGCCGATACGCTGCTGGTCGCCACCACCGCCACCCAGCGTGCCGGCCAGGTACTGGTGCGTGCCGAAGGGCGTATCCGCCAGGTCGCCGACCTGTTCGGCAAGCGCATCGGGGTGCCGGTCAGCCGCAACAAGGCGCGGGTCGATGTGCTCAAGGCGCTGGCCGAGCACGGCCTGTTCAACGCCCTGCAGTTGGCGGGGCTGGAGCCATCACAAGTACGCCTGATCGAACTGGAGGATGAAGGCGATCCCCATACCTTGCAGCCAGCGGTGCGGCCGTCGGCGTTCTGGTCGCAACTGCATGGCCTGCATGGCAAGCCCGGGCATGAGGTGCAGGCCCTGGCCGAAGGCCGCGTCGACGCTGTGCATGTGGCGGCCGGGCATGTGCCGGCGCTGCTCGCCAGCGGTGAGTTCACGGTCATCGAAGACCTGGAGCGCTACCCCGACTGGACCCTGAAAAACCACAACGGCCCCTACGCCACCACCGTCAACCGGGCCTTCGCCGAAGAACACCCGGAGGTGGTGGTGGCCTTTCTACGCGCCGCGATCCGCGCCGGGCGCTGGATCAACCAGCACCGCGACGCCGCGGCCGAACTGTTCACCCGGGTCACCTTCCTGCCGGATGCCGGGTTTATCCGCCGCGCCATCGCCGAGCTGGACTTCGTGCCGCAACTGACGCCACAGAACCTCGCCGCCCTGGAGCTGAAAAAGGACTTTCTGGTGCAGCGCGGCTTCCTGCAGAACGACTTCAGCGTGCATGAGTGGGCCCACCCCGAGTTTCTCGCCCAGGCCCACGCCGAGGCTTAACCCCACACTTTTGCCAAGGACCGACAATGATTGCTCAGTACCGTAAAACCCTGCTCGCCAGCCTGTTGGTGGCCGATTCAAGTTGGGCGGCGCAGGCCGCCAGTTCCACCGAAGCGCAACTGAGCAAAGTCGAGGTGGTGGGTGCACGCGTCACCGAAGCCAGCGCCGCCATCGGCGAAGACAAGATCAGCAACACCCTGACCATCTCCCACCAGGCTTTGCTGTCGGCGCCGGCCGGCACCTCGGGGCTGAAAATGCTCGAGGCGCTGCCCGGCTTCAACGTGCAGGTCAACGATGCCCTGGGCCTGTATGAGTTCGGCAATTCGGTGTTCGTGCGCGCCTTCAACTTGCAGCAGATCGGGTTTTCCATTGACGGCGTGCCGCTGGGCCGCACCGACCAGTTCGGCGGCAGCCCGATCTACCGCTACGTCGACAACGAAAACACCGAGCGCGTCACCGCCTCCACCGGCGCCGGCGATGTGTCGCAATCGGGCTACGCCTCGCTGGGGCCGTATGTGGATTATCAGACCAGCAACCCCACGCTCAAGCCCGGCGCCAGCCTGTCCTACACCCTGGGCAGCGACAGCTTGCGGCGCAGTTTCGTCAAGCTGCAAAGCGGTGAGTATCAGGGGCTGTCAGGGTATTTCAGCCGCTCGAAAATCGACGGAGACCTGTGGCGCGGCCCCGGCACTATCGACCGCGAACACCTGGAAGCCAAGGTGCGCTATCGCTTCGGCGACCGCGATGAGGTGTGGCTGCGGGCGGTGCACAATTCCTTCTATGACTACGACTCGCCTTACGTCAGCATCGCGCAGTACGACGGCACCGCCAACGACCCGTTTGGCCGTTCGGGCCGCTACTTCGCCTACCTCGACAGCCTGCCGGACCTGCCCGAAACCGTGCCCGGCGTGCGTTACAGCAACACCAACTACAACCAGTTCTACAAACAGGCGGTCAACCAGCGGCGTGACACGCTGTACAGCCTGGGCGGCCAGTTCGAGATCCGCCCGGACCTGCTCAACTACACCACGCTCTACTACGAGGCCAAAAAAGGCTTTGGCGTATCCCCCGAGGCCTATGGCACCTCGCTGGCGCTGCACAATGCTGAAGGCAATGTGGACGGCTTGTTTGCGCCACGCGGCGTGCAGTATGGCTTGTCGTCCCTCAGCGGCCATCGTTTCGGCGGGCGCACCGGGCTGCAATGGGAGGTCGGCCAACACCAGATCGACACCGGCCTGTGGGCCGAAACCGATGTATTCAACCGCCAGCAAGCGCGCTACAACCTGACCGATGGCAGCCCGGCCGGCGAGCCTTTGTTCGATGAGCCGGTGCACCTGCAGGGCGATTTCAGCTCCACGCGCAACTCGCTGCAGTACCACCTCAAAGACACCTGGACGCTGCTCGACGACCGCCTGCGCCTGCAGTTCGGCTTCAAGAGCCTGCACCTCAAGTACCGTATCGAGGGCTATCGCAACGCCGGCGACTACATCAACAACCGCCAGCCGCGCCTGGCCACCCAATGGAATGACGCGTTCCTGCCCCAGGCCGGGTTGGTCTACAACCTGACCGACGACACCCAGGTGTTCGCCTCCTATTCGCAAAACATGGCGCTGCCACGCGGCGCCGACGATATATTCCGCGCCGCCAGCCCCAGCGCACCGCCACCCGAGGCCGAGGCCGAACGGGCGAAGAACTACGAGGTGGGCTACCGCATCAACCACCCGACCTTCAACGCCGCCTGGGCGCTGTACCGCACCGACTTCGACAACCGCCTGCAAGCCTTCGCCTCACCGGTGCCCGGCAGCAGCCAGGTGGAAACCTACTACCAGAACGTCGGCAAGGTGCAGGCGTACGGCACCGAACTGAGCGGGCAATGGAAGCTGCCGATATTGGCTGACAAGGTCGTGCTCAACGGCAACCTGACCTACAACAAATCCACCTTTCAGAACGATGCCGGCGGCCTGTCGATTCGCGACAACGACGTGCCCGACAGCCCGCGCTGGCTGGCCCAGGCCGGGGTCACTTACGAGCTGGCGCCGTGGGCGTTGCTGAACTTTTCGGCACGCTATATCGGCGAGCGCTACAGCAACTTCACCAACAGCGAATCGGTGCCCGGCTACACCCTCTACAACGCCTACCTGGACCTGGGTGGCGAGCGCCTGCATTACGGCCCGCTGAAAAACCTCAAGCTGCGCTTCAACGTCGACAACCTGTTCGACAAGGACTACCTGGGCTACATCCTCACCAGCACCAGCGGCCCCGCCGTGTTCCGCCCGGGCTCGCCACGCACCTTCCAAAGCACCCTGAGCATGGAGTTCTGACGATGCAAAAACGCCTGCTGCTGCTTGCCTTGCTACCGCTGTTGGCGAACGCCGACACCCTGGTCAGCCCGACCACCCTGGCCTTGCACCAACGCCTGCTGGTACTCGACAGCCATCTGGATACGCCGCTGACCCTGACCCGCCCCGGCTGGAACATCCTCGAACGCCATGATTATCGCCAGGATGGCAGCCAGGTCGACTTGCCGCGCATGCGCGAAGGCGGTCTGGACGGTGGGTTTTTCGCGGTCTACACGCCCCAGGGCCCACGCACCGAAGAAGGCCGCGCGTACGCCAGCGCCTATGGCCTGGCCACCCTCACCCGCATCCGCGATGTGATCGACCGCAACCCCGACAGCTTTGCCCTGGCGCGCACCGCCGACGACGCCCGGCGTATCGCCGCCCAGGGTAAGCGCGTGGTGTTTATCAGCATGGAAAACGCCGACCCGCTCAGCTCCGACCCCGAGTTGCTCAACACCTACTACCGCCAGGGCCTGCGCATGCTCGGCCTGGTGCATTTCATGAACAACGACCTGGCCGACTCCGCCACCGCGCTGCCGGAATGGAAAGGCTTGAGCCCCAAGGGTCGTGACCTGGTGCAACGGGCCAACCGCCTGGGCATTCTGCTGGATGTGTCCCACGCCAGCGACGCGGTGTTCGACCAGATGCTGGCGTTGTCCAGCGCGCCGCTCATCGCATCGCACTCCAGCAGCCGCGCAGTCAACCCGCACCCGCGCAACCTCGACGACAACCGCGTGCGCCAACTGGCGGCCAAGGGCGGTGTGATACAGGTCAACGCCTACAGCGACTACCTGATCCCCCTCACGCCCAACCCGGACCGCAACAAAGCCATGGCCGCGCTCGGCGCACGCTTCCACAACCTCGCCGCCCTCAGCCCGGAGCAGACCAAAGCGCTGTACCAGGAACGCGACACGATCAACCAGCAATTCGCCCAACCCAAGGCCAGCCTCGATGTCTTCATGAAGCACCTGCTGCATCTGCTGGAAGTGGCCGGCCCGGACCACGTGGGTATCGGCGCCGACTGGGACGGCGGTGGCGGCGTGACAGGGCTGGAAGATGTCAGCCAGTTGCCGGTGATCACCCAGCGGTTGCTGGACGCCGGGTATAGCGAGCAGCAGGTGGCGAATATCTGGAGCGGGAATTTGTTGCGGGTATTGCAGGCGGCGCAGGACTCTGCGCACGCCGATTTTTCAGACCCGTCTTAATCCAATCCGTACCTGTCATCGCTACGCTGGGCCCTTACCCACTCGTACGCTGACAGGTACTTTCCATGATCGACAAACACCTGCGCATCCTCATCGTGGACCCCCTTCACGCCCATGTCCTGCAGATCGAAAAAATGCTCAACCGCATGGGTTACTTCTGCATTGCCACGGCAAGCAGTGCCACTGAAGCGCTGAGACTCAGCCATGCCGGGCGGACACCGTTCGACGTGTTGCTGGCGGCTGACCATCTGCTGCGAAAGCCCGGCGTGAACGGGCCTTGGTTTGAGCTGTACGACATCGAAAACGTGTTTATCTACAGCCGCCCGGCCAACGCTGAAGACCTGCACCTCCCCCGCCAGGGCGAACGTTACTGGCGCTGCGGCTTGCCGGAATACCTGGTGCTGGAATGGTTCATGGCCCGCTCCAGGCGTCGGCCGCCTGAGGCTATTGCCAACCACCCCCATCACCTTGTACAGCGTCACCCGGTTACTTTGCTCTGCCAGGCGCAGGGTAATCAGGTCCTGCTGGGCGCTGTACAACGTGCGTTGGGCATCCAGCGCTTCGAGGTAGCTTTGCGAGCCGGCGCGGTAGAGTGCATTGGACAGCTCGTAGCTTTTCTGGCTGGCATCGGTCAGCGCTTGTTGCGCGCTGAGGCGCTGATCCAGGGTGCTGCGCACGGCCAACGCATCGGCGACTTCCTTGAACGCGGTTTGCAAGGTTTGTTGGTAGGTCTGCACCTGGATCTGCTTCTCGACCTTGGCCGCATCCAGGGTTGCGCGGTTACTGCCGGCGTCGAAGATCGGCAGGCTGATGCTCGGCGCAAAGGTCCAGGCGCCGCTGCCGGCCTTGAACAGGCTGGACAGTGACGAACTGGCGGAGCCGGCATTCGCCGTGAGGCTGATGCCGGGAAAAAACGCCGCCCGCGCTGCACCAATGTCGATATTCGCAGACTTGAGGCTGTGTTCCGCCGCCAGCACATCAGGGCGCCGCTGCAACAGGCTCGACGGCAGTTCGGCCGGAACCTGTACCAACGCCGCCGCCGATTGCAGATGCGCATCGGGCAGCCATGCGTCGGGGATATCGCTGCCTACCAGCAGGCGCAGGGCGTTGCGGTCCTGGAGGATCTGGCTCTGATACTCGGCCACATCGACCCGCGCCGACTCCACGGTGGTTTGCGCCTGGGCCACGGCCAACCCCGTCGAACCACCCGCAGCGTGGCTGCGCTGGGTCAGTTCGTAGGTGGATTGCTGGCTGGCCAGGGTCTCCTGGGCCAGGTGCAGGTGCGCGTTGTCGGCCGCCAAGGTCAACCAGGCGGTGGCCACTTCGGCCACCAGGCTGATTTGCGTGCTGCGCCGGGTTTCGGTCAGCGCCAGATAGTCTTCCAGCGCTTCGTCCTGCAGGTTCTGTACGCGGCCGAACACATCGACTTCATAGCTGCTAAGCCCCAGTTGCGCGCTGTAGTCGTGGCTGGTGACCGCCGTGCCACCGCTGGACAACGAGCCCGGCGTACGGCTGTGGGTGCCGCTGACTTCGGCGTCGATGGTCGGGAACGCCGCTGCGCGCTGGATGCGGTATTGCGCCTGGGCCTTCTCGATGTTCAGGCTGGCCAGGCGCAGGTCGCGGTTATTGGCCAGGGCCAGGCTTTGCAGTTGCGCCAGGCGGCGGTCGGTAAAGAACTGCTGCCACTGGATATCGGCCGGCACCTCGCCCAGGACGCCGGCTTGCCATTCGGCCGGTACCGGGGCCTCGGGCTGCTGGTAGTGCGGCGCCAGATTGACGCAGCCACTCAAGACCAGTGCGGCGACTAACGGGCAGAGAAAGCGGATCATGCGTCACCTTTTTCGACGATGGGCGTGGTGCCGACACGGCCAAAGCGGCGGCGGATCAACACAAAAAACAGCGGAACAAAGAAGATCCCCAGCAGCGTGGCGCTGAACATGCCGCCCAGCCCCCCCGTGCCGATGGCCCGGCGCCCGGCGGAACCTGCACCGCTGCTCAAGGCCAGCGGTAACACGCCGAACATAAAGGCCAGGGAGGTCATGAGGATCGGGCGCAAACGCTGGCGCACAGCGATCAGCGTGGCCTCGCGCAGGCTGTTGCCCTGCTCTTGCAGGTGCTTGGCAAACTCGACGATCAGGATCGCGTTCTTCGCCGCCAGCCCTACGGTGGTCAGCAGGCCGACCTGGAAGTACACGTCATTGCTCAACCCGGTAAAGCGTGTGGCCCACACCGCGCCGACGATGCCCAATGGCACCACCAGAATCACCGAGAACGGCACCGACCAACTCTCGTACAGCGCGGCCAGGCACAGGAACACAAACAGGATGGACACCGCATACAGCAACGGCGCCTGGGACCCGGAAAGACGCAGCTGGTAGGACTGCCCGGTCCACTCATAGCCGATACCCTCGGGCAGTTGCCGGGCAAGCGCTTCCACCGCATCCATCGCAGCGCCGGAACTCACACCGGGTGCCGGGTCACCGACCACTTCCAATGAGGAGGTGCCGTTGTAGCGTTCCAGCAAGGGTGAACCATAGCTCCAGGCGCTGCTGGCAAATGACGAAAACGGCACCATTTCGTCGTTGCTGTTGCGCACGAACCAATGGTCCAGATCAGCCGCTTGCATACGCGTGTTTGCGTCGCCTTGCACGTAGACCTTTTTCACGCGGCCCTGGTTGAGGAAGTCGTTCACATACGTGCCGCCCAGCGCGGTGGACAAGGTGCTGTTGATGTCGCTGGTGCTCAGGCTCAAGGCCCCCGCTTTGCGGTCATCAATGCTGATTTTGAGTTGCGGTGCGTCGTCCAGGCCGTTGCTGCGCACGCCCAGCAGGCGCGGATCCTGTCTGGCCGCTTGGATAAATTGCTCACGCGCCGCCACCAGCGCATCGTGGCCAAGACCCGCGAGGTCCTTGAGCTGCAAATCAAACCCCGAACTCTGGCCCAGGCCGCGCACGGCGGGCGGTTGCATCACGAACACATCGGCATCGCCAATGCTTGCCAGGGCCAACGTGGCCCGCTGGGCAATCGTGGCGGCATCGTCTGCGCGTTCACTCCAGTCCTTCAACCGAATAAATGCCCGCGCCGTATTCTGGCTGTTGCCACCCATGCCCAGGCCGCTGATGCTGATCATGGCCTCGACTTCCGGCTGCTTGAGCATGTACTGCTCAAACTGGTGAAGGACCGCCTGGGTACGGCTGTCGGTGGCCCCCACTGGCAACTGGATTTGCGCCATGAGAATGCCCTGGTCCTCGTCCGGCAGAAACGAGGTGGGCAAGCTGGCGTAACCCGCCGCCATGGCCGCAGCGATCAGCGCGTACACCACCAGGCTGCGCCGTGAGCGTTGCAGCACACCGCCGACCCACCCTTCATACGCACTCGAGCAGCGTTCGAAAGAACGGTTGAACCAACCGAAAAAGCCCCGTTGAACAGCGTGACCCGGCTTGAGCATGGTGGCGCACAAGGCCGGCGTGAGGGTCATGGCCACCACCACCGAAAGCACCATGGCCGAGACGATGGTCACCGAAAACTGCCGATAGATGATCCCGGTGGAACCGCCAAAAACGCCATGGGGATAAACACGGCGCTCAACACCAGGGCGATGCCGACCAGTGCGCTGGTGATTTCATCCATCGACTGGCGTGTGGCGGCGAGGGCCGACAAGCCCTGCTCGGCCATTACCCGTTCGACGTTTTCCACCACCACAATCGCGTCGTCGACCAGCAAGCCAATGGCCAGGACCATGGCAAACATGGTCAGGGTATTGATCGAGTAACCGAACAACGCCAACACGCCAAACGTACCCAGCAACACCACCGGCACGGTGATCGCGGGGATCAGCGTGGCCCGCAGGTTTTGCAGGAACAGGAACATGATCAGCACCACCAGCACGATCGCCTCGCCCAGGGACTTGACCACTTCCTCGATGGACAGACTCACAAACGGCGTGGTGTCGTAGGCGATTACGTTCTTCAATTGCATTTCGGTCGGGTAAAACGGCGCCAGTTCCTTGAGCTTGGCCTTGACCGCCTCCCCCACGTCCAGCGCATTCGCGCCCGCCGCCAGTTGCACGCCCATGGCGGCGGCCGGCTTGCCGTTGAGGGCCGAGTTGATGTCATAGCTCTCGCTGCCCAGCGCCACGGTCGCCACATCACCGAGCAGTACCACCGCGCCGTCGCTGGTGGACTTGACTACCACATTGCGGAACTCTTCGGCCGTCTGCAGCTTGCTGCGCGCACTGATGGTGGCGTTGAGTTGTTGCCCCTTTACTGCCGGCAATGCGCCGAGTTGACCGGCAGACACTTCGGTGTTTTGCGCCTCCAATGCGCTGCTCACATCCGACGGCATCAGCGCATATTTTTCCAGCAGCGCCGGGTCCAGCCAGATACGCATGGCGTAGCCCGAACCCAGGGTCTGCACATCGCCCACACCGTCGATGCGGCTGATGGAATCGAGCAAGGTGCTGGAGATGTAGTCGCCGATCTGGGTGCCGGTGACGCTGGGGTTATCCGAGGCCAGGGCGGCAATCATCAGGAAGTCCGAACCGCCTTTGGTCACGGTCAGGCCCTCACTCTGCACCGACTGCGGCAGTCGCGACTCGGCCTGTTGCAGTTTGTTCTGCACCTGCATCTGCGCCACATCCGGGTCGGTGCCGGCGCCAAAGGTCAGGCTGATACTGGCGCTGCCCGCCGAGCTGCTGGAGGCCGACATATAGGTCAGGTTATCGAGGCCCTTCATCTGCTGCTCGATGACCTGGGTCACCGAGTCTTCGACCGTCTTGGCCGAGGCGCCGGTGTAAGTCGCGGAAATACGCACGGTGGGCGGCGCGATATCCGGGTACTGTTCCAGTGGCAATTGGCTGATGGACAACGCGCCGCCGAGCATGATCACGATAGCAATGACCCAGGCGAAAATCGGTCGATCAATAAAGAACCGCGCCATGCTCAACCCTCCTGCGCCAAGGTGCCGGCCTCTGCGGGCTGGGTCTGGACCACCGCACCGACGCGGACTTTTTGCCCGCCCTCGACGATCACCTGGTCACCGGCCTGCAAGCCGGCGGTAACCCACCACTGGTTGCCCACGGCGCGCTCAACCGTGAGCACGCGCTGTTCGACCTTGCCGTCCACCACCAGCAACACCGAGGTCACGCCGCTGGCGCTGCGGCTCACGGCTTTTTGTGGAACCAGGATCGCCTGGTCATCGCGGGCCTGCTCCAACACGCCGCGCACATACATGCCGGGCAGCAGCAAATGCTCCGGGTTGTCGAATACCGCACGCAAGGTCACGGTACCGGTGCTCTGGTTGACGCTGACCCCGCTGAACGTGAGGCGACCTTCGTGGTTATAGGCGCTGCCGTCGTCCAGCTTGAGGCTGATGCGAGCCTCGCCGTTGCCATTGGCCTGCAACGCGCCACGCGCCAGGTCGCGTTTGAGGGCCAGCAATTCTGTGGTGGACTGGGTCACATCCACATAGATCGGGTCGAGTTGCTGCACCGTGGTTAGCGCGCTGTCCTGGTTGGCCACCACCAATGCGCCGGGGGTGACCGTGGAGGTCTCGATGCGCCCGGCCACCGGCGAGCTGATGCGGGTGTAGGCCAGGTTGATGCGTGCGGTGTCGAGGTCGGCCTCGGCCACCTTTACATCGGCGGCGGCGGTCAGCAGGGTGGCTTGTGAATCCTCGTTGGTTTGCTGGCTGATGGCATCGATCTTCACCAGCCGGGCATTGCGCGTGGCGGTGGTCTGGGCCGACTTCAAGGTGGCACGGGCCTTGGCCAGGCTGGCCTGGGCCTCGGCGAGCGCGGCCTTGTAGGGTGCCGCATCGAGTTGGTACAGCGCCTGCCCAGCTTTCACTTCGGCACCTTCGACAAACAGCCGCTGTTGCACGATACCGCCGACCTGCGGGCGAATCTCGGCGACCATAAACGCCTGGGTGCGCCCGGCCAGCTCAGTGGTCAGCACCTGGCTTTGGGGTTGCACGGTAATCACTGAGACCTTGGCAACCGCGATGGCGGGTGCGGGGTCGCCGGCCGAGCAGCCGCCCAGCAGTACCAGAATGACGAAGGACAGGAGAACCGCGGCGGTTACCAGGTATTTGGCGAACAGTTTGGTGGACATAGTTGCCTCTGCAAGACGGGGTGGTGCAAGCCTTACCGTCATGCTGCGAGGCAAATGTGCAGGAAAATTGAAGATTGCCCGCCTGGCTTGAATCTTTAGTCCCCGGGGGCCTAAATGGGCGGGACTACTTTTTACGGCGCCTGTTCATGAAGCTGAGTATCTCCACCAAACTGTTTGTCGCCGTATCGGCCGGTGTGCTGCTGGTCATCCTTTGCATGGGCCTGGCCACCGGTTGGAGTTTTGGCCGCGGGTTTCTCGGCTATATCAATGAGCAGGCGCTGGAGCGCATGGCCACGGTGGTGCCGCGCCTGGCCAGCGCCTATGCACGCGAAGGCAATTGGGACTTCATGCGCAACCACCCGGATCGCTGGTTCGACATCATGCGGCCAGACCCCGGCGAAGAGCGCGTCACGCATGATCTGCGCACACCGTTGGCTTCGGACTTGACGGGCGCGCTGTTTCGCATCGCCCTGCTCGACAAGGACAAGAAACGCGTCACCGGCTACCCGGCGATTGGTGAGGACGCGCTGGTGAGCGCCATTGTGGTCGCGGGTGAAACCGTGGGCTGGCTGGCAGTGACCCCGTTCCAGAGCGTGACCGAGGCCGGTGGCGAACGCTTCCAGCAATACCAACTGCGCGCAAGCCTGGTGATGGGCGTGTTCTCGTTGCTGCTGGCGATGCTGGTTGCCTGGTGGATCGCCCGTACGCTGCTGGAACCGGTCAAGCGCGTGGCCGCCGCCACCCATCGCTTGGCCAGCGGCGACTACAGCAGTCGCGTGGCCGTAGCCTCCCACGACGAAGTGGGCCAACTGGCCCGCGACTTCAACCAGTTGGCCTACACCCTGGAACGTAACGAGACCATGCGCCGTGAGTTCATGGCCGATGTCTCCCACGAACTGCGCACCCCGCTGTCGGTGCTGCGCGGCGAGCTGGAGGCGATTGAGGACGGTGTGCGCAGCCTGAACCCAAGCACCCTGAAATCGCTGCTCGGCGAAGTCGGCATGCTCAGCAAGCTGGTGGATGATCTGTATGAGTTGTCCTTGGCGGATATCGGCGCCCTGACCTACCGCAAGGCCCCGTGCGTGCTGAACGAGCTGCTGCAAAACAGCCTGGCGATGTACCAGGAACGCTTTAACGCCCGCCAGTTGCAGATCGACCTGGAGCTGCCGCGCCAGTCCGTCGAGCTGCTGGCGGATGCCGGGCGCTTGCAGCAATTGTTTAGCAACCTGCTGGAAAATGCCGTGCGCTACACCGACGTCAACGGCACGTTGCGCATCAGCGTCGGCGTGGACCGCGACACGGTGCGTGTCGACTTTCTTGACTCCGGGCCAGGCGTGTCGGCGAAGCAGTTGCCACGCGTGTTCGAGCGCTTCTACCGTGGCGAGGCATCGCGCAACCGCGAGCATGGTGGCGCGGGCCTGGGCCTGGCAATCTGCCGTAGCATCGCCAATGCCCACGATGGCAGCCTGGTTGCCGATCACTCGCCCTACGGCGGTTTGTGGCTGACCCTGCGCCTGCCCCGGAGCCTGTGAACCATGCACGATGAACAGCCGATCCTGATCGTTGAAGACGAACCCAAGCTCGCCGCACTGATGCGCGATTACCTGGCAGCAGCCGGCTACGCGACGGTGTGCCTGGACAATGGCTTGCAGGTGGTGCCCGCCGTGCGCGCCCACCCGCCTAAATTGATCCTGCTCGATTTGATGCTGCCCGGCCGTGACGGCATGCAGCTGTGCCGGGACCTGCGCGGTTTCAGCGCGGTGCCGATTATCATGATCACCGCCCGTGTCGAAGAAGTGGACCGCCTGCTCGGCCTGGAACTGGGCGCCGACGATTACATCTGCAAGCCCTTCAGCCCCCGCGAAGTGGTGGCGCGGGTCAAGGCCATCCTGCGCCGCGGCCCGCAGTTGCTGGGCACCAGCGCGTCACGCCTGCTGATCGACGAGGCGCACTACCAGGTCTCGCTGGACGGCATCGCGCTCGACCTCACGCCGCTTGAACTGCGCCTGCTCAACACCTTCGCCCGCGCCGCCGGCCGCGTATTCTCCCGCGACCAGTTGCTGGATCACCTCTACTCCGATCACCGCGTGGTGACCGATCGCACGGTGGACAGCCATATCCGCAACCTGCGGCGCAAGCTGGAACAGGTGTGCCCAGGGGAAACGCCGATTGAGTCACTGTATGGGGTGGGGTATCGGTTTCAGTTGGCTGAAAAGCCCACCCCTCCCTGAAAACACCGCTACCGGGGGTCAGATCGGTGAGTTGCTGATCACACGCAACGCCAGCCCCTCATACGCATCCAGCGTAATAGTGAACTCGCCCTCGGCGGTCAGATCGCCTTCCACCCGTTCGTTGATGATGTCCACCACCATCCCCGCCGCGATGTCCGGCAGGTGCAGGGTTTCGGTGATGGGCGTGGCACCAAAGTTGAGCGCGGTGATTTGCGTACCTTTGCCGGCCGGCAATTCGTGAACCATGATCAACAGGGCCGAGTTCTCTACCTCCGGCACCTGGATCTGGCGGCTGGCGGCAATGTCATAGGCGCGGCGTACCCCAAGGATTTTCTGCAGTTGCGAGGCGAATGACTCCGGGTCCTGCAACTGGCTGTTCAAGCTGCCGTACAGGCTTTTGGAACGCGGCATTTGCCCGGCAGACAGCTCTGCATCCGGGTTCAGGTCCACCAGGTCATACGCGCCGCGATGAATCCAGCGCGTATCGCCATCCTGCATCAGGTGCTCCACCTCTTCGGCGGCCAATGGCAGCGCACCCACCAAGTCCCAACCCGACAAGGCGAATACCCCTGGTTGCATGGCGTTGTACATCACCAGCAGCAAATGAATCTGGCGAATCTGCTGGATATCGGCCGGGGTAATCGCATCCAGGTCACGAATACCCAGCGCCGCCGTGATGATGCTGGCGGTGGTGCAGGACACGCCATTGGTCACGAACTTGAGGTTGTACGGCGCATGTTCGCCCGCCAGGCGCTCATACATCTGCTCGCGGATGTGCTCGCGCAGGATATTGCCGGGGAAGGTCTGGCCTTGGTAAAGGAAGGTGTCATGGGCGTGCAACGTCCAGAAATGCACCAGTTCCAGCGTCAGCTCATCGTGGTTTTGCAAGGCATGGATCAGCGAGCCGGGGTCGATGCCCTGGCGGTGCATTTCGCGCAGCATCAGGCGCAGGAATTCGGCATCGCCCATCAGCAGCGCATGCTGGTACGCCGGGCGGGTGATGAAGTCATAGGACAGGTCGGCGCCGCCATGCGACATCGATGCAATGTCATCCACGGTGAGGTTCAATTCCTGAAAACTGAACCCGCCGGCCTTGCGAATCGCCCCGCCGAGCAACTGGTTACCGGTGATCGACAGCGGATGGCTTTCCGACCAGGCCGTGCCGTCGAGCTTGCGCTCCACCCCGAGAAAACCATTGGCGTCCAGGCGCAGGATTTTTGCGCCCATCACGTCAATGGCATGCAGGGCGTCACCGATGATCATCTGCTGCGCGGCAAAGGTCGGGTCCAGCCAGTTCAACGATGGCTGACCTTCCTTGAAATAATGCAGGTACACCCAGCGACGCGGCTTGCCATCCACGCCCAACACCACGTTGGTGGCACTCCAGTCGGTTTCCTTGACCCCGGGCTCAAAGAAAATCACCCGCTGCAGCTGACCGACGATGTAGTGCTTGTCACGCAGCGCGTCCACCTGCGGCGGGCTGAGGTTCTGCGCATCGCGCCCCTCGGCCACCTCGGGCAGCAGCGACCAGTCTTCCTCACGGATTTCGACCATGTGATACAGGCCGGGATAGTCCTCATAGGCCATCTCGGCCAAACGAAAATCCGCGCCCTTGCCGGTATGGGACGGGATCACGTCGTCAATGATCACCGCGTTGTGCGCCGCTGCCATGCGCGTCAACGCCTGCAACTGCGCTTCAGTGCCCAGTTGCGGGTCGATCTCGAAACTGATGCGGTCAAAATTGCCGTCGATGGTCGGCGTGTGCTCGGTGCCGCTCAGGCCGCCGGACTTTTTCAGCGGGCCGTTATGGATGCCCTGAATGCCGATCTTCGACAGCGCATGCCACAGGCTTTCATCCCCCAGCGCCTCCAGCACCGTGCCGCCCTCGCGGGTCACAATCGACGCCGGATAGGCGGTAAACCACACCGACGACAACGCCGAAGCATCCCGCGGCCGGGTCTGCGCGTAAGGCTGTTGCCACAACCGGCCCTGCCCCGAATAGAGCTTGGCGCGCTGGCGTGCCGCATGCAGCATCGATTGCTCTACCAGCCAGTTCACATGGTTGTTTTCAGCCGCGGTCATAAGCGTGGTACCTGTCGTGGAGAAGGAGCACAACGCGGTGGTTTTAACCGGTTGTACTCATATGAGGCGTCAGGCTGCTAATCGTTGCATCGAATCCGCGATTGCGGCGGATTGTTCACACTCCTGGTTCTATTTGTTCGAAGGCGTATAGCCAATACAGCGTGTTGCTTCCTTCCCACGCCTTGACCTCGACAAACCCGCGATCTTCGGGGAGCCAGGTGTTGTCCCAGCTTCTGCTGTTATCTCGCGCCACCCACCAGTCCACGGTCTGTTTTTGCCACGTTTCGGTGAGCATGACGCGGTAGACCTTGCGCTTGGTACGCTGAAACGCTTCTAACTTCTTCACTATAGGCGTTAGGTTCGCCGCGTTCATTCGCTCGAAATCCTTGCTGAGCTGGTCGGCCTTTTCCGGGCTGTACAGGCGCTTGCATTCGACGAAGGCGACTATTTTAGGGTCAACCAGCATGCAATCTATACGGTACGAAAAGCGCTTGGTATTTGAATTCTGAAAGGGTACTTCCATAAACGCGTGTGCGCCCTTTCGCGTTTCGAACACCTTTGCCAGTTGATAGCTCAGGTTGCGTTCATTGAAGCCATTGCGTCCGTGGGCCGGATAAAACACATCCAGGCTCGCGCTCAGGTTTGCGGCGGCCTGCTTGATGACCTGCTTCATTACATGTTTCAAAGCCCTGCTCCATTCACATCCAAGAAGTTGACGGGTTACGCACTATATTGAATCCATTTACTCACTGCGCCTGGCCTCAAGTGACACTTGCACACGGCCATGTCGTGCGAGGTATGCAGCCTCATGCTGACGCGCACTGTTCTGGATGATTTTAAGAATCTCGACCGAGTACGGCAGGAATTTTGAGGTTACAAGCATCTCCCAACGCACCGCCGGTACCGTACTCAAAACGTCCATTGATTTCAGGTCTGTCGTCGACAACAACTTTGCGAGGGTGGCATTCGTGAACACCTCCGTGCGAAGCAAGTATTGTTGAAGTTCGCGATGCCGGTCGGGATGGCGCTCCCACAACGTGGGCTTCAAAACGTCTACGTGCCGCTCAATAAACCCAGCCAATATCGTCTTGTCGAAATTAAACCGTTCAACCCCATCGTTCTCGATAAAATAATCATCCTCACTATTTGCAACTGTTGGCTGCAAAAAGTAGGTCCAAACAGCATCAGCCCTGTTACTGATTCGATCGACATTGAGCAACAGTTCCCAGGTTTGAGTAGGCACGCTTTCAAGTGACCTCAATTGGCAGCTTGTACGTTCGAGCAATGGCGCAACCCAATTCGACTTGCCACCGACAGCGGCCAACAAAGCGCTCAAGGACTCTGAGGATTCGTCCAACATCCCCTCCTGGCTGAGTAATTGCCCAACAAACTCATTCGGATCCAGCGATAGCAAACTGTCTATACCGTCCAGTTGCAACGCCTGTAGCCGACGAAAGGTAACCGGACCATCACCCTCGCCGTCTGCGTCAGAACTAAAACAGATCAGGCGCAGCATCTCGAGTCGGGGCGCAACACAGCCCCAACTCAGCAGCTGCTTGAGGTCATCGGCTGGCGTCGTATCACTGAGGTTATAAAAGTGCACGGGATTGTTGCGTAGCCACTCCCATGTATCGTTGCCATGGGCGAGTAGCGGCATCACCTGGGTGACATCCTCCAACCCAGCAAGGCTATCCAGAATCCCGGCGTCACTCAGGGCCTGGACCTGTTCCGGTGTCAAGCTGCTGAAAACTGCGCATACGAATGCCTGTCGGGGCCCACTAGCCTGAAAACGCGTTGAAAAAGTGAACAGATCAATCAAAAGCAGGGGATCGGTGCGGTGGATCGCCTGAATCAACACCCGTGTGTTCGGGCCCGGCAGAAGGGAGTCAATTACCTCAGCCAAACGGTCCATAGAGAGCCTGGCCATTTTGAGTGTCGCATCAAGCGCACCCGCGAAAGGATCGTCAGTCTGTCCCTCTATCGAATCTGCATCCGGGTCGATGTATTGGCTGCACATATAATCAACCAAACCTGCGATCAGGCCGCGGCCACCTTCAAGTAATTCATGGTCCAGTTTACCGAGCACTAACCCCGGATTATTGACGAGGGTACTAACCTCGGGCATCTCACCCTGCCGCAGAGCAAGGATCAGGTTCTTGTCACCCTGCGTGAGCGAGCCCTCGTAGAAGAAGCCAAGGTAATCGTTGTAATCCGTATCGAAATACCCCGCGCGCATCAGATAGGTCACGGCACTTATGCTTTTGAGCCTGCGACCAATCACTTCGCCGAATTCATTCTTTGCGGCCACCCTGAATGGCATTCGTTTGATGAGTCGGCACTTATCGTTCAGCGCGCCTATTTCCAGTCGAACGTTTTCTCGCTGCCAGGTCAGGCGTAAAGCGCGCTCCCGGTAAGAGGTCAGTTCCAGGATGGAATCACTGTTCACGGGCTTTTTCCGAACACCTCCGACAAAGAGCGTACTCACATCCATCGACAGCAATTGGTTTGAGTTAAATATCTCGTCAAAAACTTCGTCCTGTACAAACTCTGGCAAGGTCACGGTCTGATCATGGCCATACTTCAACTTTGTGGGGTCTACAGGCTGCAGCGATTTAACAATCTGATACCAGACGCACACGCGCAACTCTTCCAGCTACATCCAACCCGACACAGCCCAAGGCCGGCAATGCATCAAGGACCTCGATCAACGCGTCGCTGAATGCGTGAAAAAAGCCGCAGACAGCGTCCAGGGGCAAAAGCTGATTTACGACGCGCAAATGCACACTTACCAAAGCTGCCTGCAAAACAACCCTCGCGACACACAGGGCCAGCCGATGTGCCCGCCTCCGCCGATGGAGCCGACGGTGGACAGCGCTTACTGCCGCCGGGCTTACGACTCAAGCTTTGTAAAGTGTGGTGGGCGCAAGAAGCAACTCACCAAAGATTAACCGGTGCCGTTACTCGTTTGAGCCCCCCGTGGCCTGCCGGTACTGCCTCGGCGTAAACCCGGTCAACGCCTTGAACTGGCGGGTAAACGCGCTGTGGTCGGTGTACCCGCATTGCAGCGCAACGTCGGTGATCGGCAAGTCGGTATGCAACAGTCGGTGCGCATGCTCCAGCCGCACTTTCTGGATCATCTGCCGGGGTGTGAGGTGGAATACCCGTTTGCAGTAGCGCTCCAACTGCGCCACGGAAACACCGGCGATGCGGGTCAGTTCACCGAGGGTGACGCGGCGGTTGAAGTGCGTACGGATGTACTCATCCACCGCCGCCAGGCGCTGGTACGCCGGGTGGGTTTCGCTGGCTGATTGCAGGTCGACGGAGATCCCCGCCAGGCCGATGATCTCGCCGGCATGGTTATACAGCGGCCATTTGTGCGTCAGGCACCAGCCCGGTTCACGGGTGCCGTAAAGGTGCAGCTCAAGCTGATCTTCCAGCACAAAGCCCTGCTCCAGCACACGCCGGTCCTGCTCGGTGTAACCCGGCCCCAGTTGCGCCGGGAACACTTCGGCGCTGGTCTTGCCCAGCAGCGGCTGCAGCTGCTTGAGGCCACAGCGTTGCACCAGCGTGTGGTTGGCGAGCACGTAACGGGCGTCGACATCCTTGATGAAAATTGTGGCGTTGGGGATCACGTCGAGCATCGGCAACACCTGCGCCATACCCGCCAACAGCTGCTCGATGCTGTGTGGGCGACTCCCCTGAACAAGGGCCGCAAACGCGCTCTGCACCATGATATTCACCGCCCATATACGCCTTGATGGCGAGCAGATTGCGCTATGTCGCAGGCACTGTCGAGCGTGGAAACTGTGCCGAATTCGTCATCCTCGCATGCGCAAAACATCAATCGCCCGAGCTTTGACGAGTTCAGGATATGGCCACTGCATGCCTATCCAATAACTCACAAGAAGGCGCCGCCATGTCTGCTCAAGGCAAGTTCAAGAAACAACTTTCACTGATGGACCTGACCTTTATCGGGCTGGGCGCCATCTTCGGTTCGGGTTGGTTGTTTGCGGCCAGCCACGTGTCTGCGATCGCCGGCCCGGCGGGGATTTTCTCCTGGTTGCTCGGCGGTTTTGCGGTGCTGCTGCTGGGTATCGTGTACTGCGAACTCGGCGCCGCCCTGCCCCGCGCCGGCGGCGTGGTGCGTTACCCGGTGTACTCCCACGGGCCGTTGCTGGGTTACCTGATGGGGTTTATCACGCTGATTGCATTCTCCAGCCTGGTGGCCATTGAAGTGGTCGCCTCGCGCCAATACGCCGCAGCCTGGTTTCCCGAGCTGACCAAGGCCGGTTCCAGCGACCCGACCACCCTCGGCTGGCTGGTGCAACTGGCGCTGCTGTGCCTGTTTTTCGTGCTCAATTACCGCAGTGTGAAAACCTTCGCCATCGCCAATAATCTGGTGAGTGTCTTCAAGTTCATCGTGCCGCTGCTGGTGATCGGTGTGCTGTTCACCTTCTTCAAACCGGCGAACTTCCAGATGCACGGGTTTGCGCCGTTTGGCCTGTCGGGCATCGAGATGGCGGTGTCGGCTGGCGGGGTGATTTTTGCCTACCTGGGGCTGACGCCGATCATCTCGGTGGCCAGCGAAGTGAAGAACCCGCAACGCACAATTCCCATCGCGCTGATCCTGTCGGTGCTGCTGTCGACCGCCATTTACGTGCTGCTGCAAACGGCATTCCTGGGTGGTGTGCCGACTGAAATGCTCGCCAATGGCTGGGCCGGCATCAGCAAGGAACTCGCGTTGCCTTATCGCGATATCGCCCTGGCGTTGGGCGTGGGGTGGCTGGCTTACCTGGTGGTGGCCGACGCGGTGATCTCGCCCAGCGGCTGCGGCAATATCTATATGAACGCCACGCCGCGTGTGGTGTACGGCTGGGCGCAGACCGGCACGTTCTTCAAGATTTTCACGCGTATCGATGAGAAATCCGGCATCCCGCGCCCGGCGCTGTGGCTGACCTTCGGCCTGTCGGTGTTCTGGACCCTGCCGTTCCCGTCCTGGGAAGCGCTGATCAATGTGGTGTCCGCCGCGCTGATCCTCAGCTACGCCGTGGCCCCGGTGACCGTCGCCGCCTTGCGCCGCAATGCACCGGACATGGCCCGCCCGTTCCGCGTCAAGGGCATGGCGGTGCTCGGACCGCTGTCGTTCATCATCGCGGCGCTGATCGTGTACTGGTCCGGCTGGAGCACCGTGTCCTGGCTGCTCGGCCTGCAGATCCTGATGTTTGTGGTGTACCTGCTGTGCGCCCGCTGGGTGCCGACCGCGCACCTGAACCTCAAGCAACAAGTACGCTCGTCGGCCTGGCTGATTGGTTTTTACGCGGTGACTATCCTGCTGTCCAAACTCGGCAGTTTTGGGGGCCTCGGCGTGCTCAGCCATCCGTTCGACACCTTGGTCGTCGCACTCTGCGCCCTCGGCATTTACTACTGGGGCGCTGCCACCGGTGTGCCGGCTCACCAGGTACGCCTGGAGCATGAAGCGGATGAAAGCGAAGCCGTCGATGAACCTCACGCCCACACCACGCTGACCCCGGCCACCCACTGATTGGAGCGTTTTATGAAGCGACTGCATGTGATCGACTCCCACACCGGCGGTGAACCCACGCGCCTGGTGATGACCGGCTTCCCCACCCTTGAGGGCGCCAGCATTGCCGAGCAGCTGGAGCACCTGCGCAGCGAGCACGACCAATGGCGCCGAGCCTGCCTGCTGGAGCCGCGTGGCAACGATGTACTGGTCGGTGCGCTGTACTGTGCGCCGGTCACGCCGGGGGCTACCTGCGGGGTGATCTTCTTCAATAACGCCGGTTACCTGGGCATGTGCGGCCACGGCACCATCGGGTTGGTCGCCTCATTGCATCACTTAGGAAGCATTGCACCCGGGGTTCATCTGATCGACACCCCGGTCGGCCCGGTCAGCGCCACCTTGCACGAGGACGGCGCGGTGACCCTGGGCAACGTGCCCGCCTACCGGCATCGCCGCCAGGTGTCGGTGGATGTGCCCGGCCATGGCGTGGTGCAGGGCGATATTGCCTGGGGCGGCAACTGGTTTTTCCTGGTCTCGGAACATGGCAAGACGCTCGACATGCAGCACGTCGACGCCCTCACCGACTACACCTGGGCGATGCTCAAGGCCCTGGAGGCCCAGGGCATTCACGGCGCGAACGGCGCACTGATCGACCATATCGAACTGTTCGCCGATGACGACCACGCCGACAGCCGCAACTTCGTGATGTGCCCCGGCAAAGCCTACGACCGCTCCCCCTGCGGCACCGGCACCAGCGCCAAGCTGGCGTGCCTGGCCGCCGATGGAAAACTGAGCCCCGGTGAGCCCTGGATACAGGCCAGCATCACCGGCAGCCAATTCGAAGGCCGCTATGAATGGGACGGCGAACGCGTGCGCCCTTTCATCACCGGCCGCGCCTATATGACCGCCGACAGCACCTTGCTGATCGACGAGCAGGACCCGTTTGCCTGGGGTATCTGAGCCCGCCAAATTCAACTGAACGCTGCAAGGAGTTAGAACAATGAGCGACAACATCTTTACCGGTTGCATCCCCGCGCTGATGACCCCGTGCACCGCTGCGCGCACGCCGGACTTCGACGCCCTGGTCGCCAAGGGCCGTGAGCTGATCAATATCGGCATGAGCGCCGTGGTGTACTGCGGCTCCATGGGTGACTGGCCGCTGCTGACCGAGGCCGAGCGCCAGGAAGGCGTGGCACGCCTGGTGGCGGCCGGTGTGCCGACCATCGTCGGCACCGGCGCGGTAAACAGCCGTGAAGCCGTGGCCCACGCCGCGCACGCGGCGAAGGTCGGTGCCCACGGTTTGATGGTGATCCCACGAGTGTTGTCCCGTGGCGCCTGCGCCACCGCGCAAAAGGCGCACTTCTCGGCAATCCTCAAGGCCGCGCCAAACCTGCCGGCGGTGATCTATAACAGCCCTTATTACGGCTTTGCCACCCGCGCCGAGCTGTTCTTCGAACTGCGCCGCGAACACCCGAACCTGATCGGCTTCAAGGAGTTCGGCGGTGGCGCCGACCTGCGCTATGCGGCGGAACACATCACCTCCCAGGACGACAGCGTGACCTTGATGGTCGGCGTTGATACCCAGGTGGTGCACGGTTTCGTCAACTGCAACGCCACCGGCGCCATCACCGGCATCGGCAACGCCCTGCCACGGGAAGTGCTGCACTTGGTGGCCTTGAGCAAACAGGCCGCCACGGGGGACGCCAAGGCCCGCCGCCAGGCGCGTGAGCTGGAAGCCGCGCTGGCGGTGTTGTCGTCGTTCGACGAGGGCTGTGACCTGGTGCTGTACTACAAGCACCTGATGGTGCTTAACGGCGATAAAGGCTACGAATTGCACTTCAACCAAACCGATGCGCTCAGCGACGCCCAGCGCCGGTATGCCGAAACCCAGTACGCCCTGTTCCGCCAGTGGTACGCCAATTGGTCGGCCGAGCAGAACGTTGCCTGATGCTTTACGCGCCGCTGTGGTTCTCACGGCGGCCAACCCCTCTTTTTTCCAGGACGACCCCATGACTCTGACGGGCAAGATGCTGATCGGTCAGCAAACCCTTACCGGCACTCGCGACGCGATCCGCGCGATCAATCCCGCCACCGACACGCCCATGGAGCCGGCCTACGCCGGCGGCAGCGCTGAGCACGTCGAGCAGGCCTGCGCCTTGGCATGGGCGGCGTTTGACGGTTATCGCGAAACCTCTTTGGCGGATCGCGCCAGGTTTCTTGAAACGATTGCCGACAACATCGAAGCCCTGGGCGACGCGTTGATCGAGCGTGCCGTCGCCGAAACCGGCCTGCCGACGGCACGCATCCAGGGTGAACGCAGCCGCACCTGCGGGCAGCTGCGCAGCTTTGCCCGCACCGTGCGGGCGGGTGAATGGCTGGACGTGCGCGTGGACACCGCACAGCCGCAGCGCCAGCCCCTGCCCCGCGCAGACCTGCGCCAGCGCCACGTAGCGCTGGGTCCCGTGGCGGTGTTTGGCGCCAGCAATTTCCCCTTGGCGTTTTCAGTGGCGGGTGGCGATACCGCTTCGGCGCTGGCCGCCGGTTGCCCGGTGGTGGTCAAGGCGCACAGCGCGCACCCCGGCACCAGTGAGCTGGTGGGCCGTGCCGTGGCCCAGGCGGTTAAGGATTGTGGGTTGCCCGAAGGCGTGTTTTCCCTGCTCTACGGTTCCGGCCGCGAAGTAGGGATTGCATTGGTGAGCGACCCGCGCATCAAGGCGGTGGGTTTTACCGGCTCGCGCAGTGGCGGTGTTGCGCTGTGCCAGGCGGCGCAGGCGCGGCCGGAGCCAATTGCGGTGTATGCGGAAATGAGTTCGATCAACCCGGTGTATCTGTTTGCTGGCGCGCTCGAGGCGCGCAGCGAAGCCCTGGCCCAAGGGTTTGTGGCGTCGCTGACCCAGGGCGCCGGGCAGTTTTGTACCAACCCGGGCCTGGTGATTGCCGTCCAGGGCCCAGCCCTCGACCGCTTCATCCAGGCGGCCGGCGAACGGCTGTCGCACTGCGCGGCACAGACCATGCTCACACCGGGCATTTTTGCTGCTTACGAATCGGGGGTCGGCGCCTTGACCGCACACGCCCAGGTGGCCGCGCAGGGCTTGCCGTCACACAGCCCCAACCAGGGCCGGGCGCGTCTGTTCGTGACCCAGGCCACAGCGTTCCTCGCCAACGAGCACCTGCAGGCGGAAGTGTTCGGCGCGGCATCGTTGGTGGTGGTGTGCGCTGACGGCGATCAAGTACGCCAGGTGTCCGAACTCCTGGAAGGCCAACTGACCGCCACCCTGCACCTGGACGACGCGGACCTGGCGAGCGCCAGGGCCCTGTTGCCGGTGCTGGAGCGCAAGGCCGGTCGCCTGCTGGTCAACGGCTGGCCGACCGGGGTGGAAGTGTGCGACGCCATGGTGCATGGCGGGCCATTCCCGGCCACCTCGGATACGCGCAGCACCTCGGTGGGCACGGCGGCGATCCAGCGGTTCCTGCGGCCGGTGTGCTACCAGGACTTCCCTGACGCATTGCTGCCGCAGGCGCTCCAGCACGGCAACCCCTTGCTGTTACGCCGCCTGCTCGACGGCGAGCGGGAGGCTTGACTATGGCGGACCCCAACCGTGCAGAGATCGCCGTGGTCGGCGCCGGTATCATCGGCGTCGCCTGCGCCCTGCAACTGGCACGTCAGGGCCGGCAAGTGGTGGTGATCGACCAGCAGGCCCCCGGCATGGGCGCCTCCTTTGGCAATGCCGGCCACCTGGCCACCGAACAGGTGTTTCCGATTGCCGACCTGTCGATCTTAAAACGCTTGCCCGCCATGCTGATGGACCCGATGGGCCCATTGCGCCTGGACTGGAAATACCTGCCCCGCGCCCTGCCCTGGTTTGTACGCCTGTTGCTCAACTTGCGCCCAAAGAGCTACCAGCAGACGGTAGCGGGCATCCGTGCCCTGAACGAAGGCAGTTTGGCCGCGTGGCAACGCTTGCTGCACAGCATCGACCGGCCGCAATTGCTGCGCGAAGACGGCTCGTTGCTGGTGTACGAGCGAGCGGATTCGCGGGCGGCCCTGGACGCCTTGCAACACCGCATGCAACAGCAGCAGGTGCCAGTGCAATTCTGGTCGGGCGATGCGGTACGCAAGGCCGCCCCGGGCTTGAGCGAGGCCATCCTGGGTGGGCTGTTTTTTCCGGGCACCGGGCACTTTCTGGACCCGTACCAGGTGGTGTGTGAGTTGGCACAGGCGGCCAAGGCCAGTGGCGTGCAATTCCTCAAGCGCGAGGTGCTGGATGCACGCGTTGAAGAGCATGGTGTTGCGCTGAGTACCGATCAGGGCCCTTGGCGGCGCGACAGGTGCTGATCGCTTGCGGTGCCCACTCGGCCAGGCTCACTGGCGCACTGACCGGCAAAAAAGTCCCGCTGGACACCGAACGCGGTTATCACCTGATGCTGCCCCATGAGCCGCAACGCCTGCCCTTCGCCGTCACCTCGCTGGAACGCAAGTTCATCATGACGCCGATGGCGGGCGGCTTGCGCCTGGCCGGCACGGTGGAATTCGCCGGCCTCGACCGCCCGGCAAATATGCAGCGCGCCTGGCAGTTGCATCGGTTGAGCCAAGGCTTGTTTCGCCAGGACTTGAGTGCGCAGGATGCGACCCCGTGGATGGGGTTTCGGCCATCGTTGCCGGACTCGCTGCCGGTGATTGATCGAGTATGCGCGGGCAAGGTGTTGCTGGCATTTGGTCACCAGCATCTGGGCTTGACGCAGGCGGCGCTGACGGCGGAGCTGGTTGCGCAGCTGGCGAGTGCGGCCCCGCTGATGTCGGGGTTACCCGCGCTCGGGCCTTATCGCCTGCAGCGTTTCTGACACACGCCCGGCTGCCGGGGCGGGCTACTTGACCAACCGCTTTTCCTTGGAGGGGCGATAACCGAAATATGCGCTGTAGCACTTGCTGAAGTGGCTCGGGGACACAAACCCGCACGCCACCAGCACTTCCACCTGTGACAGTTCGGTGTGCTGCAACAGCCGTCGCGCCTCGGTCACGCGCAATTCCATGTAGTAACGCTGCGGTGTGGTGCCCAGTTGTTCCTTGAACAGGCGTTCGAGTTGGCGGCGGGAGCGGCCGGCATACACGGCGAGTTGGTCGAGTTCCAGGGGTTCTTCGAGGTTGGTGTCCATCAGCTTCACCACTTCGCGCAATGGCGCGCTGACGCTGATGTTTTCGGTGGGTTTGATACGGCGGTAGCGCGACTCCTCAAACGCCAGGATGTCTTCGATGCCCTCAACCAGGGCCTTGCCGTGCAGGCCCTTGATCCAGTCCAGCGCCATGTGGAAGGACCCGGAGGGGCTGGAGGCGGTGAGGCGGTCGCGATCGATAACGTAGGGTTCACTGGTAACCTGCGCGGCCTTGGACACTTCGGCCAGCGCCGGGCGATGTTCGGGGTGGATCGCGCAGCGGTAGCCTTGCAACAGGCCCGCACGCCCGAGAAACCATGCGCCGTTCCACAACCCGGCAAGGCTCACGCCCAGCTCGGCAGCGGTGCGCAGCAGTTGGATAACGTCGTCGCCGGCTTTGAGCTCGGTGCGAAAGCCACCGCAAATTACCAGCAAGTCAAGGTTCTGCAGTGCAGCGGCATCCAGTTGCGCATCGGGGCGGATCACCAGGCCCAGGTCGCTGATGACTTCCCCGTCGCAGCAGCCGAACGTGCGCGAGGCGAACAGCTCGGGGCGCAGCAGGTTGGCCGTGACAAAGGTGTCGAGGGTCTGGGTGAACGCAGGCAGGGAGAAGTGTTCGAGCAGCACGAAGCCGACGCGGGTCTGCGCTGCCGCCTGCCGGGAGGTGTCGTTGAGGTAGCGCAGGTTCTTGCCTTGCATGCCACCGCTGAACTGGCGTCTTTCCATCGGGGGTGTGCCCACTTTTATTGTTGATGCAGTGGGCGCCATCTTAGGGGGAAATCCGGTGGCTGTCTCAAGCACTGATCTTGAGAAAACCGTACCCGCCCAAAGCCCGTAGCAGAACACTCGCAGGCGCATCTGATACGGTTTTTTCTTTGCCATCTGGGTCTGTATTGAAACGTCGCCTGGGCGGACAATGGCGCCAATTCCACCCCCTTCCCTTCGGAGGCCTTATGACCAAGATGGCACTTTTCCTGTTCGGTTTTCTGGTATTGACCATCGGCATCGGCCTGCTGGCGACCATCTCACCGGTCTGACCTTCATCCGGCAAACACCATCGGGTACAGCGACAGTACCAGCAACGCCGCCATCGACCCGTTGAACAGCCGCAGCCAGCGCGGCTCGCGCAACACATTGCGCAAGCCACTGCCACACCCCACCCATACACACACGCTGGGCAGGTTGACCACTGCAAACACCAACGCGATGACCAGCACGTTGGTGACGTACCCTCCGCCGGCGTATAGGTGGTGATGGCCCCCAGTGCCATGATCCAGGCCTTGGGGTTGACCCACTGGAACGCGGCGGCGCCAAGAAAGGTCATGGGTTTGCCGTGTTCATCACTGCTATCGGACATGCCGCCTGCCGTCGCGATCTTCCACGCCAGGTACAGCAAATACGTCGCGCCGACATAGCGCAACAGCGTATACGCCCACGGGAATACCTTGAACACCTCGCCCAACCCCAGGCCGACCGAAATCACCAGTAGCATGAAACCGATGCTGATCCCCAGCGCATGGGGCATCGAGCGGCGAAACCCGAAGTTCACCCCCGAGGCCAGCAACATGGTGTTGTTGGGGCCTGGAGTGATCGAGGACACAAAGGCAAACAGCACAAAGGCTGACAGTAAGCTGGTAGACATGAACATGACGCGGTATCCAAGCGGGGTGATAGGCCTGCGACAGTAAAGGCATATGCCACCCACCGCCCCGTACAGCTAGAAGCGGATCGAGGAATACACTTTGGTAGTGCTTGAAAATGTCGGCAGCCCCGCTGATTTTTCACAAACCTTTCACAGATAGGCGCCTATGGTTGATCCAGCTCCTAAGCGAACACCTTTTAGCCCGCACTCCCCATCGCGGGCTTTTCTTTGCCCGGGATTTGGCACAGGCAAAAAAAAGGCAAGCCATTTGGCTTGCCTCGCTTGGCTACCCGTCAGCGCTGGCCGCCACCGCCCCCAGGACCGCCACCTTGACCATGCCCACCGCCAGGGCCGCCCCCGCCGCCACCGCCCGGTGGCATAAATATCCAGCAGCCGGACAACGTGGACAACAGCGCGACAACCACCGCTGCCTTAGTTAGGTAATTCAACTTCATAACCACACTCTCTTACTTGACGAGATTAACTTCTCGTTGGGTATGACAGCGCAAAATGAAGTGCGTCACGACTATCGTGTAACCTGTTGGTAGGCTTTGTAAGGTTAACGGTACACCGTGTTTTTAGTTCTGCGAACCGTTGCGTGGTCGAATCCAGCTCTGCTTTTTTATCAGTGGAGAGTTCCGTGATTTGCGCAGACTTGGCAATTGCAAAATCGAACGGGACGGTAGCTTGGGCATGTGAACAATTCATAAACGGATTAACCGGTTTGCGAGCCACAACCCTGACCGCCGGTCAGCTACCGGCTGAATCCGAAGCGCGCCGAGCCGTGAGCGTGATTACGCTCAGCTAGCTATAGGTGAAGCTCGTCAATGTATCTCGGCCTTTGATGGCTCTAGGTCGACCACACCGTGGGCAGCATAAGGGACAAGCATGGACGCTAGCTCAGAGCCGTCCATCAAATGCAGAAGGCACGGCTGAGAGACGGCTAACGTGATTTGGACGGGCCCTCTTTAGGTAAACAGGATGTTGAGGCTCACGACCAAAACGTGCTATTTAAGATGAGTTTTTCAAGAAAGCAGCCTAAAAGCAGCCTAATAGAAAAGCATCCGGGCGCACGGCAACGCTCTGCGACGCACCAGTGCTTGAGCCTGAACTTGATCGGCGTGGAGAATTTTCCGGAACTCACCGATCAAAATAAATGATATGACAAGGATTACTTTACTTCCCCAATGAAATCAATCATCCCAAAAGAAAAGAACCCTTTTTATATCGTTACGCCCCCCTACACAAAAGTCTCCGCAGGCGTAACCACACTTCATCTACTGTGCCACTATCTAAACCTGGCTGGAGAATCAGCCTATATAGTGCACTACCCTGCGGCACAAGTTGCGATCAGAAGTCTCCCAGGTTACGTGACGATCCAGGGCAATCCGAGTTCCCGGGCGGGATGATAGTTCCAGCGCTGACACAGGACATAATCGACCACTACGACCAACGCAAGCTCACACCGATCGTGGTCTATCCAGAAGTTTTTGATAACCCGCTGAAAGCCAGTTTCTTTGGCCGTTTCATCCTGAACTATCCAGGAAAACTCAATACAAAATACACGCAGGCAGCCGATTTTGGGGTGGCTTACGCCAAAACCCTCAGCGAATTTTGTGCAACCGAATTCCCGGATCACCCGCCAATCAACGACATACTGTTCGTACCCACGGTTGATCTGGATTTCTGGCACTACCCTGAAGACGACGTGAAGCGCCAAGGCAGCTGTTATTACGCTGGCAAACTGAAAGGCATTCACGGGGAAACACCTGAAAACGTCCCGGAAGGTTCTATAGAGATCCTGCGCAGCGACAAAATGAGCACAGAGGAAGTTCGCGACTTATTCTGGCGCTCTGAGGTGTTTTACTGCTACGAGGACACGGCGCTGGCTATTGAAGCAATACTCTGCGGTTGCCCCACCGTGTTCGTTAAAAACAAATACTTCGAGGGCCGCCGTTAGCGGCCAATGAAACCGGCAAACTCGGATGGTGCATGTTGGGTGAAGCGGGTGGGCTCGAACACGCTCGCGCAACCACTGGCCAATTTGCAGAGCACATCAGCAGTTACTTGCAAAACATTCCAGCGCACATTGCAACGCTAGGCGCCGCATGGAGAATGCAAGCCAGCGGCAAGCCCTATGCGGGCACGATTACATTGCCTCTAAAACCGCGCATCATGCTGTTTGACCAACCCCTAACGCCTTCATACGCACTCGGGCAGGATGAGTTCAGTTCACTCTCCAGGTCTCCCCGAGATCGGGTATCCGAGACACTCAGAAGTCATGGCATACGCGGCACCGTTCGCGGCGCACTTCGAGTCTTGAAAAATCATGGCCCTGCCGGGGTTTTGCGTGTCCTCTCCGGCAAGCCAGCAAAAAGGCAGGAATAATGAGCTATAAGATCACTATTCTTATCCCTAATTACAACCGCGTTGACGCGCTTGATCGCTTACTTGAAAGTGCATTTGCCTCTATTGAGAAGGCGGGCGCAAAAAATCAGTGCGCGGTACTGGTCGTCGATGATTTTTCCACAGACGACCTGTCAACAGTAGTCACCAAGTACAGCAAACACTCAAATTTCAGCTTTAAACTTCAAGACAAAAAATGCGGAAATGCGGAAACCGCGTTCTTGAACGCGCTGTCATGCGTCGAGAGTGAATATTTCTGGCTGCTGGGCAATGATGACAAGATCACAGTGTTCGGTGTTGCACATGTGCTGCGCTTGATCGAAGACTCAACAGTCGGCTTTATACTGCTTAACCCGACTATACATAAAGAAAAAATCTCTCATAGTTTCGTGCCGCTGCAAGTCACCAGCCCGACAGTTTACTATGAGCGGGGCGCAGATCTGTTTTTTGATTTCGGCTTTGTCACATCAACCACGACATTCCCGTGCTTGCTGGGTAAAACCGCACCCGTGCTGAATCATCACAACCTTTATAACCTTAACGAATTTGCAAGGGTCTATTCTCACAGCTTCACACTGTTCGGAGCCTTCAAGGATGCACCCGCACTTTTCGTCAATACGCCGATCGTCAGTTTCACACTAAATGAAGCACGCGAAGAATTTCATAAACTATTGAAACAAGCGCCGGCAGGGATCGCCTTTTACCACCAGACACTCGGGTTAATTCGCCTGATACGCGAGTCCGCACGCGTAACCGGAACCACTATCGCCGAGTTCGGGGCGTCGGTAGAGGATGAAATAGATAAAAATGACATGCGCGTCTATACGACTTGCTTATCGCATTTCGTAGGTGCTTTTTTCATTGAACAACTGTGTCGGGAACAGAGCAACATCATTAACCCTGACCCCAACTTTGGCCACCTGTAGTTCGCTCGGAACTGGATGAAATGATGCAGGTTATAGAAGCGTTCGACGACATCGATCTCTATACGCTTTGTACTGATGCGCTTGCAGTATTTAACTGGCAATCGCCGCCTGCACAGTGGAAATATGGTTTTCTGCGAACCGCCCAGTCAAAACTGAGAAAACTGGCAGGCATAAAAAACCGTGCTGGCTCACTCAAGACGCCGAGCAGCAACCCGAGAAAGATAGCCGTCGAGACCCAGGTGGCAGCGAAGTTACGCGGGATTTCGGCCGGGTTTAACGGGAAACCGGTTTAGGTTGAAACACGGCTTGCGCCTGACGGCACTCGGCCAAAACTAGCGCGTATATACGTATCAGCCCCCTGCGCCCAGAGACGCAGGGGGTTGCACAAGCGATCATAAAACCCAGGCAATAAAAAACCCCGTAGACGTTAATCTACGGGGTTTTCAAGAGTGGAGGCCGAGGTCGGAATCGAACCGGCGTAGGCGGATTTGCAATCCGCTGCATAACCATTTTGCTACTCGGCCTCAAACGATCAGTGTCAAAACCTCTAACACCCACCGCATAAAAACTTGAGTGGGCTATAAAACCCTGCCTCTACTCTAACTCATTGAATACATTGAAGTTTTTAATGCTTCATTGCGTTCGATGGGCGCCATTATGTACTCATTTGCTTTTGCCTGCAACCCCTTGATTTCAAAAATATTTCGTATTGACATCAAGGGGTTGCGTGCCCGCCCTACTCCTTGATGTGCTGCTCCTAGTACTGCGGATCAGCCTTGATCTGGGCTTCGGTGAAGGGCAGCGGGCGCAGTTTTTTCTCGGAGAACATTTGCGTCTGGTCCTTGGCGTATGGGGAGCCGGGGTTGCTGGACAGGGAGAACGCCAGCACGCCTTGGGCATGCGGGCCCTGGTCGTCGAAGGTGACGATTTGCAGGTAGCTGCTGCCGCTGACCACTTCGCGTTTGCCATCGGCCCTGGGCACGGTTTGCATGGCGTTGTAGATCCCCAGCTCCTGCGGGCCGCCGTGGATCGGGGTTTGGCCGGAGAGCTGGATGTCGCCCCATTTACTGTTTGCGTCCAAGCCGAGTTTGGCGACGTCGGCGCTGGAGGCCAACATGGCTTCGCGCAGGGCTTTGGCCACCGGTTCGCGGTCGATGGCCAGGCCGCGTGGTGTCGTCAGGGGTTGGGCAGGGTCGAAGGCAACGCGCCAGGCATCCGGGATTTGTTGCAGGTGTTCGACCAGATTGATGAAGTGCACAAGGCCCACGCCGCTGTCGAGGTTGGCGCGCCGGTCCCAGGTTTTCAGGCTGGTGCACAGCGGCTGCAACGCGGCGGCGTCGGTGCCGAGGTGTTTGGCACAGAATTCGAGCAGGTCAGGCATGACCTGGCCGGCCAGGTACACCTCGTTGTCCATGACCATGTTTTGCAGGTCGGTGACGCTGATCGGTTGCGTCTCCAGGGATTGCAGGCGTTGCACGGCGAAGCGCGCACGCGGGCCGAGGCCGATATGATCCTGGCTGATCACCGGGGAGAAACCGGTCAGCGGCGCCTTGGGGTTGGCCAGCCAGGCCGAGTCGTTGGAGTGCTGGACGTAGTCGGTGCGCTCCAGTTGTGGGAGTTGGTCGGCCGCGAAGATACCGGGCTGGGCCGCACGCGGGTCCACATCCCAGGCGCAGGCACTGTGGGCGCCGTCGAGCATGATCATCTGCAGGCCGGCGCGTGGGTCGCTGCATTGAGCCAGTTTGGCCGCGCTCACGTTGGGCACCACAGACAGGTTCATGTACAGGCTCTGGCCCTGGTCATCGGCGGCCAGAGTGTTGACCCACGGGATGCCTTGCAGGGTGTGCACCGAGGCTTGCAGCGCCTTGAGGCTGGTGGCGCGGTTCATCGCGTACCACTGCTGCAGCACGCGGTCATTCCCCAGGTTGGCGTCGCGCAGGCTGAACGCGTAGTGGTTGTCCCAATCCAGCTTGCCGGGCCATTGCACCACCGGGCCGAATGGCGAGCTGTAGACCGTGTGTGCCACAGGTTTGAGACTGCCATCCGCCTGCTTGACCTGTACCGTCACCGGGGTTTTTTCCAGGGCGATGGATTTGCCGTCGAGCATGTAACGCGTGGCATCCTTGGGGTCCAGCGTCAGGCGGTACAACGTGAAGTGCTTGGACGTATCCACCGTGTGGGTCCACGCCACATGCTGGTTAAAGCCGATATTGATCACCGGCAGGCCCGGCAAGGCGGCGCCCATCACATCCAGTTGGCCGGGGATGGTCAGGTGCATTTCATAAAAACGCATGCCACCCACCCACGGGAAATGCGGGTTGGCCAGCAGCATCCCGCGCCCATTGAACGAACGATCACGGCCCACCGCCACGGCGTTACCGCCACGGTCCAGGGTAAAGCGCTGTTGATTGGCGGCGGCCAGTGCGAAGGCCTTGGCGCTTGGTTGCACACCAGCCGTGGCCTGGGGCGGGGCCGCGCCGACCAGGGCTTCGGCGAATTGGCCGACACCGCCCTCCACTAACAGCCTACGGGTCAACTTCACCAGGTCCTCAGCCACCAGCGGCCTCACCCAGGCGGCCTGACACTGGGCAGGCGCGCCCTGCTCTTTCAGGTAGCGGTTATAGCCGGCTACGTAGCCTTCTATACGCTGTTGGATCTGCGGGGTTTGTGCCTTCCAGAACGCGGCGACGGCGTCCGGGCTGTTCAACCAGGTGAAAAACACATCGCTGGCGAGGTTGTTGCGCTCTTCCAGAGTCGACTGTTCCGGGCCGAAAAATTTTGCCCGCTCGCCATTCACCGTAACCACTTCATTGGCCAGCAGGCACAGGTTGTCCTGGGCGTAGGCGTAACCAATGCCAAAGCCCAGGCCGCGCTCATCGCTGGCGCGAATGTGGGGTACGCCGAAACTGGTCCGCCGGATATCCGCCGACGCCTGTGTCACCTGCTCCCGCGCCGCTGCGGCCAGGCTCAACCCGAGCAACAGTCCCGCCACGCCTACCCTGGACAACCGATTGGAAATAATCACGCCGACTCCACCGTCAAATTGAACACCCTCACGGGGTAGCTACCCCACCGTAAGGACGCAAATTAAGCGCAATAATTTAGTCGCGAGGCTTATGTCTATCGGGTCCGCACGCGTGACAAAGCCGATACCGACAAAATTTCTACATCCAACACTTCATGATTTTGCTCGCTCGTTCGTCTTATTACTTAAGAGCGCTCATTTTTCCTGATCAGGCTCTGATAAGGAGTTTTTTGCATGTACAACCCGCAAGTGCCCACGGATGGACATTCATCGGCCACAGATGCCGGTTTTGGCAACGGCGCGCACACGTTCGGCAAAGCACCCGAACAGCAAGGCAACCAGCGTATTCGCCATCTGCTCAAGTGTTTCGGCTTGCGCACCAGCCTGATCCGGCTGAAGGTCATCGACGCGCTGCTCACCGCAGCCGACAACCAGCGCACCCTCGGGGTGCGCGGCGTGCACAGCCATTTGCTGGAACTGGGCATACCGTTGTCGTTTCTGAGTGTGCGCGAGGTGCTCAAGCGCCTGTGCAGCGAAGGGGTCATCACCCTCAACGCCGATAAAAGCTACAGCCTCCATGAAGAGGCTGCCAAGGTACTTGAAGGTCGGGCCTGACGTCAGCGCTTAGAGCTTGACCTTGCGGCGCATGATGCCGTTGATCACCACCACAACCACTGCGACGGCAATGGCGATGGTCTGGAACGTCTTCTCACTGATAACCCCGGTGTTCTGCAGATAGGACAGGCCAAACATCGTCGCCAATACGGCCAGGGCGATCAGAATCGAGTATTTCAAACGTTGCTTTTGGGTCATGACGGGTTCCTGAACCTGAAAAAATGTATCCACTGTGTATCGCCGAACATGCCAAGTGCATACCCGGCGACGGGGATGGACCGGGGTCGGCAGGGTCTCATGTTACAGGCGCTGAGAAAATTTGGCTTGCCCAGCGCCTGATCGACCCTGTGAGTACCTGAGAGGATTCCCAAATGTTGCGTCGAATCACACTGCTGATTCCCGTGCTGATCATGCTGACCATGAGCGGCTGTTTTTTCTTCCCCCACGGTGGCGGAGGCGGCTGGCATGACCACCGTTATGACGACGGCGGGCACGGTTACTACCACCGTTGATTGATCAGGGGCCTGGCTTTCCCATAGGAAAGCCAGGCATCAGCCGGCATGCACCCAGCGCTGATGCAGCCACCGCGCAAATGCATCCAGGGCAAAGCCCAGCAGCCCGATCAGCAGCACCATCGCCATCAGCTCGGAGTAGGCCAGCCGATCTCGCGTATCGAGGATGTAATACCCCAACCCCGCACTGACCCCGAGCATTTCGCACGGCACCAACACGATCCACAGGATGCCGATGGCCAGGCGCACGCCGGTCAACACGTGCCCCACCACCCCGGGAATGATTACCCGGCGCAACGTTTCCCAGCGCGTGGCGCTCAGGCTGCTGCTCAATTGCAACCAACGCGGGTCGAGTTGCCTGACACCGGCTGCAGTATTGAGCATGATCGGCCACACAGCGGCAAACGCCAGCAGGAAGTAGATCGGCTGGTCCCCTACCCCCATCAGCATGACCACGATAGGCATCCACGACAGCGGCGAAATCATCCGCAGAAACTGGAACGCCGGCGTGGTCGCCGCCTCCAGGTTGCGTGAACTGCCCACCAGCAACCCCAACGGCACCCCCACCAGCAAGGCCAGGAACAGCCCGACAAAAATCCGCTTGAGGCTCACGGCAATGTGCAGATACAACTCGCCGCGCCCAAGCAATTCCCACAGGCTGCTGAAGGTGGCCGCCAGTGAGAAGCGTGCCGACAAACCATCGGCATCGCCAAACACCTTTACACCCAGCCACCACAGCAACAGCAAGCCCGCCAAGCCGATCAACCCGAGCAACCAGCCCGGGATTCTGCGGTTGTTCAAACGCCAATCTCCTCGGTTCGCTCAAAGCCCTCAGGCAAGCCGAAGGTCTGCATGCCGCCCACCGCCGTGATCGCGTTGCGCACAAAGCGGTCGTCCACCAGGTCCTTGGCGACAAAAGCCGGGTCGAGGTCGGCGAGGAATTTCTTGTCGCCTTCGATCAGCGTGTCTTTCAGGCGGCGCACCAGTTCCTCGGTGTAGCTGGGGAACGGGTAAGGCTGGAAGTCGATGCGGTGCTCATCCCAGTTGGCGTGCTGGATCGCGCCGTCAGCCAGGTAGGCGGCGCGGTCGCCGGCAGCCGGGGCCAGGACTTTGCTCAATACCGGTTCGGCATGCGGGGTGTACCGGTTCGGGCCGTCCTTGGACAGCAGCTTCACCGCCTCTTCGCGGTTGTCGCGGGTCCAGACCTGGGCCTTGACGATGGCATTCACCACCTTCTGCGACCACTCCGGGCGGTTGGTCAGGTCGTGTTCATGCATAAACACCACGCAGCACGCATGGTTGCGCCACACGTCCCCGGTAAACCGCTGCACACGCCCCACCTTGAGGTTCTCCGCCAAAGCATTGAACGGCTCGGCGACGATATAACCGTCGATGCGTTTGCTGGCCAGGGCCGGAGGCATGTCCGATGGCGGCAGCACGATCAGGTTAACCTCATTGGCCGCAATCGCACTGCCCGCCGCACGCGCCACCGGTGTCAGGCCGTTGTCGCGAAACAGCTGCTGCACCACCACGTTATGGATCGAATACCAGAACGGAATCGCCACCGATTTGCCGCCCAGTTGCTTCACATCGTTGATCCCCGGCGCCACGGTCAGCCCCGAACCGCCGACGTGGTTCCACGCCACCACCTTGGCCGGCACCTTGCTGCCATAACGCGCCCACACGGTCATCGGCGACAGCAGGTGAATCACATTCACCTGGCCCGAGATAAACGCTTCGATCACCTGGGCCCAACTGCGCAACAGCACCGGGCGTTCGGCCTTGATGCCCTCGGCTTCGAACAGGCCATTGTTATGCGCCACCAGCAGCGGCGTGGCGTCGGTGATCGGCAGGTAGCCGATGCGCACCGGCGCGTCCGGCTCGCTGGCGGCACGTGCCTGTAAGCTGCTCAGCAGCGGCAGGCACCGGCGGCGCTGAGCACCGCCGAAAGTTTGAGAAAGTCACGCCGCGAGTGGGTCAGGTCATCCAGGCACATGGCTAGGCTCCAGCAGGTCAAGGGGGTTGGGTTGAGGGCGGCTCGCCTGCCGTAAGGTTTTAAGAATCTCGATACGCAGTGCGCCGATGGCTTCCACCTGTTCTTCGCGGGGTTGCGGCAGGTCGATCAGCCATTCGCCCAGGGTCCGCGCCGGGCGGTTACCCAGGAGCAGGATGCGGTCGGACAACAGCAACGCTTCATCAATATCGTGGGTGATCAAGACCGCCGCCGAACCTTGCTCGCGATTGACCTTGAGCAACAGGTGCTGCATATCGGCGCGGGTCACTTCGTCCAACGCGCTGAATGGCTCATCCAGCAACAGCACTTGCGGCTGGCGTGCCAGGCAACGGGCCAACGCCGTGCGCTGGGCCATACCGCCGGACAACTGCGCCGGAAATTTCTGACGCGCATGTTCCAGCCCGACTGCAGCGATCGCATGGTCGACGCGCTGGCGCCGCTGTTCGGCGCTCAAGTGTGGCTGGCGGGTGAAATCGAGGCCAAAGGCCACGTTCTTTTCGAGGCTCAGCCAGGGCAACAGGCTGGGGTCCTGAAACGCCACCGCCACCCGTGGATGCGGGCCGTCCAGCGGCTCACCCAACACCCGTACGCTGCCGCCCTGGGGCGCCTGCAAACCAGCGAGCACGCGCAACAGGCTCGACTTGCCGACGCCGCTGGGGCCAAGAATCGACACCACTTCACCGGGCTGCAACTGCAGGTCGAACCCTTGCAGCACCGGGCCACTGGCGTACCCCAGGCAAACCGCCTGGGCGCTCAATACGGCGTGGCTCATAGGCTGGCCTGACGCTGCAGCTCTGTACGCAACTGCACCAGGCTTGGCGTCACGATCGGCACAAACGCCGACTCCCGCCAGCGCCGCGCAAACCCGCTGCCGTGCGCGGTGAGGTAGGCCTTGCCGCCACTGGCCTGCAACTCCAGCTGCACCGCACTCGCGGCGGTTTCCGCCAGGGCGATGCGCAGCTTGAACAGCGGCACCGGCTCGGCGCCAGCGCCCGGCCAGCAGGCCATTTTTAAGTTCGGTAACCAGGTGATCAAGGGTCACGCGCAAGGCTTCCAGCTCCTCGCGCAACACGGTGCGGGTCGCCCCCAGGTGGTTGGCGACTTCCGCCAACGAACGGCGGGCCAGGCCAATCGACATCCCACACTGCAAACCAAGAAACGCCGGGCGTACGGCCGGCAAAAACTTGCGCGCATCGTCATGCAGCAGCCAGTCGCGGCTCAATTCCACGCCTTCCAGGCCCAGCGCCGCGGTATTGCTCGATTGCAGGCCGAGCAGATCCAGGTCGCGGGAGCGCTGCAAGCCGGCGACCGAATCCGGGATCGCCAAGATAAATGGCGCGCCGCCACCGGCATGCTCGATGGCAGCAGCCGCCACAAACCCGTTCTTGCGCAGGTTGGTCACCCAATGCAGGCGGCCGTTAAGGGTCCAGCCGTGGTCGTTGGGCGCGGCGCTGATCTGCAGCGTCTCGATACCCGACAAAAACTTCATCGCATTCGACAGCCCGGTCGCCCCGGCCAGCTTGCCGCCCAGCAGGTCCGGCAGCAGTTGCTCGCGCAGCCGCTCATTCGGGCTTTGCAGCAGATACTCGATAAACGAACGCTGGCCCCAGCATACAAACGCCGCCGCCAGGGAATGGCTGGCGACATTGGCGATGGCTTCCACCGCGCCGGCGACATCGCCGCCCAGGCCACCGAGGTGTTTCGGCACACCGATACGCAATACATTGGCTTGCGCCAGCCGTGGCAGCACTTCCTGTGGATCGCAACTGCCCACATCCAGGGCCTGCGCTTGAACATCGAGCCAACGGCTCAAGATTGGGTCAAGCATTCATGTTTCTCCTTGTTGCAGCAAATGGACCATCGCCGATTCAGCTTGCCGGTTTTTCCCAACGGTATTGCGCCAGCTCCGGGTTCAGCGGGGTACGGGCAAACACGTTAGCGAAGTTGCACAGGGTTGCCAGGCTCACGCCCAAAATAACTTCCAGCGCGTTGCCTTCGGAGTAACCCGCGGCGCGGAACGCGTCGTAGCCGGCATTGCTGACATCGCCACGGGTGGCGATCACTTCACGCGTGAAGGCAGCGAGTGTTTCATAGCGGGCGTCGGGCAATTCACCGTGGCGGCGCAGGGCGTCGATCACCTCTTCCGGCAATTTGGCTTTGTTGCGCGCCACGGCAGTGTGGCCCGCCACGCAAAAATCGCAGCCGTGGGTGGTGGCCGCAATCAACTGCACCACTTCGCGGTCTGCCAGGCTCAAATCAGACTTGGCGTTCAGCCCTGAGACGGTGATGTAGGTTTCCAGCGCCGCCGGGGCATTGGCCAGCACGCCCAGCAGATTGGGAATGAAGCCCGAGGCTTTCTGCGCGTTTTCCAGGAAAGGCTTGGCAGCCTCCGGGGCGGTTTCAGGGGTGAGCAGCGGTACACGGGACATGGAGTGGTCTCCTGATGGGTTCGTGTACCAGTCTGTTGGTTATAAAAAATCGCCTCAATAGGCTAAAGTAGCGATTACTTGCTCTTGAGTCTTTCCATTAGATGAATTCGTCCAGTGCACTTGTCGATTGGTTATTAGACAGCCTCGAACTCAACACCAGCCTGTTTCATATCGGCCGTTATTGCGGCGACTGGCACGCCAGTACCCATGGCCTGGCCAGGGCGAGTTTCCACCTGATTGTGCAGGGCCAGTGCTGGCTGCATATCGACGGCGAACCCACGCCGGTGCTGTTGAATAACGGCGATGCGGTGTTCCTGTTGCGCGACCTTGAGTACCGGCTTTCCGGCGCAGCCACGGCGGCCGCTGCACAGGAATGCCCGCCCCGGCCGATGCTGCCCCTGGACAGCAGCGCCACTGACGGCGTGGGCTTGGTCTGTGGTTTTTTTCATTTCCAGTCCGGGCTGTCGGCGATGATTGTCGATAGCCTGCCCGCGTGGATCATCCTGCGCGCCGGCGACCCGTCGCTGATCGCTGCGCGCAACCTGTTCGAACTGATCCTGCATGAATGCGAACGCACGCCGGCACCGTCTTCGGCCTTGCTCGAACGCCTGTGTCACTTGCTGTTTCTGTATGTACTGCGCCAACAGGTGCTGGATAACACCGAGCTGGGCGGCCTGGCTGCGTTGGCGCGCCAGCCGGCGTTCGCCAACTTGCTGGAACAACTGATCGCCCACCCGCAGGAAGCCTGGAGCCTGGAGAGCATGGCGGCCTGCACCGGGCTGTCGCGTTCGGCGTTTTTCAAGCGTTTTAATGAACTGTGCGGGCAATCACCGGGGCAAGTGCTGCTGATGATGCGCATGCGCCACGCCTGCCAGTTGTTCAAGCAGGACCAGACCGTGGCGGATGTGGCGCTGGCGGTGGGCTATCAGTCGGTAGCGGCGTTTACCCGCGCCTTTCACAAAGTCACCGGGCAGCAGCCGGGGGCTTATCGCAAGGCGCAAGCCTAGCGTTGCAACCCGCTGCCGGGTTGCGCGCACAACTCAACCAGCCAATCCACAAACACCCGCACCCGCTGCGACAACTGCCGATGCGGCGGGTACAACGCGGTCAGGGCCATTTTCGGTACGGCCAACTGCGGCAGCACCTCCACCAGCGTGCCCTCGGCCAATCGCCGCATCGCATGGTAATGCGGCGCCTGGATCAGCCCGTAGCCGGCCTCGCAGGCACAGAAGTAGCCGTCGGCACTGTTGACGGCGACCACCTTGGGCAGGTTGACCGCACGCACTTCGCAACCCAGTTGAAACTCCAGGCCAAAGCGTTTGCCACTGGTGCTGGACACGTACTCGACCATCTGGTGATGGGCCAGGTCCTCAAGGCACTCGGGCACGCCCATGCGCGCCAGGTAAGCCGGGCTGGCCAGGGTGACTTGATCCATCATCGACAGGGGCCGTGCCACCAGCGATTCGTCCAGCGCCAGGCCACCGCGCAGCACGCAATCCACGCCTTCGCGGATCAGGTCCACGGTGCGGTCATTAAGGCCGATTTCCAACTCGATCTGCGGGTACCGGGCGGTAAACGCCGGCAGGGCCGGAATCACCAGGAAGCGCCCGATGCCCGACGGCATGTCTATGCTCAGCGTGCCCCGTGGATTCTGGCGACGGTTGGAAAACACCGCCTCGGTTTCCTCCAGGTCGGTCAGCAACTGTACGCAACGCTGGTAATACGCGGCGCCATCCAGCGTCGGGCTGACTTGGCGCGTGGTGCGTTGCAGCAACTGCACACCCAGGTGAGCCTCCAATTGCTTGATCAGGATGGTCACCGAAGCGCGTGGCAGTTGCAGGCTGTCCGCCGCCTTGGCAAAACCGCCCAGCTCGACGATCCGGGTGAAGACGCGCATTGCATTGAAACGATCCAAGAGAAAGCTCCGCACGTGATTATTTAGAAAATACGAATAGTGATAGTGCTTTTAGCCGGTTTATCCCGGTTTTGTCGAGGGTAACAATGGAGCCCTTCCCCACCCCGGAGCTGAACTCATGCACACTCGTCAACTCGGCAACAATGGCCCTCACGTGTCCGCCATCGGCCTCGGCTGCATGGGCATGACCGATTTCTACACCACCGGCACCGACACCCACGAAGCCGTCGCGACCCTGCACCGCGCCCTGGAGCTGGGCGTCAACTTCCTCGACACGGCTGACATCTATGGCCCGCACACCAATGAACAACTGATCGGCAAAGCTATCGCCGGCAAACGTGACCAGGTGTTCCTGGCCAGCAAGTTCGGCATCGTTCGCGACCCGGCGAACCCGGCGCTGCGCGGCGTGAATGGCCGCCCCAATTACATCCGCAACGCCATCGACGGCACCCTGCAACGGCTAGGCGTGGAAACCCTGGACCTGTACTACCAGCACCGCATCGACCCCGACGTGGCCATCGAAGAAACCGTTGGCGCCATGGCCGAGCTGGTACAACAGGGCAAGGTGCGTTACCTGGGGCTCAGCGAAGCCTCGGCCGCCACCTTGGAGCGCGCCCACAAGGTTCACCCGATCAGCGCCCTGCAAAGCGAATATTCGCTGTGGAGCCGTGATCAGGAACCCAACGGCTGCCTCGCCGCGTGCCAACGCCTGGGCATCGCCTTTGTGCCCTACAGTCCGCTCGGCCGGGGTTTTCTGACGGGCGCATTAAAAAGTCCGGATGACTTCGCCGCCGATGACTACCGCCGCTTCAGCCCGCGTTTCCAGGGCGAGAACTTCGCGAAAAACCTGCAGTTGGTCAAACAGGTCCAGACACTCGCCGCCGACAAAGGCGTGACGGCCGGGCAACTGGCGCTGGCATGGGTGCTGGCACAGGGCGACTTCATCATCCCGATCCCGGGCACCAAGCAGCGTAAATACCTGGAAGAGAACGTGGCCGCCGTCTCACTCACCCTCAGCAGCGCCGAATTGGCCGCCCTGGAGGCGATTTTCCCGGCCGAGGCAACCGCCGGCCTGCGCTACCCCGAGGCGGTGATGGCGATGCTCGACATCTGACCCGCCCGCTGGAGCACCTCGCTACGGGTGCTCCAACTTTCTTGCACGCACGTACCTAAAGCTCCTCCTCGCCAAGCCGATAGCCCTACGAAGCTCTAACAAAGCCGCGTCGATAATAAACGCTTCGTAAGGACGACCCTCATGCCCCCACTGCGCTCCATCCAAGCCCGCTATACCCTGTTCCTCGTGCTGTTCGTCCTTGTTTTATCGGTGTTGACGGTTGTCGGTATCGGCCAGTTGGTCGCGCCCACGCTGCGCCACACTGAAGAACAGGTGGTGCTCAACCGCATCGCCGAGGTGGCCGAACAGATCCAGGGCGAACTGAACAAGGTTCAGGCCCAGCAACGCAGCATCACCCAAACCATTCCGCTGCTCGACAGCGATGCCATCGACAAGGTCCTGCCCGGCCTGGTGGACCAGTACGGCGAGCTGAAAGTCTTCGGCGGCGGCATCTGGCCTTTGCCGAACCAGCGCACTCCCGGGCGCAACAAGCACAGCACCTTCTGGCACCGCGATGCCTCGGGCAAGCTGGCGGTGAACACCTTCTGGAACAGCGACCCAGCCCCCAACTATTACGACCAGAGCTGGTACAAGGGCGGCCTCGCCTCGCCTCGCGGCCAATGTGCCTGGGCCGCCGCCTACAAGGACGACGCCAGCCAGGAGCCGCGCACCAACTGCGCCATGGCGATCCAGCGCGACGGCGCAGCGTACGGCGTGGCCACCATCGACGTGACCCTGGGTTTCTTCAACACGCTGGTGGCCAGCAAGGAAAAAGACATCGGCGGGCAGATGCTGATCGTCGAAGGCGACGGCAAGATCATCAGCAACAGCACCCGCCTGAGCAGCCCCGTGGTGTTGAAAAACATCAGCGAGCTGGCCGGCACCTCGGCGTTTGCCGCCCAGGTCAGCAAGGCCCTCGCCCACCGCGACCAAGGCTTGCAGCGCAGCGAGTTCGACAACCAGGGCGTGGCCAGCACCTTCTATATGCGCCCGATTGAAGGCACGCCATGGTTCCTGGCCACCGCCCTGCCCACCTCCTTGATTACCGCGCAGCGCGATGATGTGATCGGCAGCCTGGCCCTGCTGCAAATCCCCATGGTGTTGTTGCTGGTGCTGCTGGCGTTCTATGCGATTCGCCAACTGGTACAGCGCATGAAGGCGCTGAAGACCAATATCGACGCACTCTCCGCCGGCGACGCCGACCTGACGCGGCGCATCACCATCCGCGCCGAAGACGAACTGGGCGCCATCGGCCACTCGGTCAACCACTTTATCGTCTACCTGCAAAACATGATCGGCGAAGTCACCCAGGCCACCGGCGCCATGTCTTCGGGGCTTGAGCAACTGCAGAAAACCTCGGCGCACACTAACCAGATCCTGGTGCGCCACGCCTCGGAGACCGACCAGACCGTCACGGCCATCACCGAGATGAGCTCCACCGCCGACACCGTGGCGCAGAACGCCGCAGAAACCGCCTCGTTCACCCAGCGCGCCAACGAGCACGCCGACCGTTCCCGTGTGGTGGTGGGCGAAGCGTCCAACAGCGTCAGCGCCTTGATCGGCGAAGTCGCGAGCGCCACCCACACCGTAGAAAACATGCGCCAGGACGCCGCCCGCATTACCGAAACCCTCGGAGTGATCGGCGCGATTGCCGGCCAGACCAACCTGCTGGCCCTCAACGCAGCCATTGAAGCGGCACGGGCCGGCGAGCAAGGCCGTGGTTTTGCGGTGGTGGCCGACGAAGTGCGCGCCCTGGCCGCACGGACCCAGGCCAGTACCTCGCAGATCAATGAAATGCTCGCGCGCCTGACCACCGGCGTGAGTTCGTCGGTGGCGGCCATGGAAAATACCCAGGCCAGTTGCCAGTCGGCGGCGGATGCCACGGCGCGGGTCAACACCGGCCTCGACGAAATGGCCGGTTCGGTCAGCCACATCAACAACCTCAGCACCCAGATCGCCACTGCCGCCGAGCAACAGAGCGCGGTGACCGAGGAGATCAACCGCAGCATGGTGCAGATCCGACATATGGTCGAAGAATTGGTGGAGAGCGGCCATGCCACTGAAACCAATACCCAAAGCCTGCTGGACGCCAATGGTCGGGTGATTGCGCTGATGAGCCGCTTCAAAGTCCGTTGACGATTTGCCTGGATGCTCCCGTGCAATGCGCGGGAGTCGGACTATTCTGACAGTTCGACGTCGCTACACAGGAGGTGTGCCATGCGCGCAGCCGAGCAGTCGGTCCGCTTGGAGCGGATCAGTCAGGAACGCTTTATCCAGGCCCCCATTGATGCCGTTTACGACTATGTGACCCAACCGGATCGCTGGCACGAGTGGCATCCCACGTCCCTCGGTGCCGAGACCGGCACCACCGGGCCGCTTCCCGCCGGTGCGCGGTTTACCGAAATGATCGACCTGCTGGGCGTACGCGTGCCCATGAGCTACCGCGTGCAGGTTGCCCGGCGCCCGGGCGAGTTCAAAACCGTGTTCACCTCCCTGGCCGTCGATGGCTCGATTCACTACTTCCTGCAGCCCTTTCGCGGCGGCACGCTGTTCAAGCGGGTGCTGACCTATGAAACCGAATTGCAACTCGCCACCTTGCCTGAGCGCATGATCGAACTGTCGGCCATTGCCCTGGACCAGCTCAAGCATCGGCTGGAGAATCCGCCCTTCGTATAATTTTGAAACATTACCGGCGCAGTTGCTCACCTGGGGCGCTGGCTTGCCTGCGATGACGTCGTCATGATCGCCGCCATCCCAACGTTTGCGAGCCCCTCATGAAAACCACCCCGCGCCTGGCGTTACTCTGCGCCCTGTTCACCACCCCCTGGCCCAGGCGGCCGACTTGATCCCGATCGATGTGCACCGCGACGCCAATTGCGGTTGCTGCAAAAAGTGGATCAGCCACTTGGAGAGCAACGGTTTCAAGGTCAACGACCATGTCGAAACCAATATGAGTGAAGTCAAGCAACGCCTCGGCGTGGCCCCGCGCCTGGGCTCGTGCCACACCGCGGTGATCGACGGCAAGTTCGTTGAAGGCCATGTGCCCGCCGAGCAAGTGCTGGCCCTGCGCAAGCGCACCGACCTGCTGGGCATTGCGGCGCCGGGCATGCCCATGGGTTCGCCGGGCATGGAAGTGGACGGACGTGGCGAGGCCTATCAAGTCATCGGCCTGACCCGAGACGGTGAAGACGTGGTGGTGGCCGAATACCCGGCGCACTGACTGGTGCTGGCCGGTTACCTGGGGCTGTTTTTCGCGGCATTTGGCGCCGCGACGCTGCTGCCGCTGCAATCCGAAGCCGTGCTGGTGGGCCTGCTGGTCAGCGGGCATTACAGCCTGTGGTGGCTGCTGGGGGTTGCCACCTTGGGCAATGTCCTGGGTTCAGTGGTGAACTGGCTGCTGGGGCGCGGGGTGGAACATTTCAAGCAGCGGCGCTGGTTTCCGGTCAGCGACAAGCAACTGGACAAAGCGCGTAAGCATTACGCACGCTGGGGGCATTGGACGCTGTTGCTCAGTTGGGTGCCGATCATCGGCGACCCGCTGACCCTGGTGGCCGGCGTGATGCGCGAGCCCTTTTGGCGGTTCTTGCTGCTGGTGACCCTGGCCAAAGGCGTGCGGTATGGCGTGCTGGCAGCGCTGACCTTGCAGTGGGTGTTAATCCCTGCTTAATCCCCTCGCAACAGCATCCGAGCATCTTGTTTGGAGCCCCGCCCATGCCATTGATCCGCGCTTTTTGCATCGCCAGCCTGCTCGCCGCCGGCGCCACGCCGGTTTTCGCCGCCACGCAAGGACCGACCTACGGCCCCGAGCTGCAAGGCTTCCAATACCCCTATCCCCTCGAGCATTTCACCTTCCAATCCCAAGGCAAATCCCTGCAGATGGGGTACATGGACGTGCCGGCCAAGGGCAAGGCCAACGGACGCAGTGTGGTGCTGATGCACGGCAAGAACTTCTGCGGCGCCACCTGGGAAGGTACGATCAAAGCCTTGAGCGACGCCGGCTACCGGGTGATCGCCCCCGACCAGATCGGCTTTTGCAGCTCCAGCAAGCCTGATCATTACCAGTACAGCTTCCAGCAACTGGCGACCAACACCCATCAATTGCTGGAAAAACTCGGGATTCAAAAGGCCACGATCGTCGGCCACTCCACCGGTGGCATGCTTGCGACCCGTTACGCGCTGATGTACCCCACACAAACCGAACAACTGGCGATGGTCAATCCCATCGGCCTGGAAGACTGGAAAGCCCTGGGCGTGCCCTCCATCACCGTCGACCAGTGGTATGAGCGTGAGCTGAAAGTCAGCGCCGAGGGCATTCGCAAATACCAGCTCAACACCTATTACGTGGGACGCTGGAAGCCGGAGTACGAGCGCTGGGTCGACATGTATGCCGGCCTGAGCAACGGCCCCGGCCATACCCAGGTCGCCTGGAACTCGGCATTGATTTACGACATGATCTTCACCCAGCCGGTGTACTACGAGTTCAAGAATCTGCAGACGCCGACCCTGCTGCTGATCGGCACCGCGGATAACACCGCCATCGGCAAGGACCTGGCGCCACCTGAGGTCAAGGCCAAGCTCGGCAACTACGAGGTCTTGGGCAAGCAGGTGGCCAAGCTGATCCCCCATGCCACCCTGGTCGAATTCCCGGGCTTGGGGCATGCACCACAAATGGAAGAACCGGCCCGGTTTCACACAGCGCTGCTGCAGGGTTTGAACGCACTTTAATCCACGCTTTTTTCGAGGCACTCGTGAATGTCGGTACAGATCGCAGTCATTGATGATTGGCAGAATGTGGCCAGTGGCATAGTCGATTGGTCGGCTCTGGCGTCGGTGGGCCAGGTGCATTTCCTGCACGACTACCCGGCGGAGACCGCCACCATGGTCGAGCGCTTGAAGGGCTTCGAGGTGATTTGCGTGATGCGCGAACGCTCCACCTTCGACAAGGCGCTGTTGCAGGGCCTGCCCAAGCTCAAGCTGCTGGTCACCGGCGGCATGCGCAATGCAGCCATCGACATTCCCGCCGCCAAGGCGCTGGGCATTCAGGTCTGCGGCACCGACAGCTATAAGCAGGCGGCGCCGGAGCTGACCTGGGCATTGATCATGGCCAGCACCCGCAACCTGCTGGCCGAAGCCAACGCCCTCAGAGCCGGCGGCTGGCAGGTGGGCCTGGGCGGCGACCTGTATGGCAAGACCCTGGGCATTCTCGGCCTGGGCAGCATTGGGCAAAAGGTCGCGCAGTTCGCCCAGGTGTTCGGTATGCGCGTGATTGCCTGGAGTGAAAACCTCACACCGGAGCGTGCGGCCGAGTCAGGGGTCACCTGGGTCAGCAAACAACAGCTGTTCGAGCAGGCCGACATCCTGACCATCCACCTGGTACTCAGCGACCGCAGCCGTGGCCTGGTAGATGCCGAGGCACTGAGCTGGATGAAGCCCAGTGCGCGCCTGGTGAACACCGCCCGTGGCCCGATTGTGGATGAGCAGGCGCTGGTGCAGGCCCTGGAAAGTGGCCGCCTGGCCGGGGCGGCATTGGACGTGTACAGCGCGGAGCCGCTGCCGGCCGATCATCCGTTCCGCCGCTTGCCCAATGTCTTGGCCACGCCGCATGTGGGCTATGTGAGCGAGCAGAATTACCGGCAGTTCTACCAGCAAATGCTCGAGGACATTCAGGCATGGGCAAACGACATGCCCATTCGCGTGCTCGGCTAACGCACCCTTTCAGGGCATCTGCCCTACTGTGGCGAGGGAGTTTGCCCGCGTTGGGGCGCAAAGCGGGCCTAAAAACCAGGTAACGGCTGCGCAATCAGGCCCCCTCGCCACCGAATTTTCCCTCTCCAGCCAACGTGCCGGGCACGCTGCGCCCGCGCACTCGCTCCATATCGCATATCGTTACAAGTTTTTTGTCCTACAAAAACATCTCACAAACCCTACAGGCTCTGGAATCTGTCCTAGACTGGTGACCGATGGGTCCGTTCCAAAACAAAAACCCCGCGAAAAAATCTAAACTTTCCAACTCTGCCATGGGTCAGGTTTAGGGTAAGGCGTGCACAAGCGGTTCACACCAACTGCCGTCTATCCATTCTTTTTGAGCTAACCGTGCAACTGGCATACGCCTTGCGAAGTATGTAATGAGCGTAATTGCGCTTGTGCGCCTGGCCGCAGGATGCGGTCTTCGGAGCTAGTGGCAGCGGGCCATTAGCCGACCAACACGTGGAGAGAACTATGATCAGTGCCGCTGCAAGTATTCAGGGAGAGCGTGTTAGTCAGCCAGTTGGCGGGTCGACCTCTTTGGTTGACCTCAACACGGTGCGGCCGGTCCCTAGTCATAACCCAAATCGCAAGAAAGTCCTGTTTGTAACCTCCGAATTCGCTGACCTGGTGAAAACCGGCGGCCTGGGTGACGTGTCCGCCGCCCTGCCCCGCGCCATGGCGCACCTGCACGATGTGCGAGTGTTGATTCCGGGCTACCCACAGGTCATGGAGAGCGACAACCCGATCCACATTATTGGTGAGCTGGGCGGCCATGCCGCGTTGCCGCCGTGCAAGATCGGGCGCATGGACCTCAAGGACGGCCTGGTCATCTACGTGCTGATCTGCCCCGAGCTGTATGAGCGCGAAGGCACTCCGTACGGCGCCAACAACGGCCGCGACTGGCCCGACAACCATATTCGCTTCGCCCGCCTGGGTTTGGCCGCCGCCGACATGGCCGCCAACCTCGCCCAGATCCACTGGTGCCCGGACCTGGTGCACGCCCACGACTGGCCTGCCGGCCTGGCCCTGCCTATATGCACTGGCGTGGGTCACGCACGCCCACCCTGTTCACCATCCATAACCTGGCCTACCAGGGCGTGGTCAGCCTGGCTTCCACGCCGGAGCTGGGCATTCCGCCCCACGCGCTGCAACAGGAAGGCATGGAGTTCTACGGCAAGATGTCGTTTCTCAAGGCCGGTATGGCGTATTCCAGCCATATCACCACCGTGAGCGCGACCTACGCCCAGGAAATCACCACCCCGGAATTCGGCTGCGGCCTCGACGGCTTCCTCGCCGCCAAGACCCAGCAAGGCTTGCTCAGTGGTATTCCGAACGGCATTGATGAAAGTTGGGAAACCTCTACCGACACGCACCTGACCCACAACTTCAATATCGGTGACTGGGAAGGCAAGGCGGTCAATGCCGCCCATGTGCGCGAACTGTTCGGCCTGCATGACTCCACCGGCCCGCTGTTCGCGGTGGTCTCACGCCTGGTGTACCAGAAGGGCCTGGACCTGACCGAAGCGGTGGCCAGCTTTATCGTCGAACACGGTGGCCAGATCGCCATCATCGGTCGCGGCGAACCGGAAGAAGAACAAGCCATGCGCGAACTCGCACTGCGCTTCCCGGGCCAGGTGGGCGTGCGCATCGGCTTCAACGAAACCGATGCTCGGCGCATGTTCGCCGGCAGCGATTTTCTGCTGATGCCTTCGCGCTACGAGCCTTGCGGCCTGAGCCAGATGTACGCCCAGCGCTTCGGCTCGCTGCCGGTTGCACGCAATACCGGCGGGCTGGCGGACACCATCGAAAATGGCGTCACCGGGTTCCTGTTCAATGAATCCACGGTAGAAAGTTATGAAGAAGCGCTGAGCCGTGCGCTTCGCGTATTCGACAACAAAGGCTTGCTCAACGCCATGCGCAGCCGAGCCATGACCCAACCCTTCAACTGGTGCCAGGCGGTAGAACCCTACGCCGAACTGTACGAACAACTGGTGGCCAAGGCTTTGGGGAAGTCGACTAAATAATCAAGGGAGGTCTTCATAGATGCCGTTACGGACTCTGGAAACCTGGCCCCACGGCGCAATCATGCTGGACGCGCAACACACGCGTTTCGCCTTGTGGGCGCCAGACGCGTTTTATGTCAGCGTTGAATTGGAAGGTGGTAAATCAGTCGCCATGCTGCCTCAGGCAGAGGGTTGGTTCGAGGCAGAAGTGAAGTGCCCTGCGGGCACTCGCTACCGCTACAACATCGATGGAGAAATGGATGTACCCGACCCCGCGTCCAGGGCCCAGGCCACGGACGTGCATGGTTGGAGCCTGGTGGTCGACCCGCTCGCCTACCCATGGCGGCATACCGCCTGGCAAGGCCGCCCGTGGCATGAGGCGGTGATCTACGAGTTGCACGTGGGCGCGCTGGGGGGCTACGCCAACGTTGAAAAACACCTGCCACGCCTGGCCGAGCTGGGCGTCACCGCGATTGAACTGATGCCTTTGGCGCAATTTCCCGGCGAACGCAATTGGGGCTATGACGGCGTGCTGCCGTATGCGCCGCAGTCTTCCTACGGCACCCCCGAACAGCTCAAGCATCTGATCGACAGCGCCCATGAACACGGCCTGGCCGTGATCCTCGACGTGGTCTACAACCACTTTGGCCCTGATGGCAATTACCTGGGCCAGTACGCCGCAGGTTTCTTCCACGAAGACGTGCACACGCCCTGGGGCGCCGGGATTGATTTCGAACGCCGTGAAGTGCGGGACTTCTTCCTCGATAACGCGCTGATGTGGTTGCTCGAATACCGCTTCGACGGCCTGCGCCTGGACGCGGTGCACGCCATCGACAACCCGGGGTTCCTGCAGCAACTGGCGCATCGCGTGCGTGAGCAGGTGGATATCGGCCGGCATGTGTGGCTGGTGCTGGAGAACGAACTGAACCAGGCAAGCCTGCTCAAGCACGATTTCGACGCGCAATGGAATGATGACTTTCATAACGTGTTGCACGTGTTGCTGACCGGCGAAACCGATGCCTATTACAGCGACTTCGCCGAAGACCCCACCGCCAAACTCGCCCGCTGCCTGGGCGAAGGGTTTATCTACCAGGGGCACACCACCCGTCACGGCCATGCGCGCGGCGAGCCGAGCGGCGACCTGCCGCCCACGGCTTTTGTGGCGTTCCTGCAGAACCACGACCAGATCGGCAACCGCGCCATGGGCGAGCGCCTGCACCAGCTCTGCCCGCCCCAGGCGCTGGAGGCCGCCACCGCCCTGCTGCTGCTGTCGCCGATGATCCCATTGATGTTTATGGGCGATGAGGTCAATGCCGAGCAACCTTTCCTGTTCTTCACCGACCACCATGGCGAACTCGCCGAGGCGGTCCGTGAAGGCCGGCGCGATGAGTTTGCCGACTTTGCCGCCTTCAAGGACCCCGAGCGACGCGAACGCATTCCCGACCCCAACGCGCTAACGACCTTTGAGCAGTCGGCGCCGTCCTTTGCCGATACCCCGCACGCCCGGCTCTACCGCCAACTGTTGAGCCTGCGCCATCGCCACATCGTGCCGCGGCTGCCCGGCAGCATGGCACTGGGCGCGCAGGTGCTTGGCGATGCGGCCGTGAGTGCACGCTGGCGCCTGGGCGACGGCAGCCTGTTGCAGATCGACCTGAACCTGAGCGCCATCGCGCTGCAGCACCCGGCGACCGCGCATGTCCTGTTCCAAACGCCTGCCGACCACGGCGCCAACCTGCCGCCGTACAGCGCACGCGTCACCCTATTCCCTGTTGGAGAGCACCCTTGAGCGAAGCGAACCTGGAAATCCTCGCCAGCCGAGCGGGCCTGGCCGTCGATTGGATCGACGCAAACGGCCGCCCGCAACGAGTGAAACCCGACGCCCTGCGCGCCGTCCTCAAAGGCCTGGGCCACCCGGCCGACACCGATGCCGAGATCGACGCCAGCCTGCTGGAACTGGAGCAGGTGCAACAAGACAAACACCTGCCACCCTTGATGACGGTCGAGACCAGCATTGGCCTGGACCTGGCGCGTTATTTCGAACCCGACACCCTGTGCCGGGTCAACCTCGAAAACGGCGAAACCCTGGAGTTGCGCCTCGATGGCGACGCGGTGCTACCGGGCGTCATTGCCCTGGGCTATCACCAGGTGCATATCAACGACCAGACCTTCACCCTCGCCGTCGCCCCCACCCATTGCTACAGCGTGGCCGAAGCGGTAGACACCCAACCGGCCCGCGCCTGGGGCCTGAGCGCCCAGCTGTATGCACTGCGCCGCCTGGGCGATGGCGGCTTCGGCGACACACTCGCCCTGGAACACCTGGCGCGTGCCGCCGCCGAACGCGGAGCCGATGCCCTGGCAATCAGCCCGATGCACGCGATGTTCAGCGCCGACACCGAGCGCTACAGCCCGTACTCCCCCTCCAGCCGCTTGTTCCTCAACAGCCTCTATGCCTCGCCGGCGTGCATTCTGGGCGAGCGCGAAGTACGCAACGCGATTGAAGCCCTGGGCCTGGCCGAAGAGCTGCACACCCTGGAGCAGCACACCCTGATCGACTGGCCTGCCGCCGCCAAGGCCAAGCAACGCCTGTTGCGCGCCTTGTACGAAGATTTCCGCCACGGCCAGCATCCGCAACATGCGGACTTTCTGAGTTTCCGCCAGGCCGGCGGCGAAGCCCTGGAAAACCACTGCCGCTTCGAAGCCGTGCAGGCGCACCGCGCCGCTGCGGGCGAAGACCTTGACTGGCGCCACTGGCCCGAAGCCTGGCGCTCGCCACAAAGCCCGGCGCTGGTGGAGTTTGCCGAAGCCAATCAGAGCGAAATCGGCTTTTACGCTTTCGGCCAATGGTTGATCGCCCGCAGCCTGGAACGCGCCCAACAAGCTGCGCGAGGCAGCGGCATGGGCGTGGGCCTGATCGCCGATCTGGCGGTGGGCGCCGACGGCGGCGGCAGCCAGGCCTGGAGCCGTCAGGATGAACTGCTGGCCGACCTGACCGTGGGCGCGCCGCCGGACATTCTCAACCGTGCAGGCCAAGGCTGGGGGATCTCCGCGTTCTCCCCGAAGGTCTCAAGCGCAATGGCTTTCGCGCGTTTATCGAAATGCTGCGCGCCAATTTCGCGCATGCCGGCGGCCTGCGCATCGACCATGTGATGGGCCTGCAACGCCTGTGGGTGATCCCGATGGATGCCTCCCCTCGCGAGGGCGCCTACCTGTATTACCCGGTGGACGACCTGTTGCGGTTGCTGGCGCTGGAGTCGCACCGCCACCAGGCCATCGTACTCGGTGAAGACCTCGGCACAGTACCCGACGGCCTGCGTGAAAAACTCATCAGCCGCTCGATTCTGGGCATGCGCGTGCTGCTCTTCGAACAGGGCCACGATGGCCAGTTCAAGCCGATTCTCGACTGGCCGGATAACGCACTGGCCACCACCAGCACCCACGACTTGCCCACGCTTAATGGGTGGTGGCACAGCCGCGATATCGACTGGAATATCCAGCTCGGCCTGATCGACGCGCCCACCGTGGAGCAATGGAGCGAACACCGCCTGCGCGAACGCCAGGCCCTGCGCCAGGCCTTGAGCCAGGACCCGCAGAATTTTGTCGAAGAGATCCGCAACGAAACCGACCATATGATCGACGCCAGCGTGCGCTACCTGGGCCACACCCGTGCGCCGCTGGTGCTGCTGCCGCTGGAAGACGCGCTGGGCCTTGAAGAACAAGCCAACCTGCCCGGCACCACCGACACCCATCCCAATTGGCGCCGCCGCCTGCCGGGCGAGGCTTCGAGCCTGCTCGACAACGCAGGCGCCGCCCGCCGCCTCGAACTGCTGGCCGTCGCGCGCAACCAAGCCTATGAGCGTGACCGATGAACGTACTGCCCCTGCGCGCTACCCAGCGCCTGCAATTCCATAAAGGTTTTACCCTCGATGATGCGGTGCCCCTGGTGCCGTATTTTGCCCAACTGGGCATCAGCCACCTGTACGCCTCCCCTCTGCTCAGCGCCCGTGCGGGCTCGATGCATGGCTATGATGTGGTCGACCCCACCAGCGTCAACCCGGAGTTGGGCGGCGAAGCAGCCTTGCGGCGCCTGGTCGGCGCCCTGCGTGAACACGATATGGGGTTGATCCTGGATATCGTGTCCAACCACATGGCCGTGGGCGGTGCCGATAACCCCTGGTGGCTGGACCTGCTGGAATGGGGCCGTTTAAGCCCGTACAGCGAGTTTTTCGACATCCAGTGGCATTCGCCCGACCCGTTGCTCAAGGGCCAATTGCTCATGCCGTTCCTCGGCAGCGACTACGGCGAAGCCTTGCAAACCGGCACGCTGACCCTGCATTTCGACGCCGAGCATGGCGCGTTTTACGTCGAGCATTACGAACACCGCTTCCCGATCTGCCCGCGTGATTACGCGCTGATCCTGGGCAGTGATGAGCGGCTCAAGCCCCTAGGCGACCGCTTCAGCGCCCTTGCCTATCAGGACGATGCCTACGCCGAAGCGGCCTGGCTCAAGCAGGTATTGGCCGAACGCGCGACCGAAGTGCTGCCCGCCATCGAACACCGCCTGGGCGAGTTCGACGGGCGCGACCCCGAGGGTTTCAAGCGCCTGCATCAGTTGCTCGAGCAACAGGCCTATCGCCTCGCCAGTTGGCGCACGGCGGCGGACGATATCAACTGGCGGCGCTTCTTTGATGTCAACGAACTCGGCGGCCTGCGCGTGGAACGCAGCGCCGTGTTCGAAGCCACCCACGGCAAGATTTTCGAACTGATCAGCGAGGGCCTGGTGGACGGCTTGCGTATCGACCATATCGACGGCCTGGCCGACCCACGGGGGTATTGCCGCAAGCTGCGGCGCCGCGTGGATTCGCTGTCCCCCGAGCGGCACTTGCCGATTTTCGTCGAAAAGATTCTTGGCGAAAGCGAGACGCTGCGCGAAGACTGGCGTGTGGACGGCACCACCGGTTACGAATTCATGAACCAGCTGTCGCTGCTGCAACACAACCCTGAAGGCTTTGCGCCGCTCGCCGAGTTGTGGACGCGCCACAGTGAACGGCCGTCGGCGTTTATCGAAGAGGCGCGGTTGGCGCGCCAGCAGATCCTCAACGGCTCCCTCGGCGGGGATTTTGAAAGTGTGGCCCAGGCCCTGCTGCAAGTGGCCCGTGATGATGTGATGACCCGCGACCTGACCCTGGGTGCGATCCGCCGCGCCCTGCAGGAGCTGATCGTGCACTTCCCGGTGTACCGCACCTATATCAGCGCCCGTGGCCGCAGCGCGGCCGACGACAAGGTGTTCCAGCAAGCCCTGGACGGCGCCCGCAGCACCCTCGGCGAAGGCGACTGGCCGGTGCTTGAGCACCTCGAAAACTGGCTCGGCGGCCAGCCCTGGCGTGAGCGCCCGGTGGGCCGCGAGCGCAAGATCCTCAAGCATGCCTGCGTGCGCTTCCAGCAATTGACGTCGCCGGCTGCCGCCAAGGCCGTGGAAGACACCGCGTTCTATCGCTCGGCGGTGCTGCTGTCGCGCAACGATGTAGGCTTCAGTACCGAGCAGTTCAGCGCGCCGCTGGCCGAGTTTCATGCGGTCAACCAACAGCGCCTGCAAGCCTTCCCCGACAACCTGCTGGCCACTGCCACCCACGACCACAAACGCGGTGAAGACACGCGTGCGCGCCTGGCGGTGCTCAGTGAGTGCGCGCCGTGGTACGCCAAACAAGTGGAGCACTGGCGCAGCCTCGCCGCGCCGTTGCGCAGCAATGCCGACAGCCCCTCGGCCGGTGATGAACTGATCCTCTATCAAGTGCTGCTGGGCAGCTGGCCGCTGGACCAGGCGGATGACTTCGAGGGCTACCAGCAACGCCTGTGGCAGTGGCAGCAAAAAGCTTTGCGTGAAGCCAAGCTGCAAAGCAGCTGGAGCGCGCCCAACGAAGCCTATGAACAAGGCGTCGAAAGCTTTCTCTCACGCCTGTTGCTCAGTGAGGAGGGCCGCCCGTTACGCACCGCCATCGGCAACGCCGCCCAGGCCATTGCCCCGGCCGGCGCCCTCAACGGGCTGGCGCAATCCTTGCTTCGCATCACCGTGCCGGGTGTACCGGACCTGTACCAGGGCGATGAGTTCTGGGACTTCAGCCTGGTGGACCCGGACAACCGGCGCCCGGTGGATTTCAACGCACGGCAACACGCGCTGGCAACCCCACCGGACATTGGCGAGCTGCTGTTCAACTGGCGTGACGGGCGCATCAAACAGGCATTGATTGCCCAGGTGCTGGCCTTGCGCAAGGCCGATCCCGAGCTGTTTCGCAGCGGCACCTATACGCCACTGGAAGTGGTGGGCCAACACGCCGAGCGGGTGCTCGCGTTCTGCCGCGAGCACCACGGCAAACGCCTGTTGGTGGTGGTCCCGCGCTGGCCGTTGCAGCTGCTTGAAAACGGTGTGCATCCCCAGATCAATGCGCAGGTTTGGGGCGATACACGGGTGAAATTACCGTTCGCCGCGTCAACCCAAAACTGGAAGGGACTTTTTCACACAGGCGCAGTCACACCAGACAAGGAGCTGTTGATCAGCACTGCCCTGGGGGATTTCCCGGTCAATGTCTTTATCAATCCTGATGATCAAGAAAGCTGAAATTTTCTGTGAGGAGCATTGCGATGAGTACTGAAGACAAACGCATACGCGAGTTAGCGCATCAGATCTGGGAATCTGAGGGCAAGCCCCATGGGGAGGATGCGCGACACTGGGAAATGGCGCGCAAGCTGGCGGAAGCCGAAGCCCTGACGCCGAGCAAACCCAAGGCTGCGGCCAAGCCCAAGACCGCACCCAAACCGCCCGCCAAGGCCAAGCCACCCGCGCCGGCAGCCAGTAAGCCGGCGCCCCCGGCCGCTAAAAAGCCTGCGGCGCCGAAAAAGCCCAAGGCTTGACCTTCAAGCCTCCTGCCGGCGCTGCCGGCAAGAGGTGATTTCACTTTTTCCCTACTGTCCGCTGAATTCTCGTCAGCAAGGCCGCGTTCGGCCTGAAAAAAGACCTTTGCAGGAGCAACTCCATGAGCAAACCCCATAAAACCCCTTCGACGCCGGGTAACGAGCCGTCGCGGATTCGTGAAGGTTTGCCCTTCCCTCTCGGCGCCACCTGGGATGGCCTGGGTGTCAACTTTGCGCTGTTCTCCGCCAATGCGACCAAAGTCGAACTGTGCCTGTTCGACGACGCCGGTGAAGTAGAACTGGAACGTATCGAACTGCCTGAATACACCGACGAGATTTTCCACGGCTACCTGCCCGACGCCCACCCCGGGCTGATTTACGGCTATCGCGTGTACGGTGCTTATGACCCAGCCAATGGTCATCGCTTCAATCACCACAAACTGCTGATCGACCCCTACGCCAAACAGCTGGTGGGCGAGCTTAAATGGTCCGAAGCGCTGTTCGGCTACACCATCGGCCACCCCGATGACGACCTCAGCTTCGACGAGCGCGACAGCGCGCCGTTCGTGCCCAAGTGCAAGGTCATCGACCCGGCGCACACCTGGGGCAACGACCAGCCGGTGCGCGTGCCATGGGACCGCACGATCATTTATGAGACCCACTTGCGCGGCATCAGCATGCGTCACCCTTCGGTGGGCGAGTCGGTGCGCGGCACCTGCGCCGGTCTGATGGAAGACGACGTGCTCAAGCACATCCGCCAACTGGGCATTTCGTCCGTGGAGTTGCTGCCGGTACACGCCTTTGTCAACGACCAGCACCTGCTGGAAAAAGGCATGACCAACTACTGGGGCTACAACAGCATCGCTTTTTTTGCCCCCGACCCGCGCTACCTGGCCAGCGGCAAGATCGCCGAGTTCAAGGAGATGGTCGCGCACCTGCACGAGCAGAAGCTCGAAGTGATCCTGGACGTGGTCTACAACCACACCGCCGAAGGCAACGAGCGCGGCCCGACCCTGTCCATGCGCGGTATCGACAACGCCTCGTACTACCGCCTGATGCCCGACGACAAGCGTTTCTATATCAATGACTCCGGCACCGGCAACACCTTGGACCTGAGCCACCCGTGCGTGCTGCAAATGGTCACCGACTCCCTGCGCTACTGGGCCAACGAGATGCACGTCGACGGCTTCCGCTTCGACCTGGCAACCATCCTCGGTCGCTACCGCGATGGCTTCGACGAGCGCCACAGCTTCCTCGTGGCCTGCCGCCAGGACCCGGTGCTGCGCCAGCTCAAGCTGATCGCCGAACCGTGGGATTGCGGCCCCGGCGGTTATCAGGTGGGCAACTTCCCGCCGGGCTGGGTGGAATGGAACGACCGGTTCCGCGACACCGTACGCGCATTCTGGAAAGGCGATGACGGCCAACTCGCGGACTTCGCCGGGCGCATGACCGCCTCGGGCGAGATGTTCAACCATCGCGGCCGTCGCCCCTACAGCTCGGTGAACTTCATCACCGCTCACGACGGGTTCACCCTGCACGACCTGGTGTCGTACAACGACAAGCACAACGAAGACAACGACGAGAACAACCAGGACGGCAGCAACAATAACCTGTCGTGGAACCACGGCGTCGAAGGCCCCACCGACGACCCGGAAATCAACGCACTGCGCCTGCGCCAGATGCGCAACTTCTTCGCCACATTGCTGCTGGCCCAGGGCACGCCGATGATTGTGGCCGGGGATGAATTCGCCCGCACCCAGCACGGCAACAACAACGCCTACTGCCAGGACAGCGAGATCGGCTGGGTCAACTGGGAACTGGATGACGACGGCAGGGCCTTGCTCAAGTTCGTAAAACGCCTGATCAAGCTGCGCCTGGCGTATCCGATCCTGCGCCGTGGCCGCTTCCTGGTGGGCGACTACAACGAAGATATCGGTGTGAAGGACGTGACCTGGCTGGCGCCGGATGGCAACGAGATGACCACCGAACAGTGGGAAGACAGCCACGGCCGTTGCCTGGGCATGTTGATGGATGGCCGCGCCCAGGAAACCGGGATTCGCCGCGCCGGTGCCGATGCCACGCTGCTGCTGGTGGTAAACGCCCACCACGACATGGTGAATTTCCGCCTGCCGCCGGTGCCCGAAGGTGAGTTCTGGACCTGCATGCTCGACACCAATGAGCCCGCAGTACGTGGCCAGGAGCGTTTCGAGTTTGATCACGAGTACGCCGTAACCGGCCGCTCGCTGCTGCTGTTTGAATTGCAGCGTGACGAAGAGGTGTGACATGGCACTGCATGGATTCCTTCAAGGCTTCCCGGGCTATGCGGACACGCAAGCCCTGGGCACAGCCCTGAAGGCACTTCAGGAGGAAGGCCTGGACCAACTGCCGCTGCCTGGCGGCGGGGAAACACTGGCGCGGTTCAGCCGCTTGGCACAGGTGGCAGGCCATGACCTGCGCTTGTGCAAGCTGTTCGAAGGGCATACCGACGCCTTGGCGATCATTGCCGAACTTGGCAGCCCACTGCCGCCTTTGGGCAGCACCTGGGGCATGTGGGCGGCTGAGCCGCCGAACGCTAAAGTGCAGGTACGCCAGCAAGGTCATCGCCTGTTGATTGAGGGGCGTAAAGCCTGGTGTTCCGGCGCCGCGGTGGTCAGCCACGGGTTGCTGACGGCCTGGGATGAACAGGGTTGCCAGCAACTGGTCGCGGTGCAGATGGACCAACCCGCCGTCACGGTGACTGACCAGGGCTGGCATGCTGTGGGCATGGCCGCCACCGGCAGCGTAGAGGTGATATTTGAAGGCGCCGGCGCCATTGCGGTGGGCGGCCCCGGCGACTACCTCGCCCGCCCCGGCTTCTGGCAAGGCGGTATCGGCATCGCCGCGTGCTGGTACGGCGCGGCGCAACGTCTGGCCGAGGTGCTGCGTGAACACTGCAGCAAACGCTCGGACCCGCATGCTCTCGCCCACCTTGGCGCCGTCGACAGTGCACTCAACAGTGCGGCCTGTGTGCTGCGTGCCAGCGCGGAGCAAATCGACCGCGAACCCAAGGCCAATGCCAGGCAACTCGCCCAGCAAGCCCGGGCCTGTATCGAAGATGCCGTTGAACAGGTGATGCACCATGTGGGGCGTGCCGTGGGCGCTGGCCCGTATTGCAAGGACCCGCACTTTGCCCAGTTGATGGCGGACCTGCCGGTGTATGTGCGCCAAAGCCACGCCGAACGTGACCTGGCGGCCCTCGGCGAACGGGTCGCCGCTGAACCCGCTGGGAGGTGGCAGTTATGAAGCCCAATCCAATTGTTGGCCAGGGTACGCCGCTGCACCACTGGCAGGCCTCATCGATGATGGCCGAGCTGCCGCAGATCAGCGTTCAAGCACTGGTGCCCGACGGCCATCGCGCCGTGATCATCGCCCCGCACCCGGACGACGAAGTGCTGGGCTGTGGCGGCTTGTTGCAAGGCTTGGCCGCATTGGGGCGACCCATGCAACTGATTTCGGTAACCGACGGCAGCGCCAGCCACCCCGGTTCCAAACGCTGGCCGGTGGAGCGTTTGAGCGTGGTACGCCCGCAGGAATCGGCGCAGGCTCTGCATCGCCTCGGTTTACCGTTGCACAGCCTGAAATGGCTGCGCGCAGGTTTTACCGACAGCCAAGTCGCTGCGCGGGAAGACGAACTGGCCGCGTTTATCCAGCGCTACCTCAAACCCACTGACGTGGTGTTCACCACCTGGCGTGAAGACGGCCATTGCGACCATGAAGCCGTTGGCCGCGCCAGCGCCAAGGCGGCACACGCAGCAGGCGCCACCCTGTACGAGCTGCCGGTATGGACCTGGCACTGGGCCTCACCCGAAGACAGCCAGGTGCCGTGGCACCGCGCACGCAAAATCCCTCTGACCTGTGAAGCGGTGGCCCGCAAGCGCCACGCCATCCATGCGTTCGCCAGCCAGTTGGAGGGCGACCCGCAGATCGGCCTGCCACCGGTGCTGGCGCCCTATGTGGTGGAACGCCTGCTGCAACCTTTTGAAGTGGTGTTTGTATGAGTGTGGCAACGCCTTATTTCGATCAACTGTTTGCCGATAACGATGACCCTTGGGCGTTCCGACAACGCTGGTATGAGCGCCGCAAACGTGCGCTGACCCTGGCCATGTTGACCCGCCCGCGCTATGCCTCGGTGTTCGAACCCGGTTGCGCCAACGGTGAACTCAGTATCGAGTTGGCCACCCGTTGTGACCGCCTGCTGTGTTGCGATACCGCCTCGGCCGCTGTGGACCTGGCCCGTGGGCGGCTGCTGGGTTTTGCCCATGCCCAGGTGCAGCAAAGCCGCTTGCCTGAACAATGGCCGGCGGGCCAGTTCGAACTGATCGTACTGAGCGAGCTGTGCTACTACCTCGACGCCGATGACCTGGGCCGCGTGATCGATCGCGCCCTCGCCTGCCTGACCAGTGACGGCCAGGTGCTGGCCTGCCACTGGCGGCCGTCTATCGAAGGTTGCCCGCAGACCGCCGAGCAGGTGCACGCCTTGCTCCATGAGCGGCTGGCGATGCCCCTGGTCGCCAGGCACCACGAGCACGACTTTCTCCTCGACCTCTGGAGCCGCGACGGCACCTCGGTCGCCACCCTTGAGGGCCTGCGATGATCGGCATTCTGATCCCGGTGCACAACGAAGAAGCGCTATTGGGCGAGTGCCTGAAAGCCGCATTGATTGCGGCCAACCACCCGGAGTTAATGGGCGAGCCGGTGCAGATCCTGGTGATGCTCGACAGTTGCAGCGACGCGAGCGCGGCGATTGCCGAAGATTTCCCGGTACAACGCTTGGAAATCCAGGCGCGCAATGTGGGCCAGGTGCGTGGAGTCGGCGCACGGCACCTGCTCAACCAGGGCGCCCGCTGGATATCCTGCACCGACGCCGACAGCCGCGTGGCCCCCGATTGGCTGGTGGCCCAGTTGGCACTGGAGGCCGACGCCGTCTGCGGCACGGTGACCGTGGACGCCTGGAGCGAAGACTTCGACCCGGCCGCGCAGATCCGCTATCACCAGGCGTACGAGGCGCGTGAGGGCCACCGCCATATCCACGGCGCCAACCTCGGTGTGAGTGCCGGCGCCTATGTGCGCGCCGGCGGTTTTGAGCCGCTGGCCTGTCACGAAGATGTGCAACTGGTGCGCAGCCTGGAACGCTGCGGCGCGTCCATCGCCTGGAGCCATACCCCGCAAGTCATCACCAGCGCACGTCTGCAAGCGCGTGCTCAAGGCGGGTTTGGCGATTATTTGAAGAGCCTGACACTCGCCTCCTGAAAAAAACGACGTTGCCGAATGTAAAAGCAGCCGATCCTTGTCTATGCTGATAACGCCTTGCTGGCAATCCAGGGTTGGATTGCCACGCAACCCCCACGGCGGAGTCTGTGGGGAATAAAAGAGAGTCGTCCCGTCAACGGGGCACGACCCGCATCAATCGACAAGGATGTGACACCCATGAAGCTTGCCTCCTTAAGCGAGGGCCGCCGTGGTCCTGCGCAAATCTGGAACAGTGCCCCGCAGTTGGCGCAGATCCCCCCTATCACGCCGGCCGCACTGGTCCCGTCTGGCGCACGGGTGGTGATCGTCGCCCCCCATCCCGGTGACGAGGTGCTGGCCTGCGGTGGTCTGCTGCAATTGCTCAGCACCCTGGAACACCCCCTGCAATTGATCTCCATCACCGACGGCAGCGCCAGCCATCCGGGCTCGCATGTATGGCCGGCCAGCCGCCTGAGCGTGGTGCGCCCCCAGGAAAGCGCCGAAGCCCTGCGCCGCCTGGGCATGCCGCTGCACAGCCTGAAGTGGATTCGCGGCGGCTTCTGCGATAACGCCCTCGCCGCACGCGAACCGCAGATGAGCCAATTTATCGCACGCTACCTGCAGCCGGGCGATGTGGTGTTTTCCACTTGGCGCCACGACGGCAATGACGACCACGACGCCGTCGGCCGGGCCAGCGCCCAAGCCTGCAACCTGGTGGGCGCGCAGCTGTATGAACTGCCGATCTGGGCCTGGCACTCGCCGGTACGCGACGGTGCGCTGATCCCCTGGCAACGTGCGCGCAAAGTACGGCTGGACTCCTGGAGCGTGGCCCGCAAGCTCCACGCCGTGCATGCGTATGCCAGCCAATTGGTCGGCGACCCGCAGATCGGCCTCGCGCCGATGCTGGCCCAGGTGCTGCTGGAGCGCATGCGCGAGCCTTACGAGATTGTACTGTCCTGAGGTTAGCCAGGCTTTCAACTGGTCTATACGTGTTATTTCTCACAGTAGCGACCTCCGCCGGGCGTGGTTATGGTGCTTCAAGCACTGCATGAGTTGAAGCGCAGTCGAGAAAGACATGCCAACCCTTTGCATTGGCCGGTGTTTTCGAACAGGTAACACGCTCTCCCTGATCCGTATCGCGCATCCCGTTGTCATGGTCTGGCCCCGCCCGCCGCAGCAGGCGCCGGGGCAACAATCCCCTCGAACGAGGTTGGATCATGCACACACGGATTCCACGCCAGTGCTACGTGAGCGTTGCCACGGCAATCGCTCTCAGCGTCTGGCCATTGCCGTCCCACGGGGCCTGTAACATCGCCCCCACCGCCGGCAATGACACCTTCACCTGTGACAGCGGCAGCAGCCCGGGTTTCAGTGACCTTGGGGGCAATAATCAGCTGCTGTTCCCCAGCGGCAACGGCTCCATTACCGGCAATGTCACCTTGGGAGCCGGTAATGACCTGCTGCAATTGGACGCAATGGCCGCGAGGCTCACTGGCTCAGTGAACATGGGGGATGGCGCCAATGTATTGCGGCTCAACAGCGGCACCGTCACCGGGGCGCTCAGCCAGGGGCGGGAGCGGATGCGGTGCAGATCAGCGGCGGCAACGCGGGGGCGATCAGCCAGGGTGCCGGTATCGACAGTTTTTCCATGAGCGCCGGTACGATTGCCGCGCTGGCCCAGGGCGACGGGCACGATCAGTTCTTGATGAGTGGCGGCACCATCACCGGCGCCTTCGAGGATGGCGATACCGCGCTGATGACGGGCGGCAGCATCGGCCGAGTGGACATGAAGCTGGATAACAACCTTTTCGACATGCGGGGCGGCACAATCATCGGCAACCTGGTCACCGGCTTTGCCAACGATACCGTGCGGGTGTCGGGCGCAAGCTTGATCGGCGGCAACCTCAGTACCAGCGGCGGTACTGACACGATTACCGTCACGGGCGGCACCGTCAACGGGCAGATCCTCGCCAGCACCGGCGCAGACACCTTCAGCTGGATCGGCGGCGGGAAAATCAATGCGCCGATTCTACTGGGCCCGGACAACGACATCGCCCTGCTGCAAAACCTTAACGAAACCCTGCTGGCCTCCACACCGCTGATCGATGGCGGCACCGGCACCGACACCCTGACCTTCGACAATTCCCAGACCAATACGCCGGGGCGCTACGCCCACTGGGAACGGGTGGCGCTGAGCAACAACGCCACCGTAACCCTGGGCGGCAGCTTCGTGCTCGGCGATGCGGGCACGGGGTCCGGCACGCTGGCGATCAATAACGGCAGCACCTTGCGAGTCACTTCCGGCCTCCTCCGCCCGTTCAGCAGTGGCCAGGCGGTTAACCTCAACAACAGCGGCCTGATCGACATGGCCACCGGCAGCACCCTCGCCACCGACACCCTGACGGTCAATGGCAATTACACCGGCAACACCGGGCTCCTGGCCCTGCAAAGCGTGCTGGGCAGCGACGACTCGCCCAGCGACAAACTGGTGGTCAGCCAGGGCACGCTCCAGGGCGCCACAGGGATCCGCATCAGCAACCTGGGCGGCGCGGGCGCGGCAACGTTGCAGGACGGTATCCAAGTGGTGCAGGCCAGCAACGGCGCCACCGGCAGCAGCAGTGCGTTCAGCCTGGCGGGGCGCGTGTCTGCCGGCGCGTTCGACTATTACCTGTTCAAGGGCGGCGTAACGGCCGGCACGGCGCAAAACTATTACCTGCGCTCCACGCTGCCTGTTGCGCCTGCGCCCCAGGTGATTGACCCGCCCGTGCCTGAGCCCGTCAGCGGCTCACCAGCGTTGCCGCCCAACCCCGACGTTTCCCCGCTCCCCCTTTACCGCCCCGAAGTACCGCTCTACACCGCGCTGTATCCGGCCGCGCAACAGATTGTGCAAGGCATGCTGGGGACGTATCACCAACGCATGGGTGAGCCCGGCACGCAACACTATAGCGGTACCTTGCCGACGGGCTGGGGCCGGGTGTATGGCAGCAGCCGCCGCCAGTCCTTCGCCGGCACGGTCAGCCCGACACTGGACAGCTCAATCACCGGCTTCCAAGTGGGCAGCGATGTGTACGCCAGTCGGCGCCAGCGCGGTGGTTTTTTTATCGGCCACAGCACCCTCAAAGGCGACGTCAAAGGCTTTAACGCTGGCCGGCAGAACCAGCACGCCGGCCGCACCACCTTGCGTGGCGACAGCCTGGGCGTGTACTGGACGCTGATCGGCACCCACCGCGCCTACCTCGACCTGGTGCTGATGGGCACCCGCTTCGATGGCAGCAGCCGGTCCGCCCCGGGCATCCAGTTGCAGACCCGTGGGCACAACCTGCTGGCCTCCGCCGAAGTCGGCTGGCCGTTTGCGCTGAGCCCACGCTGGGAGCTTGAGCCCCAGGCTCAATTGATCGTCGGTCGCACGCAACTCGATAGCCGCAATGACGGCATCGCGGACGTTGCCTTTACCGCCGACAGCAACCTCGTCACCCGTCTCGGCGTGCGACTGCGCGGCAGCTACCCGGTGCGCGGTTTGCCGTTGCAGCCTTATGTGCGGGCCGATGTGTGGCACGCCAAGGGCGGGACCAACACCGTGACGTTCAACGATGTGACCGCCATCGACACCGAGCAACGATCCACCACCCTGGGCCTGAACCTCGGCGCCAGGCTGCAGGTCGCCAACGGCGTAAATCTGTATGGCGAGGTGGGCTACATGCGCAACCTGGACAGCCACGCACTGAACGGCCGCGACGCAACGCTGGGCGTGCGTGTTGAGTTCTAGTTGTGTATCGCAATGTGTACGCAAGGCACCGCGATACACAGGCTTAAACCCGACGGGTTTCCAGGCACAGGCCAGATACAGCACGGCGTTCAACTGAGCCCCAGGCACCCTCAGTTCAAACCTCACGCCCTGTTCCTGGCCTTCACCGCGTTGCAGTTCGGCATCCTTGGCACAGCCAGCGCCGAAATGCCCGAGCCACCGGCAAATCCCGTGGCGGCGGCCAATCAGCCCTCGGCACGCTCAAGCATATCAAGGCCGGCCTACGCCAAGCGATTCACCGGCAAGTACGAATGCCGCCTGATCAGCGGCGGCATTGGCCACAACTTGCCGCAGGAAGCACCCGCGGCGTTCGCCAAGGCCGTGATCGACGCGGCCCCCCCCTGTGATCCGCATCGGGTGAGGCCGCGACTAGGTTTTCACCAGGCTGGCCCCGCGAAAGCGCGAGAATTGAAAGGCGATGCCCAGCCAGATAAACCAGGCGGGCATCACGCACAGTGCCAGCCGGGTATCCGGGCGCAGCGCCAGCAAGCCGAGCACAAAGGCCAGAAACGCCAGGGAAAACCAGGCCATCGGCACCCCGCCGGGCATCTTGTAGATGGATTTGGCATGCAGGTCCGGGCGCTTTTTGCGGTAGGCGATGTAGGACGCGAGGATGGTCGACCAGGTAAAAATCACCAGGATCGCCGAGACCGTCGACACAATGGTGAAAGCCGTCATCACCTCCGGCACCACAAACAGCAACACCAGCCCAAGCAGCATCAACAGCGTGGTAAACGCCAGGCTGATAAACGGCACGCTGCTGGTCGACAGGCGCCGGAATATGCCCGGCGCATCGCCCAGATCAGCCAGGCCGAACAACATGCGGCTGGCGGAAAACACCCCGCTGTTGGCCGACGACGCCGCCGACGTCAGCACCACGAAATTCACGATACCCGCCGCAGCCGGAAATCCCGCCACCAGGAACAACTCAACAAACGGGCTTTTGCTTGGCGACACCTGCTGCCACGACGTCACCGCGATGATGCACGCCAGGGCCAGCACATAGAACAGGATAATGCGCAGCGGAATCGAGTTGATCGCCTTGGGCAAGGTCTTCTCCGGCGCCCGTGTTTCAGCGGCTGCGGTGCCGATCAGCTCGGTGCCGGCAAAGGAAAAGATCGCCATCTGGAACCCGGCGAAGAACCCGAACAACCCGTTGGGAAACGCCGCCTGTTTATCCAGCAGATGGCTCAAGGAGGCGGTAACCCCGGTGGGCGAGACAAATGAACTGGCGATCAGCACCACGCTCACGCCGATCAAGGTCACCACGGCGATGATCTTGATAATCGCGAACCAGAACTCCACTTCGCCAAACAGCTTGACCGTCAGCACATTCAGCGCGAACAGCGTGAGCAACATGCCCACGGCGGGCATCCAGGCCGGCACATCGGGAAACCAGTACTGGAAAAACCCGCCGACCACCACCGCATCCCCCACCACCGCCACGCTCCAGCTCAGCCAGTACGACCAGCCCAGAAAGAACGCCGCGCGCGGCCCCAGGTACGCCCCGGCAAAGTCGGCAAAGCTCTTGAAGTTGAGGTTGGACAGCAGCAGCTCACCCATGGCGCGCATCACGAAATACACGAACAGGCCGATGATCATATAGATCAGGATGATCGAGGTACCGGAGAGCGCAATGATCTTGCCGGAGCCCATGAACAGGCCGGTTCCGATTGCACCGCCCATGGCCATCAGCTGGATATGGCGGTTGCTCAGGGTGCGTTGCAACGCAGGCTTTTCATAAAGCCCGGGCGTGGTTGTTTTCATCACAAAACCTCTTGTTATGTTTTTTGAGTTTTGGCAGAAAAAAGTTGAGCGTTGCTTGTTATGGGTATCAGGCGGTCTGGCTTTCAAAACCGTGCAGCACGTTGACGGCATTGATGCCGATCTCATCGACCATATAGCCGCCTTCCATCACAAACAGCGTCGGCACGCCCACGCCGGCGATGATCTCGCCCATGCCGAGGAAATCCTGGCTGTCGAGCAGAAAGTGGCTGATGGGGTCGTCCTTGAAGGTGTCCACGCCCAGGGAAATCACCAGCACCTCGGGGGCAAAAGCGCGCAGTTGGCGGCAGGCGTCGGTCAGCGCGGTTTGGTAGTGGGCCCAGGTGGTGTTTTTCGGCAACGGGTAGTTCAGGTTGAAGCCCTCCCCGGCACCGGCACCGCGCTCACTGCTGAAGCCGGAAAAATACGGATAGGACACCGACGGTTCGCCGTGCAGGGAGATGAACATCACATCCGGGCGGTCGTAGAAAATATTCTGCGTGCCGTTGCCATGGTGGAAATCCACGTCCAGTACCGCCACGCGCTTGGCGCCTTGGGTAATGGCCTGTTGCGCGGCAATCGCGGCATTGTTGAGGTAGCAATAGCCGCCCATGTACTCGCGAGCCGCGTGATGCCCCGGCGGCCGACACAGCGCGAAGGCACTGTTATGACCTTCATCGATCAGCGCCAGGCCGGTCAGGGCGATATCCGCACTGGTTTTCACCGCGTTCCAGGTGGTGCCGGTAATTGGCGAACCGGCGTCCATGGCATAGAAGCCCAGCTTGCCGTCGATGAAATCCGGTACCTGTTGATTGGCCAGGTCACGCACCGGCCACACCAGCGGCAGTGCGTCATGGCTGCGCCCGATGGCAGTCCACTCGGCCCAGGCGGTTTCGAGGAACGCCACGTAGCGCTCACTGTGGGCATTGACGTAACAGGCACGCTCAAAATGGCGCGGCACGATGATGTCGCCCAGGCCCACCTGCCGCACGCGATCACGCACGGTGTCGGCGCGACTCGGTTGCTCGAACGAGGGCTTGAGCACGCCGTCTTTCAGTTCGGTGCCATGGTGCAAACGGTGGTCATCACTAAAAACAGTCAGCATTTCTCTAGATCCGCCAGTAAAAGACAGGATCTATTTTGTTCTGGCAGCCCAGGGCTTTCTTTGCTTTTAGTTGCGACGCTGTTAGCTTTATCGGGCGTTTTTACCCCCGGGATAGCCGAACATGAAAAATAAAACCAAGCAGGTCGCACTTGACGACACTGATCTCGCCATCCTCGCCCTGCTGCAGGCAGACGCCAGCATTTCCAACGCGCAACTGAGCGAGCGCCTGTCCCTGAGCCTCACACCCTGCTGGCGGCGCCGCAAACGCCTGGAAGAAGAAGGTGTGATCAAGGACTACCAGGCCAACCTCGACCGCAAGATGCTCGGCCTGGATATCATGGCGTTTGTGCACGTGCGCTTCGCGATCCACACCGACCACGCGCCCGACGCCTTCGAGGCCGTGGTCAAGGAACTGCCCCAGGTGCTGTCGTGCCACAAGATCACGGGCGATGCGGACTACCTGCTGCAAGTGCTGGCGGAGGACCTGGACAGCTACAGCGAGTTCGTGGAAAGCGTGCTGCGGCGCCAATTGGGGATTGCGTCGATCCAGTCGAGCCTGGCGTTGCGGGAGGTGAAGGCGACGAGTCGGGTGGCGATTGCGACGCGCGATACTCGATGACATCACCCACCACTGCGCGGCGTTATACCGTTCGCATTCAACGTTAAGGACAACCGATGCAAAGCTACAACGAGGACCTCGCGTCCATCACCCAGTGCGTGATTGCCCTGCAGAAACTGGTGACGACACACAAAGAAATCGCTTATGGCAACCTGCCCTGCGCCAAACAAAAAATAGTCGTTCAACGCTATGCGCAGATCGTGGAAGAACTGACCCAACAGCTGTGTATCAGCCTGAAGTTGCGTGCGATATCGACCGCAGAATCACTCAACCGGGTGCTCATCGAACAGTCGGTGAACTTACTTTACGTCGCCCTGGATACCGATGGCAGCAAGCTCAAGGCATTGCTTGAAAACAGCATCATAGAGACGCGAAAGAGCGCCACGCGCTGGCTCAAGCACCTTGAATCCATCGGCCAGGAAAGCCCGGTTGCCCAGGCCAGGTTCGATAATGCGGTACGGATCAAGGCTGACTTTGAACAGCGCAATGGCCGGGCCGACGATTTCCCGAAAATCCGCGAGCGATTCGCAGCGGTGGGTTGGGAGGATTACTACTACATGTTTTACGCGCCGCTTTGCGACTCGGTGCACACCTACTCCGATGACATGCTGAACCTGGTCAACTTCGAGATCCATATGGCCGACGACGTGAACGCGCACGCCATGCGCGGGTTGATGGAGAGCGAACGCAGGCGGCTGACAATCTATCACTCGGCTGTATCCGTCAGCCTGTACGCGGAAAGCTTCGGCCGCATCTTCATGATGTCGGCAACGACCGACGTGATAGAGGCTATTCGCCTGGCGTTGAAGCCGGTGATTTCACTGGTGGAACGCCATGAATCCCACGACGCGGATAATCGTGAACGCGCAGACCTGGGCAACCTGTTCAAAGGCTACGAGATCTGAAACCCGCCGAGCAATACACCGCGTTAACGGGCCTTGCTCGGCCGCAATAGCGGCAATCTGCCTTCAACGAAGATGTGAAAAATTCGTTAACCAATTCTCCCCAAAGGCTTTTTTACGCGGACATACTCTGTCACACTGATGCGAATAATTATCAACATCTTTATTATTCGCTAGGGACGGCGTTTTGGGGAGAGTCCGCTCGATGTCTGCGCAACACTACGCCGCTAAAGGTTTTACGCCCAGCTTGATGGCTTTGGCTGTCTGTCTCGCCGCCTCACACGCGGCCTTCGCCGACGACGCGCCGGCCACCACCCTTGAATTGGGGGCCACGCAAATCTCCGGTGAAGGGCAACTGGCCGAAACCACTGAAGGCACGCAGTCCTACACCACCGGCTCGATGAAAACGGCGACCAAGCTGCCACTGACCCTGCGTGAAACCCCGCAGGCCGTCACGGTCATTACGCGCCAGCGTATGGATGACCAGGCGATGACCAGCATCAACGACGTGGTCAATGCCACGCCCGGGTTGTTTCTGAACTACTCCAACGGGCCTGGACGGCAGTCCTACACCTCGCGTGGGTTCGACATCGACAACCTCATGTATGACGGCATCCCCAGCGGCTATAACGGCGTTTCCGTGGGCGCCCAGCCGAACCTGGCGATGTTTGATCGGGTTGAGGTGGTGCGCGGCGCCACCGGCCTGGTCACTGGCGCGGGCAACCCTTCGGCCGCCATCAACCTGATCCGCAAACGGCCGCTGGATGAGCAGAAAGTCACCCTGACCGGCGCCGCCGGCAGTTGGGACGATTACCGTGGCGAGATCGACGCGTCCAGCCCGCTCAACGACAGCGGCACACTGCGGGGCCGAGTCGTCGCCTCGTATCGCGACGCCAACAGTTTCATCGATAAAGTCGAGGAAGATCACGGCCTGTTCTATGCCGTCACCGAAGCCGACCTGAGCGAGGACACCACCCTGACCCTCGGCTTTTCCAACCAGAAGGATAAAACCAACTACTTCTGGGGCGCCTCGATGATCGGCCAGGATGGCCATCACCTGAACCTGCCGCGCTCCTACAACCCAGGCACCCCCTGGGAGAACAAGGATCAGGAAATCAACACGGTGTTCGCCGAACTGCGCCAGCGCCTGGCCAACGACTGGAAGCTCCAGGTCAACGCCAACTACGCCCAGCAGGACGCGTTGTTCTCCGGTTCCTATCAGTCGCGCTGGGTCAACAACACACTGGCCCGCACGGTCTACCAGGCCGCCTACGATGAAAACCAGGCCGGCGTCGACGCCTTTGCCAGCGGGCCTTTCGAAGCGTTCGGGCGTAGCCATGAACTGGTCGTGGGGGCCAGCCGGCGCATCTATGACATGACCACCCACAACTACAGCCCGTACAACCTGAACTGGCCACTGACCGCGGGCAAACCGGACTTCGTCCATACCACCAACGACCGCGAAGTCACCACCCAGGACGGCGTCTACGTGACCACGCGCCTGAGCCTGGCCGACCCACTGAAGCTGATCCTCGGCGCCCGTCTGGACTGGTATGACTACGACGCCCATGGCAGCAACGACGGCGACTACCACGTCACCCGCAACCTCACCCGCTACGCAGGCTTGATCTACGAGCTGGACGAGCACCACTCGGTCTACGTCAGCTACAGCGACATCTTCACGCCGCAAACCGGCAAGGACACCTCCGGCACCCCGCTCAAGCCGATTGTCGGTAAGAACTATGAGGTCGGCATCAAGGGCGAATACCTGGGTGGCGCGCTGAATGCGAGCGTCGCGCTGTTCAACGTCGACCAGGAAAACCGTGCCGTGCAGGTGTTCGTGGCAAATTGCCCGCAGGCATCCTGCAATGAAGCTTCAGGCAAAATTCGCAGCCAGGGTATCGACTTCGAACTGCAAGGCGCGCTGACCGAGAACTGGCAGGTTGGCGGTGGCTACACCTACGCACGTACGCACACCATCAAGGATGACGCCAACCCACAGAACGTAAACAAGCAGTTCGACACCGACACCCCGGAGCAACTGTTCAAGCTGACCACCAGCTACCGCTTCCAGGGCCCGCTGGAAAAACTCCGCGTCGGTGGCAACGTCTCGTGGCAGAGCCGTATGTATAACGACGTCAAGCTGGCTGACGGCAGCACCTATCGCCTCAAACAGGGCGCTTACGCCGTGACCGACCTGATGGCCGGCTACCAGGTCAACCAGAACCTCGACCTGCAGCTCAACGCCAACAACATCTTCGACCGCCGTTACTACTCCGCGATTGCCAGCGACATCAGCTATGGCGGCGACTCCTACGGCAACCCGCGCAGCTTCGGCGTCACCGCAAAATACACCTTCTAACCCCGCCCCCCTGCGGCTACCCACCCGGGTAGCCGTTGCTAAAGTCCCCTGCCCCAACGCCGATAACCCATTGGCATTTCTGAATCTGCAAAAACCCGGATTTCTGCTTTGCTGTACCAGCGGGCCATCGTGGCACGCCGCATGCTTTGTTCCTGGCTCGCCCACATGGAGTAAGAGTGTATGCCCGCACGCGCACGTTTCCTGGAGCACTACCGCAAGGCCGACCGCATCATGCTGGCGTTGGTCTGGCTGATGTTCCTGTTCTCCCTCGGCCTGGCGTTCTGGCACGACACCTTGCTGCAAGCCGTGATTGTCGGCGGCGGCACCAGTGTGGTGCTGACCGCGCTGTATCGCGCATCAAGCGGAACCCGCTTGATGCGTTGCGCACTGGGCGCCGGCCTGATGGTCATGGCCGCGCTGCATATCAACCAGGCGCAGGGCGTGATCGAATCGCACTTCGGGATCTTCGCACTGCTGGCGGTGCTGACATTTTACCGGGACTGGCTGCCGATCCTGGTCGCGGCGCTGACCATCGCGCTGCACCACGTGGTGTTCCATGCGCTGCAGCATCAAGGGTTCCCGGTGTTTGTGATGGAACACCACGGCGGCTGGACCATGGTGTTCGTTCATGCCTTCTATGTAGTGATGGAAACCGTCGCCCTGCTCTACCTCGCCGTGCACAGCCAGGCCGAAGCCGTGGAAAGCCAGGAAATGCTCGAGAAGATGCTCGCCGTCACCTCGCAGTTCACCGTAGAAACCGCCCAGGGTGAGGGCAAGGTGCATGTGTCCCTCGCCAAGCGTTTCGACCACTTCCTGCAGCAGATCACCCACCTGATCGACGGTGTGGCCCGCGACTCCCATGGCCTCGGCCAACTCGGCCAGGAACTGGCCAGCGCCAGCGGCACCCTGGAAAAAGGTGCGCGGCATCAACTCGCCGAAATCAGCCAGATGACCGGCTCGATGCAGCGCATGGAAGACGCCATGGGCCACATCGCCGTGCACGTCGAACACGCGGTGGAGCACGCGGGCAAGGCCAGTCAACAAATCATCCGCGGCCAGGAAAGCGTTGGCCGCGCCCAACAAGAAATCAGCCAACTGGCCTCACGCCTCATCGGCACCAACCAGACCGTGGAAGGCCTGGCCGTACAAGCCGAGCAGATCGGCACCGTCATGGAAGTGATCAACAGCATCGCCAACCAGACCAACCTGCTGGCCCTCAACGCCGCCATCGAAGCCGCCCGCGCCGGCGAACAAGGCCGTGGCTTCGCCGTGGTCGCCGACGAAGTACGCAGCCTCGCGCAACGTACCGCCGTGTCCACCCAGGAAATCAAAACCATCATCGAAAGCTTGCAACACGGCAGCCGCCAAGCGGTTGAAGCCATGCACGACAGCCGCCAGGGCGTGGAGCGCTGCGTGGAAGACAGCCAAGTGGCAGTGGACATGCTGCGGGCGGTGGGCGCCGATATTCAGCAGATTGATCAGCTTAACGGGCATATCGTCAACACCACCCGTGAACAGACCTCGGCGAACCTGGAGATTGTGGGGCGGTTGCAGGCGGTGCAGAGCATTGCGCAGAGCACGGCAGACGATGTGGAAACCCTGGCAAGAAGCAGTGAGCAGTTGCCGCCGATTGCAGTGCGGTTGGATGCGTTGGGGAGGCGGTTTCATCAGTGAGCAACACTCACCCCCGATAACGCAACGCCTCCACCAACAACGCAAACGCCGGCGATGCCTGCCGCCGGCTGGGGTAGTAAAGATGAAAACCGGCAAACTGCGGCGACCAGTCTTCCAGCACTTGCACCAGGTGGCCGCTCTTGAGGTGAGGCGCGACCACGTCGTGGGGGATGTAACTCAACCCGAACCCGTCCAGCGCCGCCTCCAATAGTTGATAAACGCCGTTGTAGGTGACCTGGCCCGTCACGCGAACCTTGAGGGTTTCGTCACCCTTGGCGAACTCCCAGGCGTAGAGACCGCCATTGGTGGGCAGGCGCAGGTTATTGCATAAGTGCCCGGTCAACGCCCGGGGCGTATCGGGCGGTGTGCGCTGGGCAAAATAGGCGGGCGAGCCGACCACCGCCATCCGCATGTCCGGCCCGATGCGTGTGGCAATCATGCCCTCGGCCACGTCTTCACCCAGCCGCACACCGGCATCGAAACCTTGCGCGGCGATGTCGACAAAACCGTAGTCGCAACACACTTCCACCGAGATGTCGGGGTACTTGGGAAGGAATGTCTTCAGCACCGGCCGGATGATCTGGTCCAGGGCATGGTCCATGGCGTTGATGCGGATCGTGCCGGAGGGCGTGTCGCGCAGATCGCTCAGGCCCGCCAACTCGAACTCGATGTGCTCAAAGTGCGGCCCTACCCGATTGACCAAACGTTCACCCGCTTCGGTAGGCGAAACACTGCGCGTGGTACGCGTCAGCAAGCGCAGGCCAAGACGCGCCTCCAACCCGCGAATCGTGTGGCTGAGTGCCGACTGTGAAACGCCCAGCCGCGCCGCCGCCTTGGTGAAACTTCGCTCCTTGGCGACGGCGAGGAAGGCAAGCAGATCGCTGGCGTTTTCCCTAAGCATTGATGAGCTACCCACATAAGTATTATCGGATTTTAGCCGCTAATTACATCAATGCGCAGCTGGTAGATTAATCGCCATCAAGAGGAGAACGCCATGCTCATCATCAACCCCAACGGTTCACAGCCCTCGGCCAGCGGGCCGGCGGATTATTTCACCGGCACCGTGCGTGTCGACGCGCCCTTCAAGGGGACCGATGACGCACGTGTCAGCGGCGCCACCGTAACGTTCGAACCCGGCGCCCGCACGGCCTGGCATAGCCATCCTCTGGGCCAGACGCTGATCGTCACCGCAGGATCGGGCCTGGTCCAGGAGCTGGGGCAGCCGGTACGCGCCATCAACCCCGGCGACACGGTGTGGATTGCGCCCAACGTCAAACATTGGCACGGCGCGACCGCCACCACCGCCATGACGCATATCGCGATTGCCGAAGTGCTCGACGGCAAGGTGGTGGACTGGATGGAACAGGTCAGCGATGAGCAATTTTCCTACGAACCCCACACGAGGTCGGCATGAAAAATACGCGTAACGTCACCGTCGTGATTGGCGCCGGTTCGATCGGCCAGGCCATTGCGCGTCGCGTCAGTGCAGGCAAGCACGTGGTGCTGGCGGACCTGCGCCTGGAACAGGCAGAAGCCGCCGCCAAGGTGCTACGGGATGCCGGTTTTGAGGTGACCACAACCAGCGTCGACGTGGCGTCTCGCGCATCGGTCGAAGCCTTGGTGCACACCGCCACCGCCCTCGGTGAGATCACCGGTGTGATCCACGCCGCCGGGGTTTCCCCCTCTCAGGCGCCGGTGGCGACTATTCTGCGGGTCGACCTCTACGGCACCGCCCTGGTGCTGGAGGCATTCGGTAACGTGATCGCCGAAGGCGGTGCTGCAGTCGTCATCGCCTCGCAATCCGGTCACCGCCTGCCTGCGCTGTCGGCTGCCGAGAACACAGCATTGGCCAGCACCCCCACCGAAGAGCTGCTGGCCCTGCCGATGCTGCAGGCCGACAAGGTGCTGGACCCGCTCCACGCCTATCAGCTCTCCAAACGCGGCAATTCGCTACGGGTGATGGCCGAGGCGGTGCGCTGGGGCAAGCGCGGCGCGAGGGTCAACACCATCAGCCCCGGCATTATCTTCACCCCGCTGGCCAGGGATGAATTGAGCGGGCCACGCGGTGAAGGCTATCGACGCATGATCGAATTGAGCGCCGCCGGCCGAGGCGGCACACCGGATGAAGTGGGCGCCGTCGCGGCATTGCTGATGGGGCCGGAGGGCACGTTTATTACCGGCAGCGATTTCCTCATGGATGGCGGGGTTACCGCAGCGTATTGGTATGGCGACCTGGCGGCCGGATGATGCGTTACACTCGCCGCCTTCAACATCCGCCAGGAAGGCAAGCATGAGTGTTCGCGGTAAAGACCGGCAAATCGACAATATCGAATTCAATGTGGGCGACATTACCCGCAGCAAAGCCTTCTACGGCGGCGCATTCGGCTGGACCTTCGTCGACTACGGCCCCACCTACACCGAGTTCAGCGATGGCCGGCTGACCGGTGGCTTCACCACCGGCGAGCCGGTCCGACCGGGCGGACCTTTGATCATTTTGTACGCGGAACATCTCGCCGACACACAACAACGGCTTCAAGCCCTGGGCGCTGTGATCACCCGTGAGACGTTCGCATTTCCGGGTGGAAGCCGGTTTCACTTCACTGACCCGGACGGTTATGAACTGGCCGTCTGGACCGCGCACGAATAGGCCGGCCCCTCCCCTCACTCCCCAGTAGCTTGCGGCAGCTTGGCGATCACCTTGATCTCGAACTGGTAACCGTACAGCCACGTCACACCGACGCCGGTCAGCGTCGGGTGTGGCACGTTGCCCCAGAACTCGGGCAACCATACCGCTTTATGTGCCCTTGCGCCGAACCGGCATATCAGCCTCAAGTTGCGCGTGTTTATCGATTGGGTCGCGGAGTTGATGGCGCAGCATGCGCCTGTTGGGCGTGCATAGGGTTCTGGAGTACGTTATCCGGGTTGGGCCAAGCAATAAATATTGAGCGGCCTCCAGTGCTGGATTTTCGATAACATCGATAAACCACCGACAAGAAGGGTCGGCTTCGATTTTCAGGACGATACCCAGTGACGCTTAAACACAGAATTCTGCAAACTTTCGGTGAGAATATTTTCGACAGACCGCTGTTCTACACCTATCCAGGCGGGCTGCGTTTTGAGCTTTCAGAAGCGGGGAACTCCATTGAGCGGTTCCTTACGGCGTTACGTAAGGCGACCGCGATATGCCAAAAGATTTTCACCGCCGAAGACTCGCTGGTGATCACTTTGCGCGTCCACTCTGGAAGCAACGCGTTCAATCACCGGCAAACGCTCAGATCGCTGAGGTCCGCCGAAATCCACATCCCTGCGCAACGCTGGATATGGAGCGAGGAAATAGACCCGGGCGACTGGCTCAGTGAGTCTGAGCCCGAATATTGGCTCAACCTGGCATTCGAAGCGCCGGTTGCGCTGCTGGAGACTTGTTTGTGGTGTGCGTTGGCCAGCGACTTTCACGCCATAAAGCCTTCGCCTTGGTGCGACTTCTACCTGTTTAACCTGGACAAAAGCATTCTGGTATTACCTTACGACGACCGAGGAATGGACGTGGTGGGACCCAATAAGGAACTGCTGTCTGCACTCTACAGAGCACATCAGGCATACCTACTGGACTACGACCGTCCGATCATGGATCACACCTTCAGCATCACACCTGTGTCGCCATAATCCAGTGCCCTACGTGCAAGTAATGCGTTCGACGCAGATTTCGTTGTGATGATAAATTTCTGCAAGAGCCATTCATTGTCCAACCACACTCACTCCCCTTATCCTCCAACCTTCCCGCCCCCGCGATCCCGGAGCCGCCATGGACCTCGCCACCCTCGCCCTTTTCCTCCCCGCCTGCTTCGCCCTCAACATGGCCCCTGGCCCGAATAACCTGTTGTCGGTGAGCAACGCCACCCGCTACGGCTACGGCACCTCGTGCCTTGCCGGTATCGGCCGGCTGCTGGCCTTCGCCGGCATGATCGCGCTCGCCTCCGCCGGGCTGGCGGTGGTGTTGCAGACGTCGGAATTGTTGTTCTACGGGCTCAAGATCCTGGGTGCGGCGTATCTGTTTTATCTGGCGGTTCAATTGTGGCGGGCCAACCCCGAGGCAGAGGCGCAATCGGCGGGCGCTAAGGTGGGATTGTGGGCGTTGGCGCGTCAGGAGTTTCTGGTGGCGGCGGGCAACCCCAAAGCCATCCTGATCTTCACCGCTTTCCTCCCACAATTCGTGGTGCCCGGACAACCGGTCACCCCGCAGTTCGCCCTGCTGGGTGCGATGTTCCTGGTGCTGGAATGGGTCGCCATCAGCGCCTATGCGTATATGGGCCTGCATATGCGCCGCTGGTTTGCCGAGCCGCGGGGCAAGCGGATGTTCAACCGCTGCTGCGCCGGGTTGTTGTCGGCGGCGGCGAGCGTGTTGTTGATGGCGCGTCGCGCTTGAGGAAAAACCGATGACCGCAAACCAGCTCGCCGAGCTTTACCGTGGCTACATTGACTGCCTGAACCAGCAAGACTGGGACCGCCTGGGCCGCTTCGTCCACCCGGACGTGACCTACAACGGCATACGGGTCGGTCTGGAGGGCTACCGCGCGATGCTGGAGCGCGACTTCCGCGAAATCCCCGACCTGGTGTTTCGCATCCAACTGCTGGTGGCCGATCCGCCCACGGTTGCCAGTCGCCTGAATTTTAATGTCACGCCCAGAGGTGAATTCTTCGGACTGCCGATCAATGGCAAGAAAGTGAGCTTCGATGAAAACGTCTTCTATGAGGTCGTCGATGGCAGGTTTGCGCAGGTCTGGTCAGTGATCGACAAGGCGGCGATTGAACAGCAGCTTGTCGTCTAAACGCCAGCTCCCGACTGCACAGTGCAGCCGCGCCATGCCCACAAAACCACGCTACTGGAATGCCATCCTCAACAGCGCCTGCGGCTGGTATGTGGCGAGCGGGCTTGCCCGCGTTGGGCTGCGCAGCGGCCCCAAAAATCACCTGACGAGGTCTACCTGATACACCCGGTGCCTCTTTGATCAAGCTGCTGCGCAGCCCAACGCGGGGCAAGCCCGTTCACGGCTGAGGACATCAGCCCGACCTGGCCATATGCAACCTGTGCAAAGTGATCTCGCGCACCGCCTGCTTGCTGAGTTGGATATGACGTTCAAGCAACTGCTGCGCCAGCTCACCGCGCCGTTGCAGGATGGCCGTGAGTATTTGCCCATGCTCCTCGTAGGTCGCCGCAATCCGTGCAGCCTGGGTAAAGTCGAGCCGGCGAATGATGCGAATCTTTTCCGTAATACCGTAGTGCATGCGCGCCATTTCACGGTTGCCGGTAGCCTCCACCAACGCGCAGTGAAAGCGCTCATCCAGCGCGGACACCGCCTGAGTGTCCTGCAGGCGCTCGCTCGCCGCCACCAGCCAGGTGGCCTGCAGCGTTTGCAACACCGGGCTCGGCGCCTGCATCGCGCATAAACGGCTGACTGCCGCCAGTTCCAGCACGATGCGCAGGTCATACAGCTCTTCGAAATAGGCAAAGTCGAAGGGTTTGACTTGCCAGCCGCTGCGGAAATACACCTCCAGATACCCCTCCTTCTCCAAGCGATACAGCGCCTGACGCACCGGCGTGCGGCTGGCGTTGACGCGCCCGGCCACTTCGCCTTCGCTGAAGCGATCACCCGGCAGCAGGCGAAACTCGAAGATATCCGCCTTGAGCTGCGTATAAATCTGCTCCGCCAGGCTGTCCGGCCGCGCTTTGGCGGTTCTCGCCGTTGCCAGTTGCATGCTTACTCCCGGCTCGCAATAAAGGCGCGCCAGCCGCCGAACTCGGTGATATCAAGGGCATCGGCCAACGCCCAGGGCTCGCAGATAAAGCCTTTGACGCTGCGACCGTCCGCCAGCACCAGGTTGCCGATCCCCAACGGTGCGGGAATTTCGGCGACAAATTCGCCGAAACGCGCGATGGGCATGTCCCACAATTCGACGATGATCGCCCGCCCGCTGTCCGCTTTGGCCAGCCCCGGTTTGGGCGGGACGGTGCCTGGCAACGCGTAAAGACGGTAGTTGTCGCCAGTGTGGGTCTGTTCCACCAGCACCGCGTTGCGGCCAGTCAGCTGGAAATTCAGCGGCATACCGCGAAGGTGAGCGCCCACCACCGCCACGCGCACGGTGCCAGGCGCTTGCAGCGCCGCAGCCGCTGCAGGCAGGCGCCGTTGCGTGGCGCCCAGTGGCAGGTCGAGGCTGGCTTGCCAGCGTTTGCCCAGATGGGCCAGGGCACGGTCGTGCCAGGCCGGCGCGAGCAAGGTGATGCCGCTGGGCAAACCGTCGTCGCGCAGGCCGGCAGGCAGCGCCAGAGCCGAGAGGTCCGCCAGGTTGGTGAAGTTGGTGTAATAGCCGAACTGCGAGTTGTAGCGCACCGGTTCCTCGGCCATTTCCGCCTGGGTGCGAATCGTCGGTGAAGTGGGCACCAGCAACGCGTCAAAATCGGCCAGGCTGTGGTTGATGCGTCGGCTCAGTTCGGCGCGCAGGTATTCGGCCTTATAGGCATCACAGGCAGTGTATTGGCGCCCGCTTTCGACAATGCCGCGCACCACCGGGTTGATCGCCTCGGGTTGCTGTTCCAGCATGCTCTCCAGGGCGACGGTGCGCTCGGCGACCCAAGGGCCGAAATACAGTTGGTCCGCCAGCGCCTTGAATGGCGTGAAGTCCACCGGGGTGATGACTGCGCCCAACGCCTTGAAGCCCTCGACCGCCTGCTCGAACACCGCCTGGTTTGCGGTGTCGCCAAAAAACTCCAGGGTCGCCGGGATCGCCAGCTTGATCGCAGCGCCCACCGCGACCGGCGCGGTATTGGGGTTGGCACGCGAATAGGCATCACTGGCGTCATAGCCCTCGGCGAGGTGCGCCACGGTTTCGGCGCATTCCACGGTGAGCGCGAATACCGAGATGCAATCCACCGTGCGGCACGCGGGCACCAGGCCGGTGTTGGACAAACGGCCCTTGGTCGGCTTCAACCCCACGATATTGCTGAACCCCGCCGGCACACGCCCGGAGCCTGCGGTGTCGGTGCCCAGGGAAAACGCCACCAGCCCACGGGCCACCACCGATGCCGAGCCGGAGCTGGAGCCGCCGCTGACATACTCGGCATTAAAGCTGTTGTCCACCGCGCCATACGGCGAGCGCGTGCCCACCAGGCCCGTGGCGAACTGGTCGAGGTTGGTCTTGCCCATCAGGATCGCGCCGGCTGCGCGCAGCTTTTGGACGACAGAGGCATCCTGCGCCGCACTGTAGGCAAATTCGGGGCAGGCGGCGGTGGTTTCCCAGCCGGCCGCGTCAATATTGTCCTTGATCGCAAACGGCACACCGTACAGCGGCAATTGGGCGATATCGCCGCCCACTGCCGCCAGGCGCTCACTCAGTTGGGTGAGCTGCGCGGCCAGTTGCGCCGGTGTGGCGCGGGCGATCCAGGCCGTGTCGGCGGAGGGGTATCCAGCGGCCAAGGTCAGCAAAAGATCCGGAGTGATGGCGCCGCTGCGGTAAGCGCTTTGCCATTCGCCGACGGTCCAGCCTGTAGGGTTGTGCATGGGGAACTCCATCTTGTATCCAAGTTTGAATTTCTTAAAGCAAACCTCAGGCCAATCCCAAGGCCCAATGAATACGCGGATATGGCGTTACCGCGTGCGCACTGATGGCGCATCCCCCGTCGCCCATGCGCCAAAAAAGACATTCAGCGGACCGCCCGGTTGCGACCCGTCCGATACCGGCCTATGTTCCAAGCCATGCTTTGCATTTTGCTCTCCATAGGTGACGACATGCCCACGCCTTCGCGCCCCGCCGTACTCGAACTGATCGGTAACACACCATTGGTTCGGGTCAGCCGTTTCGATACCGGCCCTTGCACGCTGTTCCTCAAACTTGAGTCCCAGAACCCCGGCGGTTCCATCAAGGACCGCATCGGCCTGGCGATGATCGACGCCGCCGAACGCGATGGCCGCCTGCGCCCCGGCGGCACGATTATCGAAGCCACGGCGGGCAACACCGGCCTGGGCCTGGCACTGGTAGGCCGCGCCAAAGGCTACCGCGTGGTGCTGGTGGTGCCCGACAAGATGTCCACCGAAAAGGTGCTGCACCTCAAGGCCATGGGTGCCGAGGTGCATATCACCCGCTCGGACGTCGGCAAGGGCCACCCCGAGTATTACCAGGACGTGGCCGCACGCCTGGCCAAGGACATCCCGGGTTCATTCTTTGCCGACCAGTTCAACAACCCGGCCAACCCGCTGGCCCACGAAACCAGCACCGCGCCGGAGATCTGGGCGCAAACCCAGCATGATGTGGACGCGATTGTGGTGGGCGTCGGCTCGGCGGGCACCCTCACCGGCCTGACGCGCTTCTTCAAACGCGTGCAACCCGAGCTGGAGATGGTGCTGGCCGACCCGGTGGGCTCGGTGATGGCTGAATACAGCCGCAGCGGCCAGCTGGAAACGCCGGGCTCCTGGGCGGTAGAAGGCATTGGCGAGGATTTCATCCCCTCGATTGCCGACCTCTCCAGCGTGCGCCACGCCTATTCCATCAGCGATGAAGAAAGCTTCGACCACGCCCGCCAACTGCTCAAGGCCGAGGGAATTTTGGGAGGCTCGTCCACCGGCACCCTGCTGGCCGCCGCGCTGCGTTACTGCCGCGAACAGACCGCGCCCAAGCGCGTGGTCACCTTTGTGTGCGACACCGGCACCCGCTACCTGTCCAAGGTCTACAACGACCAGTGGATGAACGACGCCGGCCTGCTGCAATACAAGCACTACGGCGATTTGCGCGACCTGATCGCCCGCCGCTTCGAAGACGGCCGCGTGATCAGCGTGAGCCCTGACGACAGCCTGCTGACCGCCTTCCAGCGCATGCGCCTGGCGGATGTGTCGCAGCTGCCGGTGCTGGTGGAGGGCCGCCAACTGGTCGGGGTGATCGATGAATCCGACATCCTGCTGGGCCTGCACCAGGACGCCACGCACTTCACCTTGAACGTCGCCAGCGCCATGACCAACACCCTGCAAACCCTGGCCCCCAGTGCCAGCCTGGCCGAGTTGCAGGCGGAACTGGATCGCGGCCTGGTCGCGATTATCGCCGATGCATCGGGCTTTCATGGCCTGATCACCCGCGTCGACCTGCTCAACCACCTACGGAGATCCCTTGCATGAGTCAGCCCGATAACACTGCATTTGCCACCCGTGTGATCCATGCCGGGCAGTCCCCCGACCCGACCACGGGCGCGCTGATGCCGCCGATCTACGCCAATTCCACCTACCTGCAAGACAGCCCCGGTGTGCACAAGGGCTTCGACTACGGCCGCTCCCACAACCCCACGCGGTTTGCCCTGGAACGCTGCGTGGCCGACCTGGAGGGCGGCAGCCAGGCGTTTGCCTTCGCGTCCGGGCTGGCGGCGATTTCCACGGTGCTCGAATTGCTCGACGCCGGCGCCCATATCGTCTCCGGCAACGACCTGTACGGCGGCACCTTCCGCCTGTTCGACAAGGTGCGCCAACGCAGCGCCGGGCACCGTTTCAGCTTTGTCGACCTGAGCGATGTGTCGGCGTTTGAAGCCGCACTGCAGGACGACACGCGCATGGTCTGGGTCGAAACCCCGAGCAACCCGCTGCTCAGCCTCACCGACCTCAGCGCCATCGCCCGTATCTGCCGTGACCGCGACATCATCTGCGTGGCCGACAACACCTTTGCCAGCCCGTGGATCCAGCGGCCGCTGGAGCTGGGATTTGATGTGGTGGTGCACTCCACCACCAAATACCTCAACGGCCACTCGGATGTGATCGGCGGCATCGCCATCGTCGGCGACAACCCGGCGCTGGCCGAACGGCTGGGCTTCCTGCAGAACTCGGTCGGCGCCATCGCCGGGCCCTTCGACGCCTTCCTGACCCTGCGCGGGGTAAAAACCCTGGCGCTGCGCATGGAGCGCCATTGCAGCAACGCGCTGGACCTGGCCACCTGGCTGGAACAGCAACCCCAGGTGGCGCGGGTGTATTACCCGGGGCTCAAATCCCACCCGCAGCACGCACTTGCCCGCACACAGATGCGCGGCTTTGGCGGGATGATTTCAGTGGACCTGAACAGCGACCTGGCCGGTGCCACGCGCTTCCTGGAAAACGTCAAGATCTTCGCGCTGGCCGAGAGCCTGGGCGGCGTGGAAAGCCTGATCGAACACCCGGCGATCATGACCCATGCGAGCATCCCGGCGGCGACGCGGGCGCAGCTGGGGATTGGCGATGGTTTGGTGCGGCTGTCGGTGGGGGTTGAGGACGTGGAGGACCTGCGGGCAGACCTGGCCCAGGCCTTTGCGCGCATCTAACCGCAAAAATCGATCACCTGTGGGAGCTGGCTTGCCTGCGATAGCATCACCTCGGTACACCTGACACAACGCGGTGTGCGCATCGCAGGCAAGCCAGCTCCCACAGGAACGTAGGTCAGGCCGAAGTGATGTTGGCCCGCGCCGAGTGCAGCTTCTTGTAACTGTCGATCAAGCGCAAATGCCGGTCCAGGCCTTCCAGCTTCATGCTGGTCGGCGTCAGCCCGTAGAACCGCACGCTGCCATTGACCGAGCCGATCACCGCATCCATCCGCTCATTGCCGAACATGCGCCGGAAGTTGGCCTCGTAATCCGCCAGCTCCAGGTCGTCGTCCAGCTCCATTTCCAGCACCGCATTCATCGCTTGATAGAACAGGCCGCGCTCGGCCGTGTTGTCGTTGTACTGGAGGAACATCTCCACGCACTCCTTGGCTTCTTCGTACTGCTGCAAGGCGAGGAAGATCAGCAGCTTCAGTTCCAGAATGGTCAGCTGGCCCCACGCGGTGTTGTCGTCGAACTCGATGCCGATCAAGGTGGTGATATCGGTGTAGTCGTCCAGCTCGCTTTCGATCAGGCGCTCAACCAACGCGTTCAGCTCGGCGGCGTCGAGACGGTGCAGGTTGAGGATGTCTTCGCGGAAAAACAGCGCCTTGTTGGTGTTATCCCAGATCAGGTCGTCCACCGGGTAGATTTCCGAGTAGTCCGGCACCAGGATGCGGCAGGCGGTTGCGCCGAGGTGTTCGTACACCGCCATGTAGGACTCTTTACCCATGTTTTCGAGGATGCCGAACAGGGTCGCGGCCTCTTCGGCGTTGGAGTTTTCACCCTGGCCGCAGAAATCCCACTCCACAAATTCGTAGTCCGACTGGGCACTGAAGAAGCGCCACGACACCACGCCGCTGGAGTCGATGAAGTGCTCGACGAAGTTGTTCGGCTCGGTCACGGCCTGGCCTTCGAAGGTCGGCTGCGGCAGGTCGTTCAAGCCTTCGAAACTGCGGCCTTGCAGCAGCTCGGTCAAGCTGCGCTCCAGCGCCACTTCCAGGCTTGGGTGCGCACCGAACGAGGCGAACACGCCGCCGGTACGCGGGTTCATCAAGGTCACGCACATCACCGGGAATTCACCGCCCAGGGACGCGTCCTTGACCAGCACCGGGAAGCCCTGGGCTTCCAGGCCCTGGATGCCGGCCAGGATGCTCGGGTATTTGGCCAGCACCTCGGCCGGTACGTCCGGCAGTGCGAACTCGCCTTCGATGATTTCGCGCTTCACCGCCCGCTCGAAGATTTCCGACAGGCACTGCACCTGGGCTTCGGCCAGGGTGTTGCCCGCGCTCATGCCATTGCTGAGGTAGAGGTTTTCGATCAGGTTGGACGGGAAATACACCACCTCGCCGTCCGACTGACGCACGAACGGCAGCGCAACAATGCCGCGTGCTTCATTGCCGGAGTTGGTGTCGAACAGGTGCGAGCCACGCAGCTCGCCATCGCGGTTGTAGACCTTGAGGCAGTAGGCGTCGAGGATTTGCGTCGGCAACTCATCCTCAGGCCCTGGCTGGAACCAGCGCTCATCCGGGTAATGCACAAACGGCGCGTTGGCGATTTCTTCGCCCCAGAACTGGTCGTTATAGAAGAAGTTGCAGTTGAGCCGCTCGATAAATTCGCCGAGTGCCGACGCCAGCGCGCCTTCCTTGGTCGCGCCCTTGCCGTTGGTGAAGCACATCGGCGAGTGCGCATCGCGGATGTGCAGCGACCATACGTTCGGCACGATATTGCGCCACGAGGCGATTTCAATCTTCATGCCCAGGCCCGCGAGGATCCCGGACATGTTGGCGATGGTCTGCTCCAGCGGCAGGTCCTTGCCGGCGATGTAGGTGCCGGATTCGGAAGTGGCGCTTGGCATCAACAACGCCTGGGCATCGGCGTCGAGGTTTTCCACTTCTTCGATCACGAACTCGGGACCGGCCTGCACTACTTTCTTCACGGTGCAACGGTCAATGGAACGCAAAATGCCCTGGCGGTCCTTATCGGAAATGTCAGCGGGTAATTCCACCTGAATCTTGAAGATCTGGTTATAGCGATTTTCCGGGTCGACGATATTGTTCTGCGACAGGCGAATATTATCGGTGGGGATATTGCGCGTTGCGCAGTACAACTTCACGAAGTACGCCGCACACAAGGCCGACGAGGCCAGGAAGTAATCGAATGGCCCCGGCGCCGAGCCATCGCCTTTATAGCGGATCGGCTGGTCGGCAATCACCGTGAAGTCATCGAACTTGGCTTCAAGTCGGAGGTTGTCGAGAAAGTTGACCTTGATTTCCATGGGGGCACACCAGAATAACGGGCTATATAAAAATGGCCGCCATTATGAAGTGTTTCACCCACAAGTTTCAGGCTTTTGACCAGCGGCTGGCGAAATAGCCAATGTGCATTAATCTTCTGCCAGTTGGCGCCGATGGACTGAGTGCAACCAGGGAGTAGTCGGAATGCGCAACAACCAGCCAGTTACACAACGCGAGATTTCACTCGCGCCGCAACAAAAGCTCATCTCGGCGACGGATGTTCGAGGTGTGATCACTTACTGCAACGATGCCTTCGTCGATATCAGCGGCTTTGAGCGTGACGACCTGATCGGCGCGCCACAGAACATCGTGCGTCACCCCGATGTGCCGCCGGCCGTATTTGCGCACATGTGGGGTGCACTCAAGCAAGGTCTGCCGTGGATGGGCATCGTCAAGAACCGCTCGAAAAACGGCGACCACTATTGGGTCAACGCCTACGTCACACCGATCTTCGAAGGCAACAATGTGGTGGGTTTCGAGTCGGTGCGGGTCAAGCCCACGGCCGATGAAATCCGCCGCGCGCAGGCCCTGTACCTGCGCATCAGCCAGGGCAAGCCAGCAGTGCCGCGCCAGGATGCCTGGCTGCCGACAGTCGCCAGCTGCATACCGTATGCGGCAACCGCAGTCGCCGGCAGTGTTGCCGGGCTGTTTCTCAGTGCACCGCTGGCCATCGCGGTGGCTGTGGCGGTCGCCGTGCCGGTGGGGATGCTCTGCTCGCGCTGGCGCCAAAGCAGTACCTTGCGCCTGTTGGCGGGTGTCGAACCCTCGACCTCGGATGCCTTGATCGCCCAGATGTACAGCGACGCCCGTGGGCCCCAGGCCCGGTTGGAAACGGCGTTCCTCAGCCAAACCGCACGCCTGAAAACCTGCCTGACGCGCCTGCAGGACAGTGCCGAACAACTCAGCGCGCTCGCCGGGCAATCCGACCAGTTGGCCACGGCCAGCGCCAAGGGTCTGGACCGCCAGCGCGTCGAAACCGAGCAGGTGTCGGCCGCCGTCAACCAGATGGCTGCGACCACCCAGGAAGTTGCCAGCCACGTGCAGCGCACCGCCGACGCCACGCAGCAGGCCAATGGCCTGACCGGGCGCGGGCGCGAGGTGGCACGCGATACCCGTGAAGCCATCGAGCGCCTGTCCGCCGTGGTCGCCGAGACCGGGGTTACCGTGGCGCAATTGGCCCGGGACAGCGATGAAATCGGCAGCGTGGTTGACGTGATCAAAGGCATTGCCGATCAAACCAACCTGCTGGCCCTCAACGCCGCCATTGAAGCCGCCCGCGCTGGCGACATGGGCCGCGGCTTTGCGGTGGTCGCCGATGAAGTGCGTCAACTGGCCCAGCGCACGTCCCAATCCACCACCCAGATCCATGGGCTGATTACACAGCTCCAGGCGTCCTCCAGCAATGCCGTGCATAGCATGGAAAATGGCCAGCGCCAGGCCCAGGAAGGCGTGGCCTGGGTGCTGGAAGCGGACAAGGCGCTGGTGGGCATCAGCGAGGCCGTGTCGCATATCACCGACATGACCACCCAGATTGCCGCCGCCACCGAAGAACAAAGTGCGGTGGCCGAGGAGATCAGCCGCAACATCACCACCATCGCCGAGCTGGCCGATCAGACCTCGATCCAGGCCCATCAATCCACGGACCTGAGCAAGGAACTGACCAATACCGCGTCCACCCAATACGCGCTGGTTGAGCGTTTCAACCGCTGACCACCGGCCAAACAGCGCCCGCCATCGTGCATGACGGGCGCCGTGCTGTTTTTTTTCGACGAATCCGGCACCCTGTTCTAACCTTGCAAAGCGCCCCGACAGCTTAAGCTGTTGGTGGCCAAGGTCATGGATGAGAGAAGGACAAGCCGTAACGGAAGCTGGTGATCCTCGCCAAGTCGTAGCACAGGCCCAAGCAGTTGTGCACAGGGCGCAACCTGAATTATTCCCGCGATCCTCCCCTGCGTTATCCCCCCGCATTATGGCTTTGGCCCGGGCGATTGATCCCTTGTATCAATCCGCTAAGGAGTAAACCCATGAGTGACTCAACGATCCCTTCCAAAGACGACCAGCCCTTCATCCCTGAAGGCGCGCCCCTGCCTGCACGTGGCTCCGGCCAGGCCCTGCCGGAAAACAAGTGGTACAACCTCAAGCTCGACTACACCGATGACAATGGCGAAGTACGCAGCAGTTGGGCCTATTTTGTCGGCAACCAGGCCAGTTGGAGCTTTTGGGACTACATGAGCGCCACGCCGTCCAACGGCGATAAAGCCAAGTTCAAGAATGTCTCCACCGAAGACAACCGAATGCAGCTTGAGATGCAAGATGGTAACTACCTGTCGTGCCGTGCGGCCCCCCGCCTTTGGCTGTACCGTTCCACCGCGCACTACTCAGTGCGCTGGGAGATCGTCAACGGCCAGCTGTTCACGAGCTACCACGAGGGGCCGGTAGGCACTTCCCATGAGCGGGTCCTGGCGCCGGATGCGTACTACCTGCGCGTGGGTGGAACGCCGTTGACCAACTGCCAATGGGTCGAAGCCGCCGATTAATGGCGGTAAAGGCAGGGCCGCCCGTTTGCAGGGCGGTTCTGCCTGCGCTAACGTCCTTGCTCGTCCTTTTATGATGCCTGCGCCCATGTCCGTCGCCGACAACCTCCTCGCCTTCACCTTCGCCGCCACCCTGCTCACCCTCACGCCCGGGCTCGACACGGCCTTGGTCCTCAGGACCGCCACGGTGGAAGGCAAACGCCAGGCGCTGCAGGTCACGTTGGGGATCAACGCCGGTTGCCTGCTGTGGGGAGCTGCCGTTGCCTTTGGCCTTGGCGCGTTGCTCACCGTGTCGCAAGTGGCCTTCAACCTCCTCAAGTACTGCGGCGCCGCCTACCTGGCCTGGCTGGGCCTGAATATGCTGCTGCGCCCACGCCGCTCGTTGGCGCTCGCCGTGGTGGACGGCAAAGCCAGCGGCAACTGGTTTATCAAGGGCCTGCTGGGCAATGTACTGAACCCCAAGATAGGGATTTTTTACGTGTCGTTCCTGCCGCAATTCATTCCCCAAGGCCAATCGATGGTGGGCTGGACCTTCGGCCTGGTCAGCATCCATGTGGTGCTCGGGCTGGTGTGGTCGCTGGTACTGATCGGCGCCACGCAGCAACTGTCCGGATTCCTGCGCCGCGAGCCGGTCATTCAGTGGATGGACCGCACCACCGGCGTGATCTTTGTGCTGTTTGCCGCACGGCTGGCGTTCAGTAAGCGCTGAGCGCGAAGTGCATAAGGTGAGGACTCACTTATCCCAGGCGGATGGAAAGTTCGATGTCATCGGCAAAGGGCACAGACAGGATTTGCCAAGCGCAAACAGCCGCAGAAAGCCCGGCCCACCTAGCTGGTGGCCGCGATTATGTTCCAGCTACAGAGTGATGAATGCCAGCAAACCACGCAGATGCTGCGCGCAACTTTCGAAAAAACCGAGGAAACGCCGCTGGATCGTCTGCGCACGTTGGTGCACGCCTTTAGGAACTGCGGACGGGGGGCAGCAGGCATTTCAGACATTCATGCTGGAGTTGCTGCCGCAGGTATCGCCGGATACCCGCGCACTGGTGTGCGATTTGATCCTGACCACGCTCAGTTCAGTGGGCAAGGATTTTCCGGGAGCCCACGCACGGACGCAGAAATTACTGTTTATGCCGATGGGATGGCTGATATGTTTCGCGCTTACGTGATCATGCTGACGACGGCCCAACTTAGGATTCGTGATTAACTCAAAGCCGCTTCCGATACTTCCCAGTCAAATAGTCCTGACTGTCCGGCGCCGAGTTGTGTTCGATCACTGCGAAGCCTTTCACCAGTTGAATGTGATACGGCCCGGTGCGTGGGGTCGCCAGGGGTTGCGGCACGATGATCAGGTTGTCGGTTGTCATCGGCATGCGGTGCTGGGCGGTGAAGATCACGTTCGCGGTGCCGGCGTGCTTCATCGTTACGCTGAACTCTGCGACTTCCCGGCCCTGGGCGTCGCGCTCGGGCAGGATGTTCAGCTCCAGGTCGCCGTCGCGGTCGAGGAAGTCGTCGCGCAGTTGGTAATGACCGTTGCGTTGGTCCCGGGGGACTCCGCTGAGTTTGCTGTACTCGGGCTCGCGGTCCTCCTGGTGCAGCTGGATTGGCAACTCAGGCGCGTCGCCCTTGGCGCTGCTGACCCAGGTGCCGCTGTAGCGATAGGGTTCGACGGTTTCGCGGGTGATCCGCCAGATTCCGGTCTGGTGGCCATCGTCGGCATATTCGAAGAGGTAATCGAACGCCTTGCCGTCGTACTCGCCCTGCTCGCCCACCAGTTTGATCGGCTTGCCGCTGCCACTTTTGGTGTAACGCACCTCGCCAATCAGCACCGCGCCCTGCTGCTGGTACCAGAGTTGTACCGGGATCTTGCCGTTGAGTGTGCCGACGAGCGTCTGCGGGTCTTCATTCACCGGGCCTTCGAGGCGCGGTGTTTCCTGCCATTGGCCGTCCTTCCACTCACCCGTCGTGCGCAACATGTAGCCACGGGGCATGCTATCGGTCTCGCTCCAATCCGTAGCGGGCACTGCTTCCTGGGTGTAGAAACCCAGCCGCACCAACTCGCCGCCCTGCATCTGCCATTGACTGGAGCGTGTCCAGCAGCAACCACGGTCGGTTTGCGAATGGATCATGCCGTCCTTGGGATTGACCGAAAACATCCCGCCTGAGGTCTCGTTTGCCAAGTCGGTCAATGCGCGGTTCAGCACCCACTGAGGCTGCTGCGGGTCTTGCAGGTATACGTCGTAATTGGACTGGAAATCCGCATCGGCGCCGTTGCCGTTACGGATCGCCAGGTCCTGGCGACCATCCTGGTTGATGTCGGCGAAGTACACCACGCCGTTCTCCCCCAGCAATCGCCACTCTACGGTTTTGCCGTGCTGGTCCAGCGGCACACTGGCAGCTGGCGTCTGCAATTGCTGAAGGATGGCGAGCGTGGTTCTGTCACGCACGGTGATCAGCGCCCGCGCCAGTGCTTGCAGGTCCTCGGGCACGTCCGGGAACAACACCTCGACCAGGTACTGGCCGCTGGGATCATTGACCGAGAACGAGCGTGGCTCGGCCATGGCAGGGGCCGCGAGTGTCATTGAAAGGAGTACACCGCTGACGAGCGAACGCATCCAAAGCATCCTTGCTGAAATTCGGGCCGGCAGTGTAATAGCAAATGGCCCGGTGTTTCGAACAAAACCCTATTGAGTCCCGCGCCAAGGCTGATATGTTGCGCGCCTGACCTCGTCGCACCAGGAACACCGCGAATCATGGAAGAAGCCGCCGTACCCGAGTCTCGCCCCAACTACTTCACCCGCCACTGGCGTGGCGAGCTGTCGCTGGCGCGGTCGTTCTGGATCAATGAAGTGTTACTCGGGCTGTTGGTCCTGCTCGCATTGGCGCCGCTGTACTTCCTGTTGATACGTTACCCGCCAAGCCCTGCCAGCTTGCTGATGTTGCTCGCCGTGTTCCTCACCTTCACACTGGCCATGGCCACCTGGCAAGGCGTGGGGGTATGGCGCTCCGCCAGGCTGCACAAGCAACGGGGTGGAAAACAGCGCTGGGTGCTGGTGGTGCGCCTGCTGATCATTGCCGGGGTGATTCATACCGGCGTGTCCATGGTGGAGCTCCTCCCCACGCTTAAGTCGGCCCTACAACTGGCGCTGAACCCCAACGCGTTCGCGTCTTATCGAATCACACCGCTGAGTGAAACCGAGCTTGAATTCAGCGGCGGCATTGCGCCCGGCAGCCTGGCGGCGTTGGAACAGGCGCTGGCGGCTCAGCCGACGGTCAAGGTTATTCAGCTGGACAGTGGTGGCGGGCTGTTTGGCGAAGCACGGGCCATGGCCATGCTGATCGAAGAAAAGCGCCTCACCACCTTCACCAACGGCGAATGCATGAGTGCCTGCGCGCTGATGTTCATGGCTGGCAAGGAGCGACTGCTGGGCAGCCAGGGCGTATTGGGGTTCCATGCCGCGACGCTGTTCGCCTCCCATGAACAATCATCGGCGGTGGTGGATCAGTACCGCGATGCCCTGCTGCATTACGGCGCGTCCAAGGGTTTTGTGGCCAAGGTGTTGGCCACCGGTCACGACGACATGTGGTTTCCGAATGCGCAGGAACTCAAGCGTGAGCACATCATCACCGACACCGTGGACGCAAAGCGCTTCACCGATGCGCGCCTGGTCCGGCTTCGGGAACCCGGGGTACTGGACAACTACCTGCTCAAATTCTTCCAGTTCAAGACGCTTGCACAGGTCGCGCCGGAGCAGTTCCAGAGTGAAAAGGCCGAGGCACTGGCGGCGTTGAACAGCGCCGCGACCTTCGCGCAATTCAACGGGCAGCTACGCCAACGCAATGCCTGGCTGGGCGACGACTACCTGCGCAAGACCCCCAACCCGCAATTACTGCAGTTCTGGCAGACCCAGGTGGCGTTGCTGCAGGCACTCTACGAGAGCAGCGCGCAGGACTGCATCGCGCATATCACCGGGCAATACCCTGCGGCTTACCACACCCGGCGGGAGATCCCCCAGCCGATCTTCATGGCGGCGCAAGAGGCCGGCAGGGAAATGATCAAGGCCGCCGTCGGGGTCACGCAGAACGTCGCGCCCTCAGTGGCCGCCAAGGCTGATCTGGACGCAGTGTTCGCTGCCGCGCCAGCCGGGACCTACGAGGTCTATGCACGCCCGCGCAAGCATAGCGACGACCCCGAGAAGCTCTGTACGACCTACCTCGACCTGTACCGGCGGCTGCTCGCACTTCCCGATAACGACCGCGCCGCAGCGGCGTTTCGGCAGTTGCCAGGCTACCGGCCCTGAGTCGAGATTCTCGAGCGTGTCATTCGGGCCTGAACACCCCCGCTTGCACCAGCATGTCGGCGAGCCCTTCGGGCCATACCTGTTCCTCGGTGGATCGCAGCGCCTGGGCAGACCACCAGCGGTGGTCCTCCATCACCTGGGTTTCCTCCAGCGTCCATCCGACTTTTGACAGCACGGTGCTGGAGGTGTGAACCACAAAAAACTGCTCGATGGCCAGCACCGTTTCGCCGCTGGGCAGCATCATGGGGAACCTGCGGTCTGCGATCGAGGCATCCACGCCGCTCACCTGAATACCAGTCTCTTCGCGCAGCTCACGGATGGCCGCCGTCTCGAACGTCTCCAAGGCTTCAACCCCACCGCCAGGGGTGGCCCAGTAATTTTTACCGGCCAACGCGCCGTCTTTATGGACGAACCTGAACAGCAGCACCTCGTGCGCGGGGCTGATCACCAGTAGCCGTGCGGCCTTTCGTTCACGCATCTGAATCTATCGTCCTTGAAGGGGTGTGATGGGCTTGCAGGTACGCGCTCAGCAGCAACGTGGTCTGTTGCTCAAGCGCGGCTTCAAACGCCGGCGGCGCGTTACCTTCCAGCAGGGTACGCACCGGGCCGACGATGGCACTCAGCGAAATCGCCGCGATCAGCGCAGGGTCTTCAAAGTGCGCATCGGGCGCCGTCGCCAGCATGGCGGCAATCGCGCTCACCATACGCGTGTTGATCCGTGCGACCAACTGCGCCCCGCCCCGCTCGGCCGCAATCGCATACAGCGCCTTGGACACCGCCTGCTCACGCAGTTTGGCAGCCAATAGCGTCGTGACCAGCCCGGCAGCCATCTCGGCCACCGGGCTGCACTGCAGCTCAACGCACACGCCCTCAACGGTCTCGGCCACCCGCACCAGGTGCTTTTCCAGAATGGCCGCGAGCAACGCATCTCGATTGGGGTAGTACTGATAGACACTGCCCACCGACATGCCGGCGCGTTCCGCCACACGGGTGGTGGTACAACGCACCAGGCCCTGCTGGGTCAAAACCTGAAGGGTTGCCTGGTGCAACGCCTCGACGGTGGCGGCCGAGCGTGCTTGAACGGCCGATTTCCGGGGCTTTAAAGACGCTTTGACGGTGCTCATGGAATGCGAATTCCAAAATCTGAAGGTTCCTTCATATTAGAGGCTTACTCAGTTGAAGCAAAGGCGATGGTCATGAGCAACCTGGCACACGGCGGTACCTTCACCCTCGGCGACCGCACGGTCAACCGCATCGGCTACGGCGCGATGCAACTGGCAGGCCCGCACGTGTTCGGCCCACCCAAGGACCGTGAAGCGGCACTGGCGGTGCTGCGCGAGGCTGTCGCAGCCGGTGTGAACCATATCGATACCAGCGACTTCTACGGGCCGCACGTCACCAACCAGATTATCCGCGAGGCGCTGCACCCGTATCGGGACGCTCTGACCCTGGTCACCAAGATCGGTGCCCGTCGCGACAGTGAGGGCGGATGGCATGCCGCCGCCTCCAAGGAAGAACTGACCCAGGCCGTGCACGACAACCTGCGCAACCTGGGGTTGGACGTGCTGGACGTAGTGAATTTTCGCTGCGCATACAACCTGATGGGGCCGGGCGAAGGCTCGATCGAAGCGCCCTTGACGGCGCTGGCCGAACTGCAACATCAGGGCCTGGTGCGGCATATCGGCATCAGCAACGTGACCCCGACACAAGTGGCCGAAGCGCGCAGCCTGATCAAATTCGTTTGCGTGCAGAACCTGTACAACATTGCGCATCAACACGACAACGCCTTGATCGACGAACTGGCCAAGGATGCGATTGCCTACGTACCGTTCTTCCCGCTGGGCGGTTTTACCCCGCTGCAGTCAGCCTCATTGACCAACATTGCCGAGCGCCTGGGCGTTACGCCCAAGCAACTGGCACTGGCCTGGTTGCTGCGCCGCTCACCGAATATCCTGTTGATTCCCGGCACCTCATCGGTCGCCCATTTGCATGAAAACCTCGCCGTTGCTGAACTGCAACTGACGGACGAGGTGCTGGCGCAACTGAACGCAATAGCAGACTGAGCGCGTCAGGCTGCCAACCAGTGCGCAATCGCCTTACGCAGATCGCCATGCACGGATTCTGCATAAGGCACCGCGTTTTTCCAGTCGTAAAACCACGCGGGCATCCGGCGCTTGTCATCTGGCTCCGAGGCGTAGCGCGGGAAGAGATGACAATGCAGCTCCGGCTCTGAATTGCCGAGGATCTCGTAGTTCATGCGCAGCGCGCCGGTGGCCTGCAGCACCGCATCGCCGAGGCGCGCCATATCCAGCAGGTAGGTGGCCCGGGCGTCGGCGTCCAGGTCGTTGAGGCTAGCCACCACCGGGTCGGGCAACAACAGGCAGTACCCGGGCAGAAACTGCACATCCCCCATCACCGCCCAGCCTGAGGCCATGCGGCAGATAACCTTGCCGTTGGCGCCGTTGCGGGCCTGCTCCACGCGTTCCATGATCAGTGCCATAAGCGGTCCTTGATTAAGCTGAGTGCGGGCGGCATCTTAACGCGCCATGACCCATATTTTCAGCACAGGACACCCCATGCGAATTGCCTGCCTGCATACCGCTGCCAGCAATATCGGCGTGTTTGACGCGGCGGCGCACGCATTGGGGCTCGGCCCCGAAGTGCTGCACCACGACGTTCGCGCCGACCTGTTGGCCGCAGCCGAAAGCGCGGGCCATGTGACGGACGATATCGCCGCGGCAACCGCATCGGCGCTGGTTGCCCTTGCTTTGCACGCCGATGTGGTGGTGCTCACGTGTTCGACCCTGGGCCCGGTGGTTGACGGCATCGCCACCCTCATCCCGATTCTACGAACGGATGCAGCCCTGGCCATCTCAGCGGTTCAGGGCGGGGGCAAAATCGTGGTGTTGTGCGCGGTGCAAACCACGCTTGAGCCTACCTCGCAGCTGTTCCACAGGGCTGCGCTGCCATCGGGCGCCACCGTCGATGTACGGCTGGTTGCGGGCGCATGGGACCTGTTCAAAGCGGGCAACATCGAAGCTTACCTGGCGACGGTCGCCAAGGCCGCCGATGCCGCCTACGTTGAAGGCGCAACACGGGTTGCGCTGGGCCAGGCCTCAATGAGCGCTGCCGCAGTGCAAGTAACGGCAGGCCCGACGCCGCTTACCAGCGCCTGCGCCGGGCTGGCCGCTGCGCTGCAAGCCATGGGTATCAGCGCGGCTGCGCGACCCTCTCACGCCACGCCTGCACACTAGCGCGCTCATTCACCTTGGCATGCCAGCGGTGCAGGGCCGCACACTCCGCAGGTACCGGCAGCTCCACCAGCGCGGCGAAAATCAGGCCGCCAAGCAATGCGATATCGGCCATCGAGAACTCATCCCCCGCCACAAAGGGTCGGCTCTTCAGAACGTTATCGAAGTAGTGCATGCCTCTGACCGCCTTATCCTTCATGCGCAGGCCCCATTCGGCGTTCTGATAAAGCTCGACTTCCGGCCCCAGCCCCGGCGTTGCATGGTGGAAATACACGCTGACCGCGTCCATCAGTTCAATCTCCGCACGCTTGGTCATCATATGGATAAGGCCCTGCTCGGTCGGCGTCTTGCCGGTGAGGGTCGGGTTGGCGTCCAGGGCATCCAGGTACTGGGTGATCGCAGTGCATTCGGCGATCAAGGTGCCGTCTGCCAATTGCAGCACCGGTAACGTACCGGAGTAGTTGAGGGCCAGGAACGCAGGCTGTTTGTGCTCGCCCTTCCACAGATTCACCGACACAAATTCGATGCTGGGCAGCAAGCCCTTTTCGGCCAGCGCAATCCGCACGCGTGCCGGATAAGGGCCGTTGTACCAGTCGAAGATTTTCATCGTCGGTTGTTTGAACGGTTGAACAGTCATGATTTCAGAACCTACCTGTCAAATGGTAGGTAAAGACTGGAAGCTTTTTCCACTCCCGTCAACCTCTACCTGTCAGTTGGCAGGTAAACCTGACGAGCGTAGACTGCGCTCCACTCCCCCCACCTGCCGAGGAATCACAACGTGAGCGAAAACGCCCGTGAAGCCATCTTGGAAGCCGCCAAGGTCGCAGCTCAGCACTACGGCTACAGCGGCATCAATTTTCGTAGCATCGGCGAGACGGTGGGGATCAAGAACGCCAGTATCTATTACCACTTCCCAAGCAAGGCGGACCTCGGTGCGGCCGTCGCCAAACGTTATTGGGAGGATGCCGCCGGGGTCCTTGAGGCCATACGCCGCGAAAACCCGGAGCCGCTGCGCTGCCTGCAGCTGTACCCGAGCATCTTTCGAACCTCACTCGAGAGCGGCAACCGGTTGTGCCTGTCCAGCTTTATGGCTGCCGAGTACCAAGACCTGCCCGACGCCGTGAAGAACGAAGTACTGGCGTTTGCCGATCTCAATGTGGCGTGGCTGGCGCAGCGGCTGAATGAAATCGGCACCGGCAGTACCGAGGTCTGCGAACGACGCGCCCGTGCCATCTACACCGCCATTGCCGGCGCGCAATTGATCGCCCGCACGCGCGCCGACATCAGCCTGTACGACGAACTGGTGCAAACCTATCAGGACTCGGGGCTTATCCCGACCTGCAACCCGTAAGCCTCCAACAGCGCCAACTGCTGCGACGACACAATCGCCTCGACATACCCCCATCAGGGCGTTTGCCGACGAACTCAAGGATGATTCGATTCGGGCCACCCAAGACATCTACTGAAAGCACTGTTGGCGCAACAACAGTGCTTGGACAGCTTGTGCTGAATCAACACACGCCAATTTCCCCAAAACAACACGTATGTATTTGAATTAAAACGATTAAACCCACTGGCATGGCGCGTGCAAACACCTTCGCATCCCCCCTCGAAGGATGCACCCATGCCACAGACACTGCCCCAGGCATTGTTGCTCCAGGCCCAACAACGCGGCGCGGCGATTGCCTTGCGCTTCAAACGCCTGGGCATCTGGCACGAGCGTAGCTGGAGCGCACTGGCAGTCGACGTCAACCACCTAGCAGCGGCCCTGCACTCACGGGGCCTCGGCCACGGCGACAACCTACTGATCATCAGCCAGGCGCGCCCCGAAGCCCTGTTACTCGCACTGGCCGCGCAATGGCTGGGCGGCAGCGTCACGCTGCTCGACCCGGACCGCGACAACCGCACGCTGCTGGCGAGCCTCAACCCGGGCTTTGTGCTGGCAGAAGACTTGGAGGCGGTACGGCAAGTCCGTGAAACCCGCCACCCTCGGCGGGTCTTGCTGTGCCTGGACGGGCGCGGACTCACGGATCAAGACAGCGACGTGCTCGCGTATGCCGACTTGAATACGACTGCAGCTGCGCCGGCCTGTGCCACTGAGTCAACCGCGACGGCCTTCGCCTTTCACACCAACACCGCCGTGCAATTGAGCCATGCGCAATTGTTGGCGGACGCACGCACGCTGGTGGCCAGGGAACACCTGAGCAGCAACGAAGAGGCGCTTGCGGCGCGTGTGTTCGCCGCCAGCGGGCAGGCGCGCTACTTGCTCGCCCCCTGGCTGCATAGCGGCTTTTGCCTGAACTTCCCCGAGGCCCTGGCCACCCGCGATACCGACCGTCGAGAGCTTGGGCCCACGCTGGTACTGGGCACCCATGAATCCTATGCACGCCTTGAGCAATGGGCACGTGAGCGCCTGCCCCTGCCGGGCACCTTCAGCCATCGCCTGTACCACTGGGCCATGCAGCCAACACCTTCACCGCTGGGCCGCTGGCTCGGGTACTGGCTGGTGCGGCGCCCGCTGCGCGATGTACTGGGCATGAGCCGCCTGCGTGTGCCGTTGCTGGTCGGGCCACCGCTGGCGGCGCCAAGTGCGGCGTTTTTTGCGGCCCTGGGCATTCACCCCGGCCACTGGCATGAACCGGCCAGCCGCTACGAACCCAGCGCCCCCCAGCTGTCTCACACTGTCTGACGAGCTCCCCATGCACGCACCCACTGAATCGGTATTACTGCGGCTCGATGACATCTCCCTGTCGTTCAAGGGCATCAAGGCCATCACGTCCATCAGCTTCGACGTCAAGGCCGGCGATATCTGCGGGCTGATCGGCCCCAACGGCGCCGGTAAAAGCTCGCTGCTCAATGTGATCAACGGGGTCTACCACCCCCAGAGCGGCAGCATTCACTACGCCGGCAAAACCCGCCGGCGGATGCGCGCCCATCAAGCGGCCGAAGGCGGGATTGCGCGCACCTTTCAAAACATCGCGCTGTTCAAGGGCATGAGCGTGCTCGACAACGTGCTCACCGGGCGCAACCTCAAGCGCCGCAGCAGTTGGGTTGAGCAGATGCTGCGCCTGGGCCGCGCCCCTCGCGAAGACGACGCGCACCGCCTGTATGCGGAAACGGTGATTGCCTTCCTGCAGATTCATCCCTGGCGCCACGTGCTGGTGGGCACCCTGCCCTATGGCCTGCAAAAGCGTGTCGAGTTGGCCCGCGCCCTGGCGGCCGAGCCTACCTTGCTGTTGCTGGATGAACCCATGGCCGGCATGAACGCGCAGGAGAAGGCGCAGATGAGCCAGTTCATCCGCGACATCAACCGCGAGTTCGGCACGACCGTGGTGTTGATCGAACACGATATCGGCGTGGTCATGGGCTTGTGCGACCACGTAGTCGTGCTCGACTACGGCCGCAAGATTGGCGACGGCACCCCGGAACAGGTGCGCGCCAACCCCGATGTAATCGCAGCCTACCTGGGGGCCTGAACATGCAATTCTTCTTTGAAGTGCTGATCGGCGGGCTGCTGGCGGGCGTGATGTATTCCCTGGTGGCGATCGGTTTTGTGCTGATCTACAAGGCCTCGGGCGTCTTCAATTTTGCCCAGGGCGCCATGGTGCTGTTCGCCGCCCTCACCTTTGTGAGCCTGCTGGAGCGCGGCTTCCCCTTTGCCTTGGCGTTCCTGATCACCCTGGCAAGCATGGTGGTGCTGGCGTTGCTGATCGAAAAGGTGGTGCTGCGGCCCCTGGTCAATCGCCCGCCGATCATCTTGTTTATGGCGACCCTCGGTCTGTCTTACATGATCGAAGGCTTCGCCCAGTTTCTCTGGGGCGCGCAGGTGCATGGGCTGGACCTGGGCATCGCCGATGAGCCGCTGGAAATCCGCGGCATGCTGTTGTCGCAATTCGATCTGTTTGCCGCCGGCACCGCCGCCGTCCTGGTGATCGCCCTGTCGCTGCTGTTCAACAAGACACGGGTCGGCCTGTCGCTGCGGGCAGTGGCCGATGACCCGTTGGCGTCCATGGCGGTGGGCATTCGCCTGCCGCGCATCTGGGCACTGGTGTGGGCGGTGGCAGGGTTTGTCGGGCTGGTGGCCGGGTTGCTCTGGGGCGCACGCCTGGGGGTGCAGTTCTCGTTGTCGCTGGTGGTGCTCAAGGCGTTGCCGGTGCTGATCATCGGCGGTTTCTCCTCGATTGGCGGCGCAATTGTCGGCGGTTTGATCATTGGCGCGGCCGAGAAAATCGCCGAGATCTACCTTGGCCCGATCATCGGCAGCGGCATCGAAAACTGGGTGCCGTACGTGCTTGCCTTGCTGTTCCTGCTTGTACGCCCTGCCGGTTTGTTCGGCGAGCGCGCCATCGAACGCGTCTGATAGCCCTTGAGGAAATGCCTGCATGCTGTATCAGGAAGTCGGTCAAATCAGCACCTCTTACGCGGCCGAGCGCCGCACCTTTCGCTTGCGCCAGGACCGCGTCGCACTGTGGCTGCTGCTGGGTTTCGCCTTTGCAGTAGTGCCCTGGCTGGGCAATGACTATTGGTTCAGCGCGATTCTGGTGCCGCTGTTGGTGCTGTCGCTGGCGGGGCTGGGGCTTAACCTGCTGACCGGCTATGCCGGGCAACTCTCCCTCGGCTCGGCGGCGTTTATGGCGGTGGGCGCGTTCGCCGCCTACAACCTGCAATTGCGCGTGCCCGGTTTGCCGCTGCTGGTGAGTTTCGCCCTGGGTGGCGTGATCGCCGCGCTGGTGGCGGTGCTCTTCGGCTTGCCGAGCCTGCGCATCAAGGGGTTCTACTTACTCGTGGCGACCCTGGCCGCGCAGTTCGTGGTGGAGTGGGTGCTCACCCGCTTCAGTTGGTTCACCAACGATAACGCCTCGGGGGTCATCACCTCGCCGCCTTTACTGATTGCAGGGCTGGATTTCAGCTCACCGCGAGGCCGCTATGTGCTGACCCTGGCCGTGGTGGCGGCGCTGTTCTGGCTGGGTAAAAACCTGGTGCGAAGTGAACTGGGCCGCAACTGGATGGCCGTGCGCGACATGGACACCGCCGCCGCCGTGATCGGTATTCGCCTGTTGAAAACCAAGCTGCTGGCGTTTGCGATCAGCGGGTTCTACCTGGGCGTCGCCGGTTCGTTGTGGGCGTTCGCCTACCTCGGCACGGTAGAGCCCCACGGCTTTGACCTGAGCCGTTCGTTCCAGGTGCTGTTCATCATCATTATCGGCGGCCTGGGCAGTGTGCTTGGCAACTTCCTGGGGGCCGCGTTCATCGTGCTGTTCCCGATCCTGCTGGGCAATCTGTTCGCCCTGCTGCCCGCCGGGCTGATGGACGCCGGGCAACTGGAAAACATCCAGAAGATGCTGTTCGGCGCCCTGATCATCGCCTTCCTGATCAAGGAACCGGAAGGCCTGGCGCGGCTGTGGCAGCGCTTTCGCCAGCGGGCCAGGGCCTGGCCGTTACGTTACTGAATTCGCTGCGTTCTTACCCAACCCCCAACCCCCAGCTTCTCCCGAGGAACCGCCTCCATGACACACCGTACAGCGCTGCGCCGCCTGGCATTGGGCCTGGCTTTGATCACCGCCGGGCTCTCGGCCGGTGCCCAGGCTGCCAACGAACAATACTTCCCCTTGCAGAGCTACCGGGTCGGCCCATACGCCGCCGGCGGCACGGGCTTCTTCGGCGGGTTTATCGACTACCTGCAATACATCAACGCAAAAGGCGGGGTGAACGGCGTCAAGTTGACCTGGAGCGAATGCGAAACCGAGTATGTGGTGGAAAAAGGCGTCGAGTGCTATGAACGCCTCAAGGGCGGGCTCAATGGTGCCCCGGCAGCGGCCACCAACCCGCTGTCGGTGGGCATCGCCTACGCCACACTGGAACGCTCGACGGCCGACAAATTACCGCTGATCACCATCAACCACGGTCGCACCGACTCCACCGACGGCAGCGTGTTCCCCTACGTGTTCCCGCTGCAGCTCAACCCGTATTCGGAAGTTTCGGCGATCATCAATTACATCGGCCAACGCGAAGGCGGTGCCGACAAGCTCAAGGGCAAAAAAATCGCGGTGCTCTACCACGGCTCGCCGTACGGCAAAGAAACCAATGGCGTCCTGGAAACCCTGGCGAAAAACGCCGGTTTCGAACTGACCCTGCTTGAAGTACCGCACCCCGGCAACGAGCAACAATCGCAATGGCTGAATATTCGCCGCCTCAAACCGGATTGGGTGATCCTGCGCGGCTGGGGCGTGATGAACCCGGTGGCGCTCAAATCCGCGCAAAAAGTCGGTTACCCGGCGGATCACATCATCGGCAATATCTGGAGCAACTCGGAAGAAGACGTGGTGCCGGCCGGTGCTGCCGCCAAGGGCTTTATCTCGATCACCACCCACCCTTCGGGCACTGACTTCCCGGTGCTGCAAGGCATCAAGCAAAGTGTGGTGGATGCGGGCAAGGGCAACCTGGCCGACCCCAAGCGTTTTGGCACCGTGTATTACAACCTGGGCGTGGTCAACGGCATTCTGAATGTCGAGGCACTGCGCCTGGCCCAGGAAAAATACGGCCAAAAACCGCTCACCGGCGAGCAAGTACGCTGGGGGTTCGAGCACCTGAACCTGGACGATGCGCGGCTACAAGCGCTGGGCGCCAAGGGCCTGGTACAACCGCTGAAACTGTCCTGCGCCGACCATGAAGGCGGCGGTGCCGTACGCTTCCAGCAATGGGATGGCCAGCGCTGGAACCTGATCAGTGATTGGGTGCAGGCCGACCGCGCCTTGTTGCGGCCGATCATCGAAGCCTCTGCGGCGCAGTACGCCAAGGAAAAAGGCATCACGCCGCGTGATTGCAGCAAGGAACAGTAACGCAGCTCAAAGGGGGGAGCGGGCTTGCCCGCTCCCACATTTTGGCCCAGGCGTATCAGTCCACGCCCAACTCCACTACCCCGCCATTGAGCCGCACCGGCCACACCCGCAGTTGGTGCGGCGCCTCCAGGCATTGGCCGTCTTGCAGACGGTAATGCTGCTTGTAGATCGGCGCGGCCACCACCAGCTCGCCCTTGATGCTGCCGACCAGGCCGCGACCGATCACGTTGGCACCGGATTGCGGGTCATGGTTGTCGATGGCGTAGAGGGTCTGGTCCTGCGCGCCCGGCAGGTAGAACAGCGCCACCTGCGCGCCGTCCAGCCACACCACCACGCCGGAGTCGCGCACCAGGTCTTGCTCATTGCACACGCTTTTCCAGGTGGCGAGGTTTTGCTGCGGGTTGGGCTGGTTCATCAGGCAATCTCCTCGATGACGGGAATCAGGTTGAGTTCAGCAGCCATGATCGGCCGACGCTGGCCGCGTTCCTGGACAAAGTGGATGTCCGGGTCGGGGCGTTTGTCGTTGACGAAGGTGCGGAAACGCTTGAGTTTTTCCGGGTCCTTGAGGGCATTGGCCCACTCGCATTCATAGCGGTCCACCACCAGCTGCATCTGCGCTTCGAGTTCCGCGCCCAGGCCCAGGCTGTCGTGCAGGATCACGTCCTTGAGAAAATCCAGGCCGCCTTCCAGGCTTTCGCGCCACACCGAGGTGCGCTGCAGCTTGTCGGCGGTGCGGATGTAGAACATCAGGAAGCGGTCGATGTACTGGATCAGCGTGGCGTCATCCAGGTCGGTGGCGAACAGTTCCGCATGGCGCGGGCGCATGCCGCCATTGCCGGCGATATACAGGTTCCAGCCCTTCTCGGTGGCGATCACGCCCACGTCTTTGCTCTGGGCCTCGGCGCACTCGCGGGTGCAGCCGGACACCGCAAACTTGAGCTTGTGCGGCGAGCGCAGACCCTTGTAGCGGTCCTCGATCAGCAGCGCCATTTTCACGCTGTCCTGCACCCCGTAGCGGCACCAGGTACTGCCCACGCAAGACTTCACGGTACGCGTGGACTTGCCATAGGCATGCCCGGTTTCAAAGCCCGCGGCGATCAGCTCGGCCCAGATGTCCGGCAGCTCATGCAACTGCGCGCCAAACAGGTCGATGCGCTGGCCGCCGGTGATTTTGGTGTAGAGGTCGTATTTCTTCGCCACTTCGCCAATCACGATCAGCTTGTCGGCGGTGATCTCACCGCCCGGAATCCGAGGCACCACCGAGTAGGTGCCGTTCTTCTGCATATTGGCCATGAAGGTGTCGTTGGTGTCCTGCAGCGGCACCAGGGAGGCGTCCATGATCGGCTGGTTCCAGCACGAGGCCAGGATCGAGCCCACCGCCGGTTTGCACACATCGCAACCGGTGTGGCCACGGCCGTGCCTGGCCAGCAGTTCCTCGAACGTGGTCACTCCTTCTACGCGCACCAGGGCATACAGCTCCTGACGGGTGTAGGCGAAATGTTCGCACAGGCTCTTGTCGACGCTGACGCCACGGGCAATCAGCTCGTGCTCGAATACCTGCTTGAGCAACCCGGCGCAGCCACCGCAGCCGGTGCACGCCTTGGTCTGGGATTTGAGCAAGCCGAGGTCGCTGCAACCGCCGTCGATGGCCGCGCAGATCGCGCCTTTGGTCACGTTATGGCACGAGCAAACCGTGGCCGACTCCGGCAAGGCGCCCGGGCCGAGGGTCGGCGCGCCAGACGAGGACGGCAGGATCAGGCTGGCCGGTTCCGACGGCAGCGCGATGCTGTTCTGCATGTATTGCAGCAGGGTGTCGTAGTAGCTGTTGTCGCCGACCAGCACCGCGCCGATCACATGCTTGCCACTCGCATCCACCACCAGGCGCCGGTAGCTGGCGCTGGCCTCGTCGATAAATTGGTAGCTGCGCGCACCCGGCGTGTGGGCGTGGGCGTCGCCGATGGAGCCCACGTCCACGCCCAGCAATTTGAGCTTGGTCGACATATCGGCCCCGATAAAGGGCTCGGCGGCCTGCTCGCACAACAGGGCGGCCACGCCACGCGCCATCTGATAGCCCGGCGCAACCAGGCCGAACAGGCTGCCGTTCCAGGACGCGCACTCGCCGATCGCGTAGATATGCGGGTCGCAGCTCAGGCACTCGTCATTGATCACCACCCCACCGCGTGGGCCGATCTCAAGGCCAGCCTGGCGGGCCAGGGCATCCTGGGCGCGGATCCCGGCGGAGAACACAATCAGGTCGGTTTCCAGAAATTCGTCATTGGCAAAGTTCATGCGGTAGCGGTACTGCTCGCCCGCACTGATCGAGGCAGTGGCGCGGGACAAGTGCACACCGACGCCCAACCGTTCGATCTGGGCCTTGAGTGCCAGGCCGCCAAAATCATCCAGCTGCACCGGCATCAGGCGCGGCGCGAACTCCACCACATGCGCCTCAAGGCCCAGGCTCTTCAGGGCGTTGGCAGCCTCCAGGCCCAACAGTCCACCGCCGACCACCACCCCGCGCCGGGCGTTGGCCGCCGCAGCGCGGATCGCATCGAGGTCTTGGAGAGTGCGGTACACCAGCCGCGAATTGCCCTCGGCGCCTTCGATTGGCGGCACGAACGGATAAGAGCCGGTGGCCAGCACCAAATGGTCATACGCCACGCAGCCATTGGCTGTGATCACCTCACGCCGGGCACGGTCGATCTCCAGCACCGGCACGCCCAGGTGCAAGGTCACACCCGGCGTCTGATACAGCGCCGCCTCGGACAATGCCAACGATTCGGCATCGCGGCCGGTGAAGTACTCGGACAGATGCACACGGTCATAAGCGCGCATCGGCTCTTCGCTGAACACATGCAACTGGTAATGCTGCAGCGCACCGCGCTCGATCAGTTGCTCGACACAATGGTGACCGACCATGCCATTGCCAACGACGATCAGGTTTTTCAGCTGTTTATTCATATCAAGCACCCGACAACGCTCATCACGGTTTAAAAAAGCAAAAAAAAACGCCTGAAACCTTGCGGTTCCAGGCGTCTTTGCCTGTTCTTATTGCGGGATCGGATCCGGCGACTGCGCCGGATCTACCGCTATTGCCCTTGTAGTCGATCGTCGTTGACCGAGTGGGTTGCAGGTGGACTTGCAGGCGCCGTGCCAACCGGCGGATATGCCCATTTCAATGGCTCCAAGCGGTATCCGTCGCGACCCGACACGCCTCCAACTGGTGCGCTGCGCTTCATAAGCGTGCACGCCCGCTTCGGTGGCGAGGGCGCGTGCTCCCGTTAGAACAGGCCGGCGTCAAACCTGGCGCGTGACTTGCTAGGGAGACACCTACCAAGCAGTCAACGCTGATTGCCCACTCACGACAAAGGCGCCGTGCAGCCCCCGTTTCCAACGGAGGGCTGCAGGGCGCTTTTTTTGTTGGCGGCAAATAAGTTTCGAGGGTTACGGATGGCAATTCAAAACGTGCGCAGCGTGTGCCCCTATTGTGGTGTGGGCTGCGGCATCGTCATGCAGGTCGAGCACAACAAGGTGGTCAAGGTGATCGGCGACAAGGCCCACCCCACCAACTTCGGCCGCCTGTGCACCAAAGGCACCACCTGCGGGCAAGCCATCGCCGAGTCCGGCCGCATGGAAAACGCCTACCTGCGCGAAAAGCGCGAAGCCGACCCGGTGCGCATCGCCATGGACAAGGCCATCAGCGAGACGGCCAACCGCTTGCGTCACCTGCTCGATACCCACGGGCCCGATGCGCTGGCCTTCTACGTGTCCGGGCAGATGTCGCTGGAAGCCCAGTACCTGATCAATAAACTGGCCAAGGGTTTTGTGCGCACCAACAACATCGAATCCAACTCCCGCCTGTGCATGGCCAGCGCCGGCAGCGGCTACAAACTGTCCCTGGGCTCCGACGGGCCGCCCGGCTCCTATGAGGACTTCGACCGCGCCGACCTGTTCTTCGTGATCGGCGCCAACATGGCCGACTGTCACCCGATCCTGTTCCTGCGCATGATGGACCGGGTCAAGGCCGGGGCGAAGCTGATCGTGGTCGACCCCCGGCGCAGCGCCACGGCGGACAAGGCCAACCTGTTCCTGCCGATCAAGCCTGGCACCGACCTTGCCCTGCTCAATGGCCTGTTGCACCTGCTGGTGAAAAACGGCCACACCGACCCGGGTTTTATCGCCGCGTTTACCGAAGGCTGGGACGCCATGCCCGGGTTCCTGGAGGACTACCCGCCACACACCGTGGCTGAAATCACCGGCCTGCCCGAAGCGGATATCCGCCAAGCCGCCGACTGGATCGGCCAGGCCGCCGAGTGGATGAGTTGCTGGACCATGGGCCTTAACCAGAGCACCCATGGCACCTGGAACACCAACGCGCTGTGCAACCTGCACCTGGCCACCGGCGCCATCTGCCGCCCCGGCAGCGGGCCGTTTTCCCTGACCGGCCAACCCAACGCCATGGGCGGTCGCGAAATGGGCTACATGGGCCCGGGCCTGCCGGGGCAGCGCTCGGTGCTGGTCGAGGCCGACCGCGCCTTTATCGAAGACCTGTGGCAACTGCCGTCCGGCAGCTTGCCGCGCAAGGTCGGCGGCGGCACCGTGGCGATGTTCGAGCAGATGGCCGCGGGGCAAATCAAAGCCTGCTGGATCATCTGCACCAACCCGGTGGCCAGCGCGCCCAATCGGCGCAAAGTCATCGAAGGCTTGCAGGCCGCCGAACTGGTGATCACCCAGGACGCCTTCCTCGACACCGAGACCAACCGCTACGCCGATATCCTCTTGCCCGGCGCGCTGTGGGCCGAGGCCGAAGGAGTGATGATCAACTCCGAGCGCAACCTGACCTTGATGCAAAAAGCCGTCGACGCCCCCGGCGAGACCTTGCCCGATTGGCAGATTATCGCCAGGGTCGCCTGCGAAATGGGGTTTGCCGAGGCGTTCACCTATGCATCCGCCGCCGAGGTATTCGACGAAATCAAACGCGCCTGGAACCCCAAGACCGGCTATGACATTCGCGGCGCCAGCCACCAGCGTTTGCGTGAAAAACCCTTGCAGTGGCCCTGTGCAGCCGATGACGGCGCGGACCGCAACCCGATCCGCTACCGGCACGGCAACACCCTCAAGTTCGCCACCGAAAACGGCAAGGGCCAGTTCCTCGCCCGCCCGCATATGCCGCCGGCGGAGATGCCCGACCAAGCCTTCCCCTTCGTGCTCAACACCGGCCGCCTGCAGCACCAATGGCACACCCTGACCAAGACCGGCAAAGTCGCCACGCTGAATAAACTCAACCCCGGCCCGTTCGTTGAACTGCACCCCGAAGACGCCGCCCACCTGGGTATCAAGGACAAAGACCACGTCGAAGTGCGTTCCCTGCGCGGGCGCGCCGTGCTGCCGGCGGTGGTCACCGACCGTGTGCGCCCCGGCAACTGTTTTGCGCCGTTTCACTGGAACGATGTGTTTGGCGAAAACCTCGCGATCAATGCCGTGACCAACGACGCGGTCGACCCGATCTCGCTGCAGCCGGAGTTCAAGTTCTGCGCCGTTGCGCTGGCGCGGGTCGAGTTGATCGACCATGCATTCCTTTCGCCTTCCACAGAGGACCCCGCCATGTCGCACCTCGACGCCTTCGCCGAAATCACCGGCCTCCGTAACGTGCCGACGCCGCAACTGAGCGACAGCGAGCGCACTTACCTCGCGGGCTTCCTCAGCGGTCTGCAATCGAATGCCGGGCGCCAGGTGGCCGGTGTACCGGTGATGCCGACCAGTGCGCCGCTGGCCAGGGAATCGCGGTTGTGGCTGGACGGTTTGCTCGCGGGCTTGTTCAGCCGTGCAGAGGCGGCTGAAGTGGCCGCGCTGCCCTCCTCGGCCGTCACCCTGTTATGGGCCTCGCAAACCGGCAATGCCGAAGCCCTCGCCGGGCGGTTCGCCCAGCGCCTGCGCGACGCCGGTATCAGCGTGGAGCTGAGCGCCATGGCCGACTTCCCGCCGAGCAAATTGGCGAGCACGCAAAACCTGGCGCTGATCAGCAGCACCTTCGGCGACGGCGACCCACCGGACAATGGCGAGGGCTTCTGGCACAGCCTCAAGAGCGCCGACACTCGCCTGGAATCCCTGCGTTTTGCGGTATTGGCCCTGGGCGATCCAAATTACGACCAGTTCTGCCACCACGGCAAGCAACTCGACCAGCGCCTGCTGGAACTGGGCGCCACGCGCTTGCTGGAACGCGTCGACTGCGACACCGAATTCGAAGAACGCGCCGATGCCTGGCTGACCCGGTTCCAGCAAACCCTCAACCCGGCAAAGCCCGTCACCCTCGCGACCCCCGCCGGCAAAACCAAGCTGCATGGCTCACGGCTGCTGCTCAACCGGCACCTGAACCCGCACAGTGCCCACAAGGAGACCCGCCAGTTTGCCCTCGACCTGGCCGACTCCGGCCTGACCTATGAAGCCGGCGATGCCCTCGGCGTACGACCGCGCAACTGCCCCGAGCTGGTGAGCGAACTGCTGGACCTGACCCACCTGGGCGCCGGTACCAGCGTGAACATCGACACCTTTGGTGATGTACCGCTGCAACAGGCACTGACCCAGCACTTCGAAATCGCCCGGCCCAGCAGCGAGACCCTCGCATTTATCGCCGAGCGCAGCGCCAATTCGGGCCTTGAGCAATTGCTCAGGCCCGAGCACAAGGCCGAACTGAAAGCCTGGCTATGGGGCCGCCAACTGGTGGATGTGCTGCAGGAATACCCCATCGACTGCTCGGCGGATGAATTGCTTGGCACCCTCAAGCGCCTGCAACCACGCCTGTATTCGATTGCCTCCAGCGCCAAGGCTCATCCGCAGGAAGTGCACCTCACCGTGGCCGCCGTGCGCTATGGCAAGCGCAAGGGGGTGTCCTCGACCTTCCTGGCCGACCGTGTCGGCGACGGCGAAGTGCCGGTGTTCGTACAACCGTCCAAGCATTTTCGTACACCCACCGACGGCAACGTGCCGATGATCATGATCGGCCCCGGCACGGGGGTGGCGCCGTTCCGTGCATTTTTGCAGGAGCGCCGGGCCCAGGGGCATCAAGGCCGCAACTGGCTGTTTTTTGGCGAGCAGCACGCCGCCAGCGACTTCTATTACCAGGACGAACTGCAAGGCATGCAGCACGATGGCTTGCTCACCCACCTGAGCCTGGCGTTTTCTCGCGACCAGGCCCAGAAAATCTACGTGCAGGACCGCATCCGCGAACACGGCGCCGAGCTGTGGCGCTGGCTGCAGGACGGCGCCAAGCTGTACATCTGCGGCGATGCCAGCCAGATGGCCAAAGACGTCGACCTGGCCTTGCGCCAGGTGGCGCACACCCATGGCGGGCTGGACATGGAGGGGGCCGTGGATTACTGGCGTCAGTTGAGTGAGCAGAAGCGTTATCTGCGTGATGTGTATTGATTGGATACAGAACAATCAAGGATTGTATTGTGTACAAAAAACCCTAAAGGTTTACCTGCCTCGGGCCGAAACAGCGGTGATAGCAAATCGCCGCGTCTTTTTCTGAAACGCGACGATTTGGCCGCCCTCCACGCTGATGGTCGTCTCGATGAAAATAAAAAATAAGCTTGTACTCGCGTTTGTCTCGGTCGCGTTTATCCCGGTAAGCCTGGTGGCCGTGATCTCGGTGATGAATACGCGAACCCAGGCGGTTGATCAGTTTATCGATGGCAGCACCCGGGAAATTCGCCAGATCGATGGCAATATCCGTCAGTTCTTCGACGGCACGCTGCAAAACGTCGATCAGATGGCCACTGATCCTGTATACACGTCGGTGAACACGCTGAAGAACTATCAGCCTGCCGACGCCGCCAATCAGCCAATGCCGGCCGAGGCGCAAGCGCTGATCGAGCGTTTTTCCCGGTTTGGCGCCACCCATCCGGCGGCAGCGATCCTGTCCATCGGCCTGGAAGACGGCACCTACGCCAAATGGCCCGATGACCCGCAACTGGCCAAGTACGATCCGCGCACCCGCCCCTGGTACAAGGCGGCGATGGCCAGCCCCGGCAAAACCGTGCGTACCCCGGCTTACTATTACGACAAAGACGACGTGGCCCTGGTGGGCACCGCACGGGCGCTGCTGGACAACAGCGGCAAGGCCAAGGGCGTGTTCGTGGTCAGCGTTTCGCTGAAGAACCTCACCGAGCTGGTCAAGAGCATCAAACTCGGCGAAAGCGGCTACGTGATGCTGATCGAAGACGGCGTGGTGCTGGTCGACCCACGCGACGCCGCCCACAACTTCAAGCCGCTCAAGGACCTGGGCGCGCCCTATGCGCACCTGGCCGAAACGACCCAAGGCTCCACCGAAGTAGAAATCAACGGCGTGCGCTATATGGCCAATATCTGGACCTCCCCAGGGTTGGGCTGGCGATACGTCGGGCTGATCGAGCACCGCGAAGTGATGGCCGAGGCCACCCGCATGACCTACCTCACCGCCGTTATCGTCGGTGTGCTGGTGTTGATCTTCGGGCTGATCGCGGCGGCGTTTTCCAAGGTCATCGTCAAGCCCATCGGCCAGGTCAGCACCGGCTTGCAGTCGATTGCCCAGGGTGAAGGTGACCTGCGCCATGAGCTGCAGGTACAGGGCAAGGACGAAACCGCCGAACTGGCCGGCTGGTTCAACAAGTTTCTCGCGGCGATCCGCCAACTGATCCAGCATATCGGCGCGGCCTCGGCCAATTTGCAGAATGCCTCGAAGGTCAACAGCGAAGTGGCGCACAACATGAACGAGGCCGCCGGGCGTCAGCGCGAGGCGGTGGAATTGGTGTCCACCGCGTTCAATGAGATGGTCGCCACCGCCAACGAAGTGGCGCGCTCCTGCAGCGGCGCGGCGGAGTCCGCCGAGAACGGCCATCGCCGCGTGGCCGAGGGCAAGCAGCAGATCGAAGTGACCACCGATAACGTCAATCGCCTGGGCCGCCGCCTGACCGAGTCGTCCCAGGCCATGGTCGAGCTGGAGGCCGGCAGCCGCAGCATCAACCAGATCATCGGCACCATCCGCGCCATTGCCGAACAGACCAACCTGCTGGCGCTCAACGCCGCCATCGAGGCCGCCCGCGCCGGCGACCAGGGCCGTGGTTTTGCGGTGGTGGCCGACGAAGTCCGCGCATTGGCCAAGCGCACGTCCGACTCCACTGGTGAAATCGAGCAACTGCTCGGCACTTTGGGGAGCAAGACCGAGGAAGTCACCCAGAAAATGAGCAGTTGCCTGGACCTGTCACGGGCCAGTGTGTCGTCCATCGAAAGTGCGCGGGACAGCTTTGAAGGCATCCAGCTGTCGGTCAACGAGATTCGCGACCAGAACCTGCAGATCTCCGCCGCCGCCGAGGAACAGCACAGCGTGGCGGAAGAGATCAACCGGCATATCCAGCAGATCTACGACGAGGCGCGACTGGTGGAAAGCCTGGCCCACTCGGCCCAGGACGACTCGGGAAGGTTGTCGAACCTGTCGGACGAACTGAACGGGTTGGTGGGGCGGTTCAAGTCCTGAGGAAGTCAGCGATCTGTTGCCACATCGCACTCGGGTTGGAATACATGGGGAAATGCCCGCACTGGGCAATCGGCGCCAGGCGCACACCGTGCGCCCGGAGGTGCGGCAGGTAGGACAGCGTGGCGTTCTGCTCGCCGTACATGAACATTTTCCGGCATGGCAGCCCGAGGAACTTGCTCATCAGGTCGGCGTTATCCGACAGCTCGACCATCGACCGGAAAATCCCGCGCACCGCGCCGGCCCGCACTTTGTGCCGCAGGCTCGCTGAATACAACGCGCTGGCATACGCCGGCGTCTGGCGGGCGCGTTCGATAAAGGCGCTGAAAAACGCCTCGGGATCGTCCGCCGGGTAGTCAACGATCTGCCGGCTGAGAAAGCAGTCTTCGGGGGCGATATTGCCTTCGATATCGGTGAAGCTCAGCACCCGGTCCGGGAAACTGTGCGCCAGCATCAACGCCGTCAGGCCGCCCATGGAGTGCCCGACCAGATGGAAGCGCTCGACCTCAACCTGTTCCAGCACCTGTAACGCGGTTTGCAGCAGGAACGGAATATTGATTTTCGTCAGGTCGGCGCACTGGCTTTCACCGCAGCCGGGGGCGTCGTAGGCGATAAAGGGGTGCCCGTCGAAGGCCGGGTGCAGGGCGATATCGGCGTAGTCTTCCTTGGTCGAACCAAACCCGTGCAGGAACACAATGGGTGCGCGTTCACCGCCGCGTTGGATCGCGGCGATTTTCAATGAGGTGGCGTCTACCGTCAGTGGAATAACAGAATGAACGAACGACATACCGGGGTTTCTTGGCTACAAAGGGCGCCAATATCGAGGGTCAGCCGCGTTGTGTAAATAACGTAAAACGGAAGACTTTCATACGCCACTCGTATGAGCCTGAAACTGCGCGACCAACTCGCTCACCAACGGGTTGGGCCGCGCGCTGTTCCAGGCCACCGCCGTGGTCACCACCTTGAGTTTCTGCGTCAGTGAGCGCAGCACCACGTTATCCGGCGCGAGTTTCTTCAACGACGCAGGCACCAGCGCAATGCCCTGGCCGCAGCTGACAAAGGCAATTTGCGAGGCCACCGAACGCACCTCGTGCAACACACGCGGCGAAAACCCGCAGGCGCGGCAGGTGGCGATCAGGTTGTCGAAGTACACCGGGCTGACCTTGCGCGAAAACATCACCAACGGCTCACCGGCCAGGCTCGACAGGCTGATGCGCGTGCGCGATGCCAATGGGTGGTCGCTGGGCAGCGCGACCATCAGGCGGTCCTCGCGCAGCGGCAGCGACTGGATCGCCGGGCCCAGGTCGCCGTCCAGCCGGGCGAAGGCCAGGTCGATGTCCCCTGCCTCCAGTGCCGGCAGCGCCTCCACGCTGTCGATCTCGCGCACCGACACGCTCAGGTGCGGGTACTGCTGCTTGAGTTGGTCGATCAAGCCCGGCAACACATCAAACATAGCCGTGGAAATCGCACCGATGGTGAGCATGCCCGACTGCCCCGCCACCGCCTCCTCCACCGCCAGCTCCAGGCGCTCCAACTGCTCGGCGAACTTGCGCACCGCCGGCAGAATCGCCGCACCCACCGGCGTCAACTTGGCCCCACGCCGCGAGCGCTCGAACAGCGTGACCTTGAGGGCCTGCTCCAGCACCTGGATCTGCTCGCTCAATGGCGGCTGTGACATGCCGAGGCGTTTGGCAGCGCGGCCGAAATTCTGCTCCTCGGCAACGGCCAGGAACAGCCAGAGGTGACGAATCAGGCGAAAGTTGATCATGGGGTTTCCATAGGCTTGGCGTATGCAATACGTGGTTGAACGCCAATATACCTATCTATCGCGATTGTGAAACCATCCAGGCCACAAAGGCCAGAAGCCGCACGCAGAAGTTATCGCCCGCAGCACTCGGGTTGCGTGCCTCAAACAGAAAAAATGCAACCTGCGTCACCTTGGCCGGGTAGTGCTGGACGAACAGCGCGACATGCTCTTCCAGCGTCTGCGGCCACGTCAATTCGTGTTCAGGGCGTAACACCTGGGTGGCCCTGAGCAACTTGCGTGATGCTTCACGCTGCAGGCGAAGCCGCTGCTGCTCAGTATCGGCGTGCGCGATGCGCGCCACGTAGTCACCCAATACCGCTTCGAAGTCACCATTCACCGCAAGCGCGATAGCACGCGACGGCCGAAACCGCTCGAAGTGCAGCGACAGATCATCGCCCCACAGGCAGCGGCAATGATGCTTAAGCCAAAAACCCCAACTGTTGCTGTTTTCCGGGGCCAACACCTCTGCACGGTTGCCGATATCGAAATCGACTTTGGTAACGTGCGCATGGCGCCGCTGCAGGTCGCAGCGAACCTCTTCCAGCTGCGCCAGCACCTGTGACGTCGGCGGCTCACGCAGCACCAGCGTTAGATCAAGGTCGCAAACTCCGGGGCTGGCGTTGCCCTGCGCAACGCTGCCATACAGATAAATGCCGTCCAGGCCCAGTTCCGGCAGCGAGAGCGAGGCGCAGGCATCCTTTAGCAATGACCGGAATTCTGGCTGCACGGCAGTCTCGGCAACCGTGAGAATAAAACCTTCGGCGTCGACGCCTTTAGAATGGGTGGTGCTCAAGGGCGATGCACCTCAATCACCAAACCCTCCTCCTCACTCGGGGCGCAGAAGTGGCGCGTGATCAGATCAAACTCGGCGTCAGTGGCGGCAAAGTCATGCTCGCCCCCGGCATTGCGCACATGCAGGCGGGCACGGCAGGTGTCATCGTCCAGTTCCAGGTAATGCAGGCGGTGCGGCGCGCCTGCCGCGTGGGCCAACCCCACTAGCCATTCGCGGTTGGCCTGGGTATTGGCCGGGAAATCCAGCACCACAGTGGTACCTGATTGCAGCAGGCCCACCACCCCGCGGATGCGTTGCGCGCAGCGCAGATAATCGGTTACCGACAGGATTTCGCCGGGGTACAGGTGTGCCAGCCAATGGTCTTCGCTTAACAATGTCGCAGCGTGTTCAGTGCGCAGGTGCTGGGCAAGCGTGGATTTGCCCGAGGCGATCTTGCCGCACAGCAGATGCAGGGTCGGCATCGGTGAAGGCTCCTTCTTCTAGAGTGAACGTCGCTTGAAATGCTCATAAAACGCCAACGCGGCCACGTTCTTGGCCTTGGCTTCCAGCATGATGTCGAAGCGATCGAGAAATTGCAGCGCGTAGTCGTTGGTCCAGCGGTTCCACATCTGTGAGCTGTGGGCGTAAAGGTCACGCTTGGAGACCACTTGCAACAGCGCGCCCATTTCCAGCTTGTGCTCGGCGTCGAAGCCCAGTTCCTGCAAGCTCTCCTGGGGTTGGGAGTAATGCATGGTCGGCCGTACGCCGCGCCAGCTTTCAATCACTCGCGCAACCCGTTCCGAATGGGGGTCGATGTAGTGGTCCTCGTTGATCCAACAATGGTGAATGTCCAGCACCACCGGCGCCAGGTCGGCCACTTGCAGGCAGTGGTCCAGGCCGTAGGTCTTCTCGTCGTTCTCGAAGGTGATGCAGTTGCGCGCCACTTCCGACAGGCGAGGCCACACCGCACGGGTGCCTTCCACGCCGAGGCGGCCGGCGATATGCACGTTGCATTTGAGGTCCTGGAAGCGCCGGCCGTAGCCCATCATGCGGATCATGTCGGCGTGGTATTCGAATTCGGCCAGGCTGTTTTCCACCACGCCTGGGTTCTCCGAAGCGAGCACACAGTACTGGCCGGGGTGGAACGACAGGCGGATATCCGCAGCGCGTGCCAGGTCTCCGATAGCGGCAAACCCCTCGGCCAACTGACGTTCGATGGCCGGATCCTTGTACACCGCGGCCACTTTCGGGTGGCTATAGAAAGGCAAAAGATCACTGCTTAATCGCAGCATGTGCAAGGTCGGCGGCAGTTCGGCGACAAAGGCCAACAAACGCAATTGGGCGGCCAGGTTGTGGGTGACCACTTCCACCAACTTATCGCGAGCCACCTGCGGCGTGACACTCTCCATCCAACGTAGCGTGGTGGTGCGCGGGTTGAAGGGGCCTTCGATCAGCTTCAACGCGCTGGCTGACAGCAGGCGGTCAGGATGCTGGTACTGGCATGCGAAACCGATGCGAGGGTGAGTCATGGAAGCGCCTTGCGTTGGAAAAGTGCGGGATGATAAGGCGTTAGGCCGGGACCCACACAGTGGGTTCACAATATTTCGACACGATTTGATGCTGAACTTTCTGACGCGTGGTGCGTTCACTTCCTATGCGCTGCCCCGCCCAGGGGCGTTGTACAACAAGGAGCCGCCACGACCATGACTACCCTCCCCACCTATCGATCCACGCCGGGCCCGCTGCATGCGACGCTGCTGGCCGGCACTGTGCCGCTGTTTCTCGGCGCCGTGCTCAGCGACATTGCCTACACCCAGACCTACCAGATTCAGTGGGCCAACTTCGCGTCCTGGCTGATCGCCGGCGCGCTGGTGTTCGCCGGGTTCGCGTTTCTGTTTGCGCTGGTCAACCTGCTCCGCGCCGAGCGCAAGGCCGGGCAACCGACCCTGTATGTGCTGCTGTTGTTGGCCACCTGGGTCCTGGGGCTGGTCAATGCCTTCCAGCATGCCAAGGACGCCTACGCCGCTATGCCCGCCGGCCTGGTGCTGTCGGTGATCGTCTTACTGCTGACCCTGGCAGCCACCTGGACCGGCCTGCGCTCGGGAGGTGCACGATGAACAAGCTTCATACCCTGACGCTATTAAGTGCAGCGCTGTTACTCAGCGCCTGTGGCGCCGAAGGCGACAAGACCCAGGCCCGTGGCCCCGACCCCAAGCTGCCGGAACAGCAAAGCAGCCTGTTGCCGAGCATGAAGATCGCTGAACCCGCGCCCTGGGGCGAGCAGAAACCCAAGGTCCCCGAAGGCTTCAGCGTGACCGCGATCGCCACCGACCTGGCCATCCCGCGCCAGACGCTGGTGCTGCCCAACGGCGATATTCTGATCGCTGAAGGCCGTGGCGGCAGCGCGGCCAAGCTCAAGCCCAAGGATGTGATCGCCAGCCTGATCAAGGCCGAGGGCAACACCAAGGTCAAGGGCGGCAACCGCCTGACCCTTTTGCGCGATGCCGACGGTGACGGTACCTACGAGCTGAAAACCATCTTTGCCGACAACCTCAACGCGCCCTACGGCCTGGCATTTGCCAACGGCAAACTGTACGTGGCCAACCAGGACGCACTGGTGAGCTTCGACTACGCCGACGGCCAGACCAAAGCCGGCGGCCCGCCGACCAAGGTCACCGACCTGCCCGCACAGATCAACCACCACTGGACCAAGTCCCTCGCCGTGAGCGCCGATGGCCGTCAGCTGTATGTGGGCATCGGCTCCAACAGCAACGTCACAGAACGCGGCATGGAAGTGGAAATCGACCGGGCGATGGTCTGGCAGATCGACGCGACCACCGGCGCGCACAAACCCTATGCCACCGGCCTGCGCAACCCCACCGCACTGACCATCCAACCCGATACCGGGCAACTGTGGACGGTGGTCAACGAACGTGACGAACTGGGCCCCGACCTGGTGCCGGACTACCTGACTTCTGTACGCGAAGGCGCCTTCTACGGCTGGCCCTACAGCTATTGGGGCCAGAACGTCGACCCACGCGCCCAACCGCAGAACCCGGCCAAAGTCGCCTCCGCGATCAAGCCGGATTACAGCCTGGGTTCCCACGTGGCGGCGCTGGGCGTGGACTTTTCCATCCCGGCCATGGGCGACACGTTCGCCGACGGTGTGTTTGTTGGCGAACACGGCAGCTGGAACCGCGATAACCCGGTGGGCTACAAGGTGATCTTCGTGCCGTTCAGCAATGGCAAGCCGTCCGGTGAGCCGATTGATTTCGCCACCGGGTTTCGCGGTGACGACGGCAAGACCCGGGGCCGCCCGGTGGGCGTGACAGTGGACCCCAAAGGCGCGCTGATCATTGCCGATGACTTGGCCAATACCGTCTGGCGAGTGACGCGTAACCGTTAAGCAAAATGGTTGACATGCTTGCCTGAGGCAACAATATAATTGCCTCAGGCAACCATTCGAGCATCCGCCATGTCTACCCCTCTGCTTGTGGAACGCGCCGGCATCGTGCGCGGCTTCAATCGCTTTTACACCCACCAGATCGGCGTGTTGCAGGAACACCTGCTGCAAAGCGATTTTTCCCTGACAGAAATCCGCGTGATGTACGAACTGTCTTCGCGTGGCGACCTGACCAGTGCCGACCTGTGCCAGATGCTCAGCCTGGACGCGGGTTACCTGAGCCGGCTGACCAGCGGGCTCGAGAAAAAGCGCCTGATCCAGAAAGTCCGCTCCGTCACCGATGCGCGTGCCGTGCTGTTACACCTCAGCGACCTCGGCCGCAGCGTGTTGGCGCCACTGGAGCAACAAACCCAGAACGAAGTCATCGCCCTGCTCGGCGGCCTGCCGGAACCCCAGCAACGCCAACTGACCGACGCCATGAAACGCATCCAGACCCTGCTGCAAGGCACCGCGCCGAGCTACCTGCTGCGCGACCCGCAACCTGGCGATATGGGCCTGGTGGTGCAGCAGCAATCGGCGCTGTACGCCCGTGAATATGGTTGGAATTGGGAGTTCGAAGCATTGGTGGCAGAGATAGTCGCCAAGTATTTGCGCGAGTTCGACCCGGCGTGCGAGCGCTGCTGGATCGCGGAGAAGGACGGCGAAGTGGTGGGCTCGGTATTTGTGGTGCGCCATGATGACAGCACCGCCAAGCTGCGCATGCTCTATGTGGACGCCAACGCACGTGGCATGGGGATCGGCCAGCGCCTGGTGGATGAATGCCTGCGGTTTGCCCGGCAGGCCGGCTACAGCAGCATGCTGCTGTGGACCGTGAACATCCTGACCGATGCGCGCAAGCTCTATCAGAAAGCCGGGTTCGAGTTGACGGAGGAAGAACCCACCGTCAGCTTCGGTAAATCACTGATCAGCGAAACCTGGAGCCGCACACTCTAAAAAGCCCTCCCGCGCTGCCCGGCGCGGGAGGTTGTGCCTTACAAATCAGTGATTTCCTTGTGACGCGGCACCAGCGTCTTCATCACGCTCCAGGCCACCAGGTAGGCCAGGGCGCAGATCGCGAACATGATCATGTAGCCGGTGTGAATATCGTTGATCGACTTGTAGTAGTCGAACACCCAGCCGCCGATCTTGGTCATCACCACGCCACCCAGGCCACCCGCCATGCCGCCGATACCGACCACCGAAGCCACGGTTTTTTGCGGGAACATGTCGGAAACGGTGGTGAAAATGTTGCACGACCACGCCTGGTGCGCGGAAGCGCCCACACCAATCAGCAGCACCGGCACCCAGAAGCTGATATAGCCCAACGGCTGCGCCAGCAATACCACCAGCGGGAACAGTGCGATCAGCAGCATGGCTTTCATGCGGCCGTCGTAGGGTGCATCACCCCGGGCCATAAAGTAGCTGGGGAACCAGCCGCCGCCGATACTGCCGACCATGGTCATGCTGTACAGCACGGCCAGCGGCATCACGATGTCCGCGCCTTTCATGCCGTATTGCGCCGACAGGTAGGTGGGCAGCCAGAACAGGAAGAACCACCACACGCCGTCGGTCATGAACTTGCCGAAGGCAAAGGCCCAAGTCTGACGATAGGTGAGCAGCTTGAACCACGAGACTTTTTTCACCGGCGTGCCGGCAGGCGCCAGGGTGAACGGCTGCACCGTCTGGTCGCTGCGGATATAGGCCAGCTCTTCGGCCGACAGGCGCTTTTGCTGGTCAGGCTTTTCATAGATAGCGGCCCAGATCGCCACCCACACGAAGCCGAGCATGCCGATCACCATAAAGGCCGCTTCCCAGCCCCAGATCCCGGCAATCAGCGGCACGCAGATCGGTGCCAGGATCGCGCCCACGTTGGCCCCGGAGTTGAAAATACCGGTGGCCAGGGAGCGTTCTTTCTTCGGGAAATACTCGGCGGTGGCCTTGATCGCAATCGGGAAGTTACCCGCCTCGCCAATCGCCAGCACGGCGCGCGACAGCATGAAGCCGGCAATCGAGACCGGAATGACTGCCAGCCCGATCGCCCCACTGACCGCCGCGATGCCCTCGCCCATCGGCACCGCAAACGCATGCATGATCGCGCCGGTGGACCAGATGCCAATCGCAACGACGTAGGCGGCCTTGGTGCCGATCTTGTCGACAAAGCGCCCGGCAAACAGCATGGAAATCGCATAAACAAACTGGAACACCGCGGCAATGTTGGCGTAGTCGGTGTTGCTCCAGCCAAATTGCGTCGACAACTGCGGCGCCAGCAGGCTGAGCACCTGGCGGTCGAGGTAGTTGACGGTGGTCGCGAAGAACAGCATCGCGCAGATGGTCCAGCGATAGTTGCCTACCGCCTGGCCAACGCGGTGGGCGTTGATGGGCTCGTTCAAGTTCATGGCATCACTTTTTATTTTTGTTAGGTAGGACATATGTAACGTCATATGTCGTCGTACAACTGTGACTTTTATATCGGGCTCCCTTTGCGCTGTCAATCTGAAAGATTGCGGTTTTTGTGGGGTATCACACCGGTGTGAAAAGTGTCAGATGAGACGAGTTGTAGGATGACAAACCCGCATCACCAGGCTGGGCGCTTTGCCGGGCACGTCATCGAGTACGCCAAATGGTTGCATGCCGACCTTTTCCAGCACCCGGATCGACGCGGCGTGGTCCGGCCGCACCAGACCGAACACCTCGGGCAGCCCCAGGCTTTCAAACGCTAGCACCAGCGCATCACGCGCCACCTCGGTGGCATAGCCCTGCCCCCAGGCTTGCACGGCGAAACGGTAGCCCAGGTTGATACGCCGCTGCGTGAGGTAATTGAGCGGCGCGATGCCGCCAAACCCGATGATGTGTTCCGGTGCGTTGCGATGAGCGATGGCCCACCAGCCATAGCCCAGAGTGGCCCACTGTTCCAGCCAGTGGTCGAGCAGGCGCTGGGCGGCGGCAAGGTTAGGCATGGGGCCGGAGGGATTGAAGAGGTTGGTCTGCGGGTCACCGAAGATCGCGAACAATCGCTGCACATCCGCCGAGTGTGGCTTGCGATAGACCAGGCGTGAGTGTGGCATTTGATTGGCTCCTTTTTTCCGTGCACAGGGTTATTTGTTTTGCCAATCGAACTTACGTGGCCTGCCCACCCATCAGGCCCCATCCACCACAAAAGCCCGCTAAACACAAAAATCCGTTACCGCTGCAAAAAAACACAAATAGTGGTGAATTATTTCGTATGCAGTTGTATCTGAACTGACAGAGCGGTGCCATTGCAACGATGGCACCTCCCCTGTTCAGTTTTAGAGTGGCCCGCATGAAATTACGTAAGAAAAGCGTCAAACCCATCGGTTTGAAAGACATCACCATCGTCGACGATGCCAAGATGCGCAAGGCGATCACCGCCGCCGCACTGGGTAACGCCATGGAATGGTTCGACTTCGGCGTCTACGGGTTTGTCGCCTATGTGCTCGGCAAGGTGTTTTTCCCCGACGCCTCGCCCAGCGTCCAAATGATCGCCGCACTGGCCACCTTCTCCGTGCCCTTCCTGATTCGCCCCCTGGGCGGCCTGTTCTTTGGCGCGCTGGGTGATAAATACGGGCGACAGAAAGTCCTCGCCGCCACCATCGTGATCATGTCCCTGAGCACCTTCGCCATCGGCCTGATCCCCGGGTATGCCTCCATCGGCATCTGGGCGCCGATCCTGTTGCTGCTGTGCAAGATGGCCCAGGGTTTCTCGGTGGGCGGTGAGTACACCGGCGCCTCGATTTTCGTCGCTGAATACGCGCCGGATCGCAAGCGCGGCTTCCTCGGCAGTTGGCTGGACTTTGGCTCCATCGCCGGTTTCGTGCTCGGTGCCGGCGTGGTGGTGCTGATTTCCAGCGTGCTCGGCGAAGCGGACTTCGAAGCCTGGGGCTGGCGCCTGCCGTTCTTCCTGGCCCTGCCCCTGGGCATGATCGGCCTGTACCTGCGCCACGCCTTGGAAGAAACCCCGGCGTTCCAGCAGCACGTCGACAAACTCGAACAAGGCGACCGCGAGGGCCTGACCCACGGCCCCAAAGTGTCGTTCAAGGAAATCGCCACCAAGCACTGGCGCAGCCTGCTGACCTGCATCGGTATCGTCGCCGCCACCAACGTGACGTACTACATGCTGCTCACGTATATGCCGAGCTACCTGTCGCATAACCTGCACTACTCCGAAAACAGCGGCGTACTGATCATCATCGCAATCATGGTCGGCATGCTGTTTGTGCAGCCATTTATCGGCTTTGTCAGCGACAAGATCGGCCGCAAGCCCTTCATTATCGCCGGCAGCATCGGCCTGCTGTTCCTGGCGATTCCGGCCTTTATGCTGATTACCAGCGGCAAGACCGGGCTGATCTTTGCCGGCCTGCTGATCCTCGCCGTGATCCTGAATTTCTTTATCGGCGTGATGGCCTCGACCCTGCCCGCGATGTTCCCCACCCACCTGCGCTACAGCGCGCTGGCCAGTGCCTTCAACATCTCGGTACTGGTCGCCGGTGTCACGCCGACCGCCGTGGCGTGGCTGGTGGAAAGCACCAACGACCTGTTCATGCCCGCCTATTACCTGATGGTGTTTGCCGTGATTGGCCTGATCACCGGCCTGACCATGAAGGAAACCGCCAACAAACCCCTGCGCGGCGCAGCGCCGGCCGCTTCCGATATGGAAGAAGCCAAGGAGTTGCTGCAGGAACATCACGACAATATCGAGCAGAAAATCGAAGACATCGACGCCGAGATTGCCGCATTGGAAGCCAAGCGCCAGAATCTGGTGCAGCAGCATCCACGCATTAACTGAGACAGATCGTGCGTGGCGGCCTCGGCCGCCACGCCGTTGGAGTGTTTAGCATGGTCCCCAGCGTCACCTACGCACAGTCATTACTCAGCGCCGATGAACGCGCTGCCATCGCCGAAATAGAAGCCACCACCAGCATCCTGCAGCTGGTTACCCGCCTGACCGGCATGCGCTTTGCCGGCATCGCCAAGTTCACCGACCTCGAATGGGTCGTCTGCTCGGTGCACGACACCGTCGACATGGGCATTCATGTCAATGACGTGCTCGACCTCGAAACCACCCTGTGCAGTGAGTTCTGCATCAACCCGCAGACCTTGTTTATCCCGCAAGTCAGCCAGAATGGCCGTTTTGCCGCACGCCCGGTGGTCAAGCAATACGCCATCGAGAGCTACGCCGGAGCGCCGATCTTCCTGCCCGATGGCCGCCTGTTCGGTGCGTTGTGTGCGCTGGATTCCAGGGCGATGCTGTTTGACGACCCCAACCTGCCGGAAACCCTCAGCCTGTTTGCGCGGCTGATCGGCTGCATCTTCTACGCCAATTTGACCACTGGCGATCAATAGCCCTACCTGAAAAACAGACTCGGCGTCTTGCCAAACTGTTTCTTGAACATGCTGGTAAACGCGCTGGGGCTTTCATAGCCCAGCTCCAGGGCCACATCGATAATCTTCTGCCCCACCGCAATGCGCTCCAGCGCCAGCAGCAGCCGTGCCTGTTGGCGCCACTGGCCGAAGGTCATGCCGGTTTCCTTGCGGAACAGCCGCTGAATGGTTTTCTGGTCCAGGGCCAGGCGCTCGCTCCAGTCGGCCACGGTGGAAGCGTCGCCGGGGTCGTCCTGCCAGGCCTCGCAGATCCGGTGGATGCGTGGGTCGGCGGGCTGCGGCAGCGACAGCGGCAAGGCCGGCAACAAGGCCAGCTCGTCGAGGATCAGGTGCATGATCCGTGCGTCCCGCGAGTCTTCGGCATACGGCGGTTTCAAACTCACCGAGGCCTTGATCAGCTCGCTCAGCAGCGGCGAAATGCTCACCGCCTTGGTCTCGGTGGGCAAGTTGGGGAAACAGTCGGGGCGTACAAACACGCTGCGCATTTTCAGCGGCCCCACGCAACGCAGGGAATGCACGTGCCCGCTGGGCATCCAGAAACCGCGATTGGGCGGCACCGTCCATTGGTTCTGCGCCGAATGCACCACCATCACGCCTTCGGTCGCGTAGAGTAGTTGGTGCTTTTCGTGGCTATGCTCAGGGATCACCCAGTTTTCCGGGTAGTCGGTGGCCGAGCTGATGACCGCCCACTCGCCCGCGTCGATCTCCTGCAGAAATTTATCCAGTGATTTGATCATTTCGCCCTTTTTGCGATGGTTGCCTCCCGAATTACGCGAGACAGGCATTTGTACCGAATCTAGCATGAATGCCGAAACAATTTGAAATGGGCAGCCAGCATCCGTACTGACTGCCTCTGTTTGCTGCCTTGATTGGAATGCCTGCATGTCGACCCTGACCGCATCACCTGCCGCAACATCGAGTCCGCCCCAAGTAAGCCCGTTAGTCATGCGCATCCTCGGCGCCTGTGCCCTGGCGCATTTGATCAATGACCTGATCCAGGCCGTGCTGCCGTCGATTTACCCGATGCTCAAGGCCAACTACGGGCTGACGTTCACCCAAGTGGGCCTGATCACCCTGACCTTCCAACTGACCGCCTCGCTGCTGCAGCCGTGGATCGGCTACCACACCGACCGCCACCCCAAGCCGTGGCTGTTGCCGGCGGGCATGGTGTGCACCCTGGTCGGCATCCTGATGCTGGCGTTTGTCGGCAGCTTCCCGGCGATTCTGCTGGCAGCGGGCCTGGTAGGCGTCGGCTCATCGACCTTCCACCCGGAAACCTCACGCGTTGCGCGCCTGGCCTCCGGCGGGCGCTATGGCTTGGCGCAATCGACCTTCCAGGTCGGCGGCAACACCGGCAGCGCCTTGGGGCCCTTGCTCGCGGCGGCGATCATCATTCCTTACGGCCAGAGCCATATCGCCTGGTTCGGCCTGTTTGCGGTGTTCGCGATACTGGTGCTCTATGGGTTGAGCCGCTGGTACCGCAACCACCTCAACCTGTTCAAACTCAAGCAAGGCGCCAAGGCCACCCATGGTTTGTCCAAAGGCCGCGTGACGTTTGCCCTGGTGGTGCTGGCGCTGCTGGTGTTCTCCAAGTATTTCTACATGACCAGCCTGACCAGCTACTTCACCTTCTACCTGATCGAGAAATTCCAGCTGTCGGTCGCCAGTTCCCAGATGTACCTGTTTCTGTTCCTCGGTGCGGTCGCCGTGGGCACCTTCGCCGGCGGCCCGATCGGCGACAAGATCGGCCGCAAGAAAGTTATCTGGTTCTCGATCCTCGGCGCGGCACCCTTCACCTTGGCCCTGCCCTATGTCGATTTGTTCTGGACCGCCGTGCTCAGCGTGATGATCGGTTTTATCCTGGCCTCGGCGTTTTCGGCCATCGTGGTCTTCGCCCAGGAACTGGTGCCGGGCAATGTGGGCATGATCGCGGGGATCTTCTTCGGCCTGATGTTCGGCTTCAGCGGCATCGGCGCGGCCTTGCTGGGCTTGCTTGCCGACAGCCACGGCATCGCGTACGTCTACCAGATCTGTTCGTTCTTGCCGCTGGTGGGGATTCTGACAATCCTGCTGCCCTCGACCAAAGGCGTCTGAACCACCGATCATCGGCTGGCTGTATGCCATTACCGTTCGTGCTCTGAAAAACCTGCGTGTGCGCTTACAATCCCGGTCTAAACGCACCCGCAGGCAGACCCGACACGAAATGACGCTCGACCCTCCCACTATTTTGGCACTCACCGTTGCCCTGGCAGCCGCCGCCGCCCTGTACCTGGCCGTGGAATGGCGCAGCGTGCGCGAACCCTCGCTGCTGTACTGGAGCGCCGGTTTCGCCACGATCACTGTCGGTTCCACCCTCGCCTTGCTGCGCATCAATGGCTATCTGGTGATCGGCATCTGGTTCGCCAATGGCTTGCTGGTGACCGCGCACTTCCTGTTTTTGCTCGGCGTGGCGCGGTTCACCCAGGTGCGCCTGTCGCGGCTGTGGCTGCTGATGCTGGTTATCTGGCTGGGCATGCTGATGTTGCCGCCCGACCTGCCCTGGTCCAAAGCCATGCTGGCGGTGCAGTCACTGCTGGTGGCGCTGCCGACCCTGCGGGCGAGTTTCCTGCTGCGGCCCCATGGCAAATCGCTGAGCATCGGCGCCGTGCAGTTGCGCTATGTGTTGCTGGTGCACGGGGGGGTTCTACGTGGCCAAGGCGCTGTCGGTAGTGATCCCGGGCACCTTGATCGACCTCGCCGCGTTCAAGGGCGAAATCATCCAGGTTTCCCTGGTGGAAGGCGCCATGGCGATCATGCTGATCGCGCTGTCCATGACCGGCTCCGAGCGCTACCGGCGTGAACAGCAGATCGCCCGCCTCGCCGCCCGCGATCCGCTCACCGCCCTGTACAACCGCCGTGCGCTGGATCTGCGCGCACCACGCCTGCTGGCCCAAGTGTCACCCGCGCAACCGGGCGCGGTGCTACTGATCGATATCGACAACTTCAAAGGCGTCAACGACCTCTACGGCCATACCGCAGGCGACCGTTTGTTGATCGCCTTGAGCGAGATGATTCGCGGGGTGGTGCCCCAGGGCGCGATGGCGGCGCGCCTCGGCGGTGATGAATTCCTGATCCTGCTGAACCAGGCCACCACCGAGCAGATAGTCGAGCTGGGCAGCCGCCTGCGCGACCAGTTTCAGCAACTGGCCTCGCAGACCTTCGCCACCCCGCAGCCGGTGACGCTGAGCATTGGCGCCAACCTGTTCGACCAACCGCCCGCCAGCCTCGCGGCCTTGATCGAGCAAGGCGATACCACGCTCTACGAATCCAAACGTGGCGGCCGCGACAGCATTCGCCTGGTGGACCGCACCGGCGCCGGGTCCTACAACTAATCACCCTCTGTGGCGAGCGAGCTTGCTCGCGTTGGGCTGCGCAGCAGCCCCATCAAGCCCCCGGGTTGTGTCAGTCAGACCCTGGCGTCGGGTCTTGGGGCCGCTTCGTGGCCGAACGCGAGCAGGCTCGCTCGCCACAGAATCCATTCACCACGATATACAGCAGCGGCCCCACCGACACGAACACCGCCGTCAGCAACAAATAAGGCAACACCGAGGCTGCCGAGCGCCCTCTTTGGCGCGCATCCCGGTACATCCACACACACCCCAGCACCGCCATCAGGTACAGATCAATCACCACCTGCGCAGTGTCCGGCCGCGACATCAATTCCAGCCCAAAGGCCAGCAGCGACTGCTCTGCCGTGAGCATCGTGGCCAGGGTGTACAGCGAAAACCCAAGCAAAGCAGCCAGGGCGATATAGGGTCTGTGCATTGTCTCTTCCTTGAAATAATCGAGGCCCACCTTAGCGATAAGGCGCTGCGTCTCGCAATCGCGCCGACGGCAATCGCGGCGCCTATGATGATTATGCCGCACTGGTTTTGTGAAATATCTGTACGTAGACTGCCGCCATACCCCCATCTGAAGGCGGCGAAAAAAACCTGATGCAAGTTACCGAAGTCTCGATTGCCCAATTGCGCGCTGCGCTTGAAACCGGCCAGACCACTGCCGTTGAACTGGTTCAGGCGTACCTGGCGCGAATCGATGCCTACGACGGCGCACTTAACGCCGTGGTGGTGCGCAACCCCGAAGCCCTTAAAGAAGCCGAGGCGGCTGATGCGCGCCGGGCCAAGGGCGAAACCTTGGGGCCTTTGGATGGCATTCCCTATACCGCCAAGGACAGTTACCTGGTCAAAGGCCTGACCGCCGCCTCCGGCAGCCCGGCCTTCGCCAAGCTGGTTGCCCAGCGCGACGCCTTTACCATCGAACGCCTGCGGGCCGGTGGCGCTATCTGCCTGGGCAAGACCAATATGCCGCCGATGGCCAATGGCGGGATGCAGCGTGGCGTGTATGGCCGTGCCGAAAGCCCGTATAACGCCGACTACCTGACCGCGCCGTTCGCCTCCGGCTCCTCCAACGGTGCCGGCACCGCCACCGCTGCGAGCTTTGCGGCATTCGGTCTGGCTGAAGAAACCTGGTCCAGCGGGCGCGGCCCGGCATCCAACAATGGGCTGTGCGCCTACACCCCGTCCCGTGGGGTGATTTCGGTGCGTGGCAACTGGCCGCTGACACCGACCATGGACGTGGTAGTGCCCTACGCTCGCACCATGGCCGACCTGCTGGAAGTGCTCGACGTGGTGGTGGCCGATGACCCGGACACCCGCGGCGACCTGTGGCGTCTGCAACCCTGGGTGCCGATCCCCAGCGCCGCCTCGGTGCGCCCGGCGTCCTACGCTGAGCTGGCCGTGAGCGCTGAGTCCCTCGCCGGCAAACGCTTCGGCGTGCCGCGCATGTACATCAACGCCGACCCCGAGGCCGGCACCAGCGAAAAACCCGGCATCGGCGGCCCGACCGGGCAGAAGATCAACACCCGCGCCAGCGTGATCGACCTGTGGCAAGCCGCCCGCCAGGCCCTCGAAGCGGCCGGCGCCGAAGTGATTGAGGTGGACTTCCCGCTGGTGTCCAACTGCGAAGGCGACCGCCCGGGCGCACCGACCGTGTTTACCCGTGGCCTGGTTTCCAAGCAATTCCTGCACGATGAACTGTGGGAGCTTTCGGCCTGGGCCTTTGACGACTTCCTGCGCGCCAACAACGACCCGGCGCTCAACCGCCTGGCAGACGTGGACGGGCCGAAGATCTTCCCCCACGACCCGGGCACCCTGCCCAACCGTGAAGACGACCTGGCGGCCGGCATGGACGAATACGTGCGCATGGCCGAGCGCGGCATCACTGCGTGGAATGAAATCCACAGCGTACCCGACGGCCTGCGTGGCCTGGAGCAAACCCGCCGGGTCGACCTGGAGGACTGGATGGACACGCTGGGGCTGGACGCGGTGCTGTTCCCGACCGTGGCCGATGTAGGCCCTGCGGACGCCGATGTGAACGAAGCCAGCGCCGACATTGCCTGGAGCAACGGCGTGTGGGTGGCCAACGGTAACCTTGCGATCCGCCACCTGGGCGTGCCCACCGTCACCGTGCCCATGGGCGTGATGGCGGATATCGGCATGCCGGTCGGGCTCACCTTTGCCGGGCGTGCCTATGATGATTCGGCGCTGCTGCGGTTTGCGGCGGCGTATGAGGCGACGGGCAGCAAACGCCTGATTCCGCCGCGCACGCCGGCGCTGCCCTCTGAATAAACGCGGTTAACAAAGGTGGCAGGGGCGTATTTCAACTCAAGCCATGTAAGGCACGGCAATCAACAGGATTGCCGTGCCATGGGTCAGCGTCGCCGCCAGCACGCCATAGCGCATGCGCACCAGCGCGCAGGCCAGCCCTTCGATCAGGGTAAACAGCAACACCGGCCAGCCCAACTGGGTGACACTCAGGGCCAGGAAGGCATGGCAGGCCGCAAACGCCACGCCACTGAGCCAGGCCGCACGCAACGGCGTCACCTGTTGCTCCAGGTAACCCTGCAAAAAACCGCGAAACAACACCTCTTCCAGTGCATTGCCACCATAGGCCAGCACCACCATGCCCGGCAGCCACGCCCAATAGCCGGGGATCACCTGCGCCTCGATGCCCTGGTAAAGCCGCAATGGCACACCTATCAGGCAGCCCACGGCCAGCCCCGCCGCAAGCCCCGCCACCGGACGCCCTTTGACCCACACCACCAACCGCCATAGCTCCGGCGCCACCCGCGAAAGCACGCCAATCATCAACATCGACAGGCCACCCAGGGCCGCCAGCACCAAGGTATTGGCGGTGAAGCTGATACTCACTGCGTCGCTGAGCGCCCACATGCCCAGTGGGGTCATCGCGTCGCGCATCAGCACAAATGCGACCAGCAGAATAAGAATGCGCAGCGCGGTCATCGCCTTGGGCGTGAGGGCAAACCACAGGCCAAACAGCGCCAGGCCCGGCGCGAGGTAGCTGCCGTAGTGGGTCAGAACCAGCATTCCTTGGGTAATCATTGCGTATTCAGTCGTGGGCCACTGCAATCATGTCAATTTCCACCGCCGCCGATTTCGGCAACTGCATCACCCCCACCGACGTGCGCGTATGCACCCCGGCGCTGCCGAGAATCTCGTGGAGCAAGTCGGACGCGCCGTTGGCCACCTCACTTTGCTGATCAAACTCTTCAGAACTGCGCACATACACGGTGATCCGAGGGATAGCCTTGATCCGGTCCAGCGACCCCAGCGCCTGCTTGAGCAAACCCAGGCAACGCAAGGCACTGATACCGGCGGCGATTTGCGCCTGGGCCAAGGTGAGACTGTCACCGACCTTGCCCGGCAGCACGATGGCATCGCCTACCCGGGGAATCTGCCCACTGATGTATAGGTGGTTGCCGTCACGCACCAGCGGCGTGTAGTTACCGCCAACTTTGAACTCATCCAGTTGGTAGCCGAGGCGTTGCTGGGCGGCCTGGTATTTTTGATCGGGCGTCATGGGCGTGTTTCCGGGTTCCGACGTTGCCATTCATCCACCACATCACCGAGGGTCTTCGGCTGATCGTTACGAATCCAGGCCATGAACGGCCGGTCGAACTTGAACCCCGGACCACAGTGCTCGAGCATGAAACGGCGTACGTTCTGGGTGTTTTTATAGTGTGGCGTCACGGGCGTGGCGCGAGTGATGGGGTCGCTGTGCCAGTCAAAATCCATTTGCTTGCGTCTCTGAACTCACAGGAGCACGCAGCATAACCAAAAAACGCCACGCTGAGCGCCGATACACTGACGCTGAACGTGTATTTTTTCAGCGCCTCACGCCGCGAAACTGGCGTCTCGGGTATTCACGAACAGCGCATAGATCGAATGGCTGCCGGCCATGAACAGGCGGTTGCCTTCCTTGCCACCAAAGCACAGGTTGGGGCAGCGTTCCGGCAGCGAGATATGCCCGATGGCTTTGCCCTGGGGATTGAACACCCGTACGCCGTCGAGTTTTTCAAGGTCAGCCTTGGGGTCGCCATTGCCGCCCCAGCCACACCAGAGGTTGCCGCTTTCGTCGCACTTGATGCCGTCCAGCGCGGCGTATTCCAGCCCTTCGATATGCTTGCGGCGTGCGCCGAGGGTGCCGTCGTCCTTGACGTCGATGGCCCAGATCAGTCGGTTGGGTTTGGCTCGCCCTTCCACCACATACAAGGTCTTTTCGTCCGGCGAGAAGCACAGGCCGTTGGGCCCATTGAGGTCGTCGATCACCCGCGTGACCTTGCCACTGTCCGCGTCGATTCGATAGACGCCATGGGGCTGGCTAGGCGAAATCTTGTGCCCTTCGTAGTTGTTGCCGGTCTGGAATGGCGGGTCGCTGAACCACACCGAACCGTCGCGCTTGCACACGATGTCGTTGGGCGAGTTGAAGGGTTTGCCGTCGAAGCTGTCCGCCAGCACCGTGATGCTGCCGTTGTGTTCGGTGCGGGTGATACGCCGCCCCTCCTTGGAGGTGGTTGAGCCTTCACACACCAGCAGGCGCCCCTGGCGGTCGCGGCACATGCCGTTGGAGAAATTCGACTGTTCGCGGTACACCGACAGGCTGTCGGTCACCTCGTCCCAGCGCACGATGCGGTTATTGGGGATATCGCTGACCAGCAGGTAACGACCATCGCCGACCCACACTGGCCCTTCGGCCCAACGCAAGCCGGTGGCGAGCCGTTCGACGCTGGCATTGAACAATCGCAGCTCGAGGAAACTGTCATCGAGCACCTTGACCAATGGGTCCGGGTAACGCTGGCTCAACGGCTCTGCTGCGCCGGCCAACTGCGGCAGGTTGCCCAGCACCGCCACCGATGCGGAAACCGCCAGGGAGCGCTTGAGAAAGACCCGGCGACTGTGATCCGCTCCGGCAGGCAAAGGGGAAAGATCCATCATGTGTCTCCGTTATTTTATTGTTAGACGGGAGGCCATTTGTAACGCGTGATGAGACATCGTACAAGACAGATCCGGAGATCAAGCTCCACAAACCCTAGCAGCCGCGAAAATACTCGAAATTTAACTTTCCAAATCACCCGAATCTATTGCATGTTGTACGACAACACACTTAGTAACGTGTTGCCCGAACATCCCCAACAACAATAAGGAAACACCCATGCAAAAAATCAAAGTGTTGATCGGTTTTCTGTGCCTGTTCAGCGGTTATGTCGCAGCGGCACCCGCCCCAGCGGAAAAAGATGTAGCTCAAGCGGTCGACCAACTGACCCAAGCCATGCTGCACCTGGACCTCAAACAACTCCACGCGCTGACCGCCGATAAACTCACCTACGGGCATTCCAGCGGCAAGGTGCAGAACAAGGCGCAATTTATCGCCGACCTCGAAACCCACACCAGCGCGTTCAAGACCCTGGAAATGCAGAACCAGACCATCACCCTGCAAGGCGACACGGCCCTGGTGCGCAACCACTTCCATGCCCTGGCGGTGAACAGTGGCGTCGAAGTGCCGACCGATATCGACAACTTCCAGGTCTGGCAGAAGCAGAAAGGCAAGTGGCTGCTGATCGGGCGTCAGGCTTACAAGTACTGACAGCTACCACTCCACCGCCCTGCGCACCTTGATCAACGCCTCGCGCAGGGCGCCCATCGCCACCGACCCCAAGGCCAGGCGCAACGCGTGCGGCACATGGGCCGAGACGGCAAACGGCTCGGCGGTGGACACGCTAACCCCCTCGCGCTGCAAGGCCATGGCAACCTGATCGGCCCGTGCTTCTTGCGCCAGCGGCAACCATAAAAAGTACGACGTGGGGTGGCTGATGTACGCAAGCCCGTGCAGTACCTGCGCCGCCAGCGCCTGCCTGGCCTGGGCATCCCGGCGCTTGTGGGCTTCCAGTTGCGCCACCGTGCCGTCCTCGAGCCACGCCACGGCAATCGCACTCATCACCCCGGGCACGTTCCAAGTGGTGGCCATGATGGTGCGCTCCAACACCTTCACCCAGGCCAATGGCGCGGCGATAAACCCCACGCGTAAACCGGTGGCGACGCTCTTGGACAGCCCGCCGATATACACCGTGCGTTCCGGCGCCAACGTCGCCAGCGGCGGCGGTGGGTTTTCGGCGAGGAACGCGTAGGCCGCATCCTCGATGATCATCAGATTGTGCAGCCGGGCGATAGCGACCAACTGCTCCCGCTGCGTCAGGTCCAGTACCCAGCCCAGTGGATTGTGCAGGGTCGGCATGCAGTACACAGCGCGCACCGGGCGTCGGCGACACAGGTGCTGCAAGGCATCCAGGTCCGGGCCGGTGGCGGTGAGCGGGATCGCGAGCATTTCCAGGTGCAGGGTCTCGGCCAACACCTTGAACCCCGAATAGGTCAACGCGTCGACGGCGATCACATCCCCCGGCTTGAGCAGCGCCATCAGGGTCACCGCCAAGCCATGCTGGGCGCCGCTGACCACCAGCACCTGTTCGGCGTCGAGTGCCAGCCCTCGATTTAGCAAATGCCGGGCCACTGCGGCGCGCTCATGCAGACGCCCGGCGTGGGGTTGATAACGCAGCAGCGCTTCGAGGTCACCGGACAACGCCAGCTGCCGTAACGCGGTGCGCAGCAGCTCGGCCTGCCCCGGCAATGACGGGTAGTTGAAATTGAGGTCAAGCAGGCCCGCCGTGATTGTCATCTGCCCGCTGCCCTGCCCCGGCGGCAACGAGATTTCACGCACAAAGGTGCCACGCCCGGTTTCGCCGCTGACCAGGCCCATGGCTTCCAGCTCGGCGTACACCCGGCTGGCGGTGACCAGCGCCAGGCCATGCTCGGTGGCCAATTGCCGATGGGTCGGCAAGCGCGTTCCGGGAGCCAGTTGGCCGCTGCGAATTTTCTCGGCAAAGGTGTCGACCAGTGATTTGTATCGCGCGCGCGGCATACGGGTGTATCCATGACAATTTTTTGATTGTCCTAATGCTCACCCCTAGGATGGCGCGAACGCAACCCCTCTTTACTCGGGCCTCTCGTCATGGAACGCACCTCTGCTCTCAACACCCTCGACACCAGTACCCAAGGCTGGATCAACGGCTTTATTGGCGTGGTGATCTTCAGCGGCTCCCTTCCCGCCACACGCCTGGCGGTGATGGAGTTCGAGCCGGTATTCCTCACCATGGCCCGCGCCGCCATCGCTGCCGTACTGGCATTGATGCTGCTGTGGCTGCTCAAGCAGAAACGCCCCGCACGCCACCAGTGCGGGCCTTTAGCGATCGTTGCGCTGGGCGTGGTGATTGGCTTTCCGCTGCTCACCGCGTTGGCGCTGCAGCATGTGACGTCGGCACACTCGATTGTGTTTATCGGCCTGTTGCCGCTGGCCACGGCGGTGTTTGGCGTGCTGCGCGGCGGCGAGCGACCGCGCCCGGTATTCTGGCTGTTTTCGATCCTCGGCAGCCTGCTGGTGATGGGCTATGCCGTGGCCCAGGGCTTGAGCGCCGCGCCTGCGGGTGACGTGCTGATGCTGCTGGCGGTGCTGGTGTGCGGCCTGGGGTATGCCGAAGGCGCCAAGCTGTCGCGCAGCCTCGGCGGGTGGCAGGTGATCTGTTGGGCGCTGGTGTTGGCGCTGCCGGTGACGGCGCCGTTAAGCCTGCTCCTTGCGCCATCGACCTTCACCGGCATCAGCCTCGCGGCCTGGTTGAGCCTGGGCTATGTGGCGCTGTTCAGCATGCTGATCGGTTTTGTGTTCTGGTATCGCGGGCTGGCTCAAGGTGGTATTGCCGCCGTCGGCCAGTTGCAACTGCTGCAACCGTTCTTCGGCCTGGCACTCGCGGCGGGGTTGCTGCATGAACCGGTCAGCCTCGGCATGCTGCTGGTGACGCTGGCGGTGATCGGTTGCGTGGCGGGGGCCAAGCGTTTCGCCCGCTAGCGCTGCGGCGCGACCATCTTGAATTTGATGTTGATGTCATTCGACACCACGCTGTTACCGGCCCATTCGCCCTCGCCGATCCTGAAGTCGCCACGCTTGAGGATGAACTCACCGTCGAACACGCCGATGCCGCGTTGCTCCTTGAGCACCACGTCCACCGTCACCGGGCGCGTGGTGCCCTTGATCGTCAGGTTGCCGCTGATCTTGAAGCGGTTATCGCCCAGCGCCGTAACGCCAGTGGATTCATACACGCCCACCGGGTAGGTCGCGGTATCGAACCAGGAGGCCCGTTGCAGTTCGTCGTTGGCGTCGGGGCTGCCGGCATCGATACTCGCCAGCTGGATCTTCAGCAACGCATGCCCGGCTTCGGGCTTTTGCGTGTCAAAGCTCAACGTGCCCTCGAACTCACCGAACGTGCCATACACGCGTTGCCCCAGTTGTTTATAGGTGAAGCTGATCTGGCTGGCCGTGCGGTTGACGTCGGTGTACTCCACGGCCTGCGCGCTGGTAAAAAAACCAAGGAGGATGGCCAGGTAAATTCGCGGCTTCATGCAACGCTCCACAAGAGGACAGGACACAGATACTGAGCTAACACTTCATGCCAGGGTTTTATTCCCATCCGATGTATCTCCTGTTAAACAGAGTAGTCGCCCAAGAACAATAAGGACGTTCCATGCATTCCCCTTCACTACAGGATCGCACCGCGCCGGAAGGCATTTGCTACGGCTGCGGCAGCAGCAACCCCCACGGCCTGCACATCAAGAGCCGCTGGGATGCCGACGGTGTCCACGTGGTCGCCGAGCACCTGCCCGAGGCCCAGTACAGCGGCTGGCCCGACCTGGTCTACGGTGGCCTGATCGCGATGCTGGTGGACTGCCATTCCAACTGGACCGCCATGGCCTACCACTACCGGGCCGAACAGCGCGAACCCGGCAGCCTACCGCGCATCGACTGCGTCACCGGCAACCTCGGCATCAAATTTATCAAGCCCACCCCCATGGGCGTGCCGCTGACCCTGCGCGCACGGGTCGAGGGTGAGGTGGGGCGTAAAACCCGCGTGGTCTGCGAGGTGTACGCCGACGGCGTGCTCACGGCCATCGGCGATTCGCTGTTCGTGCGCGTCGATACCGCGCAACTGGCCGCCGCCGCCCATGGCCGCGTGGGCTAAAGCTGGTCTACAGTACTTGCCACCGCTAATCGAGGACTGCCCGATGACTCGTCTCACCGCGAAAGACTTTGCCCCCGAACTGCTGGAACTCTACGACGGCTATGCCCACGGCAAGATCAACCGCCGCGAATTTCTCGACCGCGCCGCGCTGTTCACCTTCGGCGGCCTCACCGCCTCCGCCTTGCTCGCGGCCCTGAGCCCCAATTACGCCCTGGCCGAACAGGTAAAATTTACCGACCCGGATATCGTCGCCGACTACATCACCTACCCCTCGCCCAAGGGCAACGGCACGGTGCGCGGTTACCTGGTGCGCCCGGCCAAGGCCGCCGGCAAGTTGCCGGCGGTGGTGGTGGTGCACGAAAACCGTGGCCTCAACCCGTATATCGAAGACGTGGCGCGGCGCCTGGCCAAAGCCGGGTTTATCGCCCTGGCGCCGGATGGCCTCACGTCGGTCGGCGGCTACCCCGGCAATGATGAAAAAGGCGTGGAGCTGCAGCAGAAAGTCGATCCCGAAAAACTCATGAACGACTTCTTCGCCGCCATCGAATGGCTGATGCACCACGACAGCAGCACCGGCAAGGTCGGCATCACCGGCTTCTGTTATGGCGGCGGCGTTACCAATGCGGCGGCGGTGGCCTACCCGGAACTGGGCGCGGCGGTGTCGTTTTATGGGCGCCAACCGGAGGCCAAGGATGTGCCGCGCATCAAGGCCCCGATCATGCTGCACTTCGGGGAGCTGGATACGCGGATCAACGAAGGTTGGCCGGCGTATGAAAAAGCCTTGAAGGCGGCCGGCACGACCTATGAGGCGTATATCTACAAGGGCGCCAACCACGGTTTCCATAATGATTCGACGCCGCGGTATGACGAGGCGGCGGCGAATCTGGCATGGGAACGCACGCTGGGCTGGTTTCGCAAATACCTGGCTTGATGGTGTTCTAAATGTGGGAGCGGGCTTGCTCGCGAATGCGGTGTGTCAGGCTCAGGATAGGTTGACTGAGACCGCGCGCTCGCGAGCAAGCCCGCTCCCACATAGGAGCGTCGCCATTTTTCAGGTCAGTGTTCCAGGGCATAACGGCGGCAATGGTTGAGGTAGCCCTGCTCATGGCTGCCCACCAGTTGCACCACACTGGTCCATAACCACGACGGCGCATCCAACTGCCTTGAGCGGTTTTCCTGCAGCACCGCCATCCAGTCCTTGCGGGTGGCCCGGTCCATCTGCCGGGCGTGAGCGATGCCCACGACCCGCGCCAGGTAGCCGGCGGCGTGCATGGCGTCAGTCTCGCTCAACTCGTCCAGCTCCAGCTTCATGTCCTGGGGCAACAGTTCGCGGATGAAAAAACCGTGGTCCAGAAACCGCGTCGCCACCATGCGCTCGCCCAGGCCCGGAGACAGCTTGCGAGCCCCCTCCACCACCCGGCGCCCGTTATCGCGGGGCATCTTGGCGCGGGCCGCACGCGGTGCAGCGGCGCCGACGGCTTCCTTGATGTCGATCAGGCAATATTCCTGGTCGTCCTTGTCACCCACGCCCAGCAATGCCGCATAACGCAACAGGCCGAGGGAGCTGCAGCCCTTGACCCAATAGGCCGAGTCCAGCAGTTCGACCCTGGCGTCCTTGGGCCGGCCTTTGAGCGAGGTGACCAACTGGTGGATCTCATCCGACGCGCAGAGGCTTTCCAGTGCGGCTTTTTCAGCGCGTGACAATGACCAGAAATGCTTGCCCAGCGGGATCGTCGGCCGAACGTTCTGGATACGTTCACGGGCGAGGTTTTTCCAGGTGCGCTCCACGGCGCTGCGCATCCCGGCCTTGACCTGTGACGGGCGCGGCGGCACCTCGTCGGGCTTGTCCTTGAACGCTTGCTCGTAGCCCACCATCATTTCTTCGAGCATGCGCGCAGAGGTCACGCCCGGCAGGTCCGAGCCGCGTGCGGCAGTGGCCAGGGACAAGGCCAGGCGCACCAGGTCATGGGCCGGGTTGCCGATTACCGCCTGGTCAAGGTCGCGGATATGCATATCGATGCGGCCCTTGTTGTCACCGGTGGGGCCCAGGTTGCCGGCATGGCAGTCGCCGCAGATCCAGATGGCCGGGCCTTGAGGCAGGCGCCTGCCCATCTGGCTGTGCAGCCACTCGTAGAATTGCACGGTGCTGCCGCGCACATAGGCATGGGCCGAGCGCGCCATTTTCAGGTTTCGCAGTTGGGTCAGATGAGGCATGCGGGCGGAGGGGCGCGGTGTTTTCATGGAATCACTCAGGGCAGGTGTAGCGGTAGAACGCCGACCCCGAGCAAATGTTTCATTATGTTTCAAAAAATAAAACTCAGCCCTCCAGCAACCAGCCCTTGAACGCCAGCATCGCCGAGGTTTCGGCCCGCGACTGCAAACGCGTCAACCAGTAACTGCCGGTGGTGATGCCGACGTCGAACGGCTGGCGAATCACGTCACTCTCCAACTGGCGCGCAAACATCCTCGCCGGCGCCAGCGCCACGCCGATGCCTTGCAGCGCCGCCTCCATCATCGCCAGCGAAGAGTCGAACACGATGCTGCGCGGCACCAGGGTGTCGGCGGGCAGCCCGGCCGCTTGCAACCACAGGCTCCACTCATCGGCGCGGTAGGAGCGCAGCAGGGTGTGCTGCAACAGGTCGGCCGGCGTCTGCAATTGCTCGGCAAGTTGAGGTACGCACAGGACCGTGAGCGGTGCTTCGAGGATTTCACAGGCCTCGGTGCCATGCCAGGCGCCGGCGCCAAAACGGATCGCGTAATCCAGGCCCTCGGCGGCCACGTCTACGCGGTTGTTGTGGGTGGACAGGCGCAAGTCGATAAACGGGTAGCGGCGTTGAAAATCCGCCAGGCGCGGCAGCAGCCAGCCCACGGCAAAGGTCCCGACCGCGCCCACCGTCAGCACCTCGCGGTAATGCCCGCCCTCGAACTGGCCTAAGGTATGGGCAATGCGATCAAAGGATTCGCGCACCACCGGCAGCAGGGTTTCGCCTTCACGGGTAAGCATCAGGCCGCGTGGCAGGCGCTTGAACAACAGGATATTGAGCTGCGCCTCCAGGCTTTTGACTTGATGGCTGACCGCCGCCTGGGTCACGCACAACTCAATGGCGGCGCGGGTAAAGCTCAAGTGCCGGGCGGACGCCTCGAATGCGCGCAGGGCATTGAGTGGCAGATGGGAACGCAGCATGGCCTACCTCAAATTTTTCTAATGACTGGTGCGAGATATCATCGTTTGTAGAAGGCTCAAAATCTACCTAGATTTGCGGCGCCTGCGCAGGCCATCACTTAATAGGGAAGCGATACACCATGAATCACACATTAAAAAAAATGCTGATTTGCACTGTATTTCTAGGCGCCGGCACCTGCATGGCCGCCACCGATATGCGCAAGGTCGTGGACGCCAGCGTAACGCCGCTGATCCAGCAACAACACATCCCGGGCCTGGCAATCGCGGTGGTGAACAAGGGCCAGGTGCAATACTTTAACTACGGTGTTGCATCCATGGAAACCCAACAGCCAGTGACCGAAGACACCTTGTTTGAAATCGGCTCGGTCAGCAAAACCTTCACCGCTACCCTCGGCGGCTACGCCCAGGCCACCGGCAAGCTCAAGCTCTCGGACAAGGCCAGCCAACACTTGCCAGCCCTGGCCGGCAGCGCCTTTGACCAGATCAGCCTGCTGCAACTGGCGACCTACACTGCGGGCGGCCTGCCCCTGCAGTTTCCGGACGCCGCCGACACTGCCGACGCCATGCTCGGCTACTTCCAGCACTGGAAACCCACCTACGCGCCAGGTGAACAGCGTTTGTATTCCAACCCCAGCATCGGCTTGTTCGGCTACCTCGCGGCGCAAAGCCTGGGCCAGCCGTTCAACGTCGCCCTGCAGAAAACCCTGCTGCCCAAGCTCGGCTTGAGCAACACCCACGTCAGCGTGCCCGCGGACAAATCCGGCCAATACGCTCAAGGCTACGATAAGCAGCAAAAACCGGTACGCGTCAGCCCCGGCGCACTGGACAGCGAAGCCTACGGCATCAAGACCAGCACCCAGGACCTGGCCCGCTACGTGATTGCGAACATGCACCCGCAAACCCTGGAACAACCGCTGCAACAGGCTATCGCGGCCACCCACGCCGGCTACTACACCGTCGACGGCATGACCCAGGGCCTGGGCTGGGAGCGCTACCCCTACCCGATCAAGCTGCAGGCGCTGATTGACGGCAACTCCACACCGATGGCGATGGAGCCCCACAAAGTCCAGTGGCTGGCTGCACCGCAGCCGCAACCGGCCAACGTGCTGTACAACAAAACCGGCTCAACCGGCGGTTTTGGTGCCTACGTGGCCTACGTGCCGAGCAAGGATATGGGCGTGGTGATTCTGGCAAACAAGAACTACCCGAATGCCGAACGGGTCAAGGTGGCCCATGCGATCTTGAGCGCGATGGATAAATAAGCTCAGCGAACACCAAATGTGGGAGCGGGCTTGCTCGCGAACGCGCTGCATCAGTGACAGATGGCGTGACTGGCACGACGCCTTCGCGAGCAAGCCCGCTCCCACATTTAGATCTTTGTCGCTTTATGCGCAAACATGTCCGCAAAGCACCTAAGCTCAACAGTCACCTTGCCAGAGGAGACTCCCCATGCAACTCGAAGGATCCTGCCACTGCGGCGCCGTGACGTTCAGCCTGAACAGTGCCCAGCCCTACCCCTATCAGCGCTGCTACTGCTCGATCTGCCGCAAGACCCAGGGCGGCGGCGGTTATGCCATCAACCTTGCCGGTGACACCCAGAGCCTGAAGGTGCGCGGGCGCAAACAGATTTCGATCTACCATGCCAGGCTCAAGCCCGAGGGCGCCAGCCGGGCCCATGCCAGCACGGCCGAACGGCACTTCTGCTCGCAATGCGGCACCGGGCTCTGGCTGTACAGCCCCGAATGGCCGGAGCTGATCCACCCGTTCGCTTCGGCCATCGACACACCGTTGCCGGTTCCACCAGAACATACGCACCTGATGCTTGGGTCTAAGGCGCCCTGGGTTGAAGTCAGCGTGCGCCAGGGTGACCTGCAGTTCGATGAATACCCCGAGGAGTCCATCGCCCAATGGCATGAGCGCTTGGGACTGAGCCGTTAAGGCGGGTCGGCATACGCCCAGGTCATCCGAAACGACGCCCCGCCCCATTCCGAATCCAGCACGTGCACCTGCCCGCCATGCCACTGCGACACCCGCTGCACCAGCGCCAGGCCGAGGCCAAAACCGCCGGTGCGGCGGTCGCGGCTGGCGTCCAGGCGCGTGAATGGCTGGAAAATCTTCGCCCGGCCGTCTTCGGGCACGCCGGGACCGTCGTCACACACCCGCACCTCATAACCGGTGCCGAACGTGATCAGCGACACTTGCACCCGGTGCTCGGCATAGCGGATGGCATTGCGCAGCAGGTTGATCACCGCACGCGCCATAAAGCGCGGCTCGATCTGGATAAAGTCCACCTCGCAGGTGCGCAACGATAACTGTATACCGGCCGCCTCCGCCTCCAGGGCCACGCTGCCGATCACGCTGTCGAGCCAGCTATGGGCCTCGATGCGCTCACGGGTGACCTGGGTGGCGCCGCGCTCCAGGCTGGCGTAGGTCAACAGCTCGGAAACCATTTCTTCCAGTTCACCGAGGTCGGCGTACATGTCGGCGATCAACTCGCGGCTTTGGCGCGGGTCAGCCTGTTGCTTGAGCTGATCAAGTTCGAACGACAAACGTGCAATCGGCGTGCGCAGCTCATGGGACACGGCGTTGGTGAGTTCGCGCTGGTTGGCGATCAGGCTTTCGATGCGTTCGGCCATCTGGTTGAAGTGCCCGGCCAGTTCACGCACGGTGGAGCGGCGTGGCAACAGAATGCGCGAACCGAGGTCATTGTCGCCAAAACGCTGCGCGGCCAGGCGGATATGCTCCAGATCGCGCCAGTGCGGGCGCACCCAAAAATACAGGACGATGGCCAGACACACGCCGAGCAAAACATAGGCCCACAGGTACAGCCACTTGGGCTCTTCCGGCAGCTTGATTTCCAGCAACTGCGGGCCGCCGTCGATGTGGGTGAGGAACTCCATGAAGTCGCCGCGCACCACCAGCAGGCCGTCGGTCAGGAGTTTTTGTTCGCGCTCGGTCAGCGCCTGGGTCTCGCTTTGCACCAGCTTCAAGCGCAACCCGTAATGCGCTTGCAACTCAGCCAGCCGCGCCTGGCGCTCGGCCTGCGGCACCGCACGCAATTGCTCCACCAGCGCGTAAGCCGGGCCACGCATGGCTTCGCGGTTATAGGTTTCGTTGGCTTCGGGCAGCAGCTCGTCGAAGGTGTAGTTGACCAGCCAGATCGCCCCCGCCAGCCCGATCGCCAGAATCACATACAGGCGCAGAAACAGCCGCAGCATCTAGACCTCCCACGCAAACGGATTGAACAGATAGCCCTTGCCCCAGATGGTCTTGATGCACACCGGTTCACGCGGGTTGTCATTGAGCTTGCCGCGCAATTTGCTGATGTACACGTCGACACTGCGGTTAAGCCCGTCGAACGCGATACCGCGCATGCGGTTGAGGATGTCATCGCGGGACAGGATCTTGCCCGCGCTGCTGGCCAGCAACCACAGCAGCTCGAACTCCATGGTGGTGAGGTCGATCTGCTCATCCCCCAGGCTGACCACCCGGCAGCTGCGGTCAATGGCCAGCCGGCCGAACTCGAGGGCGCCGCGCACGGTCGGTTCCGGAGCCTGGCGACGTTGCAAGGCACGCAGGCGCGCCAGCAGCACTGGTGGCTTGATGGGCTTGATCACGTAGTCATCGGCACCCGACTCAAGGCCCAGGATATGGTCCAGGTCATCTTCCTTGGCGGTGAGGATCACAATCGGCGTGTCCGCCACGGTGCGGATCTCACGGCACACCTGCAGGCCGCTCTGGCCCGGCAGCATCAGGTCGAGCACGACGATTTTGGGCTTGAAGTCGAGAAACATTGCCAAGGCTTCATCGCCCCGGTGCACCACACGCACCTCAAAGCCATGCTGTGACAGAAAATGCGCGATCAGCCCTGCCAGCTTCTCGTCGTCCTCAACGAGCAGGACCTTGCCCAAACCCAGGTTTTCCATAAGTTCTCAGTGTGCAGACGCGGATTGAAGAGCGGGCATTATAGGTGGCAAGCTGTGCAACCGATCCAACTGGCCGGCAGCGGCCGGCGAAGCTTCATGTTTTTAAGAGTTTTTAACAAATAGCCTGCAATCTTTAACGCGATTCACAGGGAGTTGTATGCGCAAGGATTATCTGGCGTTCTTTGTTTCACTGTTCCTGTCGCGGCTGGCGGACCAGATTCTGTTGTTTATCGTGCCGTTGATCGTGTTTCAGACCACCCAGAGCGTTTCCTGGGCGGGCCTCGCGTTTTTCGTCGAGTCACTGCCGCGCTACCTGGCGTTTCCGGTGTGCGGGGCATTGTGCGACAAGTTTTCGCCGGTGCGCATCCTGCATATCAGCCAGGTTTACCGGGCGCTGGTGTGCGTGGCGGCAGTGGCGCTGTACGGGGTATTTGACGGGATCTACTGGCTGGTGATCCTGTCCGCGCTGTGCGGGGTATTGACCACCCAGGGCATCATGGCCCGTGAAGTCGTGATGCCGCATGTCTTCAAGCATTACACCTATGCCAAAACCCTCTCCTACTCGCAAATCGCCGACCAGAGCGGGCTGGTACTGGGCCCGCTGGTGGCGGCGCTGATGCTGCAAGTGTGGGCCTGGCACTGGGCAGTGCTGGGGGTGGCCGGGCTGTTTGTGCTGGCAGATCTGGCGATGCGAGTCTGGCAGCGCCACACCACGGTGCAACTGCAGCGTCATGCGCAACATCAGGATATCTGGCTGCAACCGTTGCGCATTGCCTTCGGGCATATCCGCCACCTGGCAGAACTGAAGCGGATCATTACCCTGGCGGTCGGGGTGAACCTGCTCATCGGGGTGACGCTGGCTACCTCCGCCGCGATGGTCACTGGGCTCTACGGTGCCGACAAGGACGCCTATGCCCTGCTGCAGGCTGCCGGCGCGGGGGTGACCATCGTGATTCTGTTTTACCTGGCGCGCGCCACCTTGCCCTTGAAACTGCTGGGCGGGCTGTCCTATTCGATGATCGGGGCCGGAGCGTTGCTCATGGCGATCAGCCCCAACCTGTGGGCCTACACCCTGGGCTTTGTGCTGTTAACCGGCTTCGACAAGATGTTCAACGTCTACCTGCGCAGCACCCGCCAGCGGGTGATTCCGGTACAGGATTTCGGCAAAACCGTGGGCGTGATTACCCTGCTCAATAACCTGGCCCAGCCATTGGCGGGCTTGCTGATTGCGCTGCTGGCCGCGCCGCTGGGCATGCAGGCGGTGATTTTGCTGCTGACCGGGATCGCCGCACTGCTCGGCGTGGCCGTCGCCTCAGGCTGGCACGCCACTGTGAAAGCGGAACTCGATGTCGGGTGACTCGATCAACTCTTGCTCGGCCGCCCTCACCCGCTCGATCACCTGGGCGATGTCCTTGGCGTCGCCGTACTGGTAGGCCAGCTTCAGGTAACCCTGGAAATGCCGCGCCTCGCTTTTCAGCAGGCCGAAGTAGAACTTGCCGAGTTCTTCGTCCAAATGCGGCACCAGTGCTTCGAAACGCTCGCAACTGCGCGCTTCGATAAACGCCCCGACCACCAGGGTGTCGACCAGTTTGACCGGTTCATGGCTGCGCACCACCTTGCGCAAACCCGAGGCATAGCGCCCGGCATGCAGCTGGCGCAGCTCGACCTTGCGCTTTTTGATCAGGCGCATGACCTGTTCATGGTGCACCAGCTCTTCGCGGGCCAGGCGCGACATCATATTGATCAGGTCAACATGGCCGTGGTACTTGGCGATCAGGCTCAGGGCGGTGCTGGCGGCTTTGAATTCGCAGTTCTTGTGGTCGATCAGCAGGGTGTCCTGATCGGCCAACGCAGCCTGGACCCAGGCGTCGGGGGTGCGGCAGCCGAGGAATTCGTGGATTTCGGGCAGGTTCATCGGGCTCACGGGCAAAGGATCACAAAAGGCCGGCGATTATACCGACCACGCCGCAGACCACCAGCCACTGGCCTTGATGTGCATCAACATGACGGCTGGCGCGCAGCAACTATAGTTATTCCACGCCCACGCCTTTGGAGATCCCGATCATGCAAGCCATCCGCAGCATCCTCGTGGTGATCGAGCCCGAACACTCGGAAAGCCTGGCGCTCAAGCGCGCCAAATTGATCGCCGGGGTCACCGGCGCGCATCTGCACTTGCTGGTCTGCGACAAAAAGCATGAACACTCAGCGCTGTTGAGCCTGCTCAAGTCGGGGTTGCAGGAGGATGGTTACAGCGTGACCACCGAGCAGGCGTGGAATGACAGCCTGCATGAAACCATCATTGACGTGCAGCAGGCCGAAGGCTGTGGCCTGGTGGTCAAGCAGCATTTCCCCGACAGCCCGCTGAAAAAGGCCCTGCTGACACCGGCGGACTGGAAACTGCTGCGCTATTGCCCCACCGCCGTGCTATTGGTCAAGACCGCTACGCCGTGGGTCGGCGGGGTGATTCTGGCGGCGATCGATGTGGGCAATACCGACGCAGAGCACCGCTCGCTGCACAACTCGATCATTGACCACGGCTTCGACATCGCCAGCCTGGCCAAGGCGCAGCTGCATGTGATCAGCGCCCATCCGTCGCCGATGCTGTCGGCGGCGGACCCGACGTTCCAGCTCAAGGAAACCATCGAGGCGCGTTATCGCGAGCAGTGCAAGGCGTTCCAGGCGGAGTTCGATGTGGACGACGCGCACCTGCATATCGAGGAAGGCCCGGCGGATGTGCTGATTCCGTTTGCGGCGCACAAGTGGCAGGCGGCGGTGACGATCATCGGCACCGTGGCGCGCACCGGGATCTCCGGGGCGTTGATCGGCAATACCGCTGAAGTAGTGCTGGATGCGGTGGACAGTGACGTGCTGGTGCTCAAGCCGCAGACACTGATGGATCATCTGGAGGCGCTGGCGAGCAAGCCCTGAATCTGCCAGATACGAGCGATCAACGGTGGGAGCTGGCTTGCCTGCGATAGCGCTGTGTCAGGTTAGGTATTCATCACTGACACGACGCCATCGCAGGCAAGCCAGCTCCCACATTCTGATGTGAGTTGTCAGCCGGCGAACGCGTCCTTGAGGAAACCCGGCGCGATATAGCGCTCGTAATGGGCCTCGGACAGGATAAAGAACTCGCGGTCGATGGCATCGCGCAGGTCCGGCAAGGCCCAGTCGCGAAATTCCGGCAGCAGCACCATGCCGTACGCCTCCAGATTGGAGATCACCCGTGCGCCACGGGCGATCAACTGGTAGGCCCAGCAATACTCGGACTGGTGCGGCACGAAGCGAATCTTGCGCTGTTCCAGCTGGCCGCGCAGGGTCTTGGGGTCGAAAATCTCCAGTTTGCCGGCCATCACCTGCACTAAAAGCTGCTCCAGGCGCAGCCAGACCGCACGTTTTTCCTCCTCGTTATAGCCGTTCCACTGGATCACTTCGTGGTGAAAACGCTTACAGCCACGGCACACGAGATCGCCGTAAACCGTGGAGCACAGGCCGACGCAGGGGGTTTTGATGGCTTGGTTGGACATGGGCAGCAACACGCAAATCAGCGAAACAGTGCGCCATGTTAGCCCTTTGTCTAAGGTTGATCACCCAGCAAACTTGGTGAGGCAACTTACCTTTAGATTTTTTTTGCCGTAGAATCATCCGGCCTTGTAAGGCGCCAATAATCCGCTGGAAGCTGTTTTCAAAGCGTCACGAGCACAGTCGTTCCTTCAGAACGGTGTTGGCGATGGTGAATGACCCGGTAGGTCAGTAGCCAGCGCCAACCCTCATCAGCTCCGTTCTGCAGGCGTAAAACTTTGAAAGCAGCTTCTGTGAGGAATGCCGGCAGCGCTGGCTTTGCGGCCCAAAAAGCCCCCGAGCGCATGCGTGCCGTTCATTTCTGGATGAGCGTCCCGTGGGACCACTGATGAGGGTAATAACTGTGCTTGAAGCCTACCGCAAACATATCGAAGAGCGTGCAGCCCTGGGTATCGTTCCCCAGCCGCTTAACGCCGAACAAACCGCAGGCCTGGTCGAGCTGCTGAAAAATCCTCCGGCTGGCGAAGAAGAATTCCTCGTTGACCTGATCACCAACCGTATTCCACCAGGCGTTGACGAAGCTGCCTACGTCAAGGCCGGTTTCCTGTCTGCCCTGGCCAAGGGCGAAGCCACTTCCCCCTGATCGACAAGAAACGCGCTGTTGAACTGCTCGGCACCATGCAAGGCGGCTACAACATCGTGACGTTGGTCGAGCTGCTGGACGACGCCGAGCTGGCGCCTGTCGCCGCCGCCCAACTCAAGCACACCCTGCTGATGTTCGATGCGTTCCACGACGTGGCCGAAAAAGCCAAGAACGGCAACGAACACGCCAAAGCCGTGATCCAGTCCTGGGCCGACGGCGAGTGGTTCAAGAACCGCCCAACCCTGGCCGACAAAATCAGCCTGCGCGTATTTAAGGTGACCGGCGAAACCAACACCGATGACCTGTCCCCTGCCCCGGACGCCTGGTCCCGCCCTGACATCCCGCTGCACGCCCTGGCCATGCTGAAAATGGCGCGCGAAGGCATCGTGCCGGACGAGCAAGGCAAGACCGGCCCGATGAAGCAGATCGAAGAAATGCGCGGCCAAGGCTTCCCGATCGCCTACGTCGGTGACGTGGTCGGTACCGGTTCGTCGCGTAAGTCGGCCACCAACTCCGTCCTGTGGTTCTTCGGCGACGACGTGCCTTACGTGCCGAACAAGCGCGCCGGTGGTTTCTGCTTCGGCAGCAAGATCGCTCCAATCTTCTACAACACCATGGAAGATGCTGGCGCACTGCCAATCGAATTCGACGTTACCAACATGAACATGGGCGACGTGATCGACCTGTACCCGCATGCTGGCAAAGTCTGCAAACACGGCACCGATGAAGTCCTGACCACCTTCGAAATGAAGACCCCGGTTCTGTTGGACGAAGTTCGCGCCGGCGGCCGTATCCCGCTGATCATCGGCCGTGGCCTGACCGAGAAGGCTCGCGCCGAACTCGGCCTGCCGCCTTCGACCCTGTTCAAGCTGCCGGAAGCTCCGGCCGAAAGCGACAAGGGCTTCACCCTGGCACAAAAAATGGTCGGCCGCGCCTGCGGTCTGGCAGAAGGCAAAGGCGTTCGTCCTGGCACCTACTGCGAACCGAAGATGACCACCGTAGGATCCCAGGACACCACCGGTCCAATGACCCGTGATGAACTGAAAGACCTGGCGTGCCTGGGCTTCTCGACCGATCTGGTGATGCAGTCTTTCTGCCACACCGCGGCTTACCCCAAGCCGATCGACGTGACCACCCACCACACCCTGCCTGACTTCATCATGACCCGTGGCGGTGTATCGCTGCGTCCAGGCGACGGCATCATCCACAGCTGGCTGAACCGTATGCTGCTGCCGGATACCGTGGGTACCGGTGGTGACTCCCACACCCGTTTCCCGATGGGCATCTCGTTCCCGGCCGGTTCCGGTCTGGTCGCGTTCGCCGCAGCCACTGGCGTAATGCCACTGGACATGCCGGAATCGATCCTGGTGCGCTTCAAAGGCAAAATGCAACCTGGCATCACCCTGCGTGACCTGGTTCATGCCATTCCTTACTACGCGATCCAGGCTGGCCTGCTGACCGTAGAGAAGAAAGGCAAGAAAAACGCCTTCTCCGGCCGCATCCTGGAAATCGAAGGCCTGAACGACCTGACGCTGGAACAGGCTTTCGAGCTGTCCGACGCCTCGGCTGAACGTTCGGCTGCCGGTTGCACCATCAAGCTGTCGAAAGACTCCGTGACCGAGTACCTGAACTCCAACATCACCCTGCTGCGCTGGATGATCGGCGAAGGCTACGGCGATGCACGCACCCTGGAACGTCGCGCTCAAGCGATGGAAGCCTGGGTTGCCAACCCGGAGCTGATGGAAGCCGATGCCGACGCGGAATACGCCGAAATCATCGAAATCGACCTGGCCGAAATCAACGAGCCTATCCTCTGCGCGCCAAACGACCCGGACGACGCTCGTCTGCTGTCCAGCGTTGCCGGTGAGAAGATCGACGAAGTGTTTATCGGTTCGTGCATGACCAACATCGGTCACTTCCGCGCTGCCGGTAAGCTGCTGGAGCAGGTCAAGGGCCAGCTGCCAACCCGTCTGTGGCTGTCGCCGCCGACCAAGATGGACGCTCACCAACTGACCGAAGAAGGCTACTACGGCATCTACGGCAAAGCTGGCGCACGCATGGAAATGCCGGGCTGCTCGCTGTGCATGGGTAACCAGGCACGTGTAGAGCCGAACTCGACCGTGGTGTCGACGTCGACCCGTAACTTCCCGAACCGTCTGGGCGATGGCGCGAACGTCTACCTGGCTTCGGCTGAGCTGGCGGCAGTCGCTTCCACGCTGGGTCGCCTGCCGACTGTCGAAGAGTACATGGGTTACGCAGCGAAACTGGACACCATGGCCAGTGACGTTTACCGCTACCTGAACTTCGACCAGATCGCCGAGTTCCGCAAGATCGCAGCAAGCGCCAACATCCCGGTGATTCAAGCCTAAGATGTTGATGTAAAAAACGCCGCGTATCGCACGATACGCGGCGTTTTTTTATGCCTGGAATAAACCTTTACCGCCACCCCAAAACAAATGTGGGAGCGGGCTTGCTCGCGAATGCGCTGGGTCAGTCACTGATGATTTGACTGATAGACCGCATTCGCGAGCAAGCCCGCTGCCACATTTTTAGATTTTCACAACTTCACAGCAGCGCTACGACTCAAGCAACCAACGAATACACCAACGCCGTAATCGCCACCAGGCCTACCGCCGTGACAAACACGTTGGACGCCTGCCCACGGTACTTGGCCATCGCCGGCACCTTGCGGATCGCGTACATCGGCATCAGGAACAGGATCGACGCAATGATCGGCCCGCCCAGGGTTTCGATCATGCCGAGGATGCTTGGGTTAAGCGTCGCGACCAGCCAGCACACCACCAGCATGAACGCGGCGGTCATGCGGTCCAGGGCCTTGGCGGCCGGGCGGCGGCCAGTCTTGAGCACCAGGCCCTTGAGCCCCTCACTGGCGCCGATGTAGTGACCCAGGAACGACTTGGCAATCGCCACGAACGCAATCAACGGCGCAGCGAAGGCGATGGTCGGGTTGTCGAAGTGGTTGGCCAGGTAGGACAGGATCGACAGGTTCTGCGCTTTCGCTTCGGCCAGTTGCGCCGGCGACAGCGTCAGTACGCAACTGAACACGAAGAACAGCACCATCACCACCATCAACACGTGCGCGCGGGACAGGATCTGCGAACTGCGCTCATCGGCGTGGGCGCCGTACTGGCGCTTCTGGTCCACCGCAAAAGCCGAAATGATCGGCGAATGGTTGAACGAGAACACCATCACCGGAATCGCCAGCCATAGCGTATTGAGCAACGCCGACGGCGCCGGCACTTCGCTGGCGGTGCTGAGGATGCCGCCGGTCCAGTGCGGCACCAGGTACACCGCCAGGAACAGCAAGGCAACGATAAACGGATACACCATCAGGCTCATGGCCTTGACGATCACTTGCTCACCGCACCGCACCACGGCCAACAGGCCGAGAATCAACACCAGCGACAAAATCGCCCGCGGCGGCGGCAGGATGTGCAACTGGTGCTCCATGAAGCTGCCCACGGTGTTGGTCAGCGCCACGCTGTAGATCAACAGGATCGGGAAGATCGCAAAGAAGTACAGCAAGGTGATCAGTGCACCGGCCTTGATGCCGAAGTGTTCTTCAACCACGTCGGTGATGTCGGAGCCTTCCCGGCCGGACAGTACGAAACGGGTCAGGCCACGGTGGGCAAAGAACGTCATCGGAAAGGCCAGTACGGCCAGGATCACCAGGGGCCAGAAGCCGCCCAGGCCCGCGTTGATCGGCAAAAACAAAGTACCGGCGCCAATGGCGGTGCCGAACAGGCCAAGCATCCAGGTGGTGTCCTGGCGGCTCCAGCTTGTGAGGGTTGCAGGTGTCGTTGCATAGCGTTCGTCGACGCTATTGGCCTGATCATTCATCCGGTCGGATCTCCGCATTTACATAGCCGGGACGAGTCAGAAAAACCTGACAGGCAGCGCCCCGACCATAGAAGGGGCGCGATTGTCCGGGATTCTTTTGAATAAGCAAAGACTTAGCTGAGGAACGGTTAGCCGGTGCAGAGCCTCAAGCGCGGCCCCAGGCAGTGGTTTTCGCGGGCTCTGGCGGGGTACGCATTATACATTCCCGCAAAAATCTATTTTAGAATCCGTTGCGATCCTGTAGTTTTCACCCGTGCCCGCCGTTCATTCTGAGAGCTTCCGCCATGCCTCGCGTCTCCCGCAAACAAGCCGAACTCAACCGCGAAATCATCGTCGAGGCCGCCACGCACCTGTTTCGTGAGCGTGGGCTGCACGGCATCAGCCTATCGGACGTGATGGCCGCCGCCGGCCTGACCCACGGCGGTTTCTACGGGCACTTTGCGTCCAAGGAGGCGCTGGCGACGGAAGCCTGCCAACAGGCGTTCGAGCAAGCGAACCTGGGCTGGCAGGACAAGATCAGTCGCAGTGAGGACCTGCCCGCGGCCCGGCAGGCGGTAATGGCCCCGTACCTGTCGGCGATCCATCGTGATAACCCTGGGGACGGCTGCCCGATCTCGGCATTTACCCCGGACATGTGCCGCGAACCCGCCGACACCGCCTTACAGCACGCGTTCATCGCGGGCGTCGAGCAGTCGCTGGAGATCTTCGCGCAGCTTGAAGGCGGTGACCGCCAGAACATGCTGGCCAAGTACGCCATGATGATCGGCGCCATTACCCTCGCTCGTGCGACACGAGGCAGTGAACTGTCAGATGAATTCCTGGATGCCGCACGAAACACCCTGCTTCCCGTTGACAGCCCTGCGCCTGCCGCAGCATGATCGGGCCATGAACCTGACTCAGCTGAACCTCACCCGCACCACCACCACCACCGCTTACGGCGGGTCGCGCGGTGGCTGTGAGGGTTAGCAAAACACTTCACAGATTCAACCCAAGGCCCCGCCAGCAATGGACGGGGCCTTTTTATTGCTCCGCCATCTGGCATTCACAAGGAGCACCACCATGGCTGACGCCCTGTTGATTATCGATATGCAAACCGGCTTGTACGATGGCCCGGAAAAACCCTTCGAACGCGAGCGTGTACTGGTCACTATCAACCAGCTGATCCAGCGTGCCCGCGAGGCCCACGCGCCGATTTTCGTCGCCCGTCACACTGGCCCGGCGGGCTCGCCGATCGAGGCAGGCAGTCCGCTCTGGCAGCTGTGGCATGCACTGCACGTCGATGAAACCCGCGATCATTGCTTCAATAAAACCCGCCCCAGCTGCTTCCTGGGCACCGACCTGGCGCAGCAACTCAAGGCCGCCAACGTCAAGGAACTGGTGATCGTCGGCATGAAAACCCAGTTCTGCATCGACACCACGTGCCGGGTGGCGGTTGAGCTGGGGCTGTCGGTGGTATTGCCCGAAGACGGCCATACCTGCATGGACACCCCGGCGCTGAAGGCCGAGGCGATTATCGAGCATCACAATGCGACGCTGGCGGGCGCGTTTGTACGGCGCGTGCGCGCCGCTGATCTCAACTTCTGACCACGCTAACACGCTCGGTGCGAGCAAGCTCGCGCCTGCCGTAAACTTTTTCGCGCATACTCATCCCCTCAAACCCTTCAGGAAGAGCGTTCCGATGACCACCACTGTTCTGGTTCTGGTTGAAACCATCAACGAATACCTGCAAATCATCGAGAGCAATGACTTTCACGTCATCCTGGCGCCGACGCCCGCCGAACGCGCGCAAGCCATCAAAACCCATGGCGGGCAGATCCAGGCGGTGCTCACCCGTGGCCCGCTGGGGCTGTACGCCGAAGAAATCGCCGCGCTGCCGCTGCTGGAAATCATCTGTGTGATCGGCGCCGGCTACGAGCACGTCGACCTGCAAGCCGCCAGCAACCGTGGGATTGTGGTAACCAACGGCGCAGGCGTGAACGCGCCATCGGTGGCCGATCACGCCATGGCGCTGCTGCTGTCGCTGGTGCGCGGCATCCCGCAAACCGACGCGGCGGTGCGGCGCAGCGAGTGGCCCAAGGTGATGCGTCCTTCCCTGGGCGGCAAACAACTGGGCATTCTCGGGCTGGGCGCGGTGGGCCTGGAAATCGCCAAGCGCGCAGCCCTGGGCTTCGGCATGGAAATCAGCTACCACAATCGCCAGCCACGCGATGACGTGGACTACACCTACTGCGCCACGGCCGTTGAACTGGCGCGCACCTCGGACTTCCTGATCCTGGCCACGCCCGGCGGCGCCAGCACCCGCCACCTGATTGATCGCCACGCCCTGGACGCCCTGGGCCCGAACGGTTACCTGGTGAACATCGGCCGTGGCAGCGTGGTGGTGACCGCCGACCTGATCGCCGCGCTTGAACAGCGGCGTATCGGCGGCGCAGCCCTGGATGTGTTCGACGATGAGCCCAAAGTGCCGGATGCCCTCAAGCGCCTGAACAATACCGTGCTCACCTCGCACGTTGCCGGCCTGTCCCCCGAAGCCGCTCACGACACCGTGCAGCGTGTGGCCGACAACCTGGTGGAATACTTCGCCGGGCGCCCGGTGCTCACGCCGGTTGCATTGCCTGCGCCCGAAAAATGACCGATCAGGCACGCTGATCTACATTCAACACGCTAACCTATTAAGCCGCCCCGACCTTGTCGCTGGGCGGCTGCGCGCATTAGATTAGGAAATAGTCCAAGGCCTTTAGAATAAGCAGAAGGGATAAGCATGGCGCTGAACGACCAATCGACCCAGATTCGCCCAGGCGAAGAACTTGATGCCGGCCTGATCGATCCCTACCTCAAGGCCCACATCCCGGGCCTGAGCGGCACGCCCACGATCAGCCAGTTCCCCGGCGGCGCGTCGAACCTGACCTACCTGTTGGAATACCCCGGCCAGGAGTTCGTGCTGCGCCGCCCGCCTTTTGGCCACAAGGCCAAGTCCGCCCACGACATGGGCCGCGAATACCGCATTCTCAACCAGCTTAAAGATGGCTTCCCGTATTGCCCCAAAGCCTACGTGCATTGCACCGACGAGTCGGTGATCGGCGCCGAGTTCTATGTGATGGAGCGCGTCAACGGCATCATCCTGCGCTCCGACCTGCCCGCCGAACTGGGCCTGGACGCGAGCAAGACCGAGGCGCTGTGCAAAAGCTTTATCGACAAGTTCGTCGAGCTGCACCAGGTGGACTACAGCGCCTGCGGCCTGGCCGACCTGGGCAAGCCCGAAGGCTACGTGCAACGGCAGATTCGAGGTTGGAGCGACCGCTATGAAAAGGCCCTGACCCCCGATGCCCCGAGTTGGGAAAAGGTACGCAACTGGCTCAACGACAAGATGCCGGCCGACCACCCGACCTCAAGCATCGTGCACAACGATTACCGTTTCGATAACGTGATCCTCGACCCGCACAACCCGATGCAAATTATCGGCGTGCTCGACTGGGAACTGACCACCCTCGGCGACCCGCTGATGGATTTGGGCAACAGCCTCGCCTACTGGATCGAAGCCGGCGACCCGGCACCGGTGCAACTGATGCGCCGCCAGCCGAGCAATGCCCCGGGCATGCTCACCCGTCGCGAGTTCGTCGATTACTACGCCGAGCGCGCCGGCATCCGCATCGACAATTTCGACTTCTACTACACCTACGGCCTGTTCCGCCTGGCCGGCATCGTGCAGCAGATCTACTACCGCTTCTTCCATGGCCAGACCCAGGACAAACGCTTTGCGCAGTTCATCCAGATGAACAAGCTGCTGGAGCAGATGAGCCTGAATGTCATCGGCAAATCCGCACTCTGATTAAGGAACCGCTATGTCCAAGACCAACCTGTTTGACCTCGACGGCAAGATCGCATTCGTTTCCGGCGCCAGCCGCGGTATCGGCGAGGCTATTGCCAAGTTGCTGGCCCAGCAAGGCGCCCATGTGATCGTCTCCAGCCGTAAGCTTGAAGGCTGTCAGCACGTGGCCGACGCGATCATCGCCGACGGCGGCAAGGCCACGGCCATTGCCTGCCATATTGGTGAAATGGAGCAGATTACCCAGGTGTTCGCCGGTATTCGCGAGCAGTTCGGCCGCCTGGATATCCTGGTGAATAACGCTGCGACCAACCCACAATTCTGCAACGTGCTGGACACCGACCTCGGGGCTTTCCAGAAGACCGTTGACGTGAACATTCGCGGTTACTTCTTCATGTCGGTGGAAGCCGGCAAGCTGATGCGCGAAAACGGCGGCGGCAGCATCATCAACGTGGCCTCGATCAACGGCATTTCGCCCGGTGTATTCCAGGGTATCTACTCGGTAACCAAAGCCGCCGTGATCAACATGACCAAGGTGTTCGCCAAGGAATGCGCCGAGTTCGGCATTCGCTGCAACGCCCTGTTGCCGGGCCTGACCGACACCAAATTTGCCTCGGCCCTGGTCAAAAACGACGCGATCCTGAAAATGGCCCTGGCACAGATCCCGCTCAAGCGCGTGGCCGACCCCAGCGAGATGGCCGGCGCGGTGCTGTACCTGGCCAGCGATGCATCGAGCTACACCACCGGTGTGTCGCTGAATGTGGATGGCGGCTTCCTGTCCTGATCGTTCAGGCTCCGCCGAACCCAATGTGGGAGCGGGCTTGCCCGCGAAAGCGGTGGGTCAGCCAACACATTGGGTGCCTGACACTCCGTATTCGCGGGCAAGCCCGCTCCCACCTTTGAGCGGCGGCGTACTCAGGCATTCGGCGGCTGTTGCCGAAAGCTCACCGCCAGGCGGTTCCAGCCACTGATGCTGGACACCGCCATGGTCAGGTCCACCAGTTCCTGCTCGCTGAATTCCAAGCGCACCGCCGCGAACAAATCATCCGAAACGCTGGAGGTCGGCAGCGTCGCCACCGACTCGCTCCAGGCCAATGCCGCCTTCTCCCGCGCTGTAAAAAACGGCGAATCACGCCATACGCACAGGGCAAACAGTCGCCGTTCGGTCTCGCCACGCTGGCGGGCCGCCATCGAATGCATATCGGTGCAAAACCCGCAGTGGTTAAGTTGCGAGACGCGGATCTTGATCAACTCCAGCAACGGTTGCTCGATGGACAGGCCAAAGGTCGTCGCCTCCAGCATCAGCATGCCCTTGAGCGCTTGCGGCGAGGCGGTGTAGTAATCCAGGCGGGGTTCCATGAGGTGGTTCTCAAGCAGCGAAGGCAGTCACGAACTAGCCTAGAGCCCTTCTGGCATAAGCCCTATAGCCAATCAGGCGGTTTACGCACAGACCATTTTGAGCGCGCCCCATGAGCGAGTAGTCTTGGCGCAGAGTGAATGCATCTGGGTAAAACATGGAACTGCACATCGTGATCCACGGCCGCAAGGATCTGGCCGAACAGCTGTACCAGCAGTTACGTGAAGCCATCGGCTCCGGGCGCCTGGCTGCCGGCGCGCAACTGCCGCCCAGCCGTTTGCTGGCCGAACAATTGGGCGTGTCGCGCAAGACCGTGTCCGACACCTACGCCACCCTGACCTACGAAGGCTTGCTGATCGGCAAGACCGGCCGTGGCACCTTCGTCAACGCGCACGCCCCGCAGACCGAACACCTTCAAACCGCCACCGACCTGGCCTGCGCCGCCAACCTGGCGAAGTGGGCGGCACTGCCCTCCCCCATGCGCCACCCCACCCGCGACAGCACCTTGCGCTACGAATTTATCGGCGGTGCTACCAGCCGCCACCAGTTCCCCCAGGATGAATGGCGGCGCTGCACCCAGGACGCGCTGCGCCGCATTGCCCAGAACAGCGGTTTCTACAGCCAGCCCGAAGGCTTGCCCGCACTGCGCAGTGCCATCGCCGGGCATATCGCGTTTTCGCGCGGCGTCAAATGCCGCGACAGCGACGTGGTGGTCACCAATGGCGCGCAGCAGGCCCTGGACCTGATCGCCCGTGTGGTGCTCGAACCGGGCAGCATCGTCGCCATGGAGGACCCGGGCTATAGCCCCGCACGCCAGTTGTTCCAGGCCATGGGCGCCAGCGTTGCCAGTGTGCCGGTGGACGCGCAGGGCATCCAGGTCGAGCTGATCCCGGCGGGCACGCGGCTGATCTATGTCACGCCGTCCCACCAGTTCCCGCTCGGCATGCCCATGAGCCTGCCACGCCGTGAAGCCTTGCTGGCGCGTGCGTTCGAGCTGGGCGCGATCATTATCGAGGACGACTACGACAGCGAGTTCCGCTACGAAGGCCGGCCCACCGACTCGCTGCAAAGCATGGACAGCCGGGGGGTGGTGACCTACGTCGGAACCTTCTCGAAAACCCTGCTGCCGGAGCTGCGCCTGGGCTACGCGGTACTGCCGCCGGCGATTTACGGCGCAGTGCTCAAGGCCAAGCAACTGACCGACCAGCACAGCTCCACCCTGGCGCAATGGGCGCTGGCCAAGTTCATCAGCGAAGGCTACCTGCTCAAGCATATTCGCCGCTGCCACACGGTGTACGCCGGGCGCCGCGAGCGCATCCTGCAGCGCCTGGCGGGGGATTTGTCGCCCTGGTTCGAAGCGGTGCCGACCGTGGCCGGCTTTCACATGGCCGCGCTGTGTAAGGTACCGGTGAATATTCCGCTGCTGATCCAGCTGGCGCGCCAGGTGGAGGTGGGCTTGTACCCCCTCGCGGTGTTCTTCCACGACGCACCGGTGCGCGATGGCTTGATCATCGGCTTTGGCGCTATCGAGACCCTGGACATCGACCCGGCGCTGGATAAAGTGCGCGATATTCTGCAGCAGATTGGCTGAGCGGTTTTCCGCAGGATTGGTCATTGGTGGGGCCCAGCCCTGAGCGTAGGGTGAAGAGGTCTCGAATTACTCGGAAACCCCACCATGAAACGCCTGCTCGCCACCAGCCTGATGCTCGTCTCCCTCGGCGCCTTTGCCCATGAACCGGTGTACAACCAGGAATCGATCAAGGTCCTGCAAGAACACGCCCTGGCCAATGTGCCCGGCAAAAAAACCATCATGCTCACCGTGAGCTACGCCCCTGGCCAGGCCACCGTGCCGCATAGCCACACCGGCACCGCCGTGGCCTACGTGCTAGAAGGGGCGATCACCTCGCGGGTGAATGATGAGAAGGCGGTGACTTACAAGGTCGGTGAGTCGTTCTATGAGCCGGCCGGTTCGCGGCACTTTGAATCGAGCAATGCCAGCCAGACCAAACCCGCCAAGCTGCTGGTGGTGATGGTGCTGGATGACAAAGCTGACGTGCTGACGCCCCTGCCACAATAATCCGCCACACCAAAATCCCCTGTGGGAGCCGGGCTTGCCCGCGATGGCGGAGTATCAGGAACAGAAGTTTTAGCAGCCCCACCGCTATCGCAGGCAAGCCAGCTCCCACAATTCCAAGCGGGTGCAGTCAGTGACTCAGGGGCGTTTGAACTGGCGGCGCAGGTGCTCGATCCGTGGCCGGCAGGCGCAGCCTTCAAGGTGGTCATTGACCATCCCCATCGCCTGCATCAGCGCGTACATCGTGGTCGGGCCCACATAGGTCCAGCCGCGTTTTTTCAAGGCTTTGGACAAGCGCACCGAAGCCGCCGACGTCGGGTTGCCGCTCCAGTAAGCCATATCCACTACGCCCGGGCGCTCCTCCGCGCCAGGTTCAAACGCCCACATCCAGCGCGCCAGCGACCCGGTTTCGTCCACCAGCTCACACGCCCGGCGTGCGTTATTGATGGTTGAGACGATCTTCGCCCGATTGCGCACGATGCCCGGGTCCTGCATCAAGCGTTCGATATCCGCCTCGGCGTACTGCGCCACCCGGCGAAAATCAAAGCCCTCGAACGCCAGCCGAAACTGCTCGCGTTTACGCAGGATGGTGATCCACGCCATGCCCGCCTGAAAGCCTTCCAGGCAGATCTTCTCGAACAGCTGGATGTCATCCGCCACCGGCACGCCCCACTCGTGGTCGTGATAATGCAGGTACTGCGGCGCGGCCGTGCGCCAGGTGCAGTAGGTTTGCCCGGTTTCATCGGTGGTCAGTCCTGGTTTATCCATCCATCACCTCATGTGCCGAGCGGCGGATGATAAGCGAAAAATTTTCCAACCCGCCAACCGCTCAAGCATCACCCTTGCCGACCAACTGGTCAGACCGGGACCCGTCAACCGACGAATAATGACTTGTTATTTCAAAAAAACCCGGCGTAGACTGGCCGCGCACTGGACTTACCGGTAAGACCACAACAATTAAGCCCTGGAACCACCAGGGCACCGAATAGAGATCCCTCCCATGCTCAGATGGTGCTCGCGTTCGATTTTCCTGCAAGTCGTGATTGGCCTGATGCTCGGCATCGCCTGCGGCCTGGCCCTTCCCGAATTCTCCTCGCAACTCAAACCCCTGGGTGACGGCTTTATCAAGCTGATCAAGATGCTGATCGGCCTGATCGTGTTCTGCGTGGTGGTCAGCGGTATTTCCGGCGCCGGCGACTTGAAAAAGGTCGGGCGCATCGGCCTCAAGTCGGTGATCTACTTTGAAGTGCTCACCACCATCGCCCTGGTGATCGGCCTGATCATGGCCTTCAGCACCGGCATCGGCCAAGGCGCCAATATCCACCTGGAGCAGCTCTCCTCCGCCGGCCTGAACGAACTGGCCGACAAGGGCCAGCACATCAAGGGCACCAGCCAGTTCCTGATGGACCTGATACCCAACTCGGTGATCGGCGCCTTCGCCGACAACAACGTGCTGCAAGTGCTGCTGTTCTCGGTGCTGTTCGGCAGCGCGCTGAACCTGGTGGGCGAAGCCGCTTCGGGCATCTCGCGCTTGATCAACGAACTGAGCCACATCATTTTCCGCATCATGGGCATGATCGTGCGCCTGGCGCCGATCGGCGTGTTCGGCGCCATCGCCTTCACCACCAGCACCTATGGCCTGGATTCCCTGCAACACCTGGGCAGCCTGGTCGGCCTGTTCTACCTGACCTGCTTCGCCTTTGTCGCACTGATCCTCGGGCTGGTGATGCGCCTGTCGGGCTTGCGCATGTTGCCGCTGCTCAAGTACCTGCGTGAAGAGTTGCTGATCGTGATGGGCACCGCCTCCTCCGACGCCGTGCTGCCGCAAATCATGCGCAAGCTCGAGCACTTGGGGATCGGCAGCTCCACCGTGGGCCTGGTGATTCCAACCGGGTATTCGTTCAACCTCGACGGGTTCTCGATCTACCTGACCCTGGCCATCGTGTTTATCGCCAACGCCACTGGCACACCGCTGTCAATGACAGATTTGCTGACCATCCTGCTGGTGTCGCTGATCACCTCCAAGGGCGCCCATGGGATTCCCGGTTCCGCGTTGGTGATTCTGGCGGCCACCCTTACTGCGATCCCGGCGATTCCGGTGGTCGGCCTGGTGCTGGTGCTGGCGGTGGACTGGTTCATGGGCATCGGGCGTGCATTGACCAACCTGATCGGCAACTGCGTCGCCACCGTGGCCATTGCCCGCTGGGAAAAAGACATCGATATCCAGCGTGCAAACAAGGTGCTTGATGGCCAGCAAGGTTATGCCTTCCAGACCAAGAAACCGGTGTTACCGGCGCATCAGGAGTTCTAACCCATTCATGAGCGACACAGATCAAATGTGGGAGCGGGCTTGCTCGCGAATGCGGTCTTTCAATAACAGATGTGTTGACTGATACACAGCATTCGCGAGCAAGCCCGCTCCCACATTTTGAACATCGCCCATTTGGCTAGCGTATTTGCAACATCAAGGAGACGTAGACGTGATCAGCACCTCAACCGTCGTCAATTCAGTCGTAGAAAAACTTCGCGCCGCCCTGGCGCGGGGCCAGTGGCGGCGCGGCGAAATGCTCCCCGGCCAACGCGAACTGGCCGAACAGATGGGCATCAGCCGCCCCAGCCTGCGCGAAGCCGTGATCGTGTTGGAAACCCTCGGCCTGGTGCGCTCCATGCCGGGCAAAGGCGTGGTGGTACTGGAAACCAGCGTCAGCGACACCCCATCCAGCGACGCGGTGGCCGATGCCAGCCTCGAAGATATCCTGCAACTGCGCTACACCCTCGAACCGTTTATTGTCGGCCTGGTGGCCCAGTCCATCAGCAGCAAGGAAGTCGGCCAACTGCGCCTGACCCTGATGGACATGCGCGAAGCCCTCGACGCCGGGGATGCCGAAGCGGGCATGAATGCCTACATCGGCTTCCACGAAGAATTGTTCGCCCTCACCTCCAACCCGATTTTCCAGAACGTGGTGCAGCAAACCAGCAACGCGCTCAAGCAAAGCGCCCAGGTGCTGCGTAATTCGCCCGAGCACCTGGCGGAACGCCTGCAGGAAAACGAAGCCGTGGTGCGCGCCATCCGCAATAAAAACAGTGCGGTGGCCAGCGCCGAAATGCGTCGGCACATCCTTCAGGAAGGTCTGCGCATGGGCATTCGCTTGAACATCCCGGACGACCACCTGGGTAGCTGATTTTTGGAGACCGGCCATGAACGCCCACGCCCTGCAACGCGAATCCATACTCCCTGCCCTGCGCCTGGTGGCGGGCAAAAAGCCCTCGGTGGATGACATCTACCCACGGCTGTTCGACGCCATCCTCGAACAACGCATCGCCCCTTCCAGCCGCTTTACCGAAGAAGGCCTGGGCGAAACCTTTGGCGTGAGCCGCAGCGTGATCCGTCGGGTGCTGGCCAAGCTGTCCCATCAGCAAGTGGTGATTCTGCGCCCCAACCAGCGAGCCCAAGTTGCCGCGCCGGATGCCCAGCAGACGCGGCAAATCCTCGAAGCGCGGCGCATGACCGAAGTCACCGTGGTGCAGCTGGCCTGCGCCCAGGCCACCGCCGCGCAAGTACGCCAGTTGCGCGAGCTGATTGCCCGGGAACGTGAGTGCATCGAGCGCGACCACCGTGGGCCGGCGATTCGGCTTTCCGGGGAGTTTCATCTGCAACTGGCGGCGATCGCGGGTAACGCGCCATTGGCGCAGTTCCTCAATAGCCTGGTGCCGTTGACCTCGCTGATCATTGCCCAATATGAAGCGCAAGCCTGCACGTATTGCGCGTGGCAGGAGCATGTGGCGATTGTGGATGCGATTGAACAGCGCGACTCAACCGCCGCAGTGGCCCTGATGACCCAACACCTGGATCACCTGGAAAGCAAGTTACTCAAGCATCACTGATCCCAAGCAAATGGAGACCAACAGTGTGGGAGCGGGCTTGCTCGCGAATGCGCTGGTTCAGGGAGTACATAATTGACTGATACACCGCATTCGCGAGCAAGCCCGCTCCCACATTTGTCCCCCATTGCTGGATAAATAGTATTCCAACAAAAAGCCCCCGCATCTCACGATACGGGGGCTTTTGTTTTACCGAGGGATCACGCCGGTTGCAGCACCGACTGACCACTCAACGCCAGGTCCAGCAACTCACGGTTGGCCACCGCGTACATGGCGTAGTCCGTGCCGACTGCGGCACGAATTTCCACCATCATGGCGCGCCAGCGATCAGCCATGTCCTGGTGCTGCTCAAGCCACAGGGCCACGCGGGCTTCCATGTCGTGTGGCGCGTCGGCCATTTGCAGTACCGAAATGGTGATCGCCCGTTGCTGCCAGTCCACGTCGTCGCGGAAGGCTTCGCGGGCCTGGGCCTGCCAGTTGTTGCCCACCGGCAGATCGCTGATCTGCTGCAGGTACCACGGCAAGTCCAGGGCGCTGCCGACGGCGAAGTAGGCCTTGGCCACTTCGGCGGCATCATGCCCGGTGACGTCGGCGGCTTCGATGATCGGCAGCAAGGTGTACAGGTGAGTCGTACCTGCAACCATGCGCGCCAACAGCTCAGGTACACCGGCTTCGGTGTACGCCTGGTAGCGGGTCTGCCAGCCTTCGCGGGTCGGACCTTCCAGCAGTTCGTCGAGTTTGAGGCCCAACGCCGCCAGGTGCGGACCGAAGTGCGCGGTATCACGCCCGGCGTCCTGCTCGTTGCGACGGCTGCGCAGGAACCAGCGCGTAGCGCGGCGGCCCAGGCGCATCAGCTCATCCATCAGCTCCAGTTGCACGTCGGCGGAAACCTGGTGGTCCAGGGCTTCGATCTGACGGAACCAGTGCGGGAGGTGGAAGATGTCGCGCACGATCACATAAGCGCCCGCCACATTCGCCGGGCTCATGCCGGTCGACTCTTTGAGCCGCTGCACGAAGGTGATGCCCATGTGGTTGACCAGGTCGTTGGCGATCTGGGTGCTGACGATCTCGCGCTTCAGGCGATGGCGACGCATCGCTTCACCGAACTTGGCGACCAGGCTCGGTGGGAACGCGGTCTCCATGTCACGGGTCAGGTAGTCGTCATCCGGCACCAGCGACTTGAGCAAGGCTTCCTTGAGGTCGATCTTGCTGTAGGAGATCAACACCGACAGCTCCGGACGGGTCAGGCCCTTGCCGGTGGAAGCGCGCTCGGTGAGCTGCTCCTCGGTCGGCAGGTACTCGATGGCACGGTCCAGCTTGCCACGGCCTTCCAGGTCGCTCATCAGGCGCTTGTACTCGGCAGCACGCTCGTAGGCACGGCGCGCAGCCAGGGACAGGGCCTGGGTCTGCTTGTAGTTGTTGCCCAACACCAGGCTGCCGACTTCGTCGGTCATGCTCGCCAGCAACTGGTTGCGCTGCTTGTCGGTCATGTCACCGGCCTGCACCACTTCGTTGAGCAGGATCTTGATGTTCACTTCGTGGTCGGAGCAGTCCACGCCACCGGCGTTGTCGATGAAGTCGGTGTTGGAGCCGCCGCCATTGAGGCCGAACTCCACACGACCCAGCTGGGTCATGCCGAGGTTACCGCCCTCGCCCACTACCTTGCAGCGCAGCTCATTGCCGTTGACGCGCAGTGCGTCGTTGGCCTTGTCGCCCACATCGGCGTGGCTTTCGGTGCTGGCCTTGACGTAAGTACCGATGCCGCCGTTCCACAACAGGTCCACCGGTGCCTTGAGCAAGGCGTTCAGCAGCTCGGTCGGGGTCAGCTTGTCGGCTGAAATGTCGAAGCGTTCTTTCATCTGTGGCGAGATCGCAATGCTCTTCGCGCTGCGCGAGAAGATACCGCCGCCTTCGGACATGATGCTGGTGTCGTAGTCGGTCCAGGCCGAGCGCGGCAGGTCGAACAGGCGCTGACGTTCAGCGAAGCTGTTGGCCGGGGTCGGGTTAGGGTCGATAAAGATGTGCAGGTGGTTGAAGGCCGCGACCAGTTGCAGCTTGTCGGACATCAGCAAGCCGTTACCGAACACGTCACCGGCCATATCGCCGACACCGACCACGGTGATGCTGTCTTCCTGCACATTGATGCCGCGCTCACGGAAGTGGCGCTGCACACCGACCCACGCGCCCTTGGCGGTGATGCCCATTTTCTTGTGGTCGTAACCGGCGGAACCACCGGAGGCAAACGCATCGCCCAGCCAGAAGCCGTAGTCGATGGCAATGCCGTTGGCGATGTCGGAGAAGGTCGCAGTGCCCTTGTCCGCCGCCACTACCAGGTAGGGGTCATCGTCGTCATGGCGCACGACGTTGGCCGGTGGCACCAGGGCGCCGTCTTTCAGGTTGTCGGTGATGTCCAACAGGCCGGAAATGAAGATGCGGTAGCAGGCGATGCCCTCGGCCGCGATCTCGTCCCGGGTGCCGCCCAATGGCAGGCGACGCGGCAGGAAGCCGCCCTTGGCGCCCACCGGCACGATCACCGAGTTCTTCACTTGCTGGGCTTTTACCAGGCCGAGCACTTCGGTACGGAAGTCTTCTTCACGGTCGGACCAGCGCAGGCCACCGCGTGCCACGTTGCCAAAGCGCAGGTGCACGCCTTCGACACGCGGCGAGTAGACGAAGATTTCGAACTTCGGCACCGGCTTAGGCAGCTCAGGGATCGCATGCGGATTGAACTTGAAGCTGAAGTACGACTTGTTCTGGCCGTTGGCGTCGGTCTGGTAGAAGTTGGTACGCAAGGTGGCCTTGATCAGGTCCAGGTAGCGACGCAGGATGCGGTCTTCATTGAGCACCTGAACATCGTCCAGAGCGGTCAGAATCGCTTGTTCCAGGCGTTGCTGCTTGTCTTCCAGGTCATCGGCGGTGAGCTTGCGCGCCAGGTAGAAGCGGGTCTTGAACAACCGGGTCAACTCGCGGGCGATGTCGGTGTGGTTGTTCAGGGTGCTGGCGATATAACCCAGGTCGAAGCCCAGGCGGATCTGCTTCAGGTAGCGGGCGTAAGCACGCAGCAGCGCCACGTCGCGCCATGGCAGGCCGGCGGTGAGTACCAGGCGGTTGAACGCATCATTTTCGGCGTCGCCGTGCACGATGTGCACGAACGCGTCTTGCAGGGTGTCGTTGAGCTGCTGGATATCCAGGTTCACGCCTTCGGCGGCGATAAACGCAAAATCATGGATCCAGAACTCACGGCCATTGGCGTGACGCAGGCGGTACGGGAATTCGCCCAGCACGCGCAGGCCGAGGTTTTCCAGGATCGGCAGTACGTCGGACAGCGCCAGCGGGGTATCGGCGTGGTACAGCTTGCAATGCAGCTCGCGTTGGCCGGAAACCTGGCCCAGCGGCTGGTAGAAGCTCATCACCAGCGGGTTGGCTTCGGTCAGGCTGAGCAGGTGCTGCATGTCGACCACGGCCGAATGCGCGGCGAAACGCTCGCGGTAACCGGCCGGGAAGCCTTTCGGGAAGTCGGCCAGCACATTGGTGCCGTGGGCTTCGCCGAAGCTTTCGACCACCAGGCTTGAGTAGTCGTCCTGCCAACTGCGGCACGCCTGCACCACTTCTTTTTCGAGTTGCAGCGGGTCGATGTCCAGGCGGTTCTTGGGGTCTACCCGCAGAATCAGCTGCACACGCGCCAGCACGGACTCAGAGAAGAAGGTCCAGAACTCGCAGTCCGAGGCTTTCAGGCGATCCATCAGCACTTGCTGGATCTTCTGGCGCACTTCGGTGGAATAGATGTCACGCGGCACATAGGCCAGGCAGTAGCAAAAACGACCGTACGGGTCTTTGCGCAGGAACACGCGGATCTTGTTGCGTTCCTGGATCTGCACAATCGACATCACGGTGCTGAACAGCTCGTCGACCGGGGTCTGAAACAGATCGTCACGTGGCAGCACTTCCACCACTTGAGCCAGCTCTTTGCCCAAATGCGCCTTGGGCTGGAAGCCCGAGCGGCGTTCGATTTCCGCCACCTTGCGACGGATATACGGGATCACCCGCACGCTTTCGCCATACACCGAGGAGGTGTACAGGCCCATGAAACGGTGTTCCTTGATGACCTTGCCGTCGGCGCTGATCTCACGGATCGACACATAGTCCGGATACGCCGGGCGGTGCACGCGGCTTGGGTGCGCAGCCTTGGCGAACGACAGCACGGTCGGCTCGCGCAGGTAGGCCACGGCGTAGTCTTCGATGCGCAGGTCTTCAGCGGTGAGGCCGGCACGCAGCAGTTTGGTCAGGCCGAGGAAGGAGCTGGTGTCATATTCGATATGCCCGCCGTCCGCCTCGTCACGTACCACGAACTCTTCGTAGCCGAGGAACGTGAAGTGGTTGCCCACCAGCCATTCCAGGAAGTTCTTGATCTCGGCTTTTTCTTCGCCGTCGATGCTGAACGGGCTGGCGTCGATACCGGCCAGCAGGTCCTGGACCTTGGCTTTCATCGGCTCGAAATCGGCCACGGCCACGCGCACTTCGCCCAGTACCTGCTCAAGCTCTTTGCTCAGCACGTTGAGTTCGGCGGCATTGGCGCAGCGGTCGATTTCCAGGTACATCAGCGATTCTTGCTGGATGCCTTCGCCCTGGGTGCCTTTGGCCAGGATTTCCAGCAACTCGCCTTTTGGGCCGCGACGCACGCTGAGCACGGTGGTTTGCAGGGTGTGAATGCTGTAGCCACGGCGGTTCAGCTCGGTACGTACCGAGTCCACCAGAAATGGCAGGTCATGGTGCAGGACTTCGACCGCAGTGTGGGTCGACTGCCAGCCATGACGTTCGTAATCGGGGTTGTAGACCCGCACTTGCGGTTGGGTGTGATCAAAGCGCTCAAGCAGGCGCCAGGCAGACAAGGTGCAACCGGCCAGGTCGGAAAGGCGACGCTGGGTCAGTTCGTCCAGGGAAATAATGCCGAAGAATTGCTCAGCGAACAGCGCCACTTGTGGCAGTGCCTGTTCACTGATGTGCTGCGCCAGTGCCGCTTGCAGTTGATGCTGGAAGTCGGCCTTGCTGGCTGCGGTGAAGAACGCCATCTGTGGTACTCCGCTTGGGCTTGTTATTGATGGAAGCGTCGCGTGTTATCCCCTTGCGGGGAGACCGTCAGCTCTGTTCGCAGGTAGTGACAATAAGCACCATAAACGAATCAGGGTGACAGGTGGGTGAAGCTGGACAAGACAATGAGGTCACATACAACTTCCATAAGATGCACACCACGCCGGGTGACGGTACGACGGGCAGGTCAGACGCCAGGCCGGTGCACATCCGTTGCGCAGCTTAACGAGTGTAGGAAGACAGCTGCTTGCGACGCTGCGACATATTCGGTCATCGGTAAGCAGGCGCGGGGTTGCGATGGGCGCAACCCGGATTTTCCGGCAGAAAAACCGGCTATTCTCAGGCCCACGAGTACCAGAAATGACCGATTCGGCCCGTCAGGTCATGCATTGGGTCTGACACAGAATGCAGCACAAAATTCGCCGCAATGGCACAATTGCCCTGCTGCGCCCTACTCCAGACAGGATTTCCCATGCTGCAACTTAAAACCGACGCACTGATGGCCACCCCGTGCGACGAAGAAGAAGACAACATGGCCATGCTCTGCTGCCACGGCAAAAACGGCGAGATGTTCATGCTCAGCCGTTACCCGGATGAAGATGAGGTGGAGCTGACCTGGGACTACGAGCCGTCGACCCTGGACGGGCTCAAGGTCACCTTGAGCGACACCACCCTGCTGATTGAACTGGCGGCCGGCGATGCCGATGCGCTGGGCGGCAAGGACCAGTTGCAGATCACCCACGCCACCGCCGCGCCGGACCTGGCTGAGCTGGAAGAAACCCTGCAGAACATCCTCAAAGGCACCGGTACTTTTACCCGCACCTAACGGCCGAACTCCGCTTTTTGGCGCTCGGGGCCCCTGTGGCACTCGGGCCTCCCTCGTGGCGAGCGGGCTTGCCCGCGTTGGGCTGCGAAGCGGCCCCAAAGGCCACCGCGTTTTTTCAGGTAAAACTCGGTTGTTCGTATCAGGGCTGCTTCGCAACCCAACGCGGGCAAGCCCGCTCGCCACTAGGGCCGCTCGCCACCAAGTGCGCTCGCCACAGGAAGCAATTTGCGCAATCCGCACAAAATTCCTACAAGTTTTGCTAAAAATACCCCGCGCGCCGTTAGTCGCCACACCCCGCGATGCATTAAAGTAAGCGCCCCAGGCCCGGCGTTTTTTTCTTGACGCCCGGGCTCATCTCTCCAGGAACCGTCATCGATGGAACATCGTGAAGCGCTGCTTGCGCTGCGAACCTTTCTTTCTACGCAGATTCTCGGCCAGGAAAAACTCATCGATCGCCTGCTGATCGCCTTGCTTGCCGACGGCCATATGCTGGTGGAAGGCGCGCCGGGCCTGGCCAAGACCAAGGCCATCAAAGAGCTGGCCGAGGGCATCGAAGCGCAGTTCCATCGTATCCAGTTCACCCCCGACCTGTTGCCCGCCGACATCACTGGCACCGAGATCTATCGCCCGGAAACCGGCAGCTTCGTGTTCCAGCAAGGGCCGATCTTCCACAACTTGGTGCTGGCAGACGAAATCAACCGTGCCCCGGCCAAGGTCCAGTCCGCGCTGCTGGAGGCCATGGCCGAGCGCCAGGTCAGCGTCGGGCGCAGCACCTACGACCTGTCGCCGCTGTTTCTGGTAATGGCCACGCAAAACCCCATCGAGCAGGAAGGCACCTACCCGCTGCCCGAAGCCCAGCTCGACCGCTTCCTGATGCACGTGAAAATCGGCTTCCCGGACGCTGCCGTCGAACGACGCATCCTGCAACAGGCGCGTGGCGAAGCGCTCAACGGTGAAACCAAGCCTGAGCGCCGCGTCAGCCAGCAGGCAATTTTTGCTGCGCGTAAGGAGATCCTCGGCCTGTACATGGCCGACGCGGTGGAGGAATACCTGGTGCAATTGGTGATGGCCACGCGCACCCCGGCCAAGTTCGACCCGGAAATGGCCGAGTGGATCGCCTACGGCGCCAGCCCGCGTGGCTCCATCGCCCTCGACCGCTGCGCCCGCGCCCACGCCTGGCTGGCCGGTCGCGACTTCGTGAGCCCGGAAGACATCCAGGCCGTGCTGTTTGACGTGCTGCGCCATCGCATCATTCTGTCGTTTGAGGCCGAAGCGGCCGGCATTGACCAGGACCGCGTGGTGCAACGCATTCTCGACGTCGTTGCCGTCGCTTGAAACCCATGAATGCCAGCGATGGGATCCGCGTCACGCTCAGCGAACTGATTGAGATGCGCCACCGCGTGCGCGAAGTGCAGCTGTTTTCCACGCCGAGCCAGCGCAGCCCGCTGATCGGCCTGCACCACTCCAAGCTGCGCGGGCGCGGCGTCGACTTCGACCAGGTGCGCGTGTACCAGGCCGGGGACGACGTGCGCACCATCGACTGGCGCGTCACGGCGCGCACCCAGGAGCCGCACACCAAGCTGTTCCACGAAGAGCGCGAACGGCCGATTTTTATCATGGTGGAGCAAAGCTGCCGGCTGTTTTTCGGCTCCGGCCAGATGTTCAAGTCGGTGCTCGCCGCCCAAGCCGCCAGCCTGATCGGCTGGGCGGCGTTGGGCCATAACGATCGCGTCGGCGGGCTGGTGTTCGGCGATAACGAGCACTACGAAATCAAACCCCGGCGCAGCAAGCAAAGTCTGTTGCAGTTGCTCAACCGCCTGGTACGGGTCAACCAGAGCCTCAATACCGAAAGCCGCCCCGAAGCCGACGCCCTTGGCATGGCCCTGCGTCGCGGCCGTGAAGTGCTGCGCCCCGGCAGCCTGGTGATCGTGATTTGCGATGAGCGCGCCCTCACCGAAGGCGCCGAGCAACAGCTGAGCCTGCTGTCGCGCCATTGCGATGTGCTGCTGTTTCCGATCTCCGACCCACTGGACCACGCCCTGCCCGCCGCCGGGCTACTGCGTTTTGCCGAACGCGGCGCGCAGCTGGAACTGGACACGCTGAACTTCGACCTGCGCCAAGCCTACAAGGCCCAGGCCGAAGCCCGCATTGCCCGCTGGGAACTGCTCGCACAAAAACTGCGCATCCTGCTGATGCCCTTGAGCACCCAAAGCGAAATGGTCGAGCAACTGCGCGAATACCTCAACCCGCAACGCCCGGTTAAAAAGCAATGAGCAGCCTCGACCAACTGCAACCGCTGATCGCCCCACCGGCCATTGGCTTCTGGCCACCTGCACCGGGTTGGTGGCTGTTGTTGCTGGTGATTCCGTTGCTGGGCTGGGGGCTGTGGTCCCTGCGGCGCTTTTTGCCCGCGCGCCGACCATTGGCCCGCGCCGAACAACCGCTGGACCCGTTGCGCATCGCCGCTCTGGCCGAGCTGGCCTTGATGCCCAAACCCTACGACGGCGCACCCGCTGGCGCCTGGCTGCAACAACTCAACGGCCTGCTCAAGCGCCTGTGCCGCAACGACTACCCCTACAGCCAGAGCCACACCCTCAACGGGCGCAAATGGCTGGCCTTCCTCGACAACCGCTGCCCCGCCGCCGGCCTCACGCGCTGGATGGTGCTGGTGGAAGGCGCCTACAAGCCCGAATGCAAACTCGACGACAAAGCCATCGCCGGGCTGACCCAAGCCGTCGACACCTGGATTCGCAAACATGTTTGAGTTCGCCTGGCCGTGGATCTTCGCCCTGTTGCCATTGCCCTGGTTGATGCGGCTTATTTTGCCGGTGGCCGACAGCGGCGAGCCTGCGCTCAAGGTCAGCTACCTCAGCGACCTCGAGGGCCTGGCCCGCCGCCGCGCCCGGGTGAACCTGCCGGGCTGGCGCCAGCAAGCGCCGTTCGTGGTGTTGTGGCTGCTGCTGTTGACCGCCGCCGCCCGCCCGGAATGGCTTGGTGAACCACTGCCGATTGCCGCCAGTGGCCGCGACCTGCTGGTGGCGGTGGACGTGTCCGGCTCCATGGACTTTCCCGATATGCACTGGCAGGACGAGGACGTCAGCCGCTTGAACCTGGTACAGCATTTGCTCGGTGACTTCCTCGAAGGCCGCGAAGGTGACCGCGTGGGCCTGATCCTGTTCGGCAGCCAGGCGTACCTGCAAGCGCCGCTGACCTTCGACCGGCGCACCGTGCGCACCTGGCTCGATGAAGCGCGCATCGGCATCGCCGGCAAAAACACCGCCATCGGCGACGCCATCGGCCTAGCTTTGAAGCGCCTGCGCCAGCGCCCGGCGCAAAGCCGCGTGCTGATCCTGGTTACCGACGGCGCCAACAACGCCGGGCAGATCGACCCGCTGACCGCCGCACGCCTGGCCGCCGAAGAAGGCGTGAAAATCTACCCGATCGGCATCGGCGCCGACCCCGAGCAAACCGGCTCGCTGGGCATCCTGGGGGTTAACCCGAGTTTGGATCTGGACGAACCTGCCCTCAAGGCGATTGCCGAGGCCACCGGCGGGCAATACTTTCGCGCCCGCGATGGCAACGAGCTGCAAGCGATCAAGCAAACCCTCGACCAGCTTGAACCGGTGGAACAACAACCGACCCAGGCCCGCCCGGCCCAGGCGCTGTACAGCGCGCCGCTGGCGTTGGCGCTGGTGTTGAGCATGTTGCTGGTGATCCAGGAACGCTGGCCGAACAACGCGTTGCAACGGCTGTTCAACAAACTGACCAGCAAGGGGATTTTCCTGCAACAACACCCGCAATGGCGCCAGCGCCTCAAACGCCTGCGTTTGCGGAGGCGTCGATGATCGACCTGTGGCCGCACTGGTTCCGCCCCGGGTGGCTGTTGCTGCTGCCGTTGCTCGGCTGGTTGCTGTGGCAGCTGTGGCATCGGCAAAAGCGCGCCGGGCGCTGGCAGGTGATCCTGCCGCCGGCCTTTCACGCGGTGCTGCTCAGTGGCGGCAACGGCCGCGAAAGCAAAGCGCCGTGGGTGGTGCTCGGTATTGCCTGGCTGTTGGCCGTACTCGCGCTGCTCGGCCCCAGCTGGCAAAGAGTCGAGCAGTCCAGCCAGAAGCCCTCCGACCCGCTGGTGGTGTTGCTGGAGCTGACCCCGGAAATGCTCGCCACCGACAGCCCGCCCAACCGCTTGGAGCAAGCGCGGCGCAAGCTGTATGACCTGTTGCAGGCGCGCACCGATGCGCAAACCGCCATCATCGTGTACGCGGGCAGCGCCCACACCTTGGTGCCGCTGTCGGACGACCTGGCCACCAGCCGCAACCTGCTCGAAGCCCTGCGTCCCTCGCTGATGCCCGAGCCCGGCCACCGCGCCGACCTCGCGGTGGAAAAAGCCCTGGGCTTGCTCAAGCACGGTGGCCTGGGCCAGGGCCGCCTGCTGCTGATCGGCTCCTCGCTGTCCAAGCAGGAACGCCAAGGCATTCGCCTGGTGCTGCAAAGTGCGCAGGCGCCGAGTCTGTCGATCCTCGGCATCGGCAGCCGCGAGGGCACCCCGGTAACCCAGGAGAGCGGCGAATTCCTCAAGGATGAACAAGGCGCGATCCTGGTGCCGCGCCTCGACAGCCCGACGCTCAAAGCTTTCGCCAGCGAAATGGGTGGCCGTTACCGGGCTGCGCGCCTCGACGACAAAGACCTGCGCCAACTCGGCGTGTTGGACACCCCGCAAGCCCTGCGCAATGACGGCCAACTGCTGCACCTCGATACCTGGGCCGATCAGGGTTACTGGCTGCTTCTGCCGCTGTTGTTGCTGGCCGCCTGCGCCGCGCGCCGTGGCTGGCTGTTTTGCCTTCCCCTGTTGTTGATGGCTGCGCCGCAGCCCAGCTACGCCTTCGGCCTGCAAGACCTGTGGCTGCGCCCCGACCAGCAGGGCCAATACCTGCTCAAGAAAAAACGCCCGGCCGAGGCCGCCGAACACTTCGAAGACCCGCAATGGCAAGGCGTGGCGCTGTATGAAGCGGGCAACTACGCCGACGCCATCAAGCGTTTTGCCGAGGGCAATGACGCCTATTCCCACTACAATCGCGGAAACGCCCTGGCTAAATCCGGCGAATTGGAAGCCGCAATCGACGCCTACGAACAAGCCCTGGAAGCCCAGCCCGACTTGCAGCCGGCCCTGAAAAACAAAGCCCTGGTGGAAACCTTATTGCAGCAACAGGCGCAGCCCGAGCCCGAAAAACCGGCAAAAAACGAGGATGACGAAACCACCCAACCCGGCCAAACTGCGCAACCGGGCGCCAGCGGGCAAAATGCAGCGGGCGGTGAACAGTCATCCCAGGGCCAGAGCGAAGCCGGTACCGGCGAGACCAAACCCGGCAGCACACCGCAAAGCGGCGGCAATGAAGTACCGGGCAGCGAGCTTGGGGATGAGCAAACCACCACCCCGCCGCTGCGCCCCACCGACGCCAGCCTCGACGGTGAACACCGCCAGGCCCTGGAACAATGGCTGCGGGAGATCCCGGACAACCCCGGCGAACTGCTGCGACGCAAATTCTGGTACGAACAGCAACAACATCAGGACAAGACTCGATGAGCCGCCGCACCACCCTACTGCTTTTGCTCGCGTTGTCGGCAGGCCACGCCCAGGCGGCGACCCTGACCGCCAGTGTCGACCGCAGCCGCCTCAATTCCGGCGAAACGGTAGAGCTGACGGTGGAATCCAGCGACGTCACCCAGTTCGGCAAGCCCGACCTGTCGCCGCTGGACGCGCAGTTCGAAGTCAGCGGCACGCGCCAGCTCAACCAGCTCACCACCCTGGGCGGCGATAACCATGCCACCACGCGCTGGATCATCACCTTGTTGCCCCGGCAGAACGGCACTGTGGTCATCCCGCCGCTGCAAGTGGGCGACTACAAGACCCAGCCAATCAGCCTGCAAGTGGTGGAAACCGCCAGCCAGAACACCAGCGCGGAACTGGCCCCGGTGTTTGTCGAAGCCAACCTCGATCAGAGCACCGTGTATGTGCAGGCTCAGGCGTTGCTGACGGTGCGCGTGTACCACTCGGTGTCGCTGTATGACGACAGCAGCCTCACGCCCTTGCAGATCCCGGATGCGCGCGTGGAGCAGTTGGGCGAGTCGCGCACCTATGAAAAAGTCATCAACAGCATCCGCCACGGCGTGATCGAAACCCGCTACGCGATCTACCCGCAGCACAGCGGCAGCCTGGACATTCCCACGCAAACCTTCAGCGCCACGCTGGTGGAGTCGCGCCCGCCACAAGAGAACACGCTGCAAGGCACCAAGCCGGGCAAGCTGATTCACGTCAGCTCCGCGCCCTTGCAACTCACGGTCAAGCCCAAGCCGGAGCTGTACCCCGCCGACGCCCCCTGGCTACCGGCGCGCAGCCTGACCCTGAGCGAAAACTGGAACCCGGTGCCCGACCACGTGCAGGTCGGTGACTCGCTGACCCGCAGCCTGACGATCAAGGCCGAGGGCTTGTCCAGCGCGCAACTGCCGGCCCTGCCCAGCACCGACATCAATGGCCTGCGCCGTTATCCGGACCAGCCGGTGCTCGGCAACCAGAGCAATGATCGCGGCCTGATCGGCAGCCGCGAAGACCGCGAAGCGCTGGTGCCCACCCGCATCGGCGCGCTGGAACTGCCCGCCGTGGAAGTGCTGTGGTGGAACACCCACGAAGACCACCTGGAGCGCACCAGCCTGCCGGCCCGCACCCTGCAAGTGGCGAACAACCCGAGCCTGGTGGTGGACACCCCGGCCACCCCCACCATCATCACCGCCCCCGACGACAGCCGCCTGTGGCTATGGCAGCTCAGCACCTTGATGCTGGCCTGCACCACCCTGCTTGGCTTCGGCCTGTGGTGGCGTGCGCGCTGGCAACCGGCGGTGCTGCGCGCCGCGCAAACCGGCCCGAGCCCGCGCAGCCTGCTCGACGACCTCAAGCGCGCCACCCAGGCCAACGACCCCCAGGCCACCCGCCAGGCACTGGATGCGTGGGCGCGCCAGCAACCGGAAACCCTGGCCGACATGGCCGCACGGTTTGTGCCGTTGTCCGACGCCCTGGACGGGCTGAACGGTGCGCTGTACAGCGAGAGCGGCCAGTACTGGCTGGGCGAAGACCTGTGGCGTGCAGTCAAGGCCATTCCAGTGGCCGAGCGCGAGCAAGACCCGGCGACGGATACCACCAGCTTGCCGCCTCTATACCCTAAGTAACCGATGGACTTTTGTGTCTCGCAGGCTTGTTGTGGCGAGCGGGCTTGTTGTGGCGAGCGGGCTTGCCCGCGTTGGGCTGCAAAGCAGCCCCAGTAAAGCCACCCCATTAATCCAGGCAAATCGCGATCACCGGTTTAGGGCCGCTTCGCAGCCCAACGCGGGCAAGCCCGCTCGCCACAAAAAAGCTCATCGCCAGCAATCCTTATCCCTTTAATTTGCGGGAAGTTTCCTAGACAATCCCACGGGCTTGCGCCTGCTCATTTCACTGGCTAGCCTTCGCTCCGTCGCTGCATATCAGCGATCGGGTGTGGAAACCTGTGAACTAGTAGGCGTCATGATCGTATGAAAACGCTCAATGGCGGCTGTACGCGGGCAGACTTCGGTCTGGCCGAGTCCTACTACTCGGTTTTCCACCCCGCGTATGGCTGCCACCTAATCTGCCGTGTGGAAACGGCACAGGATGGCTCCCCAACTTATTAGTAGGAGCTTTACTCATGAACAAAATCGTCCCAGACCCACCCCGCGAAATCTTCGAGCGCGCCCTCAGCCACTACCTGAAACCCGACTCACAACCGCCTTTCTCCGTGCACCAGGACCTCAGCTTCGAAGACGCCCTCGCCCAGATCTGCGACCTGCTGCGCTGTGCAGCCGCCACCGCCGCCGGCACCACCCAGGCGCTGCTCGGCAATGAGCGCCACATGGCCGGCGCCACCGAACACCTGATCAACAATGCCAAAACCCTGGCCGACCGCGCACTGAACTGCCTGCACAACGCGTAATCCCTGTAGCACACCGTTGTGGCGAGCGGGCTTGCCCGCGTTGGACTGCGTAGCAGTCCCATTCTTTTAAACAAAGCACGGGGTCGCTTCGCGACCCAACGCGGGCAAGCCCACTCGCCACAGGTACAGTGTTTGGCCTTAAAAGTGGACAGCATTCAGGCTAGCCGCAGGCTTTTACAGGTAAACTCCCCTCCTTTTCATCTTCTGCACGGAGTTCGCCTTGCGTCTGTTTCACACCTCCGACTGGCACCTCGGCCAAAACCTGCATGGCCAGGAACGCGACTTCGAACACGCTTGTTTCCTTGAGTGGCTGCTGGGCCAATTAAACGCCCAGCGCCCGGATGTGCTGCTGATCGCCGGCGATATCTTCGACACGGTCAACCCGCCGCTCAAGGCCCAAGAGCGGCTGTATGACTTCATCATCAGCGCCCACGAACAGAACCCCAAACTGACGATTGTGATGATCGCCGGCAACCACGACTCCGGCTCGCGTATCGAATTGCCTGCGCCGTTGATGCGCCGCCTGCGCACCCATGCGCTGGGCCGCGTGCTGTGGCTGGACGATGGCCAACTGGATGCCGAGCGCCTGCTTATCCCGTTGCCCGATGCCAAGGGCAAAATCGCCGCCTGGTGCCTGGCACTGCCGTTTTTGCGCCCGGCGGAAGTCACCGGCGCGCACCTGGGCGACGATTACCTGCGTGGCATTGGCCAAGTGCATGAAAGGCTGATCGCTGCCGCGAATGCCAAACGCAAAAAAGGCCAGGCGCTGATCGCCATCAGCCATGCGCACATGGCCGGTGGTTCGGTGTCGGAAGATTCCGAGCGCAGCCTGATCATCGGTAATGCCGAGGCGCTGCCCGCCAGCCTGTTCGATGCCAGCGTGGGTTATGTCGCCCTTGGCCACCTGCACAAGCCGCAACGGGTGAATGGCGAGGAGCGTATTCGCTACAGTGGCTCACCGATTCCGCTGTCATTTTCCGAAATCGGCTACAAGCACCAGATTCTCGATGTGACCTTCCAGGGCCAATGCCTGGTGGGTGTCGAACCGATCCTGATCCCCCGTTCGGTCGACCTGCAACGCCTGGACGCCGCACCGCTGGCGGATATTCTCAAGGCGCTGGCCGAGTTGCCCGACGTCGACCTGCTGGCCGAAACCCAGCGCCACCCCTGGCTGGAAGTGCGCGTGCGCCTCGACGAGCCGCAACCCGACCTGCGCCAGCAAATCGAAACTGCACTGCAAGGCAAAGCCGTGCGCCTGGTGCGCATTGCCGCCGAATACGCCGGCAAGGGCCGTCGCGAAGATGACAACGAAGAACGCCTGATCGAGCTGGACCAGCTCACCCCGCAGGAACTGTTCAGCCGCGCCTGGCAGGACAGCTACGGCAGTGAAGTGGATGAACAGACCTTGAAGGATTTCGCCGTGCTGCTCCAGGGGGTGCAACAGGAGGAGCAACAGCCATGAAGATCCTTGCTATCCGCCTGAAAAACCTCGCCTCGCTGGCCGGCCCGTTCGAGATCGACTTTACCGCCGAGCCCCTGGCCAGCGCCGGGTTGTTTGCGATTACCGGCCCGACCGGCGCCGGTAAAAGTACCTTGCTCGATGCCTTGTGCCTGGCGCTGTTTGGTGCAGTGCCACGCCTGGGCGACACCGGCCAGGCGAAAATGCCGGACGCCGATACCGATATATCCATCGGCGACCCACGCACCCTGGTCCGTCGCGGCACCGGCGGCGGGTATGCCGAGGTGGATTTTGTCGGCGTCAGCGGGCGTCGCTACCGCGCACGCTGGGAAGCCAACCGCGCCCGCGACAAGGCCAGCGGCAAGTTGCAGAACAGCCGCCAGAGCCTGATCGACCTGGACAGCGACCAACTGCTGGCCAGCCAGAAAACCGAATACAAGACCCAGCTGGAACTGGCCCTGGGCCTGAATTTCGAGCAGTTCACCCGCGCCGTTTTGCTGGCGCAGAGCGAGTTCAGTGCCTTCCTCAAGGCCAACGATAACGAACGCAGCGAACTGCTGGAAAAACTCACCGACACCGCGCTGTATACCCAGCTCGGCCGCCGCGCCTTCGACAAGGCCAAGGACGCCCGCGACGCCCATAAAGCCTTGCAAGACCAGGCCACCGGCGTGGTGCCCCTGGCGCCGCAAGCCCGTGCTGAACTGGATCAACAACTGGCCGAGGCCCAGCTACAGCTCAAGACTCAGCAAGCCCAACTCAAGCAGTTGGAGTTGCAGCACACCTGGCTCAAGGAACTGCGTGAATGGCAGGAGCGCCAGCAAAGTGCTACGGAGCAACTGCAACGGGCGCAGGCGGATTGGGACAGCCAGGCCCCGCAACGCCAGGACCTGAGCCGCCTGGACCAGTTGGCGCCGCAACGCCATCAGTTCGCCCGCCAGGCTGAACTCGGGACGTTGCTGACCCCACTCGCCGCACAGATTCAGCAGCACCTCGAGCAGCAAACCGCGCTGCAGGCCCGTCAGGAGCAGGCGCAACAACAGCAAGCCGCCGCCCAGGCGGCCTTGGCTGAAGCCCTGAAGCAGCAGGCTGACGCGGTGCCGTTGCTGCGCCAGGCATTTGAAGAACAAAGCACCCTCGCCCACCTGACCAAAGACCTGGCCAGGCGCAGCGACGACAAACAGCAGCAGGAAAGCGCCTGCACTGACGGCCAGGCATTGCTCAATGGTTTGCTGGAGAAGCAAGCCCAGGTCGCTGGGCGCCTGCAACGCCTGGCCGCCGAGCTTGAACGCAGTGCGGCGTTTGCGCCGTTGAGCGATGCCTGGGTTGCCTACCGCGACCGTTTACAACAATTGATGCTGATCGGCAATCGCCTGAACAAAGGCCAGGCCGAACTGCCGCAGCTTGAACAGCGCGCCACCAGCGCCGCCGAACAGTTCACCCAACAACGCGAAGCGTTGGACCTGCTGTACCAGGAAGCCGGTGCCGAACCGCACGCTGTCGCCGAACAAATCCAGTTACTTGCAAGCCTCCTGCAAGACAATCGCAAGCAGCAACGCGCCTTCGAAGACCTCACGCGCTTGTGGGACAGCCAGCAGCAGTTGGATCAAGAAGCGGCCAAGCTGACGCAAAAACTTGCGCAGGCGCAGCAACAACGCGAACAGCTGAACCAGACTGGCCTGCAAACCAAAGCCGAGTTGACGGTGGCCGAGCAAACCCTGACGGTGACCAAACAATTGCTGGAGCGCCAACGCCTGGCGCGCAGTGCCAGTGTCGAGGAGCTGCGCGAGCAATTGCAGGATGATCAGCCGTGCCCGGTGTGCGGCAGCCATGAACACCCGTACCACCAGCCCGAAGCCCTGCTGCAAAGCCTCGGCCGGCATGATGAAAACGAAGAAGCGGCGGCGCAGAAAGCCGTCGACACGCTCAAGGAAAAACTCACCGAACTGCGGGGCGAAGTGGGTGGGTTGATCGCCCAGCAAAAAGAATTCCTGCAACAGCAGGAGCTGTTATCGACGCAACAACAGGGCCTGGCACCAAGCCTGCAAGCACACCCGTTGTCCGCCTCGCTGTTCAATCAGGAGGCGGCAAAACGCAGCGCCTGGCTGGCGCAGCAGTTGAACCAACTGACGCAAAGCATCGGCCAGGATGAACAGCGCCAAGGCGCCCTGCTCAACCTGCAACAAAATGCCGGGCGTTTGCAGCAGCAACTGCAAGCCGCCCAGGACGCGAGCCAACAAGCCCGTCAGTTGCTGGTGGACCAGCAGCGCGAGCTGTCCAACGACCGCGAACGCCTCGACGAAGAATTGCAGGCGTTTTCCGGCCTGCTGCCCGCCGAGACACTTGAAGGCTTACGCCGTGAACCGGCAGCGACCTTTATGCAGCTGGACCAACACGTCAGCCAGCGTCTGGAACAGCTGGGCCATCAGCGCGATGAACTGGCCGAGCAGCAAGAGCGCCAGCAGGCTATCGAGAAAGAACAGACCCATCAGCAGCATCGCCAGCAGCAACTGCAAGCCCTGCAGCAGCAAGTCACTGACCTGGCCACACAGCAACAGGCCGCCGAGGAAAAGCTCAGCGCCCTGCTGGGTGAGCACGCCAGTGCCGAACACTGGCAACTGCAGCTGGACCACGCGGTGGCGCACTCACGCCAGAGCGAGGCCGACGCCAATCAACAGCTGCAAGACTTGCGCAACGCCTTGATCCAACTGGCCGCCGACCTCAAGGCCCAGCAGGAACGCCAACAGGCATTGGGCGCCGAACAGCACAGCCTCAACGAACGCCTGAGCGAATGGCGCGCCTTGCACCCGGAATTGGACGACGACGGGCTCACGCGTTTGCTGGCCTTCGATGACAACCAAGTCAACGAATTGCGCCAACACCTGCAACACAGCGAAAAAGCCGTCGAACAAGCCAAGGTGCTGCTGCAGGAGCGCGAACGACTTCTGGCCGAGCACCAGAACCTGCACAACGGCAACCTGGAGGCCGAAGAACTGGACAGCACCCTGGCCGCGCTTAATCAGCAATTGGCCGATGGCGAAAAACACTGCGCCGAACTGCGCGCACGCCAGTCCGAAGACCAGCGCCGCCAGGACGCCAACAGTGCCTTGGCCGAGCAAATCGCCAACGCCTACGACGAGTGGCAGCGCTGGGCGCGCCTGAACGCGCTGATCGGCTCGGCCACCGGCGACACTTTCCGCAAGATCGCCCAGGCTTACAACCTCGACCTGCTGGTGCACCACGCCAACGTGCAACTGCGCCAGCTCGTGCGGCGCTATCGCCTCAAGCGCGGCGGCAGCATGTTGGGCCTGTTGGTGCTGGACACGGAAATGGGCGACGAATTGCGCTCGGTGCATTCGTTGTCGGGCGGCGAGACGTTCCTGGTGTCGTTGGCGCTGGCGTTGGGCTTGGCGTCGATGGCGTCGAGTACCTTGAAAATCGAATCGCTGTTTATTGACGAAGGCTTCGGCAGCCTCGACCCGGAATCGCTGCAATTGGCCATGGATGCCCTGGACGGCTTACAGGCCCAGGGCCGCAAAGTGGCGGTGATTTCCCACGTGCAGGAAATGCATGAGCGCATCCCGGTGCAGATCCAGGTCAAGCGCCAAGGCAACGGCCTGAGCACCCTGGAGGTCAAGTGAGCGAAACGCTGCTGTATTCGTTTCGGCGCTGCCCGTATGCGATGCGCGCGCGTTTGGCCTTGCGCTACGCAGGCGTGGCGGTGCGGATCGTCGAGGTGAGCCTCAAGGCCAAGCCGGCCGAGATGCTGGCGCTGTCGCCCAAGGGCACGGTGCCGGTGCTGAACGTGGATGGCGCGGTGATCGATGAAAGCCTGGACATCATGCGCTGGGCCCTGGCGCAGCATGACCCGGATAATTGGCTGCTGGGCGGCGACCCGGCGGTGGCGGCACTGATCGCCGAAAATGATCAGGTGTTCAAACATCATTTGAATCGATACAAGTATGCCGAACGCTACCCACAGCAGCCGATGGAACACTATCGAGCCGAGGGCGAGGTGTTTTTGCAGAAACTGGAGGAGTTGTTAGCGGGCCGTGCGTATTTACTGGCCGATCACCCGAGCCTGGCGGACATGGCCCTGGCGCCGTTCGTGCGCCAATTCGCGCACGTGGACCGGGACTGGTTTGCCGGCACGCCGTATAGCCGATTGCAGCAGTGGCTTGAGACGATCGTGCAGTCGCCGCTGTTTATCGCAGTGATGGCGAAGGCCACCTAACGCCCGGTGGCGAGCGGGCTTGTCGTGGCGAGCGGGCTTGTTGTGGCGAGCGGGCTTGCCCGCGTTGGGGCGCGAAGCGCCCCTACAACCCGGCACCGCAGGCTTACCGACACCCTGTATTCATCTTGATAGGAGCCGCTTCGCAGCCCAACGCGGGCAAGCCCGCTCGCCACTGACCTTCGATCAGGCTCATTGCTGGGTTTTGTGGTCCAGGGCGGCGTAGAAGTTGGCGCTTTGTTGCAAGTATTTCTGGGTGTAGGCGCTGGTGCTGGATTTTTTGCCGCTGACTTCGACGCTGGCGGCAGCAGGCAGGGCCACGGTGGCGGAAACAGCGGAAGCGGCGATGATGGAGAAGAGATTCAAATTCATGTCGGTAACCCTTGTGTTCGTTTGGTTGAGTGGCCGGGAAGGCCTTGGAACCAAACTTACGCCCGAGGGCCAAGCCTTAGAAATGCTTTGAAACAGTAGCCGCTATTAATACAATTAATACTTAAGGTCAGGCCCCGCACTGCGGGGCCTGTGGCTTATTGACGCAGCACAAACTTGAGGTCGCTGGGCGCATCGATCGGCAATGTCTGCACGGTTTTACCCAGCAGGCCGGTCTTGGGGTCGCGCTCAACTACCACAATCGCGTTGCTTTTCTGGTTGGCGATCAGCAGGTACTTGCCACTCGGGTCGAGGCTGAACTCGCGGGGGTGGTCACCTTCAACGGAGCGACGTTGCAGCTCTTTGAGGTGCGCAGTGGCCGGGTCGATGCCGAACACCAGCAGCTGGTTGGCCGTGCCGCGATTGCTCACATACAGGAATTTGCCATCGCTGGACGCATGCAGCGCAGCTCCCGCCTTGTCAGACACCGGCTGGCCGGCCGCAAAGTCCACAAGTTGGGTCTGGGTCAGCTTGCCATCCTTGTAGTCGAACACCGCGACCTGCGCGCTCATCTCCGTGGTCAGCCAGGCGTGCTTGCCATCAGCGCTGAACAGCAGGTGACGCGGGCCGCTGCCCGGCGGCAATTGCACAAAGGCAGGCTCCGCCGGGGTCAGCGGCAGTTCCTGGTTGGCCTTGGGGTCATAGTGGTAGGCAAAAATCCGGTCTGCACCCAGGTCCTGCACAAACACGTATTTGCCATCCGGCGACGACACCACCGAGTGCACATGGTTGGACGCCTGGCGCTCAGGGTTGACCCGGCTGGCTGGGTGCCCGCTCAGTTGCACCGGCGCCGAGAGCTTGCCTTGGGCGTCGACCGGCAATACCGCCAGGCTGCCGCCCGGGTCTTCGAGGACCGAATAGTTGGCGACTAACAGGTAACGCCCGTCTGCGGACACGCTGGAATGCGTGGGCTCGTTGCCCAGGCTCTGCACCTGGTTGATCAGGGTCAGCTGATGATTCTGCGGGTCGATGCTGTAGCTGCTCACGCGGCCAACCGGGTCTTTCTGGCCCGGGCCGTTCTCATTGACCACAAACAGATGCTTCTGGTCTTTGGACACTGTCAGCCACGATGGGTTGGCCACCTTGGCCGCCAGCACCGGCTTACCGCTGAACTGCCCGGTACGGCTATCGAACTGCAAGCGGTAGATCCCTTCACTGGTGCCGGCGGTGTAGCTGCCGACCAACAGTTCATAGGTGTCCGCCGGTGCGGCTTGCACCGACATCGCGCCGACACTGCCGGCCATCAGCAGGGGCCAGAATTTACGCATCATCATCCGCTTCATCCTCATTGTTATTGTTGCCGGTGAAGGCGCTCATACAGATCAGGCGGTGCTCGCCCGAATCACCGGTAAGTATCCAACTGTGCAGTGTGTCATCGAAACGCGCGGCCTTTACCTGTTCCAGGCTGAAGTGCCAGCGTTTTTCAGCACGGCCGTCCATGGCAGTGATCAGCAGTTGCGTGTCATCGAGCTCAAACTCGAAGGCGTGCAGCCCGTCGATTTCGAGCATGTCGCTGGTGGCAAGGACGGTCGTCAAATTATCAGTCATCACAGTCTTTCATCAGGTTCAAAGTGCTCATGATAGGCCAGTTTGTGACTTCAGCCTAAACGGATACCCGAGTTAACGGGCTACCACCTGCTCCCGTGTCCCGAACACTAACGTGCGTATCACTCCCACCCGATACCGAGGCATGCATTCATGTCGCACACACTCGTTCCACACGTTAGCAACGCGGCACAATCGGCCGTCCGCGCGCAGTTCGCTGAGCGCCCGACACTGCGCTCGGTGGTTGCTCAACGCCTTCGCAGCAGCTTGCTGGAAAAATACCCGCCGCTGACCCTTCCAGTCGATCAACTACGCCTCGCCATTCCACGCGACAGCGGTGGGCGTGGGCTCTATCCACTGCTGGAGGTAGCGCTGCAGTACCTGGCCGATGGCACCTACCCTGACCTATCGACTCGAAATAATCTCGACGGCTATTTAAGTGACGCCACGGGTACACGATTGACCTATACCCTAACGGTCGCCAAACCCTACGACCTGAACGTTGTCGAGGCGGTCATACGGGAGCTGCAATGGTTGGTGTATATCGATTTTCAAGATGCACTCGCGCAGTTCTGGGGGCAGCCCGACGCGCCTGCCATTAGCCACTGGTCGTGGTTGTCGGGGTTGCTGCAAAGCAATCTGCGGGAGACTGCGATTCGCCACTCGCACACTGATGAAGCGCAGTTGCGCGGGCTCACCGCTCTCACAAACTGCCCGGATCGCCAGTCCCGCCTCGCCCTGCCGTGGCCCGACAAGGGTGTTCGCGCGTACACCCTGGAAAGCACGGTGACGTGGGCGGGTCATTCCGTCAGCGTGCAAGCGTGCGACATCCTGGTAACGGCTGCCAATCGGGTCTGGCTGTGCCGGTTTTCGGGAGAAATCGAACCCTATGCCAGCCTCGATGATTTCGGCAAGGCCTGGGGCGAGCGCCTGCAACAGCACTACCTGGCCGATGCCATTACCTGGCGTCAGTACGAACCTGACGGCTCGATTTTTGACAATCAGGCGGCGCTGGCACTTAACCAGCAACTGGAGGATCTGGCCCAGACCACACTGCCCGCGCGGTGCAGCGTGGCACAACTGGAACAACGCTTTGCCGACATTACCGACCCAGCCCCGTTGTTTGACGCCGCCCTTTCCCCTATCCGCGCCATGAGCGTGATCGCAGCTGGCCTGCCGGACTGGCTCAAGGACGCCTCCCCTGCCGACCGTTTTGCCTATCGCCAGTGCCTGCTGGAAGAGGCCAGCGCCAAGAAGCTGGCCAACGGCGACAGCTACTTGAACGGACTGGACAGCATCAAGGACTTCGCGAAAAAAGCACTGAATAAACAATTGTGCCTGGGTTACATGAAGGCGCACGCGCCGCAAGGTTCCGAACTTTCGCAGATGTGCGCTGACGGGGCGCTGCCCTCACCCTATGACGCAGACAAGCTGCAGGTGAACTTCAAGGTGCCCTATGGCGACCTGCGTGGCGGCTTCGTGGAATCCGTCAATATGGGCCTTATCGACCTGGCCCTGAAAAACCTCTCGGGCAAGCCCAAAGGGACGATGACGGTAAGCCACAGCAACGGCGAGGTCCTTGAAGCGTGGCTGACCCCGGAGTACCTGTTGGACATTGTGCAGGCAGTGGATATCGGTAAAACCTACCCCGACTACATCCGCACGCATTTGATGGGCGAGAGCCCGGAGGCGCAACGGCGCCAGCAGCTGTTCGCCCAGTTACAGCCCGTGTTGCTGTCCACCCAGGCAACTGAGTACAGGATCCGTGGTTTGCACGGTTTTACGGCTCGTGGCCTGCAGTTAATCAAAGCCGTATTCAACCCTGTCCGGACACAACGCTGGGTGCAGGACGATGAAATTGTCATGCGCCCACTGGCCTTTCAGCGCAAACCCGGGGCCACGGCTGATGTTGTACAAAATATGTTTATCATCGAGACGCGCAACACCAAGAGGGGACCGCACCTGCTCTATCGCCCCTCCTACCAGGCCCAACTGATTCAGTTCGAAACCCGCGATGCGTTACTGGCAATGATTGCCACGCCAGGAGCGCTACAGGAGAGCGTCCTGGCATGGTTATCAGACGGCGCTCGGGGGATCTACAGCAATGGCGGCTTCCTGGAGCCGCACTATGTACGGATCGGCATCGGCTCGGAGTTCGACATGTTGCCCCCCGTCCCCAAACCGGCAACGCTGGCGAGCGTCGATGACAGCAGTGCTGACGAACTTCTGCAGTTTTTGCAGAGCGGCAAGCTCATGCAATTCCTGTATGGCAGCGAGGTATGCACGCTGCTGAACCAGGCAGAAGCCGACTCGACCTCCAATACCGAAAGCCGGTGGGCGCTGATTCTGGAGGGTCTGGAAATTGGGTTCAATACGGTGTTGACTGTGGCACGGGGCCCCATCGCAATAGTGGGCTGGATGCTGCAACTGGCCATGAGCCTCAAAAAGGATATTCCGGCCTTGGAGAGCGCTGACCCAATCGCTCGAGAGCTGGCCTGGGTCGACGTGTTAATGAATATTGGCATGTTGCTGCTGCACATGGGCCAACACACCGACATTGCGCCTGCCGCCAGCTCGGATACCACTCGCGTGCTGGCACTTGAACCGCTGCGCCGTAAAGCCTCCTCGCCCCTCACCCATGCACCGACCATCAGGCGTGGCGCCGTGGGCGTTGCATCAGAGCCGCCGGGGGACGGTAAGACCCCACTCGACTTTGATCGATCCTTCAGCGGTGATTCGGCTGCGGGCGTCGCCCTTGAAAAACTGCGGGCGATCAGCGTGCCCTGGCCTGTCCCATTGCCGGAGCCAATCAGCATCGGTCTGTACGAAGGCCTCTACAGAATAGGTACGCGGTGGTACGCCAGCGTCGGCGGTCTGTTGTTTGCGGCGAACATCGTCCCTGGTTTCGGCGAGGTGTTCATCATCGACCCGAATAGGCGGGAGCAGCCAGGGATAAAGCTCCAGTCACTTGGCCGAGGCCGCTGGATCCTTGACCGAGGGCCAAAAATGCTAGGGGGTGGCCCGAAACGCATACAGGCTGCAAGGCAAAGACTTCAAGAAACGAGGGACAGACTTACCAACAGGCTCGGCGAGCTAACGACAGAGTTCTCGGCGTTCTCGCAACCGCACGAGCAATTGAACGGGCGGTTGAGGGACGCCAGCAAGACGATGGAGACGGAATACAAAAAACTTCACGAATCATGGAAGCTGCTCCAAAACGCCACCGAAACCAACCGGCCGTTTCTAACAAAGTGGCACGCGCAGGCAAAACTTCGACGACAAAATGCATCCATTCAATTCAAGGGTTTCCTGGACACCTTTCGAGATAGCCTGCCCAGGACAACCGAGTTAATTCAGAATATCAGCACAGTGCTAAAAGACTTGGCTAACGCGGGAGTGGAGACGCCAGGCAGGGAACAACACCTGCGACTGATCTGGCAGGATCTGAATCTCATGCGCGAAATGCTAAGCAGCAGAACTGGAGACCTTTCCTTCAGCAGTGACGGCGAACGCATGCAGGACCTGATCAAGCGCGTGTACCCAACCGATGGGGCCCTGGTTGACAGCATCGCCAGCTCAGAATACCAAGCCAATACGCTGGAGCTGTTCAATTCCTGGGACGAGGAGACGACCTTTGCGAGTGACATGGCGTCCGTGCTTGAGCAGCTCAATAATTATTCCAAAGCCGGGCGGGCGCTGCGGGACACACTGCTGGCCACTATCGATCCGCCGAAGTTCTTTGCCGCGAACGTAAAGCTCAAAGCCACCAGAATCCTGTTGATACTCGGTGTTGATATGGGCATCGAACCTCAGTCGCCCCAGGAAGACCAGGCCCTCGGACACCTGGACAGAACCGACCTGTACAAAGTAATGAGCACCCACATCGAGGTTCGTAGCAATGATGGCTACTCCCTCACGGAACAACGCGAGGTATACCAGACACTTATCAGCAAATATCGCCGCTATGAGGGGGCGATCAGCGCACTTGTGGATATTCACTCCGACAGCATGAAGCCGCCCTATTCCGACCAGCTTCTGCAGCGTTTGCACGAAGCACGAGCCATGGCAGAAAGCGAATTGGAAGACGTCGTGCGTAAGCAGGAAAAACTCGAAGTAAAACTGCCAAGGCCAATACCACTGAAGGCCAAGAAAGCCACAAAACGCGTATTCAAGACCCGCAAAAAGGAGTTCCTGATTGGTGACTTACAGCCGGCTGAAGGGGAGAACGCCCACGACCACATCATCATTACGGACGCCGCCAATGGCGACACCATCGCCTCCTATGAAGCGAATGAAGACGGTTGGAGCGACCCCGCCGACGCTCGGCAGACACGGCCTGCCCCACTGCTGGAAGAGTCGCTGCCGACACTCAGGGATCAAGGGAACCGTCTGGTCCAGCAACGCTCCGACATCGAGCACTGGGTTCGCAGCCAACTGTTGAAGCTCGACAGCCCACTCACCCGCGAAGACGTAAACCCTGCCGACTGGAGTGCGCTGCTCACCAACCATGCCGACGAACTCGCAGCCATCGCGGATGCGTTGCAGCAACACCGCCCAGGCTCACAGACGGCAGCCAAACTGATCGAGGACTATCGCGCGCACGCACGAGACATTTCCCGCTGGGCCGAGCAAGTCTGCGGCGACGCCTACAAGCGCCAATTACCGAGCATGGAGGGCCTGCAATACCTGTGGGACCATCAGCAAATCGATATCAACCTGACCAGTCGAGCCGACCCTCAGCGGCCAACCCTCAGCGGCGATTTCTTTACCGAGTACGCGGTTTATGACAAAGCTGCAAAACCGCCGAAAGTGTTGTGGTACGCGCACTTTCACTACGCCAGCGCCGACGCGGGTGCGCTTTGCACCCGCGCTCATTTGAAGTTGCCCGAGCAACGCAAATACACTCAAAAGGATTTGCTCAAGGTGCATGTACAAGCGGCTGCCGAGCCGTTGGGCAAAATCATCTACGTGTTGATCACCGCGCCTCAAGACCAGCTATTTTTAGCCATTACCCACTCTTGAGGGCATTGACCGAAAAGCCGGGCGCAACGCCCGGCTTTTCCCAGCCTAATGGGCAAACAGCGAGTTGCCCTTCTGCCCCGCGAGCTTCTCTGGTTTGATCAGGAAGCGTGCCAACGCCGGCAACAGCCACAGCGCGCCGAACATGTTCCACAACAGCATAAAGGTCAGCATCAAGCCCATGTCGGCCTGGAACTTGATCGCCGAGAAAATCCAGGTGCACACGCCGATCGCCAGGCACAGGCCGGTGAAGAGCACGGCTTTACCGGTGGACTTGAGCGTCTGGTAGTACGCCTCTTGCAGTGGCAACCCGGCGCGCAGGAAGCTTTCCAGGCGACTGTAGATATAGATACCGTAGTCCACGCCGATCCCCACGCCCAGCGCCACCACCGGCAAGGTCGCGACCTTGACGCCGATGCCCATGAACGCCATCAACGCGTTGCCCAGCACCGAGGTCAGCACCAGCGGCAGCACGATGCACAGGGTCGCCGCCCAGGAACGGAAGGTGATCATGCACATGGTGGCCACGCACAGGTACACCAGAATCAGGATGGTCAGTTCCGACTCCTTGATCACCTCGTTGGTGGCCGCTTCGATCCCGGCGTTACCGGCAGCGAGAATGAATTCCAGGCCGTCCTTGTTGTTTTCCTTGGCGAAGTCCTGCACCGCATGCACCGCACGGTCGAGGGTTTCGGCCTTGTGGTCGTTGAGGAACACCAGCACCGGCGCCAGCGAGCAATTGTTGTTGTACAGGCCATCGGCGCGGGCGATGGAGTTGTTCAGTACGTCGGGGTTGCGCGACAGGGTTTCCCATTTCAGGTTGCCCTCGTTCATGCCCTTGATCATCTGCTTGGACACGGTCACCAGCGAAATCGCCGACTGCACGCCCTCGGTGTTCTGCATCTTCCACATCAACTGATCGATGGGCGCCATGGCTTCATAGCGCGAACACCCTTCAGCCTTGGTCTTGACCATCACCACCAGCACATCGGAGCTGGTGGAGTAGTTGCTGATGATGAAGTTGTTGTCTTTGTTGTAGCGCGAGTCCGGGCGCAGTTCCGGCGCGCCCTGGTCGAGGTCGCCGATCTTCAGGTTCTGGCTATACCAAAGGCCGCCGCCGAAGGCGACCAGCGCCAGCAGGATCGAAACCGGCGCGACTTTGGCGCTGGCAAATTTCGACAGCAGGCGCCAGAACGGGTGGTCGCGGTGCGCATCCTTCTTGCTCCGGGCAATGGCGCGCTGGCTGATGCCGGCATAGGAAATCGCCACCGGCAGCAGGATCAGGTTGGTGAACACGATCACCGCCACACCGATGGAGGCGCCGATCGCCAGTTCACGGATCACGCCGATGTCGATGATCAGCAGCGTGATAAAGCCCACCGCATCCGCGAGGATCGCGATCATCCCGGGCAGGAACAGTTGTCGGAAGGTGCGGCGTGCGGCCGTAAGCGCGTTGTCCGCCTCACTCGATTGCAGGGCGATCCCGTTAATTTTCTGCACGCCATGGGAAATACCGATGGCGAAAATCAGGAACGGCACCAGCATCGAATACGGATCGAGGCCGAAGCCGAAGAAGTGCATCAAACCGAGTTGCCAGACCACCGCCACCAGCGTGGTGCTCAATACTGCGATGGTGCTGCGCAGGCAGTTGGTGAACCACAGCAGCAGAATCAAGGTGATGACGAACGCGACGCCGAAGAACAGCACCACCATCACCAGGCCGTCGATCAGGTCGCCGACCTTCTTGGCAAACCCGACGATATGGATCTTGACGTTGGGGTTCTGCGCCTCGAACTTGTCGCGGATCTTGTCTTCGAGTTCATGGGAGAACTTGCGGTAGTCCAGGGCCAGCAACTTGCCCTGGTCCTGCGGATCCGGGTAGGACTCCAGCAGCGGGATATCGACGATGCTCGACTTGAAGTCGTTGGCCACCAGGCGCCCGACCTGGCCGGACTTGAGTACGTTATTGCGCAGCTGGTCGAGGCTTTGCGCCGAGCCGTTGTAGCTCTGCGGGATCACTTCACCACCGGCGAAGCCTTCTTCGGTCACTTCGGTCCAGCGTACGCTGGGGCTCCACAGCGACTTGAGGCCCGAGCGGTCGACGCCGGAGATGTAGAACACCTCGTCGTTGATCTGGCGCAGGGTCTCCATGTACTCCTTGGTGAAGATGTCACCGTCCTTGGCCTCCACCGAGATGCGCACCGTGTTGCCCAGGTTCGCCAGGTCGTTGCGGTGTTCCATCATCTTTTCGATGAAGGGGTGCGTAAGGGGGATCATCTTTTCAAAGCTGGTGGACGGGCGAATCAACGTCGCCTGCCAGAACAGGAAAATGCTCACCAGCAGGCAGATCACGATCACTGCCGGGCGGTTGTTGAAGATCAGGCGCTCAAGAAAGGTCGCTTTATCGTTGTGATGACTGCTCATTCTTTCCCCGCCTTCTTATTGTTTTGTCGGTTCGGCGCCGGTGGCCGTGGCGATACGCACACCACCCTGCCCGGCCAGAATCAAGTTGCCATTGCCTGCCGCCGTCACCGACGAAAGCGAAATGCGATCCGGGCGATTGAACACGCTGAAGGTCACCCCATCGTCATGGCTGACCACCACGCTGCCGCCGTTGCCGACCACGACGATGGCGCCGTCATCGAGCAAGGTCGCGCCCGACAGACCAAACTCCAGCGCCCCACGCGCCGCGTTCAATTCGACCTGCTCCCAGGTGCTGCCGAAATCCGTGGAGCGATACAGGTTGCCGCGCAGGCCGTAAGCCAACAGGGTTTGCGGCTGTGCGGTGCTGATCACCCCGAACAACGAACCCTCGTAGGGGCCTTCGAGTTTTTCCCAGGTCTGGCCGTCGTCGCTGGAGCGGAACATGCTGCCCTGCTCGCCCACGATAAACAGGCCGGCGTCCTTGATGTGGGCGATGGCGTTGAGGTGGAACTGGTCTTCGTTGTCGAGGCGGTCGCTGACGTCGTCCCAGGTTTTACCGCCGTCGGTGGTTTCGATCAGCGCACCGTAGGCGCCCACGGCCAGGCCGTGGTTGGCGTCGTTGAACCACACGTCGAGCAATGGGGCTTCGCGCTTGAGGTCCTGATATTGCTGGGCCCAGGTGGCGCCGCCGTCGGAACTGGCGAGGATCTGCGCATCATGGCCGACCGCCCAGCCCTGTTTGTCGTCGACGAAATACACCGCCGTGAGCAGTTGCCGGGTCGGCACTTTGGCCTGGGCCCAGGTGCTGCCCTGGTCATCGGAATAGAGGATGTGCCCGCGATCACCGACCGCCACCAGGCGTTTGCCTGCATGCACCACGTCGATCATCAGGCCCTTGGCGGCCTTGGGGGATTCAATCGCAAAGCTGGTATCGCCGGCGGCCTGGACGGAGGTGGACAACGCGGCTGCCGTTACCCCCAGTCCAAACAGCGAGAGCGCTGCGGCCAGCATCGCAACCCTGCGTGCGGCGCGTGGGCGGCAAACAACCCAACCCATGACAGGCTCACTCATAGACCTTTCTCCCGATTTATTATTGTTAGGTCGTCTTGCCTTCCTGGCCTCTGAAACCTGCAATCTAGAGCGCCTGAGGAAGCAGGGGCCATCCTATCGGGGTTTCGAATCGTCTGACAATCGGCGCTACGTTATCTTTTGTTAACTGGCGGCTTCAGGTCCTACCCTGAATATGTCTGCATCAGCCAGACTAATTAATGAATTTTTATTCCATCTATTGAAATTAAGGAATTTTTATTCCATTAATAGCCTTCCTGAAAACAATAATCCAAAGGACCACGGCTATGCGTGAACTCGGAATCGGCTTGATCGGCACAGGCTTCATGGGCCGCGCCCATGCGCTGGCGTTCAACAATGCCCGGGCGGTATTTGAACTCCCGGTCACCCTCAAGCTGGCCGCCCTGGCCGATGCCGACACCGAACGGGCGCAACACTGCGCCAAGGCCTGGGGCTTTGCCCAGGCGCACGGCGACTGGCAGGCGCTGATCAACGACCCCACGGTGGAGGTGGTGGCCATTACCACACCCAACCATCTGCACTACCCCATGGCCATGGCCGCGATTGCCGCGGGCAAGGCGGTGTACTGCGAAAAACCCCTGGCGGTCAGCCTGGAACAGGCCGACGCCATGCGCCGAGCTGCCAGCACGGCCGGCGTGGTGACGCGGGTCGGCTACAACTACCAGCACAACCCGATGATCAGCCTGGCGCGGCAGATGATTGCCAATGGCGAGCTTGGCGACATCATCAGTTTCCAGGGCGAGTTCAGTGAAGACTTCATGGCCGACCCGACCTCGCCCTGGTCGTGGCGCTGTGAAGTGGCGCATGCCGGTGGCGCGCTGGCGGACCTGGGCAGCCACTTGCTGTCGATGGCGCACTACCTGGTGGGCGAGGTGGTCAGTGTGTGCGCCGATACCCAGACCGTGCATGCGCGACGCCCTGCCGTAAAAGGCAGCGCCGAACTGAAAGCCATCGCAGTGGATGACCAGGTGCACGCCCTGCTGCGTTTTGCCAACGGCGCACGCGGCACGGTGAGCAGCAGCTGGCTCAAGCACGGCTACAAGAACCACCTGAGTTTCGAGATCAGCGGCACTCAAGGCACGCTGGCATTCGACCAGGAACGCCTGAACGAACTGCGCCTGTGCCGAGTCGGCCAGGACGGCTTCCAGCGTTTGTTGGCCGGCCCCGCCCTGCCCGGCTACGCCGCCTTCAGCCCGGCTGCGGGGCATCAGTTGGGGTACAACGAACTGAAGACGCTGGAGGTGCAGGAGTTGATCATGGCCGTGGCCGGCCAGGGCGCGGATGGCACTGATTTTGAAGCAGCGTGGGCGGTGGAACGGTTGGCGACGGCGATTCGGGTGGCGGCTGCCGAGGAGCGCTGGGTCACGGTGAACGCAGTCTGAAACCCTGCACGGTCTCCTGTGGAGCCGGGCTTGCCCGCGATGACGGTGTATCAGTCGCTGAATTCATCGGCTGAAATACCGCCATCGCGGGCAAGCCCGGCTCCCACAGTGTTAGGGGTGATGGCTTAACGCAAAGCTCTTCGCAGCACTTTACCGACCGTGGTCTTGGGCAGCTCGGTGGTTCGAAACTCCACATACTTGGGCATTTTGTAGCCGGTCAGGTACTCGCGGCAGTGCGCCAGAATCTGCTCCTGGGTCAGGTCCGGGTCCTTGCGCACCACGATGATCTTGACCTTCTCGCCGGTCACGCCATCCTCCACACCAATCGCCGCCACTTCGCCGACACCCGGGTGCAACGCCACCACGTCTTCGATTTCATTGGGGTACACGTTGAAACCGGAGACCAGAATCATGTCCTTCTTGCGGTCCACCAGGCGGATATAGCCGCGCGCGTCCATCACCCCGATATCCCCGGTCGACAGCCACCCTTCGGCATCCAGCACCTCAGCGGTGGCTTGCGGGCGTTTCCAGTAGCCTTGCATCACCTGCGGGCCGCGCACCTGCAACTCGCCCGGCTCGCCGATATCCGCCAGCTCGCCGTCCTCGCGAACAAACCGCACCCAGGTCGACGGCAAGGGCACGCCAATGCTGCCGGTAAACTCCATCTCGCGCATGCGCGCAATGTTGATCGGGCTGATGCTCACCACCGGCGAACACTCGGTGAGGCCGTAGCCTTCGATAATCGGCAGCCCGGTCACTTCCTTCCAGCGCTTGGCCACCGCCGTGTGCGTGGCCATGCCACCGGCGATCACCATGCGCAGGTCGGAAAAGTCCCGCGCACAGAACGCCTTATTCTCCAGCAAACCGTTGAACAGCGTGTTGACCCCGGCGATGCCGTTGAAACGCTCCTTGCGCAGGATCATCTGCACGCGTTTCACATCCCGTGGGTTGGCGATCAGGATGTTGCGCCCGCCCAGGCACATGAACATCAGGCAGTTCACCGTCAGCGAAAAGATGTGGTACAGCGGCAGCAAGGTGACGTTGGTTTCCTGCTTGTGCTGGTCCAGTTGGTCGCCGACCCACGCCTTGGCTTGCAGCAGGTTGGCGATGATATTGCGGTGGCTGAGCATCACGCCCTTGGCATCTCCCGTGGTGCCGCCGGTGTATTGCAAAAAGGCCAGGTCGTCGAGGTGCATCTGCACCGGCAAGTGGTTCAGCCCCCGGCCCTGCTTAAGGGTCTGATTGAAACGCAGCGACCCGCGCAAATTGAACCGGGGCACCTGTTTTTGCACGCTGCGCAGGATAAAGTTCATCGCCGCGCCCTTGAAGGTGCCGAGCAGGTCGCCGATGGCCGCCACCACCACGCGCTTGACGCTGCTGCCACCGATGACTTTCTCCAGGGTATGCGCGAAGTTTTCGAAGATCACCACGGTTTCCGCACCGCTGTCCTTGAGCAAATGCTTGAGCTCATGCGCGGTGTACAACGGGTTGACGTTAACCACCACCGCCCCGGCCAGGATGGTGCCCAGCAGGCAGATCGGGTACTGCAAGCAGTTGGGCATCATCAGCGCCACGCGGTCGCCCGGCTGTACACCCTGGCCCTGCAGCCAGGCCGCAAACGCGACGCCTTGCACCTGCCAGTCGGCGTAGGTCATTTCGGTGCCGATGCTGACGTACGCGACCCGTTCGCGAAACTGCTCCAGGTGCTCCAGGAATACCTCGCGCAACGATGGGTAGTCCTCGATACCGGCCTCGATGTCTGCCGGGACGCCGGGCAGGTAAGCGTTCAACCAGATCCGTTCGGTGTGTTCCTGGCTTACAGCGTTCATGGCAGTCTCCTTGTTGTTGTTTTTGACAGCGCTACTTTTCGACGATGGCGGTAATGCCCAGCCCGCCTGCCGCACAAATCGAGATCAGGCCGCGCCCACCGCCGTTTTCATTGATGATTTTGGCCAGCGCCGCCAATTGCCGGCCACCCGTGGCAGCAAACGGATGGCCGCAGCCGAGCGAGCCACCGTTGACGTTCATTTTGGCGCGGTCGATGGCGCCCAGCGGCGCTTCCAGGCCTAGCCGTTCGCGGCAGTAGTCCGGGTCTTCCCAGGCTTTGAGGGTGCACAACACCTGGGCGGCAAACGCTTCGTGGATCTCGAAGAAATCAAAATCGGCAAAGCTCAGCCCTTCGCGTTTGAGCATGCGCGGCACGGCATAGGCCGGGGCCATCAGCAAGCCTTCGGTGCCGTCGACAAAGTTCACTGCCGCCGTCTCGCCGGTACGCAGGTAGGCCAGCACCGGCCAGCCATTGGCTGCCGCCCAGGCCTCGCTGGCCAGTAACACCACCGAGGCGCCGTCGGTGAGCGGCGTGGAATTACCCGCCGTGAGGGTGCCGTTCTGGCGGTCATAGGCCGGGGCCAGGCCGGCGAGTTTTTCCAGGCTGGCGTCGGCGCGCAGGTTGTTGTCCCGGGCCAGGCCACGATGGGGGCTGATCAGGTCATCAAAGAACCCGCGTTTATAGGCCGCATCCAGGCGCTGATGGCTGGTGAGGGTCAGTTCATCCTGGGCCAGGCGCTTGATCTGCCAGCGCTGGGCCATTGCTTCGCAATGCTCGCCCATGGACAAACCGGTGCGCGGCTCACCATTACGCGGCAGCAGCGGTTTGAAGAACATCGACGGGCGCACGTTCAGCAGCGCCTTGAGCTTGTCGCCCAGGCCCTTGGCGCGGTTGGCCGCGAGCAAGGTGTGGCGCAGGGATTCGTTGATGCCGATCGGGGCATCGGAGGTGGTGTCGGCGCCGCCGGCAATGCCCACCTCGATCTGCCCGAGGGCGATTTTATTGGCGACCAGCAAGGCCGCTTCCAGGCCGGTGCCGCAGGCTTGCTGCACGTCGTAGGCCGGCGTGTCCGGCGACAGCGTGGTGGACAGCAGCGACTCACGCGCCAGGTTGAAATCCCGCGAATGCTTGATCACCGCCCCTGCGGCAAACTCGCCCAGGCGCTGGCCGTGCAGGTCGTAGCGGTCGACCAGGCCCTGCAAGGCGGCCACCAGCAAGTCCTGGTTGCTGTCGTGGGCATACACCGTGTTGGAACGGGCAAACGGAATGCGGTTGCCGCCGATAATTGCCACGCGGCGCGTCGGGGCTGGATTGAAGCTGTAGTCACTCATTTAAGGCTCTCGTTCCAGATGAATAGCCCGCGCATATGGGGTTTGTCGCCGGCCAGGTTGCGCACTTCGAACTCACGGCGCGGGCCGGTCACGGGGTGGCTCCACAGGGCGACCTGGCCGGGCAGGAAGATCGGCAGCTTGAAGTCGCAATGCGCTTGCGCCCGCTCCAGCCCGCCAGGAGGTTGCTGGGCCGCCAGTGCGCGACCGAGGGTCCACATGCCATGGGCGATGGCGCGGCGAAAACCGAAGATTTTCGCGCCGATCAGCGAGGTATGAATCGGGTTGAAATCCCCCGAGACCTTGGCAAACCGCCGGCCCAGATCAGCGGGCAGCACCCAGCGCTGGGTGCGCAGCAGGCCCTCTTCCTGTAACGGCAACGCGTCACCCCACGGCTCGCCCACCGGTTTTTTCACGTCACGGCGCAGGTACAGGCTGTCGCTTTCCCACACCCGCACGCCGGCACTGTAGGCACGCGTGGCGATACTCAGCGCCTGGCCCTTGGGATGCGCGACCCAGCGCTCGCAGAACACCTCCAGGCGCAATGCCTGGCCTTCGTGCAGGCGCTGGTGCTGCCGGATCCGATTGGCCAGGTGCACCATGCCGCTCGCCGGGTACGGGAAGCTCGGCCGGGTCAGCAGCATCAGGTGCAGCGCGAACGCCAGCACCTGCGGATAGGTCAGCGGCACACCCTGCTCGTGCCTGAAACCACAGGCGCGGCCATAGGCGGCGATTGCGCTGGCATCCAGCTCCACCGCCGAGCGCACCAGGCGCTCTCTGGGCAGGAGGGGTTCACCCTCAAGCGCGGGTTTGCGCAAAGCGCGCACGCCGTCCAGCAGCAGGCGCGTGCGCGAGGGCGGCGGGTCGATGATCTGCGTCACGTAGTCCATGGCTCAAGCTCCCAGCAGGCTTTGGCCGCACACGCGTACGACTTGGCCATTGACCCCGCCCGACGCCGGGTGCGCCAGCCAGGCAATGGTCTCGGCCACGTCGATCGGCTGCCCCCCTGGGACAGCGAGTTCATGCGCCGCCCCGCTTCGCGAATCATCAGCGGGATTTTCGCGGTCATCTGGGTTTCGATAAACCCCGGCGCCACCGCATTCACCGTGACCTGCTGCGCCGCCGCCTGCGGTGCCAGCCCCTGCACCAGGCCGATCACCCCCGCCTTGGAGGTGGCGTAGTTGCTTTGCCCCAGGTTGCCGGCGATGCCGGAAATCGACGACACACAAACAATGCGCCCGCCAGGGTTCAAGCCCTGGTGTGCCAGCAAGGCCGTGCTCAAGAGCAACGGCGCTTCGAGGTTGACCGCCAGCACACTGCGCCAGGCCGCTTCGCTCATCTTGGCGAGGGTCTTGTCGCGGGTGATCCCGGCGTTGTGCACCACCACGTCGAAGGCGCCGTATTGGCGTACATGCGCCTGCAACAGTGCGGCCGCGTCCGCTGCGCTAATGTCCAGCGGCAATGCCGAGCCACCCACGCTGTCGGCGGCTTGCGTCAGCGCGTGCTGGGCTTGGGGCACGTCCACGCACACCACATGGGCGCCGTCCCGCGCCAGCACCTGGGCAATCGCTAAACCAATGCCCCGCGAGGCGCCGGTGACCAGCGCACGGCGGGCGGCGAAAGGTTTATCCCAATTGACGCTGACGTGGCCGTCCACCGGTGTGTCCAGGCGCACCACCTGCCCGGACACATAGGCCGAACGGCGCGACAGAAAGAACCGCAGGCTGCTGCCCAGCGCGTCTTCGGCACCCGGCGCCACATACAGCAACTGCACGGTGATCGCCCGGCGCAGTTCCTTGGCCAGCGAGCGCACCAACCCTTCGAGGGCGCGCTGGGCGATGGCCTGGGGCAAGTCGGCGCAGTGTTCCGGTGCGGTGCCCAGCACCACCACCCGCCCGTGCTGGCCGAGACGTTTGCCATTGGCGTGGAAGAACGCATACAGCTCATCCAACTGTTGCAGGCTGGTCACGCCGCTGGCATCAAACACCGCGCCCTGCACTTTGACCGTGGACGGCGCCTTGAGCGTGGCCGCCGTGGCGCTGACTGTGTCGGTGGCGGCGAACACCTGTTGCACCTGCGTGACGAGCCGCCCTGCCCCGGCGACGATCACCGGGTTGGCCAGACCCTGCTGGCCGCTGCGATGGCGCTGCAGTGGCAAGGGCTGCGGCAAGCCGACCGCCCGGGCCAGGCGCCGGCCCCAGGGGGAATTGACGAACGAAAGGTAGCTGTCACTCATAGATAGATTCACTCACAACACAATCCTGCCTTGTAAACCCGATCCAGTGTGGGAGCGGGCTTGCTCGCGAATGCGGTGGGTCAGCCCACACATAGGCTTCTGATAGACCGCCTTCGCGAGCAAGCCCGCTCCCACAGTTGGATCGGGTGTGTTCTTAGTTGACCGAGGCGTTTTCGCTGTGGCTGGTGCGGCGCTTGGGGGTCGGTTCCAACGCCTGCTTGCGCTGTTGCAAAGCCTCCAGCAAACCGAAGTCCTGCGGGAAATCGTCCACCTGGATGCCGTGGTCGGCGTATTCCACATAGCGCGCCAGCAAGGCGTCTTCGTCTTCGCTGATCAGCTCCAATGCCCGCGCCTTGACGCGCCAGGCGGCAAAGGCGGTGGCAGAGATCGGCAACGGGTCGAGCAAACCTTGTTTGATCGCGGGTTTGAGGCGGGCGTCGATCAACTCGACTTGCGGCAACAAGCGAAAACCCATTTCGCCATACGCCAGCTTGTCGATTTCTGGACGTGGAATGTAGGAATCGGCCAGCAAACGGTCACGGGTTTCGCCCGGTGTCTGCACCACTTCAGCGACCTGGGTCAGCAACTGATCGGACGGTTTAGGCAGCGCAATACCGAACGGGAAGCTCAAGCCCCGCACCACCGCGGCAGCGGCTTTCGACGGGTAGTTAGCGAGCACTTCGGCCAGGGCTTCATGGGCGCGCAGCAACGCGTCCTGAGCCGCCCAATGCACCAGTGGCAGGTCCGCCTGGGGCCGGCCGTCATCTTCAAAGCGCTTGAGCACGCAGGAAAGGATGTACAGCTGCGACAGAATATCCCCCAGACGCCCGGTGATACTTTCCTTGCGCTTGAGGGCACCGCCCAGCACGCCCATGGAAATATCCGAGATCAGCGCCAACACCACCGACAGACGATTGGCCTGGCGATAGTAGGACGCCAGCGCCGGGTCGGTCTTGGCCGGGACAGAAATCAGCCGCCCGCCTGTAAGGGAATGCACCACCGCACGTACGCTGTTGGCCAGCACAAAGCTGATATGGCCGAACATCGCGCTGTCGAACGCCTCCAGGGCCTTGCGCCGATCCGGGTTGCGCGCCGCTTCCATCTCGCGGAACACATAGGGATGACAACGGATCAGCCCCTGGCCAAAGATGATCAGGCAGCGCGTCATGATGTTCGCGCCTTCCACCGTAATCGCGATGGGGCTTTGCTGGTAGGCGCGGGCCAGGAAGTTATTCGGCCCCATGCAAATGCCCTTGCCGGCGACGATATCCATGCCGTCGTTGACGATAATGCGTGCGCGCTCGGTCACGTGATATTTGGCGATGGCCGAGATCACCGAGGGTTTCTCCCCCGCGTCCAGGGAGGCCACCGACACTTTGCGCACCGCATCACAGGCATACAAATGCCCGGCCATGCGCGCCAGTGGCGCCTGCACGCCTTCGAACTTGCCGATGGGCAGGCCAAACTGCTTGCGCATAGCCGCGTAGGCGGTAGTGCCACGCACCGCGACTTTGCCCAGGCCAACGTTGGCCGACGGCAGCGAAATTGCGCGGCCGGCGGCCAGGCATTCCATCAGCATGCGCCAGCCGTTGCCGACTTGCTCGCGGCCGCCGATCACCCATTCCAGTGGAATGAAGACATCCTTGCCGGTTGTAGGACCGTTCTGAAACACAGCGTTCAACGGCCAGTGGCGGCGGCCGCTGTTCACCCCCGGATGCGAGGTCGGGATCAGCGCGCAAGTGATACCCAGCGAACCTGGCTGGCCGAGCAACCCGTCCGGGTCTTCAGCGCGAAACGCCAGGCCCAGCACCGTGGCAATGGGGCCCAGGGTGATATAGCGCTTGTCCCAGGTCACACGAAAACCCAGCACTTGCTCACCTTCATGCGTGCCTTTGCAGACGATGCCCTGGTCCGGAATCGCCCCGGCATCCGAGCCGGCATAGGGGCTGGTCAGGGCAAAGCACGGAATGTCTTCACCGCGGGCCAGGCGCGGCAGGTAGTAATTGCGCTGGGCGTCGGTGCCGTAGTGCAGCAGCAACTCGGCCGGGCCCAGGGAGTTGGGTACCATCACCGAAATCGCCGCCGCCGAGCAGCGCGTCGACAGCTTCATCACCACTTGGGAATGCGCATAGTGGGAGAAGCCTTTGCCGCCGTACTGCTTGGGAATGATCATGCCGAGGAACCCGGCGTCCTTGGTGTATTGCCAGCCTTCGGGGGACATGTCCTGCCAGACCTGGGTGGTTTCCCAGTCGTTGGCGATGTCGCACAGGGTTTCCACTTCATTGTCGAGGAAGGCTTGCTCCTCGGCGCTCAGGCGGGCCGGTGCGGCTTGCAACAGGCGCTGCCAGTTGGGCCTGCCGCTGAATAACTCGGCGTCCCACCAGACCGTGCCGGACTCGATGGCCGCACGTTCGGTGTCGGACATCGCCGGCATGATCGTACGAAACAGGCTCAGGGCCTTGCTGGTCAACAACGTGCGGCGCAGGGGTTTGACTGTCATCAGCAACGCCGGTGCTATCACCAGCAGCGCCGTGACGCCGGTCCCGAAACCTGCCACCACATTGAACAGATAACCCAGCGCCAGCCAGATCAGCCCGGCGCCCAACCACAGCGCGGCGCCAGCTTGTCGATACGCCAGGGCAATCGCGGCTGCGAAACCCACCAATAACCAGATAACCATGGGGATACCTCTACTCGATTCAGGGCATGGCAAAAGCGCGGGCGGGTCGAAATGACCGGCGGCGTAAAACCACACTACAAACTTGCAAAGCCAAATTCAAATTTTGTTTTGAAATTTTTATTTAATGCTTTGGCAAAACACTAACAGGCTGATTGGGTCAGCCTGGTCGCATGATTTATCAGGGGAATCAGAGCGGGTCGCGTCGGCGACCCCTCGATGCATGACCGGCATGAAACACGGCAGACAGATGCGTCTGACTGCCAGGTCACGCCGGCATTACGGATCAGAACTCGTAGGTGACCCCCAGGCTGACCACATCGCCGTAGGCGTCGGCTTTGCCATCCAGGGTTGCACCGCCCAGGCGGTCCTGGTTCTGGGTTTTCAGCTTGGCCTTCTCAACGAACTGGTGGGAGTAGGAACCGTCGATGCCAAGGCCCGGGATAGCACGCACCTTGTAGCCGAAGCCCAGGGACGTGAAGATCCGGTCACCGTCGGGGATGCGCGGGTCACGGGTGGAGTTGCGGGTTGGCGTCTGGTCGGTGGCCACACCGGCGCGCAGGGTGAAGTCATCGGTGAGTTTGTAGTCGCCGCCAAGGGAGACCATCCAGGCGTCCTTGTAGTTGTAAGGAATGGCAACAATCGTCGACCCCTCGGACTTCAAGGTCAGGCTCTTGAACGATGACCACTGCGTCCAGGTGACGCTTGCGCCGAGGGCAAAACGATCGGTGAACTGGTGCACCCAGTCGAACGAGGCGTTGGCCGGAACATCCAGTTGGGTCGAGGCTTTACCGTTCATCTGGAGGTTAAGGCCGGGGTACAACAGGCCGGGCAACCCACCTTCAATCAGGGCCGTGGAGCCTGGGTCGGCGTAGATGTTGTATTTACCCTCAAGTTTATTCTTGATCTTGGCGTGGTAGTTCAACCCGAGGGTGTCTTGGGGAGTCGGCTTCCAGGCCAGGCCGGCAAACCAGCCCACCGAGGTATTGTCGACTTTGACGCGCATCAGCGAATAGCCGACGCCCGCCGGAAATGGAATCGAATTGGGCGCCAGCGCTGCGGCGGCATACAAGTCGACGTTCTGGCTGACGAAACCTTTGGTGTGCTGAACAATCGCACCACCGCCGATGGAGAATTCATCGTTGACCTTGAACGACAGCGAGCCCGTCAGACCCACGGTTTCGATATGCGTGTCGACCGCAAAATCGCGGCCCTTCCAATCATTGTCCCACGTGGTACGTGCGCCCAAGGGCACCACCTGGCTCAGGCCAAAGGCGAAGCGATCACCGATGGGCATGACCATAAAGCCGGTCGGCAGCCACGCGGTAAAGCCGCCTTGCCCGCCATCACCGGTGCGCGGCACCGAATTGAATTCAAAGGTGTCGGGGTCGATGGTCGTGGCCGAAGTAGGATTGCCCGCATAGTCTCTGGCAGTGCCCTTGTACTTGATATTGATGCGTGCATAGTCAACGTTGAATTGCGAAATATTGTGATCGATAAACGCCATTGCCGCCGGGTTGTTATAGGCCGATGACGGATCATTCTTGAACATCGACCCCCCACCGAACGCACGGCCCCAGCCTTCGGCCCCGAACGTCGGCGTGGCAAAGCCGCCCGCTTGCGCAGTGCCTGTCATTGCCAGGAGCCCGCCCATGATCGCCAGGCCCAGTAACGTGCGCGCCGGTTGTTTCTTATTATTCATGCTGCACTCCTTATTGTTTTTATCCACCACGGTCGGCTTTCCCGATCTGGCCAGCCGCAACAAGTGCCTCTTTCGAGGCACTTGCTCTTTTCAACGTGTGATCATCACGTCAAGCGCGTGCAGCCGCTTAGGGAGTAACGGTAAAGGCAGGGCTTGGCACTGCGGTCAACGCAGTGATTTTGCAAGAACCCACGGTCTGAGTGCTTGGCACCTTCAGCGTATTGGTGCCGTTGTTAAAGCCGACCTGGATGGTCACCGGAGAAGCGCTGCAGTCAGACAGGATCTTGAATTTCACGCCCGACACCGTGCCGGCAAAGTCCGTCGGGCCGCCCCCCGTAACGGTGAGCGCCCATGGCAGCCCCTGCAGAACTGGGACCGCACACAGCGAGTTGGAACCGCTGACAGAGGCGCCGGTGATAGAGGCGCCAGAGCCGTTGGCGGCGACGGTCCCGGTAAAGACGATGTTGCACGTAACCGGGAGGTTCAAGGAGGCTGGCGACGTTACAGTAATCGAACCGGTAGTTGTGAACCCCGCACCGGCAGGCGCGATAGTTGCCGCATTGGCCATCGAAACTGCACCGAAGCACAGCGCAAAAGAAGATGCACAAACGAGGGTTTTCAAACTTTTCATTGTTATTCCTCACATGTTATGGCGAGTCATTTCGCCAGGGGGTAATGGCCATGAACGAGAGGTCACGGTGAAACTGCAGAACTTCCCTTTCCAGCCAAATTTCAATTCAATACCGCTTCAACATCCGACGCTTATTCAACAACTTTGAAGTTCGGCGGCATCTTGATCGACACCGTCTTGATCTTGCAGTCTTCGCCAATCGGCACATTCGCCGCTTCCAACTTGCCGGTGGCGTTATCCCAGGTGCCGTCGGCGGTAGACGGCCCGCACTTGCCACCCAGGCCGAAGGCGTGCACGTCCACGCTGATCTTCGACATGGAACCGCTCCTAGTATCTTTGGCAACTAACACCCACGGCAAGTTGATGGCTTCGACCCGGCTGCACTTGAGGCCGCCGTCGAATTCAACTTTCTCGACAGCCACCGAAGCGCCGTCGGCAGCGACTTTGCCGGCAACCTTGATGGTGCAGTCGGCACTGATCAGCGCGCCTTTGGAGAAGCTGATCGGGCCTTGGGCGGTAAAGACGCTGCCGGCCGGTTCGATACGGGCGGCCTGGGCCTGGTGACAGGTGATCAGGCCCAGCGCAGCCAATACGATAGAGGTAGTGAACTTGGCAGTTGATTGCATGTGTACGTCCTTCCCTTTAATTATTTTTGTTCGGGTCAAACAACTTTGTTGCCACTAAATCGGTAAACCTTGGGCGAAACAGACCCGCGCAGCACACGGGCCCCGAGTAGATGCATAACCGGTTACTTCAGATCAGAACGGCTTGGCGCTGTTGCTGTACTTCTCCAGATACTTCAAGCGTTGTGAAGGTTGAAGATTGGTCAGGGTAATATCCCCGGCGTAATGATTAAGCACCCGATGGTCCATGCGCCGTCGCCACAAGTACGGCACATAGGCCCAGACAATCATGCTGGCGTAGCCATACGGCAGTTGCGGTGACTCATCAAAGTGGCGCAACGACTGATAACTGCGAGTTGGATTGGCATGGTGATCGGAATGCCGTTGCAACTGGAACAGAAAGATATTGGTGACAATACGGTTACTGTTCCAGGAGTGCCGAGGCGAACACCGCTCATAACGACCGTTGGGCAACTTCTGGCGTTTGAGGCCGTAGTGCTCGACATAGTTAACGACTTCGAGCAACGAGAACCCGTAGATGCCCTGGATAATCAGGAACGGAATCACTGCCGCCCCCAGCCAGACAATCATCGCGCCCCACAACACCACGCTGTACAGCCAGGCACTGAGTACACCGTTGCGCCAGTGCCAGGCCGGCAGGCCGAGTTTGCGCAGGCGCTCACGCTCCAGGTTCCAGGCCGAGCGCGCACTGAACCATACCGAGCGCGGCAGGAAAGCCCAGAAGCTCTCCCCCAGTCGCGAGCTGGCCGGGTCTTCCGGCGTGGCAACACGCACGTGATGGCCACGGTTGTGTTCGGTGTAAAAGTGCCCGTAAAACGTCGGCGCCAGGGTGACCTTGGCCAGGAACACTTCCAGTGCGTTGGGTTTGTGCCCCAGTTCATGGGCGGTGTTGATCGCGATGCCGGTGGCGGCGCCGGTCGACATGGCCATGCCCAAGTAGGTAAACCAGCTCGGCTCACCCTGCAGCTGAGTGCGCGCCGTGATGTAGCCGGCGGCGTGCGACAGCCAGCTGGACGGCTCCAGCTGCGCCGCAGCCTGCACCAGGCCGCCCTGGATGATCCAGTCGATACCGCCTGCAGCCAGCCAGCCAGTGATCACCACCGAGGCGATCACAAACACCACGCCGGTGTAGACGATCCAACGGTAGTAGCTTTGGGATTCAAGGTGGCTGACGGCGGACTCGGGCGGGTTGCTCACGTCTTCACCGAGCAGGCCGTCGATCAGCGGGATCAGGCCGAAGATCACCAGCACACCGACCCACCACAGTTGCTGGATGCCGGTCGTGATGGCCAGGGCACCGGACAACAAGGGGGTGGCCAGGGGCAGGATGCCCAACCACCACAGGTGCCGCTTGCCGTCGGCCCATACACTTGGCGCTGCCAGACTCTGGTTCATGGCAGCCTCCGCACGAAACGGGTGGGCAGGGACGCAAAAAAACGGTTCAGGGAGCGCTGAAGGCCCCGGGAAATCAACCATGCGATAAAAGACGTTTTTTTCATTTTTATTCGCTCTTAGGCATTTCAAAAATCATTTCAAAATAAATATTGAAATATTTTTTTAAATAAATAACGCGGAATCGATAGCTCGTCAACTACTTTTTTGAACCCTTTTAAACGTGACCCGGCAGTCTTTTTTTCAGCCATTTGGTCAGGTCTCTAGTGCAAGCATTTGCCAGGCTCGACCGCGTTATGTCGGGCACGATTATTGGCGCGCCAGGGCAAACGTCGGATGCAACACCGTGGCGGTTGGCGGCGGCCGCACACGCTTGGCCACGTGCTGCACGGCCTCGACCACCCGCGCCGGGGCGGTAATCGGCAGCATATGGCCACGCCCCTCCACCAGCTGCAGCTTCAGGCCCGGCACCTTGTCGGCCAGGGCCTGGCCGTGTTTGCGAAAGTCCAGCACCTTGTCCCGCGCACCATAGATCAGGCCGATGGGCAGGGTCAGCTGCGGGTAGCGCTTGACCATGTCCGGCAGGTGATCGTTGACCAGGGCAATCTCGCTGGACGCGGCGTAATAGTTGCCCGGGCGCATGCCCAGCAACCCGCCGCCACGGGTGGCGAAATCCTCCGGGGCCGGGTCCGGCGCGAACATACCTTTGACCACTGAATGCCGCGTGAGCAGCCCCATGGGCATGGTCAGGGTGTGGGCGACCCAGCGGCGTAGCCAGGCCGGTCGCACCGCCAGCGACCAGAACACCAGAGGCAAGGTGGGTTGCGGATGAGTCAGCGGCGCCACCAGGATCAGGCCCGACACCGCCTCCGGGTGGTCGAGGGCCAGCGCCAGGGAAATCGCCCCGCCGAGGGAGTGCCCCAGCACCAGGGGTTTGTCCAGGCCCAGCGTGTTGATAAACGCCGCCACTTGCCGTGCCTGCGCTGGCAAGTGCGCAGCGGTGCCGGCATGCCGGGTGGAATACCCCGACCCCGGGCGGTCGAGAGTGATCACGCGAAAATGCTCACACAACCGGCCGGACAAAGCGTAAGTCAGGTTGCGACTGCTGCCCATCAGCCCGTGAATCATCACCAGCGGCGGGCCCGTGCCCTCATCTACATAATGAAAGCGCTCGCCGTTGACCTCGACAAAGCGCCCGTTGATCGGAACGGTGGCTTCAATACGCCGCGTCATCCAGCGGCTGAACCCCCACAGCACGGCGCTGACGCCGACAAACACAGCTGCAGCAAAAACCCACTCAACAGCCATAGCTCGGTCCTCTGCTTCCCTGCTGCTGGCGGCCTGACCGGGATTGGTCATGGCCTCAGCACATCGTCCGACCCTGGACCTGAACTTCGTATAGACCGTGTTCGTCCGTCGGACGAGTCGCACATGAAGACGCAGGGGCTAGCGTAGGCGATATTTTCAGGTAGATTATTTAAAATCTTTTTTAAAATAATTAATTCATTTTTCCTTTGCAATGGTGTTCTATCTAAAAGAGCCAACAAAAAACAGGAGCACGGGAATCTGCCTATGAATGCCCACAGTGATTCAATCGACATCGCCATCATCGGCTCAGGCTTCGCCGGCCTGTGCATGGCCATCAAGCTCAAGGAAGCCGGGTTCAGCGACTTCTTTATCGCCGAGCAGGCCGACACCCTCGGCGGCACCTGGCGGGACAACCACTACCCCGGTTGCGCCTGCGATGTGCAGTCCCATGTGTATTCGTTTTCCTTTGCGCCCAACCCCGACTGGACACGCCAGTTCGCGCCGCAAGCGGAGATCCGCGCCTACCTGGAGCAATGCGCTGCGCGCTATGGGCTGGCGCCCTACCTGCGGTTCGGCCTGGGCCTTGAACGGGCGGTGTTCGATGAGCCGCAGCAGCGCTGGCAGTTGAGCTTCAGCGATGGCCGCCAGGTCAGTGCGCGGGTCCTGGTGTCGGGCATGGGCGGCCTGTCGCGCCCGGCGCTGCCGGATATTCCGGGGCTGAACAGCTTCAAGGGCAAGCGCTTCCACTCCCAGCAGTGGGACCACGACTACTCGCTGAAGGGCAAGCGTGTGGCGGTGATCGGCACCGGGGCCAGTGCGATTCAGTTTGTGCCGCAGATTGCGCCGCAGGTCGCCCACCTGGATCTGTTCCAGCGCACCCCGCCCTGGATCATGCCCAAGCCGGACCGTGCGATTTCACCCCTCGAGCGCTGGCTGTTCAAGCACCTGCCGTTCACTCAACGCTTGGTGCGCGGCGCGTTCTACTGGGCATTGGAAGGCCGCGTGGTGGGTTTTGCGCTGCACCCACGGCTGATGAAAATGGTGCAGAAAATCGCCCTGCGCCACCTGCACCAACAAGTCGCCCGCCCTTCCCTGCGCAAAACCCTGACGCCGGACTACACCATCGGCTGCAAGCGTGTGCTGATTTCCAATGACTACTACCCGGCGCTGTCGCGCAGCAATGTCGCGGTGGTAACCCACCCTGTGGCGCGCATCGAAGCAGACGGGGTGATCACTGCCGACGGCCTCAAGCACCCGGCCGACTGCCTGATCTTCGGCACCGGGTTTCAGGCCAGCGATCCGCTGCCCCGCAACTGCATCATCGGCTGCAACGGCGTGGACCTGATGGACACCTGGCACGACGGCGCCCATGCCTACAAGGGCACGACGGTGCCGGGCTATCCCAATCTGTTCCTGATCATCGGGCCCAACACCGGCCTGGGGCATAACTCGATGATCCTGATGATCGAGGCCCAGGTCACCTACATCCTCGACGCGCTGCGGCAAATGCAGCGGCATCGCATCGCCAGCGTCGACGTCAAACCGGCGGTGGAAAGCGCCTACAACCAACAGCTGCAAGACAAACTCAAACGCACCATCTGGAACACCGGTGGCTGCCAAAGCTGGTACCTCGACCCCCGCACCGGCAAGAACACTACCCTGTGGCCCGGTTCGACCTGGCGTTTCAAGCAAGTGACCCGTCAGTTCGCGCTAAAGGATTACGTGGCCAGCCTGGTGCCGCTTGATGCGCCAGCCCGGCCGGCCCTGGCGCCCCATTCCACTGTAGAAGGGAGCCTGTCATGAAGTCATTCAACGGCCGCGTGGCGGCCATCACCGGCGCGGCGTCCGGCATGGGCCGCGCCTTGGCCCTGGCCTTGGCGCGAGAAGGTTGCCACCTGGCGCTGGCGGACAAGAACAGCCAAGGGCTGGAGCAGACCCAGGCGCTGATCACCGCTTCAACCCTGTCGCCCATCATGATCACCACTCAAGTACTGGATGTGTCCGACCGCCAGGCCATGATCGATTGGGCCGCACGCTGCGTGGCCGAGCACGGCCAAGTCAACCTGGTGTTCAACAATGCCGGGGTCGCCCTGTCGAGTACCGTGGAAGGCGTGGACTACGCCGACCTGGAATGGATTGTCGGAATCAATTTCTGGGGTGTGGTCCACGGCACCAAAGCGTTCCTGCCGTACCTCAAGGCCAGCGGCGAGGGGCATGTAATCAACACCTCCAGCGTGTTCGGCCTGTTTGCCCAGCCCGGCATGAGCGGCTACAACGCCACCAAGTTTGCCGTGCGCGGCTTTACCGAAGCCTTACGCCAGGAACTCGACCTGCAACGCTGCGGGGTCTCGGCCACGTGCGTGCATCCGGGCGGCATTCGCACCGACATCTGCCGCAGCAGCCGGATTGACGCGAACATGACCGGTTTTCTGATCCACAGCGAACAGCAGGCCCGCGCCGACTTCGAAAAACTGTTCATCACCGATGCCGACCAAGCCGCCAAGGTGATCCTGCACGGCGTACGCAACAACAAGCGCCGCGTGCTGATCGGTCGCGACGCGTATTTCCTCGACCTGCTCGCCCGTTGCCTGCCGGCGGCCTATCAGGCCCTGGTGGTGTTTGCCAGCAAACGCATGGCGCCCAAGCCGCGCCCGCCGCTGTTTGAAACCAACGACGAGCCCCGCCTCTGAACAGGAGCACGCAGCATGTTGCCGATCCGCCGCGATATTCATTTCGACCTGCCCGCCGAGCGCATCAAAAACTGGCACGAACAGGGCCCGTTCATCACGCATTTTTTCAATGCGCTGTCGCTGCTATTCCCCCAGGGCGAGCTGTTTTTCATGGACAGCGTGCGCCACTACCGCCAGCGCATCGACGACCCGGAACTGAAAAAACAGGTCCAGGGGTTTATCGGCCAGGAGGCCATGCACAGCCGTGAACACGTGGCCTACAACGACCTGCTGCAAGCCGCCGGGTTGCCGGCGCACACCCTCGATCGCCGGCTGAAATTCATCCTCGACCTGCAAAAAAAACACTTCGCGCCGTCTTTCAACCTGGCCATCACGATTGCCCTTGAGCACTACACGGCGATGCTCGCGGAAATCCTGCTGAGCGACCCCTCGCGCTTCGGCGACTCGCTCAAGGGCTACCAGCAGGTGTGGTACTGGCACGCCCTTGAAGAAACCGAACACAAGGCGGTCGCCTTTGATGTGTGGAACACCGTGATCAAGCCCGGGCCCAAACGCTACCTGCTGCGTACCGGCACCATGCTTACCACCACGGTATTCTTCTGGCTGGTGGTGCTGGACTTTCACCTGCGCCTGCTGATTGCCGACCGCAAGAGCGGTGGGCACTTGAAGGGCTTCTGGCGCATGTTGAAATTTCTGTATGGGCGCAAAGGGGTTTTCCCACGGATGCTGGTGCCCTGGCTGCATTACTTCAAACCCGGCTTCCACCCCTGGGACCACGACAACCGTGCGCGCCTGGCGCAGTTGGACGGCCTGATCGACGACATCGAGCAAACCCGGCGCAGCTATTAAGCCTGCGCCATCGCCGCACGCTCTCGCACAAAGCCTTGCAACTGATCCCCCGGCAGCGCCTTGCTGAAATACCAGCCCTGGATAATCAACTCGGCGCCGGTGTTGAGGAAGGCCAACTGCTCGGCGGTCTCCACCCCCTCCACCACCACGCCCAGGTTCAGCGCCTCGCAAAAGCGCAGGATGCCGGTCATCACCTGAGCGCCTTTGGGGTCGTGCTGGGCCACCACAAAACTGCGGTCGATCTTGATAAAGTCCACCGGAAACTGGTGCAGGTAACTCAAGGCCGAAAACCCGGTGCCAAAATCATCGATATACACCTTGGCGCCGATGGCCTGCAGCTTCTCGATGATCCGGCGCGTGGTCAAGCTGTCGCTCACCAGCGCGTCTTCGGTGATTTCCACCGACACCTGCCCATGGGCCTGCGCCAGAATCTCCACCAGGCGCTCGCCATAGGCGGCGTCGGTGAGGGTGGCGCTGGAAATATTGATCGTCATCGGCAAGGCGAAGCCGAGTTTCTGCCACTTCTGGTATTGGCGCACCGCCTGGGACGCCACCCACACATCCACATCCGGCATCAACCGCGCCTGGGCCAGCCATTGCAAAAACTCCCATGGCGAATGCACCGTGCCCTGGCTATCACGGGCGCGCATCAACGCTTCGCAACCGGTGCACAAGCCGGTACGGGTCGAGACCTGCGGCTGGAATTCGAGGTAAAACTCATAGTCGCTGATCTGCTGGATGCGGCTCAATTCGGTGGCCTGGCGCGCCAGGGTCGTGTGTGACGCCAGCACCGGGTCCAGCTCGCGCAGCCGGCCTTTTTCTTCGAGGCCACGGAACGTCATGTCCAGGGACTTGAGGTAAACCGTGCCGCCTTCGGTGGCCTGGCGATGGATCGCCCGCACATAAGGCGCATACACCAGGGTACCCAGGCCCAGTAACGCCACTTGCAGCGCGACGGCGGCAAGATCGCCGTGGGTACTCAGGTAGGCATTGAGCAACACCGGCGCGGTAAACGGAACGCTGGCCACCGCCGGCGACACCCAACCCATCTGCACCACCGTCAGCGCGAGCATGGCGTTAATCGCCGGCACCAGCAAAAACGGAATGAACAGGCGCGGATTAAGGATGATCGGCAGGCCGAACAGCAGCACTTCGCTGACGTTGAACAGCGACAGCGGCAAACTCGCTATCGCCAGCAGGCGCATGGATTGGCTCCTGGAAAACAACAGGATCGCCAGCAACAGGCACAACGCGCCACCCGAACCGCCAATAAACGCAAAGCTGCCCAACAAGCCGCTGTTCAACATGTATTTGATCGGCTCGCCCGCCGCCAGCGCGGCGCTGTTGAGCACCACCGCCTGGTCCAGCACATCGAACAGCGGCTGCATGGCATATACGCCGTGAATCCCGAAGAACCACAACAGCGAATTCATCAGGGTTACAAACAAGCCACTGCCGTAGGGTGACTCCAGCGCGTCCAGCACCTGCGGCCCCTGTAACTGCGCCACATAGGGCACCTGCAACAGCAACGACAACACCGCCACCAGCGCCAGTGCGGTGATGATGCCGGGCAGCACCATATTGATCGTGCCCCTGAGGTTGTGTCCCACCAGGTCCTCGTTGACCAGCCGGCTCCACCGGTAGCGGTGCAGCCAGGCAATCGCCGGCACATTGAGCAACGGCGAGGCGATGGCGATAAACAGTACGAACGTCGCCGAAGCACGCGGGTATTCACGCAGGATAAACGTCGCCACCACCACATGGGCCAGGCACAGGAACGCCACCGGCAATTGCGGCAGGCGATGCTGGATCGCCAACATATAACCGATGGATGCGGCCACCAGCAGCGGGATCACCGAGCTGATCTGGTTGTGCAACCCTGCCAGGAAGGCCACCACCTGAGGGTCGAAGCCCAGCACCCGGGCAGACTCGGACAAGATCAGAAACCCCGCCGACACCAGCAGGCACGGCAGAATCCACAGCAACCCTTCACGAATGGCGCGCAGCGATTCGGTGCTGGCCAGAGCGGCCAGACGTTGGGTAAAGAAAAGTTTGAACAGCGTTTGCGCCATGACCGTCCCTCTGCCCATCGCACTCTGCCCATGGTCGGCAGGCCCGGAAACCCTGGGTAACGCTACACGTCCTGATACCGGGAGCGAAAGGCTTTTGCCGCAACACCTGCAAGATTGCGTGCTAATTACGACCTTTGAAGCTTGTCGGCTACGGTGAGTTCGACCATCCTTTGCAGGACCCGTCTCGAACGAACTCAAGCCCGAGCCTTGCTCCGTGTGTGTTACACGGCATCAAGGGGCCTGCCCCCAGGAGTAAACCTTTGTCACCACCCGGCGATAACCACCAGCGCGCTCTGGACAGATTCTTGATCGAACACCCCGAGGTCGCCACCGAACTGGACACCCTCAACCCGCTCGCCGCCCAGGCCAAGGGCGAAACCCTGGCGCAGTACCGCGCCGAACGGCTGCATGAAGCCTTCGAAGCCGAGGCCGAACGCCAGGGCCTGTTTGCCTGGGAACTGACGCTCAAGCTGACCGCCGATTCCCCTGAAGCCTTTGAAGCCCAGCGCCTTGAAGTGCACAAGGAAGTGGCGCAGATGGCGGGGTTGAGTTGGGCTGAGTATTGCCAGCTGCATGGCTTGGACTAGGGCAGCCAGCGTCGTCGCTGACTGGCCAAGGCTTCGCGCAGCTCGGCAACGCTCACGCTTCGGCGCTCCGGGTCTGCGGCCAATGCTGAACGCAATGCCGGCCAGCAGTGCCTGGGGAGTCGATTGGGCCGATGCAGTGGCTGGTTAAGCTGACGCTCACCGGGTCTCAGCCCCTGGGCCAGCTCATAAAGTACGCACGCCGCGCCATACAGGTCGGCACTGGCCGACAGCGCCCCTCCCGCTATCAGCTCCGGCGCCGCATACGCCGGTGTCCAGGCGATCAATCGGCTGCGGCTCAAGCCTGGCAGCCCGGCAGCCGTCTGCGCCTCGGCGTGACCCAGGCCGAAATCGAACAAGCGCATCCCCTCGTCACCCAGCATGATATTCGCGGGTTTCACATCGCCATGCAGCACGCCTTGGCCGTGGATGTACGCCACCGCGTCCAACAGCTGCAACGCCAGCGGCTGCAACGCCTGCCAAGGCAACCCCTGCGGGCACTCCATGAGCAGGCGATCCAGGGTCATGCCCTGCATCAACTCCATGGTAAAGAACGCCAGCTGGTGGTCGATGTCGACCTCAAAGGAAAACACCCGCACCACATGGCGGTGGTGCAGGCTGCGGGTCAGGGCAAATTCGCTGTACAGCAACACATGGGCATCGGGGGAGTCTGAGAACGTTTCGCCCAACAGCTTCAATGCCACCTCCGAGTTGGGCTCGCCGAACGCTTCATGCAGCAGGTCCCGTGCGCGATAAACCACGCCCATTCCGCCGGTGCCGAGTATTCGCTCCAGTTGATAGCGCCCTGCGAGTACGTTCGGCGGGCTTGCCGCCGCGTTCATATCGGTGGCCTCATTGCTGAATCACGACAGCCGTCAGGTCGTCCCGCGCCGGCCCTCGCAACACATTGGTAAACAACTGTTCCAGCACCTGGCGTGGCGTTCCCCGGCCCATGGCGCTGCCCAGTTCACCGTGGCTGAGCCCTTGGTACAGGCCATCGCTGCACAGCAAAAATACATCGCCTGGAAGGGTGCTCAGTTCCAGCACCTCCAGGCTCAGCGGCTGCGGCGCACCTATCGCACGGGTCAACGCCCTGGCGCCCGGGTAAGCCTGGGCCTGCTCCAGACTCAACTGCTGCTGATCCATCAGTTGCTGTTGCAGGGAATGGTCACGCGACAGCTGATAGAGGCGCTGTCGGCGCCACAGGTAACAGCGGCTATCCCCCGCCCAAATACAGGCTGCCCGGCGACCCTCAAGCAACAACGCAACCACGGTACTGCCCATGGTGCAACGTTGCGCCAACGCCTGGCCCAGCTGAGTGTCGAGCCCGCGCAAACAGCGCCGAACGGTCTCGATTCGTTGCTCAAAACTGCCAAAGCCCGATAACGCAGCCAAGCTGCTGATCACCCATCGGCTGGCGACATCTCCGGCCTGGTGGCCGCCCATCCCATCCGCAACCGCCCAACAGCCGCGCTGCGGGCAATCCAGGAATGCATCCTCGTTGCGTGAGCGCTGCTTGCCCTGGACCGTACGCCCGGCACTGCGCCAAGTGTGTACCGGGCTCACAGTTGCTCCGGCAAGCGGAAGGTGCGCCACGTCGCCATCTGGAATGGGCTGGGGTTGCGTTGGCTGGTGAGCAGGTAGTTGGCGCGCAAGCCGGCGAGCTCAGCCTTGATCAGGTATGCATCCCGGCCGCTTGCCGACTCGCTCTGCAGCAAGTCGAAGAAGCGGAATAACGACCAGTCACCGCTGTTTTTCTCGATGCCCAGCGGCCGCTGCTCGGCGCCGCGCTCGAGCACCAGGCTGCTGCGACTATTGTTCGTCTCGCTGGGCCAGTTAAACGCCATAGGTACGATCGGACCATGCCGGTATTCCAACTGTTGATCGCCCACTTGCAGGATTGCGCGGCTGACTGCCTGATCCAGGCTGTAGGGCGCCAGCGTGAATCGAACGGCCCACTCGCCCTGCTCTTCGCTGAAAAAACCCTGGCGAATCATCTGCGCCCTGGTCAGTTGCTCCAGCAGCGAACGCGACATCGGCAAGCTGCGACCGTCCATACCTCGCAATCGATACCGGTTGCCCTCAACGCTGACAAATGGCCGCAGGTAGCCCTCATAGAAGCGGGCCATGGCGCCCCGAGGCTTGAAAAACTCCTGGAAATCACCCAAGGCGACATCACTGCCAGCATGGGCATCGAAGGGATAGCGACGCTGGATTGCCTTGGCATAAAAACCATACACCTCGCTTTGATAACGCTGATTCACGTGCCCGTACGCGTCATCGAGCAGTTGGCGCCAAGTGGTGTCGGCAACCCCTTCGAACCAGCCCTTGAGCGGCATCGGCAAACGGGCGGCAGCATTACGCACATTGCTCAATAAAGGCTGCTGCCCCTCCATGCGTTGCTTGACCAGTGTGAACGCTGCTTGCTCAGGCGGACTCTCGCGGTTCAGCGCCAGCAATTGCAGGTGCAGTTCATCCAACAGGCGTAATGCCTGCGTCAACTCGGCGCCAGGGTTTTGCGCCTCATCGAGCAGTTGATGCAACGGTTCGAAGCGACGCTGTAACGCACGTCGCGCCGCGTCCGGCACCGCCTGGCCCGGCAGCAGCGCACTGGCGGCGGCAATCAGTTCGCCGGCTTGCTGGCCCGCTACCTCGATCCGCTCATGGGTCGGCACCAAGCGGGTATTTTCACGCACCTGCTGCAACAGTTGCACCAACGCTGACTGGGCTGACGTCAGGCCGGCAAGCTGGTCAACGCCTTGGCGCAGGCTGTCACTTTCCTGCAAGCGCAGGCGACCGAGGGCGTCACTCCAGACATCGGCATACTCGCTGAAATAACGCTGCTCCAGCTCTAGCATCAACCTGCGTAAATCCATCGCACTGAGGTCGCTGGCTTCGCCCAGCACCCAGTTATCCTGGGCAATCGCATTGACCAGCCGAGGGCCCTGTTTTTCGAAATACTGCAGGTACCTTTTGGTGTAGAAACCGGGGATGGGCGGCTCATTCCTGGCGAACACCTGGCCCTCGGCCAGGCGGTAGGGCTCCAGGCTACGGGCTTGTTCGCGCAGTGTCCGATAGACCACATCCGCCAGCGACTCCCCACGTAATGCCTGGCGAGCCTGGGCCACCAGCCCATCGTTCAAGGGGGCTGCGAACGGCGCCTCAAGCAATCGCGCAACGTGTTTATTCAGCCGCTCCTGCGCCGACGTATCCCCGGCCAAGCGTGCGGACCAAAGGCCCGCCAGATGCTCCGCCAGCCAGGCCGTATCACGACGCTCGCGCAGATTGAGCATCAGGTAGGCACGCAGGGTGTCCAAAAGCCGCTCGCGATCGCCAAGGCTGGAGCGCACCTGTTCTTCGAGCAAGGTCGTTACCTGCGGCAGCAGTTGCTGGCGCAGCGCCGCTTCATAGGCATCGACCAACAGCGGGCGAGTCTTCTCGCCCTGATACACGCCCGCCCGATCCACCCAGCGCACCTCTGCCTGCGGTGCAAATACCTGCGTGGCCGCCAGGCGGCTGTCCAGCAGCGTCAGCCTGGCCAGAACCTCGTCCGAACCTGGCTGGGCGGGTGGTTGCGGTTTTGTCAGCGCCTGCAGTTCTACCAGGCGCTGATGATTGAACGAATAACTGTTGGCCCACAGCGCAGCCGCTGCACCGATGACCAGCGATGCGGCCAGCGCCAATAGACCTTGGCGCCGACGCAGGCGTTGGCGCTCGGGGGTATGCAAGCCGGCGAGATCGGCCTCGGCAAAGATCACCCGACTGAACAGACCTTGTACGAAGTGCGAGCGTGTATCACCCGCCTTCGCGCACGTCAGGTAGAACCCTCGTAAAGCATGGATGCGCTGATAGCGATGGGCGGAAAACGCAGACTCGACAAACAGGCACAAGCGGTCTGCGAGGCGTGCGGCTTGCTGCGGAAAATCCAGCATGCGGCCACGGCGTTCAACGTTTCGCTCCTGGTGCAAGCGTGGGATCAGTTCTGCCCCCAGGCGTTGCAGCAGTGCTTCGAAGGCTTCACGCACATGGGCAATCTCGGTTTCACCCTGACCTGTCGCCAGGCACCCGCCGAGTATGTCTTCGGTGCCGTCGCCCTGCGGCGAATCAAAGAACTCGGCAAACCCGGCCAGGCGGTCAGCCTGGGTCAACACCAGATAAACCGGCACATCCACATGCAGCGTCTGCTGGATGTCCTGCAAACGGCTATGTACATGACGGGCGTGAAGCTCCAGGTCGTGCTCATTGCTCGCCAACAGCGTATCCACCGACAACGTCACCACCACGCCATTGAGCGGGCGCGTCCTGCGCCGCAACCTGAGTAGGCCGAGCAACGTCGACCATCCCGCAGCGTCCACCGAACGGTCTGGCTGGGTCAGGTAGCGCCCTGCGGTCTCGACCAGTACGGCCTGGTCGGCAAAATACCAATCACAGTGGGACGTGCCGCCCGAGGGCCCCGCCTCGACTCGATCGAGCGGAAATTGCAGCCCGGTGGCCGCCAGGAGCCGGGTCTTGCCGCTGCCCGGTTGCCCGATCAACAGGTACCAGGGCAACTCGCTGCGCCAACGCTGGCTGCGCTCACCGTAGCGCCGTGTGGTTCTCAGCGTCTGCAGCGCCTCCTTGAACCGCCCCCGCACCTGCTTTTGTTCGTCGCCGACCAGCCCCTCACGCTGATGGCGAGTCTGATGTTCAGGCTGGCTGAGCCGTGCAGTGCGGCCCGCGCCCACCACGACCATCGCCAACCCCCACAACAGGAACAAGCCACACACGGTCAGCAAGCGCGCTGTCGCGCTGTGCCAGAACCGATAGTCATCCACCGCCAGCAACGGCCCGAAAAACCACACCAACAGTGCGCCGGACAGCACCAATAACAGGCTCCAGACCCAACTTTTGCGCAGGATCGTGCCCGCGCCCTTGAAGAATGCGTTCATTGATTGCTCCCAGCGTTACAAGGGCGTCTGAGCCTGGTCCGACGCCGAAGGTTGAAAAAGTTGCATGACCGTCATGCGCTCTTGGCCCAGCACCCATGCACACCCTGAGTACATCGCCAGCACGCAGGCCAGCCCACCGATCACCACCCATGTCGCGGAAAGACTGCGCAATCGTGCGTGACGCTTCCTGGCAGCGCCTGGCGCGGCAGTCATCGAGAGCCGGTCCCCGCGCACATGCCTGATCTGTCGGTACAAGGCATCGCGTATCCCTTCAAGCTGAGCCCCGCCCCGCGCCATGACGCGGTATTTACCTTCGAACCCCAGCGCCAGGCACAGGTACAACAACTCCAGGATGGCCACATGCTTGACGGGGTCGCGGGACAGCCGCTCCAGCAGCTGGAACACCTTTTCACCACCAAAGGTTTCGTTGTGAAAACGACTCAACAGGCTGCTCGTGGACCAGTCACTGCGACTGCCCCACGCCGTGGTCACCACGGCCTCGTCAATCACGCTGCACAGCACATAACGCGCAGACATCACCTGCCCAACCTCGCCGCCCAGGTGCAGGGCGCGGGCCTCAAACGTGGTGATGCCGGAAGACAATCGGTCGTTGAGCGTCTGCAGGTTTTCCCGGCCCGTACTGGTCTTGATCTGCACAACCTGCGACAAGAGTTCCCAGGCCGCGGTCACCAGGCTATTGGGGCCCATATTGAAGCTCTGTGCGCCCTGCAGTCGGGCGCTGTAGATCATGCGGTCCTCCAGTTGCTCGAACCTTGGCGGCGATGGGAAATCGGTCACCGCCCCCTGCGCCGGGCTGAGCCCCTCGCGGTCAAGCAATACGGTCTTCTCGTCCTGCGCGTGTTCACTGTCCATCGTCATGGCGTTCAGTTCCTGATAGCCCAGAAGTTGAGTTCCAGCTCGGCAAACCCACCACTGGCGTGAAAGGCAAACCCACCCGATTGCTCCAGTTGCGTGATGTCCTGAGCACCGAGCTCGAGCATGAAATAGGTCTTGCCGGCATGGAATGGAATCTGCCTCGGCGCCACCGGCAGCGGTTTGATGCTGATACCTGCAAGATGCAGGTTGACCAGTTCGCGGATACGCTCCACGGTGCCGATCTTCAGATGCGCCGGCAGTCGATGGCGCAGCTCTTCCGAATCGCACTGGGCGGTGGCCGCCAGAATGAACGTGGCCGTACCCAACAATTTGAGATCACTCACCGGGCAAACCAGTACGCCGTACTGGCGATGCTGCAGCGTCAACTCGAGGGCATGCTGTTCGAGCACCAACGACAGCACCGTGCGGATGCTGCCCATCAACCCGCGAAAGCTGGCGCCCTGGTCGCCATGCCAGTAATGCACGTCCAAGTGCGCACGCTTGTTGTCGGTGGCGAACGTCGACAGCTCACCGAGTATCGACAGCAACTCCCGATACATGGCCTCCGGGCGAACCTGGGCCTGGCTCAAATAATGACGCAACAGCAATTCGGCGCGGTTGATCAATTGCAGCATCAGCAGGTCGCCGACCTGCGCGCCCGCCGATGTGCCGTTGCCCTGGATGCGCACGGCAATCGCATCACCACGGGTGGCCAACAGGCTGACTACTTCCTTGATGCAAGACGACACGTACCCGGAGGCCTGCAGATAGATAAACGTCGGTACAAAATCCGTATCCAGCCTCACGCCGCCTTCACGGGTCGAATCCAGCACCTGGGCGACCTGGAGTTTCACGTAGAACGGGTCACTGGGCTGCTCCCCAGGATCAGGCGCAGGTCCGGGCGTGCACAGTTGACCTGGCAACGGGACTCGGCGCCGGCGTTCGAATCAGCAATTTCCGTTTCGCAGGCGACATAGCGCGCCAGAACATCGCTTTGCTCGGGCCGGCGCGCTTCAATCTGATTGCCGGTCGCCAGCGGCAACGCCAGGTAGACGGCCTGCGGGCCGCAATTGGCGGGCACCTGTAATATCAGAGGCTGCATCGTACCGCTCAGCTCGAACAGACTGCCGTCCGGCAATACCCCGCTGGCCTGGTTGACCACCAGCTTGCCGAGATTGAGGTACTGCACATCGACCTCAAGGGACAGGAACCCCCAGGCATCGCGGCCCAGCAGGCGAGTACGGTTGAGTTGCTGATGGTAGTAGCGGTCGTTGTGCTGCAAGTGTTGAGGCCGCAGCAGCATGCCTTCCTGCCAGATGACGTTATGGACCTGCATCTCAATCTTCCGCCTTGCGGGTATCAGGGGCATCGATGCGGATACCTGTATGGTCCAGCACCAGATCAGCGCGCGTCAGTTGTGCAGGGGCGACCGGCAGCACCAACCGCCATTGCACGTGGGGCAAATCGCGATACGCCACCAGTACGCCGACATAACGGCTTTGCGGCTCGAGACTGAGTTTGAGCGCCTGCCGCTCACCGGGCCGCATCTCGAGTTCTTCGCTACTGACCCAATCTTTGGGGAGTGTCTGTTCCGCCCGCGCATAGAGGCTGAAAAAATCCGCATTCTCAAAGGCCACGGGGTGGCGCAGTTCAATCAAGCGCAGCACCACTGGAGAGGGACGGCCATGCAGGTCCGGGTTGACCGCATCGCCGGCCGTCAATGTAAGGTCCAGTTTGGTCAATGTCGAAAAAGGTGAAATGCTGCTGCAGCCAGCCAACAGGCCCAGCGCTATCAGCATTGCTGCGACGGTGGTTCGATACATGAACATCATCCTGGATAAGCGGCGTGCAGGGTCGAGACGAGGCGCACCTGTTCCTCATAGGCTTGGGTAAAGTCACTGCGCAATAGCTGCTCGCCCAAGGCACCCTCCTCCCTCTGCCGTCGGTAATGGCGCTGGTACGCCCGCCAATGGGCAGCGTCCGAGAAGAACCGGCGCGGCTTGCCCTCGCGCTCGAAGCACGACAGCAGATGATCGGGTGCAAACGCTGCCAGCGCGCCGCGTACTGCGGCCCGGCAAGCCACGACCAAGGCCAGTTGATGAACTTGCAGGTCCCGACACACCTGGGCGACCGCTTGCTCGGTAGAAGGCTGGCCCAACTCGCCGGCACTCAACAGCGACGTCACGGCCGCATGGGCGTCGACGCAATCTCTCAAGGGGTTCTGGCTCTTGAGCACGGGCGTGCTCCAGCCCAGATTCATCTCACGGTTCAACTCGTCGCGGGTTCGAAGGTTTTGCTGCAACCCTTCGACGGTTTGCCTGAACAAGCCCGCCACCTTGATCGCCAGCGCCTCGCGACCCGGCGTATCGAGCGTATCCAAACCCATACCCAATGCTTCGCCAAACTGCGACCAGAACCCCTCCGGGGCCACAACTGCCGGGGGGACCGCGAGTGAAGCCGCCACTTCCCCGGCAGGCTCAGCCCACCGAGGCACAACCAGATGATCGCGGTCCACAGCCCCCTCACAAAACGATTGCGCAGGCGATTGTGTTGGCGTGTTCAACGCGTCCAACTCTTGCGACAGTTCTGCGCGCCGCTGTTCGCACTCCAATGCGTGAACAGGGTCAAGTCCCAGAAAGGCATCGTCGGGGATCGTGTCAGTGCGGGCCGATCCAGGCCGGTCCACGCCCAACAATCGGGCGCGAATTTCCATTGATCCCAAGCGGTATACATCACCTTCACTGATCAGCCGCGCCTGCCCTTTGCGCAAGCTTTCCAGACTGCCCGACACAGCAATCCCGTTACTGCTGATATCCGTCAGGAAGTAGCGCCCATCCCGGTAACTGACCAAGCCATGGTGGCTGGAAATCAAGCGCGTGGTGTCGGGAATGATCCAGTCACACCCCGCACCACGGCCGATCACGCCGCCGACCCCGTCAAATACCTTGCGGGCCGGCGGTTCCCCGCTCACGGCGTCACACACTTCAAACATTAATTGCATCGCAGGGCTCCCCTGTTCAATGGCCGCGACGGGCCGCCTGGGGATCACCCAACGGTCGGTAGTCAGCGTCGTCAAAGACATAATTGGCGTTACAGCCACCCAGCAAACACAGCACAAGCATCACGGCTTGCCACGGACGAAAAGACATCAGGTATCTCCCAGAGAAAAAGGTGTGCGCACGTACGCCATTCAGCCGCCCTCGCGAACATTGGCCACGGGAATCTTCAAGTGCGCCAGGCGGTAGAGCAGCGTGCGGCGTGCGACGCCCAGCTCGCGAGCGGTTCGGGTTCGATTGCCACGATTTTTGTGCAGGCAGTCGATCAGGAATACCCGCTCCACTCGCTCCAGGCGTTGGCGCAAGGTTGCATCGACCGCTTCATTGACAGGTGCCGCCGACAGGGAAAGGTGCGCAGGCAGGATCACAGCGTCGTCACACAACAGCACCGCGCGCTCTACCAGGCACTTGAGCTCTCGTACGTTGCCGGGAAAACCATGACTCGACAGTTGATCCAATGCCGCGCTTGACCACCCCACCGCGGTACGGCCCAGCGCCGCGCAGGCTTTTTGCGCAAAATGCCGCGCCAACAGCAACACATCACCGTCGCGCTCACGCAGGGCCGGAAGCTCAATCGGGAACTGCGCCAGCCGGTAATACAGGTCTTCGCGAAAACTGCCCTGGGCCACCATCGCGGCGAGGTCACGGTGAGTCGCGGCGATAATGCGCACATCGACCTTGTGCGCCGCACTGGCACCCAGTGGGCGAATTTCACCTTCCTGTAAAACCCGCAACAGCTTGGCCTGCAGCGACAGCGGCATATCGCCGATTTCGTCCAGGAGCAACGTGCCGCCATGCGCTGCATCGAATAACCCTGCATGGTTACGCTCGGCACCCGTGAAGGCGCCTTTGCGATAGCCGAACAGTTCACTTTCCAGCAGCCCCTCGGGAAACGCCGCACAGTTTTGCACCACGAACGCTTTGTCACGGCGCGGCCCGGCGCAATGGATAGCCCGCGCCACCACTTCCTTGCCGGTACCGGTCTCACCGCGCAGCAGCACGGTGTAGGGTGCATTCAGCACCTTGCCGATCAGACGGTACGTCTCATCCATGGCCGTGCTATGGCCGATCAAACCAAATGCCGCCCGTGTGACCTGGGCTGCGCACTTGGGCGGGATAACACTTTGCGCAGGCCGCAAACGCCGCAGCAATGCCACCTGCATCAAGGCAAAGCTACCCAGCTGGCCCAATGAGACAGCGTAGTCCTGTAAGGAGATCGGGCGCTGGCTGGCATACAGCAACACACCGGTAAGGGTTTGGTGGCGACTGAACAACGGCACACACGACAACGCGCACCAAGGCTTCGCCATGGCAGGCAAAAAGCCGCTTTCGTACACACTGTTTGCCAGGTCTTGCAGGCTAAGGGCGCAGCGATGACTGAGCACATAGTGCAGCACCTGCTCATGCTGAAAATCCGCGCCGGAAACCAGGTTGCCGGGAGGCGGCACTCCAGGCAAATGCTGGGCGATCAGGTCAAGCCGACCTGTCGCCTCGTCGCGCCAATACAGTTGGCTGAGTTCACACTGACTCAATTGGGCAGCCGCCGCGACACACAGGTCCGGCAAGCTGGTCTCGTCGTCATCAGTGCCCAGGCGGGTGAACCAGCCCAGTAATGCATCAGCGTAGGCCAGTGGATGGGGCAACTGGGCAAACCGGTTATCCATCATTGGCTGAACTCACAGGTTGGGTTGCCGTTACCATCCAGGCCGGCATGCACCTGCGACAGGCGCTCACCCCTGGCCATCGCCTCCAGCAGACGGTCCACCACCTGGGGCAGCAAGTGCATCTCAACCCATTGGTCGATGTACCGGGCGCCGCTGTCACCGTGAGCACAACGCTGGGCCATGTGGGCCACCAATTCAGGCGCGTAGCTGAAGGCAAGCTTGCGCAGATGCAACCTTTGCCCGAGGCGTTCCAGCTTGAGCCTTGCCATGTCATGCAGGATCTCACCGGTGATCGGGTAATACGGCACCACCCGCATTCGGGCCAGCAGCGCAGGCTTGAAGTGGTCGCGCAGCAGCGGGCGGATCGCCTCTTGCAACACCTGAACATCCGGGCGTCGGCCGCCGGCGCATAATTCACCGATGCATTCGCTGCCCAGGTTGGAGGTCATCAGGATCAGCGTATTGCGAAAGTCGATTTCCCGGCCTTCCCCATCATTGGCCAGGCCTTTGTCGAAAATCTGATAGAACAGGTTCAACACTTCCGGGTCGGCCTTCTCAACCTCGTCGAGCAGCACCACCGAATAGGGGCGTTGGCGGACGGCCTCCGTCAGCACCCCGCCCTCGCCATAACCGATATACCCAGGTGGCGCGCCGATCAGCCGGGACACCGCGTGTTTTTCCTGGAACTCCGACATGTTCAAGAGGGTGACAAAGCGCTCACCGCCGTACAGCAGGTCACCCAGGGCCATGGCCGTTTCGGTCTTGCCTACGCCACTTGGGCCCACCAGCAGGAATACGCCGACCGGGGCATCGGCCTTGTTCAGCCCGGAAGCCACGGCGCGCAGGTTACGATCCAGGGCCTGGACCGCTTGCTCCTGGCCGAGGATGCGCGAGCGCAGGGCCTGGGCAAAACCCAGGGCCTTTTCACTGCTCTCCAGCGTCAGTTGCTCAACAGGAATACCGGTCCAGGCGCTAATGACCTGGGCCACCAGGCGCGGGCACACCTGAGGATCCACTATGCGCTGCTCGAGCCAGCGCGCCTCCAGAAGCTCACGCTCGCATTCCACCGCCTCCATCCGCAGGTTCAATGCCTGCAAGGCCGGTTCATCCACTGGCAGCCCTGCCTCCCGGTCCCGGGTCAACGCCTGCGCCTGGCGCGCACCCTCTGCCTGCTCGGCGTACAGTCGCTGCAATGCCTCGGGCGCCGAGTCACGACTGGTGCGTACACGGGCGCAGGCGGTATCCAGCACATCCACCGCCTTGTCGGGCAACTGGCGCCCGGCCAGATAGCGTGCACTCATCTGCGCCGCCGCGACGACGGCGTCGTCACGCACATACACACCGTGGCTACGCTCGTACACCGGCACCAGCCCACGCAGGATCGACACCGCCTGCTCGACGCTGGGTTCGTTGACCAGCACCGGCTGAAAACGCCGCGCCAATGCCGGGTCTTTTTCGAAATATTTCTTGTACTCCGACCACGTGGTGGCGGCGATGGTACGCAGTTCACCCCGGGCCAAGGCCGGCTTGAGCAGGTTGGCAGCATCGGACGCGCCCGCCTGGGCGCCCGCCCCTACCAACGTATGGGCTTCGTCGATAAACAGGATCACCGGCTTTGCCGAAGCGTTGACCTCGTCGATCACACCTTTGAGGCGTCGTTCGAACTCACCCTTGATGCTGGCCCCAGCCTGTAGCAAGCCCATATCCAAGGTCAGCACCCGCACGTCCTTGAGCGGTTCCGGTACCTGCGAGCTGGCGACACGCAAGGCAAGGCCCTCGACAACCGCGGTTTTACCCACACCGGCTTCTCCAACCAGAATCGGGTTGTTTTTGCGTCGGCGCACGAGGATGTCGATCAGTTGGCGGATCTCCGCATCGCGACACAGCACCGGGTCGATGCGCCCTTCATGGGCCTGGCGGGTCAGGTCATGGGTAAAACGCTCAAGCAAGGAATCCCGATTGGGTGCAGGGGCGTTTTCAGGCGCCTGGCTCAACAGGAATTCGTGCACGCGCTGTGGGTCCAACCGGCTCAATAACCGCTGATAAGCACTGCCGGCGTGATCTAACGGGTGGCGCAACAGCGCCAGCAACAGGGCGCCGTGATCCACCTGCGTCTGATGCAGCTCCAGATGAGCAACCATCAAGGCTTGTTGCAGCCACTGCACGAGGGCCTGGGAAAATACCGGATTGCGCGACGCACTCGTCTCCCCCTTGGGTTGCAATATTGCTTGCAGCCCTCCGGGCTCGACACCCGCATCCGCCAACGCCCGCACCAGAAGGCCGTCGCGATGCTCAAGCAGGGTCAGCAGCAGGTCTTCCACCAATACTTCTCGACCGCCGCGTGTCACACAGCGCTCGGCCGAGCGTTCAAGGTCTCGACGGGCCCGGGCAGTCAAGGTCTGGATAAGTTGTTGCAGGTCCACATTCATCATAATGATTCATCCCTCATGAGCATTGCTGGCCACTACGACCACACCGTCCGCGCACTCATGCGCCAGCCAACTGGTCCAGCCGAGGCGACAGACGTTGCGCTCGCCAATGTGCAACGGCCTGATTTCCTCCCTGGCCAGAACCAGGCGCAGGTCGTACTCCAAAGGGTCGCGTGCCGTCAGCCGCACCAGTGAACACAGCCGCGGGTAGTCCGCGCCGGTGGGTAAAAACCCATGAAATTTCTGCCAGTCGAGGCCCTGGACATGCACCCTGAATTTGCCGCTGCGGTCGGCGACACGGGTTCCCAGTACCTGGTCCTGGCCGAGCACGCTGTTCGCAACACCCAGCCGATTGCGCTGGGGGTCGGTAATGGCCACCGTGCGCTCGACCCACTGCTCGATAAACAGGTGGTTGTGCTTGAAGTAGTAACGCAGCACCGTCTCGATCAAGGCTGCCGAATGCGCACGCAGGCTAAGCAACCCCAGATACGGCAACAGCCGCTTGCAGTTCAATTGCGCAGCAGTGCGGATCTGTCGGCCTTTCAATCCGATCAACGCAAACATCTGTTCGGAGAAGGCATCCCGCGCCCCGGCCTGGAAACACGCCCGATAACGGTATTTGCGCCAGATCGGCAACATCAGCCGCTGCAATCGGTGGTGAAACAGGTCCAGGAAGTCACGCGTGGTATTACCGCCCACCCCATCGACAAAAGCCTGTTCGCCATAAAACGCAGGCAGCGGTGATCCCGCACCACACAGGCCCAAAACGTTAAGGCGCAGACGCGCGCGCAATTGGCCGCGCTCAACAAAAAACTCCACCCGGTCAATATCGTGACCAGGAAAACCAGGGTTGGCGTGAAACTCCAACTGGTCATACAACGCGTCGTCATCCAGTGTCGGGTGGGCGTCGCGCAGACGCTTGATCACCTGCAAAACCGCCTGGAACAGCGAATACTCGCGGATGACACGGGACAGATGCGTCAAAGCAGGGGCTGCTGGCCCATCCTGGGTGGCCATAGGTACACGTCTCCTTGTGTGCTGGTGACTCGTAGTTCGTGGTAGGCATTGAGGCTGGCGTAGAGCGCGAAGAATTCGTTGAGCACCGAGGCGAACACGAAGACTCCGCCCTGCCCGAGGAAGCCTTCGGGATCAACCGTCAGGTCGATGCGTAAACCCCGAAACGGCAGGCCGCGGTGCAATCGGTCTACGGCCGTATGCCGCACAGAACGCACTGCACCCAGGCGCCTCTCGCTGACCTTCTGCGCCTGGCGGTCGTGGTAGCGTGGCAAGTCATAGGTTTCGAGGATCATTCTCAAAGCATTGATGTCGCTCAATGACAGGTAGTTGAGCGACATGTTGCTGATCAGCCGCCAGAGAAAGTCATGGTCCAGCGGCGGTAAAAAACTCGCGGTCGGGGCGCAGATATTGCGAAACGACAACCCTTGCGGTGTCTGCTCGCAAGGCTGGTTGATCGCCCCGATCGGCAGCTGCCGAGGCAGGTTGTGGTTGGTGCACGTCAGCTCGATCGACAATGTTTGCAGATCGGCTTCCAGGCCGTTGTTAAATCCCAGCCAGGTATCAAGCCCGCCTTGCTGCGCCGACGAACGTTGACGAATGCTGTAGCTGGGGATGCCTGTGGACACATCGGTATCGCCTTCATGCTCGAAGGACTCAAACGGTACGTACGCCTGATATCCCCTACCGCCCGGATGCCAACCCACGACGCTGTCCACGGAAAATACACAGGCGTTTTCCCGCGAATACTCGCCAGGTATCAGCAGGTATTCATCCTGTTTGCCGTCCAGGCGAATCGGTACCGCATCATGTTTGAACAGGTTGACGATCGGCGTGCAGTAGAGCTTCACGTTATCCAGGGTGGGTCGCTGGGTTTCACGCAACGGGTTACGCAGTTCGAAACGCAGCACCATCGCGCACACCTGCTTGAGCTGCTCATGGGGCAAGCGGTGCAGCACATCCAGCCCACACACATCGACAAACAGGTATTTTTCCGCAAAGGCGAAGTACTCCTGCAGGTGGCGATAACCGCGAAAGGTGTTCATCGGATAGGGAATCAAGGCCTGCTCCTCGCTAAACCCCACCGGGCGCACCTGATCGGCGCCAAGTCGCAGCGAAAGCGCATGCCCATCAGTGCCCTCGATCGGCACGCCATCGTGGCCGAAGGGCAGCAACTCAATGCCTTCCAGGTGGCGCAACAGGCTCAGGTACAACCCTTGGCCGATGTCCTCATCACCCGCCAGGTGCAGGCGCAGTTGATCGAACGTCAGCTCACTGAAATTGCCGTCTGCACTCATGTCCAGGCGCAGGCTTAACACGGCCCGCTCGCCCTGCACGCTGTATTCCAGGGTGCTCAGTCGCAGTGGCAAGACCTGCGTGGCATAACAGGTACGAAAGCGGCAACGCTCACCCTTGATAGCGGAACTTTCGACCGGCGTATCCCGCGGTACCTGCACGCCGGGGCCCGCGTGCTTCAACGGATCAAACTGCAGGATGCTGAACGCGGGCATCGGCCGCATGTAGTTGGGCCACAGCAAATGCATCAAGGAATGAGTCAGCTCAGGCAGCTCATCATCGAGTTTCTGGCGCAGGCGGCCGGTGAGAAAGGCAAAGCCCTCCAGCAACCTCTCCACATCCGGATCCTGGCCGGGCTCTCCCAGAAAAGGTGCGAGCGCCGGGTTACGTTCCGAGAAACGCCGCCCAAGCTGGCGCAACGCACCAAGCTCGCTTTGGTAATAACGATTAAAGGACATCCGGCACGACCTCGACCTGCCCGCCACCACACAGGCGCGCAGTGAACATCACAGGCTGCTTGACACCTTCCACCATCAGCGTGGCCTCGATGACGAACGCCAGCGCCAATGGGTCATGATCCCGAGGCAGCGCCCGAACCCGCACGTGCTTCAAGCGCGGCTCGTAGGCGCGGATAAATCGCTCGATCAGCAACCGCGACTGGCTCAGTGATTCATGCAGGCTGCGATTCATATCATTGAGGTCGGGCAAGCCGTAATCCGGCAATGTCTGAACGCTGCCCGCACGGATGCTGAGCATCTTCCCCAGGTGGGTGGCGACGGACCTCACACCAGATGCGGGGACAGTTGCCGGGCATTCAAGGCGCTCGAACAGGCTTTGGTGGTGGGGCATGCCCTGACCTTTGCTCATTCTTTATCGAGCTTGCCAACGAGGGACAGGGTGAAATCCGCCCCCATGTACTTGAAGTGCGGGCGCACGCTCAGGTTGACGCGGTACCAGCCAGGCTCGCCTTCGACGTCACTGACAACAATGCGCGCCGCCCGCAACGGACGCCGCCCACGCACTTCGGCACTGGGGTTTTCCTGATCGGCGACGTACTGGCGAATCCACTTGTTAAGCTCCAACTCCAGGTCGGTACGTTCCTTCCACGACCCCAGTTGCTCACGCTGCAATACCTTGAGGTAATGCGCCAGCCGGTTGACCACCATCATGTAGGGCAACTGGGTGCCCAGGCGATAATTCAACTCGGCTTCCTTGCCCTCTGCGCTGATGCCGAACTGTTTGGGTTTTTGCACCGAGCTGGCGGAAAAGAATGCGGCATTGTCACTGCCCTTGCGCATCGTCAAGGCAATGAAGCCCTCTTGTGCCAGCTCATATTCACGACGGTCGGAAACCAGTACTTCGGTTGGAATCTTGGTTTCGATTTCGCCCATGCTGTGAAAATGGTGCAACGGCAAATCTTCCACCGCCCCTCCGCTTTGCGGGCCGATGATATTCGGGCACCAGCGAAACCGTGCAAAGCTGTCGGTCAGGCGCGTGGCAAATGCATAGGCGGTATTACCCCACAGGTAGTGCTCATGGCTGTTCACCACGTTTTCCTGGTAAGCAAAGGTCTTGACCGGGCATTCAAGGGGGTCGTAGGGCGTGCGCAGCAGGAAACGCGGCACCGTCAGCCCGATATAGCGGGCGTCCTCGCTCTGGCGAAAGCTTTGCCATTTGGCAAACTGCGGGCCTTCGAAATGGTCCTTGAGGTCTTTGAGATCCGGCAGGCCGGTGAAGCTCTCCAGCCCGAAAAACCCCGGCCCGGCGGCGGCGATAAACGGCGCGTGCGCCATGCAGGCCACACTGGAAGCGTATTGCATCAGCTTCACATCCGGCGCGCTCGGGGAAAGAAAGTAGTTTGCGATGATCGCGCCCACGGGCTGGCCACCAAACTGACCGTATTCTGCACTGTAGATATGTTTGTACAGCCCCGACTGGGTCACTTCCGGCGAATCTTCGAAGTCATCCAGCAGGTCTTGCCGGGAAACATTCAGCAGCTCGATCTTGATGTTTTCCCGGAAATTGGTGCGATCGACCAACAACTGCAGGCCTTTCCAGGCGGCTTCCAGGGCCTGGAAATCCGGGTGGTGCAAAATCTCATCCATTTGCCGGCTGAGCTTGGTGTCGATCTCGGCAATCATCCGGTCAACCAGCCGCTTCTTCACCGGTTCTCCGCTGTTCTGCGGTTTGATCAGCTCCTCGATAAATGCCGAGACGCCACGTTTGGCAATGCCGTACGCCTCGTCGTCGGCGCTCAGTAACGTCTGGGCGATGATGTTGTCGAGAATGCTGTATTCAGCCGCAATTTGCGCGGGCATCGAGTTCTGTTGGGTGGTCATGGTACCAGTGTCCTTTTACTGAAAATGTCAGGCGGCGGGGCCGCTCAGTCCTAACTCCGCCAGCACCCGCGCACGGGAGTCGTCATCGGCCAGGGCCTGCTCGATGGCTTTGCGAAAACTTGGCGTGTTGCCCAACGGCCCCTTGAGCGCCATGAGCGCCTCGCGAAGCGCCATCAGCTTGTGCAGCTCGGGAATCTGCTCCACCAGGTTCGCGGGGTTGAAATCCTTCATGGCGTTGATGCGCACCCGAATGGCCAGCTCTTCAACGTCGGCGTCGTCCTGCAGGCGGTTGGGAACGCTCAGCGTCAGGCTTAACGCCTGCTTGGCCAGCACGTCATCAAGGGTGTTCTTGTCGAGCGCGATAGGCTTGCGATCCTCAAGCTTGCGCACGTCCTCACGCTGGGTGAAATCGCCCAGCACCAATAGTTTCAACGGCAGCTCGACTTCTTCCTGCGCCCCACCGATAGCGGGTTTGAAGGTGATGTTGATGCGTTCCTTGGGTGCTACCGAACCTTCTTTGGCCATGGTTTTTCTCCTTTTTTCAGTGGCTCGAAAGCCTATTCAAGTACCGCTTCAAGATCGAAGAGGCACAGCCTGCGATGGGACTCTTCCTTGCGCTCGCGCACGGCGTGATTTTGTGGCAACAGGTCGCAGCAACGGTGCAGGAGCTGGGTCACTTGAAGGGCCAGCTCCGGCTCCCAGCGCTCCAGCCCCGTGCGTTGCAGCTCGTGGTCCAGGTGTTCGAGCTGGATCTTCGCCAACTCATGTTTGCCCGCCTGCACACACAATCGCGCCTGTGCGAGACGCCAATGAAAACGCGCACGGTCGCCGCGGGCGGCGTGCATGCCTTGCGTTAGGCTCTGCACCGCAGCCTTGAGCCCGTCCTTTCGCAGACGCGCCACTGCATCCTGCAAGGCAACCCCCCAAGGCTCGGCGTCCGCATCCAGCACCACTGCCAGTGATTCAGGCCTGTGCAGGTGACGGGCGACCTGCAACGCGATCCAGTCCCGAGTGTTCACGTCGGCAAATGGAGTGCCGTCATGAAAGCGAAACTCCGGCAGGTCTGGCAGGCGCTGCAGCAACAAGGCGAGGCTCACCTCAAGCTCGGTCATGGCCAGGTCGGCCTGCAGGGCTTCGAGGCATTGCCAGACTCTGTGCAGCCCGTCGAACCAGAACAACGCCCCCGCGAGACTGGCCTCAAGCTCAAGTAACAAGTCGGCGTATTGGCCCTGGGCAAAGCGCTCCTGGTAACGCTTGAGCTTGTCGGGTGCAGGCCCGCGCAAAGTGGTGACGCGCTCGTTGTCGGCGTCCGGGTAGCTGATGAGGGCCAGCCATGCCAGCGTGCGGTTCAGACGCAGTGCACGCAGGTCGGTTGCGTTCTGACGCAGCCACCATGCACACAGGGGGCGAGCCTGCTCCTGCAATGCGCGTAGCAATTTGTGGGCATCTTTTTCGCTGTCCACTACCGCCTCAGGTTTCAGCAGCTGGGTGGTCGCCTGCTTGACCTGAGCGATGACGCCGCTCACCACCGAGAGCGCGGGATCGCCTTGCGCGGCACGCTCCAGTCGCCCCGCCAATTGCCTGCGAATCGGCAGCAGCATTGGCGCCTCATCCATCAGGTGCTCAGCCCACAGCTCATCGAGACACACCAGGTGTTCAAGCACGGATTGAAACAGGGGTTGCTGGCTCTGCAGCGATAGGTTTTGGGTAAACAGCGGTTCAAGGCGCAATACCAGCCAACTGAACGCTGCGCCACGGGTGCGTGTTTTTTCCGGGTAGAGCGCAGGCCAATGCTGCTCGCAGAGACTGCGCAGCAAACCCAGGCCGGCCAGCAGACCGGGGAAGGACTCACGCTGATGCAACGCCCAGGTCAACCAGACCGCCACCCGCAAATCCTTGGACTGCTGGCGCAACACCGACTCACTGATCTGCAGCACCTTGTACCAATCGGGCTGGCCGGTACCATGCATCGATTGCGCCTTGCCGATCTCTGACTCCAGGACTTCATATTCGCCCGAAAAGCGCATATCGCTGCCCGCAAAACTGCTTTGCGAGCAGGGCAACCGTGCAAGTTCAAGATAATAATCATACAGTTTGTCCGAATAAGACATCTGGCACCGCGCACAACTAACCTAGGCAAGAAAAGGCTAACTAAGCGCAGTTGATCTGCACATTCGAACGCCCTCTGAACTTCGCTCTACTTTCCACGAAGTTCGCAAACCTTAGCCACACATAAAACATTCAGCAAGCAATGGAAGGAAACTTAGGAATTATCCTACAACCCCTGAAAATAAAGGTGTGCGCAGCAACCTGCGCACTTAAATACGGGTAATAAACCAAATCCTGCCGCGACTCCCTGCGCAATGCACAAAACCTCATGAGCAACTAAATGCGCACTTATGCGCAAACAATTTCGCTTGAACGCAACCCACTCACACTTATTCGCTTGGTAAAACACCCTACTACACCTTCAGCCCATTGATTTTATTGACCCGGCCATTTTCAGGCACGCTTCTTGTTATAGGCATTCAACCAACCGGTATCTGTGCTGGTTGGAACTACCTCATCATTCAGGCAAGGAAACCACTTATGCCAACACCCGCCTATCTTTCCATCACCGGCGTCAAACAGGGTTTGATTACGGCAGGCACATTTACCCAGGACTCGGTAGGTAACATTTACCAGGAGGGCCATGAAGACCAGATTCTGGTTCAGGCGTTTTCCCATCAGGTGATCATCCCCCGTGACCCGCAGTCCGGTCAGCCGACGGGCCAAAGGGTCCATAAGCCCCTGATGATCAGCAAGGTCTTCGATAAGTCTTCGCCCTTGCTGTTCAGTGCGCTGACCAGCGGCGAAGAGGTCAAGTGCCGGCTGGAATGGTTCCGCACCTCCTCGGCAGGCACCCAGGAACACTACTTCACCATTGAACTGGAGGGCGCGACCATCGTGGATATCCAGTCACGCATGCCCAATTGCCAGGACCCGGACAATGCCCATTTCACGCACCTGGAGGATGTGCACTTCACCTATCGCAAGATCGTGTGGACCCACGAGGTATCCGGCACTTCCGGCTCGGACGACTGGCGGAGCCCGGTAGCGGGCTAATTCGCGCGCGGGCGGGACGGCGGCCAGAGACGGTCGCCGTTTGCGCCACCGCGCTACACCATCGACAACGGGTGCTTGCGCTTGGGTGCGCCAAACACGCGGTCGACGGCGTCCAGGTCGTGTTCATCCAGCGTCAGCCTGGCAGCGCCGGCATTGAGCCGCACATGCTCGGGGTTTACCGCTTTGGGGATGGCGATCACACCGTCCTGGCGCAACACCCAGGCCAGGGCAACCTGGGCGGGCGTGACGTCGTGGCGGCGGGCGATCTGCTTGAGGGTCTGGCTGGACAACAACTCGCCACCCTGGGCAATCGGGCAGTACGCCATCAACGGCAAATGGTGCTGTTGCCACCAGGGCAGCAGGTCGAATTCGATGCCGCGCTCTTCGATGTTGTAGAGCACTTGATTGGTCGCACAGGCCGGGGACGCGAGTTCCTGCAGGTCGGCCACGTCGAAATTGGAGACGCCCCAACGCCCGATCTTGCCTGCCTCACGCAAGCGCTCGAAGGCTTCGACGGTTTCTTCCAGGGGGTATTGGCCGCGCCAGTGCAACAGGTACAGGTCGATGTAGTCGGTACCCAGGCGCTGGAGGCTGGCTTCGCAGGCACGCGGCACACCTTTGTGGCTGGCGTTGTGCGGGTAGACCTTGCTGACCAGAAACACCCGGTCGCGCCTGCCGCGAATGGCTTCGCCGACCACCGTTTCGGCGCCGCCATCGCCATACATTTCGGCGGTATCGATCAGGGTCATGCCCTCGTCGATCCCCAGTTGCAACGCCGCGACTTCGGCGCGGTGCTGGTCCGGGTTTTCGCCCATGCGCCAGGTTCCCTGGCCGATAACTGGGACGGGCACGCCGGCCAGATCAATAGTTCGCATGACAACCTCCTGGTGAGTTCGCGGATTAACAGTGTGGCATTGACCGGACAAAAGGGTTCAATCGAAGTATGGTTGGCCTCTGCCAAGTCGCCAGGAAGGACCTGCAATGCTGTTTGTCGTGATGCTCGGGGGCGCGCACCCCAGGGCCAAAATTGAAGTGCATGATGTGGTGTTCGCGGCGGCGGATACGCTGCAAGACACCTACCCGCAATTGCGCGACGGTTGGTTCGGCAGCCCCAAGGGCGTGCATATCGACTCGTGGATGGCGGTGGATGGCGTCGATGGCTGGAAAGTCGAACTCAGCCACCTCGCGCCACAGGCCGGCGCGCAGCACTTGTACTTCCTCAACCTGGGCGGTTATGAAGCCAACAGTTTTGGTGAGGCCCATCATTACCTGCTGGTGGTGGCCCGCACTAAACAGGAGGCGATGAGCAAGGGCAAACAGCAGATGCTGAGCCACTGGTCTCAGGCCCATACCGATGGCGTGCTGGATATCGACGACTGCCTGCCCATTGACCTGGTGGACGGTCGCTACCTGCACCTGGTCCAGGCCCCCCACCAGCCAATCCGGCAACGTAACGACTATATCGTGCTGCCGTGAGCCCACCCGATCAAATACCGGGAACTTTGCCAGGAAATAACCGCCTGAATCCGGTACGCTCACCCTTTTTACTCAAGGAGTTACTCCCCATGGCCAAAGCCACCGCCCGTCACATCCTCGTTGCCACCGAAGACAAGTGCAACGAACTCAAGGCCCAAATCGAAGGCGGCGCCGATTTCGCAGAAATCGCCAAAACCAACTCCACCTGCCCTTCCAGCCGTAGCGGCGGCGACCTGGGTTCGTTCGGTCCAGGCCAGATGGTTAAAGAATTCGACACCGTCGTATTCAGCGCCCCGGTCAACACCGTGCAAGGTCCGGTAAAAACCCAGTTCGGCTACCACCTGCTGGAAGTGACCAGCCGCCAGGACTGATCCAGTCTGTGCTGATGCTATAAACAACGGCCCGCCTTTTGGTGGGCCGTTGTGCATGTGATGACTGGCGACGCGGATGCCGTTAGCGTACAAATCCTTATTCTTCTTTACCCGGCGTTCAAGGCTGACAATGCGATTGGCTTTTACCTACCTATTTAGCTCCACATTGGCCGTGCTGCTGGCCAGCACTGCCGTGATCGCGGCGCCTCAACCGTCACTGACGGTGTACGGCGAACCGGCCAAGTACCCCGCCGGTTTTACTCATTTCGACTACGCCAACCCCAACGCCCCCAAGGGCGGTAGCCTACGACGCTCAGCGCTGGAAATTGGGCGTTTTGACCATGTGCTGCCATATATCGACAAAGGCATCGGCGTGTCCCAGGTCGACGGCTGGTTGTATGCGCCCCTGGCCCAGCGTTCGCTGGACGAGCCCTACACGGTCTATGGCCTGGTGGCCGAGAAGATGGAGCGCGCCGACGACGGCCTGTCCCTGCGCTTCTACCTCAACCCCAAAGCGCGCTTCGCCGATGGCAAACCGATCACGGCCGAAGACGTGCGCTACAGCTTCGATCTGCTGATGACCCAGGGCAGCCTGCGCTTTCGTACCTTGTTCGCCGACGTCAAGCACGTCGAAGTCGAAGGCCCGCGTCAGGTGCGCTTCGATTTTTCCAGCAATGAAAACCGTACCCTGCCCCTGGATATCGCCACCCTGCCGGTGTTCCCCGAGCACTGGTGGAAAACCCGCGACTTCGCCAACGGCGGCGGCTACGAAGCCCCACTCGGCAGCGGCCCGTACAAAGTCAGCAAGATCGACTCCGGCAGCACCATCACCTTTACCCGTGACCCGGACTGGTGGGGCAAGGACTTACCCGTCAGCCGTGGCCTGTACAACTTCAACCATTTGAGCCTGGAATATTTCGGCGATACCGAAGTGGCACGCCAGGTCCTGCGCGGCGGTGCCTACGACTTCAATCGCGAGTTTTCCGCCACCGGTTACTCCATCGGCTACAACGGCCCGGCGCTGGACGACGGTCGCCTGCAACGTGCGCACCTGGCCAAGGAAATGCCGCAGCCGGCCCAGGGTTATGTGTTCAACGTGCAAAAGCCGATGTTCAAGGACCGCCGCGTGCGCCAGGCGCTGGCGATGCTGTGGGATTTCGAATGGGCCAACCGGCAGATGATGCGCAATATGTACATCCGCCAGCAGAGTTTCTTCTCCAATAGCCCGCTGGCGGCCACTCAACTGCCGACCAAGGAGGAACTGGCGATCCTCGAACCCTTGCGCGGCCAGATACCCGACGAGGTGTTCACCCAGGTGTTCAAGGCGCCGGTCACCGATGGCAGCGGGATGATTCGCGACAAGCAATTGCAAGCCTTGGCCCTGCTGGAGCAAGCGGGCTGGAAACCCGAGGGCGACAAGCTGGTGAATGCCGACGGCGAGCCGCTGGAGTTCACCTTCCTGAATGCGCAGAACGGCCTTGAACGTCTGTTATTGCCGTACAAACGCAACCTGGCGCAGATCGGCATTACCCTGAATATTCGCCGTATCGACTCTTCCCAGTATGTGAACCGCTTGATGGCCCGCGACTACGACATGATCGTGACGGGTTTCCCGGTGACCACCTCCCCCGGGATGGAGCTGTATAACTACTTCGGTTCCGCCGCCGCGTTCGATGCAGGTGCCAACAACTACATGGTGCTCAAGGACCCGGCCGTCGACAGCCTGATCAAGGGCCTGGTCAAGGCCGACACCCAGGCCCAGATGCTCACCTACGCCCACGCCCTGGACCGGGTGCTGCAATGGAATTACCTGTGGATCCCCAATTACTACCCGCCCGGCACGTCTGCCGCGTGGTGGAACCGCTTCGGCCGCCCGGCCATCGAGGCCAAGAACGACGAAGCACTGGAAACCTGGTGGGAAATCAGCCCCACGCCACTGACGAATGAACAAATGACCGCCGAGTTGAAAAAACGCGCAGGTACCCACTGATGTTTGCCTATATCGTGCGGCGCCTGCTGCTGATCATCCCGACGCTGGTGATCATCCTGTTGGTCAATTTCGTGATCGTCCAGGCCGCGCCCGGTGGGCCGGTGGAACAGGCCATCGCACACCTGCAAGGCATCGGTGGGGGCGCGGTCGGCGGCTCGTCCGGCGAAGGCATCAGCAGCGGTTCCCGCGCCAGCCGAGGGCTGGACCCGAAGCTGATCAAGGACATCGAAAAACAGTACGGCTTCGACAAACCCGCGCCGGAACGCCTGTGGCTGATGCTCAAAAGCTACGCCCAGCTGGATTTCGGCAACAGCTTCTTTCGCGGCGCCACGGTGATCGACCTGATCCTGGAAAAAATGCCGGTGACCATTTCCCTCGGCTTGTGGGCCACGTTAATCACCTACCTGGTCTCGATCCCCCTGGGGATTCGCAAGGCGGTGCGCCATGGCAGCAGCTTTGATGTGTGGAGCAGCACCGCCATCGTGATCGGCTATGCGATGCCGGCGTTTCTGTTTGCGATGTTCCTGATCGTGGTCTTCGCCGGCGGCACCTCGTTGAACTGGTTCCCGGTGCGCGGCCTGGTCTCGGAAAACTTCGAAGAGCTGAGCACCGTCGGCAAGATCGCCGACTATTTCTGGCACCTGGTGTTGCCGGTCACGGCCTTGGTGATCGGCGGGTTTGCCACGCTGACCATCCTCACCAAGAACTCGTTCCTGAATGAAATCACCCGCCAATACGTGGTGACGGCGCGGGCCAAGGGCTTGAGCGAACGCCGCGTGCTGTACGGCCACGTGTTCCGCAATGCGATGCTGCTGGTGATCTCGGGGATTCCCCAGGCGTTTATCAGTGTGTTCTTCGCCGGTTCGCTGCTGATCGAGGTGATTTTCTCCCTCGATGGCCTGGGGCGCATGAGCTACGAAGCCGCGGTATCCCGAGACTACCCGGTGGTGTTTGGTTCGCTGTTTATCTTCACCTTGTTCGGCCTGCTGATAAAACTCATCGGCGACCTTTGCTACACCCTGGTGGACCCGCGTATCGACTTCGCCGCGAGGAACGCCTGATGCTTAATCTGTCTCCCGTGGCCCGTCGGCGCTTTGAGCGCTTCAAGAAAAACCGTCGTGGCTGGTGGTCGCTGTGGCTGTTTATCGGCCTGTTTATCCTGACCCTGGGCGGCGAGCTGATCGCCAACGACAAGCCCTTGGTGCTCAGCTACAAAAACGAGCTGTATTTCCCGGTGTTCAAGCGCTACACCGAGCAACAGTTCGGCGGCCAACTACCTTTCCAGGCCGACTACCGCAGTGACTACGTGCAAAAGCTGATCAAGCAGGACGGCGGCTGGATGCTGTTCCCGCCGATCCCGTTCAGCGACGACACGCCCAATTACGAACTGACCCGCCCTGCCCCCAGCCCGCCCTCGGCGGTGAACTGGCTGGGCACCGACGATCAGTCGCGGGATGTGTTGGCGCGAGTGATTTTTGGTGCCCGCGTGTCGATATTGTTCGCCCTGGCGCTCACCGCGATCAGTGCCGCCATCGGCATCGCGGCCGGTGCCTTGCAGGGCTATTACGGTGGCTGGGTGGATTTGCTCGGCCAGCGCATTCTGGAAGTGTGGTCCGGGCTGCCGGTGCTGTACTTGCTGATTATCCTGTCGGGGTTTGTCGAACCGAATTTCTGGTGGCTGCTGGGGATCATGGCGTTGTTTTCCTGGCTGGCCCTGGTGGATGTGGTGCGCGCCGAGTTCCTGCGCGGGCGCAACCTGGAGTACGTCAAGGCCGCACGGGCCCTGGGGTTGGGCGACGCGAAGATTATTCGTCGGCATATCCTGCCCAATGCGATGACCGCCACGTTGAGCTACCTGCCGTTTATTTTGACCGGGGCGATTTCCACCTTGAGCGCCCTGGACTTCCTCGGCTTCGGCATGCCGGCCGGCAGCGCGTCGCTGGGTGAACTGATCGCCCAGGGCAAGCAGAACCTGCAGGCGCCATGGCTGGGCCTGACCGCGTTTTTCACCTTGGCGCTGATTCTGTCACTGCTGGTATTTATCGGCGAGGCGTTGCGTGACGCCTTCGACCCACGCTCATGAGTAATTGCGTATGAACCTGATCGAGATCCGCGACCTCAGTGTCGCCTTCAGCGGCCAGACCGTGGTGAGCAAGCTGTGCCTGGATGTGCGCCCCGGCGAGTGCCTGGCGCTGGTGGGCGAATCCGGCTCGGGCAAGTCGGTGACCGCCCATTCGATTCTGCAATTGCTGCCCGAAGCCGGCACGCAAACCACCGGTTCGGTGAAGTATCGCGGCCAGGAGCTGATCGGCGCGTCGACGGCCACCCTGCAAACGTTGCGCGGTAACCGCATCGCCATGATCTTCCAGGAGCCGATGACCTCCCTTAACCCGCTGCACAGCATTGAAAAACAGATCGGCGAAACCCTGCTGCTGCACAAGGGCCTGGGCGGCAAGGCGGCGCAGGCGCGCATCCTCGAATTGCTCGACCTGGTGGGCATCCAGAACCCGCGGGAGCGGCTCAAGGCCTATCCGCACCAATTGTCCGGCGGCCAGCGCCAACGGGTGATGATCGCCATGGCCCTGGCCTGCGAGCCGGAACTGCTGATCGCCGACGAGCCCACCACCGCCCTCGACGTGACGGTGCAGCGCAAGATCCTGCTGCTGCTCAAGTCGCTGCAACAACGTTTGGGCATGTCGCTGCTGCTGATCAGCCATGACCTTAATCTGGTGCGCAGCATCGCCCAGCGGGTGTGTGTGATGCGGGCCGGGGAGATTGTCGAGCAGGCCGACTGCCAGACCTTGTTCACTGCACCGCAGCACCCCTACAGCCGGTTGCTGCTGGACGCTGAGCCGGCTGGCGATGCACTGTGCAGCGATGAGCGCGAGACCGTGTTGCAGGTCGATGACCTGAGCGTGCAATTCCCCCTCGGCGGCGGGCTGCTACGGCGCAAGACCTACCTGCGTGCAGTGGACGGCATCAGCCTGAGCGTGCAGCGCGGCAAGACCTTGGGGATTGTCGGCGAGTCCGGCTCGGGCAAATCCACCCTGGGCCAGGCGATCCTGCGCCTGCTGGATTCCACCGGCAGCATCCGCTTCCAGGGTGAGGCGCTCGACCCACTCAACCACAAGCAGATGCGCCCGTGGCGCAAGCAGATGCAGGTGGTGTTCCAGGACCCTTATGGCAGCCTCAGCCCGCGCATGTCGGTAGAGCAGATCATCAGCGAAGGGCTGGAAGTGCATGCGCCGTGCAGCCTCGCCGACCGCGGTGCGCAGGTGATCCAGGTGCTCAAGGACGTGGGCCTCGACCCCGCCGCCCGCCATCGTTACCCCCATGAGTTTTCCGGTGGCCAGCGCCAGCGCATCGCCATCGCCCGCGCTCTGGTGCTCAAACCGGCGTTGATGTTGCTGGACGAACCCACCTCCGCCCTCGACCGCACCGTGCAGAAGCAAGTGGTGGCGCTGCTGCGCGAACTGCAGGAGAAATACGGCCTGACCTACCTGTTCATCAGCCATGACCTGGCCGTGGTGCGCGCCATGGCCCATGACATGATCGTGATCAAGGACGGCAAGGTGGTGGAGCGCGGCGCGAGCCATGATGTATTCGAGTCGCCGCAGCATCCGTACACCAAGGAGCTGCTGGCGGCGGCGCACATCCCCTTGTAAACGCCGCCCCCTGTGGGAGCGGGCTTGCTCGCGAAGGCGGCGTGTCAGACAGTATATCCGGCACTGATACACCCCTTTCGCGAGCAAGCCCGCTCCCACAGGATCGCGCGCCCACCCTCAATGTGTGTTGACGACATAAATATGAACATCACCGATAACCTCAAGGATTACCAGCAGGTTCGCGGCCTGGCCATTCAGTCGCTGTTCGAGATTATCGAGCAGTCCAGTGAAGGCACGGTGATTGTCGACCGCGATGCGAATATCGTCTGGATGAACGAGCGCTACGCCAAGCGTTTCGGCCTCAAAAGCGCCGACGAAGCCATCGGCCAGCCCTGCGAGCAAGTGATCTCCAACAGCCTGTTGCGCCAAGTGGTGCGCAATGATCAGCCGATTTTGCTGGATATCCAGGACACGCCCAAAGGCCCGTTGGTGGTGATGCGCCTGCCGATCCACAATGACGCCGGTGCGGTGATCGGGGCGATTGGTTTTGCGCTGTTTGATGAGCTGCGCAACCTGTCGCCATTGATCGAACGCTACCTGAGCATGCAGCAGGAGCTGGCCTCCACCCGTTCGCTGCTGCGCAAACGCCAGAGCAAGTACAACTTTGCGCACTTTATCGGCACCAGCGGCGCCAGCCTGGAAGTAAAACGCCGTGCGCGGCGCAGTGCTAGCGCCGAATCGCCGGTGTTGCTGTTGGGTGAAACCGGCACCGGCAAGGAGCTGCTGGCCCAGGCCATTCATGGCGCATCACCGCGAGCGCACAACGCCTTTGTCAGCATCAACAGCGCCGCCATTCCGCATGATTTGCTGGAGGCCGAGTTTTTCGGCACCGCGCCCGGCGCGTTTACCGGTGCTGATCGCAAAGGCCGCCCCGGCAAATTCCAGATCGCCCAGGGCGGCACACTCTTTCTGGATGAAATCGGCGACATGCCGTTGCCGCTGCAAAGCAAGCTGCTACGTGTGCTGCAGGAAAAGGAATTCGAACCCGTAGGCTCCAACGAGATGCTGCACAGCGACGTGCGGGTCATTGCCGCCACCTCCACGGACCTGGAAGCGGCGATCAAGCGTGGCGAGTTCCGGGCGGATTTGTATTACCGGCTGAATGTGCTGCCGATCCAGGTGCCGCCGTTGCGTGAGCGGCTGGAGGATATCCCGGCGCTGAGCGAGGCGATTCTTGAAGAGCTGCGCAGTCAGCATGAACTGGATCGCGAAGCCCTCGCACTGTTGGCGCAGCATGCGTGGCCGGGAAATATCCGTGAGCTGCGCAATGTGCTGGAGCGTGCGGCCTTGCTCAGTGATGACCTGGTATTGAACGCCGCGCAGATTCGCGCCGCAATCGGTACGTTCAGCCCAGTGGCACAGGGCACGCTGGAAACGGTTGAGGGCGAGACATTCACGGCGGCGCGGGAGCGCTTTGATCGGCAGGTGATTGCTGCGGCGCTCAAGGCGTGTGAGGGCAATGTGGTGGAGGCAGCCAGGCGGTTGGGGCTTGGGCGGTCGACGCTGTACAAGAAGATGGTGGCGTTGGGCATCGCCTAATCTCTATAAAGAGACAAAATTCTCCATTAAAAGACAATCCAATGTGGGAGCGGGCTTGCTCGCGAATGCGGTGTTTCAGCAAAGAATGTTTGAGCTGACACACCGCATTCGCGAGCAAGCCCGCTCCACAGGGGGGTTGTACGTCTCGAAATAGAGATAATTTTTTAATTTCCTCTCGAGAATCATAAATTATTCATATTTTTCAACAAGTTATTATGTTGGCACACATCTCGCTATAGCCCCCTCCTACAGCAACACCCCACAAAAATAACAATCCGATGGAGACACACCATGAGTGTGATCATTGCCCTGGCAGCCCTCGCGCTGCTGATGCTGGCTGCTTACCGTGGCTATAGCGTTATCCTGTTTGCCCCCATCGCCGCCCTCGGCGCTGTCCTGCTCACCGACCCGTCCGCCGTGGCCCCTGCGTTTACCGGGGTGTTCATGGAAAAAATGGTCGGCTTTATCAAACTGTATTTCCCGGTGTTTCTGCTCGGCGCGGTGTTTGGCAAGCTGATCGAGCTGTCGGGCTTCTCGCGCTCGATTGTGGCCGCCGCAATCCGCTTGCTCGGCACCCGCCAGGCGATGTTGGTGATCGTGCTGGTCTGCGCCCTGCTCACTTACGGCGGCGTGTCGCTGTTTGTGGTGGTGTTCGCGGTGTACCCGTTCGCGGCCGAGATGTTCCGCCAAAGCAATATCCCCAAGCGCCTGATCCCGGCGACCATCGCCCTCGGCGCGTTCTCGTTCACCATGGACGCCCTGCCAGGCACGCCGCAGATCCAGAACATCATCCCCAGCACCTTCTTCAACACCACCGCCTGGGCTGCGCCGTGGCTGGGGTTGATCGGCACGATTTTCGTGTTCTGCACCGGCATGCTGTACCTGGCGCGCCAGCGCAACAAAGCCCAGCGCGCCGGTGAAGGCTATGGCACCGAGCTGCGCAACGAGCCGGAAACTGCGGAAAACATCGCCCTGCCCAACCCGTGGATCGCGCTGTCGCCGCTGATCCTGGTGGGCGTGATGAACCTGCTGTTCACCCACTGGATTCCGCAGTGGTACGGCAAGACCCACAGCCTCAGCCTGCCGGGCATGAGCGCGCCGGTGACCACCGAAATCGCCAAGCTCACCGCGATCTGGGCGGTGCAGGCTGCGTTGCTGGTGGGCATTCTCATGGTTCTGGCATTCGGTTGGTCGGCGATCAAAAGCAAGCTGGCCGAAGGCAGTAAAAGTGCGGTCAGCGGTGCACTGTTGGCGGCGATGAACACCGCCTCGGAATACGGCTTTGGTGCGGTGATCGCGTCCTTGCCGGGCTTTCTGGTACTGGCGGACTGGCTCAAGGGCATCCCCAACCCATTGGTCAACGAAGCGATCACCGTGACCCTGTTGGCCGGTATCACCGGTTCGGCGTCCGGCGGCATGAGCATCGCCCTGGCGGCCATGTCCGAGAGCTTTATTTCGGCGGCCCATGCGGCCAATATCCCCCTTGAAGTGCTGCACCGGGTCGCAGCCATGGCCAGCGGCGGCATTGACACCCTGCCCCACAACGGCGCGGTGATCACGCTGCTGGCGGTTACCGGGCTGACCCACCGCGAAGCCTACAAGGACATTTTCGGCATCACGATCATCAAGACCCTCGCGGTGTTCGTGGTGATCGGTACTTTCTACGCCACCGGCATTGTGTGAGGTTTTCATGACGACTTTGAACGGCAAGACCGCCCTGGTTACCGGCTCCACCAGCGGCATCGGTTTGGGGATTGCGCTGAGCCTGGCCAAGGCCGGCGCCAACCTGATCCTCAACGGCTTCGGCGACGCCAGCGCGGTGATCGCCCAGGTGCAGGCGTTCGGCGGCAAGGTCGGCCATCACCCGGCCGACGTCAGCGACCCGGCGCAGATCGCCGACATGATCGCCTACGCCGAGCGCGAATTCGGCGGCGTGGATATTCTCGTGAACAACGCCGGCATCCAGCATGTGGCGGCGGTCGAGGACTTCCCGGCCGAGCGCTGGGACTCGATCATCGCGATCAACCTGTCCTCGGTGTTCCACAGCACGCGCTTGAGCCTGCCGGGGATGCAGGCCAAGGGCTGGGGGCGTATCGTCAATATCGCCTCGGTGCATGGCCTGGTCGGTTCGGTGGGCAAGGCCGCGTATGTGGCGGCCAAGCACGGGGTGATCGGCCTGACCAAAGTGGTGGGCCTGGAGACCGCCACCAGCAATGTGACCTGCAACGCCATCTGCCCGGGCTGGGTGCTGACGCCGCTGGTGCAGAAGCAGATTGATGATCGCGCCGCCAACGGGGTTGACCCGCAGCAGGCGCAGCATGATTTGCTGGCGGAGAAACAGCCGTCGCTGGCGTTCGTGACACCGCCGCAGCTCGGGGAGCTGGTGTTGTTCTTGTGCAGCGAGGCCGGCGCCCAGGTGCGCGGCGCCGCGTGGAATATCGACGGTGGCTGGCTGGCCCAGTAACCTCAGCCCGCCTCGATCAAACTGGAGGAGCCGGCTGGCCGGCGATGGCGTACTCATTCTTGGCGCATGCCTCGAGACTGCCATCGCCGGCAAGCCGCGCTCCTACAGGTGATATGCACAAAAACAAGAGACTTTGCTGATGTCCGACATCCTCTGGCAACCCTCCCCCGAACGCATCGCCCACACGCGGATGGACCAGTTCCGGCGCTTCATCAACCAACGCTACAGCGTGCAGCTTGGCGACTACGCTGCCCTGCACCAGTGGAGCATCGACCAGCGGCCCGATTTCTGGCAGTCCATCGTCGCGTTTTTCGACGTGCAGTTTCGCAGCCCACCCACCGCGACGCTGATCGAAGACAGCGAAATGCCCAGCGCCCAGTGGTTTCCCGGCGCCACGCTGAACTTTGCCGAGCACCTGCTGCGCCGTCGCGACGAGCACCCGGCAGTAGTCGCCGTCGGCGAGGACGGCCAGCGCGAACAACTGAGCCACGCCGAATTGGCCGCACACGTTGCCGGCCTGCAAAAGAGCCTGCGGGCTGCAGGTGTCGGCGTGGGTGATCGGGTGGCCGCGTGCATGCCCAATACCTGGCAAACCCTGGTGGGCATGCTGGCGACCACCAGCCTGGGCGCGATCTGGTCGTGCTCCTCGCCGGACTTCGGCACCCAGGGCGTGATCGACCGTTTCGGCCAGATCGAGCCCAAGGTGCTGATCACCTGCGCGGGCTATTGCTACGCCGGCAAAACCATCGACCAAAGCGCCAAGCTGAATGAGATCCTCGAACGCCTGCCGTCCCTGGAACAGTTGATTATCGTGCCCTACGCACGCCCTCAAGCACGCGTCGAGGACTACCAGACCCAGGCTCAAGTCGCCCTCTGGAACGACTTCTACCAGCCTGGCGGCGAGCCTGAATTTGTCGCGGTGCCGTTCGATCACCCGCTGTACATCCTCTACTCCAGCGGCACCACCGGCGTGCCAAAATGCATCATCCACGGCACCGGCGGCGTGCTGCTCACCCACCTCAAAGAGCACGGCCTGCATGCCGACCTGTCCAGGGAGGACTGCCTGTTCTACTACACCACCTGCGGCTGGATGATGTGGAACTGGCTGGTATCGGTGCTGGCCCTGGGCGCCACGGCGGTGCTGTATGACGGCTCGCCCTTTCACCCCGGCCCCGAACGCTTGATCGACCTGATCGATGCGGAAAAAATCAGCGTGTTCGGCACCAGCCCCAAGTTCCTCGCCACCCTGGAAAAGGCCGGGCTGCAACCCCGCCTGAGCCATGATTTGGGCAGCCTCAAAGGGCTGATCTCCACCGGCTCACCGCTGTCACCCCAGAGCTACGACTACGTGTACCGCGAGATCAAGCGCGAGCTGTGCCTGTCGTCGATGTCGGGCGGCACCGATATCGTCTCGTGCTTTGTGATCGGCAACCCGGTATTGCCGGTGCGCCGTGGTGAGATGCAGTGCAAGAGCCTGGCGATGGCGATTGAGGTGTGGGACGACCAGGGGCGGCCGCTGATCGGTGAAAAAGGCGAACTGGTGTGCACCCGGCATTTTCCGGCCATGCCCATCGGGCTGTGGAATGACCCGGACCAGCGCAAACTGCGCGCCTCGTATTTCAGTCAGTTTCCCGGCGTGTGGGCCCAGGGCGACTACGCCGAACAGCGCCCGAATGGCAGCCTGCTGATTCACGGGCGCTCCGACGCCGTGCTCAACCCCGGCGGCGTGCGCATTGGCACGGCGGAGATTTATCGCCAAGTGGAAAAGGTCCCGCAAGTCCTCGAAAGCCTGGCCATCGGCCAGCGCTGGCAGGACGATGTGCGCGTGGTGCTGTTTGTGCGACTCAACGACGGCATCGCGCTGGATGAAGCCCTGGAGCAGCAGATTCGCCAGGTGATCCGCGCCAACACCACGCCACGGCATGTGCCGGCGAAGATCGTGGCGGTCACTGATATCCCGCGCACCATCAGCGGCAAGATCGTCGAACTGGCAGTGCGCAATGTGGTGCATGGCGAGCCGGTGAAAAACACCGACGCACTGGCAAACCCGGAGGCCCTGGCGCAGTTTCGCGACCGCCCTGAACTGGCGTAAAGATGAAAGGTTTCAGCCCTGCTGCACTCATTTGAAGACAAAAACCCAATGCATGCTATTTTTCGAGGGGTAGTCAGCCGTTCCCAACTCACGGGATAATCGGCTTTTGTCATTTTCAAAGCGTGATGCTCAGGGCTTTTTCATGAATGGAACATCCACCGGTAGCGAAGCTGCTGCATTGATTGCACAGCTGGACTGGGCGCAAAGCCCCCTCGGTGAGGCCAATGACTGGCCGCAAAGCCTGCGCACGGCCGTGGATATCGTCGTCAACTCGCCGATGCCGATGCTGCTGCTGTGGGGCAGCCAACTGACCCAGCTCTACAACGATGGCTTCGCACGCCTGGCGGGCAACAAGCACCCCGGCGCCCTGGGCCAGCCGGCGCATGAGACCTGGCCGGAGCTGGCAAGCTTTACCGCACCGGTCTACGACGCGGTGCTGGCCGGCGAGGTGCGCACTTTCAGCGAGCAGCGCTTCGTACTGCAACGCAATCACCGCGACACCGAAATCTGGCTGGACCTGACCTACAGCCCGATCCGCGATGAAAGCGCCACCGTGGCCGGGATCCTGGTCACCGCCATCGAAACCAACGAGCGCCGCAGCAAAACCCTCGAACTGCAACAACGCTCCGAAGACAGCCTCAAGGCCCAGCACAATACCGAACAACGCCTGCAACTGGCCCTGGCCGCCACGGACGCGGTGGGCACCTGGGACTGGGATATCGGCGAAGACCGCTTTATCGCCGACGCGCATTTCGCCTACCTGCACGGCGTCGACCCAAATGACGCCGGGCTGCTGCCGATCAGCGACTACCTGCAAGGCGTGCACCCCGAAGACCGCGGCATGGTGGCGCGCAGCATCAAGCATTGCATTACGTTCGGCACCGAATACGCCGAGGAGTACCGCCTGCAGCAAGCCGACGGCGAGGTACGCTGGGTGTTTGCGCGTGGCCGCTGCTACAAGGATCATCAGGGTCGCCCGGCACGTTTCCTCGGCGCCGCGCTGGACCTGACCGAGCGCAAGCACACCGAGCAAGCCCTGCGCCAGAGCCAGACCGAGCTGCAACTGATCATCAACGCGATGCCGGTGCTGATTGGCTATGTCGACCACGAGCAACGCTTTCGTCTGAACAACAGCGCCTACCTGGACTGGTACGGCATGACGCCCCAGGAACTGTACGGCAAGAGCATCCGCGAAGTGCTCGGCGACGAGGTGTATGCCGGACGCGAAGACAAGATCGCCGCCGCGCTCAAGGGCAAGGCGTGCAGCTTCATGACCATCACGCCGCACCATGACGGCCGCCCGCGCCATGCGCTGATGAAGTACTTGCCGCGCTTCAGCAATGACGGTTCGGTGAACGGTTTTTACATCTTTGTGATCGACGAGACCGAACGCAAACTCACCGAAGAAGCCCTGCGCCACCTCAACGAAAACCTTGAAGAACGCGTGGCCCAGCGCACCCAGGCGCTGGCCGAAGCCAATCAGCGTTTGCAGAACGAGATGTTCGAACGCGAGCGCGCCGAAGATGCGCTGCGCCATGCGCAAAAAATGGAAGCGGTGGGCCAGCTCACCGGCGGCATCGCGCATGATTTCAATAATATGCTTACCGGCATCATCGGCAGCCTGGACTTGATGCAGCGCTATATCGCCGCCGGGCGCAGCGAGGAGATCGGCCGATTTACCGATGCGGCGGTGTCCTCCGCCCATCGCGCCGCCGCTCTCACCCACCGGCTACTGGCGTTTTCGCGGCGCCAGTCGCTGGACCGTCGCCCGCTCGACCCCAACCAACTGGTGGCGTCCCTGGAAGATCTGTTCCGGCGCACCAAGGGCGCGCATATCGCGCTCAAGGTGCAACTGGGCCAGGACATCTGGCCGGTCAACACCGACGCCAGCCAACTGGAAAACGCCCTGCTCAACCTGGTGATCAACGCCCGCGACGCCATGCCCGACGGCGGTGAACTGCTGATCGAAACCGCCAACAGCTACCTGGACGGCACCGACATCACCACCCTTGAACCGGTTCGGGCCGGCGATTACGTGATGCTCGGCGTGTGCGACAACGGCACTGGTATGGCGCCGAAGATTCTGGCCAAGGCGTTCGACCCGTTCTTCACCACCAAACCCATCGGCCAGGGCACCGGCCTTGGGCTGTCGATGATCTATGGGTTTGCCCAGCAGTCCGGTGGCCATCGTGACGATTCAAAGCGAACCCGGCCAGGGCACCTGCGTGCGCCTGTACCTGCCGCGCCTGCACGGCACCGCGTTGGAAAGCAGCCTGCCGGCGCACTCGACTGAAGCGCCGCTGGCGCTGGCCGGTGAGGCGGTAGTGGTGGTCGAGGACGACCCGGCGGTGCGCATGCTGGTGGTCAACGTGCTGGATGAGTTGGGCTACACCGCCCACCAGGCCGCCGATTCACGCACTGCGTTGCCGCTGCTGGAGTCGGACCTGCGTGTGGACCTGCTGGTGACCGACGTCGGCCTGCCCGGCATGAACGGCCGGCAACTGGCGGAAATCGCCCGTCAGCATCGGCCGGGCCTCAAGGTGTTGTTCATGACCGGGTACGCCGAAAAAGCCGCCGAGCGCCAGGGGTTTCTGGAGGACGGCATGGACATGGTCGCCAAGCCATTTTCCATCGATCTGCTGGCGACGAAAATCCGCAGCATGATCAGCGTCGATGAATGAGTTCAGGCATAATCGCGCGCCCTTACGTTTGACCGTTGCCAGGTAACAACATGAAAGCCCAAGCCCGTCACATCCTGGTGAAAACCAGCGAAGAAGCCGAACAGCTCAAGCAGCGCATTGCCAAGGGCGAAGCGTTTGATGTGCTGGCCAAGAAGTACTCCACCTGCCCGTCCGGCAAGCGCGGCGGTGATCTGGGTGAAGTGCGGCCGGGGCAGATGGTGGGGGCAATTGACACGGTGATCTTCAAGAAGCCGGTGAAGGTGGTTCACGGGCCGATCAAGAGCAAGTTCGGGTATCACCTGGTGCAGGTGTTTTACCGCGACTAAGTGTTTGGCTTGAGACCGCTATCGCAGGCAAGCCAGCTCCCACATTGGCGTTGTGAACATATTCCAATGTGGGCCGCAGGCGGCCATCCACGGCCTATCTTGGAATCAACGCCCCAGGCACCTGAATCACCCGACTCGCCAACCGATGCCCGGCCAAGCCCGCCTCTTGCGGCGAATCACCCTTGAGCCGAGCGGCCAAATACGCCGCACTGAACGAATCCCCCGCCGCCGTCGTATCCACCACCTTCACCACCTTTAACGCCGGCACGGCAAAACGCTGGCCGTCACAGCGGATCAAACACGCATCCGCACCACGCTTGAGTACCACTTCTTCAATCGCCGTGTATGCCGCAAACACCTGCTCGCTGTCGGTGTAACCGAACAGCGCACATTCGTCGTCTTCGGTCAGCAAGGCGATATCCACTTCGGCCAGTACCTTGCGATACGCCTCGCGGGCCGCCTCCACATTGGCCCACAGGCGCGGCCGGTAGTTGTTGTCGAACACCACCCGGCCACCGCGACGGCGGGTTTCGATCAGGGCTTGCAGCAAGCGCTCACGCCCGATTTCGCCCAGCACCGCCAGGGTGATGCCGCTGAAATACACCACGTCGTAGTCCGGCAACGCCGCCAGAATCGGCTCGGCCGTCGGCGTGGTGAAGCAGTCGCGGGCGGCCGCTTCATTGCGCCAATAGAGGAATTTGCGTTCGCCATTGGCATCCGTCTGGATGCAATACAGCCCAGGTAAACGTCCGGGCAGGCGCTGGACCATGGCCAGGCCAAGCCTCTCTTGCGCCCATTGCGCGCACATGGCATCGCTGAAACTGTCATCGCCCAGGGCGGTGACGTAGTCGACCGTGCCGATATCGCCCAGCTCGCGACGCAGGTACACCGCGGCGTTCAGGGTATCGCCGCCGAAGCTCTGTTGCAGGCTGCCATCGGCGCGGTGTTGCAGTTCGATCATGCATTCGCCGATCAGGGCGATGCGCGGTTGTGTGTTCATGCCTTGTAATCTCTGGGGTGGCTGATGGCCTCATCGCAGGCAAGCCAGCTCCCACATTTGGATTTGTGAACACCTTCCAATGTGGGAGCTGGCTTGCCTGCGATGGCGCGACTCGGTCTAGAAGCAGGTCTGCAGAGACTCGACCACCTGCAACTGCTCATCCACCAGGCAGCCGACCTGCCACTTGTCGAACGTCAGGCAAGGGTGCGAAGTGCCGAACGAGAGGATGTCGCCGATGCGCAGCTCAACCCCGGGCGCGATGCTCATGAACGCATGCTGGTCCATCACGGCGGTGACCTTGCACGCGCTCACGTCATCGCCTTCGGCGGGCAGAATCCCGGCCTTGTAGCGCTTGAGCGGCACCGGCAAACCCGCGTCGTACGCCACGTCCCGTTTGCCCAGGGCAATCACCGCAAAGCCAGGCTCTGGCAGCGACTGCACATGGGCCCAGACTTCCAGCGCCGGGCGCAGGCCCTCATTGAGGTCGCTGCGGCGGTCGAGCACGCAGCACTGCGCCTCTTTGTAGATCCCATGGTCATGGGCCACGTAGCTGCCGGGGCGCAGCACGCTGAGGAAGCGGCCGGCGGCGTTCTGCTGCTCAAACGACTCGGCGATCAGGTCATACCAGGCCGAACCCGAGGCGGTAACGATGGGCTTGGGCAAATCGAAAGAGCCGTTGTTTTGCAGGTCGACGGCCAGGCGCACCAGGCTGGCGGCGAAGTCGCGGATGCCGCTGATGGCATGCTCGCCGTGGATCACGCCTTCATAACCTTCGATGCCGGTCAGGGCCAGGGCAGGCTGGGCCTTGATCGCCTTGGCCAGATCACGCACCTCCTGCTCGCTGCGGCAACCGCAACGGCCGCCGACCACGCCGTACTCGATCATCACGTTCAGGCGCAGTCCACGGGCGGCGAAGAACAGGCCCAGGTCGGCGACGTTATCCGGGTGGTCGACCATGCAATGGAAGTCGAAATCCTGGTCCGCCAGCAGGTCGGCGATCAGCGCCATGTTCGGCGCGCCCACCAATTGGTTGGCCATCAACACACGACGCACACCACCGGCGTAGGCCGCGCGGGTCTGCACGGCATTGGCCAGGGTGATGCCCCAGGCGCCTTGGGCGATCTGGCGCTGGAACAGCGCTGGCATCATGCTGGTTTTGCCATGGGGCGCGAGTTCGGCGCCGCTCTGGCTGACAAAGTCCTGCATCCAGCGAATATTGTGCTCCAGGGCGTCGCGGTGCAGCACCAGGGCCGGCAGGCTGACGTCGCGGACCAGATGGGCACCGACGGCGGCGGCACCCTTTTCAACGGCATTGAGGGCAGACATAAAAACTCCTATTCGTTGATGCGACGGGCCAGGTTGTTGGCGCTGTCGATCAACACCCGGCGATAGTCGTTGTAATTTTTGATCGCGTCGGCCCGTGGGGCGACGATGCACAGAGTCGCAATGCTGATGCCCTGCGCATCCCGCACCGGAGCGGCAAAGCAATGGGTAAAGGTGTCGGCCACACTGTCGAAGGAAAAGAACCCATCGAGGGTGGCCTGACGGATTTGCGCCAGGAAGGTCTCCAGCGCCAAGCGCTGGCCGTCCGGCAGGATGAAGTCGTCGTGGTCGATCAGGTCGATGATCTGCTGGTCGCTCAAGTGCCCCAGCAGCAGGCGCCCGGAGGCGGTCCACGGGATCGGCGCGTTTTCGCCGATGTCCGAGGAAATCCGGAAATGCCGCTCGCCCTCACGCATCAGCGCCACCGTGTATTTGCGCCCGTTGAGCAGGCACATCTGCGCGGTTTCGTGGGTTTGGCTGACGATTTCCTGCAAGGCGTGGTCGGCCTCGCGGGTCAGATCGAAGTGACGCAAGTGTGCCTGGCCGAGAAAGTACAGCTGGCGGCCGAGGTAGACGTGGCCGTCCTTGCCGACTGTTTCGAGGATGCGTCGCTCCAGCAGCGAAGCGACCAATTCGTAGACCGTGGATTTGGGGCTGCCGATGCCGCTGGCAATATCATTCGGGCGCAGGGGCTGGCCGATTTCCTTGAGAAAATCGAGGATATCGAATGCACGGTCCAATCCTTTGGCGCGGCGTTTGATGGTGTCTTCGGTCATGGCAGTGTCGGTCCGGTCAAAGGTGTGTGCTGCACAGTAATCCCCCGTGGGAGCGGGCTTGCTCGCGAATGCGGTGGGTCAGTTACAGGTGCGTTTAATGACACACCGCATTCGCGAGCAAGCCCGCTCCCACATTGGATTTTCAGTGGTCTCAAGAGTGGGGCATTTAGCCTTTTTTCTTGTACGCCACGCAATCGATCTCCACCTTGCAATCGACCATCATATTGGCCTGCACACAGGCCCGCGCCGGGGCGTGTTCCGGGGTGAAGTATTCGCCGAAGACTTTGTTGAAACTCCAGAAGTCCCGCGGGTCTTCCAGCCATACGCCAACGCGCACTACGTCTTTGAGCTCGTAGCCGGCTTCTTCGAGGATCGCCACCACATTGCGCATAGTCTGCCGGGTTTGCTCGATGATCCCGCCGGTGATGATTTCGCCGTCCACCGCCGGCACTTGGCCTGAAACGTACAGCCAACCGTCCGCTTCCACGGCGCGGGCAAAGGGACGGGGCTGGCCACCGCCGGCGGTGCTGCCGGTGCCGTAACGAGTAATGCTCATAAAAATGCTCCTGATTAAAAACGAATGTTCTTCAAAAATTCCGCCAGGCGCGGCGATTGCGGGCGTTCGAAAATGTCCTTCGAGGTGCCCTGCTCTTCAATCCGCCCCTGGTTCATGAAGACGATCTTGTCCGAGACTTCATAGGCAAAGCGCATTTCGTGGGTGACCAGCAACATGGTCATGCCCTCTTCCGCCAAGCCCTTGATCACGCTGAGCACCTCACCCACCAGCTCGGGGTCGAGGGCCGAGGTCACTTCGTCGAACAGCATCAGGCTGGGGTTCATCGCAATGGCGCGGGCAATCGCCACGCGCTGCTGCTGGCCGCCGGATAACTGGCCGGGAAAGTGATTGCGCCGCTCCAGCAGGCCGACGCGCTCCAGCCATTTTTCGGCCAGGGCCACGGCTTCGTCCTTGCCCATCTTCTTGACCTTGAGCAAGCCAAGGGTGACGTTTTGCAAAGCGGTGAGGTGCGGGAACAGGTTGAATTGCTGGAATGCCATACCGGTCATTGCGCGATGCTGGGCGATCACCCGCTCGGGGTGGCGCACGCGCTTGCCGGCGATCTCGCTGTAGCCGATGGACTCGCCGTCCAGGGTGATCTGCCCGCCCTGGAACTCTTCCAGCAGGTTGACGCAGCGCAACAGCGTGGTCTTGCCCGAGCCGCTTGAGCCGATCAACGTCACCACGTTGCCGCGCTGCATGGACAGGTCGACGCCCTTGAGCACTTCGACCTGGCCGTATTGTTTACGCAGGCCGCGAATGTTCAGCAGCGGTTGGTTGGTTTGAGGTTGGTTCATGGCAAGGCCACCCGCTTTTCAATGTAGCGCCCGAATAACTCGATGGCGTAGTTGATGACAAAGAACAGAAACCCGGCGAACAGGTAGAACTCCAGGGTCATGAAGGTACGTGCGATGACTTGCTGGGTGCTCAGCAGCAACTCGGCCACGCCGATCACCGAGAGCAAAGTCGAGGCCTTGACGATTTCCGTGGAGGAGTTGACCCAGGTCGGCAGAATCTGGCGCAGCGCCTGCGGCAACAGCACGTAGCCCAGGGACTGGTAGAACGTCAGGCCAATCGCCTTGCCCGCTTCCAGTTGCCCACGGGGGATGGCTTGCAGCGCGCCGCGCACGATTTCCGACACGTGGGAGCCGCAGAACAACGTGAGCCCGACCGCACCGGCCTGGAACGCGGTGATCTGCCAACCCAGCGCCGGCAGCATGTAGAAACACGCCAGTACCAGCACAAACACCGGGGTGCCACGGATCAGGTCGACGTACAACCGGAACGGCGCACGCATCCAGAACTTGCCGTACGTCAGGATCAACCCGGCGACGATACCGATCAGCGTGCCAAAGATAATCGCCAGGGCCGACACATAGACACTGGCCTGAAACCCCGCCCAGAGGGTGTCCCGGGCGATCCACAACTCATGCAGCCAGCTGGGGGATTCGTACATGGAAACCTTCCTTAACGACGGATCGCCAAACGCTGTTCCAGGTAACGGAGCAGCATGGCAATGAGGTAACAGGCAGCCACATAGAGCGCAGTCGTGACCAACCAGGTTTCAATCACCCGGTAGCTTTCGACGTTGATCTTGCGGGCGTAATAGGTCAGCTCCGGCACGGCAATCGCCGCCGCCAACGAGGTGTCCTTGAACAGCGAAATAAAATTGTTCGACAGCGCAGGCAACACGTTACGCAGCATCACCGGCACGGTGATGTAGGCGCGGATACGCCACTCGCCAAGGCCGATGGCCAACCCGGCTTCGCGCAAACCCTTGGGAATATTCAGCAGCCCCGCGCGGAACACTTCGGTCAGGTAGGCACCGGCGTACAGCGACAAGGTGATGATGAACGAGGGGATCTTGTCCAGGCGGATGCCCAGGCTGGGCAACGCAAAGTAGATCAACAGGATCAGCACCAGGATCGGCGTATTGCGCACAACCGTCACATATACCGACGCCAGAATGCGCAACGCACGGTGCCTGGACAGCATGGCAAAGGCCATCAGCAGGCCGATCACGCAGCCGATGGCGATCGACAGCAGCGCCAGCTCAAGGCCCAGGCCGAGCCCCGCCAGCAAACTGGGGAAGTCGCGCCAGACGGCGGCAAAGTTCAACTGATAGTTCATGGTCAGCAGTACCTAAATGGGGCGCCTTGGCGGCGCCCCCGGTTTTTCCGAATCACTTGAATTCAACAGGGAAACCAATCGCAGGCTCTGGCAGATCCACACCGAACCACTGTTTGAACGAGGCCTTGTAGGTCGGGAACTCCACACCGGTCATGGCTTCATGCAGCGCGGTGTTGACGAAGTTCAGCCAGTCCTGGTCGCCACGCTTGACGGCGCAGGCATAGGTTTGCGGGCTCCAGGCGTAGGCCGGGCTGCGGTAGCGGCCTGGGTTCTGCACCATCAGGTACTTGACCGAGGACTGGTCGGTGGCGGCGGCATCGGCACGCCCTGAGTTCACGGCCTGGTACATCAGGTCGACGCTGTCGTACTGGTCGACCTTGGCCTTGGGCAGCGCCTGGTGCACCAGCTCTTCGGCGTAGACGTTTTGCAGCACGGCCACGGTGACGCCGTCGCCGGCGGCTTGCAGGTCTTCAATCTCTTTGTACTTGCTGTTGTTCGGCAACAGCAGGCCCACGCCTTCGCGGTAGTACGGCAGGGTAAAGGCGACTTGCTGTGCGCGGCTGGCGGTGACGGTGATGAACTGGCAACTCATGTCGACCTTGTCGGTCAGCAGGTTGGGAATACGTGCGTCGGACGACTGCACCACAAACTCGACCTTGCTGGGGTCGTTGAACAAGCCCTTGGCCACAATGCGGCCGATGTCGATATCAAAACCCTGCAACTTGCCATCCGCTCCCTGGAAGTGCCACGGCGCATTGGTACTGCCTGTACCCACGATCAGGTGCCCACGCTTGAGCACATCATCGAGCTTGCTGTCCGCCGCCTGCACGATGCTGGCGAGGGAAGCCGATGCGGCGAAGAGAAAAACACACGCTTTAAACACGGAAGGTCGGTGATGCATGACAAGCACTCCAGGAGTTGTGTATTCCGCTATACCGGAACTTAGTATGTAACAACGGAATAGACAGCAGAAAGTGTGCCACACGCAGTAACAGAACACTACGACAGGGATAAAGCTGTTTTAAATCAGATAGATAAAATCTTAATGGGATAAGGCGCTGTGCCAGCAGCTGAAATCACTTTGCTACTTAGCGCCTCATACGCCGTTACCGCGCACTACCGGAGTGCGTGGGTACACCCTCCCCGTGGCGAGCGGGCTTGCCCGCGTTGGACTGCGTAGCAGGCCCATTTTTGGGGCGCTACGCGACCCAACGCGGGCAAGCCCGCTCGCCACATAAGCGTTGGGGTGTGTGGATTGGCTTTGGCAGAATGTCGAGGGTGGACTAGCCTTGGCAGATCCCTGCAGACAAGGACCTTGCCCTGATGAAATTCAGTCTTACCCTTATGTTGCTCGGCCTACTGGCGGCCGGCAGTGCCTCGGCCAGTAATGATCGCCGCGAATGCAAAGAGGAACTGCAAAAGCTCAAGGAAGCCTTCAGCACCAACTACACGAGCGAAAATCACCATGGCTATCGCCGGGCCAAGGCGGCCCGGGACAATGAGGAATACAAGAAATGCGCGAGTCAGGCGCGCAAGGCCCGCGAACGTGTGGAGCGAAAGGACGACGTGTAAGCCTGACTACCTGTGAAGGTTGACAGTAGACGGTGAGGATCTCGCCATTTAGCGTACCCAGCAGAACCCATTGGCCTAATGTTCAAGGAGATCATCATGGGCGCTGCAAACACCGTTATTCATGACGTGACCGAATATCAACGGATCCTGAACGAGTATCCGCTGGTCATCGCGTTGTTTACTTCCCCTTACTGTGAGGCGTGCCTGAGGGCCGGCCCACGCTTTAATCGCATTGCCGAAAAGTATGCCGGTCGCGTGAAAACCCTGCTTGTGGATACCACCCAAACCCCCAAGATCCAAGGGGTAGACGGAACGCCTACACTGGTGGTGTACAAAAATGCCCTGGAGGTTGAAAACCTCAAGGGCATTGGTTCACCGCAAGAACAGGAAGAGCTCCTGGAGGATGTATTCAGCGAGTATGCGCTGACGGCTCCAACACCACCTGCGTCACCCGCCGCTCCTCCACTACCGCCACGCTAAGGCGCCAGCCTTCATGCTCAAGGCTGTCGCCGACCACCGGCAAGCGATCCAACAGGCTCATCACCAGGCCCGCCAGGGTCTGGTAGTCCTCGGTCGCGGCAGCCTTGAAGCCGGTACGCTGGCGAACCAGGTTCAGGTTCAGCGCACCATTGGCGCGAAAGCCCCGGCCCTGCTCGACAATATCCGGCCCTTCGATCTCGCTGGCATCCGGCAATTCACCGGCGATGGATTCGAGGATATCGGTCATGCTCAACACGCCCATGAAATCGCCAAACTCGTTGATCACGAACGCGATATGGGTCGACTCCTGGCGCATTTGCTCCAGGGCGTTGAGGATCGAAAAACTCTCCAGCAGGTTGATCGCTCGGCGCGCCAGGTGTTCCAGGTTCGGCTCGTTGCCGGACAGGTACTCCTTGAGCAGCTCTTTCTTGTGCACAAAGCCTAATGGCTCATCCACAGCACCGTTGCGGATCAACGGCAGCCGTGAGTAGGACGAATGCATCAACTTCAGGCGGATAGTGTCGGGATCGTCCGCCAGATCAATGCAGTCCACCTTGGCCCGCGGGGTCATCAAGCTGCGAATCGGCCGCTCGGCCAATTGCAGCACACCACTGATCATCACGCGTTCGCGCCGGTCGAACAGCGGGCCTTGCGCGGCATCCGGCTCACCCAGCAGGTCCGCCACCTCCTCATCCACTTCTTCCACCGCCAGGCTGCGACCGCCGAGCAAACGCATCACCGCATGGGCAGTACGCTCACGCACCGGCAACACGCCTTGCGCGGATTTCTTGCGACGGGAGCGGGCAATCTGGTTAAACACTTCGATCAGGATCGAGAAACCAATCGCCGCATACAGGTAACCCTTCGGAATATGGAAACCCAGGCCTTCGGCGGTCAGGGCAAAACCGATCATCATCAAAAAGCCCAGGCACAGCATGATCACCGTCGGGTGCGCATTGACGAAGCGGGTCAGCGGCTTGCTCGCCACGATCATCAGGCCGATGGACACGATCACCGCGATCATCATCACAGCCAACTCATCCACCATGCCCACGGCGGTAATCACCGCGTCGAGGGAAAACACCGCGTCGAGCACCACGATTTGCGCCACGATTGGCCAGAACATCGCATACGCCACATTGCCGGTGCGCTGAGCCACATGCCCCTCAAGGCGCTCATGCAATTCCATGGTGGCCTTGAACAGCAGGAACACACCACCAAACAGCATGATCAGATCACGGCCGGAGAAGCTCTTGTCGAACACCTCGAACAGCGGCTGCGTGAGCGTTACGAGCCATGAAATACTCGCCAGCAAGCCAAGGCGCATCAGCAGCGCCAGGGACAAACCGATCAACCGCGCCCGGTCGCGCTGCTCCGGCGGCAGCTTGTCCGCCAGGATCGCGATAAACACCAGGTTATCGATGCCCAGCACCAGTTCCAGCACAATCAAGGTCAACAGGCCGAGCCAGGCCGTTGGATCCGCTAACCATTCCATTTAAAAAGTCTCTTTATAGATTTCAGAATGCCGGACACGGCACAGCGCGATCAGTGGACCGGGTCAAGGTTAGCAGTCGGAATACGGGGTGCTTAAGCGGGAACAGCGGCAGCGGATGTCTTGGGGAAAGACGACTGGGAGGCTCCGAGAGGGCGTTCATGCAAGTCCTGCACTTAGAAAAGGACTTGAATCGTACAATCGAAACCTAAATTTCCTACAACGCAAAACTATTACAAGATCTGTCCCCGGACCAACACAACACTCATTTGAAAAAGGCAACGCCTGTAGGGGACGCCAACCCCCCTACAAGAATCACCTCCCTTCTGCAGACCGGCTTACCAAAACCGCTGCTGGGTCAACCGGCTCCACCAAGTCAGCAACACTCGGTCCACCGAACCGCTGGCCGCCAGGCCCACGCGCTCTTGCAGGCTTTTACGCTCGGCATAGTGCAGGTGGAACACCTCGGCAGTCTTGGCCTTGGTGGCGAGGTATTCGTCGCTGGTTTGCAGCTCGTCGACCAGTTGCTTGTCGAGCGCGGCAACACCCAGCCACACTTCCCCGGTCGCCACATCATCGATTGCCAGTTGTGGGCGATAGCGCGACACAAAGTTCTTGAACAGCTGATGGGTGATATCCAGGTCCTCCTGGAACTTCTCGCGGCCCTTCTCGGTGTTTTCGCCAAACACCGTGAGGGTGCGTTTGTATTCACCGGCGGTCAGCACTTCAAAGTCGATATCGTGCTTTTTCAGCAGACGGTTGACGTTGGGCAACTGCGCCACCACGCCAATCGAACCCAGGATGGCAAACGGTGCGCTGATAATTTTCTCGCCGATGCACGCCATCATGTAGCCGCCGCTGGCCGCCACCTTGTCGATGCATACGGTCAACGGCACGCCCGCCTGACGGATACGCGCCAGTTGCGACGAGGCCAGGCCATAGCTGTGCACCATGCCGCCGCCGCTTTCCAGGCGCAGCACCACTTCATCCTTGGGTGTGGCCAGGCTCAGCAAGGCGGTGATTTCATGACGCAGGCTCTCGGTGGCCGAGGCTTTGATGTCGCCATCGAAGTCCAGCACAAACACCCGCGGCTTGGCCTCCGGCTTCTTTTTTGCCGTTCTTTTTCTCGGTCTTGCTTTCGGATTTGCGCAGGGCCTTGAGCTGGTCCTTGTCGAGCAAACTCGACTCGAGGCGCTCACGCAGCCCCTTGTAGAAATCATTGAGCTTGCTGACCTGCAACTGCCCGGCGGATTTGCGACGGCCTTTGCTGCGCAATGCGGCGAAACTGATCAACACCACCAGGATGGCGACCACCAGGGTCACGGTCTTCGCCAAAAAGCTTGCGTATTCAGCCAGAAAATCCATGTTGCTCCTTACAAGTGCAGTGCGCCACGCGCGGATTGCCCCAGCATACCGGCGGCACTGCGTTCGGGCCAGTGATCAAACCGCCAGCAGCGCGTCTCCAACGCGCTTTTAAAACAAGCGTATGTTTTTTCATTGACAGCTCTTCGGCATCCTCATAACCTCGCCAGACCTTCAACGTACCGGGAAACGGACGTGGGCAGCATTTATCTGATTCGACATGGCCAGGCCTCCTTCGGTGCAGACGACTATGACGTCCTGTCGCCCATCGGTGTGGAACAGGCGCAAGTGCTCGGCCGCCACCTGGCGGACATGGGCCTCTCGTTCGACCGCTGTGTCTCGGGCGATTTGCGTCGCCAGCAGCACACCGCCACGACCACGTTCGATCAGTACAGCGCCCTCGGGCTAGCAGTTCCGCCATTGGAAATCGACACAGCGTTCAACGAATTCGACGCCGAAGCGATCATCCGCGCCCTGCTCCCCGACCTGCTCACCACCGAGCCGCATGCCCTGGATATCCTGCGCAACGCCGCGCAAAACCGCAGCGAGTTCCAGCGCATCTTCGCGTTGATCATCGAACGCTGGCTGGCGGGCACTTATGACCCGCCGGGGCTGGAAAGCTGGCTGGGGTTCGTGGAACGGGTCCAGGGCGGCCTGCAACGTATTCTTGAAGCGGCGGACAACGCGCAGAAAATCGCCGTATTCACCTCCGGCGGCACCATCACCGCCCTGCTCCACCTGATTACCCGGATGCCTGCCGCGCAGGCTTTCGAACTGAACTGGCAAATTGTTAACACCTCGCTCAACCAGCTGAAATTCCGCGGTCGCGAGGTGGCACTGGCTTCCTTCAACAGCCATACCCACTTGCAACTGTTGAAGGCGCCGCAGCTCATCACGTTCCGATGAGCTGCGGCCAACCGTGACCCAAAGGTCACTGGACTCAACCCTAAAGGATCGAAACCATGACTGAAGTAGCCAAAGCTGTAGAAGCAATGAAAGCCAAATTCAACCCAGCCGCTGCCGACGGTCTGGACCTGGTATTCGGTTTCCGTATCGACGACACCCAGAATTTCTCGCTGGTGGTCAAGAACAACACCTGCGAACTGCTGGAAGGCGAAAACCCGGACGCCCAAGTGACCCTGGTCACCGACGGCGAAACCATGGAAGGCATCGTCAGCGGCGAGACCGACGGCATGCAGGCTTTCATGAGCGGCAAGCTGCGCACCGAAGGCGACATGATGCTGGCCATGAAGCTGAGCGAGCTGTTCCCTTCCTGATTCACGGGTAACCCTGAATTCCGATCCCGCCTTTTCAGGCGGGATTTTTTTGCCGACAATTTCGAAATCAACGCAGCATCAATGTGGGAGCTGGCTTGCCTGCGATGACGTCGGCCCTGCCTGCATCAAAGTTGGCTGATCGACCCCTATCGCCGGCAAGCAAGCGCCCACATCAGGTGATTGTGCTTAGGTTTTGGGCTGCAGCAGCAACGCCACCAACGCACTCCACCCCGTCTGGTGCGAAGCCCCCAGCCCTCGCCCGGTCTCGCCATGGAAATACTCATGGAACAACACTAAATCGCGGCTGGCCGGGTCGGCCTCCAACTGCGCATACCCCGCCATCGAAGGCCGCACTCCATTTTCATCACGCAGGAACAAACCGGTCAGGCGCTGGCTCAGGCTGTCGGCCACTTCCTGCAGGGATGACAGGTATCCACTGCCAGTCGGGTACTCCACCGAGAAGTTGTCCGCGTAGTAGCGGTGAAATTCGCGCAGGGACTCGATCAGCATGTAGTTCACCGGCATCCACAATGGCCCGCGCCAATTGGAGTTGCCGCCGTACAAGCGCGAGTCGGATTCGCCGGGCTGGTAGCGTGCGCACAAGGTGTCGCCGTTCATCTTCAGCGCCAGTGGCTCCTCGGCGAAGGCTTTGGACAAGGAGCGCACGCCAAACGCCGAGAGAAACTCGCTGTCATCGAGCATGCGCCGCAGCAAGTCCTTGGTGCGCTCACCGCGCAGCAACGCCAGCAGCAGGCGGTTGCCCTGCCCGGGTTCGTTCCAGCGCGACACCAACTTGGCCAGGTCCGGCCGGTGGTGCATGAACCCCAGCAGGCGCTCACGCAACCCCTCCAGGCCCTCATGCTCGCGCTGTTCCAGCACCAGCACCGCAAACAGCGGCATCAGCCCGACGATGGAGCGCAGGCGCACCGGTTCGTTCTGGCCGTCGGGACGGTGCAGTACATCGTAGAAAAACAGGTCCTGCTCATCCCACAAGCCTTCGGCACTCTCATCGACACGGTTGATTGCGCCGGCGATATACAGGAAGTGCTCGAAAAATTTCACGGCAATATCAACGTAGACCGCATTACGTTTGGCCAACTCCAGCCCGATACGCATCAGGTCCAGCGCATACGCCGCGACCCACGCGGTGCCGTCGGCCTGATCCAGTTGATAACCCGGCGGCAGGGTGGCCGAGCGGTCGAACAAGGCAATATTGTCCAGGCCCAGGAAGCCGCCCTGGAACAGGTTGCGCCCTTCGGCATCCTTGCGGTTGACCCACCAGGAAAAATTCAGCAGCAGCTTATGGAAGATTCTCTCAAGAAAATCCATATCGCCTACACCGGTCAGTGCCTTGTCCTGCTGATACACCCGCCAGCTGGCCCAGGCATGCACCGGTGGGTTGGCGTCGTCGAAACGCCACTCATAGGCCGGCAACTGGCCGTTGGGGTGCATGAATCGGTCCTTCACCAGCAGCAACAACTGTTGCTTGGCATACCCGGGGTCGATCAACGCGAAGGCCACGGCCTGAAAGCCCTGGTCCCAAGAGGCGTACCACGGGTATTCCCAGGTGTCGGGCATGGAGAGGATGTCGAAGTTGGACAAATGCCGCCAATGGGTATTGCGGATGTGCAGGCGTTCAGGCGGCGGCGCGGGTTGGGCCGGGTCGCCGTCGAGCCACTGGTTCACGTCAAAATAGTAGAGCTGCTTGGACCACAGCAACCCGGCCAACGCCTGACGCTGCACATTGCGCGCATCCTCGTCTTTCAAGCCATGTTGCAGGGCGGCGTAAAAGTCATCCGCCTCCTGGCGACGTTGCTCGAACACCTTGCGCGCATTGACTTCGGGCGCCGTCACGGGCGCAAAACGCACATACACGGTTTGGCTTTCGAGGCCCGCCAGGTCGAGGATGAAACGCGCAGCGACCTTGGTGCCGGCGTCGCGGCGAATCGCAGTATCCGCGCCTTGCACCAGGTAATCGTTGATCCCATCCTTGAACGGCCCCGGCGCCGGGTTGCCGTCCAGCAACGGAAAGTTGCTTTCGTTCTCGCAGAACAGCCATTCCACGCCATCTTGGCCCCAGGCGCTGAGATGCCGATCGTCCAGCTCATGATGCCGCGCCAGCACCCGCCCGCCCTCCAGCGTCAACTGCGGCTTGGGCGCGTCATGGGTCCAGCTCCAGTCATTGCGCGCCCACAGCTGCGGCAACAGCTGCAGACGCGTCGGCTGATCCGAGCGATTGTGCACGGTCACGCGCATAAAGATCTCGTCGGGCTGGTGCTTGGCATATTCGACAGTGACATCGCAATAGCGGTTGTCTTCAAACACACCGGTGTCGAGGATTTCATACTCGGCATCGCCCAGCCCGCGTCGCGCATTTTCGGCGATCAGGTCGGTGTAGGGAAAAGCCGCGTGCGGGTATTTGTAGAGCATGCGCATGTAGGCATGGCTCGGTACGCCGTCGACGAAAAAGTACAGTTCCTTGACGTCCTCACCGTGGTTGCCCTCGGCGTTGTTCAGGCCGAACAGGCGTTCCTTGATGATTGCATCGCGCTCGTTCCACAGGGCCAGGCCCAGGCACCAGCGTTGCGCCTTGTCGCTGAAACCGGCCAGACCGTCTTCGCCCCAGCGGTAGGCGCGGCTGCGCGCATGTTCATGCGGGAAGTAAGCCCAGGCATCGCCATCGGCGCTGTAGTCTTCGCGCACCGTGCCCCATTGGCGTTCACTTAAATAGGGGCCCCACTCGCGCCAGCGCTCGGCACCTTGGGTCGCCAGGCGCTGGCCTTCGATTGTTTCAAGAATTCGGTTGTCGGGCGTGGCCGTCATTGGGTCCTCCATCGCCTGTCAGGTGACGAGCAGTGTAGAACCCAATGGCGCCCCGTTGCACATGAAGACTTAGAAGATGGCGTACGTGTAGTTGAAGATCAGGCGGGTTTGATCCTGATCGGCAGTGCCGGTGTTTTTGCCGTGGTAGGTACCGGTACGCAAGGTGGTACCGAAGCCCTTCAGAGGGCCGGCCTGTACTACATAGTCCAGACGGAAGTCGGTTTCGTTTTCTTTCTGGTCAGGGCCGCCGGCCACCTTCGACTTGATGTCCGAACCATCCAGGTACGCCACGGATGCCTTCAGGCCAGGGACGTAGGCCTTGAAGTCATACGAATACTGGCCAAAATTGACCTGCTCGCCCGCGCGGGAGAACTGGCCGACCACGGCGTCGGTGAACAGGTAGAAGTCGCTGCCGCCGGCGCCTTGTGCATGCGGGTCGGCCAGGCTGCCCTGATTCACCCATACAAAGCCGCCGTCGTCACCCACGCCGATGTGGCCGAGCATCAGGCTACTGCCACCCAACTGATAGGTGAAGGCCGCACTGTAGGTCTTGTTGTCCACTTCGTTGGCGTGCTTGGCGTAGCCGCCGTTGTTGTTGAACTGGTAGCCGCTCTCACCGTTCTTGCCGTCGCTGGAGCTGTCGAAGTAGCGCAGATCAGTCTTGAACGACTGGTCATTACCCAGCGGCAGCACGTGGACCAGGCCGAAGTAGTTCTGTTTGTAGAAGTCTTGCAGTTGGGCGTAGTAGTACTGCAACGTCAGGTTTTTCGCGATCACGTTGTCGGAAGAACCAAACGGTTTGTAGTCCACACCACCAAACTTGAAGCTGTCACTGTCACGCAGGCCACCGGCCACGCTCAACCCTGTGGAGTTGCTGGAGGCACGGCCTTCGGCGCGGTTCAGCTCACCCCCGGTGAAGGTGACGTTGGGAATGTCGTTCGAGGTGAGGATACCACCGTCAAAGGTCTGCGGCGCCACGCGGCTGTCGTTGGACACCAGGATCGGCAACACCGGCGCCAAGCCACCGCCCACGTGCAACTCGGTCTGGGAAATACGGAATTTCACGTTGCCCGCTGCACGCCCGAAGGAGTCGGCAGGTTCGGTGCCGTTGTTCTTGGTCGGAAAGAAGCTGTTGCCGTTGCCCGACAGGCCAGGGCCCGCGGCGTGGCCATCGCCACCGTCCAGGCGCAGGGCGCCGAAGGCCATGACATCGAAACCGACGCCCAGAGTGCCCTGGGTGTAGCCGGACTTGTAGTCAAAACGCAGCGCTGTGGCGGCTTCGCGCAGATCGTTGTTGGTCCCCGAGCGGTTATCCGCGCTGTAGTACATGGTCCGCGAGCTGATAGCCGCATGGCTGTCTTCAAGGAAACCGCTGTGACCATTGCCCGTGCCCAGAGCGCCGAGCCCAAAATCATCCGCGTAAACCTGTTGTGCAAGAACGGCGGCGGTGATTGACAACGCCAGTGTAGAAATTTTCATTAACGACGGCCCCTAAACATATTTTTATGTGTGCGATCTGCGAAACGACGTTTTCATCCTTGCGAACGTGACGATTCTTTCATGCCGACCGGGGCTTGCTCCGTGAAGAATTAGTTAGGAAAAACCCCGAAAAATGAAATTTCCAGATGGCTGATTTTTGTCATATTCAGGTCATCTCATTCATTTGCAGAATGAAGTCCAGAGGAATCTTCGTTTGCAAGCTGGCCTGGCGCTCAACAAAATCCGCAAAGAGGCCACCATCACCGCCCCAGCCATCAGGAATTTTTCTATGCACACCACCGCACATGTCAGCCCCGATGAGATCCGCAAGGGCTTTTCCAAGGCCATGTCCGACATGTACCGAGATGAAGTTCCGTTGTATGGCGCGCTGATGGAGTTGGTGGCCGAGACCAACACCCGCGTACTCGAGGCTGAACCTGCCCTGGCGCGACAGCTGCAGCGCACCGGCGAAATCCAGCGCCTGGACATGGAACGCCATGGCGCCATCCGCCTGGGCACGGCTGCAGAACTGTCGACCATCAGCCGCCTGTTTGCGGTGATGGGCATGCAACCAGTGGGCTACTACGACCTGACCCCGGCCGGTGTGCCGGTGCATTCCACCGCCTTTCGCGCCGTGCATGAGCGCTCGCTGCAAACCAGCCCGTTTCGCGTGTTCACCTCATTGCTGCGTCTGGAACTGATCGAAAACCCGGAGCTACGCGCCTTCGCCGAAACCGCCTTGGCCAAGCGCTCGATCTTCACCCCGGGCGCGCTTGCACTGATCGAAAAAGCGGAAAAGGACCACGGCCTTGACGCCCAGGATGCCGAGGAATTTATCCGCCAGGCCCTGGAAACCTTTCGCTGGCATCACACCGCCACCGTCACCGGCGCGCAGTACCAGCAGCTCAGCGACCAGCACCGCCTGATCGCCGACGTGGTGGCCTTCAAGGGCCCGCATATCAACCACCTGACGCCACGCACCCTGGACATCGACCAGGTGCAGGCCGCCATGCCCGGCAAAGGCATCACCCCCAAGGCCGTAATCGAGGGGCCACCCCGCCGCCATTGCCCGATCCTGCTGCGCCAGACCAGCTTCAAGGCCCTCGACGAGCCCATCGCCTTCACCGACGCCCAGGGCAGCCACAGTGCGCGCTTCGGCGAAATCGAACAACGCGGCGTCGCCCTCACCCCCAAGGGCCGCGCCCTCTACGACCAACTGCTGAACGCCGCTCGCGATGCACTGGGCGCCTTCCCCAATGAAGGCAACGCCACGCGCTATATGCAATTGATGGAGCATCACTTCCAGGCCTTCCCGGATAACCACACGCAGATGCGCGAACAGGGCCTGGCCTACTTCCGCTACTTCACCACGCAAAAGGGCCTGGCGGCACGCGGCCAGACCGATCAGCCACGCACACTGCAGGCACTGATCGCAGCCGGCCACGTGGACGTGGAACCCTTGGTGTATGAAGATTTTCTGCCGGTAAGCGCAGCGGGGATTTTTCAGTCGAACCTGGGGGATGCGGCGCAGAGTCACTACGCGGCCAATTCGAACCAGGCCGAATTCGAGCAAGCGCTGGGGCGCCAGACGATTGATGAGCTGAAGCTGTATGACGAGACGCAGCAGCGCTCAATGGATGAGTGCATCAAAACGCTGCTGGTGTAAAAACCTGGCCTAAAAACCGAGTGCCCGCCCCGGCTCACCGGCGCAATCCTTGCGCCAGAGACAAAGCGGGTGATGGCTTCTTTCAACTTCCAAAAACAAGCTGCGGCGTGATCAGTTACCCCACTGAATAAACCAACAGAAATGGACTACGTGGTTTTCAGAAACCAATGGTTTGAAATAAATCCAATTCGACACGAAGCTGATGCACATCCGACGCGCAACGACATTGTTGTCGAACTGGAGGTGCTATGACAGTAATAAAGAGTGCCGTGATTATTGGTGCAGGCCCAATGGGCAGTGCTATTGCCATGGGACTAAAAGCATCCAGCCCAACGATAGCGTTACAGATGGTGGATCCGGACATTACTCGCCGGAATGTATTAATCAATGCAGGCATATCAACGACAGAACACCTACCCAACCCATTAACCTCAGAAGCCATAATAATAGCAATCCCACCCCAAGCTTTTGGGCGATTTTCAAAAGACAACCCGCAGCTTGAATATTACACGGGGATAATTATCTCTGTCATGGCAGGAATAAACCTGTCAGAACTGATAAGCCGACTGAAGGTATCACAAGTATGCCGAGCAATGCCGAACCTGCCCTGCGCCGTTAGCCAAGGCGTGACCGTTTTGATCTTCGCACCTGAGGCCACCCAGAAAAACAACATTCTAGTTCGAGACTTGTTTTCGAGACTCGGCCTGTTTATCAGCATAGAAAATGAGCGACTTATTGATGATGCCACCGCGCTGATTGGCGGAGGTCCTGCTTATATTTCATATTTTGCGGCCGCCCTCATAGAGTACGCTCTACTTTCCGGCTTTGATAAAACAGACGCCACGTTAATGGTCACTCAACTATTGCGAGGGACGGCTGCCCTGTTAGATAAAAACCGTGAGCCCCCCATGAGACTTTGCGAACACGTGATGACGGCTAAAGGAACCACGGAGCAGGCAATTAATTTCTTTAATCGCAAACAGGTGCGGGCCACTATTGTGATCGGTCTCAAACACGCTCGCCTACGTGCGGAAGAATTGGGAAGGAGGTCTTAGACATGCGCGGATTACTCGACCACGGAATGGCTGGAAAACATCATCTAACGAATGAATACGCGAACAGCGCGGACGACACCTACAAAGTCTACTTTGGGCTAGGCCATAGCCTGAAACTGATCAACATACCCAATGTATTCAAAGTCAGTCTTGCAGGCCTTAGGCTTGGCAATTATCTGGTGCAATCAGCCACCCGTGAAACTTTAAATAAAAGTTTTTTGGATATTGGAACGGGCAGCGGTGTCCATGCGTTGTTAATGCGTAGGCTTGGCAATAGTGACGTGAATGCCAGCGACATCTCCCAAGAGTCTATTGCACAGGCAAAAATCCACGAACGTATAAATTTCGAACAAGGCACCATTAATTTTTCTGTCAGCGACTTGTTCGAAAGTTTCACTGATAGACAATTTCAAACAATCACCTTCAACCCACCTGGTTGGCGGACCCCCTCAAGCGCGCTTATTCAAAAGTTGGAAATGCCCTCTCAGTCTGGGCAAATGCCTATTTCTTCGATGTTCTATGGCGAGGAGGTAGTTAGTCGCTTTCTGGAAGACCTTCCAAAATATCTCGCGCCCAGAGGACGGGCAATCGTAGGACTCAACTCCCTGATAGGAATACATGACCTATTGAACAGATACAATCAAAAACACAAAAACACCCCACCATTAATATATAAACTAGTGGAGCGCCATACCTTTCCACTTCTTTACTATACACACGATTGGCACCGGCTAAGCAACTCCTTAAAAAACGAGTTCGAAAATCTAGCAAAGCAAGATCTAGCTGATTACGCCACCGATCAATGCGGAAATATTTATTGGTCATATGAAATCATTGAATTTTCCCATAGCACACTGTGGCACCGCACATGAGATCGCTGCAAAACAGTTTTCTCCCCGACTATTTTTCAATCATCCTGTCCGGATTGGCAAACGTTCTTCTGGGGATTTCATCGCTTTATTGGCGTACACTGGGTGAAATCTCATCCACAACACTGGTCGCTTATCGAGTTGTACTTTCCGCGCTTATACTGACCTTTTTTATTCTCATTTTTCGACGTGCAAACCAGATAAAGCATTACACAATAAAGCTCATCTGCCTGCACTCCATTGCGTCCATCCTCATCGCTATCAACTGGGGAGCCTTTATCTGGGCGTCAATTAACGGATACCTATTGGAGAGTGGGCTTGGATACCTGCTAGCGCCGTTCATCTCGGTCGTACTTGGCGCGGTGGTTTACCGCGAGCCCATGGTCGCAAGAAAAACAGTATCGACCGCCGTTGCCTTTGGCGCCATTGCCGTATTGATAATATCTACAAAACACCTGAACCACCTGACCTATCTACTCATTGCCTCGACGTGGGGCGCCTACACTTATATAAAAAAATCAACCTCTTTAGATGCGATAAACGGCTTACTTATAGAAACACTATTTCTGACCGCGTGCCTGGCATTGGCGATGACCCTATTTGAACTCCCTGTTGCCTGGCCTTCCGAACTGCCTACCCAATCAAGTTATTTGATTTGGCTCGCGGGCGGGGTGTCCATCGTCCCTTTACTGATGTTTTCATACGCCACCGGAAAAATACCGCTTTCTTTAACCGGCTTTATACAGTTCATGCTGCCCCTCACACTATTTACTTTGGCGCTATTGCTACGCACACAAGAAATATCCAATACTTCATTAACTTTAATTATTTCAACAGCCGGCCTATTGATTACCCTTATTATTTACGACCTCATAAATCCACAACGGCCAACAAGAAAAAAATACAATGAAAAACATCTATGACATTGTTGTGATTGGGCTTGGAATTATGGGCTCAGCAGCCTTATGGAGAGCCGCCCCCCTCTGTTCTCGCGTTTTGGGCATTGATGCCTCAGGCCCCTCTCATAGCTATGGGTCCTCACAGGGAAACTCAAGAATCTTTCGACGTGCATATTGGGAAGGCGAAAAATATCTCCCGTTGCTCAACCACGCAGACCGATTATGGAATGAATTAGAACACGTGACGCACGAACAGCTGCTAATGCGCACGGGAGGGATTTTCATCGGGCCGGAGTCAAGCCGCATGGTCGCAGGAAGCATTGAAACCGCCAGGACAGGCAACATTGAACACAAGGTATGGACTTCATCAACCCTCCGGAAAACGTTCCCGGTGTTCAACGTGCCAGATGGAATGCAAGCCGTATACGAGCCTGGTGCCTATGCGTTATCGGCTCGAGACGCAAGATTGAGCATGCTGAATGAGGCCGTTCGATCTGGAGCCATTACGGAGTTTGGCGACACGGTCGTCAGCCTCGAAAACCATACAGAGGGAGTGTGCGTGACCACACAAAGCGGGCGTATTCATTTTGCGAGATCGGTGATAGTTACAGCAGGCCCCTGGATAACCACCCGCCTCATGCCAGAGCTTTCAGACTATCTGGAGCCACGACGGGTGCCCGTATACTGGTTCACGCCAAAAATCGCTTCAGGAGTTTTATTCTCAATGGAGCGCTTTCCCGTATTTCTGTACGAGTGCGAAGGCGGGGGCCTCCTTTATGGCGTTCCCTCAATTGTCAGCAATGAACCCGGCGTCAAAATAGGTTTTCATAATCGCCAGCAAACACCCACTGCTCCTGACTGGGACAGCGTTCCCGTCGAAAAAAGGTATTTGAGCGAAATAGTCGCGACGGTTGGGTCACTATTTCCGGAGCTTGAGCATTCACCTACTCAAGCTAAGAACTGTCTCTATACCATGAGCAAGGACGAGTCATTCCTGATCGGAAAATCCAACAACCTGCACTCAGTTTATTTCGCATCGGCATGCTCAGGCCACGGTTTCAAATTCGCGCCAGCTATAGGTGATGCTTTAGCCAGGCTTGCAACTGGACAGCGCCCAAACGTTCCGCTTTCAGCGTTTTCAGTCGGGCGCTTTAATCATGCTCGGCCCACTTGAGTAGCGAGAGCGCCCGCCCCGGCTCACCGGCGCAATCCTTGCGCCGCAACAGTCCCCAGAGCCGGGTGGGCGGGTCGCATCATAAGCATTGAAGTAAATGCTGTCCCTCAGGCAATTCTGAATAAATATTACCGCGGCCAGGCTACTGGCCGCCCTACCCCAGCCGCGCCACAATCTCGTCTTTGACCAACAAGCGCTTCTTCTTCAGCTTCTCCACATCCTCATCGCTGGCTTTGGCCGACTCCGCCTCCAGCACCTCCCCATCGGCAGCGTCGTATCGGGTGAGCAGCGAGTCCAGACGTTTGTCGCTCGCCCTGCGTTCGTGAACGACTTCCTTGCTCAACCCCAAATCCTGATACAGGTCGTGTTTCACCGGCATGACGTACCTCCGCAAGTTGATCAATGGCTACACCCCTGAAGCTAGCCCATTCCAAGGGGTCTTGTCATGTTTGAGGTCAAACCATCCCCGTTCGTCGCACGGCAGGGGATGGGATCAAACCTTTGCCGCCCCCTGCCCTCCACTGTAGATCGCACCCTGAGGGAGACCGGTTTCATGACTCACGCGGCCACTGCTGTCGACACCCAATGCATCAACACCATTCGCACCCTGGCCATGGACGCCGTGCAGAAGGCCAATTCCGGCCACCCAGGTACGCCCATGGGCCTGGCGCCGGTGGGGTATACGCTGTGGAGCCGCTTTTTGCGCTACCACCCGGAGCACCCAGACTGGCCCAACCGTGACCGCTTTGTGTTGTCGGTGGGGCATGCGTCGATGCTGCTGTATTCGCTGTTGCACCTGGCGGGTGTGATCGAGATCGATGCCCACGGCAAACGCTCCGGGCAGCCGGCGATCAGCCTGGACGATATCAAGCAGTTCCGGCAGATGGGCTCCAAGACGCCGGGCCATCCCGAGTACCGCATGACCACCGGCGTGGAAACCACCACCGGCCCGCTGGGCCAGGGCTGCGCCAACAGTGTGGGCATGGCCATGGCTGAGCGCTGGCTGGGCAAGCGCTTCAACCGTGAGGGCAAGGTGCTGTTCGACTACAACGTCTATACCCTGTGCGGCGATGGCGACATGATGGAAGGCATCAGCAGCGAAGCGGCGTCGATGGCCGGGCACTTGAAGCTGGATAACCTGTGCTGGATCTACGACAACAACACCATCAGCATCGAGGGCCACACCGAGCTGGCGTTCAGTGAGGACGTGATCAAGCGCTTTGAGGCGTATGGCTGGCATACCTTGCACGTCACCGATGCAAATGACTTGCAAGCCCTGAGCGCAGCGCTGGAAACCTTCAAGACCAACACCGGCGCGCCGACCCTGATCGTGGTCGACAGCGTGATCGGCTACGGTTCGCCGCACAAGCACAACACTGCCTCCGCCCATGGCGAGCCGTTGGGCGATGAAGAAATTCGCCTGACCAAAGCCGCGTACGGCTGGCCGGAAGATTCCAGTTTCCTGGTGCCCGATGAGGCGCGCACGGTACTGCGGGACGCGCTGCTGGAACGCAGCCGACCGTTGTATGAGGCATGGAACCAACACCTGTCGCAGCTGGAACAATACGAGCCGGAACTGGCCGACGAGTTGCAGCGCATGCGCGCCGGGGAAATGCCGGAGCATTGGCAGGATGACCTGCCCAGCTTCAACACCGATGCCAAGGGCGTCGCCAGCCGTGCTGCCGGGGGGAAGTACTGAACGCGTTTGCCCAGCAAATCCCCTGGCTGCTCGGCGGCTCGGCGGACTTGTCGCCCTCGACCAAAACCAACCTCACCTTTGACGGCGCCGGGCGTTTCAGCGCCGACGACTACAGTGGGCGCAATCTGCATTTCGGCATTCGTGAACACGCCATGGGCGCGATTGCCAATGGCATGGCACTGTCCTACCTGCGGCCCTACACCTCGACATTCCTGGTGTTCAGCGACTATATGAAACCGCCGATCCGCCTGGCGGCCATCATGGAGTTGCCGGTGATATTCGTGTTTACCCACGATTCAATCGGCGTAGGTGAAGATGGCCCGACACACCAGCCCATCGAGCATCTAACCCAACTGCGCGCCACACCGGGGCTGCTGACCCTGCGCCCAGGCGATGCCAATGAGACGCTGGAGCTGTGGAAAGTCGCCCTGGCACAAACCCATCGGCCAAGTTGCGTGGTGTTGTCGCGCCAGCCGTTGCCGACACTGGATCGTACGCAGTATGCAGCGGCGTCCGGTGCGGCCAAGGGTGCGTACGTGTTGGCCAGTGCTGACGCACCCAAGGTGTTGCTGTTGGCAACCGGCAGTGAAGTCAGCCTCGCCGTTGCCGCCTATGAACAATTGAAAGCCGAGGGGATTGCCGCGCAGGTCGTGTCCATGCCCAGCTGGGAATTGTTTGAAGACCAGGACCCGGCTTACCGCGACAGCGTATTGCCGTCGGCCGTGAAGGCCCGGGTGGTGGTGGAACAGGCATGCCCCCTGGGCTGGGACCGCTATGTCGGCCAGACCGGCGCCAAAGTGGTGATGAGCAGTTTTGGCGCATCGGCACCGCTGGCCAAGCTGCAGGCGCAATTCGGGTTTACGCTGGAGAATGTGGTGAAGCAAGCCAAGGCGCAAATCGACCTGAATAAACACGGATAAAACGGTAGGCGCTGGCTTGCCTGCGATGGCGGACTGTCAGTCAAAACTACGTTGACTGATGTACCGCCATCGCAGGCAAGCCAGCTCCCACAGTTGATGGGTGTTGGTCGTCAGGTCAGCTCTCGGGCAAGGAACGGCGCCGTGCGGCTTGCCTTGCTCTTGGCCACCTTTTGCGGCGTTCCGCTGGCCACCACTTTCCCACCCAGGTCCCCCGCGCCCGGCCCGATATCGATCACCCAGTCACTCTGGGCCACTACGCGCATTTCATGCTCCACCACAACCACCGTATGCCCCGCGTCCACCAAGTGATTGAGCTGGCTGAGCAAGCGGTCGACATCCCGTGGGTGCAGCCCGGTCGTCGGCTCGTCCAGCACGTACAGGGTGGCGCCTCGGGCATTGCGTTGCAGCTCGGTGGCGAGTTTGATGCGCTGCGCCTCGCCGCCGGACAGTTCGGTCGCCGGCTGGCCCAGCCGCAGGTAACCCAGGCCGATATCGCGCAGCACCTGCAACGAACGCAACACGCCCGGCTGCTCGGCGAACACCGCTACCGCTTGCTCCACGGTAAGCCCCAGCACCTGCGCGATACTCAGGCCCTGCCATTTGATCGCCAGGGTCTCGGGGTTGTAACGCGCGCCGTGGCAGGTCGGGCATGGCGCGTACACGCTAGGCATAAACAGCAATTCCACGCTGACAAAGCCCTCGCCTTCGCAGTTCGGACAGCGGCCCTTGGCGACATTGAAGGAGAACTGCCCGGCATCGTAATGATGTTTCTTCGCTGCCGGCGTGGCCGCGAACAGTTTGCGCACGTTGTCGAACAGGCCGGTGTAAGTCGCGAGATTGGAACGCGGGGTGCGGCCGATGGGTTTCTGGTCCACCTGCACCAGGCGACGGATGTGTTCCAGCCCGCCGCTGATCCGCCCGCCACTGGTTTGCGGGGCGTCGTCTTCCAGGCTGGGTTCTTCGTCACTGTCTACCCGGCTGCCGAGGCCGCCGGCCACCAGCTCCAGCAGCGCCTGGCTGACCAGGCTGGATTTGCCCGAACCGGAAATACCGGTCACCGCCGTAAAGCAACCCAGCGGGAAATCCACATTCAAGCCCTTGAGGTTATTGCGCGTCACACCTTCCAGTGTCAGCCAGGCGCTGGGCTGGCGTTGCGCCGGGTTCGCCGGGCGCCGCTCGGCAAACAGGTATTCGCGTGTCTGCGACGCCTCGACCTTGGCCAGACCCGCCGGCGGCCCGCTGTACAGCACTTGCCCGCCATGCTCGCCAGCGGCCGGCCCCACGTCGATCAGCCAGTCGGCGCGGCGCATGGTTTCCAGGTCGTGCTCCACCACAAACAACGAATTGCCTGCCGCCTTCAAGCGCCCGAGCGCGGTGAACAATGCTTCGCCGTCTGCCGGGTGCAGGCCCGCCGATGGTTCATCCAGCACATAGATCACCCCGAACAACTGCGAGCCCAACTGCGTGGCCAGGCGCAGGCGCTGTAACTCACCGGACGATAACGTCGGCGTGCTGCGCTCCAGGGACAGATAACCCAGGCCCAACTCGGTCAAGGTACTGACCCGTTCAAGCAAATCCTGGGCGATGCGTTGCGCGGCCAGGCGCTTTTCCACGGACAGCTTCATCCGGTCCTCCCCCGCCGCCACCGGCCGCAACACCTCGGCCAGTTGGGTCAGCGACAGCTGCGACAACTCACCGATATCCAGCCCGGCGAATTTTACCGACAACGCCGCCCGGGTCAGGCGCTTGCCCTCGCATAACGGGCAGGCGCTGCCTTGCATAAACTGCGAAACACGCTTTTTCATCAGCGCGCTTTGAGTGTGGGTGAAGGTGTGCAGGATATAGCGCCGTGCGCCGCTGAACGTGCCCTGGTAGCTCGGCTCCAGCTTGCGTTTCAGGGCATCACGGGTCTGCGCCGGGGTGAAGCCTGCGTACACCGGCACGGTGGGGGTTTCTTCGGTGAACAGAATCCAGTCGCGTTGCTTTTTCGGCAGGTCGCGCCAAGGTATGTCCACGTCATAGCCCAGGGTCACCAGGATGTCGCGCAGGTTCTGCCCTTGCCAGGCCAGGGGCCAGGACGCCACGGCGCGCTGGCGGATGGTCAGCGAAGGGTCCGGCACCATCAGGGCCTCGGTCACTTCATACACACGGCCCAGGCCATGGCAGTGCGGGCACGCGCCTTGAGGCAGGTTCGGTGAAAAATCCTCGGCATACAGCATCGCCTGCCCACGCGGATAGCTGCCGGCACGCGAATACAGCATGCGAATCAGGCTCGACAAGGTGGTCACGCTGCCCACCGAGGAGCGTGCACTCGGCGTCCCGCGCTGCTGTTGCAAGGCCACGGCGGGCGGCAGACCTTCGATGGAGTCCACGTCCGGCACGCCCACCTGGTCGATCAGCCGCCGTGCATAGGGCGCCACAGACTCGAAATAGCGCCGCTGGGCCTCGGCATACACCGTGGAAAACGCCAGCGACGATTTACCCGAACCGGACACGCCGGTGAACACCACCAGGGCATCCCGGGGAATGTCCACATCGACGTTACGCAGGTTATGTTCGCGAGCGCCGCGCACTTGGACAAAACCTGGGCGCTGCGCAGTGATCGGGGGGATGTTGCGCTGTGAAGTCATGGGCAACCTTGTTGGGCGATAAGCACGCTGCGCACCCGTTGCGTAAGGGCTTCGGGGCTGTAGGGCTTGCTCAGCAGATGAATGTCGGGGCTCAGCAGGTGATTGCTGGAAAGGATGTCGCGGGTGTGGCCGGAGGTGAACAGTACTGCCACCGGCGGCACCTGCGCGCGGGCCCAGTTGGCCAGGTCGGTGCTTTTGACGCGCCCGGGCATCACCACGTCGGTGAAAATCAGGTCCGGCTGCACACCGCTCTGCAAGGTTTGCATGGCGCGGTCGCCGTCTTCGGCGGTCAGTACGGTGTAGCCGGACTGTTCAAGCAAATCCACCACCGTCACGCGCACGTCTTCGTTGTCCTCAACCACCAGGATCGTCTCGCGGCCACCCGTTTCAAGCACGGCGGCGTCGTGGGTTTCCGGGTGCTCCTCACCGAGGCTGCGCGGGAAATACATTTGCACCACCGTGCCCTTGCCCTCCTCGCTCCACAGCTCAACGTGCCCGCCGCTTTGCCGAACAAAACCGAACACCATGCTCAAGCCCAGGCCGGTGCCATGCCCCTCGCGCTTGGTGGTGAAAAACGGCTCGAATACCCGCGACAGGACGGCCGCTGGCATACCCACGCCGATATCCGTGACAGCCAGGCGCACGTACTCGCCAGGCTTGATACTTTTGCCCGCGCATTCCTTGGGGTTGAGGATGATATTTTCACCGGTTATGCGAATTACGCCTTCGCCCTTCATGGCGTCACGGGCGTTGATCGCCAGGTTGAGCAGCGCGTTTTCCAGCTGGTTGCGGTCGACGTTGATGCACCAGGAGTCCTGGGGTAGTTGCACGTCGATATGAATGGTTTCCCCCAGCGCACGCTGCAGCAGCTCGCCAAGGCCGGCGTAGATGCGTTGCGGGTTATAGACAGCCGGAGACAACGGTTGGCGGCGCGCGAAAGCCAACAGTTGCGAGGACAATTTGGCGCCGCGATCCACTGCGGCGATGGCCGCCGTGATACGCCGCTGAACCTGAGGGTTGTCGGGCTCATGCCGGGCCAGCAGGTACAGGTTGCCGGCGATCACTTGCAGCAGATTATTGAAGTCGTGGGCTACGCCGCCGGTCAGGCCACCAATGGCTTCAAGCTTCTGTGATTGGCGCAATTGCTCTTCGGCGGCGGAGCGCGCCTGCACCTCAGCGGCCACGCGTTGCTCCAGGTTGTGGGTCAGCTCCTGGCGCAGGCGCTCGGACTTTACATGCTCGGTGGTCTCGGTGACGATCACCAAAACCCCGGCCGGTTGCTGGTGATCATCCGCCACAGGGCTGTAGGTAAGATCCATCCAGACTTCCTCCGGCTGACCATGACGCAGCAATTCCAGCGGAAAGTTGCGATAGGACAAGGTGCCACCGGCCAGGCACGTGTCCAGCACATGCCGATTGAAATCGGCCACTTCCGGCCAGCCCAGCTCTACAGGCGTGCCCAGCAGGTAAGGGTGCCGGCCACCGGCAAACACCGAATAGCTGTCGTTGTAAATCATGCGCCCCAGCGGCCCCCAGAGCATCACCATGGGCATGGGCGAAGCCAGCAGCATCTGCACGGTACTGCTGAGGCTGCAAGGCCACTTGTCGATCGGGCCCAGTTCGGTCGATGACCAGTCGAAGGCGCGAATCCGCTGGGCCATTTCACCGCCCCAGCCTTCGCAACCGTGGGTATTGGATAAAAATTGCATGGTCGGCTCTTGGCGAACAGTAGCGTGGGTGGACGGCGCTATAGCACTGATAAAACGTTGGAGCCCGGCGCGCATGAAACGTTTCATTGCATATTGCTTATCCGCAGCCCCTTGGGCAACTCCCCCTCAGTGAAAATCCCGGCTGCGCACGTTGATCCCATCCAACAGCGCCGTCAGGTCGGTCAAACGCCCGGCGATCAAGTGCCGCACCTCGCCCACCGCCTCCCAGCGCCCATCCACTTTGAGCAGTCGCGAACCCACCAGCGCCTGGCGTTGGCGCTCGGCCAGGTCACGCCAGACCACCACATTGAGGTTGCCGAATTCATCCTCCAGGGTGACGAAGGTCACCCCGCTGGCGGTGCCTGGGCGCTGGCGGCCGGTGACCAGCCCCGCAACGCTGACGTTGCGCCCATGCTCCACCACCTGCAGTTCTTCAGAGCTGCGGCAGCGTCGCCTGCGCAACTCGGCGCGTAACAACGCCAGCGGATGCGGCCCCAGCGTGGTGCCGAGCATGGCGTAATCGGCCTGCAAATCCTCGCCGACCGTGGGCGACGGCAGCGCCACCACGGCTTCATCAGGGCTGGGCAAGCCGGCAAATAAGCCCAACTGTTTATGCACCCCCGCCACCTCCCAGCGTGCGGCGTGCCGGTTGCCGGCCAGGGCGCGCAAGGCCCCGGCATCCGCCAGCTGCGCTTGGGCGCGGGCATCCAGCCCGGCGCGCTGGTCGAGGTCGGCGATGTCGCTGAATGTGCGGCAGTGGCGCGCCGCTTCGATGCGGCGCCCATCCTCTTCGCGAAACCCCGAGATCATGCGCAAACCCAGGCGGATCGCCGGTTGCTGCCCGTCGATGGGTTCCAGGCTGCAATCCCAGTCACTGGCCAGCACATCCACCGGGCGGATCTGCAAGCGATGGCGCCGCGCATCCTGCAGGATCTGGTCCGGGCTGTAGAAACCCATGGGCCAGCTGTTGATCAGCGCACAGGCGAAGGCTGCCGGCTCATGGCATTTGAGCCAGCAACTGGCGTAGGTCAGCAAGGCAAAACTGGCGGCGTGAGACTCGGGGAAGCCATAGCTGCCAAAGCCTTTGATCTGCTCGAAGATCTGCGCGGCAAATTCTTGCGTATAGCCGTTTTTGAGCATGCCGGTACGCAAGCGTTCTTGATGCGGTTCAAGGCCGCCATGGCGTTTCCAGGCGGCCATGGACCGGCGCAACTGGTCCGCTTCGCCGGGGCCGTAGTCGGCGGCGACCATGGCGATCTGCATCACTTGCTCCTGGAACAGCGGCACACCCAAGGTGCGCTTGAGCACCGCCTCAAGCTCCGGCGACGGATAGGTGGTGGGCTCTTCCTTGTTACGCCGCCGCAAGTACGGATGCACCATGCCGCCCTGGATCGGTCCGGGGCGCACAATCGCCACCTCAATCACCAGGTCATAAAATGTTTGCGGCTTGAGCCTGGGCAACATCGACATCTGCGCCCGCGACTCGATCTGGAACACACCGATGGTGTCGGCCTTGCTGATCATCGCGTAGGTGGCCGGGTCTTCCTTGGGGATCGTCGCCAGGGCCAGGTCCAGGTTGCGATGGCGGCGCAGCAAATCGAAGCAGCGGCGGATCGCGCTGAGCATGCCCAACGCCAGAATATCCACTTTGAGCAGGCCAACCGCGTCGAGGTCGTCCTTGTCCCACTGGATGATGGTGCGCTCGGCCATGGCGGCGTTCTCAACCGGCACCAGGGTGTCCAGCGGGTATTCGGAAATCACAAAGCCGCCGGGGTGCTGGGACAGGTGCCGAGGGAAGCCGATCAGTTGCTGGGTCAGCGCCAGCACACGGCGCAGGATCGGGCTTTGCGGGTCGAAGCCACCTTCGCGCAGGCGCTCCAGCGGCGGCGCGTCATCACTCCAGCGCCCGCAACACTCAGCCAGGGCGTTGATCTGGTCCGGCGGCAAGCCGAGGGCCTTGGCCACATCGCGCACCGCGCCGGCCGCGTGGTAAGTGCTGACCACTGCCGTCAATGCCGCACGGGTGCGGCCATAGCGCTGGAACACGTACTGCAGCACTTCTTCGCGGCGCTCGTGTTCAAAATCCACATCGATGTCCGGCGGCTCATTGCGCTCCCTGGACAGGAAGCGTTCGAACAGCATGTTCATCAGGCTCGGGTTGATCTCGGTAATCCCCAGGGCAAAACACACCGCCGAGTTGGCCGCCGAGCCCCGGCCCTGGCACAGGATCGAACGGCTGCGGGCAAAGCGCACGATGTCGTGCACGGTGAGGAAATAGCTTTCGTATCCGAGGTCGCTGATCAGCGCCAGCTCATGGTTGATCTGCTGCAAGGTCTTGGCGTCGACCCCCTGCGGCCAGCGCTGGGCGATGCCTTCTTCGGTCACGGCGCGCAGCCAGGATTTGGCATTATGGCCTTCGGGCACCAGCTCGCGTGGGTAGTGGTAGCGCAACTGGCTCAAGTCAAATGTGCAGCGTCGGGCGATGCTCAGGGTTTCATCGAGCAAGCCTGGCGGGTACAGCGCGGCCAATGCCTCAAGGCTGCGTAAATGCCGCTCGCCATTGGGGTGCAGCCGCGTGCCGGCTTCGGCCACCGGCACGTGATGGCGGATGGCGGTCATGGTGTCTTGCAAGGCACGGCGCCCGCGAATATGCATATGCACATCGCCACAGGCCACCGCCGGGATCTGCAGGCTGGCGGCCAATTGCAGGCGCTGCTCCAGATGACGCGCATCGTCCTGGCCACAGTGCAGGTGCACCGCCAGCCACAGGCGTTCGGCGAAGGTGCGGCGCAGCCACTGGACCTCGGCTTGGGTGTCGCGGTCTTCGGCGACCCAGAGCGCCAGCAGGCCGGGCAGCGGTTGTTCGAAGTCCTCGTGCAACAGGCGATAGCTGCCCTTCTCGGCACGTCGCCGGGCCAGGGTGATCAGGCGACACAGGTGCTGATAGCCGCTGAGGTCCTGCACCAGCAACACCAGTTTCGGGCCGTTTTCGATGCGCATTTCGCTGCCGATAATCAGCGGTAAATCCACCGCCTTCGCCGCCTGCCAGGCCCGCACGATACCCGACAGCGTGCATTCATCGGTGATCGCCAAAGCGCTGTAACCCTGGCGCTTGGCCCGTTCGAACAACTCCAGTGCACTCGAGGCGCCGCGCTGGAAGCTGAAGTTGGACAGGCAATGCAGCTCGGCATAGCTCATGCAAACCAGCCTTGCAGCCATAGCCCGTCGTTTTGCCCCACGCTGCGGTAAGCCCAGCCTTGCTGGCCGGCGCGGGTCTGGATCAGGTAGTAGTCGCGGCGAATATCGGCGCCATCCCACCAGCCGGATTCGATGCGCTCCGGGCCCATCAAAATTTGCACGCCCTGCTCGGCCAGCAAGGCCGGCTCGTCAAGCAACCAGCCGGGGCGTTGCACCTTGTTCAAGGTCGGGCATGCGCGGCTGTCGGTCACAGCTTGCCAGGCACATTCGGGGCGGTGGTCGGCGTGAAAACGCAGGCCCTGCACCGCCTCATCACCCAGCCGGGCGCGCAGGCGCTCGCGCAGTTGCTCCCAAGGCAAGGTCTGTTGCGGGCGGTCGTCGAACAGGTCCTGGCGTTGCGGCACGAACACCGGCAGGTCCTGGGCCACCAGACGAAAGCCGCGTACCGGTGCGCTGACTTGCACCTGCTCCAGGCGCCCCCGGGCCAGCTCGAACAGCATCGCCGGTTCGCGTTCGGCGCTGAGCAGGCCGACTTTGATCACACTGTCGGGCGCCTGGGCGTGTTCCAGATGCAGGTCGAAGCGCTGCACGCCACTGTCGCGGCCACAAAGGAAGGCAGACAAATCGCCGGTCAAGCGGCGCAAGGGGAACAGCAGCGCCTGGTGGGATTGCACATCGAAATTCAACTCGATGCGCACATCGAACTGATCCGGCGGCAGATAGAACGCCAGGGCCAATGGCCGCTGCCCGCTCAGGGCATCCAGGTGCTTGAGCAAGCTCGCATCAAACCGCCGCGCCAGCGTGTGCCGGGGCAACGCCTGCACCTGAGCCAGGGTGCGCAGGCCCATGCGCGATAACGCGGTGGCGGCCTGCGGCTCAAGGCCGGCGCGGTCGATGGGCAGCGGCGCCAGGGCCTGCGTCAAGGCGTCATCGCCGATCGCCAGGCCATCGTAGATATTCGCCAGCACTCGCGCCGCCGCCGGGTTCGGCGCGGCGACGATACGGTGGCGAAACCCCAGCTCAGTCAGCTCCTTGCGCAACCGCGCCTCGAACTGCGGCCACGGCCCGAACAGCCCCAGGCTGGATTCGATCTCGAACAGCAAGGCACGCGGGTAATGCACACTGACCTGCGAGCTGAAACGGTAGGCCCAGGCCGCGAGAAACTGCTGCCAGCGTTCGATTTCCACGGGGTCGTATTCGGCGCTGGCAAATGTCTTGGCCAGCGCATGCGCGGCCGTCAGGGACTGACCGGGGCGCAGGCCCACTGCGCGGGCAGCGTCATTGACCGTTTGCAGCACACGTCGCTGCGGCGTGCCGGCCAGCAACGCCAACGGTTGATCCGGCTCGGGATGCACACGCTGCACCCCGTCCAGCGCCAATTGCGGGAACACAATACACACCCAGCGCATGGCAACCTCAGTGCCCCGCCAGTGCAATCGGCGCCGGATGGGCCAGCCCACCCCGGCACTTGAGCACCCGCACCTGGGCAGGCCGGGCCTCAACGGCCAGGCGCAAGGCGGCGGGCGATGCGTTGATCGCTTCGCTCAAGGCGCGCCAGGCAAACGCCAGGGTCTGCCCGGTTTCAGCCGCTACCTGCAAGCGACGCAAGGCGCGGTCATCGGCCTTGCGCGGCCAGCACAGCACCGCGCCGCAACTGCCGGAGCGCAAGCATTGCTCCACGGCCCACAGTGCATCGCGTTCTTCGGCCTGGATCACCGAGAGCTGGCGCAGATCCACCCCGGCGTTCTGCCAGGCATGGGGGTACGGCGTGTAAGGCGGCGCCACCAGCACAATGCGCTCCCCGCCGCCGACAATCGCGCCAACGTCGGCAGCACCAATTGCAACTCGCCCACGCCTTCCTTCGCCATCAGAATTTCGCTCAACGCCGACTCCGGCCAGCCGCCGGCAGGCAACACCGCATCCAGCGCCGCGAGCCCCGTGGGGTGCACACTGGCCGGGGGCGCGGCAGGCCGGCCCTTCCAGACGCGGCCGCCATTGAACAGTGTATCCAGCGCAACCACGGCACCCATCAGCCTTGCCTCACCAGGCCGCAGAACACCCCTTCGATGGCCAGGTCCTGGTCGGGGCCCACCACGATGGGTTGATACGCGGGGTTGCGCGGCAGCAGGCGCACATGCTCGCCGTGCCGCTCAAAACGCTTGATGGTGACTTCGCCGTCCAGGCGCGCCACTACAATTTGCCCATTCAAGGCTTCGGCACTGCGGCGAACGCCCACCAGGTCGCCGTCGAGGATGCCGTCTTCGATCATTGAATCGCCCTGCACGCGCAGCAGATAGTCCGGGGTTTTGGCGAAGGTGGCGGGGTCGAGTTGCAAACGGCTGTGGACCTCGGCGTCGGCGCCGATGGGTAAACCGGCAGCCACGCGGCCGAGCACGGGGATGTCCAGCCATTCGGGGCGTGCCGGCTGGTTGAGCAGGCGAATGCCTCGGGCCTGGTTGGGGTTGACCTCGATGAAGCCGGCTTCGGTGAGCGCCACCACGTGCTTGCGGGCGACGCTGCGGGACGCGAAGCCGAACGCCTCGGCGATTTCGGCGAGGCTTGGGGGTTGGCCTTGTTGCGCGATGCGGTCGCGGATGAAGGTCAGGATTTGGGTACGGCGGGGGGTTAGGGTTGTCATGGAGTACATTTGTACTCTTGTGGGATATTTCTGACAATAGCCGGTAGTCGGGGGGGTATGGAGTACATATCCGTTGGTGCGGTAACGGCGGCCTAGGGTTCCGCCCTTACGGCGGGTCACTTTGGAAAAGAGCCCCAAAGTAACCAAAGGGCTCTTGCCCCACCACTCGGCACCTCGCCTCCGGCTCGGTGTGCCCGCACGCAGACTTGAATCCGTGGGCCGCCGCGATGGGCCATCCTTGGCCCAACGCGGCTAACCCGGCGTCCTGCCGGGTTACCCACGGATTCAAGCCCGCGTGCGGCCAGCGTGGTTAATGGGGCGCCTAGATCAAGATCAAAAGCAGAGCACGGCGGCCTAGTAGCCGACCTGAGTGGTGTAGATCAAGAGCGGGCCCACAGTGGATTGGCTTTTCTGTGGGAGCTGGCTTGTCGGGTCGCCGCATCGCTGCGATGCAGGCACCTCGGGATATCAGGCAAACCCAGTTGATGCCATCGCAGGCAAGCCAGCTCCCACATTTGAACCGAGGAAGGCTTTAATGATTAGGTCGGCTGTCAGGCCGCCTCGCTTTGTTTTTGATCTGGCCCTTACATCCTTACCGCTGACGAAGTCAGCGATCTTTTGATCTGCGCTTTTGATCTGAGGCGCCCCGTCAATCACGATGGCCGAACGCAGGCTTGAATCCGTGGGCAACCCGGCAGGACGCCGGGTTAGCCGCGCTGGGCCAAGGATGGCCCATCGCGGCGGCCCACGGATTCAAGCCGGAGTGAGGGCACACCGAGCCAGAGCGAGGTGCCGAGTGATGGGGCACAGACCTTTTGGTTACTTTTGGGGCGTTTGCCAAAAGTGACCCGCTGTAAGAGCGGAACCCTAGGTGGCCGTTACCGCAGAAATGGATATGCACGCAATCAAACACCCCCCGCCATATGCTCCGAAATCCTGGCCCTCAACCACCGCTCCGCCGGATCATTGTCATGCACCCCACTCCACACCATCGACAACTCCGCAGCATCAATCCCAAACGGCGGATCCTCAGCCCGTAACGCCGTCCCCTCAGTCAACGCACACGCCGCATAATCCGGCACCGTCGCAATAATCTGCGTCCCCGCCAACAACGCCCGCAACCCACTGAACTGCGGCACCGCCAGCACCACCCGCCGCGCTCGGCCAATCCGCGCCAGGTCCAGATCGATGTTGCCACTCAAATCCCCCGAAAACGACACCATCGCATGCGGCCTATCGCAATAGTCATCCAACGTCAGCGGCTCAACCCCATCATCCCCACGCAAAACCTTGCACGGAATATCCCGCAGTTTCTTGCGCTTGGCATTCGCCGGCAATTCAGTGGTATAGCTCACCCCAACGGTGATCTCACCACTGGCCAGCAACGACGACATCAGCAAGTAATTGGCCCGCCGCACCACCACGATAATCCCCGGAGCCTCCTCGCGCAGTCGGCTGAGTAACGGAGGAAACAGCCCGAACTCGGCGTCGTCCGATAGCCCGATACGAAACACCGCACAACTGGTGGAAGGGTCAAAATCCTTGGCACGGCTGACCGCACCGGAAATGGTGTCCATCGCCGGTTGCAACTCCTTGAGTATCGCCACGGCGCGTGGCGTGGGCTCCATGCCCCGCCCGTTGCGCAGCAGCAACGGGTCGTCGAACAGATCACGCAAGCGCCCCAGTGCCGCGCTTACCGCCGGTTGGCCCATAAAGAGCTTTTCGGCAACCCGAGTCAGGTTCTTCTCGAACATCAATGCCTCGAAAATCACCAGCAGGTTCATGTCGACGCGACGCAGGTCGTTGCGGTTCATGGCGCTATCCAAACGGTTGGCAAGCCGACAGATAACCATAAAAAAGGCAATTCGGGTTGCACACCTGTGCTGTCTTTTCCAACGATATCAACCGCCATACCTGGCAAAATTAACAACGATTAACTCGTCAGCCAGACGGTCCGACGCCAAGAATGGAGCGGTCTACACTGCATCCATTCACCGGGAACGCTCCCATCGACTGCGGATACCTGTCATGGCCCGACTTGAGTTCTGTACCCCCCGTGTGTCCGCTACCGGCGGTCTATGCCCCCGGCGCGAGCGTATCGCCAAGCAACTGATCCTCGCCAACCTCGGCGAAAGCCTGGCCATTGCCGACCTGGCCCAGGCATGCGCGCTGTCGCGCAGCCATTTTTCCCGTGCATTCAAGTGCACCACCGGGCTGTCCCCCAGGAATGGATACGCCAGCAGCGCATCCAGCGGGCCAAGGAGCTGATCACCGGTTCGTCCTTGAGCCTGACGCAAATCAGCCTGGAATGCGGCTTCTGCGACCAGGCGCATTTTTGCCACATGTTCACCCGCAGCGAAGGGGTCAACCCGATGACCTGGCGAAATCACCAATTGCGTCACAAGCCGCAAGTGATTGCGGCCTAGTGGTACCTGCGCACCTGGCCTATGCTGGCCGCTTCCTTATCCCCGAGCATGGGCACCCATGAGCGAGCTCAGCGACCAGGCCGTGCATTTCGGCCCCTACCGCATCCACCCGCGCCAACGCGTGGTGCTGGAGGCCGGCCGCCCGTTGCGCCTGGGGCGGCGCGCCGTGGATATCCTGCTGATTCTGCTGGAGCAGGCCGGCAATGTGGTGAGCAAGCAGGAATTGATCGCCCGGGTCTGGCCGAAAAGCGTAGTGGAAGACGGCAACCTGCGGGTGCATATGGCCGCGTTGCGCAAGGCCTTGGGCGATGGCCAGGCCGGGCAGCGGTACATCGTGACCGTGGCCCAGCGCGGCTACAGTTTTGTTGCGCCACTGAGCATCGAACCGATGACGCCACCCAACGAAGGTGCCCCACAGCGCCCGGGCCACAACCTGCCCCTGCGCCGTACCCGGATGATCGGCCGCCAGGCGCTGATCGACAGCCTGGTGCAACTGCTGCCCGAGCAACGCTTTATCACCCTGACCGGCGCCGGGGGCATCGGCAAGACCACCGTCGCGCTGCGCGTGGCGGAATTACTGATCGGGCATTACCGCGACGGCATTCACCTGCTCGACCTGGCGCCCCTCAGCGCGCCGTCGCTGATCCTGCCCAACCTCGCAGCCTTGCTCGACCTGACCCACGCCGAGCATGAGCCGCTGGCGACGTTTGCACGCCGCGTGCAGGAGCGCCAATTACTGCTAGTGATCGACAACTGCGAGCACCTGCTGGACGACATTGCCCTGATCAGCGAAACCCTGCTGCGTCACGCGCCAAGGCTGCACATCCTGGCCACCAGCCGCGAAGCCTTGCGCGCCGAGGGCGAGTCCGTGCAGCGCCTGGAGCCGCTGGCCTGCCCGCCCACCACCGGCAACCGCGCCCAGGCCATGGGCTATCCGGCCCTGCAGCTGCTGATCGAACGGGCCATGTCGCATCAAGACAGCTTCGAACTGAGCGAAGCCGAACTGCCGCTGGCGATTGATATTTGCCAACGCGTGGACGGCATTCCCCTGGCGATCGAGCTGGTGGCGGCGCAGATCGAACGTTTCGGCCTGCCTGGGCTGCTGGTGCAAATGGAAGACAACTTCCGCCTGCTCACCCGCGGCCAGCGTAGCGCCCTGCCCCGCCATCAAACCTTGCGCGCCACGCTGGATTGGAGTTTCGAGCTGCTGACCGAGTGCGAGCGCATCTGCCTGCGCCGCCTGGCGGTGTTTCGTGGCGGCTTCAGCTTGGCCAGCGCGGCGGCGGTGATTGCCGGGGAGCGGATCGCGCCCGCCGAGGTGCTGGGTTCGATCACCCAACTGGTGGCCAAATCCTTGCTCAATGTGGAGCCCGGCGACGATGAGGTGGTCTATCGCCTGCTGGACATCACTCGCACCTACGCCCTGGAAAAACTCAGCCTCGCCCAAGAGCTGGACGCCACCCGCGAGCGCCATGCGGCATGCTGCCTGGCGCTGATGGAACAGGCGCAGGAGGACTGGGAGTTGATCGCCACCCAACCCTGGCTTGACCGCTACGCACCGTTGCGCGAGGACGTGCGTGCCGCGCTGGATTGGGGGCTCGCCGACGGCGGTGAACACGGGCTGGCGATCCGCCTGACAGTCAGTGCGATGCCGCTGTGGCAAGAGTTATCGCTGCTCAGGGAACACGCCCTGTATGTGCACAAGGCCCTGGCCCTGATGGGCAAGGCCAGCGCGCCCTGCAGCCAGTTGACGATGCAACTGCAATTGGCCCTGGGCAGCCTGTCCTATCACACCTTGGGCGGTGCGCCGCGAACCATCGCCGCGTTCGTCAGTGCCAGGCGTCTGGCCGAGGAGCGCCAGGACCTGGCTGGTCAATTGCGGGCGGTCTCCGGGCATATGGCGGTGAATCTGTGCGCCGGCCTGTATCGCCAGGCGCTGGAATTGAGTGTGCAATTCGACCACCTCGACCCGCGCAGCGACCCGCTGCTGGAACTGAGTACCCAGCGCCTGCGCGTGCTGGCGCAGCATTACACCGGCAACCAGGCACTCGCCCGGCACAATGCCGAGCAGGTGATCCAACGCATGGCGCACAGCGCCTCCCTGAACCGCTTCGCGCACCGGGTTGGCGTGCAATATGACCAGGGCGTGGCCTCACTGACGGTACTGGCGCGAATCCTGTGGCTGCAAGGCTTTCCCGAACGCGCGTGGGGCACTGCCAGCCAGGCGTTGGAACTGGCGCTGCAAATCAATCATGGCACCTCGATCTGCTACACCCTGGCCCTGGCGGGCGTGGTGATCGCCCGCTACAACGGTGACGCGCAGGCCGCGCAAAGCCTGCAGGCGTTGCTGCTGGAACAGTCCCACAAGCATTCGGTGCAGCTGTTCCAGACCTGGGCCGGGCACTACGCTGGCATCCCGGAGCGCAAGGACGTGCAAGGTCTGGGGCTGATCACGGACATCTTGATTACCCTGGGCGCCGAGACCGTCGATGACCAGGCGTTCGAACGGGCGCAAACCGGCGCGGCCGGCTGGTGCAGCCCGGAAATTCTAAGGGTGCGCGCTGAGGGCCTGCCCGACGCCCAGGCCGCCGAAGCACTGTTGCTCGAAGCCCTCGGTCTGGCGCACCAGCAAGGTGCCCTGGCCTGGGAGCTGCGCTGCGCGACGTCACTGGCGAAGCTGTGGCACCAACAAGGCCGCGTGCAGGCCGCCTATGATCTGCTGAACTCAGTCTACGGGCGCTTTACCGAAGGCTTCGGCACCCAAGACCTAATCCGCGTACGCTGCCTGCTCGACGAGTTGCAAGACAAACGTCCGGCCTGAAAACGGCCCCAGGTAATGCCCATAACCCTGCTGCAAACGCGCCACCTGCACCGGGTCGCGCAGTTGCGCGAGGGCGTAGCTGCGTGTGCTATTGAGCAAACGATAGCGTTCAGGGCCAAGGCCAGGCTCGACTGTCAGCAATGACGTGCCCACCAGCCGCGACAGCAGGTAGGACAGATCGGCGTGTTCCAGCTCAGTGCCGGCGACCAGCGCGCTCAAGGTCGGCAAGGTCACTGCCATTTTGAACAACCCCAGTTGCAGGAACAGCCAGCGCTCCGGCAGGCTCAGGCGCTCGTAGGTCCAATCGAGGGCGGCCGGCAGCGATTGATGCCGCTCCACCGCCGTGCGACGGCCGCGGGTCAGCACGTGCACGCCGCTGCGCAATTGCGCCTGCACACCGCGCACACCCAGGGCGTCCACCTGCGCGGCCGCCAGTTCAAGGGCCAGGGGGATTCCGTCGAGGCGCCGGCAGATATCCCGCAGCGGCGCCAGGTCCTGCTGGCGCAACACAAACCCCTGCTGACTGGCGCGTACCCGTGCGACAAACAATTGCACCGCCGGATAAACCATTGCCTGCTCAACGCTGCCGAGTGCCAACGGCGCAGGCACTGCCAGGCGTGGCACGCGCAGCACCCATTCGCCGGGGGCCTGCAAGGCTTCACGGCTGCTGACCAGCACACTGACCTGGGGCGCCAGTTCGCGCAGCGCACGCAGCAGATGCCGACAGGCGCCGAGCAGCCGGTCGGCGCCATCAAGTACCAGCAACAACCGGCGGGTGGCCAGTTGGCGGCACAGCTGCGGGGTGCTGGTGCAGGGTTCGAGGTGCAGCGTCGTGGTCAACTGGCGCAGCATCAGCATCGGCTCCTGCACCGTGGCCAGGTCCACCCACCACACACCGTCGGGGTAGCGCGGCAACACCCGCTCGGCCAGCGCCAGAGCCAGGGTGCTCTTGCCCACCCCGGCGCAACCGGTGAGCGTCATCAGGTGCTGCCCGGACAAACGCCGCACAAGTACGCCCAGCAACTCATCGCGACCGGTCAGCGGGCTGAGCCGCGTAGCCAGGTTGTGCCGCGGCATCACCGGCGGTGCTGCGCCGTGCACCTTGGCGCTGAAGCAGTAGCCGCGCTGGGGGTCGTTAAGAATGCAGCGTTGTCCTTCAAGCGCACGGCGCAGTGCGGCGATGTGCACCCGCAGGTTGTTCTCTTCCACCACGCTGCACGGCCAGACCCGTTCGATCAAGGTAGCCTTGCTGATGAATTGCCCTGGGGCCTCAAGCAGCACGGCAAGGATATCCAGCGCCCGACCGCCCAACGGCACCGGCCAACCGGCCTTGCTGACCAACCGCTGCTGCCGGTGAAAAGCATAGGCGCCGAAACGCACCGTGCACTGGGCATCAATCGCTTGAGGGTTGTTCATGTCTGTCACCACGCTGAAACGCCCGGTCTTGGGCGTTTGCGCATCCTTTTCCATGGGCCTGAAGCTATCTTGCCAGCTGGCAATGACAGGACAATGCTGGCACAGGGAGTGACACGGACATTTGGGTGCCAGAGACGGACATTCTGTCGTTAACTGAACTGTTGTCGGTATTGGGTCGGGTTGAGGCCGAGCTTTTCACTGAACAGAAAGCGCATATGCCGCACGCTGCCGAAGCCTGCATGGAAGGCCACGGTCTTGAGCGGCAGGTCGGTGGTTTCCAGCAACTGACGGGCGCGGTCGATGCGCGCTCCCTGCAGGAATGCCATGGGCGTCATCTGCACGTCACGGGCGAACAGGCGAGCAAAGTGGCGAGCGCTCATACCGGCCAATTCGGCCATCGACTCGATAGTGAAAGGCTGTTCCAGGTGCGCCAGCACGTGGGTCTGCACGCGCGTAATCGCTGTTTCCTGGGGCGCCACTGGCGGCGGTCATCGGGCTGAACTGGGCCTGACCACCCTGGCGCTTCATCACCACCAACAGCACCTTGGCCACTTCCACCGCGACTTGCTTGCCATGGTCCTGGGCCACAATCGACAGCGCCAGGTCGATACCGGCGGTGACCCCGCCCGAGGTAATCAACCGCCCATCTTGCAGGTAGATACGATCGGTCTCGACGATGGCCTTGGGGAACGCCTTGATCAAGCGCTCGGTGTAGTGCCAGTGGGTGGTGACACGGTGGTGGTCGAGCAGGCCGGCGTGCCCCAGCACAAACGCACCGGTGCAGATCGAACCGAAACGCCCGGCACGCGGTGCCGCCTCCTTTAACCAGGGCAACAACGCAGGGTGGCATTCGTTATAGGCACCCGGGCCGCCGGGCACCAGTAGCAGGTCATACGCGTCATGCGCCTGGGCCAGCAGCAGGTCAGCCTCCACCATCACCCCATTGGAGGCACGCAACGGGCCGGGCTCGGTGCCGATCGTGAGTATCCGGTAGTGGGCCGCCGCCGGCAGGTAGCGGTTGGCAATCGAAAACACCTCGAGCGGCCCGGCCATGTCGAGCAGGAGGAAGTCCGGAAACAACGCCATGGCCACAGTTTTCATAAAGCAGGAGATCCGTTAGATAAGGAATATGGCGGGTATTATGGCATGCCCGCAACTGTCAACTTGAGCGTGACAGTTATTCAAATTTCACCTCCTTAATGAATATCCCGGTAACCAGTAACCTTCTTCTCAACGCAAGCGCCCTGCATCTCGCAGCCCGCGCTCACTTGAGGACACCACCATGCTGACCCTTCGCAAAGCTTCCGAACGCGGCGCCGCCAATCACGGTTGGTTGAAGTCGTTCCACACCTTCTCGTTCGCCAACTACTGGAACCCCGACGAACAGGGCTTTTCCGACCTGCTGGTGATCAACGATGACCGCGTCGCCGCCGGTAAAGGCTTCGGCCAGCACCCGCACCGCGACATGGAGATTTTCTCCTATGTGCTTGAAGGCGCCCTGGAACACAAGGACACCCTGGGCACCGGCTCGGTGATTCGCCCGGGCGACGTGCAACTGATGAGCGCCGGCAGTGGCGTGGCCCACAGCGAGTTCAACCACAGCCAACGCCTGGGCGTGCACTTCCTGCAAATCTGGATCGTGCCCGCCGTGGCCGGTGCCGAACCGCGCTACCAGCAAGAGCACTTCAGCGAAGCGCAGAAACGTGGGCGCCTGCAGTTGATCATCTCGCCGGACGGCACCGACGGTTCCCTGAGCGTGCGCCAGGATGCGCGAGTGTATGCCGGGCTGTTCAACGGGGACGAGGCCGCGAGCCTGGACCTGCCGCCGGACCGCCATGTGTACATCCACGTGGCCAGGGGCAGCGTTGAAATCAACGGCCAGCGCTTGCAGGAAGGTGACGGCGCCCGGGTGCGGGATGAGCGCCAGATTCGCCTGAGCCAGGGCGAGGATGCCGAGGTGCTGGTGTTTGACCTGCGCCCTCAGGAACGGCCGCAGATGCCATGACCGACTCGGCGATGGTCCGTCAGAACGAGCCATCGCCGGCGTCGATAGTCACCATCAGCGCAATGAAGTTCTCTAAAAAAATGCAACGCGTAACATCCAACCCATACCAGGCAACACCCAACTAAAACACTCGGAGCACACCCTCATGAAACGCCAAATCTTGCTTAGCCTTGCTTTCTCGGTACTCGCTGCAAACGCATTTGCTCACCCTGTAGTTGCTGAAGGCGGTTCGGATCGCCTGATCGAAAGCCGTGTTGCTGAAGGCGGTTCGGACCGCCTGCAAGGCAACCGTTTCGCTGAAGGCGGTGCTGATCGCTTGCAGGAACGTGGTCTGGCCGAAGGCGGTGCTGACCGTCTGCAGGAACGCGGTCTGGCCGAAGGCGGTGCTGAACGTCTGCAGGAACGTGGTCTGGCCGAAGGTGGTGCTGACCGTCTGCAGGAACGCGGTCTGGCCGAAGGCGGTGCTGACCGTCTGCAGGAACGCGGTCTGGCCGAAGGTGGTGCTGACCGTCTGCAAGGTAATAACGCTTAACCCCATGTTGTTTGCGGGGCACCCCAAACCGGCCTGATCAGCCGGTTTTTTTTCGCCCGCGATTAATGCGGGTCGCGGCCCACCTACAGCATCGCTTGCCGATCTGCTGCCGCGCCTGAATACGGCGCTGAATCAATCCGAAAGCCCCCCAACCGGAAAGCCGAGGCGCGATGGGAACCGCTCTCATCCCCTGATTGCTGCGCCCCAAGGGCCTTTGCTGGTTAAGATGGCCCGGGATATCACCCTGCACAATCAAAAAATCGTTTGGGCTAAAATACTTATCGAGCACTAAAAATTTGCACTAGCCTATGTGTAAGTTCGTACAAACGCCCTCGCAACATCCGCCTATTACCCCTTCCTGCTCGTAAAAACAAAGTGGCGAATGTTAAAATTTGTCACGTTTTAGCGTAATCAATTCGATTAGTATCTAAACGCTAGCGGCGATTGAACTGACGGCCTTGCATGCCGGAAAAGGGAGTAGGGTTATGCATTTTTCCAACGTCCTCGCTATTGCGCGGACCCCTTCCAAATCGGAGGACTTTCGGGCGCTTCTAGTTCGCACTGTAGCGAATAATTTAAAAGTCGACACACGTTGCTACGGGCAACTAACCGACACCCAGGAAAGCCACGGATATTACCGTGCCATCATTATAGAAATCGATACACCCTCGGCCAGCCAGCAAACGCTGGACATAATAAGAAAAACCCGAGACGAGCACCCCGGCTCTACGATATTTGTTGTCGTCACCTTCGCTTCCACCCTGAGCAAAACCAAATACTACTTGGCCGGTGCGGATTACTGCGTCAAGGTGGTAGAAACTTCCCCCGAAAAAAAATTAAGCCTGTTCGATGACTTTCTCAGCGAGAACGCACAGCCCCATTGTGGCCTGATACTGGATCAAGACCGCATGTGCATTTATGGCGATGGCAAAAAGCTGGAAATATCCTTTGTCGAAATGAAAGTGCTGGAAGCCCTCATCCAGAACCGACTGCTCAGTCATAATGAGATCGCGGGTGTGATGGGGCTTAATACCAAGTACTACGACTCCCGCGCATTGGAAAAGTCCATCAGCCGCTTGCGCAGCAAGATAAAGGCGCACTACGGCGAAAATATCATCCAGAACATTCGCGGCTACGGTTACAAACTAAGCCGGGGCCTTATAAGTGCCAGCCATTTGCAACCCACCAGGGAGAGGTCGAACGGTGAATAGCGAAAAAATATCCTGTGCAGATACGCCGGACTTAAAGATTGCCCGGCAGGCGATTGTTGATCGCAGCCATCTCTTGTGGGGCAGTGAATTCAGGGTCGTGGGCGAGGAACTGGAAAGTGCCTATAAAGAGGCACTGAAGCATATCCACCCACGGCGCAAACTACCCAAAAGCCTCGGCCATGCGGTCAATCACAAATTTTTGCGCATTGGTCAGTCTGCCGTGATGAACGACGACGTATTCACGGCAATTATTCAGACCGCCCAGTCATTGGAAAAACATAACCAGCCGCTGACCCTCAGTATCGACAACCCCCTGGAGACCCTGCCCGGCCCGGTCGAACGCCGCGCCATGGTGCGCCAGTTGTATAAGTTGAAAGACCAGCGAGGTATCACGCTGGCCTACAACAACTACACACTCGATACAAAGCCGGTAGACCTGCTGATCGATCTGAAGCTCTACGACTACATAAAGATGCCCTTTCCGGATTCCGCCCTCCGGCTGAGCCTCAATACGCGCTCAGGTTTGTTTGATCGCCTCTACGACCGCATGCTGGAGCTGATCAATGCGACAGGGGTGCGCTTCATCGCCGACTCTGTCGAATTCGCCGACAGCGCAATGCTGGCTAAAAACTTGCCGTTCGAATACTTTCAGGGCGGTTATTACTCCCCTGCTGACTGCCTATAACAACTGCACCTTCCTGATATCGGTGGACACTATGAGCTCCCTCAAGAAACACGCCTTCACTGCGACACTTCCGGCGATAGCACTGCAGGACTTCACCCCCAATGCAGAGTTATTCCAGTACGACCTAACTACCTCGGCGGTGCTTCCCTACCTGCAGCCGAGCCGCCCACGTTTAAACACCTACGTCATTACCCACAGCATCAGTCTGCTCTCAAAACCGTCTAGCTCTGCGCGGCAAGAAATGCCCAACGAACAAGACAGCACGCCCAATAACCATACTCGCACTGCGGAAATAAACGCCGACAGAACCGCGCTATATCCTCAGGATTTCTGGCTGCTGACGCAACATGACCGAACACTGGTCAAGGGCGGCTTGCGCATTTCACTGACCACCATTGAGTCGGCCCTTATTAAAAAGATGTTGCACCATGAAGAGCGTGTGGTCAGCAAGGAAGAGTTGATTCGCAATATAGGTCGCGAGCCAGAACTATACCGAGGGCTGGAAATGTGCTTGAGTCGACTGCAGGAAAAATTCAAGCGCGTGAATGATGGCGAACGACTGTTCCGAGCGGTCAGAAACCGCGGCTATTGTTTAACGCAGAAAATCAAAAAGCCGTTAGAGCTGACACAACCACGTCGTTAAAATAAAAACAGCTTGGAACTTTCCGCTCACCCTGCCTATTACCACCCTCTTCTACCTGCCTTTTTATAACACCCTCTTATAATAATATGCCGCTGACCTTGTTATAACTCGTCAGCCATTGCCCCCGTCTGTTCATTACTATCCATGGGTACGCGCTTGCGCGTGCCTGTCGTTTTAGTGCGGCATTGCCGCTTGATGCTTAAACCCTGCCACCACGTGCGTGGTCACCACCGGGAGCAGAACTATGCTGAATAACACTAGAATGCATCGCAACCTGACCCCCAAGGGTTTAACGTTCTGGGGCCAGTGGATGCTCGCATCCAGCCTGGTCGTTGCACTGTTGTTTATGTTGGTCGTGTTAAAAACCGGACAACTTGAATATAACTACCGCGTGTTGGCCGCCTTTACCATATTGGCCTCACTGCCGGCGTATAGCCTGTGTGATGTTTATAGCAAAAAAGATGACTATGCGGTGGGCCTCGGGCGACTGTTCATGGGCTGGTTGCTGACGATGGGTATATTGTTTGCGGTGGGCATTGCGTGTAATGCCGACGCGTTATTCCCCGCGGAAATCCTATTACTGTGGGCCGCTATTAGTTATCCGTTATTGGCACTGTTTTATATACCGTTGCACAGCCTGTCCCGGTATTACCATCGCCAACTTCACGAGCGGCATAAGTCGCTGATCGTGGGCACTGGCAAGCTTGCCGTGGACCTGGCCAAAACCCTTTCCCGGCAAAAACGCTCGCCCCTGGTCGGCCTCGTCGGTAGCCACACCGACGCTGCCCAGAGCGCGCCCTCCCCGGTACTCGGCGAGCTGCCGCAATTGCCGCAATTGATCAGGCAACACGGTATTCGCCGGCTCTACATCACCCATTCACTGCAGGACGCCACGCACATCGAGGCGCTCTACCTCAACCTGCTGGATATCAGCGTGGACGTGATCTGGGTGCCCGACCTCAATAACATGCTGCTGCTCAACCATTGCGTGGCCGAAGTCGACGGGCTGCCGGCGATTTTCCTCAACGAAAGCCCGCTGACCAGCCGCCCCACCGCCGCCCTGAGCAAATCGCTGCTGGACAAGAGCATCGCCCTGCTGGCGATCATCCTACTGAGCCCGGTGTTGCTGCTGTTCGCCCTGCTGATCAAGCTCACCTCCCCCGGCCCGGTGATCTTCAAGCAGGACCGCCACGGCTGGAATGGCCAGGTGATCAAGGTCTGGAAGTTTCGCTCGATGCGTGTGCATGACGACCACGAAGTGCGCCAGGCCAGCCGTAACGATTCGCGTATTACCCCGGTGGGCCGGTTTATCCGCCGTACGTCCATCGATGAATTGCCGCAGTTGTTCAACGTGCTGCAAGGCACGATGGCTTTGGTGGGGCCACGCCCCCATGCGATTGCGCACAACGATTACTACCTGGGTAAAATCCACGCGTACATGGCGCGCCATCGCATCAAGCCCGGCATTACCGGCCTGGCGCAGATCAGTGGCTGCCGAGGCGAAACCGAGACGCTGGAGAAGATGCAGCGGCGTGTCGATATCGACCTGCGCTATATCAACACCTGGTCGCTGTGGCTGGATATCAAGATCCTGATCAAGACGCCGTTTACGCTGCTGTCCAAAGATATCTACTGACCACAAAAGGGGGGCTGCATGCCCCCTTCCCGCCTTACTCGGTGATCTTGTCGAGGTTCTTGTAGAACAGATCACTGTCGCGTCCATCGGTCATCGAATGCAGTGAATAGGCACGGTTCAAGCGCGCCCCGCCATCGCGGGTCAGTGGCGCCCACACCAGGTTGGCGCGGCGCATGGTCGACAGGCTCATCAACTCATCAAAGGGAATGGACAGGTACAGGCCCTTGTCGAAGCTGCCTTCGCCAAAGTCTTCCTTGGACACGTTGGTACGGGTGATCCATGCGCCGATACGCACGCCATTGTTGAACTCCCGCGACAGGTCCAGGGTGGCCCCCAGTCCCTGGCCAGGTAGCGGCCGACGCTCAACGCGCCCTGGATATTGAACGGCAGATCGGTATAGCCGGTGATGTGTCCGGTGACGGTGCGGTAATCGCGCAGACTGAAATCCTGCTCGAACCCGCGTTGGCGCACGTAGTTGAGGTCCGCCCCCAACGCCCAGCGCTGGCCCATGGGGCGGTACAACACTTCACTGCCGACACCGGCGTACATCGACTCCAACAGCCCGCCATAGACCATGCCGTACAGGTCCTGGTCCAGCCGCGCCGCATGGTTGAGCTGGAAGGTGGGCAAGGTCACCTCGGAACTGGTCATGTACTTGCGCAGGTCGGTGCGGACCCGGGGCAGGCCGCTGGGCGCATCGTAGGTGAAGCCGTCGTAGTTGTTCAGCAGGTTGACGCTGAGCAGGCCACTCCACCAGGTGTTGCGGGTAAAACGGTACTCGGCGTCGAGGTCGGCGGAAACCTGATAAAGCAAGCCATCCGGCCCACCGACGTTTTGCTTGTAGCCAAGGCCCAGGCCATAGCTGAAGGGTTTGGGGGGCTGGGTATAAAGCACAGTCTGGGTGTTGCTGCTGGCGCGGTTGACCTCTATCTGCCGGTGCAGGTCCTGCAGGTTTTCGCGGTTGTTGACCACCTCGCGAAAGGTCTGGCGCGGCACGCTGGTTTCCTCGATCGGCATTGCATAGCGCTCGCTCACCAGGGTGAACCAGTCGATCTGGTCATTGACGCTGTTATCCAGGATCCGGCTGGCGCGGCCCACGGCCTTGGCGCTGTAAAAATAGCGCTGCTGTTCGCCATACACCAACAGCTCCGGCCCGCGCTGGGCGATGCGCTGCACGTTATAGCCGGCATTGTCATGCAGGCGCTGGGACACGGCAGCCCAGTCCACTTGGTCCATCGGCGTGGTCGGCACCACCACCGGCAGCTTGGGCGCGGGTGGGTCATAGGTTTTGACCGGCGCCTTGCGGCTGACGAAGTTGGTGTGCAGGGTAATCCCGAACATCGCGGTGTTGCCCCGCTCCCAGGCTGCGCTCACGTCGATGGAGTCGGCGACTTTGTAGACCAGCCCCAGGTTGACCGGCGAGTCCTGGCGAAAGCTGTTATCGCGGGGCTCGTTCTTGTAGTCGTTGCCTTCCACTTCGAGCTTGAGGCTCAGCGGCGCCCAGGGTGTCTGGTAGGCGACACCGCCGAACAACGCAGGTCGCCCACGAAAGTAGCCGTTGGAGAAACTGCCGGAGCCTTCGGCGGTGGGGCGCTCCTTGAAGCGATCATCCAGCGCGCCCAACGGGTTGGCGAAATCACCGCGACTGCCGAGGTAGCCCCAGGCGATGCCGGCACTGAAATCCAGATCACCGTAGCGTTTGTTGGCCACCAGGTACTCGCTGGAAAACAGCCCCGTACCGCCCAAGTCCATAAACCCCAGCGCCACCTCGGGCAGCCAGTGGCTTTCCTGATACAGGCGCACTTTGGCGTCGACGGCCTTGTCCTTGTAGCTCTGGCCACCGCTGAACGACTCGGCGCCGTATGGCCGGTTGGTGATTGCGGTGTAGCGAAAGGTGCCTTCCAGCCAGTCCAGCGGCTGCGCCGAAAAACTGTAGCGGCTGTAGGGCTCGGTGCGGTTGGCATTCACGCTGAGTTCGCCGGTTGGCGCCATACGTGCGGTGGGGGTCTGCAGCAGCCCTACGCCGCCAAAATCACTCTGGGTGTAACGGGGATCGCCATGCACGACGCCGCAAGGCACCAGTAGCACGGCCGCAATACATAATTTCAAGGCGTGACCTCAGCCAGGGGTTGGGTGGCAAGAAACTCGGCCAGTTGTTGATTCAGTTCAGGGGTGGGCGGGTTCAGGTCGTCGCTGCGAATCGGCACCAGCAGCGTGCTGCCGGGCGCGGGTGGCGCGCCCTCTTCGCGGTTCCACGCGGCGATGCCCAGGCGCGTGACACGCCCGTCGGGCTGGATCAGCCACAGGTAGTCGGCATCCGCCTGCGCCATCGGCGGGCAGGCGCGCAGGTAGTCGCGGGCCTTGTGCATCGGTTGGAACGCCAAGGTGCAGGCTGCCGCGACGGCGCCCAGCACGCGTACGCTGTCGGGGCGCGGCGGGTAGATCAGGCGGTCGCCGTCGCTGACCGGGAGGTTGGGCGCAAAGCCGACCTCCACCGCCACCGGGTCCAACACGACCATCTGCCGACCGGTCACCGGCAATGCCTGCACCTGTTGATAGAGCTGCGCCGCCGCCTGCGCCCGGCGCTCGCGCCCGGCGGCCAGGGCGGCCTGGCGCAGGGTGTCCAGGTCAAACAACACGCCGGCCTTGAGCCGCGTCTGGCGCTCCAGCAACGGCGTGTGCAGCCAGGCTGCCGCCAGCCAATAGCCCTGGGCATCCGGTTGTGCTGCGCTGATCGCATCCAGCAAGCGGGCCCCGGCCTGTAACGGCACCGGACCCGCATGCGCCACCTGGCCACTGACGGTCAGGCTGGCGGCCACGCACACTGGGGCGCAGCTGCACAGCAGCGCCAGCGCCGCGAGTTTTCGAACATTCATGGGGCATCCTTGCGAGTGGGCTGCAGTTGGGTGATGGTCAAGGTCAGGCTGGGCGTGAGGTGCTGCTCGCTCTGCACGATAAAACCGTTGGCGGGGTCAACCCAGTAGCGGTTGCGCGCCGTAAAGCCCAGGGCGTCGACCGCGACGTCTTCGTCGACCCGCAGCAAGGCGTAGGGTTTGCCGAGAATCTGCAGCGTCTCCATGCCTTTGCGGCTCATGCGACTGGTCACGCCGATACCCAGCCGATAGCCGCCTACCAGGTCGATCTGCCGGGTGCTGCGATAGCCCTCCGGCACCCGGTGCAGCCCCAGCTGAAACGGCGACTGGCCCTGCCAGCGCGTGCCATCGAGGTCGGCGCCCAGGCCCACGGTGCGCACCACCAGGCCGTCGCGCAGCAACAGTACTTGTTTGCCGGAAGCGACCCAGAACTGCAGGTCTTCACGCCGACGAATCAGCGCCATCACCCCTTCGCTGGACACCGTGGTGACCTTGATCTGGGGAAACGGCACCGCATCCACCTGGGCCTGGGTCAATGCCAGCGGCGCCGGCCCGCCAACGGCCGCCTTGAACGTATCGAGGGAGGCCGTCATCAGCGGATTGCAGCCACTCAACAGCCACGCCAACCCCGCATAAGTAGCGATTTTCAGACTGTTCACAGCGGTTCCACCTTATCGGCTGCTGGCTTCGCTCAGGTTGTTCTGGGTCGATGCGCCAATGCCGATGATCGAAGCGGACGGCACCAATTGGCTGATAAAGCGGTTCCAGCGCGTGATATTCGCCGGGCCGACAAACACCACGTCCTGGGGCTGCACGTCAAAGCGCGTCGCCAGGGCCATGGCCGAGGGCGATTGGGCTTGCAGCTGGAACACCTTGGCCGGTTCCACATCGATGTTCTGTGCACCGCGAATCACGTAGATGGCGTCGGCGTTGGAGGTGTTCTGGTTGACCCCGCCCACCGAGCCCAGCACGTCGGAGAGGTTCATGCTACGGGTCTTGAAACTCAGGGCACGGGGCTGCATGACCTCGCCCATCACATAGATGCGCTTGCGGTCGTTGTAGGCCAGGTACAGCTGGTCGCCGTCCTTGAGGTAAACGTCATTCAAGCGCGACGACGCCAGGTTCAGCGTGTCGAGGTCGAGGGTGTAGCGCTTGCCGCCACGGGTGAGCGTGAGGTTCGATAAATCGGCATTCAGCGGGTCGATGCCGGCGGCACCCAGCGCTTCCGAGACATTCATCGCAATGGTGGTGATCGGCACGGGGCCGGCCTTGATCACCGCGCCGCTGATCACCACTTTCTGGCTGGCAAACCGCAACACGCTGATGTCCACCTGAGGGCTGTCGATGTATTGGCGCAGCTTGTCGGTGATTTCGCTGCGCAACGCTTCAATCGAGCGGCCCTTGGCCACGACCTCGCCCACATAGGGATAAAACAGGTTGCCCTCGGGGCTCACCAGCCGCCCGTTGGCGTCGATCTGTTGCTGCGGGCCCGAAGGCGCGGTGAGTTCCGGGTGATCCCATACGGTGATATACAGCGCATCATTTGCGCCAATCAAGTACGGGCCCGGTTTATAACTCAATAGTTCCGGTGCAATTGAATAAGGTACTTGCGTGGCTGCCTCCATCGCCAATAACTTTGGCGTAATCGGTATTAAATCCACGCGACTACTTTCAGGCCCACCCTCGTCGGTCAGGGTCGCTGTATCCATATATTGACCCGGCGCAAACATGCAACCTTGCAACAATGCAGCGGCCACGGCCGCGACAGAAAAAATACGCATCATAGTGCTAGGACACTCGCGATAATCGACAAGAAAAAAAGACCACTTGGGTGGGGATTCCAAGCGGCCTGAAAAGCGGAAGGTTTACAACTTAGTTGCCGGTACCTGTGGTGCCGGTCGTGCCGGTAGTGCCGGTGGTAGTGCCGCCGTTGGAACTGCCGCCGCTATTGGAGGCAGCGGCCACGCCGGCGATGATCGCGCTGCCGACCAGCAGGGTTTCCCCGACTGTCACAGACCCGACCACGGCGGTGTCGAGCCCCAACGGGTCCTCGGCAGCCAGCACGCACGTACTCAAGAGACTGAGCACCATAATAGCCAGTGGCTTTCTCATAACAGACTCCTTATCGTCAGTGAGTAGTCAGGCCGATAGTGCCATTCAACTAAACAGCGCACCAGACTGAGAACTTTTTGCTGAATAATTGAAAATAACGTTTTTCCGGTGAAGCGCCCGGCCCTCACTACATTGCGACGCGGCCCGTTATTTAAAATGTTATTAATTGTCGGAAAACTTCAGGCCCTGCCGTACTTATCTTCAAAGCGCACAATATCGTCCTCGCCCAAATAAGAGCCCGACTGCACCTCGATCAACTCCAGCGCGATCACCCCGGGATTTTCCAGGGCGTGCACCTGGCCGATGGGGATATAGGTCGACTGGTTTTCCGAGACCAGGTAGGTCTGGTCGCCATTGGTGACCCGCGCCGTGCCGCTGACCACGATCCAATGCTCGGCGCGGTGGTGATGCATCTGCACCGACAACTTGGCCCCCGGTTTCACGGTGATGCGCTTGACCTGGTAGCGCTGGCCGTTGTCAACCGAGTCATACATGCCCCACGGCCGATACACCTCGCGATGGTTGAGGTGTTCCGGGCGCCCGGTCTGCTTGAGCTGGTCGACGATAGTTTTGACCTGCTGCACCTGGTCCTTGTGGGCGACCAGCACCGCGTCCTTGGTCTCGACGATGATCAGGTCCTGCACGCCCACGGTGGCCACCAATCGGCTGTCGGCGTGTACGTAGGTGTTGCGCGTGTCCAGCGCCAACCCGTCACCGCGTATCACGTTACCGCTGGGGTCTTTTGCACTGGCCTCCCACAGCGCCGACCACGAGCCGATATCGCTCCAGCCGGCCTGCAACGGCACCATCACCGCATCGGCGGTTTTCTCCATCACGGCGTAGTCGATGGAATCGTCCGGGCAGGCCGCAAAGGTGGCGGCGTGCACCCGGGTAAACGGCAGGTCCTGGCTGCCGCCCTCCAGCGCCACGCGGCAGGCTTCGAGGATCGCCGGCTGAAAGCGCGCAAGCTCTTGCAGGTAACGGCTGGCGCGGAACATGAACATGCCGCTGTTCCAGTAATACGCACCGCCAGCCACATACGCCGCAGCCGTGGCGGCATCCGGTTTTTCGACAAAGCGCTTGACCCGGTAACCGCCCTCTCCCACTGCCGCGCCCTGCTCGATATAGCCGTAGCCGGTGTGGGCACTGGTGGGGTGGATGCCGAACGTCACCAGCTTGCCGTCACGGGCCAGCGGCAACGCCACTTCAAGGCTGGCATGAAACGCCGGGACATTTTCGATCAGGTGGTCCGCCGCCAGCACCAATAGGATCGGGTCCTGGGCCTCGGCCACCGCCTTGCACGCCGCCAGGGCGATGGCCGGTGCGGTGTTGCGGCCGACCGGCTCCAGCAGGATGCTCGCCTGCTCCATGCCCAACTGGCGCAACTGTTCGGCCACCAAGAAGCGGTGCTGTTCGTTGCAGATCAATTGCGGCAGGGCGACGTTGGCGCCCTCCAGCCGCGTGATGGTCTGCTGCAGCATCGACAGGTTCGCATCGGTCAGACGCAGGAACTGCTTGGGGTTCAACTGCCGCGAAAGCGGCCACAGGCGCGACCCGGAACCGCCCGCCATGATCACCGGTAATAACATCAGAGCATCCTCGGGAGAGAGTCAGAAATAGGCGCGGGTGTGTTCATGCACCCGCGTGCTGAAACGCAGTTCATCCTGGGGCCACCAGCGGTACTGCTGGTGTTGCTCCGTGGGTGGCTGCAAGGGCTGATCGTCAACCAGCTCCAGGCAATAGCTGAGCACCACATAGTGGGTGTCCGGCCCGCACCCGGCGTTGGCGAACACGCTGTCATCGTAAAAGTGCTCGAACACCCCCAGCAGCCGGGCGTTGGCGCGTTCGAAGGGCCGCCCCAGTTCTTCACGGGTGATGCGCCGAAAGGCGTTGTCCAGGCTTTCGTTCTTCTGGATACGCCCACCGGGCACAAACCAGAAACCATAGGCCGGGCGGTTGACCCGCAGCCCCAACAGGGCATCGCCACGGCTATTGCGCACCACCAGGTCGATCGCCACCAGCGGCGTCGACGCCACGACCGTTTGGAAGGTCGGTAAATCAAGCCACATACCGGTCAAACCTGTGCCAGAAAACGTTGCAGAATGCGTTCCTTGTCGAGGAACTCCTTGGCGTAACTCAACGCCACCTCATTGCGCGCGGGCAATGCCAGCACCCGCTCGATGCCGGCATTCAGTGCCGCCACTGACTCCGGTTCGATCAGCACCGCAATGCCCGGGTGCGTCTCGCACAGCCGGCCGAGGGTGGTGTCGGGGTCGGCCGTGATAATCGCGTTGCCGCCTACCGCCAGAATATTGGTGAGCTTGGAGGGCAACACCGCGTCGGCCACCCCGCGTTTCTGGATCACCAGGTGCGCGTCGGCCGAGGCCAACAGTGCCGGCAAGTCTTCATACGCCTGCAAGGGCGCAAACAGCACGTTGCGCAGGCCGTCGCGCTGCACGCGATCGAGCAAGCGCGCCTTGCCCGTGCCCTGGCCGACAATCAGAAACACCAACTCGGCATTCTCGGCATGGACCTGAGCGGCATCGAGGATCAGTTCCAGGCCCTGCTTCTCGCCGATGTTGCCCGAGTACAACAACACTCGCGCACCGGCCGGCACCCCCAAACGCTGCAGCAGCGCACGGTTGCGGGCCACCTTGCGAAAGCGTGCGGTCTCCGACCAGTTGGGAAAGAACAACAGCCGCTTGCTGTGCACCCCTTTGCCACGGGCCTTGTCGAGCATGCCGCTGGAAATCGTCGACACCCGGTCGAACCGCCGCAACAGCCAGCGCTCGATCCCCAGCGCCACACGCCGCATCAGCGAGCCGCCGCCGATGCCCAGGCCGAACATCGCATCCACTTCATAATCCTGGATATGCAGCACCGAGCGCGCGCCGCTGAGCTTGGCCAGCAACAGCGCCTGGGGCGCACAAAACAGGGTGGGCACCACCAGGATCACCAGGTCGGGTTTCCAGCGCAGTTGGCCCAGCACCGCCAGCGACGAGCTGGCGGAAAAGCTCATCAGGTGCAGCAGCCGGGTCAATGCGCCGGGTTGACGCGGCACATACAGCGGGCAGCGAATCACCGTCACGCCCTCATCCTGTTCGCTGCGATAACGCCACGGCGAATAGCCCTCGCCCACCTGCCACTGCGGGTAATACGGCGGCGCCGTCACCACCCGCACCGAGTGCCCCCTGACCTGCCAGCCAGCGTGCCTGCTCCCCGCTGTATTTGCCGATGCCGGTAAGCTCCGGGCTGTAATTGATGCCGTACAGAAGGATCTTCATCACTGGCCCCGAGGCTGTTCGAGGGCCGCGAGATAGGCGTTGTAGGCATCGCGCAGGCCCTCCTCCAGCGGCACGTAGGCTTCCCAGCCCAGGGCGTTGATGCGGCTCACATCCAGCAACTTGCGCGGCGCGCCGTCGGGCTTGTTCGCATCAAAGCGCAAGCGCCCCTTGAAGCCCGTGACGCGCACCAGCGCCTGGGCCAGCTCGGCAATGGTGCAATCCACGCCAGTGCCGACGTTCAGGTGCGAGCACATCGGCTGGGTCTGCTCGCGATAGCGCTCGGGGCTCAGTTCCATCACATGCACGCTGGCCGCGGCCATGTCGTCCACATGCAGAAACTCGCGCCGAGGCCGGCCGCTGCCCCAGATCAGCACCTCTTCATCACCACGCTGCGTGGCTTCATGGAAGCGCCGTAGCAAGGCCGCGATCACGTGGCTGTTTTCGGGATGGTAATTGTCGCCAGGCCCGTACAGGTTAGTGGGCATCACGCTGCGGTAATCACGACCATGCTGACGGTTGTAGCTCTCGCACAACTTGATCCCGGCGATCTTGGCCACGGCGTAGGGTTCGTTGGTGGGCTCCAGCGCACCGTCCAGCAACACCGCCTCGATCATCGGCTGCGGCGCACTCACCGGGTAGATGCAGGATGAGCCGAGGAACAACAGTTTTTCCACGCCATGGCGGTGAGCCGCGTGGATCACATTGGCCTGGATCATCAGGTTCTGGTAGATGAAGTCGGCCGGGTAAGTGGCATTCGCGTGAATCCCACCGACCTTGGCCGCCGCCAGGTACACCTGGGTCACGCGCTGTGCGGTGAAGTACGCGTGCACCGCCGCCGGGTCGAGCAGGTCCAGTTCATCGCGGCCGGCCATGAGGATCTGCGTGTAGCCCAGGGCCCACAGGCGCCGCACGATGGCCGAACCGACCATGCCGCGATGGCCGGCGACAAAGATCCGCGCATCAAGATCACGTGCCATGCTCAGTTCTCCACGGCAATCGGCGCGTCGTGGCCGTGCATGCGCAACAAGGCGTGGCGCTGGGCGATTTTCAGGTCTTCACGGACCATCTCCGCGCACATTTCCTGGGCGCTGATTTCCGGGGTCCAGCCAAGCTTCTGTTTGGCCTTGGACGGGTCACCCAGCAGCGTCTCGACTTCCGCCGGGCGGAAGTAACGCGGGTCCACGCGCACAATCACATCCCCCACCAGAATGCCGGGCGCCAGCTCGCCGTCGATCTGCTCGACCACCGCCACTTCCTCCACGCCCTCGCCGACAAACCGCAGGCGCAGCCCCAGTTCCGCCGCCGACCAGCGAATGAAATCCCGCACCGAATACTGCACGCCGGTGGCGATCACAAAGTCCTCGGGGCTGTCCTGCTGCAGCATCATCCACTGCATGCGCACGTAGTCCTTGGCGTGGCCCCAGTCACGCAGCGCGTCCATGTTGCCCATGTACAGGCACTGCTCCAGGCCCAGGGCGATGTTGGTCAGGGCGCGGGTGATCTTGCGCGTCACGAAGGTTTCACCACGACGTGGCGACTCGTGGTTGAACAGAATGCCGTTGCACGCATACAGCCCGTACGCTTCGCGAAAGTTCACAGTGATCCAGTACGCGTACAGCTTGGCCACCGCGTACGGCGAGCGCGGGTAGAACGGCGTGGTTTCCTTCTGCGGGGTTTCCTGCACCAGGCCGTACAGCTCGGAGGTCGAGGCCTGGTAGAACCGGGTTTTCTTTTCCAGGCCCAGCAGACGGATCGCTTCGAGGATGCGCAAGGTGCCCAGGGCGTCCACATCGGCGGTGTATTCCGGCGAATCAAAGCTCACGGCGACATGGGACTGGGCGCCCAGGTTGTAGATTTCGTCGGGCTGGATCTGCTGGATGATGCGCGTCAGGTTCGACGAATCCGCCAGGTCGCCGTAGTGCAGGATCAGGTTTTTATGCAGGGCTTGCGGGTCCTGGTAAATGTGATCGATGCGCTGGGTGTTGAACGACGATGAACGGCGCTTGAGGCCGTGCACGGTGTAGCCTTTTTCCAGCAGCAGCTCCGCCAGGTACGAGCCGTCCTGACCGGTAATCCCGGTGATAAGCGCAACTTTGTTCATGTCTGTCTCCCAATTGATAGGCGAGCGAGGGCCGACACCCAAACTTGGGTGTTTGTTAAAAACGCTCGGTTACTTCGGTGTGGGCAGGTTCAAGTTATGCCCGGTCAACTTCGAGAGTTCCCGGACAATGGCTTCCTTGTCGTTTAAGTGAGCAATCGCGGTTTCCAGTTCGAGCACTTTGGCGCCCACCAGAAACCGGTACCAATACCCCTGGAGCAGGTGATAGACCAGGCCGCTGCGGCCATCGAGAAACCCCAGCTGGATGATGTAGCGCCACAGGAAATACGCAGTGGAACTCAGGGTGAACGGCACCCGGTTGTACAGGCGGTTCTTGACCAGGCGCTTGGTTCTGGCCTGGAACGAACTCTGCCCGCTGTGCAGTTCGTCGCGGATCGAAAACAGCCCCAGCCGTGCGTTGAGCACTTCAATCGCTTCGCGGGTGGCGTACTGGTTGTGCTTGTGGGTGAAGAAGGTCAGGTCATGCAGGTTATGGTCGGCAAACCCGCCGTCCAGGGTGATGGTGCGGCCCTCGGCGACCGAGATGTGCTCGTCCATCCAGCGGTCTTCCATGCGCCCCAGGCCGGTGCGCCACAATCGCAGCATCTTCAGCGGGTAACGCCCGCCATGGCGCACCCAGCGGCCCATGAAAATATGTTTGCGCTTGAAGTTGATACCGGTGATATCGCGGGCCAATGTCGGCAGCCGGGTATTGATCGCGGCGGCGAGGTCGGCCTCGATGATTTCATCGGCGTCCAGGCGCATCGTCCAATTGCCGGTAATCGGCAGATGGTCCATGGCCCACTGGAACTGCTTGGCCTGGTTGACGAACGCGTGCTGCACCACCAGCGCACCGTGGCGCCGGGCGATGTCGCAGGTGTCGTCGGTGGAAAACGAATCCACCACCAGCACTTCATCACTGAAGGCCCGCACCGAGTCGATCGCCCGGGCGATATGCAGGCTTTCGTTATAGGTCAGGATGATCACACTCACGGTTTCACGCGTCATCTCAGCCACCGTGCAGTTGCAGGACTTCGGTGGTGAGCCTGCGCGGCGAACGCGCGGCCCGGAAATGGCTTTCCAGCGGCAGCCCCACGGCGATCATCATGATCAGCCGCTCGCTGGCCGGGATGGCGCCGAGGGTGCGGATCTTCTTTTCCACCGAATTGAGGATCGCCAGGTTCAGCGGGCACGCCCCCAGGCCATTGGCGTGGCACGCCAGCAGCAGGCCCATGGAAAACAGTGCGCCGTCCACATACAGTTGGTTACGCTGGCCGGCGCCGCCCCAGGCGGTGACTTCGGAGGTGACCACAAACAGGTTGTCCACCGACTGCGCAAAGCCACGCGAGCCGCCTTGCAGGTTGAGCAGCTGCGCGATCACCCTGCGGTCCTGGTACACATGCACCCGCGACGACTGGCGGTTGCACTGCGAGGGTGACGACTGCGCCAGCTCCACCAGTGACGTCAGCAGGCGGCTGTCGATCTTGCCGGCCTGGAACATCCGGCAACTGGAGCGCGACTGCAGGAACGCCTTGGCATCCAGCCCGCCATTGCCCAGCCACGGCGCGGCGCGCTTGATGCCGCCCGTGCCGAGGGTGCCGTCGCGCTTGAGGTGCTCCACATAGGCATCCAGGTAAAACAGGAAATCGTCACTGATGCCGAGGGTGCGATGCAGGTCGAGGTAACCCTGGAAGGCGCCGAGGGCCATCTCCAGCGGCAAGGCCGAATACGTGCGGTCGTACTCGTTGAGCATGTGGATGATGCCGTTGATCTTGTCCTTGCCGAACAACGGCTTGGGCTCCTTGAGGGACAGGCCCTTCTCCACGGTGTGGGTTTCGATCAGGATCTTGTAGAACAGCTTCTTGTTGCGGCTCTCCAGCGGCGAGTAACCGTTGTGGCGAATAAACGTGAGCATGTCGCGAAAGAACTCGCTGACGAAAAACATCAACTTCCATGCCTTATCCATCATGCGTTTCACCTGTTTCATAGTGCGATGTCTCTCGGTTTGAGGGGGCGGCATGGCGCACCGACGCAAATCATCCAGGCCGGCAGGCTGGCGGTGACCACCGACCGCGCGCCCACCACGCAGCCCTCCTCCAGCACGCAGCCGGGGTGGATAAAGGCCTCGGCGGCAACCCATACGTGGTCCTTGATCAGGATCTCGCGGGTTACCAAGGGCCGTAGCAGGCTGCGGGTGTCGTGGGTGCCGGTGCACAGGAAGCTGCGTTGGCTGATGGCGACCTTGGAGCCCAGGGTGATCCTGGCCATGGCGTACACATCCACGCCGTCGGCGATGGCGGTGTAGTCGCCGATTTCCAGGTTCCATGGCGCCCAGATACTGCACGTGGGCGCGATCCGGCAGCCGACGCCGACCTTGGCGCCAAAGCGGCGCAGCAACCAACTGCGCCAGCCGTGCAGCATCCAGCGTGGCGTGGGCCGGAACAGCAGCTGATAGACGATGCCCCACACCAGGCGCCGGGCCTTGTCGCTGCGGGGCAAGGTGTCGACATACTTGAGCTGCGCAAAATCGCTCATGGCTGGACTGCCGCCAGCTGTTCCAACAGGTAGCGCTCGCCCACCTGCTGCAGCGCCTGGCGCCGGGCGCGCACGCCCACCCAGTCGATAGGGGCCGCGATCAGCGCCTGCACCTGGCCCGCGTCGTCGGCCGGCAGAAAGCGCTGGGACAGTTCCAGCTTCTGCAGCAGGTTGCGCACCCGGGCATTCAGCGACGCCTTGGTGCCCGGCAAGCCCACAGCGATAAACGGCTTCTCAAAGATGATTGCGAACACCGTGGCATGGAAAGAATTGGTCACCACGTAGGCGCTCTCCTTGAGCAACTTGAGCCAGTCCTGCGGGCCCACCTGCACGGTCTGCCCGATCTGCCGCCAGCGCCGGTGCGCGTTGTACGGTGAAACAATCGGCCCCGCCACATGCCGCGAGAGTGCCTGCGCCACTTCACGCACGCCCACGCCGGTACGCAGCGCGTAGCAGAACACGTGGCCGGTGCGGGTCTGGGTGGAGGTAGCGAGCAGTGCCGAATAGTCGCGGTGCAACAGCGTCGGGTCGGGCACGCACTGCGCGGCCAGCCCCGACACCTGCTGCACGATGCTCACCCCGCTCTCCTCGCGCACGCTGATCGCCGACAACTGCTTGAGCAGGCCCTCGGCTTCAGCGTGGTACTCAGGCTCCAGGTGTTCCTTGCCGAAACTGGCGGCGTAGGAGATCCGCCGGGTCGCTTTGTCGCAGTCGAACGCCAGGAAATACGCAGGGTCCAGGCCGGTCTGCCCCGAGGGGTTCCAGATCTGGTCACTGCCGGCCACCAACAACTGTTGGCCGGCGACGGCCTGATGCAGTTGGTCGGCGCGGGCATAACGCGGTTCCTGGATATTCAGGAAGCGCGCCTTGAACGCCTGGAACTGCCGCGACTGGGCATTGGGCCCCAGCACCTGGGTTTTCAACGCCAGGGCCTTGAGGTACAGCGCCTTGAGGTTGGCCTTGAGCTGGCGCGGGTCGAACAGTTGCCGAATCTCGCTGCCATCCTCGACATAGGCCGGATGGTAGTTGATCAGGCATACCTGCAAGCCCTGTTGCTGCAACCAGCGCTGCAAGGCATAGGCTTGCAGCACGGCGCCGAAGTTCTCGCTGAAATGGTAGGTCAGTATCCCGGCCCTGATGGGGTGTGCCGCTGCGCTCATGATCCAGCCTGTCTTAACAAAGAGTGTGAGGGAGGTGCCGTCTGGCGTGCAGGCACGGGTTTATTGAGCAGGCCGATAAACATCGACCACACCAGCAAATAACTGCCATCGAAGGTGGTGAAGAACTGGTAGCTGGTCTTGAACGAGAAAATCAGCAGGATCGCGATCACCGCCAGCGAGACCGGGTTGCGCGGCAAGCTGCTGAACAGCAGGCCGAACAGCGCCACCCCGACCACTCCCAGCTTGGCGATCACGCCCCAGTAGCCATTCTCGATATCGAACTTGGAGTTCTCGAACCAGCGCTCGTCATTGGTCGGCACACCGGGGGTCAGCTGCTTGGCCAGGCCATTGCCGAGAAACACCGTGGCCGGGTTCTCCAGAAACGATTCCTTGGCATGCGCGATCTCGAAGGCACGGGTCACGTCCTCGCCCTTTTCCTCGAACAGGTACGTGGCAAAGCGCGACACCGCCAAGGGGCTGGCATAGAACGTCAGGGTGCTCAGCGCGCCCATGGCCACCACCAATACCGCGAGGGATTTGAGCTTGCGCTGGGTGATGGCCGACAACAGGATCATCACGGCCATCGCCGCGAGGATGGTCTTGGACCCCGCCGCCAGCAGCGTGACCGCGAGGATCAGCATCAAGCCGATCTTGCGCTGGCAACACGCGTAGAAAAACAACAGCACCACCGAGCTGGTGGGGAACAACATGATCCGCCCGACCTCGTCGCTGGACTTGGACGCGGCGTTGGTCAGGTCGATCCCCACCCCGTACAGGCTGACTTGCAGCAACTGGCCGAGGGCGAAAATATAGATGACCCGATCGAGGATGCGGCGATAGTTGGGGCTGTGGGCACGAGCGATCTTTTCCACATTCGCCAGCATATAGCTGTAGCCGGCCAGCAGCAGCACAAAATAGAAAAACGGAATGCCGGAACGCAGAAACTGGTACAGCGAGATTTTCGCGCCGCTGGACACCAGCACCTGCAGCACACTCGACGCCACCACCAACGCCAGCAACGGCACCGCCCGGGTAAAACCGCGTGCCGCATACACCACAAACGGCAGCAACAGCAGCAACGCCAAGGGCTGCGACAGGTTGTTGCTGAGCGCCAGGGGCAAGGCGAAAAACGTCAGCGGCAAATAGAGCGTCAGGCGCGCCTGGGACAGCATCATGGGCCCACCTCCCCGGTACGGATCAGCCGCAAATACACCAGCATCACCAGCTCCGGCAGCGCCAACAGCAGCGACGCGCCGAGCAGCGGGTCGATCAGCGTCTTGCACGCCAGCCACAGCAACAACGCCGCCAGGCTGCTCAAGGCGTAGATCAGCGACGCGCCGGTGTGGCGGTTGGTCGAAATCAGCATCGCCGCGAGGATGAACCACGCCACATTCAACACCGTATGTGCACCGATCAACGCCAACGACACACGGTCGACCTGCACCAAGGCATGGCTCCACAGCAGAATGATCTGCGGCCCGGCCCAGATACCGGCGGCATACACCAGCACACACAGGCCCAGCACCAGGGTGCTGGCACGCTGGGTAAAGCGCCGCGCCTGCTCGAACTCGCCGCGCCCGGCCAGCCGCGAAATCTCCGGCGTCAGCGCGTTGCTGCAGGTGATGCCCAACTGGATGATCAGGCGCATCAAGGTGCGCGCCATGGTGTAGCCCACCACCACCGCCGGGCCGGCGATCTGGTTGAGCACCTGCAGGCCGCCTTGCAAGGTAATCGCCTGGGCCAGCGGGATCGCTGCGCTGCCCACCGCCGGTTTCCAGATGGCGCGAAACTCGGCCCACGACGCCGACGCCAGCCCCAGCAACGGCCAAGGCGAAATGCGCCGCACAAACAGAGTCACCAGCACCAAAAACAGCACTTGGCTGAAGAACATGCCCTGGGCCAATTGCAGTTCAGAGCCGCCCAGCAGCAACACGCCGATGGACAGCAGAATATCCAGGGTCCTGCGGTTGGCCATGATAAAGACCCCGCCCACGGTCCTGTCGATGGTGCGAAACCAGGCCTCGATCGGCCCGCCCAGCAACCGGGTGCACAGGTAGCCGGACATGAACACCACCACCAGCCCGGCCTGCTCGTGCGTCAGGGTCTTGAGCCCGAGCAGCCCCACCCAGTCGAGCCACTGGCCCAGGATCAGGGCGAACAGCAGCACCAGCGCGACCACCGCCAGGGTGAACGCCAGCGCGGTCTGCACACTGCGCCGTGCACCGGGCACATCGCCCTGGCTGGCGCGCAAGGTGGCACTGGTGGCCGAGGCCTGCGCCACGCCCAGGTCCAGCAGGCTGAGCATCGACGGGATCCCGGTGAGCACCAGCCAATCGGCATAGCGCCCCGTGCCCCAGGCGTGCAAAAAGAACGGCACCAGCACCAGTTGCGCCGCCAGCGTCACCAGTTGCGTGTAGCCGTAGCTCAGCACGTTGAGGCGAAAACGACGTGCCAACGAACGAGGCATTTCAAGCACCTTGTCCATAGCTCGTCAGGCCTTGTCGGACTGGTAGGCGTAGCTGTAGTAGCCGTAGTCGCCATAGCCGTAGCTGGCGGAACGGCGTTTTTCCACGCCATTGAAGATCGCACCCTTGAGCTCGATGCCGTTTTGATGAAAGCGCCGCAGGGTCAGCTCGATTTCCTTCGCCGAGTTCACGCCAAACCGTGTCACCAAGAGGCTGGTGCCCGCCTGGCGCCCGACAATGGCGGCATCGGTCACGGCCAGCAACGGCGGCGTATCAATGATTACCAGGTCATAACGCCCGCTGACTTCGGCCAGCAATGCCGCAAAATTGGGGTGCATCAGCAGCTCGGACGGGTTGGGCGGGATCTGCCCACGGCCGATAAAATCAAAGCGCTCCACCGCCGTTGGATGAACCGCTTCCTGCAAGTCACAGCGCTTGGCCAGCAGGTCGGAGAGCCCGGCTTCCACCGCCTTGCCCAGCATCTTGTGCAGGTAGCCCTTGCGCATATCGGCATCGATCAGCAGCACGCGCTGGCCCGACTGCGCGACAATTGCCGCCAGGTTGGCCGAGACAAATGTCTTGCCCACCTCGGGGCTCGGGCCGCTGATCATCAACCGATTGTTCTTGGCTTCAAGCATGGCGAAATGCAGGCTGGTGCGCAGGCTGCGCATGGCCTCCATCACCAGGTCATGGGGGTGGTTGATCGCCAACAGCGTCGGCGCGCTGGAGCGCTGCTTGACGGCGGTGATTTCCTCGGCCTTTTGCAACAGGCTGAAGGGAATCGAGGCGTACACCGGCAGGCCCAGTTTCTCGATCTCATCCGGGCTTTCCAGGCCACGGTTCATCAAGTTGCGCACCAGCACCAGGCCCACCGAAAGCATGCCGCCCAGCAACATCGCCAGCAGCACCACAATCAGCTTGCGCGGCGCTACCGGTTTGCTCAGGTTGACGTCGGCGTTGTCGATCAGGCGCACGTTGCCCACCGTGCCGGCGCGCATCACGTCCAGCTCCTGGGAGCGGTTGAGCAACTGGGTGTAGATCTCGGTGCCCACTTGTACGTCGCGGGTCAGGCTGAGCAATTCCTGCTGGGTGCTGGGCAAGCCTTCGACGCGCTTGGTCATCTGCGCCTGCTTGGCGTTGAGCTCGGCGAGCTTGGCGATCAAGGCGCGGTAGGCTGGGTGCTGGGGTGTGAACTTGCGGTCCATCTCGGCTTGCTGCAGCTTGAGTTCGGAAATGCCGGTGTCCAGGGCCACCACTTGGTCAAGCACAGCCTTGGCTTCCAGGCTGATGTCGATGGATTTGCTGCGGGTCTGGAAGCGGTTCAAGGCGTTTTCGGCCTTCTCCAGATCACGCCGTACCTGGGGCAATTGATCATTGAGGAACGACAGGCTTTGCGCCGCCTCGGCCGACGTACGATCGACGTTCTGCTTCACATACAGCTTGGAGATTTCGTTGAGCGTACGCACTGCCAAGGCCGGGCGCGTGCTCTCCAGGGACAGGCTGATGATCCCCGATTCCTTGCCGCGTTCGATCACGGTCAGCAAGTCCTGGTAGTCCGCCACGGTGTCCAGGCGCGGCTTGCGCACGATCTTGAAATGCGCGCCAGGGTTGGCCCGCAGCTCCTTGATCAGCACCTCGACGCCCGCGGCGGCAAACGGCTCACCGACGCGGCCCGCAGCGATCTGCTGGCCGTCTTCATCAAACAACGTATAGGCCTGGCCCTCGCCGGCCACCAGTACCAGCGTGGTGCCGAGCAACGCGGTGGGCAGGTTCAGCGTGGTCAGCGCCAGGCGCTCGCCACCCGCCGAATAACGGCTGAAACCCAACAACGCAGGCGCAATATCGCCCGCCTGTTCGGGCACATAACGCCGCGCCAGAAAGCCGCCGATCAACGGAAAATGCTGGGGCGTGATGGTGATATCCAACGCCAGGGTATCGACGGTCTTGCCGATGATGGTGCGCGACTTGATCAGCTCGATCTCCGTCACCGCCGGCGATTCCTTGCCCAGCAGGCTGCTGACGTCGGAGAAGCCGAGCATGTCGTTCTTTTTCGGCTCCACCTGGATCAACGCATTCGCCTGGTACACCGGCGCCGCCAGGATGGCATAGGCCGCACCGACCAGCATGCACGTGCCGGTAATGCCTGCAATCAGCCATTTGTGATCGATCAAGGTGCCGAGCATGCCGAGCACGTCGATCTCGTCGCGGTGGGGGCTATCCGGGGAAGCGTTCTGGGGTGAATACATAAATCGCGTCTTCGTCCTTGCAATCATTTAAAGAGGGAGCATCAGCGCGCCAGGCGCTGGGCCCAGGCCTGTGCGGCCTGTTCGATCAATGCATAGGCCTGCACAAAGGCAGGCTTGCCCTGGCGATAGGGGTCGGTGATCTCGCGGTCGTGCTGCCACTTGCCCAGCAGGAACACCTTGCCCCGGGCTTCGGGCGCGAGGCTGAGCACACTGTCGATGTGCCGCTGCTCCATCACCAGGATCAGGTCGGCCTCGCTCACGGCCCCAGCATCGAGCTGGCGCGCCTTGTGTGCCGGGGGCACATGCCCGTGTTCCTGCAGCACCTGGCCGGCCGTCGGTTCCAGCGGATGATCACGCAAGGCGGCCAGGCCAGCCGAACTCACCTGGATCCCGGACGGCGCCAGCGCGACACCCAGCAAATGCTCTGCCGTGGGGCTGCGGCAGATGTTGCCGATGCACACAATCAATATCTTTTTGAACAAGGCAACCTCCCATGCACCGCACACTTATTCTTCGGCAAAAGGGACGACCTTATTTAAAAGCCAGCAACTAACTACGGCGCAATTATGAACACAGCGGATAAACATCGACTATCTATCGCGCAAGACAAAAAATAACAATCCGCCACTAACCGACTAAAAATAACATTCGCGCACTTTTTCACTTTCGCATAATAAAGTGCCGACTGAATGCAATAGCGAAGGGACGGCCATGAACACTTCAAAGTTATTGGTAGAGCGTATTGGCCTATTTCCTTCTTCGGGAAATATTCATGTCGAAGTGAATAACTCGACCCGCGTCGTCGAGCGCATGCAGGTGCTGTATGCCGACAACTCGCTGGACAGCGACGAATCCGGCGCCGGCCTGTCCATGGTCTTCGCCGATTGGCGCTTCAAGTTGCAGGTGAGCGATGCACTGTCGGTGTGCCTGTGCGTGGAGAGCCGGGGTGACAGCCAGTTCATGCAGGTCAAGACCGCTGAGTTGCTGGCGAACATCTCCGGCACCGAGGAGCGGCCATGAGCCTGCTGGGGGATTTGCGGCGCGGGCATGCGCTGAGAAAACTCACGGGGCTGTTCGAAGGGTTCGGTGAACCGGCCTCGCCCGCGCAGTACACGCGCAATACGCAGGTGATTGGCCATTGGCTGGACCGCTTGCAAGGCAGCTCGCCGCAGCAAATCACTGACACGCTGTTCAAGCAGATGAGGGGCGCGTGCCGGCGCAATGATGTGCGGCGTTTCAACGCGCAGACGGTGTTGCTGGGGCTGATGGTGGAGAGCCACCTGGCGCTGGACCTGGTGACTTACTCGGCGGGCCTGTGCGCCGCGCCCAGTCGCCAGGAAGGCTCTTGATAAGCCTGCTCGGCACCGGAGAGGCTCACTGCGACGCGGTTAAGCAGCAATTCGGCGTTGTATTTGGGCACCAGCGCGCAGGCCAGCAACACCACCAGGCCGGCACCGATAAACCTGGGCGCCAGCTTGACCTCGGTGGCGTCTATTCGCCATAGAAACGCAATGGCCGCAGCCGCTCCCAACACAGCACCCGCCAACGCCTCGTTACGCGGGTGAATATACGGTGCGACGCAATAGGCACTGAACCAGCCGCCGAGCAATAAACCCGAGAATGCCGCCGGCCAGCGCAAGGCCGGGTTGAACTGGCGCGCCACCAGACTTAGTCCCGCCGTCAGCATTAAACAGGTGTTCATGGCATGGCCACTTAGTACCGCAATGTCCACGTGTTGAAACGATAAGCCCCAGCCTTTGAACAGCAACTTACTGAACGCAACAATCGAATAAGTAATACCGACCGTTATTACCCAGGCCCGCAACGCCGAGGGGTTGGAATATCTTAACCACACGGCAATGATCAGTGCGGCCGGAATCATGACGGTAATGCCGCCATAGTGTGCAAGTTCTGCCCGCATAATTCCCCAGCCGTTGACGTGCCCGTTTCGGCGCCCATCAGACCTCAGCCCCGGGAAAATTACAACGTTATCGATGGTCAGTCTTCAGCCGTGGGCAACGCGCCGCAAATTGACCTCGGCCGGCCGTACCGCCTGCGCTTCAACGTCCACCCCCAGCAGGCTCAACAGGCGTGCACGGATCGCCTGAAAACCTGCCTGGCCGGTGTCCCGCGCACGTGGCAAATCGATGCGCAGTTGCTCGGCGATCTTGCCATCGGCCAGCACAATCACGCGGTCGGCCAGCAGGATCGCTTCATCCACATCATGGGTCACCAGCAGCACCGCCGGGGTGTGCCTGCGCCACAGTTCGATGATCAGGCGGTGCATTTTGATGCGGGTCAGGGCATCGAGGGCGGCGAAGGGTTCATCCAACAACAGCAGCTTGGGTTCACGCACCAGGCCACGGGCCAGGGCCACGCGTTGCGCTTCGCCACCGGAGAGCGTCGCGGGGTAGGCGTCCAGGCGATGCGCCAGGCCGACTTCGGTCAAGGCTTGCACCGCACGCGCCTTGGCGTCGGGAATGCGCAGGCCGAGGATGACGTTTTTCCAGGCACGCTTCCACGGCATCAGGCGCGGCTCCTGAAACACCGCCGCCCGCGCCTTGGGCACGCGCAACTGGCCGCTGTCGATACTGTCCAGCCCGGCCAGGCTGCGCAGCAAGGTAGTTTTGCCCGAACCGCTGGCGCCGAGCAAGGCCACAAACTCGCCGGGGGCGATGTCCAGGTCCAGGCCATCGATGACCCGCTGCTGGCCGAACTGGCGCACCACGTTACGCAGTTGCACCGGCGCTTCTATCGTCGACATGTCAGTTCCTCACAAAGGTTGGGCGCCAGGCCAGGGCAAAGCGTTCGAGGGTGCGGATCAGGCCGTCGATCAACAGGCCGAGCACGCTGTAGATCAGCAGGCAAATCACGATCACGTCGGTGCGCATGAAATCGCGGGCGTCACTGGCCAGGAAGCCGATGCCCGCAGTGGTGTTGATCTGCTCGACAAACACCAGGGCCAGCCACGAGATGCCCAGGGCATAGCGCAGGCCAACAAAAAACGACGGCAACGACCCCGGTAAAATCACATGCCAGATCAGCTCGCGACGGTTGAGGCCCAGGGTGTTGGCGGCCTCGATCAGCTTGGGGTCGATATTGCGGATGCCGGCGAAGAGGTTGAGGTACACCGGGAAGGTGGTGCCGGTGACGATCAGCGCAATTTTGGTGAACTCACCGATGCCGAACCACAGGATAAACAGTGGCACCAGCGCCAGGGACGGGATAGTGCGCAGCATCTGCATCGGCGAATCGAGGATCACCTCGCCGCGCCGCGACAGGCCGGTGATCAACGCCGCCACCACACCGATGCTGACGCCGATGCTCAAGCCGAACAAGGCGCGCTGCAGGGACACCAGCAAATGCTTGCCCAACTCCCCGGAGGCAATCATCGCCCACAACGTGCCGCCGATCTGCGAAGGCGCCGCGATGATGCGCGACGGCAGCCAGCCCAGTTGCGAGGCCAACTCCCACAGCAGCAACAACACGATTGGGCTGATCAGCCGCAGCAAGGCGTCGGGGGTGTGCCATTTACGCGCCGCCTTGGTTTGACCCTCGACTTTATTGAGGATGATCGTCTCGCTCATCAGGCTTCCTTTTCAAAAGACACGGCCGGGAACGCCGCTGCAGATTTATGCTAATCGCATAAAAAACCGCCGTGAAAGTCTTTCTGGGAATAACCTAATGCACTCAACATGCAAATTACTGATACATCAAACAATTTATGATTCTGCTTTTTAATAATTAGGTTAGAACCAATCGGCATTTTACAGGCCCTGCCCCTGCCCCTACTTTGGACGCGAATAACCGACCCCCTGCCCGGTGGAGGTGTTAATCCCGCACTCGACAAGGACAGACCATGAGCATTGAATTCATCGGCTATATTGGCGGCCATCACGCTTCCGAGATCCACCCGCGCAGCGGCCCTACCCTGCAACCGGACTACGTGGAAACGGTGGCCCGCGCCCACGAAGAGGCGGGGTTCGACCGCGCCCTGGTGGCGTTCCACTCCAATAGCCCGGACAGCACGCTGATCGCCTCCCATGCCGCCAGCGTCACCAAAAAGCTGCAATTCCTGATTGCCCACCGCCCAGGCTTTTCCCAGCCCACCCTGGCTGCACGCCAGTTCACCACTTTGGATGTATTCAACGGCGGGCGCACGGCCGTGCATATCATCACCGGCGGCGACGACCGCGAGCTGCGCGCCGATGGCAGCCATATCGGCAAAGACGAACGCTATGCCCGCACCGACGAGTACCTGAGCGTGGTGCGCCAGGAATGGACCAGCGAACAGCCGTTCGACTTTACCGGCACCTACTACCAGGTCGAAGGCGCGCACTCCACGGTGAAGTCGCCGCAGCAGCCGCATATCCCGCTGTATTTTGGCGGCTCCTCCCAGGCGGCAATCGAAGTGGCGGGCAAACATGCCGACGTGTACGCGCTGTGGGGTGAAACCTATGAGCAGGTGCGCGAGATCGTGACCCAGGTGCGCGCCGAAGCGGCCAAGCATGGGCGTACGATTCGCTTCAGTTTGTCGCTGCGCCCTATCCTCGCCGAGACCGAAGAACTGGCATGGGCGCGTGCCGAGAACATCCTGCAGCAGGCCACAGCGCTGGCCGAGAAGAATGGCTTTGTACGGCGTGAACCGCCGAATGAGGGCTCGCGGCGGTTGCTGGCGGCAGCGGCGCAAGGGTCGCGGCTGGATAAGCGCTTGTGGACCGCGATTGCCGGGTTGCTGGGGGCGCAGGGTAACTCGACCTCGCTGGTGGGCACGGCTGAGCAAGTGGCTGAGGCGCTGGTGGATTACTACGACCTGGGGATTACCACGTTCCTGATCCGTGGGTTTGATCCGCTCAATGATGCGATTGATTACGGCAAGCGCTTGATCCCCCTCACCCGCCAGCTGATCGCAGAGCGCGAGCAGGCCAAACAGGTCGCTTGAACGCACCGCCGATACAAATGTGGGAGCGGGCTTGCTCGCGAAAGCGGTGAATCAGTCAATGTACCCGGTGACTGATACTCCGCCTTCGCGAGCAAGCCCGCTCCACAGGGACCCCTATTTCAAATCAGTTTTTGTAGTCGGTATCGCTACGCTCCAACTGCCGAATCAACGCATTCCAATGCCGCGCCACCCCCGGGCCTTCGCCGCTGCTGTGCGCCTTGGCCTGTTCTTCGACTTTCGCCACCACTTGCGCGGGCGGGAAGATCAATTCCGCATTCCCTGCCGCCTGCGCCGCGACCTGGATATTGCAGGCACGCTCCAACTGCTGCAGTTGCTGAAAGGCGTGCTCAACGCTCACTCCCGCCGTCAGCAAGCCATGGTTGCGCAGGATCATCACGCTCTTGTCGCCCAAATCCGCCACCAACCGCTCACGCTCGTCCAGGTCGAGCGCGATGCCTTCATAGCCGTGGTACGCCACGCGCCCGGAAAAACCAATGGCGTGCTGGGAGATCGGCAGCAGGCCGTCTTTCTGCGCCGACACCGCAATGCCGTCGCGGGTGTGCGTGTGCAGCACCGCTTGCAAGTCGTGGCGCGCACCGTGGATGGCGCTGTGGATCACGTAGCCGGCGTAGTTGATGCCAAGGCCGGTGGGGTCATCGACGAGGGTGCCGTCGAGGTCGACCTTGACCAGGTTGGACGCGCTGATTTCATCGAACAACAACCCGAAGGCGTTGATCAGGAAATGCTCCTCCGGCCCCGGCACGCGGGCGGAGAAATGGGTGTAGATATGGTCGGTCCACTTGTACAAGGCCGCCAGGCGATAGGCGGCGGCCAGTTTCACGCGCACTTCCCATTCTTCTGGAGTGACGCGCTGGCGAACATTGCTGGAGACACTGGAGATCGAGGTGACGCTGCTCATGGCAAAACTTCCTGGATGGCCTTAAGGACTTCCAGGCAAGCCTAGGGGATGCAAAAAAATAATAAAAAGCACATTTTAATCTAAGCTAATTATTATATTTTTTATGATCCTCAGGCCGCGTTGCGGATCTTGTGCAGCGACGCCGCCACCAGCTTGCCGAAGGCATCCACCGGCCCCTGCAGGTTGCCGAGGAAGTGTGGGTAGATCAGCCACAGGTCCATCACCGGTTTGAAGTCCTTGAGCGGCATCACCGCCAGTTGTTCACGGTGGGCGCTGCGCTCCAGCAATGGCCGTGGCACCAGGCCCAGACCCAGCCCGTCAGCCACCAGGCCCAACTGCAGCTCGGTACCGAAGGTTTCCAGATTCACCCGCAGCGCCAGGCCCTGGTCGGACAAGGTGCGCTGCAGACCCGCACGGAAACCGCAGCCGTCCGGGTTCAGAATCCAACCGTTCTGGTACACGTCCGCCAGCTTGCAAGGCTTTTTCGGCAACTGGGCCTTGGCGCAGACCACCACCAATTCCATCTTGCCAATGGACTCGCCGACCACGTTATCCGGGAAGATCTTGCCCGCAGGGAACAGCGCCGCCGCCGCATCCAGCTCGCCGCGCTCGATCTTGCCCACCAGCTGGCTGCCCCAGCCGGTGGCGACCTGGGCGCGCAAGTCAGGGTATTCGGTGCGCAGGTGCTTGAGCGCATCCAGCAACACCACATCGCCAATGGTCTGCGGCACGCCCAGGCGCAACAGGCCGGTCGGCGGTGCATCGGTGGCCACCAGTTCGCGCAGGGCGTCCATCTCGCGCAGGATCAGCCGGCATTGCTCATAAACGCGGGTGCCGATCAGCGTAGGTTTGAGGGGCTTGGTGTTACGGTCGAACAACTCCACCCCCAGCGCCTGCTCGAAGTTCTGCACGCGGCGGGTAATCGCCGGCTGGGTCAGTTGCAACGACTCGGCGGCATGGCTGATGGACTGGCAACGAATCACTTCGACAAAGGCATCGATATCGTCAATTTTCATTTGGGCCGCACATAGAGAACAGTCATTAAGATGTGTGCGAAGCATAGTTGCAGGAACGCTGCCTGGATAGCCCGCGCTGCAATCGATAACGTCTAACGCTATGCAGGTCGGTTCTAAATTACCTTCGGCTATAAGCTAATCATTAAAAAATAGCATATTAACTATAAACATTATGCTTAGATAAACCCATCACCACCGAACATTGGAAGTGCCATGACCCAGGCCCGACACCCCGAGAGACTCAGAGCCTTTATAGGCGCCCTGGCGGAATTGATCGACGGCAATCCACGCGAAGGCGACCTGTTGCACCGTGGCGGCAAGCTGCTGGCGCAACTGGTCAGCCATGATGACTGGCTCCCCGACGAATTTGCCCAACCCGACCCCGAGCGCTACCAGCAGTTCCTGTTGCATGCCGATTCGCGCCAGCGCTTCAGCATCGTCAGCTTTGTGTGGGGCCCGGGGCAAAGCACACCGATTCACGACCACCGGGTGTGGGGTTTGATCGGCATGTTGCGCGGGGCGGAATTTTCCCAGGGTTTCGAGCGCGCCCCCGACGGCAGTCTGGTTGCCGAGGGCAAGCCGATTCAATTGGTGCCGGGCCAGGTTGAGGCGGTGTCGCCCAAGGTCGGCGATATCCACCAGGTGAGCAATGCCCACAGCGACCAGGTGTCCATCAGTATTCATGTGTACGGCGCCAATATCGGTGCGGTGCGCCGTGCGGTGTACCAGCCCGACGGCAGCGAGAAACTGTTTATCTCCGGTTATTCCAACGCCTACCTCCCGAATATCTGGGATTTGTCCAAAGAAAAGAGCCCTGCCCTATGAGCACCGTATCGACTACCCGCTTCGCCCTGATTCGCCAGGCCCTGTTGGACTCTGCAGAAGTCGCCCTGGTCGACGTGCGCGAAGAAGCGCCGTTTGCCGAGTCCCACCCGCTGTTCGCGGCAAATATCCCGCTGTCCAAGCTGGAACTGGAGGTGTATTCGCGCATTCCACGGCGCGATACCCAGGTCGTCGTCTACGACAACGGTGAGGGCCTGGCCGCCCGCGCCGCGCACACCCTGATCGCACTGGGCTACACCCAGGTCAGCCTGCTTGAAGGTGGGCTGGAGGGTTGGCGCAAGGCCGGTGGCGAGCTGTTTATCGACGTCAACGTGCCGAGCAAAGCCTTCGGCGAACTGGTGGAAAGCGAGCGCCACACCCCATCGCTGGCGGCTGAAGAAGTGCAAGCGCTGCTCGACAGCCAGGCCGATGTGGTGGTGCTCGACGCCCGCCGTTTCGACGAATACCAGACCATGAGCATCCCCACCGGCATCAGCGTACCCGGTGCCGAACTGGTGTTACGCGCCCGTGAACTGGCGCCGGACCCGGCCACCCGCATCATCGTCAACTGCGCAGGGCGCACCCGCAGCATTATCGGCACCCAATCGCTGATCAATGCCGGCGTGGCCAACCCGGTCTCGGCGCTGCGCAATGGCACCATCGGCTGGACCCTGGCCGGGCAGAAACTCGCCCACGGCCAGTCGCGCCGCTTTGCACCGACCTCGGAGGAACATCGCCAGATCGCCGCCGTCGATGCGCGCCGCGTCGCCGACAAGGCCCGTGTTGGCCGCGCCAGCCTGGCCGACCTGCACGCCTGGCAGCAGCAAACCACGCGCACCACCTACCTGTTCGATGTGCGTACCCCGGAAGAATTCGAAGCCGGCCACCTGCCCGGCGCACGCTCCACGCCGGGCGGTCAACTGGTGCAGGAAACCGACCATGTCGCCAGCGTACGCGGTGCGCGGCTGGTGCTGGCGGATGACGATGGCGTGCGCGCCAATATGTCCGCCTCCTGGCTGGCCCAACTGGGCTGGGAAGTGCATGTACTGGATGATTTGCAAGCGGCTCATTTCAGCGAAAAAGGTGCCTGGGTTGCCCCGGTGCCCACCCCGCCCCAGGCCGAGCTGATCAGCCCGCACACCCTCGCCGACTGGCTGGGCCATGGCGACACCGTGGTGCTGGATTTCACCGCCAGCGCCAACTATGTAAAACGCCATATCCCCGGTGCCTGGTGGGCGCTGCGTGCGCAACTGCCCGCTGCCTTGGCCAAAGTGCCTGCCGCGCAGCGTCATGTGCTGACCTGCGGCAGCAGCCAACTGGCGCGTCTGGCGGTGGCCGAGGTCGAGGCCATCACCGGCAAGCAAGTGTTCCTGCTGCAGGACGGCACGGCCGGCTGGATCAACGCGCAGTTACCGCTGGAAGAAGGTGAAACCCACCTGGCTTCGCCGCGTATCGACCGCTACCGCCGCCCGTACGAAGGCACCGACAACCCCAAGGAAGCCATGCAGGCGTACCTGGATTGGGAATTCGGCCTGGTCGACCAACTGGCCCGCGACGGCACCCATGGTTTCTACGTGATCTGATCCACCCAACCCCGCCTGCATCCACCACGGGTGCAGGCCCTACATCCGACCCCTCTCCAGGCGGAGGCTGAACCCACACACGAGAGGACACCCGCATGACCCTGCATATCACCCGCCTGGAACCCACCATCGGCGCCGAAATCGCCGGTATCGACCTGCGCCGGCCGCTGACCTCGGCCCTGCGCGACGAACTGCGCCAACTGTTGCTCACGCACAAGGTGCTGTTCTTTCGCGACCAGGCCATCAGCACCGAACAGCAGATCGCCTTCGCCAAGGAATTCGGCGAGCTGTACGTGCACCCCACCACCCAGCAAAACGACCCGGCGCGCCCCCAGGCGCACCTGATCGAAGCCCAGGACGAGCGCAAGCTCTATGGCCCGCGCACCAGCGGGCGTTGGCACACCGACACCAGCTGGCTGCTGCAACCCACCCTCGGCGCGGTACTGCGTGCGGTGGATCTGCCGGAAGTCGGCGGCGACACCCTGTGGGCCGACACCGGCGCCGTCTACCGGGCGCTGCCGGATGAACTGCGCGACGAAATCGACAACCTCTACGTGGTGCACGACTTCAAGAAGGCCCTGGACAAGGTCGGCTACGACTACCCGATCCTCGCCCACCCGCTGGTGCGCACCCACCCGGAAACCGGTGAGGACGGCCTGTTCATCAACTTCTCGCAGAACCCCTCGGTGATCGGTTGGACACCCCAGCAAAGCAAGCAACTGATCGACCGCCTGCTGCAAGAATTCAACAAACCGGAACACCAGGTACGCTTCAAATGGCGCCCCGGCTCGGTGGCGTTCTGGGACAACCGCTCCACCCTGCACTACCCGGTCTACAACTACGGCGACTACCCGCGCCGTATGGAACGGGTGCTGATTGCCTATGACGATATTCCGCATCGGGTAAGGGCTGCCAACGCGGCCTGATCATTTTTTCAAAGCCCAACACAGATCCAATGTGGGAGCGGGCTTGCTCGCGAAAGCGGTGGTTCAGCCTGCCCATGTGTAGCTGACACACCGTATTCGCGAGCAAGCCCGCTCCCACAGGGGGTCGGCGGCGTTCTATCGTCTTCAGGAATCTGCTCCATGCCCCCAATTCGCTTTCAATACTGCGCAGCCGCGTTGAGCTTGCTTGCCGTCAGCCTGCCGGCCCACGCCGAAGCCCCCGACAAAACCCTCGGCACCGTGGTCGTTACCGGCAACCGTGGCAACCAGGCCCGCACCATCGCCGACAGCCCCTCGCCGATCGATGTGATCAGTGCCGAACAACTGCAGGCCAGCGGCAAGGTCGGCCTCAAGGAACTGCTGGCGCGTCTGCTGCCGTCGTTCAACCTGCCGGCAATCAACGGCGGCGGCACCTCGTGGTCGGTGCGCGGGGTGACCATGCGCGGGCTATCCGGGGACCAGGTGCTGGTGCTGGTCAACGGCAAACGCCGCCACAACACCGCGCTGATCAACAACCTGGCGCGCATCGGCACGGCGGCGGTGCCGGTCAACCTGGACCTGATCCCGGTGTCGGCCATCGATCATATCGAAGTGCTGCGCGACGGCGCCTCCGCGCAATACGGTTCGGATGCGATTGCCGGGGTGATCAATATCATCCTCAAGGAAAACGACAGCGGCGGCAGCGCCGAAACCTCGTTCGGTCGCTACGGCGCGGGCGACGGCGACACCGTGCACCAAACCGTCAACTACGGCCTGGCCCTGCCCAACGACGGCTTCGCCAACCTGGCGCTGGACAGCAAGGAGCAGGAGCCTTTCAACCGCACCGGCAGCGCCACCGGCCGCCTCTACGGCACCGCCGCCGCGCCCGACAGCCGTGACCAGAGCGTCAGCCGCCACGGCTGGAACCCCAGCTACGGCCTGGGCCGCGAAAAGGTCACCAACGCCAGCTACAACCTCGAATTGCCGCTGCAGGACGACCTCAAGTTCTACTCGTTCTCCACCGCCAGCTATATGGAAACCACCAAGGTCACCGGCAACTACCGCCCCAACGAAATCACCTCGCTGGCCGGCGACCCGAACACGCCCTACCCCGACGGCATCCACGCCCAGCGGCGCAACCGCACCAAGGATTTCCAGGTGGCCGGCGGCTTCAAGGGACTTGTCGGCGGCTGGGATTACGACATCAGCTCCACCTGGGGCGAAGACGATTCCACCCTCAATGCCAACAACACCCTCAACCCGTCGCTGGGGCCGACAAGCCCCACATCCTTTAACCTGGCCTCGCAGATCTTCGACCAGTGGACCAACAACCTGGACCTCAGCCGCACCTTCGATATAGGCCTGAGCCACCCGCTGCAAACCGCGTTCGGCTTTGAGTATCGCTGGGAGAAATACCAGATCGAGGCCGGTGACTATGCGTCGTATACCCCCGGCAATTACGTGCTGCCCAGCGGACCGTTCGCCGGGCAGACGCCCCTGCCGGGCCTGGCGTCGTACAACGGTACCAGCACCGCGGATGCCGGCGAAATCAGCCGCAGCAACGTCGCCAGCTACCTCGACCTGGGGCTGGACGTCACCGACCGCTGGTACATCGGAGCCGCCGCCCGCTACGAGCGCTACACCCAGGACATCGGCAGTACCTGGAGTGGCAAGCTGTCGACACGCTTCAAGCTCACGCCTGAATTTGCCCTGCGCGGCACGATCAACAATGGCTTTCGTGCGCCGTCGTTGGCCCAGACCATTTACGCCTCGTCCACCTTCACCTCCGGCGGCGTGGTCAACGGCCAGCAGGTCTCGGTGCCGGTCAAGGTGCTGCCGGTGGACACCGCCGAAGCCCAGGCCCTGGGTGCGGAAAAACTCAAACCCGAGAAGTCGCTGAACTACAGCCTCGGTTTCACCTACGAGCCGACCCCGAATTACCGCCTGACCACCGACCTGTACCAGATCGGCATTCGTGACCGCATCGTCTCCACCAGCCTGCTCGGCGGCCATGCGGTGTCGCAGATCCTGGTCGCCAACGGCCTGTCGCCGGGCCTGTATGCGCAGTACTACACCAACGCCGTCGACACCCGCACCCGTGGCATCGACATCATCAACGAATACCGCCAGCAACTGGACCAGTACGGCCAGGTGCGCTGGAGCCTGGCCTATAACTGGAACCAGACCAGGATCGAAAAACTCCAGGACACCCCGCCCGCACTTGCCAGCCTGGGCTCCAATTACCAGATCTTCGACCGGCGCCTGCAAAAGGACCTGACCGTCGCCACCCCGCAATCCAAACTGATCCTGGCCGCCAACTGGAAGGTCACCGCCTACACCCTCAACCTGGCCCTGACCCGCTTCGGCAGCTACACCGAGGGCGACAACAACCCCATCAACGATCGCAAGTTCAGCGCCAAATGGATCAGCGATGTCGACGCCGCCTACGACATCAGCAAGCACTTCACCGTGGCCCTGGGCGCCAACAACCTGTTCAACGTGTACCCGGACAAAAAAGGTATCAAGGACTGGGGCGGCGCCTATGAATACGGGCAGTTCTCGCCGTTCGGCTTCGGCGGCGCGTATTACTACACACGCCTGGCGTACAACTTCTGAGGGCTGGGTGATGACTGAATTGAGCTGTGATGTATTGATCGTCGGCGGTGGCCTGGCGGGCACCTGGGCCGCCATCGGCGCCGCCTGCGAAGGCGTCAAGGTGATCCTGGTGGACAAGGGCTACTGCGGCACCAGCGGCGTCACCGCTACCGCCGGCCCCGGCCACTGGTGGGTGGCGCCAGACGCCCGCGAAGCCGCGATCGACAAACGCCTGGCCACCGCCTTCGGCCTGGCCGATGCGCGCTGGATGGCCCGCGCCATCGACACCACCTGGACCAGCCTGCCGGGCCTGCGCGACTACTACGACTTCCCGCAGAACGAACAGGGCGAGACCCAGTACCGTGGCCTGCGCGGCCCGGAATACCTGCGCGGCCTGCGCCGTCGGGTGCTCGACAACGGCGTGACCATTCTCGATCACCACCCCGCCCTGGAACTGCTGCGTGACGACCACGGCGCAGTCGTCGGCGCACGCGGTTGGCGGCGCCAGGCCGGGGGCGACTGGTTGATCCGCGCCGGCGCGGTGGTGCTGGCCACCGGCGGTTGTGCGTTCCTCTCGCGCCTGCTGGGCAGCCATACCAACACCGGCGACGGCTACCTGATGGCGGCCGAAGCCGGCGCCGAGCTGTCGGGCATGGAGTTTTCCAACTACTACTGCATTGCGGCCGCGGGCAGCAGCATGACCCGCTCGATGGTCTACAGCTTCGGCGAATACTTCGATGCAGCGGACCGCCCGCTGGGGATCGCCACCGGCCCAGGCTTCACCGAGGACCTGGCCAAGGCCCTGCTGAATGGCCCGGTGTATTGCCGCCTGAACCAGGTACCGCCGCACATCCGCGCCCAACTGCCGAGCATCCAACCCAACCTGATGTTGCCGTTTGACCGACGCGGGGTTGACCCGTATCGCGAGCGATTTGCCGTGACCCTGCACCCCGAGGGCACCATCCGCGGTGTCGGCGGTTTACGGCTGATCGACGACGATTGCCAGACCACAGTGCCCGGCGTATTCGCCGCCGGTGATGCCGCCAGCCGCGAGCCGATTGCCGGCGCCACCTCCGGCGGCGGCGCACAGAACTCGGCGTGGGCCTTGTCCACCGGGCAATGGGCCGGGCGTGGCGCGGCGCAACTGGCTCGCCTCAGGCTGGCGTATCACGGCGCACTGCGCGGCTTCGACGGCGCTGCGGGTGGCGATGCTGAACTGCTTCGACGCATCCAGGCCGAAGTCCACCCGCTGGACAAAAACCTGTTTCGCTCAGGCGGTCAATTGCAACGCTCACTGCGTGAACTGGACAACATCTGGGACCAGGTCAGCGCAGGCGCTTCCCCCACCGTTAACCCCCTGCGCGCCCGCGAAACCGCCGCCATGGCCGCCACCGCCCGCTGGTGCTACACCGCCGCCGCCCTGCGCAAGGAGAGTCGCGGCATGCATCAACGCAGCGACACTCCTGTGCAGAGCGCCCTGTATGACGCGCATCTGCGGCTGTCCGGCGTGGCGCACGTCCAAGCGCGCTTCGATCCACTTTTATCCAGCCAATGAATGCCCCCTGTGGCGAGGACTCCAACCATGCTCGAACTGATCTACTCCGACCTGTGCAACGGCTGCGGCCAGTGCGTCGCGGTGTGCCCCACCAATGTGCTGGCGCTGAACGCCCAGGGCACGCTGCGCATCGCCGAGCAGCAGGCGTGCCAGACCTGTTTCATGTGCGAGTTGTATTGCAGCAGCGACGCGCTGTACGTCGACCCGGACGTTGAGCAACTGCGCCATCCCGACCCGGTGGCGGTGCGTGAAGCGGGCCTGCTCGGCCAGTACCGACGGGATTCCGGCTGGGATGAATGGGCGGATGACCCACGCCATCGCAATGAACATTGGCGCATGGACGGGATTTTCGCAGTGGCACGCGGCATACCACCAAATGCATTTAGAGAATAATCAGACAATACATAATCAATTATTTTAATAATTAACTTATAACCAAAAAGAACTTCACAGCGAGTTTTTATGGGAATAACGTTAACCCCTCACCGACCCCTTCTCCAGGCGGAGGTAACCAAAGCCCTTTTTAGATCTGCCTGGAGCCTGCATCCCATGGTCTTTAGCACCCCATTCAAACGCCTGCTCCTGGGTACCGCCCTGGCCCTTGGCCTGGCGTCTGCCGCCCACGCTGCCGACCTGCAACCGCTGCGGGTGGCCAATCAGAAATCCACGATCAAGGCGCTGCTGGAGGTCTCCGGCGAAAGCAAAAATGTGCCCTATGAAATCCAGTGGTCGGAATTCCCGTCCGCCTCGCCTCTGGGCGAAGCCCTGAATGCCGGCGCTGTGGATATCGGCGCCTTGGGCGATGCGCCTTACGTGTTCGCCCTCGGCGCCGGCGCGTCGCTCAAGGTGGTCAGCATCATCCACGCCGAAGGGCGTAACACCACCGCCGTGCTGGTGCCCAAGGATTCGCCGATCAAGACGGTGGCCGACCTCAAGGGCAAGAAGATCGTCACCGGGCGTGGGTCCATCGGGCACTACCTGGCAATCAAGGCCCTGGCCAGCGCCGGGCTGACCACCCAGGATGTGCAGTTCATTTTCCTGCTGCCCAGCGAGTCGCGCCTGGTGCTGGATAACGGCACCGCCGACGCCTGGGCCACTTGGGACCCGTACACCACCGTGGTCACCTCGCAAAGCCAGGCGCGCGTGCTGATCAGCGGCAACCAGCTGTTGAGCAATCACCTGTACCTCGCCGCCACCAGCCAGGCCATCGCCGACAAGCGCCCGCAGCTGGACGATTTTGTTGCGCGGCTGGACCGCGCCTACGCCTGGGCCAACACCCATCCCAATGAATACGCCGCCGCCCAGGCCAAGATCACCGGCCTGCCGCTGGCGGTGCATGTGGAAGTGGCCAAGGACACTCGCCTGACCCCGGTGGCCATCGACGATTCAGTTATCCGCGGTTTGCAAGCGACCGCCGACACCTACCAACAAGAAGGCCTGCTGACCAAGCACATCGACGTGTCCCAGGGCTTCGACAAGAGCTTTAACGCCAAGCGTGTCCCACTTTCCCAAGCATCGCGCTGATACAGGAGCAGAACATGAGCAAGCCACGCCATCTGAAATTGGGTGCAATGGTCCACGGAGTCGGCCACGGCTGGGGCGAATGGCGCCACCCGAACGCCCAACCGAATGCCAGCACCAGCTTCGGTTTCTACAAGCAGCAGACTGAACTGGCCGAAGCCGCCAAATTCGACTTCGTGTTTATCGCCGACAGCCTGCATATCCACGCCAAATCCAGCCCGCACTACCTGAACCGCTTCGAGCCGCTGACCATTCTCTCGGCCCTCGCCGCGTTGACCACGAATATCGGCCTGGTGGCCACCGTGACCGTCAGCTACACCGAGCCCTACCAGGTGGCGCGTCAGTTCTCGTCCCTGGACCATATCAGCGGCGGCCGCGCCGGCTGGAACGTGGTCACCTCCTGGCTGAGCGGCACCGCCGACAACTTCGGCAAAGCCGAGCACCCGCCGCACGCCGTGCGCTACCGCATCGCCAAGGAGCACTTGAACGTGGTCAAGGGCCTGTGGGACTCCTGGGAAGACGACGCCTTTGCCTATAACAAGCAAAGCGGCGAGTTTTTTACCCCGAGCAAGCTGCATGCGCTGAATCACAAGGGCGAGTTTTTCTCGGTCAAGGGCCCGCTGAATATCGCGCGTTCGCGCCAGGGCCAACCGGTGATTTTCCAGGCGGGCACTTCGGAAGACGGGCGCAATTTCGCGGCGCAGAACTCCGACGCAATCTTTGTGCATGTGGAAAGCATTGAGGAAGGCCTGGCCTACACCCAGGACCTGAAACGCCGCGCCAAAGGCTTTGGCCGTGACCCCGACAGCCTGTCGATCCTGCCGGGTATCCGCCCGATTGTGGGGCGCGATGAGGCCGAGGTGGAAAGCCGCTATCAGCAGGCGGTGGAGCTGGTCACCGTGGAAGACGCGATCGTTGCGCTCGGCCGTCCATTCAATGACCATGATTTCAGCAAATACCCGCTGGACGAACCCTTCCCGGAGCTCGGCGACCTGGGTTCCAACAGCCAGAAAGGCGGCTCCGACCGCATCAAGCAACTGGCCAGGGACGAGGGCCTGACCCTGCGCGAAGTGGCGCTGCGTTTCTCACGCCCCAAACGTGATTTTGTCGGCACCCCGGAGCAGGTCGCCGATGCGATCCAGACTTGGTTCGAGCGCGGCGCCAGCGATGGGTTCATCATCAATTCGGTGCTGCCGGACGGCTTGCAATACTTCACCGAACTGGTGGTGCCGGTGCTGCAACAGCGCGGTCTGTTCCGCACCGAGTACACCGGCCACACCCTGCGCGACAACCTCGGCCTGGAGGTGCCAGCCAACCGCAACAGCGTCGCCGCCGAGGTTGAAGAAGCACAGGAGGCGCTGGCATGAGCGAATCCCTCAACCGCCAATTGGCCGACCTGCATGCCGAGCGCGTAGCCACCTGGGCACCGGCGGCGTTGCAGATCAATATCGACCAGCGCCAGCGCCTGGTCGATGAAGCACGGCCTGAGGACTACGTGCAGGTCGGCGATGAACTGGACCCGTTCACGTTGCTTAACGTGGAAGGCGGCGAGCTCAGCCGTGACCTGTTGCTGGCCGACGGCCCGGCGGTGCTGATTTTTTTCCGCTTTGCCGGGTGCCCGGCGTGCAACATCGCCCTGCCCTATTACGCGCGCCAACTCTATCCGCGCCTGCGTGAGCTGGGAGTGCCGCTGGTGGCAGTGAGCCCGCAAGTGCCTGAACGCCTGGTGGAGATCAAGACCCGCCACACCTTGCCATTGCTGGTGGCCAGTGACCCCGACAACAACCTCGGGCGCCGCCTGGGCATCCTCTACAGCTTCGACGAGGCTTCACGCAATGCTGCGTTGGCCAAGGGCAACCACATTGGTGAAACCACCGGCACCGGCACCTGGGAGTTGCCGCAACCGACCGTGGTGGTGATCGCCGGGGACGGCACCGTGGCGTACGTGGAAGTGAGCCCGGACTGGTTGGTGCGCACAGAGGCCGAGCCGGTGTTGCAGGTGGTGGAGCGCTTGTTGGGCCAGCAGCCTGTGCGCATCGCTATCTGAGACCACAATCCCCTGTGGGAGCGGGCTTGCTCGCGAATGCGGTATGTCAGAAAACATATTTATTAACTGAACCACCGCATTCGCGAGCAAGCCCGCTCCCACATTTTTACCGAGTACATTCTTATGACCCAACCGTCTCTACGCTCCGTAGAAGTCGCCAACTTCGAAGCCCTGCTCGAACGCCTCAGCGCCGAGCTGGCGAGCACCGCGCACCTGTATGACGAGAGCGGCGCCTTCCCCCACGCCAACTTCAAGCTGCTGCAGGAGCACGGCCTGGTGGCCCTCACCGTGCCCAAGGCCCTGGGCGGCGGTGGTGCCAGCCTGCCCCAGGCGCGCAAGGCGATCAGTGCGATTGCCAAGGGTGAGCCGTCCACCGCGCTGATTCTGGTGATGCAGTACCTGCAGCACACCCGTCTGCAAGACAGCAAAACCTGGCCTCAGCACCTGCGTGTACAGGTCGCCGAGGACGCGGTACGCCATGGCGCTTTGATCAACGCACTGCGCGTCGAACCCGACCTCGGCACTCCGGCGCGAGGCGGGTTGCCGGCGACCACCGCCGTGCGTACGGCCGAAGGCTGGCGCATCAGCGGGCGCAAGATCTACTCCACTGGCAGCCATGGCCTGAGCTGGTTCAGCGTATGGGCGCGCAGCGATGACGCCGACCCGCTGGTGGGCGCCTGGCTGGTGCCCAAGGACAGCCCGGGGGTGAGCATCATCGACACCTGGGACCACTTGGGCATGCGCGCCACCTGCAGCCATGAAGTGGTGCTCGACAATGTGCTGGTACCTCTCGACCACGCCGTCAGCGTGAGCCCCTGGAGCGCGCCGCAGCCGGAGCTGGATGGCGACGGGTTCCTGTGGATGTCGGTATTGCTGTCGTCGGTGTATGACGCAGTGGCCCAGGCTGCACGGGACTGGCTGGTGAATTGGCTGGAGGCGCGCAAGCCGTCCAACCTCGGCGCCGCGCTGTCGACGTTGCCGCGTTTTCAGGAAACCGTCGGCCATATCGACACCCTGCTGTTTGCCAACCGCAGCCTGCTCGACGCCGCCGCCGAAGGCCACACCCCGGCGGCCAACGCCGCGCAGTTGAAGTACCTGGTGACCAACAATGCTATCCGTGCGGTCGAGCTGGCCATCGAGGCCTCCGGCAACCCCGGCCTGTCGCGCCATAGCCCGCTGCAACGGCATTACCGCGACGTGTTGTGCAGCCGCGTGCATACCCCACAGAACGACGCCGTGCTGCAAGGCGTCGGCAAAAGCGTGTTCGCCCAACGCCAGAAGGAACGCACATGAGTCAGGTGATTATTGCCAGCCAGTTGGACGAAGATTACAACGACGTACTTCGCGAGCGCCTAGCCGCGATCCGGCCCGACGCCCAGGTGATCGGCGTACCCGCAGGCGTGCCGAGCGACCTGCCGCCGCAGGCCAATATCCTGTTGCTGCGCCCGATCAACGTGCGCGGCTACACCGCCCCGGACACCCCGCCACCGGGCTGGCCATACGGCGCGCAATGGGTGCATCTGGTCTCGTCGGGCATCGACTTTTACCCGCACTGGCTGTTCAACGGCCCACCGGTGACCACCTCTCGCGGCAGCGCGGCCGATAACCTGGCCGAATTCGCCCTGGCGGCGATCTTTGCCGCGTCCAAGCACTTGCCGGATATCTGGGTGAAGGACGCGCAGTGGAATTTCACCCCCCTGCGCCCGCTCAAGGGCACCACCCTGGGCATCCTCGGGTTTGGCGCGATTGGCGCAAGCCTGGCGCACAAGGCCCTGGCACTCGGGATCAAGGTCGTGGCTTTGCGGCAAAGCCAGGCGCCATTTGGCGTCGAAGGCGTAGAAGCCGCCACGGATATCCACGACCTGTTCGCCCGCGCCGACCACCTGGTGGTGGCCGCCCCGCTGACCGAAGCCACCCGGCATATCATCAACCGTGACGTGCTGGGCAGCGCCAAGCCGGGGTTGCACTTGATCAACATCGCACGGGGCGGCCTGCTGGATCAGGCGGCGCTGTTGGAAGCGCTGGATAACGGGCAGATCGGGCTCGCGTCGCTGGACGTGACCGAGCCGGAGCCACTGCCGGATGGGCATCCGTTGTACACCCACCCAAGGGTGAGGCTGTCGCCGCATACGTCGGCGATTTCGACCAATAGCCGCAACGAGATTGCGGATACCTTTCTGGCGAATCTGGAGCGGTATATCGACGGCCGGACGCTGGCGAACCTGGCGAATTCATAACGCCTGATAAAGGTCAAAATGTGGGAGCGGGCTTGCTCGTGAAAGCGGTGTGTCAGTATCAGATCTGCTGACTGACACCCCGCTTTCGCGAGCAAGCCCGCTCCCACATTGGCTCGTGGGTGAGGCATCACTTGATGCGGTAGTGGAAGGTATTGCGCACCGCCGGCACGGCCACGGGCTTGCCGTCAACGATTCTTGGCTGGTAGCGGAAGGTGTTCGCCGCCGCCAGTGACGGTCGGATAAACAGCGGGTGGCAGCCGTCCAGCACCTTGGGGTTTTCCACGCGGCCTTGTGGGTTCACGGTGTACTCCACCGAGCAGTCGCCTTCGATGTTCTTGTCCAGGGCGCGCTCGGGGTAGTCCGGGGCCTCCTTGCTCAAGGGTTGGTACTGGCGGGTGTCGAAGGCCGGTGTCGGGGCGGGCACGGGTGTGGCGGCGCGGGCTTTTTCCGCTGCCAGGCGTTGTTCGGCCAGGCGCTGTTGCGCAAGCTCACGGTTGCGTTGTTCGGTGGCCAGGCGCTGCTGCTGTTGCTCGACTTGCCTTTCCTCGACCCGCTTGCGCGCCAGGGCGGCCTTCTCGAGTTTTTGCGCCTGGATCTGTGGGTCGACGCTGGGCTTCACCGGAACCGGTATCGCGACCGGTTCCGGCGGTGGCGGCGCAACGGCCACCGGCTCTGGCGCCGGGGCAGGCGCCGGGGGCATCATCACCAGTTGGGTGTGCATCACCCGTGGCGCCTCCACTGCCGGTTCCTGCGGTGCCCAGCCCAGCATCAGCACTGCCAGCACGCCCACGTGCAGGGCCACCGCCAGGCTTGCAGCAACGCTGTTTCTCCAGAACCCGGCGTTGTCCCGGGGCGCCATCGCAAGCGTTGGGCTGTGCATGATCATCGCCGTCATTGCGGGGCCTCGGTCACCAGCCCCAGGTTGCTTACACCGCCTTTTTGCAGCACCGCCATGGCGGCCACCACGCGGCCATAACCGGCGTTATCGTCGGCGCGGATGTACACCTGGGTGTCGCTGCGGGCCGCCACCACTTGCATGACCTTGGCACCCATTTCATCCAGGGTCACGGCGCTGTCGGTCTGGTGCCGGGTGTCGAGTTCAGCGCCCAGGTTCCAGTAGTAACCGCCATCGGCCTTTACCGACAGCGTCAGAATCTGCTGACGGGTGTCGGTGGCCAGTGCCTCGGCGGCGACCTTGGGCAGGTCGATTTTCACCCCCTGGGTCAGCATCGGCGCAGTAACCATAAAGATCACCAGCAGCACCAGCATCACGTCGATATACGGCACCACGTTCATCTCGGCCTTGGGCCCGTGCTTGCGTTGCGGCCTTACTAGCATGGGAGCGCTCCTGTTCAGGCGGCCGCGGCCAGGTTGATCGGCGTACCGCGCAGGGTGCGGTGCAAACGCACTTGCAGCTCGTTGCCGAAGGCGTAGTAGCGGGTCAGCAAGGTCTGGCTGCGCGCCGCAAAACGGTTATAGGCGATCACCGCAGGGATGGCGGCAAACAGGCCGATGGCCGTGGCGATCAGCGCTTCGGCAATGCCCGGCGCGACGGTGGACAAGGTCGCCTGCTGCACCTGGGACAGCCCCAGGAACGAATTCATGATGCCCCACACCGTGCCGAACAGGCCGATGTAGGGGCTGACCGACCCCACCGTCGCAAGAAATTGCAGGCCCTTTTCCAACTCGACTTCCTGCTCGGTGATCGCCACCTGCAAGGCGCGCTCCACGCCTTCCAGCACCGCCGGGTCATGGTTATGCAGGTGCTGGTATTCCTGCACGCCGGCGAGAAAAATCGGCGCGACGCCAGCCTCGCCCGCTTGCACGGTTTCGCGGTACAGCACCTGCAAGTCGGGCGCTGCACGAAAGCGCTGGGTAAAGGCGTTCATCTGGCGCTCCAGGCGGCGCAATACGCCGCCGCGCTGGATGATCAGGTACCAGCTGAGCAATGACGCCAGCAGCAAGGTGACCATCACGGCCTTGACCAACAGGCTGGCGTCGCTGATAAGGCCCCAGATCGTCATATGTTCCATCGTCGCGTGCATGGTGGATCTCCTATTCGAATGAAAACTGATGACCGAGTGATGACGGCTCAGGGCAATTTCAGGCCGCGGGTCACATCGGCCCAAGGCACAAACTTGAAGTTCTGGGTTTGCTCGGGCATGCGCTTGCGGCCGTCCTGCACCACCAGCATGCCCTGGTTCCATGGCCCGCCAAGGTTGATGGCGGTCACTTCCAGGCCGTCGGTTTCCGAGGCACCATCGATGCCGGCGGCGGCGTTCAGGCCAACGCGGAAAGCGCCGTGCGCGGCAAACGGTGGTTCGGCATCCACCACCAGGTAGCTGTCATTGCCTTGGCTGGAGATCACCAGGTAATCGCGTTTGTCGCTCTGATACAGCGCCAGCCCCTCGACGTCCGCATGCAATTGCGCGCCAACCTTGATCACGCTGGTCAGGGTTGCCGGCTGGTCGGCGCGGGCATCCACGGCCCATACGCCCACGTCTTCCTCGCCGATAAACAGGCGCTGGCGCTGGTCGTCGGCCACACAGCCTTCGGGCTGGCTGTCGACCTTGAACTGGCGCACCAGCTCGCCCTGCACACGGCCGTCCGGCGCGCTCAGGCGGTATTGCAAAAAGGTGCCGTCCTTGCCGTTGGCAATCGCGTAGATCTCACCGCTGGTCGGCTGGAACAGGCAGATGCCGTAAATTTCCTTGAGCGGCGTGGAGACTTCACCCGCTTCGCGCAGCTCGCCGCTCTGACGGTCAATGCTGAACAGGCTCAGGCTGTTGTGATCGCGATTGCTCGCCACGGCCAGGTCGACCGTTTGCTGGCCGAGCTTGAAGTTGGGACGTACATCAACGTTGTTGAGCCGGCCCACCGCCAGTTCCTGCAACAGCTTACCATCGAGGTCATAGGTCAGCAGGCCCTGCTTCTTGTTGGTGCCGAGCACGCGGCTATGTGCCGGTTGCGCGGGGTTTATCCAGATCGCCGGGTCATCTGCCGCATCCCCCTGACGGCCGACCGGGTCGCTCTGGCGCAGCGCCGCGACTTCCGGCAGCACCGGCGCCGCCGCGACCGGCTTGGCCTGCCAGCCAAGCGTGGCCTGGTACAGCTTGCCGCTGTCGTCGTCACGCACCAGCAACTGCCGGCCGTTGACCGCCAGTTGTTCTGGCTCTTTCAGGCCGGGCAGGCTCAGGCTCGCTTGCTCCACCCAGCGCTCGCCGGTTTGCTGGAACAGGTGCAGTTGCGCGGTCTTCGGGTCCAGCGTGACCACACCGCCCGGCACCAGCGCCATGGCGCCGGCCTCACGCTTGGGGTTGTCGAACAGGGCCACCGGGGTGCGTTTGACATCGGCTTCCGGGTGCGCCGGGTAGGCCCACCAGCCGACATTCTCTTCATTCACCACCAGTTGATTCGACGCGTCATCCACCTGGCAAAACTGCGCCGACGGCGGCAATGGCACACCGCGTACGCGCTGGGGTTCGGTCAGCAGTGTCGAGCCATTGCCTACCAGCCATTGCTCGCCCTTGCCCTCCTCACCCACCAGAAACACAAACAGGTTGGCCGCCGAGTCGCGGTACAGGCACAGGCCGTTCACCGGGTAATCGCGGGTGGGCAGGTACAGGGGCTTGCCGAAGTTTTTGGTGGCGGTATCCAGGTAGATCAGCAGGGCTTGCTGGCGATCATTGTCGAGGCTGGCCACCAGCACCTGGGCACCGACGGCACGGGTGTCGAGGCTGCTGAAATTGCCGTTGAAACGCGCCAGTTCGGCGCCCTTGTTGTCGAGCAGTTGCAGGCCGTCACGGGTGCCGGCGGCCAGGCGTTCGCTGCCGTTGGGCAGGAAGGCCACCGCCTCGGCATTCAGGCTGGGGGCCCAGGGGCTCAGGGCCAAATCAGCGGCCATGGCGTGGCCACAGGTGGCCAGGGCGATCAGCAGGTACAGCTTGGAAATTCTCATGAACAAACAAGTCCTTCGAAAACAATGGAGATCTAATGTGGGAGCTGGCCTGCCAGCTCCCACATGCTCAGAAATGGGTGAAGGTCAGGCCGAGCTTGTAGGTGGGGCCGTACTCTTCGTATTGGCCGTTGTAGCTGCGGTGGCCGGTGTAGACGAAGTACGACTCGTCGGTGAGGTTCTGGGCCTCGAAGCTGACTTGCAGGTTCTTGGTCAGCGAGTAGCGTGCGCTGAAATCGACGAAGGTCTGCGCGTCGACGTGCAGGTCGTGGGCCTTGTCATTGATCGAGGCCAGCTCGTACAGGTAGGCCGACTTGTAGTTGGCCGACAGGCGCAGGCTCAGCTTGTCGTCTTCCCAGCCGAGCATCAGGTTGCCGACGGTGTCCGACTGGTTGGGCAGGCTGATGTTGCGTTTACGGTTGGTGCCGCTGGCAGCGTCGAAGCCTTCGATATCCGCGCTGGAGCGGCTGAAGGTGCTGTTGGCGCCGATCAGCAGGCCGTTCCAGGGCGCCGGCAGCCAGTCGAATTTCTGCGAGTAAGCCAGTTCCAGGCCATAGAGCTTGGCGCTGTCGCCGTTGGCGTAGGTGTGAGCCTCGGCGAAGTTGGTCCAGGCGCCGGTCCCGGCGAGGTCGGTGTTGTAGACGAAGTTTTTGATGTCTTTGTAGAACACGAACGCCGACACGGTACCGGCGCGACCCATAAAGTGTTCGATGCCCAGGTCCAGGTTGCTCGACTCCAGGGGCTTGAGGTCCGGGTTGCCGAAGGTCGCCTCGTCATCGTCGATCACAAACCCCGGGGCCAGCTGGCCGAAGGTCGGGCGCACCACGGATTTGGTCCAGGCCGCGCGCAACTGGGTGTTCTTGTTGATCTGGTAACGCGCATGCAGGCCCGGCAGCCAGTGGTGATATCGGCGCTTGGTCGCGGTATCAGTGAACACGCCATCGGTGGCGCCGGTGCCCTTGGCTTCGAACTCGGTGCCCTCGTAACGCAGGCCGGCAATAAAGCGCCAGTCGTCGATATCGAGGGTGTTCATCAGGTAGCCGGCGTTGATGTCTTCGCGGATGGTGTAGTCGTTGACCCGCGATTCGGTGGCGTCATAAAAGTCCGCCGGGTTGAGGCTGCCGATCAGCTGCTTGATGGCGCTGGGGCTGATGCCGGGGCCGTAATTGCCGAGGCGATAGTCGACGCTGCCCTTCTGGAACCGCGTGAGGTTGAGTTGGTCGTCGGTAAAGCCCTGGGTGTCGAAGTCTTCGTATACCCAGGCCTCCAGGTCGTTGTCCTTGTGACGGCGGCTGACCTTGCCGCCGAATTTGACCTGGGACGCATAGCCGCTCAGGTCATAGTCACGGGCCAGGTCCAGACGCAGGTTTTTCTCGGTGTCCTTGGTGTTCTGTTTTTCCCAATCGACTTTGTCGAGGGTGAAGTTGCTGGCATCGTAGAAGCCGGCACCGATGATCGGGCGCGGTTTGTCCTGGTCATAAAAGCCGCTGTTGGCGAAATCCCCGCCGTCGAAGGTGGCACCGGCGATATGGGCCGGGCTGTCTTCGCTGGATTGGCTGTAGCCGGCCTGGCCGCTTAAGGTCCACAGGCCGAGCATGCGCTCGCCGCCGAACACGTAGGACTGGATCTTCTGGGTTTCCTCGCGGTTCTTCAGCTTGCGCTTGCCCTCGGCATCGCCCAGCTCGCCGGGGGCTTGGGGGTCGGCAAACTCGATGCTGGTGGAGTTGCGGGTTTCAGTGTCTGTGTAGCGGCTGTAGAGGGTGCGCAGGTAGTAGCTGCTGAGGTCATCGGGCTTGTAGTCGAAGTTCAGGCCACCGCCGGCGCGTTCGCGGCTGATGTCGTAGTCGCGTTGTTCGAACTCGTTGAGTTTGGCGCCGTCGGTGAAGTCCCAGGCGCCGCCGGTTTCGACGTTGTCGGAGCCGAAGTCGCGCTTCTGCCAACTGAGCGCCGCGGCCACGCCGAAGTTATCGATGCCGTCGCCGAGGCTGAAGCGGTTGCTGGCGGCACCGGAGAATTTCGGGCTGGTCTGGTGGGTGTTCTTGTCGTAGCTGGCTTCGGTGCTGCCGGTGTAGAACAGACCCTTGTGATCGAAGGCCGACAGGCTTTGCACATCGACGGTGCCGCCGAGGGAATTGGCGTCCATGTCCGGGGTGAGGGTCTTGATCACCGACAGCGACTGCACCAGCTCCGAGGGCAATACATCAAGGGCCACGGCACGCCGTGCGCTTTCCGGCGCGGGCACCAGGGTGCCGTTGATGGTCACGCTGTTGAGGTCGGGGCCCAGGCCGCGCACGCTGACAAAACGCCCTTCGCCCTGGTCGCGTTCCACGCTGATACCCGGCAGGCGCTGCACCGCTTCGGCGACGTTTTCATCCGGCAACTGGGCCACGCCGTCGGCATGCACCACACTCTTGATGCTGTCGGAGCTGCGCTGTTCTTTGAGCGCCTGGTCGATGGCGGCGGCCTGGCCGACCACTTCGACATGCTCGGTGGCGGCCGCCTCGGCTGCATTGAGCCGCTCGCTGGCCATCGCCAGGGCCAAGGCGGTAAGCGTGAAGCTTAAGAGCCCGGTGCGCTTGTACATGCAATCCTCCCCAAGAATCCGTTGGCGCCAGGCAAGAGGCCCGGCAACTGGGAGGGCAAGCTAGGGGTGGGGGATGACGGTTCTGTGACAGGGGGTGGCGGGAAGCACTGTAAACCGGGGCTTAGAGGGGCTTGAAGCGAACAAATGAGCTGAATTGACTCCAATCCAATGTGGGAGCTGGCTTGCCTGCGATAGCGGTGGATCAGCTAATCCAGCTCTAGCAGACAGAGCGCTTTCGCAGGCAAGCCAGCTCCCACATTGGATCTGTGTTTGTCTGAAAAATGTATTTATGCCATGAGCTGATTCGACCCACCCCCAGCGTCACGCAACCGTCACATGCATCTGCTGTGCTGGCGCCCATCGCTTATTTACCCAAGGACTCGCGGCCATGTTTTGCGTGCTCAAACCTCACCGCTGGAAACTCATCCTGCTGCTGGTCGCCGCCAATCTCGGCCTGATCCTGCACCTGGCCTGCGGCGAGCTGAAAACCGTCAGCGAATGGGTATGGCTGGATATCTTCGGCGAAGGCGGCTCCGCCCTGCTCGCCCTGGTCTGGCTGGGGCTGGTGCTGAAAAGCCGCCCCGCCGGGCGCGTCACCAATTACCTGGCGCTGGGCCTGTCGTGCATCTTTTTCTCGTGGTGGATCGACAGCCTCGACGAATTTATCCGCCTGCCCGACAGCATCACCTGGGACCACTGGCTGGAGTCCGGGCCGATGCCGGTGGGCATGATCCTGCTGACCATCGGCATCTACCACTGGCACCGCGAACAGCTGGCGATCAGCGCGCAAATGGAGAAGCGCGAGCGGCTGTTCCGCGAGCACCGGTTGTTCGACAAACTCACGCCCCTGGCCGGCGCCGATTACCTCAAGCGCCAGCTGGCCGACAGCCTGCAAGACAGCCGCGAGCAGCAGCAACCACTGTCGCTGCTGGCCCTGGACCTGGACAATTTCGCCGCCATCAACCAGGCCTACGGGCATGCCGAGGGCGACGCGGTGTTACAGGCGCTCAGCCATTTGCTGTTGCTCAACCTGCGCCGCCAGGACCTGCTGTGTCGTCTGGCCGGCGACCGTTTTGTGGTGCTGCTGCCCAATACCGGCGAGCGCCAGGCCCAAGGGCTCGCGCTGGAGTTGCAGCAAGCGGTACGCGGCCTGGCCCACAAAACCCGGCTGCACGGTGAGCGCCTGCAATTGGCGGCGACCACCACCGTGGTGATGGCCCTGGATGAACCGCCCCACGACTTGCTCAAGCGCCTGAACCTGGCGCTCGCCAGGGCCAAGCAACCACTGGCGAAAAGTGCCTGAGATGGCCGTGAAAACCAGTTGGTACGAGAGCGACAGCCGCTTTATCCCGGGGCATTACCAACCCGCCACGCTGATCGACCTGGCCTTGTCCCGTGACATCGACAGTCATCGCCTGCTGCGCGGCACCGGGCTGTTCCACGAGGACATCCTGGCCGGCCAGGCGCGCTTGAGCCCGCAGCAATTTTTTGGGTTGATCGGCAACAGCCGTAAATTACTCGACGCCGACGACAGCAGTTTTCTGTTTGGCCAGCGCCTGCTACCCGGCTATTACGGTGCGGCCAGCCATGCCCTGGGCCATGCACAGAACCTGCATCAGGCGCTGGACATCCTGATCCAGCAACAGGTGCTGCTCAGCCCCTTGGTCACCCTGCAGCTGGAGCTGGATGAGCACCATGCCTACCTGTATTGGCTGGACAGTTGCGGTGCCGGCGAGCACTGGCGCTTCCTGCTGGAGGCCAGCATGACCTCGCTGGTTGCCATGAGCCAATGGCTCAGCGGCGAGCGCCTGCCCTGGGCGTGCAGTTTCAGCCATGCCGAACCGCGTTATGTCGAGCAGTACTGGGTGCATCTGGGGGAAGGCACACGCTTCGAACGCCCGCTGGACATGCTGTGCATCCCCCGCGAATACCTTACCCATGCCTGGCCCGGCGCATCGGCCACCGCCGGCCAGGTCGCCCGCCGGCAAGCCTGCGAGCAGATCGAACAGTTGGGCTTTGCCGGCAGTTTTCTCGACTGCCTCTACGACTACTTGCGCGATCAGGTTCGCCAGCCGCCCAGCCTGGAGCAGGCCGCCCAAGCCTTCGCCATGAGCCCGGCGACCCTCAAGCGCAAGCTGCACAAGCACGACACCGGCTATCAGCAACAGGTGGACCGCGTGCGCAAGCAGGTGGCGTTGCACCTGTATCAGGTCAAGGGCTACAGCAATGAGGAAGTGGCCGCATACCTGAACTTCAACGATGCGGCCAACTTCCGACGCTCATTCAAGCGCTGGACCGGCAGCACGCCGAACCTGATCCGTCAGCTGTTCAACAGCCACTAGACAGGCGCTCGCGCAGGAACTCCACCAGTGCCTGCACCGGCCGTGAGCTTTGCCGGTGCTGGGGATACACCGCCGACAGGGTCAGGGCCTCGGGGGCGAAGTCATCCAGTACGGTGACCAGGCGCCCGTCTTTCAAGGCATCGCCGACGATAAACGTCGGCAAATACGTGACCCCTAGACCCGCGATGGCGGTATCGCGCAGCAGATCGCCGTTATTCACCCGCATGCGCCCGCTGACATTCAGTGCCTGCAACTTGCCTTTGAAGCGCCATTGCACCTGGCGGCCATGGCCGTAGGGCAGGCAGTCATGCTCGGCGAGGTCATCGGGTTTTTGCGGGGTGCCACGCAACGCCAGGTACTCCGGGCTCGCGCAATACACCCGTGGAATACTCGCGATACGGCGGGCAATCAAGGTGGAGTCTTCCAGGGTGCCGATGCGCAGCACCAGGTCATAGCCTTCGCCGATCAGGTCCACGGGGCGGTCGCTGAGATCGACTTCCACCGACACCTGCGGGTGGCGCTGCAAAAACAGCGGTAACAGACAGCCCAGGTGCGCCATGGCAAACGACAGCGGCGCACTGAGGCGCAGGGTGCCACGCGGCTCGCTGTTCTGCCCGGCGATGCCCTGCTCCACTTGCTCGACTTCACCGAGCAGGCGCAAGGCCGATTCGTAGTAACTCTGCCCCAGGGGCGTGACATCCAGGCGGCGCGTGGAGCGGTTGAGCAGGCGCACGCCGAGGCGATCCTCCAGCTGGATCAGGCGGCGGCTGACAAATTGCTTGGACAGGCCGAGCTGTTCGGCGGCGGCGGTAAAGCTGCCGGACTCCATGACCTGGCAGAACAGGCGCATGTCTTCGAAGGGGTTCATTGTCGCTTCTCGGTGGACGATCGGCTGATTTATAGCCTGTCAGTGGCCACACCACAAAATAAAATGTGGGAGCGGGCTTGCTCGCGAATGCGCTGGATCAGTCAATTGATCTATCGACTGACACTGCGTATTCGCGAGCAAGCCCGCTCCCACACTTGAGCAGCGGTGTCATGCAGAACCGGTTACTTGGCAGTGAATGCCGAGTAGCTGTTCATCAGGTTGCGGTAGTTGGGGATGCGCTGGGACAGCAGGTTGGCCAGGCCTTCCATGTCGTTGCGCCAGTCGATCTGCAGCTCGCAGGCCACGGAGAACCAGTTCACCAAGTGCGCGCCCGCTGCGCTCATGCGGGCCCAGGAAGCCCGCTGCACCGCTTCGTTGAAGGTACCGGAAGCATCCGTGACCACGAACACTTCGAAGCCTTCGGCCAGGGCGCACAAGGTTGGGAACGCCACGCAAACGTCGGTGACCACACCCGCGATGATCAATTGCTTACGGCCGGTAGCCTTGACTGCCTTGACGAAGTCTTCGTTGTCCCAGGCGTTGATCTGGCCAGGGCGCGGGATGTACGGCGCGTCGGGGAACATCTCTTTCAACTCGGGCACCAGCGGGCCATTCGGGCCGGATTCAAAGCTGGTGGTCAGAATGGTCGGCAGCTTGAAGAACTTCGCCAAGTCGGCCAGGGCCAGTACGTTGTTCTTGAATTCGTTGGGGGAGAAATCCTGCACCAGCGAGATCAAGCCGGTCTGGTGATCCACCAACAGCACCACTGCATCATCTTTGTTCAAGCGCGAGTAAGTCATGGGTTAACTCCTTTGGGGTTTTCAGAAAGCAAAACACGAACAGCCAAACGCGCCCCAGAAACCCTGGAAGTCGCTGACAGGTACGCTGGAAAGCCGGGCCTTTTCATGGCTGTGGGAATGCACGCCGCAAGGGCCGCTGCATTGGTGAACCTGGGCTTGCAAAGGTGAAGTCGGACGCCAGTGCCCCGGCACCTTGACCACCGGCGACCAGTCCGGCAGCACCGGCACACGCGGCGGTGCGTAATCCTCGAAGTCGCCGGCGCCATACACCACCTTGCCGCCGACCACTGTCAGCACCGATTCGATCCACTTGATGGCTTCTTCATCGACACTGAAAAAATCCGCCGAGAGCGCGGCGACGTCCGCCAGTTGCCCGACCTTGATCTGGCCTTTCTTGCCCTGCTCGGACGAGAACCAGGCGCTGCCATGGGTAAACAGTTCCAGCGCAGTCAGGCGCGGCAAGCCTTCGGCGTGCAGCTCCAGGCCACCCACCGTGCGGCCGCTGACCATCCAGTACAGCGAGGTCCACGGGTTGTAGCTCGACACCCGCGTGGCATCGGTGCCCGCCCCCACCGGTACGCCTTCGGCGAGCATGCGCTTGATCGGCGGCGTGGCTTCGGCGGCCTTGGCGCCGTAACGCTCCACAAAGTATTCGCCCTGGAACGCCATGCGGTCCTGGATCGCAATACCACCGCCGAGGGCGCGCACCCGCTCGATGTTTTGCGGGGTGATGGTTTCGGCATGGTCGAAGAACCACGGCAGGCCGTTGAACGGAATGTCGCGGTTGACCTTCTCGAACACGTCGAGCATGCGCGAGATCGATTCGTCATAGGTGGCGTGCAGACGGAACGGCCAGCGCTGCTCCACCAGATGCCGCACCACCGGCTCCAGTTCCTGCTCCATGGTCAGCGGCAGATCGGGGCGCGGCTCCAGGAAGTCCTCGAAGTCGGCGGCCGAAAACACCAGCATTTCGCCGGCGCCGTTGTGGCGCAGGTAGTCATCGCCCTGGTGCAGGGTGACGCTGCCGGTCCAGTTCTTGAAGTCGCTGAGTTCTTCCTTGGGCTTCTGGGTGAACAGGTTGTAGGCGATGCGCACCGTCAGCTGTTCGTCCTTGGCCAGTTGCTCGATCACCGCGTAGTCATCGGGGTAGTTCTGGAAACCACCGCCGGCATCGATGGCGCTGGTAAGGCCGAGGCGGTTGAGCTCGCGCATAAACTGGCGGGTCGAGTTGACCTGATATTCGAGCGGCAGTTTCGGGCCCTTGGCCAGGGTCGAATACAGAATCATTGCGTTGGGCCGCGCCACCAGCATGCCGGTGGGGTTGCCGTTGCTGTCACGCACAATCTCGCCGCCCGGCGGGTTCGGCGTGTCTTTGGTGTAACCGGCCACGCGCAGGGCAGCGCGGTTGAGCAAGGCGCGATCGTACAGATGCAGCACGAACACCGGAGTGTCCGGCGCGGCCTGGTTGAGTTCTTCCAGGGTGGGCATGCGTTTTTCGGCGAACTGGAATTCGTTCCAGCCGCCGACCACGCGCACCCATTGCGGCGTGGGGGTGCGGTCAGCCTGGTCCTTGAGCATGCGCAGGGCATCGGCCAGGGACGGCACGCCTTCCCAGCGCAGTTCGAGGTTGTAGTTCAACCCGCCACGGATCAGGTGCAGGTGCGAGTCGTTAAGGCCGGGAATCACCGTGCGCCCCTTAAGGTCGATCACCTGGGTGGCGCTGCCACGCAGGGCCATGGCCTCACCGTCGGTGCCGACGGCCACGAAGCGCCCTTGGTGGATGGCGACGGCGGTCGCGCGGGGGTTCTCACGGTCCACAGTGTGGAACTGGCCATTGAACAGGATCAGATCGGCGTTCATAGGGTTTCCTTTACAGAGGCTTCGAGCCAGGGAGCGAACAGACGGGTGGCCGCCGGCATCAGCAGGTAGACCACCAGCACCACGATGGTCACCGTCACCAGGAAGGTGGCGACGACGTAGTTGGACAGGAATGGGTGCAGGCGCAGGATCGGGCCCCACACAATCGGTACGAGCAAGGTCAGCGGCAGGATCACGCACAGGGTGACCACGGCCTGCTTCCAGCGCGGCGGCTTGGCGGCGTTTTCGCTCTCGGGGTTGAACCAGAATTCGTTGAGGCCACCGATTTCGGTCTTGTCGCCGTCGGCTAGCATGGGCGTGGCTTCGGTGATCAGGGTTTTGCGCTCGGGCGAGTCGAGCCAGGTTTCCAGGTCATCGGTGGAGCGGTAGCGCAATACGCAGGTGAACAGGGCCAGGCCGTTCTGTTTGCTGCGTACTACATCCACGCCGAGGTGACCTGGGCGGTCGCCGGCGATGCGCACGATACGGCGCAGCCAGGCTTCGTAGTCGGCTTCGCGGCCTTGTTTGATCAGGTGTTTGACGACCAGGGTGACGACTTCGTCGGGCCCGGTTTTGAGTGCTGGGTCCATGGTTTGCCCCTCTGCCTTGAAATTTCAGCGATGAGGGAGTTTGCGGGGGATGGGGTGGGGAAAAATTGGATGTACGTGCTGTTTGGGGGGTGGGTACCTATCCGTTATTTGGGTGATGGCCACTATGGGTTCCGCTCTTACAGCGGGTTACTTTTGGGTCTTTCTGAAAGTAAAAGCGCTCGTGCCCCACCACTCGACACCTCGCTTAGGCTCGGTGTGCCAGCACTCCGACTTGAATCCGTGGGCCGCCGCCATGAGGTGCTTTTCTGTGGGCGCTGGCTTGCCTGCGATGCTGGCAACTCGGTACGTCAGGCAAACCGAGTTGATGCTTTCGCAGGCCAGCTCCCACATTTGAACCGAGTACGGCTTCAAGCATCAGGTCGCCTCGCTTTGCTTTGCCTACATCCTTACCGAGGCTTTTGATCGTGATAATGACCCGCTGTAAGAGCGGAACCCTAGGAGGCCGTTACCGCAGGCACGGATAGACACCCAACCCCGTCACCACCCCTCCCTCAACATCCTCAACTCCAAATGCTGCAACAACATAATGGTCTTCCCATCCACAATCTCCCCACTGCGCACCATCCCCAACGCCTGCTCAAACCCCAACTCAAGCACCTCGATATCCTCCCCCTCCTCCTCCAGCCCCCGCCAGCGCCAACCCGATCCCCCGGCTGATACTCACCCATAAAAAAGTGAACCCGCTCAGTCACCGACCCCGGGCTCATGAACGCCGCATAGATCTTCTCCACATGCCCTACGCGATACCCGGTCTCTTCCTCAGCCTCCAGGCGAATACGCTCTTCAGGGCTCGCATTGTCCAACAACCCCGCCGCCGCTTCGATCAGGTAACCGGGGTAATCATTGACAAACGTAGGCAGACGAAACTGGCGAATCAGCAGCACCGTGCGCTGCTCACGGTTGTACAGCAGCAAAGTCGCGCCATTGCCCCGGTCATACACCTCGCGGGTCTGGGTTTGCCAACTGCCATCGCGGCGGCGCAGGTCAAAGGTGTACTTCTTCAACACATACCAGTTGTCAGAAAGGGTCTGTTCGGCAGTAATACGAACGGGGTTGTTATCCATGGCGGGGGCTTTGCTCAAAGAGGTCATAGGGTTCACGCTTGTTTGATGTGGTGCCACGCAGCGGCAACGGCTTCAGCAGTGCCGGCCCTGACCCGTGCCAGGTCTCGCGGGTAATCCACCCCAGGGTTTTCAGTGAAACGCGTGGCAGTGAATTGCCCATTGCTGGCACGCAGGATGTAGCCCGTGTCCAGGCACTGCGCGGAAGCAAGAAACACCACCCCCGGCGTCACCCACTCCGGCTTGAGCTCATCCGGCGCTTCGGTGACGCCCCACATGCGCGTCTTGGCCACCGGCGAAATCGCATTGACCTTGATGCCGGCCTCGGTGCCCTCATGGCTCAGCGCATTCATGATGCCCAACTGCGCCATCTTGCCGGCACTGTAGGCCACCAGGCCGGTCTGCTCATACTGCGCATACATGGCCCGGTCGGAGGTGGTGAGAATGATGCGCGGCGCAGATGAACGCAGCAGGTGCGGCCAGGCGTGTTTGCACAGCCACAGCGGCGCGTACAGGTTGATGTCCATGGCGCGTTGCAGGAACGCGGCATCCAGGTCTTGAATGTTCTGGTAACCGACCCAGCCGGCGTTATGAATCAGGATATCGAGCTGCCCGTGTGCCTCGATGGCAGAGGCGATCAGTTGCCGGCAGCCCTCATCCGTGGACACGTCGCCGCCGTGCCCGATCACCGCCAGCCCTTCGGCTTGCAGCGCCTGGGCCGCCGCCTGCACCACCGAAGCGTCGCTGCCTGCGCCCACGCTGTCGGCGCCGATGTCGCTGATCACCACTCGGGCACCCGCCTGGGCCAGCGCCCGTGCATAGCTGAGCCCCAACCCGCGTGCGCCGCCGGTGACAATCGCAGTTTTGCCTGTGAAATCCATGTGCTTGCTCTCCTGTTCGGCCGCCCACCCTAACAACCCGGGCGTGGGTTGTTCAATGCTGTAACACTTTGCAAGCAATCCCGGTGGGCGACCGTCGAATTAATTCCTGCCCGCCCAGGCCATCTGGTAAAAACCCTGCTTCACCTTTGCCCATGGAACCTTCATGCACTCTCGTTTTCTGTCTCGCCTGAGCCTGCGCTGGCTGCCCCTGCTGTGCATGGCGTTGCTGATCGTCGGCCTGCCGGTGGGGTGCGCCGCGCTGCAACACAAGGAGCGCGAGCTGGTGTTTCGTATAGAACCCGGCACCGCCAGTTGGTACAGCGGCTTGCCCAAGGCCGTGCAGGAGTTCGAACTCAAGCCCGCCAGTTTCAAATCGGGGCAGAACATTCATGGCTGGTGGTACCCGGCGGCCAAGCCGGACGCGCCGGCGATTCTGTACCTGCATGGCGTGCGCTGGAACCTTACCGGGCAGTTGTTTCGCATCGAGCAATTGCATGCATTGGGTTACTCGGTGCTGGCCATCGACTATCGCGGTTTCGGCCAGAGCCACGGTGATTTGCCGTCGGAAACCAGCGTCTACGAAGACGCGCGCATCGCCTGGGAACGCTTCCAGGTGCTGCAACCCGACCCGGGCAAACGCCTGATCTACGGCCACTCCCTGGGTGGCGCGGTGGCCATCGACCTGGCCGCCGAGCTGGGCAAGCAAACGCCGCTACCGGTGCGCGGGCTGGTAATCGAATCAACCTTCACCTCCCTGGCGGATGTAGCCACGGCGGTAGCCAACACCTCATTGCCGGTGCGCTGGTTGCTGTCGCAGAAGTTCGATTCCATCGACAAAATTGCCGACGTGCATATGCCGCTGCTGGTGGTGCACGGCCTTGCCGATCAGTACGTGCCGCCGCGTTTCAGCCAGCAATTGTTTGAAGCCGCCCAGGAACCCAAACGGTTACTGCTGGTACCCGGCGCCACACATAACAACAGCATGAGCCTGGCCGGTCGCAATTATGCTCAGGCATTGGAAAAGCTGATGCGAGAGAAAATGCCGGCGCAGGTGGTGACGCACTCCACAGGCCACAACGGCGACTCATAAAAACCACTTTTCGGCACTGGGTTCGCGCTTGCCTGTCAAGCGCAAACCCTGCCCATACTGGCCCTCGTCAGAATTTGATCAAATATTAACCGAAGGTTAAATCGCCAACCCTGCCGGGCCTTCGCAAAGTTATCCACAGAGATACCCACGGTTTTCGTGGACAACTCTTTTTAATTTTTTACGATTTTTTTGCTCAAAAACCGTTTTCGGGAAAGGTGCCGGGCAACAAAATCTCCCGATTCACATCGCGTATATCGTTATAGCCACACAGCGCCATCGATACATCGAGCTCGCGGGCGATGATCTCAAGCGCCTTGGTCACCCCTGCCTCACCCATCGCGCCCAAACCATACAAATGCGGCCGCCCGATCATGGTGCCTTTGGCGCCCAACGCCATCGCCTTGAGTACGTCCTGGCCGGAACGAATGCCGCCGTCCAGCCACACTTCGATGCGCTCGCCCACCGCCTCTACAATCGCCGGCAGTTGGCTGATGCTCGACGGTGCGCCATCCAGCTGGCGGCCACCGTGGTTGCTCACCACCAATGCATCGGCGCCGGAGTTCGCCGCCAGGCGTGCGTCCTCTACATCGAGGATGCCCTTGATGATCAGCTTGCCGCCCCAGCACTTCTTGATCCACTCCACATCGTCCCAGCTCAGCCGTGGGTCGAATTGCTGGGCGGTCCATGACGACAGCGAGCTCATGTCCGCCACGCCTTTGACATGCCCGACGATATTGCCGAACCCGTGGCGTTTGGTGCCGAGCATGCCCATCACCCAGCGCGGCTTGGTCATCATGTTGAGGATATTCGGCACGGTCAGCCTGGGTGGCGCCGACAGTCCGTTGATCAGGTCCTTGTGGCGTTGCCCGAGAATCTGCAGGTCCAGGGTCAGCACCAGTGCATCCACACCGGCCGCCTTGGCGCGCTCGATCAATTGCTCGATAAAGGCGCGGTCGCGCATCACATACAGCTGGAACCAGAACGGCTGGCCAACGTGCTCGGCAATGTCTTCCAGCGAACAGATACTCATGGTCGACAAGGTATAGCGCAGGCCAAACGCGGCGGCGGCGCGGGCCGTGAGAATCTCGCCATCGGCATGCTGCATGCCGGCCAGGCCCGTGGGAGCGAGGGCGACCGGCATGGCCATGTCCTGGCCGATCATGCTGGCGCGGATCGAGCGCTCGTCGATATTGCGCGCCACCCGCTGGCGAAACTTGATGCGGGCAAAATCGCTCTCGTTCGCCCGGTAGGTGCTCTCAGTCCAGGAGCCGGAATCGGCGTAGTCGTAAAACATCCGTGGGACACGTTTTTGCGCCAGCTTGCGTAAGTCTTCGATGGTTGTGATCAACGACATCTAGGTCACCTCTCCCTGAACTGAACACTGAGAGTAACCGCCCATCGGCTGCGCAACCAGCCATTGCGTTTATATCGGCCGGCGACTAACCTCGCACAAACCCGCAAAAAAGCGCAAAACCATGCACAGCACTCATCAAGCCATCGACCTGCCTTCACTGCGCAAACAAAAAATCCTGCTGCTACTGGAACGCGACGGCAAAGTCACCGCCGCAGAACTGGTGGAGCATTTTGCCGTGTCCCAGGACACCATCCGCCGCGACCTCGGTGAACTGGCCGCGGCCGGCCTGTTGCAGCGCGTGCACGGCGGCGCCCTGCCCCGGCCCAAAGACACCGGCAAAGACTTCTTCACCCGTGTCGGCGAGACCAACGAGGCCAAGCGCCGCCTGGCACAACTGGCGGCTGAACGCGTTGAAGATGGGCAAATTGTGCTGTTCGATTCCGGCTCCACCACGTTGCAGATCGCCCAGTCATTGCCGCGTTCGATCCGCCTTACCGTGGTTACGCCGTCCCCGATGATTGCCATCGCCCTGGCGGACCATCCCGAGGTAAAAGTAATCCTCGCCGGTGGCCAGCTCAACCCGGCCACCTTGTCCACCAGCGGCCAGGAAGCCGTGCGCCTGATCCAGAGCATCAAGGCCGACCTGCTGTTTACCGGCGTGTGCGCACTGCATCCGCAAGTGGGCATCAGCTCGCTGCATTTTGATGAGGTGGCGGTCAAACAAGCCTTGCTCGACAGTGCCTCGCATGTGATAGCGGTGACCCTGGCGGACAAACTGGGGGCGGTAGAACCCTTTGTGGTCGCGCCCTGCAATCGCATCCACACACTGATCACCGAGTGGCATGTGCCGAGTGTGGAGGCGTATGAGCAGTTAGGCTTGGAAGTACTGCGGGTGGAGGTCGAGTAAGGACGGCGCAGCCTTCAAAACAACACCTTCGCCGCATCGCGCATGAAAATCTCGATGGTCTTGGGCCCCACGCCGTCGAATTCCCCCAGGCGTTTTTCGAACGCCTGGCGGTCTTCGCTGGCGCTGCGGATGTGGGTGATCTTGCCGGCGTACTCGGCGTTGAGCTTGGCGCTCAGGTCCAACAGGCGCTGAGCGGTGGACTCGTCGTAACGCACGTAATGCGCACGCCCCAGCATCGAGACCAGCTCACGCGACGTGCAGTGCTGCAGCTTGCGCGGCGTATCGCGCCCCTGTTCCTCGACAATCACTCTGTACGCCTGCGCCGCAATGGGCGCCTGGATGCGCTTGCCCATCAGGAAGCTGGCGACAAACCACTTGAACAGGCCGGCGTCATCCTCGGGCTTGAGCTCGATGCCCAGTTCAGACGCCGAAATAGCCTTGGCCATGCTCAGTGGCCCAACTTACGCTCGACCTTGGCGGCCTGCTCGTTGATGGCGTCGGTCTGGCGCTCGGTTTGTTTTATCGACGTAGGGGTGAGCACCTTATCGACCGTTTCGGTCTTGGGGTTCGGGTGCTCCAGGGTCTCGCCCTTGGCGGCTTTGTCCGTGCCTTTTTGCGCCTGTTCGGAGCTGATGGGGTCTGGGGTTTTATCGGCAGTCTGGTGATCGGTCACGTTGAATTCTCCTGGTTGTTCAAGCCCTGCAAAAAGCCGCAGGCACCTATGCAGCAGAGGCCTTCAGATGTTGATAGTTCAAGGAAATTGCCGTGACTGACCATTGGAGAAATAAGCGCAAATTAATTTAAACCTTTGCCGCTCGAACTCGATCCACTCCCCATATCGTTTCTGCAATCCACCCATCGGGAGACACTCAATCATGAGTTCGACACTCAACGGCAAGCACATCCTGATCATCACCTCCAACACCGGCATCGAACGCGACGAGCTGCTCAAGCCTCTGGAAGCATTGCGCGGCTACGGCGCGACGGTAACCCACGGTTCCAGCAAAGGCGGCACCACCCAGACCTTTGTCGGCGACACCGAAAAGGACCAAACCGTGGAGTCCGACGTGCAACTGTCGGACGTGGCCAGCAGCGACTTTGACGCGCTGGTGATCCCCGGCGGCACCGTCAACGCCGACACCCTGCGCCAGGACGCTGCCGCGCTGCGGCTGATCAACGACTTCGTCAAGGCCGGCAAAACCGTGGCCGCAATCTGTCACGGGCCGTGGGCGCTGATCGATGCGGGCGTGATCAAGGGCAAGACCCTGACCTCCTACAAAAGCGTGCGCATCGACCTGGAAAACGCCGGTGCCGCCGGTTGGGTAGATGCCGAGGTCAAGCAGTGCAAGGCCAATGGCTGGACGCTGATCACCTCGCGCACGCCGGATGATCTGCCGGCCTTCAGTGAGGCGATTGCCAACGCCGTCGCGGGCTGATTTGCCGCCCACAAAAAAACAGGCGCCCATCGGCGCCTGTTTTTTTTGCGAATACCGCTTAAGTTTTACGCTGGTCCGGCATCTCCCGTTTAGGCCCGAACATGGCCCACGCGATCAGCCCGAACAACGGCACGAAAATCAGGATCACCAGCCACAACCCCTTGGTCTCCCAGCCGCCGGTGCTGCGCAATACGATATTGATCGCCCACAATTCCAACAGCAGCAGAATCACCGCCAATGCGATCCAGATATATTCTATTTGCATGGTTCACCTCCTGAGGTCTATGCATTAGGTCAAGCATCTGGCGCGAGGGTTCCATCCAATTTGCAGCACATCCCGGGCAACGTTCTAGACTCAACCCCAAGTCACCCTCTTGCATTACCTACTGGAGGTTCAGGATGACCGAGCACGTTATCCACTTTCATTGCCAGATCGACCAGGGCACCACCGAACGCTTTCGCGACTGCTGCCTGGATGCGATTGAAGAAGGTGCCAGCTCCCTGCTGCTGAACCTGTCGACCACCGGCGGCAGCACCAATTTCGGCTTCACCCTCTACACCTTCCTCAAGGCCCTGCCGGTGCCGTTGTGCGCGATCAACGCGGGCAATATCGAATCCATGGGCATCATTCTGTTCCTGGCCGCCAACCGCCGCATCACCACGCCGCATTCGCGGTTTTTGATCCACCCGATGAACTGGTATTTCAGCCAGAGTTCGGTGGACCACCAGCGCCTGCGCGAGTACCTGTCCAGCCTGGATAATGACCTGGCGCGCTACGTGAAAATCTATGAGTTGGAGACCGTTCAGGCCGAGACCCAGCTGGATATTTTCAAGTGCCTGTCGGCCGAAGAAAAAGTCATCGCCGCCCATGAATCACTGGCCTACGGGATTGCCCATGAGGTCAAGCAAGTGGTGTTCGCCGAAGACATCAAGCATTGGAAAGTCAGCGGCGGCTAGCGTCGGTGTAATGCAACCTGCAGATTGCCCGACCATGCAAGCTGCACGACGAGCGCCACCGAGGCTGCGAGCCAATCCATTGATTTTTAAGCTATTTATAAAATAATTCAAGTTGGTACAACTGATGCAACACCTACCGGACGAGGCGTGCACTTCGACGCGCCCGCTTGCTATCCGTGAGGTTTCACCATGAATGCCATCGACCTTCTCAAAGCTGACCATGAACGCGTCAAAGCGCTGTTGACCCAACTGAGCGAGTCCACCGAACGCGGCGTGAAAAAACGCACCGAACTGCTGGCCAAACTCGAAATGGAAATCAGCCTGCACACCCAGCTTGAAGAAGAGATTCTTTACCCGGCCTTCCGTAAAGCCGGCGGCAAAGAGCAAGACATCATGTACCACGAAGCCAAGGAAGAGCACCGCACCGTCGACTCCCTAGTACTGCCCGATCTGAAGCAGACCGAGCCGTCCACTACTGAGTTTTCCGGGCGGGTCAAAGTGGTCAAGGAGCTGCTGGAGCACCATATCGAAGAAGAGGAAACCGAGATGTTTCCACAGGCCAGGAAGCTGTTAGGCAAGGCCGTGCTGGAAGAACTTGGCGCAGAAATGGAAGCCATGAAAGCGGCCCACAAAAAAGCCATGGGAGGCAAGCCGCTGGCGGCGTAACGCCCATTCGTCGCATGACCACGAAGTTTTTCAAACTTTGCTTTCGATTGTGCATTCCCAATTAGGCGACACCATTGATTCACTCACTCATTGATGAGGGATTTGAAAATGGCTACCAGCGGAAAAACCACCACAGGCGCAGGCGGAAAAGCCAAGCCTGACATGCCGAAAAAAAGCGGCGGTCAAGGCTCCGGCGGCAACTTTGCCAACGACCGCGAAAAGGCATCTGAAGCCGGTAAAAAAGGCGGGGCGCACAGCTCCGGCGGCGGCAAGAAGTCTTGATTGAAGCACACTGGGGCCCGGATTTTCCGGGCTTCAGCTTTGTTCACTGCAAGGGGATTGCGTCATGAAGACCAGAATTTCCCAAAGGATGTTGCTTATCGTCGGCCTGTCAGCCTTGTTGGCCACGCCTGCCTTCGCCGCCTTCGGCGATGACACCGCGCCGCCACCGAGTTCGCTGAGCGACAGCGGCGCAGCCGGCTCCGCGTTGCCGCCCGGCACCTATCCCAGCAGCCCAGCGGACAGCAACAAAAAAGCCGAACCAGCGCCGAAAGACAAACCCCCGGCCAAGCGCCCCAGCCCCAAGACTGAAAAAAACAAAGCCCCGCGTACCGGCAGCTAGGGCTTCACAGGTGCTAAGGCACCGGCAGCCAGCCGCTGAACTCTCCCCGAACGCTCAACGCGCTCCAGGCGAAATCCCATTCAGGCACGGGCAATACCTGATGTTCGGCGGCCGCTATCGGGGTGCCCTTCCAATCGAACACCGTCGAACCTCGCCAGGCCAGCACTACACCCGGCGCCTGGCTCTGGTCCGTGCCGATCCAACGCGCCGCTGCTGCGGCCATCAGGCTTTCGATGGGTTCCTGGTCGATCTGCAGGCGATACGCCGAGCCCAGCAGCCAGCGGCACACGTTCAGGTGGTAGGTCCAATCCTGCGCCGGCTGGTTGCGGTAGGCCCAGGTCATGAAGCTGCGAAACAGGTTGAGGCCCTCGGGCGGGTCGAGCTTGAGCAGCGCCGGGCAGATATCGAACAAGGTGTGCCAATACGGCAACAGGCGCGCATCCAGGTGCACGAAGCAGCGGCAATTGCTCGGGTACTCAGGCGGCGGGGGCTCGGCGCGCAGGCGACGGGATGCCCTGGCCAGGCGGCTGGCGCCTGCAGGCAACAGGTGATTCATAAAACGCTCTCACAGTCGTGACGATAGAACGCCCCCTGGTCACAGGAGGCCCAAGGCACACGTCAGAAAGCGGGGGAAGCGCGGGGGTTGGCCGACGGCCAGGAATAACGCGGCGGCGCCTTGTTGCGCCGCTCGTGGGCCGGACGCGGGGGTTGCCCAAGGCCCAACAGCCAGGCAAGGCCGATCAGGAACACCAGCGCAACGCTGAGGGCATTGCACACCGGGCAGGCAAAGTAGTTCGAGATGTTGCTGGAAGCTGGGCTGCCCAACCCTTTGTCGGAAAGTGGCGCCTGGCTGCCGTCCACCGAACAGAACTCGCCGCCGATGCCATTGAGCTGCTGGCCCGTCATCTGCCCATGCCCCAAACCGCAGACGAACAGGTTCATCAGCACGCAGAAGTACAGGGCCCAGGCGATCAGCGAACGGTCGGGGTGGCTCAATTTCATGGCGGCGACTCTACCACCAGAGCGGCAGAAGAATGAAGCGTCGCGCCACCTGTGGCAGAACGTCGCAGATTACGCGCACTGGCCAGGGTTGGTAGACTGGGCGCCCTCCTCGTTTCTTCTTTTCAATGCCTGCTTTTCAAAGCCTGATATGTAGATTCAAAGCAATGCAGGCGTTTCACAGGATGCACAGTTGATGAGTACGTTATTCACCCGCCGCAAGGTTCTGACCGGCATGAGCCTGCTGGGTCTGGGCCTGCTGGCCGGTTGTGACAACAGCCCAAAACTGAACTTCAAGTACGGTAAAGACTTGAGTGACAAGATCATGGGCCGCACCTTCAAGCTCAAGAACACCGAGGGTGACACCGTCACCTTGAGTTCATACCGTGGCCTGATGCCGGTGGTGTTCTTCGGCTTCACCCAGTGCCCGGCCGTGTGCCCGACTACCCTCGCCCGCGCCGCCCAGGCCAAGAAACTGATGGGCCGTGACGGCGAAATCATGCAGGTGATCTTTATCACCCTGGACCCGGAGCGTGACACGCCGGAGATTCTCGACAAGTATGTCAAAGCCTTCGACCCCAGCTTCGAAGCACTGTACGGCACCCCGGAAGAAATCGCCGTGGCCGCCAAGGAATTCGGGATCTTTTATGAAAAGATCCCCGCCGGCGACACTTACACCCTGTCGCACACGGCCACCAGCTTCGTGTTCGACACACGCGGCAACCTGCGCCTGGGCCTACAGGCATCCCTTACCGCTAAAGAGTGCGCAGAAGACCTGCTCACCGTCATGGAGGTCTGCTAATGACTGCCGTTCAACACCTCAAGCACACCCTGATCGGCCTCTCCCTGTTGGGCCTCGCCGCGCACGCCAGTGCCCAGGTGCTGGTCACCGATGCATGGGTGCGTGCCTCCGTGCCGGGCCAGCCGTCCAGCGGCGCGTTCATGACCGTGACCGCCGACAGCGACAGCAAGCTGCTGAGCGTGGCCTCGCCGGTCGCTAAAGATGTGCAGATCCATGAAATGAGCATGAAAGACGATGTGATGCGCATGGGCCCCGTGGACTCGGTGGCATTGCCCGCAGGCAAAGCGGTCAAGCTCGACCCGGACGGTTATCACGTGATGCTGATGGGCCTGACCGGCCAGATCAAGGAAGGCGACCAAGTACCGCTGACCCTCACGGTGGAAAACGCCAAGGGCGAGAAGCAAAAAGTTGAAGTGAAAGCCGCAGCCCGTGGCCTGGATGGCATGGACCACAGCAAGATGCACTGACCTGCTACCACTGAACTGCCTATGTGGCGAGCGGGCTTCCCCGCGTTGGGCTGCGTAGCAGCCCCACTAAAGCCACCGAGATTTTTCTGAAAGAACTCAGCGCCAGGTTTTGGGGCTGCTGCGCAACCCAACGCGGGCAAGCCCGCTCGCCACAACAGCCCATTTGCTGTGAGCACAACGACAGCCCGGCGTTTGCCACGTTGCTGGAAGAGTCCGCGAAGGATGGGCCTGAAGCTCCCAACGTGGCGAGCGGGCTTGCCCGCGTTGGGCTGCGTAGCAGCCCCACTAAAGCCACCGAGATTTTTCTGAAAGAACTCAGCGTCAGGTTTTGGGGCTGCTGCGCAACCCAACGCGGGCAAGCCCGCTCGCCACAACAGCCCATTTGCTGTGAGCACAACGACAGCCCGGCGTTTGCCACGTTGCTGGAAGAGTCCGCGAAGGATGGGCCTGAAGCTCCCAACGTGGCGAGCGGGCTTGCCCGCGTTGGGCTGCGTAGCAGCCCCACTAAAGCCACCGAGATTTTTCTGAAAGAACTCAGCGTCAGGTTTTGGGGCTGCTGCGCAGCCCAACGCGGGCAAGCCCGCTCGCCACAACAGCCTCATACTTTAGAGCCCTGCAATCTGCACTTTCTCTTGTTTTCTATCTGAAAACAGACCCGGCAGCCTGGTTGTGCGGCCCTTACCTCCTGCCAATGAATGGGGTGGGGGCGTATCGCAAGCAATCGCTCAATCCACAATAAACAGTTTTGCACCCACCCGCGTCGATGACCGATGCCCTTCCATGTCATTGCCCACCTGGTAACTCATCCCGGCCTCCAGGATGAACTGGCGGCCATCCTCGAGCTCGGTGTGCAGCTCGCCTTCGAGGCACAGCAACACATGCCCACGCCAGCACCAGTGATCAGCCAGGTAGCCCGGCGTGTATTCGACCATGCGCACGCGGGTGGTGCCGAAATGGCAGGTGCGCCACAGGGCGTTTCCGGTAATGCCGGGGTGAACCACGGGGGCGACGGTGGACCAGTCGGTGGTGCAAAAGGGGACAGCTATCAGATCCATGGTCGGCTCGGCAAAGGGTTGATGGGCCTTGAGGCTAACCACCTGGAGCTACCGGCGATAGACACAGATCAAGCGCTTTTGTGGAATACAGGTATTCTGCCCGCACGGCTCTCATGGACACGCCTATGCAAATAGACCCTGCTTACATGCTTCACGAAACCGAACACTGGCGGCTCAACCATCACCTGACGTCAGCATTGCCCGGTTATCTGATGCTGGGGGCGAAGGCGCCGATCCATTCCCTGGCGGATATGCCGCAAGCAGCGCTGGCCGAGCTGGGTGGGTTGCTGGCGAAGACCCAGCGGGTGATGGAGGCGCAGCTCGAGCCGAAATGGCTGTACATCAGCCGCTATGGACACATGCCGAGATTCCCGCTGCACTTTCATTTCATCCCCGTGTACGACTGGGTGGAGGCAGCATTCTGGCGCGATGACCGATACCGGCTGCTGCAGGGTTTTGGCGCACAGACCTCGGCGCACACGTTGACCGATGGCGCCGAGTTAACCCTGTTTGTATGGCGTGAGTTTGGAGAGAGCCTGACACCACCGGACATCCAGGGAGAGGCTCGACAGCACGTCATTGAGCGATTGCGCACAGCTTTCGCCCGTCAGTAACGTGTAGTGTCAAAACACCCAGGGTCTTCGTCCAGGTACTTTTTCATGCGCCGCCACAAGGTGGTGGTGCTGATCTGTAAGTGCCTGGCGGCCTCTTCGCGGTTGCCGCGCACACGGGTGAGCACTTCGTGCAGCAACGCCAGTTCGCTCTTGATCGGCGCGCCCTCTTCAACCGGCACGCTGCTTGAAAGATCCTCCAGCACATCCTCCAACCACGGCTGGGCAAACGGCCGGCCCTGGCTCATCACCGCCAGGCGCTCGACGATATTGCCCAACTGCCGGATATTGCCTGGCCAGGCATAGCTGCTCAGCCGTAGCAGAAGCACTTCATCCGGCTCGGGCGTAGGCATGGCCAGGCTGCGCAATAGGTGGCGCACCAGCTCGGGGATGTCGGTGCGGCGTTCGCGCAGGGCCGGCAAGTGCAGTTTGAGCACGCAGATACGGTAGTAGAAATCCTCGCGAAACAGCCCCTGGGCCACCCTTTGTTCCAGGCTTTTGTTGCTGGCGGTGATGATGCGGATATCGACGGGCGTGACCTTGTCATCGCCGATGCGCACCACCTTGCGCTCCTGCAGCGTGCGCAGCAGTTTTACCTGAATATCGGTAGAAGTTTCGTTGATTTCATCGAGGAAGATAGTGCCGGTGTGCGCCAGTTCGAACACCCCGGCCTTGCCCTCGTTAAGCGCTCCGGTGAAGGCGCCTTTCACGTAGCCGAACAACTCGCTCTCCAGCACGCCAGGGGCGAAGGCCGCGCAGTTGATCGCCACGAATGGACCGTGCTTGCGGCGCGATGCGTTATGGATGCTCTGGGCGAACAGCTCCTTGCCGGTGCCGGTTTCACCTTCGATCATCACGGTGCTGTCCACCGCTGCATAGGTCAGGGCCAGGCGCTTGGCCTTGGCCAGCGCGGGGCTGCTGCCGATGATGTGGTCGAAGGTGTTTTCCGCCAAGTGCTGGCGTGCTAACTGGCGGCGCATCTTGCGTTCAATCGCGGTGATTTCGGTCTGGTTTTGCAGGGTGGCGACGGCACCGATGACCTGGCTGTCCAGGGTGATGGGGGCGATGCTCAAGGTCAGGGACAAACGCCCCAGGCTGATCAGCGCACCGCGCACCGGGCGGCCGCTGCCGAGCACTTGGCTGAAATAGTCCTGGGCCAGCAGGCCGTCGATGCTGTCGCCGCACACCAGGCCGCCCAGGTAGGCGGTGGCCACGCTGTTCATATTGGTGATACAGCGCTGGCTGTCGACACTGAAGATGCCTTCGGACACGCAGTTGAGGATCGACTGGATCATCTCGTAGCGGCTTTGCAGCTCTACGCGCTTGAGCCGCCGCTCTTCCTCCACCTGCAGCAAGTGCAGGGCCTCGTCGATGGCATCGAACGCGGCATCCGGGTCGGCCTCGGACATGATGTAGCGCATGCCCCGCGCCATCACCGCCTCACGCGACGACAGGCCGCCAATCGCCACTTCAATGCCCTCGGCCTGCAAGCGATCCAACTGCGCTTCGGTGGCCTGGTGGCTGCCCAGCGGGTCGATCAGGCAGATCGACACGTGCGGCATAAAAGGCCGGGCTTTCTCGAGGATGGTTGCGTAGCCCTCGGAGGTGGCGAGGAACGCCACCTTGCCCGAGTCCTGCTGCGCCTTGCGATACGCATTGATGCAGTCAAAAAACGTGTGTTTGACCTCGACGATCGGCACGCGCAAGTGCTCACGCAACACGCTGGCGGTGCGGCCCCGGCTGATGATTACACTGACGCCAGTGTCGATCAGCTGCCGCGCTTTGAGCACGGCGTCGTGCTGCGCGGCTTCAATCACCACCAGGGCTAACCCGCGTTGCTCAAGGATGCCGTGCATCACCGAAGTCAGGGTGCTGGACGGCGAAATCACGGCAATGGTGCCTTGCATGGCGAGGTCTCGAAAGCACGGGCAGGGAATGCAGACTATTGCATGCTGAAATGATTTGAAAGGTATCGCTGCTCCAGCATTTCACCTCATTAAGACTATCCGATTGTTTTAAAAGGCTAATTTTATCTGGCACAGCCCTTGCTCTTCCTTCATCAATAACAAAGACAATGAAGGAAACACTGGATGGATATCGTCTTCATCGGGTTTGGCGAAGCCGCCTACCACCTCACCCAGGGCCTGCGCACCACCGGCGATTTGCGGATCGGCGCCTTCGACGCCCACCTGAGCCCGGTGGTCCGGCAACGCGCCGAGCAGTTGCACGTCACCCTCTTCGACTCGCTGAAAAACGCCTGCCACGGCGCGCGCTTTGTGGTGTGCCTGACCAGCGCCAGCAGCGCCTTGGGTATCGCGCAGCAGGCGCTGCCATGGCTGGTGGCGGGGCAAACCTATGTCGACATGAACTCCGCCGCACCCAGCGTCAAACAGGCCATCGACCAATTGCCGCGTGCCGCCGGCGTGGGCTTTTGCGACGCTGCCGTGATGGGCACCGTGCCCGGCAATAACCACCGCGTGCCGATGCTGCTGGCCGGCAGCGGCGCCAGCGCATTTGCCGAAACTTTTACGCCACGCGGCATGCGCTTGAGCGTACTCGACGCCGACGCCGGCGCCGCGTCCGCGATCAAAATGCTCAAGAGTGTAGTGATGAAGGGCCTGCCGCAGTTGCTGCTGGAAGCCTTCCAGGCCGGTGAAAAATTTGGCGTGCTCGACACCCTGGTCGCGTCCCTGGGTGATTCGTTGAACGGCAAGACTGTCGAGCAACTGGCCAATACCTTCACCGCACGCACGCTGATCCATGCCAAGCGCCGCAGCGCGGAAATGGATGATGCAGTCGCCACCCTGGAAGCCGCCGGTGTCGACGCCAGCATGACCCGCGCCACCCAGGGCCAACTCGACAAACTCGCCGCCACCGACTGGGCCAGCCGGCTCGGCCCCGACGGCAGCGACATGGACTTTCGCAGCGCCATCGCGCACCTGACCGCCCACTCGTGAGACCCCGCCATGAACACTGAACATTACTTCCCCCTGCCCGACCTGATCCCCGATGACCTGCTGGCGCGCTTTCGCCAGCTCAGCCCGGCACAACTGTGCGACGGTATGCAAAGCCTGGGCATCCCGCGCAACGGCTGCATGGACGCCGACCTGATGCCACTGGATGAAAGCAAGGTGATGCTCGGCACTGCCTACACCGTCGACACCGAAGACGGCGACAATTTCCCGATCCACGTCGCGGTGTATCAGGGCCAGCCCGGCTACGTGCTGGTAGTGGCCGGCAAGGCTTATCCCGGCCGCGCCTACATCGGCGACCTGATGGCCGGCGCCGCCCAGGCCGTGGGCTTGAGCGGCATGGTCATCGACGGCTGCGTGCGCGACAAAGTGCCGTTGGCGCAACTGGACATCCCGATCTACGCCAAGGGCTTCATGCAACGCAGCCCCGGCAAGCAAGGCCCGGGCAAAATCAACGCCAGCGTGACGTGCGCCGGTGTCGAGGTGGCACCGGGCGACCTGGTGTTCGGCGATTACGACGGCGTAACCGTGGTGCCCCGCGCCCGCCTGCTGGAAGTGCTGGAGGCATCCGAGAAAAAAAGTGCCTATGAAAACCAGCGCCGCGAGGTAATCGACGCATACACTCGCTGCCGCGACAGCGGCCAGCCCTTGCCCGCACTGGCCCCGGCCTGGGTCACCGAACTGCTCGAAGGCCAATAACGCTCACGGCTCTACCCGGGGCGCCCGGCGCCCCACCCTGCTGCGCTCACTATAAAAATAAAATTGTGGAGACGTTCAGATGCTGACAGTTCTGGGCTATGTGTTGATCACCTCGTTTCTGTTGCTGGTCATCAAGCAAAAACTTTCGCCATTCACCGGTTTGATTGTGGTGTCGCTGGCCGTGGGAGTGCTGGTGTGCCTGGTCAACGGCGTGCCGATGGGCACCATCATGACCTGGGTGCGTGAAGGCCTGTTTTACTCGCAGAACGAGGCCGGCAAGGTCTCCCTCGGCACGGTCAACCCCACGGTAATGATCCTGTTCGCCGTGCTGTATTTCAGCCTGATGATGAACGTGGGGCTGTTCGATCCGCTGTGCACCTTCCTGATCCGCAAGGCCAATGGCGACCCGCTGAAAATCATCCTGGTCACCGCCTTCACTTCCGCCGTAGTGACCCTGGACGGCGACGGCACCACCACCATCCTGATCATCACCACCGCGTTCCTGCCGCTGTACAAACAGATGGGCATGAAGCTGTCGAACCTGGCGATGCTGATCATCCTGCCCTGCGGCCTGGGCAACTGCCTGCCGTGGGGTGGGCCATTGGCGCGGGCGGCAGCGGTATTGAACGTGGAGGTGAACACGCTGTTTGTGGCGATCCTGCCAATCCTCGGTGTGTCGTTCCTGTATGTGTTCTTCATGGCGTACTTGATGGGCATCAAGGAGCGCAAACGCCTGGGGTTTGTGCAGGGTGCAAACGGCATCGTGACGCCCGCGCAAATCCTGCAGATGGTCAACGTGATCAAGGATCACGACAAGGAACTCAAACGCCCGCGCCTGTTCCTGTTCAACCTGGCCCTGACCCTGGGCATGCTGGTGATCCTGATCGCCGGCTGGGCCAGCGGCGCGGTGGTGTTCATGCTCGGCACCGCGATCGCGTTGACGGTCAACTACAGCGCCGTTGAACAACGCGAACGGATCACCGCCAACGGTGGCGACGCCGTGGCCGTGGCCTCGATCATCCTCGCCGCCGGCTGCTTCCTGGGCATCTTCAACGGCAGCGGCATGGCCGGCGCCGTGGCTGAACACATGGCCAGCCTGATCCCGGATTCCATGGGCAGCCACACCGCACTGATCTTCGCTTTCCTCGGCGCCCTCGCCTGCTACGCCCTGCCGGTGGACGCCTACTACTTCGGCATCCTGCCGGTGGTGGCGCCCATCGCCTACAAGTTCGGCATCAGCCCTACCGAAATCGGCGTCGCCTCCTTCATGGGCCAGGCACTGCGCTACGCCAGCCCGACGGTGGCGTGGTTGTTCCTGCTGATGAACCGTACGGAGATGACATTCGGGGAGTACCAGAAGGAGTTCTTCAAGTGGTCGATCCCGATGTTTTTCATCTTTTGGTGACGGCGATTGTGACGGGGGAGTTGCCGGTGGGATAAACAGCAGTGGCCACGGGCAAACACGAAATCGATGATAAAACACATTGGTGGCGAGCGGGCTTGCCCGCGTTGGGTCGCGCAGCGGCCCCAGAAAGGTTGACGCAGTATGTCAGCAAGACCCGGGCGTCAGGTTTTGGGGCTGCTTCGCAGCCCAACGCGGGCAAGCCCGCTCGCCACAACTAGCCTGCTAGCCACAACAAGCTAGCTAGCCATAATAAGCCTGCTAGCCACATAGCCACCGCTTGCGCTGCCACGGGTCCAGAGTGGCATTTGCTCAGCGCTGTAGGCACCGATGCATTGGCTGCGAATGGCTTCGCGGCGGATCTCAAAAGCGCTGTGGGCGTCGTGCGGCGTGGCTCGTTTGATCTCGAGCATTGAGTTCTCCTTTCATGCGTTTTCATTACCCTCGCGGGTAAATGAATAACGGTCGGTGGCCTCGCGGGAGTCGGCGTCACGCAGGGAGATGCCGGGGGTGTTTTGCATCAGTTCAAGTACGGCGTCGTAGTCGGCAGGGGTCATCACCCTCCCCCCTAGTTGAAGCCATGCCCGAGCTGAATCCAACTGCATACGCTAGGACAGACACATGACTGTAGCGATAACAAAAACCGACACTCTGGTGGTGGGAGGCCGGACAGGCTGGTGTGGAGCAGTTGGCCGGGCATGAACGGATGCTTCAGCGGATGTTGGCGTCGATAGGTAGCTGAGCCCATTCGAGGCAGTGGAACTCATTTTGTATGCGGAGCCACGTAGCTTTCGGCTCGCAGAGCTGAACGAAAGAGCCAGCTATCGAGTAGTCCTCTGACCATCTCACCTCATCAAAGGTAATTCGCATGCGCATTGACCCCCCGCTGTCTTCATAAGTTTAAGCACAGCAGCAGCAATCCAGGCTGGAGAAAATCCGTTCAACACAGGCAATCTGGAGGAAATGCGCAAAGAGGACATCGCACCTTACACAAACCAGCATTTTTCATTAAATCATAACGTACCGAATCTCGAGGTGGCCCGGCACGCCTCAAATGAACTGCATGGCGGATGGAAAATCAATAACAACGTTGCAAATACACGCTACCCATTTATCACCCTGAAGCGCTCTGCGGCCAGGCAAGAAGAAAAGTCGGTTGGCGACAAGTTTCATATCAGCGTCAATCAAAAGGATGTTCCGAAAGCCTTCGAGGTCATAGGCAAGCTTATTAACTCGCAGGAAAGCCCGATCAATAGTTGGAAAGTCACCGATATAGAGCGTATTGATCCAAGAGACACGCGGCTATCACAAGGTGCCCAGTTCACGCTCTATCCCAAGCCGGACCGCCCCGATGGAAGCTATAGCCCTGAACACATCGGAAAAATAAATGCGTTGGTCAGGACCCTCGAGCAGTCGCTTGCGGCGCAAGGTATTGAAAAGAGCGAGCACAAGCCGGCCTCCGATGTGTCGGCGCCGCAGTGGGAATACGCGTCTTATCGCAACGAATTCAGAAGCGACCGCCAGGGTTCATCCAGCCAGAGCGCAGCATTGAAGGAAGAACCCTTTTTCAAACTGGTCTCTTACGCTCAGTGAGTTTCACAGCTCACCTGTTGAGCCAAACTGATCTTTATCCAATGATCAGGAACCAAACCTGTTGATTTCAACATTTATTGCCGCAGCCACTTCGAGGGCGAAAGCACCCTTCAATTTAGTTGTGAGTAAACCTGCTTTGGCGGGTTTTCTGGTTTTTGGGGATGGCGCGCGGAGCCTGTTTTTTGTGGTGAGCGGGCTTGTCCCGCTTACCACAGCAAGCTCTCAAGCCAAAGCTAAAATAGGCCTGCCCACCACAATCGGTGTCAGTCTGTTGATGTTTCTCTATGATGTGGCCTTTCGCTCAACGCCCCAGGAAATACCCATGCCCGCCCTCACCTTCCGCAACGCCCTCCCCGCCGATGCCGCCCGTTGCTTTGAAATCGAGATCAGCGCCTACGAAGGCGATGAAGCCGCGACCCTGGAGAAGATCGCCACGCGTATTGCGCAGTACCCGGAGGGCTTTTTGATTCTGGAGGCGGATGCCGAAGTGGTGGGTTTTATCAATTGCGGCTGCGCCCATCAGGTGGTGATGTCGGATGAGGCGTTCAAGGAGTTGGTGGGGCATTCGGCCGAGGCGCCGAATGTGGTGATAATGTCGGTGGTGGTCGACCCGGCGCATCAGGGCAAGGGCCATTCCAGGCTGTTGATGACTGAGTTTGTGCAGCGCATGCGGGCGATGGGCAAGCAGACGATTCATTTGATGTGCAAGGAGCACCATGTGCCGCTGTACACGCGTATGGGCTACAGCTATGTGCAGCCTTCGCCTTCGGATCACGGTGGGATGGCGTGGCATGAAATGGTGATGGATATTGCGTGATGACAGCGCATCGGATTGAGGTAGGCGACCAGCCGGATGCCGAGGCGGAGCGCCTGCTCGGCAGTAGCCTTGCCGCCTTTAACGAACACATCACCGGGTCCAATGATCGGCGCCCGCTGACGGTGCTGATCAAGGCCGCCGACACCGGTGAAACACTGGGTGGCATCACTGGCAAGACCAGCCTGGGCATGGCCTTTCTCGACCTGTTTCACCTGCCCGACTCACTGCGCGGCACGGGCCTTGGCAGCCAGTTGCTGCGAGCCTTTGAAGACGAAGCCCGACGCCGAGGTTGCGCGAATGCGGTGTTGTACACCCTCAGTTTTCAGGCGCCGGGGTTTTACGAGAAACACGGGTGGGTAAGGTTTGGCGAGATTGCGTGTGAGCCGGCAGGCAGCAGTCGGGTGTTTCTGTCTAAGACGCTTTGATGGCTTGCCAGTCCAGGCCGACGAAGCTGTGCGTGAACTCAAGCAGCTCTCGGTCGATGTCTGCGACCTGCCCATACACCCCACTGTCCGCCAGGCCATAAGCGTCATCGAAATACCCACAGGCCCCCAACGTGCCGGGCAAGTAGCAGCCACCCCTGACCCATAAGCGGTAGATGCCGACGGCAAGGCACCGCGCAAAACCGGGCTCACGCAGGAGTCGGTGATGCGCGGTCGCGAGTGCGTAAGGAAGCATCTCTGCTTCCACCATCGCGGGCGTGCCGACTTGCAGCAGTTGCCACGCCACCTCTTCGCGGTTTGAGCGGGTCATCAGCGCAAGTTCTATCAGCGCATACGGCGGTTGTTCGAGCATGGCCAATGTCGCATCCGCCCATTGAATAACGGCCGCCACATCAATAGCACCGATGTCCAAAGCAACCCTGAGGTAGGCCACCGGCACACCAAAATCAGTGTTACTCATGCTCTGTCTCCGCGCTCAACGCTTTACCAAACAACCGATTTCCATCGGCTTCGCCCTGAAAGGTAGGTGTAAGAAGGTGCCTCTGGGCGATGTGTCATCCATTTACAAGAACGCTCTGAGTGCTTTGTATTCACGCTTGATAAGGCCGTGAAGCTCAGCCCTGTCGGCGGAAGGCTTCGCCATTCGATGGTCTTTGTTCTCACTGATTTTCAGCAAGGCTTCAGCACAACCATGCTCAGTAAAATAATCCTCGGTACTGACCCGTGGCAACGGAATAAGGCTACCGCGGCGACTGTCAAAAATGACGCCTTTCACTTCATACGCGTTCAATAGCTGTTTCAGGCCACCGTCAAAACTGATGAACATCGGCACAAAAAAATCGCCCTCGCCTTGAGACATCATCAGTGTCTCCATAAAGCGCGGTGCCGCCATGTCCCACGCAATGTTGTCCAGCCGCTTCAATACCCTCTTCTGCTTTTTCTGGCCGGCGGTTTTCTTTATTTTTTCCAACATGCTGATCGAGCGCGGCTCAACAAAATATTTATGCGCAACAACCGCTTCGCGGTCCAGATAAATACCCACCACGTCATTAACATAATCCACAAATTCGATAAACTTGTTCTTCGCCGACTTATTGGATGACAGCTGAATTCTTACCATCCCAATAACATACAACACGATAACACGCTGCATCAGCGCAAAGTTCAGGACGTGCGGCCGGCCCTCTTCAGAGGCATAAAAACTATTCGTATAGTTGACTGCCCTGCGTACAGCCTCTCGATGAGTGAAGCGTGGTTTTGGATTGGAGGTCCTTTTGTACTCCGCGCAATCTATACTTCTGAACAGTTGCAGGCTCACCAGATTTTGCCTGAAGCGCTTGTTAAGTGTCTGCCAGAACATCAGCGGCGATAGCCTGATAGGGTCGTGAATATTGCGTACCTCTTTGACGTTCTCCACCATGTAATAAAAGAAATCAAAGTTCAGATCATCATTCAAGACATCATCAACAAAGGCAATAACTTTTTGCTGCATGCTTTTTAGGGGGCGCCCTCTGACCAAGGCATCCACATAAGTAGCCATATTGGTATCAAACATCAAGCTGTAGTCGATCCTGAAGTCGGCCCGACCTTTCTCATAATACGCCCTCAACACCTCATCGGTTATAAAGTACACTTCCCCACCGGTAAAGTAGTGGGTCAATACTGCATCTTCGCCTTTGGTGTACTTTCGAATAGAGGCCGGAATATTCGACCGTTTGTAATCTTCCAAAGCAATAATCGCCGTCACATCCGCTTTCGGCCCCGTAGACATCCATAGCTGATTCACGGCCGAAGCGCTCTTTGCCTTTGACAAAAAATAGGCAAGTGTTTGTATTTGCGACGAATCAATCACACAGCGACTCCATTAATAATAAATCCTTGATTAAACTACTCAGCCGCTTAAGGCAGGGGGGGCCAACACGCTGCGCTGGCGGCTTTACCAACTCCCCGACGCCCCACCGCCGCCACTGGAGCCGCCGCCCCCCGATGAGCTGCTGCTGGAACTGGAGCTGCTGGAGCTGCTGGAACTCGAAGAACCACCGCCCGAACTTGAGCCCGACCCGCCAGACGTCTTGCCAAAGATGAACAACGCCACAAACGAGGTAATCGGAAACGCCAGCAACCAGCCGTCACGGCCCGCGTCGGCAATAAAGCCTGCCGCCAGGTACACCCCCGCCGCCGCGAACAGGCGCACGATAAAACCGGTCTGGCTGCGTTTCCAGGCATCTTTCATGACCACCCACAGTGCCAGGTACGCGCCCAGCACGGCCAGTGCCCCGAGTGGCATTGCCAACCAATGGATAAAGCTAACGTCGATGTATCGGTCGGCCAGCAGCAGGCCGGCGATGTAGGCCAGCAACCCGATCACGCAGTAAAACACCGTGCGCGCCAGCCACAATGCGCCGAAGGTGGCGCCGCCGATCAGCAGGGTCAGAGGCAATATCAGCAGGTACATCGGCCAGTCCGGGCCACCGGCATAGATCGCCAGCAGTGCCGTGGCCGCCACGGCAGCCAGCAGGGCGCGGCGCCAGGGCAGCTTGCCGGCGGCCATCAGCACACCGCCTGCGCCGCCCACGATAAACGCCAGTAACAGCGCAATGATTTGGGGGTTAACCCCGGGGCCTGCGACCTTGGGCAGGTCGCCGCCGTCCACCAGCAGCACCAGGTCGTTTACGCCCTGGGCCACACCGCCTGCATAGTCGCCCTGGCGAAACGCCGGGGTGATGTGTTCTTCGATGATGCGATGGGCCAACAGGTCGGTCACGGTGCCTTCCAGCCCGTAGCCGACTTCGATGCGCACCTTGCGGTCGTCCTTGGCCACCAGCAGCAGGATACCGTCGTTGACGTCCTTGCGCCCCAGTTGCCAGGCGCGAAACAGCTGGTTGGCGTAGTCCTCGATGCTGGCGCCGGCGGTGGTGGGCACCAGCAGTACGGCCACCTGTGAGCCTTTGCGCTGCTCGAGGGCGGCGAGTTGCTCTTTCAGACGGGAGGTGGTGCTGGCGTCGAGGGTGTTGGTGAGGTCGATCACCCTTTGGTCGAGGGCCACGCCGATAGGCGAAGTGGCGGCCTGGGCGGTGCTGGAGAGGCTGGCGAGCATCAGCACCAGCAGGCTCAAGACGGATTGCTGCAACCACCGCATCATGTTTGTTACCTGAAGTTTCTTCCTGAAGGCGCCGACTTTACCTTATCCGCGCTATTACGCGTGACCCCAGGCGTTTGACTATCTAAACTGCACCCATTCGAACATAGCAAAACGCCACACTTGGGAAGCCCATGAACCTCCGCCACCGCAACCACGTCAATGTCATGGGCCACGGCACCGCGACCCTGGTGTTCTCGCATGGTTTTGGCTGTAACCAAGCCATGTGGAACGACCTGGCGCCGCAGTTCCTGGAGCGTTTTCGGGTAGTGATGTACGACCTGGTGGGCGCGGGCCTCTCCGACCTCAGTGCCTACGACAAGGCCAAGTACAGCAGCCTGGACGGCTATGCCCAGGACTTGAACGAGATCATCGACGCCTTTGCCGAGGGGCCGGTGATTCTCGTGGGCCATTCGGTCAGCGCGATGATCGGCGCCCTCGCCGACCGCCAGGCCCCCGGGCGTATCGCCGCCCACGTGATGATCGGCCCGTCGCCGCGATATATCGACACCGACGGTTATGTGGGTGGTTTCAAGCGCGCGGATATCGAAGACCTGCTCGACACCCTCGACAGCAACTACCTGGGCTGGTCCCGCGCCATGGCCCCGGTGATCATGGGCACGCCTGGGCAACCGGCGCTGGGCGAAACCCTCACCGACAGTTTTTGCCGCACAGAACCGGACATCGCCAAGCAATTTGCGCGGGTCACCTTTATGGCGGACAACCGTCAGGACGTGATCGGCCTGGCCACGAAGGTGTTGATCCTGCAATCGAGTGACGACCTGATCGCCCCCGTGGCCGTGGGTGAATACCTGCACAGCGTGATGCCCAACAGCACCTATTGCCTGGTGGACAACGTCGGCCATTGCCCGCACATGAGCGCGCCACAGGCCTGCGCGGCGGCCATGCATGGCTTCCTGGCGCCATGGGCGGCCGCGCATGCCAGCTGAACTGTTCAACAGTGCCGCCTGCGCCCTGGCCGTCACCGGGGAAGACGGCACGATCCTGCAGGCCAACGCACGCTTCGGCGACTGGCTCGGGCTGCGCAGCGACGAGCTGTGCGGCCGGCGCTTCCAGGACTTGCTGACCATGGGCGGGCGGATCTTCCACCAGACCCACCTGGCGCCGATGTTGCGTATGCATGGCAGTGTCACCGAAGTGAAGCTGGACATGCTGCACCGCGACGGCCACAAGGTGACCGTGCTGCTCAACGGCAACAAGCGTGAGCACGCCAGCGCCGTGGTGTACGACCTGGCGCTGTTCGGCACCACCGACCGTGACAAGTACGAGCGCGAACTGCTCACCGCACGCAACCTGGCCGAAGCGCTGCTGCAGGAAAAAACCACCACCGAATTGGCGCTGCAACAGGCCCAGGCCGAGCTGAATGAGGCGTATGTCATCTCACAGCGCCGCGCATTGTTCGCCGAGCAGATGGTGGCGATTGTCAGCCATGACCTGAAAAACCCGCTCACCGCCATCCGCATGGCCTCGGACATTCTCGGTCGCGGCGAACGCACCGCCAAGGAGCGCCAGTTGCTGGGCCATATCGGCCAGTCATCGGAGCGTGCCGTGCGCATGATCGCCGACCTGCTGGACTTCACCCAGGCCCGCGTTGGCCACGGCATTACCATCAAGCCGACCCGCCTGGACCTGCACAGCGTGATTCATCAGGCAGTAGAAGAACTACGCGTGGCCTTCCCCGCTGCAACGCTGGCGCATCACGCCCAAGGCACTGGCGAGGCGTGCCTGGACGCCGACCGTGTGCAGCAGATCATCGGTAACCTGGTCGCCAACAGCGTGGCCTATGGCGACCTGCAGCGGCCGATCACCGTCACCTCGAGCCTGGGCGCCGGCGCTTGCCAGGTGTCGGTACACAACCACGGCCCGGTGATACCCGAAGCCCTGTTGGAGGGGCTGTTCGAGCCCATGACCCGTGGCACCGCGCAGGGCAGCGATGTGCGCAGCGTCGGCCTGGGCCTGTACATCGTGCGCGAGTTGGCCAGGGTGCACGGTGGCGATGTGGCGGTGAGTTCCTGCGACACCGGCGGCACCACCTTTACCGTGACCTTTCAGGGCAGGTAGACGCTGCCCTGCATCACCGGCTCCACACTCCCGGTCAACACTACCCCGCCCCCGCCCGCCCAATGCACGGTCACCGTGCCGCCGTCGCACTGCACCTGCACCGTGGCGTCCAGCAAGCCGCGCCGAATGCCATTGACCACCGCCGCGCAACAGCACGAACCGGAGCCCAACGGCACGCCGCCGCCGCGCTCCCAGATGCGCAGGCGGATATGCCCGCGGTCCAGCACCTGCACGAAATGCACATTGGTCCTGGCCGGGAACAGCGGGTGAATTTCCAACGCCTGGCCCACGGCCGCCACGTCGACCGTGTCGATATCCTCGACAAAAAACGTGCAATGCGGGTTACCCATGCTGCACGCCGCCGGGCTGCCTTCGATGGGTAAGGTGCGGGTGTCCATCGCGGCGGCCAGCGGCACCGCGGCCCAGTCCAAAGATGGCTCGCCCATGTTCACCGACACCCGCCGCCCCGCCTCGCGCACGCAAGTCAGTAAGCCGCGATCGGTGCGCAGCACAATCGAATCGGCGCCGGTTTCATGCATCAGCCGCTCGGCCACACCCCGGGTGGCGCTGCCGCAGGTGGCCAGAGGCGTGCCGTTGGGGTTCCAGAATTTGATCCGCGCAGCAGCGTCGGCGCAATCGAGGATTACAGCCAGTTGGTTGAAGCCGATCCCGGTGTGGCGGTTGCCCAGGTGGCGAGCGATATCCGGGGTGATGATGTCGCCCAGGCCCCGGCGGTCGATGATGATGAAGTCGTCGCCATGGGCGTGCATTTTTACGAACTGCAAGGGCATGGGCTGTCCTGCGGGAGAGGTGGAGGATACCCTGAGCTTATCAATCTTAACGAGCGCGACCCATGCTTATTGTCTTCAGCGGATTGCCCGGCACCGGCAAGACTACGCTTGCCCAAGACCTGGCACGCCGGACCGGCGCGGCTTACCTGCGTATCGATGTGATCGAACAGGCGCTGCGCGAGGCCGGTGTTGCGGTGGGCGCCAGCGGCTACGGCGTGGCAAACGAACTGGCACTGAGTAATTTACGCTTGGGCCATACGGTGATTGCCGACTGCGTGAACCCGGTCGAGGAAAGCCGTGCAGCCTGGCAGGCAACGGCCGAAACGGCGGGCGTGACGCTGCTCAATATCCAGGTGGTGTGCTCGGATGAGCAGGAGCACCAACGCCGCGTCGAAGCGCGCACGGGGGATATTCCCGGGCTGGTACCCCCGACCTGGCAGTCGGTATTGGCCCACGAATACGAGCCTTGGGAGGACGCCCCACTGACCGTCGATACCGCCCAAATTACCGCTGCGCAGGCCGTCGAAACCATCACCCGACACCTGTGGCGAGCGGGCTTGCCCGCGTTGGGCTGCGCAGCAGCCCCGGTAAAGCCACTGTAGTTTTCCTGAAAGACCTTAGCGCCCGGATTTGGGGCCGCTGCGCAGCCCAGCGCGGGCAAGCCCGCTCGCCACAACAGCCCTGCACACTGGCATCGGTATGAGCTGCGATCGCACACAAAACCACGCAGTTGTTGATAACCATTATCAACTATAGCTAAACTCCGCGCCCTCCCACTTCCCACACTGTGCCCGACGGCACAGTCGCGCGCAGGCAGCTGAATACCTTGGCGGATGAAAAACTCCAGCTTTACCTGACCCACCGGGCCGCGCTGCTGGACTATGCCGCGCCCATCGTGGGCTGCCGCGCCCGTGCCGAAGACGTGGTGCAGGAAGCCTGGCTGCGCTTCAGTGGCCAGGATGAGCAGGCCGATATCCGCCACCCGGCCAGCTACCTGTACCGCATCGTGCGCAATCTTGCCCTGGACCTCACCCGCCGCACCGCCACCGAGCGTGTGCAGCCGGGCGGCGCTGAGTTGCTCAACGAGTTGCCCTCCAGCAGCGCCTCGCCCGAGCGTGAAGTCAGCAGCCAAAACGAGCTGCAGGTCATCTCCCGCGCCCTGGCCCAGTTGCCCGAGCGCACGCGGCGAGCCTTTGAAATGCATCGCCTGGGCGGCTTCACGTTGCAGCAGGTGGCCGCTGAGCTTGGGGTGTCGACGGCACTCGTGCATCAGCTGGTGCACGACGCGTTGCGCCATTGCATGGATTGCCTGGAGCCTGACGATGACTGATCAGGGCTGTTTTCTGAAAAAAACCAACGCTAGTGCGTCTTTTGCAGTGAAGGGCGATTCCGTGGGATCCTGCCCGCCGATTTTTGCCAGCGGAGATGCCCCCTACATGCCCACCGTGGATTGCGCCAACGCCCGCCGCGACGAAGCCCTGGACTGGCTGATGCGCGTGCAACAGGCTCCGCTGGACGCGGACCTGCGTGCGCAGTTGGCCCACTGGTGCGCCAGCGACGAGGCGAATGCCAAGGCGTATCGCAAGGCCGAACGCGTGTGGCACTTGACCGGGCAAGTGACGCCGACCACCACCGCACAATGCCCTCAACCGGTCCGCCCGGTTGCGCGGCCACGGCGTGTTCGGCGCTGGGTCGCGGCGGCCATCGCAGCCTGCCTGGTTGTGGCCCTGGCGCCGAGCCTGCTGCTGCGCTGGCAAGCCGACTACCGCACCGGCGCCGGAGAAACCCGCGACATCACCCTCAGCGACGGCAGCGTGGTGCAACTCGACAGCCACTCGGCCATCGCCGTGGACATCGCCGGTAACCATCGGGATGTGCGGCTGCTGGTCGGCCAGGCGTTTTTCAAGGTGATGCCGGATAAAAGCAAACCCTTTCACGTGTACACCCAGACCTTGCAGGTCACCGTCACCGGCACCGCGTTCAATGTGGACGCCGCGCCCAACCCGAGCGTCGCCGTGCAACAGGGCTCGGTCAATGTCGATGACCTGCAGGACGGCCGCCCCCTCGCCAGCCTGGTGCCCGGCCAACGCCTGAGCTATCGGGCCGGCCGCGCCCAGCTGGGCACTTTTACCCCCAGCCAGGCCGCCGCCTGGCGCCAGGGCCAGTTGATTGCCGATGACCTGCCGATCAGCGAGGTGCTGGAGCAACTGCGCCGCTATACCCCCGGCCTGATCGTACTGCGCGACGCCACGCTCGGCGCGCAGCGGGTCACCGGCGTATACGACCTGCGCAAACCCCAGGCGGCGCTGCAAGCCGTGCTGCAACCTTATGGCGCCAAAGTCCGCGCTTACAGCCCGTGGCTGTTGGTGCTGAGCCGGTAAACAGCCTGCCATTTAAAAATAGTTGATGTTTTTTCTGAAAATCCCCCGCGCTGTCCCGTCTTCTGTCCCGCGCGCAGCAATTGAGATTTATTCGTATTCATTGACTGGCCGGTTTTAGCCGGCGCGGGGATCTTGCATGACTCACACCCTTCACCGCTTGCCTGGGCAGCGCGGGCCCTGGCCGCTGCGCCTGAAAAAAACCGCCGGCGCCGGTTTGCTTGGTTTGTGCTGCGCGTTCAGCTCAGTGCCGCAGGCCCTGGCGCAGGCTCAAACCGCCGATAACGCGGCGCATGGTTTCAGCATCCCGGCACAGCCGCTGGCCGGTGCACTGATCGCCTTCGGCCAACAGAGCGGCCAGCAGGTGAGCGTCGACCCGCAGCTGCTCAAAGGCGTGAATTCGCCGGGTGTGAACGGTGACATGAGCAACGACGCCGCCCTCGCGTACCTGCTGCAAGGCACCGGTATCGGTTGGGGTTATCAGGACGGCGCGCGGGTGTTCCATCGCCTGCAAAGCGCCGACGCCGGGCCGGTGATGCTGGACAACACCGTGGTGCTGGGCTTTACCGAAGAGAACTCGTTCCAGGGCGCCACCGTGATCGATCAACGCGCTATCCAGGCGTTCCCCGGGGCCAACGGCGACATCACCACCCTGCTGCAAATGCACCCTGCCGTGCAGTTCAGCAGCGCCGAAAAAGCTCGAACACCCCGGGTGAAATCGACCCGGCGGACATCAGCATCAACGGCGCCAAGTTCTACCAGAACAACTTCATGATCGACGGCATGTCGATCAACAACGACATCGACCCCAGCGCCCACGGCTACAGTGAAACCCGCCAGTTCGACGCGGCGCCGAGCCGCTCCCACGGCATCGCCCTGGACGCCGACCTGCTGCAGGAAGTGAAGGTCTACGACAGCAACGTGCCCGCCGAATACGGCGGCTTCAACGGCGGCGTGGTCGACGCGATCACCCGTCGTCCCAGCCAGGACCTGCACGGCAAGTTCTCCTATTCCATGACCCGTTCGGCCTGGACCAAATACCACATCACTGCCCAGGACCAGGAAGCGTTCGACAACGCGTCCAACGAGCAATACCAGCCCGACTTCAAGAAAACCACGCTGCGCGGCATGCTCGAAGGCCACCTGACCGAAGACTTCGGCGCCATCCTAAGCTTCTCGCAAAAACGCTCGGTGATCCCGCTGAACCGCTATGCCGACGGTTACACCAGCCCCAATGGCGACAACGAAAAAGACCAGACTCGCCAGCTCGACAACTTCATGCTCAAGACCTACTGGAACGTCAACGACCGCCTCAGCCTCGATGCCTCATTCATCAAGGCGCCGCAGGAAAATACCTATTTTCGCGAGAACTACGTGAACTCCGGCTTCACCAATATCAACGGCGGCTGGCAGGGTTCGCTCAAGGCGGTCTGGGAAGGTGATTCGGCGCGGTGGAGCCATACCCTGGCGTTGACCGATCTCAACAGTTCGCGCGAGTCGGAATCCACCGACATGATCGGCTGGTACTACTCCAGCGTTAAGAACTGGGGCATCCCGCTATCCAATACATCGCGCAGTGGCGAAGGTGCGTATGGCGACCTGGACCAGACCCAGCGCGGCATTGACTACAAACTCAAGGCCGACTGGCAGGCGTTCAACTGGGGCGGTGCCGAGCACCAGTTCACTGGCGGCATGGAGCTGACCCGCAACCAGGCCACCTGGGAGCGCAACACCGCAGCCACCAGCGCACTGGTCGGCCGGCGCGACAACGGCACCACCTGCATCAACAATGACAACCTCTGCTCCATCGGCCTGCTGCTCAACGGCAACACGCGCCAATGGGCCAACACCATCAACGTGTACGACGCCGGCAAGCTGGACCTGACCGAAACCAAATACGCGTTCCACCTGCAAGACGCGATTCAAATCGGCAAGCTCGGCCTGCGCCCCGGCGTGCGCTTTGAAGGCGACGATTACATGGAGGACAAAAACCTCGCACCGCGCTTTGCCGGTGACTATGACTTCTTCGGTGACCGCAGCACCGTGCTGGTCTTCGGCGCCAACCGCTACTACGGCCGCAACCTGTTCAAGTACCGCCTCGCCGATGGCCGCCAGGCCCTCAACACGCGCTACACCCGCACCACCCAGGGCGGCGCCTGGACCACCGTGCAGGGCAAGAACCAGAACAAATTCTCCGACCTCAACGTGCCCTATAACGATGAGTGGACCCTGGGCCTGGATCAGGTGTGGCTCGACACCGATTTTCGCTTGAAGTATGTGCACCGCGAAGGCAAGGACCAGATCGTGCGCGCCTCCAACCGCGTGCTGGGCACGGGCGCCGCCGCCGGTTACGACACCCTCTATTACACCTACACCAATGCGGGCGCCAGCGAGAGCGACAACCTCAGCCTGACCATCACGCCCAAGCACGAATTCAACTGGCAAGGCACCCGCACCAGTGTGCAAGCGGCGTTTGACTGGTCAAAGACCAAGGACGGCTACGGCACCTATGAATCGATCGTCGATGCCGGTGAGTTCGCCGACGACGACGTGATCTACGACGGCAAGCGCATGGCCTACAGCGAACTGCCCGCCGGCGACTTCAACCGCCCCTGGACGGCGCGCCTGACCACTATCACCGAGATCCCGCAATGGAACCTCACAGTCAGCAACTTCCTGCGTTATCGCGGCGCCTACGAACAGATCATCGAAACCGACGCCACCGCAGTGATCGGTGACGAGACCCTGGCGGTGTACGACTCGGCCAAAGTCAAAGCCGCGCCCACCTGGGACATGCGCGTGAGTTGGGAGATCCCCACCGGCAAGGACCAGGCGCTGTTTGCCGCCGTGGATATCACCAACGTCACCGACCATGTCAACGAGATCGTCGGCAAAACCAGCTCGACGGTCACCTATGAAGTCGGCCGCCAATACTGGCTGGAAGTCGGTTACCGCTTCTGACCTGCCCCTGATTAGCCTGGATACCTGAATGAACAAGATACTTGCCGGCCTGCTCGGCCCGCTGCTGCTGTGCGCCTGCGCATCGCCCCCACCCCAGGCACCGTTGCCGTGGGCGCCCCACGTGGTGCGCGGCCAATTGGCCAATGGTCTGGAATACCGCCTGGTGCGCGACAGCACCCAAGCCGGGCGCCTGGACCTGCGCCTGACCGTGCGCGCCGGCTCCGTGGATGAAGACGACGACCAGGTCGGCGTCGCGCATATGCTCGAACACCTGACCTTCCGCAGCCGCGCCGGCCAAGCCAGCGATCTGCGCGCACAGATGACCGCGCTGGGCTGGGTGCAGGGCCGCCACTACAACGCGGTGACCAGCTACGACCGCACCCAGTATTTGCTCAGCCCCACGGCCGGTAGCAAGCAAGCGCCGGTGGCGCTGCAGAAGCTCGCGCAGTTGGTGTTTGCCGGCGACTACAGTGGCGCCGACCTGGAACGCGAGCGCCCTATCGTCATCGAAGAATGGCGCAGCGGCCTTGGTGTGGCGCAACGCATGAATGACCAGCGTGCGGCGTCGCAGCGGGTCGGCTCGCGTTACCCGCAGCACCGCACCATCGGCAACGAAGCGGCGATTCGTGGCGCTTCGCTCGGCGCCTTGCGGCGCTTTCAGCAACGCTGGTACGTGCCCAATAACATGCTGCTGTCGGTGGTCGGTGACTTCGACCCGCAGCAACTGGCACAGCAAATCGAAGTGGCCTTCGGTGCCACCCTCGCCCGTGCGCTGCCCGAGCGCGAGCATCGTGAATTGCCCCTCGACGGCCAGTTGAAAATCTTCCGCCTGCAAGACCCGCAAACCGGAAGCAACCAGGTGTCGCTGCTGTTCCGTCTGCACGAGCCAGGCAGCCGGGGCGCCACCGCCGAGGCCACCCGCGAGCGCTTGATCGACCGTATCAGCCTGTCGGCGCTGCTCGGCCAACTGCGCCGCCAACCCCTGCAACCGGGGGTACGCAGCCTGACCGCGCAAAAGACCCTGATCGGCGAATATTCCAGCGTGCTGGGCGTCGCCGCCGGTGTCGAGGGCGCCCATCACGACGCCGCCCTGCAACACTTGCTGACCGAGCTTGAGCGCTTGCGCCAGCACGGCCTCACCGCGCAAGACCTGAGCGTTGAACAGGCGAAGATTCGGCAACTGGCCAACGGCATGCTGGCCAAGGACGAGTCACGCACCTTTGAACAATGGGTCACCAGCCTCAACGATGCCGCCGTGCAAAACCGCACAGTGATAGCGCCGCACCAGATCGCCCGGCTGACCCTGCAAGCGCTCGACACCATCGACCTCGCCGCCGTGAATGCACGGTTGCTGCGCTGGCTGGACAGCCCCGATCAGGTGCTGCAACTGACCGCGCCGGGCAACAGTGTGGTGCGTTTGCCCACGGTAGACGAGGTACGAAAACTGCGTGCAAGCCTCGCCCAGACCTCCTTGACCGCACCCCAGGCGACCGCGCCCGTGGCGCCGCCGAGCGTCACGTTCACACCAGCGGCTGCAGGGCAACCTGGCAGCGTGACGGGCAAACGTTCGTTTGCCGCCGAACAGGTCGAACACTGGCAACTGAGCAACGGCGATCGTCTGGTCTGGCTGCGACGTAATGCCGAAAACGGCCAGTGGCGCCTGCAAGCCGAGTCGGCCGCCGGTTTCAACCACAGCGACGTACCCGCCTGGCGCCTGCAAATGGCCGCGCAACTGGGCAACCAGAGTGGCGAGCCCGGGCTGCAAGCGTGGCGCAAACAACACCAGGCCACGTTGAGCCTGGAACACAGCGCCACCCGCCTGCAGTTGAGCGCGAGCAGCACGCCGTCGCCCCAGGCCTTGACCACGTTGCTGCAAAGCTACCGCCAGGGGCAGGTCGATGCGGTGATCGATGAGGCGCTGTTCAGTGCCGCTCGGGAAGATCTGCTGTCTCGCGTCAGCACCCGGCCGGATGCCATCGCGCTAGCCCGCCGCGAACTGCGCTACGGCGCCGACACCTGGCAAAGCCCCGATCAAGCGGCGCTGGAACCGTTGCAATCAACGACCCTGACCGAAGACTGGCACCAGTTGGTACAGGCGCCGGTCACCTTCTACCTGATGGCTGACATCGACCCGGCGCAGCTGGAAACCGCCGTGCGCGAACAGTTGGCGAATATCCCACGCGGCGTCGCCCCGGCCACGCGCCCTGCCCTGCAAGTACCCGGTCAACGCCGTACCGACCTGGCGGTGGCGCTGGAGCCACGGGTGGTGCTGGAAGCCAGCAGTTTCAGCGCGCACCCATGGTCGCCCGAGGCCGCCGCCCGGGTCGCCGCCCTGCGCGAACTGGCCAACCAACAGCTCAAGCAGCGCCTGCGGGGCGAGGCCTCCGGCGTGTATCGCCTGCGTTTCGACAGCGAATTGAACCCCGACACGCAGCGCATCGAAAGCCAGTTGAGCTTTACCTGCGACCCCGCACGCGCCGAGGAACTGTGGGCGCTGGCCCAGCAAACCCTGGCACAGCTGGGCCGTGCGGTGGATGCGCAATGGGTGGCCGGCGAACGTGCCGAGCTGCGCCGCCAGGAGCAAAAGCGCCGCGCCGACCCCGCCACCCAATGGCGCCGCCTGCTGCTCAGTGAACGCCAATGGCAGGACCCGCGCTACCTGAGCCGCCAGGCAACGCTGGCGGATGGCATCCGCATCGAGCCGCTCAAATCCTTGGCAAGTCAGCTGTTCCCGGTGAATAACCAAGTGCTGCTGCGCGTACTGCCCAAGGCGGATGCGCTGTGAAGAGCCTGCGTACGTTCTATCGTCTGGCCGCGCCGTTCTGGCGTCGGCGCGCCCAGTGGCTGGGCTGGCTGATGCTGGCCGGGATCATCGGCATGGGCCTGTTGATTGTGCAGATCAACGTGTTGATCAATGCCTGGAGCAAGACCTTCTACGACACCCTGGGCGCATTCGACACGCCGGCCTTGTACGCGCTGATGGGCCGCTACGTGCTGTACCTGGGCGCCTATGTGCTGATCGTGGTGGCGCTGGACTGGGTGCGCAAAGCCCTGGTGCTGCGTTGGCGCCAGGCCATGACCGAGCAGTTCACCCACGCCTGGCTGGCGGACCAGGCGTTCTACCGCCTGGGGCTCGGCGGCGAGCCGGACAACCCCGACCAGCGCATCAGCGAGGACGTGGACATCGTCGCCGACCTGAGCGTGGAGTTGGTGGCGTCGTTCATTATCAATATGGCCCAGGTCGGCGCGTTCATGAGCATTCTGTGGCAGTTGTCCGGGGTGCAGACATTCAGCGTGGGCGAGTACAGCATCACCCTGCCGGGCTACCTGGTGTGGATCGTGCTGATCTATACCCTGGCCGGCAGTTTGATCACCCATTGGGTCGGCCGCCCGCTGCACCGTCTGAACGTGGATCGCCAGCACTACGAGGCGGACTTTCGCGCCAGCCTGTTGCGCAAGCGCGAGCATGCCGAGCAGATCGCCCTGTACCGTGGCGAGGCCGTGGAGCGCCAGCACCTGGCCGAACGCTTCGGCGCGATTGCGCACAATTGGCGCCAACTGATGGGCCGCGAGCGCAACCTCAGCTTGTTTACCGTCAGCTATGAGCGGGTGAGCCTGATTATTCCGGTATTCGCCGCCCTGCCCGCCTTCCTGGCCAAGACCATCACCCTGGGCGGGCTGATGCAGATCCGCAGTGCCTTTGGCGCGGTGCAGGGTTCGTTGAGCTGGTTTATCAAGCTGTACCCGAAGCTGATGCGCTGGAGTTCGGCGGTGGAACGGCTGGGGCAGTTTGAACAGGCGATCGCCGCGAGCCGCTGCCAGGCCAAGGCGCCCGTGGTCGGCGAGTGCCTGTGCGTGGACGGCTTGGATGTGTTGCGCCCGGACGCCGGCGTGCTGCTGGCCGGTGTATCGGTGCAGGTGGCGCAAGGCGAGTGGCTGTTGATGGCCGGGCGCAGCGGCATCGGCAAATCGACCTTGCTGCGCACCTTGCAGGGCATCTGGCCGTATTGCCGTGGCGGCTGGCAATTGCCGCCGGGGCGCAGCCTGTTGCTGCCGCAAAAGCCCTATCTGCCAAGCATGCCGTTGCGCAATTTGCTGGCTTACCCGGCGCTGGAAGTACCGGACGCGGCGCGGCTGATCGCGGTCTTGCAGCAGGTGGGGCTGCCGGCGCTGGCACGGCGCCTGGATGAGCAAACCGAATGGTCACGGCAACTGTCGGGCGGCGAGCAACAGCGCATCGGCCTGGCGCGGGCACTGCTGTATGCACCCGACACCTTGTACCTGGATGAAGCCACCAACCAGTTGGACGAGGCCAGCGCCCATGCCCTGCTGGTGCTGCTGCGCGAGCAACTGCCGGAGTGTACGGTGATCGGCATCAGCCACCAGGCGGGGTTGGCAGTGCTGTTCGACCGGGTCTGGTCCCCACAGCTACCTCATACCCCTGTGGTGAGTACTTCGGCTACAGCACGCTGCCCATAGCCTTCATCAACACCAGATCACGCGCATAGATATCCGGCGCATACACCAGGTCACCCTGGCCATCGACCTGTACCGTCCAGTAGCCCAGCAGCACCGGTACCGGGGTGGCCAGCCGGAACTCATGGGTCACGCCGGTGGCCAGCAGTTCATCGGTACGGGTGCGCTCGGCCGGGCTTACCAGCAAATCGCGTAGCAGCAGCGGCTGCTCAACCCGCACGCACCCTGAACTGAACGCCCGTGGCCCCTTGGTAAACAGCGGCTGGCTGGGCGTGTCGTGCAGGTACACCGAGTAGGGGTTGGGAAAGCGCATCACGATTTTGCCCAGCGGGTTGCGCGGGCCGGCTTCCTGGCGCAGCAAGATATTGCCGGGGCGCGCCCAGTCGATCTGCTCGGGCGCCAGCGGGTGGCCTTCGGCATCCAGCACTTGCAGGTTTTGCTGGCGCAGGTATTCGGGGTTGAGGCGGATGGCCGGCAGTTTGTCCTCGCGCATGATGGTGGGCGGGATGGTCCAGGTGGGGTTGAGGGTCAGCCGGGTAATGCGTGATTTGAGCAGCGGCGTCTGGCGTTCGGCACGGCCGACCTGCAGGCGGGTTTGCCACACCGGAATGCCGCTCTGGTAGACACTCAGTTGCGCGGCGGCGACGTTGACCAGCACGCCTTCGGGCTCCAGGTCCTGGGCCAGCCAGCGGAAACGTTCGAGGTTGATGCGCAGTTGCTCGCGGCGAATCGCCGGGCTGATATTGAGTTCAGTCACCGTGCCGGTGCCGATCACCCCGTCGGATTGCAGCGAGTGGCTGAGCTGGAAGGCTTTGACCGCCTTGACCAACTCGTCACGGTACTGCCGGGTGTTGCCGGTTGGCGCGTTGGCCAGGTAGCCGCCGCGATACAGGCGCTGCGCCAGCTCCGGCACACGCGGGTCTTCCATGCCGGGGCGCAGCAGCGGGCCGGTGGCGACCGGGTCCCAATGCGGCAACGGTTGCTGGCGCACGGCGGCATAGGCATTGCGCAAACTGCGGTAGAGATCGGCGTTGGGGCGCGCCTGGTCGAACGCCTGGGCCATGTCTTGCAGGCCCACGGCGGCAAAGGCCAGCACCTCGGTGTCGGGGTCGTGGGCCGGCGGCTGGGAATGCCACAGCGGCTCGAAACGCGATTGCTGCAGGCGCCCGTAGTGCAGATCCTGCAAGGCTCGCAGGTACGCCTGGCTGCTGGCGATATCGCTGCACAGCACGTTGGCCGTGGCGGGCGCCGCAGACAGGCTATAGTGGGTGGGGTCCAGGCCGTCGTCGGCGAGCAGCAGCAACTGCGCCTGCAACGCTTGCCGGCGCTCGTCGCCCGACCATAGCGGCGCATCGCCTTGCTGCTGGTAGAAGGCTTGCAGGCGAGACTGGGCGGCGGCGTCTATCTGCGGCGCGAGGCTGGGGCAAACACTCGGCAGTTGCGCCAGGGCCTGCTGCACCGGGGCCGTGTTGACCAGAATCGGCGGCGCCACGGGCAGCGCGGCATCGGGCAGCGCTTCGGCTGTCGCGACCAGTGGTGCAACGAGCAGGCAAATGCTCAAGTAACATGCGTGTTTTTTGAACAATACCTTGGCTCCAATCCACAGTGGGGGGATGTACTGTAGATGCTGACTATTATGTGCCGCTTCACGATGCTCACCCTGGGCCTGGCGGTGTTGAGCAATTCTGCGCTCGCCGCCAACGGCAACCCTCCTTCCTTGTATAGCAGCCTGGCGCGCTCGGCTCCAGAACTCAATCCAACTGTACTCAAAAGCGCCCTGAGCGCGGTGCAGTGTGCGGTCAATAATGGCGAGGAACGCTCCGAGCGCCTGGCCGTCATTGACTATTCCCAGCCTTCGACCGCTCGTCGGCTGTGGATCTTCGACTTGCGCAAAAAGACCCTGGTGCTGCGTGACCTGGTGGCCCACGGCGCCAACTCCGGGGAGAACTTCGCCACCCAGTTCTCCAACCTGGAAGGCAGCCACCAATCCAGCCTGGGGCTGTTCCGAACCCAGGAAAGCTACTTGGGCACCCACGGTTACTCGCTGCGCATGGACGGCCTGGAGCCGGGCTTCAACGACCAGGCCCGCGACCGTGCGCTGGTGATTCACGCCGCCGACTACGTCAGCCCCTTGTGGAGCAAACGCGAAGGCCGGATCGGCCGCAGCCAGGGTTGCCCGGCCGTACGCCCACAGGTCGCGCGCCAGGTGGTGGATAAGCTCAAGGATGGGCAGTTCATGTTTTCGTGGTACCCCGACCAGCGCTGGTTGAAGTCCTCGACGTACCTCAATTGCAAACCCCAACAGGTGGCGAGTAGTCGTACAATCCGTGGTGGTTAGCCTGCCCCATAGATAAAAGAGAGCGTCGAATGCTTCTACATAAATCAACCTGGATCGAGATCGGGCAATTCCTGGAGCGCAGTCGCACGGTGGTGATCCCCATCGGCTCCAACGAACAGCACGGCCCCACCGGCCTGCTGGGCACCGACTGGATGTGCCCGGAAATCATCGCCCACGAGGCGCAAAAAAACGCCGACATCCTGATCGGCCCTACTTTCAATATCGGCATGGCCCAGCATCACCTGGGTTTTCCCGGCACCATTTCCCTGCGCCCTTCCACCTTTATTGCCGCGATCGGCGACTGGGTGCGCTCGCTGGCCGGGCATGGTTTCGAGAAGATCCTGTTTTTGAATGGCCACGGCGGCAATATCGCCACGATTGAAGCGGCGTTTTCCGAGCTGTATGCCGAGGCCAGCTTCGGCCGTCGCCCCGCAGGGTTTGCGCTGAAATTAGTCAACTGGTGGGAGCTGGAAGGCGTCAACGAGCTGGCGCATCGCCAATTCCCGGTGGGCCATGGCAGCCATGCCACGCCGTCGGAGATTGCGGTGACGCAATGGGCGTACCCGGATTCGATCAAGTCCGCCGATTACTCGCCGCAGATCGCCAACACCGGGCCGATCCGCGAAGCGCTGGATTTTCGCGCACGCTTCCCCGACGGGCGCATGGGCTCTGACCCGGCACTGGCAACCGTGGAAAAAGGCGCTGAGTTGGTGGCGTTGGCGGCGCAGGGGCTGATAAAGACCGTCGACACGTTCAGCAGCGAAGCCAAACCTTAAGCCGTTCGCGGGTTAAACATGTGGGAGCGGGCTTGCCCGCTCCCACCCTGGGCAATGCGTTATCGGCACTCCTGCGCCGCCAGCTCCAGCCGCGACGGCGTAAGCGCCGACGCCAGCGGCTTGCGCTCATACAAGAACACCTTGCCGCCGTCCTGGGACTTGTAAGCTTCCAGCACGTCATCGGCGGCAATCTTGCTGGTCAACACCACTTTGGCATGACGCGAGTTCTGGGTCACGGTCGAGGTGATCCCGTGCTTCTCAAGCTTGGGCAACACGCATTGCACGTAGGCTTCGGGGCCCTTGCTGGTTTGCAAGGTCAGGGTCGGCGCGTTGGGCGCCGAGACACAACCGGCCAGTAACATTGCCGCGACCGGTACGAAAAAAGAGCGCATGAAAAATTCCTGAATATAAAAATTAAAGTTCACATTAACTGGCGCGAATCAGCGCTTTAAGCGACGCATCAAACTGTTTCAAGGCATCCAGCTGCACATCCCGCTGCTGCTCGATCTGCGCGGCGATCTCCGGCGCGGCCTTGTCACGCACCCACACCGACGGCACCTGCTTGTGCACCGAGCCTTCGGCCTTGGCGATATATTGCAGGTTCGCATCATAGAACCGCGCAATAAAACGCGCCTCGACCTGATCGTTACGCTGGGTCAACAGTTGGTTATGGATGTCGAGCATCACCACCACGTCGGGGTGCGCCTGCACCAGGGCATCCAGGTTGTCGTAGACAGTCACCGACAGGAAGGTGCCTTGCAGCGAACTCATCAACCAATCAATCGCCAGCTCCGGGTCGGAGCTGTTGACGAACGCCTGGCGGATACGCCCATCGAGGGCATCCTTGGCGCCATTCAAGGCCATGTCGTGGTAGCGTTCAAGGTAGCTGAGGTTGTCGCGGGTGTTGTCGCTCAGCAACACACCCACCGACTGCGCATGCTGGAGGGAGTCTACGCTACCGGTGATAGGTAGCAAATGGCCTGCATGCAGTTCATCGGCGATTGCCGCGTTGTTCACGACCACCGTGCCCAGCATCAAAGCCATCAAAGCCAGTTGAATAAACGTCCTCATCGCGCATTTCCTTGAACAGCGTCTCGATGGGGCGATTTTGCGCTTTTGCGCTAAAAACAGAACTTGCGTTACGTGATGGTGACTATTATCTGAACCAATAGTGTCGACATAAAACTTATAAGGACCGCCATGAAGCCCCACCAGAAAACCTTCGACCGCATCCGCGAAGCCGTCCTTCCAGAGTTTCGCGAGCGGGTCGCCGATTACCTGACCGACTATGAACAGGTGCTGCAGAACGACACGGCCGATGCCGAACAGGTGTACGCCAGCGCCCAGCAATTGCGCGGTTACCTGCGCGGGTTGAACACCACGCGAGTGCTGGGCATGGCCGACTGGGAAGACCTCGACCGGCGCGTGGAACAGGCGTGGCTACGGGCGGTGGAAGCCGAATAAGCGGCTGGGCGTGTCGATCAGCAATGCCTGCTCAACCTGCGCCGAACAGCCCAGCGCCTGGCGCTGTTGCACCACATCGGCATAGCCGATGCACGCTTCATGCTGAGTATGCGGCCAGTCACTGCCCCACACCAGGCGGCGCAGGCCGAAGCTCTGCTGCAGCAAGGGCATGGCTTGGCGGGCAAATGCCAGGTTCTGCGCCGGGCTGCCGGCCAAGCGGTAGATGCCCGAGACTTTCAGCCACAGGTGGCCGCTGAGCCCCAACTCCAGCAACTCGGCAAAGCCGGGCTGGTCAACCCCCAGGCGTGCATCGGGGCGCCCGAAGTGATCGATCACCAGTTTGACCCCGAACGGTATCAGCTGGCGCACCAGCTGCGGCAAGTCATCCACCTCGCGATGCAGCTCCACATGCCAGCCCAGCTCGGCGATCTGTGCAAAGAACGCCTTCCAGTCGTGCTCGGCAAAATCCGGCAGCGCCCGGCCCACCAGGTTCAGGCGTACGCCCGCCACACCCGAGCGGGCCATGGCCTGCAGGGTATCGCGAGGAGTATCACGCTCAACCACCACCACACCGCGCAACTGCCCGGGCGCCTGCTGCAAAGCGGCCAGCAAGTAGCGGTTATCGGTGCCCAGGAAGCTGGGCTGCACCAGCACGCCGTGGCTCAGGCCATTGGCGTGCAGGTGCTTGAGGTAGTCCGCCAGCGTGGCGTCGTAACCGGGGGTGTAGCGGCGTTCACCGGCCAGGGTCAGCGCCTGGCTGAACACATGCGCGTGGGCGTCGATGCCGGTGATGGGGGTGGAGCAGTTATCGAGCATGGAAGTCGTCTTTCATCAGTAAAGGGGTATCAAGCCTGTGCGCGGCGGCCGGCCGGGAGGCTGTCGGCGGGCGTCGCTTCGAGCACGCGGCCACGGGTTTCCGGCAGGCACAACGCGGCCAGCACAGCGACGCCGTAGGCAATCCCGGCATCAATGCCGATGGCCGAGCCCAGGGACATCGAGTCGCTCATATGCCCCACCAAAAATGGGAACACCGCCGACAGCACGCGCCCGAAGTTGTAGCAAAAGCCCACACCGGCGCCGCGCACATCCGCCGGGTACAGCTCATTGAACAGCGCCCCCCAGGCTGGCCGGGATACCGGCGGCAAAGAAGCCCAGCGGGAAGCCGAGGAACAGCATCTGCGTATTGCTCAGCGGCAGGAACACATACGCTTGCACGGTGATCACACAGCACAGTGCAAACACCACAATATTCTTGCGCCGGCCGATCCGGTCGATCAGCAGACCACTGACGATGCAGCCGCACCAGAAGGCAAAAATGATCACCGCCAGATAGCCGCCGGAGTTGAGCACCGACAGGTTACGCTCGGTTTTGAGGAAGGTCGGCAACCAGGTCATCACCGCGTGGTAACCCCCGTGAGCCCCCAGGCCGAGCAAGCCGCCGAACAGCGTGACGCGAATCAGCTCGGGGCGAAAAATACCGGCCAGTGATTTGAAAAAACTCTGCGGGATCGCCTGTTCCTTTTGCAGGCGCTGGAAGCTGTCGGGCTCTTCCACATTGCGCCGTACCCAAATGATCAGGAATGACGGCAGCAGCCCCACCACGAACATCACGCGCCAGGCCATGTCCTGCGGTACAAACGAGTAGATCAGCGCAAACACCCCGACTGCCACACCCCAGCCCACCGCCCAGGCACTTTGCACAGTGCCCATGACTTTGCCGCGGTACTTGGGGTTGATGGTCTCGGCCATCAACACCGCGCCCGCCGCCCATTCACCGCCGATGCCGAAGCCTTGCAACGCCTTGACGATCAACAACGGGTGGAAGCCGGTGACGAAGGCCGACAAAAAGGTGAAGAACGAAAACCACAGGATCATCCACTGCAAGGTGCGCACCCGGCCGTAGCGGTCGGACAAGGTGCCGCCGACCCAACCACCGATGGCCGAAGTCACCAGCGTGACACCGCTGATCAACCCGGCGTCGCCCTTGGTCAAGGCGAAAGCGGCGATCAGTGCCGGAATCGCCAGGCCGAACATCTGCACTTCCAGTGCGTCGAGGGACCACCCACCGAAGCAGGCCCAAAACGTTTTGCGCTCCCGAGGAGTGACTTGGCGATACCAGCTGAACATGATTCTTATCCTTATAGGTCAAACGCAAGGCAGCCGAGAGCGAACTGCGCCGCTGCAGGGCCAGTGTTGGCAAACTGGTGCTGGTGCTGCGAACAGGGCTTAGCGAATATCCACGCGGTAGCGGAAGTGCTCGGCATGCCCACGCGAGCGTCGCCACTCCAAGGGTTGCCCGGCGTAATCGCGCGCCAGGCGTTCGATCACCACCACCGGGCTATGGACCGGCACCTGCAACAGGCGCGCATACACCTCGTTGACAGATTCGGCGGTGAGGGTTTCCTCGGCCGAGGCCACGACCTGGCCGCAGACCCGCTCATACACCGGGTAGAGCAACGGGCCTTGCGCCGACAAATCGATGTCGAGCAACGCCTGAAAGCGCGTGCGGGGCAGCCAGATTTCTTCAGCCAGTAGCGGCTGCACGTCCAGCAGACGCGTTCGTACGAGGCGAATCACCTGAGCCTCGGGCGCAAGCCCCAATGCTTCGCTGACCGCCGAGGGCGCCGCCACGGACTCGACCGTGAGGATGCGGCTCTCGGGCACCAAGCGCTCGCCCGAAGGGCCTCGAAAGCGGAAAAATCGAAACAGCGAGGACTGGAATTGCGGGCGGCGCACGAACGTGCCACGCCCCTGCTGGCGCTCCAGAATGCCTTCGCTCACCAGCGCGTCCACGGCCTTGCGCACTGTGCCGGTGGACAGCTCGTATTCGGCGGACAACACCGCTTCGGTGGGAATGGCTTCGCCGGGACGCCAGCGATTGTTGGCGATCTGTTCGACCAAATGGTCGCGCAGGCGTTGATAAAGCGGCAGGCGGGCATCACTGGAGAGCGTATTCATGGGCCACATTCACTTTGTTATTTAGTCATATATATGAATATGGCGAGAGTATTTGCCCGCAAAGTGGCGCCTGTCAAGCGCGCCACCCAATGCGGATGATGAGCGGTGGGCTTACAGCGCTGGGCGTTGCAGGTTGACCCACGCCTGAACGGACGGCCGGGCCCACTGGCGCTGCGCGTATTCCACCAGCTCGGCGGGTACGGGGTCGCCATTGAGGATCAGGCGATTGAGCATCAGCGCCAGGTCCACATCGGCAATCGACCACGCGCCGAACAGGTGCTCAGGGTTACCTGCCAGCAGCGCCTGCGCCGCACTGATCAACTTGCCCGCCGCCGCCTCGGCCGCAGGCGATAACGCCGGCATTTTCTGCGCGTAGAACACCACCAGCGTCGAACGCTCCTGGCGGATCGGCAGCAGGTCACTGCGCAACCACGCCTGCACTTGCCGCGCCCTCGCCCGCAGCTTCGGGTCGGCCGGGTACACCGGCGTCTCGGGGTAGACCTGCTCCAGGTACTCGGTGATCGCCGAGGATTCGGACAGCGCAAAGTCGCCGTCGAGCAAGGTGGGAACACGCTGGGTCAGCGACAGTTGGGCGAAACCCGCCGCATGCTGTTGCGCGGCCTCCAGGTCAGGGTGAGCGTGTCGAAGGCCAGGCCCTTTTCCAGCAGGGTGACAAACACCGACATCGCGTACGGGCTGGTGTAAACCGAATCAACATAGAGGCGCAACGGGGGCTGGTGCATGGCAAGGCTCCTGGGGTGAAAGCCCACGCTACGAGATGTGCGGCCGGAATGACAATGCGCTGTTTTTATGGGGGCATTCCTGGCGGGAATAGTGCCGCGCAATTGTGAGAGGAAAGCTGGCCAAGGTAGACTCGCCAGCCCTGCGCGCACCTGCGTAGCGTTGAAAAGGATCTTCGTCTTGCGCTTGCCCTTCGCCGTATTTCTGTGGTGCTTCAGTGTTCCCTACATGGCACTTGCCAGCGACCTCCCTGCCCTGCCCGGTGAGGCGCAGTATCAGCAAGCCGCCACGCTCTTGAAGCAAAGCGACGCCGAATATGCAGACCTGATGCGCTCGCTGCTGGCCAAGAAACCCCCGGCCGATATGGAGGCGAAGAAAGCCAACCTGGCGCTCATCCAACATTTTTTGGACGAATCGGCGCAGGCCGGGCACCCCGTGGCCGAGTATCGCCTGATGCTGCTGTATCAGGTTTATCTGGTTCCCGGCCAAGAACAGGCGATGTGCCAATTGGCAGTCTCTAGCCTGGAGCATGGCTTTGCGCCTGCCGCGCTGTATGTGGACAACGCCTGCCTCGACTACGTGCTGAGCCCCAAGTACATACCGGCGCTGCAAAACGCCCTGAGCAAAATGAACGACTTTGCGCGTTACTACCCACAGCCCGCCGTGTGGTTGACCTGCGGCGCGCCGCCCAGCGGGGTCGAGTTGCAATCAGGCAGTGAAAACGATTACCGCGCCGAACTCTATAAAGTGCTCGCCACCCGTACCAATCGCCGAACCGCCCTGGCGTTACGCACTGAATACTTCAAGAAAGCGCTGGCAACCAACGGCTGCCCGTACGCAAGCAAACGCCTGGAACCCGACCGAAGCGCTCAGTAACGGGGGGCCAACTGCCCCCCCTCAGAAGTCCACCGTCGCCGACAGCTTGACCGTGCGCGGCTCGCCCTGGGTGAGGTAGTTGTTGGCGGTCGAGGCCGAGGCCCAGTACGCCTTGTTCGCCACGTTCTCGACATTGGCGCGCAGGGTGATGTACTTATCATCGGCTTTGAAGCCATAACGGGCGCCGAGGTCGACGCGGGTCCAGGCCGGGATGCTCAGGCTGTTGCCCGCATCCACGTACTCGCCACCGGTGCGCAGCAGCCGTGCATTGACGGCGGCGCCCTGAATGCCCGGGATATCCCAATCAGCACCCAGGTTGTACTGAAAGCGCGGCACACCGGCAGCGCGGTTGCCGTCGGTGAGGCCATTGGAGGTGCTCTGCAACTCGGTGTGCATCCAGGTGGCACCGGCCAGCACGCGCAGGCCGTCGAGCGGTTCGCCGAAGACGTTCAGCTCCACGCCCTTGTTGATTTGCTCGCCGTCGACACTGAAGGTGTTGGTACTATCCGCGTTACGGTTGGTGGCGCTGTTGGGCTGCTCGATTCGGTACACACCGAGCGTGGCGCCGAAGCTGTCCCAATCAAGCTTGACCCCAGCTTCCGTCTGTTTGCTGCGGTTGGGCGCAAAGGTGACGTTGGGGTTGGTGACCCCGGTCGAGGGCGACGTCGGCCCCTGGGCCAGCCCTTCAATCCGGTTGGCGTAGAACGACACGTGCTCCCACGGCTTGACTACCAGCCCGTAAACCGGGGTGGTGATCGACTCGTCATAGTTGGCATTGCGCACCCCGGTGGTGGTATTCCACGCATCCACTTCAATGGTCTGGCGGCGCACGCCCACGGTCAGTAATACACGATCATCGATAAAGCCCAGGGTGTCGGACACCGCCGCACTCTTGATGCGGTTTTTGCCGACGATGCGCGGGTCATGAATATCGCTGCCGAAGTAGGTCACGCTCGGGCGCGCTATCTGCGTGGGGTTGTACAGGTTGCCCGGCTGGCGGTTGGCCCGCAGGATCGCCTCGAACGCCGAACGCTGCTCGCCCCAGATCCCCGACACGCCGACGTTCATCTGATGGGTCACCGGGCCCGTGCTGAAATGCCCGTTCAAGCCGCCCATCGCGCTTTTGTTGTCCTCATCATGGGGCGAGTACAAAAAGCCGACCTGCCCGGCGCCGTTATTGCCCACATACAGCGACGAATACTGGCCATTCTCCCGCGTGTGCTTGGCGCCGCCGCCCACATAGGCCGTCCAGTTTTCATTCAGGTCGTACTCGGCATTGAACATGCCGTAGGTGTCTTCCAGCTCCGACCAGCTCCAGTCCTGGGCATAGTTGTCCTTGGCCGATGGCGCCTTCGGCACCTTGGTGCCGGTGGGATAGACCACGGAACGGCCGTTGTTGATGCGCTCTTTCTGGTAGCCGAAGTCGGTGGACACCCGCAGCCGGTCGCCGCGGTAGTCGAGGGCCACGGCCACCAGTTGCGAGCTTTTGAATTCATCTTCGACGGCCGTGTCGCCGCCATGCCGGGCCAGGTTGACCCGTGCGCCGAAGCGGTTGTCTTCGCCAAAGCGCTGACCCAGGTCGATATGCCCGCCGGCCTGGCCATCGGTGGTGGTGTCGAGGGTCACGCTGCGGGTGGCGAGGTCTTCGGCACGCTTGGGCACCAGGTTGACGCTGCCGCCAATCCCGCTGCCGGCCGGCGAAACGCCGTTGACGAAGGCGTTGGGCCCTTTGAACAGCTCGACCCGCTCCAGCGCCTCAGTGGTGATGATCTGCCGGGGCAGCACGCCGTACAGGCCGTTGAAGGCAATATCATCGGTGTTCAGCGGCAGGCCGCGAATGGTGAACACCTGGGAAAAATTGCCGAACCCCGAGGACTGGCGCACCGACGCGTCGTTCAGCAGCACATCCCCCACGGTCCGCGCCTGCTGGTCGGCGATGGTCTTGGCGGTATAGCTGACCACGCTGAACGGCACGTCATTGATCGAGCGGTTACCCAGCACCCCGAGCCGCGCCGAGCGTGCCACCTGGCCGCCGCCGTAGGTGTCCGCCTGCGCCCCGCCCTCGCCGCTGATGGTGGTGGCGCCCAGTTCAACCGCATCGCCATTGGCCTGTGGCACTACGGTGTAGCCGTTCGCACCGGTGCTCTGCAGGGTATAACCGCTGCCTTGCAGCAGTTGCATAAACCCCGATTGCGCGGTGTAGCTGCCCTGCAGGCCGGCACTGTGCTGATCATTGAGTAGTTTGGAATCAAACGACAACGGCACGCCGGAGACTGCCGCAAACTGCGCCAGCACATTGCCCAATGGCCCGGGCGCGATGGCGTAGCTGCGCGCTGCACTGCTCGGCGCTTCGGCAGCCACGGCGCTATGCAGCGGTGCGATGGCCGCCAGCGCGACAGCCAGGCTCAATGCCTTCAAAGGGCGGATGGGGTGCGAGGTGAAGGTCATGGGCATTCCTGTCGGCGCGGTGCAAAGTTGAGGGTTCTCCCCTACACCGGGCGACAACGAAAAAGGTATCAGCGAAGGTCAACAATAATTTCAGCGCGGCTCAACGGTGACCCAATAGCCGGTCAGGCTGCTGACTTTCACCGGGAGAGTGTCCTGCAACAGGCGCAGGCTGGCATCGGTGTCGCGCAACGGGAACGCGCCGGACACGCTCAACCCGGCCACACTGGCGTGGCAGCGCAACACGCCCCGCCGGTAGCGGCCCAGTTCATCGAGCAAATCCGCCAGGCGCATCTGCTGGGCCAGCAACATGCCGTTTTCCCAGGTCAGCGCGCTTTGCTCCAGCGGTTCCACCGCCGCCACGCTGTCGCTGCCAAACGCGCTCTGCTCGCCGGCCTTGAGGATCACGCCGTGGGCGGCATGCGCCGGCAGCATTTGCACCGCGCCGTCGATCACCGCCACGCGGCTGCTCTGCTCGCCTACCCGCACACTGAAATGCGTGCCCAGCGCACGGGCGGTGCCGTGGCGGGTCTGCACGATAAACGGGCGATGGCTGGGCGCGGGGTCTTTGGCGGTGGTGATCATCACCTCGCCTTGCAGCAGTTCGATGCGCCGCACCTGGGCGTCGAAGGCGATATTCAACGTGCTGGCCGTGTTGATCAGCAGGCGCGTGCCGTCGGGCAAGGTCAGGTTGCGCTGCTCACCGATGGCGGTGTGTTGGTCGGCGGTCCAGGCTTGCCAGGGTTTGTGCTGCCACGCCAGCCAGCTTGCCGGCCCCGCCAGCAGCAATAACCCGAGGGCCTGGCGGCGGCCGAGGGATTGTTTACGGCCGATGCGCTTGAGCGTGTCGCCGGCGATTGCCCCCGGCACGCTGCTGAAATCACCGAGAATCGCCTCCGCTCGCTGCCAGGCCTGCGCGTGCTGGGCGCTGCGGCTTTGCCACTGGGCGATGGCGCGGCGGTCTTCGTCGGTGGCGCTGCCCGATTGCAACTGCACCATCCAGTCGGCGGCTTCGCCCAGGATCAGCGGGTCAATCGAGGGGTTCATGCCACGCTCAGGCAGGCGAGGAACGCATCGCGCATATAACGTTTGACCGACACCAGCGACACCTTCAGTTCATCGGCGATCTGCGGGTAGGTCAGCCCATCGATCTGCGACATCAGGAACGCCTGGCGGGTTTTCTCCGGCAGATCGCGCAGCATGGCTTCGATGCGGTACAGCGATTCAAGGATCAGCCAGCGGGTTTCCGGCGACGGCACTTCCTGCTCGGGCAGGTGGGCGATGGTGTCCAGGTAGGCGCGCTCGACTTCCTGACGGCGCCAGCTGTCGATCATCAAACCCTTGGCGATATGCGTCAGCAAGGCGCGTGGCTCGCTGCCAAAACCGGCACCGGGCTGGCGGGTGAGCAGGCGCATAAAGGTGTCGTGGGCCAGGTCGGCCGCGTCGCTGGCATTGCCCAGCTTGCGGTCGAGCCAACGGTACAACCATCCGTGGTGCTCGCAGTACAGGTGCTGGATAGGCAGATGGAGTGGGGACGACATGCAGATCACCGGCGCCGGGGCCAAGGAGTAATTAAGAATTGATCGCATTCTAATCGGCACAACGAATCGCGGCAACGCGTTAATTAATGTTATAGGATAACGCCCCTTTTCCGCCCTGCCCTGGGACCTTTACCCATGACCGACGCTGTTCCCCTGCGCCAACGCCTGCTTTGCATCGACGCCCTGCGCGGCCTGGTGATCCTGTTCATGCTGCTCGACCACGTGCGCGAAACCTTCCTGCTGCACCGCCAGGTCAGCGACCCGATGAGCATCGACAGCACCGAACCCGCGCTGTTTGTGAGCCGCACCCTGGCCCACCTGTGTGCGCCGGTATTTGTGTTGCTGACCGGATTGTCCGCGTTTTTGTACGGCCAAAAATACTCGGGCCGCGCTGACGTGTCGGCGTTCCTGTTCAAGCGCGGGCTGTTTCTGGTGGTGCTGGAGTTCACCCTGGTCAACTTCGCCTGGACCTTCCAACTGCCGCCCAGCGTGATCTACCTGCAAGTGATCTGGGCGATTGGTGTGAGCATGCTCGCCCTCGCCGCCCTGGTGTGGCTGCCGCGACAGCTGCTGGTGGTGCTGGCGCTGGCGATCATCGGCGGCCACAACCTGCTGGATGCTGTGCACTTTGCGCCCGGTTCGGCGCTGCAAAACCTGTGGGCGATCCTGCATGAACGCAGCTGGATCGAGTTAAGTGACACCCTGCGCCTGCGCACCACCTACCCGGTGCTGCCGTGGATCGGCGTGATTGCCTTGGGCTACAGCCTCGGCCCGTGGTTTGCCAGCGCCACGCTGCCGGCCGTACGCCAGCGGTATCTGTTGCTGGCAGGTGTCGGGGCATTGGTGGGGTTCGTGGGGTTGCGGCTGGTCAATGGCTATGGCGAGAAGCCGTGGCAGCTGTATGACAGCTCGGTGCCAACGCTGATGAGCATCTTCAACGTCACCAAGTACCCGCCTTCGCTGCTGTTTCTGGCGTTGACCCTGGGCATCGGCTTGCTGTTGCTGCTGGCGTTTGAACGCGCCGGGCATAAACGCTGGATCGGCGTGCTGGCCGTGTTTGGCGCCGCGCCGATGTTCTTTTATCTGCTGCACCTGTATGTGCTCAAAGTGCTGTATGTCGCGTGTGTCGCGCTGTTTGGCCTGAACCACGGCAACTACTTCGGCTTCGACAGTATTGGCGCGGTGTGGCTGGTTGCGCTGGTACTGCCCCTGGCCCTGTACCCGCCGGTGCGGTGGTTCGCCGGGCTCAAGGCCCGGCGCCGCGACCTGGCCTGGCTCAAATACCTGTAGCCACTCGGTTGCTTTGCTGTGGGAGCTGACTTGCCTGCGATGCGGGCACCTCGGTGTTTCAGTGATACCGGGGTGATGCAATCGCCGGCAAGCCAGCTCCCACACTTTTACCGCGTTTAAGCCAACTCGGTCCGCAGTTGACGCGCTGCTGTCACCATATGAATCAGCGCCGCTTCGGTTTCCGGCCAGCCACGGGTTTTCAAACCGCAGTCCGGGTTCACCCACAGACGCTCAGCCGGGATCCGCTTGGCCGCCTTGCGCAGCAGGTTGGCCATCTCCGACGCATCCGGTACGCGTGGCGAGTGGATGTCGTAGACGCCCGGGCCGATCTCGTTCGGGTAAGCGAAGGCTTCGAATGCGTCCAGCAGCTCCATGTCCGAACGCGACGTCTCGATGGTGATCACGTCGGCATCCATCGCCGCGATGGACTCGATCACATCGTTGAACTCGCTGTAGCACATGTGGGTGTGGATCTGGGTTTCGTCACGCACGCCGGAGGCGCACAGGCGGAACACTTCGGTCGCCCAGTCCAGGTAGTGCTGCCACTGCGCCTGGCGCAACGGCAAGCCTTCGCGGAAGGCGGCTTCATCGATCTGTACGATCTTGATGCCGGCGGTTTCCAGGTCCACCACTTCATCGCGAATCGCCAGCGCCAGTTGACGCGCCTGCACTTCGCGGCTCACGTCTTCGCGGGGGAAGGACCACATCAGCATGGTCACCGGGCCGGTCAGCATGCCCTTCATCACCTTGCTGGTGAGACCTTGGGCATAGCGGATCCACTCCACCGTCATAGCGTTGGGGCGGCTCAGGTCGCCGAAGATCACTGCCGGTTTCACGCAGCGCGAACCATAGCTCTGTACCCAGCCGAAGCGCGTGAACACATAGCCGTCCAGTTGCTCGGCGAAGTATTCGACCATGTCGTTACGCTCGGCTTCACCGTGTACCAACACGTCCAGGCCGAGGTTTTCCTGCACCTCGACGGCGTGTTTGATCTCGCTGTGCATCGCTTCGACGTATTCGGCTTCACTCAGCTTGCCGGCTTTGTACGACTGGCGCGCCAAGCGGATCGACGCGGTTTGCGGGAACGAGCCGATGGTGGTGGTCGGGAACAAGGGCAGGTTCAGGCCGGCGCGCTGCTTTTCGATACGCTGGGCAAACAGTGACTGACGCTGGCTGTCCTTGGCCGTGATAGCCGCCACACGCGCTTGCACCGCCGGCTTGTGAATACGCGGCGAAGCAGCGCGGGCAGCTTGTACGGCGCGGCTTTCAGCCAGGGCAGCGAGCACGTTGGGCGCTTGCGGCGCGTTGACGGCCTGGGCCAGCACAGAGACTTCCGAGCATTTTTGCACGGCAAACGCCAGCCAGCTTTTCAGCTCGGCATCCAGCGTGTCTTCGCGGCCGAGGTCAACCGGGCTGTGCAGCAGCGAGCAGGACGGCGCCACCCACAGGCGATCTCCGAGTTTTTCATGGGCGTGTTGCAAGGTCGCCAGGGCTTTCTCCAGGTCGCAACGCCAGACGTTACGGCCGTTGACCACGCCCAGGGACAGCACCTTGTAGGCCGGCAGGCGGTCGAGGATCGTCGGGTACTGGTCCGGTGCACGCACCAGGTCAATGTGCAGGCCGTCCACCGGCAGGTTCGCCGCCAGGCCGAGGTTCTCTTCCAGGCCGCCGAAGTAGGTAGCCACCAGCTTTTTCAGCGGGTCACGCTGGATCAGGTTGTAGGCTCGTTCAAAGGCGTTTTTCCATGCCTGCGGCAGGTCGAGCACCAGGATCGGTTCGTCGATCTGCACCCATTCAACGCCCAGCTCAGCCAGGCGCTGGAAGATCTGGCCGTACAGCGGCAGCAGGCGGTCAAGCAGGTCGAGCTTGTCGAAGTCGCCGCCCTTGGCCTTGCCCAGCCACAAGTAGGTCAGCGGGCCGATCACCACCGGCTTGACGGTGTGGCCCAGGTCGCGGGCCTCCTTCACTTCTTCGAACAGTTGGTCCCACCCCAGGTGGAACTGCTGGTCGGCGCTGAATTCAGGCACCAGGTAGTGGTAGTTGGTGTCGAACCACTTGGTCATTTCTTGGGCGTGGGCACCGCCGCAGCAGCTGTCGCTGACGCCACGCGCCATGCCGAACAGGGTTTGCAGGGTGGCTTTGCCATCGGCTGGGCGGAAACGCTCCGGGATCACGCCGAACATCAGCGAGTGGGTCAGCACCTGGTCGTACCAGGCGAAATCACCCGCGGGCAACAACTCGATGCCGGCCTGTTTCTGCAGGTCCCAGTGGGTCTTGCGCAAGTCACGGCCAACGGCGCGCAGGCCGGCTTCGTCGAGCTCACCCTTCCAGAACGCTTCCTGCGCTTTTTTCAGTTCACGATCGCGTCCAATGCGCGGAAATCCAAGGGAATGAGCGACTGCCATGACTTACAACTCCAATGTCGGTATTTATGGCAGCCATTGTCGACAGACGCTCATCGTGAGACAAACTCATTTTACTCTAGATGATCACAAGATCCACTCATGTTGAGATCAGGTGCACATAGAACGCGTGAAACATGAAATACGCGCAACCCGCCAGCGCCAGGCCCATGCAGCGGTTGAACCAGGTAAACGCCGCCGCCCCGCTGATCCGTCGCCCCAGCAACGCGCCGAGCAAGGCGTAGACCCATGGCGCACCCACGGCGCCCAGCCCCAGCAACGCCGAAACCCCAAAGATCGAGGCCCCGGTAATATGCGCCGCCGGCAACATCACACTGGTGATCGGCAACACCGCCACGATGCCTTTAGGGTTAAGCAACTGGATCACCAGGCCGTTCCAGAACGTGAGGGTTTTGGACGCTGTGCCCGACGCTTCAACCTCGGTGCGGGCGCTGAACACCTGGTACGCGAGGTACAGCGTGTACACGCCGCCGATCAGCGAGATATACGGCAACGCCGCCTGGGAGATGATGGCTTCACCGGTGTAGCCAAACACCACGAACATCAGCAACATCGCGCACCCCACGCCGATATAGAACCCACTGGAACGGCGGAATTTGCCGGTGAGCCCGGCGTTCAAGCCCATCAAGTTGACGGGCCCCGGGCTGTACATGACGCTGAAGGCGTAGAGGAAGATGTCCATGGGAACCTGCAGTAGTGAAAGTAATGCGAGTCTACTGAGGCAATTGCCGGGGAATCTTGAACGTTTGTGGTTGATCGCCCCAGATCCATTACGCGTACTATGCTCAAAACCAAACATTCAAATGAGTCCTCATGATCAAAGCCAGCCTGCGCAGTCACCTGACCCTTTGGTTTGCCGGTTTGTCCTTGCTCACACTGTTGAGCGTGGGCTTCTATGTGGGCCATATCGCCACTGAGCAGATGAAGCAGGCCAGCGGCAACACGCTGTTGAGCACCGCCCGCTCCACGGCGGCGCTGTTGGCCGTGCAACTGCGCGAACGACAGTTGGAAGTGTCGTTGCTGAGCAAGGCGCCGTTGTTTCGCCAGGGCAACCTGGACGCTCCGGATATCCTGACCTTGATGGAGTTGCGCACCCAATCGCGCGCCGAGTACGCGTGGATGGGGGTAGCCGACGCCAATGGCCAAGTGCGTCAGGCGGTCAACGGGCTGCTGGTCAATCAGTCGGTGCAGCAGCGGCCATGGTTTCAGGCGGGCATGCGCGGCGAGTACACCGGTGATCCCCATGAAGCCGTGCTGCTGGCCAAGCTCCTGCTGGGGGCGGCCAATGGCGAGCCGTTGCGCTTTATCGATTTCGCCGCGCCGATTCGTAACGCCCAAGGTGAAACCATCGGCGTACTGGGGGCCCATGCGCATTGGCGTTGGGTGACGCAGATCGTCGATTCTGCGGTAATGCAAAAGGATGCCCTGCCGGAGCTGGAGGCCCTGATCGTCGACTTCGACGGCAAAGTGCTCTACCCGCAGGTGCTGGCGGGTGAGCAGATGCCGCCGGCCAACCTGGGCAAGCTCGCGGGGTGGTCCGCCGGCAACGGCTACGTGACCGCATCGGTAGCAGTGCCCAGCCCCTCGAATGCCAAGGTTTCCTGGTACATCATGGTGCGCCAACCCTTGGAGGTGGCGCTGCAACCGGCACGCGTGCTGCTGTACAAGCTGTTGCTGCTGGGAGTGATCGCTGCGGTCGTGTTCGGCCTCGTCGCCTACTACCTGGCCTCCACCCTCAGCCGGCCCATCGAACGTTTGGCCAAATCCGCCAAGCAGGTGCAGGACCATCAACCTGGCGCGGTTTTCCCCCAGGAGCACCGCGTGCTGGAGATTGCCCAACTGGGGCGCTCACTCACCGGGATGACTCAGTCATTGCTCTCCAAGGAACGCGAGCTGCAGGAAGCCAACGCCTCTCTGGAGGCCACCGTCGCCCAACGCACCGCCGACCTCACCCGAGCCAACGCCGACCTGCTGAAACTGGCCACCCATGACGCCCTGACCGGCGTCTACAACCGCCGGCGTTTCGATGAAAAACTCGCCGAAAACAGCCTGTTGTTCCAACGCACCGGCCGCACCTTTGCCCTGCTGCTGATCGACGCGGACAACTTCAAACGGGTCAACGACACCTACGGCCACGCCATCGGCGATGACGTGCTGTGCCAACTGGCAGCATTGATTGAAAGCACCACCCGCGCCACCGACTTTGTCGCACGCTACGGCGGCGAAGAGTTCGCGGTGCTGCTGCCCGAAGTCGAAGAACCGGACAGCCCAGACGTGGTCGCCGAAAAAATCCGTGCAGCCGTGGAGGCTGCACAGTTTCAGGCGGTGGGCCGGGTAACGGTAAGTATCGGCGTAAGCGTGGCCGAGCCTTCGGATCGGGACTCACTGGCGCTGCTCAAGCGAGCGGATATGCGCTTGTACGAAGCCAAGGGCGCAGGCCGAAACCGAGTGGCCTGAGCACTGGCGCGCAATCGTGGCAAGCGCGCTTGTTGTGGCGAGCGAGCTTGCTCGCGTTGGAGTGCGCAGCGCTCCCGCTTTTCTGGGCCTGCTGCGCAGCCCAACGGGAGCAAGCTCCCTCGCCACAAGGGGTGTTACATCAACGGAATCGAGTAACTCACAAACACCCGGTTCTGATCCTGGTCCCGCGCCACTTCACTGCGCGACATGCCGTTACGCCAGCCAAACCCGACGTTCTTGAACGTGCCGCTCTGCACCACGTAATCCAGGGAAATATCCCGCTCCCACTCACTCGCATCGTTGCCGCTGGCAGTGAGGATATGCTCACCCTTCAAGTACATCACCGACGCCTTCAGGCCCGGTACGCCGAGTGACGCGAAGTCATAGGCGTATTGAGCAAAGGCCGTACGTTCGCCCGCCTGGATAAAGGTCTGCACGGTGCGGTCGGTGTAGAGGTACAGGCTGGAGCCGCCCTCCCCTTTGTTCACCAGGCCACCCTGGTTGAGTTGCGCGAAGTTACTGTCGTCCGATACTTGCTGGTAACCCGCGGTAATCGCGTGCGGGCCCAGGGAGTAGATGAACGCGGCGCTCCAGGTATTGTTGTCGATTTCACCGTTGCCGTTCTTGGTATAGCCGCCCAACTTGTAGCCTTCGGCGCGGCCGGCGACAGTGCTGTTTTTGCCGTCGGAGGTGGTCTTGAAGTAGCGCAGGTCGGTCTTCAATGAGCCATAGTCGCCCAACGGCAATACATGAATCAGGCCGGCAAAGTGTTGCTGGTAATAGTCTTCGAGGTTGGCGTAGTAGTACTGGACCAGCAGGTCCTTGGTCACTTGGTAATCGGCACCGGCGTAGTTGAATTTATTGCTTTCCTGGGTGCCGCCCGCTGCCGCCAGGCCACTGCGGTCGCTGGAGCCACGGCCGGTGGTGTGCTGGAGTTGGCCGCCGATCAGGGTGAGGTTGTCGATGTCCTTGCTGGTGACTTGCCCACCTTCGAAAGACTGCGGCAACAGGCGCCCGTCGTTACTCACCAGAATCGGCAGGTTCGGCCGCAGGTAGCCGTAGCGCAGCTCAGTCTTGGCAAACCGCGCCTTGGCCGTCGCACCGCCACGGGCCCAGTTGTCGGCGGCCTTGCCGTCGTCGTTGGGGATCATCGAGCTGCCCACGTGGCGGCCGCCACCGCTGTCCAGGGTCACGCCAAGCATGCCGACGGCGTCCAGGCCGAAGCCCACGGTACCGTCGGTAAAACCCGATTGATAATTGAGGATAAACGCCTGGCCCCACTCTTCAGTCTTCGACGGAGCGGCGGTGCCGTCACGGTTGTCGTTGTTGAAGTAGAAGTTGCGCATGCTCAAGTTGGCTTTGCTGTCGGCAAGGAAATCAGCCGAGGCCAAGGGGCTCAGGGCAATACCCAGGCCGCCGGTCAATACGCTTAATACATTCAAAGTGGCTTTCATCAGGACGAACTCCGGCACGGAATCCAAGTTCCGGGCGCAAAAAATGGACAGTAGGATGCACGCGGCCAAACGTGAGTTGACCGCTGCGTTAACTAACGACTAGTTGCTTAGTTGACCTCCGTGAAACTTCAGTCAATCAATCCTTGAGCGTCATAAAACGGATACGGCCCCGGGTAGTCCCCGAATACGCCGTTGTGGCTGATCAAGCCGTGTTGCGCATCCCAGCGATGCAACAGATAACCCGCCGGCTCCAGGTTGAAATGCGCGGGCGCGGCGTCTTGCAGGTCGAGCACAATCTGATGCGAGGTGCCGGGGCAAACACAGCTGAGGCTGCCACCGAACCGCCGCTGCATCGGGCGGTGCAGGTGGCCGCACAGCAGGCGCTCCACTTGCGGGTGGCGAGCCACCACCTGCTCCAGCGCAGCGGCGTTGACGAAGGGTTCGCGGTCCATATGGCCGATGCCGCTGATAAACGGCGGGTGATGCAAGATCAGCAGCGTGGGCACTTCGGGGCGTAGCGCCAGTTGCTCATCGAGCCACTGCAACTGGCTGTCCAGCAACTGCCCGCCATGGCCACCGGGGATGGTCGAGTCCAGGCCGATCAGGCGCAGCGGGTGCTCGTCCACCACCCAGTCCAACGGGCCATCGGCCGACAGCGGCAGATACGCGTGATCGCGGAACGCATCCAGCATCGGCCCGCGTGTGTCGTGGTTGCCGGGCACCAGGTAGCACGGCATGTTCAGGCGCGCCAGCTCAGGCTGCAGCACGGCGTATTCGTCGGCGCGGCCGAAGTCCACCAGGTCACCGCTGACCACCACGATATCGGGCCGTGGGTGGCTGGCGTTCAGATGGTCGACGGCACGGCGCAACGCGCCCAGGGTATCCACCACCCCATACGTCAGGCGCTGTCCGGCTTTAAGGTGCAGATCGCTGATCTGCGCAACAACAAACGGACGGTTCAAAAGTCGACTCTCAAGCATTCAAGGTGAACAACATGTGCGGCGCGATGGCCAGGGCCATCGGTGTGCCGACGGCGTACAGCTGGTTGTCGCTGCTGTCTACCAACAGCGGCTGCGGGCCGCCCACATCCACCAGCAGACGGCTTTGCGCGCCCTGGAAAAACTGCGCCAGCAGATGGCCGTGCAAGTGCCCCTCGCCCTCCATCACCCGCAGGTGCTCGGGGCGGCAATACACGGTGCCGGGCAGGTTGGCCTCATGCCACGGCAATTCGCCGCCGCAGACTTTCAGGCCATACGCCGAGGGCTCGATCACCGTGAATGCATTGAGGTTGCCGACAAAACCTGCGACGAAGGCATTGGCCGGTTTCTGGTAGATCTCACGCGGGCTGGCCAGCTGCGCAACGCGGCCGTGTTCCATCACCAGGATGCGATCGCCCAGGGCCATGGCTTCGCCCTGGTCATGGGTGACAAACACCGAGGTGATCCCCAGGCCGCGCAGCAGTTGGTCCAGCTCGCTACGCAAACGCTCACGCAGTTGCGCATCCAGGGCTGCCAGCGGTTCGTCCAGCAACAGCACTTTCGGGCGCGGCGCCAGGGCCCGGGCCAATGCCACGCGCTGGCGCTGACCACCGGACAATTCGTGGATGCTGCGTTTGCCGTGTTGCTGCAAGCCCACCAGCTCCAGCAACTCGTCGCAGCGCTTGGTGCGATCCGATGCAGGCACGCCGCGAATCTTCAGGCCGTAGACGATATTGCCGGCCACATCCAGATTGGGGAACAGCGCGTAGTTCTGGAACACCATGCCCACATCGCGGCGTTCGATGGGCAGGCGGGTCACGTCCTGATCACCGAAAAACACCTGGCCCACATCCGGGCGTTCCAACCCTGCGATCAAGCGCAAGGTGGTGGTTTTGCCACAACCGGACGGGCCGAGAATCGCCAGGGTTTCGCCGCCTTCGACGGTCAGGTTCAAGTCATGCACGGCCACAGTGCCGTCGGCGAACGCCTTGCGACAGCCTTGCAGGCGGATAGTGATAGCGGTCATCGACGCTCTCCACGGGACAAACCAGCGCTGATGGCCTGCAACGCAATCAGCAGCGGCACGATCATCAGCAAAAAGATAAGGGTGTAGGCGCTGGCGATTTCCAGGCGCGCCGAGGCGTAGCTGTCGGCCAGGCCCACCGGCAAGGTTTTGGTCATCGGCGTGTGCAGCATCCAGGTCAGGTTGAACTCACCCAGGCTCAGTGTGACCACCATCAACACACCCGCGAGAATCCCTGCCCGGCAGTTGGGCACCACCACGCTGAAAAAGCGCTTGATCGGCCCGGCGCCCAAGCTCGCCGCCGCCTCTTCCAGCACCGGCAAATGCTGGCGTTGCATCACCGCCATCACCGGCCGCACCAGGAATGGCAAGGTGAACAACACATGGCCGACCAGGATAAACAGCCAACTGCTGCGGAACGTGCCGAACTGGCCGTAGGTCAGCAGCAACGCCAGGGCGCTGGCCAAGCCGGGCATCGCCACCGGCAACACCATCAATTCTTCGAAGGCGCGGCTGAAGCGGTTGTTCATACGCACCAAGGCATAGGCCGCCGGCACACCGATCACGCAGACGCATACCGCGCACGCCACGGCCAGTTGCAACGACAACCACACGGTCGGCGAATAGGCTTGCCACACCTGGATCAACCAGTCGAAGGTCAAACCGCTGGACAGCCCCACAAAGAAATTACGCGTGAGCCCAGCAAGCAATGACATCAGCACCGGCACCAACATAAAGGCGCACACCAGCAGGGTGAACAGCAGTTGAACCACAAACAGCGATGAGCGCTTCACAGGACCGTCCCCGCGTTTTTCACCAGACGCCGCGTGAGCAGCAATACCGCCCACGTCACTGCGCCCAGCACCACCGACAACGCGGCGGCGACGGCAAAGTTGGCGTAGTTGGTGAACACGTTGTAGATCGCCACCGGCGTCACGTTCAGGCGTGTGCCCAAGGTGAACGCGGTGCCGAAAGCACCCATCGACGTGGCGAAGCAGATCGCGCCACAGGACGCCAATGCGGGCGCCAGGCCCGGCACTATCACGTCGCACACCACGCGCCAGTGCCCTGCCCCCAGTGAATGCGCGGCTTCTTCCAGGCTGCGGTCGAGGCTCTCGCACGCCGCCATCACCGTGAGAATGACCCGCGGGATCGAGAAGTACAGGTAGCCCACAAACAACCCGGCCAGCGAGTAGGCAAAGATCCAGCGCTCACCCGCCAGTTGCAGCCCCAGGGAGGCCAGCAGGCCCTGGCGCCCCGCCAACAGGATCACCAAAAAGCCCACCACCACCCCGGGAAACGCCAGGGGAAAAGTCAGCAATGCCACCAAGGCCGAGCGCCCGAAGAACTGCTGGCGGGCGAGAAACACGCCGCTGATGCCGCCGATCAACAGCGCCACCAGCGTCACGAAAATCGCCAGCACGCAGGTTTGCGCCAGGCTGCCCAGGTACTGCGCGCTGCTGAGCACCTGCCAATAACCGCTGCCATTGCTGTCGCGGCTCTCGGCGCCGAGCACCATCAGGTGCGCCAGCGGCAGCAGCCAGAACGCGAGCAGCACGGCAAACGCGGGGGCCAGGGCCCACGCGGCCTGTCGGGATGACGCTGCCACTTACTTGACCTCGTTCAGGTAACGGGCGGCGAAGGCTTCCTGCACAGCGGCCATTTTTTCGTAGTCCACCACGCCGGCACGCGCATAGTCGCTGTCGGGCAGGAACTGCGCGGCGACCTCGGCCGGCATTTTCATCGGGCGTACCGGGCGCAAGTAAGCTTTGGCCCACAGCGCCTGGCCTGCATCGGAAAGCACGAAGTCGAGGACTTGTTCGGCATTGGCGCGGTGCGGCGCGTTGGCCACCAGGCTCATCACATACGGCACGCTGATGCTGCCTTCTTTCGGAATCACGAACGCCACATTCGCGTTGTCTTTGTAGCGTGCGCGGTAGGCGTTGAAGTCGTAGTCCACCAGGATCGGCAACTCACCCGACAGCACCCGCGCATACGCGGTTTGCTTGGGCACGATCGGCGCGTTTTTCGCGAGTTTCTGGAAGTAGTCGATGGCCGGGGCGAAGTTGTCCAGGTCGCCGCCCATGGCGCGGTTGATCGCCACCGCCGACACGTAGCCGACGAACGCGCTGGACGGGTCCAGGTAGCCGACCATGCCTTTGTACTCAGGCTTGAGCAGGTCGGCCCAGCTTTGCGGCACGGGCAAGCCGCCAAGGGCGTCGACGTTGACCATGATGCCCAAGGTGCCGGAGTGGATCGCGAACCAGTGGCCGTCAGGGTCTTTCAAGCCTGCGGGAATCTGGTCCCAGCCCTTGGGTTTGTAGCCCTCGACCACACCGGCCTTTTGCGCCTGCAGCCCGAACGTCACGCCGTAGTACACCACGTCCGCCACCGGGGCGGCCTTTTCGGCCACCAGCTGCGCCAGGGACTGGCCGGAGTTTTTGTTGTCCAGCGGCACCTGCACCCCGGTGCTGGTGGCGATAGCCTTGAGCTGGGTGCCCCAGTCGGCCCAATCCGGCGGGCAGTTGTAGCAAATCGCGGTGTCGGCGGCCTGGGCCAGGCTGGCCATACCGCACAGCAGCACAGCTGCCAGGGTTTTACTGAATGCGCGCATCAGGGGTCTCCTCAAGGGGTTGAGTGCTTTCGCCCGGCCGGATATGGCAAGGCAGGCAATGGGAAATCGGGGCGTTGCCGGCGATCTGCGCCAGCAGTTGGTCAATCACCGTGTTGGCCAGCAGCGTGATAGGTTGCACCACGCTGCACAGGGTCGGGTGCATCTGCGTGCCGAGGGCGATGCCGTCAAAGCCCATCACCGACAGCTGCTGCGGCACGTTCCAGGTATTGCGGCGCAGCTCGGCGATCAAACTGATCGCCAGGAAGTCGTTGGAGCACACCAGCGCAGTGGGCGCCTCGGGGCCCTGCAGGAAGGGTTCGATGGCGTTGAATTCGGCCTGGGTGTGCGCCGGCATTTCGATCACCGGGCGGCTTTTGAGGCCGTATTCCTTCATTGCATCGCAATAACCGGCGTAGCGCAGGCGCGCACGGTCGGACTGCAACGCGGGGCCGGCGACCATACTGATGCGCCGGTGCCCCGCTTCCAGCAGATACCGCGTGGCCAACGCCATGCCCGCACGGTTGTCGACCGACACGGCGCTGTAATTGGGATTGCTCGGTTGGTGATACGCCAGCACAAAGGGGGTTTGTTCGGTGTTCAGGCTGCTGAGCACGCTGTTGCTTTCGGCATCGGTGACCGTCAGCACCAGGCCATCGACGCGCTGGCGCAGCAGTTCTTCCACCACAATGCATTCGCGCTCGCTGCTGTAGTCGGTGGTCGCCAGCAACAGGCTGTAGCCACGCAGCCGCGCCGCACGCTCCATGGCCTGGAACTGTTCGGCGAACACCGGGTTGAGCAGGTTGGGCACTACCACACCGATCAACTGGGTGGTTTGCAGGCGCAGTTGGCGGCCGAGCAAGTTGGGGCGAAAGCCCAACTCACGGGCGGCGGCGAACACCTGTTCACGGGTAGCCTGGCGCACCTGGTCGGGGGAGGCAAAGGTCCGGGCGGCGGTGGCGCGGGACACCCCGGCCAGCCGCGCAACGTCTTTCAAATCAGTCATTGTTACTCGCTTGAGATCGATCTCATTGGCGAGGACAGTAACGGTGGAATGTGGCAGTACAGTGGTGGGCAGATGACGGTTTGATGGCAAAAACCTGATGTATACACATTCAAATGTGGGAGCGGGCTTGCTCGCGAATGCAGTGTGTCAGTCAAATATGTATTCACTGAAATACCGCTTTCGCGAGCAAGCCCGCTCCCACAGGGGCCGGTGTCATGCCTATAGATAGTCACACTCCGGAGCTATCCTTGAAACCAAGCGCGCAAAATCCGCCCGCTAACCTTTCGATCTGTTCCAAGTGCGGGCACAATGCGTGTCCTTTTTTGGCAGGCACCGCCGCAGGCTCTCAAAAATGATCAAAACGCCGTACTACCTCATCGATAAACAGAAGCTTCTGGTCAACATGCAGAAGATTGCTTACGTGCGCGAACAGTCCGGCGCCAAGGCCCTGCTGGCGCTCAAGTGCTTCGCCACGTGGTCGGTGTTCGACCTGATGCAGCAATACATGGACGGCACCACGTCGTCGTCGCTGTATGAGTTGAAGCTCGGCCGCCAGAAGTTCGAAGGCGAGGCGCACGCCTACAGCGTGGCCTGGGCTGACGATGAAATCGAAGAGATGCTGGATAACTGCGACAAGATCATCTTCAACTCCATCAGCCAGTTGCAGCGTTTTGCCGAACGCAGCGAAGGCAAGACCCGCGGCCTGCGCGTGAACCCGCAGGTGAGCAGCTCCGACTACCTGCTGGCCGACCCGGCGCGCCCGTTCAGCCGCTTGGGCGAGTGGGACCCGGTGAAGATCGAAGGCGTGATCGAGCAGATTTCCGGCTTCATGTTCCACAACAACTGCGAGAACGGCGATTTCAGCCTGTTCGACAAAATGCTCGGCACCATCGAAGAACGCTTCGGCGCGCTGCTGCACAAGGTCGAGTGGGTCAGCCTCGGCGGCGGCATCCACTTCACCGGTGAAGACTATGCCGTGGACGCGTTCTGCGCCCGCCTGAAGGCGTTCTCCGAGAAGTACGGCGTGCAGGTGTACCTGGAACCCGGCGAAGCTGCGATCACCAACAGCGCCTCGCTGGAAGTGACCGTGCTCGATACCCTCTACAACGGCAAAAACCTCGCCGTGGTAGACAGCTCCATCGAAGCCCACCTGCTGGACCTGCTGATCTACCGCCTCAACGCCAAGCTGGCGCCGAGCGGCGGTGAACACACCGTCATGGTGTGCGGCAAATCCTGCCTGGCCGGGGACATCTTCGGCGAGTATCAATTTGATCGTCCGCTGGCCATCGGCGATCGGCTGTCGTTCATCGACACCGCAGGCTACACCATGGTCAAGAAAAACTGGTTCAACGGCCTGAAAATGCCGTCCATCGTAGTGAAACAACTCGACGGTACAGTCGAAGTGGTTCGTGAATTTGGTTACGACGACTACCTGTCCAGCCTTTCGTAAGCTGGCGGATAAAGGAGAGATAAAGCAATTGAAAAAGAACGTTCTTATCATTGGTGCAGGAGGTGTCGCCAAGGTGGTGGCCCACAAGTGCGCGCAGCACAACGACGAACTCGGTCGTATTGCTATCGCGTCGCGCAACATCTCCAAATGCCAGGCCATCATCGACAGCGTCAAGGCCAAGGGTAGCCTCAAGGTTCCCGCCGACATCCAGGCCTTTGCGCTGAACGCCCTGGACGTGGAAGCGACCAAGGCCCTGATCCGCGAGACCGAATCGCAGATCGTCATCAACGTGGGTTCCGCGTTCCTCAACATGTCGGTACTGCGTGCGTGCATCGACACCGGCGTTGCGTACCTCGACACCGCCATCCACGAAGAGCCGGGCAAGGTCTGCGAGACCCCGCCGTGGTACGGCAACTACGAATGGAACCACCTGCAAGAGTGCAAAGAGAAGAACATCACCGCCATCCTTGGCGTGGGCTTCGACCCGGGTGTCGTCAACGCGTATGCCGCGCTGGCGCAGCAACAGCATTTCGACCGCATTGATTCGATCGACATTCTCGACGTCAATGCCGGCAGCCACGGCAAATACTTTGCCACCAACTTCGACCCGGAAATCAACTTCCGCGAGTTCACCGGGCAGGTGTGGAGCTGGCAGAACAGCCAGTGGACCAGCAACACCATGTTCGAAGTCAAACGCACCGACGACCTGCCGGTCGTCGGTTCGCAGAACCTCTACCTGACCGGCCACGATGAAGTGCACTCGCTGTCGAAAAACCTCGACGTGCCCAACGTGCGTTTCTGGATGAGCTTCGGCGAACACTACATCAACGTGTTTACCGTGCTGAAAAACCTCGGCCTGCTCTCCGAAAAACCGGTCACCACCGCCGAAGGTCTGGAAGTGGTGCCGTTGAAAGTGGTCAAGGCCGTACTGCCTGACCCGTCGTCGCTGGCACCGGGCTACACCGGCAAGACCTGCATCGGTGACCTGGTCAAAGGCACCAAAGGCGGCCAACCACGTGAGATGTTCATCTACAACGTGGCGTGCCATGAAGAAGCCTTTGCCGAGACCGACAGCCAGGGCATCTCCTACACCGCAGGCGTGCCACCCGTGGCCGCTGCGCTGCTGGTAGCGCGTGGCGAGTGGGATGTGAAGCACATGGCCAACGTCGAGGAACTGCCGGCTGAGCCGTTCCTCAAGGCGCTGGACGTGATGGGCTTGCCGACGCGGATCAAGGATGAGCACGGCGACCGTGCGTGGGATGCAATTGCCTGAATAGGCGGTAGCTGACCGAACAAAAAAATGCGCCCTCAGGGGCGCATTTTTTGTTTGGGCGTACACAGTTTCCAAACCGGATGAAGATCTAAATGTGGGAGCGGGCTTGCTCGCGAAGGCGGTATGTCAGTCAACCCATTCGGTCCTGACCCACCGCTTTCGCGAGCAAGCCCGCTCCCACAGGGATAGCACTTCGCCCAAGACTCTCGGAGTTTTCCCACGACTGTTTCAGGTTGTGGCTCGGAACGCGGCTGACTAACCTCTGTGCCGTCGCTGCCAATTCAGCGACCGGATTTGACCGTCCGACTCCCAAGTACATCTGTGCCATATCGAATCAGGCGTTTTTTTTACGTCTGCTGTATCGTGTCGCGGCAGCTGTACGCGGGATACCTTCGGGTATGCCGGGCTCCTTGGGACCGGTCGGTCAACCCGCGTATAGCTGCCACCCTAATTCGTTTGACCGCGAACAGTGGCAGCTCCATTTCCCTTGGAGTTTCGCCATGATCAAAGACACCCCCAATCCCCCCGAAACACTCTTCACCGTGCGCCCCGATCTCGGCACGGAAACCCTGCTGGTCAACGCCTCCCAAGACCTGGCCTCCATCAGCGAGATCGCCAGCCACCTGGCGTTTGAAATCGACGGCCCTCAACGCAATGTCGCGCTGGGCATCTGCCGAATGCTCGAAAGTGTGCAACTGCTGGTAGACAAGGCCCTGAACGTGGCACATCCGGCCGCCTGAGATGGACGAGATAAAGCGCCTCCGGGGCCTTGCTCCTGATGCTAGATCTGTTCGTAAAGCCGCGTAACGCCTGATCAGCAAGGGGGTTCAGGCGTCTACGCCAACCCCCTCGCCGTCAAAACACCGACCACCCAATCCGCTCACTCAACAACTCCAACGCCTTCATCCCCGCCAGCGAATTCCCCGCCGCGTTCAACTCCGGCGACCACACGCACACCGTGAACTGCCCCGGCACCACCGCAACAATCCCACCGCCTACCCCACTTTTACCCGGCAACCCCACGCGATAGGCAAAATTGCCCGCCTCGTCATACAGCCCGCTGGTGGCCATGATCGAGTTGACTTGCTTGGTCTGGCGCGCGCTCAACACCTGTTCGCCGCTGTGGGCACTCACGCCCTCGTTGGCCAGGAAGCTGAAGGCGCGGGCCAGGTCCAGGCAGCTCATTTGCAGCGCGCAGTAGTTGAAGTAGCTGTGCAGCACCGCGTCCACGTCGTTGTGGAAGTTGCCGAAGGATTTCATCAGGTAGGCCATGGCCGCATTTCGCGCACCGTGTTGCGCCTCGGAGTCGGCGACCACGCTGTTGACCAGGATCTGCGAGTTGCCCGAAAGGCGCCGCACAAAGTCGCGCATCGACAGGATCGGCACGGCAAAGCGCGACTGGTTGATGTCGCAGATCACCAGCGCGCCGGCGTTGATAAACGGGTTGCGCGGGCGGCCGCGTTCGAACTCCAGCTGCACCATGGAATTGAACGGCTGCCCGGAAGGCTCGTGGCCCAGGCGTTCCCAGATGGTTTCGCCGCCGTGGTCGATGGCCTGCACCAGGCTGAAGACCTTGGAGATGCTCTGCACCGAGAACAGGGTCTCGGCGTCCCCGGCGCAATAGGCCGAGCCGTCGTTGCCGTACACCGCGATGCCGAGTTGGTTGGCGGGTACATCGGCCAGTGCGGGAATATAGTCGGCGACTTTGCCTTGGCCGATCAGTGGGCGAACTTCGTCGAGGATCGACTCGAGAAGCGCCTGCATGTCTTGTCCTGTCATCTGTGTTTGAATCGGTAGGAAGCGGGCCGCGGAGGATACTTCAATGCGCCCGAAACCCCCACACTATCTCCACCACGCGCTCGGCAATCACCAGATAAACCAGGATCAACAACAGCTGCAATGCCAGGTGATAGCGCAACTTGGCCAGCCGGCGAATGCCATCGCTGATATTCAACAGCATCAACACCGCCGACAGGATAATCAGGCCCCAGCCCGCGACGTTCGAGGCGAACACGCCGACGAACAGCTCACGTTGCCCCAGCACCGTATTAGTCCCCGCCGCAAACAGCAGCGCGCACACCAGCAGGTTCTTCACGTTGTCGAAGATCTGCGTGCTCAGGTCGTTTTCCAGCAAGGCCATATAGCGTTTCCATAACGTGTGCATGGGTCAGTACCGGGTAGGGATCGCTCGTCAATCAAAGTAGTCCAATAGCCCGTACACTGCACCGCTGCGCTTACTCCATAAGGGATTTCTGCATGAAATTGATAATCGGCCTGGCCGCTTTGCTGTTGGTATCGGCTTGCACCACCACCCCGCCTGCCCAGGACTCCACCGCATCCACTTGCCTGGCGGGCGGCGGCACCATGAAACAAGTGGGCAAGTTACAGCGCTGGAAATGCATCACGCCCTACAAGGATGCGGGCAAGGCGTGCACCGATTCGAGCCAGTGTGAAGGCGAGTGCCAGACCAGTGTCACCACCCAGTCCGGCAACGGCCCCGTGACCGGCGCGTGCCAGGTGGATAACGCGCACTTCGGCTGCTCGGCGCGGGTGGAGAAAGGCCAGTTGGGCCGGGCGATTTGTGTGGACTGAATACATGTGAGAGAAGCATTGCTCCGATTGCCATAGGTATCGACACAACGTTAAAAGCAGACACCTACCCCCTGTGGCGAGCGGGCTTGCCCGCGTTGGGCTGCGCAGCGGCCCCAAAACCCAACACTGAGTTCTTTCAGGAAAACTTGAGTGCCTTTACTGGGGCCGCTTCGCGCCCCAACGCGGGCAAGCCCGCTCGCCACAACGGCTCATCCGCCGCCGGGCACCATTGAGCTTAAAGAGGCAAGCCGGCCTTGAACACCGGCGGCACGAACGCCGTCACGTCCGGCAGCGGCTGATCCCACTTCACCACCTCCACCGTCGCGGTCTGCGCCGAGCAGCCTTGGGACAGGCTGGAGGCGCCGATATCGGCGGTGATCATATTCGGGTTGCCGTGCTTGTCGAGGCTGTTGCGTTGCCCCGGCGTCTGCGGGTCAAACCAGGCACCGGTGGCGATTTGCACCACGCCCGGGCGAATGTCGGCAGACACCCTCACCCCCGCCAGGAACGCGCCGCGGTCGTTGAACACCTTGACCACATCCCCATCGACAATGCCGCGTGCGCGGGCGTCGTGCTCGCTGATGGTCATGGGTTCGCGCTGCTGGATTTTCGAGGCGCGGCTATAGCTGCCATGGTCGTACTGGCTGTGCAGGCGCGTCTTGGGTTGGTTCGACAGCAGGTGCAGCGGGTAGTCGGGCACGGGTTTGTCCAGCCACACCGGGTGGCCGGGGCAGTCGGCATAACCGAAGCCGGCGATGCGCTCGGAGAAGATCTCGATGCGCCCCGAAGGCGTCGGCAAGGGGTGGGCCAGCGGGTCATCGCGAAAGGCCTTGAGCAGCACCGTATCGGTGTCGGGATAGGCCACTTCGAACACCCCGTCACGCCAAAAATCCTCAAAGCCCGGCAGCTCAATGCCGTGTTCCTCGGCGCGCCCACGCGACTCATCGTAGATAAACCGCAGCCATTGCTCGGCATCGCGGCCTTCGGTGAAGGTGTCGGCGAAGCCCAGCCGCTCGGCGATATCGGCAAAGATCGAGTAGTCGTCCCGTGCCTGCCCCACCGGGTCGATGGCTTGCTGCATCGCCAGCATGAAACGGTCCGAGGCGGAGCTGCCGATGTCGTTGCGTTCCAGGGCGGTGGTGGCCGGCAGCACAATGTCCGAGTACTTGGCTTGGGCGGTCCAGTACTGTTCGTGCACGATCAGGGTTCGCGGCTTTTTCCAGGCTTCGAGCAGGCGATTCAAGTCTTGGTGATGGTGAAAAATATTGCCGCCCGCCCAGTACACCAGGTGGATGTCCGGGTACGCCTGGCGCTTGCCGTTGTAGTCGAACGCCGCGCCGGGGTTGAGCAGCATATCGGTGACGCGTGCCACCGGGATAAAGCTCTTCACCGGGTTGAGCCCCTGGGCAAAACGCGGCCCGGAAAACCCCTTGCGACCGCTGCCGGTGTTGTTCATGCAACCGTAGCCCAGGCCAAAACCGCCGCCGGGCAAGCCGATCTGCCCGAGCAGCGCGGCCAGGGTCACGGTCATCCAGAACGGCTGTTCGCCGTGCACGGCGCGTTGCAGCGAATAGGCGATGTTGATCATCGTGCGCTGGCGGCCCATCTGCCGGGCCAGGTCAGCGATCTGCTGCGCAGGAATGTCAGTGAGTGCCTCAGCCCATATCGGGTCTTTCGGCTGGCCATCGAGCGTGCCCAGCACGTACTCGCGAAAGCGTTCAAAGCCGACGGTGTAGCGCTGGATAAACGCCTCGTTGTGCAGCCCCTCGTTCACCAGCACATAGGCCAGCGCCAGCATCAACGCGGTGTCGCTGCCAGGGCGAATCGGCAGCCATTGGTTAAGCGCCGGGCCGCTGAGGTCGTCGCGCAACGGGCTGATATTGACGAACTGCACACCGGCAGCCGACATCGCCGCCAACGCCTCGCTCAACAGGTGGTCGCTGGCGCCACCGGGGCTGGTCTGGGCGTTTTTGGCCGGCAGGCCGCCAAAGGCCACGAACAGTTCGCAATGCTCGGCCAGGTTCTTCCACGAGGTGTGCGCCGCCAGCAGCCAATCCATATTGCCGACAATATGCGGCATCAATACCCGCCCGGCGCCGAGGCTGTAGCTGTCGGTGCTGGCGACATAGCCGCCATAGAGGTTGAGGAAGCGATGCAACTGGCTTTGCGCATGGTGAAAGCGCCCCGCGCTGCCCCAGCCGTAGCTGCCGCCATAGATCGCCTGGTTGCCGTGCTCGGCCTTGACCCGTTTCAGCTCAGCCGCCACCAGATCCAGGGCGACCTCCCAGGACACTTCGACAAATGGCTCCTGGCCGCGCAACTCCGGGTGCGCGCCCGGCTCGGCCAGGTAGCTGCGTCGTACGGCGGGGCGCAGGATACGCGTCGGCGAGGTAATCGCCTCGGGGATCGACGCGCCGATGGGCGACGGGTCTTTATCCCACTCGGCCGGGGCCATCGACACCAGCTTGCCGTCGACCACCTGCGGGCGGTACGCGCCCCAATGCAATGATGTGAACGTCATGACTACCAGCTTTCTCCCAGCCCCAGCAGCCCGAGTATCTGCCGCCGCAGGTCCACCAGATAAGGATCGTCGCGGTGTCGAGGATACGGCCTATCGATGCTCAATTGCGCCTGGATTTTTGCCGGTCGGTCGCTGAACACAATCACCCGGTTGGCCAGCAACAAGGCTTCTTCCACATCGTGGGTCACCAGCAACGCCGTGTAGCCCTGGCGTTGCCACAAATCGATCAGCTCTTTTTGCATGGTGATGCGCGTCAGCGAGTCGAGTTTGCCCAGGGGTTCATCGAGGATCAGCAAGCGCGGCTGGTTGACCAACGCCCGGGCCAGCGCAACCCGTTGCGCCATACCGCCGGAGAGTTGCCGAGGGTAAGCGCGGGCGAAGTGGCTGAGGCCGACTTTTTCCAGGGCCTCATCGACCTTGGCCGCATGGGTCTTGAGCAGGCCCTGGGCTTGGAGGCCAATGGCGACGTTGTCCCACACACGTCGCCACGGATACAGGGTCGGGTCCTGGAACACCACCACGCGGCTCGGGTCCGGACCGAGAATGGGCTCGCCGTCGGCCAGCAACCGGCCGGAGTCAGCCGGCTCCAAACCGGCCACCAAGCGCAGCAAGGTGGACTTGCCGCACCCCGAAGGCCCGAGCAACGCCACAAACTCGCCGGGCGCAACCTCCAGCGATACCTGTTCCAGCACCGGCAGGTGCTGGCCGTCCAGGGCAAAACCATGGCTGAGGTTTTCAATGCGCAGTGCCAATCCCGTTGAAGCCTCTACTGCCTGTGCCAGGGCTACCATTTCATCGTTCCTTTCTGCCAGGCCAACAACCGGTCACGCACCAGAAACAACCCGGTGATCAACCCCGAACACGCCAGCGCCATAATCAGCAAAGCGGCGTACATATTCGCGTAGGCCGCCCAACCCTGGGCCCATTGCAGGTACCAGCCAATGCCGGATTTAACGCCCATCATCTCCGCCACCACCAGCGTGGAAAACGACGCGCCAAGGCCCATGAACAGGCCGACGAACACATGGGGCAACGCGGCGGGAATCGCCACGTTGAAAATCAGAAAACCTTGCTTGGCACCCAGGGTGCGCGCCACGTCGTAATAAGCTTTATCGACGCTGGCCACACCGGACCAGGTCAGCACCGTGACCGGAAACCAGGTGGCCAGGGCGATCAAAAATACGCTGGCACTCCAACTGCTGGGAAACAGGAAAAAGCACAGCGGCAACAATGCCGTCGACGGCACCGGGCCGAGGATGCGCAGCACCGGGTGCAGCCAATAGCCGATGCGCGTGGACCAACCGATGGCCACGCCCGCGACAAACCCGGTGGCCGCCCCCAACGCCACGCCCGACCCCAGCAGCAAGGCCGAATGCAACAGGCTGTCGGCCAGGCGTGCATAGTCTTCGACATACACCGCCAGCAGCGCCTGGGGCGGTGCAAAAAACGGCACCGGCAACAACGCCAGTTTGGCAGTGAGCAACTCCCAGATCGCCAGCAACCCCGGCAAGGCGATCAGCCAGGGCGCGGCATTGTGCAGGCGCCGTCCCAGCGTCGACACCTGGCGGCCCACCAGGCTCAGCACCATGAACAACGCCGCCACACCCACGCACAGGTTGGCCAGACCCTGGGTCATCGGCCAATTGCGCACCGCGTTGGGCCAATAGCTGATCAACAGCGCCACGGCCACCCAGGCCGCGACCACCGCTGCGCCCTGCCAGCCAACCTTGAGCGCCACGGGCGGGTTGAGGGTTGTTGCGTCAGCTGAAGACATCGGCGGTGATCTCCTTGGCAAACTCCAGCGGGTCGGTGCCCTTGCTGATCACTTCCACGGTTTTCAGGTCGGTGACGTAGGTGGTGATTTCCTGGGTCAGCGCCGCGCCGACGGCATGGTGGCCGTGGGTGTGGTCGTGGAGAATCGCCTGCACTTCTTCAGTAGAGGTGTTCAGCGAATACGCCTGGAAGCCCTTGGCAACGGCCTCCGGGTGCTGCACGGAATAGTCGTGGGCTTCCAGAATCGCCTGGGTCAACGCAGCAACTACGCGTTTGTCTTCACGCACCAATTTGCCAGTGACGCCGACCACGCAGCAGCTGAGGTTGGCGTATTCCTCCACCAGGTTGGTGGACAATTCCCGCGCCACACCGGACTTGATCAGGCGGTACATGAACGGGTCGCTGCCGCTCACCGCCTGTACTTCGCCACGCTCCAGCGCAGTGCCCAGCAGGTCGGCCGGGTACAGGCGCCACTCCACGTCGCGCACCGGGTCCACGCCATGCTTTTTCAGCAGGATCGAGAAGAAATTGCGGTCGGGGCTGGCCATGTCGGTCACGCCGATGGCCTTGCCTTTGAGGTCTTCGAGTTTGGTCACGCCACCCTTCACTGCACTGAGCAAACGCAGGCAGCCGCCATGGGTGCCGGCGGTGAGTTTTACGTCAAAACCCTGCTCCAGCGCCTTGAGCCAGCGCAGCGCCATGCCCACGCCGGCATCGGCCTTGCCGGTAGCGATGGCTTCCAGCAGCACCTCGGTGGAGTTGCCGAAGTTGACCAGTTCCACGTCCAGATTGTGCTGGGTGAAGAAGCCCTGCCCGTGGGCGATCACGACCGGGGCCAGGCACACGGCGTTAAGGTTGACCGCCAGTTTCAGTTTGCGCGGCGCGTCGAGGGCGGATGAACTCGCCGGTGCCGGCGGGCTCCTGCGGCATGTTGTGGCCGGCGTGCTCGTCGGCGGCGAAGGCAAAGCGTGGCAGCGACAGGCTGGCCAGGGAGATACCGGCCAGGCCAAGCAGGCGGCGGCGGGTTAAATGATCAAATGTGGCCATGCAAAATATCCTTTTTAATTGAAGTATTGTGGCGTGTGTCGAGCCGCTCTTTTGTGGCGAGCGGGCTTGCCCGCGTTGGGGCGCGAAGCGGCCCTAAAACCTGGTGGGGCTGCTTCGCAGCCCAACGCGGGCAAGCCCGCTCGCCACAGGAAGCCCGCTCGCCACAGCAAGCCCGCTCGCCACAAAAGCCTTAGTTGAGGTCGGCCAGGCCCAAATGCTCGCGCAGGGTCGTGCCTTCGTACGCCTTGCGGAACAAGCCTTTGCGCTGCAGGTGCGGGATCACGCTCTCGACAAATTCGGTGAACGACCCCGGCAAGTACCCCGGAGAAATCACAAACCCGTCGCACCCGCCCTGCTCGAACAGCTCGGCCAGTTGGTCGGCGATCTGTGCCCCGGTGCCCACCAGTTGCGGCACGCGCACGCTGCTGGCGAAGATGCGGCCCAGCTCTTCCAGGGTGGTTTCGGGGCCTTGCATCAGCAGCTTTTCGGCGGCCGCCGGGTGGATCAGCGGCGACTGCACGACCTCAGCCAGGGTCGCGCTCAGCGCGAAGGGCGACAGGTCCACATTCAGCTGTGAGGCCAGCGTCACCAGCCCCAGCTCGGGCCGTGCCAGCGCGTTATGCTGGTCGCGTTTGGCGCGGGCTTGGGCTTCACTGCCGCCAATAAACGGCATCACCGCTGTCAGCACCTTGCAGCTGTCGGCCTCGCGACCTTGCTGCACCACCTGGGCGCGCACGTCATCGCGGAAGGCGCGCATGGCTGCCAGGTGCGGGTGAATGGTGAAAATCGCCTCGGCCCAGCGCGCACCAAAGCGCCGCCCACGCCCGGACGAACCGGCCTGGATCAACACTGGTCGGCCCTGCGGTGTGCGCGGGATATTCAGCGGCCCTTCGACCTTGAACCACTCGCCCTGGTGCTGCACCGAACGGATCAGCTGCGGGTCGGCGAGCACGCCGTTTGCGCGATCCAGCTTGAGCGCGCCCTCGCCCCAGCTGTTCCAGAGCTTGAGTGCGACTTCGACGAACTCATCGGCGCGGTCGTAGCGCAGGTCGTGCTCCAGGTGCTTGTCCTTGCCGAACAGGCGCCCTTCGCTGTCGTTCATTGAGGTCACGATATTCCACGCCGCACGGCCCTTGGACAGATGGTCAAGGGTGGCGAACTCGCGGGCGATATGCGCCGGTTCGTAATAGGTGGTGGACCGGGTGGCGCCCAGGCCCAGCTTGCTGGTCTGGCCCACCAGGTAGGAGAGGATCGGCAGCGGGTCCAGGCGCGTCGCATCCTGGGCGCCGTAGCGCAAGGCGAACTCGCGGGAGCCGCCCATCTGGTCGCCGACGGCCAGGCGGTCGGCGAAGAACAGGAAGTCGAACAGCCCCTCCTCCACCACCTTGGCCACCCGTGAATAGTAGTGCGGGTCCAGGTAATTGCCGACGGTTTCGGGGTGGCGCCACACCGCATGGCTATGCACCACGGGCCCGCTCAACAGGAAGGCCGAGAGATGAATTTGACGGCTCATGGTGCTGGCGTCCACACGGTGATTTCAGACACTTTCAACGGCTTGGGGATCAACTTGGCGGCGTAGTAGAAGTCGGCGATGCGTTGCTGTTCGGCGAGGTGCTCGACCTTGACCGGGATGATGTCGTAGCTGCGTCGGCTATTGGCGCGCTCCACCGTGGCGGGGGCGATATTGCCCCACAGCGGGCCGAGGATTTCAGCCGCTTCCTTGGGGTGGGCTTTGACCCATTGGCCGGTCTCGCGCAGGGTGTCGAAGGTCACTTGCAGCACGTCCGGGTGGGCCTGGGCGAACTTGGTGGTGACCAGGTAGAAGCGGTTGTAGTCGGCCAGGCCGTCGCTGCCGTCGGCGATCACGCGTACGTGGTGATCGAGTTGCTGGGTGGCGTAGAACGGGTCCCAGATCACCCAGGCGTCCACGCTGCCATTGGCGAATGCTGCGCCGCCGTCCGGGGCTTCCAGGTAACGCGGGATGATATCGGCCAGGGTCAGCCCGGCTTTTTTCAGCGCCGAGATCAACAGGAAATTGCTGCCCGAGCCCTTGGACACGGCGACGGTCTTGCCCTTGAGGTCGGCAATGCTGTGGATCGGCGACGTGTCCTGCACGATGATCGCCTGGGCGCCCGGCGAGGCGTTTTCCTGGGCGTAGTAGGTCAGCGGCGCATCGGCGGCCTGAGTGAACAGCGCGAAGGCGTCGGCCACATCCGCGTGCAAATCCACACTGCCGGCATTCAGCGAGCTGAGCAGGCCGGTGCTGAATTCATGCCAATTGACCGTAAACCCCAAGGGCTTGAGACGCTGCTCCAGCTGGCCATTTTGCTTGAGCAGAATCCACAGGGTGGACGAGCGCTGGTAGCTGATATCCAGGGTTTGCTCGGCATGCGCAGCTGCGGCGGCAAACAGCAGGCTGGCGGCGACGATGAGTTTTTTAAGCGTCATGAAAGGCCTTGGCGTGGAAGATGAAAGAAACACGAGCAAGGCATAAGCGCCTGGCATAAAAGCGCTTTTTATTATATTAATGAAGTCTGATTATGAAAGGACCTTATGATTCTATGGTTATGCCCGATTCGTCGGAGCACGCAAAAAGCCTCCTAAGCTCAGATCAAAAAAGTATTTATCGAATGGTTTTTAGAACTTTATGCTCAGCGCTATTTCGTTGAAGATCGAGCGCGCCATGTCCATACGTAGTCCCCTCGCCGCTGTACTCGGGTTGCTGGCCTTTTCTGTCGCCGTGAGCGCACACGCCCAGGAAACCGTCCGCATCGGCTACCAGAAATCCTCGACACTGATCACCCTGCTGAAAACCCAGGGCACCCTGGAAAAAGCCCTCAAGGCCGACAACATCGACGTGTCGTGGCACGAGTTCCCCAGCGGCCTGCCGCTGCTGGAAGCGCTGAACGTGGGCAACGTGGATATCAGCGCCGACGTCGCCGACACGGTGCCGATCTTCGCCCAGGCGGCCCAGGCCAAGCTCACCTACTTCGCCCAGGAAGCGCCCTCGCCTTCGGCCCAGGCGATCGTGGTGCGCAAGGACTCGCCGATCCAGCAACTGGCCGATCTTAAAGGCAAGAAAATCGCGGTGACCAAAGCCGCCGGCACCCACTATTTGCTGATCGCTGCCCTGGCGAAAGCGGGCCTGGCCTTCTCCGATATCGAGCCTGCTTATCTGTCGCCTGCCGATGGTCGTGCGGCGTTCGAGAACAACAAAGTCGACGCGTGGGTCACCTGGGAACCCTTCCTCACCAGCGTGCAGCGTCAACTGCCGACACGCACCCTGGCAGACGGCGCCGGGCTGGCCAGTTACAAGCGCTATTACCTGACCGGCACGCCGTACGCCAAAGCCCATCCAGAGGTGTTGAAGGTGGTGTACGCGCAGTTGGACAAGGCCGGCCAGTGGGTGAAAACCCACCCGCAGGAGGCGGCCAAAGTGCTCGGCCCGTTGTGGGGCAACCTGGATGTAGCCACCGTGGAAGCGGCCAATGCGCACCGCAGTTATCAGGTGCAGCCGGTGACGCCGGACCAGTTGGGTGAGCAGCAGAAGATTGCGGATGCGTTTTTCAAGGCGGGGTTATTGCCAAGAGCGGTGGATGCCAAGGATGTGCAGACCTGGAAGCCCTGAGAACTGCTGTGCTTTAAATGTGGGAGGGGGCTTGCTCCCTCCCACATTTGATCTGCACATGTTTTTAGAGCAGGGTGCGGGCCAACGCCTTTTTCCACTCGGCATAACGCCCCGCCATCGCGGGGTCGTCCTGCGGCTCAAACCGCTCGCGCTGGCGCTCCAACTGGCTCAACGCCTGATCACTCGGCCACACCCCCAACGCCCTACCCGCCAGGTGCGCCGCGCCCAGCGCCGAGACTTCCGGCGACAGGCTGCGCACCACCGGGCGTTGCAGCAGGTTGGCCAGAAACTGCATCAGCCAACGGTTGCGCGTGGCGCCGCCGTCCACCCAAAGTTCCTTGAGCGGGCTGCCGATATCCTGCTGCATGGCCTCGAACACATCGCGAATCTGATAGCCGATGGACTCCAGCGATGCGCGCAGGATATGCGCGCCGGACGTGGCTTCGGTCAGGCCGCAGATCAAACCGCGTGCATCGGCCTGCCAGTGCGGTGCGCCCAGCCCGGACAACGCCGGCACGAAGTACACGCCGCCGTTATCCGGCAGTTGCGCGGCCTGTTCGGTCAGGGCATCCAGGGATTCCCCGGCCACCAGGCGCGATGCCCACTGCACGGCGGCGCCGGTGTGGACGATATTGCCTTCCATGCCGAAGGTCGGCTGGCCGCCGTCGTGCCAGGCCAGCGTGGTCGAAAGCCCATGGGTGGAAGCGATCGGGCCGCTCATCGGGGTCATCAGGGAGGAGCCCGTGCCGAGGGTGGCCTTGACCAGCCCCGGTGCGAAGCCGCCCTGCCCGTACAGCGCGGCGTGGGAGTCGCCGATCATCGACATCACCGGGATGCCGGCGGGCAAGCTGCCCAGCGCGACGGTTGCAGCGAAGAAGCCGGCGCTCGGCTGGATGGGCGCGAGTGCCGCCGCCGGTATCGCGAAAATATCCAATAACTGCGGGTCCCAGGCACAGGTGTGCAGGTTGAACAGTTGGGTGCGGGCGGCGTTGGAATAGTCGGTGGCAAATACCTGGCCGCCGCTGAGTTGCCACAACAGCCAACTGTCGACCGTGCCCAGGCAAATCTCGCCGGCAGCGGCGCGGGCATGGCCGTCGGGCAGGTTATCGAGAATCCAGCGCAATTTGCCCGCCGAAAACATCGGGTCCAGCGCCAGCCCGGTTTTTTCCAGGATCAGCGCTTCATGGCCCTGCTCATGCAATTGAGTGCACAACGCGGTGGAGCGTCGGCACTGCCAACTGATGCATGGCGACAACGGCTCACCCGTGCGCCGGTCCCAGGCCACCACCGACTCGCGCTGGTTGCTGATGGCCAACGCGGTGATCGGGCGATCCACCTGGGCCAGGCACTCTTCAATCGCGGCGAGGGTGTTTTGCCAGATCAGCCGCGGGTCCTGCTCGGAAAACCCAGGCATCGGATGGCTGATGCTCAAGGGCCGCGACCCCCGGGCAATCACCTGCCCCCGCTCGTTGACCAGCACCGCCTTGGCGTTGCTGGTGCCTTCATCTATCGCCAGGATCAGCGGAGTGTTGTTCGTCATCGCATTCACCGCAATCGAGTGGCAGCCGCCACAATCCCAGCCGCGTCGATGTTATGCAAGGCGCGGGTCGGCTCGCGGGCCCCGGCGGCGGCGTATTCCCCATCGCCGATGCCCAGGCGGATCAGCGGGATACCCAACCCGGCTTCGGCCAGCACTTCAGCGACCAGGCTGCCGACGCCGCCATTGATGTTGTGCTCTTCGACGCTGATCACGGCGCGGGTGCCACTCAGGGCACTGAGCAATACCTCACGCTGCAACGGCCGGATCGACGACAGGTTGATCACCTGCGCCTGGATGCCCTGCTCCGCCAGCAACGCGGCGGCCTCCACGGCTTCATGCACCACCGAGCCCAGGGCCACGATGCTCACGTGCGCGCCTTGGCGCAGGATATCCACCTGGCCGGGCACGAACTGATAGTCGGCGCCATGCACGTCGGGCAAGGCTTTACCGTCGAGACGGATATACACCGGGCCTGTGTAGCGCAGCGCGTAGTCCACGATCTGCCGGCATTCAAGCGCATCGGCGGGGGCGAAGATCTGCACATTGCCGAAGCCGCGCATCACCGAAATATCGTCAATGCTGTGGTGAGTGCTGGCCAGCGGGCCGTAGCTGGCACCGGCGTTCAGGCCGAACATCTTCACATTGGCCTGGTTGTAGCAGACGTCGACTTTGATCTGCTCATTGGCCCGCGAGATCAGAAACGGCGCCGCGTTGCAGGTGGCCGCAATCTTGCCGCCCAGCGCCAGGCCAGCTGCGACGCTGACCAGAGACTGTTCGGCAATGCCGACATTGATCAGGCGCTCGGGAAAACGCTGGGCAAACGGGCCGATCTTGGCCGTGGAGGTGGAGTCGCTGACCACCGGCACCACGTCGAGGCCGGCATCGACTGCGGCAATAAAGGCTTCCACCATGACGCTCGCCAGATGTTCACTCGCCATGACTCAACTCCTCCAGTGCCGCGTTGATTTCATCACCCTTGGGCACGCGGTGGTGCCATTCGGGGCGGGCTTCGATAAACGACACGCCCTTGCCTTTGATGGTGTGCGCGATCAGCACCTGCGGCGCGCCGGTTTGGGTGTGCATGCGTTCCAGGGTCTGGATCAACTGGCCCACGTCGTTGCCGTCGCACTCGCTGACGCTGAAGCCGAAGGCGGCCCATTTCACGTCCAGCGGGTCGAGCGGCATGATCTCGGCCGTCAACCCGGCCAGCTGCAGCTTGTTCTTGTCGACAATCACAAACAGGTTATCCAGGCCGTACTTGGCCGCCGCCATCGCCGCTTCCCAGTTGGAGCCTTCGGCCAATTCGCCGTCGCCGGTCAGCACATAGATGCGTTTTTTGCTGCCGGACATCTTCGCCGCCAACGCCAACCCCACCGCCACCGGCAAGCCGTGGCCGAGGGCGCCGGTGTTGAGTTCGATACCGGGGGTCTTCTGGCGCACCGGGTGGCCGGGCAAGTGAGAGTTGAAGTGCTGATAGGTGGGCAGCCAGTCGGTGGGGATGTAGCCCGCCTGCGCCAGGCAGCAATACAAACCGCCAACCCCATGGCCCTTGCTCTGGATATAGATATCGCGCTCGGGGTCTTCGGTGCGTTCCGGACCGGTATTGAGGATGCGAAAGTACAGGGTGGCGAGGATGTCGGTTTCCGACAGATCCGCACCGGTGTGGCCACCGGCCGGTGAGTCGGCATTCAGGCGGATCACATGGCGCCGGATCAGGCGGGCCTGTTCTTTGATCTGGTGGGCGTCGTACTGGAAGGCATTCATGCAGCGGCTCCTGTGGGCTGACCACGTGAGGTAAAAGTGTCCAAAGCTGTCTTTGAATATTTATTCAGCAGTGACAATATATTTCTATTTAGACGCCGATCCACCAGCAGGTCAAGTGAGTGATCCACTGAAAAATGAAATAAAACCTGGAAATAGCCCTCGGACAAACGGCCAAAATCCCACACGCGCTACTCTATCCCGTGGCTTTGCGGCCGACGCAAGCAGCGGTTTAGAGGCATGCATGAAAAATTAAGCGCTTGACTTTGACACGGTGTCACTGGAATCTGAATTAACAGTCAGGCACGCATAAATATTCAAGACGCCTGAAAGCACTCCAAAAAAAATAAATCAGGAGAACACTGTGGACGCCAAAGCTATTGTCCAGCACCCGGCCGAACTCAAGCCGCCACCTCGCCCACGTATTGTGAAACTGCTGCCCAGCAATATCGGCGGCCCGCTGATCGGCCTTGTGCTGCTGGTGCTGGTCTTCTCCTTCAGTTCCGAATTCTTCTTTTCGTTGCGCAATGGCCTGAACATTCTGGATCAGGTCACAGTGCTGGGCATCCTGGCCATCGGCATGACGGCGGTGATCGTGATCGGCGGCATCGACCTGTCGGTCGGCTCGGTACTGGCGTTCTCGATGATGATGCTCGGCTGGCTCTACCAGGACCAGGCGGTGCCGCTGGGCTTCGCGATTCCCATCTCGATTGCCAGCGGCATGCTGGCAGGGCTGGTCTCCGGTGGCTTGATCACCTACGCCAAGCTGCCGCCGTTCATTGCCACGCTGACCATGATGTCGGTAGCCCGTGGCCTGGCGAATATCCTCACCGAAGGCCGGCAGATCGTTGGCTATCCGGACTGGTTCACCAGCCTGGCCACGGTGCGGCATTTCGGTTTCTTGTCCGCGACCGTCGGGCTGTTCCTGGTGATGCTGGTGGTGGCCTGGGTGTTCCTGCGCTTTCGTGCCGGCGGCCGTAATCTATATGCCATGGGCGGCAGCCCGGAAGTGGCGCGCCTGTCGGGCATCAAGGTGCGCGCGATTACCCTGTGGGTGTACGCCATCAGCGGCGCCCTGGCCGGGATCGCCGCCGTGACCCTGGCCGCACGCCTGGACTCATCGCAACCGAGCGCCGGGCTGAGCCTGGAACTGGACGCCATCGCCGCCGTGGTAATCGGCGGCGCCAGCCTCAGCGGCGGCGTCGGCAGCATCGGCGGCACCCTGGTGGGTGTATTGATCATTGGCGTGTTGCGCAATGGCCTCAACCTGCTCGGTGTTTCGCCCTTTATTCAACAAGTGGTGATCGGCGTGGTCATCGCCCTCGCCGTCACCATCGACACCCTGCGACGCCGCTCCAGCACTGCCCGTTAAACCTGTTCGACAGTTGACACCCTCCAACAATAAAACCAGGAGTCACCGACATGTTCAGCCCCAAGAAACTGCTTATCGCCACTGCTCTGGCGGCCGCAACCCTCACCGCCGCCGGCACCACCTGGGCCAAGGACCTGACCATCGGCCTGGCCGTGGCCAACCTGCAGGCCGACTTTTTCAACCAGATCAAGCAATCGGTGGAAGCCGAGGGCAAGGCCAAGGGGATCAAGGTGATCACCGTGGACGCCCAGGGCAACTCCTCCACCCAGGTCAGCCAGATTGAAGACCTGATCACCCGCCAGATCGACGTGCTGATCTACATCCCGGCCGGTGCCACCGCCGCCGGTGTACCGGTCAAAGCCGCCAAGGCTGCCGGCATCCCGGTGATCGCCGTAGACCGCAACGCTCCCGACGCACCAGGTGACACCTTTATCGCCAGCGACAGCGTGGCCGGCGCCAAAACCCTGGCCGAATACGTGGGCAAGATCACCGACGGCAAAGGCCGAGTCGCGGTCCTGCAAGGCCAGCTCGGGACCACACCGGAGAACGATCGCGCCAAAGGTTTTGAAGAAGGTTTGAAAGCCTTCCCCGGCCTGAGCATCGTCGCCCAGCAACCTGCCGAATGGGCTCAGGACAAAGGCTTCGCCGTGGCCCAGGACCTGCTCCAGCGTGACCCGAACATCACCGTGTTCTTCGGCCGTGCGGATGCCATGGCGTTGGGCGCCGCCCAGGCGGTGAAGGTCGGCAACCTCGATCACAAGGTGGTCGTGGTCGGCTTTGACGGCGACGTGGCCGGGCTCAAGGCCGTGGAAAGCGGCGTGCTCAATGCAACCATGACCCAGCAAACGCAAAAAATGGGGCGCCTGGCCGTGGCCTCGGCCATTGACCTGAAAGCCGGCAAGGCCGTGCCTAAGGAGCAACTGCTGCCCACCGTGCTGACCACCAAAGAAAACGTCGCGCCGTTCCTGCAACAGCACCCGTAAGCCTTGGAGGTCGCCATGCAAGCAGCAGCTCTGGACACAGCAGCCAATGCGGTGCTGTGCCTGCGCAATATCAGCAAGGCCTATGGGCCGGTGCAGGTGTTGTCGCAGGTCAACGTGGACATTCGCCCCGGCGAAGTATTGGCCTTGCTCGGTGAGAATGGCGCGGGCAAGTCGACCTTGTCGTCGATCATCGCAGGCCTGGTGCAACCCGAAGCCGGCGGCAGCATGACCTGGCTCGGCGCGCCTTACGCCCCCGCTTCACCGGGGGCGGCGCTGGGTGCCGGGATCGGCCTGATCCACCAGGAAATCCGCCTGCTGCCGCAACTGTCGATCGCCGAGAATATCTTCGTCGGCCGCCTGCCCATGCGTCACGGGCGGGTGGACCGCGAGTACATGGAGGCCCAGGCGCAGATCCAGCTGGAGCGCCTGGGGCTCAACGTGCCGGCGTCGCGCAAGGTCGAAGGCTTGAGCGTGGCGGCCCAGCAACTGGTGGAAATCGCCAAGGCGCTGACGCTCAAGGCCAGCCTGTTGATTCTCGATGAGCCCACCGCCGCCTTGGGCGGCGACGAAACCGAGCTGCTGTTCAAGCAGGTGGAGCGGCTGAAAGCCGAGGGCGTGTCGTTTATCTATATCAGCCATCGCCTGGAAGAAATCGCCCGCATCGCCGACCGGGTGCTGGTACTGCGCGACGGTCGCCAGATCGCCCTGCATGCCACGGCACAGGTGCCGGTGCGTGAGTTGGTGGAGCAGATGGTCGGGCGCAGTCTGGAGCGGATTTTCCCCACGCTGCAGGCGCCCAAAGACCAGGTGATGCTGCAGGTCAAAGACTTGAGCTGCCGTGAGTTTGCCTTGCACGGCATCGACTTCAGCGTGCGCGCCGGTGAGGTATTTGGCATTGCCGGAGTGGTCGGCGCCGGGCGTACCGAACTGGTGCGCACCATTGCCGGCGCGGCCCAGGATATCCGCGGGCATATGGTCTTGGATGGCGAAGTCCGGCAATTGCGCTCGCCGTCCGAGGCGATCCACGCAGGTGTGGTGCTGGTGCCCGAAGACCGCAAGCAGCAAGGCGTGGTGGTGGAACATCGGATCGAGGACAACCTGATTTACGGCAACACCGACCTGCTGGACAAACGCGGCTGGGTGTTCCCTGCCCCGCTGCGCGAGTTCGCCCGCACTGCGGTGGCACGCCTCGGCGTGAAAGGCGCGCCGCAGTCGCGGATTTCGAGTTTGTCCGGCGGTAACCAGCAGAAGGTGATCATCGCCAAATGGCTGGCACGCAACCCCAAGGTGTTCATTCTGGATGAGCCGACGCGGGGTATCGACGTGGGCGCACGGGCGGCGATCTATGAAGTGATCGCGGACCTAGCGGCCAAGGGCATGGCGGTGATTGTGGTGAGTTCGGACCTGGATGAAGTGCTCGGGCTGTCACACCGGGTGATGGTGATGAGCCGGGGGCGGCAGATGGGGATTCTGGAGCGTGGCGAGGCCACCCCGGTGTCGGTGATGGAAATGGCTACGGCCTGACTGCATTGCCCTCACAAACAATCAAGATCAAATGTGGGAGCGGGCTTGCTCGCGAATGCGGTGTATCAGTCACCTGATGTATCTACTGAACCCGCGCATTCGCGAGCAAGCCCGCTCCCACAGTTTAGATTTTCGGTGTATTCAATATTGGGAGTATTCCATGCAACTTTTCAGTCTTCAGGGCCAGGTCGCCTTCGTCACCGGTGCCGGCAGCGGCATCGGGCAAGCCATTGCAGTGGGTTTGGCCGAGGCCGGCGCCGATGTCGCCTGCTTTGACCTGCCCGGCAGCCCCGGCATCAGCAGCACCGTCGAACGCATCCAGGCCCTGGGCCGGCGCGCCCTGGCCTTGAGCGGCACCGTCACCGAACGCGCCGCCCTCGACGCCGCCGTGGCCCGCACCGAAAGCGAACTGGGCGAACTCAGCGTGGCGGTCAACTGCGCCGGTATCGCCAATGCCCAGGCCGCCGAAGACCTGGAACTGCAACGCTGGCAAACCACCCTGGACATCAACCTCACCGGCATCTTCCTCAGTTGCCAGGCCCAGGCCGCCGTGATGTTGCCGCGTGGCAAAGGCGCCATCGTCAATATCGCCTCGATGTCCGGCAGCATCGTCAACCGTGGCCTGTTGCAGGCCCACTACAACACCTCCAAGGCCGGGGTGATCCACCTGAGCAAAAGCCTGGCGATGGAATGGGCCGACAAGGGCCTGCGGGTCAACTGCATCAGCCCCGGCTACACCGCCACGCCGATGAACTCGCGCCCGGAAGTGGCTGACCAGGTGAAGATTTTTGAACAGACCACCCCCATGGGCCGCATGGCCAGCGTGGAAGAAATGGTCGGCCCGGCGATTTTCCTGGTCAGCCAGGCGTCGTCCTTTTGCACTGGCGTCGACCTGTTGGTCGATGGCGGTTTTGTCTGCTGGTAAGGAGTTACGTCATGTCGCAACGTTTCAGCGGTAAAACCGTAGTGATCACCGGCGCCTGCCGTGGCATCGGCGCCGGCATCGCCGAACGCTTCGCCCAGGAAGGCGCCAACCTGGTACTGGCCTCCAATGACCTGGAACGCGTGACCTTCACCGCCGACCAACTGGCCCAGGAATACTCGGTCGATACCTTGGCCATGGGCATCGACGTAACCCGTGAAGACGACATCGAAAAGCTCTACCGCGAAGGCCACGCACGCTTCGGCAGTATCGACGTGTCGGTGCAGAACGCCGGTATCATCACCATCGACCACTACGACAAAATGCCCCGCGCCGACTTCGACAAGGTGCTGCAGGTCAACACCACCGGCGTGTGGCTCGGGTGCCGGGAAGCGGCCAAGTACATGGTCAAGCAAGGCAGCGGGCGGCTGATCAACACCTCGTCCGGCCAGGGTCGCCAGGGTTTCATCTACACCCCGCACTACGCCGCGAGCAAAATGGGCGTGATCGGCATCACCCAGAGCCTGGCGCTGGAACTGGCGCGGCATAACATCACGGTCAACGCGTTTTGCCCCGGCATCATCGAAAGCGAAATGTGGGACTACAACGACCGCGTGTGGGGCGAGATCCTCAGCACCGATGAAAAACGCTACGGCAAAGGCGAGTTGATGGCCGAATGGGTCAAGAACATCCCCCTGCGCCGCGCCGGCAAGCCCTCGGATGTAGCGGGCCTGGTGGCGTTTCTGGCCTCCGACGATGCCGCCTACCTGACCGGCCAGGCGATCAATATCGACGGCGGCCTCATCATGTCGTAAGGGTTTGGTATCCTCACCGCTATTGATTTCATCACTGAGGCTTTCATGAGCCAGATCGAAGAACAGCGCCTGATCACCAAGATCGCGAGCCTCTATTACGAAGAAGGGCTCAAGCAGTCCGAGATTTCCACGCAACTGGACCTGTCCCAATCCTTTATCAGCCGCGCCCTGCGCCGGGCGCTGCAGGAAGGCGTGGTGAAGATCAGCGTGATGCGCCTGCAAGGGCTGCACCTGGAGCTGGAAACCCAGCTGCAGCGCCGCTACGGCGTGCGCCGGGTAATCGTGGTGGAAGCCACCGAGCCCGGCAATGACGAGAGCATCAAGCAGGCCATCGGCTCGGCCGCCGCGCATTACCTGGAGACCAGCCTGTCGCCTCAGGACCATATCGGTATTTCGTCGTGGAGCAGCACCATTCGCGCCATGGTCGGCCATCTGCATGCACAACCGGGCAAACAAGGCGCTCAGGAAGTGGTACAACTGTTGGGTGGCGTCGGCAACAAGGGCGCGTTTGAAGCCACCCTGCTGACCCAGCGCCTGGCCACCCTGCTCAACTGCCCGGCCTTTTTGCTGCCCTCGCAAAGCATCGAGCAATCGGTGGAGAGCAAGCAGCGCATCGTGCAGATGGAAGAGGTCAAGGAAGTGCTGCAACGCTTTGACAGCATCACCCTGGCGATCGTCGGCATCGGCGACCTGGAGCCCTCACAACTGCTGCGCAACAGCGGCAACTACTACACCGAAGACATGCTGCGCCTGTTGGCCGAGCGAGGTGCGGTCGGCGATATCTGCCTGCGCTACTTCGACGCCCAGGGCAAGCCGGTGCTGGAGGAAGACGAAGAATTCGTGGTGTCGGTGGCGCTGCCCAAATTGCGCAACATCCAGCGCGTGCTCGGCCTGGCCGGCGGGCTGAACAAGGTCCAGGCGATTCGCGGCGCGCTCAAGGGCGGCTACCTGGACATCCTGATCACCGACCTGGACACCGCACAGGCCCTCAACCGCTAACCCTATTTCTGGAGACTGCCGCTCATGACGTCCAAGCTCGAACAACTCAAGCAATTCACCACCGTGGTCTGCGACACCGGCGACCTGGAAGCCATCAGCCGCCTGCGCCCGGTCGACGCCACCACCAACCCGTCGCTGCTGCTCAAGGCCGCCGCCATCCCGGAATACGCCGAGCTGCTGCGCAATGCCGTGGACCTCTCCAAGGGCGACGTGGGCCTGGCCTGCGACCACTTTGCGGTGGCGGTGGGTGCGGGCATTCTCAAGGTGATTCCGGGGCGCATCTCCACGGAAGTGGATGCGCGCTTGTCCTTCGACGAAGACGCGCTGTGGGCCAAGGCCAACCAGTTGATCGCCCTGTACGACCAGGCCGGTATCGGCCGCGACCGCGTGCTGATCAAGCTCGCCTCCACCTGGGAAGGCATCCGCACTGCCGAACGCCTGGAAAAAGCCGGTATCCAGACCAACCTCACGCTGCTGTTTTCCTTCGCCCAGGCCGTGGCCTGCGCCGACGCCGGGGTGTTCCTGATCTCACCGTTCGTGGGCCGCATCTACGACTGGTACCGCAAAAGCACCGGCCTGGACTACACCGGTGCCGATGACCCGGGCGTGCAGTCGGTGACGCGCATCTACAACTACTACAAGGCCAACGGGATCAACACCGTGGTCATGGGCGCGAGCTTCCGCACCCTGAGCCAGATCGAGCAGTTGGCGGGTTGTGATCGCTTGACCATCAGCCCGGAGTTGCTGCAAAAACTCGATGAAGACCAGGGCACCCTGGCGCGTAAATTGGTGCCAGGTGCCGAGGGCGAAGCGCGTCAGCGCCTGACCCAGGCGCAGTTCCGCTGGGCGTCGAATGAGGATGCGATGGCCACCGAGAAGCTGGCGGAAGGGATACGGCAGTTTGCGCGGGATCAGGAGAAGTTGGAGGCGGTGTTGGCTGCGCTATAACACAGTCCCTGTAGGGGCGCGCTGGCTCGCGAAGAACGTCAACGATTACGCGGGTTGCCTGGGTTAATGCGGCGCTCTCAGGTGCTTCGCGAGCAAGCTCGCTCCTACAATTAAACAATTCAGATTTTCGATCTTGCTCATTTCGCTGTTGCTCCTGAAAATCGCGCAGGCCAATCTCTCGGCTCGCAGCACATGCTGCGATTGGACTTGGCGGTCCGACCAGATATGTGACGGCTCATTCAGATATAGGAGCAAGATCCATGACCGCACTAGATCGGTACATACCCATCACGGGCCCCGATTGCACGCTCGCTACCCTGCTTATCGACACCCAGGCACCGCTGGATGCATTGCATGATGCAGCGGTTTTTCGTATCCGGGCAGTCACTCAAGTACTGGAAAACCTGGCCCTGCGTGATGGCATCAGCAGCCATGCTGTTGTGTTGCAGGATTTCGTGTTGCTAAGGATTACTTATTGCACTAGCACTAACCCAAAACCCAAAACCCTATATTCCAGGCATAAAATCTTCGTGCAACCGCCATTGACCAACGTCACTGAAGAGGCGTGCATCTTATAACTGATAGACCTTGAGCAAGCACCTCAAACCCCGTACCACCATAGTCTTTCAGCCTATATTTAACGCCCTCAAGTTGATCAGCCGAGACATCATCTATTTCAATCTCACTCAAGTAAAAGCTCCCACACACTTCAGGAATTTTTAAGCAGCGAACCCCCGTAAACCCTAAAACAACTTCAAACGCCGACCGCTCAGACTCATAAAGCATCTCAAGGTCAACTTTATAAGTATCAATTAGTTGCCCGCTATTTTCACGCTGCACGCTGAGTCCTACTACAAGATTTAGATTATAAAAATCAAAATCGGAAATAATGAAAAGCTTTTCAACGCCTTCAAAACTTTTTTCAACTGCTCGCATATTTTCCTCCTTAATAATCAGGATGCACGCCAGGTATCGCGCCCTTAACGTTCTGATTCCTCTCCACATCTCGTACATGGTGGTGAGGATTTGGATGTACGTCTGGTTGTCCGTGGTCGGTCATGTGAGTCTGGCCTTTGCTACGTCCGTACTCATCATAATGCGTGGTTCGCTCGTAAAATTCATCTTTTTTACGGCTACTCGGCTTAATATCTACAACCCTTGTAGTCCCCGGAGTGACCTGAATCGGTGCTTCTTTATTCTTCCAGTAACTTTCAGGTAGCAGCGGACCTTTCGAGTCATTGGCAAAGACCTTGCTGCCAGCCTTCATTCCTAAGGACTTGACCTCGCCAAGTACTGCATCAATTAGGAATTCGGTAGCTACAACATACTCATCGCCATTCAGGATGCTGTCAGCATCTGCTTTAGCCTCCTCATGAAACTCCCTCATAGTTTCGACTTTTCGATCAGTCAGCCTGGCTGCCAGTTCGATAGCTGCCGACTCTTTATACTCCTGGTACTTATCACCTGCAACTTCCTTAGCTACAGCATTCGCAACAGCACTCACTACAAATTTCAACGGCCCCATCATAGCTTGCACACTAAGCATCGCAGCTTGGAACTGCTCCATGGGGAGTTTATTAGACATTTTAACAATATCAATAATGCCGTTTAGTGCTGCCTCACCTCCGTTGCGCGGAGAATCATCAACTCTCGTCGCTGGCAGTTCCAGCGCTTGACCCGTTTTTTGCTCACCCGAAGAAGCTGATGGACAACTTCCATCGTTGACGCAACTTTCAAGTTTCTTATCATAAATCGCAGCGTTTTTCGAAAAGTCAGTTAACGCGTTGACAACCTCAGAAGGAAGGGTGTCTAACGTGTTGGGATCAAGGCCTTTTCTAGCTAAATTTTTTGCAATGGTCAGCGCTTGTTCATCCCCAAATGTTTTTCGGGTTTTCGCCGAGACATCATTGATACTGACACGCTGTGCTTGTATTTCGCTTTTAATCTGGTCGAGCGCATTAGCGACTTCAAGGATTTTCTTCTTTTGATTTTCACCGAAGTTAACAGCGTCTTTAACCAAATCCTTGGCAGCTTTCTCAGGGTCCATCACAGCATCAATTGAGGAACTACTTGCATACAGGTCGGTGCGCTTTTCTTCATCCTTTGTAATCTCGTAGGCTTTGCTCACGTCCCGGTTCAAACCAGACGTAGAGTCAGCCCCCGTTTCACCATCCTTGCGTACGACAATCTCACCTGCGCCCACCGTGGCACGGACAATCTGCTCACGCTCTTTCTCGTAGTTCCAGCCTTCGACGCTCCAGCCTGTCTTGCCTTCCTTGCCTTTACCCACCTGGCTTGGGTCTTGCGCCGTGCTGCCTTTGCTTTCATTGCCACCGGCTTTGTAGGAGCCGCCCACGTTCAGGTAATACCCGTGCTCTTTGTCCTGCCCTGCAATGTCGCTAAACCCCAGAGTATGGGTGTCCAGTTTAAGATTGCCGTTATCAGCGGCGATGACAGCACCGTCGATCTGAGTGTGTTTTTCGGTTCGGATATCGACTTTGTTTTTACCGGTGATGCTGGTTTGCTCTTCAACCCAGTCAGTCTTGCCCGTGGTTTGGCCGTAGCCAACCGAACCACTGACACCTGGTGCCGGGCCGAAGGTAGCCGTAACGCTGATGTCGAACTCTTTGCCCTTGACCTTACCGGTGTCGGCGACCGACGAAACGTTGAGGTCGCCGCCGACACGGCCCACCACTTCATCACCCCGCAGACTAGCGCCGCCGATGTTAGTGTCCCTTCCACTGTTGAAGCCCAACCGGTCTCCGGCGTAGAGGTATGCCTCTTGTTGACGTTGACCGTCTCTCTCCAAATTCCCCTTGCCCATACTCACACTGACGTAGACGCCCATGCCTTCGGAGCCAAAGGTGAGTCCAGCCTCTCCACCACCGCTGTGGCGGTTGTTTTCGCTGTTGCTGTCGTTATGCGCCGAACGAATATTCAAATCGTTACCGGCATTCAAATCGATGTCTCGCTGCGCCTTGGCCTGTGTGCCAACCAGGTTCAGGTCATTGCTCGCCTTAACGTTGATATCGCGACCAGCATCGAGTTGAGTTGCCGTAGAAGAACCTTGAACACTCTCGCCGGTGGCGGTGCCATAGCTGCCGCCCACACCAAGTTTGATTCCGCCACTGGTGCCGCCATGTATCCCTCCCCAGCTCTGCGTGTTGTGGGTTTCTTGACTGACACTGCCCTTGGCGACATCAAGGGTCACATCGCGACCTTTGATGTTGATGTCACGACCGGCATCCAATTGGCTGCCCTTCACGACGACATCGTTACCCGCGTTAAGGTTGATATCGTTACCCGCATTGAGTGTCGAAGACCTGTTTGTCTCCTCGATAGTTTGCTGGCTGTTGCTCTGCTTACTGTTGCCAAATTTCGCGTCTAAGGTCGGGCCGCTGACAAACTGGCTGACCGAATCCACTGCCTTAAGTGTGCTGGACCCCTTGCTGACATTATCTTCGCCCTTGCCAGCTCCACTTACCGCGTCCTTGGTATTGGCATAGTTGTGGTTGATCGAAGCGCCCAGGCCATTGCTCTCTTTCTGCCGCAATTGCTCTTTGAGCAGGCTTTCACGAGCAGCGTCAATGTTGATGTTTCTGCCTGCCGTCAGATCAATATCATTGGAGGCGTTGAGATCGGAGCCTTGTTGGTTGATATCGCGCTTGGCGTTGATTGCTACGTCCTGGCCTGCACTGATCTGGCTGCCCGCAGCGGTTTCTCGTTCCAGTCGGTCTTTTTTCGCTGTGCCCTCGGTGCCCGCGAACACACTGAAGCCGTTGCCATTGCTGGAAATACTTGAACCGGTCTGCTTCTTCTTCTCCCAACTGCTCTCACTGCTGGTGTTTTGGGCTGCGACCACATTGACGTCGCGTCCTGCATCCAGGCTGACATTACGCCCGGCACTGATGCCGCTGCCCACAAGGTTGATGTCGCGCTCAGCCTGCAATGCGGCATCACGGTCAGCGTTGACCTGGCTACCCACGCTGGTACTGCTCTGCGCTTCACGCCCGGCCTTTTTTGCCGAGGAGATCGCCACCGAAGTTGGCCGCTCCGTGTAACCAAATTTCTTTTTGTACGCCTCACTACGGCTATAGGCCGTATCGTTTGCAGAAATCAGGTTGATGTCACCGTTGCTGTTCACGAGGCCCGCACGTAATTCAGCATCGTTATCAGCACTGATCTCGCTGGCTCGCAAGCGAACGTCATTACCGGCAGCCAGTACCACGTCATTTCCAGCTTCCAGTTCACTACCGACCTGACTGGCCGTGGTTTTCAGCTGGCTCTTGCCACTTTTGGAAAGCCCCAGGAACCCGGACTTGGTCTTCTTGCTGTAGGAGCCGTGCTCTTCAACACCCGACAACACCGCGATGTCGCCCGTAGCGCCGAGCAGCATGTCGCCACCCGCCTTCAACTGGCTGCCGATCACGGTGACGTCACGCCCGCCTTCGATGTTCATGCCACCGTCAGCTTTCTTGCTGGCGTTGACGGTCAGGTCTTTACCCGCCTCTACGACGGACGCCACGTTGGTGCTGTCGTAGCTTTCACGCTGCGCGCTTTTGCTGCGACCGAACGAGCCCTTGCTCTTCTTCGAATAGAATGAAGCGTCCTCGTCCAGTGCCGACAGAATGCTCAGGTCACGCTGCGCCTCCAGGGCCACGTTGCCGCCGCTGACTACTCGACTTGCGGTCAGTTCAAGGTCCTTGCCGGCACTGAGTGACACATCACCGCCCGCTGTCAGCACGCTGGAAACCTGGCTGATGTGGTCTTCCGAGCGGGTGACCTTTTTGGACTTGCTGGACGAATGCTGCTCATCGGCTGCCGACGAGATACTCAGGTCTTCGTTGGCGGCAATATCCAGGTCACGCTTGGCGTCGATTCGACTGGCAATGGCACTGAAGTCGCGGCCTGCCGTGACCTTCACATCACGCCCCGCCTCCACAGTGGCGCCGGTTTGCGTGACGGTTTGCGTGCGGTACCGGCTGCCCATATCGACTGAATTGCGTTGCTCTACCGCGTCAATGTGCACATCACGCCCGGCGGTGATTGTGGTGTCGCGTCCGCTGGTCAGCACACCGCCAGTATTGGAGACGTCACGGCCGGCGTTAACGCTCAGGTCATTGGCGGCTTCAATCCGGGCGGCACTATCAAGGTAATCGCGGCGTATGGAAGTCCCGGAGCTGTAACCGGTGGTGGTCACGTTGCGCTCGTTGATCACATCGCCGCCAACGGCGGTGAGCGTTACATCGCGGCCGGCAATAATCCCGCCGGTCTTATTGACAATGTTGTTACCCGCCAGCAGGTCCAGACGGTTGCCGGCCTCGATCAACCCGCTGTTGGTCAGGTCGTTACCAGCCTTGGCCGACAGGTTATCAGTGGCGCGCAGGGTTCCTGCGTTCTCCAGGTTCTCACCCGCCATAAGGCTGATGTCCTGACCAGCGATCAGGGCACCATTGGGGGCCAGGCGATTATCGGCTTGGGCCAGGTACAGCACCGGTACCAACACTTTCTCGCCGTTGATCACATTCTCTTCAAGCCAGACGATATCGTGGGTTAGTGCGGCCACTTGCTGACCGGTCAGCGATACGCCCACCGACAGGTCGAGGGCCTGCTTGCTGCGGATGGCGTTATCCATCAGGTGGCGGAACACCGCCTCGTCCGAGGTCTGCCCATCGATAAAACGCTGCCCGGTACGCTCGACAATCGCTTGCTGGATCAGGCGTTGTTCATACAGACCATCACCCAAACGCTTGGCGCTTTCATCCGGGTTGTAGCCCAGACCGGCGAGGAGATAATCCGAGCTCATGAACTGTTTGAGGTCAGTGAGTACCGGGTTGGTCTCGATCAGGTATTTGTGCGGCTGAGAGACGGCTAAGCGGTCAGGCAAGCCTTGCACACGGCTGAGGGGTTGACCGCTTCCAGCTATCGCGGTGGCAAGCGGGGTAATTCCCGGCACATTCAGAGAAGGCGAGCTTCCTGGGGCGATCACACGGGTACGTGGATCGCGGTCTGAGGGGTTCAGGCTGATGACGGCAGAAGCTTCCCCGGCGCTAGCGGAGTTGATGCCCTCCACTCGCGTGATATCGGTTCGGCCGGGCAGCACGGTCCCCGTCCCCACGTTCCCCACGCCGGACGCATCGACGGTACGGGCATTGGCGTTGATGTCAGCCGCCTCACGCGCCACGACGGATACAGGGCGAGAGTCCGCAGCTACCTGGGTGGCGCCGTCCAACTGGATTGTCCGACCTTGATTTTGAGGCAACGCTTGCTGGCGTTGAGCCAAATTGACGCTCGCCCCGCTCAGGGTCCAGCCCTGGGTGGCGTCAGTATGTTGAGCAACCTGAATGTCGCTTACACCATTGCCACTTAAACGGAACAAACCGTTCTGGCCCGAGGGTAAGGAGAAGTTGGGTAGCGTTACCGGATTGACTTGCCGCTGGGCCAACTCCGGGGGAGTTGAGCGTTGACGGATATATCTTTAGTGATGACTGTGGGTTTTGCCACGCCGTTTTGCTGGCCTTGATTCAAAAAGGGCGCCAGGTTTTTAATATCACTATTCTGAATAGACTTTGTGGCATTGATCGTGACCGTTTGACTCGCCTGAATTATAGCGGCCGCAGAAGCGCTAGACTGATAGCTCTTCACATCACTCATTAAGTTAAGCGCCAAAATGCTCGCAGGTACGGCAACCTCTGGCCCCTGACCAAAATAGGGATTCAGATAGTTGGTTTTTGCACCATTCCCCCACATCCATATCTCATTGCATGGATCGCCATCGCCCCCTCCACAGGACAAACCGCCATAATACTCCATCGTATATTTAGAGTTGCGCTTGGCGTAGATATCGAGAGGGCCATTACCGTTAATACCCGCGAAAATCGGGGCTGAAAATTTCCGACCGGGTGTCGACTTATAGACTCTTGAGCGGGTAAATTCACCGCTGCTAACAGACGTATTCTCAAAATCATCCGCTTTCAGATCTATATTTCCACCCGCTACGATAGAAGACGAAAAGTTATTAAAGCGTCCCGTATCGGCATTAAAATTACCGCCTACAGACACCGTCGCTGCTGCACCAGAAAAAGTAGCCTCAGAAAAATATTTTTCTTCAACATAATAATTCATGTAATAGCATTTATTGCCATCACAATTGAAAGTGATCTCTCCTGACAGAAGACGTTCTTTGCCGGCAACCCCCTGCCTCTTATTTTCAAAAACAGTAGAAGCAAGGGTAAAATCTGCGTCCGACTGTAGGGAGGATGAGAAGTTAACAACACTATTAGCCTTACCCCCTGTTGCCCACCAATACTCAAGTTGCCCAGACTGTAAATAGCCGCATTATTATTGTTCAGCAGGTCTCCGACTTTAATATCCGTGTTCGAACCGCTAAAAATCAGTCCACCCTCATTCAACAAGGTCGGCGTCTGCAACAAGAGTGCCTGCGTACTGCCCAGCGTTGTATAGTTATTTATCGCGCCAGCATTGACACTCAACTTCGCCGCCGAAGTGACTCGACCATAGTTGTTGAATGCACCTGCAACGTTGAGCGTTGTATCCCCGCCGCCCGCAATGCTCGCAGCGCTGCTCACGTTCAACTGCGCCGCACTCAAGCCCAATGTCCCGACACTGCTGTAGCGGCCGCTACCACCGTAAGTACCGCTGAGGGTCAGGTTGGACGTGCCATCACTGGCGATCAGCCCATCATTGTTCCAGTTGCCACCCGTACCGATCAGGCTGTCGGACGCCAGCAACTGCCCACCGGCGGTTTGATTCAAGGTGTTGACGTTGATCGTCAAGCGCCCGGCCTGGATCACGCTGCTGTTGGTCCAATTGTCTGCAGTGAGGGTCAGACCGCCTCTGGTAACCACGTCACCACCGGCCTGGGTGAGGTTGGCAGTGGAGATATCAAAGGTGCCAAAACCTGCGTGCAACAGGCTGCCACCCTGGTTCTGAAAGCCACCCACATTCAGCGTCAGATCGGCGTTGGAGGTTTCCAAACGTCCATTGCGGTTATCAAACACGGAGCCAATCTGGAAGTTGGTTTTTCCACCGCTACCCAGCGCCCGAATTTGCCCACTTTGGTTATCAACGCTATCGGCCGCCACACTCAGGCTGCCATCGCTCTCAATCACCCCGCCACGGTTGGTGAGTAGTCCATTTGCCGCCAGCTCAACCGTGCCACCGGCGATTTGCCCGGCACTGTTATCCACTTGCTGAGCGCCCACCCGCACCAAGCCCTTGGCGTACACTCCACCGTTGGTATTGGCAAAATAGTTGGCGTTGACCACAGCATCGCCCGCTTGCGCGGCGATGCGTCCACCCTGGTTGTTGATGCTGTTGGCGAGCAGGTTCAGGCGCTGTGCCTGGATGATGCCGCCTTGGTTATTCAGGCCTGCGGCCAACTGGGCATCCAACAGGCCCTTGAGGCTGGCCAATGTACCGCCTTGGTTATCGACATCACCGCGGATGTTCAGGCCCAGGCCGGTTTGGCCTTGCACGACACCCTTGGCGTTGTTCAGGCCCGCGGCGTTCAGTTGCACATCCGCGTCCTGACTGTAGATCAGCCCATTGGTGTGGTTCTGTACGACGTCCGATGCCGTGATTGCTACCCGTTCCTTGCCAACAATGGTGCCGCGCTCACTGTTGTTCAAACCTGCGGTAAACAGGGTCAACAGGCCCTGGCTGGCAATCTGGCCATCGGCGTCGTTGTAGACCTGGCTGGCACGTTGCACAAGCAACGGCCCAGCGCTCACCAGCTTGCCACCGCTGTTGTTGAGGTTACCGAGCAAGTCGAGGGTCAACTGTCCGTTGCTCGCCAGGGTCCCGCCGTTGTTGGTCAGGTCGGTGCCAATGAAGGTGAAGGCGTGTTGCGCGTTGATGGTGGCTTGGTTGGCCAAGGTGGCCGCCTGCACATCCAGCGTGGTGCCGCTTTCGATCAAGCTGCCGTCGCCATTCACCAATGCGCCAGTCACCGACAGGCGTTGCTCGGCGCCACTGGAAAGCACGGCGTTACCACGGTTATCCAAGCTGGCAGCGCTGACGTCCAGCCGCCCTTGACTGGCCAACGCACCTTCATTGTTGTTTTGCAGGGCACCGCTGAGGCGCACATCGATCGCGCCGTTACGGCTCGACAATGTGCCGTGGTTGCGATTATCGAGGCTGCCACCGCTGACGTTCAGACCTTGCCAACCGGACATCAAGCCATTCGCGCTGTTATTCAGGCTATCCGCGTTGAGGGTCAGGACCTGACTGCTGATCAGCTTGCCGGCACTGTTATCCAGCGCGCGCGCCACGAGAGTAAAGCTTTGCTGGCTGGAGATTTCACCGCCTTGGTTACTGAGGTCGCGCAGGTTTTTCAGGGTCAACGGGCCGTTGGCGAGTATCAGGCCGTTACGGTTGTCCAGGTCACTGTTATTGAAGTCGACAGTGACGCCCTGCTCACCGACGATCTTCCCACCCGCTAGCGCCAAGGCGTTGAGGTCGATAGCCATCGCACCTTTGGCAGAGACTTCACCGCCGTTACCTGAATTGAGGCTGTCGGCCTTAAGGTTCAGGGTGCTCCGGCTATTGATCAGGCCGTTGGCGGTATTGTTCAGGGCCATGGCGTTGAGGGTTACGGCTGCCCCCAGCAGAGTACCGTTCTGATTGTTCAGGTCAGCGCTCTGCACAGTGACCGCTTGAGCCGCGCTGATCAGGCCCTGGTCGCTGTTGTTCAACAGGCCGTCGCTGGTCAGTTGCAGGTCGCCGCGACTGGTCAGGCTGCCGCCACGGTTGTCCATGGCAGTGGCTTGCGCATCGAGACTCGCCCCGCCGATCAGCCCCTTTATGTTGGTAAGAGCCTGGTCAATGCGTAAGGTCAGGCCCTGATTGCTCAGCAGCTTGCCGTTGCTGTTATCGAGGTTTTGGGCGGTCAGGCTAAAGGCTTGGCCGCTGGAGATTTCGCCACCGTTGTTGGTGACGTGGGTGAGGTTATTGAGGAGCAATGGGCCGACGGCATTAATCAGACCGCCTTGGTTGTTCAGTTGACCACTGTTCATATCCAAGGTCAGGCCGGCATTGCTGAACAGTTTGCCGCCTTGCTGGTCCAGCCCGGTGACGCTGACGGTCATGGCGTGGGTGCTGCCGATGCTGCCACCGTTGTTCAACTGCGCGGCGTACAGAGAAAACGTATCGCCGCTGTTGAGACGACCGCCTTGGTTGTTTACCTCGCCGGAAGTCACCGAGACAGGCCCTTTACCACTGATGTTGCCCTGTTCGTTACCCAGGTTGGCACTGCGCAGGATCAGGTTGCCATCAGTCAACAGCTCGCCGCTTTTGTTATTCAGCAGGCTGGTGACAGAAACGTTCAAGCCTTGGGCGCTGGATAGACTGCCCTGGGTGTTATTGAGACTGCGCGCTTTGACCTCCAGCGTGCCTTCACTGCTCAGCAGACCTTCGCTGTTATCCAAATCGCCCGCCAGCGCCACCATCAGCGGCTGCTGGCTGAACAGCTTGCCGCCGACGTTATCCAGCGAAGTGCCGATCAGCGTGAGGCGCTGGCCGTTCAATTGGCCCAGGGTGCGGTTGATCACCTGATCTACCGCGAGGGTCAGCCCCTGACCCGCAAACACTAAACCCTTGTCGCTGTTGTCCAGTTGCATTGCGGTGACGGTGACATCGGCATTGCCGGTCACTTCACCGGCACGGTTATCGAGGTGGCCAACGTCGAGTTTCAGCGCTTTTGCGGCGCCTACCAGGCCCTCACGGTTATCGAGTTTCGCACCGCTGATGTGCAGGCCTTCGGTGCTGATCAGTTGGCCTTTCTGGTTATTGAGAACGTCGGTGTTGACATCGACCTGCGCCTTACCGGCGATTTCTCCGTTACGGTTATCCAGCGTGGCGCTGCCCAGCAACAGGTTGCCGTCGGCAATTACCCTACCGTGCTGGTTATCCATGAGTGACGCACTGATTGCTACGTCACTTCGGCCGCTGATCAGACCTTTGATGTTGGCCAGCACTTGGTCAACGCGCAAGGTCAGCGCTTGGTTGCTGATGAGTTTGCCGTTGGTGTTGTCGAGGTTCTGCGTGGCCAGCGTGAAAGCGTTCTGGCTGGAAATTTCACCGTTCTGGTTGTCGATACTGGCAAGGTTGTTGAGCAGCAGAATCGGGGCGTTGATCACACCGGCATTGATCAACATGCCGTCGTGAAGGTCGAGAGTAAGCTGTGCGTTGCTCACCAGTTCGGCGCCGCCAAGCTGAGTGAGACCGCCGAGGTTTGCGTCCAGGGTGCCGACGCTGGCGATACGACCACTGTTGGTGACTTGAGTGGCCGTGAGGTCAAGACGCTCGGCACTGATCACACGACCGCCAAGGCCGTTGGTGAACTGTCCGGTGACGAGGCTCGTTTCTCGCTGGCTTTTAATCAGCCCCTGAGTGTTGTCGAGGCTCCCGCTGGTCAGCTTCAGACCCTGTGCGCTTTCAACGGTGCCACCGTTGTTCAGCACATCAGCAGCCGTGTTGATGCTCAACAAAGCGGCACTGGAAATGCTCCCGCTGCTGTTGTCGATGCGCTGCACAGCCAGGTCCATTGACCCTTCGCTGTTAAGTTTGCCGCGTGTGTTGTCCAAGGCGGCCGATAATTTCAGGACCCATGAGCGCTGCCCACCCAAGGTGCCGTCGGTGTTATCCAGGCGCGTACCGGTCACGCGCAGGTCCTTGGCAAAAACAAGGCCCTTGGCCTGGTTGATGACCTCAGAAACCGCCAGCTCCAGTGTGGTAGCGGCCAACAGCTTGCCGCCGCTGTTGTCGAGGCGCTCACCGTTGAGTTCGAGGTTTTGCTGGCTGGAAATTTCGCCGTCGCGGTTGTCGATGCTGCCGACATTGAGTTTCAGCGCTTTTGTCGTCGCAACCAGGCCGCCGTTCCGGTTATCCAGGGTGTCGGCGTTGAGTGTCAGGCGGCCTTGGGCAACCAGTTCACCCCCCTGCTGGTTCAATACGCCAATGGTGGCGTCCAGTTCATCTTCGCTGGCAATGCGGCCCTTGGTGTTATTTACGGTGTCCACCGTCAGGCGCACTGGCCCGATGGCGCTGACCAGGCCACCTTGGTTGCTTAGGGATTGGCCGGTGATTGCCAGTGCCTGCTTGCTGTTCAGCACACCTTCGCGGTTATCGACCTGGCCGACGTGCAGATTCAGGTTCTGGTTGGCACTCACCATGCCGCCACGGTTATCCAGGTGCCCCGCCTGGAGATCCATCACACCCTTGGCCAGCACATTGCCTTTGGCCTGGTTATCCAGCAGGCCATCAACCTTCACGGAGAGAACACCATCACTGACCATATGACCGGCCTGGCTATTGTCCAGGCTGCCTGAGGTGATGTTCAAACGCTGGCCACTGCCCAGGGTTCCGCCTTGGTTGTTCAGTGCTCCGGTCGTGGTCAGGTCGAGGCTGATATCACCCATGACCTGGCCATTGCCGTTGTCCAGACGGCCTGCCTGGACGTTGAGCGCTGCAGCGGCGATCAGGCCCTTCAGGTTGGTCAGCGCTTGCTCGACCTTGAGGGTCAACACCTGATCGCTAAGCAGCTGACCGTCATTGTTATCCACGCTTTGCGCGGCCAGTGTAAAAGCATGCTCGCTGGAAATTTCACCGTTCTGGTTGACGACGGTATGCAGGTTCTTGAGCAGCAGTTGGCCAGGCGCATTGATCAGGCCGTCGGTGTTATCGAGGTGGCCTTGGTTCATGTCCAGGGTCAGGTCGGTGAGGCTGTAAAGCTCGCCGCCGCCACGTTGATCCAGGCCGTTTATGCTCACGGTGAGCGCCTTGTTACTGGCAATGCGGCCGTCGAAGCGGTTGTCCACTTGTCCGGCTGTCACGTCCAGGCGATCAGCACTGGTGAGCCGCCCGCTGTTCTGGTTGTTCAAAACCCCGGTGGTAACGCGCACGGCGCCGTCGCCGATCAGCTTGCCGCCTTGGTTTTCGAGACTGGCGCTGTCCAAGGTCAGTGCCGTCGCACTCAGTAACTCACCACTGCGGTTGCTGACGACACCGGTTGCGCTCAGTTGTTGCGATGCGCCAGTGCTGATACGACCGCTGTCATTGTTCAGCGTGACGGCGCGCACGTTCAGGTCGCCATCGGCGCGCACGATACCTTGCCGGTTGTCCAAGTGGTCGATGTTCAAGCCCATGCGCTGACCGCTGACAAAGCGGCCGCCACGGTTGATCGCAACGCCTGAATTGTTGACGGTCAGTAACGTATCGCCTTGAAGCAGCCCTTGGCTGTTATCCAGCGTCAGGCTGTTCAAGGTCGTCGTCGCACCTAGAATTTTGCCTTGGCGATTATCCAGCGTCGTGGTCACGAACAGCGTTGCGTCATCACGTATCTTCAGCTCGCCTTCGGCATTGATCAGGCTGTTGGCCCTAAGGTCCAGTCCGGTCGAAGCAATCAGGCCCTTGGTGTTGTCCAGCGACTGGGCGATACGCACCAGCAAACCTTTTCCACTGAGGAGCTTGGCACTGCGGTTGTTGAAGGAGTTGGCAGCCAGAGTAAAAGCCTCGCTGCTGGAGATTTCACCCCCTGGTTGTCGACACTATTGAGGTTGCTCAACAGTAAACGGCCTGGGGCATTGATCACTCCGCCCCGGTTATCCAGATGGCCGCCATTCAGATCGAGGCTGACATCGCCCTGGCCAAAGAGTCGGCCGTCATTGTGCTGGTCAAGACGGGTGACATTGGCGTTGAGTACCTCGCCACTGCTGATGCGCCCACCCTCACTGTTGTCCACCTGGCCGGCTTTCAAATCCAGGCGAGCTTCACCACGCAAGGTGCCATGCTGGTTGTTCAACGGGCCGGTCAACTGCAAACCAAGATTGTGGGCGACGACAGTGCCCTGACGGTTATCGAGGCTGCCCAGGGTCAGACGTGCGTCACCTTTGGCGGCAAACAAGCCGGTTTGGTTTAGTAAGTGACCGGCGATGGCGGCGGTTAACGAACCGTCAGAGGTGAGCTTGCCTTCAGTGTTGTCGAGAATGGCGCTGGTTACGTCAAGGCGGGTACCTGCCGCGAGGCTGCCGCGATGGTTGGTGAGTGTGTCACTCATTACCGACAGGGAAAGATCCCCCTGAATCTGGCCGTCATTGTTGTCCAGGGAACCCAGCGTCAAGGCTGCGTCGGTGGCTAAAAGTTGGCCGTTGCGGTTTAGCAGTTGCTCGGCCTTTATACCGAGGCTACCCGCGCTCAGGATGCGTCCCTGATTCTGGTTATCCACACGCGTAGCGGTCAGCTGAGCATCGCGCTGAGCACTCAGCGTGCCGCCCTGATTCGCTAGCTCGCCAGCGCTGACGGTGAGGTCGCGACTGGCGATCACAGTCTTGGCGCTGTTATCGATAGCCTGCGCTGTCAACCGAATGTTGCCTTGTGTATTACGGCTGTTATCGGCGTTGACGCCCGCTTCGATAATCCCGTTGTTGGTCAGCCTGCCACCGGCCTCCAGGGTGATGCTGTCCTTGGCAGCGAGGTTTTGTTGGTTAGTCAATGCGCCTCGGGTTTTGATCGACAAATCGGTACCGGCGTAGACCGCACCTTTGGCCTCCACACTGGCCGCCTTGACAGTCACTGCACTGCCGGCGGACACCTGGCCCATGACCACGTTACCGCCGGCATCAATCTGGATATCACCGCCTGCCACCATGTCGCCGGACAGCCGTACGCCAACCCCGGCTTCGGTGCCCACCAGCTTGACCGCGCCCACGTACATGCCGCCCAGCGCCGACGAGTCAATCGCCAGGTCAGGCGCCGTGCTGCCGTCCGCCGCCCGTGCGGTGGCGGTCAAGGTGCGTGCATCCACATCGTTGCGACCGGCGACGATGGTGAGTTTTTTCGCCTGGATCTGCGCGTTGATGGTGGTGGCGCGGGTGATGATTTCGAATTGATCGATGTTGCTCGCGTTCAGGCCGGCGCCTTCGATGGCGACGCTGCCTCCGTCGACCTGGTAACGGTTGACCTGGCCGTTTTCGATCACCGCTTTACCGGTGGTCAGCGTGGCCTGCGGGGTATTGATAAACCCACAGCCGTTGCAGGTGATGCCGTACGGGTTGGCCACGATCACATGCGCCGACTGCCCCGCCACTTCGGTGTAGCCACGCAGCTGGCTGGGGCTGCCGCCGTTGACCTCGTTGAGGATCACACTCGCGGCGGTGCCTTTGAGGTTCTGGTTGCCGAGGATGATTCCGCCCAGCTGGGTGGATTGGGTGCGGCTGGTGGCGTTGTTGAGGATGACCCCATTCGCGCCGACGTTGTAATCCTGGAACTGGTTATGCGACAGCCCGCTGCCGTTGGGCGCAGCGATATTGACGATGGGCACGCCGTTCGCCGCCTGGCCCAGGCTGGTGCTCGGCGCACTGACTACAATCCCGTCCGCCTGCGCCAGCAATGGCTGCCAGAACATCGCGTTGGCCAATACCAACGCCAACCCGCGCTTGGGCAACCCCAGAAAGGTCGAGCGGTTTTTCAGGGTTGCAGAAGGCTGGCGCGCAAGGAAGGCGAACTGGCTAACGTCCATGTCATGTCTCGATGCCCGAGGGCGGTAAAAATTTAAAGAAAGAAATCCAGGCGGAAATACACCGGCGCTTCACGTTCAGTGATCGGCCCCGGTCGCTCCAACGAATGTGCGAAGGTCACCGTGGCGGCGACGTTCTGGCTACGCGCAAACAGCTCCACGGCGTTGCTGGTCATGCGCCCGTGCAGCTCGCCGTTGTAGCGGTCGCGGCGGATCACGCCCTGGTCGTAGCCGAGGCTGGTGCCGTATTCGCTGAACACCGGTTGCAGCCAGGCCCAGGTCACCGGGCGGCTCCAGCGCAGGTCGTTGCGCCAGTAGCCGCCGCTGTCGCCGGCCAGGCTCTGGTCCTTGTAGCCGCGAATCGAGGACTGCCCGCCCAGGCTCAGGCGCTGCGAGCTGAACAGCACGTCTTCGCTGCGCTGGCCGGTCATCAAACTGCTGAAACTGAACGACTCGCCCCACAGCTTGAACGGGTACAGGTAGCTCAGCGTGGCGCTGTATTTGCGGTAGCGTGCATCGGCCTGGCCGGGGCCTGGGTTGTGGTTGGCCTGGGCGTCGAACGCGCCGATACCGTCTTGCATGCCAAGGTCGATGTTGAGGAACGAGCCACCAATCCGCCGCCCGTGGTTGATGCCGAACTGCGCTTCGCTGAGGCGGTTGCTGCTGAGGGCGAGCTTGCTGTCTTCGACGAAGTTGTTGGTGCGCAGGTAGGCCACACCGGTGCTCAGCGAGGTTTTGCTCAGGGCGTCACGGTGGATCACGCGCTCCAGGCGCAACTGGTGGCTCTGGCTGTCGCCGGACTGCTTGAAGTTAAAACCGCTGGCCTGGGCCAGGGCGCGGTATTCGGTTTCGCTGTAGCTGTAATTGAGGTTCCACCAGCCGAACGGCAGGTTGTAATTGAGCATCGAGTTGCGTGAAGTTTTCTGGTGGTCGCTGACCGCATCGTGGGCTCCGCGCAGGGAAAGCTGGTCGGCCAGGCCGAGGGGGTTATCCCAATCCAGGCTCGCGCCCCACTGCTGCTCGCCGGTGCTGCGCTGGCCGCCGTTATGGCGCGAGAGGCCGACGCGCCAAGGCTTTTGTGGGGTGTTTTTGACCAGCACGTCGCTGCCGCCGACTGCTTGGCCGGGGGCCAATTCCATCTGCGCCTGGTTGGAGGGCAAGCGGTTGAGCTGGTCGACCATCTGCTCGATTTCGCGCAGGTTGAGCAGGTCGCCCGGTTTGCCGGGGAAGCTCATGAACAGCTGACGGTCGGTGATGCCGCTGCCCTGCGCGCCCTTCATCCCTTCCAGGCGGCCTTCGACCACCTGCACCTTCAGGTTGCCGCTGGAGAGGTCCTGCTGCGGCAGGTAGGCACGGCTGGTGACCAGCCCCTTGGCCAGGTAGTGGTCGGTGATGACCTTGAGCACCTCATTGAGCTGCGGCACGCCGAGGCACTGACCGATATAAGGCTTGAGCAGGTCGGCGCGCTCGCCTGCGGACAACGCGTCGGCGCCGGCGAGTTCGATGGTTTTGATCGGGAAGCAACGGGTCTCGACCGGCGCTGCCGGCTTGGCCGGGGCAGCGGCTTTGCCGGGCAGGTCCTTGAGTTCTTCGAGGCGACGTTGTTGCTCTTCGAGCAGGCGATCCTGGCGGTCACGGATCAGGTCGGTAACGCCTGGCGTGTTCTGCACGGGCGCGCCTTGGGCCATAACGGCTGTGCCCAGGCAAAAAAAGCGGACAGCAGGCTGAGCCTGGTCCGACGTACCGAACGCCACATTTCTAGATCCTTCTATGTGGCACGATGCCACTATTCGGCGGCGATGGTATGGTGGCGTTTTAGTGGCGTCAATAAAATATAGAGATTTGTATCAGAATAGACACGCCAGGATCTTGGCGAGAAGAGTTAAGTCTTTTACATCATGCACTTGCCAGGAAGGTCCAGGTGTCTGCGCTATAACGCAGACCCTGTGCTGGAGCACGCTTGCTTGCGAAGGTGGCCAACGATTGCGCGATTCAGTGACTCACCACACCCGTCCCAAACTTGCGAATCGCCAGGCAATACCCCACCAACGCCACCGCCGCGAGCAACCCGCCCGCCGCGCCGATCCAGGCGAAGCCGAAGTGGCTGCCGACCCAACTGCCCATCAGGGCGCCGCCGCCGATGCCGATGTTGTAGATGCCGGAGAACATCGCCATGGCCACGTCGGTGGCGTCCGGGGCGAGCACCAGCACCTTGGATTGCATGGCCAGGCCGAAGCCCATGATCGCGATGCCCCAGAAAATACTCAGTATTACCAGGTAGGATTCGGCTCCGCTCAGCGGCAGCAGCAGGGTCAGGCATGCCGCCAGCAGGAACACCGCGCCCACCACGAACAGGTGCGGGTTGAAGCGGTGCACCAGGCTGAACAGCAGCGAGCCGCCGATGCCTGCGCCGCCGAACACCAGCAGGATCAGGGTCACCGCGCTGCCGCTCATGCCGGCCACGCCTTCAACGAAGGGTTCGATGTAGCTGTAGGCGGTGAATTGCGCGGTCACGGTCATGGCTGTGAGCACATACAGCGCCACCAGCGCCGGGCGTTTGAACAGCAGTGGCAGGCTGCGCAGCGAGCCGGAGTTCTGGCTTGGCAGTGGCGGCAAGGTGCGCGCCAGCCAGAACACCAGGGCTGCGGCGAAGGCGCCGATCACCAGGAAGGTGGTGCGCCAGCCCATCGCTTCGCCGAGCAGGCGGCCCAGCGGAATGCCCAATACCATCGCCAGCGAGGTACCGGTGGCCAGCAGGCCGAGTGCTTGTACCTGTTTGCCTTCGGGGGCCAGGCGCACGGCCAGCGAGGCGGTAATCGACCAGAACAGCGCGTGGGACAAGGCAATGCCGACCCGGCTGAGCATCAGGATGCCGAAACTGGTGGCAACGCTGGACAGGATATGGCTGGCGATAAACAGGCCGAACAGCACGATCAGCAATTTGCGCCGTTCGACGTTGCGCGTCAGCAGCATCACCGGCAGCGAGGTCAGGGACACGATCCACGCATAAATGGTGAGCATCAGGCCGACGCTGGCGATGGGCATGTCAAAGCTCGCACCGATGGCGCTGAGCAGGCCCACGGGCACGAATTCGGTGGTATTGAACACAAACGCGGCCAACGCCAGGGCGATGACCGGTTGCCAGTTGGCTTGGGGGGTTGCGGCTGAAATGCTCATTGAAGGGCGAGGTACTCTGGCGATAATCAAGCGGCCACCCAGGACAAGCGCCGCCGCCAAGCATTCTATAGGTTTCTCGGCCAGCTGTTGACGCCCATCCCGCTCAAAATACCCTCAGCCCACTCAAAGCGCGCTGATGGTCACCACGTAGTTGCCCGACTGAATCAGCTTGCCGGCACCGTCTACCAACACATACCGCTGGTCGTAGTAACGCCCGTTGCGAGTCTCTGCCACCAGCCTCACATGGGCGGCGTCGACGCTGGCGGCCGAGGTCATATTGCGCACATCAAAGTGGCTGCCACGACCGGCACTCGCGCATCCGGTCACTTCCATCACCGCACCACTGCGCGCATTTGTCGCACACCCTGACTCGACGATGCTGCCCGTGAACCTAATCACACCCTGGCCTGCCGTCTGCGCCGCTGCGCAGCTGCCAGCCCAAAGACCCAGGAAGCCTGCAATGATTGAAATACCTTTAACGCCCATGCCGACACTCCTTATTGGGTTCCCAATAAGTAGATCGTCTGTTCAGGCGTTAACTTGAGGCGATGGGATCAAGGGTCGACCTGCCCCATCAGTTCCGGGATGCTTTCCGGCCGTTTGGCATAGCGCTGCGCCAACGCCGCGCAGACCATCAGCTGGATCTGGTGAAACAGCATCAGCGGCAGGATCAGCACGCCCATGGTCGCGCCGGCAAACAGCACCTGGGCCATCGGCACGCCGGTGGCCAGGCTCTTCTTCGAGCCACAGAACAAAATGGTGATGCGGTCTTCCTGATTAAAGCCGAACGCCTTGCCCAGCAAGGTCGAAGCCACCAGCACCAGGCCCAGCAACACGCAGCAAGCCACAACCAGACCGCCCAGTTCCCACAGCGGAATCTGGTGCCAGATGCCCTCGTTGACCGCTTCGCTGAACGCGCCGTACACCACCAGCAGGATCGAGCCCTGGTCGACGAACTTCAGCCAGGATTTATTGCGGCCCACCCACGCGCCGATCCAGCGGCGGGCAATCTGCCCGGCGATAAACGGCAGCAGCAATTGCACGCTGATTTTCAGGATCGCGTCGACGGTGGAGCCGCCCTCACCGTGCACATTGAGCAGCAGGGTCACCAGCAACGGCGTGAGGAAGATCCCGAACAAGCTGGACGCCGCCGCGCTGCAGATCGCCGCCGGGATATTGCCGCGTGCCAGGGAGGTGAAGGCAATCGCCGACTGCACGGTGGCCGGCAAGGCGCAGAGGTAGAGCATGCCCATGTACAGGTCTTTGCCGATCAGCGGCGACAACAGCGGCTTGAGCGCCAGGCCCAGCAACGGGAACAGCACAAAGGTCAGGCTGAACACCAGCAGGTGCAGGCGCCAGTGCCCGGCACCCGCGACGATGGCCTGGCGCGACAGCTTGGCGCCGTGCAGGAAAAACAGCAGCGCAATCGCCAGGTTGGTGACCCAGCCGAAGGCCACGGCGGTCTGGCCGCTGGCGGGCAGCAAGGAGGCAAGGATCACCGTGGCAATCAGCGTCAGGGTGAAGTTGTCGGGCAGAAAACGGGGGCGAGTCATAAGCGGATCTTCCGGGGGTTGCCAAGAGCGTCATCGCGACTCTAACGTAACGGCTTGTTACCGACTAACGCCAATGAGCCAGTAAATGCCGCCTAAAGGACATGCCAACACCGTGCGCCGTAGCGTACCCGGGCTTTCCAGCCTGCCACGGCCGGTGTATGGGCGCACCGAATCGCTGCCCAACCGCGCCCTCACCCGCCGGCACAGCCACCCGTGGGTGCAATTGTCCTACGCGATTTCCGGGGTGCTGGAGATCCAGACCAGCGTCGGCCGCTTCGTCGCGCCGCCGCAGCGTGCGGTGTGGATTCCGGCGGGCATGCCGCATCGGGTATACAGCTCGCCGCATACCGAAATGCGCAGCCTGTACCTTGATTGCAGCGTCACCGCCTGGGCGGCCGAGCGCTGCCAGGTGCTGGAAGTCAGCAGTTTGCTGCGCGAGCTGATCCGCAGCTTCAGCGAGCTGCCGGTGGAATACCTCGAGGACGGCCCCGATGGGCGTCTGGCCCAGGTGGTATTGGACCAACTCGCCGCCGCGCCCCAGGTCGACCTGATGCTGCCCTTGCCCCACGACCCCCGGCTGCGGCAGATTTACCGCAGCCTGAACCTGCACCCGGAACAGCAGACCACCCTGGGCGATTGGAGCCACAAATTGGCGGTCAGCGAAAAGACCCTCAGCCGCTTGTTCCTGAGTGACACCGGGCTGACCTTTCGCGCCTGGCGCCAGCGTCTAAGGTTATTGACCGCCCTGCCCGCCCTGGAACAAGGCGAGCGGGTGACGGATGTGGCGTTGGGCTGTGGCTATGAATCCACGTCGGCGTTTATCAATGCGTTTCGCCAACAGTTCGACGCCACGCCGGGTGAGTTTTTTCGCTGACAGACCGCTATCGCAGGCAAGCCAGCTCCCACCTTTTGAAGCGAGTTCGACAGCAATGCCTTGTTGGGCGTCAGCTGCCATTGGCGCCGTGGGCTTCTTCGAAGAAATAATCCTTCCAGCTCGCGGCCTTGTTTTTCAGCACCCCGAGTTCCTGCAATTTTTCGGCGTAGATGAAGGTACGCTGCGGCACGATAGTGAAATCGATTTCCGGGTCCTGGACGATCTTTTCCACCAGCTCCAACGGCAATTTCGACTGTTCTACCCGGATATACGCCTTGGCCGCGGCAGGCTTGTCGGCCTTGATGATTTTCTCGGCTTCGGCCAGCGCGTCGTAGAACGCCTTGTAGGTCTTGGGGTTTTCGTCGTGGAATTTCTGCGTGGTGTAGAGCACGTTGAACGTGGCCTGCCCGCCCAGGATGTCGTAGGAACTGAGCACCTTGTGCACGTTGGGATTCAACAGTTCCTGGTACTGGAACGGCGGGCTGGAGAAGTGCGAGTTGATCTCCGAACCACCGGCAATCAATGCGGCCGTGGCGTCGGGATGAGCCAGGCTGATGGAGATGTCATCGAACTTCTTGTAGTTGGCATCGCCGAACTGCTTGGCGGTTTCGATCTGCAACGTGCGCGACTGGAAGCCCACGCCGGCCGCCGGCACGGCAATCCGGTCTTTCTCGGTGAAGTCCTTGAGAGTCTTCACGTTGGGGTTGTTGGTCAGCAGGTAGTTGGGCATCGAGCCGAGGGAGGCGATGGCCTTGACGTTCTGCTTGCCCTTGGTGCGGTCCCACAGGGTGAGCATCGGCGGCACACCCGCCGAGACCACATCCAGGGCGCCGGCCAACAACGATTCGTTCATGGCGGTGGCGCCGGAAATGCTGTTCCATTCCACCTTGATGTCCAGGCCCTGTTCCTTGCCGTGTTTTTCAATCAGATTCTGGTCGCGCACCACATCCAGAATCAGGTAACCAATGCCAAATTGTTGAGCGATGCTGATCTTGCCTTCGGCCTGGGCGCCGGGGCTGAGCAAGGCACTGGCGGCGGCGAGGGACGCGGCCAGCAGGGTCAGGGAGGAACGCTTGAAAGTCATGGGGATCTGCCGCGTTTTCGGGAAGGTGATGGAGCGTAGCGGCGGTTTTTAAGACAGCAAAAGAATATCGGGATCTATTGTTATGCAAATAATCCCCAAATCGGCGTGCGGCTGGTATTGTGCCGCGCTTTGTAAAACTGCAGCACACTGCGAGGAAATGGACGTTGAACACTGACGATAAAATGACCGGGGACCTGTTCGAGGTGGATAAGCGCCTGTCACTCAAACCCGTGGTGGACTTCAACGCCTACCTGCGCAGTGCGTTCGGCGACGGCGCTTGCACCTGCGTGCGGTGCACGGCCGGCGGCGGTGATGAAAGCGGCTATGCGTTCCAGCACACGTTCACCTTCGAGACCAAGCCGAGCCACCGCCGCTTCGCCTCCACGGCGGGCAGCGATGTGCTGCAAATCCTCAAGAAGGCATGGCTGTCATACACCAAGGCCGAACTGGCGCTGAGCGGTGTGCTGGCGCTGGACACGGTCAAGGAATTTGTCGAGCCGCAGTTGCACAAACGCCTGGCGCCACTGTTCCTGGCCAGTGGGTTGGTGAAGGATGTAGACGGCGAGTTGCATATCCAGCCACAAGCCACGGCCTGATTGCGCGGCTTAGTGCGCCTTCATTGCGCAGTCACCGCCAGCAACCGGTCGACCACACGCTGCAGGCAGTCCAGGCCATCGGCGCCACTGGCCTCGGCCGTAGCGTGGCAACTCAGCTGATCGAGCGCACTGTTGCCCCGCGCCAGCAGCGCCTGCAGGCTCTCGAACAACTGCGGCTCGCCCATGGACTCGGCGGTGGCGGCGAATACGCGCTCAGCCTGCAGCAGCCAGTGTTCAGCGCTACCCGTCGAGCCTTGGTCATCCAGTGCAAAGCAGCCGGCCGCACCGTAGCGCTTGGCCTGCCAGCGGTTTTCCTGGAGCAGCCAACGGCTTTCGGCGGTGAAGCTGGCGCCGGGCGCTTTCAAGCCGCAGGCGTGGGTCACCATCACGCGGTACAAGCTGGCGAGGGCCAAGGTATCCGCCAATCGGGGGCAGGCGTCGGTCATGCGCAGTTCCAGCGTGGGATAACGCGCCGCCGGACGGATGCCCCACCAGCCATTGCCATCGGCCTTGATTGCCCCCACGCGTTGCAGCAGCGCGAGGTAGCGCTGGTAGGCGGCCCAATCCTCGAAATGCTCCGGCACGCCCATGCGCGGCCACTCATCGCACGCTGCCTGGCGGTAGCTCATAAAGCCGCTGGGCTGGCCCTCCCAGAACGGTGAGGAACAACTGAGCAGCAACAGCAACGGCAACCAGGGTGATACCTGGTTCATCACGGCGATGCGATCGATACGCGACGGCACCTCGACATGCACATGCAGCCCGCACAGCACACTGCGCCGCGCCACCTGCTGCATCTCATCGAATAACTGCTGAAAATGCACCTGACCCGTGGGTGTTTGCTCACGCCAGGCAGCCAACGGATGGCTGCCGACGCACACCACGCCAAGGCCGAATTCGCCAAGGGCTTCAGCCAGGTTATGGCGCACGGTCGCCAAGTAATCCGCAGCCTCGCAGCGGGCGCTGAACACCGGCGACGCCGCCTCGATCTGGCCCTGGAACATCTCGTAGGCGAAGCCTTGGCCAATCGCGTGTCTGCATGCCGCCAGCACGGCCTGCGATGGCTCGCTGAGCATTCGCCGGGTGTGCAAGTCGGTGATGAAATATTCCTCTTCGATACCGAAGGTCAGCATGAGCGTCAGCGCAAACGGCTGACGGTCAGCGCGACCACGGCAATCCGCTCCACACGTTCATAGCCGGGTTTTTCCAGCTCCTCGCCGAACACATCGGGGTCGAGCTCGCGGTAGGTCCAGCCGTAGGCGTCGCTGCCCAGCAAGGGCTTGACCGCCGCCAGGAACGGGTCTTCCCCGGCCACAATCGCCACACCGGTGTAGAGCACCAGGCTGCCGCCCAGGGCCAGGCGGCCGAGGGATTCATTGACGATACGCACCGACAGTTGCTCGCCATGGGCGCCGCCGCCATGCCGATAGGCACGCTGGCGGTCGTCGTTCATATACGGCGGGTTGGCGACGATCAGGTCGAACTCGCCTTCGACGCCGCCCAGCACATCGCTGTGGTACACGCTGACGTTGGCCAGCCCGGCCAACTGCGCATTCACCGCCGTAAGGCGCAAGGCGCGCGGGTTGATGTCCACCGCCAGCACCTGCGCGTCATGCCGCGCCCGGGCCACCACCAGCGCGCCCACACCCGCACCGCAGCCGATATCCACGGCGCGCTGAAGCGGCTCGAAACGCTGTTGCAGATGGGCTTCGATCAGTTGCGCGAAGCGATAGCTGTCAGGCCCGAAAAACACCGCATCCGGTTGCGTGGTGGGGTACGCCGAGTGGGCAAACAACAGGTCCCCCAGGTTCGACCAACGCACCGTACTGCGCCATAACGCGTCCTGTTGCTCGAGCACATCGGCCTGCTGCAACTCCTCACGGAACGCCTCGGGCAACAGCTCATGATCAAACGGCATCGACCAGCCGAACACATCGCGCAGGTTCATCGCCAGCGGAGCCGAAACGCGTTGATAAACCCGCTCATGGGTCAACGGCGTCGGCGTGATAAACCGGTAGCCGTTCTCCTTCAACCCCGGCCCAGGTTCAGCAGGGCGCGGTCGGCGATTTGTTGGGCAGACATGGGCGAGCTCCTTAGCGCAGGCGCGCACGCAGTTGGATAAAGCGGCGGGTGGCGTACAACCCGGCCGGCGTGCAATGGCGGCGCGCCGAGAGCCATGGGATCAGTGCGTTGAGCTGCTGCTGATCCGGCAGGTTCCACAACGAGTCCACCAGCGCCTGGGTATCCGGATCGGCTGGACGATGCTGCTCACGGGAGAAGCGGCTGGCCCGCCCGGGCCGCACGGGGGGCACACGTTGCTCGCTGATCCAGTCACCGGCGATCCAGTCGTGCAGCACCTGTTTTTCATAGCCGCTGAACACGCCGAACATCGCCGCGCCGGCGCCCTCGATCAACTGCCAGAAGCGGCTCTCAGCCGGGTCCTGGTGGCGCTTGATCCAGCCCTTGTCTTCCAGCGCCTGAAGAAAAGCACTGACCTGCCCGGGCTGCGCCAGCCATTGGTTGACGGTCTTGCCTTCGAAGCGGCAGTAGTCCGAGTGCATGTGCTGGCCGAAGGTGCGCTTGCGTTCGAGCATGTCGACCACAGCGTCCTGCATGTTGAAGCTTTCGATCACCGCCGCAGTGCCTGGGCCGAGGTCATTGAGGCGATAACCCTGGGTTACACGGCGGTAGAACTCCGCCCTGCCCTCCCCCAGCGGCAACAGGTTCAGCACCGACTGCGCCGCCTTGCAGGCATGGCCACTGCTGGCATTGTCGATGGTCACATGGAGCGTGAAGTAATAGGGGTCGATGCCCAGCTCGCTCAGCTCGTAAGCGGTGATCAACAGGTGCAGCGGCAACTGCTCGTAACCGAGGTTGTAGCCGATGATTTCCGGCAGGAACTCTTCACCGCACAGCCCCAGCGCCAGCTGCAACGCGCCTTGCAGGTAGTGATCATCCCCCAGGCCCGCCTCGCTGTCGGCATCCTGCTCGCTGAGCAACTTGCGGTAGATCACCACATGGTTTTGCGCCGCTTCGCCGTCGCCCAATTCTTCGAGGTAGGTGGTGAGCAAACCATCGAAGCGCTGGTCTTGCCAGTAGCGCAACAAGCCGTATAGCCAGGCGCCGTCGACCTGCTTGGTCGGGGCCACGCGTTGCAGCGTGTACAACGCCTGGGCCTTGTTCTGAAAGTAGCGGCGCGGGCGGCCTTGCTGGCGTTGCTCCAGAGTACTCGGCATAGGCTTGAGCCACCTCGGCGCAACGCTGTTCGACCCAGGCCGGCAGGTGCTCGGGCAGCTCGGGCAACTCGTTGGGCGCCGCTTGTACCTGCGCCAATTGCTCCAGCAAAAACTCGCGGGCCGCCGTCTCAGCGCCGCCGCCTTCGCGGTACAGCTCGCCGTATAACCGTTGATGGCGGCCGTTGGCCGAGTCAGTCAAGGAGGCCGGTTGGCCCGACAGCGCTGTGAGGAGGGTCATGATGGCAGTTTCCGCAAAGTCCGATACAACCAGGCCTCCCAACAAGGAGGCCGCGCAAGCGCGCTCAAAACCACACGCGTCTAGAGTGCAGAGCATCGGGCCATGGGGAAAATTCAATCAGGCTTGTAAACGTACGGATCGGCGGTCGTCAGTAACCCACACCTGCTCGGCGAACGGTTTTAAAAATCAATGATGCGCGTGCCGGCAATCGTCTCGGCAAAGCCCACGCCGAACAGGTGCGCGGGGGGGTGGGCCATCCGGCAGGTGCGCCAGATCCCCTCGGGGAACGCCGCGCCACTGATGTGCACGAACATGGCTATATTCGCGATACCGGTGCAATGCCATGCGGTAACCCGATCACCGAACGACAATGGCACGCACACCGCCGTGGGTGTGGCGAGCCATACCTGGCGGTCAGCCTGCCCCTGGAGCCGACGGCGCTGGCCACGCTGCTCAACGACTTGCCCGCCCCCACAGGGTCGCTGATGTGACCCAAACACAGACCTGATATGACCTAATGCACAGCACCAGAATTGGCCCACTTCACACTCCCCGAATTGGACGAATGCACAGCACCCATGTGGCGAGCGAGCTTGCCCGCGTTGGGCTGCGCAGCAGCCCTAGTAGAGGCGCTGAGATTTTCCTGAAAGACCGCAGCGCTTGGTTTTGGGGCTGCTTCGCAGCCCAACGCGGGCAAGCCCGCTCGCCACACAAGCCTGCTTGCCACAAAAGCCTGGGTGCCACAAAAGCGAGCGGGTCACCAAAGCAAAACGGCACGCTAGCGTGCCGTTCTGTCCTTCTATAACCCCCGCTGTTACTTACGCGCTGCCTCCCACTGCTTGAGCAAGTCGTTGTAGCTCACGGTTTCGCCTTTCGGTTTCTCATTGGCGAGTTTCGGCTTCGGCGCGCCCGGCTGGTCGAACCAGTATTGCGCGTCACGCTCGGGGTTCATTTTCGGGCCGCACACCGGTTGCACCTTGGAGCGCTCCAGGCGCGTCATGATTGCGTCCTGCTCCTTGGCGAGGTTGTCGAGGGCCTGTTGCGGGGTTTTCTCACCACTGGCCGCTGCGGCGATGTTGCTCCACCATAGCTGCGCCAAACGCGGGTAGTCCGGCACGTTGGTGCCGGTCGGAGTCCACTCGACCCGCGCCGGGCTGCGGTAGAACTCCACCAGGCCACCAAGCTTCGGCGCCAGGTCGGTCATGGCCTGGGAGTTGATGTCGGACTCACGAATCGGCGTCAGGCCGACGATGGTTTTCTTCAGCGACACGGTTTTCGAGGTCACGAACTGCGCATAGAGCCAGGCCGCGAGTTTCTGCTTCTCAGGCGTGGACTTGAGGAAGGTCCAGGAACCCACGTCCTGATAGCCCTTCTTCATGCCCTTTTCCCAATAAGGCCCGACTGGCGACGGCGCCATGCGCCATTTCGGCGTGCCATCGGCGTTCACTACCGGCAGGCCCGGCTTGGTCATGTCGGCGGTAAACGCGGTGTACCAGAAGATCTGCTGGGCGATGTTGCCCTGGGACGGCACCGGGCCGGATTCGGAGAAGGTCATGCCCGCCGCCTCCGGTGGTGCGTAGGCTTTCATCCAGTCCACGTATTTTTGGGTGGCAAACACGGCCGCCGGGCCGTTGGTGTCGCCGCCACGAGTCACGCTGGAACCCACCGGGTGGCAGTCCTCCACGCGAATGCCCCACTCATCCACCGGCAAGCCGTTGGGTAAGCCTTTATCGCCGCCACCGGCCATGGAGAACCAGGCATCGGTAAAGCGCCAGCCCAGGGACGGGTCTTTCTTGCCGTAGTCCATGTGCCCGTAGATGCGCTTGCCGTCGATTTCCTTGACGTCTTCGCTGAAGAATTTGGCGATGTCTTCGTAAGCCGACCAGTTCACCGGCACACCAAGGTCATAGCCGTACTTTTCCTTGAACTTGGCTTTGAGTTCCGGGCGCTCGAACCAGTCGGCGCGGAACCAGTAGAGGTTGGCGAACTGCTGGTCCGGGAGCTGGTAGATCTTGCCGTCCGGCGCGGTGGTGAAGGAGATACCAATAAAGTCTTTGATATCCAGGGTCGGCGAGGTGAAGTTCTTGCCCTCGTTGGCCATCAGGTCGGTAATGGATTCGGTCTTGCCATAGCGAAAGTGCGTACCGATCAAGTCGGAATCGTTGACCCAGCCGTCATAGATATTCTTGTCGGACTGCATCTGGGTTTGCAGCTTTTCCACCACGTCGCCTTCTTGCAGCAGGTCGTGGGTCAGCTTGATCCCGGTGATTTCACTGAACGCCTTGGCCAGTACCTTGGACTCGTATTCGTGGGTGGTGAGGGTTTCCGACACCACGTTGATCTTCATCCCACGGAACGGTTCGGCGGCCTTGATAAACCACTTGAGTTCCTCGAGCTGCTGGTCGGCCGTGAGGGTGGACGGTTTGAATTCGCTGCCGATCCATTTTTTCGCCGCATCTTCATACGCATCGGCCCAGGCCGTGGCGCTCAAACCGCTGAGGGCCAATACGGCGGCCAATGAAATGCTATGTCGCAGCTTATTGTTTTTATTCAACATAGAGACCTCCTAGTTGTTTATTCACAAGGGCACTAGCCCCAACGCATCACACTCAACAGCCATACCAGGGAGAGCGCGGACGCTACCCAGATGCTCCAGTCGGTAACGCCGATTACCAGCAAATGCAGGTAGGCGCTGCCGAGAAGACCGATAAACAAACGATCACCACGGGTGGTGCTGATCGGCAAAAAGCCGCGCCGAGGGATGCTCGGCGACCGCAGCTCCCAAGTGGTCATGCCCGCCAGAATCAGGGCAATGCCGCCAAAGAACAGGGCGGTGGGGGTGGTCCAGGCCATCCATTCCATCATCGATTCCTCTAGACCCGGCCCAGGGCAAAGCCCTTGGCCACGTGGTTGCGAACAAACCAGATCACCAGCATGCCGGGCAGGATGGTCAACACCCCCGCCGCCGCCAGCACGCCCCAATCGATACCCGACGCCGAGACCGTACGCGTCATCACCGCCGCAATCGGCTTGGCGTTGACCGAAGTCAGGGTGCGCGCCAGCAACAGTTCGACCCAGGAAAACATGAAGCAGAAAAACGCTGTTACGCCGATGCCGGAGCCGATCAACGGGATAAAAATCTTCACGAAAAACTTCGGAAAACTATAGCCGTCGATGTAGGCAGTTTCGTCAATCTCCTTGGGCACGCCGGACATGAACCCCTCCAGGATCCACACCGCCAACGGCACGTTGAACAGGCAGTGCGCCAAGGCCACGGCGATATGCGTGTCGAACAGGCCAATGGACGAGTACAGCTGGAAAAACGGCAGCAAAAACACCGCCGGTGGCGCCATGCGGTTGGTCAGCAGCCAGAAGAACAGGTGCTTGTCACCCAGAAATCGGTAGCGCGAAAACGCATAGGCTGCCGGCAGCGCCACGCTCAGGGAGATCACCGTGTTCAGGCTCACGTAATACAGCGAGTTGAGGTAACCGGTGTACCAGCTCGGGTCGGTGAAGATCACCTTGTAGTTGGCCAGGGTAAAATCCTGCGGAAACAGCGTCAGCCCGCCGAGGATTTCAGTGTTGCTCTTGAAGGACATGTTCAGCAGCCAATAGATCGGCACCAGCAGGAACAGGATGTAGACCAGCAGCGGTATCAGCTTTCTCTTGCTCATGTTGGCGGCCTCAGCGGTTGGCGTCGGAGTGGGTCATGGCGGTGTAGAACAGCCAGGACACCAACAGGATGATCAGGAAGTACACCAGCGAAAACGCCGCCGCCGGGCCCAGGTCGAATTGGCCTACGGCCATCTGGGTCAGCGTCTGACTGAGGAACGTGGTGGCGTTACCCGGCCCGCCGCCCGTCAGTACAAACGGCTCGGTGTAGATCATGAAGCTGTCCATAAAGCGCAACATCACCGCGATCAGCAGCACGCTTTTCATCTTGGGCAACTGGATATGTCGGAAAACCGCCCAGGCGGATGCACGATCAATCCGCGCTGCCTGGTAGTACACATCCGGAATGGCCCGCAGGCCCGAGTAGCACAGCAGCGCGACCAGCGAGGTCCAGTGCCACACGTCCATCACCAGCACGGTGACCCACGCGTCCATGGTGTTGGCCGCATAGTTGTAGCTGATGCCCAGCGCGTTGAGGCTGTAGCCCAGCAGGCCGATATCGGCACGGCCGAAAATCTGCCAGATGGTGCCCACCACGTTCCACGGAATCAGCAGCGGAATCGCCAGGATGATCAGCACCAACGACGACCAGCGGCCTTTGGTCGGCATGGTCAGCGCGATGGCGATACCCAGCGGGATTTCGATCAGCAGCACACACGCCGAATAGATGAACTGGCGCAGCAGCGAATCGTGCAGGCGTGGGTCGAGCAGCACCTGCTTGTACCAGTCGGCGCCGACAAAGTAGCGGCTGGACTGGTCAAAAATATCCTGCACCGAGTAGTTGACCACGGTCATCATCGGGATCACCGCACTGAACGCCACCAGCAGGAACACCGGCAGCACCAGCCACCAGGCCTTGTTGTTCTGGACCTTGTTCATGGCTGCACCTCCAGCAGGTAATCGTCGGCGTAGACCATCAGCCATTGCGCGGGGAAGCTGATACAGGCATGGCCCTCGGGCACCGGTTTGTCTTCGGCCAGGCGCACTTTCAGCGAGGCGCCGTCCAGGTTCAGGGTCATGATCTTGTAGGTGCCAAGGTCTTCCACATGGACGACATCGGCCTGCAAGGCGTCAGGGTTGTACTCGTCCCATACATGGATAAATTCCGGGCGGATACCGACCTGCAGCTTCTTGTAGTCCGTGCTGGCAATGCGTTGCTGCAAGGCGTCAGGCAATGCCAGATGAGTCCCGGCAAAACCCACTCCGCCCGCTTCGGCCTGCACCTCGATCAGATTCATCCCTGGGCTGCCGATGAAATAGCCGACAAAGGTATGGCTCGGCCGCTCGAACAGGTCACGCGGGGTGCCGAACTGCACGATCTGCCCGCCATACATCACCGCGATCTTGTCGGCGAAGGTCGAGGCCTCCAGCTGGTCGTGGGTGACGTAGACCATGGTGATATTGAACTGCTCATGGATCTGCTTGAGCTTGCGCCGCAATTTCCATTTGAGGTGCGGATCGATCACCGTCAGCGGCTCATCGAACAGAATCGCCGAGACGTCATCACGTACCAGCCCACGGCCCATGGAAACCTTTTGCTTTTCATCGGCGGTGAGGTTGCGCGCCTTTTGCTCAGCAGGTTTTGCAGGTCGAGGACCTCGGCAATTTCCTGCACCTTGCTGTGAATTTTCGCTTCAGCCATGCCCTGATTGCGCAGCGGGAAGGCCAGGTTATCGAACACCGTCATGGTGTCGTACACCACCGGGAACTGGAACACCTGGGCGATGTTGCGTTTTTCGGGTGTGAGGTCATTCACCACTGTGCTGTCGAACAGCACCTGGCCTTCAGACGGGCTGAGCAGGCCGGAGATGATATTGAGCAAGGTCGACTTGCCGCAGCCCGACGGCCCGAGCAAAGCGTAGGCCCCACCCTGCTCCCACACGTGGTTCATTTCCCGGATCGCGTAGTCCTCAGGCCCAGCGGGCGTAGGGCTGTAGCTATGCGCCAGGTTCTGCAAATGGATCTCGGCCATCAGGCAACCCTCGCGACACGGCGTCCAGGGGCCTGGACCAAGCGGCCCTGACCATCGAACACAAACAGTTTATGGGTGGGGATGTACACGCGGATCGGCGCATCCACGTCGTATTCGTGCACGCCCGGCAGGTGCAGCACCAGCAGGAAGTGTTCGCTGCGCACATGCAGGAAGGTTTCCGAGCCGCTGATTTCAGCGACTTCCACGGTTACCGCCAGCTCCAGGTCATCGTCGTTGCTCGGCACCAGGCTGATATGGCTGGGGCGCACACCAAAGCGGAATTCGCCTTCGCCGATCGGGCGCAGGTCGACGTTCAGCGGGAAGTGCACAAAATTGGCGAAGCTCACTTCATTGCCGCTGATGCGCCCCGGCATCAGGTTGATCGGCGGCTCGGAAAACAGCTCGGCGGCCAGCACCGTCTGCGGCTGGTGATAGACCTCGGCGGCCTTGCCGCTCTGGATCACCCGACCTTCGTGGAGGATGGTGGTGGTGCCGCCCAGCGCCAGCGCCTCGTTGGGCTCCGTGGTGGCGTAGATCGCGATGGTATGGCGGGCCTTGAACAGCTCGCGCATTTCCTGACGCAGCTCTTCGCGCAGTTTGTAGTCCAGGTTCACCAGTGGCTCATCGAACAGGATCAGTTCGGCGTCCTTGACCAGGGCGCGGGCCATGGCCGTGCGTTGCTGCTGACCACCGGACAGCTCCAGCGGGTGGCGCTGCAGAAACTTCTCGATGCGCAACATCTTCGCGGTTTCCAACACCTTGCTCTGGATCAGCTCGTTGGACACACCGGCCTGGCGCAACGGCGAGGCGATGTTTTCGAACACGGTCATGGTCGGGTAGTTGATGAACTGCTGATACACCATCGACACGTTGCGCAGGCGCACTGGCTTTTGCGTGACATCCACGCCGTTCATCAGGATTCGCCCGCTGTCGGGCTTGTCCAGGCCGGCCATCAGGCGCATCAGGCTGGTCTTGCCGGACAGGGTGCGGCCGAGCAACACGTTAAAGGAACCGGCTTCGAAACGCAGGTTGGCGTCGTCGATCCAGGTTTGGCCTTCGACGACACGGGAGACATGTTCCAGGGTCAATGACATGACACGACCTTTTTATTATTGGAATGAATCTGGCCAGTCGACAGAGCGAGTTTCGTGCCAAAACGGCAAGTAATTGATGTGCAAGGAAATGGGCTAAAGCTGATGTTCGGGAGTGAACAATCGGACTGAACAACTGAACAGGTCAGGGGTTGACAATGAACAGTTCTGAACAACACTCTCACCATCAACACAGAACAAATGTGGGAGCGGGCTTGCCCGCGATTGCGGTGTATCAGCGTGCTCATGCAGTGACTGACCCACCGCTATCGCAGGCAAGGCAGCTCCCACATGGGTCCGTGCAAGGCTCAATAAAAATAACAATAAAAATGAAGGTCGCCCCCCATGGCCGAACCCCTGGCTCACGACACCCTTATCCAGGAATCCTGGCGCCGTTGCCGCGCCTTTGGCCTGGACCACCAGAGCACGCCCAGCTTCGACCAACTGCCGGCCGAGGGCATCAGTCAGTTGCTCGAGAGCCAGCATTCGCTGGTGCAGACCACCCATCAGGAAGTGCTGCCCTACTACGAAAACATCCTGAGTAACTCCAACTGCCTGATCATGCTGGCTGACAATCAGGGCCAGGTGCTGACCAGTTGGGGCACCCAGCGCTTTATCGAGCCCAAGTTGGCCCGGGGGTTCAGCGCCGGCGCCAGCTGGATGGAGCGCGCCAGCGGCACCAATGCCATCGGCACCGCATTGGCGTGTGCCCAGGCGGTGCATATCGAACATGACGAACACTTTCTCAAGGCCAACCGCTTCATGACCGGCTCGGCGGCGCCGATCTTCGACGCCCAGCGCGAAATCATCGCGGTGCTGGACGTGTCCAGCGACAGCTACCTGCCGCCCTCCCACACCCTGGGCATGGTCAAGATGATGAGCCAGACCGTGGAAAACCGGCTGATCCTCAACCTGTTTCGCGGCGAGCATTTCCAGCTGACCTTCAACACCGGCCTGAGCAACCTCGACAGCCAATGGGCGGGCCTGCTGATCTTTGATGACAGCGGCCAGGTGCTATCGGCCAACCGGCGCGCCGACAACCTGTTGGGCATCAGTTTGTCGCGGGTGATGATCGACAGTTTGTTCAAAGTCTCGCTGCTGGAGTTGCTCAATCAGCCGCAGGGGCTGCCCTTCTCCCTGCAGGCGGCGGGACGCAATCGGTTCCAGTGCCTGTTGAAACGGCCGAAGCAGATGCCCGTGCAAGCACGCGTGTTCAGCGAACCAACACCTGCAAAACCGGCTGCGATCAACTTGAAAACCCTGCACTTTGGCGATGTACGCGTGGAAAAAGCCGTGCGCCAGGCCGAACGCCTGCTGGAAAAGGACATCCCGCTGCTGATCCACGGTGAAACCGGGGTGGGCAAGGAAGTGTTCGTCAAAGCCCTGCACCAGGCCAGTTCCCGCAGCCAACAGGCGTTTATCGCGGTGAACTGTGCGGCGATTCCGGCCGAGCTGGTGGAATCGGAACTGTTCGGTTACGAAAAAGGCGCGTTCACCGGCGCCAACCAGAAAGGCAGCATCGGCCTGATCCGCAAGGCCGACAAGGGCACGCTGTTTCTGGATGAAATCGGTGATATGCCGTTACCCACCCAGGCGCGCCTGTTGCGGGTGTTGCAGGAGCGCTGCGTACAGCCGGTGGGCAGCAGCGAGTTATTCCCGGTGGACTTGCGGATTATTTCAGCCACCAATCGGGCACTGCGCGAGTTGGTGCAGGCCGGGCGTTTTCGTGAGGATCTGTACTACCGCATCGGCGGCCTGACCCTCGAATTGCCGCCATTGCGCGAGCGTACCGACAAGCAGGCGCTGTTCCAGCAACTGTGGCAGCAACACCGCGAACCCACGCAATGGGCCGGGCTGAGCGCCGAGGTGCTGGCACTGTTCGAGCAGCACCCCTGGCCCGGCAATTTGCGCCAGGTGAGCAGCGTGTTGCAGGTGGCACTGGCGATGGCTGAAGAGCAACCGATCCGCCCGGAGCATCTGCCGGACGATTTTTTTGTGGATTTGAACCTGGCGCCGCCGCTGCCCGCCAGCGAGTACCTGGATGACAGCATCGACTTGACCCAGCGGCTGAAAGCAGCCGGCGGGAATATTTCACACTTGGCGCGGGAGCTGGGGGTGAGCCGCAACACCCTGTACAAACGCCTGCGCCGGCACGACGCCTAACGCGGCTTGACCACCACCAGCAGGTCGGTGAAGTACTCCACCTGGATCGGCAGGTTATCTGCCAGCGCCGCCAGCGCCGCCGCCGTGTCGTCGAGCTTGAACACACCGGACACCCGCAGGTTTTGCAGGGCCTGGGGGTCGAAGCGCACCAGGCCGTGGCGGTAGCTGGCCAGGGTTTGCAGCACATCGCCGAGAGGCTGGTCGTTGACCTTGAGCAGGCCACGGGTCCAGGCATCCGGGTCGGCATCGCCAATGGCCTGGGGCGTTTGGGCGCGGCCATGGTCGAGGACCGAGCGTTGGCCGGCCGTGACCTTGACGCCTTCGCGTGTGTCGCCTTTGACCGCCACACTGGACTCGATCACGGTCACCACCGTGGTCCCGTCCGACGCACGCTTGACCAGGTAACGCGTGCCCAGGGCGGTCGCCGTGCCCTGGTCGGTGCGTACCACGAAAGGCCGTTGCGCATCCTTGGCCACGTCCACCCAGAGTTCGCCTTGCAGCAGTTCGATTACCCGTTGGTGGCCGTCAAACTTAACGTCTACCGCCGAGTTGCTGTTGAGTTGCAGCCGGCTGCCGTCTTCGAGGGCGACCTCACGGCGCTCGCCGACGCCGGTACGCTGGTCGGCCATCCACACCGGCAAGTGTTCCAGGCCCAGCCAACCGCAGAGCAATACGCCGAGCAATCCCGCCACGTGGGCGGTGCGCGGCCGTTGCGGGGCGAAAGCGCGGTTCAAAGCCATGCGCGCAGGTTTAGCGGGCACGGTATCAAGGCTGCCCCACAAGGCGCGCATACGCTCGATGGCGACAGCGTGGCGCGGGTCCGCCTGGCACCAGGTGGTAAAAGCCTCGCGCTCGGCGTCGCTGACGTCTTCGTCGTGCAGGCGTGTCAGCCAATTCGCCGCTTGTTGAATGATTTGTTCGGAGTTCATGCCAGCGGGTCTGCCGCGTGCAGGCTGTGGTAGCAATGCACCAGTGCGCTGGAGATGTAGTTTTTGACGGTGCTGGAGGAGACGTCCAGGCGGGTGGCGATTTCGCTGTAGGTCAGCCCATCCAGGCGACTCAACAAGAACGCTTCACGGGCCTTGGCAGGCAGGCCGGCGAGCATTTCGGCGATGCGCTCCAGGGCTTGCAAGGCCACATGGATCGCCGCCGGATCAGGCATGCCGGCGTCTTCAGACTGGATTGCCAGCGCGTGCATGTAGGCTTTTTCGATGCGCCGCCGCCGGGCGCCATCGATCAACAGCCTTCCTGCCGTGGTAGCGAGGAAGGCCCGCGGTTCTTTGATATGTTGCGGCTCGGCCAGCATCAGCACGCGGATAAAGGCGTCGTGGGCCAGGTCGGCGGCATGCTGGGAGCAGCCCAGTTTTTTGCGCAGCCAGCCGTGCAACCAGCCGTGGTGCTCGCTGTACATCGCCGTAAGGGTCTGCTGCCGGACGGAGTCGCCCAGCGCGGCCGGAATGTCATGCATGCGCAAAAGTATCTCAAATGGGAAATATTACCAATTGCGCGAACAATGCCAGTAAAACGATTTGGGGGCAAGGGGCTACAACGATTGCCCTTGTGGCGAGCGGGCTTGCCCGCGTTGGGGGGCGAAGCGGCTCCAGTGAGGCTGAATGCGGTGTGTCAGGCTTCCTTCAGCGGCTGGTTTTGGGGCTGCTGCGCAGCCCAGCGCGGGCAAGCCCGCTCGCCACAACAAGCGCGCTCGTCATAGGAAGAGAATGTGTGCTTAGCGCCAGCTCCAGGACACGCCGGTGTAGATGCCGCGACCGTCCGCCGGGGTGGAGCGCGCCACATCCAAGCCTTTGTCGTCGTAGCCCGGAGTGACGGTGTTGGCGTAGCGCCGGTTGGTGAGGTTGCGCAGGTCAACCCAGGCTTGCCAGTCCTGCTTGGGCGCGTCGTAGCCGAAGGTGGCGCCGAGCAGCGTATAGGACGCGGCGTAGTAGGAGTTGGCATAGTCCACCGCCACCCGTGACGAGTACTCGGTGTTGAGGCTGGTGTAGAACCCCGTCGGGTGGCTGTAGCGCAACTGCGCCTGGTAGTAGTGCTTGGGGATGCCCGGCAAGGTGTTGTCGCCGAATCGGTCATCGTCGCGGTAATGGAAGTCGCTGAAGGTATAGGCTTGGCGCAGGGCGAGCTGGCCGCTGCGGCCGCCGTCCCATAACGGGCTCAGCAGCCCCAGCTCCACGCCTTGGTGCACGGTGGGGCTGGCGTTGGATTCGGCGATGATCGCATTGCTGGTGGAAGTTTGGCCCTGGGTTTCCACGCTGAGCAATTCGTGACGCACTTCGGAGCGGTACAGCGCCAGGTCCCACTGGCCGAACGATGCTTCTCCCCGTCCGCCGAATTCCAGGGTGGTGGCGGTCTGATTCTTCAGGCTCACGCCTTCACGCGCCAAGCCTTTGGCCGCGCCGCTGGTGAAGTACTTGTTGGAACCCCAGATCATCGACCACGCGTGCGGCGGCTCGACCGAGCGGCTCAGGTTGCCGTACACCTGCAATTGCGGGTTGAAGTCGTAACGCAGGCCGATACGCGGGGCGTAATCCCAATCATGCTGGCTGAGCGGCGCCTGGCCTTCGGGGTAGGTGACCTGGGTTTCGCGGCGCGTGTAGATCGCGGCCAGGCCGGTGGTCAGCCACAAATCCTGGGCCAGTTCCAGGTCGTTGCCGATGTGCAGCACGGTGTCAGAACCCAGGTAGCTGTAGTCGCGGGTCTTGGTGCCGGGGGCGTAGCCTGCGGTGTTGCCGGCCGGCGTGCGCACGTATTCCGAGGCGCCATTGTTGGGCATCGCCTGGGTGGTGCGCAGGCCGAGGGTGGTTTTGCTGTCGTGGCCGAACAGCGTGTCCTGGCGGATATAGTTCAGGGTGCTGCTGATATCGGTGTAGGCCACCTTGAGGCGGTTGGTGCCTTCGCGCAGGTCCATCGGGTAATCGTGGTAGGCCAGCCCGGCTTCGAGGCGCGAGTTGTCGTCCAGCTGCAAGGTGGTTTTGTTGGCGATCCAGGTGGAGCCGGGTTGCAAGCGCTTGGAATCGCGGGCGGCGTTGAGGCTGTTGGCGGCACGCGGGTCGTGGCTGATCTGCGCACGGGTGAGTTTGCCCGGGGTGTCGTTGGTGGTTTCGCGGTAGCGCAAGTAGAAACGGGTTTCCAGTGCCGGGCTGAAGCGGTAACCAAAGTTGGCCGCAACCCCCTTGCCGGTGGCGGCACTCTGGTGCTGATAGCCGTCGGATTCGGAGTCGGTAAGGCTGATGTAGTAGTCGGCATCCCCCAGCACCTGGCCCGAGCTGATCTCGCGCTGGGCATAACCACGACTGCCGGCTTCGTAGCGCACCTGCAGCTTGGGCGCGTCATAGCCGGTGCGGGTCACGTAGTTGACCGAACCGCCGAGGGCCAGCGCGCCCTGGTCAAAGCCGTTGGCGCCGCGCAGCACTTCGACGCGGCTTTGCCACAACGGGTCCTTGAGTTCGTAGGGCGTGCCACCAGGGCCGGTCAGCGGCAAGCCGTCGAACATTTCATACAGCCCCGAGGCGTGGGAGCCAGGGCTGCGGTTTAGGCCCGAACCGCGAATGGACAACTTCACGCCTTCATTATTCGCCGCCTTGGCGTACACCCCGGGCTGGTACTTGAACACGTCTTCATTGGTGCTCACCCGCCCCTGCTGCACGCTGTTCATGTCGATGTAATTGGTGGCGCCGGGCACGCTCGCAAGCTGCGCCTGGGCCACTTCGCCGGCGCTGGCTTCGCTGCTGGTGACTTCGACCGGGGCCAATTGCAGCGCTTCGGCCTGCACCAGTGAGCTTAAGGTCAGGGCAGCAAAAAACAGCGGAGGTTGACGCAGCAGCATGGGGTGGGTCCTTGGAATTCGGGGGCGTGGCAGGCCAGCCGGCCACGCGAACAGTGATGGGAAGACAGGGACGCCCGCCAGGTCACGCCTAATTAAAGGACCAGACCCTTCCCACAACAGTGTAGGAGCCGATTTAGTTGCTAAGTCCGAAATCGAATTACCACATGCAAACTCAGTATTTAAAGAAATAACCGGCAAGTATTACTGTGGGCCCACTGAACCACCCATGAGACTGCCCCCATGCAAGCAACCGCCACCGTCATCGACTTCACGCTTCACCGCAAACGCCGCCAGGCACGTACAGCGGCCGAGCTGATGTGGGCGATGTACGCGGCGCGTGCCGGGCTCGCGGTGTTTACCGCACAGGCCGCCCCGTCCAGCGATACCCGCCGGGCGTAAGGCCAGTGAATTTCCTGCACGTGCTGCCCGAACCGCCTGATCCCCTGCCCAAACCGAATACTGACGACGATGTGATCAGCCTGTGCGTCGCGCACAACCTGCAACGTCTGCGCAGCAAGCGTCATCTGTCACTCGACGGCCTGGCACGCGCCTGCGGCGTAAGCCGGGCGATGCTTGCGCAGATCGAGTCCGGGCGCAGCGTGCCGTCGATCAAGGTGTTGTGCAAAATCGCCAAGGGTTTGAAAGTCTCGGTGGCGGCGTTCCCGGAGGATCGCGCATTTGAAGGGGTGGAGGTGCTACCGGCGCAACAGAGCAAACGCCTGGTGAGTGCCGATGGCGCGTTTACCAGCCGTGCGTTATTCCCCTACGATACGGCGCGCCAGTCCGAATTCTATGAGATCCGCCTGCGGGCGCTGGGCGAGGAAGTCTCCGATGGCCACGGCCCCGGCATCCAGGAAAACCTGGTGGTGGCCCAGGGTGTGCTGGAGGTCAGCGTCAACGATGAGCGCTACCTGCTCTCCACCGGCGATTCGATCCTGTTCTACGCCGACCAGCCGCACCGCTATCGCAACCCGGCGGACAGCGAAGCGGTGGCGTTTTTGGTGATCACTTACCCCGAACGCCTGGACTGAAATGCAAAACGCCCCGAATGATCGGGGCGTTTTTTATTGCGCGGGACCTGTCAGCAGGTGCAGCACATCATCGGCATGCCGTTGCAGCTCATCATCATTGGCATGGCGCAGTCGTTCATCAGTTTGTTCATCAGCATGCAGCAGTTGGTCATCATCGCCATGCTCATGCCTGGCATCGGCATCATTTTGCACTGCATGCCATCAGCCTGCATCGTGCACTCCATCACGCACTTCATCATCGGCATCTGCATGCCCATCATCGGCATCATCTGCATGTTCATGCCCGACATCATGGCCATGGCGTCGGCGGACATGCACATCATCGACATATTGGCGCACTGCATCATCATCGGCATGCCGCAGTTCATCATCATCGCCATCATTTCGGCGTTGGTCTTGAACTGAGCCATGTCCATGCCGGCTGCCGGCTTCATGGTGCACATCATGGCGTCGCCGGCCATTTCGCATTTCATGGTTGCCATCATCATCGGCATGCCCATCATCGGCATCATAGGCATGGAAGTGTTCATCGGCATCTGCATTGCATTCATCATGTTCGAAACTCCGTAATCGACAGGAAATGGCTAAGTTCTGGCGCCGATTCTAGAGACGCCAGGCAACGGCGCAAGACGCCGGCAGAGCAGCAATATCGGATGTTCGGAGGGAAGCTTAGTCGATTGAAACAGCTGCAAAGGATGCTATGCCGTCGATTACGAAGCTACTACGCGACTGGTTGCCGCTATCTGGCGTTAAACGACGTCATGGATATTCGATCAAGGAATGTCATCCAACCAGAAGGAAATAAACGATCTAACAACTGCTCCTTATGGGCTGGGCACCTCCAGCTTGCGCATCAATTCTTCCGCTTCCGACCCCGGAGTAAACCTGAACCCGTACATTTCATCGGCGGAAAGGATCTCACCCAGCGTCTCCAGCAACTGCGCTGCTGTAGGCGACTCACGCAGCAATTTATGCGCGGGCAGCAACACATCGGCGCCAACGCCCTGAACACTCGCGGCATCGATCACGGCGAAGAGGATAAAGCGCAGGCGTATTTCGCGGTCTGTCGGCCAAACCGTTTTTCGCTTTCCCAAGGTGGGCCTCATTTTTTCGGAAAAATCCGAGGCTATTGCGCACCGAGGGGTGTTTCAAGCGCTGGGCATCAAGATAGGCCACTTCCTACAGCCAAAAGGGAAAGAGCGCACCTTCCCGCCCCCTATAGAGGCATTGAAAAGTGCCGGCCAAGCCTCTGCACTCAAGCGCTGTTGCGTTGCAACTCCAGCGTCGTGCCGATGAGACGGGTGAAGATGGTGAGGATTTCGATCATTGGCGTGTTCTCAAGCTTCCTGGGCAATGTATCCAGTGCGCACAAGGTGCCGAAAACGCGGCCGTCCGAGAACACGATGGGCAGCGATATGTAACTCTCGAAACCGTGCTCCTTGGGCAGCGGATGCTCCCAGAACACCGGGTCCCGGCTGGCATGTTCGATGATGATCGAGGTGCGATTGCCGCGCAGCTGATTGCATAACGTGGCCTCAACCAGCAATTCGTCGCCCGCCTCCAGGCCGAATTGCAGCTCGTCATGCACCGCGCACGCCACCCAATGCGTGTCAGTCATCTTGGAAATCGCCGAAAATCGCATCCCGGTCAACCGCGAGGTAAGCCGCAGAATGTTGGAGGTCGTTTCGATCTCCGTGATGGCATCCAATTCTTCAACTGTCAGATGTTTGATAACACTCTCCCAAGATCACAGGTGTCGCCACTGCATCGGCCATCCGTGATGCGGCTTAAATCCCGGCCGACGAAATGCATCACTGCACCGGCAGGAAATTCATCAGCAGCAAGCTTTGCGCGTAATTGAGCCCGATCCGCCGGTAGCGCTCATCGAGCATCTGGGTCAACAGGTCGAGGCGCGCCACGATCTTGCCGAACTCCACGGCAAAGCTGAGGTTGCTGCCCTCCTCCGATATCTCATTGGAAAACAATAGCAGCACGCCGTTTGCATCCTGGCGTTTACTGAGCAACCAAGTGGCCTTTTCGATATTGCGCGCAGCATTGCTGACGAATTGCGGGTTGATCGAGTCGGTTATGTAGAACTCGGTACGCCCACCATGCGCGGTCACAAGCATGCTGCCGATCGCGTAGATAAAGGCCCCGACCCGGTCCCCTTGGAATTCCGGGCTCAGGGAGTAGCTCAGGGCTGCCAGGTCACGACGCTCGCCAAGGGCCGGCAGGGATCGCTGTTGTTCAATGGCCTGGCGAATCTCCCGCGCAGCCGTCACCGCATCCGGGTAACCCGACTGACGCCATTGGTTGGGGTTGCGCAGGTAGAGCTTGTTCATCAGCAGATAAAGGCTTTGCAGGTTGTCGCGCATGCCCAGGGTCGCCATGCGATCGACGCTGGTCTGGAAGAACTCGTCGGGTTTGCCATTGCTCAATTGCTTGGCGATATCCCGCCCTTGTTGCTGGCTGCAACCGCCGGCGCAGAGCATCAACACCACTGCCAGCCACAACGGCCGGCGCATCCAGCCAATTTTGAATAAACGTAACGTGCGATCCATCGGCACCCGATCTGGTTCTTTTGCCCACGCGGGGGATCGGCGGGGCTGCGACAAAGATAGATTGGATAAATGAAAAAAAGTGCAATGGGGCCGGGCAGATAGTTGTAAGCAGCACCTGCCGGGCGTTTGGCTCCATTGAACCGTCAAGAATCCGTTTCACGACCTATACTCAAAAGTACCAACAGTTGTTGGGGAGGTCAGGACCATGAAACATCCCATTCGAGCGCAAATGGTTGTCCAGATGATTTGCCTGCTTTCGGTGGCTCAGCTTTTCTGCTGAGTGGTACACGACGGCTTTGAAAGTCAGCGGCGGGTGCGGCGTAGGGATACTTTGCGCGTCAAAAATGGACATGCCGCAAAAATCGCAAAAGCCCTGGTAACTGCTTCACATACAGCGCCACACCCGTCCCCCGTCACGTGACGGCGCGTGCGGCTCGCCGCGAATACAATCTGCCAGTAACGCTGGAACTCTTTCGAGACATTTCGCCACTGACTGCCGCAATGCGGATGGCCGCTTGTTTCGGAGGTAGTGGGATTTGTCGCGTTTTCTTTCAACATTTCGATCACGCGGGTGCTCGGCACTCTGTATCGGTTTCATTGTTGCCGGTTTGGCGTTCGCATTTGCCTGGCTGGCAGGGTGGATCGGCCAAGGCCGGCTCACCTCCGGGCAGGTGTTGGCTGTGCTTGTCAAAGATGCTCCACATCCGTTCCCGGCGGGTTTCAGACGCGCACACGGCAAAGGCATGTGCTTCAGCGGGCAGTTCGCCCCCACTCGACAAGCGGCCGAGCTTTCGTCTGCAGCGGTCTTCAGGGGAGCATCCAGCCCTGTAGTGGGGCGTTTTTCCCTGGGGTCTGACAACCCGCACGCAGCGGATAACACCAGCCGCGACTTGAGCCTATCGCTGCAGCTTAAGGATCTCGAAGGCGGTGAATGGCGCATTGCAATGGTGAACAGCCCCTTCTCCGCCACTGCGACCGTTGAGGAACTGGTAGCGATGATCAGCGCATTTGAGCCTGATGCCACTTCCCACGCGCCAGTGCCGGCCCGGGTTGAGGCGTTCTACCAAGCCCACCCGCAAGCGAGAAAACTTGCCCTGTGGTCTGAAAACGCCCCCTGGGCCAGCAGTTTCGCCGTCACCCAATTCAACAGCATCAACACGTTCGTGTTTATTTCCGCGCAGCAGCACAAACGCTTCGTTCGCTGGGCGTTACAGCCACGCCTCCCGTTCAGCGCCTGGCCGGCAGACGCGCGCGAAAAAGCCCAATCGCAGGATTTATTCGACGAGCTTCAAACCCGGCTTGCTGCCGAGCCGCTTGTATGGGACCTGGTGGTAACCATTGCGGAGGCGACCGACCCCGTTCTTGACCCTTCACAGCCGTGGCCTGAGAGCCGGCAGCGGATCAATGCAGGAACGCTGAACGTGAACGCAGTGAGCCAACAGGCGACCGGCGCATGTCGCGATATCAACTTTGACCCCACCATTGTCCCGAACGGGATCGAGATTTCGGATGACCCGATCCTGCACGCACGATCAGGGGTTTATGCAAAATCGTTCAACCTGCGACAACGCGAGAACGGCGACCACGCCCCCGGCAAAGAGGTGACGCCATGAAAGCCCCCAACCTTCGGCCCAAGCGCTACAACCTCACTGGCCGCCTGCTCCACTGGTTAATGGCCGTTCTGCTGTTGTCCACCCTGTTCATCGGCGTTGCAATGAGCAGTGCGCTGCAATGGCGACCGCAGCTGCTGAGCGCCCACTTATTGCTGGGCGTAGGCATTTTCGTACTCGCCGTCATGCGCATCTGCAATCGGTGGCTCAGCCCCTCACCCACGTCGCCGGAGGGGCTGACGCTATGGCACACGTACGGATTGGCGGCGGTACACCTTGCCTTTTATGGCCTGATGACGATGCTCCCCCTGATTGGCTGGGCCATGCTTTCAGCAGGGGGTTATCCAACACCCAGCGTCCTTGGCAAGGCGCTTCCGGTGCTGGTACAGCCTGATCCGCGACTGTACGCAGCGCTGCAGCAAACCCACGCACTGCTGGCCTATGCGTTCTTTGCATTGATCCTGCTGCATTTGGCGGCAGCGCTATTTCATGTATGGATCAAGCGCGATGGTGTTTTCAGTCGAATGGGGTTTGGCCCGAACAAGTGATTCGCCACGTCCTCTGCGGGCATGCTGAAAGAGAGATCCGCCTGCCGCTACTTCTTTGGGTGGGCATAAGGTTGAAGTGGCATCTTTGAGCGCGCCAGATGCAAAAAGCCCAGCACTGGGCTGGGCTTGATTCAACGTAACTACTCTGCGGGAGACTGAACGGATGGCGCCTCTTTCTTCACTGCGGGCGTTGGCTCGGGCACTTCCACCCAACCCTTCTTCAAATACTCGTCAGCTACAATTTTGCGTATCAAGAAACAGTAGATGAGTGGCAACCCCCAATAGGTATGGCCGCCCACGGCGGGCCTGCAAGAAACCCCAGCCCTATCGCGACAACCCAGATCAACAAGTGCCGCCAAAGGCCGGCAAAAAGAAGATAGATCGCACCCAGAAACAATATTGCCAGAACCTGAAACGCATCGACCTCTTCAACCTGGTCACTGTCTGGGCTTTTGAAATAGCGGGTCATTTCACTGTCCGTGTGGGGAATAATCCTGGCGATCTTAGCACCGAAGGTCAGATGCTTGCCTCGTTGTCGCGGTTCATGCGGATGAAGGTTGACACTACAGCGTCCGGCCTGGCTGATAGACTGGCCAAGTTAAAAACAATGAGTTTTTCGAGAAACAGTATGAATTCAAAATTGACAGAAGAAGAGATGCGTCGGGCGCTGTTCGGTGAACCTGAGCCTCATGCGCCAACAGTTATCGCTCCAGTACCGGAGATCGTCCCGGAAAAAGTGCCTGCCCAGCCGCTAAAAACCGCGAAGAAAAACCCAGTCTCAAAAGGCTTTACCCCCAGATTGAAAGTCACACTGCGGGTGGGCAATGAATTTGAAGGCAAGATGCACGAGATCGTGCACGAGGCTGACACGCTGAGTTCCCTGGTTGCTGAGCAAGAAGCCACCAGGGCCGCGAGAAAGAAATTCAGGTTCGTGGAAGTGGTGTCTGTCAAAACAATGTAAGTGAAGCCTGCCGACCTGTGCAAAGACGGGTGTACGTAGTTGCTTCACCCATCGGGAAACGCCACATACGCAATCACTTTACCGAACGGCGCGCTCGCCATACCAACCGGAACTGTCATGCCAGTGTATCCCGGCACGGGTGCATTCATGGTGAACACCGTCTGGCCTAGCGTTTGATTATCCGCAGCGACAATCAGAAAATACCTGCCGTCGGCTGGCGCAATACCGGACCACTCAACCGTCAAAGGATTCTGCCCTGCCAGGTGGTCAGCTACGACGTTACCCTGCGCATCGACCACTGCCAGACGGGGTTTCAATACGGTTTTCGAAAAGCCGAAGCACAGGTTGTTGCACATGGAATTGACGTTGATGACGTAGGCTTGCCCCTTGCGCAGCTGGAAGTCGAACACCCGGTAATTACCCGGTACCTGCCCAACTTCGAGGCGTGGATTGGTTGCTGTGATCTCCCAGCGTTCTGGAAATAAACCACGGTTGATCGGTAATGGGGTCGAGGGTGCCAGTTGGAGGGCTTGCTTGAATGAGTGTGCAACAGGCGTGCTGGACGAATTCAGTTGTTGTTGACTGATAACCGAGGTGTTTGTACAGCCCGTTAGAAATGAAAACACAATGGCAGGCCAAAAGTATTTGAACATTGATACGCCTTCGACAGATTTAGAGGTGTAGATGAACAGGCCGTCACAACGCCAGCAGCCCAGCCAACCATCGCAGTCTACCGAAGGTTCAGTGCATCACGAAGCTAAGGCTTTTCCTCTGGATGGGCTTCGTGCATCTGCTGACGACACGCTTGGTGAGCTGTTCGCCAACCGCCATTCTCTTATCGCGGGTGCTCTCTACTGTGCAATGAATTATGAGAATGCAGATTTGCAAGGAGATGGGAGCACCCGTAATACTCGCGGAATGGAATTCAATGGCCGTTTAAAGACAGAGCCCAGGGTAAGCACATGACTGCATGGCGAGAACAGAGCTTCTGGAGCAAGGTTGGCGTCTTGGCTTGCCTGGCTTTCCTTATGCTGATCCCTGACTATGGCAACGACTCCGGGCTCGGCGGCGGCTCATCCGGTCGCAAGCGGGTGTTCAGTCCCGGTTTTGTCCTGCTCTGCGTTTTCGTGGCGGTGACTGAACTGATAGCGCTGAACCACTTCTATGGACGACCCGCGTAAATGGCAGATCTGATGGAAAATCTCGACGGCCCCAGGACACCCCAGCAGGAACTGTTTTACGACCTTGAAGATGCGACGGCAATTATCGCCTGGTCGGCAGCCGAGCTGACCACTATCGCAGGGCTCGCTCAATCACCCGATACGGCCATTGCCCTGATGAAAATGCGGAAATTGCTCACCGCTCAGCAGGAAAAGCTCAGCGGGTATGCGGATGAGGTGAAGTCGGGGAGGATTGTGCGGGGGAAGGCTGAATAGCGGGGGTCGGTAGGGCTTTTTATACGCCGACCCGCTGATCGCAGCGTGTTCGCGTTGCGTGGAACGAGCCATCTTTCAAAATGCCAGGTTTGCCTAACGCCAAAAAACACAAAAGCCCCCGCCAGTGCGGGGCTTTCGTTTGAATCTTGGCGGGAAACCAGGGATTCGAACCCTGGGAACGCTATTAACGTTCGCCGGTTTTCAAGACCGGTGCATTCAACCACTCTGCCAATTTCCCTTATGCATCACAGGATTATAGTAGCCTATCCCGTCTCAGCGGGCGCCATAATACCCGAATGAAACACACTGTCAAACTCTCGCCATCGCTTGTTACAGAGCGTCTGTTATGATCCTTGCGACTGAATGTTTCAAAACTGAAGGAGTGTCGCCATGCGCGAACAGAATTACGCAGTGAATGGTAACGCGCAGGCTGAGCAGCTTGAAGTCAGCCGCGTGTTGCGCAACACCTATGGCTTGCTCGCCCTTACCCTCGCATTCAGCGGCGTGATGGCGTTCGTGGCGCAGCAGATGCGCGTCGGCTACCCAAATATCTTTGTGGTGCTGATCGGCTTCTATGGTCTGTTCTTCCTGACCAACAAGCTGCGTGACTCGGCCTGGGGCCTGGTGTCGGCGTTTGCCTTGACCGGTTTCATGGGCTTTATCCTCGGCCCGATCCTCAACCGTTACCTGGGCATGGCCGGGGGCGCGGAAGTGGTCAGCTCGGCATTTGCCATGACTGCACTGGTGTTTGGTGGTCTGTCGGCCTATGTGCTTATTACCCGCAAGGACATGAGCTTCCTGGGTGGTTTCATCACCGCAGGCTTCTTTGTGTTGCTGGCAGCTGTGGTCGCAGGCATGTTCTTCCAGATCAGCGGTCTGCAACTGGCGATCAGCGCAGGCTTTGTGCTGTTCTCCTCGGTGTGCATCCTGTTCCAGACCAGCGCAATCATCCACGGCGGTGAGCGTAACTACATCATGGCAACCGTCAGCCTGTATGTATCGATCTACAACCTGTTTATCAGCCTGTTGCAGATCTTCGGCATCATGAGCCGCGACGACTGATTCATAGCCGTATAAAAAATGCCCCGTATCGAAAGATACGGGGCATTTTTTTCGCTTAATACTGGTTGGGTTCCATTTCCAGGTGAACCCTAAAACGCTCGGCAATATCCCGCTGGATACGCTGGGCCAGGTTGGCAATGTCGTGCCCAGAGGCCCCCCCATAGTTCACCAGCACCAGCGCTTGCAGCTTGTGCACGCCGGCATCGCCTTCGCGAAAGCCCTTCCAGCCAGCCTTGTCGATCAGCCAGCCGGCAGCAAGCTTCATCTGCCCATCGGCCTGTGGATAGGCCACCAGGTCCGGATACTGGCCCTGTAGCTCTGCGGCCAGCGCCTGAGACACCAGCGGGTTCTTGAAGAAGCTCCCGGCATTACCCAACTGCGCCGGGTCCGGCAGTTTTTCGCGGCGAATGCTACAGATTGCCCGGCTCACATCACTCGGCGTCGCCTCGGTGATCCCCTGCCCGGCCAGGCGCTGCTGCACCGGGCCGTAGTCGAGTTTGAGGTGGCTGGCGCGGCTTAGGGCAAAGCGCACGCGCAGGATCAGCCAACGCCCGGTTTCGTGCTTGAACAGGCTGTCGCGGTAGGCGAAATTGCATGCCTCCAGGTTGAAATCCCGCAGCTCGCCGGTGTGGCGATCCAGGGCGGTCAGGCCGGCGAATACGTCCTTGATCTCCACACCATAGGCGCCGATGTTCTGCATCGGCGCCGCGCCGACGGTGCCGGGGATCAGGCTGAGATTTTCCAGGCCGCAAAAGCCCTGTTCCAGGGTCCACAACACAAACGGGTGCCAGGCTTCGCCTGCCTCGGCTTCAACCACCACTTGCACGCCGTCGTCGTGCAGCACACGGATGCCTTGGGTGGCCATACGCAGCACCAACGCGCAGATGTCCTGGGTCAGCAGCAGGTTGCTGCCGCCCCCGATCACCAGCAGAGGCATGGCATTTGCGGCGGCGTAGGCCAACGCCTCACGCACATCGTCGTCGCTGCGGGCTTCGGCGAACAGTTGGGCGCGCACATCAATGCCAAAACTGTTGAATGGCTTGAGCGATACCTGCGCAAGCACCTGCAAGGTCATAACCGCCCCTTCAATTCGATCACCAATAAATCACAGGCCCGCTCGATCAGGTCCAGGACCCGTTCGAAACCTTGCTCGCCCTCGTAATAAGGATCAGGCACTTCGTCCACTTCAGCCTCGAAGCGGCGCAGGAACAGGTCGAGTTCGGCCTTGCCCTGACCCGGCTGCATGGCCTTGAGGTTGCGCAGGTTGCTGTGGTCCATCGCCAGGATCAGGTCATAGCGCGCAAAATCGGCGCGGCTGACCTGCTGCGCACGCTGGGCCGACAGATCGTAGCCGCGCACCAGCGCCGCACGTTGGCTGCGCTGGTCCGGCGGGTTGCCGACATGCCAATCGCCAGTACCGGCGGACGCCACCTCCACCTGCCCCGCCAGCCCCGCTTCGCGCAACTTATTGCGCAGGACGCCTTCTGCGGTGGGCGAGCGGCAGATATTGCCCAGGCAGACGAACAAAACCTCCATTACGCCCCCAACAGGCGACGGACGCGCTCAAGGTCTTCCTGGGTATCAACACCGGCCGGCGGCGCTTCCAGGGCATCGCCCACGTGGATACGCACGCCGTGCCACAGGGCACGCAGTTGCTCCAGGGATTCAGTGTTTTCCAGCCAGCACGGGCCCCAGCTGACGAAGTCATGCAGGAACCCGGCGCGGTAAGCGTAGATGCCGATATGGCGGCGATAGGGCACGCCTTCCGGCAGCGCATCGGGGTGCCTGGCGAATGCATCACGCGCCCAGGGCAGGGTCGAACGGCTGAAGGTCAGCGCCAGGCCGTTGATATCGCTGACCACCTTGACCACGTTCGGGTTGAACAGCGTTTGGATATCTTCGATCGGCTCGGCCAGGGTCGCCATGCGCGCTTCGCCATGGGCCGCGAGGTTGGCAGCTACCTGGTCGATCACGCTCGGTGGGATCAACGGCTCGTCGCCCTGCACGTTGACCACGATGGCATCAGGCGCCAGGCCAAGCTGGGTGGCGACTTCGGCCAGGCGGTCGGTGCCGGAGTTATGGTCTTCGCGGGTCAGCACCGCTTCGGCGCCAAAAGCCTTACAGGCTTCGATGATACGCGGGTCATCGGTGGCCACTACCACGCGCTCGGCGCTGCTTTTGCAGGCTTGTTCCCACACCAGCTGAATCATCGGCTTGTTGCCGATCAGTTGCAGCGGCTTGCCCGGCAGACGGGTCGAGGCATAGCGGGAGGGAATGACCACGGTAAAGGCTGTAGTCATTTATCCAGACGCTCGTCGGTGGTCAGGGTGCGGGCTTCGCTTTCCAGCATCACCGGGATGCCATCACGGATCGGGTAAGCCAGGCCGGCGCCTTTGCTGATCAGCTCGGTTTTGTCGGCGCTGAGCTTGAGCGGGCCTTTGCAGATCGGGCAAGCGAGGATGTCGAGCAGTTTGGTGTCCATGAATGTTTCCTGGATAGCAGCGTTTAAGGCAAAAGACGGGCGGGCAGCAGACGCATCAGCTGCGTGTCGAACCAGGCGACGAACGCTGGCGACGGCACGGCATCCACTGCAAGGTACCACCAGTCGGGCCGGGCAAAGGCGCGGCACTTCACCGCGTCCTTTTCGGTCATGACCAGCGGGAGTGACGGCGTAAAATTCAAGACCTCGGCGCTGTACGGCGCGTGGTCGGCAAAAGCATGCGGTATTGGCTGCCAGTGTAGCGTTTCAAGGGTATTGAAGAAACGTTGCGGGTTGCCGATGCCGGCGACCGCATGCACCTGCTGGCCCGCCGGGAAGTGATCCACCGGCCGGCGCTCGCCAGTGTGCAGGTTGACCAGCGCACCGGGTTGCAGGCGAAAGGCAAAGCCGTCGTCACGGTCAGCCTGTGCGCCGTTATACAGCAGCGCGTCGACACTCTGCAGGCGCTCCACCGGCTCGCGCAATGGCCCGGCCGGCAGGCAAAGGCGATTGCCTAGGCCGCGGGCGGCGTCGATCAGTACCAGTTCCAGGTCACGGGCCAGGCGGTAATGCTGCAGGCCGTCGTCGGAGAGGATCAGGTCCAGGGTTTCGCTCGCCAGCAGCGCTTTGACGGCGCGGCTGCGGTCGGGGTCGATCATCAACGGCACGCCGCAGCGCTGCACGATCAATAACGGCTCGTCACCGGCCACGTCGGCGCTGTGACTGGCCTCGACCCGCCACGGCAATTGCGGTGGCTTGGCGCCATAGCCGCGGCTGACCACCCCCACACGCAAGCCGCTGCGTCGGCAGTGCTCGATCAACCAGAGAATCAACGGTGTCTTGCCGGTGCCACCCACCGTGATATTACCGACCACCACCACCGGCACCGGCGCCTGATAAATCTCGCCCTCGCCCGCCAGGAAGCGCGCACGCTTGCCCGCCACCACCCGGCGATACAGGAACTCCAGAGGCCGCAACAGCGTGAGGGCCGGATGGCCCTCGTACCAGGCTTTAAGCAAACGATCGGACATGGCCATCAGGGTTGGCTCGCCGCCTCGACGGTGCTCATGCGCAGATGGCTGAAACCGAGCTTGCCGGCGGCGTCCATCGCAGTGATCACGGCTTGGTGCTGGGTCTTGCCATCGGCACTGATCGACAGTGGCATCTTGGTATCCCCGCCGGATTCTTTCTGCAGGGCTTCCATCAGGCTGTTCAGGTCGTTTTTCTCCAACAGCTGGTTATTCACCGAAAACACCCCATCGGCGCTGATGGCGATATCCAGTTGCTTGACTTCCTGGTCTTCGGCCGGGGAGCCGCTCACCGCTTCCGGCAAGTCGACGCGCAGCTCGGTTTGCCGGGTAAACGTGGTGGTCACGACGAAAAACAGCAGCAGGATAAACACCACGTCGATCAGCGACGCGAGGTTTATGTCGACATTTTCCCGTTGCTTGCGGCGAAATTTCACGCTTTGCCCTCGACCAGATCCACGTCGCGGTCGCCCTGCACCACTTCCACCAGCTTGATGGCTTCCTGCTCCATGCCGACCACCAGTTCATCGATGCGCCGTTGCAGGAAGCGGTGGAAGAACACCGACGGAATACCCACCATCAGGCCCGCCGCCGTGGTGATCAGCGCTTTGGAAATACCACCGGCCAACACCGCGGCGTTGGTGGTCATGCCCGAGCCCATGAATGAGCTGAAAATATCGATCATGCCCAGCACCGTGCCCAACAAGCCCAGCAACGGCGCCATGGCGGCAATGGTGCCGAGCGCATTGATATAACGCTCCAGTTCATGGATGACCCGGGCGGCGGCCTCTTCGATGCACTCTTTCATGATCTCGCGGCCATGCTTGGAGTTCGCCAGGCCGGCGGCGAGGATTTCACCCAATGGCGAGTCGGCGCGCAGTTCCTTGAGCTTTTGCTTGTCCAGCTGCTTGTTCTTGATCCAGCCCCAGACCTGCCCCAGCAGGTGCTCGGGGGTGACGCGGCTGGCGCGCAGGGTCCACAGGCGTTCGGCAACGATGCCGAGTGCGGCGATGGAGCTCATGATGATCGGCAACATCATCCAGCCGCCGGATTTGACCAATTCCCACACAGTGAATGTCCCCTCGAAAAAGTGCGCCACTTTACCATATAGGTTCGCCAGCGGGGTTCGCCGGCCATACCCGCCGCTAAGGTAACGGTTCGCGCCAGAACCGGCGTTGACTGCGCGCAACAACCGGTGGCGCAAAGGCCCCCAGTTGCAGGCGTACGGCCCCCTGCTCCGCGCTGTCGTAAACCCGGCTGCCCAGGGCCTGGTAACGCGCCATCACCTGCGGATGCGGATGGCCGAACGCATTGCCACGCCCCCGTGATATCAACACCGAGCTGGGCGCCAGCCGCTGCAGAAACGGCCTTGAAGACGAGCTGCGGCTGCCATGATGGGGGGCTTGCAGCCAATCGGTGGGCACCGCCAGCGGCGAGGCGAGCAAGGCCCGTTCGGCGTCGCGGTCGATATCACCGGTCAGCAACAGACGCTCGCCCTTGGCCTGCACCTGCAATACACAGGATTTAGCGTTGCCGTTAGTCGCGTCAGGCCATTGCCATAGCTCGAAAGACACGCCATCCCATGTCCATTGTTCACCGCTGATGCAGGCTTGTGTGCCGAGGAAGGCCGGCAACCCCTCGGTTTCGCCACCGATTACACGCTTGATCGGCAGCCCTTTGGCAATAGCCGCCGCGCCACCGGCGTGATCGGCATCGGCGTGGCTGAGTAACAGCAGGTCCAACGCATCGACCCCAAGCTTTCGCAGTGACGGCAGCACCACCCGCTCGCCCAGGTCGAACGCTCCCGAGCGCGGCCCGGCATCGTAAAGCAGCGTGTGATGGCGTGTGCGCAGAACCACCGACTGCCCCTGCCCGACATCCAGCTGCACCACGTCCACCTGCCCATGGGGCACCAGCTCGCGAGGGGGAACACCGCCAGCAACAGCATTGGCCAGCCCAGCACACGAAACGGCACACCGCTGGGCAGCAACAACAGTACCGCGCCTATCAGGCTCACCCACCAATACCCCAACGGCACCTCGGCCGGAACCCAGGCGGGAACTTGCCCGGCGAGCCAGGCCAGGCCCTTGAACAACCCGTCCAGCGCGCCACCGGCCAGCCACAACAGTGCCTCCCCCACCAATGGCAACGGTAGCGACGCCGTGCCCAACAGCGCCAGCGGCAACACCACCAGACTGATCCAGGGCACAGCAACCAGATTGGCCAGCGGCGCACTCAGGCTGATGGGCAGCCCCAGTACCAGCAATAGCGGAAACAGGCCGATGGCGATCAACCATTGCGGCCGGGTCCATGCCTGCCACAAGCGCCACGGCCCCAGCCGCCCGGCGAACGCCAGGGCCAGCACTGCCACCGCCGCAAAGGACAGCCAGAAGCCCGGCTGCAAACTGGCCAATGGCTCAAACAGCAGCACAGCATCAAGCGCCAGCAGCAACGGCCACCAGATTCCCAGATGGCGAAAACGCAAACGCCACAGCAACACCAACCCCACCATCACACACGCGCGCTGCACCGGCACGCCAAACCCTGCCAGCAGGCCATAACTCAGCGCAGCGGCAAACGCCAGGCCGCACGCCCAGGGCAGCCACGGCCAGGTTCGCGGCCAGCATCCGTAGCGCGCCAGCCCCGCGACCAGCCCGTAGATCAGGCCCGCCAACAAGCCAATATGCTGACCCGAAATCACCAACAGGTGCACGGTGCCGGTGGCCTGCAACACCTGCCAATCCTCGGTGGCCAAACCGGAGCCGTCGCCCAATACGAGTGCAGCCAGGCCGGCTTCCCGCCCCTGGCTATCCACTGCCATCAGACGTTGGCGCACGCCGTCACGCCAGGCGTCCCGAGCCGGTGCCAGGCGCTGGCCGTCCTTCACCGAGCCGGTCGCGCCGATACGATTGGCCAACAGCCAGGCTTCCTGATCAAACCCATGAAAATTCAGCAAGCCGGACGGCCGTTTAAGCGTGATCGCCAGGCGCCAGCGTTCGCCGCTGTGCACCTCGGGCCCGCCGCGCCAGGACACGCGAATGCGTCTGGGCAGCCGCGCCGTGCGTGACCGGCTGTCGGCCAGTTCAAAGCGCACCCCGTCGCCGGTGCGTTGCGGCAACCCGGTTACCCGCCCCTCTACCCAGCGTGTCTGGCCATCCAGTGCCGGCCTCAGGCGATCATCCAGGGCCGATTGCGCGCCGATGCAGGCCCAGCTTAACCCCAACAAAAAAAACGCCAGCGGATAGGTGCGAAACGGCAACAGCATCAAGACCGCGACCAACATTGCCAGCAGCCATAGGCCGCCAGGCAGTGCCGGTAGAAATCGCAGCGAAAGTAACCCGAGTGCGAGCGCGAACATCCCTGTCTTCATGAATCATCCTTTACCAGTGATCCACTCAGTCTTAGTCGGGTATCCAGCACGGCCTATGATGTTTTGTCACAAAGTCTGAATTTTCTGTTTATAGAATGCGGGCATACTTGCCCCTCGAATTGACCTGGACCCCTTATGCCCCGGCGCTTATTCAAACGGTACATGCCCGATCCCACCAGTATCAGGGAACACAAGTCATTACAGTTTCTCGGCACGTTGCTGCATGACCCCAACCTCTGGCACCTGAACCGGCACTCCGTGGCGCGAGCCATGGCAGTGGGCTTGTTCGCGGCATTTATCCCGATCCCCTTGCAGATGTTGCTGGCGGCAGTCCTGGCGATTACCGTACGCGGCAATATGCCCATCGCCGTCAGCCTGGTGTGGCTGACCAACCCGATCACCATGCCGGTGGTGTTTGTCTGCACCTACATGACCGGCGCCTGGCTGATGAATGTGCCGGCCCGCCACCTGCCTCACGACCTGACCTGGGAATGGATCAGCGACCAATTGAGCACGTTATGGCAGCCGTTCCTGCTGGGCTCGGTGGTATTAGGATTGGTGTTGGGCGCACTGGCCTATTGCCTGACCATGGGTTACTGGCGCTGGTGGGTGGCGCACCAGTGGAAGAAGCGCAAACAGCGGCGCGCCTGACGCTCAGCCCGCCCGCAGGCGCAGATGCACGCGCAGGCCAACACCGGTGTTTTCCGCCCACAGGCTGCCTTGCTGACGCTGCACGGCGTTGCGGGCGATGCTCAAGCCCAGGCCGAAGCCGCCATCGCCCGGGCGTGAACCGTCCAGGCGGGTAAACGGCGCAAAGATCCGTTCCAGATCCTGCTCATCGATGCCGCCACCCTCATCCTCCAGCCACAGGTGCCAGTGCTCGCCATCCCGCCTGCCGTCCAGGCGGACAACACCGTGTGCCGGGGAATGCCGGATCGCGTTACGCAGGATGTTTTCCAACGCTTGAGCCAGGGTATTCAGGTTGCCGCGCACCCAACACTCGGCGCCCAACAGGCACGGCAGGCGCGATGCAGGCCAATCGCTTTCAAAGCACGCGTTTTCGCGCAGCATGTCCCACAGGGCCTGAAGCTGGATGGCTTCCTCGGGCAACGGCGCCCGTTCAGTGTCCAGCCAGGCCAGTTGCAGGCTGTCCTCAACCAGACGCTGCATGGCGTCGATCTCACGCCCCAGCCGCTCACGCAGTTGCGTCAGGTCCTGCTCACTGTCGCAGGCCACCCGCAAACGGCTCAATGGCGTGCGCAGTTCATGGGACATATCCCGCAGCAATTGCTGCTGCAATAGCACCGTCCCCTGCAAACGCTCGGACATATGGTCGAACGCCCGGCCCAGTTCGCCCAGCTCATCCTGGCGGCTGGTGGCAGCAACGGACAACCGCGTATTCAACTGATCAGCGCGCCAGGCATTGGCCTGTTCGCGCAACTGATTGAGGGGCATGATCAACAGCCGATACAGGCCGATGCACAGCAACAGGGTAAACAGGCCGGGGATCACGCCATTGGTCACCACCCGCCAGAACACTTGGTAGCGCCCCGGCAAAAAACGTTGTGGCAATTCGATCACCAGCGAGCCGGCGCCGGGGTCGACGGGAAACGCGATTTTCAGCCACGGCAAGCCCTTCACATGCCGGCTGACCGGCCAGTCCAGCCCGCGCAAAAAGGTCAGGCGCTGGCTTTCCTTGTGGGTCAGCGGCGTGCTGCTAAGCGATTGCAGGTCACTGCCGATCACGCCAACCCAGGTCGGCTCATGCTTGGCCATCACCTGTAACCACGCGTCCACGCCGGCACGCCCCTGGGTCGTCCAGGCCAGCTCGGCGCCTGCCGCATAGCCTTTGAGCACCTCGCGGGACTCCTCGGCCAGGTACGCGTTCTGTTCTTCCATGTAGCGGCCCCAGGACCAACTGAGCCAGATCATCAGCAAGCAGAAGGCGATCAACAGGCAGGCGAGTTTCCAGAACAACGAGTGCCTGCCCGGCAATTGCTTCAAGGGTTTTTCAAACAGCGTCATCGTGGCCGCTCAATACATAGCCCTTGCCCCACACCGTGCGCACTTCACGCTCGCTGTAGCCGATGGCCTTGAGCTTGCGGCGAATCTGGCTGATATGCATGTCGAGGCTGCGGTCATGCGGGGCATACCCGCGTTGCAGCACATGCTGGTAAAGGAAGGCTTTGCTGAGGACTTCTTCGCTGTTGCGGTGCAGGGTTTCCAGCAGGCGGTATTCGCTGCGGGTCAGGCCGGCCCAGTGGTCCTGATGGAACACATCGCACCGTTCATCGTCGAAACGCAGCGTGCGGGCATCGTCGCGCACCGGCGCCAGGGCAGGCAACGGGCGCCGATCCAGAGCCACACGGCGCAGGATGGCTTCGATGCGCACCCGCAGCTCGATCATGCTGAACGGTTTGGGCAGGTAGTCATCGGCCCCCAGGCGAAAACCGCTCACGCGATCGGCTTCAGCGCCCAGGGCCGACATCAGGATCACCGGGATCGCATGGCTCTGGCGCAGTTGGGTGAGGATCGACAAACCATCCAGCCCGGGCAACAGGATGTCCATCAACACCACGTCGAACGCCTGGTCGCGTGCCATTTGCAGGCCCTGTTGGCCGTTCTGGCACCAGGTGACCTGGAAGCCACAACGGCCCAGGTGCTCGTGCACATAGGCGCCCAGCACGGGGTCATCTTCAATGGTGAGGATACTGGGTAGGCCAGCTGCTGCGGGATTCATTAGCGTCTGCAAGTCATTCTCAATCACTGATTATTCAAGATTACCCCGCCCCAGGCAATCGCCAACCGGCACCCAAGGCGCCCGAAGATTGCCGTCTGTCACTAATTTGCAAGATTCCATGCGGCGCAAATGGCTACACTGCGCAGGTGGTTCGGGCCGGATGCCCGCACCCATCATCGATAACACTGTGGTAGCAGGAGAGTGGCGTGCTTAGAAGAATGGGGATAAAAGGCCGCGTACTGTTGCTGACCTTATTACCGACCAGCCTGATGGCCCTGTTGTTGGGGGGCTACTTCACCTGGATGCAGCTCTCGGAGTTGCAGACCCAATTGCTGCAACGCGGGGAAATGATCGCCGAGCAGTTGGCGCCGCTGGTGGCACCTGCGCTGAGCGCGCGCAACACCGACCTGCTGGAACGTATCGCCACCCAATCCCTGGAGCAGCAGGACGTGCGCGCCGTGTCATTCCTCGGCCCCGACCGCACGCCCCTCGCGCATGCCGGCCCGACCATGCTCAACCAGCCGCCCGTCGGCAACAGCTCGCACCTGCTGCAGCGCACCGGCAATGACGCCACGCGCTACCTGTTGCCCGTGTTCGGCCGCCATCGCAACCTCGCCGGCGACCTGATCCCCGATGAAGCCGACCGCCTGCTGGGCTGGGTCGAGGTGGAACTGTCCCACAACGGCATGTTGCTGCGCGGCTACCGCAGTCTGTTCGCCAGCCTGCTGCTGATTGCCATCGGCTTGATCTGCACCGCCGCCATCGCCCTGCGCATCAGCCGCACCATCAATTCCCCGATCGGCCTGATCAAGCAAGCCGTGGCCCAACTCAAGGACGGCAACCTGGAAACCCGCCTGCCCGCGCTGGGCAGCCAGGAACTCGACCAGCTCGCCTCGGGCATCAACCGCATGGCCGAAACCCTGCAAAATGCCCAGGAAGAACTGCAACACAGCATCGAACAGGCCACCGAAGATGTGCGCCAGAACCTGGAAACCATCGAGATCCAGAACATCGAGCTGGACTTGGCGCGCAAGGAGGCCCTGGAGGCCAGCCGTATCAAGTCGGAGTTCCTGGCCAACATGAGCCATGAAATCCGCACGCCGCTCAATGGCATCCTTGGATTTACTCACTTGTTGCAAAAAAGCGAGCTGACCCCGCGCCAACTGGACTACTTGGGCACCATCGAAAAATCCGCCGACAACCTGCTGGGCATCATCAACGAGATTCTGGATTTCTCGAAGATCGAGGCCGGCAAGCTGGTGCTCGACAGCATCCCCTTCAACCTGCGGGACTTGCTGCAAGACACCCTGACCATCCTCGCCCCCGCCGCCCATGCCAAGCAGCTGGAACTGGTGAGCCTGGTGTACCGCGACACGCCGCTGGCGCTGGTAGGTGATCCGCTGCGCCTCAAGCAGATCCTGACCAACCTGATCAGCAACGCGATCAAGTTCACCCGCGAAGGCACCATCGTTGCCCGGGCGATGATCGAGGACGAGCAGGAAGACAGCGTGCAACTGCGCATCAGCGTGCAGGACACCGGCATCGGCCTGTCCAGCCAGGATGTGCGTGCGCTGTTCCAGGCCTTCAGCCAGGCGGATAACTCGCTGTCGCGCCAACCCGGCGGCACGGGGCTGGGCCTGGTGATTTCCAAGCGGCTGATCGAGCAGATGGGCGGTGAAATTGGCGTCGACAGTACGCCGGGCGAAGGCTCGGAGTTCTGGATCAGCCTGAACCTGCCCAAGACCCGCGATGATGTTGAAGACCTGCCGTGCGCGCCGCTGCTGGGCCACCGCGTGGCGGTGCTGGAAAACCACGAACTGGCGCGCCAGGCCCTGCAACATCAGTTGGAAGACTGCGGCCTGGAAGTGACGCCGTTCAACACCCTCGAGAGTCTGACCAACGGCATCACCAGCGCCCATCAAACCGAGCTGGCCATCGACCTGGCGGTACTCGGCGTCACCGCCAACGACATCCCGCCCGAGCGCCTCAACCAGCACCTGTGGGACCTCGAACACCTGGGTTGCAAGGTGCTGGTGCTGTGCCCCACCACCGAACAGATGCTGTTCAACCAGTCGGTGCCCAACCCCAACAGCCAGTTGCAGGCCAAACCGGCCTGCACCCGCAAGCTGCGTCGGGCGCTGTCCGACCTGATCAGCCCGCGCCCCTCGCGCAGCGAACCGGGCGAACCGCTGTCCAGCCGTGCACCGCGTGTACTGTGCGTGGATGACAACCCGGCAAACCTGCTGCTGGTGCAGACCCTGCTCGAAGACATGGGCGCACGCGTGCGGGCGGTCGAAAGCGGGTATGCGGCGGTCGATGCAGTGAAACAGGACACCTTCGACCTGGTGCTGATGGACGTACAAATGCCGGGCATGGACGGCCGCCAGAGCACCGAGGCGATCCGCCAGTGGGAGAGCGAGCGCCACGGCACGCCGTTGCCGGTGGTCGCCCTCACCGCCCACGCCATGGCCAACGAAAAACGCGCCTTGCTGCAAAGCGGCATGGACGACTACCTGACCAAACCCATCAGCGAGCGGCAACTGGCCCAGGTGGTGTTGAAATGGACCGGCCTCGCCCTGCGCAACCAGGGGCCGGACACCAGCACTGACGGCACCGGCCCCGGCGTACAACTGCCGGTACTGGACCACAAAGAGGGCCTGCGCCTGGCCGCCGGCAAGGCTGACCTGGCCGCCGACATGCTCGCCATGCTGCTGGCGTCGCTGGATGCCGACCGCCTGGCCATCAACCTCGCCCGTGACGCGAATGACAACAACGCCCTGATCGAGCGCGTCCACCGCCTGCATGGCGCCACCCGCTACTGCGGCGTACCGCAACTGCGCGCCGCCTGCCAACGTGCCGAAACCCTGCTCAAGCAGGACGACGCCAAAGCCATGCACGCGCTGGACGAACTGGACATGGCGATTGCCCGGCTGGCCAGTGAGGCACGCGTCAGCGCCTAACCCCTTTTTGCGGGCGCTTATCAACTGTGGGAGGGGCTTGCCCCGATTACGGTCTGTCAGTAACAGATATTTCAACTGACACGACGCTATCGGGGGCAAGCCCCCTCCCACATTGGTCAGCGTATCCAACGGATAAATTGCAGGGAGCTTTCTTGATGCGCGTGATTCTTTTCAGCAGCCAGCAGTACGACCGTGACAGCTTTCTCGGCGAGCCGCGGGCGGCGGGTGTGGAATTGCAATTCCAACCCGCCCGACTCAACCTCGACACCGTGGCCCTGGCCGAACACCACGAAGTGGTCTGCGCCTTTATCAACGACGACCTCAGCGCCCCGGTGCTGGAACACCTGGCCCAAGGCGGTACACGGCTGATCGCCCTGCGCTCGGCAGGTTACAACCATGTTGACCTGCCCGCCGCCAAGCGCCTGGGCCTGACCCTCGTGCGGGTGCCCGCCTATTCGCCGCACGCGGTGGCCGAACACGCGGTGGCGCTGATTCTCGCCCTCAACCGCCGCTTGCACCGCGCCTACAACCGCACCCGTGATGGCGATTTCAGCTTGCATGGCCTCACCGGTTTCGACCTGGTAGGCAAGACCGTCGGCGTGGTCGGCACCGGGCAGATCGGCGCTACGTTCGCCAGGATCATGGCCGGGTTCGGCTGCCAATTGCTGGCCTACGACCCCTTCCCCAACCCGCAGGTGCAGGCGCTCGGCGCGCGCTACGTGAGCTTGCCCGAGCTGCTGGCCGAGGCCCAGATCATCAGCCTGCACTGCCCGCTGACCGCCGACAGCAAACACCTGATCAACGCCCGCTCCCTGGCGCAGATGCAGCCCGGTGCGATGCTGATCAACACCGGTCGCGGTGGCCTGGTCGACACGCCGGCCTTGATCGAAGCCCTCAAGGACGGCCAGCTCGGCTACCTGGGGCTGGATGTATACGAGGAAGAAGCCCAGCTGTTTTTCGAGGACCGCTCCGACCTGCCCTTGCAGGACGACGTGCTCGCCCGCCTGCTGACCTTCCCCAACGTGATCATCACCGCGCACCAGGCCTTCCTCACCCGTGAGGCCCTGGCGGCGATCGCCGGCACCACCCTGGCCAACATTGCCGCCTGGGCCGAGGGCCGGGCGCAGAACCTCGTCGAAGGATGATCAGCGGTCACATACCACGCTCATGATGAGCAGGCACCCGTGATAGGATGCCGCGCCTATTTGGAGGATCCATGGCCGAACACGATTTCCGCTTCAGCTTGCTGAGCCCGCAACACACCCTTATCGAATGCCGCGCCCTGGTGCCAGGCCGTTACCAGGTCACCGGCAACGGTGGCTCGATCAAGCACGGCGACGTGCTGATCGTCACCCTGCGTGGCAGCAAGACCCTGTCGATGCGCTTGACCGTCGAAGGCGACGCACGCTACTCCATCCGCCCGGCGGGCCAATGGGTCGCCATGGCCCAGGGGCCGAAATTCGGCGAACTGGAGATTCACACCTGGAAGGTCAACTGCGACAGCTGCGACAGCGTGCTGGAGTTTGAATTCGCGGTGGAAACCAAGCTGACCAAAGAGCCGCTGCAGCCGGCCGCCAATGCACGTATCAAAGCGTTGGGCTGGGCCAGCGAAGGGGACAAACACCGCTGCCCGAAATGTCAGCAGGCCGCGCAATGAAACGCCTGCTGCTGCTCGCCGCCTTCGGTGCGGCCCTGACAGGCTGCGCCGGTGATGCGGTCAAGCTCAAGCAGGATCACAGCTACGTGGTGGAATGGATTGGTGAGCGGCCGCTGATGGATTACGCGCACCTGACCGTCACCCTTGGCGCCGATGGTCGCGCCTACGGCAATGGCGGCTGCAACCACTGGTTTGCGCCGTACACGTTGGAGGGTAAAACGCTCAGCTTCGGCAAGATCGGCAGCACCCGCAAGCTCTGCGCCGAGGCCCTGATGGAGCAGGAACAGCGCTTCTTCCAGGCCCTGCAAGGCGTGCAGCGCTGGGACATTTCGCCAATCGAACAGACGCGCTTCTGGCCCGCTGAAGGCAAGCCTGTTCGGTTGTGGCTGGAAGAAGGCTGATCGACTTCATTGCCAACCGGCCTTCTGTGGGAGCTGGCTTGCCTGCGATAGCAACGACTCGGTATTACAGACGTACCGGGTCGCCCGCATCGCAGGCAAGCCAGCTCCCACACAGCTAACCGCGTAAGGCTTTAAGTTTGGCCAACACCCCTTCCGCCGTCTGCTCGCCCATCAACTGCTCGCGCACCTTGCCCTTGTCATCAATGATGTAGGTCACCGGCAACGCCTCGCTGCGCGGAATATCGAAGATCCCCTCCGGGTTCTGTGCCAGCACCGTGAACTTGATCCCCAGCTTGTCACTGGCTTCCTTCAGCTCCGCGCCCTGCACGTTGTCGAAGTTAACCCCGAACACCCCCACGCCCTGCCCTTTCAACTGCTCTGACAACGCATTCAGTTCGGGGATTTCCGTGCGGCACGGGCCGCACCATTCGGCCCAGTAGTTGACCACCAGCCACTGTTTGTCCAGGCGTTCGGCCGCCACTTTCTGGCCATTCTGGTCAACGCCGTAGTCATTACCGCAGCCGCTGAGCAGCAGGGTTGTGATGATCGCCAATGCACCGATCAGTCGCCTTGTCATGGGGTAATCCTTCGCAAAAATGAACGTTGGCTGCGACCTATCGCCTCTAACGGTTTAAGGACAGGTTGCTGCGCGGGTAGAATACCCGCCACCTTACGCAAGATGCGACCCGCACATGACCGATCTGACGCTTTATCACAACCCGCGCTGCTCGAAATCTCGCGGAGCGCTCGAACTGCTGCAAGCACGCGGCCTGAATCCGACCGTGGTTCGTTACCTCGAAACCCCGCTGAACGCCGCGCAATTAAAGGCTCTGCTTAGCAAGCTGGGCATCAGCGCACGCCAACTGCTGCGCACCGGCGAAGACGAATACAAGGCCCTTAACCTGGCCGACGCCGGCCTCAGTGAAGCGCAACTGATTGTTGCCATCGCCGAGCACCCGAAGCTGATGGAACGCCCGATCCTGGAAACCGCCGATAAAGCCATTATTGGCCGCCCGCCAGAGAACGTGCTGGAGATTCTGCCGTGACTGCGCCGTATGTGCTGGTGTTGTATTACAGCCGCAATGGCTCGGTCAGCGAAATGGCCCGGCAGATCGCCCGGGGCATCGAGCAAGGCGGGATGGAGGCGCGTTTGCGCACCGTGCCGGCAATCTCCACCGAGTGCGAAGCCGTGGCGCCGAGCATCCCGGATGAAGGCGCGCTGTATGCCAGCCTCGACGACTTGAAGAATTGTTCGGGCCTGGCCCTGGGCAGCCCGACGCGCTTCGGCAATATGGCCGCGCCGCTCGAGTACTTCCTCGATGGCACCAGCAACCTGTGGCTCACTGGCGCGCTCGTCGGCAAGCCTGCCGGCGTATTCACTTCCACCGCCAGCCTGCACGGCGGCCAGGAAACCACGCTGATGTCGATGCTGCTGCCGTTGCTGCACCACGGCATGCTGATCACCGGCCTGCCGTACAGCGAACAGGCTCTGCTCGACACCCAGGGCGGCGGCACGCCGTACGGCGCCAGCCACCACTCAGGGCCCGACGGCAAGCGCCTGCTCGATCAGCATGAAATCACCCTGTGCCGCGCCCTGGGTCTGCGCCTGGCCAGCACCGCCACGCTGCTGGAGAACGGCCGTGGCCAGAAAGCCTAAGGTCCTGCCGCCCCAGGCGTGGCTGGAACCACGGGTCAAGGTGGCGCGAGCATTGAGCCTGCTGGCGTTTTTTGCGCTGGTGGGCTTGCTGTGCGGGTATTACTTGTTTATCGCCGACCTGCACGGTGCACGCCCGTGGGTGATCCTGCTGATCGAACTGGTGCCGCTGCTGATACTAGCGCCGGGGATGCTGCTGGGCAGCGCACGCGGGCATTCGTGGCTGTGCTTTGTGGTGAACCTGTATTTCATCAAGGGCGCGCTGGCGGCGTATGACCCGAACCGGCAGTGGTTCGGGGTGCTGGAGATGCTCGCGAGCTTGGCGGTGTTTTGCACGGCGCTGCTGTATGTACGCTGGCGGCATCAGCTCAATCGACGGTTGGCAGAATAACCTTGTGGCGAGCGGGCTTGCCCGCGTTGGGCTGCGCAGCGGCCCCAAGATCTTTGGGAGCGCTGCGCACTCCAACGCGGGCAAGCCCGCTTGCCACAACAGCCCGCTCGCCACAGTACAGCCGGTCAGTGGTTGACGGTGTAAGCCAGCATCATCGACAGCTGGCACATCGGCCGCCCACTCTCGGCATGCCACTGGTTGAAGGCGCCCTGCACCGTCGCCAGGTCACGCAGGCTGGTCGGCGCCTTGTCGACGATCTTCTGCGCGTTCAACGCCGCGACTACGTCATAACTCGGCACAAAAGTATCCTTGCCCACCATGCGCAGAAAGCGCGGCGCCGACAGCCCGCCCAACTGATGGCCATGCTTGCTCAGGTACTTCCAGAGCCCGACGATATCGGTCACCGGCCAGTCGGCGATAAATGCACCGAAGCTGCCCTTCTCTTGCTCAATATCCAGAATCATCTGCGCATTGCGCGGCACGCTCTTGAGCTTGCCCAGGTGCCGGATAATCCGCGTGTCCTGCATCAAGCGCTCCAGGTGCTCGGCGCCCATCAGCACGACTTTTTCCGGGTCAAAACCGAAGAATACCTGCTCGAACGCAGGCCATTTCGAATCCACCACACTGTGCTTCAAGCCTGCGCGAAATACCCGCAGCGCCAGGGTCGACAGGTAGCGATCGTCGCTGATCTTGCGCAATTGCGCCGGGGTCTTGGGTACAGGCAGGTGGGCTTCCAGCTCGGCCGCTGAACCGAAGCGGTTCAGACAATATTCGTGCAGCCACTTGTAATCGCGCATGCCCTCTCCTGGGATTTGAATTGAAAACGGCGCCCGCAAGCGCCGTCTTTCAGAGCGTTGAAACGCGTCAGAGGTTCACCACATTAACGAAGCGCGACGCGGCGCTCTCGTCGATTTTCAGGCTGGTGAAGTCGAACAGGTTGCGGTCGGCCAACTGCGAGGGGATCACGTTCTGCAGGCTGCGGAAGATGCTTTCGGTGCGGCCCGGGGTCTTGCGCTCCCAGTCCACCAGCATCTCCTTGACCACCTGGCGCTGCAGGTTCTCCTGGGAGCCGCACAGGTTGCACGGGATGATCGGGAACTGCTTGAAGTCGGAGTAAGCCTGGATGTCCTTTTCGTTGCAATACGCCAACGGGCGGATCACCACGTTGCGCCCGTCATCGGCCCGCAGCTTGGGCGGCATGGCCTTGAGCGAGCCGTTGAAGAACATATTGAGGAAGAAGGTTTCAACGATGTCATCGCGGTGATGCCCCAAGGCCATCTTGGTCGCGCCGATTTCATCGGCAAAGGTGTACAGCGTGCCACGACGCAGGCGCGAGCACAGCGAGCAGGTGGTCTTGCCTTCCGGGATCAGCTCCTTGACCACTGAATAGGTGTCTTTTTCGACAATGTGGTACTCGACGCCCAGTTCTTTGAGGTAGGCCGGCAGTACGTGTTCCGGGAAGCCCGGCTGTTTCTGGTCCATGTTCACGGCCACGATCTCGAACTTGATCGGTGCAACCTTTTGCAGGTGCAGCAGTACATCGAGCAGGGTGTAACTGTCTTTGCCACCGGAGAGGCAGACCATGACCTTGTCGCCGTCCTCGATCATGTTGAAATCGGCGACCGCTTCACCGGCCAGGCGACGCAGGCGTTTTTGCAGTTTGTTCTGGTTGACCGTAAGAGTGCCCATGGCGCTTGGATCCGCTAGAGGTGTGTGACGAAAAGCGCAGCATTTTACGCAAAAATACGCCAAGGGGCGATGCCGATCCAAGGTGGGAGCTGCTTGCCTGCTCCTACCAGTAGAACTGGTCGACGCTGACAGACCTACACGCGATTAGCGCCAGTGTTTACAGCGCAATTTGCTCTAAAGCCCCACAGTTTTTCCGGTCATCCCTTTCTATACTGCGACGTGAGGTCGCACAACTATCCAGGACCTTATGCGGCCATTTGGCCCGTGGGCGCTCCGATGGGGGGCGATGGCAATAACGACAGGAGTGACTGGCATGATCCATCACGTCGTGGGGCTTTTTACCCATCCCGACCAGGAATGGCGGGAAATTCGTGGCGATAAGGAAGAAAGCATCAGCCACATGTACCTCACTCATACCCTGATTCTTGCGGCGATCCCCGCCGTATCCGCGTTTATCGGCACCACCCAGGTGGGCTGGGTCATCGGCAACCGTTCGCCGGTCATGCTGACTCAGGAAAGCGCGTTATGGATGACCATCATGTCGTACGCGGCCATGCTCGGCGGCGTGGCGGTGATGGGCGCGTTCATTCACTGGATGGCCCGCACCTACGACGCCAACCCCAGCATGTCGCGCTGCGTGGCCTTTGCCACCTATACCGCCACACCGCTGTTTATCGGCGGGCTCGCGGCGCTCTACCCGCATATGTGGCTGGGCATGGTGGTGGGCACGGCGGCGATTTGCTACACGGTGTACCTGCTGTATGTGGGCGTGCCGACTTTCATGAACATCGACCCGGATGAAGGCTTCCTGTTTTCCAGCTCGATATTGGCCGTAGGGCTGGTGGTGCTGGTGGCGATCATGGCGTTTACCGTAATCGTCTGGGGCCTGGGCGTGGGACCGATCTATACCAACTGAGCGAATTAACCCGCAGGCAGGGCCACCGCAAGGTGGCTTTGTGCGTTATGCATGACCATTCGGCGCCTGACAGATTCGGAAACACTCAGCTTTGCGGCATACTGGGCATCTCTGGAGATATGTACAGCATGCCCGAGCAACTCAATACCCGCGTCGAAGATTGTTTCCTGCAAGCCGAATCCTTTTTCAAACGAAGCTTCAAACGCCCCCAGGTCAGCCTCAAGCTGCGGGGCCAAAGGCCGGTGTCGCGCATTTGCACGAGAACCTGCTGCGTTTCAACCCACAGTTGTACCGCGAAAACAGCCAACATTTCCTGAAACAGACCGTGGCCCACGAAGTGGCGCACCTGATCGCCCACCAGTTGTTTGGTGAGCGCATCCAGCCCCACGGCGAGGAATGGCAACTGATCATGCGCGGGGTTTACGAACTGCCGCCGGACCGCTGCCACACCTATGCGGTGAAGCGCCGCCAGGTGACCCGCTACATCTACCGCTGCCCGTGTGCAGACAGCGACTTTCCGTTTTCCTCGCAGCGCCACGGGATGGTGGCTCAAGGACGGCGGTATTTGTGCAGACGGTGCCGGCAAACGCTGGTATTCACAGGGGAAACCCGGGTGGAGTGAGGACCTCTTCGCAGGCAAGCCAGCTCCCACATTTTGACCGCGGCGCCTATCAAATGTGGGAGGGGGCTTGCCCCCGATAGGACCCGGTCATTCACCCAACCACCTTGGCCCGTCGCAAATCCACTATCCGCTGAGCACTAAACCCCAACTCCCCCAGCACTTCATCACTGTGCGCCCCCACCGCCGCGCCAATATGCCTAGGCTCTGGCAACCCCTCGGAAAATTTCAACGGACAGGCAATTTGCGCCTGGCTCGAGCCATCCGCCCTGGGCACCTGGCTCACCAACTGCCGCGCCTGCAATTGCGGATGCGCCACCGCCTCGCTCAGCGTCAAAACAGGCTCCACGCACGCATCCACCCCGGCAAACAACTCACACAACTCATCAAAGCTGCGCTTTTCAAACTCGACCTGCAGCGCCACCTTGAGGGCTTTTTGCACGCGGGGCTCGGGGGACAAACCTTGCGCCGCCAACTCGGGACGCCCCAACGCCGCACACAGCTGCTGCATAAACGCCGGTTCCAGGCTGCCAACCGACATCCAGCGCCCATCACGCGAGCGGTAATAGTCGTAGAAACTGCCCCCATTGAGCACCTGGCTTTCCCACCCGGGCTCGACCCCACAGGCCAGGTAACCGGCGCCGGCCATGGCGTTCAGGCTGAATGAGCAATCGGTCATGCTCACATCCAGGTATTGACCGACGCCGCTCTGATGCCGGGAGATCACGGCGGCAAGCAAACCCGCCACCGCGTGCAGCGACCCGCCCGCCACATCTGCCAACTGCACGCCCAGCGGCAACGGCCCGCTGCCCTGGCGCCCGGTGTAACTGGCCACCCCGGCCAGCGCCAGGTAGTTGATGTCGTGCCCGGCGCGATCCTTGTAAGGGCCAGTCTGGCCGTAACCGGTGATCGACACATAAATCAGCCGCGGGTTGATCGCCTTCAACGCTTCGTAACCCAGACCGAGGCGCCCCATCACCCCGGGGCGAAATTGCTCAAGGACGATGTCGTATTCCTTGACCAGCTCGTACACGATCTGCAGCGCTTCGGCCTGCTTGAGGTCGAGTGCCAGGCTGCGCTTGTTGCGGTTGAGGTAGGCATGGCTCGCGGAGGTGCCCTGATCATGCGGCGGCAGCACCCGCAGCAGGTCCATGCGCGTAGGCGACTCGATACGCAGCACCTCGGCGCCCATGTCCGCCAACATCAGGGAGGCAAACGGGCCGGGCAGCAGCGTGGAAAAATCCAGCACTTTAAGCGACGCCAAGGGACCTGACATGGAAACTCCATTTGGGTTTTGAGTCCCCACAGACTAGGCAGCCTGGCGCCCGTCGGCAATCGTCAGAACGCTCAGCGACAGTGACTGTTTTGATCATGGCGGGCTTTTTCGTGCAGGCGGCTTTATCATTGGCCCACGTTTGCTTGCAGAGTGTTCCATGAAGTTTGCAATTGCTGTGTTTTGCGCCGCCCACGCGCCCTCTTCGCGCCGCGCCTTGCTGTTCGCCCAGGCGGCGTTGGCCGGCGGGCACCAAATAGTGCGGCTGTTTTTCTACCAGGACGGCGTCTACAGCGCCTCCAATAACATCGTTGTGCCCCAGGATGAGCAAGACATTGCCCGCCAGTGGCGCGAGTTTGTCAGCCAGCACCAACTCGACGCCGTGGTATGCATCGCCGCCGCCTTGCGCCGTGGCGTGCTGAACACCGAGGAAGCCACGCGTTATCAACGCAGCGCGGTCAACCTGGATGCGCCGTGGGCGCTGTCGGGCCTAGGGCAACTGCATGACGCTGCCCAGGCCGCCGACCGCCTGATCTGCTTTGGAGGGCCGTGACATGTCCAAATCCCTATTGGTCATCAGTCGCCAGGCCCCGTGGGCCGGGCCGAGTGCACGCGAAGCGCTGGATATCGTGCTGGCCGGCGGCGCGTTTGATCTGCCGATCGGCTTGCTGTTCATGGATGACGGTGTGTTTCAACTGGCGCCGAACCAGAACGCCAAGGCTGTGCAGCAAAAGGACCTCAGCGCTAACCTGCAGGCATTGAGCCTGTTCGGCATTGACGACGTGTTCGCCTGCAGCCACAGCCTGGGCGAGCGCGGGCTGACACCGCCCGCCACTGCACAGGCGCTGGACAGCGCCGCTATTTGCAGGCTGATTGACCGTTACGACCAGGTGATTACCCTCTGATGTCGACTTTACATGTGGTTTCCCACTCCCCCTTCACCGACAGCCGCCTGGCCAGTTGCCTGCGAGTGTGTGGCACCGAGGACGCGATCCTGCTATGCGGCGATGGCGCCTACGGGCTGCACAACCCGGCCTTGCACACCCGGGGCGTGAAGGTCTTTGTGCTGGCCGAAGACATGCAGGCACGCAACCTGCCCCTGCCGGACTGGGCCGACAGCGTGGACTATGCAGGCTTCGTGCAGCTGTCGATCGACTACGACAAGGTCAATACCTGGCTATGAACACCCTGACCGTAGGCGCACGCACACTGGAACTGGACAAGGATGGTTACCTGGTCGACCTCAATGACTGGTCCGCAGACGTGGCCAACGCCCTCGCCGCTGCCGAAACACTGGAATTGACCGCCGACCACTGGGAAATCCTCGAGCTGCTGCGCGGTTTCTACGCCGAGTTTCAGCTGTCCCCTGCCACGCGCCCGCTGATCAAGTACACCGCCTTGAAACTGGGCCCGGAAAAGGGCAACAGCCTGCACCTCAACAAACTGTTCAACGGCACTCCCGCCAAACTTGCCGCCAAGTTGGCGGGCCTGCCCAGGCCGACGAATTGCTTATGACCAACTTTGCCCCGCTGACCCTTGAAACCCCTGCCGAGCACCCTTTTGCGCAGTTCGTGCGCATCCTGGGCAAAGGCAAGCGCGGTGCGCGCAACCTCACGCGCATCGAGGCCCGTGAAGCCATGGGCATGTTGCTCGACGAAAAAGTCGAAGACACCCAGCTCGGCGCCTTCCTGATGTTGCTGCGCCACAAGGAAGAAAGCCCGGAGGAACTTGCCGGTTTCACCGAGGCCGTACGCGAGCGCTTGAACGCGCCGGCGCTGAACGTGGATATCGACTGGCCAACCTATGCCGGTAAAAAACGCCACCTGCCATGGTATTTGCTGGCGGCCAAATGCCTGGCGCAAAACGGCGTGCGCACCCTGCTGCACGGCGGCGGCGCACACACCGCCGGCCGGCTGTACACCGAGCAATTACTGGAGGGCTTGCAGATTCCCCTGTGCCGTAACTGGCAACAGGTCGAGACAGCCTTCGAGCAAGGCAACCTCGCATTTATCCCGCTGGGCGACTGGGCGCCGCAACTGCAGCGCATGATCGACCTGCGCAACACCCTGGGCCTGCGCTCGCCGATCCACTCCCTGGCGCGCTTGCTCAACCCGTTGAATGCGCGCTGCGGCCTGCAAAGTATTTTCCACCCCGGTTACCAGGGTGTGCACCGCGATGCCAGCGGCCTGCTGGGCGACAACGTGATCGTGGTCAAGGGCGATGGCGGCGAAGTCGAGATCAACCCTGACACGATCAGCCATCTGTATGGCACCACCGGTGGTGAAAGTTGGGACGAAGAGTGGCCCGCCCTCTCCGCCCAACGCCATGTCAAACCGGCCACCCTGGAGCCTGAGCAGTTGAAAGCGTTGTGGCGTGGTGATATCGAGGACAGCTACCCGCAACTGGCGCTGATCGCGACTATGGCGCTGGCCTTGCGCGGCCTGGGCCACCCACGGGAACAGGCGTTCGAAATGGCAGGGCAATACTGGGCTGCGCGGGACAAATCGATTTAATCGATCATTCACCCCCGGTCTTTGCGCTTTTAGTTCGAACTCATCCCTTTAGACTGGGCTCCAACGCTTATTAGCCAAGGAGCCAATCATGGGTTTGCTGATCGAAGGACACTGGAAAGACCAGTGGTACGAAAGTAGCGCAGATGGCGCTTTCCAGCGCGAACAGGCGCAACGCCGCCACTGGGTCACCGCCGACGGCCAACCTGGCCCCAGCGGCGAAGGTGGCTTCAAGGCCGAAGCCGGTCGCTATCACCTGTATGTCTCGCTCGCCTGCCCGTGGGCCCATCGCACGCTGATCATGCGCAAGCTCAAGGGCCTGGAAAGCCTGATCGACGTGTCCGTGGTCAGCTGGCTGATGCTGGAAAACGGCTGGACCTTCGACAAAACCCATGGCTCAACCGGCGACACGCTGGATGATTTCGAATTCATGCACCAGCGCTACACCGCCGACACCGCCGACTACACCGGGCGCGTCACGGTGCCAGTGCTGTGGGACAAAAAGCTCAAGCGCATCGTGAGCAATGAGTCGGCGGAAATCATCCGCATGTTCAACAGCGCGTTCAACGGGCTGACCGGCAACACCCTGGATTTCTACCCCGAGCCGCTGCGCCCGACCATCGATGCGCTGAACGAACGGATCTACCCGGCCGTGAACAACGGCGTGTATCGCGCGGGCTTCGCCACTTCGCAGAAGGCTTACGAAAGCGCATTTGATGATGTGTTTGCCGAACTGGATCACCTGGAACAACATTTGGGCGACCATCGCTACCTGGCCGGTGAATACCTGACCGAGGCCGACGTGCGGCTGTTTACCACGCTGATCCGCTTTGATGCGGTGTATTACAGCCACTTCAAATGCAATTTGCGGCGGATCGCGGATTACCCGAATCTGTCGAATTGGCTTAGGGAGATGTACCAGTGGCCAGGCGTGGCCGAGACGGTGGATTTTGCGCATATCAAGGGGCATTACTATGCCAGCCACCGCACGATTAACCCGACGGGGATTGTGCCGAAGGGGCCGTCACAGAAATTCGACGGCGCTCATGATCGCGACAAACTGAGCGGAAAATCGGTACTCGGCACCCGCTAAGCCCTGTGGCGAGCGGGCTTGCCCGCGTTGGGTCGCGCAGCGGCCCAAGCAAGAACACCGCCCTGTACCCAAGTAAACAGGGTGTCAGTGTTTAGGGCTGCCTTGCAGCCCAACGCGGGCAAGCCCGCTCGCCACAGAAGTACTCTTGCACGGTCAGACTTGGGATTGAGCGCCTTCAAACCACTTCAACTTCTCGCGCAACACCACCACCTCACCGACGATCACCAGCGTGGGCGCGTGCACTTCATGCTCCGCCACCATGCGCGGCAAGTCCGCCAGGGTACCAGTAAACACACGCTGGTTGGACGTGGTGCCCTGCTGGATCAACGCCGCAGGTGTATCCGCCGCACGACCGTGCTTGATCAGCTGCTCACAGATGATCGGCAAGCCAATCAAGCCCATGTAGAACACCAGGGTCTGCGACGGCCCCACCAGGTCATGCCACGGCAGGTCCGACGTCCCGTCCTTCAAGTGCCCGGTGATAAAGCGTACCGACTGCGCATAGTCACGATGGGTAAGCGGAATCCCGGCATACGCCGCGCAACCGCTCGCCGCTGTGATCCCCGGCACCACCTGGAACGGGATGCCATGGGCCGCCAATTCTTCGATTTCTTCGCCGCCCCGGCCAAAGATGAACGGGTCACCGCCCTTGAGGCGCAACACGCGCTTGCCTTGCTTGGCCAGGTCCACCAACTGCTGGTTGATCTGGTCTTGCGGCACCGCATGATCGGCGCGGCGCTTGCCGACATAAACACGCTCGGCGTCGCGACGGCACAGCTCCAGAATCGCCGGAGCCACCAGGCGGTCATACAGCACCACGTCGGCTTGCTGCATCAGGCGCAGGGCGCGGAACGTCAGCAGGTCCGGATCACCGGGGCCTGCGCCCACCAGATAGACCTCGCCCGGCGCATACGGCGGCGCGCCGTTGACTTTTTCGATCAACAGCCGCTCGGCCTCATCGCCCTGCCCGGCCAATTGGCGATCGGCAATCGGGCCCTGGAACACCTCTTCCCAGAAGGCACGGCGTTGCTGTACATCCGGGTACAAGCCTTTGACCTGCGCACGAAAACGCGCCGCCAGCCCGGCCAGTTGGCCATAGGTGGACGGGATCCAGGTTTCCAGCTTGGCGCGGATCAAGCGCGCCAGCACCGGCGCGTCGCCGCCGCTGGACACCGCTATCACCAAAGGTGAGCGGTCGACAATCGCCGGGAAGATCACGCTGCACAAGGCTGGCGCGTCCACCACATTGACCGGTACACAACGTCGCTTGGCATCACTGGACACTTGCGCGTTCAGGGGTTCGTCGTCGGTCGCGGCGATAATCAGGCTGCAGGCGTCAAGGTCGGCCTCCTGATAACCGCGCAAAATCAGTTCCCCGCCACTGCCCTGTACCAGTTCGCGCAACTGGTCTTCGATCTGGGGAGCAACCACCCGCAACACTGCACCGGCGTCGGCCAGCAGCCGGGATTTGCGCAAGGCAATCTCCCCGCCACCGACGACCAACACACGACTGCCGCGCAGGTTATGAAACAGCGGCAGAAATTCCATTTAGCCGATGACCTCAACGCCCGCCATGTACGGCTTGAGCACCTCAGGTACGCGGATCGAACCGTCAGCCTGCTGGTAGTTTTCCAGCACCGCCACCAGGGTACGGCCTACAGCCAGGCCCGAACCGTTGAGGGTGTGCACCAGTTCCGGCTTGCCGGTTTCCGGGTTACGGAAACGCGCCTGCATGCGACGGGCCTGGAAATCACCACAGTTGGAGCACGACGAAATCTCGCGGTATTTGTCCTGGCTCGGCACCCACACTTCCAGATCGTAGGTCTTCACGGCGCTGAACCCCATGTCGCCGGTGCACAGCGCCAGCACGCGGTACGGCAGCTCCAGCAGTTGCAGGACGCGCTCGGCGTTGGCGGTCAGGCCTTCCAGGGCGTCCATGGAAGTCGACGGCTCAACCACCTGCACCATCTCGACCTTGTCGAACTGGTGCTGGCGGATCATGCCGCGGGTATCGCGACCCGATGCACCGGCTTCGCTGCGAAAGCACGGGCTGTGAGCCACGAACTTCAACGGCAGTTGCTTGGCGTCGAGGATCTCGCCGGACACGATGTTGGTCAGCGACACTTCGGCGGTCGGGATCAGGTACAGGTCGGCTTCGCCGTCGCGACTGATTTTGAACAGGTCTTCTTCGAACTTCGGCAACTGGCTGGTCCCCATCAGCGCTGGTGCCTGCACCAGATACGGGGTGTAAGCCTCTTCGTAGCCGTGTTCGGCGGTGTGCAGGTTGATCATGAACTGCGCCAGGGCGCGGTGCATGCGCGCAATCGGGCCGCGCAGCAGGGCAAAGCGGGCGCCGGACATCTTGGCTGCGGTTTCGAAATCCAGGCCGCCGGTCAATTCGCCCAGGCGACATGGTCCTTGATCTCGAAATCAAAGACTTTGGGCGTGCCCCAGCGGCGCACTTCGACGTTGCCGTCTTCGTCTTCGCCAATCGGCACCGACTCGTGCGGGATGTTAGGGATGCCCAGCAGGATCGAATCCAGCTCGGACTGGATCTTTTCCAGCTCGACCTTGCCGTCAGACAGCTCGGTGCCCATGCGCTCGACATCCGCCATCAGCGGCGCGATGTCTTCGCCGCGCTGCTTGGCCTGACCGATGGATTTGGAACGCGCATTCCGCTCAGCCTGCAGTGCTTCGGTGCGGGTCTGGACGGTCTTGCGCTGTTCTTCCAGCGCTTCGATGCGCGCAACATCCAATGCAAAGCCACGGGATGCCAGGCGGTCCGCTACGTCCTGAAGGTTGCTACGTAACAGTTTGGAATCGAGCATGTCGGTCTCTCGTTTATCAAAGTTTGGTCAAGGACAGGCCGGCCCAAGTCGCGAGCAGCCCGCCGAACACGCTGATGCCCAGGTACCCGAAGGCGACCAGGGCCTGCCCGCTTTCCAGCAGCCGCAGCGTGTCCAGTGAAAAGGATGAAAAGGTCGTCAGACCGCCTACAAAGCCGACAATCAAGCCGGCGCGAATTTCAATCGGGACTTCCGGACGCAACAGAAACCAGCCGTACAACAGCCCGATGATCAGGCAACCCACCAGGTTCACCGCCAGGGTCGCCGCATAAAAATGCTTCGGCCAGTTGGCGCTCACCCACGTACCGGTGGCGAAACGCAATAATGTACCAGCGATGCCGGCTGCGGACACGGCAAGAATTGTCTTGAGCACTACTTTCTCCGCTGTTTGGGGCTGAGGCGGTCGAGTTGGGCAAGGTGATTGAGCTTTTCGCCGATTTTCAGCTCCAGGCCACGGGGCACCGGCTGATAGAGCGCCAGCGGCTCAAGCTCATCGGGAAAGTAGTCTTCACCGGCGGCGTAGGCGTCCGGCTCATCGTGGGCGTAGCGGTATTCATCACCGTAGCCCAGCTGTTTCATCAGCTTGGTCGGTGCATTGCGCAGGTGCAGCGGCACTTCCAGCGAGCCGTACTCGGCGGCGGCGCGCAAGGCGGACTTGAAGCCCATGTACACCGCATTGCTTTTCGGCGCGCAGGCCAGGTAGGTGATGGCCTGGGCCACCGCCAGCTCGCCCTCGGGGCTGCCGAGGCGCTCCTGCACGTCCCAGGCGGCGAGGCACAGGCTCAAGGCGCGCGGGTCGGCGTTGCCGATGTCTTCGCTGGCCATGCGCACCACGCGGCGAGCCAGGTACAGCGGGTCGCAACCGCCATCGATCATGCGCGCAAACCAGTACAACGCGCCGTCCGGGTTGGAGCCGCGCACGGATTTGTGCAGCGCGGAAATCTGGTCGTAGAAGGCTTCGCCGCCTTTGTCGAAACGCCGGCGCGTATCGCCGAGCAGGCTTTGCAACAGGTCGACGCCAATCTCGCTGCCGTCTTCGGCCAGGTCGGAGGCGTTCTCCAGTAAGTTGAGAAAGCGCCGCCCGTCACCATCGGCGGCCGTCAGCAAAATTTTGAAGCCTTCCTCGCTGACGCTCAGCTGGCGCTTGCCCAGGCCCTTGTCTTCGCTCAGGGCGCGGTGCAACAGCTTTTGCATCGCCGCCTCGTCCAGGCTTTTTGAGCACATACACCCGCGCCCGCGAGAGCAACGCGTTATTGAGTTCGAACGAGGGATTTTCGGTGGTGGCACCGATGAAAATCAGCGTGCCGTCTTCGACATACGGCAAAAACGCGTCTTGCTGCGACTTGTTGAAGCGATGCACTTCGTCGACAAACAGGATCGTGCGCTTGCCGTACTGCCCGGCCTGCTGCTTGGCGACTTCCACCGCCTGGCGGATCTCCTTGACCCCAGCCAGCACCGCCGAGACTGTTTCAAAGTGTGCATCCGAGACTTTCGCCAGCAGCCGCGCCAGGGTGGTTTTACCCACGCCCGGTGGCCCCCAGAAAATCATCGAGTGCAGCGCACCCTGCTCCAGGGCTTCGCGCAAAGGCTTGCCGCGAGCGAGCAGGTGTTCTTGCCCGACGTACTCGTCCAGGCTTGGTCGAACGCAGGCGCGCCGCCAGTGGCTGAGCAATCGGGTCACTTCGAAACAGATCCATGGGCAGCGTTTGAAACCTCTGGGCAGTTTATTCCTGGATCACGTCGGCACCCTTGGGGATGTCGAACTTGAACTTGGACGCCGGCACCGGCTGGTTGGCCTTGACCCCGGAGAACAGGATATCGGTGCGCTGGCCGACGCTGTCGATCAGGCGCATGTTGTTGATCACGCCATTGCCGAACGACAGCTGCAGGCTGTCGAACAGCGTGTCCTTGGACTTCGGCTTGAGGGTGAATTCGATCACGTTGCTGGTTTGCTTGGAGGTGATATCGAAACTGTCGTTGATTTTCGACACATCACCCGACAGCAGCAACGCCGGGGTCTGGTTCAGGCGCGGGTCCAGCTTCTTGATGGTCGCCTGCTCCAGGTCCGGGTCCCACAGCGTGACCTTCTGGCCATCGGACACGATGGTCTGCTCGGCCTTGCCTTCGGTATGCCAGTAGAACAGGCCTGGGCGCTGCACGGCCATCTCGCCTTCGGTTTGCTGCAACTGGGTGCCGCCGGCATCCAGGGTCAGCTGAGAAAAGCGCGCGGTCAGGGTCTGGGATTTGTCCAGCAGGTTTTTCAGGCTGGCCACGGATGCCGGGTCAGCGTGAGCCGAAACAGCGGTCAGGGCCAGTGCCGGCAACAACAGCATGCGGATAAGACGCATGGGAATCCTCATTGAGTCGTTAGGGCGCGCCGCGTGCTGCCACGCGGCGCGTAATCAGTCGCGCATCTGCCCGGGGGCGATGACTTCACGCGAGCCGTTGGTGTTCATTGCGGTGACCACGCCAGCGTTTTCCATGGCTTCGATCATTCGGGCGGCGCGGTTGTAGCCGATTTTCAGCTTGCGCTGTACCGCAGAGATCGAAGCACGGCGGCTTTCCAGCACGAAAGCGACTGCTTCGTCGTATAGCGCGTCGGTCTCGGCATCATCGTCGCCGCCACTGCTGCCACCGTCGAAGCCGCTGCCGGCTTCTTCGACGCCCGCAAGGATATCGTCGTTGTATTCCGGCGCGCCGCGCAGCTTCCAGGCCTCCACTACGCGGTGCACTTCGTCATCGGACACAAAGGCGCCGTGTACCCGGATTGGCAGGCTGGTGCCTGGCGGCATGTAGAGCATGTCACCGTGGCCCAGCAATTGCTCGGCGCCGCCCTGGTCGATGATGGTCCGCGAGTCGATCTTGCTCGACACCTGGAACGCCATGCGCGTAGGAATGTTGGCCTTGATCAGGCCGGTGATCACATCCACAGAAGGCCGCTGGGTCGCGAGAATCAAGTGAATACCTGCCGCCCGCGCCTTCTGGGCAATACGTGCGATCAGTTCTTCGACCTTCTTGCCGACGATCATCATCATGTCGGCAAATTCATCGACCACCACCACGATGGTCGGCAACTTGCTCAGCAACGGCGCTTCGTCGTGAATGCTTTCGCGCTTGTACAGCGGGTCTGTCAGTGGCGTGCCGGCGTCCTGGGCTTCCTTGACCTTGGCGTTGAAGCCCGACAGGTTACGCACGCCCATCTTTGCCATCAGCTTGTAGCGCCGCTCCATCTCGGCGACGCTCCAGCGCAGGGCGTTGGCGGCGTCCTTCATGTCGGTGACCACCGGGCACAGCAGGTGCGGAATGCCTTCGTAGATCGACAGTTCCAACATCTTGGGGTCGATCATGATCAGCTTGGCGTCTTCCGGGCCGGACTTGAACAGGATCGACAGGATCATCGCGTTCACCCCCACCGACTTACCGGAACCGGTGGTACCGGCCACCAGCAGGTGAGGCATCTTCGCCAGGTCAGTGATCACCGGCTTGCCGCCGATGTCGTGGCCCAGGGCCAGGGTGACCGGCGATTTGAAGTTGTCGTATTCCGGCGTCGACAGCACTTCGGAGAAACGCACGATCTGGCGGTCTTCGTTGGGAATCTCGATACCCACGGTGGTCTTGCCGGGGATCACTTCCACCACACGCACACTGGTCACGGCCAGGGAGCGCGCCAGGTCTTTGGCCAGGTTGGAAATACGGCTGACCTTGACGCCGGCAGCCGGCTGGATTTCGTAACGGGTAATCACCGGGCCAGGGTGGATCGAGTCCACCGACACTTCAACCCCGAATTCCTTGAGCTTGATTTCCAGCAGATGGCCGACGGCCGCCAGGGACTCCGGAGAATAATTGAGTTGTTTCTTTTCGGCCGGGTCGAGGATCGAGATCGGCGGCAAAGTGCCTTCGACGGCGCTGTCGACAAACAACGGCGCCTGCTTCTCTTTCTGTACGCGATGGCTTGGCTCTGGCGCCTTGGGCGGTGCAGGCGCGATCACCGGCGGCACCTGTTTCTCGCGATCCGACATGTGCTTGCTCAGGGCCTGCTCGCGCTCAATCAGGCGCTCCTTGACCTTGGCCTGCTCGCGGCGGTCCGGCGTACTCGGGGCCACCACCTCGTTGACGCGGGTATCCACCTCGCGCAGCTGGGCGACCATGCGCTTGCGATCAACCCGCGCCTGCCACCAGCGGTTGGCGGCGCCTTGGAACAGCTCCAGCAGGTCGAGGGTGATCTTGCCGGTCACGTCCATCACCTTGAACCACGAAAGGTCGGTGAACACCGTGAGGCCGAACAGGAACAGTGCGATAAACATCAGCGTGCTGCCCTGGATATTCAGGGTCCTGCGCGCCAGGTCGCCCAGGCTTTCGCCCAGCGCCCCGCCCGCGCCCGCCGGGAGGCCGGTGGGTGCATGAAAATGGATATGCGCCAGCGCCGCGCCGGACAACACCAGGAACACCAGGCCGATCAGGCGCCACGAAAACAGCCAACCGCTCCACTGCCACGGTTCATGGCGCTGACGGAAGATCTGCCAGGTCTTGATCGCCAGCAGCAAGGGGAAGATGTAGGCAAAGTAACCCAGCACCATGAACAGGATATCGGCGCTGTAGGAACCGGCAGGCCCGCCGAAGTTCTGCACGTCTTCGATCTTGCTGTTGTGGCTCCAGCCCGGATCGTCCTTGCCATAGGTGAGCAAGGCCATCATCAGGAACAGGCACAGCGCGCCGATCGCGATCAGCGCACCTTCCTTGAGTCGGTAGTGCAGGTGCTGGCGCCAGGCCGGCACGACTGCTGCTTTTGGTGTTGCGGCGGATTTCTTCAAAACGGGTCTTTTCCTGCGCCTTTAGCGCGTCCATCTGTTGAATAACTGCAAATACTGCCCAATCCGAGCAGCTGAAAAATAAACGAACGTCGTTGAATCTACTTTTAACACCGGGCGATTGCTGGATGAAATGGCGATAACGCCACAATGGCCGCATTGTACGGGTTTGTGTGCCTGATGCCACGCCACTTGGCGCTCATCCAGCAGCATCGCCAACTGCGTGTCACAACATGTTCAATTTGAGCATGCATTGTCTTTGCTGACAAAGGCTTATGAGCTGTTTTTACCAATCCAGGCAAGCTTGGCAAATGGCCTGCATCGGCCAGACCCGATTACGACCACGCCTTATGCACAGAGTTGCAGAAACACCCGCTCACGCTAATCCGCACCAATAGCCGATTCGGGCTGGCCCCATGGCGCTGTGTCGACAATAATCACCGCTTGGGGCAGGCGACATTCCTGCCACTCCTCCCCTTCCGCAAGCCTGGATACCATGCTGACCTGGTTACAACGCAATTCCCTGACCTTCCCGCCGCTGGCCAAAGCCATGCGCGAACCCAATGGCCTGCTCGCCGCCGGTGGCGACCTGTCGGCCGAACGCCTGATCCGAGCCTATCGCCACGGCTGCTTTCCATGGTTCTCGGATGGCCAGCCGATCCTCTGGTGGTCGCCCGACCCGCGCACGGTGATATTCCCGGACGAACTGCACGTGTCCCGCAGCCTGGGCAAACTGTTGCGCCAGCAGCGCTATACCGTAACCTTCGACCAGGACTTCGCCGCAGTCATCCAGGCGTGCGCCGCACCTCGCGCCTATGCCGACGGCACATGGATCACCGAAGGCATACAGAGCGCCTACCTGGAGCTGCACAAGCGCGGTTACGCCCATTCGGTGGAAGTGTGGGACAAGGGCGAGCTGGTCGGTGGCCTGTATGGCCTGGCGATGGGCCAGCTGTTTTTTGGCGAGTCCATGTTCAGCCGCGCCGACAACGCATCCAAATTCGGCTTTGCCACCCTGACCCGGCAATTGCAGGCCTGGGGGTTTGTACTGATCGACTGCCAGATGCCCAACGATCACCTGCACAGCCTAGGCGCCCGCGCCATCCCCCGCAGCGAATTCGCGAACTTCCTGCGCAACCATCTGGATCAACCCAGCAGCGGACCGTGGGTTTCCTAGGCGACTTGCGCGTGCGTGGCTTACACTTATTTCAAAGCTTATCCGAGGGTTGATCATGACCGAGTTGGCGCGCTTGAAGTTTTATGCCACTCAACCCCACTCTTGCAGCTATCTGCCCGACGAGCAGGCCACCACGCTGTTCCTCGACCCCAGCCAGCCAATGGACGTGCATGTGTATGCCGATCTCTCGGAAATGGGTTTTCGGCGCAGCGGCGATCATCTGTACCGGCCTCATTGCCAAAACTGCAATGCGTGCGTCCCGGCACGCATTCCTGTGGCGCAGTTTGCAGCGGACCGCAACCAGAAGCGCATCCTCAAACGCAACGCCGACCTGACGGTTACGCCGGCCAAACCCAGGTTCAGCGAAGAATACTTCGACCTTTACCAGCGCTACATCGAACAACGCCATGCCGACGGCGACATGTTCCCGCCCAGTCGCGACCAGTTTTCCACCTTCCTGGTACGCGATTTGCCTTTTTCGCGCTTCTACGAGTTCCGCCTCGAGGGTCGCCTGGTGGCCGTGGCCGTGACCGATTTGCTGCCTAACGGCCTGTCGGCGGTCTACACCTTTTACGAACCGGCCGAAGAACGCCGCAGCCTCGGGCGCTTCGCCATCCTCTGGCAAATCGGCGAAGCCATGCGCCAGGAACTGGAAGCGGTGTACCTCGGGTACTGGATCAAAAACTGCAAAAAGATGAGCTACAAAACCCAATATCGGCCGATCGAGCTGCTGATTAATCAAAGATGGGTCACGCTTAACTAGAACCCCTTGGCTTAAACACCCTTTTTCGGGCACAATGCACGCCGCTTTTGCCTGGCGCAGTTGCACCGGGCCATTCACTGGATACCGAGGGCTTTACTGCATGTCGAAAGAAGACAGCTTCGAAATGGAAGGCACTGTCGTCGACACCCTGCCCAACACCATGTTTCGTGTGGAGTTGGAAAATGGGCACGTCGTAACCGCGCATATCTCCGGCAAGATGCGCAAGAACTACATTCGTATTCTTACCGGTGACAAAGTGCGCGTCGAGCTGACGCCCTATGACTTGAGCAAAGGGCGCATCACTTACCGCGCTCGTTAAGCAAGTCAATACAAAACGCCCGGTTATGCCGGGCGTTTTTGTGTGTGCGCTATTTATCCGCCACCAAAATTGCCCCTGTAGGAGCTGGCTTGCCTGCTCCCACAGGGATTTGCGATATCTTCAAGACAGCAAAAAGGCGCCTTTCGGCGCCTTTTGCTGTATTGCAGTAAACGATCAGGCCATTTCGGCGGTGGTCTCGAAATCGAAGGTCAGCTCGCCATCCTTCAGATCGATATGCACCACGCCACCATGGTCGGACAGCTCGCCGAACAGGATCTCTTCGGCCAATGGCCGCTTGATCTTGTCCTGGATCAGACGCGCCATCGGGCGGGCGCCCATTGCCGCGTCGTAGCCACCTTCGGCCAGCCAGCTGCGTGCCGCGTCCGTCACTTCCAGCTGCACGCGCTTGTCTTCCAACTGCGCTTGAAGCTCGGTAAGGAACTTGTCCACCACGCTTTTGATGACCTCATGGCTGAGGCGACCAAACTGGATAATGGTGTCCAGGCGGTTACGGAACTCCGGCGTAAAGCTCTTCTTGATCACTTCCATCGCATCGGAAGAGTGATCCTGATGGCTGAAGCCGATCGAAGCCCGCGCAGCCGTTTCGGCACCGGCGTTGGTGGTCATGATCACGATCACGTTACGGAAGTCCGCCTTGCGCCCGTTGTTGTCGGTCAGGGTTCCGTGGTCCATCACCTGCAGCAGCAGGTTGAAGACTTCCGGGTGCGCCTTCTCGATTTCATCGAGCAGCAACACGCAATGCGGCTGCTTGGTGATCGCCTCGGTCAGCAGGCCGCCCTGGTCGAAACCGACATAGCCCGGCGGCGCACCGATCAGGCGCGACACCGTGTGGCGCTCCATGTATTCGGACATGTCGAAGCGCACCAGCTCAATACCCATGGCCTTGGCCAACTGACGCGCCGCTTCGGTCTTGCCGACGCCGGTCGGGCCTGCGAACAGGAACGAACCGACCGGTTTGTCCGGCGACTTGAGGCCCGCACGCGACAACTTGATGGCGGTAGACAGCGAGTCGATGGCCGCATCCTGACCGAATACGGTGAGCTTGAGGTCACGCTCCAGGTTACGCAGCAGCTCTTTATCGGAGCTGGTGACGTGTTTTGGCGGAATCCGCGCAATCTTCGCCACAATATCCTCGACCTGAGGCACATCAATGCGCTTCACACGCTTCTCGACCGGCTGCAGGCGCTGGTAGGCACCCGCCTCGTCGATCACATCAATCGCCTTGTCCGGCATGTGCCGGTCATTGATGTAGCGCGACGCCAGCTCGGCAGCCGCACGCAGAGCCTCATCGGTGTATTCGATACCGTGGTGCGCCTCGAAGCGCCCCTTGAGCCCGCGCAGAATGCCGATGGTGTCTTCAACCGAAGGTTCGGACACATCGACTTTCTGGAAACGGCGCGCCAGGGCACGGTCTTTTTCAAAGATGCCGCGAAATTCCTGGAACGTGGTCGAACCGATGCAACGGATATCACCCGACGACAACAGCGGCTTGAGCAGGTTGGAGGCATCCATCACCCCACCGGACGCCGCACCGGCGCCAATGATGGTATGGATCTCATCGATAAACAGGATCGCCTGCGGACGCTTTTTCAGCTCGCCGAGCAACGCCTTGAAGCGCTTCTCGAAATCGCCACGGTACTTGGTCCCGGCGAGCAAGGCGCCCAGATCAAGGGAGTAGACGACGCTGTTGGCCAGCAGGTCAGGCACCTGATTGTCGACGATACGCTTGGCCAGGCCTTCGGCAATCGCGGTTTTACCCACGCCCGCCTCACCCACCAGCAGCGGGTTGTTCTTGCGACGACGTGCGAGGATCTGCGCTACACGCTCAACCTCAAGCTCACGCCCCACCAGCGGATCGATCCGCCCCTGGCGTGCCAGTTCATTGAGGTTGCTGGCATAGGCATCCAGTGGATTGCCCGAAGAAGAAGACTCACCGCCCTCGTCGTCCTGCATATCCTGCTCACCCTCGGAATGATCGCCGTGCCCGGGCACCTTGGAGATACCGTGGGCGATGTAGTTGACGACATCAATACGGGCAACGCTCTGCTGCTTGAGCAGGAACACTGCCTGGCTTTCCTGTTCGCTGAAAATCGCCACAAGCACATTGGCGCCTGTGACTTCACGCTTACCGGAGCTCTGAACGTGGAAAACAGCACGCTGCAATACCCGCTGGAAGCCCAGGGTTGGCTGGGTTTCACGGTCCTCGTCATGCACGGGGATCAGTGGCGTGGTGGAGTCGATAAACTCCTGCAGATCATGCTTGAGTTTGTCGAGGTTGGCGCCGCACGCACGTAAAACGGTAGCGGCAGCTTCGTTATCCAAAAGTGCCAGCAGCAGGTGTTCGACGGTCATGAATTCATGACGCTTCGAACGAGCCTCCTTGAAGGCAAGATTGAGGGTGACTTCGAGCTCGCGGTTTAACATAGCTTCACCTCATACCCAAGTGGTCGGCGTTAACCGTCCTTCTCGATTTCACAGAGTAGCGGATGCTGGCTTTCCCTGGCGTACTGGTTGACCTGCATGGCCTTTGTCTCGGCGATGTCGCGGGTAAACACTCCACATACTGCCCGTCCTTCTGTGTGAACGGCCAGCATTACCTTGGTCGCCAACTCGCGGTTCAGGTTAAAAAACACCTCGAGTACTTCGACCACGAAATCCATCGGTGTGTAGTCATCGTTGAACAAAACCACCTTGTACATCGGCGGCGCCTGTAAAGCAGGCTTGGCCTCCTGAACAGCAATGCCTGCAGAACCGTCGTCATCGTGCTCGTGATCCGGTCGATCCTGATTGAATGTTAGTCGAATCTGGCTGATTGCATGCATGGAAAGAAAGGTTCGTCAGTGGTTCAAATACAGTGGTGGGGGCGACCTGTCAGAATTTCAACTCTGACCGACTGGTCGCCTTGACTATCGGCGAATCAGTGTTACAACCAATAGAACCCACAGTGGGTAAAAAAGGTCCGCGCAGTCAACCTTATTTATTCGGGTTAGGACGGATAAACTGGATGATACTCCAGTGATGGAGTCTGGTGCAGAGGGATATGGGTATGTCTGGCGTCAAGATCAAAGGCAAGGTCAAATGGTTCAACAATGCCAAGGGCTACGGATTCATTGTAGAAGATGGTAAGTCCGAGGACCTTTTTGCGCATTTTTCAGCGATCGAGATGGAGGGGTACAAGACGCTTAAAGCAGGCCAGCCGGTGTCATTTGAGATTATTCAAGGACCAAAAGGCTTGCACGCTGTAGGCATCTGTAACGCCTGCAAAGCTGGAGACCGCGACCACGTGCAGCACGAAGCAACCCACGACGACAAACAAACAGCAGATAAAGCCAAAAAAGACAAAGAAAAAGAAAAGGCCTGATAGTCGGCCACGCAAATGCTCTGCAAATAAAAACGGCCCTCCTGAACAATCAGGACGGCCGTTTTTTATACCTGCCGCTCCTACATATGCGAAATCAGCGCATCACCAAAGCCCGACGACGACACCAACTTCGCACCGTCCATCAGACGCTCGAAGTCATAGGTCACAGTCTTGGCCGAAATTGCACCATTGGTCCCTTTGATGATCAGGTCCGCCGCTTCGAGCCAGCCCATGTGGCGCAGCATCATTTCCGCCGACAGGATCAATGAGCCCGGATTAACCTGGTCCTTGCCCGCATATTTCGGCGCCGTCCCGTGTGTGGCCTCGAACATGGCCACGGTGTCGGACAGGTTGGCACCCGGCGCAATCCCAATACCGCCCACTTCCGCCGCCAGGGCGTCGGACAGGTAGTCACCATTGAGGTTGAGGGTGGCGATCACGTCATACTCGGCCGGACGTAGCAGGATCTGCTGAAGCATCGCATCGGCAATGGCGTCCTTGACCACTACATTCTTGCCGGTCTTCGGATTCTTGAACTGCATCCACGGGCCGCCGTCGAGCAGGGTCGCGCCAAACTCTTCAGCCGCCACTTCGTAGGCCCATTCCTTGAAGGCACCTTCGGTGAACTTCATGATGTTGCCTTTGTGCACGATGGTCAGCGAGTCGCGGTCGTTATCCACTACATACTGCAGGGCTTTACGCGCCAGGCGCTTGGTGCCTTCCCTGGAAACCGGCTTCACGCCAATCCCGCAATCCTGGTCGAAACGGATTTTGGTAACCCCCATTTCCTCCTTGAGAAACTTGATCACCTTGATCGCTTCCGGCGAACCGGCTTTCCACTCGATCCCGGCGTAAATATCTTCGGAGTTTTCACGGAAGATCGTCATGTCGACGTCGCCGGGCTTCTTGACCGGGCTGGGCACGCCTTCGAACCAGCGCACCGGGCGCAGACACACATACAGATCGAGTTGCTGACGCAGGGCCACGTTCAGCGAACGGATGCCGCCGCCAACCGGGGTGGTCAGCGGGCCTTTGATGGACACTACGTAATCTTTGACCGCATCCAGGGTCTCCTGGGGCAGCCAGGTGTCCTGGTCGTAGACTTGAGTGGCCTTTTCGCCAGCGTAAACCTCCATCCAGGAGATTTTGCGCTTGCCGCCGTAGGCCTTTTCAACAGCTGCGTCGACTACCTTGATCATCACCGGGCTGATGTCGACGCCAATACCGTCACCTTCGATGTAAGGGATGATCGGTTGATCAGGAACATTGAGAGAATGGTCTGCATTGACGGTGATTTTGTCGCCGACTGCCGGAACCTGAATCTTCTTGTATCCCATGCTGAACTCCATCTATGGATTGAACATCTGGCTGCGTTCGAGCCTACTCCAGATAAATGGCGACTGAAACCTCGCGCCATGCTCATTTGCATCGAAAACAGCATAATTTGTCGCCTACAAGCCTGAAAGCAAAGGCAAAATCGCCAATATTGAGCACATCGTGCGACGTTGGTAGCAACCTGCCCCCTGCGACCTTTAGACCAATGGACGACACACCTTTTGTATGAAGGCTCGGCGTAAGCATAGCGACCTATGTATAATGCCGCCGCTGACCAAAGAGTCACGACAGCCGACCGCTCTGGAACAGATGCCCTCGGCTAGCAAAGCAGGACTATTACAATAGTCCACCCGCTTGACGCTCGACTGATGCAACCCAACATCACCGCGAAGAAACCTCGACATTTCGCTCATGGATGACTTTGAACGAACGCGCTCCACCCGGCGCATCTCGAGTTTCTGCGCACGCTTTCAGCAAAGAAGAGAGTTAATCCGAATATGCCCACCCGCTCGAAGATCATCTACACCTTCACCGACGAAGCCCCAGCCCTCGCCACCTATTCACTGCTGCCTATCGTAGAGGCCTTCACCGCTTCCGCTGATATTGCCGTGGAAACCCGCGACATCTCCCTCGCAGGGCGCATCCTCGCAAGCTTCCCCGAGCAACTGGGCGCCAAGGCCATCCCGGACCACCTCGCCGAACTGGGCGACCTGGCCGTTACGCCTGAAGCCAACATCATCAAACTGCCTAACATCAGTGCCTCGACCCCGCAGCTGCAAGCCGCGATCAAGGAACTGCAGGCCCAGGGCTATGCCCTGCCGGACTATCCGGAAACCGTAACCACCGACGCGGAAAAAGAAACCCGTGCACGTTACGACAAGGTCAAGGGCAGCGCCGTAAACCCGGTACTGCGCGAAGGCAACTCCGACCGCCGCGCACCGCTGTCGGTCAAGAACTATGCGCGCAAGCACCCGCACAAAATGGGCGCGTGGGCGGCCGACTCCAAGTCGCACATTGCCCACATGACCAGCGGCGACTTCTACGGCAGCGAAAAAGCCGTTCAGATCGAAGCAGCCGATGCTGTCAAAATCGAGCTGATCGCCAAAGACGGCTCCGCGACCGTCCTGAAAGAAAAGACCTCGGTTCAAGCCGGCGAGATCATCGATACCGCCGTGCTGAGCAAGAACGCCCTGCGCAGCTTCATCGCCGCTGAAATCGAAGACGCCAAGAAGCAAGGCGTACTGCTGTCGGTTCACCTGAAAGCCACCATGATGAAGGTCTCCGACCCGATCATGTTCGGCCAGATCGTTGCCGAGTTCTACAAAGACGCCCTGGCCAAGCACGCTACCGTGCTGGAACAGATCGGCTTCAACCTGAACAACGGCATCGGCGACCTGTACGCTCGCATCAAGGCCCTGCCGGCCGAGCAACAAGCGCAGATCGAAGCTGACATTCAGGCGGTCTACGCCGCTCGCCCTTCCCTGGCGATGGTCAACTCCGACAAAGGCATCACCAACCTGCACGTGCCGAGCGACGTGATCGTCGACGCCTCGATGCCGGCCATGATCCGTGACTCCGGCAAAATGTGGGGCACCGACGGCCAGTTGCACGACACCAAGGCTGTAATCCCGGATCGCTGCTACGCCACCATCTACCAGGCGGTCATCGAAGACTGCAAGGCCAATGGCGCTTTCGACCCAACCACCATGGGCAGCGTGCCAAACGTTGGCCTGATGGCGAAGAAAGCCGAAGAGTACGGTTCCCACGACAAGACCTTCCAGATCAAGGCTGACGGCGTAGTCCGCGTCACCGACAGCAAGGGCACCCTGCTGATGGAACAGGCTGTTGAAGCCGGCGACATCTTCCGCATGTGCCAGACCAAAGACGCGCCGATCCAGGACTGGGTCAAACTGGCCGTCAACCGCGCCCGCGCCAGCAACACCCCGGCCATCTTCTGGCTGGACCCCAAGCGTGCGCACGATGGCGTCGTGGTCGAGAAAGTTCAGGCTTACCTGAAAGACCACAACACCGAAGGCCTGGACATCCGCATCATGTCGCCGGTCGACGCGATGAAGTTCACCCTGGAGCGCACCCGCAAGGGCCTGGACACCATCTCGGTGACCGGCAACGTACTGCGCGACTACCTGACCGACCTGTTCCCGATCATGGAACTGGGCACCAGCGCCAAGATGCTGTCGATCGTGCCGCTGATGAACGGCGGTGGCCTGTTCGAAACCGGCGCCGGCGGTTCGGCTCCGAAACACGTGCAGCAGCTGCTGGAAGAAAACTTCCTGCGCTGGGATTCCCTGGGCGAGTTCCTGGCCCTGGCCGCATCCCTTGAGCACTTGGGTGTTACCTACAACAACCCGAAAGCGCTGGTACTGTCCAAGACCCTGGACCAGGCCACCGGCCAGTTCCTCGACAACAACAAGTCGCCATCGCGTAAAGTCGGCAACATCGACAACCGCGGCAGCCACTTCTACCTGGCGCTGTACTGGGCTCAAGCCCTGGCCGCCCAGACCGAAGACACTGCCCTGCAAGCGCAGTTCGGCGAACTGGCCAAAACCCTGAGCGACAACGAGGCAACCATCGTTGCCGAGCTGAATGCCGTACAGGGCAAGCCAGTGGACATCGGCGGCTACTACGCGCCGAACCCGGAGCTGACCAGCAACGCCATGCGCCCAAGCAACACCCTCAACGCGGCCATTGCCAAGTTGAAGTAAGGTTGTAAGGATGCAAAGAAGCCCCGGCCCCGTGCCGGGGTTTCTCTTTGCGGACACTGCGGCTTGACTGAATAAACCGGATCAACATGTGGGAGCGGGCTTGCTCGCGAATGCGCTGGGTCAATGAATGCATCTTTGACTGGCTTACCGCATTCGCGAGCAAGCCCGTTGCCACACTGACCGCGTCACACCCTGAATCGAGGTTTTGAATGACCTGGCAACCCCACATCACCGTCGCCACCATCGTCGAAGACAACGGCAAGTTCCTGATGGTCGAAGAACTCAAGGGCGGCCGCGCCGTGCTCAATCAGCCCGCCGGCCACCTCGACCCACATGAAACCCTGACCGAGGCCGCCGTGCGCGAAACCCTCGAGGAAACCGGCTGGGACGTCGAGCCCACGGGCATTGTCGGCATCTACCTGTACACCGCCCCCAGCAATGGCGTGACCTATCAGCGCGTCTGCTTCATTGCCAAGGCGCTGAAACACCATCCGGACTATCAACTCGACGAAGGCATCCTGCGCGCCCGCTGGCTGACCCGCGACGAGCTGATGGCCGTGCGCGACGACTGGCGCAGCGAGCTGATCATCCGCTGTATCGATGATTATCTGGCCGGCCAGCGTCACAGTCTGGAATTGATCCGCCCTTCTCTTTAGCCTTGCGGGCCCAGGCCTGCTAGAATCGCGTCCTTTTTCAAGACACCCGTTGAAACCCTATGCGTGATCCAGCCCCTTCTGACACACAAAAGAAGCGCGTCATCGTCGGCATGTCCGGCGGCGTGGATTCTTCCGTTTCCGCCGTTCTGCTCATGGAGCAGGGTTATGAGGTGGAAGGCCTGTTCATGAAGAACTGGGAAGAAGACGATGGAACGGAATATTGCACCGCCATGGACGACCTGGCGGACGCCCAGGCCGTGTGCGACAGGATCGGCATCAAGCTGCACACCGCCAACTTTGCCGCCGAGTACTGGGACAATGTGTTCGAGCACTTCCTGGCCGAATACAAGGCCGGTCGCACGCCGAACCCGGACATCCTGTGCAACCGCGAAATCAAGTTCAAGGCGTTCCTCGACTACGCCATGATGCTCGGCGCCGACCTGATCGCCACTGGCCACTACGTGCGCCGCCGCGATATCGATGGCCGCACCGAACTGCTCAAGGGCCTGGACCCGAACAAGGACCAGAGCTACTTCCTGCACGCCGTCGGCGGTGAACAGATCGCCAAGACCCTGTTCCCGGTGGGCGAGCTGGAAAAACCCGAAGTGCGCAAGATTGCCGAGAAACACGGCCTGGCCACCGCCAAGAAGAAGGATTCCACCGGGATCTGCTTTATCGGCGAGCGCCGCTTCAGCGATTTCCTCAAGCAGTACCTGCCGGCGCAACCGGGTGAAATCAAAACCACCGAAGGTGACGTGATCGGTCGCCACCACGGCTTGATGTACCACACCATCGGCCAACGCCAGGGCCTGGGCATCGGCGGCTTGAAAGACGCCGGTGAGGAGCCGTGGTACGTGCTGGTCAAAGACCTCGAACACAACGTGCTGATCGTCGGCCAGGGCAATGAACACCCACTGCTGTTCTCCGGCGCGCTGCTGGCTTCCGAGATCTATTGGGTCAACCCGATCGACCTGAGCACCCCACGCCGCCTGACCGCCAAAGTGCGTTATCGCCAGAGCGACCAGCCCTGCACCCTGGAAAAAACCGCCAGCGGCTACCGCGCCACCTTCGACGACCCGCAGCGCGCCGTCACCCCCGGCCAGTCCGTGGTGTTCTATGACGGTGAGATTTGCCTGGGAGGCGGCGTGATTGAAGTTGCCGAGCCCTGGAGCAACCCGGCATGAGCCCGACCCAGGAGCAATTGACGGCACTCGGCGGGGTGTTTCTCGCCGCGGTACTGGTGGACAAGATCGCCAAGACCGGCCAGGTCACCGAGGCGGGCCTGAGCTGCATGCTCGGCAGCCTGCTGATCCGCGACCCCAAGGACACCCTGGAAGTTTACGGTGGCGACGACCTGGCGCTGCGTGAAGGTTATCGCGCACTGATCGGCGCGCTGGAGCGCGACCCGAGCACCTTGCAGCGCGAGCCGTTGCGCTACGCCCTGTCGATGCTCGGCCTGGAGCGGCAACTGGCCAAGCGTGACGACATGCTGGAGATCATCGGCAAGCGCCTGCCGCAGATCCAGTCCCAGGTGGAACACTTCGGCCCGGCCCACGAAAACGTGATCGCCGCCTGTGGTGCGCTGTACCAGGACACCTTGAGCACCTTGCGCCAGCGGATCCAGGTGCACGGCGACATGCGCAACCTGCAGCAACCGAACAACGCCTCGAAAATCCGCGCCCTGCTCCTGGCCGGTATTCGTTCGGCGCGGTTGTGGCGACAGTTGGGCGGCCATCGCTGGCAGTTGGTGATCAGCCGGCGCAAATTGCTTAAAGAGCTTTACCCGTTGATGCGCAACGAATAAGTCGCAGCAACCCACGTTTTATAGCCTCACGCGTAATACGCCGGTCAGTTGGCAACGGACCGGCGGATTTTTTCATGTATGATACGCGCCCCATTTCGTTGCCCGACTGTCCGAGAACACCCCATGCAGCTCTCTTCGCTCACTGCGGTTTCCCCTGTTGACGGCCGCTACGCCGGCAAAACCCAGGCCCTGCGCCCTATTTTCAGCGAATACGGCCTGATCCGTGCTCGCGTTCTGGTTGAAGTGCGCTGGCTCCAGCGCCTGGCCGCTCACCCCGCCATCAGTGAAGTGCCGGCGTTCTCCGCCGAGGCCAACGCTGTATTGAATACCCTGGCGGAAAACTTCTCCCTGGAGCACGCCGAGCGTGTGAAAGAGATCGAGCGCACCACCAACCACGACGTTAAAGCCATCGAATACCTGCTCAAAGAGCAAGCGGCCAAGCTGCCGGAACTGGCCCAGGTCAGCGAGTTCATCCACTTTGCCTGCACCAGCGAGGACATCAACAACCTATCCCACGCCCTGATGCTGCGCGAAGGCCGTGATGAGGTGATGCTGCCGCTGATGCGCCAGACCGCCGACGCCATCCGCGAGCTGGCCATCCGCTTCGCCGCCGTGCCGATGCTGTCGCGCACCCACGGCCAACCGGCCTCACCGACCACCCTGGGTAAAGAACTGGCCAACGTGGTGTACCGCCTCGAGCGCCAGATCGCTCAAGTCGCCGCCGTACCGCTGCTGGGCAAGATCAACGGCGCCGTGGGCAACTACAACGCTCACCTGTCGGCCTACCCTGAGATCGACTGGGAAGCCAACGCCCGCGCCTTCATCGAAGACGAGCTGGGCCTGGGCTTCAACCCGTACACCACGCAGATCGAACCGCACGACTACATCGCCGAGCTGTTCGACGCCATTGCGCGCTTCAACACCATCCTGATCGACTTTGATCGCGATATCTGGGGCTATATCTCCCTGGGCTACTTCAAGCAGCGCACCATTGCCGGTGAAATCGGTTCGTCGACCATGCCGCACAAGGTCAACCCGATCGACTTCGAAAACTCCGAAGGCAACCTCGGCATCGCCAACGCCCTGTTCCAACACCTGGCCAGCAAGTTGCCGATCTCCCGCTGGCAGCGCGACCTGACCGACTCCACCGTACTGCGCAACCTTGGCGTGGGCTTTGCTCACAGCGTGATCGCGTACGAAGCCAGCCTCAAAGGCATCAGCAAGCTGGAACTCAACGAGCAGAAAATCGCCGCTGACCTGGACGCCTGCTGGGAAGTATTGGCCGAGCCGATCCAGACCGTCATGCGTCGCTACAACATCGAAAACCCGTACGAAAAGCTGAAAGAGTTGACACGCGGCAAGGGCATCAGCCCTGAAGCACTGCAAACTTTCATCGACGGCCTGGACATGCCAGCCGCTGCCAAGGCCGAGCTGAAGCTGCTCACGCCGGCCAACTACATCGGCAACGCGGTAGAGCAAGCCAAGCGCATCTGATTACCGCAAGACCCTTGAGACGCCCGGCAGCGCCGGGCGTTTTTATTCCAGTCTGAAAAGTGCTTTTTTTCAATAGGTTACACATGAATCCTGATATCCCTCTTCAACTTCTGGGCGGCATCACGGCACGGGAATTCCTGCGCGACTACTGGCAGAAAAAACCGCTGCTGATCCGTCAGGCCATCCCTGATTTCGAAAGCCCGATCGACGCCGACGAACTGGCCGGCCTGGCGCTCGAGGAAGAAGTCGAGTCGCGCCTGGTGATCGAACACGGCGAGCGTCCGTGGGAGCTGCGCCGCGGCCCGTTCGCCGAAGATGCTTTCAGCACCCTGCCCGAGCGTGAGTGGACCCTGCTGGTGCAGGCGGTCGACCAGTTTGTGCCGGAAGTGGCCGAGCTGCTGGAGCAGTTCCGCTTCCTGCCAAGCTGGCGCATCGATGACGTGATGATCAGCTTCGCCGCACCCGGCGGCAGCGTCGGCCCGCATTTCGACAACTACGACGTGTTCCTGCTGCAAGCCCAGGGCAAGCGCAACTGGAAGATCGGCCAGATGTGCAGCTCCGAAAGCCCGCTGCTGCAGCATGCCGACCTGCGCATCCTCGCCGAATTCGAAGAAAGTGCCGAATGGGTGCTGGAACCGGGCGACATGCTCTACCTGCCGCCGCGCCTGGCGCATTTCGGTATTGCCGAAGATGACTGCATGACCTACTCGGTAGGCTTCCGTGCGCCGAGCGCCGCTGAAGTGCTGACCCACTTCACCGACTTCCTCAGCCAGTACCTGACCGACGAAGAGCGCTACACCGACGCCGATGCCCAGCCGGTCAGCGACCCGCACCAGATCCAGAGCGACGCGCTGGACCGCCTCAAGAGCCTGCTGGCCGAGCACATGAGCGACGAGCGCATGCTGCTGACCTGGTTCGGCCAATTCATGACCGAGCCGCGTTACCCGGAACTGGTGGCTGGCGAAGAACTGGCCGAGCAGGACTTTATCAGCAGCCTGGAAGACGGCGCGATTCTGGTCCGCAACCCAAGCGCACGCCTAGCGTGGTCCGAAGTCGACGACGACGTACTGCTGTTTGCCAGCGGCCAGAGCCGTTACCTGCCAGGCAAGCTGCGCGAGCTGCTGAAACTGGTGTGCGCAGCTGATTCCCTGCACGCCGAAAACCTTGGCCCGTGGCTCGCGGACGAAGACGGTCGCGACCTGTTGTGCGAACTGGTCAAGCAAGGGAGCTTGGGGTTTGCCGATGAATAAGATTCACGTAAGTGTCGCGGACTGGCAAAAGGATATCGCTGAGATACGGCGCATTCGTGAAGCGGTATTTATCGCCGAACAATCGGTCCCACCTGAACTGGAGTGGGACGCGGACGACGCAGATGCCGTGCATTTCCTTGCGTTCGAGGGCGACTTTCCGATCGGCACCGCTCGCCTGCTGCCCAGCGGCGAGATTGGTCGCGTATCGGTGCTCAAGGACTGGCGCGGGCTGAAGGTCGGCGACAAGTTGATGGAAGCCGTGATTGCGATGGCCGAGCAACGCGGCCAGACCAAGCAGTTCCTCAGCGCACAGGTGTATGCGGCACCGTTTTACGAGCGGCTGGGCTTCAAGATCGTCAGTGATGAGTTCCTTGAAGTCGGGATTCCGCATGTGGACATGGTGCGTGGCGCCTGATCCCTGCGCCGAGCAGGCTTGCTGTAGTGAGCAAGCTTGCTGTGGCGAGCGGGCTTGCCCGCGTTGGGCCGCGTAGCGGCCCTTCACTCAGACGCCGCGTTCTTTCTGAAAGAACGCGGCGTTTTTTATTGGGGCTGCTGCGCAGCCCAACGCGGGCAAGCCCGCTCGCCACAGCAAGCCCGCTCGCCACGCCAAGCCCCGCCTAACAGCAATGCCGTTCGCTACTAAACTTGCGACCTGCCAGGCCGACAAACTGGCACTATCAAGCCTAATGACTCGCAGAGATAACGGACATGTCCCTACGCACCCTGCTCACCGCCCTCCTCCTGACCGCCAGTTGCTCGGCCATGGCCGACACCGAAGTCGTCAACCTGAGCAACCGCACCAGCGCCGACCTGTTGCCCGTGGCGCAGAACTTCATCGGCAAGGATGGCACCGTCAGCGCCTACGGCAACCAGCTTATTGTTAACGCTGACCCAGGCAAGATCCAGGACCTGCGCGCCCTGCTCTCGCAACTCGACACACCGGCCAAGCGCTTGTTGATTACCGTCGACACCAACGAAAACAACCAGCAAAACAGCGGCGACAGCCAGACCCGCATCATCAGCTATGGCACTGCCAGCCGCGAAGGCGGCATCCAGCAGATCCAGGCCAGTGAAGGTGTGCCTGCGCTGATCCAGGTCGGCCAGAGCGTACCGCTGACCACCACCCAGCAGGACAGCTACGGCCGCCTGCAAAACCAGACCCAGTATCGCAACGTGACCCAGGGCTTCTACGTGACCGCCAGCGTCACCGGCGAGACCGTACACCTGGCAATCAGTACCAACCGTGACCGCATGAGCCAGGAACGTCCCGATGTAGTGAACGTGCAAAGCACCGACACAACCGTCAGCGGCCGCCTGGGCGAGTGGATCCCCCTGGCCGGCATCAATCGCGACACCCTGGCCGACAAATCCTCTACAACCCGCAGCTACTCTACCCAGGGCCGAGATGACCTGACTTTGCGGGTCAAGGTCGACACCCTGAACTGAAGCACCAAAAACTGACTGATGAGTCGTATAAGACTAAAGATGTAGTGCCACAAAAAAAGCACTACAAAACATTTGACGATCCAAAAAAGCATGGGCATGATGGCCTCGCTCCCGCTAATCAGGGGCCCTGGCAAGGGCCTTCGGATCGTCGCTCCAAGCTACCCAACTGAGCCGATTCGTGTCTGTACCGCCCACAAGGTGTGTTTGACGAGGTTGCGACTGGAACGAAGTTGTCCCGAGGGACGGAAGCTAACCAGGTAACCCGGCTAGACACTGATGGATCGTACAAAGGCCCACGACGCCCGAAGACCGTCCGCAGTTTGCCCTTACCTGCTCAACTCCGCCTTGAGCCATCGTTCATCCCGTCGCCTTCCCCGCCGAACTTGACTTGAACACCTAAGCTTCTGGTCAGCGAGCCGCCATCACCACGCACTCATTACGTGGCTGGCAAATGGAATTTTCCACCTAGACCTATGCGACGAGGTTTTTCCCCATGGCACTGACACGCGAACAGCAAATTGCAGCCCTTGAAAAAGACTGGGCTGAAAACCCACGCTGGAAAGGCGTGACCCGCGCTTATTCCGCTGCTGACGTCGTCCGCCTGCGCGGCTCGGTTCAACCTGAGCACACCTTTGCAAAACTCGGCGCCGAGAAGCTGTGGAAGCTGGTCACCCAGGGTGCCAAGCCGTCCTTCCGTCCCGAGAAAGATTTCGTCAACTGCATGGGCGCCCTCACTGGCGGCCAGGCAGTCCAACAGGTGAAAGCCGGTATCCAGGCGATCTACCTGTCCGGCTGGCAAGTGGCAGCGGACAACAACTCCGCTGAATCCATGTACCCCGACCAATCGCTGTACCCGGTGGACTCGGTACCCACCGTGGTCAAGCGCATCAACAACTCGTTCCGCCGTGCTGACCAGATCCAGTGGAAAGCCGGTAAAGGCCCGGGCGATGAAGGCTACATCGACTACTTCGCACCTATCGTGGCGGACGCTGAAGCCGGTTTCGGCGGCGTGCTGAACGCCTATGAGCTGATGAAGAGCATGATCGAAGCGGGCGCTGCCGGCGTGCACTTCGAAGACCAGCTGGCTTCCGTGAAGAAATGCGGCCACATGGGCGGCAAGGTACTGGTACCGACCCAGGAAGCGGTACAGAAGCTGACCGCTGCGCGTTTGGCGGCTGACGTGGCCGGCACCCCGACCATCATCCTGGCCCGTACCGACGCTAACGCGGCTGACTTGCTGACATCCGATTGCGACCCGTACGACCAGCCGTTCGTGACCGGCGAGCGCACCCAGGAAGGCTTCTATAAAGTACGCGCCGGTCTCGACCAGGCCATCGCTCGCGGCCTGGCCTATGCCCCTTACGCCGACCTGATCTGGTGCGAAACCGCCAAGCCGGACCTGGACGAAGCCCGTCGCTTCGCCGAGGCGATCAAAAAGGAATACCCGGACCAACTGCTGTCCTACAACTGCTCGCCTTCTTTCAACTGGAAGAAGAACCTGGACGACGCGACCATCGCCAAGTTCCAGCGCGAGCTGTCGGCCATGGGCTACAAGCACCAGTTCATCACCCTGGCCGGCATTCACAACATGTGGCACAGCATGTTCAACCTGGCGCACGACTACGCCCGCAACGACATGACCGCCTACGTGAAGCTGCAGGAGCAGGAATTCGCCGACGCCGCCAAGGGTTACACCTTTGTGGCACACCAGCAGGAAGTGGGCACCGGCTACTTCGACGACATGACCACCGTGATCCAGGGCGGCACCTCGTCCGTGACCGCGCTGACCGGCTCGACCGAAGAAGAGCAGTTCCACTAAGCACCGCGTACACGGCCACTGCGGCCCCAAGGAAGACCTAACCGCAATGCCGCACAACAATCACGCCCCGACTGGTTCGGGGCGTTTTTTTTGCCGCAAGAAAAATGCCTGCCTGACACAACGCCGGTCAAATGTGGGAGCTGGCTTGCCTGCGAAGGCGGCATGCCAGCCAGCCCATTTGTTGGCTGACATTCCGCCATCGCGGGCAAGCCCGCTCCCACAGGGAAATGTGGCAAGCCTTCAGATTTTGCGCAAAACATTGATCCAGAGCGGTATTTGCCTGATTCAAATCGTTTAAAAGATCTGTTCCAGCAACTAGCGGCAATCAAGCAAGTAACGGCAACTTCCCCCGCCACACGAGAAACATTCGCTTAAACCCCACGCAAACAATATTCATTATCATTTAGAGCATGAAAACTTCGTTACCGGTCAAACAAAACTTAATTGTTCAAAAGCCCGCTAATGCCCACGCCGCAAGGGCTACAGCCCCAAGAAGGTGCACTATGTCCTTATTCCATCGAATAATTTCGCTATCGAAATTTTACTTGCCCGGTGTTTAGCCATAAAATCACCGCGATTGATTGCAGTGCGACATATCGTCACTGCATCGTTACTTTTTCGAGCTCAGAGACCTTTGCTCTCTGTTAAGGATTTCCAGCATGACCGAAGCGACAGGACTCATGGCCCACAACTGGGGCTTTGCCATTTTCCTTCTCGGTGTTGTCGGCCTTTGCGCCTTCATGCTCGGTGTCTCCAGCCTCCTCGGGTCAAAAGCCTGGGGCCGCAGTAAAAATGAACCGTTCGAGTCCGGCATGCTGCCTACAGGTGGCGCCCGCTTGCGGCTCTCAGCCAAATTCTATCTGGTCGCGATGCTCTTCGTGATCTTCGATATCGAAGCCCTCTTTCTCTTTGCCTGGTCTGTGTCCGTCCGCGAAAGCGGCTGGACCGGATTCGTCGAAGCCCTCGTTTTCATAGCAATTCTGTTGGCAGGCCTTGTCTACCTATTTCGAGTGGGCGCCCTTGACTGGGCTCCGGAAGCTCGTCGCAAGCGGCAAGCGAAGCTGAAACAATGAGGCTTTGGCGATGCAATACAATCTCACCAGGATCGACCCGGATGCTCCTAACGATCAGTACCCTATCGGCGAACGGGAAACCGTTTCCGATCCGTTAGAAGATCAAGTCCACAAAAACATCTACATGGGCAAGCTCGAAGACGTGCTGAGTGGCGCGGTCAATTGGGGGCGTAAAAATTCCCTGTGGCCGTACAACTTCGGCCTTTCGTGCTGCTACGTGGAAATGACCACCGCCTTCACGGCGCCCCACGACATCGCGCGCTTTGGCGCCGAAGTTATCCGGGCATCACCGCGCCAGGCGGATTTCATGGTTATCGCCGGAACCTGCTTTATCAAGATGGCGCCGATCATTCAGCGTCTCTACGAGCAAATGCTCGAGCCAAAGTGGGTTATCTCCATGGGTTCGTGCGCCAACTCCGGTGGCATGTACGACATCTACTCCGTCGTTCAAGGGGTGGACAAGTTCCTGCCCGTGGACGTCTACGTGCCTGGCTGCCCGCCCCGCCCCGAAGCATTCCTGCAAGGCTTGATGCTGTTGCAGGAGTCGATCGGCAAGGAGCGTCGCCCGCTTTCCTGGGTCGTCGGCGATCAAGGCGTGTACCGCGCCGAGATGCCTTCGCAAAAGGAACAGCGCCGCGAACAGCGAATCGCAGTCACCAACCTGCGCAGCCCTGACGAAGTCTGATCCAGAACCGCTTCTTATATAGAACGAAAACCTGGCTTCATTCTTTACGTTGACCGAAAGCGATAAAAAACCATGACTACAGGCAGTGCTCGACGCATCCCGCCTTATAAGGCAGACGACCAGGATGTGGTCGTCGAACTCAATAACCGTTTTGGCCCTGACGCCTTCACCGCCCAGGCCACACGCACCGGTATGCCGGTGCTGTGGGTGGCGCGCGCCAAGCTCGTCGAAGTCCTGACCTTCCTGCGCAACCTGCCCAAGCCGTACGTCATGCTGTATGACCTGCATGGCGTGGACGAGCGTCTGCGCACCAAGCGCCAGGGGCTGCCGAGCGGTGCCGATTTCACCGTGTTCTACCACCTGATGTCGCTGGAACGTAACAGCGACGTGATGATCAAGGTTGCCCTGTCCGAAAGCGACTTGAGCGTGCCGACCGTGACCGGTATCTGGCCGAATGCCAGCTGGTACGAGCGTGAAGTCTGGGACATGTTCGGGATCGACTTCCCGGGCCACCCGCACCTGACGCGCATCATGATGCCGCCGACCTGGGAAGGTCACCCGCTGCGCAAGGACTTCCCTGCCCGCGCCACCGAATTCGACCCGTTCAGCCTCAACCTCGCCAAGCAACAGCTTGAAGAAGAGGCTGCACGCTTCCGTCCGGAAGACTGGGGCATGAAGCGCTCCGGCACCAACGAGGACTACATGTTCCTCAACCTGGGTCCGAACCACCCTTCGGCTCACGGTGCCTTCCGTATCATCCTGCAACTGGACGGCGAAGAAATCGTCGACTGCGTGCCGGACATCGGCTACCACCACCGTGGTGCCGAGAAGATGGCCGAGCGTCAGTCCTGGCACAGCTTCATCCCGTACACCGACCGTATCGACTACCTCGGCGGCGTGATGAACAACCTGCCGTACGTGCTCTCGGTCGAGAAGCTGGCCGGCATCAAGGTGCCGGACCGCGTCGACACCATCCGCATCATGATGGCCGAGTTCTTCCGGATCACCAGCCACCTGCTGTTCCTGGGTACTTACATCCAGGACGTCGGCGCCATGACCCCGGTGTTCTTCACCTTCACCGACCGTCAGCGCGCCTACAAGGTTATCGAAGCCATCACCGGTTTCCGTCTGCACCCGGCCTGGTACCGCATCGGCGGTGTGGCGCACGACCTGCCGAATGGCTGGGAACGCCTGGTCAAGGAGTTCATCGACTGGATGCCCAAGCGTCTGGACGAGTACCAAAAGGCTGCGCTGGACAACAGCATCCTCAAAGGCCGGACCATCGGCGTCGCGCAGTACAACACCAAAGAGGCCCTGGAATGGGGCGTCACCGGTGCCGGCCTGCGCTCCACCGGCTGCGATTTCGACCTACGTAAAGCGCGCCCGTACTCCGGCTACGAGAACTTCGAATTCGAAGTGCCGCTGGCCGCGAATGGCGATGCCTACGACCGTTGCATCGTGCGCGTCGAAGAAATGCGCCAGAGCCTGAAGATCATCGAGCAGTGCATGCGCAACATGCCGGCAGGCCCGTACAAGGCGGACCATCCGCTGACCACGCCGCCGCCCAAAGAGCGCACGCTGCAGCACATCGAAACCCTGATCACGCACTTCCTGCAAGTTTCGTGGGGCCCGGTAATGCCGGCCAACGAATCCTTCCAGATGATCGAAGCGACCAAGGGTATCAACAGTTATTACCTGACGAGCGATGGCGGCACCATGAGCTACCGCACCCGGATTCGTACCCCAAGTTTTGCCCACTTGCAGCAGATCCCTTCGGTGATCAAAGGCGAGATGGTCGCGGACTTGATTGCGTACCTGGGTAGTATCGATTTCGTTATGGCCGACGTGGACCGCTAAGCATGAACAGCACGCTTATCCAGACAGACCGTTTCACCTTGAGTGAAACCGAGCGCTCGGCCATCGAGCACGAGCTGCATCACTACGAAGACCCGCGCGCGGCGTCGATCGAAGCCTTGAAGATCGTGCAGAAGGAGCGTGGCTGGGTGCCGGACGGCGCCCTCTACGCCATCGGCGAGATCCTCGGCATCCCGGCCAGCGACGTTGAAGGTGTGGCCACGTTCTACAGCCAGATCTTCCGCCAGCCGGTGGGCCGTCACATCATTCGCGTGTGCGACAGCATGGTCTGCTACATCGGTGGTCACGAGTCCGTGGTCAGCGAGATCCAGAACAAGCTGGGCATCGGCCTCGGCCAAACCACCCCGGACGGCCGCTTCACGCTGCTGCCGGTGTGCTGCCTGGGCAACTGCGACAAGGCGCCGGCGTTGATGATCGACGACGACACATTCGGTGACGTACAGCCTGCTGGCGTGACCCAATTGCTCGAGGGCTACCCATGACCCTTACATCTTTCGGCCCGGCCAACCTGATCAAGCGTTCGCCTGAGACCCACCCACTGACCTGGCGCCTGCGTGACGATGCCGAGCCGGTATGGCTCGACGAGTACCAGGCCAAGAACGGTTACGCGGCTGCGCGCAAAGCCTTCGCCGACATGGCCCAGGACGATATCGTCCAGACCGTGAAAGACGCCGGGCTTAAAGGGCGCGGCGGTGCAGGCTTCCCCACCGGCGTGAAGTGGGGCCTGATGCCCAAAGACGAATCCATCAACATCCGCTACCTGCTGTGCAACGCGGATGAAATGGAGCCGAACACCTGGAAGGACCGCATGCTGATGGAGCAACTGCCCCATCTGCTGATCGAAGGCATGCTGATCAGCGCCCGTGCGCTGAAAACCTACCGTGGCTACATCTTCCTGCGTGGCGAGTACACCACCGCCGCCAAGCACCTCAACCGTGCCGTGGAAGAAGCCAAGGCGGCCGGTCTTTTGGGCAAGAACATCCTCGGTTCGGGTTTTGACTTCGAACTGTTCGTGCACACCGGCGCCGGGCGTTATATCTGCGGTGAAGAAACCGCACTGATCAACTCCTCGAAGGCCGCCGCGCCAACCCGCGCTCCAAGCCGCCCTTCCCTGCCGCCGTCGGCGTGTGGGGCAAGCCTACGTGCGTGAACAACGTCGAGACCCTGTGCAACGTGCCGGCGATCATCGCCGACGGCGTGGACTGGTACAAATCGTTGGCCCGCGAAGGCAGCGAAGACATGGGCACCAAGCTCATGGGCTTCTCCGGCAAGGTCAAGAACCCTGGCCTGTGGGAGCTGCCGTTCGGCGTGACCGCCCGCGAGCTGTTCGAGGACTACGCCGGCGGCATGCGCGACGGCTACACCTTGAAAGCCTGGCAGCCCGGCGGTGCCGGCACCGGTTTCCTGCTCCCTGAGCACCTCGACGCACAGATGTATGCCGGCGGCATCGGCAAGGTGGGCACCCGTATGGGTACCGGCCTGGCGATGGCGGTGGACAACACCGTGAACATGGTTTCGTTGCTGCGCAACATGGAGCAGTTCTTTGCCCGTGAATCCTGCGGCTTCTGCACCCCGTGCCGTGACGGCTTGCCGTGGAGCGTCAAGCTCCTGATGGCGATCGAGAACGGCGAAGGCCAGCCCGGTGACATCGAAACCCTGCTGGGCCTGGTCGGCTTCCTCGGCCCAGGCAAGACGTTCTGTGCTCACGCACCGGGCGCCGTGGAGCCATTGGGCAGCGCAATCAAATACTTCCGCTCGGAGTTCGAAGCCGGCATCGCGCCTACCAGCGCCGCCGTCCCGCCTCTGGCGAGGCCGATCGTAGTCGGCGCGTAACGCTTTAACAGGTGAAGGGTCCGTGCCCTTCAACTGCTCATGTGCTGACGCCGTAAAGGCTGTGTAGATGCACATGAATAACAAGATTCCATTAGCCACGCCCGCTGACAACGGGCCAACGAAGAACTTTGAACCATGGCCACTATCCACGTAGACGGCAAAGCGCTCGAAGTCGATGGGGCAGACAACCTGTTACAGGCATGTCTCTCATTAGGCCTCGACATCCCTTATTTCTGCTGGCACCCCGCTCTCGGTAGCGTTGGTGCCTGTCGCCAGTGCGCGGTCAAGCAGTACACCGACGAGAACGACACCCGTGGTCGTATCGTTATGTCCTGCATGACCCCAGCCACCGACAACACCTGGATCTCCATCGAAGATGAAGAATCCAAGGCGTTCCGCGCCAGTGTCGTCGAGTGGCTGATGACCAACCACCCCCACGACTGCCCGGTCTGTGAGGAAGGCGGTCACTGCCACCTGCAAGACATGACGGTGATGACCGGCCACAACGAGCGCCGTTATCGCTTCACCAAACGCACCCACCAGAACCAGGACCTCGGCCCGTTCATTTCCCACGAAATGAACCGCTGCATCGCCTGCTACCGTTGCGTACGCTTCTATAAAGACTACGCCGGCGGCACCGACCTGGGCGTGTTCGGCGCCCACGACAACGTGTACTTCGGTCGCGTTGAAGACGGCGTGCTCGAAAGCGAGTTCTCCGGCAACCTCACCGAGGTCTGCCCGACCGGTGTGTTCACCGACAAGACTCACTCCGAGCGCTACAACCGCAAGTGGGACATGCAGTTCTCGCCGAGCATCTGCCATGGCTGCTCCAGCGGTTGCAACATCTCCCCGGGCGAGCGCTACGGTGAACTGCGTCGTATCGAAAACCGCTTCAACGGTTCGGTCAACCAGTACTTCCTGTGCGACCGTGGCCGTTTCGGCTATGGCTACGTCAACCGTGAAGACCGCCCGCGCCAGCCACTGTTGGCCGGTGGCGCCAAGCTGAGCCTGGACGACGCGCTGGATAAAGCCGCCGACCTGCTGCGCGGGCGCAACATCGTCGGCATCGGTTCGCCACGCGCCAGCCTCGAAAGCAACTACGCGTTGCGCGAACTGGTCGGCGCCGAGCACTTCTACTCCGGTATCGAAGCCGCTGAGCTGGAACGTATCCGTCTGGTCCTGCAAGTGCTGAACGACAGCCCGCTGCCGGTGCCGAACATGCGCGACATCGAAGACCACGATGCCATCTTCGTGCTCGGTGAAGACCTGACCCAGACCGCCGCCCGTATCGCCCTGTCGCTGCGCCAGTCGGTCAAAGGCAAGGCCGAAGACATGGCCGACGCCATGCGCGTGCAGCCGTGGCTGGACGCCGCCGTGAAAAACATTGGCCAGCACGCGCTGAACCCGCTGTTTATTGCGAGCCTGGCTGAAACCAAGCTCGACGACATCGCCGAAGAATGCGTTCACGCAGCGCCGGATGACCTGGCCCGCATCGGTTTCGCCGTGGCCCACGCCCTCGACGCCAGCGCGCCTGCCGTCGAAGGCCTGGACGCTGAAGCGGTTGAACTGGCCCAGCGCATCGCCGACGCCCTGCTGGCAGCCAAACGCCCCTTGATCATTGCCGGCACCTCGCTGGGTTCCAAAGCACTGATCGAAGCCGCTGCCAACATCGCCAAAGCCTTGAAGCTGCGTGACAAGAACGGTTCCATCAGCCTCATCGTGCCGGAAGCCAACAGCCTTGGCCTGGCCATGCTCGGTGGCGAATCGCTGGATGCCGCGCTGCAAGCCGTGACTGACGGTAAAGCCGACGCCATCGTGGTACTGGAAAACGACCTGTACACCCGCACGGATTCGGCCAAGGTCGACGCCGCGCTGGATGCCACCAAGGTACTGATCGTTGCCGACCACCAGAAGACCGCCACCAGCGACCGTGCTGATCTGGTACTGCCAGCCGCCACCTTCGCCGAAGGCGACGGTACACTGGTCAGCCAGGAAGGCCGCGCCCAGCGCTTCTTCCAGGTGTTCGACCCGAAGTACATGGACGCCAGCATCCTGGTTCACGAAGGTTGGCGCTGGCTGCATGCCCTGCGCGCAACCCTGCTGAACCAGCCGATCGACTGGACCCAGCTCGACCACGTCACCGCAGCCGTCGCCGCAAGCGCGCCGCAGTTGGCGCGTATCGTCGACGCCGCACCGTCCGCCGCGTTCCGTATCAAGGGCATGAAACTCGCCCGTGAGCCGCTGCGTTACTCCGGCCGTACCGCCATGCGCGCCGACATCAGCGTGCACGAACCGCGTACCCCGCAAGACAACGACACCGCATTTGCCTTCTCCATGGAAGGTTACTCGGGGTCGGTCGAGCCGCGTCAGCAGGTGCCGTTCGCCTGGTCGCCGGGCTGGAACTCGCCGCAGGCCTGGAACAAGTTCCAGGACGAAGTCGGTGGGCATATCCGCGCTGGCGACCCGGGCACCCGCCTGATCGAAAGCACCGGTGATTCGCTGAACTGGTTCGCCGCCGTACCGCGTCCGTTCAACCCAGCCCAGGGTACCTGGCAGGTTGTGCCGTTCTTCCACCTGTTCGGCAGCGAAGAGAACTCTTCCAAAGCCGCACCGGTGCGAGAGCGCATTCCGGCCGCCTATGTGTCCGTGGCCAAGTCCGAAGCCGACCGCCTGGGCGTCAACGACGGCGCCCTGCTCAGCTTGAACGTTGGCGGCAAGACCCTGCGCCTGCCGCTGCGCATCAACGATGAGTTGGGTGCTGGCCTGGTTGCACTGCCGAAAGGCCTTGCCGGCATTCCGCCTGCGATCTTTGGCAAAACCGTTGACGGTCTGCAGGAGGCAGCGCAATGACCTGGTTCACCCCTGAAGTGATCGACGTGATCATCTCGGTCGTCAAGGCCATCGTGATCCTGTTGGCCGTGGTCGTCGCGGGCGCCCTGCTCAGCTTCGTCGAACGTCGCCTGCTGGGCTGGTGGCAGGACCGTTACGGTCCGAACCGCGTTGGCCCATTCGGCATGTTCCAGATCGCCGCCGACATGCTGAAAATGTTCTTCAAGGAAGACTGGACCCCGCCGTTTGCCGACAAGGTGATCTTCACCCTGGCACCGGTCGTGGCCATGAGCGCCTTGCTGATCGCCTTCGCGATCATCCCGATCACCCCGACCTGGGGCGTGGCGGACCTGAACATCGGCTTGCTGTTCTTCTTCGCCATGGCCGGCTTGTCGGTCTACGCGGTGCTGTTCGCCGGTTGGTCGAGCAACAACAAGTTCGCCCTGCTGGGCAGCTTGCGGGCTTCGGCCCAGACCGTGTCCTACGAAGTGTTCATGGGCCTCGCGCTGATGGGCATCGTGGTGCAGGTCGGCTCGTTCAACATGCGTGACATCGTCGAGTACCAGGCGCAGAACCTGTGGTTCATCATTCCGCAGTTCTTCGGCTTCTGTACCTTCTTCATCGCTGGCGTCGCCGTGACTCACCGTCACCCGTTCGACCAGCCGGAAGCGGAACAGGAACTGGCCGACGGTTACCACATCGAATACGCCGGCATGAAATGGGGCATGTTCTTCGTCGGTGAGTACATCGGCATCATCTTGATCTCGGCCCTGCTGGTCACGCTGTTCTTCGGCGGCTGGCACGGTCCGTTCGGCATCCTGCCGCAGTTGGCGTTCTTCTGGTTCTTCCTGAAGACCGCGTTCTTCATCATGTTGTTTATCCTGCTGCGCGCTTCTATCCCGCGTCCACGGTATGACCAGGTGATGGATTTCAGCTGGCGTTTCTGCCTGCCGCTGACCCTGATCAATTTGCTGGTGACGGCTGCCGTTGTGTTGTTGAACACGCCAGCCGGCGCGGTTCAGTGAGGATTTGACCCATGTTCAAATATATTGGCGACATCGTTAAGGGTACCGGTACCCAGTTGCGAAGCCTGGTGATGGTGTTCGGTCACGGCTTTCGCAAACGCGACACCCTGCAATACCCGGAAGAAGCGGTGTACCTGCCGCCGCGCTATCGCGGCCGTATCGTACTCACCCGTGACCCCGATGGCGAAGAGCGTTGCGTAGCCTGCAACCTGTGCGCCGTGGCGTGCCCGGTGGGTTGCATCTCCCTGCAGAAAGCTGAAACCGAAGACGGTCGCTGGTACCCGGACTTCTTCCGTATCAACTTCTCGCGCTGCATTTTCTGCGGCCTCTGCGAGGAAGCTTGCCCGACCACCGCGATCCAGCTGACACCGGATTTCGAGATGGCCGAGTTCAAACGTCAGGACCTGGTGTACGAGAAAGAAGATCTGCTGATCTCTGGTCCCGGTAAAAACCCTGATTACAACTTCTATCGTGTTGCAGGTATGGCCGTTGCCGGTAAGCCGAAAGGCGCCGCACAAAACGAAGCCGAGCCGATCAACGTGAAGAGCTTGCTGCCTTAAGGAAGAAAGATGGAATTCGCTTTCTATTTCGCATCGGGTATCGCGGTTGTGTCCACGCTTCGCGTGATCACCAACACCAACCCTGTGCACGCCCTGCTCTACCTGATCATTTCGCTGATCGCCGTGGCCATGACCTTCTTCAGCCTCGGCGCACCGTTCGCCGGTGTGCTGGAAGTGATCGCCTACGCCGGCGCCATCATGGTGCTGTTCGTGTTTGTGGTGATGATGCTCAACCTCGGGCCGGCTTCGGTCGCCCAGGAGCGCGTCTGGCTCAAGCCCGGCATCTGGCTCGGCCCGGTCGTCCTCGCAGCCCTGCTGCTGGGTGAACTGCTGTATGTGCTGTTCGCTCACCAGAGCGGCCAGGCCATCGGCCACACCACCGTAGACGCGAAAGCCGTGGGCATCAGCCTGTTCGGCCCGTACCTGCTGGTGGTCGAACTGGCGTCGATGCTGCTGCTCGCTGCAGCCATCACTGCCTTCCACTTGGGCCGCAACGAAGCCAAGGAGCAATGACGATGCCTGCTATCCCTTTGGAGCATGGTCTGGCGGTCGCCGGCATCCTGTTCTGCCTTGGCCTGGTCGGCCTGATGGTTCGCCGTAACATTCTGTTCGTGTTGATGAGCCTGGAAATCATGATGAACGCCGCAGCACTCGCATTCATCGTTGCGGGCGCACGTTGGGGCCAGCCGGATGGACAAGTCATGTTCATCCTGGTGATCAGCCTGGCAGCCGCCGAGGCCAGTATTGGCCTGGCGATCCTGCTGCAACTGTATCGTCGCTTCCACACGCTTGATATCGACGCTGCCAGTGAGATGCGCGGATGAACATGATCTTTCTGACTTTCGTATTTCCCCTGATCGGTTTCCTGCTGCTGTCGTTCTCTCGTGGACGCTGGTCGGAAAACCTGTCTGCCCTGATCGGTGTGGGTTCGATTGGCCTGTCGGCCATCGTCGCTGCCTACGTCATCTGGCAATTCAACGTGGCGCCGCCGGAAGGCGGTCACTACACCCTGGTGCTGTGGCAGTGGATGTCGGTGGAAGGCTTCAAGCCCAACTTCGCCCTCTACGTCGACGGCCTGTCGATCACCATGCTCGGCGTGGTGGTGGGTGTTGGCTTCCTGATCCACCTGTTCGCGTCCTGGTACATGCGCGGTGAAGCCGGTTACTCGCGCTTCTTCTCGTACACCAACCTGTTTATCGCCAGCATGCTGTTCCTGGTGCTCGGCGATAACCTGTTGTTCCTGTACTTCGGCTGGGAAGGCGTGGGCCTGTGCTCGTACCTGTTGATTGGTTTCTACTACAGCAACCGCAACAACGGTAACGCGGCACTCAAGGCGTTTATCGTTACCCGGATCGGCGACGTGTTCATGGCCATCGGCCTGTTCATCCTGTTCCAACAGGTGGGCACGCTGAATATCCAGGAACTGCTGGTGCTGGCACCGCAGAAATTCCAGGTCGGTGACTTCTGGATCACCCTGGCGACCCTGATGCTGCTGGGCGGCGCCGTGGGTAAATCCGCGCAACTGCCGCTGCAAACCTGGCTGGCGGATGCGATGGCCGGCCCTACCCCGGTTTCGGCATTGATCCACGCCGCAACCATGGTGACCGCCGGTGTCTACCTGATCGCCCGTACCCACGGCCTGTTCACTCTGGCGCCGGACATCCTGCATCTTGTCGGCATCGTCGGTGGCGTGACCCTGGTGCTGGCCGGCTTCGCCGCGCTGGTGCAAACCGACATCAAGCGGATCCTCGCCTACTCGACCATGAGCCAGATCGGCTACATGTTCCTGGCCCTGGGCGTCGGCGCCTGGGACGCGGCGATCTTCCACCTGATGACCCACGCCTTCTTCAAGGCCCTGCTGTTCCTTGCCTCCGGTGCGGTAATCGTTGCCTGCCACCACGAGCAGAACATCTTCAAGATGGGCGGCCTGTGGAAGAAACTGCCACTGGCCTACGCCAGCTTCATCGTCGGTGGTGCCGCCCTGGCCGCCCTGCCGTTGGTGACCGCAGGTTTCTACTCCAAAGACGAAATCCTCTGGGAAGCCTTTGCCAGCGGTAACCAGAACCTGCTGTATGCAGGCCTGGTGGGTGCCTTCATGACCTCGCTGTACACCTTCCGCCTGATCTTCATCACCTTCCACGGTGAAGCCAAGACCGAAGCGCACGCAGGCCACGGCATCTCCCACTGGCTGCCACTGTCGGTGCTGATCATCCTGTCGACTTTCATCGGCGCCATGATCACCCCGCCACTGGCCGGTGTACTGCCGGAAAGCGCCGGGCATGCCGGTGGCGCCGCCAAGCACAGCCTGGAAATCGCCTCGGGCGCCATCGCCCTGGCCGGTATCCTGCTGGCGGCCCTGCTGTTCCTCGGCAAGCGTCGCTTCGTCACAGCCGTCGCCAACAGCGGCATCGGCCGCTTCCTGTCGGCCTGGTGGTTCGCTGCCTGGGGCTTCGACTGGATCTACGACAAACTGTTCGTCAAGCCTTACCTAGCCATCAGCCATGTATTGCGCAAAGACCCGCTCGACCAGACCATCGGTTTGATCCCGCGTGCCGCCAAGGCCGGTCACACCGCCCTGAGCCGCAGCGAGACTGGCCAACTGCGCTGGTATGCAGCTTCCATGGCGGCCGGTGCCGTGCTGGTGATCGGCGCCATCGTGGTGGTAGCGGTCTGACTATGTCTATGTACTTTGCGAACTTGCGAAAGGAAACGAGCCCGTCATGATTCTGCCCTGGCTAATCCTGATCCCCTTTATCGGCGGCCTGCTCTGCTGGATGGGTGAACGCTTCGGCGCCACCCTCCCCCGCTGGATTGCGTTGCTGACCATGTCCCTGGAACTCGCGCTCGGCCTCTGGCTGTGGGCCCATGGCGACTATTCATTTGCTCCGGCACCGGGTGTCGATCCCACCTTCGCGCTTGAATTCAAGCACGTGTGGATCCAGCGCTTCGGCATCAACGTGCACCTGGCCCTCGACGGCCTGTCGCTGTTGATGATCCTGCTGACCGGCCTGCTGGGTATCCTCTCGGTACTCTGCTCCTGGAAAGAGATTCAGCGTCACGTGGGCTTCTTCCACCTGAACCTGATGTGGATTTTGGGCGGCGTGGTCGGCGTGTTCCTGGCGCTGGACCTGTTCATGTTCTTCTTCTTCTGGGAAATGATGCTGGTGCCGATGTACTTCCTCATCGCGCTCTGGGGTCACAGTTCTTCGGACGGCAAGAAAACCCGGATCTACGCGGCGACCAAGTTCTTCATCTTCACCCAGGCTTCCGGCCTGATCATGTTGGTGGCGATCCTGGGTCTGGTACTGGTCAACTTCAACAACACCGGCGTGATTACGTTCAACTACGCCGACCTGTTGAAAACCAAGATGTCGCTGACCACCGAGTACATCCTGATGCTGGGCTTCTTCATCGCGTTTGCGGTGAAGCTGCCGGTGGTGCCGTTCCACTCCTGGCTGCCTGACGCTCACGCCCAGGCGCCGACCGCAGGCTCCGTGGACCTGGCCGGTATCCTGTTGAAGACTGCGGCCTACGGCCTGCTGCGTTTTGCCCTGCCGCTGTTCCCGAATGCCTCGGCCGAGTTCGCGCCGATTGCCATGACCCTGGGTCTGATCGGGATTTTCTACGGTGCATTCCTGGCCTTCGCACAAACCGACATCAAGCGTCTGATTGCCTTCTCGTCCGTTTCCCACATGGGTTTCGTACTGATCGGCATCTACTCCGGCAGCCAGCTGGCGCTGCAAGGCGCAGTGATCCAGATGTTGGCTCACGGTGTGTCGGCCGCTGCGCTGTTTATCCTCAGTGGCCAGCTGTACGAGCGCCTGCACACCCGTGACATGCGTGAAATGGGTGGCGTGTGGTCGCGCATTGCGTACCTGCCGGCGATCAGCCTGTTCTTCGCGGCTGCGTCCCTGGGCTTGCCGGGCACCGGTAACTTTATCGGCGAGTTCCTGATCCTGATGGGTGCCTTCGTGCAAACCCCGTGGATCAGCGCCATTGCTACCTCCGGCCTGGTGTTCGGTTCGGTCTACTCGCTGATCATGATCCACCGCGCCTACTTTGGCCCGGCCAAGTCCGACACCGTCCTGCAAGGGATGGATGCTCGCGAACTGATCATGGTGCTCGGCCTTGCGGTCCTGCTGATCTACATCGGCGTGTACCCGCAACCGTTCCTGGACACTTCTGCCGCAACGATGCATGGCGTGCAGCAGTGGTTCGGCACCGCCTTCTCTCAACTCGCTTCGGCCCGGTAAGAGCGCTATGGAATTCACGATCCAACACTTTATCGCGCTTGCGCCGCTGCTGATCACCAGCCTCACCATTGTGGTGGTGATGCTGGCAATCGCCTGGCGCCGCAATCACTCGCAAACGTTCCTGCTGTCCTGTGCCGGTTTGAACCTGGCCCTGCTGTCGATTATCCCGGCACTCAAGGTCGCGCCACTGGCCGTGACCCCGCTGATGATGGTCGATGACTTCGCGCTGCTGTATATCGCGTTGATCCTGGTCGCGACCCTAGCCTGTGTGACACTTGCCCACGCCTACCTCGGCGAAGGCGGCACCGGCTACCCGGGCAACCGTGAAGAGCTGTACCTGCTGATCCTGCTGGCTGCGGCCGGCGGTATCGTGCTGGTCAGCGCGCAGCACCTGGCCGGTTTGTTCATCGGCCTGGAACTGCTGTCGATCCCGACCTACGGCCTGGTGGCTTACGCCTTCTTCAACAAGCGCTCGCTGGAAGCCGGCATCAAGTACATGGTGCTGTCGGCCGCCGGTTCCGCGTTCCTGTTGTTCGGTATGGCCCTGCTCTACGCAGAAGCCGGCAGCCTGAGCTTCACCGGTATCGGCCACGCCCTGGCAACCACTAACAGCCCTGCGCCAATCGCCCAACTGGGCCTGGCGATGATGCTGATCGGCCTGGCGTTCAAGCTCTCCCTGGTGCCATTCCACCTGTGGACCCCGGACGTGTACGAAGGCGCCCCGGCGCCGGTGGCCGCGTTCCTGGCCACGGCGTCGAAGGTTGCCGTGTTTGCGGTGATGGTGCGTCTGTTCCAGATCTCCCCCGCCGCCAACACCGGCGTGCTGAGCAACGTGCTGACCATTATCGCGATTGCGTCGATCCTGTTCGGTAACCTGCTGGCCCTGACCCAGAACAACCTCAAGCGTCTGCTGGGTTACTCCTCCATCGCGCACTTCGGCTACCTGCTGATCGCCCTGGTGGCGAGCAAGGGTCTGGCCGTGGAAGCCATGGGCGTATACCTGGTCACCTACGTGATCACCAGCCTGGGTGCATTCGGCGTGATCACGCTGATGTCCTCGCCGTTCAAAGGGCGTGATGCCGACGCGCTGTACGAGTATCGCGGCCTGTTCTGGCGCCGTCCGTACCTGACCGCGGTACTCACCGTGATGATGCTGTCCCTGGCTGGTATCCCGCTGACTGCGGGCTTTATCGGCAAGTTCTACATCGTCGCTACCGGTGTTGAAGCCCACGAATGGTGGCTGGTTGCCTCGCTGGTACTGGGCAGCGCCATCGGCGTGTTCTACTACCTGCGCGTGATGGTCACCCTGTACCTGATCGAGCCGAACCTGCGCCGTGTGGATGCTGAACTGCACTGGGAACAAAAAGCCGGCGGCGTGATGCTGCTGGCCATCGCCCTGCTTGCGTTTTTCCTGGGCGTGTACCCACAACCGTTGCTCACCCTGGTGCAGCACGCGGTGCTGGGCGTTTGATCGCTTAGTCATGTGGTAAACAGAACGGCGCCTTCGGGCGCCGTTTTGCGTTTCTGAGGGACGCTATTTTTGCCCTCCCCTACTCGCGGAAATTTCCTTCCTCATCTACCTCCCTATCCGGCATCTACCCGCTGGAGGCAGCCGTATGGTGTGCGTGTTTTAGGAAAGTTCCCACAGCCTGGTCACTTGACCCAAGGCGCGTGGGCCACCACACTATACGCAGGCTACGTACAGAACACGGATGCTCTATTTATCGAATTGCCAGCCTTCGAGCGGCATCGCAAGGACTATCTGAGTGACGAGCTTTTCCACGGTTTTCAACAGGAGTTGATGAAAAACCCGGAAGCAGGAGACGTGATCGAGGGAACCGGCGGCCTACGCAAGGTTCGCTTTGTTGATGAGCGACGCAACAAAGGCAAACGCGGTGGCCTGCGGGTCATTTACTACTGGTGGTCAGGTGGCACGCAGTTCTGGTTGTTCACCCTGTACGGCAAACACGAACAGGACGACCTGGCACCCCACCACAAAAAAGCCCTAAAACACATGCTGGACAGGGAAATCAAAGCGAGAGCACATCATGAAACGTGAAATCTTTTCCGAACTGGTCGAAGGCTTCGACGCGCTGGCCGACGAGCGCCAGGGCAAAGTCACCCTGCGGACCCACAAGGTCCACCTTAACAGCCTGGCTCCGCTGACCGCCGAAGAAGTGATCGCCGTGCGTCAGCAGCTCAACCTGTCGCGGGCAGTGTTTGCCATGTACCTGCGCACCAATGTCCGCACCCTGGAAAACTGGGAGCAAGGCCGGGCCAAGCCCAACGCCCAGGCCGTGACCTTGATCCGCCTGGTAGCGCGTTTTCCGGAAACCGTCACGCAACTGGCGGCCCTGAGCTGACAAAACCACACGCAAAAAAACGCCCCGGTTCACTCGGGGCGTTTTTTTGTCACAGCGGCATGCCCGCCTGTCGCGCAATGTTAGAACGCGATACCGACCTTGACGCCGTACTCATCACGCTTGAGTCGGGTGTTGTCGGCCACCTCCGAGTCTTCGTCGAGCTTGTACTCGGTACGGGTGTAATACAGGCCCGCCATCACCGGCAGGTCGCCCTTCTGATTCATCAGCAGGCTGACTTCGGCGTACGGGTTGGTACGGTCCTTGAGGTCCACGGTGTCGCTGCCCACATCGTCCACCTTGAGCTTGGCGCGGCCATCGATGGTGCGACGGGCACCGGCCTCGACGCGCAGGGTCATGTCGTCGAACTGGTGGTTGTAGCCCAGGGCCGCCTTGGCAAAAGGCGATTTATTGGTGAGCTTGACGTCGTAATCATTGGTGTCCGGCTCGTAGCGGGTCCAGCTGTAGCCACCGCCGACAATCACATCGACAAAGTTGCGCGCATCCAGCGCGGCACGCCAGCCGAGGTCGAGGTCAGCCTGGCCTTCCTTGAGTTTGTTATCGCTTTTCTTGCCGAATTTGGCTTCGACGCCAGCCTGATAGATAAAGCCGGATTCAGCCGTCAGCTTGTTGCCGAAGTTGTAGAACAGGCCTGCTTCGGGCATGTGCTCCTTGTCGCTCTCGCTACCGCCTTCGAGTTTGAAGTCGTTATAGCTGCCCTGGATCCCGAACGTGGAAATCGGGTCGGTGGACGTTGCAGCAAACACCACGGCAGGCGCGGCGACCAGCGCCAGTACCGAGGTGTGCTTGAGGAATTTTCCGAATAGCTTGGACATCGTTTTACATCTCCTTGTCTGGTGAGCAAATTATTCAGGAACCGCTTCGAACCCCATCCGGCGAAAAAGGTTCGAAATAATTTGCACTGATTTGGAGGTAAAACGGTTCAGCGAGGGCTCTAGATCAATACTCTTGACGAGGTGCCGTTACAAGGCCATCAAGTGTTGCATGCAGTCGCTCATCTTCCGGAAGGCAAATGCCGAAGGTGTCGATGAGCAGATTCATCAGCTCATCGGCGCTCTCGATCACGCGTTTATCACTGGGCTTGTCCAAGTAGTGAACCGCATAGTGGGCGTTGTTCAAGGTGTGGCGTTTACCCGCTGCCAGCCTTGCGACTTTCAACTGGCCCACGAACGGCGATTGCGGGTGCGTCGAGACGTACCAGTTGCCGATTTCGTAGTCGATGTCCGCCTGTACCTGCAAATCGAATACGTACAACCCACGCCACTCGGCACCGACCTCGGCCCACAGGGTGTAGCTGCCCTGCCCGTCGACGCTCAACCGATACGGTTCATGCGCGGTGGCCTGCACAGCTTCGGTGTCCAGTTGCAACGGGCTGCTGGGCACCATCCCGCCAAAGCCCACATCGCTGATGTAGCGCACGCCGTCCAATGTCACCAGACTCAAGCGATGGGTGCGCGCCGTGTGGGCATCCGCCGGCCCGCCCATTACCACCCGGCCGGTAATGCCGCGTGCGTCGAAACCGAGTTCCTGCAACAGCGCCAGGAACAGCTGGTTCAACTCATAGCAATAGCCGCCGCGCCCATCGAGCAGCACTTTTTGCTCGACGCTGGGCAGATCGATGGGCACCGGCAGGTGCAGCAAGGTCGACAGGCTTTCAAAGGCGAAGCTGCAGACGTGGCGCAGTTGCAGAGCCTGCAAGGTTTGCAGGGTCGGCGGTGGCGGCGTGGTGTAGCCCAGGCGCTGCAGGTACAGCTGGCAGTGGGTCAGGCGGGGCATGGCGCAATCCTTTGGCAGGGGGCGAAGCTGTCACTATGGCGCCCAAACATGCAGATTGTCATTTTCAGTGAACCTTTTTGAACGCTTCCCTATCCATCTATAACAAGACAGGGAGGCAACATGAGTACCGCAAAAATCTACACCATCCAGTATCAGCTGCACGGTCAACCGAAGTCCTTTGTGGTGCGCGCTGAAGTGATGAACAACGCCGAGGCCTGGCACTGGGCGGCCGTTGATGCCGACATTGCGCATGTCAGCCGTATCGGCCGCGTCGGCCACGAGCAGGTGAAAAAAACCACCCGGCCCTGGGCGGAGAAGTTCGGTATCACCGACGTCACTTGGCTACCACCCAAATAAACAAAAGCCCCGCTCAAAGGCGGGGCTCGTTTACGGCTTCAAGTCGCCCAACGGATCGTAGGGCGGCTTTTTTTTCGCCTGGTCTTTCTTCTCGTCCAACGGCGCGATAGCTGCACCGATGGGGTCGACCTGCGGGTCGGACACATCCGGGGAGTCCGGGTCGAAACCCAACTCATCCTTGTTGCCGGCCTGCTCGTTGGAGCGCGGGCCATCTGGGTGCTTGTTCATCGCGGTCTCCTGTTACAGCGGGCGAGCCTTGTCGTGGAGGCTTTCCAGGTCTTCTTCGACACGCTCGACGTCATCGTTGTCGTCACGCTCTTTCGGGTCATTGGGGCGCAACGCATCGTTGTCGCGCTCCTCTTCACCGGGGGTGCGATCGGGGTCGGGTGTACCGGGTGGTGGCTGCTTGTATTCGGGCATGATGGTTCACCTCACGGGGGTTGGTGGCCTACCTGGAGTTAGAGAAAACGCCGCGAAGCATCGTTCAACTTGATTTGCCCAGGCGTGAGAAGATGCCCGCTCTTTGTCGAGGAATGACCTGGATGTTCGAGCTAAAACCCTGCGACCCCGCCACCTACCGCCAACAGACCCGCCGCAGCACGCTGATCGTGGCCGTGGTGTTCCTGGCCCTGGCGATGTTGCTGTCGAGCCTGGCGGTGATGCTGTTCGGCGAGCCTGGCGGCGACAATCTGCGCTTCAATGTCGGCGGGGTATTCGCCGGGGTGCTGATCACCCTTGCGCTGGTGCGCGGCCCATTCTGGAGCCAGCCGTGGCTCGCGCCCGCAGTGTATGGCTGGCAGCTCAAGCGCAGCCTGATGAGCGTGACCAACGTGATGCATACCGTCACCGAGCGGGTGCAGGCCAATGACCCGACGGCAATCAAGGTGCTGCGCTTTTACCACCTGGGGCTGACGCAGATGCATGAACTGGACGCCAACTCCAGCAGCCAGGCGCAGTTGCTCGGTGAAATAGAACTGCACAAGGCGAAGATGCAGGCGCTGGGGATCGACACCGAGCAAACCCGCTTCGATCCCGCCTGGCTGGAGGCGTTGAAAGGCGCGTGAGTCAGGCCACAGTCGGTGTTGCGCGCCAGCAGAACACCGCGCTCACCGCAATCGCGGCGCCCGCCACGCCAAACACCCAGGGCGCCGCGGCAATGGGCAGCAGCAGGCCCGCCAGCAAAGGCCCGAGGCCGGCGCCGATATCACGCCATACCGCATTCGAGGCCAGGGCCGACACGCGCATGGACCCCGGGTTGCGCTCGGCCACCAGGGTGGTCACCAGCGGCAATTGCAGCGCTCGCAACACCAGCACCGACGCTGCGCCGACAATCACCCAATAGCTGCCGAACGCCGTCAGCGCCAGGGCACTCAGGAACGAAAACAGCAGTAACATCGACGTGGCGCCAAAACGCTGCGCCGCCCGGCCGCCCAGCGGGCTCAGGAGCATTTCTGAGACATACCGCAGCGCCATCAAGCCCCCCGCGATCAGCACCGCATCGCCGCCCAGCAGCTTCTGCGCCTGGATCGACAGGCCAAAAATAAACAGCCCGTCCAGCGCCACGCCTTCGATAAATGACCACAGCGCCACACTGTCAGGCCACTTGAAACGCCGCCCTGGCGTACTGTGCAAATCATGCGCCGCCGTGGGCAACCCGCGCGCCATCCAGAGGCCCACCAGGCAGCACCCGGCCAGAATCAAAAAGATCGGGCGCGGCCCGGCCCATAACGTCAGCCAGCCCCCAGCGGCAACGCGAGCATCGGCCCCAAGGCAATCAAGGCCCGCGAGCGCCCGGCCCGGCGTGCGGCGCCGGCCGGCTCCGAGGTCGCCAGCACTTGGGTCGACAGGTTCAACGCAGCAAAACACAGGCCCCACACCAGCCGCAGCCCGAGCAGCGCAGCGAAGCCCGACAGCATCGAATTGCCCAGCGCACACAGCGTCGCGGCACCGGCGGCGATCATGCAGGTCAGCCGATCGCCATTGCGTGCATAGAAATTCAACACATGCCGGTAGCCGAAAATCCGTACCAGACGGTTGGCGGCCAGCAACACCCCGGCCTGGGCCAGGGTGATACCAAACGCCTGGGACTCCATGGGCAGCAGCAGGTAGAGCAACACATCACTGGGCAGGCATAAAGCCAGGGTCAGCGCAGCGCGGCGGGAATGGGTATCTGCAGTGCGGAGGGCCAGGCTGGACATAAATCTGAAACATCCCGAAATATTCAGGCGGCCAAGGTAGCCTTCCCCCCGCAGGTTTTACAACGGCTTTTTCCCATAAGGCAGCAAGCGCAGCCCACTGGCTACGGCGCCCACCAGCGCAAACACGCAGCCCAGCCAAAGCGCGTATTGCGGGCCGCTGCCCACGAACAGGTGAAAACACAGTGCCACCAACGACGCCCCCCAACGTCTGCCCCAGCAACCGTGAAATCGCCACGATGCCGCTGGCTCCACCGCTGCGCGCCAGCGGCGCACTGGTCATCAGCGCCTTGAGGTTGGGCGACTGGAAGAAACCGAAACCGGCCCCACACAGCGCCATGCGCCAGCCGATATCGAAAGCCGACGCCCCGCTGCCCAGGCTGGCCAGCGCGGCCATGCCCACGCTGAGCATCAGCAGGCCGAGGCCGCACAATGCGCCGAGGGACACCCGGTCCGCCAGGCGCCCCGCCACCAAGGCCATTACCGCCACCACGGCCGGCCACGGGGTCATCAGAAAGCCGGTTTCCACCTGGCTATGCCCCAGCACCGCCTGCAACAGAAAAGGCAGCGACACAAAGGCCAGGCCCTGGGCACTGAACGCGCAGATCGCGGTAAGCGATGACAAGGCAAACACCGGCCGCTTGAACAGATCCAGCGCCAACATCGGCGCCGGGTGCCCGGCCTGGCGTCGCAGCAGCAAGGCGCCACACACCAGCGCCACCGCGATCAAGCCCAGGGTCAGTGCGCCCTGGGCCCCATGCACTGCCGTGCCCAGGCCCAGCACCAGCAAGGCGAACAGCCCGGCACACAGCACCGCCGCCAGACGGTCGAAGGCATGCCCGGTCATCGGCAAGGTCGGCAATGAACGCAGGCCCAGCGCCAGGGCCAGCAGCCCCAGCGGCACGTTGATCAGGTACAGCCAGTGCCAGGTCGCCACCGACAGAATCGCCGATGCAGCGGTCGGCCCCAGGGTAAATGCCAGCCCCACCACCAACGAGTTATAGCCCAGGCCGCGACCGAGCATTTTCGAGGGGTAGATATGCCTTAGCAGCGCCGTATTTACGCTCATGATCGCCGCCGCCCCCAACCCTTGCACCACCCGCGCGGCAGTCAGGGTGACCAACGAACCGGCCAGCCCGCAAAACAGCGACGACAGGATAAACACCAGCAAGCCACCGAGGTACACCCGGCGGTGCCCCAGCACATCGCTGAGCGACGCGAACGGCAGCACCGTCGCGATAATCGCCAGCTGATAAGCGTTGACCACCCAGATCACCGAGGCGGAATCGGTGCCGATCCCTTCGGCCAGGGTCGGCAGCGCAGTGTTGACGATCGCCGTGTCGAGGGTCGCCATACCGATCCCCAGAGAGATCGCAATCACGGCCGGCAGGCGTTTATTGAGGGGCAGCCCATCGGCAACAGAAGACATGAACACTCCGCAGGTGGCAAAGGTGTCTAGATTACGGGCAGATGCGGAATCTTTCAGCGGGGGATTGTGCGGCTGTCAAAGTTTTCATGTTCGCCAGTGGGATACACAGCACTAAAAAGCGCCGCATGCCCGGCTGGGTCATGCGGCGGTTACAGCGCATAAAGCAGGCAGGGGTGATCAGCCGACCAGTGCACTCAGGTCCAAATGCCCATCGGTGACCGGCGGGCACCAGTAATAGCCGCCGGTGAGGGGCGTGCTGATGCGATACAACCCATCGACGATCCCGTCTTCCAACCCGCTCATGCGGCGTAGTTGAGCTTCGAACGCATCGAAGGAGTGGCCGAACGCAAGGAACATCAACCCCGCCTGGCCGTTCTCGGCCCACGGCATGGAGCGGCGCACCACGAAGGCTTCGGGGGTGAAGCTTTCCTGGGCGGTGCGTTTGGTGTGGGCGGATTCGGGGGCGTCGTCCAATTCTTCATTGTCGCCGTGGCGGCGGCCGATGATGTGGTCGCGTTCCTGGGCAGGCAAGGCGGCAAAGCCGTCGAGGTCGTGCTGCCATTGCTGGATCGCGGCGAAGCTGGCGCCGCTGTCGGTCAGGGCGGCTTCAACGGCGGCGTCATCGTGGGGGTTTTCGGTGCCGTCTTCGTAGTCGGTGAGGTCGAAGCCGGTCTTGTAGCGGAAACCCTCAGTCGCCTGCACCAGGCGAAACGCCGGGGCCAGGGCCTTTTCCAGTGCACGGCTGCGCAGCAGCAGCTCACCGCGATCCACCCCGTGCAACCACACCCAGAGCGCCTGCTGGGTGGAGGGGTTGTGCGCACCCGGGCCGCTGACGGCCGGGAAGCTGCGCAAGCCTGCAATCGTTGCACCGAGCGCATTGACCAGCGGCTCGCCAAACCCGACCACTGCCGCCGAATCGGTCAACTGCACCAGCGCATCCAGCGCAGCGGGCACGGCTGCCAGGGTATCCACGGCAAAAAACAGATGGCGTGCCTGCAAAGGCACCGGTGCGGCAAGAATGCCCGGCTGGTACTGACTCATGTGAACTCCTTCAAGAAAGGCGCGCAGTTTACCCGGCGCACACCGCGCTGCGTACAAGAAAGCGCGCAAGCCTTGCCATAGAGCCCGTTGTTGGGTGACTCTCTAGTCATGTTTTGCAACTATTCCAGGGGTAGCAACATGACCACCAGTAACCTGCTCGCCCAGCTGTTTCCCGCCACCGCCGCCGATATTCCCGAGCAATATCGCCTCGGGGCGCCCATTGAACAGCGTGATTACCTGGTGGACGGCCAGTTGCAGGTGTGGAACGGCCCGCTGGCCCAAGTGCTCAGCCCGGTGCAACTGGGCGATGAACGCGTGCATATCGGCAGCACGCCGTTGCTGGACGCCAACACCGCCCTCACCGCCCTGGATGCCGCCGTGCGCGCCTATGACCGTGGCCAGGGTGCATGGCCGACAATGCGCGTGGCCGATCGTATCCAGCATGTGGAGGCGTTTTTGCGGCGTATGCGCGAACAGCGCGATGCGGTGGTCAAGCTGCTGATGTGGGAGATCGGCAAGAACCTCAAGGACTCGCAGAAAGAGTTCGACCGTACCTGCGACTACATCACCGACACGATCAATGCCCTCAAGGAACTCGACCGCCGCAGCAGCCGCTTCGAGCTGGAACAGGACACCCTCGGGCAAATCCGCCGCGTACCACTGGGCGTGGCGCTGTGCATGGGGCCTTACAATTACCCGCTGAACGAGACCTTCACCACGCTGATCCCGGCGTTGATCATGGGCAACACCGTGGTGTTCAAGCCGGCCAAGCTCGGCGTGCTGTTGATCCGCCCGTTGCTGGAAGCGTTTCGCGACAGCTTCCCGGCCGGGGTGATCAACGTGATCTACGGCAGCGGCCGCGAAACCGTCAGTGCGCTGATGGCCAGCGGCAAGATCGACATCTTTGCGTTTATCGGCACCAACAAGGCCGCCAGTGACCTGAAAAAGCTCCACCCCAAGCCGCACCGCTTGCGTGCCGCGCTGGGCCTGGACGCGAAAAACCCCGGCATCGTATTGCCCGAGGTCGACCTGGACAACGCGGTCAGCGAGGCGCTCACCGGCTCGCTGTCGTTCAACGGCCAGCGGTGCACCGCGTTGAAAATCCTGTTTGTGCATGAGGATGTGGTCGCGAGCTTTATCGAGAAATTCAACACCAAGCTGGCCACCTTGAAACCCGGCATGCCGTGGGAGGACGGGGTGGCGCTGACGCCCTTGCCGGAAGTCGGCAAAGTGGACTATCTCAACGCCCTGGTGGCCGACGCCGCCGAACACGGCGCCCAGGTGGTAAACCCCAATGGCGGCACCAGCCGTGGCTCGTTCTTCTACCCGGCGGTGCTGTACCCGGTGAACCCGCAGATGCGCGTGTACTACGAGGAACAGTTCGGCCCGGTGGTGCCGATCGTGCCTTACCGTGACCTGGACAGCGTGATCGAGTACGTGCTGGACTCCGATTTCGGCCAGCAGCTGAGCCTGTTCGGCACCAACGCCGTGGAAGTCGGGCGCCTGGTGGACGTGTTCGCCAACCAGGTCGGCCGTATCAATATCAACGCCCAATGCCAACGCGGGCCGGACACCTTCCCCTTCAACGGGCGCAAGAACTCGGCCGAGGGCACGTTGTCGGTACATGACGCGTTGCGCGTGTTTTCGATCCGCACCCTGGTGGCCACCAAGTTCCAGGAAAGCAACAAGGCGCTGGTCAGCGATATCCTGCGCAACCGCGACTCAAGCTTTTTGACCACTGACTACATTTTCTAAAGCCGCGCCGCTGAAAAATGTGGGAGCGGGCTTGCTCGCGAATACGGCGTGTCAGTCGATACACATTTGACTGATCCACCGCATTCGCGAGCAAGCCCGCTCCCACACTTTAGATTGAGTCCACCCTGACTATCGAGACCCCTTCAATACCGATGAATCTGCCCATGTTTGCCCGGCGCCTGTTGCGCCCCCTGCTCGACCCGTACCGCCGCTATCGCCATGCCAAGCTGATCCACGCCGTACGCGTGTCCATCGGCCTGCTGGCGACGATCCTGCTCACCACCGGCATCAACCTGCCCCACGGTGAGTGGGCGTCGGTGACCATGCTGATCGTGATCGGCGGTTTGCAGCACCACGGCAATATCGGCAAAAAAGCCGTGGAGCGTGCCTATGGCACTTTGATCGGCGCCAGCGTCGGCTTGTTGCTGGTGGTGCAGCAAGCCTACTTCGGCCAGCCGCTGCTGACCTATCTGCTGATGTCGGTGGTGTGCGGGTTCTTTTCCTACCATGCCATCGGCAAGGGCGGTTATATCGCGCTGCTGTCGGCGATCACGGTGTTTATCGTCGCCGGCCACGGCGACAACCCTATCTCGGATGGCTTGTGGCGCACCGTCGATATCCTCATCGGCATTGTGCTGGCGCTGGCATTTTCCTTTGCCTTGCCGCTGTATGCCGTGTACTCGTGGCGCTACAACCTGGCCAGCGCCTTGCGTGATTGCGCCGCGATCTACAGCCGGATCATCAATGGCCAGTCGGTGACTGACGATGAGCACCTGAAACTGCTCAACCGCTTGAACGCGGCGATGCTGCAACTGCGCTCGTTGATGCCGTCGGTGTCCAAGGAAGTGCGGATTTCCATGACGGAGCTGGACGCTATCCAGCGCCACCTGCGGATGTGCATCAGCACCCTGGAGATTTTGGGCAATACCCGGCCCGACCCTCGGGATGAGCAAGCCATGGCGCGGATGCAGGTGATATTGAAGGCCGAACATCGGCAGATTCGGGTGCAACTGGTGGGGATGGCGCGGGCGTTGAAATCCGGGGTAACCGAACGCCTGGAGCGCCCCAGCCACATCAACGGCGGCGAACCTACGCTGGAGGCCCCGGTGTACAGCGCGCTGGATGGGTATCGGTTGTTGACCGTGCAACTGGCGGCAAACGTGGATGCGATGCGTCAACGCCTGGCCAAAAGCGCCGGGCGCTGGAAAATCTAGAGAGATGGCACTTTGACTGGTTTAACCCCGTCAATACTTTCACACTTTCTCTTACATATTTTTCACGTTTTATTCACATCCCAAGACGTAGGGTAAAGCCTCATCCGTTACAAACGTTGCACATCAAGCCCGCCGCCCCAGCGGGCTTTTTTTGCCCTCGATTTGAGCTAGCGCGAGGCTTTGGCGGCTGGCGCCGCAGCGTGTTCACGAATGGCGCGTTGGGTGTCCAGCACTTTGGCCAGCGCAGTTTCGGCTTCCGGGCTTTGTTGCGGCACACGAATGGCCGCCGATACCAGGGTGATCAGCTTGGCCATGACTTCGGCGTCGGTGGCCGGGCGCCCCAGGCTCATGGAATTCATCAGCAGGCGCAGCTCAGTGCCGGCCATCACCCCGGAAATCGCCTTGAGGGCAAATTGCAGGCGCACACCCAGCTCGTTGCGCGGCAAATCCGGCAGGGCCAGGGCGAAAGCTTCGAAGAAGCGTTGGAACACCGGCTGGTAATGCACCTTGAGGTATTCCTGGATAAACGGCGAGGTATCGCTGTAGACCCGGCCCAGGAAACGAATGAATGAGCGCCCTTCCCCGCTGGCGCTCGCCGGGTCGCTGCGCTCCAGGCCCATGGCCGGCGCAAACAGCACGCCGAGCAAGGTGTCGCAATCGAGCGGCCCGTCGGACTCGGCTTCACAACGCGCCAGCAGCTCCAGGCGCTGCTCGTTGAGCGGCTCCAGGCGCTGCATCAGCAGGGTTTTCATCAGGGAGTCCTTGTCCCCGAAGTGGTAATTCACGGCGGCCAGGTTCACCTGGGCACGCTCGGTAATCTGGCGCAGCAGAACCGCGTCATAACCGTACTTGATGAAGAGAGCCTCTGTCGCATCCAGCAATCGAGTCTTGGTTACATTTGGAGCGCTGAGTTTCTTCGCGACCATAGAAGTTCCACACGGGAAATATTGTTTTAAAAAATAATTTTATTTTTTATACCGGGGCCGCCCGCCGAAAGCAAGTAGTGACACACCGCCATATGATCAAAAGCCTGTACTGGCGGGCTCGCTGAGGGTAGCCGAAGGTTTTTTGACAGGTCTGTGTAGCCGTAGGAGAAATCGTTACAAAGGGTAAAACCGCTCTATATCCGTGGCTGGCGAAGCACGCAGAACACGGTTAGTATTCAAACAATATTTTAAAAACAAGAAATAAAACCAGTCCGTGACGCGTACCAGGCAGCTCCCGAACTTGTTACAAGGCTTTGCGGGGACGCCAGGGCAACGTCGAGACTGAAGGCGTAGTCATGATGACAGACACCCCCGCGCACCCAGGCTTGATCTCCCTGCAAGGCATTGGCAAACGCTATCAGCTGGCCGGGCAGCACCTGGCCATCCTCAATGACGTATGCCTGTCTATCGCCCCCGGTGACAGCTGCGGCATCCTCGGCGCCTCCGGCTCCGGCAAAAGCACCCTGCTCAATATCCTCGGTCTGCTGGATTTACCCAACTGCGGCCAGTACCACTTTGCCGGCCACGATATTTTCCGCGCCAGCCCCGATGAGCTGGCGGCGATCCGCAACCAGCAGATCGGTTTTGTGTTCCAGAGCTTCAACCTGCTGCCGCGCCTCAGCGCGCTGGACAACGTCGCCCTGCCCCTGGGCTACCGTGGCGTGTCGCGCCACGAGTCGCTGGAACAAGCGCGGCGCATGCTCGAACAGGTGGGCCTGGCCGACCGCGCCCACCACCGCCCTGCCGACCTCTCCGGCGGCCAGCGCCAACGCGTGGCGATTGCACGGGCGCTGGTGGGCAAACCCTCGGTGATCCTGGCCGACGAACCCACCGGCAACCTCGACAGCAGCACCGCCCAGGACATCATGGACCTGCTGCTGGCGCTGAACCGCGAACAACAGGTCACGCTGATCATCGTGACCCACGACCCGCACATCGCCGAGCGCCTGGACCGCAAAATCCTGGTGCGCAATGGCCTGGTGCAAGAGGTCGGGCGCCTATGAACCTGCGGGTTGAACAGAGCCTGAGCCAACTGCTGCATGAAGCATTCATCAGCCTGCGCACCCTGGGCAAGCGCTCGATCCTGGCCCTGCTGGGTATCGTGATCGGCAGTTCGTCGGTGGTGGCGCTGATCAATATCGGACACAACGCCGCAACGGATGCCGCGTTGATTTTCAAGGACATGGGCACCGACACCCTGGTCGCCCAGTTCCCCGCCAAGGGCAGCGGCAACGTGCCGATGCGCACCCGCCTCGACCTGGAAGCCGTGCGCCGCGCGGTACCGGGCATCGCGCATATCGGCGCGCTGACGCTGTTCAGCGGGCCTGTGCTGTTCCATGGCCGTAGTGCGAATGCCAATTTTGTCGGCAGCACGCCGGACATCCAGGCTGCGATGCGCCTGGTGCTGCAGGAGGGGCGCTTCCTGTCGAGCTTCGACGCCCAGGAAACCTACGCCGTGATCGGCGGCCAGTTGGCCCAGGCCCTGGGCGCGCCGGGCGACCCGCTGAAGCTGGGCGACCGCGTACGCATCAACGACTACCTGTTTCTGGTGGTGGGCATCCTGCACCCTCAGCCACGGGCGCTGCTGATGCCGGTGCAGGCCAATGAATCGCTGTTTTTTCCCGCCGACGGCATGCGCCGGATCTTCCCAAACCCGCAAATCGGCAACGTGATCATCCGTGCCGAACCGGGGCTGGACATGGAGCAGCTCGCACGGGACGCCAGCGCCGCCCTGCAAGCCCAACTGACGGACCACAACGTCGACATCCAGGTGCCCCAGCAGATGATCGACGGCATGACCCGCCAGAGTCGCACCTTCGCCTACTTGCTGTTGGCGCTGGGGGCAATCTCGCTGGTGGGCGGCGGCGTGGGGGTGATGAACGTAATGCTGATGAACGTCTCGGAGCGCCGCCGCGAGATCGGCATTCGCATGGCTCTGGGGGCGCGCCGACGGGATATCCGCAACTTGTTTCTGCTGGAGGCGGTAACGCTGACGGCAGTGGGTGCGCTGTGCGGCGCGGTGCTGGGCATGAGCGCCGCCTGGCTGTATGCGCGGCTGTCAGGGTGGGAGTTTGCGCTGGCCGTGGCCGCCCTGCCCCTGGGCGTAGGCAGTACGTTGCTGGTGGGGTTGTTCTTCGGCCTCTATCCGGCGGTTTCGGCCTCGCGCCTGCAACCGGTGGAGGCCCTGCGCGATGAGTAAATGGCTCTGGCTGCTCGCGTGGGTCAGCCTGCACGGCATGGCCGCCGACGTAGTGATCAAACCCTCGGCGCCCAGCACCACCCGCAGCGGTTATGACCGGGGCGTGTCGTTGAATGCCCAGGCCACCACCCTGACCTTGGGCGACGCGGTGTACCTGGGCCTGCGCAACAACCCGGCGATCCGCAGCGCCTACCTGCAAAGGGTCGCCCAGAAGTTCGACCTGCGCGTCGCCGAGGATGTGTTCAACCCCAAGCTCACCCTCAACAGCTACTACCGCAGCACCCGGGCTCCGCGGACAGTGCGCGCACTGCCAACGTGGCGCCGGCCACCAGCCTGCTCGGCGAATACGGCACGCGCTTGAGCATGGCCTGGACCCAGCAACTGAACAACGCCGACCGCGCCGGCCGCTACCGCAGCGATGGCCTTGACCTGGCGATCATCCAGCCGCTGATGCGTGGCGCCGGGTGGGACGCCACCACCGCGCCACTGCGCCTGTCACGCCTGGCGGAGCAGGCCAACCGCCTGAACCTCAAGGCCACCGTGGCGCAGACCATCAGCCAGATCATCGCCACCTACCGCGAACTGCTGCGCGCCCAGGAGCAATTGAGCATCGTGCAGGACGCCCTCAAACGCTCCGGCACCCTGTTGGAGGTGAACAAGGCCCTGATCAGCGCCGGGCGCATGGCCGAGTTCGAAATCGTGCAGACCGAAGCCGATATCGCCACCCAACAACTGGGCGTTGAGGAAGCGCAGAACCAACTCGATACCAGCCGCCTGGCCCTGCTGCGCCTGCTGGCCCTGGACCTGTCCACCCCGATCCGCGCCACCGAAGCCCTGGAGGCCAGGCCCATGCAGATTGACCAGCGCCAGGCCTTCAACCTCGCGCAGACCCAGCAACCGGAATACCTCGCCGCCCTGCTCGGCAGCCAGCAGGCCGACCTTAACCTGGTGATCGCCAAGGACTCCGGGCGCTGGCAAGTCGACCTGGTAGCCGGCGCCAACCAGGTACGCGACGCCTACGACAACGATGCCGGCCGCTCCAACAACCGTACCTGGGACAGCTACGCTGGGGTGCAGGTGCAGATCCCCATCGGCGATATCAGCACGCGCCAGGCCGAAGTGCGTGCGCGAGTGGACGTGGAGGATCAGCAGATCCGCATCACCGATGCGCGCCAGGAGCTGGAACGCAGCGTCAACGATGTGGTGCGCGACCTCGGCACCCGCTGGCGCCAGTATGAAATCTCGCGGCGGGCGGTGGAATTATCGCGGCGCAAGATCGAGATCGAGCGGGAAAAGCTCAGTGCCGGGCGCTCCACCAACTTCCAGGTGCTGAGCTTTGAGACCGACCTGCGCAACGCCGAAAACGCGCAACTCAATGCACTGATCGCTTATTTGAACGCCCAGACCCAGCTTGACTTGACCCTGGGCATGACGCTGGAAAGTTGGGAAATCGCCCTCAATGACTACTAATCGAAAATACCTGCTGGGCGCTGCGTTGCTCCTGCTGTTGGCCGCTGCGGGGCTGGCCCTGCGCAGCCCGGCGGCAGGCCCGACCGACGCCGCCGAGCAATGGCTGGCGGTAAAGCCCGACCCGCTGGTGCATCAGATCGGCCTGGTGGGCAAGATCGAGCCCGACACCACCCTGATCCTCACCGCGCCCTTCGACGGCAATGTGCAGGCCAACCTGGTGGAGCAAGGCCAACGCGTCGAGGCCGGCCAAGTGCTGTTGCGCATGGACCCGGCCACCCTGGAAGTGCAGCTGCGCGATGCCCTTTCCGGCCAGCTCAAGGCCCGGCGCACCGTGCAAGAGCTGCAGGACTGGGACAGCGGCCCCACCGTCAGCCGCGCCCGCCGCAGCCTGCGCACCGCCGAAATGAGCGCCGGCAACACTCAGCGCAAATTGACCGAAAGTGAAACCCTGTTCCAGCGCGGCATCATCCCGCGCAATGAACTGGATGACCTCAAGCAGCAGACCCGCCAGCAGCAGCTTGACCTCGCCGCTGCACGCAGTGAATGCAGCAGGCGCTGGATCAAGGCAAAGGCGAATACCGGCAAATCGCCGAGATGGAAGTGACCAACGCCACGGTGAAATACGACGCCCTGCACACGCTGCTCGAAAGCCGCGAAATCAAGGCCCCGTTCTCCGGCATCGTGGTGCCCGCACCGGGCAATAGCGCGCCGCCAGGCGCCAGCAATACGGCACCCGTGCAGGCCGGCAGCAAGGTCAGCCAGGGCCAGGTGCTGTTTGGGCTGGCCAATATCGAACGGCTGAAAATCGTCGCCAAGGTCTCTGAACTGGATATTAACCAACTGCACCAGGGCCAGGCGGTGGACGTAATGGGCGACGGCTTTGAAGGTGAACGTCTGATCGGTTCGGTGAGCGTGGTCAGCGGGTTGGCGATTGCCGGCGACAGCCAGGGCAGTGCGCAATTTCCGGTGACCCTGTCGATCCCCAAGCTCACACCGCAGCAAGTGCAGCGAGTGCGGCTGGGGATGAGTGCGCGCTTGACCATCGTCACTTACCACAACGAGCAGGCGATAGTGGTTCCCAACCAGGCGATCCAGGCGGACATGACCGTTGAGTATCGGGCGGCGATGGATCAGCCGGTGGAGCGCGTGAAGGTGACAACCGGGCAATCGACGCCGCTGGGAGTGGAGGTGTTTGGGCTTAAACCCGGGTTTGTGAAAATCTCAAGATAAATGAAGATCAACATGTGGGAGCGGGCTTGCTCGCGAAGGCGGAGGGCCAGTCAGCACATTTGATGCTGACACACCGCCTTCGCGAGCAAGCCCGCTCCCACATTTAGATTTTTGTCAGTTTTAACGCCAACGCTTTCGCCTGAATCGCCACATCCGTCACCGCCGTACTCTCCCACCACATCCCGCGCAACGGCGGGCCCATGGCGAACAGCCGCTGGCTGACGTGCCCCTGAGCATCCAGCACCGCGCCAGACTTGTCCGCTGCAATTCCCAACGCCAACGGGCCGGGCTGGATCAGCCCGCGCTTGAGCAACTGCTGCGGCAACGGCCGGGCCACGCGGCGCCAGTCGTATTCGATCCCGCTGGAGTTGATCAGCGCTGCGCCCGACACCCGCGTGATCGCCTGCTCGCCGCGAGGGCGCAAACGCAGGGTCACGCCGTTGGCCGAGGGCTCCAGGCCCTTGAACGACGCCGCCCGGATCCGCAAACGCCCCTCCTCGTGCAGTCGCGCCACCAGCTGTGCACTCAACGGCGGCGAACGGTGGTGATGGCTTTCCCACCACGGCCTTACATGGCGCACGAACTGGCGCTTTTCGCCCTCACTGGCCTGGCTCCACAAGCGGCCGATATGCGCGCGCACCGTGTCCAGCGGCGCCTGCCAGTCAATGCCTTGCGCCAGCGCGAGGCGGCATTGACGACGCACCTCGCGCAGCAATTGCCGAGGGCTGCGCAGGCTGTGGTCGGCGGCCAGAAAGTCCTCCCAGCCCGGCGGTTGCCGACGCACGTGGGGCAACAGCCCGTGGCGCGAAAAAATCTCGATCGGCCCGCGATGCCCGGCCTGTTCCAGGGACACCACGGCGTCCACCATGGTCAGCCCGGAACCGACAATCAGCACCGTCGCCTGCGGGTCGATATGGGTCATGGCCTGCACGTCCCACGGGTCCACGGCGGCCGCGTTCAAGCCGCTGGATTCGGTTTGCGGCGTGCGCGCCGCCGGGAACATACCGGTCGCCAGCACCGCCCGGGCGCCGCGCAGTTGCTGGCCGTTATCCAAGGTCAACAGCGTGGAATCGGCCTCGACTTGCAGGTCGACCACTTCGCCGCGCACATGCTCGACCGTGGAGGTCGACAGCGCCTTGGCCTCAGCCAGGCGCTGCTGGGCATATAAACCAAAAATCCCGCGGGGCGGGAACAGTTCGCTGATGGGCACGTGCTGCTGGTCCGACTCCGGCCAACCGCCGGCGCCGATGTAGTCGGTGAGCCATTCGGTCAGGTCGTCGGCATTGTCCGGGTCGACGCTCATGCGCGCCGCATTGCCGTTCAGGGTGTGGCCCAGCTCGACGGCGCTGTAGGCCTCGCCCCGGCCGAGTTCGGCGCGTGGCTCGATTACCAGAACCCGGCGCTTGCCAGGCAGGCGCAGCAGTTGCACGGCGAGCATCGTGCCGCTCAGGCCGCCGCCGATGATCAGGACATCAGCGTTGCGGATGGTTTCAGTCATGCAAATTCGCCTTCACTGTTTACCCAGATAAATGTCATGCAAATCGCCCCGCGCCAGCAGTTCAGCGGCGCTGCCACTCAAGGCCACGCGCCCAGTATCCAGCACGTAGCCGTGGGACGCATAGTTGAGCGCGACGTTGATGTTCTGCTCGGCGATCAGGAAGCTCACCTGCTGCTCGCGATTGAGCTGCGCGATAATCTCGAAGATCTCCTGCACGATCATAGGCGCCAAACCCATGGACGGCTCGTCGAGCAGTACCAAAGTAGGACGGGTCATCAAGGCCCGGCCGATGGCGACCATCTGCTGCTCGCCGCCGGAGGTCAGCCCGGCGCGCGTGTGGCGCTTGGTCTTGAGCCTCGGGAACCAGGCGTAGATGCGCTCCAGGTCGGCCTCCATGGCCTTGCGGCTGAGGCGCCGCACAAAACCGCCGCTGCGCAGGTTGTCTTCCACGGTGAGCTGGCCGAACACATGTCGGCCTTCCAGCACGTGCACCATGCCCTGGCGCACGCGCTGGCTGGGGTCGACGCCGGCAAGGTCCAGGCCTGCGTATTCGATAACCCCCCGGCTGACCTCGGCGCGTTCGGCGCGCACCAGCCCGGAGATCGCCTTGAGCGTGGTGCTCTTGCCTGCGCCGTTCGCGCCGAGCAAGGCCACAATCGCGCCCTTGGGCACGCTCAGCGACACCCCGGCCACGGCGAGAATCGCGCCGTCGTAGATCACTTCAATATCGTTGACCGTCAGCAGCGACGGGCGCGTGGGCTCGGTGGCAGGCTGGTTCATGGCTTATTCATCCCCGGTGCAGGTGCGTGGCGTGAGGCCTTTTTCCTTGGCGAATGCGGCGGACTTTTCGTCAATCAGCGGGCGCAGCAGCGCACGGTCGGCGGCGATCCAGTCGCTGATCAGCGCCCAGTTGGCGCCGTCCCATTGCTGCACCCGCGCCGAGCCGCCGCCTTCGTGGTCGCGGCACGACAGCTTGAGGTTCTGCATCAGGCCCAGGTAGCCCATGGCCTTGAGGCGCGTGTCGTCGATATTCAAGTGCTCCAGGCCCCAGCGGCCTTCTTCGCCATTGAGCGGGCGCTTGCCGAACTTGGCCTGGCCGGTGCGGATCGCCTCCACGGCCACAGCGGCGTTCACCAGGCCGGAGTTGTAGTAGACGCTGCCGAAGTTTTTCAGGTCCTTGAGGTCGCTGTGGCCCTTGTCCAGGATGTACTGCTTGAGGCGCTTGTGGATCTCGAAATCGGCCCCTGCCGGGTAGGGAGTGAGCGCCAGGTAGCCTTTGGCGGCGGCACCTGCGGGCAATACGTCTTCGCTGGAACTGGCCCAGATATCGCCGATGATATGGTCCACCGGGAAGCCGAAACGCGCAGCGGTTTTCACCGCGACCGGGGTTGAAACACCCCAGGTGCGCAGGAACACCCAGTCCGGATTGGCCTGGCGCACCTGGCGCCATTGCGCCGATTGCTCGTTGCCGGGGTCGGCGACCGGAATCTGGATATTTTCAAAGCCGTATTTTTCCGCGAGCAATTTCAGCGGGCCCAGGGTTTCACGGCCATAGGCCGAGTCGTGGTAGACCGTGGCGATTTTCTTGCCCTTGAGTTTGTCGAAGCCGCCTTCGCGCTGGGCGATGTAGTTCACCAGGGTCGAGGCTTCGCTGTAGAAGGTCAGCATCACCGGGAAGTTGTACGGGAAGACCGTGCCGTCGGTGGCTTCGGTGCGGCCGTAGCCGAGGGTGATCAGCGGGATCTTGTCGACTTCGGCCCGCTCGCTCAGGGCATACGCCGCCGGTGCGCCGTTAGGCTGGTACACCGCGACCGGCGCACCATCCAGGCCATTTTTGAAGCGCTCGTAGCACTCGATGCCCTTCTCCGCCGTCCACTCGGTCTCGCATTCCTGCCACACCAATTTCACGCCGTTGATACCGCCTTCGACCTCGTTGATGTAACGCAGGTAGTCGATCATCCCGGCCCACACCTGCACGCCACTGGAGGCGTAGGCGCCAACACGGTAGGTGGCCAGCGGGATGAATTGCTGATCAGGCGAGGCCATCGCCTGCGGTACAGCACCAGCCAGGGTCGCCAACGTAAACGCGGCGCCGATCAAGGAACGTTTCAAGGATGCACGCATGGAGGTTCTCTTAAAGTTAGAAGCGCAGCGGCCACTGCCGCACACGGTCACGCAGGTTATGCAACAGGCGAATCAAGCCCTCGGGTTCCTTGATCAGGAACACGATGATCAATACGCCAAAGATGATTTTCTGCAGGTTCTGCAACTGCCCCGCATCCACCGCACCGCCGAACAGCGCCTGCCCGGCATGGCTGAGGAAGATCGGCAGCAAACTGATAAACGCCGCGCCGACAAAGTTGCCGGCAATGCTGCCCATGCCGCCGATAATGATGATGAACAGGATCTGGAACGAGCGGTTGATATCAAAGCTGCTGGCGCTGGCCGTGCCCAGGTAGGCGAAGGCCCACAGCGCGCCGGCGATGCCTAAATAGAACGAGCTGACCGCAAACGCCAGGCGCTTGTAGCGCACCACCGGGATGCCGACCACGGCGGCGGCCGTGTCCATGTCGCGGATCGCCATCCAGTTGCGCCCGACTTGGCTGCGCACCAGGTTCACGGCGGTCCAGGTCAACAGCAGCACCGTCACCAGGGTCAGCAGGTAGCGGCCCAGTGTCGTATTCAGGTCATGACCGAACAGCGCAAGCTTCGGCGCAGAGATTGTCCCGGACGAGCCATAGTTGTAGAACCAGGGAAATTTGACGAACACCCACTCTAGAAAAAACTGCGCGGCCAGGGTGGTGACCATCAGGTAGAAACCCTTGATCCGCGAGCTGGGCAGGCCGAACACCAACCCAACCAGCGCGCTGATAATCCCGCCACCGAGCAACGCCACCGGCAAGCCCAGCTCCGGCAGGCGCAACAGAAACCCGTAGGTGGCGAACGCGCCGACGGCCATGAACCCCGCCGCGCCCACCGAGGTCTGTCCGGTGTAACCGGTCAACAGGTTCAGGCCCAACCCGGCCAGCGACAGCACCAGAAACGGGATCAGGATCGCATTAAGCCAATAGTCATTGCCCCACAGCGGCACCACCACAAAGGCCAGCGCCAGCAGGCCGATCAGGCCCCAGGGCACGCGCCGCTGAATCAGCACTAACGGCGCGGTTTCTTGAGCAACGGGTATCGACATGGTTTCAGACTCGCTCGATGGCGCGCTCGCCGAACAGGCCGGCGGGACGGATATACAGGAAGGCCAAAGCCAATACATAGGCGAACCACGGCGTGATGCCGCCGCCGATCAACGGGCCGATATACACCTCGGCCAGGTTCTCCGCCGCGCCGACAATCAGCCCGCCGACAATCGCCCCGCCAATCGAGGTAAAGCCGCCGATGATCAGCACCGGCAGCGCCTTGAGCACCACCAGCGACAAGGAGAACTGCACGCCCTGGCGTGCGCCCCACAGCAGGCCCGCCACCAGCCCGACGATGCCGGCCACCGCCCAGACGATCTGCCAGATGCGGTTGAGGTTGATGCCGATCGACAGCGCCGCCGTGGTGTCATCCGCCACGGCGCGCAGCGACACACCGATGCGGGTCTTGTTGAACAGCAGCGCCAGCACCGTCACCAGCACCACCGCGACCGCCGCCGCAATCAGGTCGAACTGGCTGAGCATCAGCGGCCCGACAAACAGCGGCACGTCGTCGATGCCCAGGTCCAGCGCACGCACCTGGGAACCCATCAAGCCTTGGGCCAGGCCCTCGATAATGAACGACAGGCCCAGGGTGGCCATGAACAGGGTGATCTGCGAACGATTCACCAGCGGCCGCAACACCAGGCGCTCGATGAGCAAGGCGCCGACGATCATCACGATCACCGTCAGCAGCAACGCCAGGGCAAACGGCACGCCCTGGTCATGCAGGCTGACAAAGGTCAGCGCGGCAAACAGCAGCATCGAGCCCTGGGCGAAATTGAACACGCCGCTGGCCTTGTAGATCAGCACGAAGCCGATGGCGACCAACGAGTACATGGTGCCGGCGAGCAGGCCACCGAGCAGGGTTTCAAAGAAGAAGGTCATCAGTGGGCAACTCCCAGGTACGCCGCGATCACCTCGGGGTTGGCTTGTACCTCGGCGGGCGTGCCGTCGCCGACCTTGCGCCCGTAGTCGAGCACCACCACATGGTCGGACAGGCCCATGACCACGCCCATGTCGTGCTCGATCAACACCACGGTGGTGCCGAGGTCGCGGTTTACATCGGCGACGAAGCGCGCCATGTCGTGTTTTTCCTCGGCGTTCATCCCGGCCATCGGCTCGTCCAGCAGCAACAGGCTGGGCCCGGCGATCAGTGCACGGCCAAGCTCCACGCGCTTTTGCAGGCCATAGGACAAGTTACCCACCAGCACATCGCGGTGGGCCTGCAGCTCCAGAAACTCGAGGATGCCCTGGGCGCGCAGGCGGAAGGCTGCGGCTTCACGCCGCGCACGAGGCAAGCCCAGGGCCTGTTCGATAAAGCGGGTGCGCATGTGCCGCGACAGGCCGGTAAGGATGTTGTCGAGCACGCTCATTTTCTTGAACAGCGCATTGTTCTGGAACGTGCGGCCAATACCTCGGCGCGCCGCGCCCAAGGGGTCGATACGGTGGAAGTGCTGCTGCTCGAACACGATCTCGCCGGCATCGAAGCGGTACACGCCGTTAAGCACATTGAGCAACGAACTCTTGCCGGCACCGTTGGGCCCGATCAGCGCGCAGATTTCGCCGCGCTGCACCTCGAAGGACAAGGCGTTGATGGCCTTGACCCCTTTGAACGACAGCGAGATATCCCGCACCTGGAGAATGGCCTGGCTCATGCAATGTCCCGTTTGAATTCAGCCAGCCACACCGGATCCTGGCTGGTTTTGGCGGTGCTGGACGGCTGCCAGATATAGGCCAGGCGCTGAAAGCCCAGCAGTTTGCGTACACGGTTTTTCAGCACCTGGCGCAAGCCGCTTTGCGGGTGGGCGATGGCCCAGTCACACAGGCGTCGGCGCCAGGTGCCGTGGGGCGCGAGGCGGCTTTCGATATCGTCGGCCACGTGCTGCAAACGCTCGGGGGACAGCAGCAGGCCGGTCGGCGCAACTTCACTGCGATCACGCCGCGCCGAGGCCAGGCTTTCGGGAAACGCCAGGCCATGGCCGCTGTTCAGCCATTGCTCCAGCACTACCGCCAGGCCGCCTTGCCACTGCGTGCCTTCCTCGCTCCATAACGCGGTTTCAGCGCTCGGTTGCCACCAACGCTGCACATGCTGCGCCGGGTCTACCGGGCCGAGCAACTGGGCGAAATCCACCACGTTGGCGGACTGCCAATGCCGTATTGGCTGGCGGCCCTGCACATAGGCGTGGGTCGGGCGAATGCGCCATAGCTGTTGCTCCACGGCCTGGGCGTCCAAACCATCGGCAAGGGTGAGTACCTGCCCACCGACCGAATGGGCAGCCAGCGCCAGCAGCAACAGATTGGGCTCGAAAGCACCGCTGAGGACCAGCCGCGACGGCTCGCCGAACCCTGCTGGCGCAAGCCATCGGCCAGGCGCTCCACGTCGCGCAACACATCGATCCAGCGCCACGCATACCACTGGCCCTGGCGCTTGTGGCGCAGCGCGGTATGCAGCGGCGTAATCTGCGCCCAATGGTGCAATTGCTCCAGGGCCTTGGGCAGGTTGCCGAGCAGCTCGGCTGGCCACTCCAGGTCCAGCGGGCGTTTGCGTTCGTGCACGCTCATAGGGGTGATGCTCCTATTCAGGTTGTGTGCGTGCGGTGGTCCGCTGGCTGGATTTTTGGATCAACGCAGGGCAAGTGTGGGAGCGGGCTTGCTCGCGAAAGCGGTGATTCAGTCGGTATTAATGTTGGATGTCAGTCCGCATTCGCGAGCAAGCCCGCTCCCACATTGGAATTGTGCAAGGCCGCCAAATCGCGGTAGCCCGCGCCCGGGTGGTTCGCCCCCAACCGCGCACCGTCGCCAAACAACTTCTCGCGCAAGGTGCCCTGGGCGTATTCGGTCTTGTACACGCCACGCTTTTGCAACTCCGGCACCAGCAATTCCACGGCGTCGATAAAGGTTTCGTGGGTCAACGCATAAGCCAGGTTGAAGCCGTCCACATCGGTGTCTTCGACCCATTCCTGCAACAGGTCCGCCACGGTTTGCGGGCCGCCGACAAACAGCGGGCCAAAGCCGCCGATGCCCACCCAGTCGGCCAGCTCGTTGGGGGTCCAGACCTTGTTCGGGTCGGCCGTGGAGAACGCTTCGACTGCCGATTGAATCGCATTGGTGTGCACGTGCTTGAGCGGTTCATCCGGTTTGAACTGGCTGAAATCAATGCCCGTCCAGCCGGAGATCAGTGCCATCGCGCCCTCGTAGCTGACGTAGGATTTGTATTCCTCAAACTTGGCTTTGGCCTTGGCGTCGGTCTCGCCGACGATCACCGTCTGCAGGTTGAAGATCAGGATTTTCTTCGGATCACGCCCGGCCTCGGCCGCACGGCGGCGAATGTCGGCGACGGTCTTTTTCAGCAGCACCTTGGACGGCGCGGCGACGAACACGCACTCGGCCTGCTCGGCGGCGAACTGCTTGCCACGGCTGGATGCACCGGCCTGGTACAGCACCGGCGTGCGCTGGGGCGAGGGTTCGCACAGGTGAATACCGGGCACCTGGAAGTGTTTGCCGACGTGGCGAATCTCGTGGATTTTGCTCGGGTCGCTGAAAATCCGGCGCTCGCGATCACGCAGCACGGCGCCCTCCTCCCAGCTGCCTTCCCAGAGTTTGTAGCAAACCTCCAGGTATTCCTCGGCGTAGTCGTAGCGCGCATCGTGTTCGGTCTGGGCCTTCTGGCCGAGGTTCTTGGCGCCGCTTTCCAGGTAGGAGGTGACGATGTTCCAGCCGATGCGGCCCTTGGTCAGGTGGTCGAGGGTCGAGAGCCGGCGCGCAAAGGGATACGGGTGCTCGAACGACAAGGAGGCGGTCAGGCCGAAACCCAGGTGCTCAGTGACCAGCGCCATGGGCGCGATCAGCGACAATGGATCGTTGACCGGCACTTGGGTGGCCTGGCGAATGGCGGCTTCGCCGTTGCCGTTGTACACGTCGTAGATGCCCAGCACGTCGGCGATAAACAGACCGTCGAACTTGCCGCGCTCAAGGATCTTTGCCAGGTCGGTCCAGTATTCCAGGTCCTTGTACTGCCACGAGCGATCACGCGGGTGTGCCCAAAGGCCGGGGGACTGGTGGCCGACACAGTTCATGTCGAAGGCATTCAAGCGGATTTCACGGGACATCAAAGCACTCCGTTGAGGTGGTAATTGCCGACAACCTGGTATTTCCAGCGCAGCGGGTCATCGAGCGTCGGCGGCAATGGGGTGCGTTGGCCGGTGAGTTCAAATTCGGTATTGCTCGCAAATAGCAGGGCTTCGGCGGCGGCAATCTGCGCTTCGGTGATCGCCACAGGGCTTGGGTGGGTGTCGGCGCGTTCCAGCAAGGCGGCGGCCACATCGACGCGAATCTGCCAGTCGCCGAAGCGGCTGATCACATAGGGGTCATCGCTTTGCGCGACATGCCGTCGGGTGCTTTCCAGCAATTGGCGGGCTTGATTCAGGGCGGTCATGGTCAAGTCTCCTCAGTTCCAGGCGTGGCGCGCAGGCTTCACGCCGTTGAGCACGAAGTTGCCGATCAGATGGTATTTCCAGCGGGCCGGGTCGTGCAGGGTGTGGGTGCGGGCGTTACGCCAGAAGCGGTCGAGGTTGTGCTTGCCGGTGACCGAGCGGGTGCCGGCCAGTTCGAAGAGCTTGCTGCTGGCGAGCAAGGCGGTTTCCGCCGACAGCACTTTGGCCTGGGCGACCACCAGCGAGGCGCGGGCGACCGTGTCTTCACTCGGTTCGGCGAGGGCCAGATCGACGGCCTTGCCTGCCTTGGCGAGAATCGCTTCGGTGCCGTGCACGCGCCACTCCAGGTCGCCGATGGCAGCGATGGTGAATGGGTCTTGCCAGCCGTGATCCTGCTGGCTGTCGATCCACGGGCGCGCCTGTCGCGCATACACCTTCGCCTGCTCCAGCGCGCCGAGGGCGATGCCGGTGTCCACGGCGGCCTGGATAATTTGCGAAATCGGGCCATTGGCGGTGGGTTGGTCGAACGCCAGGTGGGCGGGGATCACTGCAGTCAGCGGCACGCTCACACCGTCGAGGGTCACCCCGCCGCTGGCGGTGGTGCGCTGGCCGAAGCCGTCCCAGCTGTCGACTACCGTCAGGCCTGGCGCATCGCGTTCGACAAAGGCAATAAACGCCTGGCCGTGTTCGTTATTGCCAACCGTGGGCACCAGATGGGCGAACAGTGCGCCGGTGCAGTAGAACTTCTCGCCGTTGATTTGCGCGGTGTCGCCATGGAAGCGGATCTGGGTATCAAAGGTGCCGGCGTTTTTGCTCTTGGCTTCGGAGAAGGCATTGCCAAAACGGTAACCCGCCAGGACTTTGCCGAAGTAATGGAGCTTTTGTTCCTCGCTGGCGGTTTGCAGGAGGATGTCCACTACGCCGAGGTGGTTTTGCGGGATTTGCCCCAGGGACGGGTCAGCGGCGGAGATCAACTTGATCACCTCAGCCACCGTCGCATAGGACACCTCGGCGCCACCGTAAGCCTTGGGAATGGTGATGCCCCACAGGCCACTGGCGGAAAACTCCTCGAGTTCCTCTACCGGCAGGCGCCGCTCGCGGTCGCGCACGCTGGCGTCGACCGCAAAGCGTGCGGCCAGGCGGGTAGCGACCTCGATGGCTTCCGCGTCCGAGCGGATGATATGGGCAGGGTGTTGAGGGTGGGCTGACATGGGCCGACTCCAGGCTCCGAGGGGATACTGGAGTGATTGCAGGAGTCGTGCCTGAATTTAATCGTCAATAAAATCAGGGCTTTGCTGTTGATTTACGAGGCTGGGCCGCGGCTTAAACCAGCAAAGTGTGCATCCACTGTTGCCTGGCAAACAGTTAGATCACCACGTTGCGCACAAAGCGCACCGCCACCTCGCCGTCGTTACGGTAGGCGTGGGCCTGACCGCTGGCAAACATATAGAACTCGCCGGCGCTGACGAGCTTATCTTCATCTCCCACCCGCAACGTGAGGCAGCCCTCGAACACAAACAGCTGCACGCTCCAGCCTTCCGGGTCGGGCTCGGGGCTGTAGCGATCGGCGGGTTCCAGGCGCATCTCCCACAGCTCCACCTCGCGGCGCGCGGTGGCCTTGGCCAGCAATACGGCTTTGCTGCCGGGGATATCACCGGCCCAGGCCAACTCGTTGATGCGGCTGTGGTCGGGCGCATCCGGGGCCTGGATCAGGTCGCTGAACGCCACGTCCAGCGCTTCGGCCACGCGGTCGAGGGTGGACAGGCTGACGTTTTTCTCACCGGCCTCAATCGCCACCAGCATGCGCCGGCTGACCCCGGACTTTTCCGATAGTGCGGTCTGGCTCAAGTCGGCAGCATGCCGCAGACGACGCACATTCTGGCTGACATGTTGCAAGACCGAAGCCCGTTGTGGATTTTCTTTGTGCACTATATTGCTCATATGATAGGTGTGCGCAGTATACTGCCCAGCGTGCGGCGCATTGTGCGATCCGCGCCCTTCCCTTGCAAGACCGAGCCGCCATGACAACCCCGAACGCTTCCCCACGTTTTAACCGTTTCAGCAAAGCCGAATGCATCCTGGTGGTGATCACCATGATCTGGGGCGGCACTTTTTTGCTGGTGCAACACGCGATGACCGTCAGCGGGCCGATGTTTTTCGTGGGCCTGCGCTTTGCGGCAGCGGCCATTGTGGTCGGTTTCTTTTCGTTGCGCACGCTGCGCGACCTGACGCTGTTTGAACTGAAGGCCGGGGTGTTTATCGGTGTGGCGATCATGTTTGGCTATGGTTTGCAGACCATTGGCCTGCAAACCATCCTGAGCAGCCAGTCGGCGTTTATCACCGCGCTCTATGTGCCATTCGTGCCGTTGCTGCAGTGGCTGGTGCTGGGCCGCCGCCCCGGGCTGATGCCGAGCATCGGCATCATGCTGGCATTTGCCGGTTTGATGCTGTTGACCGGCCCTGCGGGGGCTACGTTGAATTTCAGCCCGGGTGAAATAGCCACGCTGATCGGCGCGGTAGCGATTGCGGCGGAGATTATCCTGATCAGCGCGTTTGCCGGGCAGGTCGATGTGCGCCGGGTGACCGTGGTGCAATTGGCCACGGCGTCGTTGTTGTCGTTCCTGATGGTGGTGCCGATGGGCGAGGCGCTGCCGGGCTTTTCATGGTTGCTGCTGTTCAGCGCGGTGGGCCTGGGCTTGACCAGCGCGGTGATCCAGGTGGCGATGAACTGGGCGCAGCAGAGTGTTTCGCCAACCCGGGCCACGCTGATTTATGCCGGTGAGCCGGTGTGGGCCGGTGTGGTCGGGCGGATTGCCGGGGAGCGCTTTCCACCGATTGCGATGCTGGGAGCGGTGTTGATTGTAGTGGCAGTGGTTGTCAGTGAGATGAAGACAAAGGGGCAGAAGGCAATCGAATTGCGTGATGAGAGGGAACAGGAACAGCAGGGATAATGTCCGAACGCTTGCGGTGGCTGTCAGATTGCCATCGCGGGCAAGCCCGGCTCCCACAGGGAGCGGTGTTGCTCAGTGAAACAATGCCAAACGGGGGGGTTCGTCCTACTTTGTAGGATCCTGCCACATGTTGCCGTTTGGTGATCGAGAAAGCGGCACGTATGATGCATCCCAAACTCCCGCAGATTAGAAGCCTATGTCCCTGATAGTTCTACTGCTTCTGCCTTTTATCGGCAGCTGTCTGGCGGCCTTGCTGCCGCACAATGCACGTAACACCGAATCCCTGCTGGCTGGCCTTGTGGCCCTGGTCGGCACCCTTCAAGTCGCGCTGCTCTACCCCCAGATCGCCCACGGTGGCGTGATCCGCGAAGAATTCATGTGGTTGCCCAGCCTCGGGCTGAACTTCGTGTTGCGCATGGACGGGTTTGCCTGGCTGTTCTCGATGCTGGTGCTCGGCATTGGCACGCTGGTGTCGCTGTATGCGCGCTACTACATGTCGCCGGACGACCCGGTGCCGCGTTTCTTCGCGTTTTTCCTGGCCTTTATGGGCGCCATGCTCGGCCTGGTAATCTCCGGCAACCTGATCCAGATCGTGTTCTTCTGGGAACTGACCAGCCTGTTCTCATTCCTGCTGATCGGTTATTGGCACCACCGCGCCGACGCACGGCGTGGCGCGTATATGGCGTTGATGGTCACCGGTGCCGGCGGCTTGTGCCTGCTGGCGGGCGTGATGCTGCTGGGGCATATCGTCGGCAGCTATGACCTGGACCAGGTGCTGGCGGCGGGCGAGCAGATTCGTGCGCATTCGCTGTACCCGGTCATGCTCGCCCTGGTGCTGATCGGCGCCCTGAGCAAAAGCGCGCAGTTCCCCTTCCACTTCTGGCTGCCCCACGCGATGGCGGCACCGACGCCGGTTTCGGCCTATCTGCATTCGGCAACGATGGTGAAGGCCGGGGTGTTCCTGCTGGCCCGCCTGTGGCCGTCGCTGTCCGGCAGCGAAGAATGGTTCTGGATCGTCGGCGGTGCCGGCGCCCTTACCCTCCTCCTCGGCGCGTATTGCGCCATGTTCCAGAATGATCTCAAGGGCCTGCTGGCCTATTCCACCATCAGCCACCTCGGGCTGATCACCCTGCTGCTGGGCCTCAACAGCCCGCTGGCTGCGGTCGCGGCAGTGTTCCATATCCTCAACCATGCCACCTTCAAGGCTTCGCTGTTCATGGCGGCAGGCATCATCGACCACGAAAGCGGCACGCGCGATATCCGCAAGCTCAGTGGGTTGGTGCGGCTGATCCCCTTTACCGCGACGTTGGCAATGGTGGCCAGCGCCTCGATGGCCGGGGTGCCGTTGCTCAACGGCTTCCTGTCCAAAGAGATGTTCTTCGCCGAAACCGTGTTTATCTCGTCGACCCAATGGGTGGAAATCGCCCTGCCGATGATCGCGACCATCGCCGGTACGTTCAGCGTGGCCTACGCCCTGCGCTTTACCGTGGATGTGTTCTTCGGCCCGCCCGCCACCAACCTGCCCCATACGCCCCATGAACCCCCGCGCTGGATGCGTGCGCCGGTCGAGTTGCTGGTGTTCACCTGCCTGCTGGTGGGCATCCTCCCGGCCCAGGTGGTCGGCTCGATCCTCGCCGCCGCCGCGCTGCCGGTGGTGGGCGGGGTGCTGCCCGAGTACAGCCTGGCGATCTGGCACGGCTGGAACGCGCCGATGATCATGAGCCTGGTGGCCATGTCCGGCGGTGTGGTGCTGTACCTGTTGCTGCGCAAGCAACTCAAGCGCGGCCGCTTCAAGTACCCGCCGGTCATCAGCTACTTCAACGGCAAGCGCGGTTTCGAACGCAGCCTGGTGGTGATGATGCGTGGCGTGCGCAAGATCGAAAAACGCATCAGCACCAAACGCCTGCAGACCCAACTGTTCCTGCTGGTGCTGGCGGCGGTCATCGCCGGTTTGATCCCGATGCTCAACAGCGGCCTCAGTTGGGGCGACCGCCCGAAAATCCCGGGTTCCATCGTGTTCGTCACCCTGTGGCTGCTGGCGATTGCCTGTGCCCTCGGCGCCGCCTGGCAGGCCAAGTACCACCGGCTGGCGGCCCTGACCATGGTCAGCGTGTGCGGCCTGATGACCTGCATCACCTTTGTATGGTTTTCGGCGCCGGACCTGGCACTCACACAACTGGTGGTGGAAGTAGTGACCACCGTGCTGATCCTGCTGGGCCTGCGCTGGCTGCCACGGCGGATCGAAGAAGTCTCGCCACTGCCGAGTTCGCTGCGCAAGGCACGCATTCGACGCCTGCGTGACTTCCTGTTGTCCACCGTGGTGGGCGGCGGCATGGCGCTGCTGTCCTACGCGATGCTGACCCGCCAGACGCCCAACGATATCTCCTCGTTCTACCTCAGCCGTGCCTTGCCCGAAGGCGGCGGCAGCAATGTGGTGAACGTGATGCTGGTGGACTTCCGTGGCTTCGACACCCTCGGCGAAATCACCGTGCTGGGCGCCGTGGCGCTGACGGTTTACGCCCTGCTACGGCGCTTCCGCCCGTCCAAGGAAAGCATGCAACTGCCCGCGCAACAGCGCCAGCTCGCGCCGGACGTGGCCACCGACCTGGTCAACCCGCGCCAGGCCAGCGATACCGCCCTCGGCTTTATGATGGTGCCGGCAGTGCTGGTACGCCTGCTGCTGCCGATTGCGCTGGTGGTGTCGTTCTACCTGTTCATGCGCGGCCACAATCAACCGGGCGGCGGGTTTGTCGCCGGGCTGGTGATGTCGGTGGCGTTTATCCTGCAATACATGGTGGCGGGCACCCAGTGGGTCGAGGCCCAGATGAGCCTGCGGCCGATGCGCTGGATGGGCTTCGGGCTGTTCTCGGCGACGTTGACCGGGCTCGGCGCCTTGTTTGCCGGGTACCCGTTCCTCACCACGCATACCTGGCATTTGCGCCTGCCGCTGCTGGGCGATATCCACATCGCCAGCGCGTTGTTCTTCGACGTCGGCGTGTACGCCATGGTCGTCGGTTCGACCCTGCTGATGCTCACCGCCCTCGGCCACCAGTCCGTGCGGGCCCATAAACCGAGCAACCAGGCCAAAGTGGTTGCCGCAACGGAAGGAGCCGCCTGATGGAAGAAGTCATCGCAATTGCCATTGGGGTCCTGGCGGCCTCCGGCGTCTGGTTGATCCTGCGCCCACGGACGTTCCAGGTGGTGATGGGCCTGTGCCTGTTGTCGTACGGGGTCAACCTGTTCATTTTCAGTATGGGCAGCCTGTTTATCGGCAAGGAGCCGATCATCAAGGACGGCGTGCCGCAAGACCTGCTCAACTACACCGACCCGCTGCCCCAGGCGCTGGTGCTCACGGCTATCGTGATCAGCTTCGCCATGACCGCGTTGTTCCTGATCGTTCTGCTGGCCTCCCGGGGCCTGACCGGCACTGACCATGTAGACGGCCGGGAGCCCAAGGAATGACGTGGATGAATCAACTGATCGTCGCGCCGATCCTGCTGCCGTTGCTGACCGCCGCGCTGATGCTGATGCTCGGCGAAAAACGCCGCCCGCTGAAAGCCAAAATCAATCTGTTCTCCAGCGTCGTCGGCCTGGGTATCGCGATCCTGCTGTTGTACTGGACGCAAAAAGGCGGCCCCGGCTCCATCGGCGTCTACCTGCCGGGCAACTGGCAGGTGCCGTTCGGCATTGTGCTGGTGGTGGACCAACTGTCGGCGTTGATGCTGGTGCTCACCGGGATCATCGGCGTCAGTGCGTTGCTGTTCGCCATGGCCCGCTGGGACCGCGCCGGCACCAGCTTCCACGCGTTGTTCCAGATCCAGATGATGGGCCTGTACGGCGCATTTCTCACCGCCGACCTGTTCAACCTGTTCGTGTTCTTCGAGGTGCTGCTGGCGGCGTCCTACGGCTTGATGCTGCACGGCTCAGGCCGTGCGCGGGTGTCGTCGGGGCTGCATTACATCGCGATCAACCTGCTGGCGTCGTCGTTGTTCCTGATCGGCGCGGCGATGATCTACGGCGTCACCGGCACGCTGAATTTCGCCGACCTGGCGCTGAAAATCCCGCTGGTGCCGGAGGCTGATCGCGGCCTGCTGCACGCCGGTGCGGCGATCCTGGCCACGGCATTCCTGGCCAAGGCGGGCATGTGGCCGCTGAATTTCTGGCTGGCGCCCGCCTACTCCTCGGCGAGCGCGCCGGTGGCCGCGATGTTTGCGATCATGACCAAGGTCGGCGTGTACACCGTGCTGCGCCTGTGGACCCTGCTGTTCTCCGGCCAGGCCGGTGCCTCGGCGCTGTTTGGCGGCGATTGGCTGGTGTACGGCGGCATGGCGACGATCATCTGCGCGGCACTGGCGATGGTGGCGGCGCAGCGCCTGGAGCGCATGGCGAGTTTGAGCATCCTGGTTTCGGCCGGGATTCTGCTATCGGCCGTGGGCTTTGCCCAGCCAAGCCTGACGGCGGGCGCTTTGTTCTATCTGGTCAGTTCCACACTGGCGTTAAGCGCGCTGTTCCTCCTGGCGGAATTGATCGAACGTTCGCGCTCGGCCAATGACCTGCCACTGGATGAAGAAATCGATGCGCTGCCCAAGGCCATGGAGTCGCTGCATCCACGCCCCGGCGTCAACCTGGACGATGAGCAGAAAGCCGTAGTCGGTCAGGTGATCCCATGGACCATGGCGTTCCTGGGCTTGAGCTTTGTCGCCTGCGCCCTGCTGATCATCGGCATGCCGCCGCTGTCCGGGTTTATCGGCAAACTCAGCTTGCTGAGCGCGCTGGTCAATCCGCTGGGCCTGGGCAATCCTGTCGATGAGCCGATCCGCCCGGCAGCCTGGGGCCTGGTGGCGCTGCTGATCCTGTCTGGCCTGGCCTCGCTGATCGCCTTCGCCCGCCTCGGCATCCAGCGTTTCTGGACCCCGGAAGAACGCCCATCGCCGCTGCTGCGCCGCTACGAGTGCGTGCCGATCTTCTTCCTGCTGGGCCTGAGCATCGCCCTGACCTTCAAGGCCGAGCCGCTGATGCGCTACACCCTGGCCACCGCCAAGAGCCTGAACAACCCGGAGAGCTACGTGATGGCCGTTATGGCCACGCGCCCGGTGCCCAGCCCTGAAGCCAAGGCGACTGCGCAGGAGATGCGACCATGAAGCGCCTGTTCCCTGCCCCGTGGTTATCCCTGGCGTTGTGGGTGTTGTGGCTGGTGCTGAACCTGTCGGTCAGCCCCGGCAACCTGTTGCTGGGCGCGCTGCTGGGCGTTCTCGCGCCGCTGCTGATGGCACCGCTGCGCCCGCTGCCGATCCGCATCCGCCGACCTGGCGTGATCATCCGCCTGTTTTTCGTGGTGGGCCGCGATGTGATCATCTCCAACCTGCACGTGGCCTGGGGGTGCTCACCTGCGGCTCACACCCACCGCGCTCACGCTTCATCAAAATCCCGTTGGACCTGCACGACGCGAATGGCCTGGCCGTACTGTCGATGATCACCAGCGTGACGCCCGGCACCGTCTGGTCGGAACTGGCGCTGGACCGCAGCATCCTGCTCTTGCACGTGTTCGACCTGGAGGATGAAGCGGCGTTTATCGAGCACTTCAAAACCACCTACGAACGGCCCCTGATGGAGATCTTCGAATGAGCGCCCTGCTCTCCAATGCGATCCTGTTCAGCCTGTTCCTGTTCTCCCTGGCCATGGTGCTGACGCTGGTGCGCCTGTTCAAAGGCCCATCGGCCCAGGACCGGGTACTGGCGCTGGACTACCTGTACATCCTGGCGATGCTGATGATGCTGGTGCTGGGCATTCGTTATGCCAGTGACACCTACTTTGAAGCGGCGTTGTTGATTGCGCTGTTTGGCTTCGTCGGGTCGTTCGCCCTGGCGAAATTCCTGCTGCGTGGCGAGGTGATTGAATGATGCCGTTATGGGTTGAAGTGAGCGTGGCCGTGCTGTTGGTGCTCAGCAGTGTGTTTGCGTTGATTGGCGCGATCGGGTTGTTGCGCATGAAGGAGTTTTTCCAGCGCATGCACCCGCCTGCACTGGCTTCCACGCTGGGGGCATGGTGTGTGGCGCTGGCGTCGATCATCTACTTTTCGGTGCTCAAGTCCGGCCCGGTGTTGCATGGGTGGTTGATCCCGATTCTGCTGTCGATCACCGTGCCGGTAACCACGCTGCTGCTGGCCAGGACGGCACTGTTTCGTAAGCGCATGGCGGGGGATGATGTGCCGGCCGAGGTCAGCAGTCGCCGGGCTGAGAGGTAACCGAGTCAACCTGGCGCTCGATTTGTATCAAGAGGGCGTACGGATAAACCTTTGAAGGGGCGGACCGAATGGCGTGCCGGTAGCCGGATCAATCGCGTACCACTTGCCGTCCTGGATGATGGCTTGCACCTGTAGCTGCCCAACCGTGCCAGGCACCGAAGGCGAACGCAGTGCATTGGCCTTCTTGATCATCTCGGAGACGGAGGGAAAAAAGTCTTTGCCAAAGCGCACCCGTTCATGAACATCAGCGGGCACAAAAACCCCCATCCCCACTTTTGTCGGCAGGCCCTTGTGTGTACGGCTCACAAACTCGGCGAAGGCGCCGGGCTGACGCACCAAATCAACAAACCCCTCTGCCGGGTTCAGTATCCCGCGAAGCAATGTTGTACCTTCGCTCAGAATAGAGGTACGAAAAGCCTGCCGGCTGAAGCGTGATGCAAGCTTGACCGCCTTCCACGCCTTATGCGCCGCCTGTAGCCCTCCCGTACCGATAAACGATATCGCGTCAATAGCCAGGTTCTTCAACCCGTCTCTGACGTTGCCTTCATAGATATCGACCAGAGGCCCGATAAACGAAATCATCGACACCATCGCCCGGCCGTTTTCCTTGCTCATCAGGCGATCAACGTAGCCTGAGATAGTGTCTTCGCTGGGCAACACTGTGTTTGCATAATCGATAAGTTCCTGGCGATGCCCACTGTAGTTGCCGATGTAGTTACCCTTGAGTATCGCGTTGATAATCGATTGGGTCTTGGCGGAGCCAAAGGTGTCAGGCACCCAATCATTGGCGTTGTCACCTTGCCCCTTGATAGAAGATCCCGGCAGTGTAGGGCCCATTTTGGAAATGATGACTTTCGACGAAACACCGGGACGGGGGGCATCACCGGTAAGATAGGCATTAAAATCAAACGGCTGTTCAGTACCTCGCAGGTAGCGATGCAACTGTGAAGGTTTCCTGGTGAAATGCTCTCGCTCTTCTTGAATGACCCCATCGAGTTTTAATTTTTTCCCCGCCAGGTCTGCCGTACGGTCGATGATCATGCCGGATGCCGGGAAAAACTCGTGATAACGCGTTTTGCCCTGGTACTGGCTACGCAACAGCACCCCATGCCAACCACGATTTTTGGCGACCTTATTGCCCTTGGCCGCATCTTGCGGCTGCGTCTCACCGGTTTCCTGCCGTAGCCTGATAGGCTCGACATCCCCCCACTCCAGAGCCCGACGGTCTTCAATCGGCAAGCGCTCAAGGCTCATTGCCATAAGGCCAGGCATCGCGGCCTTGATCGTGGCCAGATAATCATCAACCGCACCCGCGACTTGATCGGCAATTTTTGGGAGTGAGCTTATTCGCGTATCGAATTCAGCTTGCGTGATACGGGGATGGCTAAAGCTGAACTTCCCCTCATGCAAATCGCCCGACGCATAAGCCTCTATCAACGTGGGCTGGGTCGGGTTGCTACCAAAGCCTATCCGGCTGAGCTTGGTCGCAGGCTTTTTCAGTGTGAGGGAAGTGAGCTCGCTCTCCGTCAACTCGGGGAATTTTTCTTTGAGTACCTTGGTTGCCAGGCTGGTGCGGGTGGGTGGCGCCGTGCCGAGGGTCTCGAGCGCTTTCTCGACCTGCGCTGAACGCTGCGTGATTGCGTCAGACGCCGTCTGGTAGTCCTCAGCAGTATATTTTCCGTCACTGCGCTGGGGCACTGTACCCGTCATGACCCCCACCTGTAGCACCACCCTGGCACCCAGCGCCATGGTCAGGATTTGTTGTGGCGGCTGAAGGGCGTCCAAGGTCGTCAATGCTCCAAGCTCCTGGAGATTCATACCGCGACTCGCTCCAGGGCCGCCCCACACCTCAGCCAATCCCGTGCCCAGGCTGAGGGTCATCCACGCCGGGCTGCCTATGCGTATTGTGTCAGGCGACTGGCGTAACGGCGCAGGCACGCTTGAAGAGAGTTGATCCGGTTTCACCAGAAATTCCGGGGCCGCGTGTGCCAGAAAAAAGGTGGGCTACCAGCGGCGCGGCGCGCACGCTCACGCCTTTTTTGTCTATCAGATACTTCTCGAAATCCTTGCGCACCGCCCCTATCTCACGCCCCATATTGGCTGGCGCATAGAATTGATAACCCGCCGCAGTACCCGGCGTGGAGGGCACGGCAGGGTCGACGCTGAGCATAATGGTGGAGGTCACCAGGCTTTGCAGCTCTGCGGCATCGATTTCTTCGCGGCCCTCGCCCTTGTACCAGCCCAATTCCCGGGCAAGCTCACGCCCCCAATCCTGGGCCTCGGGAGTTTTAAGTAGTTGGTCCCATAGCTGGTCAGCCTTGGCGGCCGTTTCCTGCGGGTCCACCTGCGTGACAATCCGGCGGCCCAATACATAGCCGATCGTATTGGCGCCATACTTCTGATCCGTCGCCAGGCTCGCCAGCTTGCTCTTGTCATGTGCCGACAAGGTTCCCGGGGCCCACTCCTGAGGCAGCAATGCCGCGTAATTACCGCCAGTTGCCGGCGGTGCGAAGTCGGTTCGCAGCCAATTGGCCGCCGCACGGGCCTGGGCTGGCGTGTCGATCGGCCCAAGGTTCATAGACTGGGCGACTTGCCGCAGATCATGGCGTTCGTCTGAATACAGCGCGTTGCCCAAATCCACACTCAACGCGACCACCGCAGCCAGTTCGTCTTTCAGCGACTGGCTCCAGCCGCTACTGAAAGGGACGTCCAACCACCGATTGGAGGCCGGTTGCAACACTTGCAGCACACCCTCACTGATGCGTACCGGCTGATTCGGCAGCGTCTCCCCCAAATCCTCCAGAGTCCAACGCATCTCAAGGCGAGAGACAAGCTGATTCAAGCGCCTGCGAGCCTCATCATCGCTCTTCAGCGGGTTGCTTCGGGAGACCTCAAACTCGGTATTCGATAACGCTAACGGCGAATTATCAGCCCCCCCTCGGCCGCACGTTGCAACGCATCTGCCAGATTTTTTCGGTCATCCAGTTCATTGATGCCGCGCTTGGACCATTCAAGCTTGAGTTCACGTTCGCGTAACTCCTCGGTAGACAGCGCAGGCCAACCTGCCTTCAGGTTAGTCACCAGCGCACTCGCTTGCTCGTCGGTATACGGCGGGCGCACGCCATAGAAGTGACTGGCCACGTTGCGAGAAACTTCCTGGCTGTTGCGCGCAACATACGGCACACCATGGTGCCCGAGGTCCAATGCCTCAAGCGCACGCATCACTTGCCGCGACACTTGCCACCAGCCGGAGGTGTCTTGCAGGGTGTAGGTCTGATGAGAGACCACGCCGTTACGCGTGACGAAACCCGATACGCTGTTGTTGCCAATCGTGACCGAGTCCAGTGAAAAGCCCTTACCTCTCAGCCAGGCCAGTACCTCGGGCTGGTTGACCACATGCTTGTAGATCTCGAACGGCTGCGAAATAAGCGACCGGGCGGGCACGCTTACCGATGAGTCAGCCAGATCGCCCATTTTTGTGATCAGTTGTGCCTGCAGGGTCTTATCTGCGTCAGCGGAATGCGAGGTCGGCCCACCCAGACTTCCCAGCGTGTTGCGCACGGGGTTTGTGGGCGCATCCCCTGATGCGCGTCTATCGCGCCGCCCCGAACCCTCTTCGTAATCGCCCCGAGCAAACGCGCGCAGGGTTACATCCCAGGGTTGCCCAAATGATGTCGAGCCGCTTGGCCCCCTGGCAGGCAAGCGTTTCTGATCTGCCGCATAAGGGGGCGCGCCTTGGCTGGCAGGCTCGGGAGATGGCTGAGTGGGAGGAGAAATAACAGGCGGGTGATCAGCAGCGAATGAATACCCGCTGGAGTTGGCACTGGAGACTGGCATATTCAGCCCTTGCGAAAGAGACCTATGGAAGTGTCCTCATCCTAAGAACTGCTGCCGTCACGCTAGGTAAAAAGCCCCCTGCCAACTATAAGAAAACTCCGAACATGCCGATGGAAAATCCAGGATGATCTTCAACCGAAAGATCGAATATGCGCCGCCAACTCCGCCAACTCGGCATCCTCGGCCCGCACAAAATCGTGGGATGAGATATAGCCCTCATAGGCGTCAAAGAACTTGTCCACCCTGGAGCTGATGGGCTTGAACGCGCTGTCCGGCCCCGTCCCATGCATCGGGAACAGCTTCGCGTGCAGGTGGTCCACGCCATACCCCTCCAGCATCATCCCCGTGCGTGCCACATCGGGAAATGCCCGGTCAATCTGCAGCGCGGTCTTCTTGGCCGCAACGATCAGTTCAGATAACACCGCATCCGACTGCGCAAACGCATAGCTGCCGTAATGCTGCTTGGGGATCACCACGCTGAAACCCGGGGTGTTGGGAAAGATCGATAGAAACGCCATGTGCCGTTCGTCTTCCCACAGAATGTGGGCTGGAGAGGTCTTTTGAACGATGCTGCAAAAAATACAATCCATTTGAATCTCCGCAGTGGGCTTGATGAGTCCTTTTACAAGATCGGCGCACCGAACCTGCGCAACCGAGGCATCCAATGGTCCAGGATTTCTGCCGACGCCAGCACACGATGCGCATGCCCGATCAACAGCCGGCGTGGCACAAAGCCGATGTACCCGGAGTCATCACTGTTGTCGCGGTTGTCTCCCAGCATGAAATAACTGTCGGCAGGCACGACCACCGGACCAAAATTTCGCAATGCCCGAACAGTCGGCATGAACTGAATCGTGCGTTGGCTGTTGCCCGCACGCTCAGCCAATTTGATACCCGGCACCGTTTGGCCCGGCACGATCGGCTCGCTGATGTCCTGCGCATTACTGTAGGTGGCGGGCGTGCCGTTGACCCACAGCACTTCATCTTTCATTTCCAGGGTATCGCCGGGAACCCCGACGATGCGCTTGATCAGGCGCATGCCATCCTTGGGCGACGAGAAGGTCACCACATCACCGCGCTTAGGGTCATCAACCCTGGCCAGGGAAATATCCGTGAGCGGCAGCTTGAGGTCATACGCCACGCGGTTGACCAGCACCACATCGCCCTCCAGCAACGTCGGGCGCATCGACCCCGACGGAATGGGGTTCCAGTCGGCCAGGGAGGTACGGAACACGCCGAAGCACAGCCAGAAAAGAATGACGTAACGGTACCGACTCAACCAACTTCGCATACAGCCTCGCACTATAAAAAGGGGCGTCGACAGCCGCCAGGATGCCCAACGTTACATTTGGCAATAGTCGCTTATTGCGCCGGAAGATTAAATCAACATTAGCGTTACCGACGTTCGGGCTTTATAGATTTACCGGACGCAGACAGTCCATTTCCAATACATAAAAAGCAGAGTCGCGTCGGACAACCGCTGTGTTCAAAGCCGATATCAGGTCGCCTGCAAGCATTGAGACTCACGCACCAGGGATTTTCAGGATGCTGGAGGGGATTCAATTGTTGGTGGAAAAAGCAGTGAACCTCAACGAAAACCCAACTCAAAGACACATCTGAGAACGAAGCATGTGTAAAGCAGACCCGCTAAACCTGTGGGAGCTGGCTTGCCTGCGATGGCGTCGCCTGGGTATATCTGACGTACCGAGGTGCGTGCATCGCAGGCAAGCCAGCTCCCACACTGGATCGAGTGAGCCGCTAAAACGCTGTCAAAAAAACGCCCCGAACCAGTCGGGGCGTTTTTTTGTTCAGCGTCTACCGATCAAGCCTGATCAGCCAGGCGCCACGTCGTCCCACCCTTCCCGTCTTCCAACACCACACCCATCGCGGTCAGTTGGTCACGGATACGGTCGGATTCCGCCCAGTCCTTGTTGGTACGAGCCGTCAAACGCGCCTGAATCAGCGCATCCACTTCAGCCGCATCCACACGCCCTTCGGCACCGGCTTGCAGGAAGTCATCGGCTTGCATCTGCAACACGCCGAGCACGCTGGCCAGTTCTTTCAGGCGCGCAGCAAGCCCCGCCGCCGCGTCGAGATCACTCTCACGCAGGCGGTTGATCTCACGCACCATCTCAAACAGCACCGCGCAGGCTTCCGGGGTGCCGAAGTCGTCGTTCATCACTTCGGTAAACCGTGCCACGAACGCTTCGCCGCCCGCCGGGGCAACCGCAGGCAAGCCTTTCAACGCGTGGTAGAAACGTTCCAAGGCGCCCTTGGCGTCCTTGAGGTTGTCTTCCGAGTAGTTGATGGCGCTGCGGTAGTGGCTCGACACCAGCAGGTAACGCACCACTTCCGGGTGGTACTTTTCCAGCACGTCGCGGATGGTGAAGAAGTTGTTCAAGGACTTGGACATCTTCTCGCCATTGATGCGGATCATGCCGCAGTGCATCCAGGCATTGGCGTAGGTCTTGCCGGTGGCGGCTTCGCTCTGGGCGATTTCGTTTTCGTGGTGCGGGAACTCGAGGTCGCTGCCGCCGCCATGAATGTCGAAGGTCTCGCCCAGGCAGCAGGTGGACATCACTGAGCATTCGATGTGCCAGCCCGGACGCCCGGCGCCCCATGGTGACTCCCAGCTCGGCTCGCCGGGCTTGGTGCCTTTCCACAGCACGAAGTCGAGCGGGTCCTGCTTGGCTTCGTCAACTTCGATACGCGCACCAATGCGCAGGTCCTCGATTTTCTTGCGCGACAGCTTGCCGTAGCCCATGAACTTGGCGACGCGGTAGTACACGTCGCCATTGCCCGGGGCGTAGGCGTAACCCTTGTCGATCAGGGTCTGGATCATCGCGTGCATGCCGGGGATGTGGTCCGTCGCACGCGGCTCCATGTCCGGCTTGAGGATATTGAGGCGCGCCTCGTCCTCGTGCATCGCGGCGATCATGCGCTCGGTCAGCGCGTCGAACGACTCGCCGTTTTCATTGGCGCGGTTGATGATTTTGTCGTCGATGTCGGTGATGTTGCGCACATACGTCAAGTCGTAGCCGCTGAACCGCAACCAGCGGGTCACCAGGTCGAAGGCAACCATGCTGCGGCCGTGGCCGATGTGGCAGTAGTCGTACACGGTCATGCCGCACACGTACATGCGCACCTTGTTGCCATCCAGCGGCTTGAAGACTTCTTTGGTCTTGCTGAGTGTGTTGTAGATCGTTAGCACAACGGCTTCCTTAGAGAATCACTGGCCCCACGAATCACGCAAGGTCACGGTACGGTTGAATACCGGAGCACCTGGTTTCGAGTCCTTGATATCCGCGCAGAAGTAACCTTCGCGCTCGAACTGGAAACGGTCTTCCGGCTGTGCGTCGCCAAGCGATGGCTCGGCACGACAACCAGTGAGTACTTGCAGGGAGTCAGGGTTGATGTTGTCCAGGAAGCTGGCGCTGTCCTCGGCCTTTTCAGGGTTCGGCGAGCGAAACAGACGATCGTACAGGCGCACTTCGCACTCGATGCTGGCGGCGGCCGGAACCCAGTGGACCACGCCCTTGACCTTGCGGCCTTCAGGGTTCTTGCCCAGGGTGTCCGGGTCGTAGGAGCAACGCAGCTCGACGATGTTGCCATCGGCGTCCTTGATGGCTTCGTCGGCGCGGATCACGTAGCTGCCGCGCAGGCGCACTTCGCCGTTCGGTTCCAGGCGCTTGTAGCCCTTCGGCGGTTCTTCCATGAAGTCATCGCGGTCGATGTAGATTTCACGGGCGAACGGCAGCTTGCGCACGCCGAGTTCTTCTTTCTGCGGATGACGCGGCAACTCGAGGTTCTCGACCTTGTCTTCCGGGTAGTTGGTGATCACGACCTTCAACGGGCGCAGCACGCACATGGCGCGTGGAGCGTTCGCGTCGAGGTCCTGACGGATGCTGAACTCGAGCATGCCATAGTCGACCACGCCGTCGGAGCGGTTGGTGCCGACCATCTCGCAGAAATTGCGGATCGACGCCGGGGTGTAGCCGCGACGGCGGAAACCCGACAGGGTCGACATGCGCGGATCATCCCAGCCATGCACGTGCTTTTCATCGACCAGTTGCTTGAGCTTGCGCTTGCTGGTGATGGTGTAGTTCAGGTTCAGGCGGCTGAACTCGTACTGACGCGGGTGCGCCGGTACCGGCAGGCTGTCGAGGAACCATTCGTACAACGGGCGATGGCTTTCGAACTCCAGGGTGCAGATGGAGTGGGTGATGCCCTCGATGGCGTCCGACTGGCCGTGGGTGAAGTCGTAGTTGGGGTAGATGCACCACTTGTCACCGGTCTGGTGGTGATGGGCATGGCGGATGCGGTACATGATCGGGTCGCGCAGGTTCATGTTCGGCGAGGCCATGTCGATCTTGGCGCGCAGCACGCGGGCGCCGTCCGGGAACTCACCGGCGCGCATGCGGGCGAACCAGTCGAGGTTCTCTTCTACCGAACGGTCGCGGAACGGGCTGTTCTTGCCCGGCTCGGTCAGCGAACCACGGTATTCCTTGGCTTGCTCCGGGGTCAGGTCGTCGACGTAGGCTTTGCCAGCCTTGATCAGCTCGACAGCCCAGTCGAACAGTTGGTCGAAATACTTGGAGGCATAGCGCACTTCACCGGACCACTCGAAGCCCAGCCACTTGATGTCGCTTTCGATGGCGTCGATGTATTCCTGGTCTTCCTTGGCCGGGTTGGTGTCGTCGAAACGCAGGTGCGTGACGCCACCGAACTCCTGGGCCAGGCCGAAGTTCACACAGATCGACTTGGCGTGACCGATGTGCAGGTAGCCGTTGGGCTCTGGCGGGAAGCGGGTGACGATCTGCGTGTGCTTGCCCGAATCCAGGTCCGCCTGGATGATCGGGCGCAGGAAGTTGACCGGAACGGCAGGTCCGGCCTTGGAATTCGAGGTAGGGTCGACAGTGGGCTTGCTCATAGGATCCTTGAACAGACAGGTTCGTGGCCGGGTGGGGCCAGATAAAACAAAGGGCTTATCATAGCCGAACCTGTCAACCGCCTGACAGAGCACGGCCAAAAACTGCGGCTTTAATTGCTGCTTTTATGACGGACGCGGTAAAAAACCACCTCGAAATTCCTGCAAGGCACGCTAAACTGCGCGCCTTGGCTGCTGTTTCGCCAAATCGGTAGCGGCGCCCTGGCGTCCAAACCCACGAATTCCCTGAAAAGAGTAGTGAACATGACTCAAGTCAAACTGACCACCAACCACGGTGACATCGTCATCGAGCTGAACGCCGAGAAAGCGCCGATCACCGTCGCCAACTTCATCGAGTACGTGAAGGCCGGCCACTACGAAAACACTGTTTTCCACCGTGTGATCGGTAACTTCATGGTCCAGGGCGGCGGTTTCGAGCCTGGCATGAAAGAAAAGAAAGACAAGCGTCCAAGCATCCAGAACGAAGCGGACAACGGCCTTTCCAACGACAAGTACACCGTCGCCATGGCCCGTACCATGGAGCCGCATTCGGCCTCCGCGCAATTTTTCATCAACGTTGCCGACAACGCCTTCCTGAACCACAGCGGCAAGAACGTGCAGGGCTGGGGCTACGCAGTGTTCGGTAAAGTCACCGAAGGCACCGACGTTGTCGACAAGATCAAAGGCGTGTCGACCACCTCCAAGGCCGGTCACCAGGACGTACCCACAGAAGACGTGATCGTCGAGAAAGCCGAGATCGTTGGGTGATATTGCTGATTTCAGATTTGCATCTGATCGATACGCGCCCGGACATCACCCGGGCGTTTCTGGATCTGCTCCAAGGCCGCGCCCGAGGCGCCCAGGCGTTGTACATTCTGGGGGACTTCTTTGAAGCCTGGATTGGCGACGACGGGATGACGCCCTTCCAGCGCTCCATTTGCGAGGCTCTGCGCGAGCTGAGCGACAGCGGCACCCCGATTTTCATCATGCATGGCAACCGCGATTTCCTGATCGGCAAGGCCTTCTGCAAAGCAGCAGGCGCCACCTTGCTCAAGGACCCGAGTGTCGTGCAGCTCGCAGGCGAACCTGTGCTCTTGATGCACGGCGACAGCCTGTGTACCCGCGACCTCGGCTATATGAAGCTGCGGCGCATCCTGCGCAACCCGATTGTGCTGTTTATCCTGCGTCACCTGCCCTTGCGCACCCGGCACAAGCTGGCGCGCAAGCTGCGCAGCGAAAGTAGCGCTCAGGTACGCATGAAAGCCAATGACATTGTCGATGTCACCCCCGAGGAAGTCCCGCGGGTGATGCAGCAATTCGGCGTGCGCACCCTGGTCCACGGCCATACCCACCGCCCGGCGATCCATAAGTTGCAGATTGGCGACCAGGCGGCCAAGCGCATTGTGCTAGGGGATTGGGACAAGCAAGGGTGGGCGTTGCAGGTGGATGATCAAGGATTTGCGTTGGGCGCGTTTGACTTCGTCAATCCGCAGTTGGCGCTGCCTGTGGCAGCCGGGCTTGCCCGCGATGCAGGCACCTCGGTGTAACAGGAACACCGAGGTGAAGCTATCGCAGGCAAGCCAGCTCCCACAGTTGATTGCATTCCAATCCTTGCAAATCAGTGCCCCGAAGCCTCCGGCCCGGCCTTGGCCCCAAACGGCGGCTTCGCCAGCCATACCAGCAGCATCAACCCCATGAACATCCACCCCAGCAACGTGAAGTAATCCACGGTGGACATCATGTACGCCTGGCTGGTGAGGATCTGGTCCAGTTGCGCATAAGCCTTGTGCCCTGCCCCGCCGAGCGCCTGCAAGGCGTCACGGGTGGTCGAGTCGTAGGTGGTCATGTTCTCGCTCATGTACGCATGGTGCTGGTCGGCCCGGCGAATCCAGATCCAGGTCGTGAGCGACGCTGCGAAGCTGCCACCCAGGGTCCGCAGGAACGTCGCGAGGCCCGCGCCGTCGGCGATTTGTGCCGGTGGCAGGTCGGACATCAGGATGCTCAAGGTCGGCATAAAGAACAGCGCCACGCCGATCCCCATAAACAGCTGCACCAGGGCGATGTGGGTGAAGTCCACCTCATTGGTGAAGCCTGCGCGCATAAAGCAACTCAAGCCAATCGCCAGGAACGCCAGGCCCGCCAGCAGGCGCAGGTCGAACTTGTGCGCGTACTTGCCGACAAACGGCGACATCAGCACTGGCAGAATCCCGATCGGCGCCACTGCCAGGCCGGCCCAGGTGGCGGTGTAGCCCATCTGGGTTTGCAGCCATTGCGGCAGGATCAGGTTGATCCCGAAGAAGCCCGCATAACCCAGGATCAACACAATGGTGCCAATACGGAAGTTACGGTAGGCAAACAGCCGCAGGTTGACCACCGGGTGCTCGTCGGTCATTTCCCAGATGATGAACACCGCCAGGGCGATCACCGAAATCGCCGCCCCGATGATAATGAAGTTGGATTCGAACCAGTCCAGGTCGTTGCCCTTGTCGAGGATGATCTGCAAGGCGCCGACACCGACGATCAAGCTGAGCAGCCCGACGTAATCCATCGGCTGGTAACTGGTGACCACTGGGCGTTTCTTGAGCTGCGAGCGCACCACCATCACCGCAAAGATGCCGATGGGCACGTTGATAAAGAAGATCCACGGCCAGCTGTAGCTGTCGGTGATCCAGCCGCCGAGAATCGGGCCGGCAATCGGCGCCACCACTGTGACCATCGCCAGTAACGCCAGGGCCATGCCGCGCCTGGCCGGTGGGTAGACCGCGATCAGCAAGGTCTGGGTCATCGGGTACAACGGCCCCGCCACCAGGCCCTGCAGCACTCGAAAGCCAATCAGCTCGGGCATCGAGGTGGAAATACCGCACAGGAACGACGCCAGCACAAACAGCATGGTCGCCCACAGAAACAGCTTCACCTCGCCAAAGCGCCGGCTCAGCCAGCCGGTCAGCGGCAAGGCAATCGCGTTGCTCACCGCAAACGAGGTGATCACCCAGGTGCCCTGCTCCGAACTCACGCCCAGGTTGCCGGAAATAGTCGGCAACGCCACGTTGGCGATGGTGGTGTCGAGCACCTGCATAAAGGTCGCCAGCGACAGGCCAATGGTGGCCATCAACAGGCTGGGTGGCGTGAAGGAGGCGTTATTGCTCATCAGCGTTGCACAGCCTTGGGGGCGGCGAGGCTGTTGTCATGGATCAACTGCGTGATCATGGCGTCGGCTTCGGCCAGTTGGCGGTCATACACATTGGTGGTGAACGAAGCTTTTTGCGGCGCCTGTTGCGCCAGCACCGGGCCACTTTGGTCGTGCAGGTTAACGCTGACCACCGTGCTCAAGCCCACCCGCAGCGGGTGCTTGGCCAGCTCATCGGCATTGATATGGATACGCACCGGTACCCGTTGCACGATCTTGATCCAGTTACCGGTGGCGTTCTGCGCCGGCAGCAATGCGAACGCACTGCCGGTACCGGCGCCCAGGCTGTCCACGGTGCCGCTGTACTTCACGTCACTGCCGTAGATGTCAGACTCGATGTCCACCGGCTGACCAATGCGCATATCGCGCAGCTGGGTTTCCTTGAAGTTGGCGTCGATCCACAGTTGGTTCAGCGGGATCACCGCCATCAGCGCGGTACCCGGTTGCACGCGTTGGCCCAGTTGCACGGTGCGCTTGGCCACGTAGCCGGTGACCGGGGCGATCAAGGTGCTGCGCGCATTGGTCAGGTAGGCCTGGCGCAGTTGTGCGGCGGCGGCCTGCACATCCGGGTGGGAGCTGATCACTGTGTCGTCGACCAAGGCATTGGTGGTTTTGAGTTGCTGCTCAAGGTTGGTCAGGGCGTTCTTTGCCGCGGTCAGGCTGTCACGGGCATGGGACAGCTCCTCTTGGGAGATCGCCCCACCGGCCGCCAGGGTTTTACGACGGTTGAAGTTGTCCTGCGCGGTTTGCACGTCGGCTTTCTGCGCGTTGACCTGGGCCTTCATGCCATCGACATTGCTGTACAAACCACGCACCTGGCGCACCGTGCGGGCCAGGTTGGCCTGGGCACTTTGCAGGCCGACGGCGGCGTCATTCGGGTCGAAGTTGACCAGCACCTGGCCTTCGTGGACCAGGTCGCCGTCGTCGGCGCCGATGCTGACCACGGTGCCGGTGACCAGCGGGGTGATTTCCACCACGTTGCCGTTCACATAAGCGTCGTCGGTGCTTTCATTGAAGCGCCCGTAGAGTTCATACCAGCCCCATACGCCCACCACGCCAAGGATGACGAGCAGCGCCAGGCCGATCAGCATGACTTTGCGTTTGCGTGGGTTGTTGTCTTTGGGTTGTTCGGTTGCGTTGGTGTTTTCGGCAGTGGCCATGACAAATACCTCAAATTATTCCGTGCGTGTGGCTGGGGTGGTCGATGCCACGTTGTTGGCGCTGTAGCCGCCACCCAGGGCCTGCATCAATTGAATCGACAGGTCGATCTGCGCCGCATTCAGGGTCGCCAGCTGGCGCTGGGCCTGCAGCAATTGCTGCTCGATGCTCAGCACATCCAAGTAGTTACCGATCCCGGAGCTGTAGCGCTGCACCCCGGTGTCGTAGGACTGCTGGGCAATGTCCGCGGCATGTTGCTGCGCTTGGATCTGCCGCCCGGTTTCGCGCAACTGCACCAGCGTATTGCCGATATCACCCAAGGCTTGCACCAGGGTTTTGTTGTACTGGGCCACGGCCAGGTCGTAATCCGCATCGCGGGCATCAAGGTCGGCACGTAGGCGGCCGCCGTCGAAGATCGGCAGCGAAAGGGTCGGCGCAATGCTGAAGAAGCGGCTGGCCGAACCAAACATCGCATCGCCCAGCAACGACTCGGCCCCGGCACTCGCGCTCAGGTTGAGGTTGGGGTAGAAGCGGGTTTTGCTCGCGGCGACGTTTTTGCTCGCCGCCTCCACGCGCCAGCGCGCAGCAATCAGGTCGGGACGACGGCCAACCAATTCGGCAGGCAACACCGAGGGCACGGCGACGGCGCTGGGTTTCAACAGGTTCGGCCGGGTCAGCTCACTGCCACGGTCGGGGCCTTTGCCGAGCAGTACGGCCAGGGCGATCTTGGCGCTTTGCAGTTGTTTTTCCGCATCGATCAACTGCGACTGGGAGCTGGCTTCCAGGCTTTCGGTCTGCTGATACTGATACTGGCTGTCGATGCCCGAGTTCAAGCGGCGCTGGCCCAGATCAAGCATCTGTCGGGTGCGCTTGAGGTCATCATTGGCCAGGTCACGCACGATATGGGCCTGGCCCAGGTCGCTGTAAGCCTTGGCCACGTTGGCGGCCAGGGTCAGGCGTGCGGCTTGTTGATCGACTTCGGCGGCACGCGCCTGGCCCAACGCCGCTTCCCAGGCGGCGCGCTGGCCACCCCAGAGGTCGAAGTTGTAGTTGAAGCTGGCGCTGATATTTCGCACGGTGGCGTAGGCGTCGCCCTGCCCCAGCGGGTCCTGGTCTTTGGCCAAACGCGAACGGCTGACGCCAGCGCTGGCATCCAGGGTTGGCATGCGCGCAGCGTCGGCGGCATAGGCAGCGGCCTCGGCCTGATGGGCACGGGCGCTGGCCACTTGCATGTCCGGGCTGTTTTGCAGGGCTTCACGGATCAGGCCGTCGAGCTGGGGGTCGCCGAGGCTTTTCCACCACTCGGCGCTGGGCCAGGCGGCGTTCGAGAGCGTCACGCCGCTCAGGGATTTGCCAGTTTGCAGGGTATTGGCGTCGAGGCGCTGGCCCTGCGTATCGAGGCCGCTGAAATTGGCGCAACCGGCCAGGCTCATGGCGACCAGCACCAGGCTAAGGGCACGAGTGTTCATTCTTTACCTACCCGCTGAAGGGTGATGGGATCACCGGCAGCTATCAGAATTTTCTTGAGGATCTTTTCCAGGGTTTGCAACTCGCCGGGCTCCAGGGCGCCGGCCAACTGGTTCAGCGCCTCGGCGCCGATGTACGGCAGCATGTCCGCCAGGCGCTGGCCGTCGGCAGTCAGCACCAGCTGCACCTGGCGCCGATCCAGCTCGGAACGCTTACGGCCCAGCAAGCCCTTTTGCTCGAGACGATCGAGCATGCGCGTCATCGAGCCGCTGTCCAGGGACAGGTTGCGGCACAGCTCGGCCGGGGTGTCGACGCCGTACTGGGCCATGATGATCAACACTTTGAACTGCGCGGCGGTGATGCCGTGGGGTTCCATATGGGTGTCGATGATGCGGTCTTTAAGCAACGCGGCGCGGCCCAGCAACAGCCCGAGGTGGCAGTTGTGGAAGTTGTCGGGGGTGAAGTGTTTCATCGGAAGTCACCTTATTACTGCCTAGGCAGTGAATGTATGACGAGATGTTACTGCTTAGGCAGCGAATGTCAAATGGAATAATTAGCTTGCTTGGTAGTTTCGCGACAGGCGGGGTGGAATGCAGACAAATGTGGGAGGGGCTTGCCCCCTCCCACATTAGAAATCGCGTTTGTAGAAGATATCCAAGGAGCTGGCGACACCACTCGCCACTTCCAGGTACACCTTCTTGCTCAACAGGTAGCGCAAGGCGATGGTACTGGCCGGCTCGAATACACCCACCCCGTAACGCAGACTGAGTTTCTCGGTGATTTTGCCGCTGGCCACCACGGCGGTGTTGTTGCCGCTGCCCTGGGTGTCGAGGTCGAAATCCTGGATGCCCAGCTTGTTTGCAAGGTCCGAGGTCACCCCGGCACTGCCCATCAGGCCAAGGCCCAGTGCCGCTTGGGCGAGCATGTTGTTGTCTTCGCCGGTAGTGCTCAGCGGACGCCCCAGCACCAGGTAGGACAACGCTTGCTCCTGGCTCATGGCCGGCTCGGAGAAGATCTGCGTGGTGGGCTGCTCGGCACTGCCACTCAGGCGGATACCGGCAACCACATCGTCGGTCTTGCGGATTGCCTCGATATCCAGATACGGCTGGTCCAGCGGCCCGGCGAACAGCAGTCGCGCCCGCCGCACGTCGAGCCTCTGCCCGTAGGCGCGGTAGCGACCGTCGTTGAGCCACAGCTCGCCACGGGTGTCCAGGTTGTCGCCAATATGCACCTGGCCCTGCACCTTGGCGGTGAGGCCGAAACCCGAGAAATTGAGCTTGTCTTCTCCCACCACCACATCGATATCCATGGCCATCGCCATCGGCGGCTTGCCCTCCTCGGTCTGGCTGCCGACGATCACCGTGTCATCCGAGACCTTGACGGTCGACGGCGGCAGTTCGCGTACGGTGATGTCACCACGCGGGATGTGGACCTTGCCGGCAATCTCCAGTTTGTCGTTCTTCAAGGTGATCTTCAGGTCAGGCGCTACTTCGAGTTCCGCGTAGGGCTCTACCGTGACAGGCAATTGCGAGCCCTGCAGGCTGAGGTCCACCGTCAGCGCCTGCCCCCAGTCGATCTGCCCCTTGAGGCTGCCCTGCCCGGCCTTGCCGCTGCGCCAGGCACCGTTCAACTGCACACTTTCACCGGCGATCAGTGCTTGCACGTTCAAACCTTCAAGGCTGACAGGCAGCTGCGGCCCGGAGACTTCGCCGCCAACCAGGTTGACGTTGCCGTTGACCAGCGGCGCCAGCAGCCCACCGGAAATCCGCCCGCTGCCATTGAGCTTGCCGTTGAGTTTTTCCACCATTGGCACAAAAGGCCGTGCCACGGCGAGGTCGAGGCCCGTCAGGCTGAAATTGCCGGTGATCGGTTTATTCTTCGGCAACGGGTCGATCTGCGCCTGTAACAGCAACTCGCCCAACTTGCCGCCACGGAAGTTCAGCTGGGTATCGATGCGTTTCGGGTTGAGGGTGGTTTCCAGTTTGAGGGTGTCATAGGGGAAATCCAGCCACTGGTCCTTGTCCTTGACGCGCAAGGTGCCGCCGCCGGCATCCACCGACACCACGCCTTTGGGGCCGCTGTCGGGCAGGTCGAGCTGGACGTCGGCGTTGAGCTTGCCTTGCCAGGCGAAGTCCTTGGGCAAGAATGCCGCCAGGCTGTCGATCGGGAACTGCTTGAGGTGGTAGCGCAACTTGGGTTCGGGCATCAGCCGCTGGTCCTCACCGCACAGGCTGGCGGGGCCGGACACCCAGCAGTGCGCGGCAAAGGTCAGCTTGCCGTCGGCCAGCCGTTCGATTTTCGCCGGGGCTTGCAGCTTCCAGTCTTGCCCGCCGGCCTGTACATCGCCACTGGCCAGGCGGCCGCGCCAATTGCCGTTGTCGAGGTTGCCGTCCAGGGCCAGCGCCAGTTTGACCAACGGGCCGACCAGATCCAGCTGGACTTTCTGGCTTTTGATATCGCCCTGGGCACTGGCGGTCAGGGTGCCGACCTGAGTCTCACCGGCCTGGATGCCGCTGCCCTTGAGGTCGATTCTGGCGCGCTGGGCGTTATCGAGGCTGGCGCCCAGTGTCAGGCTTTGCAGGCGATTGTCGGCGAATGCCAACTGCTGGCCCTTGAGGTCGAGTTTGCCTTGCGGGGCCTGGAGGCTGCCGGCCACGTCGAGCCGGCCATTGACCTGCCCGCGCAGCTGCGGCCACAGCTGGGCCAGGCGCGCCAGTTTGATATCGATCTGCCCGGCCAGGCGTTGTTGCAGGCTGCCGCTGCCGTTGATGCGGTTGTCACCCAGGCGGATATCCAGGTTGCCCAGGGTCCACTGCTCGCCCGCGCCTTCGGCCTTGGCCGCCAGCACGGCGGTTTGCCCACGCAGACGACCCTTGAGGTCAAGGTCGGCGTTCAGTTTGAGCTGCTCATTCTTGAACTCGCCCTTGCTGCGCAACGGCCCGGCCAACGTACCCGGTAATTCAGCCACCCAATACGCCGGGTTCAACGCCGACAGGTCGAGCGCCGTGTCCCAGGCGATGCCGTCGGCGAACTGCAGGTTCAGATGCCCTTCGGCCTTGCCCTGGCCAGCGGTCAGTTTCAGCTCGGGCAGAAACACTTGCTTAAGGTCGCCGCTGAACGGCGTGACCACATTGAACGTGCCGGCGGGGCCGTCGAGGTCAGCCTTGAGGTTGCCGAGGTAGTTGCCGTCCTTGTAGGAAATCTCACCATTGAAGGTGCGCAATACCACCTGCGGCTCATCGATCAGCGGGTAGAGGCGATGCCAGGGGAAGTCCAGCCAGTCGATCCGAGCATCGGCGCTGAAGCCTTGTTGCCAATCCAGCTGCGCGGTGAGCTTGAGGCTCTGCTTGTCACCGGCGTTCAGGTCGAGGCCGTCGATGTGTGCGCCCTTGGCGTCGACCTTGCCTTGCAGCAGCAAGTCCACCGGGCCTTTTTCCGCCGGCAGCACGGCCTTGCCCAGTAGCTGGTAGCCACTGCTCAGGTCGCCCTTGGCGCTCAGGTCCAGTTGATTCAGTTGCAGGGTGTCCGGCAGATCGGCGCTGGGTTTGAAGCCATCGGCGGTAATGTGCAATTGCGCAGGCAGGTTCTCCGCCAGCGGTTGCAGCTCGCCGACAAGCTTGGCCGGCAGGTAACCGCTGCTGTCGGCGTCGAGCTTGAGGGTCTTGAGCAAGTCGCCATCAATCTTCAACGCCAGCTTCCACGGCGCCCCCCGGGGGCATAGGGCAGGCTCACATTACCGCTGGCGCTCAGCGGCCAGTCGCCGGTCGGTTGCAGCAGGCCGGAGAGGTCCAGCACCAGGTCGTCGCGTTGCAGGTGCACCGAGTCGATCTGCATCCCCGCAGCCGTCCAGTGCGCCGCCAGTTGCAAGCCCTTGAGCTCCTCGCTGCCGTTGAACAGCAGGCTACCGACGCGAACGTCGCCCAACTGGAGGGCAACCGGCAGCTTCAAGTCCGGCAGCTGGATCGGCCCGCTGCTGCTCTCTTCGGTGTTGGGGGAAATTGCAGGCTGACACGGTCAACCTCCAGCTGATTGATGCACAAGGTCATGCGCAGCAGGCAGGCCGGCGACCAGTCAAACGTGGGTGCATCGAGCTCCACCCGGCTAGTGTCTTGCTCCCACACCAGGTGATCGGCGCGCCACTGACCACCCAAATGGCCCTGGAAATTTTCCACGCTCAAACCCGGCACCTGGCCCAAGGCCCAGCGGCTGCCCGCCTGGCTGCCGAGTACCGCCCACAGGGCCAGCAACAGCACGGCGAGGAAGGCCACCACGGCCAGCCCCGCAATTTTCACACCACGCATCACAGCTCAGGCCCCATGGAAAAGTGCAATCGAATGCCGCCCGGATCCTCGAGGGCGTGGGCCAGGTCGAGGCGTATCGGCCCAACCGGCGAAACCCAACGTACACCCACGCCGACCCCGGTTTTCAGGCTGGGTAATTCCAGGGAGTTAAACGAGTTGCCTTGGTCGATAAAGGTCGCGATCCGCCATTTTTCGGCGATGGAATATTGATACTCGGCGCTCAACGCGACCATATAGCGGCCGCCGATACGGTCACCGCGATCGTTCTCTGGCGACAATGTCTGGTACTCGTAGCCCCGCACGCTCTGGTCGCCACCGGCGAAGAAGCGCAGCGACGGCGGCACCGACTTGTACCCGTTGGTGGCACTGCCACCGAACTGCGCCCGGCCGAGGAAACGGTGGTTGTCCCACAACGTAGTCAGGCCCTTGATCGTGGCCGTGCCATACAGCAAGTTGGTGTCGGACCCAAGGCCCTCTTTGGCGACTTTGGTGTCGAACATCAGGCGATAGCCATTGTGCGGGTCGATGCGGTTATCACTGCGCAGGTAGGAATAGCTGACCCCCGGCATCACCAGGTTACTGAGGCCCGAGTCATTGCCCAGGCGATATTCTTCGCGCTGGTACTTGAGCGAGATCACCCGGGTCCAACCGCTGGGCAACTTGCTGTGCCATTCGGGGCCCAGGGTGAGTAATTTACTCAGGGTGTCGGTGTTGGCGATTTCTTCATTCTGATAACCGCCGGCGAAGCGCAGTTTATCGGTGAGCGGTGGGTCCAGCGGAATGTCGTACCACAGGCCGACGTTCTGGCGCGGCGCCGACAGTTCGGCTTCCCAGCCGTAACTGTGGCCCTGCGGGTTGACCCAGTGGCGCGTCCAGTTGGCCTTGCCACGCGGGCCGACGTCGGTCGAGTAACCGAGGCCCAGGCCCATGGTGCGTGGCTTGCGGGTTTGCAGATTGACCGCCACCGGGATCACATCATTGCTGGAGGCGGCCGGGGCTGCATCCACGCGCACGCCCTCGAAGAAGCCGCTGGCTTGCAGGTTCTGGTTGAGTTCGGCGATCAGTTCGGAATCGTAGGGTGCGCCGGCTTTAAACGGCACCATGCGTTGCAGCAGCTCTTCATCAAACGGCGTATCGCCGGCAAAACTGACCTTGCCCAGGGTGTAACGCGGGCCGCTGTCATAGATAAGTTCGATATCGGCGACGCCCGCTTGCGGGTCTACCGAGAGTTTCTGGCGGGTGAAGCGCCCGCTGAAAAAGCCGTAGCGCGAAGCCTGGTTCTGGATCAGACGCTTGGCGTCTTCGTAGTGGCCATGATTGAGCACGGCGCCGGATTTGAGGTCGTCGCTGGCAGGCACGCGAAACGCCTTGAGGTCCGAGGCCTGGCCGTCGACCCGAATGGTCACGTTACGCAAATGCACCGGCTCGCCGGGGTCGATAGTGAGGATCAGGCGCGGGTTCTTGCCGCCCTTCACATCGCTGTTGATCTGTGGCTGGTAGAAGCCCAGAGCCTGGGCCGCTTTGCGCGCCTGCTCCTCGGCGCCACGGCTGAACCGCAGCAAGGCTTCTTCATCACGATCGCCCACCCCGCCGATATAGCCTTCGATATTGGCTTTCAACGCGTCGTTTGAGGGCTTGATCCGCACGTCCAATTCGCTCTGCGCAAATGCGCCACAGCTTGTGAACAGCAGAACCAAGCCGCTGGTAAATCTTCCTGGAAACTTCATAGGCGCGGATGCTACACGAGCTGGGGAGGGTCTTAGAACTCAGACATTTCTGAAAAATTCTGATTTAAGCCGTTGTAGCCTGTAGGACTTGGGGGTTGGGATGAAAAAAAACATGTTCCAGAATTGGTCCTACAGCGACCTCGCCGATTTCCTCGTAGCCCTGGCGCTTATAAAACTCCAGATAGCGTGAATTGCCGGTATCCAGCACCACTCCGGATGAGTGCGGGTCTTCGGCGCACCAGTTGTGAACCGCTTCCAGCAGTTGTTCACCGTAATGCTTGCCCTGGAATTGCGGATGAATGCCCAGCAGCGGCAACACATGCACCGATTCGCTGGGCAGGCAGGCCAACACGGCGTAATGGTATTCCAGATAGCGCCGGGTGCCGCGTACACCGGTGCTCAGCCACATGCGCAGTTGCCAGGCCCAGCTCTCGGTAATCCCCAAACGCCGTTGCGGTGGCGCGATCAGCGCGATGCCGATCAGCCGATCGTTGACGAACAGGCCGATGGCCGGCAGTTTCTGGAAGAAATGCTGCTTGACCAACTCCCGCACGGTGGCGCGCACTCGCTGCTCATAGCCTGGGCGCTCGGCCTCGAAGATATAGGCGAAGGTCGGCTCGTGCCGATAGGCCTGATACAACAGGGAGCGAGCCTCGCGGGAATAGCCGCTGTTGAGCAAGCGGATTTCGGCAATGGCAGTCGAGGTTTCAGGCATACAGTCAATCTCCCTGGGCGCCACTGAAAAGGATGGCGTTCTTATGGGTACGAACCTACGCAGCTCCAGTCGTTCCCAGACATTAGCAGTGCATCCGCCCTACCGCCACGCTGGCCCCCGCCCGACTTGTCGGCTAGCATCGCCCTTTTGCCAGGACTGGACTGCCGACCATGAAAATCGTCTCCTTCAATATCAACGGGCTGCGCGCCCGCCCTCATCAGCTGGCGGCGCTGATTGAAAAGCACCAGCCCGACGTGATCGGCCTGCAGGAAACCAAGGTTCACGATGACCAGTTCCCCCTGGCCGAAGTACAAGCCCTGGGCTATCACGTGTATTACCACGGGCAAAAAGGCCACTACGGCGTGGCCCTGCTCTCGCGCAAAGAGGCCTTGAGTGTGCACAAAGGCTTTGCCGGCGATGAAGAAGACGCCCAGCGCCGTTTTATCTGGGGCACGTTCGCCGATGAAAACGGCAACCCGGTCACCATCATGAACGGCTACTTCCCCAGGGCGAAAGCCGCGACCACCCCACCAAGTTCCCGGCCAAGCAGCGCTTCTACGAAGATTTGCAGCATCTGCTGGAAAGCCAGTTCAGCAATGACCAGGCGCTGGTGGTGATGGGCGACGTGAACATTTCCCCGGAAGACTGCGACATCGGCATCGGCGCCGACAACGCCAAGCGCTGGTTGAAGACCGGCAAGTGCAGCTTCCTGCCCGAAGAACGCGAGTGGATGGCGCGCCTGAAGAACTGGGGCCTGGTGGACAGCTTTCGCCACTTGAACCCCGAGGTGGCCGACCGCTTCAGCTGGTTCGACTACCGCAGTCGCGGGTTTGAAGATGAACCCAAGCGCGGGCTGCGCATTGACGTGATCATGGCGTCCAACGGCCTGCTGTCGCGGGTCAAGGATGCGGGCGTGGATTACGAGCTGCGCGGTTTGGAAAAACCCTCGGACCATGCGCCGATCTGGCTTGAATTGAGCTGACAACACCGTCCAGTGTGGGAGCTGGCTTGCCTGCGATTGCGGTAGGCAGGTGAAAAGTGGCTTGCTGATACACCGCTATCGCGGGCAAGCCCGCTCCCACATTCAGGCTTGCGGTGTGCCAGTCATATTATTGAAACCCAACTGACTTAATCTCGCGGCACTCCCTTTGGCTTAAGAAGGTGCCGGCATGATGCTGCGCGTTCTGTTCCTGTGTTGCGCGATCACCCTCCCCGCTGTGGCTGCTGCCCTTCCCGTTCCCGACCAAGGCCCTGCGTTACGCCTCCAGGGCTCGAACACCATCGGCGCCGCGCTCGGGCCCGCACTGGTCAAGGGGCTGATGGAGCACCAGGGCTTACAGGGCGTGCACAGTGAACCCACCGACGGCGCCAATGAACAGCGGGTGATCGGCAAGACGCGCCAGGGCAAAACCGTGACCATCGAGGTGGCCGCCCACGGGTCCAGCACCGGGTTCGCTGCGCTGAAAAACGCCAGTGCCGACCTCGCCGCGTCTTCACGCCCGATCAAGAACAGCGAGCTGGTAGACCTTGAACCGCTTGGCGACCTGAAAAGCCCCGAGGCCGAACAGGTGATCGCCATCGACGGCCTGGCAATCATCCTCAACCCGCAAAACCCGCTGAACACCCTGACCACCGAGCAACTGGCGCAGCTGTTCAACGGCGAAATCAGCACATGGGAGGCACTGGGCGGCGTCGGCGGGCCCATTCATTTGTATGCACGGGATGATCAATCCGGCACCTACGATACCTTCAAGGAACTGGTGCTGAACCGACGCGGCAAACCCATGGCGCCCGCCAAGCGTTTTGAGTCCAGCGAGCAATTGTCAGATGCCGTGAGCCAGGACCCGCAGGGCATCGGTTTTATCGGCCTGCCCTATGTGCGCCAGGCCAAGGCGGTGGCGATTGTCGATGGCGACTCGCAACCGATGTTGCCGCTCAACAGCCTGATTGCCACCGAGGATTACCCGCTGTCCCGCCGTTTGTTCTTTTACCTGCCGCCGTCGGCGCGCAACCCGTGGGCCAAGGCGCTGGTGGACTTTACCCAAAGCAGCAAGGGCCAGGCGATTGTTGCCGCGAATGGGTTTATCGCGCAGCAGGTGCAGGCGATGGCCGTGGAGCCACGCCCGTCGATGCCTGAGGACTACCAGGCCATTGCGCGTGATGCCCAGCGTTTGACCGTGAACTTTCGTTTCGAGGAAGGCAGCGCCAGCCTGGATAACAAAGCGCGTCAGGATTTGCAGCGGGTGGTGGCGTACCTGAAAAGCGACAACAAGCTGGATAAGCAGGTGACGCTGGTGGGCTTTGGTGATGCCAAGAACGACCCGCAGCGGGCGGCACTGCTATCCAAGTTAAGGGCGATGGCGGTACGCCGTGAGCTGGTGAAGAACGGCGTGGTGCTGAAGGATATTCGTGGGTTTGGTGCGCAGATGCCGGTGGCGGCGAACACGGCGGATGAGGGGCGGATCAAGAATCGGCGGGTAGAGGTTTGGGTGTACTGACAAGGCAGGCGAACGGGCTTGTGTGGCTTGAGGGCTTGTGTGGCGAGCGGGCTTGCCCGCGTTGGGCTGCGCAGCAGCCCCATCCCTGGTCCACCAGATTTTTTCAGGCGCACCGCGGCGTTTGGTTTTGGGGCGGCTTCGCCGCCCAACGCGGGCAAGCCCGCTCGCCACACAAACCCGCTCGCCACATAGGCCCGCTCGCCACATTAAGAGACGCGAGTCGGGCCTCGGGGCTTACTGCCCGCTGCGCATCAGTTCCTTAGGCACATACTTGCCGATCTCAAACTTGCCGATCGCCGCACGGTGCACTTCGTCCGGCCCATCGGCCAGGCGCAAGGTACGTTGCATGGCATACATGTAGGCCAGCGGGAAGTCATTGGAGACACCGGCACCGCCATGAATCTGGATCGCCCGGTCGATCACCTTCAACGCCACGTTCGGCGCCACGACCTTGATCTGGGCGATTTCGCTTTTCGCGACTTTGTTACCCACGGTGTCCATCATGTACGCCGCCTTCAGCGTCAACAGGCGCGCCATGTCGATTTCCATCCGTGAATCGGCGATCTTGTCGATATTGCCGCCCAGACGGGCCAACGGCTTGCCGAACGCGGTACGGCTGACCGAGCGTTTGCACATCAATTCCAGCGCACGCTCGGCCATGCCGATGGAGCGCATGCAGTGGTGGATGCGGCCTGGGCCAAGGCGGCCCTGGGCAATTTCAAAGCCTCGGCCTTCACCGAGCAACACGTTTTCGTACGGCACGCGCACATTGTCGAACAGTACTTCGGCATGGCCGTGCGGTGCGTCGTCGTAGCCGAATACCGGCAGTGGGCGCACGATTTTCACGCCGGGGGCATCTACCGGAACCAGGATCATCGAGTGCTGCTGGTGACGCGGTGCATCCGGATTGCTCAGGCCCATAAATATCAGGATTTTGCAGCGCGGGTCGCAGGCGCCGGAGGTCCACCACTTCTTGCCGTTGATCACCCACTCGTCACCCTGGCGCTCGGCGCGGGCGGCCATGTTGGTGGCGTCCGAGGAGGCTACGTCCGGCTCGGTCATCGCAAACGCCGAGCGGATCTCGCCGCGCAGCAGCGGCTCGAGCCAGCGCTGCTTCTGTTCTTCGTTGGCGTAACGCACCAGCACTTCCATATTGCCGGTGTCGGGGGCGGAGCAGTTGAACGGCTCCGGGCCCAATAACGAGCGGCCCATGATTTCGGCCAGCGGCGCGTATTCAAGGTTGGTCAGGCCAGCGCCGAGTTCGGATTCGGGCAGGAACAGGTTCCACAAGCCTTCAGCCTTAGCCTTGGCTTTGAGCTCTTCCATGATGGCGGTAGGCTGCCAGCGATCACCTTCGCTGACCTGGCGCTCGAACACCGGCTCGGCCGGGTAAACGTAAGCATCCATAAACGCTATGACGCGTTCACGCAGTTCCTGAACCTTGGGCGAATAGGCGAAATCCATGAGCAGCTCCCTTCTTGGAGAGGTTGTTTAGGTCATGCAATCGATGCTAGAACAGCGTTGATAATTTACCTAGCCTATTCTCGGCGTGTATTAACATTCATCACCGATATATGATCGGCGTATGGACACCTAACAATAAGAGCGCAACGACATGAATCTGAGCAAGGTCGACCTCAACCTCTTTATCGTCTTCGACGCGATCTACACCGAAGCCAACCTGACCCGCGCCGGGCAGATCGTCGGCATCACTCAGCCGGCGGTGTCCAACGCGTTGGCACGCCTGCGCGAGACCTTCAACGACCCGCTGTTCGTGCGTACGGCCCAAGGCATGGTGCCTACGCCGATGGCGCAGAACATCATCGGCCCGGTGCGCAATGCGCTGTCGTTGCTGCGGGTGTCGGTGCAGGAAAGCCGGATTTTCAACCCGCAACAGGCGGCCAAGACCTATCGCATCAGCATGACCGACCTCACCGAGGCAGTGATTCTGCCGTTGTTGTTCCAGCGCCTGCGCCGCCTGGCGCCGACCGTGGTGATCGAGAGTTTCCTGTCCAAACGCCGCGAAACCACCAAGGAGCTGGCCGCCGGGCGCCTGGATTTCGCCGTGGATGCGCCGCTCAACACCGACCCGCAGGTGCGGCACGTCAAGCTGATGGAAGACCGCTACGTGTGTGCGATGCGCAAGGGCCATCCGATGGCGGGCAAGGACAAGTTCACCCTGGATGACTACCTGTCGTTGACCCATATCCATATCTCCAGCCGCCGCAACGGCCTGGGCCATGTCGACTTGGCCCTGGGCAAGATGGGCATCCAGCGCAAGATCGCCTTGCGCTCCCAGCATTACCTGATGGCCTCGCAAGTACTGCAGCAGACCGACATGGTGATGACCGTGCCCGAGCGCTTCGCCCGGCGCCACGAATTGCACTGGTTCAACTTGCCGGTCAACGATGTACCGCCGGTGGAAACCCACCTGTACTGGCACGAGAGCACCGACCAGGACCCGGCCAACCGTTGGATGCGTGAACAGATGATCGAGCTGTGCCAGCAGGTGACGGCTCACGAAAAGAAGCTGGATAAACTGCAATCCTGACCGGCATGTGGGGCGAGGGAGCTTGCTCCCTCGCCACAGAGTACGTGAGGCCCTTGACGTTTACGTCAACCTGCCATTAGCTTAGCGCCAAGACCTTCTTGAGCGCCCCCATGAGCACGACCTACAGTATCTCCGACCTCGCCCGCGAGCTCGACATCACCACCCGCGCCATTCGCTTCTATGAAGAACAAGGCCTGCTGGCCCCGGAACGCCGGGGCCAGGAGCGCATTTACTCGGCGCGGGACAAGGTCAGCCTCAAGCTGATCCTGCGCGGCAAGCGCATCGGTTTCTCCCTGGCCGAATGCCGCGAGCTGATCGAACTCTACGACCCCACCAGCGGCAACCATATCCAGCTCAACAGCATGCTCGCCAAGATTGCCGAGCGCCGCGAACAGCTGGAGCAACAACTGCTGGATATCGAACAGATGAAGCTGGAACTCGACACCGCCGAAGAGCGCTGCACCCAGGCCCTCGCGCAGACCATGAACCAGGTCGGCCATTAACCAGAAGGTAGCTGCCATGCCCCTCCCCTCACACGTACGCCTGGTAGAAGTCGGCCCACGCGACGGTTTGCAGAACGAAGCCCAGCCGATCAGCGTGGCCGACAAGGTCCAGTTGGTGGATGCCCTCAGCGCAGCCGGCGTGAGCTATATCGAAGTCGGCAGCTTTGTGTCGCCCAAATGGGTGCCGCAGATGGCCGGTTCCGCTGAAGTCTTTGCCCGGATCCAGCGCAAACCGGGGGTGACCTACGGCGCACTGACGCCCAACCTGCGCGGGTTTGAAGATGCGTTGGCGGCCGGGGTCAAGGAGGTGGCGGTGTTTGCGGCCGCGTCCGAGGCGTTTTCCCAGCGCAATATCAACTGCTCCATCAGCGAGAGCCTGGAACGCTTTGCCCCGATCATGGCGGCGGCCAGGCAGCACGGCATCAGCGTGCGCGGCTATGTGTCCTGTGTGCTGGGTTGCCCCTACGAAGGTGATATCGCGCCGGAACAAGTGGCGGCAGTGGCGCGGGAGCTGTATGCCATGGGCTGCTATGAGGTGTCCCTGGGCGACACCATCGGCACCGGCACGGCGGGCGCCACGCGGCGGTTGTTCGAGGCGGTCGGTGCGCTGGTGCCACGGGACAAGCTGGCGGGCCACTTTCATGACACCTACGGCCAGGCCATCGCCAATATCTACGCCAGCCTGCTCGAAGGTATCAATGTGTTCGACAGCTCTATCGCGGGCCTTGGCGGCTGCCCTTACGCCAAAGGCGCCAGCGGTAACGTCGCCACCGAAGATGTGGTGTACCTGCTCAATGGCCTGGGTATCGACACCGGTATCGACCTGGAGGCATTGATTCGTGCAGGCGCGCACATCAGCCAGGTGCTGGGCCGCGCTACCGGATCGCGCGTGGCCAAGGCGCGTAACGCCGTTTGAGTAGCGCAGCCGTGACAATGTGTTACCGCGCCGCTACACATCGAGTAACACGGGAACATATTTTGTCGTATTTGCTGCAGGGCAATTCTTACATAAAAATTAAGACATTGATTTTAAAGCATTTTTAAAAGTTGGCACGGCTTCTGCTATCTCTATGGCATAACAAGAATAAAAAGCGCCAAACCTAATAAAAATAAGACGAAACGACTCTGACATAACAAAAACAACACGGCAGAGACGCAGCTAACAGATTTTTTTGGAGAAGATGTGCTTCGCAGGGTACGGCGTGCCGCAACCCGCAACCGGTTAGAGAAAAATAAAACTACCTCAGGTAGCTACCCACTGGTTGGATCGATAACGAAGAAGCAGATCAGCGCTCAAAAAAATACGTTTGCTCTTGACCCCGGATGGGGGTCATCCAAAACAGCGGTAAAGGGTAACGGTTGCCAAAAACAACAATAGACCGCCCCTCAATAATAAAAAAAGAGCACGCAACGACAAATTAAAGGGGACCCTCGGGTCCCCTTTGTGCTTTCTGCGTTTTCGATCTTTTATTGACTCACCGCGAGCAAAAATGTGGAGCGGGCTTGCTCGCGAATGCGGTGTGTCAGCCACTGAAATGTTGACTGAACCACCGCATTCGCGAGCAAGCCCGCTCCCACATTGGTTTTGTGTGGTTAGCTGGAATGCGTGCGCAGCTCTTGAATGGAAATCTCGCGCATGCGAAATTTCTGGATCTTGCCCGTCACCGTCATCGGAAACTCGTCCACAAACTTGAAATACCTGGGCGTCTTGAAGTGCGCGATGCGCCCTTTGCACCAGGTTTGCAGTTCCAGCTCATTGGCCACATGGCCGGGGTGGAACTTGACCCAGGCCACAATCTCTTCGCCGTAACGCTCATCCGGAATGCCGATGACCTGCACATCCGCCACCGCCGGGTGGGTGAAGAAAAACTCTTCCACCTCACGCGGGTACACGTTCTCGCCACCGCGAATGATCATGTCCTTGTTGCGCCCGGCAATGCACACGTAGCCGTGCTCGTCCATGGTCGCCAGGTCGCCGGTGTGCATCCAGCCGGCAGCGTCGATGGCGTCGCGGGTGCTTTCGGGGTTGTTCCAGTAACCGAGCATCACGCTGTAACCACGTGTGCACAACTCGCCGATCTGGCCACGGGGCACGGTATTGCCGGCGTCGTCGATGATCTTGCTTTCGAGCTGCGGCTGGGTGCGGCCGACGGTGGTCACGCGGCGTTCCAGGTCGTCATCCGGCCCGGTCTGCAAAGACACCGGGCTGGTCTCGGTCATGCCGTAGGCGATCTGGACTTCGCTCATGTGCATCTCGCTGATAACCCGGCGCATCACCTCGATGGGGCACGTGGCGCCGGCCATGATGCCGGTGCGCAGGGTGGCCAGGTCGAACTCGCCACGGCGCGGGTGATCGAGCATCGCGATAAACATCGTCGGCACACCGTACAGGCCCGTGGCGCGCTCTTCGGCGACAGTGCTGAGGGTCAGCAACGGGTCGAAACCGTCATTGGGGTAAATGATCGTGGTGCCGTGGGTGATGCAGCCGAGGTTGCCCATGACCATGCCGAAGCAGTGATACAGCGGCACCGGGATCACCAGGCGATCCTGCGCCGTCAGGCCCAGGCTTTCGCCAACCATGTAGCCGTTATTGAGGATGTTGTGGTGACTGAGGGTCGCGCCCTTGGGAAAACCGGTGGTGCCGGAGGTGTACTGGATATTCACGGCTTGGTCGAAATGCAGGCTGGCCTGGCGGCTCTGCAGTTGCTCGGGCGGGACGCCTGCGCCGAGGGCCGCCAGCGCTGACCAAGGCAGGAATCCCGGGGGCGGGCTGGGGTCGAGGCTGATGAGCCCGCGCAGGTCGGGCTGCAGCTCCTGCAACATCGCATGGTAGTCCGAGGTCTTGAACGAGCCGGCACAGATCAGCCACTGGCAGCCTGATTGCTGGAGCACGTACGCCAACTCACTGCTGCGATATGCCGGGTTGATATTCACCAGGATCACCCCGAGCTTGGCGCTGGCGATCTGGCTGATACACCACTCGGCACAGTTGGGCGCCCAGATGCCCAGTCGGTCACCGGTTTGCATGCCCAGGGCCAGGAAGGCGCGGGCGTGCTCATCCACGGTTTCGGCCAGCTGCCGCCAGGTGTAGCGGCGTTGCTGATGGCGCACCACCAGTGCTTCGCCGTCGGGATACTGCGCAGCGATGCGATCGAATGCCTGGCCAATAGTCTCAGCCAGCAAGGTCTTGCCCTGAGTGCCACGGCTGTAGCTCTGATTCGGTTGATCCATAACGACCCCTGTTGTCTTTTTTGTAGGTTGACGTAAACGTAAACTACGATTGACAGCGCCGTAACGCAAGCTTACGTTAACGTAAAGGTGAACGCCCTTCCCTGGCGCGCCAACCACACAACAACAAAGCTCACATTAAGGTGCTGCCCATGAGTTACCCGTCCCTGAACTTCGCTCTCGGCGAAACCATCGACATGCTGCGCGACCAGGTGCAGTCCTTCGTGACCAAGGAAATCGCGCCCCGCGCCGCACAGATCGACAGCGACAACCTGTTCCCCGCCGACCTGTGGCGCAAGTTCGGTGACATGGGCATGCTGGGCATCACCGTGCCGGAGGAATACGGCGGCGCTGGCCTCGGCTACCTGGCGCACGTGGTGGCCATGGAAGAAATCAGCCGCGGTTCGGCCTCGGTGGCGCTGTCCTACGGCGCCCACTCCAACCTGTGCGTCAACCAGATCAACCGTAACGGCAGCCACGAGCAGAAGCTCAAATACCTGCCCAAACTCATCAGCGGCGAACACGTCGGCGCCCTCGCCATGAGCGAGCCGAACGCCGGCTCCGATGTGGTCTCGATGAAACTGCGCGCGGATAAACGCGGCGACCGCTACGTGCTCAATGGCAGCAAAACCTGGATCACCAACGGCCCCGACGCCAACACCTACGTGATCTACGCCAAGACCGATCTGGAAAAAGGCCCCCACGGCATCACCGCGTTTATCGTCGAGCGCGACTGGAAGGGCTTCAGCCGCAGCAGCAAGTTCGACAAGCTGGGCATGCGCGGCTCCAACACCTGCGAGCTGTTTTTCGATGACGTGGAAGTGCCCGAGGAAAACATCCTCGGCGTGCTCAACGGCGGCGTGAAAGTGCTGATGAGCGGCCTCGACTACGAGCGCGTGGTACTTTCCGGCGGCCCTACCGGGATCATGCAAGCCTGCATGGACCTGATCGTGCCCTACATCCACGACCGCAAGCAGTTCGGCCAAAGCATCGGCGAATTCCAGCTGATCCAGGGCAAGGTCGCCGACATGTACACCCAACTCAACGCCAGCCGCGCCTACCTGTACGCGGTGGCCCAGGCTTGCGAGCGCGGCGAAACCACGCGCAAGGACGCCGCCGGGGTGATCCTCTACAGCGCCGAACGCGCCACCCAAATGGCCCTGGACGCGATCCAGATTCTCGGCGGCAACGGTTATATCAATGAATTCCCCGCCGGCCGCCTGCTGCGTGACGCCAAGCTGTACGAAATCGGCGCCGGCACCAGTGAGATTCGCCGGATGCTGATCGGTCGCGAACTCTTCAACGAAACCCGCTGAAGGAGCGCGCCCATGGCCACCTTGCATACTCAGCTCAACCCGCGCTCGGCGGAATTTGCCGCCAACAGCGCGGCGATGCGCCAACAGGTCGACGCCCTGCACACCTTGCTCGCCCACGTGCAGCAAGGCGGCGGCGCCAAGGCCCAGGAACGTCACACCTCACGCGGCAAACTGCTACCGCGTGAGCGCATCAATCGCCTGCTCGATCCGGGTTCACCGTTCCTGGAACTCAGCCAACTGGCCGCGCATCAGGTGTATGGCGAAGACGTGCCCGCCGCCGGGGTGATTGCCGGGATCGGCCGCGTGGAAGGCGTCGAATGCATGATTGTCGCCAATGACGCCACGGTAAAAGGCGGCTCTTATTACCCGCTCACCGTTAAAAAACACCTGCGCGCCCAGACCATCGCCGAGCAGAACCGTCTGCCGTGCATCTACCTGGTCGACTCAGGCGGCGCCAACCTGCCGCGTCAGGATGAAGTGTTCCCCGACCGCGAACACTTCGGGCGGATCTTCTTCAACCAAGCCAACATGAGCGCCCAAGGCATCCCGCAGATCGCGGTGGTGATGGGCTCATGTACTGCCGGTGGCGCCTACGTGCCGGCCATGGCGGATGAAGCGATCATGGTGCGCCAGCAAGCCACTATTTTCCTCGCCGGCCCGCCGCTGGTGAAGGCTGCAACCGGTGAAGTGGTGAGTGCCGAAGACCTCGGCGGGGCCGACGTGCACTGCAAGATTTCCGGCGTGGCCGACCACTATGCCGACAGCGACGAACACGCCCTGGCCCTGGCCCGGCGCAGCGTGGCCAACCTCAACTGGCGCAAACAGGGCGAGTTGCTGCAACGCCCGCCGGTGGCGCCGCTGTACAGCAGCGAAGAGCTGTACGGGGTGATTCCGGCCGATGCCAAGCAGCCGTTCGAGGTGCGCGAAGTGATTGCGCGGCTGGTGGACGGCTCGGTCTTCGATGAATTCAAGGCGCTGTTTGGCACTACGCTGGTGTGTGGCTTTGCGCACCTGCATGGCTATCCGATCGCGATCCTCGCCAACAACGGGATTCTGTTCGCCGAAGCCGCGCAAAAAGGCGCGCACTTTATCGAGCTGGCCTGCCAGCGCGGGATTCCCCTGCTGTTCCTGCAGAACATCACCGGCTTTATGGTCGGGCAAAAGTACGAGGCTGGCGGCATCGCCAAGCATGGCGCCAAGCTGGTCACCGCGGTGGCGTGTGCCAAGGTGCCGAAATTCACGGTGATCATTGGCGGCAGCTTTGGCGCCGGCAACTACGGCATGTGCGGCCGCGCCTATGACCCGCGTTTTTTGTGGATGTGGCCCAACGCCCGCATCGGCGTAATGGGTGCCGAACAGGCGGCCGGCGTGCTGGTGCAGGTCAAGCGTGAACAGGCCGAACGCGCAGGTGCAGCCTTCAGCGCCGAAGAAGAAGCCGCGATCAAACAGCCGATCCTCGACCAGTACGAAACCCAGGGCCACCCCTACTACTCCAGCGCGCGCTTGTGGGATGACGGCGTGATTGACCCGCTGCAGACCCGCGACGTACTGGCCCTGGCCCTGTCCGCCTCGCTGAACGCCCCCATCGAGCCGAGCCGCTTCGGCGTGTTCCGCATGTAAATGGAGCTGTACCCCATGAGCGATTTCAATACCCTCGAACTGATCACCGACAGCCGTGGTTTCGCCACGCTGTGGCTCAGCCGTGAAGCCAAGAACAACGCGTTCAATGCCGAGATGATCCGCGAGCTGATCATCGCCCTCGATCACGTCCAGGCCGATGCATCCCTGCGCTTTCTGGTACTGCGCGGGCGCGGCAAGCATTTCAGTGCCGGCGCCGACCTGGCCTGGATGCAGCAATCCGCCGAGCTGGACTACCACACCAACCTGGACGACGCCCGCGAACTGGCGGAGCTGATGTACAACCTGGCCAAGCTGAAAATCCCCACCCTGGCCGTAGTGCAAGGCGCGGCCTATGGTGGCGCGCTGGGCTTGATCAGTTGCTGCGACATGGCCATCGGCACCGACGATGCGCAGTTCTGCCTGTCGGAAGTGCGCATCGGCCTGGCGCCGGCAGTGATCAGCCCGTTCGTGGTGCAGGCCATCGGCGAACGTGCGGCGCGGCGCTATGCCCTGACCGCCGAACGTTTTGGCGGCCAGCGTGCGCGAGACATCGGCCTGCTGGCAGAGAGTTACCCCGCGAGCGAGCTGGATCAGCAAGTCGAACAGTGGATCACCAACCTGTTGCAAAACAGCCCTGCCGCCATGCGCGCCAGCAAAGACCTGCTGCGCGAAGTGGGTAACGGCGCCCTCACCCCGGCCCTGCGCCGCTATTGCGAGAATGCCATTGCACGCATCCGCGTCAGCGCCGAGGGCCAGGAAGGCTTGCGTGCCTTCCTGCAAAAACGCCCGCCGAGCTGGCAGCCACAGGAGCCGCGCTCATGAGCACACTGACCACCCTGCTGGTGGCCAACCGTGGCGAGATTGCCTGCCGGGTGATGCGCACGGCCAAGGCGATGGGGCTGACCACGGTGGCGGTGCACAGCGCCATTGATCGTGATGCGCGGCATAGCCGCGAAGCCGACATTCGGGTCGACCTGGGGGCAGCAAGGCCACCGAGAGTTACCTGCAAATCGATAAACTGATCGCCGCCGCCCAGGCCAGCGGCGCGCAGGCAATCCACCCGGGCTATGGCTTTCTGTCGGAAAACCCTGGCTTTGCCCGAGCGATTGAAGCGGCCGGGTTGATCTTCCTCGGCCCGCCCGCCTCGGCCATCGATGCCATGGGCAGCAAGTCGGCGGCCAAAGCGTTGATGGAAACCGCCGGGGTGCCGCTGGTGCCGGGCTATCACGGCGAAGCCCAGGACCTGGAAACCTTTCGCGATGCCTGCGAGCGCATCGGCTACCCGGTGTTGCTCAAAGCCACAGCCGGCGGTGGCGGCAAGGGCATGAAGGTGGTCGAGGAGGTCAGCCAATTGGCCGAAGCCCTCGCCTCCGCCCAGCGTGAGGCCCTGTCCTCCTTCGGCAATAGCCAGATGCTGGTGGAGAAATACCTGCTCAAGCCACGCCATGTGGAGATCCAGGTGTTTGCCGACCAGCATGGCCATTGCCTGTACCTCAATGAGCGCGATTGCTCGATCCAGCGCCGGCATCAGAAGGTCGTGGAAGAAGCCCCCGCGCCAGGCTTGAGTGCCGAACAACGCAAGGCCATGGGCGAAGCGGCCGTGCGTGCAGCCCAGGCCATCGGCTACGTGGGCGCAGGCACCGTGGAGTTCTTGCTGGATGCGCGCGGGGAGTTCTTCTTTATGGAGATGAACACGCGGCTGCAGGTTGAGCACCCGGTGACCGAGGCGATTACCGGCCTGGACCTGGTGGCCTGGCAGATTCGTGTGGCTCAGGGCGAGCCGCTGCCGATCACCCAGGAGCAGGTACCGCTGATCGGCCATGCGATTGAAGTGCGCTTGTATGCCGAAGACCCCTCGAATGATTTCCTGCCCGCCACCGGGCACCTGGCGCTGTACCGTGAATCCGCACCCGGCCCTGGCCGTCGCGTGGACAGCGGCGTCGAGCAAGGCGACAACGTCTCGCCCTTCTACGACCCGATGCTCGGCAAGCTGATCGCCTGGGGCGAGGACCGCGAACAGGCACGGCTGCGGCTATTGAGCATGCTCGATGAGTTCGCCGTCGGTGGGCTCAAGACCAACCTGGGTTTCCTGCGGCGCATCATCGGCCATCCGGCGTTTGCGGCGGCGGAGCTGGATACCGGGTTTATCCCGCGTTATCAGGAGCAACTGCTGCCCGTGCCAGGGGCGTTAAGCGACGAGTTCTGGCAGACGGCGGGCTCGGCCTTTATGCAGAGTTTGCCCGCGGGTGACGGGCCGTGGGCGAGCAACCGAGGTTTTCGCGCAGGGCTGCCGGCCGAGGTCTCGCTGCATTTGAGCTGCAATGGGCAGGACCGCCTGGTGACGCTGGCAGGCGAAGCCGCGCAGTTGCAAGGCGAGCAACTGTTGATCGAACGCCAGGGCGTGCGGCGCGCCCATCTGGCGGTACGCAGTGAAGGTAAGCTGTTTCTGCGCTGGGACGGCGAGATGCAGGCCATCAGCCTGTTCGATCCGATTGCCGCCGTGGAAGCCAACCAGCAGCACCAAGGCGGCCTGACGGCGCCGATGAATGGCAGCATCGTGCGCGTGCTGGTCGGCATCGGCCAAACCGTGGAGGCCGGCACGCCGCTGGTGGTGCTGGAAGCGATGAAGATGGAACACAGCATCCGTGCGCCTCATGCCGGGGTGGTCAAGGCGCTGTTCTGCCAGGAAGGCGAAATGGTTGCCGAAGGTTGCGCGCTGGTGGAGCTGGAAACGCCGAGTTAGAGCTTCGCCGTGGCCTGCACGACCACGCCGAGGATGCGGCAAGCATCGGTAAACAGCTGTTTCGGGTAGCTGGGGTTGAGCGGCACCAGGTAAAGCTGGCCGCTCTCCTCCAGCAATTGACGGAAGGTCGCCTGGGGTTGATCGGCCCATTGCGCGACCACCAGCTTGCCGGGTTCGGCCGCAATGGCCGGGTCCACCAGAATCATCATCCCGGCGCCGATGCTCAGGCCACTGCGGGCGGTCATGGCATCGCCCGTGACCGGCAGCCAGAAGGCTGCTCCGTGGGCGCGGTAATCGGTCAATTCAAAGCGGGCGGCGCCATACGCCGGGCGCTCCTCGCGGACCTCACACAAACCTTTCCAATCGCTGACCGGGTAACGGAAATACGGGTTGTAGTGGGTGTGCGGCGCGGGCTCGTCCTCAACGCTACGCTCGCGAATTTCCAGCGCCACTTCCAGATAGCCGAGCCCCAACGCTTCCAGCAACCGGTTCATGTCCGCCAGGCTCGGCACGCGACGCTTGTTGAGCCAATGGCCGACACCGCCCTGGGACATGCCCAAGCGTTCGGCCAGTTCATCCTGCGTGACCTTGCGGTCCTTCATGTTGGCTTTGACCAACGCTATCCAGTTATCCATGGTGCCTGACAATACGGCGCGTATTTTCCAGGGCAATAAACAGTTTGTAGTAATCCATAAAACGACATAAATACGATACGTACTATCATCGGGCATAAGGTTTTCGACACCCACCCCAGAGTACCGCCCCTTATGACGACGAGCCCGTACCTCCTGCCCGAAACACCTGAACACAACGACTTGCATGGCCTGCGCAGCAGCGGTGCAGCCCAGCGTGCATTGGATTTTTACTTGAAAGAAAACATGTCGGCGCAAGCTCCGGACGGGGCCCTGTTCGCCATCAAGCCGGGCATCAGCCAGGAAGAAGCCCTGGTGCACGCCTCGGAGCTGTTGCGCAGTGCGGCGGCCACGGCCTATGAATCGGCAAGCAGCCATCAGGGCAATCACCGGGACCTGGCGTTTTCAGTGGTGTATTTGATTGATATGGCGAAGGCGATGGTGGAGCGATCGTTACAGGTGCCCCAGGTTCAGGCGAACGCGTAACGGGCACGCAGCAAAAATATTTCTATCTCAAGGATAAAAACATTTGACTTGAAAATGAGAATGATTATTATTGGACCCAGCTGATCGCGAGATCAGTCGATAGACCAAGGGACCTTAGGTCGGACTCTTGGAATATCTCCTCATCAGGCTAATCACGGTTTTTGACCCGGCTCTTTGGCCGGGTCTTTTTTTGCCAGTTTCCCTGGCATGGCTTCAGGCTAATGAAGACTGTGTGTTGCTCGATGGCGCGCATGGTAGCAAAAGACCATCGCCAAAAGAAAGCCAGTCACGCGCTCTGGCTCACATCTCTGCGAAATAGCGCTTGAGAATCAATCTCATAGATTCTAAGCTTCGGCGGCGTCATGGACGACGCCCCCCTTCTCTTCGCAACAATTTTGCATCCGGTCTTCACCAGACTCCTGTGTAAGATAGCCGCCACAACACTCATATTCAGGCACCAGACTATGACCGTGGCCTTGACCTCCATCCGCATCAGCACCGACTTCGACAGTGGCAATATCCAGGTACTCGACGCCAGCGATGCCTACCAGTTGCTGCTGGCAATCAACCCCGATACCCGCAGCCAACATTTCCAATGGTTCCACTTCAAGGCCGAAGGCATGCACGTGGGCCACACCCACACCTTCCGCTTGAGCAACGCGGGCAAGTCCTCCTACAAACACGCGTGGAGCGGCTATAACGCGGTGGCGTCCTACGACCATATCCACTGGTTTCGCGTACCCACGCGGTTTGACGGCGAAATTCTGCACATCAGCCTCGAAACCCGCGAGAAGCACGCCTGGCTAGCCTACTTCGAACCCTACAGCCGTGAACGCCACGAGTGGCTGATCGACCAGGCCCTGAACCGCGCCGGCACCCAGTTGCTGGCCACCGGTAAAAGTGTCGAAGGCCGTGATATCCAACTGCTGCGCCGCGGCAAAGGTGGCGACGGCCGACGCAAGGTGTGGATCATCGCGCAGCAACATCCCGGCGAGCATATGGCCGAATGGTTTATGGAAGGCATCATCGAACGCCTGCAGCAGGATGGCGACACCGAGCTGAAAAAACTGCTGGCGGTCGCCGACCTGTACCTGGTGCCCAACATGAACCCGGACGGCGCCTTCCATGGCCACCTGCGCACCAACGCCATGGGCCAGGACCTCAACCGTGCCTGGCAGAGCGCCAGCCAGGACATCAGCCCTGAAGTGCTGTTCGTACAGCAGCAAATGGAAAAATACGGCGTCGACCTGTTCCTCGATATCCATGGCGACGAAGAGATCCCCTACGTCTTCACCGCCGGCTGCGAAGGCAACCCAGGCTACACGCCGCGTATCGAAGCCCTGGAAAAACACTTCCGCAGCCATTTGAGCGCCCTGACCCGCGACTTCCAGACCGTCCACGGCTACACCCGCGACCTGCCGGGCGAAGCCAATATGACCCTGGCCTGCAATGCCGTCGGCGAACAGTACGACTGCCTGTCCCTGACCCTGGAGATGCCCTTCAAGGACAACGACGACGCGCCCAACCCGAAAACCGGTTGGTCAGGTGAGCGCTCCAAACAGCTGGGCAAGGACGTGTTGAGCAGTGTGGCCGACGTGGTCAGTATCTTGCGCTGACGGCTGTTGTGGCGAGCGAGCTTGCTCGCGTTGGGCCGCAAAGCGGCCTCATAACAGGCACCGCCCCATTACCTGACACCCTGCGGCGGCAGGTTTTAGGGCTGCTTCGCAGCCCAACGCGAGCAAGCTCGCTCGCCACAAAGACCTGCCGTCAGTGCTTGGTGCCGGTCATGCTTTGCAGCACGCCGTCACGACGGATCAACCCGTGGAACAGCGCCGCCGCCAGGTGCAACAGCACCGTCAGGAACAACAGGTAGGCGAGATAGCCGTGGGCCTTGCGCAGCACCGCAAACAACGGGGCATTCGCGCCCATCAGCGCCGGTAACTGCACCGAACTGCTGAGCATAACCGGGTCACCCGCCGCCGAAATCATCGCCCAGCCCAGCAGCGGCAATACCAGCATCAAGGCATACAGCAGCACATGCGACGCCTTGGCCGCCAGCACCTGCCACAGTGGCAGGTCCGCCGGCAGCGGCGGTTGCTGCGTGGAAAAACGCACCACCAGACGCACAAGCACCAACGCCAGGATCGCGATCCCCAAGGGTTTGTGCAGGTTAATCAGCCATTCATGACGCTCCGACACTGACGCAGCCATGCCCGCGCCAATAAACAACATGGCGATGATCATCAGGGCCATCAGCCAATGCAGCAGGCGCGCCAGAGGCGCGAAAAACCGGGGTTGGGCATTCATGGCTTCGACTCCTGAGGGGCACTGTGCAGGGGACTGACTTCACCGGCGCGGCGTACGTACGAACTGGCATAGGCTGCCGAACGTGCCGCCAGCAATGGGTCGTTGGAGGCTTGGATACCACTGGGCAGAATCAGCGGGTCAAAATTGATATCGCGGCAATCGCCGTCCGCCTGCGGCTGGCTGCTTTGCAGCACCAGGGTGCCGGCGTTCAGTACTGTGTGTTCGCCGGCCCAGGGTTTGCTCGCGTCATCCACCGGGTCGTCGGGGTTGGCCAGGGTCATGTTCAACTGCCAGCGCAACGGCCCGGCGGCCAGGCGTTGCACCAGGTCTTTCTCGAGAAAATCATTGCCCGCCGGCGCGCTATCGCCCGCGGCGTCCTGGCTCTGCGGCACCACGCCCCAGCGCACCGCCTGGCGCTTGCCATCGGCGCCCACCAGATAAAACGCATTGATCCCGTTATAGGTTTCGGTCGCATAGCTGGCCGAAGGCTTGGCGGTCTTGACCCAGGCCAGAAACGCTGCGGTTTCGGGATGCGCGGCAAAGAACGCCGGCATACTCGCCGGGTTCGGCTTGCCGGTGGCCGGGTCTGGCGCACCGGCCTTGAGCATCTGGTAGAACGCCTCGGGTGTGCCCACCGGGAACACCGGCATGCTGTTCATCCCTGTACGCCATTGCTGGCCGTTGGCCTGGCTGAACTGCAAAGCAAAACTGCGGATCGGCACGCTACTGTCCGGCGCGTAAGGGTTGCCGCTGGGCAAGGCAAAGCGGCCGATCACCGGGGTCTTGGCCTCGCTGAACACTTGGGCGCTGGAGTAGGCACGCGCCTCGGCGCTGCTCTCGAAGTACCCGGCCACGCACACGCCCTTGGCGTGGTTACGCCGGAAACCCGGGTGCACGCCGTTGTTGGTCTCCAGGGCATTGACCAGGGTTTTCGGGCGTAGGCGTTGTGGGTCGAGGGTGCCATTGACGTAGGCAAATGCCCCGGCAACAACGGCAACCACGGCCCCAATCCCCACGAGTCGCGCGATCAGGCTCGCAGTGCTCAATGGAGGACGGGGCGGTGATGAGTGATCTACCATGAAAGAACTCCAGGGCCAGGGGCCTTAGGCGGTGGAACATAAGGTCGGAGCATTAAGACGAACGCCGATCCGCTCTATTCCCAGGCCCACCGTTTATTTTTCGCAGCCTGGAATAACCTTCAACGCCGGACGTCTCTCTAGTCCCAGCGTAGTGACCAGCCAGAACCCCATGCATGAACTCGACGAACAGTTACGTGAACTCATCCCCAGGCTGCGGCGTTTTGCCGTGTCCCTGACCCGTAACGCCAGCAGCGCCGACGACCTGGTGCAGTCGACCCTCGAACGGGCGATCACCCGTTGGGCCGACAAACGCCTTGAAGGCGATTTGCGCGCCTGGCTGTTCTCGATCCTCTACCGGCAGTTCCTCGACGCCCACCGCCGCACCCGGCGCTACGCACGCATGCTGGAATTTTTCACCGGGCGCGATGATGCGCAGCCGTCGGTCGAGCGCACGGTGATCGCCCAGTCGACCCTGCAAGCGTTCGATCAACTCAACACCGAGCAGCGCGCTCTGCTGCTGTGGGTCTCGGTCGAGGGCTTGAGCTACAAGGAGGTGGCCGAGATTCTGGATGTACCGATCGGCACCGTGATGTCGCGCCTGTCCCGCGCGCGCCAGGCCCTGCGCCAACTCAGTGATGGCGAAATCGCCAGCCCTTCCCTGCGGATACTCAAATGATCAGCCTGCCCCCCAGCGAACGCGATTTGCATGCTTACGTCGATCACCAATTGCTGGAGAGCGACCGGCGTGTGCTTGAAACTTACTTGGCGAACCACCCCGAGGTCGCGGCGCAGGTCCACGCCTGGCAGCAGGACGCGCAATTGCTGCGCGCCGCGCTGGGCGGGGCCCTGCAACAACCGGCCAACCCGGCGCTGGACCCGGCACTGATCCGTCAGCGCATCCGGCACCAGTCGCGCCGCCACTTCGCCACGGCGGCGGTGTTGCTGCTGGCGGTCAGCCTTGGCGGCCTCGGCGGCTGGCATGCCCGCGAAGCCACCCAGCCGCCGATGCTGCCCATGGCCGATGCGATGCAGGCGTTCCGCCTGTTTGCCCAGGACGGCATCATGCCCGCCGACTTCAAGGTTCAGGGTGGCGGCAATATGCAAGCCTGGCTTGACCGCTATTTCAACCAGGCCCATCGCCTGCCCGACTTGAGCGCGGCGGGGTTCATGCCAGTCAGCGGGCGCCTGCTCACCACCGAGCAAGGCGCGGCGGCCATGGTGTTGTACGAAGACCCGCAAGGCCGGCGCATCAGTTTCTACATCCGCCCACCGGGCCCGGAAAATGGCTTCTTGCCCCGTGGCAGCCGCAGTGCCGATGGCTTGCAGGCGCAATACTGGTCCGGCGCCGGCTACAACTATGCCGTGGTGGCCCCGGTGGGCCAGCCGACCACGCAGCTGCTGAAGTTCTAGAACCCCACGTCGAGGATCACGTTATCCGTGTAGGTGCCGGCCGGCGGCGTGGTCTGGTCGGTATAGACCTTGGCGTTGTAGTTGAACGTCTGGCTGCCAACCCCCAACCCGCTGCCGGGGTTGGTCTCGGCCGTGGTGCTGGAGCGACGTGCCGCACCCACGCTGCCCCACACCGTGGTACCGGCACTCTGGAAGACGTCGTAGGCCAGGTAATTGGCCCCCGAGACCATCCGCCGCCGTCCTCCACTCGCGTTCTGGCCAGGGCCCAGGCCCACGGTGTACACGCTGCCTTTGGTGCAGGAGATATTGATGGTCTGGTTGACCGTGCCAAAGGCGCTGACCACGGGCGCTCCGCCGAAGCTGATATTCGGTGCGGTCACCGTGCAGTCGTTACTGACCGTCATGTTTACCGTCAGGGTTGCGGTGCCGTTATTGGTGTCACGCCCCAGGCAAATGCCCAGCGCGCCGATGCCGGAGCAATAGTTCCAGTCCCAGTGGATGCTCAGGGTTTCGGTATAGATCCCGGCCGCAACGTTGCTGCCGATGATGCTGCCCATGTAGAGCGGCACCGTCTTGGGGGTGGACCCGCCCAACAGGCCCAAGGCATCGATAATCCCGTTGCGGGCAAAATCATAGGGTGTGTTGCGGGCTATCAGGTAAGCCGCGCCGGTGTTGTTAGTCGCATACAGGTTGTAGCTGATGACATCCCCGGTAGGCCCCACCAGGCCGGCAGTGGATGAGCTGACCGTCGCGTAGAAATGATCGTTGGTGGTCAACAGGCTCAGCAGCGAGCCGGTGCATCTCAACCCGGCGTTGAGGGTCGAGGTGGATTGCACCGTGGTCCGCACCAGCACCGAACTGACCGCGCCGAACCCGGCCGCCGTGGTTGCCGCCACCGAACACAACGCCTGCGCCTGGGACGCCAGCCCGCTCAGCCCCGCCAGCATCAACCCCGCCACCCCACCGCGCATGTTCACCCGACACCTCCTGTGTTCATCGACAGACCAACGGGCCGATCATCGGCACCTGTTCGCCGGATTCCGGCAGTGCAAACTGCACCTGGCAACGGGCACCGTCGTTCAGCGTGACGCGCAAGGTGTTCTGCGACGCCAGCTTATCCAGGTACACCAGGCCATCCCAGCCGACCACCGCCACCGCGCCGCTCTGTTCGTGCAGCACATTGGCCCCCAGGGGCAGTGGCGTATTGTGTTCATCCGTCAGCTCAATACTGGCGGCATTGATTCGGGTCAGTGGGAACTCCAGCAAGTAACCGCTGCCCCGACGCACTGCCACCCGCTGCTCCACCGAAGGGCTCAGCACATTGGCCGGCAGGTTCAGCGGGTCGATTTCATACTTGCCGCGGTAATAGCCGCTGCTCCACGGCACCAGCAGGCGACCGCTGCTGTCGGTCTCGCCGACCAACTGGTTTTCGTAGCGCACCGGGACCTTGGCGTAGCCGTCGGTACTCACCACCACAAACGCATCGTTGATCCGATTGGCGGCAAACACGTGCTTGTCCATCCACACCAGCGAGCCGCTGGCATCCGCCCAGCGGGTTTCGGCGTCGCTGCTGCCATACACGCCGGCTTGCAACTGCACAGATTGCAGGCGCCAGGTCAGGTCGGCCTGGCGATAATCCGCGCCCTGGCCGTGGGCATAGCCGAGGTTGTAGCCCACCCCGCCCGGGCCGGGTACCGCACGGCTGAAATTGACCCGCTGACGGCTCTCGCCAGCGGTGCTGCGCTCCACGCTGAGGCTCAGGCTGGCGTCGAGGTCGAACGGGATCACCACCTGGGCCTGCACCGCCCAATTGCTGTCGCCGATCTCGCGGTTGGCCGACAGATAAAAGCTGCTATTGCCCCACAGCGGGCGATTCCAGGTCAGGTTGAGCAAGCGCGTGCGCGAATCATCGGCAGCGCGGATATCGAAGTACCCCGCCCCCAGGCTGCCCCAGGTGTCGAGGTTGAGGCTGGCGGTGACTTGCTCGCTGCGCTTGCTCAGGCTGATGGTGGGCGTGTCGATCACCGTGAGGTCGGCATACTGTTCATGTCGCTCAAGGCGTTGGTACGACAGGCTGTAACGCTGGCTGCTGTACTGATAACCCAGGCTGACTTGCTGGCCCTGACGCCCGTCGAAACGGCTCTGGCTGACCGCGCTGTTGAGCACCCCGAACGAACCCAGCCGCACGTTGCCACCGACGCCGCCGAGGGTCAGTTCATTCGAGGCTTCGGCATGGCTTTCCAGGGTAAAGATGTCACTCACGCCATAGCGCAGGCTGCCGGAGGTGACGCCCTGGCCGTAGCGAAAATCCTGCTGCGCATAGTCGCGGCGCAGTGTACCGGCGGCCACCGAGAAATCCGACAGCCCCTTTTGCAGCAAACTGCTGGTGACATAAAACGGCACGGTGGTCGACACCTGCCGGCCAAGGGCGTCGGTGGTCACCACCACTGCCTCGCCCGCGCCGTTGATAAACGGAATATTGGTCAGGGTGTAGGGCCCCGGCTGCACGTTATCGCTGGAGGATTTGAAGCCATTGATAAACAGGTCCACCGAGGACGGTACCGCCGCCTCACCGGCGAACTGCGGCAAGGGGTAGGTCACCAGGTCCGGGCGCACGGCAAAATCGCGCGACAGCTGCACGCCGCCCAGACGCACCGAATTGCTCCAGGGCAAGGCGCCGCTCACCAGGTCGCCGGCCTCATAGGTCAGCAGGCTCTCATCGTCGGAATAGCGCCAGGTGGTGTCATAGCGCAAGTATCCGTCGCTGAGCCCACTGCCGGGGTTGGCACCGAAACTGCGGCGATACTGCCCGGTGTTGGACAAGGTGCCCCAGGTGTCGAACACCCGCACCTCGTTCCAGGCGGCGAGGTAGGTGCCCGAATCGTCGGTGTCGTTCAGGTACAAGTCATAGTTGAGCATCGCGCCGAAACTGGTCATGGCCTCAGTGCGCGGGTACGCCTTGCGGTTGCCGAGGAACTGCGCCGGCAGCCAATCCGGCGGCACACTCAGCAGCAGGCGCTGGCCATGGCTGTCGTACTCGCTGTGCAGCCCGGGCAACTGCTCCAGGGCCACTTCGGCGGCCACCGACGCGGGCAGCTTCATGCCGATCGCCTGCAGGTCGGCGGCAGACATGTACAACTGGCCCGCTCGCTGCTCAACCACGACCACCTTGGCGGTGTCCATCTGGTTGACCAGCAATTGCAGGTACAACTGCGCATCGGGCATTGCCTCAAGGCTGGTGGGCGGTGGCGGCAGCTCACCGGCACCTGCCCCTGGAATAAACACCAGACAGCAACACCCCATGGCGATCCATCGCGCTCGAGCCGACACTCAGCTCACTCCCTGTTTTTACTGACCGGGCTTGACGCTCTGTACCGTCGGCGCACCGTTGACTTTAAGCAGCAGCTCCTGGCCACCGGCCAAGGGTTCCGCCACCGGCCAGCGCATGCTTGCACCCGGCAACACGTAGCCCATCAGGCCCTCGGTCACCGGCCGGTTCTGGCCGCCCTGCTTGATCGCCACATCCGTCAACCGCGCATGCACCGCGCCCTGGTTGCGGATCTCGATATAGGAGCGCCCGCCCTCGACCACCTTGCGCCAGCTCAGGTCCGGCTTGCCCGCGCCGTTGGGGTCGCGTTGGCGTGTCAGGTCTTCCTTGCTCCACAACCCCGCACCGTAGGCAAACAACGGCACCGAGTAACGCATCTGGAACTGGATCGACGCCGCCGTCTTGCCTTGCGCCTCATTGCCGGCGGGCCTGGGTGCAGGGATCTCATCAATGATGATCCGGTAAGCCAGCTCCTGGCCCTGGGGCACCTCGCGGGTGCGGGTCAGGCGCACCAACTGCTTCTGGCCAGGCTCGATACGCGCCACGGGCGGGCTGCCAATCACGTCGCGCTGGTTCTGGTACTGGTCATCAAACCCGCTCTGGCGCCAGGCGAATACGCGAATCTGCAGGTTGGCGGTTTCATTCCCACGGTTTTCCAACCACAGTGCGCCGGCCTGTTGGTCGGCCTCCAGCACCGGGTCGATCGGCCAGATCAGCACCGAGCTGGCGGCCTGCGCCTGGCTTGCACCCAGCAGGGCCATGGTCAGCCATGCGTGACGCAAGACCTTGGGTAAACACATAGGCAAGCTCTGCTCCTTAGATTGAAAAAAGCTTCAATTCAAACGTCCTTAAAAGGTCAGCTGTACCTGCAGCACATCGCTGTAGGTCCCCGCCGGCTGATTCCCCGGTAACACCACCCGGCCGTAGATCGGCAAGGTGATGTTGTTGGCATTGCTGTAGGCCACATTTACGCTCTGGCCAATGCCGATTACCTGGCTCAGGCCCGCATCGCTGAACAACTGGTACGCCACGGTGGCCGTGCCGGTGTTGAGCTTGAGGCGGCGCCCGCTGCTGCTGTTTTTGCCGCCGTCCACGCTCATGCTCAGCGTTACCCCCGGCGTGCACTGCACCTGCAAGGCGCTGGTCAGCCCGGCCGACACCGTATTGGTGGACAGCGCCGAATAGCTGCCGTAGTTCAGGTTGCCGTAGGTGGTGGACGCCACGTTGCAGCCGGCAATGATGCTGGCGCTGACCTGGAAACTCGCACTGGTGACGGCCGCCAACGGTAGCGGCAAGCTGCTCGCACAAGCCAGCAGCACCATCGCGCAGCCATGGCCGGCCATGGCGGTCAGAAGCTCAATTGCACAGAGATGGTGTCCTGGTAGGTACCCGCCGGCAGCCCCGGTTTACCCACGGCCTTGCCATACAGGTTGATGGTTTGCGCAGCCCCGGTGCTGGCCGCCAGGTTGATCACCCCGTTGGACGCCAGAATGTTGTTGTAACCGGAGTCGGTGTAGAGGTCATACGGCACGAAGTTGGCCACGCCGTCGTACAACGCACGGGTACCCCCGGTGGATTGCCCGTCATGCAGGCCGCCCTGGATGGTCACGGTGGGCGTGGTGCCGGCCGAGCACTGGATCGATACGGCGCCACCGCCGGCGGCCACCAGTTGGGTACCGGCCTGGGTGAACAGGCTGTCGGTGGTGCCGAAGTTCAGGCTACCGAAGTTCAGGTTGGTGGCGCCGGCGCCGCCGTTGACCAAGCAACTGCTGGTTAGGATCAGCGAGGAGCTGATCTGCCCGGTGACGGTGGTGGCGGCATGCGCGCCGGCCGCCAGGGTCAGGCCCAGAAAGGGTACAGCGAGACGCAAAGCAAGTGGATGCATGAGCTTTTCCTCTGTTGAGTTACCAATCCAGCGTGACCGTCAGGATGTCGCGGTAGGTGCCTGCGGGCAGTGCGCTGGTATTCGCCACCACGGCACCGTAGACCGGGATCGGCCCCTGGTTGCCGGGGCTGACGGCGAAATTGCGTTGTTGGCCGATGCGATAGCTGTCGGTGCCGGCGGCATCGGCCGTGAGTCGATAGGGAATGGTTTGGCGGCCGTTGCTCAGGCGCCGGGTGGTGCCGTCACCGTTGACGCCGCCATCGATGGTCACGTTGAAGCCGCGCACCGAGGCATTGCAGGTGACCTGCAGCGACCCGCCGCTGCCTTCGATATTGGCGTTGAGCGGGCGCGTCCAGGTGGGAGCCTGGTCGCCGAAATTCAATTGACCGAGGTTGGCGGGCTGCTCCACGCCCCCGGCACTGACCTCGCAGGCCGGCAGGATCACCAGCCGGGCCTGGATGCTGCCGGTAATCACCGCGTCGGCATCCCCTGCAATAAACAGCAGGGGGCTTAAGAACAGCGCAGTGCGGGTGAAATGCTTCATATCAATCCCACTTCCATCAGGATAAAACCGACTGGCCGCCTAACCATGGGCGACATTCCTTTACCTGCCGAGTCCACCCGGCAGTTGCTGCGTTTACCAGGTCACCGTGACCTTCAGCACATCGCTGTAGCGACTCACGTTGGGTATCTGGGCCAAGGGTTCAATGCGTGCATAGAGCGGCAGTTCCACTGAGCCGCTGTCGGGCACGGTGCCGCTGACAGCTTCATTCACCGGCAGCGCCACCCGCCGGGCGGCATCGCGGTACAGGCGATAGGGAATCGGCGAGCTGCGTGAGTCGCCCGCCAGGTAGCGCACCTCGCCGACCCCGCCATGCAGGCCGCCGTCGATGCGCACTTGATAGGGGGTGTCGGGGTTGCATTCCAGGCGTGGCTGGCGGGTGCTGGGCAACGCGGCGCTGAGGGGGCCGGCGGGGTCATTGAGACGCGCGGTACTGCCGAAATCGAGCACACCCAGCTGCTCGATCCCCGCTTCACGGGTGAGACCGACCAACTGGCAGCCACGCATCACATTGACGCGCACCTCCACCTGGAGTTGCGCGGCCAACAGCTGCGTGCTGCAAAACGTGCTCAGCACTGCCAAAACCATAGATCCATTCACAGCCTCAGTCCTTTTGAGGAATGGTGTACCAAGGTCAGGGTAGCAGTGCAGGACAAAGCTGCCAGTCGCGTCAGGAATTTGCCTGTTACAAGGCAGGAATTTTCTTACCAGTTCAGGGTTACCACGGTGCGCGGGTTGCCCGCTTCGTGGGCGGTGCTGACGGTAAATTGGGTAGGGCTATCGGGCGCGGCGCTGCAGCGCACAGCCGGGTGGGCATCGGCCGAACGTTGGGTCACTTCACAGCCGGCAGTAATCACCAGCCGCACCGCGATCGTGCCGCTGCCGACGGCGGCCTGGGTGGCGTTGACCCACAGGCAGCAAGCGCCCAATACCAACAGGAGGCGATGGATGACGAACATGAGTGGCCTTGAAGCAATCGCGAGGGAGGGAAACGTTGCCGAGAATATACGAGATGGCTATGTGCCTGCATTGATTTTGCGTAGCAGCCGACACGCGGCGCTACCCATCTTGTTTTGAGATTGCTGGCCGCCACATTTTGTATTGGTTAAATTAGCGCCATCGCCCGCAAGCTAGCGCCCTCCACGCAACGGAACCCTGTCATTGGCTGCCCTCCCCTCCGCCCTGCGCCGTTTATTCGGCAAACCCGCCCCGGCTGCGCCTGCGTCCGGTGATGTGTCGGCGTATTTCCAGCACAAGGCCGAGCGCCAGGGCTACACCCTGAGCCCCAGCCAGCAGCAGGTGATCGAACGCATGGCGCAAATCGCCAGCGCCCTCGCGGCGGGCCAGGCGCCGCGCAGTCTGTACCTGCACGGCGCAGTGGGGCGCGGTAAAAGCTGGCTGCTGGATGGGTTTTTCCAGGCGCTGGCGCTGGCGGAGAAACAACGGGTGCACTTCCACGACTTTTTCGCCCGCCTGCATCAGGGCATGTTCAAACATCGCCAGCAGGACGACGCCCTCGCCGTGACCCTGGATGAGCTGCTCGAAGGCTGCCGCGTGCTGTGTTTCGACGAGTTCCATGTCCACGACATCGGCGACGCGATGCTGATCACCCGCCTGTTCAAGGCGCTGTTCGAGCGCGGCGTGCTGGTGCTCGTGACCTCCAATTACCCGCCCGCAGGGCTGCTGCCGAACCCGTTGTATCACCAGCGCTTCAAGCCGGTAATCGAACTGATCGGCGCACGCATGGACGTGATGCAAGTCGACGCCCCCCAGGATTACCGCGGGCTGCCACAGAACCATGGCCAGCAGCGCTTTACTCAAGGCCAGTTCATCTGGCCGGGAAGCCCGGCGCAACGTACGGCCTTAGGGTTGCCGGCGGCCGACAGCCCCGCCCTCACCCTGCCCGTCGGCAGCCGCCAGTTGCAGGTGCGTCGGCATCAGGGCCGCACCATCGCTTTCACCTTCAACGACCTGTGCGAACAACCCACGGCAGTCATGGACTACCTGCTGCTGTGCCGTGACTTCGACCACTGGATCATCGACGGCCTACCGCAGTTAGGGGATTGCCCGATCGCCGTACAGCAGCGTTTCATCAACCTGGTGGATGTGCTGTACGACCAGGACAAGCACCTGATCCTGATCGGTGAGCGGCCCCTGGCTGAATCCCTGGCGGGCCAGGCCATCGACCTGGCGCGTACCGCCAGCCGCCTGAACCAGTTGCAGCATCGGGTGCCCGACCCGGTATCATGAGGGCCTTTTAAGCCCTCTTGCCGAGTGACCGCGCCGTTCATGCATACTCTCGCCCAACTCAAGGCTGGCCAATTGGCCGGTATCACACGCCTGGACCTGTCCTGCGGGCTGACCGAATTTCCCCGGGAAATTTTCGAACTGGCCGACTCGCTGGAAATCCTCAACCTCAGCGGCAATGCGCTGAACCGCCTGCCTGACGACCTGCACCGCTTGCCGCACCTGCGCGTGCTGTTCTGCTCGGACAACGTCTTTACCGAACTGCCCGAATGCCTCGGCCAGTGCGCCAAGTTGAGCATGATCGGCTTCAAGGCCAACCAGATCAGCCATGTGCCCGCCGCCGCCCTGCCGCCGTTGTTGCGCTGGCTGATCCTCACCGATAACCGCGTCAGCCAATTGCCCGATGAGTTGGGCGAGCGGCCGTTGCTGCAAAAGCTGATGCTGGCCGGTAACCAGTTGGCGCACCTGCCGCAAAGCCTGGCCAACTGCAAAAACCTGGAATTGATCCGCATCGCCTCCAACCGCCTGACGCAACTGCCGCCTTGGCTGCTGGCGCTGCCAAGCCTGACCTGGCTGGCCTACGCCGGTAACCCGGTGGAAATGGCGGTGGACGTGGCCGCCGACGACGCCACGCCGAATATCCCCTGGGCGGAACTGGAACTGGGCGAAGTGTTGGGCGAAGGCGCTTCCGGGATCATCCGCAAGGCGTTGTGGAAACCGCGGGCCATGCCGGTCGCGGTCAAACTGTACAAAGGCACGATCACCAGCGACGGTTCACCGCTGCACGAAATGCAGGCCTGCATCGCTGCCGGGCTGCATCCCAATCTGATCAAGGTCGAGGGTCGCGTCGTCGGCCACCCCGAGGCCCAGGCTGCCTTGGTAATGGACCTGATCGACCCGAGCTACAGCAACCTCGCCGGCCTGCCGAGCCTGGCCTCATGCACCCGGGACATCTACGCGCCCGGCACCCGCTTCAGCGCCGAAACGGCTTTGCGCATGGCCCGTGGCATCGCCTCGGTGGCCGCACACTTGCACCGGCACGGCATCACCCATGGCGACCTGTACGGCCACAACATTCTGTGGAATGCGGCGGGCGATTGCTTACTGGGGGATTTTGGCGCGGCGTCGTTCCACGCCACGGCGGATACCGTGGAGACCAAGGCGTTGCAGCGTATTGAGGTGCGGGCGTTCGGGGTGTTGTTGGGAGAGTTGTTGGAGCGGGTTGACGCACAGGTGAGTGACGAGCTGGTAGCGCTACAAAAAAATTGCTGTCAGCCGGATGTGCTGGCACGACCGGGGTTCGGAGAAATCGAAGTTATCCTGAAGTCTGTCCAACACCACTGATCCAATGTGGGAGCGGGCTTGCTCGCGAATGCGGTATATCAGCCAGTAAATAGGTCGACTGACACTGCGCATTCGCGAGCAAGCCCGCTCCCACATTTTGACCACGGTTATTCAGCTATGAATCAACCGGCCAGGCCGACGAACATGTCCTGCACGTCGTCATGGTTGTCCAGCCCTTCGAGGAAGGCTTCAACTTCAGCCATTTGCTCATCGGTCAACCCGCTTACCGGGTTCTTCGAGAGGTAGCCAAGCTTGGCCGACAGCACGGTGAAACCCTGCTCCGGCAGGGCTTTTTGCACGGCGTCGAGGTCGGTGGTCTCGGTGATGAACAGGGTGGTGCCCTCTTCTTCACCATCTTCGAAATCCTGGGCGCCAGCTTCGATGGCGGCCATTTCCGGGTCGGCGTCCGGAGTGTCCGGCTGCGCTTCGATCAGGCCGACGTGGTTGAAGTCCCAGGCCACCGAGCCGGAAGCGCCCAATTGCCCCTTGCGGAACGCCACGCGGATTTCCGCCACGGTACGGTTGATGTTGTCGGTCACGCACTCGACGATCAGCGGCACCTGGTGCGGGGCGAACCCTTCGTAGGTCACGCGGTGGTACTGCACGGTTTCGCCGAGCAGACCGGCGCCTTTCTTGATGGCGCGGTCCAGGGTTTCCTTGGGCATCGAGGCCTTTTTGGCCTGTTCCACCACCAGACGCAGGTGGGCGTTGGTCGACGTATCGGCACCGTTGCGGGCGGCGATAGTGATTTCTTTCACCAGCTTGCCGAAGATCTTGCCCTTGGCATTGGCTGCCGCTTCTTTATGTTTGACTTTCCACTGTGCGCCCATGACTCACTCTCTTCTGTCCATCGCGCCGAAACGTCTACTGGCCGGCGCTTTGGGGGCAGAGTTTATAGCGCAAAAACCCTTCGATCCACCAAAAACCATCAAGGCGCCAACTCGAAAAACGCCTGAATCAAGCGCAATGAGCGGCGCCGCTGCATGCAACCGAGCATATGCCGGTTGACCAGCCCCTCCCCTTCGATCGCCACCGCCCGCACCCTTGGGTCGGGGCTGACCTCCATCGACGAGACCACACCTACCCCCAACTCAGCGGCGACGGCTTCGGTCACCGCCTCGCGGCTGTCGAGTTCCAGCAGCACCTTGGGCTGCACACCCGCCGCCGCGCAGGCGTCATCGAAGGTGCGGCGGGTGATGGAACTGGGCTCGCGCAGCACCATGATCACCTCGTTCAACTGCTGCAGGCGAATGCCTTGGGGCTGCTGAGCCCACGGGTGGCCGGCCGGCACCAGGGCGCAGATCCGCGACTCGCTCAGCGGCTGCAGATGCAGGCCATTACGCGGCTCCACTTCGGTGAGGACGGCCACATCCGCATGCTCGGAGAGCAGCGCCGCCAGGGTGTCCTGGGCATTGCCCAACCGCAGGTTGACGGTAATGGCGGGGTAACGCGCGCGCAGGCTGGCGATCATCGGCATCACCAGGTGCGGGCCGTCGGCCGCGACTTCCAGGCGCCCGGTGAGCAATTGGCGGTTGGCCTCCAGCAGGGCCTGGGCCTCATCCACCAAACCAAAGATCGCCCGGGTGATTGCCGCCAGCCGCGTGCCTTCCTCGGTCAGCTCCACCCGTCGTGCCGTGCGGCGCAACAGCGGGATCTGGTAGTACTCCTCCAACGCCTTGATATGCCCGGTCACCGCTGGCTGGCTGATAAACAGCCGCTGTGCGGCCCGGGTAAAGCTGCCCTCGCGGGCCACGGCGTCGAATGCGCGCAGTTGGAACAAGTTCATAGCTATCGGCCTCACTGATAGCTCGCATAACAACAAACAATTTGATTGATGACAAGCCAAACTGCAATTTAGGCGCCGTAGCTTCAACCCCCGACGCCTTGCGAGAACTTGAGATGACCACTGCTGCGCCGATCCTGCTGACTCCCGGCCCCCTGACCACCTCCCAGCGCACCCGCCAGGCGATGATGCTGGACTGGGGTTCATGGGATGACCGCTTCAACCGGCTCACCGCCAGCGTCTGCGAGCAATTGCTGGCGATCCTGCACGGCGAAGGCAGCCACCACTGCGTGCCGCTGCAAGGCAGCGGCACCTTTGCCGTCGAAGCGGCCATCGGCACCCTGGTGCCGCGTAATGGCAAAGTGCTGGTGCTGATCAACGGCGCCTACGGCAAACGCCTGGCGAACATCTGCGACGTGCTCGGCCGCGAGTTCAGCACCTTTGAAACCGCCGAGGACCAGCCCACCACTGCCGCCGACGTCGACCGTCTGCTGCACGCCGACCCCGCCATCACCCACGTGGCGCTGATCCACTGCGAAACCAGCACCGGCATTCTCAACCCACTGCCGGAAATCGCCCAGGTGGTTAAACACCACGGCAAACGCCTGATCATCGACGCCATGAGCTCCTTCGGCGCGCTGCCGATCGATGCCCGCCAAGTGCCGTTCGACGCGCTGATCGCCGCCTCCGGCAAATGCCTGGAAGGCGTGCCGGGCATGGGGTTTGTCTTCGCCGACCAACAGGCGCTGGCCGCAGCACACGGCAATTGCCATTCCCTGGCGATGGACCTGTTCGACCAGCACAGCTACATGGCCAACACCGGCCAATGGCGCTTTACGCCGCCGACCCATGTGGTGGCGGCCCTGCACGAAGCGCTGGCGCAGTACGCCGAGGAAGGTGGTCAGCCCGCACGCCATCAACGCTACGCCAACAACTGCCAGGCATTGCTCGACGGCATGGCCGAACTGGGCCTGCGCAGCTTCCTTCCGACGGCGATCCAGGCGCCGATCATCGTGACCTTCCACGCCCCGCGAGACCCGCGCTACCAGTTCAAGGACTTCTACGAGCGGGTCAAGGCCAAGGGTTTCATTCTGTACCCCGGCAAGTTGACCCAGGTGGACACCTTCCGCGTGGGCTGCATCGGCCACGTCGACGCGGCGGGCATGCAAGCGGCGGTCAAGGCAATCGCCGAGGTGCTGCAAGAAATGGAAGTGTTGAACATCTGATTTCCCCCATTACCCACAGGATCTGAACATGCACTATCAAAACCCCAACACCCTCCAGGCCGTGATCCTCGATTGGGCCGGCACCGTGGTCGATTTCGGCTCCTTCGCCCCCACGCAGATTTTTGTCGAAGCGTTTGCCGAGTTCGATGTCCAGGTCTCCATCGAAGAAGCCCGTGGCCCGATGGGCATGGGCAAGTGGGACCACATCCGCACCCTTTGCGACCAGCCGCAAGTCGCCGAGCGCTACCGCAAGGCCTTCGGCCGCACGCCCACGGACGATGACGTAACCGCCATCTACCAACGCTTCATGCCCTTGCAGATCGAAAAGATCGCCGAGCACTCGACGCTGATCCCCGGCGCACTGGACACCATCGCCCGCCTGCGGGTGCAAGGCATCAAGATCGGCTCCTGCTCCGGCTACCCCAAGCAAGTCATGGACAAGGTTGTCGCCCTGGCCGCCACCAACGGCTACATCGCCGACCACGTGGTCGCCACCGACGAAGTGCCCAACGGCCGCCCGTGGCCGGCTCAGGCCCTGGCCAACGTAATCGCACTCGGCATCGACGACGTCGCGGCCTGCGTCAAGGTCGACGACACCGTCCCAGGCATCCTCGAAGGCCGCCGAGCCGGCATGTGGACCGTGGCCCTCACCTGCTCCGGCAATGCGCTGGGCCTGACGTACGAGCAATTCCGCGCTCTGGATACGGCCACGTTGGTCAGCGAACGCAAACGCATAGAAGCTCTGTTCAAAGGCTCGCGCCCGCACTACCTGATCGACACTATTAACGACCTACCGGCGGTGATTGCGCATATCAACGGGCGCCTGGCGCGCGGGGAAATGCCGCAGACCTACTAAAAGTGGTGGTTGGACCGGCTGCTCACCCATTTGCCGTGGGTGAGCATGCTTGTTGTGTTGAGCATGCTTGTTGTGGCGAGCGAGCTTGCTCGCGTTGGGCTGCAGAGCAGCCCCTGGCAAATTTAATTCAACTATTTAAATAAGCGCTCATAGAATTTTCTGAAAACATGCTTCAGCCATAGCAATCATGATGCCCATTCGCAACTGCAGTCACTTGGGCGGAAAAAGCCCTAACATTGGAGGGATCCATTAATAAATCCAGAAACCTCATCTACCTGCAACTGAACAAAGTAACGCTTTAGCAACCCTAAGACGATATTGTTTTCAGAATTATTGGCATAGAAAAACTGAGCTGCCGCGTGTGTTTCCGAATCGTAAAACCTACATAGCAAGGCATTGCTTGTTGATTTCAGAAAATCACCGATTTTATCAGGAGTTATTCTCTTTTCGAAAACCGTCATCTTAGTCCAAAGTTCGCTTATTTCAGTTTCAGCGCCGCCCCTCTCAATTACTAACATTACATCATGCGAGCCCTCTAAGGCAGCCCTATCTATTAGACTCGACTTACTTGGAAGTTTTTTTACTATCGAGTAGAGCTGACTACTTTCATTTATTCTGAAAACATCCTCAGAATTTAAACCGTTGAACATATTTTTTCTGAAGAGATACTCCTCAGCTTTTGAATTGAAGTCCACCCCCGCAATGGAGCGCCACTCCCTTACAACGGACCATCCCTCTGGTAGTTGCCCCACAACCTCGCACCATGATTCCCATAGACCATTGAAGCTTTGATTTATCAAGGTTAAGGTGACGACCTCAGCATCTTCGTCCGGAAGTATGCTTTCCCATGGCCTTACTCCAATCTCGCTTATATATGCCGTACTCATTTTTTATCTCTTGAAGTAAGTGTGTGAGTCATCGCCAACCTTCAAAGGAACCTTTATTTCGTTCACGGTATTTTTGGTGTTGAAATGTGGTCCATGATTACCCTCTTTGTGACCCAGTGAATGCTCATAAATTTTGGTGAGGTGGCTTTTCTTTAAACTAAAAACGTACACACGCCCTATAGTATGGCGATCCTGATCACGAATGGTCTCTCTATAAACACCTATCGGCTGAGTGCCTTGCGGTATGCCTCCAATTTCTTTGGCCCTTCTAAAAGCCCCGCTTCTTGACAGTTTGCTATCAAAGCCTTTCGGGGGCTCTACATCCCCCTCATTGGCCTTGACGTTTTTCGCAGGGTCTTCTGGGCGACTCGCCGGTTTACATCCATCAAGGCCCGGACACCGACTCAACCCCAAAGGGTCCACCCACCCCGTAGGATTGGGTACGTACTGGTACGCGTTAATCCCACCCGCCAGCTTCACCGGATCCGGCGTCAGGTAGCGACCAATATCCGGATTGTAGTATCGATGGCGATTGTAGTGCAGCCCGCTTTCCTGATCGAAGTACTGGCCCTGGAAGCGCAGAGGGTTGTCGATTTTTCTGGCGTCGAGGCGGGCGATTTCGCCGTAGGCGCGGTAGTGGGCGGACCAGACGATTTCGCCTTCGGGGTTGGTGAGTTCCTGTGGGGTGCCGAGGTGGTCGAGTTGGTAGTAGAACGGCTTGGTTTCTTTTGGGCCGAAACCTTCCAATAGGGCTAACGGCCGAAAGCTATCCGGTTCGTAGATATAGCTGCGATGGCGATCCGCATGGTGTTCGGCAATCAGCTTGTCGCCTTGCCAGAAAAACTCCGTGCTTATCCCATCCACGGTTTTGCTGATGCGCCGCCCAAACGGGTCATAGCGATAGCTGGCGGTTTGGCCGTTGGGTTGGGTCACTCCGATCAGCCGGTGTTGGCTGTCGTAGCGATACTCGGTAACGAGTTGATGGCCCTTGCCACGTCGTTCTCGGATCAGGTTGCCGAAGGCGTCGTAGTCGTACTGTCGGTCGCCCTGGATCATCAGACGATTACCCGCGACGATGTCCGGGCCGGGGCGGTCTTGCATCAGCAGATTGCCGGCCGGGTCGTGGGCGAAGCGTTCCTGCACGTCTTGCGAGTGGTCGGCGCGGGTCAGGCGGGCGAGGGGGTCGTAGTGGTAGTGGTGTTCGCCTTTGCGGGTGTCGAGCAGGCGGGTGAGGTTGCCGGTGTTGTCGTAGTCGTATTGGCGTTGGTAGAGGGTGTATTGCTGTTGAGTCACCGCGTGGGCATGCAGACGTTGCTGGTCGTCGTAGTGGTAGTGGCTGAGGAGTTGACCTTGTTGGCGTTGGTGTTCCTGGCCGGCGTTGAACAGGTGTGAGGTGAGTGTTTCACCATTCAGTTCCACGGTCGCTAAGTGGCCGCCTTTACCGTGATTGAACACCAGGCGGTTGTTGTCGGGCAGGCGGAGGTTTTTTAGCTGCCCGCAGGCGTCGTAGCCGTAGCGCAGGGTGCCCCAGCCTTGATGCTCGGCGGTGAGGCGATTTTGCGCGTCGTACTCGTAAGCCAGCGCCCAGTGGCCGTCGTCGACGCTGAGGAGATTGCCCTGGCGGTCGTAGGCATAGTCCACAAGACTGCCATCGGGCAGGGTTTTTCGTACGAGTCGGCCGGCAGGATCGCGCTCGTAACGGGTGACTAGCTGACTGCCCTCGTCGCCGTGTTCGGTTTTTTCCAGCAGGTTGCCGTTGAGGTCATAGGCGTAGGCGGTGCGCTGGCCGTCAAATCCGGTCTCCTGCTGGATCAGGCCATTGGGGTGGTACTGCAACCCATACGTTTCGCCGACTTCGTTTTCGATTTCAGTCAGCAATAACCGCACGTTGTCGTAACGGTATTGGACCTGGGTGCCGTCGGCATTGATGCGACGGCTGATCAGGTGCAGGCCGTCGGCATATTCGTAGCGAGTGGTCTGCCCCAGCTCGTCACGTTCGGCGGTGATTTTTCCGTAAGGGTTGTAGCTGTATTCCCGCGTTGCCCCACCGGGTAGCACCACGCGAGTCAGCCGGCCCACGCTGTCCCACTGATACTCGGTCAGCGCCCCATGCGCCTCCTCACGCGCTATCTGCCGCCCAAGATCGTCATAGCGATAACGCTTGATCCCACCGTTCGGCAAGTGTTCCTCAAGCAGTTGCCCCCGCTCATTCCACATTAGCCGCAGACAGCTGTGATCCGGGTACCAAACCCCAATCAGTTGCCCATATTTGTCGTAGCTGTAATCGGTGACGTGGCCTTCAGGATCGGTCTTGCGGATGACATCGCCTTGGTCGTTCCGCTCATACTTCCAAACCGCCTCACCGCGCCGCACCACCCGTACGAACCCGTTGTCATGCTCGTAGGAAGTCGGCTCGTCATACCCCGGAAACAACGCCACCAAACGTCCGGCCTCGTCGTATTGGTAGGCCGTCACCGCCCCCAAGGGGTCCTGCTCGACCGTCAGCCGGCCTTTATCGTCGTAGGATTTGAAATGCTCGGCGCCATCCGGATCGATGCGCTGCACCAGCCGCGCCCGATCATCGTGGACGTACACTTCCTGGCTGCCATCGGCGTTAAAAACCGTGACGCGGCCGTTGTCGTCCCACGCATACCGCGTATCCATCTGCGAAAAGCTGGCCCAGTGCCGGACACAACGCGCCGCTTTGCCAGAGCGTTCCCACTCCCAGAAGAAACTCGCCCCACCGGCCAGTCCACGTTCCAAAATGACGTGCTGTTCGTCGTACCGGTAAACCTCGCTTTCGCCGACGGCATTGGTCGCCGAGACCAGTCGGCCAGCATCGTCATAGGCGTAGGAAACAATGCAAAACTCGGTCATCCATTCGAAGGGTTCACGGCCCTTGGCGCGTTGAATCTGGTAGTCCACCGCCACGATGCGGCCAGACTCATAACGCAGGAACAGCGAGCGGCCCACGCCGTTATCCAGGCGTTCAATTCGCCCCAAAAAGTCTCGGGAAATTCGCAACCGGTTGTCATACGCATCGCTGATCGAGACCAACACGCCATCGCGGAAGTGGTAGAAGCGTGATGCCTGAGCCAGCACCAGCTCATCGGGCAACGAGCCCAGGTAAATCGCGGCTTCAGCCAAGCTATTGGTGATCGCCGGTCGGGAGGCAGTTGGTAGAGGAAACTGAGTACTACGGTTTTCGTGGTCGACCCACACCACCGAACCGCCCACAACAGAAAGCCGCTGCGCCAGCGAATGACTCCACCCAAACCCCAACCCACAATCCACGTCCACCGCACTGGTGCGATACAACCGCGTCCACTCAAACGGCAAAATCCCGTCCAGCGTCCCATCGGTCAGGGTCAGCAATTCTTCGCCGGTGACCATCGACACCGGGCAGCCGTGGGTGGCGGTTTTATCCGCAGGAGCGGCAGCATCCCCGTTCGGGGTCTTCGCCGACGCGGGCACATCGTCGACAAGCTCCTGGCGGACCAACACCGTCTGCTGCGTCTTGCTGCGCACCGCCGGCACCGGGTTCGAAACCAACTGCTCCCCAGCCTTCAACTGCGCAGCCGGCACCGTCTTGATCTCCGTTGCCGGGCCACCCAGCAAGAGCGGCTTCGCCACCTCACCATGCCCCTCCAGGCGAGACGTCCCGAATTGCCCTGCAATATGTTCTAACCACTGGCGCGCACGCTGCGACTTGATACCCCCCAGCACCTTCGCGCTGATACGGATCGCCATCCCCATCCCGGCAGTGGCGAGGCCAAGCAGCAGGTTGATCAAGACTTCGGCGCTAATCTCCCCCAGCAGCTCGTTCATGTACGGCGGGGGCAACATCCGCATCCAGCTGACCATTGCCGACAGATAGATGAACAGCAGCGGCTCATCGCTGAGCACCAGCAAGCCTTTGGCGAGGGTCTCGGTGCTGACCTTCAGCAGCTTTTCAAACTCAGCCTGTGACAGGTAATGCAGCAGTTTTTCGGCATTGGCCAGAGGGTCTGTCAGCCACTGAAACAGTTGCTTGATGTTGTCCCACAGTGAGTACAGCGCCTCGCCAAACCCGCGAGCGTAGGCTTGATGGAGCGTGAGGTAGCGCTGCAGGAAGTTGGCTTCGGAGTAGTCCTTCCACAGCGGCTCGAATGTGCCGCTCCACTCACTGCGCAGCCAGCCCTCAAGCGGTGCGATCACCGACTGATAAGAGGCATACAGCGCCTTGAAATGCTCTTTGGAAACGTTGGGGTAGAAGTTGACCCGGTACCTCTGGTTGCGATCACACTCGGTGATTTCCAGAATGCCGCTGGGCCCGATGGTCTTATGGATCGGCTCGCCCAGCGGGCCGCCGTTTGGATCAACGCGTTGCAGCACGACAGGCGTATTGCCGATAGGCACGAACCGCGAACTCTGGAACATATGCACCAGGGTCAACGTGCCGTCAGCTTTGCACTGTGCGGTGGTGGTGCTGGGAAACAGCGAGCGGTTGATCGGTGCGACCAGCGCCACCTCATCCCCGACCTTGAATACCTGTTCGATATCCAGTGCCGAAAAGCTGAAATAGCTCTCTGCCCAGCGCTCGTAGCTGTTTAAGCAGCGCTTGAAATCGCCAATCACAGATTCGACGTCTCGCGCCTTTGAATCCATAGCGGCCAGTACCAGCAGGCCAATGGTTTGGCTGGTAGCGGCAATCAAAAGGCCGCCCCTTGAACCGGGGCATTCATAAGAAAAACCATCTGCAATCCCTCGCACTGTGTGATCAGGCGAAGGACTTTGCAGAGGTTTTCGGGAGGGGTCTGTAGTGCTTATCCGGCAGTTGAGTGGGATTTTTCGATGAATATTGTCCACCTTCCACCAGGCAATCCCCGCAAAACCGGCATACAGTTAAAGCACTCCGTCATCAAGAACGGAGGTATGCCCTGATGAGTAACGAGGAACCCAGCGATGCCGTGGAAAAACTCCGATACCCGCTACAGCACCATGTCGATTGCGCTGCACTGGCTGATGGTGGTGTTGCTGGCGGTGGTCTACGCCTGCATTGAGTTACGCGGCCAGTTTCCCAAAGGCAGCGGTGCGCGAACGTTGATTGTCGAAATGCACTTCATGTTCGGCCTCACCGTGTTTGTGCTGGTGTGGCTGCGCCTGTTTGCGCGCAGCCTGGGGGTGGCGCCGAAGATCGTACCGGCCCCGCCGCAGTGGCAAGCCCTGCTGGCCACGCTGATGCACTTCGCGCTGTATGCCTTGATGATCGGCATGCCGATCGCCGGTTGGTTGATCGTCAGCGCCGAGGGGCATTCGGTGATGTTCTACGGCATGGAGCTGCCGCCGCTGATCGGCGAGAACAAGGCGCTGGCCAAGACGATTGAGGGCTGGCATGTGTTGTTCGGCAAGATCGGTTATTGGCTGATCGGGCTGCATGCATTGGCGGGGATCATTCATCACTATGTGATGCGTGATAACACTGCGCTGCGCATGATGCCGGGCAGACGGGCTAACCCATAAACCCCCGGCGGCCCTGCAAGCCGCCGGTGTGGATGAAGACCAGGCGAGTGCCGGGGCTGAAGCGCCCGGCCTCGATCTGCTGCTTCAATGCCAGCAGCGCTTTGCCGGTGTAGAGCGGTTCCAGTGGCAGGCCGCACTGTTGTTGCGTGTGTTCGATAAACTCCAGCAGCAGCGGATCGACCTTCGCAAAGCCGCCACGGCTGGCGTCCAGCAGCTCAAACCCGTCCGGCACAATGGCATGCACGTTTTGCAGGGTGCCATGATCGTCCGGCACCGCCAGTGCGCCATACACCGGATGCGCGCCCGCTTCCGCCAACACCAACCCGGCCAGCGTGGTGCCGGTGCCCGCTGCCAGCCACCAGGCGTGGTAATCGGCCCAGCCGAGGTTGTTCAACTGCGCACGTACCTGCTCGACCAGCACCCCACATCCCAACGCCCCGACCATGCCCCCGCCGCCTTCGGGCACCGGAAAAAGATCAGGATACTGTTCGCGCCACGCCAGCCAGAAGTCCGGCTCGTGACGCGCACGATAGCCGCCATAACCCAGCCAATGCAGCTGCATACCGAAAGCTTGCAGATCCAGTACAGTCGGCGTGTCTTGAGGATGGCCACGCAACAGGCCGACGGTGGGAAAACCGAAGCGTTTTCCGGCCGCCGCCAGCGCGTGCAGGTGGTTGGAGTAAGCACCACCCAGACTGATGATGCCGCTGGCACCGGCCTGTTGCGCCTGTGCAAGGTGCCCGGTGAGCTTGAACCACTTGTTGCCGCTGATCAGCCGGTCGATGCGGTCCAGGCGCAGCACGGCCAACTCGATGCCGTTCAGCCAATCGAGCTGGACGGGTTCAAGCGGAGCACGGGGAAGCCAATCGAAGGGACCCATCGGAGGGGATCTGCAGGCAAAAAGGGGCGGTAGTCTAACACCGCCCCTCGTCGCGTTTTACAGCTCGGCGGCGAGGCGCGAGCCCTGGTTGATGGCGCGCTTGGCATCCAGCTCGGCCGCCACGTCAGCACCGCCGATCAGGTGCACCGTCTGGCCGGCCGCGACCAGGCCGTCGTGCAGTTCGCGCAGCGGGTCCTGGCCGGCGCAGATGACGATGTTGTCCACCGCCAGCACCTGAGGCTCGCCCTCGGCGCCAATGCGGATATGCAGGCCGTCATCGTCGATCTTCAAGTATTCGACGCTGTTGAGCATCTGCACCTGCTTGTTCTTCAACCCGGTGCGATGGATCCAGCCGGTGGTCTTGCCCAGGCCGTCACCGACCTTGGAGGCCTTGCGTTGCAGCAGGAACACTTCGCGAGCCGGCGCATGCGGTTGCGGCTTGATACCGGCCACGCCGCCACGGGCTTGCAGTTGGGTGTCGATGCCCCATTCCTTCCAGAACGCCTCGCGGTCCAGGCTGGTGGATACGCCCTGGTGCACGAGGAATTCCGACACATCAAAACCAATGCCGCCCGCGCCGATCACCGCCACGCGTTTGCCCACCGGTTTGCGTTCGAGGATCACGTCCAGGTAGCTCAGTACCTTGGGGTTTTCCACGCCTGGAATCGCCGGCGTACGTGGCGCAATGCCAGTGGCCAGGATGATCTCGTCATAACCGCCTGCTGCCAGCTGTGCAACGTCAACACGGGTGTTGAGGCACAGCTCCACATGGGTGGTCTGCAACTTGCGTTTGAAGTAGCGCAGGGTTTCGAAGAACTCTTCCTTGCCCGGCACGCGCTTGGCGATATTGAACTGGCCGCCGATTTCGCTGGCCGAATCGAACAGCGTGACCTGATGGCCGCGCTCGGCAGCCACCGTTGCCGCCGCCAAACCGGCAGGCCCGGCACCGACCACGGCGACTTTCTTGATCTGCTTCACCGGCAGGTAATTCAGCTCGGTCTCGTAGCAGGCCCGCGGGTTGACGAGGCAGGTGGTCAGCTTGCCGCCGAACGTATGGTCCAGGCACGCCTGGTTGCAGCCGATGCAGGTGTTGATCTCATCGGCGCGGCCTTCGGCGGCCTTGTTGACGAACTCAGGGTCTGCCAGGAACGGGCGCGCCATCGAGACCATATCGGCATCGCCTTCGGCGAGGATCTGCTCGGCAATTTCCGGGGTATTGATGCGGTTGGTGGTGATCAGCGGGATCTGCACCGCGCCACGCAGCTTGGCGGTGACCTTGCTGAACGCGCCACGCGGCACTTTGGTGGCGATGGTCGGGATACGCGCTTCGTGCCAGCCGATCCCGGTGTTGATAATGCTTGCACCGGCCTGCTCAATGGCTTTGGCCAATTGCACGATTTCTTCCCAGGTGCTGCCACCTTCTACCAGGTCGAGCATCGACAGGCGGAAGATAATAATGAAATTCGGGCCCACCGCTTCGCGCACCCGGCGCACGATTTCTACCGCCAGGCGCATGCGGTTCTCGTAGCTGCCACCCCAACGGTCGGTACGCTGGTTGGTGTGAGCGGCCAGGAACTGGTTAATGAAGTAGCCTTCGGAGCCCATGATTTCCACGCCGTCATACTCGGCGACCTGGGCCAGCAGCGAGCAGGTGACGAAATCCCGGATCTGCTTCTCGATGCCCTCCTCGTCCAGCTCCTTGGGCTTGAACGGGTTGATCGGCGCCTGGATCGCACTCGGCGCGACCTGCTTGGGGCTGTAGGCATAACGACCGGCGTGGAGGATCTGCATACAGATCTTGCCGCCCGCCGCGTGCACGGCCTGGGTCACGATCTTGTGCTTTTGCGCTTCTTCATCGGTGGTGAGCTTGGCCGCCCCGGAATACACTCCGCCCTCATCATTCGGGCCAATGCCGCCGGTCACCATCAGCCCCACGCCGCCACGCGCACGCTCGGCAAAGTAAGCCGCCATGCGCTCGAAACCACCGGGTTTCTCTTCCAGGCCGGTGTGCATCGAGCCCATCAGGGTACGGTTGCGCAAGGTAGTAAAACCCAGGTCCAACGGGGCCAGCAGGTGCGGGTAGGCAGCAGCGGTCATGGTACAGCTCCACAACGGATCATCACGGGACGTGGAAGGCTCGAATGGCCCGCCATCGGTTTATGCCTTACAGACTAAGAGTCGCTGGATGACGGCTCAATGACCGAAACTGACAAGTTATTGATCCAAATGCACAGCGCCCCTTGGCAAGCCCGCCCATGGGCCCTACCCTAGTCGCGAACCCTGCACACGGTCTGTTGTCTGTTCCCCCATGCGTAAACTTCTAGCTTTTACCGTCACCATGGCCCTGGTTGCCGCCATCGCCGCGTATCTTGTCTGGACCCAGGAGCGCCCCGTGGCGCATTACCTGTCGGACCTGCGCATCACCCTCGCCGTCAATGAAGGGCTCCCGGCTGATCGCGGCAACCTGCTGGGTATCCAGCCGGAGCTGTTCCCCGCCGATTACCAGAGCCTGGAACGCCTGCACCTGAAACTCGCGGCCTACCTGCAAAAGGCCCGCGACCAGGGGCTGATCAATGACAAGACGATCGTGGTGCTGCCGGAACATATCGGCACCTGGCTGATGCTCACCGGCGAAAAAAACGAGGTGTACCAGGCGTTGCATGTGAAGGATGCGATGAATTGGCTGTCAGTCAGCAACCCGCTGCTGTTTGCCCGCGCCTGGATCAGCGCCACCGGCGACAACCGCACCGATGACGCCTACCTGCGCATGAAAGCCCCGGCCATGGCGCGTGATTATCAGGTGCTGTTCGGCGGCCTGGCCAAGGAGTTCGGTGTGACCCTGGTGGCCGGCTCCATCGCTTTGCCAAACCCGAGTGTGAGCCAGGGCCAGTTGCAGGTCGGCCATGGCGCGTTGTTCAACGCCAGCGTGGTGTTCGCGGCGGATGGTTTGCCCATCGGCGAGCCGCAGCGCCAGCTCTACCCGATCTACGATGAGCGTGGCTTTATCCAGCCGGGCGATGAAAACGTGGTGAGCGTGGTCGACACCCCGGCCGGTCGCCTGGGCATCCTGGTGGGCAGTGACAGCTGGTACCCGGACAACTATCGCAAACTCAACGAGCAAGGCGCGCAACTGATCGCGGTGCCGGCCTTTGTGCTGGGGCGTGATACCTGGGACCGGCCATGGCGCGGTTTCAAAAGCGTGTCTACGCCACCGGAAATCAGCCTGAAACCCGAGGAACTCAGCGAAGGCGAGGCGTGGCGCCGCCTGACGCTGATCAGCCAGCAACCGGTGAGCCAGGCCACCGCCGGCATGAGTGTATTTTTGCGCGGCCAGTTCTGGGACCTGGGCACCGGCGGGCACAGCTTTCTGAGCGGCAACGGGAAGATCAGTGCCGACGGCGACGCCCGTGGTGCGCGCTTGCTGAATATCTGGCTTTAACGCCGTGAAGCCGGTGCGCCTGGGGGATCTGTCGGTGGGCTTCGTGCACACCCTGGCCGATGCCATCCACAGCCACGGCCTGGACCCGCAACCGCTGCTGCTGCAATACGGGCTCGACCCGACGCGGCTCGCCGAGGCTGGCGCACGCTTGTCGATCCCACGCTATATGCGCCTGGGGCATGCGGCCATCCAGTTGACCGGCGACCCCGCCCTGGGCCTGCGCATGGGCCGGTTCAGCCGCCTGAGCCAGGCCGGGCTGGCCGGGGTCACTGCGGCACAGGCGCCCAACGTACGCGAGGCGGCGCGCACGCTGACCCGCTTCGAAGCGCTGTACGGTTCCAACTATCGCGGGCAATCGAGTTTTGTTGAAGATGCCGAGGGCGCCTGGCTGCGGTTCTATTCCATCAGCCCGTACAACGCCTATAACCGCTTTGTGGTGGACTCGATCATCGCCGGTTGGCTGCACCAATTGTCCAGCCTGGCCCAGCAACCGCTGCAGGCACAGCGGGTTGAGATCGAGTTCGACGCACCGGACTACAGCGAGCAGTACGACGTGCTGGGCCCCGTGCACTTCAATGCCGAGGCCAATCAGCTACGCCTGAGTCATTCAACCCTGGCCCTGCGCAACCCACAGCATTGCCCAAGCACCTGGCAACTGCTGCTGCAACTGTGTGAACGGGAACTGGACCAACTGACCCGCACCCGCAGCCTGCGCGAACGCATTACCCGCTTGCTGGGGCCGATGCTCAATGGTGGCCGGGAACCCGACCTGGAAGAAGTGGCGGCTCGCCTGAAGCTGCCGACCTGGACGCTACGCCGCAAACTGGCCGAAGAAGGCACGCAGTTTCGCGCAATTCTCAACGATACCCGTCGCGACCTGGCCATGACCTACATTCGCGATACGGAACTTGCCTTCGGCGAAATCGCCTACTTGCTCGGTTTTGCCTCGGCCCAGGCGTTTCAACGGGCGTTCAGGCGGTGGAACAACCAGACCCCAGGGGAATTTCGCCGCAGTCAGCGGCATTCCGCCTGAGGTCGGTGTTACAGCTCGGTTGCATCGTCGGCCGGATCGAGCGGGTCCCACTCAAAAGCCTGGTATTCCAGCAGTTCTTCCTGGTAATCGTCCATGGTGGACTCCTTCTGTCGTTAAAAGCGGCTGCCAATAAATGACCTGCACAGCCAGCCTAAAGTGCCGTGATGACGAAAAAATGTCGAGGTCATGACGTTCCTGCACTCCAGGATTAAACGTAGCAGCGTTCCAGGGATTTAGCACCGGGGTTTTCAGGAACTATTGCAATCATTGCAATTGCAATCAAATAAGCATTTGCATTAGGGTAAGGCCATCCGCACCCAGGTGACCTACCCATGACCGCCACAACCGCACACGCTGCGCAGCACTGCCTTGACGCCTTGAGCGCTGCTGCCGGTGCGCGCAGTTCACCGCTGTACACCGTGATGAGCATGGCTGACACCCTGGAGTCCAGTCGACAGGCGTGGGTGATTCGCGGTCAGTCTCGCTCGCGGCGCGTGGGCGGATGGCCCAGCTGGTTTGCGCGCAATACCATGGAAAAACCCTTGCTGTACCTGCACAGCGCCACGTCCTCGGCGCAACTGTGCGCGCTGTCGGGCGAGACGGCGCAGCGCGGCATCCTGTGCAACGACATCGAAAACCAGCCCTCCCCCTGGCCCAAGGGCGCACAACCGTCCCTGCCGTTGTGGCTGGCCACCAACCCGCGCTGCACCCCGTACGACCCGGCCTCGGGCGAAGAAGCCCGGGCAATTGTGCTGGCGGGGTTGCGCACGCTGTATATCGACGGCCAGGCGGGGTTCTATTACCTGACCCTGCATGATCATGAAAGCGCAGTGCAATTGGGCGAGCAGTCGCGTGAGGACGCGCTCAAGGGCATGTACCCGCTGCAGCGAGGCAGCCAGGGGGATAGTGCGGTTACTCGGCGCCGGTCGTGCGCTTGCAGAGGTGGTGCAAGCCAAGCACTTGCTGGAACAGGACTGGAATATCACCGCACAGATCTGGAGCTGCCCCAGCTATACCCGGCTTGCCCGTGAGGCAGCGGCGGCTGAGCGCTGGAATCGCCTGCATCCCGCATCGCCCAAGCGCAGCTGCCACTTGCGTGACTGTCTGGCTGGAAGTGACGCGCCGGTGATTGCCGTGACTGGTTATCCGCAGGCGATTGTCGATCAGTTGGCGGCGCATGTGGATGCACGGTTAGTGGCGCTGGGGGCGGGGTCGGTGCAGCCGGCAGCGCCGAGTCGATATTGGATTGTGGTGCTGGCCTTAAGGGCGTTGGCGGATGAAGGACGGATAGAGCGGCGACAAGTCGAAGCAGCAATGAATCTTTATGCACTGGAATGCGAGTAACTGTGGGATCTGGCTTGCCTGCGCTGCGGGCAACGCGGTCTCTCAGCCAGACCGAAGCGACGCTATCGCAGGCAAGCCAGCTCCCACACAAGCCAGCCCCCCACAGGAGTACTTCATGGGGGTTCAGATTTTGCGTCGACTGCGAGTCTGCACACCCGCCTCCATCGCCAACCCGGCCGTGCGCTCCAGGGTATCGGCAAACGCCTGGCGTTGCTCCGGCTCGATTTGCGACAGAAACAGCTCATCCACCGTGCTTTCGTAGATGTTCCACATTTTTTTGCGCAACACCCGCCCGGCATCAGTGATCGAAGCAAAGGCAGCACGCCCGTCGCCGTCAGAGCGCAAACGCACCACCAGCCCGTCCTTTTCCAGGCGGTCCACCAGCCGGGTGAGGTTGTAACGCTCGATGGCAAGCACATCGGCCAACTCGTGCATGCGCCGGGTGCCCTCGGGGCCGCTTTCCAGGCCCCACAGCGCGTCGTACCAGGCGTACGGCGGCAGGTCAGCTTCAGCCAGGCGGCGCTCGATTTCACGGATGACAGTCCTGTGGGCCCTGACAAAACGGAACCATACATCGGGCTCTTTCGACGACATGCAACACCATCCGGGGGATTTCAGGAAGGTTGCAATAGTAGCTCATCCCGCGCTAGATTCGGTCATGTAGTTGCAATTGCAATTACTTTGACGGCACTCGCCACTTGAAATCCGCCTACCCTGGAGCTTCACATGACCCCGAATAACGCAGTCAGCCGCGATGACGATCCACAGGAAACCCGTGAATGGCTGGAGTCCATCGAATCGGTGCTGTCCACCGAAGGCCGCCCACGCGCCCACTACCTGATAGATCAATTGCTGGATTTCGACGTAGCGCGGCATGGCGACTTCTACGGGCGGGTGACCACCCCCTACGTCAACACCATCCCGGTAGACCGCCAGTTGCTCTACCCCGGCAACTTGGCCATCGAACGCCGCACCAATGCGTTTATCCGCTGGAACGCCATGGCCATGGTGCTGCGTGCAGGCAAACATTCGGGTGTCGGTGGGCATATCGCAACCTACGCGTCAGCCGCCGTGCTGTATGACGTAGGTTTCGACCACTTCTTCCGTGGCCGCACCGATACCTTCGACGGCGACCTGGTGTATATCCAGGGCCACTCCTCCCCAGGTATTTATGGCCGGGCTTATCTCGAAGGCCGCATCAGCGAAGCACAGCTCGACAACTTTCGCCGCGAAGCCGGTGGCGAGGGGATTTCGTCCTACCCACACCCGCGCCTGATGCCGCACTTCTGGCAATTCCCAACAGTCTCCATGGGCCTGGGGCCGATCACGGCCGCCTACCAGGCGCGCTTTATGCGTTATCTGGAGTTGCGTGGCCTCAAGCAGCACCAGGGCCGCAAGGTGTGGGCGTTCCTCGGTGATGGCGAAATGGACCAACCGGAATCCCTGGCAGCCATCTCAGTGGCCGGCCGCGAGAAGCTCGACAACCTGATCTTCGTGGTCAACTGCAACCTGCAACGCCTGGACGGCCCGGTGCGCGGCAATGCCAAGGTGATTCAGGAGTTTGAAAGCCTGTACCGCGCCGCCGGCTGGAATGTGATCAAGGTGATCTGGGGCGGCGGCTGGGATGCGCTGCTGGAAAAAGACCAGAGCGGCCTGCTGCGCCAACGCATGATGGAATGCGTGGACGGCGACTATCAGAACTACAAGTCGCAGAACGGCGCCTATGTGCGCGAACATTTCTTCGGCAAATACCCGGAATTGCTGGCACTGGTTGCGGACATGTCCGACGACGAAATCTGGAAACTCTCACGGGGTGGGCATGACCCGGACAAGGTCTACAACGCCTACGCCGCTGCCGTACGCCATACGGGCCGCCCCACGGTGATCCTGGCGAAAACCGTGAAGGGCTTCGGCATGGGCGAAGCCGGCGAAGGCCAGAACATCAACCACCAGTTGAAGAAAATGGGCGCGGATGCGGTAAAGGCCTTTCGCGACCGTTTCGGACTGGAGGTGGCCGACGAGCAACTCGACGCAATCCCCTACCTCAAACCCGCCGCCGACAGCGAAGAAGCGCGCTACTTTGCCTCTCGCCGCCAAGCCTTGGGCGGCTATGTGCCAGCGCGCCACACGGCAGTCGACACGTTGCAAATCCCCGAACTGAGTGCGTTTGCCACTCAACTCAAAGACACCGGCGACCGTGCTATATCCACCACCATGGCCTTTGTGCGCATCCTCGGCACCCTGCTCAAAGACCCGCACCTGGGCAAGTTGATCGTGCCCATCGTGCCGGACGAGTCGCGCACCTTCGGCATGGAAAGCATGTTCCGGCATATTGGCATCCACTCCGCCGTCGGCCAGCTCTACACCCCACAGGATGCCGGGCAACTGAGCTACTACAAGGAGAGCAAGGATGGGCAGATCCTGCAGGAAGGTCTGAATGAGTCAGGCGCCATTTCCTCATGGATCGCAGCCAGTACCTCCTACAGCAACCACGGCTTGATGACCGTACCGTTTTACATCTTCTATTCGATGTTCGGCTTCCAGCGCGTCGGCGACCTAGCGTGGGCCGCGGGCGATGCGCGAGCGCGGGGTTTCCTGCTGGGCGCGACGGCCGGGCGCACCACGCTGATGGGCGAAGGCTTGCAGCATGACGACGGCCACAGTCATGTCCTGTCGTCGGTGATCCCGTGCTGCGTGTCCTATGACCCGACCTTTGCCTACGAACTGGCGGTGATTATTCGCGAGGGCATGCGGCGCATGTATGTCGAGCAAGAGGACATTTACTACTACATCACCCTGCTCAACGAAAACTACCCGCACCCTGCGATGCCTGAGGACGTGGAAGACGGGATTCTCAAAGGCATGTACCGTCTGAGCGGCGGCCCGCACGCACAGGTGCAACTGATGGGCAGCGGCTCGATCCTGCGCGAAGTGATCGCCGCCGCGCAGCTGCTCGCTACGGATTTCGATGTGCACAGCAATGTCTGGAGTATGACCAGCCTGACCGAATTGCGCCGTGACGGCCACGCAATGGAGCGCTGGAATCTGCTGCACCCGCAGAGCGAGCCACGGGTGAGTTACGTAGAGCACTGCCTGGAAGGGCACACGGGGCCGGTAGTGGTGGCGACGGACTACATGAAGCTGTTCGCCGATCAGATACGCCCGTTCGTATCGGGCCGGCGCTTTGTCGCGCTGGGCACCGACGGTTTCGGGCAGTCGGATACGCGGGAAACCTTGCGCGAGTTCTTCGAGGTGGACCGGCATTTCATCGCACTGGCGGCCTTGAAGGCGCTGGCGGATGACGGCGTGATCAGCCGCGACAAGGTCAGTGAAGCAATCAACCGCTACGGGATCAACGTCGACAAGGCGGACCCCGTAGCGGTCTGAGTTACTGCGCGGGCGTCGGCAGAGGTGGAATCGCCTCTGTCGGCGGCGGCAGGTCCGGCGTGGTTGCTGCCGGTGCAGGTTCGGCTTGCGGGGCAATCGGTGCAGCCTCCGGCGCGGGTACAACCGGCTCCGAAGCAGCCGGTTCCTCCTTCGGCGCCTCGACCTTCTCGGCCACCGGCGCAGCCTTAGGCTCAGGCACACCCAGGTCAGCCTTCGGCTTCTCGGGAATATGCTCGGCCTTCTTCACTTCCTGGGGCAGGAACACATCCACCAGCGCAAAGTAGCGGTCGTAGAACTTCGGCGCGGAGACGGTCTCACTGGCGACCTTGACCATCGAGTCATCGGTGGAGCCGATCGGCATCGACACCGAACCCAACACACCTACGCCAAGGCTCGCGGAGTTGTTGACCTTCTTCAGCGCATAACGATCCTGCAGCGCGTTGGCAAACATCGTCGAATGGTTATTGCCCTTGCCGTCATCGGCACACACCACGTTAAAGCTGATCTGCAGGTGCGTTTCGCCGGTTTGCTGGAAACTCTTGTTACCCACGACCAGCTTCGGATCGCTGCTGGTGATGATGTAGCCCTGGCTCAGCAAGGCCCGCCGTGCAGCTTCACAGGCCGCAACATCAGTGACCGGGTAATCGCGGGAAAACGTACCGGAGTCGTCGAAATTCTCATGTTCATAAATAGCGGTCTTGGGTGACGAGCAGCCCGCGGCGCCGCCAACACCAGCGCCAGCCCGAGGCTACGCAAGTGAAATGATGTCGACATTGAAAATCCTGAGGAAAACGGTCCGGGCGGTATTGTGCAACAGAACGAGGGGTTGGCGCGCACATTCCTGTCGGTAAAACGTCACAGACTTACCCAGCGGGGCCTGCAGGAAAAAGCCCGGCGCACATATGATCAATAAACACGCGCAATTTGGCCGAAGCATGGCGACTTGATGGCCACAGCATCCAGAAACTGCCCCGGTGCTCCACGTAGTCATCCAGCACCCGCTGCAGCCGCCCCTCCGCCACCGCCAGGTTGACCATATAGTCCGGCAGGCAGGCAATGCCCAAGCCCTCGTGTACCACATGGTTGAGCGACTCTATCGTGGTGCTGACCAAGGGTGCACGCAAGGTCGGTTCCGCAGCGCCCGGGGCAAGGCGCAATGGCCAGGGCTCCAGTTTGCCGGTGGCGCAGAACTTGTGGCGCAGGCAGGCGTGCGTGCTCAACTGCTGGGGCAGTTGCGGGGTGCCGTGCTGGTGGAAGTACGCCGGCGTGCCCACCAATACCAGCTGGTAGTGCCCCAGGTGGCGCGCCATCAAACGCGAATCTTCCGGCTTGCCGGTGCGAATCACCGCATCGAAACCTTCCTCGATCACGTCCACCATGCGGTCGGAAAAATCCACATCCAGCTCGATATCCGGGTAGGCGCGCATAAAGTCGCTGAGCACTGGCATCAACAAGCCACGCACCTGCGGCACGCTGATGCGCAACTTGCCGCGAGGCGTGGCGCTGACCTCTGTCAGCTCGCGCTCTGCGGCCTCCAGCTCTGCGAGGATGCGTCGTGAGCGTTCAAGGAACAGCGCGCCTTCGCTGGTCAGCGTGATACTGCGGGTGCTGCGATGAAACAGCCGCACGCCCAGGCGTTCTTCCATGCGCGCAATGCTTTTGCCCACGGCCGAAGACGACACGCCCAACACCCGGCCGGCGGCGGTGAAGCTCCGCGTCTCCGCCACCTGCACAAACACCGAGAGGCTACCCAAGCTGTCCATGATCCCCCCTCGCCGATTAAGGACGCTGATGTCCGATAAGTTCGGAACCTTAGCCTGTTTTTCCGCCAGCGACAGCCCCCTACCCTGCACCCTTGCCCTTTTGCATGGATAGACGTCATGAGTTCAATGATCGATTGCCCCACGACCTCCCAACCGGAGGCGCTACCGCTGGGTGGGCTGCTGGCGCTGGCCAGCGCGGGTTTTATCACCATCCTCACCGAAGCCATGCCCGCCGGGCTGCTGCCGCAGATGGGCCAGGGCCTGGACGTGTCGCCGGCACTGGTCGGCCAATTGGTCACGCTGTACGCCCTCGGGTCGTTGCTGGCGGCCATCCCGCTCACACTGCTGACACGTGGCTGGCGCAGGCGGCCATTGCTGCTGGTGGCCATTGGCGGTTTTGCCTTGGTCAACAGCGTGACTGCGCTGTCCAGCCACTATGGGCTGACCCTTTTTGCGCGCTTTTTTGCCGGGGTCTTCGCTGGCCTGCTCTGGGCCTTGTTAGCGGGTTACGCCAGCCGAATGGTGGCGCCACACCTGCAGGGTCGGGCAATTGCGGTGGCGATGCTGGGTGCGCCGTTGGCGCTGTCTTTGGGAGTTCCCGCGGGCACCTTTCTTGGCGCCGCCGTTGGCTGGCGCCTGAGTTTTGCGATCATGACCGGGCTGACACTGGTGCTGCTGATTTGGGCGCGCCTGCAATTGCCGGACTTTGCTGGCGAACCGCCGGGCAAGCGCTTGGGGTTGCTTAAGGTGCTGACCTTGCCGGGTATTCGTCCGGTGCTGTGGGTGACGTTTACCTACGTGCTGGCCCACAACATTCTCTACACCTATATCGCCCCGCTGCTGGTACCGGCGGGGATTGCCGCCGACATCGATAAGGTGTTGCTGGTGTTTGGCCTCGCCGCGTTGTTGAGCATCTGGCTGGCGGGCGTATTGATTGACCGATGGTTACGCGCACTGTTGCTGATCAGCTGCGCGCTGTTTGGCCTGATCGCCTTGGCGCTGGCGTTCTGGATCAACCTGCCGGCGGTTATCTACATCGCCGTGGCGTTATGGGGCCTGGCGTTCGGCGGGTTGCCGGCGCTGCTGCAAACGGCACTGGCCAAATCGGCAGGCACGTCGGCGGATGCCGCGCAGTCGATGCTGGTGACCGTATGGAACCTGGGCATAGCCGCCGGGGGGCTGGCCGGTGGTGTGTTGCTCCAGGGCTGGGGCGTCGGCGCATTTGCGTGGGCAGTCAGCCTGCTGATGCTACTGGCCTTGCTGGGCGCGTCACACACGGCAGTTCGCCAGCAAACAGATCGAAAGGTCTAAACCACTGCGCACAAAAAAGCCCCCGGCCTTTTCAGGCCGGGGGCTTTTTGTTCAAAGCGACATCAGTACTTCTTGATGTCAGCCTTGGTTTCCAGCTGCTTGCGGTACGCCGCGAAGTCCTGCTGGCCGACACGGGAAGCGAGGAAGCGGCGGTATTGCGCCTTTTCTTCGTCCGATGGGGCTGCAGCTTCGTTGACGCCGTTCAAGCGCACGATCACCAAACTACCGTCAGCCAGGGTCACGGTGGTGAAGGTGGGCTTGTCCTTGCTCGCAGGTTTGGGCATGCGGAACAGGGCTTGCAGCACGGCCGGGTCGATCGCTTCCTGGCTACGGGTAGCCGCTTCAGTGACTTTCCAGGCTTGGCCATCAATCGGCTGGCTCAGTGGGGTCTTGCCATCACGCAGGCTGGCGATCAACTCGTCAGCGTGCGTCTTGGCGGCCGCACTTGCGCGTTCCTTGGTCATCTGTGCACGGATCGCCGCAGACACGCTTTCCAGCGGCAGTTGCGAAGGTTTCAGATGCTCTTTGGCACGCAGCACGATGATGGTTTCCGGGTCCAGCTCGATGGCGGTGCTGTTGGCACCCTCATCCAGCACTTCCGGGCTGAACGCTGCGGTGACCACGGCACGGTTGGCCGCAACACCTTCGCCACCTTCACGGCCGAACGGCGCGGACGTGTGCACGGTCAGCTTCAAGTCGGACGCCGGCTGGGCCAGGTCGGAGGCTTCGAATGCCGCGTCTTCCAATTGCTTGGTCGCTTCGACATAACGCTGCTCGACCTGCTGGGTCTTGAGCTCGCGGGTCAGCTTGTCTTTCAGGCTGGCAAACGTCGGCACTTGCGGTGCTTCAACGCCCAACAGCTTGATCAGGTGCCAACCGAAGGTGGAGCGCACCGGCGCCGAGACCTGGTCTTTGTTCAACGCGTACAAGGCCGCTTCGAAGTCCGGGTCGTAAACGCCAGGGCCGGCAAAACCGAGGTCGCCGCCATTGTTGGCCGAACCCGGGTCCTGGGAGAATTCCTTGGCCAGGGCCTCGAACTTCTCACCTTTGGCCAGGCGCGCCTGGATTTCTTCGATCTTCGCCTTGGCTTGCGCGTCGGTGGTCTTGTCGTTGACTTCGATCAGAATGTGCGCCGCACGCCGCTGTTCAGCGAGGTTGGCGGTTTCTTTCTGATAGGCTGCCTGCAGCTCATCATCCTTGACACTGACCTGGTCGAAGAAGGAAGACTTCTTCAGTTCCAGGTAGTCGATGACAACCTGGTCCGGGGTCATGAACTCTTTGGCGTGCTGGTCGTAGTAAGCCTTGACCTCATCGTCGGTGAGTTTCACCGCCGCAGGGTTGGCCTTGATATTGACGGTGGCGAAATCGCGGGTCTGTTTTTCCAGACGGGCGAATGCCAACACCTCGGCGTCGGTCACGAAACCGCTACCAGCGATACCTGCGCGAACCTGGCCGATCAGCATTTCCTGGGTCAGCATCTGACGGAATTGCAGGCGGCTGTAGCCCAACTGACGGATCACCTGGTCAAAGCGTTCGGCGTTGAACTTGCCGTCCACCTGGAATTCCGGCGTCTGCAGGATCACCTGGTCCAGTGCCGCTTCAGAGAAGCCGAACTTGGAATCAGCCGCGCCTTGCAGCAGCAGTTTGCGATCGATCAGGCTCTTGAGAGCCGCTTCGCGCAGCAGCTTTTCGTCCAGCAGCGAAGCATCGAAATCCTTGCCCAGCTGTTGCATCAGCTGGCGACGTTGCATGTCGACGGCCTGGCTCAGTTCGGTCTGGGTGATTTCTTCACCGTTGACCTTGGCCACGTCCTGCTTGGTGTTGGTCGAAGCCTGAAAAATAGCCTCGATACCGGTGAACGCCATCAATGCGACGATGATCCCGATAATGGTCTTGGCAATCCAGCCTTGTGAATTGTCCCTGATATTTTGCAGCATGCGTCCCCCAGAAACGGTTGAACTTCAAAAATTGGCAACCGTGGAGCGTGGGTAGAGTCCGGATAGAAGAAAGGCGCATCCGAGGATGCGCCTTCTCGTAACTGGCGGAGCGGACGGGGTTTTGAACCACACCCCAGGCCCTGGCGACCCAATGGATACGTGGGTCAGCTGCCGCTCCGCTGCCAGGCCAGACCTACGTCCGACCCGGTAGGTAAAGGCTAGATCGAAGCTTAGTTAACGGCTTCTTTCAGGGCTTTACCGGCTTTGAAACCTGGTTTTTTGGCAGCAGCGATTTGCAGTGCTTTGCCAGTCTGTGGGTTACGGCCAGTGCGAGCTGGGCGGTCAGTCACAGAGAAAGTACCGAAGCCTACCAGTACCACGGAGTCGCCGGCCTTCAGAGCGCCAGTGACGGATTCGATTACTGCATCCAGCGCACGGCCAGCAGCAGCTTTCGGGATATCAGCGGATGCGGCGATAGCATCAATCAGTTCCGACTTGTTCACTCTAAGTCCCCTTATATATCTATTGAGTATGATTCTAAGTTTTTTGGTGAAAGCAAAAATCAGTGCTGAATGGCCTACAGACACTTAAGAGCCGCTTTATAACAAGGGCTCTAAAAAGCTGTCAAGGAAGCCCCCAGGCTTTAACGCATTAATGCGTGCTAATTCTTTCCTTGGAATCAGACTCGCGTTTTTCGTCCTTGGCGACTATCTCCGGAGCCACATCCGGCAAGGGCTCCGGCGCGTATTGCAGCGCAATTTGCAGGACCTCGTCAATCCATTTAACCGGTTTAATCTGAAGATCCTGCTTAATGTTGTCGGGAATTTCCTTCAAGTCGCGAACATTCTCTTCAGGAATGATCACCGTCTTGATACCCCCCCGGTGTGCGGCCAGCAATTTCTCTTTCAAACCACCGATGGCCAATACCTGACCACGCAGGGTAATTTCCCCGGTCATTGCGACATCGGCACGCACCGGTATGCCGGTCAGTGCCGAAACCAGGGCCGTGCACATGCCTACGCCTGCGCTAGGGCCGTCTTTCGGGGTGGCCCCTTCCGGCATGTGGATGTGAGTGTCGTGCTTCTCGTGGAAGTCCAGGGGGATCCCCAGGCTCTTGGCGCGGCTGCGCACCACGGTCTGCGCGGCAGTGATGGATTCCACCATCACGTCACCCAAAGAACCGGTCTTGATCAACTGGCCTTTGCCAGGGATGACCGCAGCCTCGATGGTCAGCAATTCGCCGCCCACCTGGGTCCACGCCAGCCCCGTCACCTGCCCTACCTGGTCCTGCTGCTCAGCCAGACCATAACGGAATTTCTTCACGCCCAGGAAGTGTTCCAGGGAGTCGGCAACCACCTTCACCGAGAAGCGTTTTTCCAGCGCATGTTCCTTGACCGCCTTGCGGCAAATCTTCGCGATCTGGCGCTCAAGGCCCCGTACACCAGCCTCGCGGGTGTAGTAACGAACGATGTCGCGGATCGCTTCGACCTCGAATTCGATCTCGCCTTTCTTCAGGCCGTTAGCCGAAATCTGCTTGGGCGCGAGGTATTTGACGGCAATGTTGATCTTCTCGTCTTCGGTGTAACCCGGCAGACGAATCACCTCCATCCGGTCCAGCAAGGCGGGCGGGATGTTCATCGAGTTGGAGGTGCACAGGAACATTACGTCGGACAGGTCGTAGTCGACTTCCAGGTAATGGTCGTTGAAATTGTGGTTCTGCTCGGGGTCGAGCACTTCGAGCAACGCCGAGGCTGGATCGCCGCGCATATCGCTGCCCATTTTGTCGATTTCATCGAGCAGGAACAGCGGGTTGCGCACACCTACCTTTGTCATCTTTTGAATCAATCTTCCTGGCATCGAACCGATGTAAGTCCGGCGATGACCACGAATTTCCGCTTCATCACGCACACCGCCGAGGGCCATGCGCACGAATTTACGGTTGGTGGCATTGGCGATAGACTCGGCCAGGGAGGTTTTACCCACACCAGGCGGACCGACCAGGCACAACACCGGGCCACGAATCTTCTTCACGCGCTTTTGCACGGCGAGGTATTCGAGGATGCGTTCTTTGACTTCTTCGAGGCCGTAGTGGTCGGCATCCAGGATGTCTTCAGCACGCGCCAGGTCCAGACGCACTTTAGTCTGGGCCTTCCACGGCACTTGCACCAGCCAGTCGATGTAGGAACGAACCACGGTGGCTTCGGCCGACATCGGCGACATTTGCTTGAGCTTGTTCAGCTCGGCATTGGCTTTGGTCAGGGCGTCTTTCGGCAGGCCGGCGGCATCGATGCGCTTCTTCAGCTCTTCGATCTCGTTGTGGCCTTCCTCGCTGTCGCCGAGCTCCTTCTGAATAGCCTTCATCTGCTCATTCAGGTAGTACTCGCGCTGGCTGCGCTCCATTTGTTTCTTCACGCGACCACGAATGCGCTTCTCAACCTGCAGCAGGTCGATCTCGGCATCCAGCAACGCCAGCACGTGTTCAACACGGGTTGGCAGGTCGATGATTTCGAGAATGTCCTGCTTCTGCTCTATTTTCAGCGCCATGTGCGCGGCCATGGTGTCGACCAGGCGGCTCGGCTCATCAATACTGTTGAGCGAAGACAGGACTTCAGCCGGGACTTTCTTGCCCAACTGCACATACTGCTCGAACTGCGAGAGCAGGCTGCGTACAAAAACTTCGGACTCGCGCTCAGGGGCTTCGGCTTCGTCGATCAGCGCCACTTCGGCGCGCAGGTGGCCGTCCACCTCCATAAAGCGCTCAACCGCGCCGCGCTGCTCGCCTTCCACCAGCACCTTGACGGTGCCATCGGGCAGCTTGAGCAATTGCAGAACGGTGGCAACGGTACCGACGCGATACAGGGCATCTTCGCCTGGATCATCATCAGCCGGGTTTCTCTGGGCCAACAGCAGGATCTGCTTGTCGCCCGTCATCGCGGCCTCGAGGGCTTCGATAGACTTCTCGCGCCCCACGAACAGCGGGATAACCATGTGCGGATAGACGACGACATCACGCAACGGCAGGAGAGGCAATTCGATGGTTGTCTTCATGATTTCGCCTCTATGACAATTGAAAAGTAAGCTTGAAGCCAAGATGGGGGCTGCGTGTAAAAAAAACAAGCTCAATGCCCGTACTTACACGCAGTAAAAATCTTCATAAAAACAAAGGGGCCCCTAGAGGCCCCTTGTTTGTACCGAAACTGCGAAACGCTTACGCGTCTGGCGCAGCCTTGGCAGCCGGCTCACTGTTTTCGTAGATATACAGTGGCTTGGACTTGCCTTCTATAACGCTTTCGTCGATCACCACTTTACTCACCTCGGACTGCGAGGGATTTCGTACATGGTGTCGAGCAATACGCCTTCGAGGATCGAACGCAGACCACGTGCACCGGTCTTGCGCTCCAGTGCCCGCTTGGCCACCGACTTGAGTGCGTCGGTACGGAACTCGAGGTCTACACCTTCCATTTCGAACAGCTTGGCGTATTGCTTGGTCAGGGCGTTTTTCGGCTCGGTGAGGATCTGAATCAAAGCAGCCTCATCCAGCTCGTCCAACGTGGCCAGGACCGGCAGACGGCCAACGAATTCCGGGATCAGACCGAACTTGACCAGATCGTCAGGCTCGACTTCACGCAGGGACTCGCCCACCTTCTTGCCTTCTTCCTTGCTGCGCACTTCTGCACCGAAACCGATGCCGCCGCGGGTGGAACGTTGTTGAATAACCTTCTCCAGACCGGAGAACGCACCACCACAGATAAACAGGATGTTGCGCGTATCAACCTGAAGGAATTCCTGCTGCGGGTGCTTGCGGCCGCCTTGTGGCGGTACGGAAGCAACCGTGCCTTCGATCAGTTTCAACAGGGCCTGCTGCACGCCTTCACCGGAAACGTCCCGGGTGATCGACGGGTTGTCGGACTTGCGCGAGATCTTGTCGATTTCGTCGATGTAGACAATACCCATCTGGGCTTTCTCTACGTCGTAGTCGCACTTCTGCAGCAGTTTCTGAATGATGTTCTCGACATCCTCACCCACGTAGCCAGCCTCGGTGAGGGTGGTGGCGTCGGCGATGGTGAACGGAACGTTCAGCAGACGAGCGAGGGTTTCCGCAAGCAGGGTTTTACCCGAGCCTGTAGGACCGATCAGCAAGATGTTGCTCTTGCCGAGTTCGACTTCGTCGCCTTTCTTGTCACGCTGGTTCAGGCGTTTGTAGTGGTTGTACACCGCTACGGCCAGAACTTTCTTTGCACGCTCTTGACCGATCACATACTGATCAAGGATGCCGCTGATTTCTTTAGGCGAAGGCAATTTATGCGCGCTGCTTTCGGCCTGGGCTTCCTGCACCTCCTCACGGATGATGTCATTGCACAGGTCGACGCACTCGTCGCAGATAAAGACCGAGGGGCCGGCAATCAATTTGCGCACTTCATGCTGGCTTTTGCCACAGAAGGAGCAATAGAGCAGCTTGCCGTTGTCCTCGCCGTTGCGGGTGTCAGTCATTCGTTCGATCCAAATCCGATAGGCTTGCAACACAAGATGAAGGCTTATGCGGGCTTTTTCAAGCCCGCCAGTGGTCGGACATGCCGACCAGCCCTATTTTGAGCGGCTTATATTATGCGGGGCGCTTGTCGATTACTGCGTCGATCAGCCCGTATGCTTTCGCAGCTTCCGCACTCATGAAGTTGTCGCGATTGGTGTCGCGCTCGATTTCCTCAAGGGTGTGCCCGCTGTGCTTGGCCATCAACGTGTTGAGGCGCTCGCGAATAAACAGGATCTCCTTGGCGTGGATTTCGATATCCGACGCCTGGCCCTGGAAACCGCCCAGTGGCTGGTGAATCATCACGCGCGAGTTCGGCAGGCAGTAACGCTTGCCTTCGGCACCGGCAGTCAGCAGGAACGCACCCATGCTGCAGGCTTGGCCGATGCAGGTGGTGGACACGTTCGGCTTGATGAACTGCATGGTGTCGTAGATCGACATGCCCGCCGTCACCGAACCGCCTGGGGAGTTGATGTAAAGATGGATGTCCTTGTCCGGGTTTTCGGCTTCAAGGAACAGCAGTTGCGCACAGATCAGGTTGGCCATGTAGTCCTCTACCGGGCCCACCAGAAAGATCACTCGCTCCTTGAGCAGGCGCGAGTAGATGTCGTAGGCGCGTTCGCCACGAGCGGACTGCTCTACAACCATCGGGACCAGGCCGCCTGCGGCCTGGATATCAGAGTTCTGCTGAATATAGGAATTACGGAACATGCTCTGCAGTTACTCCCAAATAGTCATGTCTTGAAAACGCATAAGCCAGCGCGAGGCTGGCTTATGGTTGAATTTCCAACGAGTTGGACAATCAGTCGGCTTGTGTTGCTTCCGCCGGTTTGACTGCTTCTTCGTAAGAGACCGCTTTATCGGTCACCTTAGCCTTCTGCAGAACAGTATCCACAACTTGTTCTTCCAGCACAACCGAACGTACTTCGTTCAGCTGCTGGTCGTTCTTGTAGTACCAAGCCACGACCTGCTCAGGCTCCTAGTAGGCCGAAGCCATTTCCTGGATCATTTCGCGAACGCGGTCTTCGTCAGGCTTGAGGTCGAACTGCTTGACCACTTCAGCCACGATCAGGCCCAGCACAACGCGGCGCTTGGCTTGCTCTTCGAACAGCTCGGCCGGCAACTGGTCAGGCTTGATGTTGCCACCAAACTGCTGAACAGCTTGTACGCGCAGGCGATCCACTTCGTTGGACAGCAGAGCCTTAGGCACTTCAATCGGGTTGGCGGCCAGCAGACCGTCCATGACCTGGTTCTTGACTTTGGACTTGATGGCCTGACGCAGCTCACGCTCCATGTTCTTGCGAACTTCGGTACGGAAGCCTTCGATACCGGTTTCCTTGATACCGAATTGAGCGAAGAACTCTTCGTTCAGTTCTGGCAGCTTAGGCTCGGAAACGCTGTTGACCGTCACGGTGAACTCGGCGGCTTTGCCGGCCAGGTCCAGGTTCTGGTAGTCAGCCGGGAAAGTCAGGTTCAGAACGCGCTCTTCGCCGGCTTTGGCGCCAACCAGGCCGTCTTCAAAACCAGGGATCATACGGTTGGAGCCCAGCACCAGCTGAGTACCCTTGGCGGAGCCGCCAGCGAATACTTCGCCGTCAACCTTGCCCACGAAATCGATGTTCAGCTGGTCTTCGTTCTGGGCAGCACGGTCGGCCACTTCAAAACGGGTGTTCTGCTTGCGCAGGATTTCCAGCATGTTGTCCAGGTCGGCATCAGCTACTTCGGCGCTCAGGCGCTCGATAGCGATACCTTCAAAACCGGCAACTTCGAACTCCGGGAACACTTCGAATACAGCAACGTATTCCAGGTCCTTGCCCGCTTCCAGGGACTTCGGCTCGATCGAAGGCGAGCCAGCCGGGTTCAGCTTTTGCTCAACAACGGCTTCATAGAAAGAAGCCTGGATCACGTCACCAACAGCTTCCTGACGCGCATCAGCACCAAAACGGCGCTTGATTTCGCTCATCGGCACTTTGCCTGGACGGAAACCAGCGATTTTGGCTTTTGGGCGGTCTGCTGCAGACGCTTGTTGACCGCAGTCTCGATACGCTCTGCCGGCACGGTGATGCTCAGGCGGCGCTCGAGAGCAGTAGTATTTTCAACAGAAACTTGCATGGATATTCCTCGTTGCACAGACGTTAGCCGGCCGTTTCCGACCCCAGAATCAAGGGCATGCATTCTAGTGGGTCAAACTCAAGAAGTCACCCTACTGAAAACGGGTGGAAAAACAGCAGGCCATTTATAGGTTCAAGTGCACGCATGCACCTTATCCCGTTAGCAAATACAGCTCATCACGCCAGGGCTCTGCATCAACCCTTCTATATAGAGAGGAAGTGGACGCACGCCCATGGCGACCGACCTTGCACGCAAGACCGGAGGGCACGGCAGCAGCATCGAGAAACACAAATACGACGAAACGCCCCACCCTGGAAACTCAAAACACTTAAACGAAAACGGCACAGCCCTTGTTCAGGTACTGCGCCGTTATCGCTATTAAATAGCTGCACTGGCCCCGATATAGCCTCGGATCAGTTCTACACGCTCAAAACCGGCAACGATTCTAACGCCAAGGCATTGAGAATGCTTGTTTTTTCTTGGCGTCAAGAACAGTCGCCTGAAACACAGGAAATTTCCGACACAAAAAAAGCGCCAGATCACTGATCTGGCGCTTTTTCTGAATATGGGGTGGACGAAGGGGATCGAACCCTCGACAACGGGAGTCACAATCCCGTGCTCTACCAACTGAGCTACGCCCACCATATTGCATTAACAAAGAACCCGAACATCTTCTTTGTTTAACCTTGCCTCGCCTGACGGCGGAGCAAAGCATTAATTGGTGCGGATGAAGAGACTCGAACTCTTACGCCTCGCGGCGCTGGAACCTAAATCCAGTGTGTCTACCAATTCCACCACATCCGCGCTTGAAGCTCTTAAGCAAAGGCGCCAGATGATTAATCTGGCGCCTTTCAAAATATGGGGTGGACGAAGGGGATCGAACCCTCGACAACGGGAGTCACAATCCCGTGCTCTACCAACTGAGCTACGCCCACCATATAGCGCTACTTGTGCCAAAGCTGCCTAATGGCGCACCCGGCAGGACTCGAACCTGCGACCATCCGCTTAGAAGGCGGATGCTCTATCCAGCTGAGCTACGGGCGCCTTATTAATCTGTACTCTTGGAGGATTACAAACTAAGTGCTTCCAGCCTTGCAGAACAACCATCTATTCTGCTCGACCTTCTTAACCAGTGCTAGGCTGTGCCCGACAAGTGCGACGAATAGTATAGATGCCCCGGAAACCCGTCAAATCTTTTTTGAAAAAAATTCATTTTATTTAAGGGGTTAGGCCAATTTGCAGACCAAGCGCCTTTGCCCTCACGCCTTGGCGTGCGAGAATGCGCGCACTTTTCTTCCCCCTCTCGATGGTTAATCACGCGTAATGACTGCACAACTTATCGACGGCAAATCAATCGCCGCCAGCCTGCGCCAGCAGATCGCCAAACGAGTTACCGAGCGCAGCCAGCAAGGCCTGCGCACGCCGGGTCTCGCGGTGATCCTGGTCGGCAGCGATCCTGCCTCTCAGGTTTATGTCTCGCACAAGCGTAAAGACTGTGAAGAGGTCGGCTTTATTTCCAAAGCCTACGACTTGCCTTCCGACACCCCCCAGCAGGCCCTCACCGACCTGATTGACGGCCTCAACGACGATCCGGCCATCGACGGCATCCTGCTGCAATTGCCGCTGCCCGAGCACCTGGACGCCTCCAAACTGCTGGAGCGCATCCGCCCGGACAAAGACGTCGACGGTTTCCACCCGTATAACGTCGGCCGCCTGGCGCAGCGCATTCCATTGCTGCGCCCCTGCACCCCGAAAGGCATCATGACCCTGCTGGAAAGCACCGGTGTCGACCTGTATGGCCTGGATGCGGTCATCGTCGGCGCCTCCAACATCGTCGGTCGCCCGATGGCCATGGAGCTGCTGCTGGCCGGCTGCACCGTGACCGTCACGCACCGCTTCACCAAGGACCTTGCCGGCCACGTCGGCCGCGCCGATCTGGTAGTCGTCGCCGCCGGCAAGCCGGGCTTGGTCAAAGGTGAATGGATCAAGGAAGGCGCGATCGTTATCGACGTCGGCATCAACCGCCAGGAAGACGGCAAGCTGGTCGGCGACGTGGTGTACGAAACCGCCCTGCCCCGCGCCGGATGGATTACTCCGGTGCCCGGCGGCGTCGGCCCGATGACCCGCGCCTGCTTGTTGGAAAACACACTGTACGCAGCAGAAACCCTGCACGGTTAATAACCAGGCGTACTTAAGAAGCCCTGCCTTATAGCAGGGCTTTTTATTGCCCGCGATAAAACCTGTTTTTTCTTAGTTTTTAAGCACTTTCGTCTGGTTCTAGAAGAACATTCGACAGTTCTTCATCCATACTCCTAAAATGTAACGGCATTTATCAAAAACCCGTTCCCAAACGGTAATTCCTTACTTTTTTAGCGAGTTCATCCGCGTGAAAATTCGTCTTTCTATTGTCAGCCTATTTTTTGCTTTTACAGGCACCTTTGCGCACGCCGCCGAAACCACCCAGGCCCCGCGTGACACCTCCAAATTGCAAATCGCTTCCGGCAGCGCCATGTTGGTGGATTTGCAGACCAACAAGGTCATCTATTCCAGCAACCCCGACGTGGTGGTGCCCATCGCTTCGGTAAGCAAATTGATGACCGGCCTGATCGTGCTTGAAGCCAAGCAGAACATGGATGAATACATCGACATCAACATCACCGACACACCGGAGATGAAAGGTGTGTTCTCCCGCGTGAAGATCGGCAGCCAGATGCCGCGTAAAGAAATGCTGCTGATCGCGCTGATGTCCTCCGAGAACCGTGCCGCCGCGAGCCTGGCGCACCACTATCCGGGTGGCTATGCGGCGTTTATCGCGGCGATGAACGCCAAGGCCAAAGCCCTGGGCATGACCAGCACGCATTATGTAGAGCCCACCGGCTTGTCGATCCATAACGTGTCGACCGCCCGCGACCTGAGCAAGCTGCTGGCTTATGCGCGCAAGTTTCCAATGCTCAGCCAATTGAGCACCACCAAGGAAAAAACCGTTTCGTTCCGCAAGCCCAACTACACCCTGGGTTTTTCCAACACCGACCACCTGATCAACCGCGCCAACTGGGATATCAAGTTGACCAAGACCGGCTTCACCAACCAGGCCGGCCACTGTCTGGTGCTGGTCACCAGCATGGGTAACCGCCCGGTGTCGCTGGTGATCCTGGATGCTTTCGGTAAATTTACCCACTTTGCCGATGCCAGCCGCATTCGCAACTGGGTCGAGACCGGCAAAAGCGGCTCGGTGCCCGACGTAGCGCTGCGCTACAAGGCCGACAAAAACCTGAAAAATCGGCCGAACGCAGCTGAAGTCCGCCGCTGAATAACACACCGATCCAATGTGGGAGGGGCTTGCTCCCGAATGCGGTGGTTCAGTCGGTATATCGGCTGACTGACACTCTGCATTCGGGAGCAAGCCCCTCCCACATTTGGATCTTCGACGCTTACTTGCTTTCCGCCAGCACCTTGAGTGCCTGCGCCGCCGCCCGCTCCTGCCCGGCCTGAGCCGTCGCACTGGCCGCATCCCGCCAGCGTTGCGCGTCCACACTGGCCGGCAACTGGCTCGGGCGTTGGGTGAGGATTGCCCAACTCCCGGCGCTTTTCCACTTCGACTCAAAGTCGCTGAAGCTCATCAACAGCCGCCGGTCCATGCCGGAGCGCAATAGAATCGTGCTCTTCTGCTGATTGAACCCCACCACGACCACATAACGCGCCTGCGACCACAGCCCGCCGCCGAGCCGCGCCATCACCGGGTAACCCGCCGCCACCTGGGCCAGCACCGCCGTCAGCCTCGCGTCCAATGGGTACACCATCAGCCCGTACTCACGCGCCAGCACCTGCATGTTGCGCTCAAGGTCGGCTTCACCGCCCGGCAAGTGCAGCGGCTTATCCAACAGGCCTGGTGTCATGACAATGCCTTGTTGCGACAGCATGCTGGCCAAAGCCGAAGGGCCGCTTTGATATGCCTCGCTGCGAAAGGTCGGCACGCCATTGAGCTCGACACGCTCAGGCAGGCCCGCCAGTTTCGACGGGGACCCGGAACAGGCCGCAAGCCCTAAAGCGCAGGCCAGTAACAAGGAGGTTTGAATGTTCGACCGTAACCGCAATTTTTTACTCTCTTGATCAACTGCCGGTAAGGGCCCTGATCATAGGGCGCTCCGGCACGCGGGTATAGCCCGCAGTGCCAGTAAAGCGCCGTGGTTAGAGCAAACAAGTTGGACAGACACGACCATTGGTCAATAGCAGGCAACCGTCTGGTAGCTAGACTGTCCATTGAGAAGACTGTGTGTGCCCCTGCGGGGCGAAAGGAGGCCCGAATGAGCCTTGCAACGACGATTTTCCTGTTGATCTGCGGTTGGCTGGCGGTAGCCGGCGCCATGTTGTGGGGGTGCTGCGCATCACCCGTCGGCACCATCACCCCCACGTCAAACCCGCGGCCCCCGCCAAGCGCCATAAGGCGGCGGTAGGCCACGCCTAACCAGGCATGCAATTGAAGTCTTGAGTGGCTGCGACTTCCTTGCCGTGGCCGTCCTTGAGGACGGCGCGCACGGTGGTGCCCAGGCTCGATTCAGTCAGGGTGTAGTGCTCACCCGCCTGAAAGTGTTTGTACTCGACCCGCCCCTGGCAGTCCTGCTGGTTGTCATCGCCCGGCTCTTCCTCAAAGAGCGTCACGTCGAGGCGATGGTCGCCTGGGGCCACTTCAAAAAAACGCCCGTCATCCACACGCTTGCCGTCCACGCGCTCGGCCATCAGGTCATTCGGCGCTTCCTCCTTCAAACCAATCCACGCTTCGCTGGGGTCCGCCTTGGGGATCGGGCCGGCGCAGGCCGACAACAGCAAAACTGCACCGAGGGCGGGAATCAACAACAGAGGTTTAAGTGACATGGCAGGGCTCCAAAATGAACAATGTGCGGATCTGAAATGTGTCGGGTCCGATGGGTGACAAGCTTGGAGAGCGGCCCTTTGTAGAACAAATGAATACATATGAAACGATCTTCAGCCCTTACCTAAATGTTCCTTCACCTGGCTGAAAGGTGCGTGTTAGGTGGGTCGGGCAAGACTGCCGGGGTTTGCAACTATGCTCCTTGGGAGGTTCACGCATGCTCGGGCTGGTAAAGACCGCACTGCAAAAGCCGTACACGTTTATCGTGTTGGCTATATTTATCTGCATCATCGGGCCGATGGCGGCCCTGCGAACCCCTACGGATGTTTTCCCTGATATCGGCATCCCCGTCGTCGCCGTGGTGTGGCAGTACAACGGGCTGTCACCGGATGCCATGGCGGGTCGGGTGATCTACACCTACGAACGTTCCTTGAGCACCACCGTCAACGACATCGAACACATCGAGTCGCAATCGCTGCCCGGCATGGGCATCGTGAAAATCTTCTTCCAGCCCGGCGTGGATATCCGCACCGCCAACGCCCAAGTGACGGCGGTTTCACAAACCGTGCTCAAGCAGATGCCACCGGGCATCACGCCGCCGCTGATCCTCAACTACAGCGCCTCCACGGTACCGATTCTGCAGCTGGCGTTCTCCAGCCCCAGCCTCTCGGAAGCGAAAATCCGCGACCTGGTGCAGAACAATATCCGCCTGCCCTTGAGCGCCCTGCCCGGCCTGGCCATGCCCACGCCAATGGGCGGCAAGCAACGCCAGATCACACTCGACCTCGACCCCCAGGCGCTGGCCGCCAAAGGCTTGTCGGCGCAGGACGTGGGCAATGCCCTGGCGCTGCAGAACCAGATCATCCCGGTGGGCACCGCCAAACTCGGCCCGGACGAATACACGATCCTGCTCAACAACAGCCCCAAGGCGATTGACGAGCTCAACGACCTGCCGATCAAGACCGTCGACGGCGCAATCATCACCATCGGCCAAGTGGCCCACGTGCGTGACGGTTCGCCGCCGCAGACCAACATCGTGCGCGTCGACGGCCACCGTGCGGTGCTGATGCCGGCGTTGAAAAACGGCAGCATTTCCACCCTGTCGATCATCGACGGCATCCGCCAGATGCTGCCGCGCATCAATGAAACCCTACCGCCGTCGCTGAAAACTTCGCTGCTGGGGGACGCCTCGGTGTTCGTCAAACAATCGGTAGGCAGCGTGGCCCAGGAAGGCATCATCGCCGCGCTGCTGACCAGTGCGATGATCCTGCTGTTCCTCGGCAGCTGGCGTTCGACGCTGATCATCGCCGCCTCGATTCCGCTGGCGGTGCTGTCGGCCATTGCGCTGCTGGCGGCCACCGGGCAAACCCTCAATGTGATGACCCTTGGCGGGCTGGCATTGGCGGTGGGGATTCTGGTGGACGACGCCACGGTGACCATCGAAAACATCAACTGGCACCTGGAGCAGGGCAAGGCGGTGAAGACCGCGATCCTCGACGGCGCCGCGCAAATCGTCGGCCCGGCGTTCGTTTCGCTGCTGTGCATTTGCATCGTGTTTGTGCCGATGTTCCTGCTGCAAGGCATCGCCGGCTACCTGTTCCGGCCGATGGCGCTGGCGGTGATTTTCGCCATGGCCAGCTCGTTTATCCTCTCGCGGACGCTGGTGCCGACCCTGGCAATGTTCCTGCTCAAACCGCACACACCGGAGCAAGGCGCGGGGCACCACCCGGAAGATCAGTTCATCAACCATCACGAAGGCGAGCAGCACAAAAAACCACGCAATCGCGCACTGCAAGCGGTGCTGAATTTTCAGCAAGGGTTCGAGCGGCACTTCTCGAACATCCGCGACACTTACCATGGCCTGCTGATATTGGCGCTGGGCGCTCGCAAGCGCTTTATCGTCGGCTTCCTGGCCTGCGTGATTGCCTCGTTCCTGCTGTTGCCAAGCCTGGGCCAGGATTTTTCCCGGCCACCGACGCCGGCGCCCTCGCCCTTCACGTGCGCTTGCCGCTGGGCACGCGGATTGAAGAAAGCGCCGCCGCCTTCGACCGGATTGAAGCGCGGATCCGCGAAGTAATCCCGGCCGAAGAGCTCGACACCATCGTCGACAACATCGGTATTCCGCTCAGCGGCATCGACATGGCCTACAGCAGCAGCGGCACCATCGGCCCGCAGGATGGCGACATTCAGGTCACCCTGAAAAAGGACCACGCACCGACTGCCGACTACGTGAAAAAACTGCGCGAAACCTTGCCGCAAAGTTTCCCCGGCAGCCACTTTGCGTTCCTGCCCGCCGATATCAGCAGCCAGATCCTCAACTTCGGCGCGCCCGCCCCACTGGACGTGAAGATCTCCGGGCGCAGCGACGAAGAAAACCGCGCCTACGCCATCGAGCTGGAGCGCCGCCTGCAACACATACCGGGCATCGCCGACCTGCGCATCCAGCAATCCACCGGCTACCCGTCACTGCAGGTGAATGTTGACCGCATGCGCGCCAATGGCCTGGGCATCACCGAAAAGGATGTGACCAACAGCATGGTCGCCTCGCTCGCCGGCAGCTCGCAGACTGCACCGACCTTCTGGCTTAACCCGGCCAACGGCGTGTCGTACTCCATCGTCGCGGCAACGCCGCAATACCGCCTCGACAGCTTGCCGTCGCTGGAAGCCTTGCCGGTAACCGGTGCCGATGGGCAGTCGCAGATCCTCGGCGGCGTAGCGAGTATCTCCCGCGTGCAAAGCCCGGCGGTGGTGACCCACTACAACATCGAACCGACCCTGGACCTGTACGCCAACGTGCAGGGCCGCGACCTCGGCGGCGTGGCCCGCGATGTGCAAAAAGTGCTGGATGACACGGCGTCCATGCGCCCCAAAGGCGCAGTGATCAGCCTGCACGGGCAGATCGATGCGTTGCATGAAGCCTTCAGCGGCTTGAGCTTCGGCTTGCTCGGCGCCGTGGTGCTGATCTACCTGCTGATCGTGGTCAACTTCCAGTCGTGGGCCGACCCGTTTGTGATCATCACCGCCCTGCCGGCGGCGCTGGCAGGGATCGTGTGGATGCTGTTCCTCAGCGGCACCTCGCTGTCGGTGCCGGCGTTGACCGGAGCCATTTTGTGCATGGGCGTGGCCACCGCCAACTCGATCCTGGTGGTGAGCTTCTGTCGGGAACGCCTGGCTGAACATGGCGACGCCTTGAAGGCTGCCATGGAGGCCGGCTACACGCGTTTCCGCCCGGTGTGCATGACTGCCCTGGCGATGATCATCGGCATGTTGCCGCTGGCGATTTCCGAGGAGCAGAACGCCCCGCTCGGCCGGGCCGTCATTGGCGGTTTGATCTTCGCCACCCTCGCCACTTTGTTGTTTGTTCCCGTGGTCTTCAGCCTGGTCCACGGCCGTCACCCTAATCGCGCTGCAGTTGGAGAAACCCCACATGTCGTCTGATCACAAACCCTCGCGCAAGCGTCTGATGCTCATGGGTGTCGGCGGCCTGACCCTGGCCGCCCTGTTGGTCGCCAACGGCCTGCACGCCCGTACGATGCACGAACAATCGGTCACCGCCTGGACCGAAACCGCCGCCATCGCACAAGTGATGGTGTTCCAACCCAAGCAGAACGCAGCCGGCGACACCCTGCGCCTGCCCGCGCACCTCGAAGCCTGGAGCAAGGCGCCGATCCACGCCCGGGTCAGCGGCTACCTGAAAGACTGGAAAGTCGACATCGGCAGCCAGGTCAAGGCCGGGCAAATCCTCGCCGAAATCGACAGCCCGGACCTCGACCAGCAAGTGGCGCAAACCCACGCCCGCCTGATCCAGGAACAGGCGAATGCACGCCTGGCCGAAACCACCGCCACGCGTTGGCAAAACCTGTTGGCCAGCCACTCGGTGTCGCGTCAGGAAGCCGATGAAAAAACCTCCAACGCAGCCGCCGCCAAAGCCAACGCCGAGGCAGCCGCCGCTGACTATGCGCGGCTCTCGGCATTGGAAAGCTACAAGACCCTGCGCGCACCGTTCGCCGGCACCATCACCGCACGCAACACCGATATCGGCCAGTTGATCAAGGCCGATACCGACAGCGACCCGGAGCTGTTCAACATCGCCGACACCCACCAATTGCGCCTGTATGTGCCGGTGCCGCAGAACTACGCCTCGGTGATTCACCCAGGGCTTGAAGCCGAGCTGACGGTGCCCGAGCACCCCGGCGAGCACTTCAAGGCACGCCTGATCGGCGACTCCACCGCCATCGACCGCCGCTCCGGCACGCTGCTCGCGCAGTTTGTCGCGGACAACCCCAACGGCGAATTGCTGCCCGGTGATTACGCCGAAGCCACCCTGCCGATTCCGGCCGACACCCACGGCGTGAGCATCCCGGCCAGCGCGCTGATCTTCCGTGCCCAGGGCACCCAGGTCGCGGTGCTGGATGCGCAGAACCATGTGCACCTGCAAGACATCCATATCGGCCTCGACCTGGGCGAACGCCTGGTGATCGACCAGGGCCTGAAACCCGCCGACCGTGTGGTCGACAACCCGCCCGATGCCCTGCGCGAAGGCGACCCGGTACAACTGGCCGCCGCCGGAGGTGCGCATGCGCCCAAGGCTTAAACCGCTCGCGGCGCTGATGCTGCTGGCCCTGCAGGGTTGCTCGATGGCGCCGACCTACAAGGTGCCGTCGGTTGACCTGCCCGCGGGCTACCGCGAACAGACTGGCGATGGCCCGTGGCACAGCGCGCAACCGTCCGACCAGCTGGCACCGCAGTGGTGGAAGCTCTATAACGATCCGCGCCTGAATGACCTGCAACAGCAACTGCTCAAGGCCAACCCGGACCTGGCGGCGGCACTGGCGCACTTCGATGCATCCCAGGCGTATGCCAGCCAATTGCACGCCGGGTTATTCCCGCAGATTACCGCCAGCGCACAGCCGTTGCGCCAGCGGCAATCCGACTCACGCCGCTGCGCGGCACTACGCAGCCCTCGGTGTACAACAGCAACACGGCAGGGTTCTCGTTGAGCTACGACCTGGACCTATGGGGCAAAATCCGCAACCAGGTCGCGGCCGGCGATGCCCAGGCGCAAGCGTCCGGAGATGACCTGGGGGTGGCACGTCTGAGCTTGCAGCATCAGTTGGCGACCTTGTATGTGCAGCTCAATGGGCTGGACGCACAGAGCCGGATTCTAGACCGCTCACTGGATGATTTCAGCCAAGCGTTGCAACTGACGCGCAGTCGTTACGAAGGCCAGATTGCATCCGAACTCGACCTGACCCGTGCGCAAAACCAACTGGCCGAAGCCAAGGCGCAGCGGGATGAAGTGCACGGGCAACGCAACCTCACCGAGCATGCGATTGGCGAGTTGGTGGGTGTGGCAGCCAGCGACTTCACGCTGCCCCCAAGCCAGCAACTGATAGCGTTGCCGGGCATTCCATCGCAACTGCCGAGCCACCTGCTGCAACGTCGCCCGGACATTGCGGCGGCGGAACGGCGGGTGTTTGCGGCCAATGCGAATATCGGCGTGGCCAAGGCCGCGTGGTATCCGGATTTCAGTCTGACCGGGTTGATAGGTGGGCAGACTCAAGGCGTCGGCAATCTGCTGTCCGCCGGCAACCGCTATTGGGCGCTGGGGCCGCTGATCAATTTGCCGATCTTTGACGGCGGCCGACTGAGCGCCAATGAACGCCAGGCCAAAGCCGAGTTTGAAGAAGCCTCGGCGCAATACCGCAGCCATGTGCTGAAAGCGGTGCGGGAGGTGGAAGATAACCTGGCGCAACTACGCGATTTGCAGCAAGAAGCCCAGGATGAACAAGCGGCAGCGGACGCGGCAGAACATACGCAGGTATTGGCGATGAACAGTTATCAAGCAGGGGCCGTGAGCTATCTGGATGTGGTGACCGCGCAAACGGCGGCGTTGCAGGCGCAGAGGACCTTGCAGGCCGTGCAGACGCGGCAATTGCAGGCGAGTGTGGGACTGGTGACAGCGCTCGGCGGCGGCTGGCAACCCGGAGCCTGACAGAGTTCGCCAGCACACCTGGGATTAAAGGCGGGAGCTGGCTTGCCTGCGATGGCGGCGAACCAGGCGCCTGATGGGTTGACTGATACACCGCCATCGCAGGCAAGCCAGCTCCCACATTTTTGATTGTGGTGGGTCAAGGTGACTGAGAAGTTAAAGAAACTTCGCACAAAGGATTAGGATGCACCTTGCACCCCAGGACCAAAACAAGATTTCTCCTACAAAAATTTAGGGTTGCTGCTCGGAACTGCCCTGACTAGTCTTCACCGGTCGCTGCCAACTCAGCGACCGGTCGTGAGAAGCCGAATTCCTCCTAGGACCTACGCGCCCACATTCCGTGGACGCTCGTTTACTAAAAGGGCTTCGCGATGAACAAAGACCACTCCACTGCAGACCCAAACCTGCTCTTCACCCTCCGCCCCAACCTCGACACCGAAACCCTGCTGGTCAATGCCTCTCAGGACCTGGAATCCATCACTGCCATCGCGGCGAACCTGGCTTTTGAAGTTGAAGGTCCGCAGCGCAGCGTGGTGCTGGGGATTTGCCGAATGGTAGAGGGTGTGCAGTTGCTGGTGGATCGAGCAGTCGATGGCAGCAGCGAGGCAATATCGCAGTAACAGCGTCGTCTGTCAGGGGCTCATCGCGGGTAAGCCCGGCTCCCACACTTTTGCTGTGTGAACACACTTAAATGTGGGAGCTGGCTTGCCTGCGATAGCGGCCTATCAGGCAGCGAGCTTGCCACTGGCAATCGCCGCCGAAGCCGCCACCATCGCCCTCAACAACACCGCACACCCCGCCGCCAAGTCATCCGGTGCGGCGTTTTCGATTTCGTTATGGCTGATGCCGCCTTCGCAGGGCACGAAGATCATCCCTGCCGGGCCGAGTTCGGCGACGAAAATCGCGTCATGCCCCGCCCCGCTGACGATGTCCATGTTCGACAGGCCCAAGCCATTCGCCGCATCGCGCACCGCATCCACGCAGCCTTTGTCGAAATACAGCGGCGGGAAGTCGGCGGTGGGCTCCATCTCATACGTCAGCCCGTGTTTGGCGCAGGTCTCATCAATCACCTTGCGCACCTCGGCAATCATCGAGTCCAGGCGCGCCGGCTCAAGATGGCGAAAATCCAGGGTCATGCGCACTTCACCAGGGATGACGTTGCGTGAGCCCGGATAAGCCTGCAGGCAACCGACCGTGCCGCACGCATGTGGCTGATGCCCCAGCGCCGCTGCATTCACGGCCGCCACCACGACGGCCGCGCCCACCAGAGCATCCTTGCGCAGGTGCATCGGCGTCGGCCCTGCATGCGCCTCAACGCCGCGCAGTTTCAGGTCGAACCATTTCTGCCCCAACGCTCCGAGCACCACGCCGATGGTTTTCTGCTCATCCTCAAGAATTGGCCCTTGCTCGATATGCGCTTCGAAATACGCGCCCACCTTGTGCCCACTGACCGGCCGCGTGCCCGCATAGCCGATCGCATTCAACGCATCGCCCACACTCACGCCATCCACATCCACCTTGGCCAGGGTATCGGCCAGGGTAAATTTCTCGGCAAACACCCCGGAGCCCATCATGCACGGAGGAAAACGCGAGCCTTCTTCGTTGGTCCACACCACCACTTCCAGCGGCGCTTCGGTTTCGATCTTGAGGTCATTGAGGGTGCGCAGCACTTCCACGCCAGCCAGCACGCCGAAACAGCCATCGAACTTGCCGCCTGTGGGCTGGGTGTCGATATGGCTGCCGGTCATCACCGGTGGCAGCTGGGGATTGCGCCCGGGGCGGCGGGCGAAGATGTTGCCGATGCCGTCGATGGTGACGGTACAGCCAGCTTCCTCGCACCACTGCACAAACAGGTCGCGGGCCTTGCGGTCGAGGTCGGTAAGGGCCAGGCGGCAGACGCCCCCCTTGGGCGTGGCGCCGAGCTTGGCCAGGTCCATCAGGGATTGCCACAAGCGGTCGCGGTTGATTTGCAGAACGTCCAGGGCAGCGTTCATGGGGATCTCCTCGGGCTGTATTTCTTATAAATTGCCCCATTCCAACCGTTGGAATGGGGTAAAAATGTGGGAGCGGGCTTGCTCGCGAATGCGGTCTTCCAGACACATTTGCGGAGACTGACACGCCCTCTTCGCGAGCAAGCCCGCTCCCACATTTGGATTGCATTTCAATCTTTCACAGGGGTGTTTTTACCGCGAGTGGCAAGGCACGCCGCTTGGCATTCAGGCCGTAATACAACAGGCCACCCAACGCCGAACCGGTGAACCAGCCGTAGCTGTAGAACCAGCTGAACGCATCACTGCCCAGCGACAGCAGGGTCAGCACCACCGGCACGCCAAACGCGATAAAGCCACTCCAGTTCCACGCCGGGTACACGTCATCACGGTACAGGCCGGCCAGGTCCAACTGCTGTTTGCGGGTGATGAAGTAGTCCACCACCATGATCCCGGCAATCGGGCCGAGCAGGCTTGAGTAGCCGAGCAACCAGTTGGAATACACGGTTTCCAGGCTCACGTCGGACACGATCAGCCCGAGCTTTTTCAGCAACTCATGGCCCATCAACGCCAACCCGACCAGGCCGGTGAGGATCACCGCCGTGGTGCGGTTGATCAGCTTGGGCGCGATGTTCTGGAAGTCGTTGGTGGGCGAAACGATGTTAGCGGCAGTGTTGGTGGACAAGGTGGCGATGATGATCAGCAGCATCGCAACGGCGACCCACACCGGGCTCTGGATATGCCCGATCAAGGTCACCGGATCGGACACGCTGACACCCACCAGCTTCACCGACGCGGCGGTCATGATCACGCCCAGGGCGGCGAACAGGAACATGGTCAATGGCAGGCCGAAAATCTGCCCGAGGATCTGGTCCTTCTGGCTTTTGGCGTAGCGGCTGAAGTCGGGAATATTCAACGACAAGGTGGCCCAGAAACCGACCATCGCGGTGAGTCCGGCCATGAAGTAACCGGTGAGGCTCGCGCCTTCAGGACGCTTGGGCGGGATTGCCATCAACTCGCTGAGGGACACATTGGGCATCGCCCACACCAGCAGACCGATCCCCACCGCCACCAGCAGCGGTGCCGACAGGGTTTCAAGGCGTTTGATCGACTCGGCGCCACGCAGCACCACCCACAGGTTCAGGCACCAGAAAACCATGAAACCGATCACCTCCCCCGTGCCGCCGAGTGACTTCCAGCCCTCGAAAATCGAACCGAGAAACAGGTGAATCGCCAGCCCGCCGAACAGGGTCTGGATACCAAACCAGCCGCACGCCACCAGTGCCCGAATCAGGCAGGGCACGTTGGAGCCAAGGATGCCAAAGGACGAACGCAACAGCACTGGAAATGGAATGCCGTACTTGGTGCCGGGAAACGCGTTAAGGGTCAGCGGGATCAGCACCACGATATTGGCCAGCAAGATCGCCATCAGCGCCTCGCCCACCGACAGGCCGAAATACGCGGTGAGCACCCCGCCGAGCGTGTAGGTAGGCACGCAGATCGACATGCCGACCCACAGCGCGGTGATATGCCACTTGTTCCAGGTGCGCTCGTGCACCTTGGTCGGTGCCATGTCGTGGTTATAGCGCGGGCTGTCGAGGACGTCGGGGCCGGCGTCGAGTTCATACAGGCCTTTGCGTTCAATGACTTGCGATCTGTTCTGTTGCATGGCCGCTCCACGGTTTTTTCGAATTATTTTTGCTCACCTGCGGGGTAAGCGCAGGTGGCCGGAGTACCTCGTAAACAACATGACATCACGGGCCCGGCAGCCGTCACCGCACTCAATAACCGTGCCGACAACCCGTACTGAACCCGCACCGCTTATATAACTTGCTGATGTTAATCAGCTTTCCGATTGAGCCCAGGCTACTTGTCGCCTTACTCAGGCTAAATAACGCGCAAGTTCCAGAACCGTCAGGACTCAATCTGGTGCAACACAATTATTTTTATTTCCCGGCCCCGTCAAGAGGCATGTCTCAAGCGTCTGATTTGCAATAAGAAATGTTGCTCAAATTAAGAACCTGTCAAGTGCGTCAAAATGGTGAGAGGTCGCTACATTTTGGTGATTATTGGTTTTTATCCTTATAAATCAGTTATTTAAATGCGATATAAGCTTATAAAAAATCTTCTTGCCCAATCGAAAAACTCGGGCTAGTTTCTATTCCTGTCACCGATGACAGGATTTAACCACCATCGGCAAGCAGCATTACAACACTTAGAACTGGCACAAGCCGGTCAAGCCTGTGAGGAACTCGACATGTCGCTGTTGATCCGTGGCGCCACCGTAATGACCCATGATGAAAGTTACCGCGCCGATGTTTTATGCGCCGGCGGTCTGATTCGCGCTATTGGTACGAATCTGGAGGTTCCCGCCGGCACTGAAATACTCGATGGCAGCGGCCAATACTTGATGCCCGGCGGCATTGACCCCCACACCCATATGCAACTGCCCTTCATGGGCACGGTGGCCAGTGAAGACTTTTTCAGTGGCACGGCGGCGGGCTTGGCGGGGGGCACCACCTCGATCATCGACTTTGTGATTCCCAACCCGCAGCAGTCGCTGATGGAAGCCTTCCACCAGTGGCGCGGCTGGGCGGAAAAATCCGCATCCGACTACGGTTTTCATGTGGCGATCACCTGGTGGAGCGAGCAGGTGCGCGAGGAAATGGCCGAGCTGGTGAGCCACCACGGTATCAACAGCTTCAAACATTTCATGGCCTACAAGAACGCGATCATGGCGGCCGATGACACCCTGGTCGCCAGCTTCGAGCGCTGCCTGGAACTGGGCGCGGTGCCGACCGTGCACGCGGAAAACGGCGAGCTGGTGTACCACCTGCAACGCAAGCTGATGGCTCAGGGCATCACCGGGCCGGAGGCACATCCGCTGTCGCGGCCGTCCCAGGTCGAAGGCGAGGCGGCCAGCCGTGCGATCCGTATTGCCGAGACCATCGGCACGCCGCTGTATCTGGTGCACGTATCCACCAAGGAAGCGCTGGATGAAATCACCTACGCCCGTGGCAAGGGCCAGGCGGTGTACGGTGAAGTGCTCGCCGGCCATTTGCTGCTGGACGACAGCGTCTACCAGCACCCCGACTGGCAAACCGCCGCAGGCTATGTAATGAGCCCGCCGTTCCGCCCACGCGGGCATCAGGAGGCGCTGTGGCACGGCCTGCAATCGGGCAACCTGCACACCACCGCCACCGACCACTGCTGCTTCTGCGCCGAGCAAAAAGCCGCGGGGCGCGACGACTTCAGCAAAATCCCCAACGGCACCGCCGGTATCGAAGACCGCATGGCGCTGCTGTGGGATGAGGGCGTGAACACCGGGCGTCTGTCGATGCAGGCGTTTGTCGCGCTGACCTCCACCAACACCGCGAAGATTTTCAACCTCTACCCCCGCAAGGGCGCAATTCGCGTAGGGGCCGATGCCGATCTGGTGCTGTGGGACCCCGAGGGTACGCGCACGATTTCCGCCAAGACTCACCACCAGCAAGTCGACTTCAACATCTTCGAAGGCAAGACCGTGCGCGGCGTGCCGAGCCATACCATCAGCCAGGGCAAGCTGGTCTGGGCCGATGGTGATTTGCGCGCCGAGCGCGGTGCCGGGCGGTATGTGGAACGGCCGGCGTATCCGTCGGTGTTTGAGCAGTTGAGCAAGCGGGCGGAGCATTCCAGGCCCACTGCGGTGAAACGCTGACAGCGGCCTTCGGCCTATCGCGGGCAAGCCCGGCTCCCACACTGGAACGATGTGAACCCGACCCAATGTGAGAGCTGGCTTGCCTGCGAAGAGGCCCGCACAGGCAACACTAAAACCAATGCCCATCAGAGGCAGCACCTCAATAACCGTGAGGCCAACACCGTGATCCAGACCCTGACCCACCTTCCCCATCCCGTTGAGGATGGGGCAACACTCGCCAGCCATTTCACCGACCTGGCACCGCCCCTCAACGCCCGTCAGGCACAACTTGAAGCCTCGCGCTGCCTGTATTGCTACGACGCGCCGTGCGTGAATGCGTGCCCCAGTGAGATCGACATCCCCTCGTTCATCCGCAATATCCACACCGAAAACGTGCAAGGCGCGGCGCAGAAAATCCTTTCCGCCAACATCCTCGGCGGCAGTTGCGCCCGCGTCTGCCCGACGGAGATCCTGTGCCAGCAAGCCTGCGTGCGTAACAACGCCGAAGAATGCGCCCCGGTGCTGATCGGCCTGTTGCAACGCTACGCCATCGACAACGCGCACTTCAGCGAACACCCTTCCAGCGCGCCGCGCCCACCGGCAAGCGAATTGCCGTGGTCGGCGCCGGGCCGGCGGGTTTGGCTTGCGCACACCGCGCCGCCTTGCACGGCCACGACGTGGTGATTTTCGAAGCCCGGGAAAAGGCTGGCGGCTTGAATGAATACGGGATTGCCAAGTACAAGCTGGTGGATGACTTCGCGCAAAAGGAACTGGATTTCCTCCTGCAAATCGGCGGCATCGAGATCCGCCACGGCCAGCGCCTGGGCGACAACCTGACCTTGAGCGAGCTGCACCAGCAATACGATTCGGTGTTCCTCGGCCTGGGCCTCGCCGCCAGCAAACAACTGGGCTTACCCCACGAGGACGCGCCCGGCCTGCTCGCCGCCACCGACTACATCCGCGAACTGCGCCAGGCCGATGACCTCACGCAATTGCCGCTGGCCGACCGCTGCATCGTGCTCGGCGCCGGCAATACGGCGATCGACATGGCCGTGCAAATGGCTCGCCTGGGTGCCCGCGATGTGAACCTGGTGTACCGCCGTGGCCTGGCCGATATGGGCGCCACCCAGCATGAGCAGGACATCGCCAAGGCCAATCAGGTACGCCTGCTGGCCTGGGCCCAACCTGAAGCCGTATTGCTCGATGACCAGGGCCATGTGCGCGGCATGCGCTTTTTGCGCACACGCATGGAAAACGGGCGCCTGCACCCCACCGGCGAAACCTTCGAACTGGCCTGCGATGCAATCTTCAAAGCCATCGGGCAAGGGTTCGACAACCAGGCATTGTACGACCCCCTGGCCCAGCAACTGCACCGCGTGGGCGAGCGGATCTTCGTCGACGAACACCTGCAAACCAGCATTCCAGGGGTCTATGCCGGTGGCGATTGCGTCAGCCTCGGGCAGGACCTCACCGTACAGGCGGTGCAACACGGCAAGCTGGCCGCCGAAGCCATGCACGCCCAACTCATGCTGAATGTGGAGGCTGCGTAATGGCCGATCTCTCGATTGTATTCGCCGGTATCAAAGCCCCTAACCCCTTCTGGCTGGCCTCTGCGCCGCCTACCGACAAAGCCTACAACGTGGTACGCGCCTTCGAAGCCGGCTGGGGCGGCGTGGTCTGGAAAACCTTGGGCGAAGACCCGGCGGCGGTCAATGTGTCTTCACGCTACTCGGCGCACTACGGCGCCAACCGTGAAGTGCTGGGCATCAACAATATCGAGCTGATTACCGACCGCTCCCTGGAGATCAACCTGCGGGAAATCACCCAGGTGAAGAAGGATTGGCCCGACCGTGCATTGATCGTGTCGCTGATGGTGCCGTGCGTAGAAGAATCCTGGAAAAACATCCTGCCGCTGGTGGAGGCCACTGGCTGCGACGGTATCGAGCTGAACTTCGGCTGCCCCCACGGCATGCCCGAACGCGGCATGGGCGCGGCGGTTGGCCAGGTGCCGGAGTATGTGGAACAGGTGACGCGCTGGTGCAAGACCTACTGCTCGCTGCCGGTGATCGTCAAGCTCACGCCGAACATCACCGACATCCGCGTGGCGGCCCGGGCGGCGTATCGCGGCGGTGCCGACGCGGTGTCGCTGATCAACACCATCAACTCCATCACCAGCGTGGACCTGGAGCGTATGGTCGCGCTGCCCGTGGTCGGCACCCAGAGTACCCATGGCGGTTATTGCGGCTCGGCGGTCAAGCCCATCGCGTTGAACATGGTGGCTGAAATTGCCCGCGACCCGCAGACCCAAGGCTTGCCAATCTGCGGCATCGGCGGCATCGGCAATTGGCGCGATGCGGCGGAGTTCGTCGCGCTGGGCTGCGGTGCGGTGCAGGTGTGCACGGCGGCGATGCTGCACGGGTTTCGGATTGTGGAAGAGATGAAAGACGGGCTGTCGCGCTGGATGGACAGTCAGGGTTACACCAGCCTGCAGGCGTTTTCCGGGCGAGCGGTGGGTAATACGACGGATTGGAAGTACCTGGACATCAACTATCAGGTGATCGCCAAGATTGATCAGGCGGCGTGTATTGGCTGCGGGCGCTGCCATATTGCCTGCGAGGACACCTCGCACCAGGCAATCGCCAGTTTGAAACAGGTGGATGGCACGCATAAGTATGAGGTGATAGATGATGAGTGCGTGGGCTGCAACCTGTGCCAGATCACCTGCCCGGTGGCCGATTGCATTGAGATGGTGCCGATGGAGACGGGCAAGCCGTTTCTGAATTGGACGCAGGATCCGCGTAATCCATATCGGGAGGCTGTGTAGTCCTTTAGACCGCCTTCGCGAGCAAGCCCGCTCCCACATTGAAGCGCATTTTGTCTGCAAGAATGCAGTCGAATGTGGGAGCGGGCTTGCTCGCGAAGGGCCCTCAGCCCCACCACGAGCCTTAAGGCTCCAACCCGATCCCGCGCAAAATCACACTGGTCACCGTCTGGATCGCCTTCTCAAACTGCATATCCGACAATGGCTGGTGATCATTCAAGATCTTCACCTGGTGATCAAAGTCCGCGTAGTGCTGGGTCGAGGCCCAGATCATATACAGCAGGCTCGAGGGCTCCACCGGCAGGATGCGTTTGTCTTCCACCCACTGGCGAATTTTCGCTTCCTTCATCTTGGCCCAGTCGTACAGGCTTTCGTCCAGCGCCTCACCGAGTGTCGGCGCGCCGTGGATGATTTCATTGGCCCAGACTTTCGAACCATACGGCCGGGTGCGCGAGCGCTGCATTTTGGCGCGGATATAGCTACTGAGCACCACACGCGGGTCGTCGAAGGTTTCAAAGCTGAGGGCGTCCTGCTTCCATACTTCCAGCAGGTCGAACAGCACCGCACTGTACAGTTCGCTTTTGGTCGTGAAGTAGTAATGCAGGTTGGAGCGCGGCAGTTGCACTTCTTCGGCGATATCCGCCATGGCGGTGCTGCCATAGCCTTTTTCGGCGAAGATTTTCTCCGCCGCCAGCAGGATTTTTTCGACGTTGACTCGGCGAATCCCAATCTTGTGATTGCCCATATGGGCTCCCTGACAACAACTTGGGCTAAAGACTACCATCGGCTCTAGATCGCGGCGACAGGCCATAATGAAAGTTCTTACGCGAAGCTTTCCCGCTGAAATGCGATTGGTTAGGATCGCGATCCCCATGAAGGATCATTGCAATGACTGTCCGACCTCGCGTGGCCGCCGATGACCCAGTGCTGGGAGCACTGTGGGAGCGTTCGGTGCGGGCCACCCATGACTTCCTCCCGGAGGATGACATCCAGCGTTTGCTGCCCCTGGTGCGCGACACCTACCTGCCGATGCCTGCGCTCGAGGTGTGGGTGTACGAAGATAAAAATGGCCTCGGCGGTTTTATCGCGACCGGCGCCAACAATGTGGAAATGCTGTTTATCGACCCCGACCGCCGTGGCCAGGGCATCGGCCGCCAACTGCTGGACCACGCCCGCGCCCGCCATGACACCCTGACGGTGGATGTAAACGAACAAAACCCGCAGGCCGTGGGTTTCTACCTGCACTATGGTTTTATCCAGGTCGCACGCTCGCCGCTGGATGGCGAAGGCAAGCCCTTTCCCTTGCTGCACATGGCTCTACCGACTCCTCAACCCTGAAGGTACTGAACAATGCTGATCAAGAAAACGTTGACCGCCACCGCCCTGCTCGCCTCCCTGCTGGGCGCTTCGGCGGCGTTTGCCCACGCCCATCTGAAAAGCTCGGAACCTGCCGCAGACAGCAGCGTCGCCGCCCCCAAAGACCTGCGCTTGACCTTCAGCGAAGGCGTCGAAGCCACCTTCACCAAAGTCTCGCTGAGCAAGGACGGTACCGAGGTCGCAATCAAGGGCCTGGAAACTCCGGGCGCCGACAAGAAAGTCCTGGTGGTCACACCTGCCGCCCCGCTGGCGGCCGGTAACTACAAAGTGGTGTGGAACGCGGTGTCGGTCGACACCCACAAGAGCAACGGCGAATACAGCTTCAAGGTCGGCCAATAATTCATGGCGACCCTGCTGGTGCTGTGCCGCTTCGTGCATTTTACCGTCGTGCTGTTGATGTTCGGGGCCTGTGTATTCAGGCCCTGGCTGCTCGGTGCTGCCGCTCAGCCGGCGCTGGACCGGCAGTTGCTGCGCATTAGTCGCGGCCTGGCCTGGCTGGGGCTGTTCTCCGGCGTGGCCTGGCTGCTGTTGATCACGGCGAGCATGGCCGGCAGTTGGGACGCGGCGCTGCAACCGGCAACCGTACAGTTGGTGCTGGGCAAAACCTTCTTTGGCCAGGTGTGGGCCTGGCATCTGGTGCTGAACCTGCTGCTGGTGATCGTGCTGATCAAACCCTGGCCCGCCCTGCGCCTGCCGTTGAGCGCGCTGTTGCTGGCAACACTGGCCCCGGTGGGCCACGGCGCGATGCTCGATGGGCTGAGCGGGCAATTGCTGATCCTTAACCAGGTGGTGCACCTGGTGTGCGTGGGCGCCTGGCTCGGCGGCTTGCTGTTGCTGGTGTTGATCCTCAGGCAGCCGCAGAACTACGCCCTGCAACCGATCCTCAAGCGTTTCAGTGGCGTGGGTTATGGCCTGGTGGCCGGGTTGCTGGTAACGGGTTTGATCAATGTGCGCGTACTCACCGGGCAGCTTTGGCCCACCCCGCTGTTTAACGGGTTTGCGCTGATTCTGCTGATCAAGGTATTGCTGGTGCTCGGCATGCTGGCACTGGCATTGCTGAACCGGTTACGCCTGGATCACTGCGAGCAAAGACCGGGCACGTTGAAAGCCAGCGTGATGCTGGAATGGTTGCTGGGTGTTTCAGCAGTAGCCGCCGTTTCACTCCTTGGCACGCTGCCCCCCATGATTCTGGCTGGCTGAATGCGACCCGTGTGGGAGCTGGCTTGCCTGCGATGGCATCGCCGCGGTGTTTCTGTGAGACCGGGTCGCCTGCATCGCAGGCAAGCCAGCTCCCACAGAGACCGTTGTCGTATAACTTCTGCTTGACACTCCCTGAAAACCCCGCAAATATCCGACGCAATGTTGTACGACGACGTATGACAAATAATAAAAACAACAAAAAGGGAGCGTCACTGTGAGTCAATTCGCCCGCAATTCCTCCACACGCCTGGGCCTCATCGGTCTCGGCAGCCTGGCCTTCACCCTGCCCATCACCACCCACGCCGACGGCTTTATCGACGACGCCAAGGCCACGCTGAACCTGCGCAACGCCTACTTCAACCGCAACTTCACCAACCCGACCAACCCTCAGGGCAAGGCCGAAGAGTGGACGCAAAACTTCATTCTCGACGCCAAGTCCGGCTTTACCCAGGGCACCGTGGGGTTCGGGATTGATGTGCTGGGCTTGTACTCGCAAAAGCTCGACGGCGGCAAAGGCACCGGTGGCACCCAACTGTTGCCGATTCACGATGACGGCCGCCCCGCCGACAACTTCGGGCGCCTGGGCGTGGCGTTGAAAACCAAGCTGTCGAAGACTGAGCTGAAAGTCGGCGAGTGGATGCCGGTGCTGCCTATCCTGCGCTCCGACGATGGCCGCTCCCTGCCCCAGACCTTTCGTGGCGGCCAGGTCACCTCCAATGAAATCGCCGGCCTGACCCTCTACGGCGGGCAATTTCGCGGCAACAGCCCGCGTAACGACGCGAGCATGGAAGACATGTTCATGAACGGCAAAGCCGCCTTCACCTCCGACCGGTTCAACTTCGGCGGCGGCGAATACAGCTTCAATGACAAGCGCACCCAGGTCGGCGTGTGGTACGCCGAATTGACGGATATCTACCAGCAACGCTACGTCAACCTGACCCACAGCCAACCCGTGGGCGACTGGACCCTGGGCGCCAATCTTGGCTACTTCACGGGTAAAGAAGACGGCAGCGCCCTGGCCGGCGACCTCGACAACAAAACTGCGTTCGCCCTGCTCTCGGCCAAATACCTGGGCAACACGTTCTACGTGGGCCTGCAGAAACTGACCGGCGACAGCGTGTGGATGCGGGTCAACGGCACCAGCGGCGGCACCCTGGCCAACGACAGCTACAACGCGAGCTACGATAACGCCAAGGAAAAATCCTGGCAGGTGCGCCATGACTTCAACTTCGTGGTGCTCGGCATTCCCGGACTGACCATGATGAACCGCTATATCAGCGGCAGTAACGTGCACACAGGGACGATCACCGACGGCAAGGAATGGGGCCGCGAGTCGGAACTGGCCTACACGGTGCAGAGCGGTACGCTGAAGAATTTGAATGTGCGGTGGAGGAACTCGACCATGCGTCGGGATTTCAGCAATAACGAGTTTGATGAGAATCGGATTTTTATCAGCTATCCGATTTCTTTGTTGTAACGCGCTCAATGTGGGAGCGGGCTTGCTCGCGAAAGCAGTGTGTCAGTCACCGACTACTTGAATGACCCAGCGCATTCGCGAGCAAGCCCGCTCCCACATTTGATCTCACTCACCTGCAAGGCGTTGACAATCCAGGAGTCCAAAACGATACTTCGACCAAGTCATACGACAACCTACAACAACAATGGAATCCTCATGACCACCACAACCACGCCTACTCCCTTCAACCGCCTGCTGCTCACCGGTGCCGCCGGTGGCCTGGGCAAAGTCCTGCGCGAACGCCTGCGGCCCTATGCCAATGTGCTGCGCCTGTCGGATATCGCCGACATGGCACCGGCCGGCGCCCACGAAGAAGTGCAACCCTGCGACCTCGCCGATAAACAAGCCGTGCACCACCTGGTGGAAGGCGTGGATGCCATCCTGCATTTCGGCGGTGTGTCGGTGGAGCGCTCCTTTGAGGAGGTGCTCGGCGCCAATATCAGCGGCATTTTCCATATCTACGAAGCCGCCCGCCGCCATGGCGTCAAACGCGTGATCTTCGCCAGCTCCAACCATGTGATCGGCTTCTACAAACAGGGCGAAAAAATCGACGCCCACTCGCCGCGCCGCCCCCGACAGCTACTACGGCCTGTCCAAGTCCTACGGCGAAGACATGGCCAGTTTCTACTTCGATCGCTACGGCATCGAGACCGTGAGCATTCGCATCGGCTCCTCGTTCCCGGAACCGCAGAACCGCCGCATGATGCACACCTGGCTGAGCTTCGACGACCTGACCCAACTGCTCGAACGCGCGCTGTACACGCCAAACGTCGGCCACACGGTGGTCTACGGCATGTCGGATAACCTCGACACCTGGTGGGACAACCGCTACGCCGCGCACCTGGGCTTTGCCCCCAAAGACACGTCCGAAGTGTTCCGCGCCCAGGTCGAAACACAGCCGCCGGTGGCCGCCGATGACCCGGCCAAAGTCTACCAGGGCGGGGCCTTCTGCGCCGCCGGGCCGTTCGGTGACTGAACACACACCAACCCAAGGGAATGAGTTGCCATGACCGCTGAACTGATTGTCGACGCCCGCAATGCCGTGGGCGAATGCCCGGTGTGGGTGCCTGAGGAAAACGCGCTGTACTGGGTGGATATCCCCAACGGCGGCCTGCAACGCTGGAACGCCGCCAGCGGCCATGTCGCCGCCTGGAAAGCCCCGCAGATGCTCGCCTGCATTGCCCGCACCACGGCGGGCAACTGGGTGGCCGGCATGGAAAGCGGTTTTTTTAAGCTGACCCCGCACAATGATGGCAGCCTCGACACCACGGCCCTGGCCAGTGTCGAGCATCCGCGCCCGGACATGCGCCTGAACGACGGCCGCTGTGATCGCCAGGGCCGCTTCTGGGCCGGCAGCATGGTGCTGAATATGGGCGCGAATGCCGCCGAAGGCATCCTCTACCGCTTCGCCTCCGGCGCGCCGCCCCATGCTCAGCTGGACGGGTTCATCACCCTGAACGGCCTGGCCTTCAGCCCCGATGGCCGCACGATGTACGCCTCGGACTCGCACCCGCTGGTGCAACAGATCTGGGCCTTCGACTACGACATCGACACCGGCACGCCGTCCAATCGCCGCGTGTTTGTGGATATGCACCGCCACCTCGGCCGCCCCGACGGCGCCGCGGTGGATGCCGATGGCTGCTACTGGATCTGCGCCAACGACGCCGGGCTGATCCACCGCTTCACCCCCGACGGTCGCCTCGACCGCTCGCTCAACGTACCGGTGAAAAAACCCACCATGTGCGCCTTTGGCGGCAGTCGCCTGGACACACTGTTCGTCACCTCGATTCGTGATGACCAGAGTCAGCAGTCGGTTGCCGGCGGCGTGTTCGCCCTCAACCCCGGCGTCACCGGATTGCCGGAGCCCACGTTCACCCTCTAGCTGCATTGCCGTGCCTTGAATACAACAATAAAAACACAGGAGTGACACCCCATGGACTTCAAACGCACCTTGCTCGCCGCTGCATTCTTCACCCTCAGCAGCGCCGCCCACGCGCTGGAAATCAAATTTGCCGACATCCACCCGGATGGCTACCCCACCGTGGTCGCCGAAAAGAACATGGGCGCGGCCCTAACCAAAGAAAGCAATGGCGAACTGACGTTCAAGTTTTTCCCTGGCGGCGTCCTGGGCTCCGAGAAAGAGGTGGTCGAACAGGCCCAGGTCGGCGCCATCCAGATGGCCCGGGTCAGCCTCGGCATCGTCGGCCCGGTGGTGCCGGACGTGAACGTGTTCAACCTGCCGTTCGTGTTCCGTGACCAGGCGCACATGCGCAAGGTCATCGACGGCGAGATCGGTGATGAGATCCTCGCCAAAATTACCGACTCGCAGTTCGGCCTCGTGGCCTTGGCCTGGATGGACGGCGGCACGCGCAACCTCTACACCAAGAAACCAGTGCGCAAGATCGAAGACCTCAAGGGTATGAAGATCCGCGTGCAAGGCAACCCGCTGTTCATCGAAGCCTTCAATGAAATGGGGGCCAATGGCATCGCCATGGACACCGGCGAGATCTTCAGTGCCCTGCAGACCGGCGTGATCGACGGCGCGGAAAACAACCCGCCGACCCTGCTCGAGCACAACCATTTCCAGAACGCCAAGTACTACACCCTCACCGAGCACCTGATCCTGCCCGAGCCCATCGTGATGTCGAAAATCACCTGGAACAAACTCAGCCCTGCGCAACAGGACATGGTGAAAAAAGCTGCCAAGGCCGCCCAGGCTGACGAGCGTGTGTTGTGGGACGCCAAGTCCGCCAGCAGTGAAACCAAGCTCAAGGCCGCCGGTGTCGAGTTCATCACCGTCGACAAAAAACCCTTCTATGACGCCACCGCGCCGGTGCGCGCCAAATACGGTGCGGCTTACGCCGACATCATCAAGCGTATCGACGCCGTTCAGTAACGCCCTCCTTCTCTAGCAAGGCCCGGCGCGGTCGGCATCGACGCGCCCGGTTACGGTGAACGCCATGAAGAATTTACTGCTGCGCATCAACGACCGCATCTACATGACCTGTATCTGGGTCGCCGGCCTCTCGGTACTGGGGGTCGCGCTGATCATTCCCTGGGGCATCTTCGCCCGCTACGTCCTCGGCACCGGCTCCAGCTGGCCGGAACCCACCGCCATTCTGCTGATGCTGGTATTCACCTTCATCGGCGCCGCCGCCAGTTATCGCGCCGGCGCGCATATGTCGGTGGCGATGATCACCGACCGCCTGCCCCCCGCCCAACGCCGCATCGTCGGCATCGTTTCCCAGCTGCTGATGGCGACCATTTGCCTGTTCATGACCATCTGGGGCAGCAAGTTGTGCCTGTCCACCTGGAACCAGTTCATGAGCGCCATCCCCACCCTGCGCGTGGGCATCACCTATATGCCGATCCCGATCGGCGGGTTGCTGACCCTGGTGTTCGTGCTGGAAAAACTCCTGCTGGGCGATCAGAGCCAGCGGCGCGTGGTGCGCTTTGACCTGGTTGAAGAAAGCGAAGGGGCTGCCTGATATGGACGCATTGATTCTGTTGGGCAGCTTTATCGCCTTGATCCTGATCGGCATGCCGGTGGCTTACGCCCTCGGGCTGTCGGCGCTGATTGGCGCGTGGTGGATCGACATTCCGTTCCAGGCCCTGATGATTCAGGTGGCGGGCGGGGTGAACAAATTTTCGCTGATGGCGATTCCGTTCTTCGTGCTGGCCGGGGCGATCATGGCCGAGGGCGGCATGTCGCGCCGGTTGGTGGCGTTTGCCGGGGTGCTGGTGGGCTTCGTGCGCGGTGGTTTGTCGTTGGTCAACATCATGGCCTCGACATTTTTCGGGGCGATTTCCGGCTCGTCGGTGGCGGACACCGCCTCGGTCGGCTCGGTGCTGATCCCGGAAATGGAACGCCGTGGTTACCCCCGGGAGTTTGCTACCGCCGTGACCATCAGCGGCTCGGTGCAGGCGCTGCTGACCCCGCCCAGCCATAACTCGGTGCTCTACTCCCTGGCAGCGGGTGGCACGGTGTCGATCGCCTCGCTGTTTATGGCCGGCGTAGTCCCGGGCCTGCTGATGAGCGCGTGCCTGATGGTGCTGTGCCTGATTTTCGCGAAGAAACGCGACTACCCCAAGGGCGAAGTCATCCCCTTGAAACAGGCGCTGAAAATCTGCGCCGATGCGCTCTGGGGCCTGATGGCCATGGTGATCATCCTCGGCGGCATCCTTTCGGGCATCTTCACCGCCACCGAGTCCGCGGCAATCGCCGTGCTCTGGGCGTTTTTCGTGACCATGTTCATCTACCGCGACTACAAATGGAGCGAGCTGCCCAAGCTGATGCACCGCACGGTGCGCACCATTTCCATCGTGATGATCCTGATCGCCTTCGCCGCCAGCTTCGGCTACATCATGACCCTGATGCAGATACCGGCGAAGATCACCACGATGTTCCTGACCCTGTCGGACAACCGTTACGTGATCCTGATGTGCATCAACATGATGCTGCTGTTGCTCGGCACGGTGATGGACATGGCGCCGCTGATTTTGATCCTTACGCCGATCCTGCTGCCGGTGATCCTCGGCATCGGCGTCGACCCGGTGCACTTCGGCATGATCATGCTGGTCAACCTCGGCATCGGCCTGATTACCCCGCCGGTGGGCGCGGTGTTGTTTGTGGGCGCGGCGGTGGGCAAGGTCAGCATCGAGAAAACCGTGAAGGCTTTGCTGCCGTTTTACGGCGTATTGTTTTTGGTGTTGATGGCCGTGACCTATATTCCGGCGCTGTCGCTGTGGCTTCCAAGCGTGGTGCTGTAAATTTTCCCTCAAGACAACAACGATCAAATGCGGGAGCGGGCTTGCTCGCGAAGGACGTACCGGCTGACACACCGCTTTCGCGAGCAAGCCCGCTCCCACATTTTGACACCCGTGTTTGTTCTATTTCATACGGCGGAACACCATGTCTTCGAACTTCGTCGAACTCCAGGATCAATTCACCCACCTCACCCTGGCCCCCGCTGTGGGCGGCAGCATCGTCAACTGGAGCGTGCGCGCCACCGGGCAGCCGTTGTTGCGCCATAGCGATGAGCACGCGATCAATACCGGGTTGCCGGGCAAGCTGGGGTGCTATCCACTTGCGCCGTGGTCCAACCGGATCGCCGAAGGCGGTTTTGACAACCCCGACGGTTGGCTGGTACTGACGCCCAACAACCCGCTGGATCCGCTGCCGATTCACGGCTCGGCCTGGCAGCAGGCGTGGCAGCTGGTCAGCCAGTCGGCGGATGAAGTGGTGCTGGCGATGGAGTGCGACACGCCATTTGCCTATCGCGCCGAGCAGCGGTTTCGCTTGCACGACGGTGAACTGAGTATCGGACTGCGCGTCACGCACCTGGCCGCAAAGCCCGCATGGCATGGGCTGGGGCTGCACCCCTACCTGCCGCGTCGACCGGGTACACGCCTGCAGGCCAAGGCTGCACAGGTGTGGTTGAGTGATGCGTCCAAGCTGCCCACAGGGCTGACCTCAATTCCGGCAGACTGGGACTTCAGCCAGCCCAAGGCGCTGCCGGAGGGCCTGGTGGACAATGGGTTCTGCCAGTGGGACGGGCAGTGTGTGATCGAGCAACCGGAGCTTGGGTATACCCTGGAATGCCAGGCGAGCGGGGCCGATTACTTCCTGCTGTTCTGCCCGCCGGGGCTGGGGTTCTTTTGCATCGAGCCGGTGAGCCATCCGGTGAATGCGCATCACCTGTCGGGGCGGCCTGGCCTGAAGTTGTTGGAGCAAGGCCAGTCAACCCAACTCGATTTCAGCCTGAAATACTGCCCACTGCAAGGGTGAGCTTTTGTGGCGAGGGAGCTTGCTCCCGTTCGGGTGCGCAGCGCCCGCAGGCTTTTTGGGGCCGCTGCGCAGCCCAACGGGAGCAAGCTCCCTCGCCACAAAAGCAGTCCAGATATTGATCGACGTTGTGTCAGGGCGGTGAGTTTTTCAGGCGGCCGGCGGTGTCGATGCTGACGACTACAGACAACCCCGGCCGCAAGCGCTCGCTCTCGGCCTGGTCCGGATCCACCGTGATCCGCACCGGCACCCGTTGGGCGATTTTCACAAAGTTGCCGGTGGCGTTGTCCGCCTGCAACAGGCTGAACTCCGACCCGGTCGCCGGGGAAATATGCTGCACCGTGCCGTGAAACTTGCGGTGGTTAAGCGCATCCACGGTAAACGTCACCGGCTGGCCGACCTGCACGTTATCCATCTGGGTTTCTTTCATGTTGGCGATCACCCACAACTGCTTCGGCACCAGCGCCATCAACTGCGCGCCGGAGTTGACGTAGGCGCCGAGTCGCACGCCGATCTGCCCCAGCTGGCCGTCACGCGGCGCGGTGATGCGGGTGTTGGACAGATCGATGCGCGCCAGCTCCACCGCCGCTTCGGCACTGGCCACCGCCGCTTCCAGGGAGCCGCGATTGACGATCACCGTCTGCAAATCCTGGCGGGCGATTTCCAGGCTGGCCTGGGCCTGGGCCACCGCCGCGATCGTCTGCGCATTGGCGGCGCGGGTTACGTCCAGCTCGCGCTTGGAGACCGATCCGTCGCTGATCAGCTCTTCATTGCGGCGCAGATCGGCGGTGCTTTTACGCGCCTGGGCCTGACTGTCCACCAGCGCGGCCTGGCGCAGTTTGATCGTGGCTTCGGCGCTGTTGCGTTGCTGTACCACATTCGCCAGCGCGGCCTTCTGCACCGCCAATTGCGCCAATGCCTGGTCGAGGCGCTGCCGGTAGATACGGTCATCAAGGCGCACCAGCAGGTCGCCGGCCTTGACGTACTGGAAGTCCTGCACCGGCACTTCAAACACATAGCCGCTGAGCTGCGGGCCAATGATCGTCACCTGGCCGCGCACCAGGGCGTTTTCAGTGGTTTCCACCGCGCTGCTGAACGGCGGCAACTGCCAGGCATACAGCACGATCAGCACGCCGACGATGGCAATCGCGGCAAAGCCCAATGACGAGATGATGCGCACCCGCAACGGCCGCAGCTCGGTGGGCACGGCGCCTGGCGGCGTACTGCCCTCCGGGGTGGAAGCGATGGCGGTGGTGGTGGTGGTCGAAGGTTCGGTCATGAAGTTGCGCCGCTGGGTTGAACGGGAGTGGCTGCTGCTTTGGTGGTGCTCATCAGCCACAGACTGCGGATAAAGATCCAGATCATGGTCAGGATCGCGATGATCGCGATCAGCATGAAGACATCGTTGTAAGCCATAACATTCGCCTCACGCGTGGCCGCCGTGGCCAGGCTGCGAATGCCCATCAGGTTGCGCAGCTCCGGGTCGGCGACGATGCCGCCATAGGCCGAACCGCCGCTCTGCACGCGTGCGGCCACACGCGGGTCGAGCAGGGTCAGGTGCTCCACGATCATGCTGGAGTGATATTTCTCGCGCACGATCTGAAACGTCCCCAACAACGCCGCGCCAATCAGGCCGCCGAGGTTTTGGCAGATCCCGAACATCACCGAAAAGCTCACCAGGTTGCGCGGGTTGGTCAACACGTTTTTGGTGCCGAGCACCATGGTCGGCCCGAGGAAGAACGTACCGCCGAAGCCTAGCAGGAACTGGCTGATATACAGGTTTTGCGGCCGCGTCAGGTTACTCGAAAAACTGTCCATCACCGACCCTGTGGCCATCAGCGCCAGGGAAATCACCAACGGCATCAGCAAGTGCGCCGGGTTGATCGTCAGCGCACTGACCGCTAGCCCGGCAATCGCGCCAGCCAGCATCACCACGTACAGGGTGTGCATCTGCTGGTAGCTCATGTTCAGCATCTGCATGAACCCCACCGCGCCGGTGGACTGCTCGGACAGCACCATGCGAATCAGGATCACCGCCAGCGCCAGGCGGATCATCACGCCACTGCCCAGCCAGCGGGTCATCAGCATCGGGTTGGCGCGGTTATGCTCGATGGCCAGGCCAGCCATGATCAATACCAGGGAGCAGGCCGAGGCCACGCCGATCCACGGCGCCTCCAGCCACCAATCGATACGCCCCAGGGACAGCACCGCACAGAGCAAGGCCACGCCGGTGGCGAGAATGGCGAAGGTGAGGAAGTCGAGTTTTTCAAAGGTCTTGAAGCGGTCGCCAGGCGGCAGTTTGAGCAGGAATACGCAGCCCAGGCAGATCAGCGCCATGCCCAGCTCGAACAGGTACAGGCCGCGCCATTCGGCGATTTGCAGCAAGTCTTCGGAGAACAACCGCGCCAGCGGCAAGGCCAACTGCGCAGTGCCCAGCCCGAGTACCAGGGCCTTCAGGCGCCACTTCGCCGGAAACGCCTGGATCATGTAGTACAAACCCAACGAACTCAACGCGGCCCCCACCATGCCGTGGGCCGCCCGCACGGCGATGGCCGAATTGAGGTCGTTGACGAACAAGTGGGCGAAAGTCACCAGCGCATACAGCACCAGGAACACCTCGGTAAACGCCCGCAGGCCGAACTGCTGGCGAAACTTTACCAACAGCAAGTTCATGCACACGTTGGTCATCACATAGGCGGCGGGCAGCCAGGCCATTTCGGCGGTAGTCGCACCCAGTGCGCCTTGCAGGTATTGCAGGTTGGCGATCACCAGCGCGTTGCCCAGGCCGCCGGTGATGGCCACGAGTACACCGACCAGCGCGAACAACCAACGCTTGTGCGTCGGGTGCAACGGCGTCGACGGCGAACCGGGCAGGCTCGGGCGCTCGTGGGGTTCCCAGGTGTGGGGGGTGTATTTGTTCATTCGATGACCTAGATGACCCGACGGGTGCGTCGGTAAAACCAATACTCAGAGACAGTAAACCTGAGCAGAGTTCATCTTGCCATCCTGCGCGTGTCCGCTTGCGCCCACCCAGCCACTCACCGGCTGCTGTCTTTACTCGGTGGCAGTGCTGCCATTATTTGCGCACGGCACGTTTGCAGTATTTCGTCCGCCAGCGGGGAGTCATCCGGACACGCCCGTGACAGCATGACCGCACCGATCGCATGGGCCAACAGGTCGATCATTTTTGCGCGTGCCTCTTGCGTCGTGCTCTCCAGACCTGCTGCGTACTTTTCTTGAAGGGCTGCAAGCGTGTTTTCAACGCCACTGGCAAAGGTCGCTTTCAAATCATCTGACTGACGGGCGGCGTCCCCACACAGGGCTGCCAGGGTACAACCCGCTCCCCTGCCGTCTCGGTGATCCCTCGACACGTATAGGTCTACAAACCCCGGGATGTCGAGATTGAAAACACCCGACAGGGATTTTGAAAGGCTGTTTTCAGCGGCTTCCGCCATCAAATCCGCCTTGGAACCGAAGTGCTTGTAAAAGCCGCCCTGGGTAAAACCAGCCGTAGCCATAAGCTCCGCCACACCCACGCCATCGTAACCACGCTCACGAAACAGCTCTGACGCCGTCTCCACGATATGGGCTCGGTTGGCGAGTGATTGGGTCTTGGTGATCTTCATTTCGCGCCCTGCGCCTCCTGAACAATGGCCTGACTATACTCTGATGTCGACCACAATCAAAACGGCTGCCACGTTTGATTATGATCTACATCATAAAAACACACTGGCAGCTGCTGGTTGAAACCGCCCGGTTGAAGAAGGGGTAAAAGGTGTTTATCCACGCGGGCTCCGGTGGTGTCGGCAGCGTTGCCATCCAGCTTGCACAACACCTGGGCGCTTTCGTTGCCACGACCACCAGCACCGGCAACGTGGAGTGGGTCAAGGCGTTGGGTGCAGACGTGGTCATCGACTACAAACAGCACAACTTCGAAACCGTGTTGCGCGACTACGACGTCGTATTGAACAGCCTCGGCCCGGTAATGGATATGTACACCGCAAGACCGTCATCGGGGGCAAGCCCCCTCCCACATTGAACCTCGCTCGCCCTGAAAACCAAATCCTACCTCAGATCCAGCCCAGCCAGCTCCAATAGGTCGCGGCGAACACCAACATCAACCCATAACCGATCAACGTCACCAGAACCCCCACCTTGGCAAACTGGCGCGCCGTAAACGTGCCGGTCCCCAGGCACACCATGTTCTGCGGCGCATTGATCGGCAGGATAAACCCGTAGCTCATCACAAACCCCAGCAGCATGGTCATCCCCAGCCGACTGAACTCCCCCGGCAAGGTCTGCAACACCGCAATCAAAATCGGCAGCAACGCCGAGGTCAACGCCGTGGCGCTGGCAAAGCCCAAGTGGATCACAATCAAAAACGCCCCCAGGATCGCAAACACCCCCAGCGGCCCGACCTGGTCCAACCCGGTGTGCGCCACCACCTGCGAGCCCAGCCACTGCCCCGCCTGGGTGGTCAGCAGCGCCGTGCCGAGGCTGATGCCGACCCCGAACACAATCACCGTGCCCCACGGAATCCGCGACTGCACATCCTTCCAGGTCATCACGCCGATACCCGGTAACAGCAGGAAGACCAAGCCGGCATAGGTAGTCGAGGTGGTGTCGAAACTGTGCAGGCGCCCTTCCGTGGCCCAGGCCAACAGCAGCAACACCGACACACTCAGCAAGCGCTTCTGCGGCCCGGTCATCGGGCCGATATCCACCAGCGACTGCGCCACCGCCTCCTTGCCACCGGGGATGCTGTCACTTTCCGGCGGCAACAGCTTGAGCACCAGAAACAGCAGCACCGCCGACATGATCAGCGCCCACGGCGCGCCGGCGATCAGCCAGTCGAGCCACGACACGCGCTGGCCGAGCATCTTGTCCATAAAACCGACGGTCAGCAGGTTCTGCGCGGCGGCGGTCTGGATGCCGACGTTCCAGATGCTGGTGCCCTGGGCCACCACGATCATGATCCCGGCGGCGATATTGGAGCGTTTGTCCACGCCAAATGCGGCGATCACGCCCATCATGATCGGCACCACACAGGCACTGCGCGCCGTGGCGCTGGGCACGACGAGGCTGAGGAGGATCGTCACGGCGATGGCGCCCAGCAGAATACGCCGGGTGCTGGTGCCGATGCGGCTGAGGGTCACCAGGGCGATGCGCCGGTCCAGCCCGGTGTGGGTCATGGCGGCGGCGATAAACAACGCGCCCGCCACCAGCGCCAGGGCCGGGTTGGAAAACCCGGTGAGGGCCATGCTGATTGCCGGGCTGGAGCCGATCAGGTGCGCGGGGTCTTGCAACGCCGGCGCGGTGCCGAGCAAAAACGCCATCAGCGAGGTGATCATGATCGCGCTGGCTTCATAGGACACCGCCTCGCTGATCCACACCACCACGGCAAACGCGAGGATCGCCAGCATCCGGTGCCCGGCCACCGGCAAATCCGCCGGCAGCGGCAACAGCAGCACGCCGACCATCACCAGTACGGCGACCACCAGCCCCAGGGGCAACTTGAATGATGCAGGGGGTGTTGCGTTCATGGTGTGCTCCGACGGCCTTCGATTCAGGCCGGGAGCATGGCGCAAAATGCCGCAGGCGGTGTTGACCCGTATCAAGGCCTTAACACGGCCCCCTACGTGTCAGATGAACGCCTTGACCAACATACCGACTGCCACCACTACACACAGGCTGGCGAAACCCAGCTGCAAGTGGCGGGCGGGAATCACCGAGCACAGGCGCCGACCGACCAGCATGCCGACGATGCTCGCGCCGATAAACACCCAACCCATGGGCTCGATGCTGACACCTGCATGGAACGCTCCGACCACGCCGATCAGCGAAATCAGGCTGATCACCATCAATGAGGTGGCGACGATGCCGCGCATCTGCACGTCAGTGAGTTGCTTGAACGCCGGTACGATCAGGAAGCCACCGCCGACACCGAGCAAGCCCGAGACCGCCCCCGTCACAGCGCCGAGTGCCGCGAGGGTGGCGCTGCACTTGGCGGTCCAGGCCAGGCGCCCGGTCTGCTGGTTGAGCATGCAGTTCTTCTGGCCCCAGGAGGCAGCGCCGTGGTCACTGGGCCCGGCCTCGAGTTTTTCACGCTGCAACATGCGCCAGGCCACCAGCACCATCAACCCACTGAACAGGCCCATCAGCACCGGCTCCGGCATCTGGTGGGCGAGGAACACCCCCAACGGCGAAAACAGCGCGCCCAGCAAGGCGATCAGCAATGCGGCGCGATAGCGCACCAGGCCATGGCGCAAACCATCAATCGCACCGACGGCCGCCGCCGCGCCCACGGCCAGCAACGACACCGGCGCGGCCTGGGTCATGCTCAAGCCCAACCCCAGCACCAGCGCGGGCACCCCGAGGATGCCGCCGCCGGCGCCGGTCAACCCCATGACCAGGCCCATCAACAGGCCCAGAATACTTGCCAGCAGCATTCAGTCCACCTTGCTCAGGCGGGTCAGCCATTCACGGCCCTTGAGCATGCCGTTCCAGTAAAACCACGGCAGCAGCGTGGCCTTGAGGAACCACATCGAGCGTCGCGCCCGGGTCGGGTCGAGGGGGAACGTCGGCAGCAGCTTGCCGCCATACCCGAACTCGGCCAGCACCACCTTGCCCTTCTCCACCGTCAGCGGGCAGGAGCCGTAGCCGTCGTATTTGAGCGGCAGCGGCGCCTGTTTGCGCAAGGCCAGCAGGTTTTCGGCGACCACCACAATTTGCTTGCGCACGGCGGCGGCGGTCTTGGCGTTGGTGGTGCCGCACACATCGCCCAGGCCGAAGATGTGCGGGTAACGCAGGTGTTGCAGGCTGTTGGGGTGCACTTCGCACCAGCCGGCGGCGTCGGCCAAGAGGCTTTGGCGGATGAAATCCGGGGCCACTTGCGGTGGGACGACGTGCAGCAGGTCGAAGGTTTTCTCTTCGACCGTCACGTTGCCCTCGGCGTCCTTCACCTCAAACCAGGCTTTGTGGGCCGGGCCATCGACTTTTACCAGGTTGGCATTGAAGGCCAGGCGGGCGTTATATTTTTCGACGTATTTCATCAGCGGCGGCACAAAGGTCGCCACGCCGAACAGCGCCGCGCCGGCCAGGTTGAATTCGACGTCGATGTGTTTAAGGTCGCCCTGCTTGAGCCAGTGGTCGCAAGACAGGTACATGGCCTTTTGCGGCGCGCCCGCGCATTTGATCGGCATGGCCGGCTGGGTAAAGATCGCCTTGCCGCCCTTGAGCTGCTGCACCAGCTGCCAGGTGTAGGCGGCGTACTGGTAGCTGTAATTGGAGGTGACGCCGTTGTGGCCCAGGGTTGCTTCCAAGCCTTCGATTTTTTCCCAGGCCAGGCGCAGGCCGGGGCAGACGATCAGGTTGATCCAGCTGACACGCTGGCCGCTGTCGAGCACCAGGGTTCGCTCGTCGGGTAGCAGTTCAGTGACGGCAGCCTGCACCCAGGTGACGCCGTTGGGCAGCACGTCGGCCAGCGGGCGTCGAGTCTTTTGCAGGTCATAGGCGCCGCCACCGACCAGGGTCCAGGCCGGCTGGTAACAGTGGTGTTCACTCGGTTCGATCAGGATGATGTTCAGGTGCGGGTCACGCTTGAGCAGGCTGACCAGCAAGCCGATACCGGCCGAACCGCCGCCGATGACTACGATATCGCCACTGATGGTTGGGCCCCAGTGTTGGTCATTCATGGTCGATTGCCTTTCTTATAGCTGCACACAAGGGTCGCTGCCGGATGGCGTCACGCCCAGCTTTTTATGACCGCGCCGCAGTACAGCCCGGACAAGGTCTTCATCACTTGAATCACTTCATGGCTGGCCAGCCCGTAGAAGATGTATTTACCTTCCCGACGGGTGGCAACCAACCCTTCGTCACGCAGGATGCCCAACTGTTGAGACAGCGTGGGCTGACGCACGCCGGTCATGGTTTCCAACTCGCCGACGTTGCGCTCGCCCTGGGTGAGCTGGCAGAGAATCAACAAGCGGTCCTCATTCGCCAGCGCCTTGAGCAAGGAGCAAGCCTTGGACGCCGATGCGCGCAACTGGGCGACTTCGCCCTCACTCAGAGTAGATTCCATTTGCCTCGGGTCCTTTATCTCACTTAAGCTCAAAACATTATGTGTAAACATAAACTGATTGTAACTACTTTTTTCCTCAGCTTTCTTTTCCACAGCAGGAACCGCCGCCATGCCAGCGTTGATTCAAGACTTTCTGGACGAGGCATCGTCGACCTACACCTACGTCGTCTATGAAGCGGACGGCGGCCCCTGCGCCATTGTCGATTCGGTGCTCAACTACGACCCGGCCTCGGGGCGCACCGATACGGCCCAGGCCGACAAAGTCATCGCGTTTGTGCAGGAGCACCGCCTGCAGGTGCAATGGCTGCTGGAAACCCACGCCCACGCCGACCATCTGTCCGCCGCGCCGTACCTGCGGCGCACGCTCGGCGGCAAGATCGCTATCGGCCAGTCGATCAGCAAGGTGCAGGATGTGTTCAAGCACCTGTTCAACCTGGAGCCGGAATTTCGCGTGGATGGCTCGCAGTTCGATCATTTGTTTGCGCCGGATGAAATCTTCCATATCGGCAACCTGCAAGCCCAGGCCCTGCACGTGCCTGGGCACACACCGGCGGACATGGCCTACCTGATCGATGGCCGGTTGATCCTGGTGGGCGACACCCTCTTCATGCCCGACGTGGGCACGGCGCGCTGCGATTTCCCTGGCGGCGATGCGCGGCAGTTGTATGCGTCGATGCGCAAGTTGCTGGCCTTCCCGACTGAAACCCGGCTGTACGTGTGCCATGACTATCCGCCAGAGGGCCGTGAGGCCAAGTGCCTGACCACTGTTGCGCAACAGCGCGCGGGGAATATCCATGTGCATGATGGGGTGGATGAGGCGGCGTTTGTGCAGATGCGCACGAAACGCGATGCCGGGCTGGGGATGCCGACACTGCTGCTGCCGGCGATCCAGGTGAATGTGCGGGCGGGGAATATGCCGCCGGCGGAGGGCAATGGGGTGACTTACCTGAAGATCCCGCTTAACCAACTTTGAAAATACATAACCCAATGTGGGAGCGGGCTTGCTCGCGAATACAGTGTGCCAGGCACTGAATTAGCTGGCTGATACACCGTATTCGCGAGCAAGCCCGCTCCCACATTTGTAAGGCGTGGCGGCCGAAATCAGGCACCCAGGCTGATGCCATTGGCCGGCAGCGGCAGCGCGGTCTTGTAGCGCACCTGCTTGAGCGCAAAACTCGAGCGGATGTTGGCCACCCCCGGCACCTTGGTCAAAAAGTCCATCATGAAGCGCTCCAGCGACTGGATCGTCGGCACCAGCACGCGGATCAGGTAGTCCGGGTCGCCGGCCATCAGGTAACACTCCATCACCTCGGGCCGGTCCGAAATTGCCCCTTCAAACTGCTGTAGCGCCAGCTCGTTCTGCTTTTCCAGGCTCACATGAATGAACACATTCACATGCAGCCCCAGCAAATCGGCGTCGAGCAGCGTGACCTGGTCGCGAATCAGGCCCAATTCTTCCATTGCCTTCACCCGGTTGAAACACGGCGTGGGCGACAGGTTGACCGAGCGGGCCAGGTCGGCGTTGGTGATGCGGGCATTCTCCTGCAGAGCGTTGAGAATGCCGATATCGGTACGGTCCAGTTTGCGCATGAGACAAAATCACCTGTTTATTATGTTTATGCAGTTTTTTTATCCGCAAATGGTCTTGAGCGCAACGAAACACAGATAAATATTCTTCTACGCCACGCCTATGATTGTTGTAGGACAAGATTTCTTCTACCCGAAGACTGACTGCCAGCTAGCGCGCCCACTACAAGAAATTCACAAGATCGAGCGTAGAAAGCCATGAACCAGCCGTATGCACCACTGCGCCTGCACGTTCCCGAACCCTCGGGCCGCCCAGGCTGCAAGACCGACTTTACCTACCTGCGCCTGACGGACGCGGGCCTGGTGCGCAAACCCGCCATCGACGTAGAACCCGCCGACACCGCCGACCTGGCCAAGGGCCTGATCCGCGTGCTCGACGACCAGGGCCAGGCCCTGGGGCCGTGGGCCGAAGGCGTGCCCGTGGAGATTCTGCGCAAAGGCATGCGTGCCATGCTCAAGACCAGGATCTTCGACAACCGCATGGTGGTCGCCCAGCGTCAGAAAAAAATGTCGTTCTACATGCAAAGCCTCGGCGAAGAAGCCATCGGCAGCGCCCAGGCCCTGGCCTTGAACATCGACGACATGTGCTTCCCCACCTACCGCCAGCAAAGCATCCTGATGGCCCGCGAAGTGCCGCTGGTGGACCTGATCTGCCAGTTGCTGTCCAACGAACGCGACCCGCTCAAGGGGCGCCAGCTGCCGATCATGTATTCGGTCAAGGACGCCGGCTTCTTCACTATTTCCGGCAACCTCGCCACCCAATTCGTACAAGGCGTGGGCTGGGGCATGGCCTCGGCGATCAAGGGCGACACCAAAATTGCTTCCGCCTGGATCGGCGACGGTGCCACCGCCGAATCGGACTTCCACACCGCCCTCACCTTCGCCCATGTGTACCGCGCACCGGTGATTCTCAACGTGGTCAATAACCAGTGGGCGATCTCCACCTTCCAGGCGATTGCCGGCGGTGAAGCCACTACCTTCGCCGGACGCGGCGTCGGTTGCGGCATCGCCTCGCTGCGGGTGGACGGCAACGACTTTATCGCGGTGTACGCCGCCTCCGCCTGGGCGGCCGAGCGTGCGCGCCGCAACCTGGGGCCAACCCTGATCGAATGGGTCACCTACCGCGCCGGCCCGCACTCCACCTCGGATGACCCCTCCAAGTACCGCCCGGCGGATGACTGGAGCCACTTCCCGCTGGGCGACCCGATTGCCCGCCTCAAGCAGCACCTGATCAAGAGTGGCCAGTGGTCCGAAGAGGAACACGCGGCGGTCAGTGCCGAACTTGAAGCCGAAGTGGTCAAGGCGCAGAAAGAAGCCGAACAGTACGGCACCCTCGCCGGCGGCCAGATTCCAAGCGCCGCGACCATGTTCGAAGACGTCTATAAAGAGATGCCGGAGCACTTGAAGCGCCAGCGTCAAGAGTTGGGGATCTGACATGAACGATCACAACAGCAGTATCGAATTGGAAACCGCCATGACCACCACCACCATGACCATGATCCAGGCCCTGCGCTCGGCCATGGATGTGATGCTCGAACGTGACGACAATGTGGTGGTGTTCGGCCAGGACGTCGGCTACTTCGGCGGCGTGTTCCGTTGCACCGAAGGCTTGCAGACCAAATACGGCAGCTCGCGGGTATTCGACGCGCCGATCTCGGAAAGCGGCATCGTCGGCGTCGCGGTCGGCATGGGTGCCTATGGCCTGCGCCCGGTGGCGGAAATCCAGTTCGCCGACTACGTCTACCCCGCCACCGACCAGATCATCTCCGAAGCGGCGCGCCTGCGTTATCGTTCGGCCGGCCAGTTCACCGCGCCGCTGACCATGCGCATGCCCTGCGGCGGCGGCATTTATGGCGGCCAGACCCACAGCCAGAGCATCGAAGCGGTGTTCACCCAAGTCTGCGGCCTGCGCACCGTGATGCCGTCCAACCCGTATGACGCCAAGGGCCTGCTGATCGCCTCGATTGAAAACGACGACCCGGTGATCTTCCTCGAGCCAAAACGCCTGTACAACGGCCCGTTCGATGGCCATCACGACCGCCCGGTAACCCCGTGGTCGAAACACCCGCAAGCGCAAGTGCCGGACGGTTACTACACCGTGCCGCTGGACGTGGCCGCCATCGTGCGCCCGGGCTCGGCTGTGACCGTGCTGACCTACGGCACCACGGTGTATGTGTCGCAAGTTGCCGCCGAAGAAACCGGCATCGACGCCGAAGTCATCGACCTGCGCAGCCTGTGGCCGCTGGACCTGGAAACCATCGTCAAATCGGTGAAAAAGACCGGCCGTTGCGTGGTGGTGCATGAAGCCACCCGCACCTGCGGCTTTGGTGCCGAGTTGGTGTCGCTGGTGCAAGAGCATTGCTTCCACCACCTGGAAGCGCCGATCGAACGCGTGACCGGTTGGGACACGCCCTACCCGCACGCGCAGGAGTGGGCGTATTTCCCAGGGCCGTCCCGAGTGGGCGCGGCGTTGAAACGGGTTATGGAGGTCTGAATGGGCACGCACGTTATCAAGATGCCGGACATTGGCGAAGGCATCGCGGAAGTTGAACTGTCGGTATGGCACGTGAAGGTCGGCGACCTGGTGGTAGAAGACCAGGTGCTGGCGGATGTGATGACCGACAAGGCGATGGTGGACATTCCCTCGCCGGTGCACGGCAAGGTGATTTCCCTCGGCGGCGAGCCGGGTGAAGTCATGGCCGTGGGCAGTATTTTGATCAGTATTGAAGTGGAAGGCGCCGGTAACGCCAAGGATGCGCCAGTGGTGCAGGAGGCCGCCAAGGCTGCGCCCGTCGTTGAGGCCAAGCCGGCCCCCGTGGTTGAGAGTAAGCCCGTCGTGAAACCCGCTGCGGCACCCGTCGCCCGCGAGGCCGACGAACGCCCCCTGGCCTCCCCCGCCGTGCGCAAGCACGCCCTGGATGCGGGCATTCAGTTGCGCCTGGTGCAGGGCACGGGCCCGGCGGGCCGGATTCTGCACGAAGACCTCGACGCCTACCTGCAACAAGGCGCGGCCAAACCTTCCACAGGCGCCAACCCCTACGCCGAGCGCAACACCGAGGAACAGATCCCGGTGATCGGCATGCGCCGCAAGATCGCCCAGCGCATGCAGGACGCCACCCGCCGTGCTGCGCATTTCAGCTATGTGGAAGAAATCGACGTCACAGCCCTCGACGAGCTGCGTGTGCACCTCAATGAGAAGCACGGCGCTGCACGCGGCAAGCTGACCCTGCTGCCGTTTATCGTGCGCGCCATGGTCGTGGCGTTGCGCGATTTCCCGCAGATCAACGCGCGTTACGACGACGAAAACCAGGTCATCACCCGCTTTGGCGCGGTGCATGTGGGGGTCGCCACCCAAAGCGACGTGGGCCTGATGGTGCCAGTGGTGCGGCATGCCGAAGCCCGTAGCCTGTGGGGCAATGCCGAGGAAATCGCACGTTTGGCCACGGCTGCGCGCAATGGCAAGGCCAGCCGCGACGAGCTGTCAGGCTCGACCATCACCCTGACCAGCCTCGGTGCGCTGGGCGGGATCGTCAGCACCCCGGTGCTGAACCTGCCGGAAGTCGCGATAGTCGGCGTCAACCGCATCGTTGAGCGGCCGATGGTGATCAAGGGCCAGATCGTGATCCGCAAGATGATGAACCTCTCCAGCTCCTTCGATCACCGCGTGGTCGACGGCATGGACGCGGCGCAATTCATCCAGGCCATTCGCGGCCTGCTCGAACAACCCGCCAGCCTGTTCCTGGAGTAAGGGCATGACGCAGACATTAAACACCACCCTGCTGATTATCGGCGGCGGGCCTGGCGGCTATGTGGCGGCGATTCGCGCCGGCCAGCTGGGCATCCCGACCATTCTGGTCGAAGGCCAGGCGCTGGGCGGCACCTGCCTGAACATCGGCTGCATTCCATCAAAAGCCTTGATCCATGTGGCCGAACAGTTCCAGCAAACCGTGCACCATAGCCAGGGCTCGCAGTTGGGCATCGAAGTGGATGTACCCACGCTGGATATCCGCAAAAGCGTGGAGTGGAAAGACGGCATCGTCGACCGCCTGACCACTGGCGTCGCCGCGCTGTTGAAGAAGCACAAAGTGCAGGTCATCCACGGTTGGGCCAACATGGTCGATGGCAAGACGGTCGACGTCGGCGGCCAGCGCATCCAGTGTGAACACCTGCTGCTGGCCACCGGCTCGAAAAGCGTCAACCTGCCGATGCTGCCGATTGGCGGGCCGATCATCTCCTCCACTGAAGCGCTGGCGCCAACCCGGGTGCCCAAGCGGCTGATTGTGGTCGGCGGCGGCTACATTGGCCTGGAGCTGGGGATTGCCTACCGCAAGCTCGGCGCCGAGGTCAGTGTGGTCGAGGCGCAGGACCGCATCCTGCCGGCCTACGACGCCGAGCTGACCCAGCCGGTGAGTGAATCCCTCAAGCAATTGGGCGTGAAGCTGTACCTCAAGCACAGCGTCACTGGTTTTGCAGATAACCAACTGCAAGTACGCGACCCGAATGGCGAGACCTTGTCGCTGGAAACCGACCAGGTACTGGTGGCCGTTGGTCGCAAACCCAATACCCAGGGCTGGAACCTTGAAGCGCTGAACCTTGCGATGAACGGTTCGGCGATCAAGATCGACCACCAGTGCCAGACCAGCATGCGCAATGTGTGGGCGATCGGCGACGTGAGCGGCGAGCCGATGTTGGCGCACCGGGCCATGGCGCAGGGCGAAATGGTCGCCGAACTGATCAGCGGCAAATCCCGTGAGTTCAACCCGGCGGCCATCCCGGCAGTGTGCTTTACCGACCCGGAACTGGTGGTGGTCGGCAACACGCCCGATGACGCCAAGGCGGCCGGCCTGGACTGCATCGTGTCGAGTTTCCCGTTCGCGGCCAACGGCCGGGCCATGACCCTGGAGTCGAAAACCGGCTTCGTGCGGGTAGTGGCGCGGCGTGACAACCACCTGATCGTCGGCTGGCAAGCGGTAGGCGCGGGCGTGTCGGAACTGTCCACCGCCTTCGGCCTGAGCCTGGAAATGGGCGTACGCCTGGAAGACGTGGCGGGCACCATCCATGCCCATCCGACGCTCGGCGAAGCCGTGCAGGAAGCAGCATTGAGAGCATTGGGTCACGCGCTGCATCTGTAAAACCGTGGTGAGGCCATCGCAGGCAAGCCAGCTCCCACAGGAGAATGCATTCCAAAATGTGGGAGCTGGCTTGCCTGCGATAGCGGCGGATCAGCCAATACACAGGGTGAATGGTCCGCCCACCCGCTCCCACACCGGCCAAGAATGAAGTATTGTTGCGCCCATCCAGAAAAAAAACCGACAAGCCTGCCTTCGACCAGGCGGTTGACCAGAGATAGAGGGTGTCATGGGTAACGAAAGCATCAATTGGGACAAGCTGGGTTTTGACTACATCAAGACCGACAAACGGTTTCTCCAAGTCTGGAAAAACGGCGAGTGGCAAGCAGGCACCCTGACCGACGATAACGTGCTGCACATCAGCGAGGGCTCGACTGCCCTGCACTATGGCCAGCAGTGCTTTGAGGGCCTCAAGGCCTATCGTTGCAAGGACGGTTCGATCAACCTGTTCCGCCCGGACCAGAACGCCGCCCGCATGCAACGCAGCTGCGCACGCCTGCTGATGCCGCATGTGTCGACCGAAGACTTCATTGAAGCCTGCAAGCAAGTGGTCAAGGCCAACGAGCGGTTCATCCCGCCCTACGGCAGCGGCGGCGCGCTGTACCTGCGCCCGTTCGTGATCGGCACCGGTGACAACATCGGTGTGCGTACCGCGCCGGAGTTCATCTTCTCGGTGTTCGCGATCCCGGTCGGTGCCTACTTCAAAGGTGGCCTGGTGCCGCATAACTTCCAGATCTCCACCTTCGACCGCGCCGCGCCACAAGGCACCGGTGCCGCCAAGGTCGGTGGCAACTACGCGGCCAGCCTGATGCCGGGTTCCGAAGCGAAGAAATCCGGTTTCGCCGACGCAATCTATCTGGACCCGATGACCCACTCGAAAATCGAAGAAGTCGGCTCGGCCAACTTCTTCGGGATCACCCACGACAATAAGTTCATCACGCCGAAGTCGCCTTCGGTGCTGCCAGGCATCACCCGCCTGTCGCTGATTGAACTGGCCCAGACCCGCCTGGGCCTGGAAGTGGTCGAGGGCGAAGTGTTCATCGACAAACTGGACCAGTTCAAGGAAGCCGGTGCCTGCGGGACTGCTGCGGTGATCTCGCCGATCGGCGGCATCCAGTACAACGGCCAACTGCATGTATTCCACAGCGAAACCGAAGTCGGCCCGATCACCCAGAAGCTCTACAAAGAGCTGACCGGCGTGCAAACCGGCGACGTTGAAGCGCCAGCGGGCTGGATCGTCAAGGTCTAACCACAACACCAGCAACACCACAAAACCCTGTGGGAGCTGGCTTGCCTGCGATAGCGGTGTATCAGTTGCTGAATAAGTTGACTGGTCCACCGCTATCGCAGGCAAGCCAGCTCCCACATTGGATTTCCTGCGTTTTCAAAATTGCTTGGGAATATTCACCCCAATCTTCTTGCCCATGCTGATCCTCGCCTCCACCCCATACCCCAACGCCTCATAGAACCCCGCCACCGCCTCATTGCCGCTGGTGATCTGCAGGTTGATCTTCATGCAGCCCAACGCCGTCAGTGCCTGTTCCGCATACCGCACCAGCGAGGAACCCAGGCCATGGCGCCGATAGTCCGTGTGCACCGCCACTGAATACAGCCAGCCACGATGGCCGTCGTAGCCGGCAAGAATCGTCCCGATCACGGTTTTTTTGTCGGTCGCCACGAAAAACAGCCCGTCGTTGACGGCCAGCTTTTTTATCAATCGCCAGCGTTGGCAGGTTATGGGCCGTGTCGTAGCCAAAGGCTTGCTGCCATAAGGCCACGACTTGCGCACGGTGCTGGCGGTCGCGATACGGCCCGATGGGATGCCGGGACAGCAGCGCCTTCTCCATCACCAGCGTGCGCTCGTTGCCATGGTAGACGTCGCGCACGGTATGAAACCCCAGCCTGGTATAGAACGGTTCCGCCGTCAGCGAGGACGGCACACTCAGTACCGTCACCCCGGCCTCACGGGCGCGCAACTCGACTTCAATCATCAGCAGCCGACCAATCCCCCGCCCTTGCAGCGTCGGATTGACGAACACCGAGCGCACCACATTGCCGTCGAGGGCCGCCGTGGCGACCACCACCTGGTCCTGGATCGCCACCAGCACCAGGCGGCGCTTGAGCAGTTCCAGCACCGCCTCGGGCGTGAAGTTGCTGGCCACCCGCGCAATCACTTCGGCCGGGTAATCCTGCACATTGCTACTGTGCAGCGCCGCCAGGATGACCTGGCTGATGCCCTCGGCATCGGTGGTTTGGGCAAGACGAACAGCGGTAGACATGCATTCTCCTTCCTGGCTCGGGTGTCACGACCGCCACCATACTAATGTGGGAGCTGGCTTGCCTGCGATAGCGGTCTGTCAGTCAGGGCATCTAGTCCGCCATCGCAGGCAAGCCAGCTCCCACAGTTTGACCGCATTTCAGTTCAGCAGCCGATTCGGCTGCCCCACCCCCTTTTTCAGCTTTCCCGGCTGAACCGCCCCGCGATATCAGCCGGGATTGCCCCACCACAACGCACAAAATAGCCCCACAGCTCAACCCCATGGACCCGTGCACCCATGCAAACCACCAACACCGTCCTGATGATTCGCCCGGCGCGCTTTGCCTTCAACCCGGACACCGCGATCAACAACCGCTTTCAACGCCCGCCCCTCGACCCGCTCAGCGCGCAGCACAAAGCGCTGGAAGAGTTCGACGGCTATGTCGACACCCTGCGCCGACATGGCGTGCAAGTGCTGGTGGTGCAGGACACCCCGGCGCCCCACACCCCGGATTCGATCTTCCCCAATAACTGGTGGAGCAGCCACGCCGACGGCAGCCTGGTGCTGTACCCGATGGAAGGCCAGAACCGACGACTGGAACGCAACAAGGGCGTGCTGCAAGTGCTGGAGCAACGCTTTGCGATCAACAGCACCATCGACCTGAGCCACCTCGAACAACAGAACATCTTCCTCGAAGGCACCGGCAGCATGGTGCTCGACCGCCAACACCGCATCAGCTACGCCTGCCACTCCGGGCGCACCCACCATGACGCCCTGCGCCAGTTCGCCGAACGCCTCGACTACCGGCTGTGCGTGTTCCACGCCGTCGACCGGGATCACGCGCCGATCTACCACAGCAACGTGATGATGAGCGTCGGCCGCGACCTCTCGGTGGTGTGCCTGCAAGCCCTGCCCGATGCCAACGAGCGCCAGGCCCTGGAACGCTCCCTGCGCGACACCGGAAAGGACATCCTCGGCCTTGACTTCGACCAGCTCGAAGCCTTCGCCGGCAACATGCTCGAAGTCCACGACCGTGACGGCCAGCCGCTGCTGGTGATGTCCGCCAGCGCCTGGGGCGCCCTGCAACCCGCCCAGCGCCGGCACGTGGAACGCCATACGCGGCCGGTGGTGGTGAACATCGACAACATCGAACGCATCGGCGGCGGCAGCGCACGCTGCATGCTGGCCGAAGTGCACCTGCCGGCCCGTCCCTCATTTCAATAAGGAGTCTTCCCATGACCCGTTATATCGACGTCAACGACCTCAGCTACCTGGTCTCGCAAAAAGGCCTGCAAACCTGCATCAGCGAAATGGCCGAGTACATTCGCGCCGATTACCTGCGCTGGCAGGATTTCGAAAAATGCGCACGCCTGGCCAACCATTCGCCGGACGGCGTGATCGAGCTGATGCCGGTGTCCGACGCGGCGCTGTACGCCTTCAAATACGTGAACGGCCACCCGAAAAACACCCTGGCCGGCATGCTCACCGTAATGGCCTTCGGCGCCCTGGGCGATGTGGACACCGGCAAACCGGTGCTGCTGGCGGAAATGACCCTGACCACCGCGATCCGCACCGCCGCCACCTCGGCCTTGGTGGCTCGCTACCTGGCCCGCGAAAACAGCCGCAGCATGGCCTTGATCGGTAACGGCTCGCAGAGTGAATTCCAGGCGCTGGCCTTCCACGCCATGCTCGGCATCACTGAAATCCGCCTGTTCGATATCGATGCCAAGGCCACCGCCAAGCTCGCCGCCAACCTCAAGGCCTTCCCGGCGATCAAGGTGATCCTGGCCGCCAGCGTAGCCGAGGCGGTCAAAGGTGCGGATATCGTGACTACCGTCACGGCGGACAAAGCCTACGCCACCATCCTGACTGACGAGATGATCGAACCGGGCATGCACCTCAATGCCGTGGGCGGAGACTGCCCGGGCAAGACCGAGCTGGACCGGCGCATCGTCGAACGCGCCCGCGTGATCGTCGAGTACGAACCGCAAAGCCGCATCGAAGGTGAAATCCAGCACCTGCCGCAAGATTCGCCAGTGACCGAGTTGTGGCAGGTGATCAACGGCCAGCAACCCGGCCGCGAGAACGCGCGCCAGGTCACCCTGTTCGACTCGGTGGGCTTTGCCATCGAGGACTACTCGGCCCTGCGCTATGTGCTGGACGTGGCACAGGCCCTGGACGTGGGCAGCACACTTGAACTGGTGCCCGACCTCGCCGACCCGAAAGACCTGTTTGCACGCCTGGCCCAACAGCCGCGTGTACAGCACAAAAAGCGCGCCTGAGACCGCTCTGGCCTGCCGCTTTGCGCCCAGGGCAGGCCGGAATTTCACAGGTAGAAAGCCGATTTAGCGGGTGCAGCAGCCGATTCCGCTGCATTGCGCTTTTTAACAGCGCAATTCGCGCTTTATGCACCGGGTAAACGACACAAAAAACGCACCATCATGAAGCATTCTCTGTGCGCCGAAACAGCCTCTTGGGCGTGTGGCGAGCGGGCTTGTTGTAGCGAGCGGGCTTGCCCGCGTTGGGCCACGAAGGGGCCCCACCCGAGAGCGCTGCGTTCTAACAGGGAATAAAGAGCCAACAGGTTTGGGGCTGCTGCGCAGCCCAACGCGGGCAAGTCCGCTCGCCACATGAGCTGGCTTGCCACACAAGGCGCGCTCAACCAAAAACAAGACTTTGCATCACGCTTTTTACTGCCCTGACATCAATTACAAAATATAGGGACTGACAGATGACTCCACTGCGATCACTCTTCGCTGCATTGCTGTTGCCACTGTGCGCTGGCGCCGCTCACGCCCAGGAGTGGAAAGAAATCCGCTTCGGCGTGTTCCCCGAGTACCCCCCCTTCGAATCCGTGGCCGCCGACGGCAGCCTGCAAGGCTTCGATATCGAGTTGGGCAATGCGATCTGCGCCAAGCTTGAAGTCAAATGCACCTGGGTGCACAACGAATTCGACGGCATGATCCCCGCCCTGCGCGCCCGCAAGTTCGACGCGATCATGTCTTCCATGGCCGTGACCCCGGCACGTGAGAAAGTCATCGATTTCACCGACCGTCTGTTCCTCAGCCCGACCTCGGTGATCACCCGCAAAAGCGCCGACTTCGGCGACACCCCAGAATCGCTGAAAGGCAAGCAAGTAGGCGTGCTGCAAGGCTCACTGCAAGAAGCCTATGCGCGTGCGCACCTGGCCAAACTCGGCGCGCAGATCAAGGCTTACCAGTCCCAGGAACAAAACTACGCCGACCTGCAAAACGGCCGCCTCGACGCCACCCTGACCGACAAGCTCGAAGCCCAGCTCAACTTCCTGTCCAAGCCTGAAGGCGCCGACTTCAAGACCGGCCCGGCCTTCAAGGACCCGACCCTGCCACTGGACATCGCCATGGGCCTGCGCAAGAACGACCAGGAACTGCGCGCACTGATCAACAAGGGCATCGCCGCCGTCCAGGCCGACGGCACCTACGCGCAGATCCAGAAAAAGTACTTCGGCGATCAGGATATCTACAACGAGTAACCTGTGGGAGCGGGCTTGCTCGCGAACGCGGTATGCCAGTCGCAGAATGTGTGTATGACACACCGCCTTCGCGAGCAAGCCCGCTCCCACAGGGGAATGTCTGTGCCCCTTTAGAGACTCCACGATGAACGACCTCCTCAACCTGCAAGGCTACGGCCCGATGCTGGCCCAGGGTGCCTGGATGACGCTCAAGCTGGCGTTCCTCGCGCTGGCCCTGAGCCTCTCCCTGGGCCTGATCGCCGCCGGTGCCAAGCTCTCCAGCGCCAAATGGCTGCGGGTGCCGGCCACGCTGTACACCACGCTGATCCGCAGCGTGCCGGACCTGGTGCTGATCCTGCTGATTTTCTACAGCCTGCAACTGTGGCTCAACGACTTGAGCGACGTGCTCGGCTGGGACTACTTTGAAATCGACCCGTTTACCGCCGGGGTGATCACCCTGGGCTTTATCTACGGCGCGTATTTCACCGAAAACTTCCGTGGCGCGATCCTCAGCGTGCCGGTCGGCCAGCTCGAAGCCGCCACCGCGTACGGTCTGAGCCGCTGGCAGCGGTTTCACCTGGTGCTGTTCCCGCAGTTGATGCGCTTTGCCCTGCCGGGTCTGGGCAATAACTGGCTGGTGCTGCTCAAGTCCACGGCGCTGGTGTCGATCATCGGCCTGTCGGACCTGGTCAAAGCCGCGCAGAACGCCGGCAAGACCACCAACGAGCCCCTGTACTTCCTGATCCTCGCGGGCCTGGTCTACCTGGTGATCACCACCCTCTCCAACCGCATCTTCAAGCGCCTCGAACGGCGCTACAACCTCGGCATCAGGGGGATCGTGCGATGATCGAACTGTTCCAGCAATACGGCCTGGCCTACCTGTTCAGCGACGGCGTGGGCTTGTCCGGGGTGGCGATGACCCTGTGGCTGTTCATTATTTCGGTGGTGTTCGGCTTCGTGCTGTCGATCCCGCTGGCACTGGCCCGAGTCTCGGAGCACTTCTGGCTGCGCTGGCCGGTGGAGCTCTACACCTACCTGTTCCGGGGCACGCCGCTGTATATCCAGTTGCTGATTTGCTACACCGGGCTGTACAGCCTGGAAGTGGTGCAGGACAACGCGCTGCTCAACCAGTTTTTCCGCAACGCGCTCAACTGCACCCTGCTGGCGTTTGTGCTCAACACCTGCGCCTACACCGTGGAAATCTTCGCCGGGGCGATCCGCAATATTCCCCATGGCGAAATCGAAGCGGCGCGTGCCTATGGCCTGCACGGCTGGCGGCTCAACCTGTTTGTGGTAGTGCCCGCTGCGTTGCGCCGTGCGCTGCCGGCCTACAGCAATGAAATGATCCTGATGCTGCACGCCACGTCGCTGGCGTTTACCGCCACCGTCGCCGACATCCTCAAGGTCGCCCGCGACGCCAACGCCGAAACGTTCCTGACGTTCCAGGCTTTCGGTATCGCCGCCCTGCTCTACATGCTGCTGTCCTTTGCACTGGTGGGCCTGTTTCGACTGGCCGAACGTCGCTGGATGCGTTTTCTTGTTCCTACCCGAGGCTAACCCATGAATCAGTCCGCGCAGGCCCTGGCCGCTTATCCTGTAGATGCACCGGTTGCAAGGGCAGCCACCGCCGCCATCAAGCTCCAGGTCGAAGGTATTCACAAACGCTACGGCGAACACGAAGTGCTCAAGGGTGTGTCCCTGAATGCACGTAATGGCGATGTGATCAGCCTGATCGGCGCCAGCGGCTCGGGCAAAAGCACGATGCTGCGCTGCATCAACTTTCTCGAACAGCCCGATGCCGGGGTCATCACCCTGGACGGCATCAGCATCCAAATGCAGCAAGGCCGCGCCGGCACCCGCGCACCGCACCAGGTGCAACTGCAAAACCTGCGCACGCGCCTGGCCATGGTGTTCCAGCACTTCAACCTGTGGAGCCACATGACCGTGCTGGAAAACATCACCATGGCCCCGCGCCGGGTGCTGGGCATAAGCGCGGCCGAGGCGCAAAAACGCGCCCGCCTGTACCTGGACAAGGTCGGCCTGCCCGGCCGTGTAGCGGACCAATACCCGGCGTTTCTTTCCGGTGGCCAACAACAGCGCGTGGCCATTGCAAGGGCGCTGGCGATGGAGCCGGAAATTATTCTGTTCGATGAACCGACGTCTGCGCTCGACCCAGAGCTTGTAGGAGAAGTCCTCAAAGTCATACAGACGTTGGCCGAGGAAGGTCGTACCATGCTGATGGTCACCCACGAGATGGGCTTTGCCCGCCAGGTGTCCAGCCAAGTGCTGTTCTTGCATCAGGGCCGAGTCGAGGAACAAGGCGGCGCCGAGATTCTTGACCACCCCAACAGCGAGCGCTTGCAGCAATTTCTTTCCAACCGTTTGAAGTGAAACCCATGGATACCAAGGCCAACGGACCCCATTCTTCCCCTGCGCTGGACCGCATCGATGAGGCGATCATCGACGTGCTGCGGCACCAAGGGCGTATCACTTACGAAAAACTCTCGTCACTGGTGCACCTGACCCCCAGGCCCTGCCTGGAACGGGTGCGCAAGCTGGAGCGACGCGGGGTGATCCGTGGGTATGGGGCGATCATTGATGTGCAGATGGTGTCGCCGGGGCTGTCGCTGCTGGTGCTGGTGGCCTTGTCCAATCAAAGCGGGCGCTCGGCGCAGAAGGCCTTCGAGGCATGCATCAAAGCTTGCCCCCAGGTGTTCGAATGCCAGCTGATCAGCGGGCCGTTCGACTACAGCCTGCGCATGCGCTGTCGCGATATGGAGCACTACCGGGTGCTGACGGAGACCTGGCTGAACAACGACGAATTGCACATTGATAAGTTGGTGGCGCATCCGGAGTTGGCGGTCGTTAAAAACACTGCCACAGAGCTGGCCTGACTCCATTTATACAAACACCGTAGATCAAATGTGGGAGCTGGCTTGCCTGCGATAGCGGTGTATCAGTCAACCTTGATTTGACTGGCCCACCGTGATCGCAGGCAAGCCAGCTCCCACATTGATCGGGTTCGTAATTCTTTTACCGGCCTTGGCCCCAATCAGCCTCGCCTGCCCATCCCGCTGCTTGCCCGTACGCGCCTCACTGATCAACCCCGGAATCAACTTGCCCTCCGGCAAATTCTTCCAGAACCGGCTGGGCAAGTGCCCTTCCATCACCTTGGGGTTCAAGCGCGCCGGGTTGAAGATGTGACTGTAGTAAGTCAACCACATGGCGCTGTGCGGGTCTTCGACATTTTGCGCCAGTTGCTGCCACGCCTCGGGGCACTGGCGTTGATGAATCAACTGTTCGCCATCGTAATAAACCCCGTCCAGCGGCGTGGCGATCATCCAGCGATGGCGCCCCATGCGCCCGATGAAATGCTGGCTGGCGCTTTTGAGAATGTCGTGGGCCGGTTCATGCCAGGCCACATACTCCGGCAGCTCGGGCCCCGCCCCTGCCGGCAACGCAATAAACCGCACAAACGCATGCAGGTGGTGGGCCTCACGGCTGACCTGCTTGATCCGCCGCTGCAACTCACTGCCCAGCTTGTCCCCCGCCAGCATTGCGGTGCGGTCACCATGGCTGACGCGCCACAACACCTCGTACAACAGGCTCCAGCGCTGATCACCGTGATAACAGGCGGCCGACTCCAGCAGTTCCAGCAATGCCTTGGGAATTCGCGCCTGGAACGGGCCAAGTTGCGCCGGGATCGGCTCATCAGTGGCAAACAGGTCCGCCACTTCCGCTTCGCCCCAACTCACCTGGCTGGGGTCGACCTGATGGCTGAGCAGCCAGCGCGCCTGTTCGCGCCAGGTGCCGAACAGGTTGTCGCATTCCAGGCTGATCATCCCCACAACCCCATCTGTTGCGGCTGCGGGCGGTCACGCAGTTGCTCACGCAGCAGAACGCTGGTGCTCTCGGCCTGTTGCGGGTGGTAGTCGCTGGTGATGAAAAACGGCTTGGCCTTGGCCAACACGCAGCGCATGCGCGCCAGGTCTTCGAAACGGATCTTGCGCTCACGGCGCAGGTCCACCAGCCGTTGGGTGGTGCGCAGGCCGATCCCAGGGATGCGTGCGATCAAGGTCGGTTCGGCGCGATTAAGGTCCAGGGGAACACCTCGCGGTGTTCCAGGGCCCAGGCCAGCTTGGGGTCGATATCCAGGGCCAGGTGGCCGGGGCCTTCGAACAGCTCGTTGGCGCTGAAACCGTAACTGCGCAGCAGGAAGTCCGCCTGGTACAAGCGGTGCTCGCGCATCAGCGGCGGCGCGGCCAGCGGCACGCTTTTCGGGCTGTTGGGGATGGGGCTGAACGCCGAGTAATACACGCGGCGCAGTTTGAAGTTGCCATATAACGCCTCGGCGCCGTGCAGGATGGTGCTGTCGTCGGTGTCGTCGGCGCCAACGATCATTTGCGTGCTCTGCCCAGCCGGGGCGAAACGCGGGGCGCGGGGCTCGTTGAGTACCGTCTGTTCGCCGGTGTAGATGGTGTGCATGGCGTGCTTGATCGAGCCGATCTGCTTCTCCGGCGCCAGGGTTTGCAGGCTGGCATCGGTGGGCAATTCGATATTCACGCTCAACCGATCCGCATAACGCCCGGCCTCGGCGATCAGCGCCGGGTCGGCCTCGGGAATGGTCTTGAGGTGGATATAGCCGCGAAAGTCATGCTCTTCGCGCAAAAGCTTTGCCACCCGAACAAGTTGCTCCATGGTGTAGTCGGGCGACCGAATGATGCCGGAGCTGAGAAACAACCCGCTGACGCAATTGCGTCGGTAGAAATCCAGGGTCAGGCTCACCACCTCCTCCGGGCTGAAGCGTGCCCGGGGCACGTCGCTGGAGCGGCGGTTGACGCAATACTGGCAGTCGTAAAGACAGAAGTTGGTGAGCAACACCTTGAGCAGCGACACGCAACGGCCGTCCGGGGTGTAGCTGTGGCAGATGCCCATGCCGTCGGTGGAACCCAGCCCCGTCTTGCCCTCGGAGCTGCGCTTGGGCGCGCCACTGCTGGCGCAGGACGCGTCGTACTTGGCGGCGTCGGCGAGGATGCTGAGTTTTTCGATCAACTGCATGGAGGGCTACCGATACTGGTTTTTGTACAGTATCAGCCAACCCTCCCGGTCACAAGCGCAGTTGGTCAGCTGGCGGTAGCCAGCAACAGGTCCTGCACCGAACGCCCCTTGCCACGCCCGCGGTCCAGTGTATACAACGACGCCGCAATCTCATCGGCGCGAATCGGCAGCACCGACAGCAAGGTGTCGCTCAAGCCGTGGCTGGCCTGGCTGAAGCCCTGGATGTAGATGCCGGCCTGGCAGCGCTCATCGGTGACGATGCGGTAGTCGCGGCTCACTTCGAAGTCGCCCATATAGGTTTCCAGCGGTGCCAGCAGCTCGCGGTGCATCTGGCGCTCATAGCCGGTGGCCAGGATCACTGCGTCGTAGTGATTGACGCTGGTTTCGCCGCTGGCGTTGTTGCGCAGCACCAGTTCGATGCCCAGCGGGCCCGGGGCGGCCTTCTCGACCACGGTCATGGTGCGAAATGCCTGGCGGGCGATGCCGGAGACTTTCTGGCGGTAGAAAATCCCGTAGATGCGTTCGATCAGGTCCAGGTCCACCACCGAATAGTTGGTGTTCTGGTACTCGGCAACCAGGCGTTCACGTTCGGCGCCCACCTGCTGGAACACCAGGTCGGTAAAGGCCGGCGAGAACACTTCGTTGACGAACGGGCTGTCATCGGCGGGCTTTAGCGCCGAACCGCGCAGGATCATGTCGACCTGCACCGACGGGAAGCTGTCATTCAGGTCGATAAAGGCTTCGGCCGCGCTCTGGCCACCGCCGATGATCGCGATGCGCATCGCTTTGCCTTCAACACACGGCTGCTGGGCCATGCGCGCCAGGTATTGGGAATGGTGGAACACCCGGCCGTCGTCCTTGAGCGCCTTGAACGCTTCTGGCACACGGGGCGTGCCGCCGGCGCTGACCACCACCGAACGGGTGGTGCGCACATGCTGCTCGCCCACCGCATCACGCGAGATCACACGCAGCGCCTCGACCTGTTGCTGGTGCAGGATCGGCTCGATCGCCAGCACTTCTTCGCCGTAGCGCGCCTGGGCCTGGAACTGCCCGGCGACCCAGCGCAGGTAGTCGTTGTACTCCATGCGGCACGGGTAGAAGGTGCCCAGGTTGATAAAGTCCACCAGGCGGTCGTGGGCTTTCAGGTAATTGACGAACGAATAAGGGCTGGTGGGGTTGCGCAGGGTCACCAGGTCCTTGAGGAACGAAATCTGCAGTTCGCTCTGGGTCACCAGGGTATTGCCGTGCCAGCGGTAGTCGGCCTGTTTGTCGAGAAACAGCACGTCCAGTTTGCCCTGGGCCTTTTCACGCTCCTGCAGGGCGATGGCCAGCGCCAGGTTCGAAGGGCCAAAACCGATACCGATCAGGTCGTGAACCGCGGGCGAAGCAATTGCCTGTGTCATTCCAGTGTCCTCTGGATAAGCCCCTTGGCGGTCGGGGCGGGAATACCTTCAAAGCCTGAACAACAGGCCGTGTGTTGATAGGAAACGAGGACAGTGAAATAAAATTTAACTGATCGATGATCAGTAGGCTTCCCACTCGCGCATCCGCACCCGGCAGTGCTTCATCGCGTTGACGATGTGTTTTTCCACCAGCGCACGGGAAATGTTCAGGCGCTCGGCGATTTGCAGGTGGGTCAACCCTTCGAGTTTGCGCAGCAGAAAGCTGTCGCGACACGCCTGCGGCAGCTCGGACAGGGCGCGTTCGAGCATTTCCAGGCGCTGGCCGTGGTCGTGGCTGGTGTGGGGCGAACAGGTGGCAAAACGCTCTTCGGCGTCCAGCACGTCCAAAGGCTCGACCTGGCGCAAGGCGTTGCGCCGGTGACCGTCGATCACCAGGTTCAGCGCGGTGCGGTACAAGAAGGCGCGGGGTTGTTCGATCGGGGTGTCGCTGGAACGTTCCAGCACCCGGACATAAGCGTCATGCACCACATCCTCGGCCACCTGACGGTTGCCCAGCTTGGCGTTGAGGAAACACACCAGCTCGCGATAGTAGTTTTCCAACATGACTCCCGACCGCCGGGTGGCGGCATTAGGTCCTTGAGTGCAAATAGACAACGTATTCAGTAATGGCAGTTTGGGTGTGTGCAATTTATAGTAATTCTCATCTACTTTTAAAGCAGACTTGCATCAACGGACGATATTTTTTCTTCAAGGGACCTGTAACCGCTTGTGTAACAGCCTAAATCTCCGGGCAATTCTCTCGTTTAACTGACAGCTCCCCGCAACTGCGGTCCGAACTTTCCTGGCTGGAACCAAAGCATGAAACGCCCTCGCCCTGCCCGACGCGCCTTGCTCGTTATCGCGTGCCTGCTACCTATCATCGCCGTCGCCGCCTGGCAGGTGCTGCCGCCGGGGCGTGACGCCCTGGCCACTGTCACCGTCACCCGGGGCAATATCGAAAACAGCGTCACGGCCCTCGGCACCCTGCAACCGCGGCGCTATGTCGACGTAGGCGCGCAGGCCTCCGGGCAGATCCGCAAGATTCACGTCGAGGCCGGGGACAAGGTTCAGGAAGGCCAACTGCTGGTGGAAATCGACCCTTCCACGCAAAAGGCCAAGCTCGACGCCAGCCGCTATGCCATCGAAAACCTCAAGGCCCAACTGCAGGAGCAGAAGGCCCAGCACGAACTGGCACGCCAGAAATACCAGCGCCAGCAGCGCCTGGTGGCCGGTAACGCCACCCGTGAAGAAGACGTGCAAACCGCCAAGGCCGAACTGAGCGCCACCCAGGCCCGGGTGGATATGTTCCAGGCGCAGATCCGCCAGGCCCAGGCCAGCCTGCGCAGCGATGAAGCGGAGTTGGGCTATACGCGCATCTATGCGCCGATGACCGGCACCGTGGTCGCGGTAGACGCACGCGTCGGCCAGACCCTCAACGCGCAACAGCAGACGCCGTTGATCCTGCGCATCGCCAAATTGTCGCCAATGACCGTGTGGGCCGAAGTCTCCGAAGCCGACATCGGCCACGTCAAACCCGGCATGACCGCCTATTTCACCACCCTCAGCGGCGGTAGCCGGCGTTGGTCCAGCACCGTGCGGCAGATCCTGCCGATCCCGCCCAAGCCCCTGAATGAAACCCAGGGCAGTGGCAGCCCCAACAGCTCGAGTAAAAGTGGCAGCGGCCGCGTGGTGCTGTACACGGTGCTGCTGGATGTGGACAACAGCGACAACACGCTGATGGCCGAAATGACCACCCAGGTGTTTTTTGTCGCCGGTGAAGCCAAGGGCGCCCTTACCGTGCCGGTCGCCGCGCTGCAGGGCACGGCAAGTGCCGACCGGCAGATCGCCCGCGTGGTGGCGGACAACGGCCGCATCGAAGAACGCGAAGTGCGCCTGGGCATCAGCGATCGGCTGCGGGTCGAGGTGCTCGACGGCCTGAATGAAGGCGATCACCTGCTGATCGGTCCGGCCGACGGCAATGGGGGTTGAGGTGACCACGCCGCTGATCGAACTCAAGAACATCCGCAAATCCTACGGCGGCGGCGACAGCCCGCAGGTTGACGTGTTGCGCGGCATTGACCTGTCGATCCATGCCGGGGAATTCGTGGCGATCGTCGGTGCCTCCGGCTCCGGCAAGTCCACATTGATGAATATCCTCGGTTGCCTCGACCGCCCCAGCGTCGGCGAGTACCTGTTCGCCGGGGAAAACGTCGCGCACCTGGACAGCGACGAACTCGCCTGGCTACGCCGCGAGGCCTTCGGCTTCGTATTCCAGGGCTACCACCTGATCCCTTCGGGTTCGGCCCAGGAAAACGTCGAGATGCCGGCGATTTATGCCGGTATCAGCGCCGCCGAACGGCATGCCCGCGCCACCGCGCTGCTGACTCGCCTGGGCCTGGCCGAACGCACCGGTAACCGCCCTCACCAGCTGTCCGGCGGCCAGCAGCAGCGCGTGTCGATTGCCCGCGCACTGATGAACGGCGGCCATATTATCCTCGCGGATGAGCCCACCGGTGCCCTCGACAGCCATAGCGGCGCCGAGGTGATGACCCTGCTCGACGAACTGGCCGGCCAGGGCCACGTGGTGATCCTGATTACCCACGACCGCGAAGTGGCGGCGCGGGCCAACCGCATCATCGAGATTCGCGACGGCCTGATCATCAGTGACTCGGCCGCTGGCAACGAGGTAGCGCCAAGCGCCACTGCCGGTGCCTTGCAAGCGGTGGACCTGCGCCAGCGCCTGGTCGACGGCGCCGAGCACAACGGCGCCTGGAAAGCCGAGCTGGTGGACGCGGTACAAGCCGCCTGGCGCGTGATGTGGATCAACCGCTTCCGCACGGCGCTGACCCTGCTGGGGATCGTCATCGGCGTGGCGTCGGTGGTGGTGATGCTGGCAGTGGGCGAAGGCAGCAAGCGCCAGGTGATGGAGCAGATGGGCGCCTTCGGCTCCAATATTCTGTATGTCAGCGGGTCCTCGCCGAACCCGCGTACGCCCTTGGGCATCATCACCCCCGAAGATGTGGCCGCGCTGGCCACCCTGCCGCAGGTCAAACGGATCATGCCGGTCAACGGTGCCGAAGCCGGTGTGCGCTTTGGCAACATCGACTACATGGCCTATGTGGGCGGCAATGACACCAATTTCCCGATTATCTTCAACTGGCCGGTGGTGGAAGGCAGTTATTTCACCGAGGCTGACGAGCGCTCGGCCGCCACCGTCGCGGTGATCGGCGCGCGGGTGCGCGACAAGCTGTTCAAGGGCCTGATCAACCCCATCGGCCAGTACATCCTGATCGAGAATGTGCCGTTCCAGGTGATCGGCGTGCTCCAGGAGAAAGGCTCCAGCTCGGGCAACAAGGACAGCGACGACCGCATTGCCATCCCTTACACCTCGGCCAGCATTCGCCTGTTCGGCAGCTACAACCCCGAGTACGTAGTGATCGCCGCCGCTGACGGCAACCGTGTGCACGACGCCGAGCTGGCGATCGACCAGATGCTGCAACGCCTGCACCACGGCAAGCCGGATTACCACTTGACCAACAACGCGGCGATGATCCAGGCCGAGGCGCGCACGGCGAACACCCTGTCGCTGATGCTCGGCTCGATTGCCGCGATTTCGCTGCTGGTGGGCGGCATCGGCGTGATGAACATCATGCTGATGACCGTGCGCGAGCGCACCCGCGAAATCGGCATCCGCATGGCCACCGGCGCTCGCCAACGCGACATCCTGCGCCAGTTCCTGACCGAGGCGGTGATGCTCTCGGTGGTCGGCGGCCTGTGCGGTATCGCCCTGGCCCTGCTGGTGGGCGGCGTGCTGGTGCTGGCCAAGGTGGCGGTGCAGTTTTCCCTGGTGGCGGTGCTCGGCGCGTTTGGTTGCGCGCTGGTCACCGGCGTCATATTCGGCTTTATGCCGGCCCGTAAAGCTGCCCGGCTCGATCCGGTTAAGGCATTGACCAGTGAATAAACGATCCATCCCCACCCACCTGTCCCTGCTCAGCCTGTGCCTGTTACTCAGTGCGTGCGCCGGCACCCCGGCCCGCGTCGACAGCGGTATCGCGCCGCCGGCCGCCTGGCAATTTGCCGAGCGCGAGGCTGCCCAGGCCACCAACCAGCGCTGGTGGACGCAATTTGGCAGCCCGCAGCTCAACCGTCTGGTCGACCAGGCGCGGCGTGACAGTTTCGACGTGGCCGCAGCCATGGCCCGTGTGCGCCAGGCCCAGGCCAGCGCGGTGATTGCGGGGGCGCCGTTGCTGCCGGAGGTGAATTTCAATCTCGCCACCAGCCACCAGAAGTTACTGCGCGGCGACGGCGGGCCAGACCTGGATGCATCGCAAAGCGATGACGTGGTCGACAACTTCGGGGCCAACCTCACCGCCAGCTATGAAGTGGATTTCTGGGGCGGCCGCGCCGCCGCCCGCGACAGCGCCCTGCACAGCCTGCAAGCCAGCGAGTTTGACCAGGCGACCGTGGAGCTGACCCTGCTCGGCAATGTGGCCGACCGCTACGCGCAAACCCTCGCGGCACAGCAGCGCTTGCAGATTGCCGAGCTGAACCTGGCCAATGCGCGCAATGTGCTCAACCTGGTACAAACCCGCTATGACGCCGGTTCCGCCACCGCCCTGGAACTGGCCCAGCAGAAGAGCCTGGTGGCCGGCCAGCAACGCCAGTTGCCGCTGATTCAGCAACTGGCCGAAGAATCCCGGATCACCCTGGCCGCCCTCCTCGGTCAGCCGGTGCAAGCGCTGGACCTGGGCGCCGAGCCGTTCCAGGCGCTGACCTGGCCGACCATCGGTGCCGGCCTGCCCAGCCAATTGCTGAGCCGCCGCCCCGACATCGCCAAGGCCGAGGCGCAACTGGCGGCAGCGCAAGCCGACGTCACAGTGGCGCGTGCCGCCATGCTCCCGACCATCACCCTCGGCGCCACTCTGGGTTCCGACGCCTATAAAGCCATGGACATCCTGCGCAGCCCGTACTACACGCTGACCGCCGGCCTGGTGGGCCCGATCTTCAATAACGGCCGCCTCGGCGCCGAGCGCGACAAAGCCCGCGCCCGCCAGGACGAGCTGCTGCAGACTTACCGCGGCGCAATCATCAACGGCTTCGCCGATGTGGAAAAGGCCCTCAGCAGCATCACCCGCCTGGACCAGCAGCGCGAATGGCAGGCCGAGGAACTGCAGCAAGCCCAGAGCGCCTTCCAGATCGCCGAAAGCCGCTACCAGGCGGGCGCCGAAGACCTGCTCAGCGTGCTGGAAACCCAGCGCACGCTGTACGCGGCGCAGGACTCGAATGTGCAACTGCGGCTGTCGCGATTGCAAGCCAGTATTGCGCTGTACAAGGCACTGGGTGGCGGCTGGCAAACAGAAATCCGATAAACAAAACTCGATTCTCCTACAAAACCCGACATATCGACCTACATTCATCTTCCACGGTCCTTGGTAAAAAAGCCGCATCAAACGGCTGACCAGGACCTCCCGATGATGGTTGCGAAATACCTCGCGTGTGGCGCTGTATGGCTGATGGCGAGCCTTGCCCACGCAGTCCCGCTGATCCCGCCCACCGCGATCGACTGGTTACTGGACTGCCCACATCCCCCCTTTGAACAGCCGGACCACGCGGTGCTTGAACGGACCCAGTGCGCCAGTGTGGAAGTGCCTCGCGACTATGCCGCGCCCCATCGCGGCAGGGTGCGCCTGGCCCTGACCCGTGTCGGCGCCCGCGACCCGCTCAGCCGAGAGGGCGTGGTGTTCATTCAGGCCGGCGAGTCGCACAAGGCTCAAGGCGCAACCTTTGCTGTCCAACTGGTCAGCCGCTGGGAGTCGTTTACTACCCAGGCCTATCGCACCCTGCTCAACCGCTATGACGTCATCGAACTGAGCCCCCGCGACCTGAGCCAGGAAAACGGTATCGAGCAGGCGGCGCAAGACATGGAATTTGTTCGCGCACAACTCGGCGAAGCCAGGCTCAACTACCTCGGCAACGCGGATGCAGCCAGGCTGGGCAGCCGGTATGCGGCGCTGTATTCCGAGCGCGTCGCCCGCATGGTATTGGTCAACGCCGGGCACGGGGCACCGCTCGATTCCGGCGTCGAGCAATTGCTGCTCAAAGAGTCGGCCGGGGCCGTGACCACCGGGTGCGTCAACCGCTGGGTCGGAGATTTTCTGGTGTTCGGCAAACAGCCACCCGCGTCTGCGCGCTGCCTTGATTCTGGCAATTGGCAGTAACGCGTCGTTTACGACCTGTTACCGCCGAAAACGACACCCTGCGTTGACGCTTCGGCCCAATCGTTATTAAGTGCTATTTATCCGCATTAATACGATAAATCGAACCCATGCTCAGTCGCCCGCTACGACGCAAACGCCAGAAGCTCTCCGATATAATTGTCGAGTCGGTCAAGCGCTCCATCGTCACCGATGCCCTGAAGCCCGGCGACCGCCTGCCCACCGAGCGCGAACTGATGGAAAGCTTCCAGTGCTCCAAGGGTTCCGCCCGTGAAGCCCTCAAGGCCCTGGAAGTGGAAGGCCTGGTGAGTACGCGTACCGGCCCCAGCGGCGGCGCTTACCTGAACCAGGCCGGTACCGAGCCGGCCAGCCGCGCATTGCGCAACTACCTGCACTTCCAGCACCTGGACGGCGAGCAGGTGTACCAACTGCGCAAGGTCATCGAGGTGGAATTGGCGGTGTCAGTGCTCGGGCGCCTCAGTGAGGACGACTACCAGGCGCTGCAAGCCAACGTGGATTTTTGCAGCGCGCCGGAAGACAGCGAAGCCGGGCAACGCGAACAGCGCCTGGCGGAATTGGAGTTCCATAACCTGCTGGCCCAGGCGTGCCCCAACCCGTTATTGAGTTTCATGGCGCAGTTTCTAAACGACCTGCTGCGCGACCTGGTGGTGCTGAAAAAAGCCTACAAGCCCAAGCGCAAGCAGTTCGACGCCGCCAACCTCGACTATCACAAGCAGTTGCTGCTTGCCTTTCGCGCCGGTGATGAAAGCGCCGTGCGCAGCCTGATGCATGAACATATGTGCGACGCCGAACACCACATGACGGCGCTTGAAGGCCAGGTCAGCCCGCACTTCCTGCTGGAGTTTGATCATCGATAAGAACACCGCAAAGCCAATGTGGGAGCGGGCTTGCTCGCGAATGCGGTGTTTCAGTCACTGCATGCGTAGCTGACCCACTGTATTCGCGAGCAAGCCCGCTCCCACATTTCGACCCGGTTCCAACCGCCAGACCGTTTCACCCCACCCAATAACAGGCCTGCCCACAGGCCCAGCTCCACCGTATCGCCCTTGCCGCTCCTGCCAATAACTAAACCAGGGAGTCACCCAATGCAGCGTCGTACGTTGTTGAAAGCCAGTCTTACCGCAGCCGCCGCCCTCAGCCTCCCGCTGAGCGTGCGCTCTGCATTCGCCGCCGAGCCCTTTACCTTTTACGGCCTCAAGTCCATGTCCGGCGCTTTTGCCAGCTATGGCAAGTTTGCCGACATGGGTTCGCGCCTGGCGGTGGAACAACACCCCGAGATTCTTGGCCGCCCGCTGAACTACAAGGTCATCGACACCGAAGGCAACGCCGGCAAGGCGGTGCGCAAGGTGCAGGAAGCCATCCAGCAGGACGGCGCACGCTTCTTCCAGGGCTGCACCCTGTCATCGTCCGCGTTGGCGGTGGCCAAGGAAGTCGACAAGGTCGGCGGCGTGTTCATGACCCCGGTCGGCGCCGATGAAGTCACCGGCAAGGACTGCAACAAGGCGACCTTTCGCTGGTCGGTGCCCACTTACGGCGCGATCCGCGAAACCATGGTGCCGCTGATCAAGCTGCTGCCCAACGCCAAGCGCTGGTACACCATCACCCCGCAATATGTGTTCGGCGAAGCGCTGCTCGAAGGCGCAAAAAATGTGCTCAAGGAAAACGGCCTGGAACACGTCGGCAACAGCTATCACTCCTTGCAGGAACAGGAATTCTCCGGCTACCTGACCAACGCCATCGCCGCCAAACCCGATGTGCTGGTGCTGCTGAACTTCGGCAGCCAGTCGTCCAACACCCTGCGCCAGGCGGTGAACTTTGGCATCAAGGAGCGCATGAAAGTGCTGCTGGTGTGGTCCGCCGGACTCGACCAATTCCAGGAACTGGGCAGCGATGTGCTCGAAGGCGTGTACCTCGGTGCACAGTACTGGCACCAGGTCGACACCCCGCTCAACCGCGAGCTGGTCAAGCTGACCCAGGCCAAATACGGCATCAACCCCACCTACCCGCTGGCCGCCGACTACATCAGTACCAAGGTCATGCTGGAAACCATCATCACCACCGGCAGCTTCGACGGGCCGACCGTGGCCAAGGCCATGCAGGGCCTGAGTTTTGAAGGCCCGACCGGCAAGGAAGCGATCCGCGCCGGCGACCACCAGGTGATCAAGGACTACTACCTGATGATCGGCAAGGCCACCGGCGACATGGCCGACAAGGACGACCTGGCCAAAGTGCTCAGCGCCGGCCAATCGTTCCCGCCAGTGGAAGCCACAGGCTGCACGCTCGCCTGACCCCCTGAATCTTGCAGCGCAGGGCCGCCCAAGCGGCGTCCTGCCGAGGGTTTCTGCATGCTTAATCTTTACCTGTTCCAGATACTCAACGGCCTGGGGTTGGGAATGATCTACTTCCTGATCGCGGTCGGGCTGACGATCATTTTCGGCCTGCTCAACTTCGTCAACTTCGCCCACGGCGCGTTCTTCCTGCTGGGCGCCTACATCTGCTACACCGCCGTCAGCCTCACCGGCAACTTCTGGCTGGCGCTATTGATCGCGCCGCTGGTGGTGGCTGCGCTGGCCTGGGTGATTGAGCGCCTATTGATCCAGCGGATCTATCACTTGCCGCACATGTTCCAGATTCTGGTGACGCTGGGTATCGCGCTGATCATCCAGGAAGCCAGCGTGATGATCTGGGGCCCGGTGGGCAAAAGCGTCGCCGTGCCCGGAACTGCTGCGCGGCGTGCTGGTGGTGGGGGATTTTGTCTATCCCTACTACCGCCTGTTCCTGATCGTGTTTTCCGGGCTGGTGGGCCTGGGCCTGTGGCTGTTGCTGGAACGCACGCGCTTCGGCGCCCTGGTGCGCGCCGGCAGTGAAAGCACCGAAACCGTGTCGCTGCTGGGCACCAATATCTTCCGCCTGTTCTCCATGACCTTCGCGCTCGGCGTAGCCCTGGCTGGCGTCGCGGGCGTGCTGTTCGCGCCGTTGCGCGGTGCCCAGCCCTTTGTCGGCCCGGAGATTCTCGGCGTGGCCTTCGTGGTGGTGGTGATCGGCGGCATGGGCTCGTTCAGCGGCGCGCTGGTCGGCGGTTTGCTGGTGGGCGTGGTGCAAAGCCTGATGACCACACTCTGGCCCCAGGGTGCGAGCCTGATGATCTACGGCGCAATGGCCGTGGTGATTCTGGTACGCCCCTACGGCCTGTTCGGGAGAGCCTGAGATGAGCGAGAAACCCCCCTGCCGTTTGCCAAGACCCAATCCAAAGCCATGTTGCTGTGGGTGCTGGCGGTGTTGATCGGCTTGCCGTTGATTTTGCCCTCGGCGACCCTGGCCACCGAGATCCTGATCTTTGCCATGGCCGCCCTCGCCTGCAACCTGTTGCTGGGTTACACCGGGCTGCTGTCGTTCGGCCAAGGCATCTTCTTCGGTGCCGGCGCCTACTGCGCAGCCTTGCTGATGATTCACCTGCAACTGGGCCTGTTCAGCGCGTTGCTCGGCGCCGCCCTGGCCGGTGGTTTCCTGGCCTTGCTGGTGGGCGCCCTGGCGATTCGGCGCACCGGCATTTACTTCGTGATGTTGACGCTGGCGTTCAGCCAGATGGCCTACTTCGTCGCCTACACCTTGAGCGACTGGACCGGCGGCGACAACGGCTTGCTCAGCGTGCCGCGCCCGGAAATCCGTATCGGTGAAACCGTGCTGCTGTCATTGGCCGACGCCCGCGCCTTCTATGGGTTTGTCGCGGTGCTGTTCCTGCTGATCTTCATCGGCGCACGCCGGGTAATCGCCTCGCCGTTCGGCAGCACCTTGATGGCGATCCGCGAAAACGAAACCCGCGCCTCGGCCATCGGCTACGACACACGCCACTTCAAGATCCTGGTATTTGTGCTGTCCGGCGCGGTCACCGGGGTTGCCGGGGCGCTGTACGCGATGCTGCTGCACTTTGTGCCGCTGTCGAATATCGACCTGGCGATGTCCGAAAACATCCTGATCATGACCATCGTCGGCGGTACCGGCTCGCTGTTCGGCTCGTTGCTGGGCGCCGGGTCCATCGTGCTGCTGGGGGATTTCCTCTCCGACCTGTGGCCGCGCTGGCTGATGCTGCTGGGGGTGATCCTGATCCTGGTGGTGATCTTTATGCGCGGCGGCTTGTGGGGCGGCTTGGCCTCGCTGTTCGAACGCGTGCGCGGCAGCCGCAAACCCACCGTCATCGCCAAGGAGGAAGGGCTATGAGCATCCTGCTGGAAACCAACAATCTGGAACTGGCCTACGGCGCGTTCCATGCGGTAAATGGTGTGAACCTCAAGGTCGAGGCCGGCACCATCCACACCATCATCGGCCCCAATGGCGCAGGCAAGACCAGCCTGTTCCATTGCCTGACCGGCGAACGCCAGGCCACCGCCGGGGCGATTCATTTCGACGGCAAGAACCTGATGCGCAAACCCGCCCATGCCCGCGTCGGCCTGGGCATGGCGCGTTCGTTCCAGCTCACCAGCCTGTTCCAGAACCTCAGCGTGCGCGAGAACCTGCGCCTGGCCGCCCAAGGCCGCGACGGTGCGCGTGCCTTGAACTTCTGGCGCCGCGTGGACAGCAAGCGCGAACACCTGGAGATGGCCGACCAGGTGCTGGAGCGTCTGCAACTCACCCGCCGTGCCGACACCCTGGCCGGCGAGTTGTCCCACGGCCAGCAACGCGTGCTGGAAGTGGGTATGTCGATCTGCTCCAAGCCCAAATTGTTGATGCTCGACGAGCCCACTTCGGGCATGGGCATCGATGACATCCCGATCATGACCCAGCTGATCAGCGACCTCGGACGCGACCATACGGTGCTGCTGATCGAACACAACATGAGCATCGTCATGTCCATCAGCCAACGCATCACCGTGATGAGCCACGGGCAAATCCTGGTCGAAGGCACGCCGCAATTCGTACGCGCCGATGAGCGTGTGCGCACTGCTTACCTTGGGGAGGCCGCCTGATGCTGATCGTCGAGAATATCCATTCCTACTACGACAAAAGCCACGTGCTGGAAGGCGTGTCGCTGACCGTCAACCCCGGTGAGCTGGTGACCCTGCTCGGCCGTAACGGCGCCGGCAAGACCACCACACTGCGCAGCATCCTCGGGATTATCTGCCCGCGCCAGGGCCAGATTCATTTCAACGGGCAGGCATTGGTCGGGCAGAAAATCTTTGAAATCGCCCGCCAGGGCCTGGCGCTGGTGCCGGAAAACCGTGGGATTTTCCGCCTGCTCACGGTCGAGGAAAACCTGCGTATCGCCGTACGCAAGACCAGCCGCTGGCAGCTTGAAGACGTGTACGGCATGTTCCCGCGCCTCAAGGAGCGGCGCAAAAACGCCGGCCACGCGCTGTCCGGCGGTGAGCAACAGATGCTCGCCATCGCCCGCGCCCTGCTCAACGACCCCAAGCTGCTGATCCTCGACGAACCTACCGAGGGCCTGGCCCCGGTGATCGTCGACGAGCTGGTGAAGATCCTGCGCAAGGTCAAGGACGACGGCCTGCCGGTGTTGCTGGTGGAACAGAACCTGATGGTCTGCGACAAACTCGCCGACCGCCATTACGTGCTCGAACAGGGCCGCGTGGTGTACGAAGGCAGCGCCGAAGCCTTCCGCGCCGACCCGACCATCAAGAACCGCTACTTGGCCCTGAGTGCCTGACCGGAGATTTGCCCATGAATAGCTTTGCGCAACCGCTCAAGAGCAACGCCCCGCTGATCAACCGCGACCGCCTGTGGCAATCCCTGATGGACCTGGCCCAGCTCGGCGCCACGCTCAAAGGCGGCGTGTGCCGCCTGGCCCTCACCGACGTCGACCGCCAGGCCCGCGACCTGTTTGTGCACTGGTGCGAGGCCGCCGGATGCAGTGTCAGTGTCGACGCCATCGGCAATATTTTTGCACGCCGCCCTGGGCGCAACCCGGCCCTGCCCCCGGTGATGACCGGCAGCCATATCGACACCCAGCCCACCGGTGGCAAGTTCGATGGTTGCTACGGGGTGATGGCCGGTCTGGAGGTGATCCGCACCCTGAACGACCTGAATATCGAAACCGAGGCGCCCATCGAAGTAGTGGTCTGGACCAACGAAGAAGGCTCGCGTTTTCCGCCGTGCATGATGGGTTCCGGGGTGTTTGCCGGCAAGTTCGACCTGCAGGACACTCTGCACAAGCTCGACGACCAGGGCCTGTCGGTGGGCGCCGAATTGCAGCGCATCGGCTATGCCGGTTCACGGGCGGTACTCGGTCACCCGGTGGGCGCGTATTTCGAGGCGCATATCGAGCAAGGCCCGGTGCTGGAAGACCAGGCCACCACCATCGGCGTGGTGATGGGCTGCCTGGGCCAGAAGTGGTTCGACCTGACCCTGACCGGCGTCGAAGCCCACGCCGGCCCCACGCCGATGCACTTGCGCAAGGACGCCCTGGTAGGCGCCGCCGAGGTGGTCAGCGCGGTCAACCGCATCGCCCATCAGCAGCAGCCCCACGCCTGCGGCACCGTCGGTTGCCTGAACCTGCACCCCGGTTCGCGCAACGTGATTCCCGGCCAGGTGCACATGACCATCGACCTGCGCCACTTGCACGCCGACACGCTGCAAGCCATGGTCGATGAGGTGCGCGGCGTGATCGAAGCCACCGCCCAGCGACACGGCTTGAGTTTCGAGCTGACCGCCACCGCCGACTTCCCGCCACTGGACTTCAACCCGGCCTGCGTCAACGCCGTGCGCGATGGCGCCGCTGCCTTGGGTTTGAGCCATATGGACATCGTCAGCGGTGCCGGGCATGACGCGATTTTCGTCGCCGAACTCGGCCCGGCCGGAATGATTTTTGTGCCGTGCGAAGGCGGCATCAGCCACAACGAAATCGAAAACGCCGCGCCGGATGACCTGGCGGCGGGCTGCGCTGTATTGCTGCGCGCCATGGTGAATGCGGCGCAGGGGGATCTGGCATGAGTGAAATCGCTGATTTGACGGCAGTCCGGCTGCTGGCGCACTACCGGGACAAAACCCTGTCCCCGGTGGAGGTGACCGAAGACACGCTGCTGCGCATTGAGCGTTACAACCCCGTGGTAAATGCCTACTGCCATGTCGACCCGGAGGGCGCATTGAAGGCCGCACGGGCATCCGAACAGCGCTGGCTCAAGGGCGAGCCCTGCGGTGCACTGGACGGTGTGCCGTCCTCAATCAAAGACCTTACGCTGACGCTCGGCATGCCCACCCGCAAAGGCTCGCGCACCACCTCCGACCAAGGCCCGTGGGACGTGGACGCACCGTTCCCGGCCTTCATGCGCAAGGCCGGCGCGGTGCTGCTGGGCAAGACCACCACCCCGGAATTCGGCTGGAAAGGCGTCACCGACAACCCGCTGTACGGCATCACCCGCAACCCCTGGGACACGCGCACCACGGCGGGCGGCTCGTCGGGCGGCGCAGGTGCGGCGGCGGCATTGAACCTGGGCGTGCTGCACCAGGGCAGCGACGCAGGAGGCTCGATCCGCATTCCCTGTGCATTTACCGGCACCTTCGGCATCAAGCCGACCTTCGGTTATGTGCCGCAATGGCCGGCCAGCTCCATGACCATTCTGTCGCACCTGGGGCCGATGACCCGCACCGTGGAAGACAGCGTGCTGATGCTGCAAACCATCGCGCAACCGGATGCACGGGACGGCTTGATCGGCGCGCCGCGAGCCACGCCATGGCTGACGCCGGGTACGGATCTGAAAGGTTTGCGCGTGGCCTACAGCCCAACCTTCGGGTATGTGGATGTCGACCCGCAGGTGGCCAGGGTGGTTGCGCAGGCGGTCGAGGGCCTGGTGCAACTGGGCGCCCAGGTCGAGCAGATCGACCCGGGGTTCAGCGACCCGCTGGAAGTCTTCAGCACTTTATGGGCAGCCGGCGCGGCGCGCTTGACCAGCGCGATGAGCGATGCGCAAAAGCGGCTGCTGGACCCCGGGCTGTTGCGTATCGCGCAACAAGGCGCAGCGTTGAGCCTGCGCGACTTCAACGACGCCCTCGAAGCGCGTGCGGCACTGGTGGCACGGATGGCCGCATTCCATGAGCATTACGACGTACTGGTGTCGCCGATGATGCCGATCACCGCGTTTGAGGCGGGGCACAACGTGCCGCCGGGTTCGAGCTTGCAGGAGTGGACGCAGTGGACGCCGTTTACTTACCCCTTCAACCTCACCCAACAACCGGCGGCGTCGGTGCCGTGCGGGCTGGCGGCGAATGGCTTGCCGGTGGGGTTGCATGTGGTGGGCGCGCGGTTTGCCGATGAGCAGGTGTTGCGGGTGTGCCAGGCGTACGCCAAGGCGTTCCCCACCGAGCACGTGCAAGCCCCAAAAACCCCGACCTGAAATACACTCCCCTATAGGAGCGGCTTGCCGGCGATGGCGTCGTGTCAGACACCCCACGCGTCACTGACACACCGCGATCGCCGGCAAGACCGCGTACCCACGATGCGAAGCGAGCCGCTTTTGATCTTAGGCGCCCCGTCAAACACGCTGGCCGTAATTCGACAGGGATTTGGGGGTAAACCGGCAGGGATGCCGGTTTAGCCGCCCCGCGCCATGGATGGCGCGTGGCGGCGGCCCCCAAATCACTGTCGGATTACGGGCACACCGAGCCTAGGCGAGGTGCCGAGTGTTGGGGCAAGAGCGTTTTGCTTACTTTTGCGCTTTTCAAAAGTGAGCCGCTGTAAAAGCGGAACCAATAGCAGCCGATACCTAAATAACGGATATGTACACCGCACCTCCGCCTTCGCGAGCAAGCCCGCTCCCACAGTTGGATCGCGGGGCTACAGTTCGAGTGTGGTCGGCTGTCAGGCAGCCTTCGCAGGCAAGCCAGCGCCCACAGTTTCGACCACATTCCATTACACTGTCCCCATTCATCCCCGGGGGCTTCATGGACATCGAACTGGCACGCACCTTCCTCGAAATCACCCGCTGCGGCAGCCTGGCCGCAGCGGCCGAGAAACTGCACGTTACCCAGACCGCCATTACTGCCCGCGTGAAAAACCTTGAGAGCCAACTGGGCAGCACGCTGTTCATCCGCAATCGCGCCGGTGCACGCCTGACCGCCGACGGCGAGGCCTTTGTGGTGTACGCCAACCAGCTGCTGCAAACCTGGGAGGCCGCCAAGCGTGACCTGCCGCTGCCCGATGGCTATCGCAATGTGCTGCATATCGGCGGTGAAGTAAGCCTGTGCAACCCGCTGATGCTGGGTTGGGCCCAGGCCCTGCGTGAACATATCCCGGGGCATGCACTGCGTACCGAAGTGCGTGAAGGCGACTACCTGCTGCGCCAACTGGAGCTGGGCGTGCTCGATGCCGCGCTGGTGTTCCAGCCGCAGTACTGGCCCGGCTTGCAGGTGGAGCAGGTGCTGGAAGAAAAACTGATTCTGGTGCAACTGGTGAGCAAGCCGGCCCCCTACGTCTACATCGATTGGGGCCCGGGCTTTCGCCAGCAGCATGACGCGGCCTTACCCGACCGGGCCCGCGCCGCGTTGAGTTTCAACCTGGGGCCGCTGGCCTTGCAGTACATCCTGGAGAATGGCGGCGCCGGGTATTTCCGCACGCGGGTGGTACAGAGCTACCTGGACAGCGGCGTGATGCAGCGCGTGGCCAAGGCGCCCGAGTTCAACTTCCCGACGTTTGTGGTGTATTCACGGGCGCGGGATTCGGCGGTGTTGCAACAGGCGCTGGGGTTGCTGCGCGACGTGGTCAAGGCTGAAACCGACTGGTCGCAACGCTGGGACCCGCTGATTTGAAGCAACAATACCCGCCGCGCATGCTAGCCTGCGGGTGTTTCCTTTCGCAGCCTTACCGATGAACAAGAAAAAGTCCGTCACCATCAGCGACATCGCCAAACGGGTCGGCATGACCACCATCACGGTGTCCCGCGCACTGAGCAAACCCGACCTGGTCAAGCCGGCCACCCTGGCACGCATCCTCGAAGTGGCGCGGGAGATGGACTACGTGCCCAACGCCTTCGCCCGCGGGCTCAAGCGCAGTGAAAGCCTGATCATCGGCGTGATCACCGCGTCCGTGGACAACCCGTTCTACAGCGAAATGATCAAGGCGATTTCCCGCGAGGCCAAACAGCACGGCTACACCATCATGCTGGTGGACACCGATGAGCTGGAAGAGCTGGAAAGCAAAGCCGTGGATACCCTGTTGGGTTACCGCGTGGCGGGGATCATCCTGTCGCCGGTCTCGGATGAGCCGAGCTACCAGCCCGACTACCTCGAACGCCTGGGCAACGGCAAAACCCCGGTGGTGCTGCTTGATCGCACGCTCCATGACAGCCCGTTCAGCCGCGTGGTGCTCGACAACTACCACAGCGGCATCCAGGCCGCGCACTACCTGCTGCGCCAGACGCCTGCGCTCAAGCGCCTGCTGGTGCTCACCGGTCCCGAGCACTCACGCATCACGGTGGAGCGCCTAAAGGGCCTGCGCGAAGTGCTGGCCGAACATCCCCAGGTGCAGGTCGAAGTACAGGCCGGCGACTACACGCTGATGCCCTCCTACCTGCACACCCTCGACTACCTGGCCGAGCACTCGGCGCCGGACGCGATCATGGGTTTCAACCAGTTGATCACCCTGGGCGCCCTGCGCGCACTGCGCATGCACAACATCCCCCACGACAGCCTGACGATCTGCGGCATCGACCGCCTGCCCTTCGCCGATATCTTCGGCGTGCCCATCGCCTGCGTGGCCCACGATGCGTCACTGGCCGGCAGCAGTGCGGTCCGCCTGCTGCTCGATCACCTCGAAGACCCGTACAAACTACGGGATAAGGTGGTGATCGCCGGCCAGCTGGAAAACGGCTAGCGGCTGGTGTAGCCGCCGTCGATGGGCAGGCTGACGCCGCTGATCATGCTGGCGGCGCTGCTCAGCAGGAACAGCACCGGCAAGGCCACTTCTGCGGTTTCGGCAAAACGCCCAAGGGGAATGGCCGCCAGCGCCGGATCGCGCTTGGCCGGGTCGGACCAGGCCATGGTCGCCATCGGCGTGAGGGTGACTGTTGGGTTGACGCTGTTGACGCGAATGCCGAAACGGCCCCACTCGGCGCACTGCACGCGGGTGATCGCATCCAGCGCAGCCTTGGAGGCGCAGTAGGCCAGGTGATCGTCCAGCGCCACCAACGAGGCTTGGCTGGAGACGTTGACGATGCTGCCGGCGATTTGCGCTTCGATCATTTTTGTCGCGACACGGCTGGCCACCTGGGCGGCGGCGCGGGCGTTGACCTGCATCACCTGGTCGAAGGCCTTGGCGCTGATCGCGATGGCGGGTTCCAGGCGCGAGATGCCCGCGCAGTTGACCAGGCCGTGCAGCGGCGGCAGGTCCTGCAGGGCGGTGTCGAGGGCGACGCTGTCGGCGATGTCCAGACACAGGGCGTGGCAGCCGAGCTGGGCCAGGGCCTGCGCGTCGCGGCCCAGGGCGAAGACTTCAGCGCCGCTGGCGATCAGTTGCAGGGCGATTTCGCGGCCAATGCCGCTGCTGGCGCCGGTGACGAGGATGCGCTGGTGGGTGAAGTTGAAGGTGGTGGTCATGGTCACTATTCCATAGACAATGAAGATCCCTGTGGGAGCTGGCTTGCCTGCGATAGCGCAGTGTCAGCCAGCTCATTCGCCACCGGTACACTGCCATCGCAGGCAAGCCAGCGCCCACATTGGGTGGTGTTGAGTCAGGTGGTTTGCAGGTTATGCATGATCGGTTTCAGCGCCGGATACAGCTTCAGGTATTCGCCAAACGCACGCTCATACGCCTCGACATTTTGCGCATTCGGCTCAGCCCGCAACGCCAGTTGCACCCAGCCCTTGTCCATCTCCCCGTCACTCACCAACCCCACTGTGTGCGCGGCCAGCAACGCCGCGCCGAGTGCCGCTTCCACCTCCTGCACGATGGTGTACACCGGGTACCGCGTAACGTCCGCGATGATCTGCATCCACAGGTCCGAATGGCTCGCGCCGCCCACCACGATCAAGCGTGGGTCCAACGAGTGCGCGCCACGAGTGCCCGCCTCGATATTGTGGCGCAGGGCAAAACTCACCCCTTCCAGCACGGCGCGGTACAGGTGGATGCGGCTGTGGTAGAGGTTCAACCCGACAAAACTGCCACTGGCGCGGTCATCCCATACCGGGCTGCGTTCGCCCATCAGGTAGGGCAGGAACAGCAAGCCTTCGCTGCCCGCCGGGATCTGCCGGGCGCGCTGTTCCAGCAACACCAGGCTGTCCTGCCCGCTGGCTTTGGCCTGTTGCTCTTCGGCCTGGCAGAACTGCTCGCGAAACCAGCTCACCGACGCGCCGGCGGTGATCGCACCGCCGAAGATGTAGAGGTCGCGGTGACCGTTGTAGACGTGAGGAAAACTCACCAGCCCGTGACGCGCATCCACGTGCTGGTTCAGGTAACCCCAGCACATGCTGGTGCCGATCATCGCCACATGGTTGCCCGGCTGCGTAACGCCCGCCGCCAGGGTCGCCATGGCCGCATCCACGCCGCCCGCCAGGATCGGCGTGCCGGTCTGCAGGCCCAGGCGCGTGGCCCAGTTATCCAGCAGACCACCCACCACCTCACCGGAATGCACCAGGCGCTCGGGCATCATCGCCAGCGGTATGCCCAGCGCGTCGAGCATCTCGCCCGACCAGCCGCGCGCCGCCACGTCATACACCCCGCCGATATTGCCGGCGCTGCTATGGTCCACCGCCAACTCCCCGGTGAGGCACCAGTTGATATAGCTGTTGGGCGGCAGCAGGTAGCGGGTGTTGGCCCACACCTGTGGCTGGTGCTGCTTGAGCCAGAGCATCTTGGTGAAGCCGTAGTAACTGTCCACCGAGTTGCCGGTGACCGCGTACAAGCGCTCCAGGTCCACATGCTCACGCACCCACGCCACCTGCTCGCCGGCGCGGCGGTCCATCCAGATCAGGCACGGGTGCAGCGGTGTGATCTGCGCGTCCACCGCAATCCCCGAGCCGCCATACAGGCTGCTGATGCACAGCGCCTTGACCTGCTCCGCCGCCACGCCGGCCTTGGCCATGCACTGCGCCACGCAGGTCTCGACGGCATCCAGCCAGACCTGCGGCCATTGCTCGGCCCAACGCACTTTCGGGGTATCCACGCGATACCCCTGGCTGTGCTGGGCGATGATCGTGCCTTGACCATCCACCAGCAGCGCCTTGGTGCTCTGGGTTCCTATATCGACCCCCATTACGTATTCCATAGATCAGACCACCGGCTTCAACAGCACCTTGATCGACTTGGTCGAGTTGGCCAACTCAAACGCTTCGGCAAAGTTATCCAGCGGAAAATCATGGGTGACAATGCCTGTGGAGGTCACCAGGCCGCGCTCGAACAGGTCGATGGCGATCGGGTAGCAATACGGCCCCAGGTGCGCGCCACGTACGTCCAGCTCCTTGCGGTCGCCGATGATCGACCAGTCGACACTGGTCTCGGCGCCGAACACGCTGAACTCGACAAAACGCCCGAGCTTGCGGATCAGGTCCAGGCCCTGGGTCACGCCGGCCGGTACGCCGGTGGTCTCGATGTAGACGTCACAGCCATAGTTGTCGGTGAGGCCGTTGATGATTTCACGGGCGTTGTCTCGGGACGGGTTGATCACCACATCGGCGCCGAACTTCTTCGCCAGCTCCAGGCGTTCGTCGACCATGTCGATCACCACCAGCTTCTTCGGGGTCTTCAACGCGGCAACCTGGACCATGCACAGCCCGAGGGTGCCGGCGCCGGCGATCACCACCACGTCGTCGAGCTGGATATCACCACGGTTGACGGTATGGATCGAACAGGCCATCGGCTCCACCAGCGCCGAGTCTTCCAGCGACACCGACTCGGGAATCTTGTGCACGATGGCGGTCTTGGGGATGCGCATGTACTGGGCCATGCCGCCTTCGGCCACTTCTCGCTGGAAGCCGAAGATGTTGTGCACTTCGCACATCCAGTACTTGCCGGATTTGCAGAAACGGCACTTGCCGCAGGGCACGATCTGCTCGGCGATCACCTTGTCGCCTACCGCGACTTCGAAGTGCTCCTCGGCGCCCTCGCCCGCTTCCACCACATAGCCGAAAAACTCGTGCCCCGGCACCACCGGCGCCTTGACCCACGGGTTGTCGCCGCCCCAGAACATCGCAGCGCCGGAGTGGCATTTGCAGTCACTGGCGCAGATGCCACAGGCGGCGATACGGATCACCAGTTCGTTGGGACGGGCCTGGGGTTTGCCGATGCGTTCCAGGCGATAGTCTTTGGGGCCGTGGCAAACGACGGCTTGCATGTCGGTGTACTTGTCCATGGTGTTCGGTCCTGTCTTGAGTTTATTTATGGCGCTGACGGCTGATAAAGATCGCCAGCAAAATGATCCCGCCCTTGATCACGCTCTGGACGTAGGGCGAGACCCCGAGCATGTTCAGTCCGTTATTGAGTACGCCGAGCAGCATGGCGCCGAGCAAGGTGCCGACGATCACGCCGCGCCCACCGGCAATCGACGCACCACCGAGTACCACGGCAGCAATCGCATCCAGTTCGAACGACACGCCCGCATTCGGCTGGCCGCTCATCAGGCGTGAGGTGAGTACCAGCCCGGCAATTGCCGCCGTCAGGCCGCTGATGCCGTACACCAGCAACTTGAAACGCGCTGCACGCACGCCGGACAGACGCACCGCTTCTTCATTGCCGCCAATCGCGTAGATGTAGCGACCGATACGCGTGTGCTGCAGCAGCACATAGGCCGCGGCGTAGGTGACCAGCATGATCAGGATCGGCACTTCAATACCGAACAGGCTCTGGCGCCCGAAGAAACCGAACCACTCCGGCAGCCCGGAAATCGGGTAGCCGTCGGTGTACATCAGGCCCAGGCCACGGGCGATGCCCATGGTCGCCAGGGTGACGATGATCGGCGGCATGTGCAGGTAGGCGACGAACAGCCCGTTGCCGATGCCGAAGGCCACGCCGATCAACATCCCTGCGCCAATTGCAAGGCCGGGCGGCAGGCCCGCGACCATCAACCCGGCCGTGAGCGTGCCGGACAACGCCATCACCGGCCCCACCGACAAATCGATGCCGCCGGTGAGAATCACGCAGGTCATGCCCACCGCGATAATTGCGTTGATCGACACCTGGCGTGCGATGTTCGACAGGTTGCTGGTGGTCAGGAAGGTGTCGCTGGCAAGGATCATCACCAGGGTCACCACCACCAGCCCCACGAACGGATAGAACGCCGGCGAGCGCACCAGCCGCGCCAGGTTCAGGCGCAGCCAGCTGTTATCGCCGGTACTAATGGACGTATTCACTTGAGCCCCCTGTTGCATGGCGCATGACCTCTTGAGGATTGACGGCGGACGCTTCCAGCAGCTTGACGATGGCGCCCTTGTGGAACACGGCGACGCGGTCGCACATGCCGATGATTTCCGGCAACTCGGAGGAAATCATGATGATTGCGTAACCCTGTTCGGTGAGGCGGCGCATCAGCGCGTAGATCTGCGCCTTGGCCCCCACGTCGATACCACGGGTGGGTTCATCGAACACCAGCACGTCGCAGTGGTGGTTGATCCAGCGTGCGATCACGACCTTTTGCTGGTTGCCGCCGCTGAGGTTGAACACCCGGCTTTCGCTGCTCGGGGCTTTGATCGACAGTTGCTTCATCAGGCCTTCGACGCTGGCGCATTCGCGGGTCTTGTCGATCAGGCCCGAGGCGTTCTGGTATTTGGGCAGGTTGTTCAGCGAGATGTTTTCACGGATGCTGAAATCGGTGATCAGCCCTTCGCTCTTGCGGCTTTCCGGCAGCAGGCCGATGCCATGGGCCAGGGCCTGAGCCGGGTCGTCGAGGCTGATTTTTTCGCCGCGCAGCCACACGTCTTTGCTCACCGACGGCAGCGCGCCCATCATGCCCAACGCGAGTTCCGTACGCCCGGAACCGACCAACCCGGCAAAGCCGAGAATCTCGCCCTTGTGCAGTTGGAAGCGGTTGTGCGGGCCGTTGCGTACCAGTTGGATGTCCTTGACCTCCAGCAACAGCGGGCCGCGTGCGCTGGTCGGCTTGGGTGGAAAACTGCATTCCAGGCGACGCCCGACCATCATCTCGACCAGGCGGTCGATGTCGCTGTCGGCCACGTCTGTGACGCCTACATTGCCGCCGTCGCGCAAGACGCTGATGCGGTCACACACCTGGAAAATCTCCTCCAGGTGATGGGAGATAAAGATCACTGCCACGCCCTGGCGCTTGAGCTCGCGCATGATCTCAAACAGCAGCTCGGCCTCGCTCGGCGTCAGGGTTGCGGTGGGCTCATCCAACACCAGCAGGCGCGCATCCAGGGCCAGGGCCTTGGCGATTTCGACAAACTGCTGTTCGGCCACACTCAAGTGCTTGACCGCGCATTGCAGGTCGATGGTCACGCCCAGGCGCTTGAACAGAGCCTGGGACGCCTCGACCATTTCGCGCTTGCGCAGCAGGCCAAAGCGGTTGCTCAACTCGTGGCCGAGGAAGATGTTTTCCACCGCCGTGAGGTAGGGAATCAGGCTGAATTCCTGGAACACGATGCCGATGCCGGCGGCAATCGCATCACGGTAGGTCGCGAAGTGCTGCGCCTGGCCGTCGATCAGGATCTGGCCTTCGTCTTGATGCTCGACGCCGCCGAGGATTTTCATCAGGGTCGATTTTCCCGCGCCATTTTCCCCGAGCAGGGCATGGATCTCGCCGCGCTCGACTTGCAGGTTGATCGACTTCAGGGCCTGTACGCCCGGGTACCGCTTACAGATGTTTTCCAGCTTGAGAAGACTGCTCATACCGCCGACCTCGTATTCAGAAGGATGACCTGGGCCCCACGAATTGCGTGGGGCCTGGGTGATTTACCAGCTGAAATCCTTGGCCTTGGCCTGGTCGATCAGGGTGATGTCCACCGGAATCGTGGCAGGCACTTGCGAGCCCCACTTCTTGGCCAGGGCGATGCCCAGGGCGAGGCGAATCTGGTCACGCGGGTATTGGGCCGAGGTGGCGATGAATTTGCTGCCGGGCTTCTGGATCGCCTTGATCGCTTCCGGCGCGCCGTCGACGCTGACCAGCTTCACGTCCAGGCCGCTGGCTTCGATGGCCGAGAGCGCACCGAGCGAGCCGTTGTCATTCACGCTGAAAATGCCCTTGAGGGTCGGCTGGGCCTGCAGCATGTTTTCGGTGACGGTCAGCGCCTGGTCACGTTCCTGCTTGCCGTTCTGGATGCTCACGATCTTGATGTCCGGATGCTTGGCCACAGCTTCCTTGCAACCGCGCACGCGCTCCAGGATCGGCACCACGGCGATGCCGTCGAGGATGGCGATATTGCCCTTGTCGCCGATGTGCTTGGCCAGGTATTCACAGGCCTGGAAACCGGCGTCGAAGTTCTTCGAGCCGACGAATGAGTCCAGCGGCCCCTCCGCCTGGGCATCCACCGCCACCACCACGACACCGGCGGCATGGGCGGACTTGACGGCCGATTGCACGCCGACCGAATCGGTGGGGTTGATCAGCAGGATATCGATGCCTTTTTGCAGCATGTCTTCCACATCACTGACCTGCTTGGACACGTCGTGGCGGGCGTCGGTGATGATCAACTTCGCACCGATACTCGCGCCCGCTTCTTCGAGGGCGTTTTTCATGGTGACGAAATAGGGGTTGTTGATTTCCTGGAAGGACGCGCCGATGCGGATCGGTTTGGCAGCGTCGGCAAAGGCTGGGGAAACGGTGCCGAGGGTGATGCTTACAGCCAATAAACACAGGGTTTTCGGGAGAATTTTCATGGCGTGGGTCTCTGTTTTGTTTTTATTTTTAGAGCAAATGTTATCGTTAACATTTTGCGAGAAGCTAGCAAGGAAATGAGGGGTGTGCAAGCCCCCACTGGTCGCTTCGGGTTACGCGGTCAATGTGGGAGCTGGCTTGCCTGCGATGGCATCCACGCGCTGTGCCTGATACCGCAAGGTGTCTGCATCGCAGGCAAGCCAGCTCCCACACCGGTTTCATGCGCAGCGCAAAAACTCGCACATTCCCCACCACCAACTAAGCTCAGCCTCCAACAAAAAAACACCGAGCAGCCTGCCATGCCCCGCCCCACCGAGACCTTTAGCGGCCGTTACGACCTCGGGCTGTTTGCCGGGTGCAGGCTCCTGGGATATTTACTTTACGAAGTGTTTCACGCCTGCAAGCACCTGCCTGCCGAACATCCGGTGGCGCGCCTGCCGTGGCTTCGCCAGATGTACCGATTGCATGCCCTGCACCACCGTCGCGAGCTGATGCAGGGGCGCAATTTCAATATCGTCCTGCCGCTGATGGATTATCTGTTCGGCACCCTGCACTGGGAACCGCGCCCCAACGACAACCAGGAATCGTCATGAGTATCCGTCCAAGAAAACTGCGTCATCTGATGTTTGTGTTGCTGCTTGCAGTGATCGCTTTTCTGTTGCTGATGCCCACCAAGGTGCAACCGGTGAACTGGGTACCGCCCAAGGCGCCCTCGATGACGGACGGGCTTTACGCCGAAAACCAGCGCCTCAAAGGCGTACAGAAAATCGGCGCCCAAGACATCCCCGGCCCCGAGGCCCTGTTGCTGGATGCCCAGGGGTTTCTGATCAGCGGCCTGCATGACGGGCGGATCATCCGCACCTCCCCCGACAGCCGCAGCCTGGAAGTGCTGGCCAACACCGGCGGGCGCCCACTGGGCATGGCGCTGCACCCGGATGGGCGGTTGATCATTGCTGACGGGGTCAAGGGCCTGCTCGCGCTGGATACCCGTCGCCAGCTCACATCGCTGAGCACCGCCGCCAATGGCGTGCCCTTTGGTTTTACGGATGATGTGGCCGTGGACGCCGCTGGGCGCTATGCCTACTTCAGCGATGCGTCGAGCCGCTGGGGGTATGGCCAGGATGGTGAGGCGGTGATCGAGCATGGCGGCGATGGCCGGCTGCTGCGCTATGACTTCAACAGCGGCACCACCGAGGTATTGCTGGAGCAGCTGCAATTCGCCAATGGCGTGGCCCTCGGCCCGGACGAAAACTACGTGCTGGTCAATGAAACCGGCGCCTATCGCATCAGTCGTTATTGGCTCAAAGGCGAACGCGCCGGCCAGCACGACCTGTTTATCGACAACCTGCCGGGCCTGCCGGATAACCTCAGCTTTAACGGCGAGGACCGCTTCTGGGTCGCACTGTACTCGCCGCGCAACCCCTTGCTGGACAGCTTTGCCGGCTACCCGCTGCTGCGCAAGGTGATGGTGCGGGCACTGATGGTGGTGCCCAAGCCGATCGAGCGCAAAGCCTTTGTGCTGGGGCTGGATACCAAGGGCAAGGTGATCGCCAATTTGCAGGATGGCAGCGCCGGCAACTACTCGCCGATCACCACCGCCCGGGAGTATGGCAACTGGTTGTACCTGGGCTCGCTCAAGAGCACCAGCATGGCGCGCCTGCCATTGGCATTGGCACTGGAGCCATAACGCAAAAAGGGCATACAGGCGCGAGGCCTGTATGCCCTGGAGTCTAACGCGTCAGTTCGTTAGGCCTTGGTGCTGCTCAGCAAGGTCTGCGTGCACAGGTGGCCAAAGCTCACATACGGAACATTGTCCCCACCGACGCCGATCCCTGGATACTCCAGCACTTCCATACGCCACACGCCGTAGTTGAACTGGGTACGCCAGGTGTTGTTGTAGCCTTGGGCGTAATCGACAAAGGTGGTCTGGAAATCACCGGAGCAGGTGCCCACATTGATGGTGCCGGCGGCCTCGCCGGAACTGTCGGTGGCAGCCGAATATGCCTGGTAAACGATGTCGCCATTGTCCGGGTCGATACGCTGGTCAAGGAAGACAATCGGGTGCAGCCCCACCAGCGGCATGCCAGTGCTGTCCGACAAGCCCATCTTCCAGGTCAGGTTCCGATAGGCTTGAGTGGTCATGTAGCCGTAACCCACATCGGAAGCCGAAGACGGGATGCGGATCACGCTCGGCTCGCCTTTCACATCCGAGGTATTGATGCGTGGGTTGGAGCCAAACGACAGGTTGTATTTACCCGTCGCACTCCAGGCGGCATTCGGGTTCGGACGCACACGCAACTTGACCACACCGCCAACGCCCGGGTTGGAGACCGAGTCCGACTTGAGGGTCGGGTCCACCACGACCCACTGGCTTCCATTCAGGCGTTCCAGGATCCACTGGTTGCGGGCATCGGCCGTCAACGCAAAGCCCACGCTCTGGCCACGTACGGCCTTGAAGTCGAAGTAGTCGACATCATTGACGCTGTCCGCGTTGCCGCTGAGATAGTTGAGCGTGTCCGGCAGTTGGAAAGCCGTGTCCGGCGTGTCATTGGGCTCGAATGCATCGAGATTGGCGTCAACCGCCACCCCGAACTGGAAACTCGATCCCTGCACCGCCGCATTGGCCTCCATGAACCAGTAGTAATCACCGGCCGGCAGCACACCACTGAGGCTTTCATCGCCAGTACCCGGGTTATCGGAAGTGCCCAGCGGAATCGGGTTGCCCTGGCCATCGTCCTGGAACAGGGTCAACGACATATTGGTGCCCGCCGTCTGGCCGACCAGCAGCGCGTTGATCCGGGCCTTCTGCGGCAGGTTGAAGTGGTAGCACAGCAAGTCGCCGGTCTGCACACCATTGACCGTGTACAGCTGGTTCACATCCAGGGTGGTTTCACAGCCCTGCACCAGCGCCGCCTGCACGGCGCTCGCCTGTTGGGCGTCGGCTTTCGTAACCTTAGTCACCGGAGCTGATGCCGTGCGGTTTTCCACCCCCAAACCGGCCTTGGCCTTGGCGGCAACCACAGGTTTCTTCAGTTGCTGTTTCAGCGCCGCAGAAGCCTTGGTAGCGGGCACATTACCAGCCGCTTTGAGGGTTTGCTTGATGGTCGGTTGCGCCGCTTGCGCAGCCAGATGAGGGTATTGCTCGGCGAGGGCAAAGCCCGAAACGAAGCAAGTGGCCGCCATGGCCGCGCCCAGCATAAAGGCTTTTTTCGATTTCATTTTTTATCCATCCATAGTTAAAAAGTGAAGCTCAGGTGACATCCGGTCACCTGGGATGGAATGTAGAATATTACTGGATGGATGTACAGTATTTTTTCGAAAAAATATCCTCAGGAAAAGAAGGCACCTCTAGAGCCAGGTACACCAATAGCCCCAGCTGATAGCCCAGGTCATCGCAAGGCGATAGGGCCACACGGCCCAACGCTTGAGTGATAACGGAATGGCGGCCAATTGCGCCTCAGTCACAAAGCCTTCTTTCAAGGAGCTTTTTGAATGGGCGAGGATATCAATGATCAGACACATCAGATTAAAGCGCCGGTTTCTCCCCCAGAGTTGTTTACGCTTACGAACCTCCGGGTTTTCACTGAAGTAACTTTCCAGCTCCTCGAATTTTGTACGTCCGGCAAAAAGCAACAGTCCCACCACGGCGAAGGTTCCAACAATCATCACAACGGTGTAGACGAGAAAAAACGACATCGTTAAGCCCCCTCCGGTTGAAAGATCAAATCACCATCAATCTCTATGATCTTGCCGCCCAGAAACGCACCGCCATTGCCGATTTTGCTGCCTCCATAATACCCACCCGCAGCACCACCGATAATTGCGCAGGTCAGAGCACCGCTTCCTCTAGTCGCGACACCTAAAAAAAGTTGCATGCACGACGAGTTAGCTTAGCGCCGAAAAAACCTCCACCAGCAGCGCCCACCACCCCACCCGCCAACCTCCCCGTCTCCACATACTTCGCCCTCCTGCACTGCGCCTCCCGCCCCGTCACACATGCCTCCTTGATTTCCAACCCTGCATTCCCCACATCCAACGCCAACCCCACATAAGTCCCCTTGCCCAACCACTTCGACATCTGCGCGATCTCGCGAATCCGCTTGGCGTACCCTGCGATCTCGCCTTTATGCAGATAACTCTTGGTCGAAATCCCCAGCACCTTTTTCAACGATTCATTGCCCTGCAACCCCGTGCCAAACCGTGCCGCGCCGTGCAATTGCAGCTCCAACCGGCGGAACAATGCCTGGCGTTGCTGAATAAATGCTTCCCGGTCCAACCCGCCGCCTTTGAGCCGCTGGTGCAACCGCTCCACGTCTTCCAGCGTCTGCGCCACCTCATCCAGGTGCCGCGCCCACGCCGAAGTCGCACTGCCGATGCCAATCGAGCCATACGTCAGAAAGCTCTGCAGCAGGTCATAGTTGTCGATCACCGCCGCGCCGGCCGCTGCCTGCATGTCCAGATTGCGACGAACGTCTTCGGCATGGCGCATCAACCAGGCTTCTTCAAATGAACACCCCACGCTGTAGGGGTCGGGAATAATCACCAGTTGCCCGGGCGCCACCAGCCCCGGGCGCAGGTGGCGGTTCAGCACATCAAAATGGTCCGAGCGCTGCTGGCTCAATGCGCTGCCCATCGCACGTTTTTTCAGACTGGTGTAGTCCGTCATGTGGTCATTGATATAACTCTGCGCCATGCCTTACATCCGGGATGCAAACAAGATGGCGTCGAAATATAAGCAAGCGAACCCGGTCCGGACACAAGTCCGGGGGGCCGAAATCACATTTGGGAATTAACCTACTTGATTGAGAACAAGCGCCTACAGAAACGCACTCAATACCCGGTCATCTCCAGGTAACCCACCCCACCCTCGAACTGCACCGGCCCTTCCCAGTAAGGAATACTCAGGTTCATCCAAGCGTTCGGGTTGACGGCCTGGGTGGTGATATCCAGCTGTTTGCCGGGAATTTTCAGCGACCAGCGCGTAGGAATATGGCGCCCATCGATAACAGTGGTTTGCAGCGGCGCCAGTTGGATATCGGCGTTATGCAGGGTCTGGGTACGGCCTTCGCGGTCGATCCAGGTGCCGGTCAGGTACGACGCGCCATCGGTTTGCCGTACACGAAACAGCATCAATTGCTCACCACGGTCCAGGTGCAGCGAGAACCAGTCCCAACCGCTCTGGGTGGCGCCCAGGGGTTGGCTGCTCCATTCGCGGTCGAGCCAGGCGGGGCCGCTGACCTGGTAGGTGTTGCCGTCGAGGGTGACGCTGCCATTGGCGCTGAAAAACGGCTGGCTGTAGTAGTACGACGCCTGGCCCTGGTCGGATTTACGGCTGTAGCCGCCCTCGCCCTGCAGCACCAGCGGGCGGCTTGAGGTCAGGTGCAAGTCGTAGGCGAAGTGCGCACCGCCGGCCTTGAGTTGCATGTCCGCCAACGCACTTGGGCTACCGGGGCGGGTGGCGAAATTCCAGTCATCGATCCAGGCATTGAACGGCACCGCCTGGGCTCCCGCCTGGCCGACGCCGCCACGGGCGTAACGCTCGGCGGCGTAGTGGCGCGTGGCGGAGGTGACGGCGGCGTGGCCGAGCCAAATCGTCGCGTCCTGCCAGCCGGTATGTTCGGGCCCGGCCTTGAGGGCATTGCGAAACAGTGTCCATTGCACCCCGAACACATTGCCCTGGGCATCCTTGAGGTTGGCGGTGACGTACCACCATTCAATGCGAAAACCGGCGTGCGGGCCATGGTCCTCGGGAAAACTGAAGAGTTTGCCGGGGACCACCTGGGCAAAGTCCGCCGCGTCACTGCCCAGGCCGGCGAAGCTCGCCTGTGGCGCGGGTTGTTGGTCACATGCGCCCAGTAACAGCAAAACAGCCCACAGCAGTGATTTAATCTTCATGGGCAAAGGTCCTCAACAAATCCGCCGGGCGGCTGCGATACAACTGCCACAGCGGCCAGGCCGACGCCAGCAACGTGGCCAGCAGCGCCAGCCCCAACAACTGCGCAAGCTGCCATGGGAACACCTGCAACGGCAGGCGCCAGCCAAAGGCCTGCACATTGATCACCACGTCCAGGCACCACGCCAGCAAGAGGCCCAGGGGTAAGGCGAGGACCAATGTGAGCACCGCCAGCAGCCAGGTCTGCCCCAGGTTCAGCAGCATCAATTGCCGTCGCGTCACCCCCAACGCCCACAACGGTGCGAGTTGGCCCAGGCGGCTTTGGCTCTGGGTCAGCAGGCTGATGAACAGCGCCACGCCAGCCACGCCGAGGGTGAGGCTGTTCAGCGCGGCAGTCGCAGCGAACGTGCGCTCGAAGACCTGGCTCGACCAGCCCTTGAGCTGCTGCTGATCAACAATCCGGCTGTCTTCCAGAGCAAATGCGCGCTGCACCTCACGCACCAGCGGCGCCACATCGGGCGGCGCGACCCGCAGGTTGAAGCGCGCCGGTGACAACGTCGGCCAGTGGGCCAGCAGGTGCGTGGCGTTGACCAGCACGTGGCCCTTGGGGTTGCCGTAATCGGCGTAAATTCCGACCACCGTGGGTGCCCACACACCTTGCGGCGTAGGAATGCTCAGCGTATCGCCGAGCTTTACGGCCAGGCGCCGCGCCAGTTGTTCGCTGAGCATCAGGCTGTCGTTTTGCTGCAACTGGTCCCAGGGCGCGCTGGCTGCTTCCAGCAACGGCCAGTGCTGGCGATAGGTCGGGTCATCGACCACGCCAAACACGTCCGCCGGCCAGCCCTGCAATTGCACGGCGACCTGCCAGGTGGGCAGCACGGTTTGCACCAAGGGTTGCTGGGCCAGCCAGGTGCTGAGTTGCTGCGCCTGGGCCGGGGTCTGCGGGTTGAGGTACAGCTCGGCGGTGAGGCGTTGTTCCAGCCAATTGTTGAACGTGTGGCGAAAGCCCGACGTCATCGAGCCCGCGCCGATATTCGCGGCCAGGGCCAATAGCAACGCCATCAGGGCCAGGCTCAGGGCCGGCAATTGCTGGCGGCAGTCGGCGAGAAACCATTGGCCCAGCACCGAACGGCTGCGCCCCAGCACGGCCTTGAGCAAGGCGTTGAGCAGCACCGGTAAACCGAGGGCAGCCCCCAGCAGCAACGCGGCCATCAGTACAAACCCGGCAGCCAGGCTGTCCCCCCGCCATAGCGCCAGCAGCGCGATCAGCAACGCCGTGCCCGCCACCCAGCCCTGACGCCGCAACCAGCGCCCATGGGCTTCGTGCCAGGCCTGCGCATTGGCCAGTGCCAGCAACGGCAAACGCGCCGCCCGCCACACGCTGCTGGCGCCAGCGAGCAAGGCGCCGAGCAGGCTCAAGCCCAGCCCCGCCAACCACCACCATGGGCTCAGGCTCAATTGCCCCGGTACCTCGGCGCCATACAGGCCGCGCAGGCTGGCGGCGACATCCGGCAGCAACAGGCTGGCCAGCAGGTAACCACTGGCCACGCCGAGCACGCCGCCCAGTAACGACAGGGCGCCCAGTTCCACCCCGAGGCTGAGGATCAGCATCCGCGCACTCACCCCACAGGCGCGCAAGGTGCGCAACAGCCCGCGCCGCTGTTCCAGCGCCAGGCCGATGGCGGCGTGCACGATAAACAGCCCCACCACAAAGGACAGAAAGCCCAGCGCATCGAGGTTCAGGTGAAAGCTCTCAGTCAGGCGCGCCAGGTTATTGTCCTGCGCCTGCTTGAGTTGCAGTTCGGCCGGTGGTGTGGGATGGCCGGCTGCGAAAGCCTTGTCCACCAGCAACCGCGACAGGCGCCCGGGCATGCCCAGCACCGGTTGGGCAAAGCCGATATCGGTCAGCAGCAGGCCGGGCGCCATGTCTTGTTGGATGTGCAGGGGCGGCAAGCGCTGCCCGCTCAGCGTCACCGGCTGTTCACCCTCCTGCAGCCCCAGAGCCTGCAAGGTTTGCGGCGCGATCCAGGTGCGCCCCGGCGGATCAAAGAAGGCAAGCATTTGCGCCTGGCTCAAACGCTGCCCCGCCACCGTGCCGCTGCCGGGCAACGACACCGGGTCGATCCCCATCAATTGCAGGCGCACCTCTTCCAGCCCTTTGAGCTGCACCCGGCCCTGGACCACCGGCGACACCGGCCAACCGGCGCGGCGCAGTTCGGCGAACAGGGCTTGCGGGAAACTTGCACCGTCGGGCGCACTGAGACTGGCCTGAGGTTCGCCGCCGATCAGTTGGCTGGCGCGGGCATAGCTGTCACGCGCCTGGCTGTTGAGCGCCTGCACCCCGGTCAACAAGGCGGTGGCCAGCCACAGCCCGGTCAGCACGCTGAAAAACTGCACCGGATGGCGCCGCCAATGGCTGAGCAGTGCGCGCAGCGCCCAATAAAACACCCTCATGTAGAAACGACCTGACCACGCTGCAACACCACCTGCTGGTCCAGGCGGGCAGCGATGCGCGGGCTGTGGGTGACCATCAACAGGCTGGTGGGGCTGTCGCGCAGCAGGTCGAGCAGCAGTTGCAGCACCTCGTCACTGGTGGCTTCATCGAGGTTGCCGGTGGGCTCGTCGGCCAACAGCAAGCCCGGGCGCGAAGCCAGCGCCCGCCCTACCGCCACCCGCTGCTGCTGACCGCCGGAGAGTTGTTCCGGGTAACGCTTGAGCAAATCGCCCAGCCCCAGGCGCTCCACCAGTTGCGCCTGCCATTGGGCATCGAAGCGCCCCGCCAGGCGGGCCTGGAAGGCCAGGTTGTCGTCGACGCGCAAGCTGCCGATCAGGTTGAACTGCTGAAACACCAGGCCGATTTCGGTGCGTCGCCAGTGGGCCAGTTGGGCTTCGCTCAGTTGTTCAAGACGCCGCTCACCCACCTGGATGCTGCCGCCATCCACCCGGTCCAGCCCCGCCACCAGGTGCAACAGGGTGCTCTTGCCACTGCCCGACTCGCCCATCAACGCCAGGCTGCTGCGGGCGGCCAGGTGCAGGTCGACACCGGCCAGCACCGCCAGTGGCCCCTGAGGGGTGGCATAGCTTTTGAAGACACCTTGCACCTGCAACATGTGAGCGCTCGTTTGAGGAGTGACCATCGAGAATAACGGCTGCCGATCAAGGCCACGCAAATTTTTCACATGGATTTCACCGGTTGCCCACTCACCGCGCTTTAAATTACCGGCCAAGCGTCACTTGTCGGCAACTTGTTAGTTGCCACAGCTGACAACTTTTTAACTGCAACATGTTCAGCGAAAAGACAGCCGCCCTGTGACAGCCTCTGGCGTTACTGTGGGCATTCGCCAACACGTTGCGCCGAATTAGTACAACACTGCCCACAGTGCCCATGGTGAATGAATTGGTTGACCTTACCCTGACCAAACCACGCTTGCGCCGGGGCTTCTTCAAGCGCTTGCCGGCTCTCTGGCTGGGGATTGTCGTGGTGGCATTGCTGCTCACCGCCAGCCTGTTCTGGCCTGCATCACCCCGCGACCTGGGTGTGGGCAATCGCCTGCTGACCTCCGAGGTTCTGCCGCTGTGGCGCGACGGTGACCTGATCGTACTGGTGCGCCACGAAGAGCGCTGCGACCGCTCGACCAACCCCTGCCTGGGACCGGTCGAGGGCCTGACGACAAACGGCAGCCAGCACGCGGAAAACCTCGGCAAAGCCTTTAAAACACTGGGTATGGACACCAGCGACGTACTCGCCAGCCCGGCCATTCGCACCGCCCAGACCTTACGCTTCATGTTCGGTAAAAACGAGCTGACCTCGGGCGAGAAAGCCGTCTGCGGCACGGCCATGGGTGAAGAACTGCTCAGCCACAAAACCCCGGGACGCAACCTGGTATTCATCACCCACAGCGGCTGCATTGCCGACTTCGAAACCACCCTGGGCTATCCCCACGCAACCTTCCCCGAGTACGGCAGCGCGCTGTTCGTGCAGGTATTGCCCAACGGCAAGTTCAAGACCCTGGGTATCGTGAACAACCCCGACTGGCCCAACGTACTCAAGCAACTTTAAGTAGTTAGCGCCCGCCGCCACGGCTTATGTTCAGCAAAAAGACAGCCATGTTCTGGCATGTTTAATTGCGCCTTTTAATTAAGGACGTTATGAAATCTTTCTGTCATCCAGTGAACGCTTTGATGTTTTCGGCTATTACTTCATTACTTCCAGAGCCCGGTTTTAAACGTCAAGGAGCGACGTTGTGATCACTCGATTTAACCCGCTGGTGGTATTACTGCTGGCCATCGCCACGTTTTATCTGCTGCCCCTGGGCCTGCATGGTCTGTGGATCCCCGACGAAACCCGCTACGCCCAGATCAGCCAGGAGATGCTCCATAGCGGCGACTGGGTGGCGCCGCACTTCATGGGCGTTCGGTATTTCGAAAAACCCGCCGCCGGTTATTGGCTGATCGCCCTGGGCCAGGCCGTGTTTGGCGAGAACCTGTTCGGGGTGCGCATCGCTTCGGCCCTCACTACCGGGTTGAGCGTATTGCTGGCTTACGTGGTGGCCCGCCGCCTGTGGCACGACCCGCGCAAAAGTTTCGCCTGCGCCCTGCTCTACCTGAGCTTTGGCCTGGTGGCCGGGCAAGCCGGGTATTCCAACCTCGACCCGCAATTTACCTTGTGGGTCAACCTCAGCCTGGTAGCCCTGTGGTTTGCCCTCGACAGCACGCGTACACGCGAGCGTCTGGGCGCCTGGGCCGTGCTGGGTGCGGCCTGCGCCATGGGCTTTTTGACCAAGGGCTTCCTGGCCTGGGCGCTGCCGGTGCTGATTGCCGTGCCGTACATGCTCTGGCAACGGCGCCTGGGCGAGTTGCTGCGCTACGGCCCGGTGGCGGTAGGGGTAGCGGCGCTGCTCTGCCTACCGTGGGCGCTGGCGGTGCACCTGCATGAACCGGACTTCTGGCGCTTCTTTTTCTGGAATGAACACATTCGCCGTTTCAGCGCCGACGACGCCCAGCACGTACGGCCATGGTGGTTCTTTTTGCCGATCATGGCCGTGGCCTGCCTGCCCTGGGCCGGCTTGCTGCCCAACACGCTGCACAAGACCTGGACCGAAAAACGCCAACCGTCAATCGCCTTCCTGGCCCTGTGGCTGCTGCTGCCGCTGGGCTTCTTCAGCCTGAGCAACGGCAAGCTGCCGACCTACATCATGCCGTGCCTGCTGCCGCTGGCGCTGTTGATGGGGCATACCCTGAGCGACCTGCTCCGCGAAGGCCGCGCCCGCACGATCTGCCTCAACGGCCTGTTCAACTTCGTGATCGGCCTGGCGGCCATGATCGGCCTGATCTACCTGCAAATCGCCAGGCCGCTGTACGGCAACAGCCATGCCGAGATGTTCAGCCTGTCGCTGGCGTTTATCGTGCTGCTGGTGTGGGTGCTCACCCACCTGCTGCAAGCGTTTCGCCCGCTGACGTTGTGGGCAACGCCGGTGTTGGGCATCGGCGTGCTGGTGGTCCTGCTGCCCTGCAGCATGCCGGCGCAAATCGCCGACAACGAAATGCCCGATCAGTTTGTGCTCGAGCATCTGGAGGAGTTGCAGCACACCCACGCGCTGCTGAGCAATGAACTGGGGAGCGCCAGCGCCATGGCCTGGCGCCTGAAACGCGACGACGTGGCCTTGTATGACACCGAGGGCGAGTTGCGCTACGGCCTGCAATACGCGGGTGCGGTAAAGCGCAAAGTCGAGTTGGAGCAGGTCCAGGACTGGCTCAAAGAAGCACGCCAGCACGGCTCGGTCGGCGTGCTGCTGCGGGTCAACAGCACCAGTGAAATGCGCGAGGCCGGGCAACTGCCGCCGGGCGGCAAACACTACTCAAGGGTTACCTGGAACTGATCCTCTACCCGCCGCTACCCTGATCAGCAAGGCTTGCTCTTGCCGGGCTCAAGGGCTTCGCCCGGCGGCGCGACGCCGAGCCCCGCCAGCTGTTCCTGCACCGCCCGCCCCTCAGCGCGATTGCGGATAAACCCGGCGCGGGTAAAGCGCTCCAGGAACGGTACAGGCAAGGTTTTATCAGGCGTGGTCGGCGGGTGTTCGGCCACATCGCCAAACAGCGTGTAGGCCGCGCTGGGCAGGTGCCGGGGGTTGATGTCGCTGGTGATGCGGCCTGCCTGCAGGACGATAGCGCGGTTGGTCACGCGTTGCAGGTCGGACAAGCGTTGCGAGATATACAGAATCGCCACACCGCGTGCACGCTGGCTGTCGATCAGCCCCAGCAGGCGTTCGGCATCGGCTTCGGACAGCGCGGCGGTGGGCTCATCGAGAATCAGCAGTTTGGGCTGCAGGGCGAACGCCCGGGCGAGTACCAACCGTTGTCGATCGGCCTGGCCCAGGCGCTCTACCGGAAGCTGCAACGGCAACTCCAGGCCCAACCCGGCGGCGATTGCCTCAGCGCGTTGCAGCAGGCTTTTGCGGTTGAGCAGAAAGTCCGCGTCGGGCTGGCCCAACTCATCGAGCAACAGGTTTTCCGCCACGCTCAGGCCCGGCGCAATCGCATCATCCGGCCGTTGGTGCACCGCCACAATCCCTACCCGGCGCGCCGACAACGGCGAGGTGAAGCGTTGTCGCTGCCCCTCTACCCACAGCTCGCCGGCATCCGGCGCCAGGCTGCCGCTGAGGATCTTCACCAGGGTCGATTTACCTGCCCCGCCGGCCCCCAGCACTGCCACCCCCTCACCCGGGTAAATATCCAGGTTGACCTGATCCAGTGCACGCTGGGCACCAAAGGTCTTGCACAGGCCCAGCAGGCGGACCAGAGGCTCGGGGGCAACAAGGTTGCTCATGGCTAATCTCTAAGGCGCAACGATGACTCATTACACTGTACGGCGGCGATGATTTATGCCGTACAACAATGAGTTAGGTTGCGAATTAAAGGCATTACCTCAGGAACAATCCAATAGCTGAATCGCATAGCAAAAAGTTTTCGGGTTATAAGCGCTTAGCCAGCAGCGCGTTGAATGCGTTGAGCACCGCGTCGGGCTTTTCCAGCATCAGCTGGTGGCCACAGGCTTGCAGCACTTGGAAATCGGCATTCGGCAACTGCCCGGCCAACGCCTCGCCGCCGCTGGCGGGGGTCAGGCCGTCGCTGTCACCCGCCAATACGCTGACCGGCAACACCAGGCTGGGGATCTGCTGCGCGTCCGGCCATTGCGCATGCCTGGTCAGGGCCTTGAACATGTACAGGCGATTGCGCTCGGTGAGTTTTTCCTCATAGGCCACCAGCGCCGGGTCGGCCGAGGCGTGCCAGGCGCGCTCGCGAAAGCCCTTGGCCAGGACCGGGCGTAGCCACTCCAGAATCCACGCCGGCAATGACATCAACCCACCACCGACGGCAGGCCGGTACAGCTGAGTGCCCAGCAGCAACGCCGCCTCAATCGGCACCGTCGGCCGTGCCAGCAACGCACTGAGGCTCAGGCCGGTGCCGAAGGAGTGGGCGATGATCAGGTTACGCGCAGCGGCGTAGTGCTGCAGGATCGCCAGGTAGTCCGCCACCAGTTCGGCCCAGGCGTAAGCGGGATCGTCACGCGGCTGCGGGCTTTCGCCATGGCCCAACAGGTCCCAGGCCACCAGGCTGTAGCCTTCGGCCTCAAGGGCTTGCCATTGGAGGCGCCATTGGTCCTTGTTGCCGCCGGCGCCATGGCAGAAAAACACCACGGTGTCGGGCTGGGTGGTGCCCACCTGATGGGCAATGCTCAGGCGGCGCCCGGGGCGAATCTCCAACAGCTCGCCACGTACTACCGGCAGGTCAGTAAACATAAACAGCACATTCCTCGATAAATAAACTCGGTCGACTGTGGGAGCGGGCTTGCTCGCGAAAGCGGTGTGCCAGTCGCCGAATAGGCTGGCTGATCTAGCGCTTTCGCGAGCAAGCCCGCTCCCACATTCAGATGGTGTATGCCTCTGGAATCGGGGCCGTCGGCACACACTGCAACAACGTGCGGGTATAAGGATGGCGCGCATCGGCGAACAGCTTCGCCGTGTCGCCCTGCTCCACCACCCGCCCGTGCTGCATCACGGCGATCCGATCACACAAACGCGCCGCTACGCGCAAATCGTGGGTGATAAACACAATGCTCAATTTCAGCTGCCGTTGCAGGGACTCCAGCAATTCCAGAATCTGCACCTGAATCAAGGCATCCAGGGCCGATACGCACTCATCGGCAATCAGCACCTTGGGTTCCACCGCCAATGCGCGGGCGATGCCGATGCGCTGGCGCTGGCCGCCGGAGAACTCATGGGGGTAGCGTTCGAACGCCGTGGCGGGCAGGCCCACCCGTTCCAGCAAGGCCCGTGCGCGCTGTTCGGCGTCGGCCCTGGAGCGGCCCTGCACCAGCGGCCCGGTCATGACGATGCGGCCCACGGTCTGGCGTGGGTTGAGGGACGCGAACGGGTCCTGGAAGATCATCTGCACCTCACTGCGCAACGGCCGCAAACGCGCCTCGGGCAACCCTGCCACGTCCTGGCCCAGCCATTCGATGTGCCCGGTGTCGGCCCGCAACAGCCGCACCAGGCAGCGGCCCAAGGTCGACTTGCCCGACCCCGACTCCCCGACGATCCCCAAGGTTTCACCCTCACGCAACTGCAGCTCGACGGCGTCCAGCGCCTGGGTGGTGCGCCGGCCCCACCAGCCATTGCGGGTACTGAACACCTTGCCCAATTGCTCGGCCTTGAGCACCACCGCGCCGTCAACCGTACCGCGCGGCGCCAGCGGTTGGGCCGACACCGCCGCCAACAGTTGCCGGGTATATAGCGCCTGGGGCTCACGCAACACCTGGTGCGCGCTGCCCTGTTCCACCACGCGGCCTTTTTCCAGCACCAGCACGCGGTCGGCAATCGCCTCGACCACAGCAAAGTCATGGGTGATAAACAACAGCGCCATGCCTGTGTCTTGCTGGATGCTGCGCAACAGGTCGAGGATCTGCGCCTGGGTGGTCACGTCGAGGGCCGAGGTGGGTTCATCGGCGATCAACAGCGCCGGCTCGAATGCCAGGGCCATGGCGATGACCACCCGTTGGCGCTGGCCACCCGAGAGTTCAAAGGGATAGGCCAGGCGCAGGCGCTCGGGGTCGGGCAGGCCGACATAACCGAGCAAATCCACGACCCGCCGCCGACGCTCGCCCGCAGCTTTCACGCCATGGGCGCGCAGGGTTTCATCAATCTGCTCCCCCACCCGCAGCAGCGGGTTCAGCGCGCTCATGGGTTCCTGGAACACCATACTGATGTCGCGCCCGCGCAGTTCGCGCATGGCGGCTTCGCTGCGTTCCGCCAGGTCTTGCTCGCGAAACACCAGACGCCCGCTTTCCACCCTCAGCGGCACCGGCAACTGGCGCAGCAGGGCCTTGGCCAGCATCGACTTGCCCGAGCCGGACTCGCCCACCACACACAGGCATTCGCCACTGCGCAGTTGCAGCGACAGGTCATACAGCGCATGGCTGCGGTCGGCACCCGCCGGCAAGGCGATGCGCAGGTGCTCGACACTCAATAACGTCATAGCGACCTCCCCGGTTCAAACGCCACGCGCAGGCCCTCGCCCAGCCGATTTACCGCCAGTACACACAGCACAATCGCCAGCCCCGGCAAGAAACTCATCCACCACGCATCCCGCAACAGGCCACGGGACGCGTTGATCATATAACCCCAGCTCATCGCCTCCGGGTCGCTGAGGCCAAGGAACGCCAGCGCGGCTTCGGTGAGGATCGCCGTGGCCATCACAAACGTCATGACCACCAGCAACGGCGCCAGGGCATTCGGCAGGATCTGTTGGCTGATAATCCCCCAGGGCGACTGGCCCAGCACCCGCGCCGCCTGCACGAATTCGCGCTGGCGCAGGGTGAGGAATTCACTGCGCACCAGGCGCGCCACCGCCGGCCACGCCACCAAGGCAATCGCCAGCACGATAGTGCCCAGGGACGGTTCCAGCACCGCCACCAGGATCACCGCCAGCACCAGTTGCGGGATGATCTGGAAGAACTCGGCGACGCGCATCAGCACGCCGTCGACCCAGCCGCCGAAGTACCCGGCGATGGCGCCCACCACCAGCCCCACCAGCAAGGTCGCCAGGCTGGTCAGCACACCCACCGCCAGCGACAGGCGGGCGCCATAGAGCAAGCCGCTGCCGAGGTCACGCCCGAGCTGGTCGCTGCCCAGCCAGTGCGCCGGGTCGTGGAACGGCGCCAGCATCGGCTGGGCGTTCATGTCCCACGGCGAGCTGTCGACGAGCCAGGGCGCAGCCAGCGCCAGCGCGGCCAACAGCAGCAGGAACAGTGCGCCGATCAGCGCCGAGGGTTGGCGCACAAAGCGCTTGAGCACGCTCATCCGCCCTGCCCTCCGGCGCCGATACGTGGGTCGAGCAAACGGCAAATCACATCGGTCAACACGTTGAAGCCCACCACCAGAGTCGAAATAACCAGAAAGCCGCCCATCAACACGCCGTAGTCACGTTGGGCCAGGGCGTCGTACAACAAGCGGCCGATGCCGGGCCAGGCATACACCACCTCCACCAGCAACGCGACGCTGGCCAGTTGGCCCAGTTGCAAACCGGCAAAGGTCACCACCGGCAACAAAGCGTTGCGCAGCACATGCACCCAGAGAATCCGTCGCGGGTGCAAGCCTTTGGCGTGGGCGGTGCGCACGTACTCCTGGCCCAGCGCGTCGAGCACGGCGGCGCGGGTCAGGTGGATGTACAAGGCGAGGAACATCACGCTCAAGGACACGCACGGCAACAGCAGATGCTGCAAACGGTCCAGCACCGAGAAATCGCGGCCCACGGTCTCCATACCAAACGCCGGCAGCCAGTCCAGGCTCACGGAAAACAGCAGGATCAGCAGCATCGCCAACCAGAACGACGGTATCGAATACAGCAGCAAGGCCCCGTGGGAAATCAGCCCATCCAGCCAGTGCCGTTTCTGCCGGGCCCGCGCCGCCAGCACCCCGAGGGTCACCCCCAGCACCGACGACAGCACAAACGCCGAGCCCATCAACGCCAGCGTGGCCGGCAAACGCTCGGCGAGCAGCGACCACACGGCGGTCTGGTTGCGGTAGGAATACCCGAGGTCCAGCTGGGCGACATGGCCGAGGTAGATCAGCAATTGCTGGAGCAGCGGTTTATCCAGGCCCATGGTCTGGCGCAGTTGCTCGATAAACTGCGCATCATCCACCCCCGCCTCACCGGCCAGCAGCAGCGCCGGGTCGCCCGGCGCCAGGCGGATCAGCAGGAAACTCAACACCAACACCGCCACCACCATCAGCAGCGCCTTGCCCAGGCGCCCGCCGACATACAGCACGCCATTCATGGTGCCGGGGCCTCGAGGTACACGCTTTCGTAGTCTTCGTTAAGGCTGGTGGCGGTCTGCAGCAGGTTTTTGACCTGGCTGTGAAACAGCGTCGGGTAGCGCATCTCGAAGATCGGCGCGATGGGCAAGTCGGTGTTCAACAGGTTCTCCAACTTACTGTAGAGCTGCTTGCGCTCCGGGCCTTGCGGGGTATCGGCGAGCTGGCGCCACAGCGCATCCGCCTCGGGGCTGTTGTAGCCGCTGACGTTGGCGAACGGCGAGGTCTTGAGAATATAGTCGGAGCGGAACAGGTAGGCGCTGGTCAGGTACGGGTCGCCGATCTGGAAGATAAAATTGTAGGTCAGGTCGAAGTCCCAGTCGCTGACACGCTGGAACCAGGTCGCCGCATCCGACGTCACCACCTGCACCTTGAAACCCAGGGGTTGCAGGGCCTGCTTGGTGTATTCGGCCAGGCGTTCCCAGGCGCCGCCCTTCTCGCCATTGAGCAGGCGGATACGCACCGCGCCCACGTCCACACCGGACTCGGCGATCAGCGCCTTGGCCTTTTTCACGTCATAGGCGTACTGCGGCAACTGCGGGTCGTGGTACGGGGTGCTCGACACGAACTCGCCCTGGGCCACCTTGCCCGAGCCGAAGAAAATGTTATCGACGATGAACTGGCGGTTCAGCGCATACAGGATCGCCTGGCGCACCTTGGGGTTGTTCAACGGCGGCTTGCGCGTGTTGATCTGCAGGAAGGCCAGGCCGGCGTACAGCTCCCAGCCTTTCTCCGACGACTGCACATCCGCCAACGCGCTGAGGCGCTTGAGGTCGGCGTAATCGGCATCGCCACTGCGCAGCACTTGCACGTCATTGCGTTCAAACGCAGCGGCACGCGAGGAGCCGTCGGGGATCACGTGGAAGACAATGCTATCGAGGTGCGGCAGGCCCTTCTTCCAATAGTTGGGGTTCTTGGCCAGCTTGATATAGGCGCCGCGCTTCCACTCCACAAACACGAACGGCCCGGTGCCCACCGGTTTGAGATTGTAGGGGTTGTTGCGAAAATCGGTGTTCGCGTACAGGTGCTTGGGCACCACCGGGCGCAGGCCGCTGCCCAAGGCCGAGAGCAACGGCGCGAAGGGTTTCTTCAGGTGGAAGACCACTTGCAGCGGGCCCTTGGCGGTGATGCTGTCGACGTACTCGGTGATGATCCCGCCGAGGCGCTTATCCACTTCGGGGTAGAAGGTCTGGAAGCTGAACACCACGTCATCGGCGGTAAAGGCCGGGCCGTCGTGCCAGTGCACGCCGTCCTGCAAATCGAAGGTGTAGGTGAGGCCGTCCGGCGAGAGGCTCCAGGCTTTGGCCAACACCGGTTTGGGGTTGAGGTCGGTGTCGAAAGTCAGCAGGCCCTGCAGCACCTTGCCGCTCACATATTGCGTGGACACATGGCTGACCACGCCGTGCATCAGCGAGGGCGGCTCCGGCTGAGCCACCAGGTTCAGCACCCCGCCGTCCTGGGGTTGCGCCAGCGCCTGGCCGGCCAGCAACGCAGTGCACAACCCCACGGACGAGAGGACGCGGCGAAAAGAGAATGGGCGCATGGAAGCTCCTCGATTGGAAAGACATGCGGAGGATTTTGCAAGGGCTGTGCCATGGGGGTTTCAAGCGCGATTGCGGGTGTTATGGATAGCCAGGGTGATGAAAAAACCACAGCGGCCTGCACGAGTGTGCAAAAAGCAACAGCAACACAAGTCCACTGTGGGAGCTGGCTTGCCTGCGATAGCGGTGCATCAGCCACCCAATTCATCACTCAGCCACCGCTATCGCAGGCAAGCCAGCTCCCACAGGAAACCTGTGTGTTCAGATGGCACAAGGTTTGCCCCTGTATTCGCCATTCGAATAGATGAGCGTTTACAGCATGTCACTGGATTACCTGGGCAACCCCATCGACACCACCCACCCCGCCACCCGCCAGGGCCTGGACGATTTCATCGGCGGCTTTCTCGGCTACCAGCCCCGCGCCGAAGGCATTCTCGCCATCGCCGATGCCGACCCCGACTCCGCGCTGGCGAATGCGTTCGCCGGGTTGCTGTTGATGTTTATCGAGTCCCCCGAAGGCCCGGCCCTGGCCGAAAAATATCGCCTGCGCGCCGCCGCCGTGAACACCGACCATCCCCGCGCCCAGCTGTACCTGGCCGTGCTGCATGCCTGGATCCATGACGAACCGGACGCGGTCCTGCAGCTCAGCGAACAGCTGCTTGAGCGCTACCCCCGCGACCTGTTCGCCGCCAAGCTCAACCAGTACCTGGAATTCAACCGGGGCAACTGGCCGGCGCTGCTGCGCATCGGCCTCAAGGCCACGGCTGGCGCGCCGGACATCGCCCACAGCCACGGCTTGCTGGCCTTCGCCTACGAGCAATGCCACTTGCTCGAAGAGGCCGAAGCCAGCGCCCGCGAGGCCCTGCGCCTGCAACCTTCGGAGCCCTGGGCCCAGCATGCGCTGGCGCATGTGCTGCTGACCCAGGGCCGCATCGAAGAAGGCACTGCGTTCCTCGAAGGCGTGAAGCATCATTGGGCCGGTTTGAACTCGTTTATGTACACCCACAACTGGTGGCACCTGGCGCTGTTCTACCTGGCCCGCGGTGACGATCAGCGGGTATTGGCGATTTACGACCAGCATGTGTGGGGCATCCTGCCGGAGTATTCCCAGGACCAGGTCGGCGCCGTGTCATTGCTGGCGCGGCTGGAACTGGCCGGCATCGACGTGGGCGAGCGCTGGCAAGCGTTGGCGCCCTACCTGCAACGCCGGGTGGGCGACACGGTGCAGCCGTTCCTCAGCGTGCAGTACCTGTATGGCCTGGCGCGGGCGGGCAAACCCGAGGCGGATACGCTGCTGGCGGCGCTGCGCCAATACAGCGTTGAGGCGCGGCCGGTGTGGGCCGAAGTCACCCTGCCATTGGCCCTGGGGCTGCTGGCCCATGCACGCGGGGATGCGCAAGGCGCACTGGCGCAACTGGGCATTGCACTGCCACGCCTGAATGAGATTGGCGGCAGCCATGCCCAGCGCGACCTGTTTGCCCAGGTGGAACTGGATGCAAGGTTGCAGGCGGGGGACTGGTTTGGCGCGCAGCAAACCCTGGAGTTGCGGCGCAGGTATGACGGCTGGGATGTGCCGACCAATCGCAGTTTGGTGCGGGTGTATGCGGCGTTGGGGTTGCCGCAGCAGGCGGCAAAGGCCCAAGAGCGGGTATCGCGGTTTACCGGCTAGACATCGATCCAAATGTGGGAGCTGGCTTGCTCCCACAGGATGACCGAGTCGGGCCTGAAAAACCGGCAGGCTAGCCCCGCGCCGCAAACACCCCTCTGGCAATCGCCCGCGCCACACAGTCCGCCGCCGCTGAGCCGATGCAGCCGATCTCCACCTGCCGCCGTGGCCCGTCGGTCAACTCTACCGCCGCCGAGGCCAGGGCAAACACCGTATCCCCATCAAACGGCAAATGCGCCGGGCGCACGGCTCGCGCAACCCCGTCCTGGGCCATGATCGCCACGCGCTTGCACTCGGCCACGCTGAGGCGTGCGGTGCTGGCGACCACCACCAGCGTGGTGTTGGCCCCGGCTTGCAGGCGGCCCATGGAGTCCAGGCGCGACAGCTCAGGCATCGGGTCACTGCAATCCATTACCCCCTCGGGCCGCTGGCCGCCGAACTCCCCCGCCACTTCCCAGGGCCAGGCCCAGAAGGTTTTGCCGTCGGGCATGTACACCGAGCCAATCGGGTTGGCGACCACCAGCGCGGCAACGATCAGCCCATCGCCCAAGTCCAGGGAGGCCGTGCCAATCCCGCCTTTCAACACCCCGGCCATGGCACCACGCCCGGCGCCTACGGAGCCCAGCTCAAACGCCTCGCCGGCATTGGCCAGCGCCTCAAAACCCAGGCGCCGATAAGGCGGTTCCAGGCCCCAGTCCTTGTCACCGCCGTTGGCCAGGTCGTGCAATACAGCCGCCGGCACGATGGGGATGGCTGGCGCTCCGGGCTTGAGGTGCAGGCCCACCTGCTCTTGGGACAGCTGCGCCGCCACCGCATCCGCCGCGCCCAGGCCAAACACCGAGCCACCGGCGAACACTAGCGCGTGCAGCTGGCCGACCATGTTTTCCGGCTCAAGGGCGGCGGTTTCACGCCCGCCGGGGCCGCCGCCACGAATGTCAATGCTGGCGGTCCAGAAACCATCGGGGCGGATCACCGTGACGCCGGTGTCGACGTGCCGGTCCGTGGCGTGGCCGACGGTAAGGCCTGGGATATCAGTGAGGGCGTTGCGCGGGCCGGGTCTAGGCATACAGAAAAAACTTCCTTCGGTTCAGGTATGGCGCTGAGTCAGCAAGGCGTGTGCCAAGCATCGGCTTCCCGGTCCTGCGCTGCAAAACCCGCTTGCCGCAAAAACCCTCTGCACAAAAACCAACACCCTGCCTTGCGGGCTGCTAGAAAAACACCAACGCCCCCTCAAACCTCCAATCAAACCGTTGTTATCAAAGGATTTTTACAAATGGCACAGCCCTTGCTCTGCTGCCTTCACCAGAGCTTGAACCCAACAAGCCGACCTCGATCAAGGCCACACGCCTTAACCCACTGGAGTGTTTCCCATCATGAATGCATCACGCGCCGCAGGCCGCCGCCCCGGCAAGGCCTTCGCCCACACCCTGTTATTCCTCGCCCTGTGCGAGGCGGCCGGCTACAGCAGCCTGACCCTCGCCGCCGAAACCCCGGCCAGCGACAACCCCCTGGACACCGTGGTGGTGATCGGCAACCGCGGCCAGGCGCGCACCCTGGCCGATAGCCCGGCGCCGGTGGATGTGATCTCGTCCAAGCAGCTGCTCGCCACCGGCCAGGGCGACCTGACTCGTGCGCTAAGCAAGGTGCTGCCGTCACTCAACCAGCCGGCCTCGTCGGGCTTCGGCTCGACCTCGGTGGTGCGCCCGATCAGCCTGCGTGGCCTCAACGGCGACCAGGTGCTGGTGCTGGTCAACGGCAAGCGCCGCCACAACAGCGCGCTGCTCAACAACGGCACCTACCTCAATTCCGGCTCGCAACCGGTGGACCTGGACATGATCCCCACCGCCCTGGTGGATCACGTGGAAGTGCTGCGCGATGGCGCCTCGGCGCAATACGGCTCGGATGCGATCGGCGGCGTGGTCAACATCGTGCTCAAGCAGACCGACCACGGTGGCAGCCTGTCCACCAGCTACGGCCAGAACTATGAAAACGGCGACGGCGAAACCGTGCGCCAGACCGGCAACGTCGGCCTGGCCCTGCCCAATGACGGGTTTATCAACCTGGCGCTGGACGTGAAAAAGCAAAACGTCTCCGACCGCTCCGACAACGCGCCGTACACCGACTCCGCCGGCAATACCAGCCTGCAGCACACCTACTACGGCACCGGCCTGCCCGAGGCGAAGAACTTCAGCCTGGGTTATAACGCCGAACTGCCGGTCGCCGACGCACTGACCCTGTACTCGTTCTCCACCTACACCCACCGCAACTCGGAAAAACCCCTGGCGTTTCACCAGCCGTCGTCGTTCAACGGCATCCAGACCCCGTACCCGGAAGGTATCGAAGACAACCTGCGCTTTATCGAGGACGACTTCCAGGTCGCATTCGGTGGCAAGGGCCAGGTCGCCGGCTGGGACTACGACCTGTCCAGCACCTACGGCCAGGACCATGCCCGGGCCACGCTGACCGACACCTACAACCTGAGCTACGGCCCCACGTCGCCGACCTCGGTGGACACCGGTGTGAAAACCTTCAGCCAGTGGACCAACAACCTCGACCTGACCCGCGCCTTCGACCTTGGCCTGTACAAGCCGACGCAGATTTCCTGGGGCCTGGAACATCGCTATGAGAACTACAAGATCGGCAAGGGGGATGTCGCCTCCTACGCCAGCGGGCCCTTCAGCACCGGCGCCAACGGTGCGCTGATCCCACCGGGGACTATTTCCGGGGCCGGCACCACCCCCGCCGACGCCGCCGAAAAAAGCCGCGACAGCCTGGCCGGCTACGGCGAGATCGGCCAGGACTTCACCGACAAATGGCACGTCGACCTGGCCGGTCGCTACGAGCACTACGACGACGGCTCGGGCAACACCACCAATGGCAAGCTCTCCACGCGCTACCAGTTGACCCCGATCCTGGCCGTGCGCGGCACCGTCAGCACCGGCTTTCGGGCGCCCTCACTGGCCCAGCAGATCTACAGCGCCACCTCGCAAACCAGCGTGAATGGCCAACTGTTCGACTACCGCAACGTGGCGGTAGATTCCGACGTCGCCAAGGCGTTGGGCGCCAGCAAACTCAAGCCGGAAAAATCCACCAACATCAGCCTCGGCATCACCCTGCAACCCACCGAAGCCACCAGCATCACCCTGGATGCCTACCAGATCCAGATCAAGGACCGTATCGCGCAAACCGGCTACCTCGGCGGCACCCCGCAGATCAGCGCGATCCTCGCCGCCGCCGGGCTCAACCCGAACCAGGCCGTCACCTACTTCACCAACGCCCTGGACACCACCACCCGCGGTATCGACCTGGTCGGCGATTATCGCCAGGACATCGGTGCCTGGGGCAACCTGAAATACACCGCAGGCTTTAACTGGAACACCACGCAGATCGACGATATCCACGCCTCGGCCGTCGCCGCCCAGGCACTTGGCCCGGATGGTGGCTATGACCGTCAGCGCCAGGGCAACCTCAAGTACGGCCTGCCGCAATCCAAGCTGCTGCTGGGCACCACCTGGACCTACGACAAACTCGAGGTGGGCCTGAACCTGACCCGCTACGGCGAATACACCCAGTACGGCACCGCCGAGGCGTTCGACCGCACCTTCTCACCGGCGTGGATCACCGACCTGAACATCGACTACCACCTGACCAAGGCGGTCACCCTGAACGCTGGCGCCAACAACCTGTTCAACAAGTACCCGGAACGCACCGACCTGGCCAGCAGCTCGGGCGGTTTCCCCTATGGCAACTTCTCGCCTTACGGCACCACCGGCGGCTACTGGTACACCGGCGTGACCTACAACTTCTAACCCAGCTCACGGGGCCGGTTTACCGGCTCCGTGCCTGACCTCGATGGGAGCCTGTTCATGACCCGCCGCACCGACCAACTCAAACTCGGCGCCTTCCTCGCCAACAGCGGCCACCACGTCGCCGCCTGGCGTCACCCGCTGGCCCAGGCTGACGCCAGCCTGGATTTCGAGCACTTCAAACACATCGCCCAGACTGCCGAGCGCGGCAAGTTCGACGCGCTGTTCATCGCCGATGTGGTTGCGCTGTGGGGGCATCATCACGATGCCCTGAGCCGGACCGCCCGCGCCGAACACTTCGAGCCACTCACCTTGATGTCGGCCCTGGCCGCCGTCACCCAGCACATCGGCCTGATCGCCACGGCGACCACCACCTACAACGAGCCGTACCATATCGCCCGCAAGTTCGCGTCGCTGGACCACCTGTCCAAAGGCCGCGCCGCCTGGAACCTGGTGACCTCGGTGGTCTCGGATGAAGCCTGGAATTTCGGCCGTGAAAACCACGTGGACCACGGCGACCGCTACCAGCGCGCCGAAGAGTTCCACGATGTGGTCAAGGACCTGTGGGACAGCTGGGACGACGACGCCTTTACCCGCGACAAGGCCAGTGGCGAATATTTCGACCCGGCCAAGTTGCACACCCTCAACCATCGCGGCCAACACTTTGCGGTGCGCGGCCCACTGAACGTGGCACGCCCGCCCCAGGGCCATCCGGTGCTGGTGCAGGCCGGCGCCTCGGAGCCGGGCAAACAGCTGGCCGCGCGCGTGGCGGAAGTGATCTTCGCCCACGCCCATAACGTGCAGAGCGCCCAGGCGTTCTACCAGGACATCAAGCAGCGTGCCGCCGCCCTCGGCCGCGATCCGGACCACATCAAGATCCTGCCCGGCGTCACCCCGTTCATCGCCGACACCCGCGAACAGGCCCAGGCACTGTTCGAAGAATTCCAGGCGCTGATCGACCCGGTGCTGGGCCTGCGCCTGCTGGCGGATACCTTGGGGGATGACATCGACCTGTCCGGCCATGACCTCGACGGCCCCTTGCCCGAGACGCCGGTGGGCCAACGCGGTAGCCGGCGTGACAAGGTGCTGGAGCTGGCCCGCACCGAGCACCTGAGCATCCGCCAGCTGTACCTGCGCCTGGCCGGCGGCAACCCGGTGATCGGCACCGCCGAGGACGTTGCCGACTACTTCGAGGCATGGTTCCAGGCCCGTGCCTGCGACGGCTTCAATGTGTTCTTCCCGTACTTTCCGGGGGCCATCGACCTGTTCGTCGAGCACGTGATTCCGCTGCTGCAGGCACGCGGCGTGTTCCGTCTTGAATATGAAGGCGCTACGCTGCGAGATAATCTCGGCCTGCCGCGCCCGGCCAACCGGTTCACGCAAGGAAACTGACGCATGCCCCTTGAATTCAGCTGGTTGATGCCCCTGTGTAGCCCCGACTGGGCGGCGCGGCCGGGGCAGTGGATTCAGTTGGCCCAGGCCGTGGAGTATGCCGGCCTCGATGGCCTGTGGATTCCCGGCGGAGCCTTGTGCGCCGACAGCCTGGGCGTGGCGGCAGCGTTGTGTGCGCATACACAGCGGGTGCAATTGTCGGTGAGCGTGCCGCCCGAGGTGATGCTGCCGGCGGCGCTGGCCACCACCCTGCAAAGCCTGCAATCGATCAGCGGCCACCGCGTGCAGCTGCACCTGCCGAACAGTGAGCGCAGTGCATTTGGTGAATGGCTCAACCGCGACCAACGCAGCGAACGCATTGGCGAATACCTGGAAATCCTCCAGCAACTGCTCACGCCGCAAGACGGCGGCCTGGATTACCAGGGCCGCTACTTCCAACTGGAAAACGCCGGCGTCGCCCGCCGCGAACTGCCCGCGCCAGGGCTGGTGCTGGACGACAGCCAAAGCCACACGCTGGTGGCCGCCCACGCCCAGACCTGCCTGCTCGCGCCGGGCCACCCCAACGCACTGGCCAAGGAGATCCAGCGCTGGCGGGCGATCCAGCCGGCGCTGAGGTTTGCCTGCACCTTCGGCCTGATCCTCGGCGACAGCGAAGACCTGGCCTGGGAAGCGGCCGCCACGCTGCTGCCGATACCGGTGTTGCCCGACGAGCCGCTGGCCACCCTGCCCCGCGCCCGCCACCCGCTGCGTCAATGGGAAGTGCACCCGAACCTGCTGCAACTGGCGCCTGGGCAACCGCTGATCCTGGTGGGCAGCCCGCAACAGATCGCCACGCGCCTGCAGGAACTGCACGGGCTGGGCGTGAACCAGGTGATTGTGGAGGGTGGGCCGGCGGTCAGCGAGGTGCTGCGCTTTGGCGAACACGTGGTTTCCCTTCTGCGCAAGGAGCGCCTGCACGATGAACACTGATGTACGCCCGCCAATCCAGCTGGACTGGTTTTTGCCCACCAATGGCGACGGTCGTCACCTCACCAGCAGCGGCTTGCCCAAGGTCGGGCTGTTCCAGCAAGGCGAACGCGCGCCCACCCTGGGCTACCTGCGCCAGATCGTACGCGCCACCGAGCAGGCCGGCTTCGACGGCATCATGGTGCCCACCGCCAGCGGTTTCGAAGACCCGTGGCTGATCACCGCCGTGCTGGCCCAGGAGGTGCGTCGTCTGAAATTCCTGCTCACCCTGCGCCCAGGCACCGAGCTGCCCGCTTACACCGCGCACCGCGCCGCCACCTTGCAACTGCTCAGCGAAAACCGCCTGGCGCTGCACGTGGTGACCGGTTCCAGCCGCTTCGAACAGCGCTCTCTGGGCGATTTTCTGGAACACGACGAACGCTACGCGCGCACCGCCGAATTCCTCCAGGAGTTCCAGGCCGTATGGGCCGACCAGCCGTCGGCACATCCTGGGCGGTATTACCGCAGCGGCATCCACACCCCCATCGCGCCAGGGGCGCAGGTGCCGTCGATCTATTTCGGCGGCGCCTCCGAAGCGGCCGAACGCGTCGGCGCGGCCCATGGGCAAACCTACCTGATGTGGTGCGAGCCGCCCGCGATGATCGCCGAACGCATCCAGCGCATGCGCGACCTTGCCGCCGCCCAGGGTCGTACGCTGCGCTTCGGCCTGCGCCTGCACGTATTCGCCGCGACCACCGACGACGCCGCCTGGGCCCATGTGGAACGCCTGCTGCAAGAAATCCCCAAGGACGCCATCGACCAGGCGCAACGGCAAATGGCCGCGTATGAATCCGTGGGCCAGAGCCGCCAGACCCAACTGATGCAAGGCCGTGGCCGCGGTGCACGCGAGCTGGAGGTGTCGGCCAACCTGTGGGCGGGCGTGGGCCTGGTGCGCGGCGGCGCGGGCACAGCCCTGGTGGGCAGTTATGCGCAAGTGGCGGAGCGGATCGAGGAGTATCACCAGTTGGGGGTCGACAGTTTTATCCTGTCGGGTTTCCCCCATCTGGAAGAAGCGATTCACGTCGGGGCGGAGGTGTTGCCGTTGCTGCGCAAAATCGATGCAACACCTTGACCGCGCCTCCACTCAGATCCGGCGGCGGCGGTTGAGTTGCGGGATCGCGGTTTGCGGGGCCTCCACGCGCGGCACCTGGGCCACGGTGCAGGCCGCCAACTGGGCCAGCGTCGGCTGGCTGAACAGCGTCCGCGCATCCACCTCCAACCCGGCCTTGCGCAGCCGCGCCACCAGGTTCACCGCCAGCAGGGAATGCCCGCCCAGTTCAAAGAAGTGGTCGTGGCGCCCTACCCGTTCCAGCTTCAAGACCTCGGCCCAGATACCGGCCATCAACGTTTCGACTTCGCCCAGTGGCGCCTCATAGGCCCGGCTGACCACCGCGTCCAACCCCGGCTCCGGCAGGGCCTGGCGGTCGAGTTTGCCGGCGGGGTTGAGCGGCAATACCTCAAGCTGCACAAACGCCGCCGGCACCATGTACTCCGGCAGTTGCTCCAGCACATGCGCCCGCAACGCGTCCGGGCTCGGCGCCTCTGCGCGCAGGGTGACATACGCCACCAGGCGTTCTTCACGAATCAGCACCGCCACCTCGCGCACCGCGGGATGTGTCAGCAGGCGTGCCTCGATTTCCCCCAACTCCAGGCGCACGCCACGCAGTTTGACCTGAAAGTCATTGCGCCCCAAAAACTCAAGGTTGCCATCCGGGCGGTAGCGCACCAGGTCGCCGGTGCGATAGAGCCGGTCACCCGCCACAAACGGGCTGTCGATAAAGCGCTCGGCGGTCAGTTGCTCCAGGCCCAGATAGCCGCGTGCAACCCCGACCCCGCCAATGTGCAACTGGCCGCTGACGCCCAAGGGCACCGGCGCGTCGTGCTCATCCAACACATACAGGCGGGTGTTGCTGATTGCGCGACCGATCGGCAATTGCAGCGGCGGCACGGGTGCACCGGGCTCCAGCGTCCAGGCGCTGCTGTCCACCGTGGCCTCGGTGGGGCCATACACGTTATGCAGGCGCACCTTGGGCAAGCGCGCCTGCACGCCACGGGCCAGGGCTTCGGTGAGTTCGCCGCCGCCGCACAGCACATCGGTAAGGCTGGTGCACAGCGCGGACTCCTCCAGTTCGAGGAACTGCTGCAGCATCGCGGGCACGAACTTGATCACCGTGATCTGTTGCGCACGAATCACCTGCGCCAGGTACGCCGGTTCGCGATGCCCATCGGGCCGCGCCAGGACCAGGCGCATGCCGTTGGCCAGCGGCCAGAACAGCTCCCACACCGAACCGTCAAAGCTTGCCGGCGCACGCTGCAACAACGCACCGCCCTCGGCATTCGGGCACAGCTGCGAGCCCCAGTGCATCAGGTTACCGAGGCCACGGTGCTCGACCATCACGCCTTTGGGCGTGCCCGTGGAGCCGGAGGTGTACATCACGTAGGCCAGGTTGGCCACGCTCAGGCCGGGTACCAACGGGTTGCCCACCGGTGCGTGGCTCCAGGCGCAGTGGTCGAAATCGATCACCGGGATCGACACCTCGCCCACCACCTCGCGTGTGGCCGCGTGCACCAGCAGCGCCACCGGCCGGCTGTCTTGCAGCATGTAGGCCAGGCGTTCGCGGGGGTAGCCCGGGTCCAGCGGCACATAGGCGCCGCCGGCCTTCGAGGATCGCCAGCAGGCCCACCACCAGCTCCAGCCCGCGCTCCACGCACAGCGCCACCCGCGAGTCCGGCTGCACGCCGCGCTCGCGCAGGTGGTAAGCCAGCTGGTTGGCGCGCTCGTTAAGCTCGCGATAGGTCAGTTGCTGCTCGCCCGCCTGCACCGCGATGGCATGCGGGTTCAGCCGCGTGTGCGCTTCGAACAGTGCGTGCACGGTCAGGGTGTCGGGGTAGTCGGTGGCGGTGGCGTTGAAACCCACCAGGAGTTTTTGCAGCTCGCCGGCAGGCACCACTTGCACCTCACGCAACGGCGTTTGTGGCGCGTGCTCCAGCGCGTCCACCAGCCCCTTCAACACGCAGTCCAGATAGCCCAGCAGGCGTTGCGCGCCGACCTGGCGTGGCGCCTTGGCCTTGAGCTGAAAGCCGCTGGCGGTATCGTCCACCGTGAGCATCAGCGGGTAGCTGAGGATGTCTTCACTGCTGAGCAAGGCGATACCGGGGACTAACTTCAGCCCAGGGTCGGCGCTGGTGTGGCGGTAGTTGAGCAGGCTGTTGAACAGCGGCGCCGCGCTGCTGCAACGCTGGGCCAGGGCCAGCGAGGCCTGTTCATGGGCGAGCAAGGCGCTGAGTTGGTGGTGGGTGTCCTGCAGCGCATCCACCACGGTTTGCCCGGCCAAGCGCACGCGCAACGGCAGCGTGTTGATAAACATGCCCAGGGCGCGGTCGGCGCCCTCGCCCGCTTGCAGGCGGCCCAGCAGCACGGTGCCGAACACCACGTCATCGCGCCCGGCGACGCGGCTGAGCACCTGGGCCCAGGCCAAGTGGAACAGGCTGGCGGCGCTGACCCCATGGGCACGTGCCTGGGTGCGCAAGCGAAGGTTGAGCGCATCGTCGACAGGCCGTTCACAGGCTTCGATGTCCGCACGATCCGCCTGGCGCTCCTGCAAGCCGAAAGCCAGGGTCGGCTCATCGACATCGGCCAGGCGTTCGCGAAAAAATGCCTCGTGCGCGGCCTGGCGCGCTGGCAGGCGGGCCTGTGCCACCACGTTGCGATACGGCACCGGCGCCGGCAATTGGGCCTGTTCGCCCAGCAAATGAGCGCGAATTTCGTCCACCAGCACGCGGGTCGAGGTAGCGTCGTTGACCAGGTGATGGAAGCGCAGCCGGGCGATCCAGCGTGCGTGCTGCGGCTGTTCGGCGTAGTCCAGGGCCATCAGCGGCGCCTGGCGCAAGTCGAGGGGCTCAGGCGGTTCGCGCAGCGGTTCGACGCGCAATTGCGCTGCGCGCCACACCACTTGCATCGGTTGTTCGAGGGCATCCCACGCCAGGCTGGTGCGCAGGATATCGTGGCGGTTGATCACCTGTTGCAGGGCCTGGGCGAAGGCGTCGAGTTGCTCGCGGCGCGCAAAGCTGAACAACGCGTGTTGCTGGTAGGGGTCGCGCTCGTCGGTGAGGTGATGGTAGAGCAACCCTTCCTGCAAGGGCGCCAGCGGGTAGATCTCCTGCACATTGGCCGCGCCCCCGGCACGCCGGCGACGATGCGCTCGATGCTCGGCAGGTCGAGATCGGCCAGCGCCAACAGGTCAGGGGTGATCCGGCTACAATCGGGCGGCACACGGTTGGCCGGCACTTGCACCTCCTGGCCCTCACTCACCGCCGCCAGCGCCGCCAGGGTCGGCTGGCTGAACAACACCTGCACATCCGCACGCAGCCCGGCCTGGCGCATGCGTTGCACCAACTGCACCGCCAGCAACGAATGCCCGCCCAGTTCAAAGAAGTGGTCATGCCGCCCCACTTGCTGCACCTGCAACAGGTCGGCCCAGATCTGCGCCAAGGCGGTTTCCACGCCCTCACGCGGCGCTTCGAACAGCCGCGTCACAAACGCCGCCTGGGTGGGTGCAGGCAACGCCTTGCGGTCGAGTTTGCCGTTGGCGGTCAGGGGCCACACGCTCAACTGCATGTAGGCAACCGGCAGCATGTAGTCCGGCAACGTGGCCTGCAGATGGCTGCGCAGGGCTTCGGTATCCAGCGCATCAGGCGCGACACACCAGGCCAGCAATTGCCCGTCGCGATACTGCACCACGGCTTCCTTGACCGCCGGATGGGTAGCCAGCGCCGACTCGATTTCACCCAACTCGATGCGCACGCCACGGATTTTCACCTGGTCGTCATTGCGGCCCAGGTACTCCAGGTTGCCGTCGGGCAGCCAGCGCGCCAGGTCACCGGTGCGGTACAGGCGGCCCGGGCTGAACGGGTCATCGAGAAAGCGTTCGGCCGTCAGTTCGGAGCGGTTCAGGTAACCGCGCGCCACGCCTTTGCCGCCGACATACAGCTCGCCCGTGACGCCGATGGGTACTGGGCGCTGCTGCGCATCCAGCAGGTAAACCGTGGCATTCGCGACGGGCGTACCGATGTGCAACGGCGCGCCCACTTCGACACGGCCGGAGGTGGCGACCACCGTGGCTTCGGTGGGGCCGTAGTTGTTGACCACCGCAAAACCCTGGGCTTGGTTGAAGGCGCGCAGGCGGTCGCCGCCGATGAGCAAGGTGCGCAGGGTCGGGTGGCCCTGTTGCTGGCTGAACGCGTACTCGGCCACCGGCGTCGGCAGAAAGCACACATCCAGGGGCTGTGCGCGCCACCAGTTCAGCAATGCGTCGATGTCTTGCGCACCGTCGTGGGCAGGCGGCAGGTGCAGGGTGGCGCCCACGCACAGCGCCGGCCAGACCTCCCAGGCCATTGCATCAAAACCAAACCCGGCCACGCTGGCAGTGTGGCTGCCCGCGTGCAAGTCGAAGGCCCGGCAGTGCCAGTCCACCAGGTTCGCCACGCTGTGGTGCTCGACCATCACCCCCTTGGGCAGCCCGGTGGAGCCGGAGGTGTAGATCACATAGGCAAGGTTCGAGGGTTTGACGGCAACGCGAGGGTTGGTGCCCAGGTGGAAGGTCGGGCGGTCCAGCAGCAGCACCGGCACCTCCAGCGCCGGTACACGCGCCAGCAAGTCATGCTGGGTCAGCAGCGCCACCGGCGCGCTGTCCTGCAACAGGTAATCCAGGCGGTCGGCGGGATGGGCCGGGTCCACGGGCACATAGCAGGCGCCGGACTTGAGCACCGCCAACAGCCCCACCAACGTGTCCAGCCCGCGTCGCGCCAGCACCGCCACCCGATCATCCGGCTGCACGCCGCGCTCGATCAGTTGGTGGGCCAGGGCATTGGCCTGCTGATTGAGCTGGGCGTACGTCAACGGCCGGCCCTGTTGCACGGCGGCCACGGCGTCCGGCGTGCGGGCGGCTTGGGCTTCGATGCGCAGGTGCAGGAGGTGCGGCTCGTTTACCGGTTGCGCGGTGGTATTCCACTGCTGCAGTTGGCGCTGCTCGGCGGGCGGCATCAGCGAGAACTGACTGATCTTGCGTTCGCTGTTGTCCAGGCCCTGTTCCAGCAGCCAGGTAAAACGCTGCGCCAGCGCCTGCACTTCGTGGTGCTGGAAGTACCCCTGGTTGTACACGCAATGCAGGCTCGCGGTGGCCTGGTAGCGGTTGCTGCGCAGGTGGAAGGCAATCGGCAAGGTTTCATGGTGATTGGACACTTTGATCGCACGGGCCTGCACCTGGCCGAAACGCAGGTCATGGTCGTCCTGCTCGTACGACACCGACAGGTCGAACAACTGGCCGCGATCGGTGCGACGCAGGCCCAGCTCGCGGTTCATCTCACTCAACGCGAAGCGCTGGTGGCGAAAGTCCTGCTGGAGCTGGTCGCGTACACCGCGCACCAGCGCGCCGAACGGCACCTGTTGGCTGAACTGAAAACGCACCGCACTGACCTGGGCAAACAAGCCCACGGTGGCGCGAAAACCCGCGTTGGAACGGTTGAGAATCGGCAACCCCACCACCCATTCCTCACGCTGGTGAGCACGGGTGAAATACACGTACAGCGCGGCCAGCAACACATGAAACGCCGACGCTTGGTAAGCGTTGGCCATCTGTTCCATACGCTCGAGCAGCGCCACCGGGAAGGGCTCGACCAGCGTGTTGCTCGGCAGCTGCGCAGTGTGCCGTGGCTGCAGCAACGGCTCGGGCAGCACTTGGTATTTGGAGAGCCAATAGGCGCGATCGCGCAGGTAGCGCGCAGAACGGTGGTAGCGCTGATCGGCGTCGATAAAGTCGATATAGGACGCGGCCGTCGCCTCCGATTGCCGACCCTGTTCCAGCGCGGTGTACAGCTGCGCCAGGGATTGCAGCATCTGGCCAAAGCCCCAACCGTCGAGGATCAGGTGATGGGCCTGGGTACCCAGGCGGTAGTGGTTGGCCGCCAGCTTGACCAGGAAAAAGCGCCACAGCGGCGCGCCTTCCATCGCGTAGGGCCGGGCCATTTGCGCCTGCATCAAGGCTTGGGTCGCAGCCTGTGGATCGGGCAAGGCAGAGAAGTCATGCAAGGGCAGGTCCAGCGCCAACGCGGGGGCGAAGCTCTGGCGTGGCAAGCCCGCGGCATCGCTGTGCAGTTGGATGCGCAATGCATCGTGCCGGGCAACCAGCTGCTCAATGGCCTGGCGGATCCGCTCAGGCACCACGGCACCCGCGAAATCGACATAGCCGCCGATGTTGTACAGCGGTGAATCGCCCGCCCGCAGTTGGTCGAGCCAGATGTCCTGCTGGGCGGCAGTAAGGGGGAAGCTGGAGGAATGCTTCATAAGATCCTTCTCATGGGTGCAGGCACTGGCCGTGCAGGGGCGCGAAATGGCCGGATTTGAGCATGCGCCCCAGGGCCCGTCTGACACCTGAAACCCGGACATCCCGGGAGCGGGAAACGGGCTTGGCTGATGGTTCATTGCTGAAACGATTAAAGGGCTGTAGGAGATTGGCTATAACCGGCCGCTGTCGGCTTTTTGAAAAGGTTATTTTATTTTTAATATTTACCCTATATATCAGTTACTTATTCAAATAAAAGGCTGCTTGTCAGGTTTTATTCGCCGGAAACGCACGTGAGAAACGTCGAATTAATGACGATGTTTTTATGGCACGTTGTGTCCCTCGTTTCTGCTACATACGTAGGACGAATCCCCGGGCTAAATACACTCTCGAGTGCCGACTCTGCTTCATGAGGAACGGATCGCCCCGCAGAGGCCCAGGGAGTTTGTGACGGTTTTCGACATCAAGGATGAGATGGCTATGAGTTTGACCAGCAGTATTGCCACCCCGGAAAGCGCGCATTTTTATGCCGAAATGGGCGAGTTGATTTCAAACAGTGGCCACGCGGATTTTGCCGCCCACATGCTGCATCTGGTGGGTAAATGGGTGCCGATCCACTGGGTGGACCTCAGCGAATGGACGTTGGACGAGTTGCGCGATTGCGTGCTCGATATCAAATTGCTCGGCAGCGCCGGCCAGAAGCAAGACCTGCCGCCGCCCCTGCCCCTGCACTCGATGGGCGACCATCCCCTGCTGCGCGACATGCTTGGCATGCAGGATCCGCTGCTGATCCAGCTCAAGGCCAAGGCCAACAGTGCACACCCGCGTGGCACCTCGCACCAATGCAACCTGGTGTCGCGTCAGGGCAACCGGCGCTGTGTGATTTCGTTCTACCGGCCGCCGACCCAGCGCGGTTTTTCGCTGGCCGAGTTGTCGTTTCTCAAGTGCTTGTCGGCCACCCTGCTGCCGCTGATCGAATGCCACGCGCAGAGCCTGCGCCAGGCCCCCCACACCCAGGCCGAACCAGCCCATACCCTGCTCGAGCAATCGCAATTGCAACGTGAGTTCTACAAGCGCCTGTCCCTGGGGGACATCACCCTGTCGGCACGCGAGCAGGAGGTCTGCCTGGGCCTGTTGACGGGCGGCACCGTGCCGCAAATGGCGGAAAAACTCAGCGTGAAAAACAGCTCCATCGAAACCTACCTCAAGCGCGCCGCCGCCAAGCTGGGCGTGAGCGGCCGGCATGGCCTGGCCAAATGGATGGTTGGCGCCTGATGAACACACGCACCCTCACCACCCTCGGCATGGCCTGGATGCTCGGCGGTTGCTCGCTGATACCCGAGTACCAGCGGCCCGCGCCACCGGTGCCGGCGCAGTACCCCCAGGGCGGGGTCTACAGCCTGGCGCAGGCCGGCAGCGCGGCCTCGACAGCGGACTGGCAGGCCGTGTTCCACGACCCGGCGCTGCAACAACTGATTCGCCACGCGCTGGCCAATAACCGCGACTTGCGGGTGGCGGCGCTGAATGTCGAGGCGTTCCAGGCGCAGTACCGTATCCAGCGCGCCGACCTGTTCCCGGCGGTGTCCGCCACCGGCGCCGGCAAGCGTCAGAAGCTGCCGGGCGATGTGACCGGTACGGGCAAGTCCGCGATCACCTCCAGCTATTCCGCGACCCTGGGCATCAGCGCCTATGAACTGGATTTGTTCGGCCGCGTGCGCAGCCTCAGCGAACAGGCGATGCTCACCTACCTGGGCACCGAAGAAGCCCGGCGCAGTGCACAACTGAGCCTGGTGGCCAACGTCGCCAACGCCTACCTGACCTGGCGCGCCGACCAGGAGCTACTGGCCTTGGCCGAGCAAACCCTGGCCGCCGACGACCACAGCTGGCAACTGACCCGCCGCAGCAAAAGCGCGGGCAAGGCGTCGGCACTGGACGTGGTGCAAGCGCGCACCAGTGTCGAAAGCACCCGCGCCAGCGTTGCCCGCTATCAACGCCAGGTGGCTCAGGACCTCAACAACCTGACCCTGCTGGTGGGCGGCCCGGTGGATGAAACCCTGCCCGCCCGCCCGCTGGCCGAGGACCTGGTGGCTCGTGTGCCCGCCGGCCTGCCCTCGGACCTGTTGCAACGCCGCCCGGATATTCTCCAGGCCGAGTACCAGCTACGGGCTGCCAACGCGAATATCGGTGCAGCCCGTGCTGCGTTTTTTCCGTCGGTCAGCCTCACGGCCAACGCGGGCAGCGCCAGCACCGAACTGTCGGGCCTGCTCAAGGGTGGCTCGGGCACCTGGACCTTCCAGCCGCAGATCAACCTGCCGATCTTCAACGCCGGCAGCCTGCGCGCCAGCCTGGATTACGCCAAGCTGCAAAAAGACATCAGCGTGGCCCAGTATGAAAAATCCATCCAGACCGCCTTTCAGGAAGTCGCCGACGGCCTGGCCGCCTCGCAAACCTTTACCGACCAGCTCACTGCGCAACGGGATTTTGTCGCCGCCAACCAGGCCTATTACGACCTGGCCCAACACCGCTACCGCAGCGGCGTGGACAGCAACCTGACCTTCCTCGACGCCCAGCGCTCGCTGTTCAGCTCGCAACAGGCATTGATAGTGGATCGGTTGGCGCAATTGGTGGCGCAGGTGAACCTGTATACGGCCTTGGGGGGTGCGTGGAGCGATGCGTCGGCGTTGACGGCGCGGCGCTAGCGCCTGAAAACCTGTGGGAGCTGGCTTGCCTGCGATGCAGACACCGCAGTCCAACAGTCGTACCGGGGCGATGCTATCGCAGGCAAGCCAGCTCCCACAGGTGAACCTCAGTTACCAACTGCCCATCGCCAGGATGTGCGGCGAAAATGCTGCAAACTGCCAGCTCAAGGCCAACGCTGCCGGGCGGCGCACCAGGTGTTCCACGGTGACCGTCCACAAGCGCTGCGCGCCGTCGAAGCTGGCCACTTGCGGGCCGTCGAGGATCAACGAAGTGCGCCCGGCCACTTGCAGCACATCCCCCGAGGCAAAGTCGATAAACAGTAAGCCCGCCACCGGGTTAAGTTGCAGGTTGCCCAGGGTGTTGAAGAACAGGTTGCCGGCGAAGTCGGGGATGGTCAGCACGTCACCCTCGACGCGCACAAAACCCGTATTGCCACCGCGATGGGACACGTCCACCGACCGCTCACCGCCGACGTCCGCGTAGCTGGCGACGAAAAAAGTATCGGCGTTGCGGATCATCTCCTGTGCGGCGGCGTCCAGGCCGTTGAGGCGCTCGAGCTGAGTCCCGGGTTTACGGGCGATGCCGTCGACCGGTCGCAGCTGGATGTATTTGGGGCAATTGCCGTAGGCGTGTACCACATCAACCGAGAAGCCAGCGTGATCCAGGCTGCCGATGCGGCCGTTCAAGCGATTGCGTCGACGGGTGTTCAGGTCAATCCCGAGCAAGCCCACGGCAGCGCCGCTGTGGAATGCTGCACGGGCAGGGTCGCGTGCAGACGGCAAGCTGTCGACCTGCAAGGTCCGCGGGGCTGGTGAATGAGCAAACCCCGGTGCGCCTTCAAGCATTGTCGCCCAGGGAACACCCTGTTCATCTACCACACCCAGCATCAGGTACGGCAACAAGGGGTAGAAATCCCGGTGTTGCTCCGGCAGATGATCGCGAATCACCTTAGGCCCGACCACGGCCATGCGCTCGGCCACGCCAACCGCTGCTTGCAGGTGCCGTTCGCCGGCATGCCAGGGGGACTGTTCAATCGGGTTCATGGCGACCACCTCTTGTTGGATGCCCTTATGCTGCGCCCGGCCAGCAGTTGAGGGAATACCCACGCTGCGCCGTCACGCAGGAGTGGCCGCGCATTTCACCGTGCTAAACAATCACTCGCCAAATAACTCCACGATCAGATTGAACAGTGTGGTCTTCACCGCGCTATCCAACTCGGTCCAGGCCAGGCCCGTAGTGGCCTGGAACGCGCCCAGTTCCAAGTGGCGCGACACGCAATTGGCCGGCAACGCCCGCGCCGCCTGTTGCGGCAACACGCCTACCCCCAACCCGGCGGAGACCAGCGCGAGCATGGTGGTGAATTCGCCCAGCTGCGAGGCGATCTGCAGGCTGATGCCCAGGGCCTGGATAAACTCGTCGTGGAACCCCGGCGCATAACGCCGCGCAAGAATGTACACCGGCACATCAAGCAGGTCGGTGGGCTGGATCGATTCCTGCGCCGCCAACGGGTGATCCATCGGCAAGGCCACGCAGAAACGCTCATGCAGCACCGCACGGGTCTGCACCCCAGGGTGCGCGGCAGGCAGGCGCATCAAACCAAAATCCAGCAGGCCGCTTTTCAGCGCGGCGGCTTGATCGGGTCCGGGCATGTCCTTGAGTTCCAGCTCGATACGCGGGTAGCGCTGATGCACGGCGCGGATCAATTGCGGCAACAATTGCGGGAGTACCGACGACACAAACCCCAGCCGCACCCGGCCGATTTCCCCACGGCTGGAGGCCCGTGCCGCGTCCGCCGCACGGGCCGCCTGGTGCAAGGTGGCCTGGGCTTCCGGCAGGAATACCCGGCCCGCGTCGGTCAACGTCACCGAGTGACGATTGCGGTCCAGCAGGCGCACGCCAAGGCCGCTTTCCAGCAGCTTGATCTGCATGCTCAGCGCCGGTTGCACAATCGATAACTGCGCCGCCGCCCGGCCGAAATGCAGCTCTTGGGCCAGCACCACAAAGGCGCGCAAGTGCTTGAGCTCCATCCAGCCTCCTCGGTTATCACGGTTTTTGATCAGCCGATCATAAATGAACATTGGACCAGCACCCTACACTGGGGTGAAGTTAGCCTCATCAGCCAATGTTTTGCTATCACCCGCGCGCCCGGAGAAAACTGCCCATGCACAGCGTTCTAGACACCTTTCGCCTCGATGGCCGGCTCGCGCTGGTCACCGGTTCCAGTGCGGGTATCGGCCTGGCTATCGCTCGTGGCCTGGCCCAGGCCGGCGCACGGGTGGTGCTCAACGGGCGCAACCGCAGCACCTTGCGCGACGCGGCCGCGATGCTCACGCTGGAGGGCCTGGAGGTGCACACTCAAGCCTTTGATGTGACCGACAGCGCCGCCATCCAGGCGGCTGTGGCGAATATCGAAGAACGCCTCGGCCCGCTGGAGATTCTGGTGAACAACGCTGGCATGCAGCGACGCGGCCCGCTGGAAGACTACAGCGAGCAGCATTGGCGCGAACTGATCAGCACCAACCTCGACAGCGCGTTTCTGGTGGGCCAGGCCGTGGCACGGGCGATGATCCCGCGCAAGCGTGGGCGCATCATCAATATCTGCTCGGTGCAAAGTGAACTCGGCCGCCCGGGGATTGCACCCTATGCGGCCAGCAAGGGCGCGCTGAAAATGCTCACCAAGGGCATGGCCATTGACTGGGGCCCCCATGGGCTGACCATCAACGGTATCGGCCCTGGTTATTTCAAGACCGAGTTGAACGCCAACCTGGTGGCCAACCCCGAGTTCAGCGACTGGCTGGTGCAGCGCACCCCAAGCCGGCGCTGGGGCGATGTGGCCGAGTTGGCCGGTGCGGCGGTGTTCCTCGCCAGCGACGCCGCAAGCTTCGTCAACGGCCATATTCTGTATGTCGACGGTGGTATTACCGCGTCGCTGTGACTCTGGAGAACCTTATGCACGCCATCGTTTGCCACGCATCAAAAGACTTGCGCGTCGACCCTCAGGACGCGCCGCCCCCCCTCGCCCCCGACCAACTGCGAGTGCGCATTGCCCGAGGCGGCATCTGCGGCTCGGACCTGCATTACTACCAGCACGGCGGCTTCGGCACCGTGCGCCTGCGCGAGCCGATGGTGCTCGGGCATGAAGTGTCGGCGGTGATCGACGCGATAGGCAGCGATACCGGACTGTTCAAGGTCGGCCAGCGCATTGCGGTGTCGCCGTCACGCCCGTGCGGCGCCTGCCGTTACTGCCATCAAGGGCTGCCGAACCATTGCCTGAACATGCGGTTCTACGGCAGTGCGATGCCCTTTCCGCATATCCAGGGCGCGTTTCGCCAGAGCCTGGTGATCGAAACGCATCAAGCGCATCTGCTGGCGGATCATGTCAGCCTCGCCGAAGGTGCGCTGGCCGAGCCACTGTCGGTGGGCTTGCATGCCATCCAACGCGCCGGTGCGGTATTCGGCAAGCGCGTGCTGGTGACCGGCTGCGGCCCGATTGGCAACCTGTTGATCGCCAGCCTGCGCGCTGCCGGCGCCGGTGAAATCGTCGCCGTGGACCTCTCCGCCAGCGCCCTCGCCTGCGCCGAAAAAATGGGCGCCACGCGCACCCACAACCTGGCCGACGGCAACGACGCGCTCAAGCGCTACGCCGCCGAAAAGGGTTACTTCGAGGTGATGTTCGAAGTCTCCGGCAGCGCCGTGGCCTTGCGTAACGGCCTGGAATGCATTGCACCACGCGGTGTGCTGGTCACCGTCGGGTTGGGCGGCGATGTGTCGCTGCCGCTCAACCTGCTGGTCAGCCGCGAGATCGATTTGCGCGGCACGTTCCGCTTCCACAGTGAGTTTGCCCAGGCGGTGGATCTGCTCAACCGCCAGATCGTCGACGTGCGCCCGGTGATCTCCCACACCGTGCCGTTTGACGAGGCGGTGCAGGCGTTCGAACTGGCGGCGGACAAGACCCAAGCGATGAAAGTGGTGCTGGATTTTGGGGTAGCGGACCAGCCCTGATCCCAAGGTTGCGCCCGCGCTGCCGAGCCTACCTCCTGTGGCGAGCGGGCTTGCCCGCGTTGGGGCGCGAAGCGGCTCTGCCTTGAAACATGCGGTGTATCAGGCACATTTTGGCGCCTGATTTCAGGGCTGCTGCGCAGCCCAACGCGGGCAAGCCCGCTCGCCACGAATGAAGACCCGAATGGCCAGCGGACATTTACTCAATCGCCCGATCGTCGACATGCGCTCGGTAATCTTCCACACCGTGCCGTTTGGTTGCGCCCGCGATACCGAGCCTACCGCCTGTGGCGAGCGGGCTTGCCCGCGTTGGGGCGCGAAGCGGCCCTGCCTTGAAACATGCGGTGTATCAGGCACATTTCGGCGCCTGATTTCAGGGCTGCTGCGCAGCCCAACGCGGGCAAGCCCGCTCGCCACGAATGAAGACCCGATGGCCAGCGGACATTTACTCAATCGCCCGATCGTCAACGTGCGCTCGGTGATCTTCCACACCGTGCCGTTTGGTTGCGCCCGCGATGCCGAGCCGATTGTCTGTGGCGAGCGGGCTTGCCCGCGTTGGGGCGCGAAGCGGCCCTGCCTTGAAACATGCGGTGTATCAGGCACATTTCGGCGCCTGATTTCAGGGCTGCTACGCAGCCCAACGCGGGCAAGCCCGCTCGCCACGAATGAAGACCCGATGGCCAGCGGACATTTACTCAAGATCGTCGACGTGCGCTCGGTAATCTTCCACACCGTGCCGTTTGGTTGCGCCCGCGATGCCTAGCCGATTGTCTGTGGCGAGCGGGCTTGCCCGCGTTGGGGCGCGAAGCGGCCCTGCCTTGAAACATGCGGTGTATCAGGCACATTTTGGCGCCTGATTTCAGGGCTGCTGCGCAGCCCAACGCGGGCAAGCCCGCTCGCCACATCAAGCGGGCTAGCCACGACTCGATGGCCAAGGGTTGCAACAACACCTGAGACTCAGGCGCGCTCTTCGAGCCTAAAACGCAAGAACCGATGGCTCGCGGAAAACAACCGTCGGTAGGTGAGCAACACAGCACCGACCGTGCCCAAGGCCGAGGACGCGGCGATCAGAAACATGATCACGATCTGATAACGCACCGCGTCCACCGGGCTCTCCCCTGCCAGCACCTGCCCGGTCATCATGCCAGGCAGGCTGACGATGCCGACCACGGTCATCTGGTTCAGCGTCGGGATCATCCCGGCGCGCACAGCCTGGCGGATCGCTTCCTGCGCCGCTTCCCAGCGTGAACCGCCGAGGGCCAGGATCATCTCGATGGTGTTGCGCCCCGAGGTCAGTTCCTGGGTCATGCGCTCGATGCCCAGCGACACGCCGGTGAGGGTATTACCGAGAATCATCCCCAGGATCGGTATCGCATATTGCGGCTCGTACCAGGGGTGGATGCGAATCACCGCAAACAGGCCCACCGCCGTCACCAGCCATGAACTGCCCCACACCGACAGAATGCTATCGGCCCGCTGCCCGCGATACGTACGCCGCCCACGCCCCGCCGCCGACAGCCCGGCAATCAGGGTCATCGCACACATCAACGGCAGCACCACGTACCAGTAGGCAAATTCGAACACCCAGCCCAGCAGATAACCGATGGCCAACAATTGCACCACGGTGCGCACCGCCGCCCACAGCAACTGGCGCCCCAGGCCCAGGCGCAGCAGCAGCGATAGCGCGCCATTGATCAGGATCAGCGAAGCGGCGATGCCCATGTCCAGCGCGGTGAGGTTGTGATAGTTCATGGTTGGGCGGCCTCACTCAATACACCGGCACTCATCTGCAAGTGGATATCGCTCATGCGCCGGGCCTGGTCGAGGTCATGGGACACCCAGATATAGGCCCGTGCGTTGTCCCCGGCAAACCACGCATCGATCAGCGCTTCGACATCGCGTGAGGACGCCGGGTCGAGCGCGGCAGTGGGCTCATCCAGCAACAGCACTTCGGGGTTGAGTTGCAAGGTGCGGATCAGCGAAACCACCTGGGATTCACCGCCCGAGAGGTCACCGGCGTTCTTCGTCAGGAAGTCCGGGGTTTTACCCGCGTGGCCGAGCAGCGTGGTAACGGCGTGTAAATCAAAGCTGCGTTTGCGCAAGGTCTTGAGGCTGAAGGGGAAGCGCAGATTGTCTTCCACCGTGCCTTCAAGCAACGCCGGGCGTTGGGACAGGTAGCCGATATGGCTGCGGTAGTGAGGGATTTGTGGGTTGGCAATCGGCTGGCCATTCCACAGGACCTGCCCGGAGGTGGGCGCATCCAGCAGCGCCAACGCTCGTAGAAACACGCTTTTACCGGAGCCCGATGAGCCGGTGATCGACACACGATCGCCGTGGCTCAAGGTGAAATTCGTAGGTTGGAGCAAGGGCAGTTGGCGACGCTCGTCGCTGCGCGTGAGGGCGCGGGTTTCTATCAGTGCGTTCATGGACGCAAGATTCCTCTTGATTCTGTTCGGCGCATGGTGAGGCAGGAGGGTCGCGGGGGTCCAGTGTTTGGGCGTATAAGAGTCGGCTGAGTGGCACATGACCTACCTCCGCGCCGTGCCCTCCAGACTCCGCACGCTCACAGAAAGGATGCTCAATGGAAAACCAGAAAGACACCAATGCTCACGTTTCCCAGGTTAACGCCGCATGGTTATGGAGGGTTGTAAAACTTGAAAGCTTGCCGATCATGCTGCTGTTGTTTGCAGTGTTTTATTCAAACGGGTACGCGTATCTAGAGACCTATCACGGCAAGCTCGGCATGCCCGTGAATCGACTGGGATACGACGCGTATCAATTTGTGGTGTTCGGCGGAATCGACGTACTGGTTAAATTCGCCGCACTCCTGATCGTCATCACAGCCGTTGCCATACTTACCTGCTTGATTTACTTCACAGAAAATCCTGATCGGGTACCCTCCTCTACGACGCTACCCCCCATGAGCCGTCGCTACCGGCTATCGCAACGGCTGTCGAAAAGCTACACAAAAGCCAGGCTGCCGGTACGTGTGACGTTGCTGCTCACCTTTCTAGCGATGGGGATGTGGAGTATCTGGACGCTGACGTTCTCTCAATCGATTGCACGCGGAAAGTTGAATGCCTATGAAGAAATTCGTAAGTGCAAACCATCAACCGTCCTGCTCAAAAACCTGGACGTCGTTACAGCCTGCGTCGTCGGCGAGAGCGACGATATGCTGTACCTCATCGACAAACACACTGAAGACGGCAAAATCCTTTTTCAGGAACGCAGCATTCCCAAGGACAGCATCCGCTCAACCACGGGCCCAGCGACGCCACTGGAAAAACCAGCCTGAGCAGGGCCGTTGTGGTGAGCGGGCTTGCCCCAATCACCACAAGAGCATGGGCCTGCGTTTTACGGCAACGGCTCGAACTTCAGCGCACTCAAGCTTTGCACCTTGTCCTCACGCACCATCTTGTATTCGGTGTTCGGCCCGATCCAGCGCTCCCAGATCGCGTCGATTTCGCCGGCTTTTTCCATCGCCATCAACGACTCATTGACCTTGGCCAAAAACGCCGGTTCGTCGCGACGCATGCCCGCACCGATCGGCTCCAGGGCCATCGGCTCTTTCGCCAGCGCCAGTTCGACACCGCTGGCCTTGGCCTGGTTGACCAGCTTGAGCGCGGTCATGGTGTTGGTCACCAGGCCCACCACTTTATTCTGCTGCAGTGCCATGTAGGCCGAACCGGTGTCCTGGAAGGTCACCGGCGTGGCGCCGGCCAGGCGGATCGACTGCTCGGAGGTCGAGCCCTTGGTGGAGCTGATGCGCTTGTCCTTGAAGAAGCTTTTCGGTTGGTCGGCGTTCGCTGCGCGCACCACCAGGGTTTCCTTGGCGATGTAGTACGGGTCGCTGAACTGGATCTGTTCGGCGCGGGTCTTGGTGTAGGCCAGGTTGGCGAAGATCACATCGACGCGGCCCATTTTGACTTCGGGAATCCGCGCTTCAACCGACAACGGTTTGAGCTCCAGGGCCACGCCCATGGTCTTGGCCAGCGCCTTGCACAGGTCGACGTCCATGCCCACCAGCTCGCGGGTTTTCGGGTCCGGCGCGGAAAATGGCGGCACGTCGGCGTACACGCCGCAGCTCAGGGATTGCTTGGCCATGATGTCGCTCAATTGGTCGGCCTGCGCCACGGCGATCGCCAATGGCCCCAATGCCAGCGCGGTAAACAGATGCTTCATACCCATGGGAAATCTCCAGAAAGTTGGACCAGCAAAAATGGCAGAGGGAGCAAAGCCGCCGCAGCTCAATGGGCCCGCAGGTCGGCGATAAAACGTTGCGCTCGCGGGTGCGAAGGCTGGGTGAAGAAGGCGTCGGGGCTGTTCTTTTCCAGAATCTGCCCCGCGTCCATAAACCAGATGGTGTCGGCCACTTCGCGGGCGAAGTTCATTTCGTGGGTCACGCACATCATGGTCATGCCGTCCTTGGCCAACCCCTTCATCACGCTCAGCACTTCACCGACCATTTCCGGGTCGAGGGCGCTGGTGGGCTCGTCGAACAACATCACCGGCGGTTCCATCGCCAATGCCCGGGCAATCGCCACGCGTTGCTGCTGGCCGCCGGACAGCTGCGCCGGGTAGGCACCGGCCTTGTGCGCCAGGCCGACGCGATCCAGCAGCTCCATGGCCTTCTGTTTGGCCGCCGCACCCTTGAGGTTGCGCAGCTTGTTTGGCGCCAGGGTGATGTTTTCCAGCACGGACAGGTGCGGGAACAGGTTGAAGCTCTGGAACACAAAACCGACGCGGCTGCGCAGGCGGTTGATCTGCGCGTCGGTGCCGTGCACGTCCTGGCCGTCGAACAGGATCTGACCCGCCTGGATGTCTTCCAGGCGGTTGACGGTGCGAATCAAGGTCGACTTGCCCGAGCCCGACGGACCGCACAGCACCACCACTTCGCCGGGTTGCACTTCGGCGGTGATGTCGGTGAGCGCCTGGTACTCGCCGTACCATTTATTGATTTTCGAAAACATGATCATTGGATGCATGAGCGCAGCCCTCTTCAATTATCGGTAACCAGCAACGGCTCGCCTGGCAGGGTTTTTCCAGCATCCCCCAGGCGCTTGCGCGCAATGCGTCGCTCCACCCAACCGGCCAGGCGGGTCAGGCCGAAACACAGCAGGTAGTAGATGATCGCCAGGATGAAAAACACCTGGAACGGCTTGGTCAGCAGTTGGTTGTTGACCTGGTTGGCGGCAAAGGTCACTTCCTGCACGTTGATCACGTAGCCCAGGGAGGTTTCCTTGATGATCGAAATAAACTGGCTGATCAGGCTCGGCAGCGCGTTGTACAACGCCTGGGGCAAAATCACCCAGAGCGTGGTGCGCACGTAGCCCAGGCCGAGGGCGCGGGACGCCTCGTACTGGCCACTGGGCAGCGCCTGGATACCGCCGCGAATGATTTCGCACAGGTAGGCGCTCTGGTAGATCACCAGCGTGCAGAGCATGGTCATGAAGCCGGTGATGTTGTGGCCGATCATCAGAGGCACCAGGAAATAGGTCCAGAAGATCACCATCAGCAACGGGATGCCGCGCAGCACGTAGACCCACACCGTGGCGACCCAGTACAGGCCCTTCCACGGCGACACCCGCGCCAGGGCCAGCAGCAAGCCGAACGGGAAGGCCAGCAGCAACGCCAACGCCGCCAGGATCAAGGTACTCGCCAAGCCACCTAACGGGCCGTGGGGGTATTGGCCGATAAGGAACAGCGTCCAGTTCTGCTGCACAATCGAGAACATATCGAACATCGCGGGCTACCTCGCCAGGGCTTTGCTGAAGTGCCGGGCCAGCAACGCGCCGGCGCCCATCAGCAGCAGGGAAAACACCAGGTAGAACACCGTGGCCACCAGGTACGACTCAAAGGTGCGGAAGGTGTAGTTCTCCACTTCACGGCTGGCGTAGGTCAGTTCCATCACGCCAATCGCCATCGCCAGGCTGGTGTTCTTGAACAGCAGCACGGTGTGATTGATCAGCGACGGCAGGCAGTTGCGCACGCCCTGGGGCAGGATCACATAGCGCATCGAACGCACGTAGCCCAGGCCCAGGGCCCTGGACGCTTCGGTCTGCCCGGCGGGAATGGCGCGCAGGCCGCTGCGGATGTCCTCACAGAAATACGCCGCCTGGCACAGCCCCAGGGCGATCACCGAGAACAGGTATTCGGTGTTGTGGTTGGCCAGCCACAGCTGCGCGGACTCGCTGAGCAGCGTCGGCACGCCGAAGTACCACAGCATCAGTTGCACCAGGGTCGGCACATTGCGGTGGTAGGACACGTAACCCGCCACCAGGCGGTCGGCCAGCTTATTGCCGGTCAGGCGCACCGTGACCAGCGTCAACGCCAGCACCATCGCCAGCAGCCAGGCGAACAACGCCAGCTGCAAGGTCATTTCGATGCCCTTGACGATCAGCTCGGCATATTCGCCTTGCAGAATCGCGGCCAAATCGAAGTCTTGCTTCATGGTCAATCCCTATCGGCATTGGGCTAGGGCAGAAATCAAAATCACCCGGCGTGGCCGTGGCGGGATGCAGCGATGACGGATCGGTCCGTTCTGTTTTTAGCGGCTGGATGTCAGCCTTGGTAATCCTGCGGCCGTGCGGTGGAAAGCCCGCCCGGCACTTGCAAGGTCGGGGTGATTTCCATATGCCCGATGTTCACGGCAATCGGCGCGGCAATCGCAAAGGCGATGGCGTTGGCGATGTCTTCGGCCAGGGGCAATTCAAAGCCCTCGACGAAGCGCTTGTAGGTCTCTTCGGAGTCGCCGTGCACATGCGCGAAGATATCCGTGGCCACCCGCCCCGGGCAGATCTCGGTAACACGCACGCGCTTGCCGAACGCATCGATGCGCAGCTGGCGCGAGAGCATGCTCACGGCCGCCTTGGTCGCGTGGTAGGTGGAGTTGCCGCCAAAGTTGTAGGCCGCGGCAATCGAGCTGATGTTGATGATGTGCCCGCAGTCGCGCTCGACCATGCCAGGCAGCGCCAGACGTGCCAGGTGCAGCACGGCACGCAGGTTGACGTCGATCAGCAGGTCGATGCCGTCGGCATCGGCGCTGAGCAACGAGCCGGGTTTGTCGACACCGGCGTTGTTGACCAGGATGTCGAAGGTATTTTCAGCAAACAGCCTGGTCAACCCGGCGAGGTCGGTGACGTCAATGGCGTGGGCGATGCAACCGGTTTTGGCCGCCAGTTCCTGCAGCTTGTCGGCACTGCGGGCCAGGGCATGCACCTGCACGCCTTCCTGGCACAAGCGCTCGACAACGGCGGCGCCGATGCCGGAGGACGCCCCGGTGACCAGCGCGGTTTTGTAGTCGGAAAATGGCATGGGGTGGTCCTTGTGCTACGGGTTATGGTTCGACTCTATCCAGCCTTCAGGCGCTGGACCAAGACGCAATGGTTGTGTGGCGATAAGGCCAGCTTATGACGCGGCCAGCAGCTGCGAGACAGGCGTAATCTGCCCGCCCATGCGCTCGATTTCCTGGCGAATCGTGCGCGCCAGTTCGACCGCGCCGGGGGTATCGCCGTGCAGCAGGATCGAGTGCGCCGGCACCCGCAGCACCTTGCCGCCAAGGGCCGTTACCGTGCCCTCCTCCAGCAGTTGCCGCACCCGGCGCAGCACCGCCGTCGGGTCCTTGATCACCGAGCCCTCGACCTTGCGCGGCACCAGCAGGCAGTCATCGTCATAGGCGCGGTCGGCGAGAAACGTGGTGGCCACGCGCAAGCCGCATTTTTCGGCTGCGCCCTCAATGGCGCGGCTGCTCGACGAGCTGATGATCAGCGCCGGATCGAACGCGGCTACCGCCCGCACCAGCGGCTCGGCCAGCGCGGTATCGGCGGCGGCCATATTGCCCAGGGCGCCGTGGAAGCTCATGTGGGTCAGGCGATGGCCGTTCACCGCCGCAATCCCCGCCAGCGCGCCAAGCTGGTAGATCACATAGGTAGCCAGCTCCTTGATCTCGATATTCATCTGGCGACGGCCGAAACCCATCAGGTCCGGGAAGCCGACATGTGCGCCCAGATCGATGCCACCGGCCTTGGCCAGGCGCACGGTGTTGTCCATGATCAGCGGGTCGCCGGCATGAAACCCACAGGCCACGTTGGCCGACGAGATCAGGCTCATCAGCGCCTCGTCTTCGCCCATGCGCCAGGGGCCGAAGCCCTCGCCCAGGTCGGCGTTCAAATCAATCTTCATGCTTGCTTCTCCACGCCCAGAAACGCTTCGCCATAGCCGACGGTGGTGCCGCACGGCACACGTACATCGACAACCCGTGCAGCGCAGGGGCTGCGCTGTGGCAACAGCAGCTCACCGACTTGCAGCAGTGCGACCAACTGGCCGGCGCTGAGCTGGTCGCCCACGGCCACCAACGGTTCGGTTTGTTGCGGATGGGTCAGCAGCAAGCGACCCAGGCCGGTCGTACGCAGCACCTGGTCTTCAACCGCAGCGACCGCAGGTGCCACAACGGTGACGGGCTCGCCACCGCGCTTGAGCGTCAAGTGCACACCCGGGCGGCTGATTTCGGCACCGGCCAGGTGGTGTTCCTTGAGCCACGCCGCCAACTGGCGAATGTCCTCGAGGGTCATGGTTTAACTCCTTCACGGTGCAGATCCACCAGGCGGCCGACCTCGCGCAGGTAACGTCGATTGGTTTCCAGGGCCTCGACGGCCTCCAGGTAGCTGCACTCGATAAAGCGCACCTTGCTGCCGATAGGCGCCTGCCCCAGGCGCCACAGGTCGGCTTCGATCACACTGCCGAACTTGGGGTAACCGCCGCTGGGCTGGGCGTCGCGCATCTGGATAATCGGCTGGCCGCCGTGCGGCACCTGGATCACCCCCGGCACAATGCCGTGGGAGCGGATTTCCATGGGGGCGATGGGCAGCAGCGCCTGGCCTTCCATGCGGTAGCCGTAGCGATTGCTCTGGGTGGTGATCTTCCACTCACCGGCCCAGAACGCCGCACGCGAAGCTTGCTGGAAACGCTCGTATTCGGCGGCAGGCAACACCCGCATCGCGGGCACCCCATCGATGTGCAACGGCAGCGCCAGGCTCGGCGCCAACACGCCAATGTCCAGCGGCAAGCGGCTGATACCTGGGCGCAAGGCACCGAGTCGATCGCCTTGTTGCAGCGCACGTCCGTGCAGGCCCCCGAACTCGCCACGCAGTTGCGTGCTGCGCGAGCCGAGCACCGACGGCACATCCACGCCGCCGGCCAGGCACAGGTAGGCACGGCTGCCGGACGTCGGGTAACCCAAGTGCAACACCTGGCCTTCGCGGCCCTGGTACACCCAGTTCGGCGGCAGCGGCTGGCCGTCCAACGTGGCGTCGCACGCCGCGCCGGTCACGGCAAATGCGCAGTCCTGCACCAACCGTACTTCGAACGGAAACAACGGTATTTCAATCGCGGCGGCATCTTCGGGGTTGCCCAGCAACAGGTTGCCCAGGGCCAGGGCCAGGTGGTCCATGGCGCCCGAGGTACCCACGCCGTAACCCAGGCTGCCGAAGCGCCCGAAGTCCTGCACGGTGGCCAGGGCGGTGGCCGATAGAATCTCGATCATCGAATGATCCTCTCGATGCGCAAGCGCAGGAAATCCCCCGGCCGCAAGATCGCCGGCGGGGTTTGGGCGGGGTCGAAAAATGCCATTTCAGTGCGGCCGATGGTGTTCCAGCCACTCGGGCCAGCCGACGCGGAGACCCCGGTTTGCACGCCGCCGATGGACACCGAGCCCGCGCCGATATTCAACACCGGCACCTGGCGCCGTGGCGTGGCCAGGCGTGGGTCCATGCCGCCGAGGTAGCAGTAACCGGGGTGGCTGCCCAGGGCATACACCGGGTACAGCGGTTCGCAATGCAGGTTGGCGATGGTCTCGATGTCCAGCCCGGTGTGGGCGATTACATCCGCCATATGCGGGCCGAATTCACCGCCATACACCACCGGCAACTCGACGATGCGCCCTTCCAGGGGCAGAGGCTCGCTCTGCTCCCAGGCTTGCAGCAAGCGCTGGCACAGCCCGTTGAGCTCGCGCGGCGGCTTGAGGAAGGTCAGCATCAGGTTATTCATGCCCGGCACCGCTTCGTGGATCTCGGGCCATTCACTGGCCTGCAATGCCAAGCTCCAGATCCGCTGTTGCGGGGCCAGGTCCAGCTCACCCGGCGCTTCGAACAGCAAGGCGCTGGAGCCCAACAGGCTGATGGAAGGTGCGGTGCTCATGTCGGACTCCTTTGCTGCAACCAGCGCTCCAGGTGATGAATGTCGACACCGCCGGCGCAAAAGGCCGGGTCGTCAAGAATGTCGCGGTGCAGCGGGATATTGGTGCTGATGCCTTGCACAACCATTTCGCTGAGCGCCAGGCGCATTCGCGCCATCGCCTCTTCGCGGGTGGCGCCGTGGGTGATGACCTTGGCCACCATCGAGTCGTAATACGGCGGCACGCGGTAGCCGCTGGTGACATGGGAGTCGACCCGCACGCCAAAGCCGCCCGGCACTTCCCAGCGCTGGATCAAGCCAGGCGTGGGCATAAAAGTCACCGGGTCTTCGGCGTTGATCCGGCACTCCAGAGAGTGGCCGTTCAGCTGCACATCCTCCTGGCGCAGGCTCAGCACCTCACCCCGCGCCATGCGCAGTTGCTGCTGGACAATATCGATGCCGGTGGTCATCTCGGTGACCGGGTGTTCGACTTGCAGACGCGTGTTCATCTCGATAAAAAAGAACTCGCCGTCCTCGTACAGGAATTCAAACGTGCCCACACCGCGATAGCCAATCTGGCGGCATGCCTCGGCGCAGCGTTCGCCGACCTTGGCGATCAATGCGGGATCGATGCCCGGTGCGGGCGCTTCTTCCAACACTTTCTGATGGCGGCGTTGCAGGGAACAGTCGCGGCAGCCGAGCCAGATCGCATGGCCATGGGCATCACACAGCACCTGGATTTCCACATGCCGCGGGTGGCCGAGGAATTTCTCGATATACAGTTCAGGGTTGCCGAACGCCAGCCGCGCTTCTTCACGGGTAAGCCCGATGGCGGCAAGCAACTCACCTTCTGCCTGCACCACGCGCATACCGCGACCACCGCCACCGCCGGCGGCCTTGACGATGACCGGGTAGCCGATTTCAGCGGCGATGGCGAGGATGCTCGCGTCGTCGGTAGGCATTGTCGAATCAGGCCCCGGCACGCACGGCACACCGGCTTCACGCATGGCACGCTTGGCGGCCACCTTGTCGCCCATGGTGCGGATGCAGGCTGCGCTCGGGCCGATAAAGGTCAGGCCGGCGGTTTCGATGCGCTCGGCAAACCCTGCGTTTTCCGAAAGGAACCCGTAGCCAGGGTGGATCGCCTGGGCGCCGGTGACCTTGGCGGCGAACAGCAACGCCGTCTGGTTGAGGTAGCTCAGACCGGGTGCGGCCGGGCCGATGCACAGCGATTCGTCAGCGTTTTGCACGTAGTGGGCGTGACGGTCCGCTTCGGAAAACACCGCCACGGTCTTGATGCCCAGGCCATGGCAGGCACGCTGAATGCGCAGGGCGATTTCGCCACGGTTGGCGATCAGCACTTTGTCGAACATTGGATTCACCTGAATAACGAATACGCGTAAGGGTCAACCGAGCCGGAACAGCGACTGGCCGGCGTCGACTTCAACCCCGGCCTCGACCAGGATCTCAATCACCTGGCCCGCCACCTTGGCCTTGACCGGGTGGAACATCTTCATCGCCTCGATCACCGCCACGGTCTGGCCGGCCTCGATGCTTTGCCCCACGGTCACAAAGGGCGGCTCACCGACGGCGGGCGTCAGGTGCAGCACGCCATAGAGGCTGGCCTTGATGCTCCCGGCAACGGGCGCCGCAACGGTTTTTGGCGCCGCCACTGCCGTGGTCGGCGTAACGCTGACAACCGCCTGCCCCGCCTGCTTGAACAGCCGCAGTGTGCTGTCGCCTTCGGTGAGGCTCAGTTCCAGCAGATCGGATTCGGCCAGCAAATCCATCAACCCCTTGATACGTGCTGAATCCATGTATGGCCCCTGCCTGTCGAGCGTGTCTTGAGTGGATGAGCCCAATCTACCGAGCCCCTCGAAACGCGGCCAAGACGCTTTGGCTTTGGGGTGATAAGCCGACCTTATGACGCCTCACACGGCGCTGCCACGCATCTGCGCCACCAGCTCCAGCAGAATCGCCTTGACCGCCTGGGCCGGCACGGACAACGGCAAATGCCCGGACAGGCACAACGCCAACGGCGCCTCCACCTCGGGCTCGACGATGCGGCACATATGCACCGAAGGGTCCGCGGCCATGACCCGCGCCGACGACTCAGGCAGGATGGTCGAACCGAAGTGGTCGGCCACGGCGGCGGTGAGCGTGGTGGACGATTCAATCTCGGCCACTACCCGCACACCCAGGCCGATACGCAGGAAGGCTTCGTCCACCATCCGACGCATGACGTTGTAGGGGCGCGGCAACAGCATGTCCATGTCGGCCAACTCGGCCAGCGGGATGTCTTCGCGACTGGCAATGGCCGGATCCGCACTTACCAGGTACAGCGGCTCGCGCAGCAGCGAGACGAAACTCAAACCATGCACCTCCCGCCCGCCGTAAAGCACGGCCATGTCCATGCGGCCGTTCATGATCAGTTCGCTCAACGTGGTGCCGAAGTTTTCATTGAGGTACAGCAGAATGCCGGGGTGACGTTCGCGCACGGTGCGCAGCAACGGCAGCGACAACGTCGACGCCGCCGTCCCCGGCGCCAGCCCCACCGACACCTGCCCGGACAAGGCATGGCCGGTGGCATTGATATCGCTCTGAGCCTGTTCGCACTGGCGCAGGATAATCTGCGCATGGCCATACAACACCTTGCCCGCCTCAGTCGGCGTCACGCCGCGCTTGGTGCGGATCAGCAATTGTTGTTGCAACTCGGCTTCCAGGGTCGCCAGTTGCTGACTCAACGCCGGTTGCGCCACATGCAACACATCAGCGGCCTGGGTCATGCTGCCGATGTCGACCAGTTTTACGAAATACTTCAATCGACGCAGGTTCAAAATGGCGATGCTCTTATGCTGGAAATAGAGGGTTTTGCTTTGCTTCTGATCTCAGACGCCCCGTCAACCACGCTGGCCGCACGCCGAGCCTGGGCGAGGTGCGCGGGGCGAGAGCCTTTTGCTTACTGTTGGCTGGGCCGGCTTCCGGCTCTTCCAGAAGTGACCCGCTGTAAGCGCAGAACCACAAGCCGCCGTTACCGCAGAAACGGATATGCACACCACCACACCGCCATCGCAGGCAAGCCAGCTCCCACACTTGAACCGGATTACACCGGGTAAAACTCGACCGACTGTCAGGCCGCCTTCGCGAGCAAGCCCGCTCCCACATTTGGATCGCGTGAAATCAGTCAACTAATCGTCGGCGAAAAGGCTGCCTTCACAGGCAAGCCAGGCCCCACACCGACCTGTGCTGTTTTGCAAAACCCAGGCCACCCCCACAACCAGCCATAAGCCTTCGCTATGGCTAGCCCAAAATCCCCCTGCCAAGCACCCACGCGGCGCACCCTGGGCTAGACGCACCCATTCAGTGCACACCCAGCCATAAGCACTGCCTATCAAACCAGAACAAACTCATCTTATGGCGCCCTCCCCCACCGCTCGTACTGTGAACCCCGTCCACACCACCAACGAGGAACGCCCGTGACTGCCTCCCGCATCGCCGCCCGTGTGCAACGCATCAAACCATCGCCCAGCAGCGCCGCGTCCGACCGCGCCAACGAGCTGCGTCGCCAGGGCCAGTCCATCATCAACCTGGTGGTGGGCGAACCCGACTTCGACACACCTGCCAACATCCGCCAGGCCGCCAGCGCCGCCATCGAACGCGGCGAAACCCGCTACACCCAGAACGCCGGCACTCCAGAACTGCGCCAGGCCATCGTCGACAAACTGGCCCGCGAAAACGGCCTGAGCTACACCGCCCAGCAAATCCTGGTGACCAGCGGCGCCAAGAGCGCGATCTTCAACGCGTTCGCCGCCACCCTCGGTGCAGGTGATGAGGTGCTGATCCCGGCCCCGTACTGGGTGTCCTACCCGGATATGGTGCTGGCCTGCGAAGGCGAGCCCGTAACCCTCGCCTGCCCGGAACACAACGGCTTCAAGCTGACCCCGGAGCAACTGCGCGCAGCCATCACCCCACGCACCCGCTGGCTGTTGCTCAACTCGCCCAGCAACCCGACTGGCGCCAGCTATAGCCACCACGAATTACGCGCCCTGGCCGATGTGCTGCTGGACTACCCGCATGTGCTGCTGATGACCGATGACATCTACGAGCACATCCGCTTCGACGGCCTGGATAACCCGCATATCCTGGCCATCGAACCGGCCTTGGGCGAGCGCACGCTGGTGGTCAATGGTGTGTCCAAGACCTACGCCATGACCGGCTGGCGCATCGGTTACGCCGCCGGCCCCAACGACCTGATTGGCGCCATGGCGACCCTGCAATCGCAGTCCACCAGCAACGCCTGTTCGGTGAGCCAGGCGGCTGCGCTGCAAGCGCTCACCGGCGACCAAAGCTTCGTCAAACAGAGCGTCGAGGTTTACCAGCAACGCCGTGATCGCTGCCTGGACCTGCTCAACGCGATTCCCGGCCTGAGCTGCCGCAAGCCCGACGGCGCGTTCTACCTGTATGTGAATTGCGCCGGCCTGCTGGGCAAAACCACGGCCGACGGCAAGGTGCTGCACACCGACAGCGATGTGGTGATGTACCTGCTGGAAAGCCAGGGCGTGGCAGTGGTCGCGGGCACCGCCTATGGCCTGGCGCCGTTTTTCCGCATGTCGATCGCCACCGCGATCAGCACCCTTGACCAGGGCTGCGAACGCATCAAAGCCGCCGTCGCCGCGTTGCGTTGAGGACCGAACATGACCGTGGCGGCCCACCCTCCCCTGAGTTTCAAGCAAGCCCTGCTGGCGATGCTCGGCATCTCCTTGGTGCTGATGCTCTCGGCACTCGACCAGACGGTGATCGGCAACGCCTTGCCGAGCATCGTCGCCGAGCTGGATGGCTTTGAACTCTATGCGTGGGTGGCCACCGGGTATCTGCTGGCGTCCATCGTCACCATCCCGATTTTCGGGCGGCTGGGCGATTACTACGGGCGCAAGCCTTTTGTGCTGGCTGCCACGCTGATTTTTACCCTGGCGTCCCTGGCCTGCGCCGTGGCCAATGACATGCTGGTGCTGGTGATCGGCCGCGCCTTGCAGGGGGTGGGCGGCGGCATGCTGATCGGCACCGCCTTCGCCTGCATCCCCGAACTGTTCCCTGATACCCGTCAACGCCTGCGCTGGCAGATGCTGCTGAGTGCGCTGTTCAGTGTGGTCAATGCGATTGGGCCGGGCTTGGGCGGTTACCTGACCGGGGCCTTCGGCTGGCGCTCGGTGTTTTACCTCAACCTGCCTTTGGGCTGCCTGGCGTTACTGATCGCCTGGCGTTTTCTGCCCTGGTATCGGCCGACAGTGCGCAGCGGCATTCGCCTGGATTGGCCCGGCGCGTTGTTGATCACCCTGGCCCTTGGCAGCCTGCAATTGTTTGTGGAATGGCTGGGGCATTCGAGCCTGGCACTCAGTGCGGCGCTGGGCCTGGGCTGCATCGCCGCGATGGTCGCGCTGTGGCATTGGGAGCGGCGCTGCCCCCACGCGCTGTTGCCTGCGGCGTTGTTCCGCCTGCCGAGCCTGCGCCTGTTGTTCATCCTCTCGGTGGCGGCCGGCGCGATCATGTTTTCGCTGTTGTTCTACTTGCCGCTGTTGCTGCAGGGCGCCTACGGCTACTCACCCCAGGACGCCGGCCTGTTGATCACGCCACTGGCGCTGAGCATCACCCTGGGCGCCATCGTCAACAGCCGTATCGTGACCCGGCTGCGCAACCCCAACCGCTTGCCGCTGGCGGGGTTTGTCGCGCTGCTGCTGGCATGCCTGGGCCTGGCGGTGGTCGGGCGTGGAGCGTCGTTCAACCTGTTGCTCGGCTTGATCCTGCTGGCCGGCCTGGGGCTGGGCTTTATCCTGCTGAACCTCACGGTCTTCACCCAGACCCTGGCCGACCGGCAGTTCCTGGGGATCGCCACAGCGCTGACGCAATCGCTGCGACTGGTCGGTGGGTTACTTGGCACAGCGGGCATGGGGGTGCTGGTCAACCTGTTGTACAGCGCGAACCTGCAGCGGGTGTTGCTTGCCGCGAATCACGCCGAGGGCATTGCCTTGTATGCCGACCCGCAAGCGCTGTTGCACCCCTCCCTCGAAGCCTCGCCCTGGCTCGACCTGGCCCGCGATGCGCTGGCCCAGTCGGTGGGTGTTGGCCTGTTGCTGTGCGCCGGCATCGGCGTCGTGGCGCTGATGATTCTATACCGCTTGCCGCCGGTGCGACTGCAGGTCGTGCCGGCCACCGTTGCTCCTGCTCCCGAGAAAAAATAGAAAACTTTTACTGCCGCTTTTGACTGCCCTCAAAAACACTAATCACACATGGGGATCACTCCGATGGAGCTTTTCAATCGCGCACCGATAGTACTGGCCGGCCTTTGTGGCTTGCTCATCGCCCAGCAGGGCTATGCCGCAGGGCTGGTGGAAGACAGCAAACTCAACGTGCTGGCCCGCAACTTCTTCAGTAACGCCGACAACCGCAGCGGCGCGGCCGACCCCAACTACACCCAGGAATGGGGCCAGGGGTTTATCGCCAACTTCGAGTCAGGCTACACCCAGGGCACCGTGGGCTTCGGCGTGGATGCCATTGGCATGTTCGGGGTGCGCCTGGACTCCGGAAAGGGCCGTCACTACAACCCGCAAAGCACCGCGTTCAACGGTAACGTGTTCCCCACCGACCACGATGGCCGTGCGGTGGACCAGTTCGGCAGCCTGGGCCTGACCGCCAAGGCGCGCTTCGCCAAGACCGAATTGAAGTACGGCACCCTGGTGCCGATGCTGCCGGTGGTGATGTCCACCGACCGCATGCTGCAACAGACCTTCAATGGCGGCCAGGTGCAGTCGCGGGACCTGGACCACTTCACCTTCACCCTTGGCCAACTGGAACACGTGAAGGGCCGTGGCTCGAGTGACCAGATGGGCATGTCGATCCCCGGCGCCAACAACGCGCGTACCGGTGAGTTCGTCAACAAGTTCTACTACGGCGGCGTCGACTACAAACCCACCAAAGATCTGACCTTGCAGTACTACTACGGCAACCTGCAGGACTTCTACAAACAGAACTTCCTGGGCCTCAAATACGACTGGCAGATCGGCCCCGGCACCCTGCGCACCGACCTGCGCCACTTTGACAACCGCTCTGACGGCGCCAACGGCAACGACCCGGCGTTCTACACCTTCGGCTACTACGGCGACGGCGTCACCAAGGGCAAGGTGGACAGCCGCCTCAACAGCGCCCTGTTCACCTACCTGGTCAACGGCCACACGATTGCCGCCGGGCTGCAGCAAGTCAGCGGCGACAGCGATGCGGTGTGGTTGAACCAGGGCGACGGTTCCACCGCGTATTTCATGACCGAGTCGATGATCGGCAAATTCCAGCGCGCCGGCGAAACCACCTGGCAGGTGCGGTACGGCTATGACTTCGCGTCGGTCGGCGTACCCGGCCTGAGCTTTATGGGCATGTACGAAAGCGGCTCGAATATCCGCACGCCGACGGGCGATAAAAGCGAGTGGGAACGCAACCTGACGGTGAGCTACGTGATCCAGCAGGGTCCGCTGAAAAACCTCAGCATCGCCTTGCGCCATGCCTCGCTGCGCACCGAAGTGACCACCCAGCGCGACAGTGACGAGCACCGGGTGATCGTGAGTTATCCGTTGAGCATCCTGTAAAACACCAGCGCTTGTGGCGAGGGAGCTTGCTCCCGTTGGGCTGCGCAGCGGCCCCACAATCCTGGGAGCGCTACGCACTCCAACGCAAGCAAGCTTGCTCGCCACATTGGGTGGCGGGGCTCGTCAGTTATCCGCTGAACATCCTGTAAAACGCCAGCGCTTGTGGCGAGGGAGCTTGCTCCCGTTGGGCTGCGCAGCGGCCCCACAATCCTGGGAGCGCTACGCACTCCAACGCAAGCAAGCTTGCTCGCCACATTGGGTGGCGGGGGTCGTCAGTTATCCGCTGAACATCCTGTAAAACGCCAGCGCTTGTGGCGAGGGAGCTTGCTCCCGTTGGGCTGCGCAGCGGCCCCACAATCCTGGGAGCGCTACGCACTCCAACGCAAGCAAGCTTGCTCGCCACATTGACGCTGCGCAGCAACGACCAATTCAACACCACCATCTATGGGTATGACGACCGTTTTCGCGGTATCAGCGGCACCCGCGAGGTGATCTTCATGCACCGCAATGACATCGCTCGCCTGGGTTTCGAGAACGGCCAGGGCGTGATGCTGACCACGGCGGTCGAGCCGCAGGTCAAGCGTCAGGTCGGACCGCTGGAAATCGTCGCCTACGACATCCCCGATTACCCCGAGTGCAACCCTTTGGTGCCGCTCTGGCACCACGCTGAACGCAGCAAGGTGCCGGCGGCCAAATCGGTGCCGGTGCGGCTCAGCCTGGCCGGCTGATGCCCACGCCTAGCTCACGGCCACACCGGCTCCCCCAGGTTCAGCATCAAGCGATTGGCCCAGGCGAAGATCGCGATGGCGTGGATCAGGTCAAGGATCTCACCGTCATCCAGACCTTGCTCGCGCAGACCCAGCAACGTGGCGGCGTCGATCTCGCCAGGGCTGAGCGTCAGGTCGATGGCGAACTGCACGATGGCTTTTTCACGTGGTGTGGTCCCCGCGCTGTGCGGGTCGGCGAACACCTGGGCAATCACATCGTTGCGCTTGGCCAATTGTTCGAAACGCTGGGCATGCACCGAGGCGCAGTACACGCATTGGTTGATGCGCGACACCACCGCACTCGCCAACTCACGCTCGGCCCGCGACAGCCCGCCCGGCGCATACATGATCGCGTTGAACGCCAGGGAGCGCTGGCGCAGCACTGCGGGTTGGTGGATCAGCGTCAGGTAGTATTCCGAGACCTTGGCCTGGGGATGGCTTTCTTCCAGCACCGCCACTTGCTCGGGGTTGGCCTGGGCCAGGTCGAGGGTCGGCAGCCAGGCTTTCCAGCCCAGGCTGCGATTGGTGAAGCCTTGAATGTCCAGGGGTTCGCTCATCGCAATTGCTCCAGTGCTTTCAGCCCGCTCGCCAGGCGCACCTGGTAGGAAATAAAGGCGATCAACTGGCTGAGGGTGACCACATCCACCGTCTCCAGGCCCGCGTCCAGCAGCGGTGCCAACGCCTCACGATCACCTTCCACAGGCGCCAGCACCAGGGTGCGGGTGAAGTCGAGGATGGCCTTCAGACGTGGCGAATCCTGGGTCGGTGGCAGGGCTTGCAGGCGCTCAAGGTAGTGCGCCGCCAACTCCGGTTGCGGTGTCAGTTGGCAGGCGTACTCGGCCACCAACAGGCGTTCTTCAAGGCTCAGGCTGCCGGGCAGGTCTTCAGCAAACAATGCCTGGTAGCTGCCTTCGGTAGCATCTGTGACCTTGGCCCGCGCCTGGCGCAGGTTGTGCACCGGGCTGTGCTCGTTGAGCAACAGCCGGGTCAGCAGGTCGGGTAAAACGGAACGACTCATTGCAACTCCTTAAAATATGCGCGGCGCTCGGCCACCGCGTTATGCAGGAAATCCACCACGGCCAGCCATGACTGCTGGTTGGCCTGGGCATTCGCCTCGGGCTGACCGTCATCGCTGTAGGTGCTCGGAATGTTGGGCAACAAAATGCTGTGACCGGCCAGGGGAAAGTCGCGCTGCACCACCGGCCATGGGTGGTTGAAGCGCTGGAGACGCTCGCGGACCATCTGCCCGAAACGGCTGGACGGCCACGCCGCGTCGTCGCCGGCGGTCAGCATCAATACCGGCCCGCGAATTTTTTCCACTGCAATGCGCGCCCGCTCCACCGCCTCCGTGTCCTCAAGGGCGGTGCTCATCGACAGCGCATTGCGCAACCCCGCATCGCGGGCGGCCCACGACGCATGACGGTTGTTGTTCCACAGGTGCACCAGCGGCTGGCCGCGATACAACCAGGCCGGGCCGTCGCGCCCCACCGCCGGGTCGGCGGCGGCCTGCCCGCCATGCACCAGGGCACTCGGCACATAGCCAATCACCGCCGCTACCGACTCAGGAAACATGCTGGCGAGCAACAGCACCAGCTCACCCCCTCGGGATTGGCCGCTGAGGGCGATAAAACCATCGGCCGGCGCCAGTTCGCGGCGCATCCAGGCCAGGCCCTGCTCGAAGTATTCCAACCGGGTGTTGGAAATATAGTCCGACAGCCCCGGCGCTTTGAAATACCCCAGCGCCAACGCACTGTAACCCCGCGACGCATACAGCGCGGCGCGCGCTTCATTGATACCGCCACCGGAGCCATTGAGCACCATCACCGCCGGATGCGGTCCCGCGCCCGCTGGCTGGAACAAGGTGCCCACCAGGCCATCCTCGCGCACCTCGCGACGGGTCACACCGGCAGCCGCCAGGCGTTGCACCAGTACCTGCGAAGGGTCACTGCCTTGTACCTGGATACGCGTGTGCAACGGCTCCAGCACGGCGTCGGGAAACACCGCCGCGCTGTGGCCCTGCTCGATTCGCTGGCTCCACAGCAAGCCCATGCCCGATACGCCGCTGTAATCACCCGCTACCGGCGCGTCACGTTCAAGGTCGACACGCCCCTGGGCGTCGGCAACGAACGTCGCCGCACTGCTCCAGGCGCGGTTGCCACCGCGCAGGGTGCGAGTGGTCAAGGTCACCTGCGCGCCCGGCGCCAGCCCGTCGACGACGATATGGCGCGGCTCATCCAGCAGGCCATCCAGAGGGGTGATTGCCAGGCGCGCCATTACTTTTCCTCCGTCACCATCGACGCGGTGGTGCGATCACTTACCAGAGGATCAACACGCAGACCTTTGCGAGCGGCCCAGATATTCTGGTAGTGGAACAACGGCAGGATGCCCACGTCGTCGCTCACGCGCTTGACCGAATCGCGCAGGATCGCTTCGCGCTTGCCTTCATCGAACTCGGCCGATGACAGCTCCAGGTCCGCGTCCACCTGCGGGTTGCTGTAGCGCCCCCAGTTCGACGAACCCACGCCTTTGCTGGAATCGGCACTGGCCAGCACATTGAGCAGGCCATAGCCGGCCTCGCCGGTGCCATTGCCCCAGGCGATCACAGTGACCGCGTATTCGTTTTTGTTGGCGCGGCTGGCGTACACCGACCATGGCACCACCTGCAGATCGACCTTGATGCCAATGCGCGCCCAGAACTGCGCCACCGCTTGCATCGTTTCCGGCGCCAGTGGGTAGCGGTCGCCGGGCACGTGCACGGTTAGCTGAAAACCGTTCGGGTAGCCGGCTTCGGCCAGCAGTTTTTTCGCCTGGGCCGGGTCGTTGGGAATGTCCTTGACCTCAGGGTTGTAGCCAAAGGTATTGGCCGGCATCCACTGGTTGGCCTCGGTCACGGTGTTCTGCAAGATGCGCTCGACAATCGCCTTGCGGTTGATTGCCAGCGACAGCGCCTGACGCACCCGCACATCGCGCAGCGGGTTCTCGGCCAGCGGCTTGCCCTGGTTGTCACGCACGAATTCATTCGGCCCCGAGCGAAAGCTCGGCTGAATCAACAACGCGCGCAGGCCCGGATAGGCAAACACCTTGACGCTCGGCGTAGCTTGCAGCTTTTTCACGTCCTGGGGCGAAACCTTGTCGATCACATCCACGTCACCGGCCAGCAACGCGGCGGTACGGCTCGCCGGGTTGGCGATAAAGCGATAGTCCACGGTGTCCCACAACGGTGGCTTGCCCCAGTAGTCCTTGTTGCGCTCGAACAGGGTGCGGTCGCCTTGGGCATACGACACCAGCCGATAAGGCCCGGTGCCAATCACCGCCTTGCCGCTGTTGTAGTCCTCGGTGCTGGATTTGGCGCCGATATGCCGGCTGACGATGTAGACCGAGTCGATGTTCTGCACCAGCAACGGGTTGGGCACCAGGGTCTTGACCCGCAGGGTGTAAGGGTCTGGCGCGCTGACCGACTCGACCGTGCGCAGGCTGCTGGAATACGGCGCAACACTGCCGGGCACATTGCGTGCGCGCTCCAGGAAAACACCAGGTCATCGGCGGTGAAGGGCTGGCCGTCCTGCCATTTCACGCCCTGGCGAATCTTGAATTCCCAGGTGTTGGCGTCAATCGCCTTCCAGCTTTCGGCCAGGCCCGGCAGGTTCTTGTCATCGCGACGATCCAGCAGGGATTCCCACACATGCAGTGCGATGGAACGGTCACCGGCGTGGTTGTTCAACTGCGGGTCCAACGACGATACCGGGTCGGCGTAGGCAATACGCAGGGGCTGGGCGGTGGCACCGTTGGCGCCGGTCAACAGCGCGGCAGTCAGTAGCGTCAGCAGCAAGGGCTTCATGGCAAATTCCTAGGAGGCAAGGTTGAGGTGGCAGGCGCTCAAGTGGTCGGGTGACACTTCTCGAAGCGGCGGGATTTCTTCACGGCAACGCGCCGTGGCATGTGGGCAACGCGGGTGAAAGTGGCAACCCGTGGGCGGGTTCAAGGGGCTCGGGATTTCGCCGCGAATCGCCTGGTACTGGCTGCGGCGCAATTCGAACTTGGGGATCTGCGCCAGCAACGCCTGGGTGTAAGGGTGATTGGCGCGGGCGAACAATTCGCCCACCGTTGCCGACTCCACCACCCGCCCGAGGTACATCACCACCACGCGGTCGCAGAGGTGTTCGACCACCCCCAGGTCATGACTGATAAACAGGTAAGTCAGCCCCAGTTGCTCGCGCAGGTCCATGAACAGGTTGAGGATCTGCGCCTGGATCGACACGTCCAGCGCCGCCACCGACTCGTCGCACACCAGCAACTGCGGCTGCACCGCCAGGGCGCGGGCGATGCCGATGCGTTGGCGCTGGCCGCCGCTGAACTGGTGCGGATAACGCTGGCGCAGCTCGGGGCTCAGACCGGCGCGGCGCAACTGCGCGCTGACGTATTCGTCAAACCCCGCACGGTCGGTGAAGCCCTGGCGCAAAGCACCTTCACCGACAATGCGGTCGACCCGCAGCCGTGGGTTGAGGCTGGCGTAGGGGTCCTGGAAGATCATCTGCACCTTGAGCTTTTGCGCCGGGCTCAATGCCTGCATGGGCTGGCCGTCCACCGTGACACTGCCGCCGGAGGTGGGCAGCAGGCCCGCGACCATGCGCCCCAGAGTGGATTTGCCGCAGCCGGACTCCCCTACCAGCCCCACCACTTCGCCTCGGGCAATGCGCAGGTCGACGCGGTCCACCGCGTGAGTCTGCGGGCGGGTACGGCTCAGGCCCAGACGTTGCAGCACGCCGCCAGGCGCCTGGCCAAACTGTTTGCTGACCTGACGCAACTCGATCAGCGGCACGGGTTCATTGGCCATGGGCAACTCCTGGATGGAAGCAACGCACAGTGCGTCCGGGTTCGATTTCAAGGGCCTGCGGCTGCTCGATACAGGCACTGCTGACACGGCTGCAGCGCTCGGCAAATGCACAGCCGGCGGGCATCGACAGCAGGTCGGGGGCCATCCCCGGAATCTGGCGCAAACGCTGACCGCGCTGATTGCGGCTCGGCAGGCTGTCGATCAAGCCTTGGGTGTAGGGGTGCAACGGCCGGTCGAGCACCGCGTCCACACTGCCCTGCTCCACGATGCGCCCTGCGTACATCACCGCCACGTCGTCGGCCAAGCCTGCGACCACCGACAGGTCATGGGTGATCCAGATCAGCGCGGTGCCCTGTTCGCGCACCAGTTTCTGCACCTCGCCGAGAATCTGCGCCTGGATGGTCACGTCCAGCGCCGTGGTCGGTTCATCGGCGATGATCAGGTCGGGGCGATGCAACAACGCGATGGCAATCGCCACCCGCTGGCGCATGCCGCCGGACAATTGATGGGGGTAGGCCCGCAGGCGCTCTTCGGGGCTGGCAATGCCCATCGACGCCAGCGTGTCGCAGGCATGTTGGCGCGCTTCGCGTTTACTCATCGGGTTGTGGGCACGCACCGCCTCGACCATTTGCGTGTCGATGCGCAGCACTGGGTTGAGGGTCATCATCGGGTCTTGAAAGATCATCGCGATACGGTTGCCCTGCAACTGCCGCAATTGGGCCGGGCGCAAGCGGGTCAGATCACGCCCCTGGAACAGGATCTCGCCACCGCTGATGCGCCCCGGTGCATCCACCAGCCCAAGGATGGAAAAGCCGGTGACGGATTTACCCGACCCCGACTCCCCCACCAGCCCCAGAATTCGCCCCGGCTGCAGACGCAGGGATACGTCGCGCACCGCCGGCAGGATGCCGTCGCGGGTATGAAAAGACGTCGACAGGTTGCGCACCTCAAGGGTCGCCGGCAGTACTGCGTTTTCCAGCGCGTTCATCGTTGCAACCTCGGGTTGAGCACATCACGCAGGCGATCGCCCACCAGGTTGATCGCGACGATGGTCAGCAGCAGGGCCAGGCCGGGAAACACACTGATCCAGTATTCGTCGCCGAGCATGAACTGGAAGCCATTGGCGATCAGCAGGCCCAGGGACGGCTCGGTAATCGGTACGCCCAGGCCAAGGAACGACAGGGTCGCTTCCAGGGTGATGGCACGGGCAATCTGCAAAGCGCCGATCACAATCAACGGCGGCAGGCAATTGGGCAGAATGTGCCCGACCAGGATGCGCCAGCGGCTGATGCCCTGGCCGCGTGCGGCCTCGACGTATTCACGGCGGCTTTCCACCAGCGCCTGGCCACGCGCCGTACGGGCGTAATACGCCCACTCCAGCACCACCAGGGTCAGCACCACATTGCCCACGCCTTTGCCCAGCCAGGCCAGGATCATCAGCGCCATGAGGATGCCGGGGAACGACAACAACAGGTCCACCAGGCGCATCAGCAACGCATCCACCCAACCGCCGGCATACGCCGAAATCAACCCGAGCAAGGTGCCGATCACCGCCGCGATCAACGCCGACCCGACCCCCACCAGCAAGCTGATACGCAGGCCGTAGACAATCGCCGAGTACAGGTCGCGGCCCTGCCCGTCGGTACCCAGCCAATAGGTGTAATGCCCTTCGCTGCTACTGGCGCCAGGGGCCAGGCGCGCATCCAGCACATCCAGTTGCATCAGGTCATAGGGGTTTTGCGGGGTGATCCACGGCGCAAGCAACGCCGCCAGCACGATCACCGCCAGAATCAGCAGGCCGACAATGGCCATGGGCGAACGCAGAAAATCCAGTGCACCACGCTGCCATAACGATTCCACGCGGATCATTGCGCACCTTCCAGCCGCACACGCGGATCGAGCAGGCGGTACAGCACGTCCACCAGCAAGTTGAGGGTCACGAAAATCACCACGACCACCATCAGGTACGCCACCACCACCGGCCGATCGAGGCTGTTGATGCTGTCGAGGATCAGCTTGCCGGCGCCAGGCCAGGCGAAAATGCTCTCCGTGACCACCGCGTAGGCGATGGTCGAGCCCAACTCCAGGCCGAGCACCGTCACCAGCGGGATCAAAGTATTGCGCAACACATGCATAAGGGTCACTCGCAGCGGTGACAGGCCCTTGGCCCGGGCGAACTTGACGAAGTCCTGGGGCAGGATTTCGCGCACGCCGGCACGGGTCAGGCGCAGCACCAGGGAGATTTTGAACAGTGCCAGGTTCAGCGCCGGCAGCAGCAAGTGCTGCCAGCCGTCGAGGGTCAGCCAGGACCATTGAATGCCCAGCCACTCGCGGGTGGCCCCGCGACCACTGGCGGGCAACCAGCCCAGGTGCACCGAGAACAGCATGATCAGCATCAGCGCGACCCAGAACGACGGCAGCGAGAAACCGACGATGCTGGCGCTCATCATCAGCCGTGAGGCGAGGTGATCGGGGTACAACCCGGCAAACAGTCCCAGCGGCACACCGATCACAATCGCCATGAGCAAGGCGCTGAAGGCCAGTTCGAAGGTCGCCGGCAAACGCTGCAGAATCAACTGCAACGCGTCTTCGTGATGCACGAAGCTTTTGCCCAGGTGCCCGTGCAACGCGCCATCGAGAAACGTGAGGTATTGCTGCCACAGCGGCTGGTCCAGGCCCAGGCGTGCAATGGCTTGCAAGCGTTCGGCCTGGTTGAGGTCTTCGCCGATCAGGATATCCACCGGGTTACCGATGGCGTTGAGCCCGACGAACACAATCAAGGTCATCAGCAGCATCACCAGCACGGCCTGGCCCACGCGCCGCAGCAACCATGCCGTCATGTGCGCCGCTCCTCGGCGCGCAGGCTGCCGACCTGCCATTCATCACCTTGCAGTTCGGGCTCGGCGTAGGTTTGCATCGCGGCAAAGTGCAACGCGACGTCGTCGTTGAACAACTGCCCCGCCAGGCCCTGGGCCATGCGCTTGGCGCCTTCGCTGATGGCCGGGATGTCCCCCGACACGCCGCCGTAGGTCAGCGCCGCCGGGTAGCTGAAGCAGTGCACGCGGTCCAGCCCGGGGCAGGCACCGGGGATGCGCGGCTGGAATTCGAACAGCGGACCGAGGTCCGGCAGTTGCGACAGCTCCAGGTCTTCCTGGCCCGCAGGGGCGGTGAAGCGGTCGCGCCAGAGCTTGATATGCGGGGCGAACGGCGAGAACTCCGGGCGCAGGTCAAGGTTGCTGCGAAACCCCGTGGCGAACACCAGAAAGTCATAGCTCAACCGCGCCGCAGGGGTGTGCAGCAACAGGCTGCCATCGGCTTGCACCGCCACCGATTCGATCGGGCTGCCCAGCAAAAACCGCGCATTGACGTGACGCGACACACGCAAGGTGCTGCCATGCGGCGGCGGTACCTGTTGCAGGTTCAAGTAGTGGCGGATGCTCCATTTCCAGTCGTCCGGCAAGCGCCAGTAACCGTGGGTCATGCCGGGGCTGCCGGCGCCCTTGCCCTTGTTGATGCGCGGCAAATCCTTGCGCCGCACCAACAGGTCGACGCTACGGGCACCAGCTTCCAGCGCCGTGCCGGCAGCGTCCATCGCCGAGGCGCCACCCCCAATCACTGCGACGCGCTTGCCAGCGAACCAGGCGTCCTGCAGGCCGTCGGCCGAATGCGCCCAGTACTCGCGAGGCAACTGGCGCGCCAGCTCGGGCACCCAGGGGCCGCCCAGACCGTCACGCCCGGTGGCCAGCACCACGTGCCGTGCGGAAAAAACCTGCGCCTGGCCCTGGGCCTCGATGTGCAACTCCACCCGCCCATCGGCCTGGGGTTGTACCCGGGTGACGCGGTGCTGGTTGCGCACATCCAGGCGCAGCACCTGGCGATACCAGCGCAGGTAGTCGGCCCATTGCAGGCGCGGGATCTTGTCCAGCGCCTCCCAGGCCGCCAGCCCGAACTGCGCCTGGAACCAGGCGCGGAATGTCAGCGCGGGCAGGCCCAGGGCCGGCCCGCTCAATTGCTTGGGCGAACGCAGCGTCTGCATGCGTGCCGTGGTTGCCCACGGCCCCTCGAAACCTTGTGGCGCCTGGTCGAACACCACCACGCGCACCCCCAGATGGCCGAGTTCGGCGGCCACCGCCATACCCGCCATACCGCCGCCGATCACCGCCACTTCAAGCAGTGGTCGGCCCTCGAGCTGGCGCGGTTTTACCCAGGGCTGTGCGGGAAGATCGAGCCACTCCAGGTCCTCGCGCAGGCGCGCTTCGAGGGCGGGTAGACCGATGGGGGCGGTGGTGTGCGGCATCGTTGAAGTACTCGATCAAGTGAGCGGGCACGCGGCCCGCAGAGGTTAAAAGTCGATGTTCAGGCGGCTGTAGTAGAACGCCCCGTAGGAACCGAACGGCGAGATCGACGAGTAGTAGGAACCGCCGGAGACGTCAGTTACGGTGTGCTTGTCGGGGTAGACGTTGAACAGGTTGTCGGCGCCCAGGGAGACCCGCACGTTGTCGGTCAGGGCATAGGTCACGTCGACATCGGTGATCCATTTGGCACTGAAGGTTTCATCCACCCCAGTGGTGCCGCTGCCCAGGCGCTTGACCTTGCCGTAGCGAGTGGCGCGTACGCCCACATCCCAATCGTTGACCTGCCAGTTGAGGCCGACGATGTATTTGCTCTTGGGGGTCAGGTCGGTGATGCCACCCAATTCGGTGCGCTCGAAACGTTGCAGGCCCAGGCTTTGCAGTTGCGACGGGTTGGCCTTGAGGTCGGTGATGGTCGCCTTGTTCCAGTTGGCCCCGACGTTCCAGCGCAGGCGGCCGAAACGGTCCAGGTGCTGGGTGTAGTCGGCCACCAGGTCCAGGCCCTTGGTGCGGGTGTCGAAGGCATTGGCGTAATACTGCACTTGCTGCACATGCGAAAAACCATTGGCGGCAAGAATCTGGTCGACCGCCGCGCCCGACAATGGGCTGATCAGCGCGATGCGGTCTTGCAGGTCGATCAGGTAGGCGTCCAGCGCCACGTTGAGGTCTTTGACCGGGGTCCAGGTCAGGCCGGCAGACACGCTTTGCGACTTCACCGGCTCCAGGTCTTCGGCGCCCAGGGCCCGGCCGATGGCCGAATAGGTCTGTACGCGTTTGATCATGATGTCCTGGGTGGTGTTACCCACGGTACGGCGGCCCAGACCGGTCTTGGCATAGCCCTGCTGCACCATCGAGGGTGCGACGAAACCGCTGCTGAGGGCGCCGCGTGCGGCGATTTCCGGGGTGAAGGCATAGCGCGTGGAGAGCTTGCCGGTCCAGGTATTGCCCGAGCTGTCGGTGTAGTGCTCAAAACGCCCGGCCGCGCCGACGAACCATTTATCGGTCACGTCCAGCCCCAGGTCGACGTAGGCCGCCGAGTTGCTGCGGCGCAGGTTTACTTCGTCTTCCGGCAGCAAGAGGTAGTTGCCCAGCGCGCCAATGGCCGCCAACTGGCCGGCACGCGGATGGCCGACCGGGTAGCGGTAGTTGCCGTTGCGGTAGGAGTCCACATCGCCGGATTCGGTGCGGTACTGCTCGAAACGGTACTCCAGGCCGGTGGCGAAGTTCAGCGGGTTACGCGTGCCGATATCGAGCTTGCGGTTGAAGTCCAGGTTGGTGGTCCACTGGGTGAACTGGTTGGTTTGCAAAGTGAAGTCGGTGGGGCTGGCCGTGCCCAGCGAAGGGTTGAGGTTGTTGTCGGTCATCTGCTTCTGGCGGTTGGCGCCATAGGAGGTGCTCAGGTCCCAGCCCCAGCCTGCCAGGTCATCACCACGGGCACCGAAGGTGCTTTGGTAATCGAGGCTTTCAAAGGTGAAATCCGGCGCGATGCCGTCCGGGTACAGCTCATTGATGATGGTGTTGGAATTGGGCCGCCGGAAACCAATGGACACCAGCGCGTCCTGCTTGCCCAGGGTGCTGAAGGAGTACAGCGCGGTCGAATCGTTGAGCGGTAACTCGGCGTTGTACGACAGGTTGATCTGCTCGATCTCCGGCAAGCCGCCGCCGTAGCTGCGCTTCTCCACGGTGTTTTCCCGTGGGTCGGGTTGGCCATTGACCGGGTAGTAGAACGCGCCGGTGGCAACCCCCGAACGTTTGGTGCTGTCCTGCTTCTTGGCGTCCAGCGCAAAGTTGAAGAACCCCTCGTTGGGCAGCGGCAAGCCGTAGTTGAACGTCTGCTGGTAGGTCTCGCCATTGGAGCCCACGCCGCTGGCGTAATGGGAACGGCGCCCGGCCATGGTGCTGGAGCTGCCACCGCTGCTGTCGGACTTGAGGATGATATTGATCACCCCGGCAATGGCGTCCGAGCCATATTGGGCGGCCGCGCCGTCACGCAGCACTTCCACGCGGTCGATGGCGCTGATGGGGATCAGGTCCAGGTCCGCCGGGTTCCAGCCTTCGACCAGTACCGAGTTTTCCGAGGCCACCGAACCACCGTGGCGGCGCTTGCCGTTGACCAGCACCAGCACGTAGCCACCGCCGAGGCCACGCAGGCCAGCCGCGCGCGCCACGTTGCTGTAGGCGCCACCGGTGACCTTGGCCACGTTGAAGGAAGGCAGCAGGTGCTCCAACGCATCGCGCAGCGCAGTGCTGCCGCCCTGCTTCTGCAGGTCCTCGCCACCGATCACGTCAATCGGCACGGCGCTTTGCGCCACCGTACGCTGGTTGCCACGGTTACCCACCGAGACCACGGTCTGCATGACCGGCTCGGCTTTCTTGCGTTCAGTGTCCTGCTCCTCCTCTGCCAACAGCGGCGTGGAAGCCAGGCACAGGCCGGTCAGCGCAAACGCTGCCGGTGAAAATAATGCAGTCGATGAAAAGCTGGGTTGCATCTGCGAACTCCCCGAGAAATCGCCAAAAGGGTGTAACTGGTCGTGCGGCGATTTGCCGAGGTCGGCTGGATGTCCGCGAAGCAAGATGAACTGGGTGAACAGTCATCAATTCGTTTTCGTTATTCATTGGCGCATTGAATGCGGTAAATGAATACTAAGGCGCATCACTTATTCCATCTACTAATTAATAGAGCTATGCATATCTCCAGATTGAATATAAAGCGTCAGCTGGCGTAGATACGCTGCATCAAGGCGTCATGGCGGTTGGCCGGATGGATAATCATGCCGGGCAGCAATTCCTGCGAGGACGCTTGCAGCGCCTCGATCAACGCCTGGGCAACGTCGGACAACGGGCTGGCGTAGGCCGAAATCAAGCCGAAGAAAAACGGGATGGTGCTTTCGATCGGCCGCACCACCACGCCACTGAGCGGTACGCCGAACGCGGTGAACGGGTCTACCAGCGCCACGCCCAGACCGGCACGGGCCATCTGCATGGCGGTCAGCGAGGTGTTGGTTTCGAGGATGTGCTGGGGCTCGGCGCCCACCTCCTCAAAAGCTTTGTTGATACGCCGGCGGAAACGAAACGGGTTGGAAATACTGATCAACGTGTGTTGCGCAAGGGTCTGCATGCTCAGCACCGACTCTGCCGCCAACGGTGAATCCTCGGGCAGCACCGCCACGCAGGACGCCTCCCCGATCCAGTGCACCTCAAGACCCCGATGCTCCAAGGGCAGGCTCACCACGCCGAGGTCGACGGTTTTGGCCAGCACCGCCTGCACCACGCCTTCGGGGGTCAGACTCTGGATCTGCAACTGCTGCGGCCGCAGATTCGCCGGCAAGCGCGCCAGCGCCGGAGGTACAAGCCCAGCCGCCAGGGCCGGCGTGGCAACTACGCGCAGGCTGAGGTTTTCGTCACGCGCAATATTCAACGCACGCTGCTGTACATGCCGCACGCCTTGCAGCGCGCTGTCCACGTCGGCAGCAAGCTTGAAGGCTTTCTGGGTGGGCGTGACTTTCGGCCCACTGCGTTCGAAGAGGGCGAAACCCAGCTCCTGCTCCAACTCCTGGATCAAACGCGTCACCGTCGGTTGCGAACGGCCAAGCATCTGCCCTGCACCGGTGACACTGCCTGCCGACATGACCGCGGCAAATGCTTCCAGTTGGCGTAAGTCCACCCGACTCTCCTTTGAAGTAACTGATGGCGGTGGAGTGTACACAGCGATACCGCTTCGGGGCAGGTCAGTCGATACTGTGCGCCGCCACCTTCCCTTTCGAGGCTGATTTTTAATGCGAAACCTGATCTTCGCCAGCGTGTGCCTGCTGGTCGGCTGCCAGCAAACCCCGCCGGCCAACGACCAACTCGACGCCGTGCTCTGGACCCAAACCTCCATCGAGCATGAACTGATCTACCGCCAGTTATTCGCCAATGCCACCCGCCAGCTCGACGTGGCGCTGGCCGATCCCGACTGGGACGCACTGCCCTTCCCGGCGCGCAACCTCAGCGGCCTGCCGCCGGCGGTGGTGGTCGACATCGACGAAACCCTGCTGGACAACGTGCCGCTCAACGCCCGCGACGTGGTCAACAACCAAATCTACTCCTACGACCGCTGGAACACCTGGGTTGACCAGGCCAAGGCTCAGGCGCTGCCGGGTGCGGTGGACTTTCTGCAAGCCGCCAGGCAAAAAGGCATCAAGGTCTACTACCTCACCAACCGCGAACACAGCCAGGTCGCGGCCACGGTGGAAAACCTGCGCCTGCGCGGTTTCCCGGTTGAGAGCACTGAACAAGTGCTCGCCGCCAGCACCCCCACCGGCCACTGTGAAAGCGCCGGCTACGGCAAGAACTGCCGCCGCCAATGGGTCGCCGGCCACGCCCGCGTGCTGTTGATGGCGGGCGACTCGCTGGGGGACTTCGTACAGGCCGACCACAATAGCCTCGCGGCCCAGCGCAAGGCGGTCGAACCCTATGTGAGCTGGCTGGGCCAACGCTGGTTTTTGCTACCCAACCCGACGTATGGCAACTGGTACAGCGCGCCGTACGCGGACAATGAAAAGCTGCCGTTCGAGCAAAAGCGCCAGCTCAAACAGCGTGCACTCGACCTGCAGGAATAGCCGCAAAACATATAACTGAAAGCGCACTCGACAGCACTTTAAATCATTAAACAGAAAGCATTTATCGCGTTTAAATATAAAAAACTCGCTTGGATGCTTTTTATGAACTTACGCACTGTCACCGCCCTCAGCCTTACTTTGCTACTGGCCAGCCCGGCCGTATTCGCCGGGCAAACCCTGGACCGCATCACCCAATCCAAGCAGCTGGTCGGTGTGTTGATGGAGAACTACCCGCCCTTCTCGTTCCTCAACGAGCAAAACCAGCTGGATGGTTTTGACGTGGACGTGACCAAAGCCGTGGCCGCCAAACTCGGCGTGAAGTTGAAACTGGAAACCCCGTCCTGGGAAGTCATCGCCGCCGGCCGCTGGAACGGCCGTTATGACGTGTGCATCTGCTCCATGACCCCGAGCGCCGCCCGTGGCCAGGTGTTCAACTTCCCGTTCGAGTACTACGCCTCGCCTGCCGTGGTGGTGGTGAATGCCGACGACAACTCGATCAAATCAGCAGCGGACCTCAGCGGTAAAAAAGTCGGTGTGGGCAGTGCCTCCACCTACGAAGCCTACCTGGCCAAGGACCTGGTGATCGAAGGCGCGAGCAAACCCATCGACTACCCGTTCAAGGCCGTGCAGGCGGTGCCCTATGACAACGAAACCATCGCCTTCCAGGACCTCGCACTCGGCACCGGCAAGCGCCTGGATGCCATGGTCACCAACCTGGTAACCGCCAAGGAACGCATCGACCACGACCCACGCTTCAAGATCACCGGCGAGGCGCTGTACGCCGAACCCAATGTGGTCGCCACCGAAAAAGGCGACGCGCAGTGGGATGCCAAGCTGACCCAGGTCCTGGCCGAGCTGAAAAGCGACGGCACCCTGGCGAAGATCTCGCAGAAATGGATCGGCTCAGACATCACCCAATGAGTGTATTCCCCACCCCACCGGCCGTGGTGAAACCACCGCCGGTCAAGCGCAAGCTGCTGTCATTCAAAGTACGCCTGTGGCTGACCTGGGCCGTGATGTTGTGCCTGTTCGCCGGGATGTTCCTGAGCTTCGACCTCAAATTCGCGATCGTCGCCGACAAGTGGCAGAACCTGGTGGGGCTGCACCTGTCACCCCAGGGCTTTCTGCAGGGCGCGGCGTTGACGCTGTTTTTGTGTTTCTGCTCGATCTGGCTGTCGTTGGCCCTGGGCTTCGCCACCGCCCTGGCGCGGTTGTCGGACAGCGCGGTGGCGTTCGGCGTCGCCAGCTTCTACGCCTCATTCTTTCGCGGCACGCCGTTGTTGATCCAGATTCTGTTGATCTACCTCGGCCTGCCGCAACTGGGCGTGGTGCCGGGCGCCATCAGTGCCGGGATCATCGCGTTGTCGCTGAACTACGGTGCGTACCTGAGCGAGATTTTCCGCGCAGGCATCCTCGGCGTGTCCCAGGGCCAACGTAACGCTGCGGCCGCGTTGGGCATGGGCCGGGCGGTGACGTTCTGGCAGATCGTGCTGCCCCAGGCCATGCGCACCATCATTCCGCCGACCACCAGCCAGTTCATCTCGATGCTCAAGGACTCCTCGCTGGTCTCGGTGATGGGCGTGTGGGAGGTGATGTTCCTCGCACAATCCTATGGTCGCTCGTCTTACCGCTACATCGAAATGCTCACCACCGCTGCCGTCATCTACTGGCTGCTCTCCATCGGCCTGGAATTGATCCAGGCCCGGCTGGAACGGCACTACGGCAAGGCTTATCTCCACGGGCGATAGTCTGTCGCCCCACCCTTTTGACCTGCAGGAAGCACCATGTCCGATCCTACCCCGCTGTTATTCGGCCTTTACGAACAAGCCAGTGTCGGCTGTGGCGGCGCGCCCAGCCTGTGGACCCACCCCGCCGACGAGCGCCTGGGCATCAACACCCTCAAGTACTGGTCGAACCTGGCCCGCACGGCGGATGAAGCCAACCTCGACCTGATGTTTTTCGGTGATGTGCTGGGCTTTTACGATGTGTTCGGCGGCAACGAGGCCGCCGCCTTGAAATGGGCCGTGGAAGCCCCCGCCAACGACCCGCTGACCATCATTCCAGCCCTGGTGGCCCTCACCGAAAAGCTCGCTTTCGGCGTCACCGTCACCACCACCTACGAGCATCCGTTTACCCATGCCCGGCGCTTCAGCACCCTGGATCATCTGTCGGACGGGCGCATCGGCTGGAACATCGTCACCTCGTACCTGTCCAGCGCCGCACGCAATTTCGGCCTGGAGCAGATGATCAAGCACGACGACCGCTACGAACGCGCCGAGGAGTTTCTCGACGTGGTCTACAAGCTCTGGGAAGGCAGCTGGGCCGATGACGCGGTGCGCGCCGACAAGCTGGCGCACACCTACGCCGACGGGTCGCGGGTGCGGCCGATCCTGCATGCGGGCGAGCATTACCGAGTGGCCGGGCCGCACCTCACGTCGCCATCGCCGCAGCGTACGCCGCTGCTGATCCAGGCCGGCTGGTCGGCACGCGGGCGGCAGTTCGCGGCCAAGCATGCGGAGCTGGTATTTATCGCCAAATCCAACCCACTGGAAATCCGCCAGGGCCTCGAAGACATCTGGCGCCAGGCCGAGGCCCGGGGCCGCCAGGCTGCGGACGTGAAGTCGCTGACCGTGCTGCGCATCGTCACCGCGCCTACCGCCATCGAGGCGCAGAAAAAATACGACACCCTGCAAAGCAATTATCACCTGCAAGCGCAACTGGTGAGCTACGCCGGCGACACCGGCATCGACATCAGCCGCTACGCCGACAACGAAGCACTCTCGACCCACACCGAAGGCATGACCTCCTACGTGATGAAACCCGACGGCAGCGGCAAACCGCTGACCGCCGGCGAGGTGCGCCAGCGCTTTGCCAACGTGACACGTGGCAGCGACCTGATCCTGGTCGGCACCCCGGAACAGATCGCCGACAAGATCGAGGAACACGCACGTATTTCCGGCACCAGCGGCTATATGCTCAACCCACTGATCAGCCCAGGCTCGCTGAATGACTTTGTCGAACTGGTGATCCCGGCGTTGCAAAAGCGCGGCCTCTACCGCACCACCGCACAAAGCGGCACGCTGCGCTCACGCCTGAGCGCCGACCACAATGACCGCCTGCCAAGCTCGGCATACGGCGCCTCGTTCCGGTTCGCGTAGCTTGCGCTGGGCTTTTGATCTTGATCTCAAACGCCCCATTAACCACGCTGGCCGCACCGAGCTTAAGCGAGGTGCCGAGTGGTGGGGCGAAGCGTTTTTGGTTACTTTTGGCTGGGCCGCATTCGGACTCTTCCAAAAGTGACCCGCTGTAAGAGCGGAGCCATAGGCCGCCGTTACCGCAGCCATGGATATGTACACCGCCACACCGCCTTCGCGAGCAAGCCCGCTCCCACACTTGGGCCGCGTGACACCCGTCAACTATTCGTCGGCAATCGAACCGCTATCGCAGGCAAGCCAGCTCCCACATTTGAATGAGTTCACACTCAAGCCAGGCGGCAATTTCAGTGCCGCAGCAACTTACGCAACGGCACACCATCCTTGAGCACCGGCGACTTGATCACGATATAGCTGAAGTACTTGGAAATGCCGATATTCTTGTCCAGCAAGCTTTCGACAACCTCCTGGTAATGCTGAATGCTGCGCGTCATAAAACGCACCAGGTAATCGTAACCGCCGCTGATCAGATGGCATTCAAGCACTTCATCCACCAAGCGGATATTGGACTCAAACTTGGCGAAGTCTTCGCGCTTGTGGTCGCTGAGGGTGATCTCGGTAAACACCGTGACCGAATCGGTGATCTTGGCCAGGTTCAAGTGCGCCTTGTAGCTGGAAATATACCCGGCCGACTCCAGCCGCTTGACCCGTTGCAGGCACGGGCTGGCAGACAAGCCCACGGCGTCGGCGAGGCTGACATTGGTCATCCGGCCGTCCTTTTGCAGTTCAACCAGAATGCTGATGTCGATCCGGTCCAGCTTTACTAGCCCTTCCATTGCGTACCTCTTGACTGCCATTTGTAAGACAATCTTCTAGCAAAATCAGCGCCGTAAAGACAGCTGATGCTGCGCCACCAGATCCGCCATGCTGTTGATGCAGTAATCCGCCGCACACGGCGAAGGCTGCCGGGCCCGGTGGCGGCCGATCAAACAGCGGTCCAGCGCCGCGTGTGCGCCGACCGACGGTCGCGTCACGTGCAGCACCGGTTGCAGTTGCTCGCCCTGGTCCGTGAGCCATTGCGGGTCTTCAGCCAGGGAAATGAAATCTTCCGGTGCAATCCCCAGCCGCTCGCACAACACCCCGCGATCCTCGGCGTCGCGGTCACCGCGCACCAGCAAGCGATAGAACTTGCGCAGGTACAGCATCGCCCCCGGTGCGTCTTCGAACAACGACCAATTGCCCGCCGAACGGGCAAAGCTCATGCCCTCCTCCCAACTGGCGTGCAGCCCCCAGCTCTCGGCCAGTTGGCGATGGGCAAAACACAACACGCCACTGAAGCCCAGCTCAGCGAAACGCGGGTAGAGCTTGGCGACCTGCGCGTTGAATTCCGCCAGCACCTGATCCTTGGCCGGCTGCCCGCCACGGCTGTCGAGCAGCGGCTGCAACGCCGCCCACACCCCGGAATCGCGATCCACCAGTACTTCATCGCAATCGATCAGCAACGCTCGATAATCTGTCAATCCCATGTGGGGTCAAGCCTCCAATGATGCAGTTGGCCCGTAGCGGGCACAGCCTCAGTTCAAGACCCGTGCCAAGGCGCCGTCGAGGATTTTCAGCGCTTCGTCGACCTGGGCTTCGGTGGTCACCAACGGTGCGAGGAAGCGCAGTACATTGCGATGCACCCCGCACTTGATCACCAGCAACCCACCGGCCCGCGCTTCATCAATCACCCGTTGATTGAGGTCGGCATCCGGGGTGCGCTCCGAATCATTGCGGATCAGTTCCATCGCCAGCATAAAGCCGGTGCCACGCACATCGCCGATGCGCGAGTAGCGCGCCTGCAAACCGAGCAAGCCCTGGCGCAGGCGTTCGCCCAGCACTTGGCTGCGCGCCAGCAACTGTTCCTGTTCAAACGCCTCGATCACCGCCAGCGCCGCCGCGCACGCCAGCGCATTGCCGCCGTAGGTGCCACCCAGCCCGCCGGGCAGCGGTGCGTCCATGATGTGCGCTTTGCCGACCACGCCGGACAACGGCAAGCCGCCGGCCAGGCTCTTGGCCACGGTGACCAGGTCGGGCTGGATGCCCGCGTGCTGGAAGCCGAACCAGGTGCCGGTGCGGCCGAAACCGGTCTGGATCTCATCCAGAATCAACACAATGCCGTGCTTGTCGGCCAACGCGCGCAATGCCTGGAGAAACTCGGGCGGTGCGCTGAGGAAACCACCGTCGCCCTGCACCGGCTCGATGATGATCGCGGCCACCCGCTCCGGCGCGACTTGGGTCGCCAGCAATTCATCCAGCGCCTTGAGCGCGACCTCGCTGGTCACCCCGCGATAGGCGTTCGGGTACGGGGTGTGGAACACCTCCGGCGCGAACGGCCCGAAGTTCTGTTTGTAGGGTTGGCTCATGCCGGTGAGCGTGGTGCCGAGCAAGGTGCGCCCGTGGAAACCACCCCGAAAGGCAATCACCGCCGAGCGATTGGTGTAGGCCCGGGCGATCTTCACGGCATTTTCCACCGCCTCGGCGCCGGAGGTGAAGAACGCGGCCTTATAGGCCTCCTGCCCGCCGATCATTTCACACAGGCGCTGAGCCAGGTCGAGGTAAGGCTGGTAGGCCACCACCTGGAAGCAGGCGTGGGACACCTTCTGCAACTGGGCCTGCACGGCCGCGACCACCTTGGGATGGTTGTGGCCAATATTGAGCACGCCGATGCCGCCGACGAAGTCCAGGTAACGCTTGCCATCCACGTCCCACAATTCGGCGCCCTGGGCACGGTCGATCACCAGCGGGTGCGCGGTAACCAGCCCACGGGGCACGAATTGCTCGCGCTGACGGAGCAAATGAGGGGTTTCGTCGACTTTGCTATTCATGGCATTTCCCATCGTGAGTCCGGCAACCGGAAGGTGGTTGCGATGTTGTCCAGATTACGGCCTGCGCAAAACGGACTACGCCGAACTTGCCCCGTGAGAAATTCGGATCAACTGTTTTGGCCCTGCGTTTCAACAGATCCTGCGCCGGGCTTGGGGGATGATGAGCGTTACCTAAATCCTGCAGGAAATGCCCATGGCCTTGCTCTACAAAGCTGACCCGGTGCGCGGCCAACATTGGCAGGCACTGTTTGCCGAACACGCCCCGGATATCGAATGGCGCGCCTGGCCCGACATCGGCAACCCCGCAGAGGTCCAATACCTGGCCGCCTGGCAGGCACCGGAGGATCTGGCGCAGGTGCTGCCCAACCTGAAGGTGTTGTTTGCGTTGTCGGCCGGGGTCGACCAACTGGACCTGGGTCGCCTGCCGGTGGGCTTGCCGGTGGTGCGCCTGCTGGATCCGGGCATCACGCGTGGTATGTGCGAATACGCGAGTTGGGCGGTGCTCAGCCTGCACCGAGACATGCTGCGCTACCGCCAGCAGCAGGTTGCGCGCTGTTGGCAGGCGCACCTGTTGCAGCCGGCCGCGAACCGACGTGTGGGGGTGATGGGGTTGGGTGCGCAGGCGCAGCAGATTCTGGCGACTCTGGCGCCGTTGGGGTTTGCGTTGTCGGGGTGGGCGCGCAGTGCGCACCGAGTGTCGGGCGTGGAGTGTTATGCCGGAGAGGCGCAACTGGCGGCGTTTCTTGGCCAGTGCGACATTCTTTTGTGTGTGTTGCCGTTGACGGAGCAGACCCAGGGGATTCTGGATCGGCGGCTGTTTGCGCAACTGCCACGGGGGGCGGCGCTGATCAACATGGGGCGTGGGGGGCATTTGGTTGAAGAGGATTTGTTATCGGCGCTGGAGAGTGGGCAGTTGAGTGGGGCGGTGTTGGATGTGCTGCGGGAGGAGCCGGCGGCAGAGGATCATCCGTTTTGGGAGCATCCGCAGGTGGTGTTGACGCCGCATATTGCGGCGATGACGCAGCCGGAGAGTGCGTTTGGGGTGTTGTTGGAGAATATTCGGCGGTTTGAGCGGGGTGAGGGGATGGTGGGTGAGGTGGATCGGGGGCGGGGGTATTGATGTGGGGTATATCCGTTATTTGGGTAACGGCCGCGTATGGTTCCGCTCTTACAGCGGCTCACTTTTGAAGAGCGCAAAAGTAAGCAAAACGCTCTTGCCCCAACACTCGGCACCTCGCCTCCGGCTCGGTGTGCCCGCACGCAGACTTGAATCCGTGGGCCGCCGCGATGGGCCATCCTTGGCCCAGCGCGGCTAACCCGGCGTCCTGCCGGGTTACCCACGGATTCAAGCCTGCGTGCGGCCAGCGTGTTTAATGGGGCGCCAAGGATCAAGATCAAGATCAAAAGCGCAAAAGATCGCTGACTTCGTCAGCGCAAAGGATGTAAGGGCCAGATCAAAAACAAAGCAAAGCAAGGCGGCCTGACAGCCGACCTGATCATTAAAGCCATACTCGGTCAAATGTGGGAGCTGGCTTGCCTGCGATGCAGACACCTCGGTCTGTCAGGCACACCGAGTTGATGCTTTCGCAGGCAAGCCAGCTCCCACAGAAAAGCAAATCCACTGCGTACGCCAAACCGCTCTTGATCTACACCACTCAGGTCGGCTACTAGGCCGCCGTGCTCTGCTTTTGATCTTGATTTTGATCTAAGGCGCCCCGTCAATCACGATGGCCGAACGCAGGCTTGAATCCGCGGGCAACCCGGCAGGACGCCGGGTTAGCCGCGCTGGGCCATGGATGGCCCATCGCGGCGGCCCACGGATTCAAGCCGGAGTGCGGGCACACCGAGCCTAAGCGAGGTGCCGAGTGATGGGGCAAGAGCCCTTTTGGTTACTTTTGGGGCTCTTTTCCAAAAGTGACCCGCCGTAAGGGCGGAACCCATATCAGCCATCACCAAAAAAACGGATATGTACTCAATCAAAAAGCCGCCCAACAATCGCAGCCCCCACCTCCTGAGTAGACCCCGCACCCCCCAAATCCGGCGTAACCACCCCCTCGGCAATCACCCCCTCAATCGCCCGCAAAATCCCATCATGCGCCGCCCGATACCGCCCTTCCCCATTCCCCAGAAAGTCCAACATCAACGCCCCCGACCAAATCATCGCAATCGGATTCGCAATATTGCGCCCATAAATATCCGGCGCCGACCCATGCACCGGCTCAAACAACGAAGGAAACCGCCGCTCAGGGTCCAGATTAGCGGATGGCGCAATCCCGATGGTCCCCGCACACGCCGGCCCCAGGTCAGACAAAATATCGCCAAACAGATTCGACGCCACCACCACATCAAACCGATCCGGTTGCAACACAAACCGCGCACACAAAATGTCGATATGCTGCTTGTCCCACGTCACCTCAGGATACTTGGCCGCCATCAGCGCCGTGCGCTCATCCCAGTACGGCATGCTGATAGAAATCCCATTGGACTTGGTCGCCGCCGTCAAACGCTTGCGCGGGCGGGTCTGCGCCAAGTCAAAGGCGAACTTGAGAATGCGGTCGACACCCCGCCGGGTGAACACCGACTCCTGTAACACGAACTCATGCTCGGTGCCTTCGAACATCTTGCCGCCCACCGACGAGTATTCGCCCTCGGTATTTTCGCGAATCACCACAAAGTCGATATCCCCAGGCTCACGCCCAGCCAGCGGGCACGGTACGCCGAGGAACAGCCGCACCGGGCGGATGTTCACGTACTGGTCGAAGTCGCGGCGGAACTTGAGCAGCGAGCCCCACAGGGAAATATGGTCCGGGACTTTGTCCGGCCAGCCCACGGCGCCAAAGTAGATCGCGTCAAAACCCTTGAGCTGCTCGAACCAGTCCTCGGGCATCATCTGCCCGTGTTCCAGGTAATAATCGCAGTGGGCCCAGTCGAGCACTTCGATGCTCAGGTTCAGGTCCCAGATCCTGGCGGCTTGCTCGAGTACCCGCAGCCCTTCGGGCAACACTTCCTTGCCGATGCCATCGCCGGCAATCGCGGCGATTCTGAATGCCTTGCTCATGGTGCATGCCTCGCAAAAAATCAGTTCAACCCGCCGATATGGAAGGCTTTGACTTCAAGGTATTCGTCCAGGCCGTACTTGCTGCCTTCGCGCCCCAGGCCCGATTGCTTGATGCCGCCAAACGGCGCGACTTCCATCGAGATAATCCCGGTGTTGAGCCCCACCATGCCGAACTCCAGGGCCTCGCCAAAACGCCACGAACGCTGCAGGTCTTGAGTGAAATAGTAGGCGCCCAGGCCGTAGGGCGTGGCGTTGGCCAGGGCAAGTGCCTCGGCTTCGTCGGTAAAGCGCATCAGCGGCGCCACCGGGCCGAAGGTTTCTTCGTTGGCCAGCAACATGCCGGCGTGGGTGTCGCCGAGTACCGTGGGCTGCACAAATTGGCTGTCGCCACCGGGGACTGCGCCGCACAGCAGCTGCGCGCCCTGGCTCAGGGCATCATCGATGTGCCGTGCGACTTTGTTCACCGCTGCGGGGTTGATCAGCGGGCCAATGGTTACGCCGTCTTCCAGGCCGTTGCCGACCTTGAGCTTGCCCACTTCCTCCACCAGGCGCGCAGCGAAACGCGCATAGATACCGGTCTGCACCAGGATGCGGTTGGCGCACACGCAGGTTTGCCCGGCGTTACGGAATTTGCTCAACATGACTCCGGCCACCGCCTGTTCCAGGTCGGCGTCGTCGAACACGATAAACGGCGCGTTGCCACCCAGCTCCAGGCTCAGGCGCTTGATGTGCTCGGCACTCTGGCGCATCAACAGGCGGCCAACGGCGGTGGAGCCGGTAAAGGAAATCTTGCGCACCGCCGGGTTGCCGGTCAGCTCTTCGCCGATGCCGACGGGCAGCCCGGTAATCACGTTGAACACGCCCGCCGGAATGCCGACGCGCTCGGCCAGCACCGCCAGGGCCAGGGCCGACAGCGGCGTGAGGTCCGACGGTTTGACAATGATCGGGCACCCAGCCGCCAACGCCGGCGCGCATTTGCGTGTGATCATCGCGTTGGGGAAATTCCACGGGGTGATGGCGGCACACACGCCCACCGGTTGCTTGAGGGTTAGCAGGCGGCGGTCGCCGCTGGGCGCGGGCATGGTTTCGCCATAGACCCGGCGCGCTTCCTCGGCGAACCATTTGACGAAACCGGCGCCGTAGCGCACTTCGCCACGGGCTTCGTTCAGCGGCTTGCCCTGCTCGCAGGTCATGATCAGCGCCAGGTCGTCGAGGTTGTCGATCATCGCCTGGTACCAGCGCTCCAGCAGCGCCGCACGTTCTGCGGCCGGGCGAGCACGCCAGGCGGGCCAGGCGCGCTCGGCGGCTTCGATGGCGCGGCGGGTGTCCACTGCGTGCATGGCCGGGACCTGTGCGAGCAAGTGGCCGGTAGCAGGGTCGCGGATGTCCAGGGTGGCGCCGCTGTCGGCGGCGATCCATTGGCCATCTACGTAGGCGAGTTCAGCCAGCAGGCTGGGGTCTTGCAAGCGATTCTTGAGCATGGTCGAGTCCTGATCCGAGACACGCTCCAGTCTAGGGAGGTGCCACGGACGAGGATGCCGAAAGCGCGGTCAAAGCAGCGTGCCGTGCTGAAATTCAGCCCAGGACGGCAGGCTCTGCTAGGCCATCAACGAACCGAGCAACCCTTGCAAAAAGCGCTCGCCGGCGTCCATCTGGCTGATCTCGATAAACTCGTCGGGCTTGTGCGCCTGCTCAATGGAGCCCGGCCCGCACACCACCACCGGCACGTCCAGGCGCTGCTTGAACAGGCCGCCTTCGGTGCCGAACGAAACCTTGGAGGTGCCGGTGCCCGGTGCGGCGAATTGCTTGAGAAAACGCACCGCTTCAACACTGGGGTGGGTGTCGAGGCCGGGGTAGACGTTGACGGTTTCAATCTCGATCGCCGCCACGCTGGACAGCTTCTGCGCCTCGCGCACGATCACTTCGGCGCGCTCACGCATCTGCTCCAGGAACTGGTCCAGATCGTCGGCCGGCAGGTTGCGCACTTCAAAATCCAGGCTGCACAGGTTGGGCACGATATTCAGCGCCTTGCCGCCGACAATCTGCCCGACATGCACCGTGCTGTAGGGCACGTCGTAGTCGTGGTCCTGGGCGCCGTGTTGCTGCAACTGCTGCTGGCTCTCACGCAGCGCGGCGATAAAGTCGCAGGCCACATGGATCGCGTTGACCGAGCGCGGCGCCAGCGAAGAATGGGCCTCCTGGCCCCGACAATAGGTGCGGTACGAGCCCTTGCCCTTGTGCCCCAGCACAAATTGCATATTGGTCGGCTCGCCGATCACACACAGAAACGGCCGCACCGGTGCCAGGTGCAGTACATCGAGCAAGCGCCGCACGCCGACACAGCCAATCTCTTCGTCATGGGACAGGGCCAGCTGCAGCGGGCGGTTCAAGGTGTGGTCGGCGGCATCGAGCATGGCGTCGATGGCCAGGGCGATAAAGCCCTTCATGTCGCAACTGCCGCGCCCATAGATTCGCCCATCCTGCACGGTGGCGGCGAAGGCCGGAAAGGTCCACGCCTGCCCCGCCGCCGGCACCACGTCGGTGTGCCCGGAGAGCAATACGCCGGGTTGCTCCTTGGGCCCGGTGCTGGCGAACAGGTTGGCTTTCTTGGCGCTTTGATCCTTGACGATCAGCGACTCGATGCCCTTGGTCAGCAGCAGGTCGCGCACGTAGTCGATCAGGGCCAGGTTCGATTCCGATGACACCGTGTCGAAGGCCATCAGCTGTTTGAGAATCTCGAGAACGCGGGGTTTCATGAGGCCTGGCTCCGTTGCTCGGCAGGGAGGGCGAACCGGGTAATGGAGAACGGCTCGATCGGGGTACTGGTGCTGCCGGTGGCGAGCAGTTCGGCCATCACATCGCCGACGCCCGGGCCGAGCTGGAAGCCGTGCCCGCAAAAACCGAACGCATAGAACAAGCCGTCGACGGTGCCGCTGGGGCCCATCACCGGCAGCGAGTCCGGCAGGTAGCCTTCGATGCCACTCCACACCCGGATGATATTCAGGTTGCCCACGCCGGGCAGCAGGCGGCGCATCTGGTTGATTTGGTTGATGATGCTGCGCGGCTCCACATAGGCACGACGGTTGAGCATGTCCGGCTTGCTGCGGTAACCACCACCGATCACGATATTGCCCCGGGGGATCTGGCGGAAGTAAATCACTTCCTCGGGAATCTTGGTGTACACGCCGATCACCGTCGGCAGCGCGTAAGGCACCGGCTCGGTCACCGCCATTTGCGGACCGTTAGTGTCCAGCGGCACGGGTTCGCCGAACTGCGCCGAGAGCTTCTGGCCCCAGGCGCCGGCGGTGATCAACAGTTGCGCGGCGTGGAACTGGCGGCCATCGGTGGTGGTGATGTGAAAATCAGCGCCGACCTTCTGCACCTCGGCCACTTCAGTACGTTCTTCAATCTGCGCCCCCAGGCGCCGGGCGGCGCGGGCAAACGCCGGCGCGGCGAGGCGCGGGTTGGCGTGGCCATCGTGGGGCGCATAGGAGCCGCCTTTCACGTCCGGGCCAAGGAAGCTGAAGCGTTGATGCAACTCCGCGCCGCGATAGATTTTCAGGTCCAATTGTTCAGCTTCCGGCGCGTCGGCATAAGCCTCCAGCTCGGCGATTTCATCTTCGCGATAACACACGCGCATATGCCCGCTGGGGATGAATTCCAGATCGTCGTCGATCAGTTCCGGCAGGCGTTTCCACAACGCCCAGGAGCGATTGGCCAACGCCAGTTGCCCAAGGAACCGTCCCTGCCGACGCACGTTACCGAAGTTCACGCCGCTGGCGTACTGGCCGATCTGGTCGCGCTCCAGCAGGATGACCGACTGCCCGCGCCGACGCAGGAAAAACGCGGTGGCCGAGCCCATCAGGCCGCCGCCGACAATCACCACATCTGCTTTTTGCACGCTCATGACGAAACCTCCTCGGTCAGCATCGACAACGGTTTGACTGGCGCCTGGCCGCGCTGGCGACCAACCTCCTGCACCTGCACGCCCGCCTCTGCAGCAATCACTTCTGCCCCCGCCTGGGAGCAATAACGCCCTTGGCAACGACCCATGCCAACCCGGCTGAAGGCCTTGGCGCGGTTAACTTCGCAAGCGCCCTTCTCATTCACCGTGCGGCGCAATTCGCCGGCGCTGATCATCTCGCAGCGACACACAATGGCACTGTCCGGCAGCGCCTTGGCCTGTTCGCTGGGCCAGGGAAATGCCTGGGCCAGGCCGAGGCGAAATTGGTCCATCACCGCCAACGCCTGCTGTTGTTCATCGCGCAGGCCGGTGTTGACCGGTTGCTGCCAATCTTCAAGCAGGGCCAACGCCACCAGGCGCCCGGCGTGCTCGGCGGCATCGGCGCCGCGTATTTTCGAACCGTCACCGGCGGCATATACACCTTTGACCGAGGTGCGCCCGGCGTCATCCGTGGCCAGCCACCATTGGCTGGAGGCCTGGTCGAACGCCATGGCGCAACCGGCCAGGTCGCCCAACTGGGTTTCCGGGCGCAGGTGGTAGCCCAGCGCGACTGCATCGGCCTGCACCGTCACGGTCTGCCCGTTGCCCGCAACAAAACGCACGCCACCGACGCCATTGGCGGCATCGCCCATCACTTGCAGCGGCTTGATACCCAGGTGCACCGCCACCTTGGCGCGGTACAGTTGCGCCAGCAGCTTGAGCCCGGTGAATAGCACGCCGGGGCGCGCCAGCAGCTTGGGCAATGCCTTGATTCGCAGGCTCAACGGCGAGGTGTCGAGCACCGCCGCCACTTCGGCGCCGGCTTTGACGTATTGGCTGGCGACCAGGTACAGCAACGGCCCGCTGCCCATGAACACCACGCGATGGCCGATGGACACGGCCTGGTTTTTCAGGGCGATCTGCGCCCCGCCCAGGCTGTAGGTGCCCGCCAGTTGCCAGCCTTCGATAGGCATCAAACGGTCGGTAGCGCCGGTGCACAGGATCAGCGCGTCGTAATCCACCGTGCTGTGGCGGCCCTGGCTCACGCAGCACAGTTGCCCCGGCGTGAGGTTCCACACCAGGGTGTCGGGGCGGTAGTCGATGGCGTCGCGCAGGCGGTCGAAACTCTGGTGCAGGTCCTGGGCCTTGGCGGCTTCGCTGCCGTACAAGGTGGTGTAGTCGCGGGTAAACCCGTGCGGCTGACGACGGTAGATCTGCCCACCGTCGCGGCGGTTTTCGTCAATCAGGATCGGTTTGATCCCGGCCGCCAGCAGGGTTTCGGCGCAGCGCACCCCCGCCGGTCCAGCGCCCACAATAACTACCCGTGCAGTGGCCATGTCGCCTCCGGTTGTGTGGTAACGATGTCCAGCCCCTCACGGACTTCATTGGAGCAGGCGCGCAGGCGTTCGCCGCTGCGGGTCCACACCCAGCAGTCCTGGCACGCGCCCATCAGGCAGAAACCGGCGCGGCGCCCGCTGTCGAATTCGGACTGGCGCAGCGCGTTGCCCTGGGTCAGCAGCGCGACCATCAGGGTGTCGCCCTGCAAGGCCTCGACGGCTGCGCCATCCACGGTCAGGCTGACCGTCGGCCGGCCCTGTTCGGCCAGCCTCACAAAACGCCCGTTCATGCATAGGCTCCCAAGCTGATGGTAGTGACGCCCTGCTGGGTATTCAGCAAGTGGGCGCTGTCGTGGTGGCAAAGGATTTCACCGCCGTTGTCGAGGGTGCGGCGGCTCGGCGCGGTGCGGTTGCACAGGCCATCGACGCGTACCGGGCAGCGGTTGAGGAAGGTGCACAGTTCCGGCACGTTGGCCCGTTCGCCAATCGCCGGCAGGGTTTCGCACGCGGTGCCGCACGTTTCCAGCCAGCCCTGGCGCAGCTCGGGCACCGAGTGAATCAGCAGGTCGGTGTAGGGGTGGAACGGTGGCTCGGCAAACGACTGGCGGCTGCCAGCCTGCACTTTGTGGCCGCTGTACATCACCACAATGTCATCGCACAGCGCACGCACGGTGGAGATGTCGTGGCTGATAAACAGGTAGGACACCCCCAGTTGCTGGCGCAGGTCGCGCAGCAGTTCGAGGATCGCCGCGCCCACCACCGTGTCGAGTGCCGAGGTCACTTCATCGCACAGGATCAGGTCGGGCTTGGCCGCCAGTGCGCGGGCCAGGTTGACCCGCTGCTTTTGCCCGCCGGACAGCTCATTCGGACGCCGCTCGGCCAGGGTGCGCGGCAGGCGCACCAGGTCCAGCAACTCACCGACGCGGGCCTTCAAGGCGGCGCCCTTGAGACCGAAATACATCTTCAGCGGGCGGCTGAGGATGGTCGCCACGCTGTGCATCGGGTTGAGCGCGGTATCGGCGTTCTGGAACACCATCTGGATCCGCCGGAATTGTTCCGGAGTGCGCTCGGCCAGGCTGCCGCCCAAGGGTTGCCCGTCGAAGGCCAGGCCGCCGAGGGCCGGAGTCAAGAGCCCGGCCACCACCCGGGCCAGGGTGGATTTGCCCGAGCCCGACTCGCCGATCACGCCAATGGCCTGGCCACGGCGCACGGTGAGGTCGATGTCTTCAAGCACGCGGATCGCCGGCATGCCGTGCATGTTTTTGTTGCCGTAGCCGGCGGTAAGCCCGGTGATCGTCAGCAGCGGCACGTCTTCGGCAACGCCGCAGGGCGGCCGAATGCTGGCGTCAGGCCGTGCGGCCGCCAGCAGGCTGCGTGTGTATTCGTGGGCCGGGGCCTTGAGCAATGGCGCCGTGGCGCTTTGCTCAAGAATCTCGCCGCCGTTGAGCACCACGATCTGGTCGGCCATTTGCGCCACCACCGCCAGGTCGTGGGACACGTACACCGCCGTGGCGCCGCGCTCGCGCACCACCCGTTTGAAGGCGCGCAGCACGTCGATCTGAGTGGTCACGTCCAGCGCCGTGGTCGGCTCGTCGAGCACCACCAGCAGCGGGTCACTGATCAGCGCCATTGCCGCCATCACCCGTTGCAGTTGCCCGCCGGAGACCTGGTGCGGGTAGCGCCGACCGATACGCTCGGGGTTGGGCAATGCCAGGTCGCGAAACAAACCGATGGCCTTGGCTTCCAGCTCGGCGCGAGTGCCGAGGCCGTGGATCAGGGCGCCCTCCACCACCTGGTCGATAAGTTTTTTGGCCGGGTTGAAGGCCGCAGCGGCGCTTTGTGCGATATAGGACACGCGGTTGCCGCGCAGGCTTTGCAGGTGTTTTTCGCTGAGGGCGAGCATGTCGTGCTCACCGATCTGCACCACCCCACCGGACAACCGACAGCCGCGCCGGGCATAGCCCAGCAGGGCCAGGGCGATGGTGGTCTTGCCCGAGCCGGACTCACCGATCAACGCCAGCACTTCGCCTTTTTCCAGGGCAAAGCTCACGCCTTTGACGATTTCTACCTCGCCGTGCTCGCCACAGGCGACCACGCGCAGGTCTTCGACGCGAATCAATTCGGTCATTTCAATGGCCTCCCGTGCGTCGACTACGTCGTGAGGACAGGTAGTCGATCAACAGATTCACGCCGATGGTCAGCGTGCCGATGGCCAGCGCCGGAATGATGATGGCCAGCGCGCCCTGGTTGAGGCCGCCGATGTTTTCCCGCACCAGCGAACCGAGGTCGGCGTCGGGTGGTTGCACGCCAAGGCCGAGAAAACTCATGCCGCTGAGCAACAGCACGATGTAGCCAAACCGCAGGCCCAGGTCGGTCAAGACCGGGTTGAGCATGTTCGGCAGGATTTCCATGCACGCCACATACAACCGGCGCTCGCCGCGAGTACGCGCCACCTGCACGTATTCCAGGGCTTCGATGTTGACCGCCATGCTGCGGGCGACGCGGAATGAGCCGGGGATATAACTGATCACCGCCGTACAGATCAGCAGGGTCACGGAGGAGCCAAAAGCCGAGACCATGATCAGTGCAAGCATTTTGCTCGGGATCGAGATGAAGGCATCCATGATGCGGCTGATGATCTCGTCCAGCCACTTGGGCGAGACTACCGACAACAGCGCACACCCGGTGCCGAAAGTGCTGGCCAGCAAAGCTGCCACCAGCGCCAGCCCGACCGTAAACCGCGCCCCTACCAGCACCCGGCTGAGCATGTCGCGGCCCAGGTAATCGGTGCCGAACGGGTGCGCGAGGCTGAAGCCTTCGAAGATGTTATCGGACACCACCTCACCCACCGGGTGGGGCGCCAGCCACGGGCCGAGCAGCGCTACCAGCAGCCAGGCGACGCAGACCACGCCGCCCACCAGACCCAGCCAGGACGGGCCGCTGGAGACCTTGGCCAGCGCCAGGGCGGAGGAGACAGGCTTGGATTTCGCAATGAGGTTGTTCATTGGTTTCTCAGCCTCGGATTGGACAGGATCGCGCACAGGTCGGCGAGCAGCACCAGGCCCAGGTAGGCCGCGCAGAACAGCATGGTGCACGCCTGCACCAGCGCCATGTCGCGGTTAGTCACGGCATCGACCATCAAGCTGGCAATGCCGGGGTAGTTGAAAATGGTTTCGACGATCACCACCCCGCCCAACAGGTACGACAGGCTCAGGGCGATGGCGTTGGCAATCGGCCCGATGGCATTGGGCAAGGCATGGCGCAGCACAATGCGGATCGGGCTGACGCCTTTGAGGCGGGCCATTTCCACGTAGGGGCTGTCGAGCTGGTCGATCACCGCAGCGCGGGTCATGCGCGCCATTTGCGCGACGATCACGCAGCACAGCGTCATCACCGGCAAGGCATAGGTGCGCAAAAACTGCAGCGGAGAGCTGATGTCACTGGCATAAGACAGTGCCGACAGCCAACCGAGGTTGACCGCAAAAATCAGCACGGCCAGGGTCGCCACCAGAAACTCCGGCACGGCGACCATCGCCAGGGTGACGAAGCTCAGGCAGCTGTCGATGCGCCCGCCCCGGCCCATCGCCGAGCCGATGCCGAGCACCAGCGCCACCGGCACCGAGACCAGCGCCGTGGCGCCGGCCAGCATCAGGGTGTTGGGCACCCGGCCGGCCATCAGTTCACCCACCGGCATGGCATTGGAGACCGACACGCCCATGTCGCCGGTGAGCAGGCTTATCAACCAGTGCAGGTAACGCAACACACCGGGCTGGTCCAACCCCAGTTTCAGGCGCAGTGCCGCCACCTGTTCAGGGGTGGCGAACTGGCCCAGGGATTGTTGCGCCGCGTCCCCCGGCAGTACCGCCGTGATCGCAAACACGACCATGGACACGATCAACAAGGTCACGACCCCCGCGCCGAAGCGCCGGCCGATCAACCACAGTGTATTGCTATTCATCGCCCTGCCCTCCTCAAGCGTCCAACCACACCTGCTCGGCAAACATGTAGCCCATGAAACCGCCCAGCGGGTTGGTGCCGTAGCCTTTGACGCGCTGGTCGACGCCATCGATGTTGCTGATGAACACCGGCACGCCGATACCGCAGTGGTCGTGCACCAGGGTCTGCATGTCGCCATACATCTTGGCGCGCTTGGCGTCATCGGTTTCGCCACGGGCCAGCATCAGCAACTGGTCGAACTGGTCGTTCTGCCAGCCGGACTCGTTCCACGGCGCCTTGGACTGGAAGAACTGCGAGAACATCACGTCGGCATTCGGCCGTGGGTTGATGTTGCCGAAGCTCAACGGGTGCTTCATCCAGTGGTTGGACCAGTAGCCGTCGCTGGGCAGGCGGTTCACGTCAAGCTTGAGCCCGGCCTGTTTCGCCGATTGCTGCAACAGCACCGCAATGTCCACCGAGCCGGTGGCGGCCGGCGAGGCCATGACGGGCATGGTGATGCTTTCCATGCCAGCTTTCTTCAGCAGGAACTTGGCCTTTTCCGGGTCGTAGACCGTTTGCGGCAAGTCGGTGTTGAAGTAGCGCGAACCCGGCGCAATCGGGTGATCGTTGCCCACCACCGCAAAACCACGGAACACCGCGGACTTGACCTGTTCACGGTCGAGCAGCAGCTTCATGGCCTGGGTGAATTCCGGGCTTTTGCCGGGCAACTGGTCCTGGCGAATGATCAAGTCAGTGTAGTTGCCCGACGGCGCATCCACGACCCGGTGTTTGGCACTCGCAGCAATACGCGTGGTGGAGCGCGGGTTGACCTCATTGATCATGTGCACGTCGCCGGACAGCAGCGCGTTGACCCGCGACGGCTCGTCGGCGATAGCGATGAATTCGATCTCGTCGAGGTACGGCAGGCCGGGCTTCCAGTAATTCTTGTTGCGTACCGCAATCGAACGTACGCCAGGCTTGAACTCGCCCACCGTGAACGGCCCGGTACCGATGCCTTTATTGAAATCGGCGGTGCCCTCGGGGACGATCAACAGGTGCGACACCGCCAGGATCGACGGCAGCTCGGCGTTGGGCGCGCTGAGGCGAATCTGCACTTCGTTCGGGCCGCTGGCCTTGATCTCGGCGAACTGCTCCATCAGCGGCATGACCTTGGAGCCGGTCAGCGGGTCTTTGTGGCGGTTCAGCGAGAACACCACGTCGGCGGCGGTCAGGGCCTTGCCGTTGTGGAAGGTCACGTCTTTGCGCAGGGTGATGGTCCAGACGGTGGCGTCGGTATTGTCAATGCGCTCGGCCAATTCCAGCTGCGGCACCAGGTGCTTATCGAAGCGGGTCAGGCCGTTATAGAACATGTAGTGGCGAGCGTAGTCGGTGGACAGCGCGCCCTTGGCCGGGTCGAGGGTGTCGGCGGTGGAGCTGGACATGCCGGCCACGCGGATCTTGCCGCCCGGCTTGCCTTTGCCCTCGGCGGCCGCTTCATCGGCGAACAGCTTGCCGGCGGCGCCAAACAGGCTGCCGGCGCCAGCGGCGGCGACACCGGCCACACCGAGCATTTGCAGGGCGTTGCGGCGCGACATGCCACGGTTGAGACTTTCGAACACCCGCAGGCTCTCCTGGCCGGAGATGAGCTCGGGTGTGTTTTTGTTGTCAGTCATATCAAGGCTACCTGTCGATAATCGGAAGAATCGAGTGCTCACGGATGTCCGGAGCGTCCTGGAAACACAAACGACGGTGACGCAACAACGGCAACTCAGTGCAAATAGTCCTGGAAGCGGTAGTAAGCCCCCACGAACGGCAAGAACCAGGGCTTGCCGAAATGCCCGGGAATCGCCGGCCATTCCAGTTCGCGCCACGGGTTGGCCGCGGTATTGCCGGCCATGACCTCAGCCATTACCTGACCCATGTGCACCGACATCTGCACCCCATGGCCGCTGTAGCCCATGGAGTGAAACACGCCGCCATGCTGGCCGGCGCGGGGCAGGCGGTCGGACGTCATGTCCACCAGGCCACCCCAGCAATAGTCGATCTTCACGTGTGCCAACTGCGGGAACATGTTCAACATTGCCGCTTGCAGCACCTTGCCGCTCTTGGCGTCGGAAACGCTGTCGGACATGGCAAACCGCGCACGCCCGCCAAACAGCAGGCGGTTGTCCGGGGTCAGGCGAAAGTAGTTGCCGATCATGCGGCTGGTCACATAGGCCCGGTGCTGTGGCAACAACTGGTCGATCAGCGCCTGTGGCAAGACTTCGGTGGCGATGACAAAACTGCCCACCGGCACAATGCGCCGACGGTACCAACCGAGGTCGCCATGCTGGCAGGCGCCGGTGGCCAGCAGCACCTGCCCGGCGTGCAGCGCGCCCTTGGCAGTGTTGACCTGATAACCGCCGGCCTGGGCTTTCCAGTCCTTGACCTGGGTGTGCTCGTAAATCATCGCGCCACGCCGCGCCGCCGACTCGGCCAGACCAACCCCGAAGCGGCCGACATGCATCTGCACGCCGTTGCGTTGCAGCAGGCCGCCGTGGAACTGCGCCGAGTTGACTTCGGCATGGGTCTGCTGCGCGCTGAGCAACTCGACATCGGCATCCACCTCCTGGCGGATCAGCTCACAGGTGCGGGCCAGGCCTTCGTAATGCATAGGCTTGGCCGCCAGCTTGAGCTTGCCGTTGCGCACCAGGTCGCAGGCGATCGCTTCCTGCTCGACCAGCGACACCACCGTCTGCACCGCACTTTCATACGCCTGGTAATAGGCACGCGCCTTGGCGGCACCGAGGCTGGCGTGCAACCCGGCGTAATCCTGGGCGACCCCGGTGTTGCACTGCCCACCGTTACGCCCCGAGGCTTCGCCGATCACCCGCCCGGCGTCGAGTACCACCACACTGGCACCCTTGAGCGCCAACGCCCGCGCCGCCGCCAGGCCGGTGAACCCACCGCCGACCACAGCCACATCGACCTGCTTGGGCAAGCCGCTCCAGCTGGGCACCGGTGAACGCCGGTGCGGTGTCGAGCCAATAGGATTCACTGCCCATGTCTTACCCTCAAGGTGTGCGTTTACAGACCGACCAGCGCCGGCAGCCCACCGATATCGGTGATCTGCTGGTAACCGTAGAACGCATTGGCCGGCACTTCGTGGCCACGGGCAACGAAGGCCTTGTTTTTGATCTTCATGTCATGGGCCGGCATCAAGTCGTAACGGAAGCTTGAAGACACATGCAAGATGTCTTCCGGGCCGCAGCCGAGGTTGTCGAGCATGAATTCAAAGGCCGCCAGGCGGGGCTTGTAGGCTTGGGCCTGTTCGGCGGTGAAGACCTTGTGGAACGGCGCGCCGAGCTTGTCGACGTTGGACATGATCTGACTGTCGCTGGCATTGGAGAAGATCACCAGGGGAATCTTGTCGGCGATCTTCGACAGGCCGGCCGGCACGTCCGCATGGGGGCCCCAGGTCGGTACGGCGTCGTAATACAGCTGGCCTTCTTCGCGATAGTCGATACCCCAGCGTTTGCAGGTACGGGCCAGGGCGGTCTTGAGGATTTCGTCGTATGGGCGCCAGTCGCCCATGACTTGGTCGAGGCGGTAGGCCGAGAAGTCTTTGACGAACTGGTCCATCTGTTCGGGCTTGATGCGATCGGCGAACAGCTCGCGGGTCATGGTGCCCATATGGAAGTTGGTCAGCGTACCGTAGCAGTCGAACGTAATGAATTTGGGACGAAGAAAGCTCATTGAGTGCGGTCCTGAAGTTCGTTGAGTGTGACAAGCGTTCACTGCCCTGGCGGCGCGTCGGCCTCTTTGCAGCACAGGTTCATTACACCACTGTGAAATCAGCATATGCCGTCTAAAAAGACCTTCGCTCAATACAAACCACCGTTTTGGTGGCCGGGCTCAGCAGACTTTGCGGTGCGCGCCAGGCTTGGGCAGGGCCTTTGTTTGTGCGCTTTTAGGGGGCTTTGGGGGGTGGGGAGGCTTAAGAACGGGGGGTGGGGGCGGCAGAAAGTGTGGCTGGGTGATTGGGGGCATATCCGTTTCTGCTGTGACGGCTGATAGTGGTTCCGCCCTTACGGCGGGTCACTTTTGGAAAAGAGCCCCAAAAGTAACCAAAAGGGCTCTTGCCCCAACACTCGGCACCTCGCCTCCGGCTCGGTGTGCCCGCACTCCGGCTTGAATCCGTGGGCCGCCGCGATGGGCCATCCTTGGCCCAGCGCGGCTAACCCGGCGTCCTGCCGGGTTACCCACGAATTCAAGCCTGCGTGCGGCCAGCGTGTTTTACGGGGCGCCAAGGATCAAGATCAAGATCAAAAGCGCAAAAGATCGCTGACTTCGTCAGCGCAAAGGATGTAAGGGCCAGATCAAAAACAAAGCAAAGCACGGCGGCCTGACAGCCGACCTCGGTCAAATGTGGGAGCTGGCTTGCCTGCGATGGCATCGACTGGGTTTGCCTGATGTACCGAGTTGCCAGCATCGCAGGCAAGCCAGCTCCCACAGAAAAGCCCACCCCACTGCACACGCCGAACCGCTTTTGATCTACACCACTCAGGTCGGCTACTAGGCCGCCGTGCTCTGCTTTTGACTTTGATCTGAGACGCCCCGTCAATCACGCTGGCCGAACGCAGGCTTGAATCCGTGGGCAACCCGGCAGGACGCCGGGTTAGCCGCGCTGGGCCATGGATGGCCCATCGCGGCGGCCCACGGATTCAAGCCGGAGTGAGGGCACACCGAGCCGGAGGCGAGGTGCCGAGTGATGGGGCGAAGACCTTTGCTTACTTTTGGGTCTTTCCAAAAGTGACCCGCTGTAAGAGCGGAACCATAGGCAGCCGTTACCTAAACAACGGATATGTACTCAACCATACCCCGTGGCATTTGCTGCCGCCCCCCACCCCGAATTAAGTAGTAACTGTGGTCTAGCCCCAAACCCCACAAGGAATCTACCGAATATCGCCACACCCCTTGCCAGCCCCCAACCCAGATGGGATACAACCCCCCTGACGTCACAAAAAACAACGCTCTACGGAGGCTCGCCATGCCCGCCCTGCCACACCCCGCATACCTCTACCGCCCAATGACCGTGGCCGACCTCCCCGCCGCCCACGCCCTGTCTGTGCAACTCAAATGGCCCCACCGCCTCGAAGACTGGGCAATGCTGCAGCGAGTCAGCGAAGGCTTTGTGGTGATGGACGGCGACCGGCTGATCGGCAGCGCCTTCACCTGCCCCCAGGGCGACTACGCCACCATCGGCCTGGTGATTGTCAGCAATGACTACCAAGGCCAAGGCATCGGCCGTCGCCTGATGGAAAAAGCCCTCGCCGCGTGCGATGCGCGCACGCCAGTGCTCAATGCCACCCTCGCCGGCGCGCCGCTGTATGCGAGCCAGGGGTTCGTCGAATTCGGCCGAGTGCAGCAACACCAGGGCCAGGCGTTGGTGCCCGAGCTGCCGGCGCTGGCCGCGGGCGAAACCTGCCGCGCTCTACGCGCCGATGATCACGCCAGCCTGCTCGCGCAGGCCAAGGCCGCCAGTGGCCTGGACCGCCGCGAAGTGCTGCGTGACCTGCAGGTGGAGCACGCCGTGGGCATCGAACGCGATGGCCAGCTACGCGGCTTTGCGCTGCTGCGACCGTTTGGCCGTGGGCGCTGCATCGGCCCGGTGGTGGCGGAAAATATCGAGCAGGCCAAACACCTGATCGCCACGTTACTGGCCCAGGTGCCGGACACCTTTGTGCGCATCGACATCCCCGTCGCCTGCGGCCTCAGTGACTGGCTCGAACAGGCAGGCCTGAAGAACATCGACACCGTCGCGCAGATGGCCCGAGGCACGCCGCCCCAGGCCAGCCAAGGCGTACACCCCTTTGCCCTGATCACCCAGGCGATTGGCTGACTTTCCTCCCGGAGCACTCCCCATGTCATCTCCCGGTATCCTGCTGTTGGCTCGCGCCGACGGCAGCCGTGTTGTCACGTCTTTCACGCCTGGCGCCGTGAGCGCGCTGGACCCGTTCGGCGACAGCCGTCAACTCGCCTGGCGGGGCGACGATGGTGTGTCCGCAGGCGTGGTGGCCTTCAGCGGCGACGCCGTGATCGAAGACTTCCCCTACAGCGAAACCCTGGTGGTGCACGCAGGCCATGTGGTGCTCAGCAGCGCCGAACAGACACTGCAATTGGGTGTCGGCGCCAGCGCCGTGATCGGCCGTGGCACACGCCTCACGGTGCAGGCGAGCGCCGGCAGCCAATGGGCGTTCTGCAGCGTCGACCAGGCCGATGCGCCCGTCTGCCCGGGCCTGACCTTGCTCGACCCGCGCACCCTGCTTAACCCCTCCGCCGCGCCGGAGCCACAGATCCTGATCGGCCCCGCCCCGCAGTGCCGTGCGTTCAACCTGTTCGACGATGCGGTCACCGAGCTGCGCATCGGCATTTGGGACTCGACGCCCTACGCCCGCCACGGTCGCCCGCACAAACTGCATGAATTGATGCACCTGCTCGAAGGCAGCGTCACCCTGCAAGACAACGAAGGGGACGCGGTCACGGTTAATCCCGGGGACACAGTGTTTGTGGCCAAAGGGGCGCCGTGCGCCTGGACCAGCACTGTGTATGTACGCAAGGTCTACGCGGTGAAGTAACTCAGGCTTTCAACGCCTCTTCCAGAAACGTCACCAGGGCCTGGACCCGCGGGCTGCGCAATTTGCGCGACGGCACCAGCAGCAGGATCGGCGCGCTGTCAAAACTCCAGTCCGCCAACACCCGCACCAGGCTGCCGCTGGCCACGGCGTCGCTCACATCCCACTGTGAGCGCAGCACCAACCCCAAGCCTTGCTCGGCCCAGCGCCGGGCAACGCTGCCATCGTTGCTCAGCAACGCCGGTTCTAGGCGCAGCGTCTTGCGGCTCTGCCCTTTGCGCAGGTGCCACAGGGTCACGTCTTCATCGTTTTCCCGAATACAAATGCAGCGATGGGACGCCAGTTCGTCCGGCAAAACCGGCACGCCGTGGGCTTGCAGGTAGGCCGGGCTGGCGCACAACCAGCGCTCGTTTGGCGTGAGCGGCCGCGCCGTCCACAGGCTGTCATTGAGATGGCCGATATGGATCACCGCATCGCTGTCGTGACGATCAGGCCAGGGGTCTCGCGCAAATCCAGGTGCAGGCGCAGCTGCGGGTGCACTCTGGCAAACCGCGCCAACAGCGGCGCGATGCGCTGCCGGCCATAACCAAACGGCGCCGCCAGCCGCAAGGTGCCCACCAGCGTTTCGTCCTGTTGCCGGAACGACTCCGGCAACGCTTCCAACTGCTCCAGCAGCAGCGCGCTTTCCCGCGAAAACCGCTCGCCATCCGCCGTAAGGCTGAGGCGGCGTGCATCGCGATTGGCCAGGGTCAGCCCCAGCAGCGTCTCCAGTTTGCGCAGGCGCATGGAGAGCGCCGGCGGCGAGACGTTCAAGGCTCTGGCGGCGGCACTCAGTGACTCGGAGCGTGCAAGGGTCACCGCAAGTCGCAGGTCTTCGATAGAAATCATTCAATTTTACTTAATGATTGATTAGCTTTGATTGAACCATAAGTTAAGGATCGCTGAGTAGCGTGATGCCTGTACCCAGCCACTCGAGTTCCGCCATGTCCACACCGATTGCTTGCCTCGACACGCCTGCCGCCCTCGTCGATATCCCGCGAATGCAGCACAACATCCAGCGTATGCAGCAGCGCATGGGCAGCCTGGGCGTGCGGTTGCGCCCGCACATCAAAACCAGCAAGTGCCTGCCGGTGATCCAGGCCCAGATTGCCGCAGGCGCCAGCGGTGTCACGGTTTCCACGCTCAAGGAAGCCGAGCATTGTTTCGCCGCCGGCATCCGCGATGTGTTCTACGCCGTCGCCATCGCACCGGGCAAACTGCCTCAGGCCCTGGCACTGCGGCGCAAAGGTTGCAACCTGAGCCTGCTCACCGACAGCGTCCCAGGCGCCCAGGCGATCGTCGCGTTCGGGCAGCAGCATGACGAACGCTTGAACGTATGGATCGAAATCGATTGCGACGGCCACCGCTCCGGCCTCGCCGCGCAAGACCCGGCACTGCTCGACGTTGCACGCACCCTCAGCGATGGCGGCATGCAACTGCGCGGTGTGATGACCCACGCCGGCTCCAGTTACGAGCTGGACAGCCTGCCCCCCTGCAAGCACTGGCCGAGCAGGAACGCGCAGTCTGCGTACGCGCCGCAGAAAACATCCGCGCCAGCGGCCTGGCGTGCCCCGAGGTGAGCGTCGGCTCGACCCCCACGGCACTCTCCGCCCTGAACCTGGACGGCGTCACCGAAGTGCGGGCGGGCGTGTATGTGTTCTTTGACCTGGTGATGCGCAACATCGGCGTGTGCCAGGCCGATGAGTTGGCACTGAGCGTGTTGACCACAGTGATTGGCCATCAGCCGGACAAAGGCTGGATCATCACCGACGCCGGCTGGATGGCGATGAGCCGCGACCGTGGCACCCAGCGCCAGCGCCAGGACTTCGGGTATGGCCAAGTGTGTAGCGAAGCGGGCGACTGGATCGAAGGCGCGCTGGTCACCGGCGCCAATCAGGAACACGGCATCGTCACCCTGGGCGGCGCCGCCCATGACGATCTGGTCACGCGCTTCCCCATCGGCAGCCGGCTGCGCATCCTGCCCAATCATGCCTGCGCGACCGGCGCGCAGTTTCCGGACTATCACGCCGTGGACGCTGACGGCGGCGTGCACACGTGGAGCCGTCTCCATGGCTGGTAATTGCTCAGTCTCAAAAAGCGATGTGCTGATCATCGGCGGCGGCATCATGGGCGCGTCGTCGGCGTTTTTCCTGCGGCGGCGCGGCTGCTCGGTGACGTTGCTGGAGCGCGATCAGATCGGCCAGTACGCCAGCGGTGTGAACTTCGGCAATGTACGCCGCCAGGGCCGCTACCTGGGGCAACTGGAGCTGGCCAATCGGTCGTGGGCGCTGTGGAAACGCCTGCCGGAGCTGATCGACGACGACCTGGAGTTCATCCCCAGCGGCCACATGCGCGTGTGCTACCGCGAGGATGAAATCGCCGAACTCGAGGCCTACGCCGCCGCACCGGAAGCCGCGCAACTGGACCTCAAAATCTATCGCGGCGCCGAGCTGCACCGACGTTTCGGCTTTCTCGGGCCGGACGTGAAAGGCGGCTCCTATGCGCCGCACGATGGCCACGCCAACCCACGCTTGGCCGCGCCGGCGTTTGCCCGCGCAGCCCGGCGCCTGGGCGCGCGCATCGAAGAAAACACCGAAGTGGCCGATGTCGAAAAGGTCAACGGCCTGTTCCACGTCACCACCACCGACGGGCAATTATTTGTCGCCGAACAGCTGTTAATTACTGCCGGCGCCTGGGCGGCCAGGTTGTCCGAGCGCTTCGGTGAACCAGTGCCGCTGGAGCCCAACGGCCCGCAGATGTCGGTCACGGAACCGGTGCCCTACGCCTTGCCTACAGTGATCGGCGTGTTCACCAAGATCAAGGAAGAGGTGATCTACTTCCGCCAGATTCCACGCGGTAACATCATCATCGGTGGCGGCGCTCGCTGCACGCCGGACATGCTCAACCGACGGGCGTTTTTCAAACCCGAGAGCCTGCTCAACCAGATGCGCCAGATGAAACGGCTGTTACCGGGCGCCGAGAAGCTGAACATCATCCGCGTGTGGAGCGGTATCGAAAGCTATACCCCGGACTCCCTGCCGGTGATGGGCCCGAGTGGCAGCGTGGACGGGCTGTTTTATGCGTTCGGCTTCTGTGGCCACGGCTTCCAGCTCGGCCCAGGGGTTGGGGATGTGATGGCCGAACTGATCAGTACCGGCAGCACCAGCACCTTGATCAGCCCCTTTGATATCCGGCGGTTTACCCAACCTTCGACGGTGCCTGCCAACGCTCCCACCACAGGAAAACTGATATGAACCACGCCTATACGTATCGCCCGGCCACTGCCGCCGACATGCCCGCCGCCCACGCGCTGTCCGTGCACCTGAAATGGCCGCACCGCGAGGAGGACTGGGCGATGGTGCAGCGCACGTCCGAGGGTTTTGTCGCCGAACATGATGGGGCGTTGGCAGGCGTCGCGTTCACCTGCCATCAGGGTGCTTATTCTTCCATCGGCCTGGTGATCGTCAACGCTCAGCACCAGGGCAAAGGCATCGGGCGCCGGTTGATGAACCTGTGCCTGGAGGCTACGGCCCCGCGCACGCCGATCCTCAATGCCACTGAGTCCGGGGCACCGCTGTACACCAGCATGGGCTTCCTCGACTTTGCGCGCATCCAGCAACATCAAGGCGTGCCGCAGATACCCCTGATCGATTCCAACTGTCGCGAATTGAGCCTGGCCGATTACCCCGAGGTGATCGAACTGGCGAATGCCGGCAGCGGCCTGGACCGCACCGTGGTACTCAACGATCTGCTGCCGAAGGCCGAGCACGTAGTGGGCATCGAGGCAGACGGGCAACTCAAGGGGTGCGCCCTGCTCCGCCGGTTTGGTCGGGGCCACCTGATAGGTCCGGTGGTCGCGCAAAACCAGGAACAGGCCAAACAGTTGATCACCCACCTGCTGCGGCGGATTCCGGGGGCCTTCGTACGCTTCGACATTCCCACCGCCTGCGGGTTGGCCGACTGGCTGGAAAGCCTGGGCCTGCCCTGCGTGGATAAAGCCCCGCGCATGGTGCTGGGCGTGCCGCCGCAATCGAGCGGCGGCATCACCCAGTTTGCGCTGGTGACACAAGCCATCGGCTAGCTCGCCAGATTCAGCAGATTGTCCCTTGCAGCGGTGAATAACGGCATCTTTGGGCTGGAGCCTTTTGCTAGCTTAGCCACATACAGAGCGGTGCTGTTCGCAGCACCTATTAACGCGCCAGGGAGCCCGTTGGATGACCACATACGCTTCGAACAGCTACAGCGCTGATGCGCAAACGTCCCAGCAGTTTTACATCGACGGCCGCTGGGTGGCCCCGGCCATTGCGGCCAGTTTGCCGGTGGTCAATCCGGCCAGTGAAGCGGTGGTTGCCGAGGTCGCACGCGGGTCGGCTGAAGATGTCGATCGGGCCGTCGCGGCAGCGCGTGCGGCGTTTGCCGGTTGGTCGGCGACCAGCGCGGAGTCAAGAGCAGAGGTGCTGGGGAAAATCCACGCGCTGATCCTTGAGCGCAAAGAGCAGCTGGCGCAGGCGCTCTCCCTGGAGATGGGGGCGGCCATCGGTTTTGCGCGGGCGATGCAAGTGCCGCTGGCGGCCGAACACGTTCGGGTCGCCCGTGACTTGCTGTCCAGCTATCGCTTCCAGACCGTTGAAGGCGGCACTGCCATCGAGCGCGAACCCATCGGCGTCTGCGGGCTTATCACGCCGTGGAACTGGCCGTTGTATCAAATCACCGCCAAAGTCGCCCCGGCCATTGCCGCCGGCTGCACCGTGGTGTTGAAGCCCAGCGAACTGTCGCCCCTGAGCGCCCTGCTGTTTGCCCAACTGGTGCATGACGCCGGCCTGCCGCCTGGGGTGTTCAACCTGGTGAACGGCAGCGGCGCCGAGGTCGGTGCTGCCATGGCGGCGCACCCGGATATCGACATGATATCCATCACCGGCTCCAACCGCGCCGGCGCGCTGGTTGCCCAAGCGGCCGCGCCAACGGTGAAGCGCGTCACCCAGGAGTTGGGCGGCAAGTCGCCGAATGTCCTGCTGCCCGACGCCGACTTCGCCAAAGCCGTGCCGTTGGGGGTGATGTCGGCGTTTCGCAACGTCGGGCAATCCTGCAGCGCGCCGACCCGAATGATCGTGCCCAAAAACCGCCTGGCCGAAGTCGAAGCCTTGGCGGCGGCAACCGCCAATGCGCTTATCGTGGGTGACCCGCAATCGGAAGACACCCAACTGGGGCCGATTGCCAACGAAGCCCAGTTCAATCGGGTCCAGGCCATGATCCAGGCCGGCCTCGACGAGGGCGCGAAACTGGTGTGCGGCGGGCCTGGGCGGGTGGCGGGTTTTGATAAAGGTTTCTATACCCGGCCGACGGTTTTCTCTGAGGTGGACAGCGCCATGCGCATTGCCCAGGAGGAAATATTCGGCCCGGTGCTGTGCATCATTGCCTATGAGACGGTGGATCAAGCGGTCGCCATCGCCAACGACACGGTCTACGGGCTGGGCGCCCACGTTCAGGGACAAGACCTGACCCTGGCACGCGCCGTGGCATCGCGTATTCGTGCCGGGCAAGTGCACCTGAACTACCCCGCATGGAATCCGATGGCGCCGTTTGGTGGCTACAAACGCTCGGGCAATGGTCGGGAGTATGGCGTGCAGGGGTTCGAGGAATATCTGGAAACCAAGGCCATTGTGGGGTTTGGTGAGTGATTCAGAGGGGGGGCGAGCAGAACCTGCCTGACTGGAATCGGCCTCTACACACGTTTCCAAGGGGCTATCACCTACCCATGTAGCGAGCGGGCTTGCCCGCGTTGGGTTGCGCAGCAACCCTGGAACCTGCACCTCGGTTAATCCTCACACAGTGCGGCGGCGCTTATTGGGGCTGCTGCGCAGCCCAACGCGGGCAAGCCCGCTCGCCACAGGAGCGGAGGCAAGGTGTAATGGCAGTGCCGCAAGCGTCAACGCTTTTTTGCAGGGCGTTCGTTTGCAGAACCTGCCTGACTGGAATCAGCCTCTACACACGTTTCCAAGAGGCTATCACCTACCCATGTGGCGAGCGGGCTTGCCCGCGTTGGGTTGCGCAGCAACCCTGGAACCTGCACCTCGGTTAATCCTCATACAGTGCGGCGGCGCTTATTGGGGCTGCTGCGCAGCCCAACGCGGGCAAGCCCGCTCGCCACAGGAGCGGAGGCAAGGTGTAATGGCAGTGCCGCAAGCGTCAACGCTTTTTTGCAGGGCGTTCGTTTGCAGAACCTGCCTGACTGGAATCGGCCTGTACACACGTTTCCAAGTGGCTATCACCTACGCATGTGGCGAGCGGGCTTACCCGCGCTGGGTTGCGCAGCAACCCTGGAACCTGCACCTCGGTTAATCCTCACACAGTGCGGCGGCGCTTATTGGGGCTGCTGCGCAGCCCAACGCGGGCAAGCCCGCTCGCCACAGGAGCGGAGGCAAGGTGTAATGGCAGTGCCGCAAGCGTCAACGCTTTTTTGCAGGGCGTTCGTTTGCAGAACCTGCCTGACTGGAATCAGCCTCTACACACGTTTCCAAGGGGCTATCACCTACCCATGTGGCGAGCGGGCTTGCCCGCGTTGGGTTGCGCAGCAACCCTGGAACCTGCACCTCGGTTAATCCTCAGACAGTGTGGCGGCGCTCATTGGGGCTGCTGCGCAGCCCAACGCGGGCAAGCCCGCTCGCCACAGGAGCGGAGGCAAGGTGTAATGGCAGTGCCGCAAGCGTCAACGCTTTTTTGCAGGGCGTTCGTTTGCAGAACCTGCCTGACTGGAATCGGCCTGTACACACGTTTCCAAGGGGCTATCACCTACCCATGTGGCGAGCGGGCTTGCCCGCGTTGGGTTGCGCAGCAACCCTGGAACCTGCACCTCGGTTAATCCTCAGACAGTGCGGCGGCGCTTATTGGGGCTGCTGCGCAGCCCAACGCGGGCAAGCCCGCTCGCCACAGGAGCCCGCTCGCCACGGGAGCCTGCTCGCGACAGATTAGGGCACGTGGCGAGGCTTCAGGCTTTTACGTTCTGGCGGATATTCCAGCCAAACTTCACCGGCCCGCCGTCCTTGGCGCCATCGGCCTTTTGCGGCTGGTAGCTGACGTCGACGGTGGCGAAGTTCAAGGCAATGCTGTCGTACAACACGTCATCGCTACTTTCAGCACCAGTGCCGTAGGACACCACCATCACTTCTTTCAGAGTGATCACCAAGTACTCCACCGGGCTGGCCCCGCCCGCCTTGCGTACCACCAATCGCGCCTCCGGGTAATGCTTGCCGCTGGCGCAGGCCATCATCAAGTTGGGGCTGGATTTATCCAGCGGTTTTGTCAGGTTCAAGTTATTAAAATCAGCCTTGCCCGCACCGCCACCGCTGCCGGAATGCATCGAGCCGGTCTGCGAAAGCCCCCATGCCCACCGAGTGATATCGATCTCCTCGCGATGCGCCTGGTCGCGTGATTCGCCCTTGATATCGCCGAGTTTCAAAAACATATCGACTGCCATGTGTGCTCCCTCTCCTGTCATGCGTCGGTGGTGACGTGGGTCGCACTTTTCCCGAATCGGGGCGGTGTTCACAAGGTGGTAAAGCGGATTCAGGAAGCGCCTTCCGGCAAAAGACGAAACTTCCGACATCCATCGGGGGCGCCGCATCTTTACTCTTTCGACTCCCGCCAATCAGGAGTTAAGGAATGACTGCCGCCCTGCTCAAGGATGGATTCCCTTCAGCCCATCTCACCACGCGCCAACGGCTTGAAAGCAGCATCGACCTGCGCCGGTTGTTCTTCGCCATCGACACCGACCCGGCGCTGATTGGCGCGGGCGTGGTGTATATCGATGAGGCGTTCAATGTAGTGGTGCTGCGTGAGTTTCAGGCGATTTGCAGGGTGCAGCCGATCAAGGTGGTACTGCGTGAGGCGCCGAAGTACGTGGGGGCGGTGGAGTTCAAGCGGATGTTGGAGCATGAGCCGCGGGAGTCCAAGTTGGTGATGGAGGCGGTGAAAACAGCAGCCGCATGTACGGGAGCGGCACTGAGTTGGATGGTCGTTACCGGCGGGTTTGTACTGATGCCATTTACGGCGGGAACAAGTGCGGTGATTACGTTTATTGGTCAGGCCGCCATGGCTGCCAGCATCGCCCAATGTTTAATTGGTGTAGGTAGAACCGGCACCGAAATGATCTCGCCGCAAAGTCTTGACCGCCTAGACAGCGAAGCATGGTTCCAGGCAGTAACCGCCGTGCTGGATGGCGTTACATTTTTGGGAATCGGGGCATCAGCGTTGACTACGGTAAAAGCGATCAACGTCAGTACAAAAGCAACGGGACAGCCCCTAACGCAGGTGCTGAAAAGACTCACCCGACAGGAGCGAGCGAAACTCAATGATGAATTGCTCAGAATCCAAGACCCGCGATTGACAATCAAACTGCTCAAGCTGAAACAGGCCGCTGGCACCGCCTCCAAGCGTATCAGCGCGACAGATATGCGACACGCAACGGCCAACCACATTAGAGATGCATTGGCTGCAACATTAGGACTTACCAACGCTATTGCTATCGGACTCTATGAAGAGTTCAGCCAATGAAGAAGCAGAGAGCACTAAAAGCCCTGGAGAAGATGGGGCACAGCAGTAGGCTTTCCGACTTAAATACGCTGAGCGGAAAAAATCTCTTCTACTCGGTGTTCTACATTGAAGACCCACGACCGCTGCGTAAACGTTACGGTCCTGTGATGGGTGGATGGATGCTTGCCGGGTGTTTTTCAGTTGCCATGACCGGGTTGCTGATATTGGACACTTATCTGTCACGAGCCCCTGAGGATGCGACGCTACGCAATTGGTTTTTTAGCGGGTTGGCAATACACGTGGTGTTTTCTATTGCCCAGATACAGGTGCTATACGGCCGCCCCCACTGGGCCTGGGTCAATATCGCGATCTACCTCATCTGCCTGCTGGTATCACTTCCCGCCATCGCCTACCGCCCCAACACTTATCTTTACTCGATGGCCCTCCTCTCCCCCCCTGCTCGGTCTGCTGATCATCAACAGCAACCGCTGCCGCGAACTGCGGCAAAAGTCGGTGGAGATACGCCAAAAGCGCGAAGCCATCATCGCGACCCTGAAACAACAGGGTCGCTGGAAATGGTGGTAATTATTCCCCTTAACCCACCGCCAACAACCGCCCCGGAATATCCGCCAACAACCCCCGCGTGTAGTCACTGGCAGGCGCGGCGAAAACCTGTTCGCAGGCGCCTTGCTCCACCACCCTGCCCGCCTGCATCACCACCACATGGTCGGAAATCTGCCGCACCACTGCCAGGTCGTGGGAAATAAACAAATAGCTCAAGCCCAGTTGCGCCTGCAACTGCGCCAGCAAGGCCAAAATCTGCCCCTGAATCGACGCATCCAGCGCCGACAGCGCTTCATCCAGCACCAGCAACTGCGGCTCCAGCGCCAACGCCCGCGCAATCGCCACGCGTTGGCGCTGCCCACCGGATAACTCAACCGGGCGGCTGCCCAGCAGCCGCGCCGGGAGTTCTACCTGCTCCAGCAAGCTCGCTGCCCGCTGCCGCCGCCAGGCAGCATCGCCGATATCAAACGCCTGCAACGGCTCGCTGATGATCTGTTCCAGGCTCAGCCGTGGGTTCAGCGATGCATAAGGGTTCTGGTAGACCACCTGGATCTGCCGCCGCAACGCCAGCCATTCGCGGCGCGATACGTGGCTGATGTCCTGGCCGTCAAATACCACGCGGCCGCTGTCGAGTTGCTCCAGGCCGAGAATCAAACGGGCCGTGGTGGATTTGCCCGACCCGGACTCCCCCACCAAGCTGGTAGTGCCATGCCGTGGCAGGTGAAACGATACGTCATCCACCGCCAGCGGCGCCGGTTGGCGCCAGGTGGAGAAGTCCTTGCGCAGCCCGTGCACCGTCAACAGCGGGGACGCATCGGCACTCGCCGCACTCACCGGCCGCCGCTGCTGCACCAACCGACTTGGCGCGGCGTGCAACAATTGCCGGGTATAAGTGTGCTGCGGCGCCTCGAACACGCGGCGGGCGTCGCCGGTTTCGACGATGCGTCCCTGGTGCATCACCAGCAAACGGTCGGCACGGTCCAGCGCCACACCCAGGTCATGCGTGATCAGCAAGACCGCCGTGCCGCGCTCGCGGGCCGAGGCTTGCAGGCGGTCCAGGATCTGCCGTTGCACCCCTACATCCAGGGCGCTGGTGGGCTCGTCGGCGATGACCAGCGGTGGGTCGTTGGCCAACGCGATGGCGATCAACACCCGCTGGCGCATGCCGCCGGAGAGTTGATGGGGATAGCCACGCGCCACGCGTTCGGCGTCTACCAGCCCGACTTCGCGCAGCAGCGCCAGGCTGCGTTGGCGCGCCAACGGCTTGGGTACGCCATGCAGGGTCAACGCCTCCACCAATTGGTGGCCGATGCGCTTGACCGGGTCCAGGGACAAACCCGGGTCCTGCGGCACAAAACCCACGCTACGCCCGCGAATGCTTTGCCACTGGCGCTCGCTGGCCGTGGTCAACTCCTGACCCGCCAGGCGGATGCTGCCGGATTCGACCTGCGCGTTACCGGCCAGCAAGCCCACCAGGGCCGCCGCCGTGGTGGATTTGCCCGAACCGGACTCGCCGACAATCGCCAGGATCTCCCCGGCCTTGAGTTGAAAATCAATCCCAGCCACGCCCTCAGTGCGCCCGTCGCGGCCGTGGTAGGCGATGCGCAGGTCGCGCACCTCCAGCAAACTCTGCTCGGTCATCGTCCAGCTCCTTGATCCTGCTGCAACGCCCGCGCCAGTTGGTTGGCCGACACCACCACCGCCGCCACCACCAGGCCCGGCAGGCTGGTGTACCACCACGCGGCAATCATGTAGTTGCGCCCTTCCGCCACCAACAGGCCCCATTCGGGTTGCGGCGGCGGCGCGCCAAAACCGAGAAAGCTCAGGGCCGACACCGACAGCACTGCGCTGCCGAATTCCAGCGCGGCCAGCGCCAGCACCGGCGCGCTGGCGTGGGGCAGGATATGCCGCACGATAATGGTCCACGGCCCCACGCCACAGGCCGACGCGGCCTCGACAAAGGTACTGGCCCGCCAGCGCAACACCTCGCCGCGCACCAGGCGGGCAAAGGTCGCCACTGAGGACAAGCCCACCGCCAGGGCGATGTTCAGCGTGCCGAACCCCAGCACCGTGATCACCGCCATCGCCAGCAGCAACGCGGGGATCGCCATCAGCACTTCCACGCAGCGCATCAGCAGCGCATCCACCCAGCCGCCAAAGAACCCCGCCAGCACGCCGAGCACGATGCCGCTGAACAAGGCAATCAGCACCGCCAGCAAGGTGGCGCGCAAGGACAGCCCGGCGCCGTACACCGTGCGGCTGTAAAGGTCGCGGCCCAGATGGTCGGTGCCGAACCAGTGCGCCGCAGAAGGACGCTGCAATGCATCGGCCGGCACCCCGAGCAAGGGGTCAACATGCGTGAACAGCTGCGGCCACAGCGCCCAACCCAATACCAGCAGCAGGACGATCACGCCCAACGGCAACAACGGGCGGCGGCGCAACACACCAAAGTGTCGCGGGCGAGACAAAACGGCGGTCAGTGCAAGGCTCATCGTGCGGCTCCGCGAATACGTGGGTCGAGCAAGGGGTACAGCAGGTCCACCAGCAGGTTGACCGCGATAAAGATCAGCGCGGCCAACACCACCACGCCCTGTACCACCGGAATATCCTGGGTGCTGACCGCGCCCTGGGCCAGGCGCCCGACGCCTTCGCGGGAGAACACGGTCTCGGTGACCACCGAGCCTGCCAGCAGCGAGCCGACAATCACCCCGCTCAAACTGAGGATCGGAATCACCGCGTTATGCAGCACATGGGCGAGCAGCACGCGCAGCGGGCTCAGGCCCTTGGCGCGCAGGGCGTCGACAAACGGCAGGCGCGAAGTGGCGGCCAGGGAACGCGCCAGCACCTGGGCGATCACCGCGCTGGTGGGGATCGCCAGGGTCAGCGTCGGCAATACCAGCGAGGCCAGGCCCTGGTTGCCCATGGCCGGGAACCAGTGCCAGCCGAAGGAAAACCACTGCAACAGCAACAGCCCGACCCAGAATGTCGGCAACGATACGGCCACCGCCGGCAACCCCAGCAGCAGGTCATGCAGCCAGCGCCGACGGGTCAGGCTGGCGACCAGCGCCAGGCTCACCCCCACCACCAGCGCCACCGCCAACGACACCAGCGCCAGTGCCGCGGTCTTCGGCAAGGCCTCGGCCAGTGACGCCGACACCGGCTGGCCACTCTGGATCGAGTTGCCGAAATCCAGCTGCACCGCGTGCCACAGGGCAATGCCGTACTGCACCGCCAGCGGCTCGTCGAGGTGGTACTGCGCGCGCAACGCCGCCACTTGCTGCTGGTTGAGCGTGCTTTGCTCGCCGCTCTGGTTGAGCATGATGCTCACCGGGTCGCTGGGCAGCGCATACAGAATCACGAACGACAGGCTGAACGCCGCCCACAGCACCAGCAACGCTTGGCCGCCACGGGCCGACAGGTACAGCAGCGTGCCCCTCATGGCTGCAACCAGGTATCGAAAAACTGTAGGCGCGACGACGCCTCGTAGTGCAGGCCCTGGACCTCTTTGCCGTGGGCCAGCACGGTCGCCAGTTCCACCAACGCAATCGCATGGCCGTCACGCAATAACAGCTCGCTCGCCTGATCGATCAGCGCCTGGCGCTGGGCGCTGTCGAGAGTCTCGGACGACTCGCGCAACAGCTGGTCCACCGCCCCCGGCTCACGCTTGTTGATGTTGTAGCCCTGGGCGTAATACACCGTGCGCAGCACGTCCGGGTCGGCGCGGGTCAGGTTGAGAAAACGCACACTGAAATCGCCCCCGGCCTGAATCGCCGTGACCTGGCTGATGGTGGATTTATTCAACTGGAAGTCGATGCCCACGGCTTTGAGCTGCTGCTGCACCAGTTCCAGGATCGGCGTCTGCTGCCAGTAGTCCAGGCGAAACGCCAGCCGCTTGCCGTCCTTGACCCGCACCCCATCCGCGCCGACTTGCCAACCGGCCTCCTCCAACAGCTTGCGTGCGACCTCCGGTTCGTAGGCCAGCAGGCTGGAAAAGTCGCGGTACAGCGGCGTGCTGCTAGCGAGCAAGGCTGTCGCCGGTTTCTGGTAGCGGGAAATAATGCGCTGCAACTGCGCCCGGTCAATCGCCTTGTTCAGCGCCTGGCGCACCTTGATATCGGCGAACAACGGTGTCGATTCGTTCAGCGCCAGGTTGAACACCACGCCTGGGTTGGCCCGGGTCAACAGCACCAGGCCCTGGCCCTCGATGCTCGGCTCATCCTGGGGTGCGACACTGGTGTTCACCTCGATCTGTCCGGACGCCAGGCTGCCCAGGCGCACACCGGATTCGGGGATGATCAGGAATTCGATGCCCTCAAGCCACGCCTTGCCCTTGTGGGCAGCCAGCGACGAGCCCCAGGCGTAGTCCTCGCGACGCGTCAGCGCGACCTTCTGGTTATGCACGAACGACTTGAGCACAAACGGCCCCGACCCGACCAATTGGCCCTGGCACCGGTCACCGGAGGGCAACGCCAGGTTGGCCGGCGACAACAACCCCAGGGTCATGGTCGAGGTGGCTTGCAGGAACTGCGCATTCGGCTGTTCGAACTCGACCACCACCGTGTGGCTGTCCGGCGTGTCGATACGCTTGAGGCCGGCGAGGTAGGTCGAGCCCAGAATCGAACGTGCGCCCAGCGCCACGATGGCCTCCAGGTTGGCCTTGACCGCCGCCGCATCCACCGCCGCGCCGTCGCTGAAGGTCTCGCCCTGGCGCAGCACGAAGGTAAAGCGCCGTGAATCCGCGTCCACCGTCCAGCGCTCGGCCAGCCACGGCACGATAGCGCCGGTGAGCGGGTCCTGGTCGGTGAGCGAGTCCACCAGTTGCCGCCCCACATTCAGCGCCGTGTTATTGCCGGCCTGCTGCGGATCGACACATTGCGGGTCGCCGTCCAGTGCTACGCGCAAGGTGCCGCCGCTACGGGGTTTGGATGCGTCGCCCTGGCTGACCTCGCCGGAGGGGCCGCCGCACGCCGCCAACAGCAGCGCCAGGATTGCGACTGAAAGCTGCCTCATGCCTGCGCTCCTTGATGACGGTTGGCGATATACGGCAAACCGAGGTTTTCGCGCAGGGTCCGGCCCTGGTACTCATGGCGAAACAGCCCGCGCCGCTGCAACTCCGGCACCACGCCGTCGGCGAAGTCAGTGATGCCTTGGTGCAAGCCGGAGAACATCACGTTGAAGCCATCGGCGGCGCCGTTTTCGAACCACTCCTGGAAATCATCCGCCACGCTCTCAGGCGTACCGATCAGGATGCGATGCCCACCGGCAGTGAGCTTGTTGAACAGCTCGCGCACGGTCGGGCGCTCGCGGCGGATCAGGTCAAACACCAGCTTCTGCCGGCTCTTGTGGGTGTTGGTGTCGAACTGTTCCGGCGGCAACGGCACCAGCGAATCAAACGGCAACTCGGACAAATCGAACCCCAGGCTGGTAAAGCGCGAGATCGAACGGAGGAACGCCTTGGGGTCTTGCAGCTCCTGCAACTGATCGTATTTGGCCTGGGCTTCGGCCTGGGTGCGGCCGATCACCGTGGAGACGCCCGGCAGCACTTTCAGGTGCTCGGGGTTGCGCCCCAGGCCGGCCGCCGTCTGTTTGATTTCGCGGTAGAACGCCTGGCCCTGCTGCACCGTGTGCTGGGCGGTGAAGATCAACTCACCGGCCCGTGCCGCCAGGCGCCTGCCGGCGTCGGACGAACCGGCCTGGGCAATCACCGGGTAGCCCTGCACCGGCCGCGAGGCGTTGAGCGGGCCCTGCACCTGAAAGTGTTTGCCGTGGTGGTTGAGCACGTGCAACTGGTCGGTATCCAGCCATTGCCCGGAGGCTTTGTCCTGGATAAACGCATCGTCGCCCCAGCTGTCCCACAGGCCGGTGACCACGTCGTAGAACTCTTCGGCGCGCTCGTAGCGGTCGGCATGCTGGATGTGATCATCACGGTTGAAATTCTCGCCGCCGCCCAGCGACGTCACCAGGTTCCAGCCCACCCGGCCACCGCTTAAGTGGTCGATATTGGCGAACTTGCGCGCAATGTTGTACGGCTCGTTGTAGGTGGTGCTGGCGGTGGCGATCAGGCCGATATTGCGCGTGGCCAGCGCCAGCGCCGGCAGCAGCACCAGCGGGTCCCAGCGCACGCTGTTGGGCCCGCGTGCCAGGGCCAGCGGGTCGAGGTCGACGTTCACCGAATCGTTGAAAAACAACGCATGAAAGCGCGCCGCCTCGAGCTTCTCGGCGATCCAGCGGTAATGCTCGAAGTCGCGGAACGAGTCACTGCCCGCACTCGGGTGGCGCCAGGCGGACCCCATGATCCCGGCACTGGGGATGAAGGCGCCGAGCAATATTTGTCGATCTTGTTGGCTCATGTCGCAGTCCTCATCAGAAGTTGTAGGTGGCGCGGGTGTACCAGAACGCACCGTACGGATCGAACGGCGAGATGCTGCCGAACTTCGGAAAGCCGTTGATATCGCCTTGGGGGAATGCGTTGTTGTCGGCCTTGACGTTAAGAATGTTGTTGGCGCCTACCGCCAGGTTCAGGTCCTTGGTCAGGTTGTAGGCCACCTCCAGGTCGGTGAGCCACTTGGCGCCGTAGGTCACGTCATAGGCGGGGTTGGTGTCGCGGGCGATCACCTTGTCGTAACGGGTCAGGCCGGCGTTGATGTCGAACTTGTCGACCTTCCAGTTGGCACTCAGGATCAGCTTGGTCTTGGGGTTGGCCACGGTCAGGTAACCCTGGGCCACACGGTCGAACAGCACCAGGCTGCTGCCCACGGCGGTGAGCGCGGCGGGCGTCGACTTGATGCTGTCGATCGTGGTTTTGTTGTAGTTGGCGGCCAGCCCGTATTTGACGCTGCCGAAGGCGCCGTAGTCGACGCGGTAGTCGGTGACCAGGTCGATGCCACGGGTGGTGGTGTCGGCGGCGTTGGTGAAGTATTTGACCCGGTAACCTGGGCGGTAACCGTTGGCCTGCAGGATCTGGTCGACGCCGTTGCCGAACAGGAAACCGGTCTGGGCAATGCGGTCGCTGATTTCGATCTGGTAGGCATCCACGGTGATATTGGCTTGCGGCACCGGCTTATAGGCGAAGCCGAGGCTGATGTTGCGCGACTTCTCCGGCTTCAGGTCCTCTGCGCCGAGCGCCTGGGCCAGCGGTGAATCGACCCGCACCGACTTGGCCTCGACAAACTGCGCCACGCCATTGACGGTGGTGTATTGGTTGGCGGTTTGCGCATACACCGACTGCGACAGCGACGGCGCACGAAAGCCGTTGCTCAAGGTGCCGCGCAAGGCGAATTCCGGGGTGAAGTCATAGCGCATCGAGAGCTTGCCGCTGCTGGTGTTGCCGGAGCTGTCGTCGTAGTGCTCGAACCGCCCGGCCACGCCCACATAGAATTTCTCGGTGGGGTTCAGGCCCAGGTCCACATAGCTGGCGTAGCTGTTGCGGCTGGCCTGGCCTTCGTCCTCCGGGGTCAGGGTAATCGCGCCCTGGGCGCCTACCGCCCCCGGTTGCCCGGCCAGCGGGCCGCTGGGGTAGGTATAGCCGCCATTGATATACGACAGCGGGTTGCCCGACTCGGTCTTGTAGCGCTCGTGCCTGTGCTCAAGGCCGGCCGACACTTGCAGCGGCTTGCTCAGGCCGACTTCAAAGGCGCGGGTCAGGTCGAGGTTGTTGGTCCACTGGTCGAAATAGTTGGTGTAGGTGGTGAAGTGGGTCGGGCTTGACGGGCCGAGGGACGCGTTGAGGGTCTCGTCGGCGCCGGCCACGCCTTTGTCGCGGCCGAAAGTGGAGCTGAGGTCCCAGTTCCACTCGGCGACCTTGCCCTTGCCGCCGGCCGCCACCTGGTAGTCGGTTTCGCGCAGGGTGTAGAACGGCGCGGTGCCGTCCGGGTAAATCGACGGGATGATATTGGTCGAGTTCGGCCGCCGGTAGTTCTGCCCGCCCCGTGCATCGCGGTTACTGAGGGTGGAAAACGAATACAGGGTCACATCGTCCAGCGGCAGTTCGGCGTTGTAGGCGACGTTAATTGCCTTGATTTTCGGCAGGCCGTTTTTCTGCACATCCTTGTCGTTGGCCTCACGCGGGTCGGCGGAGCCGTCAGGCTGGCGATAGTAGAACGCACCGGTCGCATCCCGGGCGCGCACGGCGGTCTGCTGGGACTTGGCGTCCAGCGACAGGTTGAAAAAGCCGTCGTTGGGCAACGCAAAACCGTTGTTGAAGGTCTGGCGAATGGTGCCGCCGTCGCCCTTGGTGTATTCGCCGTAGGAGGTGCTGACCGAACCGCCATTGTCGTTCTGCTTGAGGATGATATTGATCACCCCGGCAATCGCGTCCGAGCCGTACTGCGCCGAGGCGCCGTCGCGCAGCACTTCGATATGGTCGATGGCGCTGACCGGGATCATGTCCAGGTCCACCGGGTTGGTGCCGTAGGCTGCCGTGGAATCGAGGTTGATCACCGCGCTGTTGTGGCGGCGCTTGCCGTTGACCAGCACCAGCACGTTGGAGCCGTTGAGGCCGCGCAGGCTGTAGGGCCGGGCGATACTGTCGTTGGAGGAGCCCGATGGCCGCTGGGAAAACGACGGCAGGGTTTTCTGCAAGGCAGCGCGCAGGCTGCTGGAGCCGGTTTTTTCAAGCTGCTGGGCGCTGATCACGTCGATCGGCGCAGGGCTGCTGGTGACGGTGCGCGCCTCGCTGCCGCGGGAGCCGGTGACGATCACCGTGTCCAGGGTGTCATCGCCGGCGCCATAGGCGGGCAACATGGAAAAACCAGCGAACATCAGCGGGGCGAGTTGCAGGGCGGATCGGTAGGCAATGGGTTTCATGGCAGGTCAACTGTTCAGAATAGGGTTGAAGTCGTCGCGCCACAGCGGTCGTGCATCGACGCTCTGGCTGATCAAATGGTTGGCGTAAAACAGGTCGGCCACCTGTTGCTGGGAAGCCATGGCGTCGGCATCGATACCTTGCAGGCGGCCCGGCCGGCTGCGCTGCTGGAACTGGCGCAGGTACAGGGCACGGTCGATACCGGTCAGCGCTTCACTGCGCTCGGCCCAACGTTCGGGGTGGGCGTTGACCCAGGCCCAGGTGGCTTGCTCACGCCGCAAGAAATCGCCTACCTGGCTGCGGCGTTGAGGGTTGGCCAATACCTGTTGCGTGGTCGCAATCACGTAATTGCCGGAGTAGTAGCGACTGACGTCCGCCAGCAGTTCGCCGTCCATCTGGCTGGTGGCTTGCAGCGCACTGATGCCGCCGGTGGCGATGGCGTCCACATGGCCGTTGCGAAACGCCGTGAGCGCGTCCTGCATCGGCAGCGGCACCGCCGTCACATCGGCCAGGGACAGGCCGTTCTGCGCCAGCATGTTCAACACGAAATAGTGGGTGTTGGTGGCCCGTACATAGCTGATGGTCTTGCCCTTGAGGTCCTGGACCGTACGGATGCCGCTGGTTTTTTTCACCACCAGGCTCGTGTCGTTCTGGTCGCCCTGGTAGAGCGCCACCAGCGCAATCGGCACCTTGGCGATCGAGGCGAAAATCGGCGGGATCTCGCTCATGAACGCATAGTCCAGGTGGCCGCTGCTCAAGGCTTCCAGCACCAGGTTGCCGCCGCTGATATCCACCCATTCCACCGGGTAGGGCGTGTCGGCCTGGCCGGCGTCGGCCAGGAACGACGCGGCTGTGCCCTTGTAGCGCCACACGCGCAGGGGCTCGGCCGCTTGGGCGCCCAGCAGGGATGCGGCCGCGAGCGTGCCGCCGGCCAGCAATAATTGCCGACGAGTCAGGGTGTGCATGGCGGGCGCCTCAGTTGAGCAGGTCGGGTTCTTCGGTACGGATCTGGTCCCACAGCGGCAGGAAGTTGAGCCAGGCGAAAAACTCATGGCGCGCCTTGTCGATGCCGCCTTCCAGCGCATCTGGCGCAGGCACCAGCGGCGTCCCGGCCGAACGCGCCAGCAGGTGCACGCGGGCGGTGTCTTCGGCGAGGATGAAACGCCAGGCGGCGCTTTCCACGGTTTCACCGGTGACCCACAGGCCGTGGTTCTGCCACACCAGCAGGTTGTTCTGGGCGAAGGTCTCGACAAACGCCTGGCTGACGATGTTGCGATCCTGCTCCAGCGCGCCGCCGGCGGTGCGCAGGGCATGGCGCGCAAAGATCACCTGGTCATTGAGGAAGGCCCCGGACTCGGCGGTAATCGGTTCGAACAGCTGGCCCAACGACGACCACACCCGGCCATGGAAACCGTGAAAGTGCGCGATCCCCACCACCTCCGGGCGTGCCTGTTGCAAGTCGTGGTGCAGCTCCAGCGCGCTGGTATTGAGCAAGCCTTCGCCCTCCACCACCTGGCCCTCGCCATCCACCCGCAGCAGGTGCGACACGGTGATCTGCGAGAACGGTACGCCCAACGGGTTGATCCAGTAGTGCTCGGGGTGGACCGGGTCGCGGGCGGTGAAATGCCCCGCCACGCCTACTTCAAAACCGAGGCGCCCGAACAGCCGGTAGGCGGCGGCCAGACGTTGTTTACGGTGCAGGCGCTCTTGCAACGGGTCGTCAAGTTTGGGCACGGCGCCCAAGGCCAGGCGATTGTTGGCGTAAGGCAAGGTGTAGATGGTTTGCGGGAACAGCGCGGAATGACTCATGCGGGCAACCCTGATCAGGCAGTTTTTTATAGGCGAACGAAACCGTGGCTCGGCGAAGGCCGGCGACGAAAACGCAAGGACGGTGTGGCGGCGGGAAGTGCGGTCAGGTCGTCATGATCAGGGGGCCCCTCGCAGGTGATTACAGCGAATGCTCTCCTCCACCATGCGAGGGGTCGGGTCGAGTGTGTCGTTAGAGAAATATCTCTGTACTGAAAGATATTCGTCTAAGAATCGTCTGTAAAAGGCTTTGTAGTTATATTCTAATAATCAGCTTTTTTAATATCTAACATCAAAAATAATCAAAAAAACGCATTAACAAAAATCAACCCCCAATCCAAATGTGGGAGCGGGCTTGCCCGCGAAAGCAGTGGGTCAGTCAATAAATTACCGCCTGACACACTGCTTTCAAGCACTGGCGCACTCCCCAATCGTTGACCGCGTTCAGGCCGCACGCGCCGCCGTATGCCGATTCACCGGCACCGGTAACCCCAGATGCCCCCGCAACGTACTGTGGCTGTACTCACTGCGAAACAACCCACGCTCACGCAGCAGCGGCAGTACCTGATCGGTAAACCGTGCAAAGTCCTCCGGTGCGCCCACATGGATATTGAAACCATCCACCGCGCCTTCAACAAACCAGCGCTCGATCTCGTCCGCCACGGTCTTGGGCGAGCCGACAAAACTGGAGAACGGCTTGGCAAAACGCAGCGCCGCCTGGCGCAAGGTCAGCTTCTGATCACGGGCCACTTGCTTGATGTTCTCGGCGTGCCCGCGATAGCCGTTGCTGCCCAGGTCGCCCAGCTCCGGGAACGGTTCATCCAGCGGGTACTGGGTGAAGTCGTGGTAGTTGAACGGCCGCCCCGGTTGCACCAGCGCTTTGTTCAGGTCCAGCTCGCCATTGCGTTCGCGGTCGATGGCCTGGGCCTGTTCGTCGGTGTCGGCAATGATCGGCGAAATGCCCGGCAGGATGGTCACGTGATCCGGGTTGCGCCCGGCAGCGGCGGTGCGTTGTTTGATGTCGCGGTAATACGCCTGCGCGTCCTCGAAGTTACCCACGCCGGCAAAAATCCCCTCGGCATAATTCGCCGCCAGGCTGCGTCCGGATTCGGAAATCCCGGCCTGGAAAATCACCGGCTGGCCCTGGGCCGAGCGCTGGATATTCAACGGCCCGGTCACCGAGAAAAACTCGCCATGGTGGTCGAGGCGATGCTGACGCTGCGGGTCCAGGAACACCTTGCTCGCCTTGTCCCGCACAAACGCGTTGTCCTCGTAGGAATCCCACAGCCCTTGCACCACGTCCAGGTGTTCGGCCGCACGGCGGTAGCGCTCGGTATGGTCGATATGCTGTTCAAGGCCAAAGTTGCCGGCCGCGCCTTCCAGGCCGGTGGTGACCACGTTCCAGCCGGCGCGACCGCCGCTGATCAGGTCCAGGGAAGCGAACTGGCGCGCCACGTTGAAGGGTTCGGTATACGAGGTGGTCAGGGTGGCCACCAGGCCGATCTTCGACGTGGCACCGGCCACCGCCGACAGCAGCGTCAGCGGCTCCAGGCGATTGAGAAAGTGCGGCGCCGAATCCGCGGTGATGTAGGGGCTGTCGACGATGAACACCAGGTCGAACTTCGCCGCTTCGGCCTGCTGGGCCTGGGCGCGATACCAGTTGATATCCACACTGGCGTCGCCTGGGATCTGCGGGTGCAGCCATTCGTTTTGCGCGGTGCCGACGCCGGTAAGGATGGCGCCGAATTTGAGTTGCCGAGGGGATATGGGCATTGCACTGCTCCTTCATGGATGAACATGAACCACCGTGGCGAGCGGGCAAGCCCGCTCGCCACGACAAGCTTTATCGCTACAACAATTCAAACGGTTCGGGCGGCGATGGCTTCGACTTCCACCAATGCGCCAGGCAAGGGCAGCGCCACTACTTGCAGGGCAGTGCGTGCCGGTTTGTTGGGTTGCTCGGGCGTGCCGAAAAACTGCGTATAGCCGCGCTGCAAACCCGCGAAATCGAGCTTGCCGTCGGTCTCTTCGGCGCCCACCAGGAACACGCGCAGTTGCACGATATCGCCAAGATCCAGGTCTTGCTGGCGCAGGATCCGGCGCAGCTTGTTGAACACCGACACCGTCTGTACTTCGGTATTTCCATACACCCCCGGCACTTGCGGATCAGCCGGGTCGGGCAAGGTGCCGCTGACAAAAATCAGGCTGGCGGAGGCCGGTACGGTGACGGTCTGCGAAATCGGAAAATCGCCGACGCTGGTGCGTTGAATGCTGTCGCTCATGGTTAAGCTCCTTATGAGGCGGCCAATGCCGCAAGGTGTGTTTGCCGGGTAACCCGTTCAGCCAGTTGCGCAACCACATGACGCGCCGAGTTGGCCGCCGATTCCTGCCAGATGCCGACGCCGCTTTGCACCAGGCCGTCGCCGGCGAAATACACGCGGCCATGGCCTTGCTCCAGCAGGGCGCTGGCGTCAGCCGGGAAGTGTTCGCGTTGCAGCCACGGGCCTTCACTGAAGGGGATCTGTTCCCAAGACACCGCCAACGGGTGGCGCAGGTGTTTGGAATAGCCCGGATGCAACAGCTCCACAGCTTCCCTGGAGGTGGCGTACTGCTGGTCGAACGGCCGTGCGCCAAACACATCGGCGCCCTCCCCGGTCACGTAGCCCGCTACCAGCAAACCTTCGCGGGTGTTGAGGTCGTTGCTCGGATACCACAGCAGGCGCGCCGGGTGCTCGATCCACGACAGGCCGCCGTAGGTGCGGTAGTCGGTCTCCCAGAAGCGCGGCGATTGCCACGCCACCTTGGTTGCCTGATCGCTGCGGGTGGTGAGCAAGGCGGCCTTGATCGGGTCGCTGAAATCGGTGTCGAGTTTGGCCAGCAGCGGCAGCGGCAAGGTCGAGACCAGATAGTCGGCACGCACCACGTTTTCGCGGCCGCTGAGCTGGTCGTGGTAGGTCACCGCCACGCCGCCTTCCAACTGGCGGATTTGCCGCACTTGGGCGCCCAGTTGGACATGCCCGCGCACGCGCTCATAGAAGGCGTCGGTGATGCGGTCCATGCCGCCGACCGGCTGGAACATGGTCGCCGAAAACTCTGGAAATTCGGTGTGCAGCAACGCGCCCCACAGCTCCGGGTGCAGCAATTGATCCAAGGCCAAGGGGCTGCGGCTGGCGGGCAAGGCGCCGGGATGCGCGGGGGATTCAAGGTGCCCCGAACGAATCGTGCCCTCAAAAGCCAGCTCCTGGGACAGGTCGCCATACACCTGCAAAAACGCCAGCAAGCGCGTGCGTTCATCGCGGCTCAACACATCGTCGAGGGCGTCGCGCTGTACCGCTTTGGCCAGCAACCCGGACACGTGCCCACGCACATCGTTGATCGCCTGGCCGACGGTAAATGCCGGCTGTTGCAGATCCGGCCGCACCTGGGCGCCATGGCTGCTGTTGACCAGCACTTCCAGCGGCACACCCAACTCACTGCAGTAGTCGAGAATGGTCCGATGCTGGCTGGGAATCCTTGCCGGGCCGGCGTTGAAATACAGGCCCTGGTCGAAGGCCACGGTTTGCGTGCGGCCGTCCTTGTAGTCCACGCGGTCGCCGTGGCGCAGGGTCCAGGTGCGCCCGCCCACGCGGTCACGGGCCTCCAGCACTTGCACGCTGAACCCGGCGCGGGTCAGCTCCAGGGCGGTGACCAAGCCGGCAATCCCGGCGCCGAGCACCAGCACGCGAGTGCCTTGCCCCAGGCCGTCCTTGAGCTTCAGCGGTTGCGGCCGTCGGTGTGACGACGGCCCCAGACCCAATACCGCCAGCGCGTCCTTGAGCGCTTTTTCGCCGCCTACCGCAGCCAGGCTGGAGAGCGCTTCACGTCGTGTCAGTCCCATGTCGATTCTCCTAGTCCGGCAGTCCCGGTGGGTTGATCAGCGACTTGTCGACACGCTCCACGTCCAGGCCCCAGCGTTGCAGCACCTGTTCGTATTGGCCGCCGGCAATCGCGCCTTCCAGGGCGGTGTGGATCGGTTTGACCAGGCCGTTGTCCTTGCGCGTGGTCACGGCGATATCCGCCTGCAATGGCCAGCCACCGTTGACGGTGCCGACACGCTTGATGCCGCCCGTGATCGCGGCGGAATAGGCGTACACCGAGTTGGGCCCGAACAGCGCATCGCTGCGCCCCGACTGCACCGCCAGCTGCGCGGCGGCCTGGTCGTCGAAGTACTGCAACAACGCGGGCTTGATGCCGGCCTTTTCGTTGGCCTCGTTCCAGGCCAGCAGGACTTTTTCCTGGTTGGTGCCGGAGCCGACGATGATCTTCAGGCCGGCAATATCTTGCGCCTGCTTGATCTCGCTGATCTTGCTGGTGCTCTTGACGTAAAACCCGAGCACGTCCTGGCGATAGGTGGCGAAGTCAAAGCGCTTTTTGCGCGCCTCGGTCACGGTGACGTTGCTGATCACCGCGTCATATTTGCCCGAACTCACGCCCAGCGGCCAGTCCTCCCAACTGGTCTGCACCACGTTGAGTTGCAGGCCCAAACTATCAGCGACAAGCTGCGCCGTGTCGGCTTCGCTGCCGATGGTGGTCTTGTCGTCGTTGGCCAGCAGCGCCAGCGGCGGCCCGGCCACACCGGACACAGCCACGGTGAACTTGCCCGGCTGGGCGAACTTGAAGCCCGGCGGGATCTGCGCGATGGCCGCTTCGTTGCGCGGCACATGGATGCGCGGGCGGTCGGGGCTGAGGTCGACCTGTTGCACGGCGAGCGCACTTTGCGCGGCACTGACGGCCAGCGTCAGCAAGGCCACGCGGGCGGTATTGATCAACATGGGCAGTCACTCCTTGAACTAAAGCACCTTGCCGAGAAAGGCCACGGTGCGGGGATGTCGGGGTTGGCGGAAAATCTGTTCGGGCGGGCCCTCTTCGATCAGTTGCCCGTCGCAAAGGAACACCACGTGGTCGGCCACCTCGCGGGCAAAGCCGATCTCGTGGGTGACGATCACCAGGGTCACGCCCAGCCGGGTCAGGCCCTTGATCACATCGAGCACCTCGCCCACCAGTTCGGGGTCGAGGGCGGAAGTCGGTTCATCGAACAGCAGCACCTTGGGGTCTAGCGCCAGGGCGCGGGCAATGGCCACGCGTTGCTGCTGGCCGCCGGAGAGTTGGCGCGGGTAGGCATCCACCTTGTCCGCCAGGCCGACCTTGGCCAGCAGCTCGCTCGCTTTGGCCTGCGCCTCAGCCTTGCTCCAGCGCTTGTGGGCCAGCGGCGCTTCGGCGACGTTTTCCCAGGCGGTGAGGTGCGGGAACAGGTTGAAGTTCTGGAACACAAAACCCACGTCGATGCGGCGCTTGAGAATCTCGCGCTCCTTGAGCTCAAACAGCAGATCGCCCTTGCGCCGATAGCCCACGTATTCACCGTCGATGGTGATATGCCCGCTGTCGATCTTCTCCAGGTGGTTGATGGTGCGCAGCAAGGTGGATTTGCCCGAGCCGGAAGGCCCGAGAATCACTGTGACCTTGCCCGGGTCGATGGTCAGGTCGATGTCTTTCAATACCTGCTGGTTGCCAAAGCGCTTGCCCACGCCCTGGATCTGGATACGGCCTGCGCGTGCTTCAGCCATGGGTCTTCTCCTTCAGCCAGGCGCGCAGGCGCTGCAACGGCGTAGGCGGCAGCACACGCGCGGTGCCGCGTGCAAAGTGGCGCTCGACGTAGTACTGGGCGCTGGTGAGCACGGTAGTGATGATCAGGTACCACACGGTGGCGACGATCAGCAGCGGGATCACCGCCTGGGTGCGGTTGTAGATGACCTGCACGGTGTAGAACAGCTCCGGCAGGGCCAGCACGTAAACGATGGACGTGCCCTTGACCAGGCCGATGATTTCGTTGAAACCCGACGGCAGAATCGAGCGCAGCGCCTGGGGCAGGATGATCCGGAAAATCCGCCGCGAGGCCGGCAAACCGAGGGCCGCCGCCGCTTCATGCTGGCCGGCGTCGACACCGATCAGGCCGCCGCGAATGATCTCTGCCGCGTAGGCCGCCTGCATCAGGCTCAGGCCCAGCACGGCCACGGTGAATTGGCTGAGTACATCCACCGTCGACCACTCGGCGAACACCACGCTGGTGAACGGCACGCCGAGCACAATGTGGTCATACAGATACGCAAAGTTGTAGAGGATGATCAGCACCAGCAGCGCCGGCATCGAGCGGAAAAACCAGATATAGCCCCACGCCAGGGCCGCCAGCAGTGGCGAACCCGACAGCCGCGCCAGGGCCAGCGCGGTACCGAGGATGATGCTGAACACCGTGCTCAGCAGTGTCAGCAGCAGCGTCTGGCCGAGGCCGCGCAGCACCGACGGCGAGAAAAACCACTGGCCGAACACGCCCCACTCCCAACGCGGGTTGGTGGCCAGGGAATGCACAATGGCGAGCAGCACCAACGCGGCGAAGATCGACCCCGCCCAGCGCCAGAGATGCCTCGCGGGCACCACTTGCAGCGCTTTGATCGGTGTAGACACACGGGCCTGACGCACCGGGCTGGACGCGTCAATCAGGTCGTAGGATTTGGCAACGATGGGCATGTTTTATTCCTCTTAGAAGGCGTAAGTCAGCCGGGTGTAGTAGTACCCGCCGGTAAAACCGTAGGGCGAATAGGTGCCGTAGCTGCTGACCATGGTGCTGCTGGGCACGCCTTGTTTCTTGGGGTAGACGTCGAACAGGTTCTTGGCGCCGATGGCCACGTTGAGGTCTTTGGTGAGGTTGTAGCCAAGGTCGAGGTCGGTGATCCATTTGGCGCTGTAGACCCGGTCGAGGCTGCGGTCGTCCGAGACGTTGACCTCTTTGTAAGAGCCGTAGCGGGTCAGGGCCAGGTTGAGATTGAAGCGGTCGATGCTCCAGTCGCCGCCCAGGATCAGCTTGGTGCTGGGCTGCACGCCGGTGATCAGGTTGCGCGCCTGGCGGTCCATCAGGTCATAGGACGTACCGAGGATCGTGGTGGACTCCTTGTAGTTGAGGATCTTGGTCTGGTTCCAGTTGAACGCCGCCGTCCACTTCAGCGCGCCGTATTGGCCCAGGTCCTGGTTGTAGTTGCCCACCAGGTCCAGGCCCTTGGTGCGGGTGTCGGCACCGTTGATGAAGTACTGCCCGCCGGAGGTCGACGTGATGCCATTGCCTTGCAGCACCTGGGTGATCTCCGAGCCGAGCAAGGTGCCGGTCAGGGTGATGCGATCACGCAGGTTGATCACGTAGGCGTCGGCGGTGAAGTTCAGGCGATCGGTGGGTGTAAGGGTGAAACCGAGGCTGAAGCTGGTCGAGCGCTCGGGCTTGAGTTCCTGGGCGCCGAGAGCCTGGGCAGCCGCCGAACCCACCGGCAATACCCCGTAGTTGATCGACTGATACACCCCGTTCACCACGCCATAGGTGGTGGAGCGCGCACTGAACAGGCTGTTGGCCAGGGACGGCGCCCGGAAGCCGTTGCTCACGGTGGCGCGCACCGCGAACTCGGGGGTGAAATCGTAGCGGGTGGTCAGCTTGCCGCTGCGGGTGGCGCCCACGCCCTGGTTGTAATGCTCGTAGCGAAAGGCGGTGCCCACGTACCAGTCCGGCACCGGGTTAAAGCCCACGTCCACGTAACTGGCCAGGCTGTTGCGCGAGGCGCTGCTTTCCTCGTCCGGCGAAATCCCGTTGGTGACCTGCGCCCCGGACGACGCGCAGTTGCCCGGCGCCACGCAGTAGCCGCCGTTGGCATAGGACGCATAGTCACCGGCCTGCACCTCATAGGTGTCGCGCCGATGCTCGAAGCCGTAACTCAGGTCCAGCGGCTTTTGCAGGCCGACATCGAAGCCGCGCTTGAAGTCCAGGTTGGTGGTCAGCTCGGTAGAGATCCAGGTGCCGGAGGTGAAGTGATTCGGCGTGGCCTCGCCCAGGGACGGGTTCTGGTTGTGCGTGGTGCCCTGCTCCGCATCGTTGCGCCCGTAGGTGGTGGACAAGTCCCAGTCCCACTCGCCGACCGTACCCTTACCGCCGAATGCGGCCTGGAAGTCATCCTCATCGATAAACCAGGTGGGCGTGTAGCCACCGGGGTAACCGTTGGGGCCGGTGGTGATGGTGTTGGTGATGGTCGGCAGGCGGAAGTTCTGACCCTGCTCGGCCTTGCGCCGCGAATAGGTGGTGAAGGAATACAGGCTGAAGCTGTCATCGATCGGCAACTCGGCGTTGTAGCCCAGGGTCAGCAGGTTAGTCTTGGGCGTGCCGTAGCCGCCGTAAGTGGAGCGGCCGGCCTGCTCGTAGGCCTGAGCGTAGGTGTAGCCGTTGGCGCTGGCCTTGTTGTCGTCGTTCTGGCTGCGCGCATCCAGCGCCAGTTGCACGATACCGCCGTTGCCGATTTCGAACCCCTTGTTGAGGCTTTGTTGCACGGTCTGTTTCTTGCCGTCGTAGCCCTGGCCGACGTTGGTCACCGAGGTGCCGCTGGTGTCGGCCTTGAGGATCACGTTGATCACCCCGGCGATGGCATCCGAGCCGTACTGGGCGGCGGCGCCGTCACGCAGCACTTCCACGTGGTCGATGGCGCTGATGGGGATCAAGTCCAGATCGGCCGGTGCCGCGCCGGTGTTGATGCCGTTGATATTCAAAGTGGCGGCGGTGTGGCGGCGCTTGCCATTGACCAGCACCAGCACTTCGGCGGCGCTCAGGCCACGCAGGTTGGGCGCCCGGGCGATGCCGCTGGCGTCCCAACCGGTTTTTTCCGGCAGGGTCAGCGAGGGGATCACTGCGCTCAAGGCTTCCATCAAACCGGGCTTGCCGGTGCTCTGCAATTGCTTGGCGCTGACCACGTCGATTGGCACGGGGCTGCTGGTGACGGTGCGTTGTTCGGCGCCACGGTTGCCGGTGACTACGACGGTGGACAGGGTGCTGTCGTCCTGGGCCTGGGCGGTGCTGGCCAATAAGGCGAGTGTTAATAGGGCGGTGGGTTGCAAGACTTGCTTCATAGCCATTCTCAGCTTTTTCAAATCGCGAGGTCGGGCGGTCACGCGGCATACGGGGGAGCGCGTGGTGCACGGTTGGGGGTGTGGCGGCGATTTGGAGCTAGGTGTGGCGGGGGGTTGAATTGGCAACATACGTTGAACTCCCTTCCAACGATTCTGCTGCGGGGTTGATTGCCCGGTTAGGTGTGCAGAATCTTGATTACGCTGGGTACCATCCGAGGTCAGGGGTAGGCTGTTGCGTTCAAACATAACGGAATGGGTTTTGAAAATATAATGCTATTTGGGCATAAGCTAATATTCTTGTATTTCATTATTTTTTGGGGTTTTTATTCATAAAAATGATGTCTTTTTGAGATTGGGCTTTGGGGTGGGTACATATCCGTTATTTGTGTTATGGCGGCTTATGGTTCCGCTCTTACAGCGGGTCACTTTTGGCAAACGCCCCAAAAGTAACCAAAAGGTCTGTGCCCCATCACTCGGTGCCTCGCCTAGGCTCGGCATGCCCTCACTCCGGCTTGAATCCGTGGGCCGCCGCGATGGGCCATCCTTGGCCCAGCGCGGCTAACCCGGCGTCCTGCCGGGTTGCCCACGGATTCAAGCCTGCGTTCGGCCAGCGTGATTGACGGGGCGCCTGAGATCAAAATCAAGATCAAAAGCAGAGCACGGCGGCCTAGTAGCCGACCTGAGTGGTTGGATCAAGGGCGGGCTTTTCTGGGGGAGCTGGCTTGTCGGGTCGCCGCATCGCTGCGATGCTGGCAACTCGGTGCATCAGGCAAATCGAGTTGATGCTTTCGCGGTGATGCGGCAAGCCAGCTCCCACAGTTAACGCACTGAGGTAACAGGACTGGTTTTATCCAGCGCCTTGTCCACCAGCAGTTGTACGCCTTCGAGCATTCGGCATAGGCCCAGGGCTACGTTGCGCTGGGCACCGTCGATTTCAAAGGCCAGGTGGGTGGCGATATCGCTGATGGACGCCAAGTCTTGGGAGGCATTGACCAGCAAGGTCTCCGTGTCCAGATCGGCGCGCAGGGTGAAGAGCCCTTCGCAGGCGTCGGCGCCTGCAGAGCTTGGGGGATTTGGGCTGTCTTTAATCATGGTGGAACTCCTGGTGGTGGAGCTACCATCACTCGCGGTCAAACGAAATGGGGTGGCAGCTGTACGCGGGTTGACCGACCGGAACCAGTGATCCGGCATACCCGAAGGTATCCCGCGCACAGCTGCCGCGACACGATACATCAAGCTTGGAAAAAACGCCTGATATAGGTCTTGGGTGCTGAGCACACTGGTTTAGTCGGACGGTCAAATCCGATCGCTGAATGGTCAGCGACGAAAAGGAGGTTAGTCAGCGCAGTTCCGAGCGACAACCTGAAAGCCTTGTCGGAAAATTCCGAGACCCTGCGATACAGACAACTAGCTACATCAGGTAAACCGAGTTGATGCTTTCGCAGGCAAGCCAGCTCCCACATTTGACCGAGTATGGCTTTAATGATCAGGCCGGCTGCCAGGCCGCCTCGCTTTGCTTTGTTTTTGATCTGGCCCTTACATCCTTACCGCTGACGAAGTCAGCGATCTTTTGCGCTTTTGATCTTGATCCTGGGCGCCCCGTAAAACACGCTGGCCGCACGCAGGCTTGAATCCGTGGGCAACCCGGCAGGACGCCGGGTTAGCCGCGCTGGGCCAAGGATGGCCCATCGCGGCGGCCCACGGATTCAAGTCTGCGTGCGGGCACACCGAGCCGGAGGCGAGGTGCCGAGTGTTGGGGCGAAGCGTTTTTGGTTACTTTTGGCGCTCTTCCAAAAGTGACCCGCTGTAAGAGCGGAACCATAGGCAGCCGTTACCTAACCACCGGATATACACACAACCTCACCCCCCGGCCGCAACAACTGCATCTGCTGCCGATAATCATCCGTCACCTGCCGCGCCTGACTGCTACTGGTAATCACCCTAGGCGTAATCAACACAATCAACTCCGTGCGATCCTTGGACTTACTGGTATTCCCAAACAACCACCGCAACCCCGGAATCTTCCCAAGATAAGGCACCGCACTCACACTCTCCGCATTGTCCTGCTTGATCAACCCCCCCAGCAGCACCGTCTGCCCACTCTGCACAGCCACCTGCGTCGACACCGACCGCGTAGAAATACGCGGATTATTCTGCGTGTCACTACTCGACGACGCCTGATCCTGCGCATCACTGACCTGCTGCTGAATATCCATATACACCAACCCCCCCGGATTAATCCGCGGCACCACATCCAGGATCACCCCGGTCTGCACATACTCAACACTGCTCAACGTGGTGTCAGAGGTGCCGGTATTCACCGTGGTCTGGCTGATCGGAATGTTGTCACCCACCTGAATCTGCGCCGGCTGGTTGTTCATCACCACCAGCGACGGCGCCGACAGCACCTGGGTGCGCCCATTGGTTTCCAGCGCGTGCAAGGCCACCTGCAGGTTGGAACTGACAAAGGAATAAAACAACGAATCCGTAGCGCCCAAGCCCGCCCCGCCACCGCCCAATGCGCCCTGGCTGCCGGCGGTGTTGCCCACGGTGGTGCTGGTGGAATTACCCGCCAGGCGCCCCAAGTACCACTGCACGCCCAGGTCCAGTTCACCGGTGAGTTTGACTTCGAGGATGCGCGTCTCGATCTGCACTTGCAGCGGCGGGTTGTCGAGGCGTTTGATCGCCGATTCGATCTCCTTCCATTGCACCGGGCGGGTGCGCACCAGCAGTTGGTTACTGCTTTTTTGCGCGGTGATGCGGGTGCCGGCGTCGAGGCTTTTGGCCGGGGCGTCTTCGGTGGTGCCCTGCTCGGCGCTGTCCGGCTCGGCTTCGGGCTCCTGCGCCTCGTCGTCAGCGGCGGGCTGGCTGTTATTCAGGTTGTTGCTCAGGCCACCGGGCGTGCTGCCGGAGGTGCTGTTGGTGCCGGGCGACGACAAGGTCGCCGTGCGCAAACCGGGGGCGACCTTGGCCGGGGTGTCGTCCTTGATCGCGCCGCTGCCGTAGATTTGCCGCAGGTATTTGGCCAGGTCCGTGGCCTTCATATTGCGCACGTCGTACACGTACATCTGTGGCTCGTTGCCGCCGCCTTCATCGATGGTGTGGATCCAGTCGCCGACTTCGCTGAGGTACTGCGGCTGCGACGAAATCGCGACCACCGAGTTGGTCCGCTCGATCGGCAAAAAGCGCACCATGCCTGCCAGGGGCATGCCGCTGTCGGGGCCGAACATCTTTTGCAGCTCGGGCATCAACTCGGCCACCGAGGCGCGTTGCAGGCCGAACACCCCCACCGACATGCCCTTGAGCCAGTCCACGTCGAAGGTGTCGATGGTGTCCTGGTAGTTGGCCAACTCTTCCGGGGTACCGGCCAGGCTCAGCACATTGCGCGCCGGGTCCACCAGCAGGAAGGCATTCTCGCGGGCAAAGGGCTTGAGCAGTTTCTGCATCTCGGTGGCCGAGATATAACGCAGCGCAAACAGCCGCGCCGACAGGCCGCTGGAGGGCTGCGACACGCGCATCTCAGGCACCAGCTTGCCCGCCACCGCCTGGTTGGCCGGCAGGATCACATACCGGTTGCCCTGCTTGATCATCGCGTTGTCGGTCCAGGACAACAGGGTTTCGAGAATCGACAGCGCCTGCTGCTTGTTCACCGGTTTTGAGGTGGAGAAGCTGACGTTGCCTTTTACCCCCTGCGCAATGCTGTAGTTCTCGTGCAGCAGGTCGCCCATCACGCTGTTGATCACCGCCTCGATCGGCTGGTCGGCGAAGTTGAACACGATGTCACCGCTGCCCTCCTCCTTCATCGCCGGTGCCGCCGACGGCGGGCGCACGAATTGCTGGTTGCCGCGAATCAATTGGCGCTGCGGCGGGGTTTTCGCCTGGGGCTGGCCGCTGTCGACCGGGGCCTGTTCGCTGGCCGGGTCCACGGGCGGGCGTTGCGAGCCGGTGCCCTGCATCGCCTCATGCAGCAGGGCCTCGTCCGGGTCGAGATGCTCGGGGAAGGTGCCGCAACCCGCGAGGGCAACGGCGCTGGCCAGGCAGAACACGGTGGTGCGCAAAGCGCCGGGGAAAGTATCGATCAAGGGGCGGACTCGTGAGGAAGGGTAATCGGGGGGTAGTCGACGGCGCAGGCAAACGCAGGGCGCGCAGGCTCAGGGTCTGCGTGCGGCCATCCAGGGCAAAGCGTGCTTCGCGGGGCGTAAGGTGTTCCAGGCGCCAGCCATTGGGCAGGGTCTGGTCTTGATGGACTTTCAGCGGCGGGCCATCAGCGCGCTTGAGCAAGGCGACGCGCAGGTTGCCGTCGAGGACGATTCCGGTCAGGGTCAGGCTCGACAGGCTCGAGACGGCTGCCTCGCCGACCGCCCGATCTGGGCTGCGGTCGGGGCTGAACAAGGGCGCCTGCCAGGTGCCGGCGAGGCTTTCCAATGTCGCACTCGGGGCCGCCAGCACCTTGGCTGCGGCGTTGGCGCGTGCATCGGGCGCAGGCGCCGGCAACCACTGCGGCGCATCGCCGATGCTGCTGAGAATGCCGACCATCAGCAGGCCCAACAGCCCCGCCACGCCGAGCAACAGCCATTCCAGGGGGCGCAATGCAGTGATCATCGGCGCACCTGCTGGGCGGCGGCCGGTTGCAGGTAGCCGCGCACCAACAGGTGCACCACCAGCTTGCCGGCGCCGCCGCTGACGGGCGCATTCGGCGGGCGGCGGATGCTCATTTCATCCACGAACAGAAACGGGCGCTGGTACTCCAGTTCATGCAGGATCGCAGTCAAGGGTTCGATGGCACAGTCGAGGGTCAGGCTGACTTTGACCTGGCGATACGGCTCGCTGTCGTCCTGTTCCGGGGTGATCGGCATGCGCTGGGTCAGGCTGCAGCCGCCACCGAGGCCGGCGCGGCTGTTGATCAGGTCGGCGATGCGTTGCATCAGGTCGGCGGCGACGGCGCTGGGGTCATCGCCGGGCAACAGGCTGGTACTGCTGGCCGGGTCCTGCCGCGCTTGCTCAAGCTGTTGGCGCAGGGAGTCGCCCTGAAGCAATACGCCGGCGTAGCGCTGTTGCTGCTCGCGTAACTGCTCGGCCTGCTCGCCCATGGTGCGCAGGGGGCCGGCGAACCAGCTGTCGATCAGCAGCCAGTAACCGGCGCCGAGCACCAGGGCCAGGCCGATCAGGGCCGCGCCACGGCGTTCACGGGGTGTCAGTGGTCGGCGCATCGGCGGCCTCCTGGTGCAGGTGGGCGCGCAAGGAAAACTGATCCTTGCCGGTTTGCGCGTCGGGTTGGATCACCCCTTCGAACTGGGCGTTTTCCAGGCTGTGGCAGCCCTTGATCCGGGTGATCAGGGCACTCGCCTTGGCGCTTTGCCCGGAGAAGGAAACGTCGGCACCGTCATTGACCTCCAACTGGTCGACCCAGGTATCGGGCGGCAGGCAGGCGGTCAGTTCGTTGAGCAGTGCGGCCAAGGGCGGCTGGGCCGTCTTGCGCCGGATCAAATACTGCGCGGCGCCACGGGTATTGAGCAGTTGCTGGCGCAGGGCCTGGACCTCGGCGACCTGGGCCCGTTGCTCACGTACGCTTTGGTGCATGGCGTCAAGCACGCGCTGGCGGTCGTTGAGCCACAGCAGCATGGCCGCAATCAACAGCGCGCCGCACAGCCACGGCAAGCTGCGTTGCAAGCCTTTGCCCGCAGGCCGCTGGCGTGGGCGCAAGGGCGCCGGTAACAGGTCGATGCCCATCGGCGCACCGGCGGCGTCCTCCACGTCCACGGCATGGGGCTGCAAGCCGAGCGCGGCGCAGTCGCTGAGGATCTGGTCCAGGCGTTCGCGCAGGATCGCCACCAGCGTTACCTGCACGTGGGTGGCGGTGCGGCGCTCCTGACGCGCCACGAAGTACAGCTGGGCGGCGTCGAACGGCGTGAAGCGGTCCAGTTCATAGCCGACCACAGTCGACAGGTTGCGCGCCGCGGCCGGTGGCAGCTGCAGGGTTTGCACCAGCACCGCCGAGGGCGCGAGCAACAGCACCTGGCGCACCTCGCCCGCGAGGGGAGCTACGGGCGCAGTCAGCGGCCAGCGGTAGACATGCTCGGGGATGTCCTGCAGCGACAACCATCCCGGCAAGCAGGCGCGCAATTCCTTGAGCCACAGCCGCCACCCCAGTTGCAACAGGCTGCCGCGCCAGCGCTGGGCGATCGGCAGCGCCAGCACCTGCAGCCGCGCGGATAAGTGTTCATTTATTCTTGCCAACGTAGCACTCGATAAGGTTGTGCGCTGCCTTGCGCGGGGCTCAATAACACCGTGGCTTGCAACCGGGCGTGATAGCCGCCGGGGCGTTGTGCGCGGCTGTCGACCACCAGCACATCGCCGGGGTCGGCGCCCACCGCACTCTGGTGCGGCAGGTTCAGTGCGCGGCGCATCAATGCGCTGGCGAACGCCGGATCGGGCCGGTCCAGGCCACTCCACAGGCTGATTTCGGGTACCAGCGCGCTGTACAGCGCCTGGCTCATGCCCGGCAGTTGCCGCAGTTCTTCCACCACGCGAAACGGCGCCAGTCCCTGGTTGCGGCGTACTTCCAGGTCTCTGGCGAGTTGGTTGGCCTGGGCCTGTGTCGCACCGCAGGCCAGGGCCAGGCGGGCAAAGTCCGCCACCTCGGCGCTGTTCAAATACAGCTTGCCGCGCTCACTGCGCAGGCTGACGTGCAACTGCGCGTCATCGAACACCAGCGGCACTTCGCGCCCGTCGGCGATCCATTGCTTGCGCTGCAACGGATCAGCCAGCGCCTGCATCGCCAGCGCCACTCCCGCCTCGGCAGCCAGTACCGCCTGGGTATGCTGGCGATGCCAGGCAGCCTGGCGCGTTTCCAGTTGTACCCAGCCAGCCAGCCCACCCAGCAACAGGCTGAGCAAGGCCAACACCCACAGCACCAGCAGCAAGGCGACACCACGCTGATGCCTGATCATTCTGGAGCCCCGCCGGACAGGTTCAGGCGCAACGCAATCACCTGGGTAACCCACGGCACCGGCCCATTGACCCGCGCCGCAATGCGCACCGCATACGGCAGGCGTTTGGACCACGGCCAGTCGCTGATCCAGCCGGTGGCCTGGCCCTTGGGCGACACACCGCGATAGCTGAATTGCAGGTCCTGGATGCCGTTCAACAACACCTGCGGCTCACTGCGCGAGGCCGGCACACTGACCTGTGCCGATGACTCGAATCGGGCGAACGCCACTTGCAAATCGCGCTGCGCCTCGGGGCCCGTCAACTGCAAAGTGAAACGCTGAATGCCGCCGCCGAGCACGCCGGGCAAGGTCGCGACAAACTGCATGCGCTGCGGCCCGCCGCTGAAAAACCCGTCGACCTGGCTGTCATCCTCGGTGACGTCCAACGGCAGCGCCTCGCTGATGGCGCTGCGCAAAAACTGCTGCGCGGCGCGCATTTCATCCAGGCTGACCGTGTAGCGCTGCGCCTTGAGCACCGCACGATTGGCCCCCAGCAATGCACCGCCGACCAGCACCAGCAACACCCCGAGCAAGCTGAGCACGATCATGATTTCGAGCAAGGTGAAACCCTGCTGATGCCGCTTCACAGGCCGGCCCTGTCATTGACGGCACGCAGTTTCAAGGTGCTGAAACTGGCCTGCCGCGAACCTTCGCTGACGCGCAGGTCAAGGCGAAACAGCTGCGGCTGCCCGATCCGGGTGGGCTGCTGGGCGATGCGCAGTTGCCAGCCGATACCGTCCAGCTCGCCCTGACGCACGCCATTGGCCAAAGGCCCCGTCGCTTCCTGATCCAGCACACTGATGGCGGCATGGGTCAGGCGGTCGCTGTGGGCAACTTGCAGCAGCGAACGCGCACTCTGGCCGAAGGCGACCAGCAGCACCGTGCTGCAAATTGCCATCAGCACCAGCGCGGCGAGCATTTCCAAGAGCGTGAAACCGCCTTGAGCCTTCATGGCAGCGCCTTGGACTGCACGCTGCCGGTCAGCCAGCCAATATCGATGCGCCAGCGCCGGCTGCCGTTGGCCAGCAGCAGGTTGCCGCCGGTGGAGCTGCCGTCGGGATAGAAGTCCACCGCCGAGCCCGCCTGCTCGGCGGTATGCAGGGTCACTTGCAGGTCGGCCGGCCAGTGCTGCAGCGGCCGACCCGGGGCCTGGAAGCTCAGGCGGCGCAGGTCAAACCGTGTGCTTTGGGTGGTGCCGCTGACAATCGCCCGCGCTCGCGTGCTGCGCAACGCCTCGACCATCTGCCCGACCGCCTGGCGCTCTTTGGCGGCGCGCAGGCCCTGTTGCAAGCCAAATCCCACCAACCCGGCGGCGATGCTGATCAAAACGATCACCACCAGCATTTCCAGCAGAGTAAAGCCGCGTTGGGGGCTGAGCATGGTCGCCGGTTATTCCCAGTTGCCCAGGTCGGCGCTGTAGCCTTCGCCGCCGGGTTGGCCGTCCTGACCGTAGAAAATCAGGTCAAAGGCGCCATGTTCACCGGGGAAGCGATAGCCGAACGCGTGGCCGAACGGGTCCTTGAGGTCCGACGGCTTGGCATACGGCCCAGCCCAGCCTGCGCTGTTGCCGGGTTTGTCGACCAGTTGCTGGAGGGTCTTGGGCGGCGAGCCGACATCCAGGCCATAGCTTTCGATCTTCATGCTCAGGCTGGCCAGCTGCGCCTTGCCCGCGCCGTATTTGCCCTTGTCCACATTGCCGCCGACCTGGCGTACCACGATGGTCGCGACGATGCCCAGCAGCACGATCACCGCGAGCATTTCCAGCAAGGTAAAACCGCCCTGGCGGCGGGCGGGCTTGAATCGGGTATGGCGCATCGGCTTGCTTCCTTAAGGGTTCATATATTGCTGGTGAGGCTCATCAGCGGCAGCATGATCGCGAGCATGATCACCGCCACCAGCACCGCCATGACCACCGTCAGCGACGGCACCAGTGCGGCGAGCAGGCGGTCGATACCGCGCTTGGCTTCCACGTCGAACACGTCGGCGACCTTGAGCAGCATGCTGTCCAGTTCACCGGCCTGTTCGCCGACTTCAATCATTTGCAGGGCCAGGTCCGGCAGCAGCGGTTGCGTGCCGAACGCGCTGGCCAGGGTGCCGCCGCCCTTGACGGACTCGGCAGCCTGGGCAACCTGGGCTTGCAGGGCGCGGTTGGTGCAGACCTGCCGGGCGATCACCAGCGCCTGCAGCAGGGCCACGCCGTTGCTCAGCAAGGTGCCCAAGGTGCGCGCCAGTCGGGCGGCTTCGACCCGTTGCAGGAGCGGGCCGATCACGCGCAGGCCGAGGACGCGGCGGTCGTATTTTTCGCGGCGTTGCGGGTCGCGCAGGCGTGCGGCCAGGGTCCAGACCAACACGATCAGCCCCGCCAGCACCGCCAAACCATAGGCCCCCAGAAATTGGCCGAGGCCCAGGATCACTTCGGTGATCAGCGGGATGGGCACGCCCAGGTCCTTGAAGATCGGCACGAACTGCGGCACCACGTAAGCCAGCAATAAGGCCAGCGAACCGAGTACGCCGACCACCAGAAACGCCGGATAGATCAGCGCGTTGATCACCTCGCCCCTCAGCAACTGGCTACGCTCCAGGTAGTCGCTGAGCTGGCGCAGAGTGTTTTCCAGGGCGCCGCCGGCCTCGCCCGCACGCACCATGCTCAGGTACAGCGGCGAGAACTGGCTGCCCTCTTCTTCCAGCGCCTTTGATAAAGGCTGGCCGGCTTTTACATGTTCGCGAATTCGCTCGATAAGGGCGCGGGTCTGCGGCTGCCCGGGTTGTTTGAGCAGGATGCCCAGGGAGCGTTCCAGCGGTTGGCCCGCGCCCAGCAGCGTGGCCAGTTGCTGGGTGAAACTGACCAGGGCCGCGCCATTCAATTGACCACGGCCCAATGCATTGCGCAGCCCCTGGGCACCGGCGACGTCGATCTGCAGCAACAGCAGGCCGCGCTTGTGCAGGACGGCGACGGCGGCGTCCTGGTCCTTGGCTTCAAGCGTGCCGTTTTGCGGCTGGCCCTGGCTGTCCAGGGCGCGGTATTTGAACAGGCTCACGCGCCCTCTCCACGGGTCACGCGCAGCACTTCTTCCAGCGACGTCACCCCGGCCACGGCCTGGCGCAGACCCTCTTCATGCAGGATGCGCAGGCCGCCACGGCGGGCGGCCTGCTCCAGCGTGGCGGCGTCTGCCTGGCGCATCAAAAGGCTGCGCAGTTCGTCATTCATCACCAGCAATTCGGTGATTGCACTGCGGCCGTGGTAACCGCCACCGGGGGCATCGGCGCGGGGGCGATAGAGCCGGATCGGGCGCTCGTCGGTAAAGCGATCCAGGCCATGCTCGGCGATCAGTTCGGGCGGCGCATCGAAGGCTTCGCGGGTGGCCGGGTCGAGGCGGCGCACCAGGCGCTGGGCCAGGATGCCGTTGACCGTCGAGGCGATCAGGTAGCTTTCCACGCCCATATCCAGCAGCCGCGTGATACTCGCCGCCGCGCTGTTGGTGTGCAGGGTCGAGAGCACCAGGTGGCCGGTCAGGGAGGACTGGATGGCGATGCGGCAGGTTTCCAGGTCGCGGATTTCACCGATCATGATCACGTCCGGGTCCTGGCGCACGATGGAGCGCAGCGCACCGGCAAAGTCCAGGCCGATGGCCGGTTTGACCTGAATCTGGTTGATGCCTTCGAGCTGGTATTCCACCGGGTCTTCCACCGTGATGATCTTGCGTTCGGCGGTATTGAGGCGTGACAACGCGGTGTACAGCGTGGTGGTTTTGCCCGAACCGGTGGGGCCGGTGACCAGCAGGATGCCGTGGGGCCGTTCCAGCACTTCGAGGAAGGTTTGCAGGCGCTGGCCATCAAAACCCAGGCTCTGGAAATCGAACTGCACGGTCTGCCGATCGAGCAAACGCATCACCACCGATTCGCCAAAACTGGTGGGCACCGTGGACACCCGCAAGTCGAGTTCCTTGCCCTGGATGCGCAGCATGATCCGCCCGTCCTGGGGCAGCCGCCGCTCGGCAATGTCCAGCCGCGCCATGATCTTCACCCGCGAGATCACCGCCGCCGAAGAACTGGAAGGCGGCGCCTCGGCCTCGTGCAGCACGCCGTCGATGCGGTAGCGCACTTTGAGCTGGTTTTCGAAGGGTTCGATATGGATATCCGAGGCGCGATGTTCCACGGCGCGCTGCAGGATCAGGTTGACCAGGCGTATCACCGGCGCTTCGGAGGCCATGTCCTTGAGGTGTTCGATGTCTTCCAGCGCACCGCCCTGCTCGTCGAGGTTTTCGATCAGGGTGCCCATGGCCGAACGGCCTTGGCCGTAGTAGCGCTCGATCAGGGTTTCGACCTCATTGCGCGGGCCCACGGCCAGCCACACCGGCACGCCACAGGCATAGGCCATGGCCTGGAACGGGTACACCTGCGACGGGTTGGCCGCCAGCACCCGCAAGCCACCCTGGCGCCAGCCCACGGGCACCACCTGGTAGTGACGCATAAAGCGCTCGGTCAATGCCGGCAGGGGGTCAAGCAGCGGCGGCGCGGCGTCGGCCAGCAGCAAGGGCGCGTCGAGCAAGTCGGCCCAGGCGCGGGCCAGCTCCACTTCCGAGACCAGCCCTAAACGGGTGAGCAGGCCGAGTAATTCAGTGTCGCCCCCTTCCTGGGAAAGCCGCCGGGCGCGCTCCAGGTCCACGGTTTTCAGCCCGGCATTTTGCATCAGCCACGCGCAAACCTGTTCGGTATCCGGGATGTGCGTTTGGCAGGCGTCGATGGGGGTTGAGGGGGCTGGGCATGGGCGGCTATCTGAGGGGCTATGTAGAAACCCTTGTGGGAGCGGGCTTGCTCGCGAAGGCGGTGGGTCAGTCGATGAATTTGTAGACTGGAACACCGCCTTCGCGAGCAAGCCCGCTCCCACCCGGAACTGCGGTTGCCGTTAGTTGGACGTCTTGGACGTAGTCAGCGGCCGCCCACCCTTGGTGGTTTCAGCCTTCTGTTTCTTCACAGCCTTGGCGTCGTGGGTCTGGGTCAGCACCGTGGAATCAGTGGCCCCGGACTTCGCGTCAGCATCCGTGGACTCAGCCGCCATTGCCGCGCCACTTAGCGCAACGCCCAGTACAACACCGGCACCCAACAGGGAAATCTTCATCAACTTTCTCCAGATCAAAAACAGCAGATAGCCCAAGTGGCGCCTTGAACTCGGTCAAGACCCTACACCAAAGCATTGTGTATTACAGCCTGTATAAAACATGGCACTTTAGAACTATCGAGCAAAGCCACTAGTTCGCCATGCCTCGATAAATTTTCTTAAACCAATCGACTGGTAGGTTTAGCCTTAGTTCCGAAACGTAAGGAATTATTTCTTATTTCACGCAAAAATTAGCTTTTGTTTGACTTATAACCGCAAGAATTGCCTTAATTATGCGGTTTTAGCGGTTCAGAATGCCATCGCGTGATATCGCATAGACATCATCCACAACAATAATTAATACAATTATTACATTAATAAAACTGCGGATTTCGCCAAATAGTTGCAATTAGCCATCGGTTAAAAATTGCGATCAAGGGTAACTATTGCCCGTAAAAAAGTGACGAGCGTGCACGGCAACAGGCACTTCTCGGCGCCCACTATTGACTGAACAGTTGTCGGAGAGACCCATGAATAAACGCAAAATGATCGGTGCCCAGTCGGCGTTCGCCCTGCTGGCACTGGCCGTGTCCCAGGTGCATGCGGCCACCAGCCCCGCGCTGGATGAAGGCCGGGTAAGCCGTGCGGAAAAAGCCGCGGATAAAACCCTGGCGAAGATGACGATGGAAGAAAAACTCGCCTACATCGGCGGCACCGGTGGCTGGGACGTCAAGCCGCTGACCCGGTATGGCATCCCGCAGATTCACGGCGCCGATGGCGGCGTGGGCGTGCGTTATACCAGCGAAGGCAACGCCCAGGGCGTGGTGTACCCGTCGGGGCCGAACCTGGCGGCCAGCTGGAACCCGCGTCGCGCTATCGACCTGGGCCGCGCCCTGGGCTACGACACCGCCAGCGGCGGCTATCAGTTCGTCACCGGCCCCGGTGTGAACCTGTACCGCATGCCCTACAGCGGCCGTGCGTTCGAATACTTGTCCGGTGAAGACCCATTCCTGGGTGCCAGCCTGGGGCCGGCGGTGATCAACGGGATTCAGTCACGCGGGGTATGGGCCAACGCCAAGCATTTCGCCGCCAATGACCAGGAAAGCAACCGCTTCCACCTCAATGAAATCATCAGCGAGCGCGTGCTGCGCGAGATGACCCTGCCGCCGTTCGAATCCGCCTCGAAAAACAGCAAGGTCGCGATGATGATGTGCGCCTTCCAGAAGGTGAACGGCGAGTTCGCGTGCCAGAACAAGCACATCATGCGCGACATTCTGAAAACCGAATGGGGCTACCCGGGCTTCGTGCAGAGCGACTACAACGCAGTGGTCGACGGTTTGCCGGCAGCACAGGCCGGCACCGACCTGGACATGATGGGCTACCAGATGAACAGCACCATCCTCAAGCCGTACCTGGACAGTGGCGAACTGAGCAGCGCGACCATCGATGACAAGGTGCGGCGCATCCTCAAGCAGATCTACCTGTACAAGTTCGACAGCAAGGCCCCGCTCACCAGCCACAACATGAACAGCGCCACCAGCAACCGCACGGCGCTGAATGCCGCCCGCGAAGGCATTGTGCTGCTGAAGAACCAGAACAGCCTGTTGCCGCTGGACGCGAACAAGGTCAAACGCATTGCGGTGGTCGGCACCCTGGCCAAGTACGCGCCGCCTACCGGTTTCGGCAGCGCCAACGTGATGGCCGCCAATTACATCAGCGAACTGAGCGGCCTGCAGCAGCTGGCGCCTGGGGCCAAGGTCGAGTTTATCGACGGGCTGTCCCTGGATCCGGCGACGTCCAGCTGGACCCACGCCGACAAAGATGGCAACAGCGCCAAAGGCCTGAAGACCGAGTTCTTCAGCAACACCAACTGGTCCGGCGACCCGGCTGCCAGCCGTACCGATACCCATGTCGACCTCGACTGGTCCACCGACAGCCTGCCGGTGAATGGCGATACCGCTGCCACCTCGATTCGCTACAGCGGCCAGATCACTCCGACGGTCAGCGGCGAACAGGTGTTCAAGGTCCGCGCCGACGGTGCGGTACGCCTCTACGTCAACGGCAAAAAAGTCCTCGATAACGGTGACGGCAAGCCGCTGCCGAACAACAGCATTCCGCCGACCATCCCGGTGTTCGCCAAGGTCAACCTGGAAGCCGGCAAGCCGGTGGATATCAAGCTCGAATACTCACGCCGCAACGGCTACCTCTCGACCATGGGCGGCCTGGTGGGCGTGCAGATGAGCTGGGCATCGTTGGTTGCGCCGCAGGATCTGGCCCAGTACGACGCCGTGCTGGTGGCCGCCGGTAACAGCAACGAATACGAAGGCGAAGGCTTCGACCACAGCTTCGATTTGCCGGAGTACCAGAACCTGCTGATCCAGAGCATCGCCAAGGTCAACCCGAATACCGTGGTGACCCTGCACGGCGGTACCGGCTTGAAGATGAGCGACTGGATCGACCAGGCACCGGCCGCGCTGCATGCGTTCTACCCGGGCCAGAACGGCGGCCAGGCCCTGGCGGAGATCCTGCTGGGCAAGGTCAACCCATCGGCCAAGCTGCCGATCAGCATCGAACGCAACATCGAAGACAACCCGATCTACGCGACTTTCCCCAAGTTCGACAATCAGGAAACCCTGTCCGAGATGAGCTACAAGGACGACCTGTTCCTGGGCTATCGCGGCTACGAGAAAAAAGGCATCAAGCCGCTCTACCCGTTCGGCTATGGCTTGTCGTACACCACCTTCGGCTACAGCAACATCAGCGTGACCCTGGGGTGGCGGTGGCGGGTGCGCCGATCAAGGTGTCGTTCGACCTGGCCAACACCGGCAAGGTGGCGGGCGCCGAAGTCGCCGAGTTGTACGTGGGCCAGAACAACCCGAAAGTCGAGCGCGCCATCAAGGAGCTCAAGGGTTACAAGAAGGTGTTCTTGAAGCCTGGCGAGAGCAAGCGCGTGACCATCGAGCTGAATGATCGCTCGCTGGCCTACTACGACGTGGCGAGCAAGCAATGGGTGGTGGACGCCGACAGCTTCAACTTGTCGGTGGGCGCGTCCTCCCAGGACATTCGCCTGAACGCCAAGCTGGTCAACCCGTTCCGTCAGGAACTGTCGACCACCACCAGCAACCCGCTGCCGCGCTCGGCGCTCAATTCGACGCTGCGTGAGCTGCCACAGGTGAAAACCGGTGGTGTGCTGCACCAGAACGAAGGGGATAGCGGCACCAGTGAGGGTGATGGCTATGACATGAGCGATGACACTACCCAGGGCAGTGCTGCGGGTAACTGACGGGTAAAAGAGGTGCTTTGTGTGGGAGCGGGCTTGCTCGCGAAAGCGGTAGATCAGTTAAAGATACATCACTGAGACACCGCATTCGCGAGCAAGCCCGCTCCCACATTGGACCGTGCCCACTTTAGATTGCCAAATGGCCATCCTCAGGCCCTGATCGCCGCATCGACCCGCGCAATGTAGGTATCGAAACGCGCCACCAGGTCCACCTGTTCCGGAAAGCGCAGCCACTGGATCTGCAGGCCATCCATCATGGCCAGGATTTCTTCCACCAGCCCGGCGATGTCCACGTCGCTGCGCACCTCCCCCGCCGCCACCAGGTCGGCAAACTGCCCCTGCAAGCGTCGGTGTATCCCCGCATAGCGCTCCTGAAACCAGCTCCAGGCCGGTTGGGTGTCGAGCAGGCTTTCGGCATTCAAAATGGTAAAGGCGCGCACCACCCCAGGCGCGGTGGCGTTCGAACGGTTGATCGCCCGCAGGCTGCCGAGCAAGCCGGACAGTGATTTCTCGGCGCGCACTTCATCGGCAATCCGTTGGTTGACCTCATCTCGACGTTGCAGCACGCCCATCAGCAATGAAATCTTGCTGGGAAAGTGGTGCAGCAGGCCGGCCACGGAAATCCCCACAATCGCCGCCACCTGGGCCATCGAGGCGCCGCTGTAGCCTTCGAGGGAAAACACCTGCAGGGCCGCGTCCAGCAGCTCTTCGCGGCGTTTTTCACCTTTGGGGGCGCGACGGGTCTTGGGGGCGGGCTCGGTCATGGGAACATCCTTGTGGGCAGGCTTGCACCGTATCCAAATTGCCCCTGAGCCGCAAATAAAGCTCAGGCGCTTTCCCGTTCGATCAAGCGGCAGTCCAACAGGTTCAGGCGTTGTACCTCATCATCCACCGGCAATACCCCAAGGCTTTCCAGCACCCGTGTTGCCGCCAGCACGCCGATTTCCAGGGCCGGCGGCTTGATGGTGCTAAGGCTCGGCAACAGCATTTCGGCAAACGGATAATCGCCAAACCCGAGCACCGCACAGTCCTGCGGGATCTTAAGCCCCGCACGCTGCCCGGCCAGCAGGCCGCCGGCGGCCAGGTTGTCATTGGCGAAGAAGATCGCGTCGGGCGGCGTGGCGTGGTTCATCAGGGTTTCCATGGCCTGCTTGCCCGCCTCGAAAGGCGCACGGTCAGCGCCGGGGGCGAACACCCACGGCTGTACACCCAACTCGCTCAGGGTCGCGACAAATCCGTCACGCCGCTCCAGTGCGCTGAAGTCGCCCGTGGCGCTGTTCTGTACAAAGGCGATGCGCCGATAGCCCTTGCCATGCAGGTAGCGTGCGGCCGTGACGCCGACTTCATAGTGGGAAAAACCGATCTGCAACGGCTCGCGGGCGGGCACGTAGTCCCAGGTTTCCACCACCGGGATATCCGCGTCGGCGATCATCTTTTCGGTGCCTGCGCTGTGAAAGCGGCTGGTCAGCACCAGCGCCGCCGGCGACCAGCCGAGGAACGCACGCACCGCGCTTTCTTCCTGCTCGGCACTGAAGTAACTGGATGCCAGCAGCAGCTGATAACCATGACGGCTGAGGGTGTCGCTGAAGCCCTGAATCGTGTTGGCAAAGATCGGCCCCGAAATATTCGGGATCACCATCGCGACAATCCTGCCCCGCGCCGAAGCCAGCCCGCCGGCCACCAGGTTGGGCACATAACCCAGTTCGGCCACCACCGCGGCAATCCGCTCGCGCCGCTCGGGCGAGACCTGCTCCGGCTGGTTGAAATAGCGCGACACGGTAATCGCCGACACCCCGGCCTGGCGCGCCACGGTGTTCAGGGTGACGCGCCCGGCGCCACGGCGTTTGCGCGGTTTGTCTTCGCTCACGGAGTGATCCTGTTAAAAACCAAAAAGAATATAGGACTAATTTTTTAGTATTTGACGCTCTAAACCAGACCTACCAATAATGCCGATGTTAGCGCTAACAAAGCGCGTTGTCTGCTACTCGCTCGAGCGAATGCCCAAGACAGTTTTACAGGCGCTGACGGTCGCAAGAACCGCAGCGGTTCAGGGCATTCCTTTCGAGCGGACACAGCATGCACAAGCACACTCACTTACTCCTTCTGGCCGGTATGACCGCCCTGCCCCTGCCCGCAGCCTTTGCCGCTGACGAGCCGCAGGCCACCCTCCAAGCGGTGACGGTCACCGCCACGCGCCGCGAAGAGTCACTGCAAAAAGTCCCGGTGGCGGTCTCGGTGCTGGACGGCGAACAACTGGAGCGCGACAACCGCAACGGCGTGGCAAGCATCGCCCAGCAGGTGCCGTCGCTGAACTTCCGCACCGGCGCGTCGAACAAAGACACCTCGTTGTTTGTGCGCGGTGTGGGCACCATTTCCACCTCACCCGGCGTCGAGCCGACGGTGGCCACGGTGATCGACGGCGTGGTCTACGCCCGCCCCGGCCAGGCCACCCTCGACCTGCTGGACCTGGAGCGCATCGAGGTGCTGCGCGGCCCGCAAGGCACGCTGTTCGGCAAGAACGCCTCGGCCGGCGTGCTGAATATCACCAGCAAGGCGCCCACCGCCGAGACCCACGGCTACATCGACCAGTCGTACTACAGCGGCAATGAAAGCCGCACGCGTTTCGGCATCGGCGGCAGCCTGGTGCCGGATGTGCTCAAGGGTTCGATCAGCACGCTGTTCGGCAGCTACGACGGTAACGTCGATAACCAGCACAATGGCCAGGAGGTCAACGGCTACAACCACAAGGGCATTCGCGGCAAGCTGGAATTCACCCCGAATGACGACGTAAAACTGACCCTGATCGCCGACTACATGCAGTCCCACGACGACGCGCCGAATGGCGTGGTCAGCAAATCCCTGACCCCGGCGTTCAGCAATGCCCTGAGCCCGGTGCGCGCCTCCAGCGACAACCGCGACATCAACACCGACACCCGCAGCCATGTGGAGGATACCAACAAGGGCCTGTCCGCGCAGTTGGACTGGAACCTCGGTGACTACACCCTGACCTCGATCACTGCCTGGCGCGGCTGGGACAACACCCAGTACCAGGACGGCGACCGTCTCGGCACCGTAACCGCGGCCTTCCCCGGCACCGCCGACAAAGGTGAGCTGGCCTTCGACCAGTACTCCCAGGAACTGCGCCTGGCCTCGCCCAAAGGCGAGTTCCTGGAGTACGTCGGCGGCCTGTTCTATATGCACGGCAAGGACGAAGAGACTTACCAGCGTACGCTGACCACCACCACGCGCACCGACCGTGGCATCGCCGACTACAGCACCACCAGCGACAGCTACGCGGTATTCGGCGAAACCACGCTGAATTTCACCTCGCGCTTTCGCGGCATCGCCGGCCTGCGCTACACCCACGATGACCTGAAATACGATCACCGCCGCGTCTCCACCTCCGCCACCACCGTCAGCGGGATTCAACCGGCCACTTCCAGTTCCGGCTCGGTGGATGAAGACGGCTGGTCCGGCCGCCTCGGCGTGCAGTACGACCTCACGGACAACATCACCAGCTACCTCACCTATTCGCGTGGCTACAAAGGCCCGGCCTACAACGTGTTCTTCAATATGCAGCCGCGTGACACCGACGCGCTCAAGCCGGAAACCTCCAACACTTGGGAAGCCGGGATCAAGGCGACTGCCTGGAACAACCGCCTGACGACTAACCTGGCGGTGTTCCACAGCGACTACGACAACTACCAGGCGAACTTTTTCGACACCGTTGCCGGGCAAGTGGTGACCCGCCTGATCAACGCCGGCAGCGTCAGCACCGAAGGCGTCGAGCTGGATTACGCCTTGCAGGCCACCCAACAGCTGAAACTCTCCGGCGCCCTGGCCTACACGCGTGCACGCATCGATGAGTTCGCCTGCCCCGCCGGTGCGGCGGCCACCTGCAACGTGAATGGCAAACCGTTGCCCTACAGCCCGGACTGGAAAAGCTACGTGCGCGCCGACTACACGATCCCGCTGGATAACGGCCTGGACATCGAACTGGGCACCGACTACAGCTGGCAGAGCGAAGTGCAGTACGACATCAGCCAGAACGTCGACACCCAGCAAGGCGCCTACGGCATCTGGAACGCCAGCGTGGCCCTGGCCGACTACAGCAACGGCTGGCGCGTAGCTTTCCTGGCCAAGAACCTCGCCGACAAGTCCTACTCCCCGCTGCTGGCCAGCGGCGGCAATTACATCTACCGTGCCGTACCCCGTGACGATGAACGTTACTTCGGTGTGCAACTGCGCAAGGATTTCTAAGCATGAGCCGACAACTGACACTCGGCGCCTTCCTGATGGCCACCGGGCACCACGTGGCCGCCTGGCGCCACCCGGACGTACCGGCGAATGCCGGGCTGGATTTCGCCCAGTACAAACACCTGGCGCGGGTGGCCGAAGCGGCGAAATTCGATGCACTGTTCGTGGCCGACAGCATCGCCGCCGCCACCGGCGACGTCGCAAGCCGTATGGCGCGCTCGGATCATTTCGAGCCGCTCACCCTGCTCTCGGCGCTGAGTGCAGTGACCGAGCACATCGGCCTGATCGCCACCGCCACCACCAGCTACAACGAGCCCTACCATGTGGCGCGCAAATTCGCCTCGCTGGATCACCTGTCCGGCGGGCGAGCCGGCTGGAACCTGGTGACCTCGGATGCCGCCGCCGAAGCGCAGAATTTTGGTCGCGATGAACACCTCGGCCATGCTGAACGCTACAGCCGCGCCCGCGAGTTTCACCAGGTGGTGACCGGCCTGTGGGACAGCTGGGAGGACGATGCTTTCGTGCGCGACAAGGCCAGCGGCAACTATTACGACCCGGCGAAACTGCATGTGCTGGATCACGTCGGCGAACACTTTCAGGTCAAGGGCCCGCTGAATGTGGCGCGCTCGCCCCAGGGCCAGCCGGTGATCGTGCAGGCCGGCTCTTCCGAGGCCGGCCGCGAGCTGGCCGCGCAGACCGCCGAAGTGGTGTTTACCGCGCAGACGTCACTGGCGAATGCCCAGGCGTTTTATGCCGACCTCAAGGGGCGCTTGAGCCAGTACGGCCGCGAGGCGGATTCGCTGAAAATCATGCCGGGCGTGTTTGTGGTGGTCGGGCAGACCGAGGCCGAGGCACAAGCGAAGTTCGAGGCGTTCCAGGCCCTGGTGGAACCCGAGGTGGGCGTCGCTTTGCTGGGGCGCATGCTGGGCAATTTCGACCTGTCCGGCTACCCGCTGGACGGGCCGCTGCCGCCGCTGCCATTGACCGACAGCGGGCAACGCAGCCGCCAGCAACTGCTGAGCGAGCTGGCTGAGCGTGAACAGCTGACACTCGCGCAACTGGGTCGCCGGATCGCCGGTGGCCGTGGGCATTACAGCCTGATCGGCACGCCTGCGCAGATTGCCGATGAGCTGCAACACTGGTTCGAAAATGGCGCGGCCGATGGCTTCAATATACTGGTACCGCATTTGCCGGGCGGCTTGGAAGACTTTGCCCAGTGGGTGGTGCCGGAACTGCAACGACGCGGGCTGTTTCGCACGCAATACAGCGGTTCGACGCTGCGCGAAAATCTGGGTCTGGCACGCCCGGCCAATCGTTTTACCGAGGGCAAGGCATGAAATTTCCAGCACTGATAGTGGCCTTGCTGGCCGTGACTCAAACCGCCTGGGCCGCCGAGCCCGCCACCCTGCGCATCGGCTACCAGAAAGGCTCCATCGCCCTGGTGCTGGCCAAGGAGCATGGCCTGCTGGAAAAACGCTTCCCGCAGACGGCCGTGAAGTGGGTCGAATTCCCCGCCGGCCCGCAGATGCTCGAAGCCCTCAACGTCGGCGCGCTGGATGTGGGCTCCACGGGTGATATCCCGCCGCTGTTCGCCCAAGCCGCCGGTGCCGACCTGGTGTACATCGGCGCCGAGCCTCCCAAGCCGACGGCCGAGACCATTCTGGTGCGCAATGACAGCCCGCTGCAGTCGGTGGCGGACCTTAAGGGTAAGAAAGTCGCGTTCCAGAAAGGCTCCAGCTCCCACAACCTGATCCTGCGCGCCCTGAATAAAGCCGGGCTCAGCTACAAGGATATCCAGCCGGTGTACCTGCCCCCTGCGGACGCCCGCGCCGCGTTCGAACAAGGCAGCGTGGATGCCTGGGCCATCTGGGAACCCTACTCGTCTCTCGCCTTGAGCCAGAGCCCCAGCCATGTGCTGGCCAATGGCGAGGGCCTGGGGCTGTCGGGCCCGGTGTACACCGCACGGCGTGACTACGCCCAGGCCAATACGGCCTTTATCCATGATTTGCTCGGTGAACTCAGCGCCGCCGAAGCCCTCACCCGCAGCCAGCGTGAGGACAGCCTCAAGGTGCTGACGCGCTTTATGGGCCTGCCCAGCGAGGTGATCGCACGCTATATGGATAACCGCCCGCCGTCGCCGATTTTGCCGATCGACGACAAGATCATCCAGGCTCAGCAGGCGACAGCGGATTTGTTTTATCAGAATCGATTGTTGCCCAAAGCGATTGAGGTGAAGAAGGCTGTATGGCGCATTGAAACCCACTGAGATCCAAAATGTGGGAGCGGGCTTGCTCGCGAAGAGGGCGTGTCAGCCAATGCATCCTGTGACTGACACACCGCTTTCGCGAGCAAACCCGCTCCCACATTTTTTTGACCGGATCAGGCGTGATGGCGGGTGCTTTTTTCTACCACGCACATCGGCGTGCCGGACACCGGCTCATTGATGATCTGCACCTGCACCTCAAACACCTGGCGCATCAACTCGGCACTGATCACCTCCCCCGGCGCACCATCCGCCACCAGCCTGCCGCCCTGCATCACCGCCAAATGGTCGGCGTAGCGGCACGCCTGGTTGATATCGTGGAGCACGGTGATCACGGTCTTGCCTTCGGCGGCCAGTTCGCGCATCAGGTCGAGCAGTTCGACCTGGTGGCTGATGTCGAGGTAGGTGGTGGGTTCGTCGAGCAACACCACCGGCGCGTTCTGTGCCAACACCATCGCCAGCCAGGCGCGTTGGCGCTGGCCGCCGGAGAGGTCCGCCAGGGCGCGGTCGGCCAGGTTGTCCAGCGCCAGGCGCTGCATGGCCTGGGTCACATGGGACTGGTCGTTGCCGCTCAGTCGCCCCCACAGCGAGTTATGCGGGCTGCGGCCGTAGGCGACCAGCTGGCGCACGCTGACGCCTTCCGGCACCGGCAGCACCTGGGGCAAGAACGCGATCTGCCGCGCCAGCTGGCGGGCGGACAGGCTGGCATAGGGCTGGCCATCAAGGGTCAATTCACCCTGGGTCGGCTTGAGGATGCGCGCAAAGGTCTTGAGCAAGGTCGACTTGCCGCAGCCGTTGGGGCCGATCAGCGCGGTGACTTTGCCGGTGGGCGGCGCGAACGAGAGGCCCTGCACGATGCGCGTGGTGCCGTAGCCGATATCGAGTTGTTGCGCGTGGAGAATACTCATGGGATCAGCCCTTGAACCGTGCCAGCAACCAAAGAAAATACGGCGCACCAATCACCGCCGTGAGAACCCCCGCCGGGATTTCGCTGGGCGCGATCAAGGTGCGCCCGAGGGTGTCGGCCAGCACCAATAGCAGCGCGCCGATCAGCATCGCTGCCGGCAACAGGCACTGGTGATGCCCGCCCACCAGGCGCCGCGCCATATGCGGCGCCACCAGGCCGATAAAGCCGATCGGCCCGATCACACCCACGCCCAGGCTGGTGAGCAGCACCGCGCAGGCCATCGCCAGCCAGCGTGTACGGCCGAGTGCGGTGCCCAGGCTGTGGGCCGCTTCATCGCCCAGGGCAATCAGGTTCAACGGCTTGGCCAGGCACAACCCCAGCGGGATCAGCAGCAGAAACGGCAGCACCAACGCCACATGGTGCCAGTTGCGGCTCCACAGGCTGCCGGTCAGCGCGAGCAAGGCGGTGTTGATATCCAGCGGGTGGGACAGGATCAGAAACTCGGTGACGCTGGACAAGGTCACCGCAATCGCCACCCCGGACAGCGCAAAACGCACCCCGGAAAAACTCACGCCGGTGTTGTACAGCGCCAACAACAACGCACCACCAGCGCCGCCCAGGCACGCCACCAACGGCAGCCAGGCAATCGGCAGCTGCGGCCAGCCGATGATCGCCACGGTCAGCGCCAAACCGGCGCCTTGGGTCACGCCGAGGATCTCCGGCGAGGCCAGCGGGTTGCGGATCACGCCCTGCACAATCGCCCCGGCCAGGCCGAAGGCTGCCCCTGCGAGGATCGCGATCAGGCTGCGTGGCAGGCGGTGGTTCCACACTTCGAAGTCGAGGGCGTCGTGGGCCAACAGGCGCTCGAGTACGGTGGCGGGCTTGAGCCACAAGGTGCCGGCGCTGAGGCTGATAAACGTCGCCAGCAGCAACAAGCCGAGCAGCAACCCCAGGCGAAAACGTGGGCGAATCATAGGGCGCGCCTGGCAAGAAACAGAAAGAACGGTGCGCCGATCAAGGCAGTGACCACCCCCGCCGGGGTTTCCACCGGGAAGGCCACGGCGCGGCTGAGCAAGTCGGCGCCCAGCACGATCACCGCGCCCAAGGCCGCGCTCAGCGGGATCAGCCAACGGTAGTCATTGCCGAGAAACTGGCGAAGGATATTCGGCGCGATCAGCCCGACAAACCCAATCGGCCCCACCGCGCAGACACTCGCCCCCACCAGCAACAGGCTGGCGACAAACACCTGCAGGCGCAGGCTGGCGATGCCCACGCCCAACGAGCGGGCGGCGTCTTCGCCGAGGTTGATCAGGTTCAAGCGCGGCGCACACCACAGCGCCCACAGGCCGCCGATCAAGGTGCACGGCCAGAGCAATTGCACCTGGGCGGCACCGACGTTGGCCAGGGAACCGGCCAGCCAGCTCAACACGCTTTGCGCCTGCGCTTCGACCAGAATCACCGTGAGCCGGGTCAACGCGGCACACAACGCCGCGACGGCCACACCGGCCAATACCAGGCGCCCCTGGGCGGTGGTCGGCGACCAGGCACCGCCAAGGCTGAACACCGTGACCCAGGCCAGCGCGCCGCCCAGGCAGGTCATCAGCAATGCACCACCGGCAAACGGCGGCGCGACCAACCCGGTGGAAAACAACGCGAGCCCCAAGGCCGCCCCCGCCGTTACACCAAACAGCGAAGGCGATGCCAGGCGGTTGCGCGTGATGCCCTGCATCAGCGCACCGGCCAGGCCCAGGCAGGCCCCCACCAATGCCGCGCACACGGCGCGGGGCACGCGCAACTGGGCGACGATATACGCCATATTGCCGCCCACGCTGCCCTGATGCACCAGGCCATTCCAGGCGTCGGTCGCCGTGATGGTGAACGGCGACCAGCTGTACAGCGAGAGCCAGAATAACAAGGCGCCCAGCAGCACAATGCCGGTCGCGGCCAAACTGCGCTGCACGATTACTGGCTCAGTACGGCTTTGCCGCCCTTGAGAATCGCCAGGGCGTCTTCGGCGATCTGCTCCGAAGCCAATACGCCGCGATTGCGTGCCCAACTGTCGCCGTCGACTTCAGCGACATGCTGGCTACGCACCGCGCCGAGCACTTGCCACAGCGGCTGCTTGCTCCAGCTGTCGACAATGCTTGGGCGACGGTAATGGCCGACCAGCAACCAGCCTGGGTCGAGGGCCAGCAATTGCTCCAGGCTCACAAACTCAGTCGGGGCGGCGTTGGCGCGCACCGACGGCACCTTCAAACCGATGGCTCGCAGCACACTACCGGCATAGGAATCCGGCCCATGCACCGAGAAGCTGTCTTCCCGGGCCACACCGAACAACACGCTGGCACCGGCGGGGATCTGCGCGGCAATCTTTTTCAGGTTCTCGCGGTTCTGCGCGATGCGCGCTTGCATCTGCGGGCTTTTGCCCAGGGCCTTGCCGATCAGCTCGGCGGACGTGAGGCTGCCCTCATAGTCTTCGCCACGCGAGGGCAGCAACAGGGTCGGCGCAATGCTTGCCAGGTCGCTGTACAGCGCCTGATGGCGGTTGAGGTCGGCGACGATCAGGTCCGGCTTGAGCCGGGCGATTTCCTCGATGCTCGGCTGCGAGCGCAGGCCCACGGACTTCCATTGCCCGATGGCCTGGCGCACACGCGGCAGCACGCGGTTGGCATCGCCATCGTCGGCAGCGCCCACCGGGGTCACGTCAACCGCGGCCAGGCTGTCGAGAAAGGAAAACTCCAGCACCACCACACGCTTGGGCGCATCCGGCAGATGCACCGCGTGCTGGCCGTCGTTGAGGTCGATGGGTGCAGCGCTTAAGACGCTTGAAGAGAACGCCAGGAGGCAGGCGGCCAGGGTGGGGATGGAGCGCAGCATTCGCATGACAAGTACCTCGGCGTTAACACACCCCAGCGAGACAGGCTGGGGAAAACGGCGGGTACTATTCCATATCAGGGCGACGTGATCAAAAAACATTCTCATTAACGCTGAAAATCAGGTGTAGGAGCTGGCTTGCCTGCGATCGCGGTGGGTCAGCTCCAGATAGATTCGCTGATACACCGCTATCGCAGGCAAGCCAGCGCCTACATTTTTAATCGGCGTCTAGAAATCGACCGTGGCCGACAGCAGGTAGGTACGCGGTGTCGACAAGGTCAGCCCCGGCTCACTGTCATCCGAGGCGCCGGCCGAGCTCCAGTAGCGTTTATCGGCGACGTTCTCCACATTCGCACGCAGGGTGATGTGCTTGTCATCCACCTTGAACGCATACCGCGCGCCCACGTCGATCCGGTTCCAGGCGTCGATTTCCTTGACGTTGGACTGGTCCAGGTACTGCGAGCTTGAGTAGATGCCGCGGCTGGTCAGCGTCAGCCCTTCCAGGGTCGGTACATCCCATTCGGCGCCCAGGTTGACGTTGTACTTGGGCGTGGCCGGGGCACGGTTGCCGTCATAGGTGCCATTGGTGGTGTTCTGCAGTTCGCTGTCGATATACATCACGCCGCCGAGCAGGCGCACGCCTTTGAGCGGTTCACCGAACACACTCAGCTCCGCCCCGGTGTTCTGGCGCTTGCCGTTGGGGCCGAACACCGTAGTCACGGCATTGGTTTCGTAGGCAGGCTGCTTGATACGGAACACTGCGGCGGTCACGGCGAAGGCACCGGCGTCGTACTTGGCGCCCACTTCCACCTGGCGGCTGACAAACGGCGGGAAGATTTCATCGTCGTTGATCGAGGTCGACGGTGCGACCTTGCCCTGGCTCAAGCCTTCCATGTAGTTGGCGTACAGCGACAGCTTGTCGGTGGCCTTGAACAGCAAGCCACCGGACGGCGAGACTTTCTCTTCATCGTAGCCGGTAGGGCCTCTGACCCCATTGTTCCAGTCATCCACCTTGACCCGCTGCCAGCGCGCACCGAGGGTCAGCAACAGGCGGTCGTCGAAGAAGCCCAGGGTGTCGGACAACGCCACGCCGGTGGAGCGGTTCTCGGTATACACCTTCGGATCGGCGCGGGTGGCGACCGATGGCGTCAGCGTTTGCACCGGGTTATAGAGATTGCTGCGCCCATTCGCGTAGCGTGCGCCGCCGTTTTCAAAGTCCATGTAGAAGTAGGTGGCGGCCAGGTTGACCTCATGGCTCACCGGCCCGGTATGGAACCAGTTGCGCACACCAGCGGTGTAGGTGCGCACATTTTCATCGCGGGTGAAATCCCGCGGCGACACGGTGAAATCACCGGCCGCGTTGGTCACGGACACCGCATGGCGCAGGAAGTCGTGGTTACTTTTACGTGCGCCCACGCCGCCGTAGAGCATCACGTTATCGCTGAGGTCGTACTCGCCGTTGAACGTACCAAAGGTGTCGTTGGTGCTGGCCTTGCTCCAGGACTGCGCATAGTTGCGGCGCACATCGTTGGCACTCGGCACTGGTGCGGCGGCGGCCACCTGCACACGCTCCTGCGGGGCATCGGTGTCGCGCTCGGTGTGGCCGATATCGGTGGAAAGGCGCAGGCGCTCGCCACGAAAATCCAGGCCCAGCACGGCCATTTCACGGTCGACGCTCTGGTGGTCCCATTCGGTATCACCGGACTGCTTAACGCCGTTGAAGCGGATGCCGAACTTGTTGTCCTCGCCAAAGCGCCGCCCGATATCCACCGCGCCGCCCGCCTGGCTGTCGGAGGCCCAGTTGCCGGTAAACGAGTTGATGTCCTTGTCGGTGGCACGCTTGGGCACCACGTTGATCCCGCCGCCGACGCTGCCCCGCGGCGAAATACCATTAATCAGTTGGGTGGGACCTTTGAAGATGTCGACGCGGTCGGCCATTTCCATGTCGATGGTGTAGGTCGGCAGCACGCCGTACAGGCCGTTGTAGGCCACGTCACTGTTGAACAGGCTGAAGCCGCGAATGGTGAACTGTTCATAGCGCCCACCGGCCGGGTTGGTGGCGCGTACCGAAGGGTCGCTGGCGATCAGGTCGCCGAGGGTGCGCGCCTGCTGGTTTTTCACCGCCTCCTGGGTGTAGGTGGTCATGCTGAACGGGGTTTCCATGAAGTCCCGCGTGCCCAGCAAGCCTTGCGAACCGCGCCGCGCCACCTGACCACCGGCGTAGGTGTCGCCGTCGTAGAGGCCGGTGGTGCCGAGGATGGAGGTCGGTGCCAGTTCCAGGCTGCTGCCATCCGGCGCCGGCACCAGCATGTAGTCGCGCTCGCCCATCGGCTGCAGTTGCAGGCCCGAGCCTTGCAGCAGGCGGGCGAAGCCCTCTTCCACCGCGTACTCGCCGGATAAACCACTGCTGCTGCGCCCGCTGACCAGCGCCGGGTCGATGGACAGGTTAACCCCCGACAACCCCGCAAAACGGGTCAACGCCGCGCTCAGGCTGCCGGCCGGCACCTGGTAGCTGCGGCGGGCGGAGGTGTCTTCGGCATAGCTGACGGCGGCGAAGAGTGGGCTGGCGCTGAGGCTCAACATCAGGCTCAGTTTCAGCAACGGGCGCAAGCGCAAGGGTAGAACTGCGGACATTGGAGGAAGCTCTCGATTTTGTTCACTTACCTGGAATGACAGGCGAAGTGAAAAAAGGGGACAGGCTTCGACGAATCTTTTTAAAAAGCTTCAACCGACCGGCACTTCCAGCCCGACCTTGACCCGATCCAGCGCCACCAGGGTCTTGAACCACTTCACATTGGGGTTCTCGGCAAACAGCCGCCCGGCGAGTTCTGGTACTCCTGCATGCTGGCGACATTCAACACCAGCACGAAATCCACCTCACCGGCAACGTAGTAACACTGCTGCACCTGGGGCGCGCAGAAGCTCGCCTTGGTCGTGGTGAGTGCGTCGATGCTGGTGCGCTCCACGGACACCTCGGCAATGATGGTGATCGGCTTGCCGGCCTTGACCGGGTCGATCACCGCGACATTCGCGGTGATCACCCCGCCCTCCTCCATGCGCTTGAGGCGCCGCTGCACGGCGGCGGTGGAGAGGTTGACCTTCTCGGCCAGGGTGCGCAGGGGCAAAGCGTTGTCACGCTGCACCAGCGCCAGGATCGACCAGTCAAAGCCGTCCAGGTCCAGCAGGGCAGAAGCAGGTTTGGCCATTGGCACGCTCTCGACAGGGTGAGAAATTTTATCGAAAACAGCCTCGATTCAGAGACCAATGACGACCGGGACCTCAATACTATCCCAACTCCTTCGGCATGCAGCAATGGAGTGTCCCATGGCGTTTTTGATCCACCTGTCACCGGTGTTGCTGGTGATGTCGATGCTGATGGTTTTGCGCCGCCCGCCAGTGCAGGCGGCCATGGCCGGTGCAGGTCTGGTGGCGGTGTTGTGGTTGATGGATGGCTTTATGGCCAGTGCGGCGCTGGCCGCATTCAAAGACACGGCCGTATTGTTTGCCAGCACTGCGTTGGTGATCGTGCCGGGCCTGGCGTTTGTGATTCTGATCGAGCGCAGGGGCGTGAACCAGGCACTGGCCGAATGGGTGCAGGCGCTGGGGTTGAAGCGCGCCGAGCGGGTGATGTTTATCGTGCTGGGGCTGGCGCCGTTGCTGGAGGCCATGACCGGTTTCGGCGTGTCGCTGATCGCCACCGTGCCTTTGTTGCTGAGCCTGTTCGAGCGGCGCATTGCGCTGCGTGTGGCGCTGACCGGGATGGCGATCATGCCGTGGGGCACGCTGGGGTTGGCGACGGTGATCGGCGCGTCCCTGGCCCATGTGGAGGCGTCGACGCTGGCCGCCACCTCGGCGCTGACCAGCGCCCCGGTGTTTATCGCCCTCGCGGCACTGGCTTCATACCTCTGCGGCGTGGGTATCACCCGTGTACTCGTGGGCCTGGGGTTGCTGTTTCTGGCAGTGCTCTACGGCTTGAGCCGTTGGTTGGGCCCGGAGGTGGCCGGCGTGGGCGCGGGGCTGAGCGTCGCCGCCGCGACCTTGCTGCTGGCGCTGTATCGACGCCGCGGCGCAACGGCTCTGGCCTGGCCGCGCAGCGCCTGGCCGTACCTGGCGCTGATCATGTGCATCGTGCTGCTCAAGGCCCTCAACGCGCTGACCCACCTTGAAGACGCCTGGGTGGTGCGCGGCACGCACGTCGCCTGGAAACCCCTGGCGTCACCGGGCATCGCCTTGCTGCTGGTGCTGCTGTGGGTTCGTCGCGGTGGCGGCGATGGCCTGCTCGGCGCACTGGCGGTCCGGGCACGGCGGCCGTTGCTGACGATTCTGTTGTTCCTGGCCATGTCGCAGATGATGCTCAAGGCCGGCTTCCTCGACGGGCTGGTGCAGGTGCTGAGCGGGTTGCCCGACATGGCGGTTGTGCCCTTGGTGGCGCTGCTGGGCGGGCTGTCCGGCTATATGACCGGCTCGAATGTGGGCGGTAACGCGATCTTCATGCCGGCCGTGGCCTTGTTGCCCGAGGCCTCGCGCTGGCTGCTGGCCGCGCTGCAAAACAGCGCGGCCGGGCATGCCGCGCTGGGCTCGCTGTCGATTGTGATGCTGGTCCTGGGGCTGGCCAGGACCAGCCCCGAGGAAGAAGGCCAACTGGTGCGCTTCGGCTTCGGCCTGGCCTGCCTGAATACCGCACTGGTGGCCTTGGCGGGCGGGGTGTTGCTGGCGCTGCAGTAGCGCGCCTTACCACACCGCAATATGCGAATCGGCCCGCGGCTCGGTGCCGCCGCACAGTACCCCGCTGACCGGGTCGCGCAGGATGATCTGCCCGCGCCCGTAGTCGGTGAGGTCGCTGTCGACCTGCACCTTGTGCCCCCGCCGCGCCAGGGCATTGGCCAGGTCGCGGGAGGCGCCCTGTTCGATGCCGACCTTCATATCGCCCAGCCATTGCCAGCGTGGCGCATCCAGCGCGGCCTGGGGGTTGAGCCCGAAATCCACGAGGTTCATCACCATTTGCACATGGCCCTGGGGCTGCATATAGCCGCCCATCACGCCGAACGGCCCAAGGGCCTCGCCGCCTTGGCTGAGGAAGCCGGGGATAATGGTGTGGAAGGTTTTTTTGCCCGCGGCCAGGCAGTTGGCATGGGCCGGGTCGAGGCTGAATTCCTGCCCGCGATTCTGCAGGGCAATGCCGCTGTCGGGCAGCACCACACCGGAGCCGAAGCCGTGGTAGTTGCTCTGGATAAACGAGACCATATTGCCGTCGGCGTCCGCCGTGGCCAGGTACACCGTGCCGCTGGCGTGGGGGTCGCCGGGTTTGGGCGGTTGCGCTTGTTCGCCGATCTGCTCGCGGCGGCGGGTGCTGTAAGCGTCGCTCAACAGATCGGCGACCGCCACGCGCATGTGCTGTGGGTCGGTGATGTAGTGCAGGCCGTCGCTGTAGGCGAGCTTCATCGCCTCCAGCTGACGATGCCAGGTCTGCTGGCTGTCGCGGTGATCAAAGCTGAAGCCTTCAAGGATTTTCAGCGCCATCAGCGCGACTAAGCCTTGGCCGCTCGGCGGGATTTCCCAGACGTCGACCCCGCGATAGGTGATGTGGATCGGCTCGACCCACTGCGCACGGTAATCCTTCAGATCACCGGCACGCAGGTAGCCGCCGCTGGCGCGGGAGTGGGCATCCAGGCGCTCGGCCAGCGCGCCGCGATACAGGCTTTCGCAACGCGTGGCGGCCAGTTCCTCCAGGGTTCGTGCCTGGGCCGGGTTGCGAAAAACCTCCCCCGCCCGGGGTGCGTGCCCCTCGATCAGAAAAGTCTCGAACCAGGCGTCCAGCACCGGGTCGCGATGGGGGGTGAATTCGTCCACGGCGATCTGCCATTGATGAGCGACCACCGGCGACAGGGGGAAACCCTCCCGTGCCAGGCTGATTGCCGGTTGCAGCAGCTCGGCAAACGGCAATTTACCGAAGCGTTGCGACAGCTCCGCCCAGGCCGAGGGGCAGCCGGGCACTGTCACCGGGGTCCAGCCATACAGCGGCATCCGGTCATGCCCCGCCGCCTTGACCGCCTCGATACTCAAGGCCGCCGGTGCGTGGCCATTGCCGTTCAGGCCATGCAACTGGCCCTTGCACCAGACCAAGGCAAACGCATCGCCGCCCAGGCCGCAGCCGGTCGGTTCCACCACGGTCAGGGCCGCCGCCGTGGCGATGGCGGCGTCGATCGCATTGCCGCCCTTTTGCATGATTTCGATACCGGCCTGGGCGGCCAGCGGTTGTGAAGCCGCAACCATGCCTCGGCGGGCAAACACGCTCTGGCGTTGCGACGGATAGGGGTACTCGTGAGCAGAAAATTTCATCATGGCAAAGGCTCTTCGATTCATTGGCCGGACTTGATGCGGTTCCATTCCCGGGTCATCAGGCGCTGGATGGTTTCCGGCAGGTCGGCGGAGACGAACGTGTGGCTGATCACCTCGTCGCCGGGGTAAATGCCCGGGTTGCCGCTGACCTTGGGGTCCATCAGGGGCGTGGCCTCCTTGTTCGGGTTGGCATAGCCGACGTAATCGCTGATCGGCGCAATCACTTCGGGGCGCAACAGGTAGTTGATCAAGGCATGGGCGTTGGCCGCGTTACCGGCATCCTTGGGGATCGCCAGCATGTCGAACCACAGGTTCACGCCTTCCTTGGGGATCAGGTAGCGGATGTCGATGTGTTTGCCGGCTTCCCTGGCGCGGCTCTGCGCCTGCATCACATCGCCGGAATAACCGATCGCCACGCAGATATCGCCGTTGGCCAGGTCGGCGGTGTATTTCGACGAGTTGAAGTACGTCACCGACGGGCGCAATTGCATCAAGCGTTTGGAGGCTTGCTTGTAGTCATCGGGCCGGGTGCTGTTGGGGTCCAGGCCGAGGTAGAGCATGACCTGGGGGATGATCTTTACCGGCGCATCCAGAAAGGCCACGCCGCAGCTTTTGAGCTTGGCCAGGTTGTCGGGCTCCAGGACCATGGCCCAGGAGTCCAGCACCGCGTCCTGGCCCAGCACGGCGCGGACTTTTTCAGCGTTGTAGCCGATGCCCACGGTGCCCCACATGTACGGCACGGCGTAGCGGTTGCCGGGGTCGGCGGCTTCCAGGCGTTGCATCAGGCGCGGGTCGAGGTGCTTCCAGTTGTCCAGCAACCCGCGCTGCAGCGGCTGGTAGGCGCCGGCGCGAATCTGCTTGGACAGGAACTGGCTGGAGGGCACCACCACGTCATACCCCGAGTGCCCGGACAGCAACTTGGCTTCAAGCATTTCGTTGGTGTCGAAGATGTCGTACTGCACCTTGATGCCGCTGTCTTTTTCGAAGTTCTTCAAGGTGTCGGGGCCGATGTAATCGGACCAGTTGTACACCTTGACTACCGGCGTGGCCGCCAGGGCCACAGGTGCAAGGGCGGCGCAGCAGAGGGCAACACACAAGCTCGATAAACGCATGGCGGTTTTCCTTGGAAGGGTCATAACACGCGGCTGAGAAAGGCTCGGGTACGGGGGTGGCTGGGGTGGCTGAAGATCTGTTCCGGCGGCCCTTGCTCGATGAGTTCGCCGCTGTCGAGCACCACCACGCGGTCGGCCACTTCACGGGCAAAGCCCATTTCGTGGGTGACCACCACCATGGTCATGCCCTCCTCGGCCAGCTCCTTCATCACTTGCAGCACTTCGCCGACGGTTTCCGGGTCGAGGGCGCTGGTGGGTTCGTCGAAGAGCATGGCCTGGGGTTTCATCGCCAGCGCCCGGGCAATCGCCACCCGCTGCTGCTGGCCGCCGGAGAGCATCGACGGGTAATGGCTGGCCTTGTCCGCCAGGCCGACCCGCGCCAGCAAGCCCCGCGCCTGCTCCAGCGCTTCGGCACGCGGGGTGCCGAGCACCTGGATCGGCGCTTCGATAATGTTTTGCAGCGCGGTCATGTGCGGGAACAGGTTGAAGCGCTGGAACACCATGCCAATGTCGCGACGCTGCCGGGCGATGTTGCGCTCCGAATCGCGCACCAGGCTGCCGTCGCTGCGCTCGCGGTAGCCCATGGCCCGGCCGTTGACGCGGATGCGCCCGCCCTGGATGTCTTCGAGCAGGTTGATGCAGCGGATAAAGGTGGTCTTGCCGGAGCCCGATGCGCCGATCAGCACCACCACTTCACCGCGCCGGACTTGCAGGGAAATACCCTTGAGGATCTGCAATTGGCCGAACGACTTGTGAATGTCCAGTGCTTCGATGATCAATTCGTCACTTGGGTGCGCCATGGTTATCGTCCCCTCAGCAGTTTCAAGGTGCTGCGCCCGAACATGCGGCTGGCTGCCGGGGGTGGCGCAGAAGGCCGGTCGGACTGGCTGAAGCGCGCCTCGAGCCAGCGCTGGAACAAGCCCCACAGCGTGGTCAGCGTGAGGAAGTACAGGGCCACCACCAGATACAACTCAAACACGCGGAACGTCGCCGAGGTGATCATCTGGGTGCTGAGCAGCAGCTCCTGCACGCCGATCACGCTGACCAGGGTGGTGTTCTTGAGCATCACGTTGAACTCATTGCCCAGCGGCGGCACGATCACCCGGAACGCCTGGGGCAGCACGATGCGCCGCATCAGCTTGGCGAAGCCCATGCCCAGCGAGCGCCCGGCTTCGTATTGGCCCTTGTCCACTGCGCCGATGCCGGCGCGGATGATCTCGGCCATGTACGCGCCCTCGTTAAGGCCCAGGGCGATGATTGCCGCCTGGATATTGCCGGGCACGATCAGGCCGAACAGCTCGATATCCTCAAAACGGAAGATCCCGCCCGCCGCCAGCGCCGTGTACAAAAACACGATCTGCACCAGCAACGGCGTGCCGCGCATCAGCCACACATAAAACCGCACCGGCAGGTGCAACAGCGGGTTCTTCGACAAGCGCAACAGCGCCGCCGCCAGCCCCAGCGCGCAGCCCAGCAGCATCGCCGACACCGCGATCAGGCAGGTCAGCCAGAGCCCGGTGAGGTATACCCCGCTGGGCTGCAGCAGGTACTGCCAGAACACATCCCAATTGAAATTCATCGCCGGTTTGCCTCAGTCGAGTGTGTCGCTGCCCACGTGCCATTTGTTCAGCAATTGCAGGTAGCTGCCATCGCTGCGCATGTCGCTGATTACCTGCTGCACGGCGGCGCTCAGTTGCGGGTCGTCCTTGCGCATGCCCAGCCCGGTGAGGATGCGGCTGAACGCCGGCACACCTTCCTGGAACAGATCCGGGGCCATCGCCGCGTAGTAACCAGCGGTTTCCACGGTGGTGCCGTAGGCGTCGACCTGGCTGATGCGCAGGGCCTGGAAGGCGTCGGTGTCGGTGTTGTAGACCACCAGTTTCATCGGCGGCTTGCCGGCCTTGATCAGGCCCTCGTTCTGGGTATCGAGCAGGCTCTTGATGGTGGAGCCGTTGAGCACCGCGACCTTGTGCCCGGACAGGTCATCCAGCGCCTTGATGCCCTTGGGGTTGCCCTTGGGCACCACCACCGACTGGCTGGAATACAGGTAGTTGACGATGTCGATCACCTGGCGCCGCTCGGGCTTGTCGAACAGTTGGTCGACGATCATGTCGCACTGCTGGGCGAGCAACGCCGGCACCAGCCCGGAGAACGGAATCACCCGCCATTGCACCTGTTTGTCGCCCAGGCGCTTGGCGATTTCCAGGCCCAGGTCAACCGTGAGCCCGCGGGGTTTCTGGGTTGGGTCGAAGGACACCAGCGGCGGAGAATCCATCCCCGAGCAATACACGAGTTTGTCGACGTTGCGCAGGCGCTCCGGCACCTGCGGCGCGGCAACCGCCCATTGAGTACAGAGGCCGAGGGCGACAGCCACCAGCAAGGCACGACGTTTATGCATGACCAGACACTCCAGTTCGTTGAATAACGGGGCAGGACTCAACGTCAAAACACGACAGCTTTATTATTTTTCGGTTTGCAGGAACTGGATCAGCGCCGGCACCGTGCCTTCGATGTGTTCGCGCACCACGGCTTCGGCGCGGGCCGCATCACCGGCGCGTATTGCATCGAGGATTACCGCGTGTTCCTGGCGTGCGCTGAGGGGTTTGTCGCCGTGCTGCAACCACAGGCGCATGGGCGCTTCCACCAGCGAGTACAGCGCCGAAATCTGCTTCATCAGGCGCGGGCGGCCGCTGAGGCTGCACAGGTATTCATGGAAGGCGCGGTGGCGGCGGACCCACTCGGCACTTTCGTCGCGGTAGTCGTCCATCTCATCCAGCAGGCGCTCCAGGGCCGCCAGCTGGCGCTCGCCGATGCGGCCTACGGCAACCCGCACCGCCAGGCCCTCCAGGGCGCTGCGCATTTCGAAGACCTCGTGCAGTTCATCGATGTCCAGGCCGCTGACGATCGCACCGCGATTGGGCCGCAGGGTCACCAGGCCCTGCGCATCCAGGCGGCGAAACGCCTCGCGCACCGGCATGCGGCTCATGCCGATTTCGCTGGCGATGTCTTCGGCAATCAGCCGGTCGCCCTTGCGGTAGCGGCCGCCACAAATGGCCTCCAGCAAGAAGTTGTAGGCCTCCTCCTCGGCGGTCAGGGGCTGGCGGTCAACGTAAGCGGGAGCAAATTGCATCGGCAGCACCTTTTGAATTTTTGTATCCAATTATCCACGAATGCAAAAAAGCAGAATGCGTGCCAACTGGCCAGGTAATCCGCCAAGTGTTTGATTCGGCATGAATAGCTGAAAAACGCAGGCGGGCGCCGTGCAAGCCGTGCGCAAGAACCTGCTACCAAACAGCGCAGAAATCGCCCCAACAGTGGGCACAAGTAACAAGCGGTGGGCATAACCTTAGCTGTCGATGTTCTTATTCTTCGCGCCCGGCCATGGGTAGATTGGTAGCCACGTAACCCATTGGAGGATGTGGCGCATGGCGGAATCAGTGGTGTGGATTGCCGGGGTCGGCGCGGTCGCCGGGCTGGGTGCCGCCTTGGCGCGGCGCTTTGCCCGCGAGGACTACCGCGTGGCGGTCAGCGGCAGGAGCCTGGACAAGTTGCAGGCGGTGGTGGCGGATATAGAAGCGAACGGCGGCAAAGCCAATGCAATCGTGGCCGACTCGGGCCTCGAAGCCGACGTGCTCGCCGCCATCGCCCAGGTCAATCAGCTCGGCACACTCAAGGCGGCGATCTTCAATGTGGGCAATTCGGTGTCCAAGCCGTCGCTTGAGTTGAGCGCCGAGCTGTTCGAGCAAACCTGGCGCGCCTCGACATTGGGGGGCTTTTTATTCGCCCGCGAAGCCACCCGCGCCTTGCTCGCCAATGGCGGCGGCAGCCTGTTGTTTACCGGCGCCACCGCGTCACTGCGCGGCAAGCCGCCGTACACCGCCTTTGCAGCAGGCAAGGCCGGGCTGCGCTCGGTAAGCCAGTCGTTTGCGCGGGAATTCGGCCCACAGAATGTGCATGTCGCGCATGTGGTCATCGACGGTTCCATCGACGGCGAGCGCGTGAAAAGCCGTGCACCCGAGTACCTGGCCAAGCTGGGCGAAGACGGCGCATTGCGGCTTGAAGACATCGCCGACGCCTATTGGTACCTGCACACCCAACCGCGCAGCGCCTGGACCCAGGAGCTGGACTTGCGACCCTTCAAGGAACCGTTCTGACACCGGGAGGTGGTGATGGGCACCCATCAATCGCAACTCGCGCCCGCCTCCGTGCTCGGCGTACTCAATTACCTGCAAGACACCGGCGAGCGCCCGGTGAACTACACCTACCCGCCACCCGATGGCGCGGCCCAACGCAGCGGCGTATTCGACCCGACCCAGGTGACCATCCACAATGCGCGGTTGCTGGATGCACCGGCGAGCCTGCAGCGCGAGGGCTTCGAGAAGGTCGAGCACGCCAGCGCGGTGGCTAACCTGGAGGATGACGAGCAGGTGCGCCAGCACTACTACCCGGAAACCGAAGCCCTGCTCAAACAGCAGACCGGCGCGGTGAAGGTGGTGATCTTCGACCACACGATCCGCGTCGATGACCCCGGCCGGGAAGCGCGTGGCCTGCGCGAACCGGTGCGCTACGTGCACAACGACCAGACCGAGCGCTCGGCCATCCGCCGCGTCCGCGACCACCTGCCGGCAGAGGAAGCCGAACAGCGCCTGCTCAAGCGCTTTGCGATCATCAACGTGTGGCGGCCCATCGGCGCGCCCGTGCTGAGCACACCGCTGGCGCTGTGCGATGCGCGCAGCCTGGCCGAGAGCGACCTGCTGCCGAGCGATCTGGTGTACCGCGACAAGGTCGGCGAGACGTTTTCGGTCAAGGCCAACCCGGCCCACCGCTGGTATTACTACCCGCAGTTACAGCCCGATGAAGCCTTGCTGCTGAAGATCCATGATTCGCGCCAGGACGTGGCCCGGCGCAGTGCCCACACCGCCTTTGATGACCCGACGACGCCAGAGGACGCGCCGCCGCGCCGCAGTATCGAATTGCGCGCACTGGTGTTCTTCGACACGTAAATCAAGGCTTCACCCAGCAACGGATCGCGGCTAACCTTGGCCACCGGCCAAGCCTGCGATCCGCGCTTGCCGAACAAAATGATTTCGGAAGCCGCTGCCACCATGGATATTTCTTCGACACCTCCCCTGCCTGCCAGCAACAAGGAAAATGCCGGCGGGCGCGTTCAGGTAATCGACCGCTCAATCGTGCTGTTGCGCACCCTCTCGGGGCTCAAGCACGGCGCCAGCGCGCTGGACCTTGCGCGACTGACCGGTATCGACCGCACCACCATCCACCGCCTGCTCAAAACCCTGACCCACTGGAGCCTGATCGAGTCCCAGGGCGGCACCTACCGCATCGGCCCGGAGTGCCTGATCTATTCGGCGGCGTACCTGAACCGGCTGAACCTGCGCAAGATCGCCCTGCCCTACGCCATCGAGTTGCAACGGGTGATCGGCGAACGCCAGGCGATTGTGTCGTTGTCGGTGCCGGTGGGCGACCAGGTGGTGTTGATCGAGCGCATGTGGACACCGACCACGCCGCTCAATGTGATTGTCGACCTTGCCGACCAATTCCCCATCGACGGCAGCCCCAGCGGGCGTGCGGTGCTCGCCACCTACAGCGAGGCGGCCGCGCAGGCGATCCTCGGTGCAGCGCGCTACGCCAAAGCCCTGCCGGCGCTGGAGCAGATTCGCAACCAGCAGGACTTTGCCTTCGGCCATGGTGAGTTCAAGCCGGGCCTGTCGTCGGTGGCGTTTCCGATTCGTTTGGAAGCCGGGCAAGCGATTGGTGCGGTGGTGGTCGCCGGCCTGGAAATGGAAGACGAAACCCACCCCGGCTCGTCCCTGGCCAGCCATGTGCGCCGCGCCTGTGAGGGCATCGCGGCGCAACTGGGCAACCTTTAGGGTTGCAGGTTGAGCGCGGCGAACAGGCGGTTTTTCTGCACCTTGCCGTAATGCGAGCGCGGCAGTTCGTCGATAAAGTAGACGCGGCGCGGCACCTTGTAGCGTGACAACCCGGCGCGGCAGTGGTCCATCAACTGCTGCGCCGAGAGCGGCTGCGAACCGTCCAGCACCACGGCGGCGCACACCTGTTCACCCCACTCCAGATCCGCCAGCCCGAACACGTGAGCGTCCTGCACGCCGGGGTGGCTCAACAGGTTCTGCTCGACTTCACCGGGCTGTACCGACTTGCCGCCGCTGCGAATGATGTCCTTGCAACGCCCCAGCACCCCTAGCTGCCCGTCCGGGCCGATGCGGCCGAGATCGCCGCTGCGCAGCCAGCCGTTGTCCAGCGTCTGGGCGCTGAGTGCTTCAAGCTGCCAATAGCCGCTCATCAATTGCGGGCCGCCGAGCAGAATTTCGCCGACGCCGTTTGCGTCCGGTTGATCGATGCGGATCGCGGCGCTGAACAACGGTCGGCCGACCACACCTTCGCCACTGTCGCCGGCCGCACGCACCGCCGCCATTTGCGCGGGCGAGAGGTAGCAACTCCAGGGCGCCTCGGTCATGCCGTAGAGCACGCCGATGCGTTCACTGAACAGGCTGCACGAGCCTTCCAGCACTTCGCCGGTCAACGCGGCAGCGCCCACATCCAGGCTTTTGAACGCCGGCAGATCGGCGGGCGCGCTGCCGGTTTCGCGCAGCAGGCGCAGCAGTTGCGTGGGCACCAGGGAGCTGAACGCCACGCGGTACTCAACCAGCTGGGCCAAAAATGCCTTGGCGTCGAAACGCCCCGCCAGCACCACCTGGCCGCCACTGAGCAGATGGCCGAGCACCGCCACCGCCGCAATCGGCCACAGTGGCCGCACATTGAGCAGCACATCGCCCACCGCAGCGCCACGGCCCATCACGATGTTCTGCAACACCGCGCACAGGCTGGCGTGGCGATGCATCACCGCCTTGGGGGTGCCGGTGGTGCCGCCGGTGTAGTTCAGCGAGGCGAGTGACTGCGGCGGTTGCGCCGGGCGTGAGGCGTTGTCGACGGGGTTGATCGCAGTGAGGGAGTGCAGCGCCAGGCTGCGGATGCACAAGCCTTGCGCCACGGCGGCGTACTGCTCGGAAAACAGCAGCAAGGCGGCGCCTGCATCCTGCAACTGCGCAAGCAACTCGTCAGGCGCCAGCGCCGGGTCCAGCGGCACGCGCACACGCCCGGTGGCCATGCAGCCGTAGTCGGCCAGCAGGTAGTCGAGGCTTGCGTCGGCCAGCAGCGCGACCCGCGCGCCGGGCGCGATCTGCAAGTGGTCCAGGGCCTGGCCGACGCCGCTGAGGGCGCGATCCAGCTCGGCAAAGGTCAAGGTGCGCGCACTGGCCGGTTCGTGCAGTGCGATCTGGTCCGGCCATTTGCAGGCGGCCTGGCTGAGCAGCGTACTGATATCCATGCTTACCACCCACTCAACACAATGCGCCCGCTGACCTGGCGCGATTCCAGCAGCGCATGGGCCTCGGCCACCTGATGAAACGCCAGCACGCGGTCGATCAACGGCTTGACCTGCCCGCCCCTGATCAACGCCAGCGCCAGGCGCACTTCCTCCAGCGTCGCACTGCCCGAACCCTGCACCCGCAGGCGTCGGCCAATCAGCAGGCCGGGGTTGATCGGCACGCTGGCCGGTGCGACGTTGCCCAGCACCACCACGCGCCCGCCGAGGGCCATGCTGCGCAGGGTGTCTTCGAGGGTGCTGCCGAGGTTTTCCATGGCCACGTCCACGCCGCGCTTGCCGGTGAGTTTCCACACCTCGGCGCTGTAGCTGCCGGCACTGACGATCACCTCGTCGGCGCCCAGTCGATGGAGAAAATCGCGTTTGTCGGCGCTGCCTGTCACGGCGATCACCCGCGCTCCGAAGGCTTTGGCCAATTGAATCTGATGAGCCCCCAGGCCACCGCTGGCACCGTTGATCAACACGCTTTCGCCGGGTTTGAGCGCCGCCTCGCCGAGCAGTGCACGCACGCTGGTACCAATCGGGCACGACGCCAAAGCGGCCTCGACATAGCCTAGCCCGTCGGGCAGTTCGATGGCGGAAATCGCCGGCACACGCAGGTATTGGGCATAGGCACCCTCGGTATCCACCGATGGCAGGCCCAAGGCGCGGCACAGGTCCTGGCGCCCGCGCAGGCAGTCACGGCACTGGCCGCAAAAACGCCGCTGATAGACCACCACCCGCGCACCGACCGCCAGTTGCTGCACCTCGGCGCCGACCTCAACCACTTCACCCGCCACTTCATGGCCGAGCACCACGCCGGTGTGCGCCCCCGGCAAGTGCCCGGCGCGGTGCAGCAGGTCGTGATGGCAAACCCCGGCCGCCTCGACTTTAACCAGCACTTCAGCCGCGCCAACCTGCGGGGTGGGCACCTCCTCGACCTGCAGTTGCTCCGGCCCGCCGAAGGCTTTTAGAACTATGGCTTTCATTTTTTATAACCGTTTATGACCCGATAAGAATATGTTCATATAACAAACATCTTGTTTGCATTGTGCACATCCTTTAAGTTTTCCTCACTTTGACGCTGACCTCAAGGGGCAATCGCGTCTTTCTTCCACTCCTGATGAAAACCCCACCATGACAGTCGAGTACCACACTATTGGCGAAGGAATTCTGGTGGTTACCCTCAACCGCCAGGAACGCCTGAACGCCCTGGACAGCCAGGCCAAGCACGAGTTGGCCGAGGTTTGGCAACGCGCCCAGCAGGACACCGGCGTGCGCGCCATCGTGCTGCGCGGTGCCGGTGAGCGGGCGTTTTGCGCCGGTTCCGACCTCAAGGAAATCCAGGCCACCGGCGAAACCGTCAGCAGCGACGTACTCGCCCGCGCCCTGCCCGGCGTCGGCAACGACCTGAGCAAACCGGTGATTGCCGCCTTGCACGGGCACACCCTGGGCCTGGGGATCAGCCTGGCGATTCACTGCGATTTCCGTATTGCGCGGCACGACACGCGCTTTCACTTCCCCGAAGTGCAGCACGGCATGTTGTCCGGCTTCAGTGCAATCACCCTGCCCAGCCTGATCGGCGAGGCGGCGGCCCTGGACATCATGCTCAGCGCCCGTCAATTCGACGCCCGTGAAGCGCTGGCCATCGGCCTGGTCAACCAGGTGGTGGACGACCCCTACGCCAGTGCGCTGGAACTGGCCGCACGCCTGGCCAGCCATTCGGCCAAGGCCGTGGCGTGGACCAAGACCTTGCTGCTGGCCGAACGCAAGGCCCGTCTCCTACGGCAGATGGCACTGGTCGACCAGGCCCGCCAGGACGTGATGCTGGGGCGTTGACCTCAACCCATAACTAGAAACAGCCAACACATAAGCCTCCCCAGTACTGTCAGGAACTCCCACCATCAGGAATGGAAAGCGGCACCTAAACATTGGAGCCTCACCATGTCTCGCCCTTACACTCGCTTTCGTCCCAGGCTCAGCCTGCTGACCGTCGGCATCCTCGGGCTGTGCGCCCAGCAGGCGGCCCTGGCAGAAGAAACCCCGTCACGGCCTTCGGCGGCCGGCGACACCGCCTTGCAGACCGTGGTGGTCACCGGTGCCCGCGACAGTGGCCGCACCGTGGCCAAGAGCCTGGCGCCGATCGATGTGATCAGCGCCGACGACCTCGCCCGCTCCGGCAAACAGAACCTGCGCGACGCCCTGGCCGCCAGCGTGCCGTCCTACACCAACGCCGCCGGCTTTACCGGCGGCACCGGCTTGTCGGTCAAGTCCGCGACTTTGCGCGGCCTGGGCGGCAACCATGTGCTGGTGCTGGTCAACGGCAAGCGTCGTCACAACACGTCGCTGATCTTTGTGCAGACCGCCGCCACCTCCAGCGGGCAGTCGCCTGCCGACCTCGATCTGATCCCCATCGCCGCCGTGGACCATGTAGAAGTGCTGCGCGACGGCGCGGCGGCGCAATACGGTTCGGACGCAATTGCCGGGGTGATCAATATCATCCTCAAGCGCAACCCTTCCGGCGGCAGCGCCAGTGCCTTGTATGGGCAGTACGCCAACCGTGTGGGCGGCAAGGGCAATTTCGGCGCACGTGGCCAAGGGCAGATCAACCAGGGCTTCGAGCTGCCAAATGAGGGTTTCTTCAGCCTCAGCGCTGATATCGGCATTCAGGAAAGCTCCAACGTGGCGGGCGCGGTGCCGGATCGCACGAGCATTTACTTTCGCCAGAACGGCCAGCCTGACCCACGCGAAACCAGCGAAAGCCGTTACCGCCAGCAGCTCGGCCAGCCGCGCTCGCAAACCTACAACTTCGGCTACAACGCCGAGCTGCCGCTGAACGCGGAGTACACCCTGTACTCGTTCTCCACCCTCAGCCACCGCAACTCCACCAGCTGGGGCACCTACCGTACCGCCAACTCGCCGCAGAATATTGTCTCGGTGTACCCGGACGGTTTCTCGCCACGGTTTGTGGTGGAAGAGGATGACTTCCAAAGCGTATTCGGCGTGCGCAACGATGACCTGCTCGGCTGGCATTGGGACCTGAGCACCAGCTACGGCTACAACAATGCCAACACCCGCAACGAGCGCTCGCTGAACCCGTCCCTGGGGCCGAACAGCCCGCAAAACATGGACGGCGGCAACCTGATCGCCAGCCAGTGGACCAATAACCTGGACCTGACCCGTGCGTTCGATACCGGGCTGTTTGCCAAGCCGCTGAACGTGTCGACCGGCCTGGAATTTCGCCGCGATGGGTTCGAGATCCAGGCCGGCGAATACGCGTCCTATGCCGATGGCGGCTACGTGTTCCCCGCCGGCAGCCCACTCGCCGGCCAACGCCCCAACCCCGGCGCGCCCGGGCTGGTGGGCTTCACCCCGGCGGATGCGCACAACTATTCACGCACCAACACCGCAGGCTATGTCGACTTCAGCCAGAGCCTCACCGACCAATGGGACGTGAGCCTGGCCGGGCGCTTCGAGCACTACAGCGACTTTGGCGACACCGGCAGCGGCAAGTTCTCCACACGCTATGCCTTTACCCCGCAGTTCGCCGTGCGCGGCACCGTGAGCAACGGCTTCCGTGCGCCGTCCCTGCAACAGCAGTTCTATTCGTCGTCGCTGACCGCCTGGCGCACCAGCCCGATCACCGGCCAACTGGAACAGGCCACCACGCGTTACGTCACGGTCAACGACGCCGCCGGCCAGGCGCTGGGCGCCAAGGAACTCAAGCCTGAGCGCTCGATGAACTACAGCCTTGGGTTTGTCGCCACGCCCACCGAGAACCTCGACATCACCGTCGACATGTACCAGATCGACATCAAGGACCGCATCCTGCAGACCAGTAACCTGCAGGGCACCGCCGTGTCCAACGTGCTCGCGGCGCAGGGGCTGAACCCCAACCAGATCGTCTCCTACTTCGGCAACCTGGCCGACACCCGCACCCGTGGCATCGACCTGGTGGCGGACTACCGCTACGACCTGGGCCGCTACGGCAAGACCAAATGGACCCTGCTCAGCAACCAGAGCCTGCAAACCATCGAGAAAATCAAAGAGCCCGCCGCCCTCGCTGGCACCGGTGTGAGCGCGGTCGGCCGTGACCGCCAGGGCAACCTGACCTCGGCCTACCCGAAAAACACCACCTCGTTGAACGCCGCCTGGCAACTGGGGGATTTCGAGGTAAACCTCAAGGAAACCCGTTACTCCAAGGTCACCGGGCGCAACCAGATTTCCGCCAGCCGCGACGAGGTGATCCGCCCGGCGTTCATCACCGACTTAAGCGTGGGCTATTGGCTGAGCGATGCGGTGAAAGTCACCGTGGGTGGCGAAAACATCTTCGACCGCCGCCCGCAACAGCTCAATGACGAGGCCAAGCGCTTCTATTTCTTCCCCACCGATAACCCGACCTACAGCTGGTACTCGCCCTATGGCCTGGAAGGCGCCTACTACTTCGCCAAAGTCGACGTGAGCTGGTGATGACCAACTTCGAACGCCCGCAGGCGACCTTCGACCAGCGCCTGTACCGCAAACTGGCGTGGCGAATCATGCCGTTCCTGTTTCTGTGCTTCGTGCTCAATTGGCTGGACCGCGTCAACATCAGCTTCGCGCACTTACAGTTCAAGACCGACCTGAACATCAGCGATGCCACGTTCGGCATCATTGTCGGGGTGTTCTCCATCGGCTACCTGCTGTTCGAGATCCCGAGCAACCTGCTGCTGGAAAAGATCGGCGCAAAAAAAACCATGATGCGCATCATGGTGCTGTGGGGCCTGGTGACCATCGCCACCGCGTTTGCCCAGACCCCGGCGCAGTTCTATGTACTGCGGGTGTTGCTGGGCGCGGCCGAGGCCGGGTTCTTTCCGGGGGTGATTCTGTACCTCACCTACTGGTTTCCGGCCAGCCACCGGGCGCGGATCACCTCGCGCTTTATCATGGCGATTGCGGTATGCGGGATTATCGGCGGGCCGCTGTCGACTGCGATCATGGGGCACTTCGCCGGGGTCGGCGGGTTTACCGGCTGGCAATGGCTGTTCGTGATCACCGGCATTCCGCCGGTGCTCGCCGGGTTGTTCGCCTGGTATTGGCTGGACGACAAACCGGCCTCGGCCAAGTGGCTGAGCGCGGATGAAAAACGCGCCATCGAACAGGCCCTGGCCCATGAGCGGCAGGCGCGCAAGCCCGGTGGGCACTCGCGGTTTGTCGAGGCGCTGAAAGACCGCAAAGTGTGGTTTATCACCCTGGCCTACTGCCTGACCATCATGTGCACCGGCAATGTCACCAATATCTGGGCCCCGTCGATCATCCGCGATTCGGGCATCAGCAACCTCGGGCAACTGGGGTTGTTGTCGGCCCTGCCCTATGTAGTCGGGGTGTGCCTGATGCTGTGGGCCTGCCGCCATTCGGATGTGCAGCAGGAGCGGCGCTGGCACTTCGCAGTGGGCGGCCTTACGGCGGCCGTGGCGATGCTGATCCTGCCCAATTTCCTGTTCAGCCCGTACTCGGCGATTGCCGTACTGACCCTGATGACCAGCGGTTACCTGGTAGCCACGGCGATTTTCTGGACCATCCCCACGTACTACCTGTCGGACCAAGCCAAGGCCGCAGGCTTGGCGCTGGTCAATTGCTGCGGGCAGATCAGCAGCCTGCTCACGCCGATCATGATCGGCGCGATCAAGACTTCCACCGGCAGTATCAGCCTGGCGCTCTATATCGTGGCGGCCCTGGTGGCCGGCGGCACCTTGATCCTGTTGTTCGGCGTGCCACGCAGCGCCTTGCGCGATGCTTCCTGACCTTCTTTGATGGACTTTTCCATGACCGATTACCTTGCCCTCGCCCACCAACTGGCCGCCCAGATCCAACCCGGCGCCGCCGACCGTGACGCCGGCAGAATCCTGCCCTACGCCCAGCTCGACCTGATCCGCGAATCGGGCCTGGGTGCCGCCCGGGTGCCGGCGGAATATGGCGGCGGCGATATCAGCCAGCTGCAGGTGGCGCAGATTTTCATCAGCCTGGCCAAGGCCGACCCGAGTGTGGCGCAGGCGTTGTTTCCGCACTTCGCCACGGTCGAGCACCTGCGTCTGATTGCCAGCGCCGAGCAACAACGCGAATACCTCGGTGCCTTTGCCGAGCGCCAGTTGTCATCTGGCGCGATTGCCGAACGCAGCGGCACCTTTCGCGGTGAAATCCATACACGCCTGGAGCGGCGCGGTGAGCAACTGGTGCTCAATGGCAGCAAGTTCTACAGCACCGGCTGCCTGTTTGCCGACCTGCTGAAAATCCAGGCGGTGGACGCGGACGGTAACGCGGTGTACGTGATGCTGCCCGCCGACACCACAGGTATCACCCTGCTCGACGACTGGGATGGCATGGGCCAGCGCGTGACTGCCAGTGGCACGACCCTGCTGGAGAATGTGCCGGTGCGCCAGGAGCAGGTGATCCCGCTGGCGCAGTGGTACCAGCGCCGCAACTATGTGGGGGCCAGCGCGCAACTGATCCATTGCGCCATCGATATCGGCATCGGCCTGGCCGCCCTGGAGGATGCGGTGGAGTGGGCTCGCACCGGCACGCGGCCGGTGCGTGAAAGCGGTGTGGATAATGCGCGCAACGACCCGTACATCCTGCACACCCTCGGCGATCTGGCCGCGCGCATCCACGGGGCCGAGGCGCTGGTGGAGAAAGCCGCCGGGGCAGTCGACCTCGCCGCCCGCACCCAGTTGCAGGGGTTGGCGCAGGCAGAGGAGCTGGAGGCGATTCTGGTGCGTTCGTCGATTGCGGTGGCCGAAGCCAAGATTGCCTCGACCCGCGCCGCCCTGCATGTGTGCGAGCGCCTGTATGAAGTCGGCGGCGCCGCTACCACCCAGTCGCGCTACAACTTTGACCGGCACTGGCGCAATGCGCGCACCCACACCACCCATGACGCCCTGTCTTACAAGTACAAGGCCATCGGCGACTACCTGCTGAACGCCAAAGCGCCGCCGATTGCGTTCACTTACTGAGCCGGGAGGCGGCGTATGTTACGTGTGAGAACTGCCGGTTTTTCGCTGCTGATGTTGTCGGGGGCGCTGTCGGCCGCCGAGCCCTGGGACGACCTGGATCGGCAGATCAACCAGGCGCTGCCCGGTGTGATCGAGCTGCGCCATGCCATTCACCAGCAGCCGGAATTGGGCAATCGCGAGTTCCACACCAGCCAACGCATCGCCCAGCGCCTGCGTGAACTGGGGCTGGAGGTGCAGACCGGTATCGCCCACACCGGCGTGATCGGCATTTTACGCGGCGGCAAACCCGGCCCGGTGGTAGCCATACGCGCCGAACTGGACGCGCTGCCGCTGACCGAACAGACCGGCCTGCCCTACGCCTCGACGGTGCGCAGCAAAGATGAAGGCGGTGACTTTCGCAGCCGTGGCCAGGAGGTGGGCGTGATGCATGCGTGCGGCCACGATGCGCATATGGCCATGGCGCTGGGCGTTGCCGAGGTGCTGGCGGCGCATCGCGATCAGTTGCCCGGCACGCTCAAACTGATTTTCCAGCCGGCCGAGGAAGGCCCGCCGCTGGGCGAGCAAGGCGGCGCGCAATTGATGATCAAGCAAGACGCGCTGCAAAATCCGGCGCCGGCGGTGATCTTCGGTATCCACGTGACGGCGGGTACGGCGGGCACCTTCACCCTCAGCCGACAACGCACCACGGCGGCGGCCGATACCTTCGTCGCCCATATTATCGGGCGTCAGACCCATGCCGCCTTCCCCTGGACCGGCATCGATCCGGTGCCGGTGGCGGCCCAGGTGATCCTGGCCTGGCAAACCATCCCCAGCCGCCAGTCGAACCTCAGCCTGTTGCCGGCGCCGGTGATTTCGGTGGGCCGCATCGAGGCTGGCGACCGCCACAACATCATCCCCGCCGAAGTGCGGCTGGAAGGCTCGATTCGTACTGTCAGCGATGAACAGCGCGAGGATGTTTTGCAGCGCATGACCCGCACCGCCGAGAACATCGCCGAAGCCTCCGGGGCCTCCGCCAAGGTGGACTACCTGCCCGGCAACTACCGCGCCGGCTACAACAATACCGCGCTGGTGGACGCGTTGATGCCCGTGCTGCAACAGGTATCGACCACACCGGTACGGATCGACAACGGCACCTATGGCGCCGATGACTTTGCCGAATATGCCCGCCAGATCCCCGGCCTCTTCATGCGCATGGGCGTGACGCCACCGGCGCTCGAGGGCAAGACCGTGTGGCCCACCCACTCACCGGGCTTCCAGGTGGATGACCCGAGCCTCGCGGTGGGGATTCGCGCCCTGAGCCGGATGACCCTGGCTTATATGGCCGCGCATTCGGCCGAGTAGATGACGGTCTGCGCACTGTTGGCCGCGACGGTCTGCCGAGTGAAGTAGGTATCGCCTTCGTCGGTCAGAATCTCGTAGTCGGCCTTGCGGGCTTCGCTGGCGTGTTTGATGATTTTCAGCACCCGCTGGAATTTCACGCTTTGTGTGCCGTTCTGGTTGGGCCCGGTCAGCACATTGACGCTTTGAAACCAGCCCGCGTGCTGCTTGTTGCCCACCAGTGCACGGGTCATCGCCTCGAACCGCTCCAGCCGGGTGAAGCCCCACAAGGTCTGCTCTGCAACCGTCGCGCCCGGTGTGGCAGCGCCGGTAAACACAAACAGATTGATCGCCGGGGTGTCTTCGCAAAAGAAGTCGTACGGAACCAGGCCGTCGACCATTTTGCGGCCGGACACAAAGCCTTTTTTATGCACCTGAAACATCGCCACCTCCTCTCAATCATGGCGAGGAGTCTAATGAGGCGCGACGTACAGGGCGGTCAAGCCAATGTAATGTCGTGTAAAGATCGCGCATTGTGCAGGTTGATCTGCACCGTCAGCCCACCACCCGGCTCATTGCATGCCTGGATGCTGCCGCCGTGCATCTGCACCGCCCTTGCGGCAATGGCCAGCCCCAGGCCAAAGCCCACGCTGGCATCGCCCACGCCCCGCTCGAAGGGATGGAAGATGCTTTGCAGTCGGCCATTTTCGACGCCCGGCCCGTGGTCGGTGATCCGTACGTTCAGGCGGGTGGCCTCAGCATTGACCTGCGCCGAGACCTGCACCGTGGTGCCCGGGCGGGTATAGCGCACGGCATTGCGGATCACATTCTCGAAGCAGCGGTACATCAACTCGCCACTGACGCAGGCAATAAACGGCGGGCAGGCGTCCAGCTGCACGCGGCAGCCTTTAATCCCGGCTTCGAACTGCGCGTCTTCAACAATCATCACCAGCAATTCGATGATATCCAAGGGCTCGCGCTCGATGCTTTCGGGCCGGCCTTGCAGGCGTGCCAGGGTCAGCAGCGCCTCGATCAGCGTGTCCATGCGTTCGGCTTCGCGCTCGATGCGTTCGAGCATTCCCAGGCGCTCCACGTCCTGGCGCAACAGGCCGATGGCTGCCTGCATGCGCGTCAGCGGCGAGCGCAGTTCGTGGGAGATGTCGTGCAACAAGTGCTGCTGGGCTTCTACCAGCACCTTCAACTGGTTGGCCATGCGGTCGCAGTCTTCGGCCAGGTCGACGATTTCATCGCGGCGCTTGCCCATGGCGGGCTTGACCCGGGTTTCGAAGCGACCCTGGGCCGCGTCGCTCATCGCACGTCGCAGGTAAGCCAGCGGCCAGGCCAGGTAGTACGCCATGTAACCGCTGAACAGCGCGCTCATCAGCGTGCCAATGATCAGTGGGATCTGGTGCCAGGGCTTGCCGGGATCTTTACCGGGGGCGTGGGTGGACCTGATCGACAGCGCCAGCCCCTCCTTGCTGATCACCGATTGCTCATAGGCCGGCTCTGTCACGGGCGCGCCCACCAGCAATTTACCGGTGCTGTCATAGACGCCGATGGCCTGATCCGGTGGGTGCTCCCAAACGGTCAGCAGTTGGCCGGCCGCTTCGACACCGAACTGTTGCAACAGCTTTTCTTCGGCCGCCAGCATGGCTTCCACATGCGGGTCATTCGGCCTAAAACGCCCCAGCTCAAGCACGCCGACCCCCACCAGAAATGTCAGGGTGGTCGCCAGCCAGAAGGCCAGGAACAACTTCCAGAACAGCAAGCTGGGTTTGATCATTCGGCAATCAACAAATAGCCGAGGCCGCGCACGCTCTGGATCCACGCCTTGGCGTCGGGCCGCGGCCCGAGTTTTTGCCGGATGCTGCTGATATGCACGTCGATACGCCGGTCGTAGCGCGTCAACGGGCAGCCCAGGGCATTCAGCGACAGGGCCTTCTTGCTCACCACCTGCCCGGCACTGCGGGCGAGTTCTTCAAGCAAGCTGAACTCAGTGCTGGTCAGGCCCAGCTCGGCACCGTTCCACAGGGCCTGGCGCTTGCCCGGCCATAACACCAGCGCGCCGGTCTTGATCACCTCGTTGGTCGGCTGGCCCACCGGCTGCACCCTGCGCATGATGGCGCGCAGGCGGGCCACCAACTCACCCGGGGAACTGGGCTTGGGCACATAGTCATCGGCGCCTAGCTCCAGGCCGGTGATGCGGTCGATGTTGTCGCCACGCGCCGTCAGCAGTACCACCGGCACCTGGCTGACGGCGCGAATACGCCTGAGCACCTCGATGCCCGAGCGCTGGGGCAGCATGACGTCCAGCACCACAATGCTGTAGCGCCCCGAAAGCGCCTCCACCTCGCCCTCCTCGCCCGTGTGCACGGCCGTGGCCTCGAAGCCTTCGCACGCCAGGTATTGGCTAAGCATTCCAGTCAGTTCCTGGTCGTCGTCGACTAGCAATACAGAGATCATCACGGGCTCGTCTGTGGAGGGGTGCGCATTATCAGCTTCACAGCGTGATTTCGGGCCAACCTTTACCTAACTTGACATTCGGTTAACCGCACCAAACGCCACGCGCTCTTATGCTGGGTGTTCACCCGTCCGGCCGCGCCGGCGCTGCTTGTCGATGTGTTCTGGAAAAGATCTTGATGAATTTTTCGCGCCTGCTCTGCTCGGTTGCGCTGCTGCTCAATGCCTCACTGGCACTCGCCCAAGGTTTCAAAATCTCGGATATTCGAATCAACGGCCTGCAACGGGTCTCTGCGGGCAGCGTGTTCGGCGCACTGCCGTTGAACGTGGGCGACGAAGCGGACGACCGGCGCCTGGTGGATTCCACTCGTGCGCTGTTCAAGACCGGTTACTTTCAGGACATCCAGTTGAGCCGCGAAGGCGACGTGCTGATTATCAATGTAGTCGAGCGCCCCTCGGTTGCCAGTATCGAGTTGGAAGGCAACAAAGCGATCTCAACCGATGACCTGATGAAAGGCATGAAGCAATCCGGGCTTGCCGAGGGCGAGATTTTCCAGCGTGCCACCCTGGAAGGCATACGCAACGAGCTGCAACGCCAGTACGTGGCCCAGGGCCGCTACTCGGCATCCGTCGACGCGCAAGTTGTGACCGAGCCGCGCAACCGCGTGGCCTTGAAGGTCAAGATCGATGAGGGCGAAGTGGCGTCGATCCAGCACATCAACGTGGTGGGCAACAGCGTATTCCCGGACGAGGCATTGATCGATCAGTTCACCCTCAAAACCAGCAACTGGCTGTCGTTTTTCAAGAACGACGATAAATACGCACGGGAGAAGCTCTCCGGCGACCTTGAACGTCTGCGCTCGTACTACCTGGATCGCGGGTATATCAACATGGATATCACCTCGACCCAGGTCTCGATGACGCCGGACAAGAAACACGTCTACATCACCGTGAACATCCACGAGGGCCAGAAATACACGGTGCGCGAGGTGAAACTGAGCGGTGAGCTGAAAGTCCCGCAAGACCAGGTCCAGTCATTATTACTGGTGCAAAAGGGCCAGGTGTTTTCGCGCAAGCTGATGACCACCACCTCGGAACTGATTACCCGCCGCCTGGGCAACGACGGCTATACGTTCGCCAACGTCAACGGCGTGCCACAGGCTCACGATGAAGACCACACGGTGGACGTCACATTCTCCGTCGACCCGGGCAAACGGGCTTACGTCAATCGCATCAACTTCCGTGGCAACACCAAGACTGACGACCAGGTGCTGCGTCGTGAGATGCGCCAGATGGAGGGCGGCTGGGCGTCGACCTACCTGATCGACCAATCCAAGGTGCGCCTGGAACGCCTGGGGTTCTTCAAGGAGGTCAACGTGGAGACACCGGCAGTGGCCGGCGTGGATGACCAGCTGGATGTGAACTATGCCGTGGAAGAACAGGCGTCCGGGTCGATCACCGCCAGCGTCGGTTTTGCGCAGAGCGCGGGCCTGATTCTGGGTGGGTCGATTTCCCAGAACAACTTCCTCGGCACCGGCAACTACGCCAGCCTGGGGCTGACCCGTTCGTCGTACCAAAGTAAATACAATATTGGTTTTACCGACCCCTACTTCACCGCCGACGGGGTGAGCCTGGGTTACAACGCGTTCTACAGCAAGACCGACTACAACAAGTACTACGATGATGGGGTTTCCTATTACGCCATCAACAGTTTCGGCCTGGGCGCAACCCTCGGCTACCCGATCAACGAAACCTCGCGCCTGAGTGTCGGCCTTACGGCACAACACGACAGTATCGAACCCGGTACCTACAGCGCCGACGAGATCTACGATTTTGTCGAGCGCGAAGGTAAGGAGTTCACCAACTTCAAGGCCAACCTTGGCTGGTCCGAATCGACGTTGAACAAAGGCATATTGGCCACTCGCGGGTACTCGCAAAACCTCAACCTGATGGTCACGGTGCCCGGCAGCGATCTGAGCTTCTACAAAATCGATTACACCGGGCAGACCTACGTGCCCGTCACCAACAGCACGACCCTGCGCTTTCATACCAAACTCGGCTACGGCGGCGGCTATGGCTCGACGGACGGGCTGCCGTTCTACGAAACCTATACGGCGGGCGGCGAAGGCACCGTGCGCGGCTTTGAGAGCGGCACCCTCGGCCCGCGCAACACACCCGCCACCGGTGCTTATGCGAGTGCCGGGCAGGCGTACTACTCGGACCGGGACACGGAAGCGCTGGGGGGCAATATCCTGATCACCGGAGGCGCGGAATATTTGTTCCCGGTGCCGTTCATCAAAGACAACAAATCCGTACGAACCTCGGTGTTCTGGGATGTGGGGTCGGTGTACTCGGACAAATGCTACCTCAGCACCACCCAAGGCTGCGGCAGTGTGGACCTGGGCCAGATGGCCAGTTCCGTGGGGGTGGGCGTGACGTGGTACAGCCCAATGGGGCCGCTGAGTGTCAACCTGGCGTACCCGATTCGTACGCCCGAGAATGCGGACAAGCAGGTATTCCAGTTTTCCTTTGGGCAGACGTTTTGATACGGGCCCAGGGCTGCCGGCGTACTTATCTATTTTTTCATGAGGAAACCCTGTAGGAAAAATCTGGTCAGCTGATATACGCACCTGACACTGACTGCACGGATGAGCCAGATGAAACATATGTCCTTCGCCGATACCGAGCGTGCTGGCAACAGCACGCGGCCTCCATATGCCTTAAACCCCAGCCCTTGGCGTGCGCTGACCACGCACGATTTTGATGACTGCCGAGATACTCAAACCGGCGCGGTTTTCATTATTGCTTCAGGGGTGTCGGCCAGAGCGTTTCCACTCGAAAAATTCGCCCACGTGCCTATGATCACCATGAATGGCGCGATTTCGATGTTCCTGAACACCGACATAAAACCGTTTTTTTACGCCTGCACCGACAAAAGCTTTTCCGAGCAACAGCCCGAATTATTCAAACACGCCATGGCCATCAGCCAAAGAGTCGCACTGTGGGAAGACCATGCGCGCTCAGCGCCTGTTCGTCCAAGCGGCGAGCTATACACGCTGTCCAAGGCCAAAAGACCCTCCTGGATCGACTCTGTGCTCGGCCGGCATAGCGCGCTGGTCGCCAATCATTCCCTGCGATCCATTGGGGAGCGCCCGGTTGGCTTCAGTAAAAACATGAGCGAGGGCTTTTTCGACGCCCGCACCGTGGCTTATCTGGCGGTCCAACTGGCCTTCCATGTCGGCTTTTCCAAGGTCTTTCTGGTCGGCGTTGACCTGCAAGAAAATGTGGGGAGGTTTTACGAAACCTCAGCCTCCAACCACTCCCCCTGCGGGCTCGATCAGCACTACCACACGCGGATACTGCCTTCGTTCAAGCTGATGTCAGAGAAAGTCATGGGCGATGAGTTCCGGGTTTACAACTTATCCGACACTTCACGGCTTCCCGACGAAATCGTCCCGCACGTAAGCCTCGCGCAGGTTGAGGCGATGCTTGGGTAGCGTGCTAGAGGTCGAGCAGACGGTTTTCTGCAGGCATGAAAAAAGCCCAATCTTTTCAGATTGGGCTGAGACATTGAAAAATATGGTCGGGACGGAGTGATTCGAACACTCGACCCCTAGCACCCCATTCAGTTAATCACTAGACATCCCTAGTTCGCACAACACCTCTATAGAATTCTAAGACTCAGTAAAATAGGACCTTTCAGCGATTAACTCTTCCAACAACCGCTATCCTGACCTACCCTTAGCTGACGGATACGTGGGAGTAAATGTGGGAGTAAATTTCTCAGAAGGTTGATTATGGCCAAGCTCACCGCCAAAGAACTAGAAGCACTCACTGAGCAAGATGTCGGCACCGTTATACGCGACGAAGGCAGCCTCTCAGGCAGGGTCTCACTCCGCAAAAAAGGTGTCGCCATCCCCTTTTACTTCCAATTTCGTTGGGAAGGTATTTACACCCGCTTTTCCTGCGGTACCTGGCCAAACAAGTCGTTGACCGAAATCCGCAAGGAGCGCAACGAAGCGCGAGACCTTGTAGCTAAAGGGATCAATCCTAATGAAAACAAGCGCGCCGGGAAGGTCAGACAAAAAGCGGAACTGGCTGCTCAACTCGCGGAGGCCGATCGGCAAAAGTCTAAGGAGCTAACGCTCCTGGACCTGGCGGAAGAATGGCTTCGCGATGGTGTGGCACGCAAGGATGGTAATGCCGAGCTACGGAGAAAGTTCGCGAAAGATCTTTACCCCGCCCTTGGCTCAACAGTCATCAGTTCAATCAGTGAGCATGACCTGCGGAACCTGGTGCGGTCTGTAATGGCTCGCGGCGCTACTCGTCAAGCCATCAGTCTTTTTTCGGATATCGTTCAGATGTTTGGATGGGCTAAAAAACGCCAGCCATGGCGAACGCTGCTGATTGACGGAAACCCAGCAGACTTGGTCGAAATCAACAAACTGGTACCCAGTGACTACCAGGAGGAGCGAACTCGGATCCTCTCCTCTAGCGAACTTCAAGAACTACACCACCGCTTTGAAAAAATGACTGCGGACTACGCAGCACTACCTGCCGGCGAAAAGTACGATGGGATTCGCCCACTCAAACCAGAGTCCCAACTTGCGCTTTGGATCTGTTTGGGAACGCTATGCCGGATCGGTGAACTTCTTCAAGCCGAATGGAAAAACGTAGACCTGGAAAATGGCGTCTGGTTTATTCCCGTGGCAAACGTCAAAGGCAGCCGTGGAAAGAAGCAGGACCACCACGTGTTCCTATCTGCGTTTGTGACCAACTATTTCAGCAAGCTTCGGTTGCTTACGGGACACTCTCAATGGTGCTTCCCCGCAAAGCATCATGATGGTCATGTCGATCTCAAGGTCGTCAGCAAACAGGTGGGAGACCGCCAATCACGCTTCAAAAATCGCAAACCACTTTCCCGTCGCCGACATGATGACACCCTGGTGCTGTCCGGTGGTGCGAATGGGGAATGGACACCCCATGACTTGAGACGAACAGGAGCAACCATGATGCAAGCCTGGGGCATAAGCCTTGACGTGATAGATCGGTGCCAGAACCATGTGCTCGCAGGTTCTCGGGTCCGCCGGCACTACTTACATCATGATTATGCCGAAGAGAAAAAAGCAGCCTGGAGCCTGCTGAGCGAGAAGATCACTGAGATCATGATTGACCAGGATGGTTTGTAGGGATTTGAGACAAAATAGAAGGTCATCGCCTCCGCCATCTTTATACGACAAAGCCCTGATCATTCAGGGCTTTGTCGTTTCTGTAGTTTGACAAATAGCGCCAGCCCACACCCTGGATGGGTCTAGCTTTTCGACCAGCGGCTAATTCTTCGTAGGGTCTCGTGCCTGCACTTATGGTTCTGAAGAACCGATTTAGAGGCAGCTTCCGGAGGAAACGCGGGGAACGAAAGTAGAGATCTTGAGCTAGCTTCGACGCGATCCACAAATTACGCACAAACAGAAACGCCGGTCAGTGAGTGGCGTTTCTGTGAATTTGGAGAGGGAAACGAGACTCGTATCTGGTGTCCGACTCATTGAAATCTAAGGGGTTTCTTTTCTTGCCGGAGCAGGAAAAGACTTAATTCTGGACTTGTTTTTGACGGGTATCAAGGGCCAAGCAGAGGCGCTTCGGGCTACGCGATTTAATACGACCCACTGCAAGAAGGCGATTGTATCGGGGCCTGTCACACGTCCGACCTGATTGCCATGCGAATCCGACCACCTTGGTAAGTGCTTGAATTCCTACGCGTGCAATCAGTCAGCCTTCACTGCCCTCTACTTCCCATGCATTGCTCGCCCACACCCTCAATGCTTGGGCCTTTTTTCTGACCGGCCCGCACACGAATGTTCAACGTCTCCACCAGCAGTGAAAAACCCATCGCAAAATAGACGTAGCCTTTGGGTACATGAAAACCCAAGGCATCGGCAATCAGTACCATACCCACGACAATCAGGAATGCCAAGGCAAGCATCTTCAAGCTTGGATGCCTATCGATAAATGCACTGATTGCGCCCGCAGCAAGCATCATGATCACGACAGCGACCATGATGGCCGCGATCATCACCGGTACGTGAGAAACCATTCCAACAGCCGTGATGACCGAGTCCAGGGAAAAAACGATATCGATAATCGCGATCTGGATAATGGTGCTCAGAAAACCGGCGCCTTTTTTACCGAACTCAGATCCCCCTCCTCCCCGCCTTCCAACTCCTGAAAGATCTCGCTGCTGCTCTTCCACAACAGAAACAGTCCACCGAAGAAAAGAATCAGGTCGCGACCGGAAATCCCTTGATCCCAGACATGAAACAGATCAGCAGTCAGACGCATTATCCACGTGATGGACAGCAGCAAGAGAATGCGCGTAACCATGGCGAGGGCCAGGCCAAAAAAACGTGTTCTTGACTGCATGGGTTTTGGCATACGGCTGACCAAAATGGAAATCATGATGATGTTGTCGATACCCAACACTATTTCGAGCACTGTCAGGGTAAAAAACGCGATCCAGATCTCCGGATTGAGAAACCATTCCATAACGTCAAAACTCTCGTTTGTTCAGAAAAAAAGGCATCGCCCGGTTTGGCGATGCCGCATGCTCAAAGTGAGCGAGTCGTGGTAAGCCGCATCGCCTCGACAACAGGGGACCAATCCCATCATCAGATTGGCGATGCACTGATGGCGCCTGCTGGCCAATCAGACGGTAAGCAGCGACTTGCCATCCATCTCCGACGGAACAGGCAAACTCAGCATCTGCAACAAGGTTGGCGCGATATCACACAGCCGGCCGTTCTTGAGCCCCGCACGACCGAGTTGTTCACTGACCAGAATCAGGGGAACGGGATTCAAGGTGTGAGCGGTGTGTGCCTGACCCGATTCAACATCAAGCATCTGCTCGACATTGCCATGATCGGCGGTAATCAGGCATTCGCCGCCCGCAGCCAGCGTCGCTTCCACGACACGGCGCAAGCAGTCATCAAGTACCTCAACGGCCTTCACCGCGGCATCAAAAGAACCGGTGTGTCCCACCATATCGCCATTGGCGTAGTTGCAGACGATCAAATCGAACGTGCCGCCGTCGATGGCGCGTACCAGGTGATCCGTCAGCAGCGGCGCACTCATCTCTGGCTGGAGATCATAGGAAGCGACATCAGGTGACGGAATCAGGATCCGCTCCTCACCTGGGAAAGGTTGCTCTCTCCCACCGTTGAAGAAGAACGTGACGTGGGCGTATTTCTCGGTTTCGGCAATGCGCAGTTGTCGCTTGCCAAGAATCGCCAGGTATTCGCCCAAGCTGTTATTGATCGTCTCAGGAGCGAATGCACAGGGGCAATCCAGCTCTTCGGAATAGCGGGTCAATGTCAGCAATCGATCTTTGGGCACAACAAGAGGTCGCTCAAATGCGTCGAAGTCAGGTTGGATCAATGCCTCGCTCAACTCTCGAACACGATCGGGACGGAAGTTCATGAAGATCAGTGCGTCATCGGGTCCAACGCGCACAGGCTGCCCAATCGTTGTCGGCTTGACGAACTCATCCGATTCTCCACGTTCGTAGGCCGCTGACAACGCCTCGGAAACAGTCGCTGCATGATGCTCAGCGTCCGCTGAGACAATCAGACGGTAAGCAGCTTCGACCCTCGGCCAACGGTTATCGCGATCCATCGCATAGTAACGACCGACCAACGAGACAATCCGACCTGCGCCCAAACGAGCGAACTCATGCTCCAGGGCATCAAGCGATGCCTGCGCGCTTTTAGGTGGCGTGTCCCGGCCATCCAGGAAGCCATGCACGTAGATTCGTTCGATGCCTTGTTCGGCAAGACACCGGCAGGCCGCGACAATCTGATCGATGTGACTATGAACGCCGCCAGGAGAAAGAAGCCCCATGACATGCACAGCGCCATCGCGGGCCTTTAACCTCTGGAGCAGTTCCAGCAAGGCCGGGTTACGGGCAAACTCTCCATCCGCCAGGGCCTTATCGATTCGAGTCAGGCTCTGGTAAACCACCCGGCCTGCTCCGAGGCTCATATGCCCAACTTCGGAGTTCCCCATCTGACCTTCAGGCAATCCAACCGCCAGGCCAGACGTTTCGATCTGGTTGTTGGCAAAGCGCTGAAGAAGTGCATCGAATGTGGGCTTTCTGGCCGCTGCAAAAGCATTCGACTCCGTTGCCTGTCGAATGCCGACACCGTCGAGAATAATCAAGGAGCGCGTAGTCATCATGCCCCCTAGAAGATGTAATCGGTGGTCAGGAAACTCGACTCACGCCGACGAATGATGTCGCTGACCAACTCTTTGTTGCTCTCCTGGAACTTGGTGGCCACCAACGTCCGGATGGAAAAGACCCGCAACGCATCATGGACTGACAAGGTGCCTTCGGCAGAGTTTTTACGACCATTGAAAGGAAAGCTGTCCGGCCCACGCTGGCATTGCGCGTTGATGTTGATCCGCCCCACCTGATTGGCGAACGCATCCACCAGTCGCCCCACTTGTGCGGGGTCGTTGCCGAAAATACTCATTTGCTGGCCGAAGTCCGAGTCGAGGACGTAGTCGATGACCGTTTCCAGGTCACGGTAGACCACCACCGGCACGACCGGTCCGAACTGCTCTTCGTGATACACCCGCATCTCGGCGGTCACCGGGTAAAGCAACGCCGGGTAGAAGAATGTCTCGCAGACTTCACCACCTCCGGCATTGACCACCCTGGCGCCTTTGCTGACGGCGTCGGCCACAAGGCCAGTGAGAAACTCAGTCTTGCCGGGCTCCGGCAATGGCGTCAAAGCCACTCCGGCTTCCCAGGGCATGCCGGGTTTCAACTGGGCAAGCCTGGATTGAAACTTATCCAGAAAAGCGTCAACTACACTCTCATGAACGAAGAGGATTTTCAGTGCCGTGCAACGTTGCCCGTTGAACGACAGGGAACCGGTAACGGTTTCGGATACAGCGTTATCCAGATCAACATCCGGCAGGACGATGCCCGGATTCTTGGCATCCAGGCCGAGTGCAGCCCGCAAGCGATGTGGCTTGGGATGCAGTTTTTTCAGATCGCTGGCGGCCTTGTTGGTGCCAATGAATGCGAAGACGTCGATCTTGCCACTGGCCATTAACGCGCTGACAGTCTCTCGTCCGCTACCGTAGATAATGTTAATGACGCCAGCCGGAAAGCTGTCACGGAACGCTTCAAGCAAAGGTCGGATCAGCAGCACGCCAAACTTGGCGGGTTTGAACACCACGGTATTGCCCATGATCAAGGCTGGAATCAATGTGGTGAACGTTTCGTTAAGTGGGTAGTTGTAAGGCCCCATGCACAGCGTCACCCCCAGCGGCACGCGACGGATCTGCCCCAGGGTGTCCTGTTCCAACTCGAAACGGCTGGATCGACGATCCAGTTCCTTCAGGGCATTGATGGTGTCGACGATGTAGTCGCAAGTGCGGTCGAACTCTTTCTCGGAGTCCTTGAGATTCTTGCCGATCTCCCACATCAACAGCTTCACGACAGCTTCGCGTTGTTCACGCATGCGCTTGAGGAAAGCCTCGACGTGGCGAATGCGCTCGACCACGCGCAGGGTCGGCCAGGCACCCTGGCCCCGGTCATAAGCCTGCACCGCGGCGTCCAATGCGGTCATGGCGGCCTGCGCATCCAGCAACGGCGTACTGCCCAGAATGACGGACGCATGGCCTGATTCTTTTTCAGGCACACAGGGCTGCGCACGGCCGCCACTGGACCTTCCCACAATCGCAGCTCACCGTTGACGAGATACTCTCGCTGTTCGATCGCTGGGCCTGGGCGGTACTGGGCGGGAATGTCGTCAGCGCTTGGGAACAGTGCTTCGAGACGGCTGTTCAAAGTCATTTCATACCTCGGTGCTTGTAGGCGACGCGGGTCGGGAGACAGGATCGATCCGAGCCCCCGCGTCTACACATTCAAAAGAATTCATAGGGCGCAACGATCAGATCGTCGGCTTGGCCTGGGCTGCCTCGCAGATGGCAGCGAAGAACATCGCGTCCAGGGATGCACCGCCGATCAAGCCGCCGTCTATGTCTGGCTGATTGAACAATCGCTCTGCATTGTCGGCCTTCACACTTCCGCCGTACAAAATCCTGCAATCGGCGGCTACACAGTCATGGTCAGCCAACCATTGCCGGATGTGGCGATGCACCGCTTGCGCCTGTTCAGGTGTCGCCGTTTCGCCCGTGCCTATGGCCCACACCGGCTCATAGGCAATCACGCCTTTGGCCAATTCATCAATGCCCACGGCCTTGAGTACGGCATGCAACTGAGTGGTGACGACGGTTTGCGTTTCGCCGCTCTGGCGCTGGGCAAGGGTCTCGCCAACACACAGGACCGGAATGAGCCCGGCCTGCAAAGCCGTAGCAAATTTCTTCGCCACACAGGCATCATCTTCGCCATACAGCGCCCGACGCTCGGAGTGTCCGACCAACACGAAGCGACAGCCAATATCGCCAAGCATGGAGCCGCTGACCTCCCCCGTGTGAGCACCTGACAGCTCAGTACTGAGGTTCTGGGCGCCCAGTACAACGTCCGAATCATCGAGCAGATCCGCGACGGTAGCGAGATAGGGATACGGCGGGCAAAGCGCGATTTCGACACGTTCGAAACTCGAAATCACCGGCAACAGCCCCCGTAGCAAGGCCGCGCTGGCGGCGCTACTGCCATTCATCTTCCAGTTACCGATGACCAGTTTCTTCTTGTTCGCAGAGGTCGACATGGCTCAGGCTTTCCTTTGCAAAAGATCGGAGGTGTTGTACGGCGCACGCCCCTGCAGCGCCTCTTCGATGCGCAGCAGACGGTTGTACTTTCCAACCCGGTCGGATCGGCTGAGCGAACCCGTCTTGATCTGCCCGGCGCAAGTGGCGACCGCGAGATCGGCAATCGTGGTGTCTTCGGTTTCCCCTGAACGATGGGAGATCACGGCGGTGTACCCCGCATCCTGAGCCATGCGAATCGCGTCCAGCGTCTCGCTTAGCGTTCCGATCTGGTTGAACTTGATCAGGATGGAATTGCCGATGCCTTTCTGAATGCCCTCTCGCAGGATCCGGGTGTTGGTGACGAACAGATCGTCCCCCACCAGTTGCAGATGCCCAAGTTTCCGGGACAAGCCAGCCCAACCGTCCCAATCACTCTCGTCCATCCCGTCTTCAATGGAAATGATCGGGTACCTGTCGCACAGCATGGCCAGGTAATCGGCGAACCCCGCCGAATCAAATGACTGGTCTTCACCCGCGAGCACGTAGTGACCGTCTTCATAGAACTCGGAGGCAGCACAATCGAGTGCCAAGGTAATGTCCTTGCCCAACTCGTAACCCGCTCGACTGACCGCATCTTTGATAACAATCAACGCTTCTTCGTTGGAAGCCAACGAAGGGGCAAAGCCCCTTCATCCCCCACCGCGGTGCTCAAGCCTCGCTCCGACAGAACCTTTTTCAAGGCATTGAAGACCTCGGCGCCCATGCGCAGCCCTTCACGGAACGACGCAGCACCGACGGGCTGAATCATGAACTCCTGAATATCGATGTTGTTATCGGCATGCTCGCCACCGTTGATGATGTTCATCATGGGCACCGGCATGCTGAACCGGCCTGGCGAGCCGTATAACGCCGCCAGATGTTCATACAAGGGAATGTTCTGGACCTGGGCGGCGGCTTTGGCCGTTGACAATGATACGGGAAGAATCGCGTTGGCGCCCAGGATGCTCTTACTCTCCGTGCCATCCAGGGCGATCATGGCGTTGTCGATTTCGCGCTGGTTCAAGGCATCCAATCCAATGAGGCACTCGCGAATCGGATTGTTCACATTCTCGACCGCTCGCATGACCCCTTTGCCCATGTAGCGCAATGCGTTATCCCGCAGCTCGAGCGCTTCCCGTGAACCGGTCGAGGCACCAGAGGGGACGCTGGCAGTAGCACTGACTCCGTTGTTGAGGGTCACCACCGCTTCGACGGTCGGGTTCCCCCGCGAGTCCAGTATTTCCCGGGCAGCGATGTGTTGGATCAAGCTATTTTTACTAAGCATCTTTTCCCCATTCGGATGGTTCGCAGCTGGCGTGGTGTTGTTCTGCGACCTCAGCAGTTCCTGCTGTTCCGCATACTGCTCACGAAAATCGAAGTCTCTAGACCAAACGTCGCGAGCACGGTTATGCGCCTCGTCGTGGTCCGGTGAATTGATCGCACTCATCAACGTCTCCTCACTCAGCGAATGGTTTCACCAACGCATACGACGCGAAGGGAGTTGGTGCCACCCTGGGCGTTGGCGTGGTCGCCCTTGGTAATCAGTACGTGATCGCCAGCCTTGACCACTCCGCGCCGGGTCAATTGCTCCACGGCCTTTTCATTCACCAACTCTGGGGCGTACTCATCACTGTCGAACGGGATGGTGGTGACACCACGAAAAAGCGTGACCCGGTTCTGGGTAGCCAGGTTGCGAGAGAATGCAAAAATGGGCAGGTGTGAGCGGATACGCGACATCAAACGTGGGGTATCACCGCTTTCGGTCATGCAGATAATGGCTTTGACACCATGCAGGTGGTTCGCCGCATACATCGCCGACATGGCGATGGATTCGTCGATCTTGTGGAACACCTGATCGACACGGTGCTTGGAACGATGGGATTGCGGGTGTTTTTCGGCACCTATGATGATCCGATGCATGGCCTCGACCGTCTCGATCGGATAGGCCCCGGCAGCGGTTTCCGCAGAGAGCATCACCGCGTCGGTACCATCGAGCACCGCATTGGCAACGTCAAACACCTCGGCGCGAGTCGGCATCGACTGAGTGATCATCGACTCCATCATTTGCGTCGCCGTGATCACAACCCGATTCAACGTGCGGGCGCGCTCGATAATCAGTTTCTGTACCGCCACCAATTCGGCATCGCCGATCTCCACGCCCAAATCGCCACGGGCGACCATCACCCCTTCCGACGCTTCGATGATCGCATCCAGAACACGCAGGTCATTGACGGTTTCGGCGCGCTCGATCTTGGCGATCAGGCCTGCCTGGCCTCCCGCCTCATGCAGCAATCGACGCGCTTGTTCCATGTCCGAAGCATCCCGTGGGAACGACACGGCCAGGTAGTCCACTTGCATCTGTGCAGCAGTCTTGATATCGGCGAAATCCTTCTCGGTCAGCGCCGATGCGGAAAGCCCGCCACCTTTGCGGTTGATCCCCTTGTTGTTGGAGAGAGGCCCACTGACCAGGACTGCACAAATCAATTGCGGCGCCTCGACCGCCAGGACCTTGAGCTCGATTCGCCCATCATCAAGCAACAAAATGTCACCTGGCCGGCTATCTGTAATCAGGGCCTCGTAGTCGATTCCAACACGTTGCTGGTCGCCAGCATCCTTGTCCAGGGAAGCGTCGAGAATGAACTGCTGGCCCTTTTCGAGAACGACCTTGGCTTGCGCGAAACGCGCAATTCGAATTTTCGGACCTTGCAGATCAGCCAGGACCGCCACGAACCGTCCGTGCTTGGCCGCCAGCTCCCGTACCAACCGGGCACGAGCAATATGATCTTCGGCTTTGCCATGAGAGAAATTCAGACGCACGACATCCACGCCCGCCTTCACCAGCCCCTCTATAGCTTCGACCGACTCGGTTGCTGGCCCCAAGGTGGCCACGATTTTGGTTCTGCGCTGCATGACAGATGCTTCCTCGAACAAGGTTTTATTATTGAACGGCTAAAGAAAATCCGGGTTTGCCCGATGAATATTTGAACGTAAATATTCAATCTACTGAAAAAGCCATGAGCGCTGACGGCAACCCACGCTTGGTCTCTAATGGAGAGATCCCCCAATATTCTCTGACCAAAAGCAAAGTTTGCAGATTCAGTCGCCTCAGAAGGCAGCCAAAAAATATTGGCATATTGACGCATAAAAATGCAATATTATTTTGCCCCATACAAACACACGTTTCCGGTCAAGACTCGGACTACGCCACTCTAATGAAGGGACACCACTCATGATGCCAAGACATCTCTCAATCGCCGGTCGAATGATCCTCGGGTTCGTCATCATTGCCGCGCTGAGCGTCGCGCTAGGGGTATTCGCCCTGCGACAGATTGACGAGGTGCAGGACCAATCGATCCAGATCAAAGACAATTGGCTCCAGCGGGTTCGGGCGCTGGGAGCGGCGAATGCGGCGTTGAACCGCTACCGCATGGGGTCGATGCAGCACATCCTTTCAGTCAGCGAAAAAGATATGCAGTCCTACGAGGAAAAGACCGCGGGGCGCCTGCAACAAGTCCGTGAGCAGATGCAACGCTACGGACAACTGCTGGTCAGCGACGAAGAAAAAGATCGCTTGAACGCCTTCAACGCCAGCCTTGAGGTTTATGCAAAAAATCACCTCGAATTGCTCAAGCTTTCTCGTCAAGGAGATAAGACCGGGGCCAGGGAATTTTTGATGAGCATCAGGGACTCGTACGACCAGATGACGAAAAACTTCGACGACCTGATCGAACGCTCGAACCAAGGCGCGGAAGCTGCTGGCAATCACTCGGTCGATGCTTATCAAAGCGCCGTCAGGGGAGTCGTGCTGGTTATCATCCTGGTCGGCATTGGCACAATCCTGGTGGCATGGCTGCTGACCCGCAGCATCACTGCACCGCTCAATGTAGCGGTAAGAGCGGCCAGGACGATTGCCGAGGGGGATCTAAGCAAAACCATTCAACCGACTGGAAATGACGAAACCTCCCGTCTGCTCGAATCCCTGGCGACCATGCAGGACAACCTGATCCAAACCCTGGGTCGGATCTCCGGCTCATCGAAACAGCTGACCAGCGCCACTGCCCAGCTGAACACCGTCACCGCGGCGTCAGGCCAGGATATTCAGCAGCAACACGCAGAAATCGAACAGGCAGCCACGGCGGTCAATGAAATGACTGCCGCCATTGAGGAAGTAGCACGCAACGCGCAGTCCACTTCAGAGCTGTCGGTGGCGTCCCGGGACATTGCTCTTCGAGGCCAACAGCGCATGGTTGAAACCTTGGGGGCAATCGAAACGCTTACCCGAGACGTGCAATTGAGCTCCAGCCAAGTGGAAGGCCTGGCGCAACAGGCACAGGGCATTGGGAAAGTGTTGGACGTGATTCGCACGATCGCCGAACAAACCAACCTGTTGGCGCTAAACGCTGCCATCGAGGCAGCACGGGCGGGTGACGCCGGACGTGGTTTCGCGGTAGTCGCCGACGAGGTCCGCGCGCTGGCGCACCGCACCGCACAGTCCACCCGAGAAATCGAAGCCATGATCAGCGGTATCCAGAGCGGAACGGATACCGCCGTGTCGACCATGCTCAGCAGCAGTGAAAACACCCGACTTACGCTGTCGCTGGCCCAATCTACCCAAAGTGCGCTGGCAGAAATCGTGGCCGCCAACGATGACATCAACCAACGAAACCTGATGATCACCACGGCTACCGAAGAACAGGCCCACGTGGCACGCTCGGTGGACCGAAACCTGCTCAATATACGTGACCTCTCCGTTCAGTCAGCGACCGGCTCGCAACAAACCACAAGCGCTTCTCAATCCCTTGGCCTGCTGGCTCTGGAGCTGAATGCCATGGTGCAGCACTTCAAAATGTGAATCAGATACGTGCAATTTTTTGCACAATGCCATGCTAAAAAGTAGTCATACGCGATAAAACCTGATCGAATCGGAGCCATGCAGCATCTGATCTCACAATCCTGACCCGGATTGTGTTCTGTCGCCACCCATTGCGTAAGTGATAACAGTTATGGCCTCAAGCGCCCTAGTACAACGAATCGCTGCCGAGATCCGGCAGAAGATCCAGACCGGCGAGCTAGCGCCGGGCGCTCATCTCAGCGCACAAAAAGTCGCCGATGAGTTCAATGTCTCGCGCTCTCCCGCCCGGGAAGCCTTGGTCTCGCTTTCGGAGCAAGGTGCTCTTGAGCAGTTGCCCAATCGCGGATTCTTTGTGCTGGAGTCGGTGCAAGACCCCACGCAGATCCATGACGAGGTGCTGCCTCTTGAAGAGCCCGACGAGTATTACCAACTTTCGGAAGACTGGCTGAACAATGCGATCCCGAGTGAGGTCACGGAGCAATTCCTGCGTACTCGCTACAACCTGACCAAAGCCCAGGTCATCGACATCCTCAATCGCGCGGCTAAGGTCGGATGGGCTGAGCCTAAACCAGGTTATGGCTGGCGCTTCCTGGATGTGGCGAAGACCCCGGAAACCCTTGAACAGATTTATAAGGTGCGCTCGCTAATCGAGCCCGCGGCACTCCTAGAACCGACTTACCTGCACGATCTGGTCAAGCTCCAGCGCTTGAAAAAAGAGCAGCAGGACATGATCAACGGCGGCATCGATAACCTGCCGGCAGATGTACTCCTCAAAAACGGTATTCGTTTCCACGAGGAATTCATCAAGCTCTCCGGCAACCCGCTTTATCACATGATCCTGGTGCAGATGAACAACATGCGGCGGCTGATCGAATACCGCTCGATGATCGACCGCAAGCGCCTCTACAAGCAATGCGCCGAACACATTCGGATGATCGAGCTGGTGGAACAGGGCCATAACCTGGAAGCCGCGCATTTGATGAAACAGCACCTGAGCGGCTCTTTTGCCCATAAATCGCCGATCCTGAAACTACGATCGGAGTCCGCCGCAACGCCCTCTTCACTTTCAGGCCTCGGCACTGGCCTCACATCACTTATCGAGGAGATCACACGTTGAGTAACGAAGAACAGCTACGTGAAGAAATCTGCGCCGTTGGAAAAAGCCTCTACGAACGCGGCTACACCGTAGGCAGCGCGGGGAACATCAGTGCGCGCCTGGAGGATGGCTGGTTGATCACCCCCACTGATGCGTGCCTGGGAAGACTGCGGCCAGAGGAGATCGCCAAAGTCAGCCGGGACGGTACTTGGGTGTCGGGCAGCAAACCGTCGAAAACCCTCGAATTGCATCGCCAGGTGTACGACCGAAACCCTGAAGTCAACGGCGTGGTTCACACCCATTCGACCTCGCTCGTAGCACTGACGCTCGCCGGGGTGTGGAACAACGACGATATCCTGCCGCCATTGACGCCTTACCAAGTCATGAAGGTCGGTCACATCCCATTGATTGCCTACCAGCGCCCCGGTTCACCCGAGGTGGCGGCGCAAATGGCGCAACTGGCCAACAAGGTCCGCGGGGTCATGTTGGAGCGCCTGGGCCCGGTGGTTTGGGAAAGCTCTGTCTCCAAGGCGAGTTTCGCCCTGGAAGAGCTGGAGGAAACGGCAAAGCTCTGGATGATGAACGATCCCAAACCTGCACCGCTGGGTGAAAACGCAATTGAAGAGTTGCGCCAGGTGTTCGCTGTCAAGTGGTAGCCCCCAAAGCGGTCTTTGAACACTGAAGTTCAAAGACCGCTTTTTTGGTTTAAACCGCCTCGGCCACGACCTTACGCACGACGTACGGCAAAATACCGCCCTCCCTCAAGTAGAGGGTTTCCTGCTGGGAATCCAGTTGCAGAATCAACGACACCGACGCCTGCCCACCGTCAGCGCGATTGATCGTCAGGGTCACCGGATTGGCGCCCACCCGCAGTGCATCCAGACCGCCGAAGTCAAGTGACTCATCGCCCCTCAGTTGCAAGCTCGCGACATTGCCCCCCGCTGCAAAGGTAATGGGCAAGATACCCATGCCGATCAGGTTGCTGCGATGGATACGCTCAAAACTTTGCGCGATGACGGCTTTGACGCCCAGCGTGGCCTGCGCCTTGGCAGCCCAATCACGGCTGGAGCCCGCGCCATAGTTGAAACCGGCAATGATCACCAGTGGGACCTCCTTGGCGACATAGCTCAGCGCCGCGTCGTAGACCCGTTGAACAGAACCGTCGTAGGCCAGGGCGAATCCCCCCTCCCCCGGTTGTCGCTCCAGCAGCTGATTCCTCACTGCCCGATTGACGAACGCACCGCGCATCATCACCTCGTGATTGCTGCGGCGAGTCGAGTACTGATTGAGGTCCTCGGGGTTTTCGCCGCGTTCAATCAGCCACTGCCCGGCCTGGCTTTCGAGTGGAATCGCACTGGCCGGCGAGATGTGGTCGGTGGTGACGTTATCACCCAACACCATCAACAGCCGCGCGCCTTGAATCAACAGCTCGGCGCTAGCCTGGGGTTTGACGTTTTGCAGATAAACAGGTCGACGCAAATAAGTTGAATTCGGTGCCCACGGGAATTGCACACTTCCGCTGGCCGACAGCGCCTGCCAGTGGTGAGTGCCGTCCCACAGCATCGCATTGCGCTTGCGGAACAGCTCAGGGCGAACGGTCTGCCTGACCAGTGCATGGATCTGCTCTTCGGTCGGCATCAGCTCATGCAGATAAACATCATTGCCCGCCGCATCTTGCCCCAACGGCTCGTTCTGGATATCCATGTTGATCGTGCCAGCCAAGGCGTAGGCAACGACCAGCGCCGGCGAAGCCAGGTAACCGACCTGCACGCGCGGATTGACCCGTCCCTCGAAGTTGCGATTACCGGACAACACCACCACGGTCTTGAGCCCATGATCGGAAAAGCGCTCCATGTGCTCTTCGAGGCTACCTGAGTTACCGATGCAGGTCATGCAGCCGAACCCGGCCAGTTCAAAACCCAGGGCCGAGAAATCGCCCAGCAAGCCCGCTTGCTCCAGGTAATCAGCCACCACCCGCGAGCCCGGCGACAACGAGGTCTTGACCCAAGGCTTGCTGCGCAAACCACGCCGTTGGGCGTTGCGAGCCAGCAATCCGGCCTGGATCATCTGGCTCGGGTTGGCGGTGTTGGTGCAACTGGTGATCGCGGCCAGAGAAATGGCGCCATGGGTCAACGCCTGGCCAAACGAAGGCTCGAAGTACTCGGCCTCATGGTCCGAGGAGCGGGCAATTACGCCCTCACGCTCCCCCAGGATGTCTTGCCGGAAAGAGGGTGCGGCATCCGACAGTTTGCGCCACTGATGTGGCTGATGCGGCCCGGCGACACTGGGCTCGATGACCGCAAGATCCAGCTCGATCACGTCATCGAAGTGCGGCTCGGGCAGTGAGTCGTGTCGCCATAGACCTTGTGCTTCAAGGTAGGCTTGGATGCGCGCGATGGTGTCCTCGCTGCGCCCGGTCAGGTGCATGTATTGCATCGTGCTGTCGTCGAACGGGAAGAACACCACCGTGGCACCGTATTCAGGAGCCATGTTCGACAATGTGCCTCGTGCCGCCCAGCCGAGTCTCGACAACCCAGGACCGCAGAACTCGACGAATTTCCCCACTACGCCTTTGGCACGCAGTATCTGGGTGATGCGCAAAGCCAGGTCGGTGGCGGTTACTCCGGGTCGCAGTTCATTGCTCAAGCGGATGCCGACGGTTTCAGGAAAACTGATCGGCACCGGCTCGCCCAGCATGGCTGCCTGCCCCTCCAGCTCCCCCACGCCCCAGCCCAGCACGCCAATGGCGTTGATCATGGGCGTGTGGCTGTCGGTTGCGACGATGTCGTCAGGATGCAGCAGCGGCTGGCCATCGGTGGTCCGGCTTTCCCAGACCACGGTGGCCAGTGACTCCATATTGACTTGGTGGATGATCCCGGTACCCGGTGGCACGACCTTGAAATTCGTCAGGCTCTTTTGCGCCCACTTGATGAATTCGTAACGCTCGGTGTTTCGCCGATAATCGATGTCCAGGTTCTTTTCGACGGCATCCGGCTCGGCATAGCGCTCGACGATCACGGAATGATCGATGACCAGCACCGCCGGAATCATCGGGTTCATCGTTTGCGGCGCGCCGCCCATTTCAGCCACCATGTCCCGCATGCCGGCGAAATCGGCCAGCGCCGGCAGACAGGTGGTGTCGTGGAACATTAACCTGTTGGGATAGAACGGCACTTCGCAGGCGGGCGCGCCGTCCCGTATGCAGGCGATGACCCCGTCCAGCGCCGCCGGCGAGCAACGCGCCACATTCTCCAGCAGGATGCGAATCGAATAGGGCAAGCGTGAGAGTTCGTCTCGGCTCAGTATTTTGTGCAGATCCACGTAGGCGTAACGAATGTCACCCACTTGAAGATGGTTTAAATAACGTGCATCGACGGCTGAAATCATGGATGGGTCATTCACTGATTGAGAGCATGAACGAACGACGCGAAGAGGTCGTTCAATTGGCCCCAGCCTAACCAATGGCCGGCCTGAGTAAAATTGAGCGTTGGGCAAGCCAGCGTTCGTCAATGGAGAACGCTGGCTTGATGAGCCTGAAATTGTCAGGCGCGGCGCACTGCCCTACTCTCGGGCCGATGACACCTTCCCTGGAGAACCCTGTAAGCCCACCCCTAGCGCAGAAGCCCTGAACGATCTCGCCCCGACTGGCGTACTCAGAGCCGCCATCAATTTTGGCAACCCGGTGCTTGCGCAGCGCAATACCGAAACAGGACAGCCTCAAGGGGTTTCCGTAAGCCTGGCTGTGGAGCTGGGTAGACAACTGGGTGTTCCGGTCGAGTTCATCACGTATGACGCCGCGGGCAAGGTGTTCGCGGCCTTGGCGCAGCAGCAATGGAACATCGCGTTCCTGGCTATCGAGCCGGTGCGCGAAGCCCAGGTCGCCTTCAGTGAGCCATACGTAATCATCGAGGGCACCTATCTGGTCAAGAGCGACTCGCCGTTCCACAAGATGGAAGATCTGGATCAACCCGGCGTGCGGATCGCCGTCGGCCAGGGCGCGGCTTACGACTTGTACCTGAGCCGAACCCAGCAACATGCATCGCTCGTCCGTGCGCCGACCTCCGCAGGCGCGGTGGACCTATTTCTGAACGAGGGTCTGGATGCAGCAGCGGGTGTACGTCAGCCACTGCTCAAGGTTGCCGAAGCCAACAGCGGGTTGCGCGTGCTGGAGGGATACTTCACCTCGATTCGCCAAGCGATGGGCGTTCCCGTGCAATGCGTCGCAGCTGCGGCCTACGTCAGGGCGTTTCTGGAAGAACAGAAAGCCAACGGTTTCGTCCGCAAGGCACTCGCCGACAGCGGTCAGAGCGATGTCACGGTTGCTCCCTTGCAGGGCCATTGACACTTCACCCATGGTCAGTTGAAACGCCGCTACCTCACTCCACGACGAAGGCGTTTCAACCACGCTTTATGCACTGGCTCGGCACACAGCATCACCACCACCAGCCGCATGATCTGCATCGCCATGACAATACCGACTCCCAGATTCAGGGCCTCGGCAGTCAGGTACATCTCCGTACTGCTGCCCGGCATCATGCCCAATGCCAGCGTCATCACCGGAAAGCCGAGCCAATACCCGATGCCAAGAGCCAGCATCAGTGTGCAGCCGATCATCGCCAGGGTGAACAGCGACACCTTGAGCAGGAAGGTCGGTGAGGCCCGGAAGAATTGACGATCAAAATAGCCACCGAGAGCGCAGCCGATCATTAGCTGACCGTAATGACTGAGCTGCACGGGTAGTGCCGTTTGCAGGTTGAAACTGGCGGTGAAAAGGGCGCACAAAGCCATCGGACCAAACATCCATGGATTAGGCAACTTGTAGCGTTTCCAGATCATCGCCGTCAGCGCTCCACCTACCAGCAGCGGAAGGAGCCAATACCAATCACTCGGCAAACGGGCATGCACCGCCGCCGGAGAGATTTTCGCGGTAAAAAACATCGCGGGCGGGACACACAGTACGATCAACACCAGGCGTACGCTGTGAGCCGCGGCGATCTGACTGACGTTGGCCTTGTGCCTGATCCCGGACTGAATCATTTCTGAAAAATTGGCCGGCATGAACGCAAAAAATGCGGTTGTCAGGTCCATGCCCCGACGCCGCATGAACTCGATACCGAGCAGTGCGAGGAACAGGGTCAGAAACGCCGCGAACAGCATCATCGCGAAATGCCCCAGGATCTGCTCCAGTACCACAGGCGTGAAGTGCAAACCGATGGAGGTCGCAATCATCCATTGTCCGGTCAGGCGCCCATAGGGAATTTCCCCCACGCGCCAGCCCAGGCAACGCACCAGGATCACCGCCAACATCGACCCGATGATCCACGGCAGCGGCCAGTCGAGATAGCTGGCGACCAGAGCACCGGCAACGCCAACCACGGGTGTCGCCCACCACGATCGCATCGAGGCGAAGAACGCCTTCATGCCCTCGGGCCACCGAAGATCATGCACACCGGACTGCCTGTCTCGATCACCTCTCCCGTCATGGCCAACTCCCCAGTCGTTGGGTCAACCCTGAAAACCACGATCGTATCGCTGTCCTCATTGGCGGCGTACAAGAAGCGCCCGTCGGGTGACAACGCAAAGAATCGTGGCGTCCGACCTTCCGTCGGCGTCGCCGACTTGAATGTCAGCCAACCCGTTTGCGGGTTGATGTTGAAGAGCGCGATGGTGTCGCTGCCCCTGTTCGAGGCGTACAGGAAACGACCTGTTGCATCGACTTCAATCTCTGCAGCGGTGCTGTCGCCAGTAAAGGACTCGGGCAGCGCAGAAATCACCTGCTGCGGTTTAAGCTCGCCGCTTTTGCCGTCGAAGTGATAGATCGCGACCGTGGAGTCCAGCTCATTGACCGAGTAGACAATCGGCAGCCCAGGATGAAAAGCGACATGACGCGGCCCCGCCCCTTTTCGCGTGGCGACGAAAGGACAGTCCGCCGGCAGCAGCCTACCAAGTGACGAATCGAATCGATAAGTGAAAATCCGATCCAACCCTTTATCCGGAACGAGCACAAACTTTCCACTGGGATCAAATGGGTTGAAATGCGGTTTCGGATTCTTCTGCTCCACTCGATGGGGTCCGATCGGCCCGACAGTCGACACTTGATCACAGCGTTCACCCAGCTCGCCCGAGGCAAGGATCGGTAGAACAACGACCGAACCACTGTAGTGATTGCTCACCACGAGAAAATCACCGTCCGGCGAAATCGCCAGATGAGCCGGATTGTGGCCGTGGGTATTCTGGCTATTGAGATAACTCAATGTGCCATCGGGATTGATCCTGAAGGCACTGGCCTGGTCCGTATCGCCATGGACGCAGTAGAGAAAATCCTGTTGCTCACTGATGGCCAGAAAAGACGGGTTTACCAATCCATCCACCAGTTGCACATGGCTCAGGCATCCCGTCTGGGCATCCATGCTGTAAACATTGATACCGTTACCGCGAGCATTTCTTTCACGAGTGGTACGACAGCCGACATAAATAAACATGAACTCACCTCGCAGGGCGAACAGACGCTTTCACCGCGCCTGTCACGCGGTCAAGTGCGCAACGAACGCACGGGCAGTAGGGGGTAGGCCTTCAAATCGACGAGCGACGATTTGCAACTGACGTTTGGCCCAGGGCTCGGCAAGCGTGACCGCCTGCAAATGAAAGGGCCGTAGATACGGGCGCAACACATCACGGGGCAATATGCAGATGCCCAGGTTGGTCGAAACTATCCTGCACATGCATTCAAAACTGGAAACGCGAACGCGCTGCCTGACCGTTTTGCCCAACGACTCGGCTTGTTCAGTCAACAGCCGGTGGACCGAACTTTCCAGGTGAGGGCCGATGAACTCATAGTGCAACGCCTGCTCGAAACGGGCGTGCGCCTGCCCCGCCAGCGGATGATGTTCGGCAACCGCGATCACCAATTCATCCGTGCGATAGGGCAGTGTTTCCAAGTCCAGGGAGGATGTCTGTTCGGCGATGAAACCGACATCCGCCCGCCCATCTGAAACGGCTCGCACAATGGCCGCGCCGACGCGCTCCTCGATGTCGAACTTGATGTCGGGATAGGTTTCCAGGAACGAGCCGATGTCCAGGCTCAACTGTTGCGCCAACGCGGAGGTGATGGCATGCAAGCGCACATGGCCTTTGATACCGGCGCCGTATTCACTCAGCTCCTGATCCATCTTCTGCAGGGTTTCATTGACCTGCAGCGCGTAATGACGCAGCGACTGCCCTGCGGGCGTCAGCTCCATGCCACGGGGGTAACGAATGAACAGGGGCGAACCTACTTTCTCTTCAAGCTCGCTGATTCGTTTACTGACCGCGGACGTCGCCAGATGACAGAGTTGCGAGGCCTTTGTCAGGTTTCGCTGCTCCGCCACTGCCATGAAAATCTCCAGGCTGAGCAGATCATGGCGCATGGACCACTGCCTTCTCGAACTCATCTAACAATTTGAATGTCCCCGATGCTTTCTTGTTATTAATCGCGCAACACTCCGGACAACGGGCGGCATGACCGGCATGCCGCCCGAGCCGATCAGCCCAGGATGACCTTGGCGACCGCTTCGCCAAACGCCTTGGTGCCGAACGAACCACCCAGGTCCGCGGTACGTTGCTCTGGGTTCTTCAGCACCGCGTCGACCGCCTTGTCCATTGCCAGGCCCGCATCGATCAAGGCATGGCTGTCATGATGTTCACCCATCCATTGCAGCAACATGCCCACCGAAAGAATCATCGACACCGGGTTGGCTTTGTCCTGGCCGGCGATGTCAGGCGCAGAACCATGTTGGGCCTGGGCGCAGCAATGAATGTCGCTAGCCATCATCGAACCGGCCAGCCCCAGGCTGCCGGACAACTCGCTCGCCAGGTCGCTGATGATGTCGCCGTAGAAGTTCGTCGCCACCAGCACGTCAAAACGCTCGGGGTTACGCACCAGGTGTGCCGTCGAGGCATCGACCAACAGGTCGTCCAGCTCGACTTCAGGGAAGTCCTTGGCCACGTTACGCACGCACTCCAGGAACAGGCCGTCGGTCATGTGGAAGCTGTTGGCCTTGTGGATGGCGGTGACCTTCTTGCCACGCTTCATGGCCAGTTCAAAGGCACGGCGAGCGATGCGGTCGCTGCAATGACGAGTGATCTTGCGCGTCGACAGGGCCATGTCCGGGGTCGGCATCACTTCGCCCCAACCTCGGCTCATGTTGCGGTCCGGGTAAAAGCCTTCCGTCGCTTCGCGCATGATCACCAGGTCCATCGTCTTGCCTTCCTTCATGTTTGAAGTCAGGAACGGACGGGTACGCGCAGGACGCACGTTGGCGTACAGGTCCAGGCCGATACGGAAGCCGGCGGAGACGTTACGACCGCCCTTCTCCGGCACCGGATAATCGGCGTGGGACTGAGTACCCAGAATGATGCCCTCGTAGCCCTTGGCCTTTTCCAGCACTTCTTCACGCAAGGTGGTGCCGTATTTTTCAAGGCTGGTGAAACCAACGTCGTCGTAATCGAACGCCAGGCCCAGATCGAATTTTTTGTTGGCGGCTCGCAGGACCGACATCGACGACTCAACGATTTCCGGACCAATACCATCACCAGGAAGAACCAAAATACGCATCGAACACCCCTTGCTTATTGTTGAGCTGATTTTCTGGAGCCGGTGCGTCAGGCACCGCCTCGATTTATGTATATCGTAAATACAAAGTACAATATTGGCGAAGCGAAGTCCCTAAATGATCGCTGCCGTTCATCACGACCTGTCCGGCAGTATCGTTTTCGCCTTCGCAAGATTGCATTTTATTGCATTAATATTCAATTTACTCAACCTTTTCATCTCATCTCCGTTCAAAATTCTTCCTTTCATCTTGTCTTGGCAAAAAGAATTGTCTTTTGTTGCATCAAGAGGCAATTTAAATTCGCTCACACGACGCTCGCCACACCAGGGAATGCTTTTCCTGTGTCGGCCGACAACAACAATTAGGAGCTTTTCGGCTCCAGACGTCAGGAGTTTTCCCGTGAAATTCGCGCTACTACGCCCGCTAAAACCCCTCTACATCCAAGTCCTGCTCGGGGTCATCCTCGGAACCCTTTTTGCGCTTTTTGATGCCAAAGCGGCCGTGGAAATGAAGGTGCTGGGGGATGTCTTCATCAAATTGATCAAGATGGTCGTCGCGCCAGTCGTATTCGCTACGGTGGTGGTGGGCATCGCCAGAATGGGTGACATCCGCTCGGTTGGCCGGGTGGGCGCCAAGGCACTGCTATATTTCGAGATCGTGACCACCGCGGCACTCGTTATCGGCCTGCTCATCGCCCACCTGATGCAGCCAGGTGCCGGCATGAACATCGATCCCAAGAGCCTGGATATGTCGGCGGTGGCGGGCTACGCAAAGATTGCCAGTGAGCAGTCACTGCGCGAATTTTTCCTGCACATCATTCCAGACTCGGTCATGGGCGCCTTCGTGAATGGTGAAATCCTGCCCGTCGTGTTCCTCGCCGTTCTCTTTGGCGTGGCATTGGCGCAAGGCGGAAAACGAGTGGCCACTTTCGTGGATGTGATCGACCAAGGGTTGATCACGCTATTCTCCATCATCGGCTACCTGATGAAATTCGCGCCCATCGGTGCTTTCGGTGCTATCGCATTCACCGTTGGCAAGTATGGAATCGGCAGCCTGGCGACGCTCGGCTATCTGATGATGGCGTTCTACACAACCTGCATCGTGTTCATCTTCGGGATTCTGGGACTCATTCTGAAAGTGTGTGGCGTGAACATCTTCGCTTTTCTGGGCTACCTGAAAACCGAACTGCTGATCACCCTGGGAACCGCCAGTGCGGAGCCGGCATTGCCGGGGCTGCTGCAAAAACTGGAGAAGCTGGGCTGTGAGAAAAGCGTGGTAGGCCTCGTCGTACCAACCGGGTACGCCTTCAACCTGGATGGTGTGTGTATTTACCTGACCATGTCCGTGATCTTTATCGCCCAGGCGACCAACACGCCACTTACGCTTTCCCAGGAGCTGACCGTACTGGCCATCGGGCTGTTCACATCCAAGGGCATGAGCGGCGTTCCTGGCAGTGGCTTTGTCGCTTTGGCGGCAACCCTGGCGAGTGTCCACGTGCTGCCACTCAGCGCCATTGCGTTGCTCGTAGGTATCGATCGATTCATGGGCGAAGCGCGAGCCGTCACATCGATCATTGGCAATGCCGTGGCCGGGATCGTGATCTCGAAATGGGAGGGTGCGCTGGATACAGAGCGCATGAATCAGGTCCTGCGGGGCGAATACGTCGAGCCAGAACCGGAGGTCGAATCGCAGTCATATCCTATTCCGGCCTCGCCAAACCACACGGAAGCCGATGGGGTGACCACGCATTCCTGAATCTTGGACAAGCAAAAAGGGGCGCCAGGCGCCCCTTCTGCTTGAGCCCCCCTATCAAAAACCGTAGAGCTTGGCCGGGTTATCGACGAGAATTTTTTCGACCATGGCATCGCTCTGTGCCCACACTTGCAACAAATCAAACATCGACGCGTCATCGGGCATCGGCTTTTTCTTCGACTGCAGGCTCGGATGCGGCCAATCGGTCCCCCAGACCACACGTTCTGGCGCCAATGCAATCATTTCCCTGGCCAAGCTTTTGACATCATCGTAATCGGGGCCACCCAGTACCGAGTCCTGATAGGCACCTGAGACTTTTACCCACGCCTGATCCCGATCAACCAGTCGAGCAATCATTTTGAACACGGGATGATCGCTCCAGTTCTCCAAAGGGATTCGGCCGAAATGATCGAACGCGATTTGCACAGGCAAGCGAGACAGCAACGCCTCCAACTGGATTAATTCGTCTGGTCGCGTGTGGATCTCCACATGCCAGCCCAGGTCTGCGATGAGTTTTGCCAGGGGCTCAATCATCTCGACGGTGGTGGCGCTTCCCGTTCCAAGGTTGAACCGTATCGCTCGAACACCGAGCTCATGCAGGCGACGCAACTCACTGACCTTGACCTTGTCATCCACGACCGCGACGCCCCGTGACTGCCGGCCAAGCTTGGCTAACGCGGCCAGCATGCAACGATTGTCAGTAGCGTAGGACGATGGCTGAATCACAACGCTGCGGGTCAGTCCCAGCCGCGCCTGAATACGTCGATAGTCTTCCACGCTTGCGCTTGGAAGATTTCGATCATCGTAGTAAGGGAACGCCCGATCATAGATGTGATGATGGCAGTCACAGGCGAGTGGAGGGACGCGCAGGCGAGGCGACTGGGTGCCACTACTGAAAGGAAAGGCTTCATCGGCAAAGCTGTAAGCCATATGGGTCGCGGCGAATCCCAACCCGCCCAGCCTGCCGAGATTTTTTATGAATTGACGACGATTGGAAGGTCTGAGCACTTCTTTATCCTTATTTTTATTGTCTTGGGTGAAGGCGTATATCCAATAGCAAAGAAGAGCAGGCAAGGCTGCAGGCGCTGATTGTCAGCGCCCTCCTTCAAGCCAAATACAAAAATATGCGGGCCTGGAGGGCGCCCTGGCTGGGCAAATCACGGCGCGCAGGCCAACGCCTTCTCGAAGAAATCGACGGTACCAAAATTTCCGGATTTCAGCGCCAGAGCAACCAGGTCATCCCGCAAGCCGAGTGTCCATGGCACACCCGGGTCAATCGTTGCGCCGATTCTCAGCGCCTTGACCTGGAGAGCCTTGACCACCGCACCGGACGTTTCGCCACCGGCCACCACCAGTTTGCGTACACCCATTTCGTACAGGCCAACCGCAACCGCGGACAGGGCGTCTTCCATGAGTTGACCCGCGGCTTCCACACCAAGCTTTTGCTGGGCGAGTTTGACAGTCTCTGGCTCTGCGCTTCCGTAGATCAAGACAGGGCCCTTTTGAACCAGGTCCTTGGCCCACTCAAGTGCTTCAGCGACTTGATCGTGACCATTGGCCAAGAGCAGTGGGTCGAGTGAGAAACTTGGATGTTTTTTTTGCCAGTGTGCGACCTGACTGTTGGTCGCCACTGAACAACTGCCGGAAACAACAGCGCCCAGACCTTGGATGGCGGGCAGCGCCGAGGCGGCCGCACCGTCTCCGAGCAAACCTGTACGACGAAAATTGTCGGGTAGACCCAGCGCCACGCCGGAGCCACCGGTAACCAGTTTATGGTCCGCAACAGCCTCGCCGATCGCATACAGATCCTCATCGTCGATCGCATCGACGATGGCATAGCCCTGGCCCTGGGCCGCAAGGTTTTTGAAGGCCGTTGAAATGGCTTGTGCACCTTTGTTCACGACCGAATGCGCAACGAGTCCTACTGGCTTGCGCGTCTGCTGTTGCAGCACTCGAACCAGATTGGAGTCGGTCATGGGCGTCAACGGATGATTGCGCATGCCGGATTCGCTCAGCAACTGCTCGCCAACGAACAAGTGGCCGTTAAAGATCGTGCGTTTGTTTTCCGGAAATGCAGGACAGGCTACCGCAAAGACAACACCCAAGGCATTGGCGAGGGCGTCGGCGACAGGACCGATATTGCCCCGGGAGGTCGAATCAAACGTCGAGCAATACTTGAAAACAAATTGTTGGCAGCCCGTCGCGCGCAGCCACTCCAGCGCGTCGAGCGACTGAGCGACAGCCTCTTCGGGACTGATGGTGCGGCTTTTCAGAGCAATCACCACCGCATCAATGTCATCCGGCAAGGGCCCCTCGGGCACTCCGATCACTTGCAGCGTTCGCATCCCACCCCTGACAAGCGTACTGGCCAAGTCAGTACCGCCCGTAAAATCGTCTGCGATGCAACCGAGTAGTAAGTGACTCACTGTTCTCTCCTCGCGCCCCTCCCTTGGTTACCTCAAGGAAGAACAGGCATTCTCTTGTTTTAACCGCGCAACACTCCGGACAACGGGCGGCATGACCGGCATGCCGCCCGAGCCGATCAGCCCAGGATGACCTTGGCGACCGCTTCGCCAAACGCCTTGGTGCCGAACGAACCACCCAGGTCCGCGGTACGTTGCTCTGGGTTCTTCAGCACCGCGTCGACCGCCTTGTCCATTGCCAGGCCCGCATCGATCAAGGCATGGCTGTCATGATGTTCACCCATCCATTGCAGCAACATGCCCACCGAAAGAATCATCGACACCGGGTTGGCTTTGTCCTGGCCGGCGATGTCAGGCGCAGAACCATGTTGGGCCTGGGCGCAGCAATGAATGTCGCTAGCCATCATCGAACCGGCCAGCCCCAGGCTGCCGGACAACTCGCTCGCCAGGTCGCTGATGATGTCGCCGTAGAAGTTCGTCGCCACCAGCACGTCAAAACGCTCGGGGTTACGCACCAGGTGTGCCGTCGAGGCATCGACCAACAGGTCGTCCAGCTCGACTTCAGGGAAGTCCTTGGCCACGTTACGCACGCACTCCAGGAACAGGCCGTCGGTCATGTGGAAGCTGTTGGCCTTGTGGATGGCGGTGACCTTCTTGCCACGCTTCATGGCCAGTTCAAAGGCACGGCGAGCGATGCGGTCGCTGCAATGACGAGTGATCTTGCGCGTCGACAGGGCCATGTCCGGGGTCGGCATCACTTCGCCCCAACCTCGGCTCATGTTGCGGTCCGGGTAAAAGCCTTCCGTCGCTTCGCGCATGATCACCAGGTCCATCGTCTTGCCTTCCTTCATGTTTGAAGTCAGGAACGGACGGGTACGCGCAGGACGCACGTTGGCGTACAGGTCCAGGCCGATACGGAAGCCGGCGGAGACGTTACGACCGCCCTTCTCCGGCACCGGATAATCGGCGTGGGACTGAGTACCCAGAATGATGCCCTCGTAGCCCTTGGCCTTTTCCAGCACTTCTTCACGCAAGGTGGTGCCGTATTTTTCAAGGCTGGTGAAACCAACGTCGTCGTAATCGAACGCCAGGCCCAGATCGAATTTTTTTGTTGGCGGCTCGCAGGACCGACATCGACGACTCAACGATTTCCGGACCAATACCATCACCAGGAAGAACCAAAATACGCATCGAACACCCCTTGCTTATTGTTGAGCTGATTTTCTGGAGCCGGTGCGTCAGGCACCGCCTCGATTTATGTATACCGTAAATACAAAGTACAATATTGGCGAAGCGAAGTCCCTAAATGATCGCTGCCGTTCATCACGACCTGTCCGGCAGTATCGTTTTCGCCTTCGCAAGATTGCATTTTATTGCATGAATATTCAGATTGTGCAACCTTTGTGCCCACGACCACCCTCTACCCGGAATCAAGAGACTCAGCCCATGACTGTCAAAACATCTGACCTGTGCGATCAGTACCCGGACACCATTCGCGTCCTGGCCCCAATTTTCAGCGACTTTGGCGCTAAGAATGACTTCGAAGGCCGCGCCTTCACCCTCAAGTGCTTTGAAGACAATTCCAGCATCAAGGAGATAAGCAGTCTGCCGGGCCATGGCAGGGTGCTGGTTGTCGATGGCGGGGGGAGTGATCGCTACGCGCTGTTCGGCGATGTGATCGCAGAAGACCTGGTGAAAAACGGTTGGGCCGGCGTTCTGATCTACGGTTACATCCGGGATAAAGCGGCCCTGCGCACTATGCCAATCGCCATCAAGGCGCTGGGCACCTCGCCGCGTAAGACTGTCAAGCGTAACGAGGGGCAGATTGCAGTCACGGTGGAGTTCGCCGGGCACGCCATCGCAGATGGCGATCAGTTATACGGCGACGATGACGGCGTGGTGCTACTGAACGAGCCGCGCGCTAACTGACAACCGAGACCTCAAGGCTGCGCTGGTGCTCCAGCTCATCCTTGGCCTCTTTGTCGGTTTTTTGCCGGCCGACGACATCGAGGTGATTGCGCAGAAACTCCGCGGCAGCTTCTCGCTGCCCACTTTCAATGAGGTCCAGTAGATGGATGTGTTCCTTGCACTGGTTGATCAACCGAGGTCGATCGACGTTGGCCTTGTAGGCCATGAATCGACGCAGCTGGTTTTGCCGGCGAATAGCTTCGAGAAAAAAAGCATTGCCAGAGCAACGGACCACCAGTTCATGAAGCTGCGCGCCCACTTGGAAAAGCTGCGATCGCGAAAGGCTGAAAATATCGCCATCCAACATCTTTTGCTGGACCTCCCGGGCCTTTGCAAACGCTACCTTGTCCACCTCGTAGCCTGGCTCCAATACGGCGGCAGGCTCGATCGCCATTCGAAAACGGTAACTCTGGATATGCGCCTTGGAGTCATGCAGGAAGCTGTTGATCTCCCACCCCTGCCCTGGCTTGCGCTCAATCATCGCTTCATTGGCCAGTCGATTCAGGACCTTCATGAGCTGCCCTCTCGGCACCTCGTACTTGCGCATCAGCTCGGCTTCAAAAAACGTCGTCGGGATATCGCCGCGAAGTACATCGTCGACCACTCGCAAGTAAAAGTCTTCGAATGGGTCGACTTCCAGGGGAGCTTCCGGCTGTCGATTCCTCGCGCATCCGTCGTCAGAAAATAGCCCCGATTCGGTTCCTTGGTGGCGAGCCCCAACTCAGCCAGCAAAGCGAAACCTCGGCGGATGGGCGAACGGGAAACCCCCAACTCCTTGGCAAAAGACTCCTCGCGCAGTGGATCACCGGCGCGCATCGACCTGGCTCTAGCCATATCAATGATCTTGGGAGCCAACTGCTCGGCAAGGTCTTTTTTTATTTTGGGCTTCATTTTGGATTGTTCGCCCGCCAATGGTGATTGAGGAATCGATTCTGCTGAATTCATGGAAACCGGCTATCCGAGGAAGATGGCGTCAATTGCGAGGATCCTGGGGTAGAGCCTTGCTCATCCCTGACCATCCCTTGAAAGAAAAATAACACACCTATTGCACATCAACACGCCGCTGAGATGTCGCGATATCACCGGCTATCAACTTGATCGACCACAACCTGAGGTTACGTCATGACCGCACCACGCATTTATTTGATCCATGCAACACCGGTATCGATTGCTCCCATAACTGAAGCTTTCACACGGCTTTGGCCCGAGGCCAAGCTGGTCAATCTGTTGGAAGACTCGCTTTCCGGCGATTTGGCAGACGCGGGCGAACTCACCCCGGCATTGAACGAGCGCTTCTTGAAACTCGCCACCTATGCCGCGCAATCGGGGGCTGACGCCATCTTGTTCACCTGCTCGGCATTCGGTGACGCCATCGACCTGTGCAAACGCTCCCTGAACATTCCCATCCTCAAGCCGAACGAAGCCATGATCGAGCAAGCCATTGAGCGCACGTCAAAGATCACCATCCTGGCGACCTTCCAGCCAGCCATTACTTCAATGACTGAAGAGTTCCAACGCTATGCAAAGCAACAAGGCGTTGCGCTGGAACTGACGACCCACGTTTGCCCCGGAGCATTCGATGAATTGCGAAAGGGTAACGTTGATCGCCATGATGCGTTGATCGCCGATTCGGCGCGAACGCTGACGAACAGCGAATTGCTGTGTTTCGCACAATTCTCAATGACCAGCGCAGCACAACAGGCCAGCCAGACGAGTGGCCTTGCCGTGTTGACCACGCCTGACAGCGCTGTACTGAAGCTGCGTGGCCTGCTGGACGCTTGAAGCCGTCATAAAGATTCCGGAGCTACACGCATGATCAAGTTAAACGCACATATTGGTTTCCAGTTTACGGAACTGCCTTTTTTGGAACGATTCTGCGCTGCCGCAAAATCAGGCTTTCGAGCGGTCGAGTTCCCCTCGCCCTATGAATACGAAGCGACACAAATTGCGGGGCTTCTCGATGAATATCACCTTCAGATGGTGCAATTTTCCGCACCAACTGGCTCCACAAGGGGGACCACCGGCATTTGCTCCTCGAAGCAAGCGTTCCTGGCAGAAATCACCCAAGCCGTCCAATACGCAAAGACCCTGGACTGTAAAATGCTTCACCTGATGTCGGGTGTATCACTGCCTGAACCCGAGGTGATTGCCGACAGCGGCCTTTACCGGCGCAATCTGAGGTACGCGGCAGACTTCCTGGCCGACGAAGGTATTGAACCCCTGATTGAGGTCATCAGCTCAACTGAGGTTCCAGGTTATCTCATGAGTCGCTTCGACTTTGCCGAGCAAATGCTTGAGACGATTCCCAATCTGGGCCGGATCCTGGACACCTACCACACGGAGTTGCTTGGCGAGGACTGTCTGCGAAAGCTGAATCAGTGGTGGCCGCGAGTGAGCCATATCCAAGTGGCCGACTTCCCGGGCAGACATGAACCGGGGACTGGCACTATCGATTTTCCCAAGCTGCTTTCCCTGCTCGAAGACCATGCTTATCAGGGCTGGGTGGGATGCGAGTATCGCCCTCATACCTCCACACTCGAAGGCCTCGACGGTTTAAGGAGAACCCTAAAGCCCAGCCCGCTGGAAGATGAACGTTGGTAAGAAAACGTTTCTTTTTGCAGAAATTGTACCGCGTTACCTTGCAAAACAATTTGGAGTGGAGTTTATTAGGACCAGTAGCCTGATGGCTGCACGCAATGCTCCCAACAAAAAACACAACAGGAGTGAACGCATGACCAAGAAAATCGCATTTGTGACTGCTGGCATGGGAAACCTCGGCACAGCAGTCTGCCAGCGTCTGGCGCGGGACGGCTTTACCGTCGTCGCGGGCTGCGGGCCTGATTCCCCATTGAAGGACACCTGGCTGGCCCAACAAAAGGCACTTGGCTTTACCTTCATTGCATCGGAAGGAAATGTGGCGGATTGGGACTCCTGCCGCCAAGCCTTCGAGCAAATCAAGAAAAATGTCGGCCCCGTGGATGTTCTCATCAACAACGCCGGCACTGCCCGAAACGTCGTGTTCCATGACATGCAGCCCAACGACTGGACTACTGTCATCGATACCAACCTCAACTCGCTGTTCAACGTGACCAAACAGGTTATCGATGGCATGGTCGGGAGAGGCTGGGGACGGGTCATCAATATCTCGTCGGTAAACGCCCAGCTGGGTCATGTGGGCCAGGTCAACTACTCCACCGCCAAGTCCGCCATCCGGGGCTTCACTCGCGCATTGGCACGAGAAGTCGGGCCTCGCGGCGTCACGGTGAATACGGTGTCCCCTGGCTACATCGAGACAGCCAAGCTCAAGTCCGTCACAACCACCGAAGTCATGGATCGCATCATTCAGGACATTCCGACTCGACGACTCGGAACACCTGAGGAAATTGCCTCCGTGTGCGCCTGGCTTGCATCCGATGAAGCCGGATACGCCAACGGTGCCGACTTCTCGCTCAACGGTGGCCTTCACATGAGTTGATACCCGTGTGAGACTCAGCGGCAACCCGCTGGATCGACCCAAAATACAGCGGGAACCTTGATGCGCTTTGAGCGCAGATCCCATAAAAATAATTGTACTTTACGTCAAGGTGATACAAATGCTTTCACTACTCGGCTACGGCATGATCGTGACCTTCATGGCGCTGATCATGACCAAGCGGTTGTCACCCTTGGTAGCCATGACAACAGTTCCGATCGTATTCGCGCTCCTGGCGGGATTTGGCCCGGACATGGGCAATATGATGATCGACGGTCTGAAAAAAGTGGCTCCGACCGCGGTCATGGTGATGTTCGCAATCCTCTACTTCGGCGTGATGTTCGATACGGGTCTGTTCGATCCGATCATTCGCAAGTTCATCAAGTTGATCAACGGCGACCCGATGAAGGCCGTTGTGTTTGCCGCACTGTTGGCCGGTTTGGTATCGCTGGATGGCGACGGTTCCACCACCTACATGATTACCGTCACTGCGATGCTGCCACTGTTCAAGCGTCTACGACTGGAGCCACTATCGCTCACTTGCGTGGTGATTCTTGCAGCGAGTGTGACCAACCTGCTGCCGTGGGGCGGTCCACTGGCGCGTGCCGCGGCGTCCTTGCAGGTCGATACATCCGAACTGTTCATCCCGCTCATTCCCGTCATGGTGGTCGGCTTCCTTGGCGTGCTGGCACTGGCTTACTTCATCGGTATTCGCGAGCGTCAACGCTTGGGCAAACTGCGCTTGTCGGTGAGTGCCGCCGCCACCGTCTTTGATGATGAGTCAGATGGAAGCTTGCCATCCATGTCGGATGAAAATGCCGAGCTGCGTCGCCCAAAACTGTTCTGGTTAAACGCCAGCCTGACAGTGGGATTGATGGCCGGGCTGGTGACGGAGGTGTTACCCCTCTCCATTCTATTCATGGTCGCGTTCTCCGTTGCCCTGGTGATCAACTATCCACACATGAACGATCAGCGTCGCCGCATTTCCGCGCATGCTCCGACCGCTTTGAACCAGATCGCGATCTTCCTGGCAGCCGGTATCCTGGCGGGCATTCTGTCCGGCACCGGCATGGTCAATGCAATGTCGGCGAGCTTCCTGGCCATGCTGCCCGCGACCTGGGGCCCTTACATGGCACCGATCACCGCGCTAGCGAGTATTCCGGGCACGTTCTTTATGTCTAACGACGCCTTCTACTATGGCGTATTGCCGGTCCTCGCCAAGGCTGCCGAGGTGTATGGCATCACTCACGCGGAAATCGGCCGCGCTTCGCTGGTGGGTCAACCAGTCCACTTGCTCAGCCCCCTCGTGGCCTCGACCTACCTGCTCTGTGGCTTGGCCGGCGTGGAGTTCAGCGACCATCAGAAATACACCATGAAATGGGCGTTCGCGCTGAGCTTCCTCATCTTGCTCGCCTGTCTGCTGCTGGGACTGTTCCCATTGGCGGCGGGTGTCTGACGAAAACACGCCAGCTCTGCATATCAACGTTACGCAATAACAACAAATCCCGGAGACAGAAATGTCTCTGGGATTTTGTTGAGTACGTTCAGTACGACCATGAGGCTTTGACTCGGAAAAAAACCGGTAGATCAAACGTCGGTTGGACATTACCGCACAGTTGAGCACAATCCGATGATGGCCCGTCGCCGAGCGGAGCGCTTTATGCCCGACATCGCTCCAGACAACGATGACTCTAGTCAACGACTTGCAGCAATACTTCCAGGATCAACAACCGTAGTTGAACCAGGAACTGGATCTTCAACAGGTGGCCAAGGCCTGTGACATCGACTTAACTGCTGAATCGGCTGAAAGATTCTCCGTTGAAGTGCTCGAACATTCAGCAGTGCATTTAACGCCGGGGCATTTTTCAGGCACAAAAAAAGCCACTCATCTGAGTGGCTTTTTTCTGAATCTTGGAGCGGGAAACGAAACTTGTATCATGCATCCAACCAGTTGAAATATAAGGGTTTTATTTTCTTTCTGAAGCAGGAAAAGACTCGATTCTGGGGTATTTCAAGAGCGGAAAACGGCGTAATTCTAAGCAAGACTATTGGATTCTATCCAAAGCCAATGGACGAACGATCATCAAGCTGGGATCAGGGTGACCTGATGGCCCACGCGTAACGAGATTTCGCGACCACCAAGATAAACGTCTTGCTCATGTCCATCCGCAGTCCTGATCCAGTTTTTACCCTCGACGTATTTACGCGGTTCGCCGATCCTTTACGGCTCAACATTGCACCGCGCGCGATCTCGATTCAGCAATGAAACTGTCGTAGGTGAAGGTGTGTATCTCTGCTCCTTGAGGTGAAGACGTCCGATGGGTATTGAACGGGAATTTACATCAGCAGTAAATGCCGTTGAATGGCGGTCACCCGGTTCTGAGGGCAACGGTGTGGGAGCAAACATCAGGCATGATAAAACCCGGCGCTGGAGTTCTCGCCGGGCTTTTTCAGCTCGCCATTGCTCAGCAATGGAGGTTCATCGGACTCAAGGCAACGGATCGAACTTCAAGCTGCTGAGGCTCTGCACTTTATCCTCGCGCACCATTTTGTACTCAGTGTTTGGGCCGATCCAGCGATCCCAGATTGCATCGATCTCCCCGGCTTTCTCCATTGCCGCCAATGACTCGTTGACCTTGGCGAGGAACGCCGGTTCATCCCTGCGCATGCCCGCGCCAATCGGCTCGAGCGCCATCGGCTCCTTGGCAAGCGCCAATTCGATACCACTGGCCCTGGCTTGATTGACCAGCTTCAAGGCGGTCATGGTGTTGGTCACCAGGCCCACGACCTTGTTCTGCTGCAAGGCCATGTAGGCCGAGCGAGCCAGTGTCCTGGAACGTCACCGGAGTGGCCCCGGCAATTCGGATCGACTGCTCGGAGGTCGAGCCTTTGGTGGAGCTGATGCGCTTGTCCTTGAAGAAGCTTTTCGGCTGATCGGCATTCGCCGCTCGCACCACCAGGGTTTCCTTGGCGATGTACTCAGTGTGGTCAACGCCATCGGGCCAAGGTGGGCGGTTATCTGACGGGGGCTTACGGTTGGCGCTCGGTGTTCTACATCAATCTGCCGCTGGGCTGCCTGGCGCTGTTCTTTGCCTGGCGTTACTTGCCTTATTACCGCCCGCTTCAACAAACGAAGATCAGCCTCGACTGGCCCGGCGCCTTGCTGATTGCGCTGGCGCTGGGCAGCCTGCAATTGTTCGTCGAGTGGCTGGGGCATTCCAGCCTGATGCTGAGTGCCGCGCTGGGTTTGAGTTGCATCGTGGCAACTCTCGCCTTATGGCGCTGGGAACGCCGCTGCCAGCACGCACTACTGCCAGCGGCGTTACTCGGGTTGCCGAGCATGCGCCTGCTGTTTGTGCTGTCGATGGCGGCCGGGGCGATCATGTTTTCGTTGTTGTTCTATCTGCCGCTGTTGCTGCAAGGCAGCTACGGCTACTCGCCGCAAGATGCCGGCCTGTTGATTACGCCACTCGCGCTGAGCATCACCCTCGGCGCCATCGTCAACAGTCGGATCGTGACTCGTTTGCGCAATCCGAACCTATTGCCACTGTGCGGTTTTGTAGCGCTGCTGCTGGCGTGCCTGGGCTTGGCCATTGCCGGGCGAAGTGCTTCATTCAACGCGTTACTCGGCTTGATCCTGCTGGCAGGTCTTGGCCTGGGTTTCATCCTGTTGAACCTGACGGTCTTCACTCAAACCCTCGCCGAGCGTCAGTTTCTAGGGATCGCTACTGCACTGACCCAATCGCTGCGCCTGGTAGGCGGCTTGCTTGGAACCGCCTCGATGGGCGTGCTGGTCAGCCTGCTTTACAGCGCCAACCTGCAACGACTGTTTATCGCCCAAGGGCACGCTGACGGACTGGCGTTGTACGCCGACCCACAGGTCCTGTTGCGCCCCGATGCCGCCCTGCTCCAACACCCGCAATGGCTGAACCTGGCCCGCGATGCCCTGGCTCAGTCGGTGGGCGTCGGCTTGCTGCTCTGCGCCGGCCTCGGCGTGTTGGCACTGTTCATCCTGTACCGCTTGCCGCCCGTAAGACTGAACGTCTTACCGGCCACCGTCGCTCCTGAAAAACAATAAAAACTCTACAGCCGCTTTTGACTGCCTCTCACAACACTCAATAACTCATGGGGATGACTCCGATGGAGCTTTTCAATCGCGCACCTAAAGTAGTGGCCGGCATTTGCGGCCTGATCATCGCTCAACAAGGGTATGCCGCAGGATTGGTGGAAGACAGCAAGCTCAGCGTGCTGGCCCGCAACTTCTTCAGCAATGCCGACAACCGCAGCGGCGCCGCCGACCCCAACTACACCCAGGAATGGGGTCAGGGCTTCATCGCCAACTTCCAGTCCGGTTTTACCCAAGGCACGGTCGGTTTCGGCGTGGACGCTATCGGCATGTTCGGCGTCCGCTTGGACTCTGGCAAAGGCAGGCACTACAACCCGCAAGGCACGGCGTTCAACGGCAACGTCTTCCCGACCGACAACGGGCGTGCCGTGGATGAGTTCGGCAGCCTGGGCCTGACGACCAAGGCAAAGTTCTCCAACACCGTATTGAAATACGGCACGCTGGTGCCGATGTTGCCGGTGGTGATGTCGACTGACCGGATGCTTCAACAGACGTTCAACGGCGGACAAATCGAGTCCAAGGACCTGGAGAACTTCACGTTCACCCTCGGCCAGTTGGAGCATGTCAAAGGCCGCGGTTCGAGCAACCAGATGGGCATGTCGATTCCCGGTGCAAACAATGCGCAAACCGGCGAGTTCGTGAACAAGTTCTACTACGGCGGCGTGGATTACAAAGCCACCAAAGACCTGATGTTGCAGTACTACTACGGCAACCTGCAGGACTTCTACAAACAGAACTTCCTGGGTCTCAAATACGATATGCAGGTCGGCCCCGGCACACTGCGCACCGATTTGCGGCACTTCGACAACCGCTCCGACGGCGCCAACGGCCATGATCCCGATTTCTACACCTTCGGCTACAACGGCGATGGCGTCACCAAAGGCAAAGTCGACAGCCGCCTGGACAGCGCGCAATTCACCTACCTGGTGAACGGCCATACGTTCTCCGCCGGCCTGCAGCAAGTCAGTGGGGACAGTGATGCGGTCTGGCTGAACCAGGGGGACGGTTCGACAGCCTACTTCATGACGGAATCGATGATCGGCAAATTCCAGCGCGCCGGGGAAACCACTTGGCAGGTTCGGTATGGCTATGACTTTGCGAAAGTCGGAATTCCCGGCCTGAGCTTCCTGGGCATGTACGAAAGCGGCTCGAACATCCGCACCCCCACTGGCGACAAAAGTGAATGGGAACGCAACCTGACAGTGAGCTATGTGGTACAGCAAGGGCCGCTCAAGGACCTGAGCATCGCTCTGCGCCACGCCTCACTGCGTACCGGAGTATCTACACAGCGGGACAGCGATGAGCATCGGGTGATCATCAGCTATCCGATGAACATTCTGTAAGGCGTTGAGGCCCGGCGTTACGCCGGGCTTCCATTTGTTCATCACGCCACGACGCAAACCAGCGCCCCTCAGCACGGAGGCGCCTCTGACGCCCCGCTCAAGACCTGCTTACTAACACCCTGTTGTTCGGTGTCTCGTCACGCTACGCACGAGTGAACAACCACTCGGTCTCGCCCGTCGGCCTTGGCCTCATAGACCGCATCATCAACTCGCTGAGCAAGTGATCAAGCGACTCCCACGTCTGCCATTCAACCACTCCAAAGCTGCAGGTCACGTGGCCGACATCTGCGAAAGAGCCAGCCCCAATAGTCTGTCTCAGTTTTTCCGCCATCTGGCCAGCGGCGCCAAGCGTCGTGTTCGGGCAAATCAAGATGAATTCTTCCCCACCCGTTCGGCACAGAATATCGCTGCTACGCGTCGTTGAGCGAATCATCTGACTCAGTTGCCTGAGCACTCGATCGCCTTGGAGATGACCAAAACAATCGTTGATTCTCTTGAAGTGATCGATGTCAAACATCACCACGCAGAGGGCCAAGGCACCGTCCCTCGACTCGATCAGTAAACGCGCCATGGACTGCTCAAAGTAACGGCGGTTATAAACGTCGGTTAAATAATCCGTGGTACTGAGTCGCACGAGCTCTCCCGTCCTCTCCTCAACCAGAGAGACTGCCCGCGCACGCTGACTGATCAGTAAGTAGATGACCAGCGTCAGCAGCAACGTCAGGCAGCCGCCGGCAGCGGCAACGCGATAGAGGTTTAGATGATTATCGTTGAGGCGCAGAAAATTCCTGGTCGCACTCAATTTGAGCGTGTAACTACGGTCGGCGAATGTCAGCTTATGCTGGGCGTAAAGTTGCGAACCTACCGCCGGTTCGCGACTGCGATACACCTCTTTTTCGTGTTGATCAGCGTCGTTCACTGTGAGTACAACGTTCAGATACTCCAAGCTGGACACCGGAATATTTTGCTCCATCAAGAAGCTCACTTGCATCGTTGCAAGCGCGAAACCTCGCAGGCCGTCATCACCCGTTTTCTTTAATTCGTCGTCAAATACCGGAGCGACGAAGAAGATAACGGTTTGCCCATTCATCATAACCAACGGCTCGGACACCGCCATCTTCTGGGACGCCGGGCTTGTTGCAGAAGAGCCAAGCGACCAGGACGCGAAACAATGTCCATACCTGGGCTAACGGTCGCGTCGGTGTAATCGTGCGCGACCAAATAGAGAAGAATGAAATGTTCGGGACGACTCTGAATCGGCACCCTTCCGCGAGTTGCAGGGTCGCGCTCGTGCAATGAAACATCGCTCACGCCATCAGACAGCGCCTTGGCGCGCAGATCGTCCAGGCCCTGTTCCGAAACGCGCTGCAGCCATCCGTAACTTTCGCCTTCATTGATTAACGGCGTCACAAACCAACGAAACTCCTTATCAGTCACATCGTCGGCGTTGATAAAGAATCGTCGGAGGCTGTCCAACTGAAGGGTCTGAATGACAAAGCGCCGTTGAATACGGCTCACTCGCTCATCCACCGCAAAATCAAAAGGCCTCTTGATTGCGGCTTGATTTAACTGGTCAGTGATCGCACAAACAGCGGCAGTGACAGGCATACCTAGCGCCAACACCACAGCACACAAAATGCCATCTGCGAAGGAAATCGCCCGATAGCTACGACACACCGCCGATAGGTTAATCATTTTTCCGGCAAGAGTTGAATGAGACAGACGCGGTGTCCGGATACGCTTCTGGAATCGCGGTACGAATTCTACCAGTGCTAATATTACATCGCCATTACGCGCCGATAGGTGAGCGCTTGCTTGCGCTGGGCTTTGCAATGAATCGCAGCTCAATACCGCTGGCTGCGCCAAGCACGTACGCCTGTATAGCCGCTGATCCTAAGTGGATAGCGGCCCCTCACAGCTTGAAGCGTTTGACCAGTTCATTGAAGGAGCCGGCCAGCCGGGAGAGATCCTGCGAAGAAGCCGTAGTCTGGTGAGCACCGGCGGCTGTCTGTGTCGACAGTTCCTGGATGTTGACCAGGTTTCGATCAACCTCACGAGCCACGTGGGCTTGCTCCTCGCAGGCACTGGCAATGACCAGGTTGCGGTCATTGATCTGACCTATACCTTGCGCGATCTGTTCGAGGGCGTCGCCGGTCGCCTGCGCCAGGGTTTGCGTATTGGTCACCAGGGACTGGCTCTTGCCCATCGCCAGCACCGCCTGATCGGCCCTCGATTGCACCGCGCCAATCATGCTTTCAATTTCGCCTGTTGAGGATTGTGTTCTCGCGGCCAGGGCACGTACTTCGTCAGCGACTACGGCGAAACCACGACCTTGCTCCCCTGCTCGGGCAGCCTCGATGGCGGCGTTGAGGGCCAACAGGTTGGTTTGTTCAGCAATGCCACGAATCACGTCGAGCACCTTGCCAATATCTCTCACCTGCACCGCCAGATCTTCAACGATGGTGGTCGAAGACTTGATTTCTGCAGTCGCGCTGTTCACGGCTGCGACCGCATCACGTGCCTGGCCAACGCCATGAGTGGCTTGCGAACTGGCTGACGCAGACGCCTCGGACGCTGACATCGCATTACGGGCGACCTCCTCTACTGCCGAGGTCATTTCGGTCACCGCGGTAGCTGCCTGCTGAATCTCGTCATTTTGGCGCAGCAGCCCTCGGCTGCCGTCTTCCGTCACAGCGTTGAGCTCCTCAGCAGCAGAAGCCAGTTGGTTGGATGCGTCAGCAATTTGGTGGATCGTGGTTTTCAGACTTTCCTGCATTTTGCCCAGCGCCGTGATCAATTGTCCGGTTTCATCACGCGAAACACTGTTGATGACGTGAGTGAGATCGCCCTGTGCAATGCGCTCAGCACTCGTAACGGCCAAAGCGATGGGGCGACTGATCACTCTGCTGATGAACATGCCCAGGAGCAGTGCCGCAAGAAAAGCGATGCCGATGCCGATGTACAGCGTGGTTGTCGCTGATCTTGCCATAGCGTCAGCGTCCTGAGCACCTTCGCCGATTTGGCGATTGTTCGATTCGACGATGATGGTCAGCTCGTCCATGACCGTACTGAAACCTCGTTGCAGATCACCCGACATGATAGATCGAGCGGATGCAATGTCTCCGGCTTGCAAGGCAGTAACGACCCGTTGCACCTGAGCCTGATAATCCGGCCAGTCCCGCTCCATCTTGTCGCCAGCGGCGCGCTCATCATCAGCCAATGGCGTCGCACGGTAGATCGCAAATGCCTTTTCGCTGGCTGCGCGGTTCGCCGCCAGACTACTGAGTATCTCGTCCTTGGCGCGCTGTGGCGCGTCGGAGACGGTGGCGGAGATGAGGCTATACAAATCGCGTTGCTGCGCAATTGCGTTGCTTTTGGTTTCTGCCGTTTTCGCGACAGAAATGAGGTTGTTGGAAAACACCAATCTGAGACTGTCCGATAACTGAGAGACACCTCGGCTGCCCAACATCCCGACCACAAGAGTAATGAGTGCGCATACCCCGAATGCAGCGATTAATTTGCTGGACAATTTCGCATCACGAAACCATGCCATAAGACTTCTCCTAAATATCTGCCTGAGGAAATGGAGCAAGAAACCAGGCACGCTGAAAGTCGCAGCACAGGCTCGTTTGGTTTTATCGGCATCGTTATTCAGCGCTTTAATGCCGTCGGTCCGCATACATGGATGCCGAGCAAGTCACACCCCGGATGCCGGTGTCGCTCCGTAACAGGCGTTTCGGAGCGCTCTTGCAGAGGGGATCATCAGCTAGCATCGTTAAATAAAAATGGAAAAACTTCCCCCTAGCGAGCAGTGCGCGCCCCTATGTTTCCTCCCGTCTTGCAATCAATGCCCGCCCCCCTACTCGACGACCCGTATCTACCTGCATTGGCTGTCGGCGCTGGTCATCCTCTGGGCTGTTGGCGCTGCCCCTAGATTGACCCAATTGCCGACGCAAGACTGCCCCATCTCCAAACCTGCAAAAATCCAGCACAGACAATGATTCACGAGGGATCAGACTGGGGCAGTGAAATCTCGGCAACAGGGTCAACTCGGCATCGGCGCCGACAACGTGCCGACAGTCAGGAATACCGTACTTCCGCAAGAGTTGAACAAGTAGATCAACTTCAGTGACGCAGAGCGTGATCGAATGATGAAACCTGACTACAGCTACATCATTGAAAACCAGTCTGCGCTGCTCGAAGTCTGGCATAAGACTTTTAAAGGCTAGTATCGCAATGCAGTATGACGGGCCTGCACGGGAGGCAGAAACTGACGAGGTCCTTCGAGATGGAGCTGTTCCTTAGCAGCTTACGAACTGGCTCGACGATCACGCGTGCGCAACAACAGATGGTTGGCACGGATGCGCCGTTGCAGCGTCGAGCGGCTGATACCCAGTTGCTCGGCCGCCAGAGAAACATTTCCGATGGGGGCTGCGTATGCCTAAGCTCCACCGAATACCTCAGCGCTCACCCAAATCAGCTTCTATCTCGCGTCATCTGCATCACTAATGTGAAACGGTCGCTAGGATAGACCGTTTCAGAGACCGCAATCAGCGCGCCCGCCTCGTCCCGGTACTGACGAATAATATTTAAGCCAAGCGCACCTGCTTGTGCCTTAAGGCAAGACGCCAAGTCAGCCGACAATTGCACCGGCCGAACCTCTTGATCCACGACATCGATATGCCTGGAGAACGCCCTGCCGATCAGCGCGGCAATCAGTTCATCGGGATGAGCTTTCGCATCCGGGATGATCTGCTCGTAAGCCTTCTCTGCATAGACGTCCGTCCAGCAGAACGGCGCATGACCCTCATCATCATCCACTTTGATGCTTGAAACACAGAAATAGTGTCCTCCGGGCTCCAGCCCCAGGCGCTTGGCTAGCGCGATGTCGGCCACAAAATGGCGAACATCCTGGATATCCCTGATATGGGTTTCTGCCACATGCACCAGGTCCGCCACCGAGGCCATCGACTGGGAATAGCCGCTCTTGGGCGAAGACGCTTCTACTCGGGTGCCTACCCGTTTACGCCGGGACACCATGCCGTGGCCCTGTAGCTGCTCGATCGCCGCACGTACCGTATGCCGGCTCACCTGGTACAGAGCGCAGAGTTCGAATTCTGTCGGCAGTAGAGAGCCGACGGGATAGCGCCCATGGCCAATTTCGTCGATCAAATCCCTAGCCACTGCTGCATAGCGTTTCGGGTTCATGCCTTCCATCTGTACCTCGCTCATGAGTTGACAGTGTAACAGGACAAGGGCAATCATAATGTACGGACATATAATATATGTACGATAAATAACAACATATTAGGATTTCCCTCATGTCCAGCACCGTCTTCGACTCCGCCCTTTTTCGCGATATGTTTGGCACTGCCGAAATGCGCGGCGTGTTCTCCGACCAAGCCCTGATCAAACGCTACATCGAAGTGGAAGTGGCCTTGGCCCGCGCTGAAGCGCGTTGTGGGGTGATTCCGGCAGAGGCCGCCGAGCAAATCGCCGCCCTGGCCACCTATGAATCCCTTGATCTGGCGTTGATGCAGCACGAAACCGAAATCGTCGGTTACCCGATCCTGCCGTTAGTGGAGCAACTGTCGAAAACCTGCGGCGAAGCCGGGCGCTACGTGCACTGGGGCGCGACTACCCAAGACATCATGGACACGGCGGTGGTCCTGCAAGTACGCGCAGCCCTGGCGATCGTCGAGCGTGACATCCAGGTTGTGCGCGGGTTGCTGGCCGACCTGGCCCAGCGTTATCGCGATACCCCGATGGCAGGCCGCACGCACCTGCAACACGCCCTGCCCATCACGTTTGGCTACAAGTGCGCGGTCTGGCTGAGCATGTTCGACCGCCATGCCGAACGGCTGGTGGAATTGCGCCCCCGAGTCGAAATCGGTCAGTTCGCCGGCGCGGCAGGCACCTTGGCCTCCTTGGGCGACAAAGGCCTGGACGTGCAAGAGGCACTGATGGCCGAACTCGGTCTCGGTGTGCCGCAGGCAACCTGGCACGTGGCCCGGGACGGGCTCGCAGAAACGCTTAACTTCCTGGGCCTGGTCACCGGTTCTCTCGGCAAGATCGCGCTGGACATCATGATGATGATGACCAGCGAGCTGGGCGAAGTTTACGAGCCCTTCGTCAAGGGCCGTGGCGCCAGCAGTACCATGCCGCAAAAACGCAATCCGATTTCCTGCGAACTGATGTACGCCGCCGCCAAAGGTGTGCGTCAGCACGCCGGGCTGATGCTTGATGCCATGATCCAGGACTTCGAGCGCTCCACGGGTCCGTGGCAGGCGGAGTGGATCGCCATCCCCGAAGCCTTCGCCTTGAGCGCAGCGTCCCTGGGCCAGGCCAAGTTCATGCTCGCAGGCCTTGAAGTACGCCCCGAACGCATGCGCAAGAACCTCGACATGACCCAGGGGCTGATTGTCGCCGAGGCGGTGATGATGGGCCTGGCACCGGCCCTTGGCCGCCAGGTGGCTCACGACGTGGTATACGCCGCATGCCGCATGGCCAACGATCAAGGAACCAGCCTGCTGGATGCGTTGCTGGCTCAGGGCGAAGCCACCGCACAGCTGGACCTGGTCGAGCTGCAACGTCTCACCGACCCCGCCAATTACCTGGGCCTTGCCCCGCAGATGGTGGACATCGCCCTGGCACGTCCCGGCGCAGTAAAACGCTGATGCCAAGGGGCGCACATGCCCAACCGTGCGCCCTTTTATTGCTGCACACACTGTCAATACTCGCCAATAACAACAACGAGATCGTAGACATGTCCACGACGCAGAAAAAACCGTTCTACAAGGACCTGACGTTTCAGGTCGTCGCAGCAATGGTTCTGGGGATTGCCTTTGGCTTCCTGGCACCTGAGCTGGCTGCCAAATTCAAAATCCTCGGCGACATCTTTCTCAAACTGATCAAGACCGCCGTAGCGCCACTGGTGTTCTTCACTGTGGTGCACGGTATCGCGTCGGCGGGAGACATCAAACGTGTGGGTAAGGTTGGCCTGCGCGCGCTGATTTACTTCGAGGTGGTGTCCACCATCGCCCTGGCCATCGGCCTTGTGTGGGGCAATCTGCTGGAAATCGGCTCCAGCATGCATAACGCCCACCCCAGCAGTGCGGCGGCCGCGGCGGCCAGTGCAGCTGTGGCCAAGGGGCACGCTCCGGCATCGACCATGGACTTTTTATACGGGATATTCCCCGACAACTTCGTCGGCGCCTTCGCCGGTGGGCAGTTGCTTCAAGTGCTGGTTATTTCGGTTCTGTTTGGCTTCGCCCTGCTTGCCCTGAAGCCGGAACGCCGTTCAGTCATTGAGGATGGCTTGAGTCGTATCTCCGAATGCTTCTTCGAGTTCATCAACCTGATCATGAAGTTCGCCCCACTCGGCGCATTCGGTTCCGTCGCCTACGCCGTGGGCAGCAACGGCACAGCGGTGTTGATGTCGCTGGCCAACCTGGTGTTGATGTTCTACGTGTGTATCGCGTTCTTTATCTTCGTGGTGCTGGGTGCGGTGTGCCGAGTTTCCGGCTTTAGCCTCTGGCGCTTCTTGAAGTACATCAAGGATGAAATCTTCATCGTGCTAGGCACTGCCTCATCAGAAAGCGCCCTGCCACGCCTGCTGCAAAAACTTGAAAAATTCGGTTGTTCGAAACAGAGCGTGGGCCTGGTATTGCCCACAGGTTATGCGTTCAACCTGGATGGCACCTCGATCTATATGTCGTTGTGCGTGCTGTTTATCGCCAATGCCTATGGTGTGCCCCTGAGCTGGGAACAACAGTTGGGCATCATCGCTATTATGCTCGTCACGTCCAAGGGCGCAGCGGCCGTCTCCGGGGGCAGTTTCGTGGTATTCGCGGCCACTGTCACAGCCATCGGTGTGCTGCCGGCTGAAGGTCTTGCCCTGCTGTTTGGCGTTTACCGCTTCATGTCCATGGCGATCGCCACCTGCAACACCATCGGCAATAGCGTCGCCACGGTGGTGGTCTCCAAATGGTCGGGCGAGTTCTCAGAGCAGACAGCGCAGGTTGAGTATGAACGTGTCCTTGGACGCCCCGCAGGCGCTGCCCTTTAACGCTTAGCGCTGTGCGGCACGGACCGTATCGGTCCGTGTCAGTGCTTCTGGGAGATGTTTATGTCCAACACAAGAATTGAACACGATGCATTCGGGCCGGTCTCGATCCCGGCGGGCCGATACTGGGGCGCACAGACCCAGCGTGCCCTGGCCGTTTTTGGCCGTGGCCGGGAGCAGTTTCCGGCCTGCCTGGTGCGCGCTTTCGGGCAACAGAAACTGGCGTGCCTGCAGGCGAACGTGCGGCTCGGCGCCGTATCGACGGATCTGTCCAATGTCATTGCGCGCGCGGCGCAGGAGCTCATCGATGGCAAATTCGATGATCATTTCCCGCTTTCCGTCTGGCAGACCGGTTCAGGCACTCAAACCAACATGAATGCCAATGAGGTGATTGCCAATCGTGCCAACGAACTATTGGGCAATGAGTTAGGCAGTAAATCTCCGGTGCATCCCAATGACCACGTCAACTGTTCACAATCGTCCAACGATAGTTTTCCTACCGTCATGCACCTTACGACACTGCTCGAGCTACGCACACGGTTGCTCCCGGCCCTGGACAAACTGCGTGGCGAATTGAAGGAGAAGGCCACCGCCTGGTGCGACGTACTGAAAATAGGACGCACCCACCTGATGGATGCGGTCCCCATGACCCAAGGCCAAGTGTTCGACTGTTTCGCCCAACAGATCACCCATGGCATAGCCCGTATCGAAGCGTGCCTGCCAAGGCTGCGCCTGCTTCCACAGGGAGGTACAGCTGTCGGAACTGGGCTCAATGCGCCTGCCGGATTCGACTTGGCCTTTTGCGAGGAACTGACGCGCATTACCTCAGAAGTGTTCCAGGCCAACCCCTGTAAATTCGAAGGCATGGGTACCCATGACGCCCTCGTGGAGGTGTCAGGGGCATTGAATGTGCTAGCGGTTTCATTGACCAAAATTGCCAACGATATTCGACTGCTCGGGTCAGGCCCGCGCTGCGGACTGGGTGAGTTACAGGTCCCTGACGACGGACTCACGTCCTCGATCATGCCGGGCAAGCGCAACCCCACCATTGCAGAGGTATTGGTCCAGGCAGCAATGCAGGTGATAGGCAACCACACCACCATCACCCTCGCCGGTGCATCCAGCACGTTTGAGTTGAATGTCGCCAAGCCGGTATTGATTCAGAACCTGTTGCAGTCCATCGATGTGCTGAGCGACAGCGTGAACATCTTCAGCGAAAAGTTGATCAAGGGGCTGGACGTCAATCGGGCGCGGTTGGCCAGTAACGTTGAGAACTCACTGTTAATGGCAACCGTATTGAATCCGCTGCTGGGCTACGACCGCGTGGCCCAGATCACTCAAAAAGCCGCGCAGGAAAGACTCTCGCCCAAAGACGCCGCCGTAGCATTGGGGTTCATGACCGCAGAGCAGTACGACCAACAGGTCAAGCCAGAGACGATGATATGAATCTGCGATCCTTAGGAATTGCCCGACGCAGTTTACTGTGCTTCGGGATTATCGCTATTGTAGTTGCTGTACTGGGCCTATTTGGCCTGTATCAAATGTCCAGTATTCGTGCCGAAAGCGAGCAGATTGAGCAGGAGTCCATTCCAGGCATCATTTCCAGCGATAACCTCGCCCTTCAGCTCACGCGTATTCGGGCCGAAGCCCTGCGCCTGGTGGCCGTGCCCGCCAATGTGAGCACCACTCAGGAAACGATCAAACGGCTCAGCCAGGGTGTCGACGCTGAGTTTGCGAAGTACCAGCCGAGGGTGGCCAGCGACGATGAGCGCAACAATTTTGACCAGTTGCTGACTATCTACCGAGATTACCTGATCCAGGCAGACCAGCTTGCGCTGCTGGTCAAACAGGACAAGGTCGACCAGGCCAGGGAACTGATCATGTCGACCATGGCTAGGTCCGGCGCCAAAATGAACGAATTGTCCGCCAGGCTTCAGGCCGACAAAGTCGCGGCGGCCAGCCATCACAGTGACGCTGGCAAATCCCTCTTCAACCAGTCAAAATCCATCACCATGGCGGCCATCACGCTCGCGCTGGTGCTGACGGTCTTGCTGTCGTGGCGCTTGACACGCAGTTTGACAATCCCGATCAATGCCGCCGTTCTTGCCGCCCGCACGATTGCCTCGGGCGACCTGACTCGGCGCCTCGACACTCAGGGTGCAGACGAGGCCGCCCAATTGTTGCAGTCGATGGACGTGATGCAGTCCTCCCTGCGCGACACCCTTAAACATATCGGTAAGTCCGCAGAGCAACTGGCGTCCGCGACGGAGCAGATGAGCGCTGTGATGAGCCAAAGCGCTCAAGGCCTGCAACAGCAAAACAGTGAGATCGAAATGGCCGCCACGGCGGTAACCGAAATGAGCCAGGCGGTTGAACAAGTCGCCTCAAATGCGGCGACCACATCCTATGAATCCGAGACAGCCGCGCATACAGCCCAGCGCGGCCAGATTCAATTGAACGATACATTGAGCGCAATCAGCACGCTGACCGATAACGTATTGGACGCGTCGCAACAAGCCCGCGAACTGGCTGAACAAACCAGCGACATCAGCCAGGTTCTAGACGTGATTCGTGCGGTGGCCGAACAAACTAACTTGCTGGCGTTGAATGCGGCGATCGAAGCGGCCCGTGCCGGAGAAGCAGGTAGGGGCTTCGCAGTCGTTGCTGATGAAGTGCGCTCGCTGGCACACCGGACCGGTGAGTCCACCCGCGAAATCGAGGTAATGATCGACACGATCCAGCGGGGTACCCACCGCACAGTCGAAGCCTTGCTGACCAGTGCCGACCAGGCGCGGCATACCCAGAAGCAAGCCCTGGCTGCCAACCAGGCGCTGGGCGCCATCGCCCAAGTGGTCTCGGGTATTGATGAACGTAACCGGGTAATTGCCACCGCAGCCGAGGAGCAGGCTCAGGTCGCACGCGAAGTGGACCGCAATCTCGTGCGCATTCAAGACCTTTCGATCCATACCAGCACCGGCGCACAACAGACCTATAGCGCCAGCCAGGAATTATCAAGGCTTGCAGGTGACCTCAGTGGTTTGGTCGCTCGGTTCAAGGTTTGATGGCGCGTTCGAATACCAGGCCCTCGGTTCTGACGCGTGGCCCTGCGCGACAACAACCCTAACGACGATTTGCTGGTGGACCGCTGGCAGATCTGTCGCGTCACCTCGTCCAGCCATGTGCGAATCGAAGTCGGCGTGGTCCACGCCGGCAAAAGTGGCTACAACGCCGCCCACACATTAAGCCTCAAGCTTCGTTGTGGACTTCATCACCCCGCAAACCGGTAATTCGACTGCGCGATTCGCCGCCAGACTACTGAGTATCTCGTCCCTGGAACGCTGCGGCGCGTCGGAAACGATAGCCGCTCCATACAGGCGTTTCGGAACGCTCTTGCAGAGGGGATCATCCGCCAGTATTCTGAAATGCAAATGAAAACACTTCCTACTAACGAGCTCCGCTCCCCATGGTTTCTCCCGTCTTGCAATCAATGCCCGCGCCCTACTCGACAACCCGTATCTACCTACATTGGCTGTCGGCGCTGGTCATCCTCTGGGCCACAGTGAGCGGTTTTGGCGTGGCTTTGCTTCCCGTGAATTATCCACTTCGACAATGGGTGGAAGCTTTCAATCCACAAATAACCTCGCTGTTCATTCCGATATTTGCCTGGCGTCTTTGGCTGTACCTTAAGTCACCGTCCGAACAGTCCTGTGGCGCTGCAAGTCTACAAAGACGCGTCGCCAAGCTTACCCACACACTGGTCTATGTCTGTGTGAGCGGTGTATTGCTGACCGGTGTGATGATGATGAACCACCCAGTCATGCTCCTGGGTGTCATGCCCTTACCGCAGATACTTTATGCGCTGCCAACCTTGGAAGAAGCCCGGCAGGTGCATCATGTGCTCTGCGCCATACTGGCTACATTAGTGGTGTTACACCTGTCTGCGGTCTTGTGGCATCAGCTTCGGGGCCGATCCGTGTTGGAGCGCATGCGGTAAAGCCCAGTTGTTCTCTTTCAGCGATGTAGGTTTAAACACTGATCGAGATTAAACAACAGCCTGACCCGCCTGAAAAAGTCTCTACACATTCATACGCTTAAGCACAAATGCTGAATCAGGAAAGCGGCGTCTCCAAAAATTCGTTAAGTATCGCATCAACCAAATTTCTCAACAGAGGGCCTCCAGCCCCTAGGTGCGGCCCCAGTACGTGACAAACCTGCGAAAGTTTAGGCAAACCTTCTGCCACCTCTGTCAACCCCTCCGTTATGTTCCTGCTACTAAGAAGTGTAACGCCGAGCCCATTTAAGACAGCAGCCTTTATCCCCTCCCTGCTTGGGCACTCAAATACGCTTTCAAGCTTCAAGCCAACCTCTTCCAACTTCTGCTTTGCGGCAAGACCATAAAAGCTGTTTTTATCGAAGGAGACGAAAGGTACACGACCATTGAATACCAATGGGTGATTGACCGACTCTACCCAGTGCAAGTCCTCGCGCCATAACTCATTATCGCCAGGAATTTTTTGATGAACGAAAACTTGCAAAATAGCCAAATCTATCTCTGATGTATTCAGCCATTCACTCAACAGCAGGCTTTGAGCCACCCTGATATTTATCGAAGCGAGGGGATTTGTAGTGGTCAACTAGTCCCGGAAAGACGTTAAATTTTTTCTCGGCCTCAGCTGGGGCCAGCCCGTTGTTGAAACGGCGCGGTAAAATCCAGTTGTGCCGATGGGCGAATTTACCCGGTCGTCGCAACACTGGAGCTAGCTAATAGCACAATAGCGCATGGATCCGCACCAATTTTAAGGGGATTTACCTGCTTGCCAAGACGGGTTTACTCATTAAAAAGTCGCAACGACCACTCTGTGGCTCACGGGTTGATCTGCGAATGCGTTCAACAGTAATGGAGCCCGATCACCTAGTATGCGGTGGCACTCGTTAAGCGTTCATGTGCTGAATAAATTCGCCGGAGAGGCCCTAACAGGATAAGGCGCACGCAGAGTGATGATCGATTTTCCCCAAACGACGTAACCACCTTTTCAGCCGGTTATCATCGGCAGACCTCAGGGTCCCCCCTGATTCTACGCAGGTAAAAGTAGTTTCAGGCGCAATCGGTTGAAAAAGTTCGCATGACAGACCTATCGCAGAAGTTAGCCGTCCGCAAACCTACACCGCTCACCCACTAAAAAACTGCGCATCAATACGGCGCTAGCGTCCCGGAAGCTAGCGATCTGAGTACCGAGCGAATTACTCACTATGTCGGTTACAGCGACATCCGGTCGCGTTCGCGTCTGTCACAAAGCCTATTCAGTTGTACGACAACGCACGCACCTATGTGATAGAGTTTCTCATGTAGCGGACGTTCGATTCGCTGCAATGGCGACATGGACGTCCGCTCGAGAAACGTGCCGAGTATTGGCGCGATTACGACTCAAGTTAATCAAGGATCTGATTAATCATGGCAAAATTTTCAACCTTCTCTACCTGCAAACTGGCCAGCGCTATCGTCGGCTCCCTGCTGTTTGCCAGCCTGCCTACACATGCCGCCGATATCTGGTTGGATGTCGCCACCACAGGCTGGGCTACGCAGAACGGCGGTACCAAAGGCGGTTCCAGAGCGGCGGCGAATGATATCTACACCGTTAAAAACGCTGCTGAGCTGAAAAAAGCCCTCAGCGCTACCGCGGGCAGCAACGGCCGTATCATCAAGATCACCGGGATCATCGACATCAGCGAAGGTAAGGCGTACACGAAGACCGCGGATATGAAGGTACGTGGTCGCCTGGATATTCCTGGCAAGACCACCATCGTCGGCATCGGCAGCAATGCAGAGATCCGCGAAGGTTTCTTATATGCCAAGGAAAACGACGTGATCATTCGCAACGTCACGATTGAGAATCCCTGGGATCCTGAGCCGATTTTTGATAAAGACGATGGCAAAAACGGTAACTGGAACTCTGAATACGACGGCCTGACCGTCGAAGGTGCCAACAACGTGTGGGTTGACCATGTGACCTTCACCGACGGCCGCAACACCGATGCGAAGAATGGTACTGAAAACGGCCGCCCCAAGCAGCACCATGACGGCGCGCTGGACGTCAAAAACGGCGCCAACTTCGTGACCATTTCGTACACGGCATTCAAGTCGCACGAGAAGAACAACTTGATCGGCTCCAGCGACAGCCGCACCACCGATGATGGCAAGCTCAAGGTGACGATCCACAACAGCCTATTCGAGAACATCTCTGCCCGCGCCCCGCGAGTGCGCTTCGGCCAGGTGCACTTGTACAACAACCATCACGTGGGCAGCACCAACGATAAGGTCTATCCATTCGTCTACGCACACGGCGTTGGCAAAAACTCAAAAATCTTTTCTGAGAAGAACGCGTTCGAAATCAGTGGCATCAGCGGCTGCGACAAGATTGCCGGCGATTACGGTGGCACTGTCTATCGCGACCAGGGCTCGACACTCAATGGCAGCCTACTGAACTGCTCCATGAATTCGAGCATCGGATGGACCCCGCCTTACAGCTACACGCCACTGGCAGCCGACAAAGTGCCTGCTGACGTGAAGGCGAAGGCTGGCGCCGGTAAGATCTAAGTGAACCGACAACCCAGTGAGAGAAGCCCTCGGTAACGAGGGCTTTTTTGTGTGGCTAAACGGCGCGGCTACGGAACCAACTGGTTGATCTCGATGATCGGCAATCACGCCGCCATCACAATCACCACTGCGCCCATCACCACAATCATCAGGGGCTCCAACAGGGCAGTCATGCCCATGGCCCGACGCTTGATATCACGCGACAAGGACTGCCCTGCGCCCTCGATCATCGGCGGCACACCGGCATCGCCGATAATCGCCAATGGGGAAGGAAACCGTGCGTTTTTTAATCAGACACACCGCGTTGATGAACGTCTCATCAAGAAGCTGGCCGAACATCGCATTGCTGACGTACCCTTTTTCGACTTGGTGGCTTTACTCCGCTGCAGTCCAGAATGTAGCACTGCGCTTGGGCACTTAGTCTTTTCTATTTGCTCTTGTCTTGTTACTGCACAGCCGGCGCCTGACGTACTACTCATCCCGGACGCCTCTTCAGCCAAGCGTCTGCTGCAGAACCTGACGGCTGCAGAGCTTGGTATTCCGGCCAGTTCTCTCAAAGAGCTTGAAGCTCTGTGATAGATCATTCGTTTACGCGCAGCGGTGATGACTAGCCCGTCAAGCTGCATTTGCGTATAGGCTTGCTCATCATCGCCATGTCCCCTCCAAACCTTCTGCAGAAGGTTGATAAGTGGACAGATCGAGCACTCAACGACGTAGCTCCTCAATATCTCATCGTATGGGTGCGGAGGATATTTTTTAGCTAGACACCGTTTTTAGCCTTTTAAAGTAGACAACCACGCCAGAAGAACGCCATACCTATTCCAAATCTTTCAAGGCTCAGGTTATTCATGAGTGTGTACAGCCCGACGCTTCGATTGCTAGATTCGCACTCAGCCATAGCCTCAACACAAACCTCGGTCACTAATGAATTTGAGTGCACGCACTAAATCAGATCACAATGCGCCTGACGTCATTATTCGAGAATAAAATCGCCGAATATCGTTAATTGTCGAGGCTCTAGATCGCAGTAGGCCCGTGCCAATTTTTTGAGGGTTGCGCCTCCCAATTCGGCAATACCAGCAGTAACCGCCCATAGCGTAGCTCCTCCTGAATATCTCAAGTCTCGAGCAGCGAAATGCCTAACCCGGTTAAGCACCAGTCATCCAGTACATCGCCACAGACGCTGCAATGAGTGCCGCGGACCGGAACTCTCAATTCCCGTCGCCCATTACGCGTGGCCAAATATTTTGCAACAACCTCGGATTGGCGAACACCACGCAGTGGTCTTGCTCGAACTCCGACGGCTGCGCAGGCAGAGATCCTGGAACGCATTTGAAATGTGCGCATGCCGCTTAGATTACGCAGCGCCTTCAGAGCGTACGCGCAAGGTATTCTTCAGTTGATATAACTTCCGCATAACCAAATGCCAGTGCTGCCATAAAAGCGGCATGGACTTGCGCTGCGGGAACCTTTGCACCCTTAAACTCCAACTCATGAGTGGCACACGCGTCAGCGACGACCGTATTGGCGAAGCCAAGGTCTGCTGCGGCCCTGACCAAAGCGTCCACGCACATGTGGCTCATGTTGCCTATGATGGTGAGTTGCTCGATACCCTGTTCGTCAAGGATAGACTTGAGCGGTGTATCAAGAAACGCATTGACCTGATTTTTTAAGATAACGGGTTCACCCGCAAGAGCGATCACCTTGGTATGAGTCTTTGCGCCCTCACTTCCCGGCTCAAAAAACGGTGCATCGTCTTCAACGAACTCATGCCGAATATGCACGACAAACTGGCCACCACTGCGCGCATGGGCCAAGAGACGAGCCGAGTTGTCAACGGCCGAATCTACACCTTCAAGGGGCCATTTACCTGTTGCAAAATAATCGTTTTGAATATCCACCAACACAAGAGCTCGCTTACTCATGACACACTCCATCGTTTGAGTTTGGGTATTAATGAATGGATAGCCTAGGGCGTAAACTGCGGTTCGAGAATTGCCAAAACCGACAACGTTGGTGGAAAAACTGACAAATGACTAAGAGCATCGCCACAGTACAGGTTGGTATCTTGCTTTATCCAGGTGCACAGCGCTCGGCCGTCTACGGCATCACCGATATCTTCGTGGTCGCCAACCAACTGTTGCTGGAACACCCCGAAGTAACCGCGCCTAACATAAATGTCAGTAATTGGCAGCTTGGTGATCAGGGCTCTGTGGTCTGCGATGACGTATCTCTGGGTACTCATTGCCCTGACATCGTCATCGTACCGCCGTGTCTAGGCGACCATCTCGACGTATTGAAGGCCGATTCCTTCGTTACAGCGGTGAAGTCCTGGCACAGCGCTGGCGCGCTTGTATCTTCCGTGTGTGCAGGTGCTTATCTGCTAGCGGAAGCGGGCCTGCTGAACGGTCGCACAGCGACGACGCACTGGAGCCTGGCGAATGATCTCGCAATCAGGTACCCCCCTATAAGGGTCAACGTCGATAGGATGATCATAGATCACAGCGATGTGATTACTGCTGGAGGACTCATGGCCTGGACGGATTTGGGCCTGACGCTGGTTGAACGCCTACTCGGCTCCAGCATTGCGGCAGAAACGGCGCGTTTTTTGGTGCTGGATCCGGCTCGTCACTCCCAGCAGTGCTTTAAACGCTTTGTACCTAATCTGTCTCACGGAGATGAGGTGATCTTGAAAACTCAGCATTGGCTGCATACGCTAAATGGACAAACTGGCGGCATAATTAATATGGCGAAATACGCGAATCTGGGAGAACGCACGTTACTACGTCGTTTCCATCACGCAACAGGCCTGACACCAACTGAATACTGCCAGGCCTTGCGCGTCGGCAAAGCCTGTGAGCTTCTAGAGTTTACCAACCGTTCCATTGAGCACATTGCCTGGGCGGTTGGATACCGTGACACAGGCGCGTTTCGCAGACTGTTCAACAAAGCCACGGGATTAGCACCCGCCAACTATCGAAGCCGTTTTGGGGCCGCTCGAAAACGCTGAAACGGGTAATCATTCAATACAGCCTAAAGCACGCTCTATCGGTGTACGACAGCCCATTCTGCGCAGGACAAAACGCACGCGTGGCGATCGCTCACTCGACACCGACCTGCCGTTGGTCGATGCGCAGCAGGCCGGTATTAGCTCCGCACGATCTTGTACCCTACGGTACGGCTATCAGGAGAGCATAGGATTGCAGCTTAGACGCTGGATAGTGCCGACACGCTACTCAGTCAAATGATCGACAACAACCAAATCGAGAGCCGGATTCGGTGATCGACTCTTGATCGCTCGAACTGGTTATTTGTCGGATCACTGCTCAGCGGCAAACGATGTTCAGGGGCTGCCTGTTTGCTCAAATGCTCGTAGATGCTATTCGAAAGCACGAAGACATATGAAAATACATCTGAGCTCTTCCTACCGCTGATCCCCATGATGATAGGAGGCTTCCTGGGCGTGCTGGCCCTGGCCTGTTTCATCGGTATTCGTTAGCGTCAGCGCCTGGGTAAGCAGCATTTGTCCGTGGGTGCTGCAGCCACCATCTTTGACGATGAAGGTGATGCTGGCCCACCCTCCAAGACGGATGAAAACGCCGAGCTACGCCGTCCGAAACTCTTCTGGCTGAACGCTGGTCTGACCATCGCGCTGATGGCCGGTCTGGTGGTCGAAATACTGCCGCTTTCCATCCTGTTCATGGTCTCATTCTCGATAGCTCAGGTTATCAACTACCCGCATATGAACGATAAGCGCCGCCGGATTTCCGCGCATGCGCCGACCGCCTTGAATCAGATCGCGATCTTCCTGGCAGCCGGGATTCTTGCAGGCATCCTGTCTGGCACCGGCTTGGTCAATGCGATGTCAGTAAGCTTCCTGGCAATGCTGCCGCAGACGTGGGGCCCGTACATTGCGCCGATCACTGCGCTGGCGAGTATTCCGGGTACGTTCTTCATGTCCAACGATGCGTTTTACTACGGTGTGTTGCCGGTAATGGCCAAGGCGGCAGAAGTATATGGCATTACCCGCGCTGAAATCGGCCGTGCCTCGCTGGTCGGTCAACCGGTCCACTTGCTCAGCCCGCTGGTGGCATCTACCTACCTGCTCTGCGGCCTGGCGGGTGTCGAGTTCAGCGATCACCAGAAGTACACCATGAACTGGGCTTTTGCGCTGAGCTTCCTGATCTTGCTGACTTGCTTGTTACTTGGGCTGTTCCCGTTAGCAGCGAGCGTGGCGCCCTGACACCGCAGTGCGGGATTGCTAAACGTACGCAACCGCAAAATCAAAAAACAGGGAGATCATTCTTCCGGCTTTTTATTGATAAAGATCATCGCATCCTGACCCACCTCAAATTGCTGGATGACAATTTTCGGTGGTTTGCCGGTAGATCACTCCTTCCGTTACTTGGGCATGGACCGATTCATGCGCGACCAATTCAAAGCTCAACAGCAGCGCCAGATAACTGTCGAGTTCTGCGCACGCTACAACGCCCCTCTTGCGCCCTGTCAACCCACCAGCCTAGCCCGATACTCATTGGGCGTGGTGTCGAACCAGCGACGGAACGCGCGAAAGAAGTTGCTGGGAGCCGCGAACCCCAGAAGATAGGAAATTTCTTGCAGAGGGAGTTTAGGCTGGGTCAGGTACTGCCTGGCCAAATCGCGCCGGGTGTCATCGAGCATCCGATGAAAACTGGTGCCCTCCTCCATCAATCGACGCTGCAGGGTACGCTCGGAGAGCAGCATAGTTTTAGCAACCTCTTCACGCTTGGGTTCGCCTTGGGGCAGCAAACGGCAAATCAACTGACGCACCTGATGGCTGACCTGACCGTCCGAAAAGCGTGTCAGATAGTCGCTCGCGAAAAGCTCGTGCAACCGAGACAACGCTTCATTGGCCGTTGGCAAGGGCGCATGCATATCAGCCCGGTCGAACAACACAGCATAGCGCTCGGCATTGAACCGCAAGGGTCCTTTGAACGTCTCGTGGTAAGGCTCCAAGGCTCGCGGCGGTTCTCCTCGAAAACTTACCAACCTAGGTTTCAGAGGGCTAAAGGCTAGCCAGTTACAAAATGCAATAAAATACGCCAGCGCCCCTTCCGCGCTTTCTCTGCTCGCCGGCAAGCGATCACCGTGGATGACCAACGTCAATTCATAACCATCGAGCATAGGGTGGAAGCTGAAATCCGCCCCATCTCCAATGATGCGCTGATAGCGTACAAGGTTGGAAATACCTTCATGCAAATTGCGACTGGACATCAAGGCATATCCCACCACATTAGTCGCCGACAGCCGCACAACCCGGGCCATGTTCAAACTGATGGCGGGATTACCGGAAACCTTGACAGCCAATTGCCACAAACGTGTCATGTCATCTTGCGCAAAACGGGCATCGGGATCGCCTAGCGCCGAGAAGGACATGCCCAGATGTTCGAAAAGCTCAGAGCAATTGACCCCATCCATTTCCAGTGACTGAACAATCGCACTGGCCCAACTGGAGGATGTAGTGCGCTCGCTCATATACGGACTCAAGTTCAACACAGAGCGACTGTTCTACCTAGCGCCAGCCCCCAAGACAAGCCCTGGCGTCATCCGCACGGATAAGGTGTCCGGCAAGGCGACCAGTCTGGCTGCCAAGGCGAGTTTCGGCTTTTTTGTTTTCCACTAGACTCAGGCCGCACTCTATCTATGACAAGGTCGGTACCGTGAATGCTTCCCTCCAATTGCCTAATATAAAAAACCTGGTATCCGACGTCGAATGGCAGACCCGTATCGACTTGGCCGCCTGTTATCGCCTGATCGCGCTGTATGGTTGGGACGATCTGGTGTTTACCCATATTTCCGCCAAGGTGCCAGATTCCGAAGATTTCCTGATTAACCCCTTCGGCTTGATGTTCCATGAAATAACTGCCTCCAGCCTGCTCAAAGTGGATTTGGCAGGGACCAAGCTGATGGGCAGCACGTTCGAGATCAACCCGGCCGGCTACACCATCCATAGCGCCGTCCACCAGGTTCGCCACGACGTCAATTGTGTGGTGCATACCCACACCGCAGCAGGGGTCGCCCTGTCGACACAAGAAGCAGGCCTACTGCCGCTATCGCAGCAGTCGGTGTTCATTCTCTGCAGTCTCAGTTACCACGACTATGAAGGCGTTGCGCTACGTGATGATGAAAAAGCACGACTGCAAGCGGATCTGGGCGATACCGACTTCATGATCCTGCGCAACCATGGGTTGATGACCTGTGGCGCAAGCATCCCCGACACCTTTCTTAGGATGTTTATCCTGCAGCGTGCCTGTGAGATCCAACTGATGGCGCAAGGCACTGGCGTTGCGTTGACCAGGATTGCGCAGCACATTCTTGATAGTGCCCAGCAAATGATCAACGGGGCGATGCGCTCCACAAACGACATGGGCGGATCGCTGCCTTGGCCGGCACTGCTGCGCAAATTGGACCAACAAATGCCGGGGTACGATGCCTGAGCAGTGCTCACTCCAGACTCCAACGCCTTGCATTACGATAACTCAGACCGTGCACGACTCTATACGGGACGCACACTGATTTGAACGCCCCTCCTGCGAGTACAACAATAATGACCGCCACCCCCTTGTTATCTGCCTTTCTCCCCATCGCCCTAGGGATCATCATGCTGGGCCTGGGCCTGTCGCTAACCCCGACGGATTTCTCCCGCGTGGTGAAGTACCCCAAACCGGTACTGATCGGTTTAGTCTGCCAGTTACTCCTGTTACCTCTAATCTGTTTTCTCATCGCCAAGGGTTTCAACCTGGCGCCCGCTCTAGCCGTCGGCTTGATGCTGCTGGCAGCCTCTCCCGGCGGAACCTCAGCCAACCTCTACAGTCACCTTGCACACGGTGATGTGGCCTTAAACGTAACCCTGACCGCAGTCAACTCGGTGATTGCCATTCTTACCATGCCACTGCTGGTCAACCTGTCACTGTTGTATTTCATGGAGGCCGACCAGGCCATTCCACTGCAATTCGCCAAGGTGCTGCAAGTATTCGCGATCGTTCTGGTGCCGGTCGGTCTGGGCATGCTGATAAACAGGTGGGTACCGCACTTCGCCGCAAGCATGGAGCGCCCGATGAAAATCGCCTCCGCACTGTTCCTCGTCGGCACCGTTATCTTGGTATTAATCAAGGATTGGCAGACCTTCCTGGATTACGCACCGGTCGTCGGGCTGGCGGCTCTGCTGTTCAACCTGCTCAGTCTCGGTATCGGCTATTTAGCCCCGCGCATGTTCCAAGCGCCTCAGCGGCAAGCCGTGGCCATTGGCATGGAAATCGGGATTCACAACGGTACCTTGGCCATCGCCCTAGCGCTTAGCCCGAGTCTGCTGAACAACTCGACAATGGCCATTCCCGCCGCCATTTACAGCTTCATCATGTTTTTCACTGCCGCGGGCTTTGGTTGGTGGGTCAACACGGCCCACGGCAGGGAGTTGAAACTGGAAAAACGCGAAACAGCACGCTAAGTAGGCCTTGCAGATTCAGTCTGCTAAAAATGTGGACTCAGCACGCCAGAGTCAAGCACTAGTGGCGCGAAGTCTTCGCAGGCACTAGCGGGGAATGACTCTCGGACCGCGGTGAAAATGGCCGCACCCATCAATTCAAAGGATACAGAAGTGGCAACACGGAACACTTCCAGTTCAATCTCAAGGTTATCGCAACTGTGCAGAATATCCGGGTCTACGCTAATCTGCTGCTTGCTGCCGAGCACGAGGAGTAACGCCGTACGGGCAATGACCAATGGCCAGAGCGCTAGAAGTTCTGCGTGGCTCAGTGGATTGACTGCATGGAACGCCTTGATCGTGGCCAGGATGTAAAGAGGATCGCCTTTGGCATATTGCAGCAAAGAGGCGCAAGTCACTGAAAGGTCAGTTATGCGCCAGCCATGTACAAGGCTTCCAAAATCGATGACTCCCTGCACCTGCCAATTAAAGTGCGCATTGCGCCGCCAGAGCACATTGTCTTCGGTAATATCCGAATGAATCGCCTGCATAGGTAGTGTTTCGATCAAAGCCTGCAAGCGCTGGTCGGCCTTTTGCGCCGCGTCGGCTATCCTCGCTCGCAGGCTTGCGTCGGCAACGATGGGTAGCAATTCGCTGATTACCGCACTTGCGTGTCGCGGGCCCGACCACAAGGTTCGCTCGAGGCCCTGGTGCTGAAAAGTCGCCAGAGCCAGGCTCATTTGCCCACAGAATCGACCAAGTTCAGCCGCCGCTTCGCTGTCGATATGCTGGAGGTCAGCGAGCGAACAGCCTTCTATAAACTCCAGCACACGTACATGAATAAACTGCCCGGCGATGTTCAAGCTCAACAGCTCCCCTCCACTCGCGGCCGGTATCACTCGCGGAGTATGCAAGTTCGGGTGCCTGACCAGATGTTTGAGGGCTTCGTTCTGGGCTTGCAGCTCCAATACGGCGCAGTCGCCCCGGCAAATTTTCAGGACATAACGCTGCTTTCCTGTATCGAGACGATAACTGAGATCCTGCTGACTGCCCAGAGAATGCAAGGTACCACTGAGATCGTAGTAAACCTCCAGCACCTCCAGGGCGCACTGCATGGAGATTCGAGGATTAGGCAAATTGGCTCGGTGAATCAAGATAGCTAACGACATGCAACAACTCCTAAGCATTCTGAATGTTAACGTCCAGACCAATACATAATCCTAATCCGCACGCTTTATGCGTTTGAAATTAACATCCGGAGTGGCAGTTATAATGGTGCAGCTGCCTATCCACAGGTATTCATCAGCGCATTAAAATGCCCCTACTCAAACGTAAGAAAATTCAGTTGCCCTGCTTCAGATCATAACGATCACCTGACGCCCAGACCAATCATCGGCAGCCAAAACAGTATCTTTGAAAGTCCAATTCAAGGATCTGAGCATCACCGGCGTTCGTCTCTCAAAGACGGTTAAATTGCACCACGGAAAATGGCATTTAGCTGCAAAATTTCCGATCCGAATCATTGAGCGTAGTGCTTGCCGCCCAATGGCCAGCCGCCGTTGCAATAACTTCAGCCAACCGATCAAGCACCTTCTGGTGAGCCAATACCAGACTGTTCAATTCCGAATTGGCGGGCTGGCTCAGCCTACTGTTGCATGTCATTGTGCGAGCAGGCTGCCTGCCGTCCCCAAGCAGGCGCAGCGACCACTCGGCATCCACCAAAGCATACTGCCCGGGTAATGAATCAAAACGCTTAACCACAATCTGCACCGAAAGAATCGGACGCTGTTTGTCCTTGGGCAGTCCGGCCAGATTGCTTGTACCTAACCGGCGCTCCAGGCGATCAGTGATCGCGGCTTTGAACTCATCTGACAATGGTGCGCTCCACCGATCACTTTCGAGAACCATCAGTCCCGTCTGGTTTTTTCTCACCACCAATTGAGGCATATCGACCTGGATGGGGACCCGGACGTTAAGCATCTCGAACTGAAAATCAGCAAGTGGGGACGGCGTTTCGCCGCTCAACGAGGTAATGCTTTGCAGGGTGTAATAACGCATATCTGGAGAGCTGCAGGCCGCCAGTGCGAGCGTGACGAGCAGCACCAATGTACGCTTCATGGTTGTGCCTCCACTGAAGCGTTAGCCGGGACTTTATAGGCATCTGGCTCGCCTTGCTTGATGCGGCCACGGATTAATGCTTCGGGGTTGCGGCTGATGAAATCTGTCAGGATCCGCACCGAGCGCGCGGCCTTCTGGATTTCGTCCATGGTCTGACTGATCTGCTGCCGAGCGGGCGAATCTTCCGCGAAGGTCGAAGTGGCGACATCCATTGTTTTTTGAGACTGCGCCAGCGCCCCGTTTATTTGAGGTAGAACATCGGCGTTGACCTGCTTTAGTACTTTTTGCATTTCGCTGAGATTGCCATTGAGGTTGCTGGCAATTTCGGCCATCGGAAGCTTGCTGATCTTTTCAACGATCGCCTGTACCTGTTCTTGCACCTTCTCAAAACTTCCAGGTACCGTGGGGATCATCAGTGGCTTTGCCCTGACTTCGAAGAGAACCGGAGTGGCATTGGGAATAAAATCCAACGAAATATAGAGTTGCCCAGTGAGCAGGTTGGCGGTGCGCGCCTGGGCGCGCAATCCCTGTTTGACAAACACACCAATCAATTGCGCGGTCCGCGCCTCGTCCGCAGTCCCCAACTCCTTCACGATTTTCTCATTGGCCATACCTAGGCGATTCGGATACATCACCGCCCCCACTATGCTGGAGAAGGATTTCGTATTGGCGTCATAATCCAAATCGACGGATACCACACGACCTATGTTCACGCCCATGAATTCAACAGCTGAATTGATCTCCAACCCCCGCAAAGACTGCTTGAAGATCATGCGCAGATAACCCGGTTCTCCATCAGGTGGCGCAAGTGCTGCTTCTTGATCATTGAACAGGTTGAAGCGGGTATGCTCAGCCGCTCTGTTTGCATCTGGGCTATAGGTTGGCTCAATGAATGCCACCCCCCCAGCCAATACGGTAGAAAGAGACTCGGTTTTAATCTTAAGTCCGTCAGCGCCCACAGTCAGACCAATCCCACTCGCATTCCAAAACCGCGTATCAGTGGTAACAAACTTGTCGTTGGGCGCATGAACAAAGATGTCCGCGTCCACTCCCTTGCCATCGTCTGATAGACGATAAGCCACCACTTGCCCAACCTGAATACGCCGGTAGTAGATGGGCGAACCAATATCGAGCGAGCCTAGATCCTCTGCGTGCAAGGTAAAACGCGTACCTTGCTCCCCATAAGTAACGGGTGGTGGAGCTTCCTGACCCACGAAGCGTTTTTTTGTACGTTCGGATTTACCAACATCGGCACCAATAAAGGCCCCCGAGAGTAGCGTGTCGACTCCGGAAATACCGTTGGCGCCAATGCGCGGGCGTACCACCCAAAACATCGAGTCCTCCGCGCTGAATGAGCGAGCATCGGCATTGAGTTGCACCGTGGCCGTTACACGGGTGCGGTCCTTGCTCAGAGCAATAGCCGTTACCTGGCCGATGACCACGTTTCTGTATTTGACTTGGGTTTTATTGGCCTCCAGCCCCTCTGCGGTCTGGAAGCTGATGAATATCTTAGGCCCCGCGGAAAGCGTGCTGTGGATCACCATCGAGAGCCCGACCAGCGCGGCGATAATAGGCACAAGCCACACCAGCGATACGCTGAACCGCCGAGTATTGAAGACGGGAACACCGACGGCGGGCGAATGATTGGAGTTGGGGTGATCAGACATCTTTAACCTCTGCATCCCAGATAAGCCGGGGATCAAAACTCATGGTGGCCAACATCGTCAGCACAACCACCAAACCAAAAAAAACGATCCCCAGTAACGGATCGATAGAGCTCAGTGAGCGGAACTGCACTAAGGCTGCAACCAGAGCGACCACCAGCACATCGAGCATTGACCAGTAGCCAACAAGCTCGATGAAGCGATACAGACGGCTGCGTTCGCGCATCGCCCATTGGCTTTTGCGCTGGCAGGTCACGAGCAGGACACCCAAGACCAGGAATTTGATGCAAGGCACGACGACACTGGCAAAGAAGATCAACGCCGCAATGTCCCACGAACCGCTCTTCCAAAACTCGACGACCCCACTCAAGATGGTGCTTTCGCTGGCCTTGCCGAGCATTTTGGTGCGCATGACTGGCAGAACATTTGCCGGGATGTAGAGAATCAATGAAGCCAGAAGCAGTGCCCAGGTGCGCGAAATACTGTCGACTTTTCTGCCATGAACGACAGATTCGCAGCGCGGACAGCGTTGTTCATCCAGCGAGCAAATGTGCCTGCAGATGTGGCACAACTTCATCTTCAGCTCTCGGGCGTAGACCGGCAGGTTCATTTGAACTGGCCCTCCAGGTCGTCCCAAAGGCGGCGTATGTCCTTTCCCGAAATCAGAATCAGCAGCACGTTTAGCACGCCCAGCGCCCATAAGCCGAGTCCTGGATGTACATTGAGGATCCCCGCCAGTTTGATGATTGCCACCAGAATGCCCAGCAGGCAGACCTCCAACATGCTCCATGGCCGCAATTGCTCAAGCGTACGCATGCAGGTCTTGAAACCTGGGGCCACGAGTCCTGCGTTGGCGAAAGCCAACAGCCAGCAAAGCAAGACGATCTGTAGCATGGGCACCAGGATGATGGTCAAGCCGGCGACCACGGCGATCGGCGTAATCCGACCTTGAGCAAGCGCCTCCACCGATTGCCACAGCGTGGCTGAATTACTCAGCCCCTGCATGCTGATGCTGATAACCGGAAACAGGTTGGCGAAGAAGAACAATATTGCTGTGCTGATCGACAAAGCGAACAGGCTTTGCACACTCATCGTTCTCCCACGCGCCAAGACCGCGCCGCAACGGGTGCATACGGCTTTCTGAGCCTTGATCAAAGGCACCGATTCAAAACAGGAGTCACAATGCTCACAGACGATCCAGCGATGATTGGTTTTCATGGGGCAGATTGAACCGAGGAATGGCGAAAGCTCTCGGGCTGCTTCTTGAATAGCAACCAGTAAAGAACAGGAATCAGCCCCAAAGTCACTAATGTTCCCAGTGCCAATCCCCCCATAATGGTGATCGCCATACCTTTCCAGAGCGGCCCGGCAAACAACATCAGTGGTACCAATCCGATGATGCATGTCAGCTTGGTCATGATGATAGGTCGTAGGCGTTTGACTGCGGCACTGACCACCGCCTCACGCAGCAGCATGCCTTCAGCCAACTCAGCCTCAATACGCTCAAGCAACAGCACCGCGTTGTTGACGATGATTCCCGCCAGCGAGAGCAGGCCAAAAGTGGCCATGAAGCCAAAGGGAGAACCGCTCAACAACAGCGCCACCGCCACCCCAATCAGCACAAATGGCACGCTGGAAACAACAATCAATAGCTTGCGAAAAGAGTTGAACTGCCAGACAAATAGCAGAAGCATCGCTATCAGGGCATGGGGCAGATACTGCAGCAGTGCCTGATTGGCTTCCGCCGAGTCCTCTATCTCTCCACCCAGTTCGATTCGGTAGCCGCTGGGCAGATTCAAGGCCGCTATTTGCGGTGCCAGATGCTCAATGATGGAACTGGCCGTCAGTGACGGGTTGTGCCCAACCACAGTGATGGCCCGCGCCATATCGCGTCGCTGGATCGTCGAGGCCTCAGCTTCGGACTGCAACGTCGCAAGGGCAGACAACGGTATTGCCTGGCCACCATTTGATGGGTAGACGAGCGTGTTGATTAGATCGCTGGCAGGTGTCAACGTCGTCGAGGGCTCCCGGACGATAATCGGAATGCTGGTCTCACCGTCCTGCATCGATGACACCTGTAGCCCGCCGTTTCGCATCTGCAACGCCTGGGCAATATCCTTACTACTGACACCTGCCCTACGGGCCTTGTACTGATCGACCACAACGCTGTAACGAACGAGTCGGATCTGCCAGTCATTGCGCACATCTAGGGTGCCAGGTAGCGCCTGCAAGTAACCTTCGATATTTTCTGCGACCTCCCGCAGTACGGCTTCATCAGGTCCTAAAACCCGATAAATCGCAACGCCCGCCTCCGTGGTCGCCATGGAAAACCGCATGGGCTGTGCCTGAACCTCAGGATGCTTGGAAAGCAAATAGTTTCGGGTCCTCTTGATGACCCGATCAATATCCACGCCTTCGCGCACGCTAACGGTAAAGTAGGCGGTATTCGGCGCAGAGATTGGAGGGTTCAACCCCAGTACGATGCGCGGCCCGCCGTCACCGACATAACCGATGCTGTCGACAATATCCTGATCCATGCTCAGCCACAGACTGATGTCGCGTACGGTTTGCAACGTGGCACGCGAGCTGATGCCGGGCTCCAGCGTAATAGGAATCTGGAACTGCTTTCGATCGGATTTCGGCAAGAAGTCATAAGGCACGTGAGTGAGAACAACGACCGCTCCCATCAGCAATCCACACATGCTGCAAAGGAAGAGATACGGGTGCTTCAAAAGGCCGTTGATGAGGCGACGATAGCCACTGTAGAACCTCGAATCATAGCGACTGGTATCAGTGGCATGAACGGTGGCTTTGGCAAAGTAAAAACACAACAGTGGCGTCACCGTCACACTCAGCAGCCAGGAGCCCAGCAGCGCAATCGCCACAACAGTGGCCAGAGAACGCAGGTACTCATTGGTGCTGGTTTGACCTAGAAAAAAAGGCGAAAACGCCAGTACGATGACCAATGAGGATGTCAACAACGGAATCATCAACGTGCGCCCAGCATCCTCACAGGCTTTACGACGATCCTCGCCGGCATGCAATCGACGCTCGATGTCCTCTGCGATAACGATGCCGTTATCCACCAGCAACCCCAGCGCGAGGATAATTGCGGCGGTCGAAACCATCTGCAGTTCGACCCCTACGGCGCGCATCACAATGAGTGTCCCCAGAATAGTCAGGGGCACGATGGCTCCAACGACAAGACCGGTGCGCCAGCCCAGGAACAGCATCACGACCCCCATGACGATGACTACAGTTTCCATCATCACGTGTTGCATTTTTTCCATTTGGGAATGGACGACATCGGGTTGAAACGTCACCACATGCAAAGCAAAGCCCAGTGGCAGTTTTTGCTCGATCTTGGCAAGACGTACACGTAAAGACTTTCCGAACGCTTCGATATTGCGATCAGATTGCATGGAAACCGCCAATACAACCGCGTCCTGCCCCCGGTACACTGCCGCCGTATCCGGAGGATCCTTGGGGGCCACAGACACACTGGCCAACGTTTCAAGCAGCAGGGTTTCGCCACTCGGCAGCTGGATCGGCAGGCGGCGCAATCCCTCTTCTCCAAGTACTTCACCGGTAACGGTCAGCGTCGTGCTCCGCTCACCGACAAGCGGATTTCCGCCTGGTGCGATTACATTTTGGTCCTGAAGCTGTTGGAAAAATTGTTGTACCGACAGGCCCGTAGCGGCGAGCCGATGGCGGTTGAAATCCAGGTAAAACTGATCGTCCTGCAAACCGTAGATGCCGATCCGTTCCACACCGGCCAACGCATAAAGTTCATTGCGCAGGCCCTTTATGACACCGCGCAACTCGCTCATGCTGTAGCCAGACGCAGTGACTGCGATGGACGCCACCGCCACTTGGCCGAATTCATCATCGAGATTCGGACCCTGAGTGCCAGGGGGAAACTTGCGCTCAACTCGCCAAGCTTGGCCCGTACACGCTGCCACAAGATGCCCAGATTCTTCACGTCATCATGAGCGGTGACCTGGATAATCACACTCCCGGGACGCACGGTGGTGATCAATCGCTTGATCTCTGGTAGTTCACGAAGCTTTTCTTCGGTGGGCCTTGCCAACAATTCTTCGGCACGTTCAGTCGGCAGCCCCATATAAGTGACGCTGACCACCGCATCACGAATCGTGACAGACGGCTCCTCCTGAGAGGGGAAATTCAGAAAGGTATAGATACCCGCGACGATGATCAAAAGGCAGGTAGACAGAGTGAGACGACTGGCGCTCATGGCGCTGCGGGTAAGACTCATGATTCAGTTCCGTGCCAAACGGGAAGTGGGTTGGAACATGCTCACTGTCTGGCCATCAGAGAGAAATGCGACTCCTGCGGTGACCACCTGCTCACCGCCGACCAAGCCATTGGCGATCACAGCGCGCCCATGATCAATGCCTGAAAGCGAGACATCACGAATCGCTATACGACCATCATCCGGGTGATAAACAAATACTTTAGCGTGGGAACTGTCAGCCCCCATCCTTAACGCTTCTATCGGCACAAATAGCCGACGAGGCGCCCGTGAATTGGTTTTCAGCAACACCGTCGTACCACTGGACAGCGCCGCTGAAGAATCGCGCAGGCGAAAAATACAGGTCTGGACCAAGCCGTTATCAGCTTTCGGTGATATGCCCTCCAGGACCAGATCGAATGGTGTAGAAGACGTCCCTGTGTCGTAAGCAACGGCGCTGTCGCCAGGTTTAAGTTGTGCAGCTTGATCGATGGGAACAGCAGCCACGACCTGCTGATCACCGAGTGACTCGACTTCAAGGACAACCTGATCAGAGGTCAATTGAGCAAACTGTTCACTGTGTCGTGCGAGCACACGGCCGGGAAACGGCGCAACCATCTGGCCACGCTCTACTTCACGGCGAGCGAGTGCCAGATCCGAATCCGCCCGGTGTCGCTCGGCAAGAGCTTGCTGATAAGCCACCGAAGCGGCCTCCACCACGCTTTGAGAGACGCTGCCGGCAGCAAATAAATGCTGCTGGCGACGCAGGTTACTGCTGCGTTCGGCCACCTGAGCGAGGCCGAATGTGGAAGCCGCTTGCGCTTGCTGAAGGCGAAGACGCGCAGGTTGAAGATCCAAGGTCGCAAGCACCTGGCCAGACTTGAACGAATCACCTACATCAACATCCAGCTGCGCCAGCTGCCCCCCCGATTCAAAAGCGAGAGCGGCCCGATGCCGCTGGCGGACAATGCCAGTGGCACGCAGGTTGTCGACATTGTCCTCCTTGACCACCTCGACTTTGACCGCACGATTGAACTGCGGGGCAGCGGCTTGCTCTCGGGAGCAGCCACTCAACACCATTGCGAACAGGCCAAGGCACCAACAACTTGATTGGAGCATCCGACTCAGACTGCTAGACGCATCAAAACAGCATTGCATGGCTAGCTCCCGCGCCATCAAAAGGTGTAGTTCAGAGCGAATAAACCGGTGCCCTCGGCATCCGCTTTTACCAACGGGCTTCCCCGGGTCTGATCGGTGTAGTGAGTGACGCCCAAGCTGGCCAATGTAGACCAATGAGCATCGAACATGTGCTGCCAGTTAAGCGCCGCTGAATAGGCGTAAATTCCACTATCCGCTTTGAAAGAAGAGAACCCTGAGAGTTGGCTTTGCAGCTGGGTGACACCAAAATAGGTCTGGTTGTATTGACTGTTACCGGCATGCGCATCCAGATCGACGGTAATCGAATCGCTATCACTGTGATAGGCAATGCCTTCGACACCCAGGCGGAAACGATTGCCACGTCGTTCACCGGCTACCCGCAACTCTGCCTCAGCATTGACGGACAGCCATGGCAAAATCTGTTGGGCAACATTGAGGTCGGCAACGGTTGCACCGTCGACGGTTCCCATTCCTTTCAAGTCAGTGGAGCCGGCCTGGCTATCGCTGTCTTTATCCTTACGACCGAAATCGTAATTGAGGGCAGCACTCGCGCTGAAACCCGAAGCTGTTTGGAATTGCAAGCCCAGGCCGTGAACCGTGTCCGCGAAGAAAATGCCTCGCTGGATACTCACGACCGGCAGCACCTGGTTACGGTACAGATCCGAACCCATGTAGCGCGGAAGAACAGCAGCACCCAAGCCCAGAGTTAAGGACGTCTTGTCACCAAAAATACTTTGATCGGTCGATGTGGAAGGCACGTCCGCGAGGCTGATACTACTAGCCAACAGGGTCGCAGAGGACAGCAGGACTTGTGCGAGTCTGAGGGAAAACTCGCGAGGGATAGTTACACCATTCATAGGGATACTCCGTTTTCAGGTAGGCGTTGGGAAGGCGTGGCGTCTGCACCGCAGAGCGCGCGATATAGGTTCAGGCGATTCATCAAAAGGTCGTGACGCAACTGGCGCCACACAATGTCTGCTTGGTTAACGCTGACCGTGGAGGCCAGGACCGTCGTGCGGTCCACACCGCCATCGGCATAGGCAATCAATGTTCTGCGGGCCTTGTCCTCGGCCAGGCTGCGCAGTTCGACTTCACCGCGCATCTGCTCCAGAACCAGTCGCCGCTGGTTCAGAACATCAGCCATCTCACGGAAAGCAACCTGGATGGTCTTCTCGTACTGGGACACGGCTATCTGCTTGCGCACCTTGGCGAGGTTCAGGTTGGCACGACTACGCCCACCATCGAAGAGCGGTACGTTCAACTGCGGGCTGAACAACCAGGTGCCATTGCCTTCGCTAAATAGCGGGCGCAGGCTGTCGCTCTGCACGCCAACACCGGTGCTCAATTTGATCGAAGGAAAAAACGCTGCCCGAGCCGCCCCAATGTTTGCGTTGGAGGCCTTCAGGTACTCCTCGCTCTGACGAACGTCGAAACGCTCCAGCAAACGCTCCGACGGCATATCGGTAAGTCCCGCGGCGCTGTCATAGGAGGCGTATGCGATCTCTGGACCGAACGTGGGAAGCGCCGCAGCGTATCCGGTCAGTAACAGCAGCGCCTGAGATGCTGTGGAATCATTGGCTATCGCGACGGACAATTGTTGATGAGCCCGTTCGGTTGCAACGCGTTGCACCTCCACATCATCAATAGACACTGCTCCCTGGCGCTGCTGGTCTTCGATCAGATGCAACATGTCTTGCTGGGCATCGTTGATACGCTGCGCATCAGCCTTCAACGCGGTGGCCAATCGTTGTGAAAGATAAGTGCGTGCAACCTCAGTCACCAATGCGCTTCTGGCGGCCTGCTGCCCATAAGTCGTGGCGAGATAGTCATGCCGAGCAGCCTCGGACAAGCTGCGTAATCGGCCGAAAAAAGTCCGGATCAAAATCTGAAACGCCCAGCGTGGCTAGCGTAATGTCCTGGCCATAACGCTCTTCGGAAGCCGCGTTATTGAAATGTTGCCGGTCACGCTCAACCCCCAAGCCAAGCGTCGGTAATCGATCAGCCCGAGCCACGCCATAGCCAGCCCTGGCCTCCTTTACTCTCAAACAAATCAAACGAAAATCGCGGTTATGACTCAGCGCCAGACTTACCAAACCATGCAGTTCGCCATTGGGTGACAGATCCTTGATCAACCTGCGCTCGTCCTGCAGCAACTCAGGAATTCCCTCGCCCATTTTCAAATTCAAGGCGTCTGAGCTCTGACTCGCTGGAACGGGTAACCCCGGTCGTTTATAAATCGGCGCAAAGGAGCAGCCTGCGATAAACAGCGTCAGACACATCAATGCCCATAGGCGTCGGTACGAATAAAATTGCTTGGACAGTGGTACGAGAGTCGACATAGGATCTTCGTGACATCGTGGTCTGGACGAGATCTTATGTTGCTAGTTTCAATAAACCGTCCACGAAATATCAAGATTTGATCAAGAGGTCGCGGCTGTGTCAGGAAAACGTATTTTAATCGTCGAAGACGACACCGACAGCGCCAGCATTTTAGAGGCGTACTTGATTCGAGATGGCTTTGAAGTCGCATTGGCCGAAGATGGGCTAGTTGCAGTGGAGCTGCACAAGCAGTGGAGACCCGACTTGATCCTGCTAGATGTCATGTTGCCCAAGAAAAGCGGTACTGAAGTACTCGCAACAGTAAGACGCTGCAGCGACACTGCGGTGATAATGGTCACGGCGATGGGCGACGAACCAGAAAAGCTTGGAGCTCTGCGCTACGGGGCGGATGACTATGTCGTCAAACCTTATAATCCTAAAGAAGTAGTAGCGCGGGTTCACGCGGTGCTGCGCCGAATAAACTATATTCGAACAGATGAAAAAAACCTGCGCTACAAACATCTGCTAGTTGATCTCAATGCCTATACTGCCAGTATTGAACATCAGGGGCGTGAAACGGTATTAGTAGATCTTACACCTACCGAATTCAAGCTTTTAACAACTCTACTTTCCACTCCAGCCAAGGCATTCACACGTGAAGAGCTACTTGAAGTTTGCATGCCGGAAAGTGAAGCACTTTCCAGGGTTATCGATACCCATGTACACAACTTACGCCGCAAACTTGAAACTCATGAAATCGAAGGCGTCTTAGTTACTGTCCGATCGATCGGGTATCGATTCAAATGAGCACAATAAAGTTCCAACTCAAACGAAAAAAGAAACCTCTTTGGCACTGGGTGGGCATACGTATGAGCATGCTCGCCATTAGCGCCTTGATCATAATCGCGTTCAGTATGTGGCTTCATTTCGCGCTAGGCGAGTCAACGATGCTCGCAAGTATCCCCGATGAGACCAGAGTCGAATTCAAGCATCTACAAGCCGATCCGCACCTTAACGAAGCCAGACTATGGGAGCTTTTTAAGCAATATTACCCCGTCGAGAGTCTCCTACCGGGTATCGCCAACAACGATTGGTTGCTGCTTGCAGCGCTTGTGGCAGGGGCGATGCCGATAATACTACTCTGTGGCTTCCTTCTTTCACGGCCATTATCAAGTCAGTTCTCATCTATCGCCGAAGTTGCACGCTTAGTAGCCCAGGGGATTTCAAAACACGACTGCCATCGAATCCCAATGCATCCGATGAAATACAATGTTTGATTGGCGACTTCAATAGCATGACAACACAGTTAGAACGATATGAGCAGGAGGTTCGTGAATCCAGTGCCATGATCGCCCATGAACTGCGCACCCCCTTAAACGCTGCCATGGGCCGAGTACAAGGAATCATTGATGGCGTCTTTCCCGGCGATCTCAATCAGTTACAGATGGTCAAGCGCCAACTCGATCAGTTGAACAAACTCGTCAATGACCTGCACCTGCTTTCACTTGCACGTGCGGGGCAGCTGATTTTGGAAAAAAGCGAGTTCAGTGTACGCAATCTGGTTTCTGAACGCCTGAATTGGTTCAGTGCACAATTCATCACGGCAGACATCAAGCCCGACGTGCAAATCCCCTCTGACCTTCGACTTAAAGCGGACAGGGATCGAACAGGTCAGATCGTGAATATCATGATCGACAACTTTTTCCGCTATGCCGCACAAGGCGGCTCACTCGAAATCGCCGCGAAATCTAACGGTGACAAGTTGACGCTCTCTTTCGCAGATCGCGGCCCGGGCATTGATACAGCGGATGTTGACAAAGTGTTTGAGCGCTTCTGGCGTGCTGAGCGCTCACGCGCCCGGCCTTCAGGAGGCAGCGGCCTAGGACTGTCGATTGCACATGCTATCTCTAGTGCCCATGGAGGCAGCATTTACCTAACCAATCGCACTGGGGGAGGATTATTGATTCAAGTTGAAATTCCGACATGAAGTCATCATAAATGGGTCAACACATTTGACGCCAATGCATTAACGCACCTACTGGGGGCAATGCGAGAACGCTAACGCCCCATCAATCGCCCACATCATTTTTAGACGTACCAAAAAAACTTAGCATGCAGCCCTGATACACACTGATTTGTATAGATGATCAAAACTGCTTTAGCCGAGTACTCATTTTCACTGGGTAAACGACCTCTACCGCGGTGAGGCCGCATGAAGGGAACACCAAGGCAATTTAGCAAAAGCTGTCAGTGGGCCTATATGAGCCCCCGAAACCAAGACAGTTGAACACCTGACGGATTATCAGAGTTCGAACTTTTGCAGCGTCATCCTCAGTTCACTTGCAAGCTTCGCCAGAGCGGCGCTTGCACTCAGTGTCTGATCCGAACGAACTGACGACTGCATTGAGAGGTCACGGATACGCACCAGGTTATGATCGACTTCGCGAGCTACCTGAGCCTGCTCCTCGGAAGCACTGGCAATCACCGTATTACGCTCGTCGATTCCCGCTACGGCCGAAGTAATCAAGGCCAACACGTGACTGGTCGACTCGGCTTGCTCGCGGGTACGATCAGCCTGCTCGGTGCTAGAGGTCAAGGCAAATAAGGTATCGCGAGTGCCTTGCTGAATCTTCTCGATCATTGTCTCGATCTCTCGCGTCGACTCACTGGTGCGATGCGCTAGGGCCCTAACCTCATCAGCTACCACGGCAAAACCACGGCCGGCCTCTCCTGCCCTGGCGGCCTCAATGGCGGCGTTAAGTGCCAGCAGGTTGGTTTGTTCAGATACCGAACGAATCACCTCCAGCACGCGACTGATATCCTGAGTACGCGACGATAGCAGCATTGCCCGCTCTGAAGCACTGCCGATAAATTGCGCCAACTCGGCAACTGAACGAACCGTCCGGTTGAGTTCCTCTCGGCCCTGGCGCGCTGCGTGAGTAGAAGAGCGTGACTCTTCAGCGGTTGCCACAGCATTTCGCGCGACTTCCTCCACGGCCTGACTCATCTCGGTCACAGCAGTCGCCGCCATCTCGATTTCACTGTTTTGTGTATTAAGATCGGCATGGCTGTCGCGCATCAAGGCGTCCATTTCCTCGGCTGCGGAGCCGAGTTGCTCAGAGGCCGCCCCCACATGGGAAAGTGTGGTCTGCAAATTCGATCTCATTCGCTCCATTGACTGTAGTAATAGCGCGGCCTCATCGCCGCCGCGAACATCCACCGCTATTCGACGCAGATCACCGGAAGCAATTATTTCTGAGGTGCTAAGTGCTTGTCTGATGGGACCAGCCAAGCTGATCGTCAGGCGCCAAGCCAAAATCACAGTGGAGAGTACCGCAAAAACTAATACCAACCAGATGACGACTTTTGCATTGTCGTAAGCATGACTTGCACGAACACTCGCGCTGGCTTTTTCATTGTCGTTGAATGTTTCCAGCGTTTTAAGGTGCCTGGAAATTTCCTGGGCGACCGTTGTCATTTCTACCATTAAAATTTCTCGGGCAGCCTCTCGTTGATTGGCCTTCAGCAAGTCAAATACACGCTGCGCGTCGGCACTGTATTGACGATAGAGCGAGGCAATCGCGTCGATCAACTCAGCTTCACCGGCGGAACCGATCAGCGGTTTGTACGCAGAAATCGCGGCATCAAACATCTGTAGTTTCGACTGAAAGTTCACGTAAGCGCCAGGCAGTTGTTGTTCATAGCTGGACAGCAGCTTGATGGAGTCGACTCGAGTATTGGCGAACGCCAAAGCAATGTCGTCTCCCAAGGCGATGCCCGGCAGCGAGCTGTTTTCGATAATCAAGCCCTCGCTTCGGATCGCAGACATTTGGTGAATGCTAAACAAGCCAAGGCCGGCAACAACTATGACGATCAACGCGAAACACACAATCACACGTTTGGCAATGTTAAACCTTCTTAAAATCATCATTCAAATTCCCTGCCTACCATTAATAAAAAATAAATACGTAATCGTTTGCCAGCTTGTGTAGATCAGAGTACCTAGCAGACATGCTCCAGCTGTCCGTACCCTGAATTGTGACTGCGTACCACGCGCGGATGAATACATTCGCCAGAGAAAAATGCATTAGCCATCGACACATGATCCATTAAATGCGTTAAATTCAAGCCTCAGAAAGACCATCACAATAAAAATAAGGGGACCTCACTCACTTACACACAGGCTGAACATGCCAAGCATCTTTTCGCCCTTCGCTCACGCGTGCATTGAAGCCGTAACGGCCACCGAAAAAGGCACGCTCAGTTCTCGCATTCCCGCTCGCCCCGCAAAGGAGCCTGGCGCACGCAACGACATCCCGCTCACTCATCTCAACCAGTTGCTTACCCTGGCACAACAGCGTCAAAACAATGAAGACATCGGTTTGTTGGCCTATCAAAAGGCTCATCCCGGCAATCTGGGCGTGCTGGGTTATGCCATCATGTCCAGCGCGACAGTCCTCGATGCGCTCAAGCATATGGTTGAGCATCACTCTACGATCGGGCTCGGGTTCTGCATGTTTCTCGATGAACAGCCGTGCACAGTCACCATTTCCGGCGGTGCTGCCAACCCACAAATTTTCACACTTCCCAGAGTGTTCATCGACGCCGTGACGTCCATGACTCTGGGGCTGCTTCACTGGCTTGTTCCGAAAGAGCGCATCGTGCCGTTATGTGCCGGGTTCACGTACCCCAGACCGGAAAATGTCCGGCAGTTAGAAGAGCTGTTCGGTCACCGGATAGCGTTCTCCGCCGCGACCAACTCACTGACCTTCAGCCGCAGTGATTGTGAACTTTCAATATCCACATTCGATCCATCTCTGCAGTCGATCCACACCAGTCATCTAAAAATGCAGCAGCGTGCGCTGGAAATCGATGACACAAGCGCGCAAACAAAGCGAGTGATCCTCAAGCACCTGCATGAGGGAAAATCGTTGACGATGGAAGGTGTACTCAAGAGCATGAGTCTCACGCAACGGCAACTTACACGCGCACTGAAAACACAAGGCGTGTCGTTTCAAAACTTAGTGGATGAAATTAAGCGCACGCACAGCAGCGATTTACTAACCCATACTACACTCTCATTCAAACAGATCGCCTACAGCGTCGGCTTCAAAAATCAAAGCGCCTTCAACAAGGCATGCGAACGATGGTTTGGAATGTCTCCAGGCAACCATCGGGCAGCCTACGGGCCCTGAGTTCACGACTGATCCTAGATCACGCATTCAAAACAAGCGACTAAGTCTAATCATGGTAAGTCAAGCACGCGCGTTCATCTACACGCCATTCCTTATCCTCAGACGACATCTGTTTATCCCAACTCAACTTACACTCCAAACTCGTTACGAATAGAGGGAGAATCCAAAAAACGGAGCACAGAACTGATGACGACCGAAAAATTGAATGACGACTTGAAAGGTTTACTGAAGAGTTTGAAAGGACAAGAACACTCCCTGAGCGTGCAGGATCGCGCCGTTGTGCTCGCAGCGCTGAGTGAACTCCTGATGGCCACACGCAACTTGAATCAGCAACTCGGCGCCTTGGACGCGCAGTTGAATCCACCGAAGCGCGCTCTGTACCTGGTTAAGTAATCGTTACTGGCGCCCTAGCGAACGTTACGCTGCAGGTTGTTCATCCATCAGCACATAGATCTGTGAATGGCCAAACTAAATAGCGCGTCGTTTCTCACGACTCTCGACGTTGCAGACCACCTGCGGATTATCCTGGTGAATAAGTTTTCGTTTGGATGGGATTTGAATGTTCGAGGGGTGAAAGCAAACTTAACAATCCTAACCGTCCGGCCAAGTCACCTACCGAACTCTAGCATTAAGGGCGATGGTGTCCGCGTATTTTTAAGCGAACGCGATCACCCTTATCGCTAGGATTTCCATGCGCCAACTACCACGAAGCGTTGGCGACTGTCATAGATCCTCTTCACTGCGAAGCTCTCGGCTCTTATCATCGCAACTTTTCGACCAGTCAGTGAGACGTTCGGCCATCGCTGATGAGCGTTCTGCTAATCCCCGCTCTATGACGAATTCACCAAGTGAAATCGCGTCTTGTGCGGAGCGGGATAGACATCGCATTAGGACACGCCTATCACTCATTTTCGCTGACGAAGCGATGCTAAACAAAGCTCCTTTTTTCATCCCCGCCAAGCCAACTGGTGTGAATCTCGAAAGCTTCAAACAGCTTTAATTTACGACGAAACTTGCCCACGCTCCGCTTTGATAGACAGTGAAAGGGAAGCCAACCAGGAAGACCTACAGCCTATAGAGCCTTCGCCCAATCTCGTAGTAGGTATTTCTGGACCTTTCCCGTCGACGTCTTTGGCAGCTCAGTGAACACAACAGTTTTGGGTAGTTTGAAACCCGCGAGATGCTTGCGACAGAAGAAGATAATGTCAGCCTCTTCGATCTCCTGATAACCAACTTTTAGAGTAATAAAAGCACATGGTGTTTCCCCCCATTTTTCGTCAGGACGAGCGACAACCGCAGCCTCCAACACCCCTGGATGACGGTATAGGACGCTCTCAAGCTCAATCGTGGAAATGTTTTCGCCACCAGAGATAATGACGTCTTTCAATCGATCCTTGATTTCCACATACCCATCAGAGTGACAAACGGCTAAGTCACCGGTATGGAACCAGCCCCCCTTAAAGGCCTCACGTGTCGCTGCAGGATTTTTTAGATAGCCCTTCATCACCGTATTCCCGCGCATGAATACTTCCCCCATGCTGATGCCGTCGCAAGGCACGGGTTCCAACGTCTGCGGATCAGCAACCATCAGTCCTTCGAGCGTAGGATAACGCACCCCTTGACGAGATTTAATCTTTGCACGCTCCTCAAGTGACAGCCCATCCCATTGAGCATGCCAGGCACAAACTGTTACCGGACCGTAAACTTCGGTAAGCCCGTATACGTGCGTGATCTTGATCCCCATCTCCTCAATGGCTCCGATGACTTTAGCCGGTGGAGATGCGCCCGCCACCATCGCATTGACCGAATGATTGATGGTGGCGCCCTGCGACTCAGGTAAGTTTGCCAGGGCATTAAATACTATAGGCGCGCCACACAGATGGCTAACCTTGTGCTCGTGGATAAGGGTTAGGACGGTTTGCGGATCTACACGCCGCAAGAACACATGAGTGCCAGCCAGCGCAGTAACTGTCCATGGATAACACCAGCCATTGCAATGAAACATCGGCAGCGTCCAAAGATAGATAGGATGATTACCCATCGCCCACGTCATCTGATTACCCAAGGAATTGAGATAGGCTCCGCGGTGATGATAGATAACGCCTTTAGGGTTACCGGTAGTGCCAGAGGTGTAGTTAAGGGAAATGGCTTGCCATTCATCTCTGGGCCATTGCCAGGCGAACTGCGGATCGCCTCCGGCCAGGAGTAATTCATAATCCAGATCGCTGACAGCGCTGCCTTCGCCATATTCCGGATCGTCTACATCAATCACCAATGGCGGGTTAGACGATAAACTTAGAGCCTTGCGAATAACCCCATGAAATTCACGGTCAGTGATCAAAACCTTCGCCTCTCCATGTTCGAGCATAAAAGCGATCGCTTGCTCGTCCAGGCGCACATTCAAAGCGTTAAGGACAGCGCCGATCATTGGCACACCGAAGTGGACCTCGAGCATCGCCGGTATGTTGGGCAACATCACCGCCACCGTATCTCCTTTGCCAACCCCCAAGGCGCTAAGAGCACTGGCTAGACGGCGGCAGCGTTCATAGGTTTGTCGCCAGTCACGGCGAATAGAACCATGGATCACAGCAAGATAGTCGCCGTAGACGGAGGCAGTACGCTCAATGAAGCTCAACGGAGAGAGAGCCATATGATTGACCGGCAAGGGCGTCAGGCCCAGTTCAAAAATAGACATAAGGTCTTCCTGTGAGGGAGATCACCAGCGGTACACCAACGCTGGAAAAGTCCAATGGCTGATTGTTAGCTCTAATCAGGTTCCAATCACGGCGCCGACGACAGCGGCGCTGCTACAACACGACGTTCAAGAGTATTAGCAAGCGTAACAGCTACGCCGAATGCTGAGTCGTTAGGAATCGCTACTAATGCATTTTACTTGGAATACCAGCCCCAGGATCCGCCACTGTATTGGGTGATTTGCTTGCTTTCGAGATAGTTGTTATAGCCCCACTCTCCCAGCTCGCGCCCTATACCACTCTGCTTGTAGCCGCCCCACGGCACCTGCACGAAAGTCGGTTGCGAGCAATTAATCCAGACGATACCGGCGCGAAAGCGTCGGGCAACACGTTCGCAACGTGGGATATCCCGCGACATAACCGCCGCCGCCAACCCGAAAGGTGAGTCATTGGCCAAGCGTACTGCTTCGGCTTCAGTATCGAAGGCGCGCAGGCATACCACTGGGCCGAAGATTTCCTCACGCCACACCGAACAGTGCTCCGGAACGTCGGCGAAAATCGCCGGGGTCAGGTAATACCCTTTATACAAATGGCCCGGGCGAGTGCCGCCCGAAACCAGACGTGCGCCCTCGCGCTGACCGACCGCAATCGCTTCCAGGACTTTATCCAGTTGACTCTTGCTGACCAGTGGCCCAAGTTTTACGCCGTCGGCAAAGCCTTCGCCGATCTGGATTTGCTCGGTGGCCGCGATCAGTCGCTCCAGTAGCGCCGGGTACAGCTCGCGCTCCACCAACACCCGCGAAGTCGCTGAACATACCTGGCCCTGATTCCAGAAAATCCCGAACAGAATCCACTCTACCGCCGCATCTAGATCACTGTCGGCAAAAATCACGAACGGCGATTTACCGCCCAGTTCAAGGCTGATGTTTTTGATCCCTGCCGCGGCGGCTTGCATGATCTTGCGCCCCGTCGGGACGCTGCCAGTGAAGGCGATCTTGTCCACGTCTGGATGTTCCGCCAACGGTGCGCCGGCCTCGTGCCCCAATCCGGTGACGACATTCAATACTCCAGCCGGTAAGCCTGCCTTATCAGCAATGCTCGCCAGTTCGAGGGCTGTCAACGGCGTCATTTCAGAAGGTTTTAGTACCACAGTACAGCCCGCCGCCAGCGCCGGAGCGACTTTCCACGACGCCATCAGCATCGGGAAATTCCACGGAATAATTGCCGCAACCACGCCCACCGGCTCCTTGATCACCGAGGAGTCGAAGCGCTCATCCAGCACGTTGACCACCTGCTTGCTGTACTGGTCAGATCCTTCGGCAAGCTCCGCATAGAAGTCGAAGCAACCGGCCGTGTCAGCGATGTCCCACAGGGCTTCCGGGAGCGGCTTGCCATTGTCGCGGACTTCAATGGCCGCCAACATTTCCTGTCGCGCCCGAATACCATCGGCCATTCGCCGTAGCACTTGCGCTCGTTGCGCCCCTGTCCAGTGCGGCCAGTCGCCTTCGTCGAAGGCCTTACGCGCGGCGGCGACGGCCAGGTCGATATCTTCTGAGGTGGCGGCGGCGACCTTCGCCAGAACCGATTCATCGCTCGGATCAATTGTCTCGAACACACCGCGCTGTATCGGCGCTACCCATTTGCCGCCGATGTACAGCCGTTGATAATCACCCATGGCAAACTCCTTGATTATGCGACTGCTTCAGACAAACGTTTTGCAGGCGGCTGAACGCGCGTGCACTCAGGCCGCTACCCCCACTCACCACCGGCCCATAGACCCCACGAGGTTCAATACATACGTCAATTGCCAATGTATCAGCACCAAAAAACCGCGTATCTGCCGCTAAAAGGCCGGCCCCCAAACGCATAAGCGCGCGGCATCGGCGCTGTTGAAAACGTTGCCCGGCCGCGAGTAGTGGCTCGCAATCATTAACTACGAGCACTTCATTCTCATTTACCTCCACCGCCGCCAGTACTTGACCGAGCAAAGGCAGATTACTCACGAAGAGCATAACTTTCGGCAGTTGCGAACGCATGCGAGTGCGCTGCCCGGTAGAAAGAACCACTGTCGGGGTTGACCAGAAAATGTTGTCGATCATTGCCGTCCTCCCGAGTATCACTAGATCAAGCTTGGTCGCGATAAAAAACGTCTTCGGTGTACGGAAACCACCAGTCCTGAATCTTCGGCTGGTGATCGATGATGACCATTTTCGAGCGACGGAACGCTTCAAGACCCTGACGCCCAAGTTCACGTCCCAGGCCGGACATCTTCCAACCACTAAACGGCAGAGCGTCGTTGTCGATCAGTGGGTTGTTGACCCATACCATCCCTGCCTCGAGGCGATCGGCTGCCTCCATGGCTTCTGAGAGGTCGGTGGTGAATAGTGACGCCCCAAGACCGAACGGTGAGTCATTGGCCAGGCGCACGGCTTCGTCAAAATCGCTGACACGGCAAATCGCCGCGACGGGGCCAAAACATTCTTCCTGGAGAATCGCCATGTCGTGGGTCACATTCGTGAGAATGGTTGGCTCGTAGAACCAGCCCACTGTGTGCTGTGGCGGAATTTGCCCGCCGCACACCAGGACTGCCCCCTTGGCCAATGCGTCGTCGACCAGGCGCATGACCTTGTTGCGAGCGGCTTCACTAACCATCGGGCCGATTTCCGTATGCTCCAGACCATGGCCAATGCGCAAGGCACGCGTAAGTTCGGCGAACTTCGCCACGAACTCATCGTGGATCTCGTCAACCACGTAGAAGCGTTCTGCCGAGGTGCAGACCTGCCCACTCAGGTGAAACGCAGCGGTCACCGCCCCTGCCGCTGCAACGTCCAGCGGTGCATGCCTGGAGATGATCAACGGGTCGCTGCCACCAGCCTCGATGACACACGATTTCATCTGTTCGGCACACGCCACCGCCACTGCCTTACCTGCCGCAACGCTGCCGGTAAACGCCACCACATGCGTACCGCCGGACCTCACCAACAACTGTGCCGTCACCGAATCACCCGGCACGCACGCCACCAAGCCTGGCAACAGCGAAGTGAAATGCTCCATGAATTTAAGGGTACAAAGGGTTGTGACTTCGGCGGGTTTGACGATGCAGGCATTGCCCGCCGCCAGCGATGCGGCGACCGTCCAGCACATCAACAGGATCGGAAAGTTGAAAGGCATGATGTGCACGCTGACGCCATACGGCTCATAACGCACATGCTGGAAGGAGCCGACCTGCGTGGCGCCAGCAACCTTGCCCGCATCATCCCGCGCCATTTCCGCATAGTAACGAAAGATCGACGCGCAATTCGCCAGTTCACCTATGGCTTCGGGAAACGGCTTGCCCATTTCCAGTGTCATCAAACGCGCAACTTCGCGATTGCAGTCGACGTTTTGTTCGATGGCATTCGCCAATTGATGCAATCGCGCAGCACGGCTTTTGGCATCGACCATACGCCATTGCTTTTGGGTGGAGGTAGCGGCATCGATGGCAGCTTGCACGTCGTCCTTGTCGCAAAGGCCGACCTGGCCGACACGTTGCAGTGTCGCTGGATCAAGCACCTCGCGCACACGGGCATTGCTCAATGAAAGATAGCAGGGGTTGATGAAACGCAGTGCTGTATCAGTGTTGAAGGTAGCCATGGAGTGATCCTTAAACCAATCGATAAGGGGTTTCGTACAAAGACGCCAGCGTTGCCGGCGGTAACTCATCGCAGCAGCCCGCAGTCGGCAACACCTTCGCGAGCTTGCAGCAACGGTTGTCTACATCAAATTCGCGCAGCACCAACGTATCGACGGCCAACTGATAAAGCGCCAACCAGGGATGCCCAGCCGCGAACAATCGGGTGTAGGTGTAGTGACCAAAGTCTTCGATCAACGCCAAATCCGCTTCTTCGTTAACCTGCACCAGCTCCGGCGCAAAAAAGGCCAAGCCGGGGCAAGTGACGTGCGACCTGCATAAACGGACGAATCGGTTCGCTGTGAGGTGGCGAATCCATTAACAGCAGCCCTTCTCCGCTCAAGCGAAAATAGCGACGCATGGAGGCATCAGTCGGCAGCGCAACCAGTTGCGCCTGGGCGAAGACGACGCGCGTCAGAAAAACTGCGCGTTGGCCTTCTCGGGGTGATGGTGAGGCACGTGTTTCAGTCATGGCAATCACCGGATCATGTAGACCTTTCTCACCGTCTCGTGGACAGTGCATACGCCTTTCCAGTCCTTGCGAAAAAAGGCAGCTGTGTCGGGTTTGATCTCGATCACTTCGCCGGACTCATGTACATACGTGCAGCGTCCTTCGAGGAAATGGCAGAACTCATCGCTGGTGACATGGCAGACCCATTTACCCGGCGTGCAGATCCACACACCACACTCGGACTTGCCATCAGGGCCTTTGTGCAGCAGCACGCCAGAGACATGGGACTGGCCTTCAAGCATGGTCGGAATCACGCCCCAGTCTTTAACGTCAGTGATACTCAGCGGGTCGTACAGAAACGGAGTATTCATTGTTGCACTCCAGGAAAATTAAAGGCTCAAGCCAGCATGTAAACGTTGCGCAGGGTTTGCCGGACGTGGCATTCGCCTGTCCAACCGGACCGGAACAGCACCAGGGTGTTGGGGCGAACTTCGATGACGTCACCATCGTCGTTGCGGTAGGTGGCTTCGCCTTCGATGAAGTGGCACAGCTCATCACGGGGAATTGACAACCGCCAGCGCCCAGGGGTGCAAACCCAAAGCCCGGCTTCAGGGATGTTATTGGGCCCTTTGAACAGCAAACGCCCGCTGGAGTGCGAGACGCCAATGAGGGCGTCGCTTTGCACGCCCCAGTCCACCAAGTCGGAGCGGCTGCTGACTGCTTCGAGGTACGGCGTAATACCTGCCGTGGTTCTGTAATCAGGCATGGTTCAGTATCCTGTTGAGAATGTCAGCAGCATCTTCCGGCCCTTTGCGCGACTGCATTTGAGCGCTGGTGTGTTGCAAGCGTTGGCTCATCACCGGGTCGGTGAGGCACGCGGCGAGCTTTTCTGCGAGCATCGCTTCGCTCCAGTCGTATCGATCGAGTTTGAAACCGTGACCGCTTTCTTCAGCGCGCATGGCGTTATCGTGACCGTCCCAGACGTACGACATGACAATCGCCGGTTTGCCGAAGAACAGACATTCAGTGAAGCTGTTGTTGCCGCCGTGGTGGATCACCGCATCGACCTGGGCAATCACCGATGGCTGGGGGAACCAGTTGGAGATCAGCACGTTGTCCGGTAAGTCCGGGTATTCATCAAGGTGCTCGCCTACATTGAACAGCGCGCGGTAAGGCAGCTTGCCGACCGTCGCGATCAGTCGTTTGAGCACATCGACATCACCGGAGCCGAGGCTGCCAAAACTGACGTAGAGCAATGGTTTGTCGTTATTGGCGCGGAAAGCCGGAATCTCGTACGTCATATCGCGCCGCACACACCCTTGCAGGTAGTGGAAGCGCTCGGCTGGCAGCTGATGACGGCGCTCGAACTTGACCGCGTCCGGGTAGAGCAACAGGTTCATGTAGGGCGATGTCTCGAAGAACGTACCCAGCGGATACGGCTGCTCGCCATGGGCTTGCAGGAACTGATTAAAGTCTTCGTGAATCGGCCCTAGAACGTCTTCGAAGCGCTGGCGAAACTCCGCGTGACCGGCCTTATCGTCGATGCTCATGCCCGACAGGTGCGGCGGGATATCCGGGTCTTGAATTACATTCTCCGAGCAGGAAATGATCCGGACCCAGGGCCTGCCGTATTGCTTGATCGCCGGAAATAGGATCACGTTGTCGACGCAAATCAGGTCCGGCTTCACTTTATCCAACACTGTCGGCAAATCCTTCTGTGCCCACTTCGCGGTGTCGACGATGGCAGCCCAGCATTCCTTGACGTAGTTGTCAATTTGGTCGAGCGGGGACTTGCGAAAATTAGGAATATGACCGTTGACGAAATCGACCCAGTAGCGCGCCATTTCTACAGCCGGCATCGGTGCCGACATGTTGACCATGTGCTCTTCAAACCCATACCCGGCGTACAACCCACTCATGCCCGGGTCGGTAAGGAACACCGCCTTGTGGCCGAGGGCCTCGCAGGCCTGGGCGATACCGACGGAGTTTAAGGCCGGACCAAAAGCGGCTTCCGGAAAGAAGGCGATCACTTTCTGTTTCATCGAGAGGTACTCCTGGCTGGTCTTTTTGAGGTCCGCGCGTGAGTCCATTATCAGGCTGCCTGGCAAGCGACGATGACGCACGCTCCTGATCTACGTCAGCTTCGGCTGCCTCGGTCCCGCAGATACCGATATGATGACGCACCTGAGCGGCACGATCGAAACCCTGCCCTACCGCTTTTTGATCAACGTCGGCGCTTTCCGGAACATGTACGACACGGTTCCGGATAACGTGTACTCTGGACAGCTTGTTCCTACAGCCGGCAACGCTTAAAGAATGCCAGCTGTTCATCCATCACGGCTGCAACAACCGGTTTTGTGAGGCTCTGTATTTCGACTTGCCGCCGCTGATCATTCCTTATTGCTGGGACGGCCATGACAATGCTGCCCGCGCCGGGGAAGTCGGTGTTGGCCGCTACTTGTCACGCTTTGCCAACCCATTTGCCGCACTGCTTGCTGCCCTCGAACAATGATTGGACGATCATTCAATGAAACAACGCCTTGAGACGCTCAGCAAAAATATGTAGTCCCCCTCCGTGGGGTCGAGATTGCCGCACGGGCGACCATGTCGCTGCATGCCGTGCACACCGAACATCCTTCATTGCTTCCCCTGGGACGATGTGTCCAGAGCATTCCGGACGAGCTGGAAATGAAAGCGCGTAATTGAGGCCTTAAGTCTTGAGCATCATGAACACCTTGCGCACCTCGGTAAGGTTTTCCCAAGTGCCTTTGAAGCCGGCGGCGACCACAAACGTAGCACCCGCACTGAACTCCTGGCTGACACCATTGCTGTCGGTCAGCCGCACACGGCCCTCAAGCAAATGGCAGAGTTCGTCGTAGTCACATTCGCATCGTTCAACGTGCTCCGGCGCCTCCCAGATGCCTGCTACGGCGCTTTGTTGCGTAGACGAAAAGTGCCGCCAACTGCGGCTGAGGTACGGGAAGTCGGCCAGTTCCGGGTCGCTGATATGCAGTTCGACAGCCGACAAATCAGGATTGGCAAAATCGACGACGTGCTCAGGTTTATTAATGATCATGCTCACTCCATATCAAGAATCAAAGCCGATACCCAAGGCATCAAAACCTTTCAGCAACCAGTTGCGGTGCCCAGTAAGATCCTCAAGCGCCAGCGATCGCTGCGCTAGCGAAACGCCCACATAACGCAAGGGTTCGGGAGGAAACGGAAAAGGTGCCGTCGAGGTCATTGCCAATTTCGTGCGTTCGGTGGCTTTTCCCTCGAGCAAGTCGAGCATGGTCAACGCCGCAAAACGGCTGGCCGACACTCCCTGTCCGGTAAAACCCTGGGCGTAGGCAACACGCCCGCCAGATGAAGTCCCGCAGAACATCGTGGTGCGCGCGGAAGTATCGATGATGCCGCCCCAGGCATGACTGAACATGACATCGGCCAACGAAGGAAAGGCCGCTTGAAATTGTCGAGCAAGCGTCACAAAGCTTTCTGGACGCTGCGTCAACGCCTCATCGCGCTGGCTGCCAAAGTGGTAAATGGCGTCGTACCCCCCCCAAAGGATCCGGTTATCCTGGGTTTTGCGCAGGTAGTGAAACTGATTGCCACTGTCGGCAACTCCATAACGTCCAACCCAGCCGATGGCACTCAGTTGAGCATCATCAAGGGGCTGAGTCGCCAACGCGTAATCATAAATGGGAATGACTTTGGACTTCAGCCCCCCCAACAGGGGGGCGCGATGTTGGTGCCGAGTGCGACCTTGGCGGCGTTGACAATACCTAGTCCGGCGACCAGTACCTGATGACTTCCGTCTTCATGCAAGGCGGTAACCGGGGAGTGCTCGAACAGCTGCACACCTTGTGCCAGGCAGACACGTCGCAACTCCGAGACCATCTTGACCGGATTCAGCAACGCATAATTGGGCTCAAAAACCCCAGCGATATAAACCGGTGAGTCGAGGCGCGACTTCAGTGCCTCACCCTGAAGAAATTCACAGGCAATACCGAAGCGCGCGTAGTTGCGCTGTAGCGCCCCCAACTGCTCGACCTGCCAGGGCTGGCTTGCAACACTCAACTTTCCACAGAGTTCAAACTCCACTTCCATGCCATGGCGCTGCAGATCCTCCTCAAATGCAACCAGATTTTCCCGGCCCAATCGTACCAACTGCTCAGCCTCCTTGGGCCAACGTGTCAATGCATTGGAAACACCGTGGGAAATACTTGGTGCGCAGAATCCGCCATTCCGTCCGCTTGCCGCGTCGCCACACTGCCCAGCTTCGAGCACAACGATGGATGCGTCAGGCCAGCGTTGGCGCGCCATTAACGCCGTCCATAGACCAACAAAACCGCCGCCCACAATCGCAATATCACACGTAACTTCACCCGTGAGCCTCGGAGCGAGGGGATTCGGCGTACGCGCGTCCCGCCATACCGGATAAGGCCGGGTGCCAGCCAAGGAGTGATTCGCTGTGTGAAGTGTCATACAGTAATGCTCCGCAAATAGATAAACCGACGTTAAAGCAATAGCCAGCACTTCCGCCGATACAACTAGCGCCCCCCCCCAACTGGCGGGGGGCGAAAATCAAATCTTCCAACCTACTCTAGGCTCTGACAAGGTATGAGCCATAGAGCGTGTTATGCCAACCTACCGACTATGCCTTCGAGCAAACAATTTAATGGAGTTGCAGTGCGCTACCCCCAAGCATGGGTACAAGCGTGATCTAGATAACCTAATAATAATGAAGCTGCGGTACCCACCTGCGATTAATAGCCAGCCCACAATAGGAGAATTCTGTACAGTGCAGTGAAACACATAGGCACTCATAACGCTCAACATGGCATTCCGCCAGAATTCACGTCATAAATCGTGCAACTCCGCACGCGATCATTGACGGCAGAAACTCTATAAACGCCAACAGCAGTGAATACACGAAAAATTTATTCCACTTACTCGAACATGAATAACTACTAACAAAATCAGTTATCTGCAATCAGAACTATTGGCTCAAGACAAGTTTTCGGCCAATACCTTTAACATCACCACTGTGTCCGAATACAGAGGCGACTCTGCAGTTGGCGAAGATGATTGCTTCACAATCACCACGCCGCTTGGCCGATGGATATAAACAATCTGCCCATGGATCCCCACTGCCATGATTGACTGTCCAGAGTAAACATACCAGTGGCTCTTGTAAGACGCGCCGGGCGTCCAAGAAGAATAACTTTCATTGAGGGCGTAGTGCTCTGGATCGCCGCCTTCAAACAGTCGATCAACTGCGCTGGGTGAAAAAAGTTGCCTGCCTTCCCACTCACCTCGTTGTGAAACCATTATTGCGAATCGAGCCATATCCCGAAGTGTTGCGTTAAATCCTCCGCCAGAGCAAGCTCGGCCATGCGCATCATTGACAAAATACGCATCCCGCTCACACCCGAGCTGCGACCAAACGACTTCCACGAGTTTAGAGATGGATTGGCCAGCCGCTCGTTCAACAATCCAGGCAACGACTTCGGTACATGCCGTAACGTATTCAAAGCGCATTCCATGCGAACCATGCTTGCGCAATTTTTTTAGATAATCGCAGATATTGTCAGGGTAGTCACTGCCTTCAGGTTGCTGCCATAGACCACTGGCGTATCCAAACTGAGCAGTAATTCCAGTTGGATCGTCATACTCTTCATAACAATCAATTCCAACTGTCATATTCAACACTTGACGAACAGTAGCATCGCCAAACGCACTGCCGATTAGTTCTGGAATATACTTAATCACCAGCAAATTCTCATCAATAATATCTTTAGTGATGAGGTCTTCTGCGATCAAACCCACAAGGGACTTCGTCACGGAAAACATGATGTGTCGATCATTCGGCTGGTAACCATCAAAATAGCACTCATAGACACTTTTAGCATCTTTCAACACAATAAAGCCGTCGGTATATGTCGACTTCAAATGTTCTTGCACTGAAACCTCTCTACCGCACTTGCTTTTAAATAAAACCCCCGACAAATCTTGAGGCGCGCTAATTAGAGGCCGAACAGGAACATCGCCTCGCCCCACCGTAATGCTCCGAGTCAATTGCTCAAGGCGTTTGAAGCCCCATCGATTATTTGGGGCGACCATATAATTACGATGAGTCACGAGATTTTTTTCGGCCGGCGGACATCCGACCATCAATTTATTTTGTTCGACATATAAATCACGACTTTTTTTTGCATCCAAATAAGCTTCATTGACACTTTTCTTATCATACATAGAGATACCTTTTACGCTCCACCAATCAGGAAGCATCAATGTTAATCATCCAAAATAATGCAATATCAAATTGAGCAAGCACACACTCAAAACCAAAATTTCAAACCTGATGAATTTCGGCACCGAACATGCGGAACGCCAGGTACCGAAGTCGATCACTAAAATACAAGAAGCACATCATGAGAACAATCAAACAAGCATCAATATTCAATCACCCGACTTTACAGTATTCCAGTAACGTGTCGTCATACGCTCCGCACCGAACGGCCGTACATTATGGAAAAACAACTTTCCACGCTTGTCCTCTGGAATGAATAGCGCCTCATCCGCCAATCGGGCTGCGTCGATCATTCCTTTTGATGCTAAATTAGCGTTGGGATAGCCAATAGCATTAGAGATCTGAGCAATGATCTCCGGGCGCTGTATGTAATCAATAAATTTATATGCAGCCTCGACATGTTTTGCTCCCTTAGGAATCACCATGTCGTCCGTCCACGCCAGCGCGCCTTCATCAGGCATCATTAGCTTAATTTGTACCTTGCTATTATTATTTGACTGTGCCATGTCCCGCGCCACCGCAATCCCGCCGGAGTAACCTACGACAACACATATATCTCCATTAGCAAGATCTTGCAGCCAACGTGCCGAATGGAAATATGTGATATTAGGGCGCGTTTTGGTTAGTAAATCACGTGCTTTTTCTAAGCTTGGCTGATCAGCCGCATTTGGATCGAGTCCCAAATAGTTAAGAGCGATAGGAAAAACTTCGGTCGGGGAGTCGATAAACGCCACGCCACAACTTTTGATCTTACTGGCATACTTTGGATCAAATACCAGCGACCACGAGTTCGGAATAGGAACCCCATTTAAAGCAGCGTCCACCTTTTCCTTATTATAGCCAATTAACGTTGTGCCCCACAAATAAGGAACACCATGCGCATTACTAGGATCAGTGATCGCCAGATTTTTGAGAAAATCAGGATCAAGGTTTTTCCAATTCGACAACTTAGAGTGATCAATCGGCAATATCGCACCCGCCTTAACCAATCCAGGCAGTCTTTCATGGGATGGAAATGCCACGTCATAACCTGAGTTCCCAGTGAGCAGCTTTGCCTCTAGTGTTTCAACCGTGTCAAAAACGTCATAGGTGACGCTAATACCCGTCTCCTTTTCAAATCCCTCTATAACGTTTTTTGGCAAATATTCGGTCCAATTGTAAATGGATAGCTTATCGTCAGCCGCATAGCTGGTGAGCGTTACACAAGCCGTAACTACAAATACAAGGGTAGAAAGATTGGTTAACTTTTTCATCCGACACGCCCAATTATTGTGTTTTCGTTAAGGCAGAGACCGTGATTGCGTACATTTCGGCGTCTGTCGCACCGTCTATTTATTTGTAAAACCACCCAGCATTGCAAACTCCTTTACTAGATCGTTCTCCTTGCTTCAAAACGAACATCATTAACGACATGCTCACTTTGATACAACTCTATTAATAGAGTCAACTCCAAAAATAAAATAAAAATATCTTATTAAAAATCATATAGTTATGAGAGAGACGACCTATCCGCAACGGAAAAAAATCCTTAAATATGCTGTCCCGGTGTGCAGCCGAGGTACGCCACCTCGCGCCCCCCCCTGCGAGCGCCTCCTAAGATTTACTGCCAAAATTCACGTTTTTCAGCGTAGCTGATAGAATTGGCATATGAGTCAACAATCGGAAGGTATTCATGGCTGGACTTAGAGAGCAGCAGAAAGAGAATCGTCGCTTGGCAATATGCTCTTCAGCGATTAAGCTTTTTGCATCCCGCGGTTATGCGGGCACTACAGTTGGGGCAATTGCTTCAGATGCAAAAGTATCTCCTGCCACTGTATTTAATTATTTCAAAACAAAAAAAGATATTATCCTTGGGGTTATTGACGCGGCCGACCAACAGGCATTTATCCAAATTGGAAATAAAAAGTCTCAGTGGAAAGATGCAGTAGCTGCGCTGGTTGAGGTTGATCGCTTAATTACGATCTATGAATGCAAAGTTTTACCGGTTAGCGTATGGAGGGAAGTACTTCCAGCATGGAGCGTGGCCCCTCCAATCCAACTCGTAACTCTCAATCAGAAAATAATAGAACTGATTATTGAGGTTCTAATATCCCTTCGAGAAAAAAACCTTATAAATCAAAAAGCCGATCTTCTTTTCGTTGCCACCTTCCTTAATTCTTATGCCAACTCGAGGTTCAGATGGGAAATACAGTCCGGTGATTTTTGCATTGATTCACACGTAATGCACATGAACGACGCGATAACGATGTTGATTTACGGAATACGTCAATAAAATATATGTGCTAATTTTTAATCCTCTGACAGGACCCATCAGCTGATCTGCATATAGCGACAAGTGTATCACTAATCTACAACGTCGCCTATGTTCGCTATTTCGAAACAATTCAAACTGCGAATATGTGTCATGCATTGATTGAAATAGAGATCAGGCGGCTAGCTTGGCAAACTCTGCGTTGTGGCTGGTATCCTGACGATCAGTATGAGCTATGCGAATAAGTCAGATGACCTTTTCGCTCAATGGCTTATAAATTCGAGAGCGAATGCTTCGTCGTTGCATCGGTGCCGACCTCACAGACCTAGGCTAATTGCATATTTGTGCACGTATCAAGCGGATACCTCAAGCTGGCTGAAAGATAATACATCTTATTTGAAACCTATACCTTGCCAGCGCATGACCATAGAGGAGCGCGACAGACAGATGGCCAGCGCCGTACTCTTTCGATACACCAGTTGTCATGAGAATATTCCAGCTCAGTCCTAGCATCGGCTGCTGTCAGTCAACCAGGCTTCCTAACAAATACATCCGTGAACACCTTCCATGCCGCGGCACACATTAAATTTCGCTACTACGCGCATCGGGCGGGGGCTGCGTTTGGTAATGGTGCGTGGGCTTTGCACCACATGTGGAACTAGCGCATCACCTTTGGCCCCTGTTGCAAAGTCAGAGGCTTGATGTGCAGTATGGATCCCGAGCGCTTAGGACCGTTAGACGCCCCTCCCCGCTATTCTAATAAGGAACTCCGATGCAGTCGACATTTTTGGCTTTCGATTTTGAGTGGAGTCCGATACAAAACTATCTTAATGATAGAGGCATTGATGTTCCGCATTCGATACTCGCCGGCTTAGCCAGCGATCAGCTCCCCAGCCATGCAGTCTATGACTGGGTGGTGCGGAACCACTCAGCAGTTATTGACGGTTTGCAGTTGGGTGAGTACTACCGGGTCTCTGACTATGGTATCGCAGGGCTTGCACTGCTGAGCGCCGATACATTTTCAGATGCGTTAAAAGTTGCCAGGGCATACATGTCGTTATTCAACCCCGACATTACCGGCATTCGTATTGATCCGGGCAATGCTCAAGGCGAGCTTAGAATAGCAACAAGCCCTATCACCAACCCAGGATGGAGCATTGAGCAGTGCCAGTTTCACGCGAATGTTCTCGCGTCTGCGGCTTATCATTTGTTCTGCTCTGTCATGGGGCACCCTCCTAAGGGGTTAGCATTGACATTACCGGCAGGACTGAAAGACACGCACCCCTATGAAGAGTACTTCAAAGCCCCAGTTCGTACCTACGGTAGCGATATCGTCTACAACCTCCCAGCCAATATACTCGACCTGGCAATACCAACAGCTAACCCTTCTGTATTCCAATCGGCTCTTGGTCAGGCCAGTGACAACTTCAATAAACTATTCGACAGAGAAATCGGCGGCATCCGCCGACGAGTGATCGCTCTGTTAGCGTCTCTGCCGGAGCGGTATCCATCGATACAGCAAACAGCTCAATACCTCAGATTGACAGAGCGGACGCTACGCAGGAGACTTACAGAAGAAGGTAGTAGCTATCGAGAAATATTAGATGAGGCGCGCCTCCAGCGCGCTCAAGAACTGCTGAGGCGATCTCAGCTATCTACCGAGCAGGTCGCTGAGCTACTAGGTTACTCAGACGCATCAAGCTTACGACAGGCATTTCGGCGCTGGACCGGGGTCAGCGTCAATGAATACCGCCAATGCAATCGCGATACCTAGACTTACCCAGTACTTGAACTCGTGCCGCCCACTCATTTGTATAAGCCTTAAACGGCCAAATATCTTTTTCCAACCACATAAAGAGCGAAGAGAGGCGCCCCTCTGTTTCTACCATTAATCGCGTCCATTCGATACTTTGTTACACGGATTTATTCCAGTCAGCAGCGCTTCTACACATCTATTGAATACGTCTGCGGAATTTCTTATCTAAGTCATTTAGACCGGATCTCGAAGGGAGTCTACTTACATCGGGTGACCTATTGCAGGAAAAAGCGACGACGTTAACACGTCGCCGCCTATTCGATGCTTAGTGCAGAGATTTAATGACAGCGTTCAGGAAAACGGCCTGTTCGTTGTAGGGGTTCTCAACAGTAAACTGCGGGTCCGATTGGTCACAACACCGAGGGTCAGGTTTGTCCCAAGTAGACCATTGGACCACGACAAGGTGTTCAGATTGATTGATGGCAATAAACTGACCGTAGATACCGACCGCCGAGAACGTCCAATCTGAAATTGAGGCCGGTTGCCCCTGTACTGGCGGCCGAGATTGAACCGGAACCGATCCACCCGATGCGTCGGAATTTTGCAAAGGCGCGCCAATATCGACATAAATAGGGTCGGCTACATTGGTACCGCCAACAAGCGAATCATCGTAAGCCGGGCTGAACCACCACATATAACCGTACATCCCGTTATCCGCGTAATGAGGCAGGGCTGATGCAGCAGTCCATGTTGTGGAATCACGTATCCAATTTTGCGGAAGAACGTGGGTGCCGTTCGACAACACGCCATTGTTAAGAACAAATAGCCCTAACCGGCCAAAGTCTCTCAACGTGGCATTAAATCCGCTCCCGCCGCTGGTTACTCCATTTGAAGACCACCAGTTGCCATCTGCTTCCATACCGTAGGGTTGCCATATCTTTTCCCCTAAATACTTGGCCAAGCTCATCTGTGTAGCCCGCTGAACTATCAGGCCGGTCAGAAATGCGTCACCGGTGTTATATTGAAACCTCACCCCAGGAGCGATCGGTTTTCCGGTATCTCTGTCCACGACTCTTTTCACGGTTTTCATCAAACTGACGATGCAACTCCCGGGATCTGCTTGAGTCACGCAGCCCAGCATCTTAGAGAGATCAGATTTGGGATCAAGCTCATTTTCATTCCATTCCACTCCAGACGCCATATGCAACATATCGCGCAACTTGACCCCCTCATAAGCAGTGCCCGCCAGCTCAGGGATGTAAGCGACTACCTCATCGTCCAGACTAGAAATATAGCCGTCCTTTAGGGCGATCCCCATCAAGAGGGAGGTTACTGACTTTGATACAGACTTACCATCCCATAAACTTTCATTGCTAAGCCCATCCGCATACTTCTCCAATACAACCTTACCGTCCTTTATCACCATCAGCGCGGCAGCTTTGTTATTCTTTATATAATCATCAACGTTGTTAGTTCGCGGCGCCCCATCAGCCTTTACGCCGTACTGATAAGATAAAGATCCTAAACGACTTACCACAGAGGGATCAGCTTTCGGCAAAGCAGATGGTGTTTTGCCTTTTAAGATCGGTTCAGTGCTGAATAGTTTTGCACTATTGCTAAAACCAATGATTTTTTCCTGCATAGTCCAGGAAAAAAGTTTTTGGGGGTCCGGCAACACAACACTATCTTTGCTATCAACCGCAAAAACATGATGTGAGGTTAACACTACTGCAGCAATGCCTCCGGACAAAAAAAACTTGCGCCATGCTAATTTATTCATAAGCCCTCTTCATTTTGTTAGTTTTTTCAAAGAAAGTAGTTTTTACGCTTACCCCAAACTCTCGAGAGCCCCCCTAGTCAACAAAAAACTATATTTCAAGCTAAGGACCTATCTGGACGACCATATATACCTAGCCCTCCACATTTAACTCGCCAACAAAAATATTAAAATTGACCTAACTGCCTCTGAACCTATGGTTTTTTTTGAGCTGTGTTTATTCAGACAGTGACCCTCATATTTTCCGCAAGAGGATTAACTCTGTTCAACGAGACGATTGAATATTTAAAGACTACGTCGACTTACTACTACTCAGTTCACGCCCATACGACGTAGGTTAGCGGGCTGCCAATAGCTATCAGGCGGCGGTGTAACATTGAAGACGCGGGGCGCTTTTTCTAGACTACGCAGGCCTAAGGCGCTGTATTCCCTTTTTATCAGATCGTGGTAAACGATCATCTCAGTTGTCAGTGTAGGAACCTCGTAGGCTTGCTTCGTATAGGCAAAGTTTACTCGCCAGAGTTGGCCATGACTGTCATAACTTTCAGCCATGAGAATGCCCCAACTGTCTTCGTCAAGATAGAAGCGTCGCTTGGCATAAACATGACGTTCTCCTGACTTTAGAGTAGCTTCCACAACCCAGACTCGATGCATTTCCCAGCGAGTAAGATCGGGGTTTATATGACCTTTTTGCAAAATCTGCTCATGCGGCGTTCCGGGCTTTCCAAGACGATAATTATTATAAGGCACGTACAGTGCACGACGGCCTACCAATGTCCAATCAAAGCGGTTGGGAGCACCGTTGAACATATCCGCGTCATCGCTAACGTAGCCATCAACCGGATTGTCATAAGCCACTGTTGGTGCTCGCCGAACACGGCGCTGGCCAGGAAAATAGTTCCACGCCAATCGTGGCTCTACTGTCTGATCAATCGTTTCATGAACAAGCAGTAGCTCTCCCGCAGAACGCGAGGGAGGCAGTACTTGATTCATATAAAAAAATAGTATGTTTTCCAAATTGTCTGCGTTCTTACTTAAGTCGTAATAGTTGAACAGCAGTTGATTTTCCTCTCTGAGGCTGGAGACGCTGCCGTCGGATCGCACCGAAGCAGAGGTCGACGTCTCTTCGAAGTAACGGCCTTGCCAACGTGCAATGTGATTCCAGATTGCTTCCAGCCCGCTCTGCGGAATAGGGAAAGGGATGCCACCGTAGGCATGAATCATCCCATTTCCGCCTGGATTCAAATCGGCATTCAAAGCATTTCGAACAGTGTTCGTATAAATCTCATCAGGCGCAGCGAAGCTCCGCTCAGTGGGGTAGACAGGTAAACGAAATGTCTCTGGATAAGCAGCGAACATCGCCCGCACCCCCTCACTGAGGTGTTCGGCATAGGCTTTCTGGTTCTTAGCATCGATGACTAAGACAGCCCGTTGATTTGGGTAGGGGTCGACCTCGAAGTGACCGGCCCCCTCGTAGCCACTAGGTGCCTTACGCAGTCCGCCAGTCCACTCTGAAATTCCAAGACCAGGGTCGCCCGCACGAATGGCGCCGAATGGGGTTAGATCTGTAGAAAGACGATTAGCCTGCTCCGCCGGCACCTTCGCCTGCGCACTCAGAGATATGATTGCACCTAGTAGGACGCCTGCTAAATGGCCATTGCTTGGAAGCTTCATGGTAATACCTGTTAGAAGGAGTAGGAAACATTCAGGGCGACATTGTCACGGTCAATCAAAGGGTTATTTTTTCGAGCACCCCAGAATGCTGTGTAACTCAATTTTCCGCTAAGGCTTGAGCCGTATCGGGCTCCTAGTTCCAACACCGAAGACTTTCGGCCCTCGATGAAGTTTTCGCTTATGGCGGGCGAGGTGCCTTTTACATCCTGCCGAAACGTTAAGCCGGGAAGAAGATCAACGCCGGTGAACACCTTTTTGAGGGTACCGGTGAGACTCAGCGTGTAACCCCACGAAAGCGGTGACAAATAGGCGTAATTGACGGTATCTGTTAGATGCCCCGGTATGTAGTTACTGGCCACTTCCCCCAAGAAAAAGAAGTCGTCCAGCCCAAGCGTTGGGCCGAACGCATGCACGGCGGACATAGAACTTGTGAACATCTCTCCGCGCTTATATAAGTCAATGGGTTGGGAGCCAACCGTGCCGAATTTTCCAAGGTCTACTGGAGCCTCGCTAGCGCCGCCTCTTAGCAAAGCTCCAGTAATCAGTTGCTGAAACTCCCACGTCATAGACGGCTCTATTGGCGCATTCGGGCGATAGGTAAGTTCAAGAGCGACGTTGGTATCACCCACATTGCCTGACGCGGTGAAACCAAATAGATGAATATCTTCTGGATAAACTAAATTATATGAGGTGTTGTCGAGCATCGCTAAACCGTCCACCAACGGCACAGACGCAGGGTTTGATGCCGCAGTTAAAGCGCAAAGATCTGAGAAGCGCCCGCCACCGCCGCCGCTGCATCCATATGACGCGCCTGGATGTATCGAGATAAATGGAACTTTGCTGTGATAGTTAATGTAGTAGAGACCGAATTCGGTGTTATTTAACTCCTCCGCACTGTAGCGGAGCACAAAACCAAACTGTCCAGCGCCACGGGCATCATGTTCACCAGCATAACGCGCCCCCGCGACCACTCCATCAACACCATTAACACCAGGGACCAGTGAAGCAGGAACACCCACTCCTCCCAGTTGTCCACGCAGATCGGCAATTAGCCCATTTGTCCCTTTACCAAAGATGTCCGTGTCGGAGAAGAACCCACCGGTCGGTATTACCTGGTTTGCACGCCACTCCAAACCATAGAACCCCTCCCAACTAAAACTATCGCTTAGTCCCATCTGAACTGACAGCATGTTACTTGGGAGCAAAGCTTCTTTAAGGCTTGCTGAGGGCAACACAATACGGCCTACATCAACCGGATTTACAATATTTAGCCCTTCACCATAGTAAATACCCTCCCCCCAATTTATAACTTGCCTACCCAATCGAACAGTGACTGGCAACTCGTTGTATTCAAAACTGCCGTATACAAAAGCATCAAGGACCCTTGCACCATGCCCGAGACTATCGCGCAGCCCTGATGGAAATTTTTCGTCGCTGTCGGTATTGCGCAGCGCATTATTGCCACCGCTAGGAGGGTGATCCATCAATTGCGTGTCATACCAAGCACTGCCCCGCATAAAAAAGCCCAAATTATCGCGCTTGAGGCTCAACTCCGAAGTTACTTTATACTCACTTGAAATCAACCCGCGCTTATAGTACTCACTGCCATCATTTGCGTTGGCAAAAATATTTTGACCGTCCCGTACAATTCTCTGCGCTTTCGCTGTCCGATACATCTGCGAGTAGTCGATGACACTATCAAATGACGCATCCACCCCTTCAAATGGAGTATCTAGTTGAAGCGCTGAAACCTCATGCGGGGCAATTAAAAGCCCCCAAGACAACAGTATTGAGGCGGTCTTTTTCATTTTTATGCCTGCCTATCTAGCAATGTGCTGGTAGCAGAATATGAACAGAGTTTTGTTATTCTCTCTAGAATATTAACGGACAAAAAACGGTGAAAATCGGCCAGCACATGACTTAACACGCAACAGAAACCAGCCAGAAAAAATTGCATCAACAAAGAATGGAAAATCACCATTTTTTCTATAAGAACCTGACCTATAGTCAGGTTGCGCTGGACACCAATCGATGCACCTACAGAGCGCAGCAGATCAAATAAATCTATTGTCTAAGCACTTTCGAGCAAGGAGTAGTTCACTGATATCTTCATTGCGGCTCACCCCTACAAACTTATTAAATAACACCTTGCACAAATACGCCCAACGTGAAATAAAAATACAATCCTATAAAAACTACTCACCTTAATAAATCTGGACAACATTCACTGCTCGTCCGAAGGCAAATAGCCTATTCCTGGTTTTCCGATCCCCCTCACCCACGACAACATCGTGCTCAATGAGGGCACTTTCACCTTTGAGGGGGCATGTAAAGGGGTTCGGCTTTAACTGAGCAGGCAAATGTTCAATTAGCAGTGGTCCCGTCAGCGGTCTGATGCTCAAAGTAGCCGACCGGTGTGACATCGAAGGCCCCGCCTGATTGCAGCCAGGCTCTTGTGAGCGTAAAAACGGTGCTGCCTGACACGCCTATCTGGCCCACGGCATACCAATGACGTCCGACGTCGTACAGACAGCCACTTTTCGGAGTTGAAGACATTGACCTTCTCATTCAATGGCATTCGCCGTTTCATAGGCACATCAGCGTTGATCTTCTTGTGTACGCCGTCTGTCATGGCCAGCACATTCCTTCATCCGGGCACTCTTCACACCCAGGAAGATTTCGACCGGATGAAGGCTAAAGTCTCACGACACCTGCAGCCTTGGACTGACGGGTGGGACATGCTGGTCAAGAACCCTCATGCGTCGTTGAACTGGACTCCACGCACTCAGCGCGTGATTTATCGAGGTTATAACGGCACTGACAAGGAGAACTATTCCCTGCTTTTCAACGATGCCGCCGCAGCCTACGCGCTTGCGCTTCGCTGGAAAATAAGTGGTGATGCGGCCTACGCTGACAAGGCTGTCGCCATTCTGGATGTATGGTCCAAAACACTGACTCGCATTGATGGAACACCCGATAAATTCCTCGCCTCCGGCATTTACGGTTATCAGTTGGCTAATGCTGCGGAAATCATGCGCGCATACAAACCGTGGCCTACTCAGGATTTCAACCGTTTCAAACGCCTGATGCTCGATGTGTTTTATCCAATGAACCACGACTTCCTCGCGAACCACAATGGGGCAAAAATTGATCACTATTGGGCCAACTGGGACCTGGCTAACATGGACTCGATGATCGCCATCGGTATCCTGACGGATCGCCGAGATATCTACGATGAGGCCGTCGAGTACTTCAAGCATGGCAGAGGCAATGGTGCCATCGATCACGTTGTGTGGAAGATCTATTCTGACGGTCTTGGCCAGACGCAGGAGAGCGGGCGTGACCAGGGACACAACACGCTAAATGCCGCGGAACTGGGCGCATTCTGCCAAATGGCATGGAACCAGGGCGATGATCTATTTGGCTACCAGGATAACCGTGTCCTGCATGGCATGGAGTACATTGCGAAGTACAACCTGGGACAGGACGTGCCTTACACGCCTTACAGCAACAGCGACGTCACCCAGGATGTCATTTCAAACAACGGTCGCGGCGATACTCGCCCCGTCTGGGAGCTTCTCTACAACCACTACGTGGTGCTTAAAGGACTCGATGCGCCGTATATCAGCGCATTCGCTAAAAAGATAAGACCAGAAGGGGGCGGTGGTGACTACGGACCTAATAGCGGTGGATTTGATCAACTGGGTTACGGCACGCTGACCTATACACTGAAATAGAAATCTCAAAGGTTTCACAGCAGTACCCGAACAATCGGGACAGTTAAATAGAAAGCTCCGGATTTATCGAAGGCAGACGATTGAAGACGTCACCGGGAGCAACTGCACTCCCCGCCCCCCATGGCGTATTGTGAACAGGACTGTCCTTGGTTGGGCCCGAACCAATCAGGAGTTTCGCACCCGGTGTGCCCGAAAGCAGTCGCCATCAAGCGCTGTATTTCTCCATTTGATGGCGGACCACATCGGGTTGAAAAATCAGCAGATGCAAAGCAAAACCCAGTTGCAATTTCCGTTTGAGTTCCGCAAGGCACATACATACGGACTTCACGAACGCGTGAGTATTGCGTTCGTGCTGAATGGGCTGACTGCAAGCCATTTAAACGTGCAATTCAAGGCAACGACACCAGTGCGTTCGCCGCAAGCTTTCAGCAACGGGCCTGGAATCTGATCGGTGTACTGAGTTATCCGCAGGCTGGTCAGATCCTCGCGAAATCGCCCCTGCCCGCCAATAACTGTTACCTACGTGCGTGAGCTGATTCGTTACCCTGGGAGGGTCATACCTATGGCCTCGATTGAGCACGAGGCTACCGTCTACGACCGGCTCGCAGCCGCCCCCCTTAAAACACACGATTGATCAATAACTGCGGCAATCCAGCCAATGACCGCAAAAGATCGCGAGCGCAGACTTCTCCAACACGCCGTCAAGCAAGGCGGCTCAGTGGCATACAAGAATAATGACTCGTGAGAGGAGCTGCCATGTCGGGCATCGATACCCTGGGCTACATCGGATTTACTGCGCGTGATCTGGCTGCCTGGAAACGCTTCGCCCCAGAAGTACTGGGCCTGCAAATTGGCCAAGAATTGGAGGACGGTACGCTCATACTACGCGCCGATCTTCATCAACGGCGCATCATCATTCACCCTGGCGAACGTGACGATATCGCTTATGTCGGCTGGGAGTGTCGCTGTCAAGAAGATCTGGACAAGGTCCGAGTTTCGCTGCGCGCTGCCAAGGTGCCCTTCGAAGAGGTTTCCAGCGAGGTGGCCCGCGCGTTGGCCGTGCAAGAAATGATTCGTTTCCGCGACGTTGACGGCGTACTCATTGAGGCGCATTACGGGCCGACTCTACTTGCCAACCAGCCCTTTATATCACCTGTCGGCGCACGTCCTTTCCTGACTAACGAACAAGGCCTGGGGCATCTGGTCCTATCGACAGGGCAATACGGCGAGCAAATTAATTTCTACCAGAGCGTGCTGGGCTTCAAGCGCACCGACTCCCTGATGATCAGTGGTCTCAGTCGCGAAGCGATGTTCATGCGAGTCAACCAACGTCATCACTCCTTGGCTATCGTCGACCTGCCTCCAACTAACGGCCTACGCCTTCACCATATCTTATTGGAAATGAACTCATTGGATGAGGTGGGCTTCGCCTACAGCCGCGCTCGTGCGGCAGGTGCTCACATTCTCATAGACCTCGGTCGGCATGTGAATGACAACATGTTCTCCTTCTATGTCATGACGCCTTCCGGCTGGTCAGTGGAAATCGGCTGGGGAGGCATTCAAATCGATGATGAGACCTGGCATGTGACTCATTACCCGACCAATAGCAGTTGGGGCCACGAATTTCATATGCCGCCATCCTTGGGCGTCGCCCAATCCCCATCAAAAACCGGAGCGCACGCATGACGATCCATACTGCCGAAAGCACCTCTCGTTTCATTGAAGTCATGGGAATCAATATTCACTACCACGACACCGATGTCGGTGATCGCATCCTGGTGATGCTGCACGGAGGAGGCCCGGGCGCGTCCGCCTGGAGCAACTATCGGACAAATTTGCCTGTGCTGGCCGCCAAGTATCGGGTCATTGCTTTCGATGCGCCGCACTATGGCGACTCGGACAAGCCAATGAGTGCCTATCAGGACACCGACTACTATGCGGATGTCTTCGCACAGGCACTCGATCAATTGGGGGTGAAGGCTGCTGATTTCGTCGGTAACTCCATGGGCGGTACCATATCCCTGACGCTGGCGATGAAGTGGCCAGGCCTGGTACAGAAACTTGTACTGATGGGGCCTGGCGGCTCACCCACAATGTTTACGCCCATGATGACGGAAGGCATTAAAATCCTCGGTGCGTTCTACCAAGACGAAGGTCCTACGCGCGACAAACTGGAAGCCGCCATACGCATCATGGTATACGACCAGTCGATGGTAACTCCGGAACTGATCGACGCACGCTTCAAGGCTGCGACCCACCCAGACCTGCTGAGAAAACGGGAATGGAAAGGGCATCCGATGCTCAATCTGTGGAAGCGCCTGGTGGGCTCGCCGCTCGAAAAACGTACGCTCCTGATCTACGGCAAAGAAGATCGGGTGATCCCATGGGACAGTAGCCTTCTTCTAATGCGCTTGCTCCCAAATGCCAGTCTGCACGTGTTTCCACGTTGCGGTCACTGGGCACAACTCGAGAAAGCCGATGAGTTCAACACTCTGGTGGCTGGCTTCTTGGAGCAACCTCATGAGTGACGTTCTCTCGACTGCTCGTGCGACTCCGGTTACCTCACATCAGGATCTTGCCCTTCGACTGCGGCAGGCGTATGAGCACGGTACCGTAAAGCCTTTGCGTGATGGGCTGGACCCCACCGATGCAACAGGTGCCTACGCTGTGCAGGCCATCAATACCCTTCACTGGGTGCAGCAGGGGCGACGCATTGTCGGTCGCAAGGTGGGTCTTACAGCCGTGGCGGTCCAAGCTCAGTTCAACGTCAATCAACCCGACTTTGGGGTATTGTTCGAAGACATGCGGATAGCGGACGGTGGAGTCTTGGCCCCTTCGTCAATGTTGCAGCCTCGGGCCGAAGCGGAAGTGGCGCTCGTCCTATCACAGGACATCACCAGCCCGACCGCTACTGTGCAAGACATTATTGCCGCAACCAGTCACGCAGTTGCAGCAATCGAGATCGTCGATAGTCGTATCGCCGACTGGAACATCACATTCGCCGACACCGTAGCCGATAACGGCTCCTCTGCACGCTTCGTTCTGGGCAAGGAAACGCGCGCTCTGGAGGGGCTTGACCTCTATACCTGCGGCATGGTTCTGGAGGTCAATGGTTCTATCGCCTCAGTGGGGGCTGGAGCGGCTTGCCTTGAGCATCCGTTAAAGGCCGCCGCCTGGCTGGCTCGTACGCTCGCGATCGCCGGCGAGCCCTTGCGCGCAGGCGATATCGTCCTTACCGGCGCGCTTGGGCCGATGGTCACACTCAAACCGGGTGACCGGGTCGAAGCGAAGATCGGTGGGCTGGGCGCAGTTTCATTCACCTATTGGGAGGCACGCTGATGAGCATCGTCAATGTAGCGATCATTGGTTCGGGCAACATCGGGACGGATCTCATGATCAAAATCCTGCGCCAGTCGAAGATACTTAAAATGGCTGCACTGGTGGGTATCGACCCGGACTCTGAAGGATTGCGCCGCGCGCAGCGGCTCGGTGTCACCACAACACATGAGGGCATAGAAGGGTTGCAGCAACTCGCGGTATGGCCGCAAATAGGTATCGTGTTCGATGCAACGTCTGCAGGTGCACATCGTCACCACAGCGAAGTCGTGACAAGCGCCGGCAAAGTCATGATTGACCTTACACCAGCAGCTGTTGGGCCTTATGTCGTCCCGGTGGTCAACGGTACCGCACACTTGGCCTCCCCTAACGTCAACATGGTGACCTGCGGCGGGCAAGCGACCATCCCAGTGGTGGCCGCTGTGTCCGCCGTTGCAACTGTGCACTATGCCGAAATCGTCGCCTCCATTGCATCGAAAAGCGCCGGCCCCGGCACACGTGCAAACATCGACGAATTCACTGAAACCACCAGTCGCGCGATTGAGGTGGTGGGCGGCGCGGCCCGGGGCAAGGCAATCATCGTCCTAAATCCAGCCGAACCCGCCATGTTGATGCGTGACACAGTGATCACTCTGTCCAGCGGGGCCAGTGAAGAACTTATCGAAGCTTCCATTGTGGCAATGGTGAATAAAGTGAACGGCTACGTGCCGGGCTATCGCCTTAAGCAAAAGGTTCAGTTCGAACGAATCGGCCCTGACGCGCTCGCGTGCATTCCGGGCCTGGGACGCTTTGAAGGGCTCAAGACCACGGTGTTTCTGGAAGTCGAGGGTGCCGCGCACTACCTGCCTGCCTATGCGGGCAATCTGGACATCATGACGTCGGCCGCCCTGCGAACAGCCGAGCAGATCGCGGCAACCCGCACAGAGGAGGCCGCGTGATGCGCTTCGACCCTACCCAGACCAAGCTGTATATCCAGGACGTGACCCTGCGGGACGGCATGCACGCCATTCGCCATCGGTATTCGCTCGACCAAGTCCGTGCCATCGCTCGCGCGCTTGATCAAGCGCGTGTCGATGCTATTGAGGTTTCACATGGTGACGGCCTGAATGGCTCCTCCTTCAATTACGGCTTCGGGGCCCACACGGATTGGGAGTGGATCGAGGCTGTCGCTGATGTACTCAATCATGCCGTGTTAACGACGTTGCTGATTCCCGGCATCGGAACCATAGAGAACCTGCACCAAGCCCATCGGCTGGGGGTACGTTCGGTTCGCGTTGCCACCCACTGCACGGAAGCCGATATCTCGAAACAGCACATCGCGGCGGCGCGGGATCTTGGGATGGACGTTTCAGGTTTTCTAATGATGAGTCACATGGTCGAGCCTGACGCGCTTGCCGCGCAGGCGAAACTGATGGAGGACTATGGTGCGCACTGCGTCTACGTGACCGACTCCGGGGGAGCGCTGGATATGGACGGGTACCGGGCACGTTTGGAAGCCTACGATCGTGTCCTGCGACCCGAGACGCAGCGGGGTATTCATGCGCATCACAACTTGTCCCTGGCTGTAGCCAACTCCATCGTTGGGGTTCAATGCGGTGCAGTACGTGTCGACGCTAGTCTCGCTGGCATGGGAGCTGGCGCGGGTAACGCGCCGCTCGAGGTATTCATCGCGGCAGCCGAGCGCAAGGGCTGGAACCATGGTACCGACCTGTACCGCTTGATGGATGCCGCAGAGGAATTGGTTCGTCCGCTGCAGGACCGTCCAGTTCGGGTCGATCGCGAAACGCTAAGCCTGGGATTCGCTGGAGTCTACTCCTCGTTCCTGCGGCACGCTGAAAAAGCGAGCGTCGATCATGGTGTCGATGTCCGCGCGATTCTAGTCGAACTGGGTCGCCGCCGGATGGTGGGTGGCCAGGAAGATATGATCATCGACGTGGCTCTTGATTTGGCGAAAGCCTCGTCTTTGGAAGCTAGCGTCCTGCCAACCTGATTAGTCGCACTTACTCTTTCGATAAGTCCCGTCCCTGGGAATAAAACAATAAATAGGAGATCGGTGATGAAAAACATGACCGTGAAGCTGCCGTATGACCTTCGCACCCCCGTATTGATCGCCGGCGCAGGCCCCGCCGGGCTGACCCACTCACTCGCGCTCAGCCGTTACGGCGTACCACATATTCTGTTGGAGATGTTTCCGGGTTCCGCGCATACGCCACGGGCTCACATCACTAACCAGCGAACCATGGAAATTTTCCGTGACCTTGGTATAGAAGAGGCAATCAAGGCCAAGGCGACGCCCGCAGACAAGATGTGGAGCAATGCTTGGATTACGACTATGGCTGGGCAAGAGATCTTTCGATCCGAGGCCTGGGGGGGATGAACACGCAGCTCGATACCGTCAGGCCAGCCCCTGTGGTATGTGCAACATTTCCCAGCACATCATGGAGCCGATTCTTGTCGATGCGATCGAGACTGCAGGCGTAGCGGACTTACGTTTCGGTCATCAGCTCGAGTCTTTCGTACAGGACGAGCAAGGGGTCAGTGCGGTTGTACGAGAAGTTCAGAGCGGAGCAAGTTATACGATACGCGCCGACTACCTGATTGGGGCAGACGGCGCTCGCAGTAGAATCGCACAACAGTTGGCCCTGCCGTTCGAAGGGCATATGGGTAGCGGAGGCGATACAGGTATCGGCGAGGTCGTCTATGTCTGGATCAAGGCAGACCTGTCTCGTTACTGCGCGCATCGACCTGGCACCATGTACTGGGCAACTGATCCTCACCACGGCGCAACTTTCGTCAATGTGCTGCCTTGGGATGAATGGGTCGCCGGGTGGAATCTACTTCCGGGTGAAGTGTATGACCCCAGTCCGGAGGCCCTGCGTCGGCGCGTCGCCGCGGCCATTGGTGACAGTACCATCGACATTACCATCAAGAGCGTCTCGCGCTGGGCGCTCAACCGGATGTGGGCGACCCGCTATGGAGAAGGCCGTGTCTGGTGCATGGGCGATGCGGTTCATCGACACCCGCCGATGAATGGCCTGGGGTCGAATACTTCTGTCGCGGATGGCTACAACCTTGCGTGGAAGCTAAAACTGATGCTCGAAGGCAAGGCCGGCCCCGAGCTATTGCAAAGTTATGAAATCGAACGTCAACCGGTTGGCGAATACATTGTCAATCGCGCCTGGGATTCGGCCGTCGGTTTCTTTGGACGGTTCTATCCCGAGTTCCTGGGTATCAACCCGGCTGCCACATCGGAGCAGGTCCAGCAGGCGTTGTTGCTGCTGAAAGAAGACAGCCCAGAGGGTGAATTTCGACGCGCCAGCTTCGAGAAATTCAAGCACGAGGTGCTCGACCCTGCCTTCAATGCACTGGGCGTGGAGATGGGATATCGCTATCGATCAGGAGCACGCGTTGATGACGGTACCCCTGAACCAGTGGTGTATGGACACCAGGATGTCGCATTCGAGGCGACGACCTGGCCAGGCGCTCGTCTCCCTCATGCTTGGCTCGAACGGGGGTTGCGGCGAATTTCAACCCTGGACCTGGTAGGACGAGGCCAGTTTGTCTTGCTGACCGGGCGAGGTGGAACCGATTGGTTCGAGGCAGCACGGGAGGCAGAGCGCATCACCGGCGTGCGGGTAGAGGTCTGCTTGATAGATACCCGCTTTGGGACGGTGCGTGATCCGCTAGGGCAGTGGGCGCAGGCACGTGGAACCCGGGCTGATGGCTGCGTACTGGTTCGTCCAGATGGGCACGTGGCTTGGCGCGCAGAGAGCGTGGCGGCCGCTGGTGAGCTGTCGTCAGTAATGACACAGGTGCTAGGTGTGCCGGAGACTAAATCGGTTGCACACCCTTCATTGGAGGCCAGCGAGCTGTCGCTGGCTTTGCACGGTTAAGCGTTACAGGAGCGCTAGCCATGAAAGCAGATACCCAACTTCTGGACGCATGGATCGACATCCACGCTCATTTCAGTCCACCGCGCACAGATGCGCAGCGCGCGGCCATGTGGCACGCGTTACAGCAGGATCACTGGATCGGTGAACAACCCGCTGAATGGAACCTGGATGAACGACTGGCTTATATGGATCGAGTCGGAATCAGCATGCAAATGCTAAGTTTTGTAGCACCGACTCATTCAGCGATTGAGGCCTGCAACCGATACGGTGCGGAACTCGTGGAGGCTTATCCGTCACGATTTGGTCTATTGGCCGGCCTGCCGACGGATGAAGCGGAAGCTGCCTTACTCGAGGTGGTGCGTGCCGAAGCGCTAGAGGCTGACGGGTTCGCCGTGTACTGCCAGTACAACGGCGTCTTTCTCTCCGATGAGCGGCTGGAGCCTCTCTGGGCCATGCTTAACGAGCGCCAGGCAGTCGTGTTCGTCCACCCCAACCATGCCGTACCCGGCCAGTTCTCACGGCCTGGTGTGCTCTTGGAAGTCGCCTATCAGACTGCGAGTGTCATCACAGATATGCTCTATGCCGGCGTGTTCAGGCGTTATCCCTCTATACGCTTCATTCTGGCCCATTGTGGCGGGGCACTACCGGCCATCTCTGGCCGGCTGATGCTCCTCGGAACCGAATCGTGGGTGCCTAATCCACAGCGCCTCAGTCAAGCGGAGATGCGAGCCCAATTGGCAGCACTGTATTTGGATACGGCCATGACGGGTTCACCTCAAAGCCTGTTGGCCGGCATTGCGATGACTTGTCCTGAACATCTGGTTTATGGCTCGGATTGCGGCGCACCGTGCACCACGGAACACACGGCGATCGCCAACATCAAGGCCCTTTTGGCTGTTACCGGGCTACGCCCCGAGCAGATCGAGCAAATTGGTCGAAATGCCCTGACACTTTTCCCCAAGGCAGCGCAAAGGATCTGGCGCGTACAGGGGGCTGCCTCGTAAAACCAGACCCAACCCACCAGACGTATCCATACTACTTTGCGCGCCGAACATAGTTGCCGCTTTGCATCCTTTGTCAGGATAAAAAGCGGCAACAGATAAACAAAACAACAACAAAAAGAGAATAATATGCGTGTACAACACTCGCTTCGGTTTTCATCCGTCTGCTGTATGGGGTTCATGGCAATTGCCATCGCAATCAACGCAAATGCCGGCGAGACGGCCATCTATGGCGGCCCCATCGGCGGCACCGATATAGGCGGAGCCTACTTGCCTCCGCAGCCAGGTCTCTACATGGGGGCAGGCTATATCGGCGTCACCTCGGATCGTTATCAGGACGTCAATGGTCATAAAGTTGCCTACGATACCGGTTTTGACGCGTCAGCCGGCGTGGTGGGGTTGAATTACGTCTACCCATTCAAAGTACTCGGAGGAAGCCTCGCGTCATCGGCGCAATTCGGTTATGGCCGTCGATGTGTTCGGTTTGGAAAACGAAACTGCGATATAGGCACCGCCGATATCTACAGTGACCTGTTCTTCTGGAGCAAATATCTGGGAGGGGGTGAGTCGACCACCTCAGGTCTTGCCCCGCTGCCCTACGGTCTGACAGTTGCTGGAGGCCTGGGGGTGACGATCCCAACCGGTCGATACGACAAAGACAAACCTGTCAATACCGGTGGAAATACGTGGATCATCTCGCCGAATATTGCAGCCACCTACCTGACTGATCCGAAATATTCACTCGGTGGCGACGGAACAGAGTTGAGTGCACGACTGTTCTACTCCATGCCACAGGAAAACACCGCCACCCACTTCGATGCAGGAACGGTCATCAATGTCGACTGGGCCATTACTGAACGCTATGGCAAATGGCAGGTTGGCATTGCCGGCCAGCAAGCAAAGCAGATTGAGAGCGATAAGCGGCCTGACGGTACCCGAACCAACGCCTCGAAATTTTCGGCTGGCTCCATCGGACCGGTGGTCAGCCTGTTCGTGCCTAGCATCGGCAGTCAAATTAAGATCAAGGCTGGCGCGAATTATGATGCGAAGAACACATTTTCCGGCTACAGCCTAGTCATGGTGATGGGATGGAAAGTGTTCTGATAGCCTCGTATTAATGCCGAGCGAACCATAAGTCAGCAACGAGGGCTGGCGCAGATATCGATGCGCCAGCAGTTGCAATGCATCCAGGCCTCACACTCTATCGACCACAGGCGTTGCTTAAAGATATTGGCCGGCTAAATGATCAATTCGGCTGAACAAACAATCAATGACGCGTCGCTGGAACTGAGTTAGCGTGATCGAACAACGACAATAACCACGGGACGCTCGCATCCAGCAAGACGTATCCGAGATCGGAGAAGGCGCATGGCTCAATCGACACCAGCGTTTCACAACGATGGAAGCGGCTCGGACAAGGGGCTCTTTAAATATGACGACGGCGTGATGTGGTCACTTTCCAACCCAGCCCACTACCGACCAACCGAGGCCATGGATCATCTTCTGCGCTCGATACGCCTTTCAGGGGCAGTACCAGGTAGTGCGAACCTGTCGGCTCCGTTCGGCGTAGATGTCGCCTACGGCCCTGACACGTTCGTCATTTATGAAGCTCACCATGGCAGCTGCGAGGTGTCCTTCGGTTTGTACAGTGATCCAGTAACTTTCACACAGGGAGACATTCTCGTTGTCCCCTGTCATATCCGGCACCAGATATCCAATCCACCGAAGTCACCCTGTATCGATATCCGCGAATTGCTCAGAATTCAGGTCGAGCCTCACGTAATCGACGCTGAAGGACGGCCGTCTCTGACGCGCCTTTTGAGCCAACGGGTTTCCTACGGGGGGAGGCGAATTGTTCGAGCTGCGAATGATCGTCATGTTTGTGGACAAGCAAACATCCGGTGCACTCATCAGCGGCCTACCCGGTCCGGTGTTGTTGAAAAGGTTCGCTGACCAGCATAACTCGCTCCTGAACGCCGTTTTCGATGAGTTCGATGTGCAGCGAGACAGTGATTTCATGACGCAGTCCGTTGTTATCCGGCTCGCGGAGACAATATTGACGATCACTTTAAAAGAGGCCGCCTCGCAAAGTAGCAGCGATGCTATCTATAAAGGTTTGGGCGACCCCGCTATTGCACGGGTGATTTCGGCAATCTTGCAGGAGCCCCAACGAGATTGGGAACTGCACGACCTCACAGAAATTGCCCATCTTTGTCGATCAGCTTTGACCACCCGTTTTTCAGCATCCGTCGGCATGACGCCTAGGCAATTCGTGACCCATATTCGTCTTGCGAGGGCTGGAGAGCTGCTGGCCGACAGCTCGCTCAGCATTGCGAAGATTGCGGAACAATCGAGTTATGGGTCCGAAGCCGCGTTCAATAGAGCGTTTCGCAGGTGGTGCGGAATAACCCCGGGGGCTACTAGGCTCCGTGCGAAATCCTCCGAAACCCATTCAAACCTAAGGAGTGCAAAGATCTAGTAGTAGTTTAGCCTTCTATTAGAAATCCGAAATGCTGATATTGAACTTCGACAAGCGACTTACTACTTGAACCAGCGTGAAATTTTTTATCACAAAGCGAACTGCACCACTATATGTCAGTACAATCAGTCATTGGTATCTGGCTGGAAAATCAAAAACAAGGGGTTAGAGCAGGACGTTGAAAAAATACTGACGAATACCATATTGAACAATAGGTAAATGGAATGACCTCACCGAGTGAAAAATCCAAGTAAAATAGCCGGTACCATCAGCTGGCTTGATACACAGATGCTCCGCGAGAGGCCTATCCATTAGGATATGGATGGTCCGCTGCATATGAGCGTTCATGTTTTCAATCCGAATACGAAAATCTTCTATCGCCCTGTAGATGCAGCGTTGCGTTGGTGCAATCTCACTCGCTACGAAGCTCAAATTGTCCAGGCGGATTGGTCTCGCCCCGAGAACCTTGCAATCCTATTTCCCCAATGGCCCAATCTTCACATCGCTTTCGAAAGGATTTTAGACGCTATACGCAATGGTGAACTGCCGTATGGCTGCCTCGGCATTTCTGTTCCTTTGGGAAGCTATGTAGAGTCCTATCAGTTGACCATCCGCCATTCAGACTTACGTCGCTGGATGGAGATTCATTACCCCGACCATAAGCCCAGCTTTTTATTCGAGTCCGGTGAGGATGCACCTGCAAAGGTCAGCCTCGGAACTTTTCTCTCATTGAAAGCAGATCGAGACGAGTTATCGAGGGCGTTGAAAGCGCAACAGCAGCACCTTCAAGAAATCTTGGGAGAACTCCAGTCGATTGGACTTGAAAGAGATGATCTCAAAGCCTTGGCCAAAACGAATGGTCAACTCAGCGAGCGTAGTGAACTGACCTATCACAATATCATTGGGGCATTGGTCAGCCTTCTTTTGGACCATTCGCCCGCCGGAAAACCTCTTTCGGTATTTACGAATCAAGCAGCCATCGTTGACGCCATTGTCGCCCGTCACAAAGATGTGCCCGGCCTCAGCAAGCGCACACTTGATGAAAAGTTTGCCGTGGCCAATCGTAGCCTCAAAAAAAATACCTAATCGAGCCAATTGCGTTGCAATAGGCTTGATTGCAATGCAATGACTCATCCGCCGTGGTGCGATTCAATCCATGTCACTTCCCAACACGCGCCAATTGGCGCCAGGAGTGACTAGCATGTCCAGCCAATCTGTCCCCTCAGTTGAAGCGCCTCAACCCCAACGCCACATCATGCGGCGTGAGGAGGTCGAACAAAAAACCGGCTTCAAACGTGCGCACATTTACAACCTGATGAAGGAAGGAAAGTTTCCGCGGGCAAAGCGTATCGGGCTGCGCGCAGTCGGCTGGGACTCTCTGGAAATCGAACACTGGATTGCAGAACGCCTTTCGCGACAGGAGTGAGGGTGATGCACGTGGTCTCGGTGGTTTCCACCAAGGGTGGGGTAGGCAAAACTACAGTAGCGGCGAACCTAGGCGGCCTGCTGGCAGATGCTGGCCTGCGTGTTCTGCTCTTGGATCTGGATAGCCAACCCACCCTCTCCAGTTATTATTCATTGAGCCAGAAAGCGCAGGCAGGTGCGTACGAGCTGATTGCACTCAATCTCACAATACCTGAACTAATAATTTCTAGGACTGCAGTCGTCGGTCTCGACCTGATTTTCTCTAATGACGATCAAGGTCGACTGAGCACCTTGTTGCTGCATGCCCCTGACGGACGACTACGCCTGCACAATTTGCTCAACGAGTTGTGTCTCAATTATGACCTGCTTTTGATCGATACTCAGGGAGCACGCAGTGTACTGCTGGAAATGGCCATCCTGGCCTCCGATCTCGCCCTCTCTCCCATCACGCCAGAAATGCTCGCTGCCCGCGAAATGCGCCGTGGCACCTTGAAGCTACTGAGTGAGCTCGAACCATTTCGCCACCTAGGCATCGACCCGCCGCCCTTACGGCTCTTACTGAACCAGGTGAACATCAATCGAGTGGACACCCGGATGATCATCCGAAGCCTGCGCGAGACTTTTGCAGAGGCTACCAATATCTCGGTGCTAGACACCGTGATCCCGGACCGGGTGGCATATATCAATGCCGCATCCCTCGGCTTACCGGTTCACCGAATAGATACACGCCCGTCGAGTAAACGCCGACGCTCGCAGTCTGCGCTAGAAATCATGCAGGCGCTGGCCATCGAGTTATTCCCTGAATGGCGTGAAGCGATCTCTTCGGTAATGAGGTGTGCGGAGCCTCGATAAAACAAATCGCCTAATCAGCATTTCACGGATTTTTTTGTTTGATCGACCTTGAAGCCAACAGGGCTTGGTAAGGAGTTTTCTAATGTTGGATCAGTTTCCTATCGTTGTTCAGCCTTCCATTCGACCACGCGACGCGGCTTGCGAGGAGTACTGCACCGTGGTTTTTCGTTTGCAAGGGGGCGCTCGGCCATGGTGTGGTTCCTCGCAGAACTCTCCCAACATTTCGAAGGTTCAGGGACTGCCGAAATCGTGAAATTCGAGGTCGGTGACCATTTACGTAGCCGACGTTAACCGAGGCGGTTGCGATGAAGAAGCTCATTCAGGAGGAAATCACCGACAAGCTGCACCAGGACCACTTCACTCAAGGTCCTGGACTGGAGCGACTGTCCGATCCAGTCATCGACACTCCCATGCTGGTCACTCTGGAACAGTTACGTCCCTACGAACACAACCCACGCTTCATCCGTAATCCGCTTTATGACGATATCAAGGCATCGATCCGTGAACGCGGGCTGGATCAACCGCCACCGATTACCCGCCGTCCGGGTGAAACCTCTTTCATCATCCGCAACGGCGGTAATACGCGCTTAGCAATTCTCGGCGAGCTGTGGCAGGAAACGCGCGATGAGCGTTTCTTTCGGATTCACTGCCTGTTCCGACCTTGGAGCAATGAAACCAACGCCCTACTCGGCCATCTGGCGGAAAGCGACCTGCACGGCCAACTCACGTTCATCGAAAGGGCATTGGCAGTAGCCAAACTCAAAACCATGCTTGAGTCGGATGGCCCAGAGCTCTCACAACGGGAGCTGGCTCGACGTCTTGCCGCTGGAGGCTATCCGGTTTCGCAGTCGCATATCAGCCGGATGCTGGACACCCTTGAACACTTATTACCCGCCATTCCACAAACTCTGTATGCCGGCTTGGGTAAGCCTCAGATAGAGCGCCTGATCGGTCTACGTAGTCAGGCTGAGCGAACCTGGAACCGTTATCCAACCGCCACAGTCGCGTTTGCAGAGTTCTGGCTGGAGACCATGGGCTACTTCGATGGCGATCCTGAATCCTTTGATCTTGAGCAGATCCAGGACGAATTGCTCGAACGCATGAGCCACTTGCTCGGACAGTCCTACCGTATGCTGGCCCTGGAGCTGAGCGATACCCAACGGGTCGTCTCCACACCTGGGGCTGTAACGACCACGCCCTCCGAGAGGATCTATCCGCAAAGCGTACATCAAGCCACGGCAGCCCGCCCCTCCTCCGACACCAATCCCGAATCAACTGATGCCAAGAGCAAGGTAGAGCCAATTTCAGAAGAACTGCTCAGAGCACCCGAAACAAATGCTTCACCTGCGGTCAGCCCTCTATCACGCGTTCAACAGATTCGTGAGCAAATCGATCGCGAGATATCCGACGAGGCGACGTCGCTAGTCGAAACCTGCCCAATCGACGACCTCTGGATCATCAAACCACCGCCGGATACACCTGAACAACTTCGTTTAGCCATTGCCGGACTGGCTCGTGAAATGGCGGCCTATGCCGGAGATACCGAGAGCATCATTGATCAAAAGCTTGGCTTGGGCTTCATCCTGGATATTGAGCGACTTGATCTTTCAGCGCCTCGCTCGACCGGCGTTCACCTAATGCTCCTGGCCCTGTTACGCGCTCAAGACGAGGTGAACTGGGAGGATCGCAAGCAAATACCCTCAGCACTGTTCGGGCAATTGTTGTTGGGGGTCTATCAACTCCCTCTACCAGATCGACCGGTCACGGACGTGGGGCTGGAGCGACTGCCTGACTATCTGCTAATCAAACTGTTTCGCCTGATACGCCTGGCCCGGCGTCTAATCGACTTAACACTCATCTCTGAAGACAAAAACTCACCGGAGGAGCTGAGATGAACTTGTCCTTCAATATGCTCAATCAAGCCATGCTAACCCAGGTACTGCACGAACTGCGCCTGGGCAACCTGCAACGCTGCAAGGCACTTGGACTGAGTGAGGATGACATCTTCGTGCTGCAATCCTTACCACCGACCACGCTATCGCGCCTGGCCCACGCCACTGTCCCTTGGCTTGAAGTCAAGATTGACTCGCCGGTGCTGCATCGTTTGATAGAACAAGCTGAACGTGATGAACAGAACGAACGGTTGATCAACCGAGCACTCAAGCTCGGCGCCAGCAGCACCATCATGTACCAGTGTTTTGGCTTGGCGCATTCGGAAACAGCCATGCGCCGGCGTCTACTCAAGATAGAAACCCGTAAAGGCCGCCCACAACATTTGAGCGAAGCGCAGGAGCATGCGTTGTGGCAACGTTGGTGCCAAGTACGAACAGAGGACGGCACCGAGGATAAACTCGACGCCATGATGATGCTTGCCGAAGAACAGAAGATCAGCTTGACCATCGTTTGGCAGCAAATCGACCAGTACAGCAACAAAATATGAATGCTGTTCCTGCCAGTCGCTGGCAACGTGTCCTGCAGCAATGCACACAGCAGCTGCATGAGCGCTGGCCAGCACACCCTACCACTGAACAGCCCTCCAACCAGGCTCTACAGGCTGGCTTTCTGTATAGTGGCCAATCACACGAAGTCGTGCCACGTCGGCTGCTGTTGGATAATCGGCTGACGCCATTGGAGCGAAATGCCTGGCAGGTATTTCGGCTCATGCTGCAAGGCCAGGGCGTGGTCACGCCGCGCTATGAGGATTTGCAGCCTTACCTCTCGAGCGTACCTTACGGTGCGTCAGCCTCGCGTGAAACCATTGCACGCGTATTGACTATGCTTAGGCTCACTCGCTGGCTCAGTTTGGTGAGCCGCGGTCGCGATCAAATCAGCGGGCAGCTACAAGGTTCTTTGTACGTTCTGCACGATGAGCCGTTAACCCCCGCCGAAGCCATGGAGCTCGATCAGGATTACCTAGAACTGGTCGGACATGCCCTCGGTCATGCGACGAAGGCCGTGCGGATTGTCGCTCAACACATTGTGGAGGAGGTCCGACAGGACACGAATCTCGATCAGGGTCGGTTACCGACGCGGCTGGACTGTTGGGGCGAACAGTGGGCGCAGCAAGGCTTGGATCAGCCACCCGGTGATGCATTCCACGATTCCGAACATGGGGAAGATCACCGCGTTCGGAATCGTGCAGGCCCTCGTTCGGATTCCGAATCAGGCTCGAATCCTAACGTTTCCAGCACCGTTCGGAATCCGAACGCTGCTTGTACTGTATTAAAAGAAAGTAAATGTACAGTACCGCGCGCGACCTCTACTGTGGATAACCTGCACTGGCCCACTTCGCTGCGCCTGAACCCAAGCGAACGTCAGGCCATCGGCGTGGCGCTGAACAAGCTCAACCCAGCGGATCAGCAGGCGGTGCTTAACGAAGCGGGGGCACGCTGTGCGGCCGGTGGTATACGCAAGCCAGCGGCCTATCTAATGGGCCTGATCCAGCGTGCGCTGAAAGGCGACTTTCGTCCTTGGGCAAGTCAGGCCGAACCGTCACCCGTCGCAGAGCCCCCCCCACCCGCTCCCTCGCGGCCGACTCGGAAAAAGGGCGACCCCGCATCAGCCCTCGCCCAAGCGTGTCTGAATGAGCTGCGCCAACTGCGTGGACGCGGTGGAACTCAATAGAGTTGATGCCAGTGGCATCAAATCCATAGAGCTCCAGTCTACGGAAATGTCGGACCTTGCCATGGAGCTTTTAGAGGAACAAAGGTACGTCCTCAACTAAACGTAGACGTTATGTATTTTCTCTTTTTTCATCAAACCGAACAGACCGCGTTCAGCTTTTTGGCTGCCCTTGACCCTCATCTGTCGCAACGTCCCGTCCAAGCAAATGCGAGGACAACACCATGGCCGATCACTATCAACTCAATCTGGGTTCATTGCGCAGCAGCATCACCCTGACCCTGCATACCCACCATGCAGCCCGTATCTGGCAAGGTCGAGCCGCACGCGAAGGCGTCCACTCGATCATGGGTATGGCCGGTTACATCAGTGTCACCAACCTGATCAAGCAAACCGCGGCCCAGGACGATCCCTATGCTGACTGGGCCATCGTGCAACTCGAAGAAAAACTGATGCAGGCCAAGGCTGGGATGATGGAACTGACCCAACAATTGGATCGGATCAGACAGGATCTGCCGACACAAATCGACATGGGCGATAACCTCAACATCCACCCGGTCACCTTGCCGTTGTACATCGGCAGCCAGCTGGGTTTTCTGGCGGTCTACCTGCTGACCGACTACGACACTCTAGTGCGTCGGACCCTATTGGCCCATCACACCGCCTTGATCGGCCGCACCGACATGGAAGCCTGGATCGACGACGGCGCCCATTTGCTGCGCAGTCTGTTTGGTCAGGCACAGCGCTACCGACATGCCGGCGTCACGCGTGATGACATGGCGGCGAACAACGCCCGTGCCATTGCGGCTATCGAGAAAATGGGCTTGCCTCCGATGGACATCCTTGAGGGACATCGCCGCTCCCAGTTCGCGCCGCCAATCATTCGCCGTGGTGTTGTGCCAGTGGACGACGCAGACGCATTGGCAGAGGAAGCGGGAGAGCCATCTGCAATTGCGAATGAGCCGGAGGACGAAGCATGAATCCGATAATCCCCGCCCAAGCACCCCACTTCGAAACGTTGACGCCGGATGCCTATCGACAACTCGAACACGCAGCCTCCCTAAAAGGCCTTTTAAAACCTTTTAAGGGTAAGGGGGAGTTGGAGTACCTGGCGCAGGTGGCGAGGGAAATCGAGGCGCAGTTATGTCACCTGATGGAGGCTGTGGTACAGCAGGCCGGACAGCCCCCTTACTCACTGCTGGATATTCGATTGGTGCTGCAGAACACCAACGCTGGCAGCACCTTTTTGCGTTGGCGCACCCGTGACTTCGCCCGCATGGGGGTTGCAGTCTGGGAACGCCAGGTGGGCAACAAAGTCCTGCCGCTGACCGTACACGAGGGATTGCACCGTTTCGAATGCAACCGCATTGCACTGAACCTGCAGATGAGCGTGGTGCATTCGCTTTACCGCCAGGCCTCCACCTGCGCGATCAAAATGGCCAGCGCAGAACAGCTGCTGCGCCCGTTCACACCAGCAGCGGAGATATCACAATGAGCACTTTTTTTGTCGGCGAAGGCAATATCGGCAGTGCGCCAGAGTTTCAGGAGTTCCCGTCAGGCAATGACGAGCCGCGGCGTTTGCTGCGGCTGAATGTGTACTTTGACAACCCCGTGCCACGCGAGGGCAGCTATGAAGATCGAGGCGGCTATTGGGCACCGGTTGAGCTTTGGCACCGCGAGGCCGAACACTGGAGCACGCTATATCAGAAAGGTATGCGTGTCTTGGTCGAAGGCCGCACCGTGCGCGATGAGTGGGAGGACAGCGAAGACAATGCTCGAGTGACCTTCAAGATCGAGGCCCGTCGCGTGGGCATCCTGCCCCACCGGGTGAACATCGTGGCCATGCGGGAACGCACCAGTGAACCGGCGGCCTCTCAAAATACAGAGCCGTCCGGTTCACCTGCGTCGAAACCTAAGAAGCGCAGAGGGCAACCACCTACGGACTGACAAACTTCAGGCATAAAAATTGCGTCTTCGCGCGAAGTTATTGGCCTGTCATTACTCGCCGCTCGTGAAGTACCACACTGCTACGAGGTTGCAGCCTTGGCCCATTCACGGCTGCTCTCACCGGCTAATATGAGGAACCTGCCATTCAGGTTTCTCATATCTCGCAAAGGCCGTTTCCTACAACGCTGCTCCGACCTCAATCCGGAGCAGTTCTATGCGTCTCTTCCTCTGCGAAAAACCTTCCCAAGGTCGTGACATCGCCAAGGTTCTTGGAGCCACCCGACGCGATGAGGGTTGCCTGATCGGCATCGACTCAACCGTCACCTGGTGTATCGGCCATCTGCTGGAGACAGCTCCACCTGAGGCTTATGGTGCCCAGTACAAGTCCTGGTCGTTGGATCAATTACCGATCATTCCCGAGCAGTGGAAGGCCGAGGTCAAACCCAAAACTGCCGCACAATTCAAAGTCATCAAACGTCTGCTCAGTAAAGCATCCGCCGTCGTAATCGCGACCGACGCCGACCGCGAGGGTGAAATGATTGCCCGCGAGTTACTGGAGCTTTGCAAGTATCGGGGCCCCGTCCAGCGCCTCTGGCTATCTGCACTCAACGAGGCCTCGATTCGCAAAGCATTGTCCTCACTGAAGTCCGGCCAGGAGACGTATCTGCTCTATCATTCAGCCCTCGCTCGCAGCCGGGCGGACTGGCTGATCGGCATGAACCTGAGTCGCTTGTTTACTCTCCTTGGGCGACGGGCGGGCTACGACGGCGTATTGTCGGTGGGACGTGTCCAAACACCCACTTTACGTTTAGTGGTCGATCGGGATCGAGCGATTGCCAGCTTCGTCTCGGAGCCCTACTGGGACGTGGATGTGCAATTGTCCGCAATGGGTCAACCATTCATCGCCTCGTGGCAACCACCCAGCTCAAGTCGAGATGAGGCAGGTCGTTGCCTGCAACATGCGGTTGCCCGTCAAGCAGCCCAAGCAATTTCTCACGGTAAGACCGCCACAGTATTCTCGCTGCAGACTGAGCATTTCCGCGAAGCGCCGCCTCTGCCCTTTGACCTGAGCACATTGCAAGAAGTCTGCTCGCGCAAGCTAGGACTCGGCGTTCAGGAAACTCTGAACGTCGCGCAAGCCCTTTATGAAACCCACAAAGCCACCACCTACCCGCGCAGCGATTGCCGCTATTTGCCTGAGAGTATGTTCAACGAGGTACCCGCGGTATTGGATGCCCTGCTCAAAACAGATCCCGCGCTGCAAACCGCACTCGGGAGACTCGACCAATCACAGCACTCCCGCGTATGGAGCGATACCAAGGTCTCCGCGCACCACGGCATCATCCCCACCACCGAGCCGGCGAATCTTGCGCGGATGTCCGAACAAGAACGCCAAGTCTACGAACTGATTCGTAGCCACTACCTAGCGCAATTTCTTCCGCACCATGAGTTTGATCGAACCGAGGTCGAGCTGGAGTGCGGCGAAGAACGTTTGACTGCTGTCGGCAAGCAGATCCTGGTACAGGGCTGGAAAGACTTGCTCTCCGACAACACCGAGGTCGATGAGCCTAGACAAAAATCCCAAGTATTGCCCGTCCTACAACAGGGTACGCAGTGCACAGTGGACGATGTTGAACTCAAGTCACTGCGCACCGCCGCTCCTAAACCGCTCACCGAGGGCGATCTAATCAAGGCGATGAAGAATGTGGCCAAGCTGATCAACGACCCACGCCTGAAGCAGAAACTTCGGGACACCACCGGGATCGGTACCGAAGCCACGCGAGCCGGCATCATTAAGGGGTTGATTGATCGCGGTTATTTACTTAAGAAAAAACGCACCTTAATGGCCTCCGCTGCGGCCCATACGCTGATTGAAGCGGTTCCCGCTGCAATCGCAGATCCGGGTATGACCGCGATCTGGGAACAGGCCCTGGACGAAATTGAAGCGGGACGCCTGTCTCTGGATGCGTTCGTCGCCAAGCAAGCGAGTTGGATTACGCAATTGGTCGAACACTGCGCAGCGCTCACGTTGGCGGTACCTGTCGAAGCCGGTCCAGCCTGCCCCATATGCAATGCCTCAACACTCAGACGAAAGGGGAAATCAGGGCCATTTTGGTCGTGCTCCCAATACCCAGCCTGCAAAGGTACTGTGCCTATCAGAAAAAATTCGCGTCCTCACTGACATGCGTTGGCGATCAACAGAAGCGTTGGAATGTACTGCTCAGTGCACCATCAATGGCATCTGATCCTTCTCCAGGTCGACCAGGGGCTGCCCGATCTCGCGCGCCAAGACGATGCCCGTCGTAATCCATATCTGCCCCAGTTCATTGAACGCTTTAAGGTGAGCAGGATTTTCGTTGAGCCAATGAACAAGGCTGTCGAAGTGTTCGGGGTTATCCGGACAATCATGGATCTTGATGAATAGCTCCAATGTTCGATCCCAGATCAGATCCATGACGTTCTCGCTCTGCTCTTCCATGCTCAACCTTTCCTCCGTCTGGCCCTATCAGACCGCTCATTATCACAGGTCACTTCGGGCTCCGATTCCTGGAGGAATAGAAGCTACGTCGCGACACACAGCTATTTAAGTCAATATAGCAACCTATTGAGTCGATACTCAACCTTTAAGGATGTTCATGTCAACGGGTCTTTGCTCAACCATTCGGGTTGAACTGGAGAACTCATCACTTGGCACATAAACATCCAACCCAAGCCCAAATCGGACGCATGATCGCGAAGCACCGCACTCAGCGAAATCTGACCCAGGAAGAGGTGGCTGAACGCATGGGGATTGGCAGCGAAGCCATTTCGCGCCTTGAGCGGGGAGTGGTGGAGCTTTCCGTGGTCAAGCTGATGCAGTTAGCGGATATTTTCGACTGCAGGATGGATGAACTGCTGACGGAGTCGAGCAATCGTCCCAATGACCAGAGCCAGATGATCGCGGTTCTGCTGAGTGGTCTGAAGGAAAGTGACCGCGCCTTTATTTTGGCAACCGTCGAACAATTAGCTGCCCATCTTGGCAGTAAGTAATCTCTTTCATCGCGCTCAACGCAGCGTCTTATGAAGGAGCGCTCACTGGCTTGACGCCGTATTGCCCTCTCTGCTGTAGTAGCTTCGGACCACCGCCAACGGCGACCCAAGACCGATTCGCTCCGGGCAGCTCGGTCGAACTCTAAGAGTTCGGAGCCTTCTCTTCTGCGGAATTTCATTCCTGATTTGTGCTCGACCTGATCACGGTGGCGGATGACCACTGTTGCCTCTGCCCGGCAATAGCGGTCATCCGCTTCGGTGATCGTATTCAGTCCCGGAGCCCACCGGGGAAACACTGGGCACCCTTTGTGCGCGGATGCGTGCCAGCAGCTTCCGATCCAGGCCACGACAAGGGTCGGTTGGCGAATCATGGCGCAGTTAAACCTAGTTTTGCGAGGAGCTTGTCGACTGCGTAAGACCGTCAAAGGTGGCTTTTCTCTTCCTCGCCTGGCACCCCGCCAGGCCCACTCTTCACTTTCTTCAGTCCAGTGACCACCACCGTATTCCGGCCGTAAAAAATCAGGTTGCAGCGTCTTGACGCTCCCCTTTGACAGGCTTATACAAAGGGCGTGGTTCGCTGTCGTTGGCAGCCCAGCCCAGGTAGCCAGAACCTTCAAGGCTACGCCACGTTCGTGGTGGTTTACCCAAGTGCAATCAGCGTTCGGAAGCTTGCACGGTTACCGCTTCAGCGGTGATGAATGCCCACTACCCCCTGCGCGCGGATGACCACCGCAGATATTCTTTGCTGCTCCCCTATTCCCCTAACGCATTGTTCTGATCGTCATCGGCTTGCCGGTAGCGAGTCGTTCATTGCTCGCCTTCACCTTACCCACCCTGACGGGGACTCACTTCCCCGTTAGGGATTGTGCGTCACCGTTTTCCCTTGAAACAGGAGAACCACCATGGCCAACGCCAATCAATCCCATGAAGCAACCACCTACTTCAACCTGCACACCGTCGGTATCGGCTACCTCAACCGTGTGCGTGAAGTGCAAGTGCGCCGTGGTCAACCGTTTATGGCTTGCGATATCGCAGCCCTGCACGGAGCCAACGACGCGGTTGAGTACACCCGCTTCGACTGCAAAGTCGCTGGGGGTGAAGCTGAACGCTTGATTCGTCTGTATATGGACGCCGTCAACACCGAGAAAAAGGTCTTGCTGTCGTTCCGTATTGGCGATCTCTGGATCGATCCATTTCTCTACGAGAAAGGCGCTAAACAAGGCCAACCAGGCGCCAGTCTGAAAGGTCGTCTTCTGTTCATTGAATGGATCAAGGTCAATGGCGTATTCGAATACAAAGCGCCCGCCAGGCAGGAAGCAACAGCACCTGCTGAGCAAGCGCCTAATAGTGAACCATCCCAAACGTCGGTTGATGCCGATGCTGCGGAGTTCGAAAACCCAACAGAGGCTCGGGTAGAACCTGAATCTCCACCAGCTCCCCGCACGGCCCGCCGTGATGCCACCCGTAACCTTCAGTCCGCCTGAACCGTCCACGTTGCTCCACATCAAGGCGCTCTCTTGAGCGCCTTTTCTTCAATCAGCACAGGGGAACCAATATGGAATCCTTCTGGCTTTGCGATGACTGCCTGTTCGCGACGGCTTACGAGGACTGCAGCACGTTATCGCTTTACTACACGACGGATGAAACCGTGAAGCGCTTCGCCAGTATTGATCATGGTCTGATGCGGTTGATGCCCATCAGTGCCGACTTCGATCCTGAAGCCGGCTGGGGGATAGAAGCCTTTTCTCTATTGCCTTGCGAAGGCTGTGATTCACAGCTCCACGGTCAACGCCACCGGTTTACTCGGTTGTAAACGGCACGCCATTTAACGCACACGACTCTATACCCACCTCGGGGGACGCCACTCCCCCAAGGGTGTGTACCCCTGATTATTCCCTTCGGAGGTACCACCATGAGCACTCAACTCACACTGATTGAAACTTCGAGCGTCGAGGCTGATCGTATCGTTCACGAAAACCAGCTGATCGAGGAAGTGCAACTTATTCTGGATCGTCGGTTGTTCACCCGCGGTCCTGCCCTGACATCCCCTGACACCGTGGCGGCTTACCTAAAGCTGCAGCTTGCACAACAAGAGCATGAAGTCTTCGGTGTGATTTTTCTAGATGCCCAGCACCGGGTACTGGCGTTCGAAGTCCTCTTTCACGGCAGCATTGACGGGGCCAGCGTTTACCCCCGCCAAGTCGTTAAACGCTCCCTCGCGCACAACGCCGCTGCTGCCATTTTTGCTCACAACCACCCTCAGGTTGCTCGGCGCCCAGTCAGGCGGATCGCGTCTTGACCGCACGATTGAAAGAAGCCTTGGCCTTGATCGAGGTGTGCGTACTAGATCACTTCATCGTGGGTGAAGGTTGCCCTCTCTCCCTTGCCAATCATGGCTGGCTTTAACCCTTTCAGGCGCCTGCGGGCGCCCTTTTCCATTCTCATTCTGGAGAATCCTCATGAATCCAATACGCCAAGCAACAGCCCTGCCACTGGTTTCAAACCCCTTTACTCGCGGTTACGACCACCTGGACATCGAACGGCTGCTAATGATCACCTACGAAGACGATTACCCTCCCTGTTTTCGACCCGTCCACGCCTCTCAGGCGCATCTGCCCGACCATGAACTGCAACTGTTCCCCTGTCAGTTCAATGACGATTTCGCCTTGATCAGCGGAGGTCAATCCATTCCGGATGAGTTGGATGAACGCTGCCAGTCCACCGGGCTGGTGCGCCAAGTGATCTACGCCGTGATGGGTGAAATGCTCAACGAGCGGTATCACGTCGGCGACCTGTACTCCCTAGAACAGGCACAAGCCATGGTCCATCGCCTGAGCTTCGAAACGGGACACTACAGTCGAGCCTGGGAGATCAGTACGGCACACCTCACTGAAGAAGCATTGCGCTACTTGGTGGCTGGCAATCATGAATCCAGACCAACCGGTCTGCTGTTCGAACCCTTTGCGCTGAACGACTGCAATGGCGTTGGATGCAAGCTGATTGGTACACCTTGGACCGACGATAACCTGGTGAACATCGAGGACCGTCCTTACTCATCGCTGAGGCAAGAGCAACTCGATGCTGGTACGCCGACAGCCTTGGTCGACGTGCTGTATTTGGCGGCATTGGCGGATGTGCGATTGTTGATCTTCGATCCCGACGCTGCTGTCTTGGATGGACTCGCTATTTATGATGCATAGCAAAGTATTTAGCGTTAACACGACATGCCATAGATCGGATTTCTCACTGAATCGCTCCTTCACCTCATGTCAGGTTCTGCACTGAATCTGACATGAGGTTTTTTTTCATGGAGCGTTTTTTCACGCCTGTCTGCCTGCTGGGTTTGCTCAGCGCCTGCACCGCGCAAATACCTAACACATTGCCGACACCTTCAGAGGTAGACGGCGGATCTGATCGGGCTCAGTTATCGAGAAGTTCAGCCGAAGAGGGTCATACGCCAGAACTTCGCTATGGCCGCTATACGCTGGTCAGCACCGAGCCCACTACGGAACAACGCGACCTTCTCGCTCAAATCATTGATGTGAGCATCCCGTCTAACCTGAACCCTTCAGTGCAGGACGCGTTGCAGTATTTATTGCAGCGCTCGGGCTATTCGCTCTGTCCCGATACCGCAGCGTTGAAGGTGCTTTTTTCTCTGCCCCTGCCTGCGGCACATCACCGGCTTGGCCCAATCCCTTTGCGCAGCGCGCTACAAGTGCTGGCTGGCCCCGCCTGGCAACTCACGACCGATGAAGTTAGCCGTTCGGTCTGCTTCGAGCAGCATAAAACAGGCGTCGGCGCTGCGCTGGTTACACCCGTCTCGCCCCATCAACCGGAGGCGCGGCCATGAAGGCCTCGACGCTTCAAACCCTCATCGTCGGCTTACTTTGCCTGGCAGTCTCCGGGCTGAGCGGTAGTTTGTATAACCAGTATCAGCGCCTTGCAGAACTGCAGAGCACGGACACGCAATACCGACAAACCCTGGACACCCTGCAACAGGATTCAAGTGCCCTCAAGGACGCACAGGAAAAACTGCAGTTCACGCTGAAAGACCTGAAGCAGTTGGTCGATGCCGGCGAGCAACAGGCCAATACCCTCGATCCGATGTTGGATCAGTGGGCGCAAGAGATACAAAACCTGCGCGACGGTCTGGCAACCCGTGCCACCGAGGCGGACATGACAGCACTGCGAGCACGCCTTGAGCACGCCGAGCAGCAGCTCTTGGACCTCAAGATCCAGCCATCACCCTCACCGCCGACACCTTCCGCATCCAGGCCGAAACCGACTGTTCGTTCCAAACCCGCCCCGCTCTCGCCACCGTTCTCCGTGTTGGGATTCGAGTCCCGTGGTGGTGAGCACTTTCTGGCGGTCGCACCTCATGACAGTCACGCGCTTGTGAATGTTCGACTGCTGCATAGCGGCGAGGAGTTCGGTGCCTGGCGTCTAAAAGTGCTGGAACCAAACTCGGCCATCTTCGCGGTGGCCCGTGAGCTAGACCAGATCGTGCACCTCCCTTGAGAAGCGACCATGAAAAGAGCGCCACTCCTCCCCTTCGCATGTCTGGTTTCACTACTGACCATAGATGTTGCGATGGGTAACCCCATCACAACAGAGTCACAGATCCAGGACACGCAGTCCGCTCCGCTGGGCCGCTCGCACTCTGAACAGGCCACAAGCTGGGGGCTGACAGAGCAGGAGTGGACGCGTTTTGAACAGATCCAAGCCGGCCCGCGCGGTTTCTGGAGCCCAAACCTCGATCCGTTGACCGCACTCGGAGTCGAGGCCCAGACCGAGCAAGAGCGCCAGCGCTATGCCGAATTACAAGTAGCGCTGGAAGCCAAACGCGCCGAGCGCGAGTTGGCCTACCAAAACGCTTACACCGCAGCCTGGGTCAAGCTGTTTCCTGGGCTACTACCGATCCAAGGGATGGGCTCCCCATCTGCCTCCAGCTCACCGGTCGCGCCGCGTCAGGCCCTGTTTGTAGAGGAACACTGCCCAGCGTGCACTGCCGAAGCGCAGCGTCTGCAAAGCAGTGATACGGCGTTCGATATCTACCTGGTGGGCAGCCAAGGTGAGGATGAGCGCGTCCGGAGTTGGGCACGGCAAGCAGGCATCGATCCGGCCAAAGTCCAACGCCAGAAGATCACCCTGAACCATGACCGTGGTCGCTGGTTCAGCCTGGGTGCTCCAAGACCATTACCTAACACATTTCAACAGGTGAACGGACAATGGCAACGTCTCGACTGAGTGGCATTGCGTTCCTGCTGACGATGTTCGCCGCCCAGGCCGACGAACTTCCGCCTCCTGCTTACCAACTGGCGGCGCATGACGCTGACATCCCCTCTACGGTGCTGTTCGCGATTGCCCTGCAGGAGAGCGGTACCCGCGTCCGTGGTCGACTGCTGCCCTGGCCTTGGACGCTGAATATTGCCGGTAACCCTTACCGCTTCGCCACTCGCCAGGACGCCTGTCATGCCTTGCTTCAGGCTCTTGCCCAGCATGACGCTAAGCGGGTAGATGCCGGACTTGGGCAGACCAATCTGGGTTATCACGGGCAACGTTTTTCCAATCCCTGCGAAGCCCTTGACCCCTACCGAAATCTCGCTGTAACCGCCGAACTGCTGCAGGCGCATCACGCCGCCACCGGTAATTGGGTGTCCGCTGCTGGACGTTATCACCGCCAGGCAGGAGGAACGCCGGCCGCGCGTTACCGCGCAGGATTTTCCCGGCAACTCGAACGGCTGCTGACTTCCTTCGAACAAGGCACACCACCATGAAGCGGAGATCCCTTACCTGCTATCTCATCCTGCTCTTGGCACCTTTCGCCCAGCCGGAGCTGACTGTAGCCAGGGATCAGCCTAGCGACTTCACCCGCCCCCATTTTCAAGTTGCCAGGCAGCCCATAAACAACAATATCCAGCATGATCGGGCCATGCATGCGGACTTGTCCACGGTTCCCGATGAAAACTGGATATTACCCGTTCGCAGCTCTCACTTGAGCCCCGGCCAAATCACGTCTCGCGCATTGAACATGCCGGGCTTACAACCATTTTTCCTGGTGGGTGAGGATACCCAATCACTGGCTTGGCTGAATCAACGCGCAGTTGAACTGCTGGAAATGGGCGCGGCAGGTCTGGCCGTTGAAGTGACCGATATTGAAGCCTTGGCCCGGATTCGAGCAGCAGCTCCGGGCATCACCATCCTACCGGTGAACGGCAACGACATCGCCGCCCGTCTGCAGATTGAGCATTACCCCGTCTTAATCACCGCCATATCGCTGGAACAGTGAGCCCAACCATGGCCGAGCATGCGATGGAGTCCAAGCTCCGGCCAGCGGTGGAGCTGTACACCGTAGCGATCTGCGTCGCTGCCGCCGTGTTGTGCGTGTACTCGCCCTGGGCTGTGGCCCTGTCACCCGAGATTGGTCTGGTTGCAGCGCCGGCCTATGCCCTGTTCGGCCTCATCCGCCTGCTACAAGCCTGGGAGGTGCTACGTTATCGACGCGATATCCGTCGGCTGCCCCGCTACGAGCTGACCAGTCGGCAGATTCCGGTCAGCAGTAAACGGTTGTTCATGGGGCGTGGTTTTCTCTGGAACCGCCTGCACACCCAGCGGTTGGTAGAGGCCCAGGATCCGGCGGTCGCCCGCTATGTCAATCAACCGACCAGCTACCGCCTGGCCCGTGGACTCGAGCGGCGCTTGGAGCATGCGCCGTTTCTCATTTCTACCCTGGCACGTGTCACTGCCTGGGACAGTGCTTTCAATCCATTAAGGCCTCTCCCCCCGGTAGGCGGTTCGCCGCTGTTACATGGGGTTGAGCCCAACGAAACAGAGGTAAGTCTGCCTCTAAGCGAAAGGGTCGGACACACCCTGGTGCTGGGCACTACACGCGTCGGCAAGACACGACTCGCCGAGGTGTATATCACTCAGGACATACACCGCGTCGAACATGAGGTAGTCATCGTTTTTGATCCGAAGGGTGATGCCGACTTGCTCAAACGTATGTACGTCGAAGCTAAACGGGCCGGTCGGGAAAAGGAATTCTATGTTTTCCATCTGGGCTGGCCGGAAATCTCCTCGCGCTACAACGCGGTGGGACGCTTTGGGCGCATCTCGGAAGTGGCGTCACGCATTGCCGGGCAGCTCAGCGGTGAGGGCAATTCTGCGGCCTTTCGTGAGTTTGCCTGGCGTTTCGTCAACATCATCGCCCGCGCACTGATAGAGCTGGGCCGACGTCCTGACTACCTGCAGATCCAACGGCATGTGGTCAACATCGACGCACTGTTCATCGAGTACGCGCAGCACTTTTTGCTAAGCGCGACCCGACCGCGTGGGAGGTTATTGTCCAGCTTGAAGGCAAACTCAGCGAGAAAAACATTCCCCGTCATATGGTGGGACGCGACAAACGCGTGGTCGCCATCGAACAATATCTGGCGATGAACCGGGTATTTGATCCGGTAATGGACGGACTGCGTTCAGCGGTTCGATATGACCGTACTTACTTCGACAAGATTGTTGCCTCCCTACTGCCACTGCTGGAGAAACTCACCACCGGCAAGACCGCACAATTACTGGCCCCCAACTACACCGATTTAGATGACCCGCGGCCTATTTTCGACTGGATGCAGATCATCCGAAAACGCGGCATCGTCTACGTCGGCCTGGACGCGCTGACCGACGCCGAAGTGGCCGCCGCCGTGGGCAACTCCATGTTCGCCGACTTGGTCTCGGTCGCGGGTCACATCTACAAACATGGCATTGACAATGGCCTGCCGGCATCGGCTAGCAGCAGTACCAAGCTGCCGATCAACCTGCACGCCGATGAGTTCAACGAGCTGATGGGTGATGAGTTTATTCCGCTGATCAACAAGGGTGGCGGCGCCGGCATCCAGGTGACCGCCTACACCCAGACCCTCAGCGATATCGAAGCGCGCATCGGTAACCGCGCCAAAGCTGGCCAGGTTATTGGCAACTTCAACACCCTGCAGATGCTGCGGATACGCGAAACCGCCACGGCGGAGCTGCTCACCCAACAGTTGCCCAAGGTCAACGTGCTGACCAGGACCCTGGTGTCGGGTGCCACTGACACCTCCGATCCTGAAGCCAACACGGATTTCACCTCGTCCTCGCAGGACCGCGTCAGCAGCACCAGCGTGCCGTTGATCGAGCCGGCGCACATCGTCAGCTTGCCCAAGGGGCAGATGTTTTCCTTCCAGGCCGGTGGCCAGCTCTGGAAAGTGCGCATGCCGTTGCCAAAGCCCTCCAACGACGATGACATGCCCGAGGACCTCCAGGAGCTCACTCAGCGGATGCGGGCTACTTACAACGACCAAGCGGGCCAATGGTGGACTGCCAGCGGTGGCGGCCCAACAACAAACTTCGATCTGGATCAGGTGGGGTAGCGCGCGCCCACAGGTTTTAATTCGGCAGAATTCTATCCAGAAGGCGTAGTGACGACACCAACACTGCAACGCGCAAATGGAGCGAATGATGGCGACTTCCGTCCAGAACACGCCACCACAACCGATTCAGCGCCCGGGATTAATCGTCTCGGCGATTGGTCTGGTTTTGCGAATCATCGGATTGCTGATCGCCTCGCTGGTGTTCTCGATCCTGGTCGAGTTCGCAGGCCTACTACTGTTTTGGAGCGAGCAGGGTTGGCGACATAGCCAAGCCATGTTGAGTAGCGAGTTGGGGTGGCTGAGTGATTACTTCAAGTCTTCACTGATTCTCCAACAGCCTGGTCGAACGATTGTCCAGTGGCTGGACTTCCTCAACCAATGGTTGCTGGTTAAGACCGGCTTTGCGGATTTTGCCCAGAATGCGCACGCGTCGAACCAAGTTAACGACTTTCGGGGTTTGATCAACCAGTTATACGTAGGAATCGAAGATTTCGTACTGGCCGCGCTGTATACGTCCTTCACCTTCGTAGTGCGCCTCACCATCCTCGCACTGGCCACACCACTGTTTCTGCTAGCCGTGCTTACCGGCTTGGTCGATGGACTTATGCGCCGGGATCTACGCAAGTTTGGCGCTGGCCGAGAAAGCAGTTTTGTCTATCATCGCGCCAAACGTGCGTTGATGCCACTACTGTTGGTGCCGTGGATTTTTTATCTATCCCTGCCATTTTCAGTCAACCCTATGATTATATTTTTACCCTGCACTATAGCTCTTGGGATAGCCATATCGATAACCTCGACAACGTTTAAAAAATACCTATAAAGGCAAATGAGCTGTTACACGCCCGCAAGCACCTGCCCACGACCAAAGTTAAACAAACGCAGCCAATGGTTATCCGGCCAAAACCTGGCGAGCCAATAGGGCGTATTGCAGAAAACCCTACTTCAGCGACTTAATGATGCGCTGATGTCAGCTCAGGTCGAGAAAAGCCAAATTTTTTCCGATATTAGCTGACCACTACGATCTGATCGACGAAGCTTTTATGATCGAATCTCCTATTCGACAGGCGCTCACCCCCATAGCCATCTAAAGTAAGTTTATACATCCAGCATCTTGAGTGCCGCTAAAATTCTTGATTGCTTCTCCGATGCAGAAACTGCCCTGTTAAAAAAAAGATCCAGTTCACTGACTAGCACCTCCATCGCACTTCTTAACTCTTCTGAAGAGACCACCTCTGGATAGTTCAAACGCGCGTCGACAACTGAAGTTCTTATCTCATCAATCTTGGCCCCAGCTTGCCCAATGGTCTGATCAACCCAATTTTGTAACCCTGGCAATAAAGCATTTAACTGCCTGATCAACTTTTTATTTTCCGCATCCAACTGAAGACCTTCCGGGAGGACTCGCAAGACCTCGGGTGTCATAGACAAAGATCCAGTGCTAGCCAGAATTACCTCTAAGCGATCCTTGACATGACAAGCCAGTTGGTTAACACGCTCAAGCTCCTGGCGAACGGCAAACACTTCTCTGGCAATGATCGCAACAAACTCTTGTAAACTGGACATACCCACTACCACCCAATGGCTTAAATCATAATAAATAGTTAGTTGCATCGCCTCATCAAAATACTGATTTACGAGCCCCCCCCTTGCAAAAAAGCCGGTAATTTTCAGTTGCCTCATCGCTTAGCTCCCAAAAACCCTTGAAGCAAGTTAATGTAAAATCATTATTATCCAACGGAAATGCCTACAAGGCAGGTTCGCTTTCCGGTTTTGATTACATAACCATGCACACGCAAGCCATGCTAAGTGCTACTGCCCGCCTTGATGAATCACTGCTCGCCGTGCAGCAGTCTGTTAGTTTGATCGAACCGCAGTCATCTGGATGATTCTGGAGACGACCGAATCGCGTGGCTGCTGGATTTGTTACTGCGCATTCCTCTGCCGCACATCTGGTTATCCTCCTAACTCTGTCACGGTGGAGACATTGTGTACGAAAGTGGCCAAGCTTAATCTCTAACCCGTGCTGCAGCCTGCTTACCTCCGGTGACTTCGAACTGGCCCACCAGTTTTTGCAGCTTATTGGCGTTCATGCGTACGGTCTCAGCGCTGCTTTGCAGGGCCACGACGTTTTCGCGCATTTCACCTGAGGCGGCGTCGACGCGGCGGATAGTTTTGGCGTAATTGAGGCCGCGCTGCTCGATGATGCCGATCATGTTTTGCACTTCATGATGCAATTCAGCGTTGTCGGAGCCGGCATCGACGCTGGAACGCAGGTGGTTGTCGACGTACTGCACGCCGCTTTCCATAAAGGCTACGGCTTGCTGGGTTTCGCTCTGCAGGCCCTCGACCATTTGTCGGATGTCTTCGGCGGCACTGGCCGTGCGCACCGCCAGTGAGCGGACTTCATCGGCCACCACGGCAAAGCCGCGACCGTGCTCGCCGGCCCGTGCCGCTTCGATGGCGGCATTGAGCGACAGCAGGTTGGTCTGGTTAGTGATGTTGGTGATCAGGCTGATGATGTTACTGATCTGCGCCATCTTCGAATCCAGCGACTGCACACTGGAGGCGGAGCGCTCGACGACGTCACGAATCGACTGAGTGCCGACTCGTGCCGCCTCGAACTGCTTGCGGGCACGCAGGACCACATCGTCCATGGCCCGCTTCATCTGTTCAGCGGTCAACGAGGCCTGACGGATTTCCTCGAGCTGGCCTTCGACAATGGTCATCATGCGGTTCACCGCTTCGGTCACCTCGTCCGACGTCAAACCGGCTTCCTGACTGTTACCAAGCATCAGTTCGTTGGTTTTGCGCATGCTTTGTGAAGCATGAATCACCTGACCGACGACGGTGTCCAGGTTGTCGATAAAACTGTTGATCCAGCGGCCCACATCTCCGGTTTCATCATTGACCATGGTGCTGGTGTCGAGGCGCCTTGCGCATACAGTGGACCCGCGGCATCACTTGGTAGCCAACACCCCGCAGCTAGCTAGGGGACGCCGGGGCGGGGCAAAAAAAATATTGCTGAGGACTCTTCCCGAACGGGTAACGCTACTTGGAACTTGGGCCCTGAAGATACTCGTGTCCAACTGCGTTTCAGAGTCATGGAAAATGCTCAACCGGTGGAGTATTTTTTAGTTCAATCAGCGAAATGCCAACCAAATCCCTAAGCATCCTGCACCAGGAAGGGGTAGTGAGATTGCACTGTGCCCGAGGCCACTGCCGACAAGCAAAGGGGAACATGCACTCCTCAAATTGCGCTAATCTTCAATGCGGATTGGATCCATGCATTGCATCCCATGATAGAGCAACCAGTCACATTACAGAGTCTCCAAGCATGAACTGAAATTCTATCCGACTCACCTTTCCCAGCATCTGTACTGAAGCAAAAAAAAGTATTTGTTGATTGTTTTCCGATATCGCGACGGAGATATGGCCGACTAGACTTTGCCCAAAGCGGTTATCAAAGTTAATAAACTTCAAAATTACACAATCAATATCACAGTTCTCGCCATACCCTTCGTACTCTACTAAAAACCTGGGGCCTGGAGTTGTAAGTTCTCGCGGACCTTGTTCAATGGCCCCCTCGGAAAACTCCATCCTAACATTTAAATTGTCCGAGTCATCAATAGGGCAAGTAAACGTCAGCGAGTCCCCCTCAGGAACGAACAGCACTGCGCTCATGAGAACCTTTCGACCCCCTATTTCCATGGCCCGCCTCTTAGCGAATATCACTAAAAGACATCATTATGACATCACGCTAAAATCCGCGAAAGTGTCGCAAAAAAGCCGCCAAGACGCCAAAAAGAGATGGGTTGCGGAACGCATCATGAAAGTCGTGTCCCCCAAGCCGCAGAAACTGGGTATGGAGGGAAATATTTCCCAGGCCATCCCTCTGTCACAACACCAGCATGCGGGTACGCATGGGGGGTTGGAGAGAATGAGCTCAGCAGAGACCCGGTAGCCCCATTCTGTCAAACCGCGCAATATCAAGCACTCAGTTGAGCTCAGAACGCTGTTGCGCCAACAGCAACGAGAGCTTCCCGAACTTTTCGAGCGCCAATCTCCCAGCCCCCCGCTAGGTGGCTCTCGACACATCGTGGAACTGCGGCCATGGCTAAAACTGAATTGCTCGCAATCGGCGCTCTAGCCATTCGCCCAGTCCCTTACCACAAACCGGGGCAAGCTTTCCAAACCAATATGTAGGGCACTACCTATCGACATTCTACTGCAGGCTTCGACCCTCGGAACGCTTAGCAAAGCGACGACTGTCGGCTGGAAGCCACATAAGAGCGTTGGAAAAGAAAGCTAGGCCACGTTGTAGGGGCTAACGAAGGTTATGAACTCATCCGACCTGACAGCCAATCAACGCTTTCTTCCCCGCCATGGGCTCGGGTCAGGCTTAGGTATCCAGGTGCGGTCGCATCAACGCTTCAAACCATTCCTGAAAGACTGCCAGTCGCCGCGAACGCTGCCTGCGGTTCGGGTAGACAAGCGACACCTGCATAGGCGCGGCGCGAAAGTCGGTCATGACCTCCACAAGTTCGCCTCTGTCGAGCAGATGCTGGACGTCAAATCTAGGAATCTGGATCAATCCCATCCCCGACACGCAGCAGGCTATGTAGCTTTCGGCGTTGTTGACGATCACCCGACTAGGTACGGCGACCTGCCGGTCGTTGCCCGCTACAAAGCAGTCCCAAGGCAGTTCCCGTCCAGTGGAGGGCGAGGCGTATCCCACCGACCAGTGTCCCTGGGTCAGGTCATCCGGCTTGACCGGAACGCCATACTCACGCAGGTATGCCGGACTGGCGCAGTTGATCAGTGCGATATGGCCGAGGAGGTGAGCGACCAGACTGCTGTTATGCAATGCACCAATCCGGACGGCGCAGTCAACGCCTTCTTGCACTAGATCGATCGCGCGGTCGGTCGAGCCCAATGCCAATTGAGGGCGGGGATAGCGACGCAGGAAACCCGGCAGTGCAGGGGCAATCAGTCGGCGGGCGATACGGCTGGGCACGTCAACATTGAGCCGCCCTGAAATCTTACGTTGGCTGGCATAAAACAGCTGATTGATGTCTTCCGCATCTGAGAGGAAAAGGCGTACCCGCTCCAGCAACTGCAGGCCATCGGCAGTCAGGCGCACCTGTCGCGTCGTTCGATGCAGCAAGCGCGTGCCCAGGGTCGATTCGAGTTGTTGGACGGCAGCGGACACCGATGCACGCGGCAGTTCCAGCGCATGGGCAGCCTTGATGAAACTGCCCATCTCGGCAACCTGAACGAAGACGCGATACTGATCGAGTTTATCCATTAATTCCTTTCCACATAGCCTGTTGAACTGAGAGCCAGCTCGAAGGGACCGCGTCTCATCCGGCGAATCCGCCGCTGCCAAGGAAGGCGTCTTCCTGGTCCGTGGTCCGGCGTCCCAGTATCACGTTACGATGCGGGAAACGGCCGAACCGGCGAATGATGTCCCGATGTCCCTCTGCATGGAAGAGCCAGGGTTGCCCGAGCCGAGCGTTCAGCTCGACCGATAGATCCTGGTCACCGATATCTTCCGAATGGGCAAAGGGCAGGCAAAAGAACAGTTTCAAGTCTGCGTCGACCTCCCCCATATACCCAACAGATTCTGCCTTTCGGGCATAGTGTCGGGCCAAGGGGTCCGTTGTATACATACGAGCTATACCGCGGAAGGCATTGCGCGGGAATTGGTCGAGCAGGATGAGCAAAGCCAGCGCTCCCTCTGGCGTATCCGCCCAATCGTCGCGCATGCGCTGTGCCGCCGGCAGATGCAGGCAGAGGAAGCGCTCACGAAAATGCTGGTCGAAGGCCGGATCGTGGCTGAACCAATCCGTCTTGGACGCTCGCCAGAATCGCAACAATTCAGCAGGGCCCTCCGGCGTGGCTGGCGCCCCCGCAACGGACATCCGGGTCCGATTGCATCCCGACGCGACGCTCACTGCCCGTCCTTCCTGCGGAGGTCTCGGAGCAGGTGCCCTTCCCAGAAGCTCACCATCAGCACGACCGCGGTGGTCAACCATCCCATGACCAGCATGTCGGCGAAAAATGCCACGGGCACCAGCGCCAGCAGCATCAGCACGCCGGCCAAATGCGACGCCGGCACTACACCATAGACGATCCGCTTGTATATGGCGCTGCCCAGCAGATAAATCGCCGGTCCAGCGAGCAAGATGACGATCTGGGCCGCGCCGGGGTGCGCATGCGGATGGGCCAGCACCAAGTCGTTGCCAACCGCGGAGGCGATAACGCCAGCGATCAAGATGGCATGGATGTAGTGGAAGTACGCCCCGATGCGTCCGGGATCATCCGAGCGCGTGATGGCCTCCGTCGCGTCCTTGCTCGACGTCCCGAAGTAAAGCCACCACATGGCCAGCGTGCCGACGAAGGTGGCCAGCAGCGCCAGCACCACCGGCACATCCCATTTTGCGGCATCGGCAAGGGTGGCGCCGCTGGCGAGCACCGTTTCACCCAGTGCCACGATCACGAAAAGCTGGCAGCGCTCGGCCAAGTGGCCGCCTTCGATCGTCCACTCCTGTGTGCGGGAACGCCCCATCCCGGGCAAATCAAAGCCGAACATCGGGGAGACGTACTCACAAAGAACAGCGACCAGCCATAGCAGGGCACGCGTTTCGTGCTGTGCTAGTGCCCCGGCGATCCAGAACACCCCCGAGATAGATACCCAGCCGAGCATGCGGCGGTAGTTTGCCGACAGCGGATGTCCACTGGGCAGTTGCAGCGCAATGAAAGCGGTTCGCCCGACCTGCATCGCTACGTAGGCGCCCGCGAACATGAGCCCCCGGTCGGAGAATGCCATCGGAATGCTGGCCGCCATGACCAGCCCGAGCAACATGGTCGCGAACATCATGCCTCGGATGGGGGGTGTTTCGGGGTCGAACCAGTTGGTGACCCAGCAGGTGTATTGCCAACCCAGCCAGACCGCGAACCACAGGATCAGCGTTTCGATCACGCCGAATCCCGTGAGGTTGTGCAGCAGCTCATGGCTGAGCTGGGTCACCGCGAAGACGTAGACCAGGTCGAAGAACAGCTCCTCGTAGGTCACACGTGCGTGATGGCCGTCGCGATGGCGCAGCAAAGGATGGTCTGGCACCGACTTGCTCGACATGGTGGTGGTCTCCTGCTTCACGGCTGCGAGAGGCGCCAGACCTCGATGCCGGCCGCGATGGCTGGCACAGCGAAGACCAGTAACAGGATCGGAAACTCCTCGCGTGCACTGTAACCCGCGAGGCTGACGCCCACCCACATGTTGACAGCCGCAACCAGCAACCAGACGGGCACGAAGGCTTTGGCCGCGAGCGCCATGCCTGCCGTATTGGCCCCCAGAGCCAACCGAACAGGACGAAAACGCCCAAGAGGACTACGCCTCCGAACATGACCATCAGTACGTGCATGCAGAATCTCCCATATTTTTCATTGACTGCTTCTTTAGCGTCGACCCATGGAGAGTTGGCGAGCTTGAGTTGCTGGCGCTCAGTTAAAGATGCTGAGGTTCCTGACGACGTCCTTGCCGGCATAAGGCGGAAAGACGTCCAATTCGAGGTCAGGATTACCAATCAGCATGGCCTTCGTATTGCTCAGCGCATCAAAGCCGGCCTTGCCGTAGTACTTGCCCATGCCACTGTAGCCGACGCCACCGAAGGGCAGGCTGTCGATCCAGCAATGCAAATTGGTCTGGTTCACGCAGCCTCCACCGAAGGATAGGCTGCCCAGCACGTAGTCGATGTTCGCCTGGTTCTTGCTGAAGATATAGGCGGCCAGTGACTTGGGCTTGCGCTTCATAATGCCCACGATCGCTTTCAGGTCGGTGTACGGAATAACCGGCAGGACCGGGCCAAAGATTTCCTGCTGCAGTGCCGGGTCGTCCCAGGTCGAGGGTATAGCACGGTCGGCTCGACGTAGCGCGCCGACACGTCGAAACGACCACCATGCACAACCTTGTCGGGCAGGATGTACGACACGACACGCTGCGCGTCATGTTCGCTGATCATGCGGGCGAAATCGGGGCTCTGCTGCGGGTCGGCACCGTACATCTTGACGATGGCTGCCTTGAGCTTGTCGATGAAGGCGTCGGCGACGCTTTCGTGCACGTACACGTAGCCCGGCGCGATGCACCATTGGCCGGAGATCGCGTTGTGGCCCCAGGCGATGCGATCGGCGGCAATGTCAAGGTTGGCGGTTTCGTCGACGATGGTGGGGTTCTGGCCACCCAGCTCCAGAATCACCGGCGTAAGGTTCTCGGCCGCCGCGCGCATCACGACCTTGCCGACGGCCGAACTGCCGGTGAAGAAGATGAAGTCGAAGGGAAGCTCCAGCAGCGCGCTGATTTCTTCGCGCCCGCCAGTGACGATAGCCACGTTCTCGGGCTCGAAGTACTGGGGCACGAACTTCTGGAACAACGCGGCGGTGGCTGGCGTAGTATTGGCAGGCTTCAACACCACCGGGTTGCCCGCCGCCAGTGCGGCGATGGCCGGGTCCAGCAACAGCAGGATTGGCGCATTGAACGGACCGATCACTAGCGTCGGACCGTAGGGTTCCTTCAGAATCAGGCCACTATTGCCGGAGGCCTCCAGCCCTTTGGGAATGGCCACCCGCTGTGGCGCCATCAGTTCCTTAAGGTTTTCGCGGTAGTATTTGATGTTGCCCAACGGCACCGTGATCTCGAAGAGTTGCTCGAAGGACGGCTTGCCGAAGTCCTGATACAGCGCAGCGCAGAATTCCTCCTGGCGCTCGCGCAGCATCCGCTCCAGGCGGTCCAATTGATCGATGCGCCAGTCGTGAGACTTGGTGGCGTCGGTCAGGAAGCGTTCCTTCTGGGCATCCAGGATGCCTTGAAACTTGTTGGCCATATCGGAAGACCTATTCGTCAAGTGCATCGAGCGCCAGTCCGGCGGTGAGCCTGCTGCTGTACTGCTGCTGCCCGGTGATAAGTCGGCCGTCGCGGATAGCAAACGGCTCATTTACTTCCCGGCAGAGATAGGTGGTGCCCTCGATTCCGGCCGCTTCGCTTTGAATGGTGTAGTTATTCAACTTCATGCCGAAGGCCGTGTTGACCTCGTCTTCTTCCGCGTCGGTGAAGCCGGTCCACGTCTTCCCCTCGGCCAGCAGCTTGCCATCCGACAGACGCGTCCAGAGCAGTAGAGAAGATCCGTGGCAGATCAAGGTAACGATCTTTCCCTTCTCGTAGAAATCGGCAACTAGTTGGTGCAGCGCCAGATCGTCCTTGAACGTCAGCAGTGGCCCGCCGCCTGCGACCCAGATCGCGTCGTATTCGTCCACCTTCACCGCACTAATCGGCAGCGTCCGCTTGAGCATCGGACCAAACGTGGCGTGGTGCACAAACCCGAGTGTAATCAGGTCGTCAGCATACACGCCCCCCGGGGTGCGCGGATCGCTGTGCGTATCGATCATGACCTCGCCACCCTTGGGAGACGCAAGCTCCACCTCATGCCCGGCTTGCGTGAACATGAGGAAGGCGCACGTCATTTCTTCACCGAAGAACCCCACCGCAAAGCCCTTAAGCTGGGCTGTGTTCGAGACGATCAACAGTATGCGACGCGGCTTGCGTTTCAGTCCGACGCGAATTTCAACTTTCAGGTCTGATGCAGGCATGCTCGTTTCTCCTCTAACTTCAAAAGTGTTGCGGACAACCCGAGCGGGAATCCCTCCTGGATGCCTGCGTTCCAATTCATCAGTTGATCGGCGAAACGATACCGCCGTTGATGTAGCTGGTGGTACCCGTCATCCAGCGCGCTTCCGGCGACACCAGGAACAGCGCAAGGCCCGTGATGTCGGTGATGTTGCCCAGACCGCCGTCGATCGACATCGATTTGAGCCAACCGATGTTCTCGTTGGATTCGGCTGGGTAGAAGAACGACGTATCAAGCGGTCCGGGCGCGATGCAATTGACCGTGACACCACGCCCGCCCAGTTCCTTGGCAAGCGACTTGCTGAAGTGTTCCAGCGGTGCTTTGCTACCGGCATAGCCCGCATAGGTGGGCGCAAAGGCAGCGACCATGGTGGTAACAAAGCTCAGGACGCGGCCCTCGTCGGCGATATTTTTCGAAGCTTCCTTGAGAAGGAAGAAGGCGGCCTTGGCATTGACGTTGAACAACTCGTCAAACTCCGCTTCCTCGAACTCCGCCAGTGGCTTGCGGATGATCTTGCCTGCCGTGTTGATGAGGATGTCGACCTTGCCAAATGTGGCAATGGCGGCATCGAACAGCGCTGTGGCCTGCGCAGGCTTGGTGAGGTCAGCCTGAAAAATCAGCGCTTCTTGTCCGGGTCCACGTACAGCCGCAGCAACCTCTTCCGCCTGCGCCTGCTTGGAGGCCGAGTTGTAATGGACCACCACGTCGGCACCTTCCTGCGCCAGTAGCAGAGCCAGTGCTTTACCCACGTTAGCCGAGGCCCCTACGACAATCGCGGTCTTACCGATGAAGCGGCGCGCGCCGGTGCTGGTGGCCGAAGGAAAGATCTTGATGACTTCTTGATGAGTGATGGCAACCATTTGAAAACTCCTGCGAGGTAATCATTTACCTGCCCCGTCGCTGACGCCAAGAAGGGCGCCGATCCGCTCAAGGGGGCAACATCTGCGGCCCTTGGGGCCTATTTGGTGGCGTATCCACCATTGATGAGGATCGTTTGACCGGTGATCCACCACCCGTCGCTCACCAGGTGACGAATGAAGGGCACCACATCCTTGATGTCGGTCAAGCCTGTTGCACTGAACGATGAAAGCGCTGCAGCCGTTTTGTGGTAAGCCACTGCATCGGCACCCTCGGCTGGATAGAAGAAAGGCGTATCCATCGGGCCCGGGCCAACCGCCGTCACCGAGATGCCGCGCGCACCGAATTCCTTGGAGGCCGCGCGGGTGTAGTGCTCCACCGGCGCCTTCGTGCCGGCGTAGGCGGCGTAGAACGGCGTGAAAGCACCCAGCAGCGATGTGACCACCGTGCAGATCTTGCCGTTATCGTTCAAGTTTTTGCCGGCTTCCTTGAGGAAGAAGAACGCAGTCTTAGAATTGACCGCCGTCATCTCGTCGTACTCGGCCTCGCTGATTTCGGCCATGGACTTCTTGAGCACCTTCCCCACGGTGTTGATGGCGATGTCAGGCTTGCCGACTGCAGCGATGGCATCAGCAAACAGCTTCTCGACGGCTCCGGCCGTCGTCAGATCACCCTGCAGGGCCACTGCCTGCGCGCCGCTTGCCTGGACCGCAGAGACCGTCACGTCGGCATCGGCCTTGGATGCGGCGCTGTTGTAGTGGATCGCGACGGCCTTGGCGCCCTGCGCGGCCAGATCGCGGGCGATCAACCCGCCAAGGTTCTTGGCTCCGCCCGCGATGAGAACAACTTTACCTTTGATAGAATGGTCTGCCATGGGGGAATCTCCTTCACGAATGGGCGAAGATCCGAGCTTAGGCTGCATCAACCAGGCGATAAACCATTAGTAATTGGATGGATAATCCAGAAAAGCGATCTAATCGAGGGTGTTTGGACAGACTGATCACGCGATTGATCAAAACAGGTTATCGCCTAGAGACTCGAGACGCTGGGCATACCCTTCCCCCCCCATCGCCCGCTATGAACGCACCCAGCATGGGTGGAATCCGCCCGGCCGCGTCAACAGTCTCGCCGTATGTTTGTGCGTGCTGTGCGGCATAGGTCAAGGTCGGCCTTAAGGCCCTCCGGGTAGGAACATGAGATTGTGACCTTCATGCTCTCAGTCTTGGGCATTGGCCTTACCCGCGGAACATTCTGTAAGGCAGTGAAGTCCGACGTAAACGTAGGGTTTCGGCTCCGTATTTATGCTCATCGCTCCGACAAACTCTCATTTGAGGAACACCTGGGCATTATCGTGCACCCGTTTTTATATGGTTCAATTCAACTGGGCGCGAATTGGGATTGCCCAAACACTCAATGCCAGATAACGACTTTTTTAAAATCCCGCAGTGAACTTCCTGAAGAAAAGCGATTCCTCACGTCTCGCTTTTCTTACTGCATCCCCCACCCTCTAACTTGATTCTGACTCCATATCACTATGGGCCAGCATCATGTCGACTTCCGCCTTTCGCTGCTTGTTGCTACTTTCGCTAACTATCGTCCATGGCAGTAGCTATGCCGCATCGGCTCATGAGCAGGAACAGCTCGGCCTGGTCCAGAAGCAGCTCGACATTATCGAACGCCTTGCGACACGAGCTAAGGCAGCCAGCACGGCTGAACCAAACGACCGCTATCGCTTCGACTATCCCCGCCTGACTGAGGACATCCAGCGCATCCGCCAAGGTGTACAGGGGTATCTATTCCCCTCTCGTGCACAGCCCCGAGATCCCGCTGAACTCGTCGGTGACTACCGCATCGACACTCCGCCGCAGGAGCTGTCGCGATGAGCATGACTGACGCCCAGAGCGCTGCCTTCCAAAACGCCTCCGGCTTCTCGACGCAGAACAGTTCGACGTTGTGGCTCTCCCTGGTTCTCGTACTGACCTTGCTGTGGTGTACCTGGGTGATGTGGACGGCTTACCGGGGCTGGGCGGCCGGCAGTGTGCGCTTCGGCGCCTTCGGCGGCAGTGCCGCGCGCGTCTTGCTAGCCCTACTCGTCCTGATGTTCTTCACCCTGTCCTAACCCAGGAGATCGCCGTCATGTTCAAGTACTTTACCCCTCTGAAAAACAACCTGCGTGATCGTGCCAGTCAACGTCTAATTGGCTTGTTGTTGGTGCTCGGCCCAGGCTTCGCCTTTGCCGAGCTACCGACCATGGAAGCGCCTTCCCGCGGCGAAGGCACCGGGTTGATCGAAACGATCAAAAACTACGCCTACGACGGCGGCATCCTGCTCGGCCTGTTGATCGCCCTGCTCGCTTTTCTCGGTGTGGCTTGGCATTCCCTGACCGTCTATGCCGACGTGCAAAACCAGCGCAAGACTTGGAAAGACCTCGGCGCCGTAGTCGGCATCGGAGCCCTGCTGGTGGTAATCATCATCTGGTTCCTGACCAAGGCCGCCGCGATTTTGTGAGGGCGACATGAACGACACTATCGAACGCCTTGCCGACGGCACCTTGGTCTTTCTGCCGGAGCGACTCAATCGTGATCCCGCCGTATTGCGCGGTTTAACCAATGATGAGATGTGGGTTGCACTTGGCGCCGGCGCAGTCATTGGCCTGCTGTTGGGCGTTCCTCTGGCGATCGCCACCGCTTCCATTGCCGTGGCGCCGACTGGCATGATCGCAGGCATGGCAGTGGTGTTATTTGCCGGGGGTACGCTTTTGCGTCGGGCCAAACGGGCCCGTCCGGAGACCTGGTTGTACCGCAAATTCGAATGGGTACTGGCCAGTCGCTGGCGCCTGGGACGCGGCAGTTTAATCCTTCACTCCGGTGCCTGGACGGTTCGCCGTTCGCGTCGACTGCGCCCTGCCCTGTCCCGGTGGCAGCGATGAGTCGCTTTCGGAACAAGGTGGATGCCCAACAGGCCCATATCTTCAGCCTGCGTCTGGCGGTAATGATCCTCGCCCTAATCTGCGCCGGACTCTGGTATGGCTGGCGCTCGGCGCCGACCGATCTGACCGTGCATGTCCCCCCGGATCTGCGCTCGGGCAGCACTCGCAAGTGGTGGGATATCCCTTCAGAAAATGTCTATGCCTTTGCCCTGTACATCTTTGGCCAACTCAACCGCTGGCCCTCGGATGGCGAGCAGGATTACCGCCGCGCCATCTACGGCTTGCAGTCCTACCTGACACCCGCCTGCAAGGCCTTCCTGGACGGTGATTATGAGTACCGCAAGGCCGCTGGCGAACTGCGCCAGCGGGTGCGTGGCGTCTACGAAATTCTGGGCCGAGGCTACAGCGAGGATCCGGAACTCAGGGTCAAGCAACTCGACCGCGACAGCTGGCTGGTCAAGCTCGACCTCAATGCCGATGAGTATTACGCTGCGGAACCGGTGAAACGGGTGGTGGTGCGTTATCCATTACGTGTAGTGCGTTTTGATCTTGATCCCGAGCGCAACAAGTGGGGGCTGGCACTGGATTGTTATCAGGGCACTCCGCAAAAAATCTCCCTGCCTGGAGGTGAGCCATGAAGCGGATCTCTCCCCTGGGAATCACCGTCGCACTGATGCTATGGGGAGCTGCAGCGCAAGCCGTCGAACTGATGCACTGGGACCGCCTTCCCCTCGCGGTCCCTCTGGCGATCAATCAGGAGCGGGTGATCTTTGTCGATGAGGATGTTCGAGTCGGCGTGCCCTCAACCCTGACGGGCAAGCTGCGCGTACAATCAACCGGCGGCACGCTGTACCTGCGAGCATCGGAAGCCATTGCACCGACACGACTGCAAGTGCAGTCGGTCGCAACGGGTGAGATCATCCTGCTGGATATCGCGGCCACTCCTGGTGATCAACCGCTGGAGCCCGTGCGTATTCTCAAGAATGCTCAGGGACAGGCTAGCGAGGCTGAATCTAACACCGTCCCTGTTCCAGAACGCACACCAATCCCGGTCGCTCTGACGCGCTACGCCGCGCAAAGCCTGTACGCGCCGCTGCGCACCGTGGAGTCCCTGCCCGGTGTACGCCGCGTCCCGCCCAAGTTGCGCACCGAACTGCCGAGCCTGCTGCCGACCGAAAACGTGTCCAGCACACCCATCGCCGCCTGGCGACTCGGTGACTACTGGGTAACGGCAGTGAAGTTGCGCAATAGTGGTTCAGAGATAGTGCAACTCGACCCGCGTCGGCTTCAGGCCAAGCTGTTCGCCGCTACCTTCCAGCATGCTTTCCTCGGGCCTGTCGGCAGTGCTGAAGACACCACGATTGCCTACCTCGTCACCCGCGGTGCCGGCCTCGAGCACGCCGTGCTGCTCCCGCCCATTGCGCGAGGTGCTGACGATGAAAGCTAACGCCTTGCTCAAATGGCTGGTACCGGCTGCGTTGCTGGCCGTGGTGTTGATTATCCTGAAAAGCTGGGTCGCGGGTGGCAGCACGCCCTCTCCAGAGCACCCAGTTGGTCAGGGCAACCTTCAGTTATCCGCCGAGCAAGCCAAGTCGCTCGGCATTGCAGGCGATACCCCGCGCGATACGGTTGCCACCCTGGTCGGCCAGGTGAAGGCGATGCGCAGCGACATGCTCGGTTTGAAGAAACACAACGATTCACTACAGACGGAAAACAACCGCCTACGCGAGCGGGAAAACAGTGTCGATTCGCGAATCCAGACGGCGCTTGGCAGTGTGACCCAGCAGGTCGACGAAGGCCGTCGACAAGCCAACGAGGCCCGACTCAAAGCAGAACAAGACAGTCGCCAGGCTAGCGGTCTGCTGACGCAATTGCAGGAACAATTGTCGGGGCTGACCGGCAAAGGCAAGGACATGCCGATCGGATTGGGGCTTGAGCCGGGCGACGGTGCTCAGTTCGAAGCGCAGCATTCTGCCAATGATGCGCTGCAGTGGATTGAACCTTCGGATACTCCCCCACTGACACCCGTGGCAAAACCACGACCTCCTCCGCACTGAGTCTGCCTACCGCCTTCAACTCGCTGGAGGGCCTGAAAGACAACGCTATTGACCGCAGCCAGAAACAGTTGCGCGCGGTCACCAAGAGAGAGCGTGAACTGGCCCGATCCGTTGATCGTACCGAGGGTGCGAAGCCGATCTACACCATTCCCGAAAACGCCACGCTGATGGGATCAGTCGCCATGACCGCGCTGATTGGCCGAGTCCCGGTGGACGGTACAGTGAATGATCCCTATCCCTTCAAGGTACTGGTCGGTCCCGAGAACCTGACCGCCAACGGCATCGACCTGCCGGACGTTGCCGGTGCCGTGATGAGCGGCACGGCGTCCGGTGACTGGACCCTGTCTTGCGTACGCGGACAGGTCGAGTCAATTACCTTTGTGTTTACCGATGGCACCATCCGCACGGTGCCTCAGCCGAAAGCGGTAGCCAGCCGCAACGCCTCCACCACCCAGAGTTCGAACTCCGACAAGATCCGTGGCGGACTCGGCTACCTGTCCGATCCGTATGGCATTCCTTGCATCACCGGCGAGCGCCGCTCGAACGCTCAGCAATACCTCGGCAGCCAGAGCCTGATCACGGCGGCCGGCGCCGGTGTCGCCGCTCTCCTCGGGGATGAGCGTAACAACAGCAGCGTGATCAGTTCGGGCGGCAGTACGCTCGGGGTCACCAGTAGCACGGGCAACAGCGCGCTGAACTCAATTCTCAGTGGTGGGGTCAGCGACATCCGCGAGTGGGTCAACAAGCTGTATGGCGAGGCCTTTGCTGCCGTGTACGTGCCACCGGCAGCACACGTCGCACTGCACCTCGACCATGAGATCACCATCGACTACGAGCCCAAGGGCCGGAGCGTTCGCCATGAAAAAGACCGTAGCTCCCTGTCTGACCTGGATTAGCGTGTTCTGCTTGTTCCTGGCGGGGTGTTCCACCGACAAGGACACGCTTTTGCCGCATGGCGAGCAAACCATGCTGGACATCTGGAACGGCGCCGGTTCGCAAGGCACTCAGCAGCAACTGCTGGATGCTCGGCAGCAGTTGCGCCGCCCGTTGGTTCGAGCAGACTTCTCCGTTGCTCTCCAGGAACCGTACACGCGTACAGCGGCGAACGAGATCCGCAACCTGTTCCCTCGCCTGCCCAATCCCGATCTGGTGCTGTACGTGTATCCGCATTTGAGCGGTACCGAGCAGGCACCAGTCCCCGGTTACTCGACCGTCTTTTCGCTCTACCAACGGGTGCAGTACGCATTGCCGGGTGAACGTCAGGAAGACTTGTAGTGCATACCGGCGATTCGGGCAAGCGCACTCCCGCGTGGAAAGCCTGGCGCAATCCATTGCGCCCTCGCGCCACCTTGGCCGATGAAGCCGCACTCTATGCGCACAATCCCAGCTTCACCGATCATCTGCCGTGGGTCGAATACCTCGACACCGAGCAGTGTTTTCTGCTGGATGACAATCGCTCGGTGGGTGCGGTGTTCGAGTTGCTGCCTATCGGCACCGAAGGGCGCGAACCCGATTGGCTGATGGCCGCCCGCGATGCCCTTGAGGATGCCCTGCAGGATAGCTTTGCCGAGCTGGATCAAGCGCCTTGGGTAGCGCAGTTTTTCTGCCAGGACGACAACGATTTCACCTCCTATCTGACCCGACTCACCGACTATATCCGTGACAGCGCGCGAGGCACGGTCTTCACCCAGGCATATTTGGAGCTCAGCCGCCGTCATCTGAAGGCCATCGCCAAGCCGGGTGGTCTGTTTGAGGATAAGGTGGTGACGCGCCTGCCCTGGCGTGGCAATAACCGACGGGTACGCCTGGTGGTCTATCGCTGGCTCGAGTCTGACGGTGAGGAAACGGGGCTCACCCCCGTGCAATCCCTGCAACAGGCTTGCGAACGAATCGGTGCTTCGTTGCAGGTGTGCGGGGTGCAATCGACGCGAGTCGATGGCCGCGGTTTGCATGCCTGGTTGTTGCCCTGGTTCAATCCAGCGCCGAAGCTCACCGATGAAGCGCCCGAGGAGTTCTACCGCCGCGTGGCCTATCCGGAGTCGGGCGACGGTGAATCGCTGGCACTGCCCTTCGACCACGACTTTGCCGAGCGGCTGTTCTTCAACGAACCGCGTTCGGATGTGCAGCACGGACTCTGGTTTTTCGACGATCAACCCCATCAGGTCATGGTGGTGGACAAGCTGCGCCGGGCACCGTCGATTGGTCAACTCACCGGAGAAACCCGTAAGGGCGATGCAGTCAACGCCCTGTTTGACCAGTTACCTGAAGGCACGGTGATGAGTCTGACCCTGGTGGTCAAACCGCAGGATGTGCTCGAGGACCAGTTAAACCGATTGGCGCGAAAAGCCATCGGTGAAAACCTGGCCTCGACCCAGACCCGTCAGGATGTCGAAGAGGCCCGCGCGATCATTGGCCGTCAGCACAAGCTGTACCGCGGCACGCTGGCGTTTTACGTGCGCGGTGACGATGAACAGCAATTGCACCAGCGCTCGGTCAGCCTTGCTAACGCGCTGTTGGGCGCGGGGCTGCAACCGGTACGTGAAGGCGATGAGGTCGCCGCCTGCAACAGCTACCTGCGTTGGTTGCCGATGGCTTTCAACCCGGCCCGCGACACTCGTAACTGGTACACCCGCCTGATGTTCGCCCAACACCTGGCGAACCTGGTTCCGGTCTGGGGCCGCAGCACCGGCACCGGCCACCCGGGCATCACCTTGTTCAACCGCGGCGGCTCGCAATTGAGCTTCGACCCTTTGTCACGCCTGGATCGGGCCATGAACGGTCATCTGCTGTTGTTCGGTCCCACCGGTGCCGGCAAGTCGGCGACCCTGGTCACCCTGCTGATGCAGGTCATGGCCGTGTACCGCCCTCGCCTGTTTATCGTCGAGGCCGGCAACTCATTCGGCTTGCAGGGAGACTACTTCGCGACAGAGGGCCTGTCGGTCAACAAGGTCCGATTGAAACCAGGCGCCTCGGTCAGTCTCGCCCCGTTCGCCGATGCTTGGCGCCTGGTCGAGCAGCCGGATCATGTGGCGAGTCTGTCGATCGATGAGCTGGACGATGAGGTGGTAACCAGTCACGAAGACCAGCGCGATGTTCTCGGCGAACTGGAAATCACCGCCCGCCTGATGATCACCGGCGGCGAGGCCAAGGAAGAGGCGCGCCTGAGTCGAGCCGATCGCAGCTTGATCCGAGAGTGCATTCTCGATGCGGCGCAGACCTGCGTCGCCGCGGGCCGACAGGTACTGACCCGCGACGTACGCGACGCCTTGCTGGGCGTCGCCGCCGATCAGCATTTACCAGAGAAGCGTCGCGAGCGTGCCCAGGAAATGGGCGAGTCCATCGACCTATTTTGCCAGGGTTTCGAGGGTGAACTGTTCGATCGCGAAGGTACGCCTTGGCCCGAGAGCGATGTGACCATTGTCGACCTGGCCACTTACGCGCGCGAAGGCTACGAGGCACAGATGTCCATCAGCTACATCAGCTTGATGAACACCGTGAACAACCTCGCCGAGCGCGATCAGTATTTAGGTCGGCCGATCATCATGGTCACCGACGAGGGCCATATCATCACCAAAAACCCGCTGCTGGCGCCCTTCGTGGTCAAGGGGACGAAGATGTGGCGCAAGCTCGGCGCTTGGTTCTGGCTGGCGACGCAAAACCTTGCCGACTTCCCCACTGCTGCGCAGACCATGCTCAACATGATCGAATGGTGGATTTGTTTGAATATGCCGCCGGCGGAAATTGAAGAAATCGCTCGTTTCAAGAAGCTTTCACCGGCGCAGAAAGCCTTGTTGTTCTCCGCCAGCAAAGAGCCTGGCAAATACACCGAAGGAGTGGTGCTATCGAAAAAGCTCGAAACACTGTTTCGAGTCGTACCGCCCAGCCTCTATCTCGCCCTGGCCATGACGGAGCCCGAGGAAAAAGCCGAGCGCTGGACACTGATGCAGGAGAATGGCTGCTCAGAGTTGGAAGCGGTTTACCGGGTAGCTGAACGGATTGATAGAGCGCGAGGAATATAGCCAGTATAAGGGAGGTGCGGCGCTCCGGGCGTTGGTCAATCCGGCAGCTAGCCGTTGGACACCTTTTCAACGTAGGCATCCATGAACCAGTCAGGGACCTCATCAACCTTGAATTCAAGGTCAGTCCCATCCGTAACTTCGGCCAGCAGCACCAGATCGGCACCGGAGTTATCGAAGATGTAGGCCCGGTTCGAAGCTGCAATAGCCGCAGGTAGCAGGCTCAGGCAACGGCCATAGCGCTGGACAATTTTTTCTGTGGGAACTGGGTGCCCACCTGCCGCGACACGGTTCCTGACCCTGTTGATATTGATGTCAGGGTCTTCAGTTGCCACAAAGTAGAGGTAGGTTCGGTATCCCGACTCTCTTGCTTTGAGCATAAAAGCGATTTTGTCGTCGCTAGACATCACCGTTTCGAAGGTGAAAGACAGCTGGACTTCGAGGAGCTTGTTCCGAATGAAGTCAGAGAGCACGGAGGCAAAATAAGAGTTCATCGCGACCGTCTGGAAATTCAGGCCGTTGCTGCTAAAGCCTATTTTGGCCGCCTCCTCATCGAGGCCGGCGGACCTGACCAGCCGATGCGCCCTAATGAAACCGAGGACCTCATCACACTCAGCCACCAGTTGAAATCACTGAACTCCAGACGACCGTTCTCTTTGGCAGCCTTCTCGATTTCATCCGGGTTAATGTAGATACCGATCAGGAGGGAAGGGATGGCACTTTTCATCGTGCTCTTGCCGGAGCCGTTGGGTCCAGCAAAGACCCTCAACCGAGGGACAGTCATGAGCAGCGGCGCACCTTGATTACGCCACCCTGCGTCACTTTGTGCTTGGGCTTGGCCACCCGAATGACTTTGTGCTTACCGTCAGCAGTCGTTTCAACAAGCATGCCGTTCATGACTTCCATCACACTGCGGCCGGCAGCCAGGGCGTTGATATAGGCGGTATTGATGGCGCCTTCAGCCATGACCGGGATCTTATCCTCCAGTCGGCTCACCAGATCGTCACTCAACACTCGTTTGGCTTTCATATCGCGCTCCACGTTCTCAGAGCGTGCAGAATCTGCACTTAATCAGAATCTTAGCTACGTAAACCTGTTTGTAACAGGACGAAAGCTACTTCTGTCAGCCCTCATTCTAAAGGAATGGCGTCTGGAACCATACCTTTCAAGAGATTTTCACGCTCAATGCATGACCGGCGACATTTGAAGCAAGTGCCGCCCTTGGTGCCGCACCCAAATCAGGGAAGCGCTATCTCCTACCAAGTGTTTCAGCCGTTGGACAAAAACGTAGAAGCGACTACCGCTCTTTAACTGCAATCGGTTGGTCTGCGCCGTTGTGGCCAGATTGAGTGCAAACCAGCGATCAAGACGATGCAATCGCCTATGGCCAACAGGGTTACTGTGACGCGCTCCGAAGCCGTTGCTGAATCCTCAACAGAAAACCGGCTTCAAAAGCATCTTGGCAGTCACCGACAGGAAGGGTCTTGCGTGTTTGCGCCAGCTCCCACCACAGTGGAATCTCGCCGGGCGTATCAAGCCAAGCCTGAGCGCATTGCACGCCACGTTCGATGATCGGGGCAAATTCGTTGCCCCAAGGTGTCAGAAGACTTGGGCAACCATCCGCCGCAGGAATTGAAATGTAGTTTTCGTCCATACACACCCTAGATTTCTGATTTATTGTTAGACGCTGGGCCCAGCTTCGAGAAGCTTAACGACACCAAATGAACGCTCGATAACAGGCATGAGCATCAAATGGCCTAGATCAATGCCAATGTAGACTATATCCCGTGGATTGAGAGTCCCTCAAGGCGCAATTTGCGCGCATGACTCAAGACTACGAACAGCTTCGTCTGCAGCTGGCGGCAAACATCCGCTTGATGCGACGCGTGAAAAAACTTACCCAAGAGCAGCTCGCACTCATGGCCGAGGTGGATCGCACCTACGTCAGTCAAATCGAGCGATGCACGGGCAATCCGTCGCTGTTGGTCCTATGCAAGCTCGCCAATATTTTCGAAATTACCGCAGATCAGTTACTTGTGGAACACGATATCCTGCGCAGCGCCCTTCACGTCAAATAATAGTCTCACGTTTCACAAACCCGATAGATCCGCCTTCATAATTTCCACTGACAGTCTTCAGTCCCTAGCCGAACCTGCCCAGGCCATCCACCGAGAGCCTGGATCATGCCTGTTGCCTGCTCGTCAATCCCGCCCACAACGCTACGGCCCTTGGCGCTAAGCGTCCTGCTGGCGTGCGGCCCAAGCGTGGCGCTGGACACCGGGAGCATCACGTCCTCCGTGCTTTCTCCAAGCTGTCTCGACTACAGGGTCGTCGGCATTTGTTTCTGGCTCCTCTGCACGCCCTTCGGCTGCACCGTAAAAACCTCGACCAAGGTTCGTCATTTCATTCCTGAGGTGGTGGTCTCGAGCTACGCCACCACCGGCAATAACCCCTGGACCGAGATGGCCACCCTCTCCGCTCCCATCAGCGGTGCGGAAGGTGGCGGCAACCTGATCACGCCGAACACCCGCCGCGACAACCTGCCCCGTTTCAAGAACGTCGATGGCATCGGCCACCCCGGTGGCTGGGCTGCAACGCAATTGGCTTCGCAGTCCGGCTATGCCTGCGCCAGCGGTGCAACTGCATTCATGCCTTACTACCTGAGTACCCTGGACTCACTGGCCTGGCGCAATGGCATCCCGGAAAGTTTCTACCCCGAGTCGCTCATACCGGGGATCCATGAAATCGGTAGTCAGGTCTCGGGAAACATGTGGGGCAACGTTTATCCCCGGCAGGGCTTTCTGGTACAGCCCGACGATTTCAAGGCGGCCGCAGTCATGGCGCAACGGGCCGGCGATGTGATGACCCGCAACTGGCAGCCGCATGTGTACTTACCACTCACGCCCGCCAAACGCGACGGCTATTGGCCACCTGGCCCGATCGTTGAAAACGACGCTTCGACCCACAAATGGCAATTGCTCTACCCCCAGGTTCAGCCGACGTGCGCCATCTTCCCCAGCGATCCGCTACAGAGCGCGGATGGCGGCTACGCCTGGTCGCTGTGGCGTCCCTATAGCTGCTGCAAACGTGAGGGACAGACCTTCCTATTCAGCATCGACTTCGAAGGCGGTGCTTCATGAGTCGGCTTCTCGCACGACCTTGGTTGGGCGCGATGAGTCTATTGCTCTGTGGACTGCTCGCCATGGCCACTCATGCCCACGCCGCCGAAGGCGATTACCGCCTGGGTACTCAAGGCGAAGTACTCGACGACCGAGTGATGTACACCATTGGCGGCGGCTCGGCAGTGGGCTCACCGAGTTCGCTTTACCGACCCAGTGGTCTCGGTGTCGGCGGGTCATGGCGAGCGAACATGATGTGCGGAAACATGAGCCTCACCAACACTCTGCAAAACCAGCTGAACGGCGTCACCGAAGGTTTCCAGCAAATCATGGGCAACATCGTGCAAAACGCGACCCAAGCGGTGATGTCGCTACCGGCGTTGATCATTCAGCGCGCCAACCCCGGCCTCTATGAGTTGCTCAGTAACGGGGTGATGCAAGGTCGGATCGACTTCGACCGCTCCAAGCTAACCTGCCAGGCCATGGCCGAAAAGATGGCGGATAAGGTCGGTCAAGCCGGTTGGGGCGCGCTGGCCAAGAACCAAGAAATGCAAGGCAATCTGGAGCAAACCGGCGGTGATGCGGTGGCCGCGGTGAAAAACACCGAGGCCCATAACGGCAACAATGGGGTGTCCTGGGTCGGCGGCTCAAAGGCCGGAGGTAACGGGCAGACGCCCATTCGGGTGACTTCCGACGTGGTGCGCGCGGGCTATAACCTGCTGCATAACCGAACGGTGGATGACAATGCATCGATCAGTAATAGCGATTGCCTGGGTGGGGCTATTTGCCAGACCTGGGCCTCTCCCCAAGAGGCATCCGAATGGGCCGTACGCGTGTTGGGCGAGAGTGAAGTCGCGACCTGCGACACCTGCGAAACCCTGCGTGCGACCGCTGGCAGCGGATTGACGCCACTGATCCAGGAGGCCTACAGCGAACGCCTCAAGGCCCTGCAAGGGTTGCTGTCGGGCTCTCTGCCGCCTACCCCTGACAATCTGACTAAAGCCTCCAGCCCGATGCTGCCGGTGACCCGTGGTGTGGTTGAAGCCCTGCGCGACGATCCCGACCAGGATCTATTGGCACGGCGCCTGGCCAGTGAGACGGCCTTGTCCAGCGTGCTAGACAAGGCGCTCCTGCTACTGCGCACTCTGCTGGCGGGCAGCCACGAACCCAACATCGCCTCAGCCGAACCGGCACAGACGGCCTTGACGAAAAACATCGACACCCTGGAGCGCGAAATTCGCCTGTTGCAAACCGAGCTGCAGGTACGGCAGATGCTGACCACCAGTACGGCCAGCCTGGTACTCGATCGGCATGCCGGTGGTGCCGATGCTTCGCGTACCGTCGAGCAAGGCGACCCCGAGCCCGGTCGACTTAATGATGCTGACGCCAGGCGCAAGTGAGCCATGAAACGCTCACCGCTATTCACTTTGCTTTCGAGTCTGGGGATTGCCGTGGTAATGATCCTGACCGCCGCACTAGTCGCATGGATCGGCCGCACTGCGCTGGGCAGCTTCGAGGCCTGGCAGCAGGCATTCGAATCCGTTCGGCCCTATCTGCGGTGGTGGCGTGCCCTGCTCTACGGCGCCCTCTTTGCGCTTTGGTGGGACCTGCTGCGGCGCTACCGACATCGGCCACAGGATCGACTGCGCGTTCAGCGCATCGGGACATTAGGACTCGTGCTCTTGACCGTCGTCGAGTTCACCCGACTGTGAGATCACCACCATGCTCATGAGCACCAACAGCTACCTGGAGTTTTACCTCTCTCTACTGGCCTGGATCATCAACAACGGCCTCTGGAGCGTCCTGTCCGACACAGGGCTGTTTGCCGCGCCCTTCGGCGCGATCATCTTGCAAGAGTGGTTGTCGGCCCGTCAGCAAGGCGCGGATGAAGGCAACAAGGGATTGCTCTCGGTGCCACGAATCGAGAACCGGCTGTGGTTGGCCTACATCATCGTATTGTTCGGCTGCGCGCCGGTCTTTCCGCTAAACCTCTCTTCAATGGCGTTCGATGATGCAGCGAGCCAACGATGCGGCGTCAGTGTGGCCAAGCCAGCGGAAACCGCTTGGGGGACTACCTTTAACACCATAGGCGAACGCTCTGCCAATGTGCCGATCTGGTGGTTTCTGGTGCATGCCTTGAGCAAAGGTGTGACCGCGGCGGCTACCGCCTCCATCCCCTGCACACCGGATATCCGACAGATGCGGATGGAGATCGACAGTTCCCGAATCGACAGTCAGGTACTGCTACAAGAAATCGCCGACTTTACTCGCGATTGTTATGGCTATTCCCGCTCTCGGCTGTTCACCAACCGTCCGCAGTTGGATAAGGCGCAAAGTCATGATGCGTCCTGGATCGGCTCAAGCTATTTTCTCGACACTCCGGGCTACTACGACACCGATCGCTCGCGCACACCGCGAGTCAACTGGCCGTATGACGAAAGCCGCGATGTTTCCTTACCGCGGCTAGAGAATGGCGCGGGCTACCCCACCTGCAAGCAGTGGTGGAATGACAGCGGTGTCGGGTTGCGAGAGCGGTTGATTGAGCAAGTCGATCCTTCGCTGCTGACTCAGTTGAAAGGCTGGTTGACTGGCCGCTCAAGCAACGAGATTGAGGATGCGACTTTGCGTGAGCTGGTCAGCCCGCGCCAGCAATCAATGTCCATGTCGCCCGGACAGGTGTACCAGGACTATGGCTCTAGCGCTCGTGGCGGCTCGATCAATCAGGGGCTCAATAACCTGGCCACCAACACTGGGCTGGCCCTCGGCTCCTTCAGCAACTTCCCGGCGATGAATGCGCTACGTGCCGCACTGCCAATGGTGCAGGCCTTCCTCATCATGGGCGTCATCATCAGCTTGCCGTTGATCCTGCTGGTCAGTACCTACCAGCTGAAGACCGTCATGACGGTGACGTTCGCGCTGTTCACGCTGCACATGTTGAGCTTCTGGTGGGAGCTGGCACGCTGGGTCGACTCCAGCATGCTCGACACCTTGTACAACCAGGTGTCGGCTTCCAACCAGGTGCTGTTGTCGCTGCCCACATCCGGACTTATGGATGGGACGGTCACCGCGCAGGTCATTGAGTATGTGATGGGGGCGATGTTCATCGTGCTGCCGATGCTGTTTCTAGGGGCCATGAGCTGGGCAGGATATTCAGTCGGCAACGGGATTCAAGGCATGTTGGCGAACGGTATCAAAGCAGCAAGTGACTCAGCGAGCAAAGGTACGGATCAAATATTGGGTGCTGCTAAGCGCTCAATTAGATGACTTGCTGTCGCCTATATAATGCCCGTTGTCGTCGAAGTCACCGATGTAGAGGTCAGCACCTAGATAGTCTGGCCCTGGATTTTTCTCTTGTTGATCGGCACCAATAAAAGCCCTGAGCCATAGCAAAGTAATGACAGCCAGCATCATCACAATGAAAGTAACCAGCCAAGCACTGACAAAGAGCAATCCTCCGATCAATGCCAGTTTGGCAATCAGAAAGCTCCCACGAACTATTAATTTACCTGCGGGCATACCTGCTGACACCGCACGCTCAGCCACGCGGGACTCAAACGCTTTCAACTTGCGATACCCGCGCTTTATCGACATGCCACAGATATAGGCCCAGCGGTGGGCGCGGGAAACTTGAACAGGGTTCTGAGTCGGCATGGTCTCGCCCTCTTCTGAGCGTTTTCATGGTTGAGACAGGAGTAACAGCCTACTACTGAAAACTGTCCGTGCCTGACCGTTTATCAGGTTACCCAGCCGAAAAATCTTCACTGGAAGACAGCAGACAAACCTCGTGAAACAGCTTCTCTACAGTGATTGACCCATATCAATCGTCCGGCTAAATACAAGGTACGGATCGCTGTTATCGACAGCACCTTCCCAGGTAGCCAGAGCCTTCAAGGCTACGTCACTTCGGTGATGGCTCTCCCCAAGTGCGATTAGCGTTCGGTAGCTCGCACGGTGACCGTTTCTGCGGTGATGAACGCCTACTGCTCTCCTGAGCACCTGTCGAGCTCTGCTCGCCAGGCCAACCTTCTTGTTTTTCTTCAACCCACCGCGGGGAAATTCTTTCCTCCCACGGGACAGGTTTCTTCGCGTTTTCAACGGAGGCACACCATGTCCGACTCACTTACACCGAAAGCACTGAACACCCTTCGGCTGCCCATTGTGTTCACTCCTGGGGCTTGGCAACACGCAGTACTGCTCGAGCGCTCCGATCACGCTGGGAAGCTGCAGGTCGATCGGCTGAGCCACGTAATGCGCGCAGCCTTCGAAGCCCACCTGGCCTCTCCACACGAGCCCTATGTGCTGTTCGATGTAGCCATTGAACCAACCGATCACTTAGACCACGACCTATTGCTGCAATTGAGTCTCAGCCTACTCCAAGAACCGGGTCAGCCTGCCGCCTTGCTGATAGCGCTTGCAGGAGAATACCAGCGCTAAGCGCAATTGGCGGCGCCCACCTCCACATTCGGACGGCATGCAAGACCTGCATCAATCCAACCCATCACCCAACCGGGGAACCCTCCCCCGACGGGCAAGGCGTTCCTCCGTTTTTCTCTTGAGGAAAATTCCATGCGCGATATCTACCAAGACGTGACTGACAAGATCGTTAACGCGTTAGACCAAGGCGTTGCCCCCTGGATCAAACCCTGGTCCTCAAGTGGCTCAGCTGACGTCGGTCATCAACCCTACCCCATTAACGCCATCACGCGTCGTCCGTATTCGGGCATCAATTTACCGTTGCTCTGGGCTGAGGCCAGGTTGCAGGGGTTCACTCAAGATCGTTGGCTGACCTTCAACCAAGCCAAAAAGGCCGGTGGGCACATTCGTAAGGGTGAGCACAGCGCCCTGGCAGTGCTCTACAAGCCGATGGAGCGCGAGGAACAGACCGAGTCAGGCCTACCCGTACTGGATGAAAACGGTCAGCCCAAGGTCGCTCACTTTGGCATTCTCAGGACGCATTTTCTGTTCAACATCGAGCAAACGGAGGGGCTCGAAGCGCTCAATGAAACCCAGCTCGAAACGGAACCGACGGATCCCTTCCAGGCCAACAGCTTTGCGGAAAATCTGCTGTTAAGTTCAGGTGCACACATCGTTCATCGGCCTGCCGACGAAGCCTTTACCACCCGATCAGGGATCTCATCCAACTGCCGACAAAAGCACAATTTCACGATGAAGGTAGGTACTACGCCACCGCACTTCACGAGCTGACACACTGGACCGGGCATCACTCTCGGTTGCAGCGCGAAGGCGTGACGTCAGCCTGTCCGTTCGGCTCGCCAGGCTATGCCTTTGAGGAGTTGATCGCCGAGATGGGCGCTGCGTTTTTATGTGCTTACGCCGGCATTCAGGGAGAACTGAGGCACGAGGGCTATATCGATTCCTGGCTCGGCCTGCTCAGGGCTGACAAACGCGCGATCTTTCGTGCCAGTGGCCAGGCCCGAAGCGCCTCGGAGTATGTACTCAACCTGGAACAGCAACTGAAGCAAGCGGTCTTGGATGACTCACTCTGCATGAACGACGGCGCTTGATCGTTACCTCACCACTGCAAACGCTTCACAGGGTCCAACACGAGTTGGACCCTTTTTTAACGCCCAGAAAAATCCCCATGCCGCAGGGCTCTGACGCAAAGAAACGGAGATGGGCACACACCCGCAGCCTGTCATTCCGCATCCAGGTTCTGCGCCAGAAAATCCACCAGTTCAAGCGGACTCCGGCTGTCGATCACTTTGTAGATCAGATCGCGTTTACTGCGCGGCAACTTCTTGACCACGCTCTTCGCCGAGGCCCTGACGGCTTCATCGGTCCCATGGATACGTGCCGCGAGCAGTAGCACGAGCGTGGCGTCAGTGAGGTTCATGGCAAGACCCAAAAAATATGCACCGCAGTGTACCGACTCTTTTCTTTTCCGTACTAGCCCCCCAACAAATCGATGCCTAGCGGTATCCATATTTCGATTGCCGCACAAAGGGACACAAGCCAAAAGGACGGGTAAGGGTGGAAAGGAATGGGGAGTCAAGGGTAAGAGCCCTATCCGAAAAGGCTAAAAGGCCACTGACCCAGCGACTTCCCGGAGGTGACGATGCTCAGTCTGTTTCGCCATAAAAGGCAGAAGCCCTCTCCGCCACCGACCGTGAGCGTTGCCGAAGGTTACCTGCCCATCGAGTCGGCCCACAGCTTGTTAGCAGCGGAACACCGCCGTCAGTTACTCGATCGCATCTGGCAGTACACCGCTCTATCTCACGCGCAGTTCATCCAGCTCTATTTAAATCCGATCCATCGCTACGCCGAGCAGGTCCAGCAACTCCCGGCCAGCGAGACGCACCACCATGCATATCTCGGCGGCATGCTCGACCATGGGCTGGAACTGGTAGCTTGCAGTTTGAAACTGCGTCAGTCTTATCTGCTTCCGACCGGTGCCGCGCCCGAAGACCAAGCTGCTCAAACCGACGCCTGGTCGGCGGGTATTGCTTATGGCGCCCTGTTGCATGACATCGGCAAGATCGCCGTGGACCTGCTGGTCGAACGCCAAGATGGCCGTCTTTGGCATCCTTGGCAGGGCCCGCTGGATCAGCCCTACCGTTTTCGCTACCTCAAAGGCCGCGACTACCACCTGCACAGCGCGGCCGCAGGCTTGCTCTACACCCAAATTCTCGACCGCCCAATCCTGGACTGGCTCAGTGGATTTCCGTCGCTGTGGGCCTACCTTCTGTATGTCCTGGCGGGCCAATACGAACGTGCCGGCGTGCTGGGCGAATTGGTCATTCAGGCCGACCGCGTCTCCACCGCGCAGAACATCGGTGGCAACCCGAGCAAGGCGCTGCAAGCGCCGACTCATTCGTTGCAATACCACTTGATCAGCGGACTGCGTCATCTGGTTCAACACGAGCTGAAACTCAACCAGCCAGGTGCCGCGGGTTGGTTGACTCAAGACGCACTCTGGCTCGTCAGCAAGGCGGTCACGGATAAACTGCGAGCCTATCTGCTGGCGCAATCGGTTGAGGGCATTCCCTCATCCAACATCGCGGTGTTCGACGAACTGCAATCGCATGGTCTGGTCGAGTCCACACCAGAAGGCAAAGCCATCTGGACCGCGCTCGTCGTCCAGGGAAACTGGCAGCAAACCTTTACCTTTCTGCGCCTTCAACCGGCGTTGATTTGGGGAAGTGAAGACCGCCCCGAGGCTTTCAACGGAACGGTGAGCATTGCACTCGATGACAATCAGCCCAACGCTCCGGTATCACCACCAGCCACCAAGGCTGTCAATACAAACTCAACTCAAAATCCATCACAGCCAGATCCCATGACGATGGAGGATGCCGACTACCTCGGCACGTTGCTGGACATGTTCGAGCTAGAGGAGCCAGAGGCCAGTGACGCATCGTCAGCAAGCGCTCTCGAAATCTCAACTCCTCTTTCGAGTAGCCCTGGCCAGGCATTCCTGAATTGGGTCATGAAAGGCATCCAGAGCCACAAGCTGATCATCAACGACAGCAAGGCTAAAATCCACACGGTGAGCGGTACTGTGTTTCTCGTAACACCGGGTCTTTTCCAACGTTATGTCCAGGAGTTTCCTGGCATCTTCAAGGGTGTCGATCAGGAAATTGAAGAATGGCGTTGGATGCAGAAGCAATTCGAGAAACTGAAAGTCCACAGGAAGCGTGGTGACGGATTGAATATCTGGACGTGTATAGTGCAAGGTCCCAGGAAGAAAACGACCTTGAAGGGGTACTTGATTGCGGAGCCGATGTCACTTTTAGAATTGATACCGCCAGATAACCCATTTCTCGCACTTGATGAGAGGTAAGTATGTATCTATCGTGGGGCTTGGCGCGAAAGCGCCGCCCCCTATCGCAGTCACAACTTTGCCGCTATAGCCTTCAACCTTTTACTTTCGCGTGCGACCTTGATCTGTGCCTTCCCCTCTTTGCTTACTCGAATCGAGGTAGCGTATTGAATGATGGAGTCATAAGCCTCCTTGCCCGTTGCCTCATACCAGCCGGATTTATAGATCAGCAATCCCGTAGCAACCATTTCGTTTAGCCTAGGGTAGTTCGCTACTCGGTCCTTAATCAGCGTCTTCATATCTGCAACGTCTTTTTCTGTGAGTGGCATTGCTGCAATCCTCATCTTTTAAACAAATGATAATGAGAAAAAATTGGTCGCGAAAATAGGTCCAGCCCCATCAGCGCACCATAGAGTCTATCTATTCCCCGTGTTCTAACAAGGTGCGTAGATTATCCCGTACGGTCGCGGCGATCGTGGCAGGGGCAACGTTATGCAGGCGCGCGAGCTTTTCAACAACCACCTCAACATCTGCTGGTTTAGAAGATCTCGAGCCGGTCTTGGTAAAAGGTCCATCTGTTTCCGTCAACAATCTGTTTATCGGGATCGTGGAGACCACGGTCACGTGTCTCGGATTTTCCAGCATCGCGGCGTTTATCGAGAAATAGCATCCCAGTTCGAGCGCGCGTGCAGCCTCCGATTTCGTGCCCGTAAACCAGTGGAGTACCACTTTTCCTCGTAGAGGTGGCAAATAGGACTCGATGTGATCGAGTACGATCTTAGCCGATCGGACGCTGTGGACCGTGATGATCTTGCCCCCTGCTTCCGCGCAGCGCTGCAGAACATGCTGAAAGACTTGCTTCTGCAGATCAAATGACTTGTAGAAGCGCGGCCCCGCATCTAGGCCTACCTCCCCAACATAACGCGTCTCTGGCAGATATCGATCCCACAGATCGAGCTCGCCAAATCTTTCCTCAACCAACTGCGGATGAAGTCCCAGCGCGGCGCGCACGTAACGCGTGCGCTGGGCTAGCTCATGATTCCGTGGCCACGCTAGCGGAGTCGTCGTCACAGCCAACGTGAACACTCCCGCATTCTCCGCCTCTTGAACCGCGCCTGGATGATCCGGGTACAGATCCAAATGACAGTGAAAATCCACAAGGCCAGCTGTAACGCTTCTATCCGATCCCGACATCAGCGTGGCCTCGTCTCAACGCCATCAATCAGCCGAGCAACTTCTTCAAGGCCTCGACGATAAACATCGGCGAGCTGATCGAGGTGCGCAACCTCGTCGACGAGCGAGCCCGGCTTATGGATTAGGAGGTTTGCGAGTTGTGGCCGCCCACGCAGACGTTCGATCGCGTACTGAAAAGACCTTACTTGCTTACCCGTAGACTCACGGGTGTCCAGGATATCGGCGCGAAGATCGGGCACCGTATAGGTCGTCTTGTCCACTCCCACTCCCCATGCGCCATCTAATGCGGCACGTCGAATCAAACAGGGCAAACAGTACCCGCAATGCTCAATACCTAAACCCTGCCAGCGTCCTTTTGTCGGCGATGAGCACGACAGCGAATCCGGTGCGAGCTGGGTCAGCAATGGCTGACTACGGCAATTTGATGCCATTTCCCCTTTGGTTTTGTCCCAGCAAGGGTTATTGATACGTCCGTTGATATCCAGTTCAACAAGCAGCTCGTTCCAACGCCCCATATAGTAGGGATGAGTGGTGCGTGTGCTGTTTGAACCTAGGCGCAATGGGTCAAGAGGAACGTTCAACGCAATCAGCCCGTTCTCAGGCACCTGCAGTACGAAGGCCTTGTCCAGACCGGTTCCAGCAAACACACCCAGTGCGAAGAACAGAAATGAACGGCCCCGCGTGCTGTTCTCAGATCCGACATTCTCGACCAACCCATCGTCGAATGTCATGCCCACGCGCAAACGCTCAAATGATGACTTGTTGTAGTGTTTCTTCAAGACACCGAAGAGCTTACTTTGAGCATCGCTGGTTGCGCTTTCACCAAAGTGACTGACCAGGAGCGGTGTCGCTCCGGCCTCCAAAAGATCAATTGCGCCAATCAAACTATCCAAACCACCTGAGAACAAACTCACGGAATCGAACGGTGGTGCGATCAAGGTAGGAGGTGCTTCTTGTGCGATGAAAGCGAACCTAGGCGGCCGCGCCCGAAATCCGATTGTCCAGCGGTCGCCGGTCAAGAAATTCAATATTTTCGTCAGAGTTGGAACTGCGCCAGTCCAGCGCTCTGGTTCGCTAACTGGAATGACCAGACGGATTTCCCGCGTCCACGAGTCCTGCGACTGTTCGACACGAGATATACGGGTGTCGGCCGCATGGACATGCGCTGCGACCACCAGCAGATCAATGCCAATCTCCGATGGGAAAATGCCCAGTTTCTTCAAACTCGTCAGGGCACTTCCAATGCCGTGATCAAGCGACTTATCCCCCACAACCATCTGCAGCAAGGTCCGCTGTTCGTCCGCGCCCATAGGAATGTCGGTATCGTCGTCAAGTCCGAGGCGACCAGCAATGAGTTGTCGTTTCATTGGTCCGCCTCTGCGTCACCGAGCGATTGTAGGATAGCGAACGCGGACTCGTACACAGTGTCCACGAATGACTGGATGCGCTCCGGGGTCAAATGTGGAGATTCGCTACGCGCCCTCGTGAGCGCATCGCTAACACCCCCTCGGATGAAATCGCGTAGTTGGGCTTCCACACGGTGTGCCGCCTGCGCGCTTGTTGGCATCGTTACCGCCTTCGTGCCGATGTCGTTGCAAATTCTCGCTTCAATGGCGTGTGTTGTATACAGCTCGAACACTGTTTGCATTTGGTCAGGAGTGAAGGTTGAAAGGTCCGTTAGCCCCTCGGTGGTCAATTCAATGATTGTTTCGATGTACGCCTCACGCGCGATACCTTCGTCGACGGTGCCTGCCCCAGGACAGATGTAGTCGGCCAAACCGACGAAGATCTCTGCTATGGGACGTCCTGCGAGTGACTCAAGCTCCAACGAGCGTAGCGCTTCACGCACACCACGGGTTTGCGCATCTGCCAAAAAACCCAGCAATCTAGCTCCGGCACCACGTGAAGCCCCCATGCGCTGTGCCGCTTGCCGTGCGCCTCCCGAGGATGTGGAAACGTAGCGCGAGACAGCGCGTCCAAGGCTAGCGCGGTCAGTACCACCCGACCCGGCAAAACGGGTAAAGCTACTTCGTGCTCCAGAAAAACGTTGAGGATCGGCCGAAGCTGGAATAGCCGGCCGATTGGGCGCTACTGGAGGCGATACGCCATCAGCCGGTGCGACGCCGTTGGCTTCCCCCCTTCGCCTGTGGCAGGCGACTCTCCCAACCATGAAGGCACCAGCGGCGTACCGCCGCCCGGACCACCGTATGCCGTTGACGTCCCCATTACCGAACTCCTTTCGTGTCTTTCAGCGCCAACTCGGCAGTCTGTTTCAGCAACGGATTGTCAGTCAGTTTGCTCCATTGTGTGAGCAGCGCTTTCAGGCGCGCTACGCACTCCGTGTCCTTGATGACGCCTTGCCAGCCCCGAACGGCCCATGGCCCACACTTACTGCTCGGTAGAGCCTCTAGGAAGTCCATTAGTTTATTTTGAAGCCCAGGCTGCGCCTTGGCCAGTACGACAAGGCCATCTACACCCGCCGGCATGGTCTCAAAGGCACCAGCGCCCATGATTCGGGTACGCACTGCCTCGAAAACTTTGTCGGCTTCGGGCTGTACAAGAAGCTTCAGCTCGGCTTCATAGCCCTGCACCATCATTTTTCCACCGAACAATTTTTCCACCACGCTCGCCAAGTGTCCCAACACCGACACCGGACCGAAGTAGTCCTTTTTGTCCTTCGTCACGAAAAGATAGGGACGAAGATCAATCCCAGACAGCAGGGGCTTGACCTGCGCCCAGTCGCGTACCATTCCCGAAGAGCTCCACTCGGCAAATACGGCGCTCTCGGGAACCGGCAATACAGTTTCCATTGCAATGGAGCCTTTACCTGTGTGGGTCCCAAGAGGTTTGCTGTCAACCTTCGCACCGGAATCATCGACAGCAAGGCTCTTCTCAAGCGTCTCAAGATCCTCGCAGTGCCCCTTTGGGTGGACAGCCGCTACAAATGCGATCTGCTCAAACAGTCGCGGAATGAAGCGCTCAGCGAGCATCAGTTTGGCCAACACGGGCAAGGTGATGTCGTCACCGAATCCGCGCGCGGTGGCCATACGCTCTCGCAACAACAGCGTGTTGAGAAAACGCTTAATCTGGCGCGGATTGCCTTTGGCGCCACTTGCCAGGATGGGGCCGAGCTGGTCGCTAAGCACGAGGGCGTTGTTGGCTTTCTCTGCCTGCTTTCCTAGCGTCGATTTGATCGTCGCGGCATCAAGGCCAGCGTTCTCCCATGGTCGTTTTAAGCATTCGCGCGCGACAGCAATGAGCTTCGCGTAACCCGCATCCTCTTCACCGACCTCAGCCCCCGTCAACAACAGCGTCACGTATATCCGCGTTTCTGTTTCACCTAAAGCCGGGATGCGAAATGGCACCTGAATGAGTTTTTCTAGGTAATTTCGAGCGTAGTCACGCGGTCCCGTCGTTTCTGGTAAGTCCGGAAAATGCTTACGCACCGCATACTCGATCATCGCCTCATCAGCGGCGACAACGAAGGCGGTGCGCGCGGTGAAGACGAACAGACGAATTGCTTCGAGTGTTTCGATAGCAGTATCTGGTAAACAGCGGTCAAGATCATCAATCAAGACGATGAGCTGATTGATTCCGGCATCCTTCAAGAGCTTGTCAAAGGCCTTCCTAAAAGCTTCGACCTCCTCCGGAACGTTTTTTGTTTCAGCCGGCCTTAACATCGACTTCACGCCGTCGATTGCAGACGAGAGATTTTCTTTCGTCGCCAATTTAGCAGGATCGGCGAACATTCCTTCGAGCGTTCCCACGATGGCATTGATCTGGTCCGGAGTTGGGATGCCGGTAAATGCAGTGAGAGCCAGGCCTCCTGCACGCTTGGCAACCTTTAACCAATCAATTCGATTGAAGACATCCTTAACAGCCCCTCCAGCCTTCGTCAGAGCAGGACGTTTTTCAACCAGACCAGTAACTATCCCCTCGATCAGTGCGATCTTGGCATCTTCAAAGCCCTGGAAGCGCCAGCCGTTGAACTTGAGGCAAAGCACGTCGTCCTGTCCCAAAAAACCTGTCTCGATCATTTCCAAAACACTGGACTTTCCGGCGCCCCAATCTCCATGAACCCCAATCGTAACCGGGTGATCTGGCTTTTCACGCAACAACTCGATAATGGTTGTTGCGATCGCCTCATTGTTGAGCAAGTCAACTTTTGTTTCGTTGTCAGTCAGAATCACTCGCCTAGCTCTCCCAAGGTATTCCATTCAGAAATGCTGGCAGAAGGAAGCGGATACTAGTCAAAATCTCATCGCGCGATCCTTGCTGTCTAAGCACCAGGGTAATCTCCATTTGCGCCCTGCGCTCTATGACGCTCAAGATTGCAAATGTCTCAGTTCAGTTGCAGGACATAGACCTCCCCGTCATAACCATTCTTAAATGCATCATTCGGACCAATGAATTGCATTCGCTCTGACCACCCAATTGCATGGATATGACCAGCACTCACTAAGCTAAATGCCCTGCTGGGATAAAGTCCGTAGCGTTGAAGTTGTACTACTGGCTCGACCACAGAGTGCAGTCCGAAAAAGAACCTGCAAGCCATGGTTCTTAGACAATCCGAATGACAGGTTGCGAGCTGACGATTCTGATGGTTCTGGTTGCTCTTGTAAGGGCCACATACCAGTCCTTCGCGGACATATTGGCCGACTGCACTATCACTGCATGGTCGAATTCAAGCCCTTTCACTAGCAGCGTACTGCCGATGCAACGAAACGGCAGCTTGCGCCCCATATGACGTTGCCTATTCTGCACCTCCGCGACAGCGGACATTAGGGTATACCCCTCCACGGTCCCCCTCAGAATCAGCGCCGAGCGCATCGAGTAAAACATTTCGCGCCTGAACAGATATGTCCCCGGCATGGCTTTGAGAGCATCCAGGAACGTTACCGCTGCGTCCCCAGTGTTGGTGCTGATCAGCGAATCAATGACAGGAAACAATGGGGAAAATTTCATCCCGGCTCGACCTCCCTTGAGGCGAGAGGCAATGGCTTTTTCCATTGGGGTTTTGTCAGTACCCGTCATGCACTCACTGGCGAAATTCAGTAACGCGCCAAAAAGCTGCTGGCCCACAGCACCCTCGATTGCTTTTGCATTTTTGACCAGAGATTTACAGTTGATCGCTTCAATAGTGGAGAACGCTCTCTTTGAAAGCTTTTGCGCTAGTGATGCCCGGCTTGCCTCGTTGGTGCTATTCCCAATGACAACCACACTCTCACCGTCGTATATAGATTTCAGGCACTGCGCATAAATGACGGGCTGCTGATACATAGGATTATCAGGAAGCTCGAACCATTCGACACATGCCGGACCAGCCCTCAAATCGACTGCCATCCCAGCTTCAAGTTTTTTGCGTACATCTCGTAACCAATCAGCAAGGGGGGTGTTGTTCGATGCCTTCCACCGCCATGGTGTATTTAGCTCGGCTACCAAAGGGAACGCGGGATAAACCTCCGTCCCCCAGCTCACTGGATTCTGCCCTTTGAAATCAAAGATCGCTTGCAGTGGGTCACCGAAAATACAGGTGGAAAGTTGATTGGCTAAAAGACAAACCACCCGATGCTGTACAGGTGAGCAATCCTGGTACTCGTCTACAAACAAACCTTCGTAGGAAGCACCAATGATTTCGGCGACTGCCTTGGTCTGAAGGAGTCTCAGAGCGGCATCGTAGACGGCATTCCATTCTGCTGAAGTAGTCGGCCGAAGAGCTTTGATTTTTGAGCGTAAGGGAAACGAAGTGGCGAATCTTAAACACCAGCCTGCGATGGTCTCGACCTTGAACTTGTCACTAGGAACCGAGAGTTTGTTAAGTCTCGCGGTGATCGCATCTACCCCCGCGTGTGTATGCGTGAGAATTAAGCGCCGCTGACCTGAATAAGCCACCGCCCGTGCTATTTGCTCAGTTTTTCCACACCCCGCTGCGGCAACAATGCTTGCACGTTCCAAACCAGAAATGTACAGGCTGAGCGTATTCTCAGGCGACTCAAGCATCGATCCACTTCCGCAGATCGGAGATGATATTCGCGAAGGGCGTCACGTCGTGGGGAGGAAAATGGTTCACGATTATTTCCCCTAAACCTTCCCCTCTGGTGATGTCCTTGAACCAGCTTTCCTCCTTCGCTGTTTTGCCCAAAGCAAGTCTGAAATTAGGCTCATCTCTCCAAGGAGGCAGGGCTAGGTCACCAATCTGGTCGATGCCCATGACTTTCAGTGTTTTGTTAATACCAGTCAAGATACTGTCGGTGCTGGCACACCCACTCGCGTATTTTACTGCGGCCTCAACCCCGCCCCACGGCAAGTCAATAAACAGGCGTTCTTCAGTTGAATATTGTCCTGGCCACTGAAGGCATATAGCGCCTTTGGCCTGGGCTCTCGCCATTGCGGCGGGGTTTGGCGGCTCGTCGGAGTCGAGCAACATCAACACCTGATAACCGAGGTCACAAAGATGCTCGGCGATCACCGGGGCACTGTCTTTGCCTGAACCATTGACCGCGACAACGCCTTGGGCGGCCAACGAGTCCATTCCTCGTTCAACCCAGCAGTTATCAAGGCCACGAACAATGCCTTGCTCTGTCCGACCTTCTCCGACAACGATTCGTCTGGCGAGGAACGCTTCTGGTGCACCTCGCAGGTGCCGTTGTGCGGTGCCTAGCTTCCGTACTGCCGCGGATATGGATTTAACTTCGGTAACACCGGCAGATGACCTGACAGAAAAAATATCCTCTGCCTTCAGTTCGCAAATTACGACTGGTGAGTGCGTGGTGATGAATATCTGTGCCTGACTCGCCCCTTCGCCTGCCGGAGCCGTTTTCAGAAGCTTCAGCAACCTGGCGATTCGATGAGGCTCAAGACCAAACTCAACCTCATCGATCATCGAAATATGTTGGTGGCCTACCTCGTGCTGGAGAGCAGACACAATCAACCGGGAGGAACCGGTGCCAAGCATGCGCAGTGGTAAACCATCATCATGCAGAGAAACACCTCCAGCGGTGATGTTCACCCCATCGACGTCTAAAGCCGCAGCATAGGCGCCCCTAGCCGGTACGGAAAATTTCCTGCTCAGAATCTCCACGCGATCGATTACTGACTTGAAAATATTCTGATTGGTGTTGCCGAAAGCTTTCCTGGCAGCTCTTCCGGCATCAGCCAGCTGGAGCGAATACCCACTGTTGCATTCCCCCACTCGCGTCAATACAGATGACCGTCCCCAAGCTAAGTGTCGCTCTGCATAAGGGCCGAGACGTGTAACTGACAGCAGTTTCCAGTCTTTATAACGCAAGGTGGGAGGGTCTTTCTCGGCTGCGTTTATCCGATCGTTATAAAGCGACCAACGAGCCTCGAGTGATGCGTCAATAGTCATCCGTAGCGATAGGGCGTAGTACAGTCCCTCGTCTGGCTCGTCTTCAATTTTTAGCGTTTCGGCATTCCACCCTCGCATATGCATCCCATAACGCTCTTCAGACAGGAATGCCGTGGGCAGGTCTACGAGCGTCACCATGATATCGACTGGTTTCGAGGTGTCCAAATTATAGAAATCGCAGTCGTCTGCCAGCGTATAAGGCTTCGGGTGAAGACAAAGCTCAATCGCATCAAGTATGGAGGTTTTTGTCGAGTCGCCGGGACCGATCAGACAGTTCATGCCTGGAGCGGGTGACCAATGAAGAGATTCAATCCCGCGAAAATGCTCAATATCGACTGAAACGATGCGCATGACATTTCCCTATGCCCGTTGATGGCATTTTGCTCAACAGTATCCAAATGACGTCAGAACTACTAGCGATCTGTTTAACGACACGCAGTCGGAGAACCTCATCGCGGTGGGCTGTCTGGTGATCGGCCCAATTACAATTTCATTCACGCTGCCCTGGCGATTGAAACTGTGGATATCCTGCTCTAGCCACTTCTCTGCTCCCGAGAGGCGCTCGCCGTCCTTTATGGCGATCCAACAAGCACGGTACTTACCGTAAAGGGATCCTGGATAGTCCGCGGCAGGAGCCTGCGCGACTTTCTCCTTTACTCAAGCGTTAAGCAGTAAAACAACCACGCCTTTCAGGTGGTGTGAGTTAGTGACAGCTTTGGCACCGGTGAGGAGGTCGGCGGGAAGAAACGGGATTATCCGAGACAAATCGAGCCAAGCCAGGTAGATCAAGGGTTTCCGGAGAGAACCTCCTTCCAATTCCCCTCTGAATCAGTGCCAAAGACGCGCTAAGCGGAAAAAGAGGATTATCAGCAAATTTGTATGCGTTTAGCGGGCTCTTTGGCACACCGACCTCATAAGCCTGGAGTTACCGGAACGCCCGAGAACTAGGCGCTTCAGCTCTCTCCTGCCTAGTAAATTGGCTCCTTTTCTAGCAGCAGAAAAGGAAACGAACATCTTTTCAGTTTCCATCGTTTCGTTTTAACAACAACCTATTGTTTTATATGGTTTTTTTAAGAGCCTAGATTTACGAATCAGATGATCAGAAACGGACGCAAAAAGAAACGGATGCAACGCTCTTCCCGAGTAACGTTCCTATCCCCTACGGAACGTTAGCTCTTGCCGATCACATGGGAAACGGCTAATGTCCACAAGTCGCTGCATATCAGCGACCGGGTTTGACGGCCCGAGCAAGTTGGCGCATAAGCGCCCACCATTCGACAGCAGGCGCTTTTTTTGTGCCTGCCGTTTCGTGTTATGGCGGCTGTGCGTGGGGCACCTTCGGGTGCGCTGGGTGCCAACTTTCCCGGTCCGTCAACCCGCGCACAGCTGCCACCCTAAATCGTTTGACGGCGATTGGTGACAGCTCCACATATTAAGTTGGAGCAACACCCCATGAAGCAACATACCCGAAATCCGTCCGCGCTTAGCCGCGCAGCAGCCCTCAGAGCGATGGCTCTCTCCGCTCTGCAAGCAGACTCTTCACTTTCCGTACGCCTTGGTCGTTACAACGCCGCTATGGAAAAGGCGCGTGCTCTTGAATCAAGCCACGATGTTGCGGAGGTGACCCATGGCTAACTTCAAGCCTCTCGACTCCAACTCACAAGGGTCTTCAAACCCAGTCCTTTACTTCAATGACAGTGCAACTCGACGGGATCTGATGGACGCCGCTGACTGGCGTCTAGGTGCCGTTAAAGACCTGCTTTCTGTACTGAGCGTTTGCAATGCAGATGACACTGGGGCTCGGGACATCGCGAAGGTTTCGCGTGCTCTACAGCTACTCGTTGAAGATGCTGACTCTCTATACCAGGCCGCTCGCCAAGCAGCATAGCGATAGCTACAGGCCCTGGCGCCAATGGCACCAGGGCCTGTCGTCCGGTAACGAAGCAGGAGGTCTGCTGATGCAAAGCTGGTACACCGCCAAAGAGCTCGCCGGTTTAACTGGCATGCCAAAAACGACTCAGGGCGTTAGGAAAGCTGCATCGCGTGCGGGCTGGAAAAGCCAACGTAGGCAAGGCTCAAAAGCACAGGAATTTCCATTCGCTCAATTTCCGGTTGATACCCAAACAGCGCTAATTGCCCGTTCAGTCGCAACGCTGCAAACGTCACCGAGTGCCAATACCCACCAAAATTTATTAGAGCGTGACACCGTTTTTCCGTCACGTTTAAACGAAGGTCAACGCTCTGTAATGATGGCCCGCCTAGCCTTTGTGCGCGAGATCGAGCGATTGAATCACGCCATCAGTCAGCAACACGCCATCGAGACTCTAGTAAGTCTGGCGAAAGCCGACCAACTCAGCACATACCTGACCGGCCTCGTGGAACGGGCGAACAACCGTAAATCCGGCGAGCGATCCTTGAGCGAGCGCACGCTAAAACGCTGGCTGGCCCACTATCGTAAACAGGGTGAAATCGGGTTGGCTCCAGCACGCCGCCAGAAAGATTTGAGTCTACCAATATGGTCGGCGGCATTCCTAACCTGCTATCAGCGCCCGACCAAGCCCAGCGTCGAAGCGGCTTATGCCGAGTTCGCCCTCAAGCATCCAGCCGACCGCCCGAGTATTCATGTCGTCCGCCGCTTCCTTAATAAGTTGAGCGCCGAAGCCCGTGAGCGCGGCCGTCGCTCCCCGCAGGAGCTCAAGGCCCTGCAACCCTTCAAGCGCCGGACCACTAAAAACCTGCTGCCATGCGACGTGTTTACCGCCGACGGCCATAAGTTCGACGCAGAGGTCTTGAACCCGCGCACCGGAAAGCCATACCGCCCGGAAGCAACCACCGTCCTCGATGTCGCCACCCGCAAGGCCGTTGGTATTTCCATTGGTGAAGCCGAATCGACCATCGGTGTTATGGACGCGCTACGCGATGCCATGAAGCACGGCATGTTCGCCTTCTTCTACGTCGACAACGGTTCAGGCTTCGCCAACGACACTGTCCGCGAGGTAGTCGACCGCCTGGGCGGCACCATGACCCATGCTTTGCCTTACAACAGCCAAGCACGAGGTTTAATCGAACGCTCTCACCAAACAATATGGGTCAACGCTGCCAAGAAACTAACCAGCTACATTGGCGCGGACATGGACAAACACGCCGGGATAAAGGTGCATCGGATTGGCCGCAAAGAACTGCGCGAAACCGGAAAAACCCGCCTGATTCCAACCTTCGCCGAGTTCATGTCGGGGGTCGAATATGAGATCGAAACTTACAACAACTGCCCGCATCGGGGACTGGCAAAGTTCCGCGATCCGCTGACTGGCAAGATTCGTCACATGAGCCCAAATGAGGCCTGGAGCGCAGCCATTGCCGCTGGCTGGGCACCGATTGTGGCACCCGCCGAGTTGTTGAATGACCTGACACGCCCGCAAGTTATCCGCCCGACACGTCGCGGCGAAGTTACCTGGGCCGGAGAAACCTATTTCCTGGACGCTTTGCGTAACTTTCAGGGCGAGCAAATTTGTCTGGCATACGACGTGCGCGATTCATCCCGCGTTTGGGTCCGCACGCTGGATGGGGAGTTGATCGGCGAAGCAATCCTCGACGGTAATGCCAGCGATTACATGCCGAAATCCATGATTGAAAAGGCCTACGATAAACGCGAGAAAGGCCAGGTGAAACGCGCAGTGGACAAGCTGGAAACGCTGACCGGCAGCCGCGTAGAAATGATCACCACCTCCCCTGCTCCATCCGCCGACATCGGCGCCGAGCAACTGGCCGACGCCCAGCGATTTGCCGCAAGCCTTACGCCTCCCAAAACCAGCAGATTCGAATTACCTAATGACCCGATTGGTAGGTATCGACTGTGGGAAGCACTCAACAGGCGCCTCCAAGCCGGGGAGATCCTCAACGAAGAAGAAGGTTTATGGCATGAGCGATACCCGCGCCATCTCGACTTTACCGCCATCAAGCGGATGTATGAGCACACCAACTCGTAGGGCCATTCCCCACGCCGATGGCCGATAGCACTAAAACAGCATAGAGAAGCACCGAATGAGCGCACCGAAGATAGTCCCCCTGACGAACGTCGGCTTGCTAGCCAGCGCAGTTGAGCGGGCTATGGCCCGGCCATCCAACTTACCCGGATTAGTGGTGATGTACGGTGCTAGCGGGCTAGGCAAAACCGTGGGAGCAACATTCGCAGCGAACATCTATCGCGCCTACTACGTCGAGTGCCGGGACACTTGGACAAAGAAGGCCTTTCTCGCTGCCGTTTTGCGGGAAATGACGATAGTGCCAAGCCGCACCATGTCGGAGATGGTTGATCAAATCGCAGATCAATTGTCACGGAGCGGGCGCCCTCTCATCGTCGACGATGCACAGTACCTTCTAGAGAAGGCAGCGGCCAACGTCCTGACGGACATCTATAACGCCAGCCACGGGACCATTGTTCTGATCGGAGAAGAGCGCGTACCGTTCAGCCTAGCCAAGCTTGAGCGCCTGCATAATAGGGTTTTGGAGTGGGTGCCAGCACAACCTGCCACACAGGAAGATTTGCGAACGTTGTCAGCCGCCTGCTATCCGCACCTCCAAATTCATGACGACGTTCTTGAAGACCTACGAAAAGCCGTGCGTGGCTGCTTACGTCGAGTGGTGGTAAATCTTTACCGACTTCAATCCGAAGCCCTAGCGTTCGGCTGGGACTCTGTTGATAGCGCGCAGTGGGGAGACCGTGGCTGGTTCACCGGCGAGGCACCATTGCGGAGAACACTCTGATGGGCATTGGCCGGAAGCCCGCGCACATGGTCATTCGGGACGGTAAAAGCAATCGTCAGCGTGTGTGGGAAATGATTAGAAAGTATCCTGAGGGTATTAGTTGTTACACCATCAGTCGCCGTACTGACCTCAACGATGAAACCGTTCGGACATACGTAAGCAGCCTGAGGAAAGCTGGCTATTTGGAACGCGGCGATGGTATTGGGGATCAAGCAGAATTCAAGCTAGTTCGTGATGTGGGCACCGAGGCACCCCAGGTTCGATTGGACGGCACTCCAAGCCAACAAGGTCGCGGCACAGAGGCAATGTGGCGCACGCTCAGGATGCTGGACGAAGTCAACGCTACCGAGCTCGCGATGTACGCCAGTACAGCGGCAGCCACGAGCATTGCAACAGCAAAAAATTATCTCAAGTGGTTGAACTGGGCTGGTTATCTGACCGTTGTCACTCCCGCGCAACCTGGGAAGCAAGCGCGCTATTGCCTTGCGCATGGTATGTACACAGGGCCAATTGCACCGATGATTCAACGTCGAGGGCAGGTCTTCGATCCTAATCTCGGAAAGGTCGCGTTTGTCCGGAAAACGAAACCGGTCGATAAGTAACCAACGCATATTGGGCTCCCTGAGCGCCGGTAGATCTTTCAGATAATCCACCGCCATATATGCCCTGCTACCCTATGTGATACCACCGTGCCCTCGGGTACTATCGCTAGTCAGGGTACTCAACATAGGGAGAGAAGCAGTGATCCTCACATCCGCGCAAGTCGGGCCGTTCCGTTCCATAAACACAATTCAAAACGTCGAAATCGACCGAGACGTAACCGTTTTGGTAGGCATGAACGAAGCCGGGAAAACTGTTTTTCTCAAGGCGCTGCATAAGTCTCAGGATGCTTTAGGTAAGGAGAAATTTAACCCTACCGATGATTATCCGCGTAAAGATTACACCTCCTACATGAAACGTCATGCGGAGAATCCTGAGGCGGCAACACGGCTGACGTATAAGTTAAAAAAGGAGGAAGTTGATCAGATTAACAAAAAACTCAAAACAGACATTTCACCAGACTTTACCTTTTCAGTAACTCACTCATACGACAACAAAAAAACAATTGAATTAACTGTCGATGAGGCCCCGGTGGTACAAGCACTGGCCCTCACGGCCGGATTAAGCAGTGACGCATCAGCAATAATAAAAAACTGCAAAAACTTGAGACAAGCACTTTCTGAACTTAAGGAGATTGATGCGAACGAGGCGGATAGCACTTTTTTAGGGGTTCTAGAAAAACGCGCTTCAGCAACAGATTGGGAAAGTGTCGTTGAGTACGAAACATGGAGCCACTTATCAAGTCGACTCCCTAAATTCCTTTACTTCAGTGATTACGACCTACTACCAGGCAAGCTCAACCTAAAAGATCTGGCAAGCCGTGTAGCAAACGCCAAGGCCGACCCGAGCAACGCAAACAAACAAATACAATCAAAACATCAGGCGGTTCTGGCACTGCTTCGTATGGCAGATGTAGATATGGATGATTTTTCTGGAAGCACTGGATACGAGGAGTTAAAGGCAAAAGTTGAAGCAGTCTCAATAAGTCTCACAGATCAAGTTTTAGAGTTCTGGAAACAAAATGAAGACTTAGAGGTCGAGGTCGATATTCGTTCCGACGCAAATGACGAAGCACCATTTAATGATGGCCCAAACTTATATTTACGAATTAAAAACCGCCGCCATCGAGGAGTAACAACTCCTTTTGATCAGCGCAGCAGAGGGTTCATTTGGTTCTTCAGCTTCTTAGTTTGGTTTGATAGTGTACAACAACAAGTAGATCCTTCAGGAGCACCAAAGCACAGCCAACTGGTCCTGCTCCTGGATGAGCCGGGTCTTGCATTGCACGCTTTAGCTCAAGCGGACTTCTTACGCTACATTGATAATCTCGCAAAAGACCATCAAGTTATCTATACAACTCACTCGCCGTTCATGGTGAACTCAAACCGCCTTCACCAAGTACGCGTAGTTGAAGACAAATCACCATAGGTGGAACTATAGTTTCTGACAATTTGTCAGGCTCTGATGCTCGGACTATCTTCCCACTTCAAGCTGCGCTGGGTTGGAGCGTTGCTCAAAATCTTTTCATTGCAAATAAAAACTTGTTAGTTGAAGGACCATCTGAACTCGCATACCTACTGACGGCCTCAGCCATTTTAGAGACTTGCGGTGACGAAAGCCTGTCCTCGGACGTAACTATCGTTCCGGTTGGAGGCCTAAGCAATGTTGCAACTTTCGTGTCCTTGTTAGGTGCAAATGGCCTTGAAGTCGCAGTGCTTCATGACTTCAGCGGAAAACCTGAACAGAAGCTTGATGGATTAATTCAGCAAAAACTGCTGACAAAAAAATCCGTATTTAATGTTTCCCAATTTCGCGACGCATCGAAATTCGGCCAGAACACCGTTCCAAGCGACATCGAAGATCTTCTACCCACTAAGCTTTACCTTGAATACTTCAACAGGGCCTATGCGAAAGAACTGAAAGGTGTCCCCATACTCGAATCCGATCTGCCGGAAAGCGACCGCGTTGTACATCGTATAGAGCGAGCTCTAGAAAATAAGGACATTAAAGTACGCCCCTCGGGCGGCTTCAATCACTACGCGGTCGCTGCAGCTTTCTCCACCACTCCTCCAGAAACACTTGATGAGGTCACGCGCCTGAGGTTCGGAGCCCTTTTCAAGTCGATCAATGACGTTTTCAGCTAATAAATTACTGCTCGGCATTTTCAGCCGGTCCGCTCCCCGCCGACCGGCCTTACTTACCAAAAAACCTAATCTGCCTACAGAGCGATTTGAGACGCGCAAACCTCTAAGCTAACCGCTGACCTATCCGACTTGCGATCACCGTTTCTAACGCGGGTCTAACGCCCTTTACGGCCATCCAATATGAGCTGGCCTTTCCGATACAGCCACATAAATGAATCTAGGGCTGTCGAGCGGCTTGCATCCAGATGGATGTCACCTACATTGAATGATGGCGCTTTGCCTTGCTTAGGGAGGGGACAGTTATGAAATTTTCAAAAATACTGCTAGCTACAGGAGTTAGTCAGATTTTGGCTGGATGCTCTGGGCATATCTACGTAATGGACCGCGATCAGGCCATCCAAAACTTCGGAAGCGAGAAAGATAAGAAAAGATATGTTGGGATTCCTTTTAGTCCCTTGCGAGAAAGAATTCAAACCTACTATCTGGATAGAATTTTAGACAAAGACGGAAAGGTTATCAGGATTTATACCGGCACCTCTGAAGATTCCAAAGATACAGCTTGTAATCTTGTAGAAGTAAAGGAAGCACAGATAGCTCCGGATGTTGACCCACTAAAAACCAGGTACATTGCTTACGATCCGGGCTGGCTCGAAACTTCAACTTTTGGCGTTGAATTAGATAACGGAGTGATTACAAAGGTAAACAGTTCATCAACTCCCGGCGTGAAGGTGGCTGCGGACGCACTTTCAACTATCGTGCCTGCGGTTCGACTAGCAACCAAGGGGGAATCACTAACAGACGCTACTGATTATGCTTCTTGTACAGCGGGAAGACTTATACGCCCCGCCGACAAACCTTAAAGCCAATAGATCGTTGGTGAACTCCAGAGAAGATCCGATTGATTCGAACTTCTACCACTTCACTCCGGCCCGGAGGTTTCAACCACGTCAATGCTCATTGACCAACATCACAGCAATCAGGTTACACATGTTTTTGGGTGACATTGGCGCGCAAAAACTAACATAGCGTAGGAAAAGATACGATTTAAGCAAGGCTTGATCGGAGTTCAAACAACTAACATGAGCTCTTCCGTACAACCAACCCGAAATGGCATCCCGAGAGGTGCCATTTTTTATTTCGGCGGCACGAAAGTTAAATTTAACGAGATGACTGATACCTTCTTTCATATCGACGAAAGCATTTTGATAGAGGGAAGAGATATGCAGCAAGACGAAGGTAGTACGCAGAGTAAAACCGCCCCACCTAAATGGGAGGGGACGATGTTAGAGATGCTCGAGGTAGTAGAGCACTCGATCTCAGCACAACCAGATAAGGAACGCTCGCCACAATCCCTGGCACGCGCAGTAGTTTTAGGACTATGCAGAACCTTCGGCGGTGCAGTTTTTTATTTGCCAATGGGGGCGGCTGCGGAACGGAAGGCGCGGGACTTTGATATTTATACGTCATGGAAGAATAAAGTTCCTATACCGCAACTGGCTAAAGATTATCGCCTAGGCAGTCAGGCCATCTATGAAATCATCGCACGCGAAAGAAAAGCAGCAACTCTTAAAAGTCCTGAGCAAGGTCAACCTTAATGAAACCCATCAATTGCGACAAAACCAAGCTGGATTTAATTCCCGACTTAGCAAAAGCTGCACTTGATGCAATCAAAGCATCAAGAGAGCGAATCAATTTAGAGATTGAAAGTATTACCGGGCAGATCGTTTCTATTGAGAAAGAAAAAAGCAAATCGAAAAACGGGCTTGTTTCCTTGGAAGACTACAGCGCGTTCCTTCTTCAAGAGATTCAGGGGCGTGCGGACAATTACGCGCGCCTTTGGCTAGGCACACGACATTCGTCTCAATCAGGGCGTGCGGCTGGACCTCAACACAGTGTTATGCGCTGGCCAGATTTTGAGCAAACTGAGGTCGGAAAACTGCTAAGCGAAGTACTTAAGCCTGACGTAACAAGTGATGCACTCTGCTTTCTGTTTCCTGATGTGATGCATGATCGACTCATGACATGTCTACGTGCGGGGAGCGCGGGCAAATGGGCAACATGCGGCGAAGTTAGCATCGCGAAACGCCGTGACGAACTCCAATCAATTGAAGACCAAATAGCCGAGCTTAAGGAACAACGAGACAGCCTGTTCCAACAACTCAACGACATTAACAACGCCGTGCAAATACGTTAATTCCATTACCCCCTTTTATAGGCCTGAAGATGACTAATCAAGATAAACGCTGGGAAGGTTTGACGATTGATGGTGAATTGTCGGCTGGAGTGTACTACGCCGGTGTAAGACACAAACACTTCACACTGCGAATCCCAATGGCGGGAGACATCATTAATGTACAGATCGAGCATCCCGAGGGAACGATTCACGTCGCCACCTTGGCGATACTACATAAACAGTTGGTGTCCTTGGGAGATATTCCCCCTGAGGCGCTGACCTATGAGCTGCTACATGCCGAACTGTCGGAGAGCGATTTGAGCCTCCTAAGTGATGCCGATGAAGCATTGGAAAAAAAGCTCAAACTGCCGAGCCTGGCAGCAGAGATTGGCGACAAGTCGAGCACGCCCTCATCCGGCACGGATATCAATTAAGTGAGATCCATGGAATGTCCCGAGCACAGCTCGGGACGGTGATCGATTTAATTGTGGGTAAACCGAAGACTGGCAAGCGGTATATCAGCCAGCGCAAACCTATTCAGAAAATGAAGAAAAAACCAGGAGGCATATGATGTCGAGTGATCTACGCGTCGCGTTGCGAATTCAGGCGAACTCGGGAAACAGTCGGCGCGAGATCAACGCATTAAATCGTGATCTACGCCAAGCTGGTAAGGACGGCGCTAAATCTCTAGCGAACGAAAGCCGAAATGCACAGGTAGCAGTCTCTGGCATTGGTCGAGCGGGAGTTGCCAGCTATCGGGCGATCCGTCAAGGCATGCGGGACAGCACGCAGGGTGGCCGTGACTTCCGTACTCAGGTGACGCAAAGCACTGCAAGCATGAAGCAACTTGCGCAAGCCGCACGAGCGGCAGCGACTCAAGTTAAAGAGAATCTGCGGAGCGCTGACCGGGAGGGTGTACGTCCTCTAGGTGTTGGCGTGGATCGCGCCAGTACCAGCTTTCGAGAGTTGGCGAGAGCAGCTTCAAACTCTGGACGGATCATCAAAAATGTTTCGGCTATGGCTCGCACAGAGTTCAACCGCATTAGAGGTGTGATGGCGAGTACCAATGGGATGGTTGCCGGTGCAGGGCTCGGTATTGGCGCAGCAGCATCCATAGGGTCAGCCGCTCGCACGGAGCGTCAAGTGATCCAGTTAGGCCAAACGGCTGACATGACACCTGCACAGCGCCAGGAATTCAAAAAAGAGGCGTTCCGCGTAGCCAAAGCCTATGGCAACGATCCTGATGCAATCCTGACGGGTGGCGCCGCCTTGTTGGCCGGTGGCCTCAGTCCAAAAGCTGCAAAATCAAGTATTGATGCTATCGGTCAAGCGAATGCATTACGGGGCGCAGACCCTACGGTGCTAGCCGGGGTTGGCATGGCGGCTAAAGAGGCATACGGATTTGATTTGGAGAACCCTAGCGCAATGCTTGAGATCCTTCAGAAAATGACTATTGCCGGTGATGCCGCGAAAGCCGAATTGGGTGACTCTGGGCGATATTTTCAACAAGGTCGGCGCCAATGCTAGTGCAGCAGGTTTCAAGTTTAGCCAGTCGCTTGGCCTAATTGAATCGTTGTCCAACGTCGAGCCCAACGCTGACAACTTGCGCACCATGGTGGGCAACTTTCTCACCGTATTTAACACCGGGTCGTACCAGAAACAAATTACCGAGAAGACCGGCACAGAGTTTTTCAACAAGGACAAGAGTCGTCGCGATCCCTTTGAGGTCATCGCGGAGCTGAAACGAAAGTACGAAAAAATGCCGAACGATAAGAAGCGTGCAGAGTTTTGGAACGTCGCGTTCAAGAGTATGGATCGTGAAGCGGTTACAGCTTGGCGCTGGATGCTGTCCGGTGATCGTGAGTCCAACATGCACACGATTTCCAGTAAGACCGAGAACGGGGGGCCGATTTTCAATCAGCAACGCAAGGAGAACACCGAGAGTGCCACCGGCACAGCTGGGCGTATGCGGGCCACCTTGCGTGACGCCACGGATCGAATGGCGCAGCCTATCAATAAAGCGTTTGCCAGCATGGGCACATACCTTCTTGATGACTTGAACATGTCGGGCGAACAACTGCTTGGCCTGGGCGCGGCGACGGCAGCGGGCAGTTATTACGCTGGGAGAGGCCTCAAGAAAGGAGCTGGTGCGCTACTCAGTAAATTGCCAGGGTTCGATAACCCATTGAACACCCTTAAGGGTATTGCCGTAGGCAAGGCGCTTGAGGAGGCAACTGGTGTTACCTCCGTATACGTTACTAACTGGCCGAGCAATATGGGCACAGGAATAGGTGACCTAGGGGTCGCAGCGGCAGAGGTACTTGGCGGCAAGGGCAAAGGTGGTGCTATCGCGAGAGTGGTAGGAGCAGTCGGCGCGGGGCTGTCAGCTCGCGGAGGGTCAATGCTGCTGAGAGCCATACCGGGGATTGGAGCGGGATACATGGCATTAGACATGACTCAATATGCGCCAACGGCCTCCCCGCAAGACGACGCCACCAGGCTGTCTCAAGCGGAGCGAAGCAAGATGCTGAATGCCAGCCAGAGAGAATACTACGGCGCCTTCTACCGCAATCGAATGACCCTAAAAGATCAAAATCCAGATGCAACCGACAATTGGGTCTCGGCTCAAGCTCGACGACTGGCTCAGCAAGATACGGGCTTGACTGCCCAGGGATCGACAGTCGCGAGTGCGAATGAGTGGGCGCGCAATCAGGCGAATACGTTACTAGGAGGTGCCTTTAGCACTCAGGCTGGAGGCTCCTCACTTGTCGGTTTGAATGAGGCAATTGCTCGATTCAGGGCCGCTCTTGATAAGCCAATTTCATTTGATATACGCCTTGATCGCGAGGAACTGTTCCTAGAATTTGAGCGCAGAGTCGGAACACAAGTCCGGAGAGGTCAATAACCGCAGATGAGACTAGACGCTTGGTAGAACTGCTTCGCTACGTAATGTGATGAAAGCATGCATCAACGGCTAAGCCGCTCACACACGGAAACACATCATATTTTAGGAAAACGTATGCTGGCGAAAGCTTCATTAGATGTAGATATCGCGGCGAGCCTAATAAACGGACAAGCGCCAGAATGGGTAGAGCTAATTCCTGCGGGCCCAAAGGTCACTGGCCGTGACGGTAGATCGTGGGTTTTCGACCAAGCGTCTGGCCAATTGGTCACCACGGCCTTTGTTGGTCGATCTATCGATGTTCCTATTGACTGGGAGCATGCTACACAGCGACGCGCTCCGCAGGGCCAGGAGGCCCCCGCAGCAGGTTGGATAACAGTTTTGCAGCTGCGTATCGGCGCACTATGGGGAAAAGTCTCTTGGACACCTCGAGGAAGGGCCCAGGTAGAAGCCCGAGAGTATCGATACCTTTCTCCGGTATTTGATTACGAAACGGAGACAGGCCGTATCGTGGCCCTTGTGTCGGCAGGATTGGCCAACAAGCCGAATCTTCTGCTCACTGCTCTGAATAATGAGCAGTTCGGCCGGAACGTCGAACGCAAAGCGACAACGATGAACGCAGAGGAAAGGCGCGTCGCACAGATGTTCGGACTCTCAGATTTGGAATTCACCACTACACGTGATGGGGCACCAGATGTAGTGGGCGGTGCCAGCTTGAGTCAGCTAGAGCTGGGCGTAATCCGCACGCTAGGCGTAGACCAGGCTGACTACCTGAAGACCAAACTCGAAAGCTTTTAAAGCTAAACGAAATCACGGATGGCTGTGTCCCTCCCTATGAATCAAGAATACACGACGCCTAACGCGTAGCTCTACGCTAGGACCACACCGCCCAACAACAGCTTGCTAGAGTAATGATATGAAAAAACTCAAAAACCCACTCACCTTGCTGGTTTTGATCATTGTTGCAGCATCGTTCAGTGCCCCTTTTGGAACACCGCAACTGGCAGCTTTCGCGAAAGATTTTTTACCCGCTGTAGCGACATTGATCGCCGCTTATGTCGGAGCATGGTATGGAGCAACCTTGGTACGAGATGCGGCCCAAGAGGACGAGAGAAAAAGGCAAATAGGTGCTGGCGCACGCGCCATGTTCACGCTGTGGCGCCAGATAAATATTGTCGCTCAGATACAGATGGACTTTGTGGATGACTATCGCGACAACCCTTCGGTAGTAATATCACTCCCCCCTATAGACTATCCATTGGATGAGCCGCCGAGGATAGATCTAGATAGCCTTGCGTTTTTTCTTGACCTGGGAAATGCGGGGATACTGGAAGCGCTGGTCATTGCCGAACAGAACTTCCTTCATGCGATAGACGTGGTCCGGACCCGTTCGACACTGCACTATGTGGAAGTGCAGCCAATCCTCGAAAAGATCATCCCAAATGGCGGAACGATCACGCACGGCTCTTTAGAGCAAGCGCTTGGTCCACGACTGTTCTCACAATTGATAGACCAGACGAAACGTCTGATTTTCAGAGTGGATAGATCAATTGAGGATTTGGATAAAGTGGCTGAAGAACTCTACACGGCGCTGAAAAAAGGGTTTCCAGACGCAAAATTTCCTCGACCGTCAAAACCAGCATCTGAGTGACACCGTTGAGGTGCCAAAAACTGCGCAAAATTCAGTGTTTCTAAAGCGAGCACCCAGTGCCAAACATCCTGCAAGGCGGTGCCAAATCCGACACCAACTTACAGGTGGCAACGCTATTTAGATCCAAGAAATTCGTGGGAGTAAATGTGGGAGTAATTTCCAAGACATGAAAAAGCCCAACCTTTGCAGATTGGGCTAAGTCATTGAAAAATATGGTCGGGACGGAGTGATTCGAACACTCGACCCCTAGCACCCCATGCTAGTGCGCTACCGGACTGCGCTACGCCCCGACTAGGCGTGTTACTGGGTTTGCTTCGCAACGAAGCGATCAGGAATATACCGCAAGCTTTTGAAATGTGGAAGTATTTTAAAAGCCTGTATCACTTCTTCAAAACCACCAGTACATCTTCGAGTTCGGAGATCATCTGGCGGATCAGTTGCTTGTACTGGGTGGTGTCGTCTTTGGCTTCATCACCGGACATGCGCTGACGCGCACCGCTGATGGTGAACCCCTGATCGTACAACAACGCACGGATCTGTCGGATCATCAGCACATCCTGGCGCTGATAATACCGACGGTTCCCGGTGCGTTTGACGGGGTTGAGTTGAGGAAACTCCTGCTCCCAATAGCGCAGCACGTGCGGTTTTACCGCACAGAGCTCGCTGACTTCACCAATGGTGAAGTAGCGTTTGCCTGGGATGACGGGTAGCTCGTCGTTATGACTTGGTTCCAGCATAAGCCTCAACTCGGGCCTTCAACTTCTGCCCTGGACGAAAGGTGACCACACGGCGAGCCGTGATCGGGATTTCTTCTCCCGTTTTTGGATTGCGGCCAGGCCGCTGGCGTTTGTCCCGCAGGTCAAAATTGCCGAAACCGGACAATTTGACCTGCTCGTTGTCTTCCAGAGCGTGTCTGATCTCTTCAAAAAACAGCTCGACCAATTCCTTGGCCTCGCGCTTGTTCAGACCCAACTCTTCGTACAGACGTTCCGCCATCTCAGCTTTCGTCAAAGCCCCCATACGTCACTTCCTTAACGTGGCGTTCAACCTTTGTTCGAGCGAGGTGAGGATATTTTGTGTCGTGGTATTCACCTCATCGTCATTAAGAGTGCGCGATGGATGCTGCCAGGTCAAGCCAACTGCAAGGCTTTTTCTATGCGGATCAATGCCTTTACCCTGATAGACGTCAAATAGCCTGAGGTCTGTCAGCCATTCCCCTGCATTTTCACGGATTACATCCAGGACGTCAGTGGCGGCTACTTCACGGTCAGCGATCAAGGCCAGGTCACGACGCACTTCAGGGAAGCGCGACAACTCGCTGAATTTAGGCATCTTGCCCGAAGCGACTTCGGCCAGTACCAGCTCAAATACGAAGACCGGACGGTCCAGACCGAGGGTTTTCGACAGCTCCGGGTGAATCGCACCAACGAAGCCCACCAGGCGCCCTTCGCGCTCGATGCGTGCCGTCTGGCCCGGGTGCAACGCCGGGTGACTGCCAGGTACAAACGTGAAGGCGTCCAGTGCGCCGGCGAAACCCAGTACTGCTTCCACGTCAGCTTTAACGTCGAAGAAGTCCACGGCATCGCGACCTTGCGCCCAACCTTCCGGCAGGCGGCTACCGCATACAACACCGGCAAGCATCGGCTCTTGCTTCAAACCGTCGAGTTGCCCGACAAAACGCAGGCCGCTTTCGAACATGCGCACGCGATCTTGCTGACGGTTCAGGTTGTGCGAAAGTGCCTTGACCAAACCCGGCCACAGCGACGAGCGCATGGCCGCCATGTCGTTGGAGATCGGGTTCGCCAGCAACAGCGGCTCGACGCCCGGGTTGAACAACTCGAACTGCTTCGGATCGATGAAGCTGTAGGTCACCGCTTCCTGGTAGCCACGGGCAACCAGCAGGCGACGCAGCTCAGGCAGGTGCGCACGCGCTTCAGCCTTGGGTTGCGGTGCCAGGCGCGCCTGCGGGTAACGCACCGGCAGACGGTTGTAGCCGTACAGACGGGCCAGCTCTTCAATCAGATCGACTTCCAGGCTGATATCGAAGCGATGGCTTGGCACTTCAACCTGCCACTGCCCTTCCCCACCGGCAGAAATACCCAGGCCGAGGGCCGACAGCAGTTGCTCGATCTCCGCCGGCTCAATCACCAGGCCAAGCATTTGCTCGACGCTTTTGGCGCGCAGGGTGATTGGCGCAACGGACGGCAGGTGCTGCTCGCTGACGGTTTCGGTGATCGGCCCAGCTTCGCCACCGGTGATTTCCAGCAGCAGGCCGGTGGCACGCTCCATGGCTTCACGGGCGAGCTTCCAGTCCACGCCGCGCTCGTAGCGGTGCGAGGCATCGGTGTGCAGGCCGTAGGAGCGGGCCTTGCCGGCGATGGCGATCTGGTCGAAGAACGCGCTTTCGAGGAACACATCACGCGTAGTCGCGGACACGCCGCTGTGCTCGCCACCCATCACGCCGGCAATCGCCAGGGCGCGGGAATGGTCGGCGATCACCAGGGTATCGGCGCGCAGGCTGACTTCCTGGCCATCAAGCAATACCAGCTTCTCGCCCTCTTCAGCCATGCGCACGCGGATGCCGCCATTGATTTCGGCCAGATCGAAGGCGTGCAGCGGTTGGCCGAGTTCGAGCATCACGTAGTTAGTGATGTCGACAGCAGCGTCGATGCTGCGCACATCGGCGCGACGCAGGCGCTCAACCATCCACAGCGGGGTCGGCTTGGACAGGTCGACGTTACGGATCACACGGCCGAGGTAACGCGGGCAGGCGTTTGGCGCCAGCACTTCGACCGAGCGCACCTCATCGTGCACCGCCGCCACAGCGGCAACCACTGGACGGGTGACGGCTGCGTTGTACAACGCCCCGACTTCACGGGCCAGGCCGGCCAGGGACAGGCAATCGCCACGGTTAGGCGTCAGGTCGACCTCGATGCTGGCGTCTTCCAGCTCCAGGTACACACGAATGTCCTGGCCCACAGGCGCGTCGGCCGGCAGTTCCATCAGGCCGTCGTTGCCCTCGCCCACCTGCAGCTCAGCCTGGGAGCAGAGCATGCCATTGGACTCGACACCACGCAGCTTGGCTTTCTTGATCTTGAAGTCGCCCGGCAGCTCGGCGCCGATCATCGCAAACGGGATCTTCAGGCCCGGGCGCACGTTGGGCGCTCCGCACACGACCTGGAAGGTTTCTGCGCCATTGCTGACCTGGCACACACGCAATTTGTCGGCATCAGGGTGCTGCTCGGTGCTCAGCACCTCGCCCACCACTACACCGCTGAAAACACCGGCGGCCGGCGTCACGCTATCGACCTCAAGGCCGGCCATCGACAGACGAGCAACCAGCTCGTCGCGACCTACCTGCGGGCTTACCCAGCCACGCAGCCATTGTTCACTGAATTTCATCCTGCTCTCCTAAAGATTCGTTACGACTAGCGAAATTGCGCGAGGAACCGCAAGTCGTTGTCGAAGAACAGACGCAAGTCGTTCACGCCGTAACGCAGCATGGCCAGACGCTCAACGCCCATGCCGAAGGCAAAGCCCGAGAATTCTTCCGGGTCGATCCCGGACATGCGCAGCACGTTAGGGTGAACCATGCCGCAGCCCATCACTTCCAGCCAGCCGGTCTGTTTGCAGACACGGCAGCCTTTGCCGCTGCACATCACGCATTCCATGTCGACTTCAGCGGATGGCTCGGTGAACGGGAAGAACGAGGGGCGGAAGCGCACCGCCAACTCCTTCTCGAAGAACACCCGCAGGAACTCTTCGATGGTGCCTTTGAGGTCGGCGAAGTTGATATCGCGATCAACCAGCAGGCCTTCGACCTGGTGGAACATCGGCGAATGGGTGATATCCGAGTCGCTGCGATACACACGGCCTGGGCAGACGATGCGGATCGGCGGCTTGTTCGCTTCCATGGTGCGGACCTGTACCGGCGAGGTATGGGTGCGCAGCAGCATGTTCGCATTGAAATAGAAGGTGTCGTGCATCGACCGGGCCGGGTGATGGCCTGGGATGTTGAGCGCCTCGAAGTTGTGATAGTCGTCTTCGACCTCAGGGCCTTCGGCGATGCCGTAGCCGATATGGGTGAAGAACTGCTCGATACGTTCCAGAGTCCGGGTGATCGGATGCAGACCGCCCGACGCCTGGCCACGGCCAGGCAAGGTTACATCAATGGACTCGGCGGCGAGCTTGGCCGCAAGATCGGCCTCCTCGAGCGACGCCTTGCGCGCATTGAGAACCTCTGTGACACGCTCCTTGGCGACGTTGATCAGCGCACCGACTTGCGGACGCTCTTCAGCCGGCAAATTCCCCAGGGTCTTCATCACCTGAGTCAATTCACCCTTTTTGCCAAGGTAGTGAACCCGGATTTGCTCCAGGGCATTGATATCTTCAGCGCTTTGCACAGCCTCAAGAGCTTGAGCGACGAGCGCGTCCAGGTTTTCCATGTACAGACTCCAGATACAAAATAGGGGAAGAGCTTGAAGGCTCTTCCCCTATTTATGACGTTTACCACCGAAGGCTACGGAGCAGCCCAGGGTGACTGTCGGGGGTACTTAAGCCAAGGTGGCTTTAGCTTTCTCGACAATCGCAGCAAACACCGCTTTTTCGTTCACGGCCAGTTCAGCCAGAACCTTACGGTCGATTTCGATGGACGCTTTTTTCAGGCCAGCGATGAAACGGCTGTAGGACAGACCGTTAACACGTGCACCAGCATTGATACGAGCGATCCACAGAGCGCGGAACTGACGTTTTTTCTGACGACGGTCACGGTAGGCGTATTGGCCTGCCTTGATTACCGCTTGCTTGGCAACACGGAATACGCGTGAACGCGCGCCGTAGTAGCCTTTAGCAAGTTTCAGAATTTTTTTGTGACGCTTACGGGCAATGACGCCACGCTTTACACGAGCCATGAGTTACTTCCTCTATTCTTGATCCAAAAATTAACGAAGGCGCAGCATGCGCTCGACTTTTGCCACGTCAGACGGATGCAGCAAGCTGCTACCGCGCAGTTGACGCTTACGCTTGGTCGACATTTTGGTCAGGATGTGGCTCTTGAAAGCGTGCTTGTGCTTGATACCGTTAGCAGTTTTCAGAAACCGCTTAGCAGCACCACTTTTAGTCTTCATCTTTGGCATGTTCGGATACTCCGCATTCAGTTGATAAACATAATCAGAAGGCCTGCCGTGCCCTGTTGATTACTTCTTCTTTTTCGGGGCGATGACCATGATCAGCTGGCGTCCTTCCATCTTAGGATGCTGTTCGACCGAACCGTACTCGAGCAGGTCAGCTTCAACCCGCTTGAGGAGTTCCATCCCCAGCTCCTGGTGGGCCATCTCACGGCCGCGGAATCGCAAGGATACCTTGGCCCTGTCCCCATCACTCAGGAAACGTACCAGGTTGCGCAGTTTTACCTGGTAATCCCCTTCCTCCGTCCCTGGACGAAACTTGATTTCTTTTACTTGAATCTGCTTCTGGTTCTTCTTCGCTGCAGCAACCTGCTTCTTCTTTTCGAAGATCGATTTGCCGTAGTCCATCACCCGGCAAACAGGCGGGATTGCGTCGGCGGAAATTTCCACCAGGTCCAATTTGGACTCTTCAGCGATACGAAGCGCTTCATCAATCGAGACGATGCCAATCTGCTCGCCGTCAGCGCCAATTAACCGAACCTCGCGTGCCGAGATATTCTCGTTGATCGGGGCTTTCGGTGCAGCTCGTTTATCTTGTCTCATTTCACGCTTAATAATAATTACTCCGAATCTGGGCGACCACGCCGGGAAACCGCTTGCGCGAGGAACTCAGCGAACTGGGCGACGGGCATCGAGCCCAGGTCAGCACCTTCACGAGTACGCACAGCGACAGTCTGCATCTCGACTTCCCGATCTCCGATAACCAAAAGATAGGGAACCTTGAGCAAAGTATGCTCGCGGATTTTAAAGCCGATCTTTTCATTTCTCAAGTCGGACTTGGCACGAAATCCGCTTTCGTTGAGAGTTTTTTCAACTTCAGCGGCAAAATCGGCCTGTTTATCAGTGATATTCATGATCACTGCCTGGGTCGGAGCCAGCCACGCGGGGAATGCACCCTCGTAGTGCTCGATCAGGATCCCGACGAACCGTTCGAACGAGCCGAGGATCGCCCGGTGCAGCATGACCGGGTGCTTACGGCTGTTATCTTCGGAGACGTATTCGGCTCCCAAACGGATCGGCAGGTTAAAATCGAGCTGCAAAGTACCACATTGCCAGACACGACCAAGACAATCTTTCAGCGAGAATTCGATTTTCGGGCCGTAGAAGGCGCCCTCACCCGGCTGCAGATCGTACGCAAGGCCCGCACTGTCTAGCGCAGCGGCCAGTGCCGCTTCGGCGCGATCCCACAACTCATCGGAGCCAACGCGCTTTTCCGGACGAGTGGACAGTTTCATTTCGACCTCGGTAAAACCGAAATCGCGGTACACGTCCATGGTCAGCTTGATGAACGCTGCGGATTCGGCCTGCATCTGCTCTTCAGTGCAGAAGATGTGGGCGTCGTCCTGAGTGAAGCCGCGCACACGCATGATGCCGTGCAGCGCACCCGATGGCTCGTTGCGGTGGCAGGCACCGAATTCGGCCAGGCGCATCGGCAACTCGCGGTAGCTCTTCAGGCCCTGGTTGAACACCTGCACATGGCATGGGCAGTTCATTGGCTTGATGGCGTAGTCGCGGTTTTCCGACTGGGTAGTGAACATGTTGTCGGCGTAGTTGGCCCAGTGCCCGGATTTCTCCCACAGGCTGCGATCAACAACCTGCGGAGTCTTGATCTCCAGGTAGCCGTTTTCGCGCTGAACCTTGCGCATGTACTGCTCGAGCACCTGATACAGGGTCCAGCCGTTCGGGTGCCAGAACACCATGCCCGGCGCTTCTTCCTGGAGGTGGAACAGGTTCAGGCGCTTGCCGATCTTGCGGTGGTCGCGTTTTTCGGCTTCTTCGATGCGCTGGATGTACGCCGCCAGCTGCTTCTTGTCAGCCCAGGCAGTACCGTAGATCCGCTGCAGTTGCTCGTTCTTCGCGTCGCCGCGCCAGTAGGCACCCGACAGCTTGGTCAGCTTGAACGACTTGAGGAAGCGCGTGTTCGGCACGTGCGGGCCACGGCACATGTCGACATATTCTTCGTGGTAGTACAGGCCCATGGCCTGCTCGTCCGGCATGTCTTCCACCAGACGCAGCTTGTAGTCTTCACCGCGGGCGGTGAACACGTCGATCACTTCGGCGCGCGGCGTGACCTTCTTGATCACGTCGTAATCTTTTTCGATCAGTGCGTGCATGCGCTGTTCGATCGCGGCCAGATCGTCCGGTGTAAAAGGACGCTCGTAGGCGATGTCGTAATAGAAGCCTTCTTCGATGACCGGGCCGATCACCATCTTCGCGGTGGGGTACAGCTGCTTGACCGCATGGCCAATCAGGTGCGCGCAAGAGTGGCGAATGATCTCCAGCCCCTCTTGATCCTTGGGCGTGATGATTTGCAGGCTGGCATCGCCGGTGATCAGGTCGCTGGCGTCGACCAGCTTGCCGTCGACCTTGCCGGCCACGGTGGCCTTGGCCAGGCCGGCACCAATGGATGCGGCGACCTCGGCTACGGAAACCGAGTGATCGAATGAACGTTGACTGCCGTCGGGAAGAGTAATAGTTGGCATGGCGCCTCCTCTCCTAGTGGTGACCCCTACCAAAGGTCACGTGGGTTGGGATGAGCCAGTACAAGATCCAATACCAGGCCGTTCAGTGATGAACGCCTGCCTTACAGCGGCAGGAGCCTTTCGGCCAACCGATAATCGAACCAGAGTGACTGGAGTGAGCTAAAAAGAAACATGGCAAGGCGGCAACTGGCGCGCCCGGAATTAGCCAAGCGCAAGATCCTAGCACAGATGAACGGTCATCGCGCCGCTGCCGCTTTGCGTAAAGACAAATTCCGCCCTTTATAGCTGCAAAAGTGAACTTGAGCTGTACGCAATGCCTCAAACCCACCGAGAATCGCCGTTCGTCCTCGACCTAAAGGAGCATCCCATGATGCGTTTTACCTCTACCCTCGCTCTCGCCGCTACCCTGAGCCTCCTTTCCCTCGGCGCGCAGGCTGCAGCCCCTTCCAACTGGCCAGCCGGTGCCCGCGACAGCTTCGTCAGCGACTGCAGCGCAGCTGCCAGCCAGAACGTGGATGCCAAAACCGCCAAAGACCATTGCGAATGTGGCGCGGACAAGATCAATGCCGAACTGAGCACCGCCGAAATCAAGGAACTCATGACCAACCAGAACGCCAGCCAGGCGCTGAAAAACAAGGCGGTCGCGGCTATTTCGTCCTGCAAAGTCGTGAAGAAAAAGTAAGATCGGCGCCTGATCAGACGGCCGTTTTGCTGGAAAAACAGCCTGAAAACCGCCATTTCTCACAAATTACGCAGCTTTTACGGCTTTTTTTACCAGCGAATATTTCGTGCGAAAGCCCCGTAAATCGGGGCTTTCAGCCGACCAAAGCACTAAACGCAACGCTATTGATTAGCAAACAATGCCTTGGGGGGGCTCCCAAGCCGAACATTTCGACTATGATAGCCCGGTGTGCCCAGTTGGCCTGAGCAGCACAGCACTACTGAAAATATATGTTTCTTGGAGATACACCATGTCTAATCGCCAAACCGGCACCGTTAAATGGTTCAACGATGAAAAAGGCTTCGGCTTCATCACTCCTCAAGGTGGCGGTGACGACCTGTTCGTACACTTCAAAGCTATCGAAAGCGACGGTTTCAAAAGCCTGAAAGAAGGCCAAACCGTTTCCTTCGTGGCTGAGAAAGGCCAAAAGGGTATGCAAGCTGCACAGGTTCGCGCAGAGTAATCTCCGCTGAGCTAAAAAAACCCCGTCCATGTGACGGGGTTTTTTATGGGCGGTGCAAAAGCCCGTCAGCTATCAGCCGCAGTTGACCCGCGTGATCACCAGGCTGTCTTCGGTGTTCAGGTTCAGGCGGTCGGAGCGGTACTCCAGGGTGATCATGTCGTTGGGCTTGAGAATTCGTGCGTTCTGCGCACCGGCACGGGTACGCGCCTGCTCCAGCAACTGGGGCGAAGCTTTCTGGCCGATCGTGAACTCGGCGGCCTTCGACTCACAGCGGCTATGACCAGCATCGGCCACGGCGGCGTCTTTGGCTGGCTCAGAGGCACCCGGGGTGCTGCAACCCGCCAACGCGAGTGCTGCCAACAAAGTACCGAATGATGCGAGCTTCCAAGGCATGAAGCCTCCTATGATAAAAAATGGACAGAGATCGTGCGACAGCGATCGGGCGGATTGGTTTCAAGACGTAAACCGCCGCAGGGCAAGTCTGCCTGACTCTCCACAGGCAATCGCCCGATCAATCGTGACTGGATATGAACGTATTCAGTAGATGTCGATGTAGTCAAACGGCGGTTTGGGCCAGTTCTGTTTCAATGCATTGAAAATCTGCATGACCCAGACCTCATCGCTGGCAGCCACATTGCCCACGTAACCAGAGCCTTTGGCCCAGGTTTCCAGGCGAAACAGCAAGCCTTCGATAGCTACCCCGCCCACCGCCTCGCCCGAGGAGATGTAGGCGATACCGGCCTTGGTCACGCGTAATTGGGTATGTTCGTCGTCACTGGCACTGGCGATCAGTTGGCGCACGGCCGCTGGCGTCAGGTTCTCGGGGTTATTCAAGTCGATCTGCACGCGGTGTTTCCCGGCAATTAAACAGGCAGACAGTGTCGCACAGCGCCCTCTTCATGCCTAAGTAGCAGTGCCAAACACCGCGCAAAATGGTTAACTGCCCCGGTAAGAACCGCGTTTTAGCGCACTGCCCAGTATTTCAGCCCCGTGAGCCCCCACCATGAGCACCGTTACCCTGCAAGCCGACATCAAAGCCAAGTGGCCCCAAGGGCAAAGCTCCTACAGCCCCGGAAGCCCTGAGGAGTTGGCAATCATCGGTATCGACCTGTTGGTCAAGGAACTGGGTACCCAGGCCGCGCAAGCATTCATCGGCCAGATATTCGAGAAATACCCGGCCGACCACATGGGGGCACACGACCCCGAGCGCGAATAAGCACCGACCCGAGAACGCCGGTCGGCAAACGTATTACTTCAGACGTGCAAGGCGCTCGGTCAGCAGGTCGAAAAAGCCCTGGGCGTCGCCGCTTTCAACCCAGAACGCGTTCTTCGGTTGTTTCAGGCCGTCGTACCAATCGACGATGGTCTGGCCGAAGGTCGGGCCCTCACGGCTGTCCACCACGACGTTGACCTCGCGACCGCTGAACAGTGACGGTTTAAGCAGGTAGGCAATGACAGTAGCGTCATGCACTGGGCCGCCGGGGATGCCGTAGTGTTCCATGTCGCCCTTGACGTATTCATTGAGGATATCGCCGACGACCTTGCTCGCATTGTTCTTGATGTCGGCAATCTGCTTCAGGCGTGCCTCACTGGTCAGAACCTTGTGGGTCACATCCAGCGGCAGGTAAGTCAGTTTGACGCCGCTTTTAAGCACGATCTCGGCGGCCAGCGGGTCGGCAAACAGGTTGAACTCCGCAACCGGCGTTATATTGCCGCCATTGAAGTGCGCCCCACCCATCACCACCACTTCCTTGATGCCTTGGGTGATCTCCGGCGCCTGGGTCAGTGCCAGCGCCAGGTTGGTTTGCGGGCCAAGCATGGCCAGGGTGATGCTGTGGGGTTTGGCGGTGCTGAGGGTCTTGATCAGGTAGTCGACAGCATTGCCGTCAGCCAGGCCTTTTTTCGGTTCGTGCACGGTGACGCCGGAAATACCTTCCTTGCCATGGATGTTCTCGGCATAGATCGGCGTGCGCAGCAGCGGCTTGGGTGCGCCGGCATATACCGGGATGTCCTCACGCCCTGCCCACTCGCGTGCCAGCCGCGCATTGCGGGAGGTCTTGTCCAGGCGCACGTTGCCGGCCACGGTGGTCAACGCACGAATGTTCAATTCGTCCGGAGAGGCCATGGCGAACAGCAACGCCACCACATCATCGGCGCCTGGGTCGGTGTCGATGATCAGGTCGATTTTCTCCGCCGCGTGGGCGCTTGCAGCAGTGAGCGCGGACAAAAGCAGAACACTCCGAAACAGATTTTTCAGGGTTGGGAGACCACGTTGCATAAAACACTCCTTGTCGTTGGGGATTCTAGAACGTTACGCCGGACACCAGCGCGATGTTGCAGTAAGGCTGGCATTCGCCGGTGCGGACCACGGCGCGCGCCTTGCGGCTGAGCTGCTTGAACTCTTCGTGGCTGACCAGGCGCCGCTCACCCAGAGCGGCCTGCTCTGTAAGCGTATTAAGCTCACTCAGCGCGGGCGGCTGCTTGAGCAGGATCTCTTCGGCCAGCACATGGCTTTCCACCTGCATTTCGCTGAGCACAATGCGCAGGGTGCTGATGAAATCAGGGATGCCCTGGGTCAGCGCCAGGTCGATCAGCTCGACACCCGGCGGCACCGGCAAGCCTGCATCGCCAATCACCAGGATGTCGCCGTGGCCCAGGGACGCAATCACCCGCGACAGAGCGATGTTGAGCAGAGGGGTCTTTTTCATGAGGGCACAAAACCTTGTACGTCGTGCAGCGTGGGAATGGAGGGTTGTGCACCGGCGCGGGTGACCGACAGGGCGGCCGCGACCTGGCCAAACCGAATGGCCTCGGCCTCGCTTTTGCCAGTGGCCAACGCCGCAGCAAACCCGCCGACAAATGTGTCACCGGCCGCCGTGGTATCCACGGCCTTGACCTTGGGCGCCACCAGGTGCTCAAACACGTGGCCGTTGCTGAACAGCGCGCCCTGCGCGCCCAGAGTGATGATGACCTTGCCGGCGCCCGCCTGGACCAGCTGCAATGCTGCGACCCTGGCGCTGTCGAGGGAGTCGACCGTCACGCCGCTCAGTGCCGAGGCTTCGCTTTCGTTGGGGATCAGGTAGTCGATCGAGGCATACCATTCAGCCGGCAAGGGCGCGCTGGCCGGGGCCGGGTTGAGGATCACCGTCTTGCCCAGCTCACGGCCGCGCTTGAGGGCATAGCCCACGGTGGCCATCGGCACTTCCAACTGGCAGACGATCACCTCGGCCGCCTGCAACACAGCATCAAATGCCTGCAGCGAGGCCGGTGTCAGTTCGCCATTGCTGCCCGCGACGATCACAATCGCATTCTGGCTGCTGTCATCCACCACGATCAGCGCTACGCCGCTGGAGCCGTCCACGGTGCTGACCGCCTGGCAATCGATGCTTTCCACCTGCAACGCATCGCGCAATTGAGCGCCATACGCATCGCTGCCGACACAGCCGATCATCGCAACATCCGCCCCGAGGCGCGCCGCGGCCACAGCCTGGTTGGCGCCCTTGCCGCCGGGCACGGTCGAGAATGTCTGGCCGATCAGGGTTTCACCGGCACGCGGCAAGCGGCTGGCGCGGGTGACCAGGTCCATGTTCAAGCTGCCTATTACCACTACTTTTGCTGGCATACATCAGTACTCATCAATTCGGTTCAGCGGTATTGGGCGAACACACCGGCAAACGGCGCCGTTGACTCACGCAAAACAATGCTCGGCGTCACGATGCGCTGATCGATCGGCATTTGGGGTGTCGCAATTCGTCGCAATAAAAGCTCGGCCGCCGTCTCGCCCAATTGCACGATCGACTGCCCGACCGTGGTCAACGCCGGGTACACGTAACGGCCCATTTGAATGTCATCGAAGCCGATCACCGACAGCTCGCCCGGCACGCGGATATTACGCTCGGCGGCCGCACGCAACACGCCGAAACCGATCATGTCGTTGCTGGCGAAAATCGCGCTGGGCGGGTTTTCCGACAACAACTTCACGGCGGCGGCATAACCGCCGGTGCTGGTGAAGTCGCTTTCCTGAGTGCGATTGGCCGCCACCTCGACACCCGCCTCGCGCAGCGCACGGCGATAGCCGGCCAGACGCATTTGCGCCACGCGGGTATGGCCAGGGCCGCCGATGCAGGCAATGTCTTTATGGCCCAGTTCGAGCAAGTGCCGGGTCGCCAGGTAAGCGCCCTGCTCATGGTCGATGCGCACCAGGTCGACATCAATGCCGTCCAGCGCCCGGTCGACAATCACCATGGGCGTGCGCACCGCACTCAAGCCGGCGGCAAGGCCGCTGTCGTCACCGCCCACCGAGGTCACGATCAAACCGTCGATGCGCTTCTCGAGCAACACGCGCAAATAACTGCGCTGCTTTTCGGCGTTGTCATCGGAGTTGCAGAGGATCACGCAATAACCGTTACGCTCGCAGTAGTCCTCGATGCCGCGGGCCAGCTCCGCAAAATACGGGTTGAGGCTGTTAGGCACCAGCAGGCCGATGGTAGCCGTGGTCTTGGCCTTGAGCGAACGGGCGACGGCGCTGGGCACGTAGTCGAGCTGCTTGATCGCCGCTTCGACTTTGATACGTACCGGCTCACTCACCGGGCGCGTCTTGTTCACCACGTGCGACACCGTGGTGTAGGAAATACCTGCAAGCGCTGCCACATCCTTGATCGTTGCCATGGCTCAGCCTCGCCGACTGGCGCGCTGGCTGCGGTAGGTGTCGAGGACCACGGCAATCACGATAACGGCACCGGTAATGATACGTTTGGTGGGTTCCGTGGCGCCGATCTGCGCAAGGCCGGCGGCCAGTACCGAAATAATCAACACCCCGAAGAACGTACTGATCACCGAGCCACGCCCGCCCATCAGGCTGGTGCCGCCGATCACCACGGCCGCAATCACTTGCAGCTCCAGGCCGGAGCCGGCATTCGGGTCCGCCGCTTCCAGGCGCGAAATCTGGAACAGTGCCGCCACGCCGGCCAGCAGGCCCATCAGGCTGAACACCAGGATCTTGTAGGGTTTTGGATTGATCCCCGCCAGGCGCACGGCCTCTTCGTTGGTACCGATACCGATCAGGTAACGGCCGAACACCGTGCGGGTCAATACCAACTGCGCGGCGATGATCACCAGCAGCGCAATGATAAACGACGGTGAAATACCGAAGGCAATCGGGTTGGACAGCCAGGCGAACGAATCACCGATGTAGGCCGTGCGCGAGCCGGTCATCTGATACGCCACGCCACGGGCCATTTCCAGCACGCCCAGGGACACGATAAACGACGGGATCCGCCAGGCCACAGTGATCGAGCCGGTAAGGGTGCCGGCCAGTGCCGCGCAGCCCATGCCGAGCAAGGCCGCCGGCAACACGCTCCAGCCCCAGCCGAGAATCGCCACGCTGACGGCGGAAGCGGCCAACGCCAGCACCGACCCTACCGACAGGTCGATGCCGCCGATGATCAGGATAAAGGTCATGCCCACCGCCAGCACCATCAGGTCCGGGATCTGGTTGGCCAGGGTGCTGAAGGTGTCGTAGGACAGGAAGTGATCGCTGAGCACCGAGAACAGCGCAATCATCGCCAGCAACGCGCCCGCCAGCCCGAGGTAGGTACCCAGGCCATAGAAGTTGCCGCCAGTTTTACCGGGGGAAGTTGTGGTTTTCATGGGGTATCCCTAAGCACTGCGTCATTGAGCAGCGCATCACGTTTCTGATAGCCGGCAAAGGCGGCGGCGAGCAATTCGTCCTGGGTCCAGCTGTCGCGCTCGAAGGTCTCGATCAGCTTCCCGGCGGACAGCACGCCGATACGGTCGCAGATCAGCATGAGTTCACGCAGATCGCTGGACACCACCACCAGCGCTTTGCCCTGGCGGGTCAATTCGCCCAGCAAGGCATAAATGTCGAACTTGGCACCGACGTCGATGCCACGGGTCGGCTCGTCGAACAGCATCACTGAGCAGTCGCGCTCCAGCCAGCGGCCGATCACCACTTTCTGCTGGTTGCCGCCCGACAGCTCCGACACCAATTGGGCCGGGCTGGAACTGCGAATACGCATGGCATCGATCTGGCGCTTGGCCAAGGCGGTTTCGTCGCGGCTGTTGACCACGCCGCCGCCGGAGATTTCCGGCATGTTGCCCAAGGCGATATTGGCGCTGATGGACTGGGTCAGCAGCAAGCCTTCGCCCTTACGGTCCTCGGTAATCAGCGCGATGCCATGCCCCACCGCGTCCACCGGCGAGCGAATGCTCACCACTTGGGCGGGCGAGCCCAAGGCAACGGTACCGCTGTCGGCCAGGTCGGCGCCGAAGATCAGGCGCAACAACTCCGTTCGGCCAGCACCGATCAGGCCGGAAATGCCGTAGATCTCACCGGCGCGCACTTCAAAGGACACGTCGCGGACCTTGTCCGAGCGGGTCAAGCCTTTACCGTCAGGGCCGGGCCGCCGATGGTGCGCGGGCCCAGGTCGATCTGTTCGCCCAGCTCGCGGCCGACCATCAAGGTCACCAGTTGCTCGCTGTTGTAGTTGGCCATCGGCTCGACACACACCAGCTTGCCGTCACGCAATACCGCAATGCGTTGGGCCACGCGAGCCAGCTCTTCAAGCCGATGCGAAATATAAATGATCGCCACGCCCCGGGCCTGCAGGCGGGTGATTTGCTCAAACAGCATCTCGACTTCGCGGGCGGTGAGCATGGCCGTGGGTTCGTCGAGGATCAGTACATGACAATCGCCGATCAGGTTGCGGGCAATTTCGACCATCTGCTGATGGCCGATGCCCAGGCTGCCGACCAGGGTGTCCGGGTCGATCGCATCCAGGCCGACCTGGGCCATGGCCTCGATCGCGGCCTTGCGCAGCTGCTTGCGGTTGATCCAGCCACAGTTTCTGGGCAGGTTATCCAGGAACAGGTTTTCGGCCACGGTCAGCGTTGGCAGCAGGTTGAGTTCCTGCATGACCATCCGCACGCCCAGCTCTTCTGCCTGGGTGCGGCTGCCTGGGCGGTAGTCCTGACCGTTGAACTGCATATGCCCGGCAGTCGGCGGGACCAGCCCGCCGATGATCTTCGACAAGGTGCTTTTGCCTGCGCCGTTTTCGCCGGTCAGCGCCAGCACTTCCCCGCGATTGAGCGTCAGGGTGATGTCCGACAGAACCGGTTGGGCATAGGTCTTGCCGATACCGCTGACCGAGAGGACAGCGTTCGGGGCGGAAGATGACATAGGAAAATCTCCAGGCGCCCGCCCAGGACGAGCGAGCGCTGTTGGGTGCTGCCAGGATTACTTCTTGAGGACGAGTTCGACCGGGGTTTCGATCACGCCGTCTTTGGCATCGACTTTTTCACCCTTGACCAGCTTGAGCGCGTTCTGGATACCGAACACGGCTTGCTGGGCGGCGGCCTGGTCGGCGGTCGCCAGGATACGGCCGTCTTTCAACATCGGCTTGATGGCTTCAATGTTGTCGTAGCCCACCACCAACACTTTGCCGGCCTTGCCTGCCGCACGCACGGCAGAGACAGCGCCCAGGGCCATGTTGTCGTTACCGGCCAGCAGAGCCTTGAGGTCCGGGTATTCACTCAACATGGCGGAGGCAACTTTCTGGCCCTGGTCGATTTCCCAGTTGCCGGATTGAGTGGAGACGATTTTCATGCCGGCAGCGTCCATCGCGTCCTTGAAGCCAGCGGTGCGCTGCTGGGCGTTGGTGGTGGTCGGTACGCCTTCGATGATGCCGACCTTGTCACCCGACGCCAGTTGCTTGGCCAGGTAATCGCCCACCAGCTTGGAGCCTTTGCGGTTGTCGGGGCCGACGAAGGGGATATTCAGGTTTTTGCTTTTCAGTACGTCCGGGTCCAGGCGGTTGTCGATGTTGACGACTTTGATTCCGGCATCGGAGGCTTTCTTCAACACGGTGACCAGCGCCTTGGAGTCGGCAGGTGCGATGACGATAGCGTTGACCTTGGCGAGGATCATCTGATTGACGATATCGATTTGCGCGCTGGTATCGGTTTCGTTCTTGATACCGTTGGTGATCATGTCGAAATCGGCGGCGTGGTCTTTCTGATAAGCCTTGGCGCCGTCCTGCATGGTGACGAAAAATTCATTGGCAAGGGATTTCATGACCAGGCCGACCTTGGGTTTGGCGGCGGCATCATCAGCGAATGCAGAAGAAAGAGGTAAAGCGACGGATGCGGCAGCAAGCACAGCGACAGCAAGAAGACGTCCAGCGAATGGCAGCTTCATGGGTTCACTCCGATCTTATGATTATTGTGAGCAACGCTTGCACCGAAGAGTGCTTCGGCAGCCGTCCCACCCGGGTGGCTGATACGAGCGGTCACGACACTCCAGGAGAATGTCGAGAAACATCTCGCAAACGTTTGCGTTATTCAAACTATGAGAACCTTGTCGAGATTTGTCAACGGTAGAAAACAGCCTTTCAGCCAAGCCATGCCCCCCCTTGCCGTCAACGTGATTAAACATTGCCCTCGCCCGGTCGTTCTCTAAAACGACAGGTGTTGCGCGCGTTTCATACCCCCCGGTAATAATCTCGTCAGAGTTTTCGGACAACCGAACGCAAAAGTACTCATCTGTTCGGAAAGCCGGACAGACGCTTACACGAACACTTTATAACCTCGGCAGAAATTGTTTTAAATCAACACGTTAATTTATAAACACGAGCATTATCGGCTTGGTACAAATCCTGCTCTTTCTCAGCACCTCGAGCGTTCAGAACCGCCCGGGTGTTCTAGATGAACCTGCTACAGCACTCATCAAAAACCAGAGAGAAAAATAATGAAATCTGCACTGAAAACTATTGTTCCGGGCGCTTTGGCCCTCCTGCTGTTGTTCCCCGTTGCCGCTCAGGCAAAAGACGTTGAAACCAAGACCAAGCTGTCCAACGTGGTGATCCTCGCCACCGGCGGCACCATTGCCGGCGCTGGCGCCAGCGCGGCCAACAGTGCTACTTACCAGGCCGCTAAAGTCGGCATCGAGCAATTGATCGCTGGTGTTCCTGAGCTTAGCCAGATCGCGAATGTGCGCGGCGAGCAAGTGATGCAAATTGCGTCCGAAAGCATCAACAACGAAAACCTGCTGCAACTGGGTCGCCGCGTCGCCGAACTGGCCGACAGCAAGGATGTGGACGGCATCGTGATCACCCACGGCACCGACACCCTGGAAGAAACCGCCTACTTCCTGAACCTGGTGGAGAAAACCGACAAGCCAATCGTTGTCGTCGGCTCCATGCGCCCAGGCACCGCGATGTCGGCCGACGGCATGCTCAATCTGTACAACGCGGTGGCCGTAGCCGGCAGCAAAGATGCGCGTGGCAAAGGCGTGCTGGTGACCATGAACGACGAGATCCAGTCGGGTCGCGACGTCAGCAAGATGATCAATATCAAGACCGAAGCGTTCAAGAGCCCATGGGGCCCGCTGGGCATGGTGGTTGAAGGCAAATCCTACTGGTTCCGCCTGCCTGCCAAGCGCCACACCATGGATTCCGAGTTCGACATCAAGAACATCAAGAGCCTGCCGGATGTTGAAATTGCCTACGGTTACGGCAACGTGAGCGACACCGCCTACAAGGCCCTGGCCCAGGCAGGCGCAAAAGCCATCATCCATGCCGGCACCGGCAATGGTTCGGTGTCATCCAAGGTAGTCCCTGCCCTGGTGGAGTTGCGCAAGCAAGGCGTGCAGATCATTCGCTCTTCCCACGTGAATGCCGGCGGCATGGTCCTGCGCAATGCCGAACAGCCTGACGACAAGTACGACTGGGTCGCTGCCCTCGACCTGAACCCACAGAAAGCCCGCATCCTGGCAATGGTCGCCCTGACCAAAACCCAGGACAGCAAAGAGCTGCAACGGATGTTCTGGGAATATTGATTGCTGGTAACACCTCGGCAGGGGCGGCTAATGCCGCCCTGCCCTCCCCGCAAAACCTGCGATACAAACACCTTTGCCCTACGCCGAACTACCCAAACAGCTGTCAGACGAACTTCTTGAAATTTAAGCAGTTGCGAAATCGCCCGCAGTTAAATACTGTATGTGCGTACAGCTTATTAAGGAATACTCCGTGGCAAAGTCCTCTTCCGCAGTGCAAGCCCCTCCTGGTGCCTACGAACGCCTGGCCGTTCGTGTGCAAAAGATCATCAATTCGAGCAACGCTCAAAAAGCCAAGGCAGCCTTGATCTTCCGTTTACCGGATGAGCCGGAGGATGAATGGGCGCGTTTGCTTGAAGAAATTGCGGAGAACGACAACGTCACCCTCGCCTATCGGGACGACGGTGGTGTGCAGATTTTCTGGGTTGTGCCGAAGGAAGATTGATTCAATGAGTGTCCGTTTAATCGCGGTCTGCTGCCTGTTTTTTGCCGTTGCCGCCCATGCCCAGGCGCCTCGCACGTTCAGCGAAGCCAAGAAAGTTGCGTGGAAGCTCTACGCCCCGCAATCCACGGAGTTCTACTGCGGCTGCAAATACACCGGCAACCGCGTGGACCTTAAAGCCTGCGGCTACATCCCGCGCAAAAACGCCAATCGCGCTGCGCGTATCGAGTGGGAGCACATTGTTCCGGCCTGGCAGATCGGGCATCAGCGCCAGTGCTGGCAGAACGGTGGGCGCAAAAACTGCACGCGCCATGATGACGTATTCAAGCGCGCCGAAGCGGACCTGCATAACCTGGTGCCGAGCATCGGCGAGGTCAATGGTGACCGTAACAACTTCAGTTTCGGTTGGCTGCCTGTGCAAAGCGGGCAGTACGGCTCATGCCTGACCCAGGTGGACTTCAAGGCCAAGAAGGTCATGCCACGCCCGTCCATTCGTGGAATGATCGCGCGCACCTATTTCTACATGAGCAAGCAGTACGGTTTGCGCCTGTCGAAACAGGATCGCCAGCTGTATGAAGCCTGGAGCAAGACCTACCCGGTGCAACCCTGGGAGCGCCAGCGAAACCAGACGGTGGCCTGCGTGATGGGGCGTGGAAATGAGTTTGTCGGCCCGGTAAACCTTAAAGCCTGCGGCTGAATATGGGCGGGACTCCCGCCCAATCGGCCCATTACTGCGCGGCGTTATGCTCGATGATCTCCGACACTGTGTCGGTTTTCTTGGCCCGTGCCATTTTCTCGTTAAGCAATGCCTGCTTGGCCTCGGCTTCAGCCTTGGTTGCAAACGGTCCCAACAGCACGTCGTCCTTGCCGTCCACCTTCACGATATAAAAATTGAAACCATGTTCCAGCAACCAGGCCGTGAGGTCGGTGATCGCCTGCAATTTGTGGTCCGGCGGGCCTACCCGCACATCCCACTCTTGAGCGGCAATCGCGCCTGTTTGTGGCTGGCTTTGGGTGGTGACAGGCTTGGCCTTGGGGGCATCGACGCTTTTGCCTTCGCCGCAACCGGCCAATGCCAACACCGCAATTGCCATCGCTACTTTACGCACTGCCCTGCTCCTTTGAGGATAAAGAGGCAACTTTATCATTCACTGTCTATTCTGGCCGTCATAAACGTTGGCTTAAACAATGCGAATGATGTATCGCAGACCTGTATGATGCCGCCATGGGAATTAATGCCGCCTCTATGCGTCCTAAAAGAGGCAGTCACAGGGAAGCGCTTAGCAGTAAGCTACACACATCCGACATCTGCCCTGTCTGAAACATGTGTCCTTAAAAGTAATCAAGGAGAAGTCCATGCTTATACTCACCCGCAAAGTCGGTGAAAGCATAAACATCGGTGATGACATCACGATCACCATCCTGGGCGTCAGCGGCCAGCAAGTACGAATCGGCATCAACGCACCCAAGGATGTTGCCGTGCATCGCGAGGAGATCTACCAGCGCATCCAGGCCGGCCTGACTGCCCCGGATAAAAACCAGACGCCTTGAAGCACCTCAGTAGCCAGCCCTTTCGTTCACTGTAACGGCTGGCGAAGACCCCTTCGAACTGCTCTTGCCCTGGTGGCGTGATCGCTCATCTTAGCCCCAAGATGAAACTGTCTTCACGCCCGGAACTTGTGGCGCCCTTCACAGCCGAATCACCTGACTGAACCCTTGCCATCCGTGTGCGCTCAGGAGCACGTCGATGAGGCCTACCACCGCGCAGCCATATGCCTCCGTTTCCTGGGTGATCGCCCTGTTGATCGGGCTGGCCTTTGTGGGTCTGGAATATGGTTTGAGGCTTGAGATCCAGGGCGCCGACTCCTCCAAGTCCCATTCCTGGCTGGACCTGGCGCTGTTGCTGTGTACCTACCTCTTCATGTTCTGCCTCAAGCCGATTCAGAAGGCCGTGCAGCGTAAAATGTGTCGACAAACTGCGCACAAGACAGCCCGCTGATGGCCCGCTAATCGCTATCGGATCGCCGGCATTTACAGCCGTGCTACACGGCCTATGCTTGGATCTGCACGGTTACTGAAAGGCCCGCAAGCTGATGGACACACTGTCTAAATCCCAAATCGAATCTGCGCTGGCAGCGCGCCTGCCCAGCTATAAGATCACCTGCACACTGCACGCCGACGGTACGCTTTCGGCCGTACTCAGCGGCCCGGAAACCGACCATTTCGCAATTACCGGAATCGTGCGGGCGCAGTATCGCGGCGCCGAAGCGATTGCCCGGCTGGCCAATGAAATTCTCAGGGAGATGGTGCTGTCACGCCAGGCGATGAGGAATGATCGAATGCAGCCGCCTGCCGCCGCCACCTGCGAACAAGGCCGAGACCGATAGAGGGCTCGGCCTTTTTACTGTCAGCCCGCGTCATTGTGCAAATACAACAAACCGTCGTCTGCGCGCTGCACCCGTACCTGTTCATACCCGCCTATCGAAGGATGCTCTGTGACCATCGGCTTGAGGTGTGTCGCCGTCACGACCATCACATCCGCCCCGGCGGCCTCGCCCGCACGAATGCCCACCGTCGCATCTTCAAATACCAGGCAATCCTGCACCGGCACGCCCAGGCGCTGCGCGCCCAGCACATAACAGGCCGGGTCTGGCTTGCCGACGGCGACGTCTTCGGCCGTGACCAGCACCGCCGGCGGCGCAATGCCGGCCGCTTGCAGGCGACGCAACGCCAGCTCCCTGGGCGCAGACGTGACCTGCGCCCATTGATCGCTCGGCAGGCTGTTCAAAAACGCGACCGCACCGGGAATCGCTATCACACCGTCGACATCATTGATCTCAGCCTCGGTGATCCACTGCGCCTCAGCCTCAGGATCGACGCCCGGCAATGCCTGGCGGGCGATGGTATCGATCGCACGGGCGCCATGAATGGTCGCCAGAAAAGCCGCCACATCCAGCCCGTGGCGTTCAGCCCAGATGCTCCACACCCGCTCGGCGGCGGCGATAGAGTTGAGCAGGGTCCCGTCCATATCGAACAGAAAGGCGCGGTAACGGCGGGCAAATACAGCTGAACCTCGGATGGACACTGCGTGGTTTCCTCGTGGGCTGTTACAAATAATCGGCCCGATGCAATCTACGGATCACCTTTGTGCTTGTAAACGCCACCTGATCAATCGATTGCATTACAGGTTTGTAATCAAGCTGTAAGTCTGCACAACCCCCTCACTTCATACAGTGGAGTCGTCAGTCACCCACAGCGGTTGACGCTACTTCCTACTGATGAAAAGGGTCCTCCATGAAACCTGCAAGCAAACTCTGCCTGATCGCCGCGAGCCTGTTGATGCTCGGCACCGGCACCGCCATGGCCGACACTGTCGCTCCGGTCAAAGCCAATAACGTGGTGCTGGTGCACGGCTCATGGGCCGACGGTTCAAGCTGGTCCGAAGTGATCACCCGCCTCCAGGCTGCCGGCCTGCATGTGACCGCGGTACAAAACCCACTGACCTCGGTAGCCGATGACGTCGCCGCCACCAACCGCGTGCTGGACCAACAGGATGGCCCTACCGTGCTGGTTGGCCATTCCTACGCCGGCACCGTGGTGAGCGACGCCGGGGCAAACCCGAAAGTCAGCTCACTGGTGTACGTGGCGGCCCGTGCGCCGGACGCCAACGAAGATTTCGTCGCCCTCTCCGCCAAGTTTCCGACCACCCCCGTGCGCGAAGGCGTGGTGGAACACGACGGTTACCTCAGCCTCAACCAGGACGCGTTCCTCAAGTATTTCGCCGCCGACGTACCAAGAGCCAAAGCCCTGGAGCTGTACGCCGTGCAACAACCGATCGCCAAGAGCCTGTTCAGCGGCCGCACCGTGAACGCCGCCTGGCACACCAAGCCATCCTGGTACGCCGTGTCGAGCAACGACCAGACCATCAACCCGGATTTCGAACGCTTCCTCGCCAAGCGCATGAATGCCACCACGATCGAGCTGCCGTCGAGCCACTTGTCGCTGGTGTCGCACGCCAAGGAAATCACGGACCTGATCCTCGAAGCCTCCGGCCGCCAGCCTTAAACCCTTCATTACAAACTTGTCATCAACCTGTTGGTTGGCTGTTCGGGGCGCCTGGTTACCGTGAATGCACTGCCATGACCTGGCAGCCACCCCTTAAAGAGAGATACCGCCATGAAACTGTTTATCCTTGGTTTTACCGCATTGCTGGCCACCGGCTCAGTGTTCGCCGCCGAACCCGTTATTCACGATAAAACCGGCTTTTTCGTACATCTGGATGTGGACAAAGTAGTGTCGAGCACCGACACCTACGGCCAATGCGGCATCGTGCCAGCCCGCCTCGACTACCTGGACAGCCAGGGCCGTGAACACGTGCTGGACTATCAAGTCCAGGCCATCGGTTGCCCGAGCGACAATTGATCGGACTACACTTGCGCCACGCATTAAGACAGGACACTTCCCATGAACATCCTCGTAGTCGAAGACGAACCCAAGGCCGGCAATTACCTGCTTAACGGCCTGCAGGAACTGGGCTACTCCGTGAGCCTCGCCCGTGACGGCGTGGACGGTTTGCACCTGGCCCTGGAAACGCCTTTCGACGTGATCGTGCTGGATGTGATGATGCCGAAAATGGACGGTTGGGAAGTCCTGCGCCGCCTGCGCAAGGAAGCCGACACACCGGTACTTTTTCTGACCGCTCGCGACGACATTTCCGACCGCATCAAGGGCCTGGAACTGGGCGCCGATGATTACCTGATCAAGCCCTTCTCCTTCGCCGAACTGGTGGCACGCTTGCGCACCCTGACCCGTCGCGGACCCAGTCGTGAAGAAGAGCAGCTGCAGATTGCCGACTTGCAGATCGACGTGCTGAAACGCCGCGTTACCCGGGCCGGTACCCGCATCACCCTGACCAACAAAGAGTTCGCGCTGCTGCACCTGTTCGCCACGCACCAGGACCAGGTGCTGTCCCGTTCGCTGATCGCGTCGCGGGTGTGGGACATGAATTTCGACAGTGATACCAATGTGGTGGACGTAGCCGTGCGGCGCCTGCGCCTGAAAATCGACGACCCGTTCCAGCTCAAATTGATCCACAGCGTGCGGGGCATTGGCTACCGCTTCGATACCCAGCCATGAATAATCGCCGCCACTATTCGCTGACACTGCGCCTGGCACTGATCTTCGCGCTGCTGGCCTTTGCCCTGCTGGCGACCCTGGGCGTGGCGCTGTACCGCGAGCTGGAGCGCGAATTGGTCATGCGCGACGACGCCGCGTTGATCTATCGCGTCGATCAACTGCGCAACCTGCTCAATGACAGCAACACCCTGGACCTGATCAAGACCAAGCCGGAACTGTTCCAGAATATGCTGGGCAACCGCGAGTCGGTCCTGAGCATCGCCGCGCCCGGGCAGACGCCGTTGCTGCTGGTAAACCCGGGCAATATCGACTTGCCGGCGATACCACCCGTGCCGAAAAACCATGAACTGGCGTTTGCCGACGTGCACCACTTTCCCGGCAGCAACGGCGTGCCCTTCGCCAGCGTAGCGGCCTCCATCGATTCCGGCGACCTGGGCAGCCTGCAAGTCACCACCGGGCGCCTGATGACCGAACGCACCGCCGTACTCGCCAGCTATCGCTTGAGCGTTTATATCCTGGCAAGCATCGCCGCGATCACCCTGGCACTGGTCGGCTACCTGCTGGTGCATCGCGGCCTGCTGCCGTTGCGGCGCCTGGCCCGGCATGCCCAGGGCATCGGTGTCGGCAACCTCGCCGAACGCCTTGACAGCCACGGTGCGCCAAAAGAGCTGCTACCGATGATCAACGCCTTCAACACCATGCTTGAACGCCTGGCAAAGGGGTTTGTGCAACTGGGCCAAGTGTCCACCGATATGGCCCACGAACTGCGCACGCCAATCAACAACCTGCTGGGCGAAACCCAGGTTGCCCTGCAACAGCACCGCAGCATCGAGAGCTATCAGCAACTGCTGGCATCCAATGTCGAAGAGCTGGAACGCCTGGCGCGGATGCTCGACAACATGCTGTTCCTGGCCCGCACCGACCCTGCCAGCGCCCTGCGCCAACGCCAGGAACTCAGTGCGGCGCAAGAAGTGGAACGCATCGCCGACTACTTTGAAGGCCTGGCCGGTGATGTGGAAATCAGCATTTATGCCAAGGGGCAAGGCGTGATCTGGGCTGAACCGATGCTGCTGCGTCGGGCGCTGGCGAACCTGTGCGCCAACGCCATCAAATATGGCGCGCCGCGCTCCCAGCTGACGATCCAGGCGATCCCGGAGGCCGACGGTATCAACCTGCGGGTGAGCAACCAGGGCGAAACCATCGCGGCCGAGCATCTGCCGCGGCTGTTCGAACGGTTTTACCGGGTGGATGAATCACGCGAGCGGTCGGCCCAGTCCAATGGGCTGGGCTTGTCGATTGTGGCGACCATCATGCAACTGCATAACGGGCGATACAGCGTGAGCAGTGAGGCGGGGGTAACGTGTTTCGAGTTGTTTTTCCCGAGGCGCGAGGACTGAGCGGCAGGCGCTCAGTGTTATTTTGCAAAGGTTTGCCTCTCCCCCTGGGCCCAACTCGCACTAATCTCGGTTTCCCAGCGTTTGAGCACGCTGAATATCCCGGCTCAAGGCAGAGACGGCGCAAGCAATCAAGGAGATTCGGGCATGGAAATACGATTGGGCGTACTGGAAAAGAGGCTGGCGGAGATGAAAGAAAAACTGATCACCGTTTCGAGCAAGGCAGACTCCATGGAAAAGCACTTTGCTTCCAGGGCGGACCTCGCAACCACTGAACTGAATCTCATCAAATGGTACGTGGCAACAGCCTTTGCCATGACCGGCCTGGCCTGCGCCATCACCTTCGGGCTCACCCGGCTGTTTGCGACCTGAGGCAGGTCAACTGACCTGCCCACCGGCTTGTGTTACATCGACGGCTGTTTGCCACGCCGTCAGTACAGCCACCTGCAACCCCTCGACCAACGTGTCCAGCGGCATCGACGGCTGACCCGAAACAACTGCCTGTTCCGGCAGCAACGGCACGTGGATAAACCCACTGCGTACGGTGGTTGCGGCGAGTGCATGCTGCAGCAGATAAAACACCTGGTTACACACAAAGGTCCCCGCCGTCTGCGAAACAGACGCAGCGCCCCCCGCGTCGCGTACAGCCTTGACCATCGCCTTGATCGGCAGCGTCGTGAAATAGGCCGCCGGGCCATCCACCACAACCGGCGTATCAATTGGCTGCTCGCCCAGGTTGTCTGGGATGCGCGCATCATTCACGTTGATTGCCACGCGCTCCACGGAAATAGTACTGCGCCCAGGCCCCAGGCCGACGGCAATGACCATCGCCGGCTGCCATTCGTCGATCAGTTGCGTCAGGCACTTTCCCGCCGTGGCAAATGCACAAGGCAATCGACGCGCAACAATTTGCACATCGGCGCCCAGTTGCAGGCCATCCAACCGGCTCACAGCTTCCCAGGATGGGTTTATGGCATCTTGATCAAAGGGCTCGAAGCCCGTTAGCAACAGCGTTTGCATCGTGGCCTCACATCAACAGGTAAAGCAGGACAATATTGACCACCAGCATCATCAACGCAGTGGGCAGTTGGGCCTTGATGACTGCGTTTTTGTCGGGCAACTCCAGCAACGCCGCCGGCACGATGTTGAAGTTGGCGGCCATCGGTGTCATGAGCGTACCGCAGTAACCGGAGAACATGCCGATCGCCGCCATGACCGCCGGGTTGCCGCCGTAGATCCCCACGAGCACGGGCACGCCGACACCGCCGGTCATCACCGGGAATGCCGCAAAGCCATTGCCCATGATCACCGTGAATAACGCCATGCCCAGCACATAGACCATCACCGCCACCAACTTGAAATCCAGGTTGATATAGGTGGTGGTGACGTGGGCGACCGCCGTGCCGACCCCGGCCTCGTTGAACAGCAGCCCCAACATCGCCAGCATCTGCGGCAACACCATGGCCCAGCCCAGGGCTTCGGTCAGGCGTCGGGATTCGCGCAAGGCTTGCACCGGGGTATCACGGGTCAACCAGCACGCCAGGCCCAGCGCTATCAGGCAGCCGATGCCGAGGGAAACGAAGGTGGTATTTTTTGGGTCCAGCAGCGGTACACCGCCGATCTCGGTGTGCTTGAGCAATACCGAGCCAATCACGGTTGTCAGTGGAATAGCCAGCGCAGGGATAAACAGCTTATGCCCGAGGCGGCCGGCACTGGCGCGGGAAGCCTTGTCATGCAACTCGGCATGCGTACCACGGCCAACGCCGCCCAAGCCTGCGATCAACGCCATCACCACCACACCCGCGCCGATGGCTACTGAAGGCAAGCGCTCGCCCACCAGGAAGGGGATAGCGAATAACAGCCAGAACAAGGCACTCGACCAGCGCTTGGGATGAGTCCGATCCAACAGGATCATACCGGCGGTGATCAGCAGCAAAACCCCGGCCAGCCAGTACAGGTATTGAATGGAGATAATCATCGCGCGGCCTCCACGCCAGTGACGGCAGGCGTCATCTCGCGGGTCAGCCTGCGGTCAAACCGATGCAAGCGAATGGCATGGATGATGAAGGCACAGATCGCCGTAGGAATACCCCACACCGCAATGTGCAACGGCTCCACGTCAATGCCCGACCCGAGCAGGAAGGTGTGCATCAGCGCGATCGCACCAAAGGCGACGAAAATATCCTCACCAAAAAACAGGCCGACGTTGTCCGTCGCCGCGCACATGGCCAGCACCTTGTGGCGCAGCTTGTCCGGCAGTTTGCCGTAGCGCTTTTCCGCCGCGCCCTCGGCCATGGGCGCCAGCAGCGGGCGCACCATCTGCGGATGCCCGCCCAGACTGGTCAAGCCCATGGCAGCCGTGGACTCACGCACAAACAGATAGATGATCAACAAGCGCCCGACCGTAGCGCGCTCAAACCGCGCAATCCAGTTCTGCGCATGCAGGCGCAACCCATGGCGCTCCAGCAAGCCGATGACCGCCAGGGGCAGCAACAGAATCAATTGCAGAGCACGGGTCTGAAGGAAGCCATCACCCATGGTGGAGAGGATTTTTTCCAATGGGAAATGGGCAGCCAGCCCGGTAGCGATAGCTGCAGCGGTAACCACCAACAGCGGATTGAAGCGCAAAACAAAGCCAACCACGATCACAAGTACGCCGATCAACGGCCATAAGTTCACAACAGTTTGCATGGCGGTGAGGTCCTTTAGTGCGCGCTGCGGCGCCATTACGGCAGGATGTGAACAAAGGGTTCACAGCAGGAAGTGGCGTGCAGTCGGCTCGGTTTTTTATTGTTGACCCGGAAGGTCGAGCGTCAGTGGCGGCAACTTTGCTGCTTGGGGCAGGGAGGTGTCCAACAAGAAAAATTGTTGCTGCAAACCAATAAATCTTGTGGGTGTTTGAGGGGCACAGCTAACAAGATGTGGGCAGGCAATAAGGGATTTGCCCGATATCAAGAACGCCAACGCCAAGTGAGCTCCCCACTGGCGATGGCGCCCTCACGTGTCATCCCAAGTGTTTCTGGAAAAAATGCCGCTGGTGGCCTGGAGGGTAATCGGCGATATGGCCGAACTCAGTGAAACCCAGCTTTCGGTAAAACCCCGGCGCCTGGAAGCTGAACGTATCCAGCCAGATCCCCGTGCAACTCCTTTGCCTAGCCAAGTCTTCGGCCGCCTGCATCAAGCGGGTGCCTGCGCCTTGGGTGCGCAGCGAGTCCGGGACGCTCAGCAGCTCAATGAACATCCATCGGTAGGAAATCTTTCCATAGAGACCGCCGACCACTGCTTGGGTGACGGGGTCACGCAGCAAAATGCCGACGCTTTCATAGGGCATTTCTCCGGTGTGGCTGCGGTTATAGGCTACCAAGGGTTTGAGGATTGCCTCGCGATCCTCCAAGGACACGTTGAGCGAAACTTCCATTGTGACTTCCAATTCCATCTCCCTGATTTAAGTTAATCGGCGCTCAGTATGGCGAAAAAAATCAGCCTCAACGAGTGTAGGTTCCAGCCTGACCGGGTATCGTCAAAGCCCTACGACCTTCACTGAACAAGGGGCAGCACCGGTGACCTCTCCCACCCTACCCACCGCCGAAACCGGTCTCAGCGTGCAAACCCGCCTGATCGCCCTGGTGGTCGCTGTCACCTTCTTTATGGAAAACCTCGACGCCACGGTCATCGCCACAGCACTGCCGACCATGGCCACAGCGTTTGGGGTAACGCCGGTCGACATGAACATCGGCATCACCGCCTATATCCTGGCCGTAGCGATCTTCATCCCGCTGTCCAGCTGGGTGGCCGATCGCTTTGGTGCGCGCCGGGTATTTGCCGGTGCAATCATCGTCTTCACCCTCGCCTCCTTGCTCTGCGGGCTGAGCCAAAGTATCGAAATGTTCGTGTTCGCCCGGGTCTTGCAGGGCATCGGTGGCGCGCTGATGGTACCCGTGGGGCGCTTGGCGGTGCTGCGCAATACGGATAAGAAAGACCTGGTAAAAATGATCGCAATCATTACCTGGCCCGGCCTGGTGGCGCCGATTCTGGGGCCATTGGCCGGTGGGTTGATCGTGACTCATGCCTCGTGGCCATGGATCTTTTACGTGAACCTGCCGCTGGGCCTGTTGGCGTTGATCGCCGCACTGTGGCTGGTGCCGGAAGGCCGCGAAGCGAGCGTGCGCAAGTTCGATGCAAAGGGCTTTGTACTGCTGGCCGGCGCCTGCGTGGCACTGCTCGGCGGGTTGGAATGGCTGGGCAACCAAACTGGCGAAATGCTCATCCCGGGGTTCGGGCTGGTCGCTGCCGGCATCGTGCTGGCGGTGTGGGCCGTGGCGCATTGTCGCCACTCCACCGACCCGCTGCTGCCGCTGCAGACCCTGTCCATCAATACCTTCCGCGTAAGCATCTACGGCGGGTCGCTGTTTCGGCTGGCCATCAGCGCCCTGCCGTTCCTGCTGCCCCTGCTGTTTCAGGTCGCCTTTGGTTTATCCCCTGTGGATGCCGGCCTGCTGGTGCTGGCGGTGTTTGCCGGCAACCTGGCGATGAAGCCCTTTACCACCGCCATCATGCAGCGGTACGGGTTTCGGCAGGTACTGCTGGTGAATGGGGTGATCGGCGTGGTGTCGATTGCGGCCTGTGCATTTTTTACCGCACAGACGCCGTTTGCGCTGATTGCGGCGGTGCTGTTTGTGGGCGGGTTGTCACGCTCGATGCAATTTACCTGCTACAACTCGATCGGCTTCGCGGACGTCCCCAAAGCCCGCATGAGCGAAGCGTCGGCGCTGTTCAGCATGGCATTCCAGCTGGCCATGGGGATGGGGGTGACGGTAGCCGCCCTGCTGTTACGTGCGTCGATGACCGTGCAAGGGCATGAACTCCAGGCGCAGGTCGGGGATTTTCGGGTAGCGTTTATCGGGGTGGCGTTACTTGGGTTGTTAGCGCTGGTGGATGTGTATCGGCTGCCGGCGCAGGCCGGTGAAAGCGTGTTGATGCGGCGCTAGGCGCAACGCATCAACACAGCGCCTAGCTCAAGCGGAGGTGCTGACGATTGAGCCCGAACTGCTGCCCCCCTCGGAGGTGACTGCCTGCAAGAGAGCGGCCGTCACTGTCTGCAATGCCGCTGCCGTGTTCGTAATCTGCGATTGAGCGGCCGCGACTGCCGCCGCTTTAGCATCTGCGCTTTGGTTGCTGGACTGGGCTTTTTGCAACGCTTGCTGCTGGTCTTGAAGCTGCTGTTGCAATTGCGCGATCTGCTTTTTCAACTCCTTGACCCGATCGGACTCTTTCGTAACGGATGAGGCTGGTTCCCCGCCGCCTACGCCGGCCGCACCTTTCGCGTCAGCCTTCGAGTCAGCGGCCACGCTGCTTGTGCTGCTTGTGCTGTCCGGGGTCGTGGTATCGACCGAACTGGCAACGCTTGGAGTGCTGAGCACAGGGGCCGGATTGCTGATGTTGATAAGCATGCCAAATATCCGATTAAGAGAAGGTAACGACTGTATCGGCCTGGCGGACCATTACTTGAGCGTGATTCGGTGACAAATCCAAGACAACAAAAAAGCGCCGTTTTTTCGGTGAGCCTCTGCTGACCGCCCGGCAATTCGATGCTCACAAATGCTTGACTAATTTTTTTACTAGCATACATTTCTAAATAAAAACACGGATTGGAATATAGGCATTTGATTTTCTTACATATTCATAGGACGGGCGGATCAACCCTTTGGCATACATTATCAAATGCTGCCACTCGTCAAAACCATCAAGTAATCGATCTCTATTATGAATCATGGGCGGCCTTCCAGAACCCGTTCAGTACGGTTGACGCAATTGAAAAAATGAATGCTGATGGCCGTCAAATTAACTGGAATGATGACGCTCTACTCATTCATCATCATACGAGACAAAACATAGGCAATTCACTTCCAAGTGAAGCGCTCTATTACGCCACGATCATTCGAGATCCTGTAGACCGCTTCATTTCCGAAGTGTTCCACATCCGAAAATTACTGATGGAAGGTGCCGAGCTTACTGAGGAATTCTCATTTTATGGCGGCGAGTTCACCTGGTATCGCGAGGTGCTGGGAGAGTCGCTTTACACTATGTTCATGCAAGAAACTGTAGACCCTGATGAGTTATTAATCGCGGCTTCCAAGTGCCCGTACTACCAGAATTTCTACTTCAATGTATTTTGGTCTGCCTTGATCAATGATCAGAGCACATTCACCCCAACTTACCGCCCAAGTAATATTACTGAAGGCCAGAGACACAAACTCGTCACCGCTGTCCGAGAGAAGTTCGCTTACATCGGAAGATACCCTCAGCTAAAACGCGCTATCTCGGCTGTCGCTTATTTGAGTGGACTCAGCATTAATCCAGACGCCGATCTGGTTCACGTTAAAAATGCAAGTAACAAGCCTGACATCCGCCCCGAGACTTTAGCAATACTGCGCAAAGCCAATGAAGACGAATATTTGCTCCTTGAGATGCTCGAGGCACCCAGCGCACGCGAACGCGTATTAGAGCGCAGGGGTCATGAGGAACAGTCCAAGCGGGAAATCATCAGCCAAGATTTTGAGCATCTGCAACGCGAATTCAATGCTGTTCAGCAGGCATTACAGCATACGAGCGATGAACTGCAAAACGTTCAAAGCCATGCCGAAAAACTGCACTTGGAATTGAATCAAGCTCAAACGCTTGCTGAAACATTGCAGATAAAATCAAGCCAGGCTCAAACGCTGGCTGAAACACTGCAGATAAAATTGACTCACGCTCAAGATCACATCGAACAACTTCATCACTCCAAATCCTGGCGAGTTACAGCCCCCTTTCGGTCAATCCTTAGACTTGTTCGGCAGCGGTAGCTTTTCAAAAAAACGCCCTGCTGGTCCCGTAACCTCCCGCTTAGTTAATGGCGGGAGGACTACGGTATAAAGGCTCAGAAGGCGCGCAGGACCTCGCCACCCTGAATGCGATCCACAGCATTCAGGCTATTCAATAGTGCAAATTAGCTATGGTATGTTGCCGATTTTTTTGTTAATCCGGATCTAATTAGCAGCGCCGAACCGCACGTCGGGATCGAACTCAATCCTTAAGCACCAAAGGCCTATAATGCACAATGGCAACCTAACCCACGTCCCCCATGCCCTAACCAAGAGCGACCGCAAAGCTCATTACGGCCATAGCGGTGCCGTTCTTTGGTTAACCGGCTTGTCAGCTTCAGGAAAATCCACGCTGTCCATGGGGCTGGAAGCGGCGCTGACTCGCCTGGGCTTTAGTTGCTATGTGCTGGATGGTGACAACGTCCGCAAAGGTTTAAACTCCAATCTTGGTTTTAGCGCAGCAGACCGGACTGAAAACATTCGCCGCGTCGCTGAGGTGGCAGCGCTTTTCAGTGATGCCGGGTTGATTTGCATCACGGCCTTTATTTCGCCCTATCGCAAGGATCGCGCCAAGGCGCGGCATTTGATCGGCAGCGAGTTCCATGAAGTCTACGTCGCAGCTGACCTCGCTTGCTGCGAAGCACGCGACCCCAAGGGGCTTTATAAGAAAGCAAGATCTGGCGATTTACACGATTTTACCGGTATAAGCGCGCCCTACGAGCGCCCTGAGAGTCCGGAGTTAACGCTGAATACCGGTGGAGAATCGTACGAGGACAGTCTGAATGTACTGCTCGACTACGTGCTGACTCAACTTCCCCTCAAGAAAACACGCTGAGACTGATCAGCATAGAGCCATACTTATGGCTCGCTTATTCTAACTTGTAGTCAATAAGACTGAACGGTTCAACAAATAATGAAATCAATTATCCCGGTAGAAAAAAATCCTTTTTATATCGTCACCCCGCCTTATACCAGGGTCTCTGCAGGCGTAACCACCCTGCATTTGCTTTGCCATTACCTGAACCTGGCGGGCGAATCGGCGTATATAGTGCAGTACCCTGCTGCACAAGTGCCTATCAGGAGCCTGCCTGGCTACGTCACGCTGCAAGGGCAATCAGAATTCCCTGGCGGGATGATAGTCCCGCCACTGACCCAAGACATAGTCGACCACTATCATCAGCGTAAGCTGACACCTATCGTGGTGTACCCTGAAGTATTTGATAACCCGCTTAAAGCCAGCTTCTTCGGCCGGTTCATCTTGAACTACCCGGGAAAATTAAATACCAAATACACAGAGAAAGCAGATTTCGGTGTCGCTTATGCAAAAACGCTTGCAGCGTTCTGCACAACTGAGTACCCGGATCATCGGCGCATCGACGACGTTCTTTTTGTACCCACTGTCGACCTGAGCTTCTGGCGGCTTCCTGACACTCAGCCAAAGCGTGAAGGCAGTTGCTACTACGCTGGCAAACTGAAAGGGATTCACGGAGAAACGCCTGAGAATGTCCCTGCGGGGGCAACTGAAATCTTGCGAAGTGACAAAATGACTACTGCCGAAGTCCGGGATTTATTCTGGCGCTCGGAGGTATTTTATTGCTATGAAGATACCGCACTTGCCATAGAAGCCATCCTGTGCGGATGCCCTACAGTCTTTGTGAAAAATAAATATTTCGCCGGGCCTCCCTTAGCCGCAAACGAAACGGGGCAGTTTGGCTGGTGCATGCTCGGTGAGGATGGCGGCGTCGAACGCGCCCGTGCAACTGTTGGTCAGTTCTCCGAACACATCGCCAGCTACCTGAACAGCATACCGTCGCAGATCGCAGCACTCGGAGCACAATGGCGAACGCAGGCCAGCGCCGAGCCGTACGCCGGCACAATCAATTTGCCGCTAAAACCGCGAATCATGCTTTTTGACCAACCGCTGCCGTCAGCGGCATCGACGAGTGGGTATGATGAATTCACTATGCATGTCACACCTCCCCCAATAACCGAAAGATCCAGAAAATTGGCCGAACTTCCGCGAGTATTGTTTATTGATACGTTACGTGCGCGAGGCATGGGAGGCGTGATTTACCGCGTTGCGCGAGGACTTAAAAATCATGGCATTACCGGGTGTGTACGTATTCTCTCCGGTACTTCGCCGAAAGGGCGGGGATTATGACTTCCAAGATCACCCTTCTAATCCCTAATTATAATCGCGCTGAAGCACTGGCGCGATTGCTCGAAAGTGCTTTTGCTTCAATCGAGAAAGCACGAGCGGCTGACCAATGCAGCATACTGGTTGTTGACGATTTTTCGACAGACGACTTGTCGGAGATCACCAACAAATATGCCAAACACCCAAATTTCAAATTCGCACTGCAAAGTAAAAAATGTGGGAACGCAGAAACAGCCTTCCTGAATGCTTTGTCGTGCGTGGACAGCGAATACTTCTGGCTTCTGGGAAATGACGACCAGATAGCAGAAGATGGTGTTGCGCACATCCTGAACCTCATCAGTGACTCAACAGTAGGCTTCATACTACTCAACCCTAAAATCAACAAAGAAAAAACCTCACAAAGCTTTGTGCCCTTGCAAACCACAAGCCCGACCGTCTATTACGAACGGGGAGAAGATCTGTTTTATGACTTCGGGTTTGTAACGTCTACGACCACCTTCCCATGCCTGCTCGGGAAAACTGCGCCTTTAGCAAACTACCATCAGCGCCATGACCTTAATCAATTCGCGAGGGTGTACTCCCATAGCTTCACGCTGTTCGGTGCTTTCAAGGATTTGCCTGCGCTCTTCGTAAACACCCCGATAGTCAGTTTCACACTGAACGAACGGCATGAAGAGTTTCACAAGCTGTTGAAACAAGCTCCGGCGGGTATTGCCTTCTATCACCAATCCCTGGGTTTGGTGAGATTGATACGTGAATCGGCCAGGGCAACGGGCGCGACAATCGCTGAGATAGGGGCAGCGATAGAAGATGAAGTGGATAAAGATCACATGAAAGTGTACACAACGTACCTGTCACACTTTGTCGGCTTCTTCTTCATCGAACAACTGTGCAGGGAACAGCAAAATATCCTGAGACCTCGCCCAGAGTTTGGGCATTTGGTTCGTTCAGAGCTAAATGAAATAATGGAAGTCATTGAAGCCTTCGAAGATCCCGAACTGCACTCCGCCTGCGCTAAAGCACTTTCAGTGTTCAACTGGCAAAACCCACCGGCGACCTGGAAATATGGATTTTTGCGGACGACTCAAGCAGAGCTTAGGGGCTGGCTTTAAATAAACTTAAAGACCATGAAATCAAACTTTCGAATAGCGCCCCAAGAAAGATAGCAGTGGGAATCCAAACAGCTTCAAAACTACGAGGCGTCAGTGCTTCGCATGATGGTAAATCAATGTAACTAGCGCCTAGCATTCAGCCTGCACAAAGAGCCCGCCACTGAGCGGGCTCTTCTATTCTGGCACCGCCGTTCATTTCTTTGCGCCCCATAGAAAACCAGCACAACAAAAAGGGCCCACCTTTCGGTGAGCCCTTTTAGACCGCCCAGCAGAGCGGATTTTGTTTGGTAGGCGCGATTGGACTCGAACCAACGACCCCCACCATGTCAAGGTGGTGCTCTAACCAACTGAGCTACGTGCCTGCTGTGAGGCGGCATTCTACGGAATTCCGGAGGGGTGTCAACATCTTTTTTGCAGCTAACCCTATGAATATGCGAATTATTTATTTGCGGTCAGCCCACCTGCAGTTTGCGGGTGGCTGGCAGGCAATTTTCAACTCAGGTAGGATCGGGGCACTCGTAAAAAATATAAAACAGAGGTTCCAGGATGGCGAACACCCCCTACCCCCAGTCGTATTACGCCGCATCTGCGAATGCAGTTCCGCCGCGCCCCGTACTGCAGGGCGAGGTCGAAACCGATGTGTGCGTGATTGGCGCCGGCTATACCGGCCTTTCCAGCGCGCTGTTCCTGCTGGAGAACGGTTTTCGTGTGACGGTGCTGGAAGCCGCCAAGGTCGGCTTTGGCGCCTCTGGCCGCAATGGCGGGCAGATCGTCAACAGCTATAGCCGCGATATCGATGTAATCGAGCGCAGCGTTGGGCCCAAGCAGGCGCAGTTGCTGGGGGAGATGGCGTTCGAGGGCGGCAGGATCATTCGTGAACGGGTCGCCAAATATCAGATCCAATGCGACCTGAAGGACGGCGGCGTGTTCGCCGCGCTCAACAGCAAGCATATGGGCCACCTGGAATCGCAGAAGCGCCTCTGGGAGCGTTATGGCCATACGCAGCTGGAGTTGCTCGACGAGCGCCGTATCCGCGAGGTGGTGGCGTGTGACAACTACGTGGGCGGCCTGCTGGACATGAGTGGCGGCCATATCCACCCGCTCAACCTGGCGCTGGGCGAAGCGGCGGCGGTGGAGTCCCTGGGCGGCACTATCTATGAGCAGTCGGCGGCGGTGCGCATCGAGCGCGGCGCCAACCCGGTGGTGCACACCGCCGAGGGCAAAGTCAGGGCCAAGTTCATCATCGTCGCGGGCAACGCGTACCTGAGCAACCTGGTGCCGGAGCTCGCGGCCAAATCGATGCCATGCGGCACCCAGGTCATCACCACCGCCCCGCTGGGGGATGAACTGGCGAAGTCGCTGCTGCCGCAGGATTACTGCGTCGAAGACTGCAACTACCTGCTGGACTACTACCGCCTCACCAGCGACAAGCGTCTGATCTTCGGCGGCGGCGTGGTGTATGGCGCGCGCGACCCGGCCAATATCGAGGCGATTATCCGGCCGAAGATGCTCAAGGCGTTCCCGCAGCTCAAGGATGTGAAAATCGACTACGCCTGGACCGGAAACTTCCTGCTGACCTTGTCGCGTCTGCCGCAGGTGGGTCGCCTCGGCGACAATATCTATTACTCACAGGGCTGCAGCGGCCATGGCGTGACGTACACGCACCTGGCGGGCAAAGTACTGGCGGAGGCGTTAAGAGGCCAGGCTGAGCGTTTTGATGCGTTTGCCGACCTGCCGCACTATCCGTTCCCTGGCGGGCAACTGCTGCGCACGCCGTTTGCGGCGCTGGGGGCCTGGTATTACGGGCTGCGGGATAAGTTGGGATTCTGACAACGCACTGAGAGCCGGCTCGCCGGCTCTTCCAACCACTTGCCAAATCGCAGACACAAAAAACCCCGGTCTTTCGACCAGGGTCTTTGCTATCGGATCAAAGTAGCCAGTGGCTTTCTTTGTGCTCCAAGGCGTTCAGTGGGCCTTGAGGCAGATATGGCGCAGCGGACGGGACTCGAACCCGCGACCCCCGGCGTGACAGGCCGGTATTCTAACCGACTGAACTACCGCTGCGTATCGCTTGACCGGCTGAGCCTAAACTCTCAACCGCCTTTAAACATCTGATCAACCAGCCTTGGCTGTTCGATCTCAGGCCCGACGAATCGAACCTGGAAAATATGGCGCAGCGGACGGGACTCGAACCCGCGACCCCCGGCGTGACAGGCCGGTATTCTAACCGACTGAACTACCGCTGCGCGTCGGTGCAACCTTTAACGTTGCGTCTTGCCCCAAGGCAAAACTCTCAAGAAGTGGTGGGTGATGACGGGATCGAACCGCCGACCCTCTGCTTGTAAGGCAGATGCTCTCCCAGCTGAGCTAATCACCCTTTGCTTCGTTGAGGCCGCGAAATTTACGCAGGTAGCGGACCTAAGTCAATAGCCTGCTTGAAGTTTTTCTGAAAAAGACAAAATTGCTTCAAGTCGCCGGCCCGCCCTACTCGCTGTAAATCATCTTCTTGCTCATGCCGCCGTCCACCACGAACTCCTGCCCGGTGACAAACCCGGCCTGGCGCGACAGCAACCACGCCACCATCGCTGCCACGTCCTCCACCGTACCCACCCGGCCCGCCGGGTGCTGGGCATGATCGGCATCGGTCAGTGGCTCGGCACGCCGCGCAGCAGGGTCACGCGCATCGATCCAGCCTGGGCTCACGGCATTGACCCGCACCTCCGGCCCAAGGCTGATCGCCAACGCGTGAGTCAGGGCCAGCAAACCGCCCTTACTCGCCGCATAGGCTTCGGTGTCAGGCTCCGATTGTCGGGCCCGGGTCGACGCCAGGTTGACGATCGCCCCACCGTGGGCGCGCAAGTACGGCGCACAGTGCTTGGCCAGCAACATCGGCCCGCTGAGGTTCACCGCCAACACACGATTCCAGTAAGCCAGGTCGAGGCTTTCTAGGGTGATATTGCGCGGGTCGGCCACCGCCGCGTTGCACACCAACGCATCCAGGCGGCCAAATTGCCCCAATACCTCGGCAACGCCTTGGGCGACTTGCTTCTCGTCCGCCACATCCATGGTGATAAACCAGGCGTTGTCACCCAGCACCTTGGACACCTTGGAGCCGCGCTCGCGGTCCAGGTCGGTCAACACCACTTGCCAGCCTTCGCTGATCAACCACGCAGCAATCCCGAGGCCAATGCCCCGGGCCGCGCCCGTCACCAACGCGACACGCCCGTTACTGGCGGCCGCCGCTTCCATGGACCACTCGATCACAAGGCTGCCAACCCGCGAGCCAGGTCAGCTTGCAAGTCGGCGACATCTTCCAGGCCCACTGCGATGCGGATCAGGCTGTCGCGAATGCCCGCGGCTTCACGCTCCTGTGGCGCCAGGCGCCCGTGGGAGGTGGTGCTCGGATGCGTGATGGTGGTCTTGCTGTCACCCAGGTTGGCAGTGATCGAAATCAGCCGCGTCGCGTCGATAAAGCGCCACGCGCCCTCCTTGCCGCCCTTCACTTCAAAGCTCACCACGGCGCCGAAACCCCGTTGCTGGCGCTGGGCCAATTCGTGCTGCGGATGGCTCTTGAGACCGGCGTAGTGCACCTTCTCGATACCCTCCTGCTGCTCCAGCCACTCAGCCAACGCCTGGGCGTTGGCGCAGTGGGCCTTCATGCGCAGGCTCAGGGTTTCCAGGCCCTTGAGGAAGATCCACGCGTTGAACGGGCTTAGGGTCGGGCCGGCGGTGCGCAGGAAACCCACCACTTCTTTCATTTGCTCGCTACGGCCAGCAACCACGCCGCCCATGCAACGGCCCTGGCCGTCGATGAACTTGGTCGCCGAGTGCACAACGATGTCTGCCCCCAGCTTCAACGGCTGCTGCAGCGCAGGCGTGCAGAAGCAGTTGTCGACCACCAGCATCGCGCCCTTGGCGTGGGCCACTTCGGACAATGCGGCGATATCCACCAGCTCGGCCAGCGGGTTGGACGGCGACTCGACAAACAGCAACCGGGTATTGGCCTTGATCGCCGCATCCCAGCCGGAGAGGTCCGCCAGCGGCACATAGTCCACTTCGATACCAAAACGCTTGAAGTACTTCTCGAACAGGCTAATGGTGGAACCGAACACACTGCGCGACACCAGCACATGGTCGCCGGCGCTGCACAGGCTCATCACCACTGCCAGGATCGCCGCCATGCCCGTGGCCGTGGCCACGGCCTGCTCAGCGCCTTCAAGAGCCGCAATACGCTCTTCAAACGCACGCACGGTCGGGTTGGTGTAGCGCGAATACACGTTGCCCGGCACCTCACCGGCAAAACGCGCAGCGGCGTCGGCGGCGGTGCGGAACACATAGCTGGAGGTGAAGAACATCGGGTCACCGTGTTCGCCTTCCGGCGTGCGGTGCTGGCCGGCGCGCACAGCCAGGGTATCGAAAGCTACGCCATCGAGGTCGCTGTCCAACCGACCGGCATCCCATTCCTGACTCATGCTGCGACTCCTTACTCAATTCTTTATTTAAGATACAAAACCGGCCCCTCAGGGCCGGTGTTTACTCAGTTGTTGTACAGATCGATGATCGCGCTGACCGCCTGGGTCTTGATCTTCGACGAGTCGTTACGCGCCTGCTCGATCTTGTTCAGGTAGGCCTCGTCGACGTCACCGGTCACGTACTTGCCGTCGAACACGGCGCAGTCGAACTGGTCGATCTTGATCTTGCCGCCGCCGACCGCTTCGATCAGGTCCGGCAGGTCCTGATAGATCAGCCAGTCGGCGCCGATCAGGTCGGCCACGTCCTGGGTCGTGCGGTTGTGGGCGATCAGTTCGTGGGCGCTCGGCATGTCGATACCGTACACGTTCGGGTAACGTACGGCAGGTGCGGCGGAGCAGAAGTACACGTTCTTCGCACCGGCTTCACGGGCCATCTGGATGATCTGCTTGCAGGTGGTGCCGCGCACGATGGAGTCATCCACCAGCATCACGTTCTTGCCGCGAAATTCCAGCTCGATGGCGTTGAGCTTCTGGCGCACCGACTTCTTGCGCGCCGCCTGGCCCGGCATGATGAAGGTACGGCCGATGTAGCGGTTCTTCACGAAGCCTTCGCGGAACTTGACGCCCAAGTGGTTGGCCAGCTCCAGCGCAGCGGTACGGCTGGTGTCCGGGATCGGGATCACCACGTCGATATCGTGCTCAGGACGCTCGCGCAGGATCTTCTCGGCCAGCTTCTCGCCCATGCGCAGGCGCGCCTTGTACACCGAAACACCGTCGATGATCGAATCCGGACGCGCCAGGTAGACGTGTTCGAAGATGCACGGGGTGAGTTTCGGCGCCACGGCGCACTGACGGGTGTGCAGCTTGCCGTCTTCGGTGATGTACACCGCTTCGCCCGGCGCGAGGTCGCGGATCAGGGTGAAGCCCAGCACGTCCAGGGACACGCTTTCGGACGCGATCATGTACTCGACGCCTTCGTCGGTATGACGCTGGCCGAACACGATCGGACGAATGCCGTGCGGGTCGCGGAAACCGACGATGCCATAACCGGTGACCATGGCCACGACCGCGTAACCACCGACGCAACGGTTGTGCACGTCAGTCACGGCAGCAAACACGTCTTCTTCGGTTGGCTGCAACTTGCCGCGCTGGGCCAGTTCGTGGGCGAACACGTTGAGCAGCACTTCCGAGTCGGAGCTGGTGTTGACGTGGCGCAGGTCAGATTCGTAAATCTCCTTGGCCAGCTGTTCAACGTTGGTCAGGTTGCCGTTGTGCGCCAGGGTGATGCCGTAAGGCGAGTTGACGTAAAACGGTTGAGCTTCGGCCGAAGTCGAGCTACCGGCAGTCGGGTAACGCACATGGCCAATGCCCATGTGCCCGACGAGGCGCTGCATGTGACGCTGATGGAACACGTCACGCACCAGGCCATTGTCCTTGCGCAGGAATAACCGGCCGTCATGGCTGGTCACAATACCGGCAGCGTCCTGGCCGCGGTGCTGGAGGACGGTTAGCGCGTCATACAGCGCCTGATTGACGTTCGACTTACCGACGATACCGACGATGCCACACATGCGACGCAACCCCTACTTAATGAATCTTGACTGAACACAGCTTACTGAGGCGTTTTGGCCGGCAAGAGGTGTTCCTTGAACGGAAGATCAGCGGGTACGCTGATTCCGCTGGCCAGCCACTGACTGCTCCACCCCAAAATGAGGTTTTTGGACCAATCTGCAACTAATAGAAATTTTGGCACGAGTATCGACTCCTGCCACCACGAATCCTGCTGTACCGGCCCCAGGCTCAACAGCCCGACCGCCACGACCACCAGCAACGCACCCCGTGCGGCGCCAAAGGCCATGCCGAGAAATCGATCGGTCCCGGAGAGGCCGGTGACACGTATCAATTCGCCAATAAGATAATTGACCATTGCCCCCACCAGCAGCGTGGCGATGAACATGATGGCGCAGCCCGCGATGACGCGAGCCGAAGGTGTCTCGATGTATCCGGCCAGGTAGACAGACAGTGAACCACCGAACATCCAGGCTACGACTCCTGCGATGATCCAGGTCAGCAACGACAGTGCTTCTTTTACGAAGCCGCGGCTAAGACTGATCAAAGCGGAGATGGCGACGATTGCAACAATCGCCCAATCAACCCAGGTAAATGGCACGTTTGAGCCTACGGACGGATAAGGCGGCGCATTTTAGCAGAGCGTCGGGCTATCGGTAAGCTGTGATTGACGGCGCTTTGCAAATCAATAGTTTGTGGCGAGCCAAGCTGATTTCAAGAGCGCTCTAAAACGAATGTGGGAGCTGGCTTGCCTGCGATGGGCCAGCAACATAACTGTTGACTGAACCACCGTCATCGCAGGCACGCCAGCTCCCACACTTGACTCGCATTCCAACCAGAGACTGACGCTAATCAGCCGCGCTCAGGCTGGAACCGGGTCACGAACCCCTTGAGGTTCTGCTGTCGATCCAGCAGATCGCGCAGGCGATCCGCCTCGGCACGCTCGATCAGCGGTCCGATAAACACCCGGTTCTTGCCGTCGGCGCTACGGATATAGGCGTTATACCCCTGGCTACGCAGCTTTTTCTGCAAAGCGTCGGCACCTTCGCGATTGCCCAGGCTGGCCACCTGGATCGACCAACTGATCGGCAGACCGTTCGGGTCGATACGGCTTTGACCTACGTCCGGCTTGCCAGGTGCAGCGGGTTGCGGCGCTACCGGCTTGGGCGCAGGCGCAGGTGCGGCAGGCTTGACCGCTACGGCAGGCGCCGGAGCGGGCTTGACCACCGGTACGCTCGGCTGCACCGGCATTGACGGCGCCTGCTGCGCAGCCACCTCGTCATCTGTCGGCACAGGCTCTTCTTCCGGCAAGGCCTGCGGCTCGGGCACCACCACCGGCTCAACCTGAACCTGAGGCACCGCCGGTGCCTGGGGGCTGCCGGTGCCTCAACAACAACCTGGCGCTGTTCGTCCTGGCGAGAGAACAGCATCGGCAGGAAAATCACCGCCAACGCCACCAGAACCAGGGCTCCAACCATTCGCTGCTTGTATGCGCTATCCAGTAATGCCATGTGCAGCTTCCTCCGTGGAGCGCCGGGCCAACCATTCAAGCGCCTCGGCAACACAATAAAATGATCCGAACAACAGAATCTCGTCCTCGGCCGTTGCCACTGCACACTGCGCCTCAAGGGCCTCGGTCACGCTTGCATACGACGCCACGGGCGCACCAAGGTTCTGCAAGGCGGCTGCCAACTCAGCAGCCGGACGGCTGCGCGGCGAGTCCAGCGGCGCAACCGCCCACGCCTGGACGCTTCCCAGCAACGGCGCAACCACCCCGCCCAGGTCTTTATCGGCCAACAAACCGAAGACGGCGAGCCGACGACCAACCGGCGGCGTACGCGCCAGCCGCTGCGCCAGATACTCGGCCGCATGCGGGTTGTGCCCCACATCCAGCAGCAGGTTCAGGCGCTTGCCCTGCCATTCGAACGCACGACGGTCCAGGCGCCCCACCACGCGGGTAGCCAGCAAGGTCGCGGCAATCTGCTCGGCCTGCCACGGCAGGTCAAGCAGCAGATACGCTTGCAGCGCGAGCGCGGCATTTTCCATCGGCAGGTTCAACAGCGGCAGGTCGCGCAGCGCCACAGCCTGGCCACGCGCATCACGCCCGCGCCATTGCCAGTGCTGGTCACCGATTTCCAGATTGAAGTCGCGCCCGCGCAGGAAAAACGGGCAATCCAGCTCGCGCACCTTGTCCAGCAAGGGTTGCGGCGGGTCCAGATCCCCACAGAGTGCAGGCTTGCCCTGACGGAAAATCCCGGCCTTTTCATAGGCCACGGATTCACGGGTGTCACCCAGGTAGTCGGCGTGGTCCACGCCGATGCTGGTCACCAGCGCCAGGTCGGCATCCACCACGTTGACCGTGTCCAGGCGCCCGCCCAGGCCCACTTCCAGAACGACCACATCCAGCTGCGCACGCTCGAACAGCCAGAACGCCGCCAGGGTGCCCATCTCGAAGTAAGTCAGGGAAATCTCGCCCCGGCCGGTATCCAGTGCGGCGAAGGCTTCGCAGAGCTGCTCATCAGTGGCTTCGACGCCATTGAGCTGCACCCGCTCGTTGTAGCGCAGCAAGTGCGGGGAATTGTAGACGCCGACTTTCAGCCCTTGGGCCTGCAGCAGCGCCGCGACAAAGGCACAGGTAGAGCCTTTGCCGTTGGTACCGGTCACCGTGATCACACGCAGTGCCGGCCGGCCCAACCCAAGGCGGGCCGCTACCTGTTGCGAGCGCTCCAGGCCCATGTCGATGGCTGACGGATGCAACTGCTCAAGGTAGGCGAGCCATTCGCCAAGGGTTCGTTGGGTCATAGGTTTGCAGGCACCGGCGGCACGATGATCGGCTCAACCTTAGGCGCGACGTACACAGGGGTCGGCAGGCCCATCATTTGCGCCAGCAGGCTACCCAGCCGTGGGCGCAACTCGCCACGCGGGATGATCAGGTCGATTGCGCCGTGCTCCAGCAGGAACTCGCTGCGCTGGAAGCCTTCCGGCAGTTTTTCGCGCACGGTCTGCTCGATCACACGCGGGCCGGCAAAGCCGATCAGGGCCTTGGGCTCGCCGACGATCACATCACCCAGCATCGCCAGGCTGGCGGAAACGCCGCCGTAGACCGGGTCGGTCAGCACGGAGATGAACGGGATGCCTTCTTCACGCAGACGCGCCAGCACCGCAGAGGTCTTGGCCATTTGCATCAGGGAAATCAGCGCTTCCTGCATACGCGCACCACCGGAGGCGGCGAAGCAGATCATCGGGCAACGGTTTTCCAGGGCGTAGTTGGCGGCACGCACGAAGCGCTCGCCGACGATGGCACCCATGGAGCCGCCCATGAAGGAGAACTCAAACGCCGACACCACCACCGGCATGCCCAGCAGCTTGCCGCTGACGGAAATCAGCGCGTCCTTCTCACCGGTCTGCTTCTGGGCAGCGGTCAGGCGGTCCTTGTACTTCTTGCCATCGCGGAACTTGAGACGGTCAACCGGCTCAAGATCAGCACCCAGTTCATTGCGGCCGTCGGCATCCAGGAAGATATCGATGCGGGCGCGGGCGCCGATGCGCATGTGGTGGTTGCACTTGGGGCAAACATCCAGGGTCTTTTCCAGCTCGGGGCGGTAGAGCACCGCGTCGCAGGATGGGCACTTGTGCCACAGACCTTCAGGAACCGAGCTTTTTTTCACCTCGGAACGCATGATCGAAGGGATCAGTTTGTCTACTAACCAGTTGCTCATGCTTTCTTTCTCCAGTACCGGTGGCTTGAACTCAGCCCCGCGTATGCCCTTGAGCTAAATTCATATGTGGCGATGACGCATGCTGGACGGGGTCAGACGTTCGACCGGCCTTTTCCCGCATGCCTCCTCAGCCTTCCAGACAACCTGCCAGTGCAGGGTTGCCACTTCATTTCCGGGCCTCCCGCAGGCGGCGCCGGTGCTGTTTTACACAGTGGTAGTTATGGACGGCGGCAGACTGCCAGCCGTCACATCCCGCCACTGCTGTTACGCACAGCCTGCATGAATGCGCGAATCTTGCCGTGATCCTTGATGCCCTTGCCCTGTTCCACCCCGCCACTGACATCCACTGCGTACGGCCGAACCTGCTGGATGGCCGCCGCAACATTAACGGGGTTGAGCCCCCCGGCCAGGATGATCGGCTTGCTCAGCCCCTCGGGAATCAGCGACCAGTCGAATGCTTCGCCAGTCCCGCCGGGTACACCTTCGACATAGGTGTCCAGCAGGATCCCGCGTGCGCCGGTGTAGGCAGCGCAGGCGCCGGCGATGTCGTCGCCGGCCTTGACCCGCAGCGCCTTGATATACGGGCGCTGGTAGCTTTCGCACTCATCCGGGGTTTCATCGCCGTGAAACTGCAGCACATCCAGGGGTACGGCATCCAGGGTCTCGTTGAGTTCGCAACGGCTGGCATTGACGAACAGACCCACAGTGGTCACGAACGGCGGCAACGCGGCAATGATCGCCCGCGCCTGCAACACGTTCACCGCTCGCGGGCTCCTGGCATAAAACACAAAACCGATGGCGTCCGCCCCCGCCTCGACTGCCGCCAGCGCGTCTTCTATGCGGGTAATCCCGCAAATCTTGCTGCGAACGGCAGACATATCGTAGAAACCTCAGGGGTTGAACCGAGAAAGTCCCGGATGGTAACAAAAGCTTTTCCAGGCGTCAGCCGCCAAGTTCGCTGAAACCTGTGAGGAAATGTGGACCCATGAAGCGATCCGGCAATTCGAACTCGTCGCGGTACTCCACATCCACCAGGTACAACCCGAACGGATGCGCCGTGACACCGCCGGTGCGGCGAATACGGCTTTCGAGCACTTCCCTGGCCCATTCCACCGGGCGCTCACCGGTGCCGATGGTCATCAGCACGCCTGCAATATTGCGCACCATATGGTGCAGGAACGCCCCGGCGCGGATATCCAGCACGATCATCTTGCCGTGACGGGTCACCCGCAGGTGATGGACCTCCTTGATCGGCGACTTGGCCTGGCACTGGCCGGCACGGAACGCGCTGAAATCATGCACGCCCACCAGGTGCTGCGCGGCCTCGGCCATACGCTCCGCGTCCAGCGGACGATGATTCCAGGTGATTTCCTGGTTAAGGTGCGCGGGGCGGATCTGATCGTTGTAGATCACGTAGCGATAGCGCCGGGCGATGGCCTTGAAGCGCGCATGAAAATGCGCAGGCATGACTTTGGCCCAGGTGACGCTGACGTCATGGGGCAAATTGATGTTGGCGCCCATCACCCAGGCCTTCATGGTGCGCTCGGCCTGAGTGTCGAAATGCACCACCTGGCCACAGGCGTGCACACCGGCGTCGGTACGCCCGGCGCACATCAGCGACACCGGTGAGTCGGCGACCTTCGACAAAGCGTTTTCCAGGGTTTCCTGCACCGTCAGCACACCGGACGCCTGACGCTGCCAGCCGCGATAGCGCGAGCCTTTGTATTCCACGCCGAGGGCGATGCGGTAAAAGCCTGCGGCCGCCATTTCGGCGGCCGCGTTATCTATATTTGCCAAGAACTGAGAGCCTGATGAGTTGCGCAAAGGCGGCCATTATGCCGGTTTGTGTGGGCGCTGGCTTGCCTGCGATAGCATCAACTCGATTTACCCGCAGACCGAGTCGCCTGCATCGCGGGCAAGCCCGACGCCCACAAAAGGTCGCCGCGGCGCTCACAAGCGCCCGAGCATTTCCTTGGCCTCACCGCGCTGCCCCTCGTCACCTTCGGTCAGCACTTCGGAAAGAATGTCCCGCGCCCCATCCATGTCGCCCATGTCGATGTAAGCCTGGGCCAGATCGAGCTTGGTGGCGACCTCATCGGTGCCGGACAAAAAGTCGAATTCCGGCTCATCAGCGCCCAGCGCCGCGTCTTCAGCGGTGAAGGACGGCTCGATGGGCGGGTGCTCCAGGCTCTGGGACAGACGGTCCAGTTCGGCATTCACGTCATCCAGCTCGGACGCAAAGGCGTCAGGCTGGACGGCGGCCTCGGGCTCATCGGCCAGGGACAAGTCGAAATCCTCCGGCAGCTCGAAATCTTCCGGCGCCGCAGGGGTCAGGGTCGGTGGCTCGACCGCCGGCACATCCTTCATCTGGTCTTCAAGGCCCGAGAGAAAGTCATCGTCAGATTGCGTGGAAGCAGGCGCGTCCAACTGCAAGTCCAGGTCGAAGTCCGACACGTCACCCGGGCTCGCATTGGCTTCAGTCTGCTGCTGCAAAAGCGACTCGAACGTTTGCTGATCGTCCTTGACCACGGCGGGTGACGCGGCTTCCAGATCGTCCAGGCTCAAATCGAAATCCGTGTCGAAGGCTTCCGGCTCGGCTGCGGCCGGCTTGTCTTCGAGCAAATCCTTGACGTATTGAGCGTCCAGCGCCGCCGCGGCAACGGCGGCACTGACGCCCGCCGCCAGCACGGCCATGGCCGGGAAGCGAGCCTTGAGCTGTTCGACCTGGGCGTGGTTTTCACCAGTGGCCACCAGTTGACGCTCCTGTGTGACGAAGCCGTCCTTGTCATTTTGCAGGCCGTAGACTTCCATCAGCTTCAAACGCAGGTCGCTGCGCTTGGGCTCATGCTTGATCGCCTGCTCCAGCACGTCGGCGGCCTGGTTCAGGTGGCCACGGTCGATATGGGACTGGGCTTGCGCCAGGGCATCGTTGGCGTTTTGTGGGGCCACGGCGACTGCCAGCGGCGCAAGCACAGAGGCGACAGTCGGCACCACCACGACCGGTTCAACCACTGGAGCCGGTGCGGGAGCGGCGGCCAGCTTGACGCTCGGCGGTGGTACTTCCAGCCCTTCGAAGCTGTCCGGCGGCAGGTCGTGGTCGATGTTCGAGCTGAACTCCGGCTCTTCAGCCAGGGCCCGCGCCATGCGCAGGTGTTTTTCCTCCTCCAGGCGGGCGTTGCGATGACGCGCCCACAACAGCAGGAGCAACAGCACCAGCAGCCCAGCCGCACCGCCGACCACACCCAGTATGATCGGGTTGGTCAGCAGGTCGTTGAATTTGCCTTCGGTAGTGGCAGGCGCGGCATCCGGCTTGATCGGCTCGGGCTCAGGCGCGGCGGCGGTCGGCGTAGCATCCGGCGCAGGGGCAGGCGCAGTGCTCGCAGGCTCAGCGGCCAGTTGGGCGGGCATCGCGGCCGTCGCCGTCGCCGGCGCAGTCGGGTCAGCCTTTTCCGCCTGCAGGCGGGCCAGTTGATCGTTTTTCAGTTGAATCAGTTTTTGCAGTTTGTCCAACTGGCTCTGCAAATCCGCCGCACGGCTTTTCAGCTCGGCGTTGTCGCGACGGGTGGTGTCCAGTTGTTCCTGGGTCATCGCCAGCTTGTCGCCCAATGCCTGGCCGTCTCCAGCCTTGCCCTTGCCACCCTTCTTGGCCGCCTCAGCGGAGACCAGGCTCAGGTTGTCTTTGGCATTGGTGCTCGCCGGTGCATTGCCGGCCTGGGTACGCTTGGTGGCGTCCAGCTGTTGCTTGCCCGCCGGCTGATTGGCCGCCGTACGCCGGCCCTGGCGCCAGGCGGCGTTTTGCGCGGTGACTTCGGCAATCGCCTGGGGTTGCGGCAGGCTGGTCGCCTGCACGCGATCCGGCAGGCGCAGAACCTGGCCGGTTTTCAAGCGGTTGATATTGCCATCGATAAAGGCGTCGGGGTTGAGCGCCTGAATTGCCAGCATGGTTTGCTGAACCGACGCACCGTTGCGATTCTTTTCGGCAATTTCCCACAACGTATCGCGAGAAGTTGTGGTGTGCTGTGCGGGCTTGCTGACAGCTGGCGCGGTACCGGCAGGTGCGCTCAAACGCGGCGCTGGCGCGCTGGCGGTCGGCGCCGGCTGTTCGAACTTGGCCGGGTCGAGCAACACACTGTAATCACGCATCAGGCGGCCGTTGGGCCATTGCACCTGCAGCAGGAAACGTACGTAGGAATCGGGCAGTGGCTTGCTGGAGGTGACACGCACCACACTGCGGCCGCTGGGGTTGACCACTGGCGTAAATGTCAGGTCATTGAGGAAGGCCTGGCGATCCACGCCTGCGTCTACAAACGCCTGGTCGGACGCCAGGCTCGGCGTGATCTCGGAAGCCGTGAGGCCACCCACGTCAAGCAACTCGATTTCCACCGACAACGGCTGGTTCAACTTCGACTTGAGGGTCATTTCCCCCAGCTGCAGCGCCTGCGCCATACCGGAGGTCAGCGCCGAGGCGGCCGCTATTGCTAACACCAGTTTGCGAACTTGAACCATAGCCTCATCCTTTGTCTGAACACTCCCCGACCTGCGAGAAGGTTGGTAACCGCTGCCATAAGGCATGGCGAGCCGATAGGTCACCGACACGCTTCTGTTTCGCTTCGGGCCAAGCATAGCGCCTGGCTAGAATCAATCTACAAATTGCCGCCAAGTATCTTTTACGCAAGGCCTTTTATCAACAACTGCGCCAGCTGCACAGCATTCAGTGCTGCACCCTTGCGTACGTTATCTGACGTCAGCCACAAATTTAGTTCCGCCGGGTCGTCCACGCCCGCACGCACTCGGCCGACGTAGACCACATCCTGGCCGACCGCATCGCCCACCGCAGTGGGGTAGTCACCCTCTTCCACCAGCTCGATACCCGGCGCTGCGTCAAGTGCGCGGTTGACGGCGGCCAGGTCGACCGCCGCGCCCAATTGCAATGACACAGTCAGGCTATCGCCAAAAAACACCGGGGCTTGAACGCAAGTTGCGGAAATCTTTAGTAAAGGTGTTTCCAGCACTGCACGCAGCTCGTGTACGAGACGTTTCTCCAGGACTGTATGACCCTGGGTATCCGGCGTGCCGACTTGGGCCAACAGATTGAAGGCCATCTGCCGATCAAAAAATTGCGGCTCCAGCGGGCGCACATTCAACAGCTCGGCGGTTTGCCGGGCCAGCTCGCTGACGGCTTCACGGCCCTGGGCAGACACGGCCAGGTTGGCGGTGACGCTGACGCGCTGGATATCCAGCAGGTTGCGCAATGGCGCCAGAACGACGGCCAGGTTGGTAGCGGAGGGGCTTGGGCTGCTGAGCTGGAAAGGGTTTTTCAGCCCCTTGAGCACGTGCGCGTTGGCTTCCGGCACCACGCGAGGTGCCTGCTCGGCAGGCAAGGCGCCCGACAAGTCGATCACTGAACACCCTGCCGCCGTGGCGCGTGGCGCGAAGCTCAAGGTCACCGCCGGGCCGGCCGCGAAGAACGCCAGCTGCACTTTGCTGAAGTCGAATTCGTCGACTTCCTTGACCCGTACGTTCTTGCCGCGAAAGGGTACTGAAGCACCGGCTGAATTGTTACCGGCCAACAGGTACAGAGTGCCCACCGGAAAACTCAGCTCTTCGAGGATCTGCACCAGGGTTTCACCGACGGTGCCGGTGGCGCCGATCACGGCGATTTCAAAGGTCTGGGTCATGGGGGCTGCCTCGGGCATTGCGGGGGGAGCGGCACTTTACCGGGTGGTTGGGGGTGAGGCAATTGGGCTGGGCCCTGGGGTGAGGCTGATGGCCCCATCGCGGGCAAGCCCGGCTCCCACATTTTGATTTGTGAACACAGCCAAATGTGGGAGCTGGCTTGCCTGCGATGAGGCCCTCAAGAGCAACAAAAAACCCGCGCCTGTCACCAGAGCGCGGGTTTCATCCTACCAGCAGCGATCAACGCTCCAGCAGAATCCGCAGCATGCGACGCAACGGCTCAGCCGCGCCCCACAGCAGCTGGTCGCCAACCGTGAACGCGCCGAGGAACTGGCTGCCCATGTTCAGCTTGCGCAGACGACCAACCGGCACATTCAGGGTGCCGGTGACCTTGGTCGGGCTCAGCTCCTGCATGCTGATATCACGGTTGTTCGGCACCAGCTTGACCCAAGGGTTGTGCTGGCTGATCAGCCCTTCGATATCAGCGATCGGCACGTCTTTGTTCAATTTGATGGTCAGCGCCTGGCTGTGGCAACGCATGGCGCCGATGCGCACGCAAATGCCGTCCACCGGGATCGGGCTCTTGAAGCGACCGAGGATCTTGTTGGTCTCAGCCTGGGCCTTCCACTCTTCGCGGCTCTGGCCGTTCGGCAGCTCTTTGTCGATCCACGGGATCAGGCTGCCGGCCAATGGCACACCGAAGTTCTCGGTCGGGTACGCATCGCTGCGCATGGCTTCGGCCACACGGCGGTCGATGTCGAGGATCGCGCTGGCAGGGTCCGCCAGTTGATCGGCAACCGCGGCATGGGTCGCGCCCATCTGCTTGATCAGTTCACGCATGTTCTGCGCGCCGGCGCCGGAGGCCGCCTGATAGGTCATGGCGCTCATCCACTCGACCAGGCCCGCTTCGAACAGGCCGCCCAGGCCCATCAGCATCAGGCTGACGGTGCAGTTGCCGCCGACGTAGTTCTTGGTGCCGGCATCCAACTGCTGGTCGATGACCTTGCGGTTGACCGGGTCGAGGATGATCACCGCGTCGTCCTGCATGCGCAGGCTCGAGGCGGCATCGATCCAGTAACCCTGCCAGCCGGCTTCGCGCAGCTTGGGGAAGACTTCGCTGGTGTAGTCGCCACCCTGGCAGGTCAGAATCACATCGAGGGTTTTCAGCTCTTCAATGCTGTAGGCGTCCTTGAGCGGAGCAATATCCTTGCCCACGGACGGCCCTTGGCCACCCACGTTCGAGGTGGTGAAAAACACCGGCTCAATAAGATCGAAATCCTGCTCTTCCAGCATCCGCTGCATGAGCACGGAACCGACCATACCGCGCCAACCGATCAGACCTACACGTTTCATCGCAACTACACCTTGTTAAAAAGTGGGCCGCCTTGCAGCAACATCTGCAAGCGGGCCCGAGAGATTACAGATTCCGCAGCGCGGCGACTACTGCGTCGCCCATTTCTTGCGTACCGACTTTGGTGCAACCTTGTGACCAGATGTCACCGGTGCGCAGGCCCTGGTCCAGCACCAGGCTTACGGCCTTCTCGATCGCGTCCGCCGCATCGCTCAGGTTGAAGCTGTAACGCAGCATCATCGAGACCGACAGGATGGTCGCCAGCGGGTTGGCAATGCCCTGGCCCGCGATGTCCGGCGCCGAACCGTGGCACGGCTCGTACATGCCCTTGTTATTGGTGTCCAGCGACGCCGACGGCAGCATGCCGATGGAACCGGTGAGCATCGAGGCCTGGTCTGACAGGATGTCGCCGAACAGGTTGTCGGTGACGATCACGTCGAACTGCTTGGGCGCACGCACCAGCTGCATGGCGGCGTTGTCGACGTACATGTGGCTCAGTTCGACGTCCGGGTAGTCCTTGGCCACTTCTTCAACGATTTCGCGCCACAGTTGGCTGGAGGCCAGTACGTTGGCCTTGTCCACCGAGCAGACCTTTTTGCCGCGCACACGGGCCATGTCGAAACCGACCCGGGCGATACGGCGGATTTCGCTCTCGCTGTACGGCAAGGTGTCGTAGGCCTGACGTTCGCCATTCTCCAACTCGCGCACGCCACGTGGCGAGCCGAAATAGATACCGCCGGTCAGTTCACGCACGATCAGGATATCCAGGCCCGCGACCACTTCCGGCTTGAGGCTCGAAGCGTCAGCCAGTTGCGGGTAGAGGATCGCCGGGCGCAGGTTGCCGAACAGGCCCAGTTGCGCACGGATTTTCAGCAGGCCGCGCTCAGGGCGGATGTCACGTTCGATCTTGTCCCATTTCGGACCGCCCACGGCGCCGAGCAGCACGGCGTCGGCTGCGCGGGCGCGGTCCAGGGTTTCGTCGGCCAGCGGCACGCCGTGCTTGTCGATGGCGGCGCCGCCGATCACGTCGTGGCTCAATTCGAAGCCCAGGCTGTACTTGGTGTTGGCCAACTCCAGGACCTTGACCGCTTCGGCCATGATTTCCGGACCAATACCGTCGCCAGGGAGAATCAGAATCTGCTTGCTCATGCGTTCCTCATTTCATCAAGCGACCCGCCCGTGGGCAGGTCGGGAAAAATCAATCAGCGCTCGGCGAACACCACCAGCACGTCGGTGCTGAAGGTGCCGTCGGCTTGAATTTCGTAGTAATCGCGTACTTCCTGGCCCATCGCCTTTTGCAGCTCAAGGATTGCGGCGCGCAAAGCCTGCGGCGTGCGCATGCGCTCGACCCACGAGGTGTATTCCAGGCGCAGGCGCTGGCGACTGCTGGTGCGCACATGCAAACCGGACTCGCTGAGCTGCTGCATCCACTCGGCGGCAGAATAATCGCGCACGTGGCTGGTGTCGCGCAGCACTTCGACGGTTTGCAGGTAAGTGTCCAACAGCGGGCTGCCCGGTGACAATACATCGACGAACGCCGCCACGCCGCCCGGCTTGAGCACCCGGCGCACTTCACGCAGGGCCAGGCCCAGGTCGCTCCAGTGGTGGGCCGAGTAGCGGCTGAACACGAAGTCGAATTCGCCATCGGCAAACGGCAGGCGCTCGGCAGCGCCCTGTACGGTGCGGATGTTGCCCAGGGCACGGTCGCTGGCGGCGGCCGCCACCACGTCGAGCATCTGCTGGGACAGGTCGTAGGCCACCACTTCTTTTACCAGCGACGCCACATGGAAGCTGACATGACCTGCACCGCAACCCAGGTCCAGCAGCCGTGCGCTGCCCTGCCCGGCCAGTTCGGCCTGCAGCAGCGCGAATTCGGTGCCTTGGGCGTGCACGGCACTGCTCAGGTAGGCCGAGGCTTGCTCGCCGAATTGTTTTTGCACGACTTGGGTGTGGGCGGTGGTGGCCATGGTGGGCTCCTTGGGTGTTGTGTTGTTAACACTGGCCTCATCGGGGGCAAGCCCCTCCCACATTTGATTGCATTTCAACTGAAGAAACTCGGTCGAATGTGGGAGCGGGCTTGCTCGCGAAGGGTCAATCCGGTCTACATAGAGTCAGGCGTCGCGAAACAACCAAGGCTGGCTAGCGCGGTGCTTGGCTTCAAAGGCGGCAATCGCGTCGCCGTCCTGCAAGGTCAGGCCGATATCGTCCAGGCCGTTGATCAGGCAGTGCTTGCGGAAGGCGTCCACTTCAAAGTGGTACACCTTGCCATCCGGACGGGTCACGGTTTGCGCGGCCAGGTCGACGGTCAGCTGGTAGCCCTCTTCGGCTTCCACTTGCTTGAACAGTTCGTCGACTTCTTCGTCGGTCAAGATGATCGGCAGCAGGCCGTTCTTGAAGCTGTTGTTGAAGAAAATGTCGGCGTAGCTCGGCGCGATGATGCTGCGAAAGCCATATTCTTCCAGGGCCCACGGCGCGTGTTCACGGCTGGAGCCGCAGCCGAAGTTCTCGCGGGCCAGCAGCACGCTGGCACCCTGGTAGCGTTCGGCGTTGAGCACGAAATCCTTGTTCAAGGGGCGCTTGGAGTTGTCCTAGTAGGCGTAGCCCACGTCCAGAGTAGCGCCACTCATCGAACAGGTTCGGGCCGAAACCGGTGCGCTTGATCGACTTCAAGAACTGCTTGGGGATGATCTGGTCGGTGTCCACGTTGGCACGGTCCAACGGCGCGACAAGACCGGTGTGTTGGGTAAAAGCTCTCATCGGGTATTCCTCAGATCAATTCGCGAACGTCGATGAAACGACCGTTGACGGCAGCGGCGGCGGCCATGGCCGGGCTGACCAGGTGGGTACGGCCACCGGCGCCCTGACGCCCTTCGAAGTTACGGTTGGAGGTGGACGCGCAATGCTCGCCCGACTCCAAACGGTCCGGGTTCATCGCCAGGCACATCGAGCAGCCCGGCTCACGCCATTCAAAACCGGCTTCGAGGAAGATCTTGTCCAGGCCTTCGGCTTCGGCTTGCGCTTTGACCAGGCCCGAACCTGGCACCACGATGGCTTGCTTGATGGTCGAGGCGACTTTGCGGCCCTTGGCGATCACCGCCGCGGCGCGCAGGTCTTCGATCCGCGAGTTGGTGCAAGAGCCGATAAACACACGGTCCAACTGGATGTCGGTGATCGCCTGGTTGGCCTGCAAGCCCATGTACTTCAGGGCACGCTCGATGGAGCCGCGCTTGACCAGGTCGGTTTCCTTGGCCGGGTCCGGCACGTTCTGATCGACGGCCAGGACCATTTCCGGCGAGGTGCCCCAACTGACTTGCGGCTTGATCTGCGCGGCGTCGAGCTCAACCACCGTGTCGAACACGGCATCGGCGTCGGAGACCAGGTCTTTCCAGGCTTCTACCGCGGCATCCCAATCGGCGCCTGCCGGTGCGAATGGACGACCTTTGACGTATTCGACAGTTTTTTCGTCCGCCGCCACCATGCCCACACGGGCACCGGCCTCAATGGACATGTTGCAGATGGTCATGCGGCCTTCGATGGACAGGTCGCGAATCGCGCTGCCGGCAAACTCGATAGCATGCCCGTTACCGCCTGCGGTGCCGATCTTGCCGATCACCGCGAGCACGATGTCCTTGGCGGTTACGCCGAACGGCAACTGGCCTTCGACCTTGACCAACATGTTCTTCATCTTTTTGGCGACCAGGCACTGGGTGGCGAACACATGTTCCACCTCGGAGGTGCCGATGCCATGGGCCAAGGCGCCGAACGCACCGTGGGTGGAGGTGTGGGAGTCGCCGCAGACCACGGTCATGCCGGGCAAGGTCGCCCCTTGCTCCGGGCCGATCACGTGCACGATGCCTTGACGCACGTCATTCATCTTGAATTCGGTGATGCCATATTCGTCGCAGTAGTCGTCGAGGGTCTGCACCTGAAGGCGCGATACGGTGTCGACGATGGCGTCAATGCCACCCTTGCGCTCCGGGGTGGTCGGTACGTTGTGGTCCGGGGTGGCGATGATCGAGTCGACGCGCCAAGGCTTGCGCCCGGCCAGCCGCAGCCCTTCGAACGCTTGGGGCGAGGTCACTTCATGGATGATGTGACGGTCGATATAGATCAGCGACGAGCCATCGTCGCGCCGTTTCACTTCATGGGAATCCCAAAGCTTGTCGTAAAGCGTTTTGCCGGCCATCAGTCGGTCCTCATCATCGGTCTTTCTATGCCCCGGGTCTTGAGACATTCAATAACCCTTTGGCTTGTGAGGCTGATGGTATGGCGCTACATTAAATAACTCAAATTCATATTTTTTATGCTTTGGATTACCAACTGGAATACCTAAATGGATCTGGCCAACCTCAATGCCTTTATTGCCATCGCCGAGACCGGCAGCTTCTCCGGCGCCGGTGAGCGCCTGCACCTGACTCAGCCGGCCATCAGCAAACGCATTGCCGGCCTGGAGCAACAACTGAAGGTACGCCTGTTCGACCGACTGGGCCGCGAAGTGGGCCTGACCGAGGCCGGCCGGGCCCTGCTGCCACGCGCCTATCAGATTCTGAATGTGCTGGACGACACCCGTCGCGCCCTGACCAACCTCACCGGCGAAGTCAGCGGGCGCCTGACTCTGGCCACCAGCCACCACATCGGCCTGCACCGCCTGCCGCCGATCCTGCGCACCTTTACCCGGGAATACCCGAACGTGGCGCTGGATATTCAGTTTCTCGATTCGGAAGTGGCCTACGAAGAAATCCTCCATGGCCGCGCCGAAGTGGCGGTAATCACCCTGGCACCCGACCCGCACAACCTGGTGCGTGCGACCCCGGTATGGGATGACCCGCTGGATTTCGTGGTGGCACCCGAACACAGCCTGACCAGCAACGGCACGGTCAACCTGGCCGATATTGCCAGGCACCCGGCGGTTTTCCCGGGAGGCAACACCTTTACACACCATATTGTCAGCCGACTGTTCGAGGCCCAGGGCCTCACACCGAACATCGCAATGAGCACTAACTATCTGGAAACTATAAAAATGATGGTGTCGATCGGCCTGGCATGGAGCGTATTGCCACGCACCATGCTCGATGACCAGGTGGCAAGTATCGCTTTGCCGGGCATACAACTCAGTCGCCAGCTAGGCTATATCGTGCACACCGAAAGGACGCTGTCGAATGCTGCGCGGGCTTTCATGAGCCTATTGGATGCACAGGTCGATCTGCCAGGGATACCGGCATGAAGCTGTGCGGCCTCAAGGTCTGAACTGAACCGCGCCGAACGCCCATTGAGCCAAGGCCCTTTGATAATGCGCAACCCCGTCGATTCCGTGCCACCCCTGCCCCGTATTTACGCCCTTGACCCGCAAGAGGCGGAGCAAAGCTGGGACAGCGCCCCGCAGTTGCTGGCAGCCCTCAATGCTGCCCGCCTGGGCGCGTGGTGCTGGGAAATCGATACCGGGCGCATCAGTTGGTCGCGGGGCACCCAGGCGCTGTTCGGCTTCGACCCCCGCCAACCGCTGCCCAAGGACCTGGATTACCTTGACCTGCTGGCGCAGCAGGATCGCGCCCGCGTAGTGCGGGCCTTTCACGCGGTGCTGGCGGGTGAACCGTTCGAGCAGGCCATGCATCACCATATCCAATGGCCGGATGGCAGCCATCACTGGCTGGAAATCAATGGCAGCCTGGCCCCGGACAAGGCCGGCCGGCGCCGCATGATCGGAGTGATCCGCGAGACCACCCGCCAGCGCGAACGCGAGCACGCCCTGAGCCACTCCGAAAAACGCTTCGCCACGCTGTTTCACCTGTGCCCCAACATGGTGTTGCTGACCCGCCAGGCCGACGGCCTGATCAGTGAGGCCAACCAGTATTTCGAGATGCTGTTCGGCTGGCCGCTGGCCGACGCCATCGGCCGCACCACCCTGGACCTTGGCCTGTGGCGCCACCCCGAGCAACGCGCAGAGCTGGTCAAAGCCACCCAGCGCAAAGGCGAGCCCATCACCATGGAGGTACAGTTTTGCGCCAGTAACGGCCAAATCCACGATGGCACCCTCAGCGCGCAAAAGGTCGAGCTGGAGGGTGAGGCGTATTTGCTCAGCACTTTCCTTGACACCACCGAACGTAAAAACGCCGAGCAAGCCCTCAAGGACAGTCAGGAGCGCCTAGACCTGGCCCTGGATTCGGCGCAACTGGGCACTTGGGACTGGCACATCCCCAGCGGCATGCTCTACGGCTCGGCCCGCGCCGCCCAGTTGCATGGCCTGCCGGCCGAGCCCTTCCACGAATCTTTCGACGCGTTCTTCGAGGGCATGCCCGATGAAGAACGCGAAAACATGCGCAACGCCTATCGCACCCTGCGCGAAGGCCCCGCCGGCAACTACCAGCTGACTTACCGCGTGCAAATAGAGGACGGCAGTTCGCGCTACCTGGAAAGCCGCGCCCGCCTCTACCGCGACGAACAGGGCGCGCCGCTGCGCATGGCCGGCACCCTGCTGGATATCACCGACCAGGTAGAGCGCGAACTTCGCCTGACCGCCTCCGAAGAGAAATTCGCCAGCCTGTTCCAGGCCAGCCCGGACCCGATCTGCGTGACCTGCCTGGATAGCGGGGAATTCATCGAGATCAACCCGGCGTTTACCCAGACCTTCGGTTGGACAGCGGCCGAAGTGATCGACAAAAGCGTCGAGCAGATCGGCCTGTGGGAAGAATCCAGCAAGCGCCTGCAACGCATCGAACGGGTGATTCGCGAACAGGCGCTGAGCAATGTGGCCATCCTGGTGCACCACAAGAACGGCCAGGCCCTGACCTGCGTGATTTCCAGCCGGTTGATCAAGGTCGGCGACCAGCCGTGCATCGTCACCACTCTGCGCGATATCACCCAGCAGCAACGCTCGGAGGCCGCGCTCAAAGCCAGTGAAGAGAAATTTGCCAAGGCTTTCCATTCCAGCCCCGACGCGATTTCCATCACCGAGCGCGACACCGGGCGTTATGTGGAGGTCAACGACGGTTTTTGCCGCCTGACCGGCTACCGGGCCGAAGAAGCCATTGGCCTGACGCTGTACCAGATCGGTATCTGGGCCGATGAGAACCAGCGTTCGGCGCTGCTGGCCGAGCTGCAGATCAAGGGGCGCATTCATCACCTGGAAATGCTCTGGCACAACAAACGTGGCGAATTGCTGGCGGTGGAAGTGTCGGTCGAGCCGATCACCCTCAATGAAACCCCTTGCCTGCTGCTGACCGCCCGGGATGTGAGCCTGCTGAAGAACGCCCAGGCGCAGATCCGTCACCTGGCCTATCACGACCCGCTGACCAACCTGCCCAATCGGGCACTGCTGATGGACCGCCTGAGCCAGCAGATCGCCCTGCTCAAGCGCCATAACCTGCGCGGCGCCCTGCTGTTTCTCGACCTCGACCACTTCAAGCACATCAACGACTCCCTCGGGCACCCGGTGGGCGACACGGTGTTGAAAATCGTCACTGCGCGCCTGGAAGCCAGTGTGCGCATGGAGGACACGGTGGCACGTCTGGGCGGCGACGAGTTCGTGGTACTGCTCAGCGGCCTGGAAGGCTCACGCGCACAGGTCAGCGCCCAAGTGCAGGAACTGGCCGACACCCTGCGCGAATTGCTTTCGGAGCCAATGTTCCTCGACGGCCACCGGCTGCAGGTAACACCAAGCATTGGCGTGGCGTTGATTCCCGACCATGGCTCAACCCCGGCAGACCTGCTCAAGCGTGCCGACATCGCGCTGTACCGCGCCAAGGATTCGGGGCGCAACACCACACAGATGTTCCACAACAGCATGCAAAAAACTGCCAGCGAACGCTTGCGCATGGAGACCGACCTGCGCCTGGCCTTGTCTCGCGGCGAGTTCAGTGTGCATTACCAACCGCAGGTCGATGCACGCGGCAACAAGATCGTCGGCGCCGAAGCCCTGGTGCGCTGGCAGCACCCGCAGCTGGGCGCGCAGTCGCCGACTGAATTTATCAAGGTGCTGGAAGACAGCGGGCTGATTCTGGAAGTGGGCACCTGGATTCTCGATGAAGCCTGCGCCACCTTCGCCCAACTGATCGCCGAGGGCCTGGTGGACCCGCTGAATTTCAGCCTGTGCGTGAATATCAGCCCCCGGCAGTTTCGCCAGAACGACTTTGTCGAGCGGGTGGAACGCAGCCTGCGCGCGCACAAACTGCCCTTCAGCCTGCTGAAGCTGGAAATCACCGAAGGCATCGTGATTCAAAACCTCGACGACACCATCAGCAAAATGCGTCGCCTTAAAAAGCTCGGGATCAGCTTCGCCATGGACGATTTCGGCACCGGCTATTCGTCACTGACCTATCTCAAGCGCCTGCCGGTGGATGCGCTGAAAATAGACCAGTCATTTGTGCGTGATGCCACCCACGACCCGAACGACGCGGAAATCATCCGTGCCATTGTGGCCATGGCCCGCAGCCTGAACCTGAAAGTGATTGCCGAAGGCGTGGAAACCCTCGAACAGCTGGCCTTTTTGCAGGGGCTTGGCTGCCATTTGTATCAAGGGTATCTGCACAGCCGCCCCTTACCGGTGGAAGGCTTCAGGCGACTGCTGGTGTAACCTCCCCCACAAGCTTTATCGCCCGGTAGCCGGAGTTGTTCCACTCCGACGACGCCAGCGGCAACTTGGAGCCATACAGGTCCAGGCTGCCACTTACTACGGCCACCGAGTGCCGATAGCTGGCCAGGGTTCCCAGTGCGCCCTCGGCTAACTCCTTGGCGGTACTTGGCCGCGTGTAGGCATACAGCCCCAGGCGTCGAAAGGCTTCCCCCGGATGCTCACCATCATTGAGCGTCTGCATTGCCACCTCAAAACTCTCGCCGGCGCGGGATTCGTGGTTTTCCAGCATGGCTCGCTTTGCACTCACTGCGTAGAGGAAGTTAGCGTCCTTAAGCAGCGCTTCGTCAGGCCCTTTGAGGTTTGAACCTTGTTCGGCCTTTTTCAGCTCATCAAAGGTCAGACTGAGTGAGTAACCATCGCGCATGGTCACGGCATAGCCGTCGCTGGTCGCACTGATATTTTTGTAGATACCGGTCGGGTTCTGGCCGAACTTCATCATCGCAGCCTTGATCGCCGATACCGTCACACAGTTGCCCTCGGCGCCCTGATAGAAACCACTCCAGATATCGCCAGGTTTTACGCCTACCGGTACGCTGGAAACGCTGACGCTGCCCTGCTCAATCGAGCGATCATCGTCTGCAGCATCATCGCCCACCAGCATGTAACCGTAAGTACGCCCAACCGGCGCCTGCCGCTGATGATCATACTGCCGCCCCTCCAGCACCAACCCTGCGCCGAAGTAGTGGGTGTCGGCCACGCCAACCGCGCCTTTGCTGTGCATCTGGTCCGTGGGGACATGCTGCATAAAACCCACCATGCCCATACCCTTGAGGGCTCGCAGCGGCGTTTCACCTTCAAGGGTCTTGGTCAGGGCTGCATCAAAGCCGTTGCTCATTGACGCGTAAGGCCCTTCCATCTGCTTGCGTTTGACGAACGCTGCAAAGATAAAATTGGCATCCTTTATCGCCCCTGGATCATCCCCGGCGAACCGTGAAGCCCCCGCAGCACGTTGCAACTCATCTTGAGTCAGATGCAGCTCGAAACCATCCTTCATCTTCACAGCGTAGCCACCCGATGCGGGCGTTACTGGGTCAAATACACTTTCCGGGCTTTGGCCAAACTTGAGCATCATCATCTTGATGACCGCAGCGTGGGTACTGACATCAAAATACTCACCAAAGTGACGCTCGGTGGCGTTAAAAGCGTTAATAATGTCTTCGGGCTTTTCGCCTTTTTTCTTGGTTGAAACATAAGCCTCTGCCCCCACCGGCGCCTCGTTTACGCGCTTACCGGAGCCGCCCCAAGCGCCAACAGAGTGGTGAGTGGGCGAAAAACCCTTATGACTTATTGGCGAAGGAACAACTAAAGGCGTGCGATTTATTTCCCAAACAGGCACGGAACCGCGTGAAACCAAGTTCATTATTATTCACCTTCTTAATGTTAAAATTAACAAGCGAGCCACTGCAAACAACAAAGTTCAAACAGCCATCAATGCATCAACCCCGGATGAAAAAGTTGCTGACTGGCTCGAGACTTAACCGGCAACTATTACTTCAGCGCTACTGCATACCCCCCTGTCGGAGGCCACCCTTTTTTTCCATACAACTCTTCAACACCATTGATCACGGCCGCCGAATGCCCCCGCCGATTGACCATACCGAGCACACCACTCGCCAGCTCACTGACAGGCACACGCTTGATGTGCTGCCTTAACCCCAATCGCAGCAAACCTTCACCGGGACCCTGTTCATCTTCACCATCATTGAGGCTGTGTATCGCGGCCCTGAAGCCCATACCTGCATAGCCATCGTTGTTTTCCAACTGGGCCCTTTTAGCGCTTACCGCGAACAAAAAATGAGCATCTTTGAGTGCTTCTTTATCGCGGCCGACAAACTTCGAGCGTTGCGCCGCCGTGTCCAACTCGGCCTTGCTCAATTGAAGAACATACCCATCGCGCATCACCACCCGATAGCCATCTCCCTCTTTTTGAACGTCTTCAAAGATATCCGTCGGGCTCTGCCCAAATTTCACCATCGCCACCTTGATGGCCGAGACCGTCACGCAATTTCCACCAGGCCCCTGACGGAAACCGCCCCAGATATCATCGGACTGGGCCCCATTACGCTTGCTTGATAGATCGGGAAGATCGCCCCCGATCGACGCTGTCGCCAGCGGCTGAGGCGGCAGCTGGGACACGAGGGGGGCGGCAATCATGGCGCGATGACGCAGGTGCCCGAGCAGTTGTTTTAGATGGATAGCCTGCGGTCTGATGTTTCGCATCAGGCTCATAAGCACTGTCGGGAGGTCCTCGCCGGTGGCGTAACCCACGTTCTTTTTGTGGCTTCGGATTAAAGGGGTGTGGGTTAAAGAATCAAAAGCCCCCTGTACGCCCCTCACGGTAACTGCGGCGCGCGAGTCAATCGGTGGACAGCCTTGCCAGATGACGGACTTATTATTAATTGCTATTGCGGACATACACTCACCTTTCTAAGGCGCCCCCCTTGCTACCCACAGCCCAGGGGACGACTTCATCAGTTTCCAGCCTAAAAAGACCGGCCTAACTTACGCACGCCTTTAGCGAGCGGCCGTTCTGCTCCAGAAGTTGTCGAATCGGTTGCGGTTACGACTCTGGAACACATCAACCAAGGTGCTCATCGGCTGGCCCGGGAGCTGTCGCAGTCAATCGGGATTGGGTGTCCGGTGTGAGCTCGGGCAGGGGAACTACCGAAGGCTGAGCTTCGGCCTTGGGCGTGAGGGGAGTATTTGGCCCCACCGGGGTTTCGCCATCAGCCTTTGGCGTGACCGGCGTGTTCGGCACCACCGGGCTCTCGCCGCCAGACTTTGGCGTGACCGGCGTGCTCGGCACCACCGGGCTCTCGCCGTCAGACTTTGGCGTGACCGGCGTGCTCGGCACCACCGGGCTCTGGCCGTCAGACTTTGGCGTGACCGGCGTGTTCGGCACCACCGGGCTCTGGCCGTCAGACTTTGGCGTGACCGGCGTGTTCGGCACCACCGGGCTCTCGCCGTCAGACTTTGGCGTGACCGGCGTGTTCGGCACCACCGGGCTCTGGCCGTCCGACTTTGGCGTGACCGGCGTGTTCGGCACCACCGGGATTTGGCGGTCGAACTTTGATTTATTCGAGATAGTACTCATCTCATGCTGATGGAAGCCGCAGTTGATGATCTGAACCGTCACGTTGACATCAGACGCCTGCTTATTCTCCTGAGCCTTATCCCGCTGTACCGCTGTCGCTTCGCCAGGCACTATTTTTGTGATCAGGCCCGCCTCCGACCGCATCTTGAGGTCGCTGACAGCATTCGCCGGTGATTGGGATTTGCCCTCTGCCCGCACCTTTGGCAGGCCATCTGCCTGCGGCCCGGCTTTCTCCAAAGGCGGCTCTACAGGCAACTTCGAATCGGATTTGCCCTCCGCCCGCACTGTTGGCAGGCCATCCACCTGCGTCCCGGCTTTCTCCAAAGGCGGTTTTACAGGCAACTTCGAATCGGATTTGCCCTCTGAAGAAAGCTTCGGCTTCGCGGCCACGTCCGGACTCATCTTCGATGCAATATCTTTGAGTAACTTCTCCTTAAGGTCGACTTCTGGCTGGGCTTTCGGTAGCAACCCCTCAGGCATCGGCTTGGGCAGGCCGTGGCCCGACAACATGCTTCGTATAGCCCGGAAGGCCGACTCAAACATGTCAAACAAACGCTCCAGGGCGTCCCTGCTTACCATAACGGTAGCGTCGTTTCGCCCCGCTCCATTATCAAGAACCAATGGATTTTCAAATGTTTTGGACAGCAACTGATTAGGCATTTTATCAACTACCGGCCTCTCCCGGTCTTGCGGAAGATAGTTATGATTCATCGACACGGAATTATTAATCGGCAGATTGGACATACACTTATCCTTGCTCAGCGCTCCTCTGAACCGATAAACGGCCCGAGAAACCTTCATCATCATTGGGATTTAAAAATACGCTCGAGTGTTCACACTCCCTACATTCGTGGGGCGCCTGACCTTTGAGTTCCGATTATTCCAGCTCATATCAGGAAACCAATCGGGCATCCGTGAGTTTTTCTTATGGACACCTACGAAAAAATCATGATCGGCCGTGCTTTCAATGACGAAAATCCGATACAAAGCGCAACAGTCAGCGCTTAGCGAAATTTGATGAAACCATCCGAACTTAATAGTAAGACGCGCTTATGTTAGTTACTGCGCGCACAAATAAACCTCTAGCCACGCGCAACGTAAAACACTAAAACCCTTGCAATATTAAATTCAAAACAACACTCTTTTTTACACACACAAAGAAACCCATCCCTTTGATCGCCACTCACCCTCACACTGACATTATTGGCGACACCGGTTAATCCAGACAACAAAAAGGGCGCCTAAGCGCCCTTGGAGGTAAACATTGAAACGTAGATATATATAAAGTTGATATTACAGCCCCGCTCCCTCAGGCGGCTTCTGGCTTACACCTAATAAACGTCCTACTTCCAGCAGATCGGTTTCCCGGCGCAGTGCGGTAAACAACTCCACCGCCTCAGGATAGTTGCGGGTCAGCATCGCCAACCATTGTTTCAACCGGCCCGGCGCCTGACGTTCAGTCAACTGCGCCACGCACTGGCGCCAGAACTCCTGGAACATGGGCTGCATCTGCGCCCAGGTCATCTCAACCACCTCCTCGCCAGCCCGCGCTGCGGCAATCTGCCGGGCCAGGTCCGGGCGGGCCACCAGGCCGCGACCGAGCATGATGTCTTCAACGCCGCTGATTTCCCGGCAGCGCCGCCAGTCCTCAACGCTCCAGATATCGCCGTTGGCGAACACCGGCACCTTGACCACATCCTGCACCCGCGGGATCCACTCCCAATGCGCCGGCGGCTTGTAGCCATCGGCTTTGGTGCGCGCATGCACCACGATATGCGCCGCGCCGCCTTCAGCCAGGGCAGTTGCGCAGACCAGCGCGCCGTCCGGGCTGTCAAAACCCAAGCGCATCTTGGCGGTGACCGGGATATGCGCCGGTACGGCGCGGCGTACGTGTTCGACGATCTGGTTGAGCAGCTCCGGCTCCTTGAGCAGCACCGCCCCGCCCCGGGACTTGTTGACGGTCTTGGCCGGGCAGCCAAAATTCAGGTCGATGACCTGGGAGCCCAGCTCGCAGGCCAGGGCGGCGTTTTCCGCCAGGCATACCGGGTCGGAGCCCAGCAACTGTACGCGCAGCGGTACGCCGGCGGCGGTGCGGGCACCGTGCAGCAGCTCCGGGGCCAGCTTGTGGAAGTAGGCAGGGGTGAGCAGACGGTCGTTGACGCGGATAAACTCGGTCACGCACCAGTCAATACCGCCCACACGGGTCAATACGTCCCGCAGGATGTTGTCGACCAACCCCTCCATGGGCGCCAAAGCAATTTGCATGGAAAACACTCAACAAAAATCGTGGCGCAGTTTACTGGGTTTCCTACAGCGACTGTTAACCCCCTGTCAGCGCAGGGCCGTAACCGTCGAGAAACTCCGCAGGCATGCGCTTGGGCTTGCCGGAGGACAGCTCGATGCAGACAAAGGTGGTTTGTGCGCGCAGCAAGGTCACGCCGTCACGCGGGCGTACCAGTTGGAAACGGCGGGTCATTTTCAGGCGCTGGTCCCAGTCCACGATCCAGGTGGCCAATTGCAGCTCGTCGCCCTCATAGCCCGCCGCCAGGTAGTCGATCTCGTGGCGCACCACGGCCATGGCACGATCCAGGCGGCGGTATTCGGTGAGGTCCAGCCCCAGGCGCTGGGAGTGACGCCAGGCGCAGCGTTCCAGCCAGGACACGTACACCGCGTTATTGGCGTGCCCCAGCCCGTCGATGTCTTCAGGGGCGACCTGCAGATCGATGATAAACGGCGTTGCCAAATCCCAGCCCATGCGGTGCTCCCAGTCGATTAATGTCGGCGGGGGCAGTGTATCAGGCGGTTTGCCGCTCCTGTAAACGCCGACCGGCCAACAGCGTCAGCACGCCGTCGATCACCCGGGGGTCAGCCAGCACTTTCTGATGGCCGCCCTGCTCCAGGCGCAGCAGCCGACTGTCGAACCAGGCTTCGTGGATGGCTTGGGAGGCTTTGACCGGAACGAAAGTGTCGTCTTCGGCGTGCACGATCAGCCCGGGCAGATTCATCTGGTAATGCGCGACATCCAAGTGTTTGAGCGGCATGCCGAACGTCAGCTCCACCTCCTGGATAAACGCCGACCGTGCCCGCGCCGGCAAACCGACCATGTGGGTAAACCCACGCAGCACATCCAGGAAACGCGAGGGCGCGGCGATGCTCACCAACGCCTCGGTACGCAGCCCCAACTGCACCGCCAGCATGGCGCTGGCGCCGCCCATGGAATGGCCGATCACCGCCTGCAGCGGCGGCAACTCGGCCGCCGCCTCGAGCATGGCCCGAGCGAACAGCAGCACATGCGCCTCACGCCCCGGCGAACGACCATGGGCGGGGCCATCCAGGGCAATCACCGAGTAACCGTTGTCCACCAAGGCGGTGATCAGACTGGCGAACTGGGTGGGCCGGCCTTCCCAGCCGTGCATCAACAACACTGCCGGGCCTTGGCCCCAGCGCAGGGCCGAGAGGCCGAACCGTAAGGTAATGCGCTCCGATTGCGCCAGCAGCGGCAATTCCCAGTCACGCGGCGGCAGGTCGCGTGGCGTCATAAAGGCACGACGCATCTTGTTGGCCACCGTTTGCGGTGCCAAGTGCCCCAGTGTGCCGTTGAAACGACGAAGCCAGGTTAACGTGCCCATCCTGCAGGCCCTCTTCCTATCGCACGGCCGACTTGGCAGCGCGCAGTACGCGGTCCGACAACTCACCCGGCCCCAAAGCGCGTGCCAGCGCCAGGCCACCGATCATCAGCGCCATATCGGCCAGGGCTTTATCGGTGTCTTCGGGGCTGGCGGCAAGTTGCGCGGCCATCAGCTCCACATGCTCGTTCAATGCTTCGCGGAACGCGTCCGGCAGGCGGGCCATCTCGCCCACGGTGGCCGGGATCGGGCACGCTTGCGCCGTTGAGTCGCGGTGCTTGCGCGACAGATAAAACGCCGCCACCAGCCCCCTGCGCTCTTCGCCGGTGAGCTGTGTATCCATATCGTCGATGGACGCACGACGCCGGGCCAGCAGCTGTGTGAAGGCTTCCAGCATCAGCGCGTCCTTGCTTTCAAAGTGCGCGTAGAACCCACCCACGGTCAGCCCTGCCGCACCCATGACTTCACCCACGCTCGGCTCGGCCGGGCCGCGCTGGATCAACGCGGCGCTGGCGGCTTGCAAAATGCGTTCGCGGGTTTGCGCTTTTTTATCGTTCATCGTTGCCTCCGACTTTCATGGGTTGAATATTATTACCATAATAATATTTCGCAAGCGACAGGCATGACCGCTGGTCAGGACAGGCGACGTGAAGTGAGGAGAGAATTGGCCAAACGCCAGACAAACAAAAGGGCCATTCAATAATTGAATGACCCTTAAAAATCCCGCAGAGCGGGTAATCGTGGCGTCCCCTAGGGGACTCGAACCCCTGTTACCGCCGTGAAAGGGCGGTGTCCTAAGCCACTAGACGAAGGGGACACAAACCTTCTGTACAACAGACCAAGCTGCTCTTGCGTTAGCTTGATCGATTCAAGGACGGTGTGGCCGGAACCTTGAACCTGTAAATTGGTGGAGCTAAACGGGATCGAACCGTTGACCTCTTGCATGCCATGCAAGCGCTCTCCCAGCTGAGCTATAGCCCCGATTTTTCGCCTGGCGGCGCAGCAGACCTTTCGAGCTGCTTGTTGAAACTGGCGTCCCCTAGGGGACTCGAACCCCTGTTACCGCCGTGAAAGGGCGGTGTCCTAGGCCACTAGACGAAGGGGACAAAACCTTCTGTACATCTGATCAGCGCTGAGACCTGATCAATTCAAGGACAGTGTGGCCAGACCTTGAACCTGTAAATTGGTGGAGCTAAACGGGATCGAACCGTTGACCTCTTGCATGCCATGCAAGCGCTCTCCCAGCTGAGCTATAGCCCCTCATCGGTGAGGACGGGGCGAATCTTAATGGCGGTTTGGAAGTGTGTCAAATTTATTTTCAACAAATTCCAAAATTTTTTGCCGGGATAACAATCACTTACCGGCGAAACCCCGGAAAACCGGGGTTTCGTCGTTTCAGCCGCTTGCTCAGGCGATAGCGCCCAACAGCTTTTCCCACTCTTTGTTTTCTTTCTTCGACACACCACCAAGCAAATCAAGGGCTTGGCGCAGACGGAAACGCGTGAGATCCGGGCCGAGAATTTCCATCGCATCCAGCACCGACACCGAACTGGCCTGCCCGGTGATCGCGGCAAACATCAGCGGCATAGCATCGCGCAACTTCAGTTCAAGGGACTCGACCACCGCCTGGATCGTCGCAGTAATCGCATCCTTCTCCCACTGGCGCAGGCTTTCGAGCTTCCACAGGATCAGCTGCATCAGTTGGCGAACCTGGTCGCCCGAGAGTTTCTTGGACTCAAACAGCTTGGCATCCGGGTTCACGCCACCGGCAAAAAAGAAGCTGGCCAACGGGGCGACCTGACTGAACGTCTCCACCCTGCCCTGCACCAGCGGCGCGATCTTCATCATGTACTCAGGGTTCAACGCCCACTGCTGCACACGGCTGGCGAATTCTTCCACCGGCAAGTCGCGCAGCCACTGGCCGTTGAGCCACGACAGCTTCTCGATATCGAAAATCGGCCCGCCCAGGGAGACGCGGGACAGGTCGAAGTTATCGACCATTTCCTGCAGCGAGAACTTCTCGCGCTCGTCCGGCATCGACCAGCCCATGCGGCCCAGGTAGTTGAGCATCGCTTCCGGCATAAAGCCCATGCGCTCGTAGAAGGTCACCGAGGTCGGGTTCTTGCGCTTGGACAGCTTGCTCTTGTCCGGGTTACGCAGCAGCGGCATGTAGCACAGCTGCGGCTGTTCCCAGCCGAAGTATTCGTACAGCAGGATCAGCTTGGGCGCCGACGGCAGCCATTCTTCGCCACGCAGTACGTGGGTGATGCCCATCAGGTGGTCATCGACCACGTTGGCCAGGAAGTACGTCGGCAGGCCGTCGGTCTTCATCAGCACTTGCATGTCCATGCGGTCCCACGGGATCTCGACGTCACCGCGCAGCATGTCCGGCACCACGCACACGCCTTCGCTCGGCACTTTCATGCGGATAACGTGCGGTTCGCCGGCGGCCAGGCGCTGGGCCACTTCTTCCTTGGACAGCAGCAGTGCGCGGCCGTCGTAGCGTGGGGTTTCGCCACGGGCCTGTTGCTCGGCGCGCATCTGGTCCAGCTCTTCGGCGGTGCAGAAGCACGGGAAGGCGTGCCCCATGTCGACCAATTGCTGGGTGTACTGCTTGTAGATGTCGCTGCGCTCGCTCTGGCGATACGGGCCATGCGGGCCGCCGACGTCCGGGCCTTCCGCCCAGGTAATGCCCAACCAGCGCAAGGCATCGAAAATCTGCTGTTCCGACTCACGGGTCGAACGCAGTTGGTCGGTGTCTTCGATCCGCAGGATGAATTCACCGCCGTGCTGCTTGGCAAAGCAGTAGTTGAACAAGGCGATGTAGGCAGTACCGACGTGGGGATCCCCAGTAGGCGATGGCGCGATGCGCGTGCGGACGGTGGTCATGGCAGGTCTCGAATGGGCGATATAACTGAAAATTCAAACAAGGGGCGAATGGTAACACCTGCGTGGGTGATTCTGGCAGACCGAGGTGCCGCCATCGCAGGCAAGCCAGCTCCCACCTGTTGACCGCTTTCACAAATCAAAGGTGGGAGCGGGCTTGTCCGCGATGAGACCAGCGCAGCCACCGCCAATCAAACAGCCAGCAACCGCTCACGCAATTTGCCAATCTCATCGCGCGTCTGCGCCGCCGCCTCGAACTCAAGATCACGCGCCAGCTGGTACATCTTCTCTTCCAGCTGCCGGATGCGCTTGGTGATCTCACTCGGCGAGCGCAATTCGTTCTCGTACTTGGCGCTTTCCTCGGCGGCCTTGGCCATGCCCTTGCGCTTTTGCTGCGCGAGCCCGGCACGGTGGCGCCTTCCATGATGTCGGCGACGTCCTTGAACACGCCCTTGGGCGTAATGCCGTTTTCCAGGTTGAAGGCGATCTGCTTGTCGCGACGACGCTGGGTCTCGCCAATCGCACGCTCCATGGAGCCGGTGATGCGATCCGCGTAGAGAATCGCCCGGCCATTGAGGTTACGGGCGGCCCGGCCGATCGTCTGGATCAGCGAGCGCTCGGAACGCAGGAAGCCTTCCTTGTCGGCATCCAGAATCGCCACCAGCGACACTTCCGGCATGTCCAGGCCCTCACGCAGCAGGTTGATGCCCACCAGCACATCAAACGTGCCCAGGCGCAGGTCGCGGATAATCTCCACGCGCTCCACGGTGTCGATGTCCGAGTGCAGGTAGCGCACACGCACGCCGTGGTCGGCCAGGTAGTCGGTCAAGTCTTCGGACATGCGCTTGGTCAGCGTAGTCACCAGCACGCGCTCTTCCAGGGCCACGCGCTTGGTGATTTCCGAGAGCAGGTCATCGACCTGGGTCAGCGCTGGGCGGATTTCGATTTCCGGGTCGACCAGCCCCGTCGGGCGCACCAGTTGCTCAACCACACGCCCGGCGTGTTCAGCCTCGTAGTTACCCGGCGTGGCCGAGACAAAGATGGTCTGCGGGCTGATGCTTTCAAACTCGTCAAAGCGCATCGGCCGGTTATCCAGTGCCGACGGCAGGCGGAACCCGTACTCCACCAGGGTTTCCTTGCGCGAGCGGTCACCTTTGTACATCGCCCCCACCTGCGGCACGCTGACGTGGGACTCGTCGATCACCAGCAACGCGTCGTCCGGTAAATAATCGAACAAGGTCGGTGGTGCCTGACCGGAATCGCGCCCCGACAGGTAGCGCGAGTAGTTTTCGATGCCGTTGCAGTAACCCAGCTCCAGAATCATCTCCAGGTCGAAACGGGTGCGCTGTTCCAGGCGCTGGGCTTCCACCAGCTTATTGTTGGAACGCAGGTATTCCAGGCGTTCGGCCAATTCGGTCTTGATGCCCTCGATGGCCCCCATCAGGGTTTCACGCGGGGTCACGTAGTGGCTTTTCGGGTAGAAGGTGAAGCGCGGCAGCTTGCGGATCACCTCGCCGGTCAACGGGTCGAAGGCCGACAGGCTCTCGACTTCATCGTCGAACAACTCGATGCGGATCGCTTCCAGGTCGGACTCGGCCGGGTAGATGTCGATCACATCGCCGCGTACACGGAAGGTGGCGCGGGCAAAATCCATGTCGTTGCGCGTGTATTGCAAGCTCGTCAGGCGCCGCAGCAATTCGCGCTGGTCGAGCTTGTCGCCGCGATCGACGTGCAGCACCATCTTCAAATAAGCTTCCGGGCTGCCCAAACCATAGATGCACGACACCGTGGTGACGATGATCGCGTCCTTGCGCTCCAGCAGCGCCTTGGTCGCCGACAGCCGCATCTGCTCGATATGGTCGTTGATCGACGCGTCCTTCTCGATAAAGGTATCGGAGGACGGCACATAGGCTTCGGGCTGGTAGTAGTCGTAGTAAGAAACGAAGTACTCCACCGCATTGTTCGGGAAGAATGCCTTGAACTCGCCATACAGCTGCGCGGCCAGGGTTTTGTTCGGCGCCAGCACCAGGGTCGGGCGGTTGATCTGTGCGATCACGTTGGCGATGCTGAAGGTCTTGCCAGAACCGGTCACCCCGAGCAGCGTCTGGTGCGCCAGGCCGGCTTCGATGCCTTCGACCATCTGGCGAATGGCTTCGGGTTGGTCGCCGGCGGGTTCAAAACGGGTGACGAGCTGGAAATCCGACATAACGTACCTCTTTCAAGTCACCCCAGGCCTACAGCTGCCGAGGACGAAAAGCTCAGCAGCCCGCGAATTTTCATCGCAGGCTGCAGGAAAAAACCATGATAGCTGTAGAAGTGGTGGCGAATGTGACGGGTTTCAAGGCAATCGTCCTACCTGCCGTCGTTGATCAATGTTGCAATAAGACTAACGGTCGGCAAATAAACCGAAAAACTTGGCCGAAAAGCCGTTTCGGCTGTCGCCCTGCGCCGGGATGGTCTCTATACTAACTCCCCGTTTGTGCACCGCTCTAGTGCATTCGGCTGGAGCGCGACACGTCCCTCCATTCCCCCATAGAGCTGCCGCAAAAATGAGCCTGTTCTCCGCTGTCGAAATGGCACCACGCGATCCAATCCTGGGCCTCAACGAAGCATTCAACGCCGATACACGAACCACCAAGGTCAACCTTGGCGTGGGCGTTTACTGCAACGAGGAGGGGAAGATTCCACTCTTGCGTGCCGTTGCCGAAGCGGAAGCCATTCGCGTGGCGCAACACGCCGCCCGTGGCTACCTGCCGATTGACGGTATCGTGGCCTACGACCAGGCCGTGCAAAAGCTGCTGTTCGGCGCTGAGTCGCCGCTGCTGAGCGCCGGCCGCGTCATCACCGCCCAAGCGGTAGGTGGCACCGGTGCGCTGAAAATCGGTGCGGACTTCCTCAAGCAACTGCTGCCCAACGCCGTCGTCGCCATCAGCGACCCAAGCTGGGAAAACCACCAGGCGCTGTTCGAAAAAGCCGGCTTCCCGGTGCAGACCTACCGCTACTACGACGCCGCCACCCACGACGTCAACCGTGCCGGCCTGCTCGAAGACCTCAACGCCCTGCCGCCGCAATCCATCGTGGTGCTGCACGCCTGCTGCCATAACCCGACCGGCGTCGACCTGAGCCCGGCCGACTGGCAAAACGTACTGGACGTGGTCAAGGCCAAGAACCTGGTGCCGTTCCTCGACATGGCCTACCAGGGCTTTGGCGACGGCATCCATGAAGACGCCGCGGCGGTGCGCCTGTTCGCTGAATCGGGCCTGACGTTCTTTGTGTCCAGCTCGTTCTCCAAGTCGTTCTCGCTGTACGGCGAACGCGTGGGCGCGCTGTCGATCGTCAGCGAATCCAAGGAAGAAAGCGCGCGCATCCTGTCCCAGGTCAAACGCGTTATCCGCACCAACTACTCCAACCCGCCGACCCACGGTGCGGCGATTGTGGCTGCCGTGCTGAACAACCCTGAGCTGCGCGCCCAGTGGGAAGCCGAACTGGCCGAGATGCGCCTGCGCATCCGTGGCATGCGTGAGCAGATGGTGGCTGAACTGGCCAAGGCTGCACCGGGCCACGACTTCAGCTTCGTCGGCCGCCAGCGTGGGATGTTCTCCTACTCCGGCCTGACCGTTGAGCAGGTCACCCGTTTGCGCACCGAGTTTGGCATCTACGCGCTGGACACTGGCCGCATCTGTGTGGCGGCGCTGAACCAGTCGAACATTGGTGCCGTGACCCAGGCGATTGTTCAGGTTCTATAACCCGGGCAGCGTGGAACGAAGGGAAGCCATGGCTTCCCTTTTTTAATGCCTGTCGCAAAACGCCTGGCTCCCCTAGACTGAACCCTGACTGCCCCTTAGTAGTGAGAGCCTTATGAGAAACGACGACCTGCCCCTGCGTGCCGACCGCGACGATTTGCTTGACTACCCCCCTCTTGCCCCGCAAGCCAAGCGCCAGAAAAGCCTGGTGTTGCAGATAGCGCTGGGCGTATTCCTGGGTGGACTGGCGCTGTGGCTGGTGCAGCTGGGTGCGACGGCGATAATAGCCAAGCTGGCCATGGGCACCGTGCAATTCGGCGGCTGATGAAGATCAAAATGTGGGAGCGGGCTTGCTCGCGAAAGCGTTGGTTCAGTGACACATACGCCGCCTGACACTACGCGTTCGCGAGCAAGCCCGCTCCCACATTAGGTCTGAGTCGTTACCAGAGCGCGTTCCTCCAGCAGCTTCACAAAACTGTTCAAACTTTGCGACACCGTCCCTCGGCGCCAGATCAGCCAGGTATTGAGGATGCGGAACGAGTCGGTCAGCGGCCACACACTCACCGCGGTAAACCCCGGCATGCTTTCCAGCATGCTGCGCGGCATCAGCGCCAGGCCGGCCCCGGCGCTGATGCAGGCGAGCATGCCGTGGTAGGACTCCATCTCGAAGATCTTGCCCGGCACCGCCCCGTCCTGGGAGAACCAGCGCTCGAAGTGATGGCGGTACGAACAGTTCGAACGAAAGGTATAGATATTCTCCCCCGCCACATCCTGGGCCCGGGTGATCGGCGCGTGGTGCAGCGGCGCAATCACCACCATCTCCTCCTCAAATACCGCCACGCCTTCCAGCGTGGCATGCAGCACCGGCCCATCGACAAACGCCGCCGCCAGGCGCCCCGACAGCACGCCCTCGATCATCGTGCCCGACGGCCCGGTGCTCAGGTCCAGCTCGACCTTGGTGTGCTTCTGGTTATACGCCGCCAGCAACGCGGGGATACGCACCGCCGCCGTGCTCTCCAGCGAGCCCAGGGCAAACGCGCCCTGGGGCTCCTCCCCCGCCACCGTGGCGCGGGCCTCTTGCACCAGGTCCAGAATGCGCCGCGCATAGCCGAGGAAATTCCACCCGGCCGGCGACAGGCGCAGGCGGCTCTTCTCGCGGATGAACAACTCCACGCCCAAGTCCTGCTCCAGCTGCTTGATGCGCGTGGTCAGGTTCGACGGCACGCGATGAATCAACTGCGCGGCGGCACTGATGCTGCCTTGCTCGGCAACGGCCTTGAAGATTTCCAGCTGCACCAGATCCAAGTCATTCTCCAATCGTGAATGTATTGCTCAATATTATTCAGTTTCCAGAAAACATGCATCCCCGTAGGCTGAACCCATTCCACTCATTCAGCCGGACGGTGCCATGAACGCTATTTCTCACCAGACCCACGCGTTGTCGATCAACCCCGCCAATGGCGAAACAGTCGGCAGCTACCCCTACGAAACCGAGGCGCAGTTGGACGCCGCGCTCAACCGCGCCACCGCCGCCTTCCGCACCTGGCGCCGCCAGCCTGTGAGCCAGCGTGCCGAGCGGCTGCTGGCGCTGGCCGCGGCCCTGCGCGAGCAAGCCGAAGACATGGCGCAAATGATCACCCTGGAAATGGGCAAGCCCATCGCCCAGGCCCGTGCCGAAATCGAAAAATGCGCGCTGCTTGCCGAATGGTACGCCGCCCAAGGCCCGGCCATGCTGGCCCCGGAGCCCACCCTGGTGGACAACGGCAGCGCCCAGATCGAATACCGCCCACTGGGCCCGATCCTCGCGGTAATGCCGTGGAACTTCCCGGTGTGGCAAGTGCTGCGCGGCGCCGTACCGACCCTGCTCGCCGGCAACACCTACGTGCTTAAACACGCACCAAACGTGATGGGCAGCGCCTACCTGATGAAAGCGGCGTTCCAGAAAGCCGGCTTCGCTGAAGGTTTGTTCGAAGTGATCAACGTGACCCAGGACGGCGTGTCCAAAACCATCGCCGACCCACGCATCGCCGCCGTCACCCTCACCGGCAGCGTGCGCGCCGGCATCGCCATCGGCTCCCAGGCGGGTGCCGCGCTGAAAAAATGCGTACTGGAACTGGGTGGCTCCGACCCCTTCATCGTGCTCAACGACGCCGACCTCGACGCCGCCGTGCAGGCCGCTGTAATCGGCCGCTTCCAGAACAGCGGCCAAGTCTGCGCCGCCGCCAAGCGCCTGATCATCGAAGAAGGTGTGGTGGAAGCCTTCACCGCCAAATTCCTCGAAGCCAGCCGCGCCCTGGTGATGGGCGACCCAACGTCGACCAGCACCTACGTTGGCCCGATGGCCCGCTTCGACCTGCGCGACGAGCTGCATGGCCAGGTCCAGGCCACATTGGAAGAAGGCGCAACCCTGCTGCTGGGCGGCAACAAAGTCGCAGGCACAGGCAACTATTACGAGCCGACCGTGCTGGCCAACGTCACCGACCAGATGACTTCGTTCAAGCAGGAACTGTTCGGCCCGGTGGCCTCGATCATCACTGCCCGCGATGCCGACCACGCCGTAGCACTGGCCAACGACAGCGAATTCGGGCTCACCGCCAGTATCTTCACCACCGATTCGGCCAAGGCTCGCGATATTGCCAACCAGCTCGAAACCGGCGGGATCTTCGTCAACGCGTTCAGCGTGTCCGACCCTCGGGTGGCATTTGGTGGTGTGAAAAAGAGCGGCTTCGGGCGGGAATTGTCGCACTTTGGTGTGCGGGAATTCTGCAATGCGCAGACGGTGTGGCTGGATCGTAAGTAGTCCATTTCCCACCCATGGTTAACGTATAACCATGGGTGGGTGCTATGCCAGGGACGTCAGTTGCGCCAGCACTTCGCGTAGCGTTCACACACCCCGAAACGCTTGTCCAGTTCGGCCATGCGGCCCCAGTTTTCCGCCAATACTTCCTTTTCCATCTGCTCATTGAGCTGACGGTAGTACTGCAGCATCGCGCCATTCACTGCCAGCGCCTGGGTCACGTCGGTGGCCGGCGTATCCGGCACCAGCGCTTTGATCGACGGCGTGTCCAGCCGCGAAAGACGGGCACGGTACTCGACCTTGTACTGCTCAAGTGCCTTGGCTTTCACCCCTCGCGCCTCGACCAGATAAGTCGTGACGTTTTGCCGGTACTCGGCCCAATAGGCATCGGGCAACTGCAGGTTCATCTCGCGCTTGCGGTTGTTGACGACCAGGTCGACCGCGCCGTTCTGCACGCTCTCGCTCGGGGCGGCGGGCTCCGGCTTCATTTGCGCAATGATGCTCTGCGAAACAATCTGCTCGGTCAACGCGTCACGCTCCGGGGTCGCAGGCAAGCCTTTGACAGGTGCGGGGAACAGCGCGCTGGTGCCTGCGCAGCTGGGCAAACCTTTGTTGACCATCGGCACAGGCGAGCGCACCACCTCGCCCTGCACCCGGCTCAGGCGCTTGAGCATGGTCATGCATTGGCTGCCGGCGCGATTGAACGTCAGCTCGTATTCAGCACCACTTTGCGGGGTAAAGGTGAAGGCCATGCCACACACCGAGCCGGTTCCCTGGGTATTCAAATGCAGCAACACTGGCTTGTTCGGCGGCATCCGCAGTTCAAGGTACGGGGTTTTCTCGGACACCGGCGGTATCGACATATCCGCTCGCCGGCGGGTGTTGGCGAGGAACAGGTTATTGAGGATGCCGGTGGTCCAGCCCTCGCAATGCTGCTCGTCAAACAGCGCCAGGGTGGAACTGCTCATGTCGCTGCTGAACCGTAGCTTGGCCGCATCCGGCTCGGTTGCATCCGGGTAAGTGCCCGATACACTGCAGCCGCTCAACAACAATGCGAACGCGGTGGCACCCAGGGCACGGCGCGCAAAAAAACTACTCATGGTGAGGTGTCATCCTTAACGCTGTAGTTGAGAAATGCCGCATCATAATGGGAAAGTTACATTTTGTTTCGATGGACCGAGGATTGAATGCACAAAATTAGTCAGCTGTTTGTAATTGGGGCCGCAGCGTTGCTGGGCGCCTGCTCGACATTGCCACCCGAAATGGCCCTGGACTCAAAGGTCTATTCCGCCGATAACGCAGGCCTCGTCCTGGGGGCGCTGATCGAAGGCGGCCCTTACGGTACCTGGATGAATTTTCGCGATGTAAACACCGGTAAATCCTACGGCTGGGGGCCCAAGGATTATTACTCCGCCTGGCTGCCCGCCGGCACCTATGAAGTGAGCGATCTGGGCTCGCGCCGCGGCGTGATGGGGCCCTACTCAAAACCCCTGCGCTTTACCGTGACCAATGGCCGGATCAACTACCTGGGCGAGATGACCTACGGCTGCCCGCTCTCTGCGCACCCTGCCGCCGTGTATGGCGTGAAAAACTGCGGAATCCTGGCGCTGGGCACCTGCACGGTCGACTACCCGAGCATTGCGGTGTGCGTCGTGGATCGGCAGGAGCAGTCGGTTCGAACCTTCCTCAAGCAGAACCCTCAGTTCGCCGAACTGCCGGTCACCCCGGCAGTGATGTCCACGCGCTAAGGCAGCGGCTCACTGCGCATTGATGTAGTGAAACTGCGCCTGGGTCTTCTCAATCGCCGTGCGCACCTGGTCTTTCTGCGCGCCAGTACCCGAGTAGTAGATCTGCATCCCCTTCAAATCCAACCCTTCCACGGCGTTGCCGATAATGGCAACGTCGACTGAGGTGCTGGCGCCGAAAATCAGGAAGCCGCTCTCGCGGCTCAGGTTCTTCGCGCTCAGCAGTTGCTCTTTGAGCGAGGTCGCGTTGGCGCTCCCGGCCATGGCAATCATCATGCTGTCGGAGATCAAGCCGTGGCTGGGGATTTTCGTGGTGTAGAAGTAGACCTTGCCTGGCTTGGCAGGCAGCGACGCAACATACGCAGTGGTGGCCTCGTCAAAAATCTGAGTTTCGGATTTACCGTGGGAGGCGCAACCGGCAAGCATCGCAATAAGGGCGAGAGCGGCTAATGATTTCACTGTGTGTTCCTTGTGAGAAAGCTGTCCATGGGGCTACGCATCATAGGAGACGAACCTCGCCAGAGCTACCGCCGTCTTGCGCCAATGGAGTTTCCGCTCAACCGCGTGATCGACTACCATACCGCGCCGGTTCCCAAACGGGACTAATAGGGAATCCGAAGCGCGACACACCGCGCCAATCGGAACTGCCCCCGCAACTGTAGATGCCGAGCCTGCTCCCAACTGCCACTGGACCCCGTCCGGGAAGGCCGGAGCCTGGCGACGACGCATCAGTCAGGAGACCTGCCGGCCCAGTACAATCACTAACCGGCGGGGTGTCCGGGAAGGACCTCCTTGCCCTGCCTCCCCGGCAGCGTTCAAGGGCGTATTTCCAAACCGTACCTCCCCAGCTCCACGTACGGCTTCAAGGAGATTGCCCCATGCTGTCACGCATTACCGCCCTGATCAGCGGCCTGGGCTTGTGTGCCCTGGCCCAAGCCGCCCCCACGCACTACCCGCTGACCGTACACAATTGCGCCAGCACCCTGACCTTCCAGCAGGCGCCCGCACGCAGCGTGACCATCGGCCAGGCCGCTACCGAAATGCTTTATGCCCTGGGCGTAGGCAACACCGTGGTCGGCACGTCGCTGTGGTTCAACAGTGTGTTGCCGCAGTTCAAGGCGCAGAACGACACTATCGAACGCCTGGCCGACAACGAGCCAAGCTTCGAAGCCGTGATCGCCAAGCGCCCGCAACTGGTGGCCGCCGAGCTGGAATGGGTGGTTGGCCCGCAGGGTGTGGTCGGCACCCGCGAGCAGTTTCACGAATTGAACATCCCCACCTACCTGCTGCCCTCCGACTGCGAAGGCAAGGACAACCTGGTGGGCGCCGACGGCACGCGGCTGGAGCCGTTCCGCATTGACACGATCTATAAAAGCATCCGCCAACTGGCCGCGATTTTCGACGTACAAGCGCGCGGCCAGCAACTGAACGACGAACTCAAGGCGCGCCTGGCCAAATCCGTGGCCACCGTGCAGAGCAAGGGCCTCAAGCAAGCCAGCGCGCTGGTGTGGTTCTCCAGCTCCGAGATGGCCAGCGACCCATACGTGGCCGGCCACAAGGGCATACCGGAGTTCATGCTGGAAACCCTCGGCCTGCACAACGTGGTGCAGTCGGATGAAGAATGGCCCGCCGTCGGCTGGGAAACCATCGCCAAGGCCAACCCGACCTTCCTGGTGATCGCGCGCATGGACCGGCGCCGCTACCCCGCCGACGACCATGAAAAGAAACTGGCCTTCCTGCGCAGCGACCCGGTCACGCGCACGATGGATGCGGTGAAAAACAACCGCATCATCATCCTCGACGCCCTGGCGCTGCAGGCCAGCATTCGCATGTTCGATGGCCTTGAACAACTGGCCACGGCCATCGACGGCTACGACTTGCCGAAATGATAAAAACTTCACTCGCCCTGGGCCTGCTGCTGATCGCCGTGCTTGCCGGCGTGGCCATCGGCGAAACCGCCATCGCGCCGAAAGTGGTGCTGCAAGTGCTGGCCAACAAACTGTGGGCGGCCGGTTACGTGCTGGACCCGATCGATGAAGGCGTGGTGTGGAACTACCGCCTGACCCGCGCCTGGTCGCCGCCGCGTGCGGCGCCGGGCTGGCGACCTGCGGGGTAATCCTGCAGTCGCTGTTGCGCAACCCGCTGGCGGATCCTTACCTGCTGGGCATCAGCGCCGGCGCCTCGACCGGCGCGGTGCTGGTGGCGCTGATCGGCGTGGGCGGCGGTTTGGTCTCGCTGTCGGCCGGTGCGTTTGTCGGCGCCATGGCCGCCTTTGCCCTGGTGATCTTGCTGGCGCGGGCCAGCGGTGCCTCCAGCGGCACCGGCCAGATCATCCTCGCGGGCATCGCCGGCTCGCAGCTGTTCAACGCCCTCACCGCGTTCCTGATCACCAAATCGGCCAGTTCCGAACAGGCACGCGGCATCATGTTCTGGCTGCTGGGCAACCTCAGCGGCGTGCGCTGGCCGTCGGTGTGGCTGGCGGTGCCGGTGGCGGTCGCCGGGCTGGCCGTGTGCTTGTGGCACCGTCGGGCGCTGGACGCCTTCACCTTCGGCACCGACTCGGCGGCGTCGCTGGGTATCCCGGTGCGACGCGTGCAGTTTGTGCTGGTGGGCTGCGCGGCGCTGGTCACCGCAGTGATGGTGTCGATTGTCGGCTCCATCGGCTTTGTCGGCTTGGTGATCCCCCACGCGGTACGCCTGCTGCTCGGCACCGGGCACTCGCGCCTGCTGCCGGCCAGCGCGTTGGGTGGCGCGTTGTTTTTGATCGCGGCCGATGTGCTGTCGCGCACCCTGATCAAGGGCCAGGTGATTCCGGTGGGCGTGGTCACGGCATTGGTCGGCGCGCCGGTGTTTGCGCTGATCCTGATCGGCCGGAGGAATGCGCGATGAGTGTGCTCAGTTGCAGCGGCCTGAGCTTCAAGGTGCGTGAAGCTCAGTTGCTGCGCGATATTCACCTGGAGGTCCAGCTGGGTGAAACCCTGGGGATTGTCGGGCCCAATGGCTCCGGCAAATCCACCCTGCTCAAACTGCTGGCCGGGGTGCGTACACCGGCCAGTGGCGAAGTGCAGTTGGGCGGCGTGCGGCTGTGCGACCTGTCGCGCCGCGCCATCGCGCAGCAACTCGCGGTGGTGGAACAGCAGGCCGACACCGACGACGCCATTCGCGTGTTTGACGCCGTGGCCCTGGGCCGCACGCCGTGGCTGTCGGCGCTGAGCCCCTGGGCCCGCGAGGACGACGCCATCGTGCATCAGGCGCTGCAGGATGTGGACGCCACCCACCTCAGCCAACGCGCCTGGCGCAGCCTCTCCGGCGGCGAACGCCAACGCGTGCACATCGCCCGCGCCCTGGCGCAACGGCCGCAGATTCTGTTGCTGGATGAGCCGACCAACCACCTGGATATCCAGCACCAACTGGCGATTCTGAAGGGCGTGCAGGCGCTGCCGGTGACCACTTTGATCGCCCTGCATGACCTGAACCAGGCCCTCACCTGTGATCGGTTGGCCGTGCTGGACCGCGGGCAATTGGTGGCGCTGGGCAAGCCGCTGGAAGTGCTCACGCCGCAGCGGCTACAGGAGACGTTCGGGGTGCAGGCGCATTACCTGACGGACCCGTTTGATGGCGCGCAGATCTTGCGCTTGCGGCCAAATTGACTGACTAACAACGCGGCTTAACAGTGGGCGCTGGCGTGCCTGCTCCCACAGGGATTCGCAGCGTCTCGCCCTGTTACAGTTGCCGCTGCATATGCGTCGTGCGCCACACCGGGTCGGCCTCTACGTCGACCACCTCAAACCCCTGCCGAACCCAGAAATCAATCGCCCCCGGTAAAAACGGATGGGTATGCAGGTAAACCACCTCTACCCCCTGCGCCTTTGCCTCCAACGCCCGGTACAACTTACCGGCCAAGCCAAAGCGGCGAAACGCGGGCAGTACGAACAGGCGCACCACCTCCACCGTCTTGCGGCCGTGGTAATTCAACTGGGGGAAACGCCCGTCATACGGCAGGTAGCCGATGGCAGCGACAATCCGGCCTTCAGCCCGCGCAATCAGGAATTGGCCCTCACCCTTCAGGTAAACCGCTTCAAATCGCGCCAGGTCGTCCGGCATCCCGGCCGCGCTGAGCTTGGGGAACAACTCGGCACGCGCCTGCAGGACGAACGCCAGCACCTCGGGTATGTCCTGCGCCGCAACCGCCTGAATAAGCGGCGCAGTCACTCAGCCAACTCACACACGGCACTGCCCTTGATCCCCGTCGCATGCACCGCGACATGGCGCACCGTAAAGCCAGGCTTCTCGAGCACCTGCTTCTCGGACCACACCTCACCGTGGGCGACCTGATAGCCAATCGCGCCATCCGCTTGCCACATCAGGCGCAAGGAGTAGTCGCCGTTTTGGTCGGTGCTGTCGAAGACCAGCGTGTCGAGCATGCGTTTGCCCGCAATCAGGGTGCGCAGGGTGAACCCGCGCTGGCCATTGTTCTCAACCGTAAAACTGGACAGATACAGGACATCGTCCTCTTCCTGGTCTTTCGCCGCCGCCAGGATCACCGAGGGCGCCCACTTTACGCCGCGTTGCTGCTGATCGTTGGTGAACTTGCAGGTCAGTTGCCCATGCTCACCGACGTTGCGTTTGAGCAAGGTTTGCAGCTGCCCATAGGGCACATTGAACGTCAACGTTTTCACAGGGTTTGGATCGCAGCCTGCCAGCAGCAACAACGCCGACACACCGATGACGCGTTTAAAACCTTTCATGTATTGAACTCACACACCGCCTGCCCCTGGGACCACGTCTCGACCGGCTTCGCCTGGTAGATCAGTGGCTTCAATCTGCCGCTTTATCCATCCCCGGCTATATACCAGCACCCCCTGCGCCATCGCCAGCGGAAAATGGATAAACCCATGGGCAGATTCCGGCAAAAGATGCGCCTGTGCCCCCGGCCAACGTTCAGCCAGTTGCAGCGTGTCATCCTTCAACGGGTCCAACTCGCCCACAAACATCAACGCCGGCGGCATACCGCAGAAGTCGCCATACAAGGGTGACAACGGCGGCTGCCGACGCTGGTCATCAGTCAAACCCGGCGTCAGCATGCCCAGCGCCTGCACCATCCCCGGCCCATCCAGCAACAACGTCTCGGGCCCTGCGCTGTGCACGCTTGGCGTACCGGCCAGGTCGTAGACGCCGTAATACAACACCGCGCCGCTGACCCGCTGGAGCAACTCGGGCCAGGGTTTGAGCGCCAATAACGTCGCCGCCGCCAGATGCCCACCGGCCGATTCGCCCACGACAATCACCGGCAGCCCCGCGAACTCATCCGCGCTGAGCAGCCAACGCGCCGCGGCCAAGCAGTCCGCCATCAGCCCTTCAATCGGCGTGTCGACCGCCAGCCGATAATCCACCGACACCACCGCCACGTCGCAGGCGTTGACCATGCCCAGGTTAAGGTCGTCATCCATCTGCGCATTGCCGATCACCCAACCACCGCCGTGGATACCCAGCACCACGCCCTTGGGCGTGCCGCTCGGCCGCAGGATGCGCACCGGTACGTTTCCTACGATTTTACGCTCAGCCTCTGGCGCTTTCTTGAGCGTCTGGCTGACGCGCAACAGCGCCTGAATCAGACGCGGCGTGACGCGATTGCGGATCTTGAAACGCGGCAGCCACGCGAGCTTTTGATTAAAGCGGCGCATTTGGGCCAGTTCCGGCTCACTGGCCGGCCAATGTGTGTGAGCCATCAGCGGTTATTTCGCAGGATCGAGAAATTCAACGCCGCCGCCACACACAGCCACGCCAGGTACGGGAACAGGATCAACCCGGTGATCAAATCCAGGCGCACCGCCAACACCACCATCGCTGCCACGGTAAGCCACAGCAGCAGGATAATCACCATCCCGGCGAGGAGGCGATGCGCACCGAAAAACACCGGTGTCCACAAGGTGTTCAACGCAATTTGCGCCGCCCACAGCGCCAACACCAGCTGGCTGCCCGGGATCAGGCTCAAGCGGTAGCCGGCCCAGGCAAGCAGCAAGTAGATGATCGTCCACGCCACCGGGAACAACCAATTGGGCGGCGTGAAGCTGGGTTTGACGAGGGACTCGTACCAGGCGCCGGGCTTGAAAATAATACCGGTGCTGGCGGCGGCGGCGCAGGCGAGCAGGAAAATGAAGAAGGTCATGGTCGGTCCTTGGCGAGAGTGGTTTGAACCTTGGACGTGCGAAACGCGGGTAAAAGTTCAGCGCAAATCAGCCCGGCTCCAAAATCCTCAGCCAAGGCCAGCGCGCCTGATAACTGCGCGCCTTCTGCGCAAACAACGCCGGCTCACGGTGCACGGGGTTGATCCGCAACACACCTTGCTCCACATCCTCCAGACCATAGGGCGCATACACCTCGCCGCTCGCAATATCCAACCCGATGCACGTGCCTGCTACCAGGTAGCGATCAACCCCTTGCCTGGCCGTGTGCAACTGCGGATAAGGCCGCCCGAACCGCTGCCCATACCAAAGGTGCACCCGCGCCTGGTTCTTGACCTCGACGTTTACCCCAAGGTCCTGGAACAACGCCTGCGCCCGGCGAATCACCACATCCTCCGCCTCGTAGGAAAGGTCGGTGTCGAAGTAAAAAACGTCGTAGTCCTTTACGCCCTGATCGGCCGGAAGGTTCGACTGATGATTCCACACCGCCTGGAACAGACAGCCCGCCGTCAGCATGCACTGGTCTACCCCGAGCGCCGGCAGGCGCGCAGTGATTTCGGCATTAATGGGGTTGGCCATGGCCAAGTTGAGCAAGGTGTCGACGGTCAATGTCATGTTTACTCCTGCGTAATCGGTACTGTGCCGAGAGCCGACTGTACAACTTACTTCGCTCCCCGTGGCGAGGGAGCTTGCTCCCGTTGGGCTGCGCAGCGGCCCCAAACCAGCGCCGCCCCTGCACCGAAGGATAACAACAGAACCACGTGATCTTGCTCCATTGCCTACGCTTACGTCAGAATCCGCCGGCTTGTGCGCTGGGGTGGCCGTCTCTAAGGTTGCTCGGTCGCTGAATCTCTCAGGGATCGGGTTTAGTAGCCCACGGTTTAACCTAACAAGTGCATAAGCTTCATCTGTCAGACGTTCCTGTCTGTGCTTGATGGTGGCTGTGCGTAGGGCACCTTCGGGTGCGCCGGTTTTGTTAGGTTCCACCGGTCTACTAACCTGCGTACAGCTACCACCCTATTGTTTAGTAGCAATCGGGAAGTGGCCTCAAGCAAGGAACTTAACAATGGTTGATTCAACCACCCTCTTCACCGTCACACCCGACGCCAGCAACGAAACCCTGATCACCAACAGCTACGAAACCTTCGCGTCCGTCAGCACCCTGCTGCTCGACCTGTGCGAAGACCTCAGCGGCAAACACCGCGACATCGCGCTGGCCATCCACCAACTGAGCGAACTGGGCGTGCTGCTCACGGCCAAACTCCTCGACCGCGAAGCGCCCTGCCCTGGCTGATCGTCAGCCCTTCAACTCACCCGCCCGATTACTCGCCGCGTCGTCGTAAGCCACATACAACGACTCGGCGATCTGGCTTTTGATGGCCTTGGCGGACTCCAGCCCCAACACAAAACCTTCGGCCTTGCCGCCAGCGCGGTTCAACTCTTCATGGGTGGCGGCGCCGGTGATGTTGTCGAGAAGCTTGGAGGCGTGAGGGCCTACGCCTTTGGGGAGGGAGATTTGGTCGATGGTCATTTTCGCTGCCTTAAAGACTGAGGAACGGAGCGCGTGGAACCGCTCCCGGGTAGGCATGGTAGACCGGTATGGACACAAAAGGGCTGTTTCTGCCCGAAGTCATCATCGCTCTTCAAAGCCAGATAATTCTGCATCGCCAAAAGTAGCCAGTTGCCACCATTCAAATTCCCTGCAACGATGGACACACCTCATTTAGCGGAAAAACAACCGTGCGATATGCAAATTCAAAGATGGACACTTACAATTCCCACGCTTCATGGCTGGACCTGCATTGTGTAGTCATCATTGATGGTGATGAAATTACCGTCGAATACGACGATGACGGACATCAGCAGTATCGCGGCGTTGACAAGGGCAATGGCCATTACGAATTGTCGGCTCGAACGTTCGAAGACGGACGAGCAACGCTCCACAGGTTCGAAGGCGGCTTGATTCTTGAGGGCAGCTATCGCGAACAAGGCAGCAGCGGCATGTGGAAAATTCGCTTGCTGGAATAGCATTTCAATCCTGCGGGCAAAAAAGAGACTGATTTTTTTGACTTTTATCGCGCATCTGCGCCCGTAACCATTCAAAAAATTCGCCACCTTACCGGCTAAGTATTCATTACACGGAACGTAAATTTTATGAGTTGGAATAGCTTTCCTCAATCGTTGAAAGAGCGGTACGAAAGAATCTCCACTGTTGACTACGGCCCCATTAAAATGTCGCTTCTGGAAGAAATGAACAAAGACTTTCTTCCATTACTAGCTGGAATGGATAGCGACTCCTATGAGATTTTTGCTAACCAGTTCAATTCCACGATGCTGTTTGCCCACCTCTTTGAAAACACAATGGAATTAGAAGATGGCCGACTGAAAGTCGACGGTTATGACAACTTTGAAATAAAAATACCTGAAGCGTACTTCCGCCATCCAAGCATTGATCAATTTTCACCACTATCTGATCACGACATAAAAGAAATATCCAGCGTCGTTAGCCGCTCACGCGAGAGGCTCAACTATTCAAAAGACCTTTCGTTCATATTAAGCCAACTCCATAAGCAAGAGTTCATATCCATATTTTCGTACCTGGAAGCCTATACGGAAAGCTTAATGGTCGAATTCTTAGGAGTAAGCAAAAAGGATGCAGCCGCAAAAGTACGACGAGAGCAATTGCCCACCTTATTTAAGAATACGCTTGATGAAATCGACCCTAGGATAATCCAAGCAATCAACCTCTTCGATTCGGAAGCACTAAACTTTATAACGTTCTGCCGAGAGCTCAGAAATTTGCACACGCACAACCTTGGCATAGTTACTCGGTACTTTTACGACAACGGCCTATCATCGGGTTTTCTTCATCATGACATCAATACCGAAAGCGCTACACCGGCTATCGAGTACGCACGCTTAAGCTTTAAGTACTGCGACTACATCTTTGAAGTTGGACGATGTGCAAACCTGAGCACCCTCTCCCAGCCTTTCCGCCTTTTGTGCCGCGAAATAGTTTACATAGCAGAAGCTTTTCTTAAAGAAAAAATAAATAAAGGCACAACAACCGATAGAGTTTAGTCTAACTCTTCAGAGTAAAATAGGGATCAGGCCACCTGTACCATAATCCCGGCCTGTCCCGGTGTTACATGAAAGCGACTCTCTAAAGTCATGCAGTTTTAGTAGATCCAACGGCTTCGCATATTTTCCACTGGGATCGGTTCCGGGCGGGTCGTTATTGCGTACCCATTCACCCTGATCAAATACCTGATAGAGCGAGAAAGCGGCAGAGGCGGATCACTGGCCATACCCGCATCGACGATGGCACCTATGATTCTGTTCATGACGCGGGCGCAGCACTCAAAAGTTAAGGTCGCCCCCAGATAGCCATCAGCAACCGCAATGAAAAGCTCATCCAGCAAACCTTGCGTAGCCACGCGACTTTTTCACAAGTGGCGGCGAGATCATTCAGCATTAAACCGCTGGCTTCGGCTTGCGCCTGAACATGTCGAGGCTGGACCCGCTGCGTCGAGAAATGCGTCAACCGATGTATTTTCGGCCCAAAGCGGGCCGTAAGGTGCGGGTCGGTAGAGCCTGTCACGTGGGGCGACCGTACGAGCATCACTATCAGCATCGCACCCACCCCCACCGGCCTATCACCGTTTCTCTCATATCCCGCAAAAAATAATGTCCTCAACACCCGCTCCCGCTCCGCTAGCGGGCCAAACAATCAGGGCGTTGTACATTGATCTTGTTGAAGGAAATCTTTCAGCGCCGCCTGATAAATAGTCAATGGTTGATTGTCGGCACTCAGCAGGGCAAATGGAATCACTGTGAGATGCGAGAATGTCACCGAGCTTATTGAGTAAGTTTTCCGTCTACAGAAACCGTGATGATTGTTAAGTATGAAATCAAACTTGAACAGGTTTGGCCTTGTACACCAGCTAGGAATCAAACCCAGACTCAACCCCGTTAAGTACTCCTGTGCACAAGCGCCTCCAGATGAAGACTCGGAGATTTTTATTTCTACTGCAGGCAGGGGCGACGCTATAAGCCTCGAGCTATTGTCTTGTGCCTTTGGAATAATGTGCTGTGTGGCGTCGTATGCGCGCTTTGCGAAACGACTGTTTTTCCATGGAGCGTCCACTTCATAAGTAAAGCTGGACACAACTTCTAGTGTTTTGTGCTCGACACGCTCATTTATTTTCGGATCGGACGCGTATGTCGTACAACCGGAGCACATGATGGCAATGCTGATACCCGCAAGATAATTAGCGCTTGGACGACGCACGTTTAGTTCTCCCTAACTGAATCAGCCGACATTTGCGCCGTAGAATACGCTTGATTAATTTCGCAGCGTATTTCATCTACACGCTGCATGTCCACGCCCCGCGTCAAGTGGAAAACAGCTACAGATGGGGATCAATCTCCACACGCTAAAGCCGTTTGCGAAGATCGCAAAGGGTAGCGTCTCGGCGCTCGCGTTCAACTATGCGCGGGCAGCGCCAAGCCAAACAGTACAAAAAACCCGCCGCAGACTTTATTGAATCGGCGCCCGGTTCGTGCCAGCCAAGGCCGCACCCGGTGTGCTGCACTGGCCACCGTATATTCCACGACGAACTCCACCACCGCGTAGGTCAGCGCGATGGCGGCCGTCTGCGCGAGGAGGCTGCGGTGCGGGTCCAGAAAGGGTGGAATGAAGGCGGTGAACAACAGCAATGCCTTGGGGTTTGAGAGGGCCGATACCAGCCCTTGGCGGAACAGCGACCAACGCCGAAACGGCGTGGCATCACGGCTCTCCAGGCTGACCGGCGCAGACCGCCACAGCCCGAACCCCAGCCAGATCAAGTACAACCCACCGGCCACTTTCAGGGCGAAAAACCAGCTGGCCGACGCCTGGATCAAGGCCCCCAAGCCCAACGCGCACAGCGTCAGCACCAGGGCAAAGCCGAGCACGCCGCCGCTGATCGTGAACAAGGTTCTGCGACTGCCGTGCAGGGCGCCATGGGTCAGCACCAGCAGTGCATTGGGGCCTGGCACTACGGCAATGCCGCAGCAGGTGATCAGGTACAGCAACCAGGTTTCGAACGGCATGATCAGGTCCAGAGCGTGAGGGTCTGGCCAGCATCTTGCGAGTGAACAAATGGCCTGAAAAGCGCATTATTCACGTCGCAGCCATTCGATTAACGAATAGAGGTAAAGGCAATGCCTTCCAGCGATTTGCAGATTGATTGGCTCAAGTGTTTCGTGGCCGTGGTGGATGCCGGTTCGCTGTCGGGCGCGGCGCACGAGGTCAACCGATCACAGTCCGCCGTCAGCATGCAGATGAAAAAACTCGAAGCGGCGCTGGGGCGCCCGCTGTTGAGTCGTGGCCCCAGGCACCTGCAACTGACCGCTGACGGCCAGACCCTGCTGGGCTACGCCAGACGGATGCTGGCACTGCACGCCGAGACCCAGGCCGCCTTTAACGGTGAGGAATTGACTGGACTGATCCGTCTCGGCGTCGCGGAGGACTACGCGGCCAGGTACCTGACACCGCTGCTCAAGCGTTTTTCGCCACGTTACGCCGGTGTGGAAATAGAACTGACCTGCGAACAGTCGACCACCTTGATCCCGCGTGTGCGAAGCGGCGAGCTTGACCTTGCGCTGGTGTCCAGGGATTCGCCCCGCAGCGGCACGTTTCTGTTCAAGGAGCCTATGGTGTGGGTCGGCTCGCCCCAGTTCGAACTGTGGCGGCGAGACCCGGTGCCGATCGCGGTCTATGAAAGTGCCAGCCTGGCGCGGCGTTATGCGGTGAACTCGCTGGCCCAGCAGGGGCGCCAGTTCAAGGTGGTGTACAACAGCTCCAGCCTCGCCGGCCAGGTCGCCGCCGTTGAGGGTGGGCTGGCGATTGCCGCGATCACACAGTGCACCGTGCAGGCCTCATTGCAGGTGTTAAGTGGCGAGCATGGGCTGGGAAACATTGCCCCCATGGAGGTTTCGATTGTGCGCAGCCGGGCCTCTCGTGGCTCGAAGGCGGTCAATAGCCTGCATGCGTTCATCATCAGTGCGCTGAGGGCTCAGGTGTAGCCATTGGCAGCGTGCCAGAGCCGTCGCATCGATCAGACTGATGATTACTATCGAACCACTCACCTATTTGCCCGCCAAACCTGCCTCCTATAATCGCCACACTTTTTCCCCGCTCCCCTCGCCTGCCTGCAGGCGACACTCCCCTATGGAACCCGACACCATGTCAAGCGCGAGCCAGGCCCCCAGCGGCCTTCCCGAACACAATCAACAAAGCGTCAAACAGCAGTGGCTGGCGATTCTTTCGGTCGCCGTGGGTGCCTTTGCATTGGTGACCAGTGAGTTTCTGCCGGTGGGTGTACTCAACGACGTCGCCGCCGACCTCGGTATCAGTGCCGGCCACGCCGGGCTGATGGTGACCTTGCCCGGCATCATGGCCGCGCTCGCCGCGCCGTTGCTGTCGGTGGGCATCGGCGCGATGGACCGTCGTTACCTGCTGATCGGCCTGACACTGATCATGATCATCGCCAACTCGGTGGTGGCGTACGCCAGCGACTTCAGCCTGTTGCTGTTCGGCCGGGTGCTGCTGGGCATCAGTATCGGCGGGTTCTGGGCGACGGCTATCGCGCTCAGCGGCCGCCTGGCGCCCAAGGGTGTGGGTGTGGCGAAGGCCACCTCGATCATCATGATGGGGGTGACCCTGGCCACCGTGTTGGGCGTGCCCGTAGGCACCTGGCTCAGCGGCCTGATGGGCTGGCGCATGACCTTTCTGGTGACCGCGCTGGTGGGCGTGCCGGTGTTGCTGGCGCAGGTGTTCCTGCTGCCGCGGCTCAAACCGGAAAAGGCGATTCGTGTGAGTGACCTGCCGGCGTTGTTTATCAACCCACAGGCACGGGTCGGGTTGATCGCCGTATTGCTGATCGGCCTGGCGCACTTTGCGGCGTACACCTACGTCGCGCCGTTCTTCAAACAAAGCGCCGGGTTCGACGGGCCGACCATTGGCTCGCTGTTGCTGCTTTATGGCGTGGCCGGGGTGATGGGTAATGTGTTTGCCGGTTTCGCCGCCAACCGCAGCGTGCGTCACACCTTGCTGCTGGTGGCGCTGATGATCGGCACCAGCACGGCGTTGTTCCCCTACTTCGCCACCGGCATGACCGGCGCCGCAATGCTGATCGCGCTCTGGGGCTTTGCCTTCGGCGCCTTCCCGGCGTGCGCGAGTATCTGGATGTTTGTGGTGGCGCCCAAGGATGTCGAACGCGGCATGCCGCTGTTTGTCGCGTTGTTCCAGGTGATCATTGCCTTGGGCTCGTTCTTCGGCGGGCAGATCGTCGACCAACTGGGCAGCGCGGTGCTGTTGAGCCTGGCCACGGCGCTGGTGGGCTGCGGGTTTGTGACCGTGCTGGTGCTGGGGCGTAACGTCAGTAACAGCCTGGCGGCCCAGCCCGCCTGAGCAATAACCCAGGCGACGGATTTATTTTCAGGGCGCATCGTGTATACGTGTGCATACCCCATCGAAAATAAATCCGTCACCGAGCCCTCATGCCTGCAAGCAAACGCGAAATCACTCAGTTGGAACGCCGCCTCATCGCCGCCCTCACCGACGCCTGCGAAACCGCTAAAGCCGAGATCCCGGGCTTCGAGTGGCTGACCCATACCGTGGACTACGCCGCGTTCCCTCAAAGCCTGCGGGTGATTTGGGTATTCGACACCCGCGCCAGCAAAGACGAGGCGCTTGCGACCGGCGCAGACCAGCGCATGCGTGAGCTGACGGCCGCTGCACTTAGCGAGGCAGAAGTGGGCGCCGTGCGCCTCGACCGCTGCGTGCACTTCGATTCCGAAGAAGCCTGCAGCCAGCAGCACGGTGGTGATTGGCGTGTGCGGCTGGGCTGAGGCGGGTGGTTGGCAGTCTGCTTGCGACTGAACATTGCGCTAGAGCCCACCTCCCAATCTCTGGATAATGTCGCCCTTCCCGCCTCGATACGGATATCCCGCTTTATGAAGTTGCCCGCGTCCGCCCTTCTCCTCTCCAGCGCCCTGCTGTTGCCTGCAATCGCCCACGCCGACGACGCCGCTCTGACCGGCACGCTCAAAGCGTTCGCCCGTTGCGACGCGAGTTTCTTCAGCAGCCTCAACACCCACCGTGACGCCTGGCAGGCTTACGCGCCGCTCAAGCAGGAAAAAAACTTCACCTGGATCGCGGTTAAAAACCGTGCCGACCGCAAGGCCAGTTCAGTGCCGGTCAGCGCGCCGCCGATCGCCGGGTTGAAGCTGCTGACCTATAACGATGAGGTCTCCGACCTCGGTGAGTTGGGGCTCTACTATTACTGGGGTTTCATTGTGGACGGCGGGGTCGACGAGGTCGCCCAGCGCCTCAAGCCACTGCTCGACCAACCCGGCTTCCTCTACAAAGGCGAAGGCGAATACACGCGCAGTGAGCTCAAGGTCGGCAACGCCTGGCAATCGATCAAGCCCCAGCCGGGCAAGGCGCCAGGCACGCGGCAGGTGGAGCGCGTGCTGATCATCGAGCCGGAAGGTAAGCAAGGCACGCAATCGCGGGTCAGTTGCTCGGTGCAGGGTGGGGTCAACGCCGGGCTGCTGGCGCTTCTGCGCCCGGACATCGCGCCGATTGACTACCCGCGCACCGTCTTGGAAACCCATATCAATGATGTCGAGGTGCCGGCCAGCGTGCTCCAGCGCCTTGACTCAGCGCTGTTGCAGCCGAAATTCAAGACGCTGAGCTACACCTATCTGTCCAAAAAAGGCGACGCCAGCAAGGACAGCCCGGTGTCGGTCACGTTCACGGCCGAGGGTGGTTTGCTCAAGAAGAACGAGGTGTACGGCAGCACCTTCAACGTTGATCGTCTGACGCAGGCAGACCTGTTCCAGTTGAAATCGAAGATGAACGGCGTAGGCGACGGGCGCGTGCTGCAAACCCGTGAAGCCGAACTCAATGTGCCGACCACCTGGGCGCCAGGCCAGATTCTGACAGCCCAACTGCAGATGGTGAATGTGCCCGGCAAGCCCACCGACACACCGATCAAAACGTTCCTGACCTGCAAGGTCGGCGAGCGCTTCCCGGCGCGCCAAGTGTTTGCTTCGCTGACCGGCGATGCGATCCGGCTGGCGTGCGACCAGGGTGACTACAAGACCTCGCGTGCGTTTATCGAGGACCTGGGCGTGGCCCTGACGCTGGAGTCGACGTCGAGCCAAACCCATTATGTGAATGAATACACGGCGCTGAAGGTGGTGCGCTGAGAGGCAGCCTTGTGGCCAGGGAGCAAGCTCCCTCGCCACAGGTATTTCGCGTTTATTTGGCGAACGCGTATTCCCCACCCTGCTCCACCGCCTTGCGATACGCCGGCCGTGCCTGGAACCGTTGCACCCAGGCCGCCAGGTTCGGGTAGGCCTGTAACTTGCCCTGGGCCTTGGCGATTTCGCCGATAAAACTCATCTGGATGTCCGCGCCGCTCAATTCGTCGCCCACCAGATAGGGCGTATCCGCCAGCACGTCATTCAGATAGCCGAGGTAGTTGGCCACTTCCGACTCGATACGCGGGTGCAACGGCGCGCCCGCATCGCCCAGGCGGCCGACGTAGAGGTTAAGCATCAGCGGCAGCATCGCCGAGCCTTCGGCAAAGTGCAGCCATTGCACGTATTTGTCATAGGTGACGGTGGTAGGGTCGGGTTGCAGGCGGCCTTCGCCGTGGCGGCGAATCAGGTAGTCGATGATCGCGGCGGATTCAATCAGTACGAGCGCGCCATCTTCAATCACCGGAGATTTACCCAGCGGGTTGATCGCCTTGAGCTCCGGCGGCGCCAGGTTGGTTTTCGGGTCTCGCTGGTAGCGCTTGATCGCGTAAGGCAGGCCGAGTTCTTCAAGCAGCCACAGGATGCGCTGCGAGCGCGAGTTGTTGAGGTGGTGGACGGTGATCATGGCAAGCTCCGCTGGGCGAGAGTGAGGTGTGTAGGAGCAGACTACGCGGTCGCGCCAGAGTGCCCCGAAATAAGCGCACTGCATTCATGCCAAACCTGAGGACAACTGGCAAGCGCCCTCACCCGTTCACCATGGCCCACAACGAGGCCCCGACGCCGGTGATGCTCTCCCCCGCAATCAACCCGGCAGCGGCGGTGATGGCAAAGCGTTCGGTGATACTCGGCCAGCGGCAGCTCACCAGCCAGGTGAGGATAGCGCCGAGTGCCATCATCAGTGACACCGATGCGGGCAACACAAAGGCCAGGCCCAGGGCGGCGGCGCTCGGCAGGTAGCGGGCATATCGGGCGGGCAAGGTGCTGTCCAGAATGCCCAGCAGCACGCCGACCAGACCCGCGATGGCAATCGCCCAGCGGATGCTGGTGGATAACGAATCCAGCCCATGGGTCAGGGTTTGCGCCACGGCCTTCCAGGTGGCGACCGCAGGCGCCGGCCACTCCTCGGTCAGCAGCATGCTTTGCGGGTCGGGGATCAGCGCCAGGTAGGCGAATACGCCGACAATGCTGCCGATGAAAATCCCCAGGATCTGCGCGATCACCTGCTTGCGCGGCGTGGCGCCAATCGCCTTGCCCACCTTGAAGTCGTTCATCAAGTCGGTGCATTGCCCGGCCGAGCCGCCGGCGGTGTTGGCGCTCATCAGGTTGATCGGCACTTGCCCCGGCGCGACGATGCCAAAACTCAGTTGGGACAGTTGCCCGATGGCACCAATCGGCGGAATGCCGGTGGCGCCCACCACCCGGGCGGCCACGGCGGCCAGGCAGATGGCCAGGGGGATGGTGAGCAACGCCATCCACAGGTTGATGCCGAACAACAGCGCCTGCAGGCACACCACCAACACGATCGACAACACGAAACCCGCGGCCGGTCCGGGCTTGGGCAGGCTCCAAGTCTGCCCGCCGGCGGCCCGAGTAGCGCTGCGCAATGCCCACAAACGAATCGCCAATGACGCCAGGGTGGAACACACCATCAGGCTCACGCCGGGCCATAGCAACCATTCCACCAACGCCGCGAATTGCGCGCCGCTGCTGCCGGCCGGTAACGTCACCAGCTGTTGCGTCAGCAGCCACGGGCCGAGGCCGCCCCACGCCAGCAAGGCGCCGAGCAGCAGGGTCAGGCCGACGCGAATGCCGATGATGCCGCCAAACCCCACCAGCAACAGTGAAGGGTCGGCAGTAAAGGTCAGGCGCTCCAGCTGGGCGCTCGGCGACCAGCGCGGGATGGCCCACATAAAAGTGTCCAGCCACTTGACCAGCCCGGACAGCACTGCGGCGCCCAGCAGCACTTTCAAGCGGGTCGCGGCTTCGCGGCCGTGGTTGTAGATGTGCAGCAGGGTTTCCAGGGTGGCCATACCCTCGGGAAATTTCAGCGCCTTGTCGTTAAGCAACGAGGGCCGCAAGTACCAGGCGATCCAGATCCCCAGGAAACTCACCGAGAATACCCAGGCGATCATCGGCAGCGCGTCCAGCTGGTTGCCGGTCAGCAGGGTGTAGGCCGGGATCGGCGCGACCAGCCCGCCGGAAATAATCGACGCAGCGGCCGAGGCCACAGTCTGGTTGATATTGCTTTCATGCAGCGTCCACGGCAGCTGCGTGGGCGAGCGTTTGGCCAGCCCTTGCCAGATCGCATAGCCCACCAGCAGGGCGATGATCGACATATTGAATGACCAACCGATCTTCAACCCGGCGTACACATTCGAGGGGGTCAGCAAGATGCCAAGCACGGTCCCGGTGATCACGGCGCGCAGGCTGAGTTCGCGTTCGACAGGGCCGTACTGGGGCAGCGTTGGCGAGGTTGAAGGCATGCGGATTCCTTTCGGCAAGGGAACAGGGCGACCTAACAAGTGAGCCCCGCAGGCGCCGAAGGTTCATCCCGGCCGCTCCCCACAAAACAGGGATTGCCGAGATTCAAATACGGTCATACGATGACTGACCACAATCATAAAAATAAAGGATCTCTCGTGAGTAAACCCCTTCTCATGGCCGCCGCCGTTGTCTGCGGCCTCAGTGTGCAGGCCCATGCGGCCACCTTCGCGTACATCTCCAGCCCCGGTGACGGCCTGATATCCCAATACCGCCTGGATGAAAGTAACGGTGCGCTAAGCCTGGTCAACCAAATGACGGCCGGCGATCAGGTCAACCCAATGGCCCTCAGCCCCGACGGTAAAACCTTGTTTGCCGCGTTGCGGGTCAAGCCGTTTCAGGTCCAGGCGTTCAGCATTGACCCGGCGAGCGGGCATTTGACGCCGCAGTCCAGCCGCGCCGCTGGCCGAAAGCATGGCGTACCTGGCCACTGACCGTGCCGGGCGTTATCTGCTCGCCGCCTCTTACGGAGCCGACACGCTCAGCGTGCAACCCATCGGCCAGGCGGAGCCGGTTCACACCTACAAAACCGGGCCACACGCCCACTCACTGCGCACCGACCCCAGCAACCGTTTTGCCTACGCGGGCAACCTGGGCAATGACCATGTGCTGCAATACCGCTTCGACGCCAACAGCGGTGAGCTCACGCCGATCGGCAATGGCTACGTGAGCCTGCCGGCCAACACCGGGCCTCGCCATTTGGCGTTTTCGGCCAACGGCAAATTCCTGTATGTGGTCGGCGAAATGAGCGGCACCGTCACCGCGTTCTCCATCGACGCCAGCACCGGCGCGCTGACGCAGATCGGCGTGGCCAATGGCATCCCCGAGCGCTTGAAACTGGCCCACGGTGAAGTGCGGGATGCGCGCAACAATGACTTGAAGGACGACCCCACCCCACGTATCTGGGCGGCGGACCTGCGGGTGTCACCGGATGGCAAGCTGCTGCTGATGAGCGAGCGCACCAGCAGTTCGGTGTCGGCATTTGCGGTGGACACAGCCACCGGCGGCCTGCGTTTTCTCGATAACTACCCGGTCGCAGAGCAGCAGCCGCGCAATATCGCCTTTTCACCCAACGGCCATTGGTTGCTGGTGACCGGTGAGAAAAGCGACAAGGTGGGTGCCTATGCGGTGGGTGCCAAGGGGGCCTTGAAGCGCGTGGGGGAAGCGGCGTCGGGCAAGGGTGCGCTGTGGATTGAAATGCTGCAGACCTCGGCGGCGAAGTAACCCGAACTTAGCTGTGGGAGGGGGCTTGCACCCGATAGCGGTGTGTCAGTCAGCGGGTGTGTGGCTGATATACCGCATTCGCGGGCAAGCCCGCTCCCACAGGGGCGGGGCAGTCAGCTCATCTGTGGCTGAGACTTCGCTATCGGGGGCAAGCCCCTCCCACATTGAATGCGCGTTCAGGCCAGGCGGAAGCGTGCGGTGTTGTCACTCAATGCCTGGCTGCCCCTGCTCAGGGTATCGGCCGCACGGTTGACCGCCCGCGCGCCTTCCAGCAAGCGCCCGGCGGCCTGGTCGACTTGCTGGATATTGCCGCTCACCTCATCCGCCGTCGCTGCTTGCTCTTCTACCGCCGTGGCGATCTGCGCCAAGGTATCGGTGACGTTCTGCACCGCGCCGGCGATCTCGCCCAGGCGTGTGCCCAACCCGGTGACCGACTCGGCATCGGTCAATGCCTGTTCGCACGCAGCGCCCATCAGGGTGACGGCTTGGCTCACCGTGGCGCGCAAGCTGTCCACCGTGCCGGCGATCTGCGCCGTCGACGCCTGGGTACGTTGCGACAGGCTGCGCACTTCGTCGGCCACCACCGCAAAGCCCCGGCCCTGCTCACCGGCACGTGCGGCCTCGATGGCGGCGTTGAGCGCCAGCAGGTTAGTCTGCTCGGCGATGCCCCGAATGGTGTCGACCACCGATTGAATCTGCTGCCCCTGCTGGCTGACTTGCTCCAGCGCGTTGGCGGTGTCGGTCAGGCGCTGGTTGAGCTGCTGGATGCTGGCCGTGGTGCGCTGGCTGTCGCGGCTGCTGTCTTGCGCAATGCGCCGGGTCTGCTGGGCGCTGCCCGAGGCTTGCTCGCAACTTCTGGCCACGCCCATGGAGGTGGCGGCCAATTGCGTGGCAGCCGCGGCGATCTGGCTGATTTGCTGTTGCTGGTCTTCGACCTCGGTGAGGGTGCTGCCCGATTGCGTATTGAGGGTGAGCACCGCCGAGCCAAGCTGCTGGGTTTCGTGATTGACCCCAAGCAGACTGGTGCGCAACTGCACCACCGCGACATTCAGCGCGGTGCTGATGGCGGCGAGTTCGTCGCGACCTTCCACAGCCACTTCCACGCACAGGTTGCCGTCCCGCAGAGACTCGGCCAGCGTGGTGATACCGCTGGCACTGCGCCGAATCGAAGCTTGCAGACACACGAACAGGTACAGCGCCGCCAACGCCAGCAAGCTGAAGGTGGCTGCGACCGGGACGAATTTTTGCAGTGAACGGTCGCGGTAGTAACCCAGGCGCGCATCCAGCGAAGTCAGCGACTGGTTACGCAGCGCGCCCAGGCTCCCGAGCATGGCGTCGACACTGCGCTCGAAGCCCGCCGTATCGAGCTTGATGGTGCCGCCAAACACGCCGTCGTCGAGCACTTTGAGCTCGTTATCCAACAATTGCAGGCTGTTGTCGTATTGCGCGGTCCAGGGCTCCAGGCCGGCGTATTGCTTGGCTTTGAGCGAGGCTGTGGCTTTGACCAACTGGTCGCGGGCATCGCCGATGCGGCCGCGCAGGTCACGCATCTGCAAGCGGCTTTGCAGGGTGAACTGCCCCGACGCGATGGACGACTGGCCGACACTGGCCATGCGACCAATACGTTCGATCAGGTCGGGCGTGTGCTGGGTCGAAATCTGCATCAGCAAATAGGTTTCCAGCCAGGGGTCGAGGATCAGCCCGGCGTCCAGGGTGATCTGCTCGCGCAGGGTTTGCATCGCGGTCAGGGCCGAGGTGAAGCGATCATAACCGTCCGGCCACCAGCCCACGGTACGCAGGGATTGGGAATCCATGCCCTTGACCGTGGCCTGCAACGCCTCGAAGCGGGCCAGGGTCTCGGCGCTGGCGTTGCGGGTTTTCAGCGACTCACCCAGGGCCTGCAGGCTTTGCAGAATCAGCGGGAAATTGGCATCCACCTTGTCCATCGCCGCCTTCGCCGCCGGCGTCGGGGCGTGCAGGATATCCGCCGCCTTCCACCGCGCTGCGAGGTTGCGCTGGGCGGTCAACTGGCCATCCAGCGCGTCCAGGGCCAACAGTTGTCGCACGCCGGACTGCTCGCTGGAAATCACGGTTAATTTATCGCGATAGTCCGACCCGATCATCCAGAGGCTACCGGCCAGGGGCAGCATGAACAGGAAAAACAGGATCTGAAACTTGCGTGCAAAGCCGAAACGCCCGAGCAGGCGGATACCGGGTGATAAAAGGCTGTGCATGTAGACGACTCCCCAAAACTACCCACCCCAGTGCAGCGGTGGGCGAAACCTTGAAACGACTAACGGCAAAGTGCCATGTCATTGATTGGGAAGGCTCTAGCAAGATACGGGCCGTTGGCAACGCGCCCCGAAATAGGCGGCGCGGCGACCCATGGTGGGCGTGGCGTGCGCGAAAATGGGGCAAAAGCACTCAGCATCGAGGCCACATCTGTAACCGTTGACGCAGGCGTTCGGGGCAGTGACAAAAAAAGCTCTGCCGCCAGCCTATTTGGCCAACATGTACTGACTGAAATTATTGATGTGATCATCCAGATTATCCTCAAGCATCATCCGGTACTGGTCACAGAAATATGTCAGCATCGCCTCCCGCGCTGCGGCCATTTCCGCGCCGGACTTGAAGTTGCGCGCACTGGCCCAAGCATTGAATCGGGTGGTGCCGAACATCATGGAGGCGCTGACCTCGCCGAGGTTTTCGTGAGCCTTGAGCTGCTCGTTCGACAGCTCGATATGCGCGTCTGCGCGGTCATAGAAGGATTGATCGGTGGCGTCTGCCATGGGGTTTCCTTGGTCATCACTGATTGAATGAAGTGCTATCAAGCCAGCAGCGCGGTAATCCACCGGGCCTGCTGGGCGATTTCCTGCATCTTGTGCTCGGGCACCGCCAGCCGTGCGTGTTCCAGGCTGGCCAGGGTTTTGTGCTTCTGACGCAGCATGCGTTGCCACTTGGCCAGGAACACCGGGCTGCGCGCCTGCATTTGCAGGGGCCCGAAATATAATTGTTCGACGCTGTAGGCCACCGGCTCGGCGCGTTCGGCAACGATGATTTCGTAATAGAAACGGTTTTCCTGCAGCAACTCTTCGCGCAGGATCCGGTAGCCGTTGTCCATCAGCCATTGGCGCAGCGGTTGCTCGCCGCCGTTGGGTTGCAGGATCAGGCGCTCTTCGCCGCCGAGGAGCGCCTTGCCGCTTTCCAGGATGTCGCGGATGGTCTCCCCGCCCATGCCGCAGAGGCTGATCGCGGTCACCTGGTCTGCCGGGTTGATCGCCGCCAAGCCATTGGCCAGGCGCACGCTGATGTGTTGCTCCAGGCCATTCTCACGCACGGTGCGTTCGGCCGCGTGAAAGGGCGTGGTCGCCACCTCCCCGGCCACCGCCGCCGTAATCACGCCACGGCGCATCAATGCCACCGGCAGGTAGCCGTGGTCCGAGCCGATGTCGGCCAGGCGTGCGCCACGGGGCACATTGGCCGCCACACGCTCCAGGCGTGCGGATAAAGTGTTTTCGTTCAACTGCAGTTCCTTACTATCACCCAGCTACGCGCCCGAAAAACGATCGCGGCTGTTGGTCAAGTGCAGGACCATGGCGGCGCGGGCGGCGTCCGGGTCCTGGCGTTTGATCGCGTTGAAAATCGCCTCATGCTCCAGGTTCGCCAGTTGCCCCAACTTGGCAAAGTCGGCCCCCCACGCTCGGCGCCTTTGACCTGGGTGCGCGGGATCATCGCATTGCCCAGGTGCAGCATGATTTCGCTAAAGAACGTATTGCCGGTGGCCTCGGCGATCAACTGGTGAAAACGCTTGTCCTCTTCCACGCAACTGTCGTTGTTGGCCAGCGAGGCCTGGTAATCGTCCAGCGCCTGGCGCATGCGCGCCAGTTGCTCCTCGCTCCTGCGCAACGCGGCCAGGGCCACCGCTTGCACCTCCAGGCCCAGGCGCAGCTCGAGCATATTGCGCACACTGGCGACCGTGTCCACATGCAAGCGTAAGCCTGGCTGGGCATGTTGCTCCAGCACAAAGGTGCCGATGCCGTGACGCGTCTCCACCAGCCCCGAAGCCTGCAACTTGGAGATGGCCTCGCGCACCACCGTGCGGCTCACGCCGTGCTCAAGCACGATGGTGGATTCCGACGGCAGTTTTTCGCCGGGCTTGAGTTGCCCGAGCAGGATGCGCTGGGTCAGCGCGTCGACCACGCCTTGGGCCAGGTTATTGGAGCGTCTACGGACAACAGGTCCGTTTTCAATAGGCATCGCTTAGGGTCCATGGAGCAGGGCTGGAGGGAGATTAACACCGCGCCCCGCCTGGCGCTGCCTGGATTTATAAAAAGCCCAACTTGTATGACAACCAACCTTATCGAAGCACCTTGCCAGTATCTTCCTGCTTAGCGCCTGAAAACCTCTGCGCGCTTCAACACCGTCCAAAAATCCGGCACTAAACCCGTATTTGCTGGGCAAATAACCATTAAGACGGATCAAGCGCCAGCCTTATAAGCATAAAAACATCACGCAACAGATTGCGAAATCCAAAAAACTACTTGTATGATGTCTATCAACAAAACACGCAAACCCGCATAAAAATAATCAGGGGGAGTTTTGAATTGTGAACAATTCAAGCCATGCATCTGCCGCACCAGAAAGTGATTCGGTCCTCGCGCGCGCTGTGAGGAAAGTGAAGGGCCACGTGCTCCCACTGTTCGTGATCATGTTCATCCTCAACTACATCGACCGGGTCAATATCGGCTTTGTGCGCACGCACATGGAGCACGACCTGGGCATCGGCGCCGCCGCCTACGGGTTCGGCGCCGGGTTGTTCTTCATCGGCTACGCCCTCTTCGAAGTGCCCTCCAACATGCTGCTGCAAAAGGTCGGCGCGCGTATCTGGCTGACCCGCATCATGTTCACCTGGGGCATCGTCGCGACGCTGATGGCGTTCATCCAGAACGAAACCCACTTCTACATCCTGCGCTTTCTGCTGGGCGTGGCCGAAGCCGGCTTTTTCCCGGGGGTGATCTACTACTTCACGCGCTGGCTGCCCGGCGTTGAGCGCGGCAAAGCCATCGCCATCTTCCTTAGTGGCTCGGCGATTGCGTCATTGATCTCCGGCCCGCTGTCGGGGGCGCTGTTGCAGATCGAAGGGTTCGGCTTCCATGGCTGGCAGTGGATGTTCGCCATCGAAGGCCTGGCCTCGGTGGTGCTGGGGTTCTTTGTGTGGTTCTGGCTGGACTCCAAACCCCACGACGCCAAATGGATGACCCGCGAAGAACAGGACGCACTGGTGGGCGCCATCGACCAGGAACAGCGCGAGCGTGAAGCGCTGACCACGGTCAAACCGACTATCGGCAAGTTGCTCAAGGACCGTCAGATCCTGCTGTTCTGCGCCTTGTACTTCTGCATTCAACTGACGATTTACGCGGCGACCTTCTGGCTGCCGAGCATCATCAAGAAAATGGGCGAACTGAGCGACGTACAGGTCGGCTTCTTCAACTCGATCCCGTGGCTGATCTCGATCATCGCCATGTACACCTTCGCGGCGCTGTCGGGCAAATTCAAGTTCCAACAGGCGTGGGTCGCGGCCGCACTGTTGATCGCCGCCGCCGGCATGTTCATGTCCACCACCGGCGGGCCGATCTTTGCCTTTGTGGCGATCTGCTTTGCGGCCATTGGTTTCAAGTCGGCGTCTTCACTGTTCTGGCCGATCCCCCAGGGCTATCTGGATGTGCGCATCGCCGCTGCCGTGATCGCGCTGATCAACTCCATCGGCAACCTAGGCGGCTTCGTCGCGCCGACCACGTTCGGCTTCCTGGAACAGACCACCGGATCGATCCAGGGCGGCCTCTATGGCCTGGCCGGCACGTCGGTACTCGCGGCGATTTTGGTGTTCTTCGCCAAGACCTCGCCTTCGGCCGTGTTGAGCTCGCCAGATGCAGCGCCCACGGGCGCCGCCATCAGCAAACCTCTTTAAGCCCATTCAGGAAATTGCCATGAATACCCCAGTAGTCACCCACTTCCAGGTCATCCCCGTCGCCGGCCACGACAGCATGCTGCTCAACCTCAGCGGCGCGCACGGCCCCTACTTCACGCGCAATATCGTGATACTCAAAGACAGCAGCGGCCACACCGGCGTAGGCGAAGTGCCTGGTGGCGAACGCATCCGCGAAACCCTGGAAGACGCCCGCAGCCTGGTGATCGGCCAACCGATCGGACAGTACCAGCGCATCCTCAACCAGATGCGCAGCACCTTTGCCTCAAGAGACGCCGCCGGCCGTGGCCTGCAAACCTTTGACCTGCGCATCACCATCCACGCCGTCACCGCCATGGAAGCCGCGCTGCTCGACCTGCTGGGCCAGTTCCTTGAAGTGCCGGTGGCCGCCTTGCTCGGCGAAGGGCAGCAACGCGACGCGGTCAAAATGCTGGGTTACCTGTTTTACGTCGGCGACCGCACGGCCACCAACCTGGCCTACCGCAACGAGGCCGACGCTGATGACGACTGGTTCCGCCTGCGCCATGAAACAGCCCTGACCAGCGAGGCCGTGGTACGCCTGGCCGAAGCCGCCAAGGCCAGGTACGGCTTCAACGACTTCAAGCTCAAGGGCGGTGTATTGAATGGTGATGCGGAAATCGAAGCCGTCACCGCGCTGGCCGAACGTTTCCCGGATGCGCGCATCACCCTTGACCCGAACGGCGCCTGGTCGCTGAAAGAAGCCATCCGCCTGTGCCGCGACCAGCACCACGTGCTGGCCTACGCCGAAGACCCCTGCGGCGCGGAAAACGGCTACTCGGGCCGCGAAGTCATGGCTGAATTTCGCCGTGCCACGGGCCTGAAAACCGCCACCAACATGATCGCCACCGACTGGCGCGAAATGGGCCACGCGATCCAATTGCAATCGGTGGATATCCCGCTGGCCGACCCGCACTTCTGGACGATGCAAGGCTCGGTACGCGTCGCGCAGATGTGCAACGACTGGGGCCTGACCTGGGGCTCGCACTCCAACAACCACTTCGATATTTCCCTGGCGATGTTCACCCAAGTAGCCGCCGCCGCACCGGGCGACATCACCGCCATCGACACCCACTGGATCTGGCAGGACGGCCAGCGCCTGACCAAGGAACCCCTGAAGATCGAAGGCGGTTACGTCAAGGTCCCGGCCAAGCCTGGCTTGGGGGTGGAGATCGACATGGACGCGGTGGCCAAGGCCCATGAGGTGTACAAAGGCATGGGCCTTGGTGCACGGGATGACAGCGTGGCGATGCAGTTTTTGATTCCCGGCTGGAGCTTCAACAACAAGCAACCTTGCCTGGTGCGTTGAGACCTCAAGACGACGCAAGATAATGTGGGAGCTGGCAAGCCGGCGCCCACATTTGATCTGCGTTATTTCGCAGAGTGTGTCTGCTTGATGGGCTGCACAGTCAACTCCACGCCCAACGCCAGCATCAGCTTCTGGATCGTCTCATAGCGCGTTTTTGAACCGCCCTTCAGGGTTTTATACAGACTCTCCCGGTTCACCCCCGCCGCCTCAGCCACCTTGTTAACGCCCTGCGCCTTGGCGACCTCGGCAAGCGCTTTCATGAGGATCTGCGGGTCTTGCGATTTCATGCTTTGCGCAAGGTAGGCACTGATGGTTTCCGGGCTGTCGAGGAAGCGCGAAGCCTCATAGACACTGGTGCCGGATGTATCAAGGTCGAGGATCGGCATGTCCTCGGGTTTGAATTTCGATTCGCTCATTTCATTGACCTCTCAGGGCATCGAGGATCTCTTTTGCCCGCTTGATTCCTCTATTCTGGTCGGCTTTATCACTGCCCCACAGCATCAGGTAAGCGGTGATACCCGTGCGTACAAAGTAAATCCTGTAGCCGGGCCCGACAAACACACGCATTTCACTCAGACCGTGGCCAACGGGCTCGCAATCGCCAAAATTGTTGTCCTCGGCGCGGTCCAGGCGCGTCAGAATTGCCGTTTTTCCCCAAACATCCCTCATACCATCGAGCCATGTATCAAACTCTGGCGTCCTGCCGATCAAGTTGGTCACAGATTCACATGTAGCCTACTGGCTACTCCTTGCCGATGCTAGTGATTTTTTAGTTCCGATGACAACCGGAATAAAAAACCCTAGCCCAGCCCCCGCACCATCAGCCGATCAATACTATGAGTGCTTGTTTCCCCGGCGTTTAAAGCGCCCGATCAAATAACGGCGTCACGTCATACCGCTGTTTGAGCATCTGCGCATCCACCAGAAAATCCGCCGTGGCCTGCGCTTCGCTGACAATCGTCGGCGAGATCGGCAGCACCTTGATCGCATCGCGCTTGAACCACACCTTGGCGATTTCCGGGGCGGACTGGTTGGCCTTGGACCATGCCTCGGCATACTCATCAACGTGCGTGTTGCTCCACACCCGGGCGCGGGTGAGGCGTGCGATGAAGTCTTTGATGATCGCGCTTTTCTGCGCCAGGGCCGGTTCATACGCGACGATATAGGTCGGTGCGCTCATCAGGCCCTTGGCGTTGCGGATCAGGGTGCTGCCCTCTTTCTCCTGCAGCGACACGTAAGGTTCCCAAGTGCCGAACGCGTCGATGTCGCCCTGGGTCAGCGCCAGGCTTGCCTCCGCCGGCAGCAGGAATTTGAAGTTGACGCTGTTGCGCGGCACCCCGGCTTCATCCAGCGCCTTGTACGCCAGTTGCTGGCTCCACGAGCCGTTCCAGATCGCGACGGTTTTGCCTTTGAGGTCGGCCACCGAATGAATGCCCTTGCGCGCCACAATGCCCACGCCATCCAGGCTGGTCTGGGTGCTGGCGACCACCTTCACCGGCGCGCCATTGGCCGCCAGGCTGATCACCGGCGTGTCGCCGACAATGCCCACGTCCAGCGCGCCGCTGGCCACCGCCGAGGCCACCGGGGAGCCCGTGTTGAAGCGTTTGAAGTCAATTTTGTAGGGCAAGTCCTTCAACTCGCCCGACAGCTCCAGCACGATGCGATTAGAAAAAAACTGGTCGCCCACGGTCAGGGTCAGGGGCTCTGCCGCCCATACCGTGGGGCCGTGCAGCGTGAGAGAGGCCAGGCCCAGCAGGGCGAGCAGGTTTCGACGATTGATCATGAAAGGAATCCACACGGTTAATGGCTGACTCAACCATCTGTGGGCATGCAGTCTGGTGATGAGGTGCGCCTGAGCGTGGCGCACCTAGAAGCTAACGCAATAAAAGCCCGGGGTTTAATACTGTTGTGCACTATCGATAGAACCTGGTTGCAGCTCGATAGCTATTTTTCGTATTAAAAACTGCGCGCCCGCTGAGTTAGGGTGGCGTCACCAGACCACTGGACCCCAGCACCTGAACCACTCTCTGCAAGGTCCATTGCATGTCGACTCCCGTTTTGAATATCTGGGGCTGCGCCCCCTCCGCACGTTACGAACAACTGGCTGCACCGTTTCGCCCGCTCTTTGCGCAAATCCTTGCGCAAGCGGCCGACAACGATCAGACACGCGCCAGCCTCGCGAGCGTTATCCAGCAACTGAACGCCCTGGGACTGCCGCGCTGGCGCCTGCCGCAAAGCTACGGTGGCCACGGCGCCAGCCTGGTTGAATTGCTGACCTTGCTCACCGAACTGTCCGCCGCCGACTCCAACATCACCCAGGCCCTGCGCGGGCATTTTGGCTTTTGCGAAGACGTGCTCAGCGCCAAGGACCGCGACTGGCGCGCCACCTGGCTGGACCGCCTCAGCCAGGGCGCCCTGCTTTCCCCGGCAGCACCGAAGTCGGCAACCAGACCCGCGGTGCCTTCGAAACCCGCCTGCACCGCGACGCCGCCGGTGCCTTGCGCATCAGCGGCAGGAAGTTCTACACCACCGGTGCGCTCTACAGCGACCTGATCAATACGATCGCCACCGGTGAAGACGGCACGGTCTACACCGTGGTCGTCGACCTCAAGGCTCCCGGCGTGCAAATCGTTGACGACTGGAACGGCTTCGGCCAACGCCTCACCGCCAGCGGCACCTGCATCTTCGACAACGCGCCGGTGGTGGACGACGATGCGCGCCCCACCCAGCAGCGCTTTGGCCACGGGCAATCGTTCTTCCAGCTCTACCACCTCAGCACTCTCGCCGGCATCGCCCGCCGCGCCGCCTTGAGTGGCGCCGAAGAACTCAGCAGACGCGCCCGCACCTTCACCACCGGCAACGCCGACACCGCCGCCCAGGATGTGCAATTGCTGCAAGTCATCGGCGAGGTCGCAAGCCAGGCCTACGCCGCCCAGGCCATCGCCCAGCAAGCGGCGCAACGCCTGGAACACACGGCGCACTATGTGATCGCCCATGATCAGCCGGTGCACGATGACGACCCGCAGGTTGCGCTGGCGGAGCTGGAGGTGTGTCTGGCGGTGAATCCGGTGGTGGACGCAACACTGGCGGCGACCAGCGCCTTGTTCGACGCCCTCGGGGCCAGTGCCACTGCGAGCAACAAAGCGCTGGACCGGCTGTGGCGCAATGCGCGCACGCTGGCGAACCACAACCCGCGTGTTTACAAGTCGCGGATCGTGGGCAATTACCTGGTGAACGGGATATTGCCGCCTGCGCAGTGGCGGGTCGGTGTGGCCAAAGCTTGATAAAACAACAGGCCACAATGTGGGAGGCTTGGGGGGGTTACTGGCTCACAAACGCCAGCCCCCTTTCCAGCATCCGATCGCAAGCATCCAGTTGCTCCAGGCTGATGAACTCATCCGGCTTATGCCCCTGCTCCATGCTGCCAGGGCCGCAACCACCGTCGGAACCCCCGCCTGGCTATGCAGCGAAGTGGCCAAGCCCGGGTAGCTGGACAACTCACTGATGCTGAACGCCGATTGATCGCTCTGCGCACTTCAAAACCAAACCTTCAATGTTGCGGGGCAATATTCAGCACCGTGGATAACTCACCAAGGCACCTGCCCTCAATCAAAGGAACGCTACATTCGTGAGTTAACCATCAGCTTGCTACATAGCGTCTGAACTGATCAGAAAAGCCCAGAAGCGAATACTCGTTATCCGTCCTTCTCCCTCCCTGATCATCGGTTCTATTTCGTCCCATGTATCGACAATCACCTTATAGTACTCCTTCGACTCAGGCTTATTCATTATCCCCCTTATAAGAGCGCGCCCTGGAATAGAAGAGTTGTTAGATTTTTTACATGCCCAAAAAATTGCGCCACTGTAAGCGGCCTTGGAAAATAGCTTGACGATTGCCGTACGATCGAGCGTCGTGAACGCCTGCATCGCCGGTCTATCAAACCACTCAAATATATGTGGCAGATTTAGCTCCAACCGGTCAATTGGCGGTGGGTGGCTGCCTACAGGGCAGCTCGACGGTTCAAGACCTCGCCCTCTATTAAACCTATAAAAAACACAAGAAATACCACACACAAACAGATAAGTTGCACCTAGAAAACCTTCTGGAGGTAATTCGTTCTCGCACTCGTCAAAAGCAAAATGACGCATTAACTCCCCCAAACACATAAAGGTAGCCTCAAAGTCCGCGGCAAGCTCCGTGACATGAGAAACGGCGGCCTCTCTACCCGTCAACGGCTCGTCCGAGTCGGCGTGACACTCAGAAATCAGCATTCCATTACCTGAGTTATACTTCTCGGGATCACGAACATACCCATGTTCCTGAAAAAAGATGCCCAACCTCATGAAAATATACCCAGGTCAGCGCCGCGATGAACATATTATTAATACAGTTATCGAAATTAAAGCACTTAGGCAGCAGAGGGGCATCACCAAAAAAGTCCAGAAGCTCTTTATAACTTCCGCTGTTCATACTCCCATTTGCAAAATGGCAAAACTCCTCTGTATCGCGATAAATCCTAAGCAGCATTTCATAACTAATCGCAATTTTATGCTGAGGGGGCTCCCCCATCAGACCCAAAGACTCGGCCCAAGCATTGAACTCCTTAGTTTCCACCAAGGACAACCGCAAACTCCCGTTTAATTCTAAATAAATACCTTCATTCAAGTCTTCAGTTATCGCCCTGAGAATATCCGTCCCGTACAAATAAACTTCTTGATCGTCCCTAGCCATCTACTAACTCACCCTTGTAATCAACTTATTGTTCAAACACCTGAACGACTGACGCCTAGAGTTTCGTTGGTGTCGATCATACGGATCTCTATTGCCGCTCTATTTTAACGAAGGATATTGAGATAGGAAGTGCCCTCTTAGGTGATGGCCCCCACAAACGCCACCACCCGCTCCAGCATCCGATCGCAAGCATCCAGTTGCTCCAGGCTGATGAACTCATCCGGCTTATGCCCCTGCTCCATGCTGCCCGGCCCGCAGACCACGGTGGGAATCCCCGCCTGATCAAACAGCCCGCCCTCAGTCCCGAAGGCTACGGTGCCGTAATCCTGCGAGCCGCAAAACTGCGCGACCCACTCAGCCGCCTGGCTGTGCAGCGAAGTGGCCAGGCCCGGGTAGCTGGACAACTCGCTGATACTGATCGCCGATTGCGCACTCACCGCCTGCATCGCCGGCAGCAGGTTGTGCTCGGCGTAGCGGCGTAATTGCTGCACCACCTGCCAGGGGTCCTGAGCCGGCAGCGAGCGCACTTCAAAATCAAAGGTGCAATTTTGCGGCACGATATTCAGCGCCTTGCCGCCGCTGATCACGCCGGTCTGCACCGTGGAAAACGGCGGATCAAAACGCGGGTCGAGCTGGTGCGGCGCCTTGAGTGTGTCACCGAGCCGCACCAGCTCGCCGACCAGGCGCGCCGCATATTCGATGGCATTCACCCCCGAAGGCGCATAGGCCGAATGGCACGCGGCGCCATGCACTTCACAGCGCATTGCCAGTTTGCCTTTGTGACCGAGCACCGGTTTCAGCTCGGTGGGCTCACCGATCACGCACAGCAGCGGCTTGACCGGTTGCCCATGGAACCGCTCGATCAGCGAGCGCACGCCCAGGCAACCGACCTCTTCGTCATACGACAGGGCGATATGCACCGGCATCCGCAACGGCGCCGCCACCAACGCCGGCACGCTGGCCAGCACGCAGGCGATATAGCCCTTCATGTCGGCCGTGCCACGCCCGTACAGCTTGCCGTGTTTTTCCGTCAGTTCGAACGGCGCCATGCTCCAGCGCTGGCCGTCCACCGGCACCACATCGGTGTGCCCGGACAACACAATACCTGCCACCTGCGCCGGGCCGATCGTCGCCAGCAGGTTGGCCTTGCTCTTGTGCTCGTTGTACACCAGCTCGCAGGCCACGCCGAGATCCTGCAGATAGGTGCGTACAAAATCGATCAGGGCCAGGTTGGATTCACGGCTGGTGGTGTCGAAGCGCACCAGTTGCGCCAGTAGCTCGCGGCTTGTGTTCAACGGTCATCTCCCGGCACCGCATAACCCGGTGCGATTTGCGGGTTGATGGCGCGGTCGATGTAGTCCTGCAATTGCCCGCGATAGGCCTGCCAGAGTTGGTCGAGCACGCCGATAGGGTCTTGATCGGCCCAATCCACGCGCAGGTTGACGATCGGCCACAACAGCTCATCGACCACTACCACGGCCGCCGAATGCACCGGCCCCGCCTCACCGCCAGCCGCCACGCCGGCGTGCATCGCGGCAAGCAGGCGGTCGGCCAGAAGCCCCGAAGCCTGTTCAAAAGCGCCCACCATGGCCTCGATCACGTCGGCGCTGGCCAACATGTTCCCCGCCGCCACGCATTGCTCGCCACTCACCGCGTTATGTATGCCCAGGGTCTGCGCGCCGCTGAAATGCGCGGTGCGGCCCCGGTTATCAATCACCGTCACTTGGCGATATTGGCTGTGCTCGGCTTCAGCCAACGTCGCCAGCGCCTCACTCGGCGCCAGGCCTTGGGCCAGCAAGTCCAGCATCTGCGGCCCCAGGCTCGGCAAGGTGATGTTCTGCGACGCCACCGCCCCCACACCGGGGCGTAACCACGGGCAACGGGCGCCCACGGCAATGCTCGACGAACTGATCGCAATACCCAACTGGCCGGTCTCGGCACACCGGGCGACAACGGAAAATGTCATAAAAAGCCCTCAATCGAGCACCGAAGGGTCGGCGTCGATCATCAACTGCTTCATCTCTTCAAAATGCTGGCGCGAAAAATCCGCGATGCCTTCCCAGCCCCGTGCGGTTTTCTCCGCGACTTCATCGGACAACACACGCAACGGCTGCCCGGTGGACCAGGCCGTCACCAGGATCTGGCACGAGCGCTCCAGGGTCCAGATATCGTCGAAGGCCTCACCGATAGAGGTCGCCGTCACCATCACGCCATGGTTGCCCATCAGCAGGCGGCTCTTGCCGTCGAGCAAGCCGGCCAAGCGCTCGCCTTCGGCCTCGGTGTCGGCCATGCCGCCGTACAACTCGTCCACCGCCACCCGGTTGAAATAGCGTGCGGTGTTCTGGTCAATCGGCGGGATATGTGGCTTGGCCAGGCACGCCACCGCTGTGGTGTACACCGGGTGCAAATGCAGCACGGCGCGGGTCTGCGGCAGCAGCCGGTGGATCTGCCCGTGGATCGCCCAGGCGGTGGCGTCGACATTCGGGTGCTCGGCGCAGGCCGTGTCGTCCGCGTTCAGCAGCAACAGGTCACTGGCACGAATGCGCGAAAAGTGCTTCCACTTGGGGTTGAGCAAAAACTGTTTGCCGTCCTCCGACACGGCGGCGCTGAAGTGGTTGGCCACCGCCTCATGCATGCCCAGGTGGGCAATGATGCGAAAGGTCGCCGCCAGGTCGATGCGCGTCTGTTCTTCGTGGGTTAACGCCATGAATCGGTCTCCGCAAGGCGCGGCCGCAGGGCTGCGGCCGCGCAATAGGCTTACTTGGGCATCAGCGCCGCGATATCGGCATCGGTCGGTGCTTCAAAGTTGTACTTCTTGAGCAAGGCGGCGTACTCAGGCGTGGCGCGGTATTTTTCCAGCCCGTCGAGCAAGGCTTTTTTCACCGTGTCATTGCCCTTCTTCACGCCGAAGCCGTTCAGTACCGGGTAGATCAACGTGTCGGAAGAGATCGCCACACGGCTGCCCAGCTTGTCGATCACGCCTCGGGCCACCGCGGCGTCGGTGATCTGCGCTTCAACCGCGTGAGCCAGCAAGGCCTGGGTGGTTTGCGGGTCGGTGCTGTATTCGCTGATCGCAATCGGCTTCAAGCCTTTGGCCACGCAGTACTCAGCCGACAATTTGTTCATCTGCGCCAGCCACGAGGTGGCACCCATCGAGCCGATCTTGTGGCCGCAGAACTCTTCCGGGGTCTTGGGCTGGAAAGCGCTGTCCTTGAGGGTGAGGATCGACTCACCACTTTTCAGGTAGGGGATCATGTCGATCACTTTGATCCGCTCCGCCGTGATGTACATCGACGAATTGGTCACATCGAAACGCCCGGCTTGCAGGCCGGTGATCAGGTTGGGGAAGCGCGTGTCGAGGGTCTCGACCTTGCGGCCCATGACCTTGCCCAGGCCGTCCATGAACTCGATGTCAAAACCCGCCGGTTTGTTGTTATCCATGTATTCATAAGGGAAAAACGTCACATCGGAACCGGCGATGATTTTGCCCTCCTGCTGGAACGCCGAAGCGGCCAACGAGGTCATCGCAACCGCTGCGCCCAGCAGGCACACGGCAAGGGTACGAACACTTTTTTGAGACGCTGTCATGGTCATTACCTGCAAGGTGTTTAAAGGGGGTTAGGCAGTGGTGGAATCTTGTCCGGCCTGTTGCACGAAGAAAGAGGCGCCACGCGGTTTCTGCGGCAAGCGCATATGGTTATCCGTGGAACGCACCAGGCCGCTTTCTTCACCGGCCACCAGCAAGCCGGCGTGTGCGCTGGGCAAAGGGTTTTCGCCGAATGGCAGCGCGTCTTCAGCGGCGTAAACGCTGATGAAAAGAGTGCGCGGGAGTTCGGTCTCGTTAGGGCTGGAAGCATGTAGAAGCCGGGTGTGCATAAAGCACACGGAACCGGCCGGCCCATAGCAGGCCACCGGATGCCGGCAGTGTTCTTCAACCACCGCATCGTCCACCGAGCCGGTGAAGCGCTGGTTCTGCCAGTGCGACCACAGCGGGCCTTTATGGCTGCCGGGGATCACGTTCAGCGGGCCGTTTTCCGGGGTCACTTCGCTGACCATCAGCAAGGCGGTGACGATGTCATCGTTGCTGTGGGGCGTGAACAGGAAGTCCTGGTGCCATTTCACCTGGGTCGCGGTGTGCGGCAGTTTCGAGTTGATCTTGCTGTGGTGAAAACGCGTGCCGCCGGCGCCGATCAACTGCGCGCAAATCGCCGCCATGCGCGAATGCAACGCCACACGCTCATACACCGGGGAAATCTCGGTGGGCGAACTGACTCGGCGCAGCGACGGGTGATCGGCGCGGTGATCGCCCTCCAGGTCAAAGCGCTCGCGGCCATCTGCGGTGGCACCCCAGCCTCGATCGTGGCTGCGGCTTTCTTCTACCCATTGGTCGAAATCGTGCTGCAGTGCGGCCACTTCATCCGGCGACAGCACGCCTTCTACCACCAGGAATCCGTCGCGCTGGAATTGTTCGATTTGAGCTTGCTCGATCATTTTAGTGTGTCCTGAACGTTAACGAGATCACGCCAGCGAGACGTCCTTGAGGAACGCCTCCACGCGTGGGTTATGGCCGCTGCGCAGGGCGCCCGGCGTGTCGTCGCAGACCACGCGGCCCTTCTCCATGAACACGATGCGGTCGGAGACCTTGAAGGCGAAGTTCATCTCGTGAGTGACGATCACCATGGTGATGCCCTCCTCGGCCAGGGCTTCGATGACCTGCAGCACTTCGTTGACTTTTTCCGGGTCGAGCGCCGAGGTGGGCTCGTCGAACAGCATGATCTGCGGGCGCATCATCAAGGCGCGGGCGATCGCCACGCGTTGCTGTTGGCCGCCGGACAGCTGGTGCGGGTACTTCCAGGCGTGGTCGAGCATGCCGACCTTGTGCAGCAGCGCGTAAGCTTGTTGCTTGAGCTCGGAGGCAGCCCCCAGGCGATGGTATTTGGGCGCCATCAGCAGGTTGTCGAGCACGCTCAAATGCGGGAACAGGTTGAAGCTCTGGAACACCATGCCGATGTTCAGGCGATGCTCGGCGTGCTCGACGTACTGGGGCTTCTGCGCGCCGACCTTGTTCAAGTGAATAAACGGCTGACCGTTGATATGGATCTCGCCGTTATCCAGTTGCTCAAGGCCGTTGAGCAGGCGGATCAGCGTGGTTTTGCCCGAACCGGACGGCCCGATCACCGACACCACCTCACCCGGCTGGATCTGCAGATTGACCGAGCCCAGCACTTCAATATCGTTGTAAGCCTTGTGCAGCCGTGTGGCGTGCAGGGCCGCGACGCCGGTGTTTGCCTGGCGTTGCAGCGCCACGCGCTGCTGCGTGGCCAACGCTAATACTGCGGCATCCGGCACACGCGAGACATTGCGCTGGTTGACGTCGAGAAAGCGCTCCAGGCGTTTGAGCAGGAAGTCGAACACCGTGACGATAAACACATAGAAAAACGCCACCGCCGCCATGGTTTCGATCACCAGGAAGTTCTGCGAATACAGGCGTTGGCCGACCATCAGAATCTCGGTGAGCGAGATCACCGACACCAGCGAGGTGAGCTTGACGATGGAGATGTACTCGTTGGCCAGCGACGGCAAGGCCACGCGCAACGCCTGGGGGATCACCACGCGCCACTGGGTGCCGAAAAACTTCAACCCCAGCGCCCGCGCCGCCTCGCCCTGGCCCTTGGGGATCGAGAGCAAGCCGCCGCGATGGATCTCGGCGACATACGCCGTCTCGCAGATCACCAGCGCCAGCAGGCCGGACCAGAACGGGTCGGCCAGCACGGCGGAGGTGCCGGGCAGCGCCTGGGGCAGGTTGTAGATAAAGATCAGCAACACCAGCAGCGGCAGGCTGCGGAACAACCAGATATAACCACGGGCCGGCACGCTGAGCAGCGGCTGTTTGGACTGTTTGGCCAGCGCCAGCAGAAAGCCCAGGGCGATGCTCAAGACCCAGGTCAGGGTGCTGAGCTTGATCACCGTCCACGTCGCTCGCCAGAACTCGGCATCGCCGAGTAAACCAAACATGTAATGCCAGTCGAATGTCATCGTCGTGGTGCCCTGCACAAAAAGAAGTTGATCTGCATCGATGGGATGAGAGTCGTGGGGACGGGGGCTTAGGGTCAATTCGTAAAAGCCGGGGCACTGGGTAGGCAGAACCTATGCAGCGATTTGGCCCGCCTTGATGACCACGCCTATCGTGGCGAGCGGGCTTGCCCGCGTTGGGTTGCGTAGCAGCCCCAACACCGGCCAAGGCGTTTTGTCTGAGAGAAGGCGGTGAACTGACTGGGGCCGCTTCGCAGCCCAACGCGGGCAAGCCCGTTCGCCACGAGAACCAGCTCAGTGCACCCTTGCGACCCACCCCCTCACTTGCGCCTTTTTTTGGTGCAAATTCAGCTCACACCACTGAGCACCCGCACCGCGTGCGGGTCAAAAAGCTCGGCGGCGCCATGCCGGGGATGTACTGGTCGGACACAAACATGCGGCAGCGCTCGGCAAACGCCGACACCACCCGCGACAGCTGGGTGTTGCTCGCCGTGGCATACCCCAGCCGCATCGGCCGATGCGAGCCGGCCAGGCGCAGGCGGATCACGCGTTTGCCATCCTGCGACACATTGGATTTTGGCCGCGCATTCGCGAAGGAATAGCCAATCCCGTTGCCGACCATCGCCCGCACCGTTTCGAGGTTGGTGGAGCGCATGATGATGTTCGGCGTGGTGCCCGCCTGGATAAACAGGCTGAGGAAATAATCGCGGCTCCAGGGCGTGTCCAGCAGCACCACCGGGTACGCCTCAAGGTCCTGCATGCTCACCGCAGGCAAGTTCGCCAGCGGGTGATATTCGCCCACCATCACATACGGCGGCAGGTGCGCCAGGGGCTCAAAGTCGATGTCCGGGCTGGTCACCAGGTCATAGGTCAGGGCGATATCCAGCTCGCCGCTGCGCAGTTTTTCCAGCAGTTCCTCGTGGTTGCCCTCGGCCTGGGTCAACCGCACGCCGGGGAATGCGCGACCAAACCCGAACACCAGCTCCGGCGTGATCATCGGCGCCAGCGACTCCAGGCAGCCCACCCGCAACGGCCCGCGCACGCTGTTCAGCGACTCCGAGGCGATGGTGTAGAGGTTGCTCATCTGCTCCAGGATCAGCTTGGCCTCTTGCATCACCTGGCGCCCCACCGCCGTCAGCGAAATACCCTGGGCGTGGTGCCGGATAAACAGCTGGATGCCCAGCTCGGCCTCCATATGGGTGATGGCGGCCGAGATCGACGGCGACGACACATGAATGCGCTCAGCGGCAGCACTGATGCTGCCCGCCTCTCCCGACGCAACGAAATACTCCAGTTGACGCTGAGTAATACGACTGAGCATTACGCCTGCCCCTCAACAATGACTGTACGGGCAGCGTTGCAGGGTTCGTGCCGGGTCAGGCGCCAGCCGATGACCTGCACCGGCTTCGGTTTTTCCTAAGCACTACCGCGCACAAATGCTGGTTTCGCGAGAACCGGGGCGATGTGAAGCTTGTTTCATCCCGCTTCCGATGAGTTGCCCGCTATGCCTACCCACACCCGCATCCGTATGTTCAACACCAAGCAGACCTACCCCAACCAGGCGCTGGACAACGACCTGTGCCAGGCCGTGCGCGCCGGCAATACCATCTATGTGCGCGGCCAGATCGGCACCGACTTCGACGGCAACCTGGTCGGTCTCGGCGACCCGCGTGCCCAGGCCGAGCAGGCGATGAAAAACGTCAAGCAACTGCTTGAGGAGGCGGGTTCCGACCTGAGCCATATCGTCAAAACCACCACCTACCTGATCGACCCACGCTACCGCGAGCCGGTGTATCAGGAAGTCGGCAAATGGCTTAAAGGGGTGTTTCCGATTTCCACCGGGCTGGTGATTTCCGGGCTGGGCCAGCCGGAATGGTTGATGGAGATCGATGTGATCGCCGTCGTGCCGGATGACTGGACCGTATGAACGCCGTGATTGCCCGCGAGCCTGGCGGCCCGCACGTGCTGGAGTTGGTGCAGCGCCCGGTGCCGACGCCCCTGGCGGGCGAAGTGCTGATCCGCGTGGCCGCCGCCGGTGTCAACCGCCCGGACCTGATGCAGCGCAGCGGCGCGCCGATTCCGCCCGGCATTACCGATGTACTGGGCCTGGAGGCGGCGGGCATCGTGGTTGCAGTCGGCAGCGGTGTGGATGAATTTGCCCCCGGTGATCGCGTGATGGCCTTGCTCAATGGCGGCGGTTACGCCGACTACTGCGTGGCGCACGCGGCGCATTGCCTGCCGGTGCCGACGGGGCTGTCGCTGGAGCATGCCGCCGGGGTGCCGGAAGCAGCGTTTACCGTGTGGCACAACCTGTTTGAACTGGGCCGCCTGCGCAGCGGCGACAGCGTGCTGATCCACGGCGCCGCCAGCGGCGTCGGCAGCTTCGCCGTGCAGTGCGCGCACGCCGCCGGTGCGCGGGTGATCGCCACCGCCGGCGGCCCGCAGAAAGTCGCAATGCTGCAAGCCCTCGGCGTATGGCACGCGGTGGATCGCCACGTTGAAGACTTTGTCCAGGTGGTGAACGCCTGCACCGAAGGACGCGGCGTGGACGTGGTGCTGGACAACGTCGGCGGCCCGTACGTGGCGCGCAACCTCGCGGCCATGGCCATGGGCGGGCGGCATGTGAGTTTGTCATTCCTGCAAGGCGCCCGGATCGAGCTGGATTTGCAGGTGCTGATGCGCAAAAACCTCAGCCTCAGCGCCTCCACCCTGCGCCCCAAAAGCCACGCCGAAAAAGCCCGCTTGGCGGTGTGTATCCGCTCACGTTTTTTGCCCTGGCTCGCCTCCGGTGCGGTCCACCCGCAGATCCATACGCAACTGCCGCTGGCGCAAGCCGCCGAGGCTCACCGCCTGCTGGAAGCCAACGCCAACGTCGGCAAAGTCGTACTGACCGTCGCGCACTGACCTGGAGAGCCCCATGCCCCACCGCGTGTTTTTCCTCAATGGGCCCAACGCCAACCTCTACGGGCTGGACCACAACGGCACGTACGGCAGCGAGAGCTACGCCAGCATCGAAGCGCGCTGCCAACGCCACGCCGCAGGGCTGGGGCTAAGCCTGGACTTTCGCCAGAGCAACCACGAAGGCGTGCTGGTGGACTGGATTCAGGAAGCGCGGCTCAGCGCCGATGCCATCGTGATCAATGCGGCTGGGCTCAGCTACAGCTCGGTGCCGATCCTCGACGCGCTGCTGGCCGTCGACGGCCCGATCATCGAAGCGCACATGAGCAATATCTGGAAGCGCGAAAGCTTTCGGCACCACTCCTACGTGTCCAAGGCCGCCACCGGCGTGATCGCAGGCTTGGGGGCGCTGGGCTATGAACTGGCACTCACGGCCGTGGCCGCGTTACTCAAACCTTGAATACGGATTCGAAAACACAGCTCCCACACTGAACCTTCGGTGCTGCTGATAAACCTCTTACTTTCAGGAAACGCCTATGTCCGTCGAAACAATCAACACCCTGGTAGTCGGCGCAGGCCAGGCCGGGGTCGCCATGAGCGAGCACCTGTCCCTGATGGGCGTGCCCCACATCGTGCTGGAGCGCAGCCGTATCGCCGAGCGCTGGCGCTCGGAGCGCTGGGACTCACTGGTCGCCAACGGCCCGGCCTGGCATGACCGCTTTCCCGGGCTCAAATTCGAGGGCATTTCCCCTGAGGCCTTCCCGCCCAAAGAACGCATGGCCGACTACTTCGAAGCCTACGTAGAGAAGTTGCAAGCCCCGGTACGCACTGGCGTGGAGGTGCAGCAAGTGGAGCGCCACGTAGGCCGCCCCGGCTTCAAGATCACCACCTCGGCCGGCGTATTCGAAGCCGCCAACGTGGTGGCCGCGACCGGCCCGTTCCAGCGCCCGTCGATCCCCGACATCGTCCCGACCACGGCGCCGGTGCATCAACTGCACTCCTCGGCCTACAAGAACCCCGGCCAGTTGCCCGAAGGCGCCGTACTGGTCGTCGGCGCCGGCGCCTCCGGCTCACAGATCGCCGAAGAACTGCAAAAGGCCGGCAAAACCGTGTACCTCTCCGTGGGCGAACACTACCGCCCACCCCGCGCCTACCGCAGCCGCGACTACTGCTGGTGGCTCGGCGCCCTGGGCCTGTGGGACGAAGTCAAAATCCAGCCGAAGAAAAAGCACGTGGCCTTTGCAGTCAGTGGCTACGAAGGCGGTAAGACCGTGGACTTCCGCCGCCTGGCGCATCAAGGCATCCACCTGGTCGGCGTGACCCAGGACTGGCACGACGGCGTCATGACCTTCCAACCGGGCCTGGCCCACAACGTGGCCGAAGGCGACCGCGCCTACTTTGATGTACTGCGCGACGCGGACGCCTACATCGAGGCCAACGGCTTGCCCTTCCCCCTGGAGCCCGACGCCTGGGAACTGCTGCGCGACCCGCAATGCCTGATCAACCCGACCCTCAGCCTGAACCTGGCCGAGGCTGGCATTACCACCATCCTCTGGGCGACCGGTTTCAAGTTCGATTTCAGCTGGTTGAAAGTCGACGCGTTCGACGAAAAAGGCGAGCCGTTTCACAAGCGCGGGATCTCGGCGCAGAGCGGGATTTACTTCCTCGGCCTGCCGAATCTGGTGAACCGCGCATCGTCGTTTATCTATGGGGTTTGGCACGACGCGAAGTACGTGGCGGACCATATTGTTTTGCAGAATGAGTACATGTCCTACAACAAAACGTGAAACAGCGACGGCCGTTCCCACTCAATAAGCCATAGATATGAGAAGTACAGGAGCCTGCATTCCAATGTGCCAACGCCGCCCCTAAACTCAAGTTTCCACGCCATTGACTATGGCGTATTCAGGGGTGAGCGCTCTTTTCTCATATCAATCAATTTCCCGACACGGAGATCGCTGATGGCGGCGAGCGTTTGCTCCTCACCCTCTGGCTCAAGCACATCATAGGTATGCCAATGCATGGGGATTTCACCTTGCGCAATGTGATGAACATTGTGGATTTCCCCAAGCGACGCAGCGTGTACCTCAACAATCGTCGGGGACATTGCATAGTGCATGAATGCTTGCTCTGCTTCTTCCAAAGATTCATACAAAACAACCGCATATCGATAGTCCGAGGCACTTTTAGCGACGAACTTCACTCGGCCATCCTTGAGGAAGTGTTTGAGAAGATGCTCGTCCAACACTGGCGTATTGCCAAACGGGAATCCAGCATGGAACTGGTCATTGATGACTACCAGTGGATGCACCACCACATCGTTCAAACAATCGCTCAAGTCTGGGTAGTACTCTGCGCAGAATTTCGACAAGTGATTGCGAACGTGCTGCGCCTTTCTTTCGGCTTGGCCTGCCTTTTTGTGGATTCCACTGTCCTTTTCATGCAGAGCATTGTGATAGTCCAGTGGAGTAATCGGGATTCTGCGACTACGCAGTTCTACCACGACGATGGTTTTACCAAAGCTGAACGTAAGATCGACTTCCTCTTCCTTTGCGCCATAGTTCAGATCAATCGCACCGGTCCACTTCAAGTGTTCACAGATAGCACTGCTTCCCGCCTTGCATTCCTCCATCACCCTCACCATGTACTTCTCAAAGTGGCCACCACGCAGATTCGATTTGGGGTCTACCAATGGGAGCCACATGTCCACATTCCTGCGCAGGTTGGCGGTGAGCAGCGCACCAATGGATAACGCTACCTCTTGCTCGATGGCGAGCAGGGGCTTCAGCCAAAGATCATCCTGGATGCTGGCCGCTTCATAGGTGAGGAAGCTCATTATCGACGCTACCAAAGGCTCATCAAATGCAGTCACCAGAGCCAGTACGTGGATTAACTCTAGGCGATTGAACCAAATGCAGTAGTCCAGAAGCCCCTTCAGATCGTTGGGTGAGGAATGGCCCTTTTGATCAGATATTTGATGGGCAATCAGTGTCAGGTGAAACCATACAAGCAAGATATCGCGCAATGAGTAGCTTTGCCCGTGGGGATCTTCAGGGCACTTCACCTGCATTAGGCCAAACAGATGCTCCTCAATGCCTAAAAACGGCTCAACCCATCGTGCCTTTATATAACGCCTGAACACCTCATCAAACTGACCCATGCCATGAACTGATAACACGCCATTCTTTTCATACCTGATAAAACTTTTGGGAGCGGCCGACCCCAGTATAAAGTTTGGATTATAAATCAGCTGATTAGCTTGAAGCGACGTCGTACCGCTTTGATGATCCCTACGATAGTCGCAGATTGCCTTCATCTTGCCCAAGTCATTCAGCTTAGAGACAAGAATGATTCTTTTATCAGAAACAAACGTGAAATAGGCGTCACCAAAAAGTACTTCCTGCCAAATAACCGTCCCATTATGGTACAACTGAGAACAGTTCAGCTCATTTAAGATAAACGTCAACTTATCAAGCCCTGGCACACTCTCTCCGGAAGTTTTGTACACCTGCTCCAAGCGTTTTTTATATCTTAAGGCATCATAAATTGCCGGACAGATACTGTCCAACCTCATCATTACCAGCTGGTTGGCGTTGACTCTTGTACCGTCTTGAGTGAGGTCAGTCTTGTAGCTGATCATTTTTTCAATAGACGGATTGTCTTCAGGGTTTAGCTCACGCATTTGCTGCGCAGAGACTTGTGCATATCCAAGGTTAGCGGCTGCAAGATGGGCATGCAGGATATCCTTCAGCACTAAGCTCTCATCCTTGCTCAACTTATGATGTTCACGCGTAAAGGTTACCCGCTTGAAATGCACACCCAACCAGCTGGCTGCCTCCGCTATCGAACGATCAATTGGGTTATTGTCCGTCAGGCTTTCGAAGACTTTCTGCCATTCCTTAATATCCAAACCCGTTTCGGATGTTGGGTGGGAAAGCTGGCGCTTTCGCGCCATGCTCAACATCATACTTTGGTGCAATCTCATACTAACTCCCTGTCAAATACCCCCCCGAAATTCGATGCCGGGCCGGCTTATGCGATTTGCTGGCTCGGGACTGCCTAGCCCATTCTTAGGCCAGCAGGGCGAGGCATCCGGTCAGCTAAAAGAGGTATCCTTACCTATTAACGACTGACGTTCAAGTGGGCTCTGAATTAGTCCCCGCATTTGGAATAGCGGACTCTCGGGATCGAACAGCATATAAGGCGGCAAAGATATCTCGAAGGTACTTGGGGCGCTCATCCTCAGGGAGGTACGGGTAAAAACCTAACATGTCGATAATTGACTCATACGAAAAGCGCATTTCGCGGTGATAGCGCCAACGCGCACCAAAACCTAGAGCCCGCTCGGAGGCAACAAACAGACCAGCAATCGCTGCACATATAGGCGCCCAACCGTCATAGTCGGTTTTCGGCAAAAGGGTTGCCAGCGTCGTCAACACCAATACCGAAATAGTACCGCCATTAAAAAATATTGGGTCAATCCAAACATCATGTAGCTTTGCCGATTCTTTCAATCGACTGTTCAATTGCAGAATGGTCTCCGGGGCCAAGGCCTTTGTATTGCTAAAATCCGTTATGCTCGGCTTTTTTAAATCTGTAGTCTCTGACATACGAAACGCTCCTCGAGAATCGATTCGCCCAACTACAAACTTCTAGGCTCGGATAGGTTTGCTTAGCGTGTAAATGTACAATAATTGCCATGTGAAAAATAATAACTCCAAAACATGACCCTTAATAAATAGTAAATGCCATACCGCTTGTCAAGCTTCGCTTTCCCTGACAAAAAGCCGCCAGCGTGGGTTGGTTGCGCTAAATGGATACAGAAGCAGGGGGGATGTTTTTACACCCTTTTCGCGCTATTTGCAGTCCGTGGCACGCCCTATTGTTTTGCAGAATGAGGGCATGTCCTACACCAAGCCGTGAAACAGGAAAGTCCGAGGCGACAGCACCTTGCTCCCTTGCCTACGCTTGCGTCAGAATCCGCCGGCTTGTGCGCTGCAGTGGGCGCCTCTAAGGTGGCTCGGTCGCTGACAACTCAGTGATCGGGTTTAGTAGCCTGGGGTTATTCCAGTCAGTGCATGAGCTTCATCTATCGGACGGTCTCGTCCGTGCTTGATGGTGGCTGTGCGCAGGGCGTCCTCGGGCGCGCCGGCTTTCTTGGAATTCCCCGGTCTACTAACCTGCGCACAGCTGCCACCCCTTTGTTTAGTAGCTCAGAGGTGACGGCCCTAAAGTGGGAAATTCCAAGTATGTTCAAAGTTACCCCCAACCCTCCAAACGAGCCGGACCCGAAACTTAAAAGGGCCGCGCATCGCGCCATAGACCACTATCTCAATCCAGAAACCGCCCCACCTCTACCTCCCCCAGCGCTGTTCAACGTCGCCGCAGACGCCAGCAGCGAAACCCTGATCACCAACAGCTACGAAACCTTTTCCTCAGTCACCGCCCTGTTGCTCGACCTGTCGGAGGATTTGACCGGCAAGCAGCGCGATGTGGCGCTGGCGATTCACCAGTTGAGTGAGTTGGGAGTTTTGTTGATGGACCGGCTGATGGAGCGCGAGGCCGCTGTGGCCGGAAGCTAAGACTTTAAAGTCTGTAACACGACAGATCAGCGAGTCGTCGTACTTACATGATGACGGCTCGGTGATTTTTTGGGACGGTGGCAGGCAGCTAGCGGCTAGAAGCGGGCAGTTACGCAGGGTTAGCCGCCTTTCCTTGAAGCTTGAAGGCGTCTATGAAACCAGGGGCGATTCAGAATGCGGCGGTTCATGAGCGGCTGCTAGCCGCGCGGAACCTCGCGCTGCACCCGGACTGCGACTCACCTCAGGCTTTGCGAAATGTCAGGCAGGCCATAACATACCTTCACATCATCAAAGGCTAATGGAATGGCGCTACAACTCAGACAAGCACTCGTTACCGACCTTCCGGCCATCTACCGAGGCGAGGAAAGTTATATCCGTTGTTGGGAGCCCGAGCATGAAGCATCGTGGCGAACCCAACTGGAAAGGCACCTGACTCGTTGGGTAGAGAACTTTGACCGTCTGAAAGTCGCGTTCATGGGTAATACCTTCGCAGGTTACTCACTCTGGATACCTGAGCAGAATTACGCAGAGCTTTGCACTATCCATGTAACGCCGGAACATCGTCGTAGCGGCGTGGGAATGGCCCTCTTGGAAGCCTATGCCCTGGACGCGGCGCAGCACGGATTCACGCAGTTGAGCTTGAGTGTGCGACATGATAACCCCGCGAAGAGGATGTACGAGAAGGCGGGGTTTTTATGCACCGGCACCGGTGCCCATGATTACCTGACGTATAAACGCCGAGCGTGAGGGATGTTCGGTGCGGCTCCGCTTCTGGCGCAGCGCTGGCGTTCGGAATAGGCCGCATCCTGCCCAGACTGTGTCAAAACGTACACCAAGACGCATCATATCCAGCTAGCAAGCTGGGCCAATCGCGGGAACACTTTGACGAACATAATAATTGTCGAATTCACTGCTTTCGATGAACTGGAAGCCATGGCGGGTATAAAAGCGATTCGAAGCGCTTTCTTTGAGCGCGCCCACTTTAATAGGGAGCGCAGCCGCATCCGCCTCTTTGAAAATCTGAATGAGAACAGCAGACCCTACACCTGATCCTTGCGCGCTCGGTCTCACATACAAGTGGTCGAGCAAGAGTTCATTGTGGAGGTGCTTGATCACTACAAAACCAACCCTCTCTCCAGATACCTCGATGTAGCGCGTGTTGCGAGCTTCAAAGCCGCTAAGAAACCGCTCGCGCGCGCGCACTGGATCAAATCGCCCAACACGCTCCAGACTTTCGCGCATGGCCTCAATTCGAATGGCGACAAGATTATCCAAATCGCTTTGTTGAGTTAGGACCAAAGTGATTGGGGGACTTTGATGGGGTGTGACGGGCATATCTTGTGCTCCAACTACCATCCTGGGGCCAGTATAGAGAGCCTGATAGGTGGTTCCCAGTTTGGCTTCACCGTCGAATTCAGATATCTATCTCAACTATGAATGAAGGGCGGTCTCTGTGGCAGACGTGATAGCCCATATTGAGCTCGTGTATTCAGACGGCAGATGAATCTGCATCGCAAACCATGGCTGCCAGTTCAGTCGCCAGGGCGGCCGCATCTGTTCGATAGTCTTTGTTCCAGGCGCATGACCAATCATTCGGCCTTCCCTGATCGTCCCATTGGGCCAACGCAAGCCCGTTGATTATCTCCAGTTCGAACCAAAGACGCTGCCACGCGACGGCGTCCTTGACCAAAGCAGCGTCTTGCCACAGGAATTCCGTTTGCGCGACAAACGCCGACCATGCGAACAAGTCCTCTGATGCTCGTTCGCCGAGCGTCAGCCAGTGCTTTCTGATACCCACCGAACTGCTCCTCTTTATAAAACGTCTATGCCGGGATAAAGCTGCGCCGGCGGGTGGTAATTGGGGTCTTCGAAGTGGCTATTGTTGTAATGGGTTTTGGCCGTCGGCCCTTCGCCCTTGTACGTCACCTGCGAGTTTGGAGTGAGATGCCAGCCGTCTCCGTCCTTGTCGCGCTCAATCAGCGACGGATATAACGTGCAGGTGCCTGTTGAACCCGATGTCAGCCTGAACTGGTAATAGTGCCCAGGTTGAGGCGTGAACTTCGTCGAGACGTAGCAAGATCGCGTGCGCGCACCCTCCCAATACATACCCACGTGCGTTTCGATGCCGGGTCGGATGCGAGTTTCGTAATAGTCCGACGTGAGATTTTGCCCTGCTTTCGGCATCCCCTCATCCTGTGTGTGGATGAACGGCAGCGGCCCACTGCGAATGATGCCGCCCGAACGTATCCCGTTTTCATACTGGTACAGAGTGGCATTCTGAGTGAAGTTGACGATGCGTATCCAGGCGGGGTGGGGCTCGTTTTCAGGGGCCGCGAAGTAATCGGTGTGGGGCAAATACTGGCAGCCCGCGAACAACGGCAGGGTCAGTAGGCAGAGTGCGGGGCGTATCGACATGGAGCCTGTCCTTTTGCGGAGTCGAGGGTAGAGACCACAAAAAAGCAGGCGCATTACGTAAGAGGTGAAAAATTTTGTTGGGGCCGTTGAGGGCGAGCTTGATCATTTAGGTGCGAAGGCAACTGCCTGACAATCTGCCATTCCGAGGGGCGGTGTTCGGCCAGACGCGGACAGTTACGCAGGGTTGGCTTGCGGTAACCAGGTGCATGCAAAGTTCTCCAGGAAGCAGGGGCCTTTTCCAGTTGTGTAGACGGCAATCGCAAAGCCCAACCCGACGCCGATGGCTGCCAGCGGATACGAATGAACGGTGGAGGATTATTTTCTATCGATCTCATTCCCTGTGACCTTTTTGCAGTGGTGGTTCGTGAAAGTCCGCAGCCTTACTACAGTGAAATCCCGCCAAATCAAGCGACATTCGAAATGCCAGCGTTTTACCCAAACAGCCGGTCGCGCCAGCTTGAATAACGCAGCAAGAATCGGATAGTCAGTAGCGTACCAATTCCAGTCAGATAGCACTCCAGACCAATAGGAGTTCGACCATGGCGTTTCGTATAACTGGCCTTTCCCCGGAGCCGTTCCAGTCACTGTTTGGGTTGCCCGACCAAGAGCTTGCGTCTCTCGGGATAAAGCGTTACATCGTCGACAGCAACCCAGGCTTTCCTGACCGTATCGAAATGAAGGATGCGCAGCTAGGTCAGAGCGTGCTTTTACTCAACCATGTCTGTCAGCCGGCCAAGACGCCATACCGTGCCTCACACGCGATCTTCATACGGGAGTGGGCCACCCAAGCTTATGACGCAGTCGATCAGGTACCCGAGTCTATGCGAATCCGCCTGCTATCACTTCGCGCTTTCACTGATGATGGGATGATGCTCGACGCCGACGTCGCTGATGGAATAGCAATAGAACCTGTGGTTACCCGGATGTTTGCCAATCCAGAGGTTAGTTACATTCACGTTCACAACGCCAAGCAGGGTTGCTACTCCGGGCGAATAGATCGGGCGTAGTCACCGCAGGTCTTTGTGGTTCGTCTTCGATTTTGCTGGGCATCAACTGGCCGGTATTGGCCGATTTCTGCCGTTCGTGACGGGCAGCAACCAGCCAAAAGCGGCCATTCGCACTCGACACTACGCACCTTCTAGCTTATCTCTTAGAAACTCAATAAACCTTTGGGTTTTCGCCGGAAGCAGGCGCGTTTCGGTCAGTGCATAGACCGACACTGGTGATGCCTGCCATTGCGACAGGACTTTACAAAGCGTTCCGTCTGCGACGTCCTGCCCGGCGATGCCCTCAGGCAGCAATGCAATACCAAGATCCAACGATGCCAAACGCCTGAGCATGCCTACGCTATTGAGTTCGAACCGTCCTCCTACATCGATATCCACGCTCTCGGAGGCGCGTGACAGCGTCCAACGGTCGGCACCTGCGCTACGCATTCGCAGGCATTCATGATTAACCAGGTCGGCTGGGTGCTCAGGCTCGCCGGAAACCTCGAGGTATCGTGGAGATGCATACAGTCCGCGCCCTAAACTCGCGAGTTTGCGAGCGATCAGGTTCGAGTTTGGCGGCTCGCCCATACGGATTACTACATCCACCGGATCGCTGATCAGATCGACCTGACGCGGGCTCAGGTCAAACTCGAAACTGATACCGGGATAGAACCTGGCGAAGTCTGCAATCAGTGGGGCTAGGTAGACCGTTGCGAAGTCAACCGGTAGCGAAGCTCGCAACAGCCCGCTGGGCCGGGCCAGCATTTCTCCCAGCTGTTCATGCGCCAGACGGGCTTCATCGACGAGTCGTTTACAGCGTTCAAAGTACAACTGGCCCGCTTCGGTCAGCTCAATCTTGCGAGTCGTGCGGTGCAGCAGCCGCAAGCCAATCCCTTTCTCCAGCTCACTGATACGTCGCGACAACGTCGAATTGGGTATCCCCAGCGTTTCCGCCGCACGCGTGAAACTGCGCGCCTTCACCACCTCGACAAACAGAGCCATGTCGTTGAGAAAATCCACAGCATTATCCCATTTATGGATTAGTTATTTCGATTTTACGGCATTTATCCCAACTTCGGCTTGATGAATCATAGCCACATCACTTCTGAGGAGCACCGAAATGAACTCTCTTTTTGCCGAAGTCCAGATAGGACGCTTCACCCTGTCTAACCGTATGGTCATGGCACCGATGACCCGCTCGCGCTCCGATGATGCAGGTGTACCCAGCGATTTGGTTGCCACCTACTACGCACAGCGCGCCACTGCCGGGCTGATCATCAGCGAGGGCGTGTTTCCGGTCGCGCTGGGCAAAGGTTACGTTCGCACCCCTGGTATTGAAACCGCCGAACAAATCGCGGCCTGGAAGAAAATCACTGATGCCGTGCATGCCCGTGGTGGTCGCATCTTCATGCAACTGATGCATTGCGGACGGGTGTCTCACCCTTCTTTGCTACCCGAAGGCGCCCAACCGCAAGCACCTTCTGCAATCAAGGCCGCAGGCCAGACCTACACCGCCACCGGCTTGCAGGATTTCGTGACACCGCACGCCCTGACCGTCTCTGAAATCGCCGAGGTGGTTGAAGGCTATCGTCAGTCTGCTCGCCGGGCCATTGAAGCCGGTTTCGACGGCGTTGAATTGCACGCTGCCTCGGGCTATCTGCCTGAGCAGTTTCTCTCCACCGGCAGCAACCAGCGCAACGACCAGTACGGTGGCTCGGTTGAAAACCGCACTCGCTTCGTACAAGAAGTGCTCGCCGCCATGGTGAGTGAAGTGGGCAGTGACCGTATCGGCATCAAGATTTCCCCGGAGATGAACTTCAACGACATCGTCGATGCAAATCCGCAGGAAACCTACAAGTACCTAGTCAAGCAGCTTCGCGACCTCAAGCTCGCTTACCTGCACGTCGCGCTTTTCGGGGCCAAGTTCGATTACCACGCGGCGCTGCGCCCACTGTTCGATGGCAGCTACCTGATCGGCAGCGGCCAGACCAAAGACAGCGCCGAGTCATTGATCAATGAAGGCAAAGCAGACGCGGTAGTGTTTGGCAGCACCTTCCTGGCCAACCCTGATTTGCCTGAGCGGTTCCGCGCCGACGCAGAGTTGAATATGCCGAATAAAGACACTTTTTACGCTCCAGGTGCAGAAGGCTATGTCGATTATCCAACTATGTCCCAAGGGGCCTGAGGAGCTTCGTCATGCAACCCACCGCACGCTTACAGCGCATGAACCACGGCAGCCAGTTTCGGGCACTCAGTCTGCGTGGTGATCAGAATGCGAAACCCATCGACCCGTTTCTCGGCGTAGACCATGCATGGATCAGCGGACCGACGTTTCCCCCTCATCCTCATGCAGGTTTTTCAGCAGTCTCTTATCTATTTTTGGATTCGGAAACAGGCATCGACAACCGTGACTCGCTGGGCAACCGCAACGTGATTCAACCCGGTGGTTTGCACTGGACGGCGGCGGGTGAAGGCATCGTTCATGAAGAGGTTCCAGCCCAGCCAGGCAAGACCGTTCACATGCTGCAAATCTTCATCAACCTGCCCGAAGACAAGCAAGCTGATGCACCCTTTGTCTTCAGTGTTGAGGCTCAGGATGTCCCTACTGTTTATTTGGCGGGTGTAAAAATCAGAGTCCCCGTGGGCAACTTCGAAGGACTGGCCTCTCCGCTATTACTGCCTACGGACGTAAGGCTTCTGGACATATCCCTTGAAGCCGCAAGCGAAGTGAAAATTCCAGTGCCAGAAGGACACGTGGCATTCGTTATGCCAATTGACGGCGAGGTTTACGTCGACGGTAGGGCCTTCAACCTGATCGACCCGAAGGCACCAGTCAATCTTCCTCAGGGCACGGATCGAGTTATCACCCTGCAAGCGAAGAATGGAGATGCCAAGGCCGTGCTGCTCTCCGGAACTCCGTTAAATCAACCCGTGTATTGGCAAGGGTCCATGGCCCTCGCTTCGATGGACGCACTGGCCGCAGCAGTCAATGGCTACCGGCGCGGTGAGTTCGGAACACTGCAAGCGCGTTAAGCGATTTATATACCCAAAAACCGGGGTAAGTGCCCCATCGTAGTTGCCAGGAGAATCACCATGTCATTCGAAAACTTCAATGCTGATAATGCTGCTCTGCTGCTAATTGACCATCAGGTCGGAACCATGGGCTGGGCTAAATCCATGCCCTTTGAAGAACTGAAGCGCAACGCTCTGATGCTGGCCAAAGCAGCCCGCATCCTGAAGCTCCCGGTGGTACTGACCTCCAGCATGGAAGAGTATGCCCAAGGCCCGCTGTTGAGCGAACTGGAAGAGATTCTTCCAACTGAGTTTGCCGGTCGAATCAAACGTATGGGCATCGTCAACGCCATGGACGATGAGAACTTCGCAGCAGCAGTAAAAGCGACAGGCCGCAAGAAACTGATCATTGCGGGTGTAACCAATGATGTGTGCACCGTCTATCCAGCGCTCTCGCTGGTCCGTGAAGGCTATGAAGTCCAAGTCGTAGCAGATGGTGGCGCTTCGCCCACCGCCATGGCCGATGACATTGCTCTGCGCCGCATGGACAAAGCTGGTGTAACACTGACCACCACTAACCAGTTGATTGCTGAACTGGCTGGCAGTTGGGCAACACCGGAAGGCGGTGAACTGGTTCAAGTGCTTATGGAAGCCTTTGGCGAGTAAGCACGCTTGCAAAGGCCCGGAACATTCCATCCAGGGTGTCCGGGCCTTTCTCGACTGTTAAAGAAGGTGTTTTTGGCGAGACCAGAACGCTGAGTTCTCAGGCTATAGACAAAGTATCTCTTTCACCTATGTATCGCCGATCACCAAACCACTCTGTTTATGCCCTTAGGGGATAGTCAGTGCGGAAAGTCCGCTAATGGCCGAAACCCGCCCTTCGGGAGATTTCTGGTGCCTTTGTGCGTCGTATAGTGGCGGTATTTTTTCGGTCAAGGGAATGGCTATGAACCCCTTAAGCTGCCAACTCATCGGTGTAATTGGCGACCGTTACATCGTAAATGTCACTCCGCATTGCGCAAAAAGGACAAGCCTATGCGTGTAGGAGTGATCCTTGCTGGGATCGGCTCCACGTTGGCGCTGTTGTCAGCATCGCCAGCCCAGCCTGCGCCCCTGCCACCAACAACTGTCATCCAGGGTAATATCTCGGTGCAGGTACAAGGCTCGGGAACAGACATTATATTAATTCCAGGATTTGCCTCGTCCTACGAAGTATGGGCTGACTTGGCCTCCAGATTACGGCAGAACCACCGTCTCCATCTCGTACAGGTAGCGGGTTTTGCCGGCTCGCCTGCCGTGTCCGATCCAGACGGAAAAGTCGCCGCGCCAACGGCCGAGGCAATCGCCGAATATATACGCAGCCAGCACATCAAGGCGCCGGTCATCATCGGTCACTCGTTGGGGGGCGAGGTGGCACTGATGCTAGGTGCTCGTCACCCCGACCAGGTTGGACGCCTGATGATTGTCGATGCGCTGCCCTTTTATACGTTGCTGTTTGACCCTGGCGCGACGAGTGAAACGGCGACCCCACATGCGGCTGCGATGCGCAATGCAATGTTAGCGGCAACCCCTGAGCAAGCTGAAGCCACGCTGCTTGCATCCATCGCTCGTCTCGCCAAAACTGAAGGGGTCAGGCCAAGCTTGGTCGCAGCAGGGATTAGCTCGGACCGAAAGACCCTGGCCGATGCCATGTATGAACTGATGGTCACCGACCTGCGGCCTGAGCTTGGACGCATCAGGGTGCCGGTTCAGGTCGTCTATGCCTACGACCTGCTTTACGGCGTACAGGCGTCCAACATTGATGCAATGTTCCGTAATGCCTATGTTTCGAACCCAAACATCAGCTTCAGGCGCATTGACGACAGTTTTCATTTCGTCATGCTTGATCAGCCAGAACTGTTCGCCGGTGCTGTCATCAAGTTCTTGAACGAGTGAGTGGTAGCGGGGTTGCTACAGTGACGAATCGCCGTTAAGCGGCATAGGATGCGTTGTCGTGCTTGTAAGTCATCGACCGCCCGTTACTCGACAAGAGCTGACGCTTAGTGAAGATGGAAAAGCTTTAAGATCAGACCCGAAGCTTTCTTACCGTCAGCCTCGTAGAGGCCGCGCAATGAAGCTTGATCGGTGAGTTTGTGCAGGTTGAAATGGTTATAGAACGCTTGGCCCAATCGCTGATGCCCGAAGCGCCCTAGGGCCCAAAGCCGATTGAATTCCTCATAGGCGGCTCGTTCGATCTGCAAAGACAAATTGCTCTCCATCTTCAGGCAACCACCGTAAAGGGACTTAAGCGTACGAACGGCCTGTCAATCTTTCAAGCTCGAACCTTTCATACGGACCGGCGCCTTTCGGCCAGAAGTTACCACTACAACCTCGCCTGCTGCGGATTGAGCCCTGTATTGCGCCCAGCCAGCAATTGACTTCACCTCGTAAGACCGCCATACCTGTTTTTTTTACGTGGCGAAGGTTGATCTGACAATGGTGCAAGTGGATGCAAACCTTATTACTGACTGGCAAACATTCCACAGTGTCTTCGCAGAAAAATTCGGCTTTCCGAGCTTCTACGGCCGAAATATGGATGCCTGGGTTGATTGTCTTTCATACCTCGATGACCCCAGCGCAGAAATGTCGTCTATCCACGTTCAACGCGGACAAACGCTTTCATTAATCATCGACAATGCCCAGAGCTTCAAGCGCCGCTGCCCTGAACAATTTGAAGCGCTGGTGGAATGTGCCGCGTTTGTGAACTGGCGAATCGTCGTGGCGGGCGGCACGCCGCTCCTGGCACTTGCTTTCGCTGTTTAAATGCTCGCCCACATCAATCCATAGCGGTGTTATCAAAAACTGCGACGCGGCGAAAGTGGATCATCTTGGCAGGTTCACGACTAAAACCCGCACGCCTTCGTAACCGGTTCAACGATCAGAGAGGTCGGCGCTTTTCCTGTTTTCAGGTCTATCACCGCCAACGAACAGCCGGATTTTGGAGCCGAGTGGGTTACCTGGTAGGTTGCTCCAGCATCAGGGATGAAGCTGACAATACTTATGCAGCTCTTGTGGATCAGAGGCTCGTCGGTAGTCTCACGCTGCTTGATACCCGAACTAAGGGCATTCAGGAAAATGCGCTTATCCGGCTCGATCAGAAAGCGATTCTTCGCAGCATCGGACTGCGAAATTTCGCCCAGCACTCCGCTGTTTTCTGTTTTTTGGCAGTGGGCATTGTAGTAGGCCCAATAGCCTTGAAAGCCTCCGGACATCAGCTCATTGTTGCCCCACCTTGCGTCAAGCGTCGCGTGCGGTGCAGCTATCGACGGTTGCTGATAGTGGCCAACGCAGCCGGCCAGCAGCGCCGCACAGCAGATTGATAAGGTCTTGTTCATAGTCAAACCAGATGATGAGGTTGGGAGTACGGGACGGTTTTATTTACAACCGATGGGGCGAGGCGAAGTATCTGGCCGACGGTATTTTTGCAGAACGAGTACATGTCCTACAACAAAACCTGAAACAGGAAAGTCCGAGGCGACAGCGCCTTGCTCCCTTGCCTACGCTTGCGTCAGAATCCGCCGGCTTGTGCGCTTTAGTGGGCGTCTCTAAGGTGGTTCGGTCGCTGACAACTCAGTGATCGGGTTTAGTAGCCCGCGTGATAAACATAAAGTGCATAAGCCTCATCTTCCAGATGTTCTTGTCTGTGCTTGATGGTGGCTGTGCGCAGGGCGTCCTCGGGCGCGCCGGCTTTGTGTGTTTCCCCGGTCTACTAACCTGTGCACAGCTGCCACCCCTTCGTTTAGTAGCGAAGAGGTGTTGGCCCTAATCAGGTACAACACACATGTTCAAAGTTACGCCCAACCCTCCAAACAAGCCGGACCCGAAACTTAAAAGGGCCGCGCATCGCGCCATAGACCACTACCTCAATCCAGAAACCGCCCCACCTCTACCACCCCCAGCGCTGTTCAACGTCGCCGCCGACGCCAGCAGCGAAACCCTGATCACCAACAGCTACGAAACCTTTTCCTCAGTCACCGCCCTGTTGCTCGACCTGTCGGAGGATTTGACCGGCAAGCAGCGCGATGTGGCGCTGGCGATTCACCAGTTGAGTGAGCTGGGGGTTTTGTTGATGGACCGGCTGATGGAGCGCGAGGCCGCTGTAGCCGGTAGCTAAGGGCGTGATGAAATGCCGAGTCGTACGACTCGGTGTTTTCGTTTTGACGCGGTGTTGTGTCACCATAGGGCCTTGTGCCACTACCTTTTTAATCTGCGCAATCCACGGTTTTATGGGCCTATGGATTTACCCCGCTCAAGGACGTCTCGATGCGAATTCCCCTTTCCCTGCTTACCTTTGCCCTTATCGGCAGCCTGCTCAATGGCTGTGCCTCGACTTCAACCGCGCAAACAAACAGTTATTTGAGCACCCCACAAAGCGTGGTGTCAGATCGGGCGGATATGGACTTCAAAGATGGCTCCCTCTATTTCAAAGCCCCCCACAACACGCTTTCCGCCGCGCAGTTCAGCCAAAGCCTGAACGCCTGTGTTCAATTTGATATCGCCAACTACCAAAAGAACGGCCAAGGGGTGCAGGTATTGCGCTCACTGGGCTACACCGAAGCGCAAATCATCAATGAGGGCAGCCGCCTGTGCATGGAAAGCAAAGGCTGGGGGGCTCTACCGCGAGATCAACAGCCAAGTGCAACGCATCAGCCATCGGGGGGTGAGTTATGCCTCGATGTCCGAGCCGGAGCTTAAAAGCGCACGCAAGCTGGTGACCGGCCAACGCGAGTGGTACCGCACGTATGCGCCCGACGTTCTGGCTGTCGGCGATCTGGGTCAGTAAGTGATGATAAAACAGCGAGTTTCCCTGGGCTTCAGCCTGCTGTGGCGCACGTACCTGGTCTATTTCATTTACACCCTGATCTTCAGCCTGGTACTCGGGTTTGTATTCACCGATCTGGTGTACGCCAACAAAGACCTCTTACTGTTCGCGCCGGCATTCGCACTCGGCTTGTTTGGGCTGCTGCTCGCCCTTCTGGAGGTAGGTTGCCGCGTCAATTTGCTGCGGGTTGTGTTCGGCGGCCGGCTGAAGCGCTCGCCGGCGCAATGGCGAACCTGCGCGCTTCAACTGGCGGTGGTGCTGGGCACCCTGGGCACCTTGAATGCGCTGATTGCCCTGTTTGCGCCGGTTGATATTTGGCTGTACTACAAAGCCTACGGCGGCCCGCTGCTGTTTGTGATGAGTGTGTTTGCTATCGGTTGGACCCAGGCGACGCCGAGCACTGCACAAACAAGCGCTACACCTGACGCAAGGAAGCCATGACGTGGTAACAGAAAAACCGAAAAAATCGCTGTTGCCTTGGGCGTTTGGATTGCTTTTCTTGGGCCTGGTGGGGGTTTTGGTCAAACAGGCATTTGAAGAAACACCCGAGCCCAGCAAACCCAGCTTCCTCAGCGACCTGATCATTCTTACCGCACGCACCACGGCCCAGAATCGAAGGATCGACGAGGATACAACCTTCGTTCGGGCGGAAGCGGCTAACAGCCACGCGATAAGGCTTTATTACACGCTGGTGAATTACGATAGCCATCCCGATGACTTTGATTTGGCCACCACGCAATCAACAATCACAAAGGCTGTGTGCGACTCACAAATGCCAAGGGATCAGTCAATCATTTCACTGGGTGGCACCGTCATTTACATTTTTGGCAGTAAAACCGTGAAAGAGATTGCGCGGTTTGAAGTCAACAAGCAGAGCTGTGTTGGCTAACAGGGGAGCACCTTCAGCCAACCGGCTCAAACCGCCGCCGCTTGAGAAACAACCCCACCCCCAACGCAACGGCAAAGACCGACAGCAACCCCAGGTCAGCCCCTGACAGGCGGACCTGGCTGGCAGCCACGCAGCCAACCGCTCCCACCACCACCAACACCACGCCCAGCCACTTGCGCAGCAGGTACGGTTTAAGAAACCGATCAAGCAAAAAGAACAGCACCAGGGCGATGACCAACGGGATAATTTCAGACATGGGTTTCTCCAGTCAGGTCTTGATGATCAGGGTCGTGGCAGTGCGTTGCGGGCCGATGCCGCCGTTGACCTGGGCCTCAATGCTGACCAGTACGTCGCCTGCATGATAGGTGGGCAAGACTTCATTGGCGTACATGCGCACACCCGCGCCTACAGGAGCCCCCACGTAAGGCGAGGCAACATAAGAGGCGGCGCCAGCGAAGGCGCTGGCGGCGAGGTTAGCGATCTTGGTGCGTTGGGCATTCAGGGCGTCGCCCTGTTGCCGGGTCAACGGCTTGGAGATGCCGATCATCATCATGCACGGCAGGTTCTTGGCCAACATCTTGTCGTAGACCTCGACGACCTTGCTGTTGACCTCATAGTGGGCGCTGCCCGCTTCGCCAAAATGCAGCTCGCGCAAGCGCCCACGTTCGCTGTCGGTGAGGGTGATCTGCGAGACGTTGAAAACGATCCCGTGATTGCCCATGTATTGGAAAGTCCCTTCGAACTTCATCGCACGCATCCTTTCGAGCCAAAGGCGGGGATTCTCTACAAGGACTGCATGGGATTCAAATCATTTCAGCCCCGCTTCGGCAATTTCCAGTTCGGCCGAATGAAATGGCAGGTATACCCATTGGGAATCCGCTCCAGATAATCCTGGTGCTCCGGCTCCGCTTCCCAAAACGGCCCCGCCGGCTCAATCTCTGTCACCACACGGCCTGGCCACAACGTCGAAGCATCCACATCCGCAGCCGTATCCTCGGCCACGTCCCGCTGCTGTTCGCTCAGGTAATAAATCGCCGAACGGTAGCTGGGCCCAAGGTCATTGCCCTGGCGGTTAGGCGTGCTCGGGTCGTGTATCTGGAAGAAGAACTCCAGAATCTGCCGGTAGGTGATCACCGCCGGGTCAAAGACGATCTCGATCGCCTCGGCATGGTTACCGTGGTTGCGATAAGTGGCATTCGGCACATCGCCGCCGGTGTAGCCGACTCGCGTGTGCAGCACGCCGGGGTAGCGTCGCAACAGGTCCTGCATGCCCCAGAAGCAGCCGCCGGCGAGGATGGCGGTTTCGGTTTGGTTGGTCATGGTCTGCCCTTGTGCTAAGTGGATACAGGGGTAGTTATGGGGCAATGTTGGCCAATACCAAGTTGAATCGAGGAAAAACCTGGGGTGACCACGTTTTTTAGAGGCTGAGGCGAAGATAGCGGCTGTGCATAGGGCGCCCTCGGCGGGCCGGCTTGGCGTGTGTCCCCGCGCACAGCGGCTACGTGTTCGGCGACGGTTTCAGTCGGGCAACGAGGCGTAGCCCTTGTGGCTGAACACGAGAAGCGCGGTTGCCTGGGTTTTGCCGCGAGGCACACCCGTGTCGGGCAGGCCCGCAATACGTTTTGGCTCGATATTGTAGTAACCGAAAGTCGTATATTCGTCGGGGATGTGGCCCATCACATAATGAGCCAATTGCGAGAGGTTATAGGCTGCATCGGCGCGTTTTTCGAGGTCTTTATTGTTGGGTGTCCAATCCCCTACTTGAGTTTTCAAACCCGAGATAACCACGCGACCGTAAGACTTGCCCTGTAGTTGCTGGAGAAAATCGGTGATCGCCCTATTAGCGCTGAGAATCTGATCAGCGTTGCGTGTATCGCCCGCCGGTCTGCCACCTGGATGGGTCGGTTTGTTGGTAGTGTTTTCTTCAGTATTGGATGCCATCGAGGCGCCATCGCCGGGGAGTGGCAAGTCTTCTTTCAGGCTGGCATAACCGTTCTGGCTGAACGCCACAAAACGCTCCTTAGCGGTTCTTTCTACACCGTCCGATTTGGCCAGGATGAACTCGGCTGCCTTGGCCAGCCTGAACAGTGCATCAGCCTGCGCCTCTTTATCCGGGTTATTCGATCCGAAGTTCCCGACTACGCCTTTCAGCGCAGTGAGGAGGTTTTCCCGGACGGCCTCTTCAGCCGGGGTCAAGTCATTATGCTTGCCGATATACAGTTGCAGCGCTTGGCTTTGGGAGTAAATATCCTTCGCCGTGCGCGTGTCCTCTGAAGGGCGGCGATCTTCAGCTGTGGGCAACTTCGCCGTGTCCAGCTCGGCGCGGACCGGCGGTTCTTTTTTTACCACCGGCGGCGTCGTGGGAAGTAACTTACCGGTATTGGGATCTTGTAGAGCACTGTAGCCTTCTTTGGAAAAGTTCAAGAGTGCTCGGGCTTCAGAACCTGCCTTGTTCATCGTGTCCGGATCCCCCCTGTGAATCCTGAAGCCGTACCAAATGCTGCCCTCAATCATGTTGTTGTTAGCAGTTGAGTGTTGACCGCCCGTTTGATCAATATACTTAAGTACACGCTCGGCGTTAGCTGCAATATCCGCCTTTTGCGCGTCACTTAACTTGGGATCATTCCAATTACCGCCTATTTGCCAGAAAAAATCGTTGACATGCTCCTGGGGCACTGCAGGCTCTCCTCTGCTGAAGTCGGTTTTTTTGATCAAGTTAATAAATATAGAGCCACCCGTGATTTGCTCAACACTTCGATAATCGCCGGGCGCCCTGCCCGTATTACCGGTCGGTGCCAGGGGTTTCACTTGCGGTTCTGGAAGATGTTCCGCGAGCTTGAAGACAGTCGTTTGGGGCAGAGGTGTTGATAACATAAATTGCCATCTCGTCCGAGTGCTAAAAGTTTGAATTATTTACTAGGCATACAAAAGCTACTTTTAGTGGCAGGTGTAGGAAAAGGGTTCCAAGTGACAACGGTAGTTCTCGGGTAAGAAAGCGCAGTTTGACGTCTCATCATAAACACTGCAGCGCTTGAAACTATTACGGCCCCTACACCCTTAGAATTATTGTTCCACGCAAGTCGCCTGCCTCTACCCAAACCGCCTTTTTCGGACCATGATGCGGCCCTTACTCAAGGACGAAAACAACAATGAAAAACGCCCTCGCCTGCCTGTTTCTGCTCTGCCTGAGCCCACTAGCATTTGCCGTCGACAGCTCCACCGGTTTCCAGACCATCACCCTGCCCAATACGGAAAAAAACCGCCCACTGGAACTGGCCATCTGGTACCCCGCTGCAAGTAACTTCGCCAAGCCCGAGTTGATCGCCGACAACGAGGTATTCATCGGTGCCCTCGGCGTGCCCGACGCTGCACCGGCTGCCGGCGAGCATCCGCTGGTGGTGCTTTCCCACGGGTACGGCGGCAATTGGGGCAAGCAGGTGTGGCTGGCGAGTGCCTTGGCGCACAACGGGTACATCGTGGCGGCGGTCAACCATCCCGGCACCACGACCAAAGACCGTAGCCCCGCAGCTGCCGCACAGTTATGGCAACGCCCGGCCGACTTGAGCCGGGCTATCGACGCGGTACTGGCTCAGCCCAAGCAATTTGGCGCGGTCGCGAACAACCGGATTACCGCGATAGGCCACTCCCTCGGCGGCTGGACAGTGATGGAAATCGCCGGTGCGCGTTTCGACCCCGACCTCTTCAGCCGCGACTGCAACGTGCACCCGAAGCTGGGCGGTTGCGTCGGCTACCAGCAGATGAACCCCGCCGGCACTCCCGATGGCAAGGCCAAACTGGCGGCGGATTTGCGCGACAAGCGCGTCACCGCCGTGGTGTCCTTGGACCTGGGCCTGTCACGCGGCATGACCGACGCCAGCCTGGCGGCCTTTGCGGTGCCGGCACTGGTGATTGCCGGCGGCGTGCCCACCGAGGACATGCTGCCCGCATTGGAGTCCGCCGATATGGTCAGGCGCCTGCCAACAGCTTCGACGCAGTATGTGGAGATCAACGACGCTACCCACTTCAGCTTCATGTCGATCTGCAAGCCGGGCGCGGTGGCGTTGATTGAGGAGGATTCGCCGGGCGATGGCATGATTTGCCGGGACGGTGAAGGGGCGCGGCCACGGGCGGTGATTCAACAGCAGGTGGTCGAGCTGATCACGGGGTTTCTGGAGCGCACCGCTCGCAATTAAATAAAAGTGGCCCGGCCGCCTTGCGGTGCCGGGCCATGCACTGCGTGATCAGAACGGCTTGGTCGGCAAATACTTGCCATCCAGCGTGATCACCGCACGCGAACCGCCGTCCGGGTCATCCACCTTTTTGACGTCCAGCTTGAAGTTGATTGCGCTGATAATCCCGTCACCGAATTTCTCGTGCACCAGCGCCTTGAGCGTGGTGCCGTAGACCTGAATCATTTCGTAAAAGCGGTAAATGGTCGGGTCGGTCGGGATGCCGTTGCCGAGGCTGCCGCGCAGCGGGATGGTTTGCAGCAGGGCCACGGCGTCCGCGTCGAGGCCGAGGGTGTCGGCAACCGCCTGGGCGGCGCTGGCCGGCAGCGGGTGCTGGCCGAGCAAGGCGGCGGTGACGAAGGCTTCGTGCAGGCCAGTGCCTTCGGCGATCTGGGCGAACGACAGGTCTTTGCGGGCCTTGGCCAACAGGATGACATCGGTCAGGGCAAGGCGAGTGTTCTGGCTGATTTGCGACTGGATCATGGTGGTATCTCCGAGGGTAAAAAAAGGCGGTTAGTGCGAAACGGCGCGCACGCTTGGGTTGTCGGCAAGGGCAACAAACTGGCCGGTGCGGCTATCGAAAGCCTGGATGCAGCCGCTTTCGATGTCGTAGACCCAGCCATGCAGCGTCACGCGCTTTTCTTCGAGGGCCAGGCGTACCGAGGGGTGCGTCTGGAGATTGGCCAACTGCGCGATCACGTTTTCGCGCACCATCGACGCGACCTTGGCGTGCGGGTCGACATGCTGGCGGGCCTCATTCACCACCCGGCCGGAATCGGCGTAGCGCAACCAGCCTGCCACGGCGGGCATATGGTCCAGGCATTGGCAGGTGGCGATGGCGGTCATGGCGCCGCAATCGGAGTGCCCGCAGATCACGATATCGCTGACCTGCAAGGCCGCGACGGCGTACTCCACCGAGGCCGACACGCCGCCCGGCTCAGGGCCGTAGGACGGCACGATATTGCCGGCGTTGCGGATCACGAACAGGTCGCCCGGCTCGCGCTGCGTAACCAGCTCAGGCACCAGGCGGCTGTCGGAGCAGGAAATGAACAGCGCACGCGGGCTCTGCTGGTTGGCCAGGTCTTTGAACAGGCCGGCGCGCTCGGGGAACGCGTTGCGCTGGAACTTGAGAAAACCGTCGATGATGTCTTGCATGGTGGGCTCCTTTGAATCGCGATGCGATGGAGCAAAGGTTACGCAGCCCGTTCAATAAGGGAAAAGTCTCATATATGATCGAGTTCATCAGATAATCTTATGGATACGACAATGCTCGCACGCCACATCCACTACTTCCTCGCGGTGGCAGAACATCAGGGCTTCACCAAAGCGGCAGCGGCCCTGCATGTCTCGCAGCCGGCGCTGTCGCAGCAAGTGCGGCAACTGGAAGAAAGCCTCGGCGCAGCGCTGTTCGACCGCTCGGGCCGCAAAACACGGCTGACCGATGCCGGTGAGGTGTACCTGCGTTATGCGCTGCGGGCGGCGCAGGAACTGCAGGAAGGCCGGCGTGCGATTCATGACGTGAGCGACCTCAGCCGTGGGACCTTACGGGTTGCAGTCACGCCCACGTTCACCACTTACCTGGTGGGGCCGCTGGTAGAAGCCTTTCATCGCCGCTATCCGAACATCACGCTAAGTGTGCGTGAGGTGGCCCAGGAGCCGATGGAACACCAACTGCTGGCCGATGAGCTGGACGTGGGGATTGCGTTTGATCAGTTGCATGCCCAGGACATCGACGCCGACCCGCTGCTGGTTGAAACTCTCGCCCTGGTAGTCGGCAACCAGCATCCGCTGGCGGGAGAACAGGCTATCGGGTTGGACGCGCTGAGTGGCGAATCGCTGATTTTGCTGAGCAAGGAGTTCGCCACCCGCGAGCAGATCGACCGCTACTGCAACCAGCACGGCATCCGCCCACGCGTGGTGATGGAGGCCAATGTGATTGGTGCGTTGCTGGAGGTGGTGCGCAGGACCGCACTGTCGACGCTGCTGCCGGCCGCCATTGCGCGGGCCCACCCGGAGCTGGTCGCGATTGAGCTGGGGCCGCAGCGGTTGCAGCGCACGGCGGTGTTGATGCAGCGTAAAGGGGTGTATCAGTCGGCGGCGGCGCGGGTGTTTATCGAGGTGGCGAAGGACGTGGCGGCAGCACTTGATCGTTAGACTGCTGGTATCATCCGCGCATTTGCACACCAGGTAGAAACCCATGAACCGCCAGAAAAAACTCCAACAGCTCTTCAAGGCCAAAGCCAAAAAGGCCAGTGCCAAATTGGCGCCGAAAAGCAAAGACAAATACATCAGCAAAGCCGACCGCGCAAAGCTCGAAGCTGAGGCTGATCAGGCGTCAAGCACCGGTGCCGACACGCCCGCTTGAGGGCGTCCCCGCTTCATATTTGCCCCAGATACGCCGCAGATGCCGGGCCGAACCAAAGCCCGCACGCTCGGCGACGGTTTCAACGTCCAGGGTCGATTCAGCGAGTAATTCACGGGCCACGGTTAAACGCAGGGTGTGCAAATAGTCCAGCGGACTGATGCCGACATGTTCGTGGAACAGCCGCGCCAGGTGGCGGCTGCTGGTGCAGGCCAGGCTGGCCATGCGTGTGACGGTCCAGGCTTCACACGGGGCAGCGGCGATGGCGTCCTGCACCCGGTGCACGGCCGGGTGCAAGTGGTTGCGGCCGCTTATCCAGGGCGAGAGTTGCGGGTCGGCGCCGCCGCGGCGCATGTACACCACCATATCCCGTGCGACCGCGCAGGCCAGCCGTGGCCCGGCCTGCTCGGCGAGCAGGTGCAGCATCAGGTCGATGCCCGCCGTGACACCGGCACTGCAACTCACATTGCCATCGGTGACGTACAGGCGGTTTTCCAGGACTCGGGCCTTGGGGGCCAGGGTTTGCAAGGTGGCGCACAACGCGTGGTGGGTGGTGCACTGGCGCCCGTCCAGCAGCCCGGCACGGGCGGCACTCAAGGCGCCGGCGCACACGCACACCAGTCGCTCACCCGAGGGTGCGAACACGTTCTGCAGCCATTGGGTCAGCGTGGTGCTGGCCGACTCGAACGCCTGCCGCTGTGCCCGCGTGACCTTAAAGGTGGACCCCACCAACACCACCAACGTGCCGGGCGCCAGGCTCGCCGGGAGTGGCGCCAACCCGGCCAGCGGCAAGCCGATGGAAGTTTGCAGGGACTCCACTGGGCTGACGTACTGCAAATCGAAGTCGATGGCGGCCGGGCCCTCAACGTGAGCGGCCAGGCGCAGCACTTCGGCGGGCCCTGCCAGGTCCAGCATCAGCACGTTGGGCAGCAGCACGAACAGCACCGGCACGCTCATGGGTTCAACCCTCCAATGCCTGGGCGACGGTGGCGATGCGCGCAAAGCGGTCTTCCAGTACCAGCTCGGTACGCTCGCGAATCTGCGCCGGTGTGTAGACGCGGCCGCTGCGTACGTGGGTCATGGGGAAGGTCAGCGTCGCTTCACTGACAAAGTCCACTGTAAAGCCGCTGTCCGACGCCTGCCGCGTGGTGGTTTCACAGCACTGTTCGGTGCGAATGCCGCTGATGATCACCGTGGTGATGCCCCTTTCCGTTAACCGGGCAGCCAAGGGCGTTCCGGCGAAGGCGCTGTGGTAGCGCTTGTGAATAATCAACTCGGGGTTGATCGACAGCTCGCTCAAGGTTCTGACATTGCCTGAGGCCAGCGAAAAATGCCCCTGCTCTTCTACATGGAAAACTTGTATCACCGGGATGCCTTGCTGAACACACCCGTCGATCAGAGCCTGCTGTTTTTCCAGGTAAGCTGACAAGTCATTTTCGGACCAGTAGGTTGAATGACGAAACGAATGTTGGGCATCGATCACGATCAGCGCTTTGCGGCTCATGGGTGGCTCCTGGTGGCTTGCGGTTCAGGGTTGATGCAAGCCATGGTAGGCACGCCCGTAGGTTAGCAACAGGCGCGCTCCAGACCACTTTGGGACGGATTCGGACACGTAGCAGTTACTCGGCGAACAGCGCGCCCGCCCTCAACGCCGGAAGAACAGCAGCACCACCGCCAACAATCCCCTGTGGGAGCTGTCGAGCTTTAGCGAGGCTGCGATAGCGGTGGGTCAGGCACACAGAGGTCGGCAGTGCCGCCGCCTTCGTAGCCTCGCTGGGGCTCGACAACTCCCACATTTGATCTTCATTGCTGATGGGGACTGCATCTGCCGCAGGGGCCCTGTGAACCAAAATCCGACAAACACCGACAATCCCCTGTGGGAGCTGTCGAGCTTTAGCGAGGCTGCGAAGGCGGTGGGTCAGGCACACAGAGGTTGGCAGTGACGCCGCCTTCGTAGCCTCGCTGGGGCTCGACAACTCCCACATTTGATCTTCATTGCTGGTGGGGACTGCATCTGCCGCACGGGCCCTGTGAACCAAAATCCGACAAACACCGACAATCCCCTGTGGGAGCTGTCGAGCTTTAGCGAGGCTGCGATGGCGGTGGGTCAGGCAACGCCTTCGTAGCCTCGCTGGGGCTCGACAACTCCCACATTTGATCTTCATTGCTGGTGGGGACTGCATCCGCCGCATGGGCCCTGTGAACCAAAATCCGACAAACACCGACAATCCCCTGTGGGAGCTGTCGAGCTTTAGCGAGGCTGCGATAGCGGTGGGTCAGGCACACAGAGGTCGGCAATGCCGCCGCCTTCGTAGCCTCGCTGGGGCTCGACAACTCCCACATTTGATCTTCATTGCTGGTGGGGACTGCATCCGCCGCACGGGCCCTGTGAACCAAAATCCGAGCACTGCCGACAATCCCCTGTGGGAGCTGTCGAGCTTTAGCGAGGCTGCGATGGCGGTGGGTCAGGCAACGCAGAGGTCGGCAGTGCCGCCGCCTTCGTAGCCTCGCTGGGGCTCGACAACGCCTACATTGATGTTCACTGTGGTTGAACAATGTAGCCAGGTCATCTTCCAATCTGCCTGCTCTGCTTGAGGAGTAACGAACACCGCCATGAGTTTGCTCGGTACCTTCCGTTCCCTGCGCAGCCCCAACTACCGCATCTGGGCGGCCGGTGCGCTGGTCTCCAATATCGGCACCTGGATGCAACGCACCGCGCAGGACTGGCTGGTGCTCACCCAGCTCACCCCGCATAACGCCGCCGCGGTGGGCATCGTCATGTCGTTGCAGTTCGGGCCACAGTTGCTGCTGCTGCCATGGACCGGTTTTGCCGCCGACCACTACGACCAGCGCAAGTTGCTGATCGTCACCCAGGCGGTCATGGGGCTCCTCGCGCTGACGCTGGGGGTGTTCACTATCACCGGTTTTGTCGAGTTGTGGCACGTGTATGTGTTCGCGTTTTTATCCGGCTGCGCTTCGGCATTCGATGCGCCGGTGCGGCAGATTTTCGTGGCGGAACTGGTGGGCGAGAAGGACTTGTCCAACGCCATCGCGCTCAATTCCACCTCGTTCAATATGGCGCGCATGCTCGGCCCGGCAGTGGCCGGGCTGACCATTGCCTCGGTGGGCACCGGCTGGGCATTTCTACTCAACGGCAGCAGTTTTTTTGCGGTGCTGGCCTCGCTGTTTTTGCTGCGGGTCTCGGGGCAGCATGCCAAGGTTCGCGCCCTGCGCACCAAAGGCAGCCTGACCGAGGGCTTGCGCTACGTGTGGGCGCGACCGGACCTGAAGGCGATCTTGCTGATGCTGTTTCTGATCGGCACCTTCGGCATGAACTTCCCGATTTTCATCTCGACCATGGCCGTGACGGCGTTCCATACCGATGCGCGTGGTTACGGCCTGCTGTCCTCGACCCTGGCCATCGGCACCATCGCCGGCGCGCTGCTGGCCGCCGGCCGCGAGCGGCCACAGTTCAAGTCGTTACTGAGCGGTGCGGCGGTGTTCGGGGTGGGCTGCACCCTGGCGGCCATGGCGCCAAACTATTGGACGTTCGCTGTGGCACTGGTGATTATTGGCGTGGGCGCCATGACCTTCAGCAATACCACCAACAGCCTGATGCAACTCACCACCGAACCGGCCATGCGCGGCCGTGTGATTGCCTTGCGTGTCGGCGTGGCACTGGGCGGCACGCCAATTGGCGCGCCCATTGTCGGTTGGGTCGCCGACCACCTGGGCCCGCGCTGGGCACTGGGGGTCGGCGCGCTGTCGGGGGTTCTGGCGGTGGGAGTGGCGCTCTACACCCTCAAGCGGCGGCTGGATCGACCGACGTCGATCACGTGCGCCCTACCGACCCCGAAACCGGAAGATTCCCCAGCAACTTGAGCCCGGTGCTCTTCACAAAGGTGTCGTAGTCCATCGGCTTCTGGATCCGGGTTTCGGCGTTGGGCAGCACATAGGCCCACGCACGTTTGGACGAGGCGTCATACACCAGTTTGAACAGGCGCGTCGGTACCCAGACCTTATTGTCGCCAATGGTGCCGTAGCCCGGGTCGAACAGCGGGCCGGTAAACACATACACATCGCCACCGGCGCGCTTGGCGAACTTGCGCACGTCGGCCTCGACCTTGCTCCAGATCTTGCGGTTGTTGGTAGGGTCTTGCGGCACCATGTTCGACAGCGCAAAAGACTGGGCCATGGCGTGCGCGTTCGGGGCATCGGCGGCCGGGGCCTGGTGGCCACGGTCAACGGCCGGATGCTGGCTGCGGTAGTCGCTCAACTCGGCGCGCCCCGCCTTGGGAATACGCGGATCGGGGTAGAACTGATTGGTGCGTTCCTCGCCCTTGGCCTCCTGCAATTGCGCGGCATTCAGGCGCTCGACCACCACCAGCGGGGTCTTGCTGGCTTGCGAGTACAGCACCGCAAAAGTGTCGGAGCACAACGCCAAGGGTTTCATGGTGGCCGGCACGCTGGCGGTGTTAATCGGGGTTTTACTTGGGAAGAGTTCAGCGCAGCCCTCGAACGAGGCGCGTTGCTGCGTGGGGGTATAAGGGTTTGCCAGGCTGCGGGCGTCTACCGCGGTGGAAAGCAAAACAAGGGCCGAAAGCCCGACTGCAATGGTGCGTAGGTACATGCGTTAGATCTTATGGTGAGGGTAAACAGACAAGCGCGAATGATCGTGCGGGGCGTATGGACCCTGATAAGGCTGTTTGGTGCCGCAAGCTCGCGGATAAGGTTGAACCTGTGCCACCTGGGCGCGTTCAGAACCCTACATCCTCGGGAGAACGTTATGACCCAGACCGCATTAGTCGTCGGCGCCAGCGGCATCGTTGGCAGCGCCATCACCCAGTTACTGCTCGATAACCAATGGCAGGTCGCCGCGCTGTCCCGTCAGCCATCGCAGGTGCCGGGGGTGATCCCGGTGGCTGCCGACCTGCAAGATCCGGCATCACTGCACAAGGCACTGGCAGACCTGCAGCCGACCCATGTGTTCATCACCACCTGGTCACGCCAAGCCACCGAAGCCGAAAATATCCGAGTGAACGCCGCGATGGTGCGCAACGTGCTGGACGCCGTGCGCCCCGCCGGCAGCGTGCAGCACGTGGCGCTGGTCACCGGTTTGAAGCACTACCTCGGCCCGTTCGAAAACTACGGCAAGGGCAGCCTGCCGCAAACACCGTTTCGCGAAGAACAAGACCGCCTGGACGTAGAGAACTTCTACTACGCCCAAGAAGACGAAGTGTTCGCTGCCGCAAAACAGGATGGCTTCACCTGGAGCGTGCACCGCCCGCACACCGTCACCGGCGTGGCCGTGGGCAACGCGATGAACATGGCGACCACCCTCGCCGTCTACGCCAGTGTCTGCAAACACACCGGTCGCCCATTTGTATTCCCAGGCTCGCGCGTGCAGTGGGACAGCCTCACCGACATGACTGATGCACGGCAACTGGCCAAGCAACAACTATGGGCGGCCACTACTCCGGCTGCGGCCAACCAGGCATTCAATATCACCAATGGCGACGTCTTCCGTTGGAACTGGATGTGGGGCCAGATCGCCGAGTACTTCGACCTTACGCCCGCAGAGTTCCCCGCCGCGCCCTCACTGCTGGAAACGCAGATGGCTAACGATCAGGCCGCGTGGAGCCAGATCGCCACGGAACACGGCCTGAAAGAAACCGATATCCACCGACTGGTCTCGCCTTGGCACACCGATGCCGACCTGGGGCGGCCGATCGAGGTGGTCACGGATATGTCCAAGAGCCGGAAGATGGGCTTCACCGGCTACCAGGCCAGCGACCAGGCGTTTTTCGATGTGTTCGATCAGTTGCGGGCTGCACGCTTGATCCCCTGATGTTCAGGGCAGCGGCACCAATAGGGGCAGCCTCACCACAAACTCGCTGCCCTTGCCGTGCCCTTCGCTGGTGCCGGTCACAGTCCCGCCGTGAGCTTCGACCAGTTCGCGCACCACCGTCAAGCCAATGCCCAGGCCGGCACTGTTGAAACCAATCGCGTGCGCGTCTTGCACGTAAGGGTCAAAAATAAACGGCAGTGCCTTGGCGGTAACGCCGATGCCGTTGTCGGCAATACTGATCCGCAAAAACTCGGCCTCTACGCTGACAGCCATCTTGATGCTGCCACCGGCGGGGGTGTACTTGGCCGCGTTGCCCAGCAGGTTGTGCAGGATCTGCGCAAGCCGCACAGGGTCAGCCTGCATCGGCAGGATGGCGTCCGGCAGCTCGACATCGAATTGCTGTTTTCGCGTGATCATCACCGCGCTGCAGGCATCGATAGCGGCATTCAGGATGCGCAGCATATCCACGTCACGGCGGTTGATTCGCAGCTTGCCGGTGCTGGCGCGGGACACATCCAGCAGGTCGTCGACCAGCTGCGAAATATGCTGGACCTGGCCCTCGATCAACTCACGCATTCGCGGCAACTGGTCGCTCGGCAAACGGACCATGCGCTCGGCAATCAGGCTGATCGGGGTCAACGGGTTGCGCAGTTCGTGGGCCACCATCGCCAGGATGCTTTTCTGCTGGCCCAGTGCACGTTCGGCTGTTGCTTGAAGGTCTTGGGCACTCAGCGCAGCAATCACCAGTTGCGCGTTGGCCTCGCGCAGTTCCTGGAACAGGTGCAGTTCCTCACGGTGAGGCGTCGCCACCCCGTCGGATTGCGCCAGCAGTATCGCCAGCACCAACTGCTGATTGGCCTCGACCAGTTGCTCGACGTGCCGGGTATCCTCCAGGCGGCTGTTGGCGTCACCCAGTTGTTGCTGCAATGCCGCCAGCACGGCACGTGCCTCGACCGTTTTCTGGCCGAGCAGGAAGAGTTCATGGGCAGCACTGGCCACCTTGCGCTCGTCCTCTCCCGCGCTGTTACTCATGGCTCAGCTCAAACATTTGGGTCGCCTGCACGCTGGGTAGTCGGCCGACCACCGAGCAGTCCTTCCTGGTCCGCGAGCCTCTCGCCAATCTGCAGGCCCTCGTCATTGATGCGATATTGGCGCAGTTCGTCAGAGTGGGCGCTGGCGCGTACCTTGACCACGGCCATGATCCGCAGCAGGCGGCTGCGCACTTCGATGTAGCGCTGCACAATGATCGCATCCGTCAGAAACGCCGTGCCGTAGGGGCTGAAGCGCAGGTCGGTGTAGCGGTCTTCCAGCTCCGAGGTCATCAATACGCTGACCCCGGCACGGGTCAACGCCGTGACCATGCGCGACAGCGACTCACGGAAATCCGCACGGAAGGTCGGCGCCAGCGCCAGTTCAAAGCCCGACAGCGAATCGATGACCACCCGCGTAGCGCTCAAGCGGCGGATCTCGCCGAGCAGCAGCTGGACGATTTCGTCAATCGACAGGTCCGGCGCCCGGCTGTCCACCAGACCGACCTGCCCGCTCTCGATCAGGTTGGCCAGCGTCGCGTTTTGCGAGTGGTTGGGCCGTTGTTCGAACACCGCGATAACGCCCTTCTCGCCATTGCGCGCGCCTTCGGCCAGGAAGGTCGCCGCGAGAATGCTTTTGCCCGAGCCCGACGGCCCCGCCACCAACAGCGAATAGCCTCTGGGCAGGCCACCACCGAGCATTTCGTCGAGCCGCGGCACGCCCATTTTCAGACGCTGCACCGGCAGTGTCCTGGGTAACTCAACCGGGTTGAAGGTGGCGGGTGCGAAGACCTTGATACCCGAGGTGGCGATCCGAAAGGTGTGCAGCCCCGGCAACGTCGGCTGGCCGCGCATCTTCATGATTTCCATCTTGCGCACCATCGAATTGCGCTCGACGCTCTGGCGCAGCCAGATCAGGCCGTCGGCCACGGTAAAAATCGGGTTGGTGTCGGTTTCGGTGAAGTACTCACCAATCAGGAAGGTGGTCGCCTGCCAGGTGGTCATCAACATGCCCAGTTGCTGGACGAAATTCGGCAGGTTGTTGTTGGGGTTGTGCTGGGTCTGACTGGCCAGCACCACCGAGCGGAAGGAGTCGACAAACACCAGTGACGGCGAGTGCGCCTCCACTTCGCTGACGATCCGGCGCAGCACTTCATCCAGGTTCCCGGCCAGGGTGTCGTCGGCAAGGTTGATATAGCGGATCGACTGGTTGACCGCATCGTTATCAAAAAAGTCGAACTGCTGCTGGTAACGCAGCATCTTCAGCGGCGGCTCGCCCAGCACGGTAAAAAACAGCGCGGGGCGCTCAGGTGTCGCGAGGGCGAACATCATCTGATGCGCCAGCGTGGTTTTGCCACAGCCGGGCGGACCGGCGATCAGGTTGAACGAAAACTCCGGCAATCCTCCGCCCAGCACCTCGTCCAGCCCTGGCACACCGGTGGCCAGGCGGTTGATAGTTACTTTGGTGCTCATGGCGAATTTTCCTGCGAAGGGGTGTCGCTCAAAGAAGGTTCCCACACGTCGCGCAGCAGTCGGGCGCTCAGTGAAGGCCCGATCAGCGTGGTCAGCAGCGTGTAAAAGGTGGTCAGCAGCACCTCACCGAACAAGCGCGCATCGACTGCGTTTTGCGCAAGCAGTACGGCCTTGAGGCTTGCCCGGTCAGTCGCGACCTGCACCGGGTCATACAGCCCGGTCAGCCGCGTATCGGTGGAGACGCTGAGGTGCAGGCTGCGTCGCAACAGCGCCGCAACCCCTTGCTGCCCGATGATGGGCGTGAGTGCTGCGTCCATGTCCTGCAATATCGCAATGATCGCCTCGGCGATGCCTGCAATATCAGCGGTGGGACCAACACGGTGCGCCAGAGAAGCTACGATCTGGCGGCTCTCTTCGCTTAGCGTGGACATGACGGGCTTATATCTGACAAATAGAGCCCCAGCCTACACCCTATGGCGAAGGCCCGAAGGTTTAATGCGCCACTGTCACGCTGCCAACCCGTCGCCCGGGCTTGAAGCCATGGCCACGCGCACTCCATGCGATCACCAGCGCCACGCCGACCAAGCCCAGCATCGCCCACGGAAACGCTGCCACACCCCAGGTTTGCAGCAACACCCCGCCGACCACGCCGCTGCCGGCAATCGCGCTGTTCCAGGCCACCACGTTCAACGACAACGCCACATCCGCGCCATCGCCCGCCGCATCCGCCAAGGCGGTTTGCAGCAGGGTCGCCGCGCCGCCAAAGGTCAAGCCCCATACCGCCACGCCGAGGTAAATCACCCACGGCACACTGCCCAGCAAACCGAACAACACGCTCACCGCCGCAAACGTCGCCAGGCTCACCAGCACGGTTTTACGCAGCAAGGGCTCGACCAGCCTGGCCGTGATCCAGATGCCCGCCAACGCTGCCATCCCGAACACCAGCAATACCAGGTCCACACGCTCGGCCAGACCCGCCGACGCTACGAACGGCGCGATGTAGGTGTACAGAATGTTGTGCGCCAGCATCCAGCTGATCACCACCGCCAGCACGGGGCGCACGCCGGGTGTGCTCAGCACTTTACCCAGTGACAGGCGTTGATCGGCCGGTTGCGGCGCGTAGTCCGGGACTTTCACCAGCACCCAGACGATCAGCACCAGGGTCAGTGCCGACATCAGACCAAAGGTGCTGCGCCAACCGACCAGGCCGCCCAGCCAGGTACCCAGCGGTACCCCCAGCGACAGCGCAATCGGCGTGCCGACCATCGCCAGCGCCAGCGCCTTGCCCTGTTGATGGGGCGCGACCATGCGCCGGGCATACCCTGCCAGCAGGCTCCAGGCCAGCCCCGCCGCTACCCCGGCAAAGAAGCGTGCCACCAAGGTCACGCCGTAGTGCGACGACAGCGCAGTGATGGAGTTGAACAGCAGAAACCCGACGATGGTCAGCAACAGCACATTGCGTCGGCGCCAGCCACGCGTGGCGATGGTCATGGGGATCACCGCCAGAACCGAGCCCAGTGCATAGGCGGTGACCATCTGCCCGGCCATGGACGGGGAAATCGCCAGGCCTTCGCTGATCAACGGCAACAGGCCGGCCGGCAGGGTTTCGGTGACGATGCAAATGAAGCCGGTCATGGCCAGCGCGAGCAAGGCGCCAATGGGCAGGCGCTCGGACGAGGCCGATAAAGTGAGTGAGGGCGTCACGGAATACTCCTTGAGGGCACTTAAATACTGATCGATACAGATATTGCAGGCAGGCACTTAGCGTTGTCAACGACTTATGTATCGACTAGTATTTATCTCGTTCCCCACCGGAGACCTGACATGGCACAAATGGGCCGCCCCCGCACCTTCGACCGCGAGCAGGCCGTGGAACAAGCCCTGCACTTGTTCTGGCAGCACGGCTACGACGCCACCTCCCTCGCCCAACTCAAGGCCGGGCTGGGCGGCGGCATCTCCGCGCCCAGTTTCTACGCGGCGTTCGGCTCCAAAGAGGCGCTGTTCGATGAATGCGTGCAGCGCTACCTGGCAACCTACGCCCAGGTCACCGAATGCCTGTGGGACGAAACCCTGCTACCGCGCCAAGCGGTCGAAACTGCGTTGCGCCAGTCGACGCGCATGCAATGTGAGGACGGGCACCCCAAGGGCTGCATGGTGGCGCTGGGCGTAATGAGTGCGCCAAGCCCGGAGAATGCGCGGGTGGCGGATGCGCTGACGCAGTCGCGAGCCCGTACCCGAGCAGGGATTGTGGCGTGTGTGGAGCGGGCGATCCGTACCGGCCAATTGCCGCAACAGACCCAGGCGGCCGTACTGGCCAGCGTATTCGACAGTTTTTTGCAGGGCGTTTCGCTACTGGCGCGCGATAACGTGCCCCCTGCAACCCTCGACGCAGCAATCAGCCAACTGCTGCTGACCTGGGATGTGGCGGCCTCCATCACGGCACCTACGCGTGGCGACATGCCAGCAAAAAATCCACACACGCCCGCACCCGATGCGGCACATAACGCCCATGGGGATACAGCAAGGTAAACGGCCGCGAACGCCCGCCATAGGGCTGCAGCACGTGCACCAGGCTGCCGTCCGCCAGTGCCTGCTCGACAATAAACGTGTAGGTCTGGAACAACCCCGCCCCATGTTTGGCCAGGGTCACGCCGCCGGGGTAACGCCGGCGGCGGTGAAGCGGCTGGACGTCAAGCACCCGCCGGGACGGTAATGAACGCATCGGCCCCGGTTGAATATTCGATGATCGACGGCGTATTCATCTTGAGTTTGTGCCGCTCGACATGGTCGCTTTTCATCCGGGAAAGGAAACGCACCAGGTACAGCCCCGGCTCATCCAGCTTGACCACGTACTTGAGTTCATAGGATTCGGACGGGCCGACATCCAGATAAGGAAACACCAGTAAGGTCGAACTCATGCCGTCGTACCGCGCGCCGGCAATGTCCCAGGCGCGGCCGTACACCGGCAAGCCTGCCTCGAAACGCTCAACTTTAACCACCGATAAAACCCGCCGATCAAGGTTCAGCCTGGCGATGTCATTGCCGCTGTTGGACAGCGTCACGCCTATTTCCAACACACTCGCCCCGCCCTCGGAGGGCATCAAGTGGGTGGTCAGGCTCGCGCCAACATGGGCGCTCAGCTCGGTCTTCATCTGCATCTCCTTGAGCAGGAGCGCACTCATTTGCGAGTCGTGCTTGACGTAGTAAGTCACCCATACCGTCCAGGCGGCCACACATAACAGGGCCACCAGGGACCCCACGCTCGTAAACACACCCACCTTGATCTGCACCAGTTCCCAATAACCGCGCCGCAGGGAGTTTTTTCTTGAAGGCGTAGGATTCATACACAGGTTGCTCCTGAATAAAGCGAGCAAACCTACGGTAACCCCGTACGTTCAAGCAATAAACCCTCACGCCGACTTGGCGCAGGATCGTGTGCAAGAAGTGATTCGCCTGAGCCGCAGCCGCGAGCACACGGAAGACGGAATTCGTGCGGGGCTTGCGGCCGGGAAAAGTACGGTAGACCTGCTGGGGCTGGCCCCGACGCTGGAGAGACTTGGCATGCGCTGAGCCCTCCCGCGTCAACAGAAGCCGCACCTGCTGCGGCTTCTGTCGTTGGCCAATCAGGCGCGTGGCGTCTGCAAGGCGTGGTAGCCATAATCGGCGCGGGCTTGACGCAACGGCACGCCCGCCTCGATAGCCGCACGGATATGCTCTTCAGCCTGGTGGACTTCTTCGGCCACCGCCAGCACTTCGCTCAGCGAACCGGCCGGAATCGCCACTAGGCCATCGCCGTCGCCGCGCAACCAATCATCCGGTTGTACCCGCACGCCGCCCAGCGTCACGGGCGCCTGGATCGCTTCGACACGCACCCGATCCTTGCCGGTGCGCATCCAGTTACCCCGGGAAAAGATCGGGTAGTTAAGCTCCAGAGCACGATCAACGTCGCGGCAGATACCGTCAATCACCGTCCCGGCCAACTGCTTACGGGCGGCGGTAGAGGTCAGCAAGTCGCCCCACACGGTGGTGTCGAGCCGCGCCTGGTTGTCGATCACCACCACCTGGCCGGCCTCAAGGTCGTCGATGTAATCACCCACCGAGCCGCCGTCCAGGCCAATAGGGCCGTAGCGTAGGGTCCAGGCTTTGCCTGTGAGGTTGAACGTGCGGTCCAGGGGCATGATGTCGGTGCACTGGCAAACGATTTTCAGGCGGTCCATCGCATCGCTGAGGTCGGTGCAACTCAGGGCGTTGAGACGGGTAAAAATAGAGGTTTGCATGGTGTGGCCTTCCTTGTGTCCGGTCGGTTAACGCACGATGGCGGCGTTACTGAATGCGTGGATCTTGTCGACGATCTGGCGCGATGCCGTCCTGATTGCCGTGGTGGTATTGCCGGCGATATGCGGCGTGAGTTGCGCGCTGGGAACGCCGGTCAGTGGCGAGTCGAACCGGTCCTTTTCCAGGGCAAAAGTATCGATGGCGACCGCCTTGATATGCCTGGGAAACTCGCGCATGAAGGCGGCCAGCTGGTGTTCGTCGACGATCCCGCCGCGTGCGGTATTGATCAGGATTGAACCTTGACGCATCTGCCGGAACTCGCCAGTGCCGAACAAACCGCGGGTCAGCGTAGTGAGCGGGACGTGGATCGAAACGATGTGCGCCTCGGCCAGTAACTGCGCAAGGCTAGCTCGTCGTTCAAGCTCAAGGCTGCGCGCCACCGGTTCGGTAAAACGCTCCGACCCAGTGACGATCACCTTGATGCCCAGCGCTGCCGCCTTGTGTGCTACCTGCCGGGCAATGCTGCCGGTGCCCACCAGCCCCAACGTAAGTTCGGCGTATTCGGGGGTAGGTGCCAAGGTGCCTTTTGCCCAATGGCCGTTGTGGGTTTCGGCGTTGTAGTAATCCAGGTCGCGAGACAGAAACAGCGCCTGGGCCACGACGTACTCGGCAACAGCGGCCGCGTTGGAACCCGGTGTGTTGAGTATCGCCACGCCGCACTGCTCGCACTCAAGCCGATCAATATGATTAACCCCGGTGCCGGCCTGGGCAATAGCGCGCAGTGGCGTGGCCAGCGCGGGCGAGCTGGCGGCGCGGACCAGGCTGGCGCCGAGGGGGATGTTCAAGCGCGTCTTGAACACGCTGTAACCCCCGGCCTGACTCACGGCGGCAATAAAGGCAGGCTCGTCGTGGCAGTTGATCTCGGCATAGTGAATGCGCGTGGTGTAGTGCTGCCGGATGCGCTCTTTGTCCGCGAAATAGTGCAGGTTGAGGGTGACGGCCAGGCCCAGCTCAAGAAAGCGATCAACTTCCTCAAACAGCAACGGTGGGCCGGGGCATCGAGTATCAGGGTGGTAAATGCCATACAGTTGATCCTCTTGGAGGGTAGCGCCTGCCGATACCCAGGTTGCCCTGGGTATCGGGGCTGATCACCAGGTGAAATGGTGGGCGCTGATGGGATCGACCAGACCTGCATCGGTACTCGCGGCCGCGAGGAACCCGCTGTAGAAATCATTCAGCGATGAAGACTGGATGAACTCGGGATTGCTCTTGGCGTAGATAAGAAACAACCGATAGATTCTCAGGTTCTTTTCCTTGCGGTAGACCTCTGCCTTGAGGCTAGGCCACAGGTTGAGCAAGCTGCCTTCCTTGATTTTCCAAGGGTCCGCCGGCTCGGTGCCGATGGTGGCTTTGTACACAAAGCGCTTACCTTCAATCACTTCCAGGTGCAGGCTGGCCAACAGCTGTTCAGCCGTGCCGACGGCCTCGCCCTTCAAGGCTTCAGCCAGCGCCAGGATGTGGGCCTTCTCCGGGATGCTGCCGGTCAAGGTCAGCCAGGCGCATTTGAGGTCGGTTCGCGCAATGGCATAGGCCATGCCTTTGACATAGGTGTGAAAGCTCTCATCTTCGTTGAAGGCCTTCGACACCTGCGTTGCGGGCTCTTGCGCGAACTGCCCGACGCCGATCAGTTCGCTGTGCAACCCGCCGGCCAGCAGGGCGCGAGTCCAGGGAATCGCACGAATGGCATCGGGTCGCGACTCGAAAACCTTGATGTTGAAGATACGCGAAGGCGGCCGAGTGCCCTTGGCGGTGGCCCTGACCACATCAAATCGCGCCAGGTCCCGCAGCAGGGAGGGCAGCGCCGGGTGCTCGAAGAACGTCGCTTGATAGCGTCGCACCACCTCAGCCCAGCGTTGAATCCTGCCCGCAACGACCGCCTCGGACGGTTGCGGCTGGGGGTCGGCGTGCATGCGGTACAACTGACTGAGGAAGTTGACGGACTGGTTGCGGGTCAGCAGATGAGCGCGCATCTCCGCGCACCCGGCCAGCATGAAGCGGGTTTCCGGGCCCTCCAGCGCGCCGAACTCCTGCAAGGTCTCGGCGATCACCCCGTTACACCGTGCGTGCTCCCCGCCCATGATCACATGGACGACCACCTCGATACCGTAGCGGGCCGCGATCAGCTTGTGCTGGTTGGCAATCGCCATGTTCAGTTTGTGCATGGCCTTGCCGCCTTGCTTGCCGGTGTCGCTGGGGCCAAACGTGATGTATTGGCGGTTGCCCCGCGTTGCCAGGTGCTGGCGGTACAACGGGTTTTCGTACACCTCATGCACCGTCGCCAGCGTGCGCTCGGCGCCTGCCAGGTCTTCGGGCTGCAGGGCGATGTCGATACCGTCCCGCACCTGGGCCGCCTTCATCAGGAACAGCACCTCCAGCGCGCTGAGGGCCGAGGTGTATTCGGCGATCCCGTGGATTTTCATGCGGTCGCGATACCGATCGATCATTTCAAACCGCTCGAGCGCGTTGCGCGCATCGTGCATGCGGATATAGCCCGGGTCCTGCTCCATCAGCGCGATGTAATCCTGGCCGGCGTATTGCTGGGCTTTCTTGGTGTAAATCGACGTGGTGCGCTGCAGATAGCCTTGCCACAGGGCAGCGGGAGCCTGGGACTCGTCGCCTTCCAGCGCGACCTCAAGCGCGGCCTGGCGCGCACGCTCATCCAGCTCGTGATAGTGCCGACCCTGGCCCAGGCCGATGGTTTCCAGCCACTGGCTGGAAAGAATCTCATCGACCACGCTGCTGAACATCTCGGCGTTTTCACGAAACTCGATATCCAGGTAGTGAAAGCCAAACGCATGCACCCGCAGCAGCAAGCGGTCGATGGCCGCGGGCTGGGTAAAACGGATGCTGCCCAGTGCCTCGATCAGCTCGGCGGGCTGCTCGAAATGCTCAGGATGATCCTTGCCCAGGCGTGCGCGAATTTCTTCCAGGCGATGCCGTGCGCCGCCGTCTTTGATCAGGCTGTCGATATCAGCGATGTAGCGATTGCGCAGCGCGGTTTCCAGCGCCACGACCAGGGTTTCGGTGTGCTGGTTGGTGTCATAGGGGCGGCCATCCTTGTCGCCGTATAACCAGGTAAACAAGCTCAGCCATTTTTCCTGCGGCGCCAGGCCCAGGGCGTGATGCACGTCGGGCAACGCGTCATACACACTGTCGGCGTAAAAAATCTGCGATTCGATATCGGTGCCATTACTGCCCGACCACACGGCGTTGTACAACTCCAGCAGGAGCTGCGCAGTGACTTGGGGCTTTTTCAGGCCACGGTCTTCGACGTGCTGCGCCAGTTTCTGCAAGACCAGCACGACGGAATGCTTGAGCTGGTCGGTCTCTTTGCACAGCAGCCCCAGGCTGATATTTACCCCCGACGGCGCTGCAATCAACTGCGAGTCGAGCGTGAGCAATTGACGGGGCAGGCTGGCTTGCGAAGCGATCTGGGTCGCCACACTCCTGACCGACAATTCGAACAGCAGTTGCTTGATCAGCAACAGCTTCCAGAACGCCTCGACGTCTTTGCTGGAGCGGGATTCGAAGAACGCCTTGCCCAGGGCCGCCGCCAGTTTCGAATCAGCCTTGTCCAGATACGACAGCGTATCGATTTCGGCGTAGATCCTCAGGCAGGCGCGAGTGTGCGGGGTTTGCGAAGCATCATCCGTGGTTGCCTTGAGTGCGTGCTCCAATGCTCGCCATAGAACGTCATGCAGTAACGCGGGGTTGGTATGGCCGATTGACGGGCGAGTTGATGCATTTTCCAGTATGGAGTTGATCACATGATTCATGGGTTCAAGCCTCGATAATTGTACAAATCCCTTGTTTGCATTGCGCCAAACAGGCACAAGCAAAATCATCAATGTCCCAGGCTTAACCCACTGCGTCGCAACGAACGGAACTCACCTGTTCGCCGACAGAAAGCCCCCCTTGTCGGTACCGAAAAACGGCAAAAATTGAAACAACTTGTTACATCTATGCGCAATAAAGCATGCTCCGGTTTTTTCGACAAAAGACCTTTTTGGAATAGATAGCTAAGGAAAAATGATAGGAGGCTAATCAAAATCATACTGCTGCATACCGCTCATTTTTCTAAAACCCTGATTATTCGAAATTAAATCCACCCGCTCAAAAGTCGCTCGCCCTCGGGACAATGTGGTGCAGGCATGCGCGGCAAGCGTCACCTAAATAATTCTTCATAAACACGATTGCATGAAAAAGCAGAGCAGGCTCATTGCCACCCATTTATAGTAATGCTTCGCATTAAGCGTTTTACCCAAGGAACGCGCGCCCTCCCCTGACGGCGCACGTCATCGTTCAGAAGGATCTTTATGCAAGGCTTTACGCGCTCCCCCGCACGCCTGTTCGGCGTGCTGGCTGTCATCCTCTGCGGGCTATTCACTGCACAGGCGCATGCCGATTACACCGACCTTTCCCTGACCCACGAAAAACACATCCAATCGTTTGTTGTGAATGCCGACGGCACCTTTGTGCTGGATGTCGAGCGGGTATTGCGGATCAACGAAGAACGCGCAATCAAGTCCAATGCCCAGCGCTCGGTCAGCTACAACCGCACCCTGGAAACCCTGGATATCGTCGACGCTTACACATTGAAACCCGACGGCCGCAAGGTCGCGGTCGCCGCCGACCAGATCAAGGAGCAGCAGGAAACCGCCTCGGCCGACGCGCCGATGTTCCAGGACTCGCGGGTCAAGGTGGTGATATTCCCGGAGCTGCAAGTGGGTGACCGCATGGTCCTGCGCTATCAGCGCAAACGCACCACGGCGCTGTTCCCCGGGCAGTTCGAGGACCTTTCCGCGCCGGACTTCTACCAGTACCAGCAGATTCGCTTCAGCTACGACATGCCTGCCGACATGGCGCTGCACGCAGACTTGCGGGGCTTTAAAGCCAGCGCTCCGGTCACGGCCAAAGGGCGCACCGTCTACCGTTGGGACCTGGAACCTGCCGAGAAAAATCGCGTGGAACAAGGCTCCGTCGCCTACACGGATTACGGTCAGTACCTGGCCGTGTCGACCTTCGCCAGTTACCAGCAATTTGCCCAGGCGTACGCAGCCAGGGCGCAGGTAGAAGTGACCCCGGCCATCACCCAACTGGCCAAGGAACTCACCGCCCACCTCGACACCCCGCGCAGCAAAGCGCTGGTATTGAGTGATTGGGTACGCAAGAACATCCGCTACGTCGCCGTGTACGTTGGCGCCGGCACCGTGGTGCCGCACTCGGCCCAGGCCGTGCTGGATAACCGCTACGGCGACTGCAAGGACCATGTCGCCCTGCTGGAAGCACTGCTTAAGGCGGCGGCCATCGAAAGCTCGCCGGCCCTGATCAACCTCGGCAACGCCTACGTGCTGCCGAAGGTGCCGACCCTGGGCGTGCTCAACCACGCGATCACCTATGTACCCAGCCTCGACCTGTATCTGGACTCCACGGCCACCCCGATCGCGGCCGGCTACCTGCAGATCCAGGAGCTGGGCAAAACCGTCGTGCTGACCCAGACCGGCGAATTGGGCCACACTCCGTCCAACCAACAGGGCAAGGTCGACACCACGCTGCAGTTCAAGGTTGATGCACGCGGCGCCGCCGACTTTACCCACGACTCCACCGTGGAAGGCTGGGGCGCGGAATTCAACCGCTTTGTGTTCAAAACCCTGCAGCCCGCCGACCGTGATCAATTGGTACAGAAAGTCCTCAGTCTGTACGGCCAGTCGGGCAGCGGCGTGATCGAAACCGACTCACTGGACGGCACCGCCAACCACTTCAAATCCACGATCAAGGGGCACACCGACAACCTGGTCAACCTGCCCGGCCCAACCGGCGTACCGACCTTCACCAGCCTGGCCGGCGGCATCGCGCAGAACGTGTTTACCTTCCTCGCCGAAAATGAGCGCACCCAGACCTTCACCTGTATCTCGGGTGAAATCTCGGAGCAGGCGCGCCTGGAATTTCCCGGCAAAGTGAAGATCCTCGCGGTGCCCAAGGCGGTGTCGCTGAAACAGGCGGGCTTTGACTACCACTCGACCTATACGAAAAAAGCCAACGCGGTGCTGATCACGCGTCACTATGTGTTCGCCAAAGCCGACGCACTGTGCACCCCAGAGGATTTCGCGGCGATGAAGCCGGCTATCGAAGGCATGGTTAATGATCTGAAAAGCCAGATCATCGTGCAGACCAAGTAAGGGGTTGATGCTCGCGGGCCAGGCGAACGCACTGGCCCGCGAGCACTGCCGGTACTCTTGAGTACGTCACCGCGAGCCAAATCCAAGGCAAAAAAAAGCCTGCATCGCTGCAGGCTTTTCTCTATCTGGCTCCACGACTCTGGACTCGAATGAAAACTTAAGTACCTGTTTTACAATAAATTCATGCTGATTTCTAAAGTCTCTATCCCTACGATTATCCTAATCAAGCCAGTATTTTATGCGAGTTCTTTCAGTACCTCATGAGCGGGGCAGCGGCAACAGTAGAAAATTAATAATCTAACGTTGGGCCTATTTCACTGAGGAGAATGCAGCGCTGTGAAACGGCTGACTGCTTGTGGCCGATTCCAGTGGGTGGTTCATAGGTGCGCAACCTGAGCGCTGTCTTATGAAGAAGTACTAATTTATGATGCCGCATTGATAAATTTGGAAACGGCATCATGAGTACACGTTCCGACCTCCTGACCAGCGCTGAGATTCTGTTGCGTACCAAGGGCTACGCAGCCTTCAGCTATGCCGATCTGGCGGAAGACATCGGTATCAAGAAGGCGAGTATTCACCACCACTTTCCCACCAAAGAAAGTCTGGCGATCGCCATCGTTGAGAGTTATCTGTTCCGGTTCAAGAATCAGCTGGAATGCATCAATGATGAAAATACCGGCATTATCGATCGGCTCACTGCCTTCGCCCTGATGTTCGCGCAAAGCAGTAAAAACGCGATGCTTCCACTCTGCGGCGCCCTGGCAGCGGAATTGCTGGCTTTGCCTAAAAGCCTAAAGGAATTGACGCGGGACTTTTTCGAAATCCATCTCAATTGGCTTCAGGCCAATATCGCACTGGGCCAGGCGGCAGGGGAACTCAAAGCTGAGCTGGACGGCGTGAAGGTTGCCAGGTTCATCTTGAATACGTTGGAAGGTGGCAGCTTTGTATCTTGGGCGCTGAGCGACAATTACGAACAGTCTTCTGGATTTGATTTCATTTTAGATGGGCTTCGGGTTACCGAAACGCATCACTGAGGTTCGATCAGCTTTTTTCTGCGTCATAAAACGACCGGTTCTGCCCCTGCTGGCTCGGTCCGTTTTCCCGCCTCGTAAGTGGTTTCAGCCGCTTAGCTCACACTCTCTGAATTCTTTTTGCGCGCACTCAATCTGACGAGCGTACGTCTAGTCTCGCATTTGGGTTGCGGATACCTACCCATGTCTACACTTTCGGTGTGTGACCAGAAGTACACAATTAAGTAGAAATTACTGCATTGTTATCGGAGTTATCCCTATTCAGGAAAACTCTGTCGAAGCTGGTTTTTTTGGCGATTGATTATAAGAAGAATAACCTATTGATCGACAACCTACTAGTTGGTAGGCTTGTATCTCTTCCGGGCCAAACGCCCGGTCCATCCGAAGAGGAACGAACACATGAGCAACAACCTGAATGGTATCGATGTCGCCGCACTCCAGCAGTTTGCCCAAGGCGTTGCTGAGGATGCGACCAAGCGCCACGCGAGCTTCAACGTCAAGACTCAGTGGAAAGGCCAGACTCGCTCTGTGGCCAAAGTCAATCGCTACAGTCTGGCCGGTGAAACCTATCTGCGGGATTTCGAAATCGTCGCCGATGAGCCTAATGAATTGCTGGGCCAAAACACTGCGCCTAACCCTCAAGAGCTGCTGATGGCCGCTCTCAACGCCTGCATGTCGGTCGGTTATGCCGCCAACGCCGCAATGATGGGTATCAAGATTCACAGCCTGGAAATCGAAACGGACGGCACCCTCGACCTGCGAGGCTTCCTGGGCCTCGACGAGAGCGTCAACCCAGGTTACGACGAAGTGAGTGTGGTGATTCGACTGCACACCGACGCCTCCCGTGAGCGCGTTGAAGAGCTGCACAAAGTGGTGCTCAAAACCTCGGTCAACTACGCCAACTTCTCGAAAGCCATCCGCATGGTGCCAACCCTCGAAGTGCGTGAGGGCTGATTCGCTCGTTTCAAAGAGATTCAAACCTTGCGTGCACCAGCAGGCAGCCAGCCGCCTTGGTGCCGACCCTAATTAGTTCTGGATAACCGGAGTCTGCAATGAACGATTTTTTCAAAGGTAAAAAACTGCTAGTTGTCGGTGGCACCAGTGGCATGGGCCTGGAAACGGCCCGCATGGTGCTCAAGGCAGGCGGCAGCGTGGTGCTCACCGGCAGCAAGCAAGACAAGGCCGATGCGGTGCGTAACGAGCTGAGCCCGCTGGGCCCTGTGTCGGTGATCGTCGCCAACCTGATGACTGAAGAAGGCATGAATTTTGTTCGCAAGGAAATCAATGCCAACCATAGCGATATCAGCCTGATGGTGAACTCCGCCGGGATCTTTATTCCCAAGCCGTTCACCGAGCACGATGAGGCCGAGTACGACATGTACCTGTCTCTGAACCGTGCGACCTTCTTCATCACCCAGGCAGTGATCAAGAACATGCTGGCTGCCAAGCGCGAAGGGGCAATTGTCAATGTTGGCTCCATCGGTGCGCAGGCCGCATTGGCAGGTTCACCGGCCTCTGCCTACTCCATGGCAAAGGCAGGTCTGCATGCGCTGACACGCAACCTGGCAATTGAATTGGCTCACTCGGGTATCCGGGTCAACGCCGTCTCACCAGGGATCGTTCACACCTCGATCTATGAAGGGTTCATGGACAAAGAGGCGATCCCGGAAGCGATGAAATCGCTGAACGATTTCCACCCCCTGGGACGAGTCGGCGTTCCCGAAGACGTCGCCAACACCATCCTGTTCCTGCTGTCGGACAAGACGTCCTGGGTGACCGGCGCAATCTGGGACGTGGATGCTGGAATTATGGCTGTTAGGGCCTGACCACAGTGGCGAGCGCGGCCTGATGAAAGCTCCCATCGCGGGAGCTTTCACGCCTTCACTCAGTACAAGTGAAAGTAGGCTGAATGCTGGCTGCAGGAGTCTTCAATGTCGATCACGACAAAAGCAGCGCTGTTGAGAGCTGCGGAAACCCAAATGCGCTCCAAGGGCTATTCCGCGTTCAGTTATGCCGATCTTGCGGCGCAGATCGGCATTAGAAAAGCCAGTATTCACCATCACTTCCCGACCAAGGAAAACCTGGGCGCGGAGCTGATCAAGGACTACATCAAACGCTTCGATGCGACCCTCAGTTCGATCGAAGAAATGCATGTCGATCCGTTGCTGCGGCTTCGTGGTTTTGCCCGGCTTTTCATCATTAGCGCCAACGAGGGGCTGCTGCCCTTGTGTGGTGCCCTGGCGGCAGAAATGGCGGCACTGCCGCTGTCGCTGCAAGGGCTCACTCGGGCGTTCTTTGAAACCCAGCTCGATTGGCTTCAGGCCACCCTCAATGCAGGGGTCCGGCAGCGCAACTGGTCGCTGGACAAACCCGTTGAGACCTACGCGTTCATGCTGCTGAGCAGCCTGGAGGGCGCGAGCCTTATCGATTGGACATTGGGCCGATCAACCGACCCGTTGGCAGGCTTCGATCATTTGCTTGAAACGCTGGTAACGCGGTCTTGATTTCTTTGAGTACAGGACGAGTCATGCAAACTTCTTCGAAAAAATATGCAGTGGATATCTGGTCTGATTTTGTTTGCCCTTGGTGCTGGGTAGCCAAGCGTCGATTCGAGCAGGCGCTCGATAAATTTGCTGAAAAAGACAATGTACAAGTCAACGTCAAGGCCTATCGTCTGGCGGCGGATCAAGCGCCAGAGCCTATGATCGCTGCCCTTAAACGCAAGCTCGGCAATCCGGATTCCGCTGTCGCGATGATGAACACCGTCAGTAAATATGGTCGGGCCGATGGGCTTGATTACCGCTTTGACAGCATGCTGTTTGGCGATACCGCAGATGCCCATGTACTGGTCAAGGCGGTTGCGGACGAAGTCGTTAAAAAACGCTTGGTCGAGGCGCTGTATGAGCAAAGCACCTCCCATGGTCAGTCGCTGTTTGATCGCGGCAGCCTGGAGGCCATAGCCAAGGCCGTAGGTGTTTCGGACGCGTTAATCCAACGGGCGTGGTCATCCGTTGAATTGCGCGAAGAGATGGAGGAAGACGAACATATCGCCGCGCAACTAGGTTCGGGCGTGCCTTTGTTTGTATTCGATAATGCCTTCTCATTGTCCGGTGCTCAGCCTGAGGCTGCTTTTCTTGAAGCGCTGAACAAGATGCAGGAGAAGTCGAAAGTCGAAGATGACGCATTCAGCAGTCAAGTCTGCGGCATAGATGGCTGCAAAATTTGATCAGCAGAAGCGGTGCGGCACTGGGTTGTGCCGTCCTTCATCCATATTGAGAGCGAGATCCAAATGAGCCGTATCGTTGAGTTGAGTGCTCAGCAGTTCGCCCGCTTTGTGGCCAAAGGCAGCAGCGTCGTTCTGTTTTCAGCGTCCTGGTGCAAGCCTTGTCAGGAGATGAAGCCGGTCTTTCATGCTTTGGAAGAAAAGCTTCACTCCTTGGCGGCTTTTGCAAAGATTGATGTGGTGGTGTCTCCGACGATCGCGCAAATGTACGGTATCCGGGCGGTGCCATCCTTGGGGGTGTTCCATGAGGGGCGGCTGCTGCGGGTCATGCCCGGATCCCGTTCAGTTGGAACAATGAAAAAAGCCATTCTTGCGGAGTTGGAAGAGGCGATTTAACCGAACCTCCTCCATCAGCGGTCAGGCTGATCAGCCTGGCGTTCTTTTTCATCCCTCGGGTGTGGATTTGCCCCGGACCAGTTATCGATGGGATGAGCGCGGTCTTCGTTGAAGATTTCCGTTAACAGCGCGTTGGCCCGTTTGTAGGCGTCATACTTGAACTCGGTATCATCCACAGGCTGCGCGGCCATTTCTTCCAGCATCTCCAGGTTCAGGCGACGGAATCGATCCGCTCGTTCGCGGGCTTTGTAGCGACCAATGCCCAGTTGCTCCAATGCCCTGCGGCCCAAGGACAATGCGAAAGCAGGGTCGAGGGGCAGCGTTGAAAGCACCGTGAACAGCCACAGGCGTCAGCCTGCGCATCTGGCAGTAGGCCGCGGTCGCATGCAGGGGTTGGGCAAGCACCGAAAACCCGGGGTGGTCACCCATGTCGAACTGGTCGTGCTCGCCGCCGGTGGTCACGGCCCACAACAAGCTCTTACCTTTGAGTGCGGTGGCGCCTTTGCCATAGGCCCACCCTTGGGTGAAGGCTTTATCGATCCACAATTTCAGCAGCGGCGGGCAGCTGTACCAGTACAGCGGATGTTGCAGGACCAGAAGCTTTGCCTGTTCTAGGGATTGCTGCTCGGCTTGGACATCGATGTGGAAGTCCGGGTACAGGTCATAAAGGGAGCGTATGACCACATCCGGGTTATTGGAGGCTTGCCTGAGCATCACCTCGTTAACCTTGGATTTGTCGGGGTAAGGGTGAGCGTAATGATCAGAATCATTGGGAGCATTCCACGACAAATCGCGAGTTCATTCAGAACGAAAAAACTCTCTGGTCGTTGGGCATGAAGATGCCCACCGACCAGAGAGTCGCTTTTTGGGGATGGAACCCTTTATTTACCTACTTGCAGTTTCAATATGTCCTGCGCAGTCACGGGTTCGCCAGCGATTCCCCAATCTCCGCTTTTGACCTCTTCGAAGATGACCCAGGTGAGGGCGCGCATGTTTTCACCTTCCACAGACACCATGGCGTCCGTCACTTTCTGGATGACTTCGGCTTTCTGCTTGTCGGTAAAAACGCCTTCAATGCCTTTGATGGTAACGAGAGGCATGGTGTGCTCCTTAACGTCTGAAGTGGACAGTGATGAAACAGCGAATAATCAGGCTTTGGCTGCAACGTATTCCGGGTAGTCGGTGTAACCCTTGGCAATGCGATCGCTGACACCGTAGTAAGTCGCGCGATCACCCTCTGCCAGTGGCCAGCCGTTCTGCATGCGCTCCACCAAATCGGGGTTGGCGATGTAGGCCGTACCGAAGGCGATCAAGTCGAGTTCACCTTTAACCAGTTCCGACTCAGCGAGGGCTTGATTAAACCCACCGGCGGCCATCAAGGTACCCTTGTAGGCTTCACGGAACGCGGCGCCGAACCCCGGCGGCGTTTCAGCGGCGACGATGGTCGGTTGGTAGTTCAGGTGGACGTAGGCCAGTTCGCGTTCATTAAGCGCTGCCGCCATGCTCATCCAGGTTTCTGCTTCACCTTCGTACACACCAAAGTCATACAGGCGGCCAAACGGCGAGAACCGTACGCCAATCTTCGAGCCGCCGATTTCGGCAGAAATCGCGTCAATGGTTTCCAGCAGAAAGCGCTGGCGATTGGCGATCGAGCCACCGTACTGGTCGGTACGGGTGTTCAAGGCGCTGCTGAGGAACTGATCGAACAGGAACCCGTTGGCAGCCATGATTTCGATACCGTCAAAACCGGCCTCCATCGCCATACGCGCAGACTTCACAAAGTCAGCGATGACACGTTTCACTTCTTCCGTTTCCAGCGCACGGGGCACGCTGGGTTGCACAGCGCCGGATTCGCCAGGCTCGATCCAGGCATACACCGTGGTATCGACCGCCGGCTGAGTACCCGAAGAAACCGGAACCATGCCATGCACCGAAATATGGGACATACGGCCAACGTGCCATAACTGCGCGAAGATCTTCCCGCCCTTGGCATGCACCGCGTCGGTGACCTGACGCCAGCCTGGCAAGTGTTCGTCGGCATAAATACCTGGGGTGTACAGGTAGCCACGGGCTTCGTCGGAAATCGGCAGGCCTTCGGTGATCAGCAGACCAGCAGAAGCACGCTGCGCGTAATACAGCGCGGTGAACTCGTTAGGGATGTTGTCTAGGGTCCGGGTGCGGGTCATGGGGGCCATAACGACCCGGTTTTTTAGCGCAGTACCGGACAGATCGTAAGGGGTGAGCAGCTTATTCATGATTAGTCTCGAAGTCGTTAACAGGTTGAAAGTCAGCGTTTGATTTACGACTTATCGAATGCGTCCAGCACATGTGTGCTGTACACCAACGCGGCACCGGCGTTCATGTTGATTGCCACGCCCAGTGCTTCGGCGACTTCTTCACTGGTGACGCCAAGTTTCTTGGCTTCGGCGGCGTGGAAGGCGATGCAACCGTCGCAGCGGGTGGTCACGGCCACGGCGAGCGAGATCAGTTCTCGGGTCTTCGCGTCCAGGTGATTGGTCTTGCCGCCGGCAGCGCCGAGCGCCGCCATGCCTTTCATTGTTTCCGGAGACAGGCCGTTTAGTTCTACCAAGCGAGTATTGATGTCTTTGCGGGTTTGCTTCCAATCTTGCATGGGATTCTCACAGGGATGGTGTTAATTACAGTTATCTAAAAACTTGCTAATAAGCTACCATCCAGTTGGTAGGCGTACAATGTGTTCGTGCTGATTTTCACTATCAACGCAATCGAAGGTATTGATAATTTGGTCCCGAACAATAGGGGAATCGCTTCATGGGGATGACGATTACTGGACTGTTGATTGTCAGCACCGCTTGCTGTCAGGCATCGTCGAGACGCTCACATACTGATCGCCGCGAAGCGCCGTCATGGTTCGATTCACACTGGACAACCGGTTTTGCTCGGTGGCGATGCCGATATCGCACTTATTCAACTTGCTGACGCAGATGTCCGGCGTAGTCCAACAAGGTCTGCCGATCAATTTGTCGCGCATCGTTAAACCCTGGTCCATCCTCCGAGCGACACCACCGAACAAACGCCTGCCAGCGGTCACTGTGCGCCTGCACCGTGCCGTAATGCCCGCCGCCAAATAGATCGCGCAATGCCTGCGGCCCGGCATAACTCAGTTGCCGGCCATAGCCAAAATTGCGTCCATCTCGCCTGCCCACTGGTGCCATGATCGAACTCCTCTCGAAGCCAAACCTTTGAAGCTTTCCCCACGTCATCCCGCCAAGGATGTTGAGTGTTATCAGGGATCAAGGCCCCTGCGACCTGTGAGGGTTGTCCACTAACGCGGGACTGGCGGCTCTTTACGACCGGGAGCTTGGGCATCTCATGATCTGGCCTCCTGAACACTTCCGAGGAAGTGGGCGGGTGGAGGCTGCACTGGCTGACGAGACCAATGCCGCGAGATCCTGAGTCGGGTGAAGGCAGCGAGGCAATGACCGGGGCATACCTGACTGTCAGTCAGGTGCAGTCCATTCCGTGGGCTGCGGCACCATCATCTACATCGCTGTTGCTGGTGACTTCGGTGTTTGTCACGCCGATTGTCACGAGGGGGAATGCCGCAAAGCCTTGTACGAGTTGGGCTGCAGCAGCGGTAGGAGCGCCCGTCTCTTTCCGGGAGAAAGAGACGGGCGCAGGTTGGCGCAAGGAAATGGCCAAGCGGATAGGTTGCTGCAAGGCAGCTATGAAAGGGGGAAGTTGCCGCAGTGGGCACACTGGTAAAAGTAGGCATCCATCACATCGCTGTGAGCGTGCGAGCCGCCGGACGCTAATCGCACTTTGGGAGAACCACCACGGTGTGGCGTAGCCTTAAAGGTTCTGGCTACCTGGGTTGCTGTCAACGACAGCGCTTGCACGGTCTTTTCTACGCCCACGGATAAACAGGGTCAAGGCTCGTTTTTCCGAGAATTCTGCGGCTGAGAATGACATCAGCTGTCTATGGAAATCATTGGTTTCCATAAGACGGTTGTGCGCCGATTTTTAGATTTTTCAAGTGAGGTCCATCCAAGCAGGGCGGCTTTGCAGCCCTGTTTGGATGGACCCGCGTGGACAAGCGGATCACTGAGGTATGAGAACCGAGCGCTTACTCAGTTGCGCCACGTTTTGCTTTTAGTCGAGTGACATTCGCCCCCGTCTGATTGGCGAATTCGCGTGGGCTGACATGCTTCTGCTGATTAGTCTCAAGGTAGCGACTCCACCAGTTCATGATCAGCCTGCGCTCCTCGATGAACTCGGCCTTGTGGATGTAAGCGGCGCGGACGTTGTTGCGTTCCTTGTGGCTCATCTGCCGCTCGATGGCTGTGTCCGTCCACAAACCTGACTCGATCAGTGCGCTGCAGGCCATCGAACGAAACCCATGCCCACAGATCTCGGATTTGGTGTCGTACCCCATCTTCCGAAGCGCGCTGTTCACCGTGTTTTCGGACATTGGTTTCCAAGACTTGGTATCGCCTGCGAACACCAAGTCAAATTTGCCTGTGATTGCGTGGATCTGCTCGAGCAGGGCGATCGCTTGCGGCGATAAGGGTACAAGATGGATGTCCCCGGCCATCTTCGTACCTCTTGTGGAAAAGGGTACGCCTTCCAACGCTGGTCGCGTGTCGGGTATTTCCCAGACGCCACGTTTGAGGTCGAACTCGCTCCAGCGGGCGAAGCGCAGCTCGCTGGAGCGGACAAACACGTGCAGCGACAGCAAGACCGTCAGCCGGGTAAGTGCGCGGCCTTTATAGGTGTCGATCCGTTCCTGCAACTCAGGTAAGCGCGATAAGGATAAGGCGGGGCGGTGGACGACCCGCGAGGCTTTGATCGAGCCTGCGAGGTCGTAAGCAGGGTTTACGGTGATAAGCCGGAGGCGCTTTGCCTCGCGCATGATGCTTTGCAGGTAGTTTTGTACCCTTAAAGCAATGTCTATCGTTCCGCGCTTCTTAATCGCGTCCAGGGGCCGCATAAGGTCGTGGGTATCAAGGTCGACAATGGCGCGGGTGCCGATCAGCGGGAAGAGGTGAGTTTTGAGGCGACTCATCACTGTCTTGGAATAGTCCGGTGCCCACTTGGCTGACATTTCCGTGTGCCAGCCGAGGGCAACGCTTTCAAAGGTGCGGCCTTTGATCAGAGCGTCCGTCTTGGCTTGGTTCTTGGCTCCTATAGGGTCAATGCCATCCGCCAGCATTCGCTTGACCTCCAAGCGCTTGCGGCGCGCATTCGCGAGGCCAACGATGGGGTAGTTGCCGAATGAGGTCAGTCCTTCCCGGCCATCAGGTTTGACGTATCTGAGACGCCAGCCTTTGCGGCCATTGGGTTGGACTAGAAGGTAAAGGCCGTCGCCGTCGAAAAGCTTGTAGGCGCGGTCTGTGGGCTTGGCCGAACGGCAAGCGGCGTCGGAGAGTGGAGCAGTGGTGCGCGACATAAGGGTACTCCCTTTTATCGAACTGATCTTTATCCCAAACTCTACCCTTAAAATGGCTGGTACTTACCGGAATCCGACAGAACGCCAAAACGAAAAAACCCGCCATAAGGCGGGTTTTTCGGGGGTTTCAGAGATTTTGAAAGCCTTCTCTGGAACCTTGTCTGGCTCCACGACCTGGACTCGAACCAGGGACCCAATGATTAACAGTCATTTGCTCTACCAACTGAGCTATCGCGGAATGCGCCGTATGTTACTGATTGAAAAGGAGAAGTCAAGCTTTCTCTAGCATTTCGGCGGATTAAACCGGATGGCCGCTTGAAAGCGGGTGCTCCTTCGCCAGATCCAGCCAGGCTCGCGCCGCTGGAGGCAGGTGGGCATTGGTGCGCCAGGCCAGGGCGATGTGCCAGTCGGTGTGGGGTTCGTCCAGGCGGATCAGGGCGATGTCGGCATGTTGATGCCTGTGCGCCAGCATGCGCGGCAGGAAGGCCACGCCCAGGCCGGCCGCGACCAGGTCGACGATAAAGTCGATTTGCCCGCTGCGTGCGGTCACCCGCGGGGTCACGCCTTTGCGCTCGCAGGCGGCGAGGATCTTGGCGTTCAGGGCGAAGCCGGCTTCGAACAGAATGAACGGCGAATCCGCGAGGTCGGTGAAATCGATGCGTTTGCGTCGGGCCAAGGGGTGGCTCGTAGGCAGCACGGCCATCAGCGGTTCATTGCGCACGGGCTGGTAGTCGAAGCCCTCGTCCACCGGCAGCAGCAAGGCCGCGAGGTCGACCTCCCCTGCTTCCAGGCATTCACGCAGTTTTTTGCTGCCGTATTCGGTGAGTTCGATGTCGATGTCCGGGTAACGGCTACGGTAGGTGGCGAACATGCTCGCAAACAGCACGCCGCAGCCTACCGGCGGCAGGCCGATGCGCAGTACGCCGCGCTTGAGGCCGCGAAGATCATTGATTTCGGCGACCATATCATGGTGCTCAGCGAGCATGACCAGGGCGCGGCGGTAGGCAATTTCGCCAGCGGCGGTCAGTTCGCTCTTGTGCCCGAGGCGATTGAGCAGTGGCGTGCCGTACTCCTCCTCCAGGGTCTTGACCGCCTTGCTCACCGAGGACTGGGTCAGGGACACCACGTGGGCGGCCTGGGAAAAGCCACCCTGACGCACCACTTCGACAAAAGCCTGCAAGGTCCTGAGGTTCATCGGTATTCTCTTTGCGACTGGATACTAGCGATAAAAGTTGTTTTTATCATGCCAGAGATTGGCTTATCTTGGGCCCACTTTGCCTTGTGGAGTCACGCTGCATGATTATCTCGTCCGCCTCCGATTACCGCGCAGCCGCCAAACGCAAGCTGCCGCGCTTTCTGTTCGACTACATCGACGGCGGCGCCTACGCCGAGCACACGATGCGGGCGAACAGTTCGGATTTGGCCGAGATCAGCCTGCGCCAGCGCATCCTGCGCAATGTCGATAACCTGAGCCTGAAAACCAGCCTGTTCGGCCAGGAACTGGCGATGCCGGTGATCCTCAGCCCGGTCGGCCTGACCGGTATGTATGCGCGGCGCGGTGAGGTGCAAGCAGCGAAGGCGGCGGCCAGCAGGGGCATTCCGTTCTGCCTGTCGACGGTGTCGGTGTGTTCGATTGAGGAGGTGGCTTCCCAGAGCCCGCAATCGATCTGGTTCCAGCTCTATGTGCTCAAGGACCGTGGCTTTATGCGCAATGCGCTGGAGCGGGCCCAGGCCGCCGGGGTCACCACGCTGGTGTTCACGGTGGATATGCCGACGCCTGGGGCGCGCTACCGCGACGCTCACTCGGGCATGTCCGGGCCGTTTGCGGCGCAACGGCGCATGCTGCAAGCCGTGACCAAACCGCAATGGGCGTTTGATGTGGGGCTGATGGGCCGTCCGCACGACCTGGGCAATATCTCCAGATACCTCGGCAAACCGACGCGCCTGGAAGATTACATCGGCTGGCTGGCCAACAACTTCGACCCCTCCATCAGCTGGAAAGACCTGGAGTGGATTCGTGAATTCTGGAAGGGCCCGATGATCATCAAAGGCATCCTCGACCCCCAGGATGCCAAGGATGCGGTGAGTTTCGGCGCCGACGGCATCGTGGTTTCCAACCATGGCGGGCGCCAACTGGACGGCGTGCTGTCCACCGCCAAGGCCCTGCCACCGATTGCCGAGGTGGTGGGCGATGACCTGACGGTACTGGTGGACTCTGGCATCCGCTCCGGGCTGGACGTGGTGCGCATGCTCGCGCTGGGAGCCAAGGCGTGTCTGCTGGGGCGTGCGACCGCCTACGCATTGGCCGCCGAAGGCCAGCACGGGGTGGAGAACCTGCTGGATATCTTCGCCAAAGAAATGCGCGTGGCCATGACGCTGACCGGTGTCACGTCGATTGACCGGATTGACCACAGCACGCTGGTGCAATCAGCCAAATAACTGACGTCATACTCAATGACTGTTTTTTAACGCGAAAAACAGTCATTGATTTATAAGGAGTTTTATTAAGTTAAACAAAATGGCATGAATCTCGCTCTAACCTTTCCCAAGCAGGTTAAGCGATGACAAGACGTGCGGCAGTGCCCAGGGGTTATAACCCTGTGTAAAGCGGTTTAAACTGTTACTCATGTTTTACGGAACTGAAGGAACAGTAAGACGCTCGGCATTCGCCACGCTCATCGAGCCTGTAAGACAGCTAAGTGCTTAGAGGCCGATTGCTTATGAAAACCCCAACCCAGACCAACGCAATTGACTTCGACAGTGCCAAATTGCAACGCCTGGGCTTTGGTCAGCCTTCCCTTCCCCCACGCCGCCCCACGACCATCACGCAACTTCGCCAGCAACTAGGCATGCAACTGCAGACCAGCCTCGAGCCGGAGCGCATCCTCGGTGTGTTCTTCCGTGAGATCCAGCGCCTGGTGCCCCTGGATGCCCTGCAATATCGCCATGACGCCAGTGACTTGCGCCTGGAATACGGCCACCGCGGCCACCATTCGGTGAGCTATAGCCTGAGCCATGAAGGCGAACACCTGGGCGAGCTGATTTTCCGCCGCAACCAGCGCCTTTTGGAAGAAGAACTCGGCCAGCTCGAATCGCTGCTGTCGACCTTGCTGTACCCGATGCGCAACGCCCTGCTCTACCGCGCCGCCACCCGCAGCGCCCTGCGCGACCCATTGACCGAGACGGGCAACCGCATCGCCATGGACCAGACCCTGCAACGGGAAATCGACATGGCGCGCCGGCACCTGAACCCGTTGTCCTTGTTGATGCTGGACATCGATCACTTCAAAGCCATCAACGACACCCACGGCCACACCGCCGGCGATCACGTACTACGCGCCGTTGCCGGGTCGATCAAACGCCAGTTGCGCAACGTGGACATGGTGTTTCGGTTTGGCGGGGAAGAGTTTCTGATTCTGCTGTCCAACACCGGCCGCGAGGCTGCGGCCATGGTCGGTGAACGCCTGCGCCAGGCGGCACAGGCCCAGGATTATTGGGCGGATGGGACACGGATTGAATTGACGGTGAGCCTGGGCTGCTCGACCTTACTGGCTGCAGAGTCTGCCGAAAGCCTGTTGCGCCGCGCCGACAGCGCCCTGTACGTGGCCAAACGCGAAGGCCGTAACCGCTTGGCAATGGCGGGGTAAGCGCCCCTCAAGCAGAACACCGCACCTGTGGCAAACGAGCCTGCCTGGAAAACAGGCGTGTGTGGCGAGCCGGGCTTGTTGTGGCGAGCGGGCTTGCCCGCGTTGGACTGCGTAGCAGTTCCATTTATGGGGCCGCTTCGCGACCCAACGCGGGCAAGCCCGCTCGCCACACAAGCCCTGCTCTTCACAGCAAACCCAGATCTTCATAGCAAGCCCAGCTCTTCACACCAAGCCCTGCTCTTCAATCACGCTTCGCTGGCGACCCGTGCCTGGCGCTCGCGCACTACCGCGGGGGCTTTTTCTTTCTCCAGGCGCATGCAGCTTTCCAGGAACAGGTACATGTAGTCGTAGCTCTTGCACACCGCCTGGCGCAGCTCTACCTGCAGCGCCTGGCTCGGGTTCATCCCGGCCAGCGTACAGATGATTTCCAGTGCTTCCCAAGGGTGCGCGTCATCGTACTGGGCATGCATCTTCAGCCACTTCATTGCACGCTTGCGGTCTTCCTCCGGGAACGCCGCCGCGTAGACGCCAGTGGAACACACCACCGCCGACCACTCGCCGGTCGCCCCTTCGATTGCATAGTTGGTCGCGGCGATGGCCACAATCAGCGAATCGGCGGAGCTTGTGTGCCAGCACCAATGGCTCAGGGCGTGCAGCTCTGGGGGAACGTTCTGCGCCTGCAACTCTTCGAGGCTCACGCCGTGCGCGCGCGCCCAATGCACCCAATAGTCGGCGTGGTTCAGCTCCACACGAATATTGCGCATCAGCCAACGCCGCGCCATGTCCTCACCAGGATGGCGGGCGAATTTGGTTTTGGTGAGGTTTTGTGCCATGTACAAGGCAAACTGTTCCACCACGGGCCAGCCACCGATCAGGTAGTGGCGCATAGTCTTGGCGCTGAGCGTGTTGTCGCGCATGCGCTGGTACAGTTCGTGTTCGACAACTCGGCGCTTGCTCTCGCTACTGTCCCGGATCAGTTGTTGTGCCCAGGCGGGGTAACTCGAGGCTTCCATAAGCGGGCCGGTTCTGTTGAATGTGTCGATCACTGTTGGGCTCCTTTTCAAGTGTGATTTTACAGACCAGCAAATGTTTCAGCGGAATGTGCCGGGCGCCTTGAATAACAGAGGCTGCGGCCGCACAGGTCGACACTGCAAGCTATCAAAGGACAACAATTGCGGGCGTTCAATCAGGTAGCCCTGAGCGTAATCCACACCGATCTCGAGTAACGCCTGTTCGATCTGCGGTGTTTCGACAAACTCTGCAATTGTGCGCTTGCCCATGACATGGCCAATGTGATTGATCACTTCAACCATTGCGCGGTTAATCGGGTCGTCCAGCATATCCTTTACGAAACTTCCATCGATCTTCAGGAAGTCTACAGGTAAATGTTTGAGATAGGCGAATGAAGACATTCCGGCACAAAAGTCATCGAGCGAGAAACGGCAGCCTAACGCTTTGAGTTCATTAATAAATCGGATCGCACTGCCCAAGTTTGCAATTGCACTGGTTTCGGTAATTTCAAAACAGATCATTCCTGGCGGAATACTGTAAGCGTGAAATTTCTCACGTAAAAAACCAAGAAATTCATCATCGCCAATAGTTATACCTGACAGATTAATCGCACACATCGCCATGGGCCGACCGGGACGTTCCAGCAGGCACCGGGCGATCAGTTTGAATACGTTTTCCACGACCCACCGGTCCAGGGACGTCATCAAACCGTAGCGCTCGGCAGCCGGGATAAAACTGTCCGGCAATATGATGCGGCCGGCTTCATCATGCAGGCGCAGCAGGATTTCGATGTGCCCGTCGCCGCCGTCGGTATGCCCCAGGGGTGAGATTTCCTGGGCATACAGGCAAAACCGGTTCTCCTCCAATGCCATGTGCAGGCGCTGCACCCAGGCCATTTCACCAAAGCGCAGGGACAGTTCCGAGTCATCGGCGTGATACACCTGCACGCGATTGCGGCCTTTTTCCTTGGCCATGTAGCACGCCATGTCGGCGGCGCGCAGCGAGGTTTCCAGGGTGGTCGGGGTGTGCGAGATATGCACCAGGCCGATACTCACGGTGGTCATGAACGGCCGGCCCTTCCATACAAAATGCAGGTTTTGCACGGTATGACGCAGGCTCTCGGCGATCTTTTCCGCCACCGGCGCCGGGCAGTTCTCCAGCAGGATGCCGAATTCATCCCCCCAGGCGCGCCAGCGTGTCGCCTTCACGCAGGTCCGATTGCAGCAGCGCGCAGATATGCCGCAGCAGCTCGTCGCCCGCGGCGTGGCCGCAGGTGTCGTTGACCAGCTTGAACTGGTCCAGGTCAAGAAACATCAACGCGTGCCGCCCGCCCTGTTGTTGCCCTGCCGGGTGCAACACCTGCTCCAGGCGAAATTCGAATTCGCGACGGTTGGCCAGGCCGGTCAAGGCATCATGGGTGGCCTGCCACGACAGGTTGGCAATATATTGACGCTCCTGGGTCATGTCGTGCAGCACCAGCACTGCCCCCGTGACCTTGCCGGCGCTGCGGATCGGCGCGCCCACCAGGGTCACTGACACCGTACTGCCATCCAGACGCTGGATGGTTTTCGAATGCTCGCTGCCGCCGCCGAGCCGGCCCCTCACGATGTGTTCGATCAGGGTAAAACCGTCAGGCTGGGCATTGTCGTCCAGCAGGTTGAACAAGGCCGCCAGGGGCTGGCCCTGGGCCCTGGCCGACTGCCAGTGCGTCAGGGCCTCGGCCGCCGGGTTCATATAGGTGATGGCGCCGTCGACATCCGTGGTGATCACCCCGTCGCCAATCGACTCCAGGGTAATCTGCGCGCGCTCCTTCTCTTGTTGCAGGGCATCGGCGAACGCATGGCGCTGGGTCAGCAACTTATGGGTACGCAGCAGCGCCAGTATGATCAGGCCCAGGGCCGTCGCCAGGTTAGTGATCAACAGCAGTCGCAGGATCATCCTCGAGCCTTCGCCCAAGGCGTCGCTGAACGCCTTGGCGGCCGGGGTCACACCCTCGTTGATGGCGATGATATGGGCCTTCCATTGGCGCACATCGTTAGCGTTGACCTGGTCGCGGGTGACTGCCTGGTGCATCTCGCGGGCCAGGTCGTCCAGCTGAACCAGGTAGCCATCGCCCACGGTCCACAGTTCAATGGCTTTTTCCAGGTAGCTGAAATGCCGGAAATTGAGGTACAGCCAGATCAGGCTGGAGACGTCGTCCGGGTGGTTGCCACCCTTGAGAATCCCCAGGCGGGCAGCGCTGAGATCGGGCGTGGGGCGGTCCAGGGCAATACGCAGCTCATGCCCGCCCTGGGGCACGGCAATCGCCTGCTGGTATTTGAGGTAGGTGGCTTCTTCGCGATTATCGGCGTAGAGCGTCAGGTAGTAGATCGCATCCTTCTGGCCCTTGGACCACAGGCTTTCGCCGGCCACATAGCCGCGCACCGCCGAAAGCATGTAGAGACTGACGCAGCCCAACAATGCCTGAAACAGCACGACAGCGATGAAAGGCCAGACAATGCCCAACAGCCGAGGCGTTCCGAGAGTCCGCTTTTGCTTCATGAAGTCCCTTGCACATGCACTGCTGAATACGCACGCGAAAATCCGCTTCCGATAGCTGAGCCCAGGCTAAATCAACGCACTTGTTGCAAATGTCCATATAGCTTGGCGTACAGACCGCCATCGGCAATCAACTGCTGATGATCACCATCTTCAGCAATGTGACCGCCGTCAAACACTAATACTCGATCCGCCTGCTTAACCGCCGACAAGCGGTGAGCAATGATCAGTGTAGTACGCCCGCTGAGAAACCGCGCCAGCGCCTGGTGCAGGTTGTACTCGGTGGCGGCGTCCAGGGCGGAGGTCGCTTCGTCGAGGATCACCACTTTCGGCTCGGCCAGTACCATGCGCGCAATCGCCAGGCGCTGACGCTGCCCGCCGGAAAACCGCACACCGGAACGCCCTACTACGCTGTCCAAACCCAACGGCAGCGCCTTGACGGTAGCATCCAGCTGGGCGATTTCCAGTGCCTGCCAGCACGCCTGGTCGCTGCGCTCACGGCCCATGGTCAGGTTGGCGCGCACCGTGTCGTTGAACAGCGCAGGGTGTTGCAGCACCACCGCGACGTTCTCGCGAATGGTCGCAAGACCGATTGCCTGCTGGGTGGCACCGCCGAAACGGATAGTGCCCGCCTGCGGCGTATACAGCCCGAGCAACAGTTGCACCAGGGTGCTTTTGCCGCCGCCGCTGGCGCCGACAATCGCCACCTTTTCGCCGGGCGCGATGCTCAGGTTCAACTGGTCCAGCACCAGGTCTTCGCCATAGCCGAAGTTGAGGCCGCGCACCTCGATGCCAACGGTGGCGCGCCCGATGAACGGGTCTTCACCGCCTGCGTATTGCGGCTCATCGGCTCGTGCCAGCAACTCGTTGATCCGCGTCAGCGCCCCGCCCGCCGCGTAGTAGGCGTATTGCAGGTTCAACAGCTGCTCCACCGGGCCGATCATGAACCACAGATAGCTGAACACCGCGAGCATCTGGCCGATGGACAGGTCGGAAAACAGCACGGTGAGCATCGCCGCCGCACGGAAGATGTCGATACCGAACTGGAACAGCAAGCCGCTGGCGCGGCTCGATGCATCGGTTTTCCATTGAGAGTGGATCGCATAGTCGCGTACTTCCTGGGCGCGCTGGCCGAGGCGTCCGAGGAAGAAACCCTGGCGGTTGCCGGCGCGCACTTCCTGGATCGCATCAAGGGTTTCGGTCAGGGCCTGGGTGAAACGCGAAGTGCTGTCGTTTTCCAGCTTCTTCAGGTGTTTGACCCGTTTGCCCAACTGCACCGTGGCGTAGATCACCAACGGGTTGAACAGCAGGATCAGCAAGGCCAGTTGCCAATGCATCCACACCAGAATCGCCGACGTGCCGACCAGGGTCAGCATGGCCACCAGGAAGCGGCTGAGGGTCTCGCCGACGAATTTATCCAGGGTGTCCAGGTCGGTGACCAGGTGCGTGGTGACCGTACCGCTGCCCAGGCTCTCGTACTCGCCGAGGGAAATGCGCTTGAGGCGCTCGATCAGGCGCACGCGGATGCGGTACACAATGTCCTTGGCCAGCCGCGCAAACAGCCGCGCCTGCACCACGTTGAACAGCAGCGCCCCGCAGCGCAGCAACAGGGTCACCAGCAGCATCAGGCCGATATAGCCGGCGGCCTTCTGCCAGCCCAGGGGCAGTGCGTGGTTCATCACCTTGAGCGCGGCATCGCCGTGGCCCAGCAGCACCTCGTCTACCAGCAACGGCAACAGCAAGGGGATGGGCACGCTGCACAGGGTCGCCAGCACGGCGACGCCATTGGCGATCCACAGGGATTTCTTGTGACGCAACGCCAGGCGGCGAATTTCCGCCCAGGTCAGTCGATCGGCACGTTGGGCAGGCTCCAGGTCGGGCTGGTCATGCACAGGTGGCGCGCTCCAACCAACGGGCCAGCAAGGGCGATAGCTCGGACAGCGGCTGATAGCCATTGGTCAGCAGCGCCAACTGGCCATTACGCTCGGCGAGCAAGGTCGGGAAGCCGGCGATACCCAAATCCTGCACCCAAGTGAAATCAGCGGCTGTCGCCGCGTGCTGCTCGGCGCGGTCGAACGCGCCGGCAAACTCGATACGCGGGATGCCCGCCTCCTCGGCCAACTCCACCAGCACGCTGGCGAGGGTCACATCGCGCCCCTCGACATAAAACGCACGCTGGATCAGCCCCAGCAACTTCCAGGCACAATCCGGCGCCAGGCTGCGGGCGGTAACGATGGCGCGGCACGCCGGCTCGGTGTCGTAGACAAAACCCTCGGGCAACGCGCCTTCACGCTTGAACGGTTGGCCGGTGGCGTCGGTGACGGCCTGCCAGTGCTCAAGGATGTAGCGTCGGGTGGTCGGCTCCAGCGCCGCGCCGCTGCCGGTGCGCAAACCGCCCACCACCAGGTGCAGCTCCACGCCGGCCGCGTGGGCCTGCGCCACCAACGCCTCGGCCACCGGGGCGAAGCCCCAGCACCAGGAACACATCGGGTCCATTACATAGAGCAGGCGCGCGGACATGGCTCAAGCCTCGGAAGGGGTTTGCTTATAGTTGAAGCCAATCGGGTGCGGCATGTTGCGGGCCTTGGCCAGCTCGATCTGCTTCTGCCGGTCGATCGCGCTGCGACGGGTTTTCTCCGGCAGCTTATCCCAGCAATGCGGGCAGCTGATGCCGGCCACATAGTGCTCGGACGCACGGTCTTCGATGCTCACCGGTGTGCGGCAGGCATGACATTGATCGTAGTCGCCTTCGCTCAAGTCGTGGCGCACGGTCACACGATTGTCGAACACAAAGCAGTCGCCCTGCCATTTGGTCTCTGCCTGCGGCACCTCTTCGAGGTACTTCAGGATGCCGCCCTTGAGGTGGTAGACCTCGTCGAAACCCTCGCTGAGCATATAGCTCGACGCCTTCTCGCAACGAATGCCGCCGGTGCAGAACATGGCGACTTTCTTGTGCTTGGCCGGGTCGAAGTTGGCTTTGATGTAGTCGGGAAATTCGCGAAAACTGGTGGTTTTCGGGTCGATTGCGCCTTCAAAGGTGCCGATCGACACTTCGTAGTCGTTGCGGGTGTCGATCAACAACACTTGCGGGTCGCTGATCAACGCGTTCCAGTCCTGCGGGTCGACGTAGGTGCCGACTTTTTTGTTCGGGTCGACGCCTTCGACGCCCAGGGTCACGATCTCTTTCTTGAGCTTGACCTTGGTGCGGTAGAACGGCTGGTCATCGCAGTACGACTCTTTGTGGTCGATATCGACCATGCGGGGGTCTTTCTTCAGCCAGGCCATCAGGCCATCAATGCCTTCGCGGCTGCCGGAAACGGTGCCGTTGATGCCTTCTTCGGCGATCAGCAAGGTGCCTTTGATGCCGTTGTCGACCATCGCCTGCAGCAGTGGCTCGCGCAGGGCGACGTAATCTTCCAGGGTGACGAACTTATACAGTGCCGCCACGACAATCGGTTGAGTCATGGGTGTTCTCTCCAGGTGGCTACCCTCGTAAGGGGTGAACCGGATGCAAAAAAAAGCGCCGACTCTGCGGCGCGTTGCGGATTCTAACAAAATCCACGTCACGATGGTTCGCTTGCCTGTTGATATTTCCGCACTGGCGCCGCGACATCGGCTTACCCCGGGCCTTGTAACCTGCGTGATAGCGTTCTGTGTCGCTCGCCGGACCCGCTGGCGGGCCCGAAGGAACCCTATGCACATGGATGAAGACAGCAGCCCCCTGCTCTCACGAATGGTCACTGACTCGTCACCGCCCGCCGGGGGTAACAGAGACCTCAAGGACACCTTGCAGCAGCTGAACATCAACTCGGTATTCGACATTGCGCAGCTGTCCGAAAGCGAGTTTGTCGAGCACGTAGCCAGCCATCCCAAAGTTGACGCCACGCGCTTGCACTTCAAGGCCTGCAGCGCCGCCGCACAGCTGGAAACACTGTTTCGTGAGCAACAGGCGTCGCCCCGCCCAGGCGTCGGCGCAACGCCCACCAGCGGCGTGACCTATAACGCGCTCTTCAAAGAAGACTGGCAACAGTTTTGCGCCCCGGACTCCATCGCCGCAGTGGACTCACCGGTGGCCTACCTAAGGGCACTCTATCTATTTGCCATGCAGCTGGAAAAACACGCCGACGCCAAAACGGCGACCCGCCTGGCCGAACGCCGCCCGGACCTCAAGGAACTGCTGATCGACCCCCATACCGTGTCGGGCCAGCGCCCCATGCTGTCGATCATCAACCAGACCCTGCTCGATAACCTCGGCGTGAGCGATCAGAAAGCTGCCTGTCAGTTGTTGAGCAAGACCTGGTATCCGTTTTCCATGCCCTACCACTTTCACCATCAGCAGTGCCTGCTGGGGCTGGCTGAAAACACACTGTCGCTGGGCGAACTGAACTACCGGATCAGCCGCAGGCTGCCTGTGGCACGGCGGGACGCGCACGCCTATGGCTACGTCACCGCCGACAATGACGACCTGCAACCCCTGCTGTCCGGCCTGAGCCCGGAGCAGCAGGCACTGCTCAAGCAACAGTTGGCAGGCTCGACCTATGACACGCAGCAGGTTCGGGCCTTCTATCACGACTATTACAACTGGCGAGTGGACGCCGATCTGGCAGGCCCGGAACAGGTTACCGATTTTCTCAGCCGCACCGGCCTCAATGCCGGGCAGTTGCAGGAGCTGCTCGCGCAAACCACGCACAAGCCGCGCCGATCGCCCTACTGCACAATGGTCCCTGATATGGCGTATGGGGCCGCGTTTATCAATGGTCGCGCAGACACTGCGATCAGCCAGGGCGGCCCCCACCTGGCCCGGCTGGTGAACCTCACACTTGAGCGCTTCGATCGCCTGCAACGCATGATTCGCCTGCAGCGCTGGCTGGACATCCCTTTCGCACAACTCGATACCTTGCTGGTCAGCGCCATGCGCTGCGAAGGCAAGGCCAACCCTGACCTGCTGATCACCCACAACACTCTGCGCGCGCTGGGCGTGTATCGGTACCTGAACAAACGCTATGGGCTGCAAGCTGAAGAGTTTGCCGCACTACTGCATCACATACCGGTCGATGCTTCGGGCGAGCGCGTGTCGTTATTCGACCAGGTGTTCAACCGCACCGACTCGGCGCTACCGCCGCTGTACCTGGATGGTCTGCCCTTTGATGCCACGACCCGGCAGCAGCTGTGTGCCAACCTGCGTCTGCAAGACTCGCCGACGTCGCTGCAACTGCTGATCGGCGCCGGCGAATCCCCCGAGCGCAACCTCGCCACAATCAGTACCCTTTATCGCCAAGCACGCGTCGCCCGGCTGTTTGGCCTGTCGATCCTGGACTACAAGCACTTGCTGGACATGCTCAAGCCCAGCAGCTATCAGCATCAAATACTCAAGCCGACGTTGCGCAAAGTGTTGAAAGGGTCGCCGGATGTGCTCGACGTGCTGATGTATCTGGACTGGGCAAGTCGCTGGATCAGCGATAATGGCAGCAGCCTTGAGCTGCTGCGCCACCAACTGCTGCGGCGGGAAACCGTAAGCCTGGACCCGGCCGTCGCCCTGCTGCTCAAGGAGTTCACCGACCATCCACAACCCTCCCTGTCAAACCTGCTCACCGGCCACACATTTCCCGCACAAGCCACGAATGAGCCGAAGATTGATTGGGAAGCCGCGATCCATAACGTTCTGCAGCGGATACGGCAGGGCAGATCACGCAGTACCGCGCTCGACCAAGTGCTCGCCACGCTTAAATTGAGTGGTCAGAGCGACAGCGTGTCCCAGGCCAAGCAAACCCTGCTGACGATCCTGGCTTCGATCCAGCAGGATTTGCAGCCCCTGTATCTACGCCTCAGACAAACCCTGCAAAACCTGCCCCAGGAGCACGGCAATCACGTAAACAATCTGAAATACGGGCAAGCCGATCACGTGCTGCGCCTGTTCCATCCGCCCACGGCAAGCGCTTCCCCCTCTGCAAACTCTCAGTTACTTGGTGTTGCTGCTGCCTCACGCCGCAGACCTGCTGCAATTGCCCGTCAGCCGGCAGGCGTTGCACGCATTGCTGGGCAACCCGCACTGGCTCAATGACGCCTATCACAGTAACGCCTTGCTTGAGCTGAACTTGCACAACGTGTTTTTGATGCAACAGTTCAAACACTGCATCGACCGTTACGGCGTATCACAAGAGCAGCTTCTGGACTACCTCAAGCATGCCAACAACACTCCCGCGCCCCCCGGATGCCGACGCCAACAACCAATTGGCCCAACTGCTGGGCTGGAGCGCCAGTGAAATCGAGGCTTTGAGCCAGTCCTTGCAGCCCAAGCGCATCAACTCCATCGAACGCCTGGACTGGATCCTGCGGTGCCGGCAAGCCAGCGCCGACACCGGCCTGTCCGCCAGGCAACTGCTGGACTTCTGCCGCCTGGACAGCCAATCGACATTCGAAGAGTGGCAGGCCGTCGGTGAAGCCGTCACCAGCACTCACCAATAACACGCCATCGCAGCTCTTCCCACGACCTGTTCAAGGACTGATCATGTCTCACTCGCTCAATCAACGTCTCAATGAAAGCCTGCGTGATGCCATGCTGGCTTACTACCTGGCCCACAAAATACCCCCCGCGCAAGCCGGCAAAATCAACAACGCCGATGACCTCTACGAGTATTGGCTGCTCGATGTGCAAGTCAGCCAGGCAGTGCCCACCAGCCCTGTGGCCTGCGCAATTGCCAGCCTGCAGCAGTACATCACGCGCATCCAGCTGGGCCTGGAGCCCGGTTATGAAACACAGGGCATGAGCCCAAAGCAGGACCAGATGTGGCGCGAACAGCTGCACGCCTACCCGCTCTGGAGCGCCAGCCAGCAGTTGTGCTATCACCCGGCCAATTACCTGGACCCTACGCTGCGCCGCGACAAGACCGACAGTTTTCAGCACCTGGAAAACGACCTGAGCCAATACCGCCTGCACGCCGATACCGTACTCACCGCCGTGCAAAGCTACCTGGGTCGCTTTGAGGAAATGGCCAATATCCGCACCCTCAACGGCTACATTGATGGCAATGCCTCTGAGTTGCACACCAGCACTTATTACTTCGTCGGCAAATCCACGTCGGAGAAGGCCTATTACTGGCGGTCCATGGACCTGTCCAAACGCTCGTCCAGCGACGCCAAAAAGCCCTCGGCACGGGCCTGGTCGGATTGGAAGAAAATCAATCTGACCCTCTCCGACGACACGGCCGAGCAGAGCATTCGCCCGGTGTTCATGAATAACCGCCTGTATCTGATCTGGGCCGAATGCGTCAAACCCGAACCCGTGCGCAACGTTGCGACGGCAGAAACCAAGGACGACGAAAAAGACGTTCTGATCGAATGGTTCGCCAGCCACTACGTCAAGTTTCGTCTTAACTTTTCTTATAAAAAATACGACGACAGCTGGAGCGCCCCCAAGGCATGTATCAACCAATACTGCGCCACTGAAGAAGTCAACGCCTCGACCGCGACCTTTCTGAAAGCCGTCACCCAAACCATCGCAATTGCCGATGCCGATACGCCGAACACTTTGTTCCTGGGAGTACACGCCCCTGTGCGCACCGATCCGAAACAGCAGGGCCATTTCACCGGCAAGTTTTTCCAGGCGATCCATCTCGACCAGCATTTCAACATCACCACGGTCGCCGACGGTGGCAGCCCCGAGCGGTACAAGGTATTACCTGGAAGCAAACTGTCCGAAGACATCAGCCGTTTATTGGAAGTCTTCGACGTTAGTCAACGCGAAAAAGTACAGAGCGTCATCACCGGCGAGGCGAATAATAACAACGGTTATTACAGTGAATTGCTGCCTGCCAATGCGCGACAATACTTTACGTATTTTGGTTACAGAAACCCCAACAACCTGCAGTTCAAGATTGCGCCTTATACCCAGCGCACCGTCACAATCCTGCACCAGCAAACGCCGTTTTCAGAGAAAAACAAGTTCTGGAACTTTGAAGAAAAGCAAGCAGATATCGATGACGTGATCAAGGGCTCGCCGACATTCGACTCAAACACCAACAAGCTGATTATCAACTCCCAGCTCAACAAGAAGTTCCGCCAAACCTATCAGGTCACCTTGAAAAAGGAAGGTGTGACTGTCACGCTGAAAACCGAAGACTCGCTGGATGATCCAAATGCCATGCAGCTTGAACTGAGTGAAGGCTCAAGTATCACCGGCACCGAAAGCGAACTTGTAAATGATTTTTACGCGTTGTATTTCAGAAACACGCTGACGCACGAAGAGTTCCCAAACTTTGTACACGATAAAAACAAGTTATTGATTACCCCCCTCGCACAAGCAACGCCTACCAGCACCCTCTCTCTAAAAGGGAAGTTCGTCGATAAATTGGCCTTTGTGCACCTCTACACCCAGGCACAGATCCCAATGCAGGTATCCCTCACTCGCTACGGTACCTACACCGCGCCTCAGGGCAACAACGCAGGTAGCACACTGGCGCAGTTGCACCTGCAAAACACCCTCAAGCTGGAAAACACCAAAGTGAGCACGGCCAACCTGCGTGCCTACAAGCACATCATCATGAGTGCCAACTTCGCCGATTACCCACTCACCGACACCATTGACGCCAACTCCAACCGTATTCTCAACTTTCAGAACACCGCCCACGACAGCCTGGCCGGGTCGAGCCCAGAGTTGCCAGCAACGCACAGCGTCACGGCGCATATTCCGGTACCGGATGAGCCGGCGGAATCCATCATCACCCTGATCCACGGCGTGTTGACCCTCGAGACCAGCACAAACGGCACGAAGATCCTGGGCTATGCGCTCAAGGCGATCACCCTGAAAGTGGCGGCCAAAAGCCGGGGAACGGCACTTATCCAGCAACGTGCACCGACCATCACCCGGCTGGCGTCAAAGGCGCTGGGCACTGCAGAATTCATCGACTTCTCCGCCAGCACGCTGGTCGGCGCCGCCCCCGTGGCCATTCGCCTGAATACCTGCTTCGCCGGCAAGCTGGTAGAGGCTGCCAGTATCGGTCTTGAACAGTTGTACGCCTTGAGCCCCAAACAATGGAAAGAGCCGCCGCTGATCGCCAGTGAAGCCGCCGATGATATCGACTTCAACGGAGCCAACGGCAAGTACTTCTGGGAGTTATTCCTCTACGTGCCCTGGCTGATTGCCCATCGCCTGAATCAAGAACAACAGTATGTAGAGGCCCAGGCGTGGCTCAAATATGTCTTCGACCCCGGCCGCAATGCCACCGCCAACAGTGATCGCCCGGCCTATTGGGGGTTCAGCGAACTGACCCGGGACACCCGTGGCAATGGCGAAGTCGACAGTGACCCGCATCAGTCGGCACTGGCGGCCCCGGTGCACTTTCGTAAAGCGGTCTACCAGTTCTACCTCGATATCCTGCTCAATCGCGGCGACGCCGCTTACCGGCAACTCACCGCCGACAGCCTGACGCAAGCCAAGCTCTGGTACACCCGCGCCCATCAACTGCTGGAGTCACGGCCGACGATCACACGCGTGGAACCCTGGGCGAGCATCACCCTGGAAAAGCTCGCAAAGAGCCAATCCAAAGCCCTGCGACAGCTTGAGCGGCAAGCCGAGTACATCAATGAAAATCGCCCGATCAATGGTAATTCGCTGCCGTTTCTGACCGACACCGACGACCTCTGCCTACCCTTCAACCCGGACGTTGTCGCGCGCTGGGACAAGCTGGAAAGCCGTCTGCACAACTTGCGATACAACCTGGACATCAGCGGCAAACCGCTGCGTCTGCCGCTCTACGCGCCCCCGTTGTCGCCCCACCGGCTGCTGGCCAGCCAAGGCAAAGGCGCGCTGGACCAGGATGGCTTCGGTAAGTTGCCGCCTGCACCACTGAGCAACTATCGGTTCCAGGTGATGCTCAGCCACGCCAAAGACGCCACCGATACGCTGATTCAATTCGGCAACACGATGCTCAGCCTCAATGAGCGCAAGGAACAGGCTGAACTCCTGGAGCTACAACAACAGCAAGCCTGGGACCTGGCCAGCGTCATTGTGAGCCAACAGCAGCAGGCATTGCGCATTGACGAAAAGAACCGCGAAACACTCGATGCCGGCCGCCAGATCATCGAAGGCCGGGCCCACTACTACGAACGCCAACTGGCCGAAGGAGTCAGCAGCGCAGAAGCCCAGGCGGGCCTGCTTTACCTGCGCAGCGCAGGCTTCGAGGCGGCGGCCGCCGTGGCTGGCGCCGCGGCAGGGGTTGCGATGCTGGCGCCGAATATTGTCGGAATGTCAGTAGGCGGCTCGCGCTGGGAAGGCCCCTTCCATGCCACCCAAGCCTTGGCCCAAGGCGCCGCGACCGCCTTGCGCAGCAGCGCCGCCGACCTGGATCGCACCGAGCAATTCAACCGGCGGGCGCAAGAGTGGGTATATGCCCGGGACCAGGCGCACTTCGAATTGGCGCAGATCGACGTGCAGAAACAGGCCTACGCCGAACAGGAGCAAGCGACCCGCCTGCAATTGCGCCTGGCGCAGACGTCCCTGGCGCAGGCATGGGCCAGCTACCAGTTGCTGACCAAGCGCTTTTCCAAGGCGCGCCTCTATGATTGGGTCAATGCGCAGCTCGGCCAGTTTTTTTACCAGGCCTATGACCTGTGCCTGTCCCTGTGCCAAGCGGCCGAAGCCAGCTGGCGCTATGAGATGGCCGATTTCGAGCGCACGTTTATCAACCCCGGCGCCTGGAACAACAGTTATCGCGGCTACCTGGCAGGCGAGGCATTGAAGCTGTCGCTGCTCAGTATGAACAGGGACTACCTGCACCATCAGGTGCGCGACCTGGAGATCGTCAAGACGCTGTCCCTGCGTCATCGCCTCAGCGACTGTGAGGTCACAAGCCTGGGCCCCCCAATGCGACAGATCAGCCAGACCCGTGGGCCCGGCATAAAAAAAACCTGGTCGAAAAAGGCACGCTCAGCTTCAAGCTGACCAAAGCCCTGTTCGACCAGGACTACCCCGGCCAGGTGCTCCGGCGCATCAAAAGCATCAGCCTGTCTCTGCCGGCGACACTCGGCCCCTATGAAGACGTGAGGGCAATTCTGACCCAGACCAGCAACCAGATCGAACTGCCCACCGGCGCGGCACCCAAGGACATCCGGGCAAACCAGCAAATCGCCCTCTCCACCGGCCTGGATGACAATGGCCTGTTCACACTGATGTTCGAGGGTAATGACCGCTACCTGCCCTTCGAGTACACCGGTGCGATTTCCGATTGGAACCTGGCGTTCCCCGAACCGGCCCGGCAAAAAGCTTTGCTCGAATCGATCAACGATATCGTTATCCATGTGCGCTACACCGCCAGGGCCGCAGCGGCCAGCGGTGGCCGTCAATGAACCGCGCCCAGGACAACTCGCCGATCAATGCCCCCGCGCTGCCAGAGGACGGCACGTCGATTCAAGGCAGCGGCAAGGATTGGGGCGATGTCGGCTTCAACGGCGGTGCCGCGCTGGAGTTCCCCCTGCCCGTCTCGCCCGCACGCGGTTTCACCCCCGCCATGACGTTGGTGTATCACAGCGCCGCCGGCAACAGCCCCTTCGGCCAGGGCTGGACGGTGCCTGTAGACACGATCAGCCGACGCACCTCCCATGGCGTACCGGCCTATACCGCCGACGACCGCTTTATTGGCCCGGATGGGCAGTTGCTGTTACCCGACGGACCTGCTCGCTTGGCGCCAGGCACGGACTACTCCGTGACACGCTACCAGCCCAGGGTCGAACGTGATTTCGATCGGCTGGAGCGCTGGCAATCAGCAACCGACCCCAGCGGGTTCTGGCGGGTTCATGCGGCCGACGGCAGCCAGCACCTGTATGGCAAAACCAGCGCCGCGCGGATCGCCGACCCGGACCAGCCACACCACATCGCGCAGTGGCTGTTGCAGGAGAGCCTGAGTGCCCGTGGCGAGCACATTTACTATCACTACGAACCGGAAACCGAGACGGCCCGCTACCCACGGGACTGCCGCGCCCAACGCTACCTGATTAAGGTCTGCTACGGGCATTTCAGCGCCAGGACCGAGGAGCGCCTGTACCTGCTGGACACCGATGATGCCTTAGCCAAAGGCTGGCACTTCCAGTTGCTGTTCGATTATGGGCAACGCACCACGGCCCTCGACCAGGTGCCACCCTACGCCACGCAAACCCCCTGGCCCCTGCGCGAGGACGCGTTTTCCAGCTTCGCCGACGGCTTTGAACGACGCACCTTGCGCCTGTGTCGACAGGTGTTGTTGTTCCACCACTTTCCCGGCGAGCCGCAGATGGGCAACTCGCCGGTGCTGGTCAGGCGTGTGGTGCTGGAACACCACCGCGCACGCAACGGCCTGAACCTGCTGCACGCCATCCACGAACAAGCCATCGACGCCCAGGGCACGATCAGCAGCCTGCCCCCTCAGGAATGCCTTTATCAAAATGCCAGCCTGAAGCTTGAGCCCGCGCGATTTCAACGCCTGGTCGACTTCCCCGGCCTGAACGACGGCCAGCGTTATCACGTGGTCGACCTCTATGGCGAAGGGCTGCCGGGGCTGCTTTATCGCTCCGACAAGGCCTGGTACTACCGGGAACCGCAGCGCGCTGAACCCGGCACCGCAGATGAGGTGAGCTACGCAGCGGCCCAGGAAATCCCCGCCGTCCCCATGGCCGACAGCGCCCATCAGATGCACCAGCAACTGGCCGATGTAACCGGTAATGGGCGCATTGACTGGGTGGTTGGCCGACCAGGCCTCATTGGTTTTTTCAGCTTGAGCACGCAGTTGAAATGGTCCGGGTTCGTCCCGTTCGACGCGCTCCCCATGGAGTACTTCCACCCCGACGCGGTCTTTGGCGACCTGATGGGTGGCGGTTTCAACGACCTGGCGCTGGTAGGGCCGCGTAGCGTGCGCTTGTATGCCAACCGCCAGCAGGCCGGGTTCGCCCCCGGTGTCGATATCCCCCATACACCCGCCGACGACACGCTGCCGACCCTGTCCCACTCACCCCATGAATGGGTCGGTTTCAGTGATGTGCTTGGCAGTGGCCAGCAACATCTGGTGCGCATCCGCCATAACCAGCTCATGTGCTGGCCCAACCTGGGACGAGGCCGATTCGGCAAAGGTTTCGTGATGGCTGACCTGCCCTTCAACCCAGCCACATTCGACGCCACCCACATACGCCTGGCAGACCTGGACGGCATTGGCGGCGCCGACCTGCTGTACCTGATGCCGGGGGAGTTGCAGGTATTGCGCAACCTCGCCGGCAACCGCTTCGACCCCACGCCCCAAGTGCTGGCCTGGCCGGACGGCGTGCGGCATGACGCACTCTGCCAGATCAGCCTGGCTGACCTGAACGGCCTGGGCTGCCCCAGCCTGATCGTCAGCGTCCTGTACGAGCACCCCCGCCATTGGCGCTACGACTTTTTCGACGAGCGGCCCAGCCTGCTCATCTACACCACCAACAACCTCGGAACCCAGTCAAAAGTGCGCTACCGCAGCAGCGCCCAGGAGTGGCTGGATGAGAAAAAACAGCGGCGGGCCCAAGGCAGGCCCGCCATCAGCCAGTCGCCGCTGGCCATCCCGCTGGTGTGCCACCAGACTCGCCACGACGAGATAAACAACAGCACCCTGACCCGGCATTTCAGCTACCGGCAGGCGTATTACAACGCCACCGAACGCGCGTTCCAGGGCTTCGGCCTGATCCTTCAGAGCGAGACCGAGCGCGCGCCCGGCGACGCAGCTGACAGTGCTGGCACCTTGAGCAAACGCTGGTTTCATACCGGCCAGGCACTCGATATGCCAACCGAGGGCTACAGCCTGCATGACCCAGAGGCACCCCGCCTGGGTAAAACCCTGATGTGCCGACACCACGCCCCCGCACAACCGCAGCCCACCGACCACGCCGATGTGCCGCTGCCCGCCCCCAGCCCGCAAACTCTGCGGGATGCGGCCTACGCGCTCAAAGGCGCGTTGTTGCGCCACGAAGTTTTCGCCGGCGACACGGCGCAAGGCGTGCCGTTTTCCGTGCAGCAACATCGCTACCTGGTACGCCAGCTGGTCGCCGCGTCCGACTCACAGCCCTGGGCACGCATGCTGGTAGTGCCGGTGGAAACCATCGACTACCGGTATGAACAGGTGCCCGACGACCCCGTGGCCACCCATCAACTCAACCTGCGCTGGGATGGGTTTGGCCGCCTGGTCCATAGCGTCACCTTGCACCTGGCACGCCGCAAGGCCGCCAGCGATGCCCCGCCGGCTGCACTGGTCGATCCCTATCAACAACAGTGGTGGCGCGACAGCCATGACCCGGCGCAGCACACCCACTACCTGAACGAAACCCTGGCGCAGTGGACCCACCTGACGCAGGACGCGCAATGGCGCCTGGGCCTGCCTTGTCGCCAACGCGACAACGCCTGGGTCGTGCCGAAAACCGAGTTGAGTGTCACGACCATTGCCTATGAACAGTTTATCGACAAGCGCTCAGGGCCTATGGGGCCGCAAGCGCCACGCGCGCTCAGCGGGCTGTCGATCCAGTATTACCGCGAGCCGGGCCCTGCCGGCAAAACCCTGGAAGCGGGCAAGGCCACGTTGCAGGCCTTGAGCGACTACCTGGAGAGCGCCGAACTGAACGCTGAAGCCATCGAAACCTACCGGCAGATACCCCAGATGCCCGGCCAGGCGCCCTGGCAGCTCACGGCCCAATTGCAGCAGATCGGCTATCGCCCCATGACGGTGTTTTTCTCCGCCAACGTGGCCGAGCCGACACTCTGGTCCGTGCGCCGGCAGTGGCCCCGCTATCTGGATGGCAGCGGCTTTTACCAACTGCGCAGCTGGCGCCTGACCCAAGGTCTGGGCGACACCACATTGACCTATGACCCCTATGGCTGCCACATCATCGCGGTCAAACACCCCGATGGCTGCATCAGCACAACCCTGCCGGACTATCGCCTGCTGCTGCCCATTAGCCTGACCGACCCCAATGGCAGCGTGCAACAAGCCCTGTACGACGGCTTCGGGCGGCTGCTCTCCAGTCGCTACCAGGGCCGGGAGTCAGGGCAAAACACAGGCTTCGGCCCGTTGCCGGATGCCCGACAGCTGCTCGGAACGTCTGTCGAACAGGCCATCAACGCCCCCCGCCAAACCCTCGGCCAGGCCGCCAGCGCGCACCTCTACGCGCCGTTCAGTTGGATGGGCACAATCGCAACAGCGGATAGCCAGGCTGAGTGGGTGACCCGGGGTTACCTGCTACCCGGCGGGCATATCCGCGAGACTGCCCGGTTGCGCCTGAAAAAATCCCGCCAGGGGCCGATGCCTCTACCCGGCAGCTCGCCGCTCTGGTTGCCCAGGCCCATCGCGAACCGGTCCATCGCCTGACGCTGCTGGCTGATCGTTACCCCGATGACCCGGAACAGTCGGTGCGGCTGAGCCTGACCTTTTGGGATGGCTTTGGCCGACCCTTGCAACGCATGCACAACACCGAGCCGGGCGATGCCTGGCAGGTCCTGGGCAATGGCAGTTTGAGTGTCGAACGAGGGGCCATTCAATCGGTAAAGGCTAACCCGCGCTGGTGCGTCGAAGAGCGCGTCGAATACAACCACCAGAGCGCGATAACGCGTGTTTATCGGCCTTACTTCGCTAGCGCACACCGCTACATCAGCGATGTGTCGTTGCGCGACCTGGCCGACAACGACCGGCAGTTTCATGACGCGCTGGGGCGTGCGGTGCGCACGCTGACGGCCAGCGGCGCGATAAAACGCGTAAGCCATAATGGTTGGTACGGGGTCAGCCAGGATGAAAACGACACATGGGAGGAAACCACCGGCGCAGGCTGAACCCGGCGCCGGTCGGGGATTATGATCAACGCCGCGCAGTCCCTTGCGTACTGCGCGGCCGGTAACTCTTCCACGTCGCTGCCTGGGTGTCCCAAGGGGCATCCACGCGCCGCTGGCCTTGATAAAACACCACCCGGCCCGCCAATTGCGCACGGTGCCGGTAAAGCCAGCGCAGTTCGGAACCGGTGACCGAGCGTTTGGTCTTGCGAATCACGCTATTGATGTCCAGCTCATCAAGGGCGAAATGCACCATCGCGCTCTGGGAGCCAATCAGCGTAGCCAATGCCGATTTACTGCTGCGGCTGATCACCTTTTTTTGAATCTCGTTCAGCCCTTTGTCAATGAACGCCCGCGTAGTGTCGGTGAGTGAGTACTTGTTTTGCACCAGATCCCCAGCAAAACGCCTGACGAACTGCTGGTTGGTACTCGTAGACAAACAACCGGAATAACGCGCCACCATACTTTGATAGAAGTGCTGTTCTACTGCTGAAGTCTTCTGGACCAGCTCGCGTTTCAGCCGGACGTAAACCTCTTCGGTTCCGCTTGGGTCGGGCGTGATCAGGTCCTTGAAGATGTCCGGCGCCAGCTTTTGATAACTTTTGAATGCATGTGCGACGACCCCTAGCCCGGCGCTCCAGTTCGCCACGTCGGCACCAGAAAAGTACGCCGCCAGGACATCGCCCCGCGCGCTCAGTTTTGACCAGAAACTCCGGTAGCCCGCCACCACCTCGCCCAGGCCAAAAATCATGTCCCCCCGGCTGGGTTGGAACTGCTCACCAAAGGTCGTCTGCCCGCCCCCGGCATCGGTGAAACGTATGGGGTTACCGTGCACCATCGCATACAGATTCAACCCGCCTACATCGCCACCCGGGTCCGGGCTGATCCAGCGCATCAACCAGGGCGCGTAATAACGCGCACCGTAGTAATACAGGCCGGTGGCGTCGCGCTCTTTGCCCGCATAGCGGTAGCACTTGTAGTCGCCCTGGAGCGCCGACCGGTTGGCGCACCAGGCTGTGGCGCCGTAGGGGTAATAGCCTTCCTGGCTCAATAGCCGCGCCTGGTCATCGACCACCAACGCGCTGCTCTTGAGGTGGTCGAGCAGGTTGAACTGGATCTGCTCGGCGTCCATGCCGTCAGGGCGTCCCTGCTCCCATTGCAGCACCGTGACCCGGCTGCCCTCCAGGTCAATATCCAGCAGGTTGAAGCGCTGGCCACGCCGCCAGTGCATCTGCAGACCCGGCAGATAATAGGTACGTTGCAAGTGCATACCGTTGCGCCTGACCTTGAGCGCACGCGTGCCGTGGGCATCGTAGAGGTAAGCCTCGGTGTCTGCCTCGTGCGCCACCTGGGTCACGTGGGTCAACTGGTTGCGCACGTTCCAGGCCATCTGCTGGCCGCTGCCAAGGGCACGCTGGTTGCCATTGCCATCAAAGTCCTCGGCTGCTGGCAGCGCGGTACCGGACACGGCGCGGTTGCTGTGAACCGCAGCCGTCATCTGCCGGCTGTAACCGGTGCCGGTGCCCGGTGAATGACGCAGGTGCGTGAGGTTGCCACCTTCGTCGTAGGTGTAACGCTGGGTGTAATTGCGCCACAGCCCAGCGTCCGTCGCACCGAACATCAGCTGCGGCGGTGGCGCCTGGCCCGACGTGCTCGCAGCATGTTCGCGCCCGGTAGCAAGGGTGAGTTGGTACAGGCTGTCGTACTCGTAGCGACTGACCGCCTCAATGCGCGCATTGCTGTGCCACTGGGTGGGCTGGGCCTGGTCGCTGAGGCTGACGATATTGCCGACCGGGTCGTAGTCGTACACCAGGTCTTGCAATGGCTTGGCGGCTTCACCCTGGCGGTATGTCTGGATTTGCAATAAACGCCCGTTTTGCGGCACATAACGCGCGTTCCTGATCAGCCTGGTGCCCAGCCATTCGTACTCCACCTGCCCGTTGGCATTGTACTTGCGCTGATGCAACAACAGCGTGCGTGCGCCGTTCCTGGGGGTGACTGCGACCTCCTTGAGCCGACCGTGCAGCCCATAGGCCCGATGCTGGCGATTGCCCTTGGCGTCGGTATGTTCAAGCAATGCGCCCAGCGCGTCGTAGCGGCGAACAGTGGTATAGGAGGCCTTTTCCAGCAACGCATCCTGGGCTGGCACCGTCGCCGGCCAATCCACCGGGGTGGTGTCGGGGCGAAAACGCCGGGTTTGCTTGAGTTCGCGCAGGTGTATGGCGTACTCATCGAACAGCACGGTGCCCGCCGGGTCGGCATGCCGAATCAGCCGGCCGCAACGGTTCAGCGCCGCCGCTTCGGGCGAAGGGCCAGCATAGTCCAAGCGCTCGACACAACGTTCACGCGGTTCGTCGGCCGCCTGTTCAAACACCGCGACCGGCCGTTGCGAGGTGTCGTATTCATAGCGTTGGCAAGCGCTCCGGCTGTCCCAGGCCAGCAGCAACTGCCCGGTCTCGTTCATCAACATCAGGCGTCGGCCGGCATCCACGCTGTCGCGCTGCAGCGTGGCCCCGGACAGGCTGTGCACCAGGCTTTCAGAGGCCGTAGCCGGAGTGTTCAGGGCATACAGGCGCGGGTCCCATTGCTGACGCAGCAAGCCGCTGGCGCCATACACTTGGCGTGTGACACGTGCCTGGGGTTCAACCTGGGCGCTGGCGCGGTGGTAGGCGACAGTGCGTACCGTCAACCCGCGCGGGTCGAACGCCACAAGAGTGGGGGTGTTTCGATGGAGTGCAGCAGACATGATCACATGACCCTGGTGACTGAATAGTCAGCAAAGCCTAGGGATCACGTCAGGGAGAAATGGGGTATCGGGTTATGCAAGCAGCCTCAACCGGCACCTGCCGGCTGAAGCCCGGGCATTGTGGTCAATGCCCGCCCGCACACGTCGGCGAAGCAGGTGCCGCGCCGATCTGCTGCCACTCTTGCGGGGTGTAGGTGTGCAGCGCCAGCGCATGAAATTCGCTCATCAGGTCACCCAGGGTGGCGTAGACCTTCTGGTGGCGCTTGACGCGGTTAAGCCCCTCGAACTGCTGGCTGACCAGCACGGCCTTGAAGTGGGTCTGCAACCCACGGCTGTGCATATGGCTTTCATCCAGCACGCTCAAATGGTCCGGGCTCAGGGCGCCGAGCGCCGTTTCAATACGCTGTTGCATGGTCATTCCTGCTTACTTCTTCTTGGCCGGTGCGGCGGCTTTGGGTGTCAGCTCGTTGGTCATGTCTTCCAACAGCTTGTTCACCACCGGCACGGCGCTTTCCAGCTTGGCCTGGGTCATCTGGGCCGATTGCTGGGTCAGTTGCGGCATTTTTTCCAGGACTTTCTTGCCCAGTGGCGACTGGTAGAACGCAACCAGGTCCTTGAGCTCGGATTCGCTGAAGTTGCTGGTGTAGAGCTTGACCATGTCCGGCTTCAGCTTCGGCCAGCCGATAGCCTGGTCCAGGGCGGCGTTGGCCTTGGCCTGGTAGCTGTCCAGCACGGACTGCTTGGCGGCAGGCGCCTTGGTCTGTTCGAAACGCTGGGCGAACATTTGCTGCACTTGCATGTACACCGGGGTACCCAGCTTGTCGGCATGGGCCAGGGTAAGGAAGGCTTCGGCACTGGCGTTGTGGCTGGCGGTATCGGCAAAAACCTGGCCGCTGGCGCAAACCAGAGCAACCGCGGTACAGATGGCACGAAGACGAGTCATCGAGTTTCCTTTTCTAGCAGGCGAGGTAAGACCCCAAGGGCGCCCATTCTGCGCCTAAAAAACCTTATGGCTCAACCCCAGGCCTTGTAACGCCAGGATTGCCCGATGAAAAGTCTTTTAGGGAACCCCCAAGGTCCATCAGGGCCTAAACTGCGCAAACGAACCTGAAGGAGTGTGCCCGATGAGCCGTATCGAAACCGACAGCCTGGGAGACGTACATGTCCCGGATGACGCTTACTGGGGCGCCCAGACCCAACGTTCGCTGGTGAATTTCGCCATTGGCGAACAGCGCATGCCCCTTGCGGTACTGCATGCCCTGGCCCTGATCAAAAAGGCCGCCGCCCGGGTCAACGACCGCAACGGCGACTTGCCCGCCGACATCGCCCGCCTGATCGAACAAGCCGCCGACGAAGTACTGGCCGGTACGCATGACGACCAGTTCCCCCTTGTGGTCTGGCAGACCGGCAGCGGTACCCAGAGCAACATGAACGCCAACGAAGTGATCGCCGGCCGCGCCAACGAGCTGTCGGGCAAGGCCCGCGGTGGCAAGAGCCCGGTGCACCCGAACGATCACGTCAACCGCTCCCAGAGTTCCAACGACTGCTTCCCCACGGCCATGAGCATTGCGGCGGTGCAGGCCGTGAACAAACAGCTGCTGCCGGCGATCACCACCCTGTCCGGCGGCCTGGCGGAACTGTCGGCACGGCACATGAAACTGGTGAAGACCGGCCGCACCCACATGATGGATGCCACGCCGATCACCTTCGGCCAGGAGCTTTCGGCGTTTATCGCCCAACTCGATTACGCCGAACGCGCGATTCGCAGCGCCCTGCCCGCCGTGTGCGAGCTGGCCCAGGGCGGCACCGCCGTCGGCACCGGGCTCAACTCGCCGCATGGTTTTGGCGAGGCAATTGCGTCCGAGCTGGCGGCGCTGTCGGGCTTGCCGTTTGTGACAGCGCCGAATAAATTCGCCGCACTCTCCGGCCATGAGCCGCTGGTGACCCTGCACGGCGCGCTGAAAACTCTGGCGGTGGCGCTGATGAAAATCGCCAACGACCTGCGCCTGCTGGGCTCGGGCCCCCGCGCCGGGCTGGCGGAAGTGAAGTTGCCGGCCAACGAGCCGGGCAGCTCCATCATGCCGGGCAAGGTCAACCCGACCCAATGCGAAGCCTTGTCGATGCTGGCCTGCCAGGTATTGGGCAATGACGTGACCATCGGCATTGCCGCAAGCCAGGGGCATTTGCAGTTGAATGTGTATAAGCCGGTGATCATCCACAACCTGCTGGAGTCGATCCGCCTGCTGGCCGACGGCTGCAACAACTTCCAGGAGCACTGCATTGCAGGCCTTGAGCCGGATGCCGAGCAAATGGCCGAGCACCTGGAGCGCGGGCTGATGCTGGTGACGGCGCTCAACCCACATATCGGCTACGACAAGTCGGCGCAGATCGCCAAAAAGGCTTACGCCGAAGGGCTGACGCTACGCCAGGCCGCGCTGGACCTGGGCTACCTCACCGACGCCGAGTTCGACCAGTGGGTGCGCCCGGAAAACATGCTCGAAGCTGGCCATTAAGACGCCATGCGTAGCCGCCGGGCCTTGAGCCCGGCGAGCAGCGAGGGCGCCAGCGCCACGGCCGCCGACCCCAGCACCACCACCAACGCCCCGAAATACCCGAGGGCGTTGATCTCTTCGGCCTGCACATAGTCCGGCCACAGCCACGCCGCCAACGCGACGGCCACAAACGTCACCAACGGTGTGAGCGCCAGGGTCGCGCTGACCCGCGACGCCTCCCAATGCGCCAGGGCTTCGGCAAACGCACCATAGGCCACCAGCGTATTCATGCAGCACCCCAGCAGCAGCCAGCCTTGCAGCGGGCTCAGTTGCAGGGCCTCCAGCGGATGCGCCCAGGGCGTGAGCAACATGGCGCACGACAGGTAGATCACCATCATCACCTGCAGCGAATTCCACACCGTCAGCAACTGTTTCTGGCCCAGGGCGTAGAACACCCAGATAGTGGTGGCGAGCAAAACCGTGAGCACACCGGCGGTGTAGGTGCCGAGCGAGGTCAGCAGCTCCGTCAGGCGCTGATTGAAAAACAGCCCGAAGCCGATAATCAACACCACCAGGCCCACGCCCTGCCCCAGGCTGAAACGCTCCTTGAACACCAACACGCTGGCGATCATCAGGAAGATCGGCCCCATCTGCACCACCAGCTGTGCGGTGCCGGGGCTCAGCAGTTTCAGGCCCACCAGGTACAACACGTAGTTGCCCACCAGCCCGCACACGGCCATCGCCACCAACCAGGCGCCCTTGGGTCCGAGCACTTTAAGGCTGGGCAGACGTCGGGTGGCGGCCAGGTAAACGAACAGGCAACTGCCGGCCACCGTCAGGCGAAACCAGGTAACGGTCACCGGGTCCATCACCTGCAGTACCTGTTTGAGTTTGACCGGAAGAATGCCCCACAGAAACGCGGCCAGCAGGGTCAAGACAAAGCCATAGACCCAGCGGCCGGAAGAGATGTGCATGAGTGCCCCGAATGCCTGAGGAAGTGGAGGCAGCATTCTAGGGTCAAGCGAACGGATTGGGCTATGCCGCAATTCAACTGTGGGAGCGGGCTTGCTCGCGAAAGCGGCGGGTCAGCCATGCATGTGTTGACTGACACTCAGCTTTCGCGAGCAAGCCCGCTCCCACATTGTTGACCCGGTTTCTTCAGTGATAACTAGCGCACGGCTTCGAACAGACCGGTGGCGCCCATGCCCCCGCCGACACACATGGTGACGATGCCATACCGCAGATTGCGCCGCTGCAACTCCCGCACCAGATGCCCCACCTGCCGCGAGCCGGTCATGCCGAACGGGTGGCCGATGGAAATCGAACCGCCGTTGACGTTGTACCTGGCGTTGTCGATTTCCAAGCGATTACGCGCATACAGGCACTGGGAGGCGAACGCCTCGTTGAGTTCCCACAGGTCAATATCCGCCACCTGCAAGCCCCGCGCCTTGAGCAGCTTGGGCACCGAGAACACCGGGCCGATGCCCATCTCGTCCGGCTCGCAACCGGCCACGGTGAAGCCACGGAAAAACGCCTTGGGCTTGAGCCCCAATTCCAGGGCTTTTTCCAGGCTCATCACCAAGGTCATCGAAGCACCGTCGGACAGCTGCGACGAGTTGCCCGCCGTCACCGAACCATCTTCGGCGAATACCGGCTTCAACCCGGCAAGGCTCGCCAGCGTGGTGTCGGGGCGGTTGCAGTCATCGCGGTCCACTACGCCCTCAAGGATCTGCACCGCGCCGGTGTGCTTGTCCTCGACCTTGTACTTGACCGCCATCGGCACGATTTCGTCGTCGAACAGACCATCGGCCTGAGCCTTGGCCGTACGCTGCTGGCTTTGCAGGGCGTACAGGTCCTGCTCTTCGCGGCTGACGTTGTAGCGGCGAGCGACGATTTCGGCGGTCTGGCCCATGGGGAAATAGATGCCCGGTACCTGTTCTTTAAGCAGCGGGTTGATCAGGTTGTCGGTGTTGACGCTTTTCATGGTCAGGCTGATGGACTCCACGCCACCGGCGACGATGATGTCGCTGCAGCCCGAGGCGATCTGGTTGGCCGCAATCGCAATCGCCTGCAAGCCTGAGGAGCAGAAACGGTTGAGGGTCATGCCTGCCGTGGCGGTGCCCAGTTGCGAGAGCACCGCCACGTTGCGCCCGATGTTGTAGCCCTGCGCGCCTTCATTGGAGCCGGCACCGACGATGCAATCTTCCACCGTGGCCGGGTCAATGCCGTTACGGGTCAGCAGTGCATTGACGCAATGGGCCGCCATGTCATCGGGGCGGGTCTGGTTGAACTTGCCGCGAAAGGATTTGGCCAGGCCGGTTCGCACGCTGTCGACGATCACTACTTCACGCATGGGCTACCTCGAGCTTGTGGTTGTTGGCTCGAGAATAGAGCCAGCCCTGCGCAACCGCGACGATCATTCACCCGGCGTATACAAAAACATGGCCTTTGTGGCGAGCGGGCTTGCCCGCGTTGGGGCGCGACGCGGCGCTGATCCAGTATCTGATTTTTCCAGTGATCACTCGCCGGCAGGTTTCAGGGCTGCTTCGCAGCCCAACGCGGGCAAGCCCGCTCGCCACAATAAGCCCGCTCGCCACAGGCGCTCAGCGCTATTTGTTTTTCTTCTTGTCGTGCTTGTCGGACTTGGCGAACGCTTCTTCCAGCGCCAGGTTGATGGTGCGCAATACCTTGACCCGCGCCCAGCGCTTGTCATTGGCTTCCACCAGGGTCCAGGGTGAGACTTCGGTGCTGGTGCGGTCGACCATATCGCCCACGGCGGCGCGGTAGTCGTCCCATTTTTCGCGGTTGCGCCAGTCGTCTTCGGTGATCTTGAAGCGCTTGAAGGGGATCTCCTCACGGGCCTGGAAGCGTTCCAGCTGGGTCTGTTTGTCGATCGCCAGCCAGAACTTGACCACGATCACGCCCGCGTCACGCAGTTGCTCTTCAAAGTCATTGATCTCGCCATAGGCGCGCATCCAGTCGGCCGTGGTGCAGAAGCCTTCGATGCGCTCCACCAGCACGCGGCCGTACCACGAGCGGTCGAACACGGTGAACTTGCCGCGTGCCGGGATTTTCTGCCAGAACCGCCACAGGTAAGGCTGGGCACGTTCATCCTCGGTGGGCGCGGCAATCGGCACGATGTGATACTGGCGCGGGTCCAGCGCTGCTGCCACCCGGCGGATAGCCCCCCCTTGCCCGCTGCGTCATTGCCTTCGAATACCGTCACCAGCGCGTGCTTGCGCATGCGTTTGTCGCGCATCAGGCCGGAGAAGCGTGCCTGTTCGGTGATCAACTGTTCTTCGTAGTCATCCTTGTCCAGGCTCAGGGTCATGTCGAGGCTGTTGAGCAGGCTCATCTGGTCCACCGCCGATGGCAAGGGCGCCGGGTTCATGCCGCTGGCCTTGCCCTTGGGCAGCTTCAGGGCATTTTGCAGGCCCTCGAGCAGGATCTTGCCCACCGTGAGGCTCCGGTAATGCGCGTCCACCCCTTCGATCACATGCCACGGCGCGTAGTCGCGGCTGGTGCGCCGCAGGATGCGCTCACCAAAATGCACAAACTTGTCGTAGGTCTGCGACTGCTGCCAGTCCAGCGGGCTGATGCGCCAGCTGTGCAACGGGTCGTCGGCCAGGGCCTTGAGCCGCGCCTTCATTTGCTTTTTGGAAAGGTGGAACCAGAACTTGAAGATCAGCGCGCCTTCGTCGCAGAGCATTTTCTCCAGGCGCTCGGCCCCGGCGATCGCCTGGTCCAGGCGTGCGTCCTTGATCTGCCCATGAACCCGGCTTTGCAGCATCTGGCTGTACCAGTTACCGAAAAAAATCCCCATGCGGCCCTTGGCGGGCAGTTGGCGCCAGTAGCGCCAGGCGGGTGGGCGGGCCAGTTCTTCGTCGGTCTGCTGGTCGAAGGTGCGCACCTCGATCAGGCGCGGGTCCATCCATTCATTCAGCAGCTTGACGGTTTCGCCCTTGCCGGCGCCTTCGATGCCGTTGATCAGGATAATCACCGGGAAGCGCTTTTGCTGTTGCAGCTCGTACTGTACCTCCAGCAAGGCTTCGCGCAGCGCCGGCACTTCGGCTTCATAGGTGTCTTTGTCGATGGCGTGACCAATTTCGGCAGATTCGAACATGGGCGGCTCCGTTCCAGAATTCAGCAAGACTAGCGGATTGGGCAACAAGACGCGGGAGGAAATTCCCGCCTTGCTTGCCATGGGTCAATTCAATGTGGGTTGATCGGCTAGAATGGCCGCCTAGTCTTTGCCGAGTCGCCCATGAACCCCATCACCCACGCCCAGCTCGACTGGGATGAACAAGGTCGCCCGCACTCGCGGGTCTTCGACGATGTGTACTTCTCCGACCAGTCGGGCCTTGAAGAAACCCGCTACGTGTTCCTTGAGCAGAACCGCTTGCAGGAGCGTTTTGCCGCACTGGCTGACGGCGGGCGGTTGGTGATTGGCGAAACCGGCTTCGGCACCGGGCTGAATTTCCTGTGTGCCTGGCAGCTGTTCGAGCAACACGCGGTACCGGGCGCACGCTTGCATTTTGTCAGCGTCGAAAAGTACCCGCTGAGCCAGCCCGACCTGCAACGCGCCCTCGCCCTCTGGCCGCAGCTGCAACCCTTTGCCGATCAGTTGCTGGCGCAATACATCGCCATCCACTCAGGCTTTCAGCGCCTGATCCTGGATAACGGCCGCGTGACCCTGACCCTGTTGATCGGCGATGCCCTTGAGCAACTGCCGCAACTGGACGCGCAGATTGACGCGTGGTTCCTCGACGGCTTCGCCCCGGCGAAAAACCCCGAGATGTGGACCGCCGAGCTGTTCGCCGAGCTGGCGCGGCTGGCCGCGCCGGGCTCGACCATCAGCACCTTTACCAGCACCGGCTGGGTGCGCCGGCTGATCAATGCCGCCGGGTTCAAGATGAAGCGCACGCCAGGCATCGGCCACAAGTGGGAAATCCTGCGCGGCGAGTTTCTCGGCTGGCCCGATGCAGCCCCGCCGCCACAGCTCATCAAACCCTGGTTCGCCCGCCCTGCTGCGCTGGCGGGTGAGCGCCGCGCACTGGTGATCGGCGGTGGCCTGGCCGGTTGCGCCACGGCGGCCAGCCTGGCGGCGCGGGGCTGGCACGTCAGTGTGCTGGAACGTCACGCAGGCTTGGCGCGAGAAGCGTCGGGCAATCCGCAGGGGGTGCTGTACCTCAAACTCTCGGCACACGGCACGGCGCTGTCGCAGATGATTGTCAGTGGTTTCGGCCATACCCGCCGACTGCTGGAGCACCTGCAACGCGGGGTGGATTGGGATGGCTGCGGCGTGTTGCAACTGAGCTTCAACGCCAAGGAAGCCGAGCGCCAGGCGCAACTGGCCCAAGCGTTTGCGCCGGGCCTGCTGCACCTGCTGGATCAGGCACAGGCCCAGGCGCGTGCCGGCGTGGCCCTCGAACATGGCGGGCTGTTTTTCCCCGAAGGCGGCTGGGTGCACCCGCCCGCGTTGTGCGAATGGCAAGCCCGCCAGCCAGGCATCGAGGTGCTCACCCATCGCGAGGTGCTGGACTTGCGCAAGGCCGACGGCGAGTGGCAGGCGTGGGACGGCGACAACTTGCTGGCGAGCGCCCCCGTGGTAGTGCTGGCCGGCGCCGCCGAGGTCAAACGCTTTGCGCCGAGTGCCGAGTTGCCCCTCAAGCGCATTCGCGGGCAGATCACCCGTTTGCCGCAGACCGAGGCGAGCCAGGCGCTGGCCACCGTGGTGTGTGCCGAGGGCTATATGGCACCGGCGCGTCTGGGCGAGCACACCCTCGGCGCCAGCTTCGACTTCAAGAACGATGACCTCACGCCCACCGTTGCCGAACATGCTGGCAACCTGTCGATGCTGCAGGAAATCTCCCCCGACCTGGCACAGCGCCTGGGCGCCGCGCAACGGGCCCCCGAACACCTCGAAGGCCGGGCGGCGTTTCGCTGCACCAGCCCGGACTACCTGCCCATCGTCGGGCCCCTGGCAGACTCGCAGCAGTTCACCGAGGCTTACGGCGTGCTGAGCAAAGACGCACGCCAAGTGCCGGACACCCCGTGCCCGTGGATCGACGGCCTGTACGTCAACAGCGGCCACGGCTCTCGCGGGCTGATCACCGCACCGTTATCCGGGGAGTTGCTGGCGGCCTGGCTGGATAACGAACCTTTGCCATTGCCCAGAAGCGTGGCCGAAGCCTGCCACCCGAACCGCTTTGCCGTGCGCGGGTTGATACGCGCCAAGGGCTAGAGTGGGCACGGGCCTGCCTGGAGGTTATCAGCCTCCTCCAGCGCCTTGCGGGTCAAGCGATCCACCAACTGCTCACGGGCTTGATGGTGGTCGTTCTGCACTTTGAGCGCCTGGGAGAGGTAGGTGCTGCTGGTCACATCCAGGGCTTTGAGTTGCGTGTCGTACACCTGGCCGACGCGGCTGAACTCCGCGGAATGTTGACGTTTGAGGTATTCCAGCCAGAATCCCTGGCGCGTCATAAAGCGCAACAGATCCGAGGTCATCTCGCGCGAGGTGACCTGAGCCAACGCGTCCGTCAGATCCTCTTGGGTCACGCCGCCCACCTCGCGGTAGGCAATCGTTTCCGGCTGCCCCGGCAAATCCAGGGCCTTGGCCAGCCCGCTGCGATACACCAGGCGCACGGCCAATTGGTCGGCGAGGTTTTTGCGTCGGCTGAAGATATCGGAAATGCTGTCGAGCTGCTCCAGGCGAAACAGACCGCGCCCTAATTTCTTCAACGTTGCGACACTTGGCCGGCTGGCGCCGGCCTCTTTCATGGCCTTGTTGAGCATCACCGTGACTTCCATCTCGCTGAAGCTGTAAGCGGCCGCGTCTACACAATTGGGCTCGCCCCTGGCCAGATTGAACAGCAACTCGCGCAGTTCACGATTGTCGGCAGCCGCATCGATCACCTGCCACACCCGACGCACCAGGTCAGCCCGTACTTGCTTGTATTGCGGGGTATTGACCAGTTGGCGCAGTACCGCAAAAAAGTCCTCGGACTGCCAATCGTCCTTTAACAGTTCCCAGGCTGCCTCACGTGCGCGGTACGCATCGGCAGTCTTGCCTTCCAGCCACGCTTGCCGGGAGCGCTGCTCGCTCAACAACGCAATGTCGTCGTCCTGCAAGCCCATGCCCACGCCGGTGCGGCGCCGGTATTCGTCCAGGTTCAGACGGCTCTGGTGCGAAACCGGGTTGAGCCGCAGGTTGATTTTCTCGGTCACCGCCACCGGCGCGGTAAACAGTTCCGAGGGCAGTTCGACGATGTCGTTTTCCCGCAGGTTGGCGTCCTCCAGGTGCAAGCGTGTGAGCAAGCCCTCGGGCAACTCCCGGGCGCGGGTGTTGCGCAGGTTCAGGGACTGCAACTGGTCCATCTGCTTGACCGACGGGGTTTCGCCCAAGGGGTTGCTGCTCAGGTCCAGAGCACGCAGACCGCTCATGGCTTGCAGTTTTTTGGTGGTCGCGTCGGTGAGATTAAGGCTGTTTTGCGCCAGGCTCAGGCGCTGCAGCGAGGGCATATGGGACAACACTTCCGGCAGCCACGTGAGCTGGTTTTTGTCCAACTCCAGTGAGCGCAGGCCCTTGAACGCCTTGAGGAAGTAGGCGACGTCGTTATCCAGCGCCATGTTTTTCAGCGACAGGCGTTGCACATGCCCGAAGTCGATATCGATGGGCAAAGCCGGCAACTTGCCAACCCGCATGCCGTCCAGGCTCAAGCCATATACCTGAGCGCGGGTTTCATCGGGCAAGCGAATCTGGTGGCGCCACGCACTGCGCAGACGGTCGGCAACCTGGCGCCGACTGAGCTGATAATCGTCCAAACGCCCCGGGAGTTTTCGCATGTCGTCGTCTTGCTGCATCCAGGCCCTGAGCACCCCATCGAGCCTGGCCAGTTGCTGCTCGCGCTGGCGCACCGCAGTGGCCCGTGACGGGTCGTCGACGCCCAGGCTCATGACCGTTTCACGGGCCTGGCTCTCGCTGAAAAACGGGTACAGGTTTGTGATCTTGCGCATCATCCCGCGCTGTGCACGCGTCGGTTCCGCTGGCGGCGGAGCGTCGATGACCTGGCAGGCGGAGGTCAGCGCCACGCGCTCTTCGGGGATTTTGGCACGCTCCGCCACGGCACGATCAAGCAGGTGATAGCGCAACCTTTGCGCGTCTGATGCGGCACTGCCACTGATGTCCAGCCCGGTTCGCATCTCCACGGGGAGCGTCTGCAAGGTCGCACGATAGAACGCCTGCGGGCCGCTGAACTGCTCGCCCAGGGAACGCCCGTCGGCTTCAAACGCCTGATAGCGCTCGCCGGTCTTGACCACCACCCGGGTCTGGGCGGCAGACGAATCACCGATACGCTCCAGTACAGCCCCGCTGGCCGAAGTCTCGCGCAGTTGCAATTGCAACGTGTCGGGAAAACCAGGCAAATCCTTCAGCAAACGCCAGGAAAATCGATGAGCCTGCCTATCCGCCAATTCCGCCATATGGAAACTCGCCATCAACCGCTCACGCTGTACCTGCGCGACGGCCTCGCGGGCCGCCTGCCCGAGAGACAACGGTACCCGGCGTTCATCGCGCAGGTGGATCCGGTCAATACTCGACGAGCTATCGATCAGCTCGGCGGCAACGTTGGCAGGCAGGCCCGGCACAGTCTCGACCAGGCGCGACTGCTCTGCGCCTACCGGCTGGTCGTAGTCGGCGTACAACTTCTGGAACAAGGGTTTGCGATCGATCTTCAAGGTATGCGCCAGACGCCTTGCCAATGCCTCGGCGTCTGTTTCACCCGCCCGCACCGGCGTGTCGCCCAGCAGCGTGTCCAGCTCGGCTCGGTACAGCCCATCTGTCACGCCTAACAGCACCTCGCCTTCTTCCATCTGATCGCGGCTGATCACCACGCTCAGCTCGTCATCGGTCCGAGCGTTCGAGGGGTACTTGGTCGAGGCGTTACCCTCGGCAGGGAGCACCTCAAGATAACGACCGCTGGGCCACTCGGGCATCAGCGGCAAAGCCTCCAACTGCAAGGCAATATCCTCGGCCGTGTAGGGCTGGCGCTGTTCGAGGCGGGCGATCAAATCCGTGATCTTCTGATTCAGGGCGAACCGCTGAATGCTGTCGACAAGGCTCGCCGGCAGCTTGAGATTACCCTCGGCCCAGCGCTGCACCTGCGGCAGTTGCACATCACTGGCCTGACAGATCTGCTCCAGGCGGGTGTCGCTCAAGGCGACCAGTCGCGGGTCCAGGCGCTGCAGGGCATAGCGTGTATTGCTCCACTCCTGCGGGCGCTCGTGTTGCCCTCGCCAGCCTCCCGCGCCATTGTGCAACACCGGCGGCGCGTGGGCATCCGGGCGACGCGGGTGACGAATACGCCATTGCCCCAGAGACGCGTCAAAACGCAGCGCGTGGCCACGCCCGTCGATTCGGACCCCAGGCCGACCGTCGCTCCAATACACACCCTGAGCATCGGGCTCGCTGGCGGTCAATGGCTGCTCATAAGGCTTGAGACTTGTACGCCACAAGCGACGCGTGCCATCGCTTGCGTCAACCGCCTCGAAGTTGTCGATAAGCTCCAGATTGTCTCGCGCAACCCGGCGCAAGCTGCCAACCACCTTGCCGCCTGCCACAAACGCGGCCATCGAGGCCACACTTTCCAGCACATTGCGCAGGTGCGCGAATGCCGCGCTGCGGTCCTCGTGGCGCCAATCCTGCACGCCCTCGTAGATTTCACCGAGCATCTGCCCTATCGCCACGCCGAGCATCAGTTGGCCTATGACCGGCACAAAAAAACCGGCGAGGTTCAACAGGTCCAGGCCCCATGACTCATAGTCGCGCCAACGCTGCTCGCGCACCGCCTGGTCAAAGTCCGCAGTGGGAACTGCCAGCACGCGGCTGTCTTTTTGCAGCTTGCCGATCAGGCTGTTGAAGAAAAACTGGAACAACCCGACGTCGATCGCTATTGGCTTGATCAACCCCAGGGATCTGCCCACCGAGAACCGCTTGAAAAAATCCCCGCGAGCCTCTTCATCGAGGTAACGCACGAAAAAATCGGCATAGCTTTTTACCTGTAGCTTTAACGTCAGGTAGGTCTGAAACGCGGCAAACGTGGGGTATTCAAAAATCGGTCGATAAGGCTCTCCCGGCATATAAACGATGCAGCGGGTTTGGGGATTGATATCAATGGCTTCCTGGGAGAACACCACGATGCCCCACAAACAACTGTCGTGCACATCCAGCCCTTGCCACATCAGCGGTTTGCCGTCATAGGTTTCGGCCAGCACAGCGGCCTTGCTCAAGCTGGCACCCTGGCGGGTAAAGCTCACGAGCAGCTTGAAGGCCGGCTCGGCGATATCACCGCGCAGGTACGCGAGGTAGACATCCGTTGCCATGTCATAGACTTTGAGGTGCTTGATTTCGCCGGCATCGGCGTTGTACAGCACCTCATCAGCCAGCGGCACGGCCTGGTTGATCGCGCCGCGCAGATGCTCCTGGTAGCGACGCCCGAGGTCAAGGCTGCGGCAGTAGGTCGCGAAGGCCGTAACGCTGATCCGGCTCACGACGGTATCGGTGTCACGACGGATCTGGCTGGCGCTCGGAAAACGCCGGCCCTGAGCCTCATCCTCGGAAAAATTGAGCATCGCCGACTCGAGCAGCGTGCGGGTTTCGATCACCACTTTGGTGCTCGGAACGCCGTATGCGGTGTTACCGGTGTCAATCGCATCCCAAGGCAACCACAGATGATCGCGCTTGACGTCCAGGGTCACACCAAACTGACGCTGCAGGCCGCGGGTCAGCTCTTCGGCGCAAAACTGATCAAGGCCTTTTATACGTTGCAGGATGGCATTGACCTTGGGCTCCTGAAACCCGGCCAACTCAGACACTTTCTCCAGTTGCTCCAACAGTTCAGGTTTGGCGTCGAACAACCAGCCAGGGATCCGTTGTTGCAGCACATCGGCTTTATCCAGATCGCCGGTCAACTCCAGCAGGGTGGATGAGAGCAGTGCCGGGGGCAGTTGAGCAGGCACGGAAACGGGATCGGGCATCGGCAATATCCTTGTTGCGCAGAAGTAGACCCGCACCATAACCATCCGTCGCACGTCGCCTTGGGTAACTATGTGGCACACGCGTCAGCTGCGCTGCTGTTGCGTGCTGGCCCTAGCTGAAAACCCTGCTTATAACCGATCGTTCTAAAACTCCCTGGATTCACCCGTGTCAGTTTCTGGGTAGCCGCCATTTGACGCGGCGCCCCTGAACTCTCCCCAACGGAAAAACCGGTAAGGAATTTATGTGCGGATTAGCTGGCGAGTTACGCTTTGATCACCAACCTGCCGACCTGGCAGCCGTGGAACGAATCACCCATCACCTCGCCCCACGAGGCCCCGACGCATGGGGTTTCCATGCCCAAGGGCCGATTGCCCTGGGCCATCGACGCCTGAAAATCATGGACCTGTCGGACGGCTCCGCCCAACCGATGGTCGATGCCCAACTGGGGCTGTCCCTGGCCTTCAACGGCGCGATCTACAACTTCCCGGAATTACGTGAAGAGCTGGAAGCCCTCGGCTACGCCTTCTACTCCGGCGGCGACACCGAAGTGCTGCTCAAGGGCTATCACGCCTGGGGTGAGGCGCTGCTGCCCAAGCTCAACGGCATGTTCGCGTTTGCCATCTGGGAGCGTGACGCCCAGCGCCTGTTCATCGCCCGTGACCGCCTCGGTGTGAAGCCGTTGTACGTGTCGCGCACCGGCCAGCGCCTGCGTTTTGCCTCGGCGTTGCCGGCGCTGCTCAAGGGCGGCGATATCAACCCGATTCTCGACCCGGTGGCGCTTAATCATTACCTGAACTTCCACGCCGTGGTGCCCGCGCCGCGCACCTTGCTGGCGGGCATTGAAAAACTGCCGCCGGCCAGCTGGCTGCGCATCGACGCCGACGGCAACACCGAACAGAAAACCTGGTGGACCCTGCCCTACGGCCCGCATGACGACGAAAAAAACCTGAGCCTGGAAGACTGGACCGACCGCGTGCTCGACAGCACCCGCGAAGCCGTGGCGATTCGTCAACGCGCCGCCGTGGATGTCGGCGTGCTGCTCTCCGGTGGCGTCGATTCGAGCATGCTCGTGGGCCTGCTGCGGGAAGTCGGCGTGCAGGATCTGTCGACCTTCTCCATCGGCTTTGAAGACGCCGGCGGCGAGGCCGGCAATGAGTTCCAATACTCGGACCTGATCGCCAAGCACTACGGCACGCGCCATCACCAATTGCGCATCGCTGAAAGCGAGATCATCGAGCAATTGCCGGCGGCGTTCCGCGCCATGAGCGAGCCGATGGTCAGCCACGATTGCATCGCCTTCTACCTGCTGTCGCGGGAAGTGGCCAAGCATTGCAAGGTGGTGCAAAGCGGCCAGGGTGCCGACGAGCTGTTCGCCGGTTACCACTGGTACCCGCAGGTCGACGGCGCCAGCGACCCGTATGCGGCTTATCGCGAGGCGTTTTTCGACCGCAGCTACGACGACTACGCCGCCACCGTCGCACCGAAATGGCTGACCGCCAACGACGCCGCCGGTGACTTTGTGCGCGAGCATTTCGCTATGCCCGGTGCAGACGCGGCCGTAGACAAGGCCCTGCGCCTGGACAGCACGGTGATGCTGGTGGACGACCCGGTCAAACGCGTCGACAACATGACCATGGCCTGGGGCCTGGAAGCGCGCACGCCGTTCCTGGACTACCGCCTGGTGGAACTGTCGGCCCGCGTACCGGGCAAATTCAAACTGCCCGACGGCGGCAAGCAAGTGCTGAAAGAAGCCGCGCGCCGCGTCATCCCGAGCGAAGTCATCGACCGTAAAAAAGGTTACTTCCCGGTGCCCGGCCTCAAGCATCTGCATGGCGACACCCTTAACTGGGTACGCGAGCTGCTGCTGGACCCGAGCCAGGATCGTGGCCTGTTCAACCCGGCCATGCTCGACCGCTTGCTCACCGACCCGCAAGGCCAATTGACCCCGTTGCGCGGCTCCAAGCTGTGGCAACTGGCGGCGCTGAACCTGTGGCTCAGCGAACAAGGAATCTGATTGATGAAACCCCATGCAGCGGCTTACAGCCAACGCTTGCTGAAGGGCCAGGCGCCGACCTACGAGCGCCTGCAAGCCCGACTGGCCGAAGATGGCAGCCCGCTCGCTGCCGAGCCGATTGCCGTGCATTGCGGCTGGGGCCGCTTGCTGATCGGCCATACCTTTCCCGATCCCGCGAGCCTGGCCCAGGAACTGCTCAACGAACAGCCCGGCGAGCGCGATATTGCGCTGTATGTGGCCGCGCCACAGCAGATCCTCGGGATTGACCCGCAGCAGTTGTTCCTCGACCCCTCCGATACCCTGCGCCTGTGGTTCAGCGACTATCGCCCGGCCACCCGGGTGTTTCGCGGCTTCCGGATTCGCCGGGTGCAGACCGAGGCCGATTGGCTGGCGGTCAACCAGCTGTACCAGGGGCGCGGTATGTTACCGGTCGACGCCGAACGCCTCACGCCACGCCATGCAGGCGGCCCGGTGTACTGGCTGGCCGAGGATGAAGACAGCGGCGCAGTGATCGGCAGCGTGATGGGCCTTAACCATCAGAAAGCTTTTCACGACCCGGAAAACGGCTGCAGCCTGTGGTGCCTGGCGGTCGACCCGCAATGCACCCGCCCCGGCGTGGGCGAAGTGCTGGTGCGCCACTTGGTGGAGCACTTTATGAGCCGTGGGCTGAGCTACCTCGACCTGTCGGTGCTGCACGATAATCGCCAGGCCAAGAACCTCTACGCCAAGCTCGGTTTCCGTGCGCTGACCACCTTCGCGATCAAACGCAAAAACGGCATCAACCAGCCGCTGTTCCTCGGCCCCGGGCCGCAGGCGGGGTTCAATCCCTATGCGCGGATCATTGTCGAAGAAGCGCACCGACGCGGTATTGATGTGCAGGTGGATGACGCCGATGCCGGGCTGTTCACCCTCAGCCATGGCGGCCGTCGCGTGCGCTGTCGCGAATCGCTGAGCGATCTGACCAGCGCAATCAGCATGACCCTGTGCCAGGACAAAAGCCTGACCCACAAGGTGTTGAAAGGCGCCGGTTTGAAACTGCCTTCACAGCAACTGGCGGGCAGCGCCGACGACAACCTGGAGTTCCTCGACGAACACCAGCGCATCGTGGTCAAGCCGCTGGATGGCGAGCAGGGCCAGGGCGTGGCGGTGGATTTGCAGAGCATTGAAGATGTGCAACAGGCCATTGAAGCGGCGCGCCAGTTCGACAGCCGGGTGTTGCTGGAAAGCTTCCACGAGGGCCTGGACCTGCGCATTCTGGTAATTGGTTTTGAGGTGGTCGCCGCTGCGATCCGCCGCCCTGCCGAAGTGACCGGCGATGGCCAGCATTCCATCGGCGCACTGATCGAAGCCCAGAGCCGGCGCCGTCAGGCGGCTACCGACGGCGAAAGCAAAATCCCCATCGACGCAGAAACCGAGCGCACCCTGCACGCCGCCGGCTACGACTACAGCAGCATCCTGCCGCGTGGCCAGACCCTGGCCGTGCGCCGCACCGCCAACCTGCACACCGGCGGCTGCCTGGAGGACGTCACCGCGATCCTGCATCCCACGCTGGTGGACGCCGCCGTGCGTGCGGCCCGCGCCCTGGATATCCCCATGGTGGGCCTGGACCTGATGGTGCCCGCCGCCGATCAACCCGAGTATGTGTTTATCGAAGCCAATGAACGGGCCGGGCTGGCCAACCATGAACCGCAGCCGACTGCGGAGAAGTTTGTGGACCTGCTGTTTCCCCATAGCCAGCCAACTGCTCAATAACCTGTGGCCAGCGCGCATCTGTGGCCAGCAGGCTGCTGTGGCGAGCGGGCTTGCCCGCGTTGGGCTGCGAAGCGGCCCTGATCCAAGCGCTGCGTCCTGTCAGGCAGAACTCATTGACAGGTTTTGGGGCTGCTTCGCAGCCCAACGCGGGCAAGCCCGCTCGCCACAAAAGCCCATTCGCCACTATTCATCAGGAGTCTTTATGAGCCGAACCATCCCCGAACCGGACCTCAACTACCTGCAAAAAGTGCTGCTGGAAATGCTCGCCATTCCCAGCCCCACCGGGTTTACCGACACCATCGTGCGTTATGTCGCCGAGCGTCTGGAAGAACTGGGCATCCCCTTTGAAATGACCCGGCGCGGCACCATTCGCGCCACCCTCAAGGGCCAGAAAAACAGCCCCGACCGAGCGGTGTCCGCGCACCTGGACACCATCGGCGCCGCCGTGCGCGCAATCAAGGACAATGGCCGCTTGAGCCTGGCGCCGGTGGGCTGCTGGTCAAGCCGCTTTGCCGAAGGCAGCCGCGTCAGCCTGTTTACCGACAACGGCGTGATTCGTGGCAGCGTGTTGCCGCTGATGGCCTCCGGGCATGCGTTCAACACTGCCGTGGATGAAATGCCGGTGAGCTGGGACCATGTGGAGTTGCGCCTGGACGCCTATTGCGCCACGCGTGCCGACTGCGATTCCCTGGGCATCGGCATCGGCGACTACGTGGCGTTCGACCCGCTGCCCGAGTTCACCGAAAGCGGGCACATCAGCGCCCGCCACCTGGACGACAAAGCCGGCGTCGCTGCCCTGCTCGCTGCACTCAAGGCGATCATCGACAGCGGCGAGCCGTTGCTGATCGACTGCCACCCGCTGTTCACCATCACCGAAGAAACCGGCAGTGGTGCCGCAGCCGCCCTGCCCTGGGATGTGAGTGAGTTTGTCGGCATCGACATCGCCCCGGTCGCCCCCGGCCAGCATTCCAGTGAACATGCGGTGAGCGTGGCGATGCAGGATTCCGGCGGGCCGTATGACTATCACTTGTCGCGGCATCTGCTGCGCCTGGCCTCGGATAACGACCTGCCGGTACGCCGCGACCTGTTCCGTTATTACTTCAGCGACGCGCACTCGGCGGTGACCGCCGGGCATGACATCCGCACCGCGCTGCTGGCATTTGGTTGCGATGCGACCCACGGCTACGAGCGCACGCACATCGACAGCCTGGCCGCGCTGAGCCGTCTGTTGGGCGCGTACATTCTCAGCCCGCCGGTGTTCGCCAGCGACGCGCAACCGGCCCAGGGCTCACTGGACCGCTTCAGTCACCAGATCGAGCATGAAACGCAGATGGAGAGCGACACGCGTGTGCCATCGGTGGACAGCTTGGTGGGCAACAAGTCCTGAGACTGGCAACTGAACTCCCGGCGCAGTAGCATCGCCGGGATTCTCCACTTGAGGCTTATATGCTGATTCCCTACGACGCACTTGAAGTCGACACCCTGACCCGCCTCATCGAAGACTTCGTGACCCGCGACGGCACCGATAACGGCGATGAAACGCCGCTGGAAACCCGCGTATTGCGGGTGCGTCAGGCGCTGACCAAAGGTCAGGCATTGATCGTGTTCGACCCGGAAAGCGAGCAGTGCCAGTTGATGCTCAAGCACGATGTGCCCAAGCATCTGTTCGACTGACGGGGTCAGGGGTTGGGCACGGGCACCGGATGGGGGGTGGCGCCCTGGCGCTGGAGGATTTTCTGGTAGATCTCGGCGCGGTGGACGTGTACCCCGGATGGCGCTTCTACGCCGAATTTAACCTGGGTGCCGTTGACGTCGAGGATATGGACGGCGATGTCATCGCCGATGGAGATGATTTCGCCTACGGCGCGGCTTAAGACCAGCATGGCGGTTGTCCTTATGTCAGTGACAGGACCTTGACCATGCGCGCTTGGGGTGGGGGCGGCAATGGCTTGCTGTTAAATCAGGCGGGGCCTACGTTTTCGGGTAATTTGACTTACAGACATTTGGTGGCTTTGTGGGGTTGGGGGGTATATCCGTTATTTGGGTGATGGCTGGGATTGGTTCCGCTCTTACAGCGGGTCACTTTTGGAAAAGAGCCCCAAAAGTAACCAAAAGGGCTCTTGCCCCATCACTCGGCACCTCGCTCTGGCTCGGTGTGCCCTCACTCCGGCTTGAATCCGTGGGCCGCCGCGATGGGCCATCCTTGGCCCAGCGCGGCTAACCCGGCGTCCTGCCGGGTTGCCCACGGATTCAAGCCTGCGTTCGGCCATCGTGATTGACGGGGCGCCTCAGATCACGATCAAAAGCCCTAGATCAAAAGATCGCTGACTTCGTCAGCGGTAATGATGTAAGGGCCAGATCAAAAACAAAGCAAAGCACGGCGGCCTGACAGCCGACCTCGGTTCAAATGTGGGAGCTGGCTTGCCTGCGATGGCATCGACTTGGTTTGCCTGATGTACCGAGGTGCCTGTATCGCAGCGATGCGGCGACCCGACAAGCCAGCTCCCACAGAAAAGCACCCCACTGCGCACGCCGAACCGCTCTTGATCTACACCACTCAGGTCGGCTACTAGGCCGCCGTGCTCTGCTTTTGATTTTGATCTTGATCCTAGGCGCCCCATTAACCACGCTGGCCGCACGCGGGCTTGAATCCGTGGGTAACCCGGCAGGACGCCGGGTTAGCCGCGCTGGGCCAAGGATGGCCCATCGCGGCGGCCCACGGATTCAAGTCTGCGTGCGGGCACACCGAGCCTAAGCGAGGTGCCGAGTGGTGGGGCAAGAGCCCTTTGGTTACTTTGGGGCTCTTTTCCAAAGTGACTCGCTGTAAGAGCGAAACCAATATCCGCCATCACCCAAATAACGGATATACCCCAAAAAAACTCACCCCCTAACCGCCTGAGCCTTAGCCCGCATCTTGTCCGCCATCACCGTCATCTCGTCATACAACAACTGCGGATTCTTCTGTTTCAACGCCCAAGCCATCCTCCCCTGCTCATGCGGCAAAATCATAAACTCCCCCTCCGCCACCCGCTGATAGATGTAATCGGCAATATCCCCCGCCGAAATCGGCGAACTCTCAAGCAACTTACCCACCTGCGCCTTCATCGCCGGGGTCGGCCCCCGAAAGGAATCCAGCAAATTGGTCTGGAAGAACGACGGGCATACCACATGCACCCCAATCTCCTGCTGCTTGAGCTCCACCAACAAACTCTCCGACAACGCCACCACACCGGCCTTGGCCACGTTGTAGTTACTCATCGCCGGCCCCTGCATCAAGGCGGCCATCGACGCAATGTTGATGATCCGACCCTTGCTCTGTTCCAGCAGCGGCAGGAACGCCTTGCACCCCTTGACCACCCCCATCAGGTTGATTGCGATCTGCCAGTCCCAATCCTCCAGCGACAACTCGGCAAAAAACCCACCCGAGGCCACGCCGGCATTGTTGACGATCACATCAATGCCCCCCAACTTGACCTCGCAAGCCTGGGCAAACGCAGTGAGCTGGCTGTAGTCGCGCACGTCGCAGCGCTGAATAAAGCCATCGCCCCCCGCTTCGCGCACCCGTCTGAGGGTGTCCTGCAGGCCCGGCTCACTGACGTCCGACAAGGCCAATTGCCAGCCCTCACGAGCCCAGCGCAGAGCGATTTCACGACCCAGGCCGGACCCGGCGCCAGTGATCATCATGCGATTTTGCATAGGAAGTAGCCTTGTGGTTCACAGAAGAAGTGATCGGCAGTGTAGCGAAGGTTTTTCCCGCACCCACGCACCATCAGATTGATGAATGCCCCAGGCAAACCAGCGGCCGGGTCGGATACCTGGTGACAGCCTAAGTTCAATCTTTTTCAACTAATAAGAAGGATTTGCGAGCGCATTAAAAGAAATAAGCAAGTGCGCGAAATGCTTTAAAAAAACAGGGAATTTTCTGCGAAGTGGCAGAGTCGGAGTTGTTAAGGCGTCCGATTTAAAAACAGACGGGCCTATCGTTAAATAACCGGTCTTTACAGAAGGCCTATAAGGAAATAAAACATGAGCCTCATTCTAATCATCATCCTGATTCTCCTGCTGGTCGGCGGTTTGCCAGTGTTCCCTCACTCGCGCAACTGGGGTTACGGCCCGTCGGGTATCCTGGGCGTTGTCCTGGTGGTACTGCTGGTGCTGCTGTTGCTGGGTCGGATATAAATACCGGACAAAAAAAGAGGCCCTTCAAGGGCCTCTTTTTTTATGGCCGGTTAATTAGTCCGGCTTGCCGTTGACTACACCCGCGGTGTTATCCAACAGGCTCTTGGTAGCCGTTTGCAGGAACGACTCGAGTTTCTGCTTCAACGCAGCCTCGTCCGGCGACTCTGGAATCACTTTGCCGGTCGGGTTGGCACCCAGCTCGTATTCCCACAGCTTCGGTGGCATCTCCTTGGGCAGTACCAGGATACGGTCGGCGGTGACCAGCGCGACGGTCTGGTCGCTGCCCGACGGCTTGATCACGCCAAAACCCTTGTCGCCTTCCGGCAGGTTCAGCAGGTCGCGGCCCCAGCACTGGTGCAAGGTGTCGCCCCCGAGGCGGCCCATGATGGTCGGTACGATGTCGATCTGGGTGCCCACGGTGTGGTCACGCTCGCCGAACTTCTCTTGCATGCCCGGTGCAATCATCAGCATCGGCACGTTGAAGCGGCCCAGGTCCATTTCGGTAATCTGCTGTTCGTTGCCGAAGCCGTGGTCGCCGACGATCACGAACAGGGTTTCCTTGAAGTACGGCTCCTTGCGGGCCTTTTCAAAGAACTGGCCCAGGGCCCAGTCGGAGTAACGCATGGCCGTCAAATGCTCGTTGAGGCTGCCACGGTCGGTGACTTTTTCAACTGGCAATGGGGTCGGCAACGCGTACGGCGTGTGGTTGGACAGGGTTTGCAGCAGTGCGTAGAACGGCTTGCCGCCTTCACGGGCTTTCAACTCTTCCAGGCCACGGTTGAACATGTCCTGATCGGACACGCCCCACGTCGGGTCGGAGAACACCGGGTCGACGAAATCGTTACGGCCGATAAAGTTGGTCATGCCCTGGTTGCTGAAGAAGCCCGACTGGTTGTCCCAGGCGAAATCGCCGTTATAGACATACACGTCGTTGAAGTCACGGGCGCTGAGCAACTGCGGCAAACCCGACAGCTTGTGGCTGCCTTCCGGGGTCTGCATCAGGTATTCAAAGCCCGGCAGGTTCGGGAAACACGCCATGGTGGCGAACATACCCTGGTGGGTGTGGGTGCCGTTGGAGAAGAAGCGGTCGAACAGCAGGCCCTCTTTGGACAGCTTGTCGAAGGACGGCGTGATGTTGCCCGGACGACCCAGCGCGCCTACCGAGTGACCGGCGAAGCTTTCCATCAGGATCACGACTACGTTCTTGATCGGCAGGGTCTTCTCGGCCGGTGGCGTGTAGTCACGGCGCACGGCGGCGATGTCGGTATCCACCAGCTTCTCTTGCGGCAGTACCAGCATGTCGCGCACGGTCTGGGTGGCCAGCGGCTGGTCCAGGGTGGCTTTCCAGATGTTCGAGCGGTCTTCACCGAACCGAGCCTTGGCCGCCCCGATCAGCGATAAGGTGCCATTGAGGCCCAACTGGTTGGCGAAGTTGGAATCGGTGGTGTACACGTCACCCCAACGCAGCGGCGGGCCTTGGCGCAGGGTGCCACGCGCAGCGACCACGGCGATCAGCAGGCAGACCACGAACACCGCAATCCGGCTGTACCACGGCGCCACTTGGCGGGTGCCGATGCTGCCACCGCTGAACGGGCCACGCGGGCGGGTGGCGCGGTCGGCGCCTTTGAACGCGATGCTCAGGATCAGCGTGCCCACGGCCCAGGCCAACAGGTAGCGCACCACCGGGAAACCGTACCAGAGCATGCTCATCACGGTTTTCGGGTCTTCCTTCACATACTGGAACACCAGGCCGTTGAGGCGTTGGTGAAACTCGCGATAGAAGTCCATTTCCATCAGGCCCAGGAACAGGGCGATGCTGGACGCAACGGTCAGCCAAAAACGAAAGAACCCCCGTGCAGCCATGGCCCGCACACTAAACAGTGCCAGCAACAGCGGAATGATCAGGTACACCACCAGGCGCAGGTCCAGGCGCAGGCCGTTGGCGAACGCTTCCAGAAAGGTCGAGGCCGGTGTATCGAGGATCATCTCGCGGTTGTAGACCAGCAGCGCCAGGCGCAGCAGGGAGAACATCACCATCATGACCAGTGCGCAGAGCAGTGTGTACGCCAGATGGGATTTGACGGTCGGTTGCAGCAGGCGATTAGAAGCTCGCTGCTGACTCAGGGCGTCCGGGTTTGCCATGTCGTTTCAGGACCCATTGGAAGTTTAAGTTACGAAATAAAGCGGTGGCGTCCGTCCCTCGCCCAGGCTGGCTGGGGTAGGCGGTTAACGCGGTGGCGCAAATGGTGCCCGATCAAAGCCGGCAAGGCTATTAATTACTGAACGAGCACCGCTGCCCCGCCTTTAATGGCTGTTGAGATAGAGCCTTGGCAGGGGGTCGAAGCGGGTCGGATTGTCTTGGATGGGATGTGAAAATTCTGTGCAGCGAATATTTCGAAATACAAATCAGCGAAAGCACCGCACACCAATGTGGGAGCGGGCTTGCCGGCGAATGCCGTGTGTCAGTCAAAACATCTGAGACTGATACACCGCATTCACGAGCACGCCCGCCCCACCTTTACGGTGTCCACGCTTAGATCCGCACGTTACCTCGCGGCCCGGCGATAGCCCAGATGATCAGGCCCAATACCGGCAGCAACAGGATCAGCAGGATCCAGAGCACCTTGGCCCCGGTGCTCGCGCCGCTTTTGAATACATTGAAGATCGCCCAGATATCCAGCGCCAGGATGATCAGCCCGACCAAGCCATTGAAAGTGGAACCCATGGTGTCGCTCCTAAGTGAGGGCATGCCCTTTTAGGATAGTCAGCCCTGGCAGGGGTTCCGTTTTATTTCAGACGTGGACAGCGACCTTCAGTGCCTCCAGGGAAGGCTCGGCCTTGATGCCGACTTCAGCGCACAGCGCCAGCACGCGTGGCAGATCATTGCCGTACACCAGCACGGCCTGAATCTCGTCATCCAGCAACTGGCTGAAGTTAAGCAGCACATAGCCGCCGTCTTCCGGGCTCAGGGCGCTCATCTGGATCTGGATACGATTGAGCGCGGTAAGGTCTTCGGTCTTGGCCAGTTGCTTGGGCTTGAGGTTGAACGCGACCCCAGGGCCAAACGAAGCGACGATTTGCGCAAACAGGTCGCCATAGGTGTCGGCCTGGAACAGCACGGTGTCCGGCAGGCTGCCCACCACCACCCACTCCCCCAGCGGAATGGGAAAGCTGTCGTCGTAGTTGATATCCGGGTTGGCCGCCAGGAACGCCACCGGGTCGGCGTAGGCCTGGGCGGCTTCATCGGCGATGCGCGCCACTTCGTCCTCGCCCATGACCCCGGCGCTGATTTTGCTGATAAGTTCGACGAGGGCGGTTTTCATGGGGCGATCCTGTAGCGGGCTGGTTTTTGAGGGCGCAAAGCCTACACCAGTTTCTGCAACTGCGCCGCCGTATCCACTGCGCCCATGGTCTGAGCCGCCGCCAGCGCCGTCGCGCCCTGGGCATCGGTGGCCTTGGGGTTGGCGCCCTGGCCGAGCAGGTAGTCGACCATTTCGACGCGGTTAAACATGGCCGCCATCATCAGCGCGGTACGGCCGTCGGAGGAGGCAGCCTCAACCGGCGTGCCGCCTTCGATCAACGCCTTGACCACGGGCAGGTTGCCCTTGAACGCCGCGCCGGCAATCGGCAATTGGTTCTTGTCGTTGGGGATCAACGGGTCGGCCTTGAATTCCAGCAGCACTTTTACCGCCTCGGCGTGGCCGTGGTAGGCCGCGAGCATCAGCAAGGTGTCACCGTTGTGGTTGCGAAAGTTGGCAGGCAAGCCTTTGGTCAGCAGCGCTGCGAGCATGGCGGCATCGCCTTTGCGGACCACGTCGAAGACCTGCTCGGCAAATTCGGCGGCTTCGTCTTCGGTCATTTGTTTGGGCTGGTCTGACATAGGGGGCTCCTTGGCTGTGCTGTATAAGGCGCCCAGTCTCGCGGGGGAGTTCCCACCTGTCATGACTTTTTTGTCAAAAGCCGTCATAGGCAGAATCAATAGCGGAATTGCCCACCCTGGATTTGCGCCAGCAATTGCCCGGTCACCGGCACGTAGCAGTCCGACCCCGGCAACCAGGCGTACACGGGGTCATTGCCCGCCCGGTCGGGGTCGAACGCCTCTTCCTTGAGTTTCACCTTCTGGTATTTGAAGGTGCCGGTGGTTTCCATCTTCACTTTGATCCGCAGGAACAGCGGCACCGCATAGTGCGGCAACTGGCCGTGGGCAAATTGCAGCAGCTCGCGCATGTCCAGTGCAGCCAGGGACTCGCTCGGGGTGATGGCCACCATGCCCGCACGGCCATTGGTGTTTTCGATCTCGACGCCATAGGCCACCACTTCAGCGATCTGCGGGTGTTGCAGCAGCACGTTCTCGACTTCGGTGGTGGAGACGTTTTCGCCTTTCCAGCGATAGGTATCCCCCAGGCGATCGACGAATTGCGCATGGCCGAAGCCAATGCTGCGCAACAAGTCGCCGGTGTTGAAGTAGCGGTCGCCCTTTTCGAACACGTCGGTGAGTATCACCTTGCGGTTTTTTTCCGGGTCGGTGTAGCCATCGAACGGCGATTTATCGTCGATCCTGGCCAGCAGCAGGCCCTGCCCGCCCGTTTGCACTTTGCGCATAAAGCCATCGCTGCCGCGAATCGGCTCGCCGCTGTCGTGGGCATAGTCCACCAGCGCCCAGTGCTGCAGGCAGAAGCCGATGGTGTTGTCGAAATTCAATACGTTGGTAAAGCCGATGTTGCCATCACTGGCGGCGTACAACTCGCAGATATGCTCCACCCCATACCGCGCCTTGAACTGCGCCCACACCCCTGGTCGCAGGCCATTGCCGACCATTTTGGTCACGCGGTTGTCACGGTCGTTTTCGCTGACAGGCTGGTCAAGCAGGTAACGGCACAACTCCCCCACGTAACCGAGGGTGGTGGCCTTGAATTTGCGAGCATCGTCCCAGAACTGACTGGCGCTGAATTTGCGGCGAATGGCAAAGCCCGAAGCCCCCACAATCGCCGAGCCCCAGCACACGCAAAGGCCCGTGGCATGGTAAAGCGGCAAGGTGCAATACAGGACATCGTCCGGCCCCATGTCGAGGGCGATACTGCCGAAACTCACGGCGGTTTTGGTCCAGCGCCCGTGCTTCATGATGCCGGCCTTGGGCAAGCCGGTGGTGCCGGAGGTGTAGATATAGAAACAGGGATCGTTGAAGTAGATCTGCGCGGTGCTGGCGGGATTGTCCTGCGAGCACTCGGCGCTTGCGGCCATCAAGTCGAGATACCCCTCGGGCACCGCCCCACCCTGCTGATCGGCGACAAACCAGGTGCGCTGCGCCTGGATCTGCACCTGGTCACGCACGGTCTGATAGGCGCCTACCAATTCGGCGCCCACCACGACCGCCACCGGGCTCACCAGGTTCAGGCTATGCACCAGCGCGCTGTGGGTTTGCGCGGTATTGAGCATGGCGCAGATGCCGCCCAGCTTGGCCACGGCCAGCACGCTCAGCAGCAATTCGGGACGATTTTCGATAAACAACGCCACCACGTCGCCCTTGCCGATGCCCTGCGCCTGCAAGTGATGGGCAATGCGGTTGGCCTGCTGGTTGGCTTCGCGATAGCTGATCACGCGATCGCTGTACAGCAACGCGGCGCCGCCCGGGTTGCGCAGGGCGGCTTGCTCAAAGTGCCAGCCCAGGCCGCACGGTTGTTCGGGATCAGTGACATTCGCCGCACGCATGCCGCGCACCACGCGAGGAAGGGCTCGAACAATCGCGGGCACCTTACGCAGCATCTTGCCCCAGGTGATCATGTCATTTGGCGGTTGGCTCATGCAGGAACGTCCTTTTTCTTATTCTTCGTATGATCCGAGCACACCGGTACTCCCTGGGCGGGAGGCCGAATGCATTGCTGGAAAATACGTCAGCCCTTCTTCGGCTGTACACGCAGGATTTGAAAAGTTTTGTATCCCGACGGCGGAGCCGATGAAAAAAGGAATTTCGCGGCGCGCCGGCAGTCTTCAAAAACAGGAGTAGGCCCATTCTGCGAGGCCGAGCAGCGCAAAATGCAGGATGCATGATGGCCATTCATGCAATTTGCACGAAACTGAAAAACCGGAAAAACTGCAAGCCACTGTTTTATAACGATATTTTTAATAACACCTAGCTGGCACAATCACTGCAACTATCTCTCCATGCTTGCCAACTTGAGCCAACGGAGCTGATAGACATGAGCCTGATCCAAGATAAATTCGCTTCAGTATTCTCCCACTACGACGTCACCACCCAGCCACGTCCAGACGGCGGCATCCTGTTGACCTTGCGTAACAGCGAAGGCAAACAGGTAAAGCGCTCGATCTCTTACCAGCAGTTGCACACTGCCGACCAGCTGACTTGGGTGATCAGCGCCATCCGCCGCGACCTGGCCGAACAAGCCAGTGAGTTGCCGCAAATTTCGATGCTGCAAAGCCAGAACCGCTTTGCACTGCCGACTTACCACTCGGCCTGATCTAATAGCCGGATGTAAAAGGGCCGCGACGCCATCAGTGTCGCGGCCCTTTTTTATGGCTTCAGCACAGCCCCTGGCGCGCCGCTTCATTCAAGGCCTGCACGCGGTTGTTGACGTCCAGTTTGCCGTAGATATTGCGCAGGTGAAATTTCACCGTGGCTTCGGACGTGGCCCGTATCTGGCTGATCTCCCACACCGTCTTGCCCTCCGAGGCCCAGCGCAGTATCTCCAGCTCCGTCGGGGTCAGGGGCTTGCCGGCTAAACTCAGGCGCCTTCTGACGGTGTTGGCTAAGGAATACGGCGTGGCAAAAGAATCCTTTGGGCCTCTCATTAATTTCTCTCCCTTTTTTGGCTGACGGCCAATCAATATTCGGACTCCTCCTATTGACAGGCTCTATAAACGTCGATGCGCTAGAGAGTTACATAACGAATGGTACTAAGGCGCAGGCCCTGCAATAAACAGCAGAGCCCTACAGGAGTTTGAGTTTATTCCCACAACAACTTCCAACACGTGGGGCTTGAAGTTTCCAATACGCCGCGATTAGTCGTCCAATCCAGGAAAGTGCCGGGCAATATCGTCGCCCGTTAGCACAGGCACCCCGCCTTGCGCCGTCTTGAATAGCCGCACCGCTACAAAGTGCGGGTTCTCGCCCATATCAAACCAATGTGCCACACCGGCCGGGATAACCAGCAAATCGTTTTTCTCGCAGCGTACGGCATACACGTAGTCGCCGATGTGCAGCGCAAACAAGCCTTGGCCAGCAATCAAGAAATGTGCGTGGTCTTCGCTATTGCGGCGCTCATCGAGGAACTGGGCGCGTAATTCCGCCTTCTGCGGGTGGTCTCCGGTCACGCTGTGCACCGCCACGCCTGCGTAGCCAAGGGCGTCAATCTGCGTCTGGTAGGCCGCGATCAGTTGCGCGTCGCTGGCGCCCTGTTCAATCGGCGCGGGTTGCCAACGCTCGAACCGCACGCCGTGCTCGCCGAGGGTGGCGGCGATGTCGTCGAAATGGGTCAGGACCTTGTTCGGGGTGTCCGGTGCAGCAACGGGGTAAACGGCGACATAACTCATTGAAGGGTTCCTTGGCTTTGCTCTTGCAATCGAAAAGCGATGATAACGGCCGCGGCCAGGGCCGCGACGCTGGCGATGCTGAACGTGAGGGTAGGCCCCAACAGGTTCCAACTGTAACCGGAATACAGCGCACCCAACGCACCACCGGTACCGGCCAACGCCGCATACAGCGCCTGGCCCTGGCCTTGTTGCTTATCGCCGAAACTGCGCTGCACAAAGGCGATGGCGGCCGCATGAAAGCTGCCGAAGGTGGCGGCGTGCATCACCTGCGCCAGCAACAGCGCCCAGAAAAACTCGGCAAACGAGCCCAGCAGCAACCAGCGCAGCGCCGCCAACAGAAAGCTCGCCAGCAGCACCCGGCGCACTGAAAACCGCGCGAGGATGCGGCTCATGCCCAGAAACATCAGCACTTCCGCCACCACTCCCAGGGCCCACAGCAGGCCGATCACACCACGGCTGTAGCCCAAATGTTCGAGGTGCAGGGTGAGGAAGGTGTAATACGGGCCGTGGCTCATTTGCATCAGCGCCACACAGGCATAGAACGCCAGCACGCCGGGGCTGCGCAGTTGCTTGAGGAAGCCGTCACCGGCCAGGCGACTGCCATGGCTGGCGGGCTGCGCATTCGGCACCCACAGGCTGGCGCCGATGATGCCGGCCATGATCACCACGACCACCACCGGGTAGATGTCCAGGCTCAGCCAGTCGAACAGGCGGCCCATGATCACCACGGTGAGAATAAAACCGATGGAGCCCCACAGGCGGATCTGACTGTAGCGCGAGGTCTGTGTTTGCAGGTGGGCCAGGGTGATCACTTCAAATTGCGGCAGCACGGCATGCCAGAAGAACGCATGCAGCGCCATCACTAGAGCCAGCCAGGCGTAGGTGTGGCTGACGAAGATCAGCGAAAAACTCAACAGGGTGCACACCGCGCCAAAGCGCACGATGGCCAGGCGCCGGCCGGTGTAGTCGCCCAGCCAGCCCCACAGGTTGGGTGCCACGCAGCGCATCAGCATGGGGATAGCCACCAGCTCGCCGATGCGCGCGCTGGAGAACCCCAGGTGATCGAAGTACAGCGCCAGGAATGGGGCTGTTGCACCGAGCAGGGCGAAGTAGAAGAGGTAGAAGCTGGAGAGGCGCCAGTATGGGAGGGTGGGGGTCATGCCGGGGGCTGCTTCGCAGCCCAACGCGAGCAAGCTCGCTCGCCACAACAAGCTTGCTCACCACAGTAAGCTTGATTGCCACAGCAAGCGTGCTTACCACGGCAGATTGTCACAGCTGGCCCAGTACCGGGGTGCTTACGCGCACGTCAGCGTTCTGCCCACGATTGCGCAGCAGGTGGTCCATCAACACGATGGCCATCATTGCTTCGGCAATCGGCGTGGCACGGATGCCCACGCACGGGTCGTGACGGCCCTTGGTGATGACGTCCACCGGGTTGCCGTGCACATCGATCGAGCGGCCCGGGGTGGTGATGCTCGACGTGGCTTTGAGCGCCAGGTGCGCAACGATCGGCTGGCCGGAGGAAATACCGCCGAGAATCCCGCCTGCGTTGTTGCTGAGGAAACCCTCCGGCGTCAGCTCATCGCGATGCTCGGTACCGCGCTGGGACACACAGGCGAAGCCGGCGCCGATTTCCACGCCCTTCACCGCGTTGATGCTCATCAGCGCATGGGCCAGTTCGGCGTCCAGGCGGTCGAAGATCGGCTCGCCCAGGCCCGGTTTTACACCTTCGGCGACCACGGTGATCTTGGCGCCCACCGAATCCTGATCGCGGCGCAGCTGGTCCATATAGGCTTCCAGTTCCGGCACTTTGTCGGGGTCGGGGCTGAAAAAGGCATTGTCGTCCACGCTGTCCCAGGTCTTGAACGGGATTTCGATCGGGCCCAGCTGGCTCATGTAGCCACGGACCACGATGCCCTGGCTCGCCAGGTATTTCTTGGCGATGGCACCGGCGGCCACACGCATCGCGGTTTCGCGGGCCGAGCTGCGACCGCCGCCACGGTAGTCGCGTTCGCCGTATTTGTGGTGGTAGGTGTAGTCGGCGTGGGCCGGGCGGAACAGGTCCTTGATCGCCGAGTAGTCCTTGGACTTCTGGTCGGTGTTGCGAATCAGCAGGCCGATGGCGCAACCGGTGGTGCGACCTTCGAACACACCGGAGAGGATCTCGACTTCGTCGGGCTCCTGGCGCTGGGTGGTGTGGCGGCTGGTGCCGGGCTTGCGGCGGTCGAGGTCGCGCTGCAGGTCTTCCAGGGACAGCTCGAGGCCGGGCGGGCAGCCGTCGACAATGGCGACCAACGCCGGGCCATGGCTTTCGCCCGCGGTGGTGACAGTGAACAGCTTGCCGAAGGTATTGCCGGACATGCAGGGCGCTCCGTGAAATCAGTTGAATCAAGTCAACCGTAATAACTTAAGGCGGCCAGTATACGCAGGCTAACCGACTAGATCATCATCGAAACCTTACCGGTAGACATTGGTCCAACCGGCACCTTCCCAATGATGGCGTGATGATGCTGCGAGTTCTGCTTTTGACCCTCACCCTGTTTTCCAGCCTTGGCTTCGCCGCCTCCCCCGTGGTGCTGCAACGGCCCATCAGCCTGGACACCGGCAGCGGCGAGCTGTTTGGCTCGCTGCTGCTGCCCCAGTCCGACAAACCGGTGCCGGTGGTGCTGATCATCGCCGGCTCCGGCCCCACCGACCGCAACGGCAACAGCGCCGACGGCGCACGCAACGACAGCCTCAAGCGTCTGGCCTGGGTGCTGGCCCGGCACAATATCGCCAGCGTGCGCTATGACAAGCGCGGGGTCGCTGCCAGCCTCGCCGCCACCCCCGACGAACGCAACCTGACCCTGGACGCCTACGTGGCCGACGCCGTGGCCTGGGGCAAGCTGCTCAAGGCCGACAAACGCATGGGCCCGCTGATTGTGCTCGGCCATAGCGAAGGCGCGTTGGTAGCGGCCCTGGCCGCACCGCAACTCGACCCGGCCGGGGTCATCTCCCTGTCCGGCAGCGCCCGCCCGGTGGACCAGGTGATCCGCCAGCAACTGGCCGATCACCTGCCCCCTGCCCTGTTGCTGCGCAGCAATGAAATCCTCGATCACCTCAAGGCCGGCCAGGTGGATGCGGATGTGCCTGGCCCGCTGGAGGGCATTTTCCGACCCAGCGTGCAGCCGTATCTGATCAGCCTGTTCCGCGCCGATCCCTCGGCAGCCTTCGCCAAACTGCGCATGCCGGCACTGATTATCCAGGGCACCAACGACATCCAGGTCGGCGTGGGTGACGCTCAGCAACTGAAAAAGGCCAAGCCCGACGCACAATTAACGGTGATTGAAGGCATGAACCACGTGATGCGCATCGTGCCCAATGACGTGAAGCAGCAATTGGCCTCCTACAACGACCCGCAATTACCCCTCGCCGCCGAGCTGGGTAATCGGGTGGTGCGCTTTATCGCCGGACTTCAGCCCCGTTAAGCGACATTTTGCCTCCAGTCCTGCGAATAACGGCCGATAAGCCCAGAGTCGACAGTAAAAAGACTGTCGGCTTGCAGGGCTTGGACAGGATCGCGCCGCATGACAACCACTGAAGCAACACCGGAACCAATCGCCGACACCCCGGCTGAAAAAACCGAGGCCGTCGACGCGGCGCCCCTGCCGTGGGCGGATGTTCAGGCCGAACATTTCAAGATGCTGCGCCTGGCCCCCCTGGCCACCGACCGCGCCACGGGCGTGCGGCCGTTGCGGTTCGTGCAGTTCGGTTATGCCGAGCGCAATGACAAACACCACAGCCTGCTGCGCATGGTGATCCAGTTGCCGGGCCAGCGGGTGCGCCGCGAACAGAACCACCTGGATATCTGGGTCGACCACGACGCCCATCGCGTGCACTTCGGCCCGGGCAACAGCCTGGAAATCGAACCGGCCAACCGCGGCATCGGGCGCTTCCTGGTGGCCCAGGGTGCCGCATGGGCCAAGAAAAAGTGGTCGCACTACCGCGTCGATGGCGTTGACCTGTCCAACAAGGACGCCCTTAACGAATCCACCCGCCTGCGCCGCGATCACTTCCTGCGCATCCAGGGGTTTGATGTGGCCTACGCCGACGTGCAGCACCTCAAAGGCAACGTGCAGCCCGCCAAGGTCAGCGACGTGCTGGACAGCTGGAACACCGAGAAAGTGCAGTTCGTGGAAATTCTGGAAGCGGCGCAGATGCTGCAGCAGGCCGAGCACAACCTGGCGGAGCAGGAAGTGAAGCTGCGCAAGGAAGAGGAAAAGGTCACCAAGTTCAAGCGTGAAGACAGCGGCTTGCGTTTTACCATCACGTGTTTGGTGGCGTTTACCGTGTTTCAGGCGGGGTTGCTGATATGGATTGCCACGCACCGCTAGTCAGGCTGGAATGCAAAAAATGTGAGAGCTGGCTCGCCTGCCATAGCGGTGAGTCAGCTTGCACATCTGCTACTGATACACCGCTATCGCAGGCAAGCCAGCGCCTACACTGACCGCGTTCCTAGCGTTAGACGCGGGCGGCGAAGATCGCTTGATGTTCGCGGCATTGTTCTGCCGTGAGCATAAACACCCCATGCCCGCCCCGCTGGAACTCCAGCCAGGCAAAATCGACTTCCGGGTACAGCGCCTCGACGTGGACCTGGCTGTTGCCCACTTCGACAATCAGCAAGCCCTTCTCGGTCAGGTGGTCTGCCGCTTCGGCCAGCATGCGCCGCACCAGGTTCAAGCCATCGTCGCCGCAGGCCAGGCCCAGCTCCGGCTCGTGCTGGTATTCGTCGGGCATGTCGGCGAAATCTTCGGCATCCACGTAGGGCGGGTTCGATACGATCAGGTCAAAACGCTGGCCCGGCAAGCCGTCGAACCCGTCGCCCTGCACGGTGTACACGCGCTCGTCGACGCCATGGCGCTCGATGTTCTGATTGGCCACTTCCAGCGCTTCAAAGGACAAGTCCCCCAGCACCACTTCGGCATCCTGAAACTCGTAGGCACACGCGATGCCGATGCAACCCGAACCGGTGCACAGGTCGAGAATGCGCGCAGGTGGCTGGGCCAACCAGGGTTCGAAGCGGTTTTCGATCAGCTCGCCAATCGGTGAGCGCGGGATCAGCACACGCTCGTCAACGATGAATGACATGCCGCAGAACCAGGCTTCCTTCAACAGGTAAGCGGTGGGCACACGCTCGTGGATGCGCCGATGCAGCAAGCGCTGCACGTGGGAGATTTCCTCTTCTTCCAAGTTGCAATCCAAGTAGCTGTCATTAATTTCCCACGGCAGGTGCAAGGCGCCGAGCACCAGTTGCCGGGCTTCGTCCCAGGCATTGTCGGTACCATGGCCAAAAAACAGGTCTTCCCCATGGAAACGGCTGACAGCCCAACGGATGTGGTCGCGCAAGGTGCGCAGGCGGGAAGTGATCACGGGGGCAGACTCCTGGAAAAAACGACTGGCGATTCTAACAGCCTTCGCCTGTACCGACGACGTAGGAAAAGATCACGCCATACGTCGGATTTCATTCAAATTGCCATCATTCGGTTAAACCAGCCGCCCACTTGACATGGCTGCACGTCAACAACGGCGTACCTTACGATGGTAGCGATTCACAGAACCGCTCAGCCAGTGGACAATGTCACAAAAGCCCCCCTCACAGGAGCCCCCAGAATGTCCGTTCCAAAGACGATGTTTCAACTCAGTGGTCGCGGTTACGCAGCCGCCAACCTTGGCCATGCGACCCTCGTGATCATCGACGCCCAGAAGGAATACCTCAGCGGCCCGCTCGCCCTCTCGGGCATGGACGCGGCGGTCGCCAACATCCAGCAACTGGTCGCAGCGGCGCGTAACGCCGGGCGCCCGATCGTGCACGTGCGCCACCTGGGCACCGTCGGCGGCCTGTTTGACCCGCAGGGCGAGCGCGGCGAATTCATCCCGGGGCTGGAGCCGGCCGGTGACGAAACCATCATCGGCAAGCTGCTGCCCAGCGCCTTCCACGGCACCGGTCTGGAAAAACACCTGCAGGACCTCGGCTCGCTGGACCTGATCGTCTGCGGTTTCATGAGCCACTCCAGCGTCAGTACCACCGTGCGCGCCGCCAAGAACCTGGGCTTTCGCTGCACCCTGGTGGAAGACGCCTGCGCGACCCGCGACCTGCCTTACAAGGGCGGCATCCTGAGCGCCGAACATGTGCAGCAGACCGAAATGGCCATCATGGCTGACAACTTCGCGACCCTCGCGCTGACCAAAGATCTGATCTGATCGACCTTCTGATGAGCGGCGCGGCAATGTTTATTGCCCCGCTCATCCGCAAATGCCTGTCATTTGCTGCAATTGCCTCAGGTACAGGAACAACCTGTGTATCTTCCGGTCGAAGGGCCGATACCCTGGAGGAAAGGTCGGAATGAAGATATCCGATGGTTTTGATGCTCGTCGCTTGCGCCCCAAGGGCCCGAGCAACTGGCGTCTGCGCCTGGTAGCCGGCTTTGCCGCGTTGCTGGCGATTGTAGGTGTGCTGCTGGCCGGCGCAGGTGGCGCGGGCCTGTTTGGTCATTCGCCGGCCCTTGGCGAATTGAATGCCAGCCCTGGCGGTTCGGCTATCCTGGCGGTGATCGGGTTGTTGGTGCTGTGGCTGGGCGTGTGGCTGTGGCGTCGCAGCCGTAGGAAGATGCGTCAACCGCTGTCACTGAACATCGCCTCACACCTGATGAAAAAGCACGACTGATGGCGTTTGAATAGCGTTTCCTGCGCCCCGGCCGCCGCGATTTAGGTAAACTGCCCGCCCTTCGCGGAGGCTGACATGCAAGACGACGATTTTTCCCTGTTCAAAAACGAGCTGCGCGGCGTCAAGCCGATCAAGCACGACCGCGCCGACATCGGCAAACCCAAGACTGACCGGGCGCAGATCGCCAAACTGCGCCAGGCCGCGACCGTGCGTGCCGATGCCACCACCGTGGATGGTCTGTCGGACCAGTTCGTGATCGACGTCGGCCCGGAAGACGAGCTGATGTGGGCCCGCGATGGCGTGCAGGAAAGCCAGATGCGCAAGCTCAAGGTTGGCCAGATCCCGTTCGAAGGCAGCCTCGACCTGCACGGCATGAGCGTGGAAAAAGCCCGCGAAACCCTGTGGGCCTTTCTCGCCGAAGCCACCAAGTTCGAAATCCGCTGCGTACGCGTCACCCACGGCAAGGCCGTGCGGCTGGACGGCAAGCGCCCGATGATCAAAAGCCACGTCAACACCTGGCTGCGCCAGCATGCCCAGGTGCTCGGTTTTACCTCGTGCCAGGCCCGCCACGGCGGTGCGGGGGCGGTGTATGTGATGCTCAAGCGCACCATGATGGAGGGGCGCGACGAGTAACAAGTGCCATCGTCAGGCTTGCAGCGATGTGCCCGCCACCGTAACCTTGCGCTTTGCGAAAATCCCACAGGTAGTTTCATGTCCCTGGAACAGAATTACACGGCGATCCTCGGCCAACTCGGCGAGGACGTTTCCCGCGAGGGCCTGCTCGACACGCCAAAGCGTGCCGCCAAGGCGATGCAGTACCTTTGCCGCGGCTATGAACAGACACTCGAAGAAGTCACCAACGGTGCCTTGTTCAGCTCCGACAACAGCGAAATGGTGCTGGTCAAGGACATCGAGTTGTACTCGCTGTGCGAACACCACCTGCTGCCGTTTATCGGCAAGGCGCATGTTGCGTATATCCCGAGCGGCAAGGTGCTGGGCCTGTCGAAGGTTGCGCGGATTGTCGACATGTATGCGCGCCGCCTGCAGATCCAGGAAAACCTCAGCCGCCAGATCGCCGATGCCGTGATGCAAGTGACTGGCGCGCTGGGCGTGGCCGTGGTGATCGAGGCCAAGCACATGTGCATGATGATGCGCGGTGTGGAGAAACAGAATTCGTCGATGATCACGTCGGTGATGCTGGGTGAGTTCCGCGAAAACGCGGCGACCCGCAGCGAATTCCTCAGCCTGATCAAGTAAAAGGCTGCGTAAGAAAAAACCGGCGTTCATCGCCGGTTTTTTTTCGCCTGCAAAAATCAGGTAAGCTGCGGCCCCTTCTTCATGGGCAAGAGGTTTCAGCCATGTTCGTCAAAGCACTTCGAGTGGGCCTCGGCCACGTCATCATCGCGGGCGACTTCCTGACCCGCCCGCGCAAAAAGCAGCGCCCCGCCGAGCAACAGGCGCAGGTGAACGCCGCGGCCAAGGAACTGACGCTGTATCAATTCCACGCCTGCCCGTTCTGCGTGAAGACCCGCCGCACCCTGCACCGCCTGAATGTGCCGGTGGCGCTGAAGGACGCGAAGAACAACGAACAGGACCGCCAGACCCTGCTGGAGCAAGGCGGCAAGATCAAGGTGCCGTGCCTGCGTATCGAAGAAAATGGCCAGACCACCTGGATGTATGACTCCAAGGTGATCATCGATTATCTGGACAAGCGGTTTGCCGCGGTCTGACCCACACTGAAGAAACCCTGTGGGAGCTGGCTTGCCAGCTCCCACAGGGGTTTTGTGGTGTTGTTAAAGGTCGAGATCCAGCAGTGCCGAACCCAGACACTTGCCATGCGCATCCAGCGCCAGCGAACGCGTGACGCCGCCGCGCAAGATCCCCGGCAGCACAAAGTTCAGCGCCTGCACAGTCGGCAACGCATACCGGCGCACCGGCGCCGCGCCTGGTTCCAGCAAGCCGCTGAAAAACTCAGCCACGCGCTCAGCCGTGAGTTGCTCGCACAGTAATGGATAGTCCTCGGCGCGATAGGCAATGATCGAGATGTTCGAAGTGTCGCCCTTGTCCCCGGTGCGGGAATGGGCCAGCGTGTGCAGTTTCATGCTTCGATCCTCGGGTTGACCGCGCCACGGGGCAGCAGCAACGACGCCACCGCCACCACCTGACGCACACTTTTGCTGGCACCGCCGCCGCCCGACGGGCCGTTGGTGTAAAGCGTTTCCACTTCATTGCCGACCCGTACCGCCTCGCTGCGCACTTCACAGCGGGCCGCCACGCGCAGGCGCACTTCCCAGGGTTCGACCCGGCTGCGCGGGCCGTGGAGCGAATCCATGCCGATCAACTCGGCGCGCACGTCCTGCATCTTCACGCCCATCAACTCCAGACGCTTGAGTACGACATCCCGCGCCAGTTGTGCCCGTGCGACAGCGCCCGGACCACCGTAAGACATCTGCCCCTCGCCGATCCAGCCGTCCAGATAGCCGACGCTGACCTTCAATTGCTCGGGCCGCGCACGCCCATCGGCACCCTGGGCACGTACGCGGTCAACGCCCTCTTCGACAAACCCCACCCCGGAAAAATCGGCGGTGACATCCGGCGTGAGGTACGCCGCCGGATCATGCACTTCATAGATCAATTGTTCCGTGCAGGTGGCGCGGCTGACCCGTCCGCCGGTGCCGGCAACCTTGGTGATCAGCGCTTCGCCATCGGCATCGATTTCGGCCAAGGGGAAACCCAGGCGCGCCAAGTCATCCACATCCTTGAAACCGGGGTCGGCAAAATAACCGCCGCTGACTTGGCCGGCACATTCGAGCAAATGCCCGACCAACGTACCGCGCCCCAGGCGCGGCCAGTCATCCGCCGCCCAGCCGAACTCAAACATTTGCGGCGCGAGGAACAATGAAGGGTCCGCCACACGCCCGGTGATCACCACATCGGCGTCGGCGCGCAGGGCTTCAAGAATGCCGTCCACGCCCAAGTAGGCGTTCGCGGATATCAACCGCTCACCCAAGGAGCCGACAGTCTGGCCGTTATCCAGCATTTGCTCAGGCGCCAACGCCTCCAGGACATCATCGCCCAGCGCGGCCACGACCTTGAGGTTCAGGCCCAGCTCGGTGGCGATGCGCCGCACTTCAATCACCGCCGCCAGCGGGTTGGCCGCGCCCATATTGGTGATCACCCGCAGGCGGCGACGCCCTTCGTGCTGCCCGACATACGGCAGCACCCGGCGCATACGCTCGCTCAACAGCGGGTCGTAACCGCCTTGTGGATCGCTGATGCGTGCCTGTTGCGCCAAGGCAATGGTGCGTTCGGCCAGGCACTCGAAGACCAGGTAGTCGAGGTCGCCCTGTTCGGCCAGTTCCACGGCGGGTTCGATACGGTCACCGGAATAGCCGGCGCCGGAACCGATGCGCAAGGTTTTCATCTCAAATCACTCCCAGGAGCAACGCGGTCAGGGTCATCAACACCGACGCGGCAAACAGAAAAGGGATGGTGAAGCGCTGGTGATCGGCCAACTCGATCTTGCACAGGCCCACCAACAGGAAGGTCGCCGGGGTCAGCGGGCTCACGGGGAAGCCGGTGGTGTGCACGCCCAGCAACGACGCCTGGGCCACTTGCAGTGGGTCTACACCCAGCGCCTTGCCGACTTCGGCGATCACCGGCATCACGCCGAAATAGTAGGAATCGGGGTCAAACAGCATGCTCAGCGGCATGGAGATAAAGCCCACTACCGCCGGGATCAGCTTGCCGTGGCCGGCCGGAATCTGCGCCACCGCCACTTCGGCAATCGCCTTGAGCATGCCGGTGCCTTGCATGATCCCGGTGAACACGCCGGCGGCGAGCAGGATACTGGCCATGGTCAGCGCGGTCTTCGCATGGGCATCGATGCGTGCGCGCTGGGCGTCCACATTCGGGTAATTGATGCACAGCGCCAGCACGGTGCCGAGCATGAACATCACCACCGGGTCGACCCAGCCGGCGATCATTACCACCATCACCAGCACGGTCAGGATCAGGTTGACCCAGAACAGGCGCGGGCGGCGCAACTTGATGTCATCGTCGCTGAGCACCCGCTGCGGCACGGCATCGACCGTGGAGCCGGCACCGAGGCCCAGGCGTTTTTCTTCGCGATGGCCGAGCCACCAGGCACAGGCAAACACGAAAATCAGCCCTACGATCTGCACCGGAATCAGCGGCTGGAACAGGTCGGCCACCGGCACATGCAGCGCCGCCGACGAGCGCAGTACCGGCCCGGTCCACGGCAGGAAGTTGACCCCGGCGGCCATTGCACACACACAGGCGAGGATGCGTTTGTCGATCCCCAGCCGCGTGTACAGCGGCAGCATCGCTGGCACCGTCACCAGAAAGGTCACCGCGCCGGAGCCGTCCAGGTGCACCAACAAGGCCAGGGTCGCAGTGCCGACGACAATACGTGTAGGACGCGTCCCTACCGTGCGCAGGATGCGATCAATGATGGGGTCAAGCATGCCGGCGTCGGTCATGATCCCGAAAAACAGAATCGCGAACACAAACATGCCCACCACAGGGGCGACGTTCTTGATACCGGTAATGATGAAGGCACTGGTTTGCAGGCCGAACCCGCCGAGCAGCGCGGCGATGATCGGCAAGGCGATCAGGGCCACCAGTGGCGAGAGGCGTTTGCTCATGACGGCAGCGAGCAGGCACAGGATGGTGATGACACCCAGGGTAGCGAGCATGGGTTACTCCAGAGCGGCCTTTGCGGCCGGTTATTGTTTTACCCCGAGTATTGGAATCGCGTTACCCTTTGTAAATTGGAATGTTCAGCAATTCATATTCGTAAAAACAAAACGCTCGAGAAAAATAACAATGAAAAATTCGATCCAGCATATCCAGGCGTTTCTGGCCGTAGCCCGTACGGGCAGCTTTACCAAGGCCGCCAACGAGCTGCATCTGTCACCCTCGGCGCTGACGGTGCAGGTGCAACAACTGGAAGATTGGCTCGGCGTCGCCCTGCTCGACCGCAGCCCACGCCATGTGAGCATCACCGCTGCCGGCCAGGACGCACGCGGCCCGATGGAAAAACTGCTGCTGGATCTGGACAACATCGTCACCGGCTCCCGTGACCTGGCTGCCTTGCGCCGTGGCGTCGTGACCATCGCCGCCCTGCCCTCGGTCTGCGCCGGCACCCTCCCCCCGCCCTGCGCCTGTTTCGCGAGCGCTTTGCCGGCATCGAAGTGCGCCTGCATGACCTGGTCGCCCACCGTATTCATGCCCAGGTGCGCGCCGGCGAAGTGGATTTCGGCATCGGCGTACGGGCGCGGCTGAGCCATGGCCTGGAATTTGTACCGGTATTGAACGACCGACTGTGTGCCTTTGTGCCGCAAGGGCATCCCCTCACGCGTCATCGCCAACTGACCCTGGCGCAACTGGCGGACCAGCCGATCATCCTCACCGGGCGCGACAGCAGCGTGCGTGAGCAAGTGGATGCGTTATTTGATGAGACACGGCTGAGGATGAACGCGGGCATGGAGGCCAACTATATGTCGACAGTGCTCGCGCTGGTACGCCAGGGGTTGGGGATCAGTGTACTGCCGGAGTCGGCGGCGGACAGCCTGGAGGGGTTGAAGCGCATCCACATCGACCATCCGGGCGTGAACCGGGAGATCGGGTTGATCAGTCGTAGCGGGATGGGGCTAAGCCCGGCAGCACAACGCTGCTTCGAGCTATTGAACGAAGAATTATCAGGCACAGCATCAAGCTAAATGTGGGAGCTGGCTTGCCTGCGATGCAGACACCTCGGTTTATCTGTTTAACCGATTTGATGCTATCGCAGGCAAGCCAGCTCCTACAGTTGATCGAGTGAATCAGTCGAGCATCGCTACGTGTTTGGGATGGCTGGCGACGCGCTTGAGCCACGCCTGCACGCCCGGGTAGGCGTCCAGGTCAAAGCCGCCCTCATGGGCCACATGGGTGTAGGCGTACAAAGCCACATCGGCGATGGAGAACTGCTCGCCCACCAGATACGGCGTCAGTTGCAGCTGGCGTTCCATGACCTTGAGGGCCTTGTAGCCACCCTTGTGCAGCTTCTTGTATTCCTCCTGGCGATCTTCCGGCAGGCCCAGGTAAAACTGGATAAACCGCGCCACCGCAATGTACGGCTCGTGGCTGTACTGCTCGAAGAACTGCCACTGCAACACTTGCGTACGCAAACGCGGCTCGGCCGGCAAGAACTCGCTGCCATCGGCCAGGAAGTTGAGGATTGCGTTGGATTCCCACAGGCAGGTGCCGTCTTCAAGCTCCAGCACCGGGATCTTGCCGTTGGGGTTCTTGGCCAGGAACTCGGCGGTTTGGGTATCGCCCTTGAGGATATCGACATCAATCCATTGGTACGGGATGCCCAGCAGGTTGAGCATCAGTTTGACCTTGTAGCAATTGCCCGACTTGTAATCGCCATAAACCTTGTACATGGGGCTCCCCTTATGCCGCTTGCGCGTGCTGTGCTTGACGGACCACTGCGGCCAGCCGCTTGAGACCTTCGTCCAGACGGGACGGGTCGATATGGCTGAAATTCAGCCGCAGTGAGCCAAGATGCTGGTCCGGCTCGGAAAAGAACGGTTCACCGGGCATGAACGCGACGTCCTGATCGAGCGCAGGAGCCAACAAGGTGCGGGTGTCGAGCGGCTGTTTCAAGGTCAGCCAGAAGAATAATCCACCCTGGGGCACTTGCCAGTCGGCCAGGTCACTGAAGTGACGCGCCAGCGCCGCCTGGAAAGCATCGCGGCGCTCACGGTAGAAGCTGCGCAGTTCCACCAGGTGTTGCTGGTATTTTTGCGTGCCGATCCATTGCATCGCCTGCCACTGGCCGACGCGGTTGGTGTGCAGGTCCGCCGACTGCTTGAGTTTGAGCAGGTGCGGGAACAGGTCCGGGCTGGCAATCAGGTAACCCACGCGCAGGCCCGGCAACAGGGTCTTGGAGACGGTGCCGGTGTAGATCCAGCTGGCTTTTTTCAGGCGCCCGACGATGGGCTGCGCGCTGCCGCCGTCGAAGGTCAGCTCGCGGTAGGGCTCGTCTTCAATCAGGGTCACACCGAACTCATCCAGCAACGCGGCGACGGCCGCACGCTTGGCCTCGCTGTAGCGCACGGCCGAAGGGTTCTGGAACGTAGGGATCAGGTAGATGAACGCCGGACGATGGCGTTCGAGGTTGGCGCGCAGGCTGGCCAGGTCAGGGCCATCAGCCTCCAGTTGCACGGTGAGGCAGTCGGCGCCGAACAGTTGGAAAATCTGCAATGCGGCGAGGTAGGTCGGGCCTTCCAGCAGGATTTTCGTGCCCTTGTCGATATACAGTTTGGCCGCCAGGTCCAGGGTTTGCTGGGACCCGCTGACCACCAGCACCTGGCTGGCCTGGCAGGGCACTCCCAAGGCTCGCGCCTCGGCGGCAAGCAATTCACGCAACTGCGGTTCACCTTCGCTCATGCCGTATTGGCCGATGTTTAACGGCATGTCGTCCCAATTCAACGCCGGCAACATGGCTTCGGCGGGCAGGCCACCGGCGAACGACATCACTTCCGGGCGCTGAGCCGCCGCGAGGATTTCACGGATCAAGGAGCTTTTGAGGCGCGTAACACGTTCAGAGAAGGCCATAAGGTCACCGGTAGCGAAGCCTGTGGGAAATACGTCAAACTGCTTGACCGAAATTACGACAGCTTGAATGGATACGTCAACATGCTTGACCTTAAAAACCAAAGCAGCCAGCAACAAGCCATGGAAGCGTTCTTCTTCGGGTACCAGGCATTTACGGCCAAGGCCGACGAAATGCTCGAACGCCGCGGCCTGAGCCGGGTGCATCAGCGCATCGTGTTTTTTATTGCGCGCTACCCGGCCTTGAGCGTGAAGGAACTGCTGGAATTGCTCGGTGTGAGCAAGCAGGCGCTGAACATGCCGCTGCGCCAATTGCAGGAAATGCACCTGGTGAACAGCGTTGCGTCCGAGGCCGACAAGCGCAAACGCCTGCTGGAACTGACCGAAGAGGGGCTGCGCTTCGAGCAGTCGCTAAGGCGCGAACAGGTGAAGCTGTTGCAGCGCGCCTTCAGCGACGCCGGAGAACAAGCAGTGACAGGATGGCTGGCGGTCAATCAAGCACTTGCCGGCCAGCCTTGACCCTCGTAGTGGATAGGCTGGTCGTGCAAGCAGGCTTGTTGTGGCGAGCGGGCTTGCTGTGGCGAGCGGGCTTGCTGTGGCGAGCGGGCTTGCCCGCGTTGGACTGCGCAGCAGGCCCATTTTTTAGGGTCGCTACACGACCCAACGCGGGCAAGCCCGCTCGCCACAAAAGCGCGTCCATACAAAATTGCTCACCACCGAGTTAACCTTTCATCCCCTTCCATCCAAACAATCGAAAACATTATTTGCTTTATTTGTATACAAAAGCATAATTCGCTTCGTGCGAGTTCCTGACCTATTGGTCAACAAAAACCCGCCAGTACCTCAAAGCGCCGCTGCCCACACCTGTGTCCGGCGCTGGAAATAACAATAAAACTCTTGAGGAGTACTCGCTGTGGAAAGCCGCAAATCCGAAGCCCCAACGCTCGACCTTGCCCCCTCACAGAACGGCTGGCTGGAACGCCTGTTCAAACTGCGCCTGCATGGCACCACAGTGAAGACCGAGCTGATCGCCGGCCTCACCACCTTTATCACCATGGCTTACATCATCTTCGTCAACCCGAACATCATGGCCGACGCCGGCATCGATCACGGCGCGGCGTTTGTCGCCACCTGCATCGCCGCCGCGCTGGGTTGCCTGTTGATGGGCCTCTACGCCAACTGGCCGGTAGGACTCGCGCCAGGCATGGGCCTCAACGCATTTTTTACCTACACCGTGGTCGGCACCATGGGCTACCACTGGGAGACCGCGCTGGGTGCGGTGTTTATTTCCGGGGTGCTGTTCATGGGCCTCACGCTCTCACGGGTGCGTGAATGGCTGCTCAACAGCATTCCGGTGAGCCTGCGCCATGCCATGGGCGCCGGTGTCGGTTTGTTTCTGGGGGTGATCGGCCTGAAAACCGCCGGCATCATCGTCGACAGCCCGGCCACCCTGATCAAGCTCGGTTCGCTGCATGAGCCCGCGCCGCTGCTGGCGGCGGTGTGCTTCCTGTTGATCGCGATCCTCAGCTACCACCGGGTGTTCGGCGCAATCCTGATCAGCATCATCGCCGTGACGCTGGCCGGCTGGAGCCTGGACCTGGTGCACTACAACGGCATCCTTTCGACCCCACCAAGCCTGGCACCGACCTGGATGGCGATGGACATCAAGGGTGTATTCAATGTCAGCATGATCAGCGTGGTATTTGCCTTTCTGTTTGTGCACATGTTTGATACTGCCGGTACACTGATGGGCGTTGCACAACGCGCCGGGCTGGTGAATGCCGACGGCAAGATCGATAACCTGTCCCGCGCCCTGAAGGCGGACAGCGCCTCCAGTGTGTTCGGCGCCATGGTCGGTGTGCCGCCAGTGACCAGCTACGTAGAAAGCGCCGCCGGTGTGGCTGCCGGTGGCCGTACCGGGCTGACGGCGGTGACCGTGGGCGTGCTGTTTGTGGCGGCGATGTTTTTTGCACCGCTGGCCGGCATGATCCCGGCCTATGCCACGGCGGGTGCGCTGATTTACGTGGCGATGCTGATGATGGCGAGCATGGCTCACATCAATTGGGATGAAGCGACCGACAGCATCCCGGCGATCGTCACCGCGATCATGATGCCGCTGACCTTCTCGGTCGCCGACGGTATCGCCCTGGGCTTTATCACTTACGTGGCGCTCAAGGCCGGCACCGGCAAGTACCGCGAGATTTCCGTGAGCCTGTGGGTGTTGTGCGCGATCTTTATCGCCAAGTTCGTCTTTCTATAAAAAAAGGAGCAAGCAATGAGTCTGGAAACCTGGCTGCTGTTCAGCGGCGCTGCGCTGGTGGTGATCCTGATCCCGGGGCCGCTGTCGTTGCTGATGATCAGCAACAGCCTGAACTACGGCCTGCGCCGCTCGTACCCGGCGTTTCTCGGTGGGGTGATCGCCTCGATCTGCCTGTTGAGTGCGTCGGCCCTGGGCCTGGGCGCATTGCTGCTCGCTTCGGAGCAACTGTTCAGTGCACTGAAGATCGTCGGCGCGCTGTACCTGTTCTACCTCGCCTGGCAAAGCTGGCAACAGTCGCTGCAACCGGCCCACGGCGCCGACGTGCCGCAGGTGACCAGCACGCCACGCTTTCGTGCGCTGTTTGGCCGGGCCTTTGTGCTGGGCGCCAGCAACCCGAAAGACATCCTGTTTTTCGCCGCCTTCCTGCCGCAGTTTCTAAGTGCCGAACAGGCATTTTTACCGCAGTTGCTGATCATGATCGCGACCTGGACCGTGCTCGACCTGCTGTGCAAGCTGGCCTATGGCCTTGGGGCCCATGGTGCGGCGCGGTACCTGCGCAGCGGCAGCGGGCAAAGCTGGTTCAACCGCATCAGCGCCGCCCTGTTCGGCTGCGCCGGCGCGGTCTCGCTGCTCAAGGCTAGAGTCGGTTGACCCTGGCAAAGTAAACGCTGGGTGGGACATTGCCGTGGGTGGGCCATTGAATACCGGCGGCGATCGGTACCAGGCGCTGTTCCTCCATAGCACTTCTGACGCGTGCGGATAAGGCCGAAGCACTACCTGCATGGGCGACTGTATTCAGCCAGTTATCCGTGAGTCGCGTTTTCAACTGGACGGTCCCGCGCCCGATCCACTGATAGACCATGTAGTACAGCCTGTTCGAACGGGGGTGGGTCACCACCCATTCCCGCGTGGATTTCCTGCCACGTCGCATGCTCAATTCCTCGACATTGAAGCCCTGCTGTTCCAGCACCGTCCGGATCGCCACACGCTGCGCGGTGTTTCTCTCTGCCGAAACCCGTACACCACCAGATCGCAGTCTGGGGTCCAATGCAACGGGCGGGCTGAAGTCGACACGCGTGAAGCCGGGTGCCTTGCCTTCAAAACCGATGTAGAGGGTATTCAGGCCCCTGTCGCTGGGCCGAAGCATCGCCAGCAAGTCATCGGTCTGGCCAAGCCTGACCGGATCAGGGGTCAGCCATCGGTCCAGGGTCGCACGCAGATTCAGCAGATGGCTGGCGGTTACCGAGCGGGCAGAGTCGGACAATTCAATTAATCGTGCGACTGCAAACTCGCGGCTCTTTCGCGTCATGCCAGGGAAAGCCCGTCCCACCAGCGGCTCCAACGGCCCCTCGAACAGCGGAGCATGGAGCTGCCAAGCACCTGCTGTAGTACGAGAGGTCGGAATCGGTTGTTCATGAAGGTCGGTGGTTGTCCAACGCCCAATATCCACCTGAGCTTTTGATACCAGCGGCCGGTCCGGGGCGATAAACGCGATGTCGCCCAACGGCGCGTGGTCGCCCTGGTGAAGCAACCGGTAGTAGCCCGCCGCAGATTGCGCCGGGGTGTCATACGTGCCACCCACGTAGATGACATCGTAGGGAAACCCCGGCGGGTCCAGATGAACATGGCATATCCCGGAAGCTCCGGGGCCAAACGGCTGGTTTTCAGGAACCCGAGTGCGCCAACTGAACCAGTTATTGCCCTGTACCGATGACTGCTGAATCCGCCTGTACGTCGCCGCACGCTCGACGGAGGGCTGCCAGCCCGCTGGCTGCAAAGGCACCGGCTGCGGCCGGACTGCCCGCGAGCTCGGGCCGGCCACCGGCGCATCCGCGCCTAACTGCCAGTCCGTAGGCTCATGGATCGTCAGGATCAACTCATCCGTACCCGGCGCCTCTTTGTTCTTCAAGCGCAAAAAGCGTTCGTCGCCTCGCCGGTAAACCGGGTAGTGGTGGGTATCATCCACAATGAAGCGCTCGCCGTTCTTCACGTAGACCCCTCTTTCGCCCGGCCCCCTCAACGCCACGGCGTCGCGAGGCAACCCCTGAACCTTGAACCGCTGCAGAGGTGTGAGCCGCGCAGCCGGCGATGGCGACGGGGACAGCAGAGAAAACCGGCCAACCTGCGCAACGGTTGAATGATGAATGCGATTCAAACCCCTCACCATCAAATCCGTCCTGGGGCGCGGTAACGTTCCCGCCTTGAGTTTGGGGCCAGGCGCAAAACTCAGCAAAAGGTCCACCGCCAGAAATATCACCCCAAAGGCCACGTTCACCGCATCGCGAGGGTCGCCATAGCGGTGATAACGCCGGGCGGCGAGCAGCAATTCATACACCTGATTACCCAAGCCGAAAAACGGCACGAACATCGCCAGAATGGCGCGCAGGCGGGTATCACTCTGCTCGCCCAGGCGTTGTTCACGGTACTTCTCCAGGGTCCTGCCAGAGTTACTGCCGGCCTGCGCCTGATGCTGCAGATCGAGCACCCGCGCCCGATACAACAGGGCCATGGCATCGTCGTGGGAAGTGGGCACCAGGGCCAACCAGTTCAGCGCGTCATGGGCAACCTGCTCATGGATCTGCTGTTCAATGCTGTCGACCAGCGCTGTGGGTATCAAGTGCTTGACCGCAAATGAACGCACGAACTCAACGCCGTGCCAGGCCCCCTGCACCAATGCCGAGCCGGGGAGCAATGAAAACGCCTCGAAGCGCTGATCCCTGCGCGCGTCACCTGGGTGATGGGTGATGGCTTCGAACGCCCACCCCGGCGCGACGTGCCGGGCCAGTGCCTTGACCGTGCCGGGTAGCGCCCAACTGCGGTTCACATGCTCCCGTGCCAGTTGCAGGCTGGCGTATTCACTAAGGTTGGCGGCCCCCGAAGCGGTGGGCCAGTAGACCACGCAGTGCTGGGACCGCAGGTCGTGAATCACCAGGACGCCGGCGATATAACGGTCATGCTGCAGCGTGTGGCCCACCAGATGCACCACCAGCAGTTGCACTTGCTGAGCCAGCCCATGCAACCCTGCCATTGCCAAACTGAATAGACGTTTCCCATCTGCCGAGAGCCCTTGTTGAACCGCCGAATACAGATCAGCCTCGGCACCCGCCTGCAAAGCGCGCCGCAACAGTTGCGGGACACGGGCGTCGTCAGCGCTCGCGGGCGGGTAAAAAACGCCGTCGATCAATGCCTCGTAGCGTCCGCCGATATCCAGCGAGGACACCATGGTGATCAAGTAATGTGGCGTCAGCTGCGGCTGCCAGGCCGGGATCAGGTAACGGGCGTACCTGAAACGCCACCAGGTGGGCATCATCTGCGGGTCCAGGTTCTGCAACGCCAGTTGCAGCAGGCTCAAGCATGTACGCGCCGCACTGGGGCTGAGGACTTCGCCACGCTCGCCCACCACACACGTGCTTTCCCAGGCACAGAACCGCCCATCGACGTGGTCCGGCAATTCGATGAAGGGTGTGTCGATGTCCAGTTGCAGGCCGTCTTCGCGCAACCGGGCAACCAGCACATGGCGGGCGTAGGCATGCAGGTCAGGCAAGCGTTGCGTGAGGAGCTCTTCAAAGGCAAACGCGCTGCCCAGGTAGTGGCGCTGCAAGTGCCTGAAGCGGTTACGCTGGGTCACGCTGGCATCGGCCAGCCAGCTCGGCAGTCGGTGTTTTGCGCTCGCGGCTTTGCGCACCAGTTCGACATGCGCCCGTGCCTGAGCCCGAGCGGCGTTGGCGGGCGCATTCAGGTGTTCATCCAATTCCACCGCCAGAAGCAGTCGGCTCAATGGGGTGTCATGGGTTTCACTGAAAACGTGCGCACTGCCGTCAAGCCGCTTCTGCTGGACCAGGTACCCCTTGAGTAGCCGCTTGAATGCCAACGCCAGCGGGTTGCCCTCAATGGGTTCATACCGCAGCGCCAGGGTTCGGCCGGCCACCTGTTCCGCGACCGTTGCGCGGTGTTCGCGCTCGACATAGCGCCACAGTACCGAGCCATCGCGGGCGCCGAGGCTGGCCTGGATGCCACGGGATAACGCCCCAAGCCTGGCAAACTCGAGCACCCCGCCCTCCCGTCCGAACGCACACAGCACCACCGGCACGCGCCGTTCCGGCTCGCCCAGCGCGGCGGTGCGGGTGATCGCAAACAGGCTGTGCAAAGGATGCATGGCAATGCCTTCGCCCCCCACCAGCACCGACAGAACGCAGGTTTCACTGCCCCCGCGTTTACTCGCCAGGGGCGTGTCCAGCACCTCGACCAGTAGGTCCCGATGGGCTGTCGAGATCAGCTTGAGTAGATGCTGCAACTGGGTTTCGCTGCGCAGCAGCTCGGCCCAGCTGTGGACGAGCATAACCAGGCGATTACGCTCACCTGTGGGGCGCGCCTTCCAGAACGCCGTCTCGAACAGTGTGAGTGGCGCGCCCTGCAGCAGCCTGCGCAAGGTGTTTGTCTGCTCCTTGAACCGCTCCTCAAGGGTAATGAAATCCTGCCAGCCTTGGGTATCTGCACCGGGGTCCTGCGAGTCCAGCAGCGTCATCAGGCCTTTTTCATAGCGCTTGACCTGTTGCAGCGCCGTTTGCACGGGCAACTCCGGTGCGCAACTGGCAAACATAATGTGCTTGTGCCGCCGCTGCTGATCCCATTCCTGCACTTCATGGCGAATGCTCCCCAGGCGCGCCTTGCCTGCCCAGTGGTGCCTGGCGCGTTCGATGTAAGTCAGAAAACGTGTAGGGTTCTCCACAGCAGGCTGGCGCCTGTCGGAATAGACCTGCGCAAGATTGATCGACACCGCGCAGGCCAGCTCGTTGTCCCATTGCCCCTCCAACACTGCCAGTGCACTGCTCTCCAAAGCATCGCCCTGCAGGGCGCAACTACGCCCCACCGCAAGGTTGGCGCTGGCAGTCCCGACCTCGGGCCGGCACACCTCATGCCGGCGGCGCAGCGGCAGGCACTGCCACAGGTTGTCGAACAAGGTGCCATTGATCAGCCCCGCCAATCCACATTGCAACTGGTCGAAGGACGGGTACTCGTAGTAATTACGCTGCACACCCGGCAGGTAGATCACATGAGGCGCACCTGGCGGCTCACCCTCACGATAAAGATGCAGGGCGCCGGGGATCGCCATCAATCGCGGCCCCACCCCCGGCCAGAACAACTTGCACACCTGCAGGCTGGCCCATTGCGCCCCGGCGTGCTGGCGGGCCTGCGCCGTCGGAGCGTCCACCAGGGCCTGGACCATTTCCAAGCCTGCAGTCGACAGCTCATCCAATTGCCGCGCCACAAAGGCCTGGTCGGCGAACAGCTGTGCGTGCAATTGCACCCAGCGCTCAGTGCGTTTCAGCCAGGAGCACGGCACCAGTGCCTGCCAATAGTCCCTGCGCGCCTGGGCCAGCCGCCCGAACAGATTGAGCGCAATCACCCGTCGCAATGCCTCCAGCGGCGTGAAAGGCAAGCGTCGCACGGGGTCGCCCTTGAGGCTGACGGCCGTAAAATGATTGAGATTGATCGGCAACGACGGCAGCACCAGCAGCTGCAATGCGCGGTCGGTCAAGGTGTCGACTTTGCGCGCGACTGCCGGCGGCTTGGGTTCGGTAAAGAGCACGCTGTCCGGGTCCAACTCGAAAGCCTTGCGTAACTCGGCACGGATCACCCGCAGGATCCTGGGCGCCTTGGAAATCAGGCGCAACCGATGGTGGGCCGCGTCGGCACAACGCAGGTCGGCAGCCGTGAGCCGATTGATCAAGAGGCTGGGCTGGGGGCTGCTGTCGATCCGCTGCGTCAGCTGAATACGCATGGACTGCAACGCATCGTCGTCAGACGCATCGGGGTCGGTAGGTAAGGTCACGGCAGTATCTTCGTCGAGGAAAACACCTAGCCTATGCAGCGCGCCCCCTCATCAGGCGCTAGATAATTGAACGGTGCACCGGGCAAAAAAAAGCCCGCAGTGTGGGCGGGCGAAAACCAACGAAGAGCTTTGGGGGTGTGAAGCGAGGTGACGCTCAGCTACCGCGATAGGTGGAGTAGCTGTAAGGCGAAATCAGCAAGGGCACATGGTAGTGATCCTGTTCGGCACTGATGCCGAAGCGCAGCACCACCACATCCAGGAAGGCCGGCTCCGGCAACTGAACTCCACGGGCGCGGTAGTAGTCACCCGCACTGAATTGCAGCTGGTAGACGCCGCTGCGGTACTCATCCCCCTGCAGCAGCGGCGCATCACAGCGGCCGTCGCTGTTGGTCACGGCGCTGGCGACCAGCTCCAGTTGCGCGCCTTCGACGCGGTATAGCTCAACCTGGATGGCGCTGCCGGGGCAGCCGTGGGCTGCGTCCAGTACGTGTGTGGTCAGTCGTCCCATGGGGTGGGGCTCCCTTGTATGAGGTGAAATGGGCCGCATCTTTTTGGGGCGCGCATGAGGCCTGCAAAAGTCGGCGACGGGCTGATTAAGACACTTTTAATAAAAGTTGTACACAATAAAAATCACAAAGTTTGGCATACCCTCGCCAGCCGTGATCCTCATTACGAATTCTCAACACGCCTTGCTTTTAAACGACCTTTTATCCATTTACTGACCAGCCAGGCAAGTTTCTTGCAGTACTAAGCTGGGGCAACCGCTTGGAAAAAATGCAGAAATACAGGCTTACAAAGTGACCATCAAGTTGTATACAATCAGCCCATCGCTGTGACGCCACCCAGTCTTTACGCTGGCCGCCACACACTTGCTACCACGAACAAGAAGGAAGACTGCAGTGAGCGCTGACTACCCACGCGACCTGATCGGTTACGGCAGTAACCCTCCTCACCCCCACTGGCCGGGCAAGGCGCGCATCGCTTTGTCGTTCGTACTCAACTACGAAGAAGGCGGCGAGCGTAACATCCTGCATGGCGACAAAGAGTCCGAAGCCTTCCTCTCGGAAATGGTCTCGGCCCAGCCGCTGCAAGGCGAGCGCAACATGAGCATGGAATCGCTGTACGAATACGGCAGCCGTGCCGGCGTGTGGCGCATCCTCAAGCTGTTCAAGGAATTCGACATTCCGCTGACCATCTTCGCCGTGGCCATGGCCGCCCAGCGCCACCCGGATGTGATCCGCGCCATGGTCGAGGCCGGCCATGAGATCTGCAGCCACGGCTACCGCTGGATCGACTACCAGTACATGGACGAGGCCCAGGAGCGCGAGCATATGCTCGAAGCGATCCGCATCCTTACCGAACTGACCGGCGAGCGCCCACTGGGCTGGTACACCGGCCGTACCGGCCCCAATACCCGCCGGCTGGTGATGGAGGAAGGCGGCTTCCTGTATGACTGCGACACCTACGACGACGACCTGCCCTACTGGGAACCCAACAACCCCACCGGCAAGCCGCACCTGGTGATCCCCTACACCCTGGACACCAACGATATGCGCTTCACCCAGGTGCAGGGTTTCAACAAGGGTGATGACTTTTTCGAGTACCTCAAAGACGCGTTCGACGTGCTCTACGCCGAAGGCGCTGAAGCACCGAAAATGCTCTCCATCGGCCTGCATTGCCGCCTGATCGGCCGCCCGGCGCGCCTGGCTTCGTTGAAGCGGTTTATCGAATACGCCAAGAGCCATGAGCAGGTGTGGTTCACCCGCCGCGTCGACATTGCGCGCCACTGGCACGAAACCCACCCGTATACGGGAGCGGCGAAATGACTGCGTTCCAAACCTTGAAACCGTCGACCTTAAGCCGTGACGCATTTGTCAAAGCCTTCGCCGATATCTACGAACATTCGCCATGGGTGGCCGAAAAGGCTTTCGACCTGGGCCAGGATGCGTCGATCGACCAGATCGAAACCCTGCACCAGCGCATGAGCGACCTCCTGTTGAGCGCTGATCACACCCGTCAACTGGCGCTGATCAACGCTCACCCGGACCTGGCAGGCCGTGCGGCCGTCCAGGGCCAACTTACCGAAGCCAGCACCCATGAACAGGCTGGCGCCGGTATTCACCAATGCACGGCCGAAGAGTTCTCGCGCTTCACCGAGCTGAACGATGCCTACAAGGCCAAGTTCAAGTTTCCCTTCATCATGGCGGTAAAAGGCAGCAACCGGCACCAGATCCTCGCCGCGTTTGAAACGCGTATTCACAACTCGGTGGAAGCCGAGTTCAAATGCGCCCTGGACGAGATCAACAAAATCGCGTTGTTCCGATTACTGACTCTTTAAGCAGACCTGGCCCGAGCGCTCATGACGCCCAGGGCCTGGCGAGCATCCCAAGCCACTTACTTTAAGGCAGACAAGAAGAATGAAAGCGCAACCCGTACCTTTCGAGAAGTTCGTCAACTTGGCCGACGCCCGCCTGGGCACCAAGATCATCTCCGTCACCGATGACTGGTTCGCCGACGCCAACCGCCTGTTCCAGCCGACCCCGGCCGTGTGGAAGGAGGGCGTTTTCGATGATAACGGCAAGTGGATGGACGGCTGGGAGTCGCGCCGCAAGCGCTTCGAAGGTTACGACAGCGCGGTGATCCGCCTGGGCGTGCCGGGCTCGATCAAGGGTGTGGACATCGACACTTCATTCTTCACCGGCAACTACCCGCCGTCGGCCTCGCTGGAAGCCTGTTTCCTGGCCTCGGGCGAGCCGGATGACAACACTCAATGGGTAGAAGTGCTCTCGGCCGTCGAGCTGCAAGGCAACAGCCACCACTACCACGCGATCAACAACGACCAGGCGTTCAGCCACCTGCGTTTCAACATCTACCCGGACGGCGGCGTGGCGCGCCTGCGTGTGTACGGCGTGCCGTTCCGCGACTGGTCCGCAGTGGGCGACAACGAACAGGTCGACCTGGCTGCGGCCTTGAACGGCGGCCGTGCGCTGGCCTGCTCCGATGAACACTTCGGCCGCATGAGCAACATCCTCAACCCGGGCCGTGGCGTCAACATGGGCGATGGCTGGGAAACCGCACGTCGTCGTACACCGGGCAATGACTGGGTGATCGTCGCGCTGGGCCACCCAGGCGAGATCGAGAAAATCATCGTCGATACCCTGCACTTCAAGGGCAACTACCCGGACACTTGCTCGATCCAGGGCGCATTCGTGAAGGGCGGTACCGACAGCCAGATCGAAACCCAATCGCTGTTCTGGCGCGAATTGCTGCCGGCGCAGAAACTGGAAATGCACGCTGAACACACGTTCGCCGAGCAGATCAAGGCGCTGGGGCCGATTACCCATATCCGCCTGAACGTGTTCCCGGACGGCGGTGTAAGCCGCCTGCGGGTATTGGGCAAGGTCGCCAAATAAGCGCAGAACCCCTGTGGCGAGCGGGCTTGCCCGCGTTGGGCCGCAAAGCGACCCCAAAAGATGGGCCTGCTGCGCAGTCCAACGGGAGCAAACTCCCTCGCCACAAAAGCAGACCAAACAACACAGCATTCGGAAAAGAAGACAGCCATGCGCACACTGATGATCGAACCCCTGACCAAAGAAGCCTTCGCCCCTTTCGGAGACGTTATCGAAACCGACGGCAGCGATCACTTCATGATCAACAACGGGTCGACCATGCGCTTTCACAAGCTGGCAACGGTCGAAACCGCCCAGCCGGAAGACAACGCGATCATCAGCATTTTCCGCGCCGACGCGCTGGATATGCCGCTGACCGTGTGCATGCTGGAGAGACACCCGCTGGGCAGCCAGGCTTTCATTCCGCTGCTCGGCAACCCCTTTCTGATCGTGGTCGCGCCACTTGGCGATGCACCTGTATCGGGCTTGGTCCGCGCCTTCGTTACCAACGGCAGGCAGGGCATTAATTACCATCGCGGCGTCTGGCACCACCCGGTGCTGACGATCGAAAAGCGGGATGACTTCCTGGTGGTTGATCGCAGTGGCACAGGCAATAACTGCGATGAGCATTTTTTTGAAGAGGATGAGCGGTTGATCCTCGCCCCCCACCAATAAGAGAAGGCCGGATCACCCGACAACAAGGGTGACAGGCGAGAGGTAAAGACTGTGGAAGCACATCTGTTGGAATGGCTGAACCTTAGCGTGCGCTGGGTTCACATGATCACTGGCGTCGCGTGGATCGGCGCTTCCTTCTATTTCGTCTGGCTGGAAAACAACCTTAATCGCGTCAACCCCAAGGACGGCTTGGCCGGTGACTTGTGGGCGATCCACGGTGGCGGTATCTACCACCTGGAAAAATACAAACTGGCCCCACCGACCATGCCGGACAACCTGCACTGGTTCAAATGGGAAGCCTATTTCACCTGGATGTCGGGCGTCGCGCTGCTGTGCGTGGTGTTCTACGCCAACCCGACCTTGTACCTGCTGGCTCCGGGCAGCAGCCTCAGTGGCCCCGAAGGCGTACTGCTGGGCATCGGCTCACTGTTCGCCGGCTGGTTCATCTACTCGTTCCTCTGCGACTCGGCCCTGGGCAAACGCCCTGCCTTGCTCGGTTTTATCCTGTTCGTGCTGTTGATTGCCGCCGCGTACGGCTTCAGCAAAGTGTTCAGCGGCCGAGGCGCGTACCTGCACGTGGGTGCGGTGATCGGCACGATCATGGTGGGTAACGTGTTCCGCATCATCATGCCGGCGCAACGCGCACTGGTGGCGGCAATCGCAGAGAACCGCACGCCCGACCCGGCCCTGCCGGCCAAGGGTCTGCTGCGTTCACGCCACAACAACTACTTCACCTTGCCGGTGCTGTTCATCATGATCAGCAACCACTTCCCGAGCACCTACGGCAGCCAATACAACTGGCTGATCCTGGCCGGCATCGCGGTGGCAGCGGTGTTGGTGCGCCACTACTTCAACACCCGGCATAACAGCCAGAAGTACGCGTGGACCTTGCCCGTTGGCGCATTGGCGATGATTTGCCTGGCGTACGTGACCGGCCCGAAACCTGTGGCAACCTCACCGGAAGTGGCCAAGGCACCGGCCGCCATCGAGTACCAGCCATTGCCGGAAACCGCATTGGGGGGTGGCTTGAAACCTGCTGTGCCAGCCGCTCCGGCAGAACCTGCTGCTCCCGCCGCACCGGCGCAGGCCACGATTGATTTCGACAAGGTGCACGGGGTGATTCAGGAACGCTGCGCCGTGTGCCATTCGGCCAAGCCGACCAGCCCGCTGTTCAGCACCGCGCCGGCGGGTGTGATGTTCGATACCCCGGCACAGATCCAGCAGCAGGCGGCGCGCATTCAAGCGCAGGCCGTAGCCAGCCAGATCATGCCGCTGGGCAACATCACCCAGATGACCCAGCAGGAACGGGATTTGATCGGCACCTGGATCAATCAGGGGGCCCGCACCAACTGACAGCCAGACGCAGATCCAAATGTGGGAGCGGGCTTGCTCGCGAATGCGGTGTGTCATTCAACACTTCAGGTGACTGAACCACCGCATTCGCGAGCAAGCCCGCTCCCACAGGGATCTGCAGTGTTTGAAAGATCCCGCTCCACCCGGCAATTGAATGCCGAACAACACAACAATAAAAAGATCCGAGGTGTTGCATGACCGAGTTAGTCGAACCGCAGATTCCTGCCGCACCCGCCATGGTGCGGCTGCCCCTCTTGCAACTGATTCTGGTAGGCCTGCAACACGTCTTGCTGATGTACGGCGGCGCCGTCGCCGTGCCCTTGATCATTGGCCAGGCCGCGGGCCTGAGCCGTGAAGAAATCGCCTTTCTGATCAACGCCGACCTGCTGGTGGCCGGCATCGCCACGGTGGTGCAATCATTCGGCATCGGCCCGGTGGGCATTCGCATGCCGGTAATGATGGGCGCCAGTTTCGCCGCCGTCGGCAGCATGGTCGCCATGGCCGGCATGCCCGGGATCGGCTTGCAGGGGATCTTCGGCGCGACCATCGCCGCCGGGTTCTTCGGCATGTTGATCGCACCGTTCATGTCCAAGGTCGTGCGCTTCTTCCCTCCGCTGGTGACCGGCACGGTGATCACCGCTATCGGCCTGTCGCTGTTCCCGGTGGCCGTGAACTGGGCTGGTGGCGGCAGCGCGGCGGCCACCTTCGGCTCGCCGATTTACCTGGCGATTGCCGCCCTGGTGCTGGCCACCATCTTGCTGATCAACCGCTTTATGCGCGGCTTCTGGGTGAATATCTCGGTGCTGATCGGCATGGGCCTGGGTTACGGCCTGTGCGGTGTGATCGGCATGGTCGACCTCAGCGGCCTGGCCCAGGCACCGTGGGTGCAGGTGGTGACGCCGCTGCACTTTGGCATGCCCACATTTGAATTGGCGCCGATCCTGTCGATGTGCCTGGTGGTAGTGATCATCTTCGTCGAGTCGACCGGGATGTTCCTCGCACTGGGCAAGATCACCGGCCAGGACGTCACCCCGAAGATGCTGCGCCGGGGCCTGCTGTGTGATGCCGGCGCCTCGTTCTTCGCCGGGTTCTTCAACACCTTTACCCACTCCTCGTTCGCGCAGAATATCGGCCTGGTGCAAATGACCGGCGTACGTTGCCGCTCGGTGACGATCATGGCCGGCGCCTTCCTGATCGTACTCAGCCTGCTGCCCAAGGCCGCATTCCTGGTGGCGTCGATCCCCCCGGCGGTGCTCGGGGGCGCGGCGATTGCCATGTTCGGGATGGTCGCGGCCACCGGGATCAAGATCCTCCAGGAAGCCGACATTGCCGACCGCCGCAACCAGTTGCTGGTGGCCGTCAGTATCGGCATGGGGCTGATCCCGGTGGTGCGCCCGGAGTTCTTCGCACAACTGCCGTTGTGGATGAGCCCGATTACCCACAGCGGAATCGCCATGGCCACCCTCAGCGCGTTGTCGCTGAACATCCTGTTCAACATTCTCGGCGGTGCTGAACGCCCCGCCGTCGCACAAACGCATTGATTCCTTTGTTAGTAAAACAATAACAACAGACAGGGAACACTCACATGCACGCCATTCACCCGGGGCCGGCCATACGCCGTGCCCCATTCTCGCCCCACGCGCTCTTTAACAGCGCACTTGAGCCAAGGCTTTGGAGCCAGTATTCTCCGCGCCCGCTCGAATCGACTCAAAAAAAAACAGCGAATGTAAAAGCTGACTGCAAGGCCAACTTACCCCGGCCTTATGTCTGCTGCCAACGTGCACAAAAGTCCTCTGAATTCGACTGCATCCACTGCAGCCGACGGGGATTTTTTGGCTTTTTAAACACCTTGGCGCAGCTCTTGCTAAAAGCATCAAAGCTGACCGAACAGACGATTTTTGCAGCGAACCAAAAGGCGCCACACCAGAGCGCCTGCGTAGAAGAAAAACCATAAAACTTTAACTCGGGAGCAACCGAATGAAACCTATGTTCAAAGGCCTGATGCTGGCGGGATCCCTGCTGGCTGGTGGCCAGGCCGTGGCCGGTGACCTGTTGCAGTGGCAGAACAACAGCCTGACCTACCTGTGGGGCAAGAGCTTTACCGTTAACCCGCAGATCCAGCAAACCGTCACTTTCGAACATGCCGATGCATGGAAGTACGGCGACAACTTCTTCTTCCTCGACCGCATCTTTTACAACGGCAAGGAAGACGGCAATGTCGGCCCAAGTACTTACTACGGTGAGTTCAGCCCGCGCTTATCGTTCGGCAAGATTCTGGACAAGGACTTGTCCTTCGGCCCGATCAAGGACGTATTGCTGGCGTTGACGTATGAGTTCGGCGAAGGCGACAACGAGTCCTATCTGGTGGGCCCGGGCTTCGACCTGAACATCCCCGGTTTCGATTACTTCCAGTTGAACTTCTACCAGCGCCAGACCGAAGGCAATCGCCCGGGTGACGGTGTGTGGCAGATCACCCCAGTGTGGTCGTACACCCTCCCCGTGGGCAGCTCCGACATCCTGATCGACGGTTTTATGGACTGGGTCACGGACAACGACAAGAACGCCCGTGGCACTTACCACGCCAACCTGCACTTCAACCCACAGGTCAAATATGACTTGGGCAAGGCCCTGCACTGGGGCGACAAGCAGCTGTATGTGGGCTTTGAATACGACTACTGGAAGAACAAGTACGGCATCGAGGATTCCGGCGCGTTCAAGACCAACCAGGACACGGCGAGCTTCCTGGTCAAGTACCACTTCTAACTGAACACCACCGATCTAATGTGGGAGCTGGCTTGCCTGCGATAGCGGTCTGTGCGTGCCAAGTGCATTGAATGACCCGCTGCCATCGCAGGCAAGCCAGCTCCCACATTTAGAGTGGGGAAAGGCCGAGGAATCGTGTGATCTCCTCGCGTTTGGCCAACGCATCGCGCCGGCCCAACTCAATCAACTCGCTGCAATACCCCGCCTCGAACAACAAGTAACTCAACACCCCCGCCCCGCTCGTCTTGGTCGCCCCCGGGCCACGCAAGAACAACCTTAAAGCCGCCGGCAATTCCTGCCGATGCCGCGCCGCGATTTCGTCGATCGGCTGGCTGGGAGCAATCACCAGCACTTCCACCGCTGCCACGCCAGGTGCGGCATGGCTGTACTGATTCAAGCGCTCCAGCAGCTCGATATCACTTTCCAGGCTGTCGATAAACGTGCTGTTGAGCATATGCCCACCGATCTGCGCCAGCGTCGGCTCCTGGCCGGTGTAGGTGCGTTGCATCGACGGCTCGTTGCCCCGTGGGTTGCCGCTGACCCCCACCACCAGCACACGCGTAGCCCCCAGGTGCAACGCCGGGCTGATGGGCGCCGATTGCCGCACGGCGCCATCGCCGAAATATTCCTGGTCAAGTTTCACCGGGGCAAACAACAAAGGGATCGCCGAACTGGCCAGCAGATGCTCGACCGTCAGTTGAGTCGGCATGCCGATACGCCGATGGCGCAGCCAGGCGTCGATGGTGCCGCCGCCCTGGTAGAAGGTCACGGCTTGCCCGGATTCGTAACCGAAGGCAGTCACCGCCACTGCATGCAAATGCTGGTGGCGAATCGCCTCGTCGATGCCGCCCAGGTTCAAGCGTTCCTGCAGCAGGTCACGCAACGGCGAGCTATTGAGCAAGGCGACCGGTACCTGGGCGCCGATGCCCAGCAGGCTGTGGATAAAGAAGCGGCTTGCCTGGCGAATCACCCCCGGCCAGTCACTGCGCAGCACCAGGTGGCTGCGAAAGCCCTGCCAGAACGCGGTAAGACGCTGGATGGCCGCCGTGAAGTCCATGGCGCCACTGGCCAGGCTCACCGCATTGATCGCACCGGCCGAGGTGCCGACGATCACCGGGAAAGGATTGGGCGCCCCCGGCGGCAACAGCTCGGCAATCGCCGCCAACACCCCCACCTGATACGCCGCTCGCGCCCCGCCGCCGGAAAGAATCAAACCTGTAACCGGTTCAGCTGGGCGCATCGCATCACTCCATGTGTAGAAATAGAGACTTCAGATCAACGGCGTTTGTCGTACAGCTTGGGTTCGCCCGGTGGCCGGCTCTTGAAGCGGCGATGGGTCCATAAGTATTGCTCGGGGCATTCGCGCACCGAGGCTTCGACCCACTGGTTGATGCGCAGGCAGTCGGCCTCATCGCTTTCGCCGGGGAAGTCGGTCAATGGCGGGTGGATCACCAGGCGGTAACCGCTGCCGTCCGCCAGGCGCTGCTGGGTGAACGGCACCACCAGCGCCTTGCCCAGCTTGGCGAACTTGCTGGTGGCGGGCACCGTAGCGGCCTGGATGCCAAACAGCGGCACGAAGATGCTTTGCTTGGCGCCGTAGTCCTGGTCCGGTGCGTACCAGATGGCACGGCCGGCGCGCAGCAGCTTGAGCATGCCACGCACGTCCTCGCGCTCGACGGCCAGGGAATCGAGGTTATGGCGCTCGCGGCCACGGCGCTGGATGTAATCGAACAACGGGTTGCCGTGCTCGCGGTACATGCCATCAATGGTGTGCTTCTGCCCCAGCAGAGCCGCGCCGATTTCCAGGGTGGTGAAATGCAGGGCCATCAGGATCACGCCCTTGCCATCGAGCTGGGCCTGCTTGAGGTGCTCAAGGCCCTCGACATGGGCCAGGCGTGCCAGGCGCTGGCGCGACCACCACCAGCTCATGGCCATTTCAAAGAAGGCGATGCCGGTGGAGGCGAAGTTTTCCTTGAGCAGGCGCTTACGCTCCTTGGCGGATTTTTCCGGGAAGCACAGTTCCAGGTTGCGTGCGGCGATGCGCCGACGTTCGCCGGCCACTCGGTACATGCCCGCACCCAGCAGGCGACCAATGGTCAGCAGCGCACGGTACGGCAACTGGGTGACCAGCCACAGCAGGCCGAGTCCCAGCCATAACAGCCAAAAACGCGGGTGAAAAAATACAGCTCGAAAACGCGGGCGATCCATTACAGATTCCGGTAAAGACAGGGCCGCGCATTCTACAACGGTTCGACTCGGCTTGCGGCCAGTGAGTGTTCTCGTTATAAGTCTCGACACTTTTCGTGACAAGCCGCTTTTGCCGACCATGAGCCAAACCGAACCGCTAGACCAAGATCCCGTGTTCCAGCTGAAAGGCAGCATGCTCGCCATCACCGTGCTGGAACTCGCCCGCAACGACCTCGACGCCCTGGACCGCCAGCTCGCCGCCAAGGTCGCCCTGGCGCCGAACTTCTTCAACAACGCCCCGCTGGTGCTGGCCCTGGACAAACTGCCGGCCGGCCAAGGTGCGATTGACCTGCCTGGCCTGATGCGCGTGTGCCGCTCCCATGGGCTGCGCACCCTGGCGATTCGTGCCAGCCGTATCGAAGACATTGCCGCCGCCATCGCCATTGAACTGCCAGTATTGCCGCCGTCGGGTGCGCGTGAGCGTCCGCTGGAACCTTTGGTCGGCGAAGTGAAGAAAAAACCGGAAAAACCGCCTGAGCCGACGATCAAGCCTACAAAGATCATCACCTCTCCCGTACGCGGCGGGCAGCAAATTTACGCCCAGGGTGGCGACCTGGTAGTCATCTCCTCGGTCAGCCCCGGCGCGGAACTTCTCGCCGATGGCAACATCCATGTATACGGCCCGATGCGCGGACGTGCCCTCGCCGGCATCAAGGGCGATACCAAGGCTCGAATTTTTTGCCAGCAGTTGACCGCTGAACTAGTGTCCATCGCAGGCCAGTACAAGGTTTCAGAAGATTTGCGCCGTGATCCGCTGTGGGGGGCCGGGGTGCAGGTCAGCCTGTCGGGCGATGTGTTGAACATCATCCGTCTTTAACGGATACTGCCGCATTTTCCAAGCATCTCTAGACTCTGATAGCAAAGCGAAACCGGCAAGACTTACGTAGGAATAATTGGAAGTTGGCGTTTGCCTCGCGCAAACCACATCTTTTCCCTACAAGGGCTGTCCGCCTGCAGCGAGTTTCAAGAGATGTTTTTCAGGGACTGAAAAGTCCTTTTTCCTTAGGGGTGAAACACCTTGGCCAAGATTCTCGTGGTTACATCCGGCAAGGGTGGTGTGGGTAAGACCACCACCAGCGCCGCTATCGGTACCGGTCTCGCTCTGCGCGGCCACAAAACAGTCATCGTCGACTTCGACGTCGGTTTGCGTAACCTCGACCTGATCATGGGCTGCGAACGCCGCGTGGTGTATGACTTCGTCAACGTGGTCAATGGCGAAGCCAACCTGCAACAGGCCCTGATCAAGGACAAGCGCCTTGAGAACCTGTACGTACTGGCCGCCAGCCAGACCCGTGACAAAGACGCGCTGACCAAAGAAGGCGTGGGCAAAGTCCTTGCCGAGCTGAAAGAAACCTTCGAATACGTGGTATGCGACTCCCCGGCCGGTATCGAAACCGGTGCTCACCTGGCGATGTACTTCGCCGATGAAGCGATCGTGGTGACCAACCCGGAAGTCTCCTCGGTACGTGACTCGGACCGCATGCTCGGCCTGCTGGCCAGCAAGTCCAAGCGCGCCGAAGAAGGCCAGGACCCGATCAAGGAGCACCTGCTGCTCACCCGTTACAACCCTGAGCGCGTCAGCAACGGCGAAATGCTCGGCGTTGAAGACGTGAAGGACATCCTCGCAGTGACCCTGCTGGGCGTGATTCCAGAATCCCAGGCGGTCCTCAAGGCTTCCAACCAGGGTGTTCCAGTGATTCTTGACGACCAGAGCGACGCCGGCCAGGCGTACAGCGATGCAGTTGATCGCTTGCTGGGCAAGACCGTGGAACATCGCTTCCTCGATGTTAAGAAGAAGGGATTCTTCGAGCGTATCTTTGGAGGCAACTAAACAATGAAATTTCTCGACTTCTTTCGCGCCAACAAAAAGCCAAGTACCGCGTCGGTAGCGAAAGAGCGTCTACAGATCATCGTGGCGCACGAACGCGGCCAACGCAGCACCCCGGACTACCTGCCAGCCTTGCAGAAGGAACTGGTCGAGGTGATCCGCAAGTACGTCAATATCGGCAACGATGACGTGCATGTCGCCCTGGAAAATGACGGCAGCTGCTCGATTCTGGAACTCAATATCACCCTGCCTGATCGTTAATCGAAAAGGCGGCTGCCACGGCGGCTCGTTCACCCTGGTCCCTGTTGGGGAACCGGGTGGGCGAGCCGCCGTTGGCGTTTGTTACGAGGCTGTTTGATGCCGCTGTCCAATATTCATATCCTGCATCAGGACGACGCTGTCCTGGTGGTGAACAAACCGACCCTGCTGCTTTCGGTGCCTGGGCGCGCCGACGACAACAAGGACTGCCTGATCACCCGCCTGCAGGAAAACGGCTACCCCGAAGCCCGCATCGTCCATCGCCTGGACTGGGAAACCTCGGGGATCATCCTGCTGGCCCGTGATGCCGACACCCACCGCGAGCTGTCCCGCCAGTTTCACGACCGCGAAACCGAAAAAGCCTACACCGCATTGGCCTGGGGCCAGCCGGAACTGGACAGCGGCAGCATCGACCTGCCCCTGCGCTACGACCCGCCGACCAAGCCACGCCACGTGGTCGACCACGAATTCGGCAAGCACGCGCTGACCTTCTGGAAAGTCCTGGAGCGTTGCGGCGACTGGTGCCGCGTCGAGTTGACGCCGATCACCGGGCGCTCGCACCAACTGCGGGTGCATATGCTGTCGATCGGCCACCCGTTGCTCGGTGATGGCCTGTACGCCCACGAACAGGCTCTGGCGGCCTGGCCACGCCTGTGCCTGCACGCGAGCATGTTGAGCTTTACGCACCCGCAGAGCGGCGAGCGTTTGCGCTTTGAGTGCCCTGCGCCGTTCTAAAATTGGCAATATGATCAAAATGTGGGAGCGGGCTTGCTCGCGAAGGCGGTGGATCAGTCAGCATATTCAGTAACTGACACACCGCCTTCGCGAGCAAGCCCGCTCCCACATTTGTTCTGTGCACTTCTTGCCATCGAACGGTAAACTCCGCGCATTGCTGTCTGGAGCTATTTATGCGCGAAGCGTTGAATCAAGGCCTGATCGACTTCCTCAAGGCCTCCCCTACTCCTTTTCATGCCACTGCCGCCCTGGCGCAGCGCCTCGAAGCGGCCGGTTACCAGCGTCTCGACGAGCGCGAAACCTGGGCCACCGAGGCCAACGGTCGCTATTACGTGACCCGTAACGATTCCTCAATCATCGCCTTCAAGCTCGGCCGCCACTCGCCGCTGCAAGGCGGGATTCGCCTGGTCGGCGCCCACACCGACAGCCCGTGCCTGCGGGTCAAACCCCAGCCGGAGCTACAGCGCCAGGGTTTCTGGCAGTTGGGCGTGGAAGTCTACGGCGGCGCGCTGCTGGCCCCGTGGTTCGACCGCGACCTGTCGCTGGCCGGCCGCGTGACCTTCCGCCGCGACGGCAAGGTCGAGAGCCAACTGATCGACTTCAAGCTACCCATCGCGATCATTCCCAACCTGGCCATTCACCTGAACCGTGAAGCCAACCAGGGCTGGGCGATCAATGCCCAGACCGAGCTGCCACCCATCCTCGCGCAATTTGCCGGTGACGAGCGCGTGGACTTCCGCGCCGTGCTCACCGAACAATTGGCCCGCGAACACGGCCTGAACGCCGATGTGGTGCTCGACTACGAGCTGAGCTTCTACGACACACAAAGCGCTGCGGTGATCGGCCTGAATGGCGACTTCATTGCCGGCGCACGCCTCGACAACCTGCTGTCCTGCTACGCCGGCCTGCAAGCCTTGCTCACCAGCGAAACCGACGAAACCTGCGTGCTGGTGTGCAACGACCACGAAGAAGTCGGCTCCTGCTCAGCGTGCGGTGCCGATGGCCCGATGCTGGAACAGACCCTGCGTCGTCTGTTGCCGGAAGGTGATGAGTTCGTACGCACCATTCAGAAATCACTGCTGGTGTCTGCGGACAACGCCCACGGCGTACACCCGAACTACGCCGAGAAGCACGACGCCAACCATGGCCCCAAGCTCAACGCCGGCCCGGTGATCAAGGTCAACAGCAACCAGCGCTACGCCACCAACAGCGAAACCGCCGGGTTCTTCCGCCACCTGTGCATGGCCCAGGAAGTGCCGGTGCAGAGCTTCGTGGTGCGCAGCGACATGGGCTGCGGCTCGACCATCGGCCCGATCACCGCCAGCCACCTGGGCGTGCGCACCGTGGACATCGGCCTGCCGACGTTTGCCATGCACTCCATTCGTGAATTGTGCGGCAGCCATGACCTGGCACACCTGGTGAAGGTTTTGGGGGCGTTCTACGCCAGTCACGATCTGCCTTGAGACCGAGGCGCGGCCATCGCGGGCAAACCCGCTCCCACACGTGGAATGCATTTTCCTGCGGGAGCGGGCTTGCCCGCGATAGCGATTTCAGGCGCACACAAAGCTATCTGACTCACATCAACTCGCTTTTCTGCAATCCGACCTAAACTTGTCAGTATTCCCACTCTGACAAGGCCGTCGCCCCATGATCTCCATGTCCTCCTTTCACGCCATGCTTATCCCCATCCTGATCGGCATGATCATGCTCGCGGTCGGTTTCAACTTTCGCGACAAGCCCCTTGGCGTGTTCGGCATGTGGCTCGGCATGCTGCTGATCCTGGGCACCGTGGTGTACAAGATCCTCGCCAAACTGGCCGAATGACGATTGCACTCGTACACTCGCTCAACCCGTCGTTTTCAAGGTTGACCGCCTCGTGCTTTCCCGTCTGTTTGCCCTGCCCTGCTACCTCCTGATCGCCCTGCTCACGCTGCTGCCGCTCTCGCCTGCCCAAGCCGTGAGCCTGCCCGGCATGCTGGGCAGCACCCACAAAACCCAGCCCCAGGCAGACGTGCCCCTCGGTCAATCCCTGGACGAGGTGATCAAGACCCTGGAAAACGACCAGCAACGCACCCAATTGCTGAGCGACCTGAAAAAACTTCGTGAAGCCACACAGAAGGCCCAGCCGGCCGCCGAACAAGGCGTGCTGGGGCTAATCGGCAGTACGCTGTCGGGCCTGGAGCAGCAGTTTTCCGGCGCCGACAGCCCGCTGGGGCGCTGGTCCAATGAGGTCGATCTGGCCAAGGATGAACTCAGCGCGCTGATGCTGCCGGCCAGCGAATGGCTGCCGATCATTTTCGGTTTTGCCTTGATCCTCGCGGTGTGGAGCCTGCTGGCCGCCGCGCTGATCTGGCTCAGCCACCGCGTACGCGAACGCTTCGGCCTGCCCGAAGAGCTGCCGCAACACCCGCGAACCTGGGATATGGTGCGCTTTGCCCTGCGCAAACTCGGCCCGTGGCTGATCGCCCTGGTGATCACGGTTTACCTGAGCTACGCCCTGCCCTCGTCCCTGGGTAAATCCCTGGCGATGGTATTGGCCTACGCGCTGGTAGTCGGCACTTGTTTCTCGGCCATCTGCGTAATTGCCTTTTCCGTGCTCGACGGCCCGCATCGCCATCGTGCGCTGTATATCCTGCGCCACCAGGCCTTCCGCCCACTGTGGTGGATCGGCAGTTTTGCCGCCTTCGGTGAAGCCTTGAGCGACCCGCGATTGGTCCAGGCCCTGGGCCAGCACCTGTCCCATACCGCCGCGACGGTCGCCAATGTCATGGCGGCGCTGTCGACCGGGGTGTTCATCCTGCGGTTCCGGCGGCCGATTGCGCACCTGATCCGCAACCAGCCGCTGTCGCGTCGCCTCACGCGCCGTGCCCTCAGCGATACCATCGAAATCATCGGCTCGTTCTGGTACATCCCGGCCCTGCTGCTGGTGGGTATCTCGCTGTTTGCCACGTTCGTTTCCGCCGGCGATACCAGCACCGCCTTGCGCCAGTCGCTGCTGTGCACCGTGCTGCTGGTGTTGTGCATGGTGATCAACGGCCTGGTGCGCCGCCACGCGCTCAAGCCGCAACGCGGGCACAAGCGCCATGCGCTGTATTCCGAGCGCCTGAAAAGCTTCGTCTACACCCTGGCTCACCTGGCGGTATGGCTGGTGTTTATCGAATTGGGCCTGCGGGTTTGGGGCCTGTCGCTGATTCGTTTTACCGAAGGCGACGGCCATGAGGTCAGCGTCAAACTGTTCGGCCTGGCCGGCACCCTACTGTTTGCCTGGCTGATCTGGATCCTCAGCGACACCGCGATCCACCACGCCCTGACTCGCTCGCGCAAGGGCCTGGCCAACGCCCGTGCGCAGACCATGATGCCGCTGATCCGCAACGTGCTGTTCGTGACGATCTTTATCATCGCCGCCATCGTCGCACTGGCGAACATGGGCATGAACGTCACGCCGCTGCTGGCCGGTGCCGGTGTAATCGGCCTGGCGATCGGCTTTGGTGCGCAGTCGCTGGTGGCGGATTTGATCACCGGCCTGTTCATCATTATCGAAGACTCGCTGGCCATCGATGACTACGTGGATGTCGGCGGCCACCTCGGCACGGTGGAGGGCCTGACCATCCGTACCGTGCGCCTGCGCGATATCGACGGCATCGTGCACACCATCCCGTTCAGTGAGATCAAGAGCATCAAGAACTACTCGCGGGAGTTCGGCTACGCGATCTTCCGGGTGGCGATCCCCTACAACATGGAAATCGACGATGCGATCAAGCTGATGCGCGATGTCGGCCAGAAAATGCGCAACGACCCGCTGCAACGCCGCAATATCTGGTCGCCGCTGGAGATTCAGGGTGTGGAAAGCTTCGAGTCCGGCAGCGCGATTCTGCGTGCACGGTTCAAGACGGCGCCGATCAAACAGTGGGAAGTGTCGCGGGCGTTCAACTTGTCGCTGAAACGGCACCTGGACGAAGCCGGTCTGGACTTGGCCACACCGCGCTTGAGTGTGCAGGTGGTGACGGGGGCTTCGGGCGTGTTGGCAAAAGAGACTGAATAATTCTGGCAAACGGGCTTGTGTGGCGAGCGGGCTTGCCCGCGTTGGGCTGCGAAGCGGCCCTAATCAATACGCATGCGGTGTATCAATTACAACTTAGCGGCGGGCTTTAGGGCTGCTTCGCAGCCCAACGCGGGCAAGCCCGCTCGCCACACAAGCCCGTTTGCCACATAGTCCCGCTTGCCACAGAAAGCCCGCTTGCTGCTGAGGTTGGGTCAGGCCAGCGCTGCGCCGTCCATCTTCTGGCGCAGGCTCAACGGGCGCATATCGGTCCAGACTTCTTCGATGTAGGCCAGGCACTCTTTTTTCATGCCGCTCTTGCCCACAGTGCGCCAGCCCTCCGGGACGGCCTTGTAGTCAGGCCAGATGGAATACTGTTCTTCGTGGTTGACCACTACCTGAAACAGGATGTCGTCGCGGTCAAATACTGAGGTCATTGCTGTTCTCCGTCGCTCAAAGGCTGGCTGCGCACCACGCGCAGCGCTGATATCTGTAGAAACGTACCAAGGCGCCAGAAAATTAGAGGCTGGCGACCGCTGCCGCCAGGGCGCGTCCGAAGATCTCGGCCACCCGGTCGACTTCCACGGCGGTGATCACCAGCGGCGGCAGGAAGCGCACCACGCTGCCATGCCGGCCGCCCAACTCCAGGATCAGGCCGCGCTTGAGGCACTCACGCTGCACCAACGGCGCCAACTGGCGATGTACCGGTGGGTGGCCTTGAATGTCAGGCGTGCCATCCGGGTCTACCAGCTCCACGCCGAGCATCAGCCCACGCCCACGAATATCCCCCAGGTGCGGGAACTCGCGCTGCAGGATGCGCAAGTGTTCGCCCAGGCGCTCGCCCATGGCCGTTGCGTGGCCGGCCAGGTCATGTTCCTTGAGGTAGCGCATCACCGCCGAGCCCGCCGCCATGGCCATTTGATTGCCACGGAAAGTCCCGGCATGCGCGCCCGGCAACCAGGTGTCGAGCCAGTCGCGATACACCACCACCGCCAGCGGCAGGCTGCCGCCGATGGCCTTGGACATCACCACCACGTCCGGGATGATGCCCGCGTGCTCGAAGGCAAACATCTTGCCAGTGCGGCCGAACCCGCTCTGGATCTCATCCACGATCAGCGCCACACCGGCCTGCTCGGTAATGCGCCGCAGGCCGCGCAGCCAGTCGAGATCGGCCGGGATCACCCCGCCCTCGCCCTGCACCACCTCGACAATCACCGCAGCCGGCAACAACACCCCGGCTTCCGGGTCATTGAGCAGGTTTTCCAGGTAATGCAGATTGACCCGCACACCCTCCGCGCCGCCCAGGCCGAACGGGCAGCGGTAGTCGTAGGGGTAGGGCAAAAACTGCACGCCATTGCCGAGCAAGGCGCCCAAAGGTTTCTTTGGGCCCAGGCTGCCCATCAGGCTCAACGCGCCCTGACTCATGCCGTGATAACCGCCCTGGAACGACAGCACAGTGCTGCGCCCGGTGGCGGTGCGCACCAGCTTCAACGCCGCTTCCACCGCATCGGTGCCGGTGGGTCCGCAGAATTGAATTTTCGCCTCGCGCGCCAGTTCTGTCGGCAGCAGGCCGAACAGGTCCTGTACGAATTGGTCCTTGACTGGCGTGGTCAGGTCCAGGGTATGCAGGGGTAATTCGTCACTCAGGACTTGCCGGATGGCGTCGATTACCACCGGGTGGTTGTGCCCCAGCGCCAATGTGCCGGCGCCGGCCAGGCAGTCGATGAAACGGCGGCCTTCGACATCTTCGACATAAATACCCTTGGCGCGCTTGAGCGCCAGGGGGATACGTCGCGGGTAACTGCGGGCGTTGGACTCCTGCTGACGCTGGCGGGCGAGTAGCGGGGTCTCGTCGAACTGGTAGAGCGTTTCCGCGGGTGCCGGGCTGGCGTGCACCGGGGCATCTTCGATACGGCTGGTAGCGACTGACATCTCTCGATCCCTCAATACGCTGGTGGGGGTGACCAAACTGCCGATCCGTTGGCGTCTGGCCCAAGGGCATGCGCACGGATTTCCTGTTCTGGAGACGCACCAGCGTGGGGGGATTTAGGGCTTTGGTCGTTTTTGATCTGAGTGCGTATCGGTTATTTGGGTAACGGCGGGTATTGGTTCCGCCCTTACGGCGGGTCACTTTTGGAAAGAGCCCAAAAGTAACCAAAAGGCTCTTGCCCCACCACTCGGCACCTCGCCTCCGGCTCGGTGTGCCCGCACGCAGACTTGAATCCGTGGGCCGCCGCGATGGGCCATCCTTGGCCCAGCGCGGCTAACCCGGCGTCCTGCCGGGTTACCCACGGATTCAAGCCTGCGTGCGGCCAGCGTGGTTAATGGGGCGCCTAGATCAAAATCAAAAGCAGAGCACGGCGGCCTAGTAGCCGACCTGAGTGGTGTAGATCAAGAGCGGGATGTCAGTGGATTGGCTTTTCTGTGGGAGCTGGCTTGCCTGCGATGCTAACAACTCGGTACATCAGGCACACCGAGTTGATGCTTTCGCAGGCAAGCCAGCTCCCACATTTGAACCGAGTACGGCTTCAATGCTCAGGTCGGCTGTCAGGCCGCCTTGCTTTGCTTTGTTTTTGCCGTGGCCCTTACATCATTACCGCTGACGAAGTCAGCGATCTTTTGATCTAGGCTTTTGATCTGAGGCGCCCCGTCAATCACGATGGCCGAACGCAGGCTTGAATCCGTGGGCAACCCGGCAGGACGCCGGGTTAGCCGCGCTGGGCCATGGATGGCCCATCGCGGCGGCCCACGGATTCAAGCCGGAGTGAGGGCACACCGAGCCGGAGGCGAGGTGCCGAGTGATGGGGCAAAGCGTTTTTGGTTACTTTTGGCGCTCTTCCAAAAGTGACCCGCTGTAAAAGCGGAACCAATACCCGCCGTTACCCCAACAACGGATATGTACACACATCAAATCCCCCGATACCTCTCATTCAACGCATACAAAACCGCACACGTCTCAGCATCCAACCCCCCAGAATAATCCCGCGCCCGAAAGTGCATCTGAAACGCCCTGGTCCTCAGCTCAAACGCCCGACGATTCTGCGCCGGCTTATACCCATACCGCTGAAACGCCCGCTCCACCTCCACCTCCGGCGGCAACCCCATACAAAACCGCCGCTGATACATCGCCCGCGTCGGCTCATCAAACCACGCCCCCACCCCAGCCTCGAACAATTCGCGCCAGGGCAACCGCGGCCCCGGATCACTCTTGCGCCAGTACGCCACATCCGAATGCCCCAAAATGTCGGCCGGCCCAATCTGCGGGTACCGCCCAAGGATGTCGAGCACCAACGCAATCAACACATCCACCTGCTCCTGGCCATACGCAGGGAAGGTAAACACGCCGTCATCATCCCGCGCCTGGTTAACGATCTCGATACCGATCGCCCGACTGTTGAGATTATCGCGCCCGCCCCAGTGGCTGACCCCGGCATGCCAGGCGCGCTTGTCCTCGCCAACCAGGCGAAACACACGCAATTCGTCATAGCCGGCGGCGCGATAGCCGGGCTCATCGGGGTCAGGCAGCAGATAGTGAGCGCTGACCCCATCCTGCGTCAGGGTCCGCAAGGAGGACGCGAAAGGCACCGCCGTGTAATGCAGGACCACTTGCCGCACGGGCTCGCCGTTACGTTCGTTGAAGCCCCTGGCAGGGAAACTGGTATCAATGACCAACATAAGAACTGTCCTTTTCAGTACAGGCCGAATCTTTCGGCCCGATCAAGCGCAAAAAATTACCGCCATCCTGAAGGGTTGAACTTCAAGAGGGCGGTAACTATTTGTTCGCGCATGAAAAAGGATCAGTGACGCAGTGGCATGCCCAGGTCAACACGCAGGCCATCCGCCTGGCTGTCGAACTTTAATGAGCAGGAGCAGCGCTGGACAATCGCCTGCACGATCGCCAGGCCCAGGCCGCAGCCCTCGCTGCTGCCGTTGCGCCAGAAGCGTTGGGTCAGGTATTGCAGGTCTTCGGCAGCAATCTGCTTGCCGTGGTCACGTACGCGGAACACCACATTATCGGCGGCGGTAAACACACTCAGCTCCACGCGGGTATCGCCCGGGGTGTGGCGCAGGGCGTTATCCAGCAGGTTGCGCAGGGCCGCGACCGCCAGGGCCACCGGCATCTCCACCGGGGTTTCACTGAGGTTATCCGCCAGGATCAGGTCAATACGCCGATTATCGCCGGCGTTGGCGTCCTGGACCGCCAACCGTGCAACTTGCTCGGCGCTCGATTGCAGGCCGTCGTCGAACGACAGGCTGCCCTCCACCCGCGCCAACAGCAGCAATTGCTCAAGGGTGCGGTGCAGGCGGTCGGCGCCCTCCTCGGCATGCGCCAGGGACTGGTCACGTGCCGCGCCTTCGGTCATGCGCGCCACTTGCAGGTGGGTCTTGATCGCCGTCAGCGGGCTGCGCAGTTCGTGGGCGGCATCGCCGGTGAGGCGCCGTTCGCGCTCGATGGTCTTGGCGATGCGCTGCAATAATTGGTTCTGGGTGTCGAGCAGCGGCTTGAGTTCGCTGGGCAACGGGTGAATCTGCAGCGGTTCGAGGGAGTCGGCACTGCGGCGCATCAGCGCGTCACGCATACGGTTGAGTGGCAGCAGGCTCTGACCGATGCCCAGCCACAACAGCCAGAGACAGCCAAGCAGCGCCACGCCCACCGGCACCGAAGCCGCCAGCAGGATCGACAGGTTCAGTGCCTCGCGCTCCACCTGGCGGTCGGCGGTGGTGATCAGCAGGTCGCCACGGGACAGGGTGAAACTGCGCCAACCCACACCATCGATGACCTGGTCGCGAAAGCCGCTCTTGCGCGACTCCAGGCCTTCATCCGGGGTGGTGTGGCTGCGCGCAAGAATTTCCCCGCGCAACGAGCTGACCTGGCAGGCCATGCCACCCGGTACATTCAGTTGGTCGGTGCGCAATTGCGTGCCGCCGCTCACGCTGGCCAGGCCCGGCATCTGCTCGGTCAGCCCCGCCACCATGCGTGCGGACGCCACCAGCCGCTGGTCGAGCGAGAACATCATCTGGTTGCGCAGGTCGTTGAGCATCCAGGCCGCCGCCAGCACCCAGATCAACACAAACGCGGCGCCCAGCTTGAACGTCAGGCGCAGGCGCAGGCTTTTCACGAAACCTTCTCTCCCTCACCCGCCGGGCCGCCATCCGCCGTGCCCAGGCGGTAGCCGAGGCCACGTACGGTTTCAACGATGCCATTACCCAATTTGCGCCGCAGGTGGTGGATGTGCACGTTGAGGGCGTTGCTCTCGAGTTCATCGCTGAAGCCATAGACGCTGTCCTTGAGCTGCTCGCTGGACAACACGCGGCCCTTGTTATGCAGCAGGGCTTGCAACAGCGCCTGTTCACGCCGCGAGAGGTCCACCGGCTCACCACCGAGGAAGGTCTCGCGGCTGCTCGGGTCGTAGGCCAGGCGGCCGTGTTCGATCAGGTTGACGCTGCGCCCCGCCACCCGTCGCAGCAGGGTTTGCAGGCGGGCGGCGAGTTCACGCAGGTCGAAAGGCTTGAGCAGGTAGTCATCGGCACCGGCTTGCAGGCCATCGACACGGTTGGTCACAGAATCGCGCGCAGTCAGGATCAGCACCGGAATTTCCAGGCCCTGGCTGCGCTGCTGTTGCAACAACTTGAGACCGTCTTCATCGGGCAGGCCGAGGTCGAGCACCATGATGTCGAACGTGGCCGCCTTGAGCATCGCCCGTGCGGCAGCGGCCGTGGCCACGCGCTCGACGGTAAAGCCCTGGGCGCCGAGACCGGCCACGATGCCGCTGGCGATCAGTTCGTCGTCTTCACAGACCAGTACGTGCATGGAGAACCCTTCATGAAAGATGCGGGAATTAAAGGCGGCGCGGATTAAGCGCAGATTATGCCGTGAAAAGAGGCGCGCTCAGCCACGCCCTTCACTTTAGAATAGCGCCTGGTTAATCATCGGTTAATCAACGCCACACATTGTGTGCCTACTTGCATCGAACAAAGGCTTGACCATGCGGCATCTGTTTACCTTTTTACTGGTAATGTTCGCGGGATTCGCCCAGGCAGCGTCTGGTAACAATCCTTTCGAGACCCAATCCAAGTTTCCCTCGGCAGAGAAAGTCTTCGTCTTTACCTCCGAACGCCTGGCTTCCGGCGAAACCCAGCTGTATTGGCAGATTGCCGACGGTTATTACCTGTACAAACAACGCATGAAGTTCGATGGCCTGGCCGAAAAGCCGGTGCTGCCGCAAGGCGAGCCGCACAGCGATGAGTTTTTCGGTGAACAGGAGGTGTATCGCCAGGGCCTGGAAGTGAAGATTCCCGCCGGCACCACCGGCCAGGTCAAGCTGGGCTGGCAGGGCTGCGCCGATGCCGGCCTGTGCTACCCACCGCAATCGATCACCGTAGACCTGGGCGGGCCTTCCGTGGCCCCGGCCACTGCCGACACCGGTACTGCTGACGACCAGCAACTGGCGAAATTCCTCGGCGAAAGCAACCTGTTCTGGAGCCTGCTGGCCATCTTTGGCCTGGGCCTGCTGCTGGCCTTCCTCCCCTGCTCATTGCCTATGTTGCCGATTCTTGCCGGCCTGGTCGTCGGCAGCGGCGCAAGCCCTCGTCGCGGCTTTGCGCTCGCCGGCAGCTACGTGGTGAGCATGGCGCTGGTGTACGCAGCGCTAGGCGTTGCCGCCGCCTTGCTGGGGGGCAACTTGCAGGCGTGGCTGCAACAACCCTGGATCCTTGGCTCATTCGCCGCGCTGTTTGTGGTGTTGTCATTGCCGATGTTCGGGTTCTTCGAGCTGCAACTGCCGGCGTTCCTGCGTGACCGCCTCGACAACCTCAGCCGCCAGCAAAGCGGCGGCAGCCTGCTGGGCGCCGGGATATTGGGTGCACTGTCCGGGCTGTTGGTGGGCCCATGCATGACCGCACCGCTCGCCGGCCTGCTGCTGTACATCGCCCAGACCGGTAATGTGCTGTTCGGTGGCCTGGCGCTGTTCACCCTGGGCATCGGCATTGGTGTGCCGCTGCTGCTGCTGGTGACCGTGGGCAACAGTGTGCTGCCCAAGTCCGGCACCTGGATGAACCTGCTCAAGGGCATCTTCGGCTTCCTGTTCCTGGGTACGGCGCTGGTGCTGATTCAGCCACTGCTCGGCGATGCGGTATGGGTGGGCGCGTGGGGCGCGCTGGCAATACTGATCGGCTACTGCGGCTGGCGCGTTGCCCGCGACACCGGGCGCGCCGCCATGCTGGTAGGCGCCTGCTCCCTGCTGCTGGGCCTCTGGGGTGGCGCGCTGGTGATCGGCGCCGCAGGCGGCAGTGATGACGTGTTGCAACCGCTGAAAGTCTACAGCGGCGCTCGAATCGCTGCCGCACCGAACGCTCACGAGGCCTTTACCACCGTCAACACGCCCAGCGCCCTGCAAGGCCAGCTCGACGAAGCCAAGGCCCAGGGCCAATGGGTGCTGCTCGACTACTACGCCGACTGGTGCCGCTCCTGCAAAATCATGGAAAAGAACGTGTTCGGCAAACCCGAGGTCATGGCGGCCCTTAACGGCGTGCGCCTGCTCAGGGTTGATGTGACGGCGGACACTGCCGCCAGCCGTGAGCTGTTGGAACGCTACAAGATTCCCGGCCCGCCGACCTTCATCTGGATCGGGCCCAACGGTGAAGAACGCCGCGCCCAGCGCATCACCGGCGAAGTGGATGCCGACACCTTCCTGCAACGCTGGAATCAGACCCGAGAAGCCCTCTGATGCTGACCCTGACCATCGGCACTTTCGCCATCGCCCTGAATCACATCCTGCTGATCAGCGCGCTGATTCTCGCCACCCTGGTGGGTTGGCGCGTGGCCAAGCGTGGCGGTGAAAACCCGGAGTCAGTGCTGTTCAGCCTGTTCCTGCTGGGGATGTTGGTCGCCCGTGTCAGTTTTGTGTTGATGTACTGGAGTGACTACAGCCACGACCCGCTGCAGATGGTTGACCTGCGCGACGGCGGTTTTCTCGCCTGGCCCGGCGTGATCGCGCTGGTGCTGGGCGCGCTGGTCTACGGCTGGCGCCGCCCTGCCCTGCGCAAACCGCTGAGCGCCGGGGTGATCACCGGGCTGGTGTTCTGGGGCATGACCAGCCTGTCCCTGAGCCTGTACGACAAGGGCTCGCAATTGCCGGAAATCACCTTGCTAAATGCCAATGGCGAGGTGGTGCAACTGGCCGACTACAAAGGCGGCCCGCTGGTGATCAACCTCTGGGCCACCTGGTGCCCACCCTGCCGGCGCGAAATGCCGGTGCTGGAACGCGCGCAGCATCAACGCCCCGATGTGACCTTCCTGTTCGTCAACCAGGCCGAAAGCATGCAAAGCGTTAGCACCTTCCTCGCCACCCAGGGCCTGACCCTCGACAACGTGCTGTTCGACGCCAGCGGCCGCCTCGGCCAGGCCGTGGGCTCCATGGCCTTGCCGACCACGCTGTTCTACCAAGCCGACGGGCGCCTGATCAACAGCCATCTGGGCGAGCTGTCCCAAGCCAGCCTGGCCCGCGCCATGGAACCCTTCGACACCGTCCCTGCAAGGAAACCGACATGCCAAGCCTCCGCCACCTGCTGACCCTGCTGCCGCTGACCTTCTTGTCACTCAGCGCGACGGCGACCCTGGCCCAGGCCGAAGACTGGCCGGCCCCGATCAAACAGATCGAAGCCAAGGGCGCCAAGATCCTCGGCAAGTTCGACGCCCCCAGCGGCCTCACCGGCTACGCCGCGCAGTACCAGAACCGTGGCATGGCGCTGTACCTGACCGCAGACGGCAAAAGCGTGCTCGCCGGCAACCTGTACGACGCCCAGGGCAATGACCTGAGCAGCGCGCCGCTGGAAAAGCTGGTGTACGCGCCGATGGCCAAGGAAGTCTGGGCCAAGATGGAAAAGAGCAGCTGGATCCAGGACGGCGATAAAAACGCGCCGCGCATCGTCTACCTGTTCAGCGACCCCAACTGCCCGTACTGCAACATGTTCTGGGAGCAGGCACGCCCGTGGGTAAAGGCCGGCAAGGTGCAGTTGCGCCACATCATGGTCGGCATCATCCGCGAAGACAGCCCCGGCAAATCGGCCGCGCTGTTCGCCGCCAAAGACCCGCAAAAAGCCCTGGAAGAACACGAAGCCGCCGGCAAAGCCAGCAAGTTGCAAGCACTGGACAAGATACCGGCCACTATCGAGGCCAAACTCGATGCCAATATGAAGCTGATGGATGAGCTGGAGTTGTCGGCGACGCCGGCGATTTTCTATCTGGATGACAAGGGTGGCTTGCAGCAACAGCAAGGCGCGCCTTCGCCGGAGAAGCTGCTGAAGATTATGGGGCCCAAATAAGCGGCGCCGGGTCTGACGCCATCGCAGGCAAGTCAGCTCCCACATGTTGAACTGTGAATACAGTCAAGTGTGGGAGCTGGCTTGCCTGCGATGCGGCCCTCAAAGGCACTGAAGACTAAAGCCCCTCCAGCTCCGCCATCAAATCACTCAAGCGATCCACTTTCTCCGCGCTGATTTCATTGGCTGCCAGCCCATCAATGTACTCGGCCAACTCCGCCACCGTGCTGCACTCGAACATCGCCCGCAGCGGCACATCGCGTTGCAGGTTTTTCTGCACCCGCGAGGCAATCTGCGTGGCCAGCAGCGAATGCCCGCCCAGTTCGAAGAAATTGTCCTGCACGCCGACCTTTTCGACTTTCAACACTTCGGCCCAGATCGCAGCCAAAGTGGTTTCCAGCGCGTTGCGCGGCGCCAGGTAGTCCTGGCTGTGCAACTGGCCGATCTCCAGTGCCGGCAGGGCGTTGCGGTCGAGTTTGCCATTGGCGTTAAGCGGCAGGCGGTCGAGCCATAGCCAGTGCAGCGGCACCATGTACTCCGGCAATTCGGCGCGCAGGCGTTGCTTGATGCGGTCCAGGCGTTCGCTTGGGTTGAGCGCCGCGTCGGCGGCTACCAGGTAACCCACCAAATGCTTGCCGTTGACGCCTTCCTGCACGCCCACGGCCGCGTCACGCACTTGCGGTTGCTCGTGCAGACGCGCTTCGATTTCACCCAGTTCGATGCGGTAACCACGAATCTTCACCTGGTGGTCGATACGCCCGACGTACTCCAGCACGCCATCGCTGCGCCGACGGGCCAGGTCGCCGGTGCGATACAGGCGCTCACCCGGTGCGCCGAACGGGTTCGGCACAAACACCTGGGCGGTGCGCAATGGATCGCTGACATATCCGCGCCCCACCCCGGTACCGGCCACGCACAGTTCACCCACGGCGCCCTGCGCAACCAGCTCCAGCGCGCCGTCCAGCAGGTACAGGCGGTTGTTGTCGGTCGGCGTGCCAATCGGCAAGTAAGTGCCACGGGTGGAGGCCGGATCGACGCGGAAGAACGCCACATCGTCCGAGCATTCCGCCGGGCCGTAGGCGTTGACCAGGCCAATCTGCGGATAACGTTGCAACCACTGGTGAGCCAGCTCCGGCGGCATCGCTTCACCCGTCGGCAACATCCAGCGCAAGCCGTCCAGGCTTATGCGCTCCTGAGCGAGCATGCCCTGGATCAGCGACGGCACGCTTTCCAGCACGGTAATGCCCTGCGCCTGAACATGCGCCAGCAAGCCTTGCGGATCATGCGCAAGGGTGTTCGGCACAATATCTACCCGCGCACCGAACAGCGGCGCCGCGAGGAATTGCCACACGGAAATATCGAAGCTTTGCGACGCGGTCTGGGCGATCACATCCGCAGGGCTCAGGTCCAGGTACGGCACCTTGCTCAACTGGTTATTGAGCATGCCGCGCTGCTCCACCATCACGCCTTTGGGCAGGCCGGTGGAGCCTGAGGTGTAGATCACGTAGGCGAGGTTGTCCGGCGCACTGTAAACCCCGGGGTTTTCCCCACGGCCAGGCACTTCCTCCCACACCAGCAACTGGCAGTCGGTGCCTTCCAGCAGTTCAATGGCTTGCTCGCGACACGCCTCGGTGCACACCAGCAACGGCGTACGGCTCAGCTCGATGATGCGGCTCAGGCGCTGGTGCGGCAGCCCTGGGTCCAACGGCAGGTAACCGGCACCGGCCTTGAAGCTGCCGATGATCATGCCCAGCAGGTCGAGGTTGCGCTCGGCCAGCAACGCCACCGGTTGATCCAGTCCGACACCGGCCTCGGTCAGCGCGTAGCCCAGGCCGTTGCTGCGCCGGTTCAACTCGTCATAGGTCCATTGCTGATCCAGGCAACTGGCGGCGATACGCTGCGGATGCGCGGCCACCTGGGCTTCGAACAGCTCGACATAGCTGCGCTCCAGCGGGTAGGCGTGCTCGCTCTGGTTGCAGCCGTCCACCAGGAACGCCCGCTCCTGCTCGCCAATCAACGGCAGGTCGGCCATCTCGCCATGGAAGCCCTGCACCAGCGCCAGCAGCAGGCGCTTGAACTCGCCCAGCATGCCTTGCACGGTGGTTTCGTCAAAGTAACGCTGGTCGTAAGACAGATGCAGGCCAAGGTCATCGCCCGGATAGCACACGGCGGTCAGCGGGAAGTTGGTGTGGGTGCGGCCGGAGTCCGAAGTGGCATTCAGGCTTTGCGCACGGTCGAGTACCGAGGTTTCAACCGGAGCGTTTTCAAACACGAACAGGCTGTCGAACAGCGGCTGGCCCTTGGGCAGTTCGCTGTGCTCCTGGATGGTCACCAGCGGCAGGTATTCGTACTCGCGCAGCTGCATATTGCTGTCGAGCAGGCCGCTCAGCCACTGGCGCACGCTGCAAGGCTGGTCGTCCTCAGGCAGTTTCACCCGTAGCGCGATGCTGTTGATAAACAGGCCGACAGTGCGTTGCATTTCGGGCATTGCCACCGGGCGCCCGGCCACGGTGACGCCGAACAACACGTCACGCTCGCCGCTCAAGCGCCGCAGTACCAGCGCCCACGCCGCCTGGGCGAAGGTGTTGACGGTGAGTTGATGGGCCTGGGCCAATTCGCGCAGTAGCGCACCGTCGCGGGCATCGAGACGGGTGTAGCAGTCGCCCACCACCATGCCGCCGCTGTGACCTGCATGTTCGCGCAGGAACGGCCGGTCGCTCGGGATCGGCGTGGTGCGCTCAAAACCTTGCAGGTTCTGCTGCCACCACTGGCGCGCTTCATTCAGATTCTGGCGTTGCAGCCAGGCGATGTAGTCGCGATAACGCGGCGGCGTCGCCAGTTGCGCCTCGCGGCCTTCACCGAGGGCCATGTAGATCTCGAAAAAGTCATTCATCAGCAGCGAACGGCACCAGGCATCGATGAGGATGTGGTGGTTGCTCATCATGAACCAGTAGCGCGCTTCGCCGACGCGGATCAGACGCAGGTGGAACGGCGCCTGGTTAAGCAGATCGAAACCGGCTTCGCGCTCGGCCTTGAGCAACGCTTGCAGACGAGGCTCCTGCTCGTCCTCGGGATCGGCGCTCCAGTCCAGGTAGTCAATCGGCGTGCTGCCCGGTTTGTGGATCACTTGCAGCATGTCTTCGCCGACATTCCAGCAGAACGAGGCGCGCAAGGCTTCGTGGCGGGCGATCACCGCCTGCCAGGCCTGGGCGAAACGCTCGGGGTCCAGCGCGCTGTTGATGCGGTAGCGGTCCTGCATGTAGTACAGGCCGGTGCCCGGTTCCAGCAGAGTGTGCAGCAGCAGGCCCTCCTGCATCGGGGTCAGCGGGTACACGTCTTCGATGACGCCTGCCGGCACCGGCAGGCTGTCGAGTTGCGGTTGGGTCAAGTGCGCCAGCGGGAAGTCGGACGGCGTAAGGCCACCGGCATCGTCCTGCAGGCAGTGCTGGATCAGGCTTTGCAATTCGGCCAGATACGCATCGGCCAATTCGCGCACGGTAGGCTGATCGAAACGTTCGCGGCTGAAGGTCCAGCGCAGCACCAGTTCGCCGCCGTACACCTGGCTGTCGATACTCAGCTCGTTGGGCAGCGGCGCATCCGGGTCATGGGCCTGGCCGGCGGATTCATCCAGCGGGTGGAACAGCGCATCGGCGCCGAAGCTCTGGTCGAACTGCCCGAGGTAGTTAAAGGTGATGTCCGCCGTCGGCAATGCGGCCATCGTCTGTTGGCACAGGCCGTCCGCCAGGTAGCGCAGCACGCCGTAGCCCAAGCCTTTGTGCGGCACGCCGCGCAGTTGCTCCTTGATGGCCTTGATCGAGTCACCCTGCCCGGCTTGCGGGGTCAGACGCAGGGGGTAAGCACTGGTGAACCAGCCGACGCTGCGAGTCAGGTCGACGTCATCGAACAGGCTTTCGCGGCCATGACCTTCCAGCTGGATCAGCGCCGACGCGTGGCCACTCCAGCGGCACAGCACGCGGGCCAGGGCGGTCAACAGCAGGTCGTTGACCTGGGTGCGGTAGGCGCTTGGGGCCTGTTGCAGCAGCTGGCGGGTGTGTTCGGCATCCAGACGCACACTGACGGTGTCGGCATCGCGGTTGCGCAGCGAGCCTTGGGGGCGATCCACCGGCAAGGCGACAGCCGGGCCGGCCAACTGCTGCTGCCAGGTGTGCATTTCTTCGCGCAGTGATTCGCTGCCGGCATAGGCCTGCAAGCGGGCGGCCCAATCACGCAACGCGCTGGTCTTGACCGGCAGGCTGACGGACTGGCCGTCGCTCAGTTGGCGGTAGACCGCTTGCAGATCTTCCAGCAAGACGCGCCACGACACGCCATCCACCACCAGGTGATGGATCACGATCAGCAGGCGTTGCTGGCCCTGCGGCCCGTCCACCAGCAAGGCACGCAACAGCGGACCGTGTTCCAGGTCGAGGCTGCGCTGGGTGTCGGTGAACAGGGCGCTGCACTGCTGAATATCGCGCACTTGCGCCTGCATCAGCACGCCGCCTTGTGGCACGGCCAAATGTTCGGCGTGCCATTGCGCGTCGCGTGGCGTGAAGCTCAGGCGCAGGGCGTCATGGTGCTCCAGCACGGCCAGCAGCGCTTGCTCCAGGCGATGGGGTTGCAGCAGTTGCAACGGTTTGAGCAACAGCGCCTGGTTCCAGTGCTGACGATTGGGAATCTGCGTGTCGAAGAACCAGTGCTGAATCGGCGTGAGACCCGAGCTGCCGGTCAGCACGCCCTGCTCGGCCGTGACCTGCTCGGAGCGCGTGGCGACGGCGGCCAGGGTTTGCACGGTCTGGTGCTGGAACAGGTCGCGAGGGCTGAAATGAATCCCCGCCTGCCGCGCACGGCTGACCACTTGGATCGACAGGATCGAATCGCCGCCCAGCTCAAAGAAGTTATCGTCGAGGCCGACTTGCTGCACGTTCAACACCGCGCACCAGATCGCCGCCAGGGTGTGCTCCAGTTCGTTGCGCGGCGCGACATACTGTTGGCGGTTCGCCTCGGGGTCGGGCTGCGGCAAGGCGCGGCGGTCGAGTTTGCCGTTGGCGGTCAGCGGCATGCTGTCCAGCACGATCAGGTGTGTGGGCACCATGTAGTCCGGCAGTTGCGCCTTGAGGTGCGCCTTCAGCGCCTCGCGCAATGCGCCGTGCTCGGCATCGCTGACCAGGTATGCCACCAGCTGTTTGCCGCTCGGTGAATCCAGCGCCAGCACCACCGCCTCGCGCACGGCCTCGTGCTCCAGCAGGCGCGTTTCGATTTCGCCCAGCTCGATGCGGAAACCGCGAATCTTCACTTGATGGTCGATACGGCCCAGATACTCCACCAAACCATCGGCACGCTGGCGCACCAGGTCGCCGGTGCGGTACAGGCGCCCGCCATTGGCGGCAAACGGGTCGGCGACAAACCGCTCGGCGGTCATGCCCGCACGCTCATGGTAACCCTGGGCCAGACCGGCGCCGCCGACGTACAACTCACCGGTCGCACCTTGCGGCACCAAGGCCAGGTCGGCGTCGAGAATATAGGCCACACGGGCCCCGATAATGCTGCCGATCGGCACGCTGCCGGCACCCTCCTCCAGGTGCTGCGGCGCCAGGCTGGCCAGCGGCATCACCACGGTTTCGGTCGGGCCATAGGCGTTGAAAAACACCTCGGGCTGGAAGGCGGCGCGGATGCGCTGCAGGTGTTCGCCGGTCAGCGCTTCGCCCCCGGTGATGCACATGCGCACCGGCAAGGTCTGCTGCTGGGTCGCCAGCCATTGCGCCAACTGGCTGCCGTAGCTCGGAGTAAAGCCGAGGATATTGATGCGATGGGTGCGGATCAGCGCGCAGATCTCTTCGGCATCCCACTGGCCCTGCGCACGCAATACCACCTGCGCACCACTGAGCAACGGCACCAGCAGACGCTCGGTGGCGGCGTCGAAGTTGATCGAATAGAAGTGCAGTTCGCAGTCGTCCGGGCGCATGCCAAAACGCTCGATCACCGCCTGGCAGTGCATGGCGATTTCACCGTGGGCCACCACTACGCCTTTCGGCTTGCCGGTGGAGCCCGAGGTGTAGATCAGGTACGCCTGATGCTGCGGCAGACTGATAAACGGCAGCTCGCCAGCCGGGTAATTTGCCAACACCGGCAGGTCATCTTCCAGGCACCAGCACGCGACGGTGGCCGGCAGTTCACCCAGCGCTTCGAACATCGCCGCGTCGCTGAGCAACAGGCCAATGCCGCTGTCTTCGATCATGTAGTGCAGGCGGTCCAGCGGGTATTCCGGGTCCAGCGGCACGTAGGCGCCGCCCGCCTTGAGAATCGCCAGCAGGCCGATGACCATTTCCAGGGAACGCGGCAGCGCCAGGCCGACACGCACCTGCGGGCCTACCCCGCGTTCGCGCAGCATCCAGGCCAGGCGGTTGGCGCGGGCGTCCAGTTCGGCGTAGCTGAGGGTAACGCCGGCAAAAGTCAGCGCCGGGGCGTCGGCGCGCTTGGCCGCCTGTTGGCTGAAGAGTTGCTGGATGCACTGATCGAGGCGGTGCTCGCCGGCTTCCACGCCGAGGCTGTCCTGCAACGCAGACTGCTCAACGCGGGTCAGCAACGGCAGTTCGCTGAGGCGTTGTTGCGGATCGGCGATCAACGCCTCGAGCAGGTTGCGCCAATGTTCGGCCATGCGCGCAATGCGCGGCTCATCGAACAAGTCGGTGCTGTAGGTCAGGCAGCAACCCAGGCGATGGTCGAGGTCGGTGACTTCCAGGTTGAGGTCGAACTTGGTCGCACGGGCATCGTTGGCCAGGTATTCGACGGTCATGCCGGCCAGTTGGCGGCGCTGTTGGAACTCCCAGCGCTGCACGTTGCACATCACTTGGAACAGCGGGTTGTACGCCGCACTGCGCGGGGGTTGCAGGGCTTCCACCAGGTGGTCGAACGGCAGGTCCTGGTGGGACTGGCCTTCGATCACCGTGTGGCGCACGTGCTCGAACAACTGCGCAACACTCATCTGCCCGTTGAGCTGGCAACGCAGCACTTGGGTGTTGAGGAAGGCGCCGATCAAGCCTTCGCTTTCCGGGCGGATGCGGTTGGCTACCGGCGCGCCGATGCGCAGGTCGGTCTGGCCGCTGTAGCGGTAGAGCAACACGGCCAGGGTGGCGGTCATGGTCATGAACAGGGTGAGGCCGCGCTCGGCGTTGAACGCACGCACACGGGCGGCCAGGTCATCGCTCAGGTCAAAACGGTACAGCTCGCCCTGGTAGCTTTGCACCGGTGGGCGTGGGCGATCGCCGGGCAGTTCCAGCAATGGATGTTCGTGACCCAGTTGCGCAACCCAGTAATCCAGCTGGCGCTGGCGTTCGCCGCCTTCCAGCCACTGACGCTGCCACACGCTGTAATCGAGGTATTGCACCGGCAACGGCGCGAGCGGCGACAGGCGTTCGTCGATAAAGGCTTCGTACAAGGCACTGAGTTCACGGGCAAAGATGTCCATGGCCCAGCCTTCGGTGACGATATGGTGCAGGGTCAGCACCAGAGTAGTGTTCCTGTTCGCCGGCCTTGACCAGGCACGCACGCAGCAACGGCCCGGTCTCCAGGTTGAACGGCGTGTGCGCCTCCTGATCGGCCAATTGCTGCAGACGTTGCTGGCGTTCGGTTTCATTCAAGGCCGAGAAATCCTGCCAGTCCATGCGCAGGCCGGTCTGCGCCGAGACCTTCTGCCAGGCCACGCCATCGACACTCGGGAACGTGGTGCGCAGGGTCTCGTGGCGCATGATCAAGGCTTGCAACGCCGCCTCGAAACGCCCCACATCCAGCACGCCGCGCAGGCGCGCCATACCGCCGACGTTGTAGGCCGGGCTGTCCGGTTCCATCTGCCACAAGAACCACATGCGCTGCTGCGAATAGGACAACGGCACAGGCACGCTGCGGTCGACCCGGGCGATTGCGGTTTGCTGGTTACGCTGGCCGGCCGCCTGGATCAGGCGCACTTGCTCGGCAAAGGCGCCCAACTCGCTGGCTTCGAACAGGGTACGCAACGGCAACTCCACGTCGCAGGCCTGGCGGGTGCGGGAGATGATTTGCGTGGCGAGCAACGAGTGGCCGCCGAGGGCGAAAAAGTCATCGTTCAGGCCAATACGCGCCAGCCCCAGCACTTCGCGCCAGATCGTCGCGACCTGCTGCTGCAGCGGCGTCTCGGGTTCAACGTGCTCGCGGGTGTGCCACACCGGCTCCGGCAAGGCGCGACGCTCGAGTTTGCCGCTGGGGCTCAGGGGCATCGCGTCCAGGCGCATCAACCGTGCGGGCACCATGTACTCCGGCAGCTCGGCGGCCAGGGCGGCTTTCACGTCCTGTTCATCCACTGCAGTGCTGGCGGTGTAGTAGCCGATCAGTTGCGCGTCACGCACCAGCACCACGGCCTGGGCGATACCGTCCAGGGCCAGCATCCGCGATTCGATTTCTTCCGGCTCCACACGGAAACCACGCAGCTTGACCTGCTGATCGAGGCGGCCGAGGTATTCGAGCACGCCATCCGCGCTCCAGCGCGCACGGTCGCCAGTGCGGTACAGGCGTGCGCCCGCCGCGCCCAGGGGGTCGGCGACAAAACGTTCAGCGGTCAGCCCGGCACGCCCAAGGTAACCGCGCGCCAGGCCGATACCACCAATGCACAGTTCACCTGGCACCCCGGCCGGCAGCGGGTTGAGCTGCTCGTCCAGCACGCGGCAGATCACATTGCCCAGCGGGCGGCCGATCGGCGAACGCTCGCCATCTTCGGCGGTGCAGTGCCAGTGGGTGACGTTGATCGCGGTTTCGGTCGGGCCATAACGGTTGTGCAATTGCACCGCCGGCAACTGCGCCAGCACCCGGTTGCGCAACTCGGCAGGCAAGGCTTCGCCGCCGGAGAACAGTCGACGCAGGCTGGTGCATTCGGCCACCAACGGCTCGTCGATAAACAACTGCAACAGCGGCGGCACAAAGTGCAGCGTGGTCACGCCATGCTCCTGCACAAGCTGCGCGATGCGATGCGGGTCACGGTGCTCGCCGGGGCCGGCCAGCACCAGGCGGCACCCGGTGATCAACGGCCAGAAGCACTCCCACACCGACACGTCGAAACTGATCGGCGCTTTTTGCATCAGCACGTCGCTGTCGTTCAGCTGATAGGTGGCCTGCATCCATTGCAAGCGCTCGGCCAGGGCCGCATGGGTATTGCCCACGCCTTTGGGCTGGCCGGTGGAACCGGAGGTGTAGATCACGTAGGCAAGGTTATCGCCATGCAGATGCAGGCCCGGCGCCTGGGTCGGCCAGCTGTCGAGGTGCAGGCTGTCCATGGCGACCACGCACACGCCCTCGGCGCTCGGCACGCGGTCCAGCAAGGCGGTCTGGGTCAGCAGCAGGTGCACGCCGCTGTCCTGGAGCATGTAGGCCAGGCGCTCGGCCGGGTAATCCGGGTCCAGCGGCACATAGGCGCCACCGGCCTTGATGATTGCCAGCAGACCGATCAGCAGTTGCGGCGAACGCTCGGCGGCGATGGCCACGCACACATCCGGGCCGACACCTTTGTCGCGCAGGTAGTGGGCCAGCCGGTTGGCCTGGGTGTGCAGTTGGGCGAAGGTCAGGCTACCGTCCTGCCAAACCAGCGCAGTATTGTCCGAGGTCTGCAGGTTGAGCAGTTCGGGCAGCCACTGCCGGGCAGGCGCACACGGCGCTTCGCTCCAGGGCTGTTGGTCGTCGTGCTGCAGCAGTTTGAGGTCGCCGATGGCCTGTTGCGGTTGCTCGCACACGGCCTGCAGCAGGTTGATGAAATGCTCGGCCAGGCGCTGAATGGTGGCGCTGTCGAACAGTTCATCGGCGTAGTCGAACGACAGGCTCAGGCGCCCATTACGATCCTCTTCGCTGTGCAGTTGCAGGTCGAACTTGGCCTCACGGCTGTGCCATGGCAGCTCATCGGCCAGCATGCCCGGCAGGCGGCGCAACGCACTCAAGTCGCGCTGCTGGTGGTTGAACATGACCTGGAACAGGCCCTGCTCGCGGGCCTGCGGGAACGCCTCCAGCAGTTGTTCGAACGGCAGATCCTGATGAGCCTGGGCACCCAACGCAGTCTGGCGGGTGGCGGCCAGCAACTGGTTGAACGGCAGGCGCCCGTCCAGCTCGGCGCGCAGCACCAGGGTGTTGATGAAAAAGCCGATCAGGCCCTGGGTTTCCTGGCGTGGACGGTTGGCATTCGGCACGCCGATGCGGATATCGCGCTGGCCGCTGTAGCGGTAGAGCAAGGTCTGGAACGCCGCGAGCAACAGCATGAACGGCGTGGATTCATTAGCCTGGGCGGTCTGGCGAAGCGCTGTGCTCAGGCTCGCGTCCAGGCGCACAGTGTGGCGCGACGCGCTATGGCGCTGTTGCGCAGACCGTGGGTGATCGGTGGCCAGGCTCAGGCTCGGATGCTCGTCGCCCAACTGCGCCTTCCAATACGCAAGCTGCCGCTGGCCTTCGCCTTCCGCCAGCCATTGGCGCTGCCAACTGCCATAGTCGGCGTACTGCAGCGCCAACGGCGGCAGCGTCAGGGGTTGGCCCTGGGAAGCAGCGGCGTACAAGCGCGAGAACTCGTCGATCAGGATATTCAACGACCAGCCGTCGGCGATGATGTGGTGCAGCGTCACCAACAGTTGGTGATCTTCATCGTCCAGGCGTACCAGCGTCACCCACAGCAGCGGGCCGTTTTGCAGGTCGAACTGGGTGCGTGCTTCGTCTTCGCGGATCTGCTGCGCACGCGCCTCGCGCTCGGCGACAGGCAGGTCGCTGAGGTCGATGACGTGCAGGTCGAATTCAACCCGCGCATCCACACGCTGGAAGGCTTGGCCGTCGCGCTCGTAGAAACGCGTGCGCAGAGCTTCGTGGCGCTGGATCAAGTGCTGGAGGCTTGAGCGCACCGCGTCTTCATCCAGCTCGCCACGCAAGCGCAGGGCACCCGGGATGGTGTAGGCGCTGCTGTTTGGGTCCAGCTGCCAGGTGATCCACAGGCGGTTCTGTGCCAGCGACTGCGGCAGCTCGCCCTGGCGCGACAAGGCATGGATCGTGCCTTGGGCCACGCCACCGTCGTGCTGCAATTGCGCGACATTCGCCGCAAAGGCGGCGAGCGTCGGCGCCTCGAACAGCAGACGCAGGTTCAGCTCCAGGCCGAGGGTTTCGCGCAGGCGGGCGACCACCTGAGTGGCGGTGATGGAGTTGCCGCCGAGCAGGAAGAAATGGTCATCGGCCGCCACCGTGGCGACTTGCAACTGCTCGCACCAGATCGCTGCTATCTGGCTCTGCAGTTCGGACTCCAGTGCGGAATCGCTCGCTCGCACCTGCAGGTCCGGGAACTGTGCATAGCGGTCGAGGCTGCCATCCTTGTGGCGCAGCGCGCAGGCCGCACGCTGCACCTTGCCGCTGGACGTCTTGGGCAAGGCGCCGGGGTTGAGCAGCACCACCACACTCGGCGCCTCTTGACAGGCTTCGGCCACCGCTTGGCGAATGGCCTTGATCAGCGCTTCGGGCGGCAGGATTTTCTGCACGCTGCGGCTGATTTCCGCCGCAATGCCGATGCCCTCCAGGCCCTGGTCATTCACCGCAAATGCCGCGACCCGGCCCTTGCGTACCACTTCCACTTCGCGCTCGATGGTTTGCTCGATGTCCTGGGGGTACAGGTTGTGGCCGCGCACGATCAGCAGGTCTTTCAGGCGGCCGGTGATATACACCTCGCCCTCGCGGATAAAGCCCAGGTCACCGGTGCGCAGCCAGGTACGGCCGGCGTGCTGCACGAAAGTCTTGGCGCTGGCCTCGGGGTTGCGCCAGTAGCCGTGAGCAATGCTTGGGCCGGTGGCCCAGAGTTCGCCGACGCTGTTATCCGCTAACTCATTGAGCGTGCTCGGATCGACGATCAACACCGCGTGATCCGGCTGGCTGGTACCGCAACTCATGATCGCGCTGCCCTGCCCAGGCTCGGCGCGGTTGGCCGCCAGGGCCTGTTCGTCGACCCGCAGTGCGGGGATGCCATGGCCACGGCGGCCGCCGGCGACAAACAGGGTCGCCTCGGCCAATCCATAAGAGGCGAAGAAATTATCCGGGGTAAAACCGCAGGCGGCGAACTTCTCGGCGAAGCGCTCCAGGGTGTCGAGGCGGATCGGTTCGGAGCCCGAATACGCCACGCGCCAGGTGCTCAAGTCGAGGCGCTCCAACGCCGAGTCGCTGACCCGCTCACTGCACAGGCGGTAGGCGAAATCCGGGCCGCCGCTGATGGTGCCGCCGTATTCACTGATCGCCTCCAGCCAGCGCAACGGCCGGCCCAGGAAGTAGGCCGGCGACATCAACACGCACGGCACGCCGCTGAAGATCGGCTGCAGCAGGCCGCCGATCAGGCCCATGTCGTGGTACAGCGGCAGCCAGCTGACGATCACGTCGTCGGGGTTCAAGTCGATGCCGAAGCCGCGACGGATCAGCACTTCATTGGCCACCAGGTTGCCGTGGCTGACCTGCACGCCCTTGGGCAGCGCGGTGGAGCCTGAGGTGTATTGCAGGAACGCGATGTCGTCGGCGTGTAATTCGGGTTCGACCCAGGCGTTGGCGAGGTGCGCCTCCAGGGTGTCGACGCTCAGCACCGGCGGCGCGTTTTCGAGCTGCGCCAGGCCATCGCCCAGGCTGGCGATGGTCAGCAGCAGGCGCGGTTCGGCGTCGCTGATGATCGAGAGCAGGCGCTCCTGGTGATGACGGCGGGTGGACTCCGGCGGATAAGCCGGCACCGCGATCACCCCGGCGTACAGGCAACCAAAGAACGCCGCGACGTAGTCCGGGCCGCTGGGGAACAACAGCACCGCCCGATCACCCAGTGCCGCATTCGCCTGCAAGGCGGCAGCGATGGTGCGGGCGCGTTGATCCAGGTCGCGATAACTCAGTACCACACTGTGCTCGGCCGACTCGGCCAGGAAGCGCAGAGCCACCTGGTCCGGGGTCTGCGCGGCGCGACGTTGAAGGGACTGGACCAGGGTGCGGGGAAGTTCGAAGGCGTCCATCATGGGGTTCCTGCCTGAAATCGGCTTACGGGAAATTCGGGAATTGGAAGCAGCGTTCAGCCGGCGGCCAGTTGCCGCGCCGCGCCATTGCGCCAGCGGGCCAGGTGCTCATCGGCGTAGCGCCGCACGCAGCGCAGTACCGCGCTTTCGTGCTGCACGAGGAAGAAGTGGTGGCCGTCGAACATGTCGAGGGAAAAGCCGCTGGAGGCATCGAGTTGCCAGTCGAGCAACTGGTCGGCGCGCACGCTGTCCTGCTTGCCGCCGAACACGTGGATCGGCATGCCCAGCGGCTCGCGCACGCCGTAGCTGAAGCTGCCGCACAGCAGGAAGTCGGCGCGCAGAATCGGCAGCATCAATTGCATCAATTCGGGGTTGGCCAGGGCCTCTTCGGCGGTGCCCTGCAGCTCGCGCAGGCGAGCGATCAATTGTTCATCGGTCTTTTCGATGGCGTATTCGCTGACATCGCGGCGCGCCGGGCCAGCCGTACCGGAGGCAAATAACGCCAGGGGCGCGGGCACACCACGCTCACGCAACGCATGGGCCAGCTCGAACGCCAGCAGACCTCCAAGGCTGTGGCCGAACAAGGCGTAGGGGCCGCTCAGGTCGCAGCTGATTTCATCTGCCAGCTGCGCCGCCAGGGCCTTGATATCACGCTGCAGGGGCTCATCCATGCGCATGCCACGCCCGGGCAATTCCAGCGGGCACACCTGCAGCCAGTCCGGCAAAGCGCGGCGCCAACGGGCATAAACCATGGCGCTGGCCCCCGAATAGGGCAGGCAGAACAGGCGCAGTCGAGTCGGCGTACTCATCACTTGAGTACTCCAAACTGAAACACGCTGTGTGCACGATAAAAACCCATGTCGCCCTCCTGGGGGTGCTGATCCTTGGTCGTTTTACTAACGGACCTGTCACCCAGAAGAACGGACGGCGGTGGCAAATAATTAGTCGCCGGGACGAGCGAGACACGGTTCACACCTTTCAGAAAGGCATAAGATTAGTTCGCCTTCTCATTTGACAATCATTATCATTAAGCATAATTTGTTGCCCGATGTGTAGGAGGCCTCAGCAAGGACGCCCTCCCCTAACCTCTTTTGCGACAAGGTGATTTCCATGACGGAACAAGTATCCACAGGCAGGTGCGACTCACCGCTTCTCCAGGCTTTTGTCGATAATCGACTGATTCTGGTGAAGATCGCGGCGCGCATTACCGGTTGCCGCTCCCGTGCCGAAGACGTAGTGCAGGACGCCTACTTCCGGCTGCAATCGGCGCCAACGATCACGTCATCGTTCAAGGCCCAGCTCAGCTATCTGTTCCAGATCGTGCGCAACCTGGCGATCGATCACTACCGCAAGCAGGCCCTGGAGCTCAAATACTCCGGGACGGAAGAGGAAGGCTTGAATGTGGTTATTCACGGCGCTTCACCGGAAACCTCGCACATCAATTTCAATACCCTGGAAAACATCGCCGACGCCCTGACGGAGCTGCCCCAGCGCACCCGCTACGCGTTCGAGATGTATCGCCTGCACGGCGTGCCGCAAAAGGACATCGCCAAGGAACTCGGCGTATCGCCGACCCTGGTGAACTTCATGATTCGTGACGCGCTGGTGCATTGCCGCAAGGTCTCGGGCAACCACAGCGATACGTTTGCGCGCAGGGTCTGAAAATAGCGCAATGCCAATGTGGGAGTGGGCTTGCCCGCTCCCACATTTGGCTCACTACTTTGATCTCAGGGCACCGGCATTACATCGATGCGATACGGCTCGAAGATCTTCAACATCTGCCCGTTATCGCGCAAATGCCTGAGCAGCACGGAAAACGCCTCACCCGTAATCGGCGCCTTGGGCCGCAGTAAGGCGTAGTGGTGATAGACCTGGTCGATGCGCTCCGACACCAGGAACTGCCCGGCCATATCAGCATTGCGCACCATGAAATCACTCAGGTACGAGCGCGTCACCAAGGCAATATCGGCACGCCCGCGCACCACCATCAGCAGGTTGCTGTCATGGGAGTAAGTCAACGTGGCGTTGAAGTGCTCGGCCATGTACTTGGGGTCGGGGTTGAAGTTGGCGAAGGCGTAGTGATAGCCGCTGAACACTGCCAGGCGTTTGCCGGCAAGGTCGGCGAAATAGTCCTGGCCGCGATCGGGCTTACGCTGGGCGACGAAAATTTCTGCGTCTTCCAGGCCCATGTCGACGCTGGTGTGGGGAATCTTCTGCCAGCCCCAGTCAGGGTTTTCGAAGATCGCCATGTCGACACGACCTTGCTCGAAATCCCGAAAACGCCGCGGGATGGAGGTGGGCACCAGCACAAATTGGTAATCGGTCTGTGAGGCGTTCAGCGCCTCGACCAGCTGCGGCAGCAAACCGGTGTCGGCGCCCTGCTCGGGGCGCACGGTGTAAGGCGGGAAATGCGCCGCGCCGATGCGCACCAATTGCGCAGCCGAAGCCGGCATCCACCACGCGGCGCCCAGTGCCCAAAAAGTAACTCCTGCAGCCAGCCGCCATGGCGAAAACATTGAGGCACGCACCGTTGAATACTCTGATGGCGATAAGCTAGGCGTTTTTGTCTGAGGAGACAACTTTCCACCGGTAAATTAATAGCTTGCGCCTCAATCGGCCTTCAAAACCATCAAAAGGGCCTCTTCGGCCAACTGTTCGAGGGTGAGGCTGCCTTCGGCGCGAAACCACGTGGTGGTCCAGGACAACGCACCGGTGAGGAAACGTCGAGCAATAAACACATCGCCCTTGATATACCCGGCGGCCTTGGCCTCGCCCAGCACCTGCAACCAGAGCGTTTCATACACATCGCGCAGCGCCAGCACCTGGGCCTGGCCCTCGTCCGACAGCGAGCGCCACTCATACACCAGCACCGCCATCGCCTCGCCGCTGCCGCCCATGATCGATTGCAATTCGCAGCGAATCAGCGCCAGCACACGCTCACGCACGTTCGTCGCTTCCTCAAGCGAGGCGCGCATCAGCGCGGTGTTGTAGTGGATGGTTTCCTCCATCACCGCCCGCAGGATCTCGTCCTTGCTCTTGAAGTGATGAAAGATGCTGCCGGACTGAATGCCCACCGCACTCGCCAGATCACGCACAGTCGTGCGCTCAAAACCCTTGTTACGAAACAGGTGAGCCGCGGTTTGCAGTAACTTGCCCCGGGCACTGTCGGGGTCGGTCAATTGGCCGGCGTCGACCATGGTGCGCATCACCCGCAGGGCTTTGTGCTCATCCATGCTGCTCTCCTTCACTTGTGCTGACGTCTTGGGCGGCAATTTAGGCCGTGGCAGCCACCCAAGCAAGCGCTTGGGTAAAACTTGCGGTCGGAGTTTACAAACCAAGCGCTTGCTTGGTAGTCTCGACCGCAGCCATTCGAGGAAGGATTTCTCATGAGCAAGACGGTTCGTATTGGCTGCGCCAGCGCCTTCTGGGGCGACACTTGCACCGCCGCCGCCCAATTGGTGCATGGCGGCGCGCTGGACTACCTGGTGTTCGACTACCTGGCGGAAGTCACGATGTCGATCCTCGCCGGGGCGCGGATGAAAGACCCTCACGCCGGCTACGCCACGGATTTTGTCGACGTGCTCACCCCGCTGCTGGCCGATATCCAGCGCCAGGGCCTGCGCGTGATCAGTAACGCTGGCGGCATCAACCCGCTGGCCTGCGCCGCCGCTCTGCAAGCGGCCTGCGACAAGGCCCGACTGCCCTTGAAAATCGCCGTGCTGCTGGGCGACGACCTGCAACCCCAGCTCAAGCACCTGCACGGCATCCACGACATGTTCAACGGCACGCCGCTGCCGCCGATGTGCGTGTCTGCGAATGCCTACCTCGGCGCGCCGGGCATCACCCAGGCGCTGAAGCTGGGCGCGGATATCGTGATCACCGGGCGCGTGGTCGACAGCGCGGTGGTCAGCGCCGCGCTGGTGCATGAGTTCGACTGGTCGTGGCAGGACTACGACCGCCTGGCCCAGGCCGCGCTGGCCGGGCATATCATCGAATGCGGCGCGCAGTGCACCGGCGGCAATTTCACCGACTGGCGCGACGTGCCGGACTACGAACACATCGGTTTCCCCATCGTCGAAGTCAGCGCCGACGGCCAGTTCACCGTCAATAAAGTCGACGGCACGGGCGGGCTGATCAGCGAACTCAGCGTGGCCGAACAACTGCTGTATGAAATCGGCAACCCACACGCTTACCTGTTGCCCGATGTGATCTGCGATTTCAGCCAGGTCAAAGTGCAGCAGCAAGGCAAACACAGCGTGCGCCTGCACGGCGCCACGGGCTTGCCGCCAACCGCGCAGTACAAGGTCAGCGCCACCTACCCGGACGGCTTTCGTTGCACCGCCAGTTGCCTGATCGCCGGGATTGATGCGGTGGCCAAGGCCGAGCGGGTCAGCCAGGCGATCATCCACAAGACCAGCGAACTGTTCAGCCTGCGCGGCTGGGCGCCCTACACCGAAGTGAATATCGAACTGCTCGGCAGCGAAGCCACCTACGGCGCCCACGCCCGGCGCCAGGATTGCCGCGAAGTGGTGGTCAAGCTTGCGGTGCGCCACCCAAGCAAAGCGGCGCTGGTGTTGTTCGCCCGTGAAATCGCCCAGGCCGCCACCGGCATGGCGCCGGGGCTGACCGGGATTGTGGGCGGGCGGCCAACCGTGTACCCGCTGATTCGGCTGTTTTCGTTTCTGATCGATAAGGCCGCCTGTGAGCGGGTGATCGACTTCCAGGGCGAACGCCACGTCTGCGCGCTGCCCCTGGCCGATGCCCCCACCCTGCCTGCCGCGCCGGTTGATCCGCCCAAGCCCCAAGGCCGCGCCGACGCCAGCGTGCCGCTGGTGAAGCTCGCCGTGGCGCGCTCCGGCGACAAGGGCAACCACAGCAATATCGGAGTGATCGCCCGCGCCCCCGAGTACCTGCCGTGGATCGCCGAAGCGCTGACCCCGCAAGTGCTCGTCGACTGGATGGGCCACGTGCTCGACCCCGTGCACGGCCGCGTCGAGCGCTGGTATTTACCGGGCAGCCACAGCCTCAACTTCCTGCTGGAAAACGCCCTGGGCGGCGGCGGCATCGCCAGCCTGCGCATCGACCCGCAAGGCAAAGCCTTCGCCCAGCAGCTGTTGGAAATCCCCATCGCCGTGCCGCAACACATCGCTGACTCACTCACCTAAAGGACCGTCGCCGTGGCCTTCGACTCGATCTTCAGAGCCCAGCTGTTCCAGGGGCAAACCATCATCGTCACCGGCGGCGGCAGCGGAATTGGCCGCTGCACCGCCCATGAACTGGCGGCCCTCGGCGCCCGCATCATCCTGGTGGGGCGCAAGCCCGAAAAACTGCAAAAGGTCGCGGCGGAAATAACCGAAGACGGCGGCGCCGTCCATTGGCAGACCTGTGATATTCGCGATGAAGAGGCGGTGCAGGCGTTGGTCGCACAGGTGGTTCAGGCGCACGGGCCGATCCATGGCCTGGTGAACAATGCGGGCGGCCAATACCCGTCACCGCTGGCGTCGATCAACCAAAAAGGCTTTGAAACCGTGCTGCGCACCAACCTGGTCGGCGGTTTTCTGATGGCGCGGGAAGTGTTCAACCAGTCGATGAGCAAGCACGGTGGGGCCATCGTCAATATGCTGGCGGACATGTGGGGCGGCATGCCCGGCATGGGCCACTCGGGCGCGGCGCGTTCAGGCATGGACAACTTCACCAAGACCGCCGCCTTCGAGTGGGGTTACGCCGGTGTGCGGGTCAACGCCGTAGCGCCGGGCTGGATTGCTTCCAGCGGCATGGACACCTACGAAGGCGCGTTCAAGGCGGTGATCCCGACCCTGCGTGAACACGTGCCGCTCAAGCGCATCGGCACCGAGTCGGAAGTCAGCGCGGCCATCGTGTTTCTGCTCAGCCCGGCCGCCGCCTTCGTCAGCGGCAGCACCCTGCGCATCGACGGGGCCGCCAGCCTGGGCAGCCGTGCCTGGCCGCTGCACAAGGCCCAGGCGCCGAGTGAAGCGTTCAACGGCTTCCACCGCGCTTACCTGCCGGATGTGCTCAAGGCGGAGAAATAACCCATGCCGGTGATTGAAAGCCTGATCGACCCCCACAGCCCGCAATTCGCGCAGAACCGCGAAGCCATGCTCGAAGGCATCCAGCACCTGCGCCAGCTGGAACACACCCTGCTCGCCAAGGCGCAGGAAGCCAAGCCCAAGTTCGACAAACGCGGCCAACTGCTGCCACGCGAGCGTCTCAACCTGCTGCTGGACCCGGGCGCGCCGTTCCTCGAACTGGCGAGCCTGGCCGGCTACAAACTGCACGATGACAAGGACGGCAGCGCCGCCGGTGGCGGCTTGATCGCCGGTATCGGCTACGTCAGCGGCGTGCGCATGCTGGTGGTGGCCAACAACAGCGCGATCAAGGGCGGCACCATTTCCCCCTCCGGCCTGAAAAAATCCCTGCGCCTGCAACAGATCGCCATGGAGAACAAACTGCCGGTGGTGACCCTGGCCGAAAGCGGCGGCGCCAACCTCAACTATGCCGCCGAGATTTTCGTCGAGGGCGCCCGCAGCTTTGCCAACCAGGCGCGCATGTCGGCCATGGGCTTGCCGCAAATCACCGTGGTGCACGGCTCGGCCACCGCCGGCGGCGCGTATCAGCCTGGGCTGTCGGATTACGTGGTGGTAGTGCGCGGCAAGGCCAAGCTGTTCTTGGCCGGGCCACCGCTGCTCAAGGCCGCGACCGGCGAGGTGGCGACCGATGAGGAACTGGGCGGCGCCGAGATGCACGCACAGATCGCCGGCACCGCCGAATACCTGGCACAAAACGATGCCGACGGCGTGCGCATCGTGCGCGAGATTGTCAGCCTGCTGCCTTGGGACGATCGCCTGCCACCGGCGCCTAAGCGGGCCTACAGCGAGCCGCTCTACCCCATCGACGACCTGCTGGGGTTGATCCCCGACGACCCGAAAAAACCCTACGACGTGCGCGAAATCCTCGCCCGCCTGGCGGATGCCTCGCAGTTCCTCGAGTTCAAGGGCGAGTTCGATGCCCACACCGTCTGCGGCCATCTGCACATCCAGGGCCGCGCCGTCGGTGTGATCGGCAACAACGGCCCGATCACGCCAAAGGGCGCAAGCAAGGCGGCGCAGTTTATCCAGCTGTGCGACCAGAGCCGCACGCCGCTGCTGTTTTTGCACAACACCACCGGTTTTATGGTGGGCACCGAGGCGGAACAACACGGCGTGATCAAGCACGGCGCGAAGATGATCCAGGCGGTGGCCAATGCACGGGTGCCTAAACTCACCGTGGTGGTCGGCGGCTCCTACGGCGCTGGCAACTATGCGATGTGCGGGCGTGGGCTGGACCCGCGCTTTATCTTCGCCTGGCCCAACAGCCGCACGGCGGTGATGGGCGGCGCGCAGGCGGGCAAGGTGCTGCGGATTGTCACCGAGGCCAAGCAATTGAAAAACGGCCTGGTGCCCGACCCCAAGGTGCTGGACATGCTGGAACAGGTCACCGCGCAAAAGCTCGACAGCCAATCCACGGCCCTCTATGGCAGTGCGAATTTGTGGGACGACGGGCTGATTGACCCTCGGGATACCCGCACGCTGCTGGGGTTGCTGCTGGATATCTGCCATGAAGCCGAGGTGCGGCCGTTGCAACCCAACAGCTTTGGTGTGGCGCGTTTTTAACAGGAGAACAACAACAATGATCTTCACCCAAGAACACCAGGAACTGCGCCGCACCGTCCGCGCCTTCGTTGACCGCGAGATCAACCCGCATGTGGATGAATGGGAGAAAGCCGGGCGCTTTCCCATCCACGAAATCTTTCGCAAGGCCGGCGAGCTGGGCCTGCTGGGCATTTCCAAAGCGGAAAAATTCGGCGGCATGGGCCTGGACTACAGCTACTCGATCGTTGCCGCCGAAGAATTCGGCAGCATCCGCTGCGGCGGTATCCCCATGTCCATCGGCGTGCAGACCGACATGTGCACCCCCGCCCTCGCCCGCTTCGGCAGCGATGAACTGCGCGAAGAATTCCTGCGCCCGGCCATCAGCGGCGAGCAGGTGGGCTGCATCGGCGTTTCGGAAACCGGTGCCGGTTCCGACGTGGCCGGGCTGAAAACCCATGCGCGCAAGGATGGCGACGACTACGTGATCAACGGCAGCAAAATGTGGATCACCAACTCGCCCAGCGCCGACTTTATCTGCCTGTTGGCTAACACCTCCGACGACAAGCCACACATCAACAAGTCGCTGATCATGGTGCCGATGAACACCCCCGGCATCAGCGTCAGCCCGCCCCTGGAAAAGCTCGGCATGCACAGCTCCGAGACCGCCCAGGTGTTCTTCGACGGCGTGCGTGTGCCCCAGCGCAACCGCATCGGCCATGAAGGCGCGGGCTTCATGATGCAGATGCTGCAGTTCCAGGAAGAACGCCTGTTTGGCGCGGCCAACATGATCAAGGGCCTGGAGCACTGCATCGACAGCACCATCGAATATTGCAAGGAGCGCCAGACCTTCGGCAAGGCGCTGATCGACAACCAGGTCATCCACTTTCGCCTGGCCGAACTCTCCACCGAAATCGAATGCCTGCGCGCCCTGGTCTACCAGGCCACCGAGCAGTACATCAAAGGCCAGGACATGACCCGCCTGGCGTCCATGGCCAAGCTCAAGGCCGGGCGCCTGGGCCGCGAAGTCAGCGACAGTTGCCTGCAATACTGGGGCGGCATGGGCTTTATGTGGGACAACCCGGTGGCGCGGGCCTATCGCGATGTACGCCTGGTGTCGATCGGCGGCGGCGCCGACGAGATCATGCTGGGCATCATCTGCAAACTGATGGGCACTTTGCCTGGGAAAAAGTCATGAACACCTTGCTGCTGGAACCGCATAACGGCGTGCTGCACATCACCCTGAACCGGCCTGAATGCCGCAACGCGATGAGCCTGGAGATGGTCAACGAACTGCGCGCCGTGGTGGCGCAACTGGACAGCCAGGTGCGCGCCGTGGTGATCAGCGGTGCGGGTGGGCACTTTTGCGCCGGCGCCGATGTGAAGGACCTGGTTCGCGCGGGTCATCAATTGCAGGCGTTGAATCGGGCGTTCGGCACCTTGCTGCAGGAAGTGGAAGCGATGCCACAGGTGATGATCGTGGTGCTGCAAGGCGCGGTGCTGGGCGGCGGGTTTGGCCTGGCCTGCGTGAGTGATATCGCGATTGCCGACCACCAGGCGCAGTTTGGTTTGCCGGAGACCAGCCTGGGGTTGTTGCCGGCGCAGATTGCGCCGTTTGTGGTGAAGCGTATCGGCCTGACCCAGGCCCGGCGGTTGGCGCTGACGGCGGCGCGGTTTGATGGGGTGGAAGCTTTACGCTTGGGTGTGGTGCATTTTGCCGAGGCGGATCCGCAGGCATTGGCGCAACGGTTGGATGAGGTGTTGGGGCAAGTGCTGCGGTGTGCGCCGGGGGCGAATGCACGGACCAAGGAACTGTTGTTGGCGAGTGTGGAGCAGCCGCTGGAGGTTGTGTTGGATCGGGGGGCGCAGTGGTTTGCCGAGGCGGTTACGGGTGAGGAAGGGATTGAGGGGACGCAGGCTTTTGTGCAGAAGCGCAGGCCGGGGTGGGTTCGCTGAGCTGGGGGTTTATCCGTTTTTGGGGTAATGGCGGGTATTGGTTCCGCCCTTACGGCGGGTCACTTTTGAAAAGAGCCCAAAAGTAACCAAAAGGCTCTTGCCCCACCACTCGGCACCTCGCCTCCGGCTCGGTGTGCCCGCACGCAGACTTGAATCCGTGGGCCGCCGCGATGGGCCATCCTTGGCCCAGCGCGGCTAACCCGGCGTCCTGCCGGGTTACCCACGGATTCAAGCCCGCGTGCGGCCAGCGTGGTTAATGGGGCGCCTAGATCAAGATCAAAAGCAGAGCACGGCGGCCTAGTAGCCGACCTGAGTGGTGTAGATCAAAAGCGGATCCGCGTGCGCAGTGGGGTGTGCTTTTCTGTGGGAGCTGGCTTGCCTGCGATGCAGACACCTAGGTGTATCAGGCACACCGAGTTGATGCCATCGCAGGCAAGCCAGCTCCCACATTTGACCGAGGTCGGCTGTCAGGCCGCCGTGCTTTGCTTTGTTTTTGCCGTGGCCCTTACATCCTTACCGCTGACGAAGTCAGCGATCTTTTGATCTAGGGCTTTTGATCGTGATCTGAGACGCCCCGTCAATCACGCTGGCCGAACGCAGGCTTGAATCCGTGGGCAACCCGGCAGGACGCCGGGTTAGCCGCGCTGGGCCAAGGATGGCCCATCGCGGCGGCCCACGGATTCAAGCCTGCGTTCGGGCACACCGAGCCAGAGCGAGGTGCCGAGTGATGGGGCGAAGCGTTTTTGGTTACTTTTTGCGCTCTTCAAAAAGTGACCCGCTGTAAGAGCGGAACCATAAGCAGCCGTTACCGCAAAAATGGATATACACCCGAGGACAACACCCATGCCGCAGCTAACAAAAATCCTAATCGCCAACCGCGGCGAAATCGCCTGCCGCATCCAACGCACCGCCCAAGCCCTGGGCTACCGCACCGTAGCCATCTACAGCCCCCCGACACCCACTCCCCACACGTCCAAATGGCCGACGAAGCCATCAACATCGGCCCCGCCCCCGTAAACCAGTCATACCTGAACATCAACGCCATTCTCAGCGCCGCCAAAAAAACCGGCGCCGACGCCATCCACCCCGGCTACGGCTTCCTCTCCGAAAACGCCCAATTCGCCAAAGCCTGCCTAAACGCCGGCCTCACCTTCATCGGCCCCAGCCCCGAAGCCATCGAACTGATGGGCAGCAAACGCCTCTCCAAACTCGCCATGCTTGAAGCCGGCGTCCCGTGCATCGCCGGTTACCAAGGCCCCCAACAGGACGACACCACGCTGCAACAAGAAGCCACCCGCATCGGCTACCCCCTGATGATCAAAGCCAGCGCCGGCGGTGGCGGCCGCGGCATGCGCCTGGTGCACGACAGCACACAATTGCTGGAGCAACTGCGCACCGCTCGCTCCGAGGCCATGAACGCCTTCGGCAGCGACGAACTGATCCTCGAACAGGCCCTGATCGACCCGCGCCATGTCGAAATCCAGGTGTTCGGCGACAACCACGGCAACCTTATCTATCTGGGCGAACGCGACTGCTCAATCCAGCGCCGTCACCAGAAGATCATTGAAGAAGCTCCCTGCCCCGTCATGACCAAAGCGCTGCGCCACGCCATGGGCGAGGCCGCGCTCAAGGCCGGGCGGGCGGTGAGTTACGTCGGCGCCGGCACCGTGGAATTCCTGCTCGACCGCAGCGGCCAGTTCTACTTCCTGGAAATGAACACGCGCCTGCAAGTGGAGCACCCGGTAACCGAACTGATCACCGGCCTCGACCTGGTGGATTGGCAATTGCAGATCGCCGCCGGCCAGCCCCTGCCACTGAAACAGGCAGACGTCACCCTGACCGGCCACGCCATGGAAGTGCGCCTGTACGCCGAGGACCCGGCCCAGGGTTTCCTGCCGCAAACCGGTGAGGTTCGGCGCTGGGAACCGGCCCCAGGCGTGCGGATCGACCATGGCCTGCTCGAAGGCGCCACCATCAGCCCGTTCTATGACCCGATGCTCGGCAAAATCATCGCCCATGGCGCCACCCGCGAAGAGGCGCGGCGCAAACTACTGCGGGCGGTGGAAGACACGGTACTGCTGGGGGTGCAAACCAATCAGCAACTGCTGGCCGACTTGCTCAAGCACGCGGATTTTATCGGCGGCGATTTCAGCACCGGGTTTATCAGCCAACACTTCAGCGAGGTTCCACCCCAGGCGGCGACCGGTGAACAAATCGCGTTGGCGGCCGCGCTGTTTTATCACCACAGCGCCGGCCGGCATCACCCGAGTGTGTCGGGCTGGCGCAACACGGCCAACACCCCCTGGGCCTACCGCCTGGCGGTCAACGAGCAAACCCACGACATCGCCGTGACGCTGCTGGACCATGAGCACCTGCATGCCAACGGTATCGACATCAGCCACCTCAGCACCGATGGCCGCTGGGCCAGCCTGGTACTCAACGGTATTCGTCGCCGCGTCGCCTACCACCTCGACGGCACTCAGCTATGGATGCCGGGTGTGCACGTGATCAATCGTACCCAGCAAGCCGCCGGGCGCCAGGCGGACGCCGGCAGCGGCACGGTCAAGGCACCGATGGACGGCGCCATCGTCGACGTGCGCGTGAGCGTCGGTGACAGCGTCACCCAAGGCCAACTGCTGCTGGTGCTGGAGGCGATGAAAATGGAGCACCCGTTGAAGGCGGGCCTGGCTGGCGTGGTCAAGGCCGTGCAGGTAATTGCCGGCGACCAGGTGCGCAATCGCCAGGTTTTGCTGGAGATCGAATAACCCCTGGGCGGGAACTACGGGGCCGCGCTACGCTCTATCCCCATCAGTAAGGGAAGAGTACGGGAACCTGCGCGATGCCTCATTGGCTGATTATTGACCTTGAAGCCACAACGGATGACGGCGGCTGGCCCGTGACAGAGATGGAAGTCATCGAGATCGGCGCGAGCCTGGTGAACCGCCAGGGCCGCGAACTGGATCACTTCCAGCGCTTTGTGCGACCGCTGCGCCGCCCATTGCTGACGCCCTTTTGTCGCAAGCTGACCCACATCACCCAGGCGAATATCGACAGCGCCGCGCCGATCACCGAGGTGTGGCCGCTGTTTGAGCGCTGGCTGGGCCAGCACCACACACGCCTCGAAGGCTGGGCCAGTTGGGGTGACTACGATCGCCTGCAGCTGGAACTGGAATGGCAACGCCATGACCTGACCAGCGCGCTGGCCCAGACGCCGCATGTGAACCTCAAACAGCGCTTCGCCAAGGCCCGGCGTCTGGACAAGCCTCTGGGGCTCAATGGCGCCCTGCAACTGGCGGGAATGCAGTTCCACGGCCAGCAACATCGGGCGTTGGAGGATGCACGCAACACCGCACGCCTGCTGCCGCTGATTTTACCGGTCTAGGCAGCTCCCCTGCCCTTGGGCATACTGGCCGACCTTTCCAGACCCTTTTCCGAGGAATCGCCCATGTTTAAAGTCAACGAGTACTTCGACGGCACCGTCAAGTCGATCGCTTTCGGCACCGCAGAAGGTCCGGCGACCATCGGCGTGATGGCCCCGGGTGAATACGAATTCGGCACCGCCCAGCGCGAAATCATGCACGTGGTGTCCGGCGCCCTGACCGTCAAACTGCCCGACGCCAACGATTGGGAAACCTTCGCCGCCGGCAGCCAGTTCAACGTGCCGGCCAACAGCAAGTTCCAGCTGAAGGTCGCCGTGGACACCGCCTACCTGTGCGAATACCGCGGCTGATTGTTACGCCGCACAAAAAAATGCCCGTCTCCTGCGAGACGGGCATTTTTTATGGGCCAGGGAATTATTCGAGGATGCTTACCGGCATGCCGACTTCCAGGCGCCCCGCGCCATCGCAGACCAGGTTCTGGCCGAAAATGGCACCCGCCTCGGTCTTGCGATACGTCTCAAGGGTCGCGAAAGGCTCACGGTCGGCACTGCGTTCGCCGGTCTGCGGGTCGATGGTGGTGAGGATGCAACGCGAGCACGGCTTGACGGCGCGAAACTCGACATCGCCGATGCGCAGGCGCTTCCAGCCGTCTTCGGCGAAAGCCTCGCTGCCTTCGATCACCAGATTGGGGCGAAAACGCAGCATCTCCATGGGCCGGCCGATGCGCTGGCAAAGGTCGTCCAAAGACGCCTGGCCGATCAACAGCAACGGATACCCATCGGCAAACGCTACTTGATCGTCGTCGCGGCCGTAACCGGCTTCGGTGTTGCGCGCACGCTCCGGGGGAATCTGCACCAGCCGGGTCGGCTTGCCGATAAAGTTGCTGACCCACGCCGCCGCCGCGTCACCCGCATCCGGCACGCGCAAGGTGTCGCGCCAGATGGTCACCCCGCGCAACTCGGCGTCGCTGCCCGGCAAGTTCACCTCCAGCGGGGTGAAACCGGGCGAACTCAGGGTCAGGCCACCGCTGTTGTTCCACAGCGCCGACAACTGGCTCATCTTCGCCACGGCCCGTTGCGTGAGGAAACGCCCGCTGGCCTCGTCCACCAACATCCACCGTCGATCACCGTCCAGCCCCAGTTTATCCAGGCCGATTTGCTGCAAGACCTCGGCCTTGCCGGACTTCAAGGGGTAACGGTACAACGCGCTGAGACGAAGCATGAGCCTGCATTCCTGAGGAGCAAAGATGCCACCCTAAGGTCAAGCCGGCACTTCGTCCAGCATCAGTCGCTGGCGCACCACATCCACCAGTTTGTCGGGCTGGAATTTGGACAGGAAATTGTCGCAGCCGACCTTCTTCACCATCGAATCGTTGAAGCTGCCCGACAGCGAGGTGTGCAGCACCACATACAGCCCACGCAGGCGCGGATCGTTGCGGATTTCGGTGGTGAGGCGGTAACCGTCCATCTCGGGCATTTCGGCGTCGGTGAAGATCATCAGCAGCTTGTCGGTCATCACCTGGCCGCTGTCGGCCCACGCCTTGAGCATGTTCAGCGCCTTGAGACCGTCGCTGGCGATGTGCATCTTGACGCCCAACTGGCCCAAGGTGTCGCGCAACTGCGACAAGGCCACATTGGAGTCGTCCACCAGCAGCACTTCGCGGCCACGGGCGCGCTCCAGCACCGGGTCGTCGAGTTTTTCGCGGGAGACCTTGGCGTTGTACGGCACGATTTCGGCGAGGACTTTTTCCACGTCGATGATTTCCACCAATTGGTCATCGACCTTGCTGATGGCGGTGAGGTAATGCTGGCGCCCGGCACTGGTCGGCGGCGGCAGGATCGCCTCCCAGTTCATATTGACGATGCGGTCCACACCGCCCACCAGGAAGGCCTGCACCGAGCGGTTGTACTCGGTGACGATAATGGTGCTGTTGGGGCCCGGCACCAGCGGGCGCATGCCGATGGCCTGGGACAGATCGATCACCGGCAAGGTCTGGCCACGCAGGTTGACCACGCCGCACACAAACGGATGGCGCTGGGGCATCAGGGTCAACTTGGGCAGTTGCAGAACTTCCTGCACCTTGAATACGTTGATCGCGAACAGCTGCCGCCCGGCCAGACGAAACATGAGGATCTCCAGGCGATTCTCACCCACCAGTTGCGTGCGTTGATCTACCGTGTCGAGAATGCCGGCCATTAAAAGCTCCTGTTTTGCGCTGGGAAGTGGTGCGCGAAGGGAATGTGCACTTCAGTTCTAATGCTAGTTATCGGCGGCGAACGCCAGACCTTGACCCCGGTAAAATGCCATGTAAATTCATTGATGTCACACTGACATCATGCTTTACTGCTTAGGCCCTCCATCCGGTGTGTTCAGAGACGTTGCGCGACACTCAAACCGCTGCAAGGTTCCGCACTCTAAGGGATTCCCCTATGCGCAATCGGGCCCAACCTGATATTCGCAATATCTAATAGCCATTAATGTGACGCCATTCTCAATGCATGAATGGAGTCAGGCTTTTGTTCGCCATCCCTAGCCCTCGGCCCACGGGCCTTCCAGACATTCACGTCGCGGCAACTGAAGGTGTGCAACTGACCCCGCTCATGAGGGCAACGCACAGCCGTCGCCGTCATTTAAATAAGCTTCCTACTGAAATCTCAGAAGCGCCCTACAGATTTCAGTCATATTTCAGCGCTAGTTTTAAGCCATTCACCCGGTGCGACATCTCATCACCCGACCTTATGTTGTGGAGACTTGCATGATGAACGACGGTAAAGAGTGGCAACTTGCACTTCCTGAGTTCTTGCATGAAGCCGAAAAGCTTTTGCTCAAGTCAGAAGAGTGCCTGAGTCATCTTCATCTGATTCGAAATGACAGCGACGCCATCGACTGCATGAAAATCAGCTTGATCAAACTCGCCGAAAAAGCCGACGCCCTGGCCCTGCAAGCGATCAGCGAATTCTCGCGGCATATCCAATACCTGATCGCCAATGCCGAGAACCCGCTGCAACTGCATGACCAGGCCCTGGATGCATTGCATGACTGCCTGACATTGCTGGCATGGCAGTTGGAGCTTATCGACGCAAAGACTGGCCAGCTGACATTGGATGAAACAGAACAAACCACTCTGATTGCCACGGTTACCCTGCAAATCCCGCAAAAGGACTTCAGTGCCAAGTCGCAGCACCGTGTGCATCACGCGTCCTGAACAACAGGTCGCATTCAATACACGAGTTATCTAAAAACGACAGACACAAATAGCAAATAGCCACTAACGGACATAACGATACAAACCAACTTAGGTAATACAACTACTTCCCACTCTTCAAACTCTGAGACTCTCCCAGGGTATTTGCCTGGATAATGACTGGGCAAAGCAAAGTGTCAGGCGACCAACGGTTACAGGGGTGGTACTATGCCCCGCTCGAAGTGACCCAACTTCATCATGTATAAATACGATTCGGCCACGCATTCCACACAGAGCCCCGTCATCCGCCGTGACTGGTCTTCCCGCAGCGAACCCTCATTGGCTCCATCCGCTATGTACGCCAACCTCAAGTCACTCCTCGCCAGGTCCGTGTCCCGCAGCCATGCACGCCGCTTGCTCCTCGCCCTGTGCCTGGGCTCGCTGCTGCTGAGCCTGGTGGCGTATATCAGCGCCGAACCCTTGCCGCTGGCGGTGTTGCTGCTGAACCTGGCGACGCTGATGGTGGTTGGCCTGCAACAGTGGCTCTCTCGCAAGTCCATCAAGTTCCAGCCCCAGGAACTGGCCGACCGCCTGCTGCAAGTGCAGGAAAACGAACGCCACCGCCTGAGCCGCGAACTGCATGACGATATCGGCCAACTGCTCACCGCCGCCAAATTGCAAAGTGAATGGCTCAAGCGCCGCCTGCCGGAAGACCTGCAAAGCCAATGCACGGTGCTGTGCAACACCTTGAACGAAACCCTGGCCAAGGTGCGCGACGTCTCCGCCATCCTCAACCCCCGTCAGTTGGCCAGCCTGGGCCTGGAAGCCAGCTTGCGTGCGCACCTGCTCAAGACCCTGGAAAACACCCCGATTCACTGGAGCCTGGAGTGCCAGCAGCGGCTAACCGGCATTCCGGAAGAAATGGCCGTAGCGGCCTTTCGCATCACTCAGGAAGCCGTGACCAACATGCTACGCCACGCCCAGGCGCGCAATTTGCTTGTACGCCTGCAACGCCTGCCCGAGGGCCTTTCGCTCACGGTCTGCGATGACGGCCAGGGCTTTTCGCCGGCCATCAACCCCGGCCTGGAAGGTCAACGGGGCATGGCCGGCATGTCCGAGCGGATTGATCAGCTTGGCGGTTCATTATCCGTCAGCAGCCAGCCAGGCGAAGGGACACGGATCGACGCGCTTTTCCCCTGGGCGCCCCGCGCCCTCGAACGGGCCAGTTCCCCTAAGGTTCTCGAGTGACCTGCAAATTACTCCTGGTGGATGACCATGCACTGATTCGGGCCGGCGTACGCGCGCTGGTCCAGGACATTCCCGGCTACACGGTAATCGGCGAAGCCAGCGATGGCGCTCAGTTGCTGGAGCAATTCAGCGCCTTGCAGCCCGATATCGTCTTGCTGGACCTGTCGATGAAGCACACCGGCGGCCTGGATGCCTTGCAGCAACTCAAGCGCGCCTACCCCAAGAGCCGCGTGCTGATCCTGTCGATGCACACCGATCCGGAACTGATCATGTGCGCGTTGGAGTCCGGCGCCCACGGCTACCTGCTCAAGGACACCACCGCCAACGAGCTGGAACACGCGCTGCTGGCCTTGCGCAACGGCGAGCGCTACCTGAGCCCGGCGATCGCCCACACCGTGATCAACCAGGCGCTGGTGCGCGGCCAGGGCCCGACTACGCCAGCCGGCCACAGCCATAACCTCACGGCCCGCCAGCTGGAGATCCTGCGCCTGATCGTGCGCGGCAAGTCCACGCGAGAAATCGCCCACGGGCTGGGCCTGAGCATCAAGACCGTGGAAGCCCACCGTTCGCAAATCATGAAGCGCCTGCAGATTTTCGACGTGGCGGGCCTGGTGTTATTTGCCGTGCGCGAGCAGATCATCAGCCTGGACGACTAACGGCGAACCCACCGGCAGGTGCACCCGCAGGGCCTTGGGCAGGGCTTCGAAATGCAGGTCATCGCCCTCCAGCGGCTCGCCATCCAGGTTGATGTACAAGCCTTGCGCGACCTTGATATTGACCCACGGCAGACGGGCCCGCACGAACATGGTGTCCAGGCCCCAGCCATTGTTCATCAGCTCACGCAGGGTGCCGACCACCTCCTGGGGCGCCGGCAGGATGCTGATATCCAGCAAGCCATCATCGGCCATCGCACCCGGGCATAGCTCATGCCCGCCACCTGCCTGGCGACCGTTGCCGATCCCCAGCGCCAGCAGTTCGCCTTTCCAGTGGAAGTCCGGCCCATCCAGTTCGGCATAGGCGGCTTTCAACTCGCTGAACCGGGTCAGGCCGGTGAACAGGTAGGCGGCGCCGCCCAGAACCTTCTTCAAGTCTTCGGAGGTATTGGCGGTGACCTGGCTGCCGAAGCCGCCGGTGGCCATGTTGAGGAAAATTTGCCCGCCGACCTTTCCGAGGTCAATCGACTTTGGCGGCACATCCAGCACCGTCATGGCTTGGACGGGCTCCAGCGGCACCCCGGCGGCCTTGGCGAAATCGTTGGCGGTACCCAGGGGCATCAGCAGCAGGCTGGCGTCGGTGTTGGCCAGGGCCATGGCTTCGGCCACGTCGCGCAGGGTACCGTCGCCGCCACCGGCGATGATGTGGGTGTAGCCGCCATCCAGGGCTTCGTTGACCAGGCGCTGGGCGTCGCCGCCTTCCCATGTGACCCGCACCGCCAGGTCCCAACCCAGGTCGCGCCGGGCCTGCACGGCGGTGCGCACGTCCTCGTTTAGGGCTTGCTTGCCGTGGAGGATTAACAATGCCTTGGGGGTGGTCATGGGGGGTTACTCCTGGATTCAAAGGTGCTTGAAGGATGTGGACCTTTGGCGGGGGGAAAAAAGCCATGGAGTGGGAAAATAATTGAGGGGGTGGGGGAGTGGGTACATATCCGTTATTTGGGTAACGGCGGGGATTGGTTCCGCCCTTACGGCGGGTCACTTTTGAAAAGAGCCCAAAAGTAACCAAAGGCTCTTGCCCCACCACTCGGCACCTCGCCTCCGGCTCGGTGTGCCCGCACGCAGACTTGAATCCGTGGGCCGCCGCGATGGGCCATCCTTGGCCCAGCGCGGCTAACCCGGCGTCCTGCCGGGTTACCCACGGATTCAAGCCTGCGTGCGGCCAGCGTGGTTAATGGGGCGCCTCAGATCAAAGTCAAAAGCAGAGCACGGCGGCCTGGTAGCCGACCTGAGTGGTGTAGATCAAGAGCGGGATGTCAGTGGATTGGCTTTTCTGTGGGAGCTGGCTTGCCTGCGATGCTAACAACTCGGTACATCAGGCACACCGAGTTGATGCTTACGCAGGCAAGCCAGCTCCCACATTTGAACCGAGTACGGCTTCAAGGCTCAGGTCGGCTGTCAGGCCGCCTCGCTTTGTTTTTGATCTGGCCCTTACATCCTTACCGCTGACGAAGTCAGCGATCTTTTGATCTAGGGCTTTTGATCGTGATCTGAGGCGCCCCGTCAATCACGATGGCCGAACGCAGGCTTGAATCCGTGGGCAACCCGGCAGGACGCCGGGTTAGCCGCGCTGGGCCAAGGATGGCCCATCGCGGCGGCCCACGGATTCAAGCCTGCGTTCGGGCACACCGAGCCGGAGGCGAGGTGCCGAGTGATGGGGCAAAGCGTTTTTGGTTACTTTTGGCGCTCTTCCAAAAGTGACCCGCTGTAAGAGCGGAACCAAAGGCGGCCGTTACCGCAGCAACGGATATACACACAAACCCAATCAGCTCTTGTGCAGCTTACTCATCAACTGCGCCTCAGCCTGAGTCAACCCACACGACTGCGTCAACTCATCCACCGTAGCCCCCATCCCCACCAACTTAGCCGCCTGAGCAAACGAAAGACTCGAAGGATCCCGCTGCTCAATCTGCGCAAGCTTATCGGGCAACGGCGCAAGAATCGCACGCAGTTCATGCACCTCATCCCCCACCTTCACCGCACTCTGCTGAAAGTGGTCGACCCGCTTGACCAACTCCAGAACCCGCCGATCACGCACCGCATCACGCTCGGCCTGCTGCAAAGTCAGTTCGCGCTGCTGACGCACATAACGCAGCAGAAATGCCAACGTCCCGGCCCACAACAGGGCCAGGACAATCACCGCTGCCTCAAGGAACAATCAGATGCTCTCCAGTTCCGACCACTCTTCTTCGCTCATCATCTTGTCCAGCTCAACCAGAATCAGCAGCTCGCCGTTCTTGTTGCACACGCCCTGGATGAACTTCGCGGATTCCTCGTTACCCACGTTCGGCGCGGTTTCCACTTCCGATTGGCGCAGGTAAACCACTTCCGCCACGCTGTCGACCATGATCCCGACCACTTGCTTGTCGGCTTCGATGATGACGATACGGGTGTTGTCGTTGACTTCGGTAGGCACCAGGCCAAAACGCTGGCGGGTGTCGATCACCGTCACCACGTTGCCGCGCAGGTTGATGATGCCGAGCACGTAGCTCGGCGCACCTGGCACCGGGGCGATTTCGGTGTAGCGCAGCACTTCCTGCACGCGCATCACGTTAATACCATAGGACTCGTTGTCCAGTTTGAAGGTAACCCATTGCAGGATCGGATCATCCAAACCTTGTGCGGACGCTGACTTATTCATACCCCTGACCCCTTCAAATGCCGTCTACACGGCGTGTGTGCTTCGCTGACCGCACTCGCATGCGGCCCTTATTGTTCAATCAACTGTGTTTATTCAGCGCCATCGTCTTCACCGCACCGCTGGCGATCAACTCGGCCAGTTCGGCGACGTCGAGCAACGCGCACATGTGTTCGATCACGGTACCGGCCAGCCAAGGCCGTTGGCCCCGGTGGCTGCGCCATTTGATTTCATTCGGGTCCAGGCGCAACGAGCGGCTGACTTGATGCACCGCCAGCCCCCACTCGTAGCCCTGCACCGAGATCACGTATTGCAAGCCCTGGCGAAAATCATCACGGTAGCGGTCAGGCATCACCCAGCGCGCCGTGTCCAGTACCTTGAGGTTGCCGGCCTGGCTGGGCAGGATGCCGAGGAACCACTCCGGTTGCCCAAACAGCGGCGTCAGCTCCTGGCCTTCCAGGGAGTAGATCGAGCCCAGGCACACCAGCGGCACCGCCAGGGTCAACCCGGCGACGTCGAACAGCAGGCACTCGAACGGTTCCGCAGCCCACGCGGGGCGGCCGTCGCCGGTGTCCGGCGGCGGCGTGATGCTCGGCGGCAGGTGCACTTCCACCACGGGCTCGACCACTACCGGGGCAACCACTGCGGGCGCCACCACCACCGGGGTGATTGGCACCACCACCGGTGCGGTCACCACCAGCGCATCACGGGCCTGTTCTTCCAGGACCGCCAGCTGGAACTCATCCAGCGTACTTTCAGGCTCTACAGCCGGTTCCAATACCAGCAGCGGCTGTTCTTCTTCGGTCGCATCCTGCAGCAAGGCATCCAGGTAGGATTCCAGTGCCAGTTGCGGCCGGGTCTTGAGTTCTACGGGACGATTCATCACGCCACCTGCGCCACAAGCTGCTGCGACAGCAAATGCTTGAGCAGTGCACGGTAGGCCAGCACCCCACGGCTTTTGCCGTCGAACTGCGAAGGTGTGAGGCCCGCACGGCTGGCGTCACGCAGGCGCGTGTCGACCGGGATGTAGCCGTTCCAGATGGTGTCCGGATAGGCATCGCGCAGTACGCGCAGGGTGCCGAGCGAAGCTTGGGTGCGACGGTCGAACAGGGTCGGCACGATGCTGAACGGCAGCGCCTGTTTACGTGAACGGTTGATCATCGCCAGGGTGCTGACCATGCGTTCCAGGCCCTTCACCGCCAAGTGCTCGGTCTGAACCGGGATCACCAGTTGCTGGCTGGCCGCCAACGCGTTAACCATCAGCACGCCGAGCAAGGGCGGGCTGTCGATGATGGCGTAGTCGAAGTCCTGCCACAGCTGCGCCAGCGTCTTGGCGATCACCAGGCCGAGGCCGCTCTGCCCCGGCGACTGGCGCTCAAGGGTGGCCAGGGCGGTGCTGGACGGCAGCAGGGAAATACTTTCATTGCTGGTGGGCAGCAGCAGTTGCCCGGGCAGGTCGGCCGGCACACTGCCTTTGTGCAGGAACAGGTCGTAGTTGCTGTGTTCCAGCGCATCCGGGTCGTAGCCGAAATAGCTGGTCATCGAGCCATGGGGGTCCAGGTCCACCACGACCACACGCTTGCCCGCCTCGGCCAGCAAACCGGCTAAGGCGATGGAAGTGGTGGTCTTGCCGACTCCACCTTTTTGATTGGCAACTGCCCAGACTCTCATTCGGATGGTTCCTCCCGGCAGGCACAGGCGCGACCGAGACATTGCATAAGGTTATTGAGCCGGTGACGGAGAATTGACGGCACTCTGACGAACCGGCGGCTTTGCAGGGGCCGGTGCAGTTTGTGTGCCAGCACGCTTCAAGGCCGCGTCCGGTGTTGCATTGGCGGTGCCGGTACCGGTCAGGCTGCGGCGCACATCCAGGTTACGCGAGACCACCAACACCACCCGCCGGTTACGCGCCCGGCCTTCCACCGTGGCGTTATTGGCCACCGGCTGGAACTCGCCGTAGCCCACCGAGGCCAGCCGGCCAGGGTTTACACCCTGCATCGCGAGCATGCGCACGATGCTTGCCGCCCGCGCCGAAGACAGTTCCCAATTGGTCGGGTACTGCGCGGTGCTGATCGGGAAATTGTCGGTAAAGCCTTCCACGTGGACCGGGTTTTCGAACGGCTTGAGGATCGCCGCCACCTTGTCGATGATGGTAAATGCCTGGTCACTCGGCATCGCATCGGCACTGGCGAACAACAGGCTGGAATTGAGCTCGATCTCCACCCACAACTCATTGCCGCGCACGGTCATCTGGTTGGAGCTGATCAGGTCGCCAAACGCAGCGCTGATATCGTCGGCGATGCTTTTCAGCGGGTCACTGGTGCCCCCCACGCCGGCGGCGGTTTCATCACTGTCGTTGACCAGCGGCTTGGCCGGGGTCACCGTCTTGGGCCGCTCTTCGCCGATAGGGATCGGCTTGAGGGCGCGGTCGGCGTCGTTGAACACCCCGATCAGCGCCTGGGAAATAACCTTGTACTTGCCTTCGTTGATCGACGAGATGGAGTACATCACCACGAAAAACGCGAACAGCAAGGTAATGAAGTCCGCGTAGGACACCAGCCAGCGTTCGTGATTGACGTGTTCTTCAGGCTCGCGACGGCGACGGCTCATTGGCAGGCACCCCTCCATTCAATGTGGCGAGCGGGCTTGTTGTGGCGAGCGGGCTTGCCCGCGTTGGGCTGCGAAGCAGCCCCAGTCCAGGCAACGCGTTTTTTCAGACGGATCGCGGCGTCTGGTTTTGGGGCCGCTGCGCGCCCCAACGCGGGCAAGCCCGCTCGCCACAGCAAGCCCGCTCGCCACAAAAAGGCCGTCCACCCATTGGTATCCATGGCCATCAATCCATGAAGCCTTGGAGCTTCAATTCGATGGAGCGCGGGTTCTCGCCTTCGGCAATCGACAGAATGCCTTCGAGCAGCATTTCGCGATAACGCGACTGGCGCATGGCGATCGACTTGAGCTTGCTGGCCACCGGCAACAGCACCAGGTTGGCACTGGCCACGCCGTAGATGGTAGCGACAAACGCCACGGCAATCCCGCTGCCCAACTGCGAAGGGTCGGCCAGGTTGCCCATCACGTGGATCAAGCCCATCACCGCACCGATGATGCCGATGGTCGGCGCGTAGCCGCCCATGCTTTCGAAGACTTTGGCGGCGTTGATGTCTCGGCTTTCCTGGGTATAGAAGTCCACCTCAAGGATGCTGCGGATCGCTTCCGGCTCGGCACCGTCCACCAGCAATTGCAGGCCTTTGCGGGCGTAGCTGTCGGGCTCGGCATCGGCCACGCCTTCCAGGCCCAACAGGCCTTCCTTGCGGGCGGTGAGGCTCCAGTTGACCACGCGATCGATGCCGCCGGGCAGGTCCACGCGTGGCGGGAAAATGATCCAGATCAGGATTTGCATCGCCCGCTTGAACGAACTCAGGGGCGACTGCAATAACGCCGCGCCCACCGTGCCGCCGATTACGATCAGCGCCGCCGGGCCGTTGGCCAGAGCACCCAAGTGGCCGCCTTCGAGGTAGTTGCCGCCAATGATCGCGACAAACGCCATGATGATGCCGATCAGGCTCAATACATCCATCAGAGGCAGGCCTCCACCAGATGCTTGCCGATGTCGTCCAGGCTGTAGACGGCGTCGGCCAGGTCAGCCTTGACGATGGCCATGGGCATGCCATAGATCACGCAGCTGGCTTCATCCTGGGCCCAGATGGCGCTGCCGCCCTGCTTGAGCAGGCGTGCGCCTTCACGGCCGTCGGCGCCCATGCCGGTGAGTACCACCGCCAGAACTTTGTCGCCGTAGGATTTAGCCGCCGAACCGAAGGTGATATCCACGCACGGCTTGTAATTCAGACGCTCATCGCCCGGCAGGATTTTGATCGCGCCACGGCCGTCCACCATCATTTGCTTGCCGCCGGGGGCCAGCAACGCCAGGCCTGGGCGCAGGATGTCGCCGTCTTCGGCTTCCTTGACGCTGATGCGGCACAACTTGTCCAGGCGCTCGGCGAACGCCTTGGTGAACGCGGCAGGCATGTGCTGGATCAACACGATCGGCGCCGGGAAGTTGGCCGGCAGTTGCGTCAACACACGCTGCAGGGCCACCGGGCCGCCAGTGGAGGTGCCGATGGCGACCAGCTTGTAAGCCTTGCGCTTGGGCGCAGGCGAATGGGCGCTCGGCGCAGGTGCACGTACAGGTGCCGCCGCAGGCCGTGCAACCGGGGTCGGCGCAGGCGCCGGGGCTGGGCGGCTGAACGAGGAGCTGGTGGGTGCGGCAGGTGCCGCCACCGGCGCAGGCGCCGGCGTGCTGAACAAGCTGCGCCGGTTACTGCGGGAAATACTGTGGACTTTCTCGCACAGCAGTTGCTTGACCTTTTCAGGGTTGCGCGAGATGTCTTCGAAGTTCTTCGGCAGGAAGTCCACCGCGCCGGCGTCCAGCGCATCCAGGGTTACCCGGGCGCCTTCGTGGGTCAGCGAGGAAAACATCAACACCGGAGTCGGGCAGCGCTGCATGATGTGCCGAACTGCCGTGATGCCATCCATCATCGGCATCTCGTAGTCCATGGTGATCACGTCAGGTTTCAACGCGATGGCCTGATCAATCGCCTCTTTGCCGTTAGTGGCCGTGCCGATCACCTGAATCGTTGGATCGGCGGAAAGAATTTCCGAGACGCGGCGGCGGAAGAAACCCGAATCGTCCACCACCAGGACCTTGACTACCATAAACACTCCGTTAGGCGGGGCAGGCATTACCGCCCTGCCCCACCAGAATCAAATACGCCGTGCGGCGTAACGCTTGAGCATGCTCGGAACATCGAGAATCAGTGCGATCCGACCGTCACCGGTGATGGTCGCACCCGACATGCCCGGGGTTCCCTGCAGCATTTTGCCCAAAGGCTTGATGACCACTTCTTCCTGGCCCACCAGTTGATCGACCACAAAGCCGATGCGCTGGGTGCCCACGGAGAGGATCACCACGTGGCCTTCGCGCTGCTCTTCATGGGCAGCCGATGCCACCAGCCAGCGCTTGAGGTAGAACAGTGGCAACGCTTTGTCGCGCACGATCACTACTTCCTGGCCGTCCACCACGTTGGTACGCGACAGGTCGAGGTGGAAGATTTCGTTGACGTTGACCAGCGGGAAAGCAAACGCCTGGTTGCCCAGCATCACCATCAGGGTCGGCATGATCGCCAAGGTCAACGGCACCTTGATCACGATTTTCGAGCCCTGGCCCTTGGTCGAGTAGATATTGATCGAACCGTTGAGCTGGCTGATCTTGGTCTTCACCACGTCCATGCCCACACCACGGCCCGACACGTCGGAAATCTCGGTCTTGGTCGAGAAGCCTGGCGCGAAGATCAGGTTGTAGCACTCGGTGTCGGTGAGGCGATCGGCAGCATCCTTGTCCATCACGCCGCGCTTGACCGCGATATTGCGCAAGATGGTCGGGTCCATGCCCTTGCCGTCATCGGTGATCGACAGCAGGATGTGGTCGCCTTCTTGCTCGGCCGCCAGAATCACCTTGCCGCCACGCGATTTGCCTGAGGCTTCACGCTCTTCCGGGGTTTCGACGCCGTGGTCGACGGCGTTGCGCACCAAGTGGACCAGCGGGTCGGCCAGGGCCTCGACAAGGTTCTTGTCGAGGTCGGTCTCTTCACCCACCAGTTCCAGGTTGATCTCTTTCTTGAGCTGACGCGCCAGGTCACGAACCAGGCGCGGGAAACGGCCGAAGACTTTCTTGATCGGCTGCATCCGCGTTTTCATCACCGCGGTTTGCAGGTCGGCGGTGACCACGTCGAGGTTCGACACGGCCTTTTGCATGGCTTCATCGCCGCTGGTCAGGCCCAGGCGCACCAGGCGGTTACGCACCAGTACCAGCTCTCCGACCATGTTCATGATGTCGTCCAGGCGTGCGGTATCAACGCGCACCGTGGTTTCGGCTTCACTGGCGGGTTTCTCGGCCACTGCAGCGGCCGGGGCACGTGCGGCTGCCGGAGCGGCAGCAGGTGCCGGAGCCGGCTTGGCGGCGGCAGGCGCCGCCGCCTTGGCCGGTGCCGGTTTCGCCGCGACAGGGGCTGCGGTCGCCGCGGCGGCCGGGGCCACTTCGGTGAACTTGCCCTTGCCGTGCAATTCATCCAGCAAGGATTCGAACTCGTGATCGCTGATCAGCCCATCGCCGGCCGGTGCTGCAGCGGCAGCAGGCGCGGCAGGCGCGGCAGCGGTAGAGGCGACTTCCGGCAAGGCGTCGGCCGCAAACGTGCCCTTGCCATGCAGTTGGTCCAGCAGCGCTTCGAACTCGTCATCGGTGATGTCGGTGCTGGTGGACGCGGCAGGCGTGTGCGCCACTGCGGCCGGTGCCACGGCGTCGGCCGCGAACTGGCCTTTGCCGTGCAACTGGTCGAGCAGCGATTCGAACTCTGCGTCGGTAATGTCTTCGCTGGTCGGCGCCGCCGCTGCAGGTGCCGCTTGCGGTGCCTCAGCCTCGGCCTTGACGGCATTGAGTGAGTTGAGCAGCTGCTCGAACTCGCTGTCCGTCACATCCGCTTCAGGCTCTGCCACAGGTTCCGGCGCAGCCTCAGCCACCGGCGCAGCCGACAGGTCGGCAGGCTCTGCGTAGCGCGCCAAAGCGGCCAGCAGTTCCGGGGTGGCCGCCGTGATCGGGGCACGTTCGCGCACTTCGCTGAACATGCCGTTGACCGCATCCAGTGCTTCGAGAATCACGTCCATCAACTCCGAATCAACGTGACGCTCACCCTTGCGCAGGATGTCGAACACGTTCTCGGCGATGTGGCAGCACTCCACCAGCTCATGGAGCTGGAGGAAGCCGGCGCCCCCTTTTACAGTGTGAAAACCGCGAAAAATTGCATTGAGCAGGTTCGCATCATCCGGGCGGCTTTCCAGCTCGACCAGTTGTTCGGACAGTTGCTCTAAAATTTCGCCGGCCTCTACAAGGAAATCCTGAAGGATTTCTTCATCGGCGCCGAAGCTCATGTGGGTGCTCCTTAGAAGCCTAAACTGGATAACAGGTCATCTACGTCATCCTGACCTGACACAACGTCTTCACGTTTATCGGCATGAATCTGCGGACCTTCACCCTTGGCGAGATGTTTTTGTGGATCTTTTTCCGAGAGGATCGCTTCGCGGTCATGTTCGATGCCGGCAAAACGATCAACCTGGCCTGCCATAAGCACCAATTTGAGCAAGTTGCTTTCCACTTCGGTGACCAACTGGGTCACACGCTTGATCACCTGACCGGTGAGGTCCTGGTAATCCTGGGCCAGCAGAATGTCATTGAGGTTGCTGGAAACCGTGCGGTTTTCCTGCTCGCTGCGTGACAGAAAACCGTCAACCCGACGCGCCAGCTCACGAAACTCTTCAGCCCCGACCTCGCGACGCATGAAACGGCCCCAGTCGTGGCTCAACGCCTGGGCTTCAGTGGCCATGCCATTGACCAGGGGCGTGGCGTTTTCTACCAGGTCCATGGTGCGGTTGGCCGCCGCCTCAGTCAGCCTGACCACGTAGGACAGGCGTTCGGTGGCGTCAGTGATTTGCGAGATTTCCTCGGCCTGGGGCATGTGCGGGTCAATCTGAAAATTGACGATTGCACTGTGCAGCTCGCGTGTGAGCTTGCCCACTTCCTGGTACAGGCCGCGGTCACGGGTCTGGTTGAGCTCATGGATTAACTGCACCGCGTCGCCGAACTGGCCTTTTTCCAGGCTGTCGACCAACTGGTGAGCATGCTTTTTCAGGGTCGACTCAAAATCGCCCTGTGACGTTTCTTTATGCTCCATAGCTCCCCCGCGATGGCATTAGCCGTGGATGCGTTCGAAGATTTTTTCGATCTTCTCTTTCAAGGCCAATGCAGTGAATGGCTTGACCACGTAACCGTTAACCCCGGCTTGGGCGGCTTCGATGATCTGTTCACGCTTGGCTTCGGCGGTCACCATCAACACGGGAAGGCTGCGCAGCTTTTCGTCGGCGCGCACGTGGCGCAGCAAGTCAATACCGGTCATGCCTGGCATGTTCCAGTCCGTTACCAGAAAGTCGATGCTCCCGCTGTTGAGGATCGGAATCGCCGTAATGCCGTCATCCGCCTCGACCGTGTTAGTGAACCCAAGGTCACGCAACAGGTTTTTTATGATCCGCCGCATCGTTGAGAAGTCATCAACGATGAGGATTTTCATGTTCTTGTCCAATTCGACCTCCAAGCAGTCTTAAACGCGCCCAGCACCTGGACGCGCCATTTCAATCAACAGGCATTACACAAAAAGGACTGCAGGGGGCACAACGGGTCGAACCCGCGAAGGTCAATCACCCTCGCGGTCTCGTCTGCAGTGCTCCCCAACACTGCCTGTCAGCGCGCTCGCCACTCTCCCAAACGCCCCCGCAAGCGGGCTGCGCACTGGCTGTGCAACTGGCTGACCCGCGACTCGCTGACCCCCAGGACCTCACCGATTTCCTTGAGGTTCAGCTCTTCGTCGTAGTACAGCGCCAACACCAGCCGTTCACGCTCCGGCAAATTGGCAATCGCGTCCGCCAGCGCCCCCTGGAAGCGTTCATCTTCCAGGTCGCGCGATGGCTCCATATGAGCACTCGCGCCGTCCTCGTGCAGCCCTTCGTGTTCGCCGTCCTGCAACAGGTCGTCGAAACTGAACAGGCGGCTGCCCAAGGTATCGTTCAAAATCCCGTAGTAATCGTCGAGACTCAATTGGAGTTCGGCCGCAACTTCGTGATCTTTAGCGTCGCGACCGGTTTTTGCTTCAATTGCGCGAATTGCGTCACTGACCATGCGCGTATTGCGATGCACCGAACGCGGCGCCCAGTCACCTTTACGCACCTCATCGAGCATCGCGCCACGGATGCGGATCCCCGCATACGTCTCGAAACTCGCACCCTTGCTCGCGTCGTACTTGGTCGACACTTCGAGCAGGCCGATCATGCCCGCCTGGATCAGGTCTTCGACCTGGACGCTGGCGGGCAGGCGTGCCAGCAGGTGATAGGCAATGCGTTTGACCAACGGCGCATAGCGCTCGATCAACTCACCCTGACTGTCACGGGCAGACTTTTTGTAAGCGTTGTAGCCGTTCGATGTCATAGCACCGGTCCTGCGCTCGTCTGATGCACCAATCGCTCGACGAAAAACTCCAGATGCCCCCGAGGGTTGGCGGGCAACGGCCAGGTATCGACCTTCTGGGCAATAGCCTTGAACGCCAATGCGCATTTGGAACGAGGGAACGCTTCGTAGACTGCACGCTGCTTTTGCACAGCCTTGCGTACGCACTCGTCGTAGGGAACTGCGCCGACGTATTGTAAGGCGACATCGAGAAAGCGATCCGTGACCTTGGTCAACTTGGCGAACAGGTTTCGCCCCTCTTGCGGGCTTTGGGCCATGTTGGCCAGCACCCGGAAGCGGTTCATGCCGTAGTCACGGTTAAGCAGTTTGATCAGGGCGTAGGCGTCGGTGATCGAGGTGGGTTCATCGCAGACCACCAGCAACACTTCCTGCGCGGCGCGCACAAAGCTGACCACGGACTCGCCGATCCCGGCGGCGGTGTCGATCACCAGCACGTCGAGGTTGTCGCCGATATCACTGAAAGCCTGGATCAGGCCGGCATGCTGCGCCGGGCTCAGGTGCACCATGCTCTGGGTCCCGGAGGCAGCCGGCACGATGCGAATGCCACCGGGACCCTGCAGCAGCACATCGCGCAGCTCACAGCGGCCCTCGATCACATCGGCAAGCGTGTGTTTGGGCGTCAGCCCCAGCAGAACGTCGACGTTCGCCAGCCCCAGGTCAGCATCCAGCAGCATGACGCGACGGCCAAGCTCTGCCAGGGCCAGGGACAAATTCACTGACACGTTAGTTTTCCCGACGCCACCTTTGCCGCCGGTCACCGCGATCACCTGTACGGGATGCATGCTGCCCATTTTATTTCTTTACCTTGTCTTGCTTAGACGCAGGCTACATGGCTTGGCCGCGTGAATCGCTTGCAGACCATCGATGTAGGTACATTTCACGGTGTTCATCCTGACTCAACCCACCCGCTTTGCCGGGTTGTGGTAGAGATCGGCGAACATATCGGCCATCGCTTCCTCGCTAGGCTCTTCTTGCATTTGCACGCTGACTGCACGGCTGACCAACTGATGACGGCGCGGCAGATGCAAATCATCCGGAATCCGCGGCCCGTCGGTCAGGTAGGCGACCGGCAATTCATGACTGATGGCCAGGCTCAGCACTTCACCCAGGCTCGCCGTTTCGTCGAGTTTGGTGAGGATGCAACCGGCCAGGCCGCAGCGCTTGTAACTGTGGTACGCAGCGGTAAGAACCTGTTTCTGGCTGGTGGTTGCAAGCACCAGGTAATTTTTCGATTTGATCCCCCGCCCGGCCAGGCTTTCCAGCTGCATGCGCAAGGCCGGGTCGCTGGCTTGCAGGCCGGCGGTATCGATCAACACCACGCGCTTGCGCAGCAGTGGGTCCAGCGCGTTGGCCAGGGACTGGCCCGGGTCGACGTGGGTCACCGACACATTAAGAATACGGCCCAGGGTCTTGAGCTGCTCCTGGGCGCCAATACGGTAGCTGTCCATGCTCACCAGCGCGATATTCTGCGCGCCGTACTTGAGCACGTAGCGGGCCGCCAGCTTGGCCAGCGTGGTGGTCTTGCCCATGCCGGCAGGGCCGACCATGGCGATCACACCGCCCTCTTCCAGGGGTTCGATTTCCGGGGTAACGATCATGCGCGCCAGGTGCGCCAGCAGCATGCGCCAAGCCTGACGAGGTTCGTCGATTTCGGTGGTCAGCGCCAGCAGGTCGCGGGACAACGGGCCGGACAGGCCAATGCGTTGCAGGCGACGCCACAGATTGGCCTGTTGCGGCTTGCTGCCTTGCAACTGGGTCCACGCCAACGAGCCCAGCTGCACTTCAAGCAGCTCACGCAGGCCATTGAGTTCAAAGCGCATCGAGTCGAACACACGCTGGTCGACGGCGGCTGCCGGGGCTGGCGCGGTAGGTCGTGGCGGCTCTTTGAAGGTCGGTTCAACCAGCGGCTCGGCGGCGGTCAGCGGCAGGCCGGCAAACAACTGGCGATTGGTGGTGGCATCGCTGTCGCCACGCATGCTCAGTTCGGCCTGGGCCGAGACAATGCGCGAGGCGGTCTTGCGCAGCTCGTCTTCGAGCTCCATGTTCGGCACGCGCGGCGCCAAGGCCTGGGGGGTGTAATCCAGGGCAGCCGTCAGTTCGACACCGCCGGCAATACGACGGTTACCGATAATCGCGGCGTCGGCGCCCAGCTCATCACGCACCAGTTTCATGGCCTGACGCATATCGGCGGCGAAAAAACGCTTAACTTGCATAACCCACTACCCTCAGCCGTTGGGCCCTACTGTCGCGACGATAGTCACTTGCTTGTTGTCAGGAATTTCCTGATAAGCCAAAACGTGCAAATTCGGTACTGCCAGACGCCCAAACCGCGACAACATCGCTCGGACCGGGCCTGCCACCAGCAGAATCACCGGTTGGCCCTGCATTTCCTGGCGCTGTGCGGCGTCAATCAACGAACGCTGCAGTTTCTCAGCCATGCTTGGCTCCAGCAGAACGCCCTCTTCCTGGCCTTGTCCTGCCTTCTGAATACTATTGAGCAATATTTGTTCCAACCTTGGTTCCAAGGTGATCACAGGCAGCTCGGAGTCAAGCCCTACAATGCTTTGCACGATTGCACGCGACAATCCGACGCGCACCGCAGCCACCAGGGCGGCAGTATCTTGACTCTTGGCGGCATTGTTGGCGATGGCCTCGGCAATGCTGCGAATATCGCGCACCGGCACTTGTTCGGCCAGCAGCGCCTGCAACACTTTGAGCAATTGCGACAGCGACAGCACGCCCGGCACCAGTTCTTCGGCGAGTTTTGGCGAGGCTTTGCCCAGCAACCCCATCAATTGCTGGACTTCCTCGTGGCCGATCAGCTCGTGGGAGTGCTTGTACAGAATCTGGTTGAGGTGGGTGGCAACCACAGTACTGGCGTCCACCACGGTGTAACCCAGGGACTGCGCCTGGCTGCGCTGGCTAATTTCGATCCACACCGCGTCCAGGCCAAAAGCCGGATCTTTGGCGGTGATGCCGTTGAGGCTGCCGAACACCTGCCCCGGGTTGATCGCCAGCTCGCGGTCCGGATAAATTTCGGCTTCGGCCAGGATCACGCCCATCAGGGTCAGGCGGTAGGCGCTGGGGGCCAGGTCGAGGTTGTCGCGGATATGCACGGTGGGCATCAAGAAGCCCAGGTCCTGCGAGAGCTTCTTGCGCACACCCTTGATCCGTGCGAGCAATTGGCCGCCCTGGTTGCGGTCCACCAGCGGAATCAGGCGGTAGCCGACTTCCAGGCCGATCATGTCGATCGGGGTCACGTCGTCCCAGCCCAGCTCCTTGGTTTCCTGGGCGCGGGCCGGCGACGGCAGCAGCTCCTGCTGGCGTGCGATCTCTTGCTGGGCCTGCACCTTGATCACGTTCTGCTTTCTCCAGAACAGGTACGCGCCACCGGCCGCCATGGCCGCCATGCTCAGGAACGACACATGGGGCATGCCCGGCACGATCCCCATGACCGCCATGATGCCCGCCGCCACGGCCAGCGCCTTGGGCGAGGCAAACATCTGGCGGCTGATCTGCTTGCCCATGTCTTCGGAGCCCGAAGCACGGGTCACCATGATCGCGGCAGCTGTGGATAACAACAGTGATGGCAATTGCGCCACTAAACCGTCACCAATGGTCAGCAAGGCGTAAACCTTGCCCGCATCGCCGAAGGTCATGCCGTGCTGGAAGATACCGACCGCCATGCCGCCGATCAGGTTGATAAACAGAATCAGCAGGCCGGCAATGGCGTCACCGCGCACGAATTTGCTGGCGCCGTCCATGGAGCCGTAGAACTCGGCTTCCTGGGCGACCTCAAGGCGGCGCGATTTGGCTTGGTTCTGGTCGATCAGGCCGGCGTTGAGGTCGGCGTCGATCGCCATTTGTTTGCCGGGCATGGCGTCGAGGGTAAAGCGTGCGCTCACCTCGGAAATACGCCCGGCACCTTTGGTCACTACCACGAAGTTGATGATCATCAGGATCGCGAACACCACGATACCGACCACGTAGTTACCGCCGATCACCACCTCACCGAAGGCCTGGATCACCTTACCGGCGGCGGCGTGGCCGTCCTGGCCGTGGAGCATGACCACGCGGGTGGACGCCACGTTGAGCGCCAGGCGCAGCAGGGTCGCCACCAGCAGAATCGTCGGGAACACCGCGAAATCCAACGGGCGCAGGGCGTAGACGCACACCAGCAGCACGACCACCGACAGCGCAATGTTGAAGGTGAAGAACACGTCCAGCAGGAACGGCGGCATCGGCAACATCATCATTGCCAGCATCACCAGCAACAACAACGGCACACCCAGATTGCCCCGCGAGAGGTCAGTCAGGGTGCCACGGGCCGTGCTGAGCATTTGAGAACGTTCCACCGGTATTCCTCGTTTCCTTGAAGCAAACTTTTGACGCCGGGAGGCGTCCTGCAGGCGGTATTGCAAGAAGCCTTCCAACTTTTGCTTTGAGGTACGAATCCCCTGATTCAAGGGGGGTGGAAGCCTGACAGGCGGGCGAGGTCATCAAGTGCAAACCGGCTCAAGCCAGCTCCGAGATTTTGGTGGCGGTACATCCGTGGCGCTCGAGGAAGTGTGCGACAGGTCGATCGTTGCTACGCCACTCGCACGTTCACAGCCTGAGGGCCTTTTTGCCCTTTCTCGATATCGAACTCAACGCTCTGGTTTTCCTGGAGCGTCTTGAACCCGTCACCCTGGATCGCGGAAAAGTGCACAAAAACATCAGCGCCACCCCCGTCCTGAGTAATAAAACCAAAGCCCTTTTCCGCGTTAAACCACTTCACAGTGCCGGTTGCCATAACCACTCTCCTGACATCTCCCTCGATAACCCGCTCGGGCATCGCTAGATAATCTTGATGCAACACGCAAAGACGCCTTTGGGCCGGTGGATCATCGCGAATTGCACACGCAGGCCCAGCTTCAAGCAAACCCCGGCCGAGCTTTTGAGATCCACATGGACGAGATCTGGCCCGTTATCCAGTGAGATCAAGCCCTCTCCGGTTTTTTGGCTATACGATTTGATCGTGCCCGTGATCGCTTGCATTGCCCCTTCTCCCGCTTCTATTGACGACTTGCGTGCAGTGCAGAGCGTCATAGAACCGCAGGAGTGCAGTGCTGGATACTGTCAAAGTTGACAGGTGCCGTGAATTTCAGATGAATGACATGGTGGCAATTTAGCACTCATTTGACTGACTAGCGGGGTATTAATCAGGAATCCCGACGAAGGTCCGGCGGAATGGGCAGGTCTTTGAGTGGGTCCGGCCGCTTGCCCTTGCCGGCGCGGTATTGGCGAATCTGATAGACATACGCCAACACCTGGGCGACGGCCAGGTAGAGCCCGGCAGGGATTTCCTGGTCGAGTTCGGTGGAGTAGAAGATCGAGCGCGCCAGCTCCGGCGACTCCAGCAGCAGGATGTTGTTGGCCACCGCGATTTCGCGGATCTTGAGGGCGGTAAAGTCGCTGCCCTTGGCCAGCAGCATCGGCGCGCCGCCTTTTTCCGGGTCGTATTTGAGGGCCACGGCGTAGTGGGTCGGGTTGGTGATGACCACGTCGGCGTCGGGGACCGAGGCCATCATCTTGCGTTGCGACATTTCGCGCTGCAGCTGGCGAATGCGTTGCTTGACCTCGGGGCGGCCCTCCTGATCCTTGTGCTCGTCGCGCACTTCCTGCTTGGTCATCAGCAGCTTTTTGTGGCTCTCCCACAACTGGATCGGCGCATCCACCGCCGCAATGATGATCAGCCCCGCCGCCATCCACAGCGCGCTCCAGCCCACCACCTGCACGCTGTGGATGATCGCCGACTCCAACGGCTCATGGGCGATACGCAGCAAGTCATCGATATCCGATGACAACACCGTGAGCGCCACGAACAGAATCAGGATGAACTTGGCCAATGCCTTGAGCAGTTCCACCAACGCCTTGGGGGAGAACATGCGTTTGAGCCCGGCCGCCGGGTTCATGCGGCTGAATTTGGGCGCCATGCTGCCGGCGGCGAACAGCCAGCCGCCCAGGGCGACCGGGCCGATCAAGGCAGCCAGCAGCAAGGTGATCAGGATCGGCTGCACCGCCAGGATCGCGATTTTCCCCGAGTGCAGCAGGTATTGGCCCATGGCGTCTGGGTTGAGCAACACCTCACGCGGCAAGCTGAAGTTGTGTTTCATCAGCTCCAGCAGGTCCAGGGCCAGGCCGCCGCCGTAGATCAGCAGGCCACCGGCGCCGGCCATCATGGTCGCCACGGTATTCAGCTCTTTGGAGCGGGCAATCTCGCCCTTTTCCCTGGAGTCCTTTTTGCGTTTCTCCGTGGGGTCTTCTGTTTTGTCCTGACCACTCTCGCTCTCGGCCATGGCTCAGCGCGCCCGTGCCAGATCACGTAAGAACTGCAGGGCGTCGGTCGCCAGCGGTTGATACTGATTGAGAATGTCAGCCAGGCCGACCCAGAAAATCCCCATGCCCAATACCAGGGTCAATGGGAAACCAATCGAGAAAATGTTCAGTTGCGGCGCCGCGCGGGTCATCACGCCAAACGCGATGTTGACCACCAGCAACGCGGTGATCGCCGGCAGCACCAGCAGCAAGGAGGCGCCCAACACCCAACCGAGGCGCCCCACCACTTCCCAGAAGTGGTTGACCACCAGGCCCGAACCCACCGGCAAGGTGGTGAAGCTCTCGGTGAGCACCTCGAACGCCACCAGGTGGCCGTTCATCGCCAGAAACAGCAAGGTCACCAGCATGGTCAGGAACTGCCCGATAACCGCCGCAGACACGCCGTTGGTAGGGTCGACCATAGAGGCGAAGCCCATGCCCATCTGGATCGAGATGATTTGCCCGGCAACCACGAAAGCCTGGAAAAACAGTTGCAGGGAGAAACCGAGCATGGCGCCGATCAGGACCTGTTCGGCAATCAGCATCAGGGCACTGAGGTCCAGGGCATTCACCGGCGGCATCGCCGGCAAGCCGGGCACAATCACCACGGTGATCGCCACGGCAAAGTAAAGGCGCACGCGCCGTGGCACCAGGGTCGTGCCGAACACCGGCATAGCCATCAGCATCGCCGTCACGCGAAAGAGCGGCAGGATGAAGGAGGCGACCCACGTGCTGATCTGGGTGTCGGTCAATGCCAGCAAGGACTGCATCGGGTCAGCCGATCAACTGCGGAATACTGCCGTACAGCTGCAGGATGTATTCCATGAAGGTCTGCACCAGCCACGGGCCGGCGACGATCAGGGTGATCAGCATCACCAGCAAACGCGGCAAAAAGCTCAAGGTCTGTTCGTTGATCTGGGTCGCGGCCTGGAACATCGCCACCAGCAGGCCCACCAACAGGCTCGGCACCACCAGCACGGCGACCATCATGGTGGTCAGCCATAGCGCTTCACGGAACAGGTCGACGGCTACTTCTGGAGTCATGCCGCTACACTCCGCCGAAACTGCTGGCCAGGGTGCCGATTATCAGCGCCCAACCGTCCACCAGCACAAACAGCATGATCTTGAACGGCAACGAGATGATCAGCGGCGACAGCATCATCATACCCATGGCCATCAGCACGCTCGCCACCACCAGGTCGATGATCAGGAACGGGATAAAGATCATGAATCCGATCTGGAACGCGGTCTTCAGTTCAGACGTGACAAACGCCGGCACCAGGATGGTCAGCGGTGCCTGATCCGGGGTGGCAATGTCGGTACGCTTGGACAGGCGCATAAACAGCTCAAGGTCGCTGGAGCGGGTCTGCGACAGCATGAAATCCTTGATCGGCACCTGGGCCCGGTCGATTGCGACCTGAGCGGTAATGGTTTCCGCCAGGTAAGGCTGCAGGGCTTGCTGGTTCACCTTGTCGAACACCGGCGCCATGATGAACATGGTCAGGAACAAGGCCATGCCGGTGAGTATCTGGTTCGACGGTGTCTGCTGCAGGCCCAGAGCCTGACGCAGGATCGAGAACACGATGATGATCCGCGTGAAGCTGGTCATCAGCATCACGAACGCCGGGATAAAACTCAGCGCGGTCATGATCAGCAGGATCTGCAGACTGACCGAATACTCCTGAGCCCCGGCCGCGTTGGTCCCCAGCGTAATCGCCGGGATCGACAACGGGTCCGCGCCGAACGCCAACGGCGCGGCCAGCAACAGCATGAGCGTCAATAAAACGCGCATTACTTCTTATCCTTCTGATCCTTGCCCAGCAACTCCATCAGGCGCTGGGCGAACTCTGGCGTGGCGGGCTTGGACTGGTCGACGTTGACCGGGGTCTTCAGCACATGCAGCGGGGTGATGCGGCCGGGGGTGATGCCCAGGAGGATCTGTTCCTCACCCACTTGCACCAGCACCAGCCGGTCACGCGGGCCAAGGGCACGCGAGCCGATCATTTCGATCACCTGCCCGTTGCCCGGGCCTACGCTCTGCACGCGACGCATCAGCCAGGCCAGCACAAAAATCAGCCCGACCACCAGCAACAAACCCAGCACCAGTTGGGTCAACTGCCCACCCATGCCGCTGTTCACCACCGGCGCTGCCGCCGCAGTCGCTTGCGCCACTGGCTCAGCCGCGAGGGCGCTCAATGGCAGCGCCAGCATCAGTCCCGCCATCGAATACCGCATATCAGCGCAACTTCTTGATGCGTTCACTCGGGCTGATCACGTCGGTCAGGCGGATGCCGAACTTCTCGTTCACCACCACCACTTCGCCGTGGGCGATCAGGGTGCCGTTGACCAGCACGTCCAGCGGCTCACCGGCCAGGCGGTCAAGCTCGATCACCGAGCCCTGGTTGAGTTGCAGCAGGTTGCGGATGTTGATTTCGGTACTGCCGACCTCCATGGAAATCGACACCGGAATGTCCAGGATCACATCCAGGTTCGGGCCGTCGAGGGTCACCGGGTCGTTGTTCTTCGGCACGCTGCCGAATTCTTCCATCGGCAGGCGGTTGCTCGACGGCGCGGTGGCCGCGTCGGCGGCCAGCAGGGCGTCGATATCGTCCTGGCCGACATCACCGGTTTCTTCCAGGGCCGCGGCCCATTCGTCAGCCAGGGCCTGGTCTTCGGCGGAAGTGTTTTCGTGTTCGGTAGCCATTACATGTCCTCGGCGGAGCAAACATTCATAAATAAGGGATTAGCGACGGTTGATGGGCTCAACCACTTGCAAAGCCAGGTTGCCCTTGTGGGAACCGAGCTTGACCTTGAACGACGGCACACCATTGGCGCGCATGATCATCTCTTCCGGCAGCTCGACGGGGATGATGTCCCCAGGCGCCATGTGCAAAATATCCCGCAGACGCAGTTGGCGACGGGCCACGGTGGCGCTCAGCGGCACGTCGACGTCCAGCAGGTCTTCGCGCAGGGCCTTGACCCAGCGTTCGTCCTGGTCGTCGAGGTCGGACTGGAAACCGGCATCGAGCATCTCGCGCACCGGCTCGATCATCGAGTACGGCATGGTCACGTGCAGGTCACCGCCGCCGCCATCGAGTTCGATGTGGAAGGTGGAGACCACAATGGCTTCGCTGGGGCCGACGATGTTGGCCATGGCCGGGTTCACTTCCGAGTTGATGTACTCGAAATTGACTTCCATGATCGCCTGCCAGGCTTCCTTCAAGTCGATGAAGGCTTGCTCCAGCACCATGCGCACCACCCGCAGCTCGGTGGGGGTGAACTCACGGCCTTCGATCTTGGCATGACGGCCGTCGCCGCCGAAGAAGTTATCCACCAGCTTGAACACCAGCTTGGCGTCGAGGATGAACAGCGCGGTGCCGCGCAGCGGCTTGATCTTGACCAGGTTGAGGCTGGTGGGCACGTACAGCGAGTGCACGTATTCACCGAACTTCATCACCTGCACGCCGCCCACCGCCACGTCCGCCGAGCGGCGCAGCATGTTGAACATGCTGATACGGGTGTAGCGGGCGAAACGTTCGTTGATCATTTCCAGGGTCGGCATCCGTCCACGGACGATGCGATCCTGGCTGGTCAGGTCATAACTTTTGACGCTGCCGGGTTCGGCAGCCATTTCGGTCTGTACCAGCCCATCGTCGACGCCATGCAGCAGCGCGTCGATTTCATCCTGGGACAGCAGGTCTTGCACGGCCATGTCGTGATCCTACTGCAATACGAAGTTAGTGAAGAGCGCCTGCTCGACCACGACTTTGCCGAGCTCTTTCTGGGCCACTTCCTGCACGCTGGCAGTGACCTTCTGGCGCAGCATTTCCTGGCCCACCGGAGTGGCCAGGGAGTCGAAGCTCTGGCCCGAAAACAGCATCACCAGGTTGTTGCGGATCACCGGCATATGCACCTTGAGCGCGTCCAGGTCCGACTGGTTACGCGCCAGCAAGGTGATGCTCACCTGCAGGTAGCGTTGACGACCGTTCTGGTTGAAGTTGGCGACAAAGGCCGGAAGCATCGGCTCGAAGATTGCCGGTTGCTTGACGTTACTGGCGGTTTCGGCGGCGGGTGCCGGTTTGCTCGCACTGCTGTGCATGATGTACCAGGTGCCACCCACCGAGGCGCCGATGGCCAGGAGCAGGCCCAGGACTATCAACAGGATAAGCTTGAGCTTACCTTTGCCTGCGGGTGCTTTTGCTGCGTCGTCGCTCTTCGCCATGCCAATAATCCGTCACTATTCGGGGATTCATAGATCTACGGAAAGGCAAGAGCAAGTGTTATGCCAGAGTTGTCTGGCACACGGGGAAGAAGGCACACCCCCACTCAAATGTGGGAGCTGGCTTGCCTGCGATAGCGGTGGGTCAGCAGTGGACAGGTCAGCTGACTTACCGCTATCGCAGGCAAGCCAGCTCCCACATTGACCGTGTTTTGACAGGGATCAGGCGTAGTAATCGACGGCGCTGGAGCCGATCACGGTGGAGGTCACCGGCGCTACCGCTTCAGCCACGTCGATGTGATTGCCGCTGTCGCCGTTATCACCGCCGCGGCCGCTGCCGCCACTCACGCCCCGGGTCTGAGCCTGCTGTTGCTGCTGCTCCTGGCCGCGGGACTGGTCGGACACATTCACGTCCACCTGCCCCATGCCTTGCTGGGCAAACATCTCCCGCAGGCGGCCGGACTGGCTTTCCAGCGCCTCACGCACCACCGGGTGGGCGCTCATGAAGTTGACCTGGGCCTGCTGGTCGGCCGTCATGTTGACCTTGATATCCAGGCGCCCGAGCTCGGCCGGTTGCAACTGGATCTCCGCCGACTTGAGGTTGGCGCTGGAGAGGTACATCACACGGTTGACGATCTCGTCAGTCCAGCCGCTCTGGTGCATCGCCAGTGGTGCATTCGTCACCGGCGGCAAAGCGTTTGCGGTTTTCGGCGTGGCGGCCTGGGTCAGCGCAGCCAGGCGGTTGGCGAAGTCATCGACACGGGTGTCGCTGCTGGCGTTCTTGAGGTCCTTGAGGCCGTCTTCGATCAGGCCGCTGAAGGCCTTGTCGCCACCCGAGTCAGTGCTGTCCTTGGTGGCTTGCTGGTCGACCATGGTGGCCAGGCCGGCGGCGAAATTCTGTGCAGCGGTCGGCTGATCCTGGGTCGACGCTGGAGCGGTTTTCACTGGGGTCTGGCTGCTGGCGGACACGTGCCCACCCTGCTCCATCGCCAGGCGCACGGCCGGCATCGCATCCAGCGGGTCAGCCTCGGGGTCGAAGGCCGGCTTGGCCTCCTCGGTCGCCGCAATCGGTGTCGCGACCACCGGCTGAGCCTTGTCGTCCTTGGCGGCAGCAACCGGTGCCGGGGTTTCCACCGCAACCGGTACCGGCACGGCGACCGGCGTCACGGCGGCAATCATTGCCGGGTCGACGACCGGATCAGCCGGAGGTTGCTGCACCAGGGTCGGGTCGACCGGGGCGTCATCTTCTGTGCTGGCGCTGTCGTCGGACTTGGCTGGCGGCGTGGCAGGCAAGGTATTGCCGCTATCGGCAACCGCTGGCGTGCCGGCGGCAGGCTTGTCGTTACTGGCGACGGGCTTGGCACTGTTGTCGGAAGGCTTGTCCCGGGTGGGTTTAGCCGAGTTGTCGTCGGCTTTGGCGGTGGGTTTGGAGCCTTGGCTGGCGAACACTTGGGCGAAGCCAGGGCCCTTGTCCCGTGGGTCCGCAGCCGCTACCGGTTGGGTGGCGGCGGGCGCTTGAGGCTTGGCCGCGGGGGCAGCCTGAAGGAGCGAATTCGGGGCGACTGGCATGGGTATTGGTCTCCACTGCATGGGGATCGGGGATGCAGTATCAGGAGGTGGAGCAAGAGTCGGGCCAGGTTTTTGGTTGGGCTGGGTTTATTGTGTACATGTCCGTTATTTGGGTAACGGCGGGTATTGGTTCCGCCCTTACGGCGGGTCACTTTTGGAAAAGAGCCCCAAAAGTAACCAAAAGGGCTCTTGCCCCACCACTCGGCACCTCGCCTCCGGCTCGGTGTGCCCGCACGCAGACTTGAATCCGTGGGCCGCCGCGATGGGCCATCCTTGGCCCAGCGCGGCTAACCCGGCGTCCTGCCGGGTTACCCACGGATTCAAGCCCGCGTGCGGCCAGCGTGGTTAATGGGGCGCCTAGGATCAAGATCAAAAGCAGAGCACGGCGGCCTAGTAGCCGACCTGAGTGGTGTAGATCAAGAGCGGGTCAGCGTGCGCAGTGAGGTGCTTTTCTGTGGGAGCTGGCTTGCCTGCGATACAGGCACCTCGGTACATCAGGCACACCGGGTTGATGCTATCGCAGGCAAGCCAGCTCCCACATTTGACCGAGGTCGGCTGTCAGGCCGCCGTGCTTTGCTTTGTTTTTGATCTGGCCCTTACATCCTTACCGCTGACGAAGTCAGCGATCTTTTGATCTAGGGCTTTTGATCGTGATCTGAGGCGCCCCGTCAATCACGATGGCCGAACGCAGGCTTGAATCCGTGGGCAACCCGGCAGGACGCCGGGTTAGCCGCGCTGGGCCATGGATGGCCCATCGCGGCGGCCCACGGATTCAAGCCGGAGTGAGGGCACACCGAGCCAGAGCGAGGTGCCGAGTGATGGGGCGAAGCGTTTTTGGTTACTTTTTGCGCTCTTCAAAAAGTGACCCGCTGTAAGAGCGGAACCATAAGCAGCCGTTACCGCAGCAACGGATATGTACACATCAAACCCCAGCAACCCGCTCCCGCTCCAACTCATACATCGGCCGAACCAAAGCAAACTCCCGGTCAATCTGATCCACCAACGCCCCCAGGTCCGCGGAGCACTCAACCGACTCAACCTCCAACCGCTGACACAACTGCGCCAACCGCACCGCCCCAAGGTTCCCACTGCTCCCCCTTGAAACTATGCGCAATCCGCCCCAACGCCTTGGCATCATCACGCGCCTTACGCAACGCCTCGACACGCTTCTGGGAATCATCGAGGAAAGTATCAAGCAACTTGGGATACTCCCCCTCCATGACCTCCTGCAAACCCGACAACACGTCCGGGTCCAGATGAATATCAACCACTTGCTCGCTCCTTGATCAAGAATCGGCGAATTATGCCAGAGCCCCCCAGCAAAACTCCACGCAGACACTGCGCCCTCCATCAGACCAGCGTACATCGCTGCTCAACTGACGCACCAAGCTCAGCCCCCGGCCAGACAGACGGTCGATATCCAGCGGCCGCGCCAACACCTGCTCCACATCGAACCCAGGCCCGCTGTCTTCAAGACGCAAGGTCATCTTGCCGCCCGTCTCAATAGGCACCACCTGCACATGCACCCGCACATAGCCGCTGTTCAATCGCGCCAGGCGGTCGTTACGCTGGCGATAATACTCGGCAAACCCTTGGGCATCGCGCTTGAGCCGCGAATCCAGGCCCAGCACGCCATGCTCCAAGGCATTGGAATACAACTCAGCCATCACACTGTAAAGCGCCCCGCTCTGCTCACGCAGGCCATGAATCTCCAGCAGCAACTGCAGCAGGTAGGGCAATGGGTTGTAGCGCTTGAGGGTTTCGGCGCGAAACTCGAAACTCACCGACCAATCCAGCGGGCACGACTGGCCGCTGTCGGCATACAGCGGCCCGGTGGCGCGTAACGCCTGACCAGGTTGCAGGGTGATTTCCACCATGCTCACGTCATCGCGCGCCTCTCCGCGAAAGGCCGCCAGCGCCTGCTCGATGTCTTCGAACAGCCGGTCAGGCTCACGATTGACGGCAAATACCTGCTGCAAACGCTCGGCACCAAACAGCTGGTCATTGGCGTCGGCGGTATCCAGCACGCCATCGGACAACAGGAACACCCGGTCGCCCAGCGCCATCGGCCAGACTTCGGTGCGGTCGTCAAAGGCCTGTGCCGACAGCACGCCCAACGGCAAATGCCGTGACTCCAGCGGCGTGCGTTTGCCGCTGGCGATTTCATGCACATAGCCGTCGGGCATACCACCGTTCCACACCTCCACCACCCGCCGCTGAGTGCTCAGGCACAACAGGGTGGCGCAGCAAAACATGTCCACCGGCAGGATGCGCTTGAGCTTGGCATTCATCTCGCGCAAGGTCTGGCCCAGGCCGTAGCCCTTGGCGGTCATGCCGTAGAACACCTCCGCCAGCGGCATCGCGCCCACCGCCGCCGGCAGGCCGTGGCCGGTGAAATCGCCGAGCAGCACATGCATATCGCCGGACGGTGTGTAGGCCGCCAGCAGCAGGTCGCCGTTGAACAGCGCATAGGGCGATTGCAGGTAGCGGATATTCGGCGCGGCATTGATGCAGCCGGAGTGGGCGACCTTGTCGAACACCGCCTTGGCCACCCGCTGCTCATGCAATAGATAGTCGTGGTGTTTGGCGATCAGGTCGCGCTGCTGCAATACCGTGGCCTGCAACCGGCGCAAACGGTCCATGGCGTTGATCTTTGCCGCCAAAATCAGCTGGTTATAGGGTTTGGGCAGAAAGTCATCACCGCCGGCATCCAGGCACTGGGCCAGGGCTTCGCTTTCGCGCAGGGAGGTGAGGAAGATGATCGGGACCAGCGCCTCCCCCGCCAGCTGCTTGATCCGGCGCGCCGCCTCAAAACCGTCCATTACCGGCATCAGTGCATCCATCAACACCAGCTGCGGACGCTCGCGGGCAAACACCTCCAGCGCTTCCTCGCCGTTGCGGGCGGTGAGCACCTGATGGCCCTGGCGGCGCACGATGGTCGACAACAGCAGCAGGTCCGCCGCGCTGTCTTCAGCGATCAGGATCGTCAGCGGCTCAAGGACAGGGGCCAGGACGCTCAACTGATGTCGAACAGTTTGTCGAAGTTGGAAATACCGAGAATCTTGCGCACATCGCAATTGCTGTTGATCACCCGGATGTCCGCGTCATCACCGCCGGCATGGTCGCGCAGCAGTAACAGCATGCCGAGGGCGGAGCTGTCGAGGTAAGTGGCTTCTTTCAAATCCACCACGATGGCGTCGGGCTTGGGGTAGATGCGCTCGTAGACTTCACGAAATTGCTGGTGGCTGCTGAAATCGAACCGTCCCTTGATCGAAATCGTCAATTTTTTTCCGTCCGAGGACACTTCCGGAACGACTGACATGCGACTGCTTCCTTGTCATTGGCAATAGACACAAGGTGTAGCAGGTGAAGGGGATGTGGGCAACTTCTAACGGGTATCAATACGCATCTTTGCGCGGCAGGCGCTGAGACAGTTCATCGAGCAGCTTTTGCTCGCGCTTGTCTTCAATTGCCCGCGCTTCGTCAATGTAGCGCTGCACCAGTTTGCGCAAGCCTTCAACGCGGGCAAACGCTGCCTGCCAGCTCTCGCGAGCCTTGTCGAGGTTGTTCTGGTGCCAGGCCAGGCTTTGGCGCTGCTGGCCGACGGCGGTTTCCAGCTGGTTGAGAAAGCCCTGGTAGCCCATCAACCATTGGCCGGATACGCCCTTGCTGCCGCGCTCGATCCATTGCTGCTGGTATTCGCCGCGAAAACGCTCCAGGTCGCCGAGCTTGCTCTCCGCCAGGCGCACTTGCCCCTGGAAATACCCCAGGCGCTGCACCGCGGTTTTCTCGGCCTTTTCGGCCATGTCCACCACTGGGGCCAGGCGTGAAGAACGGGTGCTGGCCATGGCTTAGCCGCCTGGCGCCGGGGCGAAGATCGAACCCAGGTGCGCTTCGCTTTCACCCATGCTGATCTTGTCGTTGAGACCCTGGCGCAGGTAGGTCACCAACTGTGGTTGCAGGGCGATGGCCAGGTCGGTTTCGCGATCACCGCCGGCCACATAGGCGCCGACGCTGATCAAATCGCGGCTCTGCTGATAGCGCGACCACAACTGCTTGAAATGCTGCGCACGGGCCATATGCTCCGGCGTGACCACGGCCGGCATCACCCGGCTGATGGAAGCTTCGATATCAATGGCCGGGTAATGCCCCTCTTCCGCCAGGCGCCGCGACAGCACGATATGGCCGTCGAGCACGCCCCGCGCCGAGTCGGCAATCGGGTCCTGCTGGTCATCGCCTTCGGACAGCACCGTGTAAAACGCGGTGATCGAGCCGCCACCGGCCTCGGCATTACCGGCACGTTCCACCAGTTTCGGCAGCTTGGCGAACACCGACGGCGGGTAGCCCTTGGTGGCCGGCGGCTCGCCGATGGCCAGGGCAATTTCCCGCTGGGCCTGGGCGAAACGCGTGAGCGAATCCATCAGCAACAGGACGTTCTTGCCCTTGTCGCGAAAATACTCGGCGATGCGCGTGCAATACATCGCGGCGCGCAAACGCATCAGGGGTGCATCATCGGCCGGGGACGCCACGACGACCGAGCGCTTGAGGCCCTCTTCACCCAGGCTGTGCTCGATGAACTCCTTCACCTCGCGGCCCCGCTCACCGATCAGCCCCACCACAATAATGTCGGCCTCGGTAAAGCGCGTCATCATGCCCAGCAACACCGATTTACCCACGCCGGTACCCGCGAACAGGCCCAGACGCTGGCCACGGCCGACCGTCAATAAACCGTTGATGCTGCGAATACCCACGTCCAGCGGCACGCTGATCGGGTTGCGGTTGAGCGGGTTGATGGTGGGGCCGTCCATCGGCACCCAGTCTTCGGCCTTCATGCCGCCCTTGCCGTCGAGGGCGCGGCCGGCGCCGTCGAGCACCCGGCCGAGCATGCTCATGCCCATGGGCAGGCGGCCGGTATCGGCCAGCGGCACCACGCGGGCGCCCGGGGCGATGCCGGCCAGGCTGCCCACGGGCATCAGGAAAATCTTGCTGCCGGAAAAGCCCATCACTTCGGCTTCGACCTGCACCGGGTGGTAGCTGTCGTCGTTGATCACCATGCAACGGCTGCCCATGGCGGCGCGCAGCCCCTCGGCTTCGAGGGTCAGGCCGACCATGCGCAGCAGGCGCCCTTCGAGGATCGGCTGGCCAGGCAATTGCGTGGCTTCGGTGTAGCCGCTCAGGCGCTTGGCGAAGCTGGTGCGATCAAGGCGCATCGGCGGCGTCCAGGTCTACGCTCAGGTCAGGCTCGGCCGGATTCAGGACTTGCTCGTGGACCTGATCGAGCAGCTTGGCCATGATCTGGCTGATGCGGGTTTCCACCGTCGCATCGATGCGGCTGTGTTCGGTCTCGACGCGGCAACCACCCGGCAGCAACGCCGCGTCCTCGACGATGCGCCAGGTTTCTTCATGGCGCTCGCGCAGGGCTTTGACCTGTTCGAAATCCTGCGGGTTGATGTACAGCCGCACATTGCCAACGCCCAGGGGCAGCAGCTTGAGGGCTTCGCGCATCACGCTTTCGATATGGCTGGAGTCGAGCACCAGTTCACGCTGGATCACCTGGCGGGCAATGTGCTCCACCAGGCCGACCATGGCTTTTTCGATCTGCGAATCCTGCTCGGCGATAGGCTCGAACAGGCCGCCCATCAGGCGCTCCAGGCTGGCCAGCTTGACGCTGAGCGCCTCCTCGGCTTCCTGGCGGACCTTGAGCGTGGTGCTGCGAAAACCGTCTTTTTCACCGGCGGCGAAGCCCTCGTTGTAAGCCTCCTGACGGATGCTTTCCAACTCTTCCAGGGTCAGTGGCTGAACTTCTTCCAGCGGCACTTCTTCCATTTCCGCCGGCAATTCTTCAACCGGTTCCGGCTCAGGCTCCGGCACATGCGGATCGAAGCTGGGCAACGACCAGATATCGAACCCGCCGACATCCCGTGCGCGAATCAGATCGCTGGGTGCCTCATCTTTGTTCGACATGAGTGGCGCCTTAAATCATTTCTTCGCCGCCCTTCCCGCCGAGAACGATTTCTCCGGCTTCGGCCATACGGCGGGCAATGGTGAGGATCTCTTTCTGCGCGGTTTCCACGTCGCTGACGCGCACCGGGCCCTTGGCCTCGAGGTCGTCGCGCAACAGTTCGGACGCACGTTTGGACATGTTCTTGAAGATCTTTTCCTTGACGCCTTCGTCCGAGCCCTTGAGTGCCAGTACCAGCACATCCGAGGACACTTCGCGCAGCAACGCCTGGATGCCACGGTCGTCGACATCGGAGAGGTTGTTGAACACGAACATAAGGTCTTCGATCTGGCCGGACAGGGTGTCGTCGATCTCGCGGATCGAGTCCATCAACTGGCCTTCGACCGAGCTGTCGAGGAAGTTCATGATGTCGGCCGCACGCTTGATACCACCCAGGGTAGTACGCGAGGCATTCGAGTTGCCCGAGAACTGCTTCTCGAGAATCGTGTTGAGTTCTTTCAGGGCCGCCGGCTGTACCGTGTTCAGCGACGACACGCGCAGGATGATGTCCAGGCGCACTTTATGGTCGAAGTGGCCAAGCACTTCACCGGCCTGGTCCGGGTCGAGGTACGCCACCACGATCGCCTGGATCTGCGGGTGCTCGTAGCGGATCACGTCGGCAACCGCACGCGGCTCCATCCATTTGAGGCTGTCGAGGCCGCTGGTGTTGCCGCCCAGCAGGATGCGGTCGATCAGGCCGTTGGCCTTGTCTTCGCCCAGGGCCGAGGTCAGCATCTTGCGAATGTAGCTGTCGGAGCCGACGCCCAGGCTGGTCTGGTCGCCGACGATCTCGACGAACTCGCTCATCACCTGCTCGACCTGCTCGCGGTGCACATTGCGCATTTGCGCCATGGCTACGCCCACGCGCTGGACTTCTTTGGGCCCCATGTGGCGCAGCACTTGGGCGGCGTCGGTTTCACCAAGGGACAGCAGCAGGACTGCGGCTTTATCGACCTTGGTGAGCTTGGCAACAGCGGCTCGATTATCACTCATCTGCGTTGATCCACTCTTTCACGACCTGGGCCACACGGCCCGGGTCTTCTGCCACCAGACTTTTGATTGCGTTCAACTGAGCGTCGTAACCTTCGCTCGGGCTCGGCAACAGGATGCTTTGCGGGCCGCCGAGGCTGACGCGGTCGTTGGCCAGTTCGCCATCCAGGCCGCCCATGCCACCCAACTCCACGTCGCTGCCCCCAAAGGCCGCCAGTTGTTTTTTGCCATTGCCGGTGATGTTGTTGAGCACCGGGCGCAGCACGCCGAACACCAGCACCAGGATGAACAACACACCCAGCACTTGCTTGACGATGTCCCAGAACCACGGCTGCGTGTAGAACGCGGCTTCGGCAATCACTTCGCCACGCTCAGCGGAGAACGGCATGTTGATCACGCTGACGCTGTCGCCACGGCTGGCATCGAAACCGACGGCGTCCTGCACCAGGCGGGTGAAGCGCGCCAATTCGTCGGCGCTCCATGGCGCACGGGTAACCGCGCCGTCAGCCGGGTTGATCTTGACCTGGTCGTCGACCACCACCGACACCGACAGGCGATTGACACGGCCCTGTTGTTGTTTGGTGTGGCTGATGGAACGGTCAAGTTCGAAGTTCTTGGTGGACTGGTTACGCTTGTCCGCCGGGTAAGGCGCGAGCATCGGCTGGCCGGTGGCCGGGTCCATGATCTGCTGACCATTGGCGTCCAGCAGCGGCTGGCCAGGCTGAATCGCGCCGGCAGTGGCTGCGGCGCCACCGGTGGTCTGCGGCGCCGAGGCCGGGGCTGGCGGCTGGTTGCTCAGGGCACCCGGCACACCTTGCGGGCCATTGCTGGCGGTGCGTTGTTCGCTGGTGGACTGCTCGCTGCGCAGGGCCGGCTGGTCGGGGTTGAACTGCTCGGAGGTCGACTCGACGGCGCTGAAGTCCACATCGGCCGACACTTCAGCCTTGTAGCGGTCGTTGCCGAGCACCGGTTGCAGGATGTTGTGCACGCGCTGGGTGAGCATGCTTTCCATGCGGCGGCTGTAGTCGAACTGCTTGCCGGCCTGGGTCAGCGCGGAGTTTTCCGCCATGTCGGACAGCAGGTTGCCCTTCTGATCCACCACGGTGATTTGCGATTTGCTCAGTTCAGGAACGCTGGTGGCGACCAGGTTGATGATCGCCAGCACCTGGCCAGGCTCCAGGGAGCGGCCGGAAAACAGCTCAACCAATACAGAGGCGCTGGGCTTGCGCTCATCGCGCACAAACACCGAGCTTTTCGGGATGGCCAGGTGCACGCGGGCACCCTTGACGTTATTCAAGCTGGAGATGGTGCGCGCCAGTTCGCCTTCCAGGCCACGGCGGTAGCGGGTGGCTTCCATGAACTGGCTGGTACCCAGGCCCTGGTCCTTGTCGAGGATTTCAAAACCGATATTGCTGTCGGACGGGGTCACACCAGCGGCCGCCAGCTTCATGCGCGCACGCGCCACATCGTCGGCCTTGACCAGCAACGCGCCGGAGTTCGGCTCTACGGTGTAGGCGATGTCGGCGGCGGCCAGGGTTTCCATGATCTGCTTGGAGTCCATACCGGCCAGGCTGCCGTACAGCGGCCGGTAATCAGGTTGCTGCGACCACAGCACCACGGCAAAACCAATCGCCACGCTGGCAGCCAGGCCGACCATCAGGCCCACCTGACGCAACATGGTCATTTCCGAGAGGTTTTCCAGGAACGACAGGCCAAACAGCGGCGGCTTGCCGTCTGCCTTGGCGGGTACGTTGTCCACGACTGCTTCTGCCATGACTTAAATCTCGTCCTTAAACCGGCATCTGCATGATGTCTTGATAGGCTTGAACCAGCTTGTTACGTACCTGGGTCAACGCCTGGAACGAGACGCTGGCCTTTTGCGAGGCGACCATCACATCGGTGAGGTCCACGCCGCTTTTGCCGATCTCGAACGCGTTGGCCAACTGACTGGAAGCTTGCTGGGTGTCACTGACTTTGTTGATGGCCGAACCCAGCATGTCGGCGAAACTGCTTTGGCCCAATTCCGGCGCTGGCGCGACGGATTTCGGTTGAGCCATGGCATCCATTTGCATGGAGCGCATATCCAACATCAACCGATTGAACTCAATACCCTGGCTCATGACCTTCTCTCTCCGACAACCCGCAAATTTTTGACACTACGCAGCGATTACTAGGGGAGGTAGCAACAAGGGTGCCAGCTCTGTAGCAACTCGTAAGAAAAGGCGACAAACCTTGTCAACCTTGTTACCGGCTATGTGGCGAAGAGATACGCTTCCACATCCATTCCGGCGTCGCGCATCTGCGCCAGCTTGTAGCGCAGGGTGCGCGGGCTGATCCCCAGGCGTTCGGCGGCCTCTTTGCGGCGACCGCGTTCGGCACGCAGGGTGTCGATGATCATCTGGAATTCGCGGCGGCGCAGGTCGTCGCCCAGGGCCCCGGCCGACTCGGCTTCGGCCACCACCACCGGCGCCGGCGCGAGGCTCGGCAAGGGTGCGGCGCCACTGCCCATGGCCAGGCAGAAATCCTGGGGCTGGATCAGGCCGCCTTGTTGCAAGATCAATGCGCGCTGGATCGCGTTGTCGAGTTCGCGCACATTGCCCGGCCATGGGTAGGCGATCAGGCACGCCTGCGCCTCGGCCGACAGCCGCGCCTGGGCGTGCTTCATTTTTTTGACGTGGTTGTTCAGAAGGCGCTCGGCCAGCGGGATGATGTCCGCCGGGCGCTCGCGCAACGGGCGCCAGGCCAGCGGGAATACCGACAGCCGGTAGAACAAGTCTTCACGGAAGCGCCCCGCCGCCACTTCGCCGGCCAGGTCGCGGTTGGTGGTGGCGACCACGCGGATATCCAGCTGGATCGGCTTGCGTGCGCCCACCCGCTCCACTTCGCGCTCTTGCAGTACCCGCAGCAATTTGGCTTGCAGGCCCAGGGGCATTTCCGAGATTTCATCGAGCAAAATGGTGCCGCCGTCGGCCTGTTCGAACTTGCCCGCCTGGGCCGCGATGGCGCCGGTGAACGAGCCTTTTTCGTGACCGAACAGCGTGGCTTCGAGCATGTTGTCGGGGATCGCCGCGCAGTTGATGGCGATAAACGGTTGTTTGGCGCGGGTCGATTGCTGGTGGATATAGCGCGCCAGCACCTCTTTACCGGTGCCGGACTCGCCGGAAATCAGCACGGTGGAATCGCTGCGCGCCACGCGGGCCGCCAATTCCAGCAGCTGTGCACTGGCCGGCTCGAAGGCAATCGGGCCCTCGCCTTCGGTGGCCGGGATCACGCCCAGGGCATGCCGCGCCACCAGCTCGATGAGCGCTTTGGGCTCAAAGGGTTTGACCAGGTAATCCGCCGCGCCCTGGCGCATCGCGTCCACCGCCCGCTCCACGGCGCCATGGGCGGTCATCAGCAACACCGGCAGTTGCGGCTGGCGTGCGCGCAGCAAGCCGAGCAACTGGTGGCCGTCCATACCGGGCATGTTCACGTCGCTGACCACCAGGCTGAAAGCCTCCTGCTCCACCGCCTCCAAGGCGTCCTCGGCAGACCCGACCGCCCGGTAGTCATGGCCCGCCAGCAGCAGCGTGTCAGCCAATGCTTCACGCAGGGCGCGATCGTCTTCCACCAACAGAACCTTGATAGCCATTACTTTTTTACTCCGCGCTTGCCGCGCATGAGAACAGCGGCAAGGTCATCAATGCACACGTGCCACGCCCCAACCGGGAATGCAGTTGCAATTCTCCCTGATGGGCACGCGCCACGGCCTTGACCACGGTCAGGCCGAGGCCGGTGCCGTTGGTCTTGGTGGTGAAAAACGGCTCGCCCAGGCGCTGCAGCACAGCGGGGTCGATCCCGCTGCCGCTGTCGCTGATGCACAGGCGCAGGGTTTGCTCGCGGTTGTACAGGTGCACCTTGAGCCGCGCACCGGGGCCGCTGGCCTGGGTGGCGTTTTCGATCAGGTTGAGCAGCGAGCCGACCAGCGTGTCGCGGTTGCACAATAGCTCGCCGAGGTGGCTGTCGCACTGCCAGCGCACGTGCACATCCTGAATATGCGTCGCGGCCGCAGCTTGCAGGGCCTGCATCAGCTCAGCCGGAGTGATGCGATCGGTCAGCGGCAATTCGCCGCGGGCAAACACCAGCATGTCACGCACCTGATGCTCCAGTTCATGCAGGCGCTCCTTGAGGCGCCCGGCAAATCGCTGGTGAGTGGCGGCGGGCAATTGCTCATCAGTCAAATGACTGGCGTAGATCAACGCAGCCGACAACGGCGTGCGGATCTGATGCGCCAAAGAAGCGACCATCCGCCCCAGCGATGACAAGCGCTCATGGCGCGCCAGCTGGTCTTGCAGGTGACGGGTTTCGGTCAGGTCGTTGAGCAGCACCAGCTGGCCCGGCTCCGCGTCCAGGGAACGGGTGGCGATGGACAAGCGGCGGCCGTCTTTCAGAGAGATTTCGTGGCCGTCGTCTTCACGCGGCGCAAAGCAGCGGGTGATGACGTGACGCCACAGCTCGCCTTCCAGCGGCAGGCCAAGCATGTCGCAGGCAGCCGGGTTGGCTTCGCGCACGCGGCCTGGTCGTCGATGACGATCACGCCACCGGGCAACAGCGACAGCAGGTTTTGCAGACGGTTGGCCAGGCGCTCTTTCTCGGCCAGCTCTTCCATGCGCTGGGCACTGACCACGGCCAGCTCGCCTTTGAGTTCGGAAACCCGAGCTTCCAGCAGGCTGTAGGAGTCAGTCAATTGGCTCGACATCTGGTTGAACAGCGAAAACGCCTGCTCAAGACCCTGGCGGCTTTGCTGTTCTACAGACGGAAGAAGCCCCGGGATGGCGGGGCCGACAGATTGTTGGGCGGCGTGGGGCATCATGCTCTCTCGCTTGGCTGACCGTCAGTTAAACGGAACGTTGCGAGGGCTGTAGCAATACTTGTGCCGAAAAAAAACCGCTGATTAATCAGCGGCTTGAAAAACAGGCGTCAATCATCCGCCTGTTCATCACCTTCTTTGCGGCTCATACCGTACTTGCGCATCTTCTCCACCAGGGTGGTTCGACGGATGCGCAGGCGCTCGGCGGCACGCGCGACGATGCCGTTGGCGTCGTCCAGGGCCTGCTGGATCAGCCCTTGTTCGAGGTTGCCGAGGTAGTCCTTCAGGTCCAGGCCTTCGGGCGGCAGCATCGCGGTGGAACCGAAGTCAGGGGTGTGGCCGTTGATGGCGACCCGTTCTTCCATATCGCTGCGCAGGCTGTCCACAAGCTGCTCGTCTTCATCGTCGACGTAGCGGAATTTCTTCGGCAACTCGACCACGCCGATCACCCCGTAGGGGTGCATGATCGCCATGCGCTCCACCAGGTTGGCCAGCTCACGCACGTTGCCCGGCCAGCCGTGGCGGCACAGGGACATGATCGCGGCGGAGTTGAAGCGAATCGAGCCGCGCTTTTCGTGTTCCATGCGCGAGATCAGTTCGTTCATCAGCAACGGGATGTCTTCCACGCGCTCACGCAGCGGGGCCATCTCGATGGGGAATACGTTGAGGCGGTAGTACAGGTCTTCGCGGAAGCTGCCGACCTCGATCATGCTTTCGAGGTTCTTGTGGGTGGCCGCGATGATGCGCACGTCGACGCTCTGGGTCTTGTTGCTGCCCACGCGCTCGAAGGTGCGCTCCTGCAACACACGCAACAGCTTGACCTGCATCGGCAGCGGCATATCACCGATTTCGTCGAGGAACAGGGTGCCGCCGTTGGCCAGCTCAAAACGCCCGGCACGGCTGGTGATCGCCCCGGTAAAGGCGCCCTTCTCGTGGCCGAACAATTCGCTTTCGAGCAATTCTGCCGGGATCGCCCCGCAGTTGACCGGCACGAAGGGTCCGTCGCGGCGCTTGGAGTGATAGTGCAGGTTGCGGGCGACCACTTCCTTGCCGGTGCCGGATTCGCCGAGGATCAGCACGCTGGCGTCGGTATCGGCCACTTGCTGCATCATCTGGCGCACGTGCTGGATCGCACGGCTGGTACCGACGAGGCTGCGGAACAGGTTGGGCTCGCGGTGGCGACCGCGCTCGCGGGCCTGGTCGTACATCTCGCGGTAGACCTGGGCGCGGTGCAGGGAATCGAGCAATTTGCTGTAGCTGGGAGGCATTTCCAGGGTGGAAAGCACGCGGCGGCGTTGGTCTTCCGGCAGGTCCACGGAAGAAATATCGCCCATTAGCAACACTGGAAGGAACTCATCCCAGGTAGACAGTGTCTTTAACAAGCCCAAAACAGCGCCAGGAGCGTTTACCGTCCCGATCAGCACACAAATGACTTCACGGCTCGACGACAATGAGCTGACCGCCTGCTGCCAGTCATGGCTGCCGCAGGGCAAATTTTCTTCGCCAAGAAAATTCAAAATCACCGCCAAATCGCGGCGGCGGACGCTATCGTCATCGATCAGCAGAATTTTGGTTTCACGCCACATGCAATAGCAACTTCCCTAGTAAACGCTCTGCCCCGAAGTGAGGGCAATCGAGACGCTTGTAAGACTTCTTACATTACAAGACGTCTGAAATCTGAAAACAGCACTAGTTAAGTCAAAAAAACTCGCGCAGTCAAATTTATGACGCGCATTCGGATTAACTGAGCCAGTTCAGCCGAACAGATGGTAAACCTTTGACGCATTTTTCGCTTGGTTGATCTGCGACATCTCTTCAAAAATCGCCTGGCGTTCGCCGGTCGTCACTTCCAAAAGCTGCTGATACACCGCCAGCAAACTCTCAAGCTTTTCACGCAACGCATCCTCGTCTACCGGCGCCTCACTGAGCACCTGCTCGATCACGTCGCGGCAGCCCATATCGAGCTCGCCGATGGCGTCCCAGTTACGGTCCGCCAGCGCGCCCATCAGCGCCTCACGGGTTTCATCAATGCGTTGCAGTGCTTGGCTCATCACGTATTCCTCAAGGCCCTCAGGCCCCTCTCTGCTGCGCCTTACTCGGTTACAGCCTGTGGCGCGGCGATGGCGTCCCAGCCTTCTTTTACGGTAATCAGCAAACGCGCCACTTCGTCGATCATGTCGGCATCGTTATGCAGGTTAGCTTCCATCAGGCGGTTGGTCATGTACGCGTACAGACTTTCCAGCTGCTGGACGTAAGCCGGGTTATCACTTTTTTGCGCATCCAGGCCGTCACGCAGGCCGATCACGATGTCGATAGCCTTGCCGAGCATCAGGCCCTTGGCCGCGATGTCACCGCGAGCCAGCGCACCTTTGGCCTGGGCCATACGGTCCAGCCCGCCTTCCATCAGCATCTGCACCAGACGATGAGGGCTGGCTTCGGAGATCTGAGCATGGGAATTGACCTTCTGGTATTGGCGAAGGGCTCTCATGGGATTCATGTTTCTACCTCGTGACAGGCGACAGCGAAAAGGATTCTAGTAACCAATATGTCGACGGGTTCGCAAAAAGCTTTAGCGCCAGTCGTCTCTCGATAAAAAAAGGCCAGGCAGGTTGCCTGGCCTTTTTCACTAACGGGGATCAGCTATTGGTCTTGACGTTGTTCAATGCATTGAGCGTGGTCATGACACTGGTGCTTTGCTGACGCAGCTGCGCGACCAGGGTGTCCATGGCGTTGTACTTGGCGGACAGGCTGCTGGTAAGCAGGGTCATGCGCTCGTCGAGCGATGACTGCTGTTTGGTCAGGTCCTTGAGGGTGTCGGACAACGATGCGGAGCGTGTCGCCAGGATGCCTGTGCTGCTTTTAGCGTAGTCATCCGTGGCGCTTTTCATACGCGCCAGCATACCGGTCGGACCGCTGAACATACTGTTGATGTCGGCCGCGTTGGTTTTTACCGCCGCGTCCCACTTCTTGTCATCCAGGGTCAGCAAACCGGTGCTGGAGCTGGTGGCAACACCAAATTGGGCCAGGGACTTGAGCTGCCCGGTGCCCGACAGTGTGTTGAACTCATTACGAATCGCAGACTGCAGCGAGCGCATGGTGGAGTCGCCGGTGAGGGTCGCCGCCGTGGTGCTGCCGTCCAGGTTCGTGGTGACCTTGGTTTCGGCGTTCATGGCGGTAATCAGCGCGTTGTAGGTATCGACAAAGCCCTTGACCCCGGATTTGAGCGCGGTGTTGTTAGTGCTGACGGTAATCAGCGTGGCAGTTCTTTCCGGGTTTTCAGCGGGGTCATTGGCCGTCTTGGTGGCCGACACCGACACCAGCTTGATATTCACGCCACTCAACGCGCCTTCGATGTTGTTGGTCTTGGAAACCGAAGCAACACCATCAATGCTGTACAACGCGTCTTTCGGCGGATCAACCACCGTAGAGCCGACATCCAACCCCGAATTACCCGACAGCGTCAGGTCGGAGCCCGTCCCCATGTTGGTAGAGGTCAGGATCAAACGCGAACCATTGGAGTCGGTCTGGATGTTTGCACTCAGGCCCGACGTACCGAACTGGGTGTTGATCGAGTCACGCACCTGTTGCAAGGTCGCGCCAGCAGGAATATTGACGTCGTAAGCCTTACCCGACTGCGAGATGGTCAGCGTGGTCGGCTTGTCAGTGGCATTCACCACAGTGGAGGTGCCGCCCGCGAAGTTTTTGCTCGACAACTTGGATGCCTGGGCCAACTGGCTGACGATCAGTCGGAAGCTGCCGTTGGACGCCGTGTTGCTGGCTGTCATCGTGGCGACTTTTTCATCCGAGGACGAGCCGCTCAAGCCCGTGAAGCTGGAGCTGGCCGTCATAGTGTCCAGGGCACCACGAAACGCATCCAGCGCCGCCTGAATCTTGCCGATCGAAGACAGCGTGGTGGTCGCTTTCGCGGAAGCGGTGTTGATCTGCGTCTGCTTGGGCACCTTTTCGGCGTTGACCAAGGATGTCACGATCGCTTGCGTATCGATGTTCGAACCGATACCACTTACCGTTGAACCCGCCATCATCTATCTCCTGTTCGGTGGCTGCCGTTATCTTGACTTATTACGCCTCAAGCCATGACAGCAACAAGTTTCATGCCAGCTCAGACCTTGTCATCAAACAACAAGTTGCTTGCGCTGGAAAGGTTCTGTGCCAGCTTCAATGCTGTTTCCGACGGAATCTGGCGAATCACTTCACCATTGTCGGTATTGATGACCTTGACCACCACACGGTGGGTGGAATCATCAATCGAAAAATCCAGACTGCGCTGAGTCGATTGAACGAACTCACGCATATCGGTGACTGCTTTTTCCAGGTCCGCGCGCTCCGGCTGTTTGCCGATGGCGGGAGCTTCCAGGACTTTAGTGACGCTTTTGTCGGCTGCCACCTGAGCAGGTGCGCTTTGAGGTGCAACCGGCGGATAAGACGGGCTCAGCTTTACACTCATGTCCATGTCCAATCTCCTCTAAACCGAAAAAACGGAAGGGCACGTAGACGCGCCCTTCCGTTAGTTACCAAGCGCTGGAATTACTGAAGCAGCTTCAGTACAGCGGATGGCAGCTGGTTAGCCTGCGACAGGATCGCGGTGGAAGCCGATTGCAGGGTTTGTTGCTTGGTCAGTTCGGCGGTTTCGGAAGCGAAGTCGACGTCCTGAACGGTGGAACGTGCAGCGGTGGAGTTCTTCTGAATGTTCTGCAGGTTGTCTGCAGTGGTAGTCAGACGGTTCTGGGTAGCACCCAGGCCCGAACGCACGCTGTCGATGGTGCCGATAGCTTTGTCGATTACAGCCAGGGCGTTCTGAGCGTTGTTGGCGTCGGTCACGTCGGTTTCGGCAACAGAAGTCTTCTTGGAAGAGATCTGAGCTGCGCCGAACAGGTCGGTTACCGAAGTACCGGTAGCGCCGTTAGCCAGGGAGTAGCCTTTAGCCGAATCCAGGGAGATCTGGCCAGTTGCCACGATTACACCGGCAGCAGCAGCGGCAAGGTTAGTAGCGGTGGCAGCGTATGCGCCAGAGCCGTCTTTAACTTTGATGCCAACAGCGTCAGCGCCCACTGCGTCACTGGTGAAGCTCAGGTTTTCGCCGGAGTCGGATTTAACCTGCAGAGTGCCTTTGGCTTCGTCGTAGTTAACGCTGATGCCCAGTTTGGCAGCGTTGGACTTCAACTGGTCAGCCAGGTCAGCGGTGCTGGTTACGCCTACGAACTTAACGCTGGCGGTACCCACGCCGATGCTGAAGTTTGCCGGAACGCCGGTAGCGCCCTTGGTCTTGGTCTCGTCTACCGAGAACTCAACTTCGGTGCTGGCAGTAGCGCTCAGGCCACCGATGGCGCCGTTCAGGCCAGCAGCGATAGTCTTGGCAGAGTCGCCGGCGGCGACAGCAACCGAAGTCGACTGACCGTTACCGGTGATGGCGATGGAGCCAGCAGCCAGGCCGGTAGCGCTAGGGGTCAGGCCAACCGATTTAACCTGCTGGGAACCGATGTTGTTAGCAGCAACGTTTTCCAGGCTCAGGTTGATGGTTTCGTTAGCGTTGGCGCCAACCTGGATTGCTTTGGTACCGTACGAACCGTCCAGCAGCTTCTGGCCACCGAAAGTAGTGGTTTGCGAGATACGGGTCAGTTCCGAAGTCAGAGCCTGGTATTCGTCGTTGTTCGACTTACGGTCGTCAGGGCTGAGCGAGCCAGTAGCGGAAGACAGAGCCAGGGTACGCATTTTTTGCAGGATGTCGGTCGAAGCCTGCATCGCGCCTTCAGCGGTCTGAGCGATCGAGATACCGTCGTTCACGTTTTTGACTGCTTGGCCCAGGCCGTTGATTTGGCTGGTCAGGCGGTTAGCGATCTGCAGGCCGGCAGCGTCGTCTTTAGCGCTGTTGATACGCAGGCCGGAAGACAGGCGCTGCATAGAAGTGGCCAGGGCGCCGCCAGCTTTGTTCAGGTTGCTCTGAGTAGTGATCGAAGCAATGTTGGTGTTTACTGTTAAAGCCATGACGAAATCCTCGTTGGATGGATACTGCGGCTTCCGGCCCTGGCAACCGCCGGGTGTGGCCTGAGAACCTACGTAATAGTTATCGTCGTGGTAGCCGGTTGCTTGAGGATTTTTTTCGATTTTTTTGCTGGCGCGGTGCCACCCCTTGTAATTCAAGGGTTTACGCAGGTGAAAATCCCAGTATTCATTGGCTTTTCTGGCGCCAAATAAAAAACGCCGATGATCGAAAGATCATCGGCGTTTTGTTGTGCGGGCTATCAAGGCATCACGGACGATAGAGAATCGCCGAACCCCACGACAGGCCCACACCAAAACCGCTGATTGCCACGCGCTTCCAGGTGGCGTCCATCACGTGCTTTTCCAGCAGCAACGGAATGCTCGACGACACGGTGTTGCCGGTCTCGACCATGTCCTTGATGAACTTGTCCACCGGCGCATCTTCAAAGCGCCGCGCCACGGCGTCGACAATTGCCGCACTGCCCTGGTGAATGCAGAACGCGTCGATATCGTCAGCCTTGAGGTCCGACTCGTTAAGCAGCTCGTGCAAATGCGCCGGCACCTTGAGCAAGGCAAAGTTGAAGACCTGGCGGCCGTTCATGAAGAACACGCCATCGCTGACCTTCAGGTGCGGCGCGCCGGAACCGTCGGTGCCGAACTTGGACTTGCCCAACAACCACGGCGCATCTTCGCCCATCCAGGTGGCGGTGGCGGCGTCGCCAAACAGCATGGTGGTGTTGCGGTCTTCTGGGTCGACGATCTTCGAATACGGGTCAGCGGTGATCAACAGGCCGTTTTTCAGGCCGGCGGCTTCCATAAAGCCCTTCATCGCGTAGATGCCGTAGACGTAGCCGGAGCAGCCCAGGGAAATATCAAAGGCGGCGACATGGGTCGGCAGGCCCAGTTTGTCTTGGACGATGGCAGCGGTGTGGGGCAAACCCTCTTCGTCGCCGTTCTGGGTGACGACGATCAGCGCGTCGATGGACTCGCGCTTCAACTGCGGGTTATTGGCAAACAAAGCGTTGACCGCCTCGACACACAGATCGGAGGTTTCCTGCGCAGCTTCCTTGCGCGGCAAAAACGCCGACCCGATCTTGCCAATGATGAACTCTTCATCCTTGGCGAATTTGGCACCCTGGGCGTAGTTATCGATCCCGTCTGCCGGCACGTAACTGGCGATGCTTTTTATGCCAATCATTGTGGCTTCCCAATACTAAATAGCTGGAGAACACCCCGCGGACGACGCCTGGGGTGCTGACAATAAAGGGGATAACCCCATAAAAATCCCGCTGAAAGCCGCCGTGCATGGACCCTGTGACGACTTATCCTTTTCACACGATACAGTGAAGATGCGCTTTATGACTCACAGGTCACTCAATTTTGTGTGCTTTATGCAAAACCTTCAAACAATTAAACCGCGAAAACGACAACGGCCCAGCCTGCTTCCAGACTGGGCCGCTTGACGTGCCGCCGCTTACATCTTGTTGAACAGGCTCAACTGCGAGACTTTCACAAACGCCAGCTGCGAGGCTTCGAGCATGGTTTGCTGCATGGTCAGGTTGATCGCCGCCTCGCCCATGTCGATGTTGGCCAGCGCACTCATGGTGGTGGTATTGGCCAAGCCGATGCTGGTGTTTTCGCTGGACTGCACGTCGAGTGCATTCTGGCGCGCGCCGATGGAGCCGCGCACGTTGTCCAACTGGGTGGAAGAGTTGCCCAGGTTGCTGACCGCCGCGTTCAGCGCATCCTGCAGCTTGACCCGCGCCCCGGGAATACCGTCGGCCGGCTGCTCCAGGGCCTGGCGCAGCTGGCTCAGGGTGTCGAGGGCGTTCTGGGTTTTCTGGGTGCTGTTACCCACCGAAAACTGATCGCCAACGTTCGGGGTGCCACTGAGCTCAAAGGTGACGCCTGCCGCCGTGATCGTATTCGGGGCCGGCGGCGTGCCGGGGGTAACTACGCCATTGTCGACAATCGGCTTGCTGTTGGCGGTATACGGCTGGGCATACACCTTATAGGCATTCGGGTCGGTGTCATCGAACTTGATCAGGATCCCGCTGTTACCCGGGAAGGTGTTGGCATAGTCAGTCGGGCTGCTGACGGTGCCATTGACCAATTGCGCGGCAGAGGTGTTGCTCGCGGTACGGGCAACGTTGAACGTATCGGGCTTGGCCGCCAGGCTGAACTCACGGCCTTTGACCAGCGCATCGGCGTCAGGCCCGGTGGCGGTATTGGTGAGGTCCACGGTGATATCGAACTTGACCCCACGCACGTTGATGCTCGCGCTGCCCTCTTTGGTGGAGTCGAACGTACCGTTGCCCGGCAGCTGCGACGTAATGTCGTTGTTGTCCTTGTCGGTGACAACGTACTGGGTGCTGCTGGTAAAGGTCACCTTGTACGGCTGACCATCGGAAAACTGCTTGGTGTAGTCGGTGCCCGAGGTCACCAGGCCGGCCGAAATCGCGACCTTTTTGTCATTCACCAGCGGCGGCGAGATCGCCGGCGGCACAGGCGCAGCGGTAGGCGCAATGTAGCCGGCCTGGGTACGGCTGGTATTGATCGCGCCTTCCAGAATGTTTTTGCCGGTGTCGCCCATGCTCACCGTCAGCGTCTGGGAGACCTGCAGGCTCAGCGCGTTTTCATCGCCCTGATAGGTGTAGGTACCGTCGTTGTTGCGCGTGTACGGTGGCGTCTGGGTCTTGGAGCCGGAGAACAGGTAGTTACCCGCCGCATCCTTGCTGTTGAGCAGGCCCAGTACCTGCTCCTCCAGAGCGCCGATCTCGACCGAGATGGATTTGCGGTCCGCATCGCTGGTCACGCCACCGGCACGCAGGGCCAGCTGCTTGCCGGCCTCCAGTGCGGTATTGAGCGAGTCCAGAATACTTTCTTCGTTGGTCAGCGAGCTTTTCAACGTGGTGATGTTGCCGCTGTACTGGCTGAGCATGTCTTTTTGCTGTTGCAGCATCAGCAGGCGCTGCGCGGCAACCGGATCATCCGCGGCGGTCTGTACACGCACGCCGGAGCTCGCCTGTTCCTGGGCCTTGACCACGCCGGAATAGTTGTTCTGATACTTGCTGGCACTGGTGTCGAAATACTGCTGAGTAGAAATGCGCATCGTCCCAGACTCCCTTAAAGACTATTGATCAGCGTACTGAAGGTTTCTTGCGCAGCCTTGATGATCTGCGACGACGCGGTGTAGTACTGCTGGAACTTGATCATGTCGCCCGCCTCTTCGTCCAGGTTGACCTGGGACACCGAATTGCGCGCATTCTTGTTGGCCGTCAACAGCGCGTTGGTGGCCGTGGTGTCCGTGGTGGCCGCTGCGGCCTTGGCGCCGACGGTCGACACCAACTTGCTGTTGGCCCCGATCAGGCTGGTGCCGCCACTGCCGTCCGCCGCCTGCCCCACGGTCGCCTTGGTTTGCAGGTTGATCAGTTCCTGGGCGTTGCGGTTGTCGGACTTGCCAGAGGCATTGAACGAAAACGAGGTGCTGTCGCCCTTGGTCGGCGAACCGGCCACGGTGGTGTCGAAACTGAAGCTCTTGGCCGGGTTCAACAAGGTGCCGTTGGCATCACGCATCGGTACGCTGATGGTGATCTTGTTGGCCTGGCCCGGGACGATAGTGCCCGACCCGATAGACTCACCCTTGGAGTTACTCAGGGTGTAGCTCTGCGTGCCATCGGCCGCCGTGTCGCCGAACACCATCTTCACCGGCATCGAGTTGGCAATACCGACACGCAGCTGTGCAGCGTCGGCGCCGCCCTGGATGTCGATAGGCACCGTCAGGGTCGGCGGCGTGAACGTGCCGGTGCCCTCGTTGGTCTTGCCGGCTTCGCCCAGCAACGGCGCGGCAAACGCAATCTTGCTCGGGTCGGTGAGCACGGTGCCGATTTCCTTGGCGCCGTTGGCGGTCGGGCTGACTTTGAAACTGTCGCCGGCCTTGACCCCCACCGCGCCGTTGTTGACCGCCAGGGTGAACCCGTCGATGACCGGAGGCGGCGTGGTGCTGAGGTCATAAGTGCCCATGGCCTTGCCGTCGGAACGCAGCACGGTGACCTTGTTGAGGTTGGTACTGTCGTTGAAGGAGACCTTGTAGTCGAAGTTGGTCAGCTTGCTGCTGTCCTCAATCGTCACGCCCAGGTTGGCGTCGCCCGTGTTGCCTTGCGCCGCCTGGCTGCGCAGGGCGATGGACGCCGCGCTGTTGATGTCCTTGAACATCGACGCACCGAACTCACCATTCAGGTCAACACCCTGGCCGAGCTGGCTGTTGATCGCGTCGGAGGTGACGATGGCAATACGACCGAGGTCGTTGATCGCCGGCATCAATACGTCGCTGCGGTAGCGCAACAGGCCACCAATGCTGCCGCCACTGACCACGTTACCCAGGTCGACTGCGGTGTTGCCGGCCATGTTCAGCTGGATGGTGTACTGGCTGGTGTCGCTTTTGCTCGGCACGGCGGAAATCGTGTTGGACTGGTCACCCAACACCAGCGATTGACCGCTGCCGGTGCTGACGCTGAACACGCCGTTTTTCTCAGTGGCGGTCACGCCGATCAGTTCATTGAGCGAGCGCACGGCCTCGGCACGCGCATCCAGCAGGTTGGCCGGCGAGGTGTTCGACGAGCCTTGCACCTGGTTGATCTGCTTGTTGAGCGAGGCAATCGATGAGGTCAACTGGTTGACCTGGTCGCTCATGGAGGTCAACTGGCTGTTGATGGTTTCTTTCTGCTGGCCCAGCTGGGTGGAGATCGAGTTGAACCGGTTGCTCAAGGTCTGGGCGCTGGTAAGCAGAATCTGGCGCGCCGAGGTGTCGCTCGGGTTGGCTGCTGCGGTCTGCACGGCAGCGAAGAACGAGCTGAGCACGGCCGACATGCCGGTGGTCTTGTCCGACAGGGTTTTGTCGACGGCACTGACCTGGTCCAGGTAAGCCGCCGCATCGCTGTTGAGCGAGGTGCTGTTCTGATAGGCCGTGTCCAGGTACTCGTTGTACACCCGGCGCACGTCGGCCAGGGTAGTACCGCTGCCGATGAACACGCCGCCGAACTGGTTCGACGCAGTTGCGTTCTGGGTGGTCTGCTGACGCGAATAGCCCGCGGTATTGGCGTTGGCAATGTTATTACTCAAGACCGACAACGATCCTTGAGCGGCATTGAGCCCTGACATCCCGATACTGAGCAAACTCATGGTTCAGACCTTATAAATGTGTGGTTGCGCCAGCGGCAGCGTAGTTCTGGTAACTGTTCATCGTTTTGGCGATCTGCGAAATCTTGCTGGCGTAGTCCGGGTCGGTTGCATAACCGGCTTTCTGCAACTCGCGTACAAACTGTTCCGGGTTGTCGGCCGACTTCACAACTTCTTTATAGCGATCATTGCTTTGCAGCAACGTCACGAGGTCATGGAAGCTGTCCTGGTACGAATCGTAGGAACGGAACTGCGCCGTTTCCTTGACCATCGCCCCATCACGAAACTCGCTGGTGATCGCCCGGGCCTGGCCGCCCTGCCAGCTCTGACCGGCTTTGATGCCGAACAGGTTGTGGCTGCTGCTGCCGTCCTCGGCGCGCATCACCGATTTGCCCCAACCGGTTTCCAGCGCCGCCTGGGCTACCAGGTATTTCGGGTCGACGCCAATACGTGCGGCGGCCGCCTTGGCCATCGGCAACATGGTGGCGACAAACTCATCCTGCGAGCTGAAAGCCTTTTTCGCCGGCGCCAACGGTGGCTGGGCCACGGCGCGGCCGTAGACCTGCATGCCCCCGCTGGGCACGGCAAAGGTGCGCGCAGTGCTATTGATCACAGTGTCGGCGGCGGCGCTGTTACGCAGCGGCGCGGCCGGGGCCACGGTGGCGGCGTCCGTGCTCGGCACGATCCCGGCCAACAGCCGATCAGTCAGCTTGCTTGGCAAGGCGATACGACGCTGGTTCATCAGCGCCATATCGTTGCTGTGGGCGCTGGTGCCTGCGGGCACTTCCACACGGTAAGCCCACAGCGGGCGCTGGCCATTGGAACGGCCCAGCGGGCCTTCGGCCTGAGTGCCGGCGGCAATCGGCGTAGGCACATCGACTTTCTTCGCAGGCTCTGCGGCGGCCGGGCCTTGCAAGGTGGCCGCCTCGGCAGCCACCGGCTTGTTCTTCTGCATCTGGCGCATCAGCACATCGGCCAGGCCAATACCGCCGCCTTCGCGAGACATCGAAACCGCCAGCTGCTGGTCGTACATTTCCTGGTACTGCTTGGCCGCAGGGGTGTTCAGCGGGTTGTCCTTGCCCAGGGCCTCGGTGGCCGAACGCATCGACTTGAGCATCTCGCTCAAGAACAGCGACTCGAACTCCTGCGCCACTTTGCGCATGTTGCCTTCGCTGTTCTTGTCGGCGCCGACCTTGAGCTGATTAAGCCGGTTCAGGTCGGAGTAGGACCCCGAGTCCGCCGTGCTGGTGATCCCGCTCTTGCGCATATCCATGGCCATGGTCTCAGATCACGATCAGGTCGGCTTGCAAAGCGCCGGCCTGTTTCAGAGCTTCGAGGATCGCCATCAAGTCGCCTGGGGCTGCGCCCACCTGGTTCACCGCACGGACAATCTCATCCAGGGTGGTGCCGGGGCCGAACTTGAACATCGGCTTGGCTTCTTGCTGAGCATTCACCCGCGAGCGCGGCACGACCGCTGTCTGGCCATTGGACAACGGCCCAGGCTGGCTGACGATCGGGTCTTCGGTGATGGTCACGGTCAGGCTGCCGTGGGTCACCGCCGCCGGCGAGACCTTGACGTTCTGGCCGATCACGATGGTACCGGTACGCGAATTGATGATGACCTTGGCCACTGCTTGGCCCGGGTCGACTTCGAGGTTTTCCAGGATCGACAGGTAGTCGACACGCTGGCTTGGGTCGAGCGGCGCGGTGACGCGGATCGAGCCGCCGTCGATGGCCTGGGCCACGCCAGGGCCGAGCATGTCGTTGATCTTGTCGACCACGCGCTTGGCGGTAGTGAAGTCGGAGCGGTTGAGGTTCAAGGTCAGGCTGTTGCCCTGGTTGAAACCGCTCGGCACGGTGCGTTCAACCGTGGCGCCGCCGGGAATACGACCGGCCGACGGCACGTTCACGGTGATCTTCGAACCGTCACGGCCCTCGGCGTCAAAACCACCGACCACCAGGTTGCCCTGGGCGATGGCGTAGACGTTGCCGTCGATACCTTTGAGCGGCGTCATCAGCAAGGTGCCGCCACGCAGGCTTTTCGAGTTACCGATGGACGACACGGTGATATCCACCACCTGCCCCGGCTTGGAGAACGCCGGCAAGTCGGCACTGATCGACACGGCCGCGACGTTTTTGAGCTGCACGTTGCCCGAACCCGCCGGCACCTTGATGCCGAACTGCGAGAGCATGTTGTTGAAGGTCTGCAGGGTGAACGGGGTCTGGGTGGTCTGGTCACCCGTACCGTTGAGCCCCACGACCAAGCCGTAGCCGATCAACTGGTTGGAACGCACGCCGGAGATGCTGGCGATGTCTTTCAGGCGTTCGGCCTGGGCAACTGCGCTCAAGCTCAGCAGGAGTGCCGCCGCCATCAGCTGTTTGAGTTTCAAAGTGGCCACCTAGAAAGGGAACAGCGGGCTAAGGAAGAAACGGTCGAACCAGCCCGGCTGACTCGCGTCAGCAAACGAACCCGTACCCGAGTAGGTAATGCGAGCATCGGCAATCCGCGTCGACGACACGGTGTTGTCGGTGGCGATGTCATCGGCACGTACCATCCCGGCGATGCGCACCAACTCGTCACCGGTGTTAAGGGTCATCCACTTTTCACCGCGAATGGCAATGATGCCATTGGGCAGCACATCCGCCACGGTCACGGTAATCGAACCGGTCAGCGTATTACCCTGCGCCGCCGCACTCTTGCCGTTGGTGGCGCGGTCGCCGCTGTAGCCGGCATTGAGGCTCAGGTCACCGCTGCCCAATGGGTTGTTAGTGTTCACCCCTGCGCCGAACAGAGAGGTCAGGCCGATGGCGGTCTTGCTAGTCTTGTCGATCTGGGAGTTGGCGTTCTTGCTGGCCTGCGTCCGTTCGTTCAGGGTGATGGTAATGATGTCACCCACGCGGAACGCCTTGCGGTCGCTGTACAGGTTCTGTTCGAAACCGGCCTGATAGATCGAGCCATTGTTGGCAGCCGCCGGCAGCGGCGTGCGCGGCAACACCGGTGCGTAGTACGGGTCATTGGGTTTTGGCGTCGGGGCGACACAGCCCGCGAGCACGGCAATCCCACTCAATGCCAGAACGGAAACATAGCGATTCATGACCCTTACCTCACGGTGTTGCAGGCGCCTTCAAGGGCGCCCCATAGACTTGATTACAGATTCTGCGTTACGAACGAAAGCATCTGGTCGGCGGTGGAAATCACCTTAGAGTTCATCTCGTAGGCGCGCTGGGTGGTGATCATGTTGACCATCTCCTCAACCGTGCTCACGTTGGAGGTTTCCAGGGTGCTTTGCAGCGTGGTACCGAAACCGTTCAGGCCAGGGGTGCCGATTTGCGGCGCGCCGCTGGAGGCAGTTTCCAGGAACAGGTTGTTACCTATGGCCTGTAGGCCGGCCTGGTTGATGAAGTCGGCGGTTTGCAGGTTGCCGATCACTTGCGACGCCGGGTTGCCAGCCACGGTGATGGACACGGTGCCATCGTTGCCGACGGTGAAGGTCTGGGCGTTGTTGGGGACGACGATAGCCGGCTCCAAAGCAAAGCCGTTGGCCGTCACGATCTGGCCATTGGAGTCCAGGTGGAAGGTGCCGTCACGAGTGTACGAGGTGGTGCCATCCGGCTGCAGAATCTGGAAGAATCCTTTGCCGTTGATCGCCATATCCAGCGGCTGGCCGGTTTGCTGCAAGTTACCGGCGGTGAAGTTCTTTTGGGTGCCGACGATCTGCACACCGGTACCCAATTGCAGGCCCGACGGTAGCTCGCTGTCCTGGGTCGACTGGGCGCCTGGCTGGCGTTTGATCTGATAGAGCAAGTCCTGAAACTCGGCGCGATCACGTTTGAAACCCGTGGTCGACACGTTGGCCAAGTTGTTGGAAATGGTGGTCAGGTTGGTGTCCTGGGCGGACAGACCTGTTTTGGCAACCCATAGAGCCGGAAGCATGCTGTTCTCCTTCGTGCGCCTGTTTGTTGGCGCTGCGCCGCAAAATTAGTTTAGTGAAGCGTCAATCAGGTCATTGCCAGGACGCGCGTCATCGCCTGGTCGTCTTCTTTAGCGCTGTTCATCATCTTGATGTGCAGCTCGAACTGCTTGGAAAGCGCGAGCACCGCGGTCATTTCTTCCACCGCATTGACGTTGCTCGCCTGCAGGAAGCCCGAGGTCAGCTTGACGTTCGCATCGGCCTGCGCCGGCTGGCCATCCTTGGTGTGGATGGTGCCATCCAGGCCCTTATTCATATTCTTGAGGTCCGGCTGGACCAGCTTGATGCGGTCCACTTCAGCCATCACACGCGGGCCTTCGCCCATGGCGCGGATGCTGATGGTGCCGTCGGCGCCGACCTCGATTTTCTGCTCGGGCGGCACGGCAATCGGACCACCGTTGCCCATGATCGGCATGCCGTTGCCGGCCCGCAGCACGCCCAGTGCATCGACGTTCATGCTGGCGCTGCGCACGTAGGCTTCACTGCCGTCCGGGGTTTGCACGGCCATCCAGCCGTCGCCGTTCACCGCCACATCGAGGTCGCGACCGGTTTCGATCATCGCGCCCGGGGTAAAGTCGGTGGCTGGGCGCTCGGTCATGGCAAACGCCCGCGCCGGAAAGCTGTCACCGAATACCGGCATCGAACGCGCCTGTTCCAGGTCACGCTGGAAACCATTGGTGGAAATGTTCGCCAGGTTGTTGGCATGGGCCTTCTGCGCCAGAGCATTCTGGCTGGCGCCGGTCATTGCCACATAAAGGTACTTGTCCACGCTCATTCCTCTTTCTGACGGACGCTTGCCGCCCACCGCTGTACTGATGAGGCTTAAGCAATTTGCGAACCAACTTTTGAAACTTCAATGAAACCCAAGCAGGGCAAGGGGTTTACCGGGCGAACAGGTTTTTATGGCGTTGGGCAAAGACGTAAAAACGGCGGACTTATGCCGCTAGCGGCAAGCACAGATGAACGTGGGAGGTATCGAGGGCTGCTGATAAGCGTGAACAACCGCATGGACGACGGAATTACGTCGATATGTGTTTGGCAGGAACTCAATTGAGGGCTGGCGCTACTCACTGGTGAAATCCAACCAAACAGGCGTATCAGGATGATCACACCTATCAGCAACACGCAGCACTCTCACTTACCGGCGATCTCGGGTAACGAGCTGCCACCCCCCAGACATCGCTCAATCAAACTACCGCGACAGGCCAGGTCCTGGCCCCTGAAGGAACCCTGGAATCCGTGCAGCCTAGCGGCCTTGCGGCTAACCTGGAGCTGGATGAGTACGTATTGAGCCACGCCGTGCCGCCGAAATCAGCCGACCAATTCACTGCTGAAATCGTCAAAAAACAACTCAAGGAAAAGTTTGGACGCGACGTTGATCCCGACACGACGTTCGTGGTCACCTTCGCCTATAACAAACACGGGCATACACCGCCCTATCCTGCTCAGATCATCAGCAAACAGACCCTGACCGAGGTCGCGCAAAGAAACCTGCAACACACCGACAAAACAGACGTTGTGGATGTACTCCGAGGCGATGAGCAGTACGACCCTGAAGTGTCCCTCAAAACCCAGAAGCAGATCCCCATCACCAAGGGCCCGGTATTCGAAAGACAATTTGATACAACGCCCGATCAGAAAACCCGCTTTTACCAAGGCATCTACACCGAGCCTGCGGCGTCATCACCTGACAACTACGATGCCTCCAACCGCATACCAGTCTCGGTAAAAGACTTTCAACAGGCGGTCTGGGACACCTCTTATAGCGTGCCGTACCGTGCGTACCTGAGCGCCGAGATAAGTAAAGGTGAGTTGGCGCGAAAGAACCTTTCGAAAATAGCGTTTATCAATGCCGCCGAAACCCAACATCAGGAAAGCAGCCTGGACGATGACGACATGGAACTCGCCAGACGGGTGGCAGGCGCGGGCAATAAACCCAGGGACCAGCTCTCACTGTTCGATGATATCCATGACCACCGTCTCGACCCCCAGGTGGAAACCAAATTCTTGACGTTGAACGGCCGCGCATCCACCGATATCTTCTACGCCGTAGACAAGAAGACCTCGCGCACACTGCTGTACCTGCCGGGCAACTCTTCGCCCATCCATCCGTTCGAAAATCCCGGCAAGATGCATGACTGGTTGAGAAAGCAGTTTTCGCTACCCAACGCCAAGGACGCCTTCCTTGAGCATTTTCAAATGGCGGATCACGACGAGGTCAAAAGGGTCATGAGGAATGTCGGCGATGGTTACCGTCGCTTTGGCCCCAATGACTGGCCTGAATCCCGCCAGGATCAGTCGATTGTGCGTGGGGTGCGCCACGATGGCGACCCCTTTTACGAGTCCGGCCGTCGCTGGGGCGAACATCGTCTTAACGACATCAGTGAACAGTTCGTCAGCAACAAGCAGGTCACGGAAGGCCTGCTTCTGGATGCGGCAAAAACACTGGGCAATGGCCTCCTGTCCATGGGCGCCATTGCCGCCACATTTATTCCAGGGCCCATCGGCGTGTTTGCTGCAGTGGCGCTTGCCACTCATGGCGCGATCGAAGTGGGCGAAGGCATCAAGGATGCCCGGGACGGTAAGCCTGGAGCCGCACAACGTATTACGTTTGGTGCGCTGAATGCCCTTCCATTGGTGGGCCGCGGGGTGTTCAAAGTGGCCAAGGGCGTCACGAACGCCGGCAAAAACCCACTCCCCAAAGCCCCCTCGGCCGGCGCTCCCGTAAAACCGATTGGCGCCCCAAAACCCCTGAGCGCCAGCCAGCTTCGCATTGATAAACATGTGGCGTCCATCGAGCAAAAAATCGTCAGCGTGCATAAGGCCTTGAAGACCTCCCCCAAAGAGCTCTTCGTCACCCATGATGCGAACAACGCAATTGCGGCGCTGCAACGTCAACGCGCAGGTTGGCAGAGCGGCGAATTGCTGCCCAGCAGTAAAGGCTTGTCAAACTCGCCCCTTGCAACCGGTGCCAACCGACAACGTGCGATTCTGGAGAACAACTCCCAGAGCACCATTGATAAGTTATTCACCAAGATCAATGACGCCTACCTCAAGGCAGACGCGAGCTATGGCAGAGCAACGTCCACCGCACAGGAAGCCAGGAACAAATACCAGATCGCCAACAATCTATATCAGAAAAGAAACCCCACCCTGCCGAACGATAAGGTAGTCGAACTACAAGACAACCTTGCGCAAGCAGTCAAGGCGCTCGAGAAGGTCCCTGTTCCTGCCGAGATCAACGCCCTGCAAGCCACACGCGACACGCTCGAAAACATGCTGTTCGAAATCAAACCCCATACCTCCCTCGCGGCAAACGCAGGGCCCAAGGCAACTTAACTATCCGCCACGCTGAGCTGCGAGTCACTGGATGCGTACCCTTCATTAAGGGTACGCATTTGAAACACTCAAGGTTGGACGCCGGCTAGCGCTCATTCTTGACGATATTGTAGTCACGCAGTTTATTGGCGATGGTGGTGTGGGAAACCCCCAACCGTTTGCCCAACAGCCGACTACTTGAATGTTCGGAATACAACTGCTCCAGCACCGCTTTCTCGAAGCGTCCGACAATCTCCTCCAGCCCGCCGTCCAGGGAGAAGTCCCCCAACGGTTGCCGTACGCCGTAGTCCGGCAGGCGAATATGCTCGGCCTTGACCGTGCCGCCCTCACACAACGAGACCGCCTGGAACAACACGTTTTCCAACTGCCGTACATTGCCCGGCCAGTGATAGTGGCTAAGCCGATCCATCGCCGCCGGTGCCAGCCTGGGCAGCGGGCACCCGATCTGCCGGCTGGCTTGATCGAGAAAGTGCTCAACCAATGGCGCAAGGCCGTCGAGGCATTCGCGCAGCGGCGGGATATGCAGCGACAGTACGTTGAGGCGGTGGTAAAGGTCCTGGCGGAATTCGCCACGGGCGCAGAGTTCGGACAAATCCACCTGGGTCGCGCAGATCACCCGCACATCCAGATACACCTCTTCATCGCTGCCGACCCTGCGAAAGCAACCGTCCTGCAAAAAGCGCAGCAATTTCACCTGTAAGCGTGCGCTCATTTCCCCTACGCCATCGAGAAACAACGTACCGCCCGCCGTCAGCTCCAGCAGCCCGAGCTTGCCCTCGGCCCGTGCGCCTTCAAACGCGCCGGGGCCGTAGCCGAACAACTCGGTCTCGGCCATCGACTCGGGCAAACCCGCGCAGTTAAGCGCCATCAACGGTGATTGCCCACGCGGGCTGGCCAAATGGCAGGCGCGTGCCAGCAGTTCTTTGCCGGTGCCGGTTTCACCTTCTATTAATAGAGGCGCATCCAACGGCGCCATGCGCCGGGCTTCACGGACCACGGCGGCCATGACCCTGGAGCTCTGAAAAATGCTGTCGAAGCCGCGCAGCTCCTGCTTGCGCACGTTGTAGATGCGCTCCCCCACCCGGTCGGCGCGGTGCAGGGTCAACACGGCACCGGCCATGGCCTCGCTGTCATCGTGCTCGGAGGATTGCAGGGGTGCGATGTCCGCCAGGAACACATCACCCTTGACCTTGACCCGCAAGCCATTGATCCGCGATTTACTGGCGCGCACCAGTTCCGGCAGATCGAAGTCCTCGGCGTAACGCGACAATGGAATGCCCGGCACCTCGTCCACCCGCACCCCGAGTAACTGCGCCGCCGCACGGTTGGCGGCGACGATGGAGCCGCCCATGTCGATCGACAGTACCGGAAACTCCAGGGCGCCAAGCAGCGCATTGAGCTCCATATGCCGACGCTCGCTGGGCATCAGCCCGACCCTTTTCACCCCAAATACCCCGGCAATCGCTTCGAATTGCGGGCGCAGCGCCTGGAACTGCATGTTCACCAAGGTTCGGGCAAAACAGGTAGATCGCATTGCCATGCTCGCCACCGACCTCACCCTTGGCGACGTTGACGCCGTATTCCACCAGCAGGTTGAGGATGTCCCGCAGGATGCCGATGCGGTTCTGGCAGTGCACTTTGATACGCATGAAAAGGCCCGAAAAATGGATAGGCGCCGCGTCTTTTTGCCGCCGAGCGCAGATAGTCGTCAAGATTATGTGACAGCGCGTGACCTTTTCACAGCCCAAGACACAGATCAGGCGCACATCCGTAACGAATACTTTACGAAAGCCTGTAACTTTTCCTACAGATTCAATCCCAAACCCGATGGAATCCAGCGCCCTACGCGTTATCAATAGGCATATCGCAGGACATAACAAAAACGAATGCCTAGCAGGAGAGCCGTATGAAGCAGACGCAATACGTGGCCCGCGAGCCCGATGCGCAAGGTTTTATCCACTACCCGCCGGAAGAACACGCGGTGTGGAACACCCTGATCACGCGCCAGTTGAAAGTGATCGAAGGCCGCGCCTGCCAGGAATACCTGGACGGCATCGACAAACTCGGCCTACCCCTGGACCGCATTCCGCAACTGGGCGAAATCAATAACGTGTTGGCCGAGACCACCGGCTGGCAAGTCGCCCGCGTCCCCGCGCTGATCCCCTTCCAGACATTCTTCGAATTGCTCGCCAGCAAGCAGTTTCCGGTGGCGACCTTTATTCGTACCCGTGAAGAACTGGACTACCTGCAAGAGCCGGATATTTTCCACGAGATCTTCGGCCACTGCCCGCTGCTGACCAACCCCTGGTTCGCCGAATTCACCCATACCTACGGCAAGCTCGGCCTGGCGGCCACCAAGGAGCAAAGGGTGTACCTGGCGCGCCTGTACTGGATGACCATCGAGTTCGGCCTGGTGGACACGCCCGCCGGCCTGCGCATCTACGGTGGCGGCATTTTGTCGTCGCCCAAGGAGACGGTGTACAGCCTGTCCTCCGAACCCAAGCACCAGGCCTTCGACCCGCTGGAGGCGATGCGTACGCCGTATCGCATCGACATCCTGCAACCGCTGTACTTCGTGCTGCCCGAGCTCAAGCGCCTGTTTGAAGTGGCGCAGGAAGACATCATGGGCATGGTTGAGCGCGGTATGCAGCTGGGTCTGCACGCACCGCTCTTTCCCCCAAAACCCAAAGCCGCTTGAACCTTACATTTTGAAGCCAGCTGAATCTGTTCCCTGGCCCCGCGTTGCTTTAGGGTGACGCTACTGATCTTCAAACATTCGAATTCAGGACACCACCATGACTAGCTTGAACCAAGCCCATTGCGAAGCCTGCCGCGCCGACGCCCCACAAGTCAGCGATGAAGAGCTGCCGGTACTGCTCAAGCAGATTCCCGACTGGAACATCGAAGTGCGCGACGGTGTGATGCAACTGGAAAAGGTTTTCCTGTTCAAGAACTTCAAATTCGCCCTGGCCTTTACCAACGCCATGGGTGAAATCTCCGAAGCCGAAGGCCATCACCCGGGCCTGCTCACCGAGTGGGGCAAAGTCACCGTGACCTGGTGGAGCCACTCGATCAAGGGCCTGCACCGCAACGACTTCATCATGGCCGCCCGCACCGACGAAGTGGCCAACAACGCCGAGGGCCGCAAGTAATGCATTTCGATGCCATTGGCCGCGTGCCCGGCGACCCGATCCTCGGTCTGATGGACCTGTACGCCCAGGACCCCAACCCGAACAAGTTCGACCTGGGCGTGGGCGTTTATAAAGACGATCAGGGCCTGACGCCGATTCCCCACTCGGTAAAACTGGCGGAGCAGCGCCTGGTCGACACCCAGACCACCAAAACCTATATCGGCGGCCACGGTGACGCGGCCTTCGGCAAGCTGATCAGTGAGCTGGTGCTGGGCGCCGATTCGGCGCTGATCACCGCTCGCCGCGCCGCAGCGACCCAGACCCCAGGCGGTACCGGCGCCCTGCGCCTGAGCGCCGACTTTATCGCCCACAGCCTGCCCGGCCGCGGCGTGTGGCTGAGCAACCCGACCTGGCCGATCCACGAAACCATCTTCGCCAAGGCCGGGATCAAAGTCAGCCACTACCCGTACGTGGGCGCCGACAACCGCCTGGATGTGCCGGCAATGCTCGCGACCCTGACCACGGTGCCCGAGGGCGACGTGGTGTTGTTGCACGCGTGCTGCCATAACCCGACGGGCTTCGACCTGTCCCAGGATGACTGGCGCCAGGTACTGCAGATCGTGCGCGAGCGCCGCTTGCTGCCGCTGATCGATTTTGCCTACCAAGGCTTTGGCGACGGGTTGGAGCAGGATGCGTGGGCGGTACGGCTGTTTGCCGCCGAGCTGCCAGAACTGTTGATCACCAGCTCGTGCTCGAAGAACTTCGGCCTGTATCGCGACCGTGTCGGTGCGCTGATCGTGTGCGCGGCGGATGCCGAGAAACTGACGGATGTACGCAGCCAGCTTGCGAACACGGCGCGTAACCTATGGTCGACGCCGCCGGATCATGGTGCTGCCGTGGTGGCGACCATCCTCGGTGACGCCGAGCTGAAACAGCTGTGGAGCGAGGAAGTCGAAGCCATGCGCACACGGATCGCGCAGTTGCGCTCCGGGCTGGTGGAAGCGCTGGCGCCCCATGGGTTATCGGAGCGGTTTGCGCATATCGGTGCGCAGCGTGGGATGTTTTCCTATACCGGCTTGAGTGCCGAGCAGGTGAAGCAACTGCGCGAGAAACACAGCGTGTATATGGTCAATTCGGGGCGGGCTAGCGTGGCGGGTATTGATGCGACACGCTTGAGCCTGCTCGCACACGCCATCGCCGACGTTTCCAACTGAAGAAACCGCAAGCAAATGTGGGAGCTGGCTGCCTGCGATGACGGTGTCACATCCAATAAAGATGTCGACTGATACACCGCTATCGCAGGCAAGCCAGCTCCCGCATTTTTAGCCCGCAACCATCTCGGCTTTCAACTGCGCCTCTTTGGCCTGCGCATCCGCCAACCGATACAACTCGATGCTCCCGTCCCAGTGTTCGATCAACGCCGTGCACGACTCCACCCAATCTCCGCAGTTGAGGTAATCCACCTCGCCCACCTTGCGAATCTCGGCATGGTGAATATGCCCGCACACCACCCCGTGCAGCTCGCGCTTGGTCACTTCATGGGCGATCGCTTCTTCGAAATCACTGATAAAGCTCACCGCCGTCTTGACCTTGTGCTTGAGGTACGCCGACAGCGACCAGTAGCCATAGCCATACCGTGCGCGCCAGTGGTTAAGCCAGCGATTCAGCGTGAGGGTGAACTCATAGGCCGAGTCGCCGAGGAACGCCAGCCAGCGGTGGTAACGGGTGATCACATCGAATTGATCACCATGGATCACCAGCAGGTGGCGCCCATCGGCGGTGATATGCACGGCTTCGTCCACCAGCTGGATATTGCCCAGGATCAGCTTGGAATAGCGGCGCAGGAATTCGTCGTGGTTGCCCGTGACGTAGATCACCTCGGTGCCACGCTTGGCCATGGTCAGCAGGCGCCGGATCACGTTGGTGTGAGCCTGGGGCCAATACATGCCGCCGCGCATTTTCCAGCCGTCGATGATATCGCCCACCAGGTACACCTTGTCGGCGTGGTAGCCCTTGAGGAACTGCGATAAGTGTTCGGCCTGGCAATCCCGGGTGCCCAGGTGCACGTCGGAAATCCACAGGGTACGAACCCGTTGTTTGCGGCTGGGCTTGGTGAATTCGGCACTGGTCATGGGGGTCCCTCGACGGTGTTTTCGCGAGCTTGCGCCCTGGCGATTAATAGCCCATGACAGTCGTGCGTCAGTCTGATGACAACGCTGGCGGACCGCAAAGCGTTGTAGACTGCCGGCTTGCCGCCCTGGAGACTGCGATGAGCCCCACCCTCACGCTACGCCACTACAACGAAGCGCCCCTCGCCCACAGCCATGACCATGCGCAGTTGGTGTTCGGCCTGTCCGGGCACCTGGACCTGGAAGTCGATGGCCGTAGCAGTCAGGTGCGCGAAAGCAGCGTGATGGTGCTGCCCTTCTGCGCTCACCATGCCTGCGGCAGCAGGGATGGCAGCCGCTGCCTGGTGCTGGATGTGCCCACCGAGGACTGGGTGCTTCAATCGTTGGGCAAACATGCCGATGCCAGCCGCCGCCTGCTCGACCAACCGGCCCGCCTGGCCCTGGACTCCCGGCAAAGCCAGCTGGTGCAATGGCTGGCGCACAGCCCGGTGGATGACCCGCTGATCGCCCAGCAAGGCGCGGTGCTGCTGCTCGCCAGCCTGAATCATCCGCTGGCGCAACCGGTGCCGGGCCGGCGTCTGCCCTATGCGGCGTTCAATGCGCATATCGAGCGGCACGCGGCCCGCCCGCTGCAAGTCGCTGACCTTGCGCGCATCGCCGACCTTTCTGTCGCACACCTGCATGCACGCTTCGTTGCCGAGTGCGGGCAAACGCCGATGGACTATATCCGCAGCCGTCGACTGCAGATGGCCATGCAGTTGCTGAAAGAAACCCCGCTGCCCATCGGCGAAATCGCCGAGCGCGTCGGCTACAGCTCGCAAAGTGCGTTTGCTGCGGCCATGTTGCGGGAATTTGGTGCGTCGCCTGGCGCATTGCGGCGCGCCTCCATAGTCCTGCGATAAAAATCGCGAGCCAGGCGACAGACGCTCACACCAGCAACCCTCTAGACTGCGGTTCTGTCACTCCCGTTGGTTCAAGGATCGCAATGACTCCCCGCTCAGCCCTCGGCGCCCTGCATATCGGCGCATTGATGTTTGGCCTCACCGGCGTATTCGGCAAGCTGGCGGCGGCCTCGCCGTCCATTATCGTATTTGGCCGTGCGGCCTTCGCCGTGGTGGCCCTTGCGGTATTTGCGCGATTTGCCAGCAATGCTCCCTGGAAAAAACTCGAGCTGCGCGACTGGCGCCGCTTGCTGATCAGCGGAGTATTGCTGGCAGCGCATTGGGTGACATTTTTCATCGCGGTGAAAGTGGCTGGCGTCGCGGTCGCAACTTTGGGCTTCACTGCCTTCCCGGCCTTTACTGTGATCCTCGAAGGGCTGATCTTCCGCGAGCGCATCCGCGCCAATGAAGTGCTGCTGGTGGCGCTGGTCACGGTCGGCCTGGTGCTGGTGACACCCGACTTCAACCTTGCCAGCGATGCCACCGGCGGCCTGTTGTGGGGCATCGCCTCGGGGCTGCTGTTCTCGTTGCTGTCGCTGAACAATCGCGCCAGTTCGGGGCGGATTCCAGCGGTGCAGGCGGCGCTGTGCCAGAACGTGGTGGTCGCGGCGTGCCTGCTGCCGGTAGCGGCGCCTTTGCTGGCAGAGGTGCGGGCACTGGATTGGTTGTGGATCGGCCTGCTCGGCGTGTTCTGCACAGGCCTGGCCCACAGCCTGTTTGTCGCCAGCCTGGCGGTGATCAAGGCGCGTACCGCCTCGGTCGTGTTTGCCATGGAGCCGGTCTACGGCATCACCGTGGCCTGGCTGCTATTTGCCGAAACGCCGACGCTGCGCATGCTGCTGGGCGGCGCGCTGATCATCATCGCCATCGTGCTGTCCGGGCTGATGGGCAGCGCCAGCCAGGCCAAAAAGCCCGCAGCAGTCACCTGATCTATACTTTCCCTATCCGCAACAGTCTGTCGTCGTTCAACGGATAAAGACTCCTCGACGTCAGCCCTGTTCTTTGAAGTTGCTGCAGGCGAGTGGTCACTCCATTAACGCTATGCAGGGGCTTCACTATGGAAATGCTCATCAGTTTGCTGGTACAGATCATCAGCGGCGCCGTCGGCGGCAACATCGCCGGCATGACCAAACAAAGCCTGGGAAGTGGGCTCAATACCGTGATCGGAGGTGTCGGGGGGTTGGTGCTGGGCCAAATCGTCTCAGTACTGACGGGCACCTCGGGCGGCGAAGCGCTGGATGTGGCGGCGGTCGGCGGCAATATTATCGGCGGCGGTGTCGGCGGGCTGGTATTGACGCTGATCGTCGGCTTCATCAAGCACAAGATGGCCGCCAAATAGCTCCCTGACCGGTCACCGCCCTGATGCGGCGGTGACCTTCACGCGCTGCGGTCGTTGTGCCCCAGGTCGCGCTGCGGGTCGATCTGGTCGCGCACGCGTTGCTTGAGCACCTTGGCCTCGGGGAACCCACCGTCGGCCTTGCGCTCCCAGATCTGCACGCCATCGCATGTAATGCGAAATGCGCCGCCGGTGGCCGGTTCCAGCGACACTTTGCCCAGGTCATCAGCAAACGTACTCAACAACTCCTGGGCCAGCCAGGCGGCGCGCAGCAGCCATTGGCACTGAGTGCAATAGGTGATGACGATCTCGGGTTTGTTCACGGACATAATTTGACAGGTTCCTGGCGTAACGGGCTCGGCGGATCGAGTGGCTATAATACCGGCCTTTATCGCCCAGCCTCGAGATTGATGATGCGTCGCCTGTTTCTGCTCCTGCTCCTACTTCCTCTCTTCGCCCACTCCGTCGACACCCCCGCCCGAAAATCGGCTTGGTGCTGTCCGGCGGTGCTGCCCGTGGCCTGGCGCATATCGGCGTGCTCAAGGCGCTGGAAGAGCAAGGCATCCAGATTGACGCGATCGCCGGCACCAGCATGGGTGCGGTGATCGGCGGGCTGTACGCCTCCGGCTACAAGATCGATGAGCTGGAAAAGCTCGCGCTGAATATCGACTGGCAGCAGGCGCTGTCCGATGCGCCACCTCGCGAAGACGTGCCGTTTCGACGCAAGCAGGATGACCGGGATTTTCTGGTCAAGCAGAAACTCAGCTTCCGCGATGACGGCAGCCTCGGCCTGCCGCTGGGGGTGATCCAGGGCCAGAACCTGGCGCTGCTGCTGGAAAGCATGTTCGCCCACAGCAGCAACACGCGTAATTTCGACAAGCTGCCGATCCCCTTTCGCGCCGTGGCCACTGATATCACCACCGGTGAAAAAGTGGTGTTTCGCAAAGGCCATCTGCCCCAGGTGATCCGCGCCAGCATGTCGATCCCGGCCGTATTCGCCCCGGTGGAACTGGACGGCCGACTGCTGGTGGACGGTGGCATGACCGACAATATCCCGCTGGATGTGGCGCGGGAGATGGGCGTCGATATCGCCATTGTGGTGGACATCGGCACCCCGCTGCGCTCGCGCAAGCAATTGGCCACGGTGGTCGACGTGCTGAACCAGTCCATCACGCTGATGACCCGGCGCAACTCCGAAGAACAACTCAAGGCCCTGCACCCCAAGGACGTGCTGATCCAGCCGCCCCTGGCCGCCTATGGCGTGACGGACTTCGGCCGCGCCAAGGACATGATCGACGCCGGCTACCGCGCCACCCGTGCCCTTGACGCCCGGCTCGCCCACCTGCGCCCGGCCCAGCCGATCGACCCGCAACTGGTGGCCGCACGCACCCCGGGCGAACGTACGCCGGTGATCACCGCCATCGATGTGGAAAACGACTCGAAAGTCAGCGATGACGTGATCCGCTACTACATCCGTCAACCCCTGGGTGAACCGCTGAACCTGGGCCGCCTGCAAACGGACATGGGCACCCTGTACGGCCTGGATTACTTCGAACAGGTGCAATACCGGGTGATCAAGAAAGGCCAGGACAATACCCTGGTGATCAGCGCACGCGGCAAACGCAGCGGCACCGACTACCTGCGCCTGGGCCTGAGCCTGTCGGATGACATGCGGGGCGACAGCGCCTTCAACCTGGGCGCCAGCTACCGCATGAATGGCATCAACCGCCTCGGCGCGGAATGGCTGACACGCGTACAGATCGGTGATCGCCAGGAGCTGTACAGCGAGTTCTATCAGCCAATGGACACCGGCTCGCGCTACTTTGTCGCGCCCTACCTCAGCGCCCAGGCGCAGAACGTCGAGCTGATTCTGGACAACGACCCGATCTCCGAATACCGCCTGGAACGCTACGGCTTTGGTTTGAATGTCGGGCGACAGATCGGCAACAGCGGCGAAATTCGCTTCGGCGTCGGCGAAGCCTGGGGCAAGGCGGATGTGCGTATTGGTGACCGAAGCTTGCCGAGCGTGAGCTTCAACGAAGGTTTCTATGAACTGAAGTACTCGTTCGACTCCCTGGACAACGTGTACTTCCCGCATACCGGCGAAGACATCGGCCTGGCCTTCCGCGAATTCGAACCGGGCCTGGGCTCGGACCAGCGCTACCGCCAATGGGAGTTCAAGCTGGACAAAGCCATGAGCCATGGCCCGGACACGCTGGTGCTGGGAGGCCGCTACGGGCGCACCCTGGATGATTCGGACGTGGTGATTTCCAGCTTCCTGCTGGGCGGCGCCCGCCAGTTGTCGGGCTTTCGCCAGGATGCGATCTCCGGGCAGAACATCAGCTTGATGCGCGCCGTGTACTACCGTCGGCTGACGCCGCGCTCGTACCTGCCGCTGGATTTCCCGCTGTACCTGGGTGCGTCACTGGAACGCGGCCGGGCGTGGAACAACGACAATGAATTCGACAGCGGCTATATCAACGCGGCGAGTATCTTCCTGGGGTTCGATACCCCGCTGGGGCCGCTGAATTTCAGCTACGGGTTCAATGATGATAATCAGAAGGCGGTGTACCTGAACCTGGGCCAAACGTTCTAAAGATTGGACCCAAGACCAAATGTGGGAGCTGGCTTGCCTGCGATAGCGGTGTATCTGTCACTGAATCAGTAACTGAATGCCCGTCATCGCAGGCAAGCCAGCTCCCACATTTTTGATTTTCGGTGCACCTGCGATCAGGACTTTTCCAGATTCGCCAGGATGCGCCCGTGCACGCGCATGCACACACTCAAATCTGCTTCATCCACGCCCACAAACAGCTCATGGCGCAAGGCAGTGGCAATGGTTTCGATCTGTTCGATCAATGGGCGGGCGGTGTCACACAACAAGATACGTTTGGCACGACGATCTTCCACCACCGCCTGGCGTTGCACCAAGCCCTGGCCCTCAAGGCTGTCGAGCAACCGTGCGAGGGTCGGCCCTTCCACGCCGACGCTTTGGGCCAACTCGCGTTGCGTCGGAGCTTCTTCGAAACGTGCCAGATGCAGCAGCACCAGCCAGCGCGCCTGGGACAGGCCCAGCCCCGCCAGACGGCGGTCCAGCTCGGCGCGCCAACCTCGGGACATTTGCGCCAGCTGCATGCCAAAACGGTGTTGATCGGTTAACGGCATAAAAAACTCATGATTTAGACTGAAAATAAAGTGTGGCTAATTATTAGTCAGCTAAGCATGAGCCATGCCAGTAGGCAAGAGTTGCTATGTACTGATTCGTTACATTGTCGTAATTGGCGCACTAAATTTCGAATTCAGACTGCAAAGCAGCCCGTACGCAGTACAAAACACCCTCCGGAACACGACCGGTAAACAGCGGAGCGATCTCCGCAACAGGTGGCAATTCGCCTTCCCCATCGAGAAAGGCGTCCTGGATTTCACCGAGTAAATCCTCCGGCAAATCAAGGGCCTGTTCCAACGACAACTGCTGCTTGCCAATGGACTCGGCGAGCAAGGTGTACACGTTTTTCTCCGAGCATTGCAGCTGGCCGGCGATCTGGACCGGAGTCATGCCGGCGCGTGCCAGGCTGATCAGTTCGTGGCGAATATCGGCGACTTCCTTGGGCGCTTCGGCCTGGCCGCCCAGCACTTCGAGGAACGCCTGGCCATAACGCTCCAGCTTGCGGGCGCCCACACCGCTGACCCGCGCCATTTCCGCCATGGTGGTCGGTTGCTCGCGCAGCATCTCCAGCAAGGTGGAGTCGGGGAAGATGACGTACGGCGGCACGCTGTGCTCCTGCGCCAGTTTGCGGCGCAGGGTGCGCAGGGCTTCCCACTGTTCGCGCTCTTCGCCACGCACCAGTTGGCTGGCCGGGCTGGTGCTGCTGCTTTTGGCGGTGGTCTGCGGCTTGAGGTCGCGGCGCAGCTCCAGGCTCACCTCGCCCTTGAGCAATGGCCGGCAACTGTCGTTCAAGCGCAGGCCGCCATAGCCTTCAATGTCGATGTCCACGAGGTTGCGCGCAACCATCTGCCGGAACAGCGAGCGCCATTCGCCCTCGGCACGGGCCTTACCGACGCCATACACCGAGAGCTTTTCGTGGCCGAAGCTGCGTACCTTCTCGTTGTCCTTGCCCAGCAGCACATCCACCAGATGGCCCACGCCATAACGCTGACCGGTGCGGTAGATAGCCGACAGCGCCTGGCGCGCCGGCTCGGTAGCGTCCCAGGTCTGCACGCCGTCGACGCAGTTGTCGCAGTGGCCGCACGGCTCGGGCATGTCTTCGTCGAAATAGGCCAGCAGGGTCTGGCGGCGGCAGCGGGTTTCTTCGCACAGCGAGAGCATGGCATCGAGCTTGTGCTGTTCCAGGCGCTTGTGGCGCTCATCGCCTTCGGAGTTCTGCAGCATCTGCTTGAGCATCACCACGTCTTGCAGGCCGTAGACCATCCAGGCATCCGCCGGCAGACCATCACGGCCGGCGCGGCCAGTTTCCTGGTAATACGCCTCGAGGGACTTGGGCAGGTCCATATGGGCCACGAAGCGCACGTTGGATTTGTCGATGCCCATGCCGAACGCAATGGTCGCCACCATGATCAGGCCTTCCTCGTTGAGGAAGCGCTTCTGGTGGGCGGAGCGCGTTTCGTTGGGCAGGCCGGCGTGGTATGGCAGCGCCGGGTAGCCCTGCTCGCAGAGGAACGCGGCCACTTCATCGACCTTTTTGCGCGACAGGCAATACACGATGCCCGCATCGCTGCGCCGCTCGGACAGGAACGCCAGCAACTGCTTGCGCGGCTGCTCCTTGGGCACGATGCGGTAGAAAATATTCGGCCGGTCAAAACTCGACAGGAAACGCTCGGCGTTCTGCAAATGCAGACGCTCGACGATTTCCTCGCGGGTCCGTTTGTCGGCGGTGGCGGTCAGGGCGATGCGCGGCACGTCGGGGAACAGCTCCGCCAACTGGCCCAACTGCAAATATTCGCGACGGAAATCGTGGCCCCATTGCGATACGCAGTGCGCTTCGTCGATAGCGAACAGGGCAATTTCCAGGCTCTGCAAGAACGCCAGCATGCGCGGTTGAACCAGACGCTCGGGGGCCAGGTAAAGCATTTTCACTTCACCGCGCTTGATGCGGGCGGCCAGGTCGCGCTGCTGCTCGGCGCTCAGGGTGGAGTTCAGTGAGGCGGCGGCGACACCCAGCTCTTCAAGGGTGGCAACCTGGTCGTCCATCAACGCAATCAGCGGCGACACCACCACGGCCAGGCCATTGCGCAACAGCGCCGGCACCTGGAAGCACAACGACTTGCCACCGCCGGTAGGCATCAATACCAGGGCGTCACCGCCACTGGCCACGCGCTCAATGATTGCACCCTGGCGGCCACGAAAACTGTCGTAGCCGAAGATGTCCTTGAGGACGCGTTGAGCCTGCTCGAGCATGTAAAACTCCAAAATGGTACCGAAATCCCTCTGTACAGGCTGGCCGAAAAAAACCGGCTTCACGGGAAATAATCCGTAAGCGAAGTTTTCGCGGGTGGGCGCTTGGCCTGCAGGGGCATCACAAAACGCGGCAGTATACCCGAGCGTTACGCTGCAAAGGGCGCCACTGACGAATAGCGGCTGCTATCTAAAACCTGGCAAATATGCAGTGCGGCTGGCCTGGGCGCTCAAGAAAGCCTAGAATTCGCGCATCGTTTATTCCCAAGGTAGCCCTTCAATGTCCTTCGCTGAGCAACTAACCCGCCTGCAAGCCTTCCTCGACGCCGATGAGCTGCATGACGAGGCGCTGGACTACGTGGCCGCCCACGGCTACCTGACCGCCCTGTCGATCTGCGCCGATGTGGTGCCCGACCGTGAATGGATCGACGCGCTGTTCGCCGAAGAGCCGCACTACGCCGACGCCGCCCAACGCGAGGAAATCGAATCCACGCTGCTGGCCCTCAAGGCCCACATCGGCCGCCAACTGGCCTCCGATGAGGAGTTCGAGCTGCCCTGCGAGCTGGACCTGGGCGAAGAGCCGGATGACTCCGACCTGCGCGGCTGGTGCATCGGCTTCATGGAAGGCGTGTTCCTGCGCGAAGCCGCCTGGTTCGAAACCGCCGAGGAAGAAGTCAGCGAAATGCTGCTGCCGATCATGGTCGGTTCGGGGCTGTTCGAGGAAGAAGCCGAGTTTTCCGATATCGCTGCCGACGCCAACCTGATGGACGACATGATCGTACAGATCCCGGAAGCCCTCACCGCTCTGTACCTGCTGTGCAACGCCCCTGACGAAAAGCCGGCGATCCTCAAGCCACGTCACCACTGAGTCGTTTGCCCGTGACACCCATGGGCAATCGCTCGCTGCTCCTGCGCTACGGGCTGCTGGCCATCGGCTGGCTCAGCGTAGCGTTGGGCGTGATCGGCATTTTCCTGCCGGTATTGCCGACCACGCCCTTCCTGCTGCTCGCCGCCGCCTGCTTCGCTCGAAGCTCCCCCGCGCTTCTACCACTGGCTGGTGCAACACCCGCGCCTGGGCCCGTGGATCAAAGACTACCTGGACGGTAATGGCATCCCGCTCAAGGGCAAGGTCTACGCCATCGGCTTGATGTGGCTGAGCATCGGCCTTTCCTGCTACCTGGTGCCGTTGCCGTGGGCCCGAGGCTTTATGCTGACCAGCGCCGTACTGGTGACGATTTACATCCTGCGCCAGAAAACCCGACCTGTGGGACCTGTCGAGCCTTAGCGAGGCTGCGAAAGGATCACCTCGGTGTCACTGCAGAACCTCAGCGCCCGTCTCGCAGCCTTGCTTACACACGACCTTGGTCGACACTGACTAACCCCAGCCATTCTGCGAGACTGTGCCACCGGGCCCGGAATGCCTGGGTGTTTTTATGCTCGGAGTTACCATGACGCTGTCCAGCGGGCTGATCGCCGCCGTTGCCCTGGCCTATATGGCCATTATGTTTGCCATCGCCTTTTACGGTGACCGCCGCCGTGCGCCCTTGCCGCCGCGCATGCGTGCCTGGGTGTACAGCCTGTCACTGGCGGTTTACTGCACCAGCTGGACCTTCTTCGGCGCCGTAGGCCAAGCCGCCGAACAACTGTGGGCTTTTTTACCGATTTACCTGGGACCGGTGCTGCTACTGGTGTTGGCACCCTGGGTCCTGCAGAAGATGATTCTGATCAGCAAGCAGGAAAACATCACCTCCATCGCCGACTTTATCGCCGCCCGCTACGGTAAATCCCAGTCGCTGGCCGTGGTGGTTGCGCTGATCTGCCTGGTCGGCGTACTGCCTTATATTGCCCTGCAGCTCAAAGGCATCGTCCTGGGGGTAAACCTGCTGATCGGCTCCGGCCCCGACACCACCGGCACCCGGGCGCAGGACACTGCGCTGATCGTGTCGCTGGTGCTGGCGCTGTTCACCATTGTGTTTGGTACACGCAACCTCGACGCCACCGAGCACCACCGTGGCATGGTGCTGGCGATTGCGTTTGAATCGCTGGTCAAGCTGTTCGCGTTTCTCGCGGTCGGCGCATTTGTGACCTTCGGCCTGTACGACGGTTTCGGCGACCTGTTCAGCCAGGCGATGCTTGCACCGCGACTGGAAGAGTACTGGAAGGAAACCATCAACTGGCCGTCGATGGTGGTGCAGACCGGCGTTGCCATGATGGCGATCATCTGCCTGCCACGGCAGTTTCACGTCACCGTGGTGGAGAATATCGACCCGCAGGACCTGCGCCTGGCCAAATGGGTGTTTCCGGCTTACCTGATCCTCGCCGCGCTGTTTGTAGTACCGATCGCCCTCGGCGGTAAGATGCTGCTGCCGGGCTCGGTGCTGCCGGATTCCTACGTGATCAGCCTGCCCATGGCCGAAGCGCACCCGGCGCTGGCCGTTCTGGCATTTATCGGCGGTGCCTCGGCGGCTACCGGCATGGTGATCGTCGCGAGCATCGCCTTGTCGACCATGGTCTCCAACGACATGCTGCTGCCCTGGCTGCTGCGCCGGTCCAGCGCCGAGCGGCCGTTTGAAGTGTTCCGGCACTGGATGCTGTCGGTGCGCCGGGTCAGCATCGTGATCATCCTGCTGCTGGCGTATGTCAGCTATCGCTTGCTTGGCTCCAGCGCGAGCCTGGCGACTATCGGCCAGATCGCCTTTGCCGCCGTGACCCAACTGGCGCCGGCGATGCTCGGCGCGCTGTACTGGAAGCAGGCCAATCGACGCGGGGTATTTGCCGGCTTGGCGGCGGGCACATTCCTGTGGTTCTACACCTTAGTCCTACCGGTTACTGCGAAAAGCCTGGGGTGGTCCCTCAGCCTTTTCCCCGGGCTGACGTGGATGCATTCCCACCCGCTGGGCCTGTCCGTCACTTCATTGACCCTGGGCACCGTGTTCTCCCTGGCGGGTAACTTCACACTGTTTGTTTGGGTGTCGATGCTGTCGCGCACCCGCGTGTCGGAACACTGGCAAGCCGGACGGTTTATCGGCCAGGAAATCAGCCAGCGCGCCAGCGCCCGCTCAATGCTGTCGGTACAGATCAGCGACCTGCTCAGTCTGGCAGCGCGTTTTGTGGGTGAAGAGCGCGCCCAGCAGAGCTTTATCCGCTTCGCCTACCGCCAGGGCAAAGGCTTCAACCCCAACCAGAATGCCGATAACGACTGGATCGCCCACACCGAGCGCTTGCTGGCCGGCGTGCTCGGTGCGTCCTCGACCCGAGCGGTGGTGAAAGCCGCTATCGAAGGGCGGGAAATGCAGCTGGAGGACGTAGTACGGATCGCCGACGAAGCGTCGGAAGTGCTGCAATTCAACCGGGCGCTGTTGCAAGGCGCTATCGAGAACATCACCCAGGGCATCAGCGTGGTGGACCAGTCCCTCAAGCTGGTGGCCTGGAACCGACGTTATCTTGAGCTGTTCAACTACCCCGACGGGCTGATCAGCGTGGGCCGGCCGATTGCCGACATTATTCGCTACAACGCCGAGCGCGGCCTGTGCGGGCCGGGCGAAGCCGAGGTGCATGTGGCGCGCCGCCTGCACTGGATGCGCCAGGGCCGCGCGCACACCTCCGAACGTTTGTTCCCGAATGGGCGCGTGATCGAGCTGATCGGCAACCCCATGCCCGGCGGCGGTTTCGTCATGAGTTTCACCGACATCACTGCGTTTCGCGAGGCCGAGAAGGCCCTCACCGAGGCTAACGAGGGCCTGGAGCAACGGGTGACCGAGCGCACCCACGAGCTGTCGCAGTTGAATGTGGCGCTGACCGACGCCAAAGGGGTGGCCGAGACTGCCAGCCAATCGAAGACCCGCTTCCTGGCGGCCGTCAGCCATGACTTGATGCAGCCCTTGAACGCCGCACGCCTGTTCTCGGCCGCCCTCTCCCACCAGAACGAGGGCCTGTCCAGCGACGCCCGGCAACTGGTGCAGCACCTGGACAGTTCACTGCGTTCAGCCGAAGACCTGATCAGCGACTTGCTGGATATCTCACGCCTGGAAAACGGCAAGATCAACCCGCAGCGCCAGCCCTTTGTACTCAATGAGCTGTTCGACACCCTGGGTGCCGAATTCAAGGCACTGGCCCAGGAACAGGGTTTGCGCTTCCGCCTGCGCGGCAGTCGGTTGCGGGTCGACAGTGACATCAAGTTGCTGCGGCGGATTCTGCAGAACTTTCTGACTAACGCCTTCCGTTATGCCGACGGCCCAGTGCTGCTTGGCGTACGCAGACGCAAGGGCGAGCTGTGCCTGGAAGTGTGGGACCGTGGCCCTGGCATCCCGCTGGATAAACAACAGGTGATCTTCGAAGAATTCAAGCGCCTGGACAGCCACCAGACCCGCGCCGAAAAAGGCCTGGGCCTGGGCCTGGCGATTGCCGACGGCCTATGCCGCGTACTCGGCCATCGCTTGAGCGTGCGCTCCTGGCCGGGCAAAGGCAGCGTGTTCAGCGTGCGCGTGCCGCTGGCGCGCAACCAGGCTAGCCCGCAGCTCAAGGCCGCCGTGGAAAACGGCCAGCCGCTGAGCGGCGCGCAGGTACTGTGCGTGGATAACGAAGAAAGCATCCTGATCGGCATGCGCAGCTTGCTCACGCGCTGGGGCTGCGAGGTGTGGACCGCCACCGACCAGGCGCAATGCGCCGCGCTGCTGGCAGAGGGCGTGCGCCCGCAACTGGCGCTGGTGGATTACCACCTGGACCACGGCGAAACCGGCACCGAACTGATGGGCTGGCTGCGCGCACAACTGGCCGAGCCGATTCCCGGCGTGGTCATCAGCGCCGACGGCCGCCCCGAGATGGTGGCCGAGGTGCATGCGGCAGGGCTGGATTACCTGGCCAAGCCGGTGAAACCGGCGGCGTTGCGGGCGCTGCTGAGTCGGCATCTGCCGCTGTAACTGCCGCTGTAAAAAGCCCCAACTCATTGCCCTGTGGGAGCTGGCTTGCCTGCGATAGCGGTGGCGACTGACACACCCCCATCGCAGGCAAGCCAGCTCCCACCATAGCCATGTCTTATTCAGGTGAATGTGCCACGCCATCCGCATCGGTCATCGCCCGCTCCAGCAGATCCGCCGGCAGGCTTTTGCTGGCGCGGGCCCCGAGCAACCTTAATTGCTCGGTGCGGCTGACCAGATTTCCGCGTCCATCTGTCAGCTTGTTCCGCGCCGCGCTGTAAGCTTTGTCCAACTGCTGCAAACGGTTGCCCACTTCATCCAGGTCCTGGATAAACAGTACAAACTTGTCGTACAGCCAGCCGGCGCGCTCGGCGATTTCCCGGGCATTCTGGCTTTGGCGCTCCTGCTTCCACAGGCTGTCGATCACCCGCAGCGTGGCGAGCAAGGTGGTGGGGCTGACGATCACGATATGGCGGTCAAAGGCTTCCTGAAACAGGTTGGGCTCAGCCTGCAGCGCGGCGGAAAAAGCCGCTTCGATCGGCACGAACAGCAGCACGAAATCCAGGCTGTGCAGGCCCTCCAAGCGCTTGTAGTCCTTGCCGGCCAAGCCTTTGACGTGATTGCGCAGCGAAAGCACGTGCTGCTTCAGAGCCGCCTGGCCGATCACCTCGTCATCCGCCGCGACATACTGCTGATACGCGGTCAGGCTGACCTTGGAATCCACCACCACTTGTTTGTCGCCGGGCAACATGATCAGCACATCCGGCTGGAAGCGCTCACCGTCCGGGCCCTTGAGGCTGACTTGGGTCTGATACTCGCGGCCCTTTTCCAGGCCGGCGTGTTCCAGCACCCGCTCAAGTATCAGCTCACCCCAGTTGCCTTGGGTTTTCTGGCCCTTAAGGGCGCGGGTGAGGTTGGTGGCTTCGTCTGACAGACGCAGGTTCAGTTGCTGTAGGCGCTCAAGCTCCTTGGCCAGGGAAAAGCGCTCGCGGGCCTCATTTTGATAGCTTTCTTCCACGCGCTTTTCGAAGGACTGGATGCGCTCCTTGAGCGGGTCGAGCAATTGACCCAGGCGTTCCTGGCTGGTTTCGGCGAAACGCTGCTCGCGCTCGTCGAAGATCTTGCCGGCCAATTCGGCAAACTGCGCACGCAGCTCGTCTCGCGAGCCCTGCAAGTCGGCGAGGCGCTGTTGATGGCTGTCCTGTTGCTCGCGCAGTTCGGCGCGCAAGGCCGCCGACAGCGCGTCGAGGCGGCGCAGTTCGGTTTCCTTGGCGCTGCGGTCGAGGTTCCAGGCGTGGGCGGCGTCGCGGGCATTGTCGCGATCGATTTGCAGTAGTTCGACTTCGCGGCGCATCGCAGCCAGGTCGGCTTGCTTGGCGGCATTGGCCTGGCTCAGGTCGCTGATCTCATCGCGACTGGCATCCAGTTGGGCGGCAAGCCCTTCCTGCGCCAGCTGCGCGGTGGCCAGACGCTCTTCGAGCAGTTCCCAGCCGGTCAAGCGCGCACTCAGCCGCCGCTGGATCTGCCAGCACAGGGCCAATAAAGGCACTGCAGCGCCAGCAAGACCCAAGGCAATACTGGTCCAGTCAAAAGCCATAGCCATTTCTGCCATTACCGAAAAGGAGCAAGGTTAACCAAGCACAGGGCCGGAGGACAGCTCAGTCTTCGACCTGGCCCAGTTCGCGCTGGGCGCGGCGGTCCCCGGCGCGGGCGGCCAAGCGCAGCAGGTCATGGCCGATGCGGCGGTCGCGGGCGTTGCCGCACTCACGGCACATCAGTTGACCCAGGCGGCTCTGTGCGGCGACCACGCCTGCACGGGCCGGCTGCTTGAGCAAGCGCCCGGCGAAGTGTTTGACGTTGGTGTTGTGGCCCAGGCGCGGGCTGTCGAGCAACCACAGGGCGACTTTCAAAGAGAAGCGCTTGGGTACGGTAACAGTCTGAGGGGTGTCGGTAACAGAAGGTGATACTGAGCGAAACTTCATAAAGCACTGCGGGACAGAACGGAAGGCGCGCCACTCTACTCTTTTTTTCCTACAGGTAAAGCTGAAAAATCCCTGCACGCCCGTCCTAGAGCAAGCGCTCGGGACAATCCACAGAAGCTGTGGATAACTCAGTGGACAACCCCCCTTTAACCCTCGCAAAGGCCCATGGAATGGGGGCCGCAGTCAAACTGACGATTTTTTCACCAATAAAAAAAAGCCAGATTTTTCATTGACTTAAATTTTCATTGCAGGCAAATGGCGGCCTGGCATTGCAGTTGACAGTGTGGTTACACATCCCGCAACTAATGTGCACAAGTCGCCATTCGCGGGGTTATCCCCAACGTTATTGGAAGCGGCGCCCTGCAAAAATGTTACCGATGACGTAGGACAGAGCCTTTTCAAATCTTTCCAGGCTCGCCACACTCAACGGCCTACAGCGCGACGTCGGGAGGGTCGATGAAAGGAATTCTGGTATTCGCCGTGTTGTTACTGGCGATCTGCGCGATTTCCCTGGGGATCAACGCGGCACTGCCGTCCCCGGACGGCGCCTTGTTTGCCATCGCGATCCTGCTGTCGGCGGCGTTTACTGCCGTCAGCCTGTGCATCGAGTTGGGCGAAGGCCGCATCAATGACATGGGCGATGTGATGAAGGTGGTAGAGACCGGACAGTCCCTGCGCCTGACCCTTGCGGCTTATGCGCTGGGTTGCTCGCTGGCGGCGGCCACCACAGTGCTGGTCTATCGGGGCCTGCTGGGCGGCTGATTGAAGTTTTTTGACTAGCACACTTCCCTTCGCTGATTCAATCCGTTACTATCCGCGGCGTTAGTACCAAGCTGAAAGTCAATTCTGGTCGAACAACTCCCCTGAACAACACGGGATCGACCACCTCGATGGTTTCCAGGTATCACTTGCGACGACACTGCCTTTGAACAAGCAAAGGGTGTCGCGAAGTCTCAATACTCTGACCGAACCAGCCTGCAAATTGATCAGGATCTTCACCCCGGGCCCAGAACCTTTGCCCCTGTTGTGTTGCCTGCCCTCCTAAGTACCTACCTGCCAGCCCAAGCGCGCCTAACTTACTTAGCGCTTCAAACTGGCTGCTTTGTTCCAGTCGGGTTCTTCGTTCGATCAATGGTGATCAACGTCACTGGAACGTTTTAACGTTGCACGGTTCTTATCCGTGTCATTTGTAGGAACACCAATAATATGTCCACTATCCACACTCAGGATGCCATTCGCACCCTCACCAACGCTTTTGCTCCAATGAACTGCCTGATCATGGCCGCTCGCAAAGGCTGCTTCAGCTTCACCCTGGTCAACGAACACGGTATCGCTCGTCACAGCGAACGCCTGTACCCCGATCAATACTCCAGCGCAGAACCGCTGCAGGCCGTGATCGAGCGTACCCGTCAGGCACTGGTTGCCTGATCGACCCGAGTCGCTGAAACACAAAAAACCCTGTTTAAAAAACAGGGTTTTTTATTGCCTGAAATTTGGCACTCGAGCTTTCGCACTAAGTTCAAATAGATATAACCGTTATAACTGAATGAAGAAGATGTTTTAAAAACAGTCCTTTACATCATAAATATGACACTACACTTCAACTCAAGCGGCATGATCCGCTTGCGACGAGCCTGAGATCCGATTCAACCGCTGCCAAGCCCCCCTCTCAGGCTCGTCGACCACTTTCACGGATTGAGGCATGTATGGGTATCGCCGCCAGCGAATTGTGTCGTTATGTGATCCGGCCGACGTTGATGTATCTGGGCCGCCATAACCCGACTGCTGAGTCCCTGTTGTTGGGCATTGCCGCCAGCCAATCGGAACTCGGCTCGGCCTTGCACGACCGGCGCGGCCACGGCCTGTACAGCATCACCGAACCCCGCCACCGCGCCTTATGGGACAACTACCTGGCGCTGGACCCCGAGCGCGCCAGCCTGGTACGCGGGCTGGCCAGCCAACACGCCTTCCTCAGCGCGCCGCAGCTTGAACTCACAGTCAACCTGCGTTACGCCACCGCGATCGCCTGGCTGCTGGTGGAACAACACAGCCCCGCCCTCCCCGCCGCCTGGTGATGTTTTGGCCATGGCACGTATCTGGAAAGAAATTTTTCATCCACAAGGACGGCTGCGCGATTTCACGCTCGCCTGGCAAACCTGTGTTTCACCCATGAATCACGCGGTTTGCTGACCGGGCAATTTGCAAGATTCGCCAAAAACACAGAATTTTGGTCGGATTGTCCTACAAAACCGCTCTATCTCCAGTATTACAGCCTATAGCGCGATCTTAAATTTATTGATACTTTCCGCAGCGGTGATCACCACGGAGTTCTAATAATGAAAAAAGTAATGCTCAAGACCACACTTAGCCTCGCCGTTGCCATGGCATCCTCCCAACTGTTCGCAAGCGGCTTTGCCCTCAATGAACAGAGCGTCAGCGGGATGGGTACGGGTTTCGCAGGTCGCTCTTCTTCTGCCGATGATGCAAGCACTGTTTACGGTAACCCTGCCGGTATGGCCCGCCTGAATGGCCAGCAAATCACCGGTGGCGTCGCAGCCATTGACGCCTCGACCGACATCAGCGATACCGGCGGCAACTCTCGCGGTTCCAACAAAGGTGACATGGTTCCGTTCACCGCGGTGCCATTCGGTTTCTACACCAACAAACTCAACGATCAGTGGGCCATCGGCTTCGGCGTCTATGCACCGTTTGGCCTGGTGACCGACTATGAAAACGGCTTCCAGGGCCGTGGCTTCGGCAGCAAGAGCGAAGTGAAGGTCATGACCTTCCAGCCAACTGTCAGCTACGCGTTCAATGACCGTGTGTCGATTGGTTTCGGCCCGACCATCAACCGGATTTCCGGCGTGCTGGAATCGGACAGGACCCTTAACCCGGCCGTCAGTGACACCAATGTCAAAATCAAGGGTGACGATACTGCCCTGGGCTTTAACGTCGGCGTATTGGTCCAGGCAACCGATACCACTCGCGTGGGCCTGACCTACCACTCGAAGGTCAAGTACAAGCTCGACGGCCACACCGAAGTATCGGGCCCTACGCCGACCCAGGGCTTCCTGCGTAACAACCGTTACGACGCCTCGCTGAAAATCGACACCCCCGAGTCCTACGATCTGTCGGTCACCCAAGACCTGACCGACGCCTGGAAACTGTACGGCGGTGCCACCTGGACGCGCTGGAGTCGCCTGAAAGAGATCACCGTCAACAACGAAGGTGTCACGGCTGCCGGCGGCTTGCTGGCACCTAGCCAACTTAGCTCCATCACCGAAGAACAAAACTGGCACGACACCTGGGCCTACGCCGTGGGCACCTCGTACCAGTTGACCAAGCAAGTGGTGCTGCGTACCGGCCTGACCTTCGACCAGTCGCCAACCAACAACACTGATCGTTCGCCACGCATCCCTACCGGCGACCGGACGATCTTCAGTGTGGGCCTGGGCTATAAAGTCATGGATAACATGACCGTCGACCTGGCGTACTCGTACCTGCAAGAAGAAGACGTCAAGGTCAATCAGACTGCCAACCCACCTTCGACAGCCAGCTACCGCGCCAAGTACGAAAACAGTGCCAACGGTTTCGGCCTGGGCATGACCTACACCTTCTGATCCGGACCGGTGTAAAAAAGCCCCGCTCTCCTGCAAAGGAGGCGGGGCTTTTTAGTGGCTGGCAATCAGGGCTTGGACGCGATTGCCTGCTCCACCGCCTTGATCAGTTCCGGGCTGTCCGGCTTGGTCAGGCTGGAGAAGTTGGCAATCACTTTGCCCTGGCGGTCCACCACATACTTGTAGAAATTCCACTTCGGCGGCGTATCGGTCTGCTGCGCCAGCACCTTGAACAGGTGCGCCGCATCCGGCCCCTTGACCTTCTGCGGCTCGGTCATGGTGAAGGTCACGCCGTAATTCACGTAGCAGACCTTGGCGGTTTCCTCGCCGGTCTTGGCTTCCTGTTTGAAGTCATCGGACGGCACGCCGATCACCTCCAGCCCTTCGCCCTTGTAGCGCTGGTACAAGGCTTCAAGGCCTTTGAATTGCGGCGCGAACCCGCAAAAGCTGGCGGTGTTGACGATGACCAGGGGCTTACCGGCAAAGCGCTGGCACAGATCGATGGATTCCTTGGCGCGCAACTTGGGTAATTGGCCTTCGAGCAAAGGCGGGCAATCGGCGGCCATCGCCACGCCGCCAAAAGCGGCCATCAGCACGGGAACTGCAAGCCAGCGCATCTGCATGTCGAAACGTCCTTTAAAGAGTTCAGAGACCGAACTTAACAGATCGACATACCCAGTTGCATCAACGCCAGCCCGCCGCGCTGCCAGCCCCACCAGGCCAGCAGCACCAGCAACAACCCCGCAGCGGCTATCAAACCGCGTAACGCTATACTCATGCCGCCTCCATCTGCGCCTGTAAACGCGCCACTGGCCGCTCACGCACCGGCCAATTCAGTGCGGCGGCGAGCAGGCTCAGCAGAATCGCTACCTGCCAGATCAAATCGTAGTTACCGGTTCGATCATAGACTACCCCGCCCAGCCAACCGCCGAGGAACGATCCCAACTGGTGGAACAGGAACACGATCCCACCGAGCATCGAGAGGTTTCGCACGCCAAACAGGGTAGCGACCGTGCCGTTGGTCAGCGGCACAGTGGATAACCACAAAAAGCCCATGGCCATGCCGAACAGGTAGGCCGTCACTTCCGTGACCGGCGCCCACAGGAACAGCACGATCACCACCGCCCGCAGCAGGTACAAACCGGTCAGCAAGCGCGGCTTGGACATGCGCCCACCCAGCCACCCGGCGGTGTAAGTCCCGAAGATATTGAACAACCCAATCAGCGCCAACACCGTGGTGCCGACGGTAGCCGGCAAGTGCTGGTCCACCAGATAGGCCGGCAGGTGCACACCGATAAACACCACTTGGAAACCGCAGACAAAAAAACCGAACGCCAGCAGCCAGAATCCGGAGTGGGAGCAAGCTTCCTTCAGCGCTTCACGCAAGGTTTGCTGACCAGCCATGACGGGCAGCGGCTTGTCCTTGAGCATGCTGACCAGCGGCAGGATCAACGCCACCATCAAGCCCAATGCGAGCAAGGCGGCCGACCAGCCCAACCAGCTGATCAGGCCCAAGGTGCCGGGCACCATGGCGAACTGACCGAACGAACCGGCCGCACTGGCGATGCCCATGGCCATGCTGCGTTTTTCCGGCGCCACGGCACGCCCGACCACGCCGAGAATCACTGAGAACGAAGTACCGGACAGGCCAATGCCAATCAGCAAGCCTGCACTCAGGGATAACGACCACGCCGAATCGGACATCCCCATCAACACCAGGCCCAGGGCGTACAGCACGCCACCGACAAACACCGCTTTGGTGGCGCCGAACCGGTCGGCCAGGGCGCCGGTAAACCGGCTGCGCCAGGCCCCAGATCAGGTTTTGCAGGGCAATAGCAAACGCAAACGTCTCACGGCCCCAGCCGAATTCGCTGCTCATCGGCGCCAGAAACAGGCCGAAACCGTGCCGCACACCCAAGGACAACGCCAGGATCAGCGCACTCCCCACAAGAATCCAGCCACTGGTGCGCCACATCGAGGTCATTTCTTATTCTCCGTTCGCGGGTATATACCCGCTTGTATTCGAACAAACACGCGTTCAGGCGAGTTCATCCAGCAAGGCCAACAGGGTTTCGCGTTTTTCCGCGCCCAGTTGATCGATCAATTTCTGCTGCGCCGCTTCCCACGCGGGCAATGCTGCGGCCAGTCGCTCTTCACCGGCTGCGGTCAACACCACCAGGCGGTTGCGCAGGTCATCGCCCTCAACCAACTGCACCAGGCCCTCGCCTTCCAGCACCCGCAGGTTGCGCCCCAGGGTGCTGCGATCCAGGCCCATGGCTTCGGCCAGGCTGGAAATGCTCGGTTGGTCGAGACGCTGCAGGTTACACAGCAAAGAATACTGGGCGACGTTGATCCCGAAGCCGTCGAGAGCGCCGTCGTAATGCCTGCTGACGCCACGGGCGGCACGTCGCAGGTTGGTGCATAAACATTGGGAGGCAAGCATGGAACGTGTATATACCCGCGATTAAGGAAATGCAAGAAAGTGTTACAGCGCCAGGCCGACCAATACCGCGACTTCCAGCAACTCCAGCAAGGCGCCGGCCGTATCGCCGGTGGTGCCGCCCAGGCGATTGAGCATCAGCTGGCGCAAGCCCATAAAGCACACGGCCGCGAGCAGTACGGCGATCCCGCCACTGACCCCACCGATCAGGACGCAGGCCAGGCCGCTGAGGATCAGCACCTGTTGGCCGACAACACGCGGTAAATGATCCGACAATGCCTGGCCCAAACCACCGGCGCGCACATACCGCGTGGTAAGAAACAACGCCAGCATCGACGCCCGCCCGATCAGCGGCGCGAGGATCAACGCTGCGCTATTGTGCTGTTCGATCAGTGCCACCAACGCCGTGAACTTGAGCAGCATCACCAGGCCCAGGGTGACCACCGCAATCGGCCCGCTGCGCGGGTCTTTCATGATGGTGAGGGTGCGCTCGCGGTCGCCAAAGCCACCCAGCCAGGCATCGGCGCTGTCCGCCAGGCCGTCCAGGTGCAGACCGCCGCTGAGCAACACCCAGGCCGTCAGCAATAGCGCGGCATGCAACAACAACGGTGCGCCGAGCAACGCGCTATTCAGCCCCCATAACAGCACGCCGAACAACAACCCGACCAGCGGATAAAACAGCAGCGAACGCCCCAGTTCCTGAGGCTGCGGCATGCCCGGCAGACGAATCGGCAGGCTGCTGAGAAATTGCAGGGCGATCCAGAATGGCAGCATGTTTACTCGACTTCCTTTAATACGCCGTGCGCTGCGACCTGCAGGCTAAACAGCCCACCGTGGCCGACTTCGACATTCAGCAACTGTTCCCGAGGCAAACCCCGCGCTTGCGCCAGCAGCAAGCGCATCACGCCACCGTGGCTGATCAGCAACACGCGCTCACCGGCATACGCCTGATGCAAACGTAGGACGGCGCCGAGAACGCGTTCGGAAAATTCACTGACCGGCTCACCCTCAGGCGGCGTGAAACTGTAGGGATCCGCCCAGAACCGGCCCAACCCTTCGGCATCGGTGCGCATCAGCGCCGCCGCACTGTGCCCTTCCCAGGCGCCGAAATGCAGCTCTTGCAGGTCCTTTTCCAGGCTGACCGGCACCTTGAGTTGCGCGCCCAATTCCTGCGCGAACAACGCGCAACGTTGCAGCGGGGAACTGATCAACCGGTCCCACGGCCCACGCGCCACCACAGCAGCGCGCATCTGCGCCCAGCCCGTGGCGGTCAGTGCATCGTCGAGGCTGCCGCGCAGGCCGCCGCCCAGTTCGGTTTCGCCGTGGCGCAGGAGGTCCAGGTGCAAGGTCATGCCGGGCGGTCTGCCACGGCAGCTTCGGCGAACGTCGCCATCTGCCCGTGCAGCGCGCACGCCAGACGCAGCAACGGCACTGCCAGCGCAGCGCCACTGCCCTCGCCCAGGCGCAGGCCGAGTTCCAGCAGCGGCTGTGCCTCAAGGCTTTGCAGCACATGGCGGTGGCCAGGCTCGGCGCCACGATGGCCAAACACCAGCCATTCGCGGCAGCCCGGGTTCAGACGGGTGGCGACCAGCGCGGCGACGGTGCAGATAAAGCCGTCCACCAACACCACAATGCCCTCCTGGGCACAGGCCAGATAAGCCCCGACCAGCGCAGCCACCTCAAAGCCACCAAGATTGAACAGGGTGTGCAGCGCGTCATCGCGCTGCCCGGCATGCAGCGCCAGTGCGCGCTCAATGACCGCCACCTTGTGGCTGACGCCCTGGGCATTCAAACCGGTGCCTGGGCCGGTCAGGTCACTGACCTGGCAGTCGAGCAACGCGCACGCCAAAGCACTCGCGGCGGTGGTATTGCCGATGCCCATCTCGCCGCCGATAAACAGCTGGGCGCCGCTTTCCAATGCCCGACGTGCACTGTCGCGACCGGCTTGCAGGGCCAGCCGCCCCTGAGCCTCAGTCATCGCCGGGCCGTTGACGAAATTGGCGGTGCCCGCGCCAATGTTCAGGTGACGCACACCCGGTAAGTTGAGTGATGGCGTGACCGTGCCGAGATCGACCACTTCCAGCTGCGCCTCCAACTGGCGCGCCAACACACTGATGGCCGCGCCGCCGGTGACAAAGTTATGCAGCATCTGCCCGGTCACTTCCTGAGGAAACGCCGACACACCCTCGGCAACCACACCATGATCACCGGCAAAAATGGCGATCCATACCTGCTCCACCAACGGCTTGACCCGACCTTGCAGCCCGGCCAACTGCACCGCCACTGCTTCCAGCTGACCGAGCGAGCCGGCGGGTTTGGTCAATTGCTGCTGGCGTGCCAGGGCGCCTTCGTACGCTTGGTCGTCGATTGCCTTACAAGGGTTGAGCCACCAGGTGTCAGTCATAACGCAGTACCTTTCAAAGTCAGGGGCAGGCCGGCAACCGTCAGGACAACACGCTGACAGCGCTCGGCCAAAGCTTGATGCAGCCAACCGGCCTCATCCACATAGCGGCGAGTCAATTCGCCCAGCGGCACGACACCCAAACCGGTCTCGTTGCTGACAAAAATAATTTCCCCCGGCAGCGCAGCCAGGGTTTGAAGGAGTTGGTCGCGCTCGAATGCCAGGCGCGCCGGGTCTTCTAGCATCAGCAGATTGGTCAGCCAGAGGGTCAGGCAGTCCACCAACAGGCAGCGACCGGCCGCCGCGTTTTCGCGTAGCACCCGCGCCAGTTCGACGGGTTCTTCAATCAGCCCCCAGTGATCCGGACGGCGCTGACGATGCAGGGCAACGCGCTCGTTCATCTCACCATCCAGCGGTTGGCTGGTGGCGATGTAGATGACAGGCAAGCCGCTCTCGCTGGCAAGCTTTTCGGCCAGGCGACTCTTGCCGGAACGGGCACCGCCGAGGATCAGTTGATGCATGGGAAGGCACCTTTTTCGGCCGACAGACAGCGTGAGACCCGCACCGTCGAATGTAGGGAGGGGCTTGCTTGCGAATGCGGTGGGTCAGGTAACAGATCCGCGACCGACACACCGCCATCGCGGGCAAGCCCGCTCCCACAGAAGAGCAGATCAGCTTTTGACTTGGCTTTGGATGTTGATCTCAGACGCCCCGTTAAACCACGCTGGCCGGAGTGAGGGCACACCGAGCCTGGGCGAGGTGCCGAGTGGTGGGGCGAGAGCCTTTTGGTTACTTTTGGGCTCTTCCAAGAGTGACCCGCTGTAAGAGCGGAACCCTCAGCAGCCGATACCGCGCAAACGGATATGTACACCGAGACACCGCCTTCGCGAGCAAGCCCGCTCCCACATTGGGGGTGTGGTGCATCGGTTGAATGGGGGTCGACTGTCAGGCCGCCATCGCGGGCAAGCCCGCTCCCACAGAAAAGCAGATCCGCTTTTCTCCCACCCAAAGACCGCGTGCCCACAGTTAAATCCCACATAGCTTGCGCAACAAGTCGGTATCCAGATGGTTCTCCACCAGGTCCGCCAGCCGCTCGATATCACGCTCGCGCAGGGCGTGATAATCCACCTCCTGCACATCCTGCAGCCCCGCCCAGCGCAGCAAGGCACTGCACGCAGCCGGGGTTTCGAACAACCCATGCAGATAAGTACCGAGGATCTGCCCGTCCGCACTCTGCGCGCCGTCACTACGCCCATCCTCCAACAGCACAGCAGCCGCCGACAGCGCCGCACCGGACGTTACACCGGCGTGAATCTCATACCCGCTGACCTCGGCATTTTCCAACATCAAACGCCCGCGCACATTGCGCAACTGCTTCTGTGCTTCCAGGGTCGTACTGAACGCCAACAGCCCCAAGCCCTCACTGGAGCCGGCCGCGCCCTCCAGCCCAAGCGGGTCATGCACCTGTTCACCGAGCATCTGCAACCCGCCGCAAATCCCCAGCACTTTGCCGCCGTAGCGCAAGTGCCGGGCCACGGCATTTTCCCAGCCATTGGCACGTAGATAGGCAAGGTCATTGCGCACGCTTTTCGAGCCCGGCAGGATGATCAGGTCGGCAGCCGGAATCGGCTGGCCCGGCCCGATAAACTGCAAATCCACTTGGGGATGCAGGCGCAGCGGGTCGAAGTCGGTATGGTTGCTGATGCGCGGCAACACCGGCACCACCACCTTGAGTACCTGGGCCGCCTTGTCGATCTGGCGCTGGTCGATGCCGTCTTCGGCTTCCAGGTGCAGGTCCATCACGTAGGGCAACACGCCCACCACCGGTTTGCCGGTGCGCGCTTGCAGCCAGTCCAGGCCCGGTTGCAACAACGCGATATCGCCGCGAAAACGGTTGATGATAAAGCCTTTTACCCGCGCCTGTTCGGTCGGCGAAAGCAGCTCCAGCGTGCCGACCAGATGGGCAAACACGCCGCCACGGTTGATATCGGCGATCAGCAGCACCGGGCAATCCACGGCCTCGGCGAAGCCCATATTGGCGATGTCGTTGGCGCGCAGGTTGATCTCCGCAGGCGACCCCGCACCCTCGACCATCACCACCGGGTAGGCAGCGCTCAACCGCGCGTGCGAGGCCAGCACCGCCTGCATCGCGATGGCTTTGTAATCGTGATAGGCCACCGCGTTCATGCTGGTCACGGCGCGGCCGTGGATGATCACTTGGGAGCCAGTGTCGCTGTTGGGTTTAAGCAGCACCGGGTTCATGTCGGTGTGGGGCGCCAGGTTGGCGGCCTGGGCCTGTACCGCCTGGGCGCGGCCGATTTCGCCGCCTTCGGCGGTGACGGCGCTGTTGAGCGCCATGTTCTGCGGCTTGAACGGTGCCACCGCCACGCCCTGGCGCACCAGCCAACGGCACAGCGCGGTCACCAGGGTACTTTTACCGGCGTCGGAGGTGGTGCCCTGCACCATCAGCGTACTCATACAGCTTCCTTGTAGGCACCCAGGGCCTCGTCGAGGCGCAGCCAGTCGGCTTCGGTATCGGGCAAGCCGAATCGCAGGCTGCTGTCGTGGGCAAACAGGCGCAGCAGGATGCCGCGCTGAGCCATGAATTCGTGCATGCGTGCGGCATGCGGGGTGATCAGCCATTGGAACAAGGCACAGCCGCCCTGGGGTTGAAAGCCATGGCGTTCCAGCAAGGCGTACAGGCGCTGGCCGGCTTCAATACAACGCACGCGTTGCCGCGCATGCCCGGCGGTGTCACGCAGGCACACCTGGCCCAGCACCCGCGTCGGCCCGCTGACCGCCCACGGCCCGAGCTGTTCGGCGAGCAACTTGAGCAGCTTGCGTTCGGCCAGCACAAAGCCCAGCCGTACCCCGGCCAGGCCGAAAAACTTGCCGAACGAACGCAACACAATCAGCCCGACCTGATGGGCCTGGCGAGCCAGGCTCAACTGCGGGGTCACGTCCATAAAGGCTTCGTCCACCACCAGCCAGCCGCCGCGCTGGGCCAGCCGTGAGTGCCAGTCGAGCAGGCGTTGCGGGGGCAGGCTCAAACCCGTGGGGTTGTTCGGATTGACCACCACCAGCACGTCGAGGCTATCGAGGAAGAAATCGACTTCCTGCTCCTGCACTTCGCGCACCACGTAACCGGCGCGGCGCCAGGCTTCGGCGTGTTCGGCATAGCACGGCGACAACACGCCGACCTTGCCCGCACGGCGCAGGCGCGGCAGCAACTGGATCGCCGCCTGGGAACCGGGCACCGGCAGCAGCTGCGCGGCGCCGTAGTATTCGCTGGCGGCTTGCTCCAGGCCGTCGTCGGTTTCCGGCAAGCGCGCCCAGGCCCGCAGCGGGATCTCGGGGATCGCCCAGGGCCACGGCGCGAGGCCGCTGGACAGGTCGAGCCAGTCGGCCTCGGCAATCCCGTACTGGAGCGCCGCCTTGCGCAGCCGGCCACCGTGTTCAAGCATAGAATTGCGCCCCCGCACATAGGATCAGCAGCCATAACCATACGCCGCGCTGCACCAGTTGCCAGCCCCGGTCGATGGAGTCGGCGTCCGCCGCCGGGCCTTCGCCCAATGGCGGGCGCTGGTGCACTTCGCCGTGGTAGATCGCCGCGCCGCCCAGCTCAACCCCCAACGCGCCTGCGCCGGCGGCCATCACCGGGCCGGCATTCGGGCTGTCCCAGGTCGGGCCTTGGGTGCGCCAGCATTTGAAGGCCAGACGGGTCTTGCCCAATACCGCGTAGGTCAACGCCACAAGCCGTGCAGGAATGTAGTTCAGCACGTCGTCGATTTTCGCCGCCGCCCAGCCGAAGCGTTCAAAGCGCTCGTTGCGATAGCCCCACATGGCATCGAGGGTATTGCTCAGGCGGTAGAGCACCACCCCCGGCACACCGCCGACGACAAACCAGAACAGCGCGGCAAACACCGCGTCGCTGCCGTTTTCCAGCACCGACTCGGTGGCGGCACGGGCGACTTCGGTGCGGTCCAGTTCGCTGGTCTGGCGGCTGACCAGGTAGCTCACGCGCTTGCGCGCTTCATCCAGATCATCACTGCGCAATGCCTGGGCCACCGGGATCACATGTTCGCCCAGGCTGCGCATGCCCAGCGCCAGGTACAGCGCCAGAATCTCCAGCACCCAGCCGATATACGGCGCCCACGAGAAGGCGGTGGCCAACAGCGTCAGCGGCACCACCGCGATAACCCACGCGGTCACGCCGTGGCTGCGCCAGCCACGGCCACCGCTGTTGAAACGTTGCTCGATGCGCCCGGCGAAATTGCCGAACGCCACCAGCGGATGCCAGCGCCTGGGCTCACCCAGCAGCGCATCCAGCGCCACCGCAGCGACACACAGCAAGGCCACACTCATTGACTCACTCCCCACACATTCTCATACAACATGTCACTCAGCGGCCGTGGTTCGGTCCAGCCTTCGAGCTGCAACATCGGTGCCGGGTAGAACTCGGCGACGGGCCCCAGGCACAACACCGCCAGGGGTTTTGCGCCGGGCGGCAGGCCCAGCAGGTCGGCCAGCGCCTGCGGTTCGAACAGCGAGACCCAGCCCATGCCCAGCCCTTCAACGCGGGCAGCCAGCCACAGATTCTGGATCGCACAGGACAGCGACGCCATGTCCATTTCCGGCAAGGTGCGCCGCCCGAAGATATGGCGCTCGCGATCATCCATCAGCGCCGCCACCAGCACTTCGGCGCAGTCGTAGATGCCTTCGACCTTGAGCTTCATAAACGCATCGGAACGCTCGCCCAAGGCTTCGGCGGTGCGCACGCGCTCTTCTTCCACCAGCTGTTGAATCTGCCCACGCAGATGGCGGTCGCTGATACGGATAAACCGCCAGGGTTGCATCAGGCCGACACTGGGAGCCTGGTGCGCGGCCTGGAGCAAGCGGTGGAGCAATTCGGGCGCGACAGTGCCGCCGCTGAAGTGGCGCATATCGCGGCGTTCGGCGATGGCGCGGTACACGGCTTGGCGGTCGGCCTCGGGGAAGGCGTTGTCGGTCATGGCCTCTTCGCGGGCAAGTCGAATCGTCGCACCGCCCCTCCCACAGTTGATCGAGTTGAAACACACTCCAATGTGGGAGCTGGCTTGCCTGCGATAGCGGTCTCAGGGCTCGGCGCAAACAAGGCGGCTACCGCCGCCGGATTGGACGGGAAATAAAAGTGCACATAGGACGCCGTCATCCGCCCCTGCCGATACACCGCCTCGGCGCCGCGCCCACCATTGGGGCTCAGGCCACGGGCAATCGGCTGCCATTCGGTGCTGGTCAGGGAATGGTGATAGGTGTGCCCGCGCAATACGCCTTCCGGCAGCTCGACACTTTGCAGGGCCAGGGCTGCGAGTTTCTTTTGCATCACCGCATCGCCTTGCAGCAGGCCGACCAATTCGGCGCGGGTGCCATCGACGTCGGTGAGCGAATCCAGCAGGTACAGCATGCCGCCACACTCGGCGAGCAAGGGCTTGCCGCCAGCGTGATGGGCACGGATGGCATCGAGCATCGGAGTGTTTTCCGACAGCGCCTGGTGGTGCAATTCCGGGTAACCGCCGGGCAGATACAGACTGTCGGCGTCAGGCAATTCGCGATCGTGGATCGGCGAGAAAAAACGCAGCTCGGCGCCCATCGCCCGCAACAGGTCGAGGCTGGCGCCGTAAGTGAAGGCGAAGGCTTCATCGCGAGCCACCGCAATACGTACGCCGGCCAGCAACGGTTCGGCCGCGATCACTTCAGGGGCGGCGAAGGTTACCGGCGGCGGCAAGGCAACCTCGCAGCTGCTGCCCAAGGCTTGGGCGGCGGCGTCGAGGCGCACGTCGAGGTCATTCAGTTCGCTGGCTTGCACCAGGCCGAGGTGGCGACTGGGCAGTTCAATCCCGGTTTCGCGGGACAACGCGCCGTACCAACGCAGGCCTTCGGTGAGGCTACCTTCCAGCAGTTGCGCGTGGCGCAGGGTGCCGACGCGGTTGGCCAGCACGCCGGCGAACGGCAGGTCCGGCTGATAGCGCGCCAGACCCAGGGCCAGGGCGCCGAAGGTCTGGGCCATGGCGGTGCCGTCGATCACGCCCAGCACCGGCACACCAAAGTGCCGCGCCAGGTCGGCGCTGGACGGCGTGCCGTCGAACAGGCCCATCACGCCTTCGATCAGGATCAGGTCAGCCTCACCCGCCGCTTCCCACAACAGGCGACGACTTTCCTGCTCGCCCACCATCCACATGTCCAGTTGATACACCGGCGCACCGCTGGCGCGCTCGTGAATCATCGGGTCCAGAAAGTCCGGGCCGCACTTGAACACCCGCACCTTGCGCCCCAGGTTGCGGTGCAAACGGGCCAGCGCGGCGGTGACGGTGGTTTTGCCCTGGCCGGACGCCGGAGCGGCGATCAATACGGCCGGGCAATGACGGGGCTGATTCAAAGTTCGACGCCCTTCTGTGCCTTGATACCGGCCTGGAAGGCGTGCTTGAGCATGCCCATTTCGGTGACGGTGTCGCCCATTTCAATCAACTCGGGCTTGGCGCCACGCCCGGTGACCACCACATGCTGCATCGGCGGACGGGCTTGCAGGTCGCTGAGCACCTGGTCGAGGTCGAGGTAGCCATGTTTGAGGGCGATGTTCAGTTCATCCAGGACCACCAGGCCGATGGACGGGTCTTGCAACAACTCGCGGGACACCGCCCAGGCGGCTTCGGCGGCGGCGATGTCGCGCTGGCGGTCCTGGGTTTCCCAGGTGAAGCCCTCGCCCATCACGTGGAAGCGTACTTGCTCGGGGAAGCGGCGGAAGAACAACTCTTCACCGGTGCTGTTGCGGCCCTTGATGAACTGCACCACGCCGCACTGCATGCCGTGGCCCATGGCGCGGGCGAGCATGCCGAACGCCGAACTGCTTTTGCCTTTGCCGTTGCCGGTCAGCACCAGCAGCAGCCCGCATTCGTTGGGGGAGTTGGCGATGCGTTCGTCGATCACGGCTTTTTTGCGCAGCATGCGCGCCAGGTGGCGTTCGTCGCGGTCGGGGGAATCGGTCATGGCAGCTCTCCGTTGGGGCTGGACAAAAACGGCGGGCAGGAAAAAAGACAAACAGACAGCCAAGCATCGCCCACCGTGATGCTGTTGGATGCTCCAGGCCGGTCTCCGGACTCATGAGTGGCGCACTTTTTAGAGCGCAGGCCAACGGCGCGCCTTCCCATATCACCTGGATACAGTGGCCAAAGGCACCGTCTTGACTCATTTACCGTTGCGGGGGCAGCGCCGGAATCGCGGCAGCACTGTGTACAAGTGCGCTCACTCACCGGCTTCCCTGTTTCACTCCGTCGACCCATGGGTCACAGAGCACCTGGAACAAGCCGCGAAGGTTAGTGGGTTGGGGGTGGAGCGTCAATTAAAGCTGGCCTTGCACTTGAACCATCGCGCCGCCGCCCTCCTCTACCCCTTACAGGTATCCAGGAGAAGACCATGCATAAAACCAGACTTGCCCTACTGATCATGCTCGCCGGTGCCCTCGGCGCCTGCGGCGAAAGCTCTACTTTGCAGGTCTCCGACGGCACCGGGCCCTCGCCCAAGCTGCCGGAGCCGAACAAGACCCTGATCCCCACCGTAAACATCGCACCGGCCATCGGCTGGCCGGACGGAGTGAAGCCAACGGCCGCCGCCGGCACCCAGGTGGCGGCGTTCGCCGAGGGCCTGGATCACCCGCGCTGGCTGTATGTGTTGCCCAATGGCGATGTACTGGTGGCTGAAACCAATGCACCGCCCAAGCCGGATGATTCCACAGGCATCCGTGGCTGGGTAATGGAGAAGGTCATGGGCCGCGCCGGCGCAGGAGTACCCAGCCCGAACCGCATCACCCTGCTGCGTGACGCCGACCATGACGGCGTCGCCGAGACCCGCACGGTGTTTCTGGAAAACCTCAACTCGCCGTTCGGTATGACCCTGGTGGGCAATGACCTGTATGTCGCCGACTCCGACAAGCTGCTGCGCTTCCCCTATCAGCCGGGTGAAACCGCGATCAAGCAGGCTGGCACCAAGGTCGTCGACCTGCCGGGCGGCAGCATCAACCACCATTGGACCAAGAACGTGGTGGCGAGCAAGGATGGCAGCAAGCTGTACGTGAGCATCGGCTCCAACAGTAATGTTGGTGAAAACGGCCTGGCAGCGGAAGAAGGTCGCGCTGCGATTTGGGAGGTCGACCGCGCCAGCGGCGAGCACCGCATCTTCGCCTCCGGCCTGCGCAACCCCAACGGCATGGCCTGGGAACCGCAGAGCGGCAAGCTGTGGACGGCGGTTAACGAGCGCGACGAAATCGGCAGCGACCTGGTGCCGGACTACATCACCTCGGTCAAGGATGGCGCATTTTATGGCTGGCCCTTCAGCTACTACGGCCAGCATGTGGACGTGCGCGTCAACCCGCAAAACCTCGACCTGGTGGCCAAGGCCATCGCGCCGGACTATGCGGTAGGGCCTCACACCGCCTCTTTGGGGCTGACCTTTGCCGAGGGCAGCAAGCTACCGGCACCCTTCAGCAACGGTGCGTTTATCGGCCAGCATGGTTCATGGAATCGCAAGCCGCACAGTGGCTACAAAGTGATTTTCGTGCCGTTCGAGGGTGGGCAGCCCAAAGGGCAGCCGGTGGATGTGCTGACCGGGTTTCTCGACAAGGACGAGAAAGCCATGGGCCGGCCGGTGGGCGTGGTGATTGATCAGCAGGGGGATTTGCTGGTGGCGGATGACGTGGGGAATAAGGTATGGCGGGTGTCGGCGGTTAAATAATCGACCTCATGTACAACACAAAGCAAATGTAGGAGCGGGCTTGCTCGCGAAAGCGGTGGATCAGCCAATGAACCTGTTGACTGACACTCTGCCTTCGCGAGCAAGCCCGCTCCCACATTCAGTTACCGTTCAGCCTAGGGGTTACGCGCCAGGTTAGCTGGCAACACGCGCTTGGCGCTCAGGTAGGCATTCTGCCAATACGCCTTGGACAGGGTATCGAGCTTCACAGTGCCGCCGGTTTGCGGGGCGTGCACAAAGCGGCCTTCACCCACGTAGATCCCGGCATGGCTGACCTGCGAGCCGCCACCGGTGGCGAAGAACAGCAAGTCACCGGTTTGCAGGTTCTGCTCGCTCACATCCTGCGCACGCATCACGATCAGCTCACGGGTGGTGCGCGGCAGGGAGATGCCGGCAGCGTCGCGAAAGACGAAACCGATCAGGCCACTGCAATCAAACCCGGAGTCCGGCGTGTTGCCGCCCCAACGGTAAGGTGTGCCAACCAGGCCCAGCGCACGGAAGAGCACGTCTTCAGCCGCAGGCGAGAAATTCTGCGTGGAATAGTTGAACACCGGCTTAGGCTTGACCGCTACGGGAGCGGGCGGCGGTGGACGACTGGCGCAGGCGCTGAGCAGCGCGGCGCAGAGGACAAGAAACAGGCGGGCCGAGGTCGACATGTGCAGAACAATCCTGGTCTGGATGCGGCTTTCGCTGCCGAACGCTGAAAACCAGAACGCGCAAGCAAAGCTCGCGCGAACGGATTACAACAATATCCAGGGATTCTAGCGCTTACACGTCAAACTTCAAGTATCACTTTAAGTTTACTTGCTAGCGGTAACCGTAGTCGGGGCCATGGCGAGTGCGCGCTTGGCTTCGATGAAGGTTTTGCTCCAGTAGCTGTCACCCAGGCTGTCCACTCGAACACCACCACTGCGGCGGCTGCTGGAGTGGATAAACTGGTTATCGCCCAGGTAGATACCGGCATGGCTTACGCGGCCACGGCCAGCAGTACTGAAGAAAAGCAGATCACCGGGCTTGAGGTTGTTGCGTGCGACCAACGGTGCTTTCACGTTGATCATTTCGCGGGTGGAGCGTGGCAGGTTCATGCCAGCTTCTTCACGAAAAAGGTAGCCGATGAAACCGCTGCAGTCGAAACCGGCTTCGGAGGTGCCGCCGAAACGGTAACGGGTACCGATCAGGGACATGCCGCGTTCGAGGATGCTGTCGGCCAGAACTGGAAGCTGATAAGGCTTGTTGCCACCGAAGGCGGCCAGTTCTTTCTCGGTAGCCTGCTCTTCTTTATAAAGAGTGTCTTCATAAACAGTAGAAGACTGAGCAGCGACGAATTTTGCCTGGGACTGTTGTACTGGTTTTTGCTGCTCAGCCACGTTTTGAGTGTGGGTGGCGCAACCAAACAACAGGGTAACGAGTGCGAGAGGCACGAGGGGTGCGAAGCGATTTAGCATGGGCACGACCGTGGCTGATATGTAAAGAAGTCGAGACTATGCCCACTATCACATCGATTTGCAAATTCAATCGTGATCTATGTGACTTCGCGATTGGACTATGACATCTAAGCCGTAATTCCATTTTTAAGTTCAAATGCGTGGCCAGACGGGCTCAAACGCAGGTTTTCTGACGCCTGTAAATTGCCGAATCCTACAGATTCAACACGTTACCAACCCAAAGTTTCTTTGAGAAAGGGGATCGTCAATTTTCGTTGCGCTTGCAGAGATGCCTGATCGAGCTGTTCGAGCAAATCGAACAACGCGCTCATGCTGCGGGTGCCACGGGTGAGAATAAAGTGCCCCACTTCGTCAGTGAGGTGCAGGCCGCGACGCGACGCACGCAGTTGCAAGGCGCGCAATTTGTCTTCGTCGGACAGGGGGCGCATCTGGAAGATCAGCGCCAGGGTCAGGCGCGACTTGAGGTCAGCCAGCTTCACCGGTAATTCACGTGGCGAGGTGGATGCGGCAATCAGCAAGCGCCGGCCGCTGTCGCGCAGGCGGTTGAACAAATGAAACAGCGCCTCTTCCCACTCCGCCTTGCCGGCGATCACCTGCAGGTCGTCCAGGCACACCAGCTCGTATTGCTCAAGGTGGTCGAAGATGCCGATACCACGGTCCATCAACTCAGCCAGGGGCAGGTAAACCGCCGGCTCGCCGGTCTGCTCGAAACGCAGGCACGCGGCCTGCAACAGGTGGGTACGCCCTACGCCGTGCTTGCCCCACAGATAGATCAGGCTTTCGGTCCACCCGGCGTCGGCTTCGCAGAGCCGCTCGACATAGCCGAGTGCAGCGGCATTGGCGCCTGGGTAGTAGTTGATAAAGGTGGCGTCGTCACGCAGACGCACACCCAAGGGCAGCTGAATCGGTTTCATGCTGACTGAACGGCTCCAAACGAACCGTTAGTGGCCTCTGTGTAAAGATTGCAAAGTTTATACCCGTGACGCCGGGCGCACAATGCAGCAGACCACAAGCAAAATCAAAGGTTTGCGTTAACTTGGCGGTTTTGCGCAAATTGTTTGACACCGCTCCTCCAGAAACAACAAACCCGGCCTGAGCCGGGTTTGTGATGAAACGGTTACAGGTCGGGGTCTTCGACACCCGTGTACACATCCGAATCCTTGTACAGATCATGTACATGGCGCACCAGCACCATGATCACCGCCGCCACCGGCAGCGCCAGCAGGATGCCGGTAAAGCCAAACAGCTCCCCCCCGCCAGGATCGCGAAGATCACCGCCACCGGGTGCAGGCCAATCCGGTCCCCCACCAGCAGCGGCGTGAGCACCATGCCCTCCAGGGCCTGGCCGACCATAAACACCGCGACAATCCCCAGCATCGGGTACAGGTCGCCACCAAACTGGAACAACCCCGCCACCAACGCTGCGCCGATACCGATCACAAAGCCCATATACGGCACGATAGCGGCCAAGCCAGCGATGAGGCCGATCAACAGGCCCAGCTCCAAGCCAATAGCCATCAAGCCGGCCGCGTAGATGATCCCCAGGGCCAACATCACCAGCAACTGGCCGCGCACGAATGCGCCGAGCACCTCATGGCACTCTCCCGCCAGGGAGACGATGCGCTCTTCACTGTTGCGCGGCAGCAGGCTGCGGATCTTGGCCATCATGACGTCCCAGTCACGCAGCAGGTAGAACGCCACCACCGGAATCAGCACCAGATTGGTCAGCCAGCCGATCAGCGCCAAGCTGGATGCGGTCGCCTGGCTGAGCACCACACCGACGATATCGGTGGTCTGGCCCATATGCTCGCTAATGGCGGCCTTGACCTTGTCGAACTTCCAGAAACCATCGGCCAACCCCAGCTTGGCCTGGGCCCACGGCATTGCCGTGTGCTGCAGCCAGTCGAGCATTTGCGGCGCCAGCTCATACAGGCGAAACAGTTGCTTGGCCAACATCGGCACCAGCACCAACACCAGCGCGGTGATAATCAATGTGAACAGGGCAAACACCGCCACTACGCCCAGGGTTCGTGACAGACCGGCCTTCTCCAGGCGATCCACCACGGGATCGAACAGATAGGCCAGCAGCAACGCAACCAGGAACGGCGTCAGGATCGAATGCAGCAAGAATACAAACACGCACAGCAGGACGATCCCGCCAAGCCACACCCAACGACGCGTATCCGCCATAAACCACTCCATTATTTGCTTCTATCTATATAGGAAGAACATTTACCAACGAAAACGCAGCTGCGCCTGAGGTTCAGGCGGCGCAGCCGGTTGTGTTCCACCGACCACCGGTTGCGGCGCAGGTGCCTCACCCGCCGGCACCTCCTGCAACTTGGCCAGGCTCAACTGGGTACGCAACTGATCGGCACTGCCGTTGACGCGATACACAATACGATTGCCATCCACTAACTGCGGCTGACCGCCAAACGGTTCCAGCAAATGCCCCAGAGCGGCATAGCGCTCCAGGTTCATGCCCTGCACTTCCAGCAATTGCTCGGCGCTGACACCGGGCTTGACTGCAAAGCGCGGGGCCAGTTTCTGGCTGACGGCGAGCAATACTGCATCGGCCACGGCGGCGGTGTCGGCACCTTGCGCAGTGCCCTGCTCGCTCTTGTCGCCGAGCCACAAACGCCATTTGGCTTGCCATTGACTGCCTTCCTGACGCGCATGCACCGCGAGCAAAGCATCCGCGCCGTAGCGTTCGGAGGCGGCGCGCAAGGGTGTGGCATCGGCACTTTCAAGATTCGGTGCGGTGGCGACCACCTGCTCATCCAGATCCCCCAACGGCAGACGCAACGGCAAGCCACGGTGCTGGGCGGCACGGCGCAACGCCTGGGCCACGGTCTGGCCATCCCCGACGAGGCTGCTGCCTTCGGTAGAGTCGTTGAGCCACCAGCCGAGGATCGACGGCCGATTGCTGCCCCAGATCGACAGACCCGCGTCACGCAAGGCGCGATCGGTACTGACCGGGTCGAAATCCACTTGCAGGCTTTCGGGCGGGCCGGCGTCGTAGCCGTATTGACTGATGATTTGCTGCGGGTCCTTGCGAATCGCCGCCAGGCCCGGCCCTTCGGCGGCCTTGGCGTCGCCGGTGAGACGAATCACCAGGGTCTGCACGGCGCGCTGGGTAGCCTGGTCACGCTCTTGCGGCGATTGGCTGCTGACGGGTTCAAGTACTTGGTAAAGGCCATTGAGGGTTTCGGCATGACTCGCCAGGCTGACCAACGACAAGCAGCCTACAAAAAAGAATTTACACAGACGCATGGAAGATTCCCGAACGACAAATTTAGCGGCTGGAACAGACCGCGTGAACTCGGTTTGGCAAAGCTGTGACCACAACCACCGGCAAAACATTCACAGGGTCTCGGCAGTTTTTGTACTGTCACAACGATAGCGGGTTAAAGGCTATACCTTAATACGTGCCATCGCAGAGCCGATTAGCATTTTTTTAACCGCACTTTTTTAATCTATATGGCCCTGCCCGTCGGCCCGAGGATGGCCGCTGCCCCTCAAGCCTGATAAAATCGCGCGCCTTCGCAGACCGTCAACGGCTGGGCTTCTTTTCAAAAGACCCCTGCCAGCTCGGTCGTTACCCCTGAATCCCCCCTAAAGGCCTGGATCATGAGCAAGCAACCCTCCCTGAGCTACAAGGACGCCGGTGTAGACATCGACGCCGGTGAAGCATTGGTCGAACGCATCAAGAGCGTCGCCAAGCGCACTGCGCGCCCCGAAGTCATGGGCGGCCTGGGCGGTTTTGGCGCCCTCTGCGAAATCCCGGCCGGCTACAAACAGCCTGTGCTGGTCTCCGGCACCGACGGCGTGGGCACCAAGCTGCGCCTGGCGCTGAACCTGAACAAGCACGACAGCATCGGCATCGACCTGGTCGCCATGTGCGTCAACGACCTGGTGGTCTGCGGCGCCGAGCCGTTGTTCTTCCTTGACTACTACGCCACCGGCAAGCTCAACGTCGAGACCGCCACCCAGGTGGTCACCGGCATCGGTGCCGGCTGCGAACTGTCGGGTTGCTCCTGGTCGGCGGCGAAACCGCTGAAATGCCAGGCATGTACGAAGGCGAAGACTACGACCTGGCCGGTTTCTGCGTCGGCGTTGTAGAGAAATCCGAAATCATCGACGGCTCCAAAGTCGCTGCCGGTGACGCCCTGCTGGCCCTGCCTTCCTCCGGCCCGCACTCCAACGGCTACTCACTGATCCGCAAGATCATCGAAGTGTCCGGCGCCGACATCGAAAGCATCCAGCTCGACGGCAAGCCACTGACCGACCTGCTGATGGCCCCGACGCGCATCTACGTCAAGCCTTTGCTCAAACTGATCAAGGACACCGGCGCGGTCAAGGCCATGGCCCACATCACCGGCGGCGGCTTGCTGGACAACATCCCGCGCGTGCTGCCAAAAGGCGCCCAGGCGATTGTCGACGTGGCCAGCTGGCAGCGCCCGGCAGTGTTCGACTGGCTGCAAGAGAAAGGCAACGTCAACGAAACCGAGATGCACCGCGTGCTGAACTGCGGCGTGGGCATGGTGATCTGCGTGGCTCAGGAGCACGTGGAAACCGCGTTGAACGTACTGCGTGAAGCCGGCGAGCAGCCTTGGGTCATCGGTCAGATCGCCACCGCCCCGGAAGGCGCGGCTCAGGTTGAACTGAAGAACCTCAAGGCTCATTAATGTCTCAGACCTGTGATGTCGTGGTGCTGCTTTCCGGCACCGGCAGTAACTTGCAGGCCCTGATCGACAGCACGCGCACCGGCGACAGCCCGGTGCGCATCGCTGCGGTGATCTCCAACCGCAGCGACGCCTACGGCCTGCAACGCGCCAGGGACGCAGGTATCGATACCCGCTCCCTGGATCACAAGGCTTTCGAAGGCCGCGAAGCCTTCGATAGCGCCTTGATCGAACTGATCGACGCCTTCAACCCCAAGCTCGTCGTCCTCGCCGGTTTCATGCGCATTCTCAGCCCTGACTTCGTGCGGCATTACCAAGGGCGCCTGCTGAATATCCACCCTTCCCTGCTGCCCAAATACAAAGGGTTACATACCCACCAACGCGCCCTCGAGGCCGGCGACACGGAGCATGGCTGCAGCGTGCACTTTGTCACCGAGGAACTCGATGGCGGGCCTCTGGTCGTACAGGCAGTGGTTCCGGTAGAGTCTGACGACTCGGCGCAGACCCTTGCGCAAAGGGTTCACACCCAGGAACACAGGATTTACCCGCTGGCTGTTCGCTGGTTTGCCGAGGGGCGGTTGATTCTTGGTGACCAGGGTGCATTATTGGACGGTCAGTTACTTGCGGCCAGCGGCCACTTGATTCGAACCTAGGAGATTTTATGCGTCGCGCCTTGCTCTTCGCTTTTGCGCTGTTCGCCTTGCCTGCCGTGCAAGCAGCAGACCTACACCCTTTCTCCGTCAGCTACACCGCCGACTGGAAACAGTTGCCCATGAGTGGCTCGGCTGAACGCAGCCTGGCCAAGAATGGCGATGGCACCTGGACCTTGAATTTCAAGGCTTCCATGATGATCGCCAGCCTGACCGAAACCAGCGTGATCCTGTTCGACAAGGACACCCTGCAACCGAAGAGCTATACCTTCGAACGCGGCGGCCTGGGCAAAGCCAAGAAGATCAACCTGGATTTCGACCAGTCCGCCAAGAAAGTCACTGGCTTTGAAAACAAGGACGCGGTCAACGTGCCCCTGCAAAGCGGCATGCTCGACAAGTCGACCTACCAGTTGGCGCTGCAGCGCGACGTGGCAGCCGGCAAGAAAAGCATGAGCTACAACGTGGTAGAAGGCACCGATGTCGACACCTATGACTTTCGTGTGATCGGCCCGGAAAAGGTCCAGACCAAGGTCGGCTCCATCGACGCGATCAAGGTTGAGCGCGTGCGTGACCCCACGCAAAGCAAGCGCATCACCCAGATGTGGTTTGCCAAGGACCAGGGCGGCATTCTGGTTGCCCTGCGTCAGGTTGAAACTGACGGCAAGGAATACAACATCATGCTGCAGGACGGCACCGTTGACGGCAAGGCTGTCAAAGGTAGCTGATGGGCTGGTGATTCAAGAAAAGAGCCTCGCTGAATGCGGGGCTTTTTTTCGCCTGCCGATTCTGCTTTGTGGCTTCTGCCGCCTTCGCGAGCAAGCCCGCTCCCACATTTTGAACGCATTCCAAATGTGGGAGCGGGCTTGCTCGCGAAGGCGGCGACAGGGCCAACGCAAGGTCAAAGCCTCACCTGAACATGAAACTTTTGTCATAAATCTCAGTTGCCTGCGGCGCAATGTCGCGGTTTACGCGGCCTGCAGCACTGTTGCGTTTCGTGCAATGAATTGTTGCGTGGAAAACCGGTTTACTTAGCAAGCTAACAAAACATATAACAAAGGCCTGCGACGACTTGCCGCAGATCCACCAGAGATTGGAGCAAGCAGATGACTGTAAAAGTAACTGAACGCGACGACGAACATATGTCCCACGAAGCACTGGGCCATGGGATTCACATCTGGGATGTACACCAACAGGACCTGTTGGTCGGCATGTTTCACAACGAGAGCGACGCTCATAATTATAAAAACGAGCTTGAAGCCCTTGAGATGAGACGCCAGACGCAAGGCTCCTGAAACGCTGAAATTGTGTAGGCATCCAGGCCCCACGCAGCGGGGGTGCCTATGAAATACAAACCCCGCCTTTTTGAGCGGGGTTTGTGTTTTGGGGGGGGCTGCTGCGCAGCCCAACGCGGGCAAGCCCGCTCGCCACAGCAAGCCTACTCTCCACAGCAAGCCCGACTGCCATAGCGAGCACGCTTGCCACAAGGGATTTTAACGCTTTACCACATCAGATCATCCGGGATCTGGTAGGCGGCGTATGGATCATCCTCGTCCGGCACCTGGCTCTCGGTGAGAAGATTGAGCTGCACGATACGCTCCGGTGCGCGCTCCTGGATCTTCAGCGCCGCTTCACGCGGGATCACTTCGTAACCGCCGCCGTGATGCACGATCGCCAGCGAGCCGTTGCTCAGCTTGTTGCGCATCAGCGTGTTGACCGACAGGCGCTTGACCTTCTTGTCATCCACGAAGTTGTAGTAGTCCTCGGTGGTCAGCTTGGGCAGGCGCGAGGTTTCGATCAGTTGCTTGACCTGGGCCGTACGGGCCTTGGCCTCGGCCTTTTCCTGCTGCTGGCGGTTCAGCTCCTGGTCGCGCTTGACCTTTTCGGCCTGCGCCTCGGCAGCCAGGCGTGCCTGGGTGTCATCGGCCTCGATCTGGCCTTTGTGGACCAGGCGCTGCTGTTTCTGTTTCTCTTTGCCGACCTGTTTGGCCTGCTTTTGGTTGACCAGCCCTGCTTTGAGCAACTGGTCGCGAAGGGAAATGCTCATGGTGCTTACTCACTTAGGCAACTGCTCAACCGCAGCTGGACACATTCTTTTCCTGACGTTTGGCTTCGCCCCAGAGGGCGTCCAACACTTCGAGGGTGCAATCTTCTATGGGTTGGTGCGTCTCGCGCAATGCCTGTTCGATAAATCGGAAACGTCGTTCGAACTTGGCATTCGCGCCACGCAACGCGGTTTCAGGGTCGACCTTGAGATGACGGGCCAGGTTGACTGCCGCAAACAGCAAGTCACCGACCTCATCGGCGATGGCCTGCGGGTCGTTGTCGGCCATGGCTTCGAGCACTTCATCCAGCTCCTCGCGCACGTTATCTACCACCGGCAAGGCAGACGGCCAGTCGAAGCCGACCTGGCTGGCGCGCTTTTGCAACTTGGCGGCACGGGACAGCGACGGTAAAGCAGCAGGCACATCATCGAGCAGGGAAAGTTGCTCCGGCGCGTCGGATTTTTCCGCTCGTTCCTCGGCCTTGATCTGTTCCCAACGCGCCTTCACCTGCTCTTCGCTGAGCTGGGGAATATCCAGCGGCGCGTACAGCTCACCGGTCGGGAACACATGCGGGTGGCGACGGATCAGCTTGCGCGTGATGCTGTCGATCACCCCGGCAAATTCGAAGCGCCCTTCTTCCCGCGCCAGTTGGCTGTAATACACCACTTGGAACAGCAGGTCGCCCAACTCGCCTTGCAGATGATCGAAGTCGCCGCGCTCGATGGCGTCGGCGACTTCGTAGGCTTCTTCCAGGGTGTGCGGGACGATGGTCGCATAGGTTTGCTTGATGTCCCACGGGCACCCGTATTGCGGGTCCCGCAGGCGGTTCATCAGGTGCAGCAGGTCTTCTAGTGAATACATCAGTCAATCTCTGTCCGATTTCTGTGGGAGCTGGCTTGCCTGCGATGCAGGCGCCTCGGTAGGCCAGGCAGACCGAGGCGATGCTATCGCAGGCAAGCCAGCTCCCACACTTTCAGAAGGCCTTCATGGGGTGCGATTACGGCGGGTCTCGATGATGTTCGGCAACTGGGAAATCCGTCCCAGCAACCGCCCCAGCGCGTCCAGGCCCGGAATCTCGATGGTCAAGGACATCAACGCAGTGTTGTCCTCTTTGTTCGAGCGGGTGTTGACCGCCAGCACGTTGATCCGCTCATTGAGCAGCACCTGCGACACGTCACGCAGCAAACCGGAACGGTCGTACGCACGGATGATGATATCCACCGGGTAGGTGAGCACCGGCACCGGACCCCAGCTGACCTGGATGATGCGCTCCGGCTCGCGCCCGCCCAGTTGCAGCACCGAGGCGCAGTCCTGGCGGTGAATGCTCACCCCACGGCCCTGGGTGATGTAACCGACGATGGCGTCGCCCGGCAACGGCTGGCAGCAACCGGCCATTTGCGTCATCAGGTTGCCAACGCCCTGGATCTGGATGTCGCCACGCTTGCCCGGCTTGTAACCGGTGGCCTTGCGTGGGATCAGCTCCAGTTGCTCGCTGCCGCGCTCCGGCTCGACCAATTGCTGCGCCAGATTGACCAGTTGCGCCAGGCGCAGGTCACCGGCACCAAGGGCGGCGAACATGTCTTCGGCGATCTTCATGTTGGCTTTTTCGGCCAGCTTGTCGAAGTCCACCTGCGGCAGGCCCAGGCGGGCCAGTTCGCGCTCGAGCAAGGTCTTGCCGGCGGCGACGTTCTGGTCGCGCGCCTGCAATTTGAACCAGTGAACGATCTTCGCCCGCGCTCGCGACGTGGTGATATAACCCAGGTTCGGGTTCAGCCAGTCGCGGCTCGGGGTGCCGTGCTTGCTGGTGATGATCTCGACCTGCTCACCGGTTTGCAGGCTGTAGTTGAGCGGCACGATGCGCCCGTTGATCTTGGCGCCCCGGCAGTTGTGACCGATTTCGGTGTGCACGCGGTAGGCAAAGTCCAGCGGCGTGGCGCCCTTGGGCAAGTCGATGGCGTGGCCATCAGGGGTGAAGATGTAGACACGATCCGGCTCGATATCCACCCGCAACTGTTCGGCCAGGCCGCCGATGTCGCCCAGTTCTTCGTGCCATTCCAGCACTTGGCGCAGCCAGGAGATTTTCTCTTCGTACTGGTTGGACCCGGCCTTGACGTCGGTGCCCTTGTAACGCCAGTGCGCACACACCCCAAGCTCCGCTTCCTCGTGCATGGCGTGGGTGCGGATCTGCACTTCCAGCACCTTGCCCTCGGGCCCGATCACGGCGGTGTGCAGCGAGCGATAGCCGTTTTCCTTGGGGTTGGCGATGTAGTCGTCGAACTCCTTGGGAATGTGCCGCCACAGGGTGTGGACGATGCCCAGCGCGGTGTAGCAGTCGCGCATTTCCGGCACCAGCACCCGCACGGCACGCACGTCATAGATCTGGCTGAACGCCAGGCCCTTGCGCTGCATTTTGCGCCAGATGGAATAGATGTGTTTGGCGCGACCGCTGATGTCGGCATCGACGCCGGTGGCCTGCAACTCGGAACGCAGCTGGCCCATCACGTCAGAGATAAAGCGCTCACGGTCGAGCCGCCGCTCGTGCAGCAATGTGGCGATCTGTTTGTATTGATCGGGCTCGAGGTAGCGGAAGGACAAATCCTCCAGCTCCCACTTGATATGGCCGATACCCAAGCGGTGGGCCAGCGGCGCGTAGATGTCGAAGACTTCGCGGGCGACGCGGTTGCGCTTCTCGTCGTCGGCGGTTTTCACCGCTCGGATCGCGCACGTGCGTTCGGCCAGCTTGATCAGGGCGACGCGTACGTCGTCGACCATCGCCACCAGCATCTTGCGCAGGTTCTCGACCTGGCCCTGGGTGCCCAGCACCATGGACTGGCGCGGGCTGAGACTGGCACTGATGGCGGCCATGCGCAGCACGCCGTCGATGAGCTTGGCCACCACGGAGCCGAAACGCTGGCCAACGGTGGCCAACGGAATATGCCCTTCACGCACGCCGCGATAGAGCACGGCGGCGATCAGCGAATCCTGGTCCAGCTTGAGATCGGCAAGGATCTCGGCGATTTCCAACCCGGTACGAAAGCTTGAAGTGCCTTCGGCCCACAGGTTTTTGGCCGCATTGTCTTGCTGTTCAGACTCACGAGCGAACTCGCAGGCTGCTTTCAAGGCTTCACGGTCCAGTGCCGGGTCGACACTGATGGCATGATCCAGCCATGCCTCGAGATTGATACTGCCGTCGGTGTTGATCGGCTGGTGTGCTCTCACCTGTACCATCTTGCTTACCTTCCCTACGACGCATCTTTAAATGCGCCAAAAAATCATCGCTGACCTGCTGCGTAACCCTGGCATTGCAACCATAGGCTACCTACAACTCCCTGACAGGTCACGGCCCAGGAGACTACAGGCCAGTCGGATTAAACGGGCATCCTAGCCCGCCTCAAATAACGCCATGGCCTCGACATGAGCTGTCTGCGGAAACATGTCGAGGATCCCGGCACGTTTTAGCCGGTAGCCTTGCTTGACCAACTCAACCGTGTCCCGCGCCAGCGTGGCCGGGTTGCAAGACACATACACCAGACGCTTGGCCCCAAGGTTCGCGAGCTTGCGCACGACCTCCAGGGCACCATCGCGGGGTGGGTCCAAGAGTACCGCAGAAAAGCCCTGTTTGGCCCATTCCGCGTCAGTCAAAGGCTGAGACAAATCGGCCTGAAAAAACTGCACATTATGCAAATTGTTGCTGACGGCATTCAGGGCCGCCCGGTCCACCATGGTCTGCACGCCTTCTACCGCCACCACTTCCCGCACCTCGCGGGCCAATGGCAGGGCAAAGTTGCCCAGGCCGCAAAACAGGTCCAACACCCGCTCGTGGGGCTGCGGCGCCAGCCACTCCAGGGCCTGGGCAACCATGGCCTCATTCACCCCGGCGTTGACCTGGACAAAATCGCCTGGCCGATACGCCAGTTCCAGGTCCCAGGCTTCCAATCGAAAGCCCAGGGCCTGGTCGGGCTCTACGGGTTCCGGCTGGCCCTCGCCCTGCAGCCACAATTGGGCTTCATGGAAGGCGCAGAATTCTTTGAGTATCTGCAGGTCCGGCTCGGACAGCGGCGACATATGCCGCAACAACACCGCAATCGACGAACCGCTGAACAACTCCACATGCCCCAACGCCTGCGGTTTACTCAGGCGGCGCAACATGTTCGGCAGACGCTGCATGATCGGTTGCAAAGCCTGTACCAGCACCGGGCAATCATCGATAGCGACGATGTCCTGGCTGGCGACGGCGCGAAAACCGACTTCGAGGTGTTTCGCCTTGGCATCCCAACGCACGGCCACACGGGCACGCCGCCGATAACCGAATTCCGGCCCGCTCAAAGGCGCGGCCCACGCTTGCGGTTCAACACCCGCCACGCGCGACAATTGCTCGGCGAGCATGCGCTGTTTCAGGGCGAGTTGTTCGTCATGGGGCAAGTGCTGCACGCTGCAACCGCCACAACGACCGAAGTGTGCACACGGCGCCGGGCGGCGCAGTTCGCTGGCCTTGAACACACGCTCGGTGCGGGCTTCGACCACTTTGCCGTGGGCGCCCAACACCCGCGCTTCCACTTCCTCACCGGCGAGTGCGCCATTGACGAACCAGGTGCGCCCTTCAAAGAACACAATGCCGCGGCCGTCGTTGGCCAGGCGCTCGATGGTCAGGCGTTGTTTCTTGCCTACAGGAATCTGCGGGGCCCGGCTGCCGCCCGTCGGTTGGAAGCGCAGGCCTCTCTCGTGCTTGGCCATCAGTTGGGTTCGTCGAAGATGCCGGTCGACAGGTAGCGGTCGCCTCGGTCACAGATGATCGCGACGATCACCGCGTTTTCCACTTCTTTGGACAGACGCAACATACCGGCAACGGCGCCGCCGGAGGACACGCCACAGAAGATGCCTTCTTCACGGGCCAGGCGGCGAGTGGTGTCTTCGGCTTCGCGCTGAGCCATGTCGATGATGCGATCCACGCGCGTCGCGTTGTAAATCTTCGGCAGGTACTCTTCAGGCCAGCGGCGGATACCGGGAATCGCCGCGCCTTCCATCGGTTGCAGGCCGACGATCTGGATCTCGGGATTCTGCTCCTTGAGGTAGCGCGAATTGCCCATGATGGTGCCGGTGGTGCCCATGGAGCTGACGAAATGAGTGATGGTGCCCTGGGTCTGGCGCCAGATTTCCGGGCCGGTGCTGGTGTAGTGCGCTTCGGGGTTATCCCCATTGGCGAACTGGTCCAGCACCACGCCACGGCCTTCGGCGGCCATGCGCTCGGCGAGGTCACGGGCGCCTTCCATGCCTTCTTCCTGGGTGACCAGAATCAACTGCGCGCCATAGGCGGTCATCGCCGCCTTGCGCTCGGCGCTGCCGTTGTCGGGCATGATCAGCACCATTTTGTAACCCTTGATCGCCGCAGCCATGGCCAGGGCGATCCCGGTGTTGCCGGAGGTGGCTTCGATCAGGGTGTCGCCGGGCTTGATCTGCCCGCGCAACTCGGCGCGGGTGATCATCGACAGCGCCGGGCGGTCTTTTACCGAGCCGGCCGGGTTGTTCCCTTCGAGCTTGAGCAGCAGGGTATTGCTGGTTTCACCCGCCATGCGTTGCAAGCGGACCAGGGGCGTGTTGCCGACGCAATCGGCGATTGTAGGGTACTGCAAGGTCATGGCGTATTCGCAATCCAGACTGCGGGGGCGAACATCATACCGGGAAAGGCTGGCGGGCCATATCACGCAAAGTGCGGTGCTTATGGCTTAAAAGAATAAGCAGGCAGTGTGTTGACCAGGAGGACGCTATCGCAGGCAAGCCAGCTCCCACAGGAAATGGGGTAACCCGAAATTTCCTGTGGGAGCTGGCTTGCCTGCGATGGCCGCACCTCGGTGAACCTGCTAAACCAACCGCCCGTCGCCATGATTTCTCTGAAACACCTCCTCCCCCATCGCCGCAATCTGTCCCTCGATCAGCGCCTCGAACGGCTTGAGCAACGGCTCGAACGAAACCGGCGCTTCCAACGCCTGCAACGCCTGCACAATCGCTTCCACCGTCGACAAGGCCCCAGGCCCGGGCGCCTTGCGCAGCCGGTAGCGCGATACACCGCCATCGGCCAAGGTCACCCGTGGCAATGCCGCCAGCAACGGGTTGAGGTGCAACAGTTTGCGCGCCTTGCGCCAGGTGCCGTCGGGCACCACCAGCAACAGCGGCTGGTCCGTGGGCGCATAGGCTCGCAACGGCTGGGCATCGTCGGCGGGGAATAATAGCCGCGCCTGATAGCCCGGCGGGTTCAATAAGCTGTACAGGTCATCAAACACCTCCCCCACCACCAACTGCGCATTATTCAAGCCGAGTGCGGCCAAACGCGCGGTATTCAGCGCATGGTTGACCTCGCTCGGGTGCTGCAACAGCAACACGCGGGTGCGGCTGTCGAGGCTCGGGATCTGGGCGCACAGGCAGTGGGCGAGCGGCCGCTGGCAACGGGAGCATTGGGGTCTGGACATGTTTTTTCAGGCCTGATTGAGCTGGGCTTTAAGCAAATCGCGGAAGGTCTGGATCAGCGGTTCACGGCTGCGCCCACGACGCATGATCATCGAGAACGGCGCCTGGTAGCCGAAGGTCGCCGGCAACAAAACGCGCAGGTCGCCCTTGTCGGCCCAGGCCTGGGCGTAGTGTTCAGGCAGGTAGCCGATATAGGCGCCGGACAGCACCAGGATCAACTGCGCCTCCATACTTTCCACGGTCGCCGCGCTGTGTTTAAAGCCATGGCGCGCCAGCTCTGCCTGGCTCCAGTAACCACGCCCGACCATGCGCTGCTGGGTAATCACCTGTTCGGGGATGCGCCGTTCGTTGAACAGCGGGTGCCGGGTGCTGCAATACAGCCAGTGCTGCTCGCGGTACAACGGCATGTAGATCAGCCCGCTCATGCGGTTGGAGAAGGCGCCGATGGCCAGGTCCAGACGGTTGTCCTGCACGCCGAGCTGCAGTTCGTAAGGGCTCATCACCGACAAATGCAGGTGTACCGCCGGATGCTCCAGGCTATAGGCGCCGATCACTTCGGCAAACGGCAAGGCTTTGTCGCTGACGGTGGAGTCGAGCACGCCCAGTTTCAGGGTGCCGCGCAACTCGCCTTTCAGCGCGGCGGCGTATTGCTCGAAGCCTTCCAGCTCGCCGAGCAGGCGCAAGGTCTCGTGGTGGAACAGCTCGCCCTTGCTGGTCAGGCTGAACCCGCCCCGGCCGCGATGGCACAGCACCAGGCCCAACGCCGACTCCAGCTGGCTCATATAGGTGCTGATGGCCGAGGTGGACAGGTTGAGTTCGTGCTGGGCGTTGGCGAACCCCTGGTGCCGCACGACGCTGACGAAGATGCGCAGGAGTTTCAGGTCGGGCAAGGCGTTGGCCATCGGATCTCCAGAGACACACAAAAAACCTGTGGCGGGCTTGCTCGCGAATGCGGTGGATCAGTCGAACTTACTGTGCCTGACACACCGTATTCGCGAGCAAGCCCGCTCCCACATTAAACAGAGTTTACCTCAGGCATTAGTTTAGAAAAATCTGAACTAAGTATTTGCCCCTGCCGATTCTTTCGCATCGGTGTATTTCGCAGAATCGGCCCCTAATAAACAAAACAACGATGAGGCAATCCCGTGGACAAGATTTTCCACCAACCACTGGGCGGCAACGAAATGCCGCGCTTCGCCGGCATCGCCACCATGATGCGACTCCCCCACCTGCAATCGGCCAAGGGCCTGGACGCCGCCTTTGTCGGCGTGCCCCTGGACATCGGCACCTCGCTGCGCGCCGGCACCCGCTTCGGGCCGCGTGAAATCCGCGCCGAATCGGTAATGATCCGCCCCTACAACATGGCCACCGGCGCCGCGCCGTTCGACTCGCTGTCGGTTGCGGATATCGGCGACGTGGCGATCAACACCTTCAACCTGCTGGACGCCGTGCGCATCATCGAAGAAGCCTACGACGAAATCCTTGAGCACAACGTGATCCCGATGACCCTGGGCGGCGACCACACCATCACGCTGCCAATCCTGCGGGCGATCCACAAAAAACACGGCAAGGTCGGGCTGGTGCACATCGATGCCCACGCCGACGTCAACGACCATATGTTTGGCGAGAAAATCGCCCACGGCACCACCTTCCGCCGCGCCGTGGAAGAGGGCCTGCTCGATTGCGACCGCGTGGTGCAGATCGGCCTGCGCGCACAGGGCTACACCGCCGAAGACTTCAACTGGAGCCGCAAGCAGGGGTTCCGCGTGGTCCAGGCCGAAGAATGCTGGCACCACTCCCTCGCCCCTTTGATGGCCGAAGTGCGCGAAAAAGTCGGCGGCGGCCCGGTGTACCTGAGCTTCGACATCGACGGCATCGACCCGGCCTGGGCGCCCGGTACCGGCACCCCGGAAATCGGCGGGCTGACCACCATCCAGGCGATCGAGATCATCCGCGGCTGCCAAGGCCTCGACCTGATTGGTTGCGACCTGGTAGAAGTTTCGCCGCCCTACGACACCACCGGCAACACCTCGTTGCTGGGCGCCAACCTGCTGTACGAGATGCTCTGCGTACTGCCTGGCGTGGCGCACCGCTGATGAGCGCGCAAGCCGTGCTGAAAGCGGCGGCCGACCTGGTGTCGGCCTTCGCCCGCAACGACCGCGAGGCCTACTTCGCTGCGTTCACGGCGGATGCCTGCTTCGTCTTTTACACCCTTCCCCAGCCACTGCTGAGCCGCGACGCCTACCAGGCGTTGTGGGACAGCTGGCGCCGGGACGAGGGGTTCGAGGTGCTGTCCTGCACCTCGAGCAACGCCTTTGTCAGCCTGCACGGGGACGTGGCGCTATTTATTCATGACGTGGCCACCGAGCTGCGCATGAACGGGGAGCAGTTTCATAGCCAGGAGCGCGAGACCATTGTCTTCAAACGACAAGTCTCGCACGTAGAACAACAAGGCCTGTGGCTGGCCTGTCACGAACATTTGTCCGCTATGCCGGAAGGGCTGCCGCCCCATTAGCCAATGTGATCGGAGCTGATCATGAATAATAAAAACAACCAAAACAGTATTCGCAACATAGAAACCAACGGGGTCGAACAGATCCCGGACCACGAACGTACCGCCGGGCCCAAGGATCTGTTCCGACTGATTTTCGGCGGCGCCAATACCTTTGCCACCGCCGTACTGGGCTCGTTTCCCGTGCTGTTCGGCCTGTCGTTCCAGGCCGGCGTCTGGGCGATTGTGCTGGGCGTGCTGGTGGGCGCGCTGATCCTGGCGCCGATGGGCCTGTTCGGGCCGATCAACGGCACCAATAACGCCGTGTCTTCCGGTGCGCATTTTGGCGTGCATGGGCGGATTGTCGGCTCGTTTCTGTCGTTGTTGACGGCGATTGCCTTCTTCTCACTCTCGGTGTGGAGTTCAGGCGATGCCTTGGTCGGCGGTGCGAAACGTCTGATCGGCCTGCCCGAAACCGACCTGACCCTGGGCCTGGCTTACGGCCTGTTCGCCCTTCTCGTGCTGACCGTGTGCATCTATGGCTTTCGCTTCATGCTGTGGGTCAACCGCATTGCGGTATGGGCGGCGAGCCTGCTGTTTCTGCTGGGGATTTTCGCCTTCGCACCGGCGTTCGACAGCCATTTCGCGGGCAGCGTCGCCATCGGCCAGAGCGGCTTCTGGGCAGCCTTTATCGGCGCCGCACTGGTGGCCATGAGCAACCCGATTTCCTTCGGCGCGTTCCTCGGCGACTGGTCGCGCTACATCCCGCGTGAAACACCGAAAATGCGCATCATGCTGGCGGTAGTCCTGGCACAGATCGCCACGTTGATCCCGTTCCTGTTCGGCCTCGCCACCGCGACCATCGTGGCGATCAAGGCACCGGACTACATCGCGGCCAATAACTACGTCGGCGGTTTGCTGGCAGTGGCACCTACTTGGTTCTTCCTGCCGGTGTGCCTGATCGCGGTGATCGGCGGCATGTCCACCGGCACCACCTCGCTGTATGGCACGGGGCTGGACATGTCCAGCGTGTTCCCGCGCCTGCTGTCGCGGGTCAAGGCCACGTTGCTGATCGGCGTGATGTCGATTGCCTTCATCTTTATCGGACGTTTCGCCGCCAACCTGGTGCAGAGCGTGTCGACCTTCGCCGTGCTGATCATCACCTGCACCACGCCGTGGATGGTGATGATGATCATCGGCCTGATCGTGCGCCGGGGCTTCTATTGCCCGGACGACCTGCAAGTATTCACTCGCGGTGAAACCGGCGGCCGCTACTGGTTCAGCCATGGCTGGAACTGGCGTGGGCTGGGGGCGTGGATTCCGAGTGCGCTGGTGGGTTTGTGCTTTGTGAACCTGCCGGGGCAGTTTGTCGGGCCGCTGGGCAACCTGGCCGGTGGTATCGATATCAGCTTGCCGGTGACATTGGGACTGGCGTCGGTGGTGTACCTGACATTGCTGCGCGTGTTCCCGGAACCGGCTGAGGTGTATGGCTTCAGAGGAACAAGCCCCCTCGCCACCCAAGACTCTGTAGCCACTGCAAGCGTCCCCACTGCATAAAACAATAATCGGAGAACCGCCGTCATGGCTTTGGATTTATTCGTCGTACTCATCTACGCCGCCGGCATGCTCGTGCTCGGCTATTACGGCATGCGCCGCGCCAAGACCCACGAAGACTACCTGGTGGCCGGGCGCAACCTGGGCCCGTCGCTGTACATGGGCACCATGGCCGCCACGGTATTGGGCGGCGCGTCCACCGTCGGCACCGTGCGCCTGGGCTATGTACACGGCATCTCCGGCTTCTGGCTATGTGCCGCGCTGGGCATGGGGATCATTGCGCTGAACCTGTTCCTGGCCAAGCCGCTGTTGAAGCTGAAGATCTTCACCGTGACCCAGGTCCTGGAAAAACGCTACAACCCCATGGCCCGCCAGGCCAGTGCGGTGATCATGCTGGCGTACGCGCTGATGATCGGCGTGACCTCGATCCTGGCCATCGGCACCGTGCTGCAAGTGCTGTTCGGCCTGCCGTTCTGGATCTCGGTGTTGCTGGGCGGTGGTGTGGTGGTGGTGTACTCGACCATCGGCGGCATGTGGTCGCTGACCCTGACCGACATCGTGCAGTTTGTGATCAAGACCGTCGGCCTGATGTTTATCCTGCTACCGATCTGCCTGTACCGCGTCGGCGGCTGGGATGAACTGGTGGCCAAGCTGCCGGCGTCGAGCTTCAGCTTCACCGCGATCGGCTGGGACACGATCATCACCTACTTCATGATCTACTTCTTCGGCATCCTGATCGGCCAGGACATCTGGCAACGGGTGTTCACCGCCCGTGACGAAAAAGTCGCCAAGTATGCGGGCACTTTCGCCGGTTTCTACTGCATCCTCTACGGCCTGGCCTGCGCACTGATCGGCATGGCGGCGCATGTGCTGATTCCGGATCTGGACAACGTCAACAACGCGTTTGCGGCCATCGTCAAAATGTCACTGCCGGACGGGATTCGCGGCCTGGTCATCGCCGCCGCCCTGGCCGCGATGATGTCCACCGCCAGCGCCGGTCTGCTGGCCGCCTCCACCGTGTTGACCGAAGACCTGCTGCCGCGTTTGCGCGGTGGCAAGCAGTCGAGCCTGAACATCAACCGCCTGTTCACGCTGCTGACCGGTATCGCCGTGCTGGGTATCGCCCTGGTGGTGAACGATGTGATCAGCGCCCTGACCCTGGCTTACAACCTGTTGGTGGGCGGCATGCTGATCCCGTTGATGGGGGCGATTTTCTGGAAGCGCGCCACCACATCCGGGGCCATTGCCTCCATGACTCTAGGCTTTGTGACCGCACTGGTCTTCATGTTCAAAGACGGGTTGGACGCGAACACACCGATCTACTACAGCCTGGCGGTTGGCCTGGTGAGCTTTGTGGTGGTGAGTTTGCTGTCGCGCCGGCCGCAGACATCCGTGGCTCGGGCGATTTGAAACACAACGAAATTTAAAGCGGTTACTTCAGCGGGTGCGACGTCGGATGTCGCACCCGTTTTTTTGCCTTGCGCAAAAACGACTGTGGGAGCGGGCTTGCTCGCGAAGGCGGTGTGTCAGTCAACATTGCCGTTAACTGACACACCGCCTTCGCGAGCAAGCCCGCTCCCACTTTTAATCCTGCTCCGCCGGGGATTACCGACGGCGTGGCCGACGCTGCTCGTCATCGGTGCGAATTGGCACCGGTTGCAAGGGCGGCTCGATCAAGCCCAATGCAACACCAACGTCATGGAGCCAGTTTTGGATTTTCTCTTTCATGGTTGCCCCCTTTGAGGGTAATGCTGGTAGGCGCAAGTTCTGTCGCCTTTTCCTACACTGATAGTAGCCCTAAGTCCTATGTATTGCTTGAACGAAACCACAACGAACTATTACTGAATTGATCCAAATCCTGACGGATCGTTCAAGCAATTGCCCGCGTGTCCGGCAGCAATTGGGCCTTGCCCTCTTGTTGCAGGTCAATCCACGCATTGAGGTTAGCGCCGAGCATACCCTTTCGCCACATAAGCCAGGTGGTCGCAATGGCAAATGGCCCTGTTAAGGGATGAACGGACACACTGTCCTTGCCCGGCAGGCTCTCGAGCATGGATTCAGACATCAGCGCCACGCCCGATCCGGCGATGACGCAGGCGAGCATGCCTTGGTAGGACTCGATCTCGATGGCGCGCCCCATGGCCACCCGCTCGTGGGAGAACCAGGTCTCTAGCCGCGTACGATAGGCGCAACTGCGGCGGAAAGTGAACACCGAGCGGCCAGCTACATCCTGCGGCCCACGCACCGGCGGATGGTCGGCTTCGCAAATCAGCACCAGACGTTCTTCGCACAAGGGCACGCCGTCCAGGGTGGCGATGGTCAGCGGGCCGTCCACCAACGCAGCGTCCAGGCGGCCGGTAACCAGGCCCTCGAGCAGCTCACCACTGGGGGCCGATTGCACCTGCAGGTTCACCATCGGGTAAGCCTTGTGATAACGCGCCAACAACTTCGGCAAGTGAATCGCGGCCGTGCTGTACATGCTGCCCAGCACAAAATCGCCAGCCGGCTGCCCGCCTGGACGGCGCCATGGGCTTCGTCGTGCAGCGCTATCAGGCGGGTGCTGTAGTCCAACAACACCTTACCCGCAGGAGAAAGCTGCAAGCGCTGGCGTTCGCGCACAAACAGCTCGACGCCCAGCTGTTCTTCCATCTGCTTGAGCCGGGTCGACAAATTCGACGGCACGCGGTGCAGCCGCTCGGCGGCGCGGGTGATGGAGCCCTCTTGCGCTACGGCTTGGAAAATCCGCAATTGACTGAACTCCATACCTTTCTCCAAAACTGAACAAGTTACTCACTATTATTCATTTTTACAGAAAGTCAAACCGCTTTAGCCTGCAAGTCATTCGCTTGCTTGCAGGAAACCTGAACATGTCACCGCTGATCCGCTTACTCGCCAGCTTTATCGCCTTGATGATGGCCATGGGCATTGGCCGCTTTGCCCTCACCCCGCAAATGCCGCACTTGCTCAGCGAGGGGCAAATCGACCTGACCGGCGCCGGGCTGATCGCGGCCGCCAACTACCTGGGCTACTTCGTCGGAGCGGTGGACTCGATCTTCGCCCGCACTCACCACCCTGTACGCGGCCGCTTGTACGGCGGGCTGTGGTTATGTGTGCTGCTGACCTTTGCGTCCTACTGGGCTCATGGGTTCTGGCCGCACCTGCTGCTGCGCTTCGGTACCGGTGTAGCGAGTGCTTGGGCGTTGGTGATGATCACCAGCCTGAGCCAGCCGCTGGCAATTGCCGCCGGGCGCCCACGCCTGGGGGCGCTGGTGTTCGCCGGGCCGGGGCTGGGGATTCTGCTGACCGGGTTGCTGGCGCTGGGCTCCAACCTGCTGGGGCAAAACTCTGCCACGTTGTGGCTGGTGTATGGCACGGTGGCACTGGTAATGCTGCTGGCAATCTTGCCGTTCCTGCCCAAGCCGTCCGCCGTCACTGCGCCCGTCGCCAGCCAATCCGAAGTGGCCGACAACGGCAGCATCACTCACCTGTGCTGGATCTACGTGTTGTACGGCCTGGGCTACATCATTCCGGCCACGTTTCTGTCACAGATGGCCAGCGCGCAATTCAAGGGCGCCTGGCAGGCTGATCTGTTCTGGCCCTGCTTTGGCCTGGCTGCGGCGATTGGCGTGGGGGTCGCAACCTTGCGCCGCAAAAACCCGCACACCACCCGCCGCTGGTTGATGGCGACATTGTGGCTGCAGGCCGCCGGCGTATTCGCCTGTTTGCTGGGCAATGGCTGGGGGTTGGCGTTGGGCGTGTTGCTGTGCGGCGGGCCGTTCCTGGCGTGCATGCAACTGGTGATGGCGCGCTTGCGAGACGTCGCGCCTCACGGCTACCAGCGCAGCACCGGCTTGCTGACGGCCAGCTTCGCCATCAGCCAATTGAGCGGGCCTTTGCTGGCGTCGGTGAGCAGCCACCTGAGTGGCGGCCTGCAACCGGCGCTGGTCGTCGCCGGTTGCGGCTTGTTACTGGCGGGCGCGGTGCTGCTCAGCCCGCAACCAAAGGCGCTGGTGCACGAACCTGCTGGCGCCGCGCCAACACCAGGAAAAACAGCCCACCCAGGAAGCACCCGGTAAACCAGGCGAAGTTAGCCATGCCCTGCAATGCCGGCGTAAAGGTGATCGCGACGCCCACCAGTGTCGCGGGCACCAGGGCTTTAACCGCCGTCCAGTTCACGCCGCCATCGAAGTAGTAGCGCCCGTTCGGGCTGTCATCGAACAGCGCATCCACATCGATCTGCTGCTTTTTGATCAGGTAGAAGTCCACCAGCAGAATCCCGAACAACGGACCGATGAAGGCCGCGAGGATGTCCAGGGTGTAGTGGATCATCAGCGGGTTGTTGAACAGGTTCCACGGCGTAATGAATATCGATGCCACGGCCGCGATCATCCCACCGGCACGCCAGCTGATTTTGCTTGGCGCAACGTTGGCGAAATCAAACGCCGGGGAGACAAAGTTGGCGACAATATTGATGCCAATGGTCGCGGTGACGAAAGCAAAGGCACCGAGCAATACCGCCATGCTGTTATCGATGCGCGAAACCGTGGCGATCGGGTCGTGGAGCATTTCGCCAAACACTGGCAAGGTGCCCGAGACGATCACCACGGTCACCAGGGAAAACGCCAGGAAATTCACCGGCAGCCCCCAGAAGTTGCCGCGTCGTACATCCTGCATGCTGCGGCAGTAGCGGCTGAAGTCACCAAAATTCAGGGTTGGCCCGGAAAAGTACGAGACCACCAGCGCGGTCGCCACAATCACCTGGCCGAATGCCTGCCAGCCTGACAGGGATTTTTCCGACAGGGTGAAGCTGATATTCGCCCAACCCGCCTTCCACACGATCCAGCCGGCCAGGGCAAACATCACCGCGTACACCACCGGCCCCGCCCAATCGATAAAGCGGCGGATGGACTCCATGCCGGCCCAGAACACCGCAGCCTGCAGCACCCACAAAGTGAGGAAACCAAACCAGCCCAAGTAGGACAGGCCGGCGAAATGCGGCTCCGCATACACCGCCATCTGTGGGAAAAAGCGCAGCACCACAATAATCAAGGCACTCGACGCCAAGTACGTCTGAATCCCGTACCAGGCCACGGCGATCAGGCCGCGAATCACTGCAGGAATATTCGCGCCGAACACGCCAAAGGCCAGCCGGCAGATCACCGGATAAGGCACCGCCGCCTGCTGGCTCGGCTTCGCCACCAGGTTGGCGATCAATTGCACAATGCAAATGCCGGCAAGCAAGGCGATCAGTACCTGCCAGCTGGCGAGGCCCAGGGCGAACAGGCTGGCGGCAAACACATAGCCACCGACGCTGTGCACGTCGCTCATCCAGAAGGCGAAAATGTTGTACCACGTCCACTTTTGCGGCAGCGGGCCTAGATCCTGGTTATACAGGCGCGGGCTGTAGCCTTTGGGCAATTGTTCGGTCATCGCTTGGCTCCTCGAAATACCGGCCTGCGCTGCCGTAGCAGGTGCATACGGGAGGCGGCATGGTTTGTATACGAGGCTTTCAGCAGAATACGTGCCAATGGCACACAATCCCTCTGAAACGGGGCTCCAAAGCGGTTTATGAAGGCTTAGATGCGGGGAGTTCGCTCAGCAACGGTGCACATAAATCCTGTACACAATCATCGGTGCACTCGATGTGCACACAAGTACCCAACCGTGCAGCAAGCGGCCGTCAGGAAGGTGCCCCACGCCATGTCCATCAGTGCCAGCCCGGCCGACCAGCCTTGCAGCGTGGCCCAGTTACTCAGGTCGTAGGTGCCGTAGGCGACCAGGCCCAGCAAGGCGCCGAGGCGTGCAGCACGTTGCCAACTGCCGCTTGGCAAAACCACAAACACCACGCAACCAATGGCATACAGCAGATAGAACAGCACGGCAGGCAAGAGGCGCGGCTGGTCAAGCATCAGCGGGCCCAGCAGGGATTTGTAGGTCGGGCCCATCAGAACGCCGAGCCAGAGGCCGTCGAGGACCAGGAAGGCGAGCAAGGTGCCGAGGTAGGCGAACAGGGTTTTGCGGGTCATCTATGCAGCCTCCGTAGGCGCCGACGGGCGCCTACAGAAGAGCAAGCCCCACTCAGCTTAGTTCAATACGATCCGCATGAATCACGATCTGACCTTGCTTGTAGAGTGCACCAATGGCCTTCTTGAAGTTGCCCTTGCTCACGCCGAACAAGTTGCTGATCACGGCCGGATCACTCTTGTCGCTGACCGGCAGCGTGCCGTTGTTTTCACGCAGCTTGGCGAGGATCTTCGAGTTCAGGCTGGACGCCGCTTCCTGGCCGACCGGTTGCAGGCTGAGGCTGATGTTGCCATCGGCGCGGATCTCTTTGATAAACCCTTTCTCTTCCTTGCCCGGGCGCAGGAACTTGAACACTTCGTTCTTGTGGATCAGGCCCCAATGCTTGTTGTTGATGATCGCCTTGAAGCCCATGTCGGTGGCTTCGGCCACCAGCAGGTCGACTTCCTGGCCCACCTGGTAGTTGGCGGGGGTCTTGTCCAGGTAACGATCGAGGCGGGCGGTGGCCGTGATGCGCTTGGTGTGCTTGTCGAGGTAGACATGCACCACACAATATTCACCGGCGGTCATCTGGCGTTTTTCTTCCGAATACGGCAGCAACAGATCCTTGGGCAAACCCCAGTCGAGGAACACGCCAATACTGTTGACTTCGACTACTTTCAAACTGGCAAATTCGCCCACTTGAACTTTGGGTTTTTCAGTCGTGGCGATAAGTTTGTCATCGCTGTCCAGGTAAATGAAAACGTTAAGCCAGTCTTCATCTTCGCTGGGAATATCTTTTGGGATGTACCGATTAGGCAAGAGGATTTCGCCCTCTTGCGCACCGTCCAGAGTACAAACCGAAGTTAGTGTGTTTTACCACTTGCAAGCTGTTGTAGCGCCCGACTAAAGCCATTTCCAATTACCCTCATTGCGTGGGCGACATTCTACCCGAGTTGCGCTCGCCACGCGCACGCGCCTGAAAAATCGCAGGGTTGCGTGGCGTTTTACTGGCAACGCCCCGCTCGTCCGATCAATCGGCTGGATTTGACCATGCCAAGCCCACCCGTTCGTCCCGATGGTTTCGAGTTAAAACAGTAAGTTAGGTGCTTAATCCGAAGATAAACTTTGGGCCTTTTACTGCCGTTCCACTTATTCTCGGAGGATATTTGCCAAGCAATTGTCAAGTATTTCCTGTACGATGCCTGGCCAAGTTAATTTTCTACAGGTTAGTGGCCGCCATGCGCGTAAAAGCATCCAACAGCAAAGCAAAGCCAGCTCCAGCCGTTGAAACCAGCGAATCGATCAACAGCCAGATTGCTGCGTTCCTCAAGTCCGGTGGCGAAATCCAGCAAATTGCAAAGGGCGTGAGCGGCCAGACTTTCGGCCCGTCCAAGCAGATCAGCCTGGGCAAGAAGTAACACCCGCGCAGTAGACCTGGTCCCTAAGCGTCTTGCCTTCAAGGCGCTAGGACTAGAGCCCGAAAACACCCTCCTGTTATATCCCTTGATGCGCTAATCGACGAACGGGCCTCACCTCCCGGCATTCGCCGGTATGCTTGCACACGTCTAGCACGGGCATCTCCCGACTTCTTTCGTCACTGCTCCTCGCTTTTCATGGAGTGAAGCATGTTCAAACCCTGCATTTTCCTGGTCGCGGCACTGGCCGCCAGCCCCTTGCCGAAGCGCAGATCTTTCAGCGCGAATTGGGCGACTTCGACCTGAAATTGGGCACTACCCCCAGCCGCAGCATGGCCCAGGGGCTGGTCAAACCCACGTCTCCCGGCAGCGACTCGTTCCATGGCGGGCTGGACCTGAGCCACGACAGCGGCCTGTATTTCGGCCAGTTTTCACCGAACATGGGCCTGTCCTCCACCAGCAATCTCGAAGTCGATTCCTACATGGGTTTCAAACACCCCTTCGACCAGACCCTGGGCTACGAAGTGGGCCTGATCCATTACAGCTACCCCAAGCTCAGCCCCCTCGACAGCCAGGAGTTCTACGGCGGCCTGAACCTGCTGGGTAACCGTTTCGGCGCCTCTTTCAGCAATGACCCGGACCGCCAGGACAGCACGCTGTTTGCCGACCTCGGCGGTACGCAGCCGTTCGGCATCGGCGTCAGCATGAAATACACCACGCATCAGTTGGGCACCCCGGTCTCGGTGGAGGGCGGCTCCATCAGCACGTTCAGCGACTGGTCGGTGCAGTTCTCCCGGCAGTGGATGGGCGTCGACCTGAACCTGATCTACAGCGACTCCAGCCTCAGCGGCGGCGATTGCTCGGCTTACTCCGGACACAATTCGCAATGCGATGGGCTGTTGACGCTGAAGGCTGCGCGGTCGTTTTATTGATGAGCTGAACTGTCGCACCCCGCGCAGGTTCACATGCATTAACCCTCTCTGCGCAAGGACCCGCCCATGCTGCGTCGGCTCAAATTTCTGGTAGTAGTGCTGAGCCTGAGCCTGGTGCTCGCCGGCTGCAATCGCGTGGGCCTGGCCTACCGCAACCTTGATGTGATCATCCCGTGGACCCTCAATGACTACCTGGACATGAACGCCGGGCAGAAGAGCTGGTTCAACGACAAACTCAAGGAACACCTGGCCTGGCACTGCACCACGCAATTGCCTGGCTACCTGGATTGGCTGGACCGCCTGCAACAGATGGTCGACGATAACCAGGTCACCGACGCGGCATTGCAAACCCGTACTGCCGAAGCCAAGCAGGCGATTGCCGACGTCGCTCGCGAGGTCACCCCGTCGGCCATTGAGCTGTTGCAGGGGCTGGACGATCAACAGGTCAAGGAGATGAACGACGCGTTGGCCAAGGACCTGCGCAAGCGCCAGGATGAATACCTCAAACCGCCGCTGGAGCGGCAGATCAAGGAACGCGCCGAGCGCATGAGCAAACGCCTGGATAGCTGGATGGGCCCGCTGAGCGCCAGCCAGCAAAACCGGGTCACGGCGTGGTCGATTGCCCTGGGTCAGCAAAATGAGCAGTGGATCGGCAACCGCGCCCACTGGCAGGCACAATTTATCGACGCGGTAAAACAACGCCAAAGTGCCGACTTCCCGCAGAAAATGCAGCAGTTGCTGGTGAACCGCGAAAGCCTGTGGACCCCGGACTATCGCGTGGCCTACGCCCAGACCGAAGCGGCTGCCCGCAGCCTGCTCGTCGACTTGATGGCGGAGAGCAGCGTGCAGCAGCGCCTGAAGTTGAAACAGAAAATCGAGGGTGTACGCAGCGACTTCAAGGCACTGAAGTGCCTCAAGGCCGCTTCAATCTAAAAGGTGGGAGTGGGAAAGCCCACTCCCACATTTAGTTCGCGTCGCACCTGATCAGGCGATCTGCGCTTTCGAAGCCACCTCGGCAAACGTCGCCGGGTCCAGCGCATCAGCCTGCTCGTCCAACACTTGGCGCGGGTGATCATTCCCCGGAATCGAGCTGTCGATCAGCGCCAGCAACTGCGCGCCTAACGCGGTCAGGATAAAGTTCTCACCATTGCCGCCCTCTTCCTCCGGGCGCGACTCAATAAAGCCACGCTTGAACAACAGCGCCTCGTAATCCGCAGCAGTCTTTTTCAGCGCATCCAGGTTGCCGGTGGACTCGCCCGCCGTGGCCTTCTCGGCGGCTTCCTGCTCGGCGTATTTGCGCGGTGCAAAGCTGCCCTCGCCATTCTGCACTTCGTGCAGCAGACGCTCGATCAAATCCCAGTTGTAAGTCGTCATCCTGATTCCTCCTGCAGGCCCAAGGAAAAGTAGCCCGTCTAGAGGTGTGACACGCCGCGCCACTCGCCGTTCAGCCGACCGGACGGACGTGATTTCTCTGAACTTTCCAGACGTTCGCGCCCTCAACTGAGCATAACCGCCAAGGAGGTCTCCCCATGAAAACCCTGATAAACCTGGCCATCGCCGCCACGCTGCTGAGCGCTCTGCCCGCCTGGGCCTGCACGCCGGACGAGGCCACCGCCAAACGCGAGCAATTGGCCCAGGAAGTGGCCAAACTGACCGAGCAGAACCCGACCAAGGCCAAGGAAATGAACGACGAGTTGCAGAAAATGGACCTGGACACCGAGAGCGCCGAATTTCCTGACAAGTGCCAGTTGATCGACGCCCGTCTCAAAGAGCTGAAAGAAGCGGCTGCCAAAGCCAAAAACTGAAGGCATAAAAAAACCGGACATCGTCCGGTTTTTTCACATCCGCCTGATTACTCGGCAGCCGGTGCTTCCGGCTTGCGGCGCTTGAGCGGCGCCATGCCGTCCTTGCTGACCAGCGACAGGTTGTCGGTCTTCGGCCGGTTGGCGATCTTGCGCTTGGTCGGCGACTTGGCGCCGGCCTTTTTCTTGTCGCCCTTGGCGTCGGTCTTTTTCTTCTTCACGCCAACAGCCTTGCCCGACGCCTTGACCTTCTTCGGCCCGGTGTAGGTGCCTTTGACTTCCTTGATGGTACGGCGCTCGAACGACTGCTTGAGGTAGCGCTCGATGCTCGACATCAGGTTCCAGTCGCCGTGGCAGATCAGCGAGATCGCCAGGCCATCGTTGCCGGCACGCCCGGTACGACCGATACGGTGCACGTATTCGTCGCCGCTGCGTGGCATGTCGAAGTTGATGACCATGTCCAGGCCATCCACGTCCAGGCCGCGTGCAGCCACGTCGGTAGCCACCAGGATTTTCACGCCGCCGGCCTTGAGGCGGTCGATCGCCAGCTTGCGGTCCTTCTGGTCTTTTTCACCGTGCAGCACGAACGCCTTGTAATCCTGGGCCACCAGGCGACCGTAAATGCGGTCAGCCGCAGCACGGGTGTTGGTGAACACGATGGCCTTCTGATAAGTCTCGTTGGCCAGCAGCCAGTTGAGGATCTGCTCCTTGTGCACATTGTGGTCAGCGGTGACGATCTGCTGGCGCGTGGTCGCGTTCAGGTCGCTGACGTTGTTGACCTGCAAGTGCTCAGGGTTGTTCAGGACCTTGGCGACCATGTCGCGCAGGGTCGAACCGCCGGTGGTGGCGGAGAACAGCATGGTCTGCTGGCGGTTGACGCACTCGGCCACAAGCCGCTGCACGTCGTCGGCAAAGCCCATGTCGAGCATACGGTCGGCTTCGTCCAGCACCAGCACTTCGACCTCCTTGAGGTCGAGGTTGCCGGCGTTGAGTTGCTCGATCATGCGGCCCGGGGTGCCGATCAGGATGTCCGGCACCTTGCGCAGCATGGCGGCCTGGACCTTGAAGTCTTCGCCACCGGTGATCAGGCCGGACTTGATGAAGGTGAACTGCGAGAAGCGCTCCACTTCCTTCAAGGTCTGCTGCGCCAGCTCGCGGGTCGGCAGCAGGATCAGGGTCTTGATGCTGACGCGGACTTTGGCCGGGCCGATCAGACGGTTCAGAATCGGCAGGACGAAGGCGGCAGTCTTGCCACTCCCGGTTTGAGCCGTCACCCGCAGGTCACGCCCTTCGAGCGCGAGCGGGATGGCCGCTGCTTGCACAGGCGTAGGCTCGACAAATTTTAGCTCGGCCACGGCTTTGAGCAGGCGTTCGTGCAGGGCGAATTGGGAAAACACGGGTGCTACCTCGAAGAAATACAAAAAATCAGCTGCATAGGGTACCGGTTTCGGGCGTCCAAACCGAGTGTCTTTACGCGAACGGCGCTAATCAGCTGCTTTTTTGTCAGCATATTTGTCCTGAACCCTAACTTTACTGCACTTAAATGCTCTAATCGCCCCGTCTTGTCTCACAGAAGAATCGGTTACACCCATGGATATCAAACAGCTCTGGCTCAACGCCCAGGACCTCTGGGGCGCTCTCGATCAACACCCGCTGCTGCATGCAAGCCTGGGCTTGCTGGTGTTGCTGGTAGTGGCGCTGCTGCTCGGACGGGTGGCGCGTTACCTCATCCTCCACGCCGTCAAATTGCTCGGCCGGCAACCGGCGCTGCATTGGCTCAATGACCTGCGGCACAATAAAGTCTTCCATCGCCTGGCGCAGATGACGCCGTCACTGGTGATCCAGTTCGGCCTGTACCTGGTGCCGGACCTGAGCAAGACCGCGATCCTGTTTATCGGCAACGTGGCCCTGGCGCTCACCATCCTGTTCATGACGCTGGCCATGAGCGCCCTGCTCAGCGCCTTGCTGGACATCTACGCACGCACCGAACACGCCCGCACCCGCTCGATCAAGGGTTATGTGCAGTTGGCGAAGATGGTGCTGTTCGTGTTTGCCGCGATCATCATCGTCGCCACCCTGATCGACCGCTCGCCGCTGCTGCTGCTGTCAGGGCTGGGTGCGATGTCGGCGGTGATTCTGTTGGTGTACAAGGACACCCTGTTGTCATTTGTCGCCAGCGTGCAGCTCACCAGCAATGACATGCTGCGGGTCGGCGACTGGATCGAAATGCCCCAGGTCGGCGCCGACGGTGACGTGGTGGACATCACCTTGCACACGGTCAAGGTGCAGAACTTCGACAAGACCATCGTGTCCATCCCGACCTGGCGCCTGATGTCCGAGTCGTTCAAGAACTCGATGCAGGCTTCCGGCGGGCGCCGCATCAAGCGCAGCCTGTTTATCGACGCCAGCGGCGTGCGTTTTCTGCGCGACGATGAAGAACTGCGCATGACCCAGGTGCACCTGCTCACCGACTACATCGGGCGCAAGCAGGCCGAACTCAAGGCCTGGAACGAAGCCCAAGGCCATAGCGCGCAACTGTCGGCCAACCGGCGCCGCATGACCAACCTCGGCACCTTCCGCGCCTATGCCCTGGCCTATCTGAAAAGCCACCCGGACATCCAGCCGAACATGACCTGCATGGTGCGCCAGATGCAAACCAGCGCCCAAGGCGTGCCGCTGGAGATCTACTGCTTCACCCGCACCACGGCGTGGGCGGATTACGAGCGGATCCAGGGGGATATCTTCGATTATTTGCTGGCGGTGTTGCCGGAGTTTGGTTTGAGCCTGTACCAGCAGCCGAGCGGTAATGATTTACGCGCCGGCGTACTGCCGGCGGTGCTGGGGGCCAGCCATTTGCCGGCCCCGGAAAGTCACGCGATTTAAGCCTCGGAGCGGTTGGGCGACTTGACGCCCAACCGGCTGACCCACACCGCCCCGATGATCACCAACCCGCCCAACGCCAGACGGCCCAGCGGTTCATGCTGGTTCCAGATCAGCAAATTCAGCAGCAACCCCACCGGCACATGCAGGTTGTTCATCACCGCCAGGGTGCCGCCGTGCACCAGGCACGCGCCCTTGTTCCACCAGTACATACCGAGTGCCGTGCTGACCAGGCCGAGGAACACTAGCACGCCCCATTGCAGCGGTGCATCGGGCAGGAAGTTGGCCTTGCCGAACAGCAGGAACGCCGGCAACACCACGATCAAGGCGCCCAGGTAGAAGTAGCCGAAGCGCCGGTAGTGCGGCAGGTCACTGGGGTAACGCGCCACCAGATGCTTGTACATCACCTGCCCGGCGGCATAGGTGAAGTTGGCCAGTTGCAGCAGCAGGAAGCCCATGAGGAAGTGCGGGGTGACCTGGTCGAAGCGAATCACCGCCGCGCCCGCCACCGCCACCAGTGCGGCGACCAGCGCCCAGGGGTTGAAGCGGCGGTTGAGGGCGTCTTCGATCAGGGTCACATGCAGGGGCGTAAGGATGGTGAACAGCAGCACCTCCGGCACCGTCAGCACGCGAAAGCTCAGGTACAGGCACACGTAGGTCACGCCAAACTGCAAGGCGCCGATCAGCAGCATGCCGCGCATGAAGGGCGGCGCCACCGAGCGCCAGCGGGTCAGCGGGATAAACACCAGCCCGGCCAGCACCACGCGCACCAGCACGGCGAAGTAGCTGTCGACATGACCGGCGAGGTATTCGCCGATCAAGCTGAAGGAAAATGCCTGAATCAGGGTGACAACCAGTAAATAGCCCATGCGCGCCTCGTTTCGAATGGGCGCGACATTAAAGGTTTTCAGCGTTTCACGAAACTCGGGGCAAAAAAAACCCGACCTCGCTATAGCGGCAGTCGGGTAGGAGCACTCAGGAGCAACAAGTGCAAAGGGAGGTTCGATACGCGTACTTGAAGGGTTGCGTGGGGCTAGATAAACATTGCGCGATTATCTGGCGATTAAAGGATCAGGCAACCTGTGCCAGCAACGCCTTGGCGTGGTTGATGCCCTTCTCCTGGAAGTCCCCACTCAGGTTGACCCCTTCTGCATGGATGAAGGTGACGTCATGAATCCCGATAAAGGCCATCACCTGACGCAAGTACGGTTCCTGGTGATCCGAGCTGGCACCGGTGTGGATGCCGCGGCGAGCGGTGAGCACGATGGCGCGCTTGCCGGTCAGCAGCCCCTGAGGGCCGGTGGCGGTGTACTTGAAGGTCACACCGGCGCGCAGCACGTGGTCCAGCCAGGCTTTGAGGGTGCTGGGGATGGCGAAGTTGTACATCGGCGCGGCCAGCACCAGAACGTCGGCGGCCAGCAACTCATCGGTCAATTCATTGGAGCGATCCAGCGAAGCCTGTTCGATGTCGTTGCGCTGTTCGGTGGGTTTCATCCAGCCGCCGAGCAGGTTGGCGTCCAGGTGCGGAACCGGATTGAGTGCCACGTCGCGCACGGTGATCTGATCCGCCGGGTGGGCGGCCTGCCATTGGCTGATGAACTGCCGGGTCAGTTGGCGGGAGATCGAATCCTGCTGGCGGGCGCTGCTTTCGATGATCAGAACATTGGACATGGCTTCGTAGGCTCCATCTGTAAATGCTGTAAGGCGATGGAGAAAAGATTAACTAAGGCCCATTCGATAAAAAAGCACAAAAAACTGCTATAACCCATCTATAAATTTGTTTATAAGCGGAGTATTCCAGTAGACACGCTCCGCTGCAGCGTTATTTCGCGGCGCACGCCAGAGCGATTCGCATCTTGATAATGGCGCGATTGAACTTGACCGTGGTGTTGGTGCTTTTGCCCGCCGGTACGGTGACGGTACGGCGCCGTGGCGCTTCCGGGCCGTTGGTAAAGATTACCGAACACACGGCGTCATTCGTGCCGTAGTTATTCAGTTGGATCGAGCTGATGTCGCCGTCCACGTCGGACGCGGTGTAGTCGATGCTCACGCCGTCGATCTTTTTAGACACGTCGATGGGGTAGGCAAACGCGCTCATCGGCAGCAGCGCCAGCAACACACAACAGAATTTTCTCATTCGGCAGTCTCCAATAAGGATTGCCAGCTTAGGACAAGAGGAACCCATCTTGAAAGCGCCCCGCGTTACCCTCGATCAATGGCGCACGCTGCAAGCCGTGGTCGACCATGGCGGCTTCGCCCAGGCGGCTGAAGCGCTGCACCGTTCGCAGTCCTCGGTGAGCTACACCGTGGCCCGCATGCAAGACCAGCTCGGCGTGCCACTGTTGCGCATCGACGGGCGCAAGGCGGTCCTCACCGACGCCGGCGAAGTACTGCTGCGCCGCTCCCGGCAACTGGTGAAAAACGCCAGCCAGCTGGAAGACCTCGCCCACCATATGGAGCAGGGCTGGGAGGCGGAGGTGCGGCTGGTGGTCGACGCCGCCTACCCCAATGCTCGCCTGGTGCGCGCCCTCACTGCCTTTATGCCGCAAAGCCGTGGCTGCCGGGTGCGCTTGCGTGAAGAGGTGCTGTCCGGCGTCGAAGAGCTGCTGCTTGATGGCATGGCTGACCTGGCCATCAGCAGCTTTATCATCCCGGGCTACCTGGGCACGGAAATGAGCGATGTGGAATTTATCGCCGTGGCCCACCCCGACCACTCGTTACATCGCCTGAACCGCGATCTGAGCTTCCAGGACCTGGAAAGCCAGATGCAGGTGGTGATCCGTGACTCCGGCCGCCAGCAACCACGGGACGTCGGCTGGCTCGGCGCCGAACAGCGCTGGACCGTCGGCAGCCTGGCCACCGCCGCCACCTTCGTCAGCAGCGGCCTGGGCTTTGCCTGGTTGCCGCGCCACCTGATCGAGCGCGAACTCAAAGAGGGCCTGCTCAAGCAGCTACGCTTGGAAGAGGGCGGCAGCCGCAACCCCACGTTCTACCTGTACTCGAACAAGGACAAACCCTTGGGGCCGGCCACGCAGATTCTTGTGGAGTTGCTGCGCACCTTTGATACCGCCCCCTGGACGCGCCTTTCGCCGCCCCCCAGCAAGCCTGAAATGGAGTTCACGCATGGCCTGGTTCGACCACGAAGGATGCACCCTGCATTACGAGGAATACGGCCATGGCAGCCCGCTGATCCTGATCCACGGCCTGGGCTCCAGCAGCCAGGACTGGGAGCTGCAGATTCCGCTGCTGGCCAGGCACTATCGCCTGATCGTGGTGGATGTACGCGGCCATGGCCGCTCCGACAAACCGCGTGAGCGCTACAGCATCAAGGGCTTCACCGACGACTTGGTCGCGCTGATCGAACACCTGGCCCTGCCCCCTGCCCATGTGGTGGGCTTGTCCATGGGCGGCATGATCGCGTTTCAACTGGCCGTGGACGAACCGGCGCGGGTCAAAAGCCTGTGCATCGTCAATAGCGCGCCCGAGGTCAAGGTGCGCACCGTTCAGGAATACGGGTGGTGGGCCAAGCGCTGGATCCTGGGCCGCCTGCTCAGCCTGGCCACCATCGGCAAGGCCCTGGGCGACCGGCTATTCCCCAAACCGGAACAAGCCGACCTGCGACGCAAGATGGCCCAACGCTGGGCAAAAAACGACAAACGTGCTTATCTCGCCAGCTTCGACGCGATTGTGGGCTGGGGCGTACAGGAACGACTTTCCAGAATTACCTGTCCAACCCTGGTCATCAGCGCCGACCATGACTACACCCCCGTGGCGCAGAAAGAAATCTATGTAAAACTGCTGCCCGATGCGCGGCTGGTGGTGATCGAGGATTCCCGCCATGCCACGCCCTTGGATCAACCCGAAGTCTTTAACACCACCCTGCTCGATTTTCTAGAGACAGTCGAAACCACTACCCAGGATCACTGACCCATGCTGAAAAAAATCGCCTTCTTTGCCGGCTCCTTTCTGTTCGCTGCCAACCTGATGGCCGCCACGGCAGCCGCACCGGCCAAACCTGCTGCAGCGGCCAAGTCCAACGCGCCACACGTCCTGATCAGCACCACCAATGGCGACATTGAAATCGAACTGGACCCGGTCAAGGCGCCGATCAGCACCAAGAACTTCCTGGCGTATGTCGACAAGGGTTTTTACACCAACACGATTTTCCACCGCGTGATCCCGGGTTTCATGGTGCAGGGTGGCGGGTTCACCCAGTCGATGTCACAAAAACCTACCGACGCACCGATCAAGAACGAAGCCAGCAATGGCCTGCATAACGTACGTGGCACCTTATCGATGGCGCGCACTAATGACCCGAACTCGGCCACCAGCCAGTTCTTCATCAACGTGGCCGACAATGCCTTCCTCGACCCGGGCCGCGATGCCGGTTACGCCGTATTCGCCAAGGTGGTCAAGGGCATGGACGTGGTGGATGTGATCGTCAACTCGCGGACCACCACCAAGCAAGGCATGCAGAACGTGCCAATCGATCCTGTGTACATCAAGTCGGCCAAGCGCATCGACTGAGGTCTGCAGGGCGTTCTTCAGGTAGCTCCGCGCGGTGCCCACAAGGCACCGCGCGCATTTGAACAGGAGAGCCCGCCAGGCGGGCGTCAACCTAATGCTCTATCGTCGTTTTGAACAACTGATCGATATTTTCCGCGACGCTCCCAGCGCGGCTCCTCCCGATAAAGTCCTGCCCTTCTACCTCTATTACCTGCGCCAGGTGTGGCCGCATTTCGCCGCGTTGCTGGTGGTGGGCCTGATCGGCGCGCTGATCGAAGTTGCGCTGTTCAGCTACCTGAGCCGCATCATCGACCTGGCCCAAGGCACCCCACCGGAAAACTTCTTCCAGCTGCACAGCACCGAGCTGATCTGGATGGCCGTGGTCGCCCTGCTGCTGCGCCCGATCTTCGGCGCGCTGCATGACCTGCTGGTGCACCAGACGATCAGCCCCGGCATGACCAGCCTGATCCGTTGGCAGAACCACAGCTATGTGCTCAAGCAGAGCCTGAATTTCTTCCAGAATGACTTCGCCGGGCGCATCGCCCAGCGCATCATGCAAACTGGCAACTCCCTGCGCGACTCCGCCGTGGCGGCAGTGGATGCGATCTGGCACGTGGCGATCTACGCGATCAGTGCCTTGGTGCTGTTTGCCGAGGCCGACTGGCGCCTGATGATCCCGCTGGTGACCTGGATCATCGCCTACAGCCTGACGCTGCGTTACTTCGTGCCACGGGTGAAGGAGCGCTCGGTGGTCTCATCCGAAGCGCGCTCCAAATTGATGGGCCGTATCGTCGACGGCTACACCAATATCACCACCTTGAAGCTGTTCGCTCACACCCATTACGAGCAGCAGTACGCCAAGGAAGCGATCATCGAACAGACCGAAAAAACCCAGCTGGCCAGCCGCGTGGTCACCAGCATGGACGTGGTGATTACCACCATGAACGGCCTGTTGATCGTCACCACCACCGGCCTGGCCCTGTGGTTGTGGACGCAGTCACTGATCTCGGTGGGCGCCATCGCCCTGGCCACCGGCCTGGTGATCCGCATCGTCAACATGTCGGGCTGGATCATGTGGGTGGTCAACGGCATTTTCGAAAACATCGGCATGGTGCAGGACGGCCTGAAAACCATTGCCCAGCCACTGGCCGTGATCGACCGCGACAACGCCCCGCGCCTGAGCGTGCCCCATGGCGAAGTGCGTTTCGAACAGGTGGATTTCCACTACGGCAAGAAGAGCGGGATCATTGGCGGCCTCAACTTGAACATCAAGGCCGGTGAAAAAATCGGCCTGATCGGCCCGTCCGGCGCGGGCAAGTCGACCCTGGTCAACCTGCTGCTGCGCCTGTATGACCTGCAAGGCGGGCGCATCCTGATCGACGGCCAGAACATCGCAGAAGTCGCCCAGGAAACCCTGCGCGAACAGATCGGCATGATCACCCAGGACACCTCGCTGCTGCACCGCTCGATCCGCGACAACCTGTTGTACGGCAAGCCGGACGCCACCGACGCAGAACTCTGGGCCGCCGTGCACAAGGCCCGCGCCGATGAGTTCATCCCGCTGCTGTCGGACGCCGAAGGCCGCACCGGGCTGGATGCGCATGTGGGCGAACGCGGGGTAAAACTCTCGGGCGGGCAACGCCAGCGCATCGCCATCGCCCGCGTGCTGCTCAAGGACGCGCCGATTCTGATCATGGACGAAGCCACCTCGGCCCTGGACTCGGAAGTGGAAGCGGCGATCCAGGAAAGCCTGGAGACCTTGATGCAGGGCAAGACGGTGATTGCGATCGCACACCGGCTGTCGACCATTGCGCGGATGGACCGCCTGGTGGTGCTGGAGAAAGGCCTGATCGCCGAAAGCGGCAGCCATGCCGAGTTGCTCGCGCACGGCGGCTTGTACTCGCGGTTGTGGCAGCACCAGACGGGTGGGTTCGTCGGCATCGACTGAAGCCCCACCGCTATACCCCTGTGGGAGCTGGCTTGCCTGCGATAGCGGTGGGTCAGCCAGTAAAGAGCTGACGGTGAGACCGTCATCGCAGGCAAGCCAGCTCCCACGCTTAAATTGCGTCAGGCGTCCAGATTCAAAGGGCCCTGGCGCTTTTTTTTTGCCTGGCTTTATGGCGCAAGCCTGCTGTACTCAGTGCAGTGCCCAGACGGGCGCTGAAGTAAATCTGCAGGGAGCATCATTGATTTACTGATCGGTAGAGCGATCTATCAAGGACGTGTTGCATGTCTTTGTTCAAACGTTCAATTACAGAGGGGTTAGGTACGTTTTGGCTGGTGTTGGGCGGTTGCGGGAGTGCGGTGCTGGCCGCAGCGTTCCCTGCAGTCGGGATCGGGTTGTTGGGCGTGTCGCTGGCCTTCGGGCTGACGGTGCTGACCATGGCGGTTGCCATCGGGCACATCAGCGGTTGCCACCTCAACCCGGCAGTATCGGTAGGGCTGGTAGTGGGCGGGAGGTTTCCGGCCAGGGAGTTACCGGCGTATATCGTGGCCCAAGTCATTGGCGGCACAGTCGCCGCCGCGTTGTTGTACTTCATTGCCAGCGGCAAACCGGGCTTCGAACTGGCCGGCGGCCTGGCATCAAACGGCTATGGCGCACATTCCCCCGGCGGCTACTCGCTGGCAGCGGGGTTTGTGTGTGAGCTGGTGATGACTGCGATGTTCCTGCTGATCATCCTCGGCGCCACCGACCACCGTGCCCCCAAGGGCCTGGCGCCCATCGCCATCGGTCTGGCCCTCACCTTGATCCACCTGATTTCCATTCCCGTGACCAACACCTCAGTCAACCCGGCCCGCAGTACCGGGCCTGCGCTGATCGTGGGCGGGTGGGCGGTCCAGCAGTTGTGGATGTTCTGGCTCGCGCCGATTCTGGGCGCGGTCATTGCCGGCGTGACCTATCGATGGCTGGGCAAGGAGGAGCCGGCCTGAGAACAGCGAGTTCAGCCCTGCCGATAAGGCATGGCTGCCCTCGCCTCTTCGGCATACGCCAGAATCCCCACCCGCTCGCGCTCCAGAAAGTCCTCTACGGCATTCTTCAACCCAGGATGACGCAGGTAGTGCCATGACCGCGTGATCACCGGTTCAAACCCACGAATCAACTTGTGCTCGCCCTGGGCACCGGCGTCGAAGCGTTGCAGGCCGTGGGCGATGGCGTAGTCCATGCCCTGGTAGAAACAGGTTTCGAAATGCAGGCGGTCAAACTCGGCCAGGCAGCCCCAGTAACGGCCGTAGAAGCTGTCGCCACCGATCAAACTGAAGGCCATGGCCACCGGGCGTGCACCCTGTTTGGCCAGCACCACGCGAATCGCCTCGGGCATGCGCTCGGCCAGCAGGCTGAAAAAAGCGCGGGTCAGGTAGGGTGTTTGCCGGCGTACCGCGTAGGTATTGGCGTAGCAGGCGTAGACAAAATCCCACTGCGCCTCGCTCAGTTCATGGCCTTGCAACCACTCGAAATCGATGCCCTGCCCCGCCACTTGTTCGCGTTCCTTGCGCATCTGCTTGCGCTTGCGTGAACTCAGGGCGTCGAGGAAATCCTGGAAGTCGCGGTAGCCGCGATTCTGCCAGTGAAACTGACAGCCCAGGCGCTGCAACCAGCCCGGCTGCGCGGCCAATGCCTCATCGGCCAACACGTCGGTAAAGTTGATGTGGGCGCTGGAGAGCCCTTCGATTTCCAGGTAGCCCGGCAGGCTGTTGAGCAGTTCGAAACCGTCCTCGGCACTGCGCGCCAGCAAGCGTGGCCCGCTGACCGGACTGAACGGCACCGCCGTCAGCAGCTTGGGGTAGTAGTCGATGCCCGCCCGCTCACAGGCATCGGCCCAGCCGTGATCGAACACGTACTCGCCATAGGAGTGCCACTTGCGATAACTGGGCAATGCCGCCACCAGTCGCTCGCCTTCCCAATGCAGCAAATGTTCCGGTTGCCAGCCCGATTGCGGGCCCAGGCTGGCGCTGTCTTCCAGCGCACTCAAAAAGGCATGCCGCACAAAGGGCTGGGCGTCCGGCACCAGTGCATCCCACGTCTGCGGGGCGATTTCGGACAGGCTGTCCAGGCGTTGCAACGGCATCGGCATCCTCACTACTTCATGGCGTGAAAGCCTCGCGAGTATCGCTTATCGCAGCCCCTGGCACACCCCCAAATCGCGCGACAGGGCTCTAAACCAATAGTTCCATTCTTAAATAATTTGTCATGTAGATGACATCACTTAGCCACTGCTGCGTCATAAACGATCGCGATACTGACGCCTGTTTTTAGAGCGCCTGGTTCTAGCAGGTGGTTATTTTTCCGTCCGTCATCGGTCGGTTGTGTCCTGGATGGTTTGCCATCCCTCCTCACTTTCGGAGATTGATATGCGTCTTGCTTCCACTAAAACTGCGGCGGTCCTGTGCGGCGGCCTGTTACTGGCCCTGAGCGTTCCGGCCAGCGCTGCAGTCGACGCTAAATTGCTCGACATGCTCAAGGCCAACGGCCAGATCACTGCGGCGCAGTACACCGAACTGCAAGCTGAGCTGGCCAAGGATCAGAAAGAAAAGCAGATCGCACAGCAAGCTCAACAAGAGACCAACGAACAGATCGCGGCCACCGCGAAAAAACCAACGAGCTGAGCAGCTTCGACCAGAAGCTGGCTTGGGCGGCGAAGACTCAGTTCAAGGGTGATGTGCGCATGCGCCACGAGACCATCAAGGTCGAAGGCGAAAATGGCGTCACCCGCGCCGGCGTCACCGGTCGTGACAAGGATCGCGAACGGATCCGCGCACGCCTCGGCGCCTACACCGAAATCAACCCACAGGTGGACACCGGCATTCGTATCGCCACCGGCGGCGGCAGCGATGCGCGCTCCACCAACCAGGACCTGGACGGCTACTTCGATAAAAAATCGATCTGGCTGGACCTCGGCTACATCGACTACCACCCCGACCAGATCAAAAACCTGCACATCATTGGCGGCAAAATGCTGCAGCCATGGGTCAACATGGGCGATGTGATCTGGGATAGCGACATCAACCCGGAAGGCTTGGCAGTCACCTACAAGTACCCATTGGGCGGCAGCGCCGAGCTGTTCGGCAGCCTGGGGAACTACAACCTCAAGGACAACGTGGACGGTGACGGCGTGCAGTACCGCCATGACCTGCGCCTGACCACCGGCCAGTTGGGCACCCGTTTCTCGGTGACCGACAACCTGAAAGTGACCCTGGGTGGCAGCGTCTACGCCTACCAGAACGACGAAGACAGCCGTGCCTCCGGCACCAGCACCCCGAACCTGCTGGCGACCAACGGCAACACACCAAACGGCGAGTTCCGCCTGTACGAAGGCTTCAGCCAAGTCGATATCGGCGGCCTGGCAGTCCCTCTGGCGTTCTACGGCCAGTACGTGAAAAACAACGACGCTGTCGACGATGCCGACACTGCCTGGTTGCTGGGTGCCAAGTCCAAGGTGTTCGGCTTCAACCTGGACTACAACTATCGCGACGTAGAGAAAAACGCCGTCGTGGGCGCCTTTACCGATTCGGACTTCGGCGGCGGCTTCACCGGCTCCCGTGGTCACAAGTTCAAAGTCGGCTATGACATCGACAAGAACTTCGCCATCGGCGCAACGTACTTCCTGACCAAGACCGACACCTACAGCCGCACGCTCGTGGACCGTAGCGCCAAAGCCAACACCTTCCAGCTGGACGCAGAAGCCAAGTTCTAAGGAAGACAGCGACACGTTTCAAGCTACAAGCTTCAAGGAAGAGCACGTCACTTGCAGCTTCAAGCTCACCGCTTGAAGCTGCTTCTCTAACAGTCTTGCGTGGGTGGGTCGGTCCCCATCATCCGTCCGAGTCACTCACGCGAGCCTGCTTTCTCTCCCACCTTTATTGATCCTTGAGCCGCTCGGCCGCCAGCCGTTGGGCCAAGGCATCCACATCCTTCACCGGCTCCTGCGGCAGGGCTTTCAGCGTGGCCTGCATCAGGCGCATCTGGCGGGTAAACCGTCGGCAGTTGGGGCAGAACATCAGGTGATGACGCACCAGCAGACGCTCGCGAAAGGTCAATTGCCCGTCGAGGTAGTCACTGGAACGTGCCACTTGTTCTTTACAGGTCAGCATTCGCCCGTTTCCTCAAAATGCTCCACCGTGGCGAAGACTTTAAGCCGTGCTCGATGCAACAGCACACGAACATTGGAGAGTGAGAGCGTCAGAAGATTACAGATCTCCTCCAGCTCCAGGCCCTGGCGTTCGCGCAGCAGCAACACGCTGCTTTGCAGCTCAGACAAACTCAGCAACGTATGCTCCAGGCATTTGCGCAGTTCATCCTCGGTCAGCAGGGCTTCCGGGGTGTCCTGGTGCCAGGCGTACGGGGCGACCGCCCAGTGACCGTCATCGGGTACGAAACGATCATCACCGACAGTGCCATGGGGCGAGGGCAAATCATCCAGCAGCACTTCCCGGCGATTCTGCTTGTAGCGGCCTTTGGCAGCGTTGGCAGTGATGGTCAGCAGCCAGGTCTTGAGGCTGGAACGCCCTTCAAATCGGCCCAGGTTACGCACCACCGACAGCCAGGCGTCCTGCACCACTTCGTCGGCATGGCGCTGGCCGACGATGGCATAGGCCACTGCCCGCATTGCGCTTTGATAGGTGCTGACCAATTCCTTGTAGGCCCGCTGCTCGCCCTTGAGCAGTCGTTCAAGCAGGTGCGCGTCGTCCGCTGCTGCCATTCAAGACCTCGATTTCAACGTGCAAACCCAATCAGTGTGGGAGCTGGCTTGCCTGCGATGAAGGGGGTGAATCCACCGCCGCTATCGCAGGCAAGCCAGCTCCCACATTGAGCGCATTCTGCCTCGATATCAGCGTTTGCGCAGGATCACGCTGCCGATCGAATAGCCCGCGCCAAACGAACTGAGCACCGCGACGGCGCCCTTGGGCAAATCGTCCTGAGTAGGTGTGGAACGCAATCACCGAGCCCGCCGAGCTGGTGTTGGCGTAAGTATCGAGGATCACCGGGGCCTCTTCCACCGTGGCTTCGCGGCCCAGCAGTTTCTTCACAATCAGGTGGTTCATGCTCAGGTTGGCCTGGTGCAACCAGAAGCGCTTCACGTCGGTCACGCTCAACTGGTTTTCTTCCAGGTGCACGCCGATCAGTTCGGCCACCATCGGGCAGACATCGCGGAAGACTTTGCGACCTTCCTGCACGAACAGTTTGTCCGGCGCGCCAATGCCCTCTTCCGCAGTGCGGTTGAGGAAGCCGAAGTTGTTGCGGATATTATTCGAGAACTTGGTCAGCAGCTTGGTGCTCACCACGTCGAACTGGTGTTTGGAGGTCGCAAGGTCGGCGCGCTCAAGGATCACCGCCGTGGCCGCGTCACCGAAGATGAAGTGGCTGTCACGGTCACGGAAGTTCAGGTGGCCGGTGCAGACCTCGGGGTTGACCATCAGGATCGCCCGCGCCTGGCCCAGCTGGATGCTGTTGGCGGCGTTCTGGATGCCGAAGGTCGCCGACGAGCACGCCACGTTCATGTCGAAACCGAAACCCGCGATGCCCAGGGCTTCCTGGACTTCAATGGCAATCGCCGGATAAGCGCGCTGCAGGTTGGAACAGGCGACGATCACCCCGTCGATATCGGCGGCGGTCTTGCCGGCGCGCTGCAGGGCTTGCTCGGCGGCGCCAATGGCCATCTGGCAGAGCACCGACCATTCGTCGTTGCTGCGCTCCGGCAGGCGCGGGGCCATGCGTTGCGGGTCGAGGATGCCGTCCTTGTCCATCACAAAACGGCTCTTGATGCCGGATGCCTTTTCGATAAAGGCGGCACTGGACTCGGTCAGCGCCTGTACCTCGCCGCGCTCGATGGCGGCGGCGTTATCGCTGTTGAACTGCTGCACGTAGGCATTGAAAGACTGCACCAGCTCTTCGTTGGAGATGCTGTTGGCCGGGGTGTACAGGCCAGTGCCGCTGATGACGACGTTATGCACGGTCGTTCCTCTAAATCTGTCAGGCAGGGGATATTGGTACCGTCGTACCAAACTATAAGTAGTTCGATGCCATCCAGCGGCGTCAAACTGGCAACGCTTTATTCCGTCGCGTCGCTGCTACGACGATCCCGGCATTTATAACCGCGAAGTTTGCCACAATCCCTGGGATTTGGCGCCATATGCCGGATAAGCCCGTTTAAAACGCCGTTGTGGCGAGCGGGCTTGCCCGCGTTGGGCTGCGCAGCGGCCCTAAAACCTGCTGACCGGATTTATCTGATGCACCGCGGTGAGAGCATGGGGCTGCTGCGCAGCCCAACGCGGGCAAGCCCGCTCGCCACAACAAGCCTGATCTCCACAATAAGCCCGCTCGCCACTAAGGATCTGCGGCGTTGTCAGGCTTCGACCAGGCTCCATTGTTTGCTCAAACGCTTGTCGGAAATCGGCACTTTGGTGCCCAACTGCTGGGCAAACAACGACACGCGATATTCCTCCATCCACCAGCGGTAGAGCTCCAGCTGCGGGTCGCGCTTGCCCTCCTGGGCGTGTTTGTTCAGGCGGTTCTGGTACTGCGCCCACAGGCCACCCAGCTCGCTGCTCCACACGCGGTCTTTTTGCACCTGGCTGGGTAATTTCTCCAGGCGTAGCTCGATGGCCTTGAGGAAGCGCGGCAACTCCTTGAACCACTGCGCCGGGGTTTCCCGTACAAAGCCTGGGTAAACCAGGTGGCTCAGTTGCTGCTTGATGTCGTTCAAGGCCACGGCCTGGGCCAGGTCGATCTTGCCTTTGAAGCGCTTTTGCAGGCCGTGCCAGAGTTTCAGCACCTCCAGGGTCAGGCGCGCCAGGCGTTCGGCGTGCTCGGTCCAGCTGCCGCGTTTGCGTTCAGCCAGCGCCGCCAGGCCCGCACCGTCACGCGGCAGGCTGTCTTCACCTTCCAGCACGCAGCTATCGAGACTGGCCAGCAGAATGTCTTCGACCAGCGCGTCGATGCGCCCCAGCTCGCGGTACATCAGGCCCAGCTCGGTCAGGCCCGGCAATTTGCCGCGCAGGAACTTTGCCGGTTCCGCCAGCTGCTGCATCAGCAGACGCTGCAAGGCGCGACGATGCTGGAACTCGGCCTCGGCGGCGGTAGAAAAACGCCCTTCCTTGACCGTGCCGTTTTCTTCGACCAGCGCCGGGTACACCGTCATCGACAGGCCGGCGATCTTTTGCTGGGTCTTCTGCGCCACCGCCGCAAACTCCTTGGCTTGCACCGGCTGCTGGCTTTTCACGGTTTGCGGGACGGCCAGGGCGGCTTGGCTGGCTTGCGCAAAACGCGCGGTCAGCTCGGCCAGGTCGCGACCTTCGCCGAGGAACTTGCCCTCGCCGTCGACCACTTCCAGGTTCATCTTGAGGTGGTTTTCCACCTGCTGCGCGGCTTGGGCCCAGGCTTCATCGCTGACCCGCGCACCGGTCATGCGCAGCAATTCGCGGCCCAATGCCTGGGGCAGCGAGCCCTGGCCGAATTCGATGCGTTGCAGCGCAGCCTTGACGAAATCCGGCACCGGCACAAAGTTCTTGCGCAGCGCCTTCGGCAAGTTACGCACCAAGGCGATGCATTTGGCTTCGATCACGCCCGGCACCAGCCACTCCAGGCGCTCCGGTGGCAAGGCCGGCAACAGCGGCGCCGGTACGCGCAGGGTCACACCGTCACGCGGGTGGTTGGGTTCGAAGTGGTAGCTCAGCGCCAACTCCAGATCGCCCAGTTGCAAGGTGTCGGGGTAATGCATGGCGGTGACTTCACTGGCCTCGCGGGCCAGCACGTCTTCTTCGCGCATGATCAGCAACTGCGGGTCTTTCTGGCTGTTGACCTTGTACCAGCTGTCGAAGGTGGCGGTCTGGTGGATCTCCGCCGGCAAGCGCGCATCGTAGAAGGCGTACAGGGTTTCTTCGTCGGCCAGGATGTCGCGGCGCCGCGCCTTGGCTTCCAGTTCGTCGAGCTGCTCCAGCAATTGCTGGTTGGCCGTCAGGCATTTGGCCCGGGACTGAATCTCGCCACGCACCAGGCCCTCGCGGATAAACAGCTCGCGGGACACCACCGGGTCAATCGGCCCGTAATGCACGGGCCGGCGCCCCACCACGATCAGCCCGAACAGGGTGATCTGCTCAAACGCCACCACTTGGCCGCGCTTTTTCTCCCAGTGCGGTTCGAAGTGGTTTTTCTTGATCAGGTGCCCGGCCAGCGGCTCGATCCAGTCGGCATCGATCTTCGCCACCATGCGCGCATACAGCTTGGTGGTTTCCACCAGCTCGGCGGTCATCAGCCACTGCGGGCGCTTTTTGCCGATGCCCGAAGACGGGTGAATCCAGAAGCGCCGCTGACGGGCGCCGAGGTAATCGCCGTCTTCGGTCTTCTGGCCGATCTGGCTGAGCAGGCCGGACAGCACCGCCTTGTGCAATTTCGGGAAGTCCGCCGGTTCTTTATTGACGGTCAGTTGCATGTCGCGGCAGATCAGGCTGAGTTGGCGGTGGGAGTCGCGCCACTCACGCAGACGCAGGTAGTTGAGGAAGTTCTTGCGGCACCAGTTGCGCAACGGGCTGGCCGTCAGCTCCTGGCGCTGTTCTTCAAAGCCGCGCCACAGATTGACCAGGCCGGCGAAGTCCGAATCCGGGTCTTTCCACTGTGCGTGGGCCTGGTCGGCGGCTTGCTGGCGCTCCGGCGGACGCTCGCGTGGGTCCTGGATCGACATGGCGCTGGCCACGATCAGCACTTCCTGCAAGCTGCCGAGCTTGGCCGCTTCGAGCAGCATGCGGCCCATGCGCGGATCCACCGGCAGGCGCGCCAGCTGGCGGCCCAACGGCGTGAGCTGGCTGTTGCGATCAACGGCCGAGAGTTCCTGCAGCAGGTTGAAACCGTCGCTGATGGCCTTGCCATCCGGCGGTTCGATAAACGGGAAATCGGTAATCTCGCCCAGGCGCAGGTGCAGCATCTGCAGGATCACGGCGGCGAGGTTGGTACGCAGGATTTCCGGGTCGGTAAATTCCGGGCGCCCGATAAAGTCTTCTTCGCTGTACAAGCGGATGCAAATCCCCGGCTCAACCCGGCCGCAACGGCCTTTACGCTGGTTGGCGCTGGCCTGGGAAATCGCCTCGATCGGCAGGCGCTGCACCTTGGCGCGGTAGCTGTAGCGGCTGATGCGCGCAGTACCGCTGTCGATCACATAGCGAATGCCGGGCACGGTCAGCGAGGTTTCCGCGACGTTGGTCGCCAGCACCACACGGCGGCCCGGGTGGGACTGGAAAATCCGCTGCTGTTCGGCCGGTGACAGGCGCGCATACAGCGGCAGAATTTCGGTGTGCTTGAGCTGCGCCTTGCGCAGCATTTCGGCGGCGTCGCGAATCTCGCGCTCGCCCGGCAGGAACACCAGCACATCACCGGGGCTGCGGCGTTCGCTGCGCTCATAGGCGGCGATTTCATCAAGGGTGGCGAGGATCGCCTGGTCGACGGTCAAGTCGTCCTCGACGCGATTGCCCTCCTCATCCTGCTCCAGGGTCAGCGGGCGGTACCAGGTGTCCACCGGGAAGGTACGGCCCGACACCTCGACGATCGGCGCATCGTCGAAGTGCTTGGAAAAGCGCTCCAGGTCGATGGTCGCTGAAGTGATGATGACTTTCAGGTCGGGGCGGCGCGGCAGCAGGGTTTTCAGGTAACCGAGCAGGAAGTCGATGTTCAGGCTGCGTTCGTGGGCTTCGTCGACGATGATCGTGTCGTAGCGCTCGAGGTAGCGGTCGTTCTGGGTTTCGGCCAGCAGAATGCCGTCGGTCATCAGCTTGATCAGGGTGTTGGAATCACTCTGGTCCTCGAAACGCACTTGATAGCCGACCAGTGCGCCCAATGGCGTGGCCAGTTCTTCGGCAACCCGGCTGGCGACGCTGCGCGCAGCAATCCGGCGCGGCTGGGTATGGCCGATCAGGCCGTACTGGCCGCGACCGATCTCCAGGCAGATTTTCGGCAGTTGGGTGGTCTTGCCCGAACCGGTTTCGCCGGCAATGATCAGCACCTGATGCTTGAGCAGCGCGTCTTTGATCTCGTCGCGCTTGGCGGCGATCGGCAGGCTGTCGTCATAGCGGATCACCGGCAGGCTGGCGCGCCGCGCCGTGACCTGGGCACAGGACGCCTGCATGCGCGTGACCCACTGCGCCAGCTTGTCCTCGTCGGGCTTTTTACGCAGCTCGAGCAACTGGCGCCGCAAGCGGTGGCGGTCGGCGAGCATGGCGTGATCGAGGTTTTTCAGCAGTTGGTCGATAGCGGGCGCTTGGTCAGTCATCAGGTGCGTTTTGGTCGTCTATTTATGCAGGGGGCGGATTGTCGCAGAAAACCGCCAACGCGCGCGCCCCTCATTCGTTATCACGGTCTTTGCGCCGATACGGGAACACATCGATGACTTTGCCGGCGCGTATCGCGTCTTGCAGCCCCTTCCAGTAGTCGGCGTTGTACAGCTCGCCATGCAGCTCGTCGAACAGCTTGCGCTGGCCGGCATCGGCGAACAGGAACGGCGGGAATTCTTCCGGGAACACATCCAGCGGGCCGATGGAGTACCAGGGCTCGGAGGCCATTTCATCCTCGGGGGTGCGCGGTGCGGGGATGTGGCGGAAGTTGGCCTCGGTGAGAAAGCAGATTTCGTCGTAGTCGTAGAACACCACACGGCCGTGGCGGGTGACGCCGAAGTTTTTCAGCAGCATATCGCCCGGGAAGATATTCGCCGCCGCCAGTTGCTTGATGGCCAGGCCGTAGTCCTCCAGGGCTTCGCGCACCTGGGCGGGGTTGGCGTTGTCGAGGTAGAGGTTGAGCGGGGTCATGCGCCGTTCGGTCCAGCAGTGGCGGATCAGCACCGTGTCGCCTTCAACCTCGACCGTGCCGGCAGCCACTTCCAGCAGCTCGGCCAGGCACTCGGGCTCGAACTTGCTCAGGGGAAAACGGAAATCGGCAAACTCCTGGGTGTCGGCCATGCGCCCCACCCGGTCAACGCTTTTGACCAGGCGGTACTTCTCGATCACCGTGGCGCGGTTGACGTTTTTCGACGGCGAAAACCGGTCCTTGATGATCTTGAACACGGTGTTGAAGCCCGGCAGGGTAAACACGCTCATCACCATGCCACGCACGCCGGGGGCCATGATAAAGCGGTCGTCGGTGGTCGCCAGGTGGTTGATCAGCGCACGGTAGAACTCCGATTTACCATGCTTGTAGAAGCCGATCGAGGTGTACAGCTCTGCGATGTGCTTGCCCGGCAGGATGCGCTTGAGAAAGCCGATAAATTCTGCGGGCACCGGCACGTCGACCATGAAATAGGAACGGGTAAACGAGAAGATGATCGACACGTCGGCTTCGTCGGTGATCAGCGCATCAATCTGAATGCCCTGCCCTTCGCGGTGCAGCAGCGGGATCACCAGGGGCCATTGCTCGTCACGGGTGTAAATGCGCCCGACCAGGTAAGCGCCCTTGTTGCGGTAGAGCACCGAGGAAAACAGCTCGACGTTGAGGTCCGGGTCCTTGCACACCCAGTCCGGCAGGTTTTCGCGCAGTTGCACTTCAAGGCGGCGCAGGTCGCCGGCCAGGTCGGCGTAAGGCTCGCTGAAACCGTAGTCGGCAAAAATCTGCGCGAGCATCTCGGCGATCTGGCCGCCCGGTGTGTAGGTGCGCGTCTGCGCCGCCCGTGCCCGGCGCAGGCTGGGCCGGGTGGTGTGGATAAACATGCAGCCGTCGCTGATCAGGTCATGGCTGAACAGCCCGCAGAAGATCGAGTTGTACCAGGTCTCGGACAATTCATCGTCAAAACGCAGGTCGATCAGGCCGATGTAGGCGTTTTTCACCAGGGGCCACATGTCTATATCCAGCAATGTGCCGCCCTCGAAGTTGGTCCGCAGGCGTGCGGTCACTTCGCCGACCTTTTCTTCATACAGGCTGATCCGCGCCGCCGACGCCGCCTGCCCCTGCTGCCACTGGGCCGTTTCAAAACGCTCGCGAGCGCCATCGGTGATCTGGCGAAAGTGCTCGCGGTAATCGTCGAACCCTTCGAGGATCGTGCGGGCGATGGCGAGGGCGGGCGTGGTCTGCGACATGCGGGAAACCTCTACGGGTATCTGGAAGCACTGAGCTTAGCCAGTGTACGCAACCACGAGAAGGCTCATTTTGCGCACGCGATTGTACAAATCCGTTCACTTTGTACATTTATTATCAATTTTCATAAGTCGACCATACGGTCAATAAACGCACCATGAAGTCGCACTGCGTTTTCCGTGCAAGCCAGCAAACCCGTGGCCTGGCGGCTTGCCAGGGGAAACGCGCACGCATCACCGCGCAGCAGCCCTTTGTAACCGTCTGGATACACCTTAAGGGAAACCCTGATTACCACCTTAATGGCACTTTGATATATAGCGCGCCCTCTCCCGCCCTAACAAGGTCCAAAGACCGATCCGGGAACAGGTTCTAATCGCCTAAGGAGCATTGAGATGTCATTGAGGAATATGCGGATCGGTCTGCGCGCCAGTCTGAGTTTTGGGGTGTTGGCCAGCATGCTGGTAATTGTCGGGTTATTTGGCCTGGGACAGATGGCCAAGCTGCGCGAAAGCGCGCTGGTGATCGAGGACTCGTGGATGCCAAGCATCGAGAACGTCCACGATATCGCCGCCTACGTGGCCGCCATTCGTCTGGAAGGCCTGCGCCTGGTGACCACCGACGAATCGCGGATCCGCGACACCAGCAGAAGCCTGATCACCCGCGACACCCGCGAACTGCAAGCACTGCTGGACCGACACGAAGCCCTGTTGAGCAACCAGGAAGAAGGCGAAATGCTCAAGCAGGTAAAAGCCAACGTTGCGACTTACCTGAGCATCATCAGCCAGATGATCACGTTGGTGGACAAGGAGCAGCAACAAGATGCGATTGACCTGCTCACCAGCCGCCTGGCGCCCCAGGGTAACGTCCTGACCCAGAACCTGGAGGACCTGATCACCTTCAACCAGAAAGGCGTGGAAGCCGCTGCCGAATCGGCCGGGCAAGCCTATTCCAGCGCGCAGTGGATTGTCGGCCTGATCATCGTCGCCGCACTGATCGCCACCTTGCTGCTGGCCTGGCTGTTGACCCGCAGCATTACCGCGCCGCTGGGCCAGGCGCTGCGCGTGGCACGCACCATCGCCGCTGGCGACTTGAGCCAGCCCATCGCGGTACACGGCAGCGACGAACCGGCGCAACTGCTGACGGCGCTGGCGACCATGCAGGCACAGCTGCAAACCACCATCCGCGGCATCAGTGAGTCGGCGCAACAGCTGGCCTCGGCCGCCGAAGAAATGAGTTCGGTCATGGAGCAAAGCACCCGTGGCCTGCAGGCGCAGAACGATGAAATCGAACAGGCCGCGACCGCCGTCACCGAAATGAGCGCGGCCGTGGACGAAGTGGCGGGCAATGCGGTGTCCAGTGCCGAAGCCTCCAAGGCCTCCGATGAAGACAGCAAGCACGGCCACTACCAGATCAGCGAAACCATCAGCTCGATCCAGAACCTGGTGGACGAAGTGCTCGGCGCCTCCAATAAAGCCGAGGGTCTGGCGGTGCAAGCCCAGGACATCAGCAAAGTGCTGGAAGTGATCCGCGGCATCGCCGGGCAAACCAACCTGCTGGCGCTAAACGCCGCCATCGAAGCCGCCCGCGCCGGTGAGGCCGGGCGTGGTTTTGCGGTGGTGGCCGATGAAGTGCGCTCGCTGGCCCAGCGCACGCAAGACTCTACCGAAGAAATCGAGCAGATGATCATCGGCATCCAGCAAGGCACCCAGGACACGGTTGAAGCACTCAACAGCAGCGCCGAACACGCAGGCCAAACCCTGCAACGGGCCAACAGCGCCGGGAGCGCCCTGGAAAAATCACCGCTGCCATTTCGCAGATCAGCGATCGCAACCTGGTAATCGCCAGCGCCGCCGAGCAACAGGCGCTGGTAGCGCGTGATGTGGACCGCAGCCTGGTAAATATTCGCGACCTGTCCACCCAGACCGCCGCCGGCGCCACGCAGACCTCGGCCGCAAGCCAGGAGCTGTCACGCCTGGCGGTGGACCTCAATGGCATGGTGACGCGGTTTGTCGTGTAATCAGTGATTGTGTCGGTGCCGACCACTGGTCACACTCGCGGCCTGATTGAGGTAGGAGCCTTGTGTGAGACCTGTCGACACCCTGTACCTGTTGGGGCTCGCCGCCATCTGGGGCGCGAGTTTTCTGTTTATGCGCATTATCGCGCCGGAGCTCGGCACGCTGCCGACCGCGTTTTTCCGTGTGTCGATTGCCGCCGCCGGCTTGCTGGTGATCCTGGCGATAATGCGGGTGAGCTGGGATTTCCAGGGCAAGTTCAAGACGGTCCTGCTGCTGGGGGTGATCAACTCCGGGATCCCGGCGACCATGTACTCGGTGGCGGCGCAGGTGCTACCGGCGGGTTACTCGGCGATCTTCAATGCCACCACGCCGTTGATGGGCGTGTTGATCGGCGGGCTGTTTTTCAGCGAACGCCTCACCCCGTCCAAAGTCGCCGGGGTGTGCCTGGGCCTGCTGGGCGTGGGTGTGCTGACCCGTGCGGGGCCGGTGGCGTTTGATCTGGAATTGTTGATGGGTGCGCTGGCCTGCCTGCTGGCCACTACGTGCTATGGCTTTGCCGGCTTCCTGGCACGGCGCTGGCTGGACCAGCGTGGCGGGTTGGACAGCCGCCTCGCCGCCCTGGGCAGCATGCTCGGCGCCACCTTGTTCCTGCTGCCGTTTTTTGCCTACAACGCCATCACCCATCCACCCGCCAGTTGGGGCGGTTGGTCGGTGTGGTTGTCGCTGTTGGGCCTGGGGCTGGTGTGCACGGCCTTTGCCTACATTCTGTACTTTCGCCTGCTGACGTCCATCGGGCCGGTAAAGTCGATGACCGTGACCTTTATGATCCCGCCGTTCGGCGTGCTGTGGGGCGCGTTGCTGCTGGATGAGCCGTTGTCGATGGCGCATCTGTATGGCGGCGTGTTGATTGCAGGGGCGTTGTGGTTGGTGCTGCGGCCGAAAAAAGCGTAGGCGCCGGGCTGGCGCCTACGCGGGTCAATCAACGTTTACGAAACACAAACACCAGCCCAATGATGATCAACCCCATCCCCAGCAGGCTCAGCAGCGCCAGGCGGTTGCCGAAGATCAGGTAGTCCATCACTGCTGTCACTGCCGGCACCAGGTAGAACAGGCTGGTGACATTCACCAGGTTGCCCCGGGCGATCAGGCGGTACAGCAACAGTGTCGCCAACAACGATACCACCAGCCCCATCCACAGCACCGGCAGGTAAAAGCGGCTGCTGTGTTCAAAGTGAAACGGCTGGAACGGCACGAACACCGAGCACAGCAGCAGCCCCGCCAGGTATTGCACCGGTAGCGTGCCCAACGGGTTGTCGGTGATGCGCTTTTGCATGATCGAGCCGAAGGTCATGCTCGCCAGGGCCAGCAGACCGCACAGCATCCCGGCCAGGGACATGCCCGACAGCCCGATCCCCTGGTAAACCACCATGATCAACCCCGCCAAACCCAGGCCAAGGCCGAACAGCCGGCTTAACGACCGCCGGCGCTCCATCAGCACTACAGTGAGGATCGGCTGCACGCCCATGATGGTAGCCATCACGCCTGGCGTGACGTTGAGGTCCAGGGCCAGCAGATAGAAAATCTGATACGCCCCCAGCAACACCAGCCCCGTAGCCGCCGCGTACATCATGGGCTTGCCGGGGCGTGGCAACTGCAAGTTGAGGACTGGCACCAGAAGCACCAGCCCCACCAGGGCGATGGCAAAACGGATCAGCAAAAACGCAAACGGCGAAGCATGCGCCAGGCCCAGTTTGGAGAAGATCGCCCCGCTGCTCCACAGCAATACAAACAGGCTCGTCGAGGCCGCCGCGGCCACGGATTGTTTCGAAAGAACAGACATGGTTACCACCTGTCATCAGGCAAGAAAAGCCGATTCAGCAATTGCTGAGATTCAGTAGTTGTTCAGGCGGGCAGACGGCAACAGCAATCAGTTGCTCAGCCCGAAATGCCAACACCCGGCGGTGATACGACTGCGTACACCGGCGTGCTACTGACAGGTGGGGGGTAGTGACTGATCTGCGCAGGCTGCTTGTTCGCGCACGGCACGAGCACAGCGTTGACCGCTGAATCGACTACCGCTATGCGCAGGGAAGCTGGCATGTGCTGATCTTTTTGAAGGGAGAAAGACCGGGCGACTATAACCAGCCCGCGACATGTTTTGCAATCACCGGCCCATGGCGTTTTGTGTGGCGCAGTTTTCACGTTGAGCGCGGCGCGCCCTCGCTATAATGCCGAGCCGTTTTTTCCAAGGACTCCCCATGATTGCACTGCCCTGGCTGTACCTGGCGCTTCTTTCCATCGGCTATGGGCTGGCCCTGGCCTATGGGCAACTCGGCGCACTGGCGCTGGTGTCGGTTGCCCTGCTGCTGATCGCCGGGTACGCCGTGCGCCAGCAGCGTACCCCGTGGGCGCGCTACCTCGGCCATGGCTTGTTTATCGTGCTGGCCCTGAGTCTGGCGATGCACTGGCTGCCGGGTTTCTACAACGGGCGCGGCATCGGCGCGCAGCGGTTTACCGCCGACGCGGTGCCGTTCTCGATGTACCTGAACCAGGACAAGCCACTCATCGGCTTCTGGCTGCTGCTGGCCTGCCCATGGATTGTGGCGCGGCGCAGCCTGCGCCTGTCGATCTGCGTCGCCGCCCTGGCCCTGACCCTCACCGCTATCGCCGCGTTGGGCGGCGCCACCTTGCTCGGGGTTATCAGCTGGGCACCGAAATGGCCGGAACAGGCCTGGCTGTGGGTGCTCAATAACCTGCTGCTGGTGACGCTGGTGGAAGAAGCCCTGTTCCGTGGCTACCTCCAGGGCGGCCTGCGCCTGCGCTTCAAACACCTGCCCTACGGCGAGAACCTCGCGTTGCTGCTGGCGTCCTTGCTGTTCGGCCTGGTGCATATCGGCGCGGGCTGGCACTGGGTGCTGCTGGCAAGCATCGCCGGGGTCGGTTACGGCCTGGCGTATCGCTTCGGCGGCCTTGGGGCGGCGGTGGCCACGCACTTTGGTTTGAACCTGCTGCATTTCGGATTGTTTACGTACCCGATGCTGGCAGGCTGAACCGCTGGTTTGACCCGACACCAAGGCCGCCCTAAAGGCGGCTTTGGCGTTTTTACCGCCCCGCCAATCGTCCTTACCTAGCCGAACGGTCAGTAGTCGGCCACATCCCCTTTGGGCAGAATCGGCCCTTCGTACTCAACACACCCCATACAACCCGGTTTCCACGCACTTGCGCCTGGCACTGCGTTGAAGGCTGCTGTGCACCCGCGTTTCAGGGGCAGCGTTTATTTACCGTTAAACAAGAAGCCATCCTCATGCCGCTCAAGACACTGTCCATTTTTGGTACCCGCCCGGAAGCCATCAAAATGGCGCCTATGGTTATCCACCTCGCGAATGACGACCGTTTCCACTCGAAAATATGTGTCACGGCGCAACACCGGGAGATGCTGGACCAAGTGCTTGAGCTGTTCGGACTCGTGCCGGACTACGACCTGAATATCATGAAGGCCGATCAGAACCTGACGGATGTGACGACAGCAATCATTCAAGGGCTGCAAACCGTACTGGCAGACTTCAAGCCGGACGTGATCCTGGTGCATGGCGACACGGCGACCACGTTCGCCGCCAGCCTGGCCGCGTACTACCAACAGATACCCGTGGCGCATATCGAAGCCGGGCTGCGCACCAACAACCTCTACTCCCCCTGGCCCGAGGAAGGCAACCGGCGCCTGACCGGCAGCCTGGCGTCGATGCATTTTGCGCCCACCCAAACCTCCCGGCAGAACCTGCTCAACGAGGGCGTCGCCGCCGAACGGATTCATGTCACCGGCAACACGGTGATCGACGCATTGCTCAGCGTTGTGAAGAAACTGCGCGCCCCGACCTCGCCCTTGCGCACGCGTCTGGACCAGCAATTTGCCTTCCTGCCCCACGGCCAGCGGATGGTATTGGTCACCGGCCACCGCCGGGAAAACTTTGGCGGCGGCCTGGAACGGATCTGCCAGGCCCTGGCTGAAACCGCCGCCGGCTTCCCGCAGGTCGCCTTCGTTTACCCCGTGCACCTGAACCCCAATGTGCAGGAGCCTGTGCAACGCCTGCTGGCGGGCATCCGCAATGTGCATCTGATCCAGCCCCAGGACTACCTGCCGTTTGTGTACTTGATGACCCGCGCCCACTTGATTCTCACGGACTCCGGCGGCATCCAGGAGGAAGCGCCCGCGCTGGGCAAACCCGTGCTGGTGATGCGCGATACCACCGAACGCCCCGAAGCAGTCGCCGCCGGGACCGTCAGGCTGGTGGGCACCGAGGTCTCAAGCATTGCTCATCACCTCAGAGAGCTGCTCAGCAACGAAGCCGCTTATCGAACCATGAGCACTGCCCACAACCCCTACGGTGACGGCAAGGCGTGTAAACGCATTGGCGAAATACTCGCCGCCAGCGGGAGCAAAAAGCGAGGCAGCGGCATGAGCGTTTCGAAGCTATGTGTGATCGGCCTGGGCTACATCGGCTTGCCCACCGCCGCTATTTTTGCCGCCCATCAACGGCAGGTCGTCGGCGTGGATATCAACCCGCGTACCGTGGACATCATCAACCGTGGCCAGGTGCATATCGTCGAGCCGGAGCTGGACCGACTGGTGCACTCGGTGGTCAGCCAGGGTTACCTGCGTGCAAGCACCCGGCCGGAAGCGGCGGATGCCTTCCTGATTGCCGTGCCCACGCCCTTCCTGGAAAACCGTGAGCCGGACCTGAGCTATATCGAAGCCGCCAGCCGCGCCATTGCCCCGGTGCTGAAAAAGCACAACCTGGTGGTGCTGGAGTCGACGTCGCCGGTCGGCACCACCGAACTTATGGCGCAATGGCTGGCCACTGCCCGGCCGGACCTGACCTTTCCGACCACCCATGGTGAGGCCAGTGATATCCGGATTGCCCACTGCCCCGAGCGTGTACTGCCAGGTCATGTGTTGCGGGAACTGGTGACCAATGACCGGATCATCGGTGGCATGACCACTGCCTGTTCCGCCGCCGCCGTACGGCTCTACCGGCAATTTGTCGAGGGCCGCTGCATCGAGACCGACACACGCACCGCCGAGATGTGCAAGCTGGCTGAAAACAGTTTTCGCGACGTCAATATCGCCTTCGCCAATGAGCTTTCAATGATCTGCGCGCAGTTGAAGATCGACCCGTGGGAGCTGATACGCCTGGCCAATCATCATCCACGCGTGAATATCCTGCAGCCGGGGCCTGGCGTCGGCGGGCACTGTATCGCGGTCGATCCCTGGTTCATCGTGAGTAAAACGCCTGGCCTGGCACCGTTGATCCGTACCGCCCGCGAGGTCAATGACAGCAAGCCGCAATGGGTGATCCAGCAGGTCAAGCTGGCGCTGGCGGACCTGCTGTTCAAGCAACCGGGACTGTGCACGCACAACGTGAAAATCGCCTGCTATGGGCTGGCGTTCAAGGCGGACATCGATGACCTGCGCGAAAGCCCGGCGCTCGGCATCGCCCGGCAGTTGGGCAGGGGGCTGGGGGTAAGGCTGCTGCTGGTGGAGCCGAATATTGATGCGCTGCCCGCCGACATGCTCGGGCATCTACTGACCGACGCTGCCCATGCCTGGGATAGCGCGCATATCCATGTGTTGCTGGTGGGGCACCGCGAGTTCCAGTCGATGGCAGGGCTGCCCGTACAGGGTGTGGTGATTGATGCCGCTGGCGTGCGGGCGAACCACAATGAATAACCCTCTGCCGCTGGCCAACACCCACGACCGCGTCACGGAAGCCTATTACGGCAAGCTGGGTGAAGACTTCATGCGCCAGACACGCGTGCGGGTCCATTGGATCTGCGCGCAGGTCAGCGGCAAAACGGTGCTCGATATCGGCTGCTCCCAAGGCATCCTGCCGGTGCTGCTGGCCCGTGAGGGGCACGTGGTTACGGGCGTCGATAACAGCCCCAAGGCGCTTGAAGAGGCCGCCCATTACCTGCGCATGGAACCCGACTATGTGCAGCAGAAGGTGCGCTATGTGAACGCGGACTTTCTGTCGCTGGACACCCTGGGCGCCGAGCCGGACAGCATCGTGATCAGCGAGGTACTTGAACACCTCATACACCCGCAGGCCTTTATCGAGAAGGCCGCATCGATGCTCAAACCGGGCGGCCAACTGATTATTACCGTGCCGTTCGGGGTGAATGACTACATCGACCACAAGCATACGTTCTACCTGCTGGAGCCGTTTCGATTGCTCAGCACACGGCTGCAAGTGGTGCAGGTTGAAATGCTCGGCAAATGGGTGGGGATGGTCGCGATCAACGCCGGGCCGGGGGCGGGCGTGTTGGGTGTGGAGCAGATCCGCAAGCTGGAAAGCGCCTTCGAGTCAATCGAACGCAGCCTGCGCGGCAGCGTGGCCGCCGGCCTCAAACAACTGGAGCAAGCCAATCACAAATACCACGCGGCCACTGAACAGGTGCACCAGCTCAAACACGACCTCGCGCTGTCCACCCAGCACACACAGGCCCTTGACACCCGGCTGCAGCGTGCGGATACGCGCTGCCACCTGCTGGAAAACCGACTGATCAAGACGCGGGCAAGCACCACCTATCAAGTGGGTTATCAACTGCGAATGGCGGCGGGTTCGCTCCGTGCCTTCCTGCGTTTGCCGGCGACCTTGTTCAATCTGTACCAGCAGGCCCGCGCACGTCGCAAAGGCCACCCGCCACTCACAGCCGCAGCTTTGCCACGGCTACCGGGCAGCGCGCCTTTGCTCACCACACCGCCCCCAAGGCCCTTGGCGGATACCGACCACATACGCGACCACCTGTTGATCAGCCCGCACGACCGCGCCAAGCCTTGCAGAATTGCCTGCGTGCTGGACACCTTCAGCCACGAAGCCTTGCGCTATGAAAGCGAGCTGTTGCAACTCACCCCGGACCAGGCGCTGGCCGAGCTGCACGCGTTCCAACCCGACCTGCTGTTTATCGAATCCGCCTGGCGCGGCAAGGACGACCAGTGGGGCAACAAGATCGCCCAGAACAGCGCGCAACTGCGCGACGTCTTGCAGTGGTGTCGGCAGCACAAGGTGCCGACGGTGTTCTGGAACAAAGAGGACCCGGTGCATTTCGAGACATTCCTGAGCACCGCCAAGCAGTTTGACCAGGTGTTCACCACGGATATCGACTGCATTCACCGCTATAAAAGCGCGCTGGGGCATGAGCGGGTCTACCTGCTGCCCTTCGCCTGCCAACCGGCGACGCACAACCCGATCGAACTGTTTGAACGTAAAGATGCGTTCTGTTTCGCCGGCGCCTACTACACCCGGTACACCGAGCGCGCCCGCGATCTGGAACGGTTCGTCAGCGACTTGCCGAGCGTGCGGCCACTGGAAATTTTTGATCGCAACCTCGGCAAACCAGACGCCAACTATGCGTTTGCGGCCAACTATCAGGGCTATATCGTCGGCACGCTGGACGCGGCGCAAATGGACCTGGCCTACAAAGGCTACCGGTATGCGATCAACCTCAACTCGATCAAACAGTCGCAATCCATGTTTGCCCGCCGGGTGTTTGAACTGCTGGGGTCCAACACCCTGACCGTCAGCAACTTTTCCCGTGGTTTGCGCGTGCTGCTGGGGGAACTGGTGATCTGCTGCGACAGCAGCCAGGAGGCATTACGCCGCCTCGCCGCCCCCGCTGAGCACGCCAGACTGCGCCTGGCCGGCCTGCGCAAGGTGATGCTGGAACACACTTACGCCCACCGCTTGAGCTATGTGATGAGCAAGGTCACAGGCCGCGAACAGGACGTGCCGCTGCCCACCATTTGCCTGATCGCGGACGCAGCCAACGAGGCCCAACTCCAGGCGCTCACCGAGCACCTGCGGCGCCAACACTACCCCCACGTCACGCTGTGTGTCGTGGTGAACGACCCGACAACAACGCTGCCCACCGATCCCCGATTGCATCTGATTGACCGCGAGCAGCTGGGCACACTCACCCTCGGCGAACTGGCCAACGGTGCACAGTGGTTGGGCGCCCTGATGGCCGTGGATTACTACGGCCCCAACTACCTGATCGATCTCGCCCTGGCCACGCGCTACAGCAAGGCCCAGGTGATCGGAAAAATGGCTCACCATGTGGCGGACGAACGGGGCGTACACCTGAAAAACCCCGGCCAGGAATACCGCTGCGCCAGCGGGATGGCGGCGCGGCGCGCCTTGATCAGTACCTCGCTGGTGGCGCAAGAACCCGCCCGTGAATGGCTGGAAAGGCTACCGACGCTGACCTGCCCCCATCCGCAATCCCTCGCAATCGACGCCTTCAATTACTGTGAAAACGCCGCCGGCAGCGATCAACAGCACGTCATCGACGTGGTGAACGACCTTAAGCTGAACACCGGGCTCAGCCTCGATCAGCTCCAGCGCAGCAGTGAAGCTATCGCGCCACTGAACGCCACGACCAGCGGCCCACAGACCAGCGGCCGAATCCTGTCTGAACTGTTTGGCCCACTGCGCAGCAAGTGCCTGCAAACACAGGTCGAAAATAATACCTGGCATATCGGCTCGTGCCTGGCGGACGGAAAACACGAGTACCACTACGCCCGGCTGGATTTGAGCGTTGCCCAACTGCGCGACAATGGCGGCGCATTGAAGCTGCTGCTCGATGCCACCCCGGGCCTTAACCTGCAGTTGGTGGTGCAGTTTCTGGATGCGCAGAAACAGCGGATCAGCCATGTCATGCAGCCAGCCAACCGCAATCAGACCTGGGATATTCCGCCGGAAGCGGCTTACCTGCGCCTGGGCTTGCGCGCCTACGGCAGTGGCAGCACGACGATCAGGGCGCTGATTCAGGGTCACCGCGATACCCAGCCATCAACCCTGCTCACCAGGGCCGAACACCTGCTGCTGACCAACCATTACCCGTCCTATGACGACCTGTACCGCAATGGCTTTATTCATACCCGCATCACCGCCTACCGGGAACAGGGGCTGGCGGTCGACGTCTTTCGCCTGCGCCCGAATGAACCGGTCAGCTACCACGAGTTTGAAAATGTCGATGTGATGACCGGCCCCGGCACCGCCTTGGCGAACATGCTCGATGCAGGGCGTTACAAGTCGCTACTGGTGCACTTCCTCGACCCGCAGATGTGGGAAATCGTGCGCCCGTACCTGCCTGGCATTGCGGTGATTGTCTGGGTGCACGGTGCGGAGATCCAACCCTGGTGGCGCCGGGCCTACAACTACGACGATGAAGCACAGTTGCAACTGGCCAAGGTCGACAGCGAACGGCGCATGGGGTTCTGGCGCAGCCTGTTGAACCCGATGCCACCCAGCCTGCAGTTGGTATTCGTATCCCAACAGTTTGCTGAAGAAGTGATGGAAGACCTGGGGTTCAGGTTGCCGCAGGGCCAGTATCGAATCATCCATAACCCGATCAATACGCGCCTGTTTTCCTTCCAGGAAAAACCGCTGGAGCAGCGCAAGAAAATCCTTTCGATCCGCCCCTACGTGTCACGCACCTACGCCAACGACTTGAGCGTCAAAGCCATTCAACGGCTGGCGACAAAGCCATGGTTCAACGAACTTGAGTTCCTGATGGTTGGCGATGGGCCCTTGTTTGAGGAGACGCTCGCACCGCTGCGCCAGTACCCGAATGTAAAGATCGACCAGCGTTACTTGAGCCAAGCCGAGATTGCCGACCTGCACAAACACTATGGGGTGTTTCTGTGCCCCAGCCGCATGGACACTCAAGGGGTATCGCGTGATGAAGCAATGGCTTCGGGCCTGGTTCCGGTGACGAGTCGGGTCGCGGCAATCCCCGAGTTTGTTGACGATGCCTGTGGTTTTCTGTCGCCCCCCGAGAGTTTCAGCGGGCTCAGCGAGAGCATCGAGACACTGTTTTTCAACCCGCAACTCTTCAGGGCAAAGTCGTTGAACGCCAGGCAGCGAGTGCTTGCGCAAAGAGCGATGCAATTGATCACGGCGTCCGAACTAAGCCTTATACGAGAAACCCACGGTGAGCGAACCAGCAAAAGCCTTACAACACAGGATCCTGTCGACACTCAGTTGGTGCGTACACTTGGGCCATAACTTCTTGACCATTGCCGCGCATGCGACGCTGATGGCGCACGCCGCGCACTTCTGTGCGCAAGTGTTGTTGATCACCACCTATTTTCTACCGATCAAGATTGTCATCCTGCTGGGCTCCGAGGCGGCCCCTGCCTATTTGCCGCTGCTGTTGAAAGACGTCGACAAAACCTGCCTGATCATCGGGCTTGGCGTGCTGACGCTGATCTTTTACGCGCTTTACCTGGGAGCCGGCTTGTTAGCCTCCCGATATTCAAGGACGGGTGCACGCGCCCTTATAAACCGCTGCGCCGAGCCTGCGCTGTTGAAAACCCAACTTCCGTTGGCGACCAGCGTGTTTTCCCGGTTCACGCGGGGTTTATCGGATGCCACGTTTGCCCTGATCGTTTTCACCGCGCTGCTCTACCTCTACCCGGCGCTATTGGCCATCAGCCTGACCTATTGCGCCCTCGCCGCTGGCGCACTGATCACTTTGAACAACCGCAATACACGCGTGCACGCGGTGCTGGCACGCCACCCTCTTACAGTCGCCGACGCGTTCTACTCCGTGGGGTTTCTGGCCGCGTTCGCCTTCATCATCCTCGACTTCCTGTGGCTGACCCCTCCCCACCTGTACGTCGCGCTGATCTCCCTGATTCTCATGCGCCAAAGCTTAAGCAGATTGAAGGTACTGACCCACGACATTCTTTACCTGAACGCCCACGCCCCGAAAATAAATCGGATGTTTCTGGCTGCCACGCCCCCTTCGCTGAACGTTGTTTAAATCCACAGGAACCGCCCCCCGTGATCCGTATCGCCATGCTCGTCTGGAATGAATTTCGTCATGATGCCCGCGTATTGAAACAAGCCCGAACACTCCAGGCGGCCGGTTACCACGTCACCGTATTTGCCTTGCATACGCCAGGCGTTACCTGCCGCAAAGAGCTGCTGGCCGAAGGTATCCAGGTGATTCGGGTGCCCCGCAGCCTGCGCTGGCGCCCCGCAACCACGAGCGGCATGCCGGCGGGCGAGCCGTCGATGCCGCTGCGCCGGATCCTTTCGCGACTCTGGGTGCATGCCGGGCTGATGGTGCGCATCGCCCTGCATCGCGCTGCCGTGGTGCATGCCCATGACGTCAACACCCTGCCCACCGCCTGGCTGGCTGCCAGGCTCAGCGGCGCCAGGCTGGTGTATGACGCCCACGAAATCAGCACCAGCCGCGAAGGTTATGCACGCTTTCGCCACTGGGTAGCCGCTATCGAATCCAGGCTGATGCCCAAGGCCGAAGCCACGATCACCACCACCCAAACCCGGGCCCGTTTTTTTGCCAGGGCCTATGGGGTTGCCCGCCCGCTGGTGCTGCAAAATCGTCCGGGCTTGAGTGTCAGCATTCCCACCCAGAGAATTCGCCAGGAGCTGGGCCTGCCCCAGCCCTGGCCCATCGTTCTGTATCAGGGCGGCCTGCAGCAGGGCCGCGGGCTGGAGCGTTTGTTACGCGTTGCGGCCACCTTACCCGACGCATACGTTGTGCTGATCGGCGGCGGCAGGCTGGCCCAGCCTTTGATGGCGTTGAGCGAGGCACTGGGCGTGACTGAACGCGTGCATTTTATTCCGACCGTTTCATTGGCGGACTTGCCCAGCTATACCGCGTCAGCCGATATCGGTGTGCAGCCTCTGGAAAATACCTGCCTGAACCACTTCAGCACCGACTCCAACAAGCTGTTTGAATATGTCATGGCCGGGCTTCCCGTCGTGGCGACGAACTTCCCGGAGATTCGCAAGATCGTCAGCGCGCATAACATAGGACTGTTAGTCCCGGCGGGCTCGGATCAGGCATTGCGCAACGAACTCAAGCGTTTGATCGAAGATCCGTCGCTACGCCAGCAACTGGCCTACAACGCAAAAATCGCGGCCCAGCACCTGAATTGGCAACGACAGGAAATCAAGCTGGTGGCGCTGTATCAACGCGTGCTGGGCGGCAAAACCGAGGTGCGCCCATAACCATGCGCGTTCTCTTGCTGAGCTATTATTTTCCACCGGATTTGTCGGCCTTTCGCGTCGAAGCCCTGGTCAATGCGCTGTTGACTCACGGTGGCGGTGACGTAGAGATCGACCTGGTAACCACCCAGCCGAACCGCTACCCGTCCTACGACGCTGGCGGGGATCTCACGCCGCCTCAGCCCGGGCTGTCGATCAGTCGTATCGCCCTGCCGGCGCCCGGTTTGGGTGTATGGGGCCAGGCCTGGGGGTTTGCCCATTATGCTTACGGCGTGCATAAGGCGGTAAAGGGCAAGCAGTATGATGTGATCGTAGCGACCTCTTCTCGGCTGATGACCGCTGCGCTGGGCGCCTCAATCGCACGTAAAAAGCCCACACCGCTCTATCTGGATATTCGCGATATCTTCGTTGATGTGCTGCCCGAACTGTTTCCCGGCGTGCTCGGTAAATGCCTGGCGCGGGTGTTTTCCAGGGTAGAAAAAATCACCCTCAAGCACGCTACGCGGGTCAACCTGGTATCACCCGGCTTTCTGGGTTACTTCGCGGCCCGCTATCCGCATCAGCACTTTTCAACACACACCAACGGGGTCGATGATCTATTCCTGCAAACACCCTTCTATCCCGATCGACCCAGCGCGCCGAACAGCCCGCTGAAGATTGTCTACGCAGGCAATATCGGCGCAGGCCAAGGCTTGGAAAAAATCCTGCCGGGTCTGGCCGAACAGTTGGCAGACACTGCCTGTTTTTATGTGATCGGCGACGGCAACACCCTAAGGGCATTAAGCGAGGCACTGATTGAAAGACAGATCAAAAATGTCGAACTAATTGCGCCTATGCCTCGCCACAGGCTGATTCATTACTATCAGCAAGCGGACGTGCTGTTTTTGCACCTCAATAGTTTCCAGGCATTCTTCAAAGTCATTCCCTCAAAACTGTTTGAATACGCGGCCACGGGAAAGCCGATCCTCGCGGGCCTGATGGGCTGTCCAAAAGCGTTTACCCTGAGCCAGATCCCCAATGCTTGTGTATTTGCCCCCGCAGACGCCGACGCAGCCGTTGCCGCACTGGCCAGGCTGAAACTGGGCGCCACCGACCGAAGCGCATTTATACAGCGATACTCGCGGAACGCGATTGCGCAACAAATGGCGCTGGAAATTCTCGAGACAGGAAAACTTAGAGAACAATGAGTTAGCCGCTGGCCGGCCGATTATTGCAAAAATAAGTTAAATAACTGCCCGCCATGGCCGATAACCCCTGAAAGCCTTGCGGATTGAACAACCATGCGTAATAACCAACCCGTTACCCAGCGCGAACGTACCTTCCCCGCTCAGCAACGGTTGATCTCCACCACGGATGCCAAGGGTGTAATCACCTACTGTAACGACGCATTTGTCGAGATCAGTGGGTTCACCCGTGAAGAACTGCTTCGCGCGCCGCACAACCTGGTGCGTCACCCGGATGTGCCGGCGGCGGTCTTCGGGCATATGTGGACCACGCTCAAACAAGGCTTGCCATGGATGGGCATCGTCAAGAACCGCTGCAAGACCGGCGATCACTACTGGGTTAACGCCTATGTGACGCCGGTTTTCGATGGCAATCAGGTGATCGGCTACGAATCGGTGCGCATCAAGCCCACCTCCGAGCAGATCCGCCGGGCCGAAGCGCTCTACCAACGCATCAACCAGGGCAAGTCGGCCGTTCCCCAGCGGGACAAGTGGCTGCCGGTGTTGCAGGACTGGCTGCCGTTTATCCTGGTGAGCCAGTTGAGCTTCATGATCGGTGCGTCGCTCAACTCCCACTGGGGCTTTGCCCTGGCGGCCGGGTTGTCGGTGCCGTTGGGCCTGCTCGGCCTGAGCTGGCAACAGCGTGGCCTCAAGCGCTTGCTGCGCCTGGCCGAGCAGACGACCTCCGACCCGTTGATCGCGCAGATGTACACCGACAGCCGTGGCGCCCAGGCGCGCCTGGAAATGTCGATCCTCAGCCAGGAGGCGCGTCTGAAGACCTGCCTTACGCGCTTGCAGGACACTGCCGAGCACCTCAACGACCAGGCTGCGCAGTCCAACACCCTGGCGCATAACAGCTCCAGCGGCCTGGAACGCCAGCGCGTGGAAACCGAGCAGGTGGCCACCGCCGTCAACCAGATGGCGGCGACCACCCAGGAAGTCGCCAGCCATGTACAGCGCACCGCCGACGCGACCCAGGAAGCCAATCGCCTGACCGGTCGTGGCCGTGATATCGCCGGCGAAACCCGCGAGGCGATTCAGCGTCTGTCTGTAGCGGTGGGCGAGACCGGCGTGACCGTGACCCAGCTGGCCAAGGACAGCGATGAGATCGGCGGCGTGGTCGACGTGATCAAAGGCATTGCCGACCAGACCAACCTGCTGGCGCTGAACGCCGCCATCGAAGCGGCCCGCGCCGGCGAAATGGGCCGTGGCTTTGCGGTTGTGGCTGACGAAGTCCGCCAACTGGCGCAGCGCACTGCCGAATCCACCGGGCAGATCCATACTCTGATCGCCAAGCTGCAGCACACCGCTGCCGCCGCCGTGCAAACCATGGACGCCGGGCATCGCCAGGCCGAAGAAGGCGTGGCGCGGGTGATGGAAGCGGATCAGGCGTTGGTGGGGATCAGTGAGGCGGTAGCGCATATCACCGACATGACCGCCCAGATCGCCGCCGCGACCGAAGAGCAAAGCTCGGTGGCCGAGGAAATCAGCCGCAATATCAGCACCATTGCGCTGCTGGCGGATCAGACCTCGGAACAGGCGTTGAACTCGGCGCAGTTGAGTGAGGAGCTGACCCATACCGCCAATACCCAGTACTCGCTGGTAGAGCGGTTTAACCGATAGACCGCTATCGCAGGCAAGCCAGCTCCCACACTGGATCGGGTTCACACATGTGTATGTGTGAATACAGTCAAATGTGGGAGCTGGCTTGCCTGCGATGAGGCCCTAAAGGCCGCCGAGAAACCCAGCCACCCTCACCGCCGCAGCCTCCAGATGCTGCTCATGGCTAAACCCCGAAGCCTTCAACGGCTTCAAATCATGATCCCCCGCCACCAGCCACATCACCTCGATGCTCGGCGCCACGTCATAACCTTCCACCGCCGCCCGATTCCCCAGGGCATCGCGCTCACCCTGCACAATCAGCGTCGGCGTGTTCAACCCGGCCAGGTGCTCAGTGCGTGGTTTCTCCGGTTTGCCCACCGCATAGAACGGATAACCCAAACACACCAACCCATCAGCACCCAGCTCATCCGCCAACAAACTGGCCATGCGCCCGCCCATCGACTTACCGCCAATCGCCAATGTCCCAGCGACATGACGTCGCACCTGCGCATACACCTCACGCCAGCATTCCAGCAGTTTGGGCGCCGGGTTCGGCGGGCGTTTACCGCCGTCCACGCGGCGCTGGGCCATGTAGGGAAACTCGAAGCGCACCACGTTCACGCCATGCCGGGCAAGGCGTGCAGCCATGTCGTTCATAAAGGCTGAGTCCATCGGTGCGCCCGCCCCGTGGGCCAGGATCAGGGTGGCAGGCGCACGCGCGATAGACCCTGTTGCCGCATTCCACAACCAGCCGCATTCGCGCACACACTGCGCCCATTGATCCCCGTCAATACTGGCCTTGTGCTCTTTGCCCATGCTTGCCTCGCTATTTAGTCTGCCTATAACTCCAGCCCAAGTGCCGCATTTGCTTGGGTTGAACCGTGGATGGGGAACCATGAACACTACTTTAAGTACCGCCTATAACTACAAGGTGGTCCGCCAATTCGCCATTATGACGGTGGTGTGGGGCATCGTCGGCATGGGGCTCGGGGTTTTTCTCGCCGCCCAATTGGTGTGGCCCGCGCTCAACTTCGATTTGCCCTGGACCAGCTTCGGCCGCTTGCGCCCGCTGCACACCAACGCAGTGATTTTCGCCTTTGGCGGCTGCGCGCTGTTCGCCAGCTCGTTTTACTCGGTGCAGCGTACCTGCCAGACGCAGCTGTTCGCGCCGAAAATCGCCGCGTTCTGCTTCTGGGGCTGGCAGTTGGTCATCGTTTTGGCCGCGATCACCTTGCCGCTGGGCTACACCAGTTCCAAGGAATACGCCGAGCTGGAATGGCCGATCGACATCCTCATCACCATCGTCTGGGTGGCCTACGCCATCGTGTTCTTCGGCACGGTGATGAAGCGCAACACCAAGCATATCTACGTCGGTAACTGGTTTTTCGGTGCGTTCATCATCACCGTGGCCATCCTGCATATCGTCAACAACCTGGAAATCCCGGTCAGCCTGACCAAGTCCTACTCGCTCTACGGCGGTGCGACGGATGCCATGGTGCAGTGGTGGTATGGGCATAACGCGGTAGGCTTTTTCCTCACCGCCGGTTTCCTCGGGATGATGTACTACTTCGTACCCAAACAGGCCGAGCGTCCGGTGTATTCCTATCGCCTGTCGATCGTGCACTTCTGGGCGCTGATCACCCTGTACATCTGGGCCGGCCCGCACCACCTGCACTACACCGCGTTGCCGGACTGGGCACAGTCGCTGGGCATGGTGATGTCGCTGGTGCTGCTGGCACCGAGCTGGGGCGGCATGATCAACGGCATGATGACCCTCTCGGGCGCCTGGCATAAGTTGCGCAGCGACCCGATCCTGCGCTTTTTGGTGGTGTCCCTGGCCTTCTACGGCATGTCGACCTTCGAAGGCCCGATGATGGCGATCAAGACGGTCAACGCCCTCTCCCACTACACCGACTGGACCATCGGCCACGTCCACGCCGGCGCCCTCGGTTGGGTGGCGATGATCTCCATCGGCGCGCTGTACCACATGCTCCCGAAAATCTTCGGCCGCGAGCAGATGTACAGCCTCGGCCTGATCAACGCGCACTTCTGGCTGGCCACCATCGGCACCGTGCTCTACATCGCGTCGATGTGGGTCAACGGTATCGCTCAGGGCCTGATGTGGCGTGCGGTCAACGAAGACGGCACCTTGACCTACTCCTTCGTCGAAACCCTGGTGGCCAGCCACCCTGGCTTCATCGTGCGGCTGGTGGGCGGTGCGATCTTCCTCAGCGGCATGTTCCTGATGGCTTACAACACTTGGCGCACCGTGCGCTCGGCGCAGCCCGCCGAAGCCGCCAACGCCGCGCAGATGGCCTGAGGAGTCGACGATGAAACACGAAACGATTGAAAAGAACGTCGGCCTGCTGATGCTGCTGATGGTGCTCGCCGTGAGCATCGGCGGCCTGACCCAGATCGTCCCGCTGTTTTTCCAGGACGTGACCAACAAGCCGGTCGAAGGCATGAAGCCCTACACCGCGCTGCAACTCGAAGGCCGCGACATCTATATCCGCGAAGGCTGCGTACAGTGCCACTCGCAGATGATCCGCCCGTTCCGCGCCGAGACCGAGCGCTACGGCCACTACTCGGTAGCGGGCGAAAGCGTGTGGGACCACCCGTTCCTGTGGGGCTCCAAGCGCACCGGACCGGACCTGGCCCGCGTCGGCGCACGCTACTCGGACGACTGGCACCGCGCGCACTTGTACAACCCGCGCAACGTGGTACCCGAGTCGAAGATGCCGGCCTACCCCTGGCTGGTCACCGCCCAGGTCGACAGCAGCCACACCGAGACCAAGTTAAACGTGATGCGCACCCTCGGCGTGCCGTACAGCGACGACGACATCAGTGGCGCAGTGGCCAGCCTCAAGGGCAAGACCGAGATGGACGCGCTGGTTTCGTACCTGCAAGTGCTCGGCACTGCCATCAAGAGCAAGAGGTGAGCCATGGGATTTGAATTCGATGCAGGCACCCTCCGCGGCCTCGGCACGCTGGTGGTCGCCATCGCCTTTATCGGCCTGTCGCTGTGGGTGTTCAACAACAAGCGCAATGCGGAATTCGAGCAGGCGCGCCTGCTGCCCTTCGCCGATGAACCCACTCCATCCGACGCTCAAGAAGAGCCTGCAACAAGGAGCAACCAGCCATGACCCTTTTCTGGAGTACATGGATCTGCGTACTGACCCTCGGCAGCCTGATCGGCCTGACCTGGCTGTTGATCGGCACCCGCAAGGGCGAAACCCGTGGCAGCGTCGACCAGACCATGGGCCACGCCTTTGATGGCATCGAGGAATACGACAACCCGCTGCCCCAGTGGTGGTTCATGCTGTTCGTCGGCACCCTGGTGTTTGCCGTCGGCTACCTGATCCTCTACCCGGGCCTGGGCAACTGGAAAGGCGTGCTGCCGGGCTATGAAGACGGCTGGACCTCGGCCAAGGAATGGGACAAGGAAATGGCCAGGGCCGACACCAAATTCGGGCCGATCTTCGCCAAATTCTCGGCCATGCCCGTGGAAGAAGTGGCGAAAGACCCGCAGGCGCTGAAAATGGGCGGGCGCCTGTTCGCCTCCAACTGCGCGGTGTGCCACGGCTCGGATGCCAAGGGTGCATTCGGCTTCCCGAACCTGGCGGACAACATCTGGCGCTGGGGCGGTTCGGCCGAAGCGATCAAGGCCACCATCCTCAACGGTCGCCACGCGGCGATGCCGGCCTGGGGCGAAATACTCGGCGACAACGGCGTGAAAAACGTCGCCGCCTATGTGCGCCACGACCTGGCCAAACTGCCACTGCCGGCCGACAGCACGGCTGACCTGGCGGCCGGCCAGGCCGCGTTCAGCACCACCTGTGTGGCTTGCCACGGCCCACAAGGCCACGGCATGGAAGCCATGGGCGCACCTGACCTGACCAAACCGGCCGGCTATATCTACGGCACCAGCCTTGCGCAGTTGCAGCAGACCATCCGCCACGGCCGCCAAGGCCAGATGCCGGCGCAGGAAGTGCTGCAAGGCAATGACAAGGTGCACCTGCTGGCGGCTTACGTGTATAGCCTGTCCCATCAATAGCAGCGGGTGAGCTGCCAGTTTTGAGCTTCAAGCTGCAAGAGAAGAGCCCCCAACTTGAATCTTGCAGCCGTTTTTTCTTGCGGCGGACAACGTGCCACCAATGGCTGCCGCCCTGCGGCCCTTCGTCACACCCTTCCAAAGCACAACTTTCCCCCCTGCCATTCGGGTCTACGCTTGCTGCACAGCGGGCGGTTTTGGCGTACGCAACGGTATCCGTTGCGGCCTGGAAAAATTCTTGTCCACTCGATCAGCTTTCGATTTCTGATTTTGTCCTTACGCCAAACATGGAAAGGGCGCAGAATCTGGCGCGGAACGCATTGATACAGGTCAGCCATTGCGTTGCAATGGCCTATCGGTTTGTCCATACTTGCGGCCGATTTCAACTATAAAAAAACCTAAACCGTGGAACCTTAGAATGAGCACAGCAATCAGTCCGACTGCTTATAACTATAAGGTAGTCCGCCAGTTCGCCATCATGACGGTGGTCTGGGGGATCCTTGGCATGGGGCTCGGGGTGTTCATCGCCTCGCAACTGGTGTGGCCGGAATTGAATTTCGGTTTGCCATGGACAACCTTCGGCCGCCTGCGCCCGCTGCACACCAACCTGGTGATCTTCGCCTTCGGCGGATGTGCATTGTTTGCCACCTCCTACTATGTCGTGCAGCGAACCTGCCAGACGCGACTGATCTCCGACGGCCTCGCGGCCTTCACCTTCTGGGGCTGGCAAGCCGTTATCGTCGGCGCCATCGTCACCCTGCCGCTGGGCTACACCACCACCAAGGAATACGCCGAGCTGGAATGGCCGATCGCGATTTTGCTCGCGATTGTCTGGGTGACCTACGCCGTGGTGTTCTTCGGCACCATCGTCAAGCGCAAAACCAAGCACATCTACGTGGGCAACTGGTTCTACGGCGCGTTTATCCTGGTGACGGCGATGCTGCACATCGTCAACCACGCCTCGCTACCAGTAAGCCTGTTCAAGTCCTACTCGGCCTACGCCGGGGCGACGGATGCGATGATCCAGTGGTGGTACGGCCACAACGCCGTGGGTTTCTTCCTGACCACCGGCTTCCTGGGGATGATGTACTACTTCGTGCCGAAGCAGGCCGAACGTCCTATTTACTCGTACCGCCTGTCCATCGTGCATTTCTGGGCGCTGATCACCCTGTACATCTGGGCTGGCCCGCACCACTTGCACTACACCGCATTGCCGGACTGGGCGCAGTCGCTGGGCATGGCGATGTCGATCATCCTGCTCGCTCCGAGCTGGGGCGGCATGATCAACGGCATGATGACCCTGTCGGGCGCCTGGCATAAGTTGCGCACCGACCCGATCCTGCGCTTCCTCGTGGTATCGCTGGCGTTCTACGGCATGTCGACCTTTGAAGGGCCGATGATGGCGATCAAGACCGTCAACTCGCTGTCCCACTACACCGACTGGACCATCGGCCATGTCCACGCCGGCGCCCTCGGTTGGGTGGCGATGATCTCTATCGGCGCGCTGTACCACATGATCCCCAAACTGTTCAGCCGTGCGCAGATGCACAGCGTCGGGCTGATCAACGCGCACTTCTGGCTCGCCACCATCGGCACCGTGCTCTACATCGCCTCGATGTGGGTCAACGGCATTACCCAGGGCCTGATGTGGCGTGCGATCAACGATGACGGCACCCTCACCTACTCCTTCGTCGAAGCGCTGCAAGCCAGCCACCCGGGCTATATCGTTCGTGCCCTGGGCGGTGCGTTCTTTGCCAGCGGCATGTTGCTCATGGCCTACAACGTCTGGCGCACCGTGCGTGCCTCCGACCCTGCGCAAGCTGAAGCCGCCGCCAAGATCGCCGTAGTGGGAGCCCACTGATGAAGCACGAAGTAGTCGAGAAGAATATCGGCCTGCTGGCCTTCTTCATGGTCATCGCCGTGAGTATCGGCGGCCTGACGCAGATCGTTCCGCTGTTTTTCCAGGACGTGACCAACAAGCCGGTCGAAGGCATGAAGCCGCGTACCGCGCTTGAACTGGAAGGCCGCGACGTCTACATCGCCAACGGTTGCGTGGGCTGCCACTCGCAGATGATCCGCCCGTTCCGTGCCGAAACCGAACGCTACGGCCATTACTCGGTCGCCGGTGAAAGCGTGTGGGACCACCCGTTCCTGTGGGGCTCCAAGCGCACCGGCCCGGACCTGGCCCGTGTCGGCGGGCGTTACTCCGATGACTGGCAGCGTGCGCACTTGTACAACCCGCGCAACGTGGTGCCCGAGTCGAAAATGCCGGCGTACCCGTTCCTCGTGGAAAACAAGCTCGACGGCAAGGACACCGCGAAGAAAATGGAAGTCTTGCGCACCCTGGGCGTGCCCTACACCGACGAAGACATCGCCGGTGCAGCCGCAGCCGTGAAGGGCAAGACCGAAATGGACGCATTGGTGGCCTACCTGCAAGGCCTTGGCACCATCATCAAAAGCAAACGGTGACCTTCATGGATATCGGGATGATTCGAGGCCTGGGCACCGTTGTGGTGATGGTGGCCTTTATCGGCCTGGCGCTGTGGGTGTTCAGCCCCCGGCGCAAGTCGGAGTTTGACGACGCGACCATGCTGCCTTTTGCGGATGATCCCGAAGCCATCAAGCACGTCGAGCAAGCTTCTAGGAGTAACAAAGAATGACTACGTTCTGGAGTCTGTACGTCACAGTCCTCAGTCTGGGTACCATCTTCGCCCTGACCTGGCTGCTGCTGTCGACCCGCAAGGGCCAGCGCGCCGAGCAAACCGACGAGACGGTCGGCCACTCGTTCGACGGCATCGAGGAGTACGACAACCCGCTGCCCAAGTGGTGGTTCATGCTGTTCGTCGGCACCATCATTTTCGCCCTCGGCTACCTGGCACTGTACCCTGGCCTGGGCAACTGGAAGGGCTTGCTGCCGGGCTACAACTACCTCGACAACGACAAGCAAACCCCGTTTGCCAACGGCCAGACCGGCTGGACCGGCGTGCATGAATGGGAAAAGGAAATGGCCAAGTCGGAAGCCAAGTTCGGGCCGATCTTCGCCAAATTCGCAGCGATGCCGATTGAAGAAGTGGCCAAGGACCCGCAAGCCCTGAAGATGGGTGGCCGTTTGTTCGCCTCCAACTGCTCGGTATGCCACGGTTCCGACGCCAAAGGCGCCTACGGCTTCCCCAACCTGACTGACGCCGACTGGCGCTGGGGCGGCGAACCGGCGACCATCAAGGAAACCATCATGAAAGGCCGCCATGCGGTGATGCCGGCCTGGGCCGAAGTCATCGGCGAGCAAGGCGTGGCCGATGTGGCCGGTTTTGTGGTGACCAACCTCGATGGCCGCAAACTGCCGGAAGGCGCCAAGGCCGACGTGGCCAACGGCGCAAAACTGTTCGCCGCCAACTGCGTGGCCTGCCACGGCCCTGCCGGTAAAGGCACCCCGGCAATGGGCGCACCGGACCTGACTCACCCGGGCGCATTTATCTACGGTTCGAGCTACGCCCAACTGCAGCAAACCATCCGTTACGGCCGTCAGGGCCAGATGCCTGCTCAGGAGCTGTTGCAAGGCAATGACAAAGTGCACTTGCTGGCGGCGTATGTTTACAGCTTGTCCCATGGCGATAAATCTGCTGACACCGAATAACATTCCCCAGCAGAACAAGCCCCGCAGGTGTGCACTTGCGGGGCTTTTTTATTTGAGCCGCCCGGCCCGATCAAGGCTTATATCCTGCTGCGATTACCCAGAGTGAGCCATTCGTTCAACACAGTATGGGAAATCATATTTACAAACCCGGACCCACCTAACCCATCCAGAATTTTAGTGACGAGCGACGAGCGCAACAGCAGCTCACTTGCAAACAGTCTGTGCTCGTTAGTGTATCGACTCGAACTATTCGAGTTTTTGACCCGCTGCAGGGTGTCGCGTGTCACCACATTCTCCGTCTCACTGGCATTGCGCCCCACGACGAACGTGTGTGGTTTGGAAAAAGTGCTGAAATTACTAAGTAAATGCCACGTGAGATCGAGATCCGACTTGCTGCTGAAGTGGCCGTTCTGAGGATGAATAAAGGCAGCGACACTCGCACGATTAATATCGCCACCGCGTGCCAGTTTTTCCATGAGCCCGGGATTACCCAGCAGCGCAAGGGCAAACTTCGAAAACTGAGCTTCGCTCCCCTCCTGCGAGCCGCTGCGCGCTACTGTTTCCAACGATTCGCGGGTAACGACACCTGGCTGCCTGAGGTCAGTAAACTTGGAAAAATTAGTGCTCAGATAAACGGCCATGCCTCGATTGCTCAAAGCCTTGAAGGCATTTTCGGACACTGGATTTACCGCAGGTGCCACTCCTTGGCGGGTCGCCAAGTCTGGCAACCTATTAGTAGAAGCTACACTCATGAACCTCTCCTGAGCTAAAAATAATATTAAAGAACACTCATTAAAATTTATAAAAAAGCACCTGCAAGAGCGCCCCTTACGAACCATCCAAACTTCAAACCAAATTTGGTACTGGGTAAGTGGCAGCACCGACACAATTCGTTCCTACAAAAAAATTCAGCATGTGTAAAAAGAAACCGCTTGGATGATAAGAATGTAATGCGCCTAACAGCTAGACCAGTCTCTATTCAATGTAGGACTTTCCACTGTATCGGGCTTGCAGCCCCACAACAAAGTAGTAACGCATCTGCATTGAATCCTGACTCAGGGAAGTTATTTCATGACCATTACCACTATTTCCAGCCGCGAAGTAATCCAGGCACAAGAGGTGTCAAAAAGCCGACCTCACGTCCACCGGTGTCGCTGATTAATCCATGGGACGAATGACCTGCTTACTGGCCAAAAACGTCCATACTTCCCCTGTCAATTGATCCAGATCACGTACACCATCAATTGATTTCCCCCAACGCGACCAAAGGTCGCACCCTTTGCCAAGGATCGGGGGCGTATCATTACGCCACTGCAACACCCTTAATTTGACCCCGGTTGGCACGTACTGGCCGAGGCAAATCTCCACCGCCGTGGGATGCAATGATGAGCGACCAGATACCGGTACATGACGTTACCCCGCCTGCCCAAAATACGAACCAGCCCGTCGACCTCTACGCGTCGCGAGAAAAAATCTACACCCGCGCCTTCACCGGCCTGTTCCGCAATTTACGCATGCTCGGTGGCGCCGCGTTGTTCCTGCTCTACTTCGGCACGGTGTGGCTGAACTGGGGGGGCCACCAGGCCGTGTGGTGGAACCTGCCGGAGCGTAAATTCTTCATTTTTGGCGCGACCTTCTGGCCCCAGGACTTCATCCTGCTCTCGGGCATTCTCATTGTTGCGGCGTTTGGCCTGTTCTTTATCACGGTCTACGCCGGGCGCGTGTGGTGTGGCTATACCTGCCCGCAAAGCGTGTGGACGTGGATTTTCATGTGGTGCGAAAAGGTCACCGAAGGCGACCGCAACCAGCGCATCAAACTCGACAAAGCCCCGATGGGCGCCAACAAATTCCTGCGCAAATTCAGCAAGCACACGCTGTGGCTGCTGATAGGCTTTGCCACCGGCATGACCTTCGTCGGCTACTTCTCGCCGATCCGCGAATTGGTGTTCGACTTCTTCACCGGCCAGGCCGACGGCTGGTCGTATTTCTGGGTCGGCTTCTTCACCCTCGCCACCTACGGCAACGCCGGTTGGTTACGCGAGCAGGTGTGCATCTACATGTGCCCGTATGCACGCTTCCAGAGCGTGATGTTCGACAAGGACACCCTGATCGTCTCCTACGACCCGCGCCGTGGCGAAGTGCGCGGCCCGCGTAAAAAGGGCATCGACTACAAGGCCCAGGGCCTGGGCGATTGCATCGACTGCACAATGTGCGTGCAGGTGTGCCCCACCGGTATTGACATCCGCGACGGCCTGCAAATCGAATGCATCGGTTGCGCCGCCTGTATCGACGCCTGCGACAACATCATGGACAAGATGGAATACCCACGCGGCCTGATCAGCTACACCACCGAGCACAACCTGTCCGGGCAGAAAACCCACAAGCTGCGCCCGCGTTTGATTGGCTATGCACTGGTGTTGCTGACGATGATCGGCCTGTTGGCCGGCGCGTTTTTCATGCGCTCGCTGGTGGGCTTCGACGTGAGCAAGGACCGCGTGCTGTTCCGCGAAAACGCCGAGGGGCGGATCGAAAACGTCTACAGCCTGAAGATCATGAACAAGGACCAGCGCGACCACACCTACGTGCTCGACGCCGCAGGCCTGCCGGACCTCAAGCTGCAAGGCCGGCGCGAAATCAAGGTGGCCGCCGGCGATATCGTCAGTATGCCGGTGGAGTTGTCGAGCGCGCCGGAGCAATTGCCGTCGAGTACCAACGAGGTCAAATTCATCCTCACCGACGCCGATGACGACAGTGTTCGTATTGAAGCCAAGAGCCGATTCATCGGCCCCCAAGTCCGTTAAACAGAGAGCACAACAATGCCCGCAGCTACTGCCGCAAGCCCCTGGTACAAGCACCTCTGGCCCTGGATCATCGTTGGGATCCTGGCCTGCTCGGTGACCTTGACCTTGTCCATGGTCACCATCGCGGTGAACAACCCGGACAACCTGGTCAACGACAATTACTACGAGGCCGGCAAGGGCATCAACCGCTCCCTGGACCGCGAGCTCCTGGCCCAGACCCTGCAGCTGCGTGCCAAAGTGCACCTGGACGAGCTGACCGGTGAAGTCGAGGTGCACCTGAGCGGCAACAGCAACCCGGCGACCCTGGAGCTGAACCTGATTTCCCCGACCCAGCCGGAGAAGGATCGCAAGATCAACCTGGCCCTCAGCGCCAGCGAACCCGGGCGCTATATCGGCCAGGTCACCGACAAGGTCGAAGGGCGGCGCTTCGTCGAATTGCTCGGTGTGGAAGGCGATCGCACCTGGCGTATGTTCGAAGAAGAACAGGTCAGCCACGACAAGGACTTGCTGCTGGGCGACGAACCATTGCAGGGTGCTGAAGACCTGAAAAAATAAAGCCGCGCTTCGCGCATCGCGGGCAAGCCCACTTCCACATTTGGAACGCGTTCCAAATGTGGAAGTGGGCTTGCCCGCGAAGAGGCCCTGACAGCCACTATAGATTTCAAACCATGACCACCCCAACCCCTTGCTACCACTGCGCCCTGCCCGTCCCGCGCGGCAACCGCTTTACCGCCGTGATCCTCGGCGAGCGCCGCGAGCTATGCTGCCCAGGCTGCCAGGCAGTGGCCGAAGCCATCGTGGCCGGTGGGCTGGAAAGCTATTACCAGCACCGCAGCGAAGCCTCGGCCAACCCCGAGGCGCTGCCAGTGCAGTTGGTAGACGAACTGGCGCTGTACGACCGCGCCGATGTGCAAAAACCCTTTGTGCGCCACGAGGGCGATCTCGCCGAAGCCACGCTGTTGATGGAAGGCATCAGCTGCGCGGCCTGTGGCTGGCTGATCGAGAAACACCTGCGCAGCCTGCCCGCGGTGGCCGAGGCGCGGCTGAACCTGTCCAACCATCGCCTGCACGTGCGTTGGGCCGATGGGCAATTGCCATTGAGCCAGTTGCTCAGCGAACTGCGCCACATCGGCTACGCCGCCCACCCTTATCAGGCCGACCGCGCCGCCGAACAACTGGCCAGTGAAAACCGCCTGGCCTTGCGCCAACTGGGAGTGGCCGGCTTGTTGTGGTTCCAGGCGATGATGGCGACCATGGCTACTTGGCCGGAATTCAATATCGACCTGAGCCCGGAGCTGCACGTGATCCTGCGCTGGGTTGCGATGTTTCTTACAACACCCATCGTGTTCTACAGCTGCGCGCCATTTTTCAAAGGCGCCCTGCGTGACCTGCGCACCCGCCACCTGACCATGGACGTGTCGGTGTCCCTGGCGATTGGCGGTGCGTACCTGGCGGGCATCTGGACCGCGATCACCGGGGTGGGCGAGTTGTATTTCGACGCCGTCGGCATGTTCGCGCTGTTCCTGCTGGCCGGCCGCTACCTGGAGCGCCGCGCACGCGAGCGTACGGCCGCCGCCACCGCGCAGTTGGTCAACCTGTTGCCCGCCTCGTGCCTGCGCCTCAAAGGCGATGGCCAGAGTGAACGCATCCTGCTCAGCGAACTGGCGGTGGGTGACCGCGTGCTGGTGCACCCCGGTGCGGTACTGCCGGCGGACGGGGTGATCCTCGACGGCCAATCTAGCGTCGATGAGTCGCTGCTCACCGGTGAATACCTGCCGCAACCGCGGCACGTCGGCGAGGCGGTTACCGCCGGCACCCTCAATGTCGAAGGAGCCCTGACCGTCGAAGTACGCGCGCTGGGCCATGACACGCGGCTGTCCGCCATCGTGCGCCTGCTGGAGCGGGCGCAGGCCGAGAAACCGCGCCTGGCGCAAATCGCCGACCGCGCCGCGCAGTGGTTCCTGCTGTGCTCGCTGATGGCCGCCGCCGTGATCGGCCTGGTGTGGTGGGAACTGGATGCATCGCGGGCATTCTGGATCGTGCTGGCGATGCTGGTCGCCACCTGCCCGTGCGCGCTGTCCCTGGCCACACCGACGGCCCTCACCGCCGCCACCGGCACCCTGCACAAACTCGGGCTGCTGCTGACCCGTGGTCATGTGCTGGAAGGCTTGAACCAGATCGACACGGTGATTTTCGACAAGACCGGCACCCTCACCGAAGGCCGCTTGGCGTTGAGAGCGATCCGCCCATTGGGCAGCGCCAGCAGCGACCTGTGCCTGGCGCTCGCCGCCGCCCTTGAACAGCGCTCTGAGCACCCGATTGCGCGGGCCTTCGGGCGTGCCCCGCTGGCCGCCGATGAGGTGCTCAGCTTCCCGGACTGGGCCTGGAAGGTCGCGTGGGTGAACGCCTGCTGCGCATCGGCCAGCCCGGTTTTGTCTGCGAACTCAGTGGCTGCCCGATCCCCGCCTCGCCAAACGAAGCCGGCCAATGGCTGCTGCTGGGCGACCGTGACGGTGCGCTCGCCTGGTTCGTGCTGGATGACCGCCTGCGCAGCGACGCCCCTGCCCTGCTGGCCGCCTGCAAGGCTCGCGGCTGGCGCACACTGCTGCTGTCCGGAGACAGTTCGCCGATGGTCGCCAGTGTGGCTGCCGAACTGGGCATCGACGAAGCCCACGGCGGCCTGCGCCCCGACGACAAGCTGCACGTGCTGCAACACTTGCACAAGCAAGGTCGCAAGGTGCTGATGCTCGGCGATGGCGTCAACGATGTGCCGGTGCTCGCCGCCGCCGATATCAGCGTGGCCATGGGTTCGGCCACCGACCTGGCCAAGACCAGCGCCGACGCGGTGCTGCTGTCCAACCGGCTCGACGCGCTGGTGCAAGCCTTTAGCCTGGCACGACGCACCCGTCGGGTAATCATTGAAAACCTGCTGTGGGCCGGGCTGTACAATGGCCTGATGCTGCCGTTTGCTGCCCTGGGCTGGATCACCCCGATCTGGGCGGCGATCGGCATGTCCCTCAGTTCGTTGACCGTGGTGCTCAACGCCCTGCGCCTGACTCGCCTGCCGAGCGCGCAGGCCCCAGGCGCCCCCTCAGTAACCCGCCCACTGCCGGCTTGAGCCGTGCGGGCATGGAGTGCAGATGCCAGCTTTATACGTGATGATTCCGGCGGCGCTGCTGTTGGTGGGGGTCGCCATCTACATCTTCTTCTGGGCGGTGGACAGCGGCCAGTACGACGACCTCGACGGTCCGGCCCACAGCGTGCTGTTCGACGACCAGGACCCGAACCACCTGGCCGCCATCGACGAAGCCAACAGGCCGGAGCAACCGCAGGCCCCTAAAGAACCGCCCCATGCTTGAATTGGCGCCATTGCTGGTCTCCGCGTTGATCCTCGGCCTGCTCGGCGGCGGCCACTGCCTGGGCATGTGCGGCGGGCTGATGGGGGCACTGACCCTGGCAATCCCCAAGGAGCAACGCAGCCGTCGTTTCCGCCTGCTGCTGGCGTACAACCTGGGGCGCATCCTCAGCTACGCCACTGCCGGGCTGCTGATCGGCCTGGCTGGCTGGGCGGTGGCCAACAGCCCCGCGGCGATGTTCATGCGCGTACTCGCCGGCTTGCTGTTGATCAGCATGGGCCTGTACCTGGCTGGCTGGTGGAGCGGCCTGACCCGCATCGAAAGCCTCGGGCGCGGCCTGTGGCGCTACCTACAGCCCGTCGCCAACCGTTTGCTGCCGGTGTCCAGCCTGCCGCGTGCGTTGCTGCTGGGCGCGCTGTGGGGCTGGCTGCCATGTGGGTTGGTCTACAGCACCCTGCTGTGGGCCGCGAGCCAGGGTAATGCGCTGGACAGTGCGTTGCTGATGCTGGCGTTTGGGTTGGGCACCTGGCCGGTGCTGCTGGCGACGGGTTTGGCGGCTGAACGGGTGACGGCGCTTTTGCGTAAACGCAGTGTGCGCATGGCCGGGGGGCTGCTGGTGATTCTGTTCGGGGGGTGGACACTTCCCGGTCCACATCAGCATTGGCTAATGGGCCACTGATAAGGTGTGGCATAGCGCCGCTCCCCGTTGATGCAAATCAACATGGCTCGCCGGTCACGCCCCTAGACTCGGCCCACTAGCCTATCCGGGGGAACGCCCGCATGCTCGACGCCATTCGTTGGGACACCAATCTGATTCACCGTTACGACCTGGCGGGACCGCGCTACACGTCCTACCCCACCGCCGTACAATTCGACAGCCAGGTCGGCACTTTCGACCTGCTCCACGCCCTGCGCGACAGCCGCAAGGCCGCACGCCCGTTGTCGCTGTATGTGCATGTGCCGTTCTGCGCGAACATTTGCTACTACTGCGCCTGCAACAAGGTGATCACCAAGGACCGTGGCCGCGCCCACGCGTACCTGCAACGCCTGGAGCAGGAGATCCAGCTGGTGGCCTGCCACCTCGACCCGAAACAGCCGGTGGAGCAGCTGCACTTCGGCGGCGGAACGCCGACCTTTCTCAGCCATGATGAACTGCGCCAGGTGATGGGTTGCCTGCGCCAGCACTTCAATTTGCTGGATGATGACTCCGGCGACTACGGCATCGAGATCGACCCGCGTGAGGCAGACTGGGCCACCATGGGCCTGCTGCGCGAATTGGGCTTCAACCGCGTGAGCATCGGCCTGCAAGACCTCGACCCGGACGTGCAGCGCGCGGTCAACCGCCTGCAAAGCCTGGAAGAAACCCGTGCGGTCATTGATGCGGCGCGCACCCTGCAGTTTCGCTCGATCAATATCGACCTGATCTACGGCCTGCCCAAGCAGACACCGATCAACTTCGCCCGCACCGTGGAGGAAGTGATCAGGCTGCAACCGGACCGCCTGTCGGTGTTCAACTATGCGCACCTGCCGGAGCGTTTCATGCCCCAGCGGCGCATCGACACCGACGACTTGCCGTCGCCTGCGTCCAAGCTACTGATGCTGCAAACCACCATCGAGCAACTGACCCAGGCCGGTTATCGCTATATCGGCATGGACCACTTTGCCCTGCCGGACGACGAACTCGCCATCGCCCAGGAAGAAGGCACCCTGCAGCGCAACTTCCAGGGCTATACCACCCATGGTCATTGCGACCTGATCGGGCTTGGCGTGTCGGCCATCAGCCAGATCGGCGACCTGTATTGCCAGAACACCAGTGACCTCAGCGCCTACCAGAACACCCTGGCCGGCGCGCAGTTGGCCACCAGCCGTGGCTTGCGCTGCACCACTGACGACCGGTTGCGACGGGAGGTGATTCAGCAGTTGATCTGCACGTTCAGCCTGGCATTCGAGCAGGTTGAACACGCCTTCAACATTGATTTTCGCGGGTATTTCGACGACGTATGGCCGCAACTCGAGGCCATGGCGCAAGACGGCCTGATCGCGCTGGACGCCCAGGGCATTCGTGTGCTGCCAGCCGGAAGGCTGCTGGTGCGGTCGGTGTGCATGGTGTTCGATGCCTATCTGGAGCACCAGAATCGGCAGCGCTTTTCACGGGTGATCTAGTTACATCGCCAGCGAGGCGGCCTTGAGCGCGCCATCAGCGCTCATGCTTTTCATCGCCTTGAGCAAGGAGCCCTGGGAGGTCATCAAGCCGGCCTGCAGCGCACTGATAGCGCCCTGGATGTTGTTGGTCTTCACCCGGGCCTGCTCCGGCGTCAGGCTGTTGTCATTCGCGACCGCCTGGAGCTCGGCCATTTTCTCGGCGATCTGTTGCTTGAGCTTGCGGATCATTTTGAGGATCTGTTTAACGCTTTCATCCAAGCCACTGTCATCGATGTCGGAATTGGCTTTACTGGCCACCGCCACCGCCTTGAACGCCGCGCCGGAAATCGTCACCGTCACGCCTTCCACGCCTTTGGTTTCAGCAGCCGGCGCAGCGGCCTGGGTCTTTACGGCAGGTTCGGCGGCTGACTTCGCGCTCGGCACTGCAGGCACTCGGATGGCAGGATTGTAGGCGGCAATGACAGACATGGTCCGAGCTCCGGCGTGTAGGAATGCCCTTGTATCGGCGCAGATACAAAAAACTTTATACCGTTGCCGGTTTTTGTACAAGCTGGCCTCAGCGCCCCCCAGTGCGTTACCCTTACGTCTTATGTGTGTTTTCCCACAAGGATTTAAGAAATGTCCGAGCCAGTTAAACTGCGCGCTCATAGCCAGGCTCATTGCAAGGATTGCAGCCTGGCCCCCCTCTGCCTGCCACTTTCGCTGAATCTGGAAGACATGGATGCGCTGGACGAGATCGTTAAACGCGGTCGCCCGCTGAAAAAAGGCGAGTTTCTGTTTCGCCAGGGCGACAAGTTCGATTCCGTCTATGCAGTACGTTCGGGTGCATTGAAGACCTTCAGCCTGAGCGACGGCGGCGAAGAGCAGATCACCGGGTTCCATCTGCCCAGCGAGCTGGTCGGGTTGTCGGGCATGGACACCGAGATTCACCCGGTGTCGGCCCAGGCCCTGGAGACTACGTCGGTGTGCGAAATCCCCTTCGAGCGCCTCGACGAACTGGCCCTGCAATTGCCGCAACTGCGCCGCCAACTGATGCGCGTCATGAGCCGCGAAATTCGTGACGACCAGCAAATGATGCTGCTGTTGTCGAAGAAAACCGCCGACGAGCGCATCGCCACCTTCCTGGTCAACCTGTCGGCGCGGTTCCGTGCCCGTGGTTTCTCGGCCAACCAGTTCCGCCTGAGCATGTCGCGCAATGAAATCGGGAATTACCTGGGCCTCGCGGTGGAAACCGTGTCCCGCGTATTTACCCGCTTCCAGCAGAACCAGCTGATCGCCGCCGAAGGCAAGGAAGTGCATATCCTCGACCCGATCCAGCTATGCGCGCTGGCCGGTGGCTCCCTGGAAAGTTGATGCAAAGGCTTGCGGCCGCGCCAATCGGCGAGGCCGCAGGTATACTTCGAGTCCGTTTTCCACCCCAGGACTCTGCGACGATGACTTTCGATTCGTTCGACATCAAATCCCTGATCCGCCCTGTCATCGACTTCCCCAAGCCTGGGGTGATCTTTCGTGACATTACCCCGCTGTTCCAATCGCCCAGGGCCTTGCGCCTGGTGGCCGACACCTTTGCCCAGCGCTATGTCGAAGCCGATTTCACCCACATCGGCGCGATGGATGCTCGCGGCTTCCTGATCGGCTCGATCATCGCCTACCAACTGAACAAACCGCTGATCCTGTTTCGCAAGCAGGGCAAGCTGCCGGCTGACGTGCTGGCCGAGGGTTACCAGACCGAATACGGCGAAGCCTTTCTCGAAGTGCACGCCGACAGCCTGTGCGAAGGCGACTCGGTGCTGATGTTCGATGACCTGATCGCCACCGGCGGCACCTTGATTGCAGCGGCCAACCTGGTGCGGCGCATGGGCGCGAAGATCTTCGAAGCGGCGGCGATTATCGACCTGCCGGAGCTGGGCGGCTCGCAGCGCCTGGAAGATATGGGCATACCGACGTTTTGCCTGACGCAGTTTGCGTTGACTGAACGGTAACGGTTGTCTGTACCGGCCTCATCGCGGGCAAGCCCGCTCCCACAGGTGATCACATTCACAGAAATGAATGTGTGAACCCGATCACCTGTGGGAGCCGGGCTTGCCCGCGATGAGGCCCGAAAGAACAGCGCAGATCAGAGCCCCATCTGCTTGCTGATGATTTCATTCATCACCTCGCGAGTGCCGCCACCGATGGACAGAATGCGGTTGTCGCGGTACAGCCGCTCCACCAGGCTGCCGCGCATATAGCCCTGGCCGCCGAGGATCTGCACGGCATCATAGGTGACGCGATCGGCGGTATCCGTGGCGAAGTTCTTGGCCATGGAGATCTCCTTGATCACACTTTTGCCGGCGGCCATCTTCGCCGCCTGGCGGTAGGTGAATTCCCGCGAGACTTCCACCGCCGTGGCCATTTCCGCCAGGCGATGCTTGAGCACCTGGAACTTGCCGATAGGCTTGCCGAACGCCTCCCGTTGGCTGGCCCACTTGAGGCTTTCCTCCAAGGCCAGCTGCGCGGTCATATTGGCCATCAGGGCCAAGGCCAGGCGTTCGCTCTGGAAGTTGCCCATGATGCAGGCGAAGCCCATGTTCTCGGCGCCAATCAAATCGCCGACAGGCACTGGGCAATCGTCGAAGAATAATTCAGCCGTGTCCGACGCCCACCAGCCCATTTTCTTCAGGGGCTGGCCGACGGTGAACCCTGGGGTGTTTTTCTCGATCAGCAACAGGCTGATGCCGGCAAAGCCCGGCCCGCCGGTGCGCACAGCGACGGTGTAGAAGTCGGCACGAATGCCGCTGGTGATAAACGTCTTGCTGCCGCTCACGCGGTAATGCTCGCCGTCGCGCACGGCACGGGTCTGCAGGTTGGCCACATCGGAGCCGCCACCCGGCTCGGTAACGGCCAGCGCAATGATCTTCTCACCTGCCAACACCTGCGGCGCCACCCGTTCGCGCACCTCGGGCCGCGCCCATTTGACCAGCGGCGGCAAGCCGATATCCAGCGAGCCCAAGCCCGCCACCACGCCAGCGGACCCGCAGCGCATCAGTTCTTCGCTGGCCGCGACTTTGGCGAACAGATCACCTTCGTGGCTGCCGCCCAAGGCTTCGGGGTAACCGATACCGAGAAGCCCCGCTGCGCCTGCCTTGAGGTACAGCTCGCGAGGAAAGCTTTCGGCCTCTTCCCATTGCTCGATGCCCGGCAACATCTCGCGCTCGACGAAACGGCGCACGCTGTCGCGGATCAATTGGTGGCTGGGGTCGAAGTAGTCCTGGTAGGCAGACATCGGCAAACTCCACGCAGAGGTGGAGCGAAATTACCAAGCGCTTGCTTGGTTATCAAGCTGGACGTAGCTATCACACACACCACAAAACGAATGTGGGAGCGGGCTTGCTCGCGAAGGCGGTGGATCAGTCAACACATCTGGTGACTGACACTGCGTATTCGCGAGCAAGCCCGCTCCCACCTTTTGAACGGCTTTGTTGCTTAGAGGGCGATCGGTTTGCGCCCGGCAAATGAGTGCGCCAGCGTGCCGCCATCCACCAATTCCAGCTCGCCACCCAGCGGCACGCCGTGGGCGATACGCGAGGTGATCAAGCCTTTGTTGGTCAACAGCTGCGCGATGTAATGCGCCGTCGCTTCACCTTCAACCGTCGGGTTGGTCGCCAAGATCACCTCGGCAAAGGTGCCCTGCTCTTCAATCCGCGCCACCAATTGCGGAATACCAATCGCCTCCGGCCCCAGGCCGTCCAGCGGCGACAAATGGCCCTTGAGCACAAAGTAGCGCCCGCGATAACCGGTCTGCTCCACCGCATACACGTCCATCGGCCCTTCCACCACGCACAGCAGCGTATCGTCGCGGCGCGGGTCGGCGCATTGCGGGCAGAGTTCTTCTTCGGTCAGGGTGCGGCACTGGCGGCAATGGCCGACCCCGGTCATGGCCTGGCTCAGGGCCTGGGCCAACCGCGTGCCGCCGCTGCGATCACGCTCCAGCAGTTGCAGCGCCATGCGTTGGGCGGTTTTCTGGCCGACGCCTGGCAAAGTGCGCAGCGCGTCGATCAGTTGGCGAATCAGGGGGCTGAAGCTCATGGGCGAATGGTCCGACAAAACAACGAGACGCGGTTTATACCCGCGCCCCGGATTAGCGTCAAATCCTCAATCCTGTGCGACGCGTACCACCAACTTGCCGAAGTTGCGCCCTTCCAGCAAACCGATAAAGGCTTCAGGCGCTTGCTCCAGGCCATCGACCACGTCCTCACGGAACTTGATCTTGCCATCGCGCACCCATGGCGCCATGGCGCTGAGGAATTCAGGCTGGCGATCGCCATAGTCATCAAACACGATAAAGCCCTGGATGCGCACCCGCTTGGTCAGCAAAGTGCGTTGCAACGCAGGCAATCGGTCAGGCCCGCTTGGCGCCTCATGGGCATTGTAGCCGGCGATCAATCCGCACAGCGGAATGCGCGCCTTGGGGTTGAGCAGCGGCAGCACCGCATCGAATACCTTACCGCCGACGTTTTCGAAGTAGATATCCACGCCCTTGAAACAGGCCTGGGCCAGTTCGTCGGCAAACTCCGCGCTCTTGTGGTCGATACAGGCATCAAAGCCCAATTCGTCCACCACATAGCGGCACTTGTCGGCGCCGCCCGCAATACCGACCACGCGCAAGCCCTTGAGCTTGGCCACCTGCCCCACCACCGAGCCCACGGCGCCGGAGGCTGCCGCCACCACCAGGGTTTCCCCAGCCGTGGGCTGGCCGATGTCCATCAGGCCCATGTACGCGGTCATGCCGGGCATGCCCAGCACACCCAAGGCCATGGACGGGCTGGCCAGGCCCTTGGGCACCGGCATCAGGTTGCGACCATCGGAGATGCTGTGGCTCTGCCAGCCGGTGGCACCGACCACCAGGTCGCCCACTTCGAATTTTGGATTGCGCGACTGCTCGATACGGCTGACAGCACCACCGGTCATCACTTCATCGATTTCCACCGGCGCTGCGTAGGACGGAGCGTCGCTCATGCGTCCGCGCATGTAAGGGTCGAGGGACAGGTACAGGGTTTTCAAAAGGACCTGGCCGTCTGCCAACTCCGGCAGGTTCACACGCTCCAGGCGAAAGTTCTCCGGGGTCGGTGCACCTTGGGGGCGCGAGACCAGGACAATGCGCTGGTTGAGAATCGGTTCTTGAGGCATCTGGGGCTCCTTTAACGAATGCTTCGGTATAGGGTGCAGACCATGGGGGCAGTGCCGGGGTTCAGCTCGGATGACGTATTGGGGCTGCTTCACAGCCCAGCGCGGGCAAGCCTGCTCGCCACCACCACAAATAAAAATGCCAGGCACTGGGCCTGGCATTGGAGTCTAGCTAAAGCTCGTCGATCAGAACGGCAGCTTCATGCCCGGTGGCAATTGCATGCCGGCGGTCACGCCGCCCATTTTTTCCTGGCTGTTGGCTTCGATCTTGCGCACGGCGTCGTTGACGGCCGCGGCGAACAGCGCCTCGAGCATTTCCAGGTCATCTTCGCCTACGCCTGGCAATACGCTTGGGTCGATGCTCACGCGCTTGATGTCGTGACGACCGGTCATCACCACGCTGACCATATCGCCACCGGCTTTACCGGTGACTTCGGCGTTGGCCAGTTCTTCCTGCATCTTGGCCATTTTTTCCTGCATCTGCTGCGCCTGCTTCATCAGGCCGGCCATGCCACCTTTCATCATGGGAATCACCTCAAAGTACGTGGATCAATAAGTAGCCCGGTGTCAGGACGCCTGGGGCACCGGGGCTTCGACAGGTTCAATAGTATCGTGACGGACGACCGCACCGAACTGTTGCATCATTTGCTGGATAAGCGGGTCGCCATGGATCGAGTCTTCGGCCTCACGCTGGCGGTTGATACGCCGACGGGTGGCAGCCTGGGCCGGGGTTTCCTGCTCGGGCTTGATCAGCTCGATGGCGATGGTCAGCGTGCGCTCATGGTACTGGTTCAATGCATCGTTGAGGCGACGCTGCTGGGTCGCGTTGAACAGGGCGCTATGGGCCGGGTCCAGGTGCAACAGCCAGTGGTCACCGTCGACGGCGATCAGGGTGCAGTTGGCGGCGATGCTGCCGGTCATGCCGGAAATTGGCAATTTCGGAAACAATTCCAACCATTGCAGGGCCAGGCCGGTGGCCGGCGCCGCTGCAGGCTCGGCCTCGGGTTCCGGGGCCGGCTCGGCGGTATGCTCGCTGGCCAGGTCGTCCAGGTAGCTGTAGGCCGAATCCATGTCCGGCTCGATGTAGTCTTCGTCCAGCGGCGGTTCGTCGTCGAGGTCGATGCCCGGGGTAGCGGCTTCTACCTGGGCCACGGTCGGCTCCGGAACCGGCGCAGAAACCCACTCGGGCGCGGCCGGCACCACACTGTCGGGGGTCGGCGCAGGCATCGGCGTCAGCTCGGGCTGCTCGCCGCTGGTTTCGAGCACGGGCTCCACGGCGGGCTGCAGCTCGACTTCCGGCTCGACCTCTACCGGGTCATTCCACGGCAGGTCGACCACGGGCTCAGGCTCGGGCACGACCACCGGCTCAGGCGCCGGCGCAACCACGGGCGCAACCACCACCGGCTCAGGCTCGGGCACCGGCGCAGCAACCACTGGCGCAACCACCGCCGCGCCAGCCACTGGTTTGGCGGAATCAACTGTGGCCTGGCTGATCCCCACTGGCTTTAGCGGCTGTCTCGGCGCATCTGCCGAATCCGCTGGCCGGAACGCCAGCATTCGCAGCAGGACCATTTCGAAGCCACCACGCGGGTCCGGGGCCAGGGGCAGGTCGCGGCGGCCGATCAGGCCCATCTGGTAGTAAAACTGTACATCTTCGGCCGGCAACGCCTGGGCCAGGGCCAACACGCGGTCGCGGTCGCCATGACCATTGTCGACACCCTCAGGCAGGGCCTGGGCGATGGCCACGCGGTGCAGCACATTGAGGATTTCCGAGAGCACGCCGTTCCAGTCCGGGCCCTGTTCAGACAAATGCCGCACGGCCTCGAGCAACGCCTTGGCGTCGCCCTCGATCAACGCGTGCAGCACGTCGAACACCTGGCCGTGGTCGAGGGTGCCGAGCATGGCACGCACATCGGCGGCCATGACCTTGCCTTCACCGAAGGCGATGGCCTGGTCGGTGAGGCTCATGGCATCACGCATCGAGCCGTCAGCGGCGCGGCCGAGCAGCCACAGCGCGTCGTCTTCGAACGGTACGTTCTCGACGCCCAGCACATGGGTCAAATGCTCGACCACGCGCTCAGGCGTCATGTTTTTCAGGGAGAACTGCAGGCACCGCGACAGAATAGTGGCCGGAAGTTTCTGCGGGTCAGTGGTGGCCAGAATGAATTTGACGTAGGGCGGCGGCTCTTCCAGGGTTTTCAACAGCGCGTTGAAAGAGTGGCTGGACAGCATGTGCACTTCGTCGATCAGGTAGACCTTGAAGCGGCCACGGCTCGGCGCGTACTGCACGTTGTCCAGCAGCTCGCGGGTGTCTTCGACCTTGGTGCGGCTCGCGGCGTCGATCTCGATCAGGTCGACGAAACGCCCTTCGTCGATTTCCCGGCACACCGAGCAGGTGCCGCAGGGCGTCGAAGTGATACCGGTTTCACAGTTCAGGCATTTGGCGATGATGCGCGCAATAGTGGTCTTGCCCACCCCCGGGTACCGGTGAACAGGTAGGCGTGGTGCAGCCGCTGGCTGTCCAAGGCATTGATCAGAGCCTTGAGCACATGGGTCTGGCCGACCATTTCGCGGAACGAGCGCGGACGCCATTTACGTGCAAGAACCTGATAACTCATCGAAAACCGTCGCAACTGGGAAGCGGAAGCCGGTAATGCTAGCGGAGCAAGGGGGAAATTGCATCCGGCACGCTCGTCTAATCTGACTAAGCTCTGCTGATTGGCCCCGAAAAGGCCTGAACCCGGAGAGTGTATGCGCGTAGTCCTGGGCGCTTTATGGATGATCACCACGGCCAGCCTGGCGGCACCCGCGCCGCTGTGTTTCTCGGTTTCCGACAGCTGGGCGATGCCCATGGTGCAGTTGGAGGACGGCCGGCCCACCCAGGGTATTTTGTATGACTTGATGTTGAGCCTGGCCACCCAGGTCGGCCGCCCGGCGCAGTTCCATGTGCTGGCGCGGGCGCGTATCTCGGCGGCCATGCAGCACGGCGATATCGACGTGCGCTGTTATGTCACCCAGGCCTGGTTCGACAATATGTCCGGGGATTACACCTGGAGCATCCCCCTGATGGTGCAGCGCAACCTGTTGGTCAGCACCCAGGCTCCCGTGCAGCCGGTACAGGTGAGCAAACTGCCGCCCCAATCGATCGGTACGGTGCTCAATTATCGCTACGCCACGCTCGACCCGCTGTTTGCCGCCGGTCAACTGACCCGCGACGACGCCCGCAGCGAAGAACAGGTGCTGCACAAGCTGGTGGCCGGGCGTTTCAAGTATGCGGTGAGCAACGAATGGATACTCGACCGCTTCAACCAGCACATGCCCACCGGCAAAAAATTGCACAAAATCGCCGTGATCGACGAGCAGCGCGTCGGCTGCACCGTGCGCAATGACCCGAACGTGCCGGTGCAGCGGATCCTGCGCACCCTGCTGCGGATGCAGATGTCAGGCGAGATCGATGCAATCATCCGGTTGTACACCGGCGAACACCCGGAGCCCCTGCACACTCCTGACAAGAACTGACAGGACGGCCTTATAGACTGGGCTCACTTAACGTCCGTCCTCAAGGAGCCTGCATGAACACCCTCGCCCATTACTTCCTGCTGTACGTCGATAGCCCGGCCACCAGTGCCAACTTCTATAGCCGCCTGCTGGGCAAGCCGCCGGTGGAGCTGAACCCGACGTTTGCGCTGTTCATCCTCGACAACGGCGTGAAGCTGGGGCTGTGGTCGCGGCATACCGTGGAACCGGCCGCCCAGTTCACCGGTGGCGGCGGTGAACTGGGCTTCTCGCTGCCCAACCAGGCCGCCGTGGATGCCTTGCACGCGCAGTGGGTTGAGCGTGGCGCGACGATCATTCAATCACCGACCGCGCTGGATTTCGGCTACACCTTCGTCGCCCAGGACCTGGACGGCCACCGCTTGCGGGCGTTTTGCCTGAGCGACTGACCGCCAGCGCCCTTCCAGGCTGATGGCCGCCACGCTGGCCAGCACGATCACACCGCCGAGCACCACCTGCACGGCAATGTGCTCGCCCAGCAGCGTCGCGGCCATCAGCATGGCCACCGGCGGGATCAGGTACATCGCCACCGAGGCGCGGCTGACCTCGACATGTTTCAACACATAACCCCAGGCCAGGTACGCCAGTGCGCTGGGGAAAACCCCGAGCACTAGCACCGCCAGGTTTTCCGCCAACGGCGCCTGCACCACGGCGGCTGGCAGGCCCGGCAGGTTCACGGCGAGCATCAGCGTGCCCGCCCACACCATGTAGCACGCCATGGTCAGTGGGCTGTAGCGGTGGGCATAGTGCTTCTGCAGGGCGAAGTACACGCTCCAGGACAGCGCCGCCAGCAGGATCAGCAAGCCACGCGGGTTGATATCCGCCACGCCCTGATCCCCCCAGATCACCACCAGCACGCCGAGCAGCCCCAGCAGCACGCAGCCCCAGCGCCAGGCGCTGACCCCCTCCTTCAAGCAGAAAAACGCAATCAGCACGCTGCACAGTGGCGCCGACTGTGCCAGCACGCTGGACGCGGCCGCCGTCACCCATTGCTGCCCGTAATTGAGGCTGGTGTGATGCAGGAACACCCCGAAAAACCCCAGCACCAGCAACCACGGCAGATCCCGCAGGCGCGGCCGACCGATGCCCAGCACCAGTGCCACCGCGCCCATAAACACCGAGGCGATCAAAAACCGCAGCAACGCCAACTGGCCGGGGCTATAGCTGTGCAGCCCCAGGTGCACGCCAATCGGCGAATACGCCCAACAGAGGATGACGCTGGCGACAACTAGCGTTAGCTTTACGGGTGAAGGGGGATTCATCAATGGCGTCCGCAAACAGAGAGGGAATGCCGTCAGTCTTGGCCTCGGCAAGGCGCAGGACAATTAACCGTTTCTGACATCTGAAATCACTGGAACTGAGCAATGGAACTGGCCCAACTGAAAATGGTACGAGCCGTGGCGCAAACCGGCAGCGTGGCCCAGGCCGCCCTGCAATTGCACTGCGTAGCGTCCAACATCACCACGCGCATCAAGCAGTTGGAGAGCGAGTTGGGCACCCCGCTGTTTATCCGCGCCGGGCGTGGGCTGGCGATCAGTGCGGCTGGTGAAGTCTTCCTCGATTACTGTGAGCGCATCCTGGCACTGGTGGAGGAGTCCAAACGCGCCGTCGACGCCACCGCCATCCCGCGTGGCACCCTGCGTATCGGTGCGGTGGAATCCAGCGCCAGCGGCCGCTTGCCACCGCTGCTGGCGGAATACCATCGGCGCTACCCGGAGGTGAACCTGGAACTGGTGACCGGCGCCTGGGGCCAGTTACTCGATGATTTGCAGCACCATCGCCTGGATGTGGCGTTGGTGGCCTCCGGCAACAAACGCGCAAAGCTTGCACACAGCGTGGTCTACAGCGAGCGCCTGGTGCTGATCGCCAGCGCGTCCAGCGCGCCGATCAACAGCGCCGAGGATTTGGCTGGCCGCACCTTGCTGGTGTGGCCGCCCGGCTGCCCGTATCGCGCCGCACTGGAGAACTGGGTCAAGCCCCATGACTTCAAGCCGAGCATCGCCAGCTATGCCAGTTGGGGCACGATCATCGGTTGTGTCAGCGCGGGGATCGGCGTGGCGCTGGCACCGGAAGGCATCCTGGCCCGCTATGAGCAGGCCAATCAACTGGCCTCGTATCGATTCGACGAGTTGCAGGCCGTGGATAACCTGCTGTTCTGGCACAAGGACACCCAGCGCCACCTGGCGCGGGATGCGTTTGCCGGGTTGCTGCGCGAGACGTTCGGCTAACCCAAAACAGTTATTTCATATATCCTCCCGCGAAATTAATTCAAAATGTAAGGGACTACCATGAATTACTTCCGCCTGTTACTGGCGGCAGCCGCTCTGAGCCTGCCTGTCGCACCCGCCTTTGCCGCGTCCACGCCCGCGCCTGTTGAAGCCAGCGCACCGGCCGAAACCGCCGAACACTTTCTCGCGTCGCTCAAGCAAAAGACCGGCACGGTCACCCTGCCCAGTGGCATTGCGAGCCTCAAGCTCAATGACGAGTTCTACTACCTCGACCCCGCCGACACCGAGCGCCTGCTGACCGATGGCTGGGGCAACCCGCCGGGCTTCAAGACCCTGGGCATGATCGTGCCCAAAGCCGTCAGCCCGTTGTCGGAGCGCGGCTGGGGCGTGATCGTCAGCTACAAGGACGACGGGCATATTTCTGACGAGGATGCGGCGAAAATCGACTACGCCGAACTGCTCAAGCAAATGCAGGAAGAAGACGAAGCACAGAACCAGGAACGCAAGAAGCAAGGCTACGCCGGCCTGCACCTGCTGGGCTGGGCCGAGCCGCCGCGCTACGACGACAGCACCCACAAGATGTACTGGGCGCGCGAGCTGAAAGCCGACGACGCCGACCAGACCACCCTTAACTACAGCATCCGCGTGCTGGGCCGCGAAGGCGTCCTGGAACTCAACGCCGTGGCCGGCATGGCCGACCTGGCGACCGTCAAACAGGAAATGCCCAAGGTCCTGGCGTTCACCAACTTCACCGACGGCAACCTGTACACCGACTTCAACCCCAAGACCGACAAGCTGGCCTCTTACGGCCTGGCGGCCCTGGTTGCGGGCGGGATTGCCGCCAAGGCCGGGTTGTTCGCCAAGATCGGCATTTTCCTGCTGGCTGCGAAGAAGTTCCTAGTCGTCGGCGTGGTGGCGCTGTTCGCGGTGATCCGCAAGCTGTTCAATCGCAACAAAGACTAAGCACCGCGCACAAAAACGCCGCTGTGTGACGGGCACACAGCGGCGTTTTTTTATAGCTCAGTTTTGCGCAGCGGGCGCAGCCAAGCGGCTGTACTGATCCTGGCTGATCCAACCGGTGAACGTCCGGTCCTTGGCGTTGGTGAACTCAACCTGAGCCCAGCCCTCCTTGAAGGCCAGCACACCGACCACATCATCCTTGACGATATACGGGCGCTTGGTGGCCTTGTCGCCAGGGGTTTTCAGCAGATAAGCCTTGTCGGCCGACACGGTCACCAAGCCGATCCAGTTGCTGCTGGCGGTCTGGGTCAGGTCCAGGCCGGTGGCAATTTCCGGCATCAGCACGCTCATGCAGCCCGGATGCTGGCGGCCTTGCTCCACGGTCAGGGTCACGCCGTCGGACGAAGGCGCAAGGCTGCCCGGGTAGGCTTCGTCGAGCCAGGTAGTGAGCGCTTCGGGCTTGCCTCGCAGGTAGAACGCACAGCTGCGGGTTACGCCCTCGCCCAGTTCTTCGGCGTAGAAACCTTCGACTTCATGCTCAGGGGTCACCGCCAGCATCAGCCCTTCGTACTTGCCCGAATGCAGCGCGGCGGAACTGGCAAACGCAGGCACTGCGCAACACATCGACAACACACCAACCGCAAGAAACCGGATCATCTTATTTTTTCCCTTCAAGTGCTTCGTAGGCATTTTTTATACGGCGGTCATAGTCGCCGTAATCCTTGCCGTTATAGTTACGCGCCATGGCGACATAGTCTTTTTCCTTCATCGCCTTGATTAACGACGGGCTCTGGCTGCAAAAACTGACGAAGGCCTTTAGTTGATGACCGGCATTAATCTTGAGTGCGGCGGTAAATTCAAACACCGACTTGTAACCGCAAGATGCAAAATTGAAACCCATCATCTGAAACATGCCCCAGGACGCCGATTTCAACGCCGCTTCCATGGTCCAGCGCAAAGGCCGTGGCCATGGTTTCCCAGGCCTTGGTCTGGTCCTTGTTGTTGACCTGCCATTGTGGCCCGGCTTTTTTCACATAGGGGTAAGACAGCAGCGGGTGGGCCTGGTCGTAAATACTCTTGGTGTATTTGCGAAACCAGTGCCCTTCAAATGCGATCACCGGTAATTTGGCCGGCCCGAAACCGGAGCGCCCACCGGATTCGACCGTGGCAAACGCCTTGATGAGATTCACTGAAATACCGTTGCCCAACTGCGTCGCGGCGTTCTGGAAGTCGGTATCGGTCAGGGTCATGCCGCCGTCGCAGGTGGACTGCAACATCAGTTGCCGGTTACGCCGCTCGGCCTCGACCATTGCGCGCATGCGGTCCAGGTACACATTGACCGTGGCCTGCACCGTATCGCCCTGGTTATTGCCGAACACATTCAAGAAGCTGGGAATGCGCATCGTCGCAAACGCCTTCACCGGCACTTTCACCGCCTCTTCGATCAGGCTGTTGAAGGTGCGGCCGGTAGGGTCAATCACGCCGTCCGGGTGTGCATATTTAAGATGACGAAACTGGTACTGGCTGATGCACTGCACCAACTGGCCATCACACTTGCCGTTTTCGGCCAGCGGGAACCCCATCTTGGGAATGATCAAATTGAATAGATACTGGATGCACTGAACATCGGCAGGCAAATTCCGGGCTTTACCGGGCGCACCTACCGAGGCACTGATAAGACGGGGTAACCCTTGCAGGCTTTTCATCACAGACATCCCTGTTAGTTAAAGAAGTGATAGCACTTCAATATCAACTCTGTACTCTTGTCACATTCTGAAACAAGTAGCGAGCGCAAGCTAACAAGTTGGTTTTAGGTTGTCCAGTGAGCGCATTGATAGCTGTGAAACAGCTATCAATGCGCTGCGCAATAAAACTGCAAGGGTTGCGCTGCGGCTATTTTTTCTTCTCCAGGGATTCGTAGGTTCGCCGGATGCGTTTGTCGTAGTCGCCGAAGTCCTGGCCGTTGTAGTGACGGGCCATGCCCACGTAATCCTTGGTTTTCATGGCCTTGATCAGGGCCGGGTTCTTGCTGCAAAACCCCACGAATGCCTTCAATTGCTGACCGGCGTTGAGCTTGATCGCAGTGACAAAATCAAACACGTTCCTGTACCCGCAGGCCGCGAAGTTGAAGCCCATGATTTGAAACATGCCGTAGGACGCGGACATCAACGCAGCCTCGGGCGCCAGGTTGAACGCAGCGAGCATCGTCTTCCATGCCGTGGCCTGGTCCTTGTTGTTGGCGCGCCATTGCGGGCCGGCCTTTTCAAGATACGGGTACGACAGCAAAGGGTAGGCCTTGTCGTACTTTCGCTGGGTGTACTTGCGGAAGATATGCCCCTCATACGCGACCACCGGCATCATCGTCGGCCCGAACCCGGAACGCCCACCAGACTCCACGATGGCGAATGCCTTGATGATATTCACTGCAATTCCATTGCCCAACTGAGTCGCGGCATTCTGAAAGTCAGCGTCGGTCAAGGTCACGCTGCCATCAACTGTGGCCTTGGTTACCAACTGCAGTTGGTCCGATGCAGGCGGCGGATCAGCCTTGCGCGCATCCTCAAGCAGGCTGTTGAACGTGCGCCCGGCAGGATCGATCACTCCATCGGGTTTGGCGACTTTGAGGCGAGTCACTTGATAATTGCTGATGCGCTCGACCAACAAGGGCCCGGCCTTGCCGTCTTCCAAACAGGCGCGCAGCGGTAGTGGGTGCGATCAGATTAAACAGATGTTGAATGTAGCGAACGTCGGCGGGGTCATTGACGGCCTTGCCAAGCGTACCGACTGAAGCCTTGATAGAAGAAAGACTGGTCATGGCAATCATCCTTGTTCAGGAATTGAGTGCTATCACCTCTTCACTACTCCAGCACTGGGTTCGTTTGCATGATTGACGCTAGCAGGCGGCTTGACGTTGTCCAGCCGTCATCGACTGCGCAATTGACATCGGCAGAGGAGTGAACAGGCGTTTTGATTTGAAACAGGAGGGTACTTCAAGGAAGGGCGTTATGGAGGCAACCCCACCAGCCACACCCCGGCACACAATGTTCCCGCTGTGGCTGCTGCCTTCCGGCTCTGACCAGGTTCACGGGTAATCGTTGCGGGGGGACCGATGGGGTCACCATAACGACGCTTGCCTCTCGGCAAGCGGGGCCATTGTACCGATCTCATCGGAAGTTACAACCGTTGGTTCCGGATTAAAAATATCTGATGCTTCAAGTACTTGCCCGCCACCCCAGGACCTGCAGCACACTTGGCTCCCCCACAGCGCCACTTATTGCGCCTGTACCACCTCGTCCGCCCTGCCGCCCTCTTCCTGGATCACCAGGTGGATGAAGTGCAGCTTGGCGATCACCGCTGGCGGCAGCACGAAGGGGTAGAAATCCGGCTGGCCCATGCTGCGCGACAGCTCGTTGAGCATGCCGGCCAGCTCGATCCAGGCGTTGACGAACGACAGGAACGCCGTGCCGCCCGGGTGTTCGGGGTCGTAGAGGGTGGTGAGGGGGAACGGCTGGTAATCCAGGTCCATCTCGCGGGCACTCATGCCGAAGCCCAGGGCGGTGTCGACGGCGTCCATCATGTGCAGGTAATGCGCCCAGGTTTCGGCCCAATCCTCCCAGGGGTGCATGGTGGCGTAGGCGCTGACGCAGGTTTGCTGCCAGTCGGGGCGTGGGCCGTTCTGGTAGTGATGGTCGAGTGCGTCGGCGTAACTGGCGCGTTCGTCGCCGAACAGCTGGCGAAAAGGCTCAAGCCAGTGGCTGTTGGCGATCAAGCGATCCCAATAGTAGTGGCCGACCTCATGGCGAAAATGGCCGAGCAGAGTGCGGTACGGTTCGCGCATCTGCACGCGGACTTTCTCGCGGTGTTCGTCGTCGGCTTCCTTGATGTCCAGGGTGATCAGGCCGTTGGCGTGGCCGGTGGTGGGCGCATTGCCTTCCAGGTCGATGCCGACGAAATCAAAGGCCAGGCCGCTGTCTTCGTCGACGCTTTTAGGCACCACTTGCAGGCCCAGGCTGATCAGTTGCGCCACCAGCCGACGCTTGGCGGTTTCGACTTTGCGCCAGCGCTCGGGGTTTTCCGCGATCGACAGGTCGGGGATGGTGCGGTTCAGGCTGCACGCCACGCACAATGGCGCGGTGCTGTGGGCGGGAATCAGCCAGTTGCAGGCGGCCGGGGTGTCGAGGTTGGCGCAGCGGCGGAAGGCGCCGGCGTCGAGGTTATCGTCCTGCAGCCAGGTGCCCGCGACAGGCCCGGGTTGCAGGGACGACAACCGGCTCTGTTGCGGCTGATAACCCAGCAGTGCCTGGCAGGCCAGGCACTGACTGTTACGAAAGAACAGGGATTGCCCACAACGGCATTGCCACAACTTGCTGTTACGGGATGAACCCGCCGTGAACGGTGCAGCGATGCGCGAACTGAGTTGCTCGAAGTAGCGGAACATGGCGATCTCTCCCTGGGTGACTGAGACTAGATCATCTGGCGCTAGAGATCGTTCCACTTCGTTGAGGGGCGGCTTCGCCACCCGACGCGGGCAAGCCCGCTCGCCACAAGGGCGGCGTTAGACGCTGATGCTGTGCTTGGCCAGGAATTCGACGAAAGCCGCTTCGTCCAGGACCTTCAGGCCCAGCTCACTGGCCTTGGCCAGCTTCGACCCGGCGCCCGGCCCCGCCACCACGCAATGGGTCTTCGCCGAGACGGAACCGGCCACCTTGGCGCCGAGGCTTTCGAGCTTGTCCTTGGCCACGTCGCGGCTCATCAGCTCCAGGGAGCCGGTGAGTACCCAGGTATGCCCCGCTTCGGGCAAGCCTTCGACCACCTTTTTCTCGCTCTGCCAGTGCATGCCGAAGTCCTTGAGCTGTTGCTCGATGGCCAGGGCATGGTCGGCGTTTTCCTTGATGTCGAAAAACTCGCGAACGGTCTTGGTTTGTTTCTCGGGCAGGACCTGGCGGATATCGAACCAAGGAGCCTCGATCAACTTTTCAAGAGACTCGAATTTGTCGGCCAACTTTTGCGCAGCGCCCGGCCCAACGGAAGGAATATGCAGTTTGTCGAGAAAACCACCGAAGGTGGTGCTGGCCGCAAACTCGGCACTCAGGTCGCCCTAGTCCTGCAACTGCAGGCCGCATTGGTCCGGCGACAGCAGCGCGCCAATCACCTCTTGGTTGTGGCTGTCTTCAAAGAAGCTATGGATCTCATGCGCCACTTCCAGGCCCACGTCCGGCAAATACGTCAGCACTTCCGGCAGCGCCTGCTGCACCCGCTCCAGAGAGGCCAGGGAGCGCGCCAGCACCTTGGCGGTCTCCTCGCCCACGTCGGGAATGCCCAGGGCGTAAATAAAGCGCGCCAGGGTCGGGGTCTTGCTGTTTTCGATAGCGCTGATCAGCTTTTTGCTGGAAATGTCGGCAAAGCCTTCCAGGTCGATGATCTGCTCGTATTTGAGCTTGTAGAGGTCGGCCGGCGAACCGATGAGTTTTTCATCCACCAGTTGCTCGATGGTCTTGTCGCCCAGGCCATCAATATTCATGGCTCTACGCGAGACAAAATGAATAATCGCCTGCTTGAGTTGCGCGCCACAGGCCAGGCGCCCAACGCAACGGTACACCGCGCCTTCACTGGTTGTTTCCTTACCCTTGCTGCGCTTGACCAATTGTGTGCGCTCGACATGGGAACCGCACACCGGACAGCTTTCAGGAATTGTTACGATACGGGCGTTTGCCGGACGGCGCTCGGAGACTACGGATACCACCTGCGGAATGACATCACCGGCACGGCGGATGATAACCGTATCGCCGATCATCAAACCCAGGCGCGCCACTTCATCCATATTATGCAGAGTAGCGTTGGAGACCGTAACGCCAGCTACCTTTACGGGTTTCAGACGTGCAACAGGGGTGACTGCCCCGGTGCGGCCGACTTGGAACTCCACGTCTAGCAGCTCCGTCAGCTCTTCCAACGCAGGGAACTTGTAAGCAATTGCCCAACGCGGCTCTCGAGCGCGGAAGCCCAGCTCCCGCTGAGAGGCAACGCTATTGACCTTGAAGACAACGCCATCAATTTCATAAGGCAAGTCGTTACGACGCTCACCGATATAACGACAGTAAGCCAAGCATTCCTGAATACCCTTAGCCAACTTCAAATCACCACTAATGGGCATCCCCCACATTTGCAAACGCTTCAGGTTGCCAACCTGCGTTTCACTTATATCGGTAGTCGCACCGTAACAACAAAACTCAAGCGGGCGACTAGCGGTTATCCTCGAATCCAGTTGGCGCACGCTTCCAGCCGCAGCATTACGAGGATTTGCAAAAGTCTTGCCGCCCACTTCTAGCTGCGAGGCGTTGAGCCTCTCGAAACCAGCCTTGGACATGAAAACTTCGCCGCGCACTTCAAGATCCTCCGGCCAGCCCGTGCCATGTAGCTTCAAGGGGATATTGCGAACAGTGCGCATATTGATACTAATATCTTCACCAGTGGTCCCATCACCACGGGTGGCGCCGCGCACGAACTCGCCGTTCCGATACTTCAGACTGACCGCCAAGCCATCGAGTTTTGGCTCACAGCTGTATTCCACCGCCGCGCCATCGCCAAGCGGCAAGTCGAGCCCCTCAATCACACGGCGATCAAATTCCAACATTGTTGCTTCATCGAACGCATTACCTAGACTCAGCATAGGTATATCGTGCTTCACCTTAGTAAAAGCCGATAACACTGCACTGCCAGCCCGCTGTGTCGGTGAATCACGCGTCACCAGCTCCGGATGCTCGGCCTCCAGGGCCTTGAGCTCGTGGAACAACCGGTCGTACTCGGCGTCCGGAATGCTCGGCTCGTCGAGGACGTGGTAACGGTAGTTGTGCTGATCCAGTTCAGCGCGCAGTTCGAGGATGCGGGTAGGGGCGGCGGTCATGGGTGTTCTCTCATAAAGCAAAAGAGCAGCCGAAGCTGCTCAAATGATGGTGCGCTTAATTCTAATGACAACGCCTGAGGCTAATCCTCAGCGTTTCTGTGTCAAGGCACGACGCTCGAACTCGACGATGCGCTGGCGGTAGTGCTCGATGGTCTGGGCGGTCAGGACGCTGCGTTGATCGTCCTTGAGCTCGCCGTTGAGTTCCTGGGACAGCTTGCGGGCTGCCGCCACCATCACGTCGAACGCCTGTTTCGGGTGACGCGGGCCTGGCAGGCCGAGGAAGAAGCTCACTGCCGGGGTGCTGAACAGGTCGATATCGTCCAGGTCGAAGGTGCCCGGCTTGACTGCGTTGGCCATGGAGAACAGCACTTCGCCATTACCGGCCATGCTTTCGTGACGGTGGAAAATATCCATCTCGCCAAAACGCAGGCCGCTTTCCAGGATGTTCTGCAACAGCGCCGGGCCTTTGAAGCCGGCGCTGTCGCGGCAGATCACACTGATCACCAAAACTTCTTCGGCAGCCGGCTGATCGTTGACCGATTGGCGCGGTGCGTTCTTGCCGGCGTTTTCGTCCGGGAAATCATCGTCGCGGCTGCTGAAGCTCGGGCCGTCATCCACGTCGAGGTTGAGGTCGCCCTGATGCGGTTCGGCTACGGCCGCGCTGGCGCGCTTGCCACGCTTGGAGGACGGCTCGCGGGCTTCACGCAAGGGTGCGCTCATCGACGGCAAGTCGTGCTCGTCCAGCTGCGGCTCTTTATGGGTATCGAGCACACGGGGCGGCCCCAGCAGCTCGGCGCTGCCGTCATCATCGGGCAAGTTGGACAGGTTGCGGTCCAGGCGGAATTTGAGCTTGCCCTTGCCACCGCGCATGCGGCGCCAGCCATCAAAAAGAATACCGGCAATGACAATAATGCCGATGACGATCAGCCACTCGCGCAGACCGATTTCCATGTAATCCCGTGCCTCTAATAAAAAATGCTGAAAAATAAGGGGTTTAGCACCGTGCAAACCGCTTTAAAACGTGGCGCCAACTCTATGTTCTGACTGACGTTTTGCCCACGCACACGAAAAATTGACATTAAACTAGCACGACCAAAGATAACTTTACACCGTCTGTCAAAATGCCTTGAACAAATATGTCCATTTGCCACTTTCGCCAGACCGGTAAACCCCCTTACGGCGTGCTGAAAAAATTCTCTGCCGGCATGGCTCAGGACTCCACCATCGCCATCGCCTCTTCGACATCCACCGCCACCAATCGCGAACAACCCGGTTCGTGCATCGTGACACCCATCAGTTGATCGGCCATTTCCATGGCGATCTTGTTGTGGGTGATATAGATGAACTGCACGGTCTGGGACATCTCTTTGACCAACCGAGCGTAGCGTCCAACGTTAGCGTCATCCAGCGGGGCGTCAACTTCATCGAGCATGCAGAACGGCGCCGGGTTCAGCTTGAAGATCGCAAATACCAGGGCCAATGCGGTCAGGGCTTTCTCGCCGCCGGACAACAAATGGATGGTGCTGTTCTTCTTGCCCGGAGGCCGCGCCATGATCGTTACCCCTGTATCGAGTAGATCTTCGCCCGTCAGTTCCAAGTAAGCGCTGCCACCACCGAAAACTTTCGGGAATAACGCCTGTAAACCGCCATTAATCTGATCAAAGGTATCTTTGAAGCGATTACGGGTTTCCTTGTCGATCTTGCGGATCACGTTTTCGAGGGTGTCCAGGGCTTCCACCAGGTCGGCGTTCTGGGCATCCAGATAACGTTTACGCTCGGACTGCTGCTGGTACTCGTCAATGGCCGCGAGGTTAATCGCGCCGAGCCTCTGGATACGCGCAGCAATCCGCTCAAGTTCTTCTTCGGCGTCTTTCTCGTTGGCCTGGGCGGTCAGCGTATTGAGTACGCCGTGCAGGTCGTAGCCGTCTTCCAGCAACTGGTCCTGCAAGGTCTTGCGGCGCACGGTCAGGGCTTGCCATTCCATGCGCTGCTGTTCGAGCTGGCCACGGATCAACTGGGATTGCTGCTCGGCCTGGGTCCGGCGTTTTTCCGCATCGCGCAATTCGCGGTCGGCGTCTTCCAGGCGATTTGTGCGGTCTTGAGTTCTTCGTCGACAGTCATGCGCTTGTCGAGCAACTCTTCGAGCTTGAGGCGCAGCTCTTCCAGCGGCGCTTCGCCCTCCTCCAGGTTGAGGCTCAGTTGCTCGCGCTTTTCGGTCAGGCGTTCGGACTGCATCTCCAGGCGCTCAAGGGCCTGGGCCGTGGACGCGTGCTGGGCCTTGAGCGAACCCAGGCGCACCGCCAATTGGTGGGCGTGGTCCTTGTGCTGCCGCGCCTCCTGGCGCACGCGGTCGAGGCGTTCGCGCAGGCTGTCACGCTGGGCCAGCAGCAGTTCACGCTGTTCGGTGTCCAGCGCCATGCTGTCGAGGGCTTCCTGCAACTGCAGGCGCGCTTCGCCGATCTGTTCATGTTCAAGGGCGCGCTGTTCGCCCATCTCCGCCACTTCATCGTCGAGGCGGGTGCGGCGCAGGGTCAGTTGCTCGGCCTTGGCTTTGCTCGCGGAGAGCTGGGCTTTCAGTTCGCCTTGCTGGCGCGCTTCGTCCTGCAACAGGCGGCGCAGGTGTTCGCGGCCGGTCTCTTGCTGGCGCTGGGTGGCGCGCAGGGTTTGCAGTTCGGTTTCGAGGCTTTCGAGGGTGGCTTCGCGCTCTTCACGCTCGGCGATCAGGTTGACGATTTCCTGGCCACGGGCCAGAACACCGCTTTGCGCTTCACTCGCGCGGCACACCCGCAGGAAGTGCCGGCCGACCCAGTAGCCGTCACGGCTGATCAGGCTTTCGCCGGCCGCCAGTTGACCGCGTTGGGCCAGGGCCTGCTCAAGCGATTCGACCGGTTTGACCTGGCCCAACCACGGCGACAGGTCAATCGCCGCCTCGACTTTATCCAGCAAACTGCCCGGCACCCGTATGCCGTCAGCGGCCGGGCTGAGCAACCGCAGATCGCCCTGGGCAAAACCGGCCAGGTCGAAGCCGCCAAAATCGTCCACCAGCACGGCTTGCAGGTCGGCGCCGAGCACGGTTTCCACGGCCAGTTCCCAGCCGGTCTGCACTTTCAAGCCTTCGGCCAGACGCGGGCGTTCGGCCAAGTGCTGGTCGCGCAGCCATTCGGCAGTGCCGGTGCCGGGGTCCAGCGCGGCTTGCTGCAAGGCTTCAAGAGACGCCAAGCGCCCGTTCAGCCGCTGCAAATCGCCCTGGGCCTGCTGCTGGGCCTGGGTCGCCTGTTGCAGCTGCTGGCGCAATTGCTCCAGGCGCTCCACTTGCTGCTCTTCGCTGGCCTCCAGCTCTTCCAGGGTCATTTCGCTTTCGGCCAGTTGCTCGCTCAGCTCCATGATCGCTGCGTCTTCCGGGTCGGCGGCGAGCAATACGCGCTCTTCCTGCAGACGACGCTGGCGCTCGGCCAGGCGTTCCATGCTGGTTTCCAGCTGCTGGATGCGCGATTGCTGCACCTCGGCCTGGCGGCGCGGCTCGGCGGATTGCAGGTTGAAAGCGTCCCACTGCTCCTGCCAGCCGTGCATGGTGGTTTCGGATTCTTCCAGGGCGGCGGCGGCCTCTTCCGCGGCGGCGCTGGTGATTTCCTGCTCAGGGGTGAGCATGTCCAGCTCTTCGCCGAGGGTCAGCAGCAAGGTGCGGTCGTGGCCCAGGTGCGATTCGGTTTCCAGGCGCGCACGCTCGGCTTCTTTCAGATCATCCTGCAACTGGCGCAGGCGCTGCTGGCCGTGCTGGATGCTCTGCTCGACCCGGGCGATATCACCCCCCACCGAATAGAAGCGCCCTTGCACCAAGTTGAAGCGCTCGGACAGGTCATGGTGACCGTCGCGCAAGCGTTCGATGCTGGCGTCAGCGTTGCGCTGCTCGGCCACCAGGGCCTCAAAGCTGATTTCCTGGGTGCCGATGATCGCTTCGCGCTGGCCCACCTGATCATTCAGCGCCTGCCAGCGCAGGGCCGACAGCTGCGCCTTGAGCTGGCGCTCCTCGCCCTTGTATTCCTGATACTTTTCGGCGGCCTGGGCCTGGCGGTGCAGGCGTTCAAGTTGACGCTCCAGCTCTTCACGCAGGTCGGTCAGGCGCGCCAGGTTTTCGTGGGTGCGGCGGATGCGGTTTTCGGTCTCGCGACGGCGCTCCTTGTACTTGGAGATGCCCGCCGCTTCTTCAATAAAGTTGCGCAAGTCTTCCGGCTTGGCCTCGATCAGCTTGGAGATCATCCCTTGTTCGATGATCGAATAGCTGCGTGGGCCCAGGCCGGTGCCGAGGAAGATATCGGTGATGTCCCGGCGGCGGCACTTGGTGCCGTTGAGGAAGTAGCTGTTCTGGCTGTCGCGGGTCACTTTGCGGCGAATGGAGATTTCCGCGTAGGCCGCGTACTCGCCGATCAAGGTGCCGTCGGAGTTGTCGAACACCAGTTCGATGCTGGCCTGGCTCACCGGCTTGCGGCTGGTGGAGCCGTTGAAGATGACGTCGGTCATCGACTCGCCACGCAGGTTTTTTGCCGAGCTCTCGCCCATCACCCAGCGTACGGCGTCGATGATGTTCGACTTGCCGCAACCATTGGGCCCGACCACCGCCGCCATATTACTGGGGAAGTTTACCGTGGTCGGGTCGACGAAGGATTTGAACCCCGCCAGTTTGATGCACTTGAGCCGCACGTTTAGGCGTCCGCCAACGCAGCGATCACCAGCGAGGAACTGCGCTGGCAGTAAGCCGACAGTACCTGGCGAATCTGCGGCAGGTCCCGGGCCAGCACGGCGGCGAGCAGTTGCTCGAACAGCGCCAGGTACTCACTCATGGACGCTTTGCGTTGATCCAGCGCCAGGTAATAGGCACGGTTCATCGCCGGCTGCAGGTTTTCAACGGTTTCCTGCAGATAGGGGTTGTTGGCGAAAGGGTAAGCGGCACGCATCACATTGAAGCACTCTTCAACGAAGGCGCGGATGTCCTGGCGCTCGAAATTGGAAACCAGCCGCTGTTGAATCTGCACAAAGGGCGCCATGTCAGCCTGGGTCTGCCAGCCTTGGGCAACGGCATTGCCCAGCAGGATGTACAACTCGCTCATCAAGGTGCACAGGCTCTGCACCTTGTGCGCGGTGAGTTCGGTGACGTGCGCGCCACGGCGCGGCAGGATCGCGATCAGGTGGCGGCGCTCGAGGATCAATAAGGCTTCACGCACGGAACCACGGCTGACATTCAGTGCCAGCGTGACTTTCTGTTCCTGGATCCGCTCCCCAGGCTTGAGATCGCCGCGAATGATACGTTCGGCGAGGTGGTGAGCGATTTGCTCGGCGAGACTGTCCGGCGCCTTGAACGTCATGTTTTCCCTTCAAAATCTTCTATCGATACAAGCGCGGCAGTGTAGCGCATTGGCCCGCTGATGGCGCTACGCCCACCGTGGCGAATTTGGCATGAAATAAGCAGTCCTGAAAAGCCAACAGCCCCGAAAAACGCCGGTTTCAGAAGACTGAACCATAATTGAAAGTGTTGCGATTGCAATTTCTTGACCTTCAGGTCAAAAAATCATTGACCGAAAAGTCAGACATGACTAGATTCGGCGCAAAGCGGTTAACAACAATAATGAGTCTGCGAGGCCTTCCGTGATCCAGTTTTTACTTAACCAGGAACTCCGTAGCGAGCACGCCCTGGACCCCAACCTGACCGTGCTCAACTATTTGCGTGAGCACCTGGGCAAATCCGGTACCAAGGAAGGCTGCGCCAGCGGCGACTGTGGCGCGTGCACCGTAGTGGTCGGCGAGTTGCACACCGACGAGCACGGCGCGGAGCAGATTCGCTATCGCAGCCTCAATTCGTGCCTGACCTTTGTCTCGTCCCTGCACGGCAAACAACTGATCAGCGTCGAAGACCTCAAGCACCAGAGCCAACTGCACAGCGTGCAAAAAGCCATGGTCGAGTGCCACGGCTCGCAATGCGGCTTTTGCACCCCAGGCTTTGTGATGTCGCTGTTTGCCCTGCAAAAGAACAGCGACGCCCCCGACAGCCAAAAAGCCCATGAAGCCCTGGCCGGCAACCTGTGCCGCTGCACCGGCTACCGCCCGATTCTGGCCGCCGCCGAACAAGCTTGCTGCAACAAACCTTCGGATCAGTTCGACAGCCGTGAGGCCCAGACCATCGCTCGCCTCAAAGCCATCGCCCCGACCCAAACCGGTGAGCTCAACAGCGGCGACAAACGCTGCCTGGTGCCGCTGACCGTCGCCGACCTGGCCGACCTCTACGACGCCTACCCGCAAGCACGCCTGCTGGCCGGCGGCACCGACCTGGCGCTGGAAGTCACGCAGTTCCACCGTGTGCTCCCGGTGATGATCTACGTCGGCAATATCGAAGAAATGAAGCGCATCGAAAGCTTCGACGACCGCCTGGAAATCGGCGCCGCCACCGCCCTCTCCGACTGCTATAGCGCGCTGCACCACGAATACCCGGACTTCGGCGAGCTGCTACACCGCTTCGCCTCCCTGCAAATCCGCAACCAGGGCACCCTGGGCGGCAATATCGGCAACGCCTCGCCGATTGGCGATTCGCCGCCGCTGCTGATCGCCCTGGGCGCGCAGATTGTGCTGTGCAAAGGCAACACGCGCCGCACGCTGGCGCTGGAAGATTACTTTATCGACTACCGCGTCACCGCCCGTCAGGACAGCGAGTTTATCGAGAAGATCATCGTTCCCAAGGGCCACACGCTGTTCCGTGCCTACAAGGTATCCAAGCGCCTGGACGATGATATTTCCGCGGTGTGCGCGGCCTTCAACCTGAAGATCGACAACGGTGTAATCAGCGAAGCCCGCGTGGCGTTCGGTGGCATGGCCGCCACGCCCAAACGCGCAAAAAGCTGCGAAGCCGTATTGGTCGGCGCCACTTGGAACTCAGCCACCGTGGAGAAAGCCTGCGCCGCACTGGCCGAGGACTTCACCCCGCTCTCGGACTTCCGCGCCAGCAAGGAATACCGCCTGCTCAGCGCCCAGAACCTGCTGCGCAAATACTTTATCGAACTGCAAACGCCGCACATCGAGACTCGGGTGACCGCTTATGTCTAACCATCACGCCGTCGTTAAAACCCAGGCCGAACTCGCCGAGCTGTTTGCCCAGGACCTGACATCCGGGGTCGGGCGCAGCGTCAAGCATGACAGCGCCGCCAAGCACGTCAGCGGCGAGGCGCAGTACATCGATGACCGCCTGGAATTCCCCAACCAGTTGCACCTGTATGCGCGCATGTCCGACCGCGCCCACGCCCGTATCATCAGCATCGACACGGCGCCCTGCTACGCCTTCGACGGCGTGCGCATCGTCATCACCCACAAAGACGTGCCGGGGCTGAAAGACATCGGCCCGCTGATGCCCGGCGACCCGTTGCTGGCCATCGACACCGTGCAGTTCGTCGGCCAGGTGGTGTTGGCCGTGGCCGCCCGCGACCTGGAAACCGCACGCAAGGCCGCCATGGCTGCGGTGATCGAATACGAAGACCTGGAACCGGTGCTGGATGTGGTCGAGGCGTTTCGCAAAAAACACTTCGTGCTGGACAGCCACACCCACCAACGCGGTGACTCGGCCGGCGCGCTGGCCACGGCGAAAAACCGTCTCCAGGGCACGCTGCATATCGGCGGCCAGGAACACTTCTACCTGGAAACCCAGATTTCCTCGGTGATGCCCACCGAAGACGGCGGCATGATCGTCTACTGCTCCACGCAAAACCCCACCGAAGTGCAGAAGCTGGTGGCCGAGGTGCTGGACGTGTCGATGAACAAAATCGTCGTGGATATGCGCCGCATGGGCGGTGGTTTCGGCGGTAAGGAAACCCAGGCCGCCAGCCCCGCATGCCTGTGCGCGGTGGTGGCGCGCCTGACCGGCCAGCCGACCAAAATGCGCCTGCCACGGGTCGAAGACATGCTGATGACCGGCAAGCGCCACCCCTTCTACATCGAATACGACGTGGGCTTTGACGACAACGGCCGCCTGCACGGGATCAACCTGGAACTGGCAGGCAACTGTGGTTGCTCGCCGGATCTGTCGAACTCGATTGTCGACCGTGCAATGTTCCACGCCGATAACTCGTATTACCTGGGCGACGCCACGGTCAACGGCCATCGCTGCAAGACCAACACCGCGTCCAACACCGCCTATCGCGGCTTCGGTGGCCCGCAGGGCATGGTCGCCATCGAGGAAGTGATGGACGCGATCGCCCGCCATCTGGCGCTCGATCCGCTGGCGGTGCGCAAGGCCAATTACTACGGCAAGACCGAGCGCAACGTCACCCATTACTACCAGACCGTCGAGCACAACATGCTCGAAGAGATGACTGCCGAGCTTGAGGCCAGCAGCCAATACGCCGAGCGCCGCGAAGCGGTCCGCCTGTACAACGCCCACAGCCCGATCCTGAAAAAAGGCCTGGCGTTGACCCCGGTAAAATTCGGTATTTCGTTTACCGCCAGCTTCCTGAATCAGGCCGGTGCGTTGATCCACATCTACACCGACGGCAGCATCCACCTGAACCACGGCGGCACCGAAATGGGCCAGGGCTTGAACACCAAGGTCGCGCAAGTGGTGGCTGAAGTGTTCCAGGTCGAAATCGACCGCGTGCAGATCACCGCAACCAACACCGACAAGGTGCCGAACACTTCGCCAACCGCAGCCTCCAGCGGCGCCGACCTGAACGGCAAGGCCGCGCAGAACGCCGCCGAAACCATCAAGCAGCGCCTGGTGGAATTTGCTGCACGCAAATACGACGTGAGCGAGGCGGATGTGCAATTCCACAACGGCCATGTGCGCGTGCGTGACCAGATCCTGACCTTCGAGGCGCTGATTCAGCAGGCGTATTTTGCGCAGGTCTCGCTGTCGAGCACCGGCTTCTACAAGACCCCGAAAATCTTCTACGACCGCAGCCAGTCCCGTGGCCGGCCGTTCTACTACTACGCGTTCGGCGCGGCGTGCTGCGAGGTGATCGTCGACACCCTGACCGGCGAATACAAGATGCTGCGCACCGACATCCTCCACGACGTGGGCGCTTCGCTGAACCCGGCCATCGACATCGGCCAGGTCGAAGGCGGCTTTATTCAGGGCATGGGCTGGCTGACCATGGAGGAGCTGGTGTGGAACAACAAAGGCAAGCTGATGACCAACGGCCCGGCCAGCTACAAGATCCCGGCGGTGGCGGACATGCCGCTGGACCTGCGCGTGAAGCTGGTGGAAAACCGCAAGAACCCGGAAGACACGGTGTTCCATTCCAAAGCCGTGGGTGAGCCGCCGTTCATGCTCGGCATTGCTTCGTGGTGTGCGATCAAGGATGCCGTGGCGAGTTTGGGCGACTATCGCCATCAGCCGAAGATCGACGCACCGGCGACGCCGGAGCGGGTGTTGTGGGGGTGTGAGCAGATGCGGCAGTTGCAGGCGGCGAAGGCTGTTGAGACTGACACCGAGATGGCTTCGCTCTAGACCGAGGTGCTGCCATCGCAGGCAAGCCAGCTCCCACATTTGACGGTGTTCACAATCCAAAATGTGGGAGCGGGCTTGCCCGCGATAGCGGTCGAACTGACAACAGAAATGTTGAGGTAAACATGAACAACTGGATCAGCGCCCTCGCCGACCTGCAGAACCAGGGTGAACCCTGCGTGCTGGTGACCATCATCGAAGAGCTCGGCTCCACGCCACGCAATGCCGGTTCGAAGATGGTGATCAGCGCCGCGCAGACCTTCGACACCATTGGTGGCGGGCACCTGGAATACAAGGCGATGCAGATCGCCCGCGACATGCTCGTGCGCGGCCAGCAGAACACCCATCTGGAGCGCTTCAGCCTCGGCGCGAGCCTGGGCCAGTGCTGCGGCGGCGTGACCGTGTTGCTGTTCGAACCCATGGGTCAGGTGCAGGCGCAGATTGCGGTATTTGGTGCAGGCCATGTCGGGCGTGCGTTGGTGCCGTTGCTGGCCAGCCTGCCGTGCCGGGTGCGCTGGATCGATTCGCGTGACCAGGAGTTTCCGGAACATATCCCTCAGGGCGTGCGTAAAATCGTCAGCGAAGAGCCGGTCGACGAAATTGCCGACTTGCCGGTGGGCAGTTACTGCATCGTCATGACCCACAATCACGCACTGGATCTTGAACTGACCGCCGCGCTGCTCAAGCGCAATGACTTTGCCTACTTCGGCCTCATCGGCTCGAAAACCAAGCGCGTCAAATTCGAACACCGCCTGCGTGATCGCGGTTACGACACCGCACAGCTGCAACGCATGCGCTGCCCCATGGGCCTCACCGAGGTGAAGGGCAAATTGCCGGTGGAGATCGCCATCTCCATCGCCGGCGAAATCATCGCCACCTATAACGCCAATTTCGGCCAGCACACTGCGAGTGCCGAACCCATTGCCAAACTGCTGCCGGTGTCACGCCGTAGCCAAGCCACGAATTGAGATAACCATGCCTTTGACTCGCAAAGCCTACCGTGCCGCCATCTTGCACAGCATCGCCGACCCTGCTGAAGTCGGGATCGAAGCCTCCTATGAGTATTTCGAAGACGGCCTGCTGGTGATCGATAACGGCCAGATCAGTGCCGTCGGCCATGCCGGCGACCTGCTGCCGACACTGCCCGCCGACATCGAAGTGACCCATTATCAGGACGCGCTGATCACCCCCGGCCTGATCGACACCCATATCCACCTGCCGCAAACCGGTATGGTCGGGGCCTATGGCGAGCAGTTGCTGGACTGGCTCAACACTTACACTTTCCCGTGCGAAAGCCAGTTCGCCGACAAGGCTCACGCCGAGGAAGTCGCGGATATTTTCATCAAGGAGTTGCTGCGCAACGGCACCACCACTGCGCTGGTGTTCGGCAGTGTGCACCCGCAGTCGGTGAATGCCTTCTTCGAAGCGGCCGAAAAACTCGACCTGCGCATGATCGCCGGCAAAGTGATGATGGACCGCAACGCGCCGGACTACCTGACCGACACCGCCGAATCCGGCTACCAGGAGAGCAAGGCGCTGATCGAACGCTGGCACGGCAAGGGCCGCCTGCACTATGCCGTCACGCCGCGTTTCGCCCCGACCAGCACCCCGGAGCAATTGGCCTTGGCCGGTCAGTTGTTGGGCGAGTACCCCGACCTGTACATGCAGACGCACATCAGTGAGAACAAGCAGGAAGTGGAGTGGGTGAAGGCGCTGTTCCCGGAGCGCAACGGCTATCTGGATGTGTACGACCACTACAAATTGCTCGGCGAGCGCTCAGTGTTTGCCCATGGCGTGCACCTGTGTGACGACGAGTGCGCACGGCTCGCTGAAACCGGTTCGGCTGTCGCGTTCTGCCCGACCTCGAACTTTTTCCTCGGCAGCGGGTTGTTCAACCTGCCAATGGCCGAGAAGCACAAACTGCATGTGGGCCTGGGCACGGATGTGGGCGGCGGTACCAGCTTCTCGCTGCTGCAAACCCTGAACGAAGCCTACAAGGTCATGCAGTTGCAGGGTGCGCGGTTGAGCCCGTTCAAGTCGCTGTACCTGGCCACCCTGGGCGGTGCGCGGGCGCTGCGGTTGGAAGACAAGATCGGCACGTTGCAACCGGGTTCGGATGCGGACTTCCTGGTGCTGGATTACAACGCTACGCCGCTGCTGAGCTATCGCTTGAAGCAAGCCAATAACATTGCCGAGACGTTGTTTGTGTTGATGACCCTGGGGGATGATCGAACGGTGTTGCAGACGTATGCGGCGGGGCAGCTGGTGCACCAACGCTGATCTAAACACACCGCAAAACAAATGTGGGAGCGGTCTTGCTCGCGAATACGGAGTGTCAGTCACCAAATGCATTGACTGATCTACCGCATTCGCGAGCAAGCCCGCTCCCACATTTCTTGGCCCTGGTGAGTCAGGGAAATTACAGTTTTACTGAGGAACGCCCAGGCTTCTTGGTCTGCAACAAATGCGAGAACACTGCATGCAAATCATCCGACGCGCTTTCCTCATCGAGGTTGAGCTTGCTGTCGATGTGATCCATGTGGTGCATCATCAGGTTCACCGCCAGCGCCGCGTCCCGCGCCTCGATGGCATCGATCAACTGGGTGTGTTCATCGTAGGAACAGTGCGAGCGGTTACCGCTTTCGTACTGGGCGATGATCAACGAGGTCTGCGACACCAGGCTGCGCTGGAAGCTGATCAGCGGGGCGTTTTTTGCCGCCTCGGCCAGCTTGAGGTGGAACTCGCCGGAGAGGCGGATACCGGCACCGCGATCGCCGCGAGAGAAGCTGTCGCGCTCATCGTTGACCATCTGGCGCAGCTCGGCCAATTGCTCGGCGGTGGCGTGCTGCACCGCCAACTCAGTGATCGCCCGCTCTACCAGCCGACGCGCCAGAAATACCTGGCGCGCCTCTTCGACACTTGGGCTCGCCACCACCGCGCCACGATTGGGCCGCAGCAGTACCACGCCTTCATGGGCCAGACGCGAGAGCGCACGGCGAATGATGGTGCGGCTGACGCCGAAGATTTCGCCCAGTGCCTCTTCACTCAATTTGGTTCCGGGCGCCAGGCGTTGCTCGAGGATCGCCTCGAAAATATGCGCATAGACGATATCGTCCTGGGTTCCGCTGCGACCAGCCTTGCCGGCTCGCGGTTGTTTCTTGAGAGGTTGCAACTGTTCGTTCATGGGCACTCGGGTTTGGAGAACGGCGGCGAATTAAGGGTAATACGGCAAGCGCGTGTCGCTGGCAAGTATCACCTAAAAACAGGGCACATTGTACACAACCCAATGCGCCAACACACTGTACGGCTGTTTGCGGCGTCGGCTGTATTGCAATGAGTAGTTACGTTTAAGTTTAGGCTTGAATCTGCGCCTTCACCGGCAAACACCCAGGTAAAAGGAACACCTCCCCATGAACGACGCCACACAAGCGCCTTTGCGCCCGCTGGCCGACACCTCTGCGTCGGCCGTCGTCGCCGGCTTCATCGCCATGATGACCGGGTACACCAGCTCTCTGGTGCTGATGTTCCAGGCCGGCCAGGCCGCTGGCTTGACCACCGCGCAGATTTCTTCGTGGATCTGGGCGATCTCCATCGGCATGGCGGTGTGCAGCATCGGCCTGTCGCTGCGCTACCGCACGCCGATCACCATCGCCTGGTCGACCCCCGGCGCGGCGTTGCTGATCACCAGCTTGGGCGGCGTCAGCTATGGCGAGGCCATCGGCGCCTACATCACCTGCGCCGTGCTGGTGACGCTCTGCGGGCTGACCGGCAGCTTCGAAAAACTCGTCAAACGTATACCGGCGTCACTCGCGGCGGCGTTGCTGGCGGGGATTCTGTTCAAGATCGGCAGCGAAATCTTCGTTGCCGCGCAGCACCGTACCGGCCTGGTGCTGGGGATGTTTTTCACCTACCTGATCATCAAGCGCCTGTCGCCGCGCTACGCGGTATTGGCCGCGCTGCTGATCGGCACCGCCCTGTCGGGGCTGATGGGCTTGCTGGATTTCAGCGGCTTTCACCTGGAAGTGGCGCCGCCGGTCTGGACCACACCGCACTTCTCATTGGCGGCGACCATCAGCATCGGCATCCCGCTGTTCGTGGTGGCGATGACCTCTCAGAACATGCCCGGCATCGCCGTGCTGCGTGCCGATGGCTACAACGTGCCCGCCTCGCCGCTGATCACCACCACCGGCCTGGCATCGCTGGTGCTGGCGCCGTTCGGCTCCCATGGCATCAACCTGGCGGCGATCAGTGCCGCGATCTGCACCGGGCCCCATGCCCATGAAGACCGTAACAAGCGCTACACGGCGGCGGTCTGGTGTGGGGTGTTCTACGGGATTGCCGGGGTATTTGGCGCAACGCTGGCGGCATTGTTCGCGGCACTGCCCAAGGAGCTGGTGCTGTCGATTGCGGCATTGGCGTTGTTTGGCTCGATCATCAATGGCTTGAGCATCGCCATGAATGAGCCGAAGGAGCGGGAAGCGGCGCTGGTCACCTTTATGATCACAGCGTCGGGGCTGACGTTGTTTTCCATCGGGTCGGCGTTCTGGGGGATTGTGGCGGGGGTGTTGACGCTGCTGATTCTGAATTGGCGCAAGGCATAAAAAAACGGCGACCCTCAGGTCGCCGTTTTTTCAGTATCACTTAGCCGCGTTGATCGGCTTTTCCGGATACCACACGTCCAGCAACGGGCTGACTTCAGCCTTGGTCAGCTCGGAACGGGTTTTCAGCCAGGCTTCAACAGCAGCGCGTTGCTCTTCGGAGACCGAGCCACGCTTCTGCAGGCAAACCAGACCGTAGTCATCGCCGCCAACATAGCCCAGACCGTTGGCTTCCATGGCTTCTTTGATGAATGCTTCGAGGAAAGCGTCGATAGCTTCTTCACTCAGGCCTTCGCTGAAGTCCAGGTTCAGTTCGAAACCCAGCTCTTGAAATTCATCAACGCACAGTTTTTTGCGCAGACGCTGGGAACGGTTAGTCGCCATTGGAACAATCCTCATAAGTAATAACGGGCGGCACTTTAGCAGTTTAAGGCGACGATTGCCCGACTCTCTAGGACAGGCGGCCAAATGCCTGCAAAAAAACCACGATTACCAGCTATCGTTCAGCTACAACTGGACCCACCTTGGGGCATAATGCCGACACTTTCATGACCAATGAGGGATTTTCCTACATACCCCTCGCCCTTTTTCACCCTTCTCAGCAGTAGGGTTTTATTCCTTATGATCAAATCTTTACGTTCAGTGCTTTTTGCCGGTCTTCTTTTGCCACTGGCTATTTCCGCCACCGCCGCCCCTGTCAACAACACCCTGCCACCCAACGTTCAGCAGGCACTCGCCAAAGCCAAGCTGCAAAACACTGCGCTGTCCCTGGTGATGATCCCCCTGAATGGCCCCGGCACGCCGACCGTGTTCAACGCCGATGTTTCGGTGAACCCGGCCTCCACCATGAAGCTGGTTACCACCTACGCGGCCCTGGAAATGCTCGGCCCCAACCATCAGTGGAAAACCGAGTTCTACACCGACGGCACCCTCAGCGGTGGCGTGTTGCACGGCAACCTGTACCTCAAGGGTGGCGGCGACCCCAAGCTGAACATGGAAAAACTCTGGCTGCTGATGCGCGACCTGCGCGCCAACGGCGTGCAGCAAGTGACCGGCGACCTGGTGCTGGACCGCAGCTTCTTCAACCAGCCGCAGCTGCCGGAATTCAATGACGACGGCAACGACGAGAACAAGCCGTTCCTGGTCAAGCCCGACGCCTTGCTGGTCAACCTCAAGGCCTTGCGCTTTGTGACGCGCAACGATTCGGGCCGGGTGCTGGTCTCCGTCGAGCCACCGATTGCCAGTATCCGCATCGACAACCAGGTCAAGGTCTCCAACGCCAAGCAGTGCACCGGCGATGTGCGCTACAACCCGGTCACAGCGGCCGATGGCAGTGTGACGGTGACCGTCAGCGGCCAATTGGCCGATGGCTGCAGTTCGCAGACGTATCTGTCACTGCTTGACCACGCCACCTACACCGCCGGCGCCGTTCGGGCGATCTGGCAGGAACTGGGCGGCACCATCCAGGGCCGTGATATTCAGGCGTCGGTGCCCAAGGATGCCAAGGTACTGGCCCGTGCGTTTTCGCCGGACCTGGCGGAAATCATCCGTGACATCAACAAGTACAGTAACAACACCATGGCCCAGCAGTTGTTCCTGAGCCTGGGCGCGCAGTTCCGCAATGACGCCGATGGTGACGATGCCAAGGCAGCGCAACGCGTGGTGCGCCAGTGGTTGGCGAAAAAGGCATCACCGCGCCGCACCTGGTGATGGAAAACGGCTCCGGCTTGTCGCGTGCCGAACGCGTCAGCGCCCGCGAGATGGCGGCCATGCTGCAAGCGGCGTGGAAAAGCCCTTACGCGGCGGAGTACATCAGCTCGATGCCGATTGCCGGCACCGACGGCACCATGCGCAAACGCCTGAAGACCACCGCCATGCGCGGCGAAGCCCACGTCAAGACCGGGACGCTGAACACCGTGCGTGCCATCGCCGGTTTCAGCCGCGACAACAACGGCAACACCTGGGCGGTCGTGGCGATCCTCAATGATCCGAAGCCATGGGGCGCTTCGTCGGTGCTGGACCAAGTGCTGCTGGACCTGTATCGCCAGCCGAAGCTTGCGGCCGCGGCCCCCGTGCTTTAACCCTGTGGGAGCGGGCTTGCCCCGCGATGGCAAAATATCAGTCGCTGTAGCTGGTGGCTGACACACCGCTATCGCGGGCAAGCCCGTTCCTGCACGCCTCCACCCGATCCCTGCCCGCCTGCTTGGCCACGTAAACGGCCGAGTCGGCACGCAGCAGCAGCCCGTCGATGCCCTCGTCCACCCGCCAGCTGGCCACGCCAAAGCTCGCAGTGACCATGCCCACCGGCTCCATCGGCGCACTGCGCAAGGCTTGCCACAACTCCATCGCCAGGCTGTAAGCCTGCTCGCCGGCAGTGTTGGGGCACAGCACCATAAACTCCTCACCGCCCAGGCGGCAAAACACGTCGCTGCGCCGCAGGCGCTGGCTGATGCGCGTGCACAGCTCTTGCAGCACCCCGTCGCCGACCGCATGCCCATGCTGGTCGTTGATGCGCTTGAAGTGGTCGACATCCAGCATGATCACCGACAAGGCCCCCGAAGCGCGGTTGAGCCGCACCATCTCGGCCTTGAGTCGATCCTGGAAGTAACGACGATTGTGAATCCCGGTCAGGGAGTCGGTAATGGAGAGCGCACGCAGCTCCTCTTCCACCCGTTTCAGATCGGAAATATCCGACACGTAGCCATGCCACAACGTACCGCCGCCCGGTAACTCTTCCGGTGTGGCCTCGCCGCGAATCCAGCGCAGGCCGCGTTGCGGCAACAACACGCGATACTCCTCGCGCCAATGGCTCAACTGCAATGCCGACAAGCGAATCGAGGCACGCACCCGCTCCACATCCTGCGGGTGGATGCGCTCGAAGACCTTCGACGCATCCTGCTGCAATACGCCCAGCTCGATTTCATAGATGTCGCGCATGCCGTCGCTGGCGTAGATAAAGTGCCAGTTATCCTTGGGCTCCCGCGTGAATTGGAAGATCCCGCCAGGCACATGGGAGCTGAGTTTCTTGAGCAGACGGTCACGAGCTGCCAGAGCCTCGTAGGCACGTTTCTGCTCGGTGACATCGAGGTAGATCGCCAGGTGCCCGATCCACAAACCATGGTCATCCAGCAACACGGTGGCCAGCATATTCACGGTCAATTGGCTGCGGTCCTGGCGGATCAGGTTCCATTCACGCGCTTCGTGCAGGTTGTCGGGGCTTTCCACCAGCATCGCCTGGCTGGCGGGGATGCGCTTGCCCAACGCCACGCTCAGGCTGGCGGAGCGTGCTTCCAGCTCCGTCGCCAGGTGCAGGCTTTCCAGGGTTAACTTGCCCACTACCTGCTCAGGCTTGAACCCCAGCATCCGCTCGGCACCGGCGTTGAAGGTATTGATGACCCCGCGCAGGTCGGTCGCAATGATCGCGACGTGGGTGGCGGCATTCAACACACTGCGCAATTGGCCATGAGCACCGCGCAGTTCCTGCTCGCGCTGGCGCAGTTGCACGGTACGCTGCTCCACCAGCTTCAATGCGCGCTGGCGCTGGCTCACCAGCACATACAATAAGGCGCTGAGCAGCAGGCTGAGCAAACCGCCCATGCTCACGATGGTGCCTAGCGAGGAATGGTTAGCCTGGTCAAACACTCGGCTCGGACGTAGGTTCAAGGTGTACACATGGTCGCCCAGGGTGAGGCGGCGTGCGCCTGACAGATCATCCTCGCCCACAGCGTTGCCGGACTCGAAGAGCACCCGCTTTTGCAGATCGGAGGTATCGACAATCTGCGTCACCAGATTGTCCCGTTCCGGCTTGGGCAAACCGTCAGCCATCAGTTGGCGCATGCTGATCACCGCCATTACATAGCCGTAAGGCTCATGCTGGGACTGCCCGGAAGTGGGCGGGTTACTCACCGGCGCCACCAGTAATACGCCGGTGGCGTAGGCCGGCTCCACACCCACCAGCTGCAAGGGCTGGGACACCGCCAGCTTGCCGCTCTTTTGCGCACGCTCAAGAGCCGAGCGCCGCAGGGGCTGGGCCAGCAGGTCAAAACCCAGCGGTGAGCCCAGCAAGCTTTGGGTCTGGCTGTAGAGCACCGGCACGTACTCATCGCGCTCGGGCGCCGGGGCCAGTTCGCCGGAGGAATTCAATTCACGGATAACGTAGGGGGTACCGCGCAGGGCAGACACATGGTGTTCAAACTGGCTGCGTTGCTCGCGAAATATCCGGGGCGCCCAGGAGTAGGCACGGGTGCGCAACAACAAGGGCTGCGCAAAACCGTCGAACTCTTCGCGGGACACATCATCGGAATTGGCGAAGAAACGCCGCAGGCTGTTCAGGCGTTGCTCCTGATCCTCGAAGCGTTCCTGCAGGCGGGTATAACGCTCATTGACCAGCAACTGAAAGCGTTGACGCACCTGTTGCTGATAGAGGTCGGAGGCGGCCCAGGCCACGATCGCCGTCAGGGCACTGCCGGCCAATAACACCACCAATGCCACCAGCCAAGCCGACGCCTGTTCACTGATAAAGCCTAGGATTTTCGGGCGGACGGCTTGCAACGGCATAGGCAACACTCACATCGCCAGTGTGCGGGGGTGTCACTTTGGCTAGGCGTTAAGTTATAGCCATGAGGCGGGTGTTTGACCAGCGTAAAAAAGCCGCAAGACCGGAATAATCCGGGCTTGCGGCTTTTTTGATACAGCGATCAGCGGGCGGTGATTTTCCATGCCCGGTGGATCTTGGCGTTACGCGCAAAATCCGGGTCCAGGGTCTTGTCGCTGATCTCCTCGACCGCATAGCGCTGGCTGAGGTTGTCCTCCAGCACGAACTTGCGGAAGTTGTTCGAGAAGTACAGCACGCCGCCTGGTGCCAGGCGCGCCATGGCCAGGTCGAGCAACTGCACGTGGTCGCGCTGCACGTCGAAGATGCCTTCCATGCGTTTGGAGTTGGAGAAGGTCGGCGGGTCGATGAAGATCAGGTCGAATTCATCGCGGCTAGCCTCCAGCCAGGCCATCACATCACCCTGCTCCAGGCGGTTCTTGTCGGAGAAGCCGTTGAGCGAGAAGTTGCGACGGGCCCAGTCCAGGTAGGTCTTGGACAGGTCGACGCTGGTGGTACTGCGTGCGCCGCCCTTGGCTGCGTGCACGCTGGCGGTGGCGGTGTAGCAATACAGGTTGAGGAAACGCTTGCCGGCCGCTTCTTTCTGGATGCGCATGCGCATCGGGCGGTGGTCGAGGAACAGGCCGGTGTCCAGGTAATCGGTTAGGTTGACCAGCAGCTTCACGCCGCCTTCGCTGACCTCGGTGAACTTGCCCTGGGCGCTCTGGCGCTCGTATTGCTTGGTGCCGCTCTGACGCTCGCGACGCTTGACCACCACGCGGCTCTTGTCGATGTTCAACGCCTGGGGAATGGCCGCCAGCGCATCGAACATACGGGCGGAGGCTTTCTCCGGATCGATGGATTTTGGCGCGGCATATTCCTGTACGTGGACCCAATCGTGGTACAGGTCGATGGCCATGGAGTATTCCGGCATATCGGCGTCGTACACCCGGTAGCAATCCACGCCTTCACGCTTGGCCCACTTGCCCAGTTGCTTGAGGTTCTTCTGCAGGCGGTTGGCGAACATCTGCCCGCCCTCGCTCAGGCGCGCCTGCTCGACCACGGGAGCCGGGGCCGGCTTGATCGGGTTGCCATTCTTGTTGTACTGGCGCTCTTGCGGCTCGGCCGGGGCCTGGTCGTAAGCGGCTTGCTCACGCTCGGCCTGGCGCTGCTCCGGGGTACGGCGCTCGCCGGTGACGAACTGGTCCGGGTTGACCTTGATCAGCAGCAATTTGCACGGCAAGGCGCCGTTCCAAAACGAATACTGTTTGTGGCTGCGGATGCCCATACGCTTGCCCAGGTCCGGCGCGCCGGTGAACACCGCCGCTTCCCAGCCCATGCACGCCTGGCGCAGACGCTCCCCGAGGTTCTGGTAGAGGTACAACAGGCTGGCTTCGTCACCCAGGCGTTCGCCGTAGGGTGGGTTGCAGATCACCAGGCCCTTCTGGTTCTGGTCCGGGCGCGGCTCGAAGGTACCGACTTCGCCCTGGTACACCTTGATCCAGTGGCTCAGGCCGGCGCGCTCGATGTTGTTGCGTGCGGGCTGAATCAGGCGTGGGTCGGCTTCATAGCCACGCACCCACAGGGGCGGCTTGTTCATGCCGATGGCGGCACGTTCGCTGGCCTCGGTGTGCAGTTTCTTCCACAGCGCCGGGACGTGACCGAGCCAGGTGGTGAAACCCCACAGCTCGCGATTCAGGTTGGGGGCCATGTCGGCAGCGATCATCGCGCCTTCCACCAGGAAGGTGCCCACGCCGCACATCGGGTCCGTCAGCGCGCCGCCTTCGGCCGCAATGCGCGGCCAGCCGGAGCGGATCAGGATCGCGGCCGCGAGGTTTTCCTTCAACGGTGCGGCGCCCTGCTGCAGGCGGTAGCCGCGCTGGTGCAGGCTATGGCCGGAGAGGTCGAGCGACAGGATGGCTTCGCCACGGTCCAGGCGCAGGTGAATGCGCAGGTCCGGGTTGATCTTGTCGATGGACGGGCGCTCGCCGGTCGGGGTGCGCAGCTTGTCGACGATCGCATCCTTGACCTTCAGCGCGCCGAAGTGGGTGTTGTCGATGCCCGAGCCGTGGCCGCTGAACTCCACCGCCAAGGTGCCGTCCGGGACCATGTGGTCGGCCCATTCGATATCCAGTACGCCGTGGTAGAGATCTTCGGCGTCCTTCATCGGGAAGCGCTTGAGCACCAGCAGCACGCGGTTGGCGAGACGTGACCAGAGGCACAGGCGGTAGGCGGTTTCCATGTCGGCCATGCCGCGCACGGCCGAGGTGTGCTCGCGGGCTTCCTCAAGGCCAAGCCCGACGGCTTCCTCGATCAGCAGGCCTTCGAGGCCCTTGGGGCAGGTGAGGAAGAGTTCAAAACGGTCCGACATGGGGCATTCCAGGCTTTTCAGCAATAAATGAACGGGCGACGCATCACCGGTTCGGTTTTCAATCAAGCACTTTTCTTGAAGAGTGCCCGCGTGGCACGAATGTGCCGTCCCACCCCGCCTGCCGGGCCTTTGGGCCTTGATTGACGGGGCAGATCAATAATTTTGATGCAACAAAAAGAAATATTCCGACCCTTCGTCGAATAATAACCGACTGCAACGGGCGGGCATTCTCACTAAAGGATTAAACCCATCCTCTGTGCAGGGTGCATCATAGCTGGCTTTGCCTAATAAATGGGGCGAAAAGCCATCCCAGCTTATGGCTATAGCATCGTTATCGTTACGTGCTTATGACAAAACGATCATTGAATCCATGTGACCTATTGGTTAGAACTCAACACAGGTTGGCGCCGTAACGACGCCGACACCTAGGCTCGCCACGCCGGCAGCGAGCCCACCAACGGCAGAAAAACTCTGCCCGGCCTCAGACGAGGCCGAAGGATATCAAGACAGTCAACAAGTGAGGGAAACACCCTATGAGAAGACTTAAGCGTGATCCGTTGGAAAGAGCATTTTTACGCGGATATCAATATGGCGTTCATGGCAAATCCCGTGAGCTTTGCCCATTTACTCTACCGTCGGTACGCCAAGCCTGGATCAACGGCTGGCGAGAAGGACGCGGCGACAACTGGGACGGTATGACTGGCACTGCGGGAATCCACAGACTCAACGAACTTCACGCCGTCGGCTAATCAAGGGCATTTAAATCCGACACCACCACGAATATGTAACGACTTAACCACGCACGCCCTATCCAGGCGGCGGGCTTCGGCCCAGGGGCTCCTTTTAAGGAGCCCTTTTTATTGGCTGAGCGTCAGGCTTTCTTCGCCAGTGCAGCAATGGCATCCACCGACTGGCGAATCAGCGTCGGGCCCTTATAGATAAAGCCTGAGTACAACTGTACGAGGCTGGCACCCGCGGCGATCTTCTCGGCGGCATGCTTGCCTTCAGTGATGCCGCCCACCGCAATGATCGGCAAACGCCCGGCCAGCTCGGCGGCCAGCACCTTGACGATATGGGTGCTCTTGTCGCGCACCGGGGCACCTGAGAGGCCGCCGGCCTCATCACCATGGGCCAGGCCTTCAACACCGACACGGCTGAGGGTGGTATTGGTCGCGATTACGGCGTCCATGCCCGAGTCCACCAGGGCCTGGGCGACCAGCACGGTTTCTTCATCGGTCATGTCCGGGGCAATCTTGATCGCCAACGGCACGCGCTTGCCGTGACGCACGGCCAGGTCTTCCTGGCGCTGGCGCAAGGCTTCGAGCAACTGCTTGAGGGAGTCGCCGAACTGCAGGCTGCGCAGGCCGGGTGTATTAGGCGAGCTGACGTTGACGGTGACATAGCTGGCGTGGGCGTAAACCTTGTCCAGGCAGATCAGGTAATCATCGACAGCGCGCTCTACCGGCGTGTCGAAGTTCTTGCCGATATTGATCCCCAGGATGCCCTTGTACTTCGCCGCCTGAACCCGCGACAGCAAGTGATCGACGCCCAGGTTGTTGAAGCCCATGCGGTTGATGATCGCCTCGGCTTCCGGCAAACGGAAGATCCGCGGCTTGGGGTTGCCCGGCTGCGGCCGTGGAGTCACGGTGCCGATTTCGACAAACCCGAAACCCAGTTGCGCAAAGCCGTCGATGGCCGCGCCGTTCTTGTCCAGGCCGGCTGCCAGCCCGACCGGGTTGGGGAAGTCCAACCCCATCACCGATACCGGCATTTTCGCCGGTGCCTTGCATACCAGGCCATTGAGCCCCAGGCGGCCACCGGCACCGATCAGGTCCAGGGACAGATCGTGGGAGGTTTCCGGGGAGAGTTTGAACAACAGCTGGCGGGCCAGGGTATACATGGGCGGGCTAGACTCGGAGGCGGCGAAAGGTGGCGCCGATTATAGCCGGGGTGACGGGGCGCGTGCGAGGCGTGCCGTGCAAACATCAATGACGTTGCATGACCAGGGCCTCATACCGCGACCAGATTTTTTCTGCATAGCGCATACGCAATGCCTCGCGCTGTGGCCCATCACCCACGCCGACGTTGTAGGAACCCACTGCCGTCCAGTTGTAGCCAAAGCGCTGGATGAACTCGGCGAGAATCGAAGCCCCGACCTCCACCGACAGGCAAGGCTCACTCAACAGGCGCTCCTCGGTAATACCCTGCTTGAGCAAGCGGGGTAAGTGCATGCTGTTGATCTGCATCAACCCGATGTCTCGGGTGCCATTGCTGTTGGCAGGGTTGATCGCATCCGCACGCAAACCCGACTCCACTTCAGCAATTGCCTGCAACAGCTCTGGCTCGATGTCATAGCGGCTGGCGGTCTCCACCCAACAATTGGCCTGCGCCTGATGGCAACTCATCAATAGGCCCAGCAACACGCCCTTGCTCCAGAACTTAGCCATGTTCTACCTGATCACGCTTTACCGGCGCATGGCGGACCTGGCCGCAGACCGAACACACGCGCCCCACTTGCGCCACACCCGCCGTTGCATACCCTTCATCCGCCTTCACCGGGCATGTAAACCGATAGCCCTGCCCGTAGATCGTCTTGATAAACACTTTGTCCGCGCCAAGGTATTTGCGCAGTGAGTAAATGCAGCGGGTCAGCGACTCTTCCGAGGCCTCACCCTGGGGCCACGCCAGCTCCAGCAGGCGATCCTTGGTCATCAGCGTACCGCCGCAAGCCAGCAGCAGCCGCAACACATGCCACTCCTTGGGCGGCAGCTGAACATCCGAATTCTCGCTGGTCAGACGACCGTCGCCGTGCAGAGTCCAGCGCGCAAAAACCAGAGCAGGTGTCGTCAATTGATTATTTACGACGAGCATACGCACCTCGGTATCCGACGACTGACATTGAAATCCTTATTTCCAGTAATGGCTTATGCGCCCATGCCTCCAACTATAAAAACCCGTCTTCCCGCTCACGCCAGGGAAAATCCCATACATCCTGCGACTTGAAGAACCACAACGTAGGACTTTCCTCTACTCAGTCTCGACAGGCGTCCACGCCTGATAAACCTCAAGCAGTTCAACCCCTAAACGGTCCTCCAACTGCACCAGTTCGCCCAACGCAAACAACTGCCCGTTTACCCGTACTTCCACGCAGTGAATGGCTTCAGGGGCCAAAGGCAATACCTTGCCTGGCGCAAAAGCCGCGAGGCGCCTGCGGCTGACCAATTGTTCCTGTAGCAGAATTTCCAGATGCATGGTGTAACGCCTTTTTCACAGGGAAAGATCACGACCCGGCCCCGCAAACGCACGCTGCACACGCTCGTATTGCGCCGCAGTCAACGGCGGAGGCCCGACGCCCCCCGCCACAGCCTTGAATTCGTGGCCCACGGCTCGCGCCTGAATGACAAACAAGCGCACTGGGGCCCAGCGACCCGGCGCCGAGCTACGCCTTTGCTCGGTCGCTTCGCGTCGAAACGCACCCAGCCATAAGCGCTTGCCCTGCGGCACGCGAACAACACTGCCGACACCCACCCGCCCGACCGCAGTGGGGCGGGTGCGTCGTCCCTCTTCAATGGCCTGGCGACCATCCTCGAGATCCAGGCGCATCTCGATCTGGTTAGCCTCGACAAAACGCGGCAATACACTGACCTGGGTGCCATAACGTACGGGCTTCCAGTCGGCGTCATCGCTCCCGGGGGCCGGTAGATAGAAGGTGTGGTTGTCCTGGAATACCGCCGGCACATTTTCCTCGGTGAGGATCACCGGTAACGTCACCACACTGGCCCGCCGTCGACGCTCAAGCAGCGCGATTTGCGCCATCAAGCGGTTATCGTCCTGGGGCTCCATGATCCGAGTGGTCGAGGCTTCGGTGCTTTCGCCGCCGCCCAGGCCCAGCGCCTTCAGTTCGTCACGGTCCACGTCGACCAGCCACAGCGAGATCTCGACCGCTCGCTTGGGCAGGTCCAGCTCCGCTACCAATTTCTGGATGAGGCTCAACTGTTCCGGCTTGCCCTTGATCAGCAGGCTGTTGGCATCCGGGAAGGCGATCACCCCAAGGTTTCTGTCGGCCAAGGGGCCCTTCTGCTCGCGGGCCAGCAGGGTTTCGATCATCGACGCCATCCCCGGTACCGTGACCGGGCTGTCGCGGCTGCCGTATTGGCGGTCAGCCACCGGGGTGTTAAGTACCTGAACCACCGCAAAAGCCTGCGCGCCCACGCGCAAGTCTGCCCGTTGCCGGTCCATCAGTTGGGTCAGCCGAAGCACCTGGTCTACATAGTTCGGTGGGCCGGACACATAGAATGTCCGCGCCCCGCTTTCACGCAGGGGGTAGCGCGACTCATCAAGCCCCGAGCGGCGCATGAGGGCACGCAGCCGGTCGATGGAAATATGCCGCAACGCCACCGCCGAGCTTTTTGCTTCGCCGGCGTTATAAACGTGGAGCACCTGCCCATCGCTGTACCAGATCAGGCCCTGCTGCTGTGCAAGTGCCTCCAGGGTCTGTTGTGGCGTTGCCAAATCAAATACTCCGCTGACGCGTGTGCGCGCCACCTCGCGGCTGACCACGATTGGTACCCCCAACGGCACAGACAGTGCGGTAAACAGGGTATGCAGGCTTTCATCCCGGGCTTGATAGCTTTCGCCCCAAGCAAGCACAGTGCCCGACATCAGCACGGTAAACAGCAGCCAGCGACAAAGTCGGAGACGGGGCATCGTTGCGCAAAATTCCGCGTACACCTTGGGTTTTCCTGAATGGCCTGGCACAGAGAGGCGGCCATACTGAAAGGCAGGCCGTTTTCAATCTTGATGGAAAGTTGACGGCCGCCCGCGCCATCAGCCCGTGGCATGTGCCTTGCTATGGACTCTGTATCAAAGCGCGCACCAACGGCGGAGCGCGCTTACGGACAAAGGCGTCGTTACCTGCAATGGCTTGTATCGCCATCTGAAGGAACGGCGCTTTTTTTTGAAAGAAAAGGTAGGTCTTGATGAACGATTCGGTTGGCAACAGCCCGGTAAATGACCCGTTGGCCTGGGTCAACGGCAGTGATGCCCCGGAAAAAAGCAGCCTGGACCTGGGGTTCATGGCCTTGAGCGATTGCGCGTCGCTGGTGGTGGCCGCCACTCAGGGCTTCGCTCAACCCTATGGGCTGACCTTGAACCTCAAGCGCCAATCCTCATGGGCCAACCTGCGAGACAAGCTGGTCAGCGGCGAGCTGGATGCCGCCCACAGCCTGTATGGGCTGATCTATGCCGTGCACCTGGGCATCGGCGGCGTCGCGCCCACCGACATGGCCGTGCTGATGGGGCTGAACCAGAATGGCCAGAGCATCAACCTGTCTCACGGGCTGCAAGCGCAAGGAGTGACCACTCCTGAGGCGCTGGACCGGCACGTGCACCAAAGTCGAACAAAACTGACCTTCGCCCAGACCTTTCCTACAGGCACCCATGCCATGTGGCTGTATTACTGGCTCGCAAGCCAAGGTATTCATCCCTTGCAGGATGTGGACAGCGTAGTGGTGCCCCCGCCGCAAATGGTTGCGCACCTGCAGGCCGGGCGCATCGATGGCTTTTGCGTCGGCGAACCCTGGTGTGCCAGTGCGGTCAAGCAAAACCAGGGCTTTACCCTGGCGACCACTCAGGCGATCTGGCCGAATCATCCGGAAAAGGTGCTCGGTTGCACCCAAGCGTTCGTCGACCAGTACCCCAACACCGCACGCGTACTGGTGATGGCTATCCTGGAGGCCAGCCGTTTTATCGAGCAGAACACCGAAAACCGCCGCTCCACCGCGCAATTACTCAGCGGCAGCGACTACCTCGACGCCCCGCTCGACTGCATCGAACCGCGCCTGCTCGGGGCCTATGAGGATGGCCTGGGCAACCAGTGGCAGGACCCTCACGCCCTGCGTTTCTTTGCCGGCGGTGCAGTCAACCTGCCCTACCTCTGCGATGGCATGTGGTTCATGACCCAGTTCCGGCGCTGGGGCCTGCTGCGCGAAGACCCGGATTACCTGGGCGTTGCCCGTCAGGTACAGCAGTTGGCTCTGTATCGCCAGGCCGCCGATGCATTGGGCATCACCGACAATGGCCAGGACATGCGCAGCAGCCAACTGATCGACGGCAAGATCTGGGACGGTTCCGACCCCGCCGGTTATGCCCGCAGCTTCCGCCTGCATGCCATCGCCGACCCGGCCACCCGCCAAGCCTTGCGCTGACAGGAGAACTCTATGCTGCGAATCCTGTTGATCAACGACACCCCGCGCAAGGTCGGCCGGCTCAGGGCGGCGCTGATCGAAGCCGGTTTTGAGGTGATCGATGAGTCCGGGCTGACCATCGACCTGCCCGCACGCGTCGAAACGGTGCGCCCGGACGTGATTCTGATCGATACCGAGTCACCCGGCCGCGATGTGATGGAACAAGTGGTGCTGGTCAGCCGCGACCAGCCACGCCCGATCGTGATGTTTACCGACGAACACGACCCGAACGTGATGCGCCAGGCGATCAAATCCGGGGTCAGCGCCTACATCGTCGAAGGCATCCAGGCGCAGCGGCTGCAGCCGATCCTTGACGTGGCCATGGCCCGCTTTGAAAGCGACCAGGCCTTGCGCGCCCAGCTTCAAGCCCGCGACCAGCAATTGGCCGAGCGCAAGCGCATCGAGCTGGCGAAAGGCATGTTGATGAAAATGAAGGACTGCAACGAAGAAGAGGCCTACACCCTGATGCGCCGCCAGGCCATGAGCCGCCAGCAGAAACTGATCCAGGTGGCGGAGCAGATTATCGCCATGAGTGAATTGCTTGGCTGATGTGGCTCAGCTCTTGCTAAAGAATCATCACAGGTAGCCAACGGCGGTTGCCCCTCCACGACAAAGACGTCGCACATCCGGTTTGCCCTCGCGAACCCGGTGGCGGCGTTTTTTCGTTTTGGCCCCTTCATGGGGCAGGTGGGGCGGCCCTAGCCGGCTGTTCCATCACCAGGCCTTCTTACAAGACTCCCAACCGTTGAGGTGCGTGATGAAATCAAGCTTCTGGAAATCCGGGCACACCCCGACCCTGTTTGCCGCGTTCCTGTATTTCGACCTGAGCTTTATGGTCTGGTACCTCCTGGGCCCGCTGGCGGTGCAGATTGCCGCCGACCTGCACCTGACCACCCAGCAGCGCGGCCTGGTGGTGGCGACGCCGATCCTGGCGGGTGCGGTGCTGCGTTTCCTGATGGGCATGCTGGCCGACAAACTGTCGCCCAAAACCGCCGGGCTGATCGGCCAAGTGATTGTGATCGTCGCGCTGTTCGGTGCCTGGAAACTGGGAATCCACAGCTACGAGCAAGCCTTGCTGCTGGGCGTGTTCCTGGGCATGGCCGGTGCGTCCTTTGCGGTAGCCCTGCCGCTGGCCTCCCAGTGGTACCCGGCTGAACACCAGGGCAAAGCCATGGGGATTGCCGGCGCCGGCAACTCGGGCACCGTGTTCGCCGCCTTGCTGGCGCCGGTGCTGGCGGCCGCGTTTGGCTGGAGCAATGTGTTCGGTTTTGCGCTGATTCCACTGGTGCTGACCCTGATCGTCTTTGCCTGGCTGGCCCGCAATGCCCCTGAACGCCCGAAAGCCAAATCCATGGCCGACTACTTCAAGGCCCTGGGCGACCGCGATAGCTGGTGGTTCATGTTCTTTTACAGCGTGACCTTCGGCGGCTTTATCGGCCTGGCCAGCGCCCTGCCCGGCTATTTCAACGACCAATACGGCTTGAGCCCGGTGACTGCCGGCTACTACACCGCCGCCTGTGTGTTCGGTGGCAGCCTGATGCGCCCACTGGGCGGGGCCCTGGCCGACCGCTTTGGCGGGATTCGCACCCTGCTGGGCATGTACAGCGTGGCGGCGATCTGCATCGCCGCAGTCGGTTTCAACCTGCCCAGCTCCTATGCGGCACTGGCGTTGTTCGTCTGCACCATGCTGGGCCTGGGTGCCGGCAATGGCGCAGTGTTTCAATTGGTGCCCCAGCGTTTCCGTCGCGAAATCGGCGTGATGACCGGCCTGATCGGCATGGCCGGCGGCATCGGCGGTTTCGCCCTGGCAGCGGGCATGGGTGCAATCAAACAAAGCACCGGCAGCTATCAGCTGGCCCTGTGGTTGTTCGCCAGCCTGGGCGTGTTGGCCTGGTTCGGGCTGCACGGCGTCAAACGTCGCTGGAGAACCACTTGGGGTTCGGCCGCTGTGACTGCCGCACGCGTCTGATGAGCCTGCAACTGAGCGTCGCCCAAGCCAGCGCCATCGGCCCACGCGCGGAAAACCAAGACGCCGTGCGCGTGGTCACCCCCGTCGCGGAACTGGCGGCGAGCAAAGGCTACCTGTGCGCCATGGCCGACGGCGTGAGCCAATGTGCCGACGGTGGCCTGGCCGCACGCTCGACCTTGCAGGCCCTGGCCCTGGATTACTACGCCACGCCGCAAACCTGGGGCGTGGCCCAGGCGCTGGAGCGCTTGCTGCTCGCGCAGAATCGCTGGCTGCAGGCCAATGGCGGTGGCCAGCCGTTGCTTACGACCCTCAGTGCCCTGGTGTTTCGCGGCCAGCGGTTCACCCTGGCCCATGTCGGCGATTGCCGGGCGTATCGCTGGCTGGACGGTGAGTTGCAGCGCATCAGCGAGGATCACGTATGGGAACAGCCGGGGATGCAGCATGTGCTCAAGCGTGCACTCGGGCTGGATCAACACCTGGTGCTGGATTTTCTGGATGGCCAGTTGCGCGAGGGCGAGTGTTTCCTGCTGCTCAGTGATGGCGTGTGGGCGACCCTTGGCGATCACAGCATCAGCGCCATCCTGCGAGAGCAGGTTGACCTGGATCTGGCAGTCAACACCCTGGTGACTGCCGCGCACCTGGCGGGCAGCCAGGACAATGCCAGCGCCTTGCTGGTGCGCGTCGATACACTCGGCGCAGCCACCCTGGGCGACGCGCTGGTGCAGTTGCAGCAATGGCCGCTGCCGCCGCCGTTGAAGGCCGGGCAACACTTTGAAGGCTGGCAGGTGGAAACCGTGCTGGCGCACAGTCGACAGTCATTGCTGTACCGGGTACGCGATGCCCAACAGCAACCCTGGCTGCTGAAAACCCTGCCGCTGAGCCGCGACGATGACGGCGATGCGGGACAGGCATTGTTGTCCGAGGAATGGTTTTTGCGGCGCGTGGCCGGGCGGGCGTTTCCTGAAGTGCATGCCGCCAGCGGGCGTCAGCATTTGTACTATGTGATGCGCGAATACCCGGGAAAAACCCTGGCCGAATTATTCCAGCAACAAGGCCCATTGCCCCTGGCGCAATGGCAGTCGGTGGCCGAACGCTTGCTGCGGGCGGTGGGCATGCTGCACCGACGGCAGATCCTGCACCGCGACATCAAACCGGAAAACCTGCTGCTGGGGGACGACGCTGAACTGCGCGTGCTGGATTTCGGCCTGGCGTACTGCCCGGGTCTCTCGGAGGACCGCGCACACGTGCTGCCCGGCACGCCGAGCTTTATTGCCCCCGAGGCATTCAGTGGTGAGCGCCCTACAGCCCAGCAGGATTTGTACAGCGCGGGCGTGACCCTGTATTACCTGCTGACCGGGCATTACCCCTACGGTGAAATCGAAGCCTTCCAACGGCCCAGGTTCAACCAGCCCATCAGTGCCAGCCGTTATCGCCCCGACCTGCCGGATTGGTTGCCGCTCAGTCTGGAACGAGCCGTGGCCGCCCAGCCGGCGCAGCGCTTCGAGACTGCCGAGGAATGGCTGCTGGTGCTGGAACAGGCTGACCGGCGAGAGCTGAGCATTCGCCCCAGGCCATTGCTGGAGCGCGAGCCGTTGAAGGTCTGGCGAACCTTGGCCCTGCTTTCGATGCTGATCAATCTAGTGCTGCTTTATTCACTTTTTCACAGCTGACCTACTTCGACACGAGGGAACCCCCATGAATGCAAAAGTCTGGCTGGTGGGCGCAGGCCCCGGAGACCCGGAGCTGTTGACCCTCAAGGCTGTGCGGGCCATGAACGAAGCCGATGTGGTAATGATCGATGACTTGGTCAACCCGGCGGTACTGGAACATTGCCTGGATGCGCGGGTGATCACCGTCGGTAAACGTGGCGGTTGCCGTTCGACACCACAGGATTTCATCCATCGCCTGATGCTGCGGTACGCACGTCAGGGCAAGTGCGTGGTGCGGCTCAAAGGTGGCGATCCGTGCATCTTTGGCCGAGGTGGTGAGGAGGCCATATGGTTGCGCCAACGAGGAGTCGAGGTTGAGTTGGTCAACGGGATCACGGCGGGGTTGGCTGGTGCGACGAATTGCGACATTCCGCTGACTTTGCGCGGTGTCAGCCGTGGCGTCACCCTGGTCACGGCTCATACCCAAGACGACAGCCGCCTTAACTGGCGAGCACTGGCTGAGGGCGGGACAACATTGGTGGTGTACATGGGCGTGGCGAAGCTGGAGGAAATCCGCCAGCAACTACTGGAGGCCGGGATGGCTGCGGATATGCCGGTGGCGATGATCGAAAATGCGTCGCTGCCTCAGCAACGCGAGTGCCGCAGCGAGCTGTCACGGATGCATGAGGATGCCCAGGCATTCGCCCTGAAAAGCCCGGCGATCCTGGTGATCGGCAGCGGTGGCCGCCAGCGGGCAAGCCGCCTGCATCGCCTCGGCGGCCAGCGCCTGATACAAACCGCAGGCAAAAAAAAGCCCGGCCTAAGCCGGGCTTTTTCTACCACTCAGTAATTACTGAGCTTGAGCTTCAACCGACGCTTCTACGCGACGGTTAACAGCACGACCTGCTTCAGTTGCGTTGTCAGCAACTGGGCGGGATTCGCCGTAACCTACTGCGGTGATGCGGCTAGGCTGAACGCCGTCTTTAACCAGGACTTGCTTAACAGCGTCAGCACGACGCTGGGACAGCTTCTGGTTGTAAGCGTCTGGACCTACGGAGTCAGTGTGACCAGCAACTTCTACGTTGGTAGCTGGGTACTGAGCCATGAAGTCGGCCAGGTTTTTCACGTCGCCGTAGCTGTTAGGCTTAACAACCGACTTGTCGAAGTCGAACTTAACGTCCAGCTCAACACGAACAACCTGAGCAACTGGAGCTTCTGGCTCTGGAGTTGGCTCTGGAGCTGGTGCTGGGGTAGGAGCTGGAGCTACTGCGCCAGCGTTACCGCCGAAGTTCACACCCAGGCCGACCAGTGCGGAGTAGTCCCACTTGCCGTTGTCGATTGCGTAGTCAGCTTCAACACCAGCACGAGCGTACAGGTTGTTGGTGAAGTAGTACTTCACGCCAGCGCCAGCGATAGCCAGGGTCGACTGATCGCGACCGCTGTGGCCGTCAGCCTGAACGTTGGTACGGCTCTGGTGGCCGAAACCGCCTTCAACGTATGGACGCAGGCTATCAACGCCAGCCTGACCGAAGTGGTACTGAGCAGTCAGGCTGCCAGTGTCACCTTTGATCTTCTGGTTGCCAGTACCGTCGTTCGAACGGGTGTGGTTGGTTTTGTCATAGGACAGGTTCAACGACAGGTCGTCGGTCAGGAAGTAACCAATGCGAGCGCCTGGGTTGAAGCCGTCTTCGATGTGCTTGACGCTATCGTTGTACTGCTTCTTGTAGAACAGCTCGCCTTCAACTGCGCCTTGGCCTTGTGCCAGAACGCCGAAAGAAGTAGCGGCAATAAGAGAACCAATGGCCAAGCCCAAGGTGTTTTTCAGTTTCATCCGTTAAATCCCCATCTGGTGATTGTAAAGCAGTCCCACAAACCGGGGGACAACTCGGCGACAAGTCTAACAGAACTTGCCTACACGTAAGAGATATTTGCCACGCACTAAGTTTCAGTCTCGCCCGCAAATTTCTCACGTAATTTATCTAGAGCACGTTTGTAACGCATTTTTGTAGCACTCAAACCCATGTGCATGATGTCAGCGATTTCCTGAAATTCCAGCTCTGCGACAAATCGTAGCACCAGAATTTCCCGGTCAATCGGGTTCACATGCACCAACCAGCGATCAAGTCCGCCCTTCTCCTCGGGTGCCGGCGCCTTTTCTTCAGACGCCTCCTCAAGGGGGTCAAGACTCAAAGCATCCATCAAGCGACGCTTTCGCCGTTCCTTCCGATACTGCGTGATGCACTCGTTGTACGTGATGCTGTAGAGCCAGGTTTTGAACTTCGATTTGCCCTCGAAGTTCTTGAGGCCGTACAACACCTTGAGCATCACTTCCTGACAGACATCATCCGCATCTCTATCGTTCCCTAAATACCTTGAACAAACGTTGAACAAAGTGCGTTGATATCTGCGCATCAATTCTTCGTACGCGCGAGTTACGTGAAACAGCTCCGTGTGCGAGCGCGCGACCAACTCCTCATCAGAGAGCTCACGGGGGTCATAGCGCGTGGACAGCGTTTGGGCTTTATTCAAAACAAGTCGTGCCGACAGTCAGGTCAATGTCCGCTACAGCCCGGTCAGTCGGGTTTGCGGCGGCGTACATTAGCAGGGTTTGCCGGGTTAGCGGCTACTGACCTGCTGCTCGAGGAGAATCCGATTGGACAACGACACCAGGTCGCCATCATCGGTCAGCACCGTCGTCTTGACTGTGCCGATCTCCTCGATTTGCCCTTCGACCTCGCCGATACGCACCTGTTGCCCTACCTGATACAGCTCACGCACATAGATTCCCGCAAGAATCTGCCCGGCAATTTCCCGGCTTCCCAACCCCATTGCCAGCGCAACGGCCAGACCAACGGTAATCAAAACAATCACAATCACATGGTTGAGCAGGTCGGTTTTGACCTCCAACTGGCTGATCGCGACCGAAATACTGATGATGATCACCAGCCCTTGGGCGATTCGCCCCAAGCCGGCAGCATAGTCCAGCCCCACGCCTTCGGCGGCGCCGCGCACCAGGCCATTGGCCAGTTGCGCCAGCAACACGCCTACCAGCAGTACCAGCGCGCCACCGAAAACCTTCGGCAAATACAGCGCCAGCATGTCGAGCGTAGCTGAAACTCGCTCAAGTCCAAGGGATTGAGCCGCAGAAACCAGAAAAATCAGCAAAACAAACCAATAAACTATCTTGCCGATCAATGTGGAGATCGGCACCTGCAACCCGGCACGTCCCAAAAGCTTGGTCAGGCCAGTGCCTGCCATCAGGCGATCGAGGCCGAGTTTTGCGAGCAATTTCGACAACAGCGTATCGAGCAGCTTGGCCACGACAAAGCCCAGCAGCACCAGTACCAGAGCACCAAACAGGTTGGGAATGAAATTCGCCACCTTGGTCCACAATGCGGTCATCGCGGTGACCAGGCTCTGGGTCCAGAGATCAAGTTCCATATTCAATCAGCCTTATCAGCAGTACGAGCAAGAGGTTTACGACGGGAAACAGGCGATACGTGGGCCGAACCATTGTTCAGGGCCATCATCAACGCCGGCACCCAGCGGCCGAGCAGACCGAACAAGTCACCCGCCCCCACCTGACGGTTGGCGGTTTTCAACACGCGGCCCAGGCAGGCATCGTCGTCACGGTTGGACGGCGAAGCATTGAGCATGTCACGCAAAGACTGTTCGAACGGATCGTGCATAAAGACCTCTCGCAAGTGTTTTAAAAGACGAGGGTAAAATTCCTGGGGTCACATGGACCCTACTTGCGTTCAGGTCATATTCAGCTCAAACCCAGCGCAATCGTCGAAATAGCCACCATTGTCCGAGGGCGACCGACACCATCAACAGGCACGCAATCACGAACCCGTAGGGGCTCGCAGAGAACGGTATGCCGCCCACGTTGATGCCAAGCAGGCCGGTCAGAAAACTCATCGGCAGAAAGATCCCGGTGATAATCCCGAAGCGGTACATGGTGCGGTTCATGCGTACGCTCAAGCGCCGGTCTTCGGCCTCAAGCACAAGCCCCACGCGCTCCCGAGTCAATTCCAGCTCTTCCAGGTAACGGGTCAGGCTGTTGTTCAGTTCGTTCCAATAGTCGGCGTCGTCATCACAAAACCACGGCAATTTTATCCGTGTGAGCTGGGCAAAAATATCCCTCTGCGGTGACAGAAAACGCTTGAGCCCGGCCGCTCGACGACGGATCTGCAAAACGCTGCCATGCTCCGGCGTATACCGTTCGTCGGTATCGAGTTTTTCTTCCTCCGCATCGACGATTTCGGACAGATCGGTCACCAGGGTCCTGGACCTTATTGGTCAGGTACTGCGCCATATAAAGGATGAGTTCCGATGCAGTTTTCGGCCCTTTGCCGTCTGCCAACTGCACCAACAGCTCATCGGTGGCGCGCAGCGGGCGCAAACGCAAGGAAATAACGCGGCTGGCGGCGGCAAAGATACGCACCGAGACCATGTCTTCCGGCTCGGCACCCGGGTTGAGATTGACCCCGCGCAGAAACAGCAGCAATTCGGCGTCCGGCAATGGCAACAGCCGCGGGCGGGTGTTCTCCTCCAGCAGCAGATCACAGGCAAACTCGCTCAAACCACTGGATTTGCGCAACCAGGTCTGAGTTTGCGGATGGCTGCGATCCCAGTGCAGCCACAGGCTTTCCTGGGGCTGCAACTGCAATTGGTCGAGCTCTGTCCGGGCAATCGAACGCGCACCGCCTTTACCATCCAGCACCAGGGCATGCACCAGCCCCCATTGCGCGTTTTCTTCCTCGAACATCCCTACTCCTGTCGTCTATTGCGGTTTATTCAGGCATTTTCAGCGGGCTGGGCGACACGATCACGCCATTATTGTCGGCATAGATGTATTCACCCGGGCGGAACGTCACGCCGGCAAAGGTAACCACTACGTTCAGGTCGCCGATGCCGCGCTTGTCGGTCTTCATCGGGTGGCTGGCCAGGGCCTGCACCCCCAGATCGGTCTGGGCGATCACGTCGACATCACGGATGCAGCCGTAGATCACCAGCCCTTCCCAACCGTTTTTTGCGGCTTTCTCGGCGATCATATCGCCGAGCAGGGCGCGCCGCAGGGAACCACCACCGTCGACCACCAACACCTTGCCGGCGCCCGGCTGGTCGGCCTGCTCCTTGACCAGGGAGTTATCCTCGAAACACTTGATAGTGACAATCTCGCCGCCGAAGGAGTCTCGGCCGCCGAAATTGCTGAACATCGGTTCGAGCACCTGCACCAGGTCCGGATAGGCGTCGCACAGGTCGGGGGTCACGTAATGGTTCATTGAAAAATTCCTTTGCGTCAAAGAAGTGTCTTTCGAAAGAAGCGCGGGCAATGCAGGTGCGAAACATCCCATCAGCATCGTCGTAACGCAATAGCCACTGCGCGACTGAATATGACCAGAAGCGTTTAACGCGTCATATCTTAGCCGCAACCTCACACGAGCGAAACGCCCCTGGCAGAGCGCTGCCTCACACCGTGGCCATCACCTCGGGCGCGGCACCGAACAATGGTGTCAGCGGATCTTTCAGCCACTGCGCCACCAACGGCCACACTTGAACCTGTGCGGCTTTGCTGACCAGCATTTCCACGTGCCCGAAATCCTCGGTAAACCCTTGCTGGCGGCCCAGGCACAGGTATTGACGGTGCTCGGATCCGACTTGCTCGAACAGCTTGCGGCACGCCCAGTCGGGGTCCTGGTGGTCGCCGGCGGCGCTGACCGCCAACAACGGCACATCGACGTCTGCCAGGCCTTTCCACCAGTCCTGCTTGCCATCGCCAAAGCGCCCGAACAGGCCGTTCCAGCGCATGGCCTCGATCATTACGCCCGCCGGTTCGTCTTCCGGGCCGCGCTTGAGCCGCGAGCCGGAGACTTCCCCGAAACGCTTCAGCAGCAAGCGGCCGGTCCACTCCACCGGCGGAATTTTCAACGGCCAGTGGGTGCGGCTGACCTGACAGCCAAACAGCGCCACAGAAGCCACCGCCGGCGCGCCAAGGTGCTGACCACCGAGGGCCGCTGCCAGGGCGGTGCCGCCCAAAGAATGCCCGAGCCAGTGGGGGATTTGCGCACTTTGCTCGCGCACAAATGCGCCAATGGCCGGCAAGTCGTACCGCGCATAGTCGGCGACGCGATTTTTGGTGTAGTCCTGATTGCGCTTGGACAGACCATGCCCACGCATTTCCGGGATCCATACATCAAAGCCCTGGCGCGCCAGGTAGGCACCCAGCCCGATGCCCTTGGGCGAGTACCAGAAGCGCCGATTGGAAAAGCTGCCATGCAACAAAATGATCGGGATGCCCCGGTTTTCCGGGACATCAGCCAGGCCCAAACGGGTAACCGCCAGCTCGACGGTGCCGTCAGGGCTGTTACCGGGTTTGAGGCGGTACACATCTTCACTCAGGTCGCCACGACGTTCAGCGCTGATCAGGGCGACGGGAAACAGGTTGCTACTGCTTTGCATAATGCTCTTGCACAAAAAAGGGCGGCGTCCGGAGGGAGTTCCGCCCTGTACAGATAAGAATGCCGGCCATCCGCAACGGGTGACCGGCACTTTGGACGTGTCGACCTTAGGCGGACGCTTGGCCTTCCGCCAGGAAGAACCAGGTTTCCAGCACGGAATCGGGGTTCAGCGAAACGCTTTCGATACCCTGCTCCATCAGCCATTTGGCCAGGTCCGGATGATCGGAAGGGCCTTGACCGCAGATGCCGATGTACTTGCCAGCCTTATTACACGCCTGGATGGCGTTGGCCAGCAGCTTCTTGACCGCAGGGTTACGCTCGTCGAACAGGTGCGCGATGATCCCGGAGTCGCGGTCCAGGCCTAGGGTCAGCTGGGTCAAGTCGTTGGAGCCGATGGAGAAACCGTCGAAGAATTCCAGGAACTCTTCAGCCAGGATCGCGTTGGACGGCAGCTCGCACATCATGATCACGCGCAGGCCGTTCTCACCACGGGACAGGCCGTTTTCAGCCAGCAGGTCCACCACCTGGCTCGCCTCGCCCAGGGTACGCACGAATGGCACCATGATTTCGACGTTGGTCAGGCCCATCTCGTTGCGCACGCGCTTGAGGGCGCGGCACTCGAGTTCGAAGCAGTCACGGAAAGCTTCGCTGATGTAACGCGAGGCGCCACGGAAGCCCAGCATCGGGTTTTCTTCTTCCGGCTCGTAGAGCTTGCCGCCGATCAGGTTGGCGTATTCGTTGGACTTGAAGTCCGACAGGCGCACGATGACCTTTTTCGGGTAGAACGCCGCCGCCAGGGTGCTGATGCCTTCCACCAGTTTCTCGACATAGAAGCCCACTGGGTCGTTGTAGCCGGCGATGCGTTTGTCGACGCTTTCCTTGATATCCAGCGGCAGGCTGTCGTAGTTCAGCAGGGCCTTGGGGTGCACGCCGATCATGCGGTTGATGATGAACTCCAGGCGGGCCAGGCCCACACCGGCGTTCGGCAACTGCGCGAAGTCGAAGGCGCGGTCCGGGTTGCCGACGTTCATCATGATTTTGAACGGCAGGTCCGGCATGGCGTCGATGGAGTTCTGCTTGATATCGAAGCCCAGCTCACCTTCGAAGATGAAACCGGTGTCGCCTTCGGCGCAGGACACGGTCACACCCTGACCGTCTTTCAACAGCTGAGTGGCATTGCCGCACCCGACGACTGCCGGAATCCCCAGCTCACGGGCGATGATCGCCGCGTGGCAGGTGCGCCCGCCACGGTTGGTGACGATGGCGCTGGCACGCTTCATTACCGGCTCCCAGTCGGGGTCGGTCATGTCGGAGACCAATACGTCGCCGGGCTGGACTTTGTCCATTTCGGACACGTCCTTGATGATCCGTACCTTGCCTGCGCCGATGCGCTGGCCGATGGCGCGGCCTTCAACCAGCACGGTGCCGGTTTCTTTCAGCAGGTAACGCTCCATGACGTTGGCCGAGGTGCGGCTCTTCACGGTTTCCGGACGCGCTTGCACGATATACAGCTTGCCGTCGTCACCGTCCTTGGCCCATTCGATGTCCATCGGGCACTTGTAGTGCTTTTCGATGATCATCGCTTGTTTGGCCAATTCACTGACTTCAGCGTCGGTCAGGCAGAAACGCGCACGCTCGGCCTTGTCGACGTCAACGGTTTTCACCGAGCGACCGGCCTTGGCCTCGTCGCCGTAGATCATCTTGATCGCCTTGCTGCCCAGGTTGCGGCGCAGGATGGCCGGGCGGCCGGCCTCAAGGGTGTGTTTGTGGACGTAGAATTCGTCGGGGTTGACCGCGCCTTGTACGACGGTTTCGCCCAGGCCGTAGGCGCCGGTGATAAACACCACGTCACGGAAGCCCGATTCGGTATCCAGAGTGAACATCACGCCGGCGGTGCCGGTTTCCGAACGCACCATGCGCTGCACGCCGGCAGACAGGGCCACCAGCTTGTGGTCGAACCCCTGGTGAACACGGTAGGAAATGGCGCGATCGTTGAACAGCGAGGCGAACACTTCCTTGGCTGCGCGGATCACGTTTTCCACGCCGCGGATATTCAGGAAGGTTTCCTGCTGGCCGGCGAAGGAGGCGTCGGGCAAGTCTTCAGCGGTGGCCGAGGAGCGCACGGCGACGGCCATGTCCGGGTTGCCGGCAGACAGCGTGGCAAAGGCGGTGCGGATTTCTTCGTTGAGCTTCTCGGGGAACTCGGCGTCCATGATCCATTGGCGGATCTGGCTGCCGGTCTTGGCCAGGGCATTGACGTCATCGACGTCCAGAGCGTCCAGAGCGTCCAGCGCGGCGTGGATCTGAGCATTGAGGCCGCTCAGTTCGAGAAAATCGCGGTAAGCCTGGGCCGTGGTGGCGAAACCACCCGGCACCGACACACCAGCGCCTGCAAGATTACTGATCATCTCGCCGAGGGATGCGTTCTTGCCCCCTACGTGCTCTACATCATGGACGCCGAGCTTATCGAGGGAAACTACGTACTCTACCAAGGTGATCTCTCCACTTTCTGTGTTGGAAAAGCTCAGGACGCCGGCTGCTCAGTAGGAGCTAACGCCAGCGCTTGTGGCCTGGACCTGGAAAATAAGTGAGAATGCGGCCCACTGCGGGACGGCAAAATCGCGCCTATCATATCCAAGATTCGCCATCAGCTTAAGGCCCAGGGCTCAAATGAAACGATCTGCTTTCTTTATCTCCGACGGCACCGGCATTACAGCCGAAACATTGGGCCAAAGCCTGCTCGCGCAGTTCGAAAACATTACCTTCGCCAAATTCACACGGCCCTATATCGACAGCGTGGATAAAGCGCGGGCCATGGTACAACAAATCAATCTGGCGGCTGAAAAAGACGGCTTTCGGCCGATCATTTTCGACACCATCGTCAATCAAGACATCCGTGAGATCCTCGCAACCTCCAATGGTTTCATGATCGACATTTTCTCGACCTTCCTGGCGCCGCTGGAGCAGGAGTTGAGTGAACACTCCTCTTATTCCGTAGGAAAGTCCCATTCCATTGGTCATAACTCCAACTATATGGAGCGGATCGAAGCGGTGAACTTCGCCCTCGATAACGACGATGGCGCCCGCACCCACTACTACGACAAGGCCGATCTGATCCTGGTGGGCGTGTCGCGCTGCGGCAAAACGCCCACCTGTCTGTACATGGCCATGCAATTCGGTATCCGTGCGGCCAACTACCCGTTGACCGAAGACGACATGGAGCACCTCACCCTGCCGGCCGCGCTGCGTGCGCATTCGCACAAGCTGTTCGGCCTGACCATCGACCCCGACCGCCTGACCGCGATCCGCAACGAACGCAAGCCCAACAGCCGCTACTCCAGCTATGCCCAGTGCGAGTTCGAAGTACGCGAAGTGGAAAATCTGTTCCGGCGCGAGAATATTGCGCACATCAATTCCACGCATTTTTCGGTGGAAGAGATATCGGCGAAGATTCTGGTGGAGAAAGGCGTGGAGCGTAGATTCAAGTAGTGAGCCGAGTCGCAGATTGATTATGCAGAGCAGGCTTGCTGTGGCGAGCGGGCTGTTGTGGCGAGCGGGCTTGCCCGCGTTGGAGTGCGAAGCGCTCCCAGAATTTTGGGACTGCTTCGCCGCCCAACGCGGGCAAGCCCGCTCGCCACAAAAAGCCCATCACCTGAAGGCTCGACATTTACAGGTGAAACCGCCCACCCCCTGCCCCAACGCCGTCGCCAGCGCATCAAACCCGGCCCGCAACAACTGATCATCGCCTGAGGTATTGCAGATACTCGCCCGGATAAACTGCGGCACCGCCGTCTGCCCCACGGCAAACGCCTCGGCGGTGGCGATCAGGTAATTGTTCTGCTTGAGTTCCGCCTCGATTTCCGACGCACGCCACGGCTCCGGCACTTCAATCCAGAAGTGTGGGCTGTTCAGATGAGTGCGGTAGGCAAGGCCGGCCAGCAAATCCTGCACCAGCGCCTTACGCCGGCTGATCTCATTGATCTGCTGGCGCAACAAGTATTCCGCCGTGCCGTTTTCGATCCACTGGGTGGCCAGCTCAAGGGTGACGGGCGTGGCCATCCAGCAGGTCGAACGCAGGGCTGCCGAAATACGGCTGACCAACGCCGGCGGCGCATGCACATAACCCACCCGCAGCCCGGCCGACACCGCTTTGCTCAGGCTACTGATCAAAATCGTACGTTCGGGGGCGAAATGGCTGAGGGGCGGAGGTCGGTCTTCGACCAATACACCGTGGGCTTCGTCCTCAAGAATCAGCAGATTGTGTTCCCGGCACACCTTGACCAGCGCCTCGCGGCGCGCCACCGATAACACCGCGGTGGTCGGGTTCTGGATGGTCGGCGTGCAATACAGCGCGGAAACCCGGTGATTACGACAGATTTCATCCAGCGCACTCGGCAGTACACCTTCCTCGTCCATCTCCAGGCCGATCAGCCGCACACCCAGCATGCGCGCGGCGGTGATCAGCCCGGGGTAGGTCAGTTGTTCGGTGACCACCGTATCGCCGGCCCGCAGCAACGCCATCATCGCGCAGAGTAGGCCATGCTGGCCGCCATTGACGCAGATGACTTGTTCGGGAATCGGATGAAAATCACGCTGCACCAGCCACTGCGCACCCGCGTCACGGTAGCGCGGCAGGCCGGCATCCGGGGTATAGGCACTGATGTCCTGGAGGAATTTGGCGTTGTTCGACAGGGTTTGAAAACTCTGCGCCAGAAAGGCCGTTTCCTGCCCCGGGATATGCATGTTGCGGCTCATGTCGAAGTACTGGCGCGGCTCCTCGCTGAAGTTGCGAAAGCCTTCATCACGCTGGCGCTCCATCCCACGCTTGCGCACGAACGTGCCGTCACCGACCCGCGCCACTACCAACCCCAGGCGTTCCAGCTCGCCGTAGGCCCGGCTGATGGTGCCGATGGTCACGCCAAGATTGTCGGAAAGCACCCGATGGGGCGGCAGTTTTCTTCCCGGTTCAATCAAGCCTTCAAGGATGCCCCGCTCCATGACGTCGGACAGGCGCTTGTACTTCACGCCCTGCCCGTTGGACAACCCCTCACGCATAATTGACACCATGTCAATATTTGTTTTGACAGCCATCTTTCGCCCTAATAGTGTGCTTTTACGGGTTCAATCGCCGGATTTTACAACTCATTACAAGCTCAATATAGAGTTCAATTTCGGCTCAGGGAAGCAATAAACGATGCCAATGTCCGCCGTTCTCGAAAACACCGCTAAAACAAAAAACCAGAAACAGTGGTTGGCCGGCCTGGTGACCAGCGTGATGTTCCTGATCGTGTGCCTGAGTTGGGGCACCACTTGGCTGGGGATCAAAATTGCCGTGGAGAGCGTGCCGCCGCTGACCTCCGCCGGCCTGCGTTTCCTGATCGCTTTCCCGCTGTTCCTGTGTTTTGCCATGGTGCGCCGCGAGCCCATTCTGTTTCCGCGTGAGAGCCGCTGGTTCTTCGTATTCGTGACTCTGTCCTACTTCAGCGTTCCGTATTACCTGCTCAACTACGGCGAGATGCATGTGTCGTCCGGCCTCACCGCCCTGCTGTTCAGCTGCATGCCGGTGTTCATCCTGATTTTCTCCGCGCTGTTCCTGCGCGAACGCATCTACTTCTCCCAGGTGGTCGGTATTGGTATCGGCTTCGGCAGCCTCTACATGATTATCAAGAGCCAGGGCCTGCACCTGGACCACGCCGAGTTTTTCGGGGTATTGGCGATTCTGACCGCCGCGATCATGCATGCCTTGTGCTACGTCATTACCAAGCAAAAAGGCAGTGCCATCAGCGTGATCACCTACAACACCCTGCCCATCGGCATTGCCGGGCTGATGCTGTTCATCGCCGGGCTGTGGTTTGAAACACCGGCCTTCGAAGACATCACCCTGCGTTCCTGGAGCGCGCTGTTCTACCTGGGGCTGGTGGCGTCGGTGGGCGGGTTTATCGTGTATTTCATGCTGCTCAAGCGCTTGAGCCCGATCATCCTGTCGTTCGTGTTCATCATCTTCCCGGTGTTCGCGGTGATCATCGGCGCCTGGTACGAAGGCATGGCGATTTCCCGCGACCTGATGCTGTACTCGGCCGTCCTGCTGGCCGGCTTTGCGATCACCAAATTGCCCGTTGAAAAACTTCTGGCCAAGAAAAATTGAGCCTTTCACACCACTGCGAGAGAAACATGGAAGTCCTCCGCCCCACCGCCCTGGAACAGATCTACGCCCACGCCAGCCGCAGCTACCCCGAAGAATGCTGCGGTTTCATCTTCGCCGATGGCAGCGTGTACCTGGGCAGCAATATCCAGAATGAACTGCACCGCAAGCACCCCGAGAGGTACCCGCGCAGCGCCGCTAACGGCTACACGTTCTCGGTGGCCGACACGCTGTTGATGAACAAGGCGTTTCGCAGCAACAACCCAGTGGTGGTGATCTACCACTCCCACCCGGATGTCGGCGCCTACTTCAGTGATGAAGACCAGGACAAGGCGCTGTTCATGGGCGAGCCGATCTACCCCGTCAGCTACCTGGTGGTCGACGTTCGCCAGGGCCAGGCCCTGGGCTCCAAGCTGTTTGCCTGGGATGGCAAGCATTTCGCCCTTCAACCCTTCAACGACCTGCACACGGAGTTGTCCATGAACGCTGTCTCTTTCCCTGACATTCTGGTTCGCGTGGCCAAGCTGCCGGAATCGACCCTTGAGGGCACCGGATCGACATTGCGCGAAGTCATTGAAAACCTCTGCAGCAGCCATCCACAGCTGCGCCCGCACCTGTTCCACGAAAAGAACAACCAGCTCAAGGAACACTTCCTGTTTACGGCCGAGGAAGAGCTGATCGACGCCGATGAGCCCCTGCCGGAAAAAGCCAGGATCGAAGTATTGCTCGCCACCTCCGGCGGCATGGACGTCGATGCCCTGAGCAATGAAGAAGTGCAGCGCTATGTGCGCCACATCACCCTGCCCGGCGTCGGCCGCGAAGGCCAACTGAACCTCAAGAAAGCCAAGGTGCTGATCATCGGCACCGGCGGCCTGGGCTCGCCCATCAGCCTGTACCTGGCGGCGGCCGGCATCGGCACCCTGGGGCTGGTGGATTTTGATGTGGTGGAGAGCAGCAACCTGCAGCGCCAGATCGTCCACGGCAACAGCACGCTGGGCATGCCCAAGGTCGAGTCGGCCAAACAGCGTCTGCAGGACCTCAACCGCCATATCCGGATCAACGCGCACAACACCGCCCTGAATGCCGACAACGCGTTGAAGCTGGTAGGCGCTTATGACCTGGTGATCGACGGCACCGACAATTTCGACACCCGTTACCTGGTCAACGACGCCTGCGTGCAACTCGGTAAACCCTTGGTGTACGGCGCCATCTACCGTTTCGACGGGCAGATCAGCGTGCTCAACCATAAAGGCGGGCCGTGCTATCGCTGCCTGTTCCCCAGCGCACCGCCTGCAGAACTGGCGCCCAACTGCAGCGCCGGTGGGGTGATCGGCGTGCTGCCGGGCGTGGTCGGGATGATCCAGGCCACCGAGGCGATCAAACTGTTGATCGGCATCGGCGAACCGCTGTCCGGGCGCTTGATGCGCTTTGATGCGCTGGCGATGAAATTCAGCGAAATCCGCTTCAAGCGCCGAGCCGACTGCCCGTGCTGCTCCGCGTTGCGTCACAGCGAAACCCTCACGCCGACAGCCTGCGCGGACGCAGTGCCGAGCCAGCCGTCCCTGGCCGAAGAACGCTATATCAAGCCCCAGGTGCTCAAGCAGGTACTTGAACACCATAGCAGCGCCGACGTGCTGCTGGATGTGCGCGACGCCAGCGAACTGGAGGTGTGCAAATTGCCGGGCGTGCTGCATATCCCCCTGGCCGAACTGGACGGGCAGCTCGACAGCCTCAGCCGGGATAACACCCACTACCTGATCTGCTACGCCGGCACCCGCGCCGAGCAAGCCGCCAGCACCCTGCTGGCAGCCGGCTTCGCCAACACCAAAGTCCTGCAAGGCGGCATGAAACACTGGGTTCGCGACGTCGAACCCGACATGCCGTTGTATTGAGCCGAGGGCTGAATGATGTTGCATAACTCCATTCTCGAGGTGATCGGCCACACGCCGATCGTGCGCCTGGCACAGTTTTCCGAAGACCTCGGCATCGAGGTCTACGCCAAGCTCGAATCCCTCAACCCCGGCGGTAGCCACAAGTCGCGCATCGCCCTGGGCATGATCCTCGACGCCGAGCGCCGCGGCGTGCTGATCCGCGATTCCGGGCAAACCATCATCGAACCCAGCGGCGGCAATACCGGCATCGGCCTGGTGATGGCCGGCAACGTGCTCGGCTACAAAGTGGTGCTGGTGATCCCGGATAACTACAGCCCCGAGAAGCAAAGCTGCTGCGCCTGTACGGCGCCAGGGTGGTGCTGTCGGACAGCCGCCTTGGTAACAATTCCCACGGCGAAAAGTGCATGGAACTGCAGCTGGAAAACCCCAGCTACGTGATGCTCAACCAGCAACGCAATGGCGCCAACCCGCAAACCCATCGCGACACCACCGCGCGGGAAATCCTGCACGCCTTTGGTGATCGGCGCGTGGACTATTTGGTCAGCGGCATCGGCACTGGCGGCCATATCACCGGCATCGGTGAAACCCTCAAAGCTGCCTGGCCTGGCCTGCGCGTCATGGGCGTGGAACCGGAAGAATGCGACCTGCTGAAAAACCAGCACGCGCCGCACCATATCCAGGGCCTGTCGATCGGCCTGATCCCGAGCATCCTCAACCTGGACGTGATCGACGGCATGCTCAAGGTCTCGCGCCAGGAATGCATCGACATGATGAAACGCATCATGCGCACCGACGCCATCAGCCTGGGCCTGTCTTCCGCCGCCAATATGGTGGCGATCGCCAGGCTCGCCCCCGAACTACCGCCCGAAACGGTGGTGCTGACCCTGGTTTACGACAATGCCGACAGCTACCTGCCCAGTTTCGAATAGGCGGTTTTCCAACCATCCAGAATGCGGGGGTGCCTCCATGGGGGGCTTTATCGACATGCAACAGCTGCACGATGAGTTGCTCACTCACCTCATCAAAACCCTCACGCCCGCGCAGATGAAGCAGCTGGAACCGCACCTGGCGCCGCTGATCCAGAATGCCGCGCAAGCCGTGGCCGAAGACCTGATCGCCTATGCCTACCGCGACCCGGCATCACGCGGGCGCGGCGAGCTGATCCTGGAGTCATACGCCTCGTTCAAGGCGGTGCTCTATTACCGGCTGGCGCACCGGGTGTGGAATTTCCCTGACCGGACCAACGGCATCTTTTCGCGCATCGCCCTCAAACTCAGCAATCAGGGCAAGGTGCTCTCCGGCGCCGAGATTCACCCGGCGGCGCGCATCGGCCGGCGTTTTGTGCTGGACCACGGCTACGGCACGGTGATCGGCGAAACCTGCGAGATCGGCAACGACTGCTACATTCTCTGCGGCGTGACCCTGGGCGCCCGGGGCATCGCGAACAACCCCGACGGCAAGCGTCACCCGCGCCTGGGCAACAATGTCGAAATCGGCTCCGGCGCACGCGTGCTGGGCTATGTGCTGATTGGTGACAACGTGTTTATCAGCCCCTCCTGTGTGATCACCCAGGACGTACCCGCCGGCACCAAGGTCAAGGTGGTGAACCAGATCCAGCTGCAAAAAAACCAGGAGTCGGACCACAGCAACTACCTCGGCGCCTTTGCGCTGGATGAGCGTTTACATGTGGTCGGCGAGGTCAACACCAGCCACAAGGTTACCGTGCTGGACGCCGACTTCCACCCCCTGCAGGGGCTGATGCTGGAGCCCACGGTGAAAGAACGGCACCACCTGCAGTTTCGCCTGCACCGCATCGAGTCGGGCAACCACCTGCCGCGCCTGCCGCTGAACCTCAAAGTCTGCGGACCGGAATTTGAAATCACGCTGCTCTCCCCCCTGGCTTGAGCGCAATGGTGCGCTCCTTGTTGCAAGCCAGCCCAATCAACGTCGGAGGTTGAACATGTCCGTACACACCATGGAAACCCTGGCGCTGTTCGACAGTGCGCCCTACCAGAACGCGTTCAACGCCCGGGTGATTGCCGTCAGCGAACACGGCATCGCCCTGGAACACACGCTGTTTTACCCCACGGGCGGCGGTCAGCCGGGCGATACCGGCCAGCTGACCCTGGAGGACGGAACGCAGGTTGAAGTGACCGGTACGGTGCGCGACCCGGTGCTACGCTCGATCATCTGGCACCAGGTGCAGCACTGCCCCGAACAGTTGACGGCCGGGGTTGCGGTGGATGCACAGATTGATTGGGACCGCCGCTACCAGCACATGAAAATGCACACCTGCCTGCACCTGCTGTGCTCGATCATCGACGCGCCGGTGACCGGTTGCAGCATCAGCGCGGATAAAGGACGCCTGGATTTCGACCTGCCGGAAATGACCCTGGACAAGGACAGCATCACCCGCGACCTCAACGCGCTGATCGAACAGGCGCATGCGGTCAAAACCCTGTCGATGCCCGCGTCGGAGTACGCCACTCTGCTGCAGATCACCCGCACCCAGGCGGTTGCGCCACCGGTGGTCCAGGGTTCGGTACGCGTGATTGAAATTGGCGGGATTGATATCCAGCCCTGTGGCGGCACCCATGTGATCAACACCGAGGAAATCGGCCGGGTGTTCTGCGAGAAAATCGAAAAGAAGAGCAAGCACAACCGCCGGGTGATTTTGCGCTTTGAGGGAGCGATTGATACTAATGCGGGCTAGTGTGGGCGCTACGCGGTGTGACGAAGCAGGGGGCCTCGATGAAAAAAACGTCGAGGCCCAACGCGCATTTCGTACAGGAAACTGACAGCAAATTTATGTCCCTGTAACATTCAGAAACGTACAATCCCGTCAGCAACGCCTCGTTGCCCCCGGCTCACGAAAACAGCGCCCGCTCCTCTCGGTTGGTCTTCGTGCAGCCGCTACCCTCATTCCCATCAAGCCCCTGGATCTGAACGCTGCAGGACTGACTGCCTATGAACAAAGTGTTCCGCGATTACCTACCAGCCTCCACACTGCGCCTGCTGCCTAACCGCTGGGATCTGGTCGCCCTGCCACTGGTGATCGGCTTTCTATTGTTCTTCTCCATCACTGCCCGCGAAACCTGGGCCCCCATCGCTACCTTGCAAAGCGAAGTCATCTCCCTCGACCCGGCCAACCTGCCGGAATACGCAATGCGCACCACCTTGCGCATGCTCGCGGCGATGGTTGCGGCGCTGGTTTTTACCTTGTTGTACGGCACCCTGGCCGCCAAAAGCCGGCGCGCCGAGAAGCTGCTGGTGCCGGTGCTCGACATCCTGCAATCGGTGCCGGTGCTGGGTTACATCTCCTTTACGGTGACATTCTTCCTGTTGCTGTTCCCCGGGCGCGTGCTGGGCGCCGAGTTCGCGGCGATCTTTGCGATCTTCACCAGCCAGGCCTGGAACATGACCTTCAGCTTTTACCAGTCGCTGCGCATGCTGCCCCATGACTTGGTGGAGGTGTCGACCAACCTGCGCCTTTCCGGCTGGCAGAAATTCTGGAAGCTCGACGTGCCGTTCGCCATGCCCGGGCTGGTGTGGAACATGATGATGAGCATGTCCGGCGGCTGGTTTTTCGTGGTTGCCTCCGAAGCCATCACCGTCGGTGACAAGACCATCACCCTGCCAGGCGTAGGCTCGTACCTGGCCTTGGCGATTGCCCAGAAAGACCTGCACGCGGTGGGTTATGTGATTCTGGCAATGGTGGTGGTGATCCTGATCTACGACCAGTTCCTGTTCCGCCCGCTGGTGGCCTGGGCCGACAAGTTCCGTATGGAAACCACTGCCTCCCAGGGCGCCGCGCCGCAATCCTGGCTGCTGAACCTGATCCAGCGCACGCGGATGGTCCAGCGCATCCTGCGCCCCATTACCCGAACCATCAGCCGCCTCGGCAACCAGCGCTTCAGCCTGGCCGGCGGTGCGCTCAAGGCGCTACCGGCCGAAACGCCGGCGGCCTCGAAGGTTATTGATCGGGTCTGGGGCACATTGATAGCGCTGTTGGCCGCGTATGCGCTGTATCACATCGTGCAGTACGTCGGCACCGAAGTGACCTTCGCCGAGGTAGGCCATGTGTTTGTGCTGGGCCTGATCACGCTGCTACGTGTGGTCGGGCTGATCCTGATCGCCTCGCTGATCTGGGTGCCGCTGGGCGTGATGATCGGCTTGCGCCCAAGGCTTGCGCAAAAATCCAGCCGCTGGCGCAGTTCCTCGCGGCGTTCCCCGCGAACCTGTTGTTCCCGGTGTTCGTGATCGTGATCCTGCACTTCAAGCTCAACCCGGATATCTGGCTGAGCCCGCTGATCGTGCTGGGCACCCAGTGGTACATCCTGTTCAACGTGATTGCCGGCGCCAGCGCCTTTCCCAATGACTTCAAGGAAGCCGCCGCCAACTTCCGCATTCGCGGTTGGCTGTGGTGGCGCAAGGTGATGTTGCCGGGGATTTTCCCGTATTACGTTACCGGCGCTATCACCGCCTCGGGCGGGGCCTGGAACGCCAGCATCGTGTCCGAGTATGTGTCCTGGGGCCAGGACAATGTGGTCGCCCACGGGCTGGGCGCCTATATCGCGCAGACCACGGCTGCCGGCGACTTCCCGAAGATCGCCCTGGGTGTGGTGGTGATGTCGATCTTCGTGGTGGCGTTCAACCGCGCAGTCTGGCGGCCCATGTATGCCATGGCTGAAAACAAACTTCGTCTGAATTGATGGGACTCGCTGTGATGACTACCTATACCGAGCACGCCGCCGACACCCCGCAAATTTACTCGTTGAAAAACGTGAGCCGGGTGTTCGGCAAAGGTAAAGACGAGCTGCAAGTCCTCAGCGGCGTGGACCTTAACCTGCGCGAAGGCGAAATCGTCGGCATGCTCGGCCGCTCCGGCTCGGGCAAGTCCACGTTGCTGCGCATTATTGCCGGGCTGATCCAACCCTCCTCGGGCGAAGTACGCTACAACGACGCGCCCTTGAACGGCCCGGCTGAAGGGGTGGCCATGGTATTTCAGACCTTCGCGCTGTTCCCCTGGCTGACCGTGCTGGAAAACGTCGAAGCCGGCCTGCAAGCGCTGCAAGTGGAGCGCAAGGAAACCCGCCGGCGCGCCCTGGCAGCCATCGACTTGATCGGCCTGGACGGGTTTGAAAACGCCTACCCCCGCGAACTGTCCGGCGGTATGCGCCAGCGTGTGGGGTTTGCGCGTGGGCTGGTGGTCAACCCGACGTTGTTGCTGATGGACGAACCGTTCTCCGCGCTGGATGTGCTCACCGCCGAAACCCTGCGCACCGACCTGCTGGATTTGTGGAGCGGCAAACAGCTGCCGATCAAGTCGATCCTGATCGTGACCCACAACATCGAAGAAGCGGTGTTGATGTGCGACCGCATCCTGGTGCTGTCCTCCAACCCCGGCCGGGTGGTGGCCGAGATCAAGGTGCCGTTCGCGCACCCGCGCAACCGGCTGGACCCGACCTTTCGGCAAATGGTCGACGACATCTACGCGCTGATGACCGACCGGCGCAGCGCCGATGCCAGCCGCGGCCTGCCGGAGCTTAAAATGGGCAGCCTGTTGCCGGAGGTGTCCACCAACCTGATGGCCGGCCTGATCGAAACCCTGGCCGCCGAGCCCTACAACGGCCACGCCGGTTTGCCCACTGTGGCCGAACGGCGCTTGCTGGAAGTCGACGACCTGTTCCCGGTAGCCGAGATGCTTGAGCATTTGGGCTTCGCCGAACTCAAGGGCGCCGACATCACCCTCACCGACGCCGGCAAGCTGTTCGCCGACTACGGCACCCAGGAACGCAAAACCCAGTTCGCCGAACATTTGATCCGCCACGTGCCCCTGGCTGCGCGGATTCATCAAGTGTTGCTTGAACGCAGCGGGCACCGGGCGCCACGGGTGCGTTTTGAGCAGGAGCTGGAAGACTCGATGACCGAAGCGTTTGTGCAGAAAACCCTGGAAAGCGTGGTGGCGTGGGGGCGCTATGCGGAGATTTTTTCGTATGACGATCACACCGAGACGTTCAGCCTGGAGGACGTGGAAGGCAGTATGTAAGCCCGTCTGAATCACACAGAACAAGAGTGGGAGCTGGCTTGCCTGCGATGCAGACAACTCGGTCTTTCAGATACACCGAGGTGATGCTATCGCAGGCAAGCCAGCTCCCACACAAGCCCGCTCCCACAGGGGGGCGGTGGTGTTTTTTTAGATCACGAACAGGTCCACAAACCGATTTACCGGTGTGGCCTCAAGCCGTGCCGGGTCCTTGCACAGTGCAAAAATCTCCCCGCTGCGCTGCGCGGTAAAACGCGTGGCCAGGTTGGCTTTGAACTTGTCTTCCAGCAACGAAATCCCATCACCCCGGCGCCGGCGATGGCCGATCGGGTATTCCACCGCCACCTGCTCGGTGCTGGAGCCATCCTTGAAAAACACCTGCACCGCGTTGGCGATGGAGCGCTTGTCGGCCTCCAGGTATTCGCGGCTGTAGCGCGGGTCTTCGACGATGACCATTTTGTCGCGCAATTCATCGATGATCGGGTGCGCGGCATGGAACTCATCTTCGTACTGCTCGGCCACCAGATTGCCGAACGCCAACGGCACGGCGGTCATGTATTGCAGGCAGTGATCGCGGTCGGCGGCATTGGCCAATTGGCCGACCTTGGAGATGATGCGAATCGCCGACTCATGGGTGGTGATCACGATGCGCTCGATTTCATGCAGGCGATTCTTTACCAACGGGTGCAACGTTACCGCTGCTTCGCAGGCAGTTTGCGCGTGGAACTCGGCGGGGAAACTGATCTTGAACAGCACGTTTTCCATCACATAGGTGCCGTAGGGCTGAGCCAGGCTGAAGGCGCGTTTGTCTTCAGGCTTGAGGGCCAGGTCCTTGTTGGTGTGGCTGAACAGCACGTCGTAAAAGCCCCACTGCGGCGCGCTGAGTACCCCCGGGATGCCCATTTCGCCACGCAGGGCGATATCCGCCAGGCGTACGCCACGGCTCGACGCATCCCCCGCCGCCCAGGATTTGCGCGAGCCCGCGTTCGGCGCATGCCGGTAAGTGCGCAACGCCTGGCCATCGACAAACGCGTGGGACAGCGCCGACAGCAGCTGTTCGCGGTTGGCACCCATCAGCTTGGCGGTGACGGCGGTGGAGGCAACTTTCACCAGCAGCACATGGTCAAGGCCGACGCGGTTGAAGGAGTTTTCCAGGGCAATCACACCCTGGATTTCGTGGGCCATGATCATCGCTTCCAGCACGGCGCGCACGGTCAGCGGTGCGTCGCCGTTGGCCACGCGTTTTTGCGACAGGTGATCGGCCACCGCGAGAATGCCGCCGAGGTTATCCGAGGGGTGGCCCCATTCAGCCGCGAGCCAGGTGTCGTTGTAGTCGAGCCAGCGCACGATGCAGCCGATATCCCAAGCGGCTTTGACCGGGTCCAGGCGCAACGAGGTGCCCGGCACCCGCGCACCGAACGGCACGACAGTGCCCTCGACGATGGGCCCAAGGTGCTTGGTGCACTCGGGAAAGCGCAGGGCCAGCAGGCCGCAGCCCAACGTGTCCATCAGGCAATTGCGGGCGGTGTCCAGTGCGGCCTGGGACTCGATCCGGTAAGTGAGGACATAGTCGGCGATGTCCTGCAGGACCTGATCGTAGTCGGGGCGGTTGTTCTGGTCGACGTTGGCGCTCATGGCAGTACTCCAAAAGGGTTTGGGGTTAGTCCTCGGGCTTACGGTTGTTGGAAAGCAGATCTTGAGTGTCTGCCTTGGAATAAAGATCCCCTGTGGGAGCGGGCTTGCTCGCGAAGGCGGTGTGTCAGGTACTGAAATGTCACTGACCCACCGCATTCGCGAGCAAGCCCGCTCCCACATTGGTGCGGAGTTGGACCTTAGAAAGCGTCGCCGGGGACGCGTACGAAGCCTTCCATCAATACACGTGCACTGCGGCTCATGATGGCTTTTTTCACCACCCATTCACCGTTTACCTGGGTCGCCTCCGCGCCGACGCGCAAGGTGCCGGACGGGTGCCCGAAGCGCACCGCATTGCGCTCCACGCCACCGGCTGCGAGGTTGACCAAGGTGCCGGAAATCGCCGCCGCCGTGCCGATCGCTACCGCCGCCGTGCCCATCATCGCGTGGTGCAACTTGCCCATGGACAGTGCGCGCACCAGCAGATCCACATCCGCAGCCTTGATCGCCTTGCCACTGGAGGCTACGTAATCCGCAGGTTTGGCCACAAATGCGAGTTTCGGCGTGTGCTGACGCTGGGCCGCTTCGTCCAGGTGTTTGATCAGGCCCATGCGCAATGCGCCGTAAGCCCGTACGGTCTCAAACATCGCCAGTGCCTTGGGGTCGCTGTTGATCGCGCCTTGCAGTTCGGTGCCGGTGTAGCCGAGGTCTTCAGCGTTGATAAAAATCGTCGGGATGCCGGCGTTGATCAGCGTCGCTCTGAACGTGCCCACACCGGGCACTTGCAGGTCGTCGATCAGGTTGCCGGTGGGGAACATCGAGCCGCCACCGCCCTCTTCTTCCGCCGCCGGATCGATGAACTCCAACTGCACTTCGGCGGCCGGGAAGGTCACGCCGTCGAGCTCGAAGTCACCGGTTTCCTGCACCGCGCCGTCGGTGATCGGCACGTGGGCGATGATGGTCTTGCCGATATTGGCCTGCCACACCCGCACCACGGCCACACCGTTGTGCGGCACGCGGGCCGGGTCAATCAGGCCGGCGCTGATGGCGAACGAACCCACCGCCGCCAACAGGTTGCCGCAGTTGCCGCTCCAGTCGACAAAAGGCTTGTCGATGGAGACCTGGCCGAACAGGTAGTCCACGTCGTGATCGGCGCGGGTGCTTTTGGCGAGGATCACGGTTTTGCTGGTGCTCGACGTGGCGCCGCCCATGCCGTCGATCTGTTTGTCATAGGGGTCTGGGCTGCCGATCACCCGCAACAGCAGGGCATCGCGGGCCGCACCCGGCACCTGCGCCGCTGCGGGCAGGTCCTGGAGGCTGAAAAATACACCCTTGCTGGTGCCGCCACGCATATAGGTGGCGGGGATCTTGATTTGCGCTGCGTGTGCCATGGTTATCCTCTTCAGGCGGTCGCCGCCGATTCCAGGAAGTCCTGGGCAAAACGTTGCAACACGCCGCCCGCCTCGTAGATCGACACTTCTTCGGCGGTGTCCAGGCGGCACGTCACCGGCACTTCGACACGTTCGCCATTCTTGCGGTTAATTACCAAGGTCAGCTGCGCACGCGGGGTGCGTTCGCCGACCACGTCATAGGTTTCGCTGCCGTCGATCTGCAAGGTGTGGCGGTCGGTGCCCGGCAGGAACTCCAGCGGCAGCACGCCCATGCCCACCAGGTTGGTGCGGTGGATGCGCTCGAAACCTTCGGCGGCAATCGCTTCCACCCCGGCCAGGCGCACGCCCTTGGCGGCCCAGTCGCGGGACGAGCCCTGGCCGTAGTCGGCACCGGCGATGATGATCAGCGGCTGCTTGCGCTCCATGTAGGTTTCGATGGCTTCCCACATCCGCGTGACCTGGCCTTCCGGCTCGATACGCGCCAGGGAGCCCTGCTTGACCTTGCCGTTTTCCAGCACCATTTCGTTGAACAGTTTCGGGTTGGCAAAAGTGGCGCGTTGCGCGGTCAAATGGTCGCCGCGATGCGTTGCGTAAGAGTTGAAGTCGACCTCCGGCAAGCCCATCTTCGCCAGGTATTCACCGGCGGCGCTGTCGAGCATGATCGCGTTGGACGGCGACAGGTGGTCAGTAGTGATGTTGTCCGGCAGCACCGCCAGCGGGCGCATGCCCTTGAGCGGCCGTGCACCGGCCAGCGCGCCTTCCCAGTACGGCGGGCGGCGGATATAGGTGCTTTGCGGGCGCCAGTCGTACAGCGGCGCGACTTTGGGGCCGGTGTCTTCGTGGATCGCGAACATCGGGATATACACCGCACGGAACTGCTCCGGTTTGACCGAAGCCTTGACCACTGCGTCGATTTCTTCGTCGCTCGGCCAGATGTCCTGCAGGCGGATTTCCTTGCCGCTTGCGTCCAGGCCCAGCACGTCCTTTTCGATGTCGAAACGGATGGTGCCGGCAATCGCGTACGCCACCACCAGCGGCGGCGAGGCCAGGAACGCTTGCTTGGCGTACGGGTGAATGCGCCCGTCGAAGTTGCGGTTGCCCGACAACACGGCGGTGGCATACAGGTCGCGGTCGATGATTTCCTGCTGGATCACCGGGTCGAGCGCGCCGGACATGCCGTTGCAGGTGGTGCAGGCGAAGGCCACCACGCCGAAGCCGAGTTTTTCCAGCTCATGGCCCAGGCCCGCTTCTTCCAGGTACATGGCCACGGTTTTCGAACCCGGTGCCAACGAGGATTTGACCCACGGCTTGCGGGTGAGCCCGAGCTGGTTGGCATTGCGCGCCAGCAGGCCGGCAGCGATCACGTTGCGCGGGTTGCTGGTGTTGGTGCAACTGGTGATGGCGGCGATGATCACCGCGCCGTCGGGCATTTGCCCCGGCACATCCTCCCACTGGCCGCTGATGCCTTTGGCAGCCAGATCGCGGGTGGCAACGCGGGCGTGCGGGTTGCTCGGGCCGGCCATGTTGCGCACGACGCTGGACAGGTCGAACGTCAGGCCACGCTCATATTGCGCGCCCTTGAGGTCATCGCCCCACAAGCCGGTATGGCGGGCGTACTGCTCCACCAGGGTGACTTGTTCGTCTTCACGGCCAGTGAGTTTCAGGTAGGCGATGGTCTGCTGATCGATATAGAACATTGCCGCCGTGGCGCCGTATTCCGGGGCCATGTTGGAGATGGTCGCACGGTCGCCCAGGGTCAGCCTGGAGGCGCCTTCGCCGAAGAACTCCAGCCATGCACCGACCACTTTCTGTTTACGCAGGAACTCGGTCAGCGCCAGCACCATGTCGGTGGCGGTGATGCCGGGCAGCAGCGTGCCGGTCAACTCGACGCCGATGATTTCCGGCAGGCGCATCCACGAGGCGCGGCCGAGCATCACGCTCTCGGCTTCTAGGCCGCCGACGCCGATGGCGATCACGCCCAGGGCATCCACATGCGGGGTGTGGCTGTCGGTGCCGACGCAGGTATCCGGGAACGCCACCCCATCGCGCACCTGGATCACCGGGGACATTTTCTCCAGGTTGATCTGGTGCATGATGCCGTTGCCCGGCGGGATCACGTCGACGTTTTTAAAGGCTTTTTTGGTCCACTCGATAAAGTGGAAACGGTCTTCGTTGCGACGGTCTTCGATGGCGCGGTTTTTCTCGAACGCGTCCGGGTCGGAACCACCGGCTTCGACAGCCAGGGAGTGGTCGACGATCAGTTGGGTCGGCACCACCGGGTTGACCTGTGCCGGGTCGCCGCCTTGCAGGGCGATGGCATCGCGCAGGCCAGCGAGGTCGACCAGGGCGGTTTGACCGAGGATGTCGTGGCACACCACCCGTGCAGGGAACCAGGGGAAGTCGAGGTCGCGCTTGCGTTCGATCAGTTGGCTCAGGGAGGCGTTGAGGGTAGCCGGGTCGCAACGGCGTACCAGGTTTTCCGCGAGCACGCGGGAGGTGTAGGGCAAGGTGGCGTAGGCACCGGGGGAGATTGCGTCGACAGCCGCACGGGCGTCGTAGTAATCCAGGCGGCTGCCGGGCAGCGGTTTGCGAAATTCAGTGTTCATCGTCAGGACTCGGTCACGGTAGTTACAAAAGGAGAAGACTGCGACGGGCCAATGTGGGAGCGGGCTTGCTCGCGAATGCGGTGTATCAGTAACAGATGTGTTGATTGACACACCGCATTCGCGAGCAAGCCCGCTCCCACATTTGATTCGATTACCAGACCCGGATCATCGGTCTCCTCATTCAGCGACGTTCGATTGGCACGAACTTGCGCTGCTCAACGCCGATGTACTCGGCGCTTGGACGGATAATGCGGTTGTTTGCGCGCTGCTCGAACACATGCGCGGCCCAGCCAGTCAGGCGCGAGCACACGAAGATCGGGGTGAACAGCTCTGTCGGGATACCCATGAAGTGGTACGCCGAGGCATGGTAAAAATCGGCGTTGGGGAACAGCTTCTTCTGTTCCCACATGGTCTTGTCGATGGCTTCCGAGACCGGGAACAGCACCTTGTCGCCCACTTCGTCGGCGAGTTTTTTCGACCAGCCCTTGATCACCTGATTGCGCGGGTCGCTGTCTTTGTAGATCGCGTGGCCGAAGCCCATGATCTTGTCTTTGCGCGCCAGCATGCCAAGTGTGCCTTCGACAGCTTCTTCGGCGGACCCGAAACGCTCGATCATCTCCATCGCCGCTTCGTTGGCGCCGCCATGCAGCGGGCCGCGTAGCGAGCCAATGGCGGCGGTGACGCAGGAATAGAGGTCGGACAAGGTCGATGCACACACGCGGGCGGTGAAGGTCGACGCGTTGAATTCGTGCTCGGCGTACAGAATCAGCGACACGTTCATGACTTTTTCATGCAGCGCGCTCGGCTTCTTGCCATGCAGCAGGTGCAGGAAGTGGCCGCCGATGCTCGGCTCGTCAGTCACGCAGTCGATACGCTTGCCGTCGTGGCTGAAGCGGTACCAGTAGCACATGATCGCCGGGAAAGCGGCGAGCAGACGGTCGGTGACATCGCGCTGCACGCTGAAGTCTTGTTCCGGCTCGATATTGCCGAGGAACGAGCAACCGGTGCGCATCACGTCCATCGGGTGGGCGTCGGCGGGGATGCGTTCCAGTACTTCTTTCAGCGCCTGCGGCAGGTCGCGCAGTTTGCTCAGCTTGGCGCTGTAGGCAGCCAGTTCGGTGGTGGTCGGCAGTTCGCCGTACAGCAGCAGGTAGGCGACTTCCTCAAACTGCGCATCGGCCGCCAGTTCGCGCACGTCGTAGCCCCGATAGGTCAAGCCGGCACCGGCCTGGCCCACGGTGGACAGTGCGGTCTGCCCGGCCACCTGGCCACGCAGGCCGGCGCCACTCAATACTTTTGCTTCAGCCATGTTCGTTCTCCAATTTTGTAGTTATTCAGGGAGGCCTGTTCGTTACTTCTTCGCGGCGAACAGCGCGTCGAGCTTTTGCTCGAAGGTGTGGTAGTCGATGCGATCGTAAAGCTCCATGCGGGTTTGCATGGTGTCGATCACGTTCTGCTGGGTGCCGTCGCGACGGATCGCGGTGTAGACGTTTTCGGCGGCCTTGTTCATGGCGCGGAAGGCCGAAAGCGGGTACAGCACGATGGAAACATCGGCAGATTTCAACTGTTCGGTGGTGTACAGCGGCGTGGCGCCGAACTCGGTGATATTGGCCAGGATCGGCGCTTTCACACGGGAGGCGAACAGTTTGTACATGTCCAGCTCGGTAATGGCTTCCGGGAACACCATGTCGGCGCCGGCCTCGATGCAGGCGGCGGCTCGCTCCAGGGCGGACTCCAGCCCTTCGACCGCCAGGGCGTCGGTGCGCGCCATGATCACGAAGCTGTCATCGGTGCGCGCATCCACGGCGGCCTTGATGCGATCGACCATTTCCTGTTGGGACACGATTTCTTTGTTAGGGCGATGGCCGCAGCGCTTGGCGCCCACCTGGTCTTCAATATGGATGGCAGCGGCGCCGAACTTGATCATCGACTTGACGGTACGCGCCACGTTGAACGCCGAGGAGCCGAAACCGGTGTCCACGTCCACCAGCAGCGGCAGGTCGCACACGTCGGTGATGCGGCGCACGTCGGTCAGCACGTCATCCAGGCCGGTGATGCCCAAATCCGGCACACCGAGGGAGCCTGCCGCCACGCCGCCGCCTGACAGATAAATCGCCTTGAACCCGGCGCGCTTGGCCAGCAAGGCGTGGTTGGCGTTAATCGCGCCGACCACCTGCAAGGGGTGTTCGCTGGCGACCGCGTCACGGAAACGCTGGCCTGGAGTACTTTTATTGTTGGAACTCATGACTCACCTCGTGCTTGGGGAGCGCCGTCCGGAAAGTGACGGGCAATATTGCGTTTGGACGCGCCGATATGACGGCGCATCAACAGCTCGGCCAGTTCACCGTCGCGATCGGCAATCGCGTCAAGAATGCGGTGATGCTCGGCAAAGGCCTGGCGTGGACGATTGGGGGTCGCGGAAAACTGGATGCGGTACATGCGCACCAACTGGTACAGCTCGCCGCAGAGCATCTGGGTCAGGGTGCGATTACCGGCGCCTTGAATTATCCGGTAATGAAAATCGAAGTCGCCTTCCTGCTGGTAGTAGCCGAGGCCGGCCTGGAAGGCTTCGTCGCGCTCATGGGTGTGCAACACCTGGCGCAGTTCCTCGATCTCCGCGTCGGTCATGCGCTCGGCGGCCAGACGGCAGGCCATGCCCTCCAGGGACTCACGGATTTCATAGAGCTCGATCAGCTCGGCGTGGCTCAAACTCACCACCCGCGCGCCGACGTGGGGCACGCGCACCAGCAGGCGCTGGCCTTCCAGGCGGTGGATCGCCTCGCGCAGCGGGCCGCGGCTGATGCCATAGGTGCGCGCCAGTTCCGGCTCGGAAATTTTGCTGCCGGGGGCGATTTCGCCCTTGACGATGGCCGCCTGGATGCGCCGGAAGACGTTCTCGGACATGGTCTGGGAATCGTCTTGCGCCACCACTGGGGTTTCCAGCTGATCCAGCATATTGTCGACACCTTTAAAAGCAATTCGGCAAAAACTAGCCAATCAGCCTCATTTAGTCAAAGAATAAATACACATTGTCGACAATCGTCTAATAACCCTTGAATGCACCCGATCAGGGCATGGCCGCCTGCCAGCGCTGGCGCCAGAAAAGCATCATGTTAGAATGCCCGCCGCATTTGCCTGACATCGCTTGATGAAACGGCGCACTAGAGATTGAGCAGCAATGCCAGTCGCCATGAATGGAACATCGCACTGCACCGCCTCAGGATCTATGAGACTCAAGCCCTCCCCCTTTTGCTTTGCCTGCTGTTTATACCGGCACTCTTACCGGGGCTTTGTGCCGCCGCCGAGAAGACCGTGTATGGCCTCAACGAATACGCCCAACTGGCCGGCATCGACCTGGAAGTCGCCGCCAAACTGGACACCGGCGCCAAGACCGCGTCCCTCAGCGCCCGTGATATCAAGCGCTTCAAGCGCAATGGCGAATCCTGGGTACGCTTCTACCTGGCTATCGACACCGCCCATTCCCACCCCATCGAACGCCCCCTGGCCCGCGTCAGCAAGATCAAGCGCCGCGCCGGTGACTACGACCCCGATGAGGACAAGAACTACACAGCCCGTCCGGTGATTGCCCTGGATATCTGCATGGGCACCGCTTTACGCAGCATCGAAGTGAACTTGACTGACCGCAGCGCTTTCCAATACCCGCTGCTGATCGGCTCCGAAGCGTTGAAACGCTTTGATGCGCTGGTCGACCCCAGTCTTAAATACGCAGCAGGCAAACCCGCCTGCGCCGCCGACGCTCATACCGCCGAGTAAACCGAATGCGCTCTCTAACCCTGCACCTGAGAATCCTCATCGCCATCCTGGTGGTGTTAGGTATTTCGGTCACCGCCTATCAGATTTTCGTGCTGGGGATTCCCGTCACCGAGGACGCCACCGACGACTTGTGGAACATCGACGCCAAGGTCGAGTTCGTCGCCAACCCGAAAGACCCGGTAAAAATCCAGATGTTCGTGCCGCCGCTGAGCCGCGACTTCGTCAGCCTCAATGAGAGTTTTATCTCGAATAACTATGGTGTGAGCGTCAACCGCACCGACGGCAACCGCAAGGTCACCTGGTCGGCGCGCCGCGCCAAGGGCAACCAGACCCTGTATTACCGCCTGGTGCTGACCAAGCGTTACAGCGGTGAAAAGGTCAAGGTCAAGGGCCCGACCTTCCGTGACAGCATCGCCGTGGAAGGCCCGGAAAAAATCGCTGCCGAAGCCCTGCTGGCGCCGATCCGCCAGCACTCCGCCGACGTCGAAACCTTTATCACCGAAGCCATCAAGCGCACCAACAACCTCAACGACGACAATGTGAAGCTGCTGCTGGCGGGTGATCCATCCACGCCGCACAAGGCCAAGATCGTCGAACTGCTGCTGTCCATCGCCCACGTGCCGGTGGAAAAAGTCCACACCATCCGCCTGGTGGCCGACCAGCCGCAAGCCCCGGAACTGTGGCTGCGCAGCTTCAATGGCAATGACTGGTTGTACTTCAACCCGGAAACCGGCGAACAGGGCCTGCCCGCCGACCGCCTGCTATGGTGGACCGGCGATGAAAACCTGATCACCGTCGATGGCGGCAAGAAAGCCATGGTCACCTTCAGCCTGAACAACAGCGAAATGAACGCGATCCGCCTGGCCAAGCTGACCGACGAAAACACCGACGCCAACTTCCTCGAATACTCGCTGTACGGCCTGCCGCTGCAGACCCAGCAGACTTTCATGATCATGGTGATGATCCCGATTGGCGTGCTGGTGATCCTGATCCTGCGCAACCTGATCGGCCTGCAGACCCTGGGCACCTTTACCCCGGTGCTGATCGCCCTGGCGTTCCGCGAGACGCAACTGGGCTTCGGGATTGTGCTGTTCACCATTATTACCGCGCTGGGGCTGTCCCTCAGGTCGTACCTGGAACACTTGAAGCTACAGATGCTGCCGAGGCTGTCGGTGGTGCTGACCTTCGTGGTGGTGCTGATTGCGGCCATCAGCCTGTTCAGTCACAAACTGGGGCTGGAGCGCGGGCTGTCGGTGGCGCTGTTCCCGATGGTGATTCTGACCATGACCATCGAACGCTTGTCGATCACCTGGGAAGAACGCGGCGCCAACCATGCGCTGAAAGTGGCGATCGGTACGCTGTTCGCCGCGTCCCTGGCGCACCTGATCATGAGCGTGCCGGAGCTGGTCTACTTCGTGTTCACCTTCCCGGCGATCCTGCTGATCCTGGTGGGCTTCATGCTGGCCATGGGTCGCTATCGCGGCTACCGCCTGACCGAACTGGTGCGTTTCAAGGCTTTCCTGAAGGCTGATTCGTAATGTTCGGCTTCTGGAAGACCTGGAAAGCCCTGGAAGCGCGGGGGATCATGGGCATCAACCGGCGTAATGCCGACTACGTGCTCAAGTACAACAAACGCAGCCTGTACCCGATTGTGGATGACAAGATCATCACCAAGGAACGGGCCATGGCGGCCGGCATCCATGTGCCGGAGATGTACGGGGTCATTTCTACCGAGAAGGAAATCGACAAGCTCGACGAGATCATCGGTGGGCGCAGCGATTTCGTGATCAAACCGGCCCAGGGCGCCGGCGGGGACGGCATCCTGGTGGTGGCCGACCGCTTTGAAGGGCGCTACCGCACGGTGTCGGGCAAGATCATCAGCCATGAAGAAATCGAGCATCAGATTTCCAGCATCCTCACCGGCCTGTATTCCCTGGGCGGCCACCGCGACCGCGCACTGATCGAGTACCGCGTGGTGCCCGACCAGATCTTCAAGAGCATCAGCTACGAGGGCGTGCCGGACATCCGCATTATCGTGCTGATGGGCTATCCGGTGATGGCCATGCTGCGTCTGCCGACCCGCCAGTCCGGCGGCAAGGCCAACCTGCACCAGGGCGCCATCGGCGTGGGGGTTGACCTGGCCACCGGCCTGACCCTGCGCGGCACCTGGCTGAACACCATCATCACCAAGCACCCTGACACCACCAACGCGGTGGACGGCGTGCAACTGCCCAACTGGGACGGTTTCATGAAGCTCGCGGCCGGCTGCTATGAGCTGTGCGGGCTGGGCTATATCGGCGTGGACATGGTGCTGGACCAGGAAAAAGGCCCGCTGATCCTCGAGCTGAATGCGCGGCCGGGGCTGAATATCCAGATCGCCAATGACTGCGGCCTGACCCTGCGCACCCATGCGGTCGAGGCGCGGCTCGAAGCATTGAAAGCTGCGGGCGTGACGGAAACCCCGGAAGAGCGGGTGAAGTTTGTGCAGGAAATGTTTGGGCATATCCCTGCCGTAGAGGGCTGAACACCGCGCCGTCTGCATCGCCGGCAAGCCAGCTCCCACAGATGATCGGGTTCACATAGCCCAATGTGGGAGCTGGCTTGCCGGCGATGGCATTCTATTTGGATGTAACCTCAGTCCAGCTACCCCTAGGACCAAATCCTATGGCGGACTACAATCCCCTCCCCCACGCCAACGGCTGATCCACCCCGCATGCCAACCTGTTCCGTACACCCGCTGCCCTACCGCGCCAACCCCGCCGAGTATTTTGCGGCGATCCGCCATGCCCCCGGCGCGGTGCTGCTCGACAGCGGCCGCCCGTCGGCTGAGCGCGGGCGTTATGACCTGCTCAGCGCCTGGCCACACGCGACGTTGACCGTACAGCCTGACGAGAGCGGCAGTGATTTCCTGCAGCGTTTACGCAAAAACCTGACGCAGCTGGGTGAAGCGGCAATCCCCAAAGGTTTAGAGCTGCCGTTCGCCGGCGGCCTGATTGGCTACCTGAGTTATGACTTCGGCCGGCACCTGGAACACATGCCACACCTGGCGGCGGACGATTTGCACCTACCGGACGCGCGTTTCGGGCTGTATGCCTGGGCGCTGGTCAGCGATCACCAGGCGCAGGCCAGCCAGCTGGTGTTTCACCCGACGCTCGCCGACAGCGAACGGCAACGGCTGATCGCGCTGTTCAGCCATGGCGGTGTCGACGCCTCGGCGACCTTCAAACTTCAGGGCCCGATGGCACCGGACCTCAGCGCCGAGGCGTATCGCCAGGCCATCGTGCGTATCCAAGACTATATCCAGGCCGGCGACTGCTACCAGGTCAACTTCGCCCAGCGTTTCCGTGCGCCGTGCAGTGGCGATCCCTGGGCCGCCTATTGCGCCTTGCGCGAAGCCTGCCCGACGCCGTTTTCCGGGTTCCAGAGCCTGCCGGATGATGGCGCGGTGCTGAGCCTGTCGCCGGAGCGCTTCGTACGTATCAGCGAACGCCAAGTCGAAACCCGCCCGATCAAGGGCACCCGCCCTCGCGGTTTGACGCCTGAAGATGACGCCGCCAACGCCGCCGAACTGCTGGCGAGCCCCAAGGATCGTGCCGAAAACCTGATGATCGTCGACCTGCTGCGCAACGACCTCGGCCGCACGTGCCGCACCGGCTCGGTAAAGGTCCCGGAGCTGTTCAGCCTGGAAACCTACCCCAATGTGCACCACCTGGTCAGCAGCGTGACCGGCGTGTTGGCCGACGACAAAGACCCCCTCGACCTGATCGCCGGCAGCTTCCCCGGCGGCTCCATCACCGGCGCGCCGAAGATTCGCGCCATGCAGATCATCGACGAGCTGGAGCCGACCCGACGTGGGTTGTACTGCGGCTCGCTGGTGTACCTGGATGTGCGCGGCGAGATGGACAGCTCCATCGCGATACGCAGTCTGCTGGTCAAGGATGGCCAGGTGTGCTGCTGGGGCGGCGGCGGGATCGTGGCGGACTCGCAGTGGGAAGCGGAGTATCAGGAGTCACTGACCAAGGTGCGGGTGTTGTTACAAACTTTGGAAGGTCTGTAGCGTCCGGCAGACCGCCCACCCGCCGTCTGTGAAGGATCACATGAAGCGACTGCCGACTACTCGTCAGAAATTATTTCCGGGATTGCATATCCATCCAACCGCACCTATTACCTCCCGAATTGGGAGGTTTCAGCGATGCGGGTAATCGCTCTCTGCACCTTACGAATATTCTGGGAAAGCCACCCCGCTTATACCGACGCCAAAACGCCGCTGGTCGAGCTGTATCGCCATTTGGAGAAGACCCCTTATGCAACGCCGCAGGCACTCAAAGCCGAGCTTCGAACAGCGAGCATTCTCAAAGGCGGCAGGGTTGTGTTCAACGTGAGCGGCAACAAGTATCGAGTGATCATGGCGATCGACTATCAACGACAGCTGGGGTTCATCCGCTTTGTGGGACCCCATGAGCAATACGGTCAGATCAACGCGGAGACCGTGTGATGAACATCAAACCTATTCATTCCCAGGAAGATCTTACGGCTGCGCTCGCTCGGGTCGAGCAGATCTGGGGAGCAGAGATCGGCTCGCCTGAAGGTGACGAGCTGGAAATCCTCGCTGTACTGATTGAGAAGTACGAGGCGGAACACTTTCCAATGCCGGCGTCGGACCCGGTGGAAGCGATCAGATTTCGCATGGAGCAGTTAGGCATGACCGCCCGCGACCTTGAGCCTTTCATTGGTACCAGCGGGCGAGTATCCGAAGTGCTGAATCACAAGCGCAAGCTGAGCTTGTCGATGATCAAACGCCTGCATGAGGGGTTGAGCATTCCTTACGAGCGGTTGCTCGCTGGGGTTTAACGGGAAGATATGCAGTGGCTTTACCGGCCCCTTCGCGAGCAAGCCCGCTCCCACATTTGACCGCGTTTATCCTGTGGGAGCGCGACCGAATGTGGGAGCTGGCTTGCCTGCGAAGAGGCCATCCGCCTCCCCGCAGAACCTACAGGCTCAATGAACGATTCGACGCCTTGATAAACTCTTGCTTCAAATCTTCAAACGTATGCACCGCCGGGAACTGCGGGAACTCGCGAATCACGTTCTCGGGTGCGTGGAACAGAATCCCGCGGTCGGCCTCGCCCAGCATGGTGGTGTCGTTGTAGGAATCGCCAGCAGCGATCACGCGGTAGTAAAGGGTTTTGAATGCCAGCACCGACTGGCGCTTGGGGTCTTTCTGGCGCAGTTGGTAGCTCACCACGCGGTCGTTTTCGTCGGTGATCAGACGGTGGCAGAGCAAGGTCGGGAACCCCAGTTGGCGCATCAATGGCTGGGAGAATTCGTAGAACGTGTCGGAAAGGATCACCACCTGGAAGCGCTCGCGCAGCCAGTTGACGAACTCGATGGCACCGTCCAGCGGCTTGAGCGTGGCGATCACTTCCTGGATATCCGCGAGTTTGAGCCCATGCTCGTCGAGGATGCGCAGGCGTTGCTTCATCAGCACGTCGTAGTCGGGAATGTCCCGGGTCGTCGCCCGCAGCGATTCAATACCGGTTTTTTCAGCGAAGGCGATCCAGATTTCCGGAACCAGTACCCCTTCCAGGTCGAGACAGGCAATTTCCACAAGACGCTCCCATTGGTTTTATTAAGTTGAGCCAGCAAAAAAGGTCTGCCGAACTCTAGCGATTCACGCTCGCCGCCGCAACGCAGGGCGGTTTTTGATACCATCGCTCCCCTATAGAGCGCTCAGCGCCATTGACCTGTAGGAACCGTCCTGATGAACCAAGCCTTCGACGTCGCTGAACTCGCCGCGACTTATGCCAATAAATCCGCCCAGGATATTCTCAAGCTGGCGTTCAGCCAGTTCGGTGATGACCTGTGGATTTCTTTCAGCGGCGCCGAGGACGTGGTGCTGGTGGACATGGCCTGGAAGCTGAACAAGAACGTCAAGGTGTTCAGCCTCGACACTGGCCGGCTGCACCCGGAGACCTACCGGTTTATCGAACAGGTGCGCGATCACTATAAGATCGATATCGAACTGATCTCGCCGGACCAGAGCAAGCTGGAACCCTTCGTCAAAGAGAAAGGCTTGTTCAGCTTCTATAAAGATGGCCACGGCGAATGCTGCGGTGTGCGCAAGATCGAACCGCTGCGCCGTAAGCTTTCCGGTGTAAGCGCTTGGGCTACCGGCCAGCGCCGCGACCAGAGCCCCGGCACCCGCAGCCAGGTGGCGGCGCTGGAAATCGACAGCGCTTTCTCCACCCCGGAACGCACCCTGTACAAGTTCAACCCGCTGGCGCAGATGACCAGCGAGGAAGTCTGGGGTTACATCCGCATGTTAGAGCTGCCATACAACAGCCTGCACGAGCGCGGCTTTATCAGCATCGGCTGCGAGCCCTGCACCCGCCCGGTGCTGCCGAACCAGCATGAGCGCGAAGGCCGCTGGTGGTGGGAAGAAGCCACGCAGAAGGAATGCGGGCTGCATGCCGGGAATATCATCAGCAAGGCTTGAAGGCTGATGAGCTAAAAAAAATGTGGGAGGGGGCTTGCCCCCTCCCACATTTGTTTTGTGGCAGGCATTTAAATGTACACACTAATGTAACCATAAGTGCCATTTATGTGTGCAATCCATACACCTTCGCACCAATACGTAACATTCATTTCCCCACGCTGTTTGCCTTTCAATAGCGCACCTCCAAAAGCAAAAAATAAATACCTGTTCAAATGGTCAATTTATATCGCTTTAAATTCAGCGAGTTATTTAAAACACCTGTAAAAAAGAAATTACCAAAGGTTTTCATAGATCGAAAACTGGCACGCATGTGGCTTATTGTGAAAAACGCTTTGTATACAATAAATACAAAACCTACATACACTTTGCCATCAGCAGCTTGCTTGCCGATGTGCTGGAGCCTGCCGGAATGCGTACAAGCCTCTCGAACAACATCGCACTGGATCTGCCCTCCCCCTGAACCCCGAGGCCACAAGCCCGGGCCCGCTGGTACTGAGCCCGCGCCTGCACAACAAGGACCTCGCGCCCACCAAGGTCGAAGGTCGACGCTGGGGCCGCTACAGCATCTTTGCCCTATGGACCAACGACGTGCACAACATCGCCAACTACTCGTTCGCCATTGGCTTGTATGCCCTGGGCCTGGGCGGCTGGCAGATCCTGTTGTCCCTGGGGATTGGCGCGGCGCTGGTGTACTTCTTCATGAATCTGTCGGGGTATATGGGGCAGAAGACCGGCGTGCCGTTTCCGGTGATCAGCCGCATCAGCTTCGGCATCCACGGCGCGCAGATTCCGGCGTTGATCCGCGCCGTGATTGCGATTGCCTGGTTTGGGATTCAGACCTACCTGGCCTCGGTGGTTTTCCGCGTGTTGCTGACCGCCATTCATCCCGGCTTCGCCGACTATGACCACAACTCGATCCTGGGCTTATCGACGCTGGGTTGGGCGTGTTTTGTGGCGATCTGGTTCGTGCAACTGGTCATCCTCGCCTACGGCATGGAGATGGTGCGGCGCTATGAAGGCTTCGCCGGCCCGGTGATTCTGCTGACCGTGGCCGCGCTGGCCGGCTGGATGTACTTCCAGGCGGGCGGCAACATCGCGTGGTCGATCCGTGAACCGCTGAGCGGCGGTGAGATGTGGCGCAATATCTTCGCCGGTGGCGCACTGTGGCTGGCAATCTACGGCACCCTGATCCTCAATTTCTGCGATTTCGCCCGTTCCTCGCCCTGCCGCAAGACCATTCAAGTAGGCAACTTCTGGGGTTTGCCGGTGAATATCCTGGTGTTTGCCGCCATCACCGTGCTGCTGTGCGGCGGGCAGTTCCAGCTCAATGGCCGGGTGATCGAAAGCCCTACCGAAATCATCGCGGCCATCCCCAATACCTTGTTCCTCGTGCTCGGTTGCCTGGCCTTCCTGATCGTCACCGTGGCGGTGAACATCATGGCCAACTTCGTCGCACCGGCCTTTGTGCTGAGCAACCTGGCGCCCAAGTACCTGAACTTCCGCCGCGCCGGGTTGATCAGCGCCACGGTGGCGGTGCTGATCCTGCCGTGGAACCTCTACAACAGCCCGCTGGTGATCGTGTATTTCCTGTCCGGCCTGGGCGCGTTGCTGGGGCCGTTGTACGGGGTGATCATGGTCGATTACTGGTTGATCCGTAAAAGCCAGGTGGACGTGCCGCAGTTGTATAGCGAAGACCCGAATGGCGTTTATTACTACAGCCGCGGGGTCAATATGCGTGCGGTGGCGGCGTTTATTCCTGCAGCCGTGATCGCCATCCTGTTGGCGCTGTTGCCGGGGTTTGCCAGCGTCTCGCCGTTTTCCTGGTTGTTTGGCGCCGGTATTGCAGGGTTGCTGTACCTGCTGATCGCCAAGCGTCAGCCGTTCTACGCCGATGTCAGCGGCGAAAGCATTGCAGTCGATAACGTCAGTCATTAATCAAGGACATTCCATGCGTATCCTCGTGGTCAACGTCAACACCACCGCCTCCATCACCGACACCATCGCCCAGCAGGCACGGGCCGTGGCCGCACCGGGCACCGAAATTGTCGGGCTCACGCCTTACTTCGGCGCCGAATCGGTGGAAGGCAACTTTGAAAGCTACCTGGCGGCCATCGCCGTGATGGACCGGGTGATGGCCTACGACCAGCCGTTTGATGCGGTGATCCAGGCTGGCTACGGCGAGCATGGCCGCGAAGGCTTGCAGGAATTATTGAACGTGCCGGTGGTCGACATCACTGAAGCGGCCGCCAGCACCGCGATGTTCCTGGGCCACGCCTACTCGGTGGTGACCACCCTGGACCGCACCGTACCGCTGATTGAAGACCGCCTGAAACTCGCCGGCCTGTACCAGCGTTGCGCCTCGGTGCGCGCCAGCGGCATGGCGGTACTGGAGCTGGAAGAAAACCCGCTGGCCGCCATGGAAGCCATCGTACGCCAGGCGGAACTGGCGATCAGCGAGGACAAGGCCGAGGTGATCTGCCTGGGCTGCGGCGGCATGGCCGGGCTGGATGAGCAGATTCGCCAACGTACCGGTGTGCCGGTGGTGGATGGGGTGACGGCGGCGGTGACGATTGCCGAGTCGCTGGTACGGTTGGGGTTGTCGACGTCGAAGATCCGGACTTACGCGACGCCAAGGCCAAAGAAAGTCATCGGATGGCCAAGCCAGTTCGGCCGCTGAGGTCTATGTGGGAGGGGCTTGCCCCCGATAGCGGTGGGTCAGCAATAAATCAGCCAGCTGACACTCCCTCATCGGGGCAAGCCCCCTCCCACATTTTGGATGTGTGCCTGGCTTTAGATCGCACTGAAGCGGCGTCCCAGTTTCTGCTCAGCAAACTGCTCAATGATGAAATCCACAAACGCCCGGGTCTTGCCCGGCAGCAACTTATGTTCGGCGTAGTAGATGGAAATATTGCCGTCATCCACATACCAGTCGGGTAGCACGCGCACCACCTCGCCACTGCGCAAAAACGGCACCGCCATCGGCATGCTCACCAGTGCAATCCCCAGGCCCTGGGCGCTGGCACAACAGGCGGCTTCGGAGTCACTCATGGTCATGCCGGGCTTGAGTACCAAGGGGCGATGTTCACGCTCAAGGCTGGTCAGTTGCCAGGAACGCACGCGGCCGGTCTGCGGGGAGCGGATCAGGATGCCGCTGCAGCGCGCCAGGTCTTCGGGGGTCAGCACCGGCGGGCGGCGGGCCAGGTAATCGGACGACGCCACCAGCACACGATGGGCCGGTGACAGCTTGCGGGCGACGACGCCTTGCGGCAGCTCGAAACCGCCGCCGATAGCGGCATCGAAGCCCTGGCCGATCAGGTCAACCTGGCGGTTATCGAAATGCCAGTCGGGGCTGATATCCGGAAAACGCCGCATAAACGCCCCTAGCAGCGGCACCACATACCGATTGCCGAACACCGTGCCCATGCTGACCTTGAGCGTGCCCACCGGCCGCCCTTCAGCGCTGGCCAGGTTGGCGACGGCGTTCTGGATAGTGGTGAGACTGCCGCTGACTTCGTCGAGGAACAGCTTGCCGGCTTCGGTCAGGGTTAAACGCCGGGTGCTGCGTTGAAACAACCTGACGCCGAGGCGCGCTTCCAGCTTGGCGACGCTTTTGCCGACCGCCGCCGGGGTCAGGCTCAGGTGCCGTGCAGCCTCGGCGAAGCTGCCGCCTTCAGCGCTGCGCACAAAGCATTCGATACTGCCGAAGCTCTCCATATCGCACCATTCTAAACTTTTGGTTTACACAGACTATAGCAATCGCGGTCTACCGGGTTGTCCGGGTGAGGTCGATACTCGGCTCATCAACTCAATTGGAGATCGACATGACCACACAAAACCTCAGCGGCAAAGTCGCCTTGATTCAAGGCGGTTCCCGCGGCATCGGCGCCGCCATCGTCAAGCGCCTGGCCGCGCAAGGTGCAGCCGTCGCCTTCACCTATGTCAGCTCGGCCGCAAAAGCCGAAGAACTGCAGAACAGCGTGATCAGCGAAGGCGGCAAAGCCCTGGCGATTCAGGCCGACAGCGCCGATGCCACGGCGATTCGCAACGCGGTCAACGCCACCGTTGAAGCCTTTGGGCGCATCGATATTTTGGTGAACAACGCAGGTGTATTGGCCATCGCACCGCTTGAAGACTTCAAGCTGGAAGATTTCGACCAGACCTTGGCGATCAACGTACGCAGCGTGTTTATCGCCACTCAGGAAGCGGCCAAGCACATGGCTGAAGGCGGCAGGGTGATCAATATCGGCAGCACCAACGCCGAGCGCATGCCGTTTGGCGGCGGCGGGCCGTATGCGATGAGCAAGGCGGCGCTGGTAGGGTTGACCAAGGGTTTGGCGCGGGATTTGGGGCCGCGTGGCATCACCATCAATAACGTGCAGCCTGGGCCGGTGGACACCGATATGAACCCGGCGAACAGTGAGTTCGCCGAGAGTCTGATCGGGTTGATGGCAGTTGGGCGTTATGGGCATGTAGAAGAGATTGCCAGCTTCGTCGCCTATCTGGCCGGGCCGGAAGCGGGTTACATCACCGGGGCAAGCCTGACGATTGATGGCGGTTTCAGCGCCTAGGCTTGCTGGAACACTGCAAAACCCAATGTGGGCGGGGGCCTCCCTCCCACATTGGGCCACGTTGCGTCAGTACATTGGAGGCAGGCCATAGGCGGCCAGGTCGAAATCCGCGAGTTTGCGGATGATCTGGTCGGCATGGTGGTACTTGCTGTCAGCCATGGCCTCATCGGGCACGGCGATGGCGGTCATGTGGGCGGCCTTGGCGGCAGTCACACCGAAGGGCGAATCCTCGAACACCAGGCAATCCTTGGGCGCTACGCCCAGACGGCGGGCGGCAGTGAGGAAGATATCCGGCGCAGGCTTGGCGGCGCCGACTTCCGGGTCGTCGGCCGTGACGATCGTGCCGAACAAGCTGAACCACTCGCGGTGCAAGGTGGTTTTGTGGCCAAACGAATTGCGCGACGAACTGGTGCCCACGGCAATTGGAATATTGTGAGCCTTCAAATGCCGCACCAGCGCTTCGGCACCGGGCATGCCCAGGGCCTTGGGGAAACGCTCGCTCATCAGCGGTTCACGGATTTGCAGAAACTCGGCCGAGGTAATCGGCAGGTCCAGCGCCTTGACCACGTAGTCGGCCAGGTCCTGGGCACCGCGCCCGATAATGTGTTGCTTGATCCCCCAGTCGTAGGTACGGCCGTAGCGTTCGGCGATGATCTGTGTGACTTCGGTGTAGATGCCTTCCGTGTCCAGCAATAACCCGTCCATATCAAAAATCACGGCCTTGATCGGACCGACTGCGGTACGCGGTGCATTCATCACAACAAAACCCTGGGGGAAGGACTAAAAGGATTCAGCACAATAACGGCCACACTTGCCCGCAAGCAACCCTTTAGACTGTGCCCCCCTCCTTTAGAAGCGCGCGCAATGCTCTACCGCCTAGCCGCCGACAGCCTGGTGCTGTTTCACCTGTGTTTTATCCTGTTCGTGCTGTTCGGCGGCCTGCTGGCCCTTAAATGGCGACCGGTTATCGGGCTGCACCTGCCCGCTGCCGCCTGGGGGGTGGCGGTGGAGGTGTTCCACCTGCCCTGCCCGCTGACCCGCTGGGAAAACCTGCTGCGTCACCTCGCCGGTCAGGATGGATATGGCGCGGGGTTTATCGAGCATTACATCCTGGCGCTGATCTACCCCGCCGGGCTGACCCCGCAGATTCAGCTGGGGCTGGGTGCCTTGGTGCTGTTGATCAATATCACGCTGTATGGGTGGCTGATCCGGCGTTACGTACAGGATTGAGACAGCTTCACTGGTGAAGAATCAAACTCCCTCAGTCCCTTCACAGACGCCCCCATGTCCGAAGCCTTCGAAGTCCCCAGCCCCCACGAAAAACACCTCGAACACACCACCGAACATGCCCACGGCCGCGCAGACACCTTCGCCAGCCGCATCGCGGTAATGACCGCCATCATGGCCACGGTCGGCGCGATGCTCAGTTACCAGGCCGGCTCCAGCGAAAGCGAAGCGGCGATGGACAAGAACAACGCCGCCATCATCAAGACCGAAGCCGCCAATCAGTGGAACTACTACCAGGCCAAGTCCAGCCGCCAAAACCTCGCGGAACTGGCCACGCACATTCCCGGCGTGGACGCCGCGCATTACAAGGATGAGATCGAGCGCTACAAAAGCCAGAAGGAAGAGGTGCGCAAACAGGCGGAAATACTCGAAGCGACCTCGAAGCAATGGGATGAGAAATCGGAACAGGCCCTGCATCAACATCATCGCTGGGCCCAGGCGATGACCGCAATTCAGATCGCGATTTCGTTGGCGGCGATTACGTTGCTGACGCGCAAGGAATGGCTTAAACGCATGTCGTACACGGCCGGCGGTGTGGCCGTGGTACTCGGCAGCCTGGCCTGGCTGCATCTCTGACTGAGCACAGTTTAATGTGGGAGCGGGCTTGCTCGCGAAGGCAGTGGGTCTGCCAGTATCTATGTGCCTGACAAACTGCCTTCGCGAGCAAGCCCGCTCCCACATGTGCTCTTCGGTGTTTTCAGGGTTGGGCTCTGTCATCGAGTCGCTACATAGCAAAAGAAATAACACTACCCAAGGAAAACCCGGTGTCCGCACAACCCAGAGAAGCCGTGGGCGCCGCCTACAGCATTGAATCCATGCGCTACAGGCCATGACCTGGAAGGCCATCCACCGCAGCGGCGACCTGGGCGACTTCGAGCACTACCCGAATGCAGGCTTGTGGATTATGGAAATCCAGATCGCCCACGCGACCAAACCCTACGACGCTTTTTACGAAGACCTGCTCGCTTAAGCAACCTCATGCAACGCTCCACCGAACAGGAGCTACAAGCGCGTGTCGGTAGCGCTGGCTTGAAGATGAAATTTTCGGGCAAATAATTCCAATCTGACGTTACGGGCATTAGAGTGGCGCGCCTTCGAGAATTGAATCTCGACTATTGAGCCCATGGAGTTACCCCGTGAAGTACGTCAGTAAAGTGGTTGCAGCAGCTGTTCTCGGTTTCGCGCTTGCAGGTTGCACCGGCACCGCCATCAAATCCCCGCAGTACGACAGCAGCCAATACACCGTGATCGGCCACAGCCAAGCCAGCGCCACCGGTATCATGTTGTTCGGCATCATCCCAATCGGCCAGAACAGCCGTTTCGTGCGCGCCCAGGATGCTGCCATCAAGGCAAAAGGCGGCGACGCGCTGATCAATACCCAGATCCAGGAAAAATGGTTCTGGGCCTGGGTGCTGAGCGGTTACACCACCAGCATTTCGGGTGATGTGATCAAGCTGAAAACCGCGCAGTAAATCCCCCGGGATTTACCACGTATCATGGGCTGAACTCTCGAGGACGGCCCATGAACCTCAGTATTGTTTATGCCCTAGCGGCCGCCGCCCTGTTCGGCGCCAGCACCCCGCTCGCCAAAAGTCTCGGCCTGAGCCTCTCGCCCGTGCTGCTCGCCGGCCTGCTCTACCTGGGCAGCGGCATCGGCCTCGCCGGCGTACGCCTGATCCGCGATCGCGGCTGGCAACCCAGCGGCCTGGCCCCCTCCGAATGGCCGTGGCTGATCGGCGCCATCGCCTTCGGCGGCATCCTCGGCCCCGTAGCCCTGATGTTCGGCCTGACCCGCACCGCCGGCGCAACCGCCGCCCTGATGCTCAACCTTGAATCGGTGTTGACCGCCGTCATCGCCTGGCTGGTGTTCAGAGAAAACGCAGACCGCCGCCTGATTATCGGCATGATCGCGATAGTCATGGGCGGTTTAGTGTTGTCATGGTCCGATGGCGGCGGCGCCAGCCACGACTGGATCGGCCCGTTTGCAGTCGCCGTAGCGTGCTTGTGCTGGGGGATCGATAACAACCTGACGCGCAAGGTTTCAGCGTCGGACGCGTTGTTTATCGCGGGCGTCAAAGGGCTGATTGCCGGCGTGGTGAATTGCAGCCTGGCGCTGTATCTCGGCGCGCAGATACCGGCTTTGGCGCAATTGACGCCTATCTTATTGGTCGGGTTTCTGGGGTATGGCATCAGCCTGGTCATGTTTGTGCTGGCGTTGCGCGGGCTGGGCAGTGCGCGAACCGGCGCCTACTTCTCGACGGCGCCGTTCCTGGGGGCTGCGGTGGCGCTGCTGGCGTTCGGGGAGTCGGTGACAGTCGCGTTCTGGGTTGCGTCCGCGCTGATGGCCGTTGGGGTTTGGCTGCACCTCACGGAGCGGCACGCCCATGAGCATCGGCATGAGGCGACGGAGCACGGGCACCGGCATGTGCATGATGAGCATCATCAGCATGAGCATGGGTTTGAGTGGGACCCGGCGCAGCCGCATAGTCATGTGCATGAGCACAGTGTGGTGAGGCATAGCCATGCGCATTTTCCGGATGTGCATCATCGGCATCGGCATTGAGGGCGACAGAGAGTTGCCCGTATTGCAGGGAGGATTAATTTTCCATAAGAAGCCAGCTGATACACATGACGGTAGCGGATGTGAAAGCAATCAGTGTCGGTATGACCATCCAGTACTTGAGATGTCGTGGGATTTTTTCAACGTCCTCAACCCTTACTAAACGCCTCCATTGGAGTACTTTTGGGATAAGAATGATGATAGCCATGGCAAATAGGCGTACCTGTCGGCCTTCAAATGGAGCATTACGGAAAATCCGCCTGTGCAGGATTACATAGTCGCTGTGTTCCACATAGCGTTCTGCTGCGTCGAGCTTTTTGAACATTACAAAAAATGTGAGAGGGATGCTGAGTAGCATGATGACGGACGAGCACATGCCGATGTATTCGAACACCATTTAATCCCTCACAGTCTCATAGAGAACTTTTCCTGTGGCTTCTCCGAAAGCGCTTCCGGCTTTGCCTAAGGCGAGTCCACCTGCGGCTCCGCCAACAATGGCACATGCCAATGCTCCGGCGCCTGCTGTAGGTATGCCAAAAACAATCATGCAGGCGCCTATCCCCACAAAGGTACCAACACTTCCGCCCAACGATGCCCCCCCCAACGCCTAGCACCAACTTACCCCCTTCAACATATTTCGCCTGCGTACACTCTTGCTCACGTCCTGTCGTACACGCCTGCGCTATCTCCAGCGCCGTCGCCCCTACATCCAGCGCTATCCCAATGTAAGTCCCCTTCTTCAAAATCTGCGAAGCCTTGGCTACACGCCTGACCCGCTCCTCATACCCACGAATTTCTCCATGGTGCCAGTAACTCCTACTGGAAATTCCGAGCATTTTTTTAATCGAACCTTCATTTTTCAACCCCGTACCAAAGCGCGCCATACCCGAAATTTGGCTATCCAACCTTGCAAACAGCGCCCTACGCTTAGCCAGAAACTCCTCCCTCACCCCCACGGCGTCCCTCCTCAAGTACTGCTTATGCAAATCGTCGATGTCCATAAGCGTCCTCTCGACTTGCGACAGGTGTTTGCTCCAGCCACTGCTGGCGCTTCCGAGGCCGAGGGAGGTGTAAGACAAGATGGTTTGTAACTGATCATAGTTTTTGATCAGGAATTGATCAGTTGCGGAATACGCCAACAGGGCGAGTTTTATATTCAGCGCCGAACGCATCAGCCATGCCTCTTCAGCAGTGCAAGACGCGGTTCGGCTGTCCCCGATGATCACCAATTGCCCAGGCAATACCAAGGTGTTGCGGATGTGCTGGTTGAGGGTGTCGAATTTGGTGTGCGTATGGGGATTAAGAGAAAGGCTGAGTTTGAGCAGTGGATAAGGTTGCGGTCGCTCATTGATAAATGCGTAGGGTCCCTGCATGCGTGCACCTCCAAGTGACTGAGGCGCACGACTATAAGAAGGCGCGACAGCGGAGGTAAGACGGGTATAGGGGTGGTTTTAACGTTTCAGAAATGGACTACTTCAATCCAGGTGCATGCCTACGATTGCGTGGGTCTAGCTGATCAAGTGGCCCATCGTACGAGGGGTAGCGTGGAGCTGGGCGATATTAGTTAATTCGGGCAACGTCCTAGAGTCCATGCGGAAGCAACGGACTCCCACTTTTCAAAAGCTAAACCTATAGTCGCTCGTTCGCTCTGTGAGCGACCGGGTTTGGCGACTCGATGACATTAAGGACGGACGTAGACGACGTCATTTTCAGGCAACGGCTTTTCTGAAGACTTAGCGTGAAATGGCTTCGTAATTTTTTATTTGTCTTAATGGAGTCACTAATGAATAAATACATGGCCCTCACCAGCAACGACAGCGCCACACCCGCCCTTTTCATCGACACCACCGTACCGCTAGAGATACTGCTTGATGCTGCGAGTTATCGGCTGCGGGCGGTTACTCAAGTTATGGAAAACCTTGCGCTACGGGGGAGATAAGTAGTGATGCCGTCGTACTCAGCGATTTTGCGTTGTTGTGCTCGATTCCTTTGCGCGATGGGTGTGATTTACTGGATGTCATAAGTCGGCGTATGGACATCCCATGCGATTGGTCTAAGAAACGCACGCTTTCAAACCCTAGAAATCACAAAACCCCTGGTTTCTCTCGAAACCAGGGGTTTTGTTTACATCAAATTTGGCGGTGAAGGAGAGATTCGAACTCTCGATACAATTTCTTGTATACACACTTTCCAGGCGTGCTCCTTAAGCCACTCGGACACTTCACCGTATCTCGGCAAACCAGTTCAGTCTGTCGAGGCGCGCTAATGTAGTCGAAAGCCTTTCTGATGGCAAAGGTTTTTTTCAGAATTTTCATGCGCTTAGACGGTTATGCCGTTACCCGCCTGGCAGGGGGCGGTGATTCTGCCATTCTTGGGCATTGGCGGCGTAGGTCTGGAACGGCTGTTGCGCCCGGCCATGGGCTATTCAGCGGCTGGCATGCGGGAAAAGTCTGACTGGGTAGTCAGTCACGGCGCTTTACCGGGGCGGGCGTGGTGGGTAACGTTTGTGCATGCACTTCTATAACAAGTCCTACAAGGAACCGCGTCATGAGTGAGTTGATTGCTTACCACCTCGAAGACGGTATCGCGACCCTGACCTTGAGCAACGGCAAGGTGAATGCCATTTCTCCGGATGTGGTGAGTGCGTTTAATACAGCGCTGGACCAGGCCGAGAAGGATCGGGCGGTGGTGATCGTCACCGGGACGCCGGGGATTCTGTCGGGTGGTTATGATTTGAAAGTGATGACGGCCGGCCCTAAAGAGGCGATCGGCCTGGTGACAGCGGGCTCGACCTTGGCCCGGCGCCTGTTGTCGCACCCGTTCCCGGTGATTGTGGCGTGCCCTGGGCATGCGGTGGCCAAGGGCGCATTCCTGCTGTTGTCGGCGGATTATCGGATTGGTGTGGAAGGCCCGTTCAGCATTGGTCTGAATGAAGTGGCAATCGGCATGACCATGCACCACGCCGGCATCGAGTTGGCACGGGATCGTCTGCGTAAGTCGGCGTTTCATCGCTCGGTGATCAATGCCGAGATGTTCGACCCGCAGGGCGCCCTGGGTGCCGGGTTCCTCGATAAGGTGGTGGCGCCGGAGGAGCTGCAGGCGGCGGCTCTGGAAGCGGCACGCCAGTTGAAGAAGCTCAATATGAATGCCCACAAGCACACCAAGCTGAAGGTGCGTAAGGCACTGCTGGAAGCTTTGGACGACGCAATCATCCAGGACCAGGGCCATATCCTGAGCTAACCCCTGCTACTGAAACACCAAAGCCCGACCTTTAGTCGGGCTTTTTCTTGCCTATAAATACGAATCCTCCGTAAACGCTCTAGCCTGCCGCTGCCCGCAGATGTTGAAACATGTACTTAAACATCGCCTATCTCCTACCTCTACCGGGGTAATTGCCGAATACAGTGCACAACCGTACACTGCGCCACCTTTGTCCCGATGGGCCGTGTCGATGCTTTTTCTGTTGCGTATGTTGTTGATGGGCCTGCACTTTATGCTCGCCGGTGTACTGGGCGTGCTGATTGGTGTGTGCCGGCCGTTCAACCCGGACAACAGCCGCTTGTGTGCTCGCCTGTATGCACTGCCGGCGATGTGGCTATTGCGTTTAAACGTGAAGACGGACGTGGACTCGCTGCGCAACAAGCCGGGAACGTGCGTGATCATCGCCAATCACCAGTCCAACTACGACCTGTTTGTGTTCGGCAATGTGGTGCCCCACCGCACGGTGTGTATCGCCAAAAAAGCCTGAAATGGGTGCCGCTGTTCGGCCAGTTGTTTTGGCTGGCGGGCAATGTGCTGATCGACCGGGGCAATGCGCACAAGGCGCGCCGTGCGATGCTGACCACCACGCACACTTTGCAGCATGAGGACACGTCGATCTGGGTGTTTCCGGAGGGCACGCGCAATATGGGCAAGGGCCTGCTGCCTTTCAAGAAAGGCGCGTTCCATATGGCGATTGCGGCCGGTGTACCGATTGTGCAGGTGTGTGCCAGCAATTACGTGACCCACATGCAGCTCAATCGCTGGAACAGCGGTGATGTACTCATACGCTCGTTGCCGCCGATTCCTACGGCTGGGCTGACTCCGGATGACATTCCGGCGTTGATGCAGGCTTGTCAGGCACAGATGGATGCGTGCATTGCGGGGATGGATCGGGAGTTGCAATCTGCTTAGGTACTTTTGGGCGCGCTTCGCACGCCAACGCGAGCAAGCTCGCTCGCCACAAAAAGCTCGCCTCTAGAACATCTGCCAAAGCTACTACGGAACGCCATTCAAGCTAAGCTGCCCAACACCTGTCCTCCTAATAAGAAGCGATCAGCATCATGGGTAGAGTTGTTGCGGCCGCCGTTTACAGCGCCGGAAAGAAAGTCACTGATATCACCCTCGACGAAGGCGCAGCCTGGGCCGCCAAACCCGATCACTTTGTGTGGATCGGCCTGGAAGAGCCCAACGCCCAGGAGCTGGCCAACCTGCAACGCCAGTTCAACCTGCATGAATTGGCCATCGAAGACGCCCTGGAAAAACACAGCCGCCCCAAGCTGGAAACCTTCGGGGATGCGCTGTTTATCGTCACCTATTCACCGGTGCGCGAGAACGGCAAGCTGGAGTTCATCGAAACCCATATTTTTGCCGGCAACGGTTACATCATCACCGCCCGTAACGGTCACTCGGCGTCCTACGGCTTTGTGCGTCAACGCTGTGAGGCGCGGCCGCTGTTGCTGGAGCATGGGGAAGATTTCGTACTGTATGCACTGCTGGATTTCGTCACCGAAAACTATCAGCCGGTGAGCGAAGCGATCCATGCCGAGATTGATGAGCTGGAGCGCAACGTGCTGTGCAGCTCACTGAGCGAGCGCGATATCCAGAACCTTCACGGCCTGCGCCGCGATGTGCTGCGGCTCAAGCGATATGTGGCGCCCATGGTGGAGATCAGCCAGGAGCTGCAGAAGCTGAGCTTTCCGTTTATCGACAAGAACATGCGCCCGTACTTCCGTGATGTGCAGATCCACGTGACGCGGCAGATGGAAGACCTCACCACCCTGCGCGATATCGCCAGCCAGACCATCGAGATCGGTGTGTTGCTGGAGGCCTCGCGCCAGAGCGTGGTGCAGCGCAAGTTCGCCGCGTGGGCGGCGATCCTGGCATTCCCCACGGCGGTGGCGGGGATTTATGGGATGAACTTCCAGAATATGCCCGAGCTGCAATGGCACTACGGCTATTTTGCGGTGCTCGGGTTTATTGCGGCGGGGTGCACCGGCCTATGGGCCAGCTTCAAGCGGTCGGGCTGGCTTTAAACGCGGGCCTCGGGCTTGTGGGCCACAAAGCGCATCATCCATTCCGCCACGGTGACGCCGTGGTGGTCGCGCTTCAGGCTCGATACACCGTTGGTGTAGACCTTTTCGCCCAAGGTCGTCTGAAGAATCTCCAGCAGTTCGCGGGAATAATCGTGGATAAATTCCGGGTGGCCCTGGAAGCACAGCACCTGGTCGCCGATGTGGTACGCGGCGAACGGGCAAAAATCGCTGGAGGCTATGACCGTGGCATTTTCCGGCAGGGTGGTCACCTGGTCCTGGTGGCTGATCAATAGCGTCAGTTCTTGCACTTCGGGGCTCATCCACGGCGCCTTGGCGTCGAGTTTGTAGTCGTGGATGCCCATGCCCCACCCCTGGCCGGCACGCTCGGTCTTGCCGCCCAGCAGCAGCGCCAACAGTTGATGGCCAAAGCAGATACCCAGCAATTTATCGCCGCGTTCATAACGCTCGAGCAGGTAGGTCTTGAGGGTCTGGATCCACGGGTCGGTACCGAAGGAATCGGCCTTGCTGCCGGTGATCAGGTACGCGTCAAACACTTCGTCGTCCGACGGGTATTCACCCTGCACCACGTTGTACACGACAAACTCGGCGGGTATCGGCTGCTTGGAGAACAGGCGCTTGAACATCTGCCCGTACCCTTGGTATTGGTCGATCAAGCCTGGACGCAGGATATCGGTTTCCAGGATACAGACGCGTAGCGACATAAAAAATACCTGACACGGTGATGGGAATAATGCACACCCCAGAGCCTGCCTTGAAATACCCCCTCAAGGCAAGCCCCGGTTGCTTCCCACCTACTGATCACCGAAAGGCTTCACCTTGTGCAGCTTTTTCCAACAACAGTGCGGGCGGTGAGAAGCGCTCGCCGTACTGCTCGGCCAGATAACGCGCCCGGGCGATAAAGCCATTCAGCCCGTACTGATTGATAAACTGCAGTGCGCCGCCACTCCATGCGGCAAAGCCAATTCCGAAGATCGACCCCACGTTGGCGTCCGCCGTGGACGTCAACACACCCTCCTCCACGCAGCGCACGGTTTCGATAGCCTGAATAAACAGCAACCGGTCGCGTACATCCTGTGGCGAAATCTGTTTGCCTGGCTGTTCGAAGCGCGTTTTCAGCTCGGGCCACAGGTGTTTCTGCGCACCTGCGGGGTACGCGTAAAAACCACCTCCCGCCGCCTTGCCCGTGCGTCTGTACTCATTCACCAACAGGTCAATCACCACCGTCGCCGGATGCGTCGGCACGGCTTTACCTTCCGCCTGAAGATCCTTCGCCGCTTGCTGTCGGATATGGCTCATCAAGCTGAGCGACACTTCATCGGAAACCGCCAACGGCCCGACCGGCATCCCCGCCTTGCGCGCTTCGGTTTCGATCATCGGCGCGGCCACGCCTTCGCCCAACATGGCGATCCCTTCGTTGGTAAACGTGCCGAACACCCGCGAGGTGAAGAAGCCACGGCTGTCGTTGACCACTATCGGGGTTTTCTTGATTTGCAGTACGAAATCGAAACCTCGCGCCAGGGTTTCGTCCGAGGTGCGGGCGCCCTTGATGATTTCCACCAGGGGCATCTTGTCCACCGGGCTGAAGAAATGCAGGCCGATAAACTTGCCAGGGTCGGGCACCGCCGTGGCCAGGCCGCTGATGGGCAAGGTGGAGGTGTTGGAGGCGATCACCGCGTCGGCGCCAACCCTATGTTGCGCAGCGGCCGAGACCTTGGCCTTGAGCTCGCGGTCTTCGAACACGGCCTCGATGATCAGGTCGCAGCCGGCAAGGTCGGCGTCATCCTGCGTAGGATGGATGCGCGCCAGGGTGGTTTCCCGCTGCTCGGCGGTCAATTGCCCACGGCTGACCTTCTTGTCCAGCAGCGCCGCTGAGTGCGCCTTGCCCTTCTCGGCCGCCGCCAGGTTGACGTCCTTGAGCACCACCTCGACGCCCGCGCAGGCACTGACGTAGGCAATGCCCGCGCCCATCATCCCGGCGCCAAGCACGCCGACCTTGCGCGTCACGTAAGGCGCAAAGCCCCGTGGCCGCGAGCTGCCGGCGTTGATTTCGTTGAGCTGAAACCAGAAGGTGCCGATCATGTTTTTCGCCACTTGCCCGGTAACAAGCTCGGTGAAATAGCGGGTTTCGATCAGGTGCGCGGTGTCGAAATCCACCTGGGCGCCTTCCACGGCGGCGCAGAGGATTTTTTCCGGGGCCGGGAAGCAGCCTTGGGTCTTGCTGCGCAAAATCGACGGCGCAATCGCCAGCATCTGTGCCACTTGGGGGTTCGACGGCGTGCCGCCAGGGATCTGATACCCCTTGGTGTCCCACGGCTGCCGGGCCTGCGGGTTAGCCAGAATCCAGGCGCGGGACTTGACCAACAGCTCATCGCGATTCGCCGCCAGCTCATTGATCAAGCCCGCTTGCAGCGCCTGTTGCGGCCGGACCTTTTTACCTTCCAGCAAATACGGCAGGGCCTTTTCCAGACCGAGCATGCGCACCATGCGCACCACCCCGCCGCCGCCCGGCAGCAGGCCCAGGGTGACCTCGGGCAAGCCGAGCTGCACCGATGTGTCATCCAGTGCGACGCGGTAATGGCACGCCAGGCAGATCTCCCAGCCGCCGCCCAGGGCCGCGCCATTGATCGCTGCGACCACCGGCCTGCCGAGGGTTTCCAGGCGGCGCAGTTGCGCCTTCAGCACCCGCACGCTGTCGTAGAATTCCCTGGCGTGGGCCTGGTCGACTTTGATCAGCTCATTGAGGTCGCCGCCGGCAAAAAACGTCTTCTTGGCCGAGGTGATAATCACCCCGGCAATTTCTTCCTTTTCCGCTTCCAGACGCGTAACGGTGGCCGCCATGGCCTCGCGGTACACGCCGTTCATGGTGTTGGCGCTCTGGCCGGGCATGTCGAGGGTCAGCACCACGATCTGGTCCTGGCCTTTTTCGTAACGAATGGCTTGGGTCATGACAAATTCCTTGGGCTCAGAGGCGTTCGATAATGGTCGCGATGCCCATGCCACCGCCGACACACAGGGTGGCCAGGCCGTAGCGCTGCTGGCGCACCTCCAACTCGTCGAGCAGGGTGCCGAGAATCGCGCAACCGGTGGCGCCCAACGGGTGGCCCATGGCGATGGAGCCACCGTTGACGTTGACCCGCGAGGCGTCGATGCGCATGTCCTTGATGAACTTGAGCACCACCGAGGCAAAGGCTTCGTTGACTTCGAACAGGTCGATGTCTTCTATGCGCAAACCGGCCTTGGCCAGGGCCTTGCGGGTCGCCGGCGCGGGGCCGGTGAGCATGATGGTCGGGTCGGTACTGGTGACTGCCGTGGCGACGATGCGCGCCCGCGGTTGCAGGCCCAGCTCGCGGCCCTTGGCTTCGGAACCGATCAACATCAGCGCGGCGCCGTCGACGATGCCGGAGCTGTTGCCGGGTGTGTGCACGTGGTGGATGCGTTCCACATGGCTGTAGACCCGCAATGCGGTGGCGTCGAAGCCCATCTGCCCCATCATTTCGAAGCTGGGCTTGAGCTTGCCCAGGCCTTCAAGGGTGGAATCGCCGCGAATAAATTCATCATGGTCCAGCAGCACGATAGCGTTCTGGTCCTGCACTGCGATCAGCGATTTGTTGAAGGAACCATCTGCACGGGCCCTGGCCGCTTTCTGCTGGGACTGTAGGGCAAAGGTGTCGACGTCCTCGCGCGTGAAGCCTTCCAGGGTGGCGATCAGGTCCGCGCCGATGCCCTGGGGCGTGAAGTGGCTGTGCAGATTGGTTTGCGGGTCGAGCACCCAGGCACCGCCATCGCTGCCCATGGGCACGCGGGACATGGACTCGACGCCGCCGACCACCACCAGGTCTTCAAAACCGGAGCGCACTTTCATCGCCCCGAGGTTGACCGCCTCCAGGCCCGAGGCGCAAAAGCGGTTGACCTGCACCCCGGCGACGCTCACGGCCCAGTCCGCCACCAGCGCAGCGGTCTTGGCGATGTCGGCGCCCTGGTCGCCCATCGGGGTCACGCAGCCGAGCACGATGTCATCGACCTGGTGGGTGTCGAGGTCGCTGCGTTGCGCCAGCGCTGTCAGCAAACCGGCCACCAGGTTTACCGGCTTGACGCTGTGCAAGGCGCCGTCGGCCTTACCTTTGCCCCGTGGCGTGCGTATGGCATCAAAGATCAAAGCTTGGGTCATGACGTCCTCGAACCGCTGTGCATGTGTGCCCTTACCTTAGGCTCGATTGACACGGTTTCAATGACGGATGCGCTCATTGCTTTTGACCTCCACGCTCGGACGAACGGTAGGGCCCTTAGCGTATTGCCTGATTAATCGTTTTAGCTGTCTAGCCAAGGCTTTGGCGCCAAGATGGCGATAGGCCTCATGCCGTTTTAAGCTGAAATTCTGATTAGCTGATATGAAATGGATCTAAGCCGCGCAGAACGAGGGCTCTAAGGTTCAATCAGTAAGAAGTTGCTGCCGGGTTTTGCTGGAGCAACTGTAAGAAAAGCGACACGTCAACACTGCATAGTGGTTTTACCGGCACGCATTTGACGCTCAGGAATAACAACAAAAGGCAGTCAGCCATGTTCAAACATTCGAAAGTACGTCAGGCGGGACTTATTCTCTTCGCCACCACACTGATTCTGATCTTGCCCAATTTAACCAAGGTTATTGGGTGACCCCCTACCCCACACATTCCGTGCACTCACAGCACCAGAACTGCAGTTTTTGGCAGCACCTGCCGGGACATTGCGTATAGCGGTCCTGTTGCAGGGGCTGCCGTTTTGCGTGGGATTTTCCGGTATCGTGAGCCCCATCGTCACTTTGCATCGGGCCACCCTCGTGAAATTTATCCTTGCCCTGCTCGCCCTGCTCATCAGCCTGCCTGCTGCGGCTGCACAACTGAGCATCGAACTCGATCACGCCAGCAAGACCTGGCAGACCGCCGACCTGCTCAAGCATCCGGATGCGCAAACGGTGCAGATCACTGATGACGTGTCCTACAAGCGCCACATGACCTATCGCGCAGTGCCGTTGGCGGTGCTCCTACCGGGCCTCAAGCCGCAAAACCATGTGCAAGCCGTGGCCCTGGATGGGTTCGCCGCCGAACTGACCGCCGCGCCTTTACTGGAAAAAAACGGCGCCCGCGCCTGGCTGGCCGTGGAAGATCCGGCCCACCCGTGGCCCGCATTGGCCGACGGCAAACCGAGTGCCGGCCCGTTCTACCTGGTGTGGACCAACCCGCAGGCCGGGCATATCAGCCCGGAGCAGTGGCCGTTTCAGATCTCTGGGATCAAGCAATTGAAGACGGTTTCGGAGCGTTTCCCTGCCTTGTTGCCCGACCCCAAGCTGGCGGCGAATGACCCGGTCAATCAGGGCTTCGCGTTGTTCCAGAAAAACTGCCTGGCGTGCCATCGCCTCAATGGTGCCGGCGATGCACAGGTGGGGCCGGACCTGAATATTCCCTACAACCCCACCGAATATTTCAGCGGCGATTTCCTCAAACGCTATATCCGTGACCCGCAAAGCCTGCGCCACTGGCCGCAGGCAAAGATGCCCGCGTTCGCCACCATTGTGTTGCCGGACAGCGAGCTGGATTTGTTGGTGGGGTATTTGAAGCATATGGCGGGGCGTAAACAACACCCTTGAATATCGAACACAGCCACCCCCTGTGGCGAGCGGGCTTGCCCGCGTTGGGCGGCGCAGCAGCCCCAATGAAGCAGCATGCGGTGTGTCAGGTATTTCCTCAGCGGCCGGTTTTGGGGCCGCTTCGCAGCCCAACGCGGGCAAGCCCGCTCGCCACAAAAGGCTGGATCTTCACAAGGTCACACTATTGCTGTTGCACTGAAATTACCGGGGTAGGCGCCACAAACACCTTGGCGTGCATCTGTTCATGCCCGCCGCCACGGCGCATGCCACGTACCGGGCAGGCGTCGAGGTAATCCAGGCCCACGGCCAGTTTCAAATGCCGCTCCGGCCGGGCCAATTGGTTGGTCACGTCAAAGCTGTACCAGGCGTCATCCAGCCAGGCTTCGGCCCAGGCATGGCTTGCCAGGTGCGTGCTGTCTTCGGTGTACAAATACCCCGACACATACCGCGCCGGGATCCCCAGGCTGCGTGCACAGGCCAGGAACGCATGGGTGTGGTCCTGGCACACGCCGGCGCGCCCTGCGAAAGCCTGGGCGGCGCAGGTGTCGACTTCGGTGGCGCCAGGCGTATAAACCATCGACTGGTGGAGAGCCTGCATCAGGTCGATCAACGCCGTGCGATCACGCCGTTGATGGCAATGCTGTTGCGCAAAGCTGCGCAGGGCTTCATCGGGTTCGGTCAGGCGCGTGCAGCGCAGAAACGGGAAGGCCGACTGGCTCTCGTGCTCGGCCTCGCGCAATTCGTCGATATCCACTTGGCCTCGCGCACCGATGATGATGGCGTCGTGGGGTTCGTCCAGGGTCAACACATGCAGGATGTTGCCGAACGGGTCCACCTGCGCACGCACCGGGCGCGGCAGGTCCAGTTGCCAACTGAGCACATGCTGGCGCTCGCTGTCGTGGGGCGTGAGGCGCAGGTACTGGATGCTGGCGCGCACCTGGTCTTCGTAGTGGTAGGTGGTTTCGTGGCTGATGGAGAGTCTCATGCCGCCTCCAGGTAGGAACTGTAGATGGCGTCGCCCAACTGGCGGACCAAGGGGATAAAGTCGGTCAGCCAGGCGTGCAGGCCTTCCTCGAGGATTTCATCGATGGCGGTAAAGCGCAGGCGCGCGTCCATCTCGGCGGCCAGGCGCTGCGCCGGGCGACCGTTGAGGCCAGGCAGGCTGGCGAGGATCTGGTCGATCTCTTCGCTGCAGGCCCGCAGGGAACGTGGGACATCGGCGCGCAACAGCAGCAGCTCGGCGACTTGCCGGGCGCCGGGCGCGTCGCGGTAAATCTCAGTGTAGGCCTCGAACGAGGACAACGCCCGCAGCAAGGCGCTCCACTGATAGTAGGCGTGGGCCGTGCCATCGGTGACGGCTTCGGCGCGCTCGCCGGCCATTTCATAGCGCGCATCCAACAGGCGCAGGGTGTTGTCGGCGCGCTCGATAAAGGTACCCAGGCGAATAAAACGGAACGCGTCGTTACGCATGATGGTGCCGTAAGTGGCGCCCCGGAACAGGTGGGAACGCTCCTTGACCCACTCACAGAACCGGCTCATGCCGTAACGGCTCAAGCCCTGTTGGGAGATGTCGCGAATATCCAGCCAGGTGGCGTTGATGTTTTCCCACATGTCGGCGGTAATTCGCCCACGCACGGCATGCGCACTGGCCCGTGCGGCGCCGAGGCAGCTGTAGATACTGGCCGGGTTGGCCGCATCCAGGGCGAAGAAATGCAGCAGGTGTTCGGCGTGCAGTTCGCCGTGGCGCTCGCGGTAGTCATCCAGGGTACCGGTGATCAACAGCGGCATGGCCAGTTCATGCAGGCCATCGCCGCGCCCATCCTGGGGCATCAGCGACAGCGAATAGCTGACATCAAGCATGCGTGCGAGGTTTTCCGCACGCTCCAGGTAGCGCGACATCCAGTACAAATCCGAGGCAGTTCTACTCAACATATTTCAATCCTCGACCACCCAGGTGTCTTTGGTACCACCGCCCTGGGATGAATTGACCACCAGCGAACCTTCGCGCAGCGCCACGCGGGTCAGGCCGCCGGGCACCACGCGGGTTTCCTTGCCGGACAACACAAACGGGCGCAGGTCGATATGACGCGGCGCGATGCCGTTTTCGACAAAGGTCGGGCAGGTGGATAAACACAGGGTGGGTTGCGCGATATAGGCGTGGGGCTTGGCCTTGATACGTGCACGGAAGGCTTCGATTTCCGCCGTCGTGGAGGCCGGGCCGACCAGCATGCCGTAGCCACCGGAGCCTTGGGTTTCCTTGACCACCAGGTCCGGCAGGTTGGCCAGCACGTGGGATAACTCGTCGGGCTTACGGCATTGGAACGTAGGAACGTTCTGCAGGATCGGCTCTTCATCCAGGTAAAAACGGATCATCTCGGTGACGAAGGGGTACACCGATTTGTCATCCGCCACCCCAGTGCCGATCGCGTTAGCCAGCACCACATTGCCCGAACGATAGGCGGCCAGCAGGCCAGGCACGCCGAGCATGGAATCGGGATTGAAGGCCAGCGGGTCGAGGAACGCATCGTCGAGGCGACGGTAGATCACGTCCACCGCTTTGGGGCCATCGGTGGTGCGCATGAACACGCGGTCATCGCGCACGAACAGGTCGGCGCCTTCCACCAGTTCCACACCCATTTCCCGCGCCAGAAAGGCGTGCTCAAAGAAGGCGCTGTTGAAGCGGCCCGGGGTCAGCACTACCACGCTGGGGTTATCAAGGGGGCTGGAGCTTTTCAGGGTGTCGAGCAGCAGGTTGGGATAATGGTCGATGGGCGCAATGCGCTGGGCGGCGAACAGTTCGGGGAACAGGCGCATCATCATCTTGCGGTCTTCGAGCATGTAGCTGACGCCGCTCGGGGTACGCAAGTTGTCTTCCAGCACATACCAGGTGCCGTCGCCATCGCGTACCAGATCGACCCCGGAGATGTGGGAATACAGATCGCGGTGCAGGTTGAGCCCCTGCATCGCCAACTGGTACTGCTCGTTGGCCAGCACCTGTTCGGCGGGGATGATCCCGGCCTTGATGATGCGCTGTTCGTGGTACAGGTCGGCGAGAAACATGTTCAACGCCTTGACCCGCTGGATGCAGCCACGCTCGACGGTCCGCCATTCGCTGGCGGGAATACTGCGCGGGATGGTGTCGAAGGGAATCAGGCGCTCGGTGCCTTGCTCGTCGCCGTAGAGGGTAAAGGTGATCCCGGCGCGGTGAAACAGCAAATCGGCTTCACGCCGGCGCTGGGCCAGCAATTCTGCCGGGGTTTCAGCCAACCAGCGGGCGAACTCGCGGTAATGGGGGCGAACCTGCCCTGCCCCGTCGTACATTTCGTCGTAATAAGTGCGGATCATGCCGAACTCCTTGTCACCCGGACGCAAGAACCATCGCAAGGCCCGTGCCAGCGGCATAAACACTTAAAAATCAGTGAGTTGAATTAACAAAAGGATCTGACCGCACCGTCCTGGTGCGCAGAATGCCCGGTGTACCGCCGTACGCCTCATCGCAATGCGGGCTTTGGCTATCAACAGCATAGTCAGAGTTGATTTCACTGCCCGCCTGCGCGTGCGGATAATCGCAACCATCTGCTGAACAGGATGCGTCCTACCGTTTCAGCTCACCGCTCTTCCCTTTAGGCCACCCTCTTTGGGTGGCTTTTTTTTGGTGCTTAAAAACCTCACGCAAGTTCCGTGGAGTTTTCCTACTGCACAAACAAAATCGGCCGACCCAAAGGTCAGCCGATACGCTGTGTTGCTCATAAAATGCAGCTACATGGGTAACCCACGCACCTCCTGCTTGACGCCCCATCCCTCGATAATTCCGCCCAAAGGCTCGACCACCGCCTCAAAGTCTTGCTCGAAGTCTCCTATGCCGTCGTAGGTTGCGAACATGATTTTGCTTAGCTCCAGGTACCAGGCGCCATCGTCGCGCGCACTGACCTGGGCATTCAGGGACTCCCCACGAAACTCACCCGCAGCCCTGCGCGCCCGTTCCTCATCCGGGAAAATGGCGTAGAACTCGATGGGGTGGAAACGTGAAAAATCGAAGCCGCCTTCTTTCATGCGGCGCAGAACGTTGGTGCTGATGTCTTCTTGATAGGCTGTGCTCATGAAAAGTGCTCCTCAAATTGATGGATAGACTTTCCGTGCTTCCCGAAGCCCGCGCCGTACTGGCGCGGGAACTACGGCTGTAACATCACCTGGGGCAATGACACCGCTGGAAAACAAGCATGTAGCTGACAAGACCAGACCTTAGCGATTCATTCGCTGATCTCACTTGCAGAGTAGCGCGAAGCTAGCACCTCCACCAGAGGTGCTTGAATGGCATACAGGGATTGTTCAGGCGGCGGGAGAGATGTCGAGGATCTGGATACTGTTCTGGTCTTTGAGGATCTTGACCGTAGGCTCGGGTTTGCGCCCCTCCAAGTCATTGAGGTCCAGCTCGGCGGCGACGGGCACCAGTTTGTTGCGAATCATGTGTGCCGCATCTTCGAGGCTGGGCTTCTGGTCGCAGGTGAACTGCTCCACGGACTGCACGCCGTGATCATCAACGAAGGTAATCTGCCACTTTTGCATCGGTGCCTCCTCGATAAAACCCATGTGTGGGCTCACATCTATCTGGACCTTGAGGGCTCGCCAAACGTTCCACCCAAGGCCGGAGGCACCTGATCAACTGCGCTTATTTTTCAGCGTGTTCTTTCAAGGCTTTCAAGGTGTTGAACGGCGCGTCCACCACAAACTTGTTGGCCAGCCACGAAGGCACGCTGCCGCCTGGCTCGGTGTGCACCTAGTAGGTGACTTCGGTCTGGTTGTCACCTTTTGGCACCAGTTTCCAGAAGCCGTCGACTTGGGCAACCCGCACGTAGCCTTTTTCTTCAGGCTTGTAGGTAGGCACCCCTTCCAGTTTACGAGTCAACGTACCGTCGGCGGCCTTGGTGGTGGTGATATGCAGGTAGGAATCACGGTCTGTTACCGGGAATGGCGCTTTGAATTGAGTGTAGGTCCAGCTCTCGTCGCCTTTCTTGTCGACCAGCTTCTGGGATTTGCATTCATGAATCCAGGAGCAGGCACCGGCGACGTCTTCCTGCAGGGCGACGATTTTTGCAACAGGCGCCTTGATCACTGTCACACCGCGATACGCCTTGTATTTGGAGCCGGCGATTTCACTCAGGGACACTTTGATACCGTCTTCGTCCTTGGCGACTTGCCAATCCTCAGCCTGGGCAGTGGCAGCAAACAACACCGTAAAACCGCACAACACAGCCATTCGTTTCAGCGAACCCATTGTTATATTCCTTATTGTCGACGTTCTGAAAAAAGTTCCGGTAGTAAAGCCCATCAAGCCGCCGTCATCTGCTCCCACCAGCCGATCAAGCGGATCGCATCGGACTGGTCGGTGCCGCACACCTCGATATCCGCCTTGAAATCACTGCACACCGCCGGGCGTTCCGGTTGCCCGAACAGCTGGCATAGCTGTTCGACCGACAGGTGCAGACAGCGTTCGCCCGCCGGTTTGCCGTTGGGCATTCCAGGTAGCGGCGAACTGATGGAGGGGGCGATGCAGCAAGCGCCACAGCCTTCACGGCATTTCATGACCAGCAGGTCCTCGACGACTCAATGTGGATGGCCGGGCTAGAGTACGCCCTTAAACAGCCGTTTTAAAATGGGCTAACAGGGGTTTTTCGCACAAAACAAAAGTGACCGACCAGTCTGCGACAGATGGTCGAGGGGCGGCGTCACGTTTACCGGAAACGTTTACTGCTTGAACTCGAATTCCAACGCGGCGCCTTCCACCTCGCGCCGCTCTTCGTTGCGCAGTTGCAGCTTCATCTCATTGCTGAGCAAGCGGCCATTGATCTGGAAAGCGCTGTTGTCGGTGGGTTTCTCACCGAACATCGGCGGCAACAGCGGCACGCTCTTGGGTTTGGGCGCAGTGCCCAGCGGCTGCAGGTGCCGGACCATATCCGAAGGCAGGGACAGATCCAACTGTGCCGGTGGCAATTGGGTTTGTGCCACCTCTTGAGCCGACTTGGAGGATTTACGTTTTTTCGCCGTGGCGGCTTTTTTCTTGGCCACCGCAGCTTTTTGGGCCGTCGCCGTTTTTTTCGCGGGAGTCTTCTGCTGGGTACTGGCAGCGGGCTTGGCGTCAGTCACAGGCGTTGCCGCCAGCACCGGGCTGACGTTACACAGGCTTAGCAGGCCAATCACCAAAACAGCACGAACAATTGAGGTCATATCGCCAACAGCATTAACGGCAGAGGGCCATATGCTCGCTTGTTGTGCACGGCATGACAAGCGCGGTGATTAGCCAGCTATCGGAACTGTCCCCCTTCCGAGCCTCAAAAACCGGCCGCCGTCTCTTGGCATAACTGGCTGGCCAGCATCCCCAGAGTCATCAGCGCCCGCTCTGCCTCGCGGTTCCACGGCGTGCCGCAGTTGAGGCGGATGCAGTGGTTGAACTGCTCGGTATTACTGAAGATCAACCCCGGCGCAATACTGATGCCCTGTTGCAGGGCACGCACGTGCAGTTCCTGGGTATTGACCCGCCCAGGCAAACTGACCCACAGGATAAAGCCACCGGTCGGACGGGTCATCTGTGTGCCTTCCGGAAAGTATTGCTGCACCGCCAACTGGAACGCGCTGAGGTTCTTACGGTATTCCTGGCGGATGTAGCGCAGGTGCCGGTCGTAGCCGCCGTTCTCCAGGTACGCCGCAACACCCATTTGCGTCACGCTGCATGCCGAATGGGTGCTGAACATCTGCAGTCGCTGGATTTCCTGCTGGTACTTGCCGGCGATCATCCAGCCGATGCGTACCCCGGGGGACAAGGTCTTGGAAAAGCTCGAGCAGTAGATGACCCGGTCCAGGCGGTCATAGGCTTTAAGCGCCTTGGTACGCCCCAGTTCGAACATCAGCTCGCCGTAGATATCGTCCTCGACAATCTGGATGTCGAAATCCGAGGCCAGGCGCAGCAATTGTTTCTGCCGCTCCTCGGGCATAGTGCCACCCAGGGGGTTGCTCAGGCGCGTGGTCAGCACCAGGGCCTTGATCGACCATTGGTTGGCCGCCAGTTGCAGGGCTTCCAGGCTCATGCCAGTGGACGGATCGCTGGGAATCTCGATTACCTTGAGGCCTAGCAGATCGGCCAACTGCAGCAAGCCGTAATAGGTCGGTGACTCTGCCGCAATCAAATCGCCGGGGCGCGTCAGCACCCGCAACGACATTTGCAGCGCATCCACGCACCCGTGGGTGATGACCACTTCGGAGGGGTCTACCACCACGCCCGCATCGCGCATGCGAATCGCAACCTGGCGGCGCAGTGGCTCGAAACCGGGGCTGAACATGTAACTGAACGCGCGCGGGCTCTGAAAACGCGTGACCTTGGCCAGTTGCTGGTGCAAGGCACGCACCGGCAAGTAGTCGACACTCGGCACGGCGGCGCCCAACGGAAATACACCTTCACGGCGCGACTCGCCCAATACCTGCTGAATGATGCTGCTGCGGGTGACCAACCCCGGGCGCTCGACCCGGGCGATGTCCGGCGTCGGCGCGGTCAGCGCCGGCGTCTGGTGCACGTAGTAGCCGGACTGCGGCCGCGCCCGGATCAGCCCCTGGTCTTCCAGGTTGGCGTAGGCCTGCAACACCGTGGCGTGGCTGACGTTGAGCTGCGAGCTCATCTTGCGCACCGAAGGCACGCGCTCACCCGGTTGATAGACACCGCGCCGGATGTCCTCAGCCAGTTGCTGGGCAATACGTTGGTAAAGCAACAGATTGGTCATGACGCAGCACTCGATTTCACGGGTATTTTATTTTTGTGTGAAACATACCGGCACAGTTTAGAAGTGTACGGGGACAGTTGCCACAATAGTCGAGCGCAGGCGGGAGTGACAGTAAAAACTGTGGGAGGGACGGTGCGACGATTCGACTTGCCCCCGATGGCGTTAGGTCAGTCAACCTCTTTGGTAACTGACACTCCCTCATCGGGGGCAAGTCGAATCGTCGCACCGCCCCTCCCACATTTTGATCTGTGCCAGGCTGCTAGCGGGCGGCGCCGAGTTGGCCCTTCGCGTCGGAGAACACGATCTCCACGCGACGGTTCTGCGCCCTGCCCCGCTCGGAGGCGTTGGCTTCCACCGGGTACTGGTCACCATACCCTTCGACCTGAATGCGTTTTTCGTCGACGCCCAGGTCCACCAGCACATCCGCCACCGATTGCGCACGGTCACGGGACAGCTTGAGGTTTTCCTGCTCGCCGCCGGTATTGTCGGCATAGCCCTCGATGCGCACCACACGCTTGGGGTTCAGTTGCAGGAACTGCACGATCTTCAGCACGGTGCGATTGGCCGAGTTTTTCAGCTCCGCGTCACCGGTGTCGAACAGCACATCGCCCAGGGTCATCACCAGGCCGCGATCGGTCTGGGTAGTGGCCAGGCTGGCGATCTGTTCTTCGAGCCATTTGCCCTGCTGCTGCACGCTGATCAGCTTGCTTTCACGCAGGGCTAGTTGCAGGCGCTGGCGCTCCAGCTCGAGCTTGGCGCCACGCTCCTGATTGAGCGCCTGTTCGGTGTGTTCACGGGCGATGGCGCTGTAGCGCTGGCTCAGATAGGCGTAGTGCACCACGTCCGCCCCGCTGCCCCAGTAACTGGACAAGCGATCGGCGCGGGCCAGGGACTCACCGGCGCGGATCACGTCCTTGGGCGCGATACGCAACACATTGGCGTCTTCCTTGACCTTCTGGAAGTCGCTGCCGGCCTGTTGCAGGGCCTGCTCGCTGTTCGGATGGCTGGCACAACCGCCCAGCACCGCACTGCCCAGCAGCACTGCACAGCTCAAACCACGAAACATCGGGCTCATTGGGCTTCTCCCAGTTGCAATTGCTTGCGCAGACGGGTGATGCGCGTGTTGAGCACGTTCAGTTGTTCCTGGCTCTTGCGGGTCAGCACTTGGGCTTCAGCCAGGCGCGCATCCAGCTCGGCCTGTTCGGCCTGCATGCGTGCGTCTTTGTAGGATTGGTCGGCCATGTCGGCCCTGGCCTGGGCGAATTTATCCTCGGCCAGTTTCAGTTCAGGCGATTCATCGGTGTTGGCACCCACGGCGTTGGCTTGGTCCAAGGCTTGCTGGGTGAGGCGAATTTGTTCATTCGGCGCAGGATCGGCTGCACATCCCGCCAGAGCGACAACGGCGAGGGCCGCGAAAAGAGGTCGAAGAGTCACTGAAAATCCCTACTTTGTTGGGGTGCCGACGGGTTGTTGCAATTGCGCTTTCCAACGTTCGAGATTGCGCTGCAGCGCGGCTTCCGTCACACCAGACCCGGGCAATTCTGTCATCTTTTTGGCGAGCTGTCCGCGCAACCACGGATCATTGCAGGCCGAGTTGTGGGAAATCGCCAGGTACAGGCCGGGCTGATCGATGGGTACGTCGCGGGCGACCAAGTCGTTGCTCATGCCCAGCGTCTGGGCCATGGCCATGCCGGAATAGCGCCCGGCCAGCACGTAATCCACTTCGCCCAGCAGCAGTTTCTGGAACGCCGGCGTCAGGCTGGGCAAACGCTGCAGGGTGAGTTGCTGGCCGGCAAAGGTTTCGAACTCACGGCTCAGGCGAGCACGCTCCGAGACCGCGCCCTTGTGGCCGTGCAGGTCGGCCGCCGTAGTGTAGGCCAGCGCGGAGTCCTTGCGCGTCCACACCAGGTAGTCGGTCTGCACCAGCGCCGGGTGGATGTAGTCGAGGGTTTCCAGTTCGCCCAGGTTCAGCGGCGCGTCGGCGAGAATGTCCATGCGCCCGCTGCGCACTTCGTCCAGGGCCAGGGAGCGTTTGCCGCCGTAGAGCAGGTCGACTTTAAGCCCCAGTTCCTTGGCCACTTGCTGCAACACATCCGCGGTGGCGCCGATCAGGTGCGTGGGGTCTTGAGGGTCACGCCAGAGTAACGGTGGTGCGTCCGGGCTGCCGGTGATCACCAGGCGCTCACATTTGCCGGCGGCGAAGGCCAGGCTCGGCAGCAACGTAAGGCCCAGCAGTAGGGTCCAGGGACGCAATTCCATGGCAAAGCTCTCCAGCAAGTCAAAAAAAGCCCGGTCACAAGACCGGGCTCTTTATAAGTGAAGCGACTGGATTAGACCAGCTTCTCCAACTCGGGCACAGCTTCGAACAAGTCCGCGACCAGGCCGTAATCCGCCACCTGGAAGATCGGTGCTTCTTCGTCCTTGTTGATCGCAACGATCACTTTGGAGTCTTTCATACCGGCCAAGTGCTGGATCGCGCCGGAGATACCGACGGCGATGTACAGCTGTGGCGCGACGATCTTGCCGGTCTGGCCGACCTGCATGTCGTTGGGTACGAAACCTGCGTCGACGGCCGCGCGGGAAGCGCCGACCGCAGCGCCGAGCTTGTCGGCCAGGGCGTACAGGTGCTTGAAGTTGTCACCGTTCTGCATGCCGCGACCGCCGGAAACGACGATTTTGGCAGCGGTCAGCTCAGGGCGATCCGACTTGGCCAGCTCTTCGCCAACAAAGCTGGAGGTGCCAGCGTCGTGGGCAGCAGCGACGGCTTCAACGGCAGCCGAACCACCTTCGGCGGCAACCGGGTCGAAACCGGTGGCACGCACGGTGATCACTTTGATCGCGGCAGTCGATTGCACGGTGGCAATGGCGTTACCGGCGTAGATCGGGCGCTTGAAAGTGTCGGCGCTTTCTACCGAAACGATCTCGGAGATCTGGTCAACGTCCAGCTGCGCGGCAACGCGTGGCAGGATGTTTTTGCCGTTGGAAGTGGCGGCAGCCAAAATATGGCTGTAGCCGGCGCCCAGCTCTGCTACCAGAGGGGCAACGTTTTCCGGCAACTGGTGAGCGTACGCGGCGTTGTCGGCCAGCAGTACTTTGCTCACGCCAGCGACTTTGGCGGCGGCCTCAGCCACGGCGCCAGCGCCTTGACCGGCGACCAGCACGTGAATGTCGCCACCGATTTTAGCGGCAGCGGCCACGGTATTCAGGGTGGCCGGGGCCAGTACCTTGTTGTCGTGTTCGGCGATTACGAGGATAGCCATGATCAGATCACCTTCGCTTCGTTTTTCAGTTTCTCAACCAGTTCAGCCACCGACTTGACCTTGATGCCCGCGCTGCGTGCAGCCGGCGCTTCGACTTTGACGGTCTTGTTGGTGGAGGCGGTGGAAACGCCCAGGGCTTCTGGAGTCAACGACTCAAGCGGCTTCTTCTTGGCTTTCATGATGTTTGGCAGGGACGCGTAGCGCGGCTCGTTCAAACGCAGGTCGGTGGTAACGATGGCCGGCAGTTTCAGCGAAACGGTTTGCGCGCCGCCGTCGATTTCACGGGTCACAGCGACGCTGTCGCCGTTCACTTCGACTTTGGAAGCGAAGGTGCCCTGGCCGTAACCGGTCAGTGCAGCCAGCATCTGGCCAGTCTGGTTGTTGTCGCTGTCGATCGCCTGTTTGCCGAGGATCACCAGTTGAGGCTGTTCCTTGTCGACAACGGCTTTGAGCAACTTGGCCACGGCCAGGGAGGTCAGCTCTTCAGCCGACTCAACCAGGATCGCGCGGTCGGCACCCAGTGCCAAGGCGGTACGCAGCTGCTCTTGAGCAGTGGTAGGGCCGATGGAAACCACAACGATTTCAGTCGCCACGCCTTTTTCTTTCAGGCGTACGGCTTCTTCCACAGCAATTTCACAGAAAGGGTTCATCGACATCTTGACGTTAGCAAGATCGACGCCGGAATTGTCCGCCTTGACGCGAACTTTCACGTTGTAATCGACAACGCGTTTGACAGCTACAAGAACCTTCATGGATTCCTCGTTACTCTCCGGTGAAAAGAAAGTCGCCTAGGCGAACCTGGCGGTTGATGCTCATCGGCACACAAGGGCACCTCCAAAAACGGCGGCGAATGACCTTGCTCACGGGAAATGATGACCGTTCGTCAGTGGTGACTGAGAGGTCATTCTTTATCGCGGCGTGTAAACTGCGCGCCGTTGTAGTGGCCCGCGTCACCCGTCTAGCTTTTGGACGTGCTCTTGAAACCTTCAGTCTGCCTACGGTAAGCGCAAAACCGACCGTATCTTGACCGGAACGCCTATTCTGGTCAATACGGCAAAATGGTCAGTCATAAGCCGCGTTGCTTTGATTTACCTAGCCTGCGGGCAATTCAAACAAACGTTTGTATTGGACGCTGCCAGTGGTCTATATATAATGCGCCACCTAGAGAGAAAGGTGGGTCTTGCCGTTGCCGCAAGACGACACCGAACCTCCACCCATTAGAAAAAAAGCCTGTTGAGCCTTGAGTAGGAGATAGCCTGTGGAACGCGAATACATGGAATTCGACGTGGTCATCGTCGGCGCTGGCCCGGCGGGCCTGTCCGCCGCCTGCCGATTGAAGCAGAAGGCCGCCGAAGCCGGTAAGGAAATCAGCGTCTGCGTGGTCGAGAAAGGCTCCGAAGTCGGCGCTCACATCCTTTCCGGTGCCGTGTTTGAACCCCGCGCCCTGAACGAACTGTTCCCGGACTGGAAGGAACTCGGCGCCCCGCTCAACACCCCGGTGGTGCGCGATGACATCTATGTACTGCGCAGCCCCGAGGCGTCCACCAAGGTGCCTGACTTCTTTGTGCCCAAGACTATGCACAACGAAGGCAACTACATCATCTCGCTGGGCAACCTGTGCCGCTGGCTCGCCCAGCAGGCCGAGAACCTGGGCGTGGAGATTTACCCAGGCTTCGCCGCCCAGGAAGCGTTGTTCGATGAAAACGGCGTAGTGCGCGGGATCGTCACCGGCGACCTCGGTGTCGACCGCGAAGGCAATCCGAAAGACGGCCTGTACACCCCGGGCATGGAACTGCGTGGCAAGTACACGCTGTTCGCCGAAGGTTGCCGTGGTCACATCGGCAAGCAACTGATCCAGCGCTTCAACCTGGACAGCGACGCCGACGCCCAGCACTACGGCATCGGCCTGAAGGAAATCTGGGAAATCGACCCGGCCAAACATCAGCCTGGCCTGGTGGTGCACACCGCCGGTTGGCCGCTGGACATCATGAGCGCCGAGAACACCGGCGGCTCGTTCCTCTATCACTTGGAAAACAACCAGGTGGTCGTCGGCCTGATCGTCGATCTGTCCTACAGCAACACGTTCCTGTCGCCGTTCGATGAGTTCCAGCGCCTCAAGCATCACCCGGTGCTGGCCCAGTACCTGGAAGGCGGCAAGCGCATCAGCTACGGCGCACGGGCCATCTGCAAAGGCGGACTGAACTCGCTGCCGAAGATGGTCTTCAAAGGCGGCGCGCTGATCGGTTGCGACCTCGGCACCCTGAACTTCGCCAAGATCAAAGGCAGCCACACGGCGATGAAGTCCGGCATGCTCGCGGCTGAAGCGGTAGCTGATCGCCTGTTCGCGGAATCCGAAGGCGGTGATGAACTGACCGCTTACGTCGACAGCTTCAAGTCAAGCTGGCTCTACGAAGAACTGTTCGCCAGCCGTAACTTCGGCCCGGCGATGCACAAGTTCGGCCCGATCATCGGTGCCGGCTTCAACTGGTTCGACCAGAACATCCTCGGCGGCAAAATGCCGTTCACCTTGCACGACACCAAGCCGGACTACGCCTGCCTGAAGCTCGCCAAGGACAGCAAGAAGATCAACTACCCAAAACCCGACGGCAAGCTGAGCTTCGACAAGCTGAGCTCGGTGTTCATCTCCGGCACCAACCACGAAGAAGAGCAGCCATGCCACTTGAAGCTCAAGGACGCGAGCATCCCGATCGGCACCAACCTGCCGCTCTACGATGAACCGGCGCAGCGCTACTGCCCAGCCGGCGTGTATGAAGTGGTGACCAAGGAAGATGGTGAGAAGCGCTTCCAGATCAACGCCCAGAACTGCGTGCACTGCAAGACCTGTGACATCAAGGACCCTTCGCAGAACATCACCTGGGTGACGCCGGAAGGCGCGGGCGGGCCGACTTACCCGAATATGTAAGTCATTGGCTTGACCAGAAGGCTCCCAGACGGGGGCCTTTTTTATGCCCGGCACCGATCAAATGTGGGAGCTGGCTTGCCTGCTCCCACATTGACTGTGTTACATCAGGCCGCCCGCTCTTCGCCCGGGTTACGCAAAAAGTAGCGCTTATATTCCCGACTGAACTGCGACGTACTCTGATACCCCACGCTGTGCGCCGCCTGCGCCACGCCCATGCCGTCGACCAACAGCAACTGCTGAGCCTTCAATAACCGCAGACGCTTCAGATACTGCACCGGCGACAACAAGGTGCAGCGCTTGAAATGCTCATGAAAGGTCGACGCACTCATGTGCGCATACCCCGCCAGGGTTTCGATATTCAGCGGTTCGGCGTAATGCGCATGCAGGTGATTCAACGACGTGGCGATCCGCGAAAACTGCCCCTGTTGCTCCACCAAGGCGCGCAACACATCGGCCTGCGGGCCGCGCAGCGCGGTGAACAATAATTCGCGCACCCGCGCCGGGCCCATGATCCGGCTTTCCAGCGGATCGTGCAGGCACTGCAACAGCCGCTCGACGCAGCCGCGCATCGCATCATCCAGCACCACCGAACTCATCGACTCCAGGGTCTGCGCGGCCGGCGGCGGGCCCGCCTGGATGCCCATGGCCATCACCAACTCGCCCAGCACCACGCGATCAATGCCGACGGTAACGCCATACAGCGGCGCATTCGGCAGGGCAAAGGTCTCGCATTCGAAGGGCACCGGCATCGCCTGGATCAGGTAATGCCCGGCGCCATATTCCAGGGTACGCGGGCCCAGATAGGCGACTTTGCTGCCCTGGGCGACGATCATCAGGCTCGGCTCGTAAATCTGCGGCCCACGCGCCACATCGCAGCTGGCGCGCAATACCTGCACGCCGGGCAGGTTCGTCGGGGAAAAACCGTCGCGGGGCGTAAGCCCCTTTATCAAGGCCACCAGCGTGGCGTTGGCGTCGAGATGGCGGGTCAACAACATAAAAGCAGTTCTCAGAAGTATTCAGACCGGAACATCCGCAAGCTTCAAGCCTCAAGCTGCAAGAGAGCGTGCAGTTTACAGCGTGCAGCTTAAGGCTTGACGCTTTTAGCGGCGCCTCCGGAGCTTTAGGCATGAGGTTCGGAGCAATCGCCATGGCCGCATCGGGGGGTGGCGCGGAGAATGGCCCGCCTTACCTGTCACTGCTTTTGCGAGGTTTTCCCCATGTACACCGCCATCGGTTATGCCGCCCAGTCGGCCACCACTCCCCTCGCCCCCATGTCGTTTGAACGCCGCAGCCCTCGCGCCGATGACGTGGCGATCGAGATCCTGTACTGCGGCGTGTGCCACTCCGATATCCACCAGGCACGCAACGAGTGGGGCATCGCCGTGTACCCGCTGATGCCGGGCCACGAGATCGTCGGCAAAGTCACTGCAGTCGGCGCCAGCGTCACCGCGCATAAAGTCGGCGACCTGGTCGGCGTGGGCTGCATGGTCGACTCGTGCCGTCACTGCGAAGCCTGCAAATCGGACCTGGAGCAATACTGCCTCGAAGGCCCGACCATGACCTACGCTACCCCGGACCGGGTTGATGGCAGCAACACCATGGGCGGCTACTCCGACAGCATCGTGGTCAGCGAACACTTTGTGGTGAAGATCCCGGCCAAGCTCGACCTGGCCAGCGCCGCGCCGATTCTGTGCGCAGGCATCACCACCTACTCGCCGCTCAAGCACTACGGCGTCAAGGCTGGCGATAAAGTCGGCATTCTGGGCATGGGCGGCCTGGGCCATATGGGCATCAAGTTCGCCAAGGCCATGGGCGCGGAAGTGACCCTGTTCACCCGCTCTGCAAGCAAGGCCGAGGAAGGCCGTCGCCAGGGCGCCGATCACGTGATCGTGTCCACCGACGCCGAGCAGATGAAAGCCGCCGCCGGCAGCTTCGACTTCCTGCTGGATACCATCCCGGTACAGCACGATCTGAACCCCTACCTCGACGTGCTGCGCTTTGACGGCGTGCATATCCTGGTCGGCCTGATCGAGCCGGTGGACCCACCGGTCCACGCCGGCAAGCTGGTGATGAGCCGCCGCGTACTGGCGGGGTCGCTGATCGGCGGCATTGCCGAAACCCAGGAAGTCCTGGATTTCTGCGCCGAGCATGACATCACCTGCGACATCGAAATGCTCGACATCCGCCAGATCAACGAGGCTTACGCCCGCATGATCGCCGGTGATGTGAAGTACCGCTTTGTCATCGACATGGCGACCTTGAAGGTCTGATCAGCCCTTCGCACCCAACTCCGCTGACAGCCGCGCTGCGACCTGTTTGATCACAGGGATCAGCTCGGCCATCTTCTCCAGCGGCATGTAGGGCACGGTACTGGCGATGCTGATGCCGGCGACGATTCGCCGGCTGGCATCGCGCACCGGTGCCGCCACGCAGCGGATCGACGGTTCGTTGTCTTCCAGATCGAAGGCGTAGCCTCCCACCACATACTCACGCATGCGCTGCTCGAACTGCGCCCAGGATTGTTCCGGGTGCTGCGGCCATTGCAGGTTTTTCCCACCCACCGGCTGGCTGACTTCGTACAAGCGTTGCCACTCCTCCACCGTGTCATCCAGCAGTAACGCCTTGCCGATACCGGTGCGCGCCAACGGCATGCGGTGGCCGACCCGCGAGCGCATTTCCGGGCCGTTACGGCCGGGGTTCTTGTGCAGGTAGAGCACGTCGTCGTACTCGCGAATGGCCAGGTGGATGGTGTCGCCGGTCAGCGCCGACAACTCATCCAGATACGGAATGGCCAGGGTCACCAATGGCAGCTCTTCGCGGGCCTGAAAGCCCAGCTCGATCAGCTTGGGGCCCAACAGGTAGCCGACCTGCGGCACCACGCGCAGGTAACGCTCCTCCACCAGGCAACTGGCCAGGCGGTGGGTTGTGCTGCGGGTGGTGCCGATGCGCCGGGCGATCTCTTTCAAGTCGCGTGCACCAGCCGCCACCGCCTGCACCACGCCCAGGCCACGCAGCAGGGTCTGGGTGCCGGTGGGCGCGGCGTCTTTGACGGGGGTGTGGGCGTTTTCCTGCATATCGGGCCTATAAGTGTAAAAGCGGGGGCATTATGACAAATACCGAAGGTCAGCACAGCGCAGATCCTAAGGTGGGAGCGGGCTTGCTCGCGAATGCGGTGTGTCAGTCAACCCACCTGTTTTTGACAGACCGCATTCGCGAGCAAGCCCGCTCCCACATTGGATTTTCTGTGTTGTTTAGACCGAGCTTTTATCGCTGTTTCATACGGTCGATAATCACCGCCAGCAACAGGATCGAACCCCGGATCACGTACTGGTAGAAGGTGTCGATGTTCTTCAGGTTCATCGCGTTCTCGATGATCGCCAGAATCAGCACCCCGGCAATCACATGGCGGATCATGCCGATGCCGCCGCTCAGCGACACACCACCCAATACACAGGCCGAAATCACCGTGAGCTCGAAGCCCTGACCAATCATCGGCTGGCCCGAGGTCATGCGTGACGCAAGGATCACCCCCGCCAGCGCGCCGATCAGGCCGTGCACGGCAAAGATGATGATCTTGGTTCGATCAACGTTCACCCCGGCCAACAGCGCCGCCTCCTGGTTACCGCCGATGGCCATGGTGTTGCGCCCGTAGGTGGTGTAGTTGAGCAACCAGCCGAAGAACACAAAGCACAGCACGGTGATGATGATCGGCACCGGCACGCCCAGCAGTTGGCCGTTGCCGAACACGAAGAAGCGCTCATCCATCACCCCTACGGCCTTGCCGTTGGAAAAGATATAGGCCAGGCCGCGCACGATCTGCATGGTCGCCAAGGTCGCGATCAGCGCGTTGATGCGCAATTTGGCGATGACGATGCCATTGATCAGCCCCACCACCAGGCCCATGGCCAACGCCGCCGATACGCCGAGCACCACGCTGTCGGTGTCGCGAATCACGATCCCCGCCACCACCCCGGCACAGGCAATCACCGAGCCCACCGACAAGTCGAAGTGCCCCGACGCCAGGCAGAACAACATGGTGCAGGCGGCGATGCCGACCGTGGAAATCGCCAGGCCCAGCCCGCGCATGTTCAGTGGCGAGAGGAAGTTGTCGATAAACACGGCGCTGAGCACAAAGATGCTCAATGCTGCCAGCAGCATCACCCAGTCATCGAGGAACTTGCGCTGGTTGAAACCCGGCCAGAAGCCCTTTGCAGTTTTTACCTGAGACATACCCAAACCCTCTTGTTCTTCAAGCCCGCGAACGCGGGAGCGCCAGTTGCAGCAGCCGTGCTTCATCCGCTTGATCGCGGTCCAGTTCGCCGGTCAGGGCGCCTTCGCTCATCACCAGGATGCGGTCGGAAATACCCATCACTTCCATCAGGTCGCTGGACACCACGATCACCGCAATGCCGCTGGCCGCCAGGTTATGGATGATCTGGTAGATCTCCGACTTGGCGCCGATATCGATGCCACGGGTCGGTTCGTCCAGCAGCAGCACCTTCATCGGCATCGACAGCCAGCGGCCCAAAATCGCCTTTTGCTGATTGCCGCCCGACAGGTACATGATTTTCTGTTCGGCATTCGGCGTTTTGACTTTCATCGCCTTGATCTGCTGGTTGGCGTTGCCCTTTTCCCAGCCGTCACGCAGCAGCCAGCCAAATGTGGAATGGGCGCCACGCGCGCTGATATTGATGTTTTCGGCCACGCTGGACAGCGGGATGATCCCTTCTTTCTTGCGGTCTTCCGGGCACAGCAACACGCCGGCGGCGATAGCATCGCGGGGTGAATGCAGCTGCAGTTTTTGCCCGCATAGCTCAAGGCTTCCAGCGGTGCTGCGATTCAAACCGCTGAGCAAACGAAACAGCTCGGTTCGCCCGGCGCCGACCAACCCGAACAGCCCGAGAATCTCGCCCTTGCGCACTTGAAAACTGACCGGCTCGCGCAAGCCAGGCCCCAGCAAACCCTCGACCTTGAGGGCGACCTCGCCGTGCTCACGCGGGCGGTAGTCGTAGATGTCCTGGATATCGCGGCCGACCATGCAGGTCACCAGTTGGTCGTGGGTCAGCGCGCTCATGTCGTCGAAGGTGCGCACGTAGCGGCCGTCCTTGAACACCGTGACGGCGTTGCATATGCGGAACACTTCTTCCATGCGATGCGACACGTAAAGCACCACTTTGCCCTCATCGCGAAGGCGCGTGATGATCGCCATCAGCCGGTCGATTTCCCGTGCAGACAAGCTGCTGGTCGGCTCATCAAAGGCAATCACATGCGCGCCACGCGACAGTGCCTTGGCGATTTCCACCAGTTGGCGCTGGCCCAGGGACAGGCGCCCAAGCTTCTCATCCGGGTCGATTTCATCGGCGAGCCCCTTGAGGCACGCCAGCGCCTGCTTGCGCAGCAGGCCGCGATTGACCACGCCGAAGCGCGTCGGCAAATGCCCGAGAAACAGGTTCTCGGCCACGCTCATTTCCGGCACCAGGTGCAACTCCTGGTGGATCACCGCCACGCCGCTGGCAATGCTGTCGGCGGCGGATTTGAAGTCCATGGTCTGGGCGCCGATCTGCAACGTGCCGCTGCTCGGCAGGTAGGCGCCACCGAGGATTTTCAACAGCGTCGACTTGCCGGCGCCGTTCTCGCCCATCAGCGCGTGCACCTCACGCGGCCGCGCTTCAAAGCTGATCTGCGCCAGGGCTTTTACACCGGGAAACTCCTTGCCGATGCCGTTGAAACGCAGGGCCGCGCCGCTCATTTCCACAGACCGATTTTGCTCAACTCTTCCTTGAAGTTGGCGCGGGTGATCAGGGTGACGTTGTCCAGGGCGGTGAACTTGGCCGGCTCAGTGCCTTTGGTGACCCACTCGAACATCGCGCTGGCGGTTTTATAGCCCGACGCGTCAGGGCTCAGCAGCATTGAGCCGTAGAAGCCGGTATCGGATTTTTTCAGTTCCTCGATGGCGTCGGTGCCGTTGATACCCACCCCGATCACATTGGCCGCCTTGAAGCCGGCGCTTTCAGTGGCGCGCACGCCGCCCAGTACGGTGCTGTCGTTCATGCCGCCGATCAGCAGGTTTTTCGCGCCGCTCGGCAGTTTCACCAGGGCCGAGTTGGTGGCGTCCATGCTGCCGGGTACGTCGAGGGTTTTCTGTGCGCTGAACAGGATATGGTCAGCCGGCAGGCCGGCGGCCTTGAGCCCTGCGACCGAGCCGTCGGTGCGTTTTTTACCGGTTTCGAGCTCGTCGAAGGTGTTGATCACGGCGTAGGTTTCTTTCCAGTCCCAGCCACGTTTTTTTGCTTCAGTGGCCATGGCTTCGCCTTGTTTCTGGCCGATTTTGTAGGCGTCCAGGCCGACGTAAGGCACGTCTTCCATAGGCTTGCCTTTGGCGTCGACGAAACGGTCGTCCACTGCCAACACCTTGAGGTTATTGAGCTTGGCCTTGGCCATGATCGCCGGGCCCAGGGACACGTCCGGCGGGCAGATCACAAAACCCTTGGCGCCGTTGGCGGCCAGGGTGTCGATGGCCGACAGGGTTTTCTCACCATCGGGCACGGCGATCTTGATCACGGTGAACCCCTGGTCCTTGCCGGCTTTTTCGGCGAAGGCCCATTCGGTCTGGAACCAGGGTTCTTCGGCTTGCTTGACCAGGAAGCCGATCTTCACTTCTTCGGCAGAGACGACCCCGCTGAAGGCCATCGTGAGCGCCAGGGCGCCGAGTGTCTTCTTGAACATGAACCACCTCTTCTTGTTATCGAAAAATCTTAGTCGTGGTACATCACAGAACGCCCGCCATCGATCATCAGGCAGGTTGCATTGATAAAGGGCGCCTCGTCAGTCGCCAGAAACAGTGCCGTCATCGCCACCTCGACCGGCTGGCCGATGCGTTTGGGCGGGTGCAGGTCGAACGCACGCTGGCGCTCGGCATGCGGGTCGGGAAAACCGTTCCAGTAATCGACATTCAGCTGGGTTTCGATATAGCCCGGGGCGATGGCATTCACGCGGATGCCCTTGGGCGCGTATTCGATACCGAGGGCGCGGGTGAGGCCGAGCAGGCCGTGCTTGGCCACCGGGTACGGGAAGCAACCGGGGATGATGTGGCTGGAATGGGTGGAGGCGATATTGATGATGTTGCCGATGCCTTGCTCGATCATGTGCGGCAGCACCGTGCGGCAGCCGAACCAGGCGCCGTCGAGGTCGATGGCGAAGCAGCGGCGCCAGTCCTCGTCGGTCATCTCCAGCGGGTCACGGAACACATTCACCCCGGCGCAGTTGACCAGCACATCCACCCGGCCGAAGCGCTCGATGGCCAGGTTGACCAGCGACTGCCATTGATCCTTGGAAGTGATGTCGCAGCCTTGCGCGACAATCTCGGCGCCGCGTTCGCGCCAGTGGGCGGCGACTTTCTCGACTTTTGCGGCCTGGATATCCGCGATCACCAGGCGTGCCTGCTGGGCCTGGAAGCAGGCGACGATCGCCTCGCCAATGCCCTGGGCGGCGCCGGTGATGATCACCACTTTGTTTTTCAGCCGCTCGCCGTAAGTCGGCTCGGGCACGGCGGGTAATGCCAACGGTTGGGGCTGCATCGCTTCACCTGTTTTATTTTTGGTAGTGAGTGCTGATGCAGCCGACTATAAACCCATCATTTGAAATATCTCAATATATAAATTTGCATCCCATATATTGAGCTAAAAACAAAAAAATGTGGGAGCGGGCTTGCTCGCGAATACGGTTATTCAGCCAATGATTTATTGACTGACACACCGCATTCGCGAGCAAGCCCGCTCCCACATTTGCTCTACCGTGTTTGGCTAGCCGAGGGCGAAGTCGCGCAGCGCATCGCCTTCCATGCGATAGCGCACCCATTCCTCCTGCGGCTGGGCGCCGATGGATTTGTAGAAGGCAATCGCCGGCTCGTTCCAGTCCAGCACACTCCACTCGAAGCGGCCGCAACCGTTGTCGCAGGCGATCTTGGCCAAATGGCGCAACAGCTTCTTGCCGGCGCCGCCACCGCGTTGTTCCGGGTTGATGTACAGGTCTTCGAGGTACAGGCAGTTGCTGCCGAGCCAGGTGGAATAGCTGAAAAAGAACACGGCAAAACCGATCGGCAAACCGTCCCGCGAACAGATCAGGCCATGGGCAGTGGCGCCCTCGCTGAACAGGCTGCGTTCGATATCCACCACACTGGCGATCACTTCATGCCGGGCTTTCTCGTACTCGGCAAGCTCGGTGATAAAAGCCAGGATTTGCGCAGCATCGCTGGGCACGGCGGGGCGAATCTCGATGGACATGGGTGCGCCTTGGGCAATTTCAAAGCCCACATACTAAAGCGGTTTGATGACGAGTTGCAGCGCAATTTCGTGGTCACCGGCACACAAAATCTTACAGGTGACGCAAGACCGTTCGTCGCCATCCAGGCACGAACGCGTGGGCCGGGCTGACCAATAGAGGGTAAGGACATTAATCATATGGAGACACCCCCATGAAGAATTCCAAGTTTGCCGCCCTCGCCCTCACCGGCCTGTTGTCTGCTGCGTCGCTGAGCGCGTTTGCCGCCAGCTCGACCACCGGGCCTACCGACCCGACGCCTGACGCCACCACCGAGTCGCAGAAATCCATGGGCACCGGACTCGACACCAATGGCGGCGCGATTATCCAACCGGGCGCCGACCCCCGCACCCAGGGTAACGACACCCAACGCCAGGCACCGGCTGCCGTGGGTAACGGCAAGATGGGTCCGTCGATCAATCAGCCCAACATCAACAAGGGCGATGACTCGAACGTGCCTGGCGCGCCAAAACAGCCTGCGCCTTGAGGCCTCGATAGCCAAACGAACACCCGATCATTTCCCAGTGAAGAGGTACGCATGAACGTCGATAGAAACCTTGAAAAAGAAGTCCTCACCCGCCTGCTGCACGCCCACCCGAACGGCCTGGGCAAGGAGGTGCTGGATAACTACCGCGGTGAAAAGGAGGTCGCCAGTGTCTTGGCGTTTCTGCAAGACCGCGGGCTTATCAAGGATGGGCATGTGACCACCGACGACGCCGGTGAATATTCGTTGAACCTGCCGATCAAACTGACCGCCTCCGGTGTGGATGAGGCGCGCAAGCTGGAAGGTGAAGGTTCTCGTTCCAACTGACGTGACAAAACTCATGTGGGAGCGGGCCTGCCCGCGATAGCGGGCCTGCCCGCGATAGCGGAATGTCAGTCAGCCCATTTGGAACTGACCCACCGCATTCGCGGGCAAGCCCGCTCCCACATTTTTTGGCCGGTGTTTATTCGGCGAGCAATGCGTCGACTTCAGGGGTGCCAGGTGAGGTTGCCGGGCCCCAGCGCGTCACCGCCAGTGCAGCCGCCGCATTCGCTCGGCGTGCCGCTGCAGCCGGTGTCAGGCCATTGGCCAACCCGGCGATAAACACGCCCGCATGGGCATCCCCGGCGCCATTGCTGTCCACGGCCTTTACCTTGAATCCGGGCACATGCTCTATCTCATCCGCACGCCCTACCCAGCAGCCATTCGGCCCATCGCGTACCACCAGCAGCGTTTCGGCTGGCAGATGCCGGCTCAGCTCGGGCAGCGCGGCGCCAATGTCCGCCGCAGCGGTGAACGCCAGGGCTTCGGGGCCATTGCTGGTCCAGATGTCAATGCGCGGCAATAACGCACGCATCAAGGCCGAGTCCGGCGCCTTGACCAACGGGCCCGGGTCGAACACCACCACGATCTCCCGGGGCAACGCGAGCAGCCAGTCGATCAGCGGCTGCGCCTTGCCCTCCAGCAGCAGGCTGTAGCCGCTGACATACACATAGTCGTCTGCCTGCGGCAGCACACTGGCCAAGTCCTCGGCACTCAGCTCACCCTCGGCCCCGATATGGGAGATGAAGGTGCGCTCAGTGGTGGCTTCGGTCAGCGACACGCACAAACCGGTGTCCTTGCCGCTGCTGGCCGCCAGGGCCATTTCAACGCCCTCGGCCTGCATCGCCGCACGGGCGAGGTCACCGAAGCGCCCGGGGCCGTGACGGCCCAGGTAGACCACCGGCAAGCCATTGCGGCGCGCGGCGGCCATCACGTTGAAGCCTCCGCCGGCTTCGAAGCTGGCGGAGTGCGCCAGTACGTCGCCGCCGGTCGCGGGCAAGGTGTCGAGGGCCATGACCAGGTCGATGATGACCTGGCCGGTGTGCAGCAATCTAGACATTGGGGCTCTCTACTAAAGCCGGACGACGGTCAGCCGCGCCGCCCAGTACCGCATAAATCCCGCCGGCTACCAGGAAGGTGACGATCCAGCCCAGGCCGTTGTGGCCCAGCCAGGAGTCGGACAAAGGCCCGGCGAACCAGATGTTTTCGGCGGTAGTGCCGATGGTGGTGAAGCTGAAACCCAGCACGATGGCCACGGCCCACGCGCCGAAGGCACGCCATTCCACACCGCCGCGATACCAGTAGAGGCTGCTTGGGCTCACATCCAGCAAGTCTTTGGGGCTGTAGTAGTGACGATGGATCAGGTCGACCACGAAGATCCCGACCCACGCGGTGATCGGCACTGCCAGCAGCGAGATGAAGGTAATGAACGGGCCGTAGAAACTGTCGGCGATCAGCATGAAGTAGATAGAGCCGGCAAAGATCGCCACGATATCGACGATCACCGCGTGTACGCGCTTGACCTTCAACCCGAGGGTCAAGGTGGTGAGACCGGCCGAGTACACCGACAGGTTATTGGACAGCAGCAGCCCGCCAAACGCGGTGATCAGGTACGGCACGGCCATCCAGGTCGGCAGCATGTCGCGGATCGCGATGATCGGGTCCGTGGCCGAGGCCAGGTCGTTGTTGCCCACCGACAACAGGCCGCCGAGGGTGATCAGCAGCACCAGCGGAATGCCCGCGCCAAATGCGGCAGACGCCACCAGGCGCACGGCCTTGACGCTGCGGTGCTGGTAGCGCGACATATCTGCACCGGCGTTGGCCCAGCCAATACCGGTACCGGCCGCCATGGTGCCGACGCCGATGATCATCGCGCTCAGCGGCGCCGGGGTGGCGTTGAACACCGCGCTCCAATCGATGGTGGCGCAGAGGAAGCCGCCGACCAGGATATTCAGTGCGCCGAATACATAAGTCGCCCACTTCTGGATCACCAGCAAGGTGGCGTGGCCCAGGCCGGAAACGGACAGGGTCAGCAGCACGAAGATGGCGATGAAGATCAGGGTCAGCAGCGGTGCGCTTTTGGCCTCGACCGGCGAGCCGAACAGGATCGAACACAACGACAGCAGCACGAAGGCGGCGGTGGTGGTATTGACGGTTTCCCAGCCCAGGCGCGACATCAGCGACACCAGGGTCGGCCCGATATTGCCGCGCACGCCGAAGATGGCACGGGACAGCGTCAGGCTGGGTGCCCGCCCACGACGACCGGCAATCGAGATGATGCCCACCACCGCAAAGGAACCGGCGGCGCCGAGGATCGCCACGATGACCGCCTGCCAGATGGCCAGGCCACGAAACGCCACCAAGGTCGCGCCCAGCGGCAAGCCGAGGATGCTGATATTGGCCGCGAACCACACCCAGAACAGTTGCAGCGGATGGCCGTTGCACTCGCTTTCAGGGACCGGCTCGATACCGCGTGTTTCCAATTGCCCAGCGCTTTGGCCGGAAGAAGTGCTGCTCATGGGGGTGCTCCTGATGCCTGTATTGTTGTGGTTGTGGCAGATAGTCAAAGCTTTAACCGGTCGTCCTGACTCAATGCGGTCGGTGTAGGAGCTGGCTTGCCTGCGATGGCGGTGTAGTGACTGCTACACCGCCATCGCAGGCAGCCAGCTCCCACACTCTTGATCTGTGGTGCTCAGCGCAATTCAAGCAGCCCTTGAACCAGTGGCTGCAAATCAAGGTGATTCACGGTTTTGACCTGTTCGATCATCGCCTCAGGCCAGCACTGCATCCCCAGACACGCGCCCAACATGGCGCCGAGGATCGCGGCGATGGTGTCGGTATCGCCGCCGAGGCTGGCGGCCAGGCACACGGCTTCAAAGGCACTCAATGCGCCCACCGCCACTTGCTGGGCGAGGGCAAACGACACCACCACCGACTCCTGGGAGGCGACGGAGGTGCCGATCAATTCGTACAGCAGGTCGGCAAACAGCGCTTTGTCGCCGCTGCCGACACTTAAGGTCCGCGCCCAACTGATGCGTGTGGAAATGCGTCCACCGGCAATCCAATGGCCATGGCTTTCCGCTTGCTGAGCGATCTGCGTACCGATGTTGAGCGCTTCCCCCAAGTCCACGCCGTTGATGCCGGCCGACACCACCGCCGCCACCGCTGCCGCGCTGGAGATACCCAACGAGGTGTTATGAGTCACCTGACACGCCTGGATCACTGCCTGGATAAACCCAGCAGGGTCGCTGACATCGGCCGCAATCCCCACCGGCGTGATGCGCATGGCCGCGCCATTGGTGGTGCCGTAGCGCCCGGATTCTTCCGGGGTGTGGCCGGCGAGGATCATGTCGATTGCACGTTTGGTGGACGGGCCGAGCAAATCCTGGGAGCCCTTGGCGCGCATCACCGCTTCCCAGTCGATCAGGCGTTGGGCGAGTACGGTCGGCTCGATCTTGCCCTGGCCTTCCACCAGCAGCTCACCCACCAGGATTGCCTGCTCGGTATCGTCAGTGATGGAACCGGCCGGCATGTTCGGCGCGATCGGCTGGTCGCCGTCGGCATCTTCCAGGGCGGTAATGGCGCCGAAGCGCACCCGGACTTGCTCACGGCTCAAGGACTGGGTGGGCATGCCCAGGGCATCGCCCAACGCCAAGCCGTAGAAGGCACCGAGTGCGCGATTTTGCAGAGTCATTTCGAAGTTCCAAACGGGAGGTGCAGGCGAAAGTGCAGAGGGTCGAGCAAGCTTTCGACGTACTCCATAAAGCGTTCGCGGCGGTCGAAGGTGGTGCGCGAGGCTTTGAGAAACACAGTGCCGGCCGGGCGACCGAGCAGCTCGGCGTCTTCATCGCTCAAGGGCTCGGCGCCGATCCACTGGTCACCTTCGGCGCCCACGTAGCCATAGGCGGCCAGGGTAATAGTCAGGGAATCGTCGATCAGGCCGACGCGCGGCAAGCTTTCCAAGCCACCGGAGGCGGGCATCAGCGAGCGCTCCAGCGACACGGCCGTGCCGTCGGTGGTGCGCCGGCGGCGGTCGAGGGCAATGAATTGGTCGCTGCCGAAGCGGCTGAGCAAGTCGGGGCGGGTCACGGCTTCCAGGCGCAGGATATCGGTGATCACCAGTGCGCCGGTATCGGCCAGGGCCTGGGCCCAGCCGCTGCGTTGGTCGAGCACCATGCCGTCAAACGTGACGATGGAGCCAACGCCGCTCTGGGTGGCGATGTAATTGCGGCGTTTAAGCTCGGCAAGGGCTTCGCGCAAGGTGCCTCGGCTGACCGCAAACTCTTCGGCCAATTGATGCTCGCCCGGCAGCAGGAAACCGTCGGCCATCACTCCCCCCTCGATACGGCGGATGAGCTCGTCGACGACGCGTTTTTTCTTATCAAATCGAACATGTCTAATCATGTACAAATTGATAACCGAAAGCGCCTGATGACAGCAAGCGAATTATTTCAGGGAGATAAAAAAATCGGCCTCAGGGCTCCAGGCCGATACGGAAAAACTCGCCGCCGCTCCATACGCCAAGCCAGTTCTGACCGTTGATCGGACGGCTCACCGCCAACTCGACCAATTGGTAAAACACGTTGCGATGTACCAGCGCTTCGAGGTTGGTGCGCACCCGCAGATAGGGCGACGGTTCCTGGGTGACCGGGTCGATCACCACCCGCAATGGGTGTTCGATATCGGCCTGGATGTGCTCGTCGACGTTAGTGGTAAACCGCAGCACTTGGCTTTCGCCCTGGCCTTCGACTTCCAGGGTAACCGCGACAAACGGCGCGTCATCGACGCTGATGCCGACTTTTTCCACGGGGGTGACCAGGAAATACTCATCGCCATCGCGGCGGATGATGTTGGAGAACAGCTTGACCATCGGCTTGCGCCCGATCGGTGTGCCTTGGTAGAACCAGGTGCCGTCGCGGGCGATGCGCATGTCGATAGTGCCGCACAAATCCGGGTTCCACAGATGCACCGGCGCCGGCCCCTTGCCCTTGGGCAGTTGCGCCAACAGATCATTGGCCTTGGCGGAATCGGTCATGGGAATCTCCTGTTGCTTACTGATCGCTCATGCCCAGCAAGCCTCGGGCGTATTGCGCCAGGGGGCGGGCAATCAGATCTTGTGGCCTGTTGTCGTGGAACGTCAGTAAACCGCCACGACTGCGAATACGCGCAGTATCAATCAAATACTGGGTGCTGGTCTCGATCAACATGATCTGGATCACCCCGCTGTCGAGGCCGACGCGGTCGAGGGCCTGCTGGTCGGTCCACTCGTCGGCATTGCCGATACGGTCATCCGCCGCAGCAAATCGGCAATACAACAGGTAGTGAGCGCCGGCCGCACGGGCTTCGGACATCGCCTGCTCCAGACCTTCGGGCTGGCGGGCGCGGCGCACCATGGGGAAATATTCGACGAAGCCGTTGAAGGCCTCCTCAGCCACCACGTTGGGTCGCGGGTAGGCACTGCCCGGCGGCACAAAGGCGCCTGGGCGATAAACACAAAGGAGTCCGGCTGTATGCGAACCGAGGCGGTACGACGGGTATCGCTGTGGTCGAGCAACCCGGCGTCGCTCATCTGATAACGGGTGCCTTCGGCCATATCGCTGACGGTCATGCAACCACTCAGCGTCAACGACGCCAGCAACAAAACCAGACTACGCATCCTAATCCTCCAGAAGCCGGTGACGGAAAACCGGCGAATGGGCACGAGATGCAGAATCCGCGCCACTCAGCAGCGCCTCAAATCAAATGTGGCAGCGGGCTTGCTCGCGAAAGCGGTGGCTCAGTCGATATTTCTGCTGACTGACACTCCGTCTTCGCGAGCAAGCCCGCTCCCACATTGGGCTAAGTGCGGTCTCAGCCGCCGATGATTTTCATGATGGTGGCACCGCCGGAGAAAGCCACTTCCTGCTTGTCACCCAAGGCTTTCATCAGCAAGCCCTGCAAGGCCGGCAATGCCTGGTGACGCGGTTGGTCGAGCAGGTCGCCGACATAGTGACGGTTACTCGACGACAGGCAGCCATGCAACCAACCGGTGGACGACAGGCGCAGCCGCGAACAGGTGCGGCAGAACGGCACGCTTTCGTTGGCGATCACACCGAAGAAGCCTTTACCCGGCACTTCATAGCGCACCGCCGTAGCATCCACCGGCGCGTTGGCTTGCAGGTATTCGTGGTGTTCGCCGATCAGGCTGAGCAGTTGTTGCAGGCTGACGAATTGCTGCAGGAACGCATTGGAGTCCTTGGCCAGGTGGCCCATGCGCATCAGCTCGATAAACCGCAGCTCGTAGCCACGCTCCAGGCAGTAGTCGAGCAGCGGCATCACCTGGTCCAGGTTCTGGCCACGCAGCGGCACCATATTGACCTTGATTTTGATCCCCGCCGCTCGCGCCTGGTCCATACCGTCGAGTACGGTGGCCAGGTCGCCACCACGGGCGATGCTGCGGAAGGCGTCGGCATCCAGGGTGTCGAGGGAGACGTTGATCCGGCGAATCCCGGCATCCACCAGCAGCGGCAATTTGCGCGCAAGCAGTTGGCCGTTGGTGGTCAGGCTGATATCACTGAGGCCCATCCCCCCAACGGCGCCCATGAAGGCTTCCAGTTTGGGGCTGACCAGCGGCTCACCGCCGGTGATGCGCAAGCGCTCAATACCCGCTGCCTCTATCAGATAGGCCACGCCACGCGCCATGGCCTCGGCCGAGAGTTCGTCCTGGGCAGCCACCAACCGCTTGCCGTTCGGCACGCAGTAGGTACACGCGTAATTGCAGGCTGAGGTCAGGCTGATCCGCAAATTGCGAAAACGCCTGCCTTGACGATCAACGATCATGGATCACTCCGGCAGAGGATGATTCGGGCACGCTAAAAGCTGACCTATAAATCAGCTTTTAGCAAGATCCTTGCCTGAGTATATTCCTGGGGTACTGCACCTGGCTGTAAATAATCAGCTGGCAGGCGTTTCGACGGGAGGCTGTGGCAGCTCCGTACTGTGCTTGCGCTTGTTACCCATGCGCACGCCGATGTCCATCAGGAATTGGAAGAAACCTTCCTGATCTTCCAGCACATTACTCCAGAACGGCGAGTGGTACAGCGCTACGGCGCCGTGCACCAAAGCCCACGCGGCGCAGTAGTGGAAATACGGTGGCACGTCTTCGAGCTTGCCTTCGCTAATACGGCCCTTGATCAGCAGGGTCAGGCGTTCGAAGTTCGAAGCACGGATCTTGTGCAGCTCCTCGACCATTTCCGGCACCTGATGGCCTTTAACCACCTTCTCTTCCAGGCGGTCGAACAGTCGGTAGCGCTGCGGGTCACGCATGCGGAACTCGAAGTAGGCACGCGACAGCGCCTCCTTGTCCTTGTCGACGTCAGCCGAGTGCAGCAGCTCGTTCAGGTCGCGCTCGTAGTCGAGCATCAGGCGCAGGTAGATTTCGGCCTTGGACTTGAAGTGCTTGTAGATCGTGCCTTTGCCGATACCCACGGCATCCGCAATCATCTCGACGGTGACACTGTCTTCACCTTGTTCGAGGAACAACTTGAGTGCGGTGTCGAGAATTTCCTGCTCACGGCGGCGAAACTCACGGACCTTACGGGGTTCTTTGTGCATGAGGAAGAGGTCTGCAGAGGTCGGAATTAGGGAGGGTTGCGCAGGGCCACGGATACGTGGCGATACGATTTACCCGATGCGAGGGATTATCCCGACTGAACGGTCGTTGGGCAACGCCTATGTGAACCCGCAACGCACTTTACTTTCAGCACGCCAACGAATTCATTGGTTCCAGTCAGAAATAATACGCAACAACTATCGCTGCGCACCCGTTCAATGAGAACTCAAGCGAAGCGCGCGTATTCCAAATCTGTTTAAAAAACGATCAGATGCGACTGGACTGAATGGGATACTGATCAATACTTGAACTGTCGGCGTGGCATCTCCCCCAAGTGACGCGTCGACCTGGGTACCGACGGACTGCGTGCCCTTGTTTTACTCCTAATGGTCTTAACCCGGATTCACCCCCCAGAACCCGGGTTTTTTTTGCCTGCGATTTGAGCGGCTCAGCCAGCCACGCGGGCCAAGGGAAACAGACGCTTGAAGTTTTCGGTGGTCTGCTCAGCAAAGCGCTCGTAGGACTCGCCACGCAGCATCGCCAGATAATCCGCCACATCGCGCACGTATTCCGGCAGGTTCGGCTTGCCACGATGGGGAATCGGCGCCAGGTACGGCGAATCGGTTTCCACCAGCAGGCGGTCGGCCGGCACCTGGCGCGCCACGTCGCGCAGCGCATCGGCATTGCGGAAGGTGACAATGCCCGACAAGGAAATGTAAAAGCCCAGGTCCAGGGCGGCCTTGGCCATGTCCCAATCCTCGGTGAAGCAATGCAGCACACCGGCTTGGGGCAATGCGGCTTCACGCAGCAGGGTCAGGGTGTCGGCGCGGGCGCCACGGGTGTGGACGATCACCGGCTTGCCGGTTTGCTGGGCGGCTTGCAGGTGCAGGCGGAAAGACGCCTGCTGCAGTTCGGCGGCCTCCGGCTCGTAGTGGTAGTCCAGGCCGGTTTCGCCAATCGCCACCACCCGCGGGTGGTTGAGCTCGCCGAGCAGCCAGTCGAGGGCCGGGGCTTCGCCGGGCTTGAGGTCCAGCGGGTGGATACCCACCGAGCAATCCACGTCGGCATAGCGCTCAGCCAGGGCTTTGACATCGGCTGCGTTCTCGGCGCTCACGCCGATGCACAGGAAGTGCCCTACCCCGCGCTGGCGGGCGGCTTCGAGGGCGGCGTCGAGGGAGCCGCCGTGCTGGGCAAGGTCGAGGCGATCAAGGTGGCAATGGGAATCTACGAGCATAAGAATTTACAACTTGAGTCACGGGAAGTGTCTGGCCAACGATACACCCGTCGGCCACGGAAATTAACGCCGGCCGAGCAAACCGACCCACTGCACCAGCAGCGCTTCGAGCAACAGCACGCGGTTGAGGTTGGCCTTGCCGAGCACCTTCTGGCGCTGGGCGAGGATCCAGTCCTGGATATTCAGCACCTTGTCCTGCGCACTTTTCTGCGCGAGGTACTGCACCACCTTGCGCATGTCGGGCAGGCCCAGGCCGCTTTCATCCTGGGTCAGCTGGTAGCGCAGGATCAGGCTCGACCAGTCGCAGAACCAGTCGAACAGCAGCAGCAGGGGAATATCCTTCCAGGCGGCTTCAGCCAACTGGGTGGCGGACAGCTCTTGCTTGAGCAACTTTTTCACGCCATCCACCACCAGGGCACGCTGTTCACGTACACCTTGGGCCTGCAGCTTGACGGCGGCCAGCGGCGAACCGGCAGCCAGCGTCAGCAACTCGACACGTTCCTGCTCCGAGCACTCCGGCAGCGCCTGTGCCAGCCACTGCAGGCTCATGGCCTCGCTCGGCAACGGGCACGCCTGCTGCACGCAACGGCTGCGGATGGTCGGCAACAAGCGGCTGGACTGGTGGCTGACCAGCAACAGCACCGTATCGCCGGAAGGCTCCTCCAGGCTTTTGAGCAAGGCGTTGGCGGCGTTGATGTTCATCGCCTCCACGGGTTCGATCAACACCACCTTGCGCCCGCCCATCTGCGCGGTCTGCACCACGAAGCTGACGAGGTCCCGCACCTGGTCGACCTTGATCGCCTTGTCGGCTTCCTCGGGCTCCAGCAAATAGTTGTCGGGGTGGCTGCCGGCCTTGAGCAGCAGGCAGGATTTGCAGTCGCCACAGGCTTGGAGGTTGACCGGGCGCTGGCACAACAGACTGGCCATCAGGCGCTCGGCCAAAGCACGCTTGCCGATACCGATTGGCCCATGCAGCAGGTAGGCATGCGCATGCTGGGCCCGGCCGGCCAACTGCTGCCAGAGGCTATCCTGCCACGGGTAGGCTTCAGCCACGGGCGCGCTCCAGCAGGATCGGCAGCAACGCATCGATGGCTTGCTGCACCTGGGCCAGTGGCTGGGCGGCGTCCAGCAGGAGTAGCGCGCAGGCTCAGCCTTGGCACGCTGGAGGAAAGCGCTGCGCACGGCGTCGAAGAACGCCTGGCCTTCCAGCTCGAAACGGTCCAGGCGACCACGGGCGCTGGCGCGAGCCATGCCGACTTCCACCGGCAGGTCAAACAGCAGGGTCAGGTCAGGGCGCAGGTCGCCTTGAACGAAGGTTTCCAGGGTGGCAATGCGCTCCAGACACAAGCCGCGGCCCCCGCCCTGGTAGGCATAGGTTGAGTCGGTAAAGCGGTCGCAAATTACCACGGCGCCGCGTGCCAGGGCTGGGCGGATGACTTCGGCCAGGTGCTGCGCACGGGCAGCAAACACCAGCAATAGCTCGGTATCCGGGTTCATCTGTTCTTCACCCGGGGCCAGCAGCACTTCACGAATGCGCTCGGCCAGCGGTGTGCCGCCGGGCTCACGCGTCAGCACCACTTCGATGCCCTCGGCGCGCAAGCGCTCGGCCAGGTAATCGCGGTTGGTACTTTTGCCGGCGCCTTCGGGGCCTTCCAGGGTAATAAACAAGCCAGTCACAGGCAGTCCTTAGTCAGAGTCATTGCGGGCTTTGCGGTGCGGTGGCGTCCGGCGCGGGCTCGGCCGGCTTTTCTACCGGAGCTTCAGCCGGGGCATCGGCAGGCGGTGCTGCCTCTTGCGCAGGTTTCACCGCCGGCGCCGGGCTGGAGCGGTAATCGGCGCGACGCTTGAGCTGGAACTCACGCACGGCGGCATTATGCGCATCCAGGTCATCCGAGAAAATATGGCTGCCATCGCCACGGGCGACGAAATACAGGCTGCTGCCCGGCACCGGGTTGAGCGCCGCATGGATCGCCTCGCGGCCGACCATCGCAATCGGCGTCGGCGGCAGCCCGGCAATCATGTAGGTGTTGTAGGGGTTGGCTTCCTTGAGGTGGGCGCGGGTCAACTTGCCGTTGTAGCGCTCACCCAGGCCGTAGATCACGGTGGGGTCGGTCTGCAGCAGCATCCCGATCTTCATGCGACGTACAAAGACACCGGCGATCTGCCCACGCTCTTCAGGCACACCGGTCTCCTTCTCCACCAGGAGGCCATGATCAGCGCTTGATAAGGGTCGGTGTACGGCGCATCGGCGGCGCGTTTGCTCCACTCCTGGGCCAGTACATCATCCAGGCGGTTGTAGGCTTTTTTCAGGAACTCGACATCGGTCATCCCACGCACGAAGCGGTAGGTATCCGGGAAGAACCGGCCCTCAGGGAACACCCCAGGGTGGCCGAGCTTGTCCATCACTTCGCTGTCACTCAGGCCAGCGAGGGTCTGGACGATCTTTTCGTGCTTGGCCAGGGCCGAACGCACCTGGCGGAAGTTCCAGCCCTCTACCAGCGTGAGGCTGTATTGCACCACTTCACCGCGTTGCCACACGCCGATCAGACCTTCAGCTGTCAGGCCGGGGGTCATGCGGTATTCGCCACTGTGCAATGGCTGCCCGTCGAGATTGAAACGCCAGTACAGACGCAGCCAGAAAGCACCGTCCAGCACGCCGTCGGCTTCCAGGCGATTGAACGTGCCGGTGGGGGTGGCCCCCGCCGGTACGTCGAGCAATTGCTCCTGGGTCAGCTTCAAAGGCTGCTTCAAGGCAGAATCGAGTTTCCAGGCGCCAACGCCCAACAGCAACGCCGCCGAGACCAGACCGATCAGCAGCAGTACAACCAGTTTTCGTATCAACTCAAATATCCAATAGCGCGCGAACAATGCCCTGCAGTTTACGGGTGAGCGGCCCAACCGACCAGCTCATCGCAGCGCAGCCACGCACCGGCCAAATGCCATAAACGCTGTTGCACACAAAGACTTCGTCGGCCTGCTGCAACAGCTCCAGGCTGATATCGGCCACGGCCACCGGGATGCCCAGGGCTTGCGCCTGTGCCAGAACCTCGGCGCGCATGACCCCGGCAACCCCGCAACGATTCAGATCAGCGGTTAGTAACAAACCATTGCGCACTAGGAACAGGTTACTGAATACGCCTTCGATGACGCGACCAGACATATCCCGCATCAAACCTTCGGCATGCTCGGCATCTTGCCACTCGGCGCGGGCGATCACCTGTTCCAGGCGGTTGAGGTGTTTGAGGCCGGCCAGCAAAGGCTGTTCGGACAATCGGGTAGCACACGGAAACAGGCGGATACCGTCAGTTCCATGGGCTTGGGGATAGGTAGCGGGCGCACTGCCCTGCAAGATACGGCGTACCGGCGCGCCAGGGTTGATGCCATAACCGCGCAGGCTGTCGCCACGCGTGAGGATCAATTTGAGAACACCGTCGCCGAGGGCCGCGGCATAGGCCAGCACTTCGATGCGGATCAACGCGTGATCCGCATTGAGTGCGAGGCGCGTGCAGCCCTCATCGAGACGCTGCAGGTGGCGGTCGAGCAGCACCGGCTGCCCGGCCTTGATGGCGATGGTCTCGAACAGCCCATCGCCATACGCCAGGCCGCGATCTTTCAGGGGCACCGTGTCCGCTGGCTGACCGTCGACCCAGCTGTGCATCACTCGGCGAACCGGCGGAACACCAGGGAACCGTTGGTGCCGCCAAAACCGAACGAGTTGGAGATCACCACGTCGATCGGCATTGGCTGTGCTTCGTGAGGCACGAAGTTCAGGTCGCAGCCTTCGTCTGGCTCATCCAGGTTGATGGTCGGCGGAGCGACCTGATCCTTGATGGCCATTACGCTGAAGATCGCTTCGACCGCGCCCGCCGCACCCAACAGGTGGCCGGTCATGGACTTGGTGGAGCTGACCGCCAGGTTGTAGGCGTGCTCGCCGAACACCGACTTGATGGCTTCGGCTTCCGCCAGGTCGCCGGTCGGGGTCGAGGTGCCGTGGGCGTTGATGTACTGCACCTGGTCCGGGTTGACCTTGGCATCGCGCAGCGCATTGGTAATGCAGCGTGCGGCGCCGGCACCGTCGGACGGTGGCGAGGTCATGTGGTAGGCGTCGCCGCTCATGCCAAAACCGATCAGCTCGGCGTAAATGGTGGCGCCACGCGCCTTGGCATGCTCCAGCTCTTCGAGTACCAGGGCACCGGCGCCGTCGGACAGCACGAAACCGTCACGGCCCTTGTCCCACGGACGGCTGGCACGGGTCGGCTCGTCGTTGCGGGTCGACAGCGCACGGGAGGCACCGAAGCCGCCCATGCCGAGGCCGCAGGCCGCCATTTCGGCGCCGCCGGCAATCATCACGTCGGCTTCGTCATAGGCGATATTGCGCGCCGCCATGCCGATGCAGTGGGTGCCGGTGGTGCACGCCGTGGCGATGGCGTAGTTCGGCCCCTGTGCGCCCAGGTGGATGGACAGGAAACCGGAAATCATATTGATGATCGAGCCCGGGACGAAGAACGGTGAAATTCGACGGGGGCCGGAATCGTGCAGCGTGCGGCTGGTTTCTTCGATATTGGTCAAACCGCCAATACCCGATCCCATGGCCACGCCGATGCGGTCACGGTTGGCGTCGGTGACTTCCAGGCCGGCATTACGCACCGCCTGAAAACCGGCTGCCAGGCCGTATTGAATGAACAGGTCGAGTTTGCGGGACTCTTTGACCGAGAGATATTCCTCGACATTGAAGCCCTTTACCGAGCCGCCAAAACGGGTGGAATAGGCAGAAAGGTCCGTGTGTTCGATCAGACCAATACCACTGCGGCCAGCCAGAATGCCCTGCCAACTGCTCGGCACATCCGTGCCCAGTGGCGACAACATACCCATACCGGTGACTACGACGCGTCTACGCGACACAGCACTCTCCTTTTTCTAATGACGACACTTTTGCTTCAGCGCTTACTTTTCATCAGGGCTAAAGAAAAAACCGCACGCCGTTACAGCAGTGCGGTTTTTCCCTAACAGCAAGCGACGACTACAAACTATTACGCCTGGTGGCTAGTAACGTAGTCGATAGCAGCTTGAACAGTAGTGATTTTTTCAGCTTCTTCGTCCGGGATTTCGGTCTCGAATTCCTCTTCCAGAGCCATCACCAGCTCAACGGTGTCAAGGGAATCGGCACCCAGGTCTTCTACGAAGGAAGCAGTGTTGACCACTTCTTCTTCTTTAACGCCCAGTTGCTCGGCGACGATTTTCTTGACGCGCTCTTCGATGGTGCTCATACCTTGTTTAACTCCTAATGGACAAATTCAGGCAGCTGGCCAGTGGGTAAGTGTATAGAAAGCCATTTCAGCTTTTCAACTGAAAGCTTCACCCTGTACCCGGTCCGCCACCTGCCTATAAATTAAGTTGCAGCTTTATAACGGATTTTAGACAGCTCGTATGACATTTTTTTGAAGCGATCCGTCACAATTTAGCTCATGTACATCCCGCCGTTCACCGGGATTGTAGCCCCAGTCACGTATGCCGCACCGTCGGATGCCAGGAAAGTGACCACATTCGCGATCTCTTGAGCCTGGCCCAGACGGCCCAGCGGAATCTGCGTCAGCAAGCCTTCACGCTGTGCCTCCGGCAGTTCGCGGGTCATATCGGTGTCGATGAACCCTGGGGCCACCGAGTTGACCGTAATCGACCGCGAGCCGACTTCACGCGCCAGAGCACGGCTGAAACCTTCCAGACCGGCCTTGGCGGCTGCGTAGTTTACTTGGCCTGCGTTGCCCATGGCACCCACTACGGAGCCAATATTGATAATTCGACCCCAACGCGCCTTGGTCATGCCGCGCAAAACGCCCTTGGACAGGCGAAACAGACTGTTCAAGTTGGTGTCGACCACGTCGTACCACTCGTCGTCTTTCATGCGCATCATCAGATTGTCGCGGGTGATACCGGCGTTATTCACCAGAATAGCCGGCGCACCGAACTGTGCGCTGATTTCGGCCAGTACGGCAGCCACGGACTCATCGCTGGTGACGTTCAGCTCAAGGCCAGTGCCTTGAACGCCGTTTTCCTTCAGGGTCGCGGCGATACGCTCGGCGCCCGAAGCGGAAGTGGCGGTGCCGATTACAACGGCGCCCTGACGGCCCAGTTCCAGGGCGATCGCCTGGCCAATGCCACGGCTTGCGCCGGTAACCAGTGCAACTTTACCTTGCAGACTCATGCAGGCTTCTCCTAAGTGCGGGAATCAGGCCAGTGCCGCGCGAGCGGCAGCGAAGGCATCCGGGGTATTCAGGTTGGCGGTCGACACACCGTCGGCGCAGCGTTTGTTCAGGCCGGCCAGGACTTTACCCGGGCCGCACTCGACCAGTTCGGTGGCGCCATTGGCGGCCAGGGTCTGAACCGATTCAACCCAGCGTACGGGCTTGTAGAGCTGTTCCAGCAGGTCGCGCTTGAGGGTGTCGAGGTCGGCAGCCACGGCTGCGCTGACGTTCTGCACCAGCGGGATCTGCGGCGCTTGCCAGTTAATGGCGGCGATGGACTCGGCAAAACGCTCGGCCGCCGGGCGCATCAGCTCGCAGTGCGATGGCACGCTTACCGGCAACGGCAGCGCACGCTTGGCACCACGGGCCTTGCAGCCTTCGATGGCGCGCTCGACCGCCGCCTTGGCGCCGGCGATCACCACCTGGCCCGGGGAGTTGAAGTTCACCGCGCTGACCACTTCGCCCTGCGCCGCTTCGGCGCAGGCTTCGATCACCACGGCATCGTCCAGCCCCAGGATTGCGGCCATGCCGCCCTGCCCGGCCGGAACGGCTTCCTGCATCAGCTGGCCACGACGTTCGACCAGCTTCACCGCCTCACCGAGGGTCAGGCTGCCCGCCGCCACCAGGGCGCTGTACTCGCCCAGGCTATGACCGGCCACGTAAGCCGGGCGCGCGCCACCTTCCGCCAGCCACAAGCGCCACAGGGCGATCGAAGCCGTCAGGATAGCTGGCTGGGTTTTGTCGGTTTGATTGAGTTGCTCTTCCGGCCCTTGCTGGGTCAGCGCCCACAGGTCGTAACCCAGGGCATCGGAAGCTTCCTTGAAAGTTTCCAGGATCAACGGATGTTGCGCGCCCAGCTCGGCCAACATGCCGAGGGACTGCGAACCCTGCCCTGGAAAGACGAATGCGAGGGATGTAGACATGTAACAAGCCCCTAATGATCTGGTCGTCAAAAATGCGCGCCCCCGATCTTAAGACGGGTGGGAGCGTACGAAACTGACAGATTGGATGGTCAATTGAACTGGCCGGTCACATTTAAGCACTCCCGGGCCGATTCGCCTAAGGCAACAAGTCCTCAAGACGGCCGTGCAAGCGTTGCGGCAGGTTTTCCTGGATCTCGATCACAGCCCGCGCAATCGCACTTTGAAAGCCTTCCACACCCGCCGAACCATGGCTTTTCACCACAATGCCCTGCAGGCCGAGAAAACTCGCGCCGTTATGCCGCGCCGGCGCCAGGTCAGCCTGCAAGCGCTTCATCAACGGCAGCGCCAGCGCGCCCACCATGCGCGACGCCAGGTTCTGCTTGAACAACGCCTCGATACGCGTGGCAATCATGGTCGCCAGCCCTTCGCTGGACTTAAGCAGGATATTGCCGACAAAACCGTCGCACACCACCACATCCGCTTCACCCCGGTACAGACCGTCACCTTCGATAAAACCGATGTAGTTCAAGCCCGGCGCACCTTGCAACAAAGTGGCCGCAAGCTTGACCTGCTGGTTGCCCTTGATGTCTTCGGTACCGATATTCAGTAAAGCCACTCGCGGTCGAGCCACACCCAGCGCTTGCGCGGCCACCGACCCCATCACGGCGAACTGCAGCAAATGCTCGGCAGTACAATCGACATTCGCGCCCAGGTCCAGCAGCTGGCAATAGCCTTGCTGCGTTGGAATCGCCGCGACCATCGCCGGCCGATCAATCCCCGGCAGTGTCTTGAGCACATGCCGCGACAACGCCATCAAGGCCCCGGTATTGCCGGCACTGACACAGGCTTGCGCCTTGCCATCACGCAACAACTCAAGAGCCACCCGCATTGAAGAGTCAGGCTTGCCGCGCAGGGCTGCCGCCGGCTTGTCATCCATGCTGATGGTTTCGCTGGCCGGCGTAATCGTCAGGCGCGCGCGATCCACCGCCGGATGGCTGGCAATCAGTTCTTCAAGAAGGGAGGGTTGACCGACAAGGGTCAGGTGCAACGAGGGTGTGGCAGACAGGCTGGCAATGCTGGCCTGAACAATGCTGCGGGGACCGAAGTCCCCGCCCATTGCGTCAATCGCGATGACTAGAGCAGACAAGTGATTACTCGTCAGCGCCCTTGTCGATCACTTTACGGCCACGGTATACGCCTTCTGGCGATACGTGGTGACGCAGGTGAACTTCACCGGTGGTCTTTTCTACGGACAGGGTGCTAGCCTCGAGAGCGTCGTGCGAACGACGCATGTCACGGGCGGAGCGGGATTTTTTGTTCTGCTGAACAGCCATAATTGATTAACTCCTAAACGTTTGGGTCACGCTTTAACTGCGCCAATACACTGAACGGGTTGGACCGCGTTACCTCGTCCTCGCTCGGCTCGGCCTCGTCATCGAGACCCTCCGGCTGCTGGCATTCTTCCGGATGATGAGCAGGCACAATGGGCAAGGCGAGCAGAAGCTCTTCCTCGATCAGTGCATGCAGATCCAAAGGATCTTCGCCCAGTTCCAGCACGTCATAACCTTTCGGCAACGACTGGGTATTCGCACCCTCCTTCACCACAGCGTAACTGCATTCGCTGTGAATCGGCAGGGTGACCAGCTCAAGACAACGCTGGCAAACCATTTTGACTTCGGTGTCGATAAAACTGTGGATTACCACAGACTTACGTTCATCTCGTTCAAAAACGAATTTGGCCTGCACCGTACCGACAGTGTCGGAAAGCGGGTCGCAGAGTCTCTCCAAATCGGCCAGCAGCAATTCACCTTGAAGGGAAGTGCCACGATCAGCCAATTTGCGCGGGTCAACGTGAGGTGGAATCGGGTCATTCAACATAGGCGCAGCATTATAGGGATGCACCCAGCCATGTCAAAGGAAATTCAGCCCTGTGCGTCAGCCGGTCACGCCGCTAGAATCCCCCGCTGCCTTGAGGAGACGCCCATGCTGCCTTTATTACTTGCATCCAGCTCGGTTTATCGCCGGGAATTGCTGAGCCGCCTGCACTTGCCGTTCATCTGCAGCTCGCCGGATATCGATGAAAGCCATCACGAAAATGAGCCCGCCGTAGAGCTGGTCAAACGCCTGGCCGAACAGAAAGCCCGCGCCCTCGCGGCAAGCCATCCCGGGCATTTGATTATCGGCTCGGATCAGGTGGCGGCACTGAACGGGCGGATCATCGGCAAACCCCACACCTTCGAGAACGCCCGCGAGCAGTTGCTGGCGGCCAGTGGCAAACAGGTCAGCTTCCTGACCGGCCTGGCACTGCTGAATACCGAGACAGGGCACTGCCAGGTCGACTGCGTACCCTTTACCGTGCACATGCGCGAACTGAGCGTTGAGCGAATCGAACGCTACCTGCGGATCGAGCAGCCATATGACTGTGCCGGCAGCTTCAAGGCAGAGGGGCTGGGCGTGAGCCTGTTTCAGAGCACCGAAGGGTCGGATGCGACCAGCCTGATAGGGCTGCCTTTGATCCGCCTGGTCGACATGCTGCTGGCTGAAGGCGTACAAATCCCTTAAGCACAGCACAAAACCAACTGTGGGAGCTGGCCTGCCTGCGATAGCGGTGGGTCAGCCACTATAAATGTCGACTGAAACACCGCTGTCGCGGGCACGCCCGCTCCCACATTTTGAGCTATGCAGCCTCACAAACTCAGCGCAGCGTAGGCCCCTGAAAGCCCATATACAGCGCCAGCTTCTCCGCCACACTGGCCCCCAGCTTCTTGGAGAATCGATCAAACGGCGATTCTTCAACCGTGAAGTCAACCAGCTCTTTCTCGCCGATCACATCCCGCGCCACCGAACTGGCACTGCCCAGGCCATCGACCAAGCCCAGCGGCAACGCTTGCTCGCCCGACCACACCAAGCCGGAGAACAGCTCCGGATGGTCTTTATCCTTCAGACGGTCGCCACGCCCCTGCTTTACGCTGGCAATGAACTGGCGATGAGTGGTGTCGAGCACGCCCTGCCAGAACGCGGTCTCGTCAGCCTTTTGCGGCTGGAACGGATCAAGGAACGACTTGTGCTCACCCGACGTGTAGGTGCGGCGCTCCACCCCCAGCTTCTCCATGGCGCCGACGAACCCATAACCTGCCGCAGTCACGCCAATGGAGCCGACCAGGCTGGCCTTGTCGGCATAGATCTGGTCAGCGGCACTGGCGATGTAATAGGCACCCGAGGCACCCAAGTCGGAAATCACCGCGTAAAGCTTGATATCCGGGTGCAGGCCACGCAGACGGCGTATCTCGTCATACACATAACCCGACTGCACCGGGCTGCCGCCAGGGCTGTTGATGCGCAGGATCACGCCTTTGACCTTAGGGTCTTCAAAGGCGGCGCGCAGGCTGCTGACGATATTGTCGGCGCTGGCGGACTCCTTGTCGGCAATCACCCCGCGCACTTCGATCAAGGCGGTGTAGTGGCTGCCACGGGTCGCGCTTTTTTCCATGTCCATCAACGGACTGAACAGCACCAGCATGGCAATCAGGTAAGTAAAGGTCAGCAGCTTGAAGAAAATCCCCCAACGCCGCGCACGACGCTGCTCCTGGACGCTGGCCAGGAGAGTCTTCTCCAGCAGCTTCCAGCTTTTATCATCACTGTTTTCGGCCTTTTCGGGCGCCTTCCACTCGTCACTCATACCATCAACCCCAGCAAAGACTTATTGAGCCCGGCTGAGCCAGGCCTGCAATTCGGAAAAATGATCTATCGTCAGCCTGGGCTCGTATTGCTGCAACGTCTCGCCGGCCTGAGCCCCATAGCTGACCGCTACGCTGTCCATGCCAGCATTGCGCGCCATCATCAGGTCGAAGGAGGCGTCACCCACCATCAATGCCTGGCGCGGTGCTACGCCGCAATGAGCCAGGATCTGCTCCAGCATCAGAGGATGGGGTTTGCTGGCGGTTTCATCTGCGGCGCGGGTGATGTCGAAAAAACCCTCAAAACCATGGGCCTTGAGCACCCGATCCAGCCCACGACGGGCCTTGCCGGTAGCCACAGCGAGGTGATAACCCTCGGCGCGAAAGGCCTCCAGCGACTGCATCACACCATCGAACAATGGCGAAGGCGTGGCCTCCAGCGCAATGTAGTGATCGGCGTAGTGGTCGCGAAACGCGACCAGCTCAGCGTCGCTGATCCGGGGGTACAAGGTACGGATCGCTTCAGGCAAGCCCAGGCCGATAATGCCCTTGACCGCAAAGTCGGTGCACCGCTCAAAACCCAAGCGGGTCGACGCCACGTGCATCGATTCGACAATCCGGCCAATGGAATTACACAGGGTGCCGTCCCAATCGAAAATCAGCAGCTTGTAATCAAGGTGCGACACTCAAACGCTCCACGGTCTTGGCCCACATCTCGTCGACCGGCGCCTGCAGTTTCAATTCGCCACCATCGGGCAACGGCACAGTGAGCATGTAGGCGTGCAGGAACAGGCGCTTGCCGCCCAGATCGCGGATTTCCTTGGAGAAATCCTCGTCGCCGTACTTAGTATCACCGGCAATGCAGTGACCCGCGTGCAGGGTGTGCACGCGAATCTGGTGAGTACGCCCGGTCACTGGCTTGGCTTCGACCATGGTCGCGAAATCACCAAAGCGGCGCAGCACCTTGAACAGGGTCAGGGCTTCTTTGCCCTCCTCGTCCACTTCGACCATACGTTCGCCGGAGCGCAGGTTGCTCTTCTGCAAGGGTGCCCGCACGCTTTTGATCGAGCTGGCCCAGTTGCCACGCACCAGCGCCATGTAGCGCTTGTCCACGCCATCGCCACGCAGGGCGGTGTGCAGATGGCGCAACATGCTGCGTTTTTTGGCGATCATCAGCAGGCCGGAGGTGTCACGGTCGAGGCGGTGGACCAGTTCCAGTTCCTTGGCGTCCGGACGCAATTGGCGGAAGGCTTCGATCACGCCGAAGTTCAGCCCGCTGCCGCCGTGAACCGCAATGCCGCACGGCTTGTTGATCACGATCAGCTTGCTGTCTTCGAAGACAATCGAGGCTTCAAGGCGTTGCAACAGGCCCTGGGCCAGCGGCACCGGCTCATCACGCTCAGGCACGCGCACCGGCGGCACACGGACGATATCGCCCGCCTGCAACTTGTACTCGGGCTTGATCCGGCCCTTGTTCACACGCACTTCGCCTTTACGCAAGATGCGATAAATCAAGGTCTTGGGCACGCCTTTGAGCCTGGCCAGGAGAAAATTGTCGATGCGTTGGCCGGCATATTCCGGCGAGACCTCGAGCAGCTGGACGCTGGGGGTCTGGGGGGCGGTAGTCGTCATGGCGGCGATGATAACAATTTTTTATGGAATTGAAGCACTTAATCATTGCTGCTATAGTCGCGAACGCCGCCAAAAGCGGCCTGGCCAGAGGACTAACGGCAAACTGCCGGCCCTGACCATCGCAATTCATCAGGACGCGAGGCCGTCCTACGGGGCTTTCGCCGCCCTGGAAGGCTCAAGATTGTAACGAGCGCAGGTGACATGAGGCCTGAAGCGAGTGCAGAAAGCAGAGTGAATACTCGCGTTCTGCGCCGATATTTACGGCCAGTTCACAAAGTGCAGTCAGTCTTGAGCCAGACCATGGCGAATGCTTCGGAAACAACGCCTGTTAAGAGCCGAGTGAGAGCGCAATCGCCCTCATTCAGTCTTGTTTAGCCATGAGCGTGGACTCCCCATTGGAGAACACGGTAAATGCCAACCCGCTGCGGATTCTGCGCGCGGCAGCACCCGAATTATCAGGGATACGTGTAGGGTGGAGATGCACAACCGTCGGACCGTGTAGCACTAGGCTTATATTTAGACGCTTCATCTCGTCCACAGTCGCCGGTTGATTCCTCCTCCTGACCTTAGCTTTTGTTGAAGTGGTGCCTTTGTCACCACCGCTAACAAGCAGGACGCGTCCGTCGCGATACCGGCCCACATTGGCTGATTATTGCTGGACACTGGAGTGGCCAACCACTCTTGACGCACCTGACACCGACCGTGAGAAGTCGTGTGTGCCGAACGCCGTTTCCGGCAGCCCGGAAACCGACGGTACAACATGAAAAGAATGCTGATTAACGCAACTCAACCCGAAGAGTTGCGTGTTGCACTGGTAGATGGCCAACGCCTCTACGACCTGGACATCGAATCCGGTGCACGCGAGCAAAAGAAGGCCAACATCTATAAAGGCCGTATTACTCGCATCGAACCAAGCCTTGAGGCTGCCTTTGTCGATTTCGGCTCCGAGCGCCACGGCTTCCTGCCCCTCAAAGAAATCTCACGCGAATACTTCAAGAAAGCCCCTGAAGGCCGCGTGAACATCAAGGACGTCCTGAGCGAAGGCCAGGAAGTCATCGTTCAGGTCGAAAAAGAAGAACGTGGCAACAAGGGCGCCGCCCTGACCACCTTCATCAGCCTGGCCGGCCGTTACCTGGTGCTGATGCCGAACAACCCACGTGCCGGCGGTATTTCCCGTCGTATCGAAGGCGAAGAGCGCAACGAACTGCGTGAAGCGCTGAACGGCCTGATCGCACCGGCCGATATGGGCCTGATCGTTCGCACTGCCGGCCTGGGCCGCAGCAGCGAAGAAATGCAGTGGGACCTCGACTACCTGCTGCAACTGTGGACCGCCATCAAAGAAGCCTCGCTGGATCGCTCCGCGCCATTCCTGATCTACCAGGAAAGCAACGTGATCATCCGCGCCATCCGCGATTACCTGCGCCAGGACATCGGCGAAGTGCTGATCGACAGCGTCGAAGCCCAGGACGAAGCCCTGACCTTCATTCGCCAGGTGATGCCGCAGTACGCCAGCAAGATCAAGCTGTACGAAGACAGCGTTCCGCTGTTCAACCGTTTCCAGATCGAAAGCCAGATCGAAACCGCCTTCCAGCGCGTGGTCGAACTGCCTTCCGGCGGCTCCATCGTGATCGACCCGACCGAAGCCCTGGTGTCCATCGACATCAACTCGGCGCGTGCCACGAAAGGTAGCGACATCGAAGAAACCGCCCTGCAGACCAACCTGGAAGCGGCTGAAGAAATCGCCCGCCAACTGCGCCTGCGTGATATCGGCGGCCTGATCGTGATCGACTTCATCGACATGACCCCAGCCAAGAACCAGCGCGCCGTGGAAGAGAAAGTCCGCGAATGCCTGGAAGCTGACCGTGCCCGTGTACAGGTCGGTCGTATCTCGCGCTTCGGCCTGCTGGAAATGTCCCGTCAGCGCCTGCGTCCATCCCTGGGCGAGAGCAGCGGCATCGTCTGCCCGCGTTGCAACGGCACCGGCATCATCCGTGACGTTGAATCGCTGTCCCTGGCGATCCTGCGCCTGATCGAAGAAGAAGCCCTGAAAGACCGCACTGCCGAAGTCCGCGCACAAGTGCCGATCCCGGTGGCAGCCTTCCTGCTCAACGAAAAACGCAACTCGATCACCAAGATCGAACTGCGTACCCGTGCCCGTATCGTGATCCTGCCGAACGATCACCTCGAAACGCCGCACTTCGAAGTGCAGCGCCTACGTGACGACAGCCCGGAAGCTCACAGCGGCCAGTCCAGCTATGAAATCGCCGCTGCCGCTGCCGAAGTCGAAGAAGTTCAGCCAGCCGCCGCGACCCGCACCCTGGTTCGCCAGGAAGCGGCCGTGAAGACTGCCCCGGCGCGTGCTAACGCACCGGTGCCGACTGAAGTCGCTGCCCCAGTTGCCGCACCGGCCGCCCTGCCTGAGCCAAGCCTGTTCAAGGGCCTGGTGAAGTCGCTGGTCAGCCTGTTCGCTACCAAAGAAGAGCCTGTAGCTCCGGTTGTGGTTGAAAAACCTGCCACCGAGCGCCCGGCACGCAACGAAGAACGTCGCAACGGTCGCCAGCAGAGCCGTAACCGCAACGGTCGCCGTGACGAAGAACGCAAACCTCGCGAAGAACGTGCACCGCGTGAAGAACGCGCACCGCGTGAAGAGCGCGCGCCTCGCGAAGCCCGCGAAGAGACCCCAACCGTAGCCCGCGAGGAACGTGCACCGCGTGAAGAGCGCGCACCACGCACCCCACGTGCTCCGCGTGAAGATCGCAAGCCTCGCGGCGAGCGTGAAGAACGCGTGCGTGAACTGCGTGAGCCGCTGGATGCCGCACCGGCCGTCGCCGCCGAAGCCGCCAGCGAAGAACGCCCGGCTCGCCAGCCGCGTGAAGAACGCGCCCCACGTGAAGAGCGCCAGCCGCGCCCACCGCGTGAAGAGCGTCAACCACGCGCCGAGCAAGCGGCTGCCGCCAGCGAAGAAGAAGTGCTGACCGGTGAAGAGCAACTGCAGGAAGATGGCCAGGACAACGCCGAAGGCGATCGTCCACGCCGCCGCTCCCGTGGCCAGCGTCGCCGCAGCAACCGTCGTGAGCGTCAGCGTGACGCCAACGGGAATGTGATCGAAGGCTCGGAAGAAGCCGGCGAGAACGCAGAAGGCGCGAACAACGAACCGACTGGCGCCGAACTGGCTGCCGGCCTGGCCGTTACCGCTGCCGTTGCCAGCTCGGTCATCAGCGCACCTGCTGAAGCCCAGGCTCACGAGCAGGCTGAACGCGCTACCGCTGCTGTCGAAGAAACAGTTGTGGTGGAAGCGCCAGTCGCCGAAACAGCAGTTGTTGAAGCACCGGTTGTTGAAGCGCCTGCTGCGCAAGCTCCAGTGGTAGAAGCTCCGGTTGTCGAAGCGCCTGTTGTCGAAGCCACCACTCCAATCGAAGCGCCAGTTGTTCCGGAAGTGGAAGTCGCCCCGGTTCAAGAAGCCCTGCCAGAAGTTGAAGTGGCAGCGGTTGAGCACGCACCGGTGGTTGAGGCTCAGCCAGTGGCTGAAACCGTCGTTGAGGCACCGGTTGTCGAAGCAGCTCCGGAAGTTCGTGAAGTTCGTGAAGAACAGACCGCCTTCCAATGGACTGCCGAGCCTGCCGCCCCGGTTGAAGCGCCAGCACCTGCCCCTGTGGTAGAAGAAGCGCCAGCGCCGGTTGCTGAAATCGTGATTGCCGAGCCAGCTCCAGTAGTTGAGCCAGCACCGGTCGTTGAGGCCGCGCCAGTGGTTGAAGCGCCGGTGGTTGCCGAGGTCGTCGAGCCAGTGGTTGAAGCAGCACCGGTCAGCGCCCTGACCGAAAACGGCCGTGCGCCGAACGACCCACGTGAAGTGCGTCGTCGTCGCAAGGAAGCTGAAGCAGCTGCTGCCGCAGCACAGGAAGCAGAGCACGAGAGCAAACCTCTCGCCTGATTCCATCAGCGACTAAAAAGCCCCGCCTGAGCAATCAGGCGGGGCTTTTTTATGCCGCTGTCCCAGCGTGGCACCGCTACCTGTTATTTCTAACAGTTACCGCTCGCAACACTAAATCGTACAATCGTGATTGTCCGTGACCGCATGGGACATCCCAGAACATTTTAGTTCTGAACAGTCATGGTGTTATCTCTATTGAAGATAAGGAGACACTGATGGCAGCTCAACAGTCGGCATGCAGGACATCAATCGAATTGGATTATGATGACCTGCCCATTGCGCGTTATAGCGTGTGGCATTCCAAATCCAAAAAACCTCTTGCACGCGTTCACGATAGTTCGGGCAGCTGTTCTTTTTATAAAGTGGTTGAAACGTCGGCTGAATGGAGCGTAGAAACACTTTTATTTTTCAAGGCAATCCACATTGATCCAGAGACCTGCATGGACTCGAAATTGAGCGCCGCACTACTGGACCAGAGCATCAAGTGGACCATGGCTTTATTCCCACAATGCTGCGATAGGCTAGCTTTTGAATATGCGGCCATCGTCAATTTCGCCGTCGCCCTATGCGAATCAAGGGGTTCGGATATAACGCTGCAGAACGTAGTAGCCCGAGACGTTGAGGTGCTAGGTGTGCCTGTCGATTTCGCCCTAGACTATGTGCTGAAACCATTGAATGCCAAGCAGACTACCAAGTTCAAGGACGAGTTTTATTGGGCGCTCTATATCATTCTCGGAAAGCAAGCAGAACGCCCGACCCCCTATTATCTGGCGTGGTGCAATGAGTTGGGATCGAGCTATGAGCGCTATATCCAACTGAGGAATATTGACGGCCAGTTCGGTCTCGCGGTGGTTTTTTATGGCTGTTTAATAGAGCGCCAATCCTTGACGATTGATATGGCCAGATTGAGCGAGGCGGTAGAAGCAACTATTTTAATACATGACTGCACGACTATAACGAAACATGTCGCAGAGAAAGAAATCTGCAACATCTTAAATTTTGTGCCTCAAGGCCGTAAAGCACTTGGAAACCTGTTGGTTCGTGCCGGAAACATCTATAACGACCTGCATAATAGACCGATCAGCTCGCCGTGGGAGTGGATGTATGCGGGGTCGATCCAGGCGATGTGGATGCTACGGGCTAATAACCCAAGGTATCCCTTTCTTGATGATTTATGCCGAGCAATCGGCCCTCAGGATGCAGAACCGCCACCAATAGAAACGTTGACATGGTATGAACCCAGTGAAGCCATGGTAAAAACCAAGCTGATATAAAAGTACGTAAACGCTTGATCGGTTTTCGCTTATTGATTGGCCCGACGCATTCGCGGGCAAGCCCGCTCCCAGCGTTAACTAGGTTTAAAGTCCAGCATCTGTGGCAGATCGACATCCCACAGCACCCCAGGATCGATCACCTGCACCTCATGCACGGTCGCACTGGCGAATAGCGGCTTGGCGCCACGATCTCCCCTCAACGCCATCAAGCCAGGCCCAAACTCACGACCAAAAGCCACAGGGTGCCCGTATTCACCTTCCTGCACTGGCACACTGATGCCACCCGCTCCCAGCGCCCCCACCACCCGCTCTATGCTCGACGACTGTATAAACGGCATATCCCCCAGCACCACCAGCCACCCATCCGCCTCACCACTGGCAGCGACCGCCGCCGCAAGGCTGTCTCCCATGCCCCCTGAGCGCAGCAGCAAAACCTGACAACCATGAGCCGAGGCCATGCGAATCACTTCAAGCCGGTCGGGCGAGGTCACTACCCAACGATTCACCACCGTCGCCGGCAAATTCACCAGCACCTGCTCGATCACCGTCCGTGTCACGCCATCCCGGCCGACGCAATCGGCCAGCAGCTTGTCCTGATCCGCACCGGCCGCTGCGCGAAACCGGCTGCCCTGCCCCGCCGCCAGCACAATCGCCGTGATACTCACTGCGCAACCACCGGCAGCGGTTTTTTCTGCAGCGGCGCCACGCCATTCTTGATCGCGACGATTTCCGCCATCAGCGACAACGCAATCTCCGACGGCGTATGGCTGCCGATATGCAAGCCAATCGGCCCATGCAAACGCGCAATGGCCTCGCCGGACAAGCCCAGCGCGGCAAGGTTTTCCCGGCGTTTCTGGCTATTGACCCGCGACCCCAGCGCGCCGATATAGAACGCACTGGAGTTCAGCGCCGTCAGCAAGGCCATGTCGTCCAGGCGCGGGTCATGGGTCAGACACACGATCGCGGTGCGCTCGTCGGTCTGGATATTCAGCACCGCTTCATCCGGCATGCCCGGCACAAAGCGGCCGTGCTGCGCTTCCCAGCCATAGACAAACTCTTCACGCGGGTCGCAGATCAGCACTTCGAAATCCAGCAACCGCGCCATTTCCGCCACATACCGCGACAGTTGCCCGGCACCGATCAACAGCAAGCGCCAGCGCGGGCCGTAGATAGCCCGCAAGCGTTCGCCATCGAAGGTCACGACATCGGTTTTGCTCGCGCCGCTCAGCGTCACCTCACCCGTGGCCAGGTCCAGCTCGCGGGCGACGATTTCATGCGCCTCACAACGCTGCAACAGATGCGAGACCCAATCCCAGTTCTCCACACGCTCTTCGGTCAGGCGCAGGGTTCCGCCGCACGGCAGGCCGAAACGCGCCGCCTCATCGCGAGTAACGCCATAGGTCACCAACTGCACCGCAGGCCCGTCTTCGGCCAGGCGCCCGTCCTGCAGGCGAGCGATCAGATCGTCCTCGATGCAACCGCCGGACACCGAGCCGATCACCACCCCATCGTCACGCAGCGCCAACATGGCGCCCGGCGGACGCGGTGCGCTGCCCCAGGTCTGGACCACGCTGTACAACACGACTCGGTGCCCGGCGCGGCGCCAGTCGAGCACGCTGCGCAGGACATTCAGATCCACACTGTCCATCAAGCCTCCCGCCAGCGTTATTGATGAAGTATTAACTGACTGTAAAACAAAAAGTTCCAAAATGGCCTGCCTGAAACGCAAACGCCCCGAACAAGTCGGGGCGTTTGGGCAGGGCTTTGGCGTCAGTTCACGCCATCAGCACTTACTTTACGGAAGCAGGGGCAGGACCTTCGGCCACACCCAGGTCATCTTCCTGACGGGTGTCGGAGATGCCAGTACCGCCGGACGCCAGCTCGCTTTGCAGCTTGTCGGTGTCCAGCTCCTTGACCCACTTGGCCACAACGATGGTGGCAACGGCGTTACCTACCAGGTTGGTCAGCGCACGGGCTTCGGACATGAAGCGGTCGATACCCAGGATCAGCGCCAGGCCGGCAACCGGCAGGTGGCCTACGGCCGACAGGGTTGCAGCCAGCACGATGAAGCCCGAACCGGTCACGCCTGCAGCGCCTTTGGAGGACAGCAGCAGCACCAGCAGCAGGGTGATCTGGTGGGTGATGTCCATGTGGGTGTCAGTCGCCTGAGCGATGAACACGGCAGCCATGGTCAGGTAGATCGAAGTACCGTCGAGGTTGAACGAGTAGCCGGTCGGGATCACCAGGCCTACTACGGATTTCTTCGCACCCAGACGCTCCATCTTGATCAGCATGCGTGGCAGTGCGGATTCGGAGGAGGACGTACCCAGAACGATCAGCAGCTCTTCACGGATATAGCGAATCAGTTTGATCACGCTGAAACCGTGGGCGCGGCAGATACCACCCAGCACCACCAGCACGAACAGGATGCAGGTGATGTAGAAGCAGATCATCAACTGGCCCAACTGCACCAGCGAACCCACACCGTAGGCACCGATGGTGAACGCCATGGCGCCCAGGGCACCGATTGGCGCGAGCTTCATGATCATGTTGATGATGTTGAACATCACATGCGCGAAGCGATCGATGAAGTCCAGCACCGGCTTGCCGTAGGCACCCAGGCGATGCAGGGCGAAACCGAAGATCACCGAGAACATCAGCACTTGCAGGATGTCACCGTTGGCGAACGCACCGACGATGGTGTTCGGGATCACGTTGAGGATAAAGCCAACGATGCTCTGGTCTTTACCGGCAGTCACGTAGGCCGCGACTTTCGAGGCGTCCAGGGTGGCCACGTCGATGTGCATGCCGGCGCCCGGTTGCACAACGTTCACCACGATCAGGCCGATCAGCAGGGCAACGGTGGAGACGATTTCGAAGTACAGCAGCGCGTAGCCGCCGGTTTTGCCGACCGATTTCATGCTTTGCATGCCAGCGATGCCGCTGACAACGGTGCAGAAGATGATCGGGGCAATGACCATTTTGATCAGCTTGATAAAGCCGTCACCCAGTGGCTTGAGGGCCACACCGGTCTCTGGGTAGAAGTGACCGAGCAAAATACCGATAACGATTGCAACGATCACCTGGAAATACAGGGATTTGTAGATTGGCTGACGAGTCGTCATTGCAAAGTTCCTCAATCGTCCCGTGTGGCAAATATCCGCCATTGCCCACGACACTTGAATTGCGAACCCTCCTGCACTGGAGGGATTTGTTGTTTGCGAGACCTGTGCACCAAGCCTGCGCTGTGATCTATATCGCAAACGCCGTGCCACTTTGCTGAAAAACCCCGCAGGCCCTTAGACATCAGGGCTTGAGCATTTCAGGCGCCGTTTGAGGCGATCAAACAGGTGGCGGATTTCCGCCCACTCATCCCGTCTCGTCCTACAATTTGGCGGATATCCGCCTTGTCGGTTCAGGTGGGTGTGACTACCATCCGCCACTCCATGGACGAGGCCTTCGCATGCGTGAACGTACCATCGCCAGTCACTACGCCCGGGCAGCCCTTGGCGGGGCGCGGCGGGCGGGTTACGACTATTGCGACCTGCTGCAACAGCTGGGCATCACGCCGCAGCTGCTGAGCGAGCCCCGCGCCCGCATCGCGCCGGAGCAATTTACCCGGCTGTTGCAGATGCTGTGGCTGGCCCTGGACGACGAGTACCTGGGGTTTGCCGACGGCCCCAGCAAACGCGGGACCTTTGCCATGATGTGCCATGCGCTGATCCACTGCCGCACGCTGGAGAAGGCTCTGGAACGCGGCTTATTATTTTATAGCCTATTCCCGCAAGGTCCGCGCTGGCAGCTGACCCGCGAAGGCGACATGGCCCGCTTGAGTCTGGATGATTCGCAGTTGTGGGACCCGGATCACTTCCTCAGTGAATGCCTGCTGGTGATCTGGCATCGGTTGGGCAGCTGGTTGATCGGCCAGCGCATTCGGCTGCACCAGGCGACGTTCAGCTACCCGGCGCCGGCCCACGCCGGTGAATATGACCTGTTGTTCCCCTGCACCCAGGTATTCGGCGCAACGCACAGCAGCCTGGTGTTTCCCAGCCGCTACCTGAGCCTGCCGCTGCTGCAGGATGAACGCACCCTCAAGCATTTTCTCGAACGCTCCCCCGCCGACCTGTTGTCCCGTCCGGATGAAGGCGACAGCCTGAGCAGCCAGTTACGCCGCCTGCTCAGCCGCGACCGCACGCCCTGGCCGGACCTGGAGGCCGTCGCGCAGCACCTGCACATCAGCCCGCAAACCCTGCGCCGACATTTGCGTGAAGAAGGCACCAGCTTTCAGGCGCTCAAGGATGAGTTGCGGCGGGACATCGCCATCTATCACCTGGGGCGGGCGGATTTGTCCTTGCAGGAGATCGCCGAACAGTTGGGGTTTTCCGAACCGTCGGCGTTTCATCGGGCGTTCAAGAAGTGGACGGGGCTGACGCCGGGGGCCTACCGCGCGCAAGAGAGTTAGATTTTTATTGATTGAGCTGACGCTTTCGCGAGCAAGCCCGCTCCCACATTCGACTGCATTCCACTGTTAGAACTCGGTCAAAATGTGGGAGCGGGCTTGCTCGCGAAGAGGCCCTTACAGCCAATAAAGATCAGACTGCCGGAAAGTGAATCTTGAACGCCGCCCCACCCAACGGTGAATCCCCAAGGGTCAGCCGTGCGCCATAGCTTTCAATGATGTCTTTAACCACCGCCAGGCCAATGCCCTGCCCCGGGTGCTGACGGTCCAGCCGCTCGCCCCTTTGCAGGATGCGTGCACGCTGGTCCGGCGGTACGCCCGGCCCATCATCTTCGATGCACAGCTCAGTGCCTTCCAGGCTTTCTACCAGGCTGATGCGCACTTCGCTCAGGCACAACCGATAGGCGTTTTCCAGCAGGTTGCCGAGCAACTCCAGCAACGCGCCCTTCTCGATCGGTACATCGCACTCCGGCGGCAAGTCAAAGAACACCGTGACGCGTTTGTCGCGGTAGACCTTGTCCAGCGTATCGCACAGGCTTTGCAGCACCGGCGCCAGCCGCACCTGATGGCGCACCAGGCCGCTTTTACGCAGGCTGGCGCGCTGCAGCTGGTAGCTGATCTGCTGGCTCATGCGCTCGATCTGGGATTGCAGCACCCACGCCTGGTCACGGTCTTCGGGGCGCTGGGCCATGTCTTCGCTCACCCCCTGCAACACCGCCAGTGGGGTTTTCAGGCTGTGGGCCAGGTCGTCGAGGGAATCGCGGTAACGCGCACGTTGTTCGCGCTCGCTGTGCAGCAAACGGTTAAGGGAGCCGGTCAGGCGCAGCAGCTCGCGAGGGTGTTCTTCGCTGAGGCTTTCGCGGGTGCCGCCTTCGATCTGGTCGAGTTCCTGGCTCAAGCGCCGTAGCGCTTGCAAGCCCCAGGTCAGGCCCAGCCAGAGCAAGGTCAGCAGCACCAGCAAGGCCGCGCCGAACCCCAGGTAGAGGTTTTCGCGCAAGCCTTCAAGGGTCAGCTGGTATTCGCGCACCGGCTGCAGGGCGACGATACTGAACGCCGCGCTCTTGCCGCCAAGCAGCTTGACCTCCACGTCATAGACGAAGAATTCCTGGCCGTTGGCTTCGCGAATCCGCGCAAACTCGTTGCCGCGCCCGTCGTAGCGCGGCTTGTAGTTGATGTTTTCTTCCTTGGTCGCCCGCGAGCGCCACACCAGGTGGCCTTCACGGTCATAGATATAGCCCAGCAGCCGGCTATCGGTGAGGTTGAAACGCTCATCCGGCAACTGCGCCGGCATCAGCAGGCGGTTATTTTCGACCCGCGCTGCCGAAATCAAGGTGGTGACGTCCGACGCCAGGCGTTGCTCGATGGAATCCTGCAACGCCAGGCTGAATGCGCCCTGCATCGCCGGTAACAAACCCAGCATAAACAGCACGGCCAGGGTGGCGGCCGCCAGCATCAAGCGCACGCGTAACGAGCGAATCAACGGCAGCGCTCGTTAAACAGATAGCCCAGGCCGCGCACGGTGTCGATCGGCTTGAACCCCCGCCGGGCCTTCCAGCTTGCGGCGCAGGCGGCCGACCAGCACTTCGATGACGTTCGGGTCGCGCTCGTCGTCATCGGGGTAGAGCTGTTCCATCAAACGGTCCTTTGCCACCACTTGCTGGTGATGGCGCATCAGGTATTCGAGGATCCGGTATTCGTAGGCGGTCAGTGCCAGGGGCTGCTCGTCGAGGGATGCCTGCTTACGGTTGAGGTCCAGCAACAACGGCCCAGCGACGATGGTCGACTGCGTAAAGCCGCTGGAGCGGCGCAGCAAGGCGTTCATCCGCGCCTCCAGCTCTTCGAACTGGAATGGTTTGACCACGTAGTCGTCGGCACCTGCGGCCAGGCCCTCGACCTTGTCCTGCCAGTTGCCGCGCGCGGTCAGGATCAGGATCGGGAAGGTCTTGGCCTGGCTGCGCAGTTGACGGATCAGGTCCAGGCCGCCCATGCCGGGCAGGCCCAGGTCGATGATCGCCAGGTCATGGTTGAATTGCCCGGTCTGGTACAGGGCTTCCTCGGCATTGGCCACGGCCTCGACCACATGCCCGCTGTCGGTGAGTCGGGTGAACAGGTGATGACGCAGCAGCGCCTCATCTTCCACGACCAGCAATTTCATAAGGCTCTCCAAAGCAATTCAACTGTCCGACAGGGGGATATCATAGCGGCCCTGCAAGTCTTGCGGGCGCAGTTTAATGCCATTGTAGTGGCCGGTCAGGTGTTCGTAGCCGGCGCGGTAGCTCGGCTGCGGGCTGGTGAGGCCCAGCGACTGCCCCCAGGGCGTCGGCTGGCTGCCCGCGTCTTCAACGCTGACGCGCTGAATCAGGGTGCTGGTTTTTTTGGTTTTCTCACGACCGAATGCGGCAAAGGCACCATCCGAAGCCTGGACGCCGGCGGTAGCACTGAGCATGGTTAACGCCAACATCAGCTTTTTAATCGCAGTCATGGGGCTTACCTCTACGCGTTTGGCTGTTGAACGCAGACTACGCAAGCGCCCCTGAACTCCCCCTGAACAGGCTCTGAACCTCGCCTGAACCACAGCGGGCTATCCTCAGGTGCAGCAACTCGGCAAAATACCGCCCATGACGCCCTTACCCGCTTGCTGCACCCCACTCGACGCCCATTGGCCGCTGCCCGAACCGTTGCCGGGCACGGTGTTTCTGAGCACCCGCTTTGACCCCAGCCTGCTGGCCGCGGGTGATTTCCAGCGCAGCGCCGTGCCGCCACCGCCGAGCATCCAGCGCTCGGTGGCCAAGCGCCAGGCCGAGTTCCTGGCCGGCCGGCTGTGTGCCCGCGCCGCGCTGCAACAACTCGATCACCTGGACTGCATCCCTGCAATCGGCGAAGACCGCGCCCCGGTGTGGCCCGCGCATATCAGCGGTTCCATCACCCACAGCACCGGGCACGCGGCGGCGATTGTCGGGCACAAGGCGCAATGGCGCGGGCTGGGCATGGACCTGGAGAATGTCCTGAGCCTGGAACGGGCCGAGCGCCTGGCCGGGGAAATTCTGACTGCGGATGAATTGCAGCGCATGGCCGCATTACCGCGTGAGCAGCATGCCCTGCTGGTGACGCTGACGTTTTCCGCCAAGGAAAGCCTGTTCAAGGCGCTCTACCCGATTGTGCACAAGCGCTTTTATTTTGAGCATGCCGAGTTGGTGGAGTGGTCCGACGCAGGGGCTGTGCGCCTGCGATTGCTGACGGACCTGTCCAGCGAGTGGCGCCATGGCACGGAGTTGGCGGGGCAGTTTGTGGTGAATGGCGAGCAGTTATTGAGCCTTGTGGCCATCAGCGCCTGATAGATCGCTATCGCAGGCAAGCCAGCGCCCACATTTGGAATGTATTCTCCTGTGGAAGCTGGCTTGCCAGCGGTGGCGGCATCAGGGTTTATCCTGGTCTCTGGGCCAACTCAAACTGAAACATGCCCCGCCCAGGTTGTTGCTCTTGCTGATCAGCGCCCGCCCGCCGTGCCAGTAAATAATCCGCCGCACAATCGACAACCCCAGGCCATGCCCGCCCGAGGCGCGGGTGCGGCTGTCGTCCAGCCGCAGGAACGGCGTGAAGATGCGCTCCCAGGCACTTTCCGGCACACCCGGGCCGTCGTCTTCCACATCGATACGGCAGCGCACCTGGCCCACCTGGTAACTGATCAACACCTGGCCCTGAGCGTGGCGCATGGCGTTGCTCACCAGGTTTTGCAGGGCGCGGTGCAGGTAGCGCGGTTCGGCGTCGACCCAGGCGTCATCCCAATGCGCCGAAGACAGGCAAATACCCCGCGCCACAGTGATCTGCGGGCGCAGTGGCGATAATTCGCCGATCACCTGATCGAGCAGCGCATCCAGGTCCACCCGTTGGAAATTCAGCTCCGGCGAGCCCTGTTCCAGGCGGGCGTAAGTCAGCATTTCATCCACCAGGCCATCCAGGTCCTGGATATCGTTGTCCATGCCCTCCAGGTATTTGCGCCGGGCTTCGGGTGTGGCGGCGTCGCCGATCATCTCCAGGCCAAAGCGCAAGCGCGCCACCGGCGTGCGCAGTTCGTGGGACACTGCCCGCACCAGTTCACGCTGGATCGCCAGCAATTGCTGCAAGTGCTCGGCCATGCCATTGAACGCGGCCGCCAGGCGCCCTACGGAGTCGGCGCCACGGGCCGGTACGCGCACTTGCAGGTTGCCCTTGGCGATACGCGTGGCGGCGGCTTCCAGCCCCCGCAGCCGCCGCTCAAGCTGGCGCACCAATAAATAGACGATCAGGCCGATCAGGGTCAGGCTGATCAAGGCGATCAGGATCAACCATTGCGCCGGGTAAGGGTTCATCTGAAACAGCGGGCCGATTTCCAGCACCCACGGCGTGCCGACCATGCCGGCGAATACGCGAATCGAATCGCCGCCCTTGCCCAGGGCCATCACCGTATCGCCTTCAGCCACGCGACGGCGCTGGTCGTCGTCCATATCGGCCTGGTCGAGGGTCATCAGGTGCATCTCGAAGCCAAAGCCCTTGGCTTCTTTTATAGCGGCCAGACGCTGCGGTTGCTCGGCCACCGGAAAACGCACCAATTCGTCAGCCAGCAGGTAAATAGTGGCGCGGGCCAGTTGTTCGCTGATCTGTTGCACTTCGCCTGTGAGCACAAGTTGCGAGCTGTCGCTGACCAGCCGCAATACCCGCGCCGCATGCGGCCCGGTTTGCTCTACCAGCACCTGCCCACGTTGCAGGCGATTACGTTGGCTGAGGTCCAACTGCGCGTCGGCCAGCGGGCGCAAGTCCAGGGGGATGCCCAGCAGGCGTTCCCACACAGCCAGGGCGCGCTGGCGCTCGATCGGGCTCATCGGCTGCAAATTGTCGCCCATCAGGGCAAAGGTGCCATGGGCCAGACGCTCGCGGTACTGGCCGCTGCGCACCTCGTTGAGCAAGTGCAAGGCCAGCACGCCAAGCAGCGCCACCAGGATCAGCGCCGCGCACATGCCGCCATAGATGCGCAGGAAGATCGAGTTCACAGCGGCATATCGGCGGCGGCTTCAGGCACGAACAGGTAGCCTTTGCTGCGGATGGTCTTGATCAAGCGCGGGTGGATCGGGTCATCGCCGATCTTGGGGCGAATCCGCGAGATGCGTACGTCGATCGAGCGGTCCTGGCCGTCATAGCCGATGCCGCGCAAGGCGATAAAAATTTCTTCGCGGGACAGGATGCGCCCGGCATTCGCCACCAACAGCCACAGCAGGTCGAATTCGGCGCTGGTCAGTTCGATGCCGCCCTCATGCAACCAGGCTTCGCGTAGCGCGTTATCAACCACCAGCGGGCCGAACTGCAGGCGCCGCTGGTTTTCCACGGCAACCGGTTCGGCGGGTTCGCTGCGCCGCAGCAGGGCCTGGATACGCGCCAGCAGCAAACGCGGGCGCACCGGCTTGCACACATAATCGTCGGCTCCCATGTCCAGGCCCAGCACTTGGTCCATGTCGTCTGTACGGGCCGTAAGCATCAGGATCACGCCGTCGTAGCGCTCGCGCACCTTGCGGCAGATGCTCAGGCCGTCTTCACCGGGCAGCATCAGGTCAAGGATCACCAGGTCCGGCTGCTCGGCAATGATCCGCGCCGCCGCCAGGGCCCCATCGCCTTCCACCGACACCCGCAGGCCGTTGCTCTCCAGATAGTCACGGGTCAACTCAGCCAAGCGCTGGTCATCCTCGACAATCAATACCTGCCAGGCTTCTTGCTCCACGGGTGATCCTCGTTTTTTATAAGAAGTTCTTAGGGTGGACTCGGTCGAATGTGGGAGCGGGCTTGCTCGCGAAGGCGGTGTACCAAACAACACGTCTGTTGCTGATGCAACGCCTTCGCGAGCAAGCCCGCTCCCACATGCTGATCATCGCCAGCCGCAGCCTGTCTGTCATGTTTTGATGGCATAACAAAGCAGATTGTAGCCATGGGCCAACCCTCAAACACAAGCCGGGAAATCCATTCGGTGATCAGGTTTTTTTGTGATAGGGTTCGCGCCCTCAAAAATCCAATCGGCTGTTTTTATCTTGGAATATTCGGTGACAAACGGCTGACTCCAGCAGTACTGCGGCCTACACGGCTGTTCCACGATTCATACACATTTTACCCACAGCGTTATCCACAGGTAGTGCGTTGCTAAGCCCCCCAAAACGCATTATCTTGTAGCTCGGCGCTAAAAAACCCTACATGTAGGGTTTTGAGCGAAAAGACCCAACACAAATCAGACAAGAAACTCAAGCCCTTTCTTGCTCCTGTTTGGTCTAACCAAAGCATTTTTTGAAAGCCCAAACCGCGCATGCGGATGGCAACCGTTTTCGAGCTACACAGAGCGGAAAACGGTACGGGTGTTGCAGTGCTGGAACCAGGCAACTGTCACCCACCAGGAATACGGCCAAGGGCTTCAAGCCCCGAACCAAAGACTTCGGCATGGAAGCGGCGCGATGAGCTCCCTTCCTCCTGTCCCGAAGTTGTTATGCCAGGCCAAGGCCTGTTGTAAGTGCTTCAGGACGGAACGGTGGGCACCGTGATGGTGCCCAAATAAATATAGAATGTGGAGACAACCCCCCATGCAAACCGACACAACTCGCGAGAACCCGCAAGGCTCCGTGCCGCAGGCCGCTGATTCGAATCTGGATCTGTCTGCTACCGCACCTGGCCAATTGCGTGTGATCAAGCGTAACGGCACTGTCGTTCCTTACACCGATGACAAAATCACCGTCGCCATCACCAAAGCGTTTCTTGCAGTTGAAGGCGGCACCGCTGCTGCCTCGTCGCGCATCCACGACACCGTTGCCCGTCTGACCGAACAGGTTACCGCGACCTTCAAGCGCCGCATGCCGTCGGGCGGCACCATCCACATCGAAGAAATCCAGGACCAGGTCGAACTGGCCCTGATGCGTGCCGGCGAGCAGAAAGTCGCGCGTGACTACGTGATCTATCGCGACGCCCGCTCCAAAGAGCGCGCCGTGCGTTCCCCGGCTGAAGAAGCGGCGGTACAAGCTCACCCGTCGATCCGCATCACCCTGGCTGACGGTACATTCGCGCCGCTGGACCTGGGCCGCCTGAACACCATCATCACCGAGGCCTGCGAAGGCCTGGAAGAAGTCGATGGTGATCTGATCCAGCGCGAAACCCTGAAAAACCTGTACGACGGCGTGGCCCTGACCGACGTCAACACCGCCCTGGTGATGACCGCCCGTACCCTGGTTGAACGTGAGCCGAACTACTCTTTCGTGACCGCACGCCTGCTGATGGACACCCTGCGTGCCGAAGGCCTGGGCTTCCTGAAAGTCGCCGACAGCGCCACTCACCACGAAATGGCCGACCTGTACGCCAAGGCCCTGCCGGCCTATATCGCCAAGGGTATCGAATTCGAATTGCTGAACCCGGTCCTGGCTACTTTCGACCTGGAAAAACTCGGCAAGGCGATCAACCACGAGCGCGACCAGCAGTTCACCTACCTGGGCCTGCAGACCCTGTACGACCGTTACTTCATCCACAAGGACGGGATCCGCTTCGAACTGCCGCAAGTGTTCTTCATGCGCGTGGCCATGGGCCTGGCGATTGAAGAGAAGCACAAAGAAGACCGTGCCATCGAGTTCTACAACCTGCTGTCGTCCTTCGACTACATGTCGTCGACCCCGACGCTGTTCAACGCCGGCACCCTGCGTCCACAGCTGTCCAGCTGCTACCTGACCACCGTGCCGGATGACCTGTCGGGCATCTACCACGCGATCCACGACAACGCCATGCTGTCCAAATTCGCTGGCGGCCTGGGCAACGACTGGACTCCGGTACGTGCCTTGGGTTCGTACATCAAGGGCACCAACGGCAAGTCCCAGGGCGTTGTACCGTTCCTGAAAGTGGTCAACGACACCGCCGTTGCGGTTAACCAGGGTGGCAAGCGCAAAGGCGCTGTGTGTGCCTACCTGGAAACCTGGCACATGGACATTGAAGAGTTCATCGAGCTGCGCAAGAACACCGGTGATGATCGTCGTCGTACCCACGACATGAACACCGCCAACTGGATCCCTGACCTGTTCATGAAGCGCGTCTTCGATGACGGCCCGTGGACCCTGTTCTCGCCATCCGAAGTGCCGGACCTGCACGACCTGACCGGTAAAGCCTTCGAAGAGCGCTACGAGTACTACGAAGCACTGTCCCAGTACCCGGGCAAGATCAAGCTGTTCAAGACCATCCAGGCCAAAGACCTGTGGCGCAAAATGCTCTCCATGCTGTTTGAAACCGGCCACCCATGGCTGACCTTCAAAGACCCGTGCAACCTGCGCAGCCCGCAGCAGCACGTGGGCGTGGTCCACAGCTCGAACCTGTGCACCGAGATCACCTTGAACACCAACAAGGACGAGATCGCCGTTTGCAACCTCGGCTCGATCAACCTGCCGAACCACATCGTCAACGGCAAGCTGGACACCGCCAAGCTGGAGCGCACCGTCAACACCGCTGTTCGCATGCTCGATAACGTGATCGACATCAACTACTACTCGGTGCCACAGGCGCAGAACTCCAACTTCAAGCACCGTCCGGTCGGCCTGGGCATCATGGGCTTCCAGGACGCGCTGTACCTGCAGCACATTCCTTACGGTTCGGATGCTGCGGTCGAGTTCGCCGACAAGTCCATGGAAGCGGTCAGCTACTATGCGATCCAGGCTTCCTGCGACCTGGCCGACGAGCGCGGTGCCTACGAGACGTTCCAGGGTTCGCTGTGGTCCAAGGGCATCCTGCCGCTGGATTCGCAACAGATCCTGATCGAGCAACGTGGCCAGAAGTACATCGACGTTGACCTGAACGAATCCCTGGACTGGGCGCCGGTACGTGCCCGTGTGCAAAAAGGTATTCGTAACTCCAACATCATGGCCATCGCACCGACCGCGACCATCGCCAACATCACCGGCGTATCGCAGTCGATCGAACCGACTTATCAGAACCTGTATGTGAAATCGAACCTGTCGGGCGAATTCACCGTGATCAACCCGTACCTGGTACGCGACCTGAAAGCCCGCGGCCTGTGGGACTCGGTCATGATCAACGACCTGAAGTACTACGACGGTTCGGTGCAACAGATCGAGCGCATCCCGCAAGAACTCAAAGAGCTCTACGCGACCGCGTTCGAAGTGGACACCAAGTGGATCGTTGACGCCGCCAGCCGTCGTCAGAAGTGGATCGACCAGGCCCAGTCGCTGAACCTGTACATCGCCGGCGCTTCGGGCAAGAAGCTCGACGTGACCTACCGCATGGCGTGGTACCGTGGCCTGAAAACCACTTACTACCTCCGTGCCCTGGCCGCGACCAGCACCGAGAAGTCGACCATCAACACCGGTAAGCTGAACGCTGTTTCCAGCGGCAACCATGGTGATGATTCGGTTCTGGCTGCTCCAGCCGGCCCGGCACCAGTGCCAAAGGCTTGCGCGATTGACGAGCCGGATTGCGAAGCTTGCCAATAAGCTGAGCAGTTACTGAAGGCCCGTTAACCGGAAGGTTAACGGGCTTTCTCGTTTTCTGCAGGGCAGCCTTATATAAATTCGTACGCTCCCCCCCACCTCCAATCCTCTGGCTTGGGCCGACCACCTTGCCCCCCCACAATTCTACATTCCCCCCGATCACCGCCATCGTGTGCCCGCCATAGGCGACAACACCCAACGCACCCTCGGCAAGATCATCACTCGAAGATTTCTTGTACAGACCCTTGAGCCCCAAGCGATCGAGCACTTCATCGGGGCGCTCACCGTCGTTCAAGCTTACCAATGCATCCAGATAGCTTCGCTGAGCATTGCGATCGTTACCGTGACCATATCCCTCATTACCCTGCATATAAGCCCGCTTGGCACTGGCGGCGTACATAAAGTTAGCGTTGGTGATCATTTGGGTATCGGTACCCTCGAACCGGGCCTGTTGTGCCGCTTGCGTCAACTCATTCCTGCTCAAATGAAGCCGGAACCCATCGCGCATCTGCACGTCATAGCCATCGCCTGACGCCCTTACATCGCTGAATACATCATTCACGCTTTTGCCAAACTTCATCATCGAAGACTTTATCGCTGCAACCGTGGTGCAATTTCCGTCCGGACCCTGCTTGAAGCCAGTCCAGATATTATCGGCCTCATTGCCCATACCCGGTTTTACGCCTGGGTTGCTCCTGTCCAAGTTGACGTGTGTGTAGCCAGCCCCCTTGGTAAAGGGCTTATCACTCATGGATTTTACAGCGCCAAAATCACTCGGATTAACTCTCCCACTCCTGATGCCATTGCCATTGCCATTGCCATTGCCATTGCCATTGCCATTGCTATTGCCAATTGGTGGCGAAGGACTGGGAGACAGCTCATCCGGAAAAAGATCCGGAAACAGCCGCTTCAACAGTGCCAGCCAACTGTCAGCCACCTCCTTCTTCAGTTGTTCGAGGATGTCCTTGAATTTGTCGTCGCCTAGCTCATTGCGCTTTTCATTGAGCTTGTCCCGCAGATCTCGAACCGTCTGGTTCTTGAACGTGTTGCTGGCATCATCAAGCGCACTGATCAGCTTTCTAACCACGTCCTTCTCAGCGCTCACATCATCATTGCGGCCATCTGAACGGCTTACGCCCAATAGGTTTTGGCCTGCCCCACCCACCTCATACCGACCTGCCCCGACCCCTTGGCCAGCCATCGATGAATTCCACATACCGATCCACCCTGTAATGACAAGATCTGCTTTCCTGGCCTGATAAGTGGAAAGAAAGCGGTGGTCAGTTCCAACGTGCATCTGTCATCTCCCGCTCCTGCCAGAAGCGGGAAACGTCCTGGCAGTAAAAGACGCCCACAAAAAAGCCCCTCTTTCGAGGGGCTTTTTGTGGAGCATTACCGCATCAGGTCATCTGAATGATGGTCTGCATGATGGTGCTCTGGGTGGAGATGGTCTTGGCGTTCGCCTGGTAGTTGCTCTGGGCCTTGATCAGGTCCACCAGCTCGTTGGTCAGGTTGACGTTGGAGTTCTCCAGGGAGTTGGCCACGATCGAACCCAAAGTGCCGGCTTGCGGAGTGTCGTAACCCGGCTGGCCCGATGCGAAGGTCTCTCTCCAGGCGGTGCCGCCCGATGGCTGCAGGCCCTGTTCATTGTTGAAGCTGGCCAGGGAAATCTGGCCGATGGCCTTGCTCTGCTGGTTGCTGAACGTGGCGAACAGTACACCGCTGCCGTCGATTTTCAGGCCGGTGATCTGGCCGGTGGCGTAACCATCGGTGACCGGTGGGTTGCGGTAGCTGGCCGAGTTGTATTGGGTAATGTTCGACATGTTGACAGCAATACCGCCTGGGTTGGCAGCAGCGCCGTTATCGGTCCAGACGCCATTGACCAAAGCGCCGGGCTTCCAGTCGCTGATGGTCAGGGTGGTGTTTGAAGCAGTGCTGGGCGGGGTTACGATCCCGGAGAGCTTACCTGCGGTGTCGAACGTCAGCGTAGAAGCAACAGGCGCCACGGCGCCGGTGCCGCTGATCGGGGTGCCGTCAGGGTTGCGCCCGTCGATCAAGGTATAGGACTTCCATTCGTTGGAGTCCGTCTTGACCATGTACTGCACCATGGTGTGCGAGTTGCCCTGGGTGTCGTACAAGCTGGTGCTGTACTGCGTGGTGAACGTGCTGGTGTCGGTTGGATCGAATGGCTTGGCCGTCTGATCAATCGCCGTCTCCGAGGAGTTCAGGTTACTGGTGGAGTCCACCTTGCTGGAAGCCTTCGGCGCCAGGTTACCCAGGTTCAGTTGCAGATCGACCAGGCCGCCCTTGGTGATGTTGCCATCGGCATCCGCTGCGTAGCCCTGCAAGCGCGAGGTCCCGGTGTTGTTGGTGATGTAGCCATCTTTGTCGGAACGGAAAGCACCGCTGCGGGTGTACTCCAGCGAACCGTCGCTGCCTTTCTGTACAAAGAAGCCACCGCCCTGGATCGCCATGTCCAGGATGCCGCCACTGTTGTTCACATCACCTTGGGTGAACTGCTGGGACACGGCCGCCAGGTTCACGCCGTTGCCGATGCTGTTCTGGCCGGTGCCCAGTTTGGACGCCGCGTAGATGTCGGCGAATTCCGCACGGGACGACTTGAAGCCAGTGGTCGCGACGTTGGCGATGTTGTTGCCGGTCACGTCCAGTTGTTTGTTGGCCGCATAGAGGCCGCTAAGGCCGATATTAAAAGACATGTTTCTCTCCCTCTGCCGTATTTAGCCGGCTCTATGTACCGATAGTCTGAATTTGCGACAGCTTGACGCTGCCCATGCCACCTGCAAGGTTCAGCAGCATTTCGCCGCCGGTCTTGCTCAACGTCACACTGGTCACCGTGGCCGGCAGCGAAGTTGTCAGGGCAACCGAATCGCCCGCGTCATTCTTGGTAGTGGCCGCGAAGGTGTAAGTCCCAGCCGAGGCAACCTCGCCCGCGTCGTTTTTACCATCCCAGATAAAGTCGGAAGTACCGGCGCTCTGGGCACCCAGATTGAGGGTGCGCACTACGTTGCCGTTCGCGTCAGTGATTTTTACCGCGACATTGCCGGTCGCAGCCGTCACTGCCACCGAACCGGTCATGCTCTTGCTGGTATCCACCAGGGCCTTGTCGGTCTGGGTGATGATCGAGCGCCCCACCAGCGACGAAGCCTGCAGCGCCTGCGAGGAGCTGAAGTTGCTGGAGATAGAATTGACCGAGTCATTCAGGGTGTTGATGCCTTCCAGGCTGCTGAACTGTGCCAACTGAGCCACGAACGCGCCGTTGTCCTGAGGCGACAGCGGGTTCTGGTTTTTCAGTTGAGTTACCAGCAGTTGCAGGAACGCGTCCTTGCCCAGTGACTGGTTGCCGGTGGCGGCACTGGAAACGCTGGAGACGTTATCCGTAGCGGTCTTGACCTTGGAGTTGAAAAGGTCCTGGACTGCCGTGTTGGTACTCGTGTCAACAATGGCCATTATTTGGCGCCCCTTATCACTGACCCAGGGTCAGGACCTTCTGCATCATGGTTTTGGCGGTGTTCATCATTTCCGCGTTGGTCTGGAACGAGCGGCTGGCGGAGATCATGTCTGCCATTTCCTCGACCACGTTGACGTTCGGGTAGTACACGTAGCCTTTTTCGTTGGCTGCCGGGTGATTCGGCTCGTAGCGGGCTTCCAGATTGCTCTGGTCTTCCACCACGCCGAGCACCTGCACGCCTTGGCCTGCGGCATCCTGGTTCTGGAACAGCGAAGCGCCGCTGCCACTCTGGCCGGCCTGGCCGTCCTGGAACATGGTGGCGAACACCGGGTGACGGGCGCGGTAGGTCTGGTCAATGCTCGAAGACACGGTCTCGGCGTTGGCGATGTTACTGGCGACGGTGTTCAAACGCGTGGTCTGCGCGCTCATGCCACTGCCGGCAATATTGAAAACACTGGCTAGGGACATGGCTTACTCTCCACGCAGGGCTGACATCAGCCCTTTGAATTTACTGTTGAGCAGGGTAAAGCTGGCCTGGAAGTTCACCGAGTTCTCGGCGTAGGCCGATTGCTCCAGCTGGGCGTCGACGGTGTTCTGGTCGATCGACGGCTGCATCGGCGTGCGATACAGCAGCGACTCGTCGCCATTACTCAAGCCTTGCGCTTCGATATGACGGCTGTTGGTCATATTCAAGGCGAAGGTGCCGTTCTTGGTCTTGTCCTGCTGTGCGGCGAGCACGGCGGAGAAGTCCAGGTCCCGAGCCTTGTAGTTCGGGGTGTCGGCGTTGGCAATGTTGTTAGCCAGGACTTCGGCACGCTGGGCGCGGAAGCCCAATGCTTGTTCGTGGATACCGAGCGCTTTATCGAAGCTGATGCTCATGGCGGAAACCTTTAGGCTGACCTGCTTTTCGTAACAAGGTCATAGCAAGGCGCATGCCAATTCACTGGAGGCCCGTATTTCAAGGGTTTGCGCGGTGATTGCCGGCGGCAATGCCAGAAAAGCGGCAAGCGGCTTCCGCGTGGCGCCAGTAAAGCGGCAATGGGGGGTTGCCGCTTTCTTGAAGTTTGCCGCACATACAAATGTGGGAGCTGGCTTGCCTGCGATAGCATCAACTCGGTTTTTCAGTTACACAGAGGTGATGCTATCGCAGGCAAGCCAGCTCCCACACAAGCCAGCTTCCACATTTTTGACCGAGGGCGCTTTATTTCGCCTGGTAAATGATCCCAGGGCTGCACTGCACCATCTGGTAGTGATCCGGCAGGCCGTTGAGTGCCTCGGACGCACCGAGGAACAGATAACCGCCACGCTTGAGGGTGCCGTGGATGCGCAACAGGATGTCTTTCTTCACCTCGGCCGAGAAGTAAATCAGCACGTTGCGGCAGAACACCATGTCGAACTTGCCCAGGCTGGCGTAGCTGTCGAGCAGGTTGAACGAGCGGAACTCCACGCGGCTCTTGATCGGCGCCTTGATCGCCCAGCGCCCCGCCCCTTTCGGGTCGAAATACCGTTGCAGGCGCTCCTGGGACAAACCACGGCCCAGGGCCAGGCTGTCGTACTCGCCGGTCTTGCAATTGGTAAGCATGGTGCCGGACAGGTCGGTGGCAACAATTTGTGCACCGGCCTTGAGCTGGCCCATGTTCGTCCGCTCGAACTCATCGATGGACATCGAAATCGAATACGGTTCCTGCCCCGAGGAGCAGGCAGCCGACCAGATGCGCAGGCGCTGGCCCGGGCTGGCCTTGATCGCCTCCGGCAACACCTTGCTCTTGAGCACTTCAAAGGGTAGGTGTCGCGAAACCACAGGGTTTCGTTGGTGGTCATGGCATCGACCACCATTTCCTTGAGCCCGCTGCGCGGCTGGCCCTGGATACGCTGAACCAGCTCGCCCAGTGATTTGATGCCCTGCTGTTCCATCAGTTTGTTGAGACGGCTGGATACTCAGGTACTGCTTGTTTTCACCGAGCAATATGCCACAGGCTTTCTCCAGGAAGACCCGGAACTGTTCGAAATCCAAATTACCCGTAGACAATGATACCGCCTCTTAAATCGTGTGACCGCCAGGGAAAACCCCCTAGCCGTGATCTGCTGCCTTGATCCGGTCGACTACCCGGTTTGCCAGGTCATCAGGACGGAATTTAGCCAGGAAGTCATCAGCACCGACCTTCTTGACCATCGCCTGATTGAATACGCCCGACAATGAAGTATGCAGGATGATATGCAATTTTTGCATGCGTGGGTCGTTGCGTATCTCGGCCGTGAGGGTGTAACCGTCCATTTCCGGCATCTCGATGTCGGAGATCATCATCAAGAATTCTTCTTCCGGCTTCTTGCCTTCATCCACCAGCTTGCGCAGGTAATCCAGCGCCTGGCGACCATCATTGAGGGCCACCACTTCCACGCCGACCGTTTGCAGGCAACGGGTCACCTGCTTGCGCGCCACCGAGGAGTCATCCACCGTCAGCACCCGCAGCGAGATCGCCTTGTGTGCCGTTTCGGCGTCCACCACACCCACGGAAATCGATTCCGAGGTGGGCGCCACTTCGGCGAGGATCTTCTCTACGTCGATGATTTCCACCAACTGGTTATCCACTCGCGTCACGGCCGTAAGGTAGTGATCGCGGCCGGTGCCCTTGGGCGGTGGATGGATCTCTTCCCAGTTCATGTTGACGATGCGCTCCACCGAGCGCACCAGGAACCCCTGGGTCTTGGTGTTGTACTCGGTAATGATCACAAACGGGCTCTCACGGTCCTGCAGGGCCGCCGAACCGGTGGCCAGCGCCAGGTCGAGAATCGGAATGGTCGCGCCGCGGATATTGGCGACACCACACACCACCGGACTGGATTTGGGCATGATCGTCAGCTTGGGGCATTGCAGCACTTCCCGCACTTTGAACACGTTGATGCCATACAGCTGCTTGCCATCCAGGCGAAAAAGCAACAACTCCAGGCGATTCTGCCCTACCAGCTGTGTACGCTGGTTTACTGAATCCATTACACCTGCCATGCCTTTACTCCTACGCTAAAACCTTTGGCTATACCTGCAGGGCAGCGCGCCCCTAACACTAAACGGCACGAGCTTTGCTATTTGGTTGGCTATGGATATTAAAACGACAGTTTCCCGACGCCTTGGATTCCCACAGTACCGCAGATTGCTCTGCGCCTGGGTGGCATTGCTTGCTTTAAGCCTGAACGCCACGGCCCGCGCAGACAACGTCACCTTGCCTGATCTACTTATCGGCGTCACTCAAGGCTTTCTTGAGTTCACTGTAGAAGATTATCTGGCCACCACCCAGACGCCGGGGCGTTATGAAATCCAGGTCAACCAACTGGACCCGCGCCTGCGCATGCCGATGTGCGACAAGGAATTGACAGCCTCCCTGGAAAGCCCCGCCCAGCCGATCGGCCGCGTGACGGTCAAGGTCCGCTGTGAAGGCGCCTCGCCCTGGACCGTGTTCGTCCCGGCCCAGGTCAAACTGTTTCGGGATGTGGTGGTGGTTGCGCGCCCGCTGAAGCGCACCGGCATCATCGGTTTCGAGGACGTGGTGCTACGCGAACGCGATATCAGCATGATCAACCAGGGCTACCTGACGTCCATCGACCAAGCCATCGGGCAGAAATTAACCCGACCAGTGGTCACCGATCAGGTCATCACCCTGGTGCATCTGGAGCAGGCGGAAGTGATTCGCAAGGGTGATCAGGTGGTGATTTCCGCCAGCAGCGGTGGGCTGCAGGTGAAGATGCCGGGCGAAGCGCTGTCCAACGGCGGCATGAGCGAGCAGATCCGGGTCAAGAACCTCAACTCCAACCGAGTGATCAAGGCGCGGGTAACCGCCCCTGGACAAGTGGAGGTAGCTTTATAGACCACTGGTGTCGGACGCCAGCTTTTCCTACACTGTCGGTTGGGTGCCGGCCTGTGCAGTCTATTGTCATTCGAGCCTAAAGTTTGTCCGGGTATGGCCGAAAACATGGCAAGCGTCCAAATACCCAGAGGTTTTTTTATCATGGTCATCGATTTCAGTCGTTTAAATAACACCCCGGCCACGACGGGCTCCACGCGCACCACCGGTGCCAAGGACAGCGTAGAAGCCAAGGCCCAGCCACTGCCCGTCAAGGCAGAACAGGCGAGCGCCAGCCAGAGCGGGGAATCCGTACACCTGAGCAATGAGGCTCAACAGTTGCAGAAGGTCACTGACTCGCTGCGCGATCAACCCGTCGTCAATAAAGCCCGTGTGGCCGAATTGAAACAGGCAATCGCCGATGGCAGCTACAAAGTCGACAGCAACCGTGTAGCCAGCAAGCTGCTTAATTTCGAAGCCGAGCGTTAGGCAAAGGCCTGCGCCGGGCTTTTGGACGCTTAAACCCCAAGGCCAGCCATGCATCACGACGAACAATTGCTTCAACTGATCATTGATGATCACGCGCCGACGCAACAGCTGCTCGAGCTGCTCAAGGAGGAATCCTTGGCCCTCTACGGCCGCGACATGCCCTTGCTGGAAGAAATTCTGGCGCGCAAGCAGTCATTGATTGTCTTGCTGGAACAGCACGGCAAAAAACGCAGCCAGATCCTTATCAGCCTGGGCCTTGCGGCAGACCACGATGGCCTGGCGCAGCTGGCCAGCCACTCCTCGGTCGGTGATCAACTACTGGCCCAGAGCAAAGAACTCACTCAATTGCTCGCCCAGTGCCAGGAAGCCAACCTGCTCAACGGTCAGTCGATCCAGCTTCAGCAAGCTACGACCGCCAACCAGTTGCGTATACTTCACGGCGGAGAGCCTCCGGCGCTTTATAACGCCCAGGGTTCCACCTCGCGCCTGGTCAAGCCAAGCACCCGCAGCCAAGCCTGATGCCGGTTTACAGCGTGCCCTATCCAAGGCGCGCCACATACTGGCAGAATGCCTGCTTTTGCGTGTAGTCGTATTTTGTCTGGAGATGGAAGAACCGTGTTCAACGCCCTTAATGCGGAAGATGCTCCGCAGCCCCCCAAGGTCCTCACCACGCCTCTGGAAATCGCCGGCACCCTGCGGATGCTGCAAGAAAGCCACGACCCGCTGATCATCACCTTCCACGAACGCAGCCAGCGCTTTCAGAGCTACCTGGTGGACGTCGACCGGGACGGCGGCACCCTGGTCCTGGACGAAATGATCCCGCGTGACGGCGAACGTCACCTGGAAAACGGCGAGCCCTTCCGCATCGAAGGCTTCCACGATGGCGTGCGCGTCGCGTGGGAAAGCAACGGCAGCCTGAGCATCAGCGAAAAGGACGGCCACCGTATCTACACCGGCAGCCTGCCCGATGAGGTGGTTTACCACCAGCGCCGCAACGCTTTTCGCGCCGCCCTGAAGCTGGCCCAACTGGTCAACATCGAGCTGGGGGGCGAGAAGCTCAAAGCCCCCGTCAACGGCAAACTGCTGGATATTTCCGCCACCGGCTGCAAATTGCGCTTTGAAGGGGACATCTCCGAGCGCCTGCAACTGGGCCAGGTCTATGACCGCTTTATCGCCGCCCTGCCCTTTGGCAGCATGACCACCTCGGTGGAACTGCGATACCTGCACTTCGAAGAGAAGATCAACACCACCTTTGCCGGCGTGCGCTTCCACAACATGAGCGGCCTGGTACAACGCCAGGTCGAGCGGTTCGTGTACCAGCTGCAACGCGAAGCACGGCGCTTTGACAAAGACGACGATTTTTAAACCTTAAAGATCGCGATAAAAAAACGGGCAGATCCTGATGGGATCTGCCCGTTTTTGCTTTCAGGGGCGCGCCCTGCTCAAATCGTGGGGATGTTCGTCCGGATCCAGTGGGTCAGTCGGCACTTCGTCCGCCGGCTCATCCACCGCAGGGTCGGGCTCGGCTTCGGGCTCAGGCGCGGCAGTCTGCATCTGCTCCTGCACCACCGCCTCATCCACCCGCGGATCAAGGCAAGCGACCAACGGCGAACTGGACATGCTGTCGGGCATCGCCACATGGTGCAGTGGCGCGTCGTCCACCTGGTGCAGGTTGGTCACGGCTTTAGGCCGGATACGCCACACCAGGATCAACGCGCACAGGCTGAAAAACGCATAGAGCATGTGACTGCCGAACATTTTCATCACCACACCGGCCAGCAACGGCCCGATGCTGGCACCCACGCCGTAAGTCACCAGCAGCATGGCCGTGAGCGATACGCGACGGTCACCTTCGACGTGGTCATTGGAAAACGCCACCGCCAGCGGGTACAGGCAGAACTGCACCAGGGAACACAAGAAGCCCGCCACGAACAACACTTCCAGCGGCACTTTAGTCAGCAACGCCAACGGCAAGGCCGCCACCGCCAGGCAGAGGGCAAAGCAACGAATCAATAGCGCGCGATCATAGCGGTCCGACAGCCAGCCCAATGGCCACTGCACCACCAGGCCGGCAAAAATGCAGCTACCCATAAACAGACCCACCTGCTCGGTGGTAAGCCCCTGCTGAGAGGCATACAACGGCGCCAGACCGTAGAAGGAACCCACGATCAAACCCGCTCCCAGCACGGTACTCAGCGACTGCGGCACGCGCTTGATAAAGAAGCGCGGCTCCATCGGCGCGGGGTGCAGAGGCGCCGGGTGAATACGGCGCGTCATGGCCACCGGCACCAGGCACAGGGCAAAGCACAGCGCCACCAGCATCAGCAATTCAAGGCCGAGCTGGGGATGCATCACCAGAATCAGCTGGCCCAACACCAACCCCAGGTAGGAGGCAATCATATAGCCACTGAACACCGCGCCACGCTGCTTCGCGTCCGCCTGCTCATTGAGCCAGCTTTCGATCACCATGTACTGGCACATCATCCCCAGGCCCACGATCATCCGCAGCACGATCCAGGCTGGCAGCCAGTTGATCAGGCCGTGGCCCAACACCGCCGCACCGACGATCCCGGCACAGGTAGCGTAAGCCCGGATGTGCCCGACACGACCAATCAGGCGATGCCCGATCTTGCCACCCAGCACCAGGCCAAAATAGTTGGCCGCCATCAGCGCACCCACCCATAGGCTGTCGACATGATCGGCCGCCAGGCGCAGGGCCAGGTAGGTACTGAGCAGGCCGGAGCCGATCAGCATCATCAAGGAGGCGAAATAAAGGGCTCGAAAAGGTTTCCAGATCTGGCGCATCGGCGTTCCGAGCGGCTCCTTGCAGTGAGAGACAGGGCTATCGGCATGATAGTCCGGGGTTGCCGGGTCCGGACAGGCGAAAGGCGCTGTTTCCGGGGATTATTTTGCTTACCAGCTCAGACGCTGCCGGGTGGCGTGCAAGGTACACCGTTGCGCAAAATACCCGTCAGCACCTGCTGTGAACCTTGATCGGCAGCAAGGTTCGACTGGTCTTTGAAAAGATCGAGCGCGCACAAAAAAGCCCCGCCAGAATATTCTGTGCAGGGCTTTGAATCTGGTGTCCCAGGGCCGGTTCGAACGGCCAACCTTCCCCTTAGGAGGGGGATGCTCTATCCAATTGAGCTACTGGGACTAATGACAGTCATCGGGCCAGAGGCACCGCGACGGACGGCGTGCATGTTAACGGCCGAGGTTGGTTTTGTCATGTCGTCCGTGGGCTTTTTGAGTGTAGGCCGATCCTTGTCTGGACGATCCGGGTTTCGCCCAGTAAATACGGGCACCCGGCGCCATCGTGCAAAATGCACTCCGCTAAAATGCCAGCATTGCAAATTGCAACCTTTGCGCAATCTAAAGTAGACTCAACTCATTGATTTTATTGAATTAATAGATTGGCACGAGACCTGCAATACTTCTCCTACAAGACCCATTCAGCCACGGCGTTAAGCGGAGAACATGACCATGAACAGTGCCCTTCTGTTAGCCCTCAACACCGTAGCCCTGGCTGCACTGCTGATGTTCCATTTCCAATCGACTGGCACTGACGATCCCGCACAGATCAGCCAGGCGGTACCGCACCACCTGCAACAACGCCCGCAACTGGCGGTGATGACGCCTAACGCGCAATCGCCGGTACGCCTGACCGAAGGCACCCAGACTGCACCTGCATCTGAACACTGGGTTTTCTGAGGAAGCCGTTCATGACCAAATCTGCCTGGCTGTTTTTATGCCTGACCGCGATAACCGGCATCCTGGGCCTTAGCGCCGACTCTCAGGACGGGCAAACCACCGCATTCGTTGCCACTGGCGTGTTTGCGAGCCTGCTGCTGCTCACGCTGATCGTTGGCCGCAGAATCAAGTTCGATCCGGTTCTACGCTGAACCCCTCCTCCTCCCCGCCTTACCTTATGTCGCCTCACCCTCGCTAATCGGCAAATTGCCACTAGTCTTAAAAATGAGGGCAAAAGGCCAGTTTGCTATAGCATGTGCGGCCTCAAACCCCCTGGCGACCCAGACTTACGGGAAGTTCCGTTGCGGAACCACTGGTTGAAAAGTTTTCCAACCAGTCCGCAAAAATGCAAATGAGTGCTGGCATAAAGCCTTTAGGCAGTTCAATATTTGTCACAGAATTGACGCCAAGGAAATGTCAAATCTGAGGCATGATGCGGCCTCTTTGCAATTAGGGTTGAACTTTAGTCGTGAGCCTTGTCTTAACACTCATCTTGCGGCCAATTCCAAAAACCGCTCCCCTGAACTAACCGGTTAAATATATGCGCCCATTGAAACAGGCAATTTATTCCAGCCGTACGGCTGACAAGTTCGTCGTACGTCTGCCAGACGGAATGCGGGAACGCATTGCCGAGGTGGCTCGCAATCATCACCGCAGCATGAACTCCGAAATCATCGCGCGCCTGGAACAGAGCCTTATTCAGGAAGGTGCGCTGGGCGACGAGTTGAGCATGCGCCTGGACAGCCCAGAGCTGTCACTGCACGAACGCGAACTGCTGCAGCGTTTTCGTCAGCTCTCCCACCGCCAGCAAAATGCTCTCGTCTCGCTTATTGCGCACGACGTTGAGGCGGCCGCAGAAGCCAATTGATTTACAACTGAAAGCCGAAGCCAGCCATGTGCTGGCTTTTTTTTGCGTGCGATTTGGCGGGGAAAGCCGGGAAGGGAAAGCAAGGCGGGAGCAGATTTGCTCCCGCCGGAAGGGTTACAACAGGAAGATCGTCGCCAGGCCCAGGAAGATGAAGAAACCACCACTGTCGGTCATGGCCGTGATCATCACGCTGGCACCCATCGCAGGGTCGCGCCCCAGGCGTGCCAGGGTCATGGGGATCAACACCCCCATCAGCGCCGCCAGCAGCAGGTTGAGGGTCATGGCGGCGGTCATCACCACGCCGAGCGACCAACTGCCATACAGCAAGTAGGCCACGACGCCAATCACACCTCCCCATACCAGGCCGTTGATCAGACCCACCGCCAACTCTTTACGCAGCAGGCGCGAAGAATTGGCAGTACTCACCTGATCCAGTGCCATGGCGCGCACGATCATGGTGATGGTCTGGTTACCCGAGTTACCACCAATGCCCGCGACAATCGGCATCAACGCCGCGAGGGCCACCAGCTTCTCGATAGAGCCCTCGAACAGCCCGATGACGCGCGAGGCAATGAAGGCGGTAATCAGATTGACCGCCAGCCAGGCCCAGCGGTTATGCAGAGAACGCCAGACCGATGCAAAAATATCTTCCTCTTCACGCAAACCCGCCATGTTGAGGACTTCAGTTTCACTCTCTTCACGAATCAGGTCGACCATTTCGTCGATGGTCAAACGGCCAATCAGCTTGCCGTTCTTGTCGACCACCGGTGCAGAAATCAAGTCATAACGCTCAAACGCCTGAGCGGCTTCGTAGGCGTCCTCATCCGGGTGAAAACTCACCGTATCGCTGGCCATCAAATCCGCAACTTTTTTGTCGGGATCATTTACCAGCAGGCGCTTGATCGGCAGCACGCCCTTGAGGATGCCTTCGTAGTCGACCACAAACAGCTTGTCGGTATGCCCCGGCAGCTCTTTCAGCCGGCGCAGGTAGCGCAAAACCACTTCCAGGCTGACGTCTTCGCGGATGGTGACCATCTCGAAGTCCATCAGGGCGCCGACCTGATCCTCGTCATAGGACAACGCGGAGCGCACGCGCTCACGCTGTTGGCTGTCGAGGGCCTCCATCAGCTCGTGGACAACATCACGGGGCAGCTCAGGGGCCAGGTCGGCCAGCTCGTCGGCGTCCATCTCCTTGGCGGCAGCCAGGAGTTCGTGATCATCCATGTCGGCGATCAGGGTTTCACGAACGGAGTCGGATACTTCAAGCAGGATGTCGCCGTCGCGGTCGGCCTTGACCAACTGCCAGAGGGTCAGTCGATCATCCAGCGGCAAAGCTTCGAGAATATAGGCGACGTCGGCGGAGTGCAGGTCATCGAGCTTGCGTTGCAACTCGACGAGGTTCTGCCGGTGGACCAGGTTTTCAACGTGGTCTTTGTTCGGGCCTTCCTGGCGGTGCGTGAGGTCTTCGACCACACGCTGGCGCTGCAGCAGCTCGATGACTTGAGCCAGGCGATCCTGCAGGCTTTCTTGTGTTTTCTTAACTTCTACTTCGGTCATAGGCGAACTCCACTCCCAGCAGCGGGGCACGCCGGAAGGATCAATCAGTCAATTCATGATTGGAAAAACGGGGTACTGAGTAACTACTGGGTAAGTCCATGGAGGTATTCCACAAGCCCCGGCGGGGCTGACGGGCGCAATGATACACCGTGCGCCGACTTTTAACGTCAAAAAACTGGAAAGAACAAGCGCTTGCGAGCCAAAGCTAAACATCGGCCGCATCTATGAACTGCGACGCCGCAGCAAGAAAGGAAAACACATGGAGGCAGGAGAAAAAGATGAAGCCCTACAAAACCCCAGACGGCAAAAAGCCCGCACTAAGCGGGCTTTTTGTTTGTATGGTGCACTCGACAGGATTCGAACCTGTGACCGCTCGGTTCGTAGCCGAGTACTCTATCCAGCTGAGCTACGAGTGCAGAGTGTGTTTTTAGACCAGATCACAACTGGTTGGAGCCAAGCTACCTGCATTGCTGCAACTAACTCTTAAATGGTGCACTCGACAGGATTCGAACCTGTGACCGCTCGGTTCGTAGCCGAGTACTCTATCCAGCTGAGCTACGAGTGCATTTGTTGCCGCGCATTATAGGCCGTTCAATCTCTATGTAAAGCTATTTTTTCGAGTAATTTCAACAACTTACCGAAAAAACCAGATTGCAACGTACTAAGCAAATAATGGCGGAGAACGGGGGATTCGAACCCCCGACACCCTTTTGAGGTGTACTCCCTTAGCAGGGGAGCGCCTTCGGCCACTCGGCCAGCTCTCCGCAACACGGGGCGTATATTAACCACGTTCATCCCCGTTTGCAAACATAAAAAACGATAAAAATTAAAGGCTTGGTTCTTCGTCCTTCTCTTTCTTGATCCGCAGGTAGATTTCCTCGCGGTGGACCGCTACCTCTTTCGGAGCGTTAACCCCGATACGTACTTGATTGCCTTTGACGCCGAGCACGGTCACGGTGATTTCGCCATCACCGATAATCAGGCTTTCTGCGCACCGACGAGTCAGAATCAGCATACCTTTCTCCTCACGCATTTCAGTTCAGGAACAACAGTCTGCAAAAAAAAGGCGTTCGACCTACGACCCGATAGCCATAGCCCTAACGGCCTAAGTATTGTCGAGCGCACGTAAAAGACCATGCACCCCACAAAAAATGAAAGGCGCGGTTAGACCGCGCCTTCCTAGCATTGCATCACTCGCCCTGTCGGGCCGGAGCGTCCAGCTCGAAAGCGGTATGCAGCGCACGTACAGCCAGTTCCAGGTACTTCTCTTCGATCACCACCGAGACTTTGATTTCCGAGGTGGAGATCATCTGGATGTTGATGCTTTCCTTGGCCAGCGCCTCGAACATGCGGCTGGCAACGCCGGCATGGGAACGCATGCCCACACCCACGATCGACACCTTGGCGATCTTGGTATCGCCCACCACTTCACGGGCGCCAATCTCGCTCGCGGTGTTCTGCAGGATGCGTTCGGCTGCATCGTACTCGTTGCGGTGCACGGTGAACGTGAAATCGGTGGTGTTATCGTGCGAAACGTTCTGCACGATCATGTCGACTTCAATGTTCGCGCCACTGATAGGGCCGAGAATCTTGAACGCCACGCCCGGGGTATCCGGTACGCCACGGATCGTCAGCTTGGCTTCATCGCGGTTGAAAGCGATGCCGGAAATGATCGGCTGTTCCATGGATTCCTCTTCATCAATAGTAATGAGGGTGCCCGGACCCTCTTTGAAGCTGTGCAATACGCGCAGCGGAACGTTGTACTTGCCGGCGAATTCCACCGCACGGATCTGCAACACCTTGGAACCGAGGCTGGCCATTTCCAGCATCTCTTCAAAGGTGATCTTGTCCAGGCGCTGGGCCACGGACACCACACGCGGGTCGGTGGTGTAAACGCCGTCCACATCGGTGTAGATCTGGCATTCATCGGCCTTGAGAGCCGCTGCCAGCGCCACGCCGGTGGTGTCCGAACCGCCACGCCCGAGGGTGGTGATGTTGCCCTGCTCGTCCACGCCCTGGAACCCTGCTACAACTACCACGCGACCTGCCTTGAGATCTGTGCGGATTTTCTGATCATCGATCTGCAGGATGCGCGCCTTGGTATGCGCGCTGTCGGTCAGGATGCGCACTTGGCTGCCAGTGTAGGACACTGCCGGTACACCACGCTTGTTCAGCGCCATGGCCAACAGGGCAATGGTCACCTGCTCACCGGTGGACACAATCACATCCAGCTCACGCGGCAGCGGTTGCTGGTCGCCACTGATTGCCTTGGCCAGATCGATCAGGCGATTGGTCTCGCCGCTCATGGCCGACAGCACCACCACCAGGTCGTCGCCGGCATCGCGGAATTTCTTAACCTTGTCGGCCACCTGCTCGATTCTTTCGACAGAACCGACCGAGGTGCCTCCGAATTTCTGTACGATCAAAGCCATTTCTAAGCCGCCTCAGCCCGTAAAGGGGCGCCCAATAAACAAATCTTCCAGCAACCGAGCGAGCCCATGACTAGACCATGGGCTCGGCAACAGCGCCTTAAATGCCCGCCTCGACAAATGGCACGGTCAGAGCCAGGGCCGCGTCCAGGGCACCGGCGTCTATACCACCGCCTTGCGCCATGTCCGGACGACCGCCGCCCTTCCCGCCCACTGCCGCGGCGGCTTGCTTCATCAAATCACCGGCCTTGAGTTGGCCAGTCAGGTCCTTGGTTACACCGGCAACCAGCACGACCTTTTCCTCATGGACACCGCCGAGCAGGATCACTGCGCGGCCGAGCTTGTTCTTCAACTGATCGACCAGGGCCAACAACGCCTTGCCGTCCTGACCGTCCAGGCGTGCGGCCAGGACTTTAACGTCCTTGACGTCTACGGCCGAAGCCGACAGATCATCACCCGCAGCGCTGGCTGCCTTGGCTTGCAACTGCTCCAGCTGCTTCTCCAGCGCACGGTTGCGCTCCAGAACGGCCGACAGTTTGTCGATCAGGTTGTCGCGGCTGCCCTTGACCAGGCTGGCCGCTTCCTTGAGTTGTTCTTCGGCCGCATTGAGGTAGGCCAGGGCCGCAGCGCCGGTCACTGCCTCGATACGCCGCACACCGGACGCCACACCGCCTTCGCTGATGATTTTCAGCAGGGCGATGTCGCCGGTGCGGTTGGCGTGGATCCCCCCACACAGTTCCACCGAGAAGTCGCCGCCCATGCTCAGCACGCGCACGTTATCGCCGTACTTCTCGCCGAACAGCGCCATGGCGCCCTTGGCCTTGGCGGTCTCGATGTCGGTTTCTTCGGTTTCTACCGCCGAGTTCTTGCGAATCTCGGCGTTGACGATGTCTTCCAGGGCCTTGATCTGCTCAGGCTTGATCGCCTCAAAGTGGCTGAAGTCGAAACGCAGGCGCTGGCTGTCCACCAACGAACCCTTTTGCTGAACGTGCTCACCCAACACCTGGCGCAATGCCGCGTGCAACAAGTGAGTGGCCGAGTGATTCAAAGCCGTTGCGTGCCGCACGTCGGCATCCACCTGGGTGTCGACCGGTGCACCGACCGTCAAGTTACCCAGCACCAGCACACCGTGGTGCAGGAATGCCCCGCCGGTCTTGGTGGTGTCGCGCACTTCAAAACGACCGGAGGTGGAGCTGAGGAAACCACAGTCACCAATCTGGCCGCCAGACTCAGCGTAGAACGGTGTCTGGTCCAGCACCACCACGGCTTCGTCGCCTTCGTTCAGCACGTCGACCGATTTGCCGTCTTTATAAAGCGCAACGATTTTGGCCGAGCCGACGGTAGCCTTGTAACCGGTGAATTCGGTAGGCACGTCGACCTTGACCAGGCTGTTGTAGTCCAGGCCAAAGGAGCTGGCGGAACGGGCGCGCACGCGCTGCGCTTCCATTTCACGCTCGAAACCCGCCTCGTCCACCGTCAAATCGCGCTCGCGGGCGATGTCGGCGGTAAGGTCCATGGGAAAGCCATAGGTGTCGTACAACCTGAACACGACATCGCCCGGCACCACAGTGCCCTGCAGGTTGGCGAGGTCGAGTTCGAGGATTTTCAGGCCCTGTTCCAGGGTCTTGGCGAACTGCTCTTCCTCGGCTTTCAGCACGCGCTCGATGAGCGCCTGGTTCTGGGCCAGTTCCGGAAACGCCTCGCCCATTTCGGCCACCAGCGCAGCAACGATCTTGTAAAAGAAGCTGCCGGTGGCGCCCAGTTTGTTACCGTGACGGCAGGCGCGACGGATGATCCGGCGCAGCACGTAGCCACGCCCTTCGCTGGACGGCAATACACCGTCGGCGATCAGGAAACCGCAGGAGCGGATGTGGTCCGATACCACCTTGAGCGAGGACTGGCTTTCATTCGCGCAGCCAATCGCCGTAGCCGAGGCGCTCAACAGGTTGATGAACAAGTCAATTTCATAGTTGGAATGCACGTGCTGCATCACCGCGCTGATCCGCTCCAGGCCCATGCCGGTATCTACCGATGGCGCTGGCAACGGATGCAGCACGCCATCGGCGGTGCGGTTGAACTGCATGAACACGTTGTTCCAGATCTCGATGTAACGGTCGCCATCTTCCTCTGGCGAGCCCGGTGGGCCACCCCAGATATCGGCGCCGTGATCGTAGAAGATCTCGGTGCAAGGGCCACACGGGCCGGTATCGCCCATGGTCCAGAAGTTGTCGGACGCGTAAGGCGCCCCCTTGTTGTCGCCGATGCGGATCATACGCTCGACCGGGACGCCGATTTCCTTGGTCCAGATGTCATAGGCTTCGTCGTCCGTCGCGTAGACGGTCACCCAGAGTTTTTCCTTGGGCAGCTTCAAGACGCCGGTCAGGAAGGTCCAGGCAAACGTAATCGCATCTTTCTTGAAATAGTCACCGAAGCTGAAGTTACCCAACATTTCGAAGAACGTGTGGTGACGGGCGGTGTAACCCACGTTTTCCAGGTCACTGTTCTTGCCGCCGGCGCGTACGCACTTCTGGCTGCTGGTGGCGCGGGTATACGCGCGCTTTTCCTGGCCCAGGAAGCAGTCCTTGAACTGGTTCATCCCCGCGTTAGTGAACAGCAGGGTTGGGTCATTGCCTGGGATCAAGGAGCTGGAGGCGACACGGGTGTGACCTTGCTCTTCGAAGAAGCGAAGGAAGGCTTCACGGATTTCTGCGCTTTTCATAGGTTCTTCCACGGAGGCTGCGGCCAAAGGCCAGTGCGCAACATCATCAGACGGAGCGACGGCAAAGGGCCGCATTATATCGGCCCTTTGCCGGTGGTACAGCGTGTTTATGCGATAGAGAGGTTCAATTAGACGGTCTGCACCGTCATTTTTGCGAGAATTCGACGAATGTCTGCACCACCTGCTCGATCTGCGCCCGGCTCACATCCAGATGCGTGACCATGCGCAGACGCGGCGCGACGCTCAGCTTGATCCCGCGCTCGGCGGCAAACGCCTTCAAGGCCTGCGCCCGGTCGCCGATCTGCACGTAGACCATATTGGTCTGCACCGGCTCCACCTCATAACCGGCCTGGCGCAGCGCATCGCCCAGCCATTGGGCATTGGCGTGGTCATCGGCCAGGCGCGCTACCTGATGATCCAGGGCATACAGCCCCGCCGCCGCCAAGGAGCCGGCTTGACGCATGCCGCCGCCAACCATCTTGCGCAAACGGCGCGCCTTGGCGATTAACGCCGTGGACCCGCACAGCACCGAGCCGATCGGCGCGCCGAGCCCTTTGGACAGGCACACCGACACCGAGTCGAAGTGACGGGCGATCTCCCGCGCATCCACCCCAAGCTTGACCGCCGCGTTATACAGCCGCGCACCATCCAGATGCAGGGCCAGGCCATGTTCACGGGTAAACGCCCGCGCCTTCGCCAGGTAGTCCAGGGGCAGCACCTTGCCCTGCATGGTGTTTTCCAGCGCCAATAGCCGGGTGCGGGCGAAGTGGAAATCATCCGGTTTGATCGCTTCCAGCACCTGGCCAAGGTCCAGCGAGCCGTCCGCCTGCACGTCCAATGGCTGCGGCTGGATCGAGCCCAGCACCGCCGCGCCACCGCCCTCGTATTTGTAGGTGTGGGCTTGCTGGCCGACGATGTATTCCTCGCCGCGCTCACAGTGAGCCATCAATGCCAGCAGGTTGCTCATGGTGCCGGTGGGCACGAACAACGCCGCGGCAAACCCCAGCCGCTTGGCCAGCTCGGCCTCCAGGCGGTTGACGGTGGGGTCTTCACCGTAGACGTCATCGCCGCTGACGGCAGTGGCCATCGCGTCGAGCATGCCGGGCGTGGGTTGGGTCACGGTGTCGCTGCGCAGGTCGATCACAGACATCAAACAAACCTCGAAGGGGTGCATTGAGTTTCTTATGAAGATGATTACTGCGGGCAACGCCGCGCAATATCAAGCCCCACGTTGCATCAATCGAATACCAACCAAACAAACCGATATAGGTTATCGATACGGCGATCGTGCAGTTTTTGAAAAACCATGTTAAAAACTCTCCGCCGCCAGGGTTCTGGCGGCAACGTTCTCAGGGCGGGGTGCAATTCCCCACCGGCGGTAATTGCACGCAATGTGCATAGCCCGCGAGCGCTTGGCGCCTCGAACTGCTCACGCGGGACGGCGACAAGGTCAGCAGACCCGGTGTGATCCCGGGGCCGACGGTCATAGTCCGGATGAAGAGAGAACGGGATTGGCACCTAAGGGCCGCGCACCCAGTGTGCTTGCGTACCCTTAAATCCCATTCGATTCATAACGCCCTGTTTTTTTCTTAAACAGGAGTCAGAACATGCAACCCACCGCAATCGACAGCAAAAGCAAAAACCACCACGGCGAGCGCGTCGCATTTATCCAGGCCTGCTGGCACAAGGATATTGTCGACCAATCGCGCAAAGGCTTCCTCGCCGAGATGATCGCCCAGGGCTACCAGGAATCGGACATCGATTTCTTCGAAGTCGGCGGCGCCTTTGAAATGCCCCTGCACGCCAAGCTGCTGGCCAAGACCGGCCGTTACGCCGGTATCGTCGCTGCCGCGTTGGTCGTGGACGGCGGCATCTACCGCCATGAATTCGTCGCCCAGTCGGTGGTCAGCGGCCTGATGCAGGTGCAGCTGGAAACCGAAGTGCCAGTGTTCTCGGTGTCCCTGACCCCGCACCACTTCCACGCCGGCAGCGAACACCACACCTTCTTCTACGAACACTTCGTGCACAAGGGCCAGGAAGCTGCACGCACCTGCGCCGACACCCTGCACAAGGTGCGGGCGATCCGTCGCAGCGAGCCGCGTGCTGTAGCCGTCTAAGCAACATCGCAAAACAAAATGTGGGAGCTGGCTTGTGTGGGAGCGGGCTTGCTCGCGAAAGCGGTGGATCAGTCAGTACATCTATTGACTGTCACACCGCTTTCGCGAGCAAGCCCGCTCCCACATTTTGACCGAGGCAATCTCGGAATTCAGGCCAGGCCGGCATCCGTGGTTGGCACAATCAATATCCCTGCGCGCAAGCCATTCTTCACCTTCGGGTTGGGGAAGATGATGCGGGCGCCCTCCTCCTCGATCACCCAGCGGGTCTTGGCCACGTCTTCGGCCAGCAGATAACCCTGCGCCAAGGGCGAAAAGTTTTCCACGTCCGCCGGCAGGTGCATCAGGAACGCATCGCTGTGCTTGATGACTTCACGGGACACGGCAAACAGTTGCAGGCCCTCCAGGCTCTCAGTCACCGGCTCGTTGCCTTCGATGATTTGCTTGAGGCGCGTTTCCAGGCGCGACACGTCTACGCCCTGGTTCTGCCCGAACGGCCGTGCCTTGCCCAATTCCAGGGTGAAGGCTTCGGCCTCAAGCTGCTCGTAGGTAAACGCGGTGAAGGTGATCGAGGTCTTGTTCTGCAGCAGCACCGCTTGCATGCCGGCAGCGTTGAGGCGCGCCAATTCGTGGCGTGAATGCTGGCGACCTTCCTTCCACGGGTACAAGGCGAACTGCTCGATCTTTGAGCCGCGAATCGCGGTGTGCAGGTCGTAATGCAGGCGCGAACGGCCGGGTTGACTGAAGAAGCTGCGCGCCAGTTGCTCAAGCTCGGCGGCGCGCATGGCTTCGGGGCCGATGTTTTTTTCATGCCGGCCGTTGAACAGCCGGTTGACGTCCAGTTCGAGGTAACGCTCGCCGCGGCGCATGGCCTCGGGGTTGCCGAACAGGAACAGAATACGGGTGCGGGGTTTGATCTCCCCACGGGCGATACCATGCAACAGGCGGTCGAGCAGTTCGATCGGCGCGGTTTCGTTGCCATGGATGCCGGACGACAGCAGCAAGTCGCTGCCGTTGTCCAACGCCTGCGGCGGGCGCACTTCAAGTGCGCCCTCGCTGAGCCAGCGCATCTGCACGCCGTCGACAGTCAGTTGAATTTTTTGCGCCGGTTCACGACCGGCGAGGGTCAGTTCAAGCAGTTTGCCGAGGGCGAGCATAAGCAGCTTCCTTAGTGGTTGCAGCCAGGGCCGTGGACGTGATCGTCGTCGTCACCTTCAACGTCGGCCGGTTCCATTTCCAGTTGCAGGCTCATCAGATTGGTAGCCAATGGGCGCATCAGCAGGTTGGCGTACTCGGCGTCGCCTTCTTCCACGTCCACGCCGATCAGCAGTTGGCCACGGCCGTCGTGCTGGATCCAGATTTCCTTGCCCTGCCAGACCACGGCGACGCGGGTGCAGGAAGTTTCCAGCTGGGTGCCGTCGGTGTCTTCAAGAATCAGTTTCAGGGTGTCGGTGGTCATAAAATGCTCTCAGCCATGGGGCGTAAAAGGGGTGCGTTAATTGATCTGGAAAGGATAAACCGAGCCCAGTTTAAGGATTTGCGTCAATTCATCCAATGCCGTCCGGCACTCCAGCAACAATTGCGGGTCAGCCAGGTCGGTTTCACGCAGGCTGTCGCGGTAGTGCTTGTCGACCCATTGGGTCAGCGTGTCGTACAACGGCGCGGTCATGATAACGCCTGGGTTCACCGCCGCCAGCTCGGTGTGGTTCAACGCCACGCGCAAGCGCAGGCACGCCGGGCCACCGCCATTTTGCATGCTTTGCTTGAGGTCAAAGACTTTTACCTCGCGAATCAACCCACCGGACGCGGTCAGGTTTTGCAGGTAGTGCCACACACGTTCGTTGGCGCGGCATTCTTCCGGCACGATCAGCAGCATCGAGCCGTCGGCGCGGGTCAGCAACTGGCTGTTAAACAGGTAGGAACGCACCGCATCCTCGACACTCACCTGAGCGCGGGGCACGCACACCGACTGGAAGTTGCCACCCAGCTTGCCCAACTTGCCTTGCAGCTCACCCAGCATCTGCTCGGTATTGAGGAACGCATCCTCGTGATAGAACAGTACTTCGCCATTGCCCACCGCGATCACGTCGTTGTGGAACACACCAGCATCGATCACGGCTGGGTTCTGCTGGGCGTAGACCACGCCGTCATCTCGCAGGCCGTGCAGACGCGCAACGGCCTGGGACGCTTCGAGGGTCTGGCGCGCCGGGTATTTCTGCGGGGCCGGGTAACGGGTGTCGAATGCGCTGCGGCCGAACACGAAAAACTCGACGCCCGCCTCGCCGTAGTCACGGCAGAAGCGTGTGTGGTTGGCCGCGCCTTCGTCACCGAACTGCGCCACAGCCGGCAACGCGGCGTGGTGGGCAAAGTGCTTGCCATCGGCGAACATCGCGCCCAGCACGCGGCTGGTGGTCGGGTGCTCGATGCTGCGGTGGTATTTGCAATTGAGGTTGGCGGCAGTGAAATGCACGCGGCCATCCGCGGTGTCGGCGCTTGGGCTGACGGTGGCGGCGTTGGCCACCCACATGCTGGAGGCCGAGCAGCTGGCGACCAGCAACGGCATGGCCTGCTTGGCCGCCTGCTGAATGACTTGGGCATCGGTGCCGCTGAAGCCGAGGTTGCGCAAGGCGGCCACGTCCGGGCGCTCCTGCGGCGCCAGCACGCCTTGCACAAAGCCCATGTCCATCAGGGCTTTCATTTTCTGCAGGCCCTGCAACGCCGCTTCCTTGGGGTTGGAAGACTGCTGGCTGTTGCTCTGGGACGCGACGTTGCCGTAGGACAAACCGCCGTAGTTATGGGTCGGCCCCACTAGACCGTCAAAATTGACTTCATAGGATTTCATCGGCGAGGCTCCACGAACATCTGTTTTTATAGGCATCTGGTGCAGATCTATAGCTGTAAACCCAATCAAGTGTGGGAGCTGGCTTGTGTGGGAGCGGGCTTGCTCGCGAAGGCAGTGTGTCAGTCAATACATCTGACGACTGAACCACCGCCTTCGCGAGCAAGCCCGCTCCCACAGGGTCCCGCTCCCCACATTTAGATCAGCGTAATACCTGGCGTCAGTGTGGCTGGAACCACAAGGCTTGGCGTTTCCAGCGACGCCACCGGGTACGCGCAATAATCCGCCGCGTAATACGCACTGGCGCGGTGGTTGCCCGACGCCCCTACCCCACCAAAGGGCGCGGTGCTGGCAGCGCCGGTCAGTTGTTTGTTCCAGTTGACGATCCCGGCGCGGCTTTCCAGCCAGAACTGCTGGTAGCGCGCTTCGGAATCCGACAACAAACCCGCGGCCAGGCCGTACTGGGTGTTGTTGGCCTCGGCAATCGCCCCGGCAAAATCAGCGTAGCGGATCACCTGCAACAGCGGGCCAAACAGCTCTTCATCCTCGCGTTCGGTCACACCGGTCACGTCGATGATGCCCGGGGTCAGCAAAGCGGCCTGGGCCTGTGGCTGGGTCATTTCCAGCAGCGCCACGGCGCCATTGGCCAACATCAGCTCCTGGGCCTGCATCAGGGCTTTCGCCGCACCGAGGGAAATCACCGAGCCCATGAACGGCGCCGGCTGCTGGTCGAACGCGCCGACTGCAATCGTCGCACTCACCGCCACCAGACGCGCCAGCAATGCATCGCCCCACGCGCCTTGCGGCACCAGCAAACGACGCGCACAGGTGCAGCGCTGGCCGGCCGAAATGAAGGCGGACTGAATAATGGTGTACACCGCCGCATCCACATCGGCCACTTCGTCGACCACCAGCGGGTTGTTGCCGCCCATCTCCAGAGCCAGGATCTTGTCCGGGCGCCCAGAGAATTGCTGGTGCAGGTGGTTGCCGGTGCGGCTGGAGCCGGTGAAGAACAAACCGTCGATGCCCGGGTTGGCCGCCAGGGCGATCCCGGTTTCGCGGGCGCCTTGCAGCAGGTTCAGCACGCCCGCCGGCAAACCGGCTTCGATCCAGCATTGCACGGTCAGCTCGGCGACTTTCGGGGTCAGCTCGCTCGGTTTGAACAGCACGGTATTACCCGCCAGCAAGGCCGGGACGATATGCCCGTTCGGCAAGTGACCGGGGAAGTTGTAAGGGCCAAACACCGCCACCACGCCGTGGGGCTTGTGGCGCAACACAGCGGAGGCGTCGCCCAATGGGCCGCTCTTCTCGCCGGTACGCTCACGGTAACTTTGTACCGAGATCGCGATCTTGTTGGCCATGCTGGTGACTTCGGTGGCCGATTCCCACAGTGGCTTACCGGTTTCCTCACCAATGCAGCGGGCGATTTCATCGGCGCGGTTTTTCAGGGTGGCGGCGAAGGTTTCCAGCACGCCGATGCGTTCTTCCAGCGGGCGTCGGGCCCAGGCCGGGAACGCCTGGCGCGCAGCCTGCACGGCGGACTCGACCTGCTCGGCCGTGGCGCCATTGCCGGCCCACAGCACCTGCTGGGTCACCGGGTTGCGCGATTCAAACAGTTCACCCTGGCCAGCCAGCCAGCTACCTGCGATATACAGCGAATTCATTATTTGGACTCCCGAGCAGCAGACAACGCAACAGCACGCACTTGATCACCCACCACCAGTTGCAGGCGCTTGGCGGTTTGCGGATCAACCACCAACGTGCCTGCCGCCAGACGGGCCGGCGCGGCAGTGATGCGGCAATCTTCGCGCTTGCGGTTATGGATCAGGAACGGCGTGGCGTCGTCCCCCGGCGTGCCGATGGCGAGCACCAGCGACTGGCTGTCGCGCACGGCACGGATCTTGGTGGTCTCACACTCCACCGCCGGCCCCGCGTCGAAAATATCGACATAGCCCTGGTAGCTGAACCCTTCGCTCTTGAGCATGCTCAGCGCCGGCTCGGTATCGGGGTGAACCTTGCCGATTACATTGCGCGCATCCTCGGAGAGGAAGCAGCTGTACAGCGGAAACTTGGGCATCAGCTCGGCGATAAACGCCTTGTTGCCCACGCCGGTGAGGTAATCGGCCTGGCTGAATTCCATCTTGAAGAAATGCCGGCCCAGGCTTTCCCAGAACGGCGAGCGCCCGGCGTCGTTGGACACGCCGCGCATCTCGGCAATGATCTTGTTGCCGAACAGCTGCGGGAATTCAGCGATAAACAGCAGGCGCGCCTTGGCCAGCATGCGGCCGTTCAGGCCGGTGCGATAATCGGCGTGCAGGAACAGCGAGCACAACTCGGAATTACCGGTGAGGTCGTTGGCCAGGAACAGCGTCGGAATCTCGCGGTAGATATTCAGCTCCTGGGAAGCGCTGACCGTCAGGCCGACCCGGAAGTTGTACCAGGGCTCACGCAGGCCGACGGCACCGGCGATCGCGGAAATGCCCACCACGCGGCCTTCGTCGTTTTCGAGCACGAACAGGTAGTCAGCATCCCCGCGCCCGGCGTCGCCGCGAAAGGTTTTTTCGGCCCAGCCCACGCGATGGGTCAGGCGCTCTTCATTGGCCGGCAAGGTAGTAAGGCCGGTGCCGGTGCTGCGCGCCAGATCAATCAGGGCCGGTAAATCGCTGCTGCGTACGGGACGAACGATCATGCTATCTCCTCAGACGGGCCGCCTGCTCAGGCCACCCGCGAAACTCTGTTCTCTAAACCGCAACCAAACGCACGCTGGCGCCTTCGCCGACGCCCAGGGCTTCGGCCGCCGCCAGGTCCAGGGTCACCGGTTTACCGGGCGCGTAGTCCAGTTCCAGCATTACCGCACGGTAATCCTGCAACTGCGCGTTGCTGACTAAGGTACTGGCGGCCAGCCCCCTTGACCATCTCGCCGATCTTCACCGGCACCACGCGGCTTTGGGCAATCGAGCGAATGCCCGACACCCGGGCGTGCAGCGTCGGGCCGCCGTCGAAGATGTCGATGTAATGGTCGGTCTCGAAGCCTTCACGCATCAGGATGTCGAAGGTAATTTGAGCCCGCGGGTGCACCTGGCCCATGGCTTCCTGGGCTTCGTCCGGCAACAGCGGCACGTAGATCGGGTAATGCGGCATCAGCTCGGCGAGGAAGGTGCGGCTTTTCAGCCCGCACAGGCGCTCGGCGGCGGCGTAATTGAGGTCGAAGAAGTTGCGACCAATGGCGTCCCAGAACGGCGAATCACCGTTCTCGTCGCTGTAGCCGACAATCTCGGTCACCACCGAGTCGGCAAAGCGCTCAGGGTGGCTGGCGACGAACAGCAGGCGGCCACGGGAGTTGAGTTCCGACCACGGCGAACCGACCAGCTCGGGCACCACGTAGAAGCTGGTGAGCAGGCTGTTGCCGGTGAGGTCGTGACACTGGGAAAGCACGTGGATCTTGTTGTGGATCTTCAGCTCGCGGGAGGCGTGCACGAAGGTTTCGTTACGGAAGCTGTAGAACGGCTCCGAGTAACCGGCCGAGGCGACGATGGCCGAACAGCCGGCGAGCTTGCCGGTCTCGGTGTCTTCGAGCACGAAGAAATAGCTTTCTTCACCGTTGAAACTGACCTCGGCCGCGAAGGACGCTTCGCTGGCGGCGATCTTGTCGCTCAGGCGTTCCACATCATCCGGCAAGGAGGTGACACCAATCGGGCTGTCCGCAGCCAGACGCTGTACCTCGCCCAGATCAGCCATTTGCGCGGGGCGCATCACCAGCATGGTGTCACTCCTTAACTCGAAAAACTCACAGAGGGAAAAATGCCGGACACAGGATCTGGGCTCACACACCTCTCAATGTGCAGTAGATCCATGTGGGAGCTGGCTTGCCTGCGATGGCATCACCTCGGTCTCACTGAAAGACCGAGTTGCCTGCATCGCGGGCAAGCCCGGCTCCCACATGGGATTCGGTCCGGCATTTGAAATAGTTGCTCGACGCCTGTTCACCAGGCGCCGAACGGTCCATCAGGCTTGCGTCAACGTCTTCACAGCCCGCTCAAAACGATCCAGGCCTTCGTTGATATCCGCTTCTTCCACCACCAAACTCGGCGCAAAACGCACCACGTCGGGGCCGGCTTGCAGGATCATCAGGTTTTCTTTCTCGGCCGCGTTGAACACGTCCTTGGCCTTGCCCTTGAAGGCGTCGCTCAGCACGCAACCGATCAGCAGGCCCATGCCGCGTACTTCGGTGAAGATGCCGTACTGTTTGCCGATCTGCTCCAGGCGCGCCTTGAACAGGTCGTGCTTGGCATTCACGCCCGCCAGCACTTCAGGGGTATTGATCACGTCGATCACCGCTTCCGCCACCGCGCACGCCAGCGGGTTGCCGCCGTAGGTAGTGCCGTGGGTGCCGACCACCAAGTGCTTGGCCAGGGCCTCCGTGGTGAGCATGGCAGCAATCGGGAACCCGCCACCCAGGCTCTTGGCGCTGGTGAGGATGTCCGGCACCACGCCGTAATGCTGGTAGGCGAACAGATGACCGCTACGGCCCATACCGGTTTGCACTTCGTCGAACACCAACAGCGCGTTGTTCGCGTCGCACAGTTCGCGGGCACCTTGCAGGTAGGCCAGTTCGGCCGGCAGTACGCCGCCTTCGCCCTGGATTGGCTCGAGCACCACGGCGCAGGTCTTGTCCGACACGGCGGCTTTCAACGCGTCCAGGTCGTTATAAGGAACGTGGGTGATGCCGGTAATTTTAGGCCCGAAACCATCGGAGTACTTCGACTGGCCACCGACGTTGACGGTGAACAGGGTACGGCCGTGGAAGCTGTTGAGCGCGGCGATGATCTCGTACTTCTCAGTGCCGAAACGGTCGAACGCCACGCGACGGGCCAGCTTGAACGCGGCCTCGTTGGCTTCGGCGCCGGAGTTGCAGAAGAACACGCGCTCGGCAAAGGTGGCGTCGATCAGCTTATGGGCCAGGCGCAGGGCCGGCTCATTGGTGAACACGTTGGACACGTGCCACAGCTTGTTGGCCTGTTCGGTCAGCGCACCGACCAGCGCCGGGTGGGCGTGGCCCAGTACGTTGACCGCGATGCCGCCGGCAAAGTCGATCAGCTCGCGACCGGCCTGGTCCCATACGCGCGAACCTGCGCCACGCACGGGGATAAAGGCGGCAGGTGCGTAGTTGGGAACCATCACCTGGTCGAAATCGGCACGTTGCACCGGGGCTTGCTCAACGGACATCGGAGTCTCCTGAAGAGGAACGCCTGCCTGGAACTGGCGGGCGATGCAGGGATTGTAAGGACAGTTTTGAGTGCGGCCTTGCCGCCAAGCGACAACTTCTTATAGCGCCAACCCGCGATTTTCGCGGGTTTACGCCAATGCGACAAATAGCGTCGCAATGGCGCAGTTTAAACGCTGGCGCGTGATTTGCGGCATCCGCCGACGGATTTGTCCGTCGTCCGGCAAAAACCATCTATGCACCGCCTGCTCGCCGGCACGCTTTGGTCCCATTGGCCGTCATCCCATTTGGATTCCCCGCCATGAACGACCGTACTTCCAGCCCTCACTATCGCCAACTGATCAACGCCGTGCCGCCATGGCTAGGCAATGCCAGCCCGGCCCGGCACCAGCAACTCAAGGGCACCACGCTGACGATCCCGAATTGGTACAGCACCGCCTCGGCCGCCGATCACTACACCCTCAAAACGCTTAACCGTGCTGCCTGGGCGGCGCAGAACCCGGTGGATCAGGCCCTCGGCAGGCTGCAGGATATCAACGCCTTCGCCCGGCCCAAACTGCAACAGGCGCTCAGCACCCGGTTCAGCCTGGAGCTGGACGTGGAAACGACCCTGGTGCGTTTCTACCTCCCTGCCAGCATCCCGTGGTTCCCGATTCGCTCAGGTGCCGCGCGCACCTGGACCGTCTCGTTGCTGGAAGCCGCGCTGCACAACTTCGAACCCGACGAAACCCGCGCCGATGCCCACGAACGCGCCTCAAGCTACCTGCGCAAAGTCACCGCTACCGAACAATTCGAAATCCTCACCACGGTCAAAGACCGCATGAGCATCGAGGCCTTTACCCAGTTGTGCCGGGAGCTGGACCTCGGCGGCCAATACCAGACGTATCTGGCCGAGCAACTGCTGGAACCGGTGGCCTCGGCAGTGCTGCAACGCCAGGTCGACGCCAGCCAGAAAGCCGCCCTGAAGGTGGCGCTGCAGGTTGCGGTGATCAAGCGCGACCTCAGCGAGACACTGCAACGCCTGATCGAAGGCATCGTCGACGGCCTGCAAGGCATGCGCCTGGACGGCAAGACCTGGCGGGCCCACGACTTGACGATGATGTCGGCACAGCTGACCGGCATCGTGCTGTTTGCGCCGGACCTGGAACAGCATCAGCAGACCGTGCCGGTGGTGGCCTATATCCCGGACGACCCCGACCACCCGATCAAGCACTACGCCTCGAGTGCCGCACTGATGCAGGCGCTGACGCAAAAACTGCGCGCCCCCACCTATCAGGCGTTTTTCAGCCGGTTTGTGGCCCACGAAGAGCGCGGCTATTTCTTCGCCGACCTGCGTCAACGCTTGAGCCGCGTGACCTGGCACCAGCACGTCAGCGGCGACCCGATGCCCACCTGGCGCGAAACGCCGACCAGCAAACCCAACCTGCAATTTGCCGCCAAACCCATCAGCGGCGAGCTGCTGACGCATCTGTATCAACGCAAACTCAACAAGATCATCAACGACGCTGCGGTGATGGCCGTCTCCACCGCCAGCGCCGACCGCAAAGCACGCTGGGAGCGTTGGGATGCCCTGCAGAATATCGCCTCGACCTTGCTGCAGATTGCCGCCTTTATTGCCGCGCCGTTTTTCCCGCCACTGGGGGCGCTGATGATCGGCTATACGATTTACCAGGTGCTGGATGAAACCTTCGAATCCATCATCGACTGGGCCGAAGGTCTCAAAACCCAAGCGTTCAGCCACTTTATGACGTTGCTGGAAACCCTGGTGCAACTGGGCATGTTCAGCGTGGGCATGCCCATCGCCGAGAACGTGCTACGCCAAGCGCTGCCCCGGGAGCTGTGGGATTTCATCGACCGGCTCACACCGGTGCAGCTTCCCGACGGCCAGGCACGCCTGTGGAACCCGGACCTGACGCCTTATCGCCAGCCCAGCGCCGCCGCCTCCCAGAATCTGGGGATTTATGGGGAAGGCAACACCGCAAGCTTGCGGTTACCTCACGGCCAGTTCGGCGTCAGGCAGGTGGGCGACACCGGCGTATACAAGATCCAACACCCCAGTCGCACCAATGCCTACCAACCGCTGGTGCGGCACAACGGCGCCGGCATCTGGAGTACCGAACTGGACCAGCCGCTGACCTGGAGCGACGAGCACCTTATCCAGCGCCTCGGCACGCAGGCCGAGGGCCTGCCGCCGGCTACCCTGCGCCGCGCCTGCGCCTTCAGCGAAACCGACAATAACGCCCTGCGCAAAATGTACCTGGACAACGAGCCACTGCCGCCGCTGCTAGAAGACCAGATCAAGCGCCTGAGAATCGACCAGGACCTGCAACGCTTTATCGACCAGATGCACAGCGATGACCCCGCCCTCTATACCCAGGCCGACCCGCATACCCAGCTGCAACTGCTCACCACCTATGACCTGTGGCCCGAAACCAAAGCCCTGCGTTTTCTCAATGCCAACGGCGATATCACCTGGCAGTACGCACCGAAAAGCCAATACCCGGTGGTGCAGATTCACGAGGCACAACTGGCGCGGGGCGACTTGCTGAGCATCGTGTTGCAAACCCTGAATGAAACAGAAATCAGAACCCTGCTGGGCGAGCCGTCGGCAGGCGCACCCAATACGCTGCCGGTGCGTACCGCGATGCTGCGCAAAAAAATCGCGCAACTGGCCGATGAAAAACGCGCCGCATTGTTTGACTCGCGCTACCGCGGCCTGGAAGCCAGACACTCGCCCAGAATTCAGGCACTGATCGACACGCAGCCAGGCCTGCCCACCAGCGTCGCCCGGGAACTGCTGCGCGGTGCCAGCCGTGAAGAACTGAAGCAGATCGATCGGGCCCAGGTACCTGCGCGCCTAAAGAGCTGGCACGCTGGGCCCAGCAGGAAGTACGCCTGACCCGCGCCTATGAAGGGCTGTTTCTCAAAGCTTCCGACAACCTGGACAGCGATTTACTCGCACTGCACTCGCTGGAACGCCTGCCAGGCTGGCCGAGCAAGGTGCGTATCGAAGTCAAAAACTATTCGTTCAATGGCCTGTTGCGCGACAGCATCGGCCAGCCCACGGCGCCGACACGCAGAGTGCTGGTGATGACTGAAAACGCTGAATACGAAACCTACGATCACAAAGGCCTCCATCTGTTTGGCCGCACCGACCTGTACACCGCGATTCTGCAAGCATTGCCGGATGCCGAGCGAGAGGTCCTGGGTTTGAACATCGGCGAAGGCGAAAAACTGCGGCAGCGCCTGGGCGACGCGCTGCTGCCGCGTGACAGCCTGCGTACAGTCCTGCTGCAACACCCCGTGAGCAAACCAGCCTATGACCCCACAACGATGCGCCTGCCCGGTGGCATGAACGGCTATCCCCCTGCCACTGGTCGCAGCCTGGAGGACCGCGCACAACAGCTGTTTCCCAGTATGCAACCCGCACTTTTGCAAGAACTGGTGACAAGCCTCAATCAACAGCCCGGCGGTGCATTGAGTGCGCTGGTGTCCTTGCAAAGCCAATACACTCGCCTGGAACACGACCTATCACTCTGGGAAGCCAACACCCCCCGGCTGTACCCGGGAACCGAAGTGCGCATGGGCCGTCATGACTACGCCGACGCACAAAGCGCTCGTCAACGCTGGGCAGAACAGCTCAAGCAATGCTGGCGTCTGGAAACCGGCCTTGATGATGCTTTCGAGGGCGGTTTTCAAGGCTACAAGCTGGAATTGCCGGACCCCGTTCAAGGCGCCCTGCCCACCTTGAACCTGCAACTGGCGCACGTGACGTTCCTTGAGCTGACAGGTGATTCCCACACCCAGGGTGTCGCCGCGTTTTTGCAATACTTCCCGACACTGCGTCACGTGGCACTGCGCAACCTGCCCTTGAACAGCATCCCGCCTGCCCTGTTCAGCATGCCCGGCCTGACCGAACTGGTGCTGAGCGACTGTGGCCTCACCTTGAGCGCCCCTGACCACGCCGCCCTCGCCGCCATGACCCAACTGCGGGCGCTGGACCTGTACGCCAACCCGCTGGAACGCATTCCGAATCTTACGGGCCTGCGCGACCTGAGCTTTCTGGACCTGGCCGAAACCGGCATCAACACGCTGCCTCAGGGCCTGTTGCAATTGCCGGAACTGGGCACCGCCGTGCTGCGGGACAACCGTTTCAACGCGTTGCCCCAAGCACTGTTCGACCTGCCCCCGGAGGCCAGCAGCGCCTTTGATTTCTCCGGCAACCCGCTGTCCCTGGCGACCCGTAACAAGGTCAAGGCGCTCTACCAACAAACGGGGGAAGACTGGGGCATTGCCGCGCCACAGGCCGACCTCGCCACCACCCAGGCGCTTTACCCCACGTTTACCCTCGAGGAAGCCCAGCGTTTTGTCATGGGGTTACCCGGCGACTTAGCCGCAGGCCAGCGCACACTGGCCGGGCTGCAACAGGAATATCAGACACTGCAAGCCGACCTTGGCCTGTGGGTCGTCTCGCAACCGGCAGAGCATCCCATACTCGGCACCCCTTTGGACGCCCAAAGCGCCGCGCAGGAGCAGTACAAACGCGCCCAACTTAAACAGCTGCTGGAGCAGACCTGGCGTCGCGAAACCGAGGTAGACACCGACAACCCCGACATGCGCATCAGCCACAAGCTGATTTTCAGGCAGCCGATACTGGGCGAGTTTCCCGCACTGGCAGCCAACTTTGAGCATGTCTCGGTGATGGCGCTGCACTGCGACCACCTCACCACAAGTGTGGATGCGTTTCTCAACAGTTTTCCCAAACTGCGTGAGCTGAGTATTCACAGCGGCGCGCTGGGAAACATTCCCGAGGCGGTTTTCCGCATGCCGAACCTGCGCCATCTGACCCTGAAGCGCTGCGAGCTCACGCTCACCCCCGCCAGCGCGGGGTCTTTGGCAGGGATGGAGAACCTCGTCTGGCTGGACTTGCACGGCAACCCGCAACTGACGATAACCCCCGACCTCAGCCAGATGCCGGCCCTGCGCTTGCTGTCATTGAACCGATGCTCGATCACCGAGTTGCCCGTGGGGCTGTTGACCCGCGACCAACTGGAGGTGGCGGACTTGCGCAATAACCTGATTACTCACATGCCCGCAGCGCTTTACGAAACGCCGCGAGAACGGGTCAACACCCTGTATTTGCGCGGCAACCCGTTCACCCCGAGAGGTCAAGCGCAGGTCGTGCAATTTGCGCGTGACACCGGAATCGATCTGCTGCGCCCGCTGGATGCGGTCAACTTACCGGCACTTGCGCCAATGGAGGTCGACGAATAGCGCGCCCTAGCCGCGCTCGGAGGGCACCGACGACAATTCGAACGGGCTGCTGCTGCGCCGTTGGTTGCGGTCTTCACGTGGGGTGGCGCCGAAGAAGTTGCGGTAGGCGCTGGAGAAGTGCGGCCCCGAGGAGAAGCCGCACGACAGGCCGATCTGGATGATCGACTTGCTGGTTTGCATCAGCATCTGGCGGGCCTTGTTCAGGCGCAGTTCCAGGTAATACTGGCTGGGGACGCGGTTGAGGTATTGCTTGAAGATGCGTTCGAGTTGTCGTCGCGACACGCACACGTGCTGGGCGATTTCGTCGGTAGTCAGCGGCTCTTCGATATTCGCTTCCATCAACAGAACGGCCTGGGTCAGCTTCGGATGGCTGGAACCCAGGCGGTTTTGCAGCGGAATACGCTGGCGCTCGCCGCCTTCGCGAATGCGCTCCACCACCAATTCTTCGGACACCGCACCGGCCAGCTCGGCGCCGTGATCGCGGGCGAGTACCGCCAGCAACAGGTCGAGTACCGACATACCGCCGCAGGCGGTCAGGCGGTCTCGGTCCCAGTCGAACAGATGGCTGGTGGCGATGACCTTGGGGAAACGCTCGGCAAAATCATCCTGCCAGCGCCAGTGCACGGCGGCGCGATAGCCGTCCAGCAAGCCGAGCTGGGCCAACGGATAGACACCCGCCGACAGGCCGCCGATCACACACCCGGCGCGCACCAGTTGCTTGAGTGCGGTGCTCAGTTGCGAGGCAATCACGGTCGGCGGCTCGTCCGCCAGCAGGAACAGTTTCTGGAAGCCCTCGAGCTTGCCGGCCCACGGTTCGCCCGGCAGCTGCCAGGCGCCTTCGGTCGCCGGTTCCGCGAGCAAAAACGACAGCTCGTAGACCACCTCCGGATGCACCCGCTGAGCAACGCGCAAGGCCTCCTCAGCCAGCGCAAGCGTCAGTGCTTTTGTGCTGGGCCAAATCAGGAAACCAATTTTATGGGCGGTCATGGAGTGCTATCCGAAGCGAGTAACGGTAATGAAGACAAAGGCCAATGCTAGCCGGTAAACCCACACAAATCTTAAAAACTGATGAAGATCCAAATGTGGGAGCGGGCTTGCTCGCGAACGCGGTGTATCAGTAACAAATGTGCTGAATGACACGCCGCATTCGCGAGCAAGCCAGCTCCCACAGGGACCGACGTCAACTTTCGGGCCGTGAATCATGCACTATTTCAGTGCACAAAAGCAGTCCTGTTATTTCAAGCTACCGGACAGGAACTGCTGCAACCGCTCCGATTGCGGGTTTACCAGCACTTCACGCGGGTTGCCACGCTCTTCGACGATACCCTTGTGCAAAAACACCAGCTGGTTCGACACCTCACGGGCAAAGCCCATTTCGTGGGTCACCACCACCATGGTACGGCCTTCCTGGGCCAGGTCCTGCATCACCTTGAGCACTTCGCCGACCAGTTCCGGGTCCAGCGCCGAGGTCGGTTCGTCGAACAGCATCACCTCCGGCTCCATCGCCAGGGCACGGGCAATCGCCACGCGCTGCTGCTCGCCACCGGACATGTGGCCGGGGAACGCATCCTTACGATGGCCCACGCCGACTTTGGCCAGGTAGTGCTCGGCCTTTTCGCGGGCCTCTTTCTTCGACATGCCCAGCACGTGCACCGGGGCTTCCATCACGTTTTCCAGCGCGGTCATGTGCGACCACAGGTTGAAATGCTGGAACACCATGGACAGGCGCGAACGCATGCGCTGCAGCTGTTTAGGGTCGGCGGCCTTCATGGCGCCGTCCTTGTTGGCCACCAGTTTCAGCTCTTCGTTATTGAGCAGAATCTTGCCGGCGTGGGGTTGCTCGAGCAGGTTGATGCAGCGCAAAAAGGTACTTTTGCCCGAACCACTGGAACCAATGATGCTGATCACATCACCGGCCGCGGCGGCCAGGGACACGCCTTTGAGCACTTCATGACTGCCATAGCGTTTATGCAGGTCTTGGACTTCAAGTTTGTACATGCGGTCGGTTCTCACAAAAACAGGTGGTCAGTCGTTGAGCAAGCGCCCGTGACGCAGCGCTTCGCGCCCCGCCACCTTGGCCAGCCAGAAACCCGCTTGGGCATAACGCAGCCGTTCAACGGCAAACAACACCCCCGAAGTGCCCGCGCAAAGGGTGCTCACGCGGTCTTCCAGGGGGTCAATCACTTCAAAGATCGGCTCACCGGCCTCCACCCAGTCGCCCACTTTACGCAGGTAACTGATGACCCCGGCATGGGGCGCGAACAGCAATTCGGTGCCTTCGAACGGCAAGCCTTCGCACGGTTCGTGCTGGGGCGCCGGCCATTCGCCTTTGATCAGGCCCTGTTCGGCGAGGAACGCCAGGATGCCTTCGGCGTGGAAAATCGCTTCGTCGCGGCCGGTGTCGGCCTGGCCGCCCAGTTCCAGTGTTGTTGCCAGGCACGCCAGCGGGATCTGCGCGTCGGGGAAGGCACGGGACAGACGCAACCACGGCAGCGAACAGGCTTCATCAAACGAGTTGCCGCCGGAGTCTTCGGCCAGCAGGCCGACTTTCACATTCAAATGCGCCGACAGCGAACGCCACTGCGGCCAGTGTTGGGGCAGCGCATACATGTGCAGCGCGGCCTCGGCGTCGCAGTGCAGGTCGAGAACCACATCAGCGGTGCAGGCATGGCTCAGCAAAATGCGCTGCATCCCTTGCAGCTGGCTGCTCGGCGCGGGCAGTGCGTTGAACACATCGCTCATCGCCTGGCGAATCAGGCGCACATTGGCGTGCGGGTCATCGCCCAGCTTGCCTTGCAGCAACTCGGCAACCGGCTCGCTCAACTCCACGAAATCGCGGTTGAAATTCTTGCCGCTGCCCACCTCGAAACGCCCCTGATGACTGCCTTGCAGCAGCTGGCCCAGGCCCATCGGGTTGGCCACCGGCACCAGCTCAATCACCCCGTTGAGGGCGCCTTGCTGTTCCAGGTCACCGAGGCGCTTTTTCAGCTCCCAGGCGGCGCGCATCCCCGGCAATTCATCAGCGTGCAGGCTGGCCTGGATATACGCCTTGCGCTCGCCGCTGCCGAAGCGAAACACGCTCAGCTGGCGCTCGCAGCCCAGGTGGCCCCAGGGCAACCGGTGATCGATACGTTCCATATCAGTGCTTCCTCGGCGCCAGGTAGCTCAGCCAGCGGCGCTCGGCCAACTTGAACAGGCGTACCAGGATAAAGGTCAGGCACAGGTAGAACACGCCGGCGGTGATATAGGCTTCGAACGGCAGGTAGAACTGGGCGTTCACCGTGCGTGCTGCACCGGTGATGTCGATCAGGGTGACGATGGACGCCAGACTGGTGGTCTGCAGCATCATGATCACTTCGTTGCTGTACTGCGGCAGTGCGCGGCGCAGGGCCGACGGCAGCAGGATCCGGCGATACAGCTTATAACGCGACATACCCATGGCCTTGGCCGCTTCGATCTCGCCATTGGGGGTGGCCTTGAGGCTACCGGCGATGATCTCGGCGGTGTAGGCGCTGGTGTTGATCGCAAAGGCCAGGCACGCGCAGAACGTGGCGCTGGACAACAGCGGCCACAGGAAACTTTCGCGTACGGCTTCGAACTGGGCCAAACCGTAGTAGATCAAGAACAGCTGCACCAGCATCGGCGTGCCGCGAATCACGTAGGTGTAAAGCCAGGCGGCGCCATTGACGAGCGGCTGCTTGGACACCCGCATCAGGCCCAGAGGCAAGGCGGCGAGCAGCCCGAAGAACAGCGAGATCGCCAGCAATTTCAGGGTCGTCGCCAAGCCGCCGAGGTACAGCGGCATGGCGTCCCAGATGACGTTGTAGTCGAAGATCATAGATCAGCCGCCCTTACGCCTACCGAGTAGCGCTTCTCAAGATAGCGCAGGGCCAACAACGAAACGCTGGTGATCACCAGGTACATCGCCGCCACTGCGAGGAAGAAGGTAAAAGGCTCGCGGGTGGCGTCTGCCGCCTGCTTGGCCTTGAACATCATGTCTTGCAGGCCCACCACCGAAATCAGCGCGGTGGCCTTGGTCAGTACCAGCCAGTTGTTGGTGAACCCGGGGATCGCCAGCCGAATCATCTGCGGCACCATCACCCGGAAAAACACCTGGAAACTGCTCATGCCATACGCAAGGCCGGCCTCGGCCTGGCCCTTGGGGATGGCCATGAAGGCGCCACGGAAGGTTTCCGAGAGGTAGGCGCCAAAGATGAAACCCAGGGTGCCGATACCGGCGGCCAAGGGGTTCAAGTCGATATAGTCGTCATAGCCGAGCATCGGCGCGACGCGGTTAAGCAAGTCCTGACCGCCGTAGAAAATCAGCAGGATCAGCACCAGGTCGGGGATCCCGCGGATCACCGTGGAGTACAAGTCACCCAGCCAGGCCAACCAGCGCACCGGCGACAGGCGTAACGCGACCCCGATCAGACCCAGAACAATGGCCAAGGCCATGGACGACAAGGCGAGCTGAAGCGTCAACCATGCGCCATCGAGGATGACGGCCCCGTAGCCTTTCAACATGATTCAGGTCCTCGAAAAGGGGATGAAAAAATGGCGCAAACCTCAGGAATTCTGTTGCTTGCGCCATTCTGGACGGACAGCTGCGACGAGTTACTTAGGGGCAGCGCCGTAAATATCGAAGTCGAAGTACTTGTCCTGGATTTTCTTGTATTCGCCGTTGGCACGGATCGCGGCAATGGCTGCGTTGATGCGGTCCAGGTTTTCCTTGTCGCCTTTACGTACAGCGATACCGATGCCGTCGCCGAAGTATTTGGCGTCGGTGAACTGTGGGCCCACAAACGCGTAGCCTTTACCGGCCGGGGTTTTCAGGAAACCGTCTTGCAGCAGGGTAGCGTCAGCCACGGTGCCATCGAGGCGGCCGGCTTCCACGTCCAGGTAGATTTCGTTCTGCGAGCTGTAAGGAGTCACGGTGGCGCCTTTAGGGGCCAGGACTTCCTTGGCGAAACGGTCGTGGATCGAACCGCGCTGCACACCGATCTTCTTGCCTTTCAACTCATCCAGGCTGTCGCTGACGGTGGTGCCTTCCTTCATCACCAGCTGCGCCGGGCTCAGGTAGTAGCGGTTGGTGAAGTCCACGGATTTCTTGCGGTCTTCAGTGATGGACATGGACGACAGGATCGCGTCGATCTTGCGCACTTTCAGCGCAGGGATCAGGCCGTCGAACTCTTGCTCGACCCAGGTGCACTTGACCTTCATCTCGGCGCACAGGGCGTTGCCGATGTCGTAGTCAAACCCCACGATGCTGCCATCCGGCGCCTTCGAGGCAAACGGAGGGTAAGCCGCTTCGATACCAATTTTCAGGGGCTTTTCATCAGCGAAGGCCTGCATGGACAGCACGGACAGCGCCAGGGCGCCCAACAGCACAAGTTTCTTCATCTTGGGACTCCATCGGTATAGGGCAAAAAGCAGTATGAGCCGTGGCCCACGATGCGACTTAAGTGAAACCGAATAGCGGCGCTGCGTCCTACGCAAGTGCATACCTGCAACGACGAGCGAGTGATCGGCATTCTAACGACAGGCCGGAAGCCGATATTTCCTCAATGCGACAACAATTTACAGAAGCACCGAGAAAGCGGTTCCAGCACATTGACAGTCCCTGAATTTTATGCAGAGACAAAAGATATTAAACCTGTTGATGCTGCAAATTGCGGGCCTATTATTCGCAAACCCTTCTAGCACGGCAAGTCTGGCGTTTAATCTAATTTCTGAGGGTGTCTAAAACGCGGGTTTTCAGGGCACAGGTGTAGCACATCGCCCCAGGATTGGGCGCCGGGTTACACATTTAGGTTGCACGGTAACATTCAGAAACGTCCTACTGAAGAAGCCGATATTTATTGGTTTGGTGGGTGTGCGGGGCTGTCAGAGCGCCACCCGACTCGCCTTGAAATGCAATAAACCTGTGGGAGCTGGCTTGCCTGCGATGCTGGTGTGTCAGGCGCGGGTGGGCTAACTGATAGCCCGCTATCGCAGGCAAGCCAGCTCCCACATTGAGCCGGTTTCGCCAGTGATATCCAGTCAATAAAAAGCCCCACCCGGTCTACACCGAATAGGGCTTTATCTGACTATCCAGCGCTTACGCGACGTTCATGGTCTTGTGCGTTTCAATCAAATGCGCCACCACCCCTGGGTCCGCCAGGGTGGAGATATCGCCCAGCCCGTCATACTCAGCCGTGGCAATTTTGCGCAAGATCCGCCGCATGATTTTGCCCGACCGCGTCTTCGGCAAGCCCGGCGCCCACTGGATCACATCCGGCGAAGCAATCGGGCCGATTTCCTTGCGCACCCAGTTTTTCAGCTCCAGGCGCAGCGCTTCGTTCGGCTCCTCGCCATTTTTAAGCGTGACATACACATAGATGCCCTGCCCCTTGATGTCATGTGGCACACCCACTACCGCCGCTTCCGCGACTTTAGGGTGAGCCACCATTGCGCTTTCAATCTCGGCGGTGCCCATACGGTGACCGGACACGTTCAACACGTCATCCACACGGCCGGTGATCCAGTAGTAGCCGTCCTCGTCACGGCGCGCACCGTCACCGGTGAAGTACATGCCACGGAACGTCTTGAAGTAGGTGTCCACGAAGCGGTCATGATCGCCGTACAGCGTACGCGCCTGGCCTGGCCATGAATCGAGGATCACCAGGTTGCCTTCGGCCGCGCCCTCGATCAGGTTACCGAGGTTATCCACCAGCGCCGGCACCACGCCAAAGAACGGCCGTGCCGCCGAACCCGGCTTGAGCGCATGCGCGCCCGGCAGCGGGCTCATCATGTTGCCGCCGGTTTCGGTCTGCCACCAAGTGTCGACGATCGGGCAACGGGATTGGCCGACGTTCTTGTAGTACCAGTCCCAGGCTTCCGGGTTGATTGGCTCGCCCACCGAACCGAGCAAGCGCAGGCTGCTGCCATCGGCGCCTTCTACAGCAGCGGTGCCGGAAGCCATCATCGCGCGGATCGCGGTCGGGGCGGTGTAGAGGATATTGACCTTATGCTTGTCGACGATTTTCGCCACCCGGGTGATGTCCGGGTAGTTCGGCACACCTTCGAACAGCAACGTGGTCGCGCCGTTAGCCAGTGGGCCGTAAACAATATAGGTGTGGCCGGTGACCCAGCCGACGTCGGCGGTGCACCAGTAGATTTCGCCCGGGCGGTAGTCAAACACGCGCTCGTGGGTCAGGGCTGCGTAGAGCAGGTAGCCGCCAGTGGTGTGTTGCACGCCTTTAGGCTTGCCGGTGGACCCGGAGGTATAAAGGATGAACAGTGCTTCTTCGGCGCCCATCTCTTTGGGCGCACACACGGTGCCCGCCACCTTCATCAGGTCTTCGTACCAGATGTCGCGATGCTGGTTCCACTTGATGTTGCCCTTGGTGCGCTTGCACACAATGACTTTCTGGATGCTGCTGGTTTCCGGGTTAGTCAGCGCGTCGTCGACGTTGGCCTTCAGCGGAATCTTCTTACCGGCGCGGATACCTTCATCAGCAGTGATCACCACCTTCGACTTACAGTCGATGATGCGACCGGCCAGGGCTTCCGGCGAAAAACCGCCGAACACTACGGAGTGGATCGCACCGATGCGGGTACACGCCAGCATGGCGACCACGGCTTCGGGGATCATTGGCATATAGATAGTCACCACGTCGCCACGGTGCACATCCTGGCCGCGCAGGGCGTTGGCGAACTTGCAGACTTCTTCATGCAGCTCGCGGTAGGTGATGGTGCGGCTTTCGGCAGGGTCATCGCCCTCCCAGATGATCGCCGCCTGGTCGCCACGCTCGGCGAGGTGGCGGTCCAGGCAGTTGTAGGAAACGTTCAGGGTGCCATCGGCGAACCATTTGATGTCGACATGGTGGTCGTCGAAAGAGGTCTGCTTGACCGCGGTGAAAGGCTTGACCCAGTCAAGGCGCTTGGCTTGCTCGCGCCAGAAGCCATCGGGGTTGACCACCGACTGCTGGTACATGGCCTTGTAGGTTGCCTCGTCGGTCAGCGTGTTGGCTGCTACTTCGGGGCGAACGGGGTACAGGGAAGCCGCACTCATCTTTCTTACCTCGGTGACATAGTTGTTGTTGTATGGCCCCAGTTGTAGCCGGGGCAGCCCCATAGAACCATTCGACGATGGTAGTAACAAGCCCCTACAAATTGCCCTGCTATCCGCGCTTGCCGCTCTGGCCCGCGCCCCGTGGCGCTTTGCGGCTGTGTGAAAAAACCTTTACCACGGGATTGTTACAAAAACTGCCAATAGTGTTTATCAAAAGCACGGGTATATGAATATAACCCGCGGGCCTAAAATCAACTCCGCCAACAAGGCACTGTGATTAACACCGCAACAGCCCCCACGAAGGCATCGTTAATCCGAACTTCCCAACTCTTAAGTTACACACGCGGCCTCACAAGGGCCCCGTGATCCCTTTCGCCCTGAAGAAGGTAGATAAAGAAATGAAAGCTCTCGTAGTTATGGCCCTCAGCAGCTTGTGCGCCACCGCCGCCCTGGCCGACGAGGCCCCGACCGAGCTGGCCGGCCACAACGCCCCGATTGTTGAGGACTACACCTACAGCACCCACTTGGATGTTGCCAAAGTACTGTCCATGAGCAGCATTCCGGAAGTATGCGACGTTGTACCGGTGAAGATGGAATATGAAGACTCGCAAGGTCAGCGTCATATTCTTAACTATCAAGTCATGGGCAATGGTTGCTCTAACGGGTAATTACCTCGTTATTTAGATTCAATCCGGATCTTGGTCGCCGCAAGAAATAGTTCTTGCGGCCAAGAACCGATTTAGAACCCACCCCGCAATAAATGTGGGAGCTGGCTTGCCTGCGATGGCAATTTCAGCCTGATACGCCTCCCAAAGCCCCTCACCGCCCCGCCTCCTCCAGCAGCACAAAAACTATCCCACCGCCCGTCAAAAAATTCCTACACCAGCAAAGCCTTGCAAACACACGCTTTGGCCGAAAACCACGGCATTTTGGCGCTTGCTCGTGACCATCCGCCGCAACACAAAGCCGAATTTTTCCCTATAATGCGCGGGTAAATCGGGCCTGCAATATCCCTTTACACTGGGATGAAGAGCCAGACCTGAGGCATCCCGCGCGAGCTTGCACCTACTGCTGCGCACCTCAAGCCTCACGCAGAGCACCCGTAGCCCTATTCCGTTTAATGCGTGCGCTAGCTGCAACAAACGATTCCTTAAGATCCACCGCGGCCTCTGGGCCGTGTGAACACCCAACCATCCGGTTTCACACGGGCACCTTTGAGCCCTCACGCAGGAGACGACACGTCATGCTGAGCTGGGACGAATTCGACAAAGAAGAAGAAGGCGAAGTAGCCACTAAAGGCGCCAACGCCGGCCACGCCACCGAAGCCAACATGGACCGCCTCGACGGTGCCGGCGCTGCCGCCGCCATCGAAGCCCGCGCCGTCACCGCCAGTGACTCCGCCGCCATCGTGCGCGCCAAAGCTGCGCTGGACAAACTCGACGTCGCCGAAGGCCTCGCCGAACTCGAAGGCTCCGCCGCCCGCGTCGCCGTTGACGAAAAGCGCATGATCAACTGCCGCGCCGACCTCAACCAACTCGTCCCCTTCAAGTACGACTGGGCCTGGCAGAAGTACCTCGACGGCTGCGCCAACCACTGGATGCCGCAAGAGGTCAACATGACCGCCGACATCGCCCTGTGGAAAAACCCCGAAGGCCTCACCGACGACGAACGCCGCATCGTCATGCGCAACCTCGGCTTCTTCTCCACCGCCGATTCGCTGGTCGCCAACAACCTGGTGCTGGCCGTGTACCGCCTGATCACCAACCCGGAGTGCCGCCAGTACATCCTGCGCCAGGCCTTCGAAGAAGCGATCCACACCCACGCCTACCAGTACTGCATCGAATCGCTGGCCATGGATGAAGGCGAAATCTTCAACATGTACCACGAGATTCCATCGGTCGCTAAGAAAGCAGCCTGGGGCCTGAAATACACCCGCTCGATCTCCGATCCGAAGTTCGAAACCGGTACCGTCGAGACTGATAAAGAGTTGCTGCGCAACCTGGTCGCCTACTACTGCGTATTGGAAGGCATCTTCTTCTACTGCGGCTTCACCCAGATCCTCTCCATGGGCCGCCGCAACAAAATGACCGGCGTGGCCGAACAGTTCCAGTACATCCTGCGCGATGAGTCGATGCACCTGAACTTCGGTATCGACGTGATCAACCAGATCAAAATCGAAAACCCACATTTGTGGGATGCCGAGATGAAGGAAGAAGCGACCCAGATGATCCTGCAAGGGACTCAGTTGGAGATTGAATATGCTCGCGATACCATGCCGCGTGGGGTGTTGGGCATGAATGCGGCGATGATGGAGGACTACCTCAAGTTCATCGCGAACCGTCGTTTGTCGCAGATTGGTCTTAAAGAAGAGTATCCAGGCACCACCAACCCGTTCCCGTGGATGAGCGAGATCATGGACTTGAAGAAAGAGAAGAATTTCTTTGAGACTCGGGTGATTGAGTACCAGACTGGTGGGGCGTTGAGCTGGGATTAAGTCCTAAGCCAGCAACATCAAAAGCCCTGACATGTTCAGGGCTTTTTTATGCTCCGTGATTTGAATAGGAGCCTTCTTACACCAAGATCATCCATAGAAGGGTTGATGCAAATTTCAAGACTGAATAGTCTCGCCCACCGGTGCCTAAGAAACGCCCAACGTAGCAGCTAGCCTCACTTATCAGTCAAAAATCTGCATGACTCCACTCATGCGGAATTCGTACTGCATTGAGGCCAGGCAAGTTGGAGTTTCTTAAATCCGCTCTCTACGTCGGGCCCGCGCCCTTCCGACAACCACGTAGAGATCATGGAAAATGCCTAGCCACTATCCGCTCGACTTGCCGACAGCCGAGAAGGTTGCAACGACTGAGCCTTTTGTTGCCGTCGTTTTCACCCGTCAAAACCTTCAACTGCACACCCTACTTCTAGAAAACCAACCGTGGTTCTGCGCTCGCGATCTTGGGCGTTTGATGGGCTGGTATCTAGATGAGCGAACGACGCGCAAGCTTGATGAAGACCAGCGAAGAACTCTAAAACTTCTCTTTCACGGTCAGCCGCAAGAAATGCTGATGATCAGCGAATCCGGTGCTTACGCGCTGCTGATTTATCATTACACACCGGGGAATCGCCTACTGCGTAGCTGGTCGTTCCAACTTTGCGCGACGAGCGCCAGCCACGAACAGTGGAACGGCCGTTGTTGAGTATGTTGGATTGGCCGGAGATGTCGTTGAACCTGCTGCATTGGCAGGATGAAGGCTGGATACGACTTCGGGATATGCCGTATCTATTAGTGAATCGGTCCTATCGGGGAGAATCAACAAAGACTGCATGGTGGCGCAAGCTCATTCAACCTTTCCGAATGAAGCAGCGATTTCATCAAATTCGACGACAGCCAAATCCGTCTGACCAGTAGGAAATTTCGTAGACGCAGTAATGGCTACTCAGTATCGTCCGAGGGTTGTCTACCCTCGGCGGCTGTATGGATTTTACGAAAGACAAAACGGATTGGAACGACGCGGAGCTGGCAGCGGCGGTCAAGGCGTACTTGAAGATGTTGGCCTGGGAAAAGAGCGGCCAACCTTTCAACAAAGCCCTCGAAAACCGCCTTCTGCGTGAAGGCCCGATGGCGGGCCGCGCAAAGGGCTCCATTGAATTTCGCATGCAAAATATCTCCACCGTGCTCGTCCAGATGGGATGGGACCGTATCGAAGGCTACAAGCCTGCAAAAAACGTGGGCACAGGCGTTGAGCGACGCATCCGCCAAGCGCTCGCCGCCCAGGGTGTATTCGAATCCGAAGACGCTGCCCAAACTGCAGACGAGCAAACGCTTATCCGCCGCGCCTCCAGACTGCAGCTGCAACCTTCCATAAGCTGCCGGATGGAATTGCCCGGCCGCAGAAGGTATCGACCGTCAGCACCGCCTTCATCCGCGACCCAAAGGTACGCGCCTGGGTACTAATAGAAGCCAACGGCATTTGCGAAGGCTGCGGCTCTAACGCGCCTTTCGAGGTCGACGGCCAGCCATTTCTTGAAGTACATCACGTCAAGCACCTCGCCCAGAAGGGTTCGGATCGCATCACCAATGCTGTAGCCTTGTGCCCCAATTGCCATCAGCGTTGTCACCGGTCGAGTGACCGGGAGGCTTTCACCGAGGGGCTTTACTCTAAAGTCGGAAGATTGGCACGCGAGTAAACTCCTGCTGTCACACCTGATGCACGCTCAAAAAAATACTAGATAGGACCGAGGCCAACCCGTGAACCCAGACATGCTTGAAGCCGGCCCCATCGACGCCAAAGTACTCTCCGTCTTTGACTTCGACGGCACCCTGACCCATCACGACAGTTTCGTGCCCTTCCTCAAGTTCGCCTTTGGCACCGGTGAGTTCTACGGCCGAATGGTCAAGCTGGCGGTGCCTGGGCTGCGCTTTTTGCTGCGGCAGATCAGCCGGGATGAGTTGAAGGCGCAGTTGATCCGCACCTTTATGACTGGGGTGGAGAAGGCGTGGGTGCAGCAGAAGGCCGAGGAGTATTGCCAGCGCAATTGGGCGCGGTTGATGCGCCCGGCGGGGGTGTTGTCGGTGGAGCAGGAGTTGGGCTCGGGCGCGGTGGTGACGCTGTGTTCGGCGTCGCCGGCGTTGGTGTTGCAGCCGTTTGCGAATCGGCTGGGGATCAAGTTGATTGGCACTGAGCTTGAGGTGGTGGATGGGGTGTTGACCGGTAAGCTCACCGGGAATAATTGCCGCTGTGAGAATAAGGTGCTGCGGCTTGAGGCGGTGTATGGGGATTTGGGTGAGTATCGGCTAAGGGCCTGGGGCGATACGCGTGGGGATCGGGAGTTGTTGGCGGCGGCGCAGGATGCGCACTTTCGGCATTTTCATGCGAAGAAGAAGCGGGCTCGGTTGCAGCGGTGATGCGGGTGGATGGGGTTGGCGGGTAGACCGAGGCGATTCCTTCTGCAGCCTCGCTAAGGCTCGACAGCTCCCACAGTTTGATCGGTGCCCGGCTGGAGCGCGCACTCGCGTGGAGTGCTAGGGGCGATGAGCGGAGCCTCGCTCAGACTCGACAGCTTCCACGCTTCACCGTGTGAGGCTGATCATCTCGCTGGTACTAAGCAGCAATCCAGTTCTCCACAATCAAGCCATTCACTCGCTTGAACTCCCCTTCGTTGTTAGTGATCAGGACTAATCCTGAGCTTCTGGCATGCCCTGCAATGTGCAGGTCGTTTACGCCAATTGGCGTGCCCTTCTTCTCGAGATCAGAACGGATTGAGCCGTAGTGAAAAGCGGCCTTGTCATCGTAATGGATGACGTCAAGGCGGGAGGTGAAATCCTCTACGGCTCGGGTATTTTTCTCAACAGATTGGCTCTTTTCTGCTCCATGCAAGAGCTCTGCGAGGGTGATTGAAGAGATCACCATTCGCCCTACGTTCGCATTGAATTTTTCCAGTATTTCGATAGGTCGACGCTTGATGATGTAGATCACGATGTTGGTATCAAGCATGTACTTAATCATCAAAGGACTCTCGCTCTTGCTGGTTTTGATCGGCACGTTCCTCCATAAAGTCATCAGATACCGATTCGCTTGCAAGGAAAAAGCTGTCCCAAGTGTTTTCAACTGGCGAAATGATCAGCTCGCGACCCACGGCACGCACCTCAACAGTTTTCACACCAGCAGGAAAACGCATGTCAGCAGGGATGCGGATATTTTGCGTGCGGTTATTGGTGAAAATCGTTCCCGTAGACATTAGGAACACCTCTCTGGGCGGGTGAAGACAGGGAAGAATGATAGTTCGCGACTGCTCTATTGCATAGCTCTATAGCAATCATCCGATGGACGCGTTCGAATGGATGTTCGTCAGCGGCGGCTTAGGATGTGCATTTCGGGCAAGAGGCAGCAACTTATGCTTCTTGAGTGGGCGACGAGTTGCAGGTTCTTGCTGATATTTGTGCAGGTTCCCGCTATTAATAGCGAAACTTCTCACGGACCCGAGCCCCATGAAATTCGACACGGCCTACAGCCTGAGTCTCGATGACAAGCTGTCGATCTACGACGTACGAGACCTGAATTTCGACGAAACCGCCGCCTACGATTCCGACGAGGACAGTTTCCTGTGCCCCAACGACGAATGCCGCGCGGCGTTCGACCCAGGCAATGCGCTGAGCACCTTTAACGCAAAAAACGTCAACTACCAACGCACCCCGCATTTCAAGAACAAGACCAGCACCCGGCATGTCGACGGTTGCCGCTATGCCAGCACGCACAAGACAGCGTCTGGTGAAAGTGACGACGAGCGCGAGGACAATTTCCCCTCGGAGTTTGTACTCACACGTCGTCAGTATCCCGCCAAAACAGCCCACGCGGGCACCGATGGAAACGCCCCTCAAAACCCGACGAAAGCGCCTTCGAACCCGGCCTCCACATCCCACAACCAGAGCGACACCACCCCGGACAAAACCAGCGTGTTTGCCCACCCGGTGGAATGCTATGTGTCGAATATCGACGACAAGGAGACGCTCAAGGCCATGCCGCTGAAGATCGGCGACCATAGTGCGACCTACTGGGCGTATTTCAAAAAGATCGAATACCTGCAAGACAACAAAGGCCTGATTTACTGGGGCAAGATCAAAGCGATCAAGGACTACACCAGCAGCTTTCGCATCGACTTCGAAAAAAAGGTATGGCTCGACAAGAAGCCCTACTCGGTCAACGTCTACCTGAGCAAAAAACTCATCGACAACTACCGCAAGCGCAAGGCGTTCCTGGAGCAGATCAAGGCCGCGGTGGACAGTGAGCGGGCGTTGTATTGCTTCTTCTACGGCGTGACGCCGGAGCTGAAACAGGTACCCAGCAAGAAAAACCCGCAAGCGACGTTCGGCGTGTTCAGCGCCAATATCGAGAACCTGGATCACCTGATTATTCGGGAGGCGCCGGGGGTGGAATAAGGGCCATTTGAAACGCTATCGAAAAAATCCAGTTGATGAGCGGTACAAACAACTGTACAAAAACACAGTATAGTTTGCCTTCCCCCGTCAAACCCTGGAGAAATCCCATGTCCTCTCTGGCAATGCACTCTTTCGTAGATCAGCAGATCGTCCTGCATCAATTCACCACCCGGCACAGCGTGCAGGCCCGCGCGATGCTGGGCTGGAGCCGCGACGAACTGGCCCGCCAGGCCGGCGTGACGGTGGATGCCGTTCAACAGTTTGAAAGCCAGGGCGACGTGGGGGATGAAGTCCGACTGGCGTTGGCGTTTCGACTGGAGGCCGAGGGGCTGGTGTTCTTTCCGGGGTTTGCACCGGGGTGGGGGATGAGTGCGCGCAAGTTCACTGCCAGCCCAAGCGAACCCACTGCACCCACTATTATGTCGCGGCTGATGGGTGCAACAGCGGTATCAATTGATTCACCAACGCCTCAACCGAATGGTGCGTAGAGTCCAGCCGGATCACCGGGCAAGTCAGCGCCTTCAACCAGCTTTCATGCCGACGCAGGCTGCGTAGGCTGTGGTTGCCGTCGTCGTAACGGGCGGCCCAGGCCAGGAAGGCAACGCTGTTTTCATGGCGGCTGCCACCTTCGAGTATCTGGTCGCCGTAGCGCTGAACCTCTCGCAAGCGCAAACGCTGCAAGCGGACGTCGGGTGCCAGGCGCAGGAACACCACGTGGGTGAAGTGTGCGGTCATCGGGTCACCCCAACCGCACAGTGAGCCGGACAGCACCCAGCCCTCCAAGCCAGCGGTTTGTTCCTGCAACAGCCGGATGCGCTCTTCCTTGGGTCGTGCGACGGTGAAGGGGTTATCGGTCTGCTGCCAGTAAAAGTAGTCAGTATCGAAGTAGGCGATGTTCAGCCGTTCGGCCAAGGCCATGCCCAAGGTTGTGGTGCCGGCACCAGCGGCACCGACGATGTGAATCTTGCAGGCCATTGCGCGGCTCCATACAGGGTCGGCACTCATGGGCTGCCCGACTTCACAGCGTAGGCTATCAAAGGCGACGGGCGCCCTGTCTTGCAACTGTTGCTGGGTTCAGGCCGAGCAGGCTGCGATACTCCCGAACCAAGGCCGTCAGCGAATCCCTCGACCAGCGCGCACCGTAGAACCACAGCGTTGCGCCCTCTTCAAGCGGCTCGCCCAGGCTTGGGTACCCGCTCCAACAGGCAGCATGAAACGCGGCAGTCCGGCTGTCGGACACCAAGGCATCCAGCCGATACTCGCTCGTATGGTCATCAATTTCATTGCGGGTATGCAGGTTGAACTGCAGGGTCTCATCCACCCGTTGCGCAAGCACCGGCACCAGTTGCGCGCCAGCCCGGCGCAGCATGTCCAGCGCTCTCAAGAAGGCCATACTGTGTTCGATCGGTTCGTGACGATTGCCTTGCACAAACTGCTCAGCGAACCCCACACGTCTGCCGGCCAACGCCCGGTCGGCGTTAAAGGTGGTGGTGTTCAGCACCAGGGGCACCTCCACCATCACCTCGCCTGCCGGTTCGATGCCACTTAAGGCGAGCAATGACAATGACGGATCACGCACGGGTTTCAGGGGAAAGGCCGGTGCGTCATACCCTGGAATCGGGACGCCAACTTTGGTGGGTACATCAGACCGGGGGTTAGCGCCAAAATCGATACCACGCGGGCTGTCGGTCAGCGCACGAGCCAGTGCGGTCGACTCCAGCGCCACAGGTATCGGGTGCCCCACCGAACAAGGTATTCCCGCGTGCCAAAGCTGCTTACATTTGTCGTCCATCCAAACCATCCCGAAACATCAAGTTTCGCGGATCATCGCACCCTTGACTGTCACCTGTCGCAGCCCTGAAACAGCTTGAAACTTCCTTTTTCCAACACCTGTTTGGTCAGCTGACAAGGCGCTCTTGCGCCCCTTGGGTTTCCACGTCCAACCACCACGCATACCCGCGTTCAGGCTGGTTCAAACTGAATGCCTGGCCCATCGGCGGTGTGGTAATCGACACATTGCGCTCCCAGGCCAGGGCCATGATGCGGTCAAAGGGTTCGTGCCAGGCATGAAATGCAAGGTCGAACGTGCCGTTGTGAATCGGCAGCAGCCAGCGGCCCTTGAGGTCGATATGCGCTTGCAGGGTTTGCTCAGGTTGCATGTGCACATGGGGCCAGTCGACGTTGTAGGCGCCGGTCTCCATCAGCGTCAGGTCAAACGGGCCGTATTGTTCTCCGATACGTTTGAAGCCGTCGAAGTAGCCGGTGTCGCCGCTGAAAAAGATCCGTCGCGCACCATCGATCATCACCCAGGAACACCACAGGGTCTGGTTGGAGTCAAACAGCCCGCGCCCGGAAAAGTGCTGCGCCGGCGTGGCAATAAAGCGAATGCCATCCACCTCGGTGCCCCCCCACCAATCCAGTTGCCGTACCTTGCCGGCATCGACGCCCCACTTGATCAAAAGATCGCCCACGCCAAGGGGCGCCAGAAAGTAGCGGGTCTTGGCGGCCAACTGGACGACAGCCTTATGGTCAAGATGGTCGTAGTGGTTGTGGGAAAGAATCACCGCCTCCAGGGGCGGCAGCTCTTCAAGACTGATGGGCGGCTGGTGGAAACGCTTGGGGCCGGCCCAACTGAACGGCGAGGCGCGCTCGGCAAATACCGGGTCGGTGACCCAGAACTTGCCACGCATTTTCAACAATACAGTGGAATGCCCAAGGCGAAACACGCTGTGATCGGGAGCGGCCAATAGCTGCTCACGCGTCAGGGGTTGCACCGGAATATTGCCCACTGGCCGCGTACTGCGCGGCTTGTTGAACAGCATGTTCCAGAAGATGCGCAAGGTCTTCCCAAAGCCTCCGTGTTGAATCGGGGCGTCATTGGTGAAGTGCCCCTGCTCCTGCTCGGCAGGCTTGAGGGACGCAGGCTTAAGACGGGTTGAGAGGGTAGCCATTACTGAGTGACTCCTACGATTCGCTCATAAGTTACACTGCACAGTGTAGTTTCTAGATTGCAACAAAACCCGGAGCAAGTAAACTACCCGGTGTAATTTCCCCTCAAAGGACCGAGCGCCTTCCATGACTGCCCCTCAACGCCTTACCGACCGCAAACGCGAAGCCATTGTGGCTGCGGCTATCGCCGAGTTTCGGGCTAATGGGTTCGAGGTCACCAGCATGGACAAAATCGCTGCCACTGCCGGCGTGTCCAAACGCACGGTATACAACCATTTCCCGAGCAAGGAAGAGCTGTTTTCCGAGATTCTCCACCAGCTCTGGGCCAGCAGCGTTGCGCAACTCGACATCAGCTACGCCAGCGACCGCCCACTGCGCGAACAATTGCGCGGGTTGCTGGAAGCGAAAATGAAGATGATGTCGGACGCCAACTTCCTCGACCTGGCCCGCGTCGCCATCGCCGCCACCATCCATTCACCGGAGCGTGCGCAGGATATGGTCAACCGCCTGAGCAAACGCGAAGAAGGCTTTACCCAATGGGTGCGCGCCGCCCACGAAGACGGCCGCCTCACCTGCAGCGACCCCGCCTTCGCCGCCCACCAGATCCAGAGCCTGCTCAAAGCCTTCGCGTTCTGGCCGCAGATCACCCTGGGCCAACCGACCCTCGACGCCACCGCCCAGGCCGGGGTGATCGAGTCAGCCATCGATCTGTTCCTCGCCGGTTACGAAGTGAAAACGCCGCGCCAGCCATAAACCGCTGTTGTACGAGCGACATTTCGGGTCGTTTTTGACGCATTCGCCCTCTGTATTGCGCAAATGGCCTGGAAGGACACTGATTATTCCCACGCGAATAACTGACAATATTCACCGGCATTATCCGATCAACGGTTGATCCAGCGGACGCGCTTCGCCGTACCTGTAAAAAATAGCTGACCCAGGAATCTATGGAAAACAGACAAGGCAAAGGGCTGTCATTTGCCAAACGGATCTACAAGCCAAGGATCATCGGCCTGGGTATCGGCTGCATCAGTGTCATCGGGGCCCTGTGGCCCCTCACGATGCCAGGCTGGGTCTGGGCCTTTGTGTTGTTCAACGGCTTTGCCTGGGCGCATGTGGCGTATCAGCTTTCGACGCGCTCTCGCTATCCCTACCAGGCCGAGCAACGCAACTTGCTGTATGACTCGCTGTGCGGCGGTTTCTGGGCCGCCGCCACGCAGTTTACGCCGCTGACGGCGGTCACCATCCTGTCGATGATGACCATGAACAACGTCGCTGCGGGCGGCAAGCGCCTGTTCCTGCGCGGCTTGCTCGCTCAGGCAGTAGGCATCGGTGTGGCGTGGGCGCTGTTCGGCATCACGTTCAACCCCGACGTCGGCCTGCTGCAGGTCTACACCTGCCTGCCGATGCTGACCCTCTACCCGATGGCCATCGGCATGGTCTGTTACCAACTGGCGATCAAACTGTCGGAACATAAACGCGCCCTCAGTGCCCTGAGCCGCACCGACAGCCTTACCGGCCTGCTCAATCATGGCTCCTGGAAAGACCTGCTCCACCTCAAATACCACAAGTGCCAGCAACAGCAGAGCAACGCCACTATCGCGTTGATCGATATCGATCACTTCAAACAGATCAACGACACCCACGGGCATATCGTCGGGGACGCGGTGCTGCGGCAATTGAGCCTGGAGCTGCGGCGCAACCTGCGGGAAAACGACCTGGCCGGGCGTTACGGTGGCGATGAATTCTGTGTGATTCTTCCGCAAATGCCTCTGGAACAAGCCGCGCAGATCATGGAGCGCATGCGCGAAACCTTCAGCAATTACCGCAACCCGCAAATTCCGGAACTGCGCGTAAGCCTGAGCATCGGCCTGGCGGATTTCCAGCCGTTCTACACCGATGCGGCCATGTGGCTGAATGCCGCGGACCGTGCGCTGTACGCCGCCAAAGACACCGGGCGCAACCGGGTGAATGTCAGTGACGAAAGGGTCGCGCACTCCGCCTGAGATGGCCCTACGACATTTCGTCTGAATTTCCGGCTCCGCGCCCTCGTCGATAGCATAATGACACCATCGGTCGCCTACCCAGAAAAGGACCTCCCCAAGGGGCGAACTTCTTGGCAGGCTGATCACTCTTAATCCGTTGTTCCACCCCTGCTGTCAGCACAAGGAGGCTGACAATGAGCACGTCAACCGTACGGCAAAGCCTTACGGGGGCAGGCGCATACCCATGGATACTCCCTGCAGCTTGCTTGCCCGAGCCCCCGAACATGCTATTCAACGCCCACAAGAAAACCATCAATACCCTGCAACATACCGTCGCCCATCAGGCCAGCCTGCTGGATGCCATCGAGCGCTCCATGGCAGTGATTGAATTCGACCTGCACGGCACTGTGCTACGCGCCAATGACAACTTCCTCAAGACCATGGGCTACCGCGCCGATCAGATCGAAGGCCAGCCGCACCGGATGTTCTGCACGCCCGCCTTCGCCCGCAGCGCCGAGTACGGCCAGTGGTGGTCGAACCTGCGCAGCGGCCAATTGCAGTCCGGCACTTTTGAACGCGTGAGTGGCAACGGGCATTCGGTGTGGCTGGAAGCCAGCTACAACCCGGTGCGCGATGACACCGGCCAGGTGATCAAAGTGGTGAAGTACGCCATGGACGTCACCCCGCGCCTGCAGGCCGAAAGCGAAGCCAACGCCAAACTGGAAGCGATCGGCCGGGCGATGGCGGTGATCGAGTTCAACCTCGACGGCACCATCATCACCGCCAACGCGAATTTTCTGCAGCGCATGGGCTACAGCCTGGGGCAGATCCAGGGCAAACATCATCGCCTGTTCTGCACCCCGGAGCTGGCCAATAGCTCGGCCTACAGTGATTTCTGGCGGCGTTTGAACCAGGGCGAGCTGTTCAGCGGCCAATTTGAACGCGTGGATAAAAGCGGCCAGACCGTGTGGCTCGAAGCCAACTACAACCCGGTGTACGACGCCAGCGGGCGTCTGTGCAAAGTGGTCAAATTTGCGTCGGACATCACCGCACGCGTGCAACAACACGCTGCGGATGCACAGAGCGCAGCCCAGGCGTATCACTTGTCGCTGCACACCCAGGACATGGCGGAAAAAGGCGCCGAAGTGATTCAGAAAACCGCCAGCGGCATGCGTGAAATTTCTGCAGACATCGACGATTCCTCGCAGTTGATCGCCAAGCTCGGTGATCGCTCGCAGCAGATCACCGCCATCGTCAACACCATTCGCGGCATCGCCGACCAGACCAACCTGCTGGCCCTCAACGCGGCCATCGAAGCAGCCCGCGCCGGTGAACAAGGCCGGGGGTTTGCCGTAGTGGCCGATGAAGTACGGCAGTTGGCGGCGCGCACCAGCGGTTCCACCACGGAGATTTCCAGCATGATCGCGATGATTCAGGCTGAAACCCGCCAGGCCATCGACAGCATGGACGCCACCCGCGACCGCGCCGCGCAGGGTGTGGAGTTGGCCAACCAGGCCGGTACGGTGATCCTGCAGATTCGCGAAGGCACCAGCGAGGCAGTGCAGGCCGTCAGCGCGTTTGCCAATGAGCGTGGCGCCAGCTGACCCTATCTTCATGCGGGCGGCCGAGGGCCCGGTCTATAGTGCTTCACTGTCTCTATGAAAACCCGAGCCCGCCATGACCCCAGACAAGCCCGAAGCCGCCCCCGTCGACCACCTGCGCTTCCACCGTGGCCACGCCCACCTGGCGCCGACCTTCGGCAACGACACCTTTGCCCTCAAGGCCGAAGCCTTCGCCCGTTTCTTCGGCACCCCCACCTTCCTCGGTGCGCAAACCGCAATCGTGATTTTGTGGGTGGTGCTGAACATGACCGGCATCACGCACTTCGACGTGTACCCGTTCATCCTGCTCAACCTGGCCTTCAGCCTGCAATCGGCCTACGCCGCGCCGCTGATCCTGCTGGCCCAGACACGCCAGGCGGCCCGCGATAAAGCCCAGTCGGACGCCGATGCGCAGCACCGCGAAGCGCTGGCCATCGCCAACTCCGAACGCCAGGCCCAGGCCGCGCAGACCACCAAGCACTTGCTGGAACTGCTGGAGCAGAACACCCGGCTGACGGAGATGACCAAACAACTGACGGAGCACATCGACGCCCTGACGTGCGAAATGCATGAGCACTATGTGCGAAAAACCTGACGCCCCGGCAATTGCACATGCCGGCCCAACTCATCAAACAGCGTGACCACCGAGCGCAGCGCCCGGCAATCAGGGCGCGTCAACAGCCATAACGCCGTGTCGTGCCCTGCCAACGCGGGGCCCAATGGTTGCAGGGCGTCATCCAATAGAAAATCCGGTAACGCCGCCACACCCAACCCCGCCCGCACCAGCTCGGTCACCGACAGCATGCTGTTACAGCGATAGCTTGGGCGCACACCCGGCAAGTGTTCGCGGCGCCAGGCGACCGAGGGGTGGTCGGGCAGGAAGTCATCCGGGGCGATCCAGGCCAGCGCAGCCAGCTCGACGCCTGAGTGGCGGCGTGCATAGTCCACACTTGCGCAGACTTGATACGACACGGTGCCAAGGCAGCGTCCTACAAGATGCTCCGGCGGCGTACGGGTCAGGCGCAAGGCGATGTCCGCGTCGCGGCGGCTGAGGTTGGCGAAATCATTCGAGGTGCTCAGCTCCAGGGTCAGCGCCGGAAACTGCGGCATGAAGTGCGCCAGGGCCGGCAGCAGTAAACCCTGCAACACCGAGTCGGTGCAGGTGAGGCGCACCGTGCCGCTGATCACTTCACCGCCTTGCTCCACGCCGACCCGCGCAGCTTCCAGGGCTTGCTCGGCGTATTCCGCCTGCTGCGCCAGGGTGCCGGCCAGGCTGGTGGGCAGGTAGCCGGCGCGGCTTTTCTCAAACAGCGTCTGGCCCAGCGCCGCCTCCAGGCGTCGCACCGCACGGAACACCGTTGACACATCCACCCGTAACAACGCCGCCGCCCGCGCCAGGGTGCCGCCACGCACCAGCGCAAGGATCAGCGACAGGTCGGCGTAGTCAATTTGATAGTGCGTGGCTGCATTGAACATATGGGCAAATGCCAATATTGATTGCGTGAACGCCAATCTATAGTGCGCAACAGCACACAACAAGCCATGGGATGCCTTAGATGACCGCCACCGCCCTGCACCTCGCCTTGATCGGCGACTACAACCCCGACGTGACCGCGCACCAGGCCATTCCCGTTGCGGTGCAACAGGCCGCCGACACCCTCGGCCTGACGGTGCACCTGCACTGGCTCGACACCGACACCCTCACCGCAGTTGCTGAACTGCAAGGCTTCGACGGCTTCTGGTGCGTCCCCGCCAGCCCCTACCGCGACACCGAGGGTGCCCTGCGCGCCATCCGCTTTGCCCGCGAGCAACGGCGACCTTTCCTCGGCACCTGCGGCGGTTTTCAACACGCAGTGCTGGAATATGCCCGCAATGTGCTGGGCTGGGCCGATGCCGAACATGGCGAACTGGCGCCCAACGCTGAACGCGCAGTGATCGCGCCACTGAGCTGCGCCCTGGTTGAAGCCTCAGGCACCGTGCGTCTGGCGCCCTACACGCGTATCGCCGAGGCTTACGGCCGTCTCGACATTGAGGAAGGCTACCGCTGCAGTTACGGCGTAAATCGCGAGTTCGCTGACGCATTGCTGGAGCGCGAGCTGATTCCCAGCGGCCATGATTCGGCGGGGGAGTTGCGCGCCATGGAGCTGCTCGACCATCCGTTCTTCGTCGCCACCCTGTTCCAGCCGGAACGCGCCGCGCTTCAGGGCATTACCCCGCCCCTGGCGATTGCCCTGCTCAAAGCGTGTCAGGAGCAATCGGCATGATCGCCAACACACCCACCCCGCCCTACTACGCAGTGATTTTCAGCTCACTGCGCACCGAAGGCGATCAAGGTTACGGCCAGGCCGCCAACCGTATGTTGGAACTGGCACGCGAACAACCGGGGTTTCTCGGCGTGGAATCGGCGCGGGAGGATGGTCTCGGGATCACCGTGTCGTACTGGACCAGCGAGGCCGCGATCCTGGCCTGGAAGCAGCAGGCCGACCACCGTGCGGTGCGCGAGCAAGGGCGCGCCACCTGGTACTCGGCGTTTCAAACGCGGGTGTGCAAGGTGGAGCGGGCTTACGCCTTCACCAGCGAGTAACCCTGCATGGGTTTCGAGCAGGCTTATGTGGCAAGCAGGCTTGTTGTGGCGAGCGGGCTTGCCCGCGTCGGGGTGCGAAGCAGCCCCAAAACCAGCGCTCTCGGTGTATCTGAAACACCGAGGGGTGCTGAATGGGGGCGCTTCGCACCCCAACGCGGGCAAGCCCGCTCGCCACAAAAAGCCACAACAAGCCCGCTTGCAGCAGTTACTAGCTCACCAGACTGCGCAACGCACTGATCTGTGGAATTTCCACACGCCGCATATACACGCGCAGCGGTTCGCTGATGTTGATGCGGTCGTCGATGTTCTGGTCGAGCAGCAACTGGATGCGCTCGCGGGACAGGGTCATGGTTTGCTCGGGGGCCGGCAGCCAGACAAACTCAGCGGTGGGGATGATGCCGTCATCGGCCACGTCCATGCCGAAGGAGTCTTCGCTGAAACGTACGATGTACTGGCCGGTCTTGCGGTTCAGGCCGACAAAACCATGGAGTTGGTCGGCGGCCTGGCAGATAAGCTCGGAAGTAATGCGCATGGTAAACCTCACAGAAAAGTCCCACAGGGACTGGAAAGATGGTTTACACGCGTGGCGGAAAGTGCCGTCCTCTAACGGGGCAGCTTCGGGCAAGAGTACTGGAATGCGTCCTAAAAAAACCAAGAAAATTGGCCCGTGCGCACGTTAATGTCGGTTTGGTGATAGCGCCTTTCGCAATCAATTGTTAAAAAGGAGGCCTTCTCAAAGCTACCTCCACGAAAGGACTTCGCATATGCCTGTCACGTTTTCCAAGAGCGCCCTGCTGCTCGCACTGGCGCTCGGCCTCGGCCAGGCACAGGCTGCCGACCCGATCAGCCCGGCTGAATTGGCGACAAACGAAGGCATCCCCTACCCTGCCGTGATCGCTCACCGTGGGGCTTCCTACGACGCGCCGGAGTCCACCGCCGCCGCCTACAAGGTCGCACGCGACCTGGGCGCCGACTACCTGGAAATGGACCTGCAGCGCAGCAAGGACGGCGTCCTGTTCGCCCTGCACGACAACAACCTGCAGCGCACCACCGACGTGGCCACCAAGTTCCCCGACCGCAAGGACGCCCCGGCCAACGAGTTCACCTGGAAAGAGCTGCAAACCCTCGACGCCGGCAGCTGGTTCAACGCCGCCTACCCGGACCGTGCGCGCCCAGGCTTCGTCGGCCTGAAAATCCAGAGCCTGGACGACATCATCAAGATCGCCGAAGGCAACCCGCAGCACAAACCCGGCCTGTACATCGAAACCAAAGAGCCCAAGCAATTCCCGGGCATCGAAGCCGACCTGAAAAACAAGCTGCTGGATAAAGGCTGGTTGAGCTCCGCCGGTTCCAAGCTGGGCAAGAGCAACACCGGCGTCGGCCAGGGCAAAGGCCGTGTGGTGCTGCAAACCTTCGAGACTGCCAGCCTCAAAGAGCTGCAGAAAGAAATGCCGAACACCCCGAAAATCCTGCTGCTGTGGGTCGGCCCAGGCAGCATCGAGCCGAAATCCACGCAAACCTTCGCCGAATCCGGCGAACCGACCAAGGCCGCCTACTACGCCAAGCAAGCGCCGAAAGACGCCGCCGAGTTCGAAAAATGGGTGGACGAAGCCAAGAGCCTCGGCGCCATCGGCACCGGCCCGTCGGCCGAGCTGACCGACCACGGCGACCAAAGCTACACCGACCTGGTGAAGCCTGAAATGAACAAGCTGACCCATGACAAGGGCCTGCTGGTGCACGTTTATACCGTGGATGAGCCAGTGGACTTCGACAAGGTGATGAAGGCCGGCGTCGACGGCATTTTCACCAACCGCGCCGCCGAGCTGCTGAAGTTCTACAAACGCTGGCCGTCGTCCAGCGTGCAAGACCTGCTGAACGATCATAAGTACTGAGTGAGTCGGGCCTTGGTGTCAGTGCGCCATTAAGGATGAGTTAAGTTGCGCCGGTTAATCTGGCGCCACTTAAACAGCTCACCGAAGAAGGATACACACCATGAAAACCTTGACCGCACTGTTCGCCGCTACCGCCCTGACCCTGACCGCCGGCCTGGCCCAAGCGGATGTTCGCCCGGATCAGATCGAGGGCCTGCTCAAGTCCGGCGCCGTAATGCCGTTCGACAAACTCAACGCTGCCGCCGTGGCTAAACATGCCGGTGCGAACATCACCGACACCGAGCTGGACCACAACAACAGCGGCGTACTGGTCTACGAAGTCGACCTGACCGACACCGCCGGCAAGCGCTTTGAAGTGAAGCTCGACGCCAAGACCGGCGCCGTGCTGGAAGACAAACAAGACACTTGATTGTCCCCTGCAAAAAAAAACCGCGCCACCTTCGGGTGGCGCGGTTTTTTTATGCCTGCGCAGGCACCAGTCGTAGGAAAAAGCTCAACTTAATGAATGAAATTACACCTGCAACGCGCAAGGTCGCTAAAATCCCACCCATTGGCCGGGGCATAACGCTCAGCACCTTACGGATCGAGATTGCTGCATGGGGCAAAAAGCCGCCGATATCGCCACCATTGGCCGAATCAGTGCCGTGCCTGCTATGCTCAAAGTCATCAGCGACATGACTGGCCTGCGCTTTGCCGCCGTGGCACGTGTCACCGACGACACCTGGACCGCCTGCGCCGTGCTCGACCAACTGGAATTCGGCCTGGGGGTCGGTGGCGAGCTGGACCTGACCACCACCATCTGCCATGAAATCCGCGGTTCCCATGTGTCCGTGGTGATCGACAAAGCCAGCGAAGACCCGCTTTACCACGACCACCACACGCCGCGCATGTACCACTTCGAAAGCTACATTTCGGTGCCGGTATTTCGCACCGATGGGCGGTTTTTCGGCACGATCTGCGCCCTCGACCCCAACCCCGCGCCCCTGCGCAGCAGCACGATCCAGTCAACCATGGAGTCGTTCGCCCGCGTACTGTCGCTGCAGATCGAAGCCGAAGAAGCCGCGCAGCATACCCAGGCGCAACTGCAGGAAGAACGCGGCACCGCCGAGTTGCGTGAGCAATTTATCGCGGTGCTGGGCCATGACTTGCGCAACCCGCTGTTTGCCATCAACTTCGGCGCCGAACGGCTGCTGCGCAAATACCCGGACCCCGCCACCGACACCCTGGTGCGGCATATCCTCACCAGCGGCCGGCGCGCCGCGCAGTTGGTCGAAGACGTGCTGGACTTCGCCCGCGGGCGCATGGGCAGCGGAATTCCGTTGAACATCGGCGATTGCCAGGGGTTGCGGGAAGCCTTGCAACATGTGGTGTCGGAAGTGCAGGGCGTGCACCCGCAACGGCTCATCCAGGCCGATATCGGCGACTTGCAGGGCGTAAGCGGCGACCGCGATCGCCTCGCACAATTGCTCTCCAACCTGGTGGCCAATGCTATCCACCATGGCAGCCATGACGGGCCGGTGGAGGTCACGGCGAAGATCGAGCAGGGCCACTTCACCCTGACGGTGAAAAACCCCGGCAAGATCGACGAACAAGCACTGCCCCGACTGTTCCAGCCCTACGCACGCCCGGCCAATACCACCCCCAAGCCGGCCTGGGCCTGGGGTTGTATATCGTCAAGCAGATTGCCGAGGCGCATGGCGGTGAACTGAGCGTGAGCACCACCACCGAACACGGCACCGTGTTTACCTTCAGCCTGCCCACCGGCTGATCAAGCGCTCAGGCGCGCCGTCACCTCATTTAACTCGCCGGACAAACCGCGAGTTGTGGCTCGCCGCTTCGGTACGCTGCACGTTGTCGAGGTTGGCCGTGGCCACGGTGGTGATCTGCGTGATATTGCGCGAAATGTCTTCGGCCACCGAGGTCTGCTCCTCGGCTGCCGTGGCGATCTGGCGGTTCATGTCGCGAATCGCTTCTACCGCCTGGGTGATGTGGGCGAGCATCGCGCCGGCCTGGGTAACTTTTTCCACACTGTCATCGCTGCACGACTGGCCACTGACGATTGCCTGGGCCGCATCCACCGCGCCGGTTTGCACCGCCTGGATAATCTGGTTGATCTCGATGATCGACGCCGCCGTGCGCTGCGCCAGGCTGCGCACTTCATCCGCCACCACCGCAAAACCGCGCCCGGCCTCGCCTGCGCGAGCCGCCTCGATAGCGGCGTTGAGCGCCAGCAGGTTGGTTTGCTCGGCAATCGCGCGAATCACTTCGAGCACTTTGCCGATGCGCACGCTGTCGGTTTCGAGGCGACGGATAATCGTGCCCGTGTTGAGAATTTCGCTGCGCATCTGGCCGATGGTGGCGATGGTGATTTTCATCACTTCACCGCCTTCGCGGGCCGATTGGTCAGCCTCATCGGCGGCGCGCGAGGCACTGGCGGCGTGGCGTGCGACCTCCTGGGCAGTGGCAGACATTTCGGTCATGGCCGTGGCCACCTGGTCGGTGCGATTGAATTGCTCATGAGTGCCGGTGGCCATCTGCCCGGCAATTGAGTTCAACTCGCCGCTGGCGCTCACCAGGTCGGTGGCGCTGCGTTGCAGGCGGCTGAAAGTCTCGGCGAGGAAGTCGCGCAGGGTATTGGCGGCGGCGGCCAATTGGCCCAGTTCATCCTGGCGATCGCTGGTCACGCGCTGGGTAAACCGGCCATGGCTCAGTTGCGTCACGTAGTCGATCAGGCCACGGATCGGCAAAATCAGGTTACGGTTGATCAACCACAAGCTGAACAAGCCGATCAACGCGCCGGACACCAGCATGATCGCCAGGCCCACCAGCACCGTGCGCTCGGCATAGGCGCTGATGGCCAGGGATTTCTGGCTGCCTTGTTCACGCAGATCACTGACCAGGGCGCTCATCTGCTCACTGGCGGCGCGGTCCACACCTTTGACGGCCGTGTCGCCGGCCGTAGGATCGCCCCCCGCCGCCACGTAGGCATCACGCCCGCGCTGGTAAGCGACGCCTAGTTGCTGGTGTTCCTGGCGCAGGGTTTCGATGCGCCGGCTCAACGCCGGCTCGCTGCTGGTCTGGGTGACCAGGCGGGTGAGGATGCCTTGCACATCGCGCTGCCGGTCCTGGAACTGGCCCCAGTATTTCTCCATGTCCTGGGGCTGTTTGCCGCGCAACAACACATTTTTCCATTCCTGCACCTGCACTTTGAATTGCAGGTTGGCTTCGTCGATCAGCTGGGAAGTGAGCAACGGCCCGTCAATCAAACTGCGATAACTCTGCACCCCATTGGAGAGAAAGTTGAAACAGGCCAGGGCAATCAACAGCATCGCCAGCAGGCTGCCACCGAGCAGCGAGAGAATTTGTGCTCTCAGAGAGGTTCGCAAAACATTCATCGGGGAAAAGCCTCGATACAGATAATTCGTGCAGGCACGCGGTAACTTCCCTGTCATCAAAGGCACCCCCATCCACAGAGGCTCTTAATGCCCTGAATCGGCCGTGCTAGAGGCTTCTTGAACGAATCCTGACAAGCGGTCAAAAAAATGTCACCACAACGAAATAAATCCAAATTCGTCATAAAACTGTCAAATTTACTTGCAATGATTCGCTCACGCGAACCTGTGAAACGTCCTACAGGCGCTTTCTCTGCGAGCCTCCATGAACCACAGCCTCGACCACAGCCACCAGGATTCCGATCTGTTTGGCTTGCTTTACGGTTTCCGTTTTCGCCCCGGTGAAAAGGGTGAGCAAATTGATTCGGCCACGGCCCTGCGGGCCTTGCAACAACCGGCCGACCCGGACGAATTCCTCTGGCTGCACCTGAACCTGGCCCACGCCGCGTGCGAGCGCTGGATGCAGGCGCACCTGGACCTGCCCGAAGAGTTCTTCGAGGCCCTGCACGAAGGTTCGCGCTCTACCCGTATCGAACACGTGGACTCGGCTTTGCTGGCGGTGGTCAACGACGTGGTGTTCAACTTCAGCAGCATGGTCTCGTCGGATATTTCCACGCTGTGGGTGTGCGCCCGCAGCCGCTTGTTGATCAGCGCACGCCTGCAACCCTTGCACTCGGTGGACAAGCTGCGCTCGTCGGTCAAGGCCGGTGAGCACTTTCGCTCGCCGTTGGAATTGCTGGTGCACCTGCTGCGTGACCAGGGCGAAGTGCTGACCCAGATCGTGCGTAAAACCAGCATCAGCGTTGACCATATCGAAGACCAGTTGCTGTCTTCACGCCTGTCCACCAACCGCGCAGAACTGGGCGCGGCGCGCCGGGTGCTGGTGCGCCTGCAACGCCTGCTTGCACTGGAACCGGGTTCGCTGCTGCGCCTGCTCAACCGCCCGCCGCCCTGGCTGCAAAAGGAAGACGTGAAGGAACTGCGCAAATCCACCGAGGAGTTCGCGCTGATCATCAACGACCTGACGGCACTCGGTGAGCGGATAAAACTGTTGCAGGAAGAGATCGCCGCCAACCTCAACGAGCAAAGCAACCGCACGCTGTTTACCCTCACCGTGGTGACGGTGCTGGCGCTGCCGATCAATATCATTGCCGGCTTTTTCGGCATGAACGTGGGCGGCGTGCCGCTTTCCCAGGACCCCGAAGGGTTCTGGATTCTGGTGGCGCTGGTGGCGACATTTACCTTGATTGCCGGGCGCTGGGCGTTCCGTAAACGTAAGGATTACTGAGCAAGGTTAAAGACCGGTGCCGGAGCGTTGTCACTGACTACAACGGCAACGCCGGACTATTCCCGCTGCTGGACGGCGGGGTTAACTAGATATATTCAAGAATCACTTCCACCGGCCTGGAGCGCTTCACTGCAACTCCGGTTTCCGTAACGGCGTAGTTCAGAACGACTGAGTCCACCCCGCCAAGGTACTGAGCAGAAAGCTCGAATTTCCAGGGCTTGAGCAAATGTTCTTGCTTCAACGTCAGCTGTAAGTCGTCGTGATCCTGATTTTTTGCATAAATCAAAATTTGTTGACCGACCTTGGTCAACGAGCTGCCTGGAACTTCAACGCGCAAAGCGGCGGCGGTAGTTTTTTGACGGTCAATTTCCCATCCACCAAGGTGGCGTCCGGTACTTGGATATCAGCAAGATCAGGCATTTTGTTTCTCCTTTTCCATCGCGTGCCGCGAAAAATTCGCCAGTGCACCGCGTCGCCGACAATCAAGCCTTGAGGGTCGAGGCGTGTCTACTGTCAGAGTTCACAGGTACCTCACGCCATCGCGGTCAACACCAAGGCGGCGCGACGAGTGGTCACCCGCATCGCCACTAACACTGATCTGCCGCAGCATCTCTGTAACATTCTGCAATGAATATGAACGACATCCTCCCCACACTGGATGCTCCGGCATGGCCACCCCTTCCCTGACTGCCTCCACGCGCACCTCTGCTGCAGACCCCAAACCCAGGCTGGACAAGAAACCCGGCCTGGTGACGGTAATCATTTTCTTCGCCGTACTGGCCATGGGCCTGTTGTTTACCGCCTACAGCCTGATGCATGACATGCACGAAATGGGCGCCCAGCTCACCACCTGGACGCCGTTCCTGCTGCTGGGTGTGGCGCTGTTGATCGCCCTGGGGTTCGAGTTCGTCAATGGTTTCCACGACACGGCCAACGCCGTCGCGACGGTGATCTACACCAACTCGCTGCCACCGCATTTCGCGGTGGTGTGGTCGGGCTTTTTCAACTTCCTCGGGGTGCTGCTTTCCAGCGGCGCCGTGGCGTTCGGCATCATTGCCCTGCTGCCGGTGGAGCTGATTTTGCAGGTCGGCTCAAAGGCCGGTTTCGCGATGATCTTCGCCCTGCTGATCGCCGCGATCCTGTGGAACCTCGGCACCTGGTGGCTGGGTTTGCCGGCCTCCTCGTCCCACACCCTGATCGGCTCGATCATCGGCGTGGGCGTGGCGAATGCCTTGATGCACGGGCGTGATGGCACCAGCGGTGTGGACTGGAGCCAGGCGATCAAGATTGGTTACGCGCTGCTGCTGTCGCCGCTGATCGGCTTCGCGTTTGCCGCCTTGCTGTTGCTGGCCCTGCGCGCCTTTGTCAAAAACCGTGCGCTGTACAAGGCGCCAAAGGGCGACACCCCGCCGCCGTGGTGGATTCGCGGCATGCTGATCGCCACCTGCACCGGCGTGTCGTTCGCCCACGGTTCCAACGATGGCCAGAAAGGCATGGGCCTGATCATGCTGATCCTGGTCGGTACCCTGCCGATGGCCTATGCACTGAACCGCACCATGCCCGCCGAGCAGTCGTTGCAGTTTGCGGCGGTAGCCGAAGTGACCCAGGTGGCCCTGGTAAAAAGTGCGCCGCAGCCGCTGACGGGCGATCCACGACCGATCCTGTCGACCTACGTACGCACCAAGGAAGCCACCCCGGAACTGGTGCCCGCCCTTGCCGCCCTGGCCGGGCAAATCGGTGACGAAGTAAAAGGCTACGGCTCCCTGGCCAAAGTCCCCGCCGAAGCCGTAGGCAACGTGCGTAATGACATGTACCTGACCAGCGAAACCATTCGCTTGATGGACAAGGGCCAGGTCGGCAATTTCGACGCCGACACCCAAGGCAAGCTCAAGCTGTTCAAGGACCAGATCGACAGCTCCACGCGCTTTATTCCGCTGTGGGTGAAGATCGCTGTGGCCATCGCCCTCGGGCTGGGCACGATGGTCGGCTGGAAGCGCATTGTGGTGACGGTGGGCGAGAAAATCGGCAAGACCCACCTGACGTATGCCCAGGGCGCTTCGGCAGAAATGGTGGCGATGCTGACCATCGGCGCGGCGGATATGTATGGCTTGCCGGTGTCGACCACGCATGTGTTGTCGTCGGGCGTGGCAGGAACCATGGTGGCCAACGGCGGGGGATTGCAGATGCGGACTATCCGCAATTTGGCGATGGCGTGGGTGCTGACGTTGCCGGCGGCGATTTTGCTGTCGGGCAGTTTGTACTGGCTGTTCACCCAACTGTTCTGACACAACTCAGATATAAAAGTGGGAGCTGCAAGCCAGCTCCCACAATGGGTCTTGGGGTGTGTCAGAGAGTGAAGAGGTTAGCCATCGCCCTCAGGCGCTTCTTGTAAACCCGCCGCGCCTCCAGCGCCTCCTCCAGACTGACCGCCACAAACCCAGCCCGCTGGTTCGGCTGCATCTGCCCGATCAAATCCAGGTCGGCACTGATCACCGTGCCGATCATCGCGTACCCCCGCCCGACAACGCATCCCGATGCAACACAATCGGCTCCAGCCCGGCCGGTACCTGGATCGAACCGATCGGGTAGCAACTGTCGACGATATTCGAAGGGTCGGACCCGGCGCCAAACGGCTGCTCGCGTGGCTGAAAGCTCAGCGCACTGCCGCCCTTGAAGCGGTAGCCGATGCGATCCGCCTCGGAGCCGACGGTCCACGGCTCGGCAAAAAAGCTGCGTTTGGCGCCGTCAGTCAGCCGGTCGTAATACAGGCCCGGCACCACGCGCAACGTGACATCGCCGCCCACCGAGCGGCGCAATGCCATGGGCAAGCTATTGCCCGCCCGCCCCTGCCCGCTGGCGCCGCCGATGGGCAACTGATCGCCCTCTTGCAAGCGCCGCCCGTGAAAACCGCCGAGTGCGCCGAGGGTGTAAGTCGAGCGGCTGCCGAGCACCAGCGGCACATCAATCCCGCCGGCCACCGCCAGGTAAGTGCGCGCACCGGCCTTGGGAAACTCAAAGCGCAGCACCTGCCCGGCGCGCACCTGAAACGCGGTGTCCTGGTGCACCACTTCCCCGTCCAGACGCGGCGACATCAAGGCGCCACTGAGTGCGACCAAGGCGTCCTGCATGAACTCCAACTCAGGTCCGATCAGTGTGCATTCCAGGCCCGCCGCGCCCAGCGGATTGCCCACCAGGTGGTTGGCCGCACTCAACGCGTACTGGTCCAGCGCCCCCGAGGGCGGAATGCCCAAGTGGTAATAGCCTTCGCGGCCAAGGTCTTGTACCGAGGTGGCGAGGCCGGGTTTGAGGACCTTGATCATGCCAGCGCCTCCTGCAGGGTTTTCGGGTAGCCAACCGGGTCGGCGAGAAACGCGTCGAGGGAAAATTCCACCGGGCGGATGCGCAGGTCGAAACGGCCGGCGTCCACTTCGGCCACCGCCTGGTCGTAGGCATCCCGGCCCATGGGTTTGAACTGCACGATGTCACCGGGCCGGAAGAACACCATGTGCTCCTTGAGGTACGCCAACTGCTGCGCCGGGTCATAGATCGGTGCCGGGGTCACGCCGAACATCTGGTAGCCGCCGGCGCCGCGTACCGAATAGATGCAGCCGAAGCAGCCGCCATGGCCGAGGGTGAGTTTCGGCGTGTCGGTGCGCGGGCGCAGGTATTTGGGCACCTGCAATTGGCGTTCGCGCTCGACCATCTGGAACATGAACGGCAAGCCCGCGACAAACCCGACCATCGACACAAACCACGGCGCGCCGCTGTGGGCCGCGATAAACGCATCGACATCGGCGAGGCCGTTGATGCGTGCCGCGTATTCCAGGTCCGTGCCCGTGGGGTCTTGATGACGGTCACGAAAGCGCATCAGGGTTTCATGGGTCCAGGGGTCGTTGTAGAGCACCGGGATTTCGATGATGCGCGTGTGCAAGGTGCGTTCGGCCACGGCCTGGGCTTCGGCGGTTTGCACGGCATCGAGCAGCACATGGGGCGCGATACGGTCGGGGTCGAAGCGAATCTGGAACGACGCATTGGCCAGGCACACATCCAGCACGCCTTCCAACGCCAGGCGCTCTACGGCGCGGGTTACGGCCATGCCCTTAAAAAATGCCTGCAGGGACATGCTGTCGCTGACCTCGGCAAACAGGTGTTCATCACCGCCGAAGCTGTAGCGGATGGGGGTGGTTTCGGCCATGTCTGTTCCTCTTGGAATCATTGTAGAAAGGCAGGCAAAAAATGAACGATCGATCTTATTAGGGGTTTTGACCGTGATGCCCGCTTGGTCCAGTGCTTCGCGGGTGGCCTCCACCAGTTCCAGCGCGCCGGGGGTGTCGCTGTGCAGGCAGATGGAATCAAATTCGATAAACAGGTCTTCACCTTCTACGGTGCGCACCAGCCCAGTCTGACAAGCGCGTAGGACGCGAGCCGCAACCGTTGCAGGATCAAGTGCGCGCACATTGCGGGTAAACACAATCGAGCCGGTCAGATCGTACTCACGGTCGGCATAAAACTCGCGCACCACCGGTTGCCCGAGTTCCTTGGCCACCCGCCAGATCACCGAGTTGGGCATGCAGTACAGCAACAGCGTCGGCTCGATACGTTGCAGGTTCTGCACCAGCAGCCGCGCCGCTTCTTCGTCGCGGGCCAAGTGCATATAGAGCGCGCCGTGGGGCTTGATATGTTGCAGGGTCACGCCTTGGGCACGGGCGATTTCGCGCAGGGCGCCGAGCTGGTAGAGCATGTCATCCACCAGTTCCTGGGCCGATGCATTGATATGCCGACGGCCAAAGCCCACCAGGTCGCGAAAGCCCGGATGCGCGCCGATGGCCACGCCCAGTTGCTTGGCGCGCTCCACGGTACGGCGCATGGTGCCGGGGTCGCCGGCGTGGAAGCCGGTGGCGATATTGGCCGAGCTGATATAGGCCATCAGTTGCGCGTCGACCCCATCGCCGATGGTCCAGGGGCCGAAGCCTTCGCCCATGTCTGAATTGAAATCCACTGCCTGCATCAGAATCGCTCCGTCAAAGGTGATGCACCGAAAGTAGGCTGGGGCTTGACCCCTTGGGAAGATCTATTATCAGATGGCTCATCTTCTGAAAAACAGATATGGCTATGTCCCTGACCTTGCGCCAAATCCGCTACTTCGTCGCCACCGCTGAAATCGGCCAGATTTCCCAGGCGGCGATTCACCTGAACATCTCCCAGTCGGCGGTGACCACCGCTATCAAGGAGCTGGAAGCAATGCTCGGTGTGCAGCTGTTCGTGCGCTCGGCCCAGGGCATGAACCTCACCGACGCCGGGCGGCATTTTCTCAACCGCGCCTACGTGATTGTGCGCAGCGTGGAGGATGCGCTGAACAGCCCGTTGCCCGACTACCGCGCCAGCGGCGTACTGCGGGTGGCGGCCAGTTACACGGTGCTCGGCTATTTCTTGCCGCACCACTTGCAGCGCATGGAGCACTGGCACCCGGATGTGACCATCGAGGTGTTTGAACAGGAGCGCCAGGCCATCGAACACGGGTTGCTCGAGGGTCAATTCGACATGGCCGTGGTGCTCACCGCCAACCTCACGCACCCGGATATCGTGTCCGAGATCCTCTTCAACTCCGAACGCCGCCTATGGCTGCCCAGCCATCACCCGTTGTGCCAGCGCGGCGCCGTGAGCCTGGCGGATGTGGCGCAGGAACCGTATATCCTGCTCACCGTCGACGAGGCCGAACACAGCGCCATGCGCTATTGGGAACAGGCCGGGCAAACACCCAAGGTACGGCTGCGCACCAGCTCGGTGGAGGCGGTGCGCAGTATGGTCGCCAATGGCAGCGGCGTGGCGATTCTGTCAGACCTGGTGCATAGGCCCTGGTCGCTGGAAGGCAAACGCATCGAAACCCTGACCGTGACCGACCCGGTCACCCCCATGAGCGTCGGCCTGGCCTGGCACCGCGAGCGGGCGTTTACCCCGGCGATGCAGGCGTTCAGGGACTATTTCCACGACGCGTTCCTGGCGCCGCAGCAGTTGTCGGCGCGGCGTTAGAGCCGCGATTGCAAGGTGGCGGCCAGCCAATCCATAAACACCCGCACCCGCTGCGGCAAATGCCGTTGCCCGGCGTAGAGCAGCGACACGTCCAGCGCGGGTGCCGGGTAGTCGGGCAATATCGCCACCAGCTCGCCACTGTCGAGCAAGTCGCGAATCCCCAGGACGGGCACCTGGGTAATGCCGAAGCCCCCCAGGCACGCCGATTTATACGCATCGGTGCTGTTGACCGTGACCCGCCCGGCCATCGGCACCCGGTGCACCTTGTTGCCGTGCTGGTATTCAAACCCCGCCGAGCGTGAGCCCAGCGGGCGCACGTAATGCACCAACTGGTGGTGCGCCAGGTCGGCCAGGGTTTCGGGCCGGCCATGGCGGCGAAGGTAGTCGGCGCTCACGCAGTTGATCATCGGCATGCTGCACAGCCGCCGCGCCACCACCGACTGGTCGGGCTGCGCGCCGACGCGCAATACGCAGTCGAAACCTTCGGCGAGCAGGTCGACCTGGCGGTCGGTGGTGCTGACTTCCAGCTCGATCAAGGGGTGCGCATCCATGAATTCGGGCAGGCGCGGCAGGATCAAATCCCGCGCCATCACATTGGGCATGTCCACCCGAATACGCCCGCTCAGCTGCGCTTCATCCTGGCGAAACAGCCCTTCCAACTCCTCCATATGCGCGAGCAAATCCTTGCTGCGTTCATACAACACGCGCCCGTCCTGGGTCGCCTGCACCTTGCGCGTGGTGCGCTGCAACAGGCGGGCGCCGAGCAGTTCTTCCAGCGCCTGCACATGCTCGGACACGGTGGAGCGCGGCAGGCCAAGGCTCTCGCCTGCGCCGGTGAAACTCGACAGCTCGGTGACGCGCACGAAGGTGCGCAGCAGCTCAAGTTTGTTCATGGGATTGTTCGCCTTATCCGGCCAGTGATTCCGATTTGGCCATGTTTATCACGTTACGGCCGGACAAATACACTCAGCCTCACGATCACATCAGAAGAGGGCTACACCATGACCCGTAAAATCGCACTCATCACCGGCGCCAGCCGTGGCTTGGGCAAAAGCGCCGCGCTGCACCTCGCGGCACAAGGCGTCGACATCATCGGCACTTACCACAGCGCCGCAGCCGAAGCCCAAGCGCTGGTCGAGCAGGTTGAAGCCCTGGGTGGGCGCGCCGCCATGCTGCAGCTGGATGTGAGCCAGAGCGCGAGCTTCAATGGCTTTGTGAGCCAGGTCGGCTCTGTGCTCAAGGAGGTTTTCGCACAGGATCACTTCAACTTTCTGATCAACAACGCCGGGATTGGCGTACACGCCAGCTTTGCCGACACCAGTGAAGAACAGTTCGACCGCCTGGTGGCGATCCACTTCAAGGCGCCGTTTTTTCTCACGCAAAAACTGCTGCCGCTGATCAGCGATGGCGGGCGCATCATCAATATTTCCAGCGGCCTGGCGCGGTTCAGCCTGCCGGGGTATGCGGCGTATGCCTCGATGAAGGGCGCGGTGGAAGTGCTGTCGCGCTACCAGGCCAAGGAACTGGGCCCGCGTGGCATCACGGTGAACACCCTGGCGCCCGGCGCGATCGCCACCGACTTCAGCGGCGGCGCGGTGCGCGATAACCCGGACCTCAATACGATGGTCGCCAACAACACCGCCCTGGGCCGCGCCGGTTTGCCGGACGATATTGGCGGGGCGATTTCAACCCTGCTGGCCGACGGCAGCAACTGGATCACCGGGCAACGTATCGAGGCGTCGGGCGGTATGTTTCTGTAGCCATTTCGCGCTGGCAGCAATGCCCGCAAATGCGGGCATTGCTGGATTTTTTCGCGTGGCTCACGCTTCGCTAGGCAGGCGTTGCTGCAGGACTTTTTCCCGAATAACGTCATACCCCCAGTGATACACATAGGTGTACGGCAGGAAAAACAGCAACACGCCGATGTCGAGGATAAACGCCTGCATCAGGCTGATGTTCAGCCAGGCGGCGATCAATGGCACGGCCACCAGGATCAGGCCACCTTCAAACATCAGCGCGTGCAGCACGCGGGTCCAGGCGTTGTTGGCCAGTTGCAGGCGCACCTTGAGACGGTCAAACAGGCCGTTGAAAATCACGTTCCAGGTCAGCGCCATCAGGCTGAGCGCCAGGGTGACCATGCCCATTTCCAGGGCCGGTTTGTTCATGATCCACGCCAGCAACGGGGTGCAGATCAACAAGGCCAGCGCCTCAAAACCGATGGCCTGGCAAACACGTTCAGTAATCGACTTGGTAGGGTTCATAACCCGGCTCCGTGAGTGACGATGGTTGCCATGATCACCCCTAGACTCGATACTTCATAACCAATAACCATCGAGCAAGGCGATACTTATGGCCTCCAATGAAGTGCTGCAGGCATTTGTGCAAGCGGCCACCCAAGGCTCGTTTTCGGCGGCAGCGCGCAAGTTGGGCAAGAGCCAGTCCACCGTCAGCGCCGCGGTGGCGAGCCTGGAGATTGACCTGGATGTGGTGCTGTTTGATCGCAGCAGCCGCAAGCCGACGCTCACCCCGGCGGGCCATGTGTTGCTGCAACGCGCCGAGCAGGTGCTGGAGGCCAGCAGCCGCCTGGAACTGGCGGCGAGCCAGTTGGCCCAGGGTTTGGAGCCTAAAGTGACGATTGCGATGTCTGATACCTACCAATCGGAACGCTTCGAACTTGCCCTCAAAGCCTTTGAGCAACGCTACCCGGACCTGGAACTGGAATGGTTGATCGCCGAATGCGAAGACTTGATCGCCCTGGTACAAAGCGGCCGCGCCCAGATGGCGTTTGTCGAGGCTCAAGAGGTTTATCCCCCCGACCTGACCCGTGCGCCCGTGGCGGAACGCACGGAAATCGCGCTGTTCGTCGCGCCGGATCATCCCTTGGCCAGCTTGGCTGACATCAACCAACAAGCCCTGCAGCAGCACCGTGAACTGCGCCTGGCGAGCATCATCAACCCGAATGAAACCCGCCCCAGTGGCCGTGTGTGGTCGGCCCCGAGCTTTCTGATGCTGATGGAAATGGCCCAACTCGGTTTCGGCTGGGCGGCGTTGCCGCGCTGGCTGGTGGAGCGCTTTGGCAACGCCGGGCTGGTTGAACTCAACGTGCGCAGCTGGCCGCGCTCGGTGGCGGTGGATGCGCTGTGGTCGCGGCACCACCCGCCTGGGCCGGCGGGGAGCTGGATGTTGGGGTTGATGCTGGACTGATCAAACCGTAGGCGCTGGCTTGCCAGCGATGTGGGCCTGACAGTCGACATTTTTGTCGCCTGACACTCCGCTATCGCAGGCAAGCCAGCTTCCACATTTGGAGTTTTATTGTGTGGTTTATTTGAGTTCGGCCAGGCGTCGTTCGAGGAAGCGCTTTTCCGGGGTTTGCCGGGTCAGCGACAGGGCGTTTTCGTACGCCGCACGGGCCTCTGCAACCCGCCCCAACTGCCGACAAAACTCCCCTCGCGCCGCATGCGCCAAGTGGTAATCCAGCAACTCCCCGCGGTGCAAAATACTGTCCACCTGTTCCAGCCCCGCCAACGGCCCCTGCGCCATCGCCACCGCCACAGCGCGGTTGAGTTCGATCACCGGCGATGGCATCTGCCTGAGCAACACATCGTAAAGCCCGACAATCTGCAGCCAGTCGGTTTCCCCCGCATTCGGCGCTTCGGCATGCACCGCCGCTATGGCCGCCTGCAGGCAATACGGCCCAAAACGCCCGTTGGTCAGCGCCTGTTCCACCAGTGCGCAGCCTTCAGCAATCAAGGACGCGTCCCACAGCGAACGGTCCTGTTCATCCAGCAGCACCAGTTCACCGCCCGCCGAGGTCCGTGCCGCTCGGCGCGATTCGTGGAGCAACATCAGCGCCAGCAACCCGATCACTTCAGGCTCGGGCAGCAACTCCATCAGCAGGCGAGCGAGGCGAATGGCTTCGCGGGTCAGATCCTCCCGTGTGAGGTCCGCCCCCATCGACGCCGAATAACCCTCGTTGAACACCAGATAGACCACGCGCAACACGCTGTCGAGGCGCTCGGGCAATTCGTCGAGGCTCGGCACTTGATAGGGGATCCTTGCCTCGCGGATCTTGCCCTTGGCGCGCACGATGCGCTGGGCGATGGTGGTGGGCGTGGCGAGAAAAGCGCGGGCGATTTCCTCGGTGGTGAGGTCGCAGATCTCACGCAAGGTCAGCGCCGCCTGGGCGTCGGGCGCCAGCGCCGGGTGGCAGCAGGTGAAAATCAGGCGCAGGCGGTCGTCTTCCACGTCTTCAACATTCCAGTCGGTCGCCTCCAGCGCGTCGGCCTGCTCCTGCAATAAAGGGGTAAATCGAGCCTGGCGACGTAACCGGTCGATGGCTTTGAAACGCCCGGTCGAGACCAGCCAGGCCCTAGGGTTGTCCGGTACACCGTCCTGCGGCCAGCGCTGCACAGCGACAAAAAACGCCTCATGCAGCGCTTCTTCGGCCAAGTCGAAATCACCGAGCACGCGAATCAGCGTCGCCAACACGCGCCGCGATTCGCTGCGGTAAATCGCCTCGATCGCCGGCGTCAATCGGGCAGGCCCTGGGTGACCAGCGTCACCAGGCGCTCCAGGCTCTGGCCCCAGCCGTCATGAAAGCCCATGGCCTCGTGGGCCTGCTTGTCTTCCTGGCTCCAATGCATGGCACGGGCGGTGTAGAGGGTCTTGTTGCCGTCGACTTCCTGCAGGGTCACTTCGGCGGTCATAAACGGCTTGCCCGAAGGGATCCAGCCCGGCGCAAAGGCGTCGGTAAATACCAGCCGCCGTGGCGCGACGATTTCCAGAAACACGCCCTGTGTCGGGTATTCGGTGCCATCCGGGGCGCGCATCAAGGTGCGAAACAGGCCACCGACCCACAGGTTCATTTCGCACTCGGGGGTAGTCATGCCGTAGGGCCCCCACCATTGTTGCAGCAGCGCGGGCTCGGTCCAGGCACGGAACACCCGGCTGCGGGGCGCATCGATTACGCGGCTGATGGACAGTTCAAATTCAGCGGGTTGAGTGGTCATGGGTAAACCTCCTGGAATCTTGTGATTGTTGTATTCAGAGATTCAATTCACGCACGGGGCGCACTTCCACACTGCCGACCCTGGCCGCCGGAATGCCACCGGCCACCTGGATCGCCTCATTCAAATCCTTGGCCTCTATCAGGTAGAACCCGGCGAGCTGCTCCTTGGTTTCGGCAAACGGCCCGTCGGTGATCGACAGCTTGCCATTGCGCATCCGCACGGTGGTGGCGGTGCTCACCGACTCCAGCGGCTCGGCGGCGAGCATCCGGCCGCTGGCCTGGATGGCCTGGGCGTAGGCGAAACACTCCGGGTCGGCAGGGCTGTCGGGCGAGGTATGCAACACCTGCTCGTTGCTGTAAATCAGGCAGAGGTATTTCATGTGCGTCTCCGTTTTCGGACTACTGACTATAGTTCGTGGCGGTCAGGGTTTCAGGTCGAACAGACCGGCGCCGGTTTGCATATCGAAGGGCGCAGACCAATGCTCATGCACCACCTTCCATTGGCCATTGATGCGTTGGTAGCCGGCAGTCACGCGCATCCAGCACGTCTTGAGCACCCCATCCGGCCCGGTGCCGCCGCAGTGCGCGAGCCAGTGGGCAAATGCGCTGTCCGGCGCCTCCACGATATGCAACTCATGAAACTCGAAAATGCCGGGGCCGGGGCACTGTTTCATGCATTCTTCCCAATGGGCGCGGTAGGCGGCCTTGCCCTTGAATTGCAGCGCGGCAACGGCGTCGAACGCGAGGATATCGTCGGCGTAATAGCTGACAATTTTCTCGATATCCTTGGCGGTAACCGCGTGTTTCCATTGCTCGATCAGGCGGTTGATTGCAGTACTCATGGCGACACTCCTGGGGGGTGGAAAATCACAAGGAACACCCTTAGTCGAATCACCCTTGGGTAAATCGACACCCCGTTGAAAAATAATTTCGCCCCCGGCAAACCCGCTAGAATTCCTGTCTCTTTGTAGGATTTCGGATGCGTCACCCATGGAAACCCGCCTCGCCTCCTATGAGACGCTGAGCCTTGTGCAGAAACAGCAACTCGACACCCTGCAGGTGCATCCCGAACAACTGGCGTATTCCGGCGATATCTACTGCGCGCTGAACAGCCTGCTGGTCAACCCCAACCCCGCCGCCATCAAAGGCTTCGCCCTGCTCGCCGATGACCTGCCCGTGGCCTTTCTGCTGCTCAAACGCCCGCCGTGCCTGCCCCACTGGGCCGATGAACACAGCGCGACGCTGCATGCTTTACAGGTGGACCGCAACCAGCAAGGGCGGGGGTTCGGCAAAGCCTGCTTGCAGGCGCTGCCGGCCGCGGCTCTGCAGGCGTGGCCGCAGATCAAGGCGCTGGAGCTGTCGGTGGATGCGGACAATGTGGCGGCGATGCGGTTGTATCTGAGTGCAGGCTGGGTGGACAGCGGGGAGGCGTATAAGGGGCGGATTGGTAATGAGCGGCGCCTGGCGCTCACACTAATCGCATAAGCGACGCTAAACCTGTGGCGAGGGAGCAAGCTCGCGCGCCACGCAGATCGAGCGCCGATCAGAAAGGTTTACTTGGCTTCCACCGGCAACCAGATCTCGACACTGCCTGTGCCCTTGCGCGCATCAAAATCCGCGCTGTAGCGCTCGAAATCCGCCCCGGCGACCTTGTAGCCCGAGTGCGGCAACCACTCGAACATGATCCGCTCGTACGTCTGTTCCAGTGCCTGCACCGGGCCGTAGTGCGGGAACACCGCGTAGTGGTGCAGCGGGATTTCGATGGACTCGAAATTACCGGGCACATCGCTTTTGCGCGGCACTTCAACCCCGGCCAGGTAATCGAACTCGCCATGGCTGGGGTTATGGCACACGCCGTAGGTCACGCCGCCGACGCGCTGCTTGATGTCCTTGATGCAGGTATCAAATAATTCCCACAGCCGTGGGATATCACCGACGGTGGCCTTGGAATAACGCCCCTGTACACCGGCGATCACCAAGGCTTTGCCTTCTTCCATGCGTGGCTCTAACGGTTGTTTTGTCTGCTGATCCATACGAACAGTCTCCTTCTTATAAGGGAACAAACCCGTATCGAGTATAGGGGCATTTGCACGCCGCACTCCATGCAGAAATTTTTCCCCGGCATCTGGACAACCGGCCATCATCGCCCGTATTGTCTGCCCCGCAGGCCACCGCAGTGGCCGACGTCGCTCGGACGGTTCCGGGCGCTTACGTACTCCGAGGCAACAATGGCAGACCAAGGTTCGCCGCGCCGCTTTGCGCGCATAGATCGACTCCCCCCTTACGTGTTCAATATCACTGCCGAGCTGAAGATGGCTGCGCGTCGGCGCGGCGAAGACATCATCGACTTGAGCATGGGTAACCCTGACGGCGCCACGCCTCCACACATCGTGGAAAAAATGGTCACCGTCGCCCAACGCGAAGACACCCACGGCTACTCCACCTCCAAAGGCATTCCGCGCCTGCGCCGGGCGATTTCGCGCTGGTACAAGGACCGCTATGAGGTGGACATCGACCCCGAGTCGGAAGCCATCGTGACCATCGGTTCCAAGGAGGGCCTGGCGCACCTGATGCTGGCCACCCTGGACCAGGGCGACACCGTACTGGTGCCGAACCCCAGCTACCCGATTCACATCTACGGTGCCGTGATTGCCGGCGCCCAGGTGCGCTCGGTGCCGCTGGTGCCTGGCGTGGACTTCTTCGCCGAGCTGGAACGGGCGATTCGCGGCTCGATCCCCAAGCCGAAGATGATGATCCTCGGCTTTCCGTCCAACCCCACCGCGCAGTGCGTGGAGCTGGATTTCTTCGAACGGGTGATCGCCCTCGCCAAACAGTACGACGTACTGGTGGTGCACGACCTGGCGTACGCCGACATCGTCTACGATGGCTGGAAAGCCCCGTCGATCATGCAAGTGCCCGGCGCCAAGGACATTGCGGTGGAGTTTTTCACCCTGTCCAAGAGCTACAACATGGCCGGCTGGCGCATTGGCTTTATGGTCGGTAACCCGGAACTGGTCAACGCCCTGGCGCGGATCAAGAGTTACCACGACTACGGCACCTTCACCCCGCTGCAAGTGGCGGCAATTGCCGCGCTGGAAGGCGACCAACAGTGCGTGAAAGACATTGCCGAGCAGTACCGCCAGCGCCGCAATGTGCTGGTCAAGGGCCTGCATGAGCTGGGCTGGATGGTCGAGAACCCGAAGGCGTCGATGTACGTCTGGGCGAAGATTCCCGAGCCGTATGCCGCCATGGGCTCGCTGGAATTTGCCAAGAAACTGCTGCTGGAAGCCAAGGTGTGTGTGTCGCCGGGGATTGGCTTTGGCGAGTACGGCGATGATCATGTGCGCTTTGCGCTGATCGAAAACCAGGACCGGATTCGCCAGGCGGTACGCGGGATTCGCGGGATGTTCCGGGCCGATGGGCTGGTCAACAAAGCCTGACCCTGCGCACCTGCAGAAATGCAGTCAAAACTGTGGGAGCGGGCTTGCTCGCGAATGCGGTGGATCAGTCGCCAAATCCAGTGACTGACACTGCGTATTCGCGAGCAAGCCCGCTCCCACATTTGGATTGGGTTTTCACCCCTGCTTCATGGCGTGTCTGTCAGACCACCAACGACAGCAACATGATAAAGATCAACGCCACCACCGACAGGATGGTCTCCATCGCCGTCCAGGTCTTGAACGTCTCCGCCACGGTCATATTGAAGTACTGCTTCACCAGCCAGAACCCCGCATCGTTGACGTGAGACAGGATCAACGAACCCGCGCCCGTCGCCAGCACCAGCAGCTCACGGTTAACCCCCGGGATCATCCCCACCACCGGCACCACAATGCCCGCGCCGGTAATGGTCGCCACTGTTGCCGAACCGGTTGCCACACGAATCACCGCCGCCACCAGCCAGGCCAGCAGAATCGGGTTGATCTGCGCATTCACGGCCATATGGCCGATCACATCACCCACGCCGCTGGTCACCAGCATCTGCTTGAAACCGCCACCGGCGCCAATGATCAGGATGATCGCGGCAGTCGGCGCAAGGCTCGCGTCGAGCAACTTGAGGATCTGCTTGGAATGGATGCCCTGGCGAGTACCAAAGGTGTACAGCGACAGCAGCAGCGCCAGCAGCAGTGCGGTGATCGGGTGACCGATCATGTCCATCCAGTTGCGCACCACATTGCCTTCGGCAAACGCGATGTCGGCGAAGGTTTTCAGCAGCATCAGGAACACCGGCAGCAGCACGGTGATCAAGGTGACGCTGAAGCTCGGCAGGTTCTTGTTCTCAGGCTCGCGGGCCAGTTGATCGACCAGTTCCTGGGACGGGTTGCCCGGGATGTACTTGGCGATAAACGTACCGAAGATCGGCCCGGCGATGATGGCGGTCGGCAGCGCGACGATCAGGCCATACAGGATGGTCTTGCCGATGTCCGCGCCAAACACGCCGATGGCCAGCAGCGGGCCCGGGTGCGGTGGCACCAGGCCGTGCACCGCCGACAGGCCGGCAAGCAGCGGGATACCGATCTTGATCAGCGACACGCCGGTGCGGCGCGCCACGATAAACACCAGCGGGATCAGCAGCACAAAGCCGATCTCGAAGAACAGCGGGATGCCCACCAGAAACGCGGCGAACATCATGGCCCACTGGACTTTTTCCTTGCCGAAGGCGCGGATCAGGGTCTGGGCGATCTGATCGGCGCCGCCGGATTCAGCCATCATTTTGCCGAGCATCGTGCCCAACGCGAGGATGATGCCGACAAAGCCGAGCACCCCGCCGAAGCCGTCCTGGAACGCCTTGATGATCTTGTCCACGGGCATGCCCGAGGTCAGGCCGAGGAACCCGGCCGCGATGATCAGTGCAATGAACGGGTGCACCTTGAACTTGGTGATCAGAACGATCAACCCGATGATAGTGACCACTGCGTCTAGCAGCAGGTAGGACTCGTGGGACATGCCAAACATGGGGGGTCTCTCCTGTTTGTTGTTGTTATTAAAGCGGGTGTTGAACTTCCTGCCGGGGATAGCGCTATCTTTTCCGGCAAAAAATTAAGGATTAGGTTCAAAGCCGTGTTGCAGCCACCAGGCATGGGTTTGCTCGGCCAGTTCCTCGACGCTGTCTTCACTGGCGTTGAGCGCCAGGGTCAGCGGCTCGCCCACGGGCGATTCAAGCGTGGCGAACTGGCTGTCGATCAGGCTGGCCGGCATGAAGTGCCCAGGGCGATGGGACACGCGGTCGGCGGCCACGGCGCGGGTCAGCTCCAGAAATACAAAGCCCAGGCCCGGCGCGGCTTCGCGCAGGTGATCGCGGTATTTCTTTTTAAGCGCCGAACAGGTGAGCACCGGGTGTTCACCGGCCTTGAGCGAGCGGCGCAGCTCATCGCACAGGATGTCGAGCCAGCCGGCGCGGTCGTCGTCGTTGAGGGGGTGGCCGGCGCTCATCTTTTCGATGTTCGCGGCGGGGTGAAAGCTGTCGCCTTCAATCGCGGTGGCGCCGTTCAGGCGGCACAGGGCTTCGCTGACGCTGGACTTGCCACAGCCGGAAACACCCATGATGACCAGGGCGGTAACAGGTTGACTCATAAACACCTCAGGACGCAGATAGCGCTACCTTTGCACGCTGTAAGGCTAGTGCAAAAACAGGCTTTTCCCGCGCCGTCTTGTCTTTTTTTATGGAGTGACGCGTGCATCCTCGCCAAGCGACTTACACAAGAGCAGACCGGATCAGGCAACCCAACGCTCAAGAATTTGCAGCCTTATGGAGACAGCGCTACCTTAGTGCCTCGATTTTTGTTTGGCAAGCTGCCTGATGACCTCTAAGAACGATAAAAATACTCGCACCACCGGTCGCCCTACCCTCAACGAAGTAGCCCGCCTGGCCGGCGTCAGCCCGATTACCGCCTCCCGCGCCCTGCGTGGCGTGAGTACCGTGGCCACCGAACTGGCGGAAAAAGTGCAACGCGCCGCCGCCGAACTCAACTACGTAGTCAACCCCGCCGCCCGCGCCCTGGCCTCGGCGCAGAGCCATTCGGTGGTGGTCATCGTGCCGTCGCTGTCCAACCTGCTGTTTATCGAAACCCTCGAAGCCATCCACCAGGTGCTGCGGCCCAAGGGCTTTGAGGTGCTGATCGGCAACTCGCACTATTCACGCGATGAAGAAGAAAACCTGCTGCGCAACTACATGGCCTACCAGCCAAGGGGTTTGTTGCTGACCGGCTTTGATCGCACCGAAAGCGCCCGACGGATGGTCGAGGCGAGTAATGTGCCGAGCGTATACATGATGGACCTGGACCCCAACGCCGGCGTGAACTGCGTGGGCTTCTCGCAGTTGGCGGCAGGTGAAACGGCGGCGGCACATCTGCTGTCCCGGGGTTACAAACGCCTGGCCTATATTGGCGCGCAACTGGACCAACGCACGCTGCTGCGTGGCGAAGGTTTTCGCCGCGCCTTGCAGCAAGCCGGCCGGTACGACCCGGCGCTGGAGCTGCTGACGCCGCGCCCCTCCTCCGTGGGGCTGGGCGGCGAGCTGTTTTTGCAACTGCTGGCGGCCCATCCGGATGTGGATGCGATTTTCTTCGGCAACGACGACCTGGCCCAAGGCGCGCTGCTGGAGGCCATGCGCCATGGCATCAACGTGCCGGAACGCGTGGCGGTGCTGGGCTTTAACGACCTGCCGGCGTCGTCCTTCATGGTGCCGCGCTTGAGCAGCATCAGCACGCCGCGTGAAGCGATTGGCCGACGTGCGGCGGAGCATTTGCTGACGATCATGGCGGGCAACAAGATCGCCAAGCCGGTGGTGGATATGGGCTTTGAGTTGCAGGTGCGGGAGAGTACGTAGGACGCCTGTAGGACCAGACTGACATCAAGGTCAGCAGCCTCCTCCATTGCCTACACTTACGTCAGAATCCGCTGGCTTGTGCCCTTGGGTGGGGCTCTCTAAGGTTTGCCGGTCGCCGAATGTCTCGGTGATCGGGTTTAGTAGCCCACTTTTGGACTTTCTAGACCAGGAGCACGGTAATGATCAAAGAAATCGATACACCACCCACCACCCTCTTCACCGTTATCCCCGATGTGTCCACCGAAACCCTGCTGATCAACAGCTACGAAACCGTGTGTTCCGTCAGCACCTTGCTGCTTGACCTCTCCGATGACCTCACCGGCAAGCACCGCGATGTCGCCCTGGCCATTCATCAGTTGAGTGAGCTGAGTGTGTTGCTGGTGGGCAAGGCCATGGACCAGCACACCCCACGCTGCTGACGGAGCGCTACAGGGTCCGGCTTTTTGTCTGCTCGACAGGGCGTCGGATCAACTTAATTCATCGGCAAAACCACACGCACTTCCAGCCCATCAGCGGCGCGGTTGTGTAATGTCAGCGAGCCGCCGTGCTCAAGCACCGTCGCCCGGGCCGTGGGTAGGCCCAAACCAACGCCGCCGGTATTTTTGTTGCGTGAGCCCTCGATACGAAAGAACGGCGCAAACACCTGCTCCTGGTACTCGCTGGCAATGCCCGGCCCGCGATCAACGACCTGGATCTGCACGCGATCACCTTCGGCTGTCAAGCGAACACCCGCTTCGCTCCCGTATTTGATGGCGTTGTCCACCAGATTGCTCAGCGCACGTTTAAGGCCGATCGGGCGGCCGACATACACCAACCTGGCGGGGCCCTCATAGGTAACCTCGGTGCCAGCATCCTTGAAGTCATCGACCACCGTCAGCAGCAATTCTGCCAGGTCGAACGCTGTAGCCGGTTCAAGCCTCGCGTCATCCCGGAAGAAGTTCAGCGCACTGTTGACCATGGCCTGCATCTCATCAACATCGCGGAACAATCGGCTCTGCTGTTCGGCATCCTCAATGAACTCACCTCGCAGCCGCATACGGGTGAGCGGTGCGCGCAAATCGTGGGAGATAGCGGCAAGCATTTGCGTGCGGTCATTCAGAAAATGCTGGATCTGCGCCTGCATGGCATTGAAGGCCAGGATCGCCTGGCGGATTTCGTGAGGGCCGACTACAGGAATGGGCGGTGCACGGAAATCCTTGCCGAAGCGCCGTGCCCCTTGGGCAAAGCGTTCAAGCGGCGTCGCCAGATGGCGGGTCGCGATAAGCGCCACAGCCACCGTCGACAACAGTGCCAGCACGATCACGATCAGGTTGCGCTTGAACGGGTCCAGCCCCCATCTGCGGGTGGGCACCGAGAACTGCATCCAGGACCCATCGGTTAACTGAACCATCAACGTATAGGGGCGCTTGACGTGTTCGGCGGCCCAATCATCCGGCTCGTAGGCTTCGATGGAGGCGGCAGGCATCTCCAGCAGATCGCGCAGCAATTTTTGGCCATCGTTGAAACCCGGGTCGTTGATCTCGGGTAAATGTGCATCTTCGCGGCGCGCCAACCACTGCACGCTGAAGACCTTGTCGGTGGCAGCCTGGGTAAGCGTGTGTCGCTGATGAACAGGCGCTGCGTTGATAATCCGGGAAATGCTCGCCACCCGTTCCATCAAGCCGGTTTCGAGAATCGGCGGTCGGGCCCATACGCCGGCCACCAGGCTGAAAACGCTGTAGAGCCCCAGCGACGTCAACATCGCCGCCATGGTGGTCAGGGCGATCCAGCGAGCCACGGTGTCGTGGGGGCGATGGTATCGGGCGCGTAGCCTGGATAACACATTCATCGTTTGATCACGCTCGGGCTGAACAGATATCCGCCATTGCGGATGGTCCGAATCATCGGCTCAGCGTGTATGTCGGCTTCGAGCTTGCGGCGCAGTCGGCTGACTTGCACATCAATGCTGCGATCAAAGGCGTCGTAAGACTCACCCCGCGCCAGATCGAGCAATTGCTGGCGAGTAAGGATGCGGCGCGGGTGCTCGGCGAATACCAGCAGCAACTCGAATTCCCCGGTAGACAGCGGAATCATGACTTTTTCCGGCGAGCGTAATTCGCGACGTGTGATATCCAACTGCCAGTCTGCAAACTCGAGGATTGTGCGTGATGAGTCCTGCGCGGGGGCGGCAATCTCGGCGGTACGCCTGAGCACTGCGCGTACCCGCGCCAATAACTCCCGTGCATCGAAAGGCTTGGTCAGGTAATCATCGGCGCCCAGCTCCAGGCCCACCACCCGATCGCTCAGTTCGCCCATGGCCGTGAGCATGATCACCGCAATGCCATGCCTGGCACGCAGCTGCTGGCAGAGCACCAGGCCGCTGTCGCCGGGAAGCATGACGTCGAGGATGATCAGGTCCGGCAAACGCCGCTCCAGCGCTCGCCACAGCGACGGGCCATCGGTGGCGACTTCCACGCTGTAGCCGTGCTGTTCGAGGAACTTCTGCAGCAGGGCGAGGACTTCAATATCGTCATCGACCAGTAATAGATGGCTCACGGTGGGCTCGCTGGCGCAATGGGTTCGCAAGTGCGTATCTAAAATCATTCCTGGCGCTGCGTCATATATTTCAACTCGGTAATAAAGCGACAGGCAGGCAATAAAGCGGAAATCTTCAGGCAAAAAAACCCAGGCAGGATCGCCACCAATCCTTGTCGAGATGCCCTGCATGCTAACCATCAAACGCGCCACGCCTGTTGTACGCTCCGCCATTGTCGGTTTTGTCGTTGTACTCGCCAGTGGCTGCGCGAGCGCGCCTGAACCACTGCCCTCCCCCTGTGACCGCCTCGGCGATACGGTTCATGACCCGGCAGAGCCGCTCAATCGCGGGGTCTTCGCCTTCAATCGCACGGTGGATGATTACGCCCTGGCCCCGGTGGCACGCGGTTACCGGCATTTGCCTGGGTTCTTGCAGGCGGGCGTGCATAACTTCGTCGCCAACTTCGGCGAACCCAAGGTGTTTATCAATGACCTGCTGCAGGGCAATGGTGAGCGCTCCGTCACCACCTTCGGCCGCTTCGTGATTAACACCACGGTGGGGATTGTCGGGTTGATCGATGTGTCGGGCAAGATGGGTATCGAGCGGCACAAGGCTGACTTCGGCCAGACCTTTGGCGTATGGAATATCGCAAACGGTCCTATCGTTGAACTGCCGTTGCTGGGCACCGGCAACCTGCGTGATGCCACCGGCAAAGTGCTGAGCTTTGCGATCAACCCCCTGGGCAGCAACAGCGATACCGTCGAGACCCTGGGCACCGTCAGCACCGTTGGCGGCATCGTCGATGGCCGCGCCGAAGCCTTGCCGTTTACCGAGCAATTGCGTCAACAGCCGGATTATTACCGGGCACTGCGCGACAGCACTGCCGAGCGACGGGCTGATTTCGTGCTCGAAGGCAAGGCCGGCCGGGTCGCGGCCTACCCTTCGGTGTGCGTCAAAGGTGAGCAACATGGCGAGTAGAAACCAGACTCTGGTGCTGCACCGAAGAACGCGCAGGTCCAGCCCGGCGTTGCTGCATTGCCGAGAAATCGAACTGTCGGTGGAGGATGACGGCCGCCACGTCACCCTCAGTCGCTACGTGGAGTTGTACGGCGACGAAGCCAGCGCCTGGTGCTCGGTGCAGCATCATCGAATCCCCTTGGCCAGCATGCTGCGCTGGATGATCAGCCATGGGGAACGAACAGAGGTTTAAAGGCTGCGCTGCAGGTGTGGCAGGCCCACTGCCTTACTCGCTGGAAGCATCGTTGACAATTCGTTTCATCGTGTTGCTGGCACCTGCTAGATTGGTTGCTTTCCACTGCCAGGGAAGCACGATGGGACACTCACTGAAAATCTTGGGCCGCACCTCCTCCATCAACGTGCGCAAAGTGCTTTGGACTTGCCAGGAACTGGGCATCGACTACGTGCGCGAAGACTGGGGCATCGGTTTCAAGCCCACCCAGTCCGCCGAATTCCTCGCCCTGAACCCCAATGCCCAGGTGCCGGTGCTGATCGACGACCATGGCGTGCTATGGGAATCCAACACCATCTGCCGCTACCTGATCGGCCTGTACCAGCGCACCGACCTGCTTCCCGCCGAACCCGCACCACGGGCGCGCGTCGAGCAATGGGTGGACTGGCAAGCGGTGGAACTCAACCGCGCCTGGAGTGACGCCTTCAGCGCCCTGGTGCGCAACAACCCCGACGGCCTCGACGCCACGCAAATCGCCGCCGCCGTGCAGCGCTGGAATGACAAGATGGGCCTGCTGGAACAGCAACTGGCGAAAACTGGCGCTTATGTGGCCGGAGATGAATTCAGCCTCGCCGATATCATGATCGGGCTCTCGGTACACCGCTGGCAGATGACGCCCATGCAGCGCCCGCCCTACCCGGCCATTGCGGCGTATTACCAACGCCTCAGCCAGCGCCAGGGTTTCAAACTCTTCGCCCTCGACGGCCATAACTAAAACAAGGACTGCACCGTGAAAGGACTCAACCTACTGCTGACCGGCGCCTGCGGCAGAATCGGCAAGACGTTTTTCGACGCCTCGAAAGACCGCTACCGCTTTACCCTCACCGACCGCATCGCGCCGGATTTCGCCCCGGGCGAGCACCGTTTTGTACACGCCGACCTCAGCGACAACTCCAGCCTCAGCGCCTTGCTCGATGGCATCGACGTGATCGTGCACCTGTCGGGCATCCCCCACGCCAGTGCCTCGTTCGATGATTTGCTACCGAACAATATCCTCGCCACCACCTACCTGTTCGAAGCGGCCGTGGCCGCCGGGGTTAAACGCCTGGTGTTCGCCAGCAGCGCGCAAACCATCGAAGGCTACCCGGTAGACCGCCAGATCACGCCCGGCATGCAGGTGATGCCCGCCAACCTGTATGGCGTGAGCAAATGCTACGGCGAGGCACTGTGTGGCTATTACGCCGCCAAGACGCCACTGTCGACGATTGCCCTGCGCATCGGCGCCTTCGAATTCCCCGAAACCCACGACCTGAACAACGCCCGCGACCTCAGCGCCTGGCTCAGCCCACGGGATGCCGTGCACTTGCTGCAACGTTCGGTGGAGGCCGAAGGCGTGAAGCACTTGATCGCCCACGGCATTTCCAATAACCGCTTCAAACGCCTGGACCTCAGCGAAACCACACGGGTGTTGGGTTACCATCCGGTCGACGATGCGTTCCGGGAATTCGATATTCCGATTACTGACTGAGTTCTCACTATGCCCGCACTTTCCAGCACAGACGGTATCGACCCGATCCGTGCCGCCCATATCAGCGCACGCATTGACCGCCTGCCCGCCGTCGCCACCGTCTGGCGCCTGGTGGCATTGCTGTCGATCGGTGGTTTTTTTGAGCTGTATGACCTGTTCCAGACCGCCTATATCAGCCCCGGCTTGATCAGTGATGGGATCTTCCACACCGGCAGCGAGGGTGTGTTCGGCTTCTCGGATCAAGCGGCATTTGCCTCGGCGACCTTTCTGGGGCTGTTCCTCGGCGCCAGCCTGCTCAGCCCGATTGCCGACCGCTTCGGGCGCCGGGCGATCTTCACCTTTGCGTTGATCTGGTACACCGTCGCCACCGTGCTGATGGGCATTCAGACGTCTGCGCTGGGCATTATCTGCATGCGCTTTCTGGTGGGCATCGGCCTGGGCATCGAGTTGGTGACCATCGACGCCTACCTCTCGGAACTGGTGCCCAAACGCATGCGCAGCTCGGCGTTTGCCTTTGCGTTTTTCATCCAGTTTCTGTCGGTGCCGGCGGTGGCGTTGATGTCGTGGTGGCTGGTGCCCCAGGCCCCGTTCGGGGTCTCCGGCTGGCGCTGGGTGGTGCTCAGCAGTGCCGTGTTTGCGCTGTTTATCTGGCAACTGCGCAAGCGTCTGCCGGAATCACCGCGCTGGCTGGCGCAGAAAGGCCGCTTTGACGAAGCCGGAGCCATCATGGACAGCCTGGAAGCGCGCTGCCAAAAAGACCACGGCAAGCCGCTGGATGAGCCACAACCCGAAGCCATCAGCGTGCAAGGCAATGGTCGTTTTGCCGATATCTGGCAACCGCCGTACCGCCGCCGCGCCTTGATGCTGATTGTGTTCCATGTGTTCCAGGCCATCGGCTTTTTCGGCTTCGGCAATTGGCTGCCGGCGCTGCTGTCGGGCCAGGGCGTGAGCGTGACCCACAGTTTGCTGTACGCCTTTATCATCACCCTCGCCTACCCACTGGGGCCGTTGCTGTTTGTGAAGGTGGCCAACCGCTTTGAAAACAAATGGCAGATTGTCGGTTCGGCACTGGGCGCGGTGATCTTCGGCAGCCTGTTCGCCTTGCAGACCACGGCGGTCGGGCTGGTGATCTGCGGGGTGATGATCACCTTCTGCAATGCCTGGCTGAGCTTCAGTTACCACTCGTACCAGAGCGAACTGTTCCCGACCAATATCCGTGCGCGGGCGGTGGGGTTCTGTTATTCGTTCAGCCGCCTGTCCACGGTGTTCAGCAGTTTGTTGATCGGCTTTATCCTCGAGCACCTCGGCACACCGGGGGTGCTGGCGTTTATTGCCAGCAGCATGTTGATCGTGATGATCACCATCAGCTGGTTCGGGCCGCGTACGCGTAACCTGGCGCTGGAAAATATCGCCCACTGACGGCAACGGTTGGCCGCTTGCGGGACAACTATTGCCGCAACGGCCACGGCATCCTCAATAAAACCGGGTATCGCCTACCCGGCACGCTACTTGCTGCAGCTGTCGCATCGTACATTTGCACAGGTGACCGATTATGCTGCTCAGCACTAACAACACTCAGGCCGTGGCCACCGTTCAACAGCTCAAGCGACCCGACATGGACCCCGCCAACGCCGCCGCCAGCACGCTGTACAGCGGTGCCCTGCAAGCGGCGCAGCAAAGCGTGACCGTACCGGCCGCGCAGAAGGACCTGGACAAGGCCGTCGACCGCATCGACGAAGCCTTTGCCAAGACCCGCGTGCAGTTGCAGACCTCGGCCACCGACGTGCCGGCCACCAGCGCTACGTCCGGTGCGCGTTCGGAGTTCACGGATTACATGAGCAAATCCCCGGCCGAACGGATCCGTGAGCAATTGCTCAAGGAGCAGGGTTTGACCGAAGCGGACGTGCAGAATATGTCGCAGGAAAAACAGGATGCCATTTCCAAGCAAGTAGCCGAGCGCCTGAAACAGCAGCAAGAGCAGCAGGTCGCGGCGAAAACCGCTGACCCGCAGGCACAGACGTTGAAAGAAACCCTGGCGGCGATCTAAGCCACGAGGGGATAAAATGTGGGAGGGGGCTTGCTCCCGAAGACAGAGTGTCAGTCACTGCAGTAGGTGACTGATCCACCGCCTTCGGGAGCAAGCCCCCTCCCACATTGGATTTCAGCGTTTTCCAGATAAGTTACTGCAACTGCAACGTCGAGTTGAACTGACTGATCGCATCCACCACATGCCGTGAGCCTTCCTGAATCTCCAGGATCACCTGCCCCGCCTCGTTCGCCAGTTCCACTCCCAGCCCCGTGCGGCTCAAGCTCGACTGCATGCTCGACACCGCGCTCAGCGACAAGTCGTGGTTCTTGCGCACCACATCCACAATCTCCACGGTCGCCTGGCTGGTCCTGGCCGCCAGGCTGCGCACTTCATCGGCGACTACCGCAAACCCGCGCCCGTGCTCACCCGCCCGTGCCGCTTCAATCGCTGCGTTGAGCGCGAGCATATTGGTCTGCTCGGCAATGCTGCGGATGGTCTGCACAATGGCGCCGATGATGTCCGACTGTTTGCTCACCGCATCGATGCTCTGCGCCGCCTGGTTCAGATCGTGGGAAATTTCCTCGATGATCTGCACCGTTTGCTGCACCACCTCCGAGCCCTTGCGGGCGCAGACGTCGTTTTGCACCGAGGTGGCGTGGGCCGAATCGGCGGCGGTGCGCAGGGTGGTGACTTGGTCGGTGATGTCGCTGGCGAATTTCACCACTTTGTACAGGCGCCCGTTGGCATCGAAAATCGGGTTGTAGGAAGCTTCCAGAAACAGGGTTTTGCCGTATTTGTTTTTGCGCTCAAAACGGTGCGAGTGGTATTCGCCACGGTTGAGGGAGCCCCAGAATGCCTTGTAGCCCGGCGACTCCACCTCGCTGCGATGGCAGAACAGGCTGTGGTGCTGGCCGACGATTTCATCGAGGGAGTAACCCACCGTCTTCAGAAAGTTGTCGTTGGCATTGAGGATCTGGCCCTGGGGGTGAATTCGATCACTGCCATGGAGCGGCTGATCGCGTCGATCAGGCTTTGGTTTTCATGTTCGTGGTGCACCCGTGCGGAAATATCCGACGCTACTTTGATCACGCTCTGTACGTGATTGTCGCTGTCCAGCACCGGCATGTAGCTGGCTTCGAGCCACACCTGCTGGCCATGTTTGTTCAGGCGCATAAAGGTGCCACTCAGGGCTTCGCCCCGCGCCAGGTCGCGCCAGAGCTTGGCGTAGGCTTCGGTTTGAGCGTAGGCCTCGTCGCAAAAAACACGGTGATGTTTGCCGCGAATTTCGTCGGCGCTGTAGCCCATGGTTTGGCAGAAGTTGTCGTTGGCATCGAGGATCACGCCATCGCGGTCGAACTCGATCATGGCCATGGAGCGGCTGATGGCGGCAAGTTTGGCGTTGGATTCGGTGAGGGCACAGGAGAAACGCTGGATTTCAAGCAGGTCGGATTTATGGTGGAGGTTGAACATGGTCAGATCACCCTTGATTTCCTGGCGCCTGCAACGGCGCATTCCATTCTTCAGTTGGCTACTGCTGGAAACAACCATCCAAATCGCTTTACATGCCAAGCGTCATCAACGGTTCTGAGTGAGCATAGACACGGCTTGGCGCTATGCAAGGCCACTAGTCCGCCAGCATTTTCAGCAGTGCACAGGCGGCAGCAGAGGGTGTCTGGGTGGGCGATCCGACCAGTGCAAACTCGCGGTGCAGCGGCTCCGTCAGCGGCATTACGCGCAGGCCCTTGCGCAGGGTGGGCAGGGCCATCTCCGGCACCAGGGTCACGCCGACGCCTTCACGCACCAGGCTGAAAGCGCTGTTCCATTCGCGCACTTCCACGCGGATATCGCGCAGGGTCAGCCCCGCTGCCGCGCCCAGGCTGCGGGCATTCGCGGTGCAACCACCGGTGGCAAGCACGAAGGGTTGCTCAAGCAATTGCGCAAGCGACACCGTGGCATCAGCCGGCCGCTGCGCCAGCGGGTGAGTGGTCGGCAGCACCGCCAACCACAGGTCACGGCCCAATACCGTGGCATTGCGCTCGGGTTTGGGGTTGAGCACCACACCCAGGTCGATCAGGTCGGCATCGAGCAAGGTCAGTACTTCATTGTCCGTCACATCCAGGGTGGTGACCTCGATGCCGGGGTAGAGCTGAGCGAAGCGCTGCAACAAGGGTGTCAGAAACCTCGCCAATACCATGGGGAAACTGGCGATGCGAATCGTCCCACGCAGCATGGGCCTGGCTTCATCCACAGTGCTGCGAATCGCCTGCAAGGCGCCCAGCATCACCCGCGCCTGCTCAATCACACTCAGCCCCAGGGCCGTGGGCAAGGTCTTGCGCGGCTCACGGGTAAACAGCTGCGCGCCCAGGGTCGCCTCCATGCCGGCCATGGCCTGGCTCGCGGCGGACTGGGTCATGCCCACGTGTTCGGCGGCCGCAGTGATGCTGCCGTGATCGGCCACGGCCACCAGCAGGCGCCAGTGCATCAGGTTCATCATGGCAGTAGCTGTCCTTATGGCGGGGTGCTGAAGGTTTAATTTTACGCACGGTGCCATGCCCGTGAGACTGGCGCAAATTCAACGGAGCTGCCCCAGATGAAACTGTATTTCTTCCCTCACGCCTGTTCCCTCGCCCCGCATATCGTGCTGCGCGAATTGGCGCTGCCGTTCGAGCTGGTGCTGGTCGACAACCAGGCCAAAACCACCGCCGATGGCCAGGACTTTCTGCAGGTCAACCCCAAGGGCTATGTGGCGGCGCTGCAGCTGGAGAATGGCCAGGTATTGACCGAAGCCAGCGCGATCCTGCAATACCTGGCCGACCTGAAACCCACAGCCCACCTGGCCCCGGCCAATGGCAGCTGGGAGCGCGTGCGTTTGCAGGAATGGCTGAACTTTATCGCCAGCGAGATTCATGGCGGGCTGGCAGTGTTCTTCAACGACGCCATTCAAGGTGAAGTGCGGGCCATGTTCCAGGCCACGTTGTTCAAGCGTTTTGCGGTGCTGGTGCAAACATTGGAGCACCAGGATTATTTGCTGGGCGAGCAGTATTCGGTGGCGGACGCGTACCTGTTCGTGGTGCTGCGCTGGGCAGCCTTTCACGCTATCGATCTGGGCAAATGGCCGGCGCTGGCGGCGTTTCAAAAGCGGGTAGGCCAACGGCCTGCAGTGATCGCAGCGCTGGCCGCCGAAAGCCCATGACCTGAAATGCAATCAACCTGTGGGAGCTGGCTTGCCTGCGATGCAGGCGCCTTGGTACTTCAGGTACACCGCGCTGATGCCATCGCAGGCAAGCCAGCGCCCACAGTTGATCTTCGTGGGGTTAGAGAAAGGGTTTCAAGTGGCCAGCCGCGATGAAGGCACTTAGCGCCAGCACATCCACGGAGCCCGACCGATCCTGATCCAGATGCGCCACCTGGCTGCGCACGGCCTCATGAATCCGCCTAGCCCCCTGCCCCAGTTGCAGTTGCCCGCGCAGCTCCACCGCTTGCGCGGCGACGATCAGTTCGATGCTGGCCAGCCACAACACCCGCTCGGTCAAGCGGCGGGTCTTGTCGACCACGGCCAGGGCCTGCCCGGCGTAGTCTTCCACGCGGTCGGCCACCGGCACACTGACCGCCGGTAACGGGTTGGCCAGGTGCCCGATCTCCGCGAGCAACGCCGCGCTGGTGCGCTGCAATGCTGCCATCCCCACATGCCCCGGCTGTGTGATCAAAAAACGCGGCAAGTCGCTGGACGTGGGCGAGAGCAATTTGGCAATGCGCTCAGCGCTGCACGCGGCCACCCGACCCAGGGCCAGGCCCAGCCCTTCGGCGGCCAACGCCAAATGCGTGCTGTCGAAATTGGCCGTGGCCAACACCAGCGCTTCTTCACTGATCAACGCCGGGTTATCCGCGCCACTGCGCAGTTCCAACTCGACCAGCTCATGCAACTGCTGCAACGCCTGATGCGCCGCGCCCTGCACCACCGTTGCACAACGAAAACTCAACGGGTCCTGCAAGCGGCGCGGGTTATCCGCCAGCTCGCCGCCCGCCAGCAACTGCAGCAATGCCGCCGACTGCGCGGTTTGCCCAGGCGCCGGCCGCAGGCGTGAAGCCCATGGCTGAAACGGGCTGAGGTTGGCCCGGTAGCCTTCGCACGACACGGCCAACGCCGCCAGCAAGGCGTCCAATACCTGCTGCGCCTCGAACACCAGCAAGGCCCCCAGCCCCACACTGGCGGCATTCGCCGACACCAGCGCCAGGCCATCCTTACCGGTCAACGCCACACTGAGCGCCAGGCTCAAGTGGGCCAACGGTGCCAGGTCCGCCTCCCCCAACGAGCCGAGCAACGGCACCTCGGGCTCGACGCCGCTGTTGAGCAGGCCCAGCAACGCCTCTGCCGCGCGCGGTGAAATGCCCGAGCGGCCCTGGGCTAACCCGGCCAGGCGCGCCGCCGTGATCGCACGCAATTCCTGTCGATTGGCCAGGCGCCCCACCCCCACCGCACGCCCCAGCGGAATGCTCGCCTGCAACGGCGCCACGGCAGTGTCCACCGCCGCGCCGAGGCCGGTGGTCACGCCATAGATCGGCACGCCTTGCGCCGCCAGTTTCACCAGCAACCGGTGGCCTTCGTCGATACGTTGGCGCGCCTGGGTGGTGAAGTCCGCCGGGCTGTCCTGCCGGGCAATCGCCAGCAAATCGGCGAGCGACAGGCCCTGAGGATCGAAGTGGATCATGCCCAGCGCAGCCGCTGGCCAAGCCCCAGGCGCTTGGCTTTTTCCAGCAGCGCATGGCCCAGGGCGATATCGCTGAGGCTCAGCCCACGGTGCCAGAACAGGATGGTTTCCTCGGGGGTTTCGCGGCCGCTTTTCAAGCCGGCGACGATTTGCCCAAGCTCGGCGTGCAGGGTCTCGGCGCTGAGCTTTCCGGCCTCCACATGCGCACGCAGCGAGCCGAACAGCCCGCCCTTGCACTGGCCCCAATCGTCCACCACCCGCTTGCTCATGATGTCGGTGAGAGACAATTGCACCGCGCTCATGGTGCCGTAGGGCACCACAAACGCGCCGGGTTTGATCCACTCGGTGTGCAGCAAGGGTTCGGGCTGATCCAGGCGCGAGGCCTCGACCACGATGTCGGCGCCCCGCACTGTGGACTCCCAATCGTGCGTGACAATCACCGGCTTGCCGAGGTCCTGGCGCAGGCGTTCGGCAAAGGCTTCGCGGCTTTCGCTGCGCCGCGAATGCACACGGATTTCCTCAAAATCGAACAGGTGGTCCAGCAGCCGCACATTCCAGTACGCCGTGCCGCGCGCGCCGATATGCGCGAGCACCTTGCTGTCGGGCCGAGCCAGGTATTTGGCGCCGATGGCGGTGACCGCGCCGGTGCGCATATCGGTGATCGCCGAGGCGTCGAGGATGGCTTTTGGAATGCCGGTGGCCGGGTCCAGCAGGTTGAGGATCGCCAGTTCCGAGGGCAGTCCCTTGCGGTAGTTGTCGACAAAGTCGCCCACCACCTTGACCCCGGCGTAGCCGATATCGCCACCCAGGACGCCGCGCAGCACGTTGAAGTGGCCGTTGATCTCACCGCCGGGAATCAAGTGGGTGCGCGGCTCGATCACCGCCTCGCCACGCCCTTGAATCGCCAGACTGGCTTCGATGGCGCTGAGGATTTCATCATTGGTGAGCCCCAGTTCGTCGATGTCGAGGCCGTTGAGAAAATCAATGTAGATCGGTTGCATGGTCTGCTCACTGATTAAGGCATTAGGGCTTTGGGGCCTTGAACACTGCTTGCTGCACATCGAACTTTTTCGGGATCAGGCCGTTGGCCAAAAACAGGTCGGCGGTGCGTTGCTGGGTGGCGATGTCGCTGGCTTGCAGAGGACGGATCGGCGTGGAGGAGCGGTGTTCGAAGTAGCTTTTGACCACCGCCGGTTGCAGGCCGAGGGTCTTGGCCATCAACGCAATGCTCTCGTCGGGCTGGTCGAGGGACAGGCGCTGCGCCTTGGCCAGGGTCTGGATAATCGTGCCGATGGCCTGCGGATGCTGTTTGATAAACGGGCCGCTGGCGACAAAAAACGTGCCCGCCGGGTTAAGCCCTTGGCCATCGCCCAGCACTCGGGCGGAACCGTCGACCACGGCGGCCGAGTAGTACGGGTCCCACACCACCCAGGCGTCGACCTTGCCTTGTTCGAACGCGGCGCGCCCATCGGACGGCGACAGGTACACCACGTTTACGTCCTTCCATTGCAAGCCCGCACGCAGCAGGCTTTTAGGGAACAGGTTGTGGGCGCTGGAACCCTTGAGCAACGCCACGCGCTTGCCCTTGAGTTCGGCCACGCTCTGCACGCTGCTATTTTTTGGCACCAGCACCGCTTCGGATTTACCCTCGTTGGGCTCGACGGCGAAGTACTGCAACTCGATGCCGGCGGCCTGGGCGAAGATCGGCGGGATGTCGCCGATATTGCCGATGTCCAGGCTGCCGGCGTTGAGCGCTTCGATCAGCGGCGGCCCGCCGAGAAATTCGATCCACTGCACCTCGGTGCCGGGCAACGCGGCTTCGAAGAGTTTGTGCTCGCGGGCCAGTACCATGCTCACCGAGCTTTTCTGGTAACCGATCCGCAAGGTGGCGGGTTCGGCCGCCAGGGTTTGCCCGGCGACCAGTGCAAGCACCACAGCAGCGAAGGTTTTAAGCATCACAACGCTCCCTGGATCTTGGTCGCCACATCCGCCGGCACCCATTGTTGCCAGACTTGCGGATGGTCCTTGAGGAAGGCTTGCGCAACCTGGCGTGGCGGCGTGCGTTTCTCGCTCATGTCCCCCAGGATGCCGTTGAGCAGGTCAATCGGCAGGTCGACTTTCTCAAACACGCTGACCAGTTGCGGGTACTGCGCCTTGAACGGTGCCGACACCCCGATCGCCAGGCGTGCCGGCATCGAGCGGGTGCCGATGGGGTTGGGGTTTTTCGCGTCGGACAAGGTCTTCCAAGCCTCGGCATTGAACGGCGGCTCTTCCAGTTTGATCAGCTTGAAACGCCCCAGCAGCGGGGTGGGCGACCAGTAGTAGAACAGCACCGGTTTGCCGCGGCGGATCGACGACGCCACCTCGGCATCCAGCGCCGCGCCGGAGCCGGTGCGGAAGTTGACGAAGCTGTCGGTAAGTTTGTACGCCTTGAGTTTCTGGCTGTTGACGATCTCCGAGGTCCAGCCGGTGGGGCTGTTGAGGAAGCGCCCACGGCTCGGGTCTTCGGGGTCGCGGAACACGTCTTTGTAGCGCGCCAGGTCGGCCACCGACTTGAGGTCCGGCGCCAGGGGTTTGATGCCGCGTGCCGCGTCGCCCTTGATCACGTATTCCGGCACCCACCAGCCTTCGGTGGCGCCCTTGACCGTGTCACCCAGGCCTAACACTTTGCCTTCGCTTTCGGCCTTGACCCACGCCGGACTGCGCCCGGCCCATTCTTCGCCGATCACCTGGATATCGTCTTTGGCCAGCGCGGCCTCCAGGCTTACGGTGCTGCCGGGCAAAGTATCGGTGGGCAGGCCGTAGCCTTTCTCGACGATCAGGCGCAGCACCTCGGTGATCAGGCTGCCGCTTTCCCAGGTGATATCGCCGAAGTGGATGGGTTTGACGGCTTCGGCGGCTGTTGTGGGTTGCGCTAACACGGCCAGTGCCAGCAGCGAGCCACCGAGCAGGGTTTTGAGTTTTTTCATGCATTACCTCGTGGTGAATCATTCTCTAGAACACAGAAGATCCAGTGTGGGAGCGGGCTTGCTCGCGAATGCGGTGTGTCAGTGATGCATGAACTGGCTGACCCACCGTATTCGCGAGCAAGCCCGCTCCCACATTTGATCTGCGCGGTATTCAAGATCGGTTAAAAGTCATAACTGAGCCGCGTGTAGTAAAACGCCCCCTCCGGCGCCGACGGCGACAGGTAGCTGTACTGCTGGCCCGGGGTCTGGCGCAGGCGGGTGTTGAAGTCGTCGGGTTTGCTGTCGAACAGGTTGTTGGCGCCGACCGACAGGCGCAGTTGCTTGGTGAAGGCGTAGTTCACGTCCAGGTCGGTGTTCCATTGCGCGGCGAAGGTCTGGTCGTACTGGGCGTTGGCGGCGCTGGCGGCGTATTTGCGGTATTCGCCGTAGCGGGTTTCGCTCAGCGCAATGGTCCAGGCGCCGATACGGTGGGTGGCGCCGAGCACCAGCTTGTCTTCGGGGTAGCCGTGTTCGAGGAAACCTCGGGCTTCGCGGGTGAGGACGTCGAAACCGTTGGGGTTTTCGTGAACCTTCTCAATCGTGGTGCGGGCCTTGGTGTAGCCGGCCGACAGGCTCAACGCGCCGTACTGCGCCAGGTCCAGGTTGTACTTGCCGACGATGTCGACCCCACGCGTGCGGGTGTTGGCGGCGTTGGTCATGAACTGCGCCCAGGTGTACTGGCCAAAGCCTGCCTGTTGCAGGATCTGCTCGGCACGCGGCCCGGAAATGCCGCCGCTGTAGAGCAAGCGGTCACGAATCGAAATCTGGTAGGCGTCGATGGTCAGCGAGGCTTGTTCGATGGGGCGCAGCACCAGGCCCAGGGAATAGTTGGTGGATTTTTCGGGCTTGAGCGGCTCGGCACCCAGGGCGCGGGCGGCCGGGTTGTCGGCCGGCAGCATGCGGGTGAGCACCGGGTTGCCGTTGACGTCGACGTTGGTGGTGGTGGTCCACGAGGTGCCGATCTGGCCCAGGGTAGGTGCGCGGAACGAGTTGTTCACCGTGGCGCGCACGCCCACTTGCGGGGTGAAGTCATAGCGCGCCGAGAGCTTGCCGGTGGTGGCGGAGCCGAAGTCCGAATAGTGCTCGGTGCGCCCGGCCAGGCCGACCTGGAATTTGTCGGTGAGCTGGTGTTCAAGGCCGAAATACACGCCGCCCACGTCACGCTTGTAGGTGCCGGCGTCGTCCGGTGTGAGGCCGGAGGCTTGCACTGCGCCGACTTGCACCCCGTTGATGCCGCCGAACGAGTAGGACTCGTAGTCGCCCTCCTCCAGCCGATATTGCTCATGGCGGTAGGCAATGCCCGCCGACACAGTCAGCGGATGGCTCGACCAGTTCACGTCCAGGTCCTTGGCGTAGTCCAGGCCGATATTGGTCTGGTCGTTGACCAGGGTGGCCACGTCGAATTTGGTCGGGCTGTTGAGGCCGTAGCTCGGGTTGACCGTGTTGAAGGCCAGTTCATCGTGCTTGTCGCGGCCATAGGTAGCGCTCAGGTCGAAGCGCCCGAGGGTGTCGTCCTCATAGCGCGTGCCGACGGTGAGCGCGCCGTCTTCATAGCGGTAGCGGTATTTGGGAATGGTGCCGTTGGGGTAAATACCCGGCACGTTGTTCGGGTTGTTGGCCAGCAGCGGCGGCGTGTTGTTCACCGATTTGTCCTGGCCGAAAGTCGCGAAGCTGTAGAGGCGCCACTGTTCGCTCAGGCCGACTTCGGCATTCGCCGCCAGGTTGAATTTATCGCGCCCGGCCCCGCCCCAGCGCGGGTCTTGCAGTTGGCCGCCGGCCTCGTATTTATCGCCGATATCGGTGGGTTGGTTGTTCAGCGTATTGAAGCTCAGCGTGAGGAACCCGTCCCCCGGCAACCCCAGGCCGTACCAGCCATCGGTGGTCTTGCTGAAACCGTCGCCCTGGGCATATTTGCCCAGCTGGGTGTTGAGCTGGCCGCCGCTGTCACGCTCCTTGAGCACGATGTTGACCACGCCCGCCACCGCATCCGAACCGTACTGCGCCGAGGCGCCATCGCGCAGCACTTCGACGTGGTCGATGCTGCTGATGGGGATCATGTCCAGGTCCACCGGCTGCGCGCCAATGAACGGCACACCGCCGGAAATATTCACCACCGCCGAGGCGTGGCGGCGCTTGCCGTTGATCAGCACCAGCGTCTGGTCCGGCGCCAGGCCACGCAGGGACGCACCCTTGGGGTTCTGGCCACGGGTGGCGCTCTGGTTCTGCGGAAAGTTGAACGACGGCAACAGCTGGAACAGCGCCTGGTTGAGGCTGGTAGCGCCGGTCTGTTTGAGTTCTTCGGCGTTGATCACGTCCACCGGCGCCGCGCTGGTCAGGGCCGTGGCGTCGCTGCGCCGGGTGCCGATGGCGACCACGCGGTCGAGGGTCGGTGCTTGCGCCGCACGGGTTTGTGCCTTGAGGTTGCTGGTAGCGTTTTTACTCACGCTTTCTTTGATGATAAACGCACCGTCCGGGCTGACCTGAACCTGCAGGCCGGTGCCCTTGAGCGCGGCGTCCACCGCCTGTTGCGCCGACAGCGAACCGTCGACACTGGCCGAAGAATAATTACCCACTTGCGGCGTAAACGAGATCACCTGGCCGCTCTGGCGACTGATGTTCAGCAGCACTTCATCCAACGGGCCGGGCGCGATGTGATAGACCTGACGCGCCTCTTCGGCGCTGGTGGCAAACGAGAAAAACAGACTGGCCAACGGCACCAGGGCAAAGGTTCGAAGCGGCACACGGTTGAACTGACTCACTTTGGCTCCCCCCAAGGAAACTCGATAACGCTGCTCCCCGCAGCGCTTACGGGAGTGATGTGGGATGGCGCGGGCAAAACTTGCAGATCGTTTGGTTATGTTCATAGATCGTGGAGTGGTAACCCAATCAGTGTGGGAGCGGGCTTGCTCGCGAAAGCGGTGGCTCAGTGATGAATGTGCAAGCTGACACACCGCTTTCGCGAGCAAGCCCGCTCCCACATTTGACCGAGTCGTTGCACAGGTCAGGTGGCACTGACCGTCACCCACAACCCAGTGCGGCGGGTGATATGGATCGGCAAGGTGCGCGCCAGGGTGTCGAGAATTTGCTGGGGGTTGTCCAGCCGGTACAGGCCACTGACGCGCAACTCGGCCACGGCCGGGTCCAGGCGCAGCACGCCGTTGTGATAGGGCCGCAGCGCGTCGATCACTTCGGCCAGCGGGCGGTCGCGCACTTGCAGGAAGCCGTCGACCCAAGCCGTGGCGCCGGAGGAACTGGCTTGCACCGGGCCAAAGCCATCGCGGTCGTAATGCACTTCATGGCCGGCGGCGAGTTGCAGGCGCTCGCCATTCTGGCCGTCGATTTCTACCGCGCCGTTAAGGGCGACGACCTGGCCTTGGCCTGCCCGCTCGCGCACCAGAAAACGATTGCCGTAGGCGCGCAGGCGCGCCTGGTCGGTCTGGATCAGAAACGGTCGCAGGCGTTCACTGGCGACCTTGGCCAGCAGCTCGCCTTCGCGCAAACGCACCAGGCGTCGTTGCGGGTCGAACTGGATATCCGCCGCGCTTTGCGCGTTGAGCAGCAACTCGCTGCCATCGTCCAGCGTGACGGTGCGACGCTCGCCGGTGCCGGTGCGGATATCCGCCGTGAGTTCAGTCAAAGGCAAGCCCAACGGCCTGGCCAGCAGGGCCGCGCCGACCGCTACACCCGCACCGGCCAACGCCACCTGCAACACCTGGCGCCGACCGGACGGCGCCTCCAGCGCCTGCTGCAGAACCTTGCCACTGACCCCTTGCGCCTGGGGAACCTGGAACACCCCAAGGCGGGTTTCCAACTGCCGGCACAGGGCGTCATGGCGTGGGTCGGCGGCACGCCAGTGTTCGTAGCGCTGCCAGTCGCCCGCCGTGGCCTGGCCGGAACGCAGCAGCACATACCAGTGGGTGGCGCTGTCGATCAGGTGGTCATTCATTCCAGGCACAGCCGTAGGCATCGGTTGAAGGCGCGGGCCATGTAGTCGCTGACCGAGCGCTGGGAAATGCCCAGCTCGGCGGCGATCTCCGGGTAGGTCAGGCCATTGAGCTGGGACAGCAAAAAGGTCGCCTTGACCTTGGCCGGCAAGCCATCGAGCAACTGGTCGATGGCTTGCAGGGCTTCGAGCATTTGCGCCAGGTCTTCGGGAGACGGCGCGGTGGACGTTTCGTCGTTGTCCAGGGCGTCGAGGTAGGCACGTTCCAAATCGCGGCGGCGCCACAGCTGGTACATCAGGCGCTGGGCGATGGTGGTGAGCAAGGCGCGGGGCTGGCGGATCGGCTGCACGCCAGGCGCACTCAGGAGCTGGACAAAGGTGTCGGCGGCGATGTCTTCGGCGTGTGCACGGGAATCGAGGTGGCGGTGCAAACGGCTGCACAGCCAGTCGTAATGACTGCGGAACAATCCGCCCACGTAATCGCTGTGAGAAGTGTCGGCGCCGGACATAGTGGCTCCATCTGAGTAGGTTGCGCGTTATGTCCGGTGTTCCGGTGGGGCGATCCTAGCAAGGCTGCTTATTCTTTAATAATATTTAAAAGGTATTTTTATATAACCTTAACGAAGCTCAGGATAACCGACCCGCTCAGCCTGTTGCTGATAGTAGAGCAGTACCTGGTAATCGGCTTCGCTGGCGGCCAACACCTCCTGAATCCCCAGCGTCTGCGCAACCTGCGGCAGCGCCAGGTTCATCGCGGCACGGATCTCATGCACCTGCTGATCGCTTAAGCCAAGCGGGCCGATGTAGGGCAAGGTCGGGCTCGGTGCGCTGTGCGCAACGATACGCAGCCCGGCAACCTCATGCGGGGCGAAACGCGCCAGGTAATCGTAGGTGACGCTGTCGATGGCGGCCAGGTCGGCGTGGTCTTCGCGCAGCCAGCGCAGGCTTTCGCGGTGGGCGCCACTGACGCCGACGCTGGCGAAGAACCGGCCATCGCGCTGCAACGGTGCCAGGCGTTCACGCAGCAGGTTCATGCCGCTGTTGGAGTCGTGCCCGTTGATCACGCCGCGGCTGTTGTAGAAGTCCGCCAGGTGAATACGCGGGTTGTCATCACGGCTCAGCAGCAGGCTGCAGTGGGCGCCGTTGCTGCTGTGAGGCAGTTCATAGCGTGGCCGGCCGATCACGCGGACCTGGCCGCGCAGTTCGGTCATCAGCGGGTAGCCGCAGGTTTGCGTGACAAGCAACTCAGGGGCCAGCCATAGGCCGCGCAGGTCGAGGTGATCGGCGTTGCGACGCGGGGTATCGAGGCGCTCGAGGATGCGTGTCAGCCACTGTTGGTTGGCCTGCTGGATTTGCTCCGGTGCGACATACATCAGCAGCTCGGCGTAGCGTTCACTCATGGTCGTCTCTCACGCAAAAGGGTGCCGGGGGCTGTCGATGGCCTTGAGGCCATGGCGGCCGATCAACTGGCCGTAGCCCTGCACCAGAAACCCACCGCTGCGCGCCACCCACTGTTCACGGCGGGCACGGTAGACCCTGGGCAGCCAGTACCAGGGCAGTTGCGGCAAGTCGTGATGCACCGAGGTGCAGGTTGTTGTTCAGAAACAGCCAGGTCCATGGCCACGACGCCTCGTTAAGCACCGTGCGCTGCTCCGGCTGCGGGTGCGGGCGATGTTCATAGTAGGAACGGATCGACGCCAGGGACAAGGCCGGTACGCTGACCAGCAGCAGGTAATGCCACACCGACAACGCGCTGTAGTGCGCGATAAACATCAGCATCAACAGGGTCACTGCGCCGTGGGTCAGCCACATCGGCCACACCCGGGGCAGGCGCTGAAACTCATGGCGTGCCAACCGTGTGATCGCCAGGGGGCGGCCAGCAGCAAGCGGCCCAGCACGGTCTTGGTCAGCCAATGCACAGCGCGCTCAAACAGCGAGCTGTGGTCCCATTGATGCTGGTTCAGGTAGCGGCTTTCCGGGTCGATGCCGGGTAGGGTCAGGTCTGCATCGTTGTGATGCAGCAGGTGGCTGTCGCGGTACAGCGTGTAGGGGTACCACACGGCGAACGGGGCGTAGCCGAGCAGTTTATTCAGCAGGCGCGAGCGGGTGGGATGGCCGTGCAGCAACTCGTGTTGCACCGACAGCCACAGCGTCACGAGCGGGATCAGCAGCAGCGTGCTCAGCCACAGGCCCAGCCGATGGCTGGCGAGGATCACGGCGAACCAGCCGGCATACACGCCGATCAACAGCAGCCAGGTCGGCCATTCGGTCGTTGCCGTGAAAGTGCGTGCCAGGGCTTCGATTTCCCGGCGTTGGGCGTCATCAAGGTAGTTGGCCATCAATCGCTCAGAGCAGGTGTTTCCTGCTCTGTGCAATGAGCCGCAAGAATCTTGCAGATCGTTTGGTTCTAAGCTTGTAACTCAGTGACCGAACAGGCCGGTCTCGGACTTCTTGGCTTTCTTGTCGGCGCGTTTTTCATCGGCGGTCTTTGCCGGTTTCTTCTTCGCGGCTTTCTTTGAATCCATACCTTTGGCCATGATGCGTGCTCAACTTAAGGGGATGTAACACTGGGTATACCACCTATTGCCGCACAGAAGGCGCTTATAATCCCCGGCCCTTGATTATGTTTCCAATACACCATGCCCGAACTGCACATTGAAGCGCTGGCAGAGCCGCTATGGCCGCTGCTGAACAAGTTTTACCGCAGCCATAATTCGCCGATGAAGGCGCTCAAGGGCGGGCGTTTATGGGTCGCCCGCGATAGCGAGATTGTGGCCGGCCTGTGCCTCACGCCCGTGGTGGGCGGGCAGTGGTTGACCGGGGTGTTTGTCGACCCGGCTTATCGCGGCCAGGGTCTGGCGGCGCAGTTGATTCTTCAGGCCGTGGCGAATGTGGAAGGGACGGTATGGCTGTTGTGCCATCCGGATCTGGAAGGGGTGTATCAGCGCATGGGGTTCACCCAGGACACGCTGCTGCCGCAATCGCTCAGCGAACGACTGGTTCGCTACAAGCGCAACAAACCGATGATTGCGATGGGCTTAGAACCGTTGGTGAGGTCGACCGCAGATAATGTGTGATCGGCAGGTTATGGGCCCATGCTAGCCTCGACGGCACAGTGGCCCCTTACAGGATGATCATGAAAACGACGCTTGCAGCTCTGTCCCTCACCGCCCTCCTCGTTCCAACCTTCAGCCAGGCCGCCGACACGCCGATCAGCCCCCAGCAGTACGCCAGCGTGCTCGCCGGCAGCTGGCGCGAGCCGGCCAACAGCGCCCGCGACGGCTATCGCCATCCGCAGCAAACCCTGGAGTTCTTTGGCTTGCGCGCCAAGCAGACGGTGATCGAAATCACCCCGGGTGGCGGCTGGTACAGCGAACTGCTGGCGCCGCTGCTCAAGGATCACGGGCATTACATCGCTGCCGTACAGGCCGCGAGCAGCAGCGCCTACGCCCGTACCGCCGAAGAAAACCTGAAGAAGAAATTCGCCGCCGACCCGACGCGTTATGCCAAGGCCGAGGTGGTCGAGTTCGACCCCAAGGCGCCGGTGTTCGGCAAACCGGCTTCGGCGGATGCGGTGCTGACCTTTCGCAATGTGCATAACTGGGTGGCGGCCGATACCGCAAACGCCACGTTCAGCGCGTTTTACAGCGTGCTCAAACCGGGCGGCGTGCTGGGCGTGGAAGATCACCGGGCCAAGGATGGTGCGGATCTTGCGGCGATCCAGGACAGCGGTTACCTGACCACCGCGCAGGTGGTGAAGCTGGCGACCGATGCCGGGTTCAAGCTGGCTGGGCAGAGTGAAGTCAACGCCAACCCCAAGGACACCAAGGATTATCCGGCTGGCGTGTGGACCTTGCCGCCGACGTTGAAGTTGGGCGAACAGGATAAGGCGAAGTATGTGGCGATTGGTGAGTCGGATCGGATGACGTTGCGGTTTGTGAAACCAGCCAAATAATCTGAATCAACGTAGAACCCATGTGGGAGCTGGCTTGCCTGCGATAGCGGTAGGTCAGTCAGCCTTTCGGTGACTGTTGCATCGCTATCGCAGGCAAGCCAGCTCCCACATTTTGATTCGTGGTGTGCCAGCGGCGGGTTACTCGTCAGCGTTCGGATCCATATCCGGAAACATCACTTCAATAAACCCGAACTTGCTGAAGTCGGTGATCCGCGACGGGTACAACCGGCCGATCAAGTGGTCGCACTCATGCTGCACCACCCGCGCATGGAAGCCATCGGCAAACCGTACGATCGGCTCACCCTTGGGGTCGAAACCTTCGTAGCGAATCTGCTGGTAACGGTTTACCGCGCCACGCAGGCCGGGCACCGACAGGCAACCTTCGTAACCCTCCTCCAGCACCGGGCTGAGCGGCGTGATCAGCGGGTTGATCAGGATGGTCTGCGGCACGGGCGGCGCGTCCGGGTAACGTTCGCTGGCCTCGAAACCGAAGATCACCAACTGCAGGTCGACACCAATCTGCGGCGCGGCCAGGCCGACTCCGCCCACGTGCTCCATGGTCTGGAACATGTCATCGATCAATTGCCACAGCTCGGGGCTGTCGAACATTTCCGGCGGAACCGGTGGGGCGATACGCAGCAGGCGTTCATCGCCCATTTTCAGGATTTCACGGATCATCGATCAGACTTCGTCGGTAGTGGGCTTGGAATGGTCCCGGCCAAGGCCGGAGACATGCTGTTTTTCAACGCTGTGGCCCGGCTCGTCGAACTCTTTCTCGCCGGGGTCCTTGCCCTCGGCGGACATGTGCTCGATCACCGCATTCATCTCCGCCCCCAGCAACAGCACGGCGGCGGAAATATAAAAGTACAGCAGCAGCACGATGATCGCACCGATGCTGCCATACATGGCGTTGTAGTCGGCGAAGGTTTTGACGTAGTAACCAAAACCCAGCGAGGCGACGATCCACACCACCACCGCCAGCACGGACCCCGGGGTGATAAAACGGAATTTCTGCTCAACGTCCGGCATCACGTAGTACATGAGGGCCACTGGCGAACATCAGCAAAATCACGATCAACGGCCAACGCAGGATGGTCCACAGGGTAACCACGAATTCCTGCATGCCGATCTGCCCGGCCAGCCATTCCATCACCTGCGGGCCCAGCACCATCAGTGCGGCGGCGGCCAGCAGCATGCCGGCGATGCCGATGGTGTAGAACACCGACAGCGGGAAACGCTTCCAGATCGGCCGACCTTCCACCACGTCGTAAGCGGCGTTCATCGCGCTCATCATCAGGCGCACACCGGCGGAGGCGGTCCACAGGGCAATCACGATACCCACCGAAAGCAGGCCACCCTTGGACTGCTGCAACTGGTCGATCACCGGGTTGACCTGCTCCAGCGCCTGGGGCGGCAACACCAGTTCCGACTGCAGGCGCAGCCAGGTGAAAAAGTCCGGCAGGTGCAGAAAACCGATCAGGGCAATCAGGAACAGCAAGAAGGGGAACAACGAAAACAGCATCTGGTAGGCCAGTGCCGAGGCGTAGGTGGACATCTCGTCGTCGACGAATTCCTTGACGGTGCGCACCAGCACTTTGTGAAGCTTGAGACCGTCTAGTACCGGGAAAATCATAGCGTCTCCTTTCGCCGCAAAAAAGGTTGAGTTCGTGGGCGACTCAGGGGCCGTTTTCTACATCAAGGTAGCCTATTTGGCGACCTCGAAACAATTTCGAAACTTTAATCACGGGATGTGACACAAAAACGGCCATCCGTGGATGGCCGTCTGGCTGCGCGGTGGCAGTCTTACTTGGTCGCTTTCTTTACCGCGTCTTTGGTATCACCGACCGCTTTCTGCACTTCGCCTTTCTTTTCCTGGATCACACCTTCAGCGCGCAACTTGTCGTTGCCGGTGACTTTGCCGACACCTTGCTTGATGTTACCGACAGCTTCGTTGGCCACGCCTTTTACCTTGTCAGATGTGCTGCTCATGGTATTTCTCCGAAAGAACAATCAAAGGTTTTGGGTCATTACCTAGAGATTGACCTGAGGCCATTCGGCAGAGTTTCAATTATTTTTCGTCAGGCATTTCGTCGAAGGCCGCAGGTTTGGCTTTATGTTTTGCAGCCAACCCACGAGAATGCCCGGCACATTCAGGCTATAACGCTGAATAACAGATCCCGTAGGAAGGTTATGAAACTCAATAAAGCACAGGCCATTGCCCGCAGAAACCAGGAACTGGGCGGTGCCGTACTCGGCGTCAACAACTGCCACTTCACCGATCTGGACCGCAAACGCAATATCTGGTGGTTCGACCTGCCGGTGGTGCGGATTGGCGTGGGCCAATACGAGTGGATTCACCTGTTGATGCACAACGCCGAGACCGACCAACTGCTGCACCTCAAGGTGCCGACCGTGTTCCTGCGTGAAAAGCTCGAGGGGCTGGTGGTGCGCAATGCCGGCAAGCGCAAGCCGGAAATCACCCTGGAGCTGAGCGCAGACAAGGACTCGTTCCTCAAGGACGTGCGCCCGACCGGTGCCGGTGTGAGCTTCGCGCAGTTTGCCCTGTAATCGTGGGGTGATAGCTGTTTGTGGCGAGCGGGCTTGCCCGCGTTGGGCTGCGCAGCAGCCCCAATAAGATCGCCGCGCAGGGGCATTGAAATCTCGGTTGCAGTTTTCAGGGCCGCTTCGCAGCCCAACGCGGGCAAGCCCGCTCGCCACAAAAAACCCCGCATTGGCGGGGTTTTTATGGGTTACTTTTTAAGACCGAGCTTCTTCAGCTCTTCATCGCGCAACTCACGGCGCAGGATCTTGCCCACGTTGGTGGTCGGCAACGCATCACGGAACTCCACCGCCTTGGGCACCTTGTAGGCGGTGACGTTGGCGCGCATGTGTTCCATTACCTGGTCCTTGGTCAGGGTGGCACCCGGTTTGACCACGATAAACAGCTTGATGTGTTCCCCGGATTTTTCATCCGGCACACCGATGGCCGCGCACTGCAGCACGCCTGGCAGGCCCGCCAGCACGTCTTCCAGTTCGTTGGGGTACACGTTGAAACCGGAGACCAGGATCATGTCCTTCTTGCGGTCGACAATGCGCATATAGCCGTCCGGCTGGATGATCGCGATGTCCCCGGTCTTCAGCCAGCCTTCACTGTCGAGGATCTCGGCGGTGGCATCCTCGCGCTGCCAGTAGCCCTTCATCACCTGCGGCCCCTTGATGCACAGCTCGCCGATTTCACCCAGGGCCAGCTCGACGCCGTCATCGGTGATGACTTTGCACACCGTTGATGGCACCGGAATGCCGATGGTGCCGATCTGTATGGCCTGGCTCGGGTTGACCGTGGCCACCGGGCTGGTCTCGGTCATGCCGTAGCCTTCGCAGATGTCGCAGCCGGTCACGTCTTTCCAGCGCTCGGCGGCCGCCAGTTGCAGGGCCATGCCGCCCGACAGGGTGACTTTCAGCGCAGAGAAGTCCAGCTTGCGGAAACCTTCGTTGTTGCACAGCGCCACGAACAGCGTGTTGAGGCCGACAAACCCACTGAACTTCCACTTCGACAGTTCCTTGACCATCGCCGGCAGGTCGCGTGGGTTGCTGATCAAGATGTTGTGGTTGCCGATCAGCATCATCGCCATGCAATGAAAGGTGAACGCATAGATGTGGTAGAGCGGCAGCGGCGTGATCAGGATTTCGCAGCCTTCATTGAGGTTGGAGCCCATCAGCGCCTTGCATTGCAGCATGTTGGCGACGAGGTTGCGGTGGGTGAGCATCGCGCCCTTGGCCACGCCGGTGGTGCCGCCGGTGTATTGCAGCACGGCCACATCGCCGCTGGCCGGGCTTACGTCGTTGACCGGTTGGCCATGCCCCTTGGCCAGCACGTCGTTGAACTTGATCGCCTTGGGCAAGTGATAGGCCGGGACCATTTTCTTCACGTACTTGATGACGCTGTTGATCAGCAGGCGCTTGAGCGGCGGCAGCAGGTCGGCGACTTCGGTGACGATCACATGCTTGACGGCGGTCTTGGGCACGACCTTTTCCGCCAGGTGGGCCATGTTGGCCAGGCAAACCAGCGCCTTGGCGCCAGAGTCGTTGAATTGGTGTTCCATTTCCCGCGCGGTGTACAGCGGGTTGGTGTTGACCACGATCAGCCCGGCACGGATAGCGCCGAACACCGCGACCGGGTATTGCAGAACGTTGGGCAGTTGCACGGCGATTCGGTCGCCAGGCTTCAAGTCGGTATGCTGTTGCAGGTAGGCGGCGAAGGCACCGGACAATTCGTACAGTTCACCGTAGGTGATGGTCTTGCCCAGGTTGCTGAAAGCCGGTTTGTTGGCGAAGCGCTGGCAGGACTGTTTCAGTACCGCCTGAATATTCGGATACTCGTCTGGATTGATTTGTGCAGCAATCCCGGCGGGGTACTTATCCTTCCAAAAGTCTTCGTTCATGGAAGCCCACTCCTCAGCGACGTCAGCGACGCGAATTCATCATCGCATTTGATGCGATTATTATTGGTGTATGTTTTTTAGGTGAATCTGGCGCTTTCAAGCAGGCCGAGACGTCACAAAGCGCGCCGAGAGTAGCAGCTTTGCCAAGGGCCGCCTAGAGCCAAAAGAGGGCCCTACGGTCATAAACATGACTGTCCTACAATATTTGGTCACACTTCAAACAAGGGTAAAAACCCTTCGTGCAAGGCTCTGGAATAAGGCTTTGAGGACGAGAGACTACAAATGTGGGAGCGGGCTTGCTCGCGAATGCGATGTATCAGTCACCAAATATTTCGACTAATACATCGCATTCGCGAGCAAGCCCGCTCCCACGTTTTTACTGCATTTCAATTCAAGCGATGTCGCGCAGCTCCCGCCGCAAGATCTTGCCCACCGGCGTCATCGGCAACGACTCACGCAACACAATATGCTTGGGCACCTTGTACCCGGTGAAGTTGGTCTTGCAGTACGCCTTCAACTCCTCAAGGCTCACGCCCTCGGCACGCGCCACCACGAACAGCTTCACCGCCTCCCCCGTACGCTCGTCCGGCACGCCGATCACCGCGCAGTTGGCCACCGCCGGATGCGCCATCACCACGTCTTCGATCTCATTGGGGTACACGTTGAAACCGGAGACGATGATCAGGTCTTTTTTGCGGTCGACAATGCGCACGAAGCCATCGTCGTCGATCACTGCAATGTCGCCGGTCTTGAGCCAACCCTCGGCATCCAGCGCCTCGGCGGTGGCGGCCGGTTGCTGCCAGTAGCCCTTCATCACCTGCGGGCCCTTGATACACAACTCGCCGCGCTCACCCAAAGGCAACTCGACGCCCTGATCATCAATCACCTTCATCGCCGTGGCCGGCACCGGGATGCCCACGGTGCCCAGGCGGGATTTATTGCCATAGGGATTGGTGCTGGCCACCGGTGAGGTTTCCGTCAGGCCGTAGCCTTCGCCGATTGCGCAGCCGGTGATCTGCTCCCAGCGTTCGGCTGTGGCCTTGATCAGCGCGGTGCCGCCGGAGTTGGTGAGTTTGAGGTGGGAAAAGTCCAGGCTCTTGAAGTCCGGGTGGTCCATCAACGCCACAAACAATGTGTTAAGCCCCAGCAGCCCGGTAAAGCGCCACTGCTTCAGCTCCTTGATAAAACCGCCGATGTCCCGCGGGTTGGTGATCAGTACGTTGTGGTTGCCGGACACCATCATGCACATGCAATTAGCCGTGAATGCATAGATGTGGTAAAGCGGCAGCGGCGCAATCATCACCTCCTGCCCTTCCTTGATCAGCGGGTGGCCGTCTTCGCCGGTCTGCGACATGCAGGCGCGCACCTGCTGCATGTTCGCCACCAGGTTGCCGTGGGTGAGCATCGCGCCCTTGGCCAGGCCAGTGGTGCCGCCGGTGTATTGCAGCACGGCGATGTCATCCAGGCTCACCGGGTGCCGGGTCACACCCAGGCCCGCGCCCAGGCGCAGGGCACGCTTGAACGACACCGCCCGTGGCAGGTGGTAGGCCGGGACCATTTTCTTCACTTTGTCGACCACAGTGTTGACCAGCCAGCCCTTGGCGGCGGGCATCAAGTCGCCCATCCTGGCTTCGATCAGGTAGTCGATTTCAGTGTCGGTGCACACCTCCTGCACCCGCGAACCGAACAGGTTGAGGTAGACCAGCGCACGCACGCCGGCGTCCTTGAACTGGTGGCGCATCTCACGCGGGGTGTACAGCGGGTTGGTATTGACCACGATCAGCCCGGCGCGCAACGCACCGAACACGGCAATCGGGTAATGCAGCACGTTGGGCATCTGCACCGCGATGCGGTCGCCCGGCTTGAGGTCGGTGTGCTGTTGCAGGTAACCGGCGAACGCGGCGCTCTGGCGCTCCAGCTCGGCGTAGGTCAGGGTGATGCCCATGTTGCTGAATGCCGGACGGTCGGCAAAGGCCTTGCAGGAACGCTCGAAGACTTCGATCACCGACTTGTAGGCCGTGAGGTCAATGTCATTGGGAACGCCCGCGGCGCGTTTGTCATTCCAGAAATCAGGTTGCATTATTCTTGTCCCCTTACCTGAGTGTGCCCGGCCGCTTTTTTATGCAGCTGCAAAAAGCGGAGCTTCGGGGACGTTAGCAGCTATGGCCAAACAGGCAAATAAGGGAAAGTGCGTCATTAATTGCGTGAATCTTCCTACAAGGCCCTGCACTGATCAGACGCTTCCTGTGGGATGAGCTATACACTGCAACGACGCCGAGCAGAACCGGAGCAAAGGAACCGCCATGAACCACACCACCTTCTGGCTGACCGCGAATGACCACAGCCGCCTGTACGTCAATCAATGGATGCCCGATGGCCCGCCCAAGGCCCTGGTGATGCTGTCCCATGGCATGGCCGAGCACAGCGCACGTTACGCACGCCTGGCACAGGCGCTGTGCGGCGCCGGCTACGGTTTATATGCGCCGGACCAGCGTGGCCATGGCCGCACCGCCGACGAAGGCACTCTGGGCCTGTACGCCGAGAAGGATGGCTGGAACAAGGTGGTGGGCGACCTGGCCAGCCTCAACCAGCATATCGGCCAGCAGCAGCCGGGCCTGCCGATCATTCTGCTGGGTCACAGCATGGGCAGCTATATCGCCCAGGCCTACCTGCTGCACCACAGTGCCAGCCTGCATGGGGCGATTCTCAGCGGCTCGAATTTCCAGCCGGTGGCGCTGTACCGCGCCGCCCGAGTGATTGCCCGGGCCGAACGCCTGCGTCTGGGCTTGCGTGGGCGCAGCGCGCTGATCGAATTTCTGTCGTTTGGATCGTTCAACAAGGCGTTCAAACCCAATCGAACCGCTTTTGATTGGCTCAGCCGCGACCCGGCCGAAGTCGACCAGTACATCAACGACCCACTCTGCGGTTTCCGTTGCACCAACCAGCTGTGGGTCGACCTGCTCGGCGGCTTGCAGCAAATCAGCAAAGCGTCCAATCTCGCGCAGATCGACCCGGGCCTGCCGATCCTGGTGATGGGCGGCGAATGTGATCCGGTGAGTGAGGGCAAGCGTCTCAAAAGCCTGGCCCATGCGTTGCGTGAAGCCGGCTGCCAAAACCTGCAATTGACTATCTACCCGCAGGCGCGTCACGAAGTGTTCAATGAAACCAACCGCGATGAAGTCACCACGGATGTGCTGACGTGGCTCGACCAGGCCCTGACCTTGCGCAGGCCGGCCCGCTGCGAATAACTTTTCTTTTAAAATCAGCCGTTTAAAATCGGCCGATAATGACCGTTTAGCCACAGGATGCACCTTTAGATGACCCAGGTAACCAACACCCCGTACGAAGCCCTCGAAGTCGGCCAGACCGCCAGCTACAGCAAGACTGTCGAAGAGCGCGATATCCAGCTGTTCGCCGCCATGTCCGGCGACCACAACCCGGTGCACCTGGATGCCGAATACGCCAAGGCGACCATGTTCAAGGAGCGTATCGCCCACGGCATGTTCAGCGGCGCGCTGATCAGCGCGGCCGTTGCTTGCGAGCTGCCTGGACCGGGCACGATCTACATCGGCCAGCAGATGAGCTTCCAGAAGCCGGTAAAAATCGGCGACACCCTGACCGTGCGTCTGGAAATCCTCGAGAAACTGCCAAAATTTCGCGTACGCATTGCCACCCGAGTGTTCAACCAGCGCGATGAGCTAGTAGTGGATGGCGAGGCGGAAATTCTTGCGCCGCGCAAGCAGCAGGTCGTAACGTTGACCGAGTTGCCGCCGATCAGCATCGGCTGATCTCAATTTCAGGCTCAACACAATGCAAATGTGGGAGGGGGCTAACCCCCTCCACATTATTTACAGCATTTACAGCGCAGGGCTTACGACTGAGCGCGAGCCTGGTTACGCAGGGCTTTCACTTGATCGTGGTTGCGTTGTGCGCCGTGGAACTGACGCTCAACCAGGTCACGAATGCCTACCAGGTTGTGCTTGTTGATCTTCTCGATCGCTTCCTTGTAAGCCTTGAGGGCATGGTCTTCACCGCGCTCGGCTTCGTTCAGCACAGCCTCTTCGTCTTTGCCGGTGACCAGCGACTTCACGTCGACCCAGCCACGGTGCAGGGCACCTGCAACGCTGCCGGACTCTTCCGGATCACCGCCCAGGGCACGTACGGCAGTTTGCAGCTCGGTGGCGGCTGTAGCGCAGTCGGTGGAGCGTTTGACGAACAACGCCTTCAGCTCTGGGTGCTTGATATCTTCAGCACAGGTTGCGAAGCCTTTCTGGCCGTCTTTGCTGGTTTCGATCAGGTCATTGAGTACGGAGATCGATTCTTTGTTGATGTCAGTCATTTTTCAATTCCTTGTGCGGGTTAAGAAGGTTGTCTTAATGATTGCAGCGCCCGTGCCAGGTTCTTGAAAACAACTTTTTCTTTATTTTTCAATAACTTGAAAATTATTGAACCATCTGTATGTACGTTATTTGCATGATCTGTCATTTGGCCTTCATGCAGAATGCCTGTATTTTCGAAGGCCTCGACTCAACTGCTTGAAGCCCATGAACCCCGAAAAACTCGAACTGCTGATCACCCGCGAAATGCCTTTCGGCAAATACAAGGGACGGATCATCGCCGACCTGCCCGGACCTTACCTGAACTGGTTCGCCCGTGAAGGATTCCCCCACGGCGAACTGGGCGGTTTGCTGGCATTGATGCAGGAAATCGACCACAACGGTTTGTCTGAATTACTGGAACCGCTACGCGCCAAACATGGTAAACCCGCCCCGCGCCATTAAGAGCTCACGCCATGCCACGCAATGCAGGCAACGAACGTCACTGGCAGGCCATCGCCCAGTGCTATGCACTGGAACCTGGCCCGATCAACCTGGAAAACGGCTACTTCGGGCGCATGAGCCGCGAGGTGCAGGCGCAGTACCTGGAACACGTTGCGTTTATCAACCGCAGCAACGCGTTGCATGTGCGCCAGCGCTTCGAGCGAGGTGAAAATGTCGAGATCCGCCGCCAGTTGGCCGGGCTGATCGACGCCGACCCGGATTCGGTCGCGTTCACCCGCAACGCCACCGAAGCGTTGCAGTCGCTGATCCGTAACTACAACTGCCTGCAACCGGGCGATCAGGTGTTGATCAGCGATCTGGAGTACGACACGGTCAAAGGCGCGATGCGCTGGCTGGCAGGCTATCGTGGCGTTGAGATTATTGAAATTTCCCACACCCACCCGGCCAGCTTCGACAGCCTGCTGCAAACTTATCGCGATGCCTTCACTCAGCACCCGCGCCTGAAGCTGTTGGCGCTGACCCATGTCACCCACCGCACCGGCCTGGTGATGCCCGTCGAAGCCATCGCCAAGGCAGCGCAGGCGCATGGCGTGGACGTGATCCTCGATGGCGCCCATGCCTTGGGCCAGATTGAATTCAACCTGGCTGCGCTGGGTATCCAGTTCGCCGGTTTCAACCTGCACAAATGGATCGGCGCGCCGCTGACCCTGGGCTTCCTCTATATCGCCCCCGAGCGCCTGGCCGATATCGACCCGGACATGGGCGAGTTCCACTACCCCGCTACCGACGTCCGTGCACGTACGCCCTACAGCACGCCGAATTTTCCGGCACTGATGACCCTGCCATTGGTACTGCAGGAACATCAGGCATTGGGTGGCGCCGCGGCCAAAGGTGCGCGGGTCAATTACCTGCGGGACGTGTGGGTGAGCCAGGTGCGGGATTTACCGGGAATCGAGGTGCTGACGCCGGATGATCCGAGGCTGTATTGCGCGATTACGGCGTTCAAGTTCAGCGGGCGCGATCAGCAGGTGATGGTGGATCGGTTGCTCAAGGAGTACGCACTGTTTACCACCACGCGCACGGGGGCGGCGTTCGGCACCTGTATTCGGGTGACGCCGGGGTTGGTGACATCAGTGGCGGACATTGATGTGCTGGTCAAAGCCATTACCGAGCTAAGCGCGGACTAAAAATGGATCCCATGGTGCTTTTTATAGGCAAAAAAAAGCGGTACACCGACCAAGTGCACCGCAAAAATGCCGTTAAGCACAGCAACAACGATTCGGTAAATCAGCTCAATCCAGCAGCGCCAGCGCCTGCGCGGTGACTTCCTGGATGCGTGCCCAGTCGCCGTTCTTGACCCACTCCGGGTCCAGCATCCAGCTACCGCCCACGCACATCACGTTTTTCAACGCCATGTAGTGTTTGATGTTGGCCGGGCCAACGCCGCCAGTTGGGCAAAATTTGACTTCGCCGAACGGGCCGCCAAGGGCCTTGATGGCTGCGACGCCGCCGCTGACTTCGGCCGGGAACAGCTTGAAGCGGCGGTAGCCCAGGCCATAGCCTTCCATGATGCCAGAGGCGTTGCTGATACCGGGCAGCAGCGGAATCGGGCTGTGCACCGAGGCTTCCAGCAGGTCACGGGTAATGCCGGGGGTGACGATAAACTGCGAGCCGGCCACTTCGGCCGCTTCGAGCATATGGCGATCGAGCACGGTGCCGGCGCCGGTGCACAGTTCAGGGCGTTGCTCGCGCAGTACCTGAATGGCCTTGAGGCCGAACTCGGAACGCAGGGTCACTTCCAATGCGGTCAAACCACCGGCTGCCAGGGCGTCGGCCAGCGGCAGGATGTCCTGTTCGCGGGCGATGGTGATCACCGGCAGGATCCGCGCCTTGGCGCAGAGGCTGTCGATCAGGGCAACTTTATCCGCCATGGACACGGTCGGTTGAGGGCTTTTCATAGCGGCTGATCCTTGGCTCATGGGCACCAGTAAATCTCTAATGTAGGTTGCAAAAACGCGCGAATCGGCATGGCAGCAACATCGTCACTGGCCAGCGCGGCGCTCAAGGTGGTCAATTTCGAACTGCCGGAAATCGACAGCGCGGTGTAGTCGGCCGTGGTCAGCAACGCACGACTCATGGTCAGGCGCTGGTGCGGCACGGTCGGCGCCAGCATCGGCCAGCAACGGCGGGTACCGTCGGCCTGCAAGGCTTCACTCAGGTTCGGACTTTCGGGAAACAGCGAGGCGGTGTGGCCGTCATCACCCATGCCCAGTACCAGCACATCAATCGCCGGCAGTTCGGCCAGCAAGCGATCGGCCTGCTCGGCAGCGTCTTCAAGGTTGGCGGCGGCGCTGTACAGGCTGAGGAACTTCGCCTTGGCCGCGGGGCCTTGCAGCAGGTGTTGCTTGAGCAGGCCGGCATTGCTGTCGGCATGTTCTACCGGCACCCAGCGCTCGTCGGCCAGGGTGACGGTAACCTTGGACCAGTCCAGCCCCTGCTTGGCGAGGTTCTGGAAAAACGCCACAGGGCTACGGCCACCGGACACCACCAGGGTCGCCTCGCCACGGGCACTGATGGCCACGCGCAGTTTTTCGGCCACGTCCAGCGCCAGGCCCTCGGCCAGCAGCACTGGCGTGCGGAACTCATGGGGTGTTACACCCTGAGGCAGTTTCAATTCAGATATCGCCATACCACGACCTCCCATCCCGCGTGATCAGTGCAATAGAGCTCATCGGCCCCCAGGACCCCGCCGCGTACGGCTTGGGCGCGTCACCGGACTTTTTCCACCCGGCGATCAACTGGTCACACCACTTCCACGCGGCTTCGATTTCATCTTTGCGAACAAACAGGTTCTGATTGCCGCGCATCACTTCCAGCAACAACCGCTCGTAGGCATCCGGAATCCGGGCGCTGCGGTAGGTGTCGGAAAAATTCAGTTGCAGTGGCCCGCTGCGCAGTTGCATGCCCTTGTCCAGGCCCTGCTCCTTGGTCATTACGCGCAAGGAAATACCTTCGTCCGGTTGCAGCCGGATGATCAGTTTGTTGCTGATCTGCAGGCGCTGCTCGGGGGCGAAGATGTAGTGGGACGGTTCCTTGAAGTGGATGACGATCTGCGAGAGCTTTTGCGGCATGCGCTTGCCGGTGCGCAAGTAGAACGGCACTCCGGCCCAACGCCAGTTGCGGATATCGGCACGCAGGGCGACGAAGGTTTCGGTGTCGCTCTGGGTGTTGGAATTCTCTTCTTCCAGGTAGCCCGGCACCGGCTTGCCGGCGCTGTACCCGGCGATGTACTGGCCACGCACCACTTGGGTGGTCAGGCCATCCGGGCTGATCGGCGCCAGGGCCTTGAGCACCTTGACCTTCTCGTCACGGATGCTGTCGGCGGACAGGTCGGCCGGCGGGTCCATGGCAATCAGGCAAAGCAGCTGCAGCAAGTGGTTCTGGATCATGTCCCGCAGCTGGCCGGCCTTGTCGAAGTAGCCCCAACGGCCTTCGATGCCGACCTGCTCGGCCACGGTGATTTCCACGTGAGAGATGTAGTTCTGGTTCCACTGGGTTTCGAACAGGCTGTTGGCGAAACGCAGGGCGATCAGGTTCTGGACGGTTTCTTTGCCCAGGTAATGGTCGATGCGGTAGGTGCGGTTTTCCGGGAAAAACTGCGCCACGGCGTCGTTGACCTTGCGCGAGGACTCCAGGTCCGAGCCGATCGGTTTTTCCAGCACCACGCGGGTGTTTTCCGCCAGGCCGACCTTGGACAGGTTCTCGCAGATCGCGCCGTACACCGCTGCCGGCGTGGCGAAATAAGCGATCAGGCGCTGCTCGCTGCCGGCGATTTCAGCCAGGGCCACGTAGTCATCAGCTTTCATGAAGTCGACATGAACATAGGTCAGGCGCGCCAGGAAACGCTGGGCGGTGACTTCGTCCAGTTCCTTGCCGACGTATTTACGCAATGCTTGTTCGATGTGCGCCAGGTGCTGCTGCTCGGAGCCGGCTTCGCGGGCCAGGGCCAGGATGCGCGTGTCTTCGTGCAGGAGTGCTGCGCCATCGAGTTGATAGAGGGCAGGAAATAACTTGCGCAGCGCCAGATCACCCAAGGCGCCAAACAGGGCAAAGGTGCAGGGTTCTACGGTTATCGAAGGCATGATGTTTGTTCTTTTATCAAGTTAAGCTACAAATACCTTTTTTCAAGGCATCACTCAAGGAAAAATGTAGTAATAACCACAACATTTTCCCGAAATACGCATTCCGAGTGGTGGTGTTCAGCTACCCTCAGTAGGATAGGCCACCGCAAAGAGCCACTCGTCGATTGGCTACCGCTCATAATTTGCATCGTCGCCCGAAGGAAAGACTGAATGGACCGCGTGCGAAATCTTCTGGAACAGATCCGGAACCGCCTCGAAGAATTGAACAAGGCTGAGAAAAAAGTCGCCGAGGTCATCCTGCTCAACCCGCAGCAGGCGACCCGCTTCTCCATCGCAGCCCTCGCCCAAGCCGCCTCGGTCAGTGAACCGACGGTCAACCGCTTCTGCCGTTCGTTCGGCGTCAGTGGTTACCCTGAACTTAAATTGCAGCTGGCGCAAAGTCTGGCCAGCGGCGCTGCGTATGTCAGCCGCGCCGTGGAGGCCGATGATAACCCCGAGGCCTACACCCAGAAGATCTTTGGCAGCGCCATTGCATCGCTGGACAGCGCCTGCCAGGCCCTGGACCCGGCCCTGATCAGCAAGGCCGTGGACCTGTTGATCCAGGCGCGGCAGATCCACTTCTTCGGCCTGGGCGCTTCGGCGCCGGTGGCCATGGATGCGCTGCACAAGTTTTTCCGCTTCAACCTGGCGGTCACCGCCCATGCCGACGTGCTGATGCAACGCATGATCGCGTCGGTGGCGCATACCGGCGAGCTGTTCGTGATCATTTCCTACACCGGGCGTACCCGCGAGCTGGTGGAAGTGGCGCGTATTGCCCGGGAAAACGGTGCGTCGGTGCTGGGCGTAACGGCCGAGAACTCGCCGCTGGCCAAGGCCAGCACTGTGAGCCTGAATATTCCGTTGCCGGAAGACACCGACATCTACATGCCGATGACCTCGCGGATCATCCAGCTAACGGTGCTGGACGTGCTGGCTACCGGGATGACCTTGCGCCGAGGCGTGGATTTCCAGCCGCATTTGCGCAAGATCAAAGAGAGCTTGAACGACAGCCGGTATCCGGTTGGGGATGAGTTTAACTGAGCCAGCCTGTGTGTTGGCTTCACTGGCCTCATCGAGGGCAAGCCCCCTCCCACATTTGACGGTATTCACAAATTAAACTGTGGGAGGGGCTTGCCCCCGATGAGGCCATCAACCACACCGCTAAACCCCAGCCCGTGCCTGCAAACTGAGATGCGCCCGCTCCCCCGGCGCCAGGCTGGCCCCGGCCATCGCCGACTCCACGCAGACAAAACCCGACGCCTCGTTGAAGCTCACGCCCAGCAGCGGCCGGCTGCCTGGGTGCCATACCACGGTGTCGGCGCTGTCGCCGGTGTCGATGCACAGTTCGCGCTGCCAGGCGTGGTCCTTGAGGTGCAACTCGCCCTCGTGCTGGAACACCCGCTGACACCCGCCATCCACGCGTAACTCGCCTTCCTGCTGGCAGGCCTGACGCCTGAGTTGGTCATAACCTTGCGCCCCGTCGAGCCCAGACAGCGCTATCTCATCAACATGACCAATACGCCAGTAAGCGTGCAAAGCATGGCTCAACTGGCACGGCAGTTCGTCCTGATGCTCGGTGCTCAGGCGCAGCTCCAGGGTTTCGCCCAGGTGTGCGTGCAGGTCGACCTGCCAGTCGCACAGCTGCAACTGCCAGTGCAGGTGCACGCCGTCGTCGTCGGCGCTGCTGTCGAGCAGCTTCCAGTCGATCAACCGCGCCCAGCCATGGGACGGCCACGCGTTTTCGCTCGGGTGGCGGCCATACCACGGCCAGCACACCGGCACGCCGCCACGGATGGCGCCGACTTGCGGCCACTTGGCCGCGCACCACAACCAGGGTTTCTGGCCACGCGGCTGAAAGTGCAACAGTTGCGCGCCCTGGCGACTGAACACCGCCTGGCACAGCGGATGGTCGATCACCAGCACGTCGCGCATCTGAAAGCGTTCCCAGGCGAACACCGGACGCTCGCGCAGGGATTTGAAAAAGCGTTGCAGCGGATGCTCATGCATGTGCCACGGTCCTGAATATCATCACAGTGCTGCCCAAAAAAAGCGGATAGCCATGGCTACCCGCAAAATGCGCACAGAGAGAAGGAGCTTATCGCAACAGCGTTAGAACGTAGACTGAATTTTCAGGCCCGCCACCAGCGCGTTGTCGACTTTATCCACGCCGCCCGGTTGGACAACGTATTGCAGGTTGGGCCGCACAGTCAGCCAGTTGGTGACGTGGAAGCCGTAGTTGATCTCGAAGTTGTATTCGGTTTCACGAATCGGCGAGAACAGCGGGTTGTCGTAGTCGTTCACGCCATTGGCAACGTTGAGCAGTTCGGCGTTTTTCTTCACGTCATCGTTGACGTGCAGACGCGCAGCACCAATACCGACGTCATCTTTTGGACGCGCATCGAATGGGCCTTTGTACACCAGCATGATCGACTGGTAGTTGTCGACCAGGTTGGTTTCCTTGTCGTGGAAGGTGGCGTTGGCCGCGATGTTCAGGCCGCGGGAAGCGTCGCCGTTGTGGCTGGTGAGTTGCTGTTGCGCAACGAACCAGTAGCCTTTCTTGCTGCTGTGGGTACGGTAGGCTAGACCCGAGCTGGCCGCATCGCCGCCGTTCACGTCTTCACGGACGTCGGCTGCATCGGCGGCGCTCTTGTAGTAACCCACACGGTATTCGCCCGGCAGGCTATTAACTTTCGGCGACCAGACCAACTCCACCGGAATCACGGTGCCCTTGGTGCCGCTGCCGCTGAGCTTGAAGCCGTTGCCGTGCTCCAGCTGCGATGGGTTCTGGTTGTACGCACCGATTTGCGCATACAGCTCAGGCGTGATGTTGTACTTCACGCGGATCGCGGCCTGGCTGACGGGCCAGTTGTACCAGGTGTTTACATAGTTACCGACTTGGGAACCGCAGAACGACAGGTTCTGGAAGTCGCATGGGAAGGTGTTGAAGTCTTCGCCTTCGCCGAAGTAACCGAGTTTCACGTCCAACTTATTGTCGAACATCTGGTGCTGGATCCAGAACTGGGTCAGACGCACCATGTGGCCACGGCCGTAGACTTCCATGGACGAACTCAGCGTGCCGGCACGCGGGTCGCCAATACGGTCGTTGGAGATGTTTTGGCCATTACGGTTGGTCAACTGGATCTTGGCCTGAGTATTGTCCCAGCCCCACAGCTTTTGCAGGTCCAGTGCTACGCCCAACCCGAACTGGTCGGAGTAACGACCGGTTTTGTCGTTGTTGTAGCCGCCTTTGAGGTTGGCGCCCATTTCCCCTACGTAGTCAGCCTTGATGTCGATACCTTGCTCGATCAGCTTGGTACGCTCGCCACCCCAATCGCCGGTCATCCACTTGGAATCGGCACTGAATGCATCGGCCGCCATCGCATTGGCGGACAAAACCAGGGCTGCTGCAGCTGACATTTGGCAGATCAGCCGAGTGTTGTTGTGTTGCTTTTTCATCCCTACATCCTCGTCTTTATTGTTATTAAACTGTTTTTATCTAACGCGGGTTACTTTTTTATTTAAAACAACAACTTAGCTACTTCAGCGGCCTTTGAATTGGGCCACATTGTCGGCATGCCCCTGTGCGGGCAATGAAGAAGCAGTGCCCAGGCGTTCGCCAGTGTTGGCGTCGAACAGCAATACCTTGGCCGGATCAAATTGCAGTGTCAGGGTCTCGCCGACCTGGGGCGCCACATCCGGCGCCAAACGGCAGCAGACCTTGGTGTCATTGAGTTGCACGAACACCAGGGTGTCCGGACCGGTCGGCTCGGTGACCTGGACTTCGGCACGAATGCTCGACGAACCATTGCCCTCCCCCGCCGCCAACACGATCTGCTCCGGACGCAGGCCCAGAATCACATCACGGTCCTCCAGGCCCTCGTCGTTCATGCCCAACGGCAATTCGCAACGTGCCTGGCCGCTGTCGAGCAGCGCCACCAAACGACCTTCCTTGCGTTTTAGACGCATAGGAACGAAGTTCATCGGTGGTGAACCGATAAAGCTTGCCACAAACAGGTTAGCCGGGTCGTTGTAAATTTCTTTCGGCGTACCGAATTGTTGGATGATGCCGTCCTTCATCACCGCCACTTTATCGCCCAGGGTCATCGCCTCGATCTGATCGTGGGTGACGTAGACGGTGGTGGTCTTGAGGCGCTGGTGCATCAGCTTCATTTCGGTGCGCATCTCGACCCGCAGCTTGGCGTCGAGGTTGGACAGCGGTTCGTCGAACAGGTAGATCTTCGGCCGACGCGCCAGGGCCCGGCCCATAGCCACGCGCTGTTGCTGGCCGCCGGAGAGCTGGCCAGGTTTGCGGTTAAGCAAGTGTTCGATCTGCAGCAGCTTGGCCACACGTGCCACTTCGGTGTCGATATCGGCCTGGGCCATCTTGCGGATTTTGAGGCCGAATTCGATGTTTTCGCGCACGCTCATGGTCGGGTACAGCGCGTAGGACTGGAACACCATCGCGATGTCTCGGTCCTTGGGGCTCATGCCGCTCACATCCTGGTCGCCGATCATGATCGCGCCGCCGGTGATGGTCTCCAGGCCCGCGATGCAGTTCATCAACGTGGATTTACCGCAGCCCGAGGGGCCGACCAGAATCAGGAACTCGCCTTCCTTGATCGACAGTTCGATGTTTTTCAAGGTGTCGGGCAGGCCGGCGCCATAGGTCTTGTTTACATTGCGAAGTTCGAGCGTAGCCATGATTACCCCTTGACCGCGCCGGCTGTGAGGCCGCGCACGAAATACTTGCCTGCGATCACATAGACCAGCAGGGTCGGCAGCCCGGCGATCATCGCCGCCGCCATATCCACGTTATATTCCTTGGCCCCGGTGCTGGTGTTGACCAGGTTGTTCAGCGCCACGGTGATGGGCTGCGAGTCGCCGCTGGAGAACACCACACCGAACAGGAAGTCGTTCCAGATCTGGGTGAACTGCCAGATCAGGCAGACCATGATGATCGGGGTCGACATCGGCAGGATGATCCGACGGAAGATGGTGAAGAACCCTGCACCGTCCAGGCGTGCAGCCTTCACCAACGCATCCGGAATGCTCACGTAGTAGTTACGGAAGAACAGCGTGGTAAACGCCAACCCGTAGACCACGTGCACAAACACCAGGCCGGTGGTGGTACTGGCCAGGCCCATCTTGCCGAGGGTGAACGAGGCGGGCAGCAGCACGGTCTGGAACGGCAGGAAGCAGCCGAACAGCAACAGGCCGAAGAACAGCTGCGAACCACGGAAGCGCCAGAACGACAGCACATAGCCGTTCAATGCACCAATGGCGGTGGAAATCAGCACGGCCGGGACGGTGATCTTGATCGAGTTCCAGAAGTAGCCGTCAACCGTAGCCCAGGCCTTGACCCAGCCAATGCCGGTGACCACGGTCGGCCAGCTCAGCAGGTTGCCGGTGCTGATGTCTTCCGGGGTCTTGAAGCTGGTCAGCAGCATCACCACCAGTGGCACCAGGTACAGCAGGACAGCGAGGATCAGCACCGCGTAGATCGCGATGCGGCTCAGGCTGATCGGAGGTTTGGCAGCGAGACTAGTCATTACGCTTGGTCCTCAGCTCGGAGTAGAGGTAAGGCACGATGATCGCGAGGATCGCACCGAGCATCAGGATTGCACTGGCCGAGCCCATGCCCATCTGGCCACGGCTGAAGGTGAACGAATACATGAACATCGCAGGCAGGTCGGACGAGTAGCCCGGGCCGCCGGCAGTCATGGCCGCTACCAGGTCGAAGCTCTTGATCGCAATGTGCGCCAGGATCATCACCGCACTGAAGAACACCGGACGCAGGCTTGGCAGCACCACGCTCCAGTAGATACGCGGCAGGCTGGCGCCGTCGATCTGCGCGGCACGGATGATCGACTGATCGACGCCCCTGAGGCCCGCGAGGAACATCGCCATGATGAAACCCGAGGCTTGCCATACCGCTGCAATCACCAGGCAGTACACGACGCGGTCCGGGTCGATCAGCCAGTCCAGGCGGAAGCCTTCCCAGCCCCAGTCACGCAGGAGTTTGTCCAGGCCCATGCCCGGGTTGAGCAGCCATTTCCAGGCGGTACCGGTGACGATCATCGAGAGCGCCATCGGGTACAGGTAAATGGTGCGGATAAAGCCTTCGCGGCGGATTTTCTGGTCGAGGAAGATCGCCAGCGTCACGCCAATAACCAAGGTGATGCCGATAAACATCCCGCCGAAAACAGCCAGGTTCTTGCTCGCTACCCACCAGCGGTCGTTGTCGAACAACCGCGCGTATTGCGCAAGGCCCGCCCATTTGTAACTTGGCAGGAACGTGGAAGTGGTGAACGACAGTACAAACGTCCACAGGATGTAGCCGTAGAAGCCCACCAACACGATGAACATGCTGGGCGCCAGCACCAGTTTGGGGAGCCAGCGCTGCAGTGCATCGAACGGCGAGGCTTTGCTGAACACAGCAACAGAACTCATGGGGAAATCCAATACAGGGAAAAAGGACTACAGGGTGAGTCTCTTGTCGAACGCGGTTTATGTGGGAGCTGGCTTGCCTGCGATGCCGACACACCGAGTTGCCTGCATCGCGGGCAAGCCCGGCTCCCACAAAAAGCCGCTACCGAAGGTTACTTGGCCGACTTGATCGCAGCGCCCAATTTCTTGGCGGTGTCGGCCGGATCGGCTTTCGGGTCATTGATGTAGTTGGTCACGACATCAAAGAACGCACCTTGCACGGCCAGGGTCGTGGCCATGTTGTGCGCCATGCTTGGCTGCAGGCCGCCGGTCTTGGCGTCTGCCAGGAAGTCTTTGGCAGCCGTCTGGGCGCAGGAATCGAAACCGAGCTTGTCCATTTCATTGAGCATGTCGGTACGAACCGGGATCGAGCCTTTGTTGATGCTGAAGACTTTCTGGAAGTTTTCACCCAGCACGACTTTGGCAATGTCCTGCTGACCGGCAGCAGTGCCTTTGTCTTTCTGCTTGAACACCGCCAGGGAGTCGATGTTGTAGGTGAAGGCTTTGTCGGTGCCCGGGAAGGCTACGCACTCGTAATCCTTGCCGGCGACTTTCTTGGCGGCGGTCCACTCGGACTTGGCCCAGTCACCCATGATCTGCATGCCGGCCTTGCCGTTGATGACCTTGCCGGCTTCGAGATTCCAGTCCTGGCCTTTGCCGTCGACGTCCATATAGGTCGCGACTTTCTTCAGCTCAGTCAGGGACTTGACCATTTCCGGGCCGGTCAGCGCAGCGTTGTCCAGGTCAACCAGGGCTTTTTTGTAGCCATCGGCACCCATCACCGACAGCACCACGGCTTCGAATACGGTGCTGTCCTGCCAAGGCTGGCCACCGTGGGCGAGCGCAATGAAGCCCGCGGCTTTCAGCTTGTCGCCGGCTGCGTAGAATTCTTCGAGGGTGGTTGGGTTCTTGGTGATACCGGCTTTCTTGAAGACTTCCGGGTTGATCCACAGCCAGTTCACGCGGTGGATGTTCACCGGTACGGCGACGTAGTCACCGTCGTACTTCACGGTGTCGGAGACTTTCTTGTCGAGCAGGGAGTCCCACTTTTCTTGCTTGGCGACGTCTTTCAGGACATCGGTGTCGAGCAGGCCGGTGGACGCCCATTCCTGGATGTCCGGGCCTTTGATCTGGGCAACGCCGGGTGGGTTGCCGGCGACTGCACGGCTTTTCAGCACGGTCATCGCAGTGGCGCCGCCGCCACCTGCAACAGCACCGTCTTTCCAGGTGAAGCCGTCTTTTTCGACTTGGGCCTTCAAGACATCTACAGCCGCTTTTTCACCGCCCGAGGTCCACCAATGCACAACTTCAACCGTCCCTTTCGAGTCGGCGGCAAAAGCACTGAGGGGAAACAACGAGGCAACGGAAATAGCTACGGCGAGGCGATTAATCGCGTTCATCTGAATACCTTTTCTTGTTGTTATGCATGCAAGTCTGGAGCTTGCGCTGCACGGAGTTTAAACATGGATGTTTTAAACGCAGGTAACAAAGGGATGCACAAATGTCACCACTTGGTGACATAGCGCCCAACCCCGATTGCACTGGCCATGCTTGGCGCCAACGGCAGCGCAGGCAGCAATACCGCTTGCCAGGCATGGTACAGGTCCGGTTTGCCGCCCCAGATTTGGCTGCTGGGTTGGTTGTGCGGGTTAAGTTCGTGGTGCCAACTGCCGTGGAGTCGGTCGATAAAGTGCGTTTCGCAAAACTCCCAGACGCGCCGATACCAGGTTTCATAATGCAGCTCACCCGTACGCTTGAGCAGGGCTTGGGCCGCCGCGCTGGCTTCAGCGTGCGTCCAGTGCAGGCGTTCGCGCACCACCGGGCGCTGGCTCCAGTCCAGGGTGTAGACGATGCCGGGAGCGCCGTCCACGGCCCAGGCGTACTCGCAGGCACTGGCGAACAGGCCCTTGGCGTCGGTGACCAGCCAATCCGGCGTGACGAGCCCGGCTTGCAGGCGCGCCGCCTCCAGGTGCAGCACCAGCCGCGCCCACTCGAAACCGTGGCCGGGGGTGATGCCGTAAGGGCGGAAGCCGTCGGCAGGGTTGTCTTCGTTGTAACCGAGCAAGGGTTGCCAGTGGGCGTCGAAATGCTCGATCACCATGAACTGGTTGCCGGCAGCGTGGCTGTGGATAACCCGCTCGACGATGCGCAGCGCCCGGTCCAACCAGCGTGTTTCACCCGTGACATCGGCCAGGGCGAGGAAGGCTTCGGTGGCGTGCATGTTGCTGTTGGCGCCGCGATAGGCTTCAACGCCGCTCCAGTCCTGGGCAAAGGACTCGAGCATCGCGCCCTCCTCTTCGCTCCAGAAAAACTGGTCGATGATATGGATCGCGTCGTTCAACAGAGTGCGTGCGCCCGGTGCGCCGGCCACCACCGCCGAGCTGGCGGCCAGGGCGACAAAGGCGTGCAGGTAGGCAGCCTTGCCACGGTTGCCGTCGACGGCATGGGGCGCGGCGAACCAGCCACCGTGTTCACTGTCGTGCAGCGGGCCACTCAGGGATGCCACGCCATGCGCCACCAGGTCGGCATACCCCGGCAGGCCAAGGGCGTGCGCCATGGCGAAGCTGTGGGTCATGCGCGCAGTGTTCATGGTTTCGGCATGGGCATCGGCCGGCAGTTGGCCTTTATCGTCCAGGTTGCCGAAACCGTCGGGCAGTCGCGAGGCCTTGGCGAACATCAGCAGGCGCTGGCCCTCGGCGGCAAGCCAGGCGTGATGGGCAGGTGCATTCAGCCAACTGCTGGCAGGCAGTGGTTGCGTGGTCATGGGTGGCCCTTATTATTTTTTGTGGGATGACCGGAGTCTAAACAAGGGCGACGCGTGGGCAAGTAACGAAGGGGATGGGAAATGTCACCAGATGGTGACATTTCTCGACAACCGTTATTGAGTGAGCGGCGTGATCCTCGCCGGCGCGCTGAGTTGCTGACTCAGGCTCTGCACCTGGCTCTGCAAGGTGGTGATATTGCGTGTGGTCTGGATGCGGAACACGTCGAACTCTTTATTGGTCGGCGCATCACTGTTGGCCGGCTGGTTGTCCTGCGCGCTCTTGAGAACCACCAGGTCCTGTTCGATACGTGCGATGGCCGCGCTTGGGTTGCCCTGTTTTTTCAGCGCCGCTACGTCGGCGGCCAGGTCCTTGATTTCGGTGTCGCGCTTGGTATCGCCTTGCGCAGCCTTGAGGGCTGCCACGGCGTCGGTCAGCGCCTGCACCTGGCCTTGCAGCTTGGCATTGGCGTTTGACAGGTCGGTGGTGCTGGCGGTCATCTGCGCCAGGCGCTTGTCCAGCTCGGTGGCCTGTCCGGCCACGCCGACCTGTTGCTTGCCCTGTTCCAGCAGTTGGCTCTCAAGCTGCTTGATCTGCAATTTCAACGCTTCGCTGCCGTTGTTCACGCTGGCCTCGCTGGCCACCACTTTGCCGGAAATATCCTGCAGGCGCCCCGCCGCTTCTTCGCTGATGCGCGCAAAGCTTTCCTGGGTGGCCACCAATTGCTGGCCCATCAGGGAAATCTGCTGGAAGCTCCACCAGGCAAGGCCCGCGAAGGCGATCAGCAGTGCGCCGACCAACGCCCACAGCGGGCCGGTGCTGGCGCTCTTGACCTTGACCACCGGCGGCGTGCGCGAGCGCACGGACGTGGCGGGAGTCGGCTCGAAATCATCATCGTCCCCGTGATCGGCCCGCAGGCTGGGAACGTTGTCAAAATCGTCATTAGCATCGTTACGCATGAATCAACCCTGAATCGGTGAGATGGCTACGTGTAAAGCCGAGCGACGGGAGTATAAACCCCGTTAGCGCCGCACTGATCGACCCGGAACCGCGAATTCGGTTCCCGAAGTGTTGCATGGTGTGAGCTTACTGGCGCCCAGGATCCTGGGCCTTCCACCAGCTGCAGAACTCGTCGAGGGCCGTCCACAGGCTGACCTTGGGCTCGTAATCCAGATAATGCCTGGCCCGACTGATGTCGAGGGTGAAATCTTTGTTCATCACCTGCATCCCCAGCCTCGACAACGCCGGCTCCGGGCGCCCCGGCCACATCGCGCAGAATGCCTCGTTCAACGCCGCGACGCTGTAGGACAAGCCGTAGGAGCGATAACGGGTCACCTGCGGCATCTCCATCTGGCGCATCACGTAGTTCACCACATCCCACACGGGGACCGGCGTGCCGTTGCTGATGTTGTAGGCTTTGCCCAGCGCGGAGCCTGTGGCGAGCAAACTGCTGAGCAGCGCCTCGTTGAGGTTATGCACGCTGGTGAAATCAACCTTGTTCAGGCCGTCGCCAACAATGGCCAGGCGGTTCTTGCGCTGCATTTTCAGCAGGCGCGGGAAGATGCTCATGTCACCGGCGCCGGTGACGAAGCGCGGGCGCAGGGCCAGCACTTCCAGGCCGAACTCCTGGGCACCGAACACCTTTTGTTCCGCCAGGTACTTGGTCGCGGCGTAGGGGTGCTTGAAACGCTTGGGCACTTGTTCTTCGGTGAGCCCGAGGTGGTCGCGCCCGTCGAAGTAGATCGACGGCGACGACAGGTGCACCAGGCGCCCGACCCGTTGTTTAAGGCAGGCTTCGACGACGTTTTCGGTGACCAACACATTGCCCTGGTGAAAGTCCCGGTACTTGCCCCACAGCCCGACGGCGCCGGCGCAATGCACCACGGCTTCAACATCACGGCACAGGTCGCGCACCAGGTCGGCATCATTCAAATCACCCTGGATAAACTCGGCGCCGCGCCGTACCAGGTGTTCCACACCTTCGGCGCGCCGCCCGTTGACCCGTACGTCCAGGCCCTGCTCCAGGGCGAAACGCGCAAAGCGCCCGCCGATGAAGCCGCTTGCGCCGGTGACCAGAATTTTCATGTATTACCCCGTGTTCTTTCGTTTTTCATCGCTGTTGCCTTGACGCCCGTCGTCACTCCAACGGCACCAACCATTGGCCGCACGCCTGGGCCAGATGGTCGGTCAACAAGCCCAACAGTTGCCCGCCACTGCGCCAATGATGCCAGTACAACGGCACATCGATGGGCTTATCTGGCAATAACTCCACCAGCACACCCAGTTGCAACTGGTCGCGCACCTGCAATTCCGGCACCAGGCTCCAGCCGAGCCCGGCTTCCGTGAGGCGGATAAAGCCTTCGGACGAAGGGCATAAGTGGTGTTCGAAACCACCGTCCACGCCAAGCGACGCGAGGTAGCGGTGCTGCAGGAAATCATCCGGGCCGAACACCAGCGCGGGCGTGCGCGCCAATTGGTCGGGGCGCACTCCGGCAGGAAAATGCCGCGCAATAAACGCAGGGCTCGCCAGTGCCCGATAACGCATGGCGCCGAGCAACACGCTGCGCGCACCGGCCACCGGGCGTTCGCTGGCGCAGATACAGGCCGCCACTTCACCGGCACGCATGCGCTTGAGGCCGACGGTCTGGTCTTCCACCACCAGGTCCAGCAACAAATGGTGCTCGGCGCAAAAGCCACTGACCGCCTCGGCCCACCAGGTGGCTAGGCTATCGGCATTCAAGGCGATGCGCAGGCGTTCGGGCATGCCCTCCTCGTCCAGCGCCGGCACCAGGCTTTGCAGGTCGCGCTCCAGCAGCCGCACCTGCTGCACATGGTTGAGCAGGCGACGGCCGATTTCGGTGGGCGTCGGGGGCGTGGCTCGCACCAGCACTGACTGGCCGATGCGCGTCTCCAGCAGCTTGATACGTTGCGAAATGGCCGATTGCGAGATGCCCAACACCTGAGCCCCTCGTTCGAAGCCGGCTTGCTCCACGATCGCCGCGAGGGCAGACAGCAACTTATAGTCGAACAACAGATTTCCTTATGAGTGATCAGCTTTATTGATTTTTCTTATACAGCTTTGTGCCAGAGAATGACCAGCGTCTTTTCTTCTCAACTCAAGGATCTCCCGATGACTGGCGAAACCGATCTGAATATTCTGCTGCGCACCATGAGCCCTCAACTCAACCCCGGCGAGTACGTGTTTTCGACCATCCCCGGGAGCACCTTTCCGGACGGTGCCTCCGTCATTGGCAGCTTCCGTGAGGCCGAAGGGCTGACCCTGATCCTGGAGCGTTCGCAAGCCCAGGCCGCCGGGCTGGAGTTCGATTTCGTGATGGCCTGGATCACCCTGAATGTGCAGTCATCCCTGCAAGCCGTTGGGTTGACCGCCGCCTTCGCCACCGCCCTCGGCGCTGCCGGGATCAGCGCCAATGTGATCGCCGGTTTTTACCATGACCATATATTTGTCGGCTTGGCCGACGGCGAACGGGCAATGGCCGTCTTGCGCCAATTGGCGCGGGACGCGGGTGCGGTCGACAACACAGATGTGGAAGTGGGCAGGGAAGACTGATTATGTGGCAAAGCTATATGAACGGGCTGCTGGTGGCTTTCGGGCTGATCATGGCCATCGGCACCCAGAATGCATTTGTGCTGGCGCAAAGCCTGCGCCGGGAACACCACCTGCCGGTGGCGGCCCTGTGCATCGTGTGTGACGCGATTCTGGTAGCGGCCGGAGTATTCGGCCTGGCGACAGTGCTGGCGCAAAGCCCGTTGCTGCTGGGCATTGCCCGCTGGGGCGGCGCAGCGTTCCTGTTGTGGTACGGCACCTTGGCGTTGCGTCGGGCGTTTTCGACACAAAGCCTGGCACACGGGGATAACCTCAAGGTGCGCTCATTGCGCGCCGTGTTACTCAGCGCCTTGGCGGTGACCCTGCTCAATCCCCACGTGTACTTGGACACGGTGCTGCTGATCGGCTCCCTGGGCGCTCAACAAACCGAACCAGGGGCCTACGTGGCCGGTGCCGCGAGCGCGTCATTCCTGTGGTTCGCCACCCTGGCACTCGGCGCCGCATGGCTGGCACCGTGGCTGGCGCGCCCCGCCACCTGGCGCATTCTGGATCTGCTGGTGGCCGCCATGATGTTCAGCGTGGCCTATCAATTGATCAGCGCCTGACGAATATTCCAAAACGCTCTGGAACCTCTATCCCACACAGTTGTTGCGTGGTTTTGCCGCACCCCCGGTGCTATGATCCGGACCCTGCGCCGCAAAGAGTACAAACTCCCCGGCGCTTGTTTGGCCGCCCGTGATCGGCCTTGCGCTCACCGCAACTGACCTGATTAGGAGAATCATCATGGCTTTCGAATTGCCGCCGCTGCCCTACGCACACGATGCCCTGCAGCCGCACGTTTCCAAGGAAACCTTGGAATTCCACCACGACAAGCACCACAACACCTATGTCGTGAACCTGAACAACCTGGTGCCTGGCACCGAGTTCGAAGGCAAGACCCTGGAAGAGATCGTCAAGTCTTCTTCGGGCGGCATCTTCAACAACGCCGCTCAGGTCTGGAACCACACTTTCTACTGGAACTGCCTGGCGCCAAACGCCGGCGGTCAACCGACCGGCGCACTGGCTGAGGCCATCAACGCTGCGTTCGGTTCGTTCGACAAGTTCAAGGAAGAGTTCACCAAGACTTCCGTCGGCACCTTCGGTTCCGGTTGGGGCTGGCTGGTGAAAAAGGCTGACGGTTCCCTGGCCCTGGCCAGCACCATCGGCGCCGGCAACCCGCTGACCAGCGGCGACACCCCGCTGCTGACCTGCGACGTCTGGGAACACGCTTACTACATCGACTACCGCAACGTGCGTCCAAAGTATGTGGAAGCGTTCTGGAACCTGGTCAACTGGAAGTTCGTGGCTGAGCAGTTCGAAGGCAAGACCTTCACTGCCTAAGCACTACTTGCAGTAGAAAGAGCCCGGCAATTGCCGGGCTTTTTTGTGGGCGATGAATAAGTTGGCAGGTGCCGGAACTCAGCGAGGGGAATTTGCCACCCAGTCAGCGTGAGGAATTCACCTCTCTTACCTGTCGGAGATTTTACAATGATTCCAGGCATAGGCGGCGCATCAGCAGCACTCCCTTTGATCGGCGAGGCCGTGAAAATGGGGACCGAGGCCGTGAAAACGGGGACCGAGGTCATGAAACTCGGGGGCGAACTACTCAAGGCGATGTCCAAAAAAGACAACGAGGGTGACCAAAAAGACAAGGTCGCCGGCGAGGACACCCATCGCGCCCATGGCCCTATAAACATCGCGGTAAACAACGACAACAACAACAACAACAATAACAAGATCCCCAACTGATCCAAACTTCGCCGTGCATAACGTACGATGCGCTCTGCGTAGTCACTGAGTGATCCCAAGGCAGGCGGATACCTATCCGCCTCGCCCCAACCGCCTCCTCAAGTTCCTCGCCAAACCAGCCGATGCCCTAATGTTCCTTTGACTGCCATCACCAGATTGCCAATACTCATGGCATATTGAGGCTACCCGCATGGAACAAGGAATGACCCTTTGAAGCTGGAACTCAAGAACAGCTTGTCGGTGAAGTTGCTACGGGTTGTGCTGCTCTCGGCATTGATCGTGGGCGTTGCGCTGAGCGTGGCGCAGATCGTCTTCGATGCCTACAAGACGCGCCAGGCCGTGGCCGGTGATGCCCAGCGCATCCTCGACATGTTTCGCGACCCCTCGACCCAGGCCGTCTACAGCCTGGACCGCGAGATGGGCATGCAAGTCATTGAGGGCCTGTTCCAGGACGACGCGGTGCGCATGGCGTCCATCGGCCATCCCAACGAAACCATGCTGGCGGAGAAAAGCCGCGCCTTGCAGCAAGCCCCCAGCCGCTGGCTGACCGACCTGATTCTGGGCCAGGAACGCACCTTTACCACGCCTCTGGTCGGCAAGGGCCCCTACAGCGAGTATTACGGCGACCTGAGCATCACCCTCGACACGGCCACCTATGGCCAGGGTTTTATTGTCAATTCGGTGATCATCTTCATTTCCGGGGTATTGCGCGCCCTGGCCATGGGCCTGGTGCTGTACCTGGTCTACCACTGGCTGCTGACCAAGCCGCTGTCGCGCATCATCGAGCACCTGACCTCGATCAACCCCGACCGGCCCAGCGAACACAAGATCCCGCAGCTCAAGGGCCATGAACGCAACGAGCTGGGGTTGTGGATCAATACCGCCAACCAGTTGCTTGAATCCATCGAACGTAATACCCACCTGCGCCACGAAGCGGAAAGCAGCCTGCTGCGCATGGCCCAGTACGACTTTCTGACCGGGCTGCCGAACCGCCAGAAACTGCAGGAGCAGTTGGACAAGATCCTGATCGACGCCGGCCGTCGCCAACGGCGCGTGGCCGTTTTGTGCGTGGGGCTGGATGATTTCAAAAGCGTCAACGAGCAATTCACCTACCAGGCCGGCGACAAATTGCTGCTGGCCCTGGCCGATCGCCTGCGTGCCCACAGTGGCCGCCTCGGCGCGCTGGCCCGCCTGGGCGGCGACCAGTTCGCGCTGGTACAAGCCGATATCGATCAACCCTACGAAGCGGCCGAGCTGGCGCAGAGCATCCTGGATGACCTGGAAGCGGAGTTCGCCCTCGACCACGAGGAAATCCGCCTGCGCGCCACCATTGGCATCACCTTGTTTCCGGAGGACGGCGACAGCACCGAGAAGCTGCTGCAAAAAGCCGAACAAACCATGACCCTGGCCAAGAGCCGTTCGCGCAACCGCTATCAGTTCTATATCGCCAGCGTCGACAGCGAAATGCGCCGCCGCCGCGAGCTGGAAAAAGACCTGCGCGAGGCCCTCAGCCGCAACCAGTTCCACCTGGTGTACCAGCCGCAGATCAGTTATCGCGACAACCGCGTGGTGGGCGTGGAAGCCCTGATCCGCTGGCAGCACCCGGAACATGGCCTGGTGCCGCCGGACCTGTTTATCCCGCTGGCCGAACAGAACGGCACCATTATTCCGATTGGCGAATGGGTGCTGGACCAGGCCTGCCGACAATTGCGCGAATGGCATGACCTGGGCTTCACCGACCTGCGCATGGCGGTCAACCTGTCGACCGTGCAGTTGCACCACACCGAGTTGCCGCGAGTGGTCAACAACCTGATGCAGATTTACCGTCTGCCGCCGCGCAGCCTGGAGCTGGAAGTCACCGAAACCGGCCTGATGGAAGACATCAGCACCGCCGCCCAGCACCTGCTGAGCCTGCGCCGTTCCGGTGCGTTGATTGCGATTGATGACTTCGGCACCGGCTATTCATCCCTGAGCTACCTGAAAAGCCTGCCCCTGGACAAGATCAAGATCGACAAGAGCTTCGTCCAAGACCTGCTGGACGATGACGACGATGCAACCATCGTGCGCGCCATTATCCAACTGGGCAAAAGCCTGGGCATGCAGGTGATCGCCGAAGGGGTGGAAACCGCCGAGCAAGAGGCTTACATCATCTCCGAGGGTTGCCATGAAGGTCAGGGTTACCACTACAGCAAACCCCTGCCGGCGCGGGAGTTGGCGGCCTATCTGAAGCAATCCGAGCGCAATAACGCCGCAATCCTCTGACAAGCGTCCTGTGGCAAGCGGGCTTGCTGTGGCGAGCGGGCTTGTTGTGGCGAGCGGGCTTGCCCGCGTTGGGCTGCGCAGCAGCCCCCGACTCAGAGTCTAAAAAGGGCCCGCTTCGCGCCCCAACGCGGGCAAGCCCGCTCGCCACAGAAACAATACTGAATATTTCCCGCGTATAACCCTTTACACAAAATGCAAATCTTTCGCATTATGTCGCAGTTTTTGCGCTCCCCCGCGCGCCCCATCAACAACCGAAGCAGGATGTTCGCCATGATTCGTATGCCCCTGGCCACCGCCAGTCTGCTGGCCATTGCTATTTCTCTCGCCGGCTGCGGCGAAGGTAAAGACAAGGCCGCCGCGCCTCAGGCCCCGACCCCGGCCGCCAGCACTACCGCACCAGCGGCTGCCACTCCTGCCGGCCAGGTCGACGAAGCGGCCGCCAAGGCCGTGGTCGCGCATTACGCAGACATGGTGTTCGCGGTGTACAGCGATGCCGAGTCCACTGCAAAAACCCTGCAAACCGCGATCGACGCCTTCCTCGCCAAGCCGAACGACGACACGCTGAAAGCTGCGCGTACCGCCTGGATCGCCGCCCGCGTGCCGTACTTGCAGAGTGAAGTGTTCCGTTTCGGCAATACCATCATTGACGACTGGGAAGGCCAGGTGAACGCATGGCCGCTGGACGAAGGCCTGATCGACTACGTCGACAAATCCTACGAGCACGCCCTGGGTAACCCCGGCGCCACCGCCAACATCATCGCCAACAATGAGATTCAGGTCGGTGAAGACAAGGTTGACGTGAAGGACATCACGCCGGAAAAACTCGCCAGCCTCAATGAGCTGGGCGGTTCGGAGGCCAACGTCGCCACCGGCTACCATGCCATCGAATTCCTGCTCTGGGGCCAGGACCTGAACGGCACCGGCCCAGGCGCCGGCAACCGTCCTGCATCGGACTACCTGACCGGCGACGGCGCCACCGGCGGCCACAACGAGCGTCGCCGCGCCTACCTGAGCGCCGTGACCCAACTGCTGGTCAGCGACCTGCAAGAGATGGTCGGCAACTGGAAACCCAACGTCGAAGACAACTACCGCGCCACCCTCGAGGCCGAACCCGCCACCGATGGCCTGCGCAAAATGTTGTTCGGCATGGGTAGCCTGTCCCTCGGCGAGCTGGCCGGTGAGCGCATGAAGGTATCCCTGGAAGCCAACTCGCCTGAAGACGAGCAGGACTGCTTCAGCGATAACACCCACAACTCGCACTTCTACGACGCCAAGGGCATCCGCAACGTCTACCTGGGCGAGTACACCCGTGTCGACGGCAGCAAAATGACCGGCGCCAGCCTGTCGTCCCTGGTTGCCAAGGCTGACCCGGCCGCTGACACCGCCTTGAAAGCCGACCTGGCTGCGACCGAAGCGAAGATCCAGGTCATGGTTGACCACGCCAACAAGGGTGAGCACTACGACCAACTGATCGCCGCCGGTAACGATGCAGGCAACCAGATCGTACGTGATGCGATTGCCGCACTGGTCAAGCAGACCGGTTCGATCGAAGCCGCTGCCGGCAAGCTGGGCATCAGCGACCTGAACCCGGATAACGCTGATCACGAGTTCTGATCCGTACAGGCCTCCCTGAAGCCGCAGTAAAAATGCCCCGACCGTTCGGGGCATTTTTTTTGCCCGCTTGCCGGCCTCTCTTAAATCCGGATGACGAAAATAGAGGTTGCCCCGTCATGGCTACGGTTAATACCTCCCATCAGCGAGACCAGGTTGTTGCTCCTCTGTGCAGTGCCCACCCGCTCATTCAATAAGGTACTCATCAGGAAAGGGCTGGGCGCGTTAACCCCGCTTCGACTGACAACGCCTGCAGACGTCCTTTGCAACTGCAGCCAGTACAACGTCTGACTTTTCGGCCGCCTGAACAGCAACTCGCCGGGCATGGGGTAGCTGAAGTCGATTTGATAGCCATCACGGGTCAACACCTCGACCATCAGGGCCCTGAGCGATGGTCTACCGCCGGCCTCCAAAGCGTCCTGAAAAGGTGGCCCAATACGATCGGTACGATAGTTCAGTTGCGAGTATTGCCCAGGCGCATCGTTCAGCAACCAATGGCCCTGGACCGTTGGCGAGGACCTGGGCAGCAGCGTCATTGGCTCCCCCAAGTGGGCTGGCACCACTGATGCGCCAGAACGCCAATGGCGCAAGGTCCGCTGCATCATGCTGGCTCCCCAGGCGGTCAACCCGTTCGGGTTAGCCGCGTTGAACAGCGCCCGTGCGACTTCTTCCACACTGGTCGCCGTCAGCATTGGAAAAGCCTCTGCCACCGAGGCGGCCATTGTCTTTCGAAACGGCATTGGCATGGGGTTGATCCAACGACCATCCGCGGCGGCGAAGGTCGCCACGCGCGGCTGGTCGAACAGGTCCCTTCTGAGCATCGACTCAAACTGCTCGTAGGTGCGCAACGACAGAGTGGGATCACGCATGAATACCGTATTGATAGTTCGAGGCGGGACGGCACCGAGAGGCAGAATCGGATAATAGTGCTGATCAATCTTGATGTATTCGGTGCCAATCAGCTCGGGCGGCCCGCCCACGCGCACATAAATGCCCTGCTCGACGTGCTTTAGCTGGAGCTGGACAGGATCAATGGTTTGCCCCCAGTCGACGAATCGTTCACGCGCTGGCCTCACGGGCCCTGCCCGGCTGGGCCCAGGCGTTACGTTAACCGGCGTCAGTGGCGTGCCAGGTAAGTCGGCGCCCCTGAGGCGCGCCAATAGACGCTGAGGCGTCACCATCAAATACTGATCAAAGAGGTCAAGCGCAGCGCCCGACCTCAGGTAGTGGACCAGGCTGAGTTGAAATTCGAGTTCATGCCCACATGGAAAGTTGAATGACTCAAACACTCGACGAACCTTGGCTTCGTCTAGAAAAGGATAGAGCTGCATCAACTGCTCATCGGGTGACAAGCCGCCCCTCAGGCCCCTGCCAGGAGGCGAGCCCACTTCCCAGCGGCCTTTTTGATCCAGGCGGATCAGATCTTGGTGATGCCGATGAGGCCTACGCACATCCTTGACCCGCCAGGCCTGCTCGCCGCCGTCATCGATGATCGAGAACCAACGATTCTGCTCGTTCATAAAATACTCTCGACCGCCCCCTCCCGCAAAACACGGTAATAGATACCCTTGCCCTCCCAGCCGCTGAGAACGCGCACATCAGCAGGCTTCGTTCTCAGGGCCATCTGCGGGTTCAGCCCTCGAGGCGCAGATGAAGCGACCCGTGTACCCGTGCGGGCGCCGGCCCCCATGGCACCATCGATCAACGCCCCCGCAAGCTCGCCCAGAGCCCGCACAATATAATGGGCAGCCTCCTCACGGTCCCCAAGGCTAGCGGCGTCCACGGCTTTGAACACCGCGTACAGGCTTCTGGCCAGGTTGATCGGAAGCATGATCTTGATCGGTAGAACGACGGTGACGATGTCGAAAATCGCAGTGGCTACCGTCACGGCAGTGTCGATATTTGTTTCGCCGGTGGTCGTCGATTGGTCCGCGGCATCATTGATCGCGAAACTGGCCTCCACCTCATAGGCCTCCTCGAAAATGTTATTGGCGATCCTTGGCATGTTCAGCAGCGTAACGTCACCGCGCCCCTGCAAGATACTTCGGGTCCGTTTGCGCTGCGCGAGCACCACCCGCCCGAGCAGGTAGTCACGCCAAAAGCTGTTAAACGCAAAATCACTGGATAACCGGTCATTCGAAAACTCATAAAAGACCCGACCACCCGGTGCTTGCGGCGCGTAAACCACGGTAGAACCGACACTCGAAGAGGCGGCGCGAAACAACCACACACCCCGCACCCGCTCGCCCCGCAACCTCAAGGATTGCACCACAATCCGCTGACCTTCGACGGTCTGGCGCCGATCACTGTCGACAGGCTCATCCAGCACCGCCTGCACCCAGTTGAAACCACGCGCCAGCCGGTCCGGGAGAAAGTCACCGGCGATTTTCGCCTCAATGGCATCCAGCCGTACCTGCAGTGCCAGGCATCGGGCGAAATTGCCTTTTTGCGTCAGCGCTTCGGGTGAGGTGATCAACCGATCCTTTAAAAACGCATCGTAGTGGTTGCCGATATTGGCGCTACGGACCAGGTCCTTCACCTGTTCAGGGGTCAGGGCGGTATAGGCCACATCGTTTTTGTCGGTGAGTCGGGAAAAGTTGGTGAAGTTGAAGTCCAGCCCGCCCACATTTTCAAGGGCCAATTCGGTCAGGCTGCGTTTGCGGTGCACCCACCTCTGCACGCTTCCTTCTACGGTTCCTGACGCAGGGGCCCCGGGCACATAGGGCCTGGTCGGCACATACGGCTCTCGCGTATGAATCACAATCGTGTCCGGGTCGACGTGCAACCCGAATTGCTCCTTGAGCAGCGCCCGCAGTTGCTTATTGCTGTAGGCAAGCAAGGCGGTTCTGTCACTGAACTGGGCAAGGGACAGCTGCCCCTCGGACTCAGGCAGGTTGGACAGCTCGTCGCAGTAATTGCGCATCGCCGTGTGCCAGGCAAGCTTGTCGGCGTTATCGGCCCCCTCCAGAAAGGTTTTGAGCTGAGCCTGCCCACGCTTTCCAAACCGGGCCACCAGCACCCCGCTGCTGTCGAAAGCACGCTCCAGATCGGTCGCTTGATCCAGGCTCTGCGGCAACCAGGCAGGGTCTGCCCCGTCCCGGAGCACCTGATAGCGGGTGACTGTCGCGATAAAGTCCTCGTGCAGCTTGAGGCATTGGCCCTCAACGGCATGGCTGAACGGTGAGTCCAGCCATTCGAGGTATTTGAATTGCTCGCTCGGCTTGCGCTCACGGTGCAGAGCCAAGCCATGGGGCTGGTCGTTTTGCGCCATCAACGCCAAGAGCCGGGTGAACTCCTGGGGATGGTTCAAGCGCCGGTGCAGTTCCCGGTCAAGGCTGGCCAGGGAGTCAAATTCCTCCAGGCCAGTATCAGGGCTGAACAACAGCACAATTCCCAGATTCATCCCCGCATGCACCGCACGCACCTGCGGCTCGTCGGGTACCTCTGCCACAACGGTGCTTTCGGCGTCCTGCGGGTCGCGGGCGGTCAGGATAAACGCGCCGTAAAGCGCTGGGTGTATCCCCGCCGCGCCCTTGACAGCCAGGCCATAGACGCACGGTTTATAGCTTTCGAACGCCCGACGAGCCAGCGCGGTGGGAGCGCGCAGCACCTTGTCGAACAACGCTTCGCCTGCGGCCGTGAACAGGCCATCGTTTTTGAGCAAGGCCAATTCGGTACGCAACTGTTCGATTCTTGTATCAATCAGCCGCTGTTTACGCGTGCGCACATCGCTCGAACCTTCCAGTGTGAGGCTCCAGAACGTGTGCATGAAGGCCTTGTAGCGGGCGGCCAACTGCGTCGCCAGGCTGTCGACAAACCCATCGAACGCCTGGGCCGTCAGGGCAGGTTCGGGCTGCGTGTCGCCCCCCTCGGCAGGCGCACGCAAAAACACGGTGTCGCCACTGGCGTAGGTGGATGCCTGGCCCGTTGCAATGCGCTGCACCATGGCATCCAGCAGCGTGGGCGGCAACGGCATGTCATCCGTGGTGGGCTGCTGCGGCTCCCGGGACTGAACATAGCCTTTGCCCACCCCGAGCTGAGGCGTCAGCTCGCTGAACTGCTGATCAAACTCGGACTGCACAAAGGCCTCGAAATCAGGTTGCTTCACCAGCAACTCCATGACCTTGCGGTTCAGCCTCGACAGTTTGCGGGTCAGGGTGATCTGTGACGGCGGGTCGTTGGCAAGCAGGCGCCCCATCAACGGCGTATCGGTTAAATATTCAAACGGCATGGCGGCGATCTCGGAAGAAGTCAGAAGCCCCATGCTGAAGAACCGAACGATTGCGGGTGCGTTATACATGTGTGGGCGAGCGCACACACCGCGCCGGTTTACTTGCCCTGCACCCCAGGTAGAATGGCGCCTTTCCCTGTTACCCGAGCAGACTTCATGGCGTTGCCGACCCTACGCATCATCGGTTTCATTATCGGCATCTTCCTGATCACCCTCGCGATCGCCATGGTCGTGCCCATGGCCACCCTGGTGATTTTCGAACGCACCAGCGACCTGCCGTCGTTCCTGTGGGCCAGCCTGATCACCTTTATCGCCGGCCTGGCCCTGGTGATTCCCGGCCGCCCCGAACATGTGCACTTGCGCCCGCGCGACATGTACCTGCTGACCGTGACCAGTTGGGTGGTGGTGTGTGTGTTCGCCGCGCTGCCGTTTTTGCTGACCCAGCACATCAGCTACACCGACTCGTTTTTTGAAAGCATGTCCGGCATCACCGCCACCGGTTCCACGGTATTGAGCGGCCTGGACACCATGTCGCCGGGCATCCTGATGTGGCGCTCGCTGCTGCACTGGCTCGGCGGTATCGGCTTTATCGGCATGGCGGTGGCGATCCTGCCGCTGCTGCGCATTGGTGGCATGCGCCTGTTCCAGACCGAGTCCTCAGACCGCTCGGAAAAGGTCATGCCGCGCTCGCACATGGTGGCGCGGCTGATCGTGGCGGCGTATGTGGGCATCACCATCCTCGGCAGCCTGGCGTTCTGGTGGGCCGGCATGGGCCTGTTCGATGCGATCAACCACGCCATGTCGGCGATTTCCACCGGCGGGTTCTCGACCTCCGATGAATCCCTGGCCCACTGGAAACAACCGGCGGTGCACTGGGTGGCGGTGGTGGTGATGATCCTGGGCAGCTTGCCGTTCACCCTGTATGTCGCCACCTTGCGCGGCAACCGTCGGGCGTTGATCAAGGACCAACAGGTGCAAGGCTTGCTCGGCCTGCTGCTGGTGACCTGGCTGGTGCTCGGCACCTGGTACTGGTGGACCACCAACCTGCATTGGCTGGACGCCCTGCGCCACGTGGCATTGAACGTGACCTCGGTGGTCACCACCACCGGTTTTGCACTGGGGGACTACAGCCTGTGGGGCAACTTCTCACTGATGCTGTTCTTCTACCTGGGCTTTATCGGCGGCTGTTCGGGGTCGACGGCGGGCGGGATCAAGATCTTCCGGTTCCAGGTCGCCTATATCCTGCTCAAGGCCAACTTGAATCAGCTGATTCACCCACGTGCAGTGATCAAGCAGAAGTACAACGGCCACCGCCTCGACGAAGAAATCGTACGTTCGATCCTGACCTTCTCGTTTTTCTTCGCCATCACCATCTGCGCCATCGCCCTGGCCCTGTCGCTGCTGGGCCTGGACTGGATGACCGCGCTGACCGGCGCGGCCAGTACCGTGTCCGGCGTGGGCCCCGGCCTGGGCGAAACCATCGGCCCGGCGGGCAACTTCGCCAGCCTGCCGGATGCAGCCAAGTGGATCCTGTCGCTGGGCATGCTGCTGGGTCGGCTGGAAATTATTACAGTCTTTGTTCTGTGCATTCCGGCATTTTGGCGTCACTGACCGTCGACGCTTCCTGCAACCGCGCCCGGTATTCGCCGGGCGTGGCGTCGAACCAGCGGCGGAAGGCGCGAAAGAAGTTGCTCGGGTCGGCAAAGCCCAACAGATAAGCGATTTCCAGCAGGGTCATGCTCGGCTGCGCCAGGTACTGTTCGGCCAATTCGCGGCGGGTATCGTCGAGCAGGGTCTGGAAACTGGTGCCCTCTTCCTGCAGGCGCCGCTGCAAGGTGCGCTGGGACAGGTGCAGGGTCTGGGCCACCACTTCGCGTTTGGGTTCACCCTGGGGCAACAGGCGGCACAATACCTGGCGCGCTTTGTGGGTCACGCGGCTTTCAGAGAAACGCGCCAGGTACTCGCCGGCAAACCGATCATGCAGCAGCGCCATGGCCTCGTTGGCCGTGGGCAGCGGCGCATCCATATCGGCCCGCTCGAATATCAGCGCGTCATAGGGCGCATCGAACTCCAGGGGCGCATGGAAGGCTTGCTTGTAAGGCGCCAGGTCCGCCGGCTGGTCACCTTGCAACAGCACCTTGCGCGGCTGCAGGGTGCGCCCGGTCAGCCAGCCGCACAGCGCCAATGCACTGGCCAGGGAGGCCTCGGCGCTTTGTCGGGTGGGTGGGAGATGATCGCCGTGCACCGTCAGAATCAGCGCATAGCCTTCGGGTAACAGTCTGAAACTCAAGTCAGCGCTTTCGGCGATGATGCGCTGGTAACGCACCAGGCGCATAAAGCCTTCGGCCAGGGTGTTGCTGGACATCAGCGCATAACCGGCCACATGGAACGACGCCGGGCGCACCACCTTGCCCATGTTCAGGCCAATCGCCGGGTTGCCCGACAACTCCACCGCCCGCTGCCACAGCCGGGTCATGGAGTCTTGCGGAAACCGCGCATCGGGGTCATTCAAAGCGGCGTAGTCCAGCCCCAGTTGCGTGAACAACGCACGGCAATCCAGGCCGTCCATTTCCAGTGCCTTGACTATCCCCATCGCCCAGCTTGCAGAAGTTGTTCGTTCGCTCATGGCGTCTTCTTAATAAAGCAGGCTTAAACGGCAGCCAGGAAGCCAAGGATACTAAAGTGGCATCTATTGTCACTGGCTGTTACCACTGATCACTCTAGACTCAAATAAGCTCCCCGCCGAACATCTGTTGGGCGGCATAACAATCAAAGGGCCCTTCGCCGTGGAAAACGTCAAGCGATTCAATAGCTTTGCTGAGTTCTACCCCTATTACCTGGCCGAGCACGCCAACAGCACCTGCCGGCGCTTGCACTTTATCGGCACCACCCTGGTCATCGGCATTCTGGCGTATGCCGTCGGCAGAGGGTCACTGGGCTTGCTGCTGGCCGTGCCGATTGCCGGTTACAGCTTTGCCTGGATCGGCCACTTTTTCTTCGAAAAGAACCGCCCTGCCACGTTTCAGCACCCGTTCTACAGCCTGCTGGGCGATTTTGTGATGTACCGCGACATGATTCTGGGCAAAGTGCCCTTTTAAAAAGCGCCCTTCCAGCCTGTGACCTCTTGTCACTTGCCTAAAAACTGAAAATTCGTCGGTCTAGCCTCATAAAACTCTTTTTGTCATTTTCAGTGCTGTATCCTGCCAAGGCTTTTTGAGAGCGCGCAATCACACTGCGATTGAAAAAACAGACCTTGCGAGGAGCGACGACGATGCACGAGATACCTAATCTCCCCTTCCCAAGCCTGCACCCTACTGAGCAGCCAACACCGCAGCAGGCCAGCGACAAACAGTCTGAGGCCAAAGAAGCAAAACCAGTCGACAGCGAAAGCCAGGACTGACGCCGTACCAGACCGTGTGGAAAGCGCAGCGTTTTTTGAGCGTTTTCCACACTGCCTGAATCACCCCGAGATACCCGCCATGACAGATAGCCTCCCTGATACCGCCGTCCTCGACACTGCCCTGCAGATGGTCGAGATCTGGAACCGCCTCAGCGCGGACAAACAAGCCCTGTTGCTCAAGCGCTTCGGCACCCAGGAAAACGCATTGGCCGCCCTGGTCACCACCCAATTGCTGGCCCCGCCCCAAGCCTGAGGTCATCCCGACCTGAGGTTTTCGTGTTTTAGCGCCCTGCACTGGCGAAAGCCCCGGTATCATTAGCAGCCTATCGTTACCTGCTGCGACAGTGGATCTCTCCCATGCCAGATACCCAGCGCCCCATGGCGGTCACGCTGCAAGTTGTTTCCATCGTGTTGTTCACCTTTATCGGCTACCTGAATATCGGCATTCCCCTGGCCGTGCTGCCGGGCTATGTCCACAGTGAACTGGGCTACGGCGCGGTGATCGCGGGGCTGGTGATCAGCGTGCAATACCTGGCCACGCTGTTGAGCCGTCCTTATACCGGTCGCGTCATCGATAACCTGGGCAGCAAGCGCTCAGTCCTGATCGGCCTCGTGGGGTGCGGCCTGAGCGGTGTGTTCATGTTGCTGGCAGCCTGGTTTGCAAGCTTGCCGACCCTGAGCCTGTGCTGCCTGCTGATCGGCCGCCTGGTGTTGGGCAGCGCTGAAAGCCTGGTGGGTTCGGGCGCCATCGGCTGGGGGATTGGCTTGGTGGGGGCGAAGAACACGGCCAAGGTCATTTCTTGGAACGGTATCGCCAGCTATGGCGCGCTGGCGGTCGGCGCCCCGCTGGGGGTGCTGCTGGTCAGTCACTTCGGGCTGTGGAGCATGGGCGTCAGCATCATTCTATTGGCGGTGTTTGGCCTGCTGCTGGCCTGGAAAAAGCAAGCGGCGCCGATTGTGGCCGGCGTGCGCCTACCCTTCATGAATGTACTGGGCCGGGTAATGCCGCATGGTTGCGCACTGGCCCTGGGCTCCATCGGCTTTGGCACCATCGCCACGTTTATCACCCTGTATTACACCACCCAGCACTGGGATAACGCGGTGTGGGCACTGACCCTGTTCGGCGCCAGCTTTATCGGCGCACGCCTGTTGTTCGGCAATATGATCAACCGCATCGGCGGCTTTCGCGTGGCAATTGCCTGCCTGTCGGTGGAGATCCTCGGCCTGCTGTTACTGTGGCTGGCGTCGGACGCCAACCTGGCCCTGGCGGGTGCAGCCTTGAGCGGCTTCGGCTTTTCCCTGGTCTTCCCGGCATTGGGGGTGGAGGCGGTCAACCTGGTGCCGGCGTCCAGCCGGGGTTCGGCAGTGGGCGCCTATTCGTTGTTTATCGACTTGTCGCTGGGGATCACCGGCCCGCTGGCCGGGGCCGTCGCGGCAGGCTTTGGCTTTGCGTCGATCTTCCTGTTCGCCGCCATCGCGGCGTTTGGCAGCTTGCTGCTGTGCGTCTACCTGTACCGCCAGGCGCCCAAGGCCCGCGAAGCCCGCGACGCCTAGAAATCCACCTTGCCGCGACCGGCCTTGATGCTGCCGCGCTTGGTCTTGGATTCGAGGCGGCGCTTTTTCGAGCCCAGGGTCGGCTTGGTCGGACGGCGCTTCTTCTCGACCTTGGTGGCACTGAGGATCAGCTCCACCAGACGTTCCAGCGCATCGGCGCGGTTCTGTTCCTGGGTCCGGTATTGCTGGGCCTTGAGCACCAGCACGCCTTCGCTGGTGATCCGGCTGTCGCGCAGTGCCAGCAGCCGCTCCTTGTAGAACTCCGGCAGTGACGACGCCGGAATATCAAAACGCAGGTGCACCGCGCTCGATACCTTATTGACGTTCTGCCCGCCTGCGCCCTGGGCGCGAATGGCGGTCAGCTCGATTTCGGCATCGGGCAGGTGCACATTGTTGGAAATCACCAGCATCAATCAAACACCTTAGGCAACGGACAAACCCAACTCGGACAACAACATCGACGCCTGGGCTTTGGATATCACGGCGCCTTTGAACAGTTTGGCATCATTGAGGCGAAACCCGCTCAAATCGGCACCGCGCAGGTCGGCACCGGCGAAATTCGCGCCGTTGATACGCGCGTGGGCAAGGCTGCAGTCGATCAACTCGGCCTTGCGAAAGTCGGCATCCGACAAATCGCTGTCGGAAAAATCCAGGTTATTCAGCACGGTTCGCGCAAACGACAACCCGCACAAGAACGCGCTGTTAAGCCGGGTTTCGCTGAAGCTCAGCCCAAGGGACGCGCAATGGGTGAAGTTGGCACCCGTCAGCTTGCAGTGAGCGAAACTCGCCTGGGACAGCTTGCTGCGCTGCCAGCGCGTGTTGTTGAGGTCGCAGCTGCTGAATTGCGCTTCCAGCAGGTTTGCCGCTTCGAAGATCGCGTGGGCCGCCCGGCAACTGGTCCACTGGGTGCCTTCCAGGCGCGCGCCGAGGAAGGAGGTTTGGACCAGGATGCAGCGCTCGAACACCCAGTGATCGAGCGACATCCGTGACAGGTCCGCACCACTCAAGTCCACGCCCACCAGCCGCAAGGGCCTGCCGTGCTGGTTGATCAAGTCCTCCAACGCATCGCGCTGCAGGGTGCCGCCATCGATATCGGTGTGTTGCATGGGGGCTCCGCAGACAAAACAGATAAAAATCCAGGCGCGAGTCTAACCCGCCAGCGCCAACAAAAAACCCGGCAAGACGCCGGGTTTTCCGTTTACGCGAGGCAGCCTACTTCAGCGCCGCACTCGCCGTCAGCGCCGCTTCGGCCCTGCGCTTGTTCTTGATCCAGTAACACACCGCCATAAACGCCACCCACACCGGGATTGCGTAGACCGATACCTGAATCCCCGGAATCATCAGCATGATCACCAGGATAAATGCCACGAACGCCAGGCAGATGTAGTTGCCGTACGGGTACCACAACGCCTTGAACAGCGGCACCTGGCCGGTGCGGTTCATGTGCTGGCGGAACTTGAAGTGCGAGAAGCTGATCATCGCCCAGTTGATCACCAACGTGGCCACCACCAGCGACATCAGCAGTTCCAGCGCGTGTTGCGGGATAAAGTAGTTCATCAACACCGCCACCAGGGTGACTGCCGCTGAGGCGAGGATCGAACGCACCGGCACGCCGCGCTTGTCGATCTTCGCCAGCGCCTTGGGTGCATCGCCCTGTTCGGCCATGCCCAGCAGCATGCGGCTGTTGCAGTAGGTGCCGCTGTTGTACACCGACAACGCCGCCGTCAGCACCACGAAGTTAAGGATATGCGCGGCGGTGTTGCTGCCCAGCATCGAGAACACCTGCACGAACGGGCTGCCGCTGTAGGCATCGCCGGACGCGTTGAGGGTGGCCAGCAGGCTGTCCCACGGCGTCAGCGACAACAGCACCACCAGCGCGCCGATGTAGAAAATCAGAATGCGGTAGATCACCTGGTTGATCGCCTTGGGGATCACGGTGCGTGGCTGATCGGCTTCGGCGGCGGTGAAGCCGAGCATTTCCAGGCCGCCGAAGGAGAACATGATGATCGCCATGGCCATCACCAGGCCGCCCACGCCATGGGGGAAGAAGCCGCCGTGTTCCCACAGGTTACTCACCGAGGCTTGCGGGCCGCCGCTGCCGCTGACCAGCAGGTAGCTGCCCAGCGCGATCATGCCGACAATCGCTACCACTTTGATGATGGCGAACCAGAACTCGGCCTCACCAAAGACTTTGACGTTGGCCAGGTTGATCAGGTTGATCAGCACGAAGAACGCCGCCGCCGAGACCCAGGTCGGGATCTCCGGCCACCAGTAGTGCACATATTTGCCAACGGCCGTCAGCTCCGACATCCCCACCAGGATGTACAGAATCCAGCAGTTCCAGCCCGACAGGAAGCCGGCGAAACCGCCCCAGTACTTGTGGGCAAAGTGGCTGAAGGAACCGGCGACCGGCTCTTCGACAATCATTTCGCCGAGCTGGCGCATGATCATGAAGGCGATAAAGCCGCAGATGGCATAGCCCAGGATCATCGACGGGCCGGCGGATTTGAGCACCCCGGCCGAGCCCAGGAACAGGCCGGTGCCGATGGCGCCGCCAAGGGCGATCAACTGGATATGCCGATTTTTCAGGCCGCGTTTCAGCTCGCCTGAAGAGGAATGGGGTCCACTCATGAAAAGGGTCTCACGCAAGGTTTGATGATGTTGTATGCACGTTGCTGGCTTGAATCTCGACTCAAGCAGCGCCGCTCAAACCCCAGCGCAGGCACCAGGAGTACAGCGTCTTTCTAACGGTCATGCGTCACCTGTTTGTTTTTATCTGTGACGAAATCGAACCCGTCCGGCTCGTGGCCAGGCGGAGTGATCAGGGTCGGTAAACCCCGAGGTCTTGGCCTTTTGCGTGGTCACGCAAGGGGGTCACAGTAAAACGCGGCGCATTGTACACCGCTCGACCGCGTGAGGATGACTCCGCAGCGGGTCTGCGACGATCTGTCAGCTATTGCTTACAGCCCAACGCCACTCAAGAAAGCCGGAGATTTATCGTAAATTAATCGTTACAGCATGGAAAATCCTCGTTACAGCCGTCATCGCACGGAAAAATGTCGTCGGGAAAATTCCTACACATTGCCCTGGGCAATGCGTTGTTTTTTCTGAATAAAAAATGACATCGAAAAAACAGAACAAAAAATTCAAATGAAACCGTGTCAATAAATATTTTGCATTACCAAACACTCTCTCCTAGGTTCATTCACTTGCTGGCGACGCCCGCCGGCAAGCCGTCCTCAAACAACGTCATCTAGGAGATACACCATGCAAGCACTGGAAAAAGACCTGGAAACCGAACTGCAACTCGACGATTGGTTTGAAGCGCCGACCCACGAGGCCGCCGTTGAAATGATGCAAGCCGATGCCGTTGTGCCTTTCGGCACCGCGATGTGGCCTTTCTAAAAACCGGCAGGCTCCCGGCAGGTGCTGTGCACGGCACCTGCCTCCTTACCCAAGGCACACAAGGAACTACGTCATGGACAAGGCCCGCGCCGTCGAACACTTTCTCTACTACCTGGCTCACCATCCGGCCCTCCAGGGCGCAGCTGCCCTACCGTGCTGCTGGGCCATACCGAACGCTACGACGCGATTGCCCAGGCGATCAGCCACGGCAGCGCCGCCCGCTTCAACTTCCAGGTGCAGCGCCTCGACCTGGTCAGCAGCGACAGCCTGGCCGAGGCCATCGAAGCCTGCGACCTGTACCTGTTTCTCTACGACTCCTCCACCCTGCCCAACCCACGCGCCGAAGGCCCGGAGTTTATCCGCGCCCTGCAGGGCGTAATGGCCGAACACTGGAAAAAATCCCTGCTGTTCAAAGACTATGGCGATTATTTCTACGACACCTTCAGCGTCGAGCCGCAGCGCATCGCCGACCTCAACGCCACACTGATCCGGCGCATGTCCGAGGCCAACGTGCTGAGCTTTACCGACAAGCACGGCTCACGCCTTGAAGCGCCGATGAGCAGCATCAAGAAGTGGACCAATATCAACGGCGTCGGCAACCATGACCTGGCCCCCGGCGAGATCGCCACCCACAGCGAGGCCATTAACGGCCAGGTGCGGTTTGTCGGCACTTTCCTCAGCACCATCCCCTTCGCACGCAAATACGGTGTGCTGCAGTCGCCGCTGGAGCTGTGGATCGAGAACTCGACGATTTGCAGCGTGGCCAGCGAGGTGCCGGGGCTGGCAGAGGATTTCAACAAGTACCTGAACGCCAACCCGTCCAACCGCCGTGTGGAGGAGTTGGGGATTGGGACCAATGAAGGGGTCAAGGACTTGTATGCGCGCAATGCCGGGTTTGAGGAGCGCCATTGCGGGCTGCACCTGGGCCTGGGTGGAGGGCAGAAAGGCAGCCATCATTTGGATCTGATCTTTGCCAGCGGGGTGTTGGCGCTGGATGACAAGCCGGTGTTTGATGGGACGTTTGCGTTTTAGCAGAATCTGCATCACCGAGGTCCCTGTGCAAGCCAGGCTTGCCCGCGATGGCGGTGTGTCAGCGGGCCTGTGTACCCTCTGATACACCGCTATCGCAGGCAAGCCTGCTCCCACATTTGATTGGGTTACCAAATTGAGGGCAAAAAAAACGCCAACCCTAGGGTTGGCGTTTTTGTGCAGCGCTTACATCACTGCGGCTTCTTGCGACCAAAACCAGGACGCTGACCCGAACCGGCCGGGGCGCCACGGCGCTTGCCCGACGGCTCGTCCGCGACCAGTTTAGGGCCAGGGCGCTTGTTCGCCGCCGGCTTGGCTGGACGCTTGGTACTGGCGTTGTCGGCTGGGCGCTCGGCTTCACCCCGGTTGCTGCGACCACCTGCCGGGGCAGGACGCGGGTGCGTGGCGCACGCTCACCTTCCTGACGCGATGGCGCGGTTGGGCGACGCTCACCCTCGATGTGCGGCTCACGCGAGATACGCCCACCGGTCGCCGGTGCATTCAGCGCCGGGCGCACAGTGCGCGCAACACGTTCGGTACGGGCCACAGGGCGCGACGATTTACGCTGCATACGCTCAAGTTTGTCTTTGCTCTTGGCGTTCATCTGCGGCATGGCGACCGGCGTCAGGCCGACTTCGGCGCTGAGGATGTCGACTTCGTACTGGCTCATTTCGCGCCAGCGGCCCATCGGCAGGTCGGAGTTCAAGAACACCGGGCCAAAACGCACGCGCTTCAGGCGGCTGACCACCAGGCCCTGGGATTCCCACAGGCGACGTACTTCGCGGTTACGGCCTTCCATCACCACGCAGTGGTACCAGTGGTTGAAGCCTTCGCCGCCGGGCGCCTGCTTGATGTCGGTGAACTTGGCCGGGCCGTCTTCCAGCACCACGCCCGCCTTGAGGCGTTCGATCATCTCGTCATCGACTTCACCGCGTACGCGCACGGCGTATTCACGGTCCATCTCGTAGGAAGGGTGCATCAGGCGGTTGGCCAGCTCACCGTCGGTGGTGAACATCAGCAAGCCGGTGGTGTTGATGTCCAGGCGGCCGATGTTGATCCAGCGACCTTCTTTCGGCTTGGGCATCTTGTCGAACACAGTCGGACGGCCTTCCGGGTCGTCACGGGTGCAGATCTCGCCATCGGGCTTGTTGTACATGATCACGCGGCGCACCGACTCGGCGGCCTCTTCACGCTTGATGACCTTGCCATCAATGGTGATTGCATCGTGCAGGTCGACGCGCTGGCCAAGGGTGGCTTCAACGCCGTTGACCTTGATGCGCTTCTGGGTGATCCAGGCTTCGACGTCGCGGCGCGAGCCCACGCCGATACGCGCCAGCACCTTTTGCAGTTTTTCGCCTGCTGGGCCGATTTCCTGGCTGTCGTTCTGGTCTTGGTCGTTCATCTTGAGCACCTCCCGGTGGGTCGATTCAGGCGTGGCCTGAAGAGTGTTGAAAGCTGGGCTTTGGGCGAATAGGTCGCCAAAGGGTCGCGAATCATACGCGCATGGCGCGCATTGCGCATCAGAGACTAGTCGATCAGGGCGCAATCATTTGCTTTTCCGCCGACCGGTGGCGCCCAAGGCCAGCAGGCGCAGCTCGGCTTCGGCCAGCACCGTGCGCTTGTCGGTTTTGTCGAGCTTCTTCCAGGCGCGGATTTCGCGCTTGCTGCGGCCACATCCGACGCAGATGTCGTCGGTGAACTTGCAGATACTGATGCAGGGGTCTTTGGTGGAACTCATTTGAGCGCTCCCAGGCAACTGACTTCGGTGGGAGCTGGCTTGCCTGCGATGGCATCACCTCGGTTTAACAAAAAGACCGAGTCACCTGTATCGCAGGCAAGCCAGCCTGCTGACGCCGCGTCAGTCTTCAAACTGGCGGCGCTCGGCCTCGATCGCTTCAGCCAGGGCCCGGGCTTCGTCTTCCTCGTCGCTCAGCGGTGGCTGTTCGAGGGCGGCGACGGCAGCCAGAAGTTTTTCCCGGGCTTCGGCCACGCCGAGGATATCTTCCCCGGGCTCAGGCTCCGGTTCTGCTTCGACTGGCGGCTCAACGTCAACGTTCACCTCGGTTTCAGGCTCGGCCGTACCATCACGCAGCAAGTCATCGAAGTCGGTCTTGATGCCCTGCTCCATATCGTCCAATTCCAGCAACAAGGTGTGGAAACTGGTTTCGTCCTTCGGCTCTTCCGGCTCGGCCGTGGCGTCGGCCAGTTCCTGCAGGCTGGCCGGCACCGGCGCGTCGTCAAAGTCGAGCACCGGCTCGGCTTCCATCTCGCGCAGTTCGGCGAGCGGCGGCAGGTCGTCGAGGTTCTTCAGGTTGAAGTGGTCAAGAAACACCTTGGTGGTGGCGAACATCGCCGGCTTACCGGGCACATCGCGGTAGCCGACGATGCGAATCCACTCGCGCTCCAGCAACGTCTTGACGATATGGCTGTTGACCGCCACGCCCCGCACGTCTTCGATTTCGCCCCGGGTGATCGGCTGGCGATAGGCAATCAGCGCCATGGTTTCGAGCATTGCCCGTGAATAACGCTGCGGGCGTTCTTCCCACAAACGGCCGACCCACGGGGAAAATTTCTCACGGATCTGCAGGCGATAACCCGACGCCACTTCGCGCAGTTCAAAGGCGCGGCCGTCGCAGGATTTGCGCAAAATCTCCAGCGCCTTCTTGAACACCGGCGGTTCAGGGCGTTCGGCTTCTTCAAACAGTTCGAACAGACGCTCCAGGGATTGCGGCTTACCCGAGGCCAGGAGAAAGGCTTCCAGCAACGGGGCCAGTTCGCGGGGTTCAGTCAGATTCATCGATTCAGCTCTTTATTCGGCTCGCGCCCGCACGTGGATAGCCGCAAAAGGCTCATTCTGGACCAGCTCGACCAAGGATTCCTTCACCAGTTCGAGGATCGCCATAAAGGTCACCACCACCCCCAGGCGCCCTTCCTCTTTGGTAAACAGCTCGACAAACGGCACAAACCCGCCGCCCTTGAGGCGATCCAGCACATCGCTCATGCGCTCGCGGGTCGACAGGGCCTCGCGGCTGACCTGGTGATGTTCAAACATATCGCCACGGCGCAGCACCTCGGCCATGGACATCAGCAATTCTTCCAGACTCACATCCGGCAACAGTTTTCGCGCCCGGGCTTCCGGGGCGTCGAGCTTGGGCACCACCACGTCGCGCCCCACACGGCTCAAGCCGTCGATGCCTTCGGCGGCGGCCTTGAAGCGCTCGTATTCCTGCAAGCGACGGATCAGTTCGGCGCGCGGGTCATCCTCTTCGGCTTCGACCGTTTCCGAGCGCGGCAGCAGCATGCGCGACTTGATCTCGGCGAGCATGGCGGCCATCACCAGAGTATTCGGCAGCCAGCTCCAGGCGCACCGACTGCATCAACTCGACATACCCCATGTACTGGCGGGTGATTTCCGCCACCGGGATATCGAGGATATTGATGTTCTGCTTGCGGATCAGGTACAGCAGCAAGTCCAGCGGGCCTTCGAAGGCTTCCAGGAACACCTCCAGGGCATCCGGCGGGATGTACAGGTCCAGCGGCATTTCCATCACCGCCTGGCCATACACCATGGCAAACGGCAGTTCCTGCTGGGCGCCCGCCTGGCTGTCGACGGTCTCCACGGCCGACATTCAGGCCTCGACCATGAACGGAGCCGGGTCGCCGCAACCCACGCGGATTACTTCGGGCTCGCCGTCGGCCAGGTTGATCACGGTGGAGGCTTTGCCGCCGCCGAAACCGCCGTCGATGATCAGGTCGACCTGCTTTTCCAGCAGTTGACGCATTTCGTACGGGTCTTCCAGCGGTTCGGTGTCGCCGGGCATGATCAGCGACACGCTCATCAAAGGCTCACCCAGCTCGGCCAGCAGCGCCAGGGCAATCGGGTGCTCCGGCACGCGCAGGCCGATGGTGCGCTTCTTGGGGTGCAGCAGCAGGCGCGGCACTTCGCGGGTGGCGTTGAGGATAAAGGTGTAGGGCCCGGGCGTGTGGGCCTTGAGCAGGCGGAAGGTGCCGGTGTCGACCTTGGCAAACAGCCCAAGCTGGGACAAGTCGCTGCAGATCAGCGCGAAGTTGTGCTTGTCATCCAGTTGGCGCAGGCGTCTTACACGCTCGACCGCGCCCTTGTCGCCGATCTGGCAGCCAATGGCGTAGGACGAATCGGTTGGGTAGATCACCACGCCACCGGCGCGAATAATCTCCACGGCCTGTTTAATCAGGCGCGCCTGGGGGTTTTCCGGATGAATCTGGAAGAATTGACTCACGTGTTCTACCTGTTCAGACGGTGGCAATAATGGGGTCATGCTTGAATCGCCCCCACAAGAGCGGCAAGTCTTCCGGGACGGGGCGATACTCGCCGATCTCGGACCAGCCGCCTGGGCCATGAAAATCACTGCCGGCACTGACCAGCAGACCAAATTCGCGGGCAAGAATCGCCAGGCTGCCCACCTGATCGGCGGGTTGATGCCCATTGACCACTTCGATTGCGTGGCCGCCCGCTCCAATATAGTCGCCAATCAGCTTGCGGCGCTTGCTTCGGGTGAAATCGTAATGCCAGGGATGCGCCAGGCTGACCCAGGCCCCGGAGGCCCGCAACGTGCCGACAGTGTCTTCGAGGGTCGGCCAGTGTTGCTTGACGTCGCCCAACTTGCCGGCGCCCAGCCATTTGCGAAAGGCTTCGGCGCGGTCTTTCACAAAACCTTCACGCACCATCCAGTCGGCAAAGTGCGGGCGGGCCGGTGCGTTACCGCTGTCGCCCAGTTCCTGCTGGATGGCGCGGGCGCCGTCCAGCGCGTTGGGCATGCCTTTAAGGCTGAGTTTGCGGCTTATTTCTTCGGACCGCAGCCAGCGGCCATCGTGCAATTGCGCAATGGCCTCCACCAATGCCGGGGCATTTTGATCAAAACCGTAGCCCAGCACATGAATCGTGGCGCCGCCCCAGGTGCAGGACAATTCCACCCCGTTGACCAACTGCATACCCAGCGAATGCGCGGCTTCGCGGGCTTCGTCGAGGCCTTCAAGGGTGTCGTGGTCGGTCAATGCCAGGACTCGCACGCCTTTTTCAAACGCACGCGCAACCAGTACCGCGGGCGCCAGGGCGCCGTCGGAGGCCGTGCTGTGGCAGTGCAAATCAACATTCACGGGGATGTGTAACCTCAAGTCAGCTGGCGCTTTCGCTACCAAGGATGTTTGTTATTATGCCGCCACATCCAGCTTCTGGCTCTTACTGTGAAACAATTCATCGACTTCATCCCGCTGTTGCTGTTTTTCATCGTTTACAAACTCGACCCTCGAGTCATCGATATCGCAGGCCATGAGCTGACTGTCGGGGGCATCTACAGCGCCACCGCCGCGCTGATCATCAGCTCCGTCGTGGTCTACGGCGCAATCTTCATTTCCCAGCGCAAACTGGAAAAAAGCCAATGGCTGACCCTGGTCGCGTGCCTGGTCTTCGGGGGCATGACCCTGGCCTTTCACAGCGAAACCTTCCTTAAATGGAAAGCTCCGGTGGTGAACTGGCTGTTCGCCCTGGCGTTTATCGGCAGCCACTTTATCGGTGACCGCCTGCTGATCAAGCGGATCATGGGCCATGCACTGACCCTGCCGGAGCCGGTCTGGACGCGTTTGAACGTGGCCTGGATCGTGTTTTTCCTGTTTTGCGGCGCCGCCAATCTGTTCGTGGCGTTTACCTTCCAGGACTACTGGGTCGACTTCAAGGTCTTCGGCAGCCTGGGCATGACCGTACTGTTCCTAGTCGGCCAGGGTATCTACCTGTCGCGCCACCTGCATGACACCGACCCCACCACGCCGAAAACCGAGGACTGACATGCTCTACGCCATCATTGCCACCGACGTTGCCAACTCGCTGGAAAAACGCCTGAGCGTACGCCCGGCCCATGTCGAGCGCCTCAAGCAACTGCAAGCCGAAGGCCGCATCGTGCTGGCCGGCCCGCACCCCGCAGTGGACAGCAATGACCCGGGCGATGCCGGTTTCACCGGTAGCCTGATCGTCGCCGAGTTTGCCTCCCTGGCCGACGCCCAGGCCTGGGCCAAGGCTGATCCTTATGTTGCGGCCGGCGTTTACGCTGACGTCGTGATCAAGCCGTTCAAGCAAGTCCTGCCTTGATCCAGGCTCGCGCCGAACCTAATCGGTACGGCGCACTCATAATTGCTCATTATTCGCGGTAACCTGCCGACAACGTTCTGAATATTCGTGTGGAATCAGGAGTTCCGATGCGCTTACGTCAGTTGTGTCTGTTGGCAGTGTTAATGATCGGGGCTACGGCCCACGCTGAAGAAACCTCGAACACCGGCAGTTCCACGCCCCTGTCCTTGAGTGCCGGCGCCCAGATCACCGAATTGCAGCAACGTTTGAAAGAAAGCGAACGGCTGCGCGAAGAACTGAGCAAGCAACTGCAAAGCGCAGACTCGAACCGCGAAAGCGCCCAGTTGAGTCGCCTTCGCCAAGAGAACCAACGCCTGGCCCAGCAACTCAAAGATACACAGGGCGGCGCCTTGACCCGATGGCTGACCGAGCAACAGCAATGGTTTGTCACCGGCGGGGCCGTCGCGCTGATCGCCTTGCTGTGCGGGATCTTCGCCAGCGGTGGGCACCGTCGCCGTCGACAATGGCTAAATTGAGTGAGTCATGAGCGAGCTGTTACTGATAGATGATGACCAGGAGCTCTGTGAGCTGCTGACCAGTTGGTTGAGCCAGGAAGGGTTCCAGGTGCGCGCCTGCCACGATGGCTTGAGCGCTCGCAAAGCCTTGGCTGACAGCGCCCCGGCGGCCGTCGTGCTTGACGTGATGCTGCCCGACGGCAGTGGCCTTGAGCTGCTCAAGCAATTGCGCAACGACCACCCGGACCTGCCCGTGCTGATGCTCTCGGCCCGTGGCGAACCGCTGGACCGCATCCTCGGGCTGGAACTCGGCGCCGACGACTACCTGGCCAAACCCTGCGACCCACGCGAGCTGACCGCCCGCCTGCGGGCCGTATTGCGTCGCAGCCACCCGGCCGCGGTGTCCACCCAACTGGAACTGGGCGACCTGTGCTTCAGCCCGGTGCGCGGCGTGGTCAGCATTGATGAACAGGAATTCACCCTCACCGTCTCCGAAAGCCGCCTGCTGGAAGCTTTGCTGCGCCAGCCCGGCGAGCCGCTGGACAAGCAGGAACTGGCGCAGATCGCCCTGGGCCGCAAGCTGACCCTTTACGATCGCAGCCTGGACATGCACGTGAGCAACCTGCGCAAGAAGATCGGCCCGCACCCGGATGGCCGGCCACGGATCGTGGCGTTGCGCAGTCGTGGTTACTACTACGCACCCTGAGCATCAACACTATTCCCTGTGGGAGCGGGCTTGTGTGGGAGCGGGCTTGCTCGCGAATGCGGTGGGTCAGCTAGCACTGTATAGACTGACACACCGCATTCGCGAGCAAGCCCGCTCCCACATATGAATGCCTAACGCCTGAAAGTTTTGTCAGTTCGCAACAAAACCCTCTTTACGCAAGCTTTACCCTCCCTGACTGCCGCTGACCTTGATCTGAGTAATCTACTCACATCCGGACTCACCGGAATAGAGACAGGAGAATCACCATGCGCAAGACCCTTATCGCTTTGATGTTCGCCGCTGCCCTGCCAACCGTTGCCATGGCCGCCATGCCAGAGGGCCCAGGCCCGATGGGCGAACCTTCCGGCCACATGATGGGTGGCCCGGGCCACGGCGGTGAACACGGTCCGCGTGGCAAAGGCGGCCCCTTCAGCCAGTTGGACCTGAGCAAGGAACAGCGCGAGCAAATCGGCAAGCTGATGGGCGACCAATGGCACGCTCGCAAAGACCTGTAGTCAAAAAGTACCTGGACAAACTCCCGGCCGCCGACCAGAAAGCCATGCAGGATGAGATCGCCGCCGGCAAGCAGAAAACCCAGGCGGATATCCGTGCCGTGCTCAAGCCTGACCAACAGAAGAAATTCGACGAAATCGTCAAGAAGCAAGAACAGCGCCGCGCCGAATGGAAGGAATTCCAGGCCTGGAAAGCGCAACAGCCGCAAAAAGCGCAATAATGCGCGAGCGTTAACTCCCCAGCCCAGTGGCTCGCGCCGCTGGGCTTTTCCTGTTTGAGGGTTCCCTGTGCGTTCATTGTTCTGGCGCATCCTGGCCAGTTTCTGGCTGGCCATCGCCTTGGTTGCCGGGTTGTCGATCCTGCTTGGGCACATGCTTAATCAAGATGCCTGGATTCTCAGCCGTCATCCCGGCCTCAACAACCTGCCCGAAGAGTGGACCCAACTCTACGAAGCCCAGGGCGAGGACGCGGCCCAGGAATTGCTGCAACAGCGCAAACGCCAGTACCACATCGACGTGCAAGTGCTCAACGAAAGCGGCGAGCCGGTGGTGCGCGGCACCTTCCCGCGCCGCGCCGCCGCCTTCGAAGCCCGGCAGAATGACAGCCAGGACGGCCATCTGCCCTGGCGTCGCCTGACCGCCGAGTACACCAGTGAAAAAACCGGCGACACCTACCTGCTGATCTACCGCATCCCCCATCCCGAACTGGATGCGTGGCACCGTAACAGCCTGCTATGGCCATTGAGCGCGCTGGCGATTGCCCTGGTGGTGCTGACCCTGTTCAGCCTGCTGGTGACGCTGTCCATCACCCGCCCGCTCAGCCGCCTGCGCGGCGCGGTGCATGACCTTGGCCAGACTACCTACCAGCAAAACAGCCTGGCGCGCCTGGCCGACCGGCGCGATGAGTTCGGCGTGCTCGCGACCGATTTCAACCGCATGGGTGCACGCCTGCAAAGCCTGATCGGCAGCCAGCGCCAGTTGCTGCGGGATGTGTCCCACGAGCTGCGTTCGCCCCTGGCGCGCCTGCGCATTGCCCTGGCCCTGGCCGAACGCGCCAGCCCCGAAGAGCGGGAAAAACTCTGGCCGCGCCTGACCCGCGAATGCGACCGCCTGGAAGCGCTGATCAGCGAAATCCTGGTACTGGCCCGCGTCGATGCCGACAACGCCAGCGCCGAAGAGGTCGACCTCAACTTGCTGCTCAAGGCCCTGCAAAAAGACGCCCAACTCGGCGCGCCGGACCAGGTGGTGCAACTGAGGAGCGAACCCGACCTGCGCCTCAAGGGCTGGCCAACCATGATCGAACGGGCGCTGGATAACCTGTTGCGCAATGCCCAACGCTTCAATCCGAAGGGCCAGCCGATTGAGCTGCAGGCACATCTGCACGGCGAGCACATCATCATCAGCGTGCGCGACCACGGCCCCGGCGTAGAGCCCGAACACCTCAGTCAACTGGGCGAGCCGTTCTACCGCGCCCCCGGCCAGACGGCGCAAGGCCACGGCCTGGGCCTGGCGATTGCACGCCGAGCGGCCGAACGCCATGGCGGCAGCCTGTTCCTGGCGAACCATGCCGAGGGCGGCTTCATCGCCAGTATCGACCTGCCCCTGGAACCCGGGGTTGTCACACCGCCCTAATGATCTTCTATAGTGGCCCTTCTCATACGGAGGGCCTTTGATGACTGACCTGCTGACTCCCATCCAAGCCGCACTCGATCTGCCGCAAACCCCATTGACCCTGACCGAGGTCGGCGCCCTGCCCTCGGCCTTTGCCGTCACCGACCTGGCCGGCGCCAGCATCGGCACCGCCGGCCAGGCTGTCGCCGAGTTGATCCAACAACAAACCGGGCGTTTGCCCGGCGTCAGCGTGGACCGACGCCTTGCCTCATTCTGGTTCTCTTCCTCCCTGCGCCCAGTGGGTTGGCAAACGCCGCCGCTGTGGGACCCGGTCGCCGGCGATTATGCCGGGGCCGATGGCTGGATTCGCCTGCACACCAACGCCCCTCATCACCGTGCCGCCGCCGAGCGGGTACTCGGCAAGGTCAATGACCGCGCCGAGATGGCCGGCAAGGTCGCCAAATGGAATGTGGCCGAGCTGGAACAGGCGATTGTCGATGAAGCTGGCTGTGCGGCGCAGATGCGTACCTGGCAAGCCTGGCAGCAACATCCGCAAGGGTTGGCGGTGAATGCCGAAGCGCTGGTGCAGCGTCAGCTCTTTGAAACCACCGCTGACAAACCCTGGCTCGGCTCGGTGGCCCGCCCCCTGGCCGGGATCAAGGTGCTGGACCTGACTCGCGTATTGGCCGGCCCGGTGGCCAGTCGTTTTCTGGCGGGCCTGGGCGCCAATGTACTGCGCATCGACTCGCCCAGCTGGAACGAGCCGGGCGTGGTCCCGGAGATGACCTTGGGCAAACGCTGTGCACGCCTGGACCTGAAAACGCCGGAAGGCCGCCAGGTTTTTGAAAGCCTGCTCAAGGACGCCGACGTTCTGTTCCACGGGTACCGCGCCGATGCCCTGGAGCAACTGGGCTACGCCGCTGGCGAACGGCAACAGATTGCCCCCGGCCTGATCGACGTGAGCCTCAACGCCTACGGCTGGAGCGGCCCGTGGCGTAATCGCCGGGGTTTCGACAGCCTGGTGCAGATGAGCAGCGGGATTGCCGACGCCGGCATGGCCTGGAAACAATCGGACAAACCGTTGCCGCTGCCCGTGCAGGCACTGGACCATGCGACCGGCTACCTGATGGCGGCCAGTGCGATTCAGGCGTTAAGCCAACGGCTGAAAACCGGCCGTGGCGGCTCGGCGCGGTTGTCATTGGCGCGTACGGCGAAGCTGCTGGTGGACGCGGGGCAAGTACCGCAGCAGTTGGCGTTGCGGGCTGAAGATCCGGGGGATCAGGGCCTGGTGGTGGAGCAGACGGCCTGGGGCCAGGCCCATCGCTTGCTGGCGCCGCTGACCATCAGCGGCACGCCGTTGCAGTGGGACTTGCCGGCGGGGGAATTGGGTTCACATCGACCGCAGTGGTGACCTGAACACCGCTATCGCAGGCAAGCCAGCGCCCACATTGGAATGCATTCACTTGTAGGAGCCGGGCTTGCCCGCGATAGGGCCCGTACAGACGCTATCAATCCACCCGCTGCAACGACGTCCACAAATGCTGCGCCGCATACGCCCTCAAAGGCCGCCAGCGCGATATCTCCCGACGCAAACGCATCCGCGATGTACTGCGCGGTCCAGTCGCCAATGCCCGGTAATGCCGCCCGCCCACGCTGATACTGCGTCGATACACACCTGCCACCACCGTCTCCAACCCGGTGATCGCCCGCGCCGCAAAAAAACCCAACATCGCCGCCCAGTCATAGGGCGCCTGATACGCCAATCTCACAACGACAATACCCCGCTGTACAGCCCATACGCCGCCAGCCCCGCGCCGGCGATCACGCAGCTGAAAATGCCTTTTTCCACGTGGGTAAACAAGGGTTGGGCCTGCTCGCGCTTGGCCAGGGCAAACAGGATCACACCGGGCGCATACAGCAGCGCCGACAGCAGAAGGTATTTCAGGCCGCCTGCATACAGCAGCCACACGGCGTAGCCCAGGGCGATCAAACCCACCAATAGGTCCTTGAAGCGCTGGCGCTGGGCGCCGTCATAGGTTTCGCCGCGCCCGCTCAACAGCACCGCATACGCCGCCGACCACAGGTAGGGCACCAGGATCATCGAGGAGGCCAGGTAAATCAGGGTGGTGTAGGTGCTGTGGGAAAACAGCGTAATCACCAGAAAGGCCTGGATCATCAGATTGGTCAGCCACAGGGCGTTGACCGGCACTTGATTGGCGTTTTCCTTTTTCAGAAAGGCCGGCATGGTCTTGTCATGGGCAGTGACGTAGAGGATTTCAGCACACAACAGCGCCCAGGACAGCAACGCCCCCAGCAGCGAAACCGCCAGCCCGAGGCTGATCAGCACCGCGCCCCAGGGCCCGACGATATGTTCCAGCACGCCCGCCAACGAGGGGTTTTGCAATTGCGCCAGTTCCGGCTGGCTCATGATCCCCAGAGACAGCACGTTGACCAGCACCAGCAGCGCCAGCACTCCGAGAAACCCGATCACCGTGGCGCGGCCCACGTCCGAGCGCTTCTCGGCCCGCGCCGAATAGACGCTGGCGCCCTCAATGCCGATAAATACAAACACGGTGACCAGCATCATGTTGCGCACCTGATCCACCACACTGCCGAACTGCGGGTTGCCCAGGCCCCAGATATCCCGGGTGAAGATATCGGCCTTGAACGCCACGCCGGCGATCACGATAAACATCACCAGCGGCACGACCTTCGCCACGGTAGTGATCTGGTTGATGAAGGCCGCCTCCTTGATCCCGCGCACTACCAGAAAGTGCACCGCCCATAGCAGCAGCGACGCGCAGCCGATGGCCACCGGCGTATTGCCCTGGCCGAACACCGGAAAGAAGTAGCCGAGGGTGCTGAACAGCAACACGAAGTAGCCGACATTGCCCATCCACGCACTGATCCAGTAACCCCAGGCCGACGAAAAACCCATGTAGTCGCCAAAACCGGCCTTGGCATAGGCATACACCCCGGAATCCAGGTCCGGCTTGCGGTTGGCCAGGGTCTGGAACACAAACGCCAGGGTCAGCATGCCGACGGCGGTGATCGCCCAACCGATCAGCACCGCCCCCACCTCGGCACGCGCCGCCATGTTCTGCGGCAAAGAAAAATCCCCCCGCCGATCATCGAGCCCACCACCAGGGCAATCAGGGCGCTGAGTCGAAGTTTCTGGGCCGGTTGAGACATGCAGACTCCTGAACAAATAATAATTGCGCTGACAAACGAATTAACTCAGCGAGTGTAGCGTTTATTAAATACTGCGATAAAACCCACAGGCTCATAACGCAATGGCATGACAGTTTATAAAGTTTAGGCTTATTTAGATTTTAAATAACGCCAGCACTTGCTACTTGGACGGACGGCTGGAAAAAGTTTGCACATTCGGCAAAACGGTCTAGCTTCAAACGACCACAGCGCAGACTAAATAATTAATTACAACGGAGAGACCGCTCTGGAAAGCGCCTTTCCGAGGAAAAGTATTGCCCAAGGGTTTTCCCCCCTAAGTCATTAATTCACAATGGAATGTGCCAATGAAGTGATCTGAGTCAGCTGTTTGATTAGCGCACGGATTTATTCTGTGGTCTCTCTTCTCCTGCATTGGAGTTATGCGATGTCTGAATCTCCCGGAAAACTTCGACTCGGCGCACTGGTTGCCTTGGTCGTGGGCTCAATGATTGGTGGCGGGATCTTCTCACTTCCGCAAAACATGGCGGCCAGTGCCGACGTGGGCGCGGTGCTGATCGGCTGGGTAATTACCGCCATCGGCATGTTAACCCTCGCATTTGTGTTCCAGACCCTGGCCAACCGCAAACCCGACCTGGACGGCGGTGTGTATGCCTACGCCAAGGCCGGTTTCGGCGACTACATGGGCTTTTCGTCGGCCTGGGGCTACTGGATCAGCGCCTGGTTGGGCAACGTCGGCTACTTCGTATTGCTGTTCAGCACCCTCGGTTACTTCTTTCCGGTCTTCGGCGAAGGCAACACCCCGGCGGCGGTGATTGGCGCGTCGGTACTGCTGTGGGCCGTGCATTTCCTGGTACTGCGCGGGATCAAGGAAGCCGCGTTCATCAACCTGGTGACCACGGTCGCCAAGGTGGTGCCGCTGGTGCTGTTTGTGTTGATCGCTCTGTTCGCGTTCAAACTGGACATCTTTACCGCGGATATCTGGGGCGTGAAAAACCCCGACCTGGGCAGCGTGATGAACCAGGTGCGCAACATGATGCTGGTCACCGTCTGGGTATTTATCGGCATCGAAGGCGCGAGCATCTTCTCGTCCCGTGCGGAAAAACGCTCCGATGTGGGCAAGGCCACCGTGATCGGCTTTATCACCGTGCTGCTGTTTTTGATGCTGGTGAACGTGCTGTCCCTGGGGATCATGACCCAGCCGGAACTGGCCAAACTGCAGAACCCGTCGATGGCTGCCGTGCTGGAGCATGTGGTGGGCCACTGGGGCGCGGTGCTGATCAGCGTCGGCTTGATCATCTCGCTGCTGGGCGCGCTGCTGTCGTGGGTGTTGCTGTGTGCGGAGATCATGTTCGCCGCCGCCAAGGACCACACCATGCCGGAGTTCCTGCGCCGCGAAAACGCCAACCATGTGCCGGCCAACGCGCTGTGGCTGACCAACGCCATGGTTCAGATTTTCCTGGTGATCACGCTGTTTTCGGCCAGCACTTACCTGTCGCTGATCTACCTCGCCACCTCGATGATCCTGGTGCCTTATCTGTGGTCGGCGGCTTACGCACTGCTGCTGGCAGTGCGCGGCGAAACCTACGAAAACGCCCTGCGCGAACGCAGGAAAGACCTGTTCATCGGCGCCATCGCTCTGGTCTATGCGGTGTGGCTGCTCTATGCCGGTGGCACCAAATACCTGCTGCTGTCCGCCCTGCTCTATGCCCCTGGCGTGATTCTGTTCGCCAAGGCCAAGCATGAATTGGGCAAACCGATTTTCACCAACGTCGAGAAGCTGATTTTCGCCGCAGTCGTCATTGGCGCCCTGGTGGCTGCTTATGGCCTCTACGACGGCTTCCTGACTCTGTAACTGATGTTCACTGGAGGATCTGTAATGACCACGGAAAAAGTGAAGTACGGCGTACATTCCGAAGCCGGCAAACTGCGCAAAGTCATGGTGTGCTCCCCAGGTTTGGCCCACCAGCGGCTGACCCCCAATAACTGCGATGAACTGCTGTTCGATGACGTGCTGTGGGTGGCCCAGGCCAAGCGCGACCATTTTGACTTCGTGACCAAGATGCGCGAGCGGGACATTGATGTGCTGGAAATGCACAACCTGCTGACCGACATCGTTGCCATCCCCGAAGCGCTGGACTGGATCCTGGAGCGCAAGATCACCTCCAATACCGTCGGCCTGGGCCTGGTCGATGAAGTCGGCTCCTGGCTGCGCAGCCTTGAGCCGCGCAAAATCAGCGAGTTCCTGATTGGTGGCGTGTCGGCCGATGACCTGCCGAGCAGCTTCGGTGGCAAGACCATCGAGATGTTCCGCGACTTCCTCGGCCACGCAAGCTTCATTCTGCCGCCACTGCCCAACACCCAGTTCACCCGCGACACCACCTGCTGGATCTACGGCGGCGTGACGCTCAACCCGATGTACTGGCCGGCGCGACGCCAGGAAACCCTGCTGGCCTCGGCCATCTACAAATTCCACCCCGAGTTCACCAACGCCGACTTCCAGATCTGGTACGGCGACCCCGATCAGGAACACGGCGCCGCCACGCTCGAAGGCGGCGACGTGATGCCGATTGGCAATGGTGTCGTGCTGATCGGCATGGGTGAACGCTCGTCCCACCAGGCCATCGGCCAACTGGCGCGCAACCTGTTCAAGAACAAAGCCGTGGAGCGTGTGATCGTTGCCGGCCTGCCGAAATCCCGCGCCGCGATGCACCTGGACACCGTGTTCAGCTTCTGCGACCGCGACCTGGTCACCATCTTCCCCGAAGTGGTCAATCAGATCGTGCCGTTCACCCTCCGCCCGGATGAAAGCAAGCCCCACGGCATCGACATCCAGCGCGAGAAAACCAACTTCCTCGAAACCGTCGCCGCAGCGCTCAACCTCAAGGCGCTGCGCGTGGTCGAGACCGGCGGCAACAGCTTCGCCGCCGAACGCGAGCAATGGGACGACGGCAACAACGTGGTGGCCGTGGAGCCTGGCGTGGTGATCGGCTACGACCGCAACACCTACACCAACACCCTGCTGCGCAAGGCCGGTGTGGAAGTGATCACCATCAGTGCCGGTGAACTCGGCCAGTGGCCGTGGCGGCGGCCACTGCATGACCTGCCCGATCATCCGCGACCCTATCGACTATTAATTTTGGCCTTGGCCGCTGCTTATCCAGCAGTGGCCAGGGGGATAACCGAAACCCAAGGAGATCCATCATGGCTTTTAATATGCGCAACCGCAGTCTGCTCTCGCTGATGCACCACACCACCCGCGAGCTGCACTACCTGCTGGACCTGTCCCGTGACCTCAAACGTGCCAAATACACCGGCACCGAGCGTGCGCACCTGAAGGGCAAAAACATCGCGCTGATCTTCGAAAAAACCTCGACCCGCACCCGTTGCGCCTTCGAAGTCGCAGCCCACGACCAGGGCGCCCACGTCACCTATATCGACCCGGTGTCGTCGCAGATCGGCCACAAAGAAAGCATGAAAGACACCGCCCGCGTCCTGGGCCGGATGTTCGATGCCATCGAGTACCGTGGCTTTGAGCAGGAAATCGTCGAAGAACTGGCCAAGTTCGCCGGGGTGCCGGTGTTCAACGGCCTCACCGCCGAATTCCACCCCACGCAAATGATCGCCGACACCCTGACCATGCGCGAGCACAGCGACAAGCCGCTGCATGACATCAGCTACGCGTACCTCGGCGATGCGCGCTACAACATGGGCAACTCGCTGCTGATGATCGGCGCCAAGCTGGGCATGGACGTGCGCATCGGCGCGCCGAAAGCGCTGTGGCCACATGCCGACTTCATCAAGCAGTGCCAGGCATTCGCTGAAGAAAGCGGTGCGCGCATCACCATCACCGAAGACCCGAAAGAAGCGGTCAAAGGCGTGGACTTTATCCACACCGATATCTGGGTATCGATGGGCGAGCCGGTGGAAGCGTGGGACGAGCGTATCGAGCAACTGCTGCCGTACCAGGTCAACGCCAAGATGATGAAAGCCTCAGGCAACCCCCGCGTGAAGTTCATGCACTGCCTGCCGGCGTTCCATAACAGCGAGACCAAAGTGGGCAAGGACATCGCCGCACGTTATCCGAACCTGGCCAATGGCGTGGAAGTGACCGAGGAAGTGTTCGAGTCGCCGGCCAACATCGCGTTTGAGCAAGCGGAAAACCGTATGCATACCATCAAGGCGATTCTGGTGTCGGCACTCGCAGATATCTAAATCTTAAGTGTGGAACTCAGTCAATGTGGGAGCTGGCTTGCCTGCGATGCGGGCACCTCGGTTTCTCAGGAACATCAGGGTGATGCCATCGCGGGCAAGCCCGGCTCCCACATTGATTGCTCTTCGCTCAGAGACCTTGCTGAATTCTAGAAGGATCGCATTATGCGCATCGTCGTAGCCCTGGGCGGCAACGCCCTGCTCCGCCGTGGTGAACCCATGACCGCGGACAACCAACGCGCCAATATCCGGATCGCCACCGAGCAAATCGCCAAGATCCATCCCGGCAACGAGCTGGTGATCGCCCACGGCAATGGCCCGCAGGTCGGCCTGCTGTCGTTGCAGGCAGCGGCCTACACCAGTGTGTCGCCTTACCCGCTGGACGTGCTGGGCGCCGAGACCGAAGGCATGATCGGCTACATCATCGAACAGGAACTGGGCAACCTGCTGGACTTCGAAGTGCCGTTCGCCACCCTGCTCACCCAGGTAGAAGTGGACGCCAAAGACCCGGCCTTCCAGAACCCGACCAAACCCATCGGCCCGGTGTATTCCAAAGCCGAAGCCGAAAAGCTCGCCGCCGAAAAAGGCTGGGCCATCGCCCCGGATGGCGACAAATATCGCCGTGTGGTTGCCAGCCCGCGCCCCAAACGCATCTTTGAAATCCGCCCAATCAAATGGCTGCTGGAAAAAAGCGCCATCGTGATCTGCGCCGGTGGCGGTGGTATCCCGACGATGTATGGCGAAGACGGCAAGCTCAAGGGCATTGAAGCGGTGATCGACAAGGACCTGTGTTCCTCACTGCTGGCCGCCCAACTGGACGCCGATCTGCTGGTGATCGCCACCGACGTCAACGCCGCATTCATCGACTTCGGCAAGCCGACCCAGAAGGCCATCGGCCAGGCGCATCCCGATGAAATGGAAAACCTCGGCTTCGCCGCCGGCTCCATGGGGCCCAAGGTGCAAGCAGCCTGCGAGTTCGCCCGCCAGACTGGCAAAACCGCCGTCATCGGTTCACTCTCGGACATCGAAGCCATCGTCCAGGGCAGTGCCGGTACACGCATCAGCACGGCAAAACCTGGCATCACCTATCTGTGAAGTAGAGGAGATACGCCTATGGCCACCTTTGAACCCGGTCACTTGCACGTTGAACGTCACGCGCTGAACAAGGATGACTACAGCTACAACCTGTGCATCGACTACGAGGTCAGCCAGGACCCAAAGGAAGGCAAGGGAATGCTCTTCAAGCTGCACGGTTCGGTGCAGGGCAAGGACCTCAAGGAAGAGTTCTTTTTGCCCAAGGACCAGGCGTTCGACTTCGCCCGGCACGCCATGAACATCGCGCAGAAATACGGCATGCCGAAAATTGCGGTATTGAACGGCTCGATGCACAAGCAGTACGACTTGATGTTCGAGGATGTGCGGCATCAGTTGGATGTGAAGGCAGGGGATCCGATCAAGCCTGAACACCTGGAGTAAGAACAGCGCAAATCCAATGTGGGAGCAAGCCCGCTCCCACATTTTGATCTCCATCCGCTCCAAGGCATACTTGCCGCCTCTCGCTCTGCAGAATCGCCAGCCCCCATGCGTATCCACGTCAGCTTCATCGACCGCGTCGGCATTACCCAGGAAGTCCTGGCCTTGCTCGGTGGGCGTAATCTCAACCTGGATGCGGTGGAGATGGTGCCGCCCAACGTCTACATCGACGCCCCGACCCTCAGCGCCGAGGTGCTTGAAGAACTGCGTGACGCGCTGTTCAGCGTGCACGGCGTGCAGGCCGTGACGGTGGTCGACATCCTCCCCGGCCAGCGCCGCCACCTGCAACTCGACGCCCTGCTCGCGGCCATGACCGACCCGGTGCTGGCCTTGGACAGTGCGGGCAAGATCCTGCTGGCCAACCCTGCGCTGATTGCCCTCTACGGCCGCGAACCCGCCGGGGAAAGCATCGCCGAGCTGTTCGATGACCCGGCGCTGCTGGGCACCTTGCTGGAACACGGCTTCCGTTTGCCGTTGCGCGAGATCAGCGTCAACGGCCAGACCCTGCTGCTCGACGCCACACCGATCACCGACGCCGGCGCCCTGCTGACCCTCTACCAGCCCAACCGCATCGGCGAGCAATTGTCGGCGCTGCACCACGACCATGCCGAAGGGTTTGATGCGCTGCTGGGCGAGTCCCCGGTGATTCGCACCCTCAAGGCCCGGGCGCAACGGGTGGCGGCGCTGGACGCGCCGCTGTTGATCCAGGGTGAAACCGGCACCGGCAAAGAGCTGGTCGCCCGCGCCTGCCACGCCATCAGTGCGCGCCACAGTGCGCCGTTTCTGGCATTGAACTGCGCGGCGCTGCCGGAGAATCTCGCCGAGAGCGAATTGTTCGGTTACGCCCCCGGCGCGTTCACCGGTGCGCAGCGTGGCGGCAAGCCGGGGCTGATGGAGCTGGCCAACCAGGGCACGGTGTTCCTCGATGAAATCGGTGAAATGTCGCCGTACCTGCAGGCCAAACTGCTGCGTTTTCTCAACGACGGCAGCTTTCGCCGGGTGGGCGGCGACCGTGAGGTCAAGGTCAATGTGCGGATCCTCAGCGCCACCCACCGCGACCTGGAAAAGATGGTCAGCGAGGGCACCTTCCGCGAAGACCTGTTTTACCGCCTTAACGTGCTCAACGTTGAAGTACCGCCGCTGCGCGAGCGAGGTCAGGACATTCTGCTTCTGGCCCGCTACTTCATGCAGCAAGCCTGCGCGCAGATCCAGCGCCCGGTGTGCCGACTGGCGCCCGGCACGTACCCGGCGCTGCTGGGTAACCGTTGGCCGGGCAATGTGCGCCAATTGCAGAATGTGATCTTTCGCGCTGCTGCTATCTGTGAGAGCAGCTTGGTGGACATCGGTGACCTGGACATAGCTGGCACCTCGGTGGCGCGTCAGAGTGACGGCGAAGTCGACAGCCTGGAGCAGGCGGTGGACGATTTTGAACGTAGCTTGCTGGAGAAGCTCTATGCCAGCTATCCGTCGACCCGGCAGTTGGCCAGCCGACTGCAGACTTCGCACACGGCGATTGCGCATCGGCTGCGTAAGTACGGTATTCCGAATAAGGTTTGATTGGGCTTATCCGTTATTTGGGTAGTGGCTGAAATTGGTTCCGCTCTTACAGCGGGTCACTTTTGAAAAGAGCCCAAAAGTAACCAAAAGGCTCTTGCCCCACCACTCGGCACCTCGCCTCCGGCTCGGTGTGCCCGCACGCAGACTTGAATCCGTGGGCCGCCGCGATGGGCCATCCTTGGCCCAGCGCGGCTAACCCGGCGTCCTGCCGGGTTACCCACGGATTCAAGCCTGCGTGCGGCCAGCGTGGTTAATGGGGCGCCTAGGATCAAGATCAAAAGCAGAGCACGGCGGCCTAGTAGCCGACCTGAGTGGTGTAGATCAAGAGCGGTTCGGCGTGCGCAGTGGGGTGCTTTTCTGTGGGAGCTGGCTTGCCTGCGATACAGGCACCTCGGTACATCAGGCACACCGGGTTGATGCCATCGCAGGCAAGCCAGCTCCCACATTTGGACCGGGTACCGCCTTAAGGCTCAGGTCGGCTGTCAGGCCGCCTCGCTTTGTTTTTGATCTGGCCCTTACATCCTTACCGCTGACGAAGTCAGCGATCTTTTGATCTAGGGCTTTTGATCGTGATCTGAGGCGCCCCGTCAATCACGATGGCCGAACGCAGGCTTGAATCCGTGGGCAACCCGGCAGGACGCCGGGTTAGCCGCGCTGGGCCATGGATGGCCCATCGCGGCGGCCCACGGATTCAAGCCGGAGTGAGGGCACACCGAGCCGGAGGCGAGGTGCCGAGTGATGGGGCGAAGCGTTTTTGGTTACTTTTGGCGCTTTTCCAAAAGTGACCCGCTGTAAGAGCGGAACCAATCCCCGCCGCAACCCAAATAACGGATATGTACCAAAGCCCATGCTCAACCCCAAAAGCGACCCCCACTGTACTGAAAGCGCTACAGCGTAACGATATCACTCCACCCCAAATTTTTGCACGCCATGCAAGGCTTTGATCCACATAGGCTTTTTTTCCCCACCCCAACCGTATCGAAATCGCTACAACCAAAACCACCCCCGTCAAACCCAAAAACACCAAACCATTGATTCATAACGCATTAATAACGTTGGCCGCGATATTGCTAGGCAACTCCCCATTACCCCATCCCGTCCACCAGACGAATCTGGCCCTGAGGAGTTTCCATGAGCGAGTTGCGTTTCACCGAAGATCACGAATGGCTACGCGCCGAAGCCGACGGCAGCATCACCGTAGGCATCACCGCTTTCGCGCAAAACGCACTGGGTGACGTGGTTTTCGTGCAACTGCCGGAGTTGCAGGCCTACGACCAGGGCGCCGAAGCCTCCACCGTGGAATCGGTCAAAGCCGCCAGCGGCGTCTACATGCCGCTGACCGGCGAAGTACTGCAAGTGAACGACAAGCTCAGCGACAGCCCGGAACTGGTCAACGAAGACCCAATGGGCGAAGGCTGGTTCTTCCGCTTTAAACCGGCCGATGCCGAAGCGGTAGCTAAACTGTTGGATCAGGACGCGTACGACCGCCTGATCAAAGCCAACGCTGAAGCCTGAGGAGCGCGCCATGACTGTTAATTTGAGCACCGCCAACGAATTCATCGCCCGCCACATCGGCCCGCGCCAGGAAGATGAGCAGCAAATGCTCACAAGCCTGGGCTTCGACTCCCTGGAAGCCCTGAGCGCCAGCGTGATCCCGGAAAGCATCAAGGGCACCAGCGTACTTGGCCTGGAAGACGGCCTGAGCGAAGCCGAGGCCCTGGCCAGGATCAAGGCCATCGCCGGCAAGAACCAGCTGTTCAAGACCTACATCGGCCAGGGCTACTACAACTGCCACACGCCATCGCCGATCCTGCGCAACCTGCTGGAAAACCCGGCCTGGTACACCGCCTACACCCCGTATCAACCGGAGATTTCCCAAGGCCGCCTGGAAGCGCTGCTGAACTTCCAGACCCTGATCAGCGATCTCACCGGCCTGCCGATCGCCAACGCCTCCTTGCTCGACGAAGCCACCGCCGCCGCCGAAGCCATGACCTTCTGCAAGCGCCTGAGCAAAAACAAGGGCAGTAACGCGTTCTTCGCCTCGATCCACAGCCACCCGCAAACCCTCGACGTACTGCGCACGCGTGCCGAGCCGCTGGGCATCGATGTGGTGGTGGGCGATGAGCGCGAGCTGAGCGATGTGAGTCCGTTCTTCGGCGCCCTGCTGCAATACCCGGCCAGCAACGGTGACGTGTTTGATTACCGTGAGCTGACCGAGCGTTTCCACGCCGCCAATGCACTGGTCGCCGTGGCCGCGGACCTGCTGGCCCTGACCCTGCTGACCCCGCCGGGTGAGTTCGGTGCCGACGTGGCCATCGGCAGCGCGCAACGCTTCGGTGTGCCGCTGGGATTTGGTGGCCCGCACGCGGCGTATTTCTCCACCAAGGATGCGTTCAAGCGTGATATGCCGGGGCGCCTGGTCGGTGTGTCCGTCGACCGTTTCGGCAAGCCAGCCCTGCGCCTGGCCATGCAGACCCGCGAGCAACATATCCGTCGCGAAAAAGCCACGAGCAACATCTGCACCGCCCAAGTGCTGCTGGCCAACATCGCCAGCATGTACGCCGTGTACCACGGCCCCAAGGGCCTGACCCAGATCGCCCAGCGCATTCACCAACTGACCGCGATTCTGGCCAAGGGCTTGACCGCTCTGGGCCTGAACGTCGAACAGGAAAACTTCTTCGACACCCTGACCCTCAACACCGGCGCCAACACCGCCGCCCTGCACGACAAGGCCCGCGCCCAGCGCATCAACCTGCGTGTGGTGGACGCTGAGCGCGTCGGCCTGTCGGTCGATGAAACCACCACCCAGGCCGATATCGAAACCCTGTGGAGCCTCTTTGCCGATGGCAAAGCCCTGCCGGCCTTCGCCGCGACTGAAAGCACCCTGCCCACCGCCCTGCTGCGCCAGTCGCCGATCCTCAGCCACCCGGTGTTCAACCGTTACCACTCCGAAACCGAGCTGATGCGCTACCTGCGCAAGCTGGCCGACAAGGACCTGGCGCTGGACCGCACCATGATCCCGCTGGGCTCGTGCACCATGAAGCTCAATGCCGCCAGCGAAATGATCCCGGTGACCTGGGCCGAATTCGGTGCCCTGCACCCGTTCGCCCCGGCCGAACAAAGCGCCGGCTACCTGCAACTGACCTCCGAGCTGGAAGCCATGCTCTGCGCGGCCACCGGTTATGACGCAATCTCGCTGCAGCCGAACGCCGGTTCCCAGGGTGAGTACGCAGGCCTGCTGGCCATTCGTGCCTATCACCAGAGCCGTGGCGAGGAGCGCCGCGACATCTGCCTGATCCCGTCGTCGGCCCACGGCACCAACCCTGCCACCGCCAACATGGCCGGTATGCGCGTGGTCGTGACCGCCTGCGACGCGCGTGGCAACGTCGATATCGAAGACCTGCGCGCCAAGGCTATCGAGCACCGCGAACACCTCGCCGCGCTGATGATCACCTACCCGTCCACCCACGGCGTGTTCGAAGAAGGTATCCGCGACATCTGCGGGATCATCCACGACAACGGCGGCCAGGTGTACATCGACGGCGCCAACATGAACGCGATGGTCGGCCTGTGCGCACCGGGCAAGTTCGGCGGCGACGTGTCCCACCTGAACCTGCACAAGACCTTCTGCATTCCTCACGGCGGCGGCGGGCCTGGCGTTGGCCCGATTGGTGTGAAGTCGCACCTCACGCCATTCCTGCCGGGCCACGCGGCCATGGAGCGCAAGGAAGGCGCGGTGTGCGCGGCGCCATTCGGCAGCGCGAGCATCCTGCCGATCACCTGGATGTACATCAGCATGATGGGCGGCGCAGGCCTCAAGCGCGCTTCGCAGTTGGCGATCCTGAATGCCAACTACATTTCCCGTCGCCTCGAAGAGCACTACCCCGTGCTGTACACCGGCAGCAACGGCCTGGTGGCGCACGAGTGCATCCTGGACCTGCGCCCGCTGAAGGACAGCAGCGGCATCAGCGTGGACGACGTGGCCAAGCGCCTGATCGACTTCGGCTTCCATGCGCCGACCATGTCGTTCCCGGTGGCCGGCACGCTGATGATCGAGCCGACCGAAAGCGAATCCAAGGAAGAACTGGATCGCTTCTGTGACGCGATGATCACCATCCGCGAAGAAATTCGGGCGGTGGAAAACGGCACCCTGGACAAGGACGACAACCCCCTGAAAAACGCCCCGCACACTGCGGCGGAACTGGTGGGCGAATGGAGCCACCCGTACAGCCGCGAACAGGCGGTGTACCCGGTAGCGTCGTTGATCGAAGGCAAATACTGGCCGCCGGTAGGCCGGGTCGACAACGTGTTTGGCGATCGCAACCTGGTGTGTGCGTGCCCCTCGATTGAGAGCTACGCCTAACCTGACTGAAGAAACGCGGTCAACAATGTGGGAGCGGGCTTGCTCGCGAAAGCGGCGTATCAGTCACCAGATTTATAAATCTGACACACCGTATTCGCGAGCAAGCCCGCTCCCACATTTGGACCGAGTCCGCTTCCAAAATAATAAGAAACCGGAGAACAACCATGTCCCTTAGCGTGTTCGACCTGTTCAAGATTGGCATCGGCCCCTCCAGCTCCCACACCGTTGGCCCGATGCGCGCCGCCGCTCGATTCGTCGAGGGCCTCAAACGTGACAACCTGCTGAGCGCCACCGCCGGCATCAAGGTGGAACTCTATGGCTCGCTGGGCGCCACCGGCAAAGGCCACGGCAGCGACAAGGCCGTGTTGCTGGGCCTGGAAGGCGAACACCCGGACACCGTGAATACCGAAACCGTGGCCGCACGCCTGGCGCAGATGCGCAGCGACGGTCGCTTGAACCTGCTCGGCGAACACAGCATTGCGTTCAATGAAAAAGAACACCTGGCGATGATTCGCAAACCGCTGGCCTACCACCCCAACGGCATGATCTTTCGCGCCTTTGATGCGGCAGGCATTCAGGTTCGCAGCCGCGAGTATTACTCGGTCGGCGGCGGTTTTGTGGTGGATGAAGACGCTGCCGGCGCCGACCGGATCGTCGAAGACACCACGCCCCTGACCTTCCCGTTCAAACACGCCAAGGACCTGCTGGGCCATTGCGCCACCTATGGGCTGTCTATCAGCCAGGTGATGCTGACCAATGAAAGCGCCTGGCGCCCGGAAGCGGAAACCCGTGCCGGCCTGCTGAACATCTGGCAGGTGATGCAAGACTGCGTAGACGCAGGCTGTCGTAACGAAGGGATTTTGCCGGGGGGCTTGAAGGTCAAGCGCCGCGCCGCCGCCCTGCATCGCCAGCTGTGCAAGAACCCGGAGTCAGCCTTGCGCGATCCACTGTCGGTGCTGGACTGGGTCAACCTGTACGCGCTGGCGGTCAACGAAGAAAACGCCAACGGCGGGCGCGTGGTCACCGCGCCCACCAACGGTGCGGCCGGAATTGTGCCGGCGGTGCTGCATTACTACATGCGCTTTATCCCGGGCGCGAACGAGGACGGCGTGGTGCGTTTTCTGCTCACCGCGGCGGCCATCGGCATTTTGTACAAGGAAAACGCCTCGATCTCCGGGGCTGAAGTCGGCTGCCAGGGCGAGGTCGGCGTGGCCTGTTCCATGGCCGCAGGCGCCTTGTGTGAGGTGCTGGGCGGCACGGTTTCCCAGGTGGAGAACGCCGCCGAAATCGGCATGGAACACAACCTCGGCCTGACCTGCGACCCGATTGGCGGGCTGGTGCAGGTGCCCTGCATCGAGCGCAACGCCATGGGTTCGGTCAAGGCGATCAATGCGGTGCGCATGGCTTTGCGCGGCGATGGGCAGCACTTCGTCTCGCTGGACAAGGTCATCCGCACCATGCGCCAGACCGGCGCCGACATGAAAAGCAAATACAAGGAAACCGCCCGTGGCGGTTTGGCGGTCAACATTATCGAGTGCTGACGCCTACAAGCGCGCCAGCACGTTTTTCAGGAGCTGAATATGTCCACCGAAACCCTGTTGAAAACCCCATTGCATGCATTGCACCTCGAGCTGGGCGCACGCATGGTGCCCTTCGCCGGCTACGACATGCCGGTGCAGTACCCGCTCGGCGTGATGAAGGAACACCTGCACACCCGTGAACAGGCCGGGTTGTTCGACGTGTCGCACATGGGCCAGATCCGCCTCACCGGCGCGAATGCCGCCAAGGCCCTGGAAACCCTGGTGCCGGTCGACATCATCGACCTGCCGGTGGGCATGCAGCGCTACGCCATGTTCACCAACGATCAAGGCGGCATCCTCGACGACCTGATGGTGGCCAACCTGGGTAACGACGAACTGTTCCTGGTGGTCAACGCCGCCTGCAAGGACCAGGACCTGGCCCACCTGCGCCAGCATATCGGCGACCAGTGCAGCATCGAGCCGCTGTTCGAAGAACGTGCCCTGCTGGCGCTGCAAGGCCCGGCAGCGGTGAAGGTATTGGCGCGCCTGGCACCGGAAGTCACCCAGATGACGTTCATGCAATTCGCTTCCCTGCGCCTGCTGGGCGTGGACTGCTACGTCAGCCGTTCCGGCTACACCGGCGAAGACGGTTTTGAAATCTCCGTGCCCGCAGCCAGCGCCGAAAGCCTGGCCCGCAGCCTGCTGGCCGAAACCGAAGTGCAAGCCATCGGCCTGGGCGCCCGCGACTCGCTGCGCCTGGAGGCCGGCCTGTGCCTGTACGGCCACGACATGAACACCGAGACCACGCCGATCGAAGCCAGCCTGTTGTGGGCGATTTCCAAGGCCCGCCGCGCCGACGGCGCACGTGCCGGTGGCTTCCCGGGGCGGACCGCATCTTTACCCAACAACAAACTGGCGTGAGCCGCAAGCGCGTTGGCCTGCTGCCTCAAGAGCGTACCCCGGTGCGTGAAGGCGCAGAAATCGTCGATGAACACGGCAGCGTGATCGGCAGCGTGTGCAGCGGTGGCTTTGGCCCGACCTTGGGCGGCCCGCTGGCCATGGCTTACCTGGACAGTGCGTTCATTGCATTGGATACCGAAGTGTCTGCGTTGGTACGTGGGAAAAAGGTGCCACTGCGTGTAAGTAAAATGCCATTTGTACCGCAACGTTACTTCCGTGGCTGATTGGCTGTTTCTATAAGTAACGCGGTTGCGTTAACGTGCACTAATCTGTAACGCAACCGCCATAAAACAGTGCATTGACGATAGTCATTGTTTAAGGAACTCGCCTATAACAAGTGACACTTTCTATCGAATAAGCCAAGCCTTCATTGTTGACCGAAGTGTCATAAAGCCCAGCAAAACCTGGGCTTTGCGCAGGGCTTGTTTTTTCTGTATTAGTTGGCGTAGAGTTTGCCCACTGTGTTTGCATGGGTCGCTTGGAACCTGGACCTGGGCAGTAGCTGAAGTAGTTGTGCTACAACCCGTTCGACGTCTCTTACTTTCCTGCAACCCAGCCCAGTACTCTTTCATGTGAAAGGGACTGTCATTAATTTTTTGCGTCAAAGGAAATAAGAAATGTCGACACGTCAGAGCGGTACCGTCAAGTGGTTTAACGACGAGAAAGGGTTTGGTTTTATCACGCCAGAAAGCGGTCCGGATCTGTTCGTGCATTTCCGCGCTATTCAGGGCAACGGCTTCAAGAGCCTGAAAGAAGGCCAGAAAGTGACGTTCGTTGCTGTGCAAGGCCAGAAAGGCATGCAGGCTGACGAAGTGATCGCAGAAGCCTGATCCCCCTTGCGACAAAAAGCCCCTGATGCTGACATCAGGGGCTTTTTTATGTGCGTTTGCTCGTAAAATGGCTTTTTTATCCAGAGAGCCTGCCATGTCCAAACCCCTGCTGAGCCCCCAAGGCGAATTCCCCGCCGTTGGCCTGGGCCGTCGTCTGGCAGCGATGTTCTATGACTTCCTGTTGTGCACCGCCCTGCTGATCGTCACCGCGTTTATCTACAAGCTGGTGTGGATGGCGTTTATCGGCGAAGCCAAACTGCGCACCCTCACCGAATCCGGCGCGCTGGACGGCGACCCGTTGCTGTCGACGATTTTGTTTGTTGTGCTGTTTGGTTTTTTCGCCAAGTTCTGGACCCATTCCGGGCAAACGCTGGGCATGCAGGTGTGGGGCGTGCGTGTACAAAACGCCGACGGCTCGCGGATCAGCCTGTGGCAGGCGCTGCTGCGCTTTGTGGTGTCGATTGCGTCGTGGTTGTGCGTGGGGCTGGGGTTTATCTGGTCGTTGTTCGACAAGCAGAAACGCAGCTGGCATGACATCTATTCGGACACGCAGCTGGTGCGAATCCCCAAGCAGAAGAAGTAACCACAGACGACACAAAAAAGTGGGAGCGGGCTTGCTCGCGAATGCGGTGGTTCAGTCACCCGATGCATCAACTGACACACCGTATTCGCGAGCAAGCCCGCTCCCACATTTTGGACCGCGTTCCTCCCAGGTCAGGCGTTGCCGGCCAGCTTCAAGCGCGCAGCCTGGGTGAAATCCAGCATGCGCTTGAGCGGCCGCACAGCCTGCGGGATCACCGACGGCTCAACGAATATCTCATTGCTGCCTTCACGCAGGCACTGCAGCGTGCGCTCCAGCGTATTCATCGCCATCCACGGGCAGTGCGCGCAGCTGCGGCACGCCGCGCCGTTACCGGCGGTAGGCGCTTCGACAAAGACCTTGTCCGGGCACAGCTGCTGCATCTTGTAGAAAATGCCGCGATCGGTGGCCACGATGAAGGTCTTGTTCGGCAAACGCTGCGCAGCGGCGATCAGTTGGCTGGTGGAGCCCACCGCATCCGCCAACTCGATCACCGACGTCGGTGATTCCGGGTGCACCAGGATCGCTGCGTCCGGGTACAGCGCCTTCATGTCTTCCAGCTGCTTGGACTTGAACTCCTCATGGACGATGCAGGCACCGTCCCACAGCAGCATGTCGGCACCGGTCTGGCGCTGGATATAGGTGCCCAAGTGCTTGTCAGGGCCCCAGATAATCGTCTCGCCGTTGTCCATCAGGCTTTCGACGATTTCCAGCGCACAACTGGAGGTAACCACCCAGTCGGCGCGCGCCTTGACCGCAGCCGAAGTGTTCGCGTAAACCACCACAGTGCGCTCGGGATGCTGATCGCAGAACGCCGAAAACTCATCCACCGGGCACCCCAGGTCCAGCGAACAGGTGGCTTCCAGGGTCGGCATAAGGATGCGTTTTTCAGGCGTGAGGATTTTCGCGGTCTCGCCCATGAAACGCACACCGGCCACCAGTACGGTCTTGGCCGGGTGGGCAGCGCCGAAGCGGGCCATCTCCAGGGAGTCAGAAACACAGCCGCCGGTCTCTTCGGCCAGAGCCTGAATCACCGGGTCGCAGTAGAAGTGGGCAACCAGCACCGCGTCCTGAGCCTTCAGCTCGGCGGCGATGGCGGCCCGCAGGCTCGCCTCTTCATCGGCGCTGAGGGCTTTGGGCTGCTTGGCGTCGAGGTGGGCTTGAACCAGTAGGCGTTCAGAAATTTGCGTCATGTTCGCAAGACCTGCAGGCGCAGTTGCGCGAAAGTCGAGTGTACCACCGGCTCTGGAGCCCTTTGGGCACCGCCGGACGAAGTGATTGTGTTCATCAAGCACGGTGAAGCTGCGCAAGGCTACAGAATATCGAATCGATTCAAAAGCCTAATCTGGTATTGGCAGGTGCGTCTATCGGGCGAGAAAAACGGGAAACCCTCATCGGGCTTCCCGTGTCCATTGCACACGCCTCTCAGAAACGATGAGTCATTGAGCCGCCGAACCCGTTGGCGCGGTTTTCATGGTTGGCGTCGTAGGTCAGGCCCAGCGCCGGTTGTGCCTGGCGCACGTCGAAGGCCAGGTTGTCCACGGGCGTCCAACCGGCACCCTGGCTGAATACCAACTGCGGGTTGACTTGGTATGCCGCGCCGATAGCGTGAGACCAGGTGTCGCGCCAGTGCTGTTGTTCGGTGATGGAATCCAGGCCTGCCAATTCGCTGGCCAGATCGGACACACCACTGTTGTTGACCGCACTCTTTTTCAACTGGCTCCAGCGGGTGCAGGTGCTACCCACCTACAGGGTCCAGTCATCGGTGAATTGGTGCGTCACGGAAAAGTCCACGGACAATGGCGTGGTGACGTTCAGCTTGTGTCTTTTCTGACCTTTGCCCGAGCGGTATCGACATCAGCGGTAAGTCACTTGGGGGCCGGTAAAAACGTCCCAACGTCAAGAACCGTTACCGTCCGAGCAAGCAGCCAGGGAGCAAGATTATTGCGGGCAAAAAAAAACCCGGAAATCCTCACTTGCGTGGGCCTTCCGGATTTTCTAAACCGCCAAAAATGGTGGGTCGTGTGGGATTCGAACCTACGACCAATTGGTTAAAAGCCAACTGCTCTACCAACTGAGCTAACGACCCGCTGTGTGGTGGCGCGTATAATACTGATTTCTAAGGATTATTCAACACCTTATTTGAAATAAATCAGAAATAACGCGTTGGGTCAGCAATTCCGGCCGCTTGGAAGCCTTCTGCACGCAGTCGGCAGCTGTCGCATTTCCCACAAGCACGGCCGTTATCGTCTGCCTGATAGCAGGAAACAGTCAGCGAATAATCCACGCCAAGTCCTACACCAGCCTTCACGATATCGGCTTTGCTGAGGTTCTGCAGCGGCGCCAGGATGCGAAAGCCCTGCCCCTCTACACCGGCCTTGGTCGCCAGGTTGGCCATGCGCTCGAACGACTCGACGAACTCCGGGCGGCAGTCCGGGTAGCCGGAATAGTCCACCGCATTCACGCCGATAAAGATGTCGCGCGCGTTCAGTACTTCCGCCCAACCCAAGGCCAGCGACAGGAACACCGTGTTACGGGCCGGCACGTAGGTCACCGGAATGCCTTCGCTCGGTGCTTCCGGCACATCGATGCTGCTGTCGGTCAGCGCCGAGCCGCCGATGCCGTTGAGGTTCAGGCCAATCACTTTGTGTTCGGCGACGCCCATGTCACGCGCTACCCGGGCAGCGGCGTTCAGCTCGGCGCGATGGCGCTGGCCGTAATCGAAGCTCATGGTGTAGCAGGTGTAACCGTCAGCCTGCGCCATCGCCACCACAGTGGCGGAATCCAGGCCACCGGACAGCAGGATTACAGCGCGTTTTTGCTCAAGTGTTTGTTCAGTCATATCAGCGTCCCGGCTCGTCGTTCCAAAGGTATTTATGCAGCTGCAATTGCAGGCGTACTGGCAGGTTATCAGCCACCACCCAGTCAGCGAGGTCACGTGCATTCAGGTCGTGGTGGCTTGGGGAGAACAGCACCTCACCCGCGCGACGGTCCAGGCCATACTGGATCAACTTGGAGTTCGCCCAGTCGTAATCTTCACGGGAGCAGATGACGAACTTGACCTGATCGTTGGCCGTCAGCAGGTCGATGTTCTCATAGCGGTTGCGATGCGCTTCCTTGGAGCCCGGGGTCTTGAGGTCGACCACTCGGCTCACACGCGGGTCCACTGCAGATATGTCCAGGGCGCCGCTGGTTTCCAGGGACACCTCATAACCGGCATCGCACAACTGCTTGAGCAAGGGATGGCGTTGGGTTGCGCCAGGGGCTCGCCGCCTGTCACACAGACGTAGCGCGGCCGGTAACCGGCAACCTGCTCGAGGATGTCTTCGAGGGTGCGCACAGTGCCGCCACTGAAGGCGTAAGCGCTGTCGCAGTACTGGCAACGCAAAGGGCAGCCGGTCAGGCGCACAAATACGGTGGGCAGGCCAGCGGTTCGCGTTTCACCCTGCAACGAGTAAAAAACTTCGGTGATACGTAATGTGTCTTGCATAGTCGCCACGGGCGTAACAGCTAAACAGGCTGTCCGCCTCCGTCAGGCACTTCAAGGAACCCCGCCAACGCGTAGGCCCCAAAAAGCGTGTTTCATAAAAGGGCGTGGATTCTAACGAAAAAACCCGCGCCAGGCGCGGGTTTCTTCTAAACGGGCGGCAGCGCTTACAAGCGCTGCAGATCCCGTTGAGCCAACTGGGCAGCGGAAGTCCCAGGATACTGGGCAACAACCTGCTGCAGAATGCCTTTGACCTTGTCGGTATGACCCAGGCGGCGCTCTACGTCAGCGAGTTTGTACAGCGAATCAGGCACCTTGGCGTGCTTTGGGTACAGCTGGCTGACCTTGGCAAATGCCTGGCCTGCCCCCTGCAGATCACCCTTGGCCAGGTTGACCTCGCCCAACCAGTATTGGGCATTGCCCGCGTATTGGCTGTTCGGGTATTTGCGCAGGAAAGCGGTAAATGCCTGGCTGGCCTTATCGAAATCCTTGGCTTTGATCAGGTCGAAAGCTGCATCGTAATACAGCTTTTCTTTGGCCGGATCACCCGGTTCGCTGCTCGCGGCAGGGGCTTGGCTGGCAGCGGCCCCTGCTGCTGCACCACCGGCGGCGGCACTTGGCGCGCCACCGGCAGAAGAATTATCAGGAGTGGCGGCAGGTGTAACGCCGGCTCCAATGCGTCGATCAAGATCCTGGTAACGCTCCAGACCTTCTTGCTTCAGCTGGTTCACTTGGTTCTGCAGAACTTCAATCGTGCCTTGTTGCTGCGACAATTGATCCTGCATGCGTTGCAGCTGGTTGAACAGTTCGCCCTGTGCGGAGGGGGCGGACGTAGCCGCCCCCCAGCATAGGCGCCGTTCGTGCCATAACCTGCTGGCGGATAACTGCTCCCGCTATTGTTATAGCCAGAGTTGCTATCTTCCACAGGAACCGCAGCCCACACCGCAAGCGGTGCGAAGCTGAGAGCCAATACAGTTAGAGCACGACGGCACGTTCGCATGACGAATTACTTACGCAGTTCGACGCGACGGTTTTGAGCCCAGGACTGCTCGTCGTGGCCAGTAGCAACTGGACGCTCTTTACCGTAGGAAACCAGTTCCAGTTGGCCTGGAGCAACACCTTGCAGTACCAGGTAGCGCTGAACGGCTTTCGCACGACGCTCGCCCAGTGCCATGTTGTACTCACGAGTACCACGTTCGTCGGTGTTACCTTCCAGAACAACGCGAGCGCCGTTAGCTTTCAGGTCCTTCGCGTGAACGTCCAGAGCGCGCATGGCTTCTGGTTTCAGGTCCGAACTGTCGTATTCGAAGTAGAAAGTGGTGATAGCGCGCAGAGCAGCTTCTTCGCTCAGGGAGCCGTCAACTGCACCAGTGTTAGCGCCGTAACCAGCGTTTGGATCAACAGCTGCGCCTTCACCGGCATTGTCGCCGCCTTTAGACGAGCAACCAACGGCTACGGACAGAGCCAGAGCCAGAGCAGCAAACTTACCAAACTTCAGCATTTCCATCGTGAAACTCCTAATGAACCCCAGTGTGTTAAGTACTTCTTTTTGTAGCGCCGCGTCAGTTCAGGTAAGGGGACCAGGACGGTTCTCTGACTTCGCCTTGAGCGGTAGGAAGCGGGAGCCTTACGCGTCCATTAATGGACACGAGCATCAAGACTCCCCGGCCCTGCTGGCGGGTGGCGTAGATTACCATGGTGCCGTTGGGCGCAACAGTAGCTGACTCATCAAGGTTGGTATCTGTGAGGATTTTTACCGTTCCACGCTGCAAATCCTGGGCCGCAACCCGGAAATTAGTGAAACCATCCTGACGGTGAATCATCACCAACGTCTTTTCATCAGCCGAAAGCTTCGGATTGGCGTTGTAGTTACCAATAAAGGTCACTCGTTCCGCGCTGCCGCCGTTCACATTTGCCTTGTAGACCTGAGGCTTGCCGCCACGGTCGGAGGTGAAGTAGATGGTCGAACCATCTTTACCCCAGAACGGTTCGGTGTTGATGCCCGGGCCGCTGGTAACACGGCTGATCTGGCGCGAAGCCATGTTCATCACGTAGATATCCGGGTTGCCGTCCTTGGACAGCACGAACGCCAGGCGCGAACCATCCGGCGACCAGGCCGGTGCACCGTTGAGGCCTTCGAAGTTGGTGATCTGCTCACGACGGCCAGTATCGATGTGCTGGACGAAAATGCGCGCACGACGCTGTTCGAAAGACACGTAGGCAATACGCTTGCCGTCCGGCGCGAAGCGCGGCGACAGGATTGGCTCACGCGATTGCAGCAGGGTCACGGCGCGTGCACCGTCATAGTCCGAGCGCTGCAAAGTGTAACGAGTGTTGTCTACAGAGAAGCGTTCAGCCGTTACATACAGCAGACGCGTCGAGAAAGCCCCCTTGATACCGGTGAGCTTTTCAAACGACTGGTCCGAAATGTAGTGGGCCATGTCCCGCAGTTGTTCGGCGGTGCCCGATACGCTGCCGGTCAATACCTGCTGCTCGGTGGCCACGTTGAACAACGTGTACTGGATCTGCAGGCGACCGCCGGCCGGCGTGATATTGCCGACCATCAGGTATTGCGCACCAACGGCTTTCCAGTCACGGAACACAACTTCGCTGGCCTGGTTCGGCTGGCTGATCATGTTGCCTTTCGGAATCGGTGCGTAGTAACCGGAGTTGCGCAGGTCATCGCTGACGATCTGGGCCATGTCGTCCGGCAGCACGCTGCCGCCCTGCCAGCCGAACGGTACTACCGCGATCGGGGTGGCCCGATCGCTACCGCTGGTGACCAGGATGTTCTTTTCATCCGCCGCCGCTATCCCTGCCATACAGCAAATAACGACAAGCATTCCTCGAAGAAGGTTTCTCACAAGGCTAGATCCTCAGGTGTGAATGTCATCTTGAATGAACGATAGGGAGCGAAGTCGCTTGGTTTCATTCCCTGCATCTCGGTCAACCGGCCAATGTTCTTGACTGCGGCAACCGCCGAACTGTCGAACGAGCCGTCACCACTGGACTTGGCCACGCTGACCGAAGTCACCGTGCCGTCCGGCAACATGCCGATCTGCAGCACTACTGTCATGCCTTTGCGTGCCGAAGGTGGACGTGTCCAGCCTTCTGCTGCCCGTGCCCGAATCAGGTCGTCGAAACTGCCCGCGACTTCATCGCCACGCTCATCGGCCAAGGCTTGCTGACGTTGCGGCGTGTCGGAAAGCAAATCTGCCAAGGCCTGGGCCTTTTTCTCTTCGGCGGATTTACGTGCTGCTTCCTGGGCCTTTTTCTTGGTGGCGTCGGCGGCAGCTTTCTTCTTCGCATCATCGGCGATTTTTTTCTTCGCCTCGTCTGCTTCAGCTTTTTTCTTGGCGTCTTCGGCGGCTTTCTTCTTCGCGTCTTCGACTATCTTTTTCTTGGCGTCTTCAGCGGCCTTTTTCTTGGCCTCTTCTTCGGCAGCTTTTTTCGCTTCGTCTTCGGCTTTCTTCTTGGCTATATCAGCCAATTGTTTCTCTTCGGCTTTTTTGGCATCGGCAGCTTTCTCGGCTTTTTTGGCTTCATCAGCCTTTTTCGCCTCGTCGGCCTTCTTCGCTTCGTCAGCCTTTTTCGATTCCTCGGCCTTTTGAGCCGCCTCTTCTTTCTTTTGTTCCGCAGCAGCCTTCACCGCTTCCTGCTCGACCTTCTTCTGTTCCATCTGCTCGACTTCAGTCTGGCGCGCAGCCGACTTCTGGGCCTCACCCGCAATCTTCTGATTGGTCTGGGTGGTGGCCTGGCTTTTCGATTTCAGCTGATACAGGGTCGCCTGCACGATCGGCTTGGCTGGCGGCAGGTCCGGGGTCATGGCAAAGCTGACGAACAGCATGCCAAACACCAGGACGTGCAGGGCAATTGCCCAGACGCTAGGCCAGAAGAAGCTTTCCGAGGCGGACGGCTCTCGCTGTTGCTGCATCAGGGCGCCTCGGTAATCAAGCCAACGTTACCGACGCCGGCTTTCTGCAGCCCGCCCATGGCGCCCATCACAGAGCCATAGTCGACAGACTTGTCGCCGCGGATGAACACCTGGGTGTGCTTGCCGCCTTCGTTGCCGGAGCGAATGATCTTGGTCACCGCATCGGTCATCGCCGGCAAGGTCAGGGCCTTGTCTTGCTGTTTCTGAGTGTCGACTTCGCTGCCAAGGTTCCAGTAATAGGTCTTGTCAGACTTGATCGAAATGGTCAGGACCTGTGTGTTGTTGTCTTGCGGCAAGGCTTCACTGGAAACCTTGGGCAGATCAACCTTCACGCCCTGGTTGAGCATCGGCGCGGTCACCATGAAGATGACCAGCAGTACCAGCATCACGTCGATGTAGGGCACTACGTTCATCTCGGCGACCGGCTTGCGCTTTTTGCGAGCTCGAGCGATTAAAGCCATTGGGAATTACCTGCTTATTCTTCGCTGGTGTGCACTTTACGGTGCAGGATCGCCTGGAATTCATCGGCGAAGGTGTAGTAACGGCCGATCAAGGTTTCGCTGGTGGCGGCAAAACGGTTGTAGGCGATTACTGCGGGGATAGCGGCAAACAGGCCGATCGCTGTGGCGATCAGGGCTTCGGCGATACCCGGGGCCACGGTGGCCAGGGTCGCTTGCTGGGCCTGGGCCAGGCCACGGAAGGAGTTCATGATCCCCCACACGGTACCGAACAGACCGATGTACGGGCTCACGGAACCTACGGTCGCGAGGAACGGCAAGCTTTGCTCAAGCTTCTCTTCTTCGCGGGAGATGGCCACGCGCATGGCACGGGCCACACCTTCCATCACGGCTTCCGGGTCAACGCCCGGCTGCTGGCGCAGGCGCGAGAATTCCTTGAAGCCTGCGCGGAAGATCTGCTCGACGCCCGAATCCGGGTCCGGGTTGCTGCCGGCCTGGCGGTACAGTTTGGACAGGTCGATACCCGACCAGAAGCGCTCTTCAAAGCTCTCCAGGGCACGTCGACCGGCGCGCAGCAGGTTGCTGCGCTGAAAAATCATGACCCAAGAGGTAACCGATGCGGCTACCAGGGTCAGCATGACCAGTTGAACCACAACACTGGCATTGCTGACCAGGCTCCACATGGAGGAATGGTCGACGACGGTAGGTTCCACGCTAAATCTCCTGCTTTGATTGTTTACCCGCGCCGCTCTCGGCGGCAAAGGCCGCACGTAGAGTTTCGGGAATGGCCCGAGGTTTCAAACTGTTGGTGCGCACACAGGCCACCAGGAACTGCCCCTCACAGAGCAGCGTTGCATCCGTTGCCCGCCTGACCTGCTGCTTGAAACGCAGGCTGACACGGTTCAATTCGATCACTTGCGCACTGACCAACAGCTCATCGTCCAACCGCGCCGGCGCGTGATAGCGAGCCTCGCTGGAATGCACGACAAACAACAGGTCCTCCCCTGCCAGCTCGGATTGGGCAAAGCCCAGCTCCCGTAGCCGCTCGGTTCGAGCCCGCTCCATGAACTTTAGGTAATTGACGTAATACACGATGCCGCCGGCATCGGTGTCCTCGTAATAAACGCGACAGCGATGTGCGAACGACTGATCCCCGTTTTGCGCGCGCATACTCTAGTGCTTACTCCTCAGGTTGCCAATCCGGCTGGGCAACTGTTTTTGCGTTAGCTGAATCATTTCCAGTGACTGAATGACGACGCCAGCCACTAGGACAGCACAAACCTCGAATAAATCGACTCAAGTAATGCTTTTAATCGTCCACTGCATCGAGGAATTCGTCTACCACAGGCATCTCACCCAATCGTGACGGAATGTTTAACCCGAAGTGCAAATAGGCATGGCGCGTCACCACCCGCCCCCTGGGTGTGCGCATGATGTAGCCCTGCTGGATCAGGTACGGCTCCAGCACATCCTCAATGGTATGGCGCTCTTCACTGATCGCGGCCGCCAGGCTGTCGACGCCCACCGGGCCACCGTCGAACTTCTCGATCATGGTCAAGAGTAGACGTCGATCCTGGTGATCGAAGCCATGTTCGTCCACATCCAGCAGGTTCAAGGCCAGGTCCGCCACGGCCTTGGTGATATGCCCCTTGGCCCGCACTTCGGCAAAGTCGCGTACACGGCGCAGCAAGCGGTTGGCGATCCGTGGCGTACCACGGGCGCGACGGGCGATTTCAAACGCGCCTTCCGGGTCCAGCGGCAAGCCGAGAATGTTCGCCGAGCGGCTGACGATGGTCGCAAGGTCCGCAGTGCTATAGAACTCCAGACGTTGAACAATGCCGAAACGGTCTCGCAGCGGGTTGGTCAACATGCCCGCCCGCGTAGTCGCGCCGACCAATGTGAACGGCGGCAAATCAAGCTTGATCGAACGGGCTGCCGGACCTTCACCGATCATGATGTCGAGCTGGAAGTCTTCCATCGCCGGGTACAGCACTTCTTCGACGATCGGCGACAGCCGGTGAATTTCGTCGATAAACAGCACGTCGTGCGGCTCAAGGTTGGTCAGAAGCGCCGCCAGGTCACCTGGCCGCTCCAGCACCGGGCCGGAGGTGGACTTGATCGACACGCCCATTTCCTGGGCGATGATATTGGCCAGGGTGGTTTTACCCAGCCCCGGCGGGCCGAAGATCAGCGTGTGGTCCAGGGACTCACTGCGCCCGCGTGCGGCCTGGATAAACAACTCCATCTGCTCGCGCACGGTGGGCTGGCCAATGTAGTCGGCCAGGCTCAGGGGGCGGATGGCCCGGTCCTGGACTTCTTCACGGTCACGCGGGCCGGTGGCCGCAATCAGACGATCAGCTTCAATCACTTAAATCATTCCCTTCAGGGCTCGGCGGATCATGTCTTCGCTGCTCAGGTTCTTGTCCTTGATGGCCGACACCGCCTTGCTGGCCTCTTGCGGCTTGTAGCCCAAGGAGATCAGCGCGCTGACCGCATCGCTTTCAGCGCTGGCGACCTGGCCGGCCGGCATATCCGGCTGATTCGGCACCAGCGCAAACATGCTCGGTACCACTTCCCAGGCTTTGAAGCGGTCCTTGAGCTCCACCAGCAGGCGCTCAGCGGTTTTCTTGCCGACACCCGGCACCTTGGTCAGCGCCGAGGTGTCCTGGGCCGAAACCGCACGTACCAGCTCGTCCACTTCCAGGCTCGACATCAGCGCCAGCGCAAGCTTGGGCCCCACGCCGTTCAGGCGAATCAGCTCGCGGAAGAAGTCGCGGTCACGCTTGCCAATGAAACCATAGAGCAATTGCGCATCTTCGCGCACCACCAGATGGGTGTGCAGGGTCAGCGGCTCACCGACCGACGGTAGGCGATAAAGGGTGGTCATGGGCACTTCCAGCTCATACCCCAACCCATTTACATCCAGAATCAGGTGCGGCGGCTGTTTCTCAGCCAGGGTGCCGCGCAAGCGTCCAATCACGGTTCAGATCCTTAAAGCTTGAAGGTCAGAACAGCGCCTGACCGGAAATAACGATTGCGCTGATGCTATCAGAGACGCAGCCGCCCGCCACGACTGCGTGCCGTACCAAGGCCGTGAGGCAACAGGCTGGAACGGGTGTGCGCGTGGCAAATGGCAATGGCCAGGGCGTCGGAGGCGTCGATTTGCGGTTTTGAGGTGAGTTTGAGCATGTGCATGACCATCATCTGCACTTGCTCCTTATTGGCCGCACCGGTGCCGACCACGGCTTGTTTAACCTGCGTCGCCGTGTACTCGGCGATTTCCATGCCCTCCTCCGCACCCGCTACGATAGCGGCGCCACGGGCCTGGCCGAGCTTCAACGCGGAGTCGGCGTTCTTGGCCATGAACACCTTCTCGATGCCCATGGTGACCGGCCCGTAGGTCTGGATCACCTCACGCACGCCGCGATAGACGATCTGCAGGCGCTCGGCCAACTCGCCCGCGCCGGTGCGGATGCAGCCCGAGGCGACGTAGACGCAGCCACGCGGGGTCTGTTGCACCACGCCAAAACCGGTGATGCGCGAACCGGGGTCGATACCTAGGATTAAAGTCATAACGCCTGCGGAGTGGGAAAACACAATTCTTGCGACCAACATCGATCAAATGTGGGAGCTGGCTTGCCTGCGATACAGACACCTCGGTGCTTGTGTCAAACCGAGGGGATGCTATCGCAGGCAAGCCAGCTCCCACCCAAACCAGCTCACACATCGGAGCGGCGTGACGCTTAAGAGAGCTGCTCGGCTACAGATTCCGGGATGTCGGCATTCGAATACACGTTCTGCACATCATCCAGGTCTTCAAGCATATCCAGCATCTTCAGCACCTTCTGCGCGCCGTCCAGGTCCAGCTCGGCGCTGGTGGTCGGCAGCATCACGATTTCCGCGTCGGTGCCTTTGAAACCGGCGGCTTCCAGTGCGTTACGCACGGCATAGAACCCGGCGAACGAGGTAAACACGTCGATGGAGCCGTCTTCGTTGGTCACCACGTCGTCGGCGTCCGCTTCCATGGCCGCTTCGATCAGTGCGTCTTCATCCACACCCGGTGCGAAGGAGATCTGCCCCTTGCGCTCGAACAGGTAGGCCACCGAACCGTCGGTGCCCAGGTTGCCGCCGCATTTGCTGAATGCGTGGCGCACGGCGGCGGCGGTACGGTTGCGGTTGTCGGTCATGCACTCGACCATCACGGCTACGCCGCCCGGGCCGTAGCCTTCGTAGCTCAGCTCGACCATGTCGTCGGTGTCGGCGGCGCCGGCACCACGGGCCACGGCGCGGTCGATGATGTCGCGGCTCATGTTCGCGCCGAGGGCCTTGTCCAGCGCCAGGCGCAGGCGCGGGTTGGAGCCCGGGTCACCACCGCCCTGACGGGCGGCGACGGTCAGCTCGCGAATCCACTTGGTGAAGATCTTGCCTTTCTTGGCATCCTGACGCTCTTTGCGGTGCTTGATGTTCGCCCACTTGGAATGGCCAGCCATAACACAACTCCGAAATTCTCTAGAAACCTTGTCAATCCCGCCCCAGGCAGGACTTCTCTCTTTAAAGCACAACCCTTGTAACGCAAAGGCGCATCCGAAGATGCGCCTTTTTAGACTGCGTAAACCTCAGTGCGCTTTCACGCAGCAGCCTTACTCAGCCTTCGGCGTCTCGCGCAGACGGATGTGCAGCTCGCGCAGCGCCTTGGCATCCACCACACCCGGAGCCTGGGTCATGACGTCCGCAGCACTCTGGGTTTTCGGGAAGGCAATCACTTCACGGATCGACTGCGCGCCGGTCATCAGCATCACCAGACGGTCCAGGCCGAACGCCAGGCCACCGTGCGGCGGCGCACCGTATTTCAGGGCGTCGAGCAGGAAGCCGAACTTCTCTTCCTGTTCCGCTTCGTTGATGCCCAACAGGCGGAACACCGCTTGCTGCATCTCTTTGCGGTGGATACGGATCGAACCGCCACCCAGTTCGGTGCCGTTGAGCACCATGTCGTAGGCACGGGACAGCGCGCCAGCAGGGTTGGCTTCCAACTCTTCAGGCGAGCACTTCGGCGCGGTGAACGGGTGGTGCAAGGCGCTGAAGCTGCCGTCATCGTTCTCTTCGAACATCGGGAAGTCGACGACCCACATGGGTGCCCACTTGCAGGTCAGCAGGTCCAGGTCGTGGCCCAGCTTGATCCGCAGCGCGCCCAGAGCTTCGCTGACGATCTTGGCTTTGTCGGCACCGAAGAACACGATGTCGCCGTCGACTGCACCGACGCGATCGAGGATCGCGTTCAGGTTGTCCAGCGGAATGTTTTTCACGATCGGCGATTGCAGGCCGTCAACGCCATTGGCGCGCTCGTTGACCTTGATGTACGCCAGGCCCTTGGCACCGTAGATGCCGACGAACTTGGTGTAGTCGTCGATCTGCTTGCGCGGCATGCTCGCGCCGCCAGGCACACGCAGGGCGGCAATGCGGCATTTAGGGTCGTTGGCCGGGCCGCTGAACACCTTGAAGTCGACTTCCTTGAGCTGGTCGGCCACGTCCACCAGTTCCAGCGGGTTACGCAGGTCTGGCTTGTCGGAACCGTAGCGGCGCATGGCTTCTTCGAAGGTCATGTGCGGGAATTCGCCGAACTCCAGGTCCAGCACTTCCTTGAACAGGTTGCGGATCATCTGCTCGGTGAGGCCCATGATCTCTTTTTCATCGAGGAAGCTGGTCTCGATGTCGATCTGAGTGAATTCCGGCTGGCGGTCGGCGCGCAGGTCTTCGTCACGGAAGCACTTGGCGATCTGGTAGTAACGGTCGAAGCCGGCCACCATCAACAATTGCTTGAACAGCTGAGGCGATTGCGGCAGGGCGAAGAACGAACCGGCGTGGGTACGGCTCGGCACCAGGTAATCGCGCGCGCCTTCCGGGGTAGCCCGGGTCAGGATCGGCGTTTCGACGTCGAGGAAGCCGTTTTCATCGAGGAAGCGGCGGATGCTGGTGGTCATGCGCGAACGCAGACGCAGCTTCTCGGCCATTTCCGGGCGACGCAGGTCCAGGAAGCGGTAGCGCAGGCGGGTTTCTTCGCCCACGTCGGAGTATTCGTTAAGTGGGAACGGCGGCGTTTCCGACTCGTTCAGCACTTCCAGCTCGTAGCCCAGCACTTCGATCGCACCGGACGCCATGTTCGCGTTCACGGCACCGGCCGGACGCAGGCGAACCTTGCCGGTGATTTTTACAACGTACTCGCTGCGCACGCGGTCGGCGGCGGCGAAGCTCTCGGCGCGGTCCGGATCGAACACCACCTGGGCCAGACCATCACGATCACGGATATCGAGGAAGATCACCCCGCCGTGGTCGCGGCGACGGTGAACCCATCCGCAAAGGGTGATTTCCTGACCATCCAGGGTCTCGTTCAGTTGGCCGCAATAGTGGCTGCGCATCATGGTAGTGGTTTCACTTCTCGTAATTCGAAATTCGGTGGAGGCCTGCCTCGTCACCGTACATTAAAGCAGGGGACGGATAATGCAGGAGCCTGCGCATTGAGTTCAACTCAGTCTGCTTTGTCGCCGCCGGCCAGGTTCTTCTTGGCGCCGGTCTTGAAATCGGTCTCGTACCAGCCGCTGCCGCTCAGACGGAAGCCCGGCATGGACAACATCTTCTTCAGCTCAGGAGCCTGGCAAGCAGGGCAATCGACCAGCGGCGCGGCGCTGATCTTCTGAATGGCTTCCAACTGATGACCACAGGAAGCACATTGATAGTCGTACATGGGCATGGAGATGTCTCGGCGATCAGATCGTTACTGCGCCGCGCCTGACCCAGGACAAGCCAGGCATGCGCAGCAAAGCCCGGGATTATATCTGGTAAATCCAGGCAGCGCAGCCGGCTTTCTGCCCGGAGCCTCGCCCACGTCAATAGCAGGCCGGCCCGGGCACCGGCTGATTACTCAGGGTTCTGCAGGGTCACCCGACCTTTTAACAGGTGAACGACGCACACCACCCTGACCAGCCCACTGAAGTTCTTCACCCCTCCATACCGCAAGTGCACTTCCCGATCGACATAAGACAGCAACGCGCTGACGGAGCAGGCGTTGATCCTGGCGATTTCCGTAAGGATATTCCAATAGACCTGCTCAAGCCGCAGGCAAGTGGAAAACCCATTGAGCCGCACCGATCGGGACAGTGGCTTGGCCAGCCCCATATCGAACCCTTTCGCGAAGGGGTCGACCTTTATCTTATGAAAACCACCGGTTTCCATCACTCCGTTACCCACTCCACGTGACATACACCTGACACTCCATTGCCAAACAGCACCCCATGGGATCTCCCATTGGGCAGTGACCCTATAAAACAGCAGGCAGAGGCAGGCAGCCAGAAGACGGGACGTTGATAGGCGTAGGACAACGCCAGGAAATGCGTGGAAACAAGCGAGTGGCGCCCGGGCGGCGCCACTCAAGGCCAGTGTTTACTGATTTTCGAGCAATGAACGCAGCATCCACGCGGTTTTTTCGTGAACCTGCATACGCTGGGTCAGCAAGTCGGCAGTCGGCTCATCGCTGACCTTGTCGAGCAACGGGAAGATACCGCGCGCGGTGCGAGTGACCGCTTCTTGACCCGCTACCAGTTGCTGGATCATTTCTTCGGCACTGGGCACACCTTCCTCTTCCTTGATGGAAGACAGACGGGCGTAGATCGAATAGGCACCCGGCGCCGGGAAGCCCAAGGCACGGATACGCTCGGCAATGGAGTCCACCGCCAGCGCCAGCTCGTTGTACTGCTCTTCGAACATCAAGTGCAGCGTACGGAACATCGGGCCCGTAACGTTCCAATGGAAGTTATGGGTCTTCAAGTACAGTACATAGGTATCGGAAAGCAGCCGGGAAAGCCCGTCGACGATGGATTTACGATCTGCTTCGCTGATACCGATATCGATTGCCATGTTTATCCCCTTCAATTGACAAGCATTCATTGATCAGGTGCAGGACCACTCTAGCAAGAGTGTCGCGGATGCGCAGCCCGGCGCACCCACGCGACGTGCGGCAAATCGCCCCGATGGGGGCCTGCAACGTAGGGTACGAGGCTGCTACGCAGCCCAACGCGGGCAAGCCTGCTCGCCACACAAACGCCTGCACCTGTCTAGGACAAGCGTTTGACGCAGAAATGCCGTGAGCCTTGCAACACCCGGAAATGCTTGATTTGAGTAGGCACAGCCTTTGCTGTTAAATAGACGGCGTGTCGCTGCCGTTAATTTCCGCGGCCGGCGGCATAGGCTGATACCCGCGCACGTGCTTAACGCCTCCCATTGTTCAGAAGCGAACCGTGCCAGTCAGCTCTTCCTTGTGATCCGTCTTAACGTGAGTTAATCAAAATGTTGAAAATCGTCCACCTGCTAACGGGCGTTGCAGCTTTGCTGCTGTCCTTTATACCGAGCTTGCAACAGGGAAGCCCTCCCTACCTGGAACAACACGACGCTCTGTACCTGGCCTTGTTCGGCCTTCTTAACCTGACGCTGGCACCGGTGATCCCTTACTGGAACAAAGGCACGCGTCATCAACTGCAAAACCTGGTCAGCGCGCTGCTGGTACTGACCGTTGTCGTTCAAACCCTCACCCTCCTGGCACCTATGCCTGAAGTGGGCGGCCACCCGGCCATCCTGCTCAGCCTGGTGATTGCTGTGGTCGCCATCGTCCTTCACCTGGCCATCAGCTTCTACCGTTCCTCCCCGGCGGCCGCGTCGCAAAACTACGACATGACCAACCGGGATACCGGTACCGTCAAGTGGTTCAACACCTCCAAAGGCTTCGGCTTTATTTCCCGCGATTCGGGCGACGATATCTTCGTCCACTTCCGGGCCATTCGCGGCGAAGGCCATCGCGTCCTGGTGGAAGGCCAGCGCGTGGAGTTCTCCGTCATGAATCGCGACAAAGGCCTGCAGGCCGAAGACGTGATCGCTGCTCTGCCGCGTCGCTGACTCCAGCCTTCGCAGCAAAAAAAACCGCGATCCGGCATTGACCGGATCGCGGTTTTTTATTGCACCCCGCTCACTCAATAGTGTGGCGGCGGCGCTTCCTCTTCGGAGGTCTCGAACTGACTACCCATTTCTTCCTGGCGCTTGAGCAACGCGGCCATCTGCAATTGCAGGCGCTCGACGGCACGTTGCTGGGTGACGAGGATGTCATTGAGGGTCTCGATGGTGTCGTCCTGGAAGGCCAGGCGGCTTTCCAGGTCCGTCACGCGGTCTTGCAAATCCATGGTTCAGCCCTGCGCAAAAATAAAGTCGGCAGGCAACAACTCACGCATGCGTGCGCGAATAGCCGCTACCTGTTGTTCGGTATAAGGCTGCGCCGGGTGCTTGCCCCACACTGGCGCCGGCCAGGCGGCGTCATCACGCTTGCGCACGATTACATGCACATGCAATTGGCTGACGACATTGCCCAGCGCACCAATATTCATCTTGTCGGCGGCCAAGCCTTCATTAAGCAACTGCGCCAGGGTGGTGGTTTCTTGCCAGAGTGTTTGTTGATCTGCGACATCCAGCTGAAACACTTCGCTGATACCGTTGATACGCGGCACCAGGATGAACCACGGGTAGTTCGAGTCATTGGACAGCAGCAGGTGGCACAGCGGGAAGTCCCCAATGGCCAGTGTGTCTTGTTGCAGGCGTTGATCTAGGGCGAACACCACGGGCACTCCGTTCGGCAGGTCAGTTTCAAGGGCCCAGCATACATTCGAATGCCTCCGGCTTCACGGCATTGCGCAGAGTCACGACGCAATCCGATAAAAAACCTGCACTCTTTCGAGGCAGTTGAATATTTGAGCTACGCTAACTCGGGCCTCACCGGGATGCACCAAAATGACCCACTTGTGCCTCAAAGGGATCCGCCGACTACCCACCCAAGAGGGTGGACCGGTAACATTTCCCACTGGCACAGGATGTGTGCAGCACCGCGCAGGTGCAACGCGGGCGTGTCAAGCCCAAACCAAACGGCGCAAAAAGCCCGTGCTTATGCGGTTTTTACACGGGCGTAACGATTTTCACGAAAAAATGACATTCGGTTACCGGTTTGGGCGCGCTTGTTGCATTCACACCCATATCGTCGGCAACGACACCCGCCTGGAAGCAGGTGTTTCGCGATAAAAACGGTGGCGTTTCAATATGTACCAGGGACGAGTTCAAACTTCCAAGCGGGGTTGAAAACAGTATTGAAGTTGTCAGCCCGGTTACACACGGGCTGTGAATTTGCGACAGGGAGCTAGCAATTTACGACAGCCTCGTAAAGAAGCTGAAAGGATAGATGGGTAAGTATCGTCAATAGAGTCTGCGTGATATAACTTTGCGCCGACACAATAAAGAAAGAGCCGCCCAGATAAAAATACAGGTGGGACGGCAGTACTCTTCCTAAACCAAAGGAGCAAATCACGATGCGCGTGATGAAGTGGAGCATGATCGCCCTGGCTGTTTCAGCAGGCACCTCGCAGTTCGCAATGGCGTCCGCCCAGGACGATTCCAAGGGTTTTGTTGAAGACAGCACGTTCAGCATCAATACCCGTGCACTGTATTTCAGCCGCGATTTCCGTAATGAGCCAGCGAGTGGCTACAGTACCGTTAACGGCAAGCGTAAAAGCCGTGCGGAAGAGACAGGCCTTGGCTTCAATGGTCTGTACGAATCCGGCTTCACTCAAGGCACCATTGGCGTCGGTATTGATGTAATCGGCCTGCTGGGCGTGAAGCTCGATAGCGGCAAAGGTCGCGCTGGTACAGGTCTGTTCCCAACGGGTTCGGATGGTCGCTCGCAAGACGACTACTCCAAAGGCGGCGGAGCGGTTAAGTTCCGTTTCTCAAACACCGTACTGAAAGTCGGTGACCAGTACACTACGGCACCTGTATTCGCCTCTGACGACAGCCGTCTGCTGCCAGAACTGCCACAAGGTATATCGCTCACCAGCAATGAGATCAAGGGACTGAAACTGGAAGGCGGTCACTTCACTTCCAGCGTCGCGCAGAACCAGACCTACCGTGACAGCCTTGGCCTGACAACGACTGACTTTGTCGGCGGTGTCTACTCGTTCACCCCAGAGTTCACCGGCAGCCTGTACTACGCAAAAACCGAAGATTACTTCCGTAAGTACTACAGCAACCTCAACTGGACCCACGCGCTTAGCGACGACCAGTCGTTCGCTCTGGACTTCAACATCTACGACACCAAGAGTGAAGGTGCCGGCCTGCAACGCGCCGAAAAAGATGGTACGACCAAGCTCGACAACCGCGCGTTCAGCTTGCAGGGTGCTTACACCGTTGGCGCTCACACCTTCACGCTGGCAGCCCAGAAAGTTACTGGCGACGGCGACTACGGCTACGGCGTAGACGGCGGCGGCACAGTGTTCCTGGCCAACTCCATCGCCCGTTCCGACTTCAACGCCGAAGGCGAGAAGTCCCTACCAGGCGCGTTACGACATCAACATGGCGACCTTCGGCGTTCCTGGCCTGAGCTTCATGACTCGTTATGTCACCGGTAGTGGCGCCAACACTGGGACCACTTCGAACGGCAAAGAGTGGGAACGCGACATCGAAGCCAAGTACGTAGTCCAGAGCGGCCCGGCTAAAAACCTGAGCCTGCGTCTGCGTCAAGCTACCTATCGCTCTGGCGATGGCGTGTACTACGGTTCGCCTTCGATCGACGAACTGCGTCTGATCGCGAACTACCCGCTGAACATCTTGTAATTGACGGTTTAATTACAACGATGGCTTAAGGCTTCGGCCTTAAATAAAAAGCCGCCCTCTTGTGAACAAGGGGGCGGCTTTTTTATTGCTGTATTGTTTCAGCGCCGGAATAACTAGCAAGCTAACTATCTAGTTTAAACCTACCGCACCGAAGCTGACCTATCGGCCAAGTTCGATGCGGTTGTTGTTGTTTATTACTTGGCTGCTGTTTCCTGCATCACGCGAATAACCCGCTGCGGAAATGGAATATCAATCCCCGCGGCTTTCAGACGGTCACGTGCAAGTTCGTTCAACATAAACACCACATCCCAATAGTCTGCAGTCTTGGTCCAGCAACGCAGGGAGACCGTGATCGAACTGTCACCCAAGGTCGAAACCACCGCCACAGCAGCCGGGTCTGCCAATACACGTGGGTCTTTGGCCAGCTCCAGCAGCACTTCACGGGCTTTTTGCAGGTCAGCTTCGTAGTCCACACCCACATCAAACACCACCTTGCGGGTCGGTTGACGGTTGGTGTTGGTGATGAGGCCGTTGGACAGGCTGCCGTTCGGGATGATCACAGTCTTATTGTCGCCGGTGCGCAACACGGTGTGAAAAATCTGGATGCTGTCGACGGTACCGGAAGTACCCTGGGCTTCGATCCAGTCACCAATGCGAAACGGGCGGAACAGCAGAATCAGCACGCCACCGGCGAAGTTGGCCAGGCTGCCTTGCAATGCCAGGCCAATGGCCAGCGTGGCAGCACCGATCGCGGCAACGAACGAGGTGGTTGCCACGCCGATCATCGAGGCTACGTTGACCACCAGCATGACTTTGAGCGCAATGTTCGCCAGGCTGGTGATGAAGTGCTGCAGCGCCAGGTCAGCATTGCGCAGCGCAAGCAAACGCCCCACTCGGTGGGTCAAAACGTTGATCAGCCACCAGCCGATGGCCAGGGTGACCACGGCCAGCAAAAACCGGCTGCCGTATTCCATGATCATCGGTAACCACGATTCTGAGGTCTTGATCAGGTGATCCACTTCAGCGTTCAAATCCATCTACATTCTCCTGTTTACCGGATGTTCGGCGTATTGAGTGGCCATAAATGCAATTGAGCCCCGGAGGGCTCAATTGCAGGCGCAGGTTCTGGGGCGTGGGACGTCAAAAAGCCCCACAGGTTCCCCAAAGTGCCATCAGTCGCGGAAGTTATTGAACTGCAGCGGCATGTCGAAGGTCTTGGCGCGCAAGGCAGCGATTGCCTCCTGCAGATCATCACGCTTTTTGCCGGTCACGCGAACCTGCTCGCCCTGGATGGCGGCCTGGACCTTGAGCTTGGCATCCTTGATATGGGCCACGATCTTCTTCGCCAGCTCTTTGTCGATGCCTTCCTTGAGCACGGCTTCCTGCTTCATCAGCTTGCCGGAGGCATAGGCGTCCTTGATTTCAAGGCACTGGGCGTCGATCTTGCGCTTGACCAGGGACAACTTGAGGATCTCGATCATCGCTTCCAGCTGGAAATCGGCTTCAGCGGTCAGGTTGACGGTCAGTTCCTTTTCCTTGAATTCGAAGCTGCCCTTGCCTTTCAAGTCATAGCGACGGTCCAGTTCCTTGACGGCGTTCTCGACGGCGTTGGTGACTTCGTGTTTGTCCAGTTCAGATACCACGTCGAACGAAGGCATGTGATTTCTCCAATATAAGGGGCGGACTCAGTAGAGATGGAGCGCGCCCGAGCTAAAATGCCGGGGCATTATAGCGGTTCTTTCGCCGCGTTCACTGTGAGCGACCCTACGGAGCAAAAACTGATGTCGACCACCTGGCATATTCTCGGCGCCGGCAGCCTGGGCACACTCTGGGCCGCTCGCCTGGCGCGCGCCGGTGTGCCCGTCAGGTTGATCCTGCGCGATGCTGCTCGCCTGGCCAGCTATCAGACGGCCCAGGGGCTGACCCTGGTGGAACACGGCGTAGCGCACACCTACCCGGTGATCGGCGAAACGCCCGACAGCCCGGAGCCAATTCAGCGCCTGCTGGTGGCGTGCAAAGCCTACGACGCGCAAAGCGCCGTCGCACAGTTGCAGCACCGGCTGGCACCGAACGCCGAGTTGATCCTGCTGCAAAACGGCCTCGGCAGCCAGGACGCAGTGGCCGCGCAACTGCCCCAGGCCCGCTGCATCTTCGCCTCCAGCACCGAAGGCGCGTTTCGTGATGGCGACTGGCGCGTAGTGTTTGCCGGCCATGGCTTCACCTGGCTGGGGGACGCCGGCCACCCTACCCCGCCCCTGTGGCTGGAAGACCTGCACGCCGCCGGTATCCCCCACGAATGGAGCACCGATATTCTTACGCGCCTGTGGCGCAAACTGGCGCTCAATTGCGCGATCAACCCGCTGACCGTGCTTTACCATTGCCGCAACGGCGAACTGCAAACACATCAGTGCGAAGTGGCCACCTTGTGCGCCGAACTCGGTGAACTGCTGGAATGCTGTGGCCAACCGGCTGCGGCGCAGGATCTGCAGCATGAAGTGGAACGGGTGATCCATGCCACGGCGGCCAATTACTCCTCCATGTACCAGGACGTAGCCAATGGCCGGCGCACCGAAATCAGCTATTTGTTGGGCTATGCTTGCCAGGCGGCAGCGCGCCACCAATTGAGCCTGCCGCATTTGCAGCAACTGCAGGTACGCCTGGTTGACCAGTTGCTTGCACGCGGATTGCCCCGCGACTGAGCCACGCGCTACCCTGCCCGCCTGTCTATCACCTGGGAAAACCCTGATGCCGCTGCGCCAGCGTCTAGAAAACCTACCGGTCGGGCAGAAACTGCTGGCCGCCCTGCTGGTGCTGCTGACCACCGTATTGCTGGTGGCCAACCTGACCTTTATCAGCGCCGCCTACTGGATCTCCCAGGAAAGCATGGCGCCCCAAGCCTTGCAGGCCATCGGGCGGCTGGTGTCCAACCCCGCGCTCGCCGCCGAGGCCCTCGAGTCTCCGGCCAAAGCCGAAGCCCTGCTCAACGAACTGACCAGCTATTCGCCCCTGCGCGCAGCGGCGCTGTTTGACGGCGAAGGCACCCGCCTGGCGCAGATGCAACACGGCAATCGGCTGCAGTTACCGGAAAACTACCGGCATATCGAAGCCTGGCGCCTCACCGAGTTTCGCAGCAACCAAGTCATCACCCTGCCCCGCGCCGGCCAGCCTTCCGGGCATTTGTTACTGGTGGCCAGCAGTGAGCTGCCGGTGGCCTTCTACACCGGCACCCTGACCGCCAGCCTGGGCATTCTGATTTTCAGTGTGCTGCTGTGGCTGATTATCGCCCGGCAGATCAAACGCCTGATCACCCGCCCCATCCATGAACTGGAAGAACTCTCCCGCCAGGTAACTCGCGAAGAGAACTACGCCCTGCGTGCCGGCCGTGGCAACCACGATGAAATCGGCAGCCTGGCCGAAGCCTTCAACACCATGCTGTCACGCATCGAAGCCCGCGAGCAGCAGCTCAAGCGCGCGCGTGACGACTCCCAGGCGGCTTACGACCAGGCACAAGGCTTGGCGGAAGAGACGCGCCACACCAACCGCAAGTTGGAACTGGAAGTGCAGGTTCGCAGCAAGATCGAGAAAAAACTCACCGGTTTTCAGAATTATCTGAACAGCATCATCGACTCGATGCCGTCGGCTCTGATCGCCCTCGACGAGCAACTCTATGTAACGCAGTGGAACCAGGAAGCCAGCGCGCTTTCCGGCACGCGCCTGGATGAGGCGCTGAACCAGCCGATCTACCTCGCCTTCCAACCGCTCAAGCCCTACCTGCCGCAGATCAAGGCCACGGTCGAGCAACACACGGTGGAGCGTATCGAACGCGTCACCTGGGTCAAAGACGATGAGCCCAAGCATTACGCACTGACCTTTTACCCGCTGACCGGTGGTGCCGGGCGTGGTGTGGTGATCCGTATCGATGACATCACCCAGCGCCTGTCCCTGGAAGAAATGATGGTGCAGTCGGAGAAAATGCTTTCGGTCGGTGGCCTCGCCGCCGGCATGGCCCACGAAATCAATAACCCGCTGGGGGCAATCCTGCATAACGTGCAGAACATCCGTCGCCGCCTGTCCCCCGACCTACCCAAGAACCTGGAACACGCCGAGCAGGCGGGCATCTCGCTGGCCGAGGTCAACCAGTACCTGCAAAGCCGCGAAGTGCCGCAACTGCTCGACGGCATCCAGCAGGCCGGGGCGCGGGCGGCGAAGATCGTCACCCACATGCTCAGCTTCAGCCGCCGCAGCAACCGGCAGATGGCCCCTTGCGACCTGCCGGCACTGATCGACCAGGCCGTGGAAATCGCCGGCAATGACTTTGACCTGGCCATCGGTTTCGACTTCAAGGGCCAGGCGATCATCCGCCAGTTCGACCCGCAACTGGGCCCGGTGCCCGGCACCGCCAACGAGCTGGAGCAGGTGCTGCTCAACCTGCTGAAAAACGCCGCCCAGGCCATTCATTTGCGTGAAGACGACAGCGAGCCGGGGCGCATCATCCTGCGTACCCGCCTCAACCCGCCATGGGCGGAAATCCAGGTGGAAGACAACGGCATCGGCATGAGTGAAAACGTGCGCAAACGCACGTTCGAGCCGTTCTTCACCACCAAGGAAATCGGCCAGGGCACCGGGCTTGGGCTGTCGGTGTCGTATTTCATCATCACCAACAACCACAAGGGCCAGATGGAAGTGCATTCCACCCTGGGCCAAGGCACGTGCTTCACCTTGCGCCTGCCCTTGGCCGGCAGCCAAATGCCGCCCTATGAACTAACCCAATTGGAGCACTGACCATGGGCTTTCGCCTGTCGAAGATTTACACCCGCACCGGTGACAAGGGTGAAACCGGCCTGGGTGACGGCCGCCGCGTGCCCAAGGACCACCCCCGTGTGGAAGCTATCGGCGAAGTCGATACGCTGAACAGCCAGCTGGGGTTGTTGCTGGCGGGTCTTGAAGAACAAAGCGGCAAGCATCCGGAACTGACGGAGGTGATCGAGGTGCTGACACCTTGCCAGCATCGCCTGTTTGACCTCGGCGGTGAGCTGGCAATGCCGGTGTACAAAGCGCTGAATGCGGCAGAAGTGGATCGGCTGGAAGCGGCGATTGATCGCTGGAACGAAGAAGTGGGCCCGCTGGAGAACTTCATCCTGCCCGGTGGCTCGGCGCTGATCGCCCAGGCCCATGTGTGCCGTAGCCTGGCACGCAGCGCCGAGCGGCGGTGTCAGCAGCTGAATGCGCTGGAACCGTTGGAAGGCGTGGGGTTGGCGTATATCAATCGGTTGTCGGATTTGCTGTTTGTGGCGGCGCGGGTGATTGCCAGGCGCCAGGGTGTTGCGGAGGTGTTGTGGCAGGCGGCGGCTAAACCACACTGATGATTCGGTCGCCATCGTGGGCAAGCCCACTCCCCCATTTGAATTGTGAACCCAGTCAAATGGGGGAGCTGGCTTGTCTGCGATGAGGCCCTCAAACAGCATCAAACGTCCGGCCAGAACGCCCTGATACCCGCCACACCCTGAGCCCCAACGTCCCAAGCCTGCTCCCGCTCGGCAGGCCCAACGCCACCCAGCAGAAACACCGGCTTGCTAAAGACGCTGATCAACTGCGCGGCCTGTTCCCAACCCAATGGCTGTGCCTCCGGATGCGTCTGGGTCGGCTGCACCGGGGACAGCGTGACAAAATCCACGTCCATCATTTCCGCCAGCGCCAGCTCTTCAGCGTTATGGCACGAGGCAGCCAACCAGCGATCCTTGGGCAGCGGGCGGCCCTTGCTCGCATATTTACGCAATTGCGCCGAGGTCATGTGCCAGCCGGCCGCAGGAAAATCCCCCAGCCATTCAAACGGACCCTTGATCATCAACTGTGCCTTGCCGGCACACAGGCCCACGGCGTCCACCGCCAGGTCACGGTATTTGGGGTCGTAACCATTGGGCGCACGCAGTTGAACCAGTTTGATACCACCGGCAATGGCTTTCTGGATACCGCGCAGCAACGTCGGGCTTTCCAGTTCACCCGGGGTAATCAGGTAGTCGGCCGGCAAGCGGGCAGCGGTCACAATCGGCGCATTCGCCGCCGGGAACTCATAGTTGAGCAGATCCCGCGGGGCCACCCATTCCAGCGGTTGCCCTTCAGCGCCATGCGGCTCGCCGCTGAAGGCCGAGACTTCCCAGACATCCAGCAACACCTGCTTGTCCGGGTAATCATGCTGCACCTTGATCAGCGGTCGCGCCGTGGTGACCTGGATACCCAGCTCTTCCTGCAATTCGCGGGACAGCGCAGTGGCGACTGACTCATCGGCCTCCACCTTGCCGCCGGGAAACTCCCAGAGGCCGCCCTGATGCTGGGTATCGGCACGGCGCGCCAGCAGGATCCTGCCATCGACACCGCGGATCACCGCTGCTGCTACATGCACTCGTTTCACCACGCTTTCCTCTTGGCAATCAGGTGCGGTATTCCGCGTTGATCTTCACGTACTCGTGGGACAGGTCGGTGGTCCAGATGGTTTCGCTGCACTCACCGCGACCCAACTCGATGCGGATGGTGATTTCTTCCTGCTGCATCACCGCCGAGCCCTGGGCCTCGGTGTAGGTCTCGGCGCGGGCGCCACGGCTGGCGATGCACACCTCACCGAGGAACACGTCGATCTTGCTCACGTCCAGGTCCGGCACGCCGGCACGGCCGACGGCAGCAAGAATGCGGCCCCAGTTCGGGTCGGAGGCAAACAGCGCGGTCTTGATCAATGGCGAGTGGGCCACGGTGTAGCCGACATCCAGGCATTCCTGGTGGTTGCCGCCGCCGTTGACTTCAACCGTCACGAACTTGGTAGCGCCCTCGCCGTCACGCACGATGGCCTGGGCCACCTCCATGCACACTTCAAATACCGCCTGCTTCAGCGCAGCGAACAGCGGGCCTTCGGTGGAGGTGATTGGCGGCAGGTTGGCCTGGCCGGTGGCGATCAGCATGCAGCAATCGTTGGTCGAGGTATCGCCATCGATGGTGATGCGGTTGAACGACTTGTTGGCGCCGTCCAGCATCAGGCGCTGCAGCACGTCGCGGGAAACGTTGGCATCGGTGGCGATGTAACCGAGCATGGTGGCCATGTTCGGGCGGATCATGCCCGCGCCTTTGCTGATACCGGTCACGGTGACGGTCACGCCGTCGTGCACGAACTGGCGGCTCGCGCCTTTCGGCAGGGTGTCGGTGGTCATGATGCCGGTGGCCGCAGCCGCCCAGTTATCCACAGACAGGTCATCCAGCGCAGCTTGCAGGGCGCCTTCGATTTTTTCCACCGGCAGCGGCTCACCGATCACACCGGTGGAGTACGGCAGCACTTGGCTGGCGTCCACGCCGGCCAACTGGGCCAGCTTGGCGCAGGTGCGTGCGGCAGCCACCAGGCCAGGCTCGCCGGTGCCCGCGTTGGCATTGCCGGTGTTGGTCAGCAGGTAACGGATCGGGCCGGCGACACGTTGCTTGGCCAGGATCACCGGCGCGGCGCAAAAAGCATTGAGGGTGAACACACCGGCAACGGTCGAGCCTTCGGCACAGCGCATCACCACCACATCCTTGCGCCCTGGGCGCTTGATGCCGGCCGAAGCGATACCGAGTTCAAAACCGGCGACCGGGTGCAAAGTGGGCAAAGGACCAAGACCAACAGCCATGAATGCGCTCCTTAAAATAGGTGATGTCTGTACCGCCGTGATCGACGGTGAAATTAATGGCAAAACGCCGCGACGGCAGAGGCCGGTCGCGGCGCAGGGTGTTGCAGCCTCAGGCGAAAATCTTAGTTGATTTCGCCGTGGCAGTGTTTGTACTTCTTGCCCGAACCGCACCAGCACAGCTCGTTGCGACCCAGCTTCTGCTCATTACGAACCGGGGTTTGAGCCAAGGCCACATCGACCTCTTCGCCCAACACCTCAGGCGCTTCCAGCCCCGGTGCTTCGTCGTGCTGGAACTGCATGCGGGCGGCCAGTGCTTCGGCTTCCTGACGCAGACGAGCTTCTTCCTCGATCGGGTCTTCGCGACGCACCTGAACGTGGGACAGCACGCGAATCGAATCGCGCTTGATCGAATCCAGCAGCTCGGAGAACAGCGTGAACGACTCGCGCTTGTACTCTTGCTTCGGGTTCTTCTGGGCGTAGCCACGCAGGTGGATACCGTGACGCAGGTGGTCCATGGTCGACAGGTGGTCTTTCCACAGGTCGTCCAGCACGCGCAGTACGATTTGTTTCTCGAAGGTGCGCAGTGCTTCGGCACTCGCCTGCTCTTCTTTTTCGTTGTACGCGGCCAGAAGCTCGGTCATCAGCTTCTCGCGCAGCGTCTCTTCATACAGGTGGTCGTCTTCATCCAGCCATTGCTGGACCGGCAAGTCGACACCGAAGTCGCTCTTCAACGCAGCTTCCAGACCGGCAACATCCCACTGCTCAGGCAGCGACTGTGGCGGAATGTGTGCGCTGACGGTGGCGTTGAGAACGTCCTGACGGAAATCAGCGATGGTCTCGCCAATGTTGTCAGCGGCCAGCAACGTGTTACGCATGTGATAAATCACTTTACGCTGTTCGTTGTTGACGTCATCGAACTCCAGCAGTTGCTTACGGATGTCGAAGTTGCGGCCTTCTACCTTGCGCTGGGCCTTCTCGATGGCGTTGGTCACCATGCGGTGCTCGATCGCTTCACCGGACTGCATGCCCAAGGCTTTCATGAAGTTCTTCACCCGATCCGAGGCGAAGATGCGCATCAGGCTGTCTTCCAGCGACAGGTAGAAACGGCTGGAACCGGCGTCACCCTGACGACCGGCACGGCCACGCAGCTGGTTGTCGATACGGCGCGATTCGTGACGCTCGGACGCGATTACCTGCAGGCCACCGGATTCCAGCACAGCCTGGTGGCGTTTCTGCCAGTCAGCCTTGATCTGGGCGATTTGCTCAGGGGTCGGGCTGTCCAGCGAAGCCACTTCCACTTCCCAGTTGCCGCCCAACAGGATATCGGTACCACGACCGGCCATGTTGGTGGCGATGGTCAGTGCGCCTGGGCGACCGGCCTGGGCAATGATCTCGGCTTCTTTTTCGTGGAACTTGGCGTTCAGAACCTTGTGCTCGATGCCTTCCTTGTTAAGCAGGTTGGACACGTGCTCGGAAGTTTCGATGGTGGCGGTACCCACCAGGATCGGACGACCCTGGGCCAGGCCGTCCTTGATGTCGTTGATGATTGCCGCGTATTTCTCTTCGGCCGTCAGGAACACCAGGTCGTTGAAGTCTTTACGCGCCAGCGGCTTGTTCGGCGGAATCACCATCACAGCCAGGCTGTAGATCTGGTGGAACTCGAACGCTTCGGTGTCGGCCGTACCGGTCATGCCGGACAGTTTGTTGTACAGACGGAAGTAGTTCTGGAAGGTGGTGGACGCCAACGTCTGGCTTTCGGCCTGGATGTTGAGGTGCTCCTTCGCTTCGATTGCCTGGTGCAGGCCCTCGGACAGACGACGACCCGGCATGGTACGGCCGGTGTGTTCGTCAACCAGTACGACCTGGCCGTCCTGCACGATGTATTCGACGTTGCGATGGAACAGCTTGTGGGCGCGCAGGCCGGCATACACGTGGGTCAACAGGCCCAGGTTGTGCGCCGAGTACAGGCTTTCACCCTCCGCCAGCTCGCCGATCTGGGTCAGCATCTCTTCGACGAACTGGTGACCGGCTTCGTTGAGTTCGACCTGGCGGGTCTTCTCGTCGATGCTGAAGTGACCTTCTTTGGTCACCACGCCTTCCACTTCCTCGATGTGCTGCTCCAGGCGCGGGATCAACTTGTTGATCTCGGTGTACAGGCGCGAGCTGTCTTCGGCCTGGCCGGAGATGATCAGCGGGGTACGGGCTTCGTCGATCAGGATGGAGTCGACTTCGTCGATCACGGCAAAGTTGAGTTCGCGCTGGAATTTTTCTTCCATGCTGAACGCCATGTTGTCGCGCAGGTAGTCGAAACCGAATTCGTTGTTGGTGCCGTAGGTGATGTCGGCAGCGTAGGCGGCGCGCTTCTCTTCCGGCGGCTGGAACGGCGTTACCACGCCCACGGTCAGGCCGAGGAATTCATACAGCGGGCGCATCCAGTTGGCGTCCCGGCGAGCCAAGTAGTCGTTCACCGTCACCACGTGCACGCCCTTGCCGGACAATGCGTTGAGGTAAACGCCGAGGGTTGCCACCAGGGTCTTGCCTTCACCGGTGCGCATTTCGGCAATCATGCCTTCATGCAAGGTCATGCCGCCGATCAACTGAACGTCGAAGTGGCGCATGCCCATGACACGCTTACCGGCTTCACGGGCGACCGCAAACGCTTCGGGAAGCAGCTTGTCGAGGGTTTCACCTTTGGCTATGCGGGCCTTGAACTCTTGGGTCTTGGCGCGCAATTGCTCGTCCGAAAGGGCAACCATCTGCTCTTCGAAGGCATTGACCAGCTGCACCGTCTTGAGCATGCGTTTGACTTCGCGCTCATTCTTGCTTCCAAAAAGTTTCTTTAACAAAGGCGCAAACATATCGGCAGGTTCTTCCACACATAGGGATGGAGGGCGCACCGTCAGTGGCCCGAGCAGCCCTCACGGCCGCATGCGAACGCGCATTCTACCCGGATTCGTGGGTGAGGAAAGTGGCGTTGTTCCCCGATGCAGGCATGGGGCTGTGAGAGGGCTTGTTTAAAATAAGGGCTTTTGGCGGAACTTCAACCCATGGAACGCAGAAGTTACCTATTGATTTCATGGGGAAACCTGCGCGGGTGCATTGCCTGGGGGCCTGCGAGCGCTTTCTGCTAAGATGGCTGCTCTGTTACTTAAGGTGTCTAATCATGGCATTTCGCCCTCTTACAGCCCGCGCGCCCAGCGTGTTGCTTCGCGAAGCCAAGCCGTTGAAAGCCATCTTCAGCCATGCGCAACGCTTGGGCCATCTGCAACGCCTGCTCGAGAGCCAACTGCAACCCGCCGCACGTGAGCACTGCCATGTGGCGTCCTGGCGTGAAGGTAATTTGCTGCTGATTGTCACCGATGGCCATTGGGCAACCCGTTTGCGTTATCAGCAAAAACGCCTGCAGCGTCAATTGATGGCCTTTGATGAGTTCGCCAGCTTGATGCGCATCCAGTTCAAGGTGCAACCGCCCACCGTCCAGCAAGGCGCGGTGGGGCATACCATGGACTTGTCGGTGAATGCGGCCGAAACCATTCAGGCAACGGCCGACGGGATCAGCGACCCAGGCTTGCGCGCAGCGCTTGAGCGGCTGGCCGCCCACGCCAAACCCAAAGCCTGAGCCGCTACTTGCGCTTGCTGCCGCCCAGCAACGAGCCCAATAAACCCCGCACCAGTTGCCGCCCCATCTGATTGGCGGCTTGCTGCATGGCGGACTTCAGCGCCTTGCCCGCCGCCGTTCCCAGAAACGCTCCGGCCTTATCGGTGAAACTCGGTTCCTCGGCCGTCGGCTTGGCCTCCTCGGTCGGCCCCAGGTCCTTGCGCGCCATCAGCACTTCATAGGCGGATTCCCGGTCGATCGGCTTGTCATAGCGGCCCTGCAATGCTGAACCGGCGACCAGCGCAACACGTTCCGCCTCGCTCAACGGCCCGATCCGTGATTGCGGCGGCGCCACCAGCACGCGCTGGACGACTTCCGGCGTGCCTTTTTCCTGCAACGTTCCCACCAACGCCTCACCGGTGCCCAACTCGGTCAGCACCGCCAGGGCATCAAAGGCCGGGTTCGGCCGAAAACCGTCTGCCACGGCGCGCAAGGACTTCTGTTCTTTGGTGGTGAACGCCCGCAAGCCATGCTGGATGCGCAAGCCGAGTTGAGCCAGCACGCTGTCCGGCAGGTCGCCCGGCGATTGGGTGACGAAATACACGCCAACCCCTTTGGAACGGATCAGCCGCACCACTTGCTCCAGGCGATCCTGCAACGCCTTGGGCGTGTCGGCGAAGAGCAGGTGCGCCTCATCGAAAAACAGCGCCAGCAGCGGTTTGTCCGCGTCACCGCGCTCCGGCAATTGCTCGAACAACTCCGCCAACAGCCACAGCAGGAAGGTCGCGTAGACCTTCGGCGCCTCGTGCACCAGGCGGCTGGCATCCAGCAGGTGGATACGCCCGCGCCCGTCGCTGGTGGGCTGCAGGATATCTTCAAGCTGCAGCGCCGGCTCACCAAACAACGCCTCGGCGCCCTGCTGTTCCAGCACCGCCAGGCGCCGCAGCAGCGCCTGGCTGGAGCCGGTGGTCATCAATGCCGCATCCTCGCCAAGCAACTCCGGGTGATAGCGCAGATGGTTGAGCAGCGCCTTGAGGTCCTTGAGGTCCAGCAACAGCAAGCCTTCGCGGTCTGCCACCTTGAAGGCTGCATACAGGGCCGACTGCTGGCTGTCGGTGAGTTCCAGCAGGCTGCCGAGCAGCAGGGGCCCCATTTCGCTGATGGTGGTGCGCAACGGATGACCGGACTGCCCGTGGATATCCCACAGCGTGACCGGATAAGCCTTAGGTGTGTAATTAAGGAAGGGCATGCCCGCAATGCGCTCGGCGACCTTGCCCTGGGGGTTCGCCGCCGCGCCCAGGCCACACAGGTCACCCTTGATATCAGCGGCGAACACCGCCACCCCCGCATCGCTGAAGGCTTCGGCCAGACGTTGCAATGTGACGGTTTTGCCGGTGCCGGTGGCGCCGGCGATCAGCCCGTGACGGTTGGCCAGACGCATGGCCTGGGCAATCGGCTGGCCAGAGAGGTCTGCGCCGATAAGGAGTTGCGTGGAATCAGACATTTCGTCACCCATGGTTAATCTTTAGTGTCGCCAGGTCGATAAAGACAGATGTGAGACCCACAAAGTCTAAAAACAGGTCAGGTAGTTCCTCCACGGACACTTAGAACTACCACAAGAAGTATCACACCTTTTTTGACGCTGCCATTTTGCGCATCCCATAAGGACGCGCTTCGGATAATAAGACCATAGCGGACCCTACAAGCCATGAATAAAAACCTGCGCTTCAGCCACAAAATCCTGCTTGCAGCCTCCCTTATCGTCATCGCCGCCTTCGCGCTGTTTACCCTCTACAACGACTACCTGCAACGCAACGCCCTTCGCGACGACCTCAACAATTACTTGCACGAAATGGGCGACGTCACCGCCAGCAACATTCAGACCTGGCTCACCGGGCGTATTGCACTGGTGGAAAACGCTGCGCAAAACATCGCCGTCAACCCCGAACCCTCCACCGTAGCCAGCCTGCTCGAACAGAAAACCCTGACGTCTTCGTTCATGGCAACCTACGTAGGCGACAGCACGGGCGCCTTCACCATCCGCCCCGACACCAAGATGCCGGACGGCTTCGACCCGCGTGTGCGGCCCTGGTACAAAGGCGCCCAGAGCAGCAACGGCTCAACGCTGACCGAACCTTATATCGATGCCGCCACCGGCAAGTTGATCATTTCCATCACCACCCCAAGCACCAAGGGCAGCCAAAGCATCGGTGTGGTGGGGGGTGACCTGAGCCTGCAAACCCTGGTGGAGAATATCGGCGCACTGAATTTCGGCGGCATGGGCTATGCCTTCCTGGTCAGTGCCGATGGCAAAGTGCTGGTGCATCCGAACAAAGATCTGGTGATGAAGACCCTCGCCGACGTATACCCGAAGAACACGCCGAAGATCAGCGGAGACTTCAGCGAAGTCGAGGCCGACGGCAAAGACAATATCGTGACTTTTACCCCGATCAAGGGCCTGCCCTCGGTGAATTGGTACCTCGGTATTGCAGTAGATAAAGACAAATCCTTCGCCATGCTCAGCGAATTCCGCACCTCCGCCGTGATCGCCACGCTGATTGCCGTGGTGATCATCATCGCCCTGCTGGGCATGCTGATCCGCGTGCTGTTGCAGCCGCTGCATGTAATGACCCGCGCCATGCAGGACATCGCCGACGGCGAAGGTGACCTGACCCGCCGCCTGACCATCCAGAATCACGATGAATTCGGCACCCTGGGTAACGCATTCAACCGATTCGTGGAGCGGATTCATACATCGATCCGCGAAGTATCCTCGGCTACCGAGCAGGTGAATGAAGTGGCATTGCGGGTGGTCAGCGCGTCCAACTCGTCGATGGTCAACTCCGACGAGCAAGCCAACCGCACCAACAGCGTCGCGGCCGCGATCAATGAGCTGGGCGCCGCCGCCCAGGAAATCGCCCGTAATGCGGCGCAAGCCTCGAGCAACGCCAGCGATGCGCGCCACCTGGCCGAAGATGGGCAACAAGTGGTTGAACGCAACATCAAGGCGATGACTCAGCTGTCCGAGATGATCAGTGCCTCCAGCAGCAATATCGAAGCGCTCAATAGCAAAACCGTGAATATCGGCCAGATTCTTGAGGTGATCACCAGCATTTCCCAGCAAACCAACCTGCTGGCCCTGAACGCCGCCATCGAAGCGGCCCGCGCAGGCGAAGCCGGGCGTGGGTTTGCGGTGGTTGCCGATGAAGTGCGCAACCTGGCCCATCGCACCCAGGAATCGGCGCAACAGGTGCAAAAAATGATCGAGGAGCTGCAAGTCGGCGCCCGCGACTCGGTCAGCACCATGAGCGAAAGCCAGCGCCACAGCCATGACAGCGTGGAAATCGCCAACCTGGCCGGTGAACGCCTGAATAGCGTGACCCAGCGCATTGGCGAAATCTATGGCATGAACCAGTCGGTGGCCACCGCTACCGAGGAGCAGACCTCGGTGGTGGAGTCGATCAACATGGACATTACCGAGATCAACACCCTCAACCAGGAAGGCGTGGAAAACCTGCATTCGACCCTGCGCGCCTGTGCCGACCTGGAACAACAGGCCGCGCGCCTGAAACAGTTGGTGGGCAGTTTCCGGATCTGAACCCGGCACTTGCCGCTTTAATCCGCAGCGGGCTCGACTTGGTCCTGCTCGCGCTGCCACAACTCGGCGGCACCTGGAAATTCGGTGCCGTCCTCGCTGCTCAAGTCATCCGGGTCGTATCGGCTCAAACACCCCTCCCCCAAGGTCGCGGGAGCTTTAGCGGTGGCTTTATCCAGCGGATCGCTCATCAATCAATCCTCAATGGCAGGCAAAGAAAAAGGGCCTGGGACGATTTAACGCCCAGGCCCCTTGTTCTTCAATCAAAAGACGTCTTGTCAGAACACGACCGTCTTGTTGCCGTGCACCAGCACGCGGTCTTCCAGGTGGTAACGCAGGCCACGGGCCAGGACCATCTTCTCGACGTCACGGCCGAAACGCACCATGTCTTCAATGCTGTCGCTGTGGCTGACACGTACCACGTCCTGCTCGATGATCGGGCCGGCGTCCAGCTCCTCGGTGACGTAGTGGCAGGTTGCTCCAATCAACTTCACGCCGCGCAAGGACGCCTGGTGATACGGCTTGGCGCCGACAAACGAAGGCAGGAAACTGTGGTGAATGTTGATCACCTTGCCGGCGTATTCGCTGCACAGTTCCGGCGGCAGGATTTGCATGTAGCGCGCCAGCACCACCACGTCGGCCTCGTGCTGTTTGACCAGGCGGGACACCTCGGCGAAAGCCGGCTCCTTGTCCTGCGGGTTCACCGGCACGTGGTAGTAAGGGATGCCATGCCATTCGACCATGCTGCGCAGGTCGTCATGGTTGGAGATGACACAGGCAATCTCGCAGTCCAGTTCATCGCTGTGCCAGCGGTGCAGCAGGTCCGCCAGGCAATGGGACTCGCGGCTGGCCATCAACACCACGCGTTTTTTCTGCTCGGTGTCGGTGATGTGCCAGGTCATCGAAAACTCTTCGGCGATCGGCGCAAATGCCTCGCGAAAAGCCTCCAGGCCAAAGGGCAGCGTATCGGCACGAATTTCGTGACGCATGAAGAACCAACCGCTGAGATTGTCCGAGTGATGGCTCGCCTCGGTGATCCAACCGTTGTGAGAGGCCAGAAAGTTACTGACTTTGGCAACGATGCCAACCCGGTCCGGGCAAGCAATCACCAGCCGAAAAGTGCGCATTAGGGGAAAACTCCAGAACTTCGCAAAGGCCGCCATTCTAGCGATTGCGCAGGAAAACTGCAGTATTCGTTAACGCTTATTCTGATCACCGGCCCCTACAATGCCCCTTAATAGCCTGAGGTTTTAGCACTTTTATATGAATCTACTGCGTCAGCCTCCGGTTGTTCGCCGCCGTTGAGGGAGATTATCTTTAGCCTACGACCTAGTAATTAACTCGATTGCATAGGATGACTACAAACATTCAAAGTAATTCACATAAATGCGGCCTTAAATGTTTACTTGGGGAAAGCGCCTGACTATTATTGGGCCACTCTCCCTGTCAATCAGCGCTCTACATAAGGTAGTCCACATGTCTCTGATCAACGAATACCGTGCCACCGAAGAAGCTATCAAAGAGCTGCAAGCCCGTTTGAAGAACCTGTCCCAAGACGACAAACTGCAAACCGAGCTGGAATTCGAAGGCAAATTGCGCACCCTGATGGGTGAATACTCCAAATCCCTGCGTGACATCATCGCGCTGCTGGACCCAGAGTCGAAAGTTAAAGCACCACGTGGCGCTGTGAAAACTACCGGCACCAAACGTGCTCGCAAGGTCAAACAATACAAAAACCCGCACAACGGCGAAGTGATTGAAACCAAAGGTGGCAACCACAAAACTCTGAAAGAGTGGAAAGCCAAGTGGGGCGGCGACGTGGTTGAAGGCTGGGCTACCCTGCTGGGCTAAGCACAACCGGGCCCACGCCTGATACGCGACACATTAAAAACGCCAGCTTGCTGGCGTTTTTTATTGTCTGAATATTCTGTAAAAAACCGACTACAGATTCATCCGCGCCGCTAAAGAGTCGGCATATTCCTGCCACTGCGCCAGCACCTCACACTGAGCGGGTGTCGCACTTGCAGCCAACTCATGCCGGGCCTGGTTAAATACCTCAAGGGTAATTGGAGCGCCCCACTCGGGGTTTGACAAACGTTGCTGACAGAAAAGCCTCCAGCGTTGTTGCTCCTCGTTGTTCAAGGTGCCCGGGAAGTTACGTGCACGGTAGCGAAACAATAATTCAGGTAAACGCTGATCATCAAAAGGCCACTGCGGGTGCGCTAATTGCGCCGGTTCGGCCACCCGGACTTGTTCGCATAAGCGCCGATCACGGTCACCGATAAAACCATCGTAAAGCTGTTGTTCCGGGTCCTCATTCGCAGCAAATTCTTCCTGCGCGTAAATGGCCGCCAACTTATCGCGCCAAAGTTCCTGTGCGTCAGTTAGCCGCAGCGCCCGCTCCTCATAAATGCTCATATCCAAGTGCAAACGTTCACGGTCTTCAGCCCGCAGCACATTCAACGGGGCGACCACGGGGCAGCGGTTGATATGCACCAACTTGAGCGGCACCGGCAGTTCGCCCTCAGCCAGCTCGTCACGGCGCGTGTACAGGCGTTGGCGCAAGGCATCCGCGCCAAGCTCCAGCAGCCCTTGAGGGTCGAGCCCAAGGTCGCAGACGATCAGCGCATTGCGGTTGCGCGGGTGCCAGGCAAGCGGCAATACAACGCCCAGATAATGACGCTCTGCAGAGAAACGTCCAGAAATATGCACCATCGGTTGCAACAGGCGCACCTGGTCCATCACTCGTTGTTTGCTGCGCAGCTGGAACAGCCAGTCGTACAGCTTGGGCTGTTTTTCGCGAACCAGTCGCGCCAGGGCAATCGTGGCGCGCACGTCGGACAACGCATCGTGGGCCTGACCATGGTCGATACCGTTGGCGGCGGTAAGGCGCTCCAGCTTGAGCGTGACGCGCCCATCCTGCTGCGGCCACTCAATGCCTTCCGGGCGCAGCGCGTAGGCGGTGCGCACCACGTCGATCAAATCCCAGCGGCTATTACCGCCCTGCCACTCCCGCGCGTAAGGGTCAAAAAAATTGCGATACAGGCTGTAGCGCGTCATTTCATCGTCAAAGCGCAAGGTGTTATAGCCGGCGCCACAGGTACCCGGAGCGGCCAGTTCGGCATGTACCCGGGTCATGAAATCGGCCTCGGCCAAGCCTTTTTCCGCGAGTATCCCTGGTGTAATGCCGGTAATTGCGCAGGCGGCGGGATGGGGCAGGATGTCGTCGCTCGGCTGACAATAGAGATTGACCGGAGCGCCGATCTCGTTGAGTTCGAGGTCCGTACGAATACCGGCTACCTGGAGCGGGCGATCGCTGCGCGGGTTGATACCGGTGGTTTCATAGTCGTACCAGAAAATGGAGGTCACGGGCTATTCCTGTACTGAAGATCGACGAAGTCTAGGCGCTGAACGGCATTCGAGGCCAGCGCCGATTCAACTGTACAAACATCCAGCAAAACCTTGAGTGGTTGCTTCCATCGCCGACACTGCTAGCATCCGTGTCTCTCAGCCGCTTTGCACTGCCAAGGATCGCGATGCCAACAGCCCCATTGGATACCTGCTACCAGATCGAGACCCCGGAGGGCATCGACCTGCCGCTGCGCCCTGCCGGCCTGATGCCGCGTGCGCTGGCTTTTGCCTTTGACCTGGGTCTGCGTGGAGTGGTCATGGGTGTGCTGCTGGTGCCATTGGCCTTGCTTGGCAATATAGGCATCGGCCTGGGCTCACTGCTGCTGTTTCTGATCAGCTGGTGGTACATGGTGCTCTTCGAGGTGCTCAACCAGGGCTGCTCACCGGGCAAACAGGTCATGGGCCTGCGTGTAGTACAGGACGACGGCACCCCGATCGGCTGGTCTGCCTCCCTGATCCGCAACCTGCTGCGGTTTGTCGACATGCTGCCCTTCGGCTACTTTCTCGGCGCGATCAGTTGCCTGCAACATCCTCACTTCAAGCGCCTGGGCGACCTGGCCGCCGGCACACTGGTGATCTACCGCGAACACGCCCTTGCACGCCCCAACGTGCCTCAAGCGCCGGCGCTACGCTTGCCCTTCGCCCTGGAGCTGAGCGAACAGCGGGCCATCCTTGGGTTTGCCGAACGTCAGGGCGAACTGTCCGCAGACCGCGTTCACGAATTGGCGTCGATCCTCGCCACACCTCTACAGGTATCCCCGGCCCGCGCCGTGGAGCAGCTCAATGGCGTGGCCCGTGGCCTGCTGGGGCCGACATGAAGCAGAGCCTGTTCGAAAGCCGCCACCAACCACAATGGCAAGCCTTTGCCGAACAACTGAAGCAGTTGGAACAGGGCAAGGCCAAGGCCGGCGAAATAGCCGACTTCCCTCATCAGTACCGGCGACTGTGCCAGCATCTGGCCTTGGCTCAGGAGCGGGGTTACAGCAGCTACCTGGTGGACCCGTTACAGCAACTGGCCCTGCGTGGCCACCAACAGTTATATCGTCATCGCAGCCAATTGGCGGCCAACGTGCTGAGCTTCGTACTGGCCGATTTTCCTCGGCTGGTGCGCGAACAATGGCGTTTCGTGCTGATCGCCAGTCTGCTGTTCTTCGGCAGCCTGGTGGGTATTGCCCTGCTGGTCTACCTGTTTCCAGACCTGATCTACAGCATCGTAAGCCCCCAGCAGGTGGCCGAGATGCAGGCCATGTACGACCCCGAAGCCAGTCGCCTGGGCCGCGCAGCCGAACGTGCATCCAGCGAAGACTGGATGATGTTCGGCTACTACGTGATGCACAACATCGGCATCGCATTCCAAACGTTTGCCGCTGGATTGCTGTTCGGCCTGGGCAGTGTGTTCTTCCTGATTTTCAACGGTCTGATCATCGGCGCAGTCTCCGGGCACCTGACCGAAATCGGCTATGGGCAGACCTTCTGGTCGTTCGTGATCGGTCATGGTGCGTTCGAACTGAGTGCGATCGCCCTCGCCGGTGCGGCAGGGTTGCAACTGGGTTGGGCACTGATTGCTCCCGGGCACTTGACCCGTGGCGAGTCCTTACGGCTGGCCGCCCATAAAAGCGTGCAGATGCTGTGTGGGGTGATGGTGTTCCTGCTGATCGCGGCGTTTATCGAGGCTTACTGGTCCTCCACCACCGGAATAGCCCCATGGGTCAAATACCTGGTAGGCACCGCGCTCTGGCTGTTAGTGGCCGCTTACCTGATCTTCGCCGGAAGGAGCCGCCATGCGCCTGAGTGATGCCAGCGTGGTAATCCGCCCGCGTAGCTCCTGGGAAGCCATGGACCTTGGCGTATTAATGGCTCGGGAACATCGCGTGCTGTTGATGAGTAGCTGGGCACTGGTAACCCTGCCGGTTTTCGCCTTGCTCACCGTGCTGCTGTGGAAATATCCGTCCACCGCCATGTTCCTGTTCTGGTGGCTCAAGCCGGCCTTCGACCGCCTGCCGCTGTATATCCTGTCCAAGGCTTTGTTTGGCGAAACGCCCAGCCTCAAGCAAGCCGTACGCCAGTGGCCGCGCCTGCTGAAGGGGCAATTGCTGGCCAGCCTGACCTGGCGGCGGCTCAGCCTGAGCCGCAGTTTTGCCCTGCCGGTCAGCCAACTTGAAGGCCTCGATGGCCAGGCACGTCAAAAACGCCTGGGAGTGCTGCAGCAACGTAACGCAGGTGCTGCGCGCTGGCTGACCACCATCGGCGTGCACCTGGAGATCGGCCTGTGGTTCGGCTGCATGGCGCTGTTCTACCTGCTTATTCCCCAGCAACTCGAAATGGATTGGGACTGGCAACGCCTGGCACTGTCGACCAGCTCGCAAGGGCTGTGGCTTGAGCACCTGGGCAACGCCTTCTACGCCTTGATCCTGGTGTTTTGGGAACCGATCTATGTCGCCTGCGGTTTCAGCCTTTACCTAAACCGCCGCACCGTACTGGAGGCATGGGACCTGGAGCTGGTGTTCCGTCGCCTTCGTCAGCGCCTGAGCAGTGTGGCTCCCCTGATGTTGCTGGTGGTCGGGCTTATGCTGCTGCCGTTGAGCACACCCGTCATGGCCGACGTGTCCACGCCGCCCAAGCCACTGAGCACTCAAGATGCGAGCCGATCCATCAAGTCCCTGCTGGACAAGCCCCCGTTCAAAAACCCGGAAACCGTCACACGCTATCGCTTTGGCGAAGACAAGCCCGCGGTTAAAAACGACACACAGCGTGATGGAAAACTCCCGGCTTGGCTGCAGGCGCTGCTGGACAACCTCAACAGCGATACCTTCAAGCACATCGCCCTAGGTCTGGAAGTACTGTTATGGAGCCTTTTGGTGGGTGGCCTGACCCTGCTGGTGTGGCGCTATCGCGACTGGTTGCGCACCTTTGTGCGTAGGCGCGAGTCGCGCCAACCCAAAACCCTCAAACCACTGCCCACGCAATTGTTCGGCCTGGAACTGGGCGCCGAGACATTGCCTGAGGATATCGCCAGCACCGCCGAGCAACTATGGGCCACCCAGCCAAGGGAGGCCCTCGGTCTTCTGTATCGCGGCCTGCTCAGCCGGTTACTGCATGACTTCAACCTGCCGCTGAAAAGCGCCGATACCGAAGGAGAAGTTCTGCAACGTGTTCATCAGTTGCAGCAACCGCAGTTGCTGGCCTTCAGCGATGAGTTGACCCGGCATTGGCAAAACCTTGCCTATGGTCATCGCCTTCCGCCCTCTTCGACCCAACAAAAACTGTGCAGTGATTGGCGCAGCCTGTTCAGTTCGGAAGGCTCCCGATGAACCGGCCATTGTTGTGGGTAGGGCTACTGGTGACGTGCCTGCTTGGCGCCGCTGGTTATTACGCCTGGAGCAAAGCCATTCCCTACGACGTGGTGGTGGATCGTGGCCCCGCGCCTGAGGCCTTGGCCAACCCTTACCTGGCGGCCGAACACTTTCTGCGCCAACAAGGCCTGGCCGTGGAACATGCCAATAGCCTGGAACGGCTGACGACCCTGACCGCCAAGGGCAACAGCCTGCTGATACTGGGCGAACGCAGCAACATGTCACCACGCCAGGTGGAGCAACTATTGGGCTGGGCCAAGGCAGGCGGCCATCTATTGCTGGTGGCCGAAGCGCTGTGGGATGAAGAGACCGGCAAAAGTGGCGACCTGTTGCTCGATCGCCTGCATATCCACCAGACCTTGAGTGACGAACCTGAAGACCCCGAGCCCGTCGTTAAAAAACCTCTTAAAAAGAAAGCACCGGACCTGACCAAGCTGTATGTCGACAATGAAACCGCCCCGGCCTATTTCAGCTTCGACACCGACTTCAATCTCACCGACCCCAAGCACCTGGCGCAATTTTCGGCCAACAGCGCAAGGTCGAGCCACCTGATGCAACTCGACCTCGGCGAAGGCCGTGTCACGGTGATCACCGACAGTGACCTGTGGACAGCCCCGGACATCGGCCAACACGACAATGCCTGGCTGCTGTGGTACCTGACCCAGGGTACTGGCGTGACCTTGCTGTTCAACAGTGACTTCGACGACCTGTTCACCCTGCTGCTGCGGTATTTTCCGCAGGCTCTGGTGGCACTCATCGCCTTGATCGGGCTGGGGCTCTGGCACGCCGGCATGCGCCAGGGCCCGGTCCAGGCGCCCGCAGCCAAGGCGCGCCGACAGTTGCAGGAGCACCTCAAAGCCAGCGCTGATTTCCTGCTGCGCCGCAGTGGCCAGGGCTCGCTGCTGCTGGCTTTGCAGCGCGACATCCTGCGCGTCGCTCGGCACCGCCACCCGGGCTTTGAACACCTCGACAACGCAGAACAGTGGCGGGTGCTGGAACACCTGACGCATCAACCCTCTCACGTCATCAGCCAGGCCCTCGGCCCACTTGCGGCAAAACGGCTTTCCAGCGCCGATTTCAGCCGTCAGGTGGCGTGCCTGCAAACCCTCAGGAATGCCCTATGAGCGAAATTCCAAACGCCACCGCCCTGACCAGCGAAGCTCTGCAGCGCGCCAGCCGCCAGGCCCAGGCCCTGCGCACCGAACTGCGCAAGGCCGTGATTGGCCAGGACCAGGTGATCGACGATGTACTGACCGCCCTGATCGCTGGCGGCCATGTATTGCTCGAAGGTGTACCGGGGCTGGGCAAAACCTTGCTGGTACGTGCCCTGGCGCGCTGTTTCGACGGTGATTTCGCACGCATTCAGTTCACTCCCGACCTGATGCCCAGCGATGTCACCGGGCATGCCGTGTACGACCTGCACACCGAACAATTCAAGCTGCGAAAAGGGCCGGTGTTCACCCACCTGTTGCTCGCCGACGAAATCAACCGTGCCCCGGCCAAAACCCAGGCTGCGCTGCTCGAAGCCATGCAGGAGCGGCAAGTGACCCTTGAAGGCGAGGCATTGCCCATCGGCCAGCCGTTCATGGTGCTGGCAACCCAGAACCCCATCGAGCAGGAAGGCACCTACCCGCTGCCGGAAGCCGAGCTGGACCGCTTCATGCTGAAAGTACGCATGGACTATCCGGACGCGCAGCAGGAGCTGGACATGGTGCGCGAAGTGACGCGCTCGTCCCGGGCAGACATGCTGGATGTGCACCCGCTGCAGAGGATTCTGCTGGCTGAAGACGTATTGCAGTTGCAGCAGATCGCCAGCGAACTGGCTCTGGATGAACACGTACTCGACTATGCCGTGCGCCTGGCGCGAGCCACCCGCAGCTGGCCGGGGCTGGCCATCGGCGCCGGCCCACGGGCCTCCATTGCACTGGTACGTGGCGCACGCGCCCGGGCACTGTTGCGTGGCGGCGAGTTCGTCACCCCGGACGACATCAAGGGCTGCGCCCTGGCGGTACTGCGCCATCGGGTACGTATTGCGCCGGAGCTGGACATCGACGGGCTGGAGGTCGACCAGGTGCTCAAGCAACTGCTGGACCAGATTCCGGCCCCACGGCAATGAAGCGCCCATGAAACCGACCCGTCTGCTGTTGACCTGGCTGGGCGTACTGCTGGGCTTGAGTATTCTGCTGGGCGCTGCGGCAGCGTTGCAGTTCAAGGTACCCGATACCTTGCACTCCGTGACATGGGGGTTGCTGCTGGCATTGTTGCTGCTCACCGTGCTGGACGCGCTGCGCCAGCACCGTCGACCGTCCCCACGCGTGCAACGGCAGATGCCTGGCAGCCTGGCGCTGGGACGCTGGGGTGAAGTTCGCCTGGCCCTGGAACATGACTATCCACAGCCGCTGACAGTCCAGGTGTTTGATCATGTCCCCGACGGGCTGACAGTAGAGAACCTGCCTCAATCCGTAGTGCTGCGCCCCGGTGAGCGCAGTGAGCTGGGGTATCGCCTTCGCCCGCTGCGGCGTGGGCACTTCAGTTTCACCCGCTGTGAAATCCACCTGCCCAGCCCCTTGGGCCTGTGGTCGGCACGGCGCTTTGTTGAGGTCAGCGATGTGACCCGCGTATATCCGGATTTCGCCCGGCTATACGGTGCGCAACTGCTGGGTGTGGATAACTGGCTGAGCCAGTTGGGGGTGCGTCAGCGCCAACGTCGGGGGTTGGGCCTGGAGTTTCATCAACTGCGCGAATTTCGCGAGGGTGACAGCCTGAGGCAAATCGACTGGAAGGCGACCGCACGGCAACGCACCCCCATCGCCCGGGAATACCAGGATGAGCGCGACCAACAAATCGTGTTCATGCTGGATTGCGGCCGGCGCATGCGTAGCCAGGATGACGAGTTGTCGCATTTTGACCACGCCCTCAATGCTTGCCTGCTACTCAGCTATGTCGCGTTGCGCCAGGGCGATGCGGTGGGGCTTTGTACCTTTGCCGGTGACCAGCCACGCTACCTGGCACCGGTCAAAGGCGGCAGCCAGTTGAACCTGTTGCTCAACGCGGTATACGACCTCGACAGCACCCAACGAACGGCCGACTACCAGGCGGCGGCAAGCCAGCTGTTAGCCCGGCAAAAACGTCGGGCACTGGTGATTGTGGTCACTAACCTGCGAGATGAAGACGATGAAGCCCTGCTGAGCGCCGTCAAGCGTATCAGTCGCCAACACAGGGTACTGGTGGCCAGTTTGCGCGAGGAAGTACTCGATCAATTGCGCCAATCCCCGGTACAAACCTTGCCGGAAGCACTGGCCTACAGCGGTACAGTCGATTACCTCAATACTCGGGACGAACTGCACGACCGTTTGAGCGCACACGGCTTGTCAGTGCTGGACACCGTGCCATCAGAGCTGGGTGCAGCGTTGGTAACACGCTACCTGGGCTGGAAGAAAGCCGGCGTCTTCTGAAAAGCGCATGACCACGGCAGGGGCAACAATGCCCTGGTCGTGTCGATAGCACGCTGTGTCTAGGCCGAAGCCTGCAAGGGATCAAAACTGAAGTAATGCAATAAAACGTTGATCAACTGCCCAAATTCCTCGGGCGCCTGGAGCACGCGGAACCCGGAATCGTAATGCTGCGGGTTGATATCTTCATGGCTCCAGAGGCAGGTCGCCGTGATGTCGATTTCATGGAACGTGTCGTCAGCAATTGGAATCTTCAAGCGCAACTCGAAGTCCACGTCGACCATCATGGGCAATTGGCTGATCAACATCAGCCCATCTTCCGAGGCATTCCCCAAAAAACCGATGGGCTTGTCTGTGAGGCGGTTAAATACTTGAAGGAAGTAAGGTAGTTGATGCCGCTCGATCCGTCGGTCGGTAAACATGTTGAGATCGCCATCCAATGGCCATGAATCGGCCGTGCCAGTGATTCGGAACGAGCAAACTCCGCCCGCTCTCCCTGGATCTCGGTGTGACAACAGCCAATGTTCTGTCACTAAACAGCTACCAAGTCCGGGCCTCGCATTCATTCGAATTTAAACTTGTACAAATGAACATTCAAAGAATAGCCCAAGACTGGCAACGGGCCAGTTAGGAAATGACGAATATCATTATAAGGAGGCAGGACGCGGCTGAGCGGCACTTGCACCGGGGTAATGCCCCAGCTGTTGCAGGGTGTCGAGCCGCGCACGCGCACGATAAGCGTACTCACTCGACGGGTACTGATTGATGATGAATTGATAGGTCTGCACCGCATCCACGAAAAGTTTCTGCCGCTCCAGACACTGCCCGCGCAACATCGAGACTTCCGGCTGCACATAACGCCGGGTACGGCTTTCGCGGTCTACCTGCGACAACTCCAGGGTGACACGCTGGCAATCACCAACCCCATAGGCGCGGTACGCGTTGTTCAAATGATGGTCCATCGACCAGCGGGTGCAGCCGACAACACTGACGGCCAGGGCAGCAATGAGCAAAATTCGCATGAGGGTTCTCCTGTCTTGTGCAGTGTATCGACCCCTCGTCAAAAATCTTCAAGGTCGTTCGGCGCGAAAACAAGCCAATCATCGATAAGTAGTGCAAACGAACAATGACTACAACGAAAGAGCATAGTAGCCTTCCTCAGCGCTTGAACTCAGGAGTCTGTGCATGTCCGTCCGTCGTACCAAAATCGTCGCCACCCTTGGCCCGGCCAGCAACTCGCCGGAAGTCCTCGAACAGCTGATTCTGGCTGGTTTGGACGTTGCCCGTCTGAACTTCTCCCACGGCACCCCGGACGAGCACAAGGCTCGCGCCAAGCTGGTGCGTGACCTGGCCGCCAAGCATGGCCGCTTCGTAGCACTGCTGGGTGACCTGCAAGGCCCGAAAATTCGTATCGCAAAATTCGCCAACAAGCGTATCGAGCTGAAGATCGGTGACACCTTCACCTTCTCCACCAGCCACCCGCTGACCGAAGGCAACCAGCAAGTCGTGGGTATCGATTACCCGGACCTGGTCAAGGATTGCGGCGTCGGTGACGAACTGCTGCTGGACGATGGTCGTGTGGTGATGCGCGTCGACACCGCGACCCCGACCGAACTGCATTGCACCGTGATCATCGGCGGCCCGCTGTCCGACCATAAAGGCATTAACCGTCGCGGCGGTGGCCTGACGGCGCCGGCCCTGACTGAAAAAGACAAGGCCGACATCAAGCTCGCCGCTGAAATGGAAGTGGACTACCTCGCCGTGTCCTTCCCGCGCGACGCAGCCGATATGGAATACGCCCGCAAACTGCGCGACGAAGCTGGCGGCACCGCCTGGCTGGTGGCGAAGATCGAGCGCGCCGAAGCCGTGGCCGATGACGAAACCCTCGACGGCCTGATCAAGGCTTCCGACGCCGTGATGGTTGCCCGTGGTGACCTGGGCGTGGAAATCGGCGACGCCGAGCTGATCGGTATCCAGAAGAAGATCATCCTGCACGCACGCCGCCACAACAAAGCGGTGATCGTGGCGACCCAGATGATGGAGTCGATGATCCAGAACCCGATGCCGACCCGCGCCGAAGTGTCCGACGTGGCCAACGCCGTGCTCGACTACACCGACGCCGTGATGCTCTCGGCGGAAAGTGCTGCCGGCCCGTACCCGCTGGAAGCGGTTCAAGCCATGGCGCGTATCTGTGTCGGCGCCGAAAAGCACCCGACCAGCAAGACCTCCAGCCACCGCATTGGCAAGGTGTTCGAAAGCTGCGACCAGAGCATCGCCCTGGCCGCCATGTACACCGCCAACCACTTCCCGGGCGTGAAGGCGATCATCGCCTTGACCGAAAGTGGCTACACACCGTTGATCATGTCGCGCATCCGTTCCTCGGTGCCGATCTACGCGTTCTCCCCACACCGCGAAACCCAGGCCCGTGCGGCCATGTTCCGTGGCGTGTACACCGTACCGTTCGATCCGGCTTCGTTGCCGCCGCACGAAGTCAGCCAGGCTGCCATCGACGAGTTGATCAAACGTGGCGTTGTAGAGAAAGGCGACTGGGTCATCCTGACCAAGGGCGACAGCTACCACACCATCGGTGGCACCAACGGCATGAAGATCCTGCACGTTGGCGACCCAATGGTCTAAGTGAAACGCTGAACAACAAAAAGCCCCGTCATTCAGATGACGGGGCTTTTTGGTTTCTGGCGTAAGCCTATTGACCCGCGCTCACATTAACCGGTGTACAGGACGGATACTTGCCACAGAGCGTGAAGTCCCGATAAGCCTTCTGCACAATCCGGCCGCCGTCGCGCAACCGCGCAGCTTCAAGTACCTCCAGCAAATGCGCACGCCCCAGCTGCAGAGGGACTTCCTGCGGCGCATAGTGCAGGCCGATGGGGTTTTCGACATAGGGCGCCCGCTGTTCAATGTGCGAGCCCAACACATGCGTCACGGGGCGGCTGTCGGTGAAGTCGACTAGCCGCTGCATGCTGTCCTGCATGACCTGCGGGTCGGGGTCGTTCACGTAGATCCGTCCGGGATATACAAAATCTCCGGTCAACAGCACGGCGGTTTGGCGGTCGTATACGGCAATACTCGTCGGGTCGTGCCCCGGTACAGGCACAATATCGAGAATGCGCCCGCCAAGATCATAGGCGACGCTTTGTCCAGGCCAGCGGGTAATGCCAAAAAAGCCCTTGAGCGCCCCAACATCATCCGGCTTGAGGAAGGTTGTACCCGGCCGGTTGGCAAACTGGGCGTCCCCCGCGACATGATCCGCATGACCGTGCAGGTGCGTCACGACCAATGGAATGGATTGGCGCTTATTACGCGCCAGCCATTGGTTGATCACCTGGTCGACTGCCCCCACCACATTCGGCACACGACCACTCGCCGGGGCCGTATCGTCAGCCGCTCCGGTATCAAAAAGGATTGCCCGTTCCTGACCGAATATCAGGTACAGAAATGGCTTATCACTGCTCACGCAGCCCGACTGGCGCAGTATGTAAAGGTTGGCGTTGTAGGAATGGACCTGGAAATCATCGCGAAACGTCGCGCACTCGGGCCCCGCGCTGAACCATTTGGCAGGCAACGAACCGGCCTCAAACACAGGCCCCGCCTGTGACGCTCCGGCAATGACGAGCAACAGGCCGGCCAGTGCCAGCCGGCACTTGAGCAGGCTCAAGAATGCACCCCACTGAACGCCAGTTCACTGTCCTTGATATTCGCGATCGGGCCCAGTATTGAGCCATCGAACGGCCTGGGCTCACGCCCTGCAGCGTAGAGCTGTGGCAAGTCTGGGTTACTCAGAGCGCCTTCGCCCTGGGCGATAAGGTCGGCACCGTCGTGCAACGCGTCATTGGCTCGACCGATATCGATCAGGCTGCCATTGGCAATAATCGTGAGTTTCGGTGCGTAACGCCGCGCCAGCGCGACCAGGGTCGCCTGCCCTTCGACAAACGCTGGCTGCCAGGCTCGATACTCGCTGACATGGATGAAGTCCGCACCGGCCTGCGCGAGGGACGAGAAAATCACCTGCGCATCCGCCTCGCCACCTGGCCACTTGTAGTCGAAGTCATTCACCTTGCTTTGCGAAATGCGAATACCCACCGGCACCTCATTGCCCAGTTCGGCTTTGATCGCTTTGACGATATCCACCAGCAACGCCATACGCGCGTGGATGTCGCCGCCCCAGCGATCCTCGCGTTGGTTGGTGTAAGTGGTCAGGAATTGATCGAGCAGATAGCCGTGGGCGCCATGGATTTCAACACCATCAAAGCCGCCGATGTGCACGGCACGCGCCGCCGAGTCGACAAACCCCTGAATCACTTCAGCGATTTGCGCTTCGCTGAGTTCGACAGGCTCCTGGTAGCGACCGGCACCGAAGTAAAAAGGCATTTGCTCACCCATCGGCTGAACCGCCGAAGGCCCGGCACTGAGCTCACAGAACCGGTTGCCCTGGCTCAGCGCCCCGGCATGCATGAGTTGCGCGAACACCGTCGCGCCCTGTTGTTGAAGTGCCTGGTTGGTCGCTATCCACGAGCATGCCTGCGCGTCAGTCACCAGGCCCGGCTGATACAGGTAACCCTGCGAAAACGCCCGGTCGGTGTACAGGCCTTCGCTGATAATCAGCCCAAAACCGCCCTTGGCAAAGCGCAGGTAATAGTCGTGCATGGCCTGTGTGAGCAGCCCATCGGCCGTAGCACTCACACGGGTCATGGGCGCTACGGCAAGGCGGTTCGGCAGCGATGCTTTTTTAATAACATATTTGGATAAAACTTTTTGACTCAAATCAGTCATGCTTACGCACTCCACACGCAACGTTTCCAGTGGCCGCGAAAGCTAACGCACGCTCCATGACTGCTCAAGCACACGCCCGGTGAAGGCGCTATAACGGATACCGATATAATCATGCAGACTTCAGACCTGAGGCTGTTTCTAGCCGTCACCTCAACGGGCAGCCTTTCAGGCGCTGCACGCCAGCTCGACGTGACGCCGATGCAGGTGTCGCGCCGAGTAGTGGCGCTGGAAGAAGAGTTGGGGGTGCGCTTGTTCCACCGTTCGACTCGCTCGGTGTCACTTACCGCCGAGGGCGAAGCGCTGCTGCCCCATGCCTTCGCCATGAGCGAGGCGGAGGAAAACGCCCGGCGTGAACTGGGCCAAACCTCAAGCCGGGTATCCGGCGTATTGCGGGTGAGCACCCCGAGTATCTTCGGCCAGTCCATCGTCCTGGCGTTGCTGCCGCGCCTGCTGGCGGATTACCCGGACCTGAAGGTCGAGGTCAATATCAGCGAGCAGATGGCCGATATTGTTGCTCAAGGCATGGATGTCGCGCTGCGCATCGGCCCGTTGCCCGATTCGGAACTCATCGCCCGAAAAATCACGGTCAACCCGCGAGTGATCTGCGCCTCGCCCGAGTATCTAAAGCGACGCGGCCTGCCAACCGTCGCCAGCGACCTCGACGCCCACGACTGCATCATTCTGGACAGCGCGCCGCGCTGGCCGCTGGTGATTGATCAAAAACTGCAGCCCAAGCGCGTGCGTGGGCGCTTTCAGACCTCCAGCGTCGATTCGGTAAGGGCCGCAGCCCTCCAGGGGCTGGGCCTGGCGCTGCTGACGTGCGTGGATGTGTGCCGGCAACTCAAGGACGGTTCACTGGTGCAAGTCCATCTGCAGGATGCGTCCCTTGAAGAGCTGGCGGTATGGGCCATCATGCCAAGCCGGCGTTACGTGCCGGCGCGGGTCAAGGTGTTCCTTGAGGCGCTTGAGGCCGACCTGGCAGAACTGCCGATTTGATCATTGCCGATTGATAAACCCCGACAGCGCCGCAATCGCCTCCGGCGACTTGAGACGCTGAGTAAACAAAGCGCCCTCTTCTTCAATCACTTTGCGCAATTGCTCGCGATCGACACTTTTCATCAATTGCTTGGTGACCTGCACCGCCCCCGGCGCCAGGCGTTCAAAACGTTCGGCGACTTCCCGCGCCTTGGCCAGCGCCGCTTCACCGCTGCCCAACGCCTCGGTGGCAACCCCCCACGCCACGGCCTGCTCGCCGGTAAAACCCTCACCCAACAGCAACAGTTCAGCCGCTTTCGCATGCCCCAACAGCCGCGGCAGGATCAGGCTCGAACCAAACTCCGGACACAGCCCCAAGTTGACGAATGGCATGCGCAACCGTGCATCGCGGCTGATATACACCAGGTCGCAATGCAACAGCAGCGTCGTGCCGATCCCCACCGCCGCGCCCGCCACGGCGGCGATCACCGGTTTTCGGCAGTTAAGCAGGCTTTTCATAAAGTGGAACGGTGGGCTGTCGAGGTCGGTGGGGGGCTGCTCAAGAAAGTCACCGATGTCATTGCCGGCGGTAAAACAATCACGGCTGCCCTGGATCAGCACGGCATTCACCGAGTGATCGGCGTCGGCTTGCTCCAGTGCCTCGGCCAGCTGTGTGTACATGGCGCGGGTCAGGGCGTTTTTCTTGTCGGGGCGATTGAGCTGCAGGGTCAGCACCCCACGCTCACGCAGCTGTTGGATGGCGTCGGTCATGGCGGGTCTCGCGGCGATGGGGTTCAGCGCTCAACCACGGGGCAGGAACACGTCGGCCAGCAGTTGATTGCGCGGCAGCCCCGCCAGAAACAGGCGCTTGGAAAACGCCTCGACGCTGGCAGGGTGCCCGCAGAGTAAGGCCAGAGTTTGCCGCGAAACAAGCCGCAGTTGCGCCAATGCCTGGGTCAACTCAGCCGCCGTCCACAACTCCACCGTCAGGTTCGGATGCTGCGCCGCCAGCGCCGCCAGGGGCTCGGCCAAGTAATGCGCGTCAGCATCATGGGCCAGGTGAATCACGCGGATGGCGCCCTGGTGATCCTGGCGCAACGCCTCACGCAACACGCCCCACAGAGGCCCCAAGCCGGTGCCGGAGGCCAGCAGCCATAGCGGGCGGGCTTGCCAGTCGGGATCATATTGCAGTGCGCCGCCACGCAATTCGCCCAGTCGCAGAGGGTCGCCTACCTGTAACCGGCGGGCAATATCACTGAATTGCCCCGGCTGACGGCAATCGAGATGAAACTCCAGGAAAGCATCCTCCTGGGGCAGGCTGGCCAGGGAATACGGCCGCGCCACCTGCCCCGCCCACACCACCAGGTGCTGGCCGGCGCGATAACGCAGGCCGCGCTCCGGTTGCAGGCGCAGGCGCAGCACATTCACAGTCAACCAGTCGGCGCCCACCACCTTGGCCGGCAAACCGTCACGCAGCGGGTCAAACGTTTCGACCTGCAAATCCCCGCTGACCTGGCACTGACACGCCAGGCGCCAGCCATCCTGGCGCTGCGCCGGGCTCAGGGCATCGGGTTGCTTGTCCTGGACCTCACCCCGGCAACGCACCAGGCAGGCATGGCAACTGCCCGCCCGGCAACTGTAAGGCACGGCCACACCCGCCTGGTTCAAGGCATCCAGCAGGTTGCTGCCGGTGGCTACCGACCAGTGGCGTTCGCCGACGTGCAGTTCAGGCATATAAAGGCTCAAACAGAGTGAAGATCGCTAACGATACCGCGAGCGGCTTGATTGTGGGAGCGGGCTTGCTCGCGAAAGCGGTGTGCCTGTCGACCTAGAAGGTGGCTGATACTCCGCCTTCGCGAGCAAGCCCGCTCCCACATTGAACCCGTGTTCAGACTCATCAGAGTTTGACCATAGTCGGGTGTATCGGCCACCGCGCCGGGTTATACTGCCGCGCCTTTTTAGCGTCGCGCCTGCACCACTTTGGCGTGCCTTGGAAAGGTGAGCTCAGCCGACCGATGCAACACTGGGCTCACCTTTATTGAATGTTCCCTTATAGAGGAGCGCGACTCATGACCGTGATCAAGCAAGACGACCTGATTCAGAGCGTTGCCGACGCCCTGCAATTCATTTCCTACTACCACCCCGTTGACTTCATCCAGGCCATGCACGAAGCCTACCTGCGCGAAGAATCGCCGGCAGCCCGTGACTCCATCGCCCAGATCCTGATCAACTCGCGCATGTGCGCCACCGGCCATCGCCCGATCTGCCAGGACACCGGTATCGTCACCGTGTTCGTGCGCGTGGGCATGGACGTGCGTTGGGATGGCGCCACCATGGGCCTGGACGACATGATCAATGAGGGCGTGCGTCGCGCCTACAACCTGCCGGAAAACGTCCTGCGTGCATCCATCCTGGCCGACCCGGCCGGCGCGCGTAAAAACACCAAGGACAACACGCCTGCGGTCATCCACTACTCCATCGTCCCGGGTAACACCGTGGAAGTGGACGTGGCGGCCAAGGGCGGCGGCTCCGAGAACAAGTCGAAAATGGCCATGCTCAACCCGTCCGACTCGATCGTCGACTGGGTGCTCAAGACCGTTCCGACCATGGGCGCCGGCTGGTGCCCGCCGGGCATGCTCGGCATCGGCATCGGCGGCACCGCCGAGAAAGCGGCGGTGATGGCCAAGGAAGTGTTGATGGAATCCATCGACATCCACGAGCTGAAAAAACGCGGCCCATCCAACCGTATCGAAGAGATGCGCCTGGAGCTGTTCGAGAAGGTCAACCAACTGGGCATCGGCGCCCAGGGCCTGGGTGGCCTGACCACCGTGCTCGACGTGAAGATCATGGACTACCCGACCCACGCCGCCTCCCTGCCGGTGTGCATGATCCCCAACTGCGCCGCCACCCGTCACGCGCACTTCGTGCTCGACGGTTCGGGCCCGGCGTCGCTGGAAGCACCACCGCTGGACGCCTACCCGGAAATCGTCTGGGAAGCCGGCCCGTCGGCCCGTCGCGTCAACCTCGACACCCTGACCCCGGAAGAAGTGCAGAGCTGGAAGCCGGGCGAAACCGTGTTGCTCAACGGCAAGATGCTCACCGGTCGCGACGCGGCGCACAAGCGCATGGTCGAGATGCTGAACAAGGGCGAAACCCTGCCGGTGGACCTCAAGGGTCGCTTTATCTACTACGTTGGCCCGGTTGATCCGGTGCGCGAAGAAGTGGTTGGCCCGGCTGGCCCGACCACCGCCACGCGGATGGACAAGTTCACCCGTCAGATCCTCGAGCAAACCGGCCTGCTGGGCATGATCGGCAAATCCGAGCGCGGCCCGACCGCCATCGAAGCGATCAAGGACCACAAGGCCGTGTACCTGATGGCCGTGGGCGGCGCCGCTTACCTGGTGGCGCAAGCCATCAAGAAGTCGCGTGTAGTCGCTTTCGCCGAACTGGGCATGGAAGCGATCTACGAGTTCGACGTGAAAGACATGCCGGTCACCGTTGCGGTGGACAGCAAGGGCGAGTCCGTGCACATCACCGGTCCTGCGATCTGGCAGAAAAAGATCAGTGAAAGCCTGGCGGTAGAAGTGCAGTAAGCACCCTCCCGCAAGGAAAAAGGCGACTGCGGCCCATGGCCCAGTCGCCTTTTTTATGGCTGAAGCGGTTATCACGACGAACTCGACCCTGTGGGAGCTGGCTTGCCTGCGATGCAGGCACCTCGGTTTTTCAGTGACACCGAGGTGATGCCATCGCAGGCAAGCCAGCTCCCACTAAAGCCCGCTCGCCACACCACTGACAGCGTGCATGCTATGGTGCACTCCCCTCACCGCGCCTGTTCATCACCGTATGATCGTGATCCCTCGCCCTCTGCGCCTGACCTTCTATTCCCTGCTGATCATTGCCGGTGCCGTGCTGGCCGCCGCCTTGGCCACGCGCCATGCCGAGCGCCAGGCGCTGGTGGACGATGCCGCTCGCGCCAATCAGCAGCTCGCGCTGTACGCCAACTCGCTGCACACCCTGATCGAACGCTACCGCGCCCTGCCCGCCGTGCTGGCGCTGGACTCGGAAATGATCAGCGCCTTGAAGGGTCCGCTGGACACCAAGACCCAGGACCTGCTCAACCGCAAACTGGAACGCATCAACGGTGCCGCACAATCCTCCACCCTGGAACTGATGGACCGCACCGGCCTGGCCGTGGCCGCCAGTAAATGGAACCTGCCGAGCAGTTATGTCGGGCATAACTACGCGTTTCGCCCGTATTTCAGCCAGACCCTGAGCCAGGGCACAGGGCGATTTTATGCAGTGGGGGTGACCACCGGGATTCCGGGGTACTTCCTCTCCAGCGCGGTCGTCGATGAACATGAACAGTTCCTCGGCGCCATGGTGGTGAAGCTGGAATTCCCTGAACTTGAACGCGAATGGGCCCAGGGCAATGACCTGCTGCTGGTCAGCGATGCGCGGGGCATCGTGTTTATCGCCAATCAGCCGGGCTGGCGTTATCGCAACCTGCGGCCGCTGTCGGCCAGTGACCTTGCCGAACTCAAGGCCACCCGCCAATACGACAAGAAACACCTGCAGCCGCTGCAAACCAGCACCCTGCAACGCTTCGACGAAAACAGCCACCTGATGCGCGTCAATGGCCCCGACGGCAATGCCAATTACATCTGGGAATCCCTGCCGCTCAAAGCCGAGGGCTGGACCCTGCACCTGTTGCGCAAACCGCAGTTCGCCTTTGAAGACCAACGCAACGCCGGCCTGGCCGCCGCCGGCTCCTGGCTGGCACTGGTGTTCCTGGTGCTGTTCCTGAGCCAACGCTGGCGCCTGGCCCGTTTGCGCCAGCGCAGCCGCGAAGAACTTGAGCAGCTTGTGGAGGAACGCACCCAGGCGCTGCGTACCGCTCAGGACGGTTTGGTGCAATCCGCCAAGCTGGCGGCGCTGGGGCAAATGTCCGCCGCCCTCGCCCATGAAATCAACCAGCCGCTGACTGCCCAGCGCATGCAGCTGGCGACCCTGCGCCTGCTGCTGGACCACGGCCGGGTGGACGACGCCTACCAGGCGCTGACCCCGCTGGACGACATGCTCACGCGCATGGCCGCCCTCACCGGCCACCTCAAGACCTATGCGCGCAAAAGCCCCAGCGGACTGCGCGAACGCCTGGACCTGGCCACGGTGGTCGACCAATCGCTGCACCTGCTCGATGCACGCCTGCGCGATGAAGCCATCGGCGTGGTGCTCGACCTGACCCGGCCCGCGTGGGTGCGCGGCGATGCGATCCGCCTCGAACAAGTGCTGATCAACCTGCTGCGCAACGCCCTCGACGCCATGGCCGACAAGCCGCGCAAACGCCTGGCAATCCGCTTGCATGCCGACCAGCAGCTGTGGCAACTGACCGTCAGCGACAGCGGCGGCGGAATTGCCGACGAGCACCTGAACAGCGTGTTCGACCCGTTCTTCACCACCAAGCCGGTGGGTGACGGGCTCGGCCTCGGCCTGGCGGTGTCCTACGCCATCGTGCATGAACTGGGCGGGCGCCTGAGCGCCGCCAACCACAACGACGGCGCAGTATTTACCCTGACGTTGCCCATCGAGCTGGAGACGCCCGACCTATGTTGAACGCGGTGATTGTGGTCGATGACGAAGCCAGCATTCGCACGGCCGTCGAGCAATGGTTAAGCCTTTGCGGCTTTGACGTGCAGTTGTTCAGCCGCGCTGAAGAATGCCTGGCGAAGCTGCCCAAGGACTTTGCAGGAGTGATCCTGAGCGACGTGCGCATGCCCGGGCTCAGCGGCCTGGAGCTGCTGGCCGAAGTGCAACGGCGCGACGCCGACCTGCCGGTGATCCTGCTGACCGGCCATGGCGATGTGCCGATGGCCGTCGAAGCCATGCGCGACGGCGCCTACGACTTTCTGGAAAAACCCTTCAGCCCCGACGCCTTGCTGAACAGCCTGCGTCGCGCCTTGGACAAACGCGGGCTGATCCTCGAGAACCGCCGCCTGCATCAACAGGCTGATCATCGAGCGCAACTGGAATCCAGCCTGTTGGGCGTGTCGCGTGGCTTGCAGAATTTGCGACGCCAGGTGTTGGACCTGGCGAGCTTGCCGGTCAACGTGCTGATCCGTGGCGAAACCGGCAGCGGCAAAGAGCTGGTCGCCCGTTGCCTGCATGATTTCGGCCCACGGGCCAAGAAGCCGTTTGTAGCGCTCAATTGCGCAGCCATTCCCGAGCAGCTGTTTGAAGCCGAGCTGTTCGGTCACGAAAGCGGCGCGTTCACCGGCGCCCAGGGCAAACGCATCGGCAAGCTGGAATACGCCCACGGCGGCACGCTGTTCCTTGATGAAATCGAAAGCATGCCGCTGGCCCAGCAAGTGAAACTGCTGCGGGTGTTACAGGAGCAAAAACTCGAGCGACTGGGTTCCAACCAAAGTATTCATGTGGATCTGCGCATTATCGCCGCCACCAAGCCGGACCTGCTGGAGGAAGCCCGCGCCGGGCGTTTTCGCGAAGACCTGGCGTATCGGCTGAACGTCGCGCAATTGCGCCTGCCGCCGCTGCGCGAACGCCGCGAAGATATCCCGCTGCTGCTCGATCATTTCGCGCAAAGCGCCGCCGAGCGCCTGGGCCGCAGCGTCGAGCCGCTGAGCGGCGCGCAACTGGGGCGACTGCTCAGCCATGACTGGCCGGGCAATGTGCGTGAACTGGCCAACGTCGCCGAACGCCAGGTGCTGGGCCTGGGCGAACCGGAGCCGGAAGGTATCGAGCCTGGGCAATCCCTGGCGGCGCAGCAGGAAGCCTTCGAGGCCCACTGCCTGAAAGCCGCGCTGACCCGGCACAAGGGCGATATCAAGGCGGTGCTGGCTGAGCTGCAACTGCCTCGGCGCACCTTCAATGAGAAGATGCAGCGGCATGGGTTGGTGCGGGAGATGTTTCTCTAGTGACCTTTCGGGCGCCATCGCGGGCAAGCCCGCTCCCACATTGGAAGGTATTTACAGCTCAAACATGTGGGAGCGGGCCTGCCCGCGAAGAGGCCGGCAGCCATAAGCGGATTTCCGCTCATCCACCACAAATCATCAGCGACTTTCCGCTCAAAAAAACCTCGCAACCCTTCTAAACCGGGCCCTCACCTACCTGGCACAGCTCCTGCTATAGCCCCAGCCAGGCTGCGCTCGCGCCGCTCCATAAAAACAACTAGATGAAGGATCCTTCAATGGATAACTCCAACGCCCTGCCTCTGGGGTCGGCGGCTGCGCCGGCGAAAGAGCGCACCACTTCCAACCGTATAAAATCGATTTTCAGTGGCTCCGTCGGCAACATGGTCGAGTGGTACGACTGGTACGTCTACGCCGCCTTCTCGCTGTACTTCGCAAAAGCCTTCTTCCCCAAAGGCGACACCACTGCCCAACTGCTCAACACCGCCGCGATCTTCGCCGTGGGCTTCCTGATGCGCCCGATCGGCGGCTGGCTGATGGGCCTTTACGCAGACAAAGTCGGGCGCAAAAAAGCCCTGATGGCCTCCGTCTACCTGATGTGCTTCGGCTCGTTGCTGATCGCCCTGAGCCCGGGCTATGAAATCATCGGTATCGGTGCACCGATCCTGCTGGTATTTGCGCGTTTGCTGCAGGGCCTGTCGGTCGGCGGCGAATACGGCACCTCCGCCACTTACCTCAGCGAGATGGCGACCAAGGAACGTCGGGGTTTCTACTCCAGCTTCCAGTACGTGACCCTGATCTCCGGCCAGCTCATCGCCCTGGCTGTGCTGATCGTGCTGCAACAATTGCTGACCACCGAGCAGCTGTATGCCTGGGGCTGGCGAATCCCGTTCGCGATCGGCGCGCTGTGCGCAGTGGTCGCGCTGTACCTGCGTCGCGGCATGGAAGAAACCGAGTCGTTCACCAAGAAGGAAAAGGCCAAGGAAAGCGCGATGCGCACCTTGATGCGCCACCCCAAGGAACTGATGACCGTGGTCGGCCTGACCATGGGCGGCACCCTGGCTTTCTACACCTACACCACCTACATGCAGAAATACCTGGTGAACACCGTCGGCATGAGCATCTCCGACTCCACCACCATTTCGGCGGCAACGCTGTTTCTGTTCATGTGCCTGCAGCCCATCGTCGGCGGGCTGTCGGATAAAGTCGGGCGTCGACCGATCCTGATCGCCTTCGGGATCCTCGGCACTCTGTTCACCGTGCCGATCCTTACCACCCTGCACACCATCCAAAGCTGGTGGGGCGCGTTCTTCCTGATCATGGCAGCGCTGATCATCGTCAGCGGCTACACCTCGATCAACGCGGTGGTGAAAGCCGAGCTGTTCCCGACTGAAATCCGTGCGCTGGGCGTGGGCCTGCCGTATGCACTGACCGTGTCGATCTTCGGCGGCACCGCCGAATACATCGCGCTGTGGTTCAAGAGCATCGGCATGGAAACCGGCTATTACTGGTACGTCACCGCCTGTATTGCGGTGTCGCTGGTGGTGTACGTGACCATGAAGGACACCCGCAAGCACTCGCGGATTACTACGGATTAAAAACTGTGGGGGCTGGCTTGTGTGGGAGCTGGCTTGCCTGCGATAGCATCACCTCGGTGCAACTGAAAGACCGAGGTGCCTGCATCGCGGGCAAGCCCGGCTCCCACACAAGCCGGCACTCACACAAATCCCCTCCCACATTCAGTTTTGTATCGCCGGCTTTATAGAGCCATACCGCCGCTGCGCATACGTCGCGCCGGCAATCATCACCACCAGCACCGCCGCCAACACCGCCGATGAACCGATGGTGCCAAAATCCAGCCCGCCCTTTTCAGGGGGCTTGGTCAGGAAGTCACCCAAGGTCGCGCCGAACGGGCGCGTCAGTACAAACGCCAGCCAGAACAACAGCACCGACGAGATCTGCGTGAAGTACTTGAGCGCAACCACCAGCGCAAGGGTGGAACCGATCAGCAAGGCCCCGCCGGCAAAACCCAACCCCCGAATCATCCGCCAGAAAATCCCCCAATGCCGTGCCCAAGGTGTTTGAGAACAGGATGGCCACCCAGTAAAACAGCTCGCCTCGTGGGCTCTGCACCTTGTTCACGTTCAGCGAGTCGCCGCTGAGGTACCACAGTGCAAAGGTGATCATCAGGATCACAATCAGGATCATCGACCCTGCGGCGTAACCCAGGCCCAACGTACGGTCCATAAAGTCCGACAGCGTGGTGCCGGCGGTGCTGGTGGACAGGATCACGACCCAGTACAGCAGCGGGTTGTAGGTTTTCGACCAGAGTTGCGTCACCAGCGTGACTAGGAACACGCTGATCAGGATCATCGAGCTGATGGCGTAACCAACATTCAGGGTCATCGAGAGCAAGTCCCCGGCGGTTTCGCCCAGGGTGGTTGCGCAAATTTTCATGACCCAGAACGCCAGGGTGATCTGAGGAAGTTTGTTCATGGGATGGAAGGCTCCGAAGCTCATTCTGTCTACGGGCCGACGCGCAGAGGGGGTGTCGACCGTGCGCGCAGAGTGAACGCAAAGCTGTGAAAAATAGGTGGGCGTTGAATGAAAATTCCATAGGGCTGATGGAAATTCGCCGCTATGGATTGCACTATGACTGCCTTCCCGAACCCCGCAGCAGGAACCCCGGCCATGTCTGACGATATCCATTTCTACGAACCCGCCAACGGCCACGGCCTGCCCCATGATCCGTTCAATGCCATAGTCGGGCCACGGCCGATCGGCTGGATTTCATCGCACGACAGCGAAGGTCGCCTGAACCTGGCGCCCTACAGTTTTTTCAATGCGTTCAACTACATTCCGCCGATCATCGGGTTTTCCAGTGTCGGGCGCAAAGACAGCCTGAACAATATCGAACAGACCGGCGAGTTTGTGTGGAACCTGGCCACCCGACCGCTGGCCGAACAGATGAACCAGAGTTGTGCCGCCGTATCGCCAGAGGTGAATGAATTCGAGCTGTCCGGCCTGACGCCGGTAGCGTCGAAAATCGTCGGCGTGCCGCGGGTGGGCGAGAGCCCGGTGTCGTTTGAATGCAAGGTCACGCAGATCATTCAACTGCAGCGAGCCGACCAGCACTTGGTGCCAAGCTGGCTGGTGCTGGGCGAAGTGGTCGCGGTGCATATTGCCAAGTGGCTGCTCAAGGATGGCATCTACGACACCGCCGCCGCCGAGCCGATTTTGCGCGGTGGCGGCCCGGCGGATTACTTCCAGCTGGGGCCGGAGGCACTGTTCAAGATGCATCGCCCAGGCGCCACCAAAGCCTGATTGGAATGCATTAAACATGTGGGAGCGGGCTTGCTCGCGAAAGCGGTGAATCAGTCACAGCGATATCGACTGACACTGCGTATTCGCGAGCAAGCCCGCTCCCACATTTGGATCAGCGGTGTTGCTTAGTTTGCGGGAGTAGCCCAAGAAAGCTGACCGTCTTCGTCCACATCCACCAATCGCTCCAATTGCACAGTCGCTGCTTCGTCAGCGTCGGAGGCGGTCTTGAACTTCTGTGCATCAAGGATCTTGTGAAACTGCGGGGCGCCCATGCCATCCAGTGCCTTGACGGCAACGGCGGCGCTGTAGCCCCCTTCACCGGGTACTACGGCGGAAACGGCTTCGTGGTGGGCAAATTGTTTACGTGCCATGTTGCAGGTCCTGGCCAATGGAAAGTCGGCCATTCTAACCCTCAACCGGCCAGTTGCAGGTACTCGCCGTAGGCATTGGCGGCGGATGCATCGGTGAAGGTCTGGAAGTCCATGCTGCGCACCACCATGTCGTTCAACAGCTCGGTAAAGATCATCAGGGCCGGGGAGTTGAAGTAGGCACCCATCGCCTGCTCGCTGCTCCAGAAGCCCGAGACCAGCCATACATCGGGGTCGACCTGGGAATGCTGCAACGAGAATTGCAGGCAGCCCTGAGCCTGACGGCCCGGTTCGATCAAACTGCTCAAGCGTGCACCGAGTTCGGTGCTGCACCCGGTACGGGCACGGATAAAGGCCATATGGCTCGCGGGAATGGGGGTGGACATGTTCGACTCTCCCGTTGAGAAGTGATGCTCGGCAAGCACTGTGAGGGTGTGTTGCCACAGGATCAAAGATAACGGCGCGGGGGCAGGCGCGGTTAGTCAATTCCTGCAGGCTTATTGCACAATCCTGCGAGAAGCGTAGACAGGACGTCTGGCACCCCGGTTTTATGCCACGGGCAAACGCCTTGTTTCAGTGGGATGACAGGCCCGCTGCTTGCCTGATTCACGATGAGTCGCAGGATCAGGCAAGGATTGTGCAGAATCGACGTAACACTTTTTGAAAACCCGCCGCTAAGCTGAGCCCATCGTAAAAGCACTCAGAGGACGCCCCATGTCGTCGCCCGAATATCACGCCATGCCCCTTGATGCCGATATGGAAAGACAGCGCGAAGAGCTGGCCTGCATTGTCTGCCGGCATACCTGGGAGGACGGTTCCTACGGCACAGCGATCACCTCACTGTTCCTGAATCGCCACAACACGCCCCGCGATTTCATGCCGGTGCTGGTGGAGCCTGCGCTGTGCATCCTGGCCCATGGCCGCAAGGAGGTGCGCCTGGCGGACGAAGTCTTCGCCTACGACCCGCTCAACTACCTGGTGTTTTCGGTGGCGATGCCGGTGGCTGGGCGGATCATCGAAGCCACCCCGGATGACCCCAACCTGTCGATACGGATCAATATCGACCCGGCGCAGCTGACGGCGTTGATCGCAGAAGCTGGCCCGATGGGCGTGCCGTCACGGCCGACCTCCCGTGGGATGTATGTCGACCGTATCGACACCCAGTTGCTCGACGCCGTACTGCGCCTGGCGCGCTTGCTGGATTCGCCAAAAGACATCGCCATGCTCGCGCCGCTGATCAACCGGGAAATTCTTTACCGCTTGTTGCGCGGCCCGCAGGGCTATCGCCTGTATGAAATTGCCGTGGCCAACAGCCAGAGCCATCGGGTGAGCCAGGCGATCAAGTGGTTGAACGGCAACTACGAACAACCGCTGCGTATCGATGACCTCGCCAAGGAAGTGAACCTCAGCGTCTCGACCTTGCATCACCGCTTCAAGGCGATCACCGCCATGAGCCCGCTGCAGTACCAGAAGCAACTGCGCCTGCAGGAAGCTCGGCGGCTGATGATTGCCGAAGGGCTGGAAGCCTCGGCGGCGGGGTATCGGGTGGGGTATGAAAGCCCGTCGCAGTTCAGCCGGGAGTACAGCCGGTTGTTCGGGGCGCCGCCGTTGAGGGATTTGGCAAGACTGCGCCAGAGCGTCTGACCCCGCGCAGATAAAAAATGTGGGAGCGGGCTTGCTCGCGAATGCGGTATTTCAGCTACCGAATTTGGTGACTGACACTCTGCATTCGCGAGCAAGCCCGCTCCCACATTGGGCCCGCATGCATTCAGTCTAATCCGCGTGGCAGCTGCAAGGTCACGCGCAAGCCACCCTCGCGCAAATTCTGCAAACTCACTTCACCGCCATGGCTGTGGGCGATGTTGCGTGCAATCCCCAAACCCAAACCATAACCCTGCTGCTGGCCGGCCAGGCGAAAGTGCGGCTCGAAGACTTGCTCCAACCGTTGCTCCGGCACGCCAGGCCCTTCGTCATCCACATGCAGGACAAATTCCGCGCCGTCATCCTCAATGTGCAAATGCGCGTTCTGCCCATACTTCAAGGCGTTATCGATCAGGTTGCCAATGCAGCGCTTGAGCGCCAGCGGCTTGCCCGGATAGGTGGTCAAGGCGCGGCCATGCTGGGTCACGCGGCCGTTGCCATTGGGCGCCAGGTAGGGCTCAACCAGGCAGTCAAGTACGTGGTTCAGGTCCACAGGCTCAATGTTTTCATGGATATCCGTATCTTTCACGCATTGCAGCGCGCCCTTTACCAGCAGCTCCAGCTCATCCAGATCACGGCCGAATTTGGTTTGCAGGTTCTCGTCTTCGAGCAATTCCACGCGCAGGCGCAGGCGGGTAATCGGTGTACGCAAATCGTGGGAAATGGCGCTGAATAACTGGCTGCGCTCGGTCAGGTAGCGGCTTATGCGCTCGCGCATCGCGTTGAATGCGCGGCCCACTTCCACCACTTCACTGCCGCCGCCTTCGGCCACCGGTTCTACATCGGCGCCCAGGGACATATCCCGCGCCGCCCGCGCCAGGCGCTTGAGCGGCCGGCTCTGCCAGTGCACCAGCAGGCCGATAAACAGCAGCAGGAAGCCGCTGGTCAGCACGATAAACCACACCTGCTGGGATGGCAGGCCCTGTTCTTCCAGGCTGGTGTAGGGCTCGGGCAGCAGCGAGGCGATGTACAGCCATTCGCCGGGCGCGAGCTGGATCTGGGTGACCAGCACCGGCGGGTTCACCGGCTCCAGGGTCAGCGCGTAATGCGCCCACGAGCGCGGCAACTCATCGAGCTTCAAGCCGGCATTGAAGATGCGCAGGTCTTCGGCGCTGACAAACTCGACCGAGATATGCACGTCGGCACCCAGGGTCTGGCGCAACACCTCATCCACCGCTTCGAGCACCGCCTGTTTGCGCGGAGTCTGCGGCAGAATCGCCATGTCCAGCGGGCGGTCATTGAGGGTCACCACAAAACGCGTGCCGCCCATGCTGCGCAACTGATCAAGCACCAACGGGCGGTAAGCCACCGGCAACGAACGGAAATAACTCACGCTGGCCGTCATCGAATGCGCCAGGCTGCGGGCGCTGGTAACCAGGCCTTCGAGCTGGGTGGCGCGCAGTTGCGAGACCCAGATCACGCTGGACAGCGCCTGGGCGAACAGCACCGCGAGCAAGGTCAGCAGGAGCATGCGCCCCAGCAGCGAACGCGGCACCGGGAAACGCCGGCGGCGCTCGATCAGGTGTTCAGTGGGCATTGCCGGCAACCACGCTGGCTGCCAGTTGATAACCGCTGCCGCGCACGGTGCGGATCAGCCTCGGGGGTTTTTCGGTGTCGCGCAGGCGTTGGCGCAGGCGGCTGACGGCCATGTCGACGATACGATCCAGCGGCATCAGATCACGCCCCCGGGTGGCATTGCCGATGGTGTCGCGGTCGAGAATTTGTTGCGGGTGGTCGAGAAACAATTTCAGCAGGGCAAAGTCGGCCCCGGACAGGATCACCTCTTCACCGTCAACGTGGAACAGCCGATGGCTGATCATGTCCAGCCGCCATTCGTCGAACACCAGCACGTCGCCATTGCCGCTGCGCTCCTGGCCGAACTGGCAGCGGCGCAACAGGGCCTTGATCCGCGCCTGCAGCTCACGCGGGCTGAACGGTTTGCCAATGTAGTCGTCGGCCCCCAGCTCCAGGCCGATCACGCGGTCGGCTTCGTCGGAACTGGCGGTGAGCATGATGATCGGTACCTGCGCCTGGCGCGGGTGCTGGCGAATCCAGCGGCAGAGGCTGAAACCGTCTTCGTCCGGCAACATCACATCGAGGATGACCAGGTCGCACGGCGCCTCGTTCATCGCCTGGCGGAACCCCGCGCCATCCGGCACGCCACGCACCTGGAAACCGGCACGACTGAGGTAGGTTTGCAGCAATTCGCGGATTTCCTGGTCGTCATCGACCAAGAGAATCGATTTACTGATTACGCTCACGGGGTCCTCCTTGTTGTTATGGGGTGTTCGAGTGCCTCATCGCGGGCAAGCCCGGCTCCCACATTTGGACTGCATTCACAATGTGGGAGCTGGCTTGCCTGCGATGGCACCATCACTGCCTACGCAAAAGCCTGCTCCAGCGCGACCCCAGCCCCGGTCAATCCGGAATACGGTGCGGTCACCAACCACACCGGAATACCCTTGAAGTAGTCGCTCATGCAACCTTTGTCACTGAAGCTTTTGGCAAAGCCGCTGTTGATAAAGAAATCGGCAAACCTGGGAATCACCCCGCCCACGATATACACACCGCCGCGCCCACCGGTGGTCAGCACGTTGTTACCGGCCACACGGCCCAGCCAGATGCTGAACTGATTCAACACCTCCATGGCCACCGGGTCGCCGGCCAGGCCTGCCGCCGTAATGGCTTCGGGCGTGTCCAGCACCGGGGTGTGCCCGTCGACCGCACAAATGGCGCGGTACACACGCGGCAAACCGCCACCGCTCAACGCGGTCTCGGCGCTGACGTGGCCGATCTCAGTGTAGATGTGCTGCCACAGCTGGGTTTCACGCGGGCTGCTCAGGGGCAGGTCGACATGGCCGCCCTCCCCCGGCAATGCCGCGTAACGACCGGCGCCGAGGTCCAGCAACGTACCGACGCCCAGGCCCGTACCCGGGCCGATTACTACCGCCGGGCGCAACGGTTCCGGCGTGCCTTCGCAGACCACCCGGAATTCGTCGGGTTGAAGGCGGGTCATGCCCAGGGCCATGGCCGTAAAGTCATTGACCAGCAACAACTCATCCACCTGCAAGGTCTGGCAAAACGCCGTCTTGCTCAGCCGCCAGTGATTGTTGGTGAATTTAAATTCATCACCGCTCACCGGCCCGGCCACCGACAGGCACACCGCGCCGATGTCGCCGATTTCCAGGCCCTCTTCCTTGAGATAGAGCTTGATCGCGTCCTCAGGGCTTTTGTGATCCGCAGTGGCATGCACGCGGATCGAATGCAGTGCCTGATCACGCCACAACGCAAAACGGGCGTTGGTACCCCCGATATCACCGACCAGCGCTAACTTCACTTAAGCGTCTCCAAGGCACAGGTAAAGGCGCTGGCGCCCTGCTCTGCGGAGCTTGCGGCCAAGCGCATAAATGCAAACAGCTCGCGACCGGCCCCCACGTTATTGCCCAACAGGCCCGTGGCAGGCGTGCGCGCTGCAAATTCTTCGGCGTCCACCTTAAGCTCCAAGGTGCCCTTCACGCCATCCACGCGAATGATATCGCCATCTTTAACCCGTGCCAGCGGCCCGCCGCTCTGGGCTTCGGGGTTCACGTGGATCGCGGCGGGGATCTTACCCGACGCGCCGGACATACGCCCGTCTGTCACCAAGGCAACTTTGAAGCCTCGGTCCTGCAGCACGCCGAGGAACGGCGTCATTTTGTGCAGTTCCGGCATGCCATTCGAGCGCGGGCCCTGGAAGCGCATCACCGCGACAAAGTCTTTTTCCAACTGGCCGGCCTTGAACGCATCGGCCAGGTCTTGTTGGTCCTGGAACACCACCGCCGGGGCTTCGACGATCTGGTGCTCAAGGGCCACGGCGGAGACTTTCATCACGCCACGGCCGAGGTTGCCTTCCATCACCCGCAAGCCGCCTTCGGGTGAGAACGCACGGGCCACGGGGCGCAGAATGGCTTCATCGAGGCTTTCGATCGGACCATCGCGCCAGATCAGTTCGCCGTCGACCAGGAACGGCTCCTGGGTGTAACGGCTCAGGCCCTTGCCGGCCACGGTGTTGACGTCTTCGTGGAGCAGGCCGGCTTCGAGCAGCTCGCGGATCAGGAACGACATGCCGCCCGCTGCCTGGAAGTGGTTGATGTCGGCCTTGCCGTTCGGGTACACGTGGGACAGGGTCGGCACCACCTCGGAGAGGTCGGCCATGTCCTGCCAGGTGAGGATGATGCCCGCCGACATGGCGATGGCAGGCATGTGCAGGGTGTGGTTGGTGGAACCGCCGGTGGCGTTGAGCGCGACGATGGAGTTGACGATGGATTTTTCGTCGACGATCTCGCCGATCGGCGTGAAGTTGCCGCTGGCCTTGGTCAGTCGCGTGACCTGGTGCGCGGCTTCACGGGTCAGCGCATCACGCAGCGGCGTGTACGGGTTGACGAACGACGCTCCCGGCAAGTGCAGGCCCATCACTTCCATCAGCAACTGGTTGGTGTTCGCGGTGCCGTAGAACGTGCAGGTGCCGGGGCTGTGGTAGGACTTCATCTCCGATTCCAACAGCTCTTCGCGGGTGGCCTTGCCTTCGGCGTAGCGCTGGCGCACATCGGCTTTCTGCTTGTTGGAAATACCCGACGGCATCGGGCCGCCCGGGACAAAGATCATCGGCAGGTGGCCGTAGCGCAGCGCGCCCATCATCAGGCCGGGGACGATCTTGTCGCAGATACCCAACATCAGCGCGGCGTCGAACATGTTGTGGGACAGCGCTACCGCCGTGGACATCGCGATGACTTCACGGCTGAGCAGGCTCAACTCCATGCCGGGCTCGCCCTGGGTTACGCCGTCGCACATGGCGGGCGTGCCGCCGGCGAACTGGCCGACCGAGCCGACTTCGCGCAGGGCTTTCTTGATTTGTTCAGGGAAATGTTCGTACGGCTGGTGCGCCGAAAGCATGTCGTTATATGACGAAACAATTGCCACGTTGGCGGCATTCATCATTCGCAGACTATTTTTATCTTCAGTGCCACACCCGGCCACGCCGTGGGCAAAGTTGGCGCATTGCAGCTTACCGCGCATCGGACCGTCGCTGGCGGCGCCGCGAATGAGCGCAAGGTAAGCCTCGCGGGTTGCACGACTGCGGGCGATAAGCCGTTCGGTGACCTCAATAACGCGGGGATGCATGTGTAGAACTCCAGGCTAACGGATGTGGCGACCCTCGTTCCTGGGTTGATCAAACGCCCGCAGCGCATGGGATGGCAGGGTGTCGTTTGAATCATCGGACCAGTTGATTCAGGTCACTCGTTGTAGATTGAACAAAATATTGCCACTAAAAAGGCTTGTTTTCTATTTTTATGCGAATAATCTTGTAATTCTTACAACAAATCGACGACAGGCACTTTCCAATGACTCTTCGTATCGCAATCAATGGTTTTGGCCGTATCGGCCGTAATGTCCTGCGCGCACTGTATACCCAAGGCTATCGCCAGGATTTGCAGATCGTCGCCATCAACGATTTGGGCGACAGTTCGATCAATGCCCACCTGCTGAAATACGACACCGTGCATGGCACTTTCGACGCAGAGGTCGCCCACGATCAGGAAAGCCTGACCGTCAATGGTGACCGGATTGCCGTCAGTGCCATTCGCAACCCCGCCGACCTGCCGTGGGCTGCGCACAAGATCGACGTGGTGTTCGAGTGCACCGGCCTGTTCACCGACCGTGACAAGGCTGCCGCGCATATTACCGCCGGTGCCCGCAAGGTAATCATCTCCGCCCCGGCCAAAGGCGCGGACGCCACCGTGGTTTACGGGGTGAATCATGACATTTTGCGTCAATCCCACCAGATCATCTCCAACGCTTCCTGCACCACCAACTGCCTGGCGCCGGTCGCCCAAGTGCTGCACCGCGAACTGGGCATCGAAAGCGGCCTGATGACCACCATCCACGCCTACACCAACGACCAGAACCTGACTGACGTCTACCACACCGACCCGTACCGCGCGCGCTCGGCCACCCAGAACATGATCCCGAGCAAAACCGGGGCCGCCGAAGCAGTCGGCCTGGTGCTGCCGGAACTGGCGGGCAAGCTGACCGGCATGGCGGTGCGTGTACCGGTGATCAACGTGTCGCTGGTGGACCTCACCGTGCAGCTGAAAAAAGACGCCACGGCCGAGCAAGTCAACGCGCTGCTCAAAGAAGCAAGCCAGCACTCGAAAATCCTCGGCTACAACACCCTGCCGCTGGTTTCCAGTGACTTCAACCATAACCCACTGTCGTCGATTTTCGATGCCAACCACACCAAGGTCAGCGGCAAGCTGCTGAAAGTGCTGGCCTGGTATGACAACGAGTGGGGCTTCTCCAACCGTATGCTGGATAACTGCCTGGCGCTGTGCAACGCCGAATAGTCCGGCAAGAGTGGGCTTGTGTGGGAGCGGGCTTGCTCGCGAATGCATCACCTCGGTATTCAGAAGAACTGAGGTAACAGCCTTCGCGAGCAAGCCCGCTCCCACATTTGGCCTGCGCTAATCCGTAGAAAGTGCTGCTTGCCATTTGAGTTGATGATAAGCATTATCATTAACTGCAAATCGGTCTGGTATCACTGTGAGCCAATCTCGCTTCAACCAAGTCTTTCTCACCCAACGGGTGATTCTGCTACGCACCTTGCAGCGGATGGTGAATAACCACAGCACCGCCGAGGACCTGTTGCAGGAAACCTACCTGCGCGTCACCCGGGCCCTCAGCGAGCGGCCGATCGATCATCTCGAACCCTTCGTTTACCAGACCGCACGCAACCTCGCGCTGGATCACCTGCGTTCGCGCAGGATTCAGTCTCGCACGCTGCAGGAGGATGTCCCGCTGGACATCTTGCAAAGCGTCGCCGCCCCCATCAGCACGCCCGAAGACGCAACCCAGGCCGAGCAATTGCTGGAGCACCTGAGTGTCAGCCTGGGCCAGTTGAGTGCCCGTCAGCAGAAGATTTTCATCCTCAGCCGCCTGCACGGCTGCAGCTACCAGGAGATCGCCGACCAGTTGGAAGTGTCCTTGAGCACCGTGCAAAAGGAACTGAAATTGATCATGGCCATCTGTGTAGGTGTGGCCGAACGGCTGGATCGGCCTTAAGCTTCCTCCGACAGTAATGTCGACCAAGGCCGTAGGAAAGATGAATAGAACGTGGCGAAGACCCGAGGCACACCGTGACGGACCCGAATAAACTGCGCCCCCATGAGCTGGCTCATGAGGTGTTGCAAGACCTGGCTATGGACCAAGCCCTCGACTGGCTGATCGTCTTACAGTGCCCGCAGCCCGGGCAACAGGCCGAATTCGAAGCCTGGCTGGCCAGCGACCCGGCCCACGTTCACGCCTTCGGCAAAGCCCAGGCCGCCTGGGGTGGCGCGCCGGTGCACAGCGCCGCCGTGGCCCTGGCGGCACCGCGCAAACCCAGCGCCTGGCGCCGTATCCGCCCGCATTGGAAACCGCTGGCCACCGCCGCAGTGCTGTTGATCGGCCTGTTCAGCTTCAGCAACCTGCCGGTGCGCCTGCAGGCCGACCACCTCACGGTGGTGGGCGAACGCCAGCGCCTGCAGCTGGACGATGGCTCGAAAGTGTTGCTGAACACCAACTCGGCGTTTTCCAGCAGCATCAAGGACCACCAGCGCATGGCCCGCCTGTACCAGGGCGAGGCGTTTTTCGAAATCGCCCCCAGCCATGGCCTGCCGCTGGAAATCGACGCCGGCCCGGTGCGCGCCAGCGTGCGCGATACCGCCTTCGCCGTGCGCTACCTCAATGGCGAAGCCCAGGTGCAAGTGCAGCGCGGTGACGTAGACCTGAGCAACACCTTCGACGATGCCCGCGTGCGCCTGCGGGCCGGTGAAAGCATCCGCATCGGGCCCAAAGGCTTTGGCCCGCCGGCCAAGCTGGATGCCAACAAAGACCTGGCCTGGGTGCAAGGCCGGCTGGTGTTCGAAAACTGCCCGATGAGCGAAGTGCTCGCCGAGCTGCGCCGCTATTACCCCGGCTGGATCGTCAACACCAACGACAAGCTCGCAAGCACAGCCGTCACCGGCAACTATCGCCTCGACCAGCCGCTGGACGTGGTGCGTTCCCTGGCACACATCACCTCGGCCAAGCTGTCGGAATACCCGGCACTGGTGATTTTGAACTAAATGAGAATTATTTTTACTCGATAGCCTTCGGCGGTACGTCTCGTCTTAGCCAATGCAACTGATTCCTATTTGATTCAGTTCGCAACTATAAGATTCGTACCTTCCGGAGCGCTCTCGATGTCCTCTCGTTTCAACCGCCGGTCCTCTTCGCCCGTCCTGTCCTTGCTGACTGCGGCCATCCTGCTGGCCGGCGTGCCGACCATGGCCGCCACCGCCGCCGAACCTGCCCCGCGCAGCCACGGCAACTACAGCTTCAGCATCGAGCAACAGCCGCTGGTCTCGGCACTCAACGCCTTTACCGTCGTGACCGGCTGGCAAGTCGGCCTGCCGGCGGAACTCGGCCAGGGCGTGTCGTCGCCTGGCGTGCGCGGAGCACTGTCGCCGGAAAAAGCCCTGGACCGGCTGTTGGTGGGGACCAACCTGAGCTATCGCAAATTGGGCAGCAACAATATCGTCCTGGAAAAGCGCGTGGCCGGCAGCACCCTCAACCTGCAACAGGTGACCATCAGCGCCACGCGTAACGAGCAGGACGTGAACAGCGTACCGAGCACCGTCAGCGTGCACGAGCGCGAGGAGCTGGACCGTCAGAACGTCAACAACATCCGCGAACTGGTGCGCTACGAGCCCGGCGTCTCGGTGGGCGGCGCCGGTACCCGTTCGGGTAACGCCGGCTACAACATTCGCGGCATCGACGGCGACCGCATCCTCACCCAAGTGGACGGCGTCGAAGTGCCCGGCAACTTCTTCAACGGCCCCTACGCCAAGACCCGTCGCAACTACGTCGACCCGGAAATCGTCAAGCGCGTGGAGATCCTGCGCGGCCCGGCCTCGGCGCTCTACGGCAGCAGCGCCATCGGCGGCGCAGTGAGCTATTTCACCCTCGACCCGGATGACATCATCAAGCCCGGCCAGGACGTCGGCGCCCGCCTGAAGACCGGCTACAGCTCCGCCGACGAGAGCTGGCTGACCTCCGGCACCGTCGCCGGCCGCGTGCAGGACTTCGACGGCTTGCTGCACGTGAGCCAGCGCAATGGCCATGAAACCGAATCCTACGATGGCAACAACGCCACCGGCCTGGCCCGCACGGGCGCCAACCCGGAAGAAGCGCGCACCACCAACGTGCTGGCCAAGTTGGGCTGGAATTACGGTGATGACAATCGCTTGGGCCTGACGTACGAGAAGTACAAGGATGATCGCGACGTCAACCTGAAGAACGCCGTGGGCGGCCCGTTTGTTGGCGGCCGAGGCTTCAACCTCTACCGTGACCGCCGTGGCAACGACACCATCACCCGTGAACGTTTCGGCCTGGAAAACGCCTTCGCGCTGGAATCGCCGATTGCCGACCGCATCAAGACCAGCCTCAATTACCAGATCGCCAAGACCGACCAGACCACGGCCGAGATCTATCAGTCCGGCCGTCGCGTGTTGCGCACCCGCGACACCCTTTACGAAGAAAAACAGTGGGTGTTCGACGCACAACTGGACAAAGCCTTCAGCCTCGGTGACACCGATCACCAAGTGACTTACGGCACCACCCTCAAACAGCAGAAAGTCACCGGCTCGCGCGAAGGCAACGCCACCTGCGTGGCCGTCGGCAGTGGTTGCACCGCCATCGGCGCGCCCAGCCCGGTCAGCAGCGACAGTGTGAAAAAGTCCAGCGACTTCCCCGACCCGACCATCAACACCTATTCGCTGTTCGCGCAGGACCAGATCAGCTGGGACAAATGGACCTTCCTGCCCGCCGTGCGCTACGACTACACCCAGCTCAAACCCAAGCTGACCCAGGAGTTCCTCAATACGGTAAACCCGACCGGCACGGTCCCCGTGAGCGACAAGGAAAAAACCTGGCACCGCGTCACGCCCAAATTTGGCCTGACCTACGCCCTGACCGATCAATACACCTGGTTCGGCCAATATGCCGAAGGTTTCCGCACGCCCTCCGCCAAGGCGCTGTACGGCCGCTTTGAAAACCTGAACCTGGGCTACACCGTGGAGCCGAACCCCGACCTCAAGCCGGAAACCAGCAAAGGCGTCGAAACCGGGATTCGTGGCAAGTTCGACGAGGGCTCCTTCGAAATCGCGGTGTTCTATAACAAGTACCGCGACTTTATCGACGAAGACAACGCCATCGTCGGCGGCACCGTCGAACAGTTCCAGGCCGTCAACATCAAGCACGCCACCATCAAGGGCGCGGAAGCCAAGGGCCGTCTGAACCTGGACGCATTCGGCGCCCCACAGGGCCTCTACACCCAAGGTTCGGTCTCCTATGCCTACGGCCGCAACGACGACACCGGCGAACCGCTCAACAGCGTCAACCCGCTCAAGGGCGTATTCGGCCTGGGCTACGACCAGGACACCTACGGCGGCCTGCTGAGCTGGACCCTGGTGAAAAAGCAGGATCGTGTCGACAGCAACACGTTCCACGCCCCCGACGGCAGCACCGGCGCCCCGTTCAAGACCCCAGGCTTCGGCATTCTCGACCTGACGGCCTTCTACAAAGTCACCCAGGACGTGACCATCAACGGTGGCCTCTACAACCTCACCGACAAGAAGTACTGGAACTGGGATGACGTGCGCAGTTACGACAGCGTCGGCGAAGCTGCTGTGACCGCACCTGCCAACCTCGACCGCCTGACCCAGCCCGGTCGCAACTTTGCGATCAACGTCATCTGGGACATCTGATAGCGCCTGACTCACCTCGTCGGAAATTCAGCGACGAGGTGAGGTTTTTTTACTGTGCCGCGTCTTCTTGTTCGTCTATTTGATAACGGCTCTCTTTAGAGCAACAAGGCGCTCCCCCTTCTCAAGGACTTTTTCATGACCGCTTCTCCTACCGCAGAACGCCCAAGCCTGCGCTCCCAGCGCCTGAACCAGATCACCAACGAGCCGCACACCAAGCTCGACGCCTTGGTGAAAGCCCACGCGCCGTTTGAGACCCAAGCCAACTTTGCGCGCTTTGTGGTCGCGCAGTACCTGTTCCAGTCGGAACTGGTGGCCCTGTACAACGATGCCGAATTGATCAAGATCGTGCCCGACCTGGCCGCACGCTGCCGCGCCGAAGCCGCCAGGCTGGACCTGGGCGACCTGGACACCGAAGTACCGGCACCGGTCGCCGGCGCCGTGAAGAACCCGAGCAAGGCCGAAGCCCTGGGCTGGCTGTTCGTGTCCGAAGGCTCCAAGCTGGGCGCCGCGTTCCTGATCAAACGCGCCGTGGGCCTGGGCCTGAGCGAAACCTTCGGCGCCCGCCACCTCGGCGAACCGGCCGGTGGTCGCGCCGAAGGCTGGAAAAGCTTCACCCGCACCCTGGACGCGCTGGAGTTCAGCGCCGAAGAAGAAGCCGCTGTGGAAAAAGGCGCGATCGACGCGTTTGTGCGCTTCACCGTATTGCTGGAACAGGCGTACGCTAGCGCCCCTGAATTGGCCTGACCTTTGATTGGAATGCGATAAAAATGTGGGAGCGGGCTTGCTCGCGAAGGCGGTGGTTCAGTCATGAATACGTCGACTGGCACACAGCCTTCGCGAGCAAGCCCGCTCCCACATTTGGATCTCATTTCAACTGATTTTCTGTGATCACCCTATATATGACCGGCAAAACCCAATCCACCTCGAAAATCGCACAAATCCTCTTCGGCCTGCTGGCCTACGTCAGCCTGGGCATCGGGCTGGTGGCGATTGTCATACCGGGTTTGCCCACCACCGAATTCATTCTGCTTGCCGCCTGGGCCGCCACTAAAAGCTCGCCACGCCTCAGCGCCTGGCTGGAGAACCACCGGCTGTTCGGACCGATCCTGTTCAATTGGCGCAATGGCAAGATCATCGCCCGCCGGGCCAAGGTCAGCGCCACGGTAAGCATGCTGCTGTGCGCCATTCTGATGCTGGTGATGCTCGATCACGGCTGGCCGATTTACCTGGCGATCGGCGGGATGAGCCTGGGCAACCTATGGATCTGGTCCCGCCCCGAACGCCTCGCAAAGCCCGCGTGACACCGCCTGTAGGCATTCTCCTACCACTCATCGCCTCCCTCTCATGAATTGATTTATGACGCCGATGTTTCAGGCATAGCGTCGAATGGACTTGGCTCTGCATGACATGCATTTCCACACGTCCATTCGCGAGTGAACCTATGTTCGACACCCTCTCCATACGCTTGAAAATTGTGCTGCTGTCCGGGCTGTGTCTGCTGGGGGTAATTGCGCTGATCATCAGCATCAATCTGTACGAGACAGACCAGAACGACCATCTGATCAGCGATTCAAGCTCGCGAATGCTCACCCGCAGCGTACAGGACCTGCTGCAGGCCAAAGCGGCCGAACAGGCAGTGCAACTGCAGAAAAGCCTGGGTGAGAACCTGCTGGTGGTGACCGCCCTCGCCGATCAGGTCAAAGACCTGCGCAACCTGGCCGCCAAACGCTCACTGGAGCCCGGCGCCCTGCGTGAAGAGCTCAACCAGAGCCTGAAAACCACCTTCGAGCGCAACAGCAAGGTGCTGGGTATCTGGCTGTCGTTCGAGCCCAATGGCCTGGATGGCAAGGACAGCGAATTCATCGACGACAAAGCCCGCGTGTCCAACGAAAAAGGCCGCTTCTCCAGCTACTGGAGCCGCGCCGGCGGTGAGGGCCTGAACACCATCATGGTCGAGGAAGACCTGAACAAGACCAGCCTCAACCTCAGCGGTACGCCCTACAACATCTGGTACACCTGCCCACGGGACAGCCGCAGCACCTGCCTGCTAGACCCGTACGAAGACACCGTAGGCGGCAAGCCCGTACTGATGACCACCATTTCACTGCCGCTGATCGTGGACGGTAAAGTGATCGGCGTGGCCGGTGTCGATATCGCCCTCAACAGCCTGCAAGCCCTCACCGACGCGGCGCAAAAGGAATTGTTCGAGGGCGCCGCACACCTGGAAATCATTTCCAGCACGGGCCTGATTGCCGCCTACAGCGGCGAGCCGGCAAAGGTAGGCAAAAACCTGATCGACACCCTCGGCGCCGAAGGCAAGGAAATCGTGCAACTGCTGGCCAGTGACAGCCACGTCAACCGCGAACAGGGCGATATCATCCGTGCGGTCTACGCGGTCAAACCCATCGCCGATGCCAAATCCTGGGGCGTGGTGATCAAACTGCCGAAAACCGTGATGCTGGCCGATGCCACGAAACTTCAAGGCGTACTCGACAACGCCCAAGCCAGCGGCACTCTCAAGGCCCTGTTGGTCGGCGCCGCCGCCGGCCTGCTCGGCCTGCTGTTGATCTGGCTGACCGCCACCGGCGTGACCCGCCCGATCAACAGCGTGGCCGCGATGCTCAAGGACATCGCCAGCGGCGAAGGTGACCTTACCCAGCGCCTGACCTACGCCAAAAAAGATGAATTGGGCGAACTGGTGAATTGGTTCAACCGTTTCCTCGACAAGCTGCAACCGACCATCGCGCAGATCAAGCAAAGCATCACCGAGGCGCGTGGCACGGCGGATCAGTCGTCAGCCATCGCACGCCAGACCAGTGAAGGGATGCAAGTACAGTTCCGCGAAATCGACCAAGTGGCCACGGCCTCCAACGAAATGAGCGCCACCGCCCACGATGTGGCCAACAGCGCTTCGAATGCCGCCAGCGCGGCACGCGGGGCCGATCAGTCGGCGCGAGAAGGGATGTCGATCGTTGAACAGAGCACCCGCGACATCACCACCCTGGCCGAAGCCGTCAGCCAGGCGGTGAGCGAAGTCGAAGCCCTGGCGGTGAACAGCGAGCAGATCGGCTCGGTGCTCGAAGTGATCCGCAGCATTGCCGAGCAGACCAACTTGCTGGCCCTCAACGCGGCGATCGAAGCCGCACGCGCCGGGGAAAGCGGCCGTGGTTTTGCGGTAGTGGCCGACGAAGTACGCAACCTGGCCAAGCGCACCCAGGACTCCGTCGAGGAAATCCGCCTGGTGATCGAACGCATCCAGAGCGGCACCCGTGGCGTGGTGGCGACCATGCACTCCAGCCAGCAGCAGGCCCAGAGCAATGCGGGGCAGATCCATCAAGCGGTGCAGGCGCTGGGCAAGATCAGCGATGCGGTGACGGTAATCAGCGACATGAACCTACAAATCGCCAGCGCCGCCGAACAGCAAAGCGCCGTGGCCGAAGAGGTGAATCGCAACGTTTCGGCGATCCGCACCGTGACCGAAACCCTGACCGGCCAAGCGACCGAGTCGGCGGCCATCAGCAGCCAACTCAACGCGCTGGCCAGCCAGCAGATGAAGTTGATGGATCAGTTCAAGGTGTAAACCCACTCTCCAAAACAATGCAGATCCCCTGTGGGAGCGGGCTTGCTCGCGAAAGCGGTGGGCCAGTCAATACATCCAGTGACTGTGACACCGATTTCGCGAGCAAGCCCGCTCCCACATAAAGCAGATTTGCGCTGGCTTAGACGCCAGGCCAGGCCTGCACAAACGCCGCCACATCTTCTTTCGGCGCCGTACGCGGCGGGTTCTGTGGGGTGCCCAGGTAGAGAAAGCCAATCACTTCCTCATCCGTCGTCAGCCCCAGGCCTTTGGCCACGTGGGCCGAGTAGGACAATTCGCCGGTGCGCCAGACCGCACCAATCCCCTGTGCATACGCCGCCAGCAGGATGCCATGTGTGGCGCAAGCGGCCGCCAGCAGTTGCTCGGATTTGGGCACCTTGAAGTGCTCTTGCAGGCGGGCAATCACTACCACCACCAGCGGTGCGCGCAGTGGGCCGTTCTGGGCCTTGTCGATGGCAGCTTGCGGGGCGTCGGCGTCCTGCAGGCGTGCAGCTTCTGCCAGCAGCGTGCCCATCTGCTCACGGGCGGCGCCCTCGACGGTAAGGAAACGCCAAGGGCGCAGTTGGCCGTGGTCGGGGGCACGCATGGCTGCGGCGAACAGCACATCGCGCTGCTCTTGGGTCGGTGCCGGTTCCAGCAAACGCGGCACGGAAACACGGTTGAGCAAAGCGTCGAGAGCCTGCATTGGCCACCTCCAGAGAAAAATGTGCGGCCATTCTAGCGGGAATGAATCGGGATGCCACCAAACGATAATTGCTCTTATTCATTAGGCCCCGCCCTGTTAGACTTTGCGGCCTAATTTTTAGACGTCGTTCAGGAAACTCGATGTTCCGTTCGCTTTTTCGCCTGTGCGCAGCATTGCTGGCCTTGAGCCTGACTGCCTGCGATGACGCCCCACGTTTCACCAAGGCTGAGCCGGGTGAATCGCGGGCCGGCGGCGCGACGACGGTGAACAAGCGTGACCAGAACGCGTTTTCCCTGCCCTCGGCCAACCTGTCGCCCACGCGCCGCCTGGATTTCAGTGTCGGCAACAGCTTCTTTCGCAGCCCCTGGGTGATTGCGCCCTCCACCACCACCGCCCGTGATGGCCTGGGCCCGCTGTTCAACACCAACGCCTGCCAGAACTGCCATATCAAGGACGGCCGCGGCCATCCGCCGCTGCCCGATGCGCCGAATGCGGTGTCGATGCTGGTGCGGCTGTCGATCCCCGCGTCGACCCCGAATCTGCCGCCCTACGCCAAGCTCATCGAACAGCTGGGCGTAGTGCCCGAGCCGGTCTACGGTGGGCAACTGCAAGACATGGCCGTGCCGGGCGTCGCGCCGGAAGGCAAAGTGCGGGTCGACTACACACCGGTCAACGTAACCTTCAAGGACGGTAGCGTGGTCGAGCTGCGCAAGCCCGACCTGCAAATCACCCAACTCGGCTATGGCCCGATGCATCCGGATACACTTTTCTCGGCGCGCATCGCCCCGCCGATGATCGGCCTGGGCCTGCTCGAAGCCATCGACGCCGCCGATATCCTGCGTAACACCGAGCCGAAAACCGCCGACAAAGACGCCCTCATCGGCCGCGCCAATTGGGTCTGGGATGACGCCCAACACAAAACCGTCCTCGGGCGCTTTGGCTGGAAAGCCGGGCAACCCAACCTCAACCAACAAAATGTTCACGCGTTTTCTGGTGATATGGGCCTCACCACGTCCCTGAGACCCTTTGATGACTGCACCGACGCCCAAGCCGCCTGCAAACAGGCGCCCAATGGCAATGGCCCCGATGGCGAGCCGGAAGTCAGCGACAACATCCTGCGCCTGGTGCTGTTCTACACGCGCAACCTCGCCGTGCCCGCACGCAGAGGGGTCGACACGCCGCAGGTCCTGGCCGGGAAAAACCTGTTCTACCAGGCCGGCTGCCAGGGCTGTCACAAGCCGTCGTTCACCACGGCCGCCAACGCTGCAGAACCTGAGCTGGCCAACCAGGTGATCCGCCCCTACAGCGACCTGCTGTTGCACGACATGGGCCCAGGCCTGGCCGACAACCGCAGCGAATTCAAGGCCGGTGGCCGCGACTGGCGCACCCCGCCGTTGTGGGGCATTGGCCTGACGCAGACCGTCTCCGGCCACACCCAGTTTTTGCATGACGGCCGCGCCCGCAACCTGCTGGAAGCCGTGCTGTGGCACGGCGGTGAAGCACAAGCGGCGCAGCAGCATGTGCTGTCCTTCAACGCCGAGCAACGCGCTGCATTGCTCGCGTTCCTGAATTCTTTATAAGCTTTGCCCCAATTACAGAAGGGAGCTCGACATGTTTCGTCCCAAGTTGTTGTTCACCAGCCTGGCCGCCCTCGCCCTCGGCGCCTGCTCGCCCCAGGACCCGCAAGCCGTGACCTCGGCGGCGATCGCCAAGCAAGTGATTCTGCCGACCTACAGCCGCTGGGTCGAAGCCGACCGCCAGTTGGCCGTCAGCGCCCTCGCCTACTGCCAGGGCAAGGAAAGCCTGGACACCGCGCGCGCCGACTTCCTGCACGCGCAAAAGGCCTGGGCCGAGCTGCAGCCCCTGCTGATCGGCCCACTGGCTGAAGGCAACCGTTCATGGCAGGTGCAGTTCTGGCCGGACAAGAAAAACCTGGTCGGTCGCCAGGTCGAGCAACTGGTCAGCGCCCAGCCGCAGATCGACGGCGCCGCGCTCGCCAAGTCCAGCGTCGTGGTGCAGGGCCTGTCGGCCTACGAATACATCCTCTACGACGCCAAGACCGACATCGCCGACGACGCCCAGAAGGCCCGTTACTGCCCGCTGCTGGTGGCTATCGGCGAACGCCAGAAAGCCCTGGCCGAAGAGATCCTGGCCAACTGGAACAGCACCGACGGCATGCTTGCGCAGATGACCAAGTTTCCAAACCAGCGCTACGCCGATTCCCACGAAGCGATTGCCGATCTGCTGCGCGTCCAGGTGACCGCACTCGACACCTTGAAGAAAAAACTCGGCACGCCGATGGGCCGCCAGACCAAAGGCATCCCGCAGCCGTTCCAGGCCGATGCCTGGCGCAGCCAGTCGTCCCTGCAAAGCCTGGAGGCCAGCCTCGCGGCGGCCCAGACCGTGTGGGTCGGCGTCGACAACAAGGGCCTGCGCGGCCTGCTGCCGGCCGAGCAGAAGCCGTTGGCCGACAAGATCGACGCCGCCTACGCCGCGTCCCTGAAACTGTTCGCCAGCAACCAGCGCACCCTCAATGAACTGCTGGCCGACGATGCCGGGCGCCAGCAGCTCAACGATATCTACGACAGCCTCAACGTCGTCCACCGCCTGCACGAAGGCGAATTGGCCAAGGCGTTGGGCATCCAACTGGGCTTTAACGCCAACGACGGTGACTGATGATGCTCAGGCGACAGGCTTTGGCCGTTGGTAGCGTGCTGCTCAGCGCCCTCACGCTGGGTGGCTGGACATTGTTCAAGGGTAAAGACAAGGGGCCGCTGCTGCTGTCGGCACGCGATGATGCGGACGGCAAGCACTACGCCGTGGGCTATCGCCTGGACGGCAAGCCGGTGTTTGCGACCCAGGTCGGCCAGCGCTGTCACGACATCATCAACCACCCGACGCTGCCGATTGCGCTGTTCGTCGCCCGTCGCCCGGGCACCGAGAGTTACCTGATCGACCTGCGTGATGGCGCGCTGCTGCAAACCATCACCTCCAATGCCAATCGCCATTTCTATGGCCACGCGGTGATTCACAAGAGCGGCGACTGGTTGTATGCCACCGAGAACGACACGACCGACCCCGGTCGCGGCCTGCTTGGCGTGTACAGGTTCGAAGGTGAGCGGCTGGTGCACAGCGGCGAGATTTCCACCCACGGTATCGGCCCGCATCAGGTGTCGTGGATGCCCGACGGCGAAACCCTGGTGGTGGCCAACGGCGGTATTCGCACCGAAGCTGAAAGCCGGGTGGAGATGAACCTCAACGCCATGGAGCCGAGCCTGGTGCTGATGCGTCGCGACGGTAGCCTGATCAGCAAGGAAACCCTGGGGCAGCAGATGAACAGCGTGCGGCATATGGGGATTGCCGGCGATGGCACCATCCTGACCGGGCAGCAGTTTATGGGCTCGTCCCAGGAGCGTTCCGAGTTGCTGGCGATCAAGCGCCCGGGGCAGCCTTTTGTGGCGTTCCCGGTGGCGGATGAGCAGTTGCAGGCGATGGGGCATTACACCGCCAGTGTCGCGGTGCACAGCGAATTGCGCCTGGTGGCGCTGACGGCACCGCGGGGGAACCGGTTCTTTATCTGGGACATGGACAGTGGGGAGTTGCGCCTGGATGGGCCGCTGCCGGACTGTGCCGGTGTGGGGGCTGTGGCGGATGGGTTTGTTGTGACTTCAGGTCAGGGGCGTTGTCGGTTCTATGATTGTCGTCAGAAACAGTTGGTTGCCAAGCCGTTGGAGTTGCCGGCAGGGTTTTGGGATAACCATCTGCATCTGATTTGATTGGGTGGGGGGTGTACATATCCGTTGCTGCGGTGATGGCGGCTATTGGTTTCGCTCTTACAGCGAGTCACTTTGGAAAAGCACCAAAGTAACCAAAGTGCTCTTGCCCCAACACTCGGCACCTCGCTTAGGCTCGGTGTGCCCGCACGCAGACTTGAATCCGTGGGCCGCCGCGATGGGCCATCCTTGGCCCAGCGCGGCTAACCCGGCGTCCTGCCGGGTTACCCACGTATTCAAGCCTGCGTGCGGCCAGCGTGTTTAATGGGGCGCCTAAGATCAAGATCACGATCAAAAGCAGGGCACGGCGGCCTAGTAGCCGACCTGAGTGGTGTAGATCAAGAGCGGGAACACAGTGGATTGGCGTTTTCTGTGGGAGCTGGCTTGTCGGGTCGCCGCATCGCTGCGATGCAGACACCTCGGTACATCAGGCACACCGAGTTGATACTTTCGCAGGCAAGCCAGCTCCCACATTTGAACCGAGTACAGCTTCAATGCTCAGGTCGGCTGCCAGGCCGCCTCGCTTTGCTTTGTTTTTGCCGTGGCCCTTACATCCTTACCGCTGACGAAGTCAGCGATCTTTTGATCTAGGGCTTTTGATTGTGATCTGAGACGCCCCGTCAATCACGATGGCCGAACGCAGGCTTGAATCCGTGGGCAACCCGGCAGGACGCCGGGTTAGCCGCGCTGGGCCATGGATGGCCCATCGCGGCGGCCCACGGATTCAAGCCGGAGTGAGGGCATGCCGAGCCTAAGCGAGGTGCCGAGTGATGGGGCGAGGACCTTTTGGTTACTTTTGGGTCCTTCCAAAAGTGACCCGCTGTAAGAGCGGAACCATACTCAGCCGTTACCACAGCAACGGATATACCCCCTCCCCCTAACGCACAGCCAAAAAAAAGGGCCTCACATCGCAAGACCCTTCGGTAGATTCAAATCGTTTCAACTTTGCGGCCTCATCCCCTGAGACATCCCAAACATGAACAGCAACAACTCATGATCAGGCTTGGCCGCCACACTAACCTTGGCAACACGCGGCAGCAGGCACTGCCCGCTCCCCTGCGCCGCACTCAGCACCTGTGTGCGAGGCAGCTCCCACGCGGCCAGAGCCAGGGCTGCAACCCCCAACGCCCCAACCAGGAACAAACCTCGTGCTATTTCTAGCTTCATTTGGTTAAACCCTTGATAGCGCTGCCAAACGCCGTCTCGTAAAAGTAGCTGAGTTTTTCCCAATCAGTATCGTTCCACGACGAATGGCGACGCAGTTGCAGCATGTCATGGGAAGCCGCCCGATAAGCGGTCAAACGCTGACGGCATTTCTCGAAATCCAGCAACGCCACTTCCACATTGGCCGAGTCACCGGCACCGGTGACACGTACAAAAATGTGCTTGATGTAGAGGCAACCATGCTGCCAGCGGCCCTTATGCATCCGCGCCAGGGTACCGGCCAATTCCTTGAGCACCCGCTCGTGTACCAACTCGCCGTACTGCTCGCGACCACCCGCGGCGTACCAGTTTTCAATTTCGTCGAAGCCATCGAGGGCAGCCGTTACCAGCAATGCCTTCCAGCGGTACTCGGGGTCGCGACGCGCCTCGCAAAAGACCATTTCCGGCACGCGTACATCCAGCAAGCGAAGGCCCTTGAGCGCATCACGCTCGCGCAGCACGGTAGGGCGGCCGAACGGGTGCAGCCAACTGCGGTAGATATGGCCAGTCTGACGTTTGCTGTAGAGCAAGCGGCCATTGGCGCTCTTTACCCGCTGCACACCGCTTTCACCGCCACGCCGCCGGTTGGGTTCCTCGACCCACTCGCCTTGCTGACGCCAGAAATAATCGAAGCGTTCTTCGGGCGCTACCGGACTGCCTGCTACGCACTCAACTGCCATCCTGCTACCTCTTGCGCAATACATACACTCGCCACATGGCGTACAGCGGTATGAAGTCCAGAGACTCCTGGACACGAAAACCGGCTTCTTCAAATTCTGCTTCTACAGTAGCAGCCGGTAACACAAATCTATTTTGGTAACCTTCCTGCTCACCGTTCTCGCGACGCTTGCCTTCCAGCCGCTTGCGCTTCCAGGCTTTGAAGTTGCCATCAACCCACAGCGAAATGATCACGCTGTCGCGGGTAACACGTTGAAACTCCCGCAGTATCGCCAGCCGGTGCGCCGGATCACCAATGTGGTGCAACAGGCGCATACAGAAGATGCTGTCGACCGAGTTATCAGGCAAATCGATATCAAAGGCAGATGTCTGCAAGGGCCGTACCCGTTTCACTACATCCGCGGGTTGGGCGACCGTTGCCACCTTCAGCATAGACGCCGAATTGTCAGCGCCGATGATTACGCGGTTGGGTTTTTCCGCCAGCAGCGGCCAGAAACGCCCGGCACCACACGGCAGGTCCAGCACCAGGCCAGGCTCACCGGCCATCGCCAACGCACCACGGGCCAGTTGCTCGTCGCGTTTGTGGGACAACCGGCGAGCCAGATTGTCCTGATGCTTGAGCAAATATTCGTGGGCGTGATCGTCGTCGTACTTTTCGGAAAATTCGAGCTTGATAGATTTAGACATCAACGGATCTCCAGGTGCTGATGCCTGCAACCTTACTCAGCGCCCTGTGATCAACAGGTCAACCCGTTGTGAAAAACTTGTCCTGTCCAATCCCATACATTTCAAGACTTTACAGACACATGCAATAGCATGGGGCCATCTTCGCCGAAGTACGGGGTACTTCGGCAGAATAGCGGCAGGGGAAGCGGTCAGGCTTTGACCTGACTCAATTCGACATGAAAGCGGCAGCCATTGGGCTCCATGGTGCTCAGGCTGACGCTCCAGCCCTGGTTCTCGCAGATCCGCTGGACCAGTGACAGGCCCAGCCCCAGGCCCTCACCGCGTTTTTCGCTGCCGCGCACAAAAGGCTCGAACATCGCCTCACGCTTGTCCTCGGGTATACCGACACCGCTGTCCTCTACCACAAACCCGCTCGGCTCCAGGGTAAGCCGGATAAAACCCTGCTCGGTGTAATGCAGGGCGTTGCGCAGCAGATTGCCCATCACCGCATGCAGGAAGGTGGTGTTGTAACGCGTATCGAGGGGGTTGCCCGGCTGATAGATCAATTCCAGGCCTTTTTGCTCGATAGGCCCGCGCCAGATGCCGAGCAGGTCATCGGCCACCTGCGTCAGGCTGACTTGCGGCGACATGGCGGCGGCGTCGTGCTGGGCACGGGCCAGCATCAGGAAGGTCTGCACCAGCTCGCGCATTTCTTCACACGCCCTGGCGATACGCAACACCTGGTTACGCCCGCGCTGGTCGATGGCCGGATTCTCCAGCAACAACTCGCAGGAGCTGGCCAACACCATCAAGGGCGTGCGCAGCTCGTGGCTGACATCGCTGGTAAACATTTGCTCACGGGACAATGCCTGGCGCAAGCGCCCCAGCGTGGCGTCGAACGCGACGGCCAGCTCGCCCACTTCGTCGGCCGCGTAGTCCGGCGCCAGGGGCGGCGCCAGACCCAGTAACTGGTCGCGATGCCGCACCTGACGGGCCAGGCGCACCACCGGTGCCATCACCTTGCGGGCCAGCACCCAGCCGAGGAACACGGCCAGCGCCAGGCTGAGCACAAAGCCCACCAGCACCACGGCAAACAGCACGCGCTCGCGCTCTTCAAAATCACTTTGATCCTGCAACAGCACATAGCGCCGGCCGTCGACCACTTCGACCATCGCGTGGTACGACAGGGTCTCGCGAAACACTTCGTGGAAACCCGGCTCCAGATGCCGCAGGTCCTTGGGTAACTCGAAGTCGCCAGGGCCACCGCTGAAGTAAAACAACTGGTCCGGCTCAGGACGGTGCCGCCAGTCTTCGACGGTATCCATTAGCAACAGGCGCTGCAGGTCACCACCCAGGCCCGCCGAAATCAACTTCTCTTCCACCAGGTGCACAGTCGCGACGATGCCCATGGCGAAGGCTCCCGCCACCAACGCACTCATCAACGCGAAAGCGATGATGATCCGTTGGGCAAGGCTTTGCTTAAACTCCATCTCGTCCCTCGGCCAAGCGATAACCCACGCCGTGCACCGTTTGCAGCAACGGCTTGGCGAACGGTTTATCGATCACTTGGCGCAGTTGGTGCACGTGGCTGCGCAAGCTGTCGCTGTCGGGGCAGTCGTCGCCCCACAGGGCTTCTTCGAGGATTTCACGGCGCAGTACATGCGGGCTTTTCTGCATCAGCACCGCCAGCAGTTTGAGGCCGACAGGGTTGAGCTTGAGCAGGCGCCCTTCGCGGGTCACTTCCAGGGTATCGAGGTCGTAGCTCAGATCACCAACCTGCAGCGCCCGACGACCGCCCCCCTGGGCACGGCGCAACACGGCTTCGATGCGTGCGGCCAGCTCCGACAGGGCAAACGGTTTGAGCAGGTAATCATCAGCGCCGGACTTGAAGCCCTGCAGCCGATCATCCAACTGATCACGGGCAGTGAGCATGATCACCGGCGTATCACGGCGCGCGTCTTCGCGCAGGCGCTTGCACAGGGTGTAGCCGTCGATACCGGGCAGCATGATGTCGAGCACGATCAGGTCGTAATGCTCGGTGGCGGCCAGGTGCAGGCCCGACAAACCGTCCTGCGCACAGTCCACGGTGTAGCCCTTGAGCCCCAGGTAATCCGCCAGGTTGGCCAGAATATCGCGGTTGTCTTCAACCAATAAAATTCGCATGGGCAGTGTCTCCGTACGCGGTAACGGCCGTGTTGGCTCGCGCAGCTTAAGGCCAAGTGTGGCTTACGACTAGGGCAGTGGAGTGACTCTATAAGTTTTTTCAACCAATTGATTCGCTTCACGAGTTTTTCACTATCGCTTCACCCCCCACCCACAAAGAGGTTGGCAGGCTGATGCACCCTCACGCCTGGCAAAACCCAGGCATAAAAAGCCCCGCCTGCATCACTGCAGGCGGGGCTTTTTATTAGCCGGGTAAGGCTGGCTTACATCATGCCGCCCATGCCACCCATGCCGCCCATGTCTGGCATACCGCCGCCAGCTGCGCCTTCAGCCTTAGGCTTGTCAGCGATGGCCGCTTCGGTGGTCAGGATCAAGCCACCGATGGAGGCAGCTGCCTGCAAGGCCGAACGGGTCACCTTGGTAGGGTCCAGGATGCCCATTTCGATCATGTCGCCGTACACGCCAGTCGCAGCGTTGTAACCGTAGTTACCTTTGCCGTTCTTGACTTCGTTGACCACAACGCTTGGCTCGTCGCCGGAGTTGGCAGCGATCTGACGCAGAGGTGCTTCAACAGCACGACGCAGTACAGCGATACCGACGTTCTGGTCAGCGTTGTCGCCGGTCAGGCCGGTCAGGGCTTCCAGAGCACGGATCAGCGCAACGCCACCGCCAGGTACCACGCCTTCTTCAACGGCTGCACGGGTAGCGTGCAGGGCGTCTTCAACGCGGGCTTTCTTCTCTTCATTTCAACTTCGGAACCAGCGCCAACCTTGATCACTGCAACGCCGCCGGACAGCTTGGCCAGACGCTCTTGCAGTTTTTCACGGTCGTAGTCGGACGAAGTCTCGGCAACCTGGGCACGGATCTGAGTGATGCGAGCCTGGATGTCCTGCTCTACGCCAGCACCGTCAACGATGATGGTGTTTTCTTTGGAGATGGTCACGCGCTTGGCACTGCCCAGGTTTTCCAGGGTGGCGCTTTCCAGGCTCAGGCCGATCTCTTCGGAGATAACGGTACCGCCGGTCAGAACGGCGATGTCCTGCAGCATGGCCTTGCGACGGTCGCCGAAGCCTGGAGCCTTGACGGCTGCGACTTTAACGATGCCACGCATGTTGTTCACAACCAGCGTCGCCAGGGCTTCGCCTTCAACGTCTTCGGAAACGATCAGCAGTGGGCGGCCGGCTTTGGCAACGGCTTCCAGAACTGGCAGCATTTCGCGGATGTTCGAGATCTTTTTGTCGACCAGCAGGATCAGCGGGCTGTCCAGCTCGGCAACCATGGTCTCTGGCTTGTTGACGAAGTACGGGGACAGGTAGCCACGGTCGAACTGCATGCCTTCTACAACCGACAGTTCGTTTTCCAGGCCAGTGCCTTCTTCAACGGTGATCACGCCTTCTTTACCGACTTTTTCCATGGCTTCGGCAATGATGTCGCCGATGGAGCTGTCGGAGTTGGCGGAGATGGTGCCTACCTGAGCGATAGCCTTGGTGTCGGCGCATGGCTTGGACAGGTTTTTCAGCTCAGCGACGACGGCGATGGTCGCCTTGTCGATGCCGCGCTTGAGGTCCATCGGGTTCATGCCGGCAGCGACGGCTTTGTAGCCTTCGTTGACGATGGCTTGAGCCAGAACGGTAGCGGTGGTGGTGCCGTCGCCTGCGTCATCGTTGGCACGGGAGGCAACGTCTTTGACCAGCTGCGCGCCCATGTTCTCGAAACGGTCTTCCAGTTCGATTTCTTTGGCTACGGAAACGCCGTCCTTGGTGATGGTCGGAGCGCCGAAGCTCTTCTCGATGATCACGTTACGGCCTTTCGGGCCCAGGGTCGCTTTTACTGCGTCAGCCAGGACGTTGACACCGGTGAGCATTTTCTTACGGGCGGAATCGCCGAATTTAACTTCTTTAGCAGCCATGATCGATATTCCTTAAATTCTTTGGAGTAACGGAAAAATGAGCGGGAAAATCAGCCTTCCAGTACAGCGAGAATCTCGTTCTCAGCCATGACCAGCAGGTCTTCGCCGTCAACTTTCACAGTGTTGCTGCCGGAGTAAGGACCGAATACAACCTTGTCACCGACTTTAACGGCCAGCGCACGCACTTCACCGTTTTCCAGAGTCTTGCCTGGGCCTGCAGCGACGATCACACCGTGGTTGGCTTTTTCAGCAGCCGAACCTGGCAGAACGATACCGCCAGCGGTTTTCTTTTCTTCTTCGCTGCGACGGATAACGACGCGGTCGTGCAGAGGACGAAGCTTGCTCATTGTCGATCTCTCCTAATTGTGTTTTTCATCGGCCGGTGTCAGTACCGGCAGGTTTAATCCGGCGGTGCCGGTCGCGCTTCGCAGAGCAAAACGCGGAAGTCTGTCTGGTGTCGCCACCAGAAACCTTGCGGTGACCGTTACATAAGGGCGCATAAGCTTATTACAAGGGGCCGGGGATGAAATTTTTTGCGTGTGCCGGCCTATAAAAGCAACACGGCACCCAAGGGTGCCGTGCCGGTGAAGCGGTTATTTGTTGTCGCGGTGCTCGAACTCGCCTTCGATCACATCCCCTTCACGCCCCAAAGGCTGGCGCGGAGCCGGGCCACCACGGGGTTGCAGGTCGTCGGCGAAGGCACGCTGGCGAATCGCCGCTTCTTCGGCACGCTGACGCATCTTGCCGGCCAGCAGCTTGCGGGTGACCGGCAACAGCATCACCAGGCCGACCACGTCGCTGATAAAGCCCGGCAGGATCAACAGGCCGCCAGCCAGGGCCATCATCAGGCCCTCAAGCATGGTCTGGGCCGGCAGTTCACCGCGATTCAGGCTTTCACGGGCACGCAGCGCCGTGGCCAGGCCGGCGACGCGCAGCACCAGAACGCCGAGCATCGAGCCGAGAATGATCAGCAGCAGAGCCGGGAAAAACCCGATCGCACCGCTGACTTGAACGAATACGAACAGCTCCAACACCGGGAATAGCAGAAAGAGCAATAAAAAGGGCGCATCAAATGGTTCCTCAACGCAAGAATGCCTTGCCAGTCCACCTTAGATGACGTCGCCGTTTCGTGAATTCAACCGTTGGCGGGCTCTTTTTCGGCCAGACCTCGGCGTGAGCCAATGAAACCAAGGCTTCGCGTACTTGTGTCGGAGTGTTGCAAGGCTCCGCAAAAGCCAACCAATGCAAGGCTTGGCCGATACGCAGGTGCATGCCTTCGCTGTCGATACCGGCCAATTGTGCAGGCTCAAAGGTGGGCAAGCCGGTCAGGGCAACATAATGGGCGATGGCCTTGGTGTGATCGCTGTTCATGTGTTCGATCATGCCGCGTTCGGCCTTGCCCGCGAACGGGTTGGCCAGGGTCAGTTGGTCGACCCAGTGAATCGCGCCAAACCCGCCGATATAACGATGGCGTACCGGTTTGATCACCCAGAAGTCGAAATCGTGGGCCTTGTGGTAATTGGCCGAGTCGGGGAAGTAGCGGTAATAACGCTCGGCCGCCGCCTCGATGGCAGCGCCGTCCTCGAGCTTTTCGGCTTCGCCCAGGTAGGTCAGGCGGCCCACGGCCTGCACGTCATCCGCTTCGCGCTCGCCGACCAGCAGCGAGCACTTGGGGTCTTTTTGCAGGTTATGGGTGTGCTGGGCGATGCGGCTGATCAGGATCAGCGGGCGGCCCTGCTCGTCGAGGCAATAAGGCACGACCGAGCCGAAGGGAAACCCCGGCATGGCTTTGGACAGTGTGGAGAGAGCCCCACGGTATTCCTTGAGCAACAGCTCTCGGGCGTTCTTGGCAACCTGTGCGCTCAACGTATGACTCCTCGGGAATTGCGCCGCCCATAGCCTATGGGAATGGATCTCATCACAAGGTAATCAATAACCGCAAAGGTTGCCAAGCGGGTTTTGTGCCGCCTGATTACCAGGCCACGCCAAAGCCTGCGGTGTAACGGGTCTTGCTCAAGCTGCTTTGCGAGTCGCCACTGATAATGTCGCGCTCGGCCTTGAGGTTGAGCGAAGCCCACTCGGTGACTTTGTAGCGCAGGCCAATTTCCGAATCCAAGGAGTAGGCAGCCGGCCCTGAGAGCGGCTTGCCCAGTTCGCCATTGGTGAAGAATTCGACGGTCTTGCCCACCAGGTAGCGGTTGTAGTTCCACTTCATGGCCAGGGAATAGAAGTTGTCCTTGCCACCGTCGGCATATTCGTAATCGGTGCGGTTGAGCAGCGAGCCGAGGGAGAACGCGCCCAGCTCATCATCCCAGAACTGGTAGCCCGGGCCGGTACCGACGGTGCGCTGGCGGGACAGGTCTTCAACCTTGTCGCGCTTGTAGGTCAGGCGGCCCTGCCAGAACCAGTGTTCGGTGAGGAACCGGTCCAGGTCATATTCCAGGGCCCAGTTGTCGGTGGTGGTGACGTCATCCTGGAATTCGCGGTTGTATTCGCCCTGCCCGGTATGGCGCCATTGGCCATGACGCGCGGTGGTCTTGAAGTCGACGTCGTAGTCGTTGGTGTCTTTGTCGGCACGCTTGTAGTCCAGCGCCAGGTCGACATTGCCCTTCCACACCAGGTCTTCAATGATCGGCTTGGGCTTCATGATTTGCTGGATGCTCGCCAATTCGACGGTCTTGGGCGCCTCACCATTGGCCAGGACCACTTTGCCATCGTCCGCCGCTTGCAGCGACTTGGCCTTTTCCCCGGTGTAGGCATCCTGCTTGACCAGCAGCTCCTGGTCGCTCTCCAGGGTTTTCACCTGCTTCCAGTCCACCGGGATGGCGCCTGCGTAATCGGTCTGGATCAGCAACTTGCCACCGTCAAAGACTTTGATCTTGCCCGTCAGGCGGTCACCGTTCTTCAACCAGACGGTATCGGCGAGCAAGGGCGTGGAGGCGCTGAAAACAGCAAGGCACAGCAGGGTTCTGGACAACATAAGCGGATAGTGAGCTCAAGGTTGGCGAAAAAGGACGATTATCGTGTTAGATAGCTAGGACTGACTCAAGTATTTATATTGAGTTCAATTCTCATCGCCATACTTCCAGACTTTTCTTACAAAACATGCCTAGAGCGAACGAACCCGCCGACACAGCACAAAGCCCCGCCGAGATGCGCCGCACCGCGCTGTACCTGACCCTGGCGCAAGTGCCCGCAGGTTGCGTGGTGAGCTACGGCGAACTGGCCCAACTGGCCGGGCTTGGGCGCGCTGCACGCTTTGTGGGGCGCACGCTGAGCCAGTTGCCCGAGGGCAGCAAACTGCCTTGGCACCGCGTGCTGGGTGCCGGTGGTCGGATAAGTCTGCCGGCGGGCACGGCCTCGGGCGATGAACAACGGGCGCGTTTGCGCGAAGAAGGCGTCACGGTCCGCAACAATCGCGTGGATATTCAGCGTCATGGCTGGCGCCCGGTAGAGCACAGCGGTTAGAGTGCGCGCTTTGTTTCCGTGAATCTGAGGCAGACTCCAGCCCATGCCCCGTAAAACCTGGCGCGCCGCGCTCGCCGCCTATGCCAGCCCTTCGACGTTGGTCCTGTTGTTGCTCGGCTTCGCCGCCGGCCTGCCTTACATGTTGGTGTTCTCGACGCTTTCAGTGTGGTTGCGTGAGGCCGGTGTGGCCCGCGAGACCATCGGCTATGCGAGCCTGATTGGCCTGGCATACGCCTTCAAATGGGTGTGGTCGCCGCTGCTTGACCAATGGCGCCTGCCGCTGCTGGGTAAACTCGGCCGTCGTCGTTCCTGGCTGGTGCTTGCCCAGTCGCTGGTGATCCTTGGATTGATCGGCATGGGGTTCTGCGACCCTCAGAAACACTTGTCCTGGCTGATCGCAATTGCTGTAGTCGTGGCGTTCGCCTCTGCGACCCAGGACATTGCCGTAGACGCCTATCGCCTGGAAATCGCCGACGACAGCCGCCAGGCCGCCCTCGCCGCCAGCTATATGTCCGGCTACCGCATTGCTGCCCTGCTGGCGACAGCGGGCGCGCTGTTTTTTGCCGAAGGCTTCGGCTCCACTGGCTTCAACTATAAACACTCGGCCTGGACCGGCACCTATGTACTCTTCGGCGTGCTGATGATTCCGGCGCTGCTGACCACCTTGTTCATGCGCGAACCCAACGTGCCACTGCGCACTCAGTTGCAGGCCGGGCGCTACAGCTTTGTGCATCAGCTGGTGTCGGTGTTTGTGTTGATCGTGCTGCTGGTGTCGGTACCGGCCATGTTTACTCAGCTCTACAACACCGACTTCGCCAGCGTGGTATTCCATGGCGTGAGCCTATGGGAGTTGCTGATGGAAGACCGCGCCTTCCTGCGCGCCATCCTCTATATCACCCTCAGCGCCCTGTGCCTTTCAGCCATGGGCCGCCGCGGCTTGGCGCCGGTGCTGACGCCGGTCAACGATTTTATCCTGCGCTACCGCTGGCAAGCGTTACTGCTGCTGGGGCTGATCGCCACCTATCGCATGTCCGACACGGTGATGGGCGTGATGGCCAACGTGTTCTACATCGACCAGGGTTTTACCAAGGACCAGATCGCCGGGGTCAGCAAGATCTTCGGCCTGATCATGACCCTGCTCGGCGCCGGTATGGGCGGCCTGCTGATCGTGCGGTTCGGTATCCTGCCGATCCTGTTTATCGGCGGCGTGGCGTCGGCCGGCACCAACCTGCTGTTCGTGATGCTCGCCGACAGGGGCCCCGACCTGCAGATGCTGATCTTCACCATTTCTCTGGATAACTTCAGCTCGGGCCTGGCCACCTCGGCCTTCGTGGCTTACCTGTCGAGCCTGACCAACCTCAAGTTCTCGGCCACCCAATATGCGCTGCTCAGCTCGATCATGCTGTTGCTGCCGCGCTTGATCGGTGGGTACTCGGGGGTGATGGTGGAGAAGTTCGGGTATCACAACTTCTTCCTGATCACTTGCATGCTGGGCGTGCCGACGCTGCTGCTGATTGCGCTGCATTGGTATCAGGAAAATCGGCGGATCAAATTGAATCCACCGGTAGAGGACTGACACACCTCCCACAAAAACACACTGCGGCCTCATACCTGTACTCCGGCAGCAACCGCCCGTACAATCCGAAGTCATTTCAAGTCCAAGCAACCGACAACGGCCTACCATGCGTACCAGTCAATATTTGCTCGCCACACAGAAAGAAACGCCTTCCGACGCGGTTGTGATCAGCCACCAGCTGATGCTGCGCGCCGGCATGATCCGCAAACTGGCCTCGGGCCTGTACACCTGGCTGCCCATGGGCTTGAAGGTGATGCGCAAGGTCGAAGCCATCGTTCGTGAAGAAATGAACGCCGCCGGCTCTCTGGAAGTGTTGATGCCGAGCACCCAACCGGCTGAACTGTGGCAGGAATCCGGGCGCTGGGAAGAGTACGGCCCTGAGTTGCTGCGCTTCAAGGACCGTCACGGCCGCGATTTCTGCGCCGGCCCGACCCATGAAGAAGTGATCACCGACCTGATGCGCAACGAGCTGAGCAGCTATAAACAGCTGCCGCTGAACCTGTATCAGATCCAGACCAAATTCCGTGACGAAATCCGCCCGCGCTTCGGCTTGATGCGCGGCCGCGAATTCATCATGAAGGACGCGTATTCGTTCCACGCCGACCAGGCATCCCTGCAGGTCACCTACGACCGCATGCACCAGGCTTACTGCAACGTGTTCACGCGCCTGGGCCTGAAATTCCGCCCGGTTGAAGCGGACAACGGTTCCATCGGCGGCGCCGGCTCCCACGAATTCCACGTGCTGGCCGAATCCGGCGAAGACGATATCGTGTTCAGCAAACGGTTCCGACTACGCGGCGAACATCGAGAAAGCCGAAGCCGTGCCACGCGAAACCTCGCGCCCTGCGCCGGCCGAAGAGCTGCGTCTGGTGGAGACCCCGGAGACCAAGACCATCGCGGCCCTGGTGGAAAAATTCAATCTGCCGATTGAAAAGACCATCAAGACCCTGATCGTGCGCGCCGAAGAAGAAGGCAAGCTGATTGCCCTGGTGATCCGTGGCGACCACGAACTCAACGAAATCAAGGCGGCCCAGCAACCTGGCGTGGCCAGCCCGCTGGTCATGGCCACCGATGCCGAACTGCGTGACGCCATTGGCGCCGGCGCCGGTTCGCTCGGCCCGCTGAACCTGCCGTTGCCGATCATCATCGACCGCTCGGTTGAGCTGATGAGCGACTTCGGGATCGGTGCCAATATTGATGACAAGCACTACTTCGGCGTGAACTGGGAGCGTGACTTGCCGGTTCCGACCGTGGCCGACCTGCGTAACGTGGTAGCCGGCGACCCAAGCCCGGACGGCAAGGGCACCCTGGAAATCAAGCGCGGCATTGAAGTCGGGCATATCTTCCAGCTGGGCAACAAGTACAGCAAGGCGATGAAGTGCGAAGTGCTGGGCGAGAACGGCAAGCCGATCACCCTGGACATGGGCTGCTACGGCATTGGCGTTTCCCGCGTGGTTGCGGCTGCCATCGAGCAGAACAACGACGAGAAAGGGATTATCTGGAGTGACGCCCTGGCGCCGTTCCAGGTGGCCCTGGTACCGCTGCGTTACGAAACCGAGCAAGTACGCGAAGCCACCGACAAGCTGTACGCCGAACTCACGGCGGCTGGTTTTGAAGTGCTGCTGGATGACCGGGACAAGAAAACCAGCCCGGGCATCAAGTTCGCCGACATGGAACTGATTGGCATCCCGCACCGGATCGTGGTCAGTGACCGCGGCCTGGCCGATGGCAATCTGGAATACAAGAGCCGGACCGAAGCCGAAGCCCAACCGTTGCCGGTGGCTGACGTGCTGTCTTTCCTTCAGGCGCGTATTCGTCGCTGAAAACCAGATCAAGAGAAGTCATGTTCAAGCGAAACACCAGAGCCCTGGGGGGCGCCGCCTTGTGCGGCGCCCTGCTGGTCAGCGGCTGCGCCAACCAGATGTCGCAACGCAGTGAGCAGGAGGAGCGGGTCGAGCGTAAGTTGCTCGACCACAGCCTGCAGATCGATGTAGGCGAACCCAAAGTGCTGGAACTGCCGCAACGCCGGGTTCGCATTCACGAGCAGAAGACCTTTGAGGTCACCGAATTCGAAGTCACCCGCCGTTACGATCGCTACACCCCCTACCAGCCCTGGCGCAAACTCTATGAGATGCCATTGGGCGCGGTCGCTTTGGTGGCGGGCGCGGGGGCCAACGTGGCGAATATCTTTGCCCTCGGCAACCTGCCAACCAGCATGACCCACGATTGGCTGAGCTACGGCGTGGACGGCCTCAACCCGTTCATGAACGTGCAATCCCATGGCCGTGCGCAACAGAACCTGGCGGGTATCGACGAAGTCCAGCGCGACAAACGCGTGGAGTATTCGAGCCTGCCCTGGAGCGAACGTCCGGTACAGGTCACGGCCGGCAAGCAGGTGCATGAGCTGACCACCGACCGCAACGGCGTCCTGCGCCTGAACCTGTTGGACAGCCCGTTTGCCGAGCAGGACTTGAATCGCATCAGCACCTTGAAAATCAGCGTGGAAGACGGCCAGGACGATGTGCACTCGGACTCGACCCTGGCCATCAGCAGCACCCTGCGCGGCAAGTTGCTGGAGGCCCACGGCCTGATCTATGACGACCTGGAAGACGACGAAGTCAGCCAGTGGGTGCACCGGGTCAAGCGCCTGTCGGAGCTGGGCCTGGAAGAAGAAGCCAGCGAACTGGAACAAAGCCTGATCGAACTGACCCGCAATGATCCGGAATTGCAGCAGGAGTTTCTGCAGGCCCTGACCAAGGATGCGGGGCGATTAGTCGCAGATCCCGGCGCTCGCTGAGATTGCCAAGTTGCTGAAGATCCAAATGTGGGAGCTGGCTTGCCTGCGATAGCGGTGGGCCAGCTTGCATTGATGGCGACTGATACATCGCTATCGCAGGCAAGCCAGCTCCCACCGTTTTGATCCGGGCTCTACCAGGAGAACTCGAGTTGCTCGTTGCCGTTGCTCAAGTCCAGCAACCGCACGCCAATCCCCAACAACCGCACCGGCTTCCCACCGCGATTAAACGCCTGGGTCATCAGCTGTTGATAACTTTCCAGATCTCGCCCTGCCCCGGCCTGTTCCAGCGTCGTCTGGGTAAAGTCATGAAACTTGACCTTAACGAACGGCTTGCCTGCGCGGTAGCTGCTGTCGATGCGCGCCATGCGCCCCGCCAGGGTTTCCATCAGCTCGGGCAGTTTCGCCAGGCAACTTGAGAGATCCGGCAGGTCCACATCGTAGGTATTTTCCACACTGATGGATTGCCGCCGGCTGTCATTTTGCACCACGCGGTCATCAATCCCACGGGCCAGGCTCCACAGTCGCTCGCCAAAACTGCCGAATTCGCGCACCAGCGCCAACTTGTTCCATTCACGCAGCTGCAAGCAGTCTTCGATGCCCAGGCGCGCCAGCTTATCGGCCGTCACCTTGCCCACGCCGTGCAACTTGCTCACCCGCAGTTGGGACACAAAATCTTCGACCTGATCCGGGGTAATCACAAACAGGCCGTTGGGTTTCTTCCAGTCGCTGGCGATCTTGGCCAGGAACTTGTTCGGCGCCACCCCGGCAGACACGGTGATATGCAGCTGGTTGGACACACGGCGCCGAATGTCCTGCGCGATGCGTGTGGCGCTGCCACCAAAATGCGCGCAGTCGGACACATCCAGGTAAGCCTCATCCAGTGACAGCGGCTCGATCAGGTCGGTGTAGTCGCGAAAGATCGTCTGGATTTCCTTCGACGCTTCCTTATAGGCATCCATGCGCGGCTTGACGATGGTCAGGTCCGGGCACAGCTTCAAGGCATGGCGTGACGACATGGCCGAACGCACGCCGTAAGCCCGCGCCTCGTAGTTGCAGGTGGCGATCACCCCGCGTCGATCCGCCGAGCCGCCAACCGCCAGTGGCTTTTGCGCCAGGTTCGGGTCGTCACGCATCTCGATGGCGGCGTAGAAGCAATCACAGTCGACGTGGATGATTTTGCGCTGCGTCATATAAACAGAAGGTTGATTCAACAGGTGGCCAGTATCGCATTCACCCCTGTATATAGCACCAGTAGTTTGATTCTTCCGCCCGAGCGGTAGGAAAATTCCAAGATGAATTTATTTTCTCAATCGAATTTAACCTTCCAATAGAGCTGAAACCCTTGGCCAGACTGGCCCCGAGCGCTTCAGCAGGCCGTTGTGGAGAGCTAAGCGATTGAACCACAAGCGCTTTTCTTCAATTCACAGGTTGACACACTCGCGTTCCTCTGTAGAATGCCGACACACAGACGCGGGATGGAGCAGTCTGGTAGCTCGTCGGGCTCATAACCCGAAGGTCGTCGGTTCAAATCCGGCTCCCGCAACCAAACATCAAAAAAGGCTACTCGAAAGAGTGGCCTTTTTTGTGTGCGCCTGTTTTACCTGTGTACGAAAATTGTAAGACAGAAAAATCTTTGCCCGTCGCGCACTTACCGCGCATGGTTGGCATTCAGCCGCTATTTCACACTTATTTGACCCATCGGCCCTTTAACGGTTGACACCCTGCCGTTGGGCTGTAGAATGCCGCCCACAGACGCGGGATGGAGCAGTCTGGTAGCTCGTCGGGCTCATAACCCGAAGGTCGTCGGTTCAAATCCGGCTCCCGCAACCAAACATCAAAAAAGGCTACTCGAAAGAGTGGCCTTTTTTGTATCCGGTGAAAAAGTTCTTCTGAAACAATGGCATGGCATCTTTCATGAAACCCTGCGCGGTTTGTTGAGTCCATCTCTTTGCAAGCTATGCTCAATGTTCAAGCACTACCCTCTACGACCAATGGCCGCTGTCGCCGCACCCGGTGATACGCGTTAATATTTGTAATTATTTTGTCCATAGGGATTGGTAACTTGGCTGGATACCTCCATCCTGTCGCGCACAATCCACGAGGTGATTGATGCGCGCCAACTCGTCTGAACCACAAGACACTGTTACAGCAGAACAACCGATCGCTCCCACCCGCTTGCGCTGGCTCGATCTGTTGAGCAAATACCGGCAGCCCATCGGGTTGGGCGTCACTCTATTGCTGTTCGCAATCGCCTTGATCGCCTGCCGACACTTGCTGCTGGAACTCGACCTCTACGCGCTCCACGACTCGATCCTGGAAGTGCCCAAACCGGCATTGCTCGGCGCATTTGGTGCCGCTGTTGCGGGTTTCATCATTCTGTTGGGTTATGAGTTTTCCGGCGCACGCTATGCCGGGGTAAACCTGCCGGCCAAAACCCTGGCGCTCGGTGGCTTTACCGCCTTCGCCATCGGCAACGCCATAGGCTTGTCGATGCTCTCCGGTGGTTCGGTGCGTTATCGTTTATATGCACGCCATGGCATCGGGGCTTCGGAAGTTGCCCACATGACCGTGTTCGCCAGCCTGGCGCTGGGCTGCGCCCTGCCGCCGCTGGCTGCGCTGGCCACCCTGAGCAACCTGCCGGCGGCGTCGACCTACCTGCATTTATCGCAAGGTTTGCTCGGTGGGGTTGCCGGCGCCGTGTTGCTGTTGTCGACCGTGTTGTGCATCGGCATCTATCGCCGCCGCCTGCCGGAACAACCCTACCCGGATAACCTGCTGGTAAAAGCCGGGCGCCGTACCTTGCGCCTGCCGGGTCGTCGCCTGACCTTCCTGCAACTGGTCATCACCGCACTGGACGTCGCCGCTGCCGCCACCGTCCTTTATATGTTGCTACCGGAAGCCCCGCCCTTCGGCCCCTTCCTGCTGGTGTACCTGCTGGCCCTGGCCGCCGGCGTGCTCAGCCATGTACCGGGGGGGTTGGTGTATTCGAAGCCATCCTGCTCGCCGCCTTTGCCGACAAGCTCGGCGCCGCGCCACTGGCCGCCGCCCTGCTGCTGTACCGCATGATCTACGTGGTGCTGCCGCTGCTGATCGCCTGTGTGTTCCTGCTGGTCAATGAAGCCCAACGCCTGTTTCAGACCCAGCAAAGCCTGCGGGTGGCCTCGGGCCTGGCTGCACCGGTATTGGCCGTACTGGTTTTTTTGTCCGGCGTGGTCCTGCTGTTTTCCGGCGCCACGCCGGAAATCGACTCACGCCTGGAAAACATCGGCTTCCTGATTCCCCACCGCCTGATTGATGCGTCGCACTTTGGCGCGAGCCTGATCGGCGTGTTGTGCCTGTTGCTGGCCCAGGGCCTGCGTCGACGTTTGTCGGCGGCCTGGATGCTGACCATGGTGCTATTGCTCACCGGCGCGCTGCTCTCATTGCTTAAAGGTTTCGACTGGGAAGAAGCCAGCCTGATGACCATGACGGCCATCCTGCTGGCGATCTTTCGGCGCTCGTTCTACCGCGCCAGCCGTCTGACCGAGCTGCCATTCTCGCCGCTGTACCTGGTGGCCAGCGTCTGCGTGCTGGGGGCCTCGATCTGGCTGTTGCTGTTTGCCTATCAGGATGTGCCCTACAGCCACCAACTGTGGTGGCAGTTCACCCTCGACGCCAACGCCCCGCGTGGCCTGCGCTCATTGCTGGGCGCCGCCGTGCTGCTGGTGATCGTCTCGCTGACCTGGCTGCTGCGCACCGCCCGCCCGGTGATCCACCTGCCGACCCCTGACGAGCTGGAGCGCGCCACCAAGATCCTGATGGCCTCGTCGCAACCCGACGGCGGCCTGGCGCTCACCGGTGACAAAGCGTTGCTGTTCCACCCCAATGACGAAGCCTTCCTGATGTATGCGCGTCGTGGGCGCAGCCTGGTGGCCTTGTATGATCCGATCGGCCCGACCCAACCACGCGCTGAAATGATCTGGCAGTTCCGCGACCTGTGCGACATCCACCATGCACGCCCGGTGTTCTACCAGGTACGCGCCGAAAACCTGCCGTACTACATGGACATCGGCCTGACCGCGATCAAGCTGGGCGAAGAAGCCCGCGTCGACCTGAAACGCTTTGACCTGGAAGCCAAGGGCAAAGAGATGAAGGACCTGCGCTACACCTGGAACCGTGGCACGCGGGATGGCCTGTCCCTGGAGATCTTTGAGCCAGGTACGGCGCCGATGGACGAGCTCAAGGTCATCTCCGATGCCTGGCTCACCGGCAAGAACGTGCGGGAAAAGGGCTTTTCCCTGGGCCGTTTCAGCGACGATTACCTCAAGCACTTTCGCATCGCGATCATTCGCTTCGAAGGGCAACCGGTAGCGTTCGCCAACCTGCTCGAGACCTACAACCATGACCTGGCCAGTCTCGACCTGATGCGCGCCCACCCTGACGCGCCGAAGCTGACCATGGAGTTCATGATGGTCGGCTTGATCCAACATTATAAGAGTCACGGCTACGCCCGCTTCAGCCTCGGCATGGTGCCGTTGTCGGGCCTGCAACCGCGACGTGGCGCCCCGCTGACCCAACGCCTGGGCTCGATGGTGTTCCGCCGCGGCGAGCAACTGTATAACTTCCAAGGTTTGCGCCGCTTCAAAGACAAGTTCCAGCCTGACTGGGAACCCCGTTACATGGCCGTGCCCGCAGGACTTGATCCGCTGGTGGCACTGGCCGATACCGCCGCCCTGATCGCGGGCGGCTTGACTGGATTGGTGAAACGCTGATGATTCGACGCTCCTGGCGGTATGTATTGGCCTTTGTAGTGCTGCTCGCCCTGATCGCAGGCGGTGGCTTTTGGTACTGGAACCGCCCTGCCCCGCAACCGACCCTGGAGCAATTGCCCCAGGCCGACGGTTCGGTGATGACTCGGGTCACCCCCGCAGGCTCCGCCAAAGCGCGGGTGGCCGTGGCCGTAATGGCCGATGAAACCCTGACCGACAGCCAACTGATTGCCCTGAGCCAGGGCGGTAAGGCGCAAATCGTTCAGGTGATCCTGCCCAAAGATGACTGCAAGTTGCAGGAACAAGCCCTGCAGAGCGCCCTGAGCCAGCTGAAAGGCCCGGCAACCCTGGTCAGCGGCATCGGCCCTGGCGCGGCACTCGCCTGGCGCTGGCTGGCCACCCAGAACGACGACAAAGCCAATGCCATCTCCGTGGGCTTTGCCCTGGTGCAGGAAGGCTGCAAGGACCCACTGCCGAAAACCTCGGCACACGGCAACTGGCTGGTCGCGTGGAACGACAACCCTGACGATGAAAGCGCCAGTTTCGTACGTGACACCCCGCGTGCCACCACCAGCATCAGCGACTACGACATTCACTACCCGCAAGTGCTGAACAACGAACTGCGCAAGCAATTGGTGGGTTCGGACAACGGCGGCCTGGCGATTCCAGTGGTGGAAGTCCCGGCCGGCCAAGCCAAGGACACCGTGACCCTGTTTCTCTCCGGGGACGGTGGCTGGCGTGACCTGGACCGCGACGTGGCCGGCGAAATGGCCAAAATCGGTTACCCGGTGGTCGGCATCGACACGCTGCGCTACTACTGGCAGCACAAGACCCCGGAACAAAGCGCCAAAGACCTCACCGAGCTGATGCAGCACTACCGTCAGAAGTGGGGCACCAAGCGCTTCGTGCTGACCGGTTACTCGTTCGGCGCCGACGTACTGCCGGCGATCTACAACCGCTTGCCGGAAAACGAGCAGCAACGCGTCGACGTGATCATCCTGCTGGCGTTTGCACGCACCGGCAGCTTTGAAATCGAAGTGGAAGGCTGGCTCGGCAACGCCGGTAAAGAAGCCGCAACCGGCCCGGAAATGGCCAAGCTGCCGGCTGACAAAGTGGTGTGCATCTACGGTGCCGAGGAAGTCGACGAGAGCGGTTGCACCGACAAGACCGCCGTGGGTGAAGCGGTGAAGCTACCAGGCGGGCATCACTTTGATGAGAACTACCCGGCGCTGGCACAGCGGTTGGTGGATATCATCGTGAAGCACCAGGGTAAGGATAACGCCGAGTAATTCTGGCTGCCCACAAAACCAAATGTGGGCACTTGTGTGGGAGCTGGCTTGCCTGCGAAAGCATCACCTAGGTGTGTCAATCACACTTCAGAGATGCCATCGCAGGCAAGCCAGCTCCCACATTTGTTTTGTGGTGGAGCCAAGGCCTAGCGCGGTTCGATATGCGCAATCATCAACTGCACGGTTTCCTGCCCCCGAAACTCGTTAACGTCCAGCTTGTAGGCCAATTCCACCCAACGCACCGTCGGGTTCGGCCAGACCTCACGGTCCACGCCAAACGCAATGCCATCAAGCTTCACCGACCCGCATTCGCTCTTGAGCACCACTTTCAGGTGCCGCTCGCCCACAATGCGCTGTTCCACCAACTGAAACACCCCGTGGAACAACGGCTCGGGAAAGTGCTGCCCCCAGGGCCCTGCATGCCGTAACGCACGCGCCAGTTCCAGGTGAAACTCTTCCACCGCCAGGGTGCCGTCGGACAGCAGGCGCCCGGTCAGGTCTTCTTCACGCAGTTGGCGACGCACTTCGGTATCAAAGGCTTCGGCAAACAGTGGGAAATTTGCCTCGGGCAAGGTCAGACCCGCCGCCATGGCGTGGCCGCCGTATTTGGCGATCAGGTTGGGATGCTGGCTCGCGACCACCGCCAACGCATCCCGGATGTGAAAGCCCTGCACAGAGCGCCCTGAGCCCTTGAGCAGGCCATCACCGGCGTCGGCGAAGGCGATGGTCGGGCGGAAATAGCGCTCTTTCATACGCGACGCCAGAATCCCGATCACGCCCTGGTGCCATTCCGGGTCGAAAAGGCACAACCCATAGGGCATCGACTCCACCGGCAAGTCCTTGAGCTGGGCCAGGGCCTCGCGCTGCATGCCTTGTTCGATGGATTTGCGGTCCTGGTTCATGCCGTCCAGTTGCGCGGCCATTTCGCGGGCTGCGGCAAAGTCGGTGGTGAGCAGGCATTCGATACCCAGGCTCATGTCATCCAGGCGACCGGCGGCGTTCAGGCGGGGCCCGAGGATAAAGCCGAGGTCGGTGGAGGTAATGCGCGCCGCATCGCGCTTGGCCACTTCGAGGATCGCCTTGATCCCCGGCCGTGCACGCCCGGCGCGAATACGTTCGAGGCCCTGATGCACGAGGATGCGGTTGTTGGCGTCCAGGGGCACCACGTCGGCGACGCTGCCCAGGGCCACCAGGTCAAGCAGCTCACCGATGTTCGGCTGGGGTTTGTTGTCGTACCAACCCAGGCTGCGCAAACGCGCGCGCAGGGCCATCAGTACGTAAAAAATCACGCCAACCCCAGCCAACGCCTTGCTCGGGAATTCGCAGCCGGGCTGGTTCGGGTTGACGATGGCATCCGCCGCCGGCAATTCATCCCCCGGCAAGTGGTGGTCGGTCACCAACACTTGCAGCCCCGCCGCTTTCGCCGCCGCCACGCCTTCGACGCTGGAAATGCCGTTATCCACCGTGATCAGCAACTGCGGCTCGCGCTGCAACGCCACCGCGACGATTTCCGGGGTCAAGCCGTAGCCGTATTCGAAACGGTTGGGCACCAGGTAGTCGACATGCGCCGCCCCAAGCAAACGCAGCCCCAGGGTGCCCACGGTGCTGGCAGTGGCGCCATCGGCATCAAAGTCGCCGACGATCAGGATGCGCTGGCGCCGCTCCAGCGCGGTCACCAGCAGGTCTACGGCCGCGTCGATGCCCTTGAGTTGCTGATAGGGAATCAGCCGGGCCAGGCTTTTATCCAGCTCGGCCTCGGACTGCACCCCGCGTGCGGCGTAGAGACGGGTCAACAGCGGTGGCAGTTCACCGAGAAATGGCAGGACGGCAGGCAACGGGCGGGGATCGATACGCATGGGGTGACGGGTGCTTCTCTTCTGATACAACGGTTAAACAACAATTCTGAAATCAGCTGTGGGAGCTGGCTTGCCTGCGATTCAGGCGACTCGGTAAATCAGTGAGACCGCGCAGGTGCTTTCGCGAGCAAGCCCGCTCCCACACAAACAAGCTCCCAGGCTTATCAACCGCGCTCGCCGACCAGCCATTGCAGTTGTACTTCATGCTGGCCGCGATCATCGGTGACGAAGATCGTGCCTTCGCTGATCATCACGTCCCACTTGATAACGCGGGGCATGTCCTTGGCAAGGGTCTCTAGGACTTCCTGTGGCACGGCGGCGATGTGTACGTTTTTCAGGTTATTGGCCACCGGCACCACTTTGCCTTCCCACACGCGCAGGCTGCCATATGCCAGCAGGCTGGTGCGTTCAGTGCGGCGCGAGCACCAGGTCAGGCGGTCGGCGTCGGGCTGGCCGACTTCGATCCAGTGCAGAACCCGATCATCCAGGCTTTTTCCCACAGGGCTGGTTCGTCTACATCTGACAGACCACGGCCGAACGCCAATTGCTCGTTGTACCAGAGGGCGTAGGCCAGCAGGCGCACGGTCATGCGCTCTTCGGTTTCCGAAGGGTGGCGGGCAATGGTCTGTTTGACGCTCTCGTACACCGAACGGTCAAGGTCGGTGAGGTTGAGTTCGAATTTGTAGGTCGTGGACGGCTGGGCCATGAACGGACTTCTAGAGACAGGGAAAGGCGGCCAGTCTAACCGATGGCGAGGTCATTCAACGAATCCTGCGCTGCACGGCCCACTCGCCTATGTTAAAAGGCATCACACCACCGCCCCGCGCAGACAAGGAACCCCATGTCGTTTAATGCCAAACCGCTTGCCGGCCTGAAAGTCATCGAACTCGGCACCCTGATCGCCGGCCCGTTTGCCTCACGTATCTGCGCCGAATTCGGGGCCGAGGTGATCAAGGTGGAATCGCCGGACGGCGGCGACCCGCTGCGCAAGTGGCGCAAACTGTACGAGGGCACGTCGCTGTGGTGGTTTGTGCAGGCGCGCAACAAGAAGTCGCTGACGCTGAACCTCAAGCACCCGGACGGCCTGGCGATCCTCAAGCAATTACTGGCGGATGCCGACATCCTGATCGAGAATTTCCGCCCCGGCGTGCTGGAAAAGCTTGGCCTGAGTTGGGACACCCTGCATGCGCTCAACCCCAAGCTGGTGATGGTGCGCCTCTCGGGCTTCGGTCAGACCGGGCCGATGAAGGATCAGCCGGGGTTTGGCGCGGTCGGCGAGTCCATGGGCGGGCTGCGTTACATCACCGGTTTCGAGGACCGCCCGCCGGTGCGCACCGGGATTTCCATCGGTGACTCCATCGCTGCCTTGTGGGCGGTGATCGGCGCCCTGATGGCGTTGCGTCATCGCGAGGTCAACGGCGGCTTGGGCCAGGTGGTGGACGTGGCGCTGTATGAAGCCATCTTCGCCATGATGGAAAGCATGATCCCCGAGTTCGACGTGTTTGGGTTTATTCGCGAACGCACCGGCAACATCATGCCCGGCATTACACCCTCCTCGATCCACACCAGCGCGGACGGCAAGCATGTGCAGATCGGCGCCAACGGCGATGCGATCTTCAAGCGTTTCATGGCGGCCATCGGCCGCGATGACCTGGCCAACGACCCGGTACTGGCCAGTAACGACGGACGCGACAGCCGCCGCGACGAGCTGTATGGGGTGATTGATCGTTGGGTCAATTCGCTGCCATTGGAGCAGGTAGTCGAGCAGCTGAATAAGGCCGAGGTGCCCGCCAGCCGTATCTACAGCGCCGAAGACATGCTCGGCGACCCGCAATTCCTGGCGCGGGAAATGTTCCTCAAGGCCCAACTGCCGGGCGGCAAGGACTTCAAGATGCCAGGCATCGTGCCCAAACTGTCGGACACGCCGGGCAGCTGCGAATGGGTGGGGCCGCAGCTCGGTGAACACAACAGCGCAGTGCTGGGCGACTTGGGGTATGACGCAGCCGCCATCGTCCGCTTGCGTGAGGAAGGCGCAATCTGATGCCGCCTCGGTGCACACGCTGGCTTATCCAGCTGGGCCTTGCCGCCGTGATGATCGGCGGCGGACCTGTGTCAGCGCACGCCGAGGACACATTGATCTGGCTGCTGCGCGACTTGCCGCCGCTGACCATTTTCGAAGGGCCGCGCAAAGGCCAGGGCGCGCTGGACCAATTGCTGCCAATACTGACCCAGCGCTTGCCGGAGTATCGGCACCAGGTGCTGCACGTCAACCGCGCACGCGGCATGCAGATGCTGCGCGAGCCGTCGTTCACCTGCGATCCCTCGCTGTTGTGGACGCCGGAGCGGGCCAGGTTCATCGTGTTTTCGCGCCAGGCGTTTGTGGTCGCCAGTAATGGCGTCACGATCCGCCGCAGCCAGCAGGACGCCATGGCACCTTATATCGCAGACGGCCAATTCGACCTGCAGGGCTTTCTCAACGCCCATAAAACGCGGGTAGGCGTTACCGCGGAGCGCAGCTACGGCCCGGTCATTGATGAGCTGCTAAAACACGCTGACGCACACACGCTGGCGCTGCATTACGGCAATGATGCCCTTGGCAGCCTGTTGCAGATGCAGCGACTGGGACGGCTGCAGGCGGTTTTGGGGTACTGGCCGGAAATTCGCTACCACGCGCTGCAACAAGGGATCTCCGCCGATGAGCTGATTTTCTATCCCATCCAGGGCACTGCGCCCTATCAACGTACGCACATTGCCTGTTCAGATACCGCCCAGGGGCGCCAGGCCATCGAACGGATCGACCAGGTGCTGCACGACATCCCTCAGGACCAGGTGCAGCAGTCCTATGCCTCGTGGCTGGACCCGGTCATGCGGGAGCAATACCTGCGGGATAACCCGAGTTTTTTCCAGGACTCGCCGACGCCCTGACAAATTGCGGGCAAAAAGAAACCCCGAAGAGTGGGGAGACACTTCGGGGTTAAACGTGGCCTACAAAGACCAGTACAACAAGACACAAACACCGGAGCACAATGTTTGCTCTTGCTGTTACAAAATCTGACCGGCCATCACATAGGAAGTTTCCGTAGATAAACAATTCTTCATGCGAGAGCTGCGCTGCGGGTCTGGGCTGCGTTGCGCAATGCTGCGATGACCGAAGGCTCCAGGCGGCCTTCAGCGATTTTGAGGTCGCGCAGCAGGCAGTCCACGACGTCTACCAGCACACGTTTGTCCATCAATTGCGCACGGTCGACGTCACGCTCGACCACGATGGCGCCAGCAGGGTTCTTCACGGTCACCAGGCAGTCGCCCTGCACACCAGAGGTGGTCAGCGTAACCTGATAAGGGCTCAGTGCTTCTTCGAGCAATAGGCTGATACTTTCCATCTCGATCACCACTCAATAGTTCGGGAACAAGCGTTTCAACGGGAGCTGCATCTATCCTAAGTGACTGGTCGTTACGTAGGAAAGTTCGCTTTATCGTCTTTATGGGGCCGTCGGGGGATGACGTATCCAGCATGCGCTTGCAACATGACAAGTAAAAAACGGCGGCACATAACTGCTTACGCAATGGGTGGCTGTTTTGCGGTTCTCCGTGCGCTGATGCGCAGAGTGAATCCTATACTCGGTGAGCGCTGGTCACTCTGCGATGCCGGTAAAAGCGCATGTCAAAAGGCCCTTATTTGCGAAGGATGATTACGATGGCGGAACAAAATGAACAGCACACGTCGACAGACAGAATGCATGCCGAGGTATCACGTATTTTTGCTGAAATAGCACGTATGAACGCAGAGCAAAACAAACTCAACAAAGAATCCCTGAAGATAACCTGTGAGATTTTCTGGTACCCGGTGGCTATCGCGACTGGATTCTATGCCGCTGTGGGGACGGTAATCGTAGTCGCACATAAACTATTCTCGTAACGCTCGAGCGGGCCTGCCTGATACGAAAAACGCCGCTGACCCAAGGAAGGGAAAGCGGCGTTTTTGTGTACGCGGGGTGCCTTACAACGGCTTACCGCGATTCCCATGCTGACTGACGAACGCCTGCACCGCCTTCAGGTCATTGGCCAACACCGTGCAACGCTCTTCGCGCTCAAACAGGTCAGCCAAGTGCTCCGGCAGTTCCAGCGCCTTGCCAACGCCGGCCTTCTCCACCGCTTCCGGGAATTTGACCGGGTGCGCGGTGCCGAGGATCACCATCGGGATATCCAGGCTGCGACGGCATTCGCGTGCGGCCTTTACACCAATGGCGGTGTGCGGGTCCAGCAGCTCGCCAGTCTGGGCGTAGACCTCAGCGATGGTTTCGCAGGTCTGCTCATCGTCCACAGCCAGCGAGTCGAACAGCTTGCGGGTTTCGGTCCAGCGCTCTTGTTCAACGCTAAAACCGCCACCTTGCTTGAAGCTGTTCATCAGCTCGGCCAGCGCAGCGCCGTTACGGCCGTGCATGTCGAACAGCAAACGCTCGAAGTTCGACGAGACCATGATGTCCATGGACGGCGACAAGGTTGCGTGCAGGGTTTCCTTGACGTACTGATTGCCGCTCATGAAGCGGTGCAGGATGTCGTTGCGGTTGGTGGCGACGATCAACTGGTTGATCGGCAGGCCCATGTTGCGCGCCAGGTAACCGGCGAAGATGTCGCCGAAGTTGCCGGTCGGCACCGAGAACGACACCGAACGCGCCGGGCCGCCCAACTGCAGGGACGCGTGGAAGTAGTAAACGATCTGGGCCATGATCCGCGCCCAGTTGATCGAGTTCACCGCCACCAGGCGCGTGCCTTTGAGGAAGCTCTGGTCGGCGAAGCTGTTCTTGACCATTTCCTGGCAGTCATCGAAGTTGCCTTCGATGGCGATGTTGTGGATGTTCTCACCAAAGATGGTGGTCATCTGGCGACGCTGCACCTCCGATACGCGCTTGTGCGGGTGCAGGATGAAGATGTCGACGTTTTCGCAGTGCTTGCAGCCTTCGATGGCGGCCGAGCCGGTATCACCCGAGGTGGCACCGATGATCACCACGCGCTCGCCGCGCTTCTCCAGCACGTAATCGAGCAGGCGACCCAGCAGTTGCAGGGCGAAGTCCTTGAACGCCAGGGTCGGACCGTGGAACAGCTCCAGCACCCATTCGTTGCCGTTCAACTGACGCAATGGGGCGATGGCGCTGTGGGAAAACACGCCGTAGGTCTCTTCCAGGATCTTCTTGAAGTCCGCATCCGGGATGCTGCCGGTGACGAACGGGCGCATCACCCGGAACGCCAACTCGTGGTACGGCAAGCCGGCCCACGAAGCAATTTCTTCCTGGGTAAAGCGTGGCAGGTTTTCCGGCACGTACAGGCCGCCGTCAGTGGCAAGACCTGCCAGCAGAACGTCTTCGAAATTCAGGGCCGGTGCCTGGCCGCGGGTGCTGATGTAACGCATAGGGGCAAACCTTCGGTTTGGGCTTCAAGCTTTAAGCTACAAGCTGCAAGTTAGAGCAGATTCGCTTTACTTGCAGCTTGCAGCTTGGCGCTTGCAGCTGAATTAATTTAGATGTTCGACGCGAATCCGGACGACCGGCCCAACCACACCCTGAAGAGCCTCGAGAGCCCGAATGGCATCATTGATGTGCTGTTCGAGCACGCGGTGGGTCAGCAGGATCATCGGCACCTGGCCGTTTTGCTCCTCGACTTCCTTCTGCATGATCGACTCGATGTTGATCCCGCGCTCCGACAGGATGCTCGCCACCTGGGCCAACACGCCCGGATGATCCTGGGCCTGGATGCGCAAGTAGTAGGCGCTTTCGCAGGCTTCGATCGGCAGAATCGGGTGGGCCGACAGCGAATCCGGCTGGAAGGCCAGGTGCGGTACACGGTTTTCCGGGTCGCTGGTCATGGCGCGAACCACGTCCACCAGGTCGGCGATCACCGACGAAGCAGTCGGCTCCATGCCGGCGCCGGCGCCGTAGAACAGGGTGGAACCGGCAGCATCGCCGTTGACCATCACCGCGTTCATCACGCCATTGACGTTGGCGATCAGGCGGTCGGCCGGGATCAGCGTCGGGTGTACACGCAACTCGATACCCGCCGGGGTGCTGCGCGCCACACCGAGGTGCTTGATGCGATAGCCCAAGGCTTCGGCGTAGTTCACGTCGGCGGTGGTCAGCTTGGTGATGCCTTCGGTGTAGGCCTTGTCGAACTGCAGCGGGATACCAAAGGCGATGGACGCCAGGATCGTCAGCTTGTGCGCCGCGTCGATGCCTTCCACGTCAAACGTCGGGTCGGCTTCGGCGTAGCCCAGGGCCTGGGCTTCGGCCAGCACGTCCTCGAAGGTACGGCCCTTCTCGCGCATTTCGGTGAGGATGAAGTTACCGGTGCCGTTGATGATGCCGGCCACCCAGTTGATGCGGTTGGCAGACAAGCCTTCGCGGATCGCCTTGATGACCGGGATACCACCGGCCACAGCGGCTTCGAACGCCACGATCACGCCCTTCTCGCGGGCCTTGGCGAAGATTTCGTTGCCGTGCACGGCGATCAGCGCCTTGTTGGCGGTGACCACGTGCTTGCCGTTCTCGATGGCCTTGAGCACCAGTTCGCGGGCCACGGTGTAGCCGCCTACGAGTTCGATGACGATATCGATTTCAGGGTTGGTGGCTACGGCGAAGACATCGTTGGTAATCGCAATACCGGTCGTTTCGAACTGAGGCTTTGGCGAACGCGTGGCAATTTGTGCCACTTCAATCCCACGCCCTGCACGGCGGGAAATTTCTTCAGCATTACGCTGAAGTACGTTGAAGGTGCCGCCACCGACGGTCCCTAACCCACAGATGCCTACTTTGACCGGTTTCACTGAAGAACTCCCCATGAAACGGCCGACGCTAGGTCGGCCGTGGAAAACAGCCGCACGACTGCGGCTTTCAATTTAATGGCCCGTCGATCTGTCGGCGAGCCATGATCGTCAAAGGATCGACGATGCTGGTTTATTTGGCACTCAGCGCCAGTTTGGCAACTTGTGGCGCCGGCTGGTAGCCCGGAATCACTTGGCCGTCAGCCAAAACGATAGCCGGTGTACCGTTCACGCCGATGGACTGGCCCAGGGCGAACTGCTTGGAAACCGGGTTGGCGCACTTGGCGGCCTTGATTTCCTTGCCATCGACCATCTTGTCCATGGCGGCCTTTTTGTCGGCCGAGCACCATACGGCTTGCAACTGCTCGTCACCCGGCGAACCCAGGCCCTGACGCGGGAACGCTACGTAGCGCACTTCCACACCCAGCTTGTTCAGCGCAGGCACTTCGGCGTGCAGCTTGTGGCAGTACGGGCAGGTAGTGTCGGTGAACACGGTGATGTGGGTCTTGGTCTCGCCAATAGCCGGGTACACCACGGTTTCAGCCACCGGAATACCGTTGATCAGCTTGGACACGCCCAGGCGCTCGGCTTTTTCGGTGAGGTTGACCGGCTTGCCGTCCTTGAGCTGGAACAGGTAGCCCTGGACGATGTACTGGCCATCGGCACTGGCATACAGCACACGGCTGCCCTTGAGCTTGACTTCATACAGGCCGGCCATCGGGCTGGCACTGATGCTTTCGATCGGGGTGTCGAGCTGCAGGTTGGCCAGGCTCTTGCGAATGGTCTGCTCGGCGGCATCATCGGCGACGACAAAAGTGGAAACCAACGCAATCGCTGCGGCGGCAATAATCTGGGTCAAGCGCATGGGAACTCCTGAAGGCAGATGCAGGGACGGGCGCGGGTACGCCGATCTGGAATCATGGCTGTGGGCCGTCCCCTTTGCTAACCGGCAAAGCCTACCACAGTTGGGCCGCAGGGCAGCCCGTGGCGGGATAAATTGGCGGTTTTCAGCCTCGAGGGTGGTGCTTGGCGTGCATATCCTGCAGGCGTGCCCGCGCCACATGGGTGTAGATCTGGGTTGTGGATAAGTCGCTGTGCCCGAGCAGCATTTGTACCACGCGCAAATCCGCGCCGTGATTGAGCAAATGCGTGGCAAATGCATGGCGCAAAGTGTGGGGGGACAACGCCTTGCTGATCCCGGCCACCTTGGCCTGGTGCTTGATGCGGTGCCAGAAGGTCTGGCGGGTCATCTGCTCGCCACGCAGGCTGGGGAACAGCACATCGCTGGGGCGCCCGCCAAGCAGTTCGCTGCGGGCATCACGCATGTAGCGCTCGACCCACACAATCGCCTCTTCGCCCATCGGCACCAACCGCTCCTTGCTGCCCTTGCCCATCACACGCAGCACGCCCTGGCGCAGGTTCACTTGCTCGAGGGTCAAGCTGATCAGTTCAGTCACCCGCAACCCGCAGGCATAGAGCACCTCCAGCATGGCGCGGTCGCGCTGGCCGATGGCCTCGCTCAAGTCGGGCGCGGCGAGCAAAGCGTCCACGTCGGCTTCCGACAAGGATTTGGGCAATGGCCTGCCGAGTTGCGGCATGTCGATTTGCAAGGTGGGGTCGACGGCGATCAACTTTTCCCGCAGCAAATAACGATAAAAGCCACGCACACCCGAGAGGAATCGCGCGGTGGAACGCGGCTTGTAGTTCTGCTCCAGGCGCCAGGCCAAATGATCGAGGATCAGCTCGCGACCGGCATTGATCAACTCAAGGTTTTTCTCCTGCAACCAGCCATTGAACAGCGCCAGATCGCTGCGATAAGCCTGGCGAGTGTTGTCTGACAGGCCTTTTTCCAGCCAGAGGGCGTCGAGGAAGCGGTCGATCAGGATGTGGTCAATGGCGGGCATAGAGGCTCAGGCTGATTTCTTGGGTGTCTGGTAGATCCTATCGCAGGCAAGCCAGCTCCCACAGGGATATCACATAGCCCCTGTGGGAGCTGGCTTGCCTACGATAGCCGCGACTCGGTACCGATCAGTCTACAAATCCGGGCAATACCGGCACCGGGCGCTTGTCGGCATCAATCGCGACAAAGCTGAACACCCCCTGGATTGCCTTCTCACGGCCATCAGCACTCATGCTTTCCACAAACACTTCCACCTCGACCTTGAGGCTGGTGTTACCCACTTTGATCACGCGGCCAATCAGCTCAACGATCGAACCGGCCGGGATCGCGTGGTTGAAATCGATGCGGTCGGTAGACACCGTCACCAGCGGCAAGCGGCAGAAACGCGTGGCAGTGATGAATGACACTTCATCCATCCAGGCCAAAGCGGTGCCGCCGAACAGGGTGTTGTGGTGGTTGGTGGTCGGAGGGAACACAGCCTTGGTCACGTGGGTGACGGACAGGTCGGTGCGGCGTTGGATTTCTTCGAGGCGGGTGGTCATGGACAAATACCGGGGAGTGAGCAAATTTCAGGCACAAAAAAGCAGCCCGTAGGCTGCTTTTTTCTGCATCGGGAAGCTGGACTTAAGCCAGCTTTTCCTTGATGCGAGCTGCTTTACCGGACAGGTCACGCAGGTAGTACAGCTTGGCTTTACGTACGTCACCGCGACGCTTAACGGCCATGCTGTCGATTTGCGGGCTGTAGGTCTGGAAAGTACGCTCTACGCCAACACCGTTGGAGATTTTACGAACAGTGAAAGCACTGTTCACACCACGGTTACGCTTGGCGATTACCACGCCTTCGAACGCTTGCAGACGCGAACGGTCGCCTTCCTTCACTTTCACCTGAACGACAATGGTGTCGCCCGGGGCAAAGGTAGGGATCTCTTTGGTCATCTGCTCTGCTTCGAGTGCAAGGATGATTTTGTTAGTCATGCTGTGCTCCTAAGGTAAGTCGTCGGACCTACCATCGATACGTTGTTAACTATCGTCCCGCGCGAGGATGTATTCCTCGAGCAGCTTCTTCTCTTCTCCAGAAAGCGAGCGGCTTTCCAGAAGATCGGCGCGTCGTTCATAGGTCCGACCAAGGGACTGCTGTAAACGCCAACGCCGGATGTGTGCGTGATTGCCACTTAGCAATACGTCGGGAACACGCTGATCCGCATACACCTCCGGTCGGGTGTAGTGCGGGCAATCCAGCAAACCATCCGTGAAGGAATCTTCCTCCGCGGAGTCCGCATGCCCTAAAGCTCCAGGCAGCAGTCGTGTAACCGCATCTATCAGGACCATCGCCGGCAGCTCGCCGCCAGACAGGACATAGTCCCCAATCGACCACTCTTCATCGACATGAGCCTCAATAAAACGCTCGTCAATGCCTTCATAGCGACCGGCAATCAGGATTAAGGCCTCCTCATTCGCCAGTTCGCGGACCCCAGCCTGTTTCAGCTGACGGCCTTGAGGGGACAGGTAAATTACCTTCGCCTTCTCCCCGGCAGCTGCCTTGGCCTGAACCAACGCGTCTTCCAGGGGCTTGATCTTCATCACCATGCCCGGGCCACCGCCAAATGGGCGATCGTCCACAGTGTGATGTCGATCCGTCGTGTAGTCTCGCGGGTTCCAACAGGTGAGCTGCAACAGCCCCTGTTTCACCGCCCGACTGGTGATGCCGTACTCGCTGATGGCGGAGAACATCTCGGGAAACAAACTGATCACTTCAATGCGCAAATTAGCCACGCTTAGAAGTCCGCGTCCCATTCCACCTTCATCTCGCCCGCTGCCAGGTCGACGGCCAACACGCATTGCTCGGTATACGGCAACAGGCGTTCGCGATCATCCAGGCTGCCAGCGCAAGGCTTGACCACCATTACATCATTGGCGCCGGTTTCCAGAAGATGATCAATTTTCCCGAGCAATTGCCCGAGTTGATCAATAACCTTCAGACCTTCCAGCTGGTACCAGTAGTACTCGCCGTCGGTCAATTCAGGGAACAGGTTGCGCGGCACGCAGATCTCATAACCGGCCAGAAGACGCGCTTCTTCACGATCATCAAGACCCTTGAGCTTTGCGACCAGGAACTTATCGCTCCCGCGTCCACTGACCAGCTCGACCTGTTTCACACTACCTTCGCGCTTGAGCGTCCAGGCCTTGTACTGCAACAGGTTTTCAGTCGGATCAGTAAAGGAATACACCTTCACTTCGCCGCGAACGCCATGAACAGAGTAAATCTTGCCGATAACGATCAAATCATCAGCAACAGCTGGCGTCGCGTTCATATTGCTCAGGCTGCGGCCTTAGCCGAGTCCTTCAACAGTTTTGCAACGCGCTCGGATGGCTGTGCACCCACGCTCAGCCAGTAGGCTACGCGCTCTTGGTTCACGGACAGACGAACTTCTTGACCACGAGCAACAGGGTTGAAGAAACCAACCTGTTCCTTGTGCGAACCGTCGCGCGGGTTGCGGCTGTCGGTTACGGTCAAGTGGTAAAACGGGCGCTTTTTGGAGCCGCCAAGGGCAAGACGGATTGTTAGCATGTGAACATCGTTCCTGTAGTCGGTGCTGCAAATCTAAATGCACAGCGGGCATAGGTGCCCGAAAGGCCGCATATTCTAAGGAATATCCGGACTTTTGCAAATGTCTTTTTCTGGCGCCTATCAGCGTGCCATTCAGATCTGCTATAGAGCCGTCGGTTAAAACGGCGAGTCAGCGCCCGCCAACGGCGGGTTTGCTGGAGATCCCACATCCCTGTGGGTCGGAGCAAAGGCAAGCCCTTGCTCGAATTCTTTACATCTTGGGCATGCCACCGCCGGGCAACATACCGCCCATGCCGCGCATCATTTTGGCCATTCCGCCTTTTGCGGAGAATTTCTTCATCATCTTCTGCATCTGCTTGTGCTGCTTGATCAAGCGACCGATGTCCTGCACCTGGGTACCGGAGCCCATGGCGATCCGACGTTTGCGCGAACCACTGATCAGCTCAGGGTCGCGGCGCTCGGCCGGGGTCATGGAGTTGATGATGGCTTCCATCTGCTTGAACTGCTTCTCTGCCGCGCCCTGGGCATTGCCCATTTGCGCCAGGTTCACACCGCCGATGTTCGGCAGCTTGTCCATCAGGCCGCCGAGGCCGCCCATGTTCTTCATTTGTTGCAGCTGGTCACGGAAGTCTTCGAGGTCGAAGCCCTTGCCCTTCTTCAGCTTCTTGGCCAGTTTATCGGCCTTGTCCTTGTCGAGGGTCGCTTCCGCTTGTTCGATCAGGCTGAGCACGTCGCCCATGCCCAGAATGCGCGAGGCGATCCGCTCTGGGTGGAACGGCTCGAGCGCTTCGCTCTTCTCGCCCATACCGATGAACTTGATCGGTTTGCCGGTGATGGCGCGTACCGACAGCGCGGCACCACCACGGGCGTCGCCGTCGACCTTGGTCAGGATCACGCCGGTCAGCGGCAGTGCATCACCGAACGCCTTGGCGGTGTTGGCAGCATCCTGGCCGGTCATGGCGTCGACCACGAACAGCGTCTCGACCGGGTTGATCGCGGCGTGCAGCGCCTTGATCTCGCCCATCATCTCTTCGTCGATGTGCAAGCGACCGGCGGTATCGACGATAACCACGTCGATGAATTTGAGCTTGGCTTCTTTAATAGCCGCGTTGGCGATGTCGACCGGCTTCTGGCTCAGGTCGGACGGGAAGAAGGTCACGCCCACTTCGCCTGCAAGCATTTCCAGCTGCTTGATGGCCGCCGGACGGTACACGTCGGCCGACACCACCATCACGGATTTTTTCTTGCGCTCTTTAAGGAAGCGCGCCAGCTTGCCGGCGGTGGTGGTTTTACCCGCACCTTGCAGACCGGCCATCAGCACGACGGCCGGTGGCACGGCGCTGAGGTTCAGGTCTTCGTTGGCCGCGCCCATCAGGCTTTCGAGTTCGGCCTGCACGATTTTCACAAAGGCCTGGCCCGGGGTCAGGCTGCGGGACACTTCCGTGCCGACCGCGCGCTCTTTGACCGAGTTGACGAAGTCCTTGACCACAGGCAAGGCCACATCGGCTTCCAGCAACGCCATGCGCACTTCACGCAGGGTGTCTTTAATATTGTCCTCGGTCAGCTTGGCCTTGCCGGTTACGTGGCGCAGCGTCTGCGAGAGACGGTCAGTCAAGTTTTCAAACATGCGCGATCCTTTCAGGCCCCATTCATCGAAATGCATTGGTAGACCGAGGTAATGACGGCCCAGGCTGTGGTAAATCGCTATTAAAAACAGCGCTCGGCGAGCCTGCGGCGTGGGCAGGTCGCGGATTATAGCGAAGACTGCGCCCATGCACACCCGCTGTCTGGCCCGGGAGTCTTTCGTGGAACGCAGGGGTATGCCAAACTCAGCGCCTTTCGGGCTTGTCTATCAGGATTTATGGTCCCCTTGTCACCCAGTTTGCTACCCAGCCTCGCCGCCGCCATCTTGTATGCCGCTGCGACCCTCTATCAGGGCACTCGTCTGGCCCAAGGCGCCAAGGCGGACAAACGCCTGCTGGTCGGCCTGGGCGTCCTTGCCCTGCTGGCCCATGCCGCGAGCCTGTTTACCCATCTGATGACGCCGGTTGGCCTGGGCCTGGATTTTTTCAGCGCCGCCAGCCTGATTGCGGCCGCCGTGATCGCGCTGACGCTGATGGCCTGCTACCGCATTCCCGTCGAGAACCTGCTGGTACTGCTGTTCCCGCTGGGTGTGCTGACGGTGCTGCTGGCGCAATTCGCGCCCACCGGCACCGTGCAGGTCATTGATGAAGAGCCAGGCATCCTCGCGCATATCCTGCTGTCGATCCTCGCCTACGGCATGTTCACCATCGCGGTGTTCCAGGCCTTGCTCCTGCTGCTGCAGGACCACCAGCTCAAACACAAGCACCCCTCCGGGCTGATCAAGAACTTCCCGCCGCTGCAAACCATGGAAAGCCTGCTGTTCGGTTTCCTGTGGGCCGGCTGGACGCTGCTGTCGCTGTCGCTGATCTCCGGCTGGCTGTTCGTCGAGAACCTGTTCGCCCAGCACCTGGTGCACAAAACCCTGCTGGCGTGCCTGGCGTGGGTGGTGTTCAGCGTGTTGCTGTGGGGCCGTAACCGCCTCGGCTGGCGTGGGCACAAGGCGATTCGCTGGACCCTGGCCGGCTTCTGCCTGCTGATGCTGGCCTACTTTGGCAGCAAGCTGGTTCGCGAATACATCCTGCATATCTGACGGGCGGCGATCATGGACAACTTGCCCCTTGGGCCGATGCTCGCGGTAATCGCCTTGCTGGTGTTATGGGCGGCGCTGTTTACCGCCATCGAAGCTGCACAACAACACCTGCTGGCCCTGCGCCCCGGCACACGCCAGGGCGACAAGGCCGCCACCCGTCTGCACTTCCCGCGTAACAGCCTGATCCTGTGCAACAGCCTGTGTCGCGCAGCGGTGGTGATTCTCTGCACGCTGCTGGCGATCTACGCCTGGGCGCAAAATGGTCCGTGGCTCGGCTGGCTGATCTCCTGTGGCCTGCTGCTGGTGCTGGCCGACTACCTGCCCCGCGCCCTGGCCACCCGCCACCCACAAGCGGTGCTGGGCTTTGGTAACACGCTGCTGGGCGTGCCGCTGAAAATCCTCTACCCCGCGGCCTGGCTGCTCAACGGCATCAGCCTGTTGCTGCTGCGCCCATTTGCGCGCAAATCGGGCATGGTGAAAAAGAGCGACGAGCCGCTGCCGGACCACGATGACGAACCAGAGCCAAAAGCCGACGAAAACCGCACGCCGGGCATGCCGGGCATCCACGCCCTGGACAACATCACCGTCAATGACATCCTGGTACCACGCAGCGAAGTGGACGGCATCAACCTGGACGACCCGGTCGAGGACATCATCGAACAACTGCGCACCTCCGAGCGCACGCGCCTGCCGGTGTTCCACAGCGACATCAACCAGGTCGAGGCGGTGCTTAATACGCGGCAGATCCAGCACCTGCTGCCCGATGCCAGCCTGACCAAAGAGGCGCTGCTCGCCGCCTGCCACGAGCCCTACTTCGTGCCGGAAAGCACCCCGCTGCAACTGCAGCTGCTGAACTTCCACAAACAGCAGCGCCGCCTGGGCATGGTGGTGGACGAATACGGCGAAGTGCTGGGCATCGTCACCCTGGAAGATATCCTCGAAGAAATCGTCGGCGAGTTCGAAAGCGATCAGGCCGTGGATAACCCGCACATTGAGGCGCAAACGGATGGCCGCTATATCATCGACGGCGCGGCGTCGATCCGTGAACTGAACAAGAGCCTGGGCTGGCACCTGCCCAGCGACGGCCCCAAGACCCTCAACGGCCTGGTCACCGAAGCGCTGGAGACGATCCCGGATTGCGCGGTGTGCCTGAAAATCGGGCGCTACCGCCTGGAAATCCTCGAGACCGAGGACAACCGCGTCAGCAAGGTGCTGATCTGGCACACCAGCCGCGTGCCGGTCGCCGCCTGACCTCCTGGCACAACACATTTCCAATGTGGGAGCGGGCTTGCTCGCGAAAGCGGTAGATCAGTTAAAGATGAGCTGACTGACCCACCGCCTTCGCGAGCAAGCCCGCTCCCACATTTGGATTTTCAGCGTGTCAGCCCCCTTGTTGTATGTTCAAACCCCTTCCTATAATCGGTGCGGCTTACCAGAGCCCCGCCCGACCGCGTGCTACCCGCACTCTGCGCGTCCAGGCACCGCTTTACCGTGTCTGAGCGGTGTTCGCTCCCATCCCGAGCCGCCCCGCGCACAACCCTGATCCATGGGTGTTCGACCAATAATAATCCGCGTCCAAACGCGCAATGACCGTCAGGGATACCTCAATGAGCACCACCTATAACGAGGCCGCGACCGCCGCCCCGACCAACTCGACCGCCCGCGTCGCCACGGCGAGCATCGTCGGCACCGCTATCGAGTTCTACGACTTCTATATCTATGCCACGGCCGCCGCGCTGGTAATCGGCCCGGTATTCTTCCCGCAGACCTCCGGCACCGCGCAGATGCTGGCGTCGTTCCTGACCTTCGGCATCGCCTTCATCGCCCGCCCGCTGGGCTCGGCGCTGTTCGGCCACTTCGGGGACCGTATCGGCCGCAAATCGACCCTGGTGGCCTCGCTGCTGTTGATGGGCGTGTGCACCACCTTGATCGGCTTGCTGCCCGGGTATGACAGCATCGGGGCCTGGGCGCCGATCCTGTTGTGCGTGCTGCGTTTCGGCCAGGGCCTGGGCCTCGGCGGGGAATGGGGCGGCGCGGCGTTGCTGGCTACAGAGAACGCGCCAAAGGGCAAGCGCGCCTGGTTCGGGATGTTCCCGCAGTTGGGCCCTTCGATTGGCTTCCTCGCCGCCAACGGGCTGTTCCTGATTCTGGCCATGAGCCTCAACGACGAGCAGTTCCGCAGCTGGGGCTGGCGCATCCCGTTTATCCTCAGCGCCGCGCTGGTGATGGTCGGCCTGTATGCACGCCTGAAGCTGCATGAAACCCCGGTGTTCGCCAACGCCGTGGCCAAGCAAGCGCCGGTCAAAGTGCCGTTGGTGGAGTTGTTCAGCCAGCACTGGCTGCCGGTTTTGCTGGGCGCCGCGTCGATGGTGGTGTGCTACGCACTGTTCTACATCACCACCGCGTTTTCCCTGAGCTACGGCGTATCGACGCTGGGCTACAGCCGCGAGACCTTCCTCGGCCTGCTGTGCTTTGCGGTGCTGTTCATGGGGCTGGCCACACCGCTGGCGGCCCTGGCCAGTGATCGCTACGGGCGCAAGCCGGTGCTGATCGTCGGCGCGGTCCTGGCGATTCTGTCGGGCTTTACCATGGAGCCGCTGCTGACCCACGGTTCAACCTGGGCCGTTGCGTTGTTCCTGGCGCTGGAGCTGTTCCTGATGGGCGTAACCTTCGCCCCGATGGGCGCGATGCTGCCGGAACTGTTCCCGACCCGCGTGCGTTATACCGGCGCTTCGGCGGCGTATAACCTGGGAGGAATTGTCGGAGCGTCGGCCGCACCGTTCTTCGCGACCAAGCTGGTGGCGATGGGCGGGCTGAGTTATGTCGGCGGGTATGTGTCGGCGGCAGCATTGCTCAGCTTGATTGCTGTGCTGTGCCTGAAAGAGACGCGGGATAATGATTTAAATCGCGTCGTCTGATAGATCGCTTTCGCGAGCAAGCCAGCTCCCACTTTGGGCCGCATTTACCCTGTAGGAATGCAATCAAATGTGGGAGCTGGCTTGCCTGCGATAGACGCGACGCGGTTTACAGCTCTACAACAACCGCTTGGGAAGCACGGGTGGCTTTAGCCCGCGCCGCCTCAATCGACTCATCCCGAGCCAACGCCACACCCATCCGACGCTGGCCATTCACCTCAGGCTTACCAAACAGACGCAACGCCGTATCCGGCTCGCTCAATGCAGCGCCGAGGTTGGCGAACGCGGTCTGGGTCGACTGCCCTTCCACCAGGATCACCGCCGAAGCCGAAGGCCCGAACTGTCGGATCAACGGGATCGGCAGGCCCAGGATGGCGCGAGCGTGCAGCGCGAACTGCGACAGGTCCTGAGAGATCAGCGTGACCAAACCGGTGTCATGCGGGCGCGGCGAGACTTCGCTGAACCACACCTGATCGCCCTTGATGAACAACTCAACGCCAAACAGGCCACGGCCACCCAGCGCCTCGGTTACCGCTTTGGCAACACGTTCGGATTCCGCCAGGGCAATCGGGCTCATGGCTTGCGGCTGCCAGGATTCCTGGTAGTCGCCCTTCTCCTGACGGTGGCCGACCGGCGCGCAGAAGGTGGTGCCGCCGATGTGACGCACGGTCAGCAGGGTGATTTCGTAGTCAAAATCGATAAACCCTTCGATGATCACCCGGCCTTTACCGGCACGCCCGCCTTCCTGGGCGTAATCCCAGGCTTTCTGCACGTCGTCGACGCTGCGCAGCAGGCTCTGGCCCTTGCCCGAGGAACTCATCACCGGCTTGACCACGCAAGGGAAGCCCAGGTCATGGACGGCCTTGCTGTAGTCCTCGAAGGTGTCGGCGAAGTGGTACGGCGAGGTCGGCAGGTCCAGCTCTTCAGCGGCCAGGCGACGGATGCCTTCGCGGTTCATGGTCAGCGAGGTAGCACGTGCGGTCGGGATCACGGTGAAACCTTCGGCCTCCAGCTCCACCAGGGTGGCGGTGGCGATGGCTTCGATTTCCGGCACGATGAAGTGCGGCTTTTCCGCTTCGATCACGGCACGCAACGCGGCGCCGTCGAGCATGTTGATCACGTGACTGCGATGCGCCACCTGCATGGCCGGCGCGTTGGCGTAGCGATCCACGGCAATCACTTCAACGCCCAGGCGTTGCAGTTCGATTACCACTTCCTTGCCCAGCTCACCGCAGCCACACAGCATTACGCGGGTCGCGGTTGGCGACAATGGAGTTCCGATTCGGGTCATCTCAGGTCCTCAGGGGAGCGGATCATTTGGAGAAAGGCCGGCATTTTACATGAACTGCAGCCATTGGCCTCAGTTGGCGACGGCCCGCTTGCGCACACGCCAGGCCATGATCAGCCACACCACCGTGACGCCGGCGAATTTCGACACCAGCGCGGTACCCGCCACCGCCGGCGTGAGTGCGCCAATCAGGCCGAAGAAGATGAAGGTATCGAGGGGAATGCTCAGCGCCGAACTTATCCACAGACGGTCATGGAGCGGGCGTTTGGTGATGCTGAACACCAGCCAGTCGATGCACTCGGACACTGCGAACGCCGTGGCGCTGGCCAGCGCGATAGACGGGTCGGAGGTGATATACGACAGCACCAGCGCCGCCAGCATGGCCAGGATAGCGCCATGGCCGAAGCGGGTTTGCACCATGTCCCGCAGGACAAACACCAGGCCACCCCAGGCGGACCAGATGACATCCAAGTGTGGGGCGGTAGAAAAAGCGAAGTTGATCAGCACGACGCTGCTGATGTAGGCGATCAGGAAGAGCATGACGGGACGGGCCTGTAGGTAATGCCGCACAGGGTAATGCACTGCAATCAATGTGGCGAGCGGGCTTGCCCGCGTTGGGCTGCGAAGCAGCCCCAGTAGGCTCGCCGCGCTTGGTCAGGTAAACCACGGTGTCAGGTTTTGGGGCTGCTGCGCAGCCCAACGCGGGCAAGCCCGCTCGCCACACACGCCGGCTCGCCACCGCCCGCGCATCCAGCGCGTAATCTCATCCACAGTCCGCTGGCAACCGATGCAGTGCACTGCAATCAATGTGGCGAGCGGGCTTGCCCGCGTTGGGCTGCGAAGCAGCCCCAGTAGGCTCGCCGCGCTTAGTCAGGTAAACCACGGTTTCAGGTTTTGGGGCTGCTGCGCAGCCCGACGCGGGCAAGCCCGCTCGCCACACAAGCCGGCTTGCCACACACGCCTGCTTGCTACACAGGTTATGCGCCGGATTTACCGGGCGTCATCCATACCAACCCACTCGCCACCGCCCGCGCATGGCACAACCCCAGCACCACGCGGCGCTCGGTGTTGTCCATGCGGCTCCAGCGCGTAATCTCATCCACAGTCCGCTGGCAACCGGTGCAGGTATCGTCGTCATCCAGCGCGCAAATGCTCACGCAAGGCGAGGCGACAGGGCGTTCAATCGGGTTCATTCTGCCTGCTCAGCCAGATCACGCGCATAGCGTTGCGAGTTATGCACATAGTGCGCGGCGCTGGCTTCGAGCATGCGTTTTTGCGCGTCGCTCAGCTCACGCACCACTTTGCCCGGCGAGCCCATCACCAGCGAACCATCGGGGATTTCCTTGCCTTCGCCGATCAGCGAGTTGGCGCCGATGATGCAGTGCTTGCCGATCTTGGCGCCGTTGAGAATCACCGCATTGATGCCGATCAGGCTGTAATCGTCGACGGTGCAGCCGTGCAACATGGCGTTATGGCCGATGGTCACGCCGGTGCCCAGGGTCAGCGGGTAGCCCATGTCGGTGTGCATCACGCTGCCATCCTGCACGTTGCTGTTTTTGCCGATCAGGATCAGTTCGTTGTCGCCACGCAACACCGCGTTGAACCAGACGTTGGCGCCTTCCTCCAGCTTGACCTTGCCCACCAGCGTGGCATTGGGGGCCACCCAGCTGTGTGGATGAGTCTCGACGCGGGCGTCGCCCAGGCGGTATTTCATGGTTGTTCCCTCACGGCTGGCCGTTCAAGCGACGGCTTAGATATTGATGAAGCTCTTGGGCGGCTGGTGCAGGCTGATCTTGGCGTCGTCATAGAGCAGGTTGATCAACTCGACGATCATGATTGCCGTCAGCCCCCAGATCTTGTATTCGCCAAACCGGTAGCTGGGCACATACCAGCTGCGGCCCTGGTAATCGATTCTGTGGGTATGTTCACGCGGGTCCTGTCGGAAAAAGTCCAGCGGCACGCTGAACACCGCCGCAATCTCGGCGTCGTTGGCCAAGTACTCGACGTAATCGGGGATAACACCGACATAGGGCGTTACACGAATGCCGTGCAGGGAAATCAGCGGGCTCAGCGGGCCGATGACTTCTACCAGGCCGGGCGGCAGGCCGATTTCCTCTTCAGCCTCGCGCAGCGCGGTAAAGATCAGATCCGGGTCTTCGGGGTCGCGGCGCCCGCCAGGAAAGGCCACTTCGCCACCATGGGTCGACAGGCCGCTGGCGCGCAGGGTCAGGATCAGCTCAGGTTCGTCACTGCGGGTAATCGGCACCAGCACCGCGGCCTCGGGGAAACGCCCGTCAGTCTCAAGCAGGTGGGGGGTGTGATTGCTTACCCGGCGAAGTAGCTCGTCCAGCATGAGTCATCTCGGTCTGTTGGCTACCTTGCATCATGCACCAAAGCGTGCGGGCGCCCAACCCCAAAACCCGGGTGGTGTCGCTAAACGACAACTTGCAGGGCCCCGCCGGCCAAGCCAAGATAGACGCACTTTCCAGGAACCCCAGCATGAATTTCTGCAGCCAGTGCGGTAAACCGGTTACCCAGCGCATTCCCGAAGGCGACGCACGCCTGCGCTATGTGTGTGATCACTGCTCGACCATTCACTATCAAAACCCCAATATCGTCGCCGGCACCGTGCCGGTGTGGGGCGACAAAGTGCTGCTGTGCCGCCGCGCCATCGAGCCGCGCCTGGGATACTGGACCCTGCCTGCGGGCTTCATGGAAAACGGCGAAACCGTCGAACAAGCGGCCATGCGCGAAACCCTGGAGGAGGCCTGCGCCCGCGTGCGCAACCTGAGCATCTACACCCTGATCGATGTGCCGCACATCAGCCAGGTGCATATTTTCTACCGCGCCGAACTGGTCGACCTGGACTTTGCCGCCGGGCCCGAAAGCCTTGAAGTACAGCTGTTCGACGAAGCCGACATCCCTTGGTCAGAGCTGGCTTTCCGCACGGTCGGGCGTACGCTGGAATACTTTTTCGCTGACCGTCGGCAACAATCGTTCCCGGTGCGCAGCGAGGCCGTGCCGCCAATGGGCAAGCCCGCTCCATAACACTAGGGATACTGTTTCAATGCGTTGGTTGCTTGCTCTTATCTGCCTGTCATTCGCGACCCTGTCATCGGCCTCCACCGTGGAAACCCTGGGCGGCAAAACCGTCGAGAAAGTCCTGGTGCTCAAGTCCGCCCATCAGTTGCAACTGATCAACGACGGCAAACCCCTCAAGACCTATCGCATTTCCCTGGGCAAGAACCCCAAGGGTCACAAGCTGATCGAGGGCGACCGCCGCACGCCCGAAGGCTTCTACTGGATCGACTGGCGCAAGACCAGCGACCGCTTCAACCTGGCGATGCACATCTCCTACCCCAATATCAGTGACGCGGCCCGCGCCCGTCGTGAAGGCGTGAAGCCCGGCAGCATGATCATGATCCACGGCACCCCCGACACGGAGGATTACCCGGAACAGTGGTTCCACACCCTGGACTGGACCGACGGCTGCATCGGCATGCGCAACGTCGACATGCGTGAAGTCTGGAACCATGGTCAAAGACGGCACGATGATCGAAATCCGGCCTTGATCTTCGACCGTTCGTAAAATAATCCGAAAATAATTCCTGCCCTCAGGCAGCCCCCGCCGGTGAATACCAGTTCATCGCGCCGGGCTGCGTAGTTGTGCACGCAATAAAGACCTCTCTAATACCACTTGATACCAGGCACCATTAAAGCGCCCTGAAACCTGGTTCTGCACCGTTTTAGCTGCATTGACATGGTATTTAAGTGGTATTAATTTCCGGCCACTACCGGGCGACAACACTCCAATAACCGCATCGGAAACTTCACAGATGAACACCATCCTGACGCTGCGCCCCGACGACAAACAATCCACCCCGCTGTACCTGCAACTGGCGCGTAACCTGGAAGCGGCGATCCATGCCGGCCAGTGGAAATCCGAACAGGCCCTGCCCTCGGAACGCGCCCTCAGCGAGCAGCTGAGCATTTCGCGGGTTACCGCCCGTAAAGCCCTGGAAGTCTTGTTTGCCCAGGGCCTGATCCGTCGCAGCCAGGGCTCCGGCACGTTTATCACCCCACGCCTGGAGCAGCCGCTGTCACGTCTGTCGGGGTTCAGCGAGATGTTGCGCCTCAAGGGTTTTGTGCCCACCTCGCAATGGCTGGAACGCGACATCACCCCGCCGACCCACGAAGAACTGATCCGCCTGGGCCTGTCGCCGACCGACAAAGTGGCGCGCCTCAAACGCCTGCGCAAAGCCGATGACACGGTAATGGCGATCGAGATGACCGCCATGCCCGCCTCGGTGCTGCCGCAGCCGCAAGCCATCGGCAACTCGCTGTACGAATACCTGGAGAGCATCGGTAAACCCATCGTGCGCGCCCTGCAACATATCCAGGCCATCAATGCCTCGGACGAATTCGCCAAGCTCGTGGGCATCGCCCCCGGCACCGCCATGCTGCTGATGACGCGTGTCGGCTACACCGCCGACAACACGCCGATTGAAATCACCGACACCTACTGCCGCAACGACTACTACGACTTTGTCGCAGAGCTGCGCCGTCAAGACTACTCCGCTGAACTGCGACGTTAGAGAACTGCCCATGTCCGAAGACAATATCCTCACGCCCCACGGCTGGATGCGCGGCCGCCTGGTGCACGCACACGGCAAGGTCAGCGCCATTGAAGGCACGCCTTGCGACCCGGCCGACAACGACCTGCCCTACCTGCTGCCGGGCTTTATCGACCTGCATGTGCACGGCGGTGGCGGCAAGGACATCATGGAAGGCGCCACAGCCTTCGAGACCATCACCCGCACCCACGTGCGTTTTGGCACCACCTCGCTGCTGGCCACCACCATGACGGCGCCGGTCAACGAAATCTCCCGCGTGCTCGGTGAGATCGGCACCTATTGCGAAAGCCGCCCGGCCAACACCGCCCGCGTACTCGGCGTGCACCTGGAAGGGCCCTACATCAACCCCGGGAAACTCGGCGCGCAACCCAACTTCGCCCACACCGCGTTGATGGCCGAAGTCGAAGAATACCTGCGCCTGGCGCCGATCCGGGTGATCACCATCGCCCCGGAAATCGCCGGGCATGACAGCCTGATCCGCGCCCTCAGCCAACGCGGCGTGCGCATGCAGATCGGCCACACCCTGGGCAGCTATGAGGAAGGCGTCGCCGCCCTCGCCGCCGGCGCTACCAGCTTCACGCATTTGTATAACGCCATGAGCCCGCTGCATCACCGCGAACCGGGCATCGTCGGCGCCGCGCTGGCCCACGCCCAATACGCCGAGCTGATCCCGGACCTGCTGCACGTGCACCCCGGCGCCATGCGCGTGGCGTTGCGCTCGATCCCGTGCCTGTACTGCGTCACCGACTCCACCGCCGCCGCCGGCATGCCCGACGGCGAATACAAGCTGGGCAGCCACACCGTGACCAAATGCCTGGGCGGCGTGCGCCTGGCCGACGGCACCCTGGCCGGCAGCACCCTGACCATGGACCAGGCGCTGCGCAACCTGGTGAAAATCGGCCTGCCCATCAGCGAAGCCTCACAACGCCTGTCGCAGTTTCCTGCGGACTACCTGGGCCTGGAAGAACGCGGGCGCCTGCAACCCGGCAGCTTTGCCGACTGCGTACGCCTGGACCGCTCCCTGCACCTCACTGACGTAATGGTCGAAGGAGACACCATTGACTTCAAAAATGCTTGAAGAGGCCCTGGCCTCCTGTGACGCCGTCGCGGCGCAGCTGCAACGCCTGGACCCGCTGCTGGAAGAAGTCGCCGGTCGCCTGCGCCGTCAACCGCCGCAAGTGGCCATGACCATTGCCCGTGGCAGTTCGGACCATGCCGCCAGCTACTTTGCCTACCTGGCCATGCAGCACGTGGGCATTCCGGTGGCGTCGCTGCCGATGTCGGTGGTGACCTTGTTGCAGGCGCCGTTGAAAGTCAGCGGCCAGGTGGCGTTCGGTTTCTCGCAGTCGGGGCAAAGCCCGGACCTGGTCAACAGCCTGCGCCTGCTGCGCAAACGCGGCGCCCTGAGCATTTCGCTGGTCAACGCCGAAGAGTCACCGCTGGAAGCTGCCTGCGAATTCCACCTGCCGCTGTGCGCCGGGCCGGAACACAGCGTGGCGGCGACCAAAAGTTTTATCGCCACCCTCAGCGCCAGCGCGCAATTGATCGGCCACTGGAACCAGGAAGCCGACCTGCTGCAAGCCTGCCGCGCCTTGCCTGACGAGTTGCGTGTCGCCGCCAAGCAGGACTGGAGCACCGCCATCGACGCCCTGCGTGACAGCCAACGCTTGATGGTGATCGGCCGGGGCGCCGGTTTTGCGGTTGCCCAGGAAGCCGCGCTCAAGCTCAAGGAAACCTCGGCGATCCAGGCCGAAGCCTTCAGCAGTGCCGAAGTACGCCACGGGCCGATGGCCTTGATCGACGAAAACTACCCGTTGCTGATCTTCGCCCCACGCGGCGCCGAGCAAGCCGGCCTGTTGAGCCTGGCCGCCGATATGCGCCAACGCGGGGCCCGCGTGCTGCTGGCCGCGCCGGACGATATCGCCGAGCGCGACCTGACCCTGAGCCGCGCCGAACACCCGAGCCTGGACCCGATCCTGGCGATCATGAGTTTTTACGTAATGGCCGCCGACCTGGCGGTCGCCCGCGGCATGGACCCGGACCAACCGCGTCACCTGAGCAAAGTGACCCGCACCCACTGAGTTGCGTTTTCCTGATGAGTACCGTGCCCATGCCCAACAACAATAATCAATTGACCCTCAGCGCCCCCTTAAGCGGGCCGGTGCTGGCCTTGGGCGACGTTCCCGATGAAGTGTTCGCCGGTGGCGCCATGGGCGACGGTATTGCCATCGACCCGCTCAATGATTGCCTGCACGCCCCCTGTGACGGGGAGATCATTCATGTCGCCCGTACCGGGCATGCGCTGACCATTCGTGCGCACAACGGCGCCGAGCTGCTGATGCATGTAGGCATCGACACCGTGGAACTGAATGGCGAAGGGTTTGCGCTGCTGGTCAAGGAAGGCGCCCGGGTGAAGCGTGGCCAGGCGCTGGTGCAGTTCGACCTGGACCGCATTGCGCGGCAGTGCAAGAGCCTGGTCAGCCTGATCATTCTGACCAATGGCGAGGCCTTTGAGCTACAGCGCCAGGCGGGACCCATCGTCAAGGTCGGCGAGCCGTTGTTGCAGATTGCGCTGCGCTCAACGGCGCCGACGCAGACGGCTGTGGATAACTCAGTCAGCGAAGCCCGCGCCAGTGTGCGCATCACCCACCGTGGCGGTCTGCACGCGCGCCCCGCCGCGTTGGTCCGCAAGACCGCGCAGGGTTTCAGCAGCCAGGCCCAGTTGCACTATGCCGGTAAGTCGGCGCCGTGCGACAGCCTGATCGGCCTGATGGGGCTGGGTATCGGTGAAGGCGATGAGGTGCGTGTCACCTGTCGCGGCAAGGATTGCGAGGCGGCCTTGCAGGCACTGGTCGCCGCGCTGTCGGTGGCCATGAGCGAAGAGCATTGCGCGCCGGTGGCGGTCGCCCCACGCAAGGCGAATACCGAGGCAGATGTGTTGCAAGGCGTGTGTGCAGCCCCCGGCCTGGTGTGCGGGCCGCTGTTTCGCCTGACCGCTATCGAACTGCCGGCGGACACCGGCAATCACCGCGCCGACGAACAGCTGCAACGGCTGGATGCGGCCCTTGAGCAGGTGCGCGGTGAAATCCGCCAGACCCTGGACCACGCCCGCCTGCGCAAAAACCAAGCGGAAGAAGAGATCTTCGCCGCCCACCTCGCGCTGCTGGAGGACCCGGCCCTGCTGGACGCGGCCACCGCCGCCATCGAACACGGCAGCGCCGCCACTCACGCCTGGCGCGACGCAATCCAGGCACAATGCGCGGTGCTGCTGGCCCTGGGCAAGCCGCTGTTCGCCGAGCGTTCCAACGACCTGCGAGACCTGCAACAACGGGTATTGCGCGCACTGCTGGGTGAAGCCTGGCATTTCGAATTGCCGGCCGGGGCGATTGTCAGCGCCCATGAGCTGACCCCCTCGGACTTGCTGCAACTGAGCGCGCAGCAGGTGGCAGGCATCTGCATGGCCGAAGGCGGCGCCACCTCGCATGTGGCGATCCTGGCGCGGGGCAAGGGCCTGCCGTGTGTGGTCGCGTTGGGCAGCGAGGTGCTGGACGTGCCGCAAGGCCAACGCGTGGTACTTGACGCGGCCAACGGTCGCCTGGAACTGACGCCCAGCGAAGCTCGCCACGCCCACGTGCAGCAGATGCGCGAGGCGCAAAAACTGCGGCGTGAACAGCAACAGGCCCAGGCCCAGCAACCGGCGCGCACCACCGATGGCCGCACCATCGAGGTGGCCGCCAATGTCGCCTCCAGTGCCGAAGCTGAGGTGGCCTTTGCCAACGGCGCGGACGGCGTCGGCCTGTTGCGCACCGAGTTCCTGTTCGTCGACCGCCGCACCGCGCCGGATGAACAGGAACAGCGCCAAGCCTATCAGGCCGTGCTGGATGCGATGGGCGACAAGTCCGTGATCATCCGCACCATCGACGTCGGCGGCGACAAGCAACTCGACTACCTGCCGCTGCCCGTCGAGGCCAACCCGGTGCTGGGCCTGCGCGGGATTCGCCTGGCCCAGGTGCGCCCTGACGTGCTCGACCAGCAACTGCGTGCGCTGCTGCAAGTGTGCCCGCTGGCGCGCTGCCGCATCCTGCTGCCGATGGTCAGCGAAGTGGATGAACTGCTGCAGATCCGCCAACGCCTGGATGAACTGTGCGTGGCGCTGGAACTGACCCAACGCCCCGAGCTGGGGGTGATGATCGAAGTGCCTGCCGCCGCCTTGATGGCCGAACAACTGGCCGAGCATGCGGACTTTTTGTCCATCGGCACCAATGACCTGTCCCAATACACCCTGGCGATGGACCGCGACCATGCCGGCCTCGCCGCCCGGGTCGATGCTCTGCACCCGGCCTTGCTGCGACTTATCGCCCAGACCTGTGCCGGGGCGGCCAAACACGGGCGTTGGGTCGGCGTGTGCGGCGCCTTGGCGTCCGACCCGTTGGCCACGCCAGTGCTGGTGGGCCTGGGGGTCAGCGAACTGTCGGTGAGCCCGCCGCAAATCGCAGAAATCAAGGACCGCATCCGTCATCTGGATGCGGCGCAATGCCGGCAATTGAGCCAAGGCCTGCTCGACCTGAGCAGCGCCAAGGCCGTGCGCCAAGCCTGTCACACCCACTGGCCGCTGAGCTGAAAACAACAAGAAAAAGGAGACCCGCCATGTACCAACTATTCATCGAAGGGCTGCAACGCCTGGGCCGTGCATTGATGCTGCCTATCGCCATCTTGCCGATTGCCGGCCTGCTGCTGCGCCTGGGCGACACCGACCTGCTGAACATCGCCGTGATGCACGACGCGGGGCAAGCGATCTTCGCCAACCTCGCGCTGATTTTCGCCATCGGCATTGCCGTGGGCTTTGCCCGCGACAACAACGGCACGGCGGGGCTCGCCGGGGCGATTGGCTACCTGGTGATGGTCTCCACGCTCAAGGTGATGGACAGCAGCATCAATATGGGGATGCTCGCCGGTATCGCCAGCGGCTTGATGGCCGGGGCGCTGTATAACCGCTTCAAGGACATCAAGCTGCCGGAGTACCTGGCGTTCTTCGGCGGGCGACGCTTTGTGCCGATTGTCACCGGGTTCTCGGCCGTCGCGCTGGGGGTGATCTTCGGCCTGATCTGGCCGCCGATCCAGCACGGCATCAACAGCTTCGGCGTGTTGCTGATGGACAGCGGCAGCTTCGGTGCGTTCGTGTTCGGCGTGTTCAACCGCCTGCTGATCGTCACCGGCCTGCACCACATCCTCAACAACATGGCCTGGTTTGTGTTCGGCAGCTTCACCGACCCGGCCACCGGCGCGGTGGTCACCGGTGACCTGACCCGCTACTTTGCCGGCGACCCCAAGGGCGGCCAGTTCATGACCGGCATGTTCCCGGTGATGCTGTTCGGCTTGCCCGCTGCCTGCCTGGCGATGTACCGCAACGCCCTGCCGGAGCGGCGCAAAGTCATGGGCGGGATTTTTCTATCGATGGCGCTGACCTCGTTCCTCACCGGCGTGACCGAACCGATTGAATTCGCGTTCATGTTCCTCGCGCCGTTCCTGTACCTGATCCACGCGCTGCTCACCGGCCTGTCGATGGCCGTGACCAATATGCTCAATATCCACCTGGGTTTTACCTTCTCCGGCGGGTTTATCGACATGGTGCTGGGTTGGGGCAAGTCCACCAATGGCTGGCTGGTGTTCCCGGTCGGGCTGGCGTATGCGCTGGTGTACTACAGCGTGTTCAACTACTGCATTCGCCGCTTCAATTTGAAGACGCCGGGGCGTGAGGACATCCAGGTCGCGCAGGCTGAGGCGATGAGCGACAACCAGCGGGCCGGGGCGTATATCCGTGCGCTGGGGGGCGCGGCCAATCTGTTGAGTGTGGGCGCCTGCACCACGCGTCTGCGCCTGGACATGGTGGATCGCAACAAGGCAGTGGATGCCGAACTGAAAGCGCTGGGCGCCATGGCCGTGGTGCGGCCCGGCAATGGCGGGAGTTTGCAGGTGGTCGTGGGGCCACTGGCCGACAGCATTGCCGATGAAATTCGCTTGGCGATGCCGTCGTTTGTTGCAACCGCGCCAGTGGATAAGCCGGTAGCGGTGAACCTGCACGACGCAGAGAAATGGCTGAATGCCCTGGGTGGCCGGGCGAACGTGCGCCAGCTGGAAGCGGTGGCGATGACGCGGTTGCGGGTGGAGCTGGGGGATGATTCGGTATTGTCTGAAGCAGACCTGACCGCGCTGGGTTGCCAAGGTGTCAGCCAGCTTGATAGCGGTGTTTGGCATCTGTTGATTGGTGACAAGGCATCGGGGTTGGGTGAGGCGTTGGAGCGGTTGGTCGGTAGCCGTGAGGTGGGTGCCAGGGTTTAGCGGTGGAGTGACTGTTCTGGCCTATTCGCGAGCAAGCCCGCTCCCACATTTGAATGTATTCACACATCAAAATGTGGGAGCGGGCTTGCTCGCGAACGGCCCTCACAGGCGCCCTGTTACTTCTGCTCAGGCACCTCAAACAAATCCAACACCCGATCCACCATCAACTGAATCCCTTCCACCATCCGATGAATCCCCAGCACCGCATCGCGTTGCGGGCCGTCGACATCAAATGCCAGATTACCCGCCAGCGCCTGCACTGATGCCAGGTCTTGAGAGGCGTTGGCCAGCAGGGTTTCGCTGTTCAGGTTGGGGAGTACGGTGAAAAGTTGGTCAGTGGGCTGAGAGTCAGATGGGGGATTTGGACTGTCTTTGATCATGGTAATGCTCCTCAAATAATGGGAACTACCAACATCACTTGCAGATGATGGGTGGCAGCTGTGCGCGGGCCTGCAAGACCAAGGAAGGAGCCTCCCGGGTAGACCCAAAGGTCTCCCGCACACAGCCACCATAAAGCGATGACTATGAAAAGCGCCACGATTATAGCGGCGCTTATGAGCTCCAACATAATTTCGGCGGGCTTGCAGTCCCGGTCGCTGAATTGGCAGCGACCCACGAAGACTATTCAAGCCAGTTCCGAGGGACAACCTGAAAGCCTCGTAGGAAAACTCCTTACAACACGACTATCTATCTACAGCCCCATCCCCCGTCCCCTTCCCCAAGCTAAGGCCTCTAACCCTTAGCATGGAGAATGTGCCGATGAGCACTTCCACCTTGTCATTCGAAGATATCAAAGGCTCGCTCCACCAGATCGGCGGCCACCTGTTTCTGAGCCCGGCACAGTTGCTGCCCGAGCACCAACCGTCTGCCGAGCAGGCTTATCTGGAGCGTGTGAACAAGCTGCTCAAAACCCATTACCAAACCCTACTCGCCAAGAGCCGCAAACTTTACGCAGCGTTGTCCGGCAGTGACTTGCACAGCACACAAGGGCAAGCACTGGTCGACACACTCAAGCGCAGTCTCAACGCCGAGCTGCTGGACATGGACCTGCGCGAGCCGATCAACGGCGCCTCACGCAAGTCGTTCCTGATCGACGCGGCGGGACTTACGGCCTTGGAGTACGAGGCACGGCTGGGTGTTCAGGATCGTCTGCTGCACCCGCAAGACAGCGCGATGCTGGCGCAGGTGCGGTCGGCCCCTTCCCTGCGGCCGGGCCTGTATGCCCTGAGGTTCGACTATCAGGATAAAACCATCGAGCTGGCGGGCGCCTTTGTCGCTACGCAAAACAACAGCCCGAGCGTTACGTCGTTGACCGCCACCGAAGCTGTCGGGCGGGTGCTGTTGTTCACACCGGTGCGGGGCATTGAAGCGTTCGACTCACTGGGCGAACTCAACGAGCGCCTGCTGCAACTCATCAACCACCCCAACAGCCGCCATGAGTTCATGATGTTGCTGCCCCGGCGTTACCACACCCTGACGGCGGCGGGCATCTGGCCGCTGGCGCTGGCAAGCATCAACGAAAAGCCGCTGTTCGAGCACCTGTTCGATACCCAGGTGGACAAGCGCACGCAGGATATCGATTACGCGCTGAGCTTCGCCGACAACCCGAGTCGCGACCCGGCCCAATTACACAGCGCCCTCGACACCGCCATCACCACGACCCCGCCCGACTTCAGCGCCCGCCTTGAACTGCGCGCCCAGGCCCTGCTCGAACGCCACCTGCGTCAGACTGCGCCTGACTGGTATCGCAGCGCCAGCGAAACCCGGCGTGCCGAACTGGCGGTACATCTGGGGCAGTACGACCAAGCGCGCCAGACGCTGCTTGACCTGCTCGGCCCAGCCGCCACACCCCACACCCTGGCCGCCCATCAGTGGCGTGAGCGCTTGAGCGACGAGTTGGAGATTGACGACCTACAGCCCGAGCACCTGTTGGTCACCACCCGACGTGAGATGCCCGGCCTGGGCCCTTATGAACAACAGCGCAACCTGATCGACCTGGCCCTGCGTGGCCTGCACACCGGCGACGAATTGCCGGGCTCGGACTTTGTGCAAAACACCACGCTGACTTATCACGGTGCAGCACTGCCCGAGGCGTACAACGACCTCACCCCCACCTGGCTCGCCAAGCAGCTGAACACCCTGCAGCCGCGTATCGATTTTGCCCAGGTGCAACAGGACCTGCATGGCCGTCCCGCGCTCAGGCAGGCCATCGAACAGATGCTGGACCGGCGGATCAATGCACTGGCCTACACCGCCGTGCTGCAAAGCCACTTGAGCGACGATGACTTCCAGTTGATCCAGCGCCTGCGCGCCGGCAGCGACCCGCACCTGAGCGCCGCCAGCCTGGGCTCCGGCGCGCTGTCCCTGCATGGCGCGCAACTGCTGGACCTGTGGGCACTGCGCCAGGCCGATAGCACCGGCACAATCAAGCGCGTGTTGCTGTGCACTCCGCAGGCACCGCGTGCGCAGCAATTCATGGCCTTCGACAGCGAAGCGCTGTGCCAGGCCCATATCCTGGGCTGGGCTGTGGATAACGGCGTGGAGGCGGCTTCCGGCAGCCTCACCGATTACCTGATCACGCGCCTGCCCATGCGCTTTCGCGGCACCATGAACACCGTGCTGGCCGACCTGGGCTTCAAGCCCCATGACCAGGAACACCAGGAGGTCACCTTCAATACGGCATCAAGCTATCAGGCCTGCCTGCAATCAATGGCCGAGCATGCGCTGCGCACGCGCGTGGATGACTATGACTTCAGCACGCCGCTGTGGTTTCGCTCGGCCAGCGCCGAACAGAGAAAAACACTGCTGACGCTGAACGAAAACGCCGACAACACACTGCGAGCCTACAACGCCCAGGCGTTTTCGGAAGCCAGCTTCCCAAGCTTCGACAGCTACGTGCACCAACAGGCGCGGCTGCGTTTGAACCAGTTGCTAGGTCGGCCAGGCAACGATGTCGACCCCAACAGCGTATGGGCCTACTCACCGCCCGCGCTGATCGGTGTGTGGACACCTGCGCCGCAAACCTATACCCAGCTGTATCGCGACGGCTACGCAGATGGCGTGGGGTTTATCGACGAAAAATTCTCCCACTCGGCACGCTTCAGAGGCCCGCAAGGCATCGACCTGAGGCCACTGACCGCACAAAACGTGGCGCGCTCGATCACAGGCGTGTGGATCGGCGAACGCTACATCAAAAAGGTGCGGGACACGCTGCTGAACAACCGCGAGCCCTCTTATGACCTGCGCCGCAGAACCGTACTGGCCATCACCCAATGGCAATTACAAATCGCCGCCCTCGAGCACCACCTGCAAGGCCATATCGCCGGGGTTGACCAGCAATGGCTGGACCAGTGCATCGCCGGCATGGGCGACACCTCGGTGCAGACCCGCAACCGCTACGCCATCCATCGCCTGATGATCGATGGCGATTGGGTCATCGGTGCCTGGCTGTTCACCCACGCTGACAACCCCGTGATGCTCTACACCCCGCATGCCCCCGATGGCATCAGCTTTCGCGAGGCACGGCTGTTCAATTACCTGTTGAAAAAGCAGCCGGGCATGGTGGATTACCTCACCGAACGGGTGGGTGTGCAATCGCGCACGCGGGTTCGCAACTTCCTTGAAGATGCCAGACGCAACCTCCCCGACCAGCTGGACAAAACCAACGTCAGCCCGGCGCGCTACGACACCACCCGCGGCGTTGCGCCGGTGACCGATATGCGCCAGGCGCTGTACAACATGAAACTGCAACGCCGCATAGACGACGTTGAAGCCACCACCGTAAGCCGCACACAGATGATCACCGGCATTCTCTGGACCTGCATCGAGTGGGTAGCGGCGGTTGCCACGGCGCCGTTTCCGGTGCTGAGCCTGAGTGTCGGCCTGTTACTGGCCTTCAAGGACGCCATGCTGGCCTGGCATGCCTACAACCAGGGCGACACCTCGGCCGCCTTCGAGCATTTCCTCGGCTACCTGTTCAACAGCGCCGGGGCGCTGTTTACCGATCTACGCCCCGCCCTGCGCTCACTCAACCCCGTGGCCAAACCGCTGCGCCTGAGTGCTGCCGATACCGGGCAAAGACGTACGATGCAGCTGATCAACCAACTGGAAACCGCGTCGCCCACCCCGCAAGGCATGCAACCGGTTATCTTCGATGGCCAGGCGTTATGGGCGCCCACTACCCCGGATGCGCTAGGCCGGTATTTGCTGCATCGCGTTGATCCTGCCAGCGGCAACCTGGTGTCTACCGCCCGCCTGGCCGAGCCCGATGCTCAAGGCGTGTGGGTACGCAGCGGGTTGGCCGGGGGCGCGCCCAAATATGAAACCTTGCCGCAAACCCCCGGCCCCCTTCTGGATTACGGAGTCCCTGCGAAACATTGGCGTGACGTTGAATCCATCCTCGACCCGCAGATGAAAAGCAAGCTGATCCTGTCTGCCGATGTGATGCAACTCCCTGCGCAAATGCAGTTGGATCAGACCGTGCAGCACCTGCGCAAGGCACGGGGTGCGTATCAGGAGCAGGTGTCGCGCCTGGCCACCGACGCCCAGGCGTTTTACCAGGCGTTTGTGCCATTGCCTGCGGTGACGAGTGTGCCGACTGTCGAGGCCAGTGCCTCATTCGCCCAACTGCTTGGCAGCGAGGCGTTCAGCGGCAACAAGCACTTGATCGTCGGCGCCCTCCCCGGCTCCATTGCCGGCAAACAGGTGCTGATCGACAACCTGGATACCCTGATTCAACGGGGCTTCAAAACGCTGTACCTGGAATACTTGCCGGGGGATGTGTTCAGCAAAAAACTGGAGAAACTCAACAGCGGACAATCCTGGCGCCATATTCAGTTGCACTTGAAAACCGTCGACAAGGCCATGGGCTTTGCATCGAACGCGCCCTACTCGTATCTGGCGCTGGTCAGCAAGGCGCGAGAAAAAGGCCTGGCGATCAAGGCACTGGACGTGTCGACGTCCTACCAACTGGACAGCGCCCTGATCCTGGGCGACACGCCGCCCACCACGCCACGCAACAACCGCCTGAGAAATTTCTACTCGCATAAGGCCATCGAAGCAGATATGGCCAACACCCCGCAGGAACGCTGGGTGGCTCTGGTAGAGCCGTCGCGCCTGCGCACGTTCGAGCAGACGCCAGGCATGGCAGACCTGCATGACGCTGTCGCACTGCGCATTGAAGATGTCGGCACGGACCAGCCCGTGGGCATTCGTATTGATACGCCTGGCTCGATACCCGGCGACGCCCAAGCCAAGGGCGACTACCTTATGACCCTGCCTACCGCCTACAAGGCGGCCGAGCTTGCCCCACCGCCTGTATCGGTGCCCACCCCTGTCGTTGAACACTTCAGCGAATTCGACATAGCGCCGGCCTTCATCGACGATATCGGCCAGCTGGCGCGGGAGCCCCATGGCCTGGACAGCTCATTCGGGCTGCTGACCAAATCACGCAAGCCCGCCTACGACTCATTCATCGACACACGCTCACGGTTGAACACCAGCGCCAAAACCTTCTTCACCGACTATGTACCGCCCGCCCGGCCGACACTGCCGGTGGTCACGGCAACCACCACACCGCAAGCGTTTATCCAACAGGTCAGCGAAAGCCGGCTGTCCGGGTTACTGATCGGGGAAGGCCATGGTCATGAAGCCAGCAAGGGGTTCCTCAGAACGCAAATGAAAACCCTCAAGGAGGCCGGCTTCAAGACCCTCTATGTCGAACACCTGCTCACCGATATGCATCAGGCCGAGCTGGATCTGTTCCACCGTACCCAGCGCATGCCCGACCGCCTCAAGGCTTATCTCAACAGTCAGGATCAAGGGCATATGCGGGGGTACAGCGGCCCCGACACCTACACTCAAGTGGTGCAGGCCGCGAATAAATATGGCATTCGCGTGCGGGCCCTGGACTGCGCCGCCAGCTATCACCTCAAAGGGCCGTCGTCGACCAAGCTGTCGCGAAACCAGATGTTCAGTTATTTCGCCACCAGGGTCATCGAAGCCGACCAGGCGGCGCAAGGCCCGCACCAATGGATCGCTTTTGTCGGCAGCGCCCATACCAATAACAACGATGGCGTGCCGGGGCTGGCCGAAATGCTGGGTGCCGTCAGCCTGAATGTGCGGGATAGCACGCCGGCACTTGCCCGAGGCATTCACCAAGGCTACTGGGAAAGCGATCTCGACAGCCTCACGTCGGTTGCCATGCGCAGTGACTTCAAGCTCGAAGTCGGCAAAACCGGCTATCCGCCCCCCATCGCCTTCGTACCGGTTGACCGGTCGAAACTGACCCGCCCCGGGGACTATCTGATCGAGCGGCCATCGAGAGCGGAAACCCGGCTGGTACATCGCTCCAGTACGGGAGAAATCGTCACCACGCCGATTCAAGTGGACGACAACGGAATGTTTTTCATCGATCGCTGGGGCAAAAAGGAAAAACGTTACAAGCAGCTGTTCCCCTTGTTCAAAATGCTTGAGGCAGAGGTAAAACTGACTCCTGCGAAGTAAAGACTGCACCCAACAAAAAACCCGCTGGCCGTAAGGGCCCAGCGGGTTTCCTGTTTTACAGCCAGCGGATCAGAAATCCGCCAGCTGCCACACTTCATAAGCCGGTGTTTCATATGGGTGGCTGAGCTTCAACGCGGCCACAACCGCCTTGATCAGCTCATCGGCCACCACCAGCTCGACCTTCCATTCTTCGACCTCCTCAACCTGGCCAACCTGCCCGATAAACGGCTGGCTGCCGTCCAACGCGCGAAACTGGCCGCGGCCCAGCACTTGCCAGGCGCAGCTGTCGTAGTCGCCGATGCGCCCGCCGCCAGCGGCGAAGACGGCGGTTTTCACCGTCTCCACATGGCTGTCGGGCACAAAAAAGGCCAGCTTGAACACTGCCTTAGTTCACCCACACGCGGGCGTTGCGGAACATGCGCATCCACGCGCCGTCCTCGTCCCACTCTTCCGGGCGCCACGAGTTCTGCACGGCGCGGAATACACGCTCCGGGTGCGGCATCATGATGGTCACGCGGCCGTCGCGGCTGGTAAGGCCGGTGATCCCGCGCGGCGAGCCGTTCGGGTTGGCCGGGTAGCTCTCGGTGACCTTGCCATGGTTGTCGACGAAACGCATCGCCACGCAACCGGACAGGTCGGCTTCGAGCAAGGCTTCTTCGTTGGCGAACTCGGCATGGCCTTCGCCGTGCGCGATAGCGATCGGCATGCGCGAACCGGCCATGCCTTGCAGGAAGATCGAGTTCGACTCCTGCACCTGCACCATGGCCACACGGGCTTCGAACTGCTCGGAACGGTTACGCACAAAGTGCGGCCAGAACTCGCTGCCCGGGATCAGTTCGCTGAGGTTGGACATCATCTGGCAACCGTTGCACACACCCAGGGTGAAGCTGTCGTTACGCTCGAAGAAGCCCTGGAACGCATCGCGGGCACGGCTGTTGAACAGGGCCGACTTGGCCCAGCCTTCACCGGCACCCAGCACGTCGCCGTAGGAGAAACCGCCGCAGGCTACAAGGCCTTTGAATTCGTTGAGGTCGACGCGACCGGCGAGGATGTCGCTCATGTGCACGTCAATCGCATTGAAGCCGGCGCGGTCGAACGCGGCCGCCATTTCTACCTGGCCGTTGACGCCCTGCTCACGCAGTACGGCAACTTGTGGGCGGATGCCTTTTTTGATGTAAGGCGCGGCGATGTCCTGGTTGACGTCGAAGCTGAGCGTGGTGCTCAGGCCCGGGTTTTCTTCTTCCAGGATCACGTCGAATTCCTGCTCGGCGCAATCGGCGTTATCACGCAGGCGTTGGATCTGGTAGCTGGTCTCGGCCCACTGGCGTTGCAACAAGCGGCGCTGGCCGGCGAACACGGTATCGCCATTGAAGGAGATGTTGATTTCACCGTTGTTGATCGGCTGGCCGATCACCGCCACGCAGTCGTCCAGGCCAGCGGCGCTGAACTGTGCGAGTACGTCCGGGGTAGCGTCCTGGCGAACCTGGATCACCGCACCCAACTCTTCGTTGAACAGGATGCCGTTGATCTCGGATGCATCCTCGGCAACGCTGTCGAGCACGATGTTCAGGCCGCAGTGACCGGCGAACGCCATCTCGACCACGCTGGTCAGCAAACCACCGTCGGAACGGTCGTGGTACGCCAGCAGGTGACCGTCGGCATTCAGGCCCTGGATCACGGCGAAGAAGGCTTTCAGGTCTTCGGCGTCATCCACGTCCGGCGCGTGCTTGCCGAGTTTGCCGTGGGTTTGCGCGAGGATCGAGGCGCCCATGCGGTTCTGGCCACGACCCAGGTCGATCAGGATCAGATCGGTGGTGCCCTTGTCCATACGCAGTTGCGGGGTGAGGGTCTGGCGGATGTCGGTGACCGGCGCAAAACCGGTAACGATCAGCGACAGCGGCGACGTTACAGTCTTGTCGACACCGTCCTCGTTCCAACGGGTGGCCATGGACATCGAGTCCTTGCCCACCGGAATGGTGATACCCAGCTCAGGGCACAGTTCCATGCCGACCGCTTTGACGGTGTCGTACAGGCGTGCATCTTCACCCGGGTGACCGGCAGCAGACATCCAGTTGGCCGACAGTTTGATGTCGGACAGCTTGCCGATGCGCGACGCGGCGATGTTGGTGAGGGTTTCACCAATGGCCATGCGGCCCGACGCCGGGGCGTCCAGCAGGGCCAGCGGCGTACGCTCGCCCATGGCCATGGCTTCGCCGGTGTACACGTCGAAGCTGGTGGCGGTGACGGCAACGTCGGCCACCGGAACCTGCCACGGGCCGACCATTTGGTCACGGGCCACCAGGCCGGTGATGGTGCGGTCGCCGATGGTGATCAGGAAGCTTTTGCTCGCCACGGCCGGGTGGTGCAGCACGCGTTCGATGCTGTCGGCCAGGTCGAGTGGGCTTGGGTCGAAGTCATCGCCTAGCTCGGCTTCACGTACCGCCGAACGGTGCATACGCGGGGCTTTGCCCAGCAGCACTTCGAGTGGCATGTCGACCGGGCTGTTGCCGAAGTGGCTGTCGGTCACGGTCAGCTGCGGCTCGGCAGTGGCTTCGCCGACCACGGCAAACGGGCAGCGCTCGCGTTCGCAGATGGCCTGGAAGCGCGCGAAGTCTTCGGCGCCAACCGCCAGCACGTACCGTTCCTGGGATTCGTTGCTCCAGATTTCGTGCGGGGCCATGCCCGGCTCGTCGTTTGGAATGTTGCGCAGTTCGAAACGGCCACCACGGTCGCCATCGTTGACCAGTTCCGGGAAAGCGTTGGACAAACCACCGGCGCCGACGTCGTGGATGAAGCTGATCGGGTTTTTATCACCCAACTGCCAGCAACGGTCGATGACTTCCTGGCAGCGACGCTCCATCTCTGGGTTTTCGCGCTGTACGGAAGCGAAGTCCAGGTCCGCCGAGCTGGTGCCGGTGGCCATGGAGGAAGCTGCGCCGCCACCCAGGCCGATGAGCATGGCCGGGCCGCCGAGCACGATCAGCTTGGAGCCGACCAGGATCTCGCCTTTCTTGACGTGTTCTTCACGGATGTTGCCCATGCCGCCGGCCAACATGATCGGCTTGTGGTAGCCGCGCACTTCATCGCCACGCGGGGTGGTGATGGATTGCTCGAAGGTACGGAAGTAGCCGGTCAGCGCCGGACGCCCGAATTCGTTGTTGAACGCGGCGCCGCCCAGCGGGCCTTCGATCATGATGTCCAGCGCGGTAACAATGCGCTCAGGCTTGCCGTACGGCACTTCCCACGGCTGTTCGAAGCCCGGGATCTGCAAGTTGGACACGGTAAAACCGGTAAGGCCCGCCTTAGGCTTGGCGCCACGACCGGTTGCACCTTCGTCGCGGATTTCGCCGCCGGAACCGGTGGCTGCGCCCGGGAACGGGGCAATCGCGGTCGGGTGGTTGTGGGTTTCAACCTTCATCAGGATATGCACCGGCTCCTGCACCGCGCCGTACTGGCGGGTTTCAGGGTCCGGGAAGAAACGCCCGGCGACGGAGCCGACGATCACCGAGGCGTTGTCTTTATAAGCCGACAGAACACCTTCGCTGTGCATCACGTAGGTGTTCTTGATCATGCCGAACAGGCTTTTTCCTGGCTTTCGCCGTCGATATCCCAACTGGCGTTGAAGATCTTGTGACGGCAGTGCTCGGAGTTGGCCTGGGCGAACATCATCAGTTCGATGTCGTGCGGGTTGCGCTTCAAGCCGTTGAAGGCATTGACCAAGTAGTCGATCTCGTCTTCGGCGAGCGCCAGGCCCAGTTCGGTGTTGGCCTTCTCGAGGGCGGCGCGGCCACCGCCGAGCACGTCAATCGCGGTCAGCGGCTTGGGTTCGGCGTGGCTGAACAGGCCGGCAGCCTGTTCCAGCTGGCTGACGATGATCTGGGTCATGCGGTCGTGCAGGCTGCTGGCGATCAGCTCGGCCTCGGCGTCGCTGAACTGCCCTGCTACATAGAAGGCAATACCGCGTTCCAGACGCTGGATGCTCGAAAGGCCGCAGTTACGCGCAATATCGCTGGCCTTGCTCGACCAGGGCGAGATGGTGCCGAACCGTGGCAGAACCAGGAACAAGCGGCCGCTCGGCTCTTGAACAGGAACGCTGGGGCCGTACTTCAGAAGGCGTGCGAGCACTTGCTGTTCGTCGGCGGTCAAGACGCCGGTAACGTCGGCGAAGTGAGCAAATTCAGCATACAGGCCTGTAACAGCTGGAACCTTCTGGCTCAGTTGCTCAAGGAGTTTGCTGTGGCGAAAGGCAGAAAGGGCAGGAGCGCCGCGCAGGATCAACATCTTCGGGACAGCCTCGGGAAGGGGGGTGTGCTTTGAGGCCGTGCATTCTAGCGTAAACCTGCGCCAACGGCACCCGAAACGGCACCGCTGGCCGCTGCCGAACGTCAGTTGGCACGGATTGCACGGTATCGGGGCGTTATCCAGGGCATGCGGCGCAGTTATTTTAACCGTCACAATCGGCCCCCAAGCCACGTTTCTGCGGGCTGCAGCACAGTTTTTCTGGCGCTAGCAGACAAGTCCCGCGCTGTCGAGATATGGCGCCGTGGGCCGTTTGCGTATACTGCGCAGATGTTCTCCCCAACTGCTTTGCGCCCGCGATGCGCCAAATGGCTCATCGCAACCGGACTCTTCCTGATGCTCAGCGCCTGTGTTGATAAGCCCAGCACGCTCGAGCGAATCAAGGAGGATGGCGTATTGCGGGTGATCACCCGGAACAGCCCGGCGACTTATTTCCAGGACCGCAACGGTGAAACCGGTTTCGAATACGAACTGGTCAAGCGTTTTGCCGATGACCTGGGGGTAAAGCTGGAAATCGAGACCGCCGACAACCTCGATGACCTGTTCGGCCAACTGGGTAAACCCAACGGCCCGGTTCTGGCCGCCGCCGGCCTGGTCAGCAGCGATCAGCGCGAAAAACAGGTGCGTTTCTCCCATCCGTACCTGGAAGTGACCCCGCAGATCATCTACCGCAACGGCCAATCGCGCCCGACCAACGCGGCCGATCTGGTGGGCAAGAAGATCATGGTGCTCAAGGGCAGCACCCACGCCGAGCAATTGGCTGAGCTTAAAAAACAGAATCCTGCGATTGAATACGAAGAGTCCGACGCCGTTGAGGTAGTCGACCTGCTGCGCATGGTCGACGAAGGCCAGATCGACCTGACCCTGGTGGACTCCAACGAAGTCGCGATGAACCAGGTGTACTTCCCCAACGTGCGCGTGGCGTTCGACCTCGGCAATGCCAGCAACCAGAGCTGGGCCGTGGCGGCGGGCGAAGACAACAGCCTGCTCAACGAGATCAACAGCTACCTGGACAAAGTGGAAAAGAACGGCACCCTGCAGCGCCTCAAAGACCGCTATTACGGGCACGTAGATGTACTCGGCTATGTCGGCGCCTACACCTTCGCCCAGCACTTGCAGCAGCGCCTGCCCAAGTATGAGAAACACTTCCGCGCCTACGCCAAGGAAGAAAAGGTCGACTGGCGCCTGTTGGCCGCCATCGGTTATCAGGAGTCCCTGTGGCAGCCGGCCGTCACCTCCAAGACCGGCGTGCGCGGCCTGATGATGCTGACCCAGAACACCGCCCAGGCGATGGGCGTGTCCAACCGCCTGGACGCCAAGCAGAGCATCATGGGTGGCGCCAAGTACCTGGCCAAGATCAAGGATGAGCTGGACGACAGCATCGCCGAGCCGGATCGCACCTGGTTCGCCCTCGCCGCCTACAACGTGGGCACCGGCCATCTGGACGATGCGCGCACGCTGGCGAAGAAGGAGGGCCTGAACCCGAACAAGTGGCTGGACGTGAAGAAGATGCTGCCGCGCCTGTCGCAGAAGCAGTGGTACAGCAAGACCCGCTACGGCTACGCCCGGGGCGGCGAGCCGGTGCATTTTGTGGCGAACATCCGGCGTTATTACGACATCCTCACGTGGGTAACGCAGCCGCAGCTGGAAGGTAACCAGGTGGTCGAAGGCAACCTGCATGTTCCGGGTGTGGACAAGACCAAGCCGCCGGAAGATAACCCGCAGCTATAAACATTCTCCCAAACACCCCAGCCCCCTGTGGGAGCGGGCTTGCCCGCGATAGCGGCCTGGCAGTCGATACAATGGTCGCCAGACACACCGTCATCGCGGGCAAGCCCGGCTCCCACAGTGATCTGATTTGATCTCTAGACCGGCTGCAGGCCGGTGATCAAATGCACCACCCCACCCGCCAACACCATCACCCCCGGCACGCCCGCCGCTTTCAACGCCGGCCGATCCAAACGCCCCGCATCCCGCAACTGCACGCGCACCCGCGTCAGCGCCACACGCTGTTGTGACGTGAGGTTATCCGCGCCGCCCAGGGCACTCAGTACATCGGCTGACAACAGACTCGGCGTCGGCGCCTCAACCGTTTCGGCAACCAGATCCGGAGTCAGGGCTTTCCAGAAGGCCTGCTTTAATTTATCCAACATGCTCAGTTCTCCAGCACAACGGTAGCTGTTTGATAGTTACGTAACGCCTCGCGTACCTGACCGGCTTCTTCCAGGCCCAGCACTTGGCGGGCGAGGGCCTGGCAGTCGGCCAGCTCCAGCTCGCGCACGCGGGCCTTGATGGTCGGGATCAACGGCACGCTGACCGACAGCTCATCCACCCCCAGCCCGATCAACACCGGCACCGCCAGCGCTTCGGACGCCAACGCGCCGCACACGCCCACCCACTTGCCATGGGCGTGGGCGGCCTGAACCGTGGTGGCGACCAGGCGCAGAACCGCCGGGTGCAAGCTGTCGGCCTGGCTGGCCAGGCGTGGGTGGTCGCGGTCCATGGCCAAGGTGTATTGGGTCAGGTCATTGGTGCCGATGGAGAAGAAATCCACATGCGGGGCGAAGACATCCGCCATCAAGGCGGCGGACGGCACCTCGATCATGATCCCCAGTTTCGGCAGCGTTTTGAGCCCCAGCGCCAGCGCTTCCTCCTGCAGCATCTGGCGCGCCAGGTGCAGCTCCGACAACAGGCTGACCATCGGCAACATGATATGCAACCGCGCCAACCCGGCGCTGGCGAGGATGGCGCGAAACTGTTCACGCAACAGCGCCGGGCGCTCCAGGCACAGGCGAATACCGCGCAAACCGAGGAACGGGTTGCTCTCGCTGTCCATCGGCACATACGCCAGCGGTTTGTCGCCGCCCACATCCAGGGTGCGCACCACCAGATTGCGCTCGCTGCCCAGGGCACGGGCGATGGCGCTGTAGGTCGTCGCCTGCTCCTCAGGGCTCGGCGCGCGGTTGCGGTCCAGGTAGAGAAACTCCGAACGCAGCAGGCCGACGCCTTCGCCGCCCAGGGTCAGGGCGTGTTCCACCTCCTGCAACGAGGCGACGTTGGCCGTGACCTCCACATGATGGCCGTCGCGGGTGACGGCGGGCAGTGCCGCTTGCGCGACGTCACGCCGGCGTTGCAGAACTTGCTGCTGGCGTGCTTCCTCCAGTAGCTCGATTTCCGCCAGGTTCGGCTCCAGGTGCAGCTCGCCGTTGTCGGCATCGAGCAATACCTGCTTGCCGTTGGCCAGCGTCAGCACCTCGCCCGGCACGCCACAGATCGCCGGCAACCCCAGGGCCCGGGCGAGGATCGCGACGTGGCTGGTGGCGCCGCCGCCGACGGTGACAAAACCGAGTACCTTGTGCTTATCCAGGCCGGCGGTTTGCGACGGGGTCAGTTGCTCGGCGATCAGGATTGCGCGCTCGGGCAAATCCCAGGCGCTGTCCTGAATGCCAAGGATCAGTTTGAGCACGCGCTGGCCGACGTCGGCCAGGTCCGCCGCACGCTCGGCGAGCAGCGCATTGCCCGAACCTTGAAACAGTTGGGCGGTAGCCACCGTGGCAGCGTTCCAGGCAAAGGCGGCGCTTTTGCCTTCGGCCAGCAAGCGGTGGGCGGGCTCCAGCAACGTCGGGTCTTCAAGCAGTTCCTGGTGGGCGCGAAAAATCTGCGCCTGGGCACTGCCGGCCGCCTTGGCTTGCAGGGCTTGCAGGGCCTCGGTTGCTGCCAGCAGGCCACGTTCCAATGCGGCACGCTCGGCAGGTTCGCCGGTGCCTTGCTCCGTGATCGTCAGCACAGGCTCGGCCACTTGAACCACCTGGCCAAACGCCGAGCCTGGCGATGCACACACGCCACGCAGCACTGTCGTCGACGACGCGACAGGCTCGGCCGCCATGGCCGGTGCCGCTACCGCCTCGCCGCAGCCCTCGGCCAACAGCGCGACCAGTGTCTGGATCGCCACGTCGGCATCCTCCCCCGCCGCACTGACTTGCAGGGTGTCGCCCTGCACGGTTTGCAGCGCCATGATCGCCACCAGCGATTTGGCGTTGGCGCTCTGGGTTTGTTTGTGCAGGTAAATGCTCGCGCTAAAACCTTTCGCCGCCTGGGCAAATACCGCCGCCGGGCGGGCGTGCAACCCATTGGCGTTGGGCAGGGTCAGCGGCTTGGAGAACAGGGCATCGCCCTCCTCTTCGGCCACTTCGTCAACCCCACCACCGGGAGCCACCCGCAACAACGGCTGGCCCAGCTCCACCACGCCATTGGCCAACGCGGTGAACGGCTCGCCACTGACCACCAGCACCAAGGTCAGTAAACTCCGTGCGTTGAGCGCCACGTAGTCGGCATCGAACTCAATCAGTGCTTGCCCGGCCTCCACCCGCTGGCCTTCCTCGACCAACCGGCTGAAGCCCTTGCCCGCCAGGTTCACGGTGTCCAGGCCGATGTGCATCAGCACCTGGACGCCATTGTCGTCGGTGATGCTGACCGCATGCCCACTGTCCTGGATAGTGCTGATCACACCGGCCAGTGGCGCGCAGAGGGTCTGCGAGGTGGGATCGATGCACAGGCCGTCGCCGATCAGACGGCTGGAAAACACCGGGTCGGGCACTTGATCCAGCGCCAGCAGCACCCCGGACAGAGGCGCCAGCAGTTCCAGGGATTGAGTTGTGGTCATGACTTCACCTGTTGTTGTGTTCTGTAAAAATCATTGGGCGCACGACGATCCAATGTGGGAGCTGGCTTGCCTGCGATAGCATCGCCTTGGTCTTACCGAGACACCGAGTCGCCAGCATCGCGGGCAAGCCCGGCGCCCACATCAAGCCCGCGCTATTTCCACCAGTATTCGACCTGCACACCCACATTCGAGCCATGCCGCGCCGTGCCATAGGCGCCGGTATCGGACAACGCCGAGCCCGCCGCCAGCTCATTCGCCGCTCGCTTGGCTGCCTCGTTCCAGGTTGCGTAGGTGTAATACACACGCACTTCCGGGCGCGCCCAGAAATCCGGGCCATTGGGTGACCAGGTGGGCGCAAAGGTAAATTTGCTCAGCTTGCGTGTTCCGCCGCTGGCATCGACTTGATCATGCCCAAGTTCGGTGACCAGTTTGAACTGCTCGCTGATCGCATAGGCCGGCCGCACGCCGACGGACATCCAGGTCTGGTCCTGACTGCCGGGGCGGATATCTTTCTGGTACACCGCCTCGACCTGCCCGCCGAAACGCGGGGTCACTTGCCAGTCGAAAAACTCCACGGCGCGGTAACTTTTGCTGCTGTTGTCCAGGAAGGTATTGCCGGTGTAGCCCAGGCCGGTGCCGGGGCCTTCGCCGTACTGCAAGGCGAACTTGTTCTTGCCGCCGAGGAAGGTTTTTTGCACGTGCTGCGCAGTAATCGCCCAGCCACTGTTGGTGTCACGCCCCCCGGCCTTTTCGATGTAGCTCAAGCCCAGTTCCAGCTCGCCGCCGGGGTTGGTCTTGAAGCCTGCGACGTTGAAATCGTGACGGGTGGCGTATGCCTTCTGGTACAGGTTGTCCTTGCGCGAGATGGCGTAGCTGTATTTCAGATCGCCAATCAGCACGTCTTCGACACCACCGCCCGTGGCGCTCTGGTTCCAATAGTAGAAATCGGAGATATGGATGTCATTGCGTTTGTAGTAACGCCGCCCCGCCCACAGCGAACCGCCATTGAGGCTGGGCAGGTTCGACCACTGCGCATACATCTGCGGCATGCGTGCGGTGCCGTGGTCTTCGCCCTGGAACTTAAGGGCGCGGTCATACTTGTTGTACAGCGAGGCCATGGCATCGACGCTGAGCACCGAGCCGTCGTCGAGGGTCAGCAGGTCCTGGCGCAATTCAAGTTCGGCGTACTGTTCGCATTCGTTACCCAAGCGGTATTTGGTCTGCGCGCCCGGTAACTGGAAACATTGCTGCTTGCCGCTGCCGGTTGAGGTGCCTGCGCCGCTGCGCAAGTAACCGGCGAATTCCAGGGCCTGAGCGGCAAAAGGTGCACTAAGACAAGACGCAATGAGGCCCAACTTTATTGTTGTTTTCATGAAGCACTCCGATATTTTTATTATGTTTTTTGCAGCGCACCCGCACTCCCGGCGGGTCTCAATCCTTGAGGTGCAGGACAAACGATTCGTACGGGCGCAACACCAGCGTGCGGGTACGCAGCGGGCAGTCGGGGTAGTTGCTGATCAGCAGGCGTTGTTCGTTGGCCGTGTTGATGACGCCTTCGGGCAATTGGATTTCGCAGGGCCAGCCGTAGAAGTTGTTCAGCACCAGCAGGCGCTCACCCTGGCCTTCGCGCAGGTAGGCCCAGACCTGGAGGTGGTCCGCCAGCAGCTCGCGGTAAACGCCTTTCTGGATCAGCGGCTCGTGGCGACGCATGGCGATCAGCGCACGGTAGTGATGCAGCACCGAATCCGGATCGTCCAGCTGGCGCTCGACGTTGATCTGCGCTGCGTTGGCCGGAATGCCGATCCACGGTTCGCCCGTGCTGAAACCGGCATTGACCTGGCTGTTCCACTGCATCGGCGTGCGGCTATTGTCACGCGACTTCTGCATGATCGCCGCCATGCTCGACGCCTCGGGTTCACCCGCATCGCGCTTGAGGCGGAAGATGTTCAGGGTCTCGACATCACGGTACTGATCGATTGTGTCGAACCCCGGGTTGGTCATGCCCAGCTCTTCGCCCTGGTACACGTACGGCGTGCCCTGCAGAAAGTGCAGCGCCGTGGCGAGCATCTTGGCCGAGACCACGCGGTGCTCAGCGTCGTTACCAAACCGCGAGACCACCCTTGGCTGGTCGTGGTTACACCAGAACAGCGCGTTCCAGCCGCCACCGGCCTGCATGCCCAGCTGCCAGTCGGAAAAAATCCGCTTGAGTTGCAGGAAATCGAAGTCGGCCTTCACCCACTTTTGCAGGTTCGGGTAATCGACTTTCAGGTGATGAAAGTTGAAGGTCATCGACAGCTCTTTCGACGCCGGATTCGAATAACGAATGCAGTGTTCCAGGCTGGTGGACGACATCTCGCCGACGTTGATCAGGTCATGGCCTTCGAAGACTTCGCGGTGCATTTCCTGCAGGTATGCGTGCACGTTCGGGCCGTCGGTATAAAAGCGCCGGCCGTCGCTGTTGTCCTCGGGAAAATCGGCGGGCTTGGAGATCAGGTTGATCACGTCCAGGCGGAACCCGCCCACCCCCTTGTCACGCCAGAAGCGCATCAGCTTGAACACCTCGGCACGCACCTTGGGGTTGTCCCAATTCAGGTCGGCCTGGGTGTGATCGAACAGGTGCAGGAAGTACTGGCCGGTTTGCGCCTCGTATTCCCAGGCCGAGCCGCCGAACTTGGATTCCCAGTTGTTCGGCTGGTCGCGCCAGATGTAGAAGTCGCGGTACGGGTTGTCGAGGCTGCTGCGCGCCTGCTGGAACCACGCGTGCTCGATGGAGGTGTGGTTGACCACGATATCGAGCATCAGCGTGATGCCGCGCTTGGCCGCTTCGCTGATCAGCAGGTCGCAATCGGCCATGGTCCCGTAGCTGGGGTCGATGGCGTAGTAGTCGCTGATGTCGTAGCCGTTGTCGCGTTGCGGCGAGCGCAGGAACGGGGTGATCCACAGGCAATCCACGCCCAGCCATTTGAGGTAGTCGAGCTTGTCCACGATGCCCAGCAGGTCACCGGTGGCGTTACCCGCGTGGCTGTGGAAGCTTTTGGGGTAGATCTGGTAGATCACCGAGTGTTGCCAGTCTTGCATGGAGGTTTCCTTCAATTTGAAATGCGATCAACTGTGGGAGCTGGCTTGCCGGCGATGGCGGCCGATCACGCGACCCGATAACCCGGCCGAACAATCTTCATGCTCAACGCACAGGTCAGAACAAACGGCACCACAATCGCGATGACCATCCCGATCACGAACACCGGGATGTACTGTGGAAGGATTGAGATAAACGCCGGCAAGCCGCCGACACCGATGGCCGAGGCCGTGACCTTGTTCAGCGACAGGAAAATGCTGCCCAGCGCCGAGCCCAGCAGCGCGGCATAGAACGGGAACTTGAAGCGCAGGTTCACGCCGAACATGGCCGGCTCGGTGATGCCGAAATACGCGGATATCGCCGAGGTCGAGGCCATGCTTTTGTCCCGCGCATTGCGGGTCATGTAGAACACGCCGAGCGCGGCGCTGCCCTGGGCCAGGTTGGACATGACGATCATCGGCCAGATAAACGTGCCGCCCTGGGTGGAGATCAGTTGCAGGTCCACGGCGAGGAACATGTGGTGCATGCCGGTGATCACCAGCGGCGCATACAGCAGGCCGAAAATCGCCCCGCCGACCATCGGCGCCAGGTCAAACAGGGTGACCACGCCCTCGGTGATCAGGATGCCGAGGTGACGGGTGACCGGGCCAATGATCGCCAGGGCCAGCACGCCGGTGACCACGATGGTGGTGATCGGCACAACCAACAGCTGAATCGCATTCGGTACGCGCGCCCGCAGCCATTTCTCGATCACGCTCATCACGTAGGCGGCCATCAGGATCGGCAGGATCTGCCCCTGGTAGCCGACTTTTTCAATCTTGAACCAGCCGAAAATATCGAAGTACGGCAGGCTCTGGCCGTCGAGCCCGGCCACCGCCTTGCCGTAGTTCCAGGCGTTGAGCAGGTCCGGGTGCACCAGCATCAGGCCGAGCACGATGCCGAGGATTTCACTGCCGCCAAAGCGCTTGGCCGCCGACCAGCCCACCAGCGCCGGCAGGAACACAAACGAGGTGTTGGCCATCAGGTTGATCAGGCTCCACAGGCCGTCCAGGTTCGGGTAGGCCTCCAGCAGCGTCTTGCCCTCGATGAACATGCCCTTGGCGCCCATCAGGTTGTTGATGCCCATCAGCAAGCCGGCAATGATCAGCGCGGGCAGGATCGGCATAAACACATCGGAAAACACCCGTACCAGGCGCTGCATGGCGTTGGTCTTGTCGGCGCCCTTCTTCTTCACGTCGGCGATGGTGGCGGCGGCAAGGCCGGTCTGTTCGCGCAGGGCGGCGTAAACCTTTTCCACTTCGCCGGGGCCGATCACCACCTGGAACAAACCGCCGGTAAAGAACGAGCCCTTGACCAGATCCACCTGGTTCAACGCACTGGCGTTGACCAGGCTCGGGTCCTTGAGCGCCAGGCGCAGGCGGGTTACGCAGTGGGCAGCTTGCTCAAGGTTGTCGCTGCCCCCGAGGTTCTCGAGAATCTCGCGGGCGATCGTCGAATAGTCGTGGCTCATGCTTGTTTTCCACTTTGATTTTTTTATTGGGGGGCAGTCATTGGCAGCACGCCGAGGGCAAACGTACTCGTCTGTACGAGTTAAAGCAACAACTCGTACAGACGAGTTGCAAAAGTTTATTTCCTGCAGGGGCCTGCAAGCCGGCTCCTGCAGAGGAGCGTTCTCCGTAAGCCCAATGGACAAACCCCACCTGTGACACTAAGGTTCCTGCCTGAACGCAAAGGCACAGAGCCATCCCCATGAGCAAATACAACCAGATCTATACGGATCTGCTTGCCAGCATCACCACTGAACGCCTGCAACGCGGTACGCGCCTACCCTCCGAAACCGAACTGATGGACGCCTATCAGGCCAGCCGCGGCACCGTACGTCGGGCCATCGAGCAATTGCAGGAGCGAGGGTTCGCGCAAAAAAATCCACGGCAAGGGCACCTTCGTGCTGTCGCCCAACCCGATTGAATTTCAACTGGGCGGCATCGTCAGCTTCCACGAAACCCACGCCGATTTAGGCGACGACGTACGCACCGAAGTGGTCGAATTCAGCCAATTCCCGCTGGAAGGCAACCTGCTGCAACACATCGAGGCCGAGCCCGGCACTCTGATCACGCGCATCAAACGGGTACGGCGAATTGGCGGCAAACGGGTGATCCTCGACATCAACCACTTCGTCGCCGAGGTGATTCCGGGCCTGGACCAGGCGATTGCCGAGCAGTCGATCTACGCGTTTATCGAACAGACCCTGCAACTGCAGATCAGCTACGCCCAGCGCACCATCGAAGCCCTGCCCCGCAGCAAGGACGACCAGGCACACCTCGACCTTGAGGGGCAAAGCCACGTGATCGTGGTGAGTAACCAGACGTTTTTGCAGGATGGCCGGCAGTTCGAATACACCGAGTCGCGGCATACGCTGGATAAGTTTTACTTTTCGGACATTGCCCGCCGCTGACTCCGACAACCGCCGGGTTGCCGGCCCGGCAGCCCCGCCCCGCCCGCCTTGGGATAGTCATCGCGACATTACGCGACCCAAGGAAGAACATCATGCAAGACGCATCCCCCCTGCCCAACGCCGCCGACGCTGCCGCCCTCAAAGGGCTGGTGCCCGCCCTGGTGGAGGCCTGCCCGGACATGGATGAAATGGCGACGCGCTTCGCCAAAAAAATCCTCGCGGACCACGCCATCGACCTGGAGCCGGAGCAGGTCTACTGGCACCGCTTTCATTCCTCGCAGAGCAACCCGCAGACCTTCACCGGTTGGGAGCACATCGAGCACCCCCACGGCTCCATGACCCTGACGCAATTGGTGATCACCCGCTTCACCGTGCACGATCAAGACAACGCCGACATGCTCGACAACGACTGCGGCTTCTACACGGCCGGGCCCGAAGTCGGTACTTATGATCAGACCAACGAGGTCAAGCTGTACGGCAGCCAGGTGCTGAAAGCCTTCTGGGCGTTCAATTTTGCCGACCATTTCAAAACCGCTGCGGCGGCATTCTGGAGCCGGCAGGGCAGCGCATTCCGAACCTTGGCCAAATGCACCTTCCTGGCCAAAGCCATCGAAGATCGCGAAGCGGGACGCCTGTCCGACGAGAACTTTCGTACCGTGGTCAAGGCTGCCGCCTGCAACGTCAGTTGGCCCGTAAGCCGCCAGATGCTCGATGAGCCCATCCAGCCCTCCCAGGCGCTGCGAATCAGGCGCCTGAAAATCGGCAGCTATGTGGCCAGCGATATCCTCAGCATCGTCGATAAGGCTCAACGGCAAATTCTCTATGTGCCCGGCGAGCTTTACGGCTTTCATGTGTTGAACCGGGTAGAGGACCTGCATTGGTGGGTGTTGTCGCAGATCGAGCAACCCGAACACCGCCAGCGTTTTCTGGCGCATTTCCAGGTCGCCGATCACGACATCATGCAAGACACTGCCGCGCTGACCACCACCCAGGAATGGCTGCTTGCCGCCTTCCCGATTCCGGACCTGCTGAGCAAGGTGTTTCACGAGCCCAAGATGGAAAACATCGGCCTCAACCACCTGCTGGACCTGTTGTTCAACGCCTGGAAAAACCACGACCACTCACTGCTCGAAGGGCAGGACGCCTGGGTGACCGACGACCCGTTCACCCACCTGCGCGATGCCATCCACGCGCGCATGCTCAGTGACGCTGTTTTCATGATGCATTCCAACGGCGAGCTGCGAAAAAAACTCTGGATCGGTTACCTCAATGCCTTTGGCCGCACATTCGGCCCGCTGGCGGCGGTCGGCTGGCCGGTGGCGCTGGCCGTGGTGGGCGCGGGCATTGCCAATGTCGGGCTGAACATCGACCAGGCGGTCAACGGCAAGACTTGCGCCGAGCGCAAGGCCGGGGTGAGTGGCGCGATCCTCGCAGCCATCGATACCCTGTTCAATGCCACCTTCCTCAAGACCGGCGAGCGCCTGCCGGAAATAACCCAGGCCAGTGACACCATCGCCACCGACGAGCAGCTGGCCGCGAATACCGTGAACGACGCCGAGTTAGCGCAGCTACACAGCATCGCCCCGGAACGCGTGCCTGCACTTGCCGAAGAAGACACCTTCCTGAAATCGCTGCGCACCGAGATCACCGAAAGTACCCGTGAAGGCACGGGCGCACGCAGCGGCATCATCGAGACATTCAGCGCCAAGACCTACATCTACCTGCGCCAGGGCAGCACCGCCGGCTACTTCCAGGTGCGCTATGTGAAAGAGGTCAACGGCTGGCTGATCATCGACCCGCAGAACCCTTGGTCGTTCTACCGCAATGTGCCGGTGCGCCTGAACGCCTACAAACAATGGGAACCAGTCGCAAGCCCTGGCCTCAAGGGCGGCCGGCCGATATTCGGGTTCAAGCCGTGGGGGCGCTCGCCCAGCCCGCTGCCGCAGATTGAAACCCCGGCAACCGCCTACGATGTGCCGTCAGCACAAAGGCCCGGGCTGCAGAAGGTTGCCGAGGGCAATATCGGTCCAAGGGCACTGAATGAGGAGTACGCAGGCGGCGAGGAATACAAAGACTTCAAAACATTGCGGCGTAAGCTGCATGACGACGCGCAGGTTTTTTCGATAGCCCGCCACGCCCCTCTCGCCCGCAAATACCGCAATTTGCCGCGGATGCACCGCCCAAGACGATCCTCCAACGCCTGCTCGGGGACGCCCCCGGAATAGTCATCGGGGAAAACCATTCGAGCGTGGCCAGCAAACGCTTCCTGATCGAAAACATGCCATTGCTGGCCAAGGAAAAGGTCAAGACCCTGTACCTGGAACACGTGCTGACGGACTTCCATCAAGCGGACCTGGACCTCTTCAACCGCACCGGCAAAATGCCGCAGAACCTGGAGCGCTATCTCAAGCAACTGGACGCCGGCCACGGGACCGACCCCACCGGCCAATACACCTTTATGCAAGTGATCAAGAGCGCCCAGGAAAACCACCTGCGCGTGCAGGCCATCGACTGCCTGGCGAGCTATCACAGCAATGGGATTCTCGGCGCGCAGGCCAACTTCCGGCAAAAAATGATGAACTACTTTGCCCACACGGTGATGGAAGCCGACCAGGCGGCACGTGGCGCTCACAAGTGGGTGGCACTGGTAGGCGACAGCCATGCCAATACCTACGAAGGCGTTGCGGGGCTGAGCGAACTGGAGGGCACACTGGGCCTGCGCCTGGAAGACAGCGAACTCGGCCAGGCCCGAGGTATCGAGCCCGACCCGGGGCGCACTGCCCTACAGATGGGGCGCGCACCGACTTCGGTCAAGAACGATCTGCGCCTGCAATTGGAGATGCCCGCTGATGTGCGCGTTGCCAATCAGCTGGAACAGCGCCTTCCCTTGCCCGGCATGTATATGCGCCATGCCGAACCGGGAGGCATGCTGATCGTCAGCCGCGACCGTAACGACTTGATCAAGATCACCCCACTGAAACGCGACGGCGCCGGCTATTTTGTCGAACGTCCCGAATGGACCACGCTCCATGGCCGGCGCTTCAACACCGTCGAAGAACTGAACCAGGCGCTTAGCGCACGGAACATGACTGAAGTTCTGCAAACCAACCGTCTTGCCTCCCCGGTGGCCTCAACCTCTGCCGCTGCAGCGCGCCAGGTGCCAACCACCTATGCCGCCAACCTGCTCCTGGAAGGGCAAACCCTGAACCGGCAACCCGGCCGGCTTTTCAACACCTATAGCCTCCAGGCCTCGGGCGACTTGCCCTCTCACGCCATCCTGATGGGCGAGCATGCTTACTACATTCGCTGGGAGCAAGACATCAACGGGCCTGGCCACTGGGCGATTGTCGATCCGGTCAACCCCAACGCGTTCAACCGCTCCATCCCGGTGCGCCTCAACAGCGGCGGCGAGTGGGAGGCGATTGCCGCAGGAGGCCTCAAGGGCGGTACAGGTGGCGCCGTGCCCGGGCCGTCCTCAGCGTCGGGGCCTCAGCCCTTCAGCGCCTACGACGTACCCACCGAAGCCTTCGAGGAAACCCACATCCAGTTCGTCAGGGACGCCGACGGCCGAGCGCACGCCGTCAGCAGCGGGCAGCGCCTGATCAATCAGAGTCGGCAACGCTTGCTGGATGACGCCGTCGCCTTCTTCAAAGCCCCCGGACACTGCCGCCCCGCCCGCGCTTGCCGACACTTGCCACCGGCCTGAGTGGTGACGCCTTCATCGAGCAGGCGCTTGAGTTGGAGCAGATACCCGGCCTGGTGGTGGGCGAGCGCTCGGGAGGCATCGGCAGCAAACAATTTCTGATTGAGCACATGCCTGCATTGAACAGGGCCCAGGTCAGGACACTGTTCGTCAAAGGCCTGGTCACCGAAAGCCATCAGGCCGACCTGAATGCCTTTCATCGCAGCGGGAACATGTCTTCCGACCTGCGCCAGTCCCTGGAGGAAGTGGACCGGGCCCAGGCCAACGATCCGTCACGGCGTTACAACCTGCTGGAAATGACCCGTGCGGCCCAGGCCAACCAGATCCGCGTGCAGGCCTTGGACTGCATGGCCAGCAACCCGGCCCTCGGCGAATTGCCCAACGACAGCTACAGCCGCCGCTGGGTCGACAACTACCTGACCCAGCAGCAGATCCAGCGCTATGTGCCTGCCGGCAGCCGCGAACGCTGGGTGGCGCTGGTGAACCCGATGATGACCAACACCTACCGAGCGTTGCCCGGCATCAGCGAACTGGAGGGCGCAATCAGCCTGCGTATCGAAGACGTGCCGCAAGGCCAGGGCTCAGGCTTCATGATCGACCCGGGGGCCGAAGCGCCAGAGCCGGTGATTGGCCAGTTCGTCGACAATGAGCACAACATGACCACGCAGTTGGGCCCGGTCACGGCCTACAGCGATATACGCCTGCAGCTGGAAACACCTTGGCTGAGTGCCGGTCAGAGAGCCTATGGCGAGCAATTTCCTGCGCCCGGTTTTTACACCCTCAGCAACACCAGCGGCGAGCTCAGGCTGATTCACCGCAGCCGCGCCCAGGGCCTTGTCTACACGCCCATCCAGATCGACAGCCAGAACCGTTTCTTCATCCAGGCCCCGACCTGGCCGGGGATCGACCGTCACCCCTTCAACACCTTGCTGGACCTGATGGGCGCCCTCAACGCCAGGAAGATGACCCTGGCCAACTGGTCCAAACCGCTGCAAGCCGTACCCTGAAACGCAAAAGGCCGGGTGAATGTGCATTCACCCGGCCTCCAGGGTTTGGGCGGGATCAATCCCAGTCCATTATCATAATGGTTTTGTGGCCCTCCACCGGGTGGCCACCACCTGCCACTGGCGCCCTGACTTAACCGGGTACTACACCGCCAATGCCGATGCCTGCGTGGCCAAAATGTGCTGAGACCCATGATGAGTAGATGCTTTCCCTGTCGTCGGAGATTGGCCGGCTTCTATAAAACCTGGCTGGTCATGGTCAGCGCGCTTCTCATGGCCTGCCAATCGCCGCGCGAGGCCCTGCAACTCCTGGCTGATGAGCACGGCCGACAATTGGAGGTCCTGCCGGGACACGCCTTCCCCCTGCTGTTGCTTGCGCCGCAAACTGCACAAAAGATGACGCGCCTGCGTGTCTACCTGGAAGGCGATGGCCATTCCTGGGCGACGGCCACTCAACCCAGCCTGGATCCGAGCCCGCACACTCTGTTAGTGCCACGGCTGGCGGTCGGTGATCCGACACCGAATGCGTACCTGGCACGCCCCTGCCAGTTCGTCATGGCCGCTGCCTGTCAATCAGCACTCTGGACCAATCGACGATTTTCTCAGGAAGTGGTCACCCGCCTCAGCCAGGCGCTGGATCAATTAAAACAGCGATATGGCAATGAGGAGTTCGAACTAGTGGGGTATTCAGGTGGCGCCGCTCTCGCATTATTGTTAGCGGCGCAGCGCAATGATGTTACCCAAGTGCAAACCCTTGCCGGCAATCTTAGTCCGCGTCTGTGGGCGATGATGAAAGGGCTGTCGCCCCTCGACGGTTCGCTGGAGCCGCTGGACTATCGTAATCGATTGGCCTTATTACCCCAGCGTCATCTCATCGCAGAAGCGGACCTGATTGTTCCAGGTAGTTTGGCGGATAGTTACCAGCAGGCGCTTGGCTCGCCCCTCTCCCAGTGCATCCATGTACCCGGGGTAAGCCATGATAAGGGGTGGGAAGCCACATGGAGCCGATGGGCTGATACTCCATTGGCCCATTAGAATCCTGAGATTCAGGGCGGGGGCCTGGCCCGAGCGAGACCACAACAGCGGCGCCAAAGTTCCATTTATTGCTGAATAATCCCGAAAATCCTCAAAAAACAACTGTGGCGTCGCATTTTTTAGCTTTTTTTTCGTCATTAATTCTTTTAATGATGAATTGTCCTACAGGCATCGTGTAAATTTGAGCCCGCTTGAATCAGCACTCACTGACAAGCTGGCAGGGATGCCTAAAACAGGCGCTGACGCGCGGGTTGTTCCCTGTCAGTTTCTGCCCTGTAAGGATACTGCCTTGAACATTTCCCACCTGCGCCGCTCGTTGTTGGCGCTGTCCGTCGCAGCTACCACTGCCACGGCCCATGCCGCACCCGCACTCGACTTGAACCACGACCTGAGCACAGGGGCATACAGCAGCTCCGGTGATGTTTTCAATAACGCCACTTTCACCGGGACGTCGCAAAACGCAGGTGTAGATCTGATGAATGTGACGCTGGCGGGTAATCTGGTCAACCAGGGCAAAATCAACCTGACGGCTGCGAACCCCACCGACTTCCCGTCCGGCATCGCCATGACCCTCAATTCCAACGTCGGTGGCGACTTGGTAAATAATGGCGACATTACGATGAGCGGCAACTCCGTCATCGGGCTGGACCTGTATCTGGCAAAGATCGCTGGTGAAGTGAACAACAACGGCAACATCACTGTGACTGGCGCAAATGCCGAAGGCATGCTGATCACCTCGACCCAGGCGCGCATCAATAACTCGGGCACTATCACCGCGCGTGGCATCGACTCTTTGGGTATCGACATCGAGAAGGCAAGCTTTACGGGTCAGATGACAGGCGCTCCCTTCCAGAGTGATGTCAACAACAGCGGGACTATCTCCGCTGACGGGGTCGGTATCCGCTTTCGTGGTCTCGACCCCTCAGACGGCTTCAAGATCTTCTCTATCAGGCAGACAGGTGGCCTGATCGAAGGCGGCACCGCAGCCATTCTGGCGGACGACAATACCTCCCCGTCGTATTTCTACTGGCAAGGTGGGCAAGTAAAGGGTGACCTGCTGGGCCTGAGCGGTGTGCTGGTGCAAGGGGACGCGCTGTTCGATGGCTCGACCATCCGCGCCGGTTTCGTCGATATCGACGGTGGCCGCCTGACGCTGCTTCGCCCGCAGACGACGATTGTGGGCGACCTCGACATGGACAGCGATACTGCTCGCCTGCGCCTGCTGCTGGATAACAACACACAGCCCAACACGCCGATCCTGAAAGTCACCGGCAATACCTTCTTCTCTCCAGGCAGCCAGATCGAACTGCAGGCCCGCTCCGACGACTTCCGCACGTCGGCCCAGGGCACCCGCTACACCCTCATCAACTCTGGCACTTGGGAAGAGCCGCAGAACCTGTCCGTGGTTTCCTCCTCGGCGCTGCTTGAGGTGCGCAACTTCGGCATTGAAGGCCAGGACGTGAAAGCACTGGTTGCCACCCGCAGTGATGAGTCAGTCGCGGAAAACCTGCTGGGTGCCCGTGGTTCGCGTAACGCGGTGAACGCCATCACGCCGTTCAAGAACACGGCCCTGGGCCAGATGGATGAAAGCGACCCGGTATTCCAGCGTTTCGCCAACGCCGCCACCAATGAAGACCTGGCCAAACTTGCCGAAACCCTGACCCCGGACGTCAGCCGTGGGGCAATCAACGCCGCCACCAACAGCCAGAACCTGGTCGCAAGTGCCATCAACCGCCGCGCCAGCAAAGCGCGTAGCGGTCTGTCCTCCGGTGACGTCCTGGCAGAACAAGGCGTATGGCTGCAAGCACTGTCCAGCGATGCCAACCAGGACAGCCGCCACGGTATCGACGGCTACGACGCCAACACCAACGGCATCGCCGTGGGTGCCGACGGCAAGCTCAACACCGATACCACGGTGGGCCTGGCCTATAGCTACCTGACCAGCGACGTCAAATCCGACCTGGGCAGCAAAACCGACGTCAGCGGCCATGCACTGACCCTGTACGGCAACTGGACCCATGACAACTTCTTTGTCGACACCTCGCTGATGTATGGCTGGAACGATAACGAATCCAAACGCTACATCGCCGGCACCCGCGCCAAGGCCAACTACGACAGTGAGATCTTCGGCGTCAACGCACTGGCAGGCTACACCTTCCAGCTCGACAAGCAGTGGCTGCTGGAACCACAGGTCGGTGCGCGCTACGCCAACGTATCGATTGATTCGTACCGTGAAAAAGGCAGCTCAGCCGCCCTCAGCGTCGGCAGCCAGCGTTACGAAATCGGCGAAATGGGCCTGGGCGCTCGCCTGGCGGCCGCGTTTGACGTAGGTGTGGGCAGCTTTGAACCGGAAGCCAAGCTGATGGCCTGGCACGACTTCATCGGCGACAAGGCCGACACCACCTCCACCTTCGTGCTCGGCGGCACCCCGTTCACCACCACAGGCGCGACGCCTGCGCGTGACAGCTACGAGCTGGGGCTGGGCGCCAACTACCGCGTGGGCGCCTGGAGCGTGGGAGGGACGTACAACTACCTGACCAGCAGCGGTTTCGACGCCGACACCTTCACGGCGAACGTGCGTTACGACTTCTGATCAACGTGTTCGCCTGAAACAACAAAACCCGCCAGTGCGGGTTTTGTTGTTTCAGGTAGTAGCGTGGGCATGAAAAAACCGGCCTAAGCCGGTTTTTTCATGCAGCGCTGCGGGATCATTCCCACTCAATCGTCGCCGGCGGCTTGCTCGACACGTCATAAGTAACGCGTGAAATGCCTTCGATCTCATTGATGATACGGCCGCTGACGGTTTCCAGCAGTTCGTACGGCAGGTGTGCCCAACGGGCGGTCATGAAGTCGATGGTTTCTACCGCACGCAGGGCCACAACCCACGCGTAACGACGGCCATCGCCTACAACGCCTACAGATTTGACTGGCTGGAACACCACGAAGGCCTGACTGACCTTGTGGTACCAGTCGGCCTTGCGCAGTTCTTCGATGAAGATGTGGTCGGCGCGACGCAGCAGGTCGGCGTATTCCTTCTTCACTTCACCGAGGATCCGCACGCCCAGGCCCGGGCCCGGGAATGGGTGGCGGTAGACCATGTCGTACGGCAGGCCGAGTTCCAGGCCCAGGCGACGGACTTCGTCCTTGAACAGTTCGCGCAGCGGTTCTACCAGCTTGAGGTTCATTTCCTCAGGCAGGCCACCCACGTTGTGGTGGGACTTGATCACGTGGGCCTTGCCGCTCTTGGCGCCGGCCGACTCGATCACGTCGGGGTAGATGGTGCCTTGGGCGAGGTACTTGATGTTGTCCAGTTTGTTGGACTGGGCATCAAAGACGTCGATGAAGGTACGGCCGATGATCTTGCGCTTCTTCTCCGGGTCGGACTCGCCAGCCAGGTTGTTCAGGAACTGCTCTTCGGCGTTGGCGCGGATCACCTTGACGCCCATGTTCTCGGCGAACATGGCCATCACTTGCTCGCCTTCGTGCAGGCGCAGCAGGCCGTTGTCGACGAACACACAGGTCAGTTGGTCGCCGATGGCTTTGTGCAGCAGCGCGGCAACCACGGAGGAGTCAACGCCGCCGGACAGGCCGAGCAGCACGTTGTCGGTGCCGACCTGGGCGCGAACCTGGGCGATGGCGTCTTCCGCGATTTTCGACGGGGTCCACAGGGCTTCACACTCGCAGATGTCGAGGATGAAGCGCGACAGGATGCGGCCGCCTTGCTTGGTGTGGGTCACTTCCGGGTGGAACTGCACGCCGTAGTAACGGCGCTCGTCGCTGAACATGCCGGCGATCGGGCAGCTCGGGGTGCTGGCCAGGATGTGGAAGTCTTCCGGCATCTTGGTGACCTTGTCACCGTGGCTCATCCACACGTCGAGGCCGAACAGGCCGTCGGCGTCGATGTGGTCTTCGATGCCGTCCAGCAGGCGACTCTTGCCGACCACATCCACACGGGCATAACCGAATTCACGCAGTTCGGAACCTTCAACCTTGCCGCCCAGTTGCTCGGCCATGGTCTGCATCCCGTAGCAGATACCGAAGACGGGCACGCCCAGGTCGAACACGGCTTGCGGGCAACGCGGGCTGTTGGCTTCGTGCACGGACTCGGGGCCACCGGCGAGGATGACGCCTTTAGGTGCGAATTCGCGGATCGCTTCGTCATCCATGTCGAACGGGTGCAGTTCGCAGTACACGCCGATTTCACGCACGCGGCGGGCGATCAGCTGGGTGTACTGGGAACCGAAGTCGAGGATCAGGATGCGGTGGGCGTGAATGTCGAGGGCCATGAAGTCAGTCTCGTCTAATGAATCAGAAACAACTCGGGGCTGAAGAACAGCCCCGGTTACTTAACATTTTGCTGGAAGCCTCAACCTACGCGGTAGTTTGGCGCTTCCTTGGTGATCTGCACGTCGTGGACATGGGATTCGGCCATACCGGCACCGGTGATCCGCACGAACTCAGGCTTGGTGCGCATTTCTTCGATGTCGGCGCTGCCGGTGTAGCCCATCGAGGAACGCAGGCCGCCCATCAGTTGATGGATGATCGCGCTCAGGGTGCCTTTGTACGGCACACGGCCTTCGATACCTTCCGGGACGAGCTTCTCGGCGCCTGCCGAGGAGTCCTGGAAGTAACGGTCGGAAGAGCCTTGCGCCTGGGACATGGCGCCCAGCGAACCCATGCCACGGTAAGCCTTGTACGAACGGCCCTGGAACAGTTCGATCTCGCCCGGCGCTTCTTCGGTACCGGCGAACATCGAGCCCATCATCACGCAGGAAGCACCGGCCACGATGGCCTTGGACAGGTCACCGGAGAAACGGATGCCGCCGTCGGCGATCAACGGTACGCCGGTGCCTTCAAGGGCAGCGGCGACGTTGGCGATGGCGCTGATTTGCGGCACGCCCACACCGGCGACGATACGCGTGGTGCAGATAGAGCCAGGGCCGATACCGACCTTGACCGCATCGGCGCCGGCTTCGGCCAGGGCCTTGGCGGCTGCGCCGGTGGCGATGTTGCCGCCGATCACTTGCACTTCAGGGAAATTCTGTTTGACCCAACGAACGCGGTCGATCACGCCTTTGGAGTGACCGTGGGCGGTGTCGACCACCACCACGTCAACACCGGCCGCGACCAGAGCCGAAACACGGTCGCCGGTATCTTTACCGGTGCCGACCGCCGCGCCAACGCGTAGACGACCTTGGTCATCCTTGCTGGCCAGCGGGTAAGCCTTGGCTTTTTCGATGTCGTTGACGGTCATCATGCCTTTGAGGGCGAATTTGTCGTCGACGATCAGCACGCGCTCGATGCGGTGCTTGTGCAGCAGTTCGCGCACATCGTTCTTGTCGGCGCCTTCCTTGACAGTAACGAGGCGCTCTTTAGGCGTCATCACTTCACGGACGGTCACTTCAAGACGGTTCTCGAAACGCACGTCACGGGAAGTGACGATGCCGACCAGGTCGCCATCGTGCAGTACCGGAACGCCGGAGATATTGTGCAGGCGGGTCAGGTCGAACAGGTCACGCACGGTGGCGTCGGCTTCGATGGTGATTGGATCTTTCACCACACCGGCTTCGTAACGCTTGACCTTGCGCACTTCGGCAGCTTGCTGCTCGATAGTCATGTTCTTGTGGATGATGCCGATGCCGCCTTCCTGAGCCATGGCAATTGCCAAACGGGCTTCGGTGACGGTGTCCATGGCAGCGGAAACCAGGGGAATATTCAGCTCGATGCCACGGGTTAGGCGGGTCTTGAGACTGACTTCGTTAGGAAGCACCTCGGAATAACCGGGCACTAGGAGAATGTCGTCGAATGTCAGAGCTTCTTGGCTGATACGCAGCATCGCGGGGGCTCCCGAGCGGGAAAATGGAAGCGCGCCATTATACTCAGACACCCCCGCTGGCTCAATGTAAAACTCTGACATATTTGGGAATAGTGATAGAAGGGCTACAGCTCGACCTTGACCCAGCTCATCTTCTGGTCCAACCAATCGGCAAATTCGTCGATAAAGCTCTGCTTGAACCCCGCCTCCGCCCAGTTGTTGAAGATGAATCCCAGGTTGGAAAAGCCGCATTCCTGCAGGAACAGAAACCCGTTGATGTCATCTTCATGCCCACACAGCGGGCAGGTGAAGTTGTCAGTGTGGCCGGGCATCCAGTCTTCCAGGCTTTCGAACAGTGCTTCGCCGACTTCCTTCAGGCACTCCGGGCAGCCGGCCTCTTCGAGAAAGCCCTTGGCCGGGGTATAGATGCAGCGCTTGTAGATGATTTCCAAGCCGTTGATCGGCTCGTTGAACGGCAGCGCTTCGGGGTGCAGCACCACGGCGCGGGCGCCATCGGCCAGGGCGTAGGCCATGCGGTTGCCGGTGCGGCCACAGGTGGTCAATTCTTCCTTGATGATGTTCTTGCGCACCAGCCAGCGCACGATCGCCCGGGCGCGGGGTTCGTGGACGGGCAAGGTGGAGATTTTCGGGACAAGGATGCTTTGGGAATTCATGGGAGTCCTGCGGTGTGGCTACTGACGCCATCGCGGGCAAGCCCGGCTCCCACACCGGAATGCGATCAACTGTGGGAGCCGGGCTTGCCCGCGATGGGGCACTGAAGGCTGGCAGCTTAATCCCTGCCCCACACAGGTCAAGTGCTCAAGTACCGCCCAATCAACGCAATACCGCTGGCCAGCACCAGCCACGTCACCAATCGCACAAAAGCCTCGCGGGACATGCGCATCGTCAGCCTGCGCCCGCACCATAGGCCCAGGGCCATCGCCGGTAACAAGCACAGCGCCAGCAACAGCAGCGGCCAATCTGCATACACCCCGGCGATCAGGAACAGGCTCAGGCGCACCACCGTGCTGCAACTGATCAACGCACTCTGGGTAGCACGCGCCGCATCCTTGGGCAGTCGGCTGTTCAGATAGATCGCGTATAAAAAGCCACCACTGCCGAACAATGCACCGAATAACCCGCCGACCGTGCCCATGGGGATCGACCAACCCGCCGCCAACTGTGTCGGCCGGGCTTTCACCGCCAGGCTGTAAATCGCATAGGCGCTGATAAACAGCCCCATCAATAGCAGCAACAGGTCCGAATGCAGGTTGAGCAAAAACACCACGCCGAGCGTGCAGCCAATCGCCATGCACGGCAGCAGTCGCAACAGTTCCGGCTTGTTAACGTCACGTCGCGATTGCAGCAGATTGCCAAAGGCCGCAACAAAATCCAGCAGCACCAGCAGCGGGATAATTTTCGACAAGGGCATAAACAGGAGCAGGATCGGCCCCGCCACCAGTGCCGTGCCGAACCCGGCGATGCCGAACACGATGTAAGCCACCACCACGCCCAGGCCGATTACCAGCCAATCCACACCGCCAAACGACCATTGGCTCATCAGCTCAACCGGGCTCATGGGTTATTCCTTGAAAGAGATGGCCATTACTTTAGCCATGCGCGAGGGTTGCGACTAATATCTTCAAACCCCCCAACCTATCTCGAAAAGGCATGACGTGTGATCTCCACTCGCCAACTGCGCTACTTCGTTGAAATCGTCGACAGTGGCAGCTTCAGCGCTGCCGCCGAACGTTTATTTGTCGCGCAATCGGCGTTGAGCCGCCAGATCAAGGCGCTGGAAACCCAGTTGCAAACCCCGCTGTTCGAGCGCACGGCGCGCCAACCGCGCCTGACGGCAGCCGGCGAGGCGTTTTACCCACGGGCGCGCAACCTGCTGAACGAATTGCTCAAGACCAGTGAAATGACCACGCAGGTGGGCAATGGCCAGCTCGGCACCCTGCGCCTGAGCCATTCGAGCACCGTGCCGATGAGCGGGCCACTGCTGCGCGGCATCAGTACCTGGCTGGAGCGCTGCCAGGGGGTGTCGATGGATATCGTCAAACTGTCCTCCGAGGTGCAGCTTGAGGAGATTGCCGACGGCCGCCTGGAAGTCGGGCTGTTGCGTTTGCCAGTATTGCGCCAACGCGAAGGCGTGCGCGTGATGCCTTTATACAGCGAGCAATTACTGCTGGCGGTGCCGCCGAACCACGCCTTGGCGCGCAGCAACACCCCGGTCGAGTTGGCGCAGCTCAAGGACGAAGCGTTTATTTCAATCCCGCATCCCCAGCGCGGCGGCCTGAGTTATCTGTCAGCCGAGTTGTGCATGCGCGCAGGATTTTTCCCCAAGGCGGCGCGGGTCATGTCGCGCAAGACTACCCAACTGCAACTGATCCAGGCCGGCTTCGGTATTGCCTTGTTACCAAAATCCATGCAGGACATCGCCCCCGCCACTCTGCACTTTTTGCCCCTGGCCGACCCGGACTGCCTCAGCACCGTGGCCCTGGCCTGTGCGCAGACGCCGAGCGCGCTGGTTGAGCAATTCTGCCAAACGCTGCACGAATGCCTATAAACTGCCGCCCATGATTAAAGATCCTTTTGCCCGTCTGGGCCTGGACCGCGAAGTCCTGACTGTCAGCCAGCTCAACAGCCGTGCGCGGGTGTTGCTGGAAGACGTGTTCACCAATATCTGGGTCGAAGGCGAGATCTCCAACCTCGCCCGCCCGGCCTCCGGCCATGTGTATTTCACCCTCAAGGACAGCGGCGCGCAGGTGCGTTGCGCACTGTTTCGCAACAATGCCGCGAGGGTGCGCCAGGCCCTGAAGGATGGTCTGGCGGTGAAGGTGCGCGGCAAGGTCTCGCTGTTCGAGGGCCGTGGCGACTATCAACTGATCCTCGATACCGTGGAGCCTGCCGGTGATGGCGCGCTGCGCCTGGCCTTTGATGCCTTGAAGGAAAAGCTCAGCGCCGAGGGCCTGTTCAGTGCCGAACGCAAGGTGCCGCTGCCGGCGCATCCGCAGAAGATCGGCATTATCAGCTCGCCCACCGGTGCGGTGATCCGCGACATCATCAGCGTGTTCCGCCGCCGTGCGCCGCAGGTGCAATTGACGTTGATCCCCACCGCCGTGCAAGGCCGCGAAGCGATCCCGCAGATTGTGCGAGCGCTTAAACTCGCGGATGCCCGTGGCTTTGATGCGCTGATCCTGGCGCGTGGCGGCGGCTCGCTGGAAGACCTCTGGTGCTTCAACGAAGAGGCGGTGGCCCGCGCCGTGGATGCCTGCGTAACGCCAATCGTCAGCGCCGTCGGCCATGAGACCGATGTGTCGATCAGCGACTTTGTCGCCGACGTGCGCGCCCCTACCCCGTCCGCTGCCGCCGAGTTGCTCGCGCCGGACTCCAGCCACCTGACCCGCCAAGTAGAAAACCTGCACCGCCGCCTGGTGATGCTGATGCGCAACCGGCTGAGCCACGACCGCCTGCGCCTGGAAGGCATGGCCCGCCGCCTGCGCCACCCTGGCGAACGCTTGCGCCAACAGGCGCAGCGCCTGGATGACCTGGATATGCGCCTGCGCCGCGCCTTCGAGCGCAGCCTCAATACCCGGCGAGAGCGTTTGATCCGCCTCGAAACCCGGCTCGCCGGCCAACACCCTGGCCGGCAGTTGGCCCTGCTGCGCCAACGCCTGGACAGCCTCGCCGAACGCCTGCCCCGCGCCATGCGCGAGGGCCTCAAGGCGCGTCGCTTGCAGCTGCAAAGCCAGGTGCAGACGTTGCAGGTGGTGAGCCCGCTGGCAACCCTGGGCCGTGGCTACAGCATCCTGCTGGACGAGCGCGGCCAAGCCATTCGCAATGCTGCGCAAACCCACACCGGCCAGCGCCTGACTGCACGCCTCGGTGAAGGCCAATTGCAAGTGCGGGTGGAAGACAACCACCTGACGCCCGTTACCCTTTCGTTATTGGATTGATTGATGCCACGTTTCTTTAGTGTGTTGATGCTGCTGTGCCTCGCTTTCAACGCCCACGCCGACAGCTACATCACCCGCACCCTGAACAAACCGGTGCCTGGTGGCGTGGCCGTGGTCGAGCTGGGCCCTTCGGCCGCCGCGCCGAAGGCTACCTATCAGGGCAAACCGGTTCTGGTGGTGAAGGAGCAGGACAACTGGCTGGCCATTGTCGGCATCCCATTGACCGTCAAGCCGGGCAATGAGCGGGTCAGCAGCGGTGGGCGCAACCTGCCGTTTATCGTCGGCTACAAAAAGTACCCGGAGCAGCGCATCACCCTGAAAAACAAAAGCCAGGTCAACCCCGACCCGGCGCAACTCAAGCGCATCGAGGCGGAGCTGGCGGTACAGATCAAGGCTTACCGCAGCTTCAGCCCGAACCTGCCGAGCAACCTGGTGCTGGATAAACCGGTGAACGGGCCACTGTCGAGCAAGTTCGGCGTGCGCCGCTTTTTCAACGGCGAAGAGCGCAACCCCCACTCCGGTCTGGACTTCGCCGTACCGGCAGGCACCCCGATCAAAACCCCGGCGAACGGTAAAGTCATCCTCACCGGCAACTACTTCTTCAACGGCAACACGGTGTTCGTCGACCATGGCCAGGGCTTTATCAGCATGTTCTGCCATATGTCGAAGATCGACGTAAAAGTCGGCGACCAACTGACTCGCGGCGCAGTGGTGGGCAAGGTCGGTTCGACGGGCCGAGCGACCGGGCCGCATATGCACTGGAATATCAGCCTGAACGATGCGCGGGTCGACCCGGCGATCTTTATCGGCGCATTCCAACCCTGAATGTCGTAATTGCGCGCCCAATAAAGGTCGCGCAATTAAAACCAGCGCCCAGCCGATTAACCACCATAAAATCTCGTTTCCTACACAAAGAGAAGAACTTATCTCAATTTTCCTCGACTGCTTGCCATCTTTCACCCCGGCGGTTAGGGTTGAGCTTATGAAAACCTCTCACACCCTCATTCAGCTCCGCCAGCACCGCAGCCTGTGCCTCGTCAGCGCACGACTGCCAGGCTGAATCGATCTGCCTCGTCCAAAGCTTCATTCCCAAAAATAGTTACACGGCAGGCCGCCTTTTTCGGCCCCTACAACAAAGGATTTCCCGATGAGCATGCTCAAAGACCCGTCTTCGAAGTACCGCGCGTTCCCGACTATCGACATCCCGGACCGCACCTGGCCGTCGAAGACCATCACCGAGGCGCCGATCTGGTGCAGCTCCGACCTGCGTGATGGCAACCAGTCGCTGATCGAACCGATGGACGCGGTGAAAAAGCTGCGCTTCTGGAAGACCCTGGTTGCTGTTGGTGTGAAAGAAATCGAAGCCTCGTTCCCGGCCGCTTCGCAAACCGACTTCGACTTTGTGCGCACCCTTATCGAAGACAACCACATCCCCGAGGACACCACCATCCAGGTGCTGACCCAGGGCCGTGAAGACTTGATCGCACGCACCTTCGAATCGCTGCGCGGCGCCAAAAAGGCCATCGTGCACTTGTACAACGCCACCTCGCCGTCGTTCCGCCGCATCGTGTTCAACCAGGACAAGGAAGGCATCAAGGCCATCGCGGTCAACGCCGCCAAGCTGTTCGTCAAATACGCCGCCCAGCAGCCGGAAACCCAGTGGACCTTCGAATACTCCCCGGAGACCTTCAGCGCCACTGAGCTGGAGTTCGCCAAGGAAGTGTGTGACGCGGTGATCGAGGTGTGGAACCCGACGCCTGAACACAAGATGATCCTCAACCTGCCGGCCACTGTGGAGTGCGCCACGCCGAACATCTATGCCGACCAGATCGAGTGGTTCGGTCGCCACATCAACCGTCGTGACAGCGTGATCATCAGCCTGCACACCCACAACGACCGTGGCACCGGCGTGGCCGCCACCGAGCTGGGCCTGATGGCCGGCGCCGACCGCGTCGAAGGCTGCCTGTTCGGTAACGGCGAGCGTACCGGTAACGTCGACCTGGTCACCGTGGCACTGAACATGTACACCCAGGGCCTCGACCCGCAGTTGGACTTCTCCGACATCGACGGCGTGCGCAAAGTCGTCGAGGAATGCAACCAGATCCAGGTGCACCCACGTCACCCGTACGTTGGCGACCTAGTGCACACCGCATTCTCCGGCTCCCACCAGGACGCCATCCGCAAGGGCTTTACCCAGCAGAAAGCCGATGCGTTGTGGGAAGTGCCGTACTTGCCGATCGACCCGGCCGACATTGGCCGCAGCTACGAAGCAGTGATTCGCGTGAACAGCCAGTCGGGCAAAGGCGGCATCGCCTACCTGCTGGAGCAGGAATACGACATCAGCTTGCCGCGTCGCATGCAGATCGAATTCAGCCAGGTGGTACAGGCCGAAACCGACCGCGTGGGCCTGGAAATGACCGCCCCGCAGATCTACGCCTTGCTGCAGCGTGAATACCTGCAAGCCAACACCCCGTACGCGCTGGTCAGCCATCGCCTGCAGGAAGAAAACGGCAACAGCTTTGTCGAGGTTGAAGTCTCGGGCAAGGGCCAGGGCGAAACCAACCTGCACTGGAAAGGCAAAGGCAACGGCGCCCTGGAAGCACTGGTGGCCGGCCTGCCGATTGGCGTAGAGATCATGGACTACAACGAACACGCAATCGGTGCGGGCACCAACGCCAAGGCGGCGGCCTACATTGAGCTGCGCGTGAATGGCGAGCGTCCGGTGCATGGCGTAGGCATTGATGAAAACATCACCACGGCCAGCTTCAAGGCGCTGTTCAGTGCGCTGAACCGCTCGTTGAGCCAGCAGGAAGCGAAGGCGGCGTAAACACTTACCGCTGAAATGCAAAAGGCCCCTGGGTGAGAACTCAGGGGCCTTTTTGTTAGGCTTTGAAAATGTGCTTTCTGGAGGGGCCTCATCACGGGCAAGCCCGCTCCCACATTTGGAATGCATTCACCTGTGGGAGCGGGCTTGCCCGCGATAACGGTGTATCAGACAAACTGAAAGCGATCGGCATCCAGGTTTGCCGGAAACTTGCTGCGATACGCGGCCAATTCCGCCGCATTCAGGCAAACCTGAAACACCCCATCAGCCTCCCCCGCACTCAGCAGCGTCTCACCCTGAAAGTCCAGCACCTGGCTATCGCCCGTGTAGGCAAAGCCCTTGCCGTCCGTGCCCACCCGATTCACCGCCGCCACATAGCACAGGTTCTCGATGGCCCGGGCCGGCAACAAGCGGTTCCAGTGATGCCTGCGCGCACCCGGCCAGTTGGCGGTGTACAGCAGCAGGTCGGTGTCCTGTGCATCACGGCTCCACACCGGAAAACGCAGGTCATAGCAAATCAGCGGGCGAATGCGCCAGCCCTTCAATTCGAACTGCACCTGGCGTTCGCCCGGCGTGTAATGGTCATGCTCACCCGCCATACGAAACAGGTGACGCTTATCGTAATGCAGCACCTCACCGTCCGGCCGCGCCCACAGCAGGCGGTTGCGGTGGCTGCCGTCGGCGGCCCGGATGATCACGCTGCCAGTGATCACCGCGTTGTATTTTGCCGCCTGAGCTTGCAGCCAGCGGTGGGCAGGGCCGTTTTCCGGCTCGGCGAGGGTTTCTGACGCCATGGAGAAACCGGTGGTGAACATCTCCGGCAGCACAATAAGGTCGGCACCCCGGGCTTGCTCCAGCAGCAATTCGAAATGCTCAAGATTGGCCTGGCGGTCATGCCAGGCCAGGCTGGTCTGGACCAGGGCGATATTCAGGTCAGGCAATGCAGTCAGATCACGCATAGTTTCTCGGCTGCTTGTTGCAGCGTCTCCTCGCGTTTGGCAAAGCACAGGCGCACCAGGCGCTGGCCTTGGGGTGGGTTCTGGTAAAACACCGAGACCGGGATCGTCGCCACACCGTGCTCGCGGGTCATCCACAGTGACATGGCGACGTCATCCAGGTCCGGGCGAATCTGTGAGTAATCCACCAGTTGGAAGTAGGTGCCGGTCACCCGGGTGAAGCTGAAACGCGACGGCGCCAGCAGGTCGCAGAACAGATCGCGCTTGGCCTGGTAGAAGGCCGGCAGTTCATCGACGTGTTCCGGGTGCTCGGCCATGAAGTCAGCCAAAGCGTACTGCAAAGGGGTCACGCCGCAGAAGTTGACATATTGATGCACCTTGCGCAGTTCAGCGGTCAGGGCGGGGGGCGCGACCACGTAGCCGGTTTTCCAGCCGGTCACGTGGTAAGTCTTGCCGAACGAGCTGACCACGAACGCACGTTGATACAGCTCTTCGTGGGCCAGCACGCTGACATGAGGCACGCCGTCGAACACCAGGTGTTCGTAGACCTCATCACTGACCAGGTAGATATCGCGGTCGCGGATCAGTTCGGCCAACTGGTCCAGCTCGGCGCGGCTGATCAGCGCGCCGGTGGGGTTGTGCGGGGTGTTAAGGATGATCATGCGCGTGCGCGGTGAGAGCGCGGCCTTGATCTGTTCGAAGTCCAGCGCAAAGCCTTGCAGGCTCAGTTGCACATGCACGCAGCGGCCACCGGCCAGTTCTACCGAGGGCTCATAGCTGTCGTAGCAAGGGTCGAACACAATGACTTCATCGCCGTTGCGGATCACCGCCTGGATCGCGCAGAAGATCGCCTCGGTGGCGCCAGGGGTGATGGTCACTTCGCTGTCGGCATTCACCGTGGCGCCGTAGCTGCGGGCGATCTTGGCCGCCACTTGCTGACGTAACACCGGCAGGCCGGTCATCGGCGCGTACTGGTTATGGCCGAGGGCGATATGTTTACCCACGGCATCGAGCAACGCCTGGGGGCCGTTGAAGTCGGGAAAACCCTGGGAGAGGTTAAGCGCGCCGGTTTCGGCAGCGAGTTGCGACATGGTGGTGAAGATAGTGGTGCCGACATTCGGCAGCTTACTGGTGATCATGGGAGCCCCCTTCGGGTGAGCTGCAAGTTTTAAGCTGCAAGCTGCAAGCAGGTCAAGCAACAAACCAACGCGCACAAAAAGGGCTCAAAAAGAGCCCTCTCTTGCAGCTTGTAGCTTACAACGTGACGCTGCGGCTATTTCTTGTCGCGGCGCTTCTTGTCGGCCTTCTTGTGGTGAGTCATCAAACGACGCTTCTTGTTCACCTGACGGTCAGTCAGTGTGTTCTTGTTGCCTTCGTATGGGTTCTCGCCACCCTTGAACTCGATGCGGATCGGCGTACCGACCAGTTTCAAGACACGGCGGTAGGTGTTTTCCAGGTAACGCACATAGGATTTGGGCACCTTCTCGATCTGGTTACCATGGATCACGATAATCGGCGGGTTGGCACCACCCAGGTGGGCGTAACGCAGTTTGATCCGGCGGTTGTTGACCATCGGCGGCGCGTGTTCGCCAACCGCGTCTTCAAGGATCTGGGTCAGACGGTTGGTCGGCCAGCGGGTGACCGCAGACTTGAACGAGTTCTGTACGGACGCGTAGAGGTTGCCCACGCCCGTGCCGTGCAGTGCCGAGATAAAGTGGATGTCAGCGAACTCGACGAAGAACAGACGACGCTGCAGCTCGATCTTGACGAAATCGCGCTCGCTCGGCGTCATGCCGTCCCACTTGTTGATCGCGATCACCAGGGCGCGACCGGCTTCCAGGGCAAAGCCCAGCAAGTTGAGGTCGTGGTCCACCACGCCTTCGCGGGCGTCCATCACAAAGATCACCACGTTGGCGTCTTTGATTGCCTGCAGGGTTTTGACCACCGAGAACTTTTCAACTTCCTCGTGGATCTTGCCGCGCTTGCGCACACCGGCGGTGTCGATCAGCGTGTACTTCTCGTCGTTACGCTCGAACGGGATGTAGATACTGTCGCGGGTGGTGCCGGGCTGGTCGTACACGATAACCCGGTCTTCACCGAGCATACGGTTAACCAGGGTCGACTTGCCAACGTTCGGACGGCCGATGATGGCGATCTTGATCCCGTCTTTTTCGCTCGGGCCAGGAATGCGCTTGGCTTCCTCACCTTCGGCAACGATTTCTTCTTCGCCCTCTTCTTCCTCGACGTCATCCTTGGGGAAGTCGCGCAGGGCGATTTCCAGCATCTGGGTGATGCCACGACCGTGAGCACCGGCGACCGGGATCGCGTCGCCCAGGCCCATCGGGCTGAACTCGGCACGGGCTGCCTCAGGATCGATGTTATCGATCTTGTTGGCGACCAGATAGGAACGCTTGTTGCGCTTGCGCAGGTGCTCGCCGATCATCTGGTCGGCAGCGGTGTAGCCCGCACGGGCATCCACCAGGAACAACACGACATCGGCTTCCTCAATGGCCAGCAGCGACTGCTCGGCCATTTTTTCGTCCATGCCATGCTCGTCACCGGAGATACCACCGGTGTCGACAATAATGTAGGAGCGCCCTTGCCACTTTGCCTCACCGTATTGGCGATCACGGGTCAGACCGGACAAGTCGCCGACGATGGCGTCGCGAGTCCTGGTCAGGCGGTTGAACAAGGTGGACTTGCCGACGTTAGGTCGGCCCACCAGGGCGATTACGGGAACCATGCGGCTCTCCACTTCGTTATTTCAGAAAATACAAAAGCCGCTGCATGGCAGCGGCTGGTGCTCGGGGCAGCATATTCAAATGCCGCATGCCCCGCCGAAGCGGGGCCGCCTGGGTGTTACCCCAAGCATAGTTCTTACTTGATGGTCAGGGCTTCCAGCTTGCCGCTGTTGCCAAACACATAAAGCATGTTACCCACGACCAGCGGACGGGCACGCAGGCCGTCGCTGTCGATACGCTCACGACCTACAAAGCGACCATCCACCTGGCTCAGCAGGTGCAGGTAGCCTTCGAAGTCGCCTACCGCTACGTAGCTGGAGAAGACTTCCGGTGCCGACAGTTGGCGGCGGGCCAGCGAGTCGTTGCTCCACAGTGCAGTGGTGGAACGCTCGTCGACACTTTCAACGGTGCCGGACGCCAGGCTTACATAGACGCTGCCAAACCCTTGGGCGACACCCGCATAGCTGGAAGCATCACGCTGCCAGTTCACGCGGCCGCTCTGCAGGTCCAGTGCGGCAACGCGGCCCTGGTAGGTGGCGACGTAAAGGGTTTCACCCGACAGCAGCAAGCCACCGTCGATGTCCACTACGCGGTCCAGCTCGGAACGACCTTGCGGGATAGCCACACGGGTTTCCCAGGCCGGCACGCCGTTGCGGGTGTCCAAGGCGACCACTTTACCGGTCGACAGACCTGCAACGGCCAGGTTGTTGGTCACAATCGGACCACTGGTACCGCGCAGGGTCAGCACCGCCGGGGTGCTGTCGTACAACCAGCGCTGTTCGCCAGTGCTGGCGTCGAGGCCGATTACACGGTCGTCCTGGGTTTGCACCACGACGATATCGCCGTTGGTAGCAGGCGGTGCGAGCACTTCACTGGTCACGCGAGCGCGCCATTTCTCTTCACCGGTGCTGGAGTCCAGCGCCACGACTTCGCCCTTGAGCGTGCCGAGCATGACCATGCCATAACCCACGCCTACGGCGCCGGACACTGGCAATTCGAGGTCTTTCTTCCACTTCACTTCGCCGTTCAGGCGATCCATGGACATCACCACGCCGGTCACGTCAGCCGCCACAATGTTGTCACCGTCGATTGCCGGTACCAACATGTTGTAGGTGTCGCCCTGGCCGTCACCGATGGAGCGGCTCCATTGCTTTTGCAGGACCACTTCTTCCTTGAAGCTGGTCAGCTCGGCCGGAGGCAGTTCTTTTTACTGTTGCTGCTGCAACCCGCGGCCAGAACGGCCAGAGCCAGCAATGCTGCATGTTTCCAACGGATCACGTCACGCATCCCCTTTGGCCAAGTCGTCCAGCTTGATTTGTAAGCCACCGACCGCCGCTTCATCAGACAGCGCCGCCTTGGCTTTTTGGTACGCAGCATTGGCTTCGTCGGTACGACCCAATTGGACCAACAGGTCACCCTTGAGCTCTTCGCGAGTGGCTACAAATGCCTTGTCAGCATCGCCGTCGAGCAGTTTGAGTGCTTCGTCAGCCTTGTTCTGTGCCGCCAATACCTGAGCCAGGCGCTGACGTGCGATTTCACCCAGGGTCGGGTTGGTCGGCTTGTCGGCAACGGCCTTCAGTTCGGAGGCTGCATCATCCAGCTTGCCGGTGTCGACCGCGACTTTCGCAACGAACAGGCTGCCGTATTGGGCGTAGGTGCTACCGCCAAATTCGTTTTTCAGCTTGCCGGCCAGGTCTGCAACCTGTGCAGGGTCAGGCTTGCCGTCAGGCGTCAGCGTGGTTTCCAGCAATTGCTGATAGAGGATCGAGGCGCCCTGGGACTGGTTGGCCTGATACTTGGTCCAGGCTTGCCAGCCGAACACCACCACTAAAGCCAGCAGGCCGCCAGTAACCAGGGGCTTGCCGTTACGCTGCCACCAGTCTTTGAACTCGGCCAGCTGCTCATCATCAGTACTCGACACCCCAATACTCCTTAATCGCTAAATTCGGCTGTTCGACAGCTTCAACCCTGCACGACGCAGGTGGCCAAGTGCGCAGCGAGCGCATCAAAGGCAATGTTCTGTTGCTCGCCCTGGCCACGCAGGGGTTTGAAACCTATCACTTGCTGGGCCAGCTCGTCATCGCCGAGGATCAGTGCATACAGCGCACCGCTCTTGTCGGCCTTCTTGAACTGGCTCTTGAAGCTGCCGGCGCCGGCATTGATCTGCAGGCGCAGGTTCGGCAGTTGGTCGCGCACTTTTTCGCTCAGGGCCAGGGCTGCCAGTTCGGCGGCCTCGCCAAAGGCGCACAAGTACACGTCCACCTGACGGGAGATTTCTTCGGGGACTTGCTCCAGGGTTTCCAGCAGCAGGATCAGCCGCTCGATGCCCATGGCAAAGCCCACGCCCGTGGTCGGTTTGCCGCCCATTTGCTCGACCAGGCCGTCGTAACGACCACCCGCACACACGGTGCCCTGGGCACCAAGCTTGTCGGTGACCCATTCGAACACGGTCTTGCTGTAGTAATCGAGGCCGCGCACCAGTTTCGGGTTGATCACGTACGGAATCCCGGCCGCGTCCAGGCGAGCCTTGAGGCCCTCGAAATGGGTGCGGGACTCGTCGTCAAGGTAGTCGGCCATTTTCGGCGCGTCGACCAGCACCGCTTGGGTGTCGGCGTTCTTGGTATCCAGCACGCGCAGCGGGTTGGTTTTCAGACGGCGCTGGCTGTCTTCGTCCAACTTGTCCAGATGGGCAGACAGGAACTCCACCAGGGCTTCGCGGTAGCGGCCCCGGGATTCGCTGGTGCCCAGGCTGTTCAGCTCAAGCTTCACTGCGTCGCGAATACCCAGCATGCCCCACAGGCGCCAGGTCAGCACGATCAGCTCGGCATCGATGTCCGGGCCGTCAAGGTTGAACACTTCCAGGCCGATCTGGTGGAACTGGCGATAACGGCCTTTCTGCGGGCGCTCGTGGCGAAACATCGGGCCGATGTACCACAGCTTCTGCGGCTGGCCGCCGCCGGTGAGGCCATGCTCAAGCACAGCACGTACGCACGCGGCAGTGCCTTCCGGACGCAACGTCAGGGAGTCGCCGTTGCGGTCTTCAAAGGTGTACATCTCTTTTTCGACGATGTCGGTTACTTCACCGATGGAGCGCTTGAACAGTTCGGTGAACTCAACGATCGGCATGCGAATCTGTTTGTAACCGTAGTTATCCAGCAGGCGCGCAACCGTGCTCTCGAAGTAGCGCCACAGTGGCGTCTGCTCCGGCAGGATGTCGTTCATGCCACGAATGGCTTGCAGAGACTTGCTCACATCAAATCCTTAAATTCGTTCAATCAGCCGCGCGCGATCAGCGCTGCGTCAGCTGCAACCTTTTCGGCTGCTTTCTGGCGGATCAGCTTTTCCAGCTCATCCACCAGATTGTCATTCGTCAACTTCTGCGACGGCTTGCCGTCGATGTAAATCAGGTTCGGTGTACCGCCGGTCAACCCTACATGGGCCTCTTTGGCTTCACCCGGCCCGTTGACCACACAGCCAATGACCGCAACATCCAGCGGCACCAACAGGTCTTCGAGACGCAACTCCAGGTCGTTCATGGTTTTCACCACGTCGAAGTTCTGCCGCGAGCAACTCGGGCAGGCAATGAAGTTGATGCCACGGGAGCGCAAACGCAGGGATTTGAGAATGTCGTAACCGACCTTCACTTCCTCTACCGGGTCTGCCGCGAGGGAGATGCGGATAGTATCGCCAATCCCTTCGGCGAGCAGCATACCGAGACCCACCGCAGATTTCACTGTGCCTGAGCGTAAACCGCCGGCTTCGGTGATACCCAGGTGCAGCGGCTGCACGATTTCCTTGGCCAACAGGCGGTAGGCTTCTACCGCCATGAACACGTCGGAGGCCTTTACGCTGACCTTGAAGTCCTGGAAATTCAGGCGCTCAAGGTGTTCAACGTGGCGCAGCGCCGATTCAACCAGCGCCGCCGGGGTCGGCTCGCCGTATTTTTTCTGCAGGTCTTTTTCCAGGGAACCGGCGTTGACGCCGATGCGGATTGGAATGCCACGGTCACGGGCAGCATCAACCACGGCGCGCACACGGTCTTCGCGACCGATGTTGCCCGGGTTGATACGCAGGCAGTCCACACCCAGTTCGGCTACGCGCAGTGCGATCTTGTAATCGAAGTGAATGTCGGCAACCAGCGGCACCTTGACCAGCTGCTTGATGCGACCAAAGGCTTCGGCAGCGTCCATGTCCGGCACGGATACCCGTACGATGTCCACGCCAGCGGCTTCCAGACGATTGATCTGGGCGACGGTGGCGGCCACATCATTGGTGTCGCTGTTGGTCATGCTCTGCACCGCGATGGGGGCGTCGCCACCCACCGGCACCGAGCCGACCCAGATCTTGCGCGATACGCGACGTTTGATTGGAGATTCGCCGTGCATGACTATTGTCCCAACTTGAGGCGAGCGGTCTCGCCACTGGTGAACGGCGCTACGTCAACAGGCTGGCCGTTGTAGGCCACTTGCGCGCCACGGGCAAAGCCCAGACGCAGCGTCAAAGGAGGCTTGCCGCCCTGGTCAAGAGTATCTCCCTTACGCTTCAGACCGCTAAACAGCACTTTGCCATTGCCATCGGTGACTTGCGTCCAGCAGTCAGCGATGAAGGTAATCTGTACACGGCCGTCACCAGCGATCAATGCCGGGGTGGTGGGCGGCGACATCGCCGGGGCGGCCGGGGTGGCCGGCGTAGTGCTCGCTGGAGCCGGTGCCGGCGCGGCCGGTGTATGGGCCTGGGCAACCGGGGCTGCCGGGGTGTGAACTGGCGCAGTCGGAGCCGCTACAGCGGCGGTCTCGGCCGGGGCGGCTTCCGGCGCCGCTGGCTCAGTGGTCGGAGGCACCTCAGGTGCGGCCTGACCTTCGACGACGGCCTGGTCTTCCGGCTCATCCAGCGGATGAATCTGGGTGGTGCCGTCGGCGCTTTCGACTTCGACGTGCTCCATGGCGTTGCTGGTCAGGTCTTTGCTGCGCTGGGAGGTCTGGTCTTGCCACCAGACAAAGCCGCCGCCAATCACGGCAATCAGCAGCAACAGGCTGACAATTCGCAAAATCGTGTGGGAAACCCGTACCGGTTCTTCAATACGACCCAAACCATGCACATTGCTGCCCTGGGAGTCGGTTCCGGTGAATTGGTCGAATTCCTGGACCAGCACAGCCTGATCAATGCCCAGCAACTTGGCATAGGCACGGATATAGCCGCGGGCGAACGTATGCCCAGGCAGCTTGTCGAACGCGCCCGCTTCCAGGTTGCCCAAAGACGTGGTGGTCAAATTGAGCTTGAGGGCCACTTCTGCCAGCGACCAACCATTGCTTTCGCGGGCCTGACGCAAGGTTTCGCCTGGGTTTACGCGATTAGCTGCTACAACTTCCGGGTGCGCCGCTTTCATCATTGCTCCGACAGGTATTGCTGATATTCCGGCGTACCGGGATAGAGTCGTTCGAGTTGCTGGCCAAAACGTGCGGCCGTGTCGCGTTCATCATGAACCGTCGCCAGGCGCACACCGAGCAATAGACTACGTGCATTTTGCCCGCTGAGCAGGCTAAAACGCTCGTAATAGTCACGTGCCGGCACATAATGCCTGTCTTCGTAAGACAACTCAGCCATTTCGAGCAAAGCGCGTGGCTGACGACTGTTCAAATGCAGGGCTTTTTCCAGTTGCTGGCGGGCGCTGTCACGCTGACCGAGGCGCATTGAAGCTACCCCAAGGTTCTCGAACACCCGCGAACGTTCAGGATAGAGGGTATCGGCACTGGCTTTCTGGAAATAAAGGGCCGCCTGGTCATAACGTTTCTGCTCGAACAGGAAGCTGCCGTAATTGTTCAGCAGCCGCGGGTCGGCGGGACGTGAGGCCAGGGCCTTGTGGAAATATTGCTCGGCCAGCTCAGGCTCGGCCTGGGCCTGGAACACCAGGGCCAGTGCCGCATTGGCATCGGCATCGTCGCTGTCCAGCGCCAAGGCCTTTTTCAACGGCACCTTGGCCTGCTCGCTCATGCCTTGCTGCAGGTAACCCAAGCCCAGTTGCACATAGGCAACTCGCGCCTCGTCACGGCCCTTACCGGTTTGCAAAAGGCTGTCATGGCCCGATGAAACACATCCGGCGGCGAGGCCGGTAACAAGCAAAAGCAGCGCAAGGCGCAAGGGCATAGAGATCCTCTCTCAGATTCGATTCACAGCAATTTGCGGCAAATCTTCGGCGGCGTTAAGTTCGCGCACGGCGATATAACGTTCGCTGCGGCGGGTGCGATCCATCACTTGCCCTACCAATTGGCCACAGGCGGCGTCGATGTCTTCACCACGGGTGGTGCGTACGGTGACGTTGTAGCCGGCCTGGTGCAGTTGATCCTGGAAACGGCGGATGGCGTTGTTGCTCGGCCGCTCGTAGCCAGAATGTGGAAACGGGTTAAACGGAATCAGGTTGATCTTGCATGGGGTGTTCTTGAGCAACTCGATCATCTCGACCGCGTGTTCGACCTTGTCGTTGATGTCCTTGAGCATGGTGTACTCAATGGTCAGCACGCGCTTCTCACCCAAGGTCGCCATGTAACGCTGGCAAGATTCGAGCAGCATCTTAAGCGGATACTTCTTGTTGATCGGCACCAATTGGTTACGCAATGCGTCATTGGGTGCGTGCAGCGACAACGCCAGGGAGACGTCGATGTGCTTGGCCAGCTCATCGATCATCGGCACTACGCCGGAGGTCGACAGGGTCACACGGCGCTTGGAGATGCCGTAGCCCAGGTCGTCCATCATCAAATGCATGGCCGCAATCACGTTGTCGAAGTTCAGCAGCGGCTCACCCATGCCCATCATCACCACGTTGGTGATGGCACGGTCGACGGTCGCCGGGACGCTGCCAAAGGATTTGTTGGCAATCCACACCTGGCCGATCACTTCGGCGGCGGTGAGGTTGCTATTGAAGCCTTGCTTGCCGGTGGAGCAGAAACTGCAGTCCAGGGCACAGCCTGCCTGGGACGAAACGCACAAGGTGCCGCGTTTGCCCTGGGGAATGTACACGGTCTCGACGCAGCTGCCGGACGCCACGCGCACCACCCACTTACGGGTGCCGTCGCTGGAGATGTCCTCGCTGACCACTTCAGGGCCACGTACTTCAGCAATGGCCTTGAGCTTGTCGCGCAGGGCCTTGCTGACGTTCGTCATGGCGTCGAAATCGTCGACGCCAAAGTGGTGAATCCACTTCATTACCTGACCGGCACGGAAACGCTTCTCCCCGATTGAGTCGAAGAATTTTTCCATTTCCTGTTGAGTCAGACCCAGCAGGTTGGTTTTAACAGTCGATGTAGTCATGGATTCACCCTCACTCTTTAAGCCGATGCTTAGCGAGCGGTTACTTCAGTAGCAGCGAAAAAGTACGAGATTTCGCGAGCAGCGGCGGCTTCGGAGTCCGAACCGTGAACAGCGTTGGCGTCGATGGACTCAGCGAAGTCAGCACGGATGGTGCCGGCAGCAGCTTCTTTAGGGTTGGTAGCGCCCATCAGCTCACGGTTCAGAGCGATAGCGTTTTCGCCTTCCAGAACCTGAACAACAACAGGGCCGGAGATCATGAAGGCAACTAGGTCGCCGAAGAAGCCACGAGCGCTGTGCTCAGCGTAGAAGCCTTCAGCTTCAGCTTTGGACAGTTGCTTGAGTTTCGAAGCTACAACCTTCAGGCCGGCTTTTTCGAAACGAGTGGTGATCTCGCCGATGACGTTTTTTGCAACAGCGTCAGGCTTGATGATGGAGAAAGTACGTTGAACAGCCATGGTGTAACTCCAGAAACGGTAATTTACGAAAAATTAAACCCGCGAATTATACGCGGGTTCTTGGGTATTGCCTAACTGCGTAAGGGAGGCGTCAGTCCTGTTCTTCTTTCCAGGCAGTCTGGATAGCTTCCAGGACCTTCTCACCGCCACGATCGCGCTCATCTTCAAACCCTGGCAATGCCATGACCATGTCACGCAAAGCTACAAAGTTCAGGGAGTAAGGATCCAGATCCGGGTTGCCGTCGGCCAACAGGATAGCGATCTCTTGCACATCAACCCATTTAAGACTCATGACACTTCCTTGAATCAATGCGGCGCTTCGGCCGCATGGTTGAGCGAATATTTCGGAATTTCGACGGTGATGTCTTCAGTGCCGACCCGTGCCTGACAGCTTAGGCGAGAAGTCGCCTCCAGGCCCCACGCGCGATCCAGAAAGTCTTCTTCCAGCTCATCTGCTTCTTCAAGAGAGTTGAAACCCTCGCGAATCACGCAGTGGCAGGTGGTACAGGCGCAGACACCGCCGCACGCGCTTTCGATCTCGATATGGTTGTCATGGGCAACTTCGAGGATGGACTTGCCGGTCTCAGCCTCCACAACCATACCGTCCGGGCAATGCTCGGCGTGTGGCAGAAAAATGACCTGCGGCATTAATTATTCCTCGATTTCATTCAGGTTGCGCCCGGCCAGTGCGGCTTTCACCGTCTGATCCATGCGGCGGGCGGCAAAGGCATCAGTCACTTGCGACAGGCGCTTGGTCTGCTGCTCGATGGCGTAACCATCGTTGCCTTTCATCAGTTCGGCCAATTCCTGCATTTGCAGGTCGATGACCATACGCTCTTCGGCATCCAGCAGGCGCTCGCCGTCGGCATCCAAGGCGCCTTGCACCGCTTCGAGCAGGCGCTGGGCATCGACTTGCTGCTCACGCAATACACGGGCGACCTTGTCGTCACCCGCGTACTGGAACGAATCCTTGAGCATCTTGGCGATTTCGCCGTCGGTCAGGCCGTAGGACGGCTTGACCTGAATGCTGGCTTCAACGCCCGAGCCCAGCTCACGCGCAGCCACGCTGAGCAGGCCATCGGCGTCGACCTGGTAAGTCACGCGGATCTTCGCCGCACCGGCCACCATCGCCGGAATGCCGCGCAATTCAAAGCGCGCCAGGGAGCGGCAGTCGCTGATCAGCTCACGCTCGCCCTGCAGCACGTGAATCATCATGGCCGTCTGGCCATCTTTGTAAGTCGTGAAGTCCTGGGCGCGGGCGACGGGGATGGTGGTGTTGCGTGGAATCACCTTCTCCATCAGGCCGCCCATGGTTTCCAGACCCAAGGACAACGGAATCACGTCGAGCAGCAGCAGTTCGCCACCGTCGCGCTTGTTGCCAGCCAGGGTATCGGCCTGGATCGCAGCACCAATGGCCACCACTTGATCCGGGTCGATTTCTGTCAGCGGCTGGCGACCGAAGGCTTCGGCCACAGCTTGGCGAACACGCGGAACACGCGTAGAACCACCGACCATGACCACGGCGCCGACTTCTTCCAGCTCGATACCGGAGTCACGCACAGCGCGGCGGCAGGCCTTGAGGCTGCGGGCGACCATGGGCTCGATCAACGAATCGAAGGCTTCGCGGGTCAGTTGAGCCGACCAGGTGCCGTAGGAAACTTCAACGCTCGCCACATCCGTCAACGCTTCCTTGGCGGCGCAGGCGGCTTGCAGCAGGTTACGCTGTGCGCCCGGGTCCAGGTCAGCCGACAAACCGGCGCTGGTGATGATCCAGCCGGCAATGGCATGGTCGAAGTCATCGCCGCCCAGGGCGCTGTCGCCGCCGGTGGCCAGCACTTCAAAGACGCCGCCGGTCAGGCGCAGGATCGAAATATCAAAGGTACCGCCGCCCAGGTCATAAATAGCGACCAGGCCTTCAGCATGCTGATCCAGGCCATACGCCACAGCCGCAGCGGTCGGCTCATTGAGCAGGCGCAGCACGGTCAGGCCGGCGAGTTTCGCCGCATCTTTGGTGGCTTGGCGCTGAGCATCATCGAAATAGGCCGGGACGGTGATCACCGCACCCACGAGTTCGCCGCCCAAGGTGGTTTCCGCTCGCTGGCGCAGCACCTTGAGGATATCGGCCGAGACTTCCACCGGGCTTTTCGGGCCTTGGACGGTGTCGATGAACGGCATATGGGATTCGCCGCCGACAAAGCGGTACGGCAGCTGATCGCCCAATTGCTTGACGTCGGACAGCCCACGACCCATCAAGCGCTTGACCGACAGCACGGTATTCAAAGGGTCGGTAGACGCCGCCAGCTTCGCCGACTCACCGACTTCGGTGCGATCAGCGTGATAGCGCACGGCCGACGGAAGGATCACCCGGCCATCGGCGTCGGGCAGCGGCTCGGACAGGCCGCTGCGCAAGGCAGCAACCAGGGAATTGGTGGTGCCCAGGTCAATACCCACCGCCAGACGACGCTGGTGCGGTTGAGGGCTTTGGCCGGGTTCGGCGATTTGCAGTAGAGCCATGGTAATCAGGTCTTATCTGTCTATCAGGCGCGCATCACGGGCAGCACACTGGGTTAATCGTCGAGGCGCTCTTCTAGCTGGCGCACTTCGTAGGTGAGCTTGTCGAGGAACTGCATGCGCCGCATCAGGCGTTCAGCCTGCTCACGTTGCGCTGCATCATCCCAACAAGCCGCGAAGCTTTCGTTCAGCTCATCCTGGGCCACTTTCAGACGACGCTTGAAGACCGCGACACCCGCCACATCGGCTTCGTCCTGCAAGTCTTCGAGTTCTTCGCGCCACTGCATCTGCTGCATCAGGAAGTCCGGATCGTGAACCGTAACTTCCAGGGGCAACTCGCCACCGTTCATCGCGAGCAGGTAGCGCGCGCGTTTCGGGGGCTTTTGAGCGTCTGATAGGCTTCGTTGAGGCTGGCCGATTGCTCCAGGGCCAGGCGTTGCTCACGCTCGGAAGCGTCAGCGAAGCGGTCCGGATGCACCCCACGCGCCAACTCTCGGTAGCGCGTGGCAAGCTGCTCGAGGTCCAGCCGAAAACTCGGCTGCAGCTCGAATAAAGCGAAATGACAAGGAGTACCCACGAATAGCCTCAGATGTTGAAGCTTTCGCCGCAGCCACATTCACCGCGTACGTTGGGGTTGTTGAACTTGAAGCCTTCGTTCAACCCTTCCTTGACGAAATCGAGTTCGGTGCCGTCCAGATAGGTCAGGCTTTTAGGGTCGATGATCACTTTTTCGCCGTGACTCTCGAACACCTGGTCTTCCGCAACCACCTCGTCGACAAACTCCAGCACGTAGGCAAGGCCGGAACAGCCCGTGGTGCGAACACCCAGACGAATCCCCTCACCTTTACCGCGCCCATTCAGGGAGCGGCGAATGTGCTGCGCAGCCGCTTCTGTCATGCTGATAGCCATCGTTGACTCCTTACTCGTCGCCAAATGCTTAGATCAAGCCTTTCTTCTGCTTGTAGTCGCGAACAGCCGCCTTGATGGCGTCTTCAGCGAGTACCGAGCAGTGGATTTTCACTGGCGGCAGGGCCAGTTCTTCGGCCAGCTGGGTGTTGCTGATGGTGACAGCCTCATCCAGGGTCTTGCCTTTCATCCATTCGGTCGCCAGGGAGCTGGAGGCGATAGCCGAACCGCAGCCGTAGGTCTTGAACTTGGCGTCTTCGATAACGCCAGCGTCGTTGACCTTGATCTGCAGGCGCATCACATCGCCGCACGCCGGGGCGCCGACCATGCCGGTGCCGACATCAGGGTCTTCCGCGTTCATCTTGCCGACGTTGCGCGGGTTTTCGTAGTGGTCGATGACCTTTTCGCTGTAAGCCATGGTACTGAATCCTCACTCATCAGGGCCGCTCTGGAACCCTGTAAAAACGCCTGCGTTTTCCGCCACGTTCCTACAGAGCTTGGGTGGCGGCTTCTATATTTAGTGTGCCGCCCACTCGATCTTGGAAATGTCGACGCCGTCCTTGTACATGTCCCACAGCGGGGACAGAACGCGGAGCTTGTTGACGGCCTCGCAGACTTTCTGCGCGGCGTAGTCGACTTGTTCTTCGGTGGTGAAGCGGCCGAACGTAAAGCGGATCGAGCTGTGTGCCAGTTCGTCATTGCGGCCCAGGGCGCGCAACACATACGAAGGCTCAAGGGACGCCGAGGTGCAGGCCGAACCGGACGAAACCGCCAGGTCCTTGAGCGCCATGATCAGCGACTCGCCTTCGACATAGTTGAAGCTCAAATTCAGGTTGTGCGGTACACGGGCGGTCATGCTGCCGTTGATGTACAGCTCTTCAAGGTTCTCGACCTGCTTGTAGAAGCGATCACTCAGGGCCTTGATGCGCACATTTTCGGCAGCCATGTCTTCTTTGGCTACACGGAAGGCTTCGCCCATGCCGACGATCTGGTGGGTCGCCAGGGTGCCGGAACGCATGCCGCGCTCGTGACCGCCACCGTGCATGGTGGCTTCGATGCGCACGCGAGGCTTGCGACTTACGTACAGCGCGCCGATGCCTTTAGGGCCGTAGGTTTTGTGGGCAGAGAACGACATCAGGTCGACTTTCAGCTTCGACAGGTCGATGTCGACCTTGCCGGTGGACTGAGCCGCGTCGACGTGCAGCAGGATGCCCTTGGAACGGGTCAGCTCGCCGATGGCCGCGATGTCGTTGATAGTACCGATTTCGTTGTTCACGTGGATCACGGAAACCAGGATGGTGTCTTCACGCAGCGCGGCTTCGATCATCGCCGGGGTAACGATACCGTCGGTGGTCGGCTCAAGGTAAGTCACCTCGAAACCTTCACGCTCCAGTTGGCGCATGGTGTCGAGGACAGCCTTGTGCTCAATCTTGGTGGTGATCAGGTGCTTGCCTTTGGTCGCGTAGAAATGCGCCGCGCCCTTGATTGCCAGGTTGTCGGATTCGGTGGCACCGGAGGTCCAGACGATTTCACGCGGGTCTGCACCCACCAGGTCAGCAACCTGACGACGAGCGTTCTCGACCGCTTCCTCGGCTTTCCAGCCGAATACGTGGGAACGGGAGGCCGGGTTGCCGAAGTTTCCGTCAACCAGCAGGCATTCGCTCATCTTTTGCGCGACACGCGGATCAACCGGGGTGGTCGCTGAGTAATCAAGGTAAATCGGCAATTTCATGGACTTTCTCCTAAATCAGGCTGGCTGGCGTGCCGTTAGCTCTGCGGCTGTCACTCGACGGCGGACGCTTCGATCTTGTCCAGACGCGGCGCCTTGGTGTTGCAACGGCGCTGGTCCTGACGCTGGGCTACTTCTTGTACCTCACGGCGAGTCACAAGATCAGCCAAGCTGATACCACTCAAAAACTCATGGATCTGCAGGCTCAAGTCACACCACAAGTGGTGCGTCAGGCAGGTGTCGCCGGCGTGGCAGTCACCCAAACCCTGGCACTTCGTGGCATCGACGGATTCGTTCACTGCGTCGATGACCTGGGCTACCTGGATGCCCTGCATATCGCGGGACAACTGATAGCCGCCACCCGGCCCACGTACGCTGGAAACCAGATTGCTACGACGCAATTTGGCGAACAGCTGCTCGAGGTAGGACAGGGAAATGCCTTGGCGCTCGGAGATATCGGCCAGGGACACCGGCCCAGTTTGCGCGTGCAAGGCCAGGTCAAGCATGGCGGTCACCGCGTATCGGCCTTTTGTAGTCAGTCTCATGGACAAGTACCAAGGTGTTTCAGAATGGGGGCAAGTATGCGATTCCCGAGTATTTAAGTCAACTATAAGACCTAGTACTTTAGTCAGGATTACCCGTAAAAAGGGCGCGCGAATCATAGCAGGGTGGGGGTGGGATCGAACAGCGGGAACACGGCCAACCCTTAATCTCAAGACCAATGGAGATCAAATGTGGGAGCTGGCTTGCCTGCGATAGCGGTGGATCAGCAGCTCAAGGGGTGGCTGGCAGACTGCTATCGCAGGCAAGCCAGCTCCCACAGGAGATTTTTATAGGCCTTAAGATCTAGCCGGCTTTCGTGGCGGCGGTTTCGTCCTTGATCTCGGCGAAATCTTCTTCACGCAACTCTGGCAGTTCTTTGGCACAGTAAGGGCTGCCGAGATCCTTCAGTGCACCGCACATACCGTCCAGCTTGCCATCCACCGCTTGCAGGTGATCGAGCAACTGGCCGATGGCTCGGGCCACCGGGTCGGGCATGTCTTCACTGACACCATAGGCATCAAAACCGATTTTCTCGGCCATGGCCTTGCGCTTGGCTTCTTGCTCGTCACCAACTTCCGGCTTGACGATGATTCGGCCAGGGATACCCACAACCGTTGCACCAGGTGGCACAGCCTTGGTCACCACCGCATTGGAGCCAACCTTGGCTCCCGCGCCAACGGTGAACGGGCCAAGCACCTTGGCGCCCGCCCCCACCACCACGCCATTTTCCAAAGTCGGGTGGCGCTTGCCTTTATTCCAGCTGGTACCGCCCAGAGTCACGCCCTGATACAGCGTCACGTCATCACCAATCTCAGCGGTCTCGCCAATCACGATGCCCATGCCATGGTCGATAAAGAAGCGACGCCCCACTTTCGCGCCCGGATGAATCTCAATCCCGGTCAACCAACGACCAAAGTTCGACACCAGCCGCGCCAGCCACTTCCAGCCCATGCCCCACAAGGCGCCGGACAGGCGGTGGATCCAGATCGCATGCATGCCCGGGTAGCAGGTCAACACCTCAAAGGCATTGCGCGCCGCCGGATCACGGTGGAAAACACTCTGGATATCTTCTCGCAAACGCTCGAACATTTTTAATCCTTCCGCTTAAGAAGCTCGCCACGGGCCGCTTTCTGGGTTTCCGTGAGGATGCCACGCAATATATTCATTTCCGCTCGGCTCACCGAGCTGCGCCCGTACAGGCGGCGCAGGCGCGCCATCAAGTGCCGTGGCTTTTCAGGATCGAGGAATTCGATGGCGACCAGGGTTTGCTCCAGGTGCTCATAGAATCGCTCCAACTCGTCCATGGTGGCCAACTCGCCACTTTTGGTCGATGCCACCTCATCCTTCTCGACCTTGCTCGGCTGACCTTCAGCCGCCAGCCAGGCCATGCGCACTTCGTAACTCAACACCTGCACCGCTGCCCCGAGGTTCAGCGAACTGAACTCAGGGTCTGATGGAATGTGCACGTGATAATGACATCGCTGCAGCTCGTCATTGGTCAGGCCGGAGTCTTCACGGCCAAATACCAAGGCGATCTCGGCGCCGCCGGCCGCCTCCTCCACCACTTTGGTCCCGCACTCACGCGGGTCCAGCAATGGCCAGGGGATACGCCGGTCGCGGGCGCTGGTGCCGAGCACCAGGTTGCAGCCGACCAAGGCGTCTTCCAGAGTGGCGACGACCTGGGCTTTTTCAAGGATGTCATTGGCGCCGGATGCGCGAGCATCGGCCTCGTGGTGCGGGAACACACGCGGCTCGACCAGCACCAGGCGCGTCAGCCCCATGTTTTTCATGGCTCGCGCCACCCCACCGATATTGCCGGGATGACTGGTATTGACCAAGACGACACGAATGTTTTGCAGCAAGGGAGGCGCTCTCGGACACGGGAAAGGGGAGCAAATCTTACAGAACAGCCTAAGGTTATGCCATGAAAGCTAACGTCGTCCTTCACCTGAAGAAAGTTTCTGCTAGAATGCCCGGCTTTCTTTAACAACCTTAGGTGACACATCCATGCAGCCCATGCTGAATATCGCGCTGCGCGCCGCCCGCAGCGCCAGTGAATTGATCTTCCGCTCCATCGAGCGCCTGGATACCATCAAGGTCGACGAAAAAGACGCCAAGGATTATGTGTCCGAGGTGGATCGCGCCGCCGAACAGAAAATCATCGACGCTCTGCGCAAGGCCTACCCTACCCACGGCATCCTCGGTGAAGAAACCGGCCTGCACAAAGGCAGCGGCGAAGGCGAAGACTACCTGTGGATCATCGACCCACTGGATGGCACCACCAACTTCCTGCGCGGCATCCCGCACTTTGCCGTGAGCATCGCGTGCAAATACCGTGGCCGCCTGGAGCACGCCGTTGTTCTGGACCCAGTCCGCCAGGAAGAATTCACCGCCAGCCGTGGCCGTGGCGCCCAGTTGAATGGTCGCCGCCTGCGCGTCAGCGGTCGCACCAGCCTGGACGGCGCCCTGCTGGGCACCGGCTTCCCGTTCCGTGACGACCAGATGGACAACCTGGAAAACTACCTGGGCATGTTCCGCGCCCTGGTTGGCCAGACTGCCGGCATCCGTCGCGCTGGCGCTGCGAGCCTGGACTTGGCTTATGTGGCTGCCGGTCGTTTTGATGCATTCTGGGAGTCGGGCCTGTCCGAGTGGGACATGGCTGCAGGCGCCCTGCTGATCCAAGAAGCCGGCGGCCTGGTGAGCGACTTCACCGGTGGTCACGACTTCCTTGAGAAAGGCCACGTGGTTGCCGGCAACACCAAATGCTTCAAGGCAGTGCTGACGGCGATCCAGCCGCACCTGCCGGCCTCGCTGAAGCGCTAAGCGAGCAGCCACAAAAAAGCACCCCTAGGGGTGCTTTTTTTATGCTTGGGATTTGAGGCAGACAGCGACGCCAGCAACAAAACAAATTAAATGTGGGAGCGGGCTTGCTCGCGAAGACAGTGTGTCAGTCGCCGAATACACTGGCTGCCACACCGCCTTCGCGAGCAAGCCCGCTCCCACATTTTGAATTGCATAAGGCTCAGAATTACTGCTGGTTCTGACCCAGAACCAGACGCCCTTCCTTGTCGACCGGAATCTGGCCGCCTGGGTCACGGTCCATCCGCACCGAACCTTCCTTGCCATCCAGGGTGTAACGCACGTCATAGCCGACAACCTTGTCACTGATGTCGTTAACGGTGTTACAGCGAGTCTGGGTCGTGGTGTAGGTATCGCGGTTCTGCATACCTTCCTGAACCTTGTTACCCGCATAACCACCACCAACTGCACCGGCCACGGTGGCCAGCTTCTTGCCATTACCGCCACCCACCTGGTTGCCCAACAGGCCACCAGCCAGCGCACCGACCACCGTACCGACGATCTGATGCTGATCCTGCACCGGCTTCTGCCGGGTTACGGCGACGTCCTTGCAGACCTCGCGTGGGGTTTTGATCTGGGTTTTTACCGGCTGCACCGCCAGCACTTGCGCATACTCAGGGCCGCTTTTTACCAGGCTGTAGGTGGCGACAGCACCCCCGGCAGTCACACCGACAGCACCCAATACCGCACCAACCAGTAACGACTTGTTCACGTTGAACCTCCTGACCATCACAAACGGACCGAACGATCCGCGCTATACCCAGCCTTGGAGCAAAAAAAAGGCACGAGTTCAATACTCGTGCCTTCTTTGTAACAGCAGATCAACAAGCGCCCATCAAGGACGGTCGTCGACCTCCTTGCCAGTAGCAGCAGGAGGGATCAGGTCTTCGCTGTTGAGGTTCAGCCAGATCAGCACCACGTTGGCGATGTAGATCGACGAGTAGGTACCCGCCAGAACGCCGATGAACAGCGCCAGGGAGAAGCCCCACAGGTTGTCGCCACCGAAGATCATCAGTGCCGCGATCGCCAGCAAGGTGGAAATCGACGTCGCCATGGTCCGCAGCAGGGTCTGGGTGGTGGAGACGTTGATGTTCTCGATCAGCGACGCCTTGCGCAGCACACGGAAGTTCTCACGAACCCGGTCGAATACCACAATGGTGTCGTTCAGCGAGTAACCAATGATCGCCAGCACCGCGGCCAGTACGGTCAGGTCGAAAGTGATCTGGAAGTACGCAAGGATACCCACGGTCACGATCACGTCGTGGATCAGCGACACAATGGCGCCGACGCCGAACTTCCACTGAAAGCGGAAAGCCAGGTAGATCATGATGCCGACCAGCGCCATCAGCATGCCGAGGCCGCCCTGGTCGCGCAGTTCTTCACCGACTTGCGGGCCCACGAACTCGACGCGCTTGACCGACGCCGGGTTGTCGCCGCCGACCTTCTGCAAGGCTTCGGCTACCTGGTGACCCAGTTGCGGGTCTTCGCCAGGCATACGCACCAGCAGGTCGGTGGTAGCACCGAAGCTCTGCACGATGGCTTCGTGATAGCCGGCCTTGACCAGCTCGCTGCGCACCAGGGTAACGTCGGCCGGCTTCTCGTAGGTCAGCTCGATGAGCGTACCGCCGGTGAAGTCCAGACCGTAGTTCAGGCCCTTATGGAACCAGCTGAACAACGCCAGAACGGTAAGGAGCACAGTGACGCCGAACGCAACGTTGCGAACGCCCATGAAGTTGATTGTACGTAACATGGCAGCCCCTTAAATCCACAACTTCTTGAAGTCACGCCCGCCAAAGATCAGGTTGACCATTGCGCGGGTCACCATGATGGCCGTGAACATCGAGGTAAAGATACCGAGGGACATGGTCACCGCAAAACCTTTGACCGGGCCGGTGCCCATGGCAAAGAGAATCCCGCCGACCAGCAAAGTGGTCAGGTTGGAGTCGAGAATCGCGGTAAATGCCCGGCCGAAGCCTTCGTTGATTGCACGCTGTACGGTCATGCCCGCCGCGATCTCTTCACGAATCCGCGAGAAGATCAGTACGTTGGCGTCCACCGCCATACCCATGGTGAGTACGATACCGGCGATACCCGGCAGGGTCAGCGTAGCGCCCAGCAGCGACATCAGGGCCAGCAGCATCACCATGTTGCCCGCCAGGGCCACGGTGGCGATGATACCGAAAAAGCGGTAGATGGCGATGATGAACAGCGACACGAACAGCATGCCCCACAAGGCCGCATCGATACCCTTGGTGATGTTGTCGGCACCCAGGCTCGGGCCGATGGTACGTTCTTCAGCGAAGTACATCGGCGCCGCCAGGCCACCGGCACGCAGCAGCAGCGCCAGTTCGGACGATTCGCCCTGGCCGTTCAGGCCGGTGATGCGGAATTGAGCACCCAGCGGCGACTGGATGGTCGCCAGGCTGATGATCTTCTTCTCTTCCTTGAAGGTCTGCACCGGCACGTCTTTCTCGACGCCGTTGACGATCTGCTTGGTGTAGGTGGTAACAGGGCGTTGCTCGATGAAGATCACCGCCATGCTGCGACCGACGTTGCTGCGCGTGGCGCGGCTCATCAGTTCGCCGCCGTGGCCATCCAGACGGATGTTCACTTCAGGCGTGCCGTGCTCGCCGAAACCGGCCTTGGCGTCAGTCACCTGGTCACCGGTGATGATCAAGCCACGCTCGATCAACGCTGGAGGACGGTTGCCTTCGCGGAACTCGAACTCTTCGGCAGTGGCACGCGATGCACCCGGCTCAGCCGCCAGACGGAATTCCAGGTTGGCGGTTTTACCCAGGATACGCTTGGCTTCAGCAGTGTCCTGCACACCCGGCAGCTCAACCACGATGCGGTTGGCGCCCTGACGCTGAACGATCGGCTCAGCGACACCCAGCTCGTTGACGCGGTTACGTACCGTGGTCAAGTTCTGCTTGATGGAGTATTCGCGGATTTCCGCCAGCTTGGCCGGGGTCATCGCCAGACGCAGTACAGGCTGGCCGTTCAGGTCGGCCGGTACGATGTCGAAATCGTTGAAGTTCTTGCGCACCAGCGCACGGGCTTGTTCGCGGGTAGCCTCATCAGAGAAACCCAGCTGGATGGCACCGTTGAGCTGCGGCAGGCTGCGATAACGCAACTTCTCTTTACGCAGCAGGCTCTTCACGTCGCCTTCGTAGACTTTCAGGCGGGCGTCGAGGGCTTTGTCCATGTCGACTTCCAGCAGGAAGTGCACGCCACCGGACAAGTCCAGACCCAGCTTCATCGGGTGCGCGCCAATGCTGCGCAGCCATTTTGGCGTGGTCTGTGCCAGGTTGAGCGCGACAACGTAGTCGTCACCCATGGCCTTGCGCACAACATCCTTGGCCGGCAACTGGTCTTCTGCCTTGGTCAGGCGCAACAAGCCGCCCTTCGCATCAGCCGCCAACGTTGCCGCTTTGACCTGGATGCCCGCGTCGGTGAGCGCTTTGCTCGCGCGTTCCAGGTCAGCCTGATTGACTTGCAGCGAAGTGCTGGCGCCAGTGATCTGGATCGCAGGGTCATCAGGATAAAGATTGGGAGCGGAATAAATAAAACCGATCGCCAGCACCGCCAGGATCAGTACGTATTTCCACAGAGGGTATTTGTTCAGCATCACGCCGCCCGCTTATAACGCGGGGCGCCTTGCGCGCCCCGTCGATTGGTAAAGGTTGTTACTCAGATCGCTTTGAGCGTGCCTTTAGGCAGCGTGGCGGCGATGGCGCCCTTCTGGAACTTCATTTCTACGGTGTCGGAGACTTCCAGAACCACGAAAGCATCGGAAACCTTGGTGATCTTGCCGGCGATACCGCCAGTGGTCACAACTTCGTCACCTTTCTGCAGGCTGCCCAGCAGGTTTTTCTGCTCTTTGGCGCGCTTGGCCTGTGGACGCCAGATCATCAGGTAGAAGATGACCAGGAAGCCGACCAGGAAAATCCACTCGAAACCACCGCCCATAGGACCGGCAGCGGCAGGCGCAGCGGCATCAGCCATGGCGTTAGAGATAAAAAAGCTCATTTAGCACTCCAGTTGCAAATAGTGAATCTTAGGGTCGGAAAACTCAGTCCAAGGGCGGCACAGGAGCCCGCGCTTGGCATAGAAGGCATCGACGAAGGCGGCCAATGTACCCTGTTGAATAGCCTCGCGCAAACCAGCCATCAGGACTTGGTAGTGACGCAAATTGTGGATGGTATTCAACATGCTACCCAGCATTTCCCCGCATTTGTCCAGATGGTGCAGATAAGCACGGGAGAAGTTCTGGCAGGTGTAGCAGTCACAGGTAGGATCCAGCGGCGAATCATCATGGCGATGGAACGCGTTACGGATCTTCAGCACGCCTGTATCGATGAACAGATGCCCATTGCGGGCATTACGGGTTGGCATCACGCAATCGAACATGTCCACACCGCGGCGCACACCCTCTACGAGATCTTCCGGTTTGCCAACGCCCATAAGGTAACGAGGTTTGTCAGCCGGCATCAGGCCCGGCAGGTAGTCCAGCACCTTGATCATCTCGTGCTTGGGCTCGCCCACCGACAGACCGCCGATGGCCAGGCCGTCAAAGCCGATCTTGTCCAAGCCTTCCAGCGAGCGTTTACGCAGGCTTTCATGCATCCCGCCCTGAACGATCCCGAACAGCGCGGCGGTGTTGTCGCCATGCGCGTTCTTCGAGCGCTGGGCCCAACGCAACGACAGCTCCATGGAGATACGCGCCACGTCTTCGTCCGCCGGGTATGGCGTGCACTCGTCAAAAATCATCACGATGTCGGAGCCCAGGTCGCGCTGCACCTGCATCGACTCTTCCGGGCCCATGAACACCTTGGAACCGTCCACCGGCGAGGCGAAGGTCACGCCCTCCTCCTTGATCTTGCGCATGGCGCCCAGGCTGAACACCTGGAAACCACCCGAGTCGGTCAGGATAGGGCCTTGCCACTTCATGAAGTCATGCAGGTCGCCATGCTTCTTGATCACTTCCGTGCCTGGGCGCAGCCACAGGTGGAAGGTGTTGCCGAGAATGATCTCGGCGCCGGTGGCGACGATGTCACGCGGCAGCATGCCTTTGACGGTGCCGTAAGTGCCCACAGGCATGAACGCCGGGGTCTCGACGGTACCGCGTGGGAAGGTCAAACGGCCGCGGCGAGCTTTACCATCCGTGGCCAGCAATTCAAACGACATACGACTCATGATTGTTCCTCTGGGCCGCGTGGCGCCGGGTTACGGGTGATAAACATCGCATCACCGTAGCTGAAAAAACGGTACCCATTATCGATGGCGGCTTGATAAGCGGCCATGGTCTCGGGATAACCGGCAAATGCCGACACCAGCATCAACAGCGTGGATTCCGGCAAATGGAAGTTGGTGACCAGGCAATCGACCACATGGAACGGCCGGCCCGGGTAGATAAAGATATCGGTGTCGCCACTGAACGGCTTGAGGACGCCATCACGCGCCGCGCTTTCCAGCGAGCGCACGCTGGTAGTGCCCACGGCAACCACCCGCCCGCCGCGTGCCTTGCACGCTTGAACCGCGTCCACGACGTCCTGGCTGACTTCCAGCCATTCGCTGTGCATATGGTGATCTTCGATGTTATCCACACGCACCGGCTGAAACGTGCCGGCCCCCACGTGCAGGGTCACATAGGCCGTTTCGACGCCCTTGGCGCAAATCGCATCCAGCAGCGGCTGGTCGAAATGCAGCCCGGCAGTCGGCGCGGCCACGGCGCCCAGGCGCTGCGAGTACACCGTCTGATAGCGCTCGCGGTCCGAGTCTTCGTCGGGGCGGTCTATATAAGGAGGCAACGGCATATGGCCGACGCGCTCCAACAGCGGCAACACCTCTTCGGCGAACTTGAGTTCGAACAACGCGTCATGGCGCGCCACCATCTCGGCTTCGCCACCGCCATCGATCAAAATGTTCGACCCCGGTTTCGGCGACTTGCTGGAGCGCACATGAGCCAGCACACGATGGCTGTCCAGCACCCGCTCCACCAGAATTTCCAGCTTGCCGCCGGACGCTTTCTGGCCAAACAGCCGCGCCGGAATCACCCGGGTATTGTTGAACACCATCAGATCGCCTGGGCGCAAATGCTCAAGCAAATCAGTAAATTGACGGTGTGCGAGGGCACCGCTGAGCCCGTCCAGGGTCAGCAGTCGACTGGCGCGACGCTCGGCCAAAGGGTGGCGAGCGATCAGCGAATCAGGGAGCTCAAAAGTAAAGTCAGCAACGCGCATGATGGGGTTCGTCTAGCAGGGCCGGGAAGTCTAGCGGAAATAGTCAAAATTGACCATGAAACGTGATTGACCAACGGTAATCTCATCTCTATACTTCGCCGCCATTGAGCCCTGATGGCGGAATTGGTAGACGCGGCGGATTCAAAATCCGTTTTCGAAAGGAGTGGGAGTTCGAGTCTCCCTCGGGGCACCATTTGCAGTACATAGACGACTACCAGCGTCTACGCACCCACCCTAGAGCCCGCTAGCTGCGGGCTTTTTGGTCTCTGGGGTTCCACCCCCATCTCTTGCAAGCCAACCTCTTTTTGGTACATTTTCTGTACATATTCCAGTTCGAGAACCGGAGGTGTACAGCGATGCCATTGACCGTCTTGCAAATCAAAGCATCCAAGCCTGCCGACAGACCGTTCACGTTGAGTGATAGTTCGGGTCTTGCCTTGCTGGTGAAACCCAACGGCAGCAAGTATTGGCACTTCCGGTATACCTATCAGGGGCGGGCGGCGCGCATGTCACTGGGCGTGTATCCGTATATCTCCTTGCAGGAAGCCCGTGAACGAGCTGCAGAATGCCGCAACCTACTCAAGCAAGGCACCAACCCCGGCGCCAAACGCCGCGATGACAAACTGCGACAGCAGGAGGCCGGGCTCAACACCTTCAGGCGAGCCGCGGAGTACTGGTACCAATTCAAATCGGACTCCGGCCGCAGCAGAGCGACGCTGAAGAAGATCCGCGACTATCTCGATAAGGATCTACTGCCCGCTCTCGGCGAGAAGCAACTGGAGCTCATCACGCGAAGCGACTGCGCAAGACTGCAGGCCTGCATCGAAAAACGAGGCGCCTTTAATGTTGCGGACAAGACCCGGACCTGGCTGAAACAGATTTTCAGTCAAGCCATTGCACGCGGCCTGTGCGAACACAATCCAGCATCCGAACTTCATGCCATTGCGATAGCGCCACCGCCCACTCAACACTACCCACATCTGCACGAACACGAACTACCTGAGTTTCTCCAGGCCTTAAGCAAGACCACCAGCCGGCTACCAGCGAGGATTGCATCATGGATGACAATTCTGACAGCGAGCCGCCCCGGCATGGTTCGCTACGCAAAATGGGAGGAAATCGATTTTGAGGAAGGGATATGGATCATCCCGGCCGCCCGCATGAAGATGCGCAGAGACTACGTCAGCCCTCTACCTCATCAGTTGATCGCCATGCTTACCAAACTGAACCAAAGCACTGGCCGCAGTAGGTATCTATTCCCAGGCAATGGTGAAAAGCAGCCAGTCATCAGTGAAAACACGATCAACCTAGTGTTCGCCAAGATCGGCTATAAAGGACGACTCGTCAGCCATGGCACTCGTCATACCGCAAGCACGCTGCTGCGCGAACATGGCTGGCTGAAAGACCATGTCGAAAGCCAGCTGGCTCACGTCGAGGGCGGCATCTCTGGCGAGTACAATCAAGCCCTATACCTACCGCAACGTCGGATCATGATGCAGTGGTATGCAGACTATCTCGACGCCCTCAAAGAAGGCATTACAGCCAACCTTCGCGATCAATTTGATACTCGCGTTAATCAGTTCCTCGCACGCCCTTCTGCACCGCCTCTAATAGCATCTCATGCACCCAAAGATGATCACCTCCAAAAGTTGCCTATCGAGACTGACTCAACGGAGACTCAGTGATCACGTGACGCCTCACCAATTCAACCCGGGCGACGACAACATCGTCGCCTTGCAAAACTACCGTGGCGTATTCCAGCACTGGTAAGTCGGTGAGATATCCACAGCCCAGCCTTCCACGCGGGTCCATCCAAGCAGGGCTGCAAAGCCGCCCTGCTTGGATGGACCTCACTTAAAAAATCTAAAGCCAATGCAACTGTCTGTGGAAAACCACAGATTTCCACCGGTGGATAATTTCATCCACCGCCGCAGATCTCCGGAAAATTCGAGCCTTGACCCGAATTATCCACAAGCGTAGAAAAGATCGGGCAAAGCGCTGTCGTTGACAGCAACCCAGGTAGCCAGAACCTTTAAGGCTACGCCACACAGAGGTGGTTCTCCCAAAGTGCGATTAGCGTCCGGCGGCTCGCACGGTCACAGCGATGTGATGGATGCCTACTTTACCAGTATGCCCAATGCGGCAACTCATCCCCTTTCATAGCTGCCCTGCAGCAACCTATCCGCTTGGCCATTTCTTGCGCCAACCTGCGCCCGTCTCTTTCTTCCGGAAAGAGACGGGCGCTCCTACCGCTGCTGCAGCCCAACTCGTAAAAGGCTTTGCGGCATTCCCCCTCGTGACAATCGGCGTGACAAACACCGAAGTCACCAGCAACAGCGATGCAGATGATGGTGCCGCAGCCCAAGGAACGGACTGCACCTGACTGACAGTCAGGCATGCCCCGGTCATCGCTTCACTGCCTTCACCCGACTCAGGATCTCGCGGCGCAGGTCTCGTCAGCCAGTGCAGCCTCCACCCGCCCACTTCTTCGGAAGTGTTCAGGAGGCCAGATCATGAGATGCCCAAGCTCCCGGACGTAAGGAGCCGCCAGTCCCGCGTTAATGGACAAACCTCACAGGTCGCAGGGGCCTTGATCCCTGATAACACTCAACATTCGTGGCGGGGTGACGTGGGGGAGGTTTTGAAGGTTTGGCTTCGAGAGGAATATGGTCATGGGATTAGTAGCTAGACGGGATGGGCGCAATTTTGGCTATGGCCGGCAACTGAGCTATGCAGGACCGCAGGCACTGAAAGACCTGTTTGGCGGCGGGCATTACGGCACGGTCAAGGCGCACAGTGATCGGTGGCAAGCGTTTGTACGCTGGTGTCGGTCGGAGGATGGACCAGGGCTTAACGATGCGCGGCGGATTGATCGGCAGACTTTGTTGGACTACGCCGGGCACTTGCGTCAAAAAGTTGAGTTGGGTGAGCTAGCCATCGCCACAGCGCAAAACCGGTTGTCCAGCGTCAACCGGACCATGGCCGCGCTTCGCGGTGATCAATATGTGAAAGTACCGAGCCCGAGCAAGGCGTTAGGAATGCGGCGGACCACCGTTCGCACAACCGCTCCCCAAGGCCAAGATCGTGAGCAAGTTATGCGCATCGTCGAAGCACTTCACGAACACCAAATGCCGCGCGCGGCGGCTATCGCTCAGTTGGCGCGAGCCACCGGCATGCGCTTACGCGAGGCGATTTTGGCCGACCTACCGCGTTTAAAACGTGAGGCCGAAAGCTTCGGCAAGATCAACATCCAGGATGGCACCAAAGGTGGCCGTTCAGGCGCGTTGGCACCTCGCTGGATCACTGTGGATGATCACATCCGTGACGCGCTGAGGTTTGCCCAAAAGGTCTCGCCCGACGATAGCCGCAACCTGCTTGCACCGAACGAACGCTACCTCGATTTCTTGCAGGGAATCGTCGGCCCCGCACGGGACATCCTCCATAAGAACAACCTCAAAGGCTTCCATGAATTGCGGGCAGCCTATGCATGCGAACGTTACGAGCAAATCACCCATCATCCCGCGCCTATCAACGGTGGCCATTGCTATCAGCTCAACCGACACCTCGATCAGGAGGCCCAAGCACAAATCAGCTATGAGCTGGGGCACGGCCGTATCGGCGTGGTATCGGCTTACATTGGTGGTCGAGCATGAAAACGGCATTCGATATGGAGCTTTTCCTGACGGGCGTCTTGACCGGGTCACACACCACACGCCAACGCCACCTGCGTCAGGCGAAGACTATCCAAACAGCGATCGCTGAGCGCTGGCAATGCGACAATCCATGGACTTGGCAGAGAAAACACCTTGTATGGTTTTTGAATCACCATCTAAACCAGCGCACTGAATCGACGCGCTATTACTATTTGCTGACCATGCAATTACTCACTCATCGTCTAGGAAAATCCTGGCAGTTCACCCCCAAGCGAAGGTCAGAAGACGGCCAGGAGCGGACATTTTGCAGCGACCGATAGAGTTGGAGGGATAACATTCTCGCGTTCGAATAAACCCGGCCAGGGTAATTCAAAGGCATTCAGGAATATTGGCGGAGAATTCCACCACATCAAACATGTATAAACACTGTACAACCACCCGCTCGATCAATAGGATGAGAAGTATTATCATTCGTGCAGTGCGAGCCTTACATGCAGGATGCCAGCCCAACATCGTCCGTCGAACAGTTGTACGAGAATCATCACGGCTGGCTACGGTGCTGGCTGAACCGGCGGTTGGGGCACAGTGCCGACGCCGAGGATTTGGCCCACGACACGTTCATCCGCGTGCTGCGCGCCCCTCAGCAGGTGCGAGAGTTGCGTCAGCCCATGGCGTTTCTAGCGGCGATTGCCAATGGACTGCTGGTCAATCGCTGGCGCCGTCAGGAGATTGAGCGGGCTTATCTTGCAGCGTTGGCTGCTCGGCCCGAGGGGGTGGAATCGTCACCCGAGGACCGGTATCTGGTGATCGAAACCTTGTTGCAACTTGACTCGCTGCTGATTGGCCTCTCCGAGCGCATACGGCAGATTTTCTTCATGTCTCAGCTCGACGACCTCACGTATCCGCAGATCGCTGCGCAGTTGGGGCTGACCGTGGCTCAAGTGCAACGAGCCATGGGCAAGGCATTCAGTGTTTGCTATGCGAGCCGTTTCGAATGAGGGCAGAGATTAGTCCGCAGGTGCGCGATATCGCCATTGATTGGCTTGTCAGGATGCAGTCCGGGCTTACGAGTGCGCCTGATCTGGACGCATTGCAGCGTTGGCGCGAGGCGAGCAATGAGCATGAACAGGCTTGGCAACGTGTCGCCAGCTTGCTGCTGTTGCAACAGCCTGGAGCGAATCTTTTGCGCGATGCCACCGCGCGTAGGGCACTGGAGTCGGCCGGACCGGACATGCAGAAACGTCGGCAGGTACTCAAGCGCCTGCTGGTCCTTGGTGCGGTTGGCGGGGTTGCCTGGCAAGGCGCGGGTTCCACGCCGGTGCGCGCCGCACTGGCGAACCACCGTACAGGTACAGGCGAGCGTCACCAGTGGACGCTGGTTGATGGCAGCTCGCTGTGGCTGAACACGGCCAGTGCCGTGAACCTGGATTTCACTGATCAGGTGCGGCGCATCCAAATGATCGAGGGTGAGTTGGCCTTGCGCGTGCGGGCAGAGTCGCGCTCGCTGCAACTAATCACACCGGACGCGATCCTGCAGAGTAGCGAAGCGCATTTGCAGGTGCGCCATGATCGGCAAGGCACGCAGGTAACCGTGCTGGAAGGCCAGGTGCAGGTGCACTCACGGGGCCAACAAGCGCCATCCTCGATTGAGGCAGGATGGCAGGCACGCGTGGACCGCTTCGGGATCGGCGTGCCAAACCGCGCCGACCTGCTGGTCACCCAGGCTTGGCTGCGCGGAATTTTGCCAGCGAATCGCCTGCGCCTGGATACGCTGGTGGCCGAGCTCTCGCGTTACCGTCCCGGTATTTTGCGGTGTCATGAGCAGGTGTCAGGGTTACGCCTCACAGGCAGTTTTTCGCTGGATGACACCGATGCGGCACTGACGCTGATAGCTCGCACGCTGCCGGTGCGTATCGAGCGCATGACTCGGTATTGGGTCTCGATCGTACCGGCCTGAATTATTTTTTCGCTGCGCGATAGTTTTTTCAAACTCGCTTGGCCTATAGGGATCACCCACCCGCCAGAGGTGGGTCGTCACCCCTTAGGAGCCCCGTATGACTTCACCTTCCCGCGCCCTGCGTGCCCGTACGCTTGGGCTGTTGTTGCTCAGCGCGCAACCGCTTTGCAGCCTGCCGGTTTTCGCCGCTGGCAGTTCACAGCATTACAGCATCGACGCAGGCCCCCTGGATGCTGCGCTGTCGCGTTTTGGCGCACAGGCGGGGATTACCATGGCGGGCAGCTCGATGCTCACGGCCGGCAAGAATACCCGGGGGCTGCAAGGCGGTTTCAGTACTGAGGCCGGCCTGGCGCAGCTCTTGCTCGGCTCGGGGCTGACTTATGAGCGCCAGGACGACGGTAGCTTGCTGCTGGTACCGGGCAACAGCGACGTGCTGGAGTTGGCGCCGACCGCAATCAGTGGCACCGCGTACGACACCTCGTTGGGCAACAACGACGGCCTGGTCGCCAGCCGAACCATGAGTGCCAACAAGACCGATACGTCGATCATGGAAACGCCTCAATCGATCAGTGTGGTCACCCGTAAGCAGATCGACGCCCAGCAGCCACAAAGCATCGGGCAGGTGCTGCGCTACACGGCGGGGGTCAATGGTGAAGCCAATGGCGTCGATACCCGGCGCGACACGATCAGCATCCGTGGCTTTGACGCGACGACTGGCGGGGGTATCTACCGTGATGGCCTGCGCCAGTACAGCTTTGCCAACCAGAGCCGTGCCGTGGGTGAAGTCTATGGACTGGAGCGCGTGGAAGTACTGCGCGGGCCATCATCCGTGCTCTATGGTCAAACCTCACCGGGCGGCATGGTCAACGTGATCAGCAAGCGCCCCACCGATGAGCCGCTTCATGAACTGGTGATGCAGGCCGGCAGCTTTGATCGCAAGCAATTGGCTGCGGACTTCGGCGGCCCGCTTACCGAAGATGGCGTCCTGACTTATCGCCTCACCGGGCTGTGGCGAGAGAGTGGCACGCAAATCGACTACGCCCGTGATGACCGTCAATTCATCGCCCCGGCGATCAGTTGGCGCCCCTCGGAAGACACCTCGCTGACGGTGCTGGCGTCATTTCAAAAAGACCGCAATGTGCTGGGCTACTACGCCTTGCCACGGGTGGGCACCCTCGACAGCTCGCGTTACGGACGGATTGCCACGGATCGCTTTGTCGGCGACCCCGACTTCGACAAGTACGATGTAGAACAGTGGTCGCTGGGTTATCAGTTTGAGCATCACCTCAACGATATTTGGACATTCCGCCAAAACGCCCGTTACAGCCGCTCCTATCAGGAGCAACGCACGATTTACCAATACGGCCTGGATGACGACCAGCGCACCGTAGGCCGCTTCGGTTATCTGGGCCACGAAAAGGTGAAGAACGCGCTGCTCGATAACCATTTCCAAGCCCAGTGGAACGCCGGCCGTTTCGAACACACAACGTTGGTCGGTATCGATTTGCAACACGCCAGCACCAATCAGTTGGGGGGTGGCAACGTGGTTGATCCGCTGGATATCTATGCGCCGGTCTACCACCAGGATTACAGCGACCTGGACGCCTTTTACGACATCAACCAGCGTCGTCAGCTTGACCAGGCGGGTGTGTATCTCTCGGAACAGCTCAAATTTGACGAGCACTGGGTGTTCAACCTCGGTGGTCGTCAAGACTGGGCACGTTCGAAAACGATCCATTACGCCACCGATACGGCGGCGGACCTCAAGCAACGCGATCACGCCTTCACGTGGCGGACCGGTGTGATGTACATGGCAGACAACGGCGTGGCACCCTACGCGAGCTATTCAGAGTCGTTTTTTCCTAACATCACGGCGGTGGCGCGTGACGGCAGTGCCTTCGAACCCGAAACTGGCCGCCAGTACGAAATCGGGATCAAATTCCAGCCCAAGGGGAGTGACAGCTACGTGACTGTTTCGCTGTTCGACCTGACGCGGCAAAACGTACTGACGGCAGATCCCGGCAACAATCGTTTCTCGGTGGCGACCGGAGAGATCCAGTCGCGCGGTATCGAACTGGAAAGCAAGGCGCAACTGTCCGATGCTCTGGAGTTGATGGCCAACTACAGCTATTCACACCTTGAAATTACCCGCAGCAATACGGCCGGTGAAAAAGGCAATCAACCTGGCAATATCCCTGAACAACTGGCCTCACTGTGGTCGCAATACACCGTTCAGAGCGGTGCGCTATCGGGCTTGGCGATAGGAGGAGGGGTACGCTACGTCGGCCCGAGCTATATCGACTCGCAAAATAGCGAAGGCATCCCCCACTACATGCTGTTTGACGCCAGCCTGAGTTACGACCTTGGCAAGCTGTCTTCAGCCTATGCCGGGGCGAAACTGTCGCTCAATGCGTCCAACCTGACCGACGAAACCTATGTCTCTCAGTGCGGTTACACGGGCGACAGCTGCAAATACGGGTATCGCCGAAATGTGACCGGATCGGTGAGTTATAACTGGTAAGGCGCTGTGCTTGCTTGCGAAAATTATCGATTGGCAAGCGCCATCTTGGCGCCCGGATCGGCAAGTAAGCGCAATTGCCAGACAAAACCGCTTTCGTACTCGATATTTCAACAACGTCGGCTGATAGAGGGTGTTGACAACTGACTGCTATCGACCCTGAGCAGACATTCAAGAGCTGACGTCAGGGGGAAAGCCACTCAGCACCTCATAGGTCAACCCAGCCTCAAAATATAACGCTCTCCACTCAAGAAACCCTACTTCTGGCTCGCACAACAAGAGAACAGTGCATCCAGCCTCCCCCATTGAAATCCTTTCCACCACGGCGATATCTCCAGGAGCGGCCTCCCGAGAGTTCAACCAGTCCGTGAGTACCACCGCTGCTCGGTCAATAGTGATCAGCTTTATGATACTGCCTTTGGAAAGTGCCATGCCGTCTCGCCTTAACTTGTGCAGCTATGTGGTTTGTAAAGCTATTTGAAGATTTAAGGAAGGTCTGCTTTTGGCCGCTTGTTGCCCCTCACGACAGGCAGCAAGCGACCTAAAGTGCCCTTCGCGAAGGGCAGAAACCGGCCAGAAGCGGACGGATTGCAAGCAGAGAAAAGGGGACTGATATAATTTCTGAGAAATAAATCAGTCCCCTTTTCCCTAAGGCCGCGGACGCGTCCGAGACGCTTGGCCAACGATCAGCCGCAGACAGCTGCAATGGCAAGTCGCTGACGATGCTGGTCGTCAAATTGTGCCAGGCGGTGTTACCACGGGCCCGCCGGCTCCTAGGCGCAAGGTCGTCTAATTGCCGGACCGCTTATCAGTCAGCATATTGATCAACGCCCTGAGGCCGGATGGTACATGGCGATTCGCCGAGTAATAGAGGCACAGCCCCAGATACGCGGGACACCACTCTTCCAGAACTCGTTTGAGTCGGCCCTCCTTGAGCGCATGTGCTGCAAGATGGTCGGGCACGAAGGCGATCCCTATTCCCTCGATTGCTGCCTCCACCATCAACGATTGATCAATCAACGTGAGAGGGCCGGGAGCGTTGATCCTTTCGACAGCGCCATGGCGCTCAAACTCCCATCTGTAGATTGCACCACTTTCAAACCGGAAGCGGATGCAATGATGGTCATACAGATCTTGCGGCACTACTGGATATCCGCGTTGCTCGAAGTACTCGGGCGACGCCACTACCGCAAAGCGGACCTCTCCCATAACTGGGATGGCCACCATATCTTTGGGTACTGCTTCCGCTAATCGGATACCCGCATCAAAACCATCGGCAACGATATCGCTCAGCTTGCCATCACTGAATATGTCGAGATGGACGCGAGGATTCTCGCGCAAAAAGCGCGCAAGCACTGGCCACAGTACCAACCGGATGGCGCCCTCACTGGCATTGATTCGCACCGTTCCGCTGGGAGCGTGGTCATTGCTCTCCAGCTCCCGAACGGCTTCTTCAACTGAGGCCATTGCCGGTCTTAGTTTTATGGCCAGGCGCTCTCCCGCCTCGGTCAAGGAGACGCTTCGAGTCGTCCGGTTGAAAAGGCGGACGTTTAACCGTTGTTCGAGAGCCTTGATCGAGTGACTGATCGCTGAGGGCGTCATGTCGAGATCGATTGCGGCGCTGCGGAAACTTCGGTGGGCTGCGACCGCTAAGAATGCGGCAAAGGCCGACAGGTCATTGCCCTTGGATTGGTGAATTACTTTCATCATGGAATCAAATATTGACCAGATTGTCGCGACAGTCAACGACCCATAGACTCGAATGAAGCTGCAGCATCGTGGGTGCAAAAGGGCCGGTGTAGCTCTCAGAGCATCTCGTTCGCAGCCCTAACAGTAATGACCACCTGATCGAAAGGAACATGCGATGAAGATGAAGGCAGTTGTGATGACCGGCGCGAACAAACCCTGGGAGGTTCATGAGGTTCCCATGCCCAAGGCAGAGCCAGGGCTGGTCCTGGTGAAAGTTCACGCCTCCGGCATGTGCTACACGGACGTGTGGGCAACTCAGGGGGCTGGCGGTGACATTTATCCTCAGACTCCGGGTCACGAAGTGGTTGGTGAAATCGTCGAAGTCGGTGCGGGTGTCCACACGCGCAAGGTTGGAGACCGAGTCGGTACCACCTGGGTACAGTCCTCGTGCGGTCGATGCCCTTACTGCCGCCAGAACCGCCCGTTGACCGGCCAGACTGCCATGAACTGCGTTTCGCCCAGAACGACCGGCTTCGCGTCGCAGGGCGGGCACGCAGAGTACATCGCAATTTCTGCGGAAGGCACCGTATTGTTGCCCGATGGGCTGTCCTACACGGACGCCGCGCCCATGATGTGCGCGGGCTATACCACCTGGAGCGGCCTGCGAGACGCGGAGCCGAAACCGGGTGACAGGGTCGCTGTGCTGGGGATCGGCGGGTTGGGCCACGTCGCCTTGCAGTTCTCAAAGGCATGCGGATTCGAAACCATCGCGATCACGCATTCTCCAGACAAGCACAAGCTTGCGACCGACTTGGGTGCCGACCATGTCGTCACCAATGCCGAGGAGCTATTGGCAGTCGGTGGTGCCGACGTGCTGCTGATCACCACCAACGACTTCGAAACCGCCGAAAAGGCGCTCGCGGGGGTCAATCCTGACGGTCGCATCGTCCTTTGCGGGCTCGACTTCAGCAAGCCGTTCTCGATTCCGTCCGATGGCAAGCCATTCCATATGATGCGCCAACGGGTGGTTGGCTCCACGCATGGGGGACAGCACTACCTCGCCGAAATTCTCGAATTGGCCGCGAAGGGTAAGGTCAAGCCTATAGTCGAAACCTTCTCTCTTAACCAAGCAACGGAGGCTTATGAACGCCTGTCCTCCGGGAAGATGCGATTCCGTGGTGTGTTCCTGCCTCACGGCGGAAATTGATTCCCAGAGCGGCTCCGGCGACCTCGCGGTCGCCGGCTTCGACTCCAACACATGCAGATGCCTTTTTGCGACTGACAAATATCGGCTTCCGCTTCCAGAGCGATGCATCGCATCTTGGGCGGGTGCGTGAATAGGTATAGCTTTTCTAGAAACCTCGGTACCTTAAAGCGAGCCCACTGATCCGTGTGGGGCGGTCTGCTAATGGCCGTTTTCAGTCGGTCGCCACAGGCAGAAAACGATCCGAGTCGGAAGGTGGCAACAGGCAGAAACCGGCCAAAAGCAGACACAAAACTTTTATCACCTACCCACTGAATAATTGGTCGTGTATAGACACCGTCACCCGGGGGGATCAGCACTGACGTGGCCTACGAAACCGACCCGGTACTGGCACCTCCGCATGCCCTTACTTCACCTGCGCCTCCTCCAACAGCCAATGCGCAAATGCCTGGATGGGCGCGCGGCTCAGCTTAAGGGGTTCAGGTAACACGAGGCAAAAGGTCTTGGCGACATTCTTCTCCTGCGGCCATGGCGCAACCAGACGGCCTTGCGCCAGCTCTGCTTCCACATACAGGCGCGGTACGAGTGCCACACCGAGGCCAACCAGTGCGGCCTCAATTAACATCGCGTGCAAATCGTAGCGCGCGCCCATCGTCGGGTTGCTCAGGACAATCCCGGTTTCCTGGGCATAGCGCTGCCACGCATCCGGGTTCTGTCGTCGGTGTAATCGCGGCAGTGAATCCAGAACCGTTGCCTGCTTGCCCTGATTCAGGAGGGCAGGGTGACAAACCGGAATTAACACTTCGTTCAACAGGCGGTGCGTGTGCATGCCTGTCCAGGCAGGGTGATCAAAATGGATGGCGGCATCAAAGCCGCTACCGGCAAGTACGAACGGTTCCATGCGTTCCGAGAGGTGTACGCAGATATTTGGGTGTTGTTGGCTAAAGCCAGACAACCGAGGGATTAGCCAGCGCAGGGCAAAGGTTGGGCTGACGGCGATATCCAGGCTTGCGCCGTTTCTGGGCTGGCCCATCAAATACTGGCTGTCCCTGTCGAGGCGGTCGAGTAGTTCGCGCACTTGCGCCGCGTAGCGCTCACCGTTAGGCAAGAGCCGCACGCGGTTGCCAACGCGCTCGAATAGGGTGACGCCCAGAAAGGCTTCGAGGCGGCCTATCTGCCGACTAATTGCGCCCTCGGTCAAGGCCAATTCGTTTGCGGCACGGGCGAAGCTGCCATGGCGGGCTGCTGTTTCAAAGGCAATCAGTGCTGCGTTACTAGGGAGCTTTCGACGCATGGTCTTTCCTGGAGTCAAGACAGCAACCTTGATGTTTAGTCACTAAAGGGTGCCGAAAAATCGTTTTATGGGTCATTACCGCGCCAATAGCATGATAGAACATCAATCCGTGAAGTGACTCTATGATTTACACAGTCGAATGCAACTACGCTGACCCCGCCAGCGAAGCCGAGTGGAATGGGTTTTACAGCCTGGAAAAACTGCCGGCGCTGATCTCGGTGAGCGGTTTTAGCTCCTCACAGCGTTTCAAAGCCTTGAGCGGCACTTGCCCGGTCTACCTAGCTTTACATTCAGTCGATACGCCTGCCGTATTGCAGAGCGACGAGTACCGTCAAAAAGGAGGTGGCAACTTTTCCCGCTGGCAGTCGCACATCACTGATTGGAAACGCAACCTCTATGCCGGGCCGGACCGGGTAGTTGCCGTGGGCGCGAACGAGTTCCTGTTGGTCAGTGAACAAGGCCCTCAAGCGCTGATTGAGTTAGGCCTTACGCCTTTAGCGCTGCACGCCGTTGCTTTGGACAAGACCCCTGCACACCGCTGGCTGGCCAAACTGGATTGCGCTCAGGCCAGGGCCAGCGATCTGCAGGGGCTGAATGTATATCGCGCCATGACCGTGCAGTTACAGTCATGAGTAACGTGGACATACATCCCTGGAAACTTCGCAGCCAGCAAATTGGCGAGTTTTCAATCACCGCCATCAGCGATGGCTACTTGGGGGCGAGCCTGGATTTTCTCGCCAACATCGCGCCAACGGAGGCGCTCCGACTTCAGTTAGCCGCCGGAATCAGCGAGCCAGCGTCGATCCATATCAATTGCTATCTGGTACGTGGGCGTGGCCGAACGATTCTGATCGACGCCGGCGCCGGCGGATTCAATCAATGGGGCGGCGAGTTGCTGGCCAATCTTGCATTGGCCGGCGTGCAACCCGGTGACATAGATACGATTCTGCTTACTCACGCGCACCCCGACCACATCGGTGGCTTGTTGAACGCAGCGGGAGAAATGGCCTTCGCCAATGCTGAGTTGGTTTTGCATCAGCGAGAGCTAGCGTTCTGGAAGGACGATGGCCACCTTGGTCAGGCCAGTGAGCGCGCGCGTAGAAACTTTCTGTTTGCACGAACGGTGTTCGAGCGGTACCGGAAAAACCTGCGCCCATTCACCGCCAATGACCTCCTGCCGGGCATCAGTGCGATACCGTTGCCTGGGCATACCGTCGGGCATTGCGGTTACCGCTTCGAGTCCGCGGCAGGCAGCCTGCTGGTGTGGGGCGATATCGTTCATTTTCCTCAGATTCAGATTGCGCGCCCCGACGTCACGATTGCCTTCGACCAGGACCCGCTGCTATCGGCGGCCACGCGAACGAGGCTGCTGGATGTTGCCAGTTCAGATAATTTGATGGTCGCTGGCATGCACTTAGGCACGTTCGGCTTTGCTCATATCAAGCGCTCCGGTAACACCTACGCCATTGCTTACGAAATGTGAGTCAAGTACGGGCAGCAAACTGTCTTTCGATAGTTTTTTCGCGCCTGAAACTTGCCAGGAACGCTAAAGGGGGTAAATTTTTTTTGCACGACTCTGACGTCCGCTTCTGGCCGACTGCGGCCCTTCGTGACTGGCAGCAATCGACTGTGGATGCACCCTCCTCCCGGCGTCCTTCCCACCATGCACAACTCCCTACCGAGGTCAGTAATCCCCCTGCTACGCTGAAAATTTCACGGAGGATTGCACAATGCCAAACTCAGACTTACCCCTTCCCTGTTATTTAAGATCAATGAAAACCAGCTCGCTCCTGGAGGCCGCCATCATGGAGCTGTCGAACTGGGTAGAGATGCGCGGATCGGCGGACGTCGCCGACAAAGTTCGGGGCGCCCTGGGCACGATCGATCGAAACGAGTAGTTCATCAAGATAACGCTTGCTGTGCTCATGACTCCCGACTAATCGCGAAAGTTCGCCATGTGTCGGTACGGCATTTTTTGGCAGACCGGGGAGTCTATCCGTAACCAGTTCCTTGTAGATATTATTCACAGCTCGTCGGAAATCGGATGGAGAAATCCGATCAAGCTTCCATCCACACCAGTCTTTATTGGAGGCAGGTAGGGTGTACACTTCACGGTACAACGTGGAAGTGTACACATGCAAAAAACTATGTTAATTATATAGTTATGTTATTATTCGAGTCTCCCTCGGGCACCATCTTAGAAAAAGACCTTGAAATTCAAGGTCTTTTTTTTCGCCTGTCAAAAAGTGAGTAAGCACGGGCGAACGCAGAAATTGAGGAGCCGGGACCATGGGATTGACGCTGGAAGCTGTTGCGCTTTTTGCTCTCAAGCTGGTGCATGAAACCGAAGGCGCGAGCCCGATTCTGCGCGATGACCCGGTGATGGAGGGGTATGACCGTGAGGTGTTTGGGCTGCTGGTGCGCAAAGGCGAGCTGGCCGGGATTCAGCAGAAGCTTGATGAGTGTGTGACGCTTGCACTCGAATCCTTGGGCGGCGCCGATACCGTACTGGGTCGCGAGTTACAGCGGCTCGCGGTGAACGTGCGCCAAGCATCGACACTTGAAGCACTCGATGCCCCACTCAACGCACTCAAGGACTACCTGAAAGCCATCCTGTAAGCGCGCCCTACCGCCGCCCTTCCACCGCCATCCGCACCGCCAACCCCATCAGCACCGAGCCCATCAGCCAGCGCTGCACCACCTGCCAACCCGGCCGGGTGACGAAAAACACCGCGATCGAACCCGCCATCGTGGCAATCACCGCGTTGACGCTCACGCTGATGAAAATCTGCGTAAAGCCCAGCACCAGGGATTGCGCCAGCACACTGCCATGGCCGTTCGGGTCGATGAACTGGGGCAGCAACGACAAATACATCACCGCCACCTTGGGGTTCAGCAGGTTGGTCACCAGGCCCATGGTGAACAGTTTACGCGGGCTGTCCTTGGGCAAATCCCGCAGCTGGAACGGCGAGCGAGCGCCCGGCCGTATCGCCTGCCAAGCCATGTAGGCCAGGTACAACGCACCGCCGAAGCGTAGCGAGTCATAGGCAAACGGCACCGCCATGACCAAGGCCGTGATGCCCAAGGCCGCGCACACCATATAAACCAAAAAACCCAATGCCACGCCGCCCAGGGAAATTAGCCCGGCCGTGCGGCCCTGGCAGATCGAACGGGAAATGAGATAAATCATGTTCGGCCCGGGCGTGAGCACCATGCCGAGCGAGATCAGCGCATAGGCCAGCCAGCTGGACACTTCAGGCATTGTTTGGCTCCTTGATCGTTGCTCTGTCGACGTGAAACATTTGGCCAACGTTGTAGGCTTGGACGCCATGGTAGGGCGTTCAAAATGCACGCGTTAGATACAGATCCGCGAGCAAAACGTCATACACCACTCACCCGAGGGCAGGCCCATGATCGACTTCAACAACAAAGGCTTCTTCAAACTCAAACAAAACAACGAATACGCCGAACGCGTCTCGGCCCTGCTGCTCGACGGCGAAGAAGTGGTCGATGCCTACAAGGCCATGCGCGACGGCGTGGTGTTCACTACCAAGCGCATCATCGCGGTGAACGTGCAGGGGATTACCGGCAGCAAGAAGGACTTCACGTCGCTGCCGTATAAAAACATCGTCGCGTATTCGGTGGAGACGTCCGGGACGTTTGATCTGGATTCGGAATTGGAGATCTACTTTTCGTCGCTGGGGAAGGTGAAGTTTGAGTTCACCGGCAAAACCTCAATCGTCGAGATCTCGCGACTGATCTCCAAGCACCTGCTGACCTGATCTGCGGTCAAAAAAAGACCTTGGCGTGCCAAGGTCTCTTTTACGGTTTCAACGAATGTACACCCTCCAATGTGGGAGCTGGCCTGCGAAGACGCCAGCCGCCACACCCTCAACTCACCCGCTTACCCAGCAGCAGCCTCCCCCCCATTCGGCAACATCCCATTCGCCAAATCATCCACCACCGCCTTCGCCATCTCCCCCAAGTAATGCGCCGCCCAGGCAAAACGATCTGCGCCCGTGTCCATCGCTGCATCCAATGCGAGCATTTTGGAACAGTGCAGCAGCTCGGAGGCATGCTCCAGGGCATCACGGATGGGCACGCCGGAATTGACGCGAAATAGACGGTGGAGGTTGGGCTGTTTGCCGCAGGTGGAGAAGGTGATGATGCCAAGGGTTTTGTTGAGGGGTGGGTTGATCATTGGGCACCTCCGGATTGGATGGAGGTGTTGATGACGTTGCTACGAGGGTATGACCTATCAGAAACGCTCATTGCTTAAGCTCCTAATGTAGTGAGCCGCCACGTTCGTTTCTCATGCGAATGGGTGGCAGCTATGCGCGGGCTGAGAAACCGGGACAATAGGAACCCGGCAGACCCGAAGGTCTCCCACGCATAGCCGCCATGACACAGACATACGAGCACAAAAAAAGCGCCAACAGTCTAATGGATGGTGGCGCCTATGCGCCTATTGTTTCTCGGATTCTCAAGTCCGGTCGCTGGGTTGGTAGCGACCGATGAAATATAGCTCTGGATAGCATCTCAGCAGAAGCTGAGCTTTGTGGCTAAATATTTGAGCATTCGGACCAACGTTACTGGCAATACACCACACCTCATCTGCCCATGCTTGCATTTTGCTATCGCGTATGGAAATGATAAGGCTGGCACAGCGCTAGCTGAAGGATGAAACAAGCTGAGCGTTAGTTACCCAGCTTAAAATCGTGACACTTCTACTTTAAGGATAAAAATGGAAGATAAAAAGTTAAAAATCACAAGAAATCTCAAAGTTGGGTCTCTAGATGCGGAAGGGGATTCAGAGCTGCTAAATCGTTGCTTTGTAGATAACGGCTACTTGGAGCGCCTACTTAATGTAGAAGACCCTGCGTCGATCATATTAGGCAGAACGGGTTCCGGCAAAAGCGCTCTACTTTACAAAGTAAAATCTTTAGCACAAAAAGTAGTCAAGCTCGACCCAAGTGATATATCCATAAGATTCTTAGAATACTCAGACATCATACAGTTCTTCGGCGCTCTAAATATTAATCTTGACCTATTTTACAAACTTTTATGGCGACATGTACTCACTGTTGAGTTCCTAAAATTAAGATACGACATAAACAATGAATTCGAAAGCCGAAGCTTTCTCGACGGAATATTAAGTAAATTTAGCAGAGACATTACGAAGAGGAAAGCTCTAGAATATTTTAGCGAGTGGGGCGACAGATTCTGGCTGGACACGGACGAACAACTTAAAATCATAACCAGCAAATTAGAATCCGACACAAAAAGCAGCATAGGATTAAAATATGCTGGCATTTCCCTTTCACTCGACGGCGCAAAAAAACTCTCAGATGAAGAGCGATTAGAAATCAAGCAACGTGCTAGCTTAGTCGTAAACGGACTACAAATAAGAAAACTTAATGAGGTTCTCGACTTATTAGCTGATCACTCTTTCAATGATCCTCAAAAAAAATTCTACATTCTGATCGATCAACTTGATGAAGAGTGGGCCAGCACCGACACAAGAGTCAGATTCATCCGGGCCTTAATAGAGGAAATAAAAACATTCCGGAGAGTCAAGCAAGCTAAAATCATCGCCGCATTACGCAAAGACCTATTAGTTCTAGTGTTCGACATAACAAGGGATTCTGGTTTTCAAGAAGAAAAGTACGAATCTTATCTCTTGGAATTACGCTGGTCACCAGAAGAACTAGCCAAAGTGATTGAACTTAGAATAAATGAAGTCTTTAAGAGCCAATACACAAAACAATTAGTCACATTTGATGACATTTTTCCGCGCGCTCGAAAAGGAGGCGGGCAAACCTCAATAGAATTCATTATAGAAAGAACACTACGTAGACCTAGAGACATATTACAGTTCGTAAATGAAAGCTTCTTGATTGCAGCGGATAGAGATAGGATTTCGTGGCGCTCATTGTTTGCTGCCGAGGCCCAGTATTCCGAGAAGCGCTTAAAATCTTTAAAAGAAGAATGGGGAGAGGTGCACCCTTCTTTCGAAGATACCGTAGAAATCCTTAGAGGACTTAAGGCAACTTTTACAAAGTCAATGATAAAAGACTCTCGACTAGAAGATGTGATGCTTTCTTTATATGAACAAAAAAATAATGACCCATGCACCACTATAGTCAAAAAGTACTACGACTCTCAAGGAGTCAAAGAATCAGAAGTTTTAGCAAACTTACTATCTTGCCTATATCGGGTCGGCGCGATTGGTGTTAAAACGGGGTCAATGGATACCTATATTTGGTGCTATGTGGACCAGGCATCAGTAACACGTGGAGAAATCAAACGTGTGGAACACATGAAAATACATAAGATGTTGTACCGAGCCCTAGACATCATTACTGAGCAGAGAGAAATCTTCGAAACAGAAGATATGGATTAATTCAATGCAAAATACTAAGCGAACGGCTAACCCCGTTGATCCTGACACGTTTCTGATAGAGAGTCACTATGACGCTAAGCGATTGGATATCAATATTTATGGCCCTAATTGCCAGTGCATCTGCGCTGGTAACTTACATAGTTTATCGATCATCGACAGACCCACTGGTCATTGTATATGCCAGTCCAGACTTCACTAGACCTTCACTCGTATGTTTGACAATAAAAAACATAGGAAAGGGCGCTGCATATGATATAAACTTCCGAACAAGCCGCCCACTTCCATCTGAGGCATTTAGCATCCCTATACCGGAAAACATGCCTGACGAAATGATAAAAGGGCCAATTATCAATGGAATTCCATTCTTAGCTCCTGATCAGCAAATCAGTTTTGCATGGGGGCAGTATGGCGGCTTATACAAATTCATTGGAGATACCGCTATTATCGTTAACTGCAACTACTATAGAACAGGCAGCCCCAATTCACTGACAAAAAAACAAAAAAGCATATCTAAGCTAGATATCAAAAGTTTTGAGCGAAGCGAGTCATCAGAATACGGTTTTGGACCAAATATTGTGAAAGAGCTCAAACAACTCAACAAAACACTAAAAAGTTACGACTTATAAATTGCAACAGGGTTCTGTGCCTCTGCTGCCTTTGTTATGTCATACCCTATCCACAACTCTTGAGCGTGCCGCACCAACGCCTCCATTGCCTTCCGACTTTCCTCATCACGCCACTGCTTAAACTCCATTAAATCCGAGAGCCAAATCCACTGATGCAGCCCCGTTTTTGTAAAAGGAGTAGCCCCCTCCTCAAACACCCTCACCAAATACGACCGCGAAACGTTGTGCAGGTCGGCGGATTCCTGTGAGATAAATTCCGCGTGCACTGGGACTACCTTGACGACAGTGCCGCTAGCCAACTCGCCCAGGATATCGACCAGCAGGTACAGCGCCGAGGTTAGGGGTACGAGGCAGTGGGGTTTGTCATCTTTGTCAAAGATGTCGATGGCTGAGTTTGAAATTTGGTCGACTGGAGCGAGGCCAGCTCGCGCAGGCCTTGAACAACCGCTTCGACTTCTTTTCCCAGCGGAATGGTTGTATGGGGGAAGTAACGGGCAATCATGATGCAGCTCCGACGAACGTAATTCGACTCAACGCAAAACGAAGCAAACGATAATCGAAGTATTCCAAACAGAGACCCTGAATCGCCCCGGATTCTCTAGACACCTTGCACCCCACTTAAGCGTCCGTCCCCTTTCCCTACATCAATCACCGATTTGTACCGACATCAGATTCTGATTTCCCCTCGTACGCTCACTCCCTCACACAAGGAAGTGAGCCGCTCATGTCAGAACGCTTTTATCCACCCACCGAAGCAGAGCTGCTCAAACAGCGGATTCTGATCCCGCAGCCGTTGCGTGTGCCGTATTCGCCGTCTGTGGATTTTTTCGAGCCATCTCCTACCCCTGCGCCCAAGCGGGCCAAACCTGCTGGCTGCGTCTTCATCAAGCCTTGCCAACTGCCGGACGGGATCACTCGCTACGCCGACCCCGCCGGCTATGTGCCGCTGGAGCTGATCAATGAGTACGGCCATTTAAGCCTGTTGGGCGGGCGTGAGGTTGACGGGCGGGGCGCGGTTGCCTTGCGCAAGATTGGCGGCAGTGCCTTGCCCGCTGGATTGGGACAGTTGGCGTTGCGTTCGGCAGTTTTGGAGGCGGCGGCCACTGCCGTCGGATCTGTCGCCAGCGGCTTGTTGACGGGTTTGGTGGCATTGGCTTGGCCGTCGGAGTTGGGGGATAGCGCGCTCTACAGCGAGGAGCAGTTGCGTTCGATGCAACGGGCGCGGTCGCAAATGCGGTTGCATATCGAGCAACGCGAGGACGGCACACTCAAGGGGTATGGGTTTTACACCGGCAACAATCCCGACTGGCAGATGATTGATGTGGTGCAGTTTCAAAGCCGTGGCGATCAGTTTGTGGCGGACTTGGGTGAGGGTGAGGGTGAGGGTGTTGAGCTGATCTGGACGCCTGCGGTTGATCCGGGGGACACACTGGGTATTCCGGCATTGGAGGCTGCGCCGCAAGCGCCGGTGATCTGGATTTATCCGCCGACGGAGAAGGCCGCGCAGATTCTGGTGAACCCGATTTATCCGCCGCAGTATCGGGATTTTATTTTGGTGTTCCCGGTGGAGTCGGGGGTGCGGCCGCTGTATGTGGTGGTTAGCGTCAAGGCAGGGGATCACAAGTACCACCCGAGCCCACGGTTTTTAACGGCCTTTCCAGAAGCCGTACGTGCCCCCTCCAAATCCGGAGTCAAAGGAGGGGGCAAGCTTAGGCCGCGCTGGAAAGACGACCACGGATACATCTACGAATGGGACTTCGAACGAGGCAAAGTCGAGAAGTACAACAAGCGAGGTAAACACTTGGGCGAATTTGACCCTATAACGGGTGATCGAACCAAAGACGCAGAAGACACGAGAAGGATAGCTCCATGAAACATCTGATCTACGTAGTCCCAACGGGGAGCGAAAACATCTCGGCGGAAATCCAGCTCAACCTGAAAGCTGCCGATTTGCTGCCAATTATGGGTTGGGAGGATGAAAACGAATGTGTCTATGACTACCTGCTGACCCCTCAGCAAATCGAAGGCATCGAAAAACTTACCTCATTGGTCTTCCCAAAAAATGCGTCGCTGTATTTGGCATGTGATGCGTGATGCAGACATTTTCAACTGAATAACCAATGGCCACAGCTTACAAGGCAGCGCAAGAAAACAATGAAACCCACACTGCAAAAGCCCCTCCTCTACCGCTCAGTCAACACCCGAACCCATGGCGTGCGCCACGGCAGTTGTCGCGCCTACAGGTATGAGCGGCACACCAAAAGCGAAAAACACAAAGTATCAAACCGCGGCTCGATGCACAGCCATCAACGACACGGGTTTGATTACACTCCGCTATTCCGGTTTCTCCTATCCAAAGTCGGTCACCCGTGGGATCAGGTTTTCAGCGAAGCCAACGCCCGTCTGGATCGCCCTGAGCCAATTTTCTGGATGGTTGCGTTACATGAAAGCGACAAGCAAGCGTTTATAGGAACGGGTGAGTCGACTTACTACAGCGGCCTATGGGTCGACGAGGCTGGCTTTCTGCAAAAGGTGAACCCGCAGCTGACGCCCGAGCAGATGAAACCCTTCTGCGACTGCTGTACCCACACCTTTAACGGTGTGGTATTCCGACAGGCTCTACCGCAGAACCGGTGCGCAATGCCCACCGCCCTCACATCGCCTTAGCCTCACCCCCTCCCCCCAATCAACACCCGATTCGCCGGGTCCGTAATATCAAACATCTGCTGCGCACACGCCGAGCGATTGGCTCTGAACTGGAACTCCACCAGGTACACCTTCGCCTTCTGCGGGATGAACGTGCTCTCCGGCGGCAGGCAGCTGTAATAATCCCCATTGCCGATGTTTCCCGCCGCACTGCGTACGGTGAGTTTCTTGCCGGGGTCCGCCTGGATCTCCAACTGCGGAAAGCGCTTGAACCCCGCGCTGGCCACGGTCTGGTTGACTTTGGCGATCCAGTTGAAGACCCGGCCTTCGCCGTTGTCCAGCACGGTGCCGAGGGTTTCCATGCGTTGGTCGGGGTCGCCTTCGCGACGGATCGAAAATTCGACGGGGTTGGTGCCGCCGTAGGCTTTCATGATGACTTTGGCGTGTTCGGCGTCCACGGCCACGGTTTTCTGACGCAGTTGAATGCCGTCCTTGAGCAGGCTGGGCGATGAGTCGCGTTGGTTGGATTGGCAGGCGCACAGGGCCAGGGCGAGGGAGAGCAACGCGATTCGCTTCACGGGGACGTCCTTATCGGGGTGAATGGGTGTGAGGACTGGACCCGAGTTTAAACGGAATGTTCCGCAGTGGAGCGACATGACAGCGATGCAGACGTCGTGGTTTGCGGGCGCACCGAGGTGATCCCTTTGCAGCCTCGCTGGGGCTCGACAGCTCCGATATTTGATCGAATCAGCGCTCGTCGAATACCAAGCGTGCGCACAAGCCGCCTTGCTCGCGGTTGCGCAATGCCAAGCGGCAGCCAATTTTGCCGACGATCATTTCCACGATCGCCAACCCAAGGCCCGCGCCATTGGCATTGCCGCGGCTGTAAAAGCGTTCGAACAGGCGCTCCATTTCCGCCTCTTCAATGCCCGGGCCCTGGTCTTGCACGCTCAGGCAATGGGTGCCAATCACCACTTTCACTTCGCTGCCCGGCGGGGAAAAGTTGAGGGCGTTGGTTACCAGGTTCTGCAGGGCAATGGCCAGCGCCACGGGTTCGGTTTCTACCCAGCAATCCTCATTGCCTTCCAGCACCAATTCCACGCCTTTTTCCATGGCCAGCGGTGTCAGCTCGGCGAGTTCTTCGCGCACCAGTTCGGTCAGTTGCACGGGGCTGCGCTTGGGGTTGTTGAGTTGCGGTTCGATCCGGGCCATGGTCAGCAGTTGGCTGCCGATGCGGGTGGCGCGGTCGACGCCATTGACTAAAAAATCCAGGGCTTCGCGTCGTTGCCCTTCGGTCTCGGCGGTTTGCGCGTTTTGGGCGTGGATGCGCAGGATCGCCAGCGGGGTGCGCAGTTCGTGGGCGGCGTCGGCGATAAAGCGGCGTTCGCGCTCGAGCAGGTCATCGACTTGCACCAACAGCCGGTTGAGCGCGGTTTGCATGGGTTCCAGGTCGGTCGGCAATGGCTTGAGGTGCAGCGGCTGCAAGGTCGTGGAGCTGCGCCCCCGGATGGACAGCGCCATGACGCGCAGCGGTTTAAGGCCCCAACCGATGACCAGCCAGATCAATACCGTGAGCAACGGCACGCCGATCAGGCTGGGCCAGAGGGTGTGGCGCATGATGCGCTGGATCACGTCCTGGCGAATGTCGTCGCGCTCGCCCACCCAGATCAGCAGGCCCTGTTGCGGGTCAGCAAGCAGGAACGCGCACCAGTCGTTGCCGTTGTCGATGATGTCGTGGGAGCCGAAGGTCGTCGGCGGCGCAGCAAGCACGGGCGCTTCAGCGGAACGCACGAGCAGCTCACCACCAGTGCGCCACACCTGAAAGGTCAGCCGGGTTTCGTAAGGATGGGCGACGCCTTCTTCGCCGACGCGGCTCATGGCGTGATCGAAGGCTTGGTAGAGACGGCTCCAGTCGGCTTCGCCGGGGTCACGTTGGCGCAGCACGCCTTGCAGCAGGCGGGCGCTTTGGGCGAGTTGGGCGTCGTAGACTTCTTCGATTTCGTGGTGGCTGTCACGCAGCACCAGCCAGCAGATCAGCGCATCACCCAGCAGGATCAGCACCAGTACCGGGATCAGGATGCGCGCGCGTACCGAGCTCATGGTTTAAGCGCCAGCACATAGCCAACACCGCGCACGGTGCGGATCAGCTCGGTAGACAACTTTTTACGCAGGTTGTGGATAAGTACTTCCAGCGTGTTGCTCTCGACCCGATCCTGCCAGCCATACAGCGCACGGGACAGCCGCTCACGGGTCACGACTTTGCCGGGGCGCACCATCAGTTGGTGCAACAGTTGGTATTCCATCGGGGTAACGATGATTTCTACGTCCTGGTAGCGCACTTGCTGGGTGGCCGGGTCGAGGCTGACGCCGGCGTGCTCCAGCATGGGTTGGGCGCGCCCCTGGCTGCGGCGCAACAGGGCGCGCACGCGGGCCTTGAGCTCTTCGACGTCGAAGGGTTTGACCAGGTAGTCGTCGGCGCCGGCGTCCAGCCCGGCGATGCGCTCGGCGGTGCCGTCGCGGGCGGTGAGGATCAGCACCGGCAGGTCGTGTTGCTCGGCGCGCAGTTGCTGCAACAGGTCCAGGCCATCCAGGCGTGGCAGGCCGAGGTCGAGCAGCAGCAAATCGAAGTTTTCGGTGCGCAGGGCATGCAGGGCTGCGACGCCATCCTGCAGCCAGTCGAGGGTGTAGCCCTCGGCCGCCAGGGCCACGCGTATCCCCTGGCCGAGGGCTCGATCATCTTCGACAAGGAGTAGGCGCATAGCAGAATCTCTGTAGGAAACGGCGGCATCATGCCGGGTTCTGACCCGGTCTATTTCGCCAAAGATGTTACGGCTCATTGCCAACTAAGGTTGCGCTAAGGTTGGTTTTGCACTGTGAAACCTCCCACATTTGCTGAGAGCTTTTCCATGCGCAAAATTCTCCTGCTGTCCCTGATTCTCGCCAGCCCGCTGGCCCTCGCCGGCCCGCAGTGCACCACCGCCGAGCGCTCGCAATGGCAGGACGAAAAAAGCCTTCCAGGACAAGCTCAAGGCCGAAGGCTACGAGATCAGCAAGTTCAAGGTCACCGACGGTAACTGCTACGAGATCTACGGTTTCGACAAGGATAAGCGCAAGGTCGAAATCTACCACGACCCGGTCACCGGCAAAGCCGTGAAGACTGAGATCAAGGGCTGATGCCAGGCGAATCCCTGCGCCTGTGGGACCCGTTGGTGAGGCTGTTTCATGTGTCTATCGCCGGGGTCTTCATCGCCAATTACTTCTTTAATGAAGCGGGCGATGACTGGCATGTCTGGCTGGGCTACTACGCCATGGCCTGGCTGCTGGTACGTGGGGTGTGGGGGTTTGTCGGACCGCGCAGTGCACGTTGGGCGGACTTCTGGCCTACACCGAAACGGCTGATTGCCCACGCCCGCTCACTGCTCAACGGCCGCCCGCAACATCGTCTGGGTCATTCGCCGATTGGCGCACTGGTGATGCTGTTGATGTTGCTGGCGCTGCTGACCCTCGGGATCAGCGGCTTCCTGATGCAGGAAGTCGACGCCCTGTGGGGCGCCGATTGGCCGCTGCAAATCCACGCAACTGCCGCCAATGGGCTGTTGGGCCTGGTCTGTGTGCATGTGCTGGCCGCCGTCGTTGAAAGTATCCAGGTGCGGGACAACCTGCCGTTATCCATGCTCACCGGTCGCAGGAAGCGCCTGCCGGACGAGCGTGCGCCGTAAGGTCTCTTATGCGCTCCGCCTTATTGATTTGCAGCCTGTTGGCGGTGTTTTTCGCCGCCTGGCAAAGCCATCCGCCCCATGTCCTGGCGCCGTTTGCCCAGGTGAGCCCGAACACCGAAAAAGTGCCGGCACCGGCGCAGTACACCAGCCGGTTTGTGTCCACCCGGCTGACTGACTTTGTGCACTCCTCGTCCGTCACCGCGCTGCCCAGCGGCGACTTGATGGCCGTATGGTTCGCCGGTTCACGCGAAGGCGCGGCCGATGTGCAGGTGCGCACCGCACGCTTTGATGCAGGCAGCGGCGAATGGGGCGCCGAGCAGGTGCTGGCCACACGCGAAAGCACCCGCGACGGCACCCAGCGCTACATTCGCAAGCTGGGCAACCCGGTGATCGCCCTGGGCCCGGACCAGCGCCTGTGGATGTTTTATGTGTCGGTATCGGTCGGCGGCTGGGCCACCAGCGCGATCAACGTGATGGTGTCGGAAGACCTCGGCGCCAACTGGTCGGCGCCGAGGCAGCTGGTGACCTCGCCCTTCTTCAATATCAGCACGCTGGTGCGCGCCGCGCCGGTGTTCCATGCCGACGGCTCAATCGGCCTGCCGGTGTACCACGAGTTCATGGGCAAGTTTGCCGAGTACCTGTACTTGAGCGCCGACGGCGCAGTGATCGATAAATTCCGCATCAGCCGTGGCAAGAATTCCCTGCAACCGACCATCGTGCCGCTGGATGGCCAGCGCGCCGTGGCGATGTTGCGCTATGCCGGCAACACCTATCACCGGGTCCTGGCCAGCCGTACCGAAGACGCCGGGCAGACCTGGAGCGAGCCGTACCCGCTGGAGCCGGCCAACCCCAACTCGTCGCTGGCGGCGGTGGGCACCCAGGACGATGGCCTGCTGGTGGCCCTCAACGATCTGCAGGACGGCCGCTTCAAGCTCAGCCTCTACGGCACCGACGCGCAGCTCACTCAATGGCGCACCGTGGTGCAACTGGATGAGTCACCGGACCCGCTCGGCCAGCCGTTCTCCCCCGAAGCCTATAAAGAGATCATCGGCGAAGGCTTTCGCGCCTCCAGCGGCGCCCGGCGCTTGCCCCTGGAACAGCGTTTTCTCAGCAGCCTGGATTACCGGGTGTGCAAACCCCAGGGTTGCGATTTCGAATACGAGTACCCGTATTTCAGCCGCAGCGCCGATGGCATGTACCACTTGGTGTACTCGTGGAATAACACCTTTATCAAACATGTCAGCTTCAACGAAGCCTGGCTGGCGGAGCGTCTGTGATGGATTCTTTATGGCAGGCCCATCTGAGTTTTGTGCTGCTGGGGTTTGTGGCGCTCTGTGCGCTGCGCTTTACCGCGCCTTGGCGGCCATGGTTGCTGCCGATGCTGGTGGCGGTGAGTTTTATCCCGGTTAATGAGCTGCCGTTGGCGGCGTATGTCCGCAGTTTTACCGATGACTTGGCCATCAGCACCTTGGTGTTACTGGCGTGGGTGGGCCTGTGTCGGTTGGGGGTGGTGCCTGTGCTCAGCCGTCGGCACCAGGTGCAGATGTTGCTGCTGTTTGGCGTGCTGAGCCTGGTGTTGTACCCGGCCACGTTGGGCCTGACCTATTTCGACCCCTACCGCTGGGGCTTCAACCCTCGGCCGATGATTGTGCTGGTGGGCGCGGCCGCGCTGCTGATGCTGTGGCTGCGCAATGCGCTTGCGGTGTGGATGTTGGCGGTAGGCACCTTGGCATTCGCGCTGCGGCTGAAGGCTTCGGAAAACTATTGGGACTATCTGGTGGACCCGCTGTTGACCGGCTATTGCCTGATAGCAGGATTCTGGCTGCTGCTAAAGGCCGCCTGGAAATACCCAAGCCAAGCCCTGTCGAGAAAGCAATGAAGAGCAAAACTGTGGGAGCGGGCTTGCCCGCGATAGCGGTGGGTCAGGTACTGGGTACGGTGGCTGACACTCCGTCATCGCGGGCAAGCCCGCTCCCACATTTGCGCTGTTTCGTTTTAGAAATCGGGAAGAACCAATAATGGATGTGTTGCAATCACGCCGCCTGCGCTACGGCGCAGGTGCGATCGGGTTGGTGTTTGCGTTGCTGGCGGCATTGCGGTTGATATTTGTACTGGGCTTTTCCGGCCTTGACTTGAGCACCCCGGCACTCCTGGAAACCCTGGGCATCGGCCTGCGTTTCGACCTGCGCCTGGCAGTGTTGCTGCTGTTACCGCTGGCCGTGCTGGCGTGGCTGCCGCGCTGGAACCTCACCACCCTGCCGGCCCTGCGCTGGCTGGCGCGGGGTTACCTGGTGGTGGCGCTGGCAGTGGTCGGCCTGGTGTATATCATCGACTTCGGCCACTACGCCTACCTCGGCATGCGCATCAATGCGACCGTGCTGCGTTACCTGCAAGACGCGCAGATTTCTCAACAGATGGTGTGGGAAACCTACCCGGTACTGTGGATAACTGCCTGCTGGCTGGCGGCGGTAGCGCTGTGGGTATGGGCGTTGGTGTGCCTGGAGCGCCTGACCCTGGATCGCGCGCCCGTCGCCATCAGCAAGTGGGCGCTGGCATCGGTCTCGGTGCTGGGCCTGGTCGCCGTGCTGCTGGCCCTGCTAGGCCGCGTCGCCAACCTCAATCTGGAAAACCCGGTGCCGCTGCGCTGGAGCGATGCGTTCTTTTCCGGTAACAGCCAGGTGGCGGCCGTGGGCCTGAACCCGGTGCTGTTTTTTTACGACACACTCAAAGTCGGCCAAGCGCAATTCGATGAGGCCCAGGTACGCGAGCATTACCCGCAAATCGCCCACTATCTTGGGGTCGATCAGCCCGCCGCCCAGCCCCTGAACTTCATCCGCGAACAAAGCGTGCAGCCTTATCGGCTGGCCGGCGAGCGCCCGCCCAATGTGATCTTCGTGATGCTCGAATCCCTCGGCACCAGCGCCGTCGGTGCCTACGGCAACCCGCTCAACCCCACACCGAACCTGGACAAACTGGCCACGCAAAGCTGGTTCTTCAAGCACTTCTACGTGCCGGTTACCGGTACCGCCAAAACCGTGTGGGCCAGCATCACCGGCGTGCCGGACGTGACCCGTCAGGAGACAGCCACGCGCAACCCGCTGATCACGCGGCAACACACGCTGATCAACGCGTTCGAGGGTTACCAGAAGTTCTACATGATCGGCGGCAATGCCGGCTGGGCGAATATCAATGCGCTGATCCGCCAGAGCATCGACGGTGTGCAGCTCTATGATGAAAGCCACTGGCGCTCACCCCGGGTGGACGTGTGGGGGATCTCCGACCTGGACCTGTTCAAGGAAGGCGACCAACTGCTGCGCACCGTGCCCAAGGACCAACCGTTCTTCGCCTATGTGCAAACCGCCGGCAACCATCGGCCATTCACCATCCCCCGGCAAAACGACGGCTTCCAGGTCAAGGACGTGACCCTGGAGCAAGTGCAGGCCGCCGGTTCACGCAGTGTTGAGCAATACAACGCCGTGCGCCTGCTGGACTACAACATCGGGCGGCTGATGGAGATCGCCAAGGCCGGCGGCTATTACAACAACAGCATTTTTGTGTTCTTCGGCGACCACAACACGCGCATCAGCCAGATCCCGCACATGGCGCCGGCCTTTGAGCAATTGGGCCTGGAGAGCAACAATGTACCGCTGCTGATCCACGCCCCCGGCCTGGCTCCCCGGGTGATCGAGGAGGCCGTGGGCCTGGCGGATTTACTGCCCACGGTGGCCGGCATGGCGGGCATCCCCTTTCGCAACGGCGCCATGGGCCGTGACATCCAGCAACCGGCGCCGGAAGGCGAGCGTGTGGTGCCGCTGGTGCTACGCGAGGGCGCCTTCCCGATTATCGGCGGCGTAACCCGGCACTTCCTGCTGCAAATGCAACACGACGGCAGCTCACCGACCCTGCATGACCTGGCGTCGCCAACCCCGCGTGACGATGTGGCCGCGCAGCACCCTGAAGAGTTTCAGCGTTTGCAGGGGCTGACGCGGGGGCTGCATGAAAGTGCGCGGTTGATGTTGTTCAGGAATGTGCGCGAGTGACTATTTGTTCTGGAACGTTTCGAGGTACGCCAGGATGTTCTCGATCTTCTGCGGGTCGCTGATACCCCAGAAGATCATGCGCGTGCCACTCACCACCTTTTTCGGCGCTTCGATATAGGCGGCGAGCTTGTCGCGGGTCCAGACCACGCCGGAGTTTTTCATCGCATCGGAATACTGATAGTCGGTGGTGGTGCCGGCCGGTCGGCCGATGATGCCGTTGAGTTCAGGGCCAAAGCCACCGCGCGCGCCTTCGCCGATGCTGTGGCAACCGCCGCAGGTCTTGCTGAAGAGTTTACCACCCGCCTCGACATCGCCGGCCGCGAGGGCCGAGCCGCTGTTGAGGATCAGGGCGAGGGTGAACAAGGCGTACTTCATGGCGGGCTCCACATCGGCTAATACCAGCGATTATGCCTGGTTGTCAGGAGCGCATGCCCATCCAGATCACGGCTTCGGTCCATGCCGTGACCAGCGGCGTGAGCGTGCGGAACCATGGGTCCTGTACATCAATCTGCGCGGCCGACTGGTCGTGGTGGTGCTGTTCTTCATCCACGATCGAGGCAATGGCGGCCACGGCCAGCGGGTCGCTATCGCGCAGGGTGTGAAGTTGATGGGCCAGGTGTTTGAGCACCACGCTCTCGACCGCCACGGTGGTGGTCATGATGGCTTTGCGGCCGCACAGGCCGGTGAGCAGGCCCAGCGCCAGGCCCCCGAGGCCGCACAGCCAATAGCTGCGGCAACGCGGATAACCCCGGCGCTGCAGCTCGGCCTTGAACACGGCGCGGTGGCGGCGTTCGTCAGCGAGAAATTCTGTCAGCTCGCTCACCAGCCCCGGGTTGAACAACCGGGCCATGAACAGTTGGCCGCTGTAGATACAGATCGCGCCGTGCTCGCCCGCGTGGTCGACTTTGATCATGCGGTTGCCCAGGTCAGGGTCCATCAAGGGAGCTGCGGGAGCGTTCACTGTTCACGGCCTTGTGCGAGGGTCCGTGGAAATCGGACCGGTGTGCATTGCTCAGCGCGTTATCGTGCCGCACCGCTAGCCGAATGCGCAACTTAGAGCCTCTAATTGACCACCCATCGACTCATACACATTCAATCGAACCTATTCCACCGCGCCCCACTCCACCTTACTGAACCCTGATGGAGGAGTAAGAATCATGGCTCAGCCATCGATTTTGGTATTGGAAGACGACGAAATCATTCGTGCGTTAATGGTGGACGTCCTGGAAGATCTCGGCGCGAACGTCACCTCTTTCCCGTCGGCCGATGAAGGAATGATTTACCTGGAACGCGGCGACGATCCTGTCGACCTGATTGTCAGCGATATCCAGATGCCAGGGTTACTCAATGGGTACGACTTGAGCAAAGTGGTGGCGCACCGTTGGCCCTCGGTGCCGGTGGTGCTGACGTCGGGCAATGCCAAGCTGGCGGCGCAACTGGGCGGGACTGTGCGTTTTTTGCCCAAGCCGTGGAGCGCTGAGCACTTGGTCGAGTGCGTGCAAACAGCACTGAGACATCAAGGTACCCCCCTGCATTGATAGCTCCGCGATATCACTTTTAGCGAACTTGGTGCAGCGTGCTGTGGTCATTATTCAAGCAAGGAGCGACTTTTCTGATCCGCTGGTCAGCATTATCGCCTTGTGCGTAAGGCTGACAGCCATGAGTTGTGTAGAATTGTCGCCTATTTTTCCAGCGTCATTCATGGTCGAAAGGCCCACAGTTCGAGCTCACTGAATGCATCCACAGGCCCCTGAATCTGGTGCGCCCTCGTTACTCGAAGCGTTGCGCGCGGGCACTGCCCTGCTGCATGTGACGCTCGAAAAGCGTCTGCCGTTTTTCTCCGAGCAGCTCGATGCCGACGGGTACCAGCGCTTGATCCAGGCGTATTACGGGTTTTATCAGCCGATGGAGGCGGCGTTGTACGACAGTGGCTTGATCCCCGATGGATTCGACCCGCAATTGCGTGTGAAAACACCGACGCTGGTGAGCGACCTTCACGCCCTCGGCCTGTCCGCCAACGCCCTGCCCCGCTGCGCCCACCTGCCGCTGCTCGACACACCTGCCGCCTGCCTCGGTGCGCTGTATGTGCTGGAAGGCGCGACGTTGGGCGGCCAGGTACTGCGGCGGGAAATGGCCCAGCGCCTGCACGTGAATGCCGACAACGGCGGGGCGTTTCTCAATGTGTATGGCGCCGAGACAGGTCGGCGCTGGAAGGATTTTCTCGATTACCTGGGCCGCATGCCGCTGGACACCCTCGCCAGACAGCAAGCGGTAGACGCGGCCCGTTCGACGTTCAGCTGCTTTGAGCAATGGCTCGACAGCCAGGAGGTACTGCTATGAAACCCGACGATTTTGAAGAGCTGCTTGCCAACTGTGCCGACGAGCCCATCCGCTTCCCAGGGGCGATTCAGCCTCACGGCGTGCTGCTGACGCTGTCGGAACCCGAGCTGAATATCATCCAGGTCAGTGCCAACGTTGGCGCCTTGTTCGGCCACGCACCCGATACGCTGCTGGGGCAACCGCTGCACCGGTTGATCGGTGCCGAGCACGCCCAGGCTGTGCAGGCCATGGCTGAGCAAAACAGTTTTTTCGACGCGCCGCCGCTGCATGTCAGCCTTAACGGCGCCGAGTTCGAAGGCTTGTTGCATCGCCATCAGAACGTGCTGGTGCTGGAGTTCGAACCGTGGCTCAAAGACTTTCGCCCACGCTCGCTGAAGGGTCGCACCAGTGACCTGGGCAAAATGCTGCAACGCTTGCAGTCGGCGAAAACCCTTCAAGCGCTGTACGAAATCAGCGTGACTGAAATCCAGGCCATGACCGGTTACGACCGGGTGCTGATCTATCGCTTTGAAGACGAAGGCCACGGTCAGGTCATCGCCGAAGCGTCGGCACCGTCCATGGAACTGTTCAACGGGTTGTTCTTCCCCGCGTCCGACATCCCGGAGCAGGCCCGCGAGCTGTATCGCACCAACTGGCTGCGCATTATCCCGAACGCCGCCTACGAGCCGGTGCCGCTACTGCCCAAATTGCGCCCGGACACCGGCGAGCCGCTGGATTTGAGCTTCGCTACCCTGCGCAGTGTGTCGCCGATTCACTGCCAGTACATGCAGAACATGGGCGTGTTGTCGTCCATGAGCATTTCGCTGATGAAGGGCGACAAGCTGTGGGGCCTGATCAGTTGCGGCAACCGCGAGCCCCTGCTGGTGCCCAACGACCTGCGTACCACCTGCCAGACCATCGGCCAGGTGTTGTCGCTGCAGATCAGCGCCATGGAAGCCCTGGACCTGAGCCGCCAGCGTGAGGAGAAAGTCGAGGCCTTGGCGCTGCTGGATCAGGCGATGAAAGCCTCCGATGAAAATGTATTTGACGGCCTGGCCCAGCAAGGCCAGTTGCTGATGGACCTGACCCTGTCCGGCGGCGTGGCGATCATCGAAGACAAACAGCTGCACCGCTACGGCAACTGCCCGGAACCGTCGCAGATCCGGGCCTTGCACAAGTGGTTGCAAGGCAAGGGCGAGCCGGTGTTTTCCAGCCATAACCTGGTGTCGGTGTACCCGCCTGCCGCCGAGTTTCAGCACGTGGCCAGCGGCGTCCTGGCCATGAGCCTGCCCAAGCCGGTGGACAATGGCGTGCTGTGGTTTCGCCCGGAAGTGAAAGAGAACATCAACTGGAGCGGCGACCCGAACAAGCCGCTTAACCTGGAAAACTCCGACGCCGGCCTGCGCCTGCGCCCACGAACTTCGTTTGAAATCTGGAAAGTCGAAATGGCCGGCATCTCAACCAAGTGGAGCCATGGCGACCTTTTTGCCGCCAACGACCTGCGCCGTTCGGCCCTGGAAAACGACCTGGCCCGCCAGGTGCTGCGCGAGCAACAGGCGGTGCGCGCCCGTGATGAACTGGTGGCAGTGGTGTCTCACGACCTGCGCAACCCGATGACAGTCATCTCGATGCTCTGCGGCATGATGCAAAAGGCCTTCAGCTCCGACGGCCCGCATACCTCGCGGCGCATTTCCTCGGCCATCGACACCATGCAACAGGCCGCCGGGCGTATGAACGTGCTGCTGGAAGATTTGCTCGACACCTCAAAAATCGAGGCCGGGCGCTATGTGGTCAAGCCGGTGGCGCTGGACGTGAGCCAGATGTTCGAGGAGGCCTACTCCCTGCTCGCACCGCTGGCGATGGAGAAAGGCATCGACCTGTCGTTCAATGCCGAGCCCGGCCTGCAGATCAATGCCGACCCGGAGCGCCTGTTCCAGGTGCTGTCGAACCTGATCGGCAACGCCATCAAATTCACCCCGCGCCAGGGCAATATCGGCATCAGCGCCATGAGCAACGGCGAGGAAATCGTGTTTTCGGTGCGCGATTCCGGTGAAGGCATTGCCCCTGAACAGTTGCCGCATGTGTTCGAGCGCTATTGGACGCAGACCGAAAACAACCCCACCGGCAGCGGCCTGGGGCTGTATATCACCCAAGGCATTGTTCAGGCCCACGGCGGGCGGATCGAGGCCCAAAGTGAATTGGGCCGCGGCAGCGAGTTCCGCTTCACCGTGCCCAAGCCGAACTGAAACGCCCTCAGCCACACCTCTTGCAAACTATGTGGTCCGCCATGGCCGGGAACGTTCGATCCGGCCATGGCCACTGATCCGGTGCGCATTCAAACGAAATCGGGATGCGAGGAACACTCCTCCAATTGAGCAAGAGGTCTACCCAATGATTGTCAGCCCTTTCCAAGCCTTCAACATCTACCAGGCCATAATGAAAACCCAGCTTCAGGTCACTCCCAAAGAAAAACCTGCCGCCATCCACGACGAGCAGCAGAAGCAAAATACACAGCATCGACAGCCAACCAGCTCGTCGCTGGACTCCATCGGGAATGGCCGGCTGGTTTGATGCGGAGGCTTTGATGTAACAGGGGACAGTGCAGCGCCCGGCGCTGCACGCCGTTAACAAAATGCTGACATCCACTGCGCTACCCTCCTCTGTTCCGACTTGCTTGAGCCGCGCCCTTCATGCCTCAACCCGACACGCTACCCGCCGTTATTGCCGGCCCGATCCTGCGACGCCTGGAGCCCCAGCGCCTGGTCATCTGGCTGGTGGGCAGTCGAGCCCTGCCATTGACCCTGAGGCTGCAAATCCCCCAAGGCGAGACGCTGCAGGTCGACCTAGACGCGCAGCACTGCCAAGTTGTGCCGGTGGGGCGTCACGCCTTTATCCACCTGATCGACGTAGCGCTGGCCGAGGCGTTGCCCCAAGACTTGGCCATCGGCTACGACCTGCTGGTCGAGGGTGTCGGTATTGGCGAATGGGCGCCGCACCTGCTGTATGCCGAGGCCGATTTACCGACCTTCGTGTTGCACAGCCGCCTCCATCAGTTGGTACATGGTTCCTGCCGTAAACCCCATCACCCGGCCGACGATGGCTTGCTGTGCGTGGACCGTCTGCTCGCAGACGCCCATCACACCCCCGCCCAACGCCCGGCCTTATTGATGATGAGCGGTGACCAGGTCTATGCGGACGATGTCGCCGGGCCGATGCTGCGCGCCATTCATGCGCTGATTGCCTGCCTGGGACTGTTCGATGAATACCTGGAAGGCGCAGTGGTGGATAACAGCGAAAGCCTCTACGGGCATCGCGCCAGCTATTACCACCGCGCCGATCTGCTCCCGGCGCTGGACAGTAACGAGACCTTGCGCGAGCGGTTTTTGGTGGGGTGAAAAAACCGATCTTCACCAGCAGCACCGCCGACAATCACTTGGTGACCTTTGCCGAAGTCATCGCAATGTACCTGCTGGTCTGGTCGCCCACGCCCTGGGCGCTGATTGCGCCGCAGCCGCCGCAACTGAGCGCTGAAGAACAGCAGCGGTATACCCGCGAGCAGGTGCAGATCGAGCACTTTTGCCAACACCTGCCGGGCGTCGCACGCGTGTTCGCCCACCTGTCCACCTTGATGATCTTTGACGATCACGACATCACCGACGACTGGAACCTCAGCGCCCAATGGGAAGAAACCGCCTACGGCCACCCTTTCTCCAAACGCATCATCGGCAACGCCCTGTTCGCCTATTTGCTGTGCCAGGGCTGGGGTAACCAGCCGGATGTATTTGGCGAACCGCTCAAGCCTATCCTGGCGCTGTGCACCCAAGCGCAAGACAACCACCTGAACGCCGCCGCGCATGATCAGTTGCTGCAACAGCTGCTGGCCTTCCAGCAATGGCACTACGTACTGCCCACCACCCCCGCCCTGGTGGTGCTCGACACCCGCACCCGCCGCTGGCGCAGCGAGTTCACCCTCAAGCAACCCTCCGGCCTGCTGGACTGGGAGGCCTTGAGCGAGCTGCAACAGGCACTGCTCGATCACCCCTGCGCGATCATCGTCTCGCCCGCGCCGATCTTTGGCGTGAAACTGATCGAGACCGTGCAAAAGGTGTTCAGCTGGTGCGGCTACCCCCTGCTGGTCGACGCCGAGAACTGGATGGCCCATCGCGGCGCCGCCCAGGTGATCCTCAATATCTTCCGCCACTCACGCACGCCGGGTAACTACGTGATCCTGTCGGGCGATGTGCACTACTCGTTCGTCTACGAAGTGCTGATCCGCCATCGCAACGCCGGGCCCAGGATCTGGCAGATCACCAGCAGCGGCATCAAGAACGAATTCCCCCGCGCCTACTGGAATGGTTCGACCGGCTCAACCGCTGGCTCTACTCGCCCCGCTCGCCCCTGAACTGGTTCACCCGCCGACGCACCATGCAGGTGGTGCCGCACATTCCCGAGCATGCCGAAGCGGGCGAGCGATTATGGAACTCGGCCGGGATCGGCCAGGTGTTTTTCAACGAACAGGGCCAGCCTGAGGGTATTTACCAGCACAACGCGGATGGGAAGGCTCGGACGCGGATGGTCGCGCCGCAGCAATAGCCCATTGCCACTAACCCTAAAGCCGCACATCCGCCCTATTCAAAGTGCACAGTCCCCGCTGTACAGTAAGCCCTGCCACGGAGTATCGGCGTCAATAACGGCGGGCCTTGCGGCTAGCCTCGGCCAAGGAATGCGCAGATGGACGATATCTCCGGCAATGCCTCACAGCACAACGATTTCGCCCACTTCAACGCGGATATGCTGCATACCGTGCTGGAACTGGTCAGCGACGGGATCTGGGACTGGAACGCCAATACCGGGTTCGTCTACCGCAACCCGGGCTGGTACGAAATGCTCGGCTACCCCCGTCACTCCCTGGAGAACAGCGTGTTCACCTGGGAAAGCCTGATCCACCCGGATGATTACCCTCAGGTGATGACGCTGTTCGATGACTACATCCACCGTCGCGCACCTTTTTACCAAGCCGAATACCGCTGCCGCAAAAAAACGGCAGCTACCTGTGGGTCGAAGACCGCGGCTATGTGATTGCACGTAACGCCGACGGCTCAGTGGCGCGGATGGTCGGGGCCCATCGCGATATTCATGCGCGCAAATCTACCGTCGAAAAATTGGAGCGGCGCAATCAATCGCTTGAAGTCCTGGTGGCCGAACGCACGCGTGAGCTGTCGCGGGTCAATCAGCAATTGCAATTACAGCTGGATGAAAACCGCTCCCTGGCCGAGCGGGACACTCTGACCCTGGTTGCCAACCGCTACCGCCTGGAAAAGGCGCTGTTGGAAGAATGCGACCGCGCCCAGCGCTTTCGCCTGCCATTGGCCCTGATCGCGATGGACATTGATGACTTCAAGCCGATCAACGACCGCTATGGTCACGGCGTGGGCGACCAGACCCTGGTGCGGGTGGCGGAATGCCTCGAGCGCTGCATTCGCCCCGATGATCTGCTGGGCCGCTGGGGCGGCGATGAGTTTATGTTGGTACTGCCCAGAAGCTCGCTGGAGGATGCCAAGGTCGTGGCCAGGAGCATCTGCCAGGCGGTGCGGGAGAACCCGTTGAGAAACGACTTCACCATAACCCTGAGTGTGGGCGTGGCCGCTCGCCTACCCGGCGAATCCCCTGCCGCCCTGATGGCGCGTGCCGATCAGGCGTTATACCGCGCCAAGGCAGCGGGGAAGGATGGGGTGGCGGAATAACCTCTGGCCCCAAACGACCTTCAGGCAACCGCTCCTTCCGATTTGGAATGACCCAAAGACTTTATTTCGTTTGCGGCAGGGCCCGGTGCACGGCTTAGATAAAAGACGCCCGCCACTGCAGAGTTCGAGATTCATGAGCCGCGAAACCATCAGCCAGTCGATTTCCATCGTTCACCCCATCAGCCTCAGCCACGGTACAAATGCCGAGGTCTGGGACACCACGGGCAAACGCTATATCGACTTTGTCGGCGGCATCGGGGTACTCAACCTGGGCCACTGCCACCCCGGCGTGGTCGAAGCGATTCGTGAACAGGCCACCCGGCTGACCCACTACGCCTTCAACGCCGCGCCCCATGCGCCCTACATTGAGCTGATGGATCGCCTGACGGCCTTTATCCCGGTGGGCTATCCGGTCAGTGGCATGCTCACCAACAGCGGCGCGGAAGCGGCGGAAAACGCCTTGAAAATCGTGCGCGGCGCCACCGGCCGCACGGCCGTGATCGCGTTTGACGGGGCCTTTCACGGCCGCACCCTGGCCACCTTGAACCTCAACGGCAAGGTCGCGCCGTACAAACAAAAGGTCGGCGTACTGCCCGGCCCGGTGTATCACCTGCCCTACCCCAGCGCCGACAACGGCGTGACCTGTGCCGAGGCGCTGAAGGCTATGGACCGCCTGTTCAGCGTGGAAATCGACATTAACGACGTGGCCTGTTTCATCATCGAACCGGTGCAAGGTGAGGGCGGCTTCCTGGCGCTGGATATCGAGTTCGCCCAGGCCCTGCGGCGCTTTTGCGATGAGCACGGCATCTTGCTGATCGCCGATGAAATCCAATCGGGCTTTGGCCGTACCGGCCAGCGCTTCGCCTTCTCGCGTTTGGGCATCGAACCGGACTTGATCCTGCTGGGTAAAAGCATCGCCGGCGGTGTGCCGCTCGGCGCGGTGGTGGGGCGCAAGGCGCTGATGGACAACCTACCCAAAGGCGGCCTGGGCGGCACCTATTCCGGTAACCCGATCGCCTGCGCGGCGGCGCTGGCGACCCTCGATGCAATGACCGATCAGCACCTGCACACCTGGGGCGCGCAACAGGAAGAAACCATCCTCAGCCGCTACGCGGCCTGGCGCGCGCAGCACCTGTCGCCCTACCTTGGCCGCTTGACCGGCGTGGGTGCCATGCGCGGCATCGAACTGGCCAACGCCGATGGCACGCCCGCGCCCAAACAGCTTGCTCAGTTATTGAGCCTGGCGCGGGACGCCGGCCTGCTGCTGATGCCCAGCGGCAAGTCGCGGCATATCATCCGGTTGCTGGCACCGCTGACGATTGAGCCGGCGGTGCTGGAGGAAGGCCTGAACATCCTCGAAACATGCCTGGGGAAGCTTGAATAATTAGGTGCTATAACGAGGGTCCCTCCCTAACCCTCAGGCCATCCTTTGCCGAACATTCCCCTGGTCAGGCTCCATAACCTTACCCACAGGGAGTCGAGCGTGCTGCGGCTGATCGGGCAGGGCCTGGACTGCCAGGCCATCGCCAGGCAGTTGTCCATCAGCCCACTCACGGCACGTAAACATCGCAGCAATATCCTGGCTAAAACCGGCTTGAAAACCGCGGTACAACTGGCGATGTTTGCCCTGGAGCTTGAGTTTCGACACCTTCGCCACTGCGCCAATCACCCCCTCGAAACTGGCACCGCTGACCCGACGTGAGCAGCAAGTCGCACGCCAGATTGCCGCCGGACACACCAGTAAGCAAATCGCCAGGAACCTCGGGATCAGTGACCTGACCGTGCGTAAACATCGCCAGAACCTTTACCGAAAACTGGGCCTGCAAAGCCTGACGCAGCTCCTGCGTTATTGCCTCGATCCTGCATCTGGGGCCTGAAATCTACGCTATCGGTGGTATTGCGCTGCGCGTATGCGCCTTTCATCGTGTGAGCTGCCGCCCGTTGCAAGGAGTATCGGGCGCGATTCCCCAGGTATCGCACGGAGACAAGGAATGTCACGTCAGAAACAGCCAAACGCAGGCCGCGATAGTGCGCGCGTCATTTATGCACTCGAGGCCGAGCGCCAACGTATTGCCCGCGACCTGCACGACCGCCCCGCCCAGACCCTGGCCTGGGTGCTGCTGCGCCTGGCGGATCTGGAGCAGCATGAGGCTTGCCAGCCCATTCGGTCGACACTCCAGGAACTGCGCCTACAGCTTCAAAGCATGAGCCAGGACCTTCGCCAGCTCGTACAAGACCTCAACCCCCAGCCCACCACAGGAGGGCTACTGGACGATGCCATGCGCGCCGCAGTGCATGACATGCATCGACGTTTTCCCGGTTCACCGTCGGTGCTCCTGAACCTGCAGGGGCCCAGGACGGCCTTGGCGCCGCAGGTATTGACCCCGGTGATACGTGCGCTGAAGGAACTGCTGGCCAACCTGCGCAGGCACAGCAGGGCCGACGAGGCACTCCTCAGTTCACACTGCCAAGACGGCACTATCGTCCTGACCCTGACCGACCAGGGCCAGGGTTTTGACCCCCTCCATCGCGGCTTCGGCTTGCAGAGCATCGCCGGTTCACTGGACGCCGTCGGGGCGCGCCTGGAGATCGACGCTCACCGTGGCGTCGGCACCTCGGCGCGTATCCGGCTACCGCGCCGCGTTATCGGGGGCAGGCCATGAGCGTGAAGATCCTGCTGGTGGACGATCATCAGCTGTTTCGCCAGGGCATGGTCGCCTTGCTCGGCAGGGAGCACGACTTGAGTATCGTGGGCCAGGCGCAAGACGGTGTGCAGGCGCTGGCGCAGATTGAACTGCAACAGCCGCACCTGATGATTCTCGACCTTGAAATGCCGCTGCTCAGCGGCCTGGACACCTTGTCACGCGCACGCCTCAAATACCCGGACTTGCGCGTGCTGTGCCTGTCAGCCCACGGCGAGCTGCGCAGGATTTCCCAGGCCCTGGAATCGGGCGCCTGCGGCTATCTGCTCAAAGAGTGTGCCTACGAAGAACTGGTCAAGGCCGTACGCACGGTCGCTGGCGGGCGGGCGTATTTGTCACCGGATGTGGCCACGGCCATGGCGATCGGCCGTCACGCCAGCCAGCGAAACGGCCTGGCCGGCGCACCGCTGAGCCCTCGTGAAAAACAGATCCTGCAACTGCTGGTAGAGGGTTGCACCACCCGCGTCATCGCCGAGCGCATGCACATCAGTGGCAAAACCGTGAGCACCCATCGCGAACACATCATGGCCAAGCTCAACCTCAAGGGCATCGCACAATTAACCCGCTATGCGCTGCGCGAAGGGCTGATCTGAGCGCTGCCATCGGCATTTATACCGATACCAAATCAGCCTTTTTGAGCCTGAAATTCAGCATTGCGCACAGTGTGCTTGCCCTCCAAGACAACGACCATGGAACCCGGCGATCAGTGCAACTGATCGCCTTCGAAGGCTGCGGCGGGTGCTGCGGTGCTCGGTTAACTCAACCGATTTGGAGCTCGATGACATGGCTAATGTTGACACGCTGGACCTGTGGACAAAATGGATGGGCGCCGTACAAGCCACGGCATTGCCGGGCGGGCTGGGAACTGGCCAGCAGTTCAGTGCTGGTTCCACCACCCTCAATATCGACCTGGGGAACACCGACCCCACCATCGTCAATTACTACATTCATGGCCTGGGCGACGTGGTGCCTGCCAATAGCCCGTCCTACTCGGCCGGCGGAGGCCTGCTCTCCAGCTACGCCGTGTTCCTGGACAAGATCAACCTGGGGGCGGTGCCCAACCCCAACCTGGCCAGCCAGTTGAATATTGCGACCACCGCCCTGAACACGGCGCAGACCGCGTTCAACAATGTGATGACCCAGGCGATCCAGCAATACACCAACTACAAGGCCATCAACTCCCCACCTTTCGTGCCGTTTTCAACGTGGGTGGTGCAGAACTATCCCAGCTACATCACCGCCAACAACCAACTGCTCGGCGCGGCCAATACCTTGGATTCGTTGATGGTGCAGGTGTACGGCGCCGGTTACTCCGTGCTGCAACAGGCGCGTTCCAAAGTCGGGATCAATGGCGCACAAAGCCTGATCTCGCAGAACGCCTTCAACATGGCGGTCACCTCCGGCTCCATCGCCCCACCCGGTTCGCAACCGGTGGTCATCGGTGGCTCCACCCCACCGCCGGCGACCGCCCTGGTTTCCTCACTGGCACCTTCCTACTCGCTGCAAGCCTTCGCCACGAAATACGCCGAGTGGCAGGCTTCCAGCGTGGCCGGGCAAACCAGTGCCGGTGCAAGCATCTCCATCACATCCAGCACGGCCACTTACAACCTGGATGAGTCCGGCTGGAGCGCGTCGGCCGATGCCAGCCTGTTTGGCGACTTCTTCAATTTCACCGCGAGCGGCTCCGCCAGCGGGCAGAAGACCAGCATCGACACCACCAGCAGCGACTTCTCCCTGACGGTCAACTTCACCGGTTTTGGCAGCTTCCTGATCTCGCCCGGCACCTGGTGGGATTCGGGTGCCTTGGTCGCCACGTACCACAACCAGCTCACCCCTGGCGCTCCGGACTTCTTTGGCGAGGACGGCTCCCTGGCCAGGTTTGCCACCCAAGTGGTGGTGGGCTTCGAACCCACGGTGATCCTGCAAATGAAGTCCAGCGACTACAGCAATGTAAAAAGCAGCTGGGAAGCCCAGTCCACCGCGTCCATCGGCATCGGGCCGTTTCGGATCGGCTCGGTCTCGGGGTCGGCCAATGGCACCAAGCAAAACATCCAGTGGGATGACGCCTCGGCCTCGGTGACCATCGGCCCGGTCAGCAGCAGCGTGCCGGTATTGCTGGGGGTGGTCAGCCAGCAACTGGGGGCTTGATGCCCTGCCGGGGGCCCTCGCGGCTCCCGGCCTTTCAGGAGATACGCACGTGTTGACGGACCAATCCTTGTGGCAGCTCTATATCCAGGCGGTGTCACGCCAGGCAGGGCTGATGCCGAACGAAGTGTTTTCAGTGGCGGGGTTCAATACCTTCAGCGGTTTGGGCAGCCCGGCCAGTGAAATCTGCAATTGGTGTATTTACCTGCTGGGCAATGGCATCCCGACCGCCAATGCCACGTATGCGGCCCAAAGCGGGGTGTTCAGCGCGTACTGGATTTACCTGAGCTACCTGTTGCAGCGTGCCACCCAGCCTCGCCTGTTGGCACGTGCGCCCGCGGCGAACGCTGTGGATTTCGAAGAGTATCGCCAACTGATCAGCGCTCACCTGGCGACGCCGCCCGCCGCCCGGGCCAACCGCTTATTCAGTACCGGTACCGACCCCCTGGCCAGCGCGCACCGGGGCCTGCTGTCGACGCTCGGCCCGCGGGCGCCGGAAATCGCGGCCGCGCTGAACCAGTGCTGGCTGGCCGCTCAACCCGAAAAGGTCGAGAGCAATATGTGGGCGCAAATCACCGACGGCGCCCAACCCTTTCTGTGCCCTGGCTACGCCCTGGATAACTGGAGCAGCACCTTTGCAAGCTGGTTGAACCGCTCCGCCGGCACACCGGTAAGGGTGTTTGAGCAGCTCGGCATGGGCTTGCCTGATCCGGCGCAGGGCAACGCAAGGCGGCTACTGAGCACAAACCCATGGCCGGCGTTTTTCCAGTCGACGCCTACGGCAACGCCACTGCTCGCCCTTGCCCAACCCCAGGCGCCAAGCATGAGCATGAGCCTGGCAATGAGCGCCTTTGAGAGTTTCCCGCTATTGGCCCAGCGCTGGCTGGACCGCAGCTTTTTTGACGCCGAACGCTACCCACTGCCGACGGGGGCGCCCCCCTTCCTTTCGGCTGATGGCCCGCTGGGTTTGCTGCCCAGCCGCGCAGTGATCGGCTTTCAACCCAGCCTCACTCTGCGCGCCAGCAGCGGGCCCACGGCCCGGCAGTTGGCCAACAACCTCAACCGCATAGGCCCGTTCGCGGTGCAAGCCAGCGCGAGCACAGCGGTACCGGTTGCGAACAACGCCAGCCAGGTGGACCTGCATTTCGACGCCAGCGATTCCAACGTGCCGGTCTTGCTCGGGGTGGTATGCACCCTCACGGCGCACAGTTTTTGACGAGTGTTCCACCCCATCCATCAAGGAGGACTGCGATGAAAAAAACACCCGACAGTTGAAGGCAATGCGCACTGAAAAACCGACGATTAAATCAAGCAAGAGGATTCACATCATGGCCAGTTATTGCCAGGAAAAATTCGAAAGCAACACCGGTGCCGAGAAACGCGTGTGCTGGCGCCAGGACAAGCACGTGCATAACGCTGCCCTGATCACCACCATCGCGATTTGGCTGGGTAATCAGTACGGCGGCACCTGGACCGTGCGGGCCGGCAGCTACGAGTCGAACAAGTCGAGTTGCGGGAAGGATGCCGTGTCGTATCCGTGATCCAAACCCCGGGAGCCATCACGGCTCCCGGTGCTCCTCAATAACGCACATCCGCGCGATTGCTGCCGTTGGGCCAGCCCTTGACGCCACTTTGTCTTCGGGGCGGGTGCATTGCGTTGCGATAAGGGCACTATGCTGCCTTGACCTGCCCCCCTCCCCCCTGAAAATGCCCGACGCTTTTTTGTCTCCGTTTACTGAAGTAGTGAAATTTCAATGTCCGATTCTTACACCGAAAAATCCGCCACCGAAGAATCCGTAGTCGCCTTGCAGTCCAAAGCTGAATACGAAAACGCCATCAATCTTTCACAGCATGTGCCTGCGGCCAAGATCATCAGCGAGATGGTGCTGGACGCGTTCCACACCTCCAAGGAAAGCGACCAGATCCGCGAACTGCGCGTGGCCATCCGCCAGGCTCACGATGCCTTCGACGACGACACAGCCTACGACCTGATGGGCCAGCTCAAGCAGCTCAAGGACGCCGAAGCCGCCGACAACATTGCCCTGGAAGACCTGAGCAGCAAGTTCTCGATCAGCCGCATCCTGTCCAGTTTCAAGGATGACCCCGAGTTTCAGGAACTGGTCTACGGCCTGGCCCTCAAGGTGCTGAACCAGTCTCACCAGGCCATCAGCAACCCAAGCGCCGGCAAGGGCAAGGCATCACGCCCCAAGAAAGAAGCCGAAGTGTTTGTGATCAGCAAGGATGGCATCAGCGTCACCCTGCCGCTGCGCACGCCGCGCTCCAAGCTGAATGTCGACCGTGAAGCGTTCGAGTTCCTGGGCTTCAGCTTTGTGGGTGAAGGCGATGAAGCGGAGCTTGAGGTTGAGAGCTTTGTGGATAACGCCGGCGCTGAGCAGCCGTTGAGCCGCAAGAGCGTGATTACTGCACTGCAACAGCAGACCGCGTTTGATGGGTACAGCATCGCGCAGCAGTAACCCGTTCCGCACACTGCGCCGGACTAAAAATGTGGGAGCGGGCTTGCTCGCGAAGACAGAGTGTCAGTTGACTTATCAGTAGCTGATCCACCGCTTTCGCGAGCAAGCCCGCTCCCACATTTGCCCTGTGTTATCCCGGCGAACGCACTAGACCTGCGCCGCAAACACCTCGCGAAACCGCGCCATCTCCCCCTTTGCTTCCCACTGTCACCCGCACCCACTGCGGCCAGTTCTTCCACACCCTGCCGATCATCACACCTTGCGCGGCGAGCTTGTCGATGACTTGCTCCGCGGGCTGCTTCACGTCGATCATGAAGCAGTTGCTCTGTGACGCCGTACAGGTAAAGCCCCGGGCCTTGAGCCAGCTGACCGTTTCATCGCGCAGCTGGGCATTGAGCGCCTTGCGTTGTGGCAGCAGCTTGATGTCTTCCAGGCTGGCAAGCCCGCCGAGCAAGGTGGAACCCGCCGGTACATTGTCGCCGCCAAACACCGCCAGCCGCTCCAGGAGCGCTGGGTGGCCGACCGCCAGGCCCAGGCGGGCGCCGGCCATGCCGTAGATTTTCGAGAACGTGCGCAATACCAGCAGGTCGTCGTGGTCCTTGACCCAACTCACTACGCTGGGCGCGTCGGAAAAATCGATGTAGGCCTCGTCCACCACCAAAACGCTGCCTTTGGGTTTGTTGGCCAGCGCCTGGCGTATCGCCTCGGTGGGCGTGAGCGTGCCGGTGGGGTTGTTGGGGTTGCACAGGTAGAGCATGCCGGCCTGTGGGTCGGCGGCAAGCATGGCCGGGACGTCATGCGCGTGATCGGCGTTAAGGTCCACTTCGCGTACCGGCGCCTTGTTCGACTCGGCCGCCTGGCGCGGCACTTCGTAGGACGGCGTAGCCATTACCAGGCCACGGGTTTCGCTGGTAAACGCCAGCGCCGCGTAGCGCAGGGCCGCCATGGAGCCGGCAAACACTGCCACCTGCTCTTCGGTAATCCCCTGCTGCTGGGCAAACAATCCGGCCAGGGCATACATGTGTTTGTAGGGATAGCGCCCCGCCGTGGCAATCCCGTGCTGCATCGCAGCGCGTGCGGCCTGTGAGGGGCCGTAGGGGCTTTCGTTGTAGTTGAGCAGCACCTTGTCGGTCTTGATCGGCGGTTGCGCGGCAACGGCCCAATCCAGGCGGCCCAGCAAGGGCAAGGCGGCCCCAGGGCGAGAAGGGATCGACGACTTACGCTGACCATGGGGCAACTCCTTGTTGGCGGGTGATGGATTCGCACGGCATGTACAGAGGGGTATGACGAGAAATGCGCCGGCGAATTTAAACCCGCACCCAAGAAAAAGCCCCGCGCTTCTCTCGAAGGCGGGGCTCTTTCACTGCGGTGACACTCAGTGAGCGTAGGTCAGCAACAGCTCTTTCGGCACTTGGAAATCCAGGGACATCATCACGCTGAGCGCGGTGATGGTGAAGATCGAGAACACGAACAGCTTGCGCGCCCAGACGGTGTCATCCACCGCCTTGTAGCCGGTCCAGGCCATGTACAACCAGTACATGCCCATGGCGGCGGCGACGGCGAGGTAGCTCATGCCGGCGTAGCCACTGAAGGTCAACATCAAGGTCGCCACGAGGAAGGCCAGGATGTACAGCAGGATGTGTTTCTTGGCCACCTGGATGCCACGTTTAACCGGCAGAACCGGAATCGACGCAGCCAGGTAGTCATTGAAGCGGAAAATCGCGATGGCGTAGGAATGCGGCATCTGCCACAGGCTGAACATCACCAGTAGCGTCAGCGCGGCCATGTCGAAGCTATTGGTCACAGCCACATAACCAATCACCGGCGGCATCGCCCCCGACAGACTGCCCACCAGCGTGCCGTGCACCGACTTGCGCTTGAGGTACAGGCTGTAAAGGCCGACGTAGATGACAAAACCGATCACGGCAAACAGCGCCGCCAGCGGGTTGGCCACCTTGTACAACAGTGCTACACCGGCAATACCCAGGACGGTCGCGTAGATCAGTGCCAGTTTCAGGGAGATAAGGCCCTGCACCAGTACACGATTCTTGGTGCGCTCCATCTTGATATCGATGTCACGGTCGATGCAGTTGTTGAAGACACAACCGGAAGCTACCACCAGGGACGTGCCGATCATTGCAGCCAGGAAAATGGCCAGATCGACATGCCCCTTGGAGGCCAGGAAGAAACCGCCCGCCACAGAAAGCACGTTACCGAAAATGATCCCCGGTTTGGTGATTTGGATAAAGTGCTTAAGCGACATCGGGTCTTACCTCACTTCGCCATCATGAACGTATGGATGCTGAACATGATCCATATCGACAGGCCAACCAGCAGCAGGATTACCAAGCCTGCGAACACGAACGCAATCACGTTATCGCGCTGCTCTTTGGAACGGTCCAGGTGCAGGAAGTACACCAGGTGAACCAGTACCTGAATCACCGCGAACGCCAATACGATCATCAACGTGATCGACTTCGGCAGAGTCGGGTACATCACCAGACCGAACGGGATGAGCGTCAGGATTACCGACAGGATGAAGCCGATAGCGTAAGACTTAACGCTGCCGTGGCTCGCATCATGGCTGTCATGGTCATGGGAGTGTGCATTAGCCATTACAGAGTCCCCATCAGGTAAACAACGGTGAAGACGCAGATCCAGACCACGTCCAGGAAGTGCCAGAACAGGCTCAGGCAGCTCAGGCGAGTCTTGTTGGTGTTGGTCAGGCCGTGTTTATTGACCTGATACATCATCACCGCCATCCACAGCAGGCCGGCAGTTACGTGCAGACCGTGGGTGCCGACCAGCGTGAAGAACGCCGACAGGAAACCGGAACGGTGCGGGCCGTAGCCTTCGGAGATCAGCAGGTGGAACTCGTTGATCTCCATGCCGATAAAGCCCAGGCCGAACAGGAAGGTCAGTGCCAACCAGCTCAGTACGCCTTTCTTGTTGCCCTTGTAGAAGGCCAACATGGCGAAGCCGTAGGTGATCGAACTGAACAACAGCAAGGCGGTTTCGCCGAGCACGTAAGGCAGTTCGAAGATGTCGTGGCCCGACGGGCCACCCGCTACGTTGTTTACCAGTACCGCGTACACCGCAAAGATCGACGCAAACAAGATGCAGTCGGTCATCAGGTAGAGCCAGAAACCGAAAACGGTCATCGGCCCCGAGTCGTGGTGATGGTCATCGTGCCCATGGTCATCGACATGGGCGTGTCCAGCATTGGTCACTAAGTTCGACATGGTTTAAGCCTGTTCCAACGAGGTTTCTACACGGTTGGCCGGGATTTTCTTCTCGGCGACCAGGCGAGCGTGCTGCTCGGCTTCGATGCGTTCGATCGTTTCGACCGGCACCATGTAGCCTTGATCATCACGTGCAGCGTGGACGATGAAGTAACCGATGGTGCCCACCAGGCCCACGATTGCCAGCCACCAGATGTGCCAGATCATCGCGAAACCGAACACGGTCAACAGCGCGCCCATCACCACGCCAGTGGCGGTGTTGTTTGGCATGTGGATCGGTTCGTAGTGCTTAGGTCGCTGGTACGCAGTACCGTCTTCCTTGGCTTCGGTGAACGCATCAATGGTGTTCGCAGTAGGGATTACGGCGAAGTTGTAGAACGGTGGTGGCGACGAGGTCGACCATTCCAGGGTGTGGCCATTCCATGGGTCGCCGGAGTCGCAAGCGTTCTGCTTACGGTCACGGATACTCACGTACAGCTGGATCAGCTGGCAGGCGATACCGGCAGCGATCATCAACGCACCGAACATGGCGACGTACAGGTACGGCACCCACTCAGGGTTGGTAGTAGCGTTCAGACGACGGGTCATGCCCATGAAGCCCAGTGCATAGAGCGGCATGAACGCGACGAAGAAGCCCGAGATCCAGAACCAGAATGCAGCCTTGCCCCAGCCTTCGTGCAGCTTGAAGCCGAACGCTTTCGGGAAGTAGAAGCTGAAACCAGCGATGTAACCGAATACAGCACCACCGATGATCACGTTGTGGAAGTGAGCGATCACGAACAGGCTGTTGTGCAGTACGAAGTCAGCACCCGGGATGGCCAGCAGTACGCCGGTCATGCCGCCGATGGCGAAGGTCACCATGAAGCCCAGGGTCCACAGAACCTGGCTGGTCATGCGCAGACGGCCGTGGTAGATGGTGAACAGCCAGTTGAATAGCTTCACCCCCGTCGGGATCGAAATCAGCATCGTCGCCAGGCCGAAGAAGGCGTTGACGCTGGCCCCCGAACCCATGGTGAAGAAGTGGTGCAGCCACACCATGAAGCCCAGTACGGAGATTGCGCCCGATGCATAGACCATCGAGTGGTGACCGAACAGGCGCTTGCCGGTAAAGGTCGAGATCACTTCGGAGAAGATACCGAACGCCGGCAGGATCAGGATGTACACCTCAGGGTGACCCCATGCCCAGAACAGGTTCACGTACATCATTGGATTGCCACCAAGTTCATTGGTGAAAATGTGGAAATCCAGGTAACGGTCAAGCGACAGCAGCGCCATGGTAGCGGCCAGGATCGGGAACGAAGCCACGATCAGGACGTTGGCCCAGGTGCAGGTCCAGGTGAAGATCGGCATGTCCATCAGTTTCATGCCAGGGGCGCGCATTTTCAGGACGGTGGCCAGGAAGTTGACCCCCGTCAGTGTCGTCCCGAGTCCTGATAACTGTAGCGCCCAGATGTAGTAGTCCACACCCACGCCAGGGCTGTATTGCAGGCCCGACAATGGCGGATACGCGACCCAGCCGGTCTTGGCGAATTCGCCGACGCCCAGGGACAGGTTGATCAGAACAACGCCGGAAACCAGCAGCCAGAAGCTCAGGGAGTTCAGGAACGGGTAGGCAACGTCACGGGCACCGATCTGCAGCGGCAAGGCAAGGTTCATCAAGCCGGTGAAGAATGGCATCGCCATGAAGATGATCATGATCACACCGTGGGCGGTGAAGATCTGGTCATAGTGTTCAGGCGGCAGGTAGCCAGGCGAACCCTCGGTGGCCATGGCCAACTGGGTACGCATCATGATGGCGTCGGCAAAACCACGCAGCAGCATGACCATGGCAACGATGACGTACATGACGCCGATTTTCTTGTGGTCGACCGACGTCAGCCACTCGGTCCACAGGTAGGTCCACTTCTTGAAATAAGTGATTGCTGCAAACAGTGCCAGACCACCCAGCGCGATCATGGCGATGGTCACCATTACGATCGGCTCGTGGAACGGGACCGCATCCCAACTTAATTTACCAAACATCGTTTACTCCTCTGCCCCAGCAGTTGAATGCGAGCCCGTGTCAGAACCTTCAACCGCGGCCACTTCTTTCTTCTCGTGCTTGACCGGCTTGCCTGGCTTCATACCTTCGTACTTGTCGACGATTTTCTGAAACAGGTTCGGCTCATACGTGGAGTACAGGGCGACTGGGTTGTTCTGGCTTGGTTTGGTCAGGGCGTCGTATTCAGCTTGATCAAGCTGTTTAGGTGCGGCCTTGACTTCGGCTACCCAGGCGTTGAAATCTTCCTGGCTCGTCGAGATGGCTTTGAATTTCATGCCGGTGAAGCCAGCGCCGCTGTAGTTAGCGGAGATGCCTTCCATTTCAGCTTTTTCGTTGGCGATCAGGTGCAGGCGGGTCTGCATGCCTGCCATCGCGTAGATCTGGCCGCCCAGTGCGGGGATGAAGAACGAGTTCATCACGGCGTCGGAGGTGATCCGGAAATTAAGCGGAGTGTTCTCCGGGAACCGAATCTGGTTAACCGTGGCGATACCCAGGTCCGGGTAGATGAACAGCCACTTCCAGTCCAGCGCGACCACTTCGATGTTGATCGGCTTGACGTTGGACTCCAGCGGACGGTACGGGTCCAGCTCGTGGGTCGACTTATAGGTGATGTAACCCAGGGCGATGATGATGAGGATCGGGACCAGCCACACCGCGATTTCGATCTTGGTGGAGTGCGACCACTTCGGCGCGTAGGTGGCGCTGGTGTTCGACGCGCGGTATTTCCAGGCGAAGGCGAAGGTCATGATGATCACAGGCACCACGACCAACAGCATCAGCAGGGTCGCGGTGATGATCAGGTTTCGTTGATCCAGACCGATCTGTCCTTTTGGGTCCATCAAGGTCCACTTGCAGCCTCCCAGCATTAACATCATGCCAAGCAGCGGCAAAAAGCCTAGTAATCGGGGGTACCTGTTTTTACTCATCTCACGACCTCTAAAGCAGCTTGCGCAATGCAGTTGGGTTTTGATCGCCAACACTTCACCCTGCCAAGGGTTGGCATTTCTCTTCGATTGAATAAGAGCCTGCCCGTCGCGTCATAACTGTACGTTTCACGGACCTGCGGTGAGTTCTTATTCGATTTCGTGGTTAAAGGCCTTGTTACAGACCAATTCCATTTGGTGCGGATAGTTGAAAGGCTGCCGGAACCAGGGGTCGCACAGAGCCATCCATCTGCCCCTCGACCGCTCCAATGCTCAAATATTGAACAGCACCGGACATTCAGTGCGGGCGATTGTAGTTAGCTAGCGATGTATAAACCATGTCTTATAAAGAAATAATTTTTATCGATTACAGCAATAATCCTTCACCATTATTGCAAGGGTTCGCGATCTTATCGCGTTCGATTCTCAACAAAAACCACAAAAATTGCCCTGTTATTCGCCAACGCGTCGCATCCCCTACAGCACGTAAGGGCATGGCAAACCCATGCAACCCCCCATAAAACAAGGCATTGGGACATCACCGCGAAGCGCGAACCACACGACCTTGCGAGCGCTGTTCAAACGACGAACTGACAGCACAAATTGACCGGGTGGTGCAAATTTAAGCGACCCATCGGCGAGTCAGAAACGTCCTGCGACAGCGTCCGTGTGACAACATGTCGCACGCTGCGCGCACTTAAAGTTGCCCCTCGTCACAGCCCTTTCACAAAATCCCACAAACGAAAACGCCCCGGCCTTCCTTCAAGAAGGACCGGGGCGTTTGTGCAAAGGTTCAGCCTTTGTGTTGGCGATTCCGATAGATGCCCAGCGGCACCAGGATCACGGTCAGCACGAAGGCCACCAGTGCCCATTGTGCAAGGGACAACCCAAGAATCGGCGGGTACGGGGTGCTGCAGAAACCGTCTACCTGAAAGCCCAGCGGGAACACCTTGGCCAGCGGCAGGTCGTCGACGATCGGTTGCAGTACATCGATGCCGCAGCTGACCTGAGGGAAGAACTGGGTGTACACATGATGGCCGGCCGCGGCCACCCCACCGAGGGCGCTGAGCACCACCAGGCCTTCAAACAGTGTGATCGCGCCTTTGGTGCGCATGGCCGCGCCGATGAACGCGAAGACCGCAATCAACAGCAAGGCATAGCGTTGCAGGATGCACAGCGGGCACGGCGCCTCGCCCAGTACCACCTGCATATAGAGTGCACCGCCAATCAGCGCCAGGCAGATGATGCCCAGCAACACCAGAAAGCGTCGCTCCCTGCCTAAACGCAATTCGTCACTCATCCCCGTTTCCCTTTGTTTGGTTGTGCCCGATGGGCGCAAGTTTACACACAGAGAGAGGTTTAAACAGAGGGGGTTAACGGGGGATTAATCGGGATAAATAGAGAACCTAATGTGGGAGCGGGCTTGCTCGCGAAGGCGGTGTGCCAGCCGACTTACAAGTGACTGATCCACCGCCTTCGCGAGCAAGCCCGCTCCCACATTTTTTAAGCGTGTTATTCCAGGGCCGCAGCCGGGCCGAAGAACTCGTAGCGGCTTTGCTTCTCCGGTACGCCCAGCGCCTTGAGGTGGCGCTTGATCGCCGCCATGAAGCTTTTAGGCCCTAGGAAGTAGGCATCGATGTCGCGCTGCTCGGGCAACCAGGCCGCCAGTTGTTCCTGGCTCAGCAACCCAACCTTGTCCGCCGCCGGGCTCACGCCGTCATCCTCGGCATAGCAATAGAAGCGCTTGAGCTGCGGATGCCGGGCGGCCAGGCCGTCCACCCAATCGCGAAACGCATGCACCCCGCCATTACGCGCGCAGTGGATAAAATGCACCGGGCGTTGGGTGGCCAGCGCCGCTTCAAGCATCGGCAAGGTCGGCGTGATGCCGACGCCGCCGCTGATCAGCACCAGCGGCTTGTCGCTGGCCGCCAGCGTGAACTCGCCCGACGGTGGAAACAGGTCGATCGTCGCGCCGACGTGCAAGTGGTCATGCAGGTAGTTGGACACCCGGCCACCGGCTTCGCGCTTGACGCTGATGCGGTACTGGCCCGCATCGGTCAGTGCCGACAATGAGTAATTGCGGCGCACTTCTTCGCCCTCCAGCACCAGCTTCATACCGATGTACTGACCCGGCGCAGCAGCGAGGATCTGGTCGTTGTCCACAGGGGCGAAGTAGAAGGAAACGATCTCGGCACTCTCCTCCACCCGCTTGACCACCTTGAACGACCGCGCACCGCGCCAGCCACCGGGCGCCTGGGCTTTCTCGTCGTAGATCACTGCCTCGGCGCCGATCAGGATATCCGCCAGTTGGCCATAGGCCGCGCCCCAGGCACTCATCACCTCGGGGGTGGCAATCTCGCTGCCCAGCACTTCGGAGATAGCCCGCAGCAAGCACGCGCCGACGATCGGGTAATGCTCCGGCAGGATCTGCAACGCCACATGCTTGTTGATGATCTTGGCCACCAGGTCGCCCAACTGGTCCAACTGGTCGATATGCCGCGCATACATCAACACGCCATTGGCCAGGGCGCGGGGCTGGTCGCCGCTGGCCTGGTGGGCCTGGTTGAACAGCGGGCGCACTTCGGGGTATTCGGACAGCATCATGCGGTAAAAATGGGTGATCAGCGCTTCGCCGCCACTTTCCAGCAGGGGCACGGTGGATTTGACGATGGCACGGTCTTGGGCACTAAGCATGGGAGCCTCCTGGGCTTCTTGACTGATTACCCTTGTGTACTCAGTATTCATGCCAACTAATAAATCGTTATATTTCAATAGCTTAAATTATGTGTAGTCATTTTGACCGAGCACGCTTTATAGTCACAACGACTACAAGGAGTCATTATGACTGCGCAATCGCTGCTCACCACCCTGCTGCCCTGGTCGCCGACCTGTCCCGCGAACTGCCCGAAGGCGAGCGCTACCGCCGCTTGCTGCAAGCCATGCGCGCCCTGCTGCCGTGCGACGCGGCCGCGCTGTTGCGCCTGGATGGCGACTGGCTGGTGCCGCTGGCCGTGGACGGCTTGAGCCCCGACACCCTGGGCCGACGCTTCAAGGTCAGCGAGCACCCGCGCTTCGCCGTGCTGCTGAGCAGCCCCGGCCCGACGCGCTTTGACAGTGACAGCGAATTGCCCGACCCCTACGACGGCCTGGTCGACGGGCTGCATGGGCATCTGGAAGTGCACGACTGCATGGGCTGCCCGCTGTTTGTCGACGACCAGCCCTGGGGCCTGCTGACTCTGGATGCCCTCGACACCGAACGCTTCGAACGCGTGGAGCTGGACGCCCTGCAAGCCTTCGCCAGCCTTGCCGCCGCCACCGTCAATGTGGCCGAACGCATCGAACGCCTGGCCTTGCGCGCCGAAGACGCACACCAGCGCGCCGAGATCTACCGCCAGGCCAGCGGCCAGCAGCACAAGGAAATGATCGGCCAGAGCAAAACCCACAAGCGCCTGGTCGAGGAGATCAAACTGGTGGGCGGCAGCGACCTGACCGTGCTGATCACCGGTGAAACCGGGGTCGGCAAAGAGCTGGTGGCCCAGGCAATCCACGCGGCATCGTCCCGCGCAGACAAGCCGCTGATCAGCCTCAACTGCGCCGCCCTCCCGGAAACCCTGGTGGAAAGCGAGCTGTTCGGGCATGTACGCGGCGCCTTTACCGGCGCGCTGAATGAGCGCCGCGGCAAGTTCGAATTGGCCAATGGCGGCACGCTGTTTCTGGATGAAGTGGGCGAGCTGTCACTGACGGTGCAAGCCAAGCTGCTGCGGGTGCTGCAAAGCGGCCAACTGCAGCGCCTGGGCTCGGACAAGGAGCACCAGGTGGACGTGCGCCTGATTGCCGCGACCAACCGCGACCTGGCCGACGAGGTGCGCAACGGCCGCTACCGCGCCGACTTCTACCACCGCCTCAGCGTATACCCGCTGCAAGTACCGGCGCTGCGCGAACGCGGGCGCGATGTGCTGCTGCTGGCCGGCTTCTTCCTCGAGCAAAACCGCTCGCGCATGGGCCTGGGCAGCCTGCGCCTGACCAGCGACGCCCAGGCGGCGCTGCTGGCCTATAACTGGCCAGGCAATGTGCGGGAGCTGGAGCATTTAATCGGACGCAGCGCGCTGAAAGCCCTGGGAAACTGTCGCGAGCGTCCGAGGATTCTCAGCCTGAACGCCCTCGACCTGGACCTGCCAGACGTCAGCGCGCCGCTTATCGAAGCACCGGTGCAGGCGCCGCTCGTGGTCACTGGCGACCTGCGCCAGGCCACCGAGCACTATCAGCGCCAAGTGATCAACGCCTGCCTGGAGCGCCACCAGCACAACTGGGCCAGCGCCGCCCGCGAACTGGGCCTGGACCGCGCCAACCTCGGCCGCATGGCCAAGCGCCTGGGACTGAAATAACCCAAACACCTCGGCCAAATGTGGGAGCTGGCTTGCCTGCGATAGCAATCCGTCAGTCAACCCCTGCATCAACTGACCCACCGCCATCGCAGGCAAGCCAGCTCCCACACTAGATCTGTTTTGCCTTGAAGACGGCGTTCACTGCCTTTGACGGTGCAAGCCAAGCTGCTGCGGGTGCTGCAAAGCGGCCAACTGCAGCGCCTGGGCTCGGACAAGGAGCACCAGGTGGACGTGCGCCTGATCGCCGCGACCAACCGCGACCTGGCCGACGAGGTGCGCAACGGCCGCTACCGCGCCGACTTCTACCACCGCCTCAGCGTATACCCGCTGCAAGTACCGGCGCTGCGCGAACGCGGGCGCGATGTGCTGCTGCTGGCCGGCTTCTTCCTCGAGCAGAACCGCTCGCGCATGGGCCTGGGCAGCCTGCGCCTGACCAGCGACGCCCAGGCGGCGCTGCTGGCCTATAACTGGCCAGGCAATGTGCGGGAGTTGGAGCATTTGATCGGACGCAGCGCGCTGAAAGCCCTGGGTAACTGTCGCGAGCGTCCGAGGATTCTCAGCCTGAACGCCCTCGACCTGGACCTGCCCGATGTCAGCGCGCCGCTTATCGAAGCACCGGTGCAGGCGCCGCTCGTGGTCACTGGCGACCTGCGCCAGGCCACCGAGCACTATCAGCGCCAAGTGATCAACGCCTGCCTGGAGCGCCACCAGCACAACTGGGCCAGCGCCGCCCGCGAACTGGGCCTGGACCGCGCCAACCTCGGCCGCATGGCCAAGCGCCTGGGACTGAAATAACCCAAACACCTCGGCCAAATGTGGGAGCTGGCTTGCCTGCGATAGCAATCCGTCAGTCAACCCTGTATCAACTGACCCACCACCATCGCAGGCAAGCCAGCTCCCACACTAGATCTGTTTTGCCTTGAAGACAGGATTCACAGGTTTTGGTTTGCGAAACACCAACACATTCCCCGCCATCACCAGCACCAACCCCATCAATGCCGGCGCCGTCCATTGATACCCCTCGGCAAACGCCGACACATTCAACGCCACCACCGGAAACAGCACCGTGCAATACGCCGCACGCTCCGGCCCCATCCGCCCCACCAGCGTCAGATACGCGGTAAACCCGATCACCGAACCCGGAATCACCAGGTACCACAGCGCGCCGATATACCGCGCACTCCAGTCCATCTCGAACGGAATGCCGCGCACCGCGCAGTAAGTCGCCAGCATCGCCGAACCATACGCCATGCCCCAGGCATTGGTGGTCAACGGCCGCAGCCCAGCCTTTTGCTGCAGGCTCGACAGCAGGTTACCCGCCGAGAAACACATCGTGCCGAGCAACGCCAGGCCCAAGCCGAGCAAGGTCTGCGGGCTGGCGGCATGCCCCGCCAGTTCCGGCCAGAACAGCAAGCCCAACCCCAGCAAGCCCAGGCCGCCGCCCATCAACACATTGCGCGCCACGCGCTGGCCGAAAAACACCCGGGCGTTCAGCGCATTCCACAAGGTCGCGGTGGAAAACACCACCGCCACCAGCCCGCTGGGGATCCACTGGCTGGCCGTGAGAAAGCACATGAAATTCACGCAGAACAGGCACAGGCCCTGGGCCAGGCAGATCAAGTGGCCACGGCGGTTCATCACCTGCAACTTGCGACTGAGCAGCAACAACGCAAACAACACCAGCGCGGCCAGGCCGAAGCGATACACGATGGACACCGGAATCGCGACCACGCCCAGTTGCCATTTGAGGGCGATCCAGGTGGTGCCCCAGATCAGCACGGTGAGTAAATACAGGGATAAGTTCATAGCGGGCTCCATCGATTGAGCCACAGTGTCGCTTCCAGCCCGCGCAATGCGCTTGCAGATTCTTGCGCTTTTGTCGGGCGACGGGCTCACAGCGCCGGCGGCCAGGAGTAGGATGCAAGGCGTCCAAGAGTACGAACCATGCCTGACCTGGAATCGCTGCAAGTCTTTCAAGCCCTTAACCGCTCGCCCAACGCACGCCTCGAAGCCTGCGCCGAGCTCGGTGACGGTTTGTCTGCGGCCTTGTGGAGCAACCATCACGATTCACAGCATTACCAGGCGCCGAGCCACCACACCCTGTCGTGCTACATCGGCGGCGGCACCGGCACTTTTCGGCGCGATCAACCCGGCACCATGGGCGGGCCCGACAAGCTGTGCATCCTGCCCGCCGAACATCAGTCGGCGTGGGTCATCAACGGCGAGATTCGCCTGGCCCATGTGTATTTCAGCCCGCAACAATTTGCCCTCGGCTGCGTGACCCTGCTCGACCGCGAGCCGCGCACCTTGCAACTGCGCGAAAGCACCTTCCTGGAAGACGCCAGCCAGGCCCGGCGCTTTCACCAACTGATCGCCCTCAACTGGCAGGAACCCGCCGAGCGCTTGCTGACCAGCAGCCTGGCCCATGAAATGCTCAGCCACACCCTGCTCAGCCAGGTGGGAGCCCGCGAGGGCCTGCGCTTGAAAGGCGGGCTGGCGGCCTACCAGCGGCGGTTATTGGTGGAGTACATCGACCAGCACCTGGAAGACCCGATCAGCCTGGGCCAACTGGCCGGCCTGTGTGCGCTGTCGGAATACCATTTTGCCCGGATGTTCCGCCAAAGCTTCGGCCTGCCGCCGCATCAATACCTGCTGGCGCGTCGGCTGAGCCGTGCGCAAAGCCTGCTGCGCAGCGGGGCCCTGCCCCTGGGCGAGATTGCCCTGATATGCGGGTTCTCCAGCGCCAGCCACTTTACCCATCGCTTCCGCCAGGCCGTGGGCGCCACGCCCGGCGACTACCGGCTGGCGTTTATCTAAACCATCAACCCCAGGGTCTTGGCCTTGGCCACCGCTTGCGTACGCCGCTCCACGCCGAGCTTGCTGTGGATGCGCCGCGCATGGGTCTTGACGGTGTGCAGGGAGATAAACAGCCGGTCGGCGATTTCCAGGTTGGAGCTGCCCAGGGCGATCAGTTGCAACACTTCCAGCTCGCGCTGGCTGAGCGGGTTTTCCACGGTGCCCGGCGTGGCCGCCTGCGGTTCCATCCCCAGCTCGCTCAGCAGCCCCGGCGAACGCAAACGCAGCTCGCGAATCGCCTGTTGCACCTGGCAGCGCCCGGCCAGGTCGAGCCCGGCCTGCAGCGAACGACGTGCCAGGGCGGGCTCACCCACTTGCCAGGCGACCTCCCCCAGCACCAGGTGCAACTCGGTTTCCAGGCACAGCATGCCGCGCTGGTGAGTGGCTTCCAGCAGTGCATTAAGACGGGCCACGGGCTGATCGGCGCAACCCAGCTTGACCTCCGCCAACACCAGCAGGTATTCCAGGCGCGGGATCAGTTCCAGGGTGGCCGGTGGCGCTTGTTTGGCCTGAGGCCCACGAAAATGGCGGAGTACCCGGCGCATGGCTTGCGCGGTCAATTCGGCGCGCCCCTGCTGCAACCAGAAATGCCCGCTGACCAACAACAGTACGGCGCGGTAAACCGTGTCCGGTACCTGGCGTTGCTGCATCAGCCGCTCGGCCTCGCGCAACTGGAAGAACGCCTGGGCGTAATCGCCCCGGTTGGCGGCGAGCAACGCCAGGCCGAGAAACCCGTAGAGCACGCGTTTGTCCTGGCTGTGCAGGCACAGCCTCAGGCCGCTTTCGAAGCACTCGGCGGCCAGGCTGTCCTGGCCTTGACGCAACGCCAGATGCCCACGGCGCAGGGCAATACGCCCCACCAGCGGCCCGACCTTGAGCCGCTGCTTCAACAGCATCGCCTGTACATTTTCCAGCAGGCTCTGGGCCCGGTAGGGCGCGCCGCGCTGTTCCAGCAGCTGCGCATGATCCAGCTCGAGCAAGGCCTCAAGCAGCAACGAGCCATGGGCACGGGCCAGGCACAACGCTTCGCGATTCAGAGTCTGGGCCACGTCCAGTTCACCGCGCAGCAAGGCTTGCTGCGTGAGCCCCGACAAACACATCAGCCGCGACGTCCAGGCACTGTCGGGCAAGGCTTGCAGGGCCTCCAGAAAGTGCACGCGGGAACGCTCGGCATCCCCACCCAAATGCAGCAACCAGCCCCACTGCGCCTGCCAGCGCGCCAGCAAGTACCGCTGCAGCGCCGCCGTCGGTTGCGGGGCGAAGCGGGCAAGCTGGTCGATGCACTGCGCGGCCTGATCGAAGCGCCCGGCAAACAGCAGCGCCGCCGTCACCAGCCCCACCAGTTGCGCCGAGCCGAGCATCAGCTCATCGCCATGCTGTTCATGCAGGCGCAACAACAGCACGGCGTTTTGCTGACGAAACAAGTCCTCGAAGCTGAAGTGCTGCAACAAGCTCACCGCCACTTCATATTCTTCGGCCAGCAATGCCTGTTCGAAGGCGGCCTGCCAGTCCTGCTCAGTGGTGAACCACTGACAAGCGCGCCGATGCCAGGAGCGTTTCGCCGCCCACGGTTCATCGCGCAGCAGCTGCGTCAGAGGCGCAAAAACCTGCAGCCAGTCCGTGTCTTCCCAGGGTTGGATAAACGCGCCGAGCGCCTGTAGATCGCGCAGGTACTGCTCGCCGTCACCATGGCCGAACAGGTGCTCGCACAGCCCCAGGTTAAACCGCGGCAGATGGGCCAGCACGCGCCAGGCTTCGGCCAGTTCGGGCGGCAGCGTGCTGAACAGTTCATGTTGCAGGTAGTCGAGCAAGGTTTTGTCGGGGTGACCATCGCCCAGCAAGGCGATACGCACACCGGCGCACCAGCCGGCGCTGAACTGCAGCACACTGTCGACCGAGTGCCCGGGCGCATGGCTGAGCAGTTGCTGGATCTCGGCGGGGCTGAAGGCCAGTTCGGCGCCGCATTCAAGCAGGTCATCGTCGAGCAGCAGGCGCGGCCAGTTGCACGCCGGCCGCCGCCGCGCCCCCAGCCACCAGGTCAGGGCCGGGCTGGCGGCGCTGAGCAGGCGGTCGAGCAAGGCGTCGGTGTCGGGCGCGGGCAGACGGCAGAAGTCATCGAGGAACAACCAGGCGGGGCTCTGCCAGCGACCAAGATCGAGCAGCAGCGAGGCTTCATCGGTGAATGGCAAGCCCAGGCTTTGCGCCAGGCGCCGGCACAGGTCAACCGGGCTCAGAGCGGCCCCATTGAGCGGCAACCAGTACACCTGGCACCCCTGGGGTGCCTGCAACGCACATTCGCCGAGCAATGCGCTCTTGCCGCTGCCACCGGGCGCGCAAAGTAACCTCACCCTGGTTGGCGCCGCCAGCAAAGGCTCGGCCAGGCGTGGGCGCAGCAGATGGTGGGCGGACAGCCGAGGCATGAATCCAGGACGGTCCAGGCAGCGTGTCATGGCGGTCATTGCTGCATCCTGCGTTCTTATTGTTATGCAACCTGGCGCTTACCCTAGTCCTGTGAGCGGCGGTTGTTGAAGAAGTATTCAGCGGGGTGATTGGCAGGCATAAAATTCAAGACATCCACAACCCAATGTGGGAGCGGGCTTGCTCGCGAAGGCGGTGGATCAGTCTAAGAATTCGGTGACTGACACTGCGCATTCGCGAGCAAGCCCGCTCCCACAGTTCAATTGCATTTCACATCGGGATCAGCGCACGCCCTCAGCTCTCAGCGCCGCCGGCGTGTAGTCCGCCGCCTTGGCGTTGAAGCCGAACACAAAGCTGCTCTTCTCCTCGTTCTTCATGCCCAGCGCGATATAGCGCCCGGCAATGATGTCGTACAGGGTTTCCACGGTGTAGGCCGGGGTCTGGTGGTTGTAGTAGAACTGCGCATGGCCTTCGGCGACACGCCACAGTTGGCCACGGCCGTCGTAGTGATCCACCAGCGCGACTTGCCAGCTGTCCTCGTCGATGTACATGTGGCGCTTGGCGTAGATGTGCCGCTCGCTCGGCTTGACCGTGCCGACCACTTCCCACACGCGGTGCAGCTCATAGCGGGTCAGGTCCTGGTTGATGTGGCCGGCCTTGATGATGTCGTCGTACTTGAGTGTCGGCTGGTCGAGCTTGTAGCTGTTGTAGGGAATGTACATCTCCTTCTTGCCCACCAGTTTCCAGTCGTAGCGGTCCGGGGCGCCGGAGAACATGTCGAAGTTGTCGGAAGTACGCAGGCCATCGGACGCGGTGCCCGGCCCGTCATACGCTACCTGCGGCGCACGGCGCACGCGGCGCTGCCCGGCGTTGTAGATCCACGCCAGGCGCGGTTCCTTCACTTGGTCGAGGGTTTCATGCACCAGCAGCACGTTGCCGGCCAGGCGCGCTGGCGCCGTCACTGACTGCTTGAAGAAAGTCAGCACGTTGGCCGCCTTGGCCGGGTCCATGTCCGGGATCAGTTGCGGCACCGCCACTTCTTCCTCGAAGCGGATCGGCGTGTAGCTGCCGTTGGTCTGCGGGGTGGCCTGGGTGATGATGCGGCGCAGGTTGCCGCCGTGGTAACGGGTGATGTGGTTCCACAGCACTTCCACGCCGTTCTTGGGAATCGGGAACGCGTAGTAGCGGTTGCCGGTGAACCCTTCCAGGCCGTTGCCATCGTTGATCGGCTTGACGTTCAGCGCGCTGCGCTTGATCGACTCGTAGATCTCCGGCGGCAGGTTGACCGTGCGGTGGGTGGTGTACACCGGGATCTTGTAGGTCTCGGGGTAGCGTTTGAACATCGCCACCTGGCCGTCGGAGAGTTTGTCCTTGTACTTGTCGACGGTCGCGGCGGTGATCACGAACAGCGGTTTTTCATTGGCAAACGGGTCGGCGAGGAAGCCCTTGGCGTCCACCGCACCGGCGTTTTTCGGGATGCCGCCGGTCCACGCCGGGATCGAGCCATCGGCATTCCCGGCTTTTTCGGCGCCGATGGGCGTCAGGGTAGTGCCCAGCTTGGCCGCTTCTTCCGGCGAGACCGCCGCCAGCACGTGGGTGGCCAACAGGCTGAGGGCCAACACTGCAATTGTCTTACGCATGGATTCTTGTCCTTCTTTAAGCCAAATCAGAAGTTCACGCCGAAGCTGAGGGCGAGGAAGTCGCGGTCGGTCAGGGTGTTGTAGTCGCCGCCAAAAAAGTCGGTGTAGCTGAGGCTGGCGGTGTAGGTGTTGCGGTAGTCCGCGTCCACACCGACGCTGATGGCCTTGGCGCCTTTGTTGAACAGACCGTTGGGGCCGTAACCGGCGACATCGTGGGACCAGGACAGGTTGGGCTTGAGGTTGATCCCGGCGATCACGTTGTTGTAGTCGAGGATCGCCCGCGCACGGTAGCCCCAGGAGGTCGAGGTGACGAAACCGTCGGTGTCACCCTGGAACCCGTAGGCGCCATACACCGAGTCGCGGCCGTAACGCAGCTTGGATTTATCTTCCAGGCCCGCGACGTGCACGATGGCCGCTTCGCCCACCACCGTCAGGCGCTCAGCACCCAGCACCTGGTCGAAGAACTGGGTCATGGAGCTTTGGATCTGGGTGATCTCTTTACGGCGATAGCCTTTGTTGTCGTCGCCGAAGTTGCTGCGGATGGGTGAGGCCAGTTGGCCGGCGACGGGGTTGATCAGGGCCAGGGTCAAATCGGTGGTATTGAGTTGCACCGGGGCATTGGGCCGGTAGCTGATCTCACCGGTCCACGCCGTGCCGGTGGGCAAGGTGGTGGAGAAGCTGGCGCCGAACAGGCGGATATCTTCCGGGTAGTCGAGGTAGTACTGGCCGCGACCGAGCATCAGGCTTTGCACCAGGCCCGAGCCGGAACCAGGCGCCAGGCCGTTGGCGGTGCCGGCAATCCTGCCGAGCGTGGCCAGGCTGGTGTTGTTGGTGATGGTGCCCACGGTTGGCGTGCGGCTGTGGTAGTTCATGAAGTACAGGCCGTACTCGGTGTCATCCCCCAGCCAGCGCAACGCGGCGCCGAACTGGCCGGAATCACGCGCATCACGGTCGCCGGCACGGCGTACGATCACCCCTTCATTGGTCACGCCAAACCCTTGGCCGAATGCCGCCGCCACCGGTTGCAAGGGCGCAATCGCCGGGTTGCCCACCGTGTAGTTATTGGTGCAGCCGTCCGCCGCCACATCGCCGCCGAAGAAGGTGCCGCAGTTATCCAGCACCGTCTGGTCCCATTCCAACTGGTAGAAGCCTTCCACCGTCAGTTGATTGGTGAGGCTCTGGGACGCGAACAGCATGTTGACCGGAATCAGCCCTTCCTTGATCTCGGCGCCCGGGCGGCGGAATGCGGAAACGTCGATCGGGTTGATGCTGTTGATGGAGTTGCCGATGAAAGTACTTTCCCCCCAACTGACCACCTGCTTACCCGCGCGCACGGTGCCCGGCAGGTCGCCCAGTGAGTAGTTGTGATAGACAAACGCATCGAGGATCTGCGCCCCGCTGGATTTGGCGCCTTCCTTGCGGTTGTGGTTGCTGATGGGCTTGAACTCGCGATCTTCGTCCTGCAGCTCGAAGTCATACCAATACTTGCCGCGCACAAACACGCCGGTGTCACCGTACTTCAACTCGAGGTCGTGCAGGCCCTTGAAGATCTTGGAGAAGGTCTCGCCCTTCTTGAAATTCAGCCGCCCGTCATCCCCGGTCGACGCCTGCCCGGTGCCACCATTCACGGTGCCCACCAGTTTTTTATCGGCATCGCGCATGCCCCAGCTCGCGCCTACCGACAGCGAGGAATCGAATTGCCCTTCGATCTCGCCAATGTTGAATGAAACAGCCTGTGCCTGAGCACAGCACCCCAGTGCAACCGCAGCGGCCAGCGCCTGTGGCCTGAAGATGGCGCGCATTGTTGTTCTTGTCATGCGTCTTCCCCGGTGAGTGACAGAAGGCCCCACCCTACTGCCGCCTGTGAGGAGCGATAAGCGCACCAAGGAGGGATTCGTGTTGTCGCTCGAAAGGATTACCAGCCGCTCTGGCCGGGGTGCGCGCGGGCCCATGGATTGGCTGGATGGCGGGTTATCAGGAGGATGGATGGCTGGCGGGGCGACTGTTGCGCCATTGGTAACAGTCCTTGTCCTGAACTGCTATTACTCATTTTGTTACAACCGACTATTCTTAGCGGGCTTTCAGGGCAAACCGCCCGCTTCCGCCACCGGAAGAACAGCCAGACTCAGATGGATTGATGCCTTTTTTCAATCTGTTACCCGTGTTCACTGACGTTGATTTGTCGCTCCTTGATCCAACGTCTTACTTCAGCCGCTGCCTTTGCAGCGGCTTTTTTTACCTTAAATAAAACGGGGCGCCATCAGCGCCCCGTTGGATTAAAGCTTTTTAAGGCAACGATCAAAGGCTGTATTTCTGCAAATTGGCCATCATCTCCTTCAATGCCTCGATCGTGTCCTTGGGGTGGGCGGCGCCCTCAAAATCGCAGATCTGCGCCCAATGCGCCGCCACATCGTCCGGCGAAAACCCGGCCTCAGGATCAAACCCCACCCCCAGGCTGCGCTCCCAGCGGGTCTTGCCGACCCAGCCGCCACCCACCTCAAACAGCCCGGAGGTTTCCTGGCACGCCTCGCTTCCCAGGTACACCACCAACGGGCTGATCAGCTCGGGCTTGAGGCGTTCGAACACTTGCGGCGGGATCAAGCCTTCGGTCATCCGCGTACCACCGGTAGGGGCGATGGCGTTGACCAGAATGTTGTTCTTGCGCCCTTCAAGCGCCAGGGTGCGGGTCAGGCCGTACAGCCCGAGCTTGGCCATGCCGTAGTTGGACTGGCCGAAGTTGCCATAAATGCCCGAGGTCGATGCGGTGAAGATCACCCGACCATAACCCTGCTCGCGCAGATGCGGCCAGGCGGCACGGGTGACTTTGTAGGCACCTTCGACATGCACGCGGTAAACCAGGTCCCAGTCACCGTCGTCCATTTTGTGGAAAGTCTTGTCGCGCAGGATGCCGGCATTGTTGACCACCACGTCGATACGGCCAAAGGCGTCGAGCGCGTTCTGCACGATCTTGTCACCTTCGGTGACAGAGTCATGGTTGGCTTCGGCGATACCGCCGGCGGCGCGAATCTCCGCCACTACCCGGTCGGCAGCCGAGGCACTGGCGCCCTCGCCCTGGGTGGACCCCCCAGGTCGTTGACCAGCACCCGAGCCCCATGTTTGGCGAACAACAGTGCATGGGCCCGGCCCAACCCGCCGCCGGCACCGGTGACGATCACGACCTTATCCTGGAACTGCACTGACTCACTCATACCGAACTCCAATGGCGACAATGGGAATGGCTTGAGTGTCGGGCAAGGCGCCTCTGGTCACAATAAATACGGCCAGGGCTGAATGGTGCTCAATAAGGCTGGGGGATGATTGTGTGGGCGTTGGCTTGCCTGCGATGGCGAGGGATCAGTCAATGATGCACTGCCTGAATGATTGCTATCGCAGGCAAGCCAGCTCCCACTCCCGCTGCCCGATTCGCTCACGAAACGCCAGGTAATGCTTGAGCACCTGTACCGGCGCCTCGATCTGCGGGTAATGACCGATATTGGCCAGCAGCACCGTGTCGGCGTGGGGCACCAATTGGTGGTAACGCTCCACCATGTGCGCGCCGGAGATCGGGTCTACCTCGCCGTCGATCACCCGCAGCGGTACTTCGCCACGCTGCATCGCCTCCACCCAGCGTTCGCGCAGGCGCCGGCGCTGGGGAATGTAGGCGATCAGTTTATGCAGGATGCGCGTGCCCTCGTGGCAGTTGATCAGGCTCCAGAAATCATCCAGGGCGCTTTCACTGGGGCGCGTGGCGGGGCCGAAGATCTGGCTGAAGCTGTCGGACAGGGCAGTGCGCCCAAAGGCGCGGCCGACCATCCAGCCCAAGGGACTGAGCAGTAGCTTTTGCACCAGCGCCGTGCGGTGGGTTTCGGGGAACAACCCGCCATTCAGAAACACACAGCTGGCCATGTGAAACCGGCCTTCATAGTGCCGCGCCAACAGCTCTTGGGCCACGCTGTCTCCGTAGTCGTGGGCCAGCACGTGAACCGGCTGATCGACCCGCAGGTGTTCCAGTAAAGCCTGCTGCAAATCCGCCTGCTCCAGCAGGCAGTAGTCGTGGTCCAGCGGCTTGGCCGAGTCGCCGAACCCCAGCATGTCGCAGGCGATCACCAGGTTACGCTGGGCCAGGGGCTGCCACAGGTAATGCCAGTCCCAGCTGGCGGTGGGGAAACCATGGATCAGCAGCAACGGTTCGCCCTGCCCCGCCACCCAATAACGGATCGCACGGCCACGAAAGACGAATTCCTGACCGCGCTTGCGCCAGGCTCTAAGCGGGATCTCGGCGAGAGGCATCAGCTTTTATACCCAGGGTCTTGGCTGTCCAACTTACGCAGCAACGCCGGCCAGGCCAGCGCGCCCCCCATACCTTGTGCACTCTTTGTGACAGCCGCCACCATCGCTTTGGCACCGGCGAGAATCTGCGGGCCGATGGCTATCAATTCAGCGCCGCCATTTTGCGCCAGCACCTGGATATCGCAGGCGCGCTGGAACGTGAACATCATCAGGAAGGTGTCGGCGATGCTGCCGGCGCAGGTCAGCAACCCGTGGTTGTGCAGCATCAGGAAATTGTTGTCACCCAGATCAGCCTGCAAGCGAGCCTTCTCTTCGTGGTTCAACGCCACGCCCTCGTAGGCGTGATAGGCCAGGCTCGAGAGCACGAATATCGATTGCTGGCTGATCGGCAGCACGCCTTGCTTCTGCGCCGCCACCGCAACACCAGCGGCAGTATGGGTGTGCAGCACGCACGTCACGTCGTGGCGCACTTCATGGATGGCACTGTGGATGGTGTAGCCCGCCGGGTTGATCTCGTAGGGGCTGTCCATCAACTTGTTGCCGGCCTGGTCGACCTTGACCAGGCTCGACGCGGTGATTTCGTGGAACATCAGCCCGTACGGGTTGATCAGGAAATCATCGGTGCCCGGCACCTTGGCCGAAATATGGGTGAAGATCAGGTCGTCCCAGCCATGCAACGCGACCAGGCGATAGCAGGCGGCCAGGTCGACGCGGGTTTGCCATTCGGCGGCGCTGACCTGATCTTTGACATTCTGTGGCGATAGAACGGGGGCTAGGCTCACGGCAACGACCTCCTTGGCGCACTTTCTTATTGTTTTTTTGGGTGAAGGGCCAGTCTAGTCAGACCTCAAGGCTGCCGTAGTTGCCTTCGCAGCCAGCTTGATGACCGAGCGAGTCAGCTAGGAGAATAGTTTAAATTTGCACAGCCGGCGTCAGAGAAGCGCCGCCAATAAAGGCACGGCGAACAGGTTGAGCAGGCCCGTCAACACCATCACCAGGCCGGCGACCGAGCCCTCCTCGCCACCCACCTCATGGGCCCGGCTGACCCCTGCACCGTGAGCCCCCACACCGAACAACGCACCCCGCGCCAGAGGTGTGCGCAGCGGCAGCCATTTGAGCAGCACGCCGCCGAGCATCGCACCAAACACGCCAGTGAACATCACGAACACGGCCGTGAGTTCCGGCACGCCGCCCAGGTCCGAAGACACCGGCATGGCAAACGGCGTGGTGATCGAGCGCGGCACCAGGGACATGGTGACCGAGCTGTCCAGCGCCAACGCCTTCGCCAGACCGAACGAGGTGGCGATGGACGCCGCGCTCCCGGCCACCATCCCCAGCAACAACGCCGACCAGTGCCGCGCCAACAAGCGGCGCTGCTGCCAGATCGGTACGGCAAACGCTACGGTGACCGGGCCCAGCACCAGCATCAGCCAATGGGTGTCGGCGGCGTATTCGGCATAAGCGGTGTTCATCGGCACGGCCACCGCCAGCAGCAGCGCCGGCACCAGAATCAAGGGTGACAGCAAATAGCGCCCGGTACGGCGGTAGAGCCAGCGGCTGAAGATATAGGCGCCGAGGGTCAAGGCGAGCCAGAACACCGGCATCAGCTCAAGCTTCACGACGCAGCCTCCAGCGGCACACCATTTCAACCGTGAACGCCGTCACCAGCATCACCGAGAGCGTGCTGATCCCGATCACCAGCAGGATGCGCCAGCCGTCATTGCGCAGCAGGCCACCGTAATCCAACAGGCTCATCAAGGCCGGAATAAAGAACAGCAGCATCTCGGCCATCAGCACCCCGGCGCCCAATTGCAGGGCCGCCGGCTTGACCAGGCCACTGGCAAAGGTTGCCAGCAGCAGGCCCAGGCCCACTACGCCACCCGGAATCGGCCAGTCCAGCCATATCGCCAACTGGCAGCCCAAACAGTAGATAGCCAGCAGCACGACCAGCTCGCCGAGCAGGCGGCCAAGGTGTTTGAAGGTGAGACGTTTCATGGGCTTTGGGTCCTCGCAGGCGCTTATTTTAAAGAGCCGCCTGCCATCCCCACAGCGAATTGTTAGACTGCCAGCCATTCCACTTTGGAATATGGAGCCGGGAATCACGCCGATGGAATTCAAACAACTGCGCAGTTTTGTCGAAGTGGTCCAGCGGGGCGGGTTTACCCAAGCCGGCAAAACCTTGCACATCAGCCAGTCTGCCGTGAGCAAACAGGTGGCGCAGCTGGAACAAAGCCTCGGTACGCCGCTGCTCGACCGCATCGGTTCGCAGATCCGCCTTACCGCCACCGGCGAAGTGGTGTTGCTGCGTGCGCAAGCCATGCTGCGCCTGCAAGCCGAGCTGATCAGCGAGCTGGACGATATGCACCAACTCACTCGCGGCGAGCTACGCCTGGGCCTGCCGCTGCTGGCGGGCGATACGCTGTTTGCCGGGCTGTTTGCCGAGTACCGCAGGCGCTATCCCAACGTGACCATCCAGTTGCTCGAAGGCGGCAGCCGCAATATCGAACAGGCGATTCTCAGCGGTGAGCTGGAAGTGGGCGGCAGCTTGAAGCCCAGCGACCCGGCGTTTGCCTGGCAAGCGTTCTGCGATGAGCCACTGGATGCGCTGCTGCCGATTGATCACCCTTTGGCGGAGAACGCCCAGGTGCGGCTCGAGGAATTGGCCGATACGCCGTTCCTGATGTACCAACGCAGCTTTGTGCTCAACGACCGGCTGATGCAGGCGTGTCAGCAATTGGGCTTTACCCCGAAGGAAATCGGGCGCAGCGGCCAGGCGGATTTCCTCGCCGCTCTGGTCGCCGCCGGCCAGGGCGTGGTGCTGTTGCCCAGCGTGGTCGCCCGTGGGCTGGTGCGACCGGGTGTGGTGCGCCTCACACTGAAGGCGCCCGATTACCTGCGCTGGGACATTGCCTTTATCTGGCGTGAGGGCGCCTACCTGTCCAGAGCCGCGCAAGCCTGGCTGGCGTTGCTGCGTGAATACCCGGTCAAGCGCGCAGTGCAGTGACCAGCTCGGCCAGCCACGGTTCGGCGTCGGCTTCGGGGGTAACGCTTTCACTGGCGTCCAGGCGCAGCATCGGCAGGACTTCACGCACGCCCAGTTCACCGAACAGCTCGCGCAGTTGCTCGCCGCCGCCACAGAAGGTGTCACCATAGCTGGCGTCGCCCAGGCCGATCACCGCGCCGGGCAAGCCACGCCAGGCAGCCGGCAATTGATCGCGTATCGACGAATACAGGGGCTGCAGGTTGTCGGGCAACTCACCCATGCCGGTGGTGGACGTCACCGCCAGAAAGGCCTCGGGAGCAAAAGCCTGCACATCCGCCAAGGTGGCGCGTGGGTTGTGCCAGGCCTCAAAACCGGCGGCGTTGAGGATGCCGGCGGCATGGCGGGCGACTTCTTCAGCCGTGCCGTACACCGAGCCGGAAAGGATGGCGACTTTCATCAATCTGATCCTGTAGTTGAGCGGAAGCGTGGGATATTAGCAGCTGTCACAAATATTTCGGTGCCCGCCGTGCAACATTCAGGGCATGTCATAAACTGCCAGTTCGAATAACAAGCCATGGACCGCTCGATGATTAATGCGCAACTGATGCAAATGGTGATCAACGCTTCCAACGAAGGTATCGTTGTGGCCGAACGCGAAGGCAAGGATAAGCCGCTGATCTACGTCAACCCGGCCTTCGAGCAACTGACCGGCTACACACTGGATGAGATCCTCTACCAGGATTGCCGCTTCTTGCAGTCTGGCGACCGCGACCAGCCGGGCCTGATGGCGATTCGAGAAGCCTTGGAAAGTGGCGGTTCCTGCCGGGAAACCCTGCGCAATTATCGCAAGGACGGCAGCCACTTCTGGAACGAGCTGTCACTGTCGACGGTGTACAACGAGGCCGACAAGCAGACCTATTTCGTCGGCGTGCAGAAGGACGTGACCCGGCAGGTCCGGGCCCAGCAGCGCGTCGCCCAGCTGGAAGCGGAACTGGCCCAGGTCAAGGCCGAGCTGGCAATGCTCAAAGCGACAAGCGGATCGAACAAAGCTTAGAAAATGCGGCCATTAAGCGGATAATGGCGTTTTAATATTTCTCCCTTGAGCACGCCTCATGCAACGCGACACGCTTCTGACGCAGGATGAGCTGGATTTTATTCAGATGATGCAGCACAACCCGCAGCTCAACCTGCGGGACGCGTCGTCGAGCCTGACCGTCAATGGTGGTGCGCAGATTCGTGATTTGCTCACCCGGCTGGCCGCCCATGATCAACTCACCATTCAGGCGCAGTTCGAAAACCAGCAGCTCACCTTCCCCCTGCACCTGGTTGAAGACGAGTTTCATGCCATGCATCTGCGTCTTGGCGTGCCGACGATTTTCGAAGACGGGCCGATGGTCCGCCCCTGGCGCCTGGCGCTTGAAGCGCCGGTAGCGCTGGAGAATATCAGGGGCAACCTGAGTGCCCTGTGGGTGTATGAAGTGTCATTCAAGGGTGTGCTGGTAGAGATACGGGGCCGAATCAAGCCGCCGAAAACCTTTTGCCTTTGGTTCAGCCCGTCCGGCTACGAACGCATTGCCCTGCGTGGCACGCTGCAGCGCGAAACCGCCCGAGGCTTGTTCGCCTATGGCCTCGACCAGAGCGACATGGACGAGACCGAACGCCTGCGCCAGTTCATCCTGCACCAGCATCGCTTGATCCACCCCGAGGCTCACGCCTGAGATCAGGTGTCCAGGCTGCCGCGCAGAAACTGCTGCAGGCGGTGCTGCATCGAGCGCCCTTCGTTACCCAGACAACCGATGGATGAACCCGACAGGCTTTCTTGCGCCAGGTCTGACGCATCGCCGGCCAATAGCAGCGGACAATCCAGAGTCAATGCCAGACGTTTGAGACGCAACGGCAACTCGGTGCCGGGTGAACGATTGGAAAACAGTACCAAGGCTCGCGGCCGGGTCTTCTCGCACACCAGCGTCAGCTCATCGAATGGCTGGCCGATGGTAAACACCTTCACCGCCAGCTCATCCGTGCCGAGCATCAGACCCGCCACCAGCAACTCCAGCTCCCGACACTCGCCGGCAATGGCCGCCAGCAGCACACGCGGTGTTGATGAAGCACTGGCCAGGTGCAAGCGCTGCGCCACGCGGGCGCGCATGAACGCATCGAAGAACAACCACTCACTGGCTTGGCCGAAACGCCCCTGATGGCGCAACAGCTGCTGCCACAGAGGCATCAGAATGTTCTGGAATACCACCGCAATCGGGTAGGCGGCGAAGATCTGACCGTACAGACGGTCGAGTTGGCGGTCGTCAAAAGCGCTGACCGCCAGGCGCAATTGCTCCTGCCAGCCGCTCCATTCGCGTTCGGTGTCGATGCGCGAGGTCGCGGTGGGTTCGCTGAACAGGGTGTCACGCGCCAGGATCCTGCTCACTTTGCTCACGGCGACACCGCGCTCGATCCAGTCGAGAATGCGGTGCACGGTGTCGATATCGGTGCTGGAGTACAACCGGTGCCCGCTTTCGGTGCGGGTTGGCTGAATCAGGCCGTAGCGACGTTCCCAGGCACGCAAGGTAACCGGGTTGACGCCGGTCAGCCTGGAGACTTCACGAATCGGGAAAAGGTCATCGGATTCAGTGACGCTGTCGCACGTCGAATCGCGGTAAGAAGCAGTAATTTCGGGCATCAGAGGTCAAAAACATCCGTGTCGATGTGTACCGCATTTAACGCTTATTCAAGCCCTTGATTCAAGCGCCATGGCGAGCCGACCAAAGTATCTGGCGTATTTCGTTAAAACAGGAATAATCCTTGCCTGCTTTTTCTACGTCGCTGCAACACCCCGCAGCGTCGTTTGTGCACCGCCTACCCGGCCCAGCGCACTTGATTACTTGGAGATACACAATGTCTACCTCACCCGTCACCTTGATGGTTGCACGCCGCGTGGCCAAAGGTCGCTATGAAGAACTGATGGCCTGGCTGCGCGAAGGCGAGCAATTGGCCACGGACTTCCCCGGTTACCTGGGTTCAGGCGTGCTCGCACCGCCGCCCCATGACGATGAATTCCAGATTATTTTCCGCTTCGCCGACGAAAAAACCCTGCATGCCTGGGAGTTTTCCGCCTCGCGCAGTGCTTGGCTGAGCCGTGGCAGCGAGCTGTTTGCCGACCCGTCCGAACACCGCGTCAGCGGCATCGATGGCTGGTTCGGCGCGGTGGGTGCACGGCCACCGCGCTGGAAACAGGCGGTCGCGATCTGGCTGGCGTTTTTCCCGGTGTCGCTGCTGTTCAATTTCGTCCTGGGGCCGTTGCTCGGCGGCTTGGACCTGGCGCCACGCGTGCTGGTCAGCACCCTGGCGCTCACCCCCTGATGGTTTACTGGTTTATCCCGCTGTCGACGCACCTGTTGGCCAACTGGCTACACCCCACGCCGCCGGCACGCAAGGCAACTGAAGCTGCCGCGTGAGTACACGGGCGACCGGTCGCTGGTATAGTTTCACTCTGCCAGCGACGCGAGCCCCTCATGACTTCAACCCCCGCCCCGATCCTGATCACCGGCGCCGGCCAGCGTGTCGGCCTGCATTGCGCCGAGCGCCTGCTGGACGAGGGCCAGCCGGTGATTTTCAGCTACCGCAGCGAACGCCCCGGTGTGCAGGTTCTGCGTGAGCGTGGTGCCGTGGGCCTATTTGCCGACTTCTCCACGCAAGCCGGGATTCTCGCGTTTATCGCTGAGCTGAACACCCATACCCAAAGCCTGCGGGCGATCGTCCACAACGCCTCGGCCTGGGTCGCGGAAACACCGGGCGACGAAAGCCGCGCCTTTACCGACATGTTCAGCGTGCACATGCTTGCGCCGTATCTGATCAACCTGCATTGTTCACCTCTGCTGCAGCGCTCCACACCTGCCGATATCGTGCATATCAGCGATGACGTGGTGCGCAAGGGCAGCCGCCAGCACATCGCCTATTGCGCCACCAAAGCCGGGCTCGACAGCCTCACGCTGTCGTTTGCCGCGCAGTTTGCACCGCTGATCAAGGTCAACGGCATCGCACCGGCAATGGTGATGTTCAATGAAGGCGACGACGCGGCCTACCGCAGCAAGGTGCTGGCCAAGTCAGCACTGGGCATCGAACCCGGGCCCGAGGTGATCTACCAGAGCCTGCGTTACCTGCTGGACAACCCCTATGTGACCGGAACCACCCTGACCGTCAACGGCGGGCGGCATATCAAGTAAGCCGTTTGTGAGGATGTTGTATGACCTTATCCCTGCCACACCACTACCACGAGATCCTCAAGGGCCTGGGCGAAGACCCGGAGCGTGAAGGCTTGCTCGACACCCCCAAGCGCGCTGCCAAGGCCATGCAGTACCTGTGTCATGGCTACGAGCAGAACCTGGAAACCATCGTCAACGGCGCGCTGTTTGCTTCCGACAATGACGAGATGGTGATCCTCAAGGACATCGAGCTGTACTCGCTGTGCGAGCACCATCTGCTGCCCTTTATCGGCAAGGCCCACGTGGCCTATATTCCGACCGGCAAGGTACTCGGCCTGTCGAAGCTGGCGCGCATCGTCGACATGTACGCGCGGCGCCTGCAGATCCAGGAAAACCTCACACGCCAGATCGCCGACGCGATCCAGCACGTCACCCAGGCCGCCGGCGTGGCGGTGGTGATCGAAGCCAAACATATGTGCATGATGATGCGCGGCGTGGAAAAACAGAATTCAACCATGAACACCTCGGTGATGCTCGGCGCCTTCCGTGAGTCGAACACCACGCGCATGGAGTTCCTGCAACTGATCGGACGGAGCAAGTAGCAATGCCACAACTTCAACCAGGCATGGCGCGCATCCGGGTCAAGGACCTGTGCCTGCGCACCTTTATCGGCATCAACGAGGACGAGATCCTCAACAAGCAGGATGTGCTGATCAACCTGACCATCCTGTATGCCGCTCAGGAAGCCGTGCGCGACAACGATATCGACCACGCGCTGAACTACCGCACCATCACCAAGGCCATCATCGCCCACGTCGAAGGCAACCGCTTCGCCCTGCTGGAGCGCCTGACCCAGGAACTGCTGGACCTGGTGATGAGCAACGAATCGGTGCTGTACGCCGAAGTCGAAGTGGACAAGCCCCACGCGTTGCGCTTTGCCGAGTCGGTGTCGATAACGCTAGCTGCAAGCCGTTAGCTGCAAGCGATAAGCTAACGGCCGACCACACTCCAACTTGCAGCTTGAAGCTTGCCCGCTTGAAGCTGTCTCAAAGAGACCACCATGAACGATCAACAACGCCTCGAACTCGAAGCCGCCGCCTTCCGCCGACTGGTAGCGCACCTGGACAGCCGCAAGGATGTGCAGAACATCGACCTGATGAACCTCTCGGGCTTCTGTCGCAACTGCTTGTCCAAGTGGTACAAGGCCGAGGCCGACGAGCGCCACATCGAACTGAGCCTCGATGACGCCCGTGAAGTGGTGTACGGCATGCCGTACGCCGAGTGGAAAGCCCAATACCAGAAAGAAGCCAGCGCCGACCAACAGGCGGCGTTTGCCAAAGGAAAAACCCATGACTGATCTGAACACCCTGCGCGCCAGCCTTAACAGCGGCGAACACGTCTTTGCCGATACCTTGGCTTTTGTGGCGGCCGGTTACGACTACCAGCCGCAAGCCTTCACCAACGGCACCGTTGAAAACGCCGCCGGACAGAACGAAGGTTCGTGCAAGACCCTGGGTTTGGCACTGCTGGAAGGCTTGAGCGATCAGGAAGCGCTGCTGGCGTTTGGTGAGCATTACCGTTCGGTGGTGGCGACGCCAGAGGGCAGCGACCACGGCAATATTCGTGCGTTGATTGCGCAGGGTTTGGCGGGCGTGAAGTTTACGGCGCAGCCTTTGACCCGCCGCTGACTCGATGCGATAACCCGATGAATGTGGGAGCCGGGCTTGCCCGCGATGGCGGTGGTGGCTGACACACTGCTATCGCAGGCAAGCCAGCTCCCACATTTGATCGGTGTTGGTTATCAAATCGCCAGCAAAAAAAACCGGCCTCTCAGCCGGTTTTTTTATTTCAACGGTTTAGAACGAAGCGTTCTGCAGGCCGTCGAGGTAACGCTCGGCATCCAGGGCCGCCATGCAGCCGGCGCCGGCCGAGGTGATGGCCTGGCGGTAAACGTGGTCGGCCACGTCACCGGCAGCGAAGATGCCTTCGATGTTGGTCGCGGTGGCATTGCCTTCACGGCCGCCCTGTACGACCAGGTAGCCGTCTTTGGCTTCCAGCACGCCTTCGAACAGCGAGGTGTTCGGGGTGTGGCCGATGGCGATGAACACGCCGTCGACTTTCAGCTCGTCGAAGCTGCCGTCGTTGTTTTTCAGGCGAGCACCGGTCACGCCCATGTTGTCGCCCAGGACTTCGTCCAGTGTGGCGTTGAGCTTGAGGATGATCTTGCCTTCAGCGACACGGGCATGCAGCTTGTCGATCAGGATTTTCTCGGCGCGGAAGGTTTCGCGGCGGTGAACCAGCGTCACGGTGCTGGCGATATTGGCCAGGTACAGCGCTTCTTCCACGGCGGTGTTGCCGCCACCGACCACAGCGACCGGCTTGTTGCGGTAGAAGAAACCGTCACAGGTCGCGCAGGCGGAAACGCCCTTGCCCATGAACGCTTCTTCCGATGGCAGGCCCAGGTAACGGGCGCTGGCGCCGGTGGCGATGATCAGTGCGTCACAGGTGTAGACGCCGCTGTCGCCGGTCAGGCTGTAGGGTTTTTTCGAGAAATCGACCTGGTTGATGTGGTCAAAGACGATCTCGGTTTCAAAGCGCTCGGCGTGTTCTTTCATACGCTCCATCAACACCGGGCCGGTCAGGCCGTGGACATCGCCCGGCCAGTTGTCGACTTCAGTGGTGGTGGTCAACTGACCGCCCGCCTGCATGCCGGTGATCAGCAGCGGCTTGAGGTTGGCCCGGGCAGCGTAGACGGCAGCGCTGTAACCGGCAGGGCCGGAACCGAGAATAATCACTCGCGAATGACGGGTATCAGACATGAATCACTCCTGTCGACCGCCCGGACTACAAGGCGGCTGGAATAAAAAAGGGACCACGAAGCACTTGGGGAAGGCTTGAACTCGCAGGCCCTGAAAAATAATGGGTGCAGCGTATCGAGGGGGGCAAGATTAAGGAAATACGGAATAACAATCCAGCTCATAGGTGGTCTCTATGCAGTCGGCCCGATTAATCGACGCCTTTGTTACCGTTGATGTCGCCGCTTTCGCCACGGATGCAAAGCCGGTAAGGTCGGCGCGTTCGTCATCCTGCTCGGAGTTCGCCATGCCCGCCCCTGCTCTTTCCGGCCCGCAATACCTGCGTGAAGGTCTCAAACTGGTGTTGAGCCCCGGCCTGCGCCTGTTTGTGCTGCTGCCGCTGGCGATCAACCTGGTGCTGTTCGTCGGCTTGATCTATTTCGCCGGCCATCAGTTCAGCCTGTGGGTCGACCACTTGATGCCGACACTGCCTGCCTGGCTGAGCTTTTTGAATTACCTGCTATGGCCGCTGTTCGTGGTGCTGGTGGTGCTGATGGTGTTTTTCACCTTCACCATGCTGGCCAATATCATCGCCGCGCCGTTCAACGGCTTTCTCTCGGAGAAAGTCGAAGTGGTGGTACGCGGCACCGACGACTTCCCGGCCTTCAGCTGGGGCGAGCTGATCGCCATGGTGCCGCGCACGCTGGCGCGGGAAATGCGCAAGCTGGGTTACTTCCTGCCGCGAGCCATCGGCCTGTTTATCCTGTCGTTCATACCGGTGGTCAACCTGATCGCCGCACCGCTGTGGCTGCTGTTCGGCGTGTGGATGATGGCGATCCAATACATCGACTACCCGGCCGACAACCACAAGCTGGGCTGGAACGAGATGCTCGCCTGGCTGCGCCAGAAGCGCTGGCAGAGCATGAGTTTTGGCGGGATCGTCTACCTGGTGCTGCTGGTGCCGGTGGTCAACCTGCTGATGATGCCGGCGGCGGTGGCCGGCGCCACGTTGTTCTGGGTGCGCGAGCAAGGTGCCGAGGCGACGGCGGCGCAGAAGATCACCCAGTCATAAATCCATCATCCAGATGACACAATGACGACATGGCCCACAGTGACACTGTGGGTCATGACGACAGCTTCGCTTCACATCACCCTCATCACCGAAACCTTCCCGCCAGAGATCAACGGGGTGGCCAATACCCTTGGCCGCTTGTGCGACGGTCTACGTGCACGCGGCCACCAAGTCGAGTTGGTGCGCCCACGCCAGGGCAGCGACCAGAGCCGTCTCAGCGACGACGATTTGCTGTTGTGCCGCGGCTGGCCTTTGCCGGGTTACCCGGGCCTGCAATGGGGCCAGTCGTCGATGCACAAATTGCTGCGCCGCTGGACCCGCCAACGGCCCGATGTACTGTATATCGCCACTGAGGGCCCGCTGGGGCTGTCGGCGTTGCGTGCGGCGCGGCGGTTGGGGATCAGTGTGGTCAGCGGCTTTCACACCAACTTCCAGCAGTACTCGAACCAGTATGGCTTGAGCCTGCTGAGCCGGATGGTCACGCATTACCTGCGCTGGTTTCACAACCGCTCGACGCTGACCCTGGTGCCCAGCGCCAGCCAGCGCCTGGAGTTGGAGCGTCGGCACTTCGAGCGCCTGGGAATGCTGTCACGCGGGGTCGACAGCCAGCTGTTCCACCCCGCCAAACGTGACAACACCTTGCGCGAAAGCTGGGGTTTGCAAAGCGACGATATTGCCGTGCTGCACGTCGGGCGGCTGGCACAGGAAAAAAACCTCGGGCTGCTCAAGCGTTGCTTTGATGCCGTGCAGGCAACTTATCCACAGCGTCGACTGAAGCTGATCATCGTCGGCGATGGCCCACAACGCCCGCTGCTGGAACGCGCTCTTCCTGAAGCGGTGTTCTGCGGCACTCAGCGCGGCGAAGAGCTGGCGCGGCATTACGCCTCGGGGGATCTGTTTCTGTTTCCCAGCCTGACTGAAACCTTCGGCAATGTGGTGCTGGAAGCCATGGCGTCGGGGCTTGGCGTGGTGGCTTACGACCAGGCGGCCGCGACCCAGCACATTCGCCATGGCTACAACGGCGTGCTGGCGATGCCGGGGGATGAGGAGGCGTTTTGCGATGCGGCCATCTGGCTGCTGGAAGAACGCGAGAGTTTGCGCCGGGTGCGGCTCAACGCCCGGCAACACGCCAGCCGTCAGGGTTGGCCTGCGATTATCGAGCAGTTTGAGAGCAAGTTACTGGATGTGTATGGCGCGTACTTGGCGTCCATAAAAGGCAACGCCAACACGATGAATATCTAGAGCCCCAGGTAAGGGCTTTAACCTCGTTCTGGAGACCCCCTTGAAAACCGGGGGGCCAGGCAGTGTGATCGCCTCGCGGCCCAGCCGCTGCGGGCTCTGTTGCAGGTTGTAACCAGGAACCCAATCCTTCCCTGACTCCACCCAGTGCATGGCAGACAGGTGAACCCTAACGGTCAAACAGTCAGATCGCCAAAACACTTTGAAATATAGAGTTGGATTTTAACCATGCAAATACCCCGCAATAACTTCGTCATTCCTCTTGGCATAAACCTCAACGACAAGCCCGAAAAGCCGACGCTGCCTTTAAACCCTGATCACGGTCCGTGCTCACTCGAAGGCGGCGGCATTGCGGGTAGGTTCCGCTACCCTCAACTGCCGGACGAGCCGCTTCCTACCCGGCCATTGCCCAAATAAAATGATGGTCTGACATCGATTCGGACAATGGAGTGCCGGAAGTCAATGTCCGGCACTCTTGCAACGCCTGTGACGCTCAGGTCAAACCAACGTCGTCAACGCCTCACGACTGAACGGCAGGATGTCGCCCTCGCGGCCCTCGCGCACCTTCACGGCCCAATCCGGGTCAACCAGCAGCGCACGGCCTACGGCAACCAGATCAAACTCGTCGTTGTTCAGGCGCTCCAGCAGTTTCTCCAGGCTGGCGGGCTGGGCCACCTTGTCGGTGTTGACCATAAACTGCAGGAACTCGCCGTCCAGGCCGACGCTGCCCACGGTGATGGTCGGCTTGCCGGTGAGCTGGCGCGTCCAGCCGGCCAGGTTGAGGTCGGAACCTTCGAACTCCGGCTCCCAGAAGCGACGGGTGGAGCAGTGGAAAATATCCACGCCCGCGTCGGACAACGGCTTGAGGAACTCACCCAAAGCCTCCGGGGTTTGTACCAGGCGGGCGGTGTAATCCTGCTGCTTCCACTGCGAGAAACGCAAGATGATCTGGAAATCCGGGCCCACGGCGGCGCGGGTCGCCTGGATCAGCTCGATGGCAAAACGCGAACGGTTGGCCAGGCTGCCGCCGTATTCGTCGGTGCGCTGGTTGCTGCCTTCCCAGAAGAATTGATCCACCAGGTAGCCGTGGGCGCCGTGGATCTCCACGCCGTCCATGCCGATGCGCTGGGCATCCTTGGCGGCCTGGGCGAAGGCGCTGATCACATCCTTGATGTCCTGGGCGGTCATGCCGTGGACCACCACGTTGCCGTCCTTGAGTTTTTCCATCGGCCCGTAGGCCGGCACGCTGGCATCAGGCTCGGTGCCGATACGGCGCACGCTGCCCACGTGCCACAGCTGCGGGACAATCTTGCCGCCTTCGGCGTGTACCGCATCGACCACTTTCTTCCAGCCGGCCAGCGCGGCCTCGCCGTAGAAGTGCGGGACGTTGGGGTAGCCGTTGGACGCCTGGTGACCGACCACGGTGCCCTCGGTGATGATCAGGCCCACGCCGGCTGCGGCGCGGCGGCGGTAGTACTCGATAACCTTGGAATTGGGTACGCCACCCGGCGAAAACGAACGGGTCATGGGGGCCATGACCACACGGGTCGACAGCTGCAGTGCACCGAGCTGGAACGGTTTGAACAAGGCTTGGACAGGCATGGGGGCACTCCACGGAAGACGAGGTTTATGATGCGGATAATATGGGGAGTGCGCAGTGCTGGGTAGCACTATTGATCCAGGTGATTAAGGGGTATGACAGCAGTGGCTAACCGCAAGCTGCAAGCTGCAACTGGCACGGCGGCGCGGCTACTTGCGGCTTGGCACTTGAAGCTACACCGACAGGTGTTCAGCTCAGGGCTTTTTCGATGGCCTGGACGATGGTCGGGTCATCCGGTGGGGTGCGCGGCGAGAAGCGAGCGAGCACTCGCCCATCTTTGCCGAGCAGGAACTTCTCGAAATTCCAGGTGATATCCCCTGGGAACTCGGCGCCCTCGCCCGCCAGCAGGCGGTACAGCTGGTGACGGTCAGGGCCGTTCACTTCGAGTTTGCTGCCCAGCGGGAACGTAACCCCATAGTTCAGGCTACAGAACTCGCGGATCTCTTCCTCGGTACCCGGCTCCTGGCCTGCAAACTGGTTGCAAGGCAGACCCAGCACGGTAAAACCCTTGTCCTTGTACTGCTGGTAGAGGTTTTCCAGCGCTGCGTATTGCGGGGTCAAGCCACATTTGGAGGCCACGTTGACCACCAGCACCACGTGCCCCTTGTAGAGCGCCAGCGGCAGCTCTTGTCCGTCTAAAGCTTTGAGTTTCAGATCGTGGAAAGCACTCATGACGAACTCCAGATATCCCATGTTCTTTGCCTTGCGGCATTTCGAGATTACAACCCGCAAGCCTGCAATCATAGACGCCGATTACAAAACTCGCCTGCCGGTTACTGAGCGGTAGGCCACGGCAAAATCGGAATCGCGGTGACCGCGTTCTGCGGGCTGCCTTCGATCAAGCGGTCGCTGTAGACCAGATAAACCAAGGTATTGCGCTTCTTGTCGAGAAAACGCACCACCTGCATGGTCTTGAACACCAGCGAGGTGCGCTCCTTGAACACTTCGTCGCCATCCTTGAGTTCGCCCTTGAATCGAATCGGCCCGACCTGACGGCAGGCAATCGAGGCTTCGGCACGGTCTTCGGCCAAGCCCAGGCCACCTTTGACGCCGCCGGTCTTGGCGCGGGACAAGTAGCAGGTCACACCGTCAACCTTGGGGTCATCAAACGCTTCGACCACAATCCGGTCGTTGGGGCCGACGAACTTGAACACCGTCGACACCTGGCCGATCTCTTCAGCCGAGGCCAGCAGCGGCATGGCCAACAACAGGCCGAGCAATCCCTTCATTACGCGCATCGTGTATTCCTTTGGTTAAACCAGGATCAGGTTATCGCGGTGCACCAGTTCCGGTTCCGCCATATAGCCCAATAGTCCGACAATCGCCTCGGACGATTGTCCAATGATTTTCTGCGCCTCCAGGGCACTGTAGTTGGCAAGGCCGCGGGCGATCTCACGACCATCCGGCGCCACGCATACCACCATCTCGCCACGGCGGAAGCTGCCCTGCACCAACTTGACGCCCACCGGCAGCAGGCTTTTGTTGCCCTGGGACAAGGCCGAGACCGCACCATCATCCAGCACCAGCGTGCCACGGGTTTGCAGGTGACCGGCCAGCCATTGTTTGCGCGCCGCAAGCATGCCGCGTTCCGGCGACAGCAGTGTACCGATGCGCTCACCGGCCTTGAGGCGGTCCAGCACACGCTCCAGGCGCCCGCCAACGATGATGGTATGCGCGCCGGAACGTGCCGCCAGGCGCGCTGCGCGCAGCTTGGTCTGCATGCCGCCACGGCCCAGGGCGCCACCGACACTGCCGGCCACAGCGTCCAGTGCCGGGTCATCGGCGCGGGCTTCGTAGATCAACTGGGCGTCGGGGTTGTTGCGTGGGTCGGCGTCGAACATGCCATCGCGGTCGGTGAGGATCACCAGCAGGTCGGCTTCCACCAGGTTGGCCACCAGCGCGGCCAGGGTGTCGTTGTCGCCGAAGCGGATTTCATCGGTGACCACCGTGTCGTTCTCGTTGATCACCGGGATCACCTTGAGCTCCACCAGGGCGCGCAAGGTGCTGCGGGCGTTGAGGTAACGCTTGCGGTCGGACAGGTCGTCGTGGGTCAGCAGGATCTGCGCCGTGTGGCGGCCATGCTCGGCAAAGCTCGATTCCCAGGCTTGCACCAGGCCCATCTGGCCGATAGCCGCGGCGGCTTGCAGTTCGTGCATCGCGCTGGGTCGCGCGGTCCAGCCGAGGCGGCTCATCCCGGCGGCAACCGCCCCGGACGACACCAGCACCAACTCGACACCGGCCTCATGCAAGGCCACCATCTGCTCGACCCAGACGCTCATGGCTGCGCGATCCAGACCTTTGCCATCCGCCGTCAGCAGCGCACTTCCGATCTTTACGACCCAGCGCTGCGCACCTGTCACTTTGCTCCGCATCATCTTCAACCTTAGATTGAGGGCTGCGCGACCCAGCGCCGCCCATAACGTTATTCGTGGCTACTTTAGTGACTGCAGGTATACCCAGATACCAAAACGCCGCTCGAGAGAGCGGCGCTTAAGTTTACTGCAACGAATCAGTCGCGCACGTAAATGATTTCCGGACCGTCTTCATCATCCACGTCTTCTTCGTCCCAATCATCGTCGCCGATGTCATGGACCGACTTCACGCCGCTGCGGCGCAGGGCACGCTGGTCGTCCAGGGCCTGCAGTTGGGCGCGGGCTTCGTCTTCGATCTGCTGGTCGAGCTCGGCGAGTTCGGCCTTGAACACCGGGTCGGCCGCCAGGCGGTCGGCGCGGTCTTCCAGATAACGCATGATGTCGCGGGTCAGGCGCTCGGTGCCTTCTTTGGCGATGGCCGAAATCACGTAGACCGGGCCCTCCCACTCCAGGCGGTCGACGATTTCCTTGACGCGCTCTTCGTGCTCTTCTTCCAGGATCTGGTCGCACTTGTTCAACACCAGCCAGCGATCACGCTCAGCCAGGGCCGGGCTGAACTTGGTCAGCTCGCTGACGATCACTTCGGCGGCGTCCGGTGCACTGGTTTCATCCAGCGGCGCCATGTCGACGAGGTGCAACAGCAAACGGGTACGCGACAAGTGCTTGAGGAAGCGAATCCCCAGGCCAGCGCCGTCGGAAGCACCTTCGATCAGGCCGGGAATGTCGGCGATCACGAAGCTTTTCCAACGGTCTACGCTGACCACGCCCAGGTTCGGTACCAGGGTGGTGAACGGGTAATCGGCGACTTTCGGCTTGGCGGCCGATACCGAGCGGATGAAGGTACTTTTACCGGCGTTCGGCAGGCCCAACAGGCCTACGTCAGCGAGTACTTTCATTTCCAGCTTCAGGTCACGCTGCTCACCCGGCTTGCCTGGGGTGGTCTGACGCGGTGCACGGTTGGTACTGGACTTGAATCGGGTGTTACCCAAACCGTGCCAGCCGCCCTGCACCACCATCAGCTTCTGGCCGGCCTTGGTCAGGTCGCCAATCACTTCCTGGGTAGCGGAGTCGATGATCGTGGTGCCGACCGGTACGCGCAGTACCAGGTCTTCGCCTTTTTTACCGGTGCAATCGGTGCTGCCGCCGTTGGAGCCACGCTCGGCATCGAAGTGCCGGGTGTAACGGTAGTCGACCAGGGTGTTGAGGTTTTCGTCGGCCATCATGTAGATGGAGCCGCCGTCACCGCCGTCACCGCCGTTTGGGCCACCGTTTTCGATGAATTTTTCGCGACGGAAACTCATGCAACCGTTACCGCCGTCGCCTGCTTTTACTCGGATGGAAACTTCATCAACGAACTTCATAACAAAACGCCTCTCGCCTCTTGGACGAGCTTAAGAAACCAAGACATAAGACTCTTGCAAAAATGAGCGCAGCGACCTCAAACAACGACCGCGTATCCAGCGCCTGAGCCCATCACAAACAGCTTTGCAAGAGACTCACTCCACAAACGAAAAAGCCCCGTCGCGAGACAGGGCTTTTCCAGCGATCGCGCAATTAAGCGGCGACAACGCTCACGTAACGGCGGTTGAACGCGCCTTTTACTTCAAACTTGATCACGCCTTCGATTTTCGCGAAGAGGGTGTGATCTTTACCCATGCCAACACCGTAACCGGCGTGGAATTGGGTGCCGCGCTGACGCACGATGATGTTGCCCGGAATGATTTTCTGGCCGCCATACATCTTCACGCCAAGGCGTTTGGCTTCTGAGTCGCGACCGTTACGGGTACTACCACCAGCTTTTTTGTGTGCCATGAGTCAATTCTCCTAGTGAGGAATTAGGCTGAAATTAAGCCTGAATACCGGTGATTTTGATCTCGGTGTACCACTGGCGGTGGCCCATACGCTTCATGTGGTGCTTACGACGACGGAACTTGATGATGCGGACTTTATCGTGACGACCTTGGGAGATCACTTCAGCCACAACGGTAGCGCCAGCAACAACTGGAGCGCCGATGTTCACGTCATCGCCATTGGCGACCAACAGAACGCGATCAAAGGTAACGGATTCGCCGGTAGCGATTTCCAGTTTTTCGATCTTCAGGTATTCACCTGGGGCGACCTTGTATTGCTTGCCACCAGTAACAATTACTGCGTACGACATGGTATTTCTCCGATAATCCTGCTCACCCAGCGCTTTATAAGAAGAGGTATTGGCTGGCATGGCTGCATGGGATGGACGTCCCGAATGCAATTGCGTAAGGCAGGTGCTGCCCAGGAAGTTCAGGGTGCGCGATTGTACGCAAGGTAAATGGGTGTTGCAAGTGGCCGTCTATCGCGCCTTGACACTACGGGGTCAGGGTCCTAGCATGCCGCGCAACCCTTCTGGAGCGACTGTCGCTGATGCAACCCCAAGCTTTCTACCGCGCGGTCGCGGACGATTTTAGCGCCGTCGACGGCATCATCAAGCAGCAGCTGACTTCTAAAGTGCCGCTGGTCTCCAAAATTGGCGACTATATTACGTCGGCTGGCGGCAAACGCCTGCGTCCTTTATTAGTGTTGCTGTGCGGCAAGGCCTTGGGCCGCGAAGGCGATGACCTGCGCCTGCTGGCCGCAACCATCGAATTCCTGCACACCGCCACCCTGCTGCATGACGACGTGGTCGACATGTCCGGCATGCGCCGTGGTCGCGAGACCGCCAACGCGATGTGGGGTAATGCCCCAAGCGTGCTGGTGGGCGACTTCCTGTACTCGCGCTCGTTCGAAATGATGGTCGAGCTGGGCTCGATGCCGGTGATGAAGATTCTTTCACAGGCCACGCGCATCATCGCCGAAGGCGAAGTGTTGCAGCTGTCGAAGGTCCGCGACGCCAGCACCACCGAAGAAACCTATATGGAAGTGATTCGCGGCAAAACCGCGATGCTCTTCGAAGCCTCCACCCACAGCGCTGCCGCCCTGTGTGGCGCGACCGCCGAACAGGCCGAAGCCCTGCGCACCTTTGGCGATCACCTGGGCGTGGCCTTCCAGCTGGTAGATGACCTGCTCGACTACCGTGGCGATGCCGAGACCTTGGGCAAGAACGTCGGTGATGACCTGGCCGAAGGCAAGCCGACCTTGCCGCTGATCTACACCATGCGCGAAGGTACGCCGGAACAGGCCGCCCTGGTGCGCAAGGCGATCCAGAAAGGCGGGATCGAAGACCTGGAGGCCATCCGCGCCGCCGTGGAAGCGTCGGGCTCCCTGGAGTACACCGCGCAACTGGCGCGTGACTACGTAGCCCGCGCCATCAAGTGCCTGGAAGCCCTTCCAGCCAGCGAATACCGGGACGCCCTGATTGAGCTGAGTGAGTTTGCGGTCGCCCGTACTCACTAAACCCTATGTATGGCGAGTGGGCTTGTGTGGGAGCGGGCTTGCTCGCGAATGCGCAGTGTCAGTCACTGAACGTGTTACTGACCCAGCGCCTTCGCGAGCAAGCCCGCTCCCACATTTAATCCTCCATTACCAACTCACTGCCCCGCTCACGCCAAAAAACCCTATATAATGTGCGACTTTTAGCCATCCTGACTCTCAAGGAGCTTTAGTGAGCACGTTGCCACCCTGCCCGAAATGCAATTCCGAATTCACCTACGAAGACGGCGCCCAGCTGATCTGCCCGGAATGCGCCCATGAGTGGTCCGCCACTGGCGAGGCCGAAGCGGCCGGCGATGAAACCGTGAAAAAAGACTCTGTGGGCAATGTCCTGCAGGACGGCGACACCATCACCGTGATCAAGGACCTCAAGGTCAAGGGCACCTCCCTGGTGGTCAAGGTCGGCACCAAGGTCAAGAACATCCGCCTGTGCGACGGCGACCACGATATCGATTGCAAGATCGACGGTATCGGCCCGATGAAACTCAAGTCCGAGTTCGTGCGCAAAGTCTGAATCTGCTGCACCCATCCCGCGCCCGCCGCGGGATGGCGTTTTGCCCTCCTGCCTGACCCCGCTCAATATCCACACAGAAAAACCAGGAAACTGCCAATAGGCACTTGCTATTCTACGAATAAGAATTATTCTCATTGAAACTTATCAAGGAGAACGACCATGACTTATTTGATAGATGCCTGGCTGGATCGCCCACACCCTTACCTGCGGATCCTGCATCGGGAAACCGGCGAAGTCTGTGCGGTGCTTGAAGAAGAAGCGCTCAATGAGCTGCAGGACTAGAGCGACCTGGACGTAAACGGCCTGAGTTCCAGCGAACCTGGGGTGTTGAAGGAAGTGGTGCGTAACCTGTTTCTGTTCTGCTATGCCCGAGCGTTGCGCCCGGCCACTGAGCTCAATGGCAAGTTCCATCCATGAAACTACCCGCAAAACCTGTGGATGTGGGCCTTATGTGGGAGCGGGCTTGCTCGCGAAAGCGCAGTGTCAGCTACAGATGAGCTGACTGATCCAGCGCCTTCGCGAGCAAGCCCGCTCCCACACAAGCCCAGCATCCACAGTCAGCAGGTCTTACAGAACGTCGAGCAGCTCGACGTCGAATACCAGAACGCTGTGCGGCGGGATGCTGCCAACGCCTTGAGCGCCGTAAGCCAGTTCGCTCGGCACGTACAGACGCCATTTGCTGCCGGCATTCATCAGTTGCAGGGCTTCGGTCCAGCCGGCGATCACGCCGCCTACCGGGAATTCTGCAGGCTGGCCGCGCTCGTAGGAGCTGTCGAACACAGTGCCGTCGATCAGGGTGCCGTGGTAGTGGGTACGCACCTGGTCTTCACGGGTCGGCTTGGCGCCATCACCGGCTGTCAGCACTTCAAATTGCAGGCCGGAAGCCAGAGTGGTGATGCCATCACGCTTGGCGTTTTCAGCCAGGAACGCCAGGCCCGCGCCTGCAGCGGCTTCAGCCTTGGCAGCCGCTTCGGCCTGCATGACTTCACGGATAACTTTGAAGCTGGCGGCCATTTGCTCTTGGTCCACACGGCTTGGCTTGCCGGCGAAAGCGTCGGTCAGGCCAGCCAGGATCGCGTCCAGGCTCACACCCGGCGGTGGGTTGTCGCGCAGTTGGTCGCCCAACTGACGGCCGATACCGTAGCTGACGCGGGTTTCGTCGGTGGACAGATTAACTTCGGACATGAAAAGGCTCCGCTGTAGGGCCAGTACGAAAAACGCTGTTTTGCGTGGCGGCCCTGAACTAAAAGGGCCAGCAGACTAGCACACAAGACCCACCTGTGATGAGCCCCCTTCCCCGGCAACGCAAGCCGGCAGAGGCGCGATGCTCAACCGTGATCGCGACCCTTCGTCGCATCCCTGAGAAAAGTATTTCAGAACCCACCCTTGCCGCCGATACAGCGCTACACACCTTGGCTGGCTCAAACAACAACACCGTCCAGCAGACAGATATCATTCTTGCGGAGCATTCGATGAACAGCTGGTTCGGCAACATCAGCGTCAATCTCAAACTCGGCCTGGGCTTCGGCCTGGTGCTGGTTCTCACCTCGATCCTGGCCCTGACCGGCTGGACCAGCCTGGGCGGCCTGATCGACCGTAGCAACTGGATGAGCGACATCACCCAGCTCAACGCCTCCCTGACCAAACTGCGCATCGTGCGCCTGCAATACATGCTGGCAAACGGCGATGAAGCCGTCGCACAAAATGTGCAGACCAACCTGGATGCCTTCGCCGCCCAGCAACAGAAACTGCTGGACAGCTTCAAGAGCCCGGAAAACGTCAAACTGCTCAACGAGCAGAAAGCCATCATCATCGCCTACCAACAGTCACTGAACAAAATGCGTGAGGCCTACCGTAACGGTAATGCCGCACGCCAGTTGATGGGTGACAAGGCCGATATCGCCAACGCGCAAATCAATGCACTGGAAACCAGCGTCAAGCAAATGCCCGACAGTTCGGAGCACCTTGCCCAATTCCAGGCCGTGGCCGATGCCAAAATGCAATTTCAGTTGGCCCGTTACGAAGTGCGCGGCTATACCGGCAATGTCAACGCAGACACCGAAGCCCGCACCGCTGCGCAAATTGAAAAAGCCATCAGTGGCTTGAAAGACCTCAGTACCGCATTCGGTGCCAGCCAGCAAAGCGCATTGACCTCACTTGAAACCGCACTGGGTGCCTATCGCACGGCCGTGCAGAGCTACAAGGCCGCCAACGCCAACATCGTTACCGCCCGTGCCGAGATGACCACCCAAGGCGCCGACATCGTGACGATCAGCGATAAGCTGTACGACATCCAACTGGATCGCCGTGATGCCGAAAGTGCCCAGGCGCGCAGCCTGCAACTGATCAGCACACTGCTTGCGCTGTTGGTCGGCATCATCGCGGCCCTGGTGATTACTCGCCAGATCACGCGCCCGATCCAGGAAACCCTGGCGGTGGTGGAGCGCATTGCGTCCGGCGACCTGAGCCACAACATCCAGGTTACCCGCCGTGACGAACTCGGCGTGCTGCAACAAGGCATCCAGCGCATGGGCACCACCTTGCGTGAGTTGATCAGCGGCATCCGTGACGGCGTCACCCAGATCGCCAGCGCCGCCGAAGAGTTGTCGGCCGTTACCGAGCAAACCAGTGCCGGCGTGAACAGCCAGAAGATCGAGACCGATCAAGTCGCCACGGCGATGCACGAAATGACCGCCACCGTGCAGGAAGTTGCACGCAACGCCGAGCAGGCCTCGCTGGCCGCCGCCGATGCCGATGGCCAAGCCCGCGCAGGCGACAAAGTGGTGGCCGAGGCCATCGCCCAGATCGAACGCCTGGCCGCCGAAGTGGCACGCTCCACCGACGCCATGACGCACCTGCAACAAGAGAGCAACAAGATCGGCAGCGTGATGGACGTGATCAAGGCCGTAGCCGAGCAGACCAACCTGCTGGCGCTCAACGCCGCGATCGAAGCGGCACGTGCCGGTGAAGCCGGCCGTGGGTTTGCCGTGGTCGCCGACGAAGTACGCGGCCTGGCCCAACGCACACAGAAATCCACCGAAGAAATCGAAGGCCTGGTGGCCGGTTTGCAGAATGGCACCCAGCAAGTGGCCAATGTGATGAACAACAGCCGCAACCTCACCGACAGCAGTGTCGAGCTGACGCGCAAGGCTGGCGTGTCGCTGGAGAACATCACCCGTACGGTATCGAACATCCAGTCGATGAACCAGCAGATTGCGGCAGCGGCCGAACAGCAAAGCGCGGTGGCCGAAGAGATCAGCCGCAGCATCGTCAATGTGCGTGATGTGTCGGAACAGACCGCCACCGCGAGCGACGAAACGGCCAAGTCGAGTGTGGAACTGGCGCGATTGGGCAGCCAGTTGCAGCAGATGGTCAGCCACTTCCGCGTGTAAAACTGCTATCACTGTGGCAAGGGAGCTCGCGCCCTCGCCACACGTATAGATATAGCAACCCCAGCCACTAACTGGGTTTGCAATAAAAAACCGCCCTACCAAGGCGGTTTTTTATTGCCTGCGATTTGCCTCTCAGCCCTCGCCTTCCTCGACAAACACCAGCCGATTCCCAAACGGATCGCTGATGCTCATCTCCCGCGAGCCCCAGGGCGTTTCTTCAACCCCAGGCTTGGCGTAACGGTAATCCTTGGCCAGCAACTGCTGCTGATACGCGTCAACCCCCGGCGCCTGAATACGCAGCGCCGACCCGGGCGAAGCATCGCCATGATGCTCGGACAAATGCAGTACACACTCGCCCAACGACACCTGCAGATACAACGGGAAATTCGCTTCGAAGCGGTGCTGCCAATCGACCTTGAACCCGAGGAAGTCGACATAGAATTCCAACGCTTTAACCTCGTCGAAAATCCGCAAAATGGGGATGACTTTTCCTAAGTGCATGGCAACCGCTCCGTCTATAAGAGCGCCCACTATAAAGACGAAAACCCGCGCCGCAAATCCCCACTGCGCGCCAGAAAGCGCCCCGGCCGCTGACCATTGGCCTGCCCCTCGCTGTAGCTCAACACCCCATTGACCCACACGCCATCAATCCCTTCAGCAGCCCGCTGCGGTGCTTTGAAATCCGCCACATCGCGCACGCGCAACGGGTCGAACAACACCAGGTCAGCCCAGTGCCCTTCACGAATCGCTCCGCGCTCGGCCAGGCCAAAACGCGCCGCCGACAGCCCGGTCATCTTGTGCACCGCCGTGTGTAACGGGAACAGCCCCACATCCCGGCTGAAATGCCCCAGCACTCGTGGAAACGCGCCCCACAAACGCGGGTGCGGAAACGGGTCTTCCGGCAAACCATCCGAGCCCACCATCGACAACGGGTGCGCGAGGATGCGCCTTACATCCGCCTCATCCATACCGTAGTACACCGCCCCCGCCGGTTGCAGGCGACGCGCCGCGTCCAGCAGTGAAACGTCCCACTCGGCGGCGATGTCCTGCAAGTCGCGCCCGCCGACTTCCGGGTGCGGCGTCGACCAGGTGATGGTGATCCGGAACGCATCGGTGACTTGCTTGAGATCCAGCGTCGAAGAACTGGCCGCATAGGGATAACAATCACACCCCACCGGATGGGTTTTCGCCGCCAGCTCCAGCGCCGCCAGCAGCTGCGGACTACGCCCCCAGTTCCCCGCACCGGCGCACTTGAGGTGGGAAATAATCACCGGCGCCTTGGCGTGCCGGCCGATCAGGAACGCTTCATCCATCGCCTCCAGCACCGGTTCGAACTCGCTGCGCAAATGCGTGGTGTACACCGCGCCGTACGCCGTCAGTTCCTCACTCAGTTGCAGCACTTCATCGGTCTCGGCGTTGAACGCGCTGGCGTACGCAAGGCCGGTGGATAAACCGAGGGCGCCATCCTCCAGGCTCTCTTGCAACTGCACGCGCATGGCCGCGATTTCATCCGGCGTGGCAGTGCGGTGCAGGTCGTCCATATGGTTGCTGCGCAGCGCGGTATGGCCGATCAACGCCGCGACATTGACTGCCGGGTGGGCGCTTTCCACGGCGGCGCGGTAGTCGGCAAAGCGCGGGTAAGCAAACGCCTCACGCGTGCCCAACAGGTTCATCGGGTCCGGCGGGTCACGGCGCAAACTCACCGGCGAAGCACTGATGCCGCAGTTGCCGACGATCACCGTGGTCACGCCCTGGCTGAGCTTGGGCAGCATCTGCGGATGGCGGATCACCACCGTGTCATCGTGGGTGTGCACGTCGATAAAACCCGGGGCCAGTACACGGCCCGTCGCGTCGATTTCATGCTCGGCCCGCGCAGCCGAGAGGTCGCCGATTTTCTCGATGCGCCCACCGCGCACACCCACATCGGCGACATAACCTGGCGTGTTGCTGCCATCAATGATCAGCGCCTGACGAATCAGCGTGTCGTACTTCATATCAGTCTCCAAGCGGCAGGCTGTCAGGGCCGCCGCGATAATCATCCAGAGCCAGCTTGATCCGGCGCAGGCGTTCCTGGTTGTCGTCCGGCAGGGCCAGCGCCAGCTCGGTGGCGAGCAGGTCGATGGCCAGCAGCATGCCGTAGCGCGCCGCAGTGGGTTTGTAGATAAAACTGGTTTCGGCCGGTTGCAGCGGCAGCAGCACATCCGCCAGTTGCGCCAGGGGTGAGTCGGCCAGGGTGATGGCGACAATGCGCGCATCGTAGTTACGGGCAAGCGCAACCACATCCAGCAGTTCGGGGGTAAGGCCGGTCAACGAACACACGATCAACGCGTGCTCCGGCCCCAATGTGGCCGCCGTGACGCGCATCATTACCGGGTCATGGCTGGCGGCGATCGGATACCCCAGACGCACCAGGCGCACCTGTAACTCGTCACTGCACAGGCTCGAAGGGCCGCCCATGCCGAACGCATGGATCATCCGCGCCTTGCCCAACAGGTTCACCGCGTCGACAAAGCTTGTTTGATTGAAGCCCGACAGGTGCTGGCGCAGCGTGGCTTCGATGTCACCCAGAATCTGCCGGTGAAACGCCGACTGTTCAGGCTTGCCCGCAGGGTCGAGGAAACGGCTGCCGACGCCACTGGCCTGGGCCAGTTGCAGGCGCAGATCGCGCAGGTCACGGCAACCCACGCTGCGCGCAAAACGCGACAAGGTTGCCGTGCTCACCTCGGCCCGTTGCGACAACTCTTCCAGGCTGGCCGACGCGGCAAAGCCCACGTCATTGAGCATCAGCTTGGCGATACGCCCTTCGCCGGCGCTGAACGAGTCTTGGCGGGCGCGGATCTGGTAGAGAATGTCCATGGGGGCTCCGGGGTTACAAAATACAGGAAAGACCGTAGGTCAGACCGAACGCGACCACCGAAATCAAAGTCTCCAGCACGGTCCAGGTCTTGAAGGTCTGGATGACCGTCATATTGAAGTATTCCTTGATCAGCCAGAAGCCGCCGTCATTCACGTGGGAAAAGATCACCGAGCCCGCGCCGGTGGCCAGCACCAGCAACTCGGGGTGTGGATAACCCAGGCCCATCGCTACCGGTGCGACCACACCCGATGCGGTGGTCATCGCCACCGTGGCCGAGCCGGTGGCGATGCGCATCAATGCAGCGAACAGCCAGCCCATCACCAACGGCGACAGGTGAAACGCATGGGCCAGGCCGAGGATTTCATGGGTGACACCCGCGTCCACCAGAATCCGGTTCAGGCCACCGCCAGCCCCCACCAGCAAGGTGATACTCGCCGTCGGCGCCAGGCATTCATTGGTGAACCTGAGGATCGACTCGCGGTTGAAGCCTTGCGCCAGGCCCAGGGTCCAGAAGCTCACCAGGGTCGCCACCAGCAGCGCGATCACCGAGTTGCCGATAAACAGCAGGAACTGGTTAAAGCCGCTGCCCGGCGTGGAGATCACATTGGCCCAACCGCCGATCATCATCAGCACCACCGGCAACAGAATGGTACCCATGGTCAGCGCAAAACTCGGCAGACGGGTGCGCGGTTCGCGCTCGATGAACTGGCGTTCCAGCGGGTTTTCCGCCGGCAGGTGAATGCGCGGCACGATGAACTTGGCGTACAAGGGGCCGGCGATGATCGCTGTAGGAATACCGATCAGAATTGCGTACAGCACGGTTTGCCCGACCGACGCGTTATACGCCAGCACTGCCATCATCGCCGCCGGGTGCGGCGGCACCAGCGCATGCACCACCGACAAACCGGCGACCATCGGCAGGCCGACCATCAGGATCGACACCCCCACGCGCCGCGCCACGGCAAAGGCGATCGGCACCAGCAACACAAAACCGACCTCGAAAAACAGCGGCAGCCCCACCAGAAACGCGATGCACACCATGGCCCAATGCGCATTGCGCTCGCCGAAGCGGTTGATCAGCGTGCGCGCCACCTGCTCGGCGCCGCCCGACTCGGCCATCATCTTGCCGAGCATGGTGCCCAGCGCTACCACCAGGGCGATATGCCCAAGGGTTTTACCGACGCCTGCCTCGTAGGAACCCATGATGGTGTCTGCCGGCATGCCGGCCATCAGCGCCAGGCCGATAGACACCAGGGTGATAACGATAAACGGGTTGAGTCGGTAACGTGCAATCAGCACGATCAATGCAATGATGGCGATGGCAGCGTATGCCAACAGCCCAAAGCCCGGTGATGCGGCCATGCGGTACTCCTCGGAAAGGGTCACGTCGAATTGGTTGTGAAACTCATAAATCATTACCGAGGAGTGTTTTCAATTTTTATGAAAGTAATTTTCGCCCATGGATAAGCGCTGTCGCATTGGGATATGCCCCACGGCGGCAGATGAAAATTCGGGGGGTGTTCTTACATGAAGATCGCAGGACGTTGGAAACTCAACCACAGCCATTGAGTCATAGAAGGCGCATCCACTCATGCCCAGGAAAATCGACCATGATTCGCACCTCCCTCACCGCCGGCGCCCTGCTTCTAGCCTTGTGCGGCGCCGCGTCGGCCGCCGATAACGCGGCGTTGAAAAAATGCATGGACGGCGCCAACACCACCTCCGACATGGTCAGTTGCAACGCCAAGGAAGCCAAGGTGCAGGACGATCGCCTGAACCGCGCCTACAAAACCGCGCTCGCCGCCCTGGAAGGCACACGCAAGCAGCAACTGCAGGACGTGCAGCGCCTGTGGATCAAATACCGCGACGCCAATTGCGCCTTCGCAGGCTCGGCCACCGGCGGCACCATCGACCAGGTCAACGGCTCCGGCTGTGTGCTGGACATGACCCAGACCCGCGCCCAGGAACTGGAAGACCTGCGGTGGGGCCATAACCCACAGGTGCTGAATCAGTCGTGGTGTACGCGGGCGCGCTTGAGCAGCTTCTTGCAGCGCTCGGACAAGTGCAGCACCCGCAGATGCTTGCCGGCCTTGCTGTAGCGCTCGCGCAGGGTCATCAACGCAGCAATCGCTGAATAATCGACGAAGCTCAGGTGACGGCAGTCGAGCGTGACCTGGGCCGGGTCATTGGCCGGGTCGAACTGGTTCAGGAACGGCGTGGTCGAGGCAAAGAACAGCGTGCCGTGCAGGCGATAGAGTTTGCTGCCGTCGGCTTCCAGGTGCTCGTCGGCATACAGCTCACGCGCCTGTTGCCAGGCAAAATTCAGCGCCGCAATCACAATGCCGCACAGCACGGCAGTCGCCAGGTCGGTAAACACCGTGATCACCGTCACCGCGATAATCACCAGCACGTCATTGAGCGGCACCTTGTTGATCACCCGCAACGACGCCCAGGCGAAGGTCTGCTGAGACACCACAAACATCACGCCCACCAACGCCGCCAGCGGGATCCGCTCAATCAGCGGCGACAGAAACAGAATGAACAACAGGATCATCACCCCGGCAAACACCCCGGAGAAACGCCCGCGCCCACCGGAGCTGAGGTTGATCACGGTTTGCCCGATCATCGCGCAACCGCCCATGCCACCGAACAGGCCCGAGACCATATTCGCCGCGCCCAGGGCCACGCTTTCGCGGTCGGGGTAGCCACGGGTTTCGGTGATTTCGTCGGTGAGGTTCAGGGTCAGCAAGGTTTCCAGCAAGCCCACCATGGCCATCAGAAACGCGTAGGGCGCGATGATGCCAAGGGTTTCCAGGGTCCAGGGGATCTGCGGCAGCGCAAACGTCGGCAGGCCACCGGCGATGTGGGCCATGTCGCCCAAGGTACGCGTCGGCAGGCCGAGCAGGTACACCGCCAGGCCGACACCCAGGATGGCCACCAACGCGGGCGGCACGGCACGGGTGATGCGCGGCAGCAGGTAGACAATGGCCATGGTCACCAGCACCAGCCCGGTCATCACATACAGCGGCGTGCCGCTGAGCCAGGTTTCACCGCTTTTGAAATGCTCCAACTGCGCCAGGGCAATGATGATCGCCAGGCCGTTGACGAACCCCAGCATCACCGAATGCGGCACCATGCGCACCAACTTGCCCAGGCGCAGCAGGCCGAACGCGACCATGATCAGCCCGCCCAGCAGCACCGTGGCCAGCAAATACTCCACGCCGTGCTGCACCACCAACGCGACGATCACCACCGCCATCGAGCCGGCCGCCCCCGAGACCATCCCGGGGCGGCCGCCGAACAACGCGGTGAGGGTGCAGATGATAAAGGCGCCGTAGAGCCCCATCAGCGGGTTGAGGTGGGCCACCAGGGCAAAGGCGATGCATTCGGGCAGCAACGCGAAAGACGTGGTGAGGCCGGCCAGGGCGTCGGCGCGCAGACGGGTGAGGTTCATGAGGTACCAGGGAATTGCGGGGAATAAGGCGGGGGATGGTACGGAATTGCAGTGGGTGGGGCCAGTAATGTGTAACAAAAGATGGACCGAGTTGCCTTCTTCTCGAGCAAGCCCGCTCCCACAGTTGACCGGGTTCCAACTTTGGAATGCAGTCAACTGTGGGAGCGGGCTTGCTCGCGAAGGCAGCACCACAGTCTCAAGCGAACATCACACCATCTCGTGACGAATCCACTCCACCACCGACGTCCGCTGCGGCGCCCAGCCCAGCAACTCACGCGCATGCTTGCCGCGCACCCGGCTGTTGGAGCCCAGGCCATAGTTGGCCATTTCATAGCCCCACTCGGCTTCAGCCTCAGCCAACGGCCAATCCTGCGGTTTGCCCAGGTTCAGGGCCTCGGCGATGGCCGTGGTCATGTCGACAAACGCCGCTTCGCTGCTTTCCACAAAATAGAACGTGCCCGGTACGTTCTTGGTCAGCGCCAGCAGGTACAGCGCCACCACGTCTTCGATATGCACGTTGGACCAGATGTTCTGGCCGGTCCCCACATGGCGCACCACCCCACTCTTGCGTGCCTGCTTGAGCAAACGTGGCAATTGCACGCTGTCGCGTTTCACACCCAGGCTGTGGCCGTAGATCAGGGTGTTGCAGATTACGGCCGAATTCACGCCGTCTTGGGCGGCGGCCAGGATCAGGTTGTCGATGGCCACGCGGGCAGCCTTGTCGACGGTCGGCGCCGGCAGGTTGTCTTCGAAGTAGATGACATCGCTGGCCTTGCCGCCCGACGCGTCGCCGACGATGCTCGAGCCGCTGGTGTGCAGGAACGGCTTGTTCGAACCGTTCAAGGCGCCCAACAAGGTTTCCACGGCGCCACGATGGTCGCTGCTCGCGGCGTTGATCACCGCGTCGGCCTTCTGTGCCTGCTCGGTCAATACGGCGCTGTCGTCGAGGGTGCCGATTACCGGGGTGATGCCCAGTGCGGTCATTTCAGCGGCTTGGTCGGCGCTGCGTACCAGCCCGGTGACGTGATGGCCGGCCTTGACCAGGCCGGTGGCGATGGAGCCGCCGATAAAGCCTGCGGCGCCGGTGATGAATACGTTCATGGAGGGTGCTCCTGACTGGGTAAGTGATGGGCCCAGTATCAAGGACCCCTCCCTGTCGAATAAGGCCCCGCTGCCCAATTCAATCTTGCGCGCCGGTCACGAATCAGCAGGCGTACCGCACCAGCTTGGCCTGAATGAAGTCCAGGAAGCACTGGATGCGCAGCGCCAATTGCGAGTTGCGGTAGAACACCGCGTGGATCGGCTGTCGATAGCCGCTGTTGTAGGCTTCCAGCACCGGCACCAGGCGCCCCGCGTTGATGTCTTCGATGGTCATGAAGTTGGACAGGCAGCAAATACCCTGCCCCTCCAGCGCCAGCTGGCGCAGGGTTTCGCCGCTGGAGGCGGCAATGCTCGGCTGGATCAGCCAGCGGTCACCTTCCACGTGGCGCAGCGGCCAGTGGTTGAGGGTCTCGGTCTGGGTGAAGCCCAGCAACGTGTGCTCCGCCAACCCGGCCACCGTAGACGGCGTGCCGAATTGGTTGAGGTAGTCGGGGCTGGCGAGGATATGCAGCGGCGTACAGCCCAGGGAACGGGCATGCAAGGTGGAATCGGCCAGGGCTCCGATGCGAATCGCAATGTCGGTGCTCTGCTCCAGCAGGTCGATGATCAAGTCATCACTGTTCAGTTCCAGCTGGATGTCCGGGTACAAGCTGCGAAATTCGGCGATGTACGGCACGATCCCATGCAGCATGAAGGGCACGGCAGCATTGATGCGCAGGCGCCCAGCGGGTTTTTTCTGGCGTGACGACAGGCGCTCTTCCAGCTCCTCCATCTGCGCCAGGATCACCTTGGCCTGTTCGAAGAAGTACTTGCCCTCCTCGGTCAGGTCCATGCGCCGCGTGGTACGGTTGATCAGCGTGGTGTCGAGCTTGGCTTCCAGGCGCGACAAGGTGCGGCTGACCGCCGACGGCGTCTGCCCGACCTGCTCCGCCGCCGCGGAAATCGAGCCGCACTCAATCACGCTGACGAAGATCTGTAGCTCATCGGATCGGGCTTTCACAGGCGGTCCTCGTTATCGGTTCAGCGCAGCTTACACCGAGAAATTGAACACCTGCGCCAGATGCTGCTCATAGCGCACCACGTCGGCCTCGATGGCCGGGCGTTTCATCACGTCTACGCAGAGGAAGGTCGGCAAGCCGGTCATGCCGAGGAACTCATTGGCCTTGTGGAACGGGAAGTACACGGCGTCCACACCTTTGGCCTCAAAGAAGTCGGCCGGGTCGTCGAAGGCTTGCTGCGGCGCATTCCAGGTCAGCGACAGCATGTACTGCTTGCCCTGAACCAGCCCCCCGCTGCCGTATTTCTGCGATGAATCGGAACGGGTGCGGCCGTCGCTGGCGTACAGGCTGCCATGGCCTTCGGTGAACACTTCGTCGATGTACTTCTTGACGATCCACGGCGCGCCCATCCACCAGCCGGGCATCTGGTAGATGATCACGTCGGCCCAGAGAAACTTGGCGACCTCTTCGGCCACGTCGTAGCCTTCGTCGATCTGGGTGACTTTGACGTCGAAGCCGCCACGGTCGAGCACGGCCACCGCAGCATCATGCAAGGTGGCGTTATAGCGGCCATCCGAGTGGGCGAATTTCTTGCCACCGTTCAGCAGGAGAACTTTTTTCATGGGAGCGATCCAGAGGGTTAGAAATGTCTGGCGGCAGACTATCGACCCGGCCCTCTGGGAGTAAGCAGCGGCGCGGCAAAATACATTTGACCAGAACGCACGAATCTCCCGCTCACTCGTGACTTATCCGCTGATCAACAAGTGACCACCCAGCAGCGCCATACCGACAAAAAACACCCGCTTGAACAGCACCGCACTGATGCGCCGGCGCAGCACCTGGCCGAGCCACATGCCCAGCAGCGCAGGCAACAGAGCCAACAGCGACGCATTGATTTCGCCACCACCCAAAGTGCCACGCCAGGCCAACCCGGCGGCCAGCGCCAGCGTCGACACGCTGAATGAGAGCCCCAGCGCCTGCACCAGTTGGTCGCGGTCCAGACCCAAGGCTTGCAGGTACGGCACGGCCGGAATCACAAACACGCCGGTGGCCGAGGTGATCACCCCCGTGACCAGCCCACACACCGGGCCCAGCCAGCGTTCGGCCTCTGGCTTGATCTTGAAGGCGGGCAAGAACAGCCCGCTCAACGCATACACCAACAAGGCGCCGCCCAACGCACGGACCACCCAGTGCCCCCCGTCCATGCCCAGCCACACCGTGCCGAGCCCGGTACCGAAGAAGATCAACAACAGCATCGGCCACAGGCGCCTAAGCAACGCGCTCAAGTGTCCGCCGAAGGCCAATTGCCAAAGATTGGTGACCGTCGACGGAATGATCAACAACGCCGCAGCCTGCGCCGGAAGCATAGCCAGGCCGAGCATGCCCATGGCCACGGTAGGCAAGCCCAGGCCAATCACGCCCTTGACGGTGCCGGCCAGCAGGAACGTGCCGATCACCAGCAGGGTCAAGGCGGTGCCGAGGTTTTGGTAGAACGCTAGGAAGGTATTCATGGGGGGATTGTGGGGGATTTCGATGAGGTCGGAAATTCGCCATATACTGAGGCAGCCTCTTGTTTTGCATGAGGCTGATGGCCTCTTCGCGAGCAAGCCCGCTCCCACATTTGAAACGCATTCCAATGTGGGAGCGGGCTTGCCCGCGATGGGGCCAGTCCAGTCACCCAAAGGCTACCGCCATGCACTTTGACCTGATCGACCTGCGCCTCTACCTGCACATCCTCGACACCGGCAACATCACCGCCGGCGCGGCCCGCAGCCATTTATCCCTGGCCGCTGCCAGTGCGCGCATCCGTGCGATGGAGGCTTCACTCGGCATCGAGTTTCTGCAGCGTGGCCGCCGAGGCGTCACGCCCACGGCAGCCGGAAAGGCTCTGGCCCGCCACGCCCGCCTGCTGCTGCAACAAGCCGAACACCTGCAACAAGACCTCGCCGAATACGCCAACGGCGTCAAAGGCCAAGTGCGCCTGCTGTGCAACACCACCGCCCTCAGCGAATACCTGCCGGAGTTGCTCGCGGATTTTTTGCGCGAGCACCCCAACCTCGACATCGACCTGCAAGAGTTGCCCAGCCTGCGCATCACTCAGGCGCTGCGCCAGGGCACGGCGGACCTCGGGATTATTTCCGACGCCGTAGACACTCACGGCCTGCAGACCCTGGCGTTTCGTGACGACCCACTGGTGCTGATCATGCCCCTTGACCACCCGTTGGCGACGGCGAGTTTCATCGACAGCCTGCAATATGACTACGTGGGCCTGGCCGCCAACAGCGCGCTGGCGGTGTACCTGGAGGAACAGGCGCTGCACGCGGGCTTTCGCCTGCAAACACGGATCCGCGCCGATGGTTTTGACGGGTTGATTCGCATGGTCGCAGGCGGCGCCGGCCTGGGTATCGTGCCCCAGGCCGCACTGACGCGCTGGCCGCCTGCGCGCCGCTTCAAGGCACACCCTCTGCAAGAAGACTGGGCCCGCCGCAAGCTGCTGTTATGCGCCCGCTCCTTCGAGCAATTGCCGGGTTACGCCAAAGCCTTGTTCGACGCCTTGGCCCTGCCCCGGAAAAACCCGTAATACACCGCCGACAGAATCAGCAGGAACGGCACGCCGAACACCAAGGTCATCTTGAACGCCTCGGTGAAATACGTGGTGATCATCACCGCGCCCATCAGCACCAGGCCCAGCAGTGTGCTGTAGGGAAACAGGCGCAGTTGGAACGACAGCTTCGGCCCACCATGGCGCTTGCGATAACGGCGGAAGAACAGGTGCGTGAGGAAGATCATGAACCAGGTAAAGATCGCGCCAAACATCGAGATCGCCATCATCAGCGTGAACGAGCTTTGCGGGTACACCACGTTCAGCAACGTCGCCAGGGCAATGCCCGAGCTGGACAGCAGCAGTGCGTTCAGCGGAATGCCGCTCTTGCTCAAGGCACCCATGGACTTGGGCGCAAAGCCTGCGCGGGACAAGCTGAACATCATGCGCGTGGTGATATAGAGCTGGCTGTTCATGGCCGAGAGTGCGGCGATCAGAATCACGAAGTTCATCACCCCGGTCGCGCCGGGAATGCCGATGGTCTGCATCACCGTGACAAACGGGCTCTGGGCCTGGCCGGCCTGGTTCCACGGCACGATGGCCAGCATCAGCGCCAAAGTCAGCAGGTAAAACACCACCAGCCGCACGATGGTGGCGCGAAAAGCTTTCTTCACCGCCTGCTCCGGGTCGGCGGCTTCACCGGCGGCCACTGCGATCATCTCCACACTCAGGTAGCTGAAGATCGACACGATCACCGCGATCCACATGCCGCTCAAGCCATGCGGGAAAAAGCCGTCATGCGCCGTGTAATTCTGCACCCCGTACTGCGGGTTGCCGGAACCGAACACCACATACACCGCGAGCAGGATGGAAGCCGACGATGGCGCTGATCTTGATGGTCGAGAACCAGTATTCGAAGTTACCGAAGGTCTTCACGCTGATGGCGTTGAGCAGGATCAGCACACTGGAAAACGACACAATCCACACCCACTCCGGCACGTTGGCGAACCAGTACTTCATGTACATCGCCACCGCAGTGACCTCAGCCCCCACCGCCAGCACAATCGCCGCCCAGTAGGCATAGCGCACCAGAAACCCGGCCAACGGGCTGATATAGAACTCGGCATAGGCACCAAAGGAGCCGGAGGTGGAATGCGCCACCGTCATTTCCGCCAGGCAGCCCATCAGCAGCAAGGTGATCAATGCGCCGATGGCATAGCTCACCAACACACTCGGCCCGGCATAGCCGATGGCGTAGGCGCTGCCCATAAACAGCCCGGTGCCGATGGCGCCACCGATGGCGATCATGCTCATCTGGCCGCTGGTGAGCTGGCGCCTCAAGCCCAGTTCGCGGTGGGTGATCTCGGCAAAGCCGTGGTCTGGCGTGGTCACGTGGTGTGCCCCTTTATTATTGTGATTGCACTGTTTGGATATAGACACAGATCCCCTGTGGGAGCGGGCTTGCTCGCGAAAGCGGAGTATCAGTTGATACATGTTCCGGCTGATCCACCGCTTTCGCGAGCAAGCCCGCTCCACATTGGGCGCTGCGTTTATTCAGGTAACGCTGTTGCGCACTTTGAATTGCGGTTGGTCCCAGGTGGCGTTATCGAGGATGTCGCCGAGGATTTCCACCGCGTCCCACACCTCGGTAAAGCTCGTATACAGCGGCGTAAACCCAAACCGCATGATGCGCGGCTCGCGGTAATCGCCGATCACGCCACGGGCAATCAGCGCCTGGATCACCGCATAGCCTTCAGGGTGTTCGAAGCTCACATGGCTGCCGCGCCGGGCGTGCTCACGCGGGGTGATCAGCACCAGGCCGTGGGCGGCGCAACGAGCCTCGACCAGCGCGATAAACAGGTCGGTCAGCGCCAGAGATTTAGTGCGCAGGCTGGCCATATCGGTCTGGGCAAAAATCTCCAGGCCGCATTCGACCATGGCCAGCGAAGTGATCGGCTGAGTGCCGCACAGGTAGCGTGCGATGCCGGCACTCGGCGCATACGCCGACTCCATCGCAAATTGGCGCGTGTGCCCGAACCACCCCGACAGCGGCTGACGCACGCTATCCACCAACGCCGGATTGACCCACACAAACGCCTGCGAGCCCGGCCCGCCGTTGAGGTATTTGTAGGTACAGCCAATCGCGTAATCGGCGCTGGCGGTGTGCAGGTCGATGGGCACCGCGCCCGCCGAATGCGCCAGGTCCCAGATACTCAGCGCACCGCATTCGTGGCTCAACGCGGTGAGTGCCTGCATGTCGTACATGTAGCCGGTCTTGTAGTTGACGTGGGTGAGCATCACCACCGCCACGTCCTGGTCGATGGCCTGTGGCAGCTCGTCCGGGCGGTTGACCAGGCGCAGCGAATAGCCCTGTTGCAGCAGCTCGGTCAAGCCCTCGGCGATGTACAGGTCGGTGGGAAAGTTGCTCGCCTCACTGACGATCACCTTGCGCGCCGGGGTGCGTTGACGCTGCACGCTCAACGCGGCGCTGAGGACCTTGAACAGGTTGATCGAGGTGGTATCGGTGATCACCACTTCGCCGTCGCGTGCACCGATCAGCGGGGCCAGGCGATTGCCCAGGCGCTGGGACAGATCCGCCCAGCCGGCACTGTTCCAGCTGCGAATCAGGCCATTGCCCCACTCCTGCGCGATCACCTGTTGCGCCCGCTCCAGGGCCGCCACCGGGCGTGCGCCGAGGGAATTGCCGTCGAGGTAGATCACCCCTTCCGGCAAGGCGAACTGATGACGCAGGGGCGCCAGCGGGTCCTGGGCGTCGAGGGCTTGGCAGTGGCTTCGAGGGGTCATGGGCAATCCTGGTTTTTATAAGGTGACGATGGACCAAATAATGAACGAAGCTTTAGAGAATTTTCGTGCAAAGTGACGGGCAACAGGCTAATTAAGCTGTAGGAAATTCGAATTTAACCCCAAAACACGCGGATTTATTCTAACCATGATGCTTGATGCTACCGACCTGCGCCTCCTGCATTTCCTGCAACAGGATGGCCGTATCAGCAACTAGGAACTGGCCGAGAAAGTCGCCCTTTCGCCCTCTGCCTGCCTGCGCCGTTTGCGCCTGCTAGAGAGCGAGGGAATCATCAGCGGCTACCGCGCCGTCTTGAATGCCGAGCAGTTGGGGATCGAACTGGAGGCCATCGTGCACCTGTCGTTGCGCCAGGACGTGGAGGACTGGCACGAGACGTTTATCAAGAAGGTGCAGGGGTGGCCGGAGGTGGCCAGTGCCTATGTGATTACCGGCGCCAGCAACTATGTGCTACGGGTGCAGGCGCGGAATTTGAAGCACTTTTCGGACTTTATCGTGAACCACCTGAACCGCACGGCGGGGGTGATGGATATTCGCTCGGAGATTGTGTTGCAGAAGATCAAGGATCGGGATGAGGTGTTGGATCTGGTCGTGCGCAAGTAGCCAGCCACACCGCAAATCAACTGTGGGAGCTGGCTTGCCTGCGATGACGGCGGTGAAGGCACCATCGCCATCGCAGGCAAGCCAGCTCCCACATTGTTAACCGCGTTTAATCTTCCAAAGCGCGGACACGTTGCATGCGCTTTTGCTCGACCGGCGCATCAGCCACTTGCAACTCAAAGTCAAAATCAATCTGTGCAAACCGCCCTTCCACGCCAAACTCCCGTGCCAGTTGCGGATCGTCACTGAAGCGAATCTGCGCGATCAATTCATCCCGCGTCGCATAGGCAAAATCATCATGCAGGTACGGGTCATCCGACAGGTTGATCTGCGTGGTCAGGTGCCGATGCCCCGGCGCCGAAATAAAGAAGTGAATATGCGCCGGCCGCTGCCCATGGCGCCCCAACTGGTCGAGCAACTGCTGGGTGGGGCCGGTCGGCGGGCAGCCGTAGCCCGACGGCACGATGCTGCGAAAACGGTAATAGCCCTGAGCGTCGGTCTGGATGCGCCGACGCAGGTTGAAATCCGATTGCGTCGGGTCGAACCACGAGTACGTGCCGCCGGTGTTGGCCTGCCACACATCCACAATCGCGCCCGCCAACGGCTTGCCATCGGTGTCGCGCACTTGCCCGCGCATGAACAACGGCGCGGCCGCGTCCGTCCCATCGTCCAGCCGCGCTTCGTACTGGCTCAGCGGCGCCCCGGCCACATACAACGGGCCCTCGATGGTGCGCGGGGTACCGCCGGATTTGCCGGCTTCCTCGTCGGCGGCATCCATCAGCAAGTCCAAATAATGCTCCAGGCCCAGCCCGGCGGCGAGCAACCCCGCTTCCTGGTTCTTGCCCAACTCATTGAGGTAGTTGACCGCCTTCCAGAACTCTTCCGGGGTCACTTCCAGGTCTTCGATGATATTCACCGTATCGCGCAGGATCCGGTAGATCAGCGCCTTGGTGCGCGGGTTGCCACCTTCATTGAGGTTGCCGCTGGCTTCTTCGAGAAACCGTTGGGCGTGGGCAGTCTGGGAAATTCGGATGGACATGGTGCAATCCTCATCTTGTAGTTATTAGTGTTGAAAACAGGCTTAACGGTCATCCTCATGGATCGACGAAGGGTGCCGGCACAGGGCATTCACTTCGATGGCCATGTAGGGGTAAAGCGGCAGTTGCATCAACAGGTCGTGCAGCTCTTGCACGCTGTCGACATCGAACACGCTGTAGTTGGCGTAGTGCCCGGCGATGCGCCACAGGTGGCGCCATTTGCCCTCCTGTTGCAGGCGCTGCGCCAGCGCTTTCTCTTCGGCCTTGAGCGCAGCGGCGCGTTCGGGGTGCATGTCGAGGGGCAGGTTCACGGTCATTTTTACGTGGAACAACATGGCAGAAGCCTCTTAGTGTTTGTCACGACGGAAGAACGCCAGGCGCTCCTCATCAATAGCCACGCCCAGGCCCGGCGCGGTGGACACATGCAGCTGGAAATCGCGGTACACCGGCGGCTCGCTGAGGATGTCTTCGGTGAGCAACAGTGGGCCGAACAGTTCGGTGTCCCACGCCAGCGTGTTCAACGTGAGGAAGGCATGCGCCGAGGCCAGGGTGCCGATGCCGCCTTCGAGCATGGTGCCGCCGTACAGGCCGATACCCGCCGCCTCGGCAATCGCGGCGGTGCGCAGCACGGCGCGGGGGCCGCCGTTCTTGGCGATCTTCAGGGCGAACACCGAGGCCGCGCCTTCGCGTGCCAGGTTGAAGGCGTCTTCAACGCATTCGATGGACTCATCGGCCATGATCGGCGCCGGGCTCGACAGGTTGAGCCGGGCCATGCCGCCACGGTTGTTGCGCGAGATCGGTTGTTCGATCAGGTCGATGCCGTTGTCGCCGAGCACCTTGCATGCACGCAGCGCCACCGCTTCGTCCCAGGCCTGGTTAACGTCGACGCGCACACTGGCGCGCTCGCCCAGGGCTTTTTTGATCGCGACCACATGGGCCAGGTCGCGGCTGACTTCACCGGCGCCGATCTTCAATTTGAAGATGCGGTGGCGGCGCAGATCGAGCATCTTTTCGGCCTCGGCAATGTCCTGCTCGGTGTTGCCGCTGGCCAGGGTCCAGGCCACCGGCAACGCATCGCGCACACGGCCGCCGAGCAGCTCGCTGACCGGCAGGTTCAGGCGCTTGCCCAGCGCATCGAGCAAGGCGCTTTCGATACCGGATTTAGCAAAGGTGTTGCCGCGAATGCTGCGCTCCAGGCGCAACATGGCCGCGTTGATATTGCTCGCGTCCTGGCCGATCAAGAGTGGCGCGAAGTGGCGGTCGATGTTGACCTTGATGCTGTCAGGGCTTTCGTTGCCGTAGCTCAGGCCACCAATGGTGGTGGACTCACCGATGCCTTCGATGCCGTCGGCGCAGCGTACACGGATGATCACCAGGGTCTGGTTTTGCATGGTGTGCATCGCCAGTTTGTGCGGGCGGATGGTGGGGAGGTCGACGATGATGGTTTCGATCGACTCAATGGCGCAAATCGGCATGGCAATACCCGTTGGGTTCTTTATAGGTTTGCGTCGATTCTGTGCCGCATTTTTGCTGGCTTCCAATATAGAATTGGTCTCACACAATACCCTCAAGGTATGAAAGGAGCCGTTATGGAACTGCGTCATCTGCGCTATTTCCAGGTGTTGGGGGAAACCCTCAACTTCACCCGTGCCGCCGAACGCCTGCACATCGCCCAGCCGCCATTGAGCCGGCAGATCCAGCAACTGGAGGATGAACTGGGGGTGATTCTGCTGGAGCGCGGCCGACCGTTGCGGTTGACCGAGGCCGGGCGGTTTTTCTTTGAGCACGCCAAGGTGCTTCTGGAGCAACTGGGCAAGGTCTGCGACAACACGCGGCGTATCGGCCAGGGCGAGAAGACCTGGCTGGGCATCGGTTTTGCGCCGTCGACCCTGTATGGCGTGCTGCCGGAGTTGATTCGGCGGCTGCGCAACCATGAGGCGCTGGAGTTGGAATTGGGCCTGTCGGAGATGACCACCTTGCAGCAGGTTGAAGCGCTGAAGGCCGGGCGTATCGATGTGGGCTTCGGGCGGATTCGCATCGACGACCCAGCCATTGTCCAGCGCGTGCTGGTGGAGGATCGACTGGTGGCCGTATTGCCCGCCGGCCACCCGCTGCTCGCCGCCCCCGCCACCCTCGCCCAACTGGCCGCCGAGCCATTTGTGCTGTACCCCGGCAACCCGCGCCCCAGCTATGCCGACCATGTGATCGCGCTGTTCGACGCCCACGGTTTGAGCCTCAAGGTGGCGCAGTGGACCAACGAACTGCAGACCGCGATCGGCCTGGTCGGCGCCGGCATGGGCGTGACGCTGGTGCCGGCCTCGGTGCAGGTGTTGCACCGGGCGGATATCGGCTACACGCCGGTGGTGGAGGCTACTGCGACTTCGCCGATCATTCTGAGTCGGCGGGTGAATGATCAGTCGCCGGGGCTGAATCATTGTTTGCAGTTGGTCGAAGAGCTGATCTGAGATCGACCAGGCACCACACCTCCAATGTGGGAGCGGGCTTGCTCGCGAATGCGCGATGCCAGTCGTCGGATGTATTGGCTGATACACCGCATTCGCGAGCAAGCCCGCTCCCACATTTGGATCTTCATCAGGTTCAGATATTGCGCAGGCGCTTGCGCTGCAGCGTTTGGCTGGGGGATTCGTCGAACAGCTTTCGGTATTCCGCCGAGAACCGCCCCAGGTGCGTAAACCCCCAGCCCAGGGCGATCTCGGAGATGGTGCGGATTGAACCGTGCTCGAGGATTTCCTGGCGCACGCCACCCAACCGATACTTCTTCAGATAGGCCATGGGCGACAGCGCGAAGTATTTGCGAAAGGCATCGAACAGCTTGAAGCGCGACACACCGGCGGCGGCTTCCAGGTCTTCCAGGTGCACCGCTTCACGGGCGTTGTCGTGGATATACTGCCGCGCACGGAGCAGATAGTGCGGCAGCTTCACGCCGAGTACTTCGCGCAATTCTTCGGAATAGTTGTTCGGCTGGGCAAGGATCAACCCCTTGATCAGCGAGCTTTCCAGGTCGCGGGTAAAGGCGGCCTGCTCATACAACTCGCTGCCGTGTTCCAGCTCCGCGATAAAGTAACGCGCCGTGCGCCACCATGACGCCGCAGCGCCGTCCACCGCATCCATCACCGACTCAAAGCGCAACGGCGCCTCGATGGGCCGTTGCAGCAAGCCTTCCAGCGACTCACTCATCGCCGCCCGCGTGATCACCACCTGCAACTTGCGGCAGTCGCCGGAAATCGCCAGCACCTGGTGCTCGTTGGGCGAAATGATCACCCCTTGATCGCGGTTGGAACTCAGGCGCTCACCGTTCTTGCTCAACTCTTGCTCGCCCACCAGGGGCAGGCTCAGGCTGTAGCTGCTGAAGTGCTCGGCGTCTTCGATGTCGATGGTCACATCGGTGCCATATTCGATCACGCCCAGGGTGGTGGCGCGGGACTTGAACACATTGGCGCTGTGGTGAAAGCGCAGGCGCTCGGGCGTGGCGGTGGCCAGGCGGTGCGGCCCACAGATGCCGGACATCCAGCTACGGGCGCCTTCGAGGTCGAAGCGTTGAATCGTTTGGCTGCTCATCAGGATGCACCCACGGCGGTTAGGCTTTTGCGCGCTCTGGCGGCGCGTCGTTATTGTTCGATAGCAAGTAATGCGCCACGCCAGCGCAATTGCCACTGGGTGGATAGCAACCGTCGACTATGTGGATAAGTCGCAGATTTTTACGCCCCTTGCCCCGCCAGACAGTAGCGCATCCCGTCACCGCTCTGCACCGGGTTGGGTATTTGCTGCCCAATTTTGCGGCCCATCTTCCCCCATTAAGCGGATAGCCCACCGCGCCGTCGCAGCCTCTTAATGGCCTACCTGTTTAGCCATTAACAAAAGGTGCCTCCCATGAGTGGTGCAAAAAGCGTCGAGCAATGGAAAAGCTTTATCGAAATCTGCCTGGATTTTCGTCCGGCAGACGCCGTGTTTCGCATCGCCCGCGACATGTTCACCGAACCGCAATTGTTCGACCTGGAGATGGAGCTGATCTTCGAAAAGAACTGGATCTACGCCTGCCACGAAAGCGAACTGGCGAATAACCACGACTTCGTGACAATGCGCGCCGGGCGCCAGCCGATGATCATCACCCGCGACGGCGAGGGCCAGCTCAATGCGCTGATCAACGCGTGCCAGCATCGCGGCACCACACTGACGCGGGTCGGCAAGGGCAACCAGTCGACCTTTACCTGCCCGTTCCACGCCTGGTGCTACAAGAGCAATGGCCGGCTGGTGAAGGTCAAGGCGCCGGGGGAATACCCGGAGGGTTTCGACAAGGCCACCCGTGGCCTGAAAAAAGCACGCATCGAAAGCTACAAGGGTTTCGTTTTCATCAGCCTGGATGTGAAGGGCACCGACAGCCTGGAAGACTTCCTCGGCGACGCCAAAGTGTTCTTCGACATGATGGTCGCGCAGTCCGCCAGCGGTGAGCTGGAAGTACTGCCGGGCAAATCCGCCTACACCTACGACGGCAACTGGAAGCTGCAGAACGAAAACGGCCTGGACGGTTATCACGTCAGTACCGTGCACTACAACTACGTGGCCACGGTGCAGCATCGCCAGCAAGTGAATACCGAAAACGGCACCGGCGCAGGCACTACCCTGGACTACAGCAAGCTCGGCGCCGGCGACGCCAACACCGATGACGGCTGGTTCGCGTTCAACAATGGCCACAGTCTGTTGTTCAGCGACATGCCCAACCCCAGCGTGCGCTCCGGCTACGCCACTATCATGCCGCGCCTGGTAGAGGAACACGGCCAGCAAAAGGCCGAATGGATGATGCACCGCCTGCGCAACCTGAATATCTACCCGAGCCTGTTCTTCCTCGACCAGATCAGCTCGCAACTGCGCATCATCCGCCCGGTGGCGTGGAACAAGACCGAGATCATCAGCCAGTGCCTGGGGGTGAAAAACGAGTCCGATGCCGACCGTGAAAACCGCATCCGCCAGTTCGAGGATTTCTTCAACGTGTCCGGCATGGGTACCCCGGATGACCTGGTGGAATTCCGTGAAGCCCAGCGCGGTTTCCAGGGCCGTCTGGAGCGCTGGAGCGACATCTCACGCGGCAGCCACCGCTGGGAAACCGGGCCCACGCCGAACAGCGAGGCCATCGGCATCCAGCCAGCCATGACTGGCACCGAGTTCACCCATGAGGGCCTGTACGTCAACCAGCACCGTAACTGGCAGCAGTTTTTGCTCAACGGCCTGGATCAACAAGCGCTGAAACTGCGGGAGGTGCAGTGATGAATGCCCAGCTGCAGTATCGGATCGAGCAGTTCTTCTACCGTAAATCCGAGCTGTGCGACGCCCAGGACTGGGACGCTTACGTGCAGCTGTTCGACCCGCAAAGCGAATTTCACCTGCCGCAATGGGACTCCGAGCACGTCTACACCCGCGACCCCAAACGCGAGATGTCGCTGATCTACTACGCCAACCGCTCCGGCCTGGAAGACCGCGTGTTCCGCCTGCGCACCGGCAAGGCGGCGTCGGCCACACCGATGCCGCGCACCTTGCACCTGATCAACAACGTGCGCATCGCCGAACAGGCGGATGGCACGCTGGAGGTGAAGTTGAACTGGCACACGCTGTTCTATCGCCTGGCCACTTCGGAGCAGTTCTACGGGCCTGCCACTTACCGCCTGAAACCCCACGGCGACAGCTGGCTGATCACGCGCAAGCACGCCTTGCTGCTCAACGACACCATCAACTCGGTGCTGGATTTCTATCACCTCTAAACGCGCCCGCGTGGCAACCCGGCTCTTTGTGGCAAGCAGGCTTTCTGTGGCGAGCGGGCTTGCCCGCGTTGGGGCGCGAAGCGGCCCCCGGCTCTGGCACCGCGTTTTAACTGAACAACTGCGCTGGCTTTATTGGGGCTGCTTCGCAGCCCAACGCGGGCAAGCCCGCTCGCCACAAGAAGCAGGTTTGCCACAGAAAATAGGTGGAGTACAAAAAATGAATCACAAAGTGGCCTTCAGTTTTGCCGACGGCAAGACTCTGTTTTTCCCGGTGGGCGCCAATGAAATCCTGCTGGACGCGGCCCTGCGCAACGGCATCAAGATCCCTCTGGATTGCCGCGAAGGGGTGTGCGGCACCTGCCAGGGCCGCTGCGAGTCCGGCGATTACACCCAGGATTATGTGGATGAGGAAGCCCTCTCCAGCCTCGACCTGCAACAGCGCAAAATGCTCAGTTGCCAGACCCGGGTCAAATCCGATGCGGCGTTCTACTTCGATTTTGATTCCAGCCTGTGCAATGCGCCGGGCCCGGTGCAAGTGCGCGGCACGGTAAGCGAGGTGCGGCAAGTGTCGACCAGCACCGCGATTGTGCAGGTGCAGTTGGCGGCGCCGCTGGATTTTCTGCCCGGCCAGTACGCCCGCCTGGCGGTGCCCGGCACCGACAGCTGGCGCGCGTACTCCTTCGCCAATCGGCCGGGCAATCAAGTGCAGTTTCTGGTGCGCCTGCTGCCCGACGGGGTGATGAGCAACTACCTGCGCGAGCGTTGCCAGGTCGGTGATGAAGTGCTGATGGAGGCGCCCTTGGGTGCGTTCTATCTGCGCCATGTCACCCAGCCGCTGGTGCTGGTGGCCGGCGGCACCGGCTTGTCGGCCTTGCTGGGGATGCTCGATGAACTGGCCGCCAACGGCTGCGACCAACCTGTGCACCTGTACTACGGCGTGCGCGGCGCCGAAGATTTATGCGAGGCGGCGCGCATCACCCAATACGCTGCCAAAATCCCGGGTTTTCGTTACACCGAAGTGCTGAGCAACCCATCACCCGACTGGCCCGGCAAGCGCGGCTACCTCACCGAGCATTTCGACTTGGCCGAATTGCGCGACCAATCGGCGGATATGTACGTGTGCGGCCCCCTCCAATGGTCGAATCCATCCAGCAATGGCTGGCGGATCAGGCACTTGATGGCGTTCAGCTGTATTACGAAAAGTTTACGCAGAGTAATATCTGACCCCTCAGCAGTTCTGGGGGGCGGGTGCGGCGTGCAATCAACCCTGAGAAATACAAAAGTAGAAGGGAATGTTAATGGCGGATGACATGGTTAACCCGGTGGGCCTCAAACGTGGCCTGAAGAACCGGCATATTCAGCTGATCGCCTTGGGAGGGGCGATCGGCACGGGGTTGTTCCTCGGCTCGGCCGGGGTGCTCAAGTCCGCGGGCCCGTCGATGATCCTCGGCTACGCGATTGCCGGGTTTATCGCGTTCCTGATCATGCGCCAGCTCGGCGAGATGATCGTCGAAGAGCCGGTGGCCGGCTCCTTCAGCCACTTCGCACACAAGTACTGGGGCGGCTACGCGGGCTTTTTGGCGGGCTGGAACTACTGGGTGCTCTATGTGCTGGTGGGCATGGCCGAACTGACGGCCGTGGGCAAATACATCCAGTTCTGGTGGCCGCAGATCCCCACGTGGGTCAGCGCGCTGGTGTTCTTCGTTGCGGTAAACCTGATCAACACCCTTAACGTGAAGTTCTTCGGTGAAGCCGAGTTTTGGTTCGCGATCATCAAGGTGGTGGCGATTGTCGGCATGATCGTACTCGGCTGCTACCTGTTGTTCAGCGGTACTGGCGGCCCGCAAGCCTCGGTCAGCAACCTGTGGAGCCACGGCGGGTTCTTCCCGAATGGCGGCATGGGGCTGTTGATGTCCATGGCCTTCATCATGTTCTCGTTCGGTGGCCTGGAGCTGGTGGGCATCACCGCCGCCGAGGCCAGCGAGCCACGCAAAGTGATCCCCAAAGCGATCAACCAGGTGGTGTACCGGATCCTGATTTTCTACGTCGGCGCCCTGACCGTGCTGCTGTCGCTGTACCCGTGGGACCAACTGCTGCAAACCCTCGGCGCGTCAGGCGATGCCTACAGTGGTAGCCCGTTTGTGCAGATCTTCTCGCTGATCGGCAACGACACCGCCGCGCACATCCTTAACTTCGTGGTGCTGACCGCGGCGCTGTCGGTGTACAACAGCGGCGTGTACTGCAACAGTCGCATGCTGTTTGGCCTGGCCGAGCAAGGCGATGCGCCCAAGGCGCTGATGAAGCTCAACAAGCAAGGCGTACCGCTGCGCGCGCTGGCGATTTCGGCACTGGTGACCATGCTGTGCGTGGTGGTCAACTACGTGGCGCCGCAAAGTGCCCTGGAGCTGCTGTTCGCGCTGGTGGTTGCCTCGCTGATGATCAACTGGGCGCTGATCAGCATCACCCATATCAAGTTCCGCAAGGCCATGGGCGAGCAAGGTGTGACGCCGTCGTTCAAGACCTTCTGGTTCCCGTTCAGCAACTACCTGTGCCTGGCGTTCATGCTGATGATCATCAGCGTGATGCTGGCGATCCCGGGTATTCGCGAGTCGGTGTATGCGATGCCGGTTTGGGTGGGGATTATCTATATCGCTTACCGGATGCGGGTGCGCAACAGCAATGCGGTAGTGAACGCACAGTGATACCTGTGGGAGCCGGGCTTGCCCGCGATGGCGGTGTGTCAGTCACTGGAGGTGTTAACTGACACACCGCTATCGCAGGCAAGCCAGCTCCCACATTGAATTGCATTCCAAAACAGAAAGCCCCGGATTACCGGGGCTTTTGTTTAGAGCGTGGAGCGTACTCGCCACAGCTCGGGGAACAGCACGGTGTCGAGCATCTTGCGCAAATACCCCACGCCTTCCGTCCCGCCCGTACCCGGCTGGAAGCCGATAATCCGCTCCACCGTGGTCACATGCCGGAAGCGCCACTGGCGGAACGAATCCTCCAGGTCGATAAACTTCTCGGCCAACTGATACAAATCCCAATAGCGGCTCGGGTCGCGATACACCTCACGCCACGCCGCCTCCACCGATTCATCGTGAACCGTCGCCGCCGTGGAATCGCGCTGAGCGCGTTGCGGATCAATCGCCAACCCCGCCTTCGCCATCAGGTTGACCGCCTCGTCATACAGCGACGGCGTGGCAATCGCCACTTTCAACTCGTTCAACAACTCCGGGCGATGGGCGTGCGGGCGCAACAGCGCCGCGCTTTTGTTGCCGAGGATAAATTCGATCTCACGGTACTGAAACGACTGGAACCCCGACGACTGCCCCAGGAACGGGCGAATCGCCTTGTACTCGGACGGCGTCATGGTCGCCAGCACCGCCCAGGCGTGCACCAGTTGATCAAAGATCCGCGACACCCGCGCCAGCATCTTGAACGCCGGCGGCAACTCACCCAGGCGCACGTGCTCGCGGGCGGCCTTGAGTTCGTGGAGCATCAGTTTCATCCACAGCTCGGAGGTCTGGTGCTGGATGATGAAGAGCATTTCGTTGTGGTCCGGCGACAGCGGGTGCTGGGCGCTGAGGACTTTGCCCAGGTCCAGGTAATCGCCATAGCTCATGGACTCGGAAAAATTCAGTTCGGCGTTATGCCATTCTTCGGGCGGCTGATAATCGGGAGAAAAAGGACACTGGCTCATCGCGTGGGCTCCTTGAGCGGGCGGAGAATGGCGCGGACCGGGCTGGCGTCCAGGTTGGCAAAGCGCAGCGGCAGCGCGATCAATTCATAGTCGCCCTCCGGTACGTCATCGAGCACGATGCCTTCGAGAATCGCCATGCCATGGCGGGCTACGGCGTTGTGGGAATCCATGGTCTTGGACTGTTGCGGGTCCAGCGACGGCGTATCGATACCGATCAGGCGCACCCCCAGGCTGGCGAGCAACTCGATGGTTTGCGGCGCAACGGCGGTGAAGTTCGAATCCCACTCTGTCAGCGGCGCTTGTGGATAAGTACGCAGCAGCACGCGCTCCGGCAGGTTATCCACACGCCCTTGCAGTTGATGCGGCTGCACCAGCGCGCCGCTGCCCAGGCAATGCAGCACGCGGCATGGGCCCATGTACACCTCCAGCGACACTTCGCCAATCGGCGCGCCGTCCGCGCTGTAATGCAGCGGCGCATCCACATGGGCGCCGGTGTGCGGCGACAAAGTAATGCGCCCGACATTCACCGGGCACTCCGGGCCGAACTGCCACACGCGCTCTTCCTGGAACGGCGTATCGCCCGGCCAGGTAGGGGTCGCCGTGCTCAAGGGCGGGCTGATATCCCACCACGTTTTTATTGGGTTCATTTCAAGGCTCTCACTCGTTCTGGGGTGAATGATACGAGGGCCCGCTGCGAATTTTCTTGCGAATTCCTGCGCCATACGGGAAATCTTTCGCACTTACTGCGAATAAATGGCGGATTAACGCATATATCTGTGGGAGCCGGGCTTGCCCGCGATGGCGTCGTGTCAGGTAATGAGAGGCAACCTGCGCCGTCGCCATCGCGGGCAAGCCCGGCTCCCACAGGGTTTTGTGGTGCCTGCTGAATCACCGTATGCCTGCGCTTCTGGGCATCCCGATGTCGAGTTCAGACCACTGACCCGCCCACCGACCCTATAGGGTTCGACTCTCGATCCCCTGCCTCGGAGTCATCATGTCCAAGCCCATCACCGTACTGCGCGACACCCACCCGCTGCCCGTCCTGGATGCCTGCAAATGGCAAAAACTCGAAGGCGACCCGCACACCGTCAACCTCAACGCCTACACCAGCGAAGACGGCAGCAAGATCATGGGCACCTGGATCTGCACCCCGGGCAAGTGGTACGTGGAATACGTGAAGTGGGAATACTGCCATTTCCAGGAAGGCTACTGCGTGATCACCCCGGAAGGCATGGAGCCGATCCACCTGCGGGCTGGGGATATCTTCGTGGTGGAACCGGGGATGAAGGGGACGTGGGAAGTGGTCGAGACGGTGCGTAAGTATTTTGTGTTTGCCTGAGCCACTCCTACAGCCAACCGCTTTCTTGTGGCGAACTGGCTTGTTGTGGCGAGCGGGCTTGTTGTGGCGAGCGGGCTTGCCCGCGTTGGGCTGCGTAGCAGCCCCCGGTCCAGTTACTGCTTTTTAACTGGAAAAACTCGGTGACGGTACTGGGGCTGCTTCGCAGCCCAACGCGGGCAAGCCCGCTCGCCACCGTTAAACTGGTCGCAGCACTACTTGGGCTTGCGGTAGCTGTTGATGATCGCCGAGAAGTCCTTGCCGCCTTCCCCACGCTGACTCATCGATTGATACAACTGCTGGGCCACAGCGCCAAGAATCACCGGCTGCTTGGCCTGGCGCGCGGCTTCGGTGGCCAGGCCCAGGTCCTTGAGCATCAGGTCGGCGCCGAACCCACCGGTATAACCACGCGATGACGGCGCAGTTTCAACCACGCCCGGCCACGGGTTGTAGGTGTCCGAACTCCAGCAGCGCCCGGTGGAGCTGTTGATGATGCCGGCCAGCACTTGCGTGTCGATGCCCAGTGCATCGCCCAGGGCCATGGCCTCGCTGACGCCGACCATACTGATCCCCAGCAACAGGTTGTTGCAGATCTTGGCAATCTGGCCGGTGCCCACGTCACCGCAATGCACGATATTGCGACCCATCTGCGCCAGCACCGGTTGCAGGGTGGCGTACAGTTCCGGGGTGGCGCCGACCATGAAAGTCAACGTCCCTGCGCTAGCACCGCCGGTGCCGCCAGAAACTGGAGCATCAGCTATCACCACACCTTGCTTGGCCGCCGCAGCGGCAACGTCGCGGATGGTTTGCGGGTCGATGGTGCTGCAATCCACGGCCGGCACGCCTTCACCAATCCCGGCGAGCACACCGTCTTCATTCAGCCAAACGCTGCGCACATGGGCGGCGGCGGGCAGCATGGTAATTACCAGCTCGGCGCCTTGTGCAGCTTCACGCGGTGAGCCTGTGACGGTGGCGCCCAGTTCTGCGAACTCCTTGAACACGCCTGGATTAACGTCGAACACATTCAACTTATTCCCTGCCAAAAGCAGGTTGCGGGCCATGGGCGCGCCCATGTTGCCCAAGCCGATAAATGCAATCTTCATGATCGTCTCCCCAAATCAGCGCAGGTTGATGGTGGTGTTGACGCCATCGTTGACCGTGTCGTCGTCAAACCAGCGGCTGGTAACGGTTTTGGTCTGGGTGTAGAACTGCACCACTTGCTTGCCATAGGGGCCGAGGTCGCCGAGCTTGGAACCACGCGAACCGGTGAAGCTGAAAAACGGCACCGGCACCGGGATCGGGATGTTGATGCCGACCTGGCCTACATCGATTTCGCTCTGGAACTTACGCGCCGCCGCACCGCTTTGGGTGAACAGGCCGGTGCCGTTGCCGAACGGGTTGGCGTTGACCAGCGCGATGGCCTCATCCAGCGTCGCCACTTCCAGCACCACCAGTACCGGGCCGAAGATTTCCTGGGTGTAGATCTGCATATCGGTCGTCACGCCCGAGAACAAAGTCGGGCCTACGAAGTTGCCGTGTTCGAAGCCTGGCACCTTGATGTCTCGGCCATCCAGCTCCAGCTTGGCGCCTTCTTTCACGCCGCTTTCGATCAGCTCCAGGATGCGCGCCTTGGCGCGCTTGGAAATCACCGGGCCGACATCCGTGCCCGCTTCGCTGCCGGCATTGACCTTGAGTTTTTGCGCCAGCGCTTTCAGATCCGGCAGCCACTGCTTGGCTGCACCCACCAGCACCACCACCGAGGTGGCCATGCAACGCTGGCCTGCCGCGCCGAAACCGGCACCGACCAGGGCATTCAAGGTGTGTTCACGGTTCGCGTCCGGCAGCACCACGGCGTGGTTCTTGGCGCCCATCATCGACTGCACGCGCTTGCCATGTTTACCGGCCAGGTCGTACACGTGAGTACCCACGGCGGTCGAGCCGACGAAGGACACCGCCTTGATGTCTTTATGGGTGCACAGCGCATCCACCACATCCTTGCCGCCGTGCACCACGTTGAGCACACCGGCCGGTACACCGGCTTCCAGTGCCAACTCCACCAGCAGCAGGGTCGACAGTGGGTCCTGCTCGGACGGTTTGAGCACGAAGGTGTTACCGCAGGCAATCGCCATCGGGAACATCCACAGCGGAATCATCGCCGGGAAGTTGAACGGGGTAATCCCCGCACACACACCGATGGGCTGGCGCAGGGTGTAGGTGTCGACGCCACCGGCGACGTTTTCAGCGAATTCACCCATCTGCAAGGTGCCGATGGAGCACGCGTGTTCCACCACTTCCAGGCCACGGAAAATATCGCCCTCGGCATCGGCAATGGTCTTACCCTGCTCGGCGCTGAGGACTACGGCGATGCGTTTGGAATGTTCGCGGATCAGCGCTTGCAGCTTGAGCATGATGCGCATGCGTGCGCCGATCGGCGTGAGCTTCCAGGTTTGAAAAGCGTGATGGGCGGCGTCGATGGCGGCGTTGACTTCATCGGCGGTGGCGAAAGGGACTTTGGCCAACACCTCTTGGGTGGCCGGGTTGACGATGTCTTGCCAGTGGGTAGTCAGGGACTCAACCCATTCACCGTTGATCAGCAACTTGACCCGTTGCACGGAAATATCGGCAGAAGCGTTCATGTGGTCTCCAAATCTTATAGTTATGCAGAGACAAGGCGCGTAAACCGCCTTGGGAAATGAGGCGTTCGGACTGTTTTTGGAGTATAGATGTGCAAATCTCTAATAAGAACGCACATAAAAGCCGGTCCAATATGCAAAAAAACATCACATCGCTGGGCTCCCTGAATTGGGACGACCTGAAGTTTTTCCTCGAAGTGGCCCGCACCCGCAAGGCCAGCGTGGCCGCCAAGCGCCTGGCGGTGGACTACACCACCGTGTCGCGGCGCATCAGCTCTCTGGAAGTGTCACTCGGCACGCTGCTGTTCGAAAAATCCCGGACCAACGGTTTTGTGCTCACCGCCGAGGGCCAGCGTTTACTGGGCTACGCGGAGTCCATCGAAAGCACCCTGCACATGGCCTGCGAGCAGGTGTCCGGCTCTGGCGTGGCGCTGTCCGGCCATGTGCGCATGGGCTGCACCGAAGGCTTCGGCAGTTTTTTTTGTTACGCCGCAGCTCAGCCACTTTGTCGACACCTACCCGGCAATCTCCGTCGACATCCTGCCCCTGCCCCACTTCATCAGCCTGTCCAAGCGCGAAGCCGACATTGTTATCGCCCTGGAACGCCCGGAACACGGGCCGTATGTGTGCTGCAAACTGTGTGACTACAAATTGCAGCTGTACGCGACCCAGGAATACCTCGACCAACACCCGCCGATCCGCAAACCTGCGGATCTGGCCGAGCATCCCTTTATCAGCTATGTGGATGACCTGGCGTTCAGCTCCGAGCTGCTCTACCTCGCCAACGTGGTGCCCGGCGCCAGCGCCAGCCTGCGCAGCACCAGCGTGATCGCGCAGTACGTGGCGGCGCAGCAGGGGCGGTCGATGGCGATATTGCCGTGCTTTTTGGCCGCGCAGGACCCGCGTTTGCTGCCGGTACTGGGGGAGCAGATTGCGATTACGCGGCAGTTCTGGATGTATTGCCGGGAGGATCTGCGCAAGTTGAAGCGGATTACCTTGTTGTGGGATTACATCAGGGAGGTGACGGAGCAGAACCAGGGGCTATTGATGGGGGAAACGCGGGAGATAAAATTCGCGGATTAAAGCACCATCAACGATGGCTCGGTGATCCGGTCTCGCGACGAGTGTAAGCGGCGGACGCAACATTCAGCTCAAACACAAATTGGTGTGGGAGCTGGCTGCCTGCTCCCACGTCCGACCGCCTTACAAAATCGGAATGGGGTGAGCCCTCAGTCCGCAATCACCACAATCGACACTCGCCGATTCTCGGTGCGCCCTGCCGCGGTGTCATTGGACGCCACTGGCTGACTGCTGCCCAGGCCGCGCAGCTGGATATTCTCTTCTTTCATACCCACAGTGGTCAGCACCGTAGCCACGCTTTTGGCGCGGCGCAGGGACAGTTGCTGGTTGTAGGTTTCCTTGCCCGAGGCGTCGGTGTGGCCGTCGACGCGCACGCGTTGGATACCCACGCTCAGCAGGGCCTTGCCGATACGCTGGACGATGTCGGTGCTGGGCTGGTTGAGGGTTTCGACGTCGCTGCCAAACAGTACTTTGCCGGACAGGCCGAACGCCCAGCCGTCGTCGGTCAACTCAAAGCCTTGTTGCTTGAGGACCGCGACCTGCGCCGGGGTCAGTCCCTTGGGTGGGGCCGTCTGGCAACCGCCGAGACCCAGCAGGGCCACCAGCAGGGTGATAAACATAAAACGCGTGGTCGAGAACAAGGGATCAACTCCTGTGTTGAACGTTGGCGACGGGGTGCTCCGACTCCGCCGTTTGCTGGCCACCTAATGACAGGCGCTTGGCCTGGTACATCGCTGCGTCGGCGGCATTGAGCAAGGTGCCGGGGGTGGCGCCATGATCGGGGTAGAGGGCAATACCGATGCTGAGGGAGGTCACTACCTGGGTGTTGCCCGGCACGGGAATCGGCTGGTCCATGCTGGCGATGATCTTGTCGGCGATGCGCCGGGCATCTTCGACCTTGTGCAGTGGCGCCAACAGGATGGCGAATTCATCACCGCCCAGGCGCGCCACCAGGTCATCTTCACGCAGTTGAGCCCGCACACGCTCGGCGACGGCGACCAGCACGGCATCGCCTGCAGCATGGCCAAAGCTGTCATTGATCTCTTTGAAACGGTCGCTGTCGAGGTACAGCACCGCCACCTGTTCCTTGGCCTTGGCGGCGCTGCGCAGGGTGCGAATCAAGCGGCCTTCGAAGAACGCACGGTTGGGCAGGCCGGTGAGGCTGTCGTGGTTGGCCTGGTGCGCGAGGCTTTCGTTTTCGCTTTGCAGGTGGCTTTGCCAGGCTTCCATTTCGCCGAGCAACGCGTTGAAGTCGCTGCCCAGGCTGTCGAGTTCGGCGATTCGCGCCGGTGGCACGCGGCGGTCGAAATCACGTTCGCTGCGGGCCGCGTGGGCCACGGCGGCCAGGCTTTGCAGCGGGCCGGTGATTCCGCGCAGCAAGCGCCGCGCCAGGTGCAGGGCCACCCAGGCACTGAGGGCGGTGCAGATCAGAATCCCGGCCAACCCGCTAAGCAGAAAGCGCAACAGGCTGGCGCCATGGCCGGTGAGGTGAATGCTGCCGATGGTGCGACCCTGGTGCTGGATCGGCTGGCTGATCGGCTGTTCGAGCAGGGTGTGCGCCAGCTCCAGTTCGACCCGCGACAGCATGCCGGTTTCCGGACGTGTCCATTGCGCCAACAGCTTGCCATTGGCGTCGAACACTTCGGCCTGGGCCACTTCTTCAGTGGAGGCGATCAGGCTGAGGGCTTCGGTGGCCGCCGCGCTGTCGTTGAACACCACCGCCGCTTCCACGGTGTAGTTGATGGAGCGTGCGATCAGGTGCAGGTTGTGCTCGGCGTACACACGCAGTGCCAGCACGCCGAGCAGGGTCAGGGAGATACTCGCCAGGCTCACCGCCACCAGCGCCAGGATCAGGTGCCCCCGGCCGATGACCGAACGCAGGGTCGGTCGCGCGTTATCGACCCTCATGGCGTGGTCGCTCGGCGGCGGGACAGTTGCAGTACGCTGGGGTGAATGCGCACGCCGCTGCGCGCCACGGAGTCGAGGTTCACCTCGAACGACACTTGTTCATCGCCTACCCGCAGGCAGAACAGGCTGCCCACCGTGCACTGGTCGCCCCCTTCGCTGATGCTGAGCACCGGGTGGCCGATCAACGAGGCAAACAGACGGTTGCGTTCATCGCCGGTGAGCTTGCCGATGTACACGGCGTCACACGCATTGACGATATCGGGATGGTCGGCCAACAGGCGCTGTACCACCACCGGGCGGCCAGTGGCCTGGGTGGTGCCCTTGACCAGGTCGTCGGTGTATTGGGTCGGCCCGACGATGCACAAATGCAATTGCGCAGGCTCCACCGGCCAGCGCGCATAACTGAGGATACCGAGCACCACTTGGGTGACCGCCTGGGCGCGGGAGTCGGCAGGGCTGGCGGCCTGGGCCCCCGCAGGGGGCGCAAGCAGGCACAGAAGCGCCACCAGCAGCAGGTGTCTCCAGCTCAAACTACGCTCTGTGGACGAGACAGCCACGTTCATGCAGCGATTTCTCTCAGATGTTTTCAGGGTGATGCCGCAACGATAGCACAGCGTCAGATATTTCTGACTCCTGACCCAACTCCAGCATCAGCCCACTCAAGCGCTTGACCTTGCGCCTTACCGCTTCCTCAAACACCCCGCCACGCGGCTCGATCAGGCTGAACCAGCGCTTGGCGCGGGTGATGCCGGTGTAGATCAGCTCTTTGGTGAGCACCGGGTTAAGCGCATCCGGCAGGATCAGCGCGGTGTGAGTGAACTCGGAGCCCTGGGACTTGTGCACGGTCATGGCGTACACGGTTTCCACATCATTCAGACGGCTGGGCAGTACAAAACGCACGCCGCCCTGGCCATCGTTACGTGGGAAAGCGACTCGCAGCACCTGAGGGCCGCCGTCGCTTTCGGGCAGTTTGAGGGCAATGCCGATATCGCCGTTCATCAAGCCCAGGCCGTAGTCGTTGCGCGTCATCAGTACGGGGCGGCCCTCGTACCATTGCTCGTCACCCTCAATCAGGCGCACTTTGCGCAAGGCGGCGGTGATGCGCAGGTTGAGCCCTCCACCCCCCACGGGCCCTTGCGCACGGCGCAGAGCAACTGGAACGCGTCGAAGGCTTGCAGCAGTTGTTGCGCCCAGTGGGTCCAGGCGATGTCCTCACGCGGGGTGTCGAGGGCCGGACGCGCACTGTGCAGCAGGTTGAGGTAATAGCGATATCCGCCGGCGCCATCGCCCTGCCCGTCCAGTACCAGGCGCTCCAGCGCGTGGTCGTGCTCGCCCTTGAGGCTCACGCAGAACAGATCTGGGTGGCTGCGGGCGGCCAGCAGCTTGCGCGCCTCGTCGGCGTTTTGCTGGTTGACCCACCGTGCGAGTTGGCCGATGCCGCTGCCTTCGCCAAAACGCCGCGAGTACCGCAGCATCATCACTTGCTGGGCCAGGGGGTGGCTGCCATCGAGGTCTTCCTGCAGGCCGCTGGCGCTGAGGTCTTCGCCGCTGGCGGTTTGCAGCCATTGGCGAGTCTGCGGGCTGTACCAGCCAGCTTCGGCGTCGCGGCACAAATCGCCGAGTACCGCGCCCGCCTCCACAGACGCCAGCTGGTCCTTGTCGCCCAACAGCACCAGGCGCGCATGGGGCGGCAAGGCGTCCAGCAGGTTGGCCATCATTTCCAGGTCGATCATCGAGGCTTCGTCCACCACCAGTACATCCAGCGGCAATGGGTTGCCCAAGTGGTGACGGAAATGCCGAGTGCCCGGGCGACTGCCCAGCAGGCGGTGCACGGTGGTGACTTGGGTCGGGATTTTTTCCTTCACGCTTTCCGGCACTTTCAGCGACAGCACTTGCTGGCTGATGGATTCGGTGAGGCGCGCAGCGGCCTTACCGGTAGGCGCGGCGAGGCGGATGCGCAACGGCGTGCCGGCTTCCACGGCGGGCGCCTGCAACAGCGCGAGCAGGCGTACCACGGTGGTGGTCTTGCCCGTGCCGGGGCCGCCAGTGACGATGCTGAACGCCCCACGGGTGGCCAGGGCGCAGGCGAGCTTTTGCCAGTCGATCACGCCATCGGGTGGCGGTTGGTCGAACAGGCTATTCAGGCGTTGCGGCAAGTCGGCGGCGAGACTTTCCTGGGTCGCCAGGCGCAGGCGCAAGGCCGTGTCGATGCGTCGTTCGTAGGTCCAGTAGCGGCGCAAATACAGGCGCTTGCCGGACAGCACCAACGGGCGGCTTTGCGCAGCGTCACTGCCATCGACGGCCAGGGCCACCAGGCGGCTGGCGGCCAGGGCATGGCACCAGTGCGCGCCGTCCACACCGTCGAGCAGTTGCGAGGGCAGCAGCATGGCACCGGTTTGCAGGTCGCCTTCGGGCGGCAAGGACAGGGCGAAATCCGGCGCCTTGAGGGTTTCGAACAGGTCAAGGCACACGTGTCCATGGCCCAACTGATGACTGGTTAATGCCGCAGCCAGCAGCACCAGCGGGTCGGCCTGCGGGTCGAGTTCGTGCAGGAAGCCGACAAACGCCTTGTCCAGCGCACGCAGCCAGCCACGCTCCACCCAGCGTTCGAGCAGTTGCAGCAGGTCGGCGGCGTGGCTCAGGGGCGCCAGTTCCTCAAGCGGTAACGGCGACAGGCTCATAACAGCACTCCTTGTTCCCAGGCGGGCTCAACCTTGGGCGGGATGGGTTTGCCCTGGAACAACAGGTCCAAGCCTTCGATCAGCTCGCGTGGCGGCCGAGTGAAATACGCGCCCTGGCTGGCGGCCCGGGTACCGCGCAGGAACAGGTACAGCGCGCCGCCGATATGGCGCTCGTACTCGTAGTCCGGCAGGCGAGCCTTCAGCTGGCGGTGCAAGGCCAGCAGGTAAAGTACGTATTGCAGGTCGTACCGATGCTCAAGGATCGACTGTTCCATCGCTTCATGGGTGTAGGCCGAATCGTCAGGGCCGAGCCAGTTGGATTTGTAGTCGGCCACGTAGTAGTGGCCGTCATGTTCAAACGTGAGGTCGATAAAGCCCTTGAACATGCCATTGAGCAGCACCGGTTCGGCGGCAACGCGGGACACGCCGTTGTGGGTGTGCTGGCACACCAGCTTGTCGAGGGCGAGCACGTCGACCTTGTGGCTGGCGAACCAGAACTCCATTTCGATCTGATACTGCTGCAGGCTGCTGAGGCTGACGTGATCGTTATCCACCGGCAGCGGCGTTTGCAGCAGATGGCCCAGCCAGCCGCTGAGGGTGAGGATCCAGCCCTCCCAATTGCGCCGGTTACAGCGTGCACCCACGGCTTTTTCGATGGCCTCTGGGGTGACGTTGAAACCTTCTTCCCCCGCCCACTCCAACAGGCCATGCAGGAAGGTGCCGGGATTGGGGCCGCGTGGGAAACGGTGAATATCACCGCCAGACGCTGCCACTTCACGCGGGGCGTCGGGGTCCAGGCGTTCGTCGTCGAACAGTTTCTGGGCCTGTGGGCTTTCCGGCGCTTCGAGAGTGGCGGCGCTCATGCTGTCGCCAATGCGCAACGCGCTGTAGGACGCAATCCACCAGTTTTCGGCGGCCTTGCGCTTGGGCAGCAACGGCGCAAGCAAAGTGGCTTGGTTGCGCGGCGGGTGGAATAAGCTGTCTTGCGCGTCAGGGACCTGGCCGTAATCGATGGCGGCGCAGCCTGCCTGCAGATCCAGCAACCAGCGCGCCAGCCCGGCGGATTCTCCCAGCGCCGCGCCGGCGCCGAGCAAATAGCCGAGTGCCGACAGGTGCAACACGGAGCTGCTGTTGTTGCCGCGCTTGAGGTCGGCAACGCCGAGCCAGCACGCATGTTTGGCGCGGGTCAGGGCCACATAGAACAAGCGCAGGTCTTCAGCCAGGCGCTCATCATCGGCCTGGGCGATCAGTTCGGCGGTCGGGCGCAGGCTCACTTGGGATTTGCCCTGCTCGTCGTGGTAATGCAGCGGCAAACGGCTGCCGTCCACCGGCTTGGCCGAACAGATAAACGGCAGGAACACCAAGTCATATTCCAGGCCCTTGGATTTGTGGATGGTCACCACCTTGACCAGTTGCTCGTCACTTTCCAGGCGCAGGATCTGCTCTTCGCCGGCCTGCCCCGACAGCGCCAGGTGTTCGGCCAGATGGCGAATCAACGCCTGCTCGCCGTCCAGTTCCGACGCGGCCTGTTGCAGCAATTCGCTGAGGTGCAACAGGTTGGTCAATACGCGTTCGCCATCACTGCGGGCGATCAGGGTTTGCGGCAGTTTGAAATCGTGCAGCAGGCGCCGCAGCATCGGCAGCACGCCTTGGGTGCGCCAGATCGCCCGGTAGCCACGGAACTGCATTACGCGGGTTTCCCACGCCAGCTCGTCCTGATTCAGACGCTCCAGTTCCGGCAATGACAGGTTCAAGGTGACGCAGGCCAAGGCGGCACGCAGCGGGCGTTCGACGTCCGGCTCGGCGCAGGCCTTGAGCCAGGCCAGCAGGTCGTGAGCTTCCTGGGCGGCGAACACTGAGTCCTTATCCGACAGGTACACACTGCGCACGCCACGAGCAGCCAACTCGGCGCGCACGGCTTGGGCTTCTTTGCCGTCGCGTACCAGGATGGCGATGTCTGACGGAAGTACGCCTTTGAAGCTACCGTCCGCGTGTAGGAAACCGGCGCTGCCTTGTTGCCCGCCGTTGAGTAATTCGACAATTTGCGTGGCACAGGCGCCAGCCAGTTGCTGGCGATATACCGCGTTGGAAATCGGCTGATCGGTAGCCAGGTGCCAGAGGTTCATGGCCGGCAGCGTCTGACCGTCGACCTGCAATTGCTCCTTGCGCCCTTGGGACAGTACCGAGTGGAACGGCACCGGGTTGCCGCCATTCGGCTCGCGGAAAAGGAACGCGCCACGGCCGGTTTCCGCACGCTGGAACACATGATTAACCGCCTCGACCATCGCATGGCTGGAGCGGAAGTTGGTGCCCAGCGTGTGGTGGCGGCCGGTGGTGGACTGGCGGGCGCGCAGGTAGGTGTAGATGTCCGCGCCACGGAACGCATAGATCGCCTGCTTGGGGTCACCGATCAGGAACAGGCCGCTGTCGTGGTGGTTTTCTTCGATGCGATAGATGCTGTCGAAGATGCTGTATTGCACCGGGTCGGTGTCCTGGAATTCGTCGATCAGGGCCACCGGGAACTGTTCGCGGATCACACTGGCCAGGCGTTCGCCGCCGTCGCTTTGCAGGGCCGCGTTGAGACGGATCAGCATGTCGTCGAAGCCCATTTCGGCGCGGCGGCGTTTTTCTTCTTCAAAACGTTTACCCACCCAACCGGCAGCGTGTTGCAACACGGCGGCGTCGGGGGTTGGCAGTGCGTCGAGAGCGGCTTTGAGGCCGGCCATCGCATCGATGCCGGGGTGCTGCGGCGGGTCGCCCTTCCAGGCTTCGGCCATGCCGTCGGGGGTGAGGCGCGTGAAACCGGTACCGATGTCCAGTTGTTCGAGGGTTTCGTCAGCCGCCCAGGCGCTGATCTTTTCAAACCAGGGCTCAAAGTAACGCGCTTGCATCTTGCGGCCATCGACGGCTTTGGCGGCCACGGCTTGCAGGCAGATATCACGCAGTTCGGCGGCCCATTGCTGCCAGGGCGCCTTGAGTTGTAACAGCGCTTCGCGGCGCTCTTGCAGGCAGGCGTTGATCAGCTCTGCGGGCTCGCGGGCTTCATCGGTGGGCCGTTCACTGCCGAACAGGGCGCGCACGCGTGGCATCAACGCGGCCGGGCCACCCCAGTTGCTGCGTACCCAATTGAGCGCGTCGTCGTGCATCGGGTAGCAGAACAGCCGCCAGTAATCGCGTAGCACTTCGCCGAGCAAGTCGCTGTGGTCGGTTTCCAGGGTTTGGGTGAACAGGCTGCCGCTGTCGAATGCGTGTTCGCGCAGCATGCGCTGGCACCAACTGTGGATGGTCGAGACGGCGGCTTCATCCATCCATTGCGCGGCGATGTCCAGGCGGTTGGCGCACGCGGGCCATTGCTCGGGCAGGTATTGGTCGCGCAGGTCGGCGATCAGGGCATCCGGTTGTTGGATTTCGTCACGAAAGAAGCGTGCGGCTTCAGCCAGGCGAATGCGGATGCGCTCGCGCAGCTCTTTGGTGGCGGCGTCGGTGAAGGTCACCACCAGGATTTGCGGCGGCAACAGTTCGCGGCCAAAGCCGGACTCATCGCCCCCATGGCCGAGCACCAGGCGCAGGTACAAGGCGGAAATGGTGAAAGTCTTGCCGGTGCCGGCGCTGGCTTCAATCAGCTGGCTGCCTTTTAGCGGGAAGGCCAGGGCCAAGGGTTTGCTGCTCATGCGCCGGCCTCCTCACTGCTGAGCGATCGCCATGGGGCGTTGATCAGTGGGCGATACAGGGTTTCGCACCAACCTTCGAATTCTTCGCTGGCGATGAGCGCCGCGTAGTCGGGGAACTGGCGGGTGAGCGCTGGGGTTTCGCGGCGCTCGCCGTCGGTGGTCAGGCCGTCGCCCTCGTATGCTTTGCTGGCAGCACCCTGGGCCTTGGCGGGGTCGGTTTGGCCGAGCCAGGCGAAGGCGGTTTTAACCGCTACGGGGAGCGGCTTTCGCATGCCATTGTGCCGGGCCAGCAACAGGTCGCCGAGGATTTCCCGGGCGCCCGACTGATCCAGCGGAGCCAGGAGCAAGGTGTCGTCACTGGCGACCAACCCCGTGCTGAGGGGCAAGCCGCAGGCGCAGGCGACCACATGGTTAACCCACGGACGAATCAGCCGGTGCCACTTGCGAGTCTTGATCGAGCCGATGCTGTTGGGGATGGTAGTCACGCTTAGCAAACCGCCATCACTGCGTCGGTGCAGGCCGCTGATCCAGCCTTCCAACGCGATACCTTGATGCTCAAAACTGATCGGTTCAGCGGTGGTGTGGGGGTTGGCCAGAGAGCCAGAAGCTGTTGGTAGCGCTGCAACAGGTCTGGCAGAGGCTCGATCAGTTCGTTGCGCAGGCACTCGCCGAAACCGACCATGGGCAACAGACCACTGCCTTGCAGGCGCAGGGCCTGGGCGTTCAAGGCCCGGTCGAGGTGCTCGGGCTGGCTCAGCGCGGCATTCAGCAGACTGTCGCTCAAGCTGTAGCGTTGCAGTGCGTCAAGCACGAAGGGCTCCTCATCTGCCAGCGGTACTTCGGCGGCTTCGAAGAACACTTTCAGACGTTGGCTGAAGAAATGTTTGACCGGGTTACGCAGAAAGTCCTGCAGTTGGCCGAGGCTCAGCGGTTCGTCCTGTTGGTGCGGCGTGAGTTCATCTTCTTCCGGGGCGGCATCCGCGGCCTGATGCAGCAATTGCCATTCACGGGCGTAGCTGAACAGTTCGTCACCTTCGTGGAAGTAGCGGGCGCTGAAGGGTTGGAGCGGATGTTCTTGAGTCATGGCGTCCAACAGGGGGAGTTGGGCGTCTGCGTTCTGCCAGCCGCTGGCGAGATGGTCGCGCAGTTGGCCGATCAATACCGAAGCCGGGCGGTCGCTGTTGTCGCGGATACTACGACCGACCCAACTGATATAGAGCTGGTCGCGGGCCGACAGCAGCGCTTCGAGCAGCAGGTAGCGGTCGTCCTCACGGCGTGAACGGTCGCCGGGGCGGTAGTCGCTGCCCATCAGGTCGAAGTCCAGCGGCGGTTGGGCACGCGGGTAGTCGCCATCATTCATGCCCAGCAGGCAGACCAGCTTGAACGGGATCGCACGCATGGGCATCAGGGTGCAGAAATTGACAGCTCCGGCGAGGAAGCGCTGGGACAGGCGACCCTGGTCCAGGCCGGCGAGCCAGGCTTCACGGACTACGGTGAGGGGTAACTCGTCCTGTAGGCCGACGGACTCGCAGGTCTCTAGCCAGTCTTCCCTGAGCTGTTCAAGTTGGCCCAGGAGGTAGTCATCGTGTTCGCTGCTGGGCAGGAAGAACAATTGCATAAGGCCCTGCAGGCGCTCGCCCCACGCTTGCGGGATCGCCGGTTGGGACAGCGCTTGATGCGCGTCATGCAGGGCGTCAAGCAAGGCCACCAGAGGGCCGATCAGGGCAGCGTCGAGGCCGCCGATTTCATCGTAGGGCTCAATGCCGTCGCAGGCGAGGCCGGTGCCGACGGCGTAACCCAGCAGCATACGGCGCAGGCCAAATCGCCAGCTGTTTTGTTCCAGCTCGTTTGGCAACCCCAGACCGGCCCTTTGCTCGGCGTTAAGGCCCCAACGGATGCCCGCACCTTCGATCCAGCGGTGCAGCGTGGGCAGGTCGCGCTCCTTGATCGCGAAACGCTCGCGCAGGGCGGGAACGTCAAGCAGGTCGAGGATTTCGCTGACCGGGAAGCGGCTGTCCGGGAGTTTAAGCTGGTGCTCCACGGCGATCAGCAGAGGGTCGCGGCCGCGCTGGCCTTGGTCGGTGAGGGTGAAGGGGATGAAACGTGGGTCGGACCTTTCCAACTGGCCGAACACGGCGCGGATATGCGGGGCGTAGCTGTCGACATCAGGGACCATGACGATGATGTCCCGCGGGCGCAGCGTGGGGTCGGCGCTGAAGCGTTGGAGCAATTGATCATGGAGAATTTCCACTTCGCGCTGGGCGCTGTGGGCAACGTGGAAACGGATGGAGCTGTCGTTATTCAGGTCGACGACAGGCCAGAGCTCACGTGTTTCGTTAAGCGGGCGCAGTTCAAGGATGTCGTCCTGAAGTTGGTTGAGCAATGTGGTCGGCTGACTGTCGCTGAACAGGTCGATGCGGCCGTCACGGAAGGCGGCGCGGTAGCTGTTGGGGTCGTCGTAACTGTCCAGCAGGCTGATGTAGTCACGACCTTGTTTGCCCCAGGCGGCCAGCAGCGGGTGGGCGTGCTGGTGCAGGGTTTGGGGGTCGATGGTGACGGGCATGCCGGCCTTGCGCGCCTGGCGCTTGTACTCATTACGCAGCAGGTCTTTATCGGCGACGATGTCGGACCAATGGTGGCGGCAGGGGTTGTGTACGCACAGCAGCACTTGGCTGAATCGCGCCAGACCAGCGAGGGCTTCGAGTGCTTGCGCGGGCAGTGAAGAAATCCCGAAGACGATCACTCGGGAAGGCAATCCCGGGGGCGCTTGCTCAAGGGTGTTGATGCGTTCGATAAAGCGTTGGTGCACGCCGGCGCGGCTTTGGGCCATGCCCTCTTCACCCACATCCAGGAGCAATGCTCGCCACAGTTCCGCCTGCCAGCAATTGGCGGGGTTCAGTGGTTTGGCTTCACCTCGACCGTTGCGCAGTTGGTGGCGGCCGGCGGCCCAGTCTTCCAGCCAATCGGCGCGGTATACCTGGTATTGGTCGAACAGGTCGGCCAAGCGTTCCGCCAGTTGATAGCGTTTGCGCAGGTCGGTGTCGTGGGTCAGGAAGCGCTGCAGGGGCTCAAAGTGCGGTTGGTCGATAAGCTCCGGGAGCAGGCGCATCAGGCGCCAGGTCAGCGGGGCCTTATCGAGCAGGGACTTGGCCGGGATTTCATCCTTGCCCAGGACCATGCGATACAGTTGCCACATAAAGCTGCCGGGGAGCTGGACATCGATAGCGGCAGCAATGCCGCAGCCGCCCATATCGTCTTCTTCCGGATCTTCGGCCAAGGCCAGCTTGAGCCATTGGGCGATACCGTTGCTTTGTACCAGGGCGATTTCATTTTCCAGGGGAGCCAGCGGATAACGACGCATCCAGCTGACTACCAGGCTGCGCAGTTCGTCCAGGCGGTTGCCGTGAACCACCATGAATCCAGCGGTGAGGGACGTCGCATCCGGCATAACGGCTTCCTTGGGAAAAGCAAAATCGAGGGAGCGACTTTAGCACTGAAGGCGGTATTGGCGGTCTTGGGATGTAATGTAAGGGCAGATTTTGGGCTTCTGCGGCGTGTCAGGTGGTTAGGGTTACCGCCCATCGCGAGCAAGCTCAGCGCCTGTTTAGCTTTCCGACCGCCCAAAACAAAACCCCTGCTTGCGTTAGCAAACAGGGGGTTCTGGAATTTAATCTTGACGATGACCTACTCTCACATGGGGAAACCCCACACTACCATCGGCGATGCATCGTTTCACTACTGAGTTCGGGATGGGATCAGGTGGTTCCAATGCTCTATGGTCGTCAAGAAATTCGGGTACTGAGTCGTGACCAGCTGGCCTCGCTTCAGCAAATTGGGTATGTGATAGCTTTCGGTGTTTGTGAACGTCGAACTTTCGGTTCATTTCGTCTTCACACACCGTAATCTGGTGCCTTCTCAGGTCAGCAAATTGCTTGGGTGTTATATGGTCAAGCCTCACGGGCAATTAGTATTGGTTAGCTCAACGCCTCACAGCGCTTACACACCCAACCTATCAACGTCGTAGTCTTCGACGGCCCTTCAGGGAACTCAAGGTTCCAGTGAGATCTCATCTTGAGGCTAGTTTCCCGCTTAGATGCTTTCAGCGGTTATCTATTCCGAACATAGCTACCCGGCAATGCCACTGGCGTGACAACCGGAACACCAGAGGTTCGTCCACTCCGGTCCTCTCGTACTAGGAGCAGCCCCTCTCAAATCTCAAACGTCCACGGCAGATAGGGACCGAACTGTCTCACGACGTTCTAAACCCAGCTCGCGTACCACTTTAAATGGCGAACAGCCATACCCTTGGGACCGGCTTCAGCCCCAGGATGTGATGAGCCGACATCGAGGTGCCAAACACCGCCGTCGATATGAACTCTTGGGCGGTATCAGCCTGTTATCCCCG